>NZ_LJIX01000003.1:61204-297757 GCF_001420595.1 Cytobacillus solani | reverse complement strand
TATTAGGCACGCCGCCAGCGTTCGTCCTGAGCCAGGATCAAACTCTCCAATAAAGAGTAAGATTAGCTCTTAAGTTTACTACTTGAATTAAACGTTGACGTTTTTGCTTTGTTTAGTTTTCAAAGAACTATTTTGTGACAGGATACTAATATATCATTTTATTTCAATAGTGTCAAATGCTTTTTTGAAATATTCTTCTGTTTCATCAACAGAGGAATTTGATTTTACCATAGATTACTAGAGCTCGTCAACTACAAGAAGATAAAACTTATTTTGCATTTTTTCTTCTAGCTGAGATTTACTATATTAATATATTATTTTATAGAAGTCAATAGTATTACCAAATATATTTGTATAAACAATAACCTGTGATGCGTCAACCCCTTTCCAAATAAATAATACTCTCACTCTTTTTTCAAACACCTCAATCACCCCTTTTAAACTCGGACGACTTTTATATTAAATACGTTTCAAGCTTTTCTCCTTCTCTCCTGCTATATAATGAGGTTTTCTTTCATTATCTTTTAACTCTACTTACTTGTGAATATCTGTCAGTCATCAAACGATTCCGATATAGCTTATTTTCTCAATAAGAAATAAGCAAAATTAACTCCTGACAAAGGAAGCTAATATAGTTACCTAATAAATGAATAAAACTAGGAATAACCGTTTCTTCTAATAGGTTTTTCCTTTTAAGTGCTGAATGAGTACGTTGTACAATTCCAGTGTTTTGCACTTGTTTTTCTATTGCCTTCCCAGCCCATATTCTCTAGTTCTTCTGCTATTAATCGATTAAAAAATCCATGTCCAACTAAAACGACTGAATGATGTTCTTCTGCATACTTCACTAATTGAATGGCTGCCCGTTCGGCTCTCTGTCTAGCATTCGCTAAAGACTCACACTGTCTTGCATAGCCACTATACCATAAGCACCTTAAGAAAATGGCCCAGCTATTTGGACTAAATTTTACTCTCCATTTACTTGATAGAACAGGTAATTCTGCTTCGCGAAACAAGGAATCAGAAATGACTCTTTTCTGTTGATGTAATAGACTTGCAGAATCAATCGACCTTTTTAGATCACTCGTAACTAGCAGGTTCGCTGCTGCTACCTTTTCAAGCGTTCTCTCTGGGTAATTATTCTCTTCAAAAACCCCACTGGTATCATACTTTTTGACCCAGTCCTGAAATTCTTGACTTGTTAATCGGTTGTTTTCTATCTGCTTTGATTTTCCATGCCTGATTAATGAAATTTCCATCATATACTCCTGTTATTTTTTATAAGGGGATCTATTTACTGTTTCTATTATATTTCAAATCATCCTTTTTTTATTGCGTATGAATGTGAAAAAGGGACAGAGTCCTTCTGTCCCCGTCCCTACTCCTTATCTCATTTCGTCAGCTGATACTTTTATTTCTAGCTCTTCTATAACCTCAGGAGCTTTTTCCTGAAGATATCTAACAAATAACTTATCTTTAGGTAAATCAAGAAACAATTCTTCTACTATATAAGTGTTATTACCGAGATACTCGCGTTTCATTTCAACGCCATGATGCCAATTGCCTTCTGCACTTTTTAACACAAGTGGTGAGAAATTTTGATAAAAGGCAAAACTGCTTTTATATTCATACTTAATCACTGCTGAATTATCTTCTTGCTTAATATCAGTAATTTTCATTGTACCCCTTTCACCTAGATTGAGCAGCTGGTTCTTCGCTTCAGGTAGTTCAACTAACCGCTCCTGAATAACTAAATCTTCATTACTCTTATTTTTAAATAATTGGATCTTCAATTCTTCTACTTCTTTGTCCAGTGGTTCGAATAACAAAGTGGCTTCTCTTAATGAATACCAACGGTTATCTTGTTTAATTTGGGTACCACCCCACCCTCCAGAGCTAGAATTAGAAACCTCTTTAATCACTCTGTCTTCTTGGTCAAGCAGGCGGATAGTCAACCAATCATCTTCTAGTTTGTTCTGATATGGTTCTTTATGTTGTAGTTTAATAGCCGTCGAGATAGGACTTAAGGTTATTTGTTTTAATGTAAGTTCTTCTCCCTCATAGCTTGCTTTTTTAGTAAAAGCAACCTTCTTAATTTCAGGTGTCTTCTTAATTGGAATCTTGAAAATAAATTTAAAATTCTGTTCCTGCCTATTATTAATAGTACCCTTGTATAAAAAATCAGCCTTAAATTCATCCGGCATATCCGATACTGCATACGTAAACATTGAGTAGCCAATCACCTCATGCTCAGAAACTTGCGTGAACTGATTACTTGAAGTACGACCGCCTATTAACCTGCCAACATCAGGGAAATGCAAATTAATATCATATGAACTAAAATTCTTAATCGGTTCTTCTGACTTAATCGAATAACTAATTGATAACCTCATCCCATCATAAACCGCTTCCTGAATTTCCATACTGATGCCATTTTCACTCTGTTGCTGCTGGATATTTTGTTTATCCTTAGTAGCAGCCCCTTTAAGACCTCCATCACCCAAGAATTGAAAGATCGATTCAAAGAAAGGTAGTTTAACTAAAGCCAATACTGAGTTAGTTGGCATATAGATGGCTGCACCTACCATCATTAGTACGATAACTGCCGGTAATAATACCTTTTTCTTTTTTCCAATAACACTTCGGCGGTCTCTTTTCTCTTTGAGCTTAGCATATACTTGCAGCTGATCTTCTCGATTAAATTCTACCTCTTCAAAGAGTTCACTGCTTTGTATTTTTTTATCGTGGTTCAAATATCCTCCCATTCGTATCCCTCCTCTTCTAATAATTTCTTAAGCCGCTCTCTTCCCCGTGTCAGCCTTGTTTTGACTGTATTCGCAGAAATCTTTAGAATTGCAGATATTTCTTCTACCGAAAAATCCTTATAGTAATATAGAAAAATAATTTCTTTATACTTAGGACTTAAAGATAGAACGATCTTTTTCACTCGAGTTTCCCGGTCCTTATACAGTAAATTTACTTCAGGATTTAATTCTGTATGCTCCTCTTTTTCCAGCTTGGCAAATGAAAAAATTCTTCTGAAATAACTGCTTTTCAAATAATCTTTACATTGGTTTATCGTAATTCTGTATAGCCATGTTTTTACAGATGATTCTCCTTTGAACTTATGAAGATTCTGATAACAGCTAATAAAAACCATTTGCACGATATCCTTTGCTTGTGTAGCGTCCTTCACATAAGAGAAAGCAAGTGAGGTTAATTCTGTGCCATACTCTGTCATTAACCCCTCTATAACAGCATCTATCGTTTTTTCCTTTGTAAGTGCATAATATGATTCACTTTTCTCTTCTATATACAAGACTATCCCCCCTTTATAGAATTCGTACTTAGACGATGTACCACTCAGTCTGGTTTCATTTTTACAAAAAAAAAGATCCGTACAGATTAGCACGTACCTTCTAATTGTTATGGTACTAAATTCTACTCAGATTCTATCGTAAAACGAACTTGCATCTATACACTACTGCATCAGTTCGGGCAGGGACGGGGAACCTAAGTCTCTCTTTTTAACTTCATTTATTAATATAGGAATGATTAAATATAAAGCATACGCAAAGGACATCCATACCGTAAATGCGATAATCTGCGAATGGCTTAATTCAGGAAAAATAATTTGGTGGTAAGCTATGGAGAATGTGTCTAATGATAGACCTATGATTGTACCAATAATTCCAAATTTAATGGCTGCGTTTTTTGATCGATCAAAAAAAAGGTATAGAGAAGTAACAGCAAACAATAATACCCCTGTGCCAGCAATTAATATAAGTGTACTAATGACAAATGAAGCTGTGCCAGGACTAAAGAGAACTTGTTTCCCAAATAGAACAAAAAACAAAGTGGCTAAGAACCATACTATCACTCCCCATAATACAGTTAAAAAGTGCCCCTTCATTTATCTATTATCCTCCTCTGCATGCATACTGGTAAATCCTTCAAATAAATATTCTAGCTCCTCATAAACCTTATCAACTGAGAATTTTCTGTTCAAAAGGGCCTGAATCGCCAATCCGTCTGCGATGGCATTAAATAATATTCCCCATGTATCATCGGAGACTCCATCTACTGGCGATTTGCTCCATACCTTTTTAAGATTTTCAGATAAAGCCATATTTTCATTTATCAAAATATCTCCAAGATGATCTTTTATTTTTGGATTATTAAATCCCGCAACCATTAATGAAAAAAATAATTTATGAAAAAATGAATCCTCTCTACAACGACTTTTTGCTGATTGTAATGATTGTTTAATTATCCCTTCATTAACCTGTGATATTTCTTCCCAGGAACTCTCACAAATATCTTGTACAATATCTACTAATATTTGCTCCTTCGTTCTAAAGTGATAATAAACCGTCCCTTGAGTCACGCCTGCTTTTTCTGCAACTGCTCTTAAAGTAAACTTTTCTATCCCACTATCAACTAAACATTGCTTTGCAAAATGGATTAATTCTCCTTTATTAATTACATTCGGCTTAGCCATTTTATCACCTTTTATTAGTTATTCAACTAACTAACTTAATCTACTTTTAATAATATACATAAAATTCTTGCCATTCAACCTTAAAAACATGCTAAACCGCAATATTTGATGCAGACCACAAAACTTTAAAAACTAAGCAGTAACTTTTATTGAAGGATTTTATTGGAAAAGGGAGAATACTTAAGCATTGACTTTAAACAATTTACGGAAAGAGGGAAATAGAGTGGGAAAAGTGATTGGATTTGAACTAAATAGCCAGGAACCCGAAAAAGCTGCAAAGTTTTATTCTACTGTCTTTGGCTGGGAGATCGCAGAGCCTCATTGGGATTATCGGGAAGTATCAACAGGTAAGGATGCTCAGAATGGAATGAATGGCGGGATTGCAAAAGGTCCGCATGATTATCCTCACGGCACACGCATACAAATTGAAGTGGATTCAATTAATACAGCTATATCTAATGCTAAAAATAACGGAGCTATCATTGTACGAGACAAAATGGAATTTGACCATTTTTATCTTGCTTATTTAGTTGATCCAACCGGGCTTGGGTTCGCCCTTATTCAAAAAAAATAAACGAGGTAACTGCATCCCCTTCTACTTCTTAAGACTTAGTTGAACTTACTTCTTCAGCATCTATTTGATTTTTTAAAGATCCTTTATGCTTTAAGTATTCGTTTTTTAAACTTGGAGTGAGAGTGATGACTGAATTCTTATTGAGTCTTATAGAAAGTTGGGGAATTGCAGGTGTTCTTCTTTCCTTGTTTATTGAAGGAAGTGCGTTCCCCTTTATCGGTACATTCTTTATTGTAACCATTGGCTTTATCATTGATTTAACATGGTTTGAAATTGGCTGTATTTCGCTGCTAGGAAGCTTTTTGTATGCAATTGGCAGCTATATACCCTATTATATTGGCTATAAACTTGGCAACTCCGTTGAAAACAGATTAAGTGCAGCAAAGAAAGAAAGTTTAGCAAGAGCAAAAGCATCTTTCAGCAAGTATGGCGTATGGAGTGTTGCTATTTCAAGCCCTCTTCATTTAGGAAATATTGTTCCTTTCCTAGCTGGCATGTCTAATATGAAACTTCATCTATATACTTTACTCACTATGGTTGGAATCGCTCCTACTACCTTTCTGTTTTTAAGCATCGGACAATTTTACAAAGGTGATACCGAATCAATTATAAAAATGATTACTAACTATCAGACATTACTGCTTTTAGGGCTAGTCATTGTTACCATTCTATTTATTAGTTGGAAATCATATGATAATCGTCAACATAAGAAAGCTGAATATTTATAATGAAAGAGCGTGATCTGTATGTTTCATGTTAAAGATGTTATAGCCGATCAGTTATTAGCAAATGCAAATGATCCTAGCTGGTATCTTCCATTTACTGACTCAGTTGAACATTTAACAGAAAAAGAAGCTTTTTGGAAGCCTAACAAGGATTGTCATAGTATCGCTGAAATTGTACAGCATTTACTTTATTGGAATGAAACATGGCAAACGAGATACAAAGAATCAAATGTCAAAGCTGTTTCGCCATTAGATAATAATAATGAAAGCTTCATTATCCCGGATAATCAAAGTTTTCAGAACCTAAAAGAACGCTTACTGCTTATCCTTTTACAGTGGCAGGATCTTCTAACAGCTGAAAAAGTAGAAAGTGATGTATACGGATTCCCTGAAAAAGTGAAATGGTGGGAGGTACTTGGGAATGTAACTACCCATAATGCCTATCATATTGGTCAAATCATTTATATTCGAAAGCTACAACAAAGCTGGGATGCTAAAAATATTAGTAATGACTAATTGATAATAAACAAAAAGCCCAATTTCGCAATAAAACTCTGTGAAATTGGGCATTAATTATTCAATATTCCTATGCAATTATTAATGATACTTTTTCAAAAAACATTAATCCTATTCCTTTTTATCAATAGTAAGACCGCCGAGCTTATTAGAAATTCATTTGAGAATTATATTTCTTTCTTTTTGGGCTTAAATAAAGGTAGCTGCAAACCAAATTACTAAACCAAGAACACCAAAATAAACAATAATAAAAACGGGATTATTGAAATGCCTCCATTTATATATCCCCTGCTATTGCAATTTCTCCATATATAACCTATGAAAAATATAGCATATATTAGAACATTGATAATCAAAAATAGAGATCCAGACTGTTAAACCATATCTGTATACTTTTCTAGAATAAACAACAAAGGATTACTAACTTTCCAAAAAGACATGTTAGTTAATCCTTATAAATAGTATAAATATTTTTCGTCCAAAACCGCATAGCTCTACGACACTGTGCTTCTTCAAATATAAAATTGACTCCGCAGGTAGGACTCGAACCTACGACCGATCGGTTAACAGCCGATAGCTCTACCACTGAGCTACTGCGGAATAATAAATCATTTATGGTGGGCCTAAATGGACTCGAACCATCGACCTCACGCTTATCAGGCGTGCGCTCTAACCAGCTGAGCTATAGGCCCATTATATTATAAATAATGGAGCGGGTGAAGGGAATCGAACCCTCGACAACAGCTTGGAAGGCTGTGGTTTTACCACTAAACTACACCCGCATATTAAAATTGGAGGCAGCAACCGGATTTGAACCGGTGATAAAGGTTTTGCAGACCTCTGCCTTACCACTTGGCTATGCCGCCTTAAAAAATAATGGCTGGGCTAGCTGGATTCGAACCAACGCATGTCGCAGTCAAAGTGCGATGCCTTACCGCTTGGCTATAGCCCATTGAAATTTCATCATCAATTACATCATTGAAAAAACTACATGATCTAACCAATTCTACATAAATTACACAAATGGGGCGGCTGATGGGAATCGAACCCACGAATGTCGGAACCACAATCCGATGCGTTAACCACTTCGCCACAACCGCCATATTTAGAATGAAAATGGTGGCTCAGGACGGAATCGAACCGCCGACACAAGGATTTTCAGTCCTTTGCTCTACCGACTGAGCTACTGAGCCAAATACAAAAAAATGGCGGTCCGGACGGGACTCGAACCCGCGACCTCCTGCGTGACAGGCAGGCATTCTAACCAACTGAACTACCGGACCATATTGCGGGGACAGGATTTGAACCTGCGACCTTCGGGTTATGAGCCCGACGAGCTACCGAACTGCTCCACCCCGCGATAGTAATATTATAAATTTTTAATTATGCAATTATCTTACAGTTAAAATAACCGCCCCGATTTCGGGAAGATTATTCAAGCAGCAGCTCAATCGGTGCGCTGAAGTAATTCCTTCGAAGCGTTTTCGATCGTGCTCCACCCCGCGATAGTAATATTAAATTAAATGGAGGAGGAAAGGGGATTCGAACCCCTGCGCGGTTTGACCCGCCTGTCGGTTTTCAAGACCGATCCCTTCAGCCGGACTTGGGTATTCCTCCATATTAAATAAGTAGCGGCAGAGGGGATCGAACCCCCGACCTCACGGGTATGAACCGTACGCTCTAGCCAGCTGAGCTACGCCGCCAAAATATTATGTTAATAATCTATATGGTGGAGCCTAGCGGGATCGAACCGCTGACCTCCTGCGTGCAAGGCAGGCGCTCTCCCAGCTGAGCTAAGGCCCCATAAAATAAAAAGAAAAACAAAATACGCGAACTATCGGCATTCAATTGGGAAATACCGGTATAAAAATTATGGTGGAGGATGACGGGATCGAACCGCCGACCCTCTGCTTGTAAGGCAGATGCTCTCCCAGCTGAGCTAATCCTCCAAAATGGTGACCCCTACGGGATTCGAACCCGTGTTACCGCCGTGAAAGGGCGGTGTCTTAACCGCTTGACCAAGGGGCCCATATTAAATTAGACGAAAAAAATAGCCCAACATTAGGGCCTAGCCTGGCGGCGTCCTACTCTCACAAGGGGACAGCCCCTAACTACCATTGGCGCTGAGAAGCTTAACTGCCGTGTTCGGGATGGGAACGGGTGTGACCTTCTCGCTATCGCCACCAGACTATTTTTAGTTAAAGGATTATTCCTTCAAAACTAGATAACAGACAGACATCATGTATTTCATTTTGGTTAAGTCCTCGACCGATTAGTATTTGTCAGCTCCACGTGTCACCACGCTTCCACCTCAAACCTATCAACCTGATCATCTTTCAGGGGTCTTACTAGCTTGACGCTATGGGAAATCTCATCTCGAGGGGGGCTTCATGCTTAGATGCTTTCAGCACTTATCCCTTCCGCACATAGCTACCCAGCGATGCTCTTGGCAGAACAACTGGTACACCAGCGGTGCGTCCATCCCGGTCCTCTCGTACTAAGGACAGCTCCTCTCAAATTTCCTGCGCCCACGACGGATAGGGACCGAACTGTCTCACGACGTTCTGAACCCAGCTCGCGTACCGCTTTAATGGGCGAACAGCCCAACCCTTGGGACCGACTACAGCCCCAGGATGCGATGAGCCGACATCGAGGTGCCAAACCTCCCCGTCGATGTGGACTCTTGGGGGAGATAAGCCTGTTATCCCCGGGGTAGCTTTTATCCGTTGAGCGATGGCCCTTCCATGCGGAACCACCGGATCACTAAGCCCGACTTTCGTCCCTGCTCGACTTGTAGGTCTCGCAGTCAAGCTCCCTTATGCCTTTACACTCTTCGAATGATTTCCAACCATTCTGAGGGAACCTTTGGGCGCCTCCGTTACTTTTTAGGAGGCGACCGCCCCAGTCAAACTGCCCACCTGACACTGTCTCCTGCCCCGATCAGGGGCATGGGTTAGAATTTCAATACAGCCAGGGTAGTATCCCACCGATGCCTCCACCGAAGCTGGCGCTCCGGCTTCCAAGGCTCCTACCTATCCTGTACAAGCTGTACCGAAATTCAATATCAGGCTACAGTAAAGCTCCACGGGGTCTTTCCGTCCTGTCGCGGGTAACCTGCATCTTCACAGGTACTATAATTTCACCGAGTCTCTCGTTGAGACAGTGCCCAGATCGTTACGCCTTTCGTGCGGGTCGGAACTTACCCGACAAGGAATTTCGCTACCTTAGGACCGTTATAGTTACGGCCGCCGTTTACTGGGGCTTCAATTCAGAGCTTCGCGTAAGCTAACCCCTCCTCTTAACCTTCCAGCACCGGGCAGGCGTCAGCCCCTATACTTCGCCTTGCGGCTTCGCAGAGACCTGTGTTTTTGCTAAACAGTCGCCTGGGCCTATTCACTGCGGCTTTTCAGGGCTATTCACCCTAAAAAGCACCCCTTCTCCCGAAGTTACGGGGTCATTTTGCCGAGTTCCTTAACGAGAGTTCTCTCGCTCACCTTAGGATTCTCTCCTCGCCTACCTGTGTCGGTTTGCGGTACGGGCACCTTATCCTCACTAGAGGCTTTTCTTGGCAGTGTGGAATCAGGAACTTCGGTACTATATTTCCCTCGCTGTCACAGCTCAGCCTTCACGCAAACGGGATTTTCCTCGCTTGCAGCCTAACTGCTTAGACGCACATATCCAGCAGTGCGCTTACCCTATCCTCCTGCGTCCCCCCATTGCTCAAACGGAGTTTGGTGGTACAGGAATATCAACCTGTTGTCCATCGCCTACGCTTTTCAGCCTCGGCTTAGGTCCCGACTAACCCTGAGCGGACGAGCCTTCCTCAGGAAACCTTAGGCATTCGGTGGATGGGATTCTCACCCATCTTTCGCTACTCATACCGGCATTCTCACTTCTAAGCGCTCCACCAGTCCTTGCGGTCTAGCTTCAACGCCCTTAGAACGCTCTCCTACCACGGACATCGTAGATGTCCATCCACAGCTTCGGTGATACGTTTAGCCCCGGTACATTTTCGGCGCAGAGTCACTCGACCAGTGAGCTATTACGCACTCTTTAAATGGTGGCTGCTTCTAAGCCAACATCCTGGTTGTCTAAGCAACTCCACATCCTTTTCCACTTAACGTATACTTTGGGACCTTAGCTGGTGGTCTGGGCTGTTTCCCTCTTGACTACGGATCTTATCACTCGCAGTCTGACTCCCATGGATAAGTCTTTGGCATTCGGAGTTTGTCTGAATTCGGTAACCCGATGGGGGCCCCTAGTCCAAACAGTGCTCTACCTCCAAGACTCTTTCTACATGAGGCTAGCCCTAAAGCTATTTCGGAGAGAACCAGCTATCTCCAAGTTCGATTGGAATTTCTCCGCTACCCACACCTCATCCCCGCACTTTTCAACGTGCGTGGGTTCGGTCCTCCATTCAGTGTTACCTGAACTTCAACCTGGACATGGGTAGATCACCTGGTTTCGGGTCTACGACCACATACTCATTCGCCCTATTCAGACTCGCTTTCGCTGCGGCTCCGTCTATTCAACTTAACCTCGCATGTAATCGTAACTCGCCGGTTCATTCTACAAAAGGCACGCCATCACCCATAAACGGGCTCTGACTACTTGTAGGCACACGGTTTCAGGATCTCTTTCACTCCCCTTCCGGGGTGCTTTTCACCTTTCCCTCACGGTACTGGTTCACTATCGGTCACTAGGGAGTATTTAGCCTTGGGAGATGGTCCTCCCTGCTTCCGACGGGATTTCTCGTGTCCCGCCGTACTCAGGATCCACTCTGGAGGGAACGAAGTTTCAACTACAGGGCTTTTACCTTCTCTGGCCGGCCTTTCCAGACCTGTTCATTTACCTCGTTCCTTTGTAACTCCGTGTAGAGTGTCCTACAACCCCAAGAGGCAAGCCTCTTGGTTTGGGCTAATCCCGTTTCGCTCGCCGCTACTCAGGGAATCGCGTTTGCTTTCTCTTCCTCCGGGTACTTAGATGTTTCAGTTCCCCGGGTCTGCCTTCAATACCCTATGTATTCAGGTAAAGATTCTATCCCATTACGGATAGAGGGTTCCCCCATTCGGAAATCTCCGGATCAAAGCTTACTTACAGCTCCCCGAAGCATATCGGTGTTAGTCCCGTCCTTCATCGGCTCCTAGTGCCTAGGCATTCACCGTGCGCCCTTTCTAACTTAACCTACTTCGGTCAATGATCAACTGCGCATCTCGGCGTCAGCTCTCTCGCTGTGCTCCTCACGTACTGAGTACGTTCCGGTGCTCGCTCGGTCGCTTCCTTGATCTGCTTGTTGCTCATTGCCCTCATGGTTTACACTCTTACTTGGTTTTAAAAACTCAATATAAGAGAAAAAACTAAGATGGCGATTACTCGGTTATTCTTCTTTATTACATTATCTAGTTTTCAAAGAACAAAAAAGTTTCGAGAGAAAATTACTCTCTCAAAACTGAACGAACAATGAAACGTCTTTTAATGAAGTT
The DNA here is from genome assembly GCF_001420595.1 of Cytobacillus solani. Lineage (GTDB taxonomy): Bacteria > Bacillota > Bacilli > Bacillales > Cytobacillaceae > Cytobacillus > Cytobacillus solani. The sequence continues at coordinate 285,958 of NZ_LJIX01000003.1, read as the reverse complement.
AGACTTCATTTCATCCTTAGAAAGGAGGTGATCCAGCCGCACCTTCCGATACGGCTACCTTGTTACGACTTCACCCCAATCATCTGTCCCACCTTAGGCGGCTGGCTCCTTGCGGTTACCCCACCGACTTCGGGTGTTACAAACTCTCGTGGTGTGACGGGCGGTGTGTACAAGGCCCGGGAACGTATTCACCGCGGCATGCTGATCCGCGATTACTAGCGATTCCGGCTTCATGCAGGCGAGTTGCAGCCTGCAATCCGAACTGAGAATGGTTTTATGGGATTGGCTAAACCTCGCGGTCTTGCAGCCCTTTGTACCATCCATTGTAGCACGTGTGTAGCCCAGGTCATAAGGGGCATGATGATTTGACGTCATCCCCACCTTCCTCCGGTTTGTCACCGGCAGTCACCTTAGAGTGCCCAACTGAATGCTGGCAACTAAGATCAAGGGTTGCGCTCGTTGCGGGACTTAACCCAACATCTCACGACACGAGCTGACGACAACCATGCACCACCTGTCACTCTGTCCCCCGAAGGGGAACGTCCTATCTCTAGGATTGTCAGAGGATGTCAAGACCTGGTAAGGTTCTTCGCGTTGCTTCGAATTAAACCACATGCTCCACCGCTTGTGCGGGCCCCCGTCAATTCCTTTGAGTTTCAGCCTTGCGGCCGTACTCCCCAGGCGGAGTGCTTAATGCGTTTGCTGCAGCACTAAAGGGCGGAAACCCTCTAACACTTAGCACTCATCGTTTACGGCGTGGACTACCAGGGTATCTAATCCTGTTCGCTCCCCACGCTTTCGCGCCTCAGTGTCAGTTACAGACCAGAAAGTCGCCTTCGCCACTGGTGTTCCTCCAAATCTCTACGCATTTCACCGCTACACTTGGAATTCCACTTTCCTCTTCTGCACTCAAGTCTCCCAGTTTCCAATGACCCTCCCCGGTTGAGCCGGGGGCTTTCACATCAGACTTAAGAAACCACCTGCGCGCGCTTTACGCCCAATAATTCCGGACAACGCTTGCCACCTACGTATTACCGCGGCTGCTGGCACGTAGTTAGCCGTGGCTTTCTGGTTAGGTACCGTCAAGGTACCGCCCTATTCGAACGGTACTTGTTCTTCCCTAACAACAGAGTTTTACGATCCGAAAACCTTCATCACTCACGCGGCGTTGCTCCGTCAGACTTTCGTCCATTGCGGAAGATTCCCTACTGCTGCCTCCCGTAGGAGTCTGGGCCGTGTCTCAGTCCCAGTGTGGCCGATCACCCTCTCAGGTCGGCTACGCATCGTCGCCTTGGTGAGCCGTTACCTCACCAACAAGCTAATGCGCCGCGGGCCCATCTGTAAGTGATAGCCGAAGCCATCTTTCAGCTTTTCTACATGAGTAGAAAAGGATTATCCGGTATTAGCTCCGGTTTCCCGAAGTTATCCCAGTCTTACAGGCAGGTTGCCCACGTGTTACTCACCCGTCCGCCGCTAACCTTTGGGAGCAAGCTCCCTCAGATTCGCTCGACTTGCATGTATTAGGCACGCCGCCAGCGTTCGTCCTGAGCCAGGATCAAACTCTCCAATAAAGAGTAAGATTAGCTCTTAAGTTTTAAAACTTGAATTTACGTTGACGTTTTGCTTTGTTTAGTTTTCAAAGAACTATTTTGTGACAGAATTTTATTATATCATACTGTCGAAATGTTGTCAATTACTTTTTTGAAATAATTTCTGTGACAACAACAGATTTACATCTTATCAAATTAAACCGACTTTTGTCAACAACTAAAAAATTAAATAAATGAAAATTTATATCATTCATCTGATCTTTCAGCTGAGATATATTATATTACAATCATTTCTCTTAAAAATCAATAGCAAAATAGAAAAATCTTTTTTCAATATTGATCACTCACAAAAATTAACGACACTACTACTTCTTACAATTTATACTGCACAAATGGATTTCATCCTCTAAGCCATTTACTTTTGCCTAAATTATTTTACATTCTATCCGCAGCTTGCATCATGTAATCTAACAAATGCTTTACTGCTTCATACTTGCGTTTAGGATAAATGATATAGCTTTGAATGAAAGGTGCTTTTACTTTTGATCGATAGCGAAGCTCTGTAAGCTCCCCTTCTTGGATGAGTGTGTCAGCAATAGCAGATGGCAGCAGTCCGATAAAATTATCATTTTGCAAATAATGGATATATAATGAGGCATGATCAACTTGTAAAGCAAATACTTGCTTACCGACGCATTCTTCAAACCATAATTTATAACCTGGTCCCCACTCCATATGAATATAAGGCAATGCCGTTAAAGTACTTAAATCAATTTCCTCGGTAAAAGGATTATCCGCTCTGGCAACCAACTTAATTTCCTCACTTTTAAAGTTCACTACCTCTATTTCCGGATGGGATGGAGGAATATAGACGACGCCAAAATCAATGACACCATCAAGGATATGCTGCACGATATCCCACGAATGACCTGTTATAAAACGAAGAGCCGTTTTGGGATGTTTTATTTGAAAGTCTTTCATAATAGGGAAGAGCAAATAATCCCATAATGAATGTAGACTCCCTACGACTAGCGAGCTATCAAATTTTTCCTCCAAGTTCAGCTTTCTTGACCCTTCATCAACAAGTTCGACAATTCTTTTAGCATAATCCAATAATTCCTTTCCAGCAGCAGTCAGATGAACCTGGCGATTATCCCTTTCAAACAACATTTTGCCAAGGGAATGTTCCAACGCTTTAATTCTCATCGTTATAGTTGATTGCGACACATACATTAAATCAGCAGATTTAGTAAAGTTTTTTGTCTGTGCGACAGACAAAAAAGCACGAAGTTGTTGAATTTCCATTTCCCTCATCCTAACGATTCGATTTTATAATTAATACCATTGTAATTATTCGTTATACAAATAGCAAAGCCGTTGATACACTTTGTATTAAAGAGCATCGCTGACTTTGTAATTTAATATAGCTATTCATTCATTTATTTCTAAATTAGTCAAACAAAGGTGGGAACCAGATGAAAGCCATTCGATTATTATTAGTTAACTCGTTTCTTATGAACGTAAGTTTTTTTGCCTTTATTCCATTTTTATCTGCCTATATTACAGGAAACTTAGCCCTTTCCGCCGGAATCGCCGGGGTTGTCCTTATGCTCCGCCAATTAACACAGCAAGGTACATCCTTTCTCTCAGGAATACTCGGCGATCGCTTTGATTACCGGCTGATGATTAGTATCGGGATGATCTTGCGTGGGGCTGGATTCCTGTTGTTCGCCTTTTGCACTACCCCATTTGAATTAATTACTGCAGCTATTATTACAGGGATAGGAGGTTCATTATTTGAACCAACAAGCAAAGCTGCACTAACAATCTTTACTCCCTCTAAAAAGCGAGGCGACATTTTTTCTCTTGATAAAATCGTACGTCACTCAGGGATCATATGTGCTGGTATATTGGGCGGAATCTTATTGCAGCTTGACTTTTTCTACTCTTCTCTCGTTTGTGGAGGTATTTTTATCATCAGCGGCATCCTTACCTTTCTAATTCTTCCGAATGAAAAGGTAGCTGTCCCAAAGCAATCATTTGCGGATTCTTGGAAAAAAGTTAAGTCAGATCGTTTATTTATCTTTTTTACGATTAGCATGATCGGGTTTTGGTTCATGTTTATGCAATTATATTTAACGATTCCATTACATGCTGCAAAGGTATTTAACCATTCATCATATGTCTCAAGTCTATTTATTGTGTATGGAATCATCGTCGTTTTCTTTCAATATCCGCTGCAAAAATGGACAAAGAGATTTCAGAGATTATCAGTTATTAAAATAGGAATGAGCATTATGGGAGCAGGAATATTATTAGTCGGATTATCTGATAACTTCCTACTATTTTGGATAGGTTTTTGCACATATGCCGTTGGAATCATGCTCGTGGAACCAACCTCTTATGAATACACAGCGGATATAGCACCTCCTCAGTTTTCAGCCAGCTATTTTGGTTTTTCATTACTTGCGATGGCTATCGGTGGAGGCATTAGCCAAGGTGCCGGCGGATGGCTGTTTGAGCATATGCCGCAAGTCAACTGGATGATCGGAGCATTAGCAGGCATTTTCTCAGCATTATGTATACACGTGCTGCAATGGAGGAGGAGTAAATACGTTTCATTAAATGAGGTAAGCAGATAATAAAATATAAACAACAGGAGACGAACAGCACTCAGTACTATTCGCCTCCTGTTATTTATTAACCCTTAATTCCATAACAACGCCGAAAACAGGTCCACTGTCATCTACTTCACCATTTAAATAAAATCCAAACGATTCATATAATCTTTGAGCAGGTTCATTGTCGGGATGAAGACTTAAATAAATCTTTTGACAAGCATATTGCTGCTGAATATATTCAAGTAAAAGAGGCAAAAATTGTTTAGCATACCCATTGCCTTGATATCGGTAATCAATCATGAAACGATCAAGCCAAGCACTTTGATTTACTTCTGATGGCCATCCATACATGGCATACCCAACAAGTATTTCACCATCATACAGCCCCACAGAAACCCCATTGTTTTCGAATTTTGATTCCGCTAAGGAGTAAGCATTACTTTCAATAAATTGAGTTTGTTGTTCAGATACTGATAAACCAGCCACTAAACGCCAATTGTCTGCTGTTACTTCACGGATGTGAAGAGACATAATTCCATCTCACTTTCTTTTTTCCTAGACTGTTAAGTTACTTTATCTATATTAGCTTTTCCATCGAAATACTCCTGCTATCCAGCAGCTACTTTTTCTATATTTTTAGCCTTTTTGGGCGAATAACTAATCCCCGCAAACACTAGAAAAATTCCTACTAATTGGAAAATATCAGGGCGGTAATTCAAAATAAGCACATCTAATAAAATAGCAACAATCGGATCAATAAATACCAAAATAGCAATCGTTTGCGCCTTTAGCTCACGTAAGCCGCTGAAAAATAAGTAAAAGACAAATCCAGTATGAATGAACCCTGTAACAAGTATATAAAACCAATTTTCAAAGGTAAGATGAAGAAAGTTTGACCAATCTACTAATGGAAACAATAAAATAATCCCCAATGTTGTTTGAATAACTGTTGTCGCCAGTGGACTAAGGGTTTGGATCCCCTTACCCGTGATGGAAGTAAACGCATAGAATAATGCTGCTGCAAATGCCCAAAGAACCCCATTTGATAGGAAATCAGCAATAGATGATTGTTGGTGAATTCCTCCAACCAACAAGGTACCTAAAAAGCAGATAAAGAAAAACAACATTCCTAATCCGGTTATTTTTTCTTTAAAGATGAAAGTGCCTAGAAGAAGTACAATGACTGGCGCTAAATGATAGATGGAAACCGCCACAGTAATAGGCATGACCTCGATTGAACGAAAGAAAAAGACCCAGTTTATGACAAGAAAAACACCACAAAGCAGCGCAAGTATATACTCCCGGCGAGGAATAACCGTCTTTTTCTGATTTTTTGTTTTTAACGAATGGAATCCCCAGATTATTCCCAGAAGTATACTTGCACAAACGCAGCGGACGAAAACCAATTCAATGGAGGGAAGTCCGGTTTTTATTGAAAATAAACCAATAGAACCGAATATAGCCATTGAGAGCGCAAATTTAAGTTTTGGATACATATTGCTTCCTCCTTAAGTAGTTATTACAATAACAACTATATTATTTTGATAAAAAAACAGCTTATTCTAAGCTGTTTTTTCCCGTCATTACTTGAATTAAGTCTTCTCGACTTTTCCAAAGCGCTTCTAGCTTACCGGGGCCGAGCATATTAATAGTTTCTTCTACCATAATATCGTGCCGAATATATTCAGTTGCAATAAGGACAAGGGCAGGATCCGTTGACTTTACAGCCCATTCAGAACCTCTGTCGCTAAATTTCGCAATTAGCGCTTCTTCTTCATCCCGAATGACAATCGTCAAATATCCACCCATTCGTTTGCTAACAATATCTGGTGCCATATAGTTGTGATGATAAGTATGACCTAGCGACTTTTCTTCAGCTCCAAATAAAACTGTAAATATCGGGATGGATCCCTCCTTCTCCCGAATAGCCATTTCAATCTCTTTCACAATCGGTGACCATACGGATAGCCAAATCTCCTTTTTCGAGAGGCGAATCATAGAAATCATTTCTTGAACAATATGCTCATAATGGACAATCCTTGTCACCACATCCACTTTCTGGTCACTTTCAAACATAGTTAGCGACGTTTCCAGCCATTCTAATGATGTATTCATCTCTTCTTTTAGACGAGAAAGCAGCTGTTTCGGCTCAACCGGTTTGTAAACAATAGGATCGGAAGGAACTGTTTGAATTGCTCCTTTATCAAGGAGTTTCCCCAGTACTTCATAAATCATGGATCTTGGAACGCCAGAACGCTTGCTTAATTCATAACCGGTAACAGCGGGTGATTTCAATAAACCTATGTATGCTTTGCATTCATACTTTGAAAAACCATGTTTTTGCAATTCTATAATAGCTTTATCCTCCATATGCCCCTCCACGATAGTAGTTATATTACTAACAACTATAATCGAATTATAATAAAAAGTCTATAGATAAATCTTAATAGACTGATTTATACAAAAACAATGACAAGTAATGTCCCTTAGACAAATAATAAAACGAGCATGACAATGCCCGTTCTCGATTTTTCCTCTGGAATCGATAATGATGTTGTTAGTCTTAGGACCGTAAACGGCTGTTTCGCATAGCGGGCAGTAGTTTTAGTTCATTGCCTTCGTTCAAAAGATACTTTTGATAATCTGAAGATTCAAGACCGTAGAGAGCAATCTTCCCCGCACGATCAAAATGAAGCCCCCATCCGTATTTTTTTGGAAGCATCGAGGCTCTTAAACAAGCCTGGGATTTTTGAAATAGCTCTTCTCTAATCTGAGTTCCTCTTGCCCGCAGCTCTTCCTCTGGAATCAATTTATGGCGTATATATACCTCAAAAATTAGACCCTCCTGAGTGTATGTATATGGATGGCTTGAGAGAAGATCATATTCAATCCGGGATTTGGTTGCACCTCCCTTTCGAAGAGGAGGCACAATTCCTTCCATTGCCAGGCAATCTGGCGCAACGGTAATAAATGTCTGATAATAATTGATATCCTTCTTTTTCAACATCTTCCCTCCTTTCTCACAGAAATACTATATTCTTTTTCCCTATTCTACTAACATTTAATATTGCAAATGGCTATTTGTTTCGCTTTTGCAAAAGAATACTATATAAAAGCAAAGCACCTAGATTAAAAATCGCAATAATAATTGTCATTGGAACTGCGCTTTGTTCACCAGCAATACCTACTAACGGAGAAACAATGGCTCCCCCTATAAACGGCAATAAACCAAGGAGTGCAGAAGCACTTCCAGCAGACCTTCCTTGACTTTGCATGGCTAATGAAAAGGAGGTTGTCGATACAATCCCAACACTTGCCACAACTAGAAATAATGCAATTGCCATAGCAAATAAAGAAAGATGTAAAAAGGTAACGAAAAGCAAAACTATACTTCCTGCAGCTGCAAGAACAATCCCGCCCATTAATAGTTTTACTTCATTAATGGTATTAGCTAAGCGCCCAGTTATTTGAGCCGAGGCAATAATTCCTATTCCATTCAGCGCAAATAATAAACTAAATTGCTGCGGCGTTACATTGTAAAGGTTTTGCAGGACAAAAGGGGAACCCGCAATATACGCAAACATGCTTGTTGATATAAATGCTTGCGTCAGCGCAAATCCCATAAACAGGCGATCCTTAACAAGATTGCGGAACGTCTTTAGTGTAGCCAGCATACCACTTTCTGACCTTTTCTCTTCAGGCAAGGTTTCTGGCAGGAAAAGAGCAACAACAAGAAACATCACTAATCCGATAATTCCTAGAATAATAAATACGGTTTGCCAACTAGCAAACTGTAAAATAACCCCACCCGAAATAGGTGCAAGAATCGGCGCCGCACCGTTGACAAGGGCTAAGAGTGAAACAAACTTCGTTAAATCTTTGCCCGTATATTGATCTCGTGCGGTTGCCCGAGCAATGACAATTCCTGCTGCTCCTGTCAGACCTTGAATAAAACGGAGCAAAATAAGGACCCATACATTTGGACTGAACGCACATAAAACAGACGAGACCGAATAAATGATTAATGTCAGTACAAGCGGTTTCCGCCTCCCCTGTATATCACTTAACGGTCCAAAAAATAATTGTCCTAGTGCCAGACCTAATAAACAAAAGGTTAAACTCAACTGTGCAAGAGAAGCAGTTGTCTGCAAGTCATCCGCCACTATCGGCAAGGATGGCAAATACATATCTAAAGATAGTGGACCAAAGGCTGTCAAGGAGCCCAATATAAGGACCATCCATACTTTCGCTAATGGTTTCTTTACATGAATTTGTTGTAGAGAATTCATAATTACTAATAAGTCCTTCCTTCTTGGGATTCAACAATTTTGAGCAGTTCCATTAAATCATTAATAATGAAATCTGCTTCAGCATGCCCCCAGTATATGTCCTTTTTCCATACCGCTGACAGTCCTATATTTTTAGAGCTCAGCACATCATTTTCTGGGTGGTCACCCACGTACATACTTTCATAGGCTGCCGCATCCAATTTACTTAATGCCCTCTTAAATATTTCTGGATTCGGCTTTTTTATTCCTTCCCATTCAGAAATTAGAATGGCATCAAAATAGTTTTCAATCCCTAAAACCTTAATATTATCCATTTGAAATTTTCCTTGTCCATTCGTAATGATCCCTAAGCGGATGGATCTTTCCTTTAAACTTTCTAATATGTTTATGAGATTAGGAAAAGGAACACAGCAGCTGCTAAATTCATTTATACAGTCCTGATGTAAGATCTCCTGGGATATTCCGCTAATATTAAATTTACCGATCAATTGCTGATAAACCTTATTCTTTCCAACATATCCTCTCTGTTCTAATTCTATAAACCTAGAAGTATACTTCTCTATTGGAATATGTCCTAAATATTGATATAGCCGCTTGTATTGTTCATCTAAAAAATTTTTAACGATGCATCTCGATTTAATAACGTACCATCTAAATCAAATAAAACCGCTTTAATCACTTTGCGCTCCTTATTCATATTATAGTAAATTAACTTCGTAGCATTTTGATAGAAACGAAATAAGACCGCCTTTCGACAGCCTTATATTTCCACCATTTAAATTATTTTGGCATATACACAAGTATCTCTTAGTTCATTCGTTTCAGCAGATAATCCTTCGTTCCTTAGGATACCTTCCAATACAAAGCCCAATCTTTCCGGAATTGCGCGGCTTTTTATGTTTGTTGATTCACAGCGTATTTCTATTCTTCGAGCCTTTAGCTCGTTTACCGCAAAGTCTGTAATGCCTTGAACCGCCTCTGTCATATATCCTTTACCGCTATGTCTTGTATCAATCCAATAGCCTATTTCAAATTTCGGAATCGACCAATTGATTCTATGTAATCCAGAGGAAGCAATAAATTCTCCTGTTTCCTTTAAGAAAACAAGCAACCTCAAGTCATCTCTCTTTAAAAAGTTAATATATGACTCTCTAATATTAATTTCTACATCTGTTTCCGACTGTTCCTTCTGAGCAAACGGCATCCATGGCTTCAGCTCAGTGATTGAAGCTTTAATAGAATCATATACCACCTTTCCATCTCCTGGTCTCGGCATTCGTATGATTAGTCTTTCTGTTTCAAACTCCTCAGGAAAGTCATATAATAATGGATTCATAGCCCTCATCCTTTAGCGTTTTATATAGTTATAACGAATTCACTCCGATCGCACAAGCAATTTCATGAAAAATCATAAATATTTAAAATGGATTGCGGTAATTTTGTCGAAAAATCGATATATCCTTAATTTCGTAGATATATGAGTCACTTTCGTAGATATATCTTAAATTTCGTAGATAAATGGGCTAATTTCGCAGATAAATTATGATGGTACTCAATAATTTTTTATATGCACTTCATTACAGTATCCCCAAATGCACGAATATCTGCTAAATAATCGTATCCAGGAGGGGAACCAAAGCTATTAAACATGCGAACAGCAATGATATTGTGTTTAGGAATCACTAATAACGCTACACTTGTATATCCAAGTATTTGAAAAGAACCCTCAGGCACAAGTTCCCCTATTTCCGTCTTCTTTGCAGGCAGATTCTTCACAAACCATAAAAAGCCGTTTTGGGGAAGATCCATATTTATTAATTCGGGACTTTGCAGAGAGGTAGCCAGCCGAATGATCTCCTTTGCCACGACTTGTTTTCCATCAATACACCCCTGCTTTAAATGAAGATATCCCCAATAAGCAAGCTCTCTTGTGGATACATACATGTTTTTCTTATTTCCATCCGTCCCTTTGTCAGTAGACCAAAACTTGTTATCTGGGTCTCTGATCACTTCCGCTAATTTCTCACTATGGTCATCATGCCAGCCTGTTTCATTAAATGCTAAAGGATTGAAAACCTGTTCTTTTAAGATTTCAGCAATTGATTTACCTGTGGAACAGTGGATTATTTGCGTCAATATTTCTATGCTTATTTCTCGATATGCCCAGCTCTGCCCTGGCGGAAATTCACGAATGTTATTCCCCTCAAATCTATCTAATCCATGGGTATGCGTTAGCAAGTGCCTAATCGTTGTATTACCAAAAACTTCAGTATGTACTGCAGGCAGATATTTCACTGCTTCATCATCAATTGATTGAATGTAACCATTATATATCGCGTATGCAGCTGCAAAACCGATATAACTTTTTCGGACAGACGCTACATGAAATTGGGAGTCTTCTTGAACCGGACGTGCATCAGGAGCTTTTGAGTGCTTTCCCCAATATGCTTCCGAAGCAATTTGGTCATTGTGAATAACCATTACACTCGCACCAGAGCAATCTACCATGTTAGATGTATTTCTAACATGTAATTCAACAGACTGGAATTGGTTATTTAATTTCTTTTTCAGCTTCAATCGTCATGTACCTCCTACTATATGGATGACTGTTACCTTATTCCAAACAGAGCTCCAGTCCTTTTTCTTCAACCGCTCCTCGTAAATTAACGTAAGTTCTTTCGTTTCTTTGAAAAAAGGGGTAGGTTTTACCTCCATATTTAATACATCCCTAATTCCACAAGGTGCAGTCAAAATCAGATTGTCGCCATCATCAAGCTTAACTCCTAGTGCGGTAACTGTTTCAGGAAATTTTGAAATCGCATCAACAGAAGAAAGATACGGAGGAAAATGATTAATAACATGCATTCTCGCTTGGTTCTTTACCGACCAAGGAATAGCCGGCAGACGTGAATGAAGCTCTTTTTCAAGCCTTTTTTCCTCTGATTCATCCAGATTCGTCTGATCAAAGTAGATAACATCTACATCTGGTATTCTCGTTCTCTCACTAAACCCGTGAAGCACATCCCAAATTTTCGATCTAACAACCCCCGCACAAATCCACCAATCAGGTAAATTCAATTCTTTTGCATTCCGTAAAAGCTCCATCATCCATTGATCTTCTTTAATTATTGCAATTATATCTTCTTTACTTTTAAGCATCTGGAAAACTCCTTTTTAAAAGGGATATATAACTATTTCGTCTATTCTTATAAAATTCCTTTTAACGAGATTCATATAATAAGCGAACACCCAATATAAACAGCTGTTCCCCACATGACGATTGCCGATACTTTATTTAATACCATTAGCAATCTACCTGATTTGTCCATCTTCCCTGTGATTCTTCCAGCAACGCCTAACCCCATAAACCATGCCCAGGAAACAAAGATGCACACGACAGCAAATGCCGCCTTTTCATTTCCTGCATACTTTAATGAACTCGTCCCTATTACACCGATTGTATCTAGAATAGCATGTGGATTCAGCAGTGAGACTGACATGGCAAATACCATTTGCTTTTTCGGGGTGAACGAAACAATCGTAGTCTGTTCATTACTCTCCGGTTTACTTCTCCAAGTAACAAACCCCATATAGATTAAAAACAAAAAACCCGCAGTGAGAAGAATGACTTTTAACCAAATGTATTCAAGAACAACAACCGACACCCCTAAAACAGCCAGGGAAATTAATAGCGTATCGCAAATAGAGGCAGTCATAATGACTGGCAGCACTCTTCGAAACTGAGACTGAACCGCACCTTGATTAAAAACAAATACATTCTGCACACCCAATGGCAAGATTAACCCAAATGCTAAAATGAACCCATGAAGAATTGCTTCTAACATGTATACATCCCCCACTTTCTTCATGCTCCCATTGTATAAAAATTAAATGGCACAATCTCCAACCAATTGGTTGTGTTTATTTCCAACCAATCAGTTTATAATGGTATAAAAATTAGAAAGTGTGATTGTATGTCGGATGAATGGAAACTAAATAGATCATCTTCAATTCCCCTTCATCACCAAATATACGAATATTTAAAAAGGAAAATAATCAATGGTGAATGGTCGGTCGGAACGAAAATCCCACCTCAACGTGACCTAGCACAAAAATTCCAAGTAAATCGCAGTACGATCGTTTATGCATTAGGAGAGCTTTCTGCGGATGGATTAATCGAGGCTAAAGTAGGAAAAGGCACATTAGTTGTCAATAACACATGGAGTTTACTTGCTGCCACACCACCGCCTGATTGGATCAGCTATGTAAAATCAGGTGCTTATCATCCAAATACGCAAATCATCCAAGACATTAATGCGGCAGAAACAGACCCCGCCATCATTCGACTTGGTACAGGAGAGCTTTCTCCTGAACTTTTGCCTGCACAAAAAATGAAACAAATATTCCACAGAACCCCTTCGCTTTCTTTAGGGTACTCGGAACCAAAGGGAAGTCTGTACTTACGCGAAATAATAAGTGGATATATCAAATCTAAAGGGATTAACGCCTCCCCATCTTCCATTATGATTGTATCTGGCGGACTTCAAGCGTTACACTTGGTCTCCGTCGGCTTATTGCACCGTGGCTCCACTATCCTGCTTGAAACACCTTCCTATCTAAATTCAGTCCATGTCTTCCAATCAGCAGGAATGAATTTATTTGGTATTCCCATGGATCAAGAAGGGATTCAATCTCAATCAATCGGACGTCTAAAAAGGCAGCATAATGGAGCGTTACTTTATTCAATCCCTACATTCCACAATCCAACAGGGATAGTCATGTCTTTAAATAGACGCATGGAGCTCCTAAATGTATGTATGAAAGAAGGAATCCCCATTATTGAAGATGATGTATATGGAGACCTATGGTTCGAAAATCCGCCACCTCATCCATTAAAATCAATGGATGAGCAGGGGCAAATTTTATACATAGGGAGCATGTCTAAGACTCTTGGACCAGGTTTGAGAATTGGCTGGATCGTTGGTCCGGAGCCTGTCATTGATCGTTTATCAGATATAAAAATGCAAACAGATTATGGATCAAGCTCTTTATCCCAATTTGCGGTTGCTGAGTGGCTGTCAAGCGGGCTTTACAATGACCATTTAGCGGAGATACGAGCTGAATTACTCGTACGGAGAGATTTTACTATAAATCTTCTAAATACATATTTTAAAGATATTGCCACTTGGAATGTGCCTAAAGGAGGCTTTTATATTTGGCTTTCTATCAATAAACAAATTTCCATTCATCTATTGTTTAGAAAAGCCTTAAAAGAAGGAATACTACTAAACCCAGGAAATGTATATGATCGAAGTAACCAGCACCATTTACGCTTGTCTTATTCATATGCTCCAATGGAGCAATTCGAAAAAGGGCTCATTCGGCTGGCAGAGATTATTCATGATCTCATTTGTTTGAGTTAATGTTTAAAATTCAAAGTCAGAGTTTATTCGGCTTCAACTGCCAAATATTATAATAGGCGTATTTTGAAACATGATCTCAAAATACGCCCTTTGTGTGATTACCCCACTTCTAACCAATGTTCTGGGATCCTTAAAGCAGATGGCAATTTCGTATAAACATCTCCCCTAGCCGCATTCACTTGAGCTTGAGTAAGAAAAAGACTTCCTGTGAGATTAGCTCCTCTTAAATCAGCGTCCCTAAAGTCAGCTCCAATTAAGTCAGCCTCTCTCATATCTGCTCCTCTTAAGTCTGCTGCGATTAACAAAGCTCCCCTTAAATTGGCACCTCTAAGGTCAGCCTTTCTTAATTTTGCTGCGATCAGGTCACTTCCCCTGCCTATTTTGCTGTACTTCTTTTGACTTTTCTTTAAAGTGATTTTAGCTCGCACTAGTTCACTTGTTCGAAGAAGTAATTCATTCACTTTCATCCTGTGAGCCGGTATGTCGAGGCTTAAGATAGATTCAGAATGCAGGTTTGTCAGAGATTCTGTTTCTTCTATAGCAGCCCGCAAATCTATATATATTGATTCGGCTTCCTCCTGACAAAGGGCTTCATTTAAGTAATAAAGCATTTCATGAAGCTGCTGCATACGCGGTAAAACATCAAACATTTCCTTAGTTAAGGCTGGATGATCACGCCAGTCTTTTCCAAGATAAGTCACTTGCGATACCTTCTGTCCGGCACCAAAGCACTCATAGGAAACACAGCCTCGAAATCCTTTCTCCCTGAGATGATTATGAATTCCGCAGCGAAAATCTGCTTGTAGGTTAGGACATGGAGTTCCCCCATCCTTATTAAAAGCAAAATCAGCAGATTTCGCATAAGGGAGAGCAACACAGCACAAACCGAAACAATTTTTACAGTCTGAACGTAACTCATCAGGAATTGTATTCTTTTTCATAAAAGCACGTACACTCCCTCTCATGCATTAATACAAGCTGCGTATTTCTACATTTTCTGGTAATTTAAATGGATTTTCTTTATTTATACGATCATAAAACATGATGCCGTTTAAATGATCCATCTCATGCTGAATAACGATTGAACCATAGCCTTTCAATTTGTATTCAACTTCTTGTCCATTTATATCATATGCTTTTACTCTAATTCGTTCATATCTTGGTACATACCCAATCACTTCCCGATCCACCGAGAGGCACCCTTCCCCTTCAGGCAGATAAATCATATTTACTGAATGGCTAACAATTCTTGGGTTAATCATCATATACTCGGCGTCTTCATTTCTTTCATCCAAAAAAAGCGCAGCAAACATTCGCTTATCAAGACCAATTTGGTTAGCGGATAACCCTGACCCTGGGCGTAATTTATATTTCTTTGAGATAGATGGGGTCTGGCTGTTTTTCAAATATTGAAGCATGCATAGTAAAGCTTCTTTATCTTCTTCTAAGAGCGGAATGTTTACTTCTTGCGTTTTTACTCGTAATACATCCGTTCCTTCTTGGACTATATCTTTCATTGTAATCATGTAATCTGAATGAAATTTACTCATATATGAACACCTCATTAACTTTCTTATTTAAAACATATAATAGGAATGAAAAAGATGTCCAGTATATTGGACATCTTTTTTATCCTTCAGCTTGGTGCTCATTTTTACAACTGCCTAAAATAGTAGCTTTATTTCCCCTTCAAATATTCCATCTCTTCAATTATTTTAATCATCTGTTCAAATGTTAATTCTGGATGTGACAGTATTACACTGTATCCGAAACCATCCTCAGCCCAGTTTAGCAGTCGAAAGCCTTTTATATCTGTTTTATCCCCTTTTAATCCGCGGATGTTCATTCCTTCGCCATCAAATTCTTTATTTTCCTCGTCAATTGCGAATACATTCAATGAGAAATATGGAAGATTGTCTTTAAAATAAGTTAACGTTAATTCCGGGTTGATATCACTTCCACCTGACATAACCGTCATTTGTTCAATTGCAATGCCGTCTTCTTCTGGTACATACAGGAAGGGTTTCTCCATTATTTCCGCGGCATCTTCTAAAGAATCCACCGGCTGTTCTTCGATCATAGCTGAAACATCCTTTATCTCAACATCTTCAGGCAATTTCAACGTGAATAACGATTTCTCAAATGTCGGGTTAAATTCGATTTCCTTATATTCAACAGAGACTTGAATATCACCACTTGTCGAAATGCTTTTTAGAACCAGCCAATGTTCTTTATCCACCCAAATTTCTTGATTACCGTACAATGTGCTTTCATCCTTCACTTCCGCTTTTAGATGAAACACATCCCGTCCAATCATTTTTTCTTCACCAACTAGTGTAATAGAATGCGTGTCTTTAATGGCATCCAAAAGAATCTCTGCCTGCTCTTTCGGGGACTGATGCATTGGTGTATCTTCTGTCACCTCAATGACAAATGCAGTATTCGTGGCTGCTTCATATGAAGTCAGCTTATTGCCATCATTCACTGTAATTGATTTTTCCCCTGTGTCCGGCATTACCGCTTCTGTTCGACGTTTTCCGTCTTCAGAAACCCATTCCTTTAATTCAATATTTCCAGTTTCATCATTAAACTTCATGACAGATTCACCATAGTATGCGGGCATTTTCGCATTATCTGCCAACGCCTTTTGTACTACTTGCTCCGGAGAAAATTCATTACCCTCCGCCGAACAAGCTACTAAACTAATAGACATAACAGCTGCTGCGCTAATTACCTTTAATGATTTTAAAAATTCCATCCTCTTCATTCTCCTTTATTTATTGAAGGAAGCCAGCAAATCACACATGTACCAACTTGTTTCTCTGACGCTATTTCTACTGTACCGCCATGCTTCTCAATAATTTGTTTTGTGATACTTAACCCAAGACCTGTACCTGAACCTCTATTTTTTGTACGAGCGGAATCGACCTGATAAAGAGGCTTAAAGACTTTTTCTAGCTCTGTTTGTTCAATGCCCTCACCGCTATTCTGAACGATCAAATACATACCTTCTTGTTTTGTTAATAGCGGTTTAACAAATGGCATGATAGAAAGGGGAAGGTGATTCGAATGGATCGCAGCTAGCAATATATGATCCTTGGAATCCGAATGCTTAATCGCATTACTCATTAAATTATCCATTACTCGAAGCATTTGCTTAGGATTGACAAGGTAAAATTCTTCTACTGTAGAAAGCAATTCAAGTGTAATCCCCTTTTCCATGCAAAGCGGCTCATAATCTGAGATAAGCATGTCAAAAAATTCTTCTCCATCAACTTCTACAAGCTCCATTTCATACGTTGGGGTTTGAAGGAGTGTGTACATCAATAAATCATCTAGCATATGTTTCATATAGTTCGATTTATCGACAATCACTTTACTATATTCATTGATCTTCTCCTCGTTAGGAATCTTCCCAACTAGTGCTTCCGCATAGGTTCGAATAGATGTGAGCGGTGTTTTTAAGTCGTGAGAAATACTTGCTATCATATATTCTTTTTCACCCTGCTCCTCTATAAGCTTTTGTTTAGCAGTAATAATTTGAAGGCGCATTTCATCAAAACTTTTTGCGAGCTCACCAATTTCATCATTCACTTCATAAATAGGTGAAACTTCATTTTTTTCCGCGAAGGCTTTCATTTGTTTCATCAACAATCGAAGCGGCTTATTTAATTTACGATTGACAAGAAATGCAACAATAGTGAGAATAGCAACAAAGAATAGGACAAAGATGCCAATAACCAGCCAGGTTCGATCAGAAACGCCCTTCACCCACTCGTTACGTGCTAATCTGACCTCATAGATGCCAATAATATCTTTCCCTTGTAGAACTGGCGATCGATAGGTATACGCATAGTAATCTTTTTCAAATTCATATAAGTTTTTATAAAGTTTATCGGTGCTGGCAATTGTATCAATCTGTGTTTTTATTGGATTGGACGTATATAATAAAAAGCCCTCCTTTAAATATAGATTGATCTCTATATGCGCTCCTGTTAACTTATTAAGTTCTTCATATGATCTGCCGAGCTGGAACATTTCTGGTGTATCTATTACCTCTATTATTTTTTGGAGCTCAACCCATTTCTCAAAATACTCTTCTACATTTTTTTCTTGATGATAAGCATTAATCCAAAGAAACAGGACGTATGCTGCAACTAGCGGGAGGATCATAACGATTAGATAGGAAACAAGCAGCCAAGTTTTTATTTTCACGACGGCACACCAATAAAGCGATATCCTTTCCCCCAGATGGTTTGAATAAAATGCGGAGATTTAACTGGGTCCTTTAGTTTTTCCCGAAGAGATTTAATATGGACTGTAACAGTATGTAATCCTTCTATATCTGCCTGCTGCCATACGTGTTCATAGATCTCATGCTTAGAAAATATGCGGTTGCCATTTTCAGCTAGCAAACATAGCAGCTCAAATTCTTTATTTGTTAATGGGAGCTCTTCCCCAAATAAAAATACACATTGTAAACTATAATTGATTGTTAAGCCTCGATCATAAAGAAGTTCATGTCTCTCTTCTTCTATACGGTTATAACGGAACCAGCGTCTCAAATGAGAATCAATGCGTGCCTTTAATTCTGCTAAACTAAACGGCTTGGACATATAGTCATCCGCTCCGAGTCCTAACCCCTCAATTTTATCGACATCATCTTTACGCGCACTAATAATGATAATCGGTATGTCACTTTTCCAGCGTACATTGCGGCATAATGCAAATCCATCCATTTCAGGAAGCATTAAATCGACTAGCATCAAATCATACGAACCTGACTGAAAGTCATTTAACCCCTCTAGTCCCGTTGTAGCCCACGTCACTTTATGTCCTGCTGTTATTAGCGTATCACGAATAATACGTGCGATTTCGGTATCATCTTCTACTAGTAAAATGTTTGCTTCCATCTGATTTCCTCCCAAAACAAAGATAGCATGAAAAAATGATAGGATTTAAAACTTTATAATTACTTTACTTTTATCATAGTAGAAATTGGCATCTTTTACATTCAATATAAATACCCCGTTCTATTTTAGGACGGGGTGAAAAACAATATTTATTTTTATTTATTCCTTTACACTTTATAAATTCTCGCCTCATATGGAGCAAGCTTGATAGCAGCTGTCTCCGCATGATCCTCTATTTCAAGATTTGCCAGCATTAGATATGGCCTTTTATAGGTAATCCCTTCCACTGGTTCAACAGACACCTGCTTTTCCGATAGATTACACAAAACAAGCACCTTCTCTTGACCTAATGTACGAGTATAAGCGTAAAGCGATGGATGTTCTTCTAACACTAAATCATATGCACCATACACAAATATCTCATTTGATTTACGTAAGTGAATCATCTTTTTATAATAATTCAATATAGAGTGCGGGTCTTTTTTCTGGGTATTTACATTAATTTTAGTATAGTTCGGATTTACTTTGAGCCATGGGATACCTTTTGTAAATCCGGCATTTTCTTCAGCAGACCACTGCATAGGCGTTCGTGAATTATCTCGGCTTGTTCTCCTGATGATGTCCATCACTTGCACAGAGGATTCTCCTTGTTCTATTCGGTGCGTATATAAATTCTTTGTAGCAACATCATTATATTCCTCTATGGTTTTGTAGTTCACATTGGTCATACCCAATTCCTGTCCTTGATAAATGAATGGCGTTCCCTGCATAAAGAAGTACATCGTCGCAAGTGACGTCGCACTTTCCCTCCAGTATTCACCGTCATTTCCCCAAGTAGATACACAGCGTGCCTGATCATGATTTTCTATAAATAACGCATTCCATCCGCTTCCTTCTAATGCTTTCTGCCACCTTGTTAAAACACGTTTTAGCTCCGGAATGTTGAGCTTTTTCTTCGTTTCAGCATCCCATAGACTTAAATGTTCAAACTGAAAAATCAAATTGAATTTTCCATCTGCCCAATCCACCCATTCATGAATATCCTCTGTACCAACACCATTTGCCTCTCCAACAGTCATAATGTCATACTTCGCAAAAGTTTCTTGTTTTAATTCTTCAAGGTAGGTCATGATTCCCGGGACATTCATATACTTCTCCCATGCAGGAACATAAGGAAGCTGATCTGAATTTGGCATATCCGAAAATGTTGTATCTTTTTTAATATGACTGATTGCATCTACTCGGAATCCATCAATCCCTTTATCTAACCACCAATTGATCATTTCATATAAAGCATCTCTTACATTCTTATTCTCCCAATTCAAGTCAGGCTGCTTCTTCGAAAATAAGTGTAAGTAGTATTGCTCCGTTTCTTGATCAAATTCCCAAGCAGATCCATTAAAAATACTTCCCCAGTTATTCGGCTCTTTCCCGTCGACCCCATCTCTCCAAATATACCAGTCACGCTTTTCGGAACTTTTCGAAGACCTGGATTCAATAAACCAAGAATGTTCATCGCTTGTATGATTAATGACTAAATCAATTATTATCTTCATACCGCGCTGATGTACTTCTTTTAGGAGCAGATTGAAATCTGCCATTGTGCCGAACTCTTCCATGATTTCTTGATAATTACTAATATCGTATCCATTATCATCATTCGGTGACTGATACATGGGGCAGATCCAAATGACATCGATTCCTAAATCCTGAATGTAATCTAATCTAGAAAGAAGTCCTTGCAAATCTCCAATTCCATCATCATTCGAATCTTGAAAGCTTCGTGGATACACCTGATAAGCAACTACTTCCTTCCACCAAATTTTCTCCATATTATCCCTCTTTATCTGTTGTTGTTTATTCAACCAATCCGTTCATTCTTTTACAAGATTCTCTTTCAATTAAAGCAGTTGACACAAAATGGGACCTCACTGCCACCTCAGGATTACTTACCATTTCTAATAAAAAGTTTGCTGCTTCAAAGCCTAGTTCAAAAATTGAAATATCAACAGATGTTAAAGGTGGCTTCACATATGCTGACAGTGCATGGTTATTAAAACTCACGATAGAGATATCCTTAGGGACTTGAATGGAAAGCTCTTCTAAATAACGTATGATCTCATATGCAACCAAATCATCATGTGCAACGATAGCAGTCGGTGGAGCATCTAGCTTCATTAAGTCATGAACAGAGCCTTTTCCTTGTGATTTAAATACATCATCATGGATAAAATATGCATCTGAATATGAAAGACCTGCCTCCATTAGAGCTTGACGGTATCCTTCCAAACGGTCAGATGAAACGACATAATCGAGATTCCCTCCAATAAAAGCAATCTGTTCGTGCCCTAAACTAAATAGATAATCCACAACCTCATGTGCTATTTGTCTATTATCATTATCAATATATGTAATTTCATCCTCGTATTGATATGGACGGCCTACCATTGTAAACGGAAAGCCCGAACGCTTTAAATAGTTCATTGTCCGATCATTCACACGAGAGTAAAGCAGAATAATTCCATCTACCTTCCTTCCTTGCACCATTGACACAACTTCTTGATAAATCTCTTCCTCTGTACCGCCTGTAGATAAATAAATTCCATATTGGCTTGAATGAGCACTTGTGCAAATCCCACGAATGACTTCAGGAAAAAAAGGATTTTGGAATGCCAGTGAAGTAGAGTGCGCCATGATTACGCCAATTGTTTTCGTGCTTTTTGCAGCTAAGTTCCTCGCTTGAAAGTTTGGATGATACGCTAAACGCTCCATTACCTCTCTTACTTTACGCTTTGTTTGTTCACTAATTCTTGGGCTATCTGCAATTACACGTGAAACGGTAGACGGGGAAACATTGGCTTCTCTCGCTACATCTATGATTGTCACAGTCATTCGAACACCCTCCTTTTTTTACATTTTACTTTACGGCTCCCTCTGACACACCTTTTATTATTTCTTTTTGGGCAAAAAAATACAGGATAATGACTGGGATGATCGCCAATGTTAACCCAGCCAATGCTAGATGCCACTGCTTTGTATACTCTCCAAAGAAAAAGAACATCTTTAACGGAATTGTCTCCATCCCTTTCTGGTTAATAACAAGCGATGGAAGCAAGTAATCATTCCATATCCAAATCGTATTCAAAATGGCAACAGTCACTGTTATCGGCTTTAGCATTGGGAAAATAATGTACCAAAAAACTTGAAATTTGTTCGCTCCATCAATTGTGGCAGCCTCATCTAATGATTTGGGAATAGAAGATAGGGCGCCATGATATAAAAAGATCGATAAACTTGCACCAAACCCCAAATACATAAATATCAATCCGCCGCGATTGAGCATTTCAAACTTCCCAAAGATTGTCACAAGCGGAATCATGACAGATTGGAATGGGATAAGCATCGCAGCCACAAATACAAAGAAGATAATTGTACTTAGACGGCTCTTTACACGTGAAAGGGCATATGCTGCCATCGATGAAAAAATAACAATAATGACCACGCTAAGCACGGTAATCAAAACCGAGTTGGTGAAGGTTCTTAAAAAATCCAATTCTGAAAATGCCTGCACATAGTTTTCAAATGTAACAGTACTAGGCGGCTTCAATGTATCCTCAAAAATTTCCCGTTTAGTTTTCAGCGAGTTTACGATCATTAAATAGAAGGGCGCCAGCCAAATAAGCGCTAAAAATATCCCAGCTGTCTCTAGAGGAACTAAATGCTTTTTCCGCACTACATTTCCACCTCACGTTTCTTAGAAAGATAGACTTGCAGTAAAGCAATAACTGCAACAATTAAGAAAAAGATAACCGCTTTCGCCTGTGCATAGGCCATATCATAACGGCCGAATGCTGTGTTAAAAATCTCCATCGCTACCATTTGTGTTGAATTATATGGGCCCCCACCTGTTAAAGAGAGGTTTTGATCATAAAGCTTAAACGTATTCGACAAGGTTAAAAACATACTTACCGTAAACGCTGGAGCAACTAACGGAAACACAACATGGCGGAAACGCTGGAGAGCATTAGCACCATCTATTTCAGCTGCTTCAATTAACTCTTTCGAAATACCCTCTAAATAAGCAATATAAATCACCATAATATACCCGGACATTTGCCAGCTCATCAATATAACAAGTCCCCAGAACCCAGTTCCTGGCGTTGAAAGCCAGCCTTGTAAGCTTTCAATTCCGACAATAGAACCAAAGCCTGCAAATGCCTTAGTAAAAATAAACTGCCAAATGAATCCGAGAATAAGTCCGCCAATTAAATTAGGCATAAAGAAAATGGTCCTCAATGCTTTATTTGTTTTTAATTTTGCTGTAACGATTAATGCAAGTGATAAACCTATTAGATTAATTAGAATCACAGAAACGATTGAAAATTTTACCGTGAACCAAAGTGAATCCACGAAACGCTCGTCTTGGAACAATGCGATATAATTATCAAAACCTATAAATCCCTTCGTCTGAATGCCATTCCAATCTGTGAATGAATAATAAATCCCAAGCAATAAAGGGGCGATGACAACTAGCAGTAACGCAGCTAGCACCGGCATTAAAAATAGCCAATAGGATAGATCTCGTTTACGCATTTGTTCACCTCTTCGTAAATAAAAGATTCTTTACATTTCTCAATCTCACAAAACAAAGTAGCGCGAAGGCTACTTTGTTTCTCATTTACATGGATAATTACTGACGCGAAGACTCCCACGCCTTCTTCGTAGCATTGATCACATCTTCCCAGCTTCCTTCATCACTTAAGTATTTCTGAATCTCAACACCTAATTCATCCTGTCCCCATCCAGTTGGATATCCCATGAATGTCCAGCCAATCGTTTTGCCCTTTTCTGCATATTCATAAACAGCTTTTGAAAGCGGATCTGATATTTTCGAAGAATCATAGCCGTTGTACGCAGGTATAAATTTGAAATCATTTAACACTGTTTCTTTCCCTGTATCTGAAGTGTAAAGCCAATCCAAGAATTTCTTCGCCTCTTTAACAACAGCTTCATCTGCATTGCTATTTACTCCCCAATACATTGGAATCCCTACTGGAATATGATCCCCTTTGTACCCTTCTACCGGAATCGGCAATAATCCAATTCCATTACTAGCAAATTCCTCATCAATACCTGCAATGGACCCATACACCCAGTTTCCTTGTTGAATAATCGCCACTTTTTGTAAGGAGAATAACTCTTCTACTTGTTTTGAATAATCAAGGCTAACAGTCGGCTGCACTGAAAAGTCATTCTGCAGATCGAGGACCTTTTGGAACGCATCCCCATATTGAAATTCAATATTTTTTGACTCAAAAGCTTTTAATACATTACTATCGAACTCTGGAGCAATAAACGTATTGGATAAATGCAATCCAGTTACCCATGTTTCTTTCCCTGGCAGAGCAAATACCGCTTCAAGACCTAATTCGCCTTTTTTGCTGTCCAGTTCCTTAACCGCTGCCTCTAAAGAAGCAAAGTCAACAATCGTCGAAGGATCGATTCCAGCTTTTTCGAATAGATTTTTGTTATATATAAATCCGTAGCCTTCCTGATTATACGGAAGTCCTAGCACTTTACCATCTACTGTGACCCCATCAAGCGTCCCATCTAGTGCTGCATCGGCTGCTGCTGAATCGGATAAGTCTGCTAATTTATCCTTCCAATCTTCTACATCCTGCGGTCCTCCGATATTATATATAGCTGGCTCATTGCCGGAAGCAAACTTCGAACGAAGTGCTGCACCATAATCTTCTCCTCCGCCTACAGTCGTAATATTAATTTTCACATTCTCATTTTCTTCTTCGTACGCTTTTGCAACTGCCTCGAATTGGTCTTTAAATTCTACTTTAAATTGAAAAATATCTAATGCTACTTGTTCATTTTTCGAATTATTATCCGATTTGCCTGCTTCGTCTGAACTGCAGCCTGTCAAAAACCCAGCTAAACCAATTGAAGCTGCTAATATTCCTGCTCGCCATTTCCTTTTCATTTTTCTCTCCCCCAAAATTTATTATCTTGTGAAAACGTTTGCGCAAATGAGCAAAAAGAAGAGCAAAGCTAATGAAAGCGTTTGCGCATTGTAGATTTAAAATTATCCTATCACATCGTCTAGGCTATCACAACTAATTTATTTAAAATTCTGTTTTTTCTCGTTAGGGCTCTCTGTACACTAAAATAAATTCGCTATCTCGTTCGCACAGTATTTCTTGAATGAATTTTTCTATCCTTCTTGTTAAATTAATCGATAATAAGCATTGCTGCACCAAGCATTCCTGCTTCATTGCCAAAAACAGCCCGCCTCATCTCGAATGGTTTAAGCTTTAATGGTTCTACTCTCTCAAGCAGGAGATCCCACCAATCATCCGCCGAATCTGATACCCCTCCGCCGATTACGACACATTCCATGTCCAGTACTGCCTGAAGGCTGGAAACAACAATAGCAAAATCAGAAAGAAAGCGTTCGCGAACCGAGATTGCACTTGCTACTCCATCCACTGCTAACCGGAAAAGATTTTGCGGTATCGCAAGATCACCTGTTTCGGGATCGATTACATTCTCCTCGCGAATTAGCCTTCTCAATGCCGTGCCAGATACATATTGTTCACTGCAGCCTTTTCTGCCACAACCGCAAAGCAAACCATTTGGATATAAGATCATATGGCCAACTTCTCCGGCACCTCCGTTGGACCCATTCATTATGCGCCCATCGAAAACGAATCCGCCTCCGAGTCCTGTTCCAACCGTCAAACAAGCAACCCTTCGGAAACCCTTTGCTGCTCCTAATTGAACTTCCGCAAGAGCTGCACAGTTCGCATCATTATTGACTTCAACCCTCAGACCCGTTGCCGTTTCCAACTGGGATTTAACCGCAGTCCCTTGCCATCCTTCTAGCTCTTTTTCAAAAGTGATGATACCTGTCTCAGCGTCGACCATTCCTCTTGTACCAATACCTATTCCTGTAAGATCAGGAAATTCCTTTTTTATTCTAAGAATCTGTTCTTCTAAATACGGATATAGAGGAATCTTTGTAGGAATCGTCCAATCTGCCAATACTTCGCCTAACTCACTTACAATACCAAAACGGATTTTTGTTCCTCCAATATCAATACCGGCTATTTTCCCCACCTTACTGCCTCCTTTCATAAGCAAGCACAAACGCCTCATAAGGGCGAAGGTTTATTATTTCTTTTTCTATTTTAAGAGTATCATAGTTTGCTATGATAAGATTCCCTTTCCAATGTGGAACATTACATTCCTCACAGGTTATCTGCTCCATCTGTTTAGAAAAATTGGCTACAACGAGCCATTCTTCCTCCTTTGTTTGCCTTTTATATACAAATAAATATGGATGGTCTGGCAATAACAATTGAAAATTTCCATAAGTTATGATGTCAAGCTCTTTTCTCAAACGAATCAGTTTTTGATACGTATAAAAAATAGAGGATCGATCGGCAATGGCTTCCTCTGCATTTATTCCATATGTATTCGGATTCATCCGGATCCATGGAACCCCATCTGTAAATCCCCCATCTGCCGTCCATTGCATAGGAGTACGTGCATTATCCCGTCCTTTCGCATAAATACTTGCCATGATTTTTTCATGAGGGATTCCCAGTTCCCGTTTCTCTTTATACATATTGAGCGTTTCAATATCCCGATAATCATCAATCGCATCAAACTGCACATTAGTCATGCCTAGCTCTTCTCCTTGATAAATATATGGAGTCCCTTGAAGCATATGCAGACAAATGGCCAGCATTTTCGCTGATTCCTCCCGATACATCTGGTCATCCCCAAACCTTGAGACAATTCGCGGCTGATCATGATTATTCCAATACAGACTATTCCACCCAACACGATGCAGCTTATTCTGCCATTTCTCAAAGTTTCGCTTTAATTCTTTTAACACTAACGGCCGAACATCCCATTTTTCAAAAGGACCGCTGTCGAGATTCATATGTTCAAACGTGAATACCATATTCACTTCCTGATTCTCCGGATTTGTATAGATTTGCGCATCCTCAGTCGTTGCTCCTGGCATTTCCCCTACTGTTAACACATCATAATGGCGTAATACCCTTTCATTCATTTCTCGTAAATACGTGTGAATCCTTGGTCCATTCATATAAAACGGGCTTCCATCTCCATACTTTTGATTAGGAGGAATTGCTCCATTAGGAAATTGCAGGTCTTTCGAAATAAAGTTGATCACGTCCATGCGAAATCCGCCAATTCCTTTATCCAGCCAAAAGGTCATGGTGTCATAAATTTCATTTCGAAGGGGCTCATGCTCCCAGTTCAAATCAGGCTGTTTTTTAGAGAATAAATGCAAATAATACGCATTCGTATTTTCATCCTTTTCCCAAGCAGACCCAGAAAAAACAGAACCCCAATTGTTCGGAGGATTGTGTTCATTCCCTGTACGCCATATGTAATAATCCCGATAGGCTGAATTTATGGATGAACGCGATTCAACGAACCAAGCATGTTCATCAGATGTGTGATTCACAACTAAATCCATCACAATTCGAATGTTTCGGTGTTTTGCTTCTTTAATCAATTGTTCAAAATCAGCCATTGTACCAAATTCTTTCATGATCGCCTGGTAATTCCGAATATCATAGCCATTGTCATCATTCGGTGAATCATAGATGGGACTCAGCCAAATGACATCTATCCCTAGCTTTTGCAAATAATCTAATTTTGAAATAATCCCCTGCAAGTCACCAATTCCATCTCCATTTGAATCCATAAAGCTTCGCGGATAAATTTGATACACTACACTGCGTTTCCACCACGGATCTATTGACTTGGTCAAATCCCTCCACCACCTACAATATTTCGATGGAATTATTTTAATATTTCCATAACATTTATGCAAGCGTTTGCATTATTAGGAAAGGAGAGCGGCCATTTTCACTCTGCTCTCCTCTTCTAATTTATTTCGTTTTAGCTGCTTCTATTACACGTTTCATTGCCTGGATTTGTCCTAAATGAATGGATTCGTGAAACAACGAAAAGTTACTAATCTCACCGAACGTTTCCTGACCCAAAAATGGTGTGGGCAATTTTTCACTAAAACGTTCAGCTGGGATCTCTTTCATGCGCATTAATTGATCTTTTAACTGTGCTGTCAGTTCAGAAACAGAAGGAACTTCACCCTGCCAATCTGAAGGTTTTGTACCAGTTGCAAATAGCTCCATATAATTCGCAGGGATGCTTGTTGTTTTTTTAGGATATCCAAACATAAATTGCTCTGCTGAAGTTAACACATGACCAATATGCCATTTGATTGTATTGTTAAAACCTTCAGGCTGAACATCTACAATCTCTTCATTTAAGCCAGCAATACTTTTCAAAAAGAACCCCCGTGTTAATTCCATATTTTTAAATAATAACTCACTCATTTTAACAGCCTCCTTATTTTTGTTAATACAATTTTATTCTATACGAAACTCATCTAATACTTAAATGAAAGATGCTGACAAAGTTCATGAATTTTCCATAAGTTTCTCGTTCTATTTTTTATAGAATGAACATAACAGGATGGAAAGGAAGTGGAATATGTTTATTAAAGCTAGAAGTAAATCGGCTGAATTACTAATTCTCAGATCATTAGATGCCAGAATGAATCTAAAAGCGAATGAACAACTGTATTACTTGAACTTGAAGAAAGGATATGAAGGAGAGGTGAAGTTTGACTCATTGATAGGTAGTCTCGATCATAATTGTTTGATATTGAATGACTTGCTGCTTGAATGCAACAATACAACCTTTCAAATTGATTCTTTACTTATTACGCAAGATACGGTTATCCCCTTCGAAGTAAAAAATTATGAAGGCAATTACTATTACCAAGATAAGAATTTCTATATTTGTTCTACTGGAAAAGAAATTACGAATCCACTGCATCAATTGAATCGCATTGAGACACTGCTTCGCCAATTTTTTCAAAAGCACGGATTCAACCTTTCTATAAAAGGTTACCTTACCTTTGTTAACCCCGAATTCTTCTTATACAAAGCACCCCAAGATGAGAAAATGATCTTCCCTCCACAATTAAATTACTTTATAAAAAACTTAAATATGAAACCATCAAACCTCAATAGCTTGCACCGCAAACTAGCCGACCTATTAATAAAAGCTCATATCCCGGAATCACCTTACACCCGGCTACCCACATATCATTATGGTCAGCTGCGGAAAGGGATAACTTGTGCGGCTTGCCAATCATTCCTTCTCATTGTTAGTGAAAGAAAAGTAGTCTGTGATCAATGCGGGCATAAGGAAAATATACAGACGGCTGTCGTTCGAAGCGTGAAGGAATTCAAGCTGCTTTTTCCAGATACAAAGGTTACGACCAATACTGTTTATGATTGGTGTCAGTTGATAAAGTCTAAAAAAATAATATGGAGAATATTAAAGGAGCATTATAAAACAATCGGATATGGTCAGTGGTCTTATTATGAATAAATAGATTACTGAAGATCATTTTTGAACATAGCTCACATTGAGTACACTTTTCTATCTTTCTGCTAGTTTTCGGGAATCAATAAGGCTTGTTGGGTTCGCTTTTCTATCTTTCTGCTAGTTTTTAGGAATCAATAACGCTTGTTGAGTTCGCTTTTCTGCCTTTCTACTAGTTTTCGGGAACCAATAACGCTTGTTGAGTTCGCTTTTCTGCCTTTCTACTAGTTTTCGGGAACCAATGAGACTTGTTGAGTTCGCTTTTCTGCCTTTCTGCTAGTTTTCGGGAATCAATAAGGCTTGTTGGGTTCGCTTTTCTATCTTTCTGGTAGTTTTCGGGAACCAATAACGCTTGTTGAGTTCGCTTTTCTGCCTTTCTACTAGTTTTCGGGAACAAATAAGCCAAAAAAAATTAAAAAAATCCATGTTGAACGTATTTGTTCAACATGGATTCCTATTCAGGATCATTATTTTAACCCTCTTGACCAAACGCACTTTCATCCATATAGGAAACCTCCCAGAGATGGCCATCAAGATCCTGAAAGCTCCACCCATACATAAATCCATGGTCCGTTGGTTCATTCGAATGCTTTCCGCCAGCTGCTAATGCCTTGTTTACAATCTCATCTACTTGTTCTCTGCTATCAGCGGATATTGCTACGATTACTTCTGTACTTTTTGCAGTATCGGAAATACCCTTCTTCGTAAAAGTCTTGAAAAAGTCTTCTACCAATAGCATCACAAATGTATTCTCGTTGATTACCATGCATGTTGCATTTTCATCGGTAAATTGAGCATTAAATTCAAATCCTATTTGTGTAAAAAATTCAACAGATTTATTTAGATCTTTCACCGGCAAATTTAGATATAGCTGCCTTGCTTGCAATCCCATTTGACTCACCCCATTTTAGAATTCTATTCTTTCATTCATAATATAACTCAAAGAGGATAAGCCTGTAAAATATCATTACACAAAATTCCGAATATTTATGATATATTAACCCGCTGTTATTAAAAAAACCTGCAAGGCTATTTTCGCCTTGCAGGTTTTTTGTTCGATGGGAGGATGGATTCGCCCCTAATCCCGACTAGTTTTCCTGAATGTCTTTACGGTTTTTCTTAAATATCTTAGATAACACTTCATAGACGATTGGTACAACGATTAATGTTAATAGCGTTGAACTTGTTAATCCGCCGATTACTGTAATTCCAAGACCTTTTGAAATGAGACCGCCTCCGCCTGTTCCGAGTGCTAATGGGATTAAAGCACCGATTGTTGCGATTGCTGTCATTAGGATTGGACGCAGACGTGTTGCACCCGCTTCGAGTATGGCTTCACGCATGGTCATTCCATCACGTTCCATGTGAATAATACGGTCTACAAGTACGATCGCATTTGTTACAACAATACCTATTAACATTAGCAGACCCATCATGACAGATACAGAGATCGTTTCACCCGCAATTAATAAACCAACAAATGAACCAATAACTGCAAACGGCAACGAGAATAGAATCGAGAATGGTGCCACACCTTCACCGAATGTAACAACAAGGATGAAGTATACAATTGCGACTGCCGCAATCATCGCTACACCAAGCTGTGTAAATGTTTCAGTCATGTCGGCTTGCACACCGGCAACGCCAACAGTTACACCTTTAGGTAAATCTAATTTATCTATCGCTTTATCTACTTTAGATGTTGCTTTGGAAATATCATCACCAATGATTGTTCCAGAAACACTTGCATAGTATTCCCCTTTACTGCGCGCAAGAGTATTTAACGTTGTCCCCTTCTCAACTGTTACTAGTTTAGAAAGCGGCATCGTCGTGCCAAGTGCTGTTGGTACTTCTGTTGCTAAAATATCATCGACTGATTTTGGCTGTTTTGTTTGTTCTTGCTGAACGATGACTTCTAATGTATCTCCGTCTTTTTCAACCGTTGTTAATACATCTTGCGTTTTATTTGGGTTTAACATCATGACAATTTGACCAGTTGTTAACCCATACTGCAGTAACTCATCTTGTTCTACTTTAAATGTATACTCAACATAAGCATCTTCTGCACTTGAGGAAACATCTTCTAAGCCTTCCGTTTCCTTCATGACATCTTCTACCATTTTTACAGCATTATTTAGTTTATCTAAATCTTCACTATAGAAGGTATAGCTCACTTCATTTGTTGACATCGACATAGACGAGAAGTTCTGGCTCTTCCATTCACCAGTTTGGCCAATATTGAACACATAATCTTCAATATCTTCGCGAACTTCTGGGAAGTCTTCCATTTCAGGGTCAAAGATAAGATACATTAATGCACCGCCTGCTCCTCCACCCATCATTGCCGACATCTCATCACCACTCTCAGTTACAGAAACTTGAACGATATCAATGTCATCACGCTTTAACATCTCTTCCTCAACAACTGCCACATTGGCTAATGTGTCTTCCTTTAATTCTCCTGTTTCTGGTGTGTACGTTAAGTACATCACTTTTTCCTCTTCACTGCCCATAAAGCTAAAGCCAATTAATGGTGTTAATGCCAAGCTGCCTGCTAATAATACAATGGAAATAATGGACGTTATTACTTTATGGTTCAATGTCCAATTTAGAACTCCTTTGTACCATTTAGCTAATTTACCGGCCTCTTTATGACTGCCTTCCGTCTTTTCACTATATAGCTTCTTCTTAAATAAGAAGTGAGATAACGCAGGTACAACTGTAATAGCCACAATTAATGAAGCACCAAGCGCAAACGTCATTGTTAATGCGAATGGCATAAACAGTTCGCCGACCATCCCGCCAACGAAGATAAGCGGAGCGAATACCGCAACTGTTACTAATGTGGATGATAGAATTGGTTTGAACATTTCAATCGTCGCTTCACGTACAAGCGCACGACCTGTTAACTTCTCTCCCTTTAAATGGAGACGACGATAAATATTTTCTACTACTACGATGGAGTCATCAATTACACGGCCGATCGCCACAGTAATCGCACCAAGTGTCATAATGTTTAGCGTAATATCCAGCCAATTTAATAGCAATAAAGCCATAAAAATGGAGACTGGAATGGATATAATCGAAATAATAGTAGATTTAAAGTCACGCAAGAATAGAAGGATAATCAATACAGCAATTAACCCGCCAAATAATGCTTTTTCAACCATCGTTGAAACGGAATCTTCAATCGGTTTCCCTTGGTCAAGCGATACATCAACTACAAGACCATCGATCTTTTTCTCTTCATCTTTAATTAAATCCTTTACACTGTTTACAACATCAACTGTGTTTGCTTGCTGCCCTTTAACAATTTGAATCGCAATCGCATTTTCACCATTCGTACGTGAAACAGATTGTACTTTACCTACTACTTCAATAGTAGCAATATCGCTAAGCTTCACAAATGGAGATGGCTGTGTGGCAGATGGTGTCACAGGAATAAGCATTTCCTTTAATTCATCCGCTGTCATGAACTTTCCATCAATTGCTACAGCCTGTTCACCTTCTTCAAATTCGTAAAGCCCTAATGAAACAGCCAAGTCACTTGCTTGAATCATTTCTTTTACTTTATCTTCTGTTAAACCAAGTTCAGCCATTTTTGCTTCATTATAAGTAAGCTGAACCTCTTCGATATGCTGACCAGTAATTGTTGCAGAGGCAACTCCATCGATTTTCTCGATTTTAGGAAGTAAAATTTCCTCTACTGTTGAAGTCAGTTCAACAATATCCTCTTTCTTACTGCTCACGCTCAATGCAACAACTGGCATCATGTTCATGCTTATGGCTGTAATGGTCGGCTTCTGTGCATCCTCTGGTAAAGTCACTGCATCGATCGCAGATTCTAATGCACGTTTCGCTTCATCCATATCGATTCCGTAATCATATTCGACCTGAATATTTGCCATGTTCGAATATGAATTAGAATAAACAGCTTTCACATCTTCAAGGTTTTCTACCGCTTTCTCCAAAGGCATGGATACTTCATTCATCACTTGTTCAGGAGTTGCTCCAGGGTAAACACCCATTACCATTAAGTATGGAATCGAAATATCTGGAATCGTCTCCGTTTTCATTTGTGTACCTGAATAAATACCAGATACAGTAATAATTATTGTAAGCAACCATACTGCTAGTTTATTCTTCAGGACAAAATTGACTAACCCTTTCACTTTTACACCTACCCTTAATTGACTTATCAAGCTCATTTTTTTATAATAATGACTAATAAGTCATTTGTCAACAAATAGGCCTAGGAGCGATTATATAGATGATTAAAAAACAATTAATTATGGAGAAAGCACTGGAACTCTTTGCTCAGCAAGGAATTGAAGCTACTCCCATTCAACAAATAACAGATTATTGCGGCATTTCAAAAGGGGCTTTTTACCTATCATTCAAGTCAAAGGACGAACTGATCATCGATTTAATTGACCATTTTATGATGGAGATTATCGCCGATATTGACTACACGGTCAACAATACAAAGAATGATGAAGAGCTTTTATATACCTTTTACTACTCAACATTCGATTCTTTTCATAAGCATTCCGACTTCGCCAAAATCTTCATTAAAGAACAGACAAAATCATTCAATGAAGAACTTATTGTGAAAATTCATTATTACGACCGATTAATGGAAGGCATTATCTTATCATTGATTGAGCGTTTATACGGTGAAAAGGTAAAGCATACAAAATATGATTTAATTTATTGCATCAAAGGGCTAATGAACAGTTATTCCGGATTGTTTTTATTTAATAATGCCCCATTGAATAGAGACTTGCTCTGCCAATCACTTGTAGAAAAAACAAACCTTCTGGCAAGTCATACAACCGTTCCATTTATTACACCTGAAGATTTCCAAATGCTAAAGCACCCAATAAAAGAAGAGATAACAATGGAGCAGATCATTGAAATGATTGAACAAATATTAAAAGAAATAGAGGAGCCAATTGAAAAAGAATCTTTAATTCTATTAAAGCAGCACCTGTTGGAACCAACTTTAAGTCCTGCTATTGTAAAAGGCCTGCTTGAGAATATTCGAAATCATCCTCATTGTAAATGGGTGTCTTATTTACTCTTTAGATATTATGAGCTTGAAAAATAAGAAAGGCAGAATGCTTACCTTGCATTCTGCCTTTCTTATTTTGTTTATATTTTAGATATTTCTAAACATTCAATATTCTAGTAAAATAGGAGGTATTATAAAACGGTATCTTCCAAAAGGAGAATTCGCATGTTTGAACTGCTGCTAACGATGCTTGAACGGCTTGGAATTATCGTGACTATTGCATTTATCTTAACGCGGTTTCAGTTTTTCCGAGATATGATCTACGGGGAGAAGTTAAATCGGCACCAGCAATATACAGCTATACTATTTTTTGGCTTTTTCGGCATCATTGGCACCTATTCAGGACTTTCCTTAAATACCGATACACATGTTTTTAACCGGTGGGCAATCGAACTTTCGGCGGATGAGGCACTTGCTAATTCAAGAGTCATTGGTGTTGTCCTCTCTGGACTGTTTGGCGGCTACAAAGTTGGGATTGGAGCTGGATTAATCGCGGGAATTCATCGCTTTACTTTAGGTGGATTTACTGGCATTGCTTGTGGATCAGCCACGATTATTTCAGGCATCCTCGCAGGATTTTTCCATTGGAAAAATAAGTATGTCAAGCTATCCACTGCCTTTTTTATAGGAGCCTTGGCAGAAAGTATACAGATGCTTATTATACTACTCATTGCCCGACCATTTGATAAAGCTCTTACCTTAGTTGAAATTATCGGACTCCCTATGATCATCGCCAATGGGTTAGGATCTGCACTTTTTCTGCTTATCATTAAAAATGTGATGAACGAAGAAGAAAAGGCAGGGGCTTCGCAGGCGCAATTAGCACTGCGGATTGCTGATCAAACGCTTGTCTATTTGCGCAAAGGGCTTAATACCGACACTGCTCTTGCTGTCTGTACAATCCTGCACACCGAAATCCAAACAAAAGCTGTTGCTCTGACCAATTTGACTGATATTCTCGCACATGTAGGTGTGGGCGATGATCATCACAAACCAAATAGCCCGATTCAGACTCAGATAACAAGAGACGTCATTCAAAACGGCAAGCTGATTGTAGCCAACGATCAAACGATCCATTGCCGGGTAGCAAGTTGTCCGCTTGGTGCAGCTGTCATTGCCCCATTAAAACAGCGCGGCGAAACCATCGGTACACTTAAATTTTATTTCAGCAATAATAAAGAAGTAAGTAGCCTAGCTATTGAGCTGATTTCCGGTCTTAGTGAACTTCTTAGTAACCAGCTTGAAATTTCAGAGGCAGACAAGGCCTATCAGCTGGCGAAGGAAGCCGAGATTAAAGCATTGCAAGCACAGATCAGTCCTCACTTTTTATTTAATTCCTTAAATATCATTGTTTCCTTAATTCGAATTGATCCTGATAAAGCTCGAAAGCTTCTCGTTTCCCTTTCCCACTTTTTAAGGCAAAATTTAACAACAACAACCGTCAGCCTGACTACTCTAGAACAAGAGCTTAAGCACACGAAGGCATACTTATCTATAGAAGAAACACGCTTTGTTGATAAACTGAGAGTCTTTTATGAAATTGATGAAGAGGCTCTTCTAGAAAAAATCCCTCCATTGACGTTACAGCCAATAGTAGAAAATGCGATTAAGCACGGAATTAAGGACAGGGATCACGATTGCATCATTAAGGTTTCTATTAAAAAACAACAGGCAATGACATACGTAAAGGTAATCGATAACGGGCAGGGAATAAACGAAGAAAAAGTAAAAAGAATTGGTAAAGAAACGATTCAGTCTGAATCAGGCTCAGGACTCGCACTTTATAATGTGAATCGAAGACTGACAATGATGTTTGGAACTAATTCGGCTCTTTCCATTAAAAGTGAGTTTGGTAAGGGCTCTACAATAGGCTTTGCCATTCCACGAGCGGAGGAAGTTATAAATGAAGAATACAATCAAAGTGTTAATAGCTGATGATGAACGGTACAGCAGGGATGAACTAAAACATTTACTAAAGGCTTTTTCTTCGATACAGGTAGTTGATGAAGCTGAATCTGGGGAAGCTGCTATTATGAAGGCAGTCCACCTTCAGCCTCATGTCGTGTTTCTCGATGTTGAGATGCCCAAAATGAATGGGATGGAGGTGGCTAAATCGCTAATGGCATTAAAAAAAGTTCCTTTAATCATTTTCGCAACTGCTTATCCGCAGTTTGCTGCGGAAGCATTTCGTTATGAGGCAACCGATTACTTACTTAAGCCGTATGACGAAGAAATGGTCAGGCAAACAGTCCAACGAATTGAAAAACAATTACTCTCTAAAGCCAAACATGAAACAGTTAAAACTGCTGGAAAACTTGCCATCGAAGAAGATGGAGAAATCATTTATATTGAACCAAAAGATATTATCTATATGTATAGGGATGATAAGGTGTCTAGAATCATTGCTAAATCTGGCAGCTATGAAACAAAAATATCACTTAAAGAGCTAGAAAGCCGTCTAAACCCATTCTCCTTTTTCCGGATTCACAAAAGCTATCTTGTAAATCTAGAATACGTTACTCGGCTTACCCCATGGTTTAACGGAGCCTATCAACTAGAAATGGAGAATCGGAAGGAAATGCTATCCGTCAGCCGAAACTATGTGAAGGCATTAAGAGCTCGTTTGGAAATATAGAAGTTGTCAGATAATACAGACTACTACTTGCATCTTAATCTGCTTTAACTGCCTTTTAATCTGTCATTTTTGCATTTTAGACCCAAAATGGCCACATATGAAACTAGCTCTTTTATACTTTATGTAAACGTATTCAAATTTTCCTAAGGAGGTTTTTTATGTTTACATTTCTGGGCTGTATCGCACTCTTAATTATTGGTTATTTTACTTATGGAAAATATGTTGAAAAAATGTTTGGCGTGAAAGCAGCACGCCCAACACCAGCCCTTACCCAAGCTGATGGCGTCGACTACATTCCAATGAGTACAAAGAAGAATTCATTGATCCAGCTGCTTAATATCGCTGGTACTGGGCCTATCTTCGGTCCAATCATGGGCGCACTTTATGGACCGGTAGCTTTTATCTGGATTGTCGTCGGCTGTATTTTTGCTGGGGCTGTTCATGATTATTTAACTGGAATGATTTCCATTCGTAACCGTGGTGCGCATCTGCCTGAACTTGCGACCAAATTTCTAGGGAAAGCGATGAAGCATGTTGTTAACGCATTTGCCCTTCTGCTTCTATTATTAGTTGGAACTGTTTTTGTTACCACTCCTGCAGATCTTCTTTACGTTCTAATGGATGGCAAAGTAGCCTTATTTCTTATTGTCGGAGCCATTTTCATTTACTACATTTTAGCTACACTTTTGCCAATTGATAAAATTATCGGTCGCCTTTATCCATATTTCGGCGCATTATTATTAATTAGCGCTGTTGGTGTATTTATCGGATTACTCGTTACAGGCGCTAATATTCCGGAAATTTCTTTAAGTAACTTCCATCCTGCCAATGCACCTATTTTTCCGTTACTATTCTTTACAATCACTTGTGGCGCCCTTTCAGGCTTCCACGCTACACAAACACCCATTATCTCCCGAACTACACAAAATGAAAACCAAGGCCGTAAAATTTTCTATGGCATGATGATTGCCGAAGGGATTATTGCTATGATTTGGGCAGCAGCAGCTATGAGCCTATTCGATGGCTATAACGGACTGAATGACCTATTGGCAGCTGGCGGACCAGGCCTGATCGTGAGTGAAGTATCTAAGATGATGCTTGGAGGTATTGGTGGAACACTTGCCGTTCTTGGCGTTGTTGTCTTGCCAATTACTTCTGGAGATACCGCTTTCCGAAGTGCACGTATGATTATCGCTGATTATCTCAATTTTGCACAAAGGAAATTTTCAAGCCGTTTATGGATTGCTGTTCCCTTATTTGTTATTTCACTAGCCTTAACGCAGATAGACTTTAATATTCTATGGAGATATTTCAGCTGGGCCAACCAATCGACAGCCGTTATTGCTTTATTCGTTGGAGCTATGTACCTATATATCGCTAAGAAAAATTACTGGGTTTCCCTCATACCTGGAACCTTTATGCTAGTCATGGTTTTAGCCTATATATTAAATGCTCAAATCGGTTTCCGTCTGCCGATGACTACTTCATGGATTGGTTCTGCCATTGGCACTGTCATCCTAGTCGCCTTATTCTTCCATACTGCTAAAAAGAACCGAGCACTTGCCCTTCCGCTCGAAGATGATGTTTCTAACTGGAAAAAGGCAGCCTAATGGGCTGCTGCAACCCTAATTATCGAAAGACGGTAAATGAACAAGAAGAGAATGTGAATTTCAAAGGAAATGATTCTCTTCCTTTTTTTATCAAAATCACAATTATAGTCATTGTCATTACGGAAGTCTCATTAACAGTTATTTTAGTATAGTCAAATACTAAAAGTGCACGTTTCCACGTGCACTTTTAAATTGAAATAGGAGGCATTCAGAATGAGAATTTTAGTCGTTGGAGCAGGAGCCATTGGAGGATATTTCGGCGGCCGTCTGATAGAAAAAGGAGAGGACGTAACCTTTCTAGTTAGAGAAAAAAGAAAGCAACAGCTTGACCAGAATGGGCTATTGATTGAAAGTATTTATGGCGATTTGAAACTGAAGCCAAAAACTATTTTGAGCGGAGATAACACAGACCCGTTTGATGTTATTCTTGTTTCTACAAAAGCTTATCAGCTTAAAGGTTCAATGGAGAGCTTTCATTCCTATGTAAATGAAAACACAATGATCCTGCCCCTTCTGAATGGCTATGCACATCTTGATAAATTAGTCAGTGAATTTGGAGAAGAGCGCGTCCTTGGAGGCTTATGTTTTATCGAATCCACACTTGATAACAGTGGAAAAATCCTTCAAACAAGCCCTGTTCATGAGTTAGTTTTTGGTGAACGATCAGGAGAAAAGACAAAACGGATTCTTAAACTTCGGGATTCTTTTTCCGGAGCTAAAGCGACCTTTACTCTTTCTGAAAATATCGAACAGGAGATGTGGCATAAATATTTATTTATCACAACTGTTGCCGGTATTACTTCCTTATTCCGCTCGCCAATTGGACCGATTCTTGAGCGGGAGCATGGCCTGAAAACGATTGAAAAGCTCCTAAATGAAACAGCGGCGATTATGAGGGAAATCGATGCCCCCATTGATGTCCACATTAAAGAAATACAGCTAAAGAGAATAATGGGACTTAGCTATGGAATGAAATCTTCTCTGCAAAGAGACATGGAGAAACAACAGCCAACTGAAGCCGACCACTTCTTCGGATACCTTCTTCAGCATGCAAAAGAAAAGGGAATTGAATCCCCTGTACTCTTGGCAATATATGCAAATTTAGCAGTATATGGAGCTGGTCTCTTCTCCTTAAAATAGGCAGGATAAGCATTAAATCAAGTAATTAATTAAGCATTTTAAACAGAATTAGGATGAGGTACCTGTCCCCTCATCCCAATTAATCAGCAATACGGATTTTCATTTCAACGATATATTCATGTTCGTTTGGAGAATAATTACTGGAAGTAAATAATTCATAAATATCTCCCACTGCTCGGAAATTATGATCGGTTACATAATCCATTAGTTTTTTTAAGTTTGGAAAGTATACTTCTGGTGAGAAAATATAGTAAATACAAGCGTAGCGGGCAGCTGGTATTTTCGATACCTCTATCTCAGTAGAAATCGTGGAGATTCGTTTATCTGTTAAGATTGGCGTAAAAATTTTCGTATAGGTAATTTCGTCAATATGTGAATATGGCTGATGAGATATAATAGCCCCATAGCTATTATTAATCACCCCTTCTTCCGCCTCAACAATTCGTTTCAATTCACTATACGATGCGTTTAAAAGGTCTAAGGGGGTTAAATTTTTGGCAGCTGCTTGTATGATGCGCATTTCTTCCTCTTGCCGAATAACCACTTCACCAAAAGCAGGATAGTTTAACTGTTTTTGAATACGTTTTTTTGCATGCACAACATTTTGTTGAATCTCTCTTAAACGAGCAAGCTGAGCCTCAATAATCTCCTCCTGTTCATTCATAAACTGCAATAACTCTTCCCTTTTTAACTGCTGAACCTTCTTAATATCCTCTAACGATGTCCCAATATATTTAAGCGACTTAATTAAATCTAAGTGGTATAGCTGTAAATCTTTATAATATCGATAATTTGTTTCCGGATCGACGTAAGCAGGCTTAAATAAACCAATTTGGTCGTAATATCGAAGTGTCTGAATCGAGACATTTGCCAGTTTTGCTACCTCTCCAATTGTATATAAAGTTTCTTCCATCCCATCATTTCCTTTTTCTATCCTATTTCTTGAGGTCTTCCCTTCTTCATTTGTACCGGCTGTTTCCAAACAACTGAAAGAACAACACCAATCACCAAAAAGACTGCAGAAAAATAAAACGGATAATTTAAATCTACATCAAATAGGATTCCACCGACAATAGGGCCAAACACATTTCCGATACTTGTAAACATAGAGTTCATCCCGCCAACGAATCCTTGCTCGTTCCCTGCAACTTTTGACAAATATGAAGTAACAGCTGGCCGCATAAGGTCAAAGCCAACAAAAATAAAAAAGGTAACCAATAAAATGCTTAAATAGGAGCTAGCTACAGTCATAACCAATACAAGGATTGCTGAAAAAATAAGACAGTAGCGAATCAAACGGATTTCACCAAAGTACAAGGTTAACCGGTCAAATAAAGCAACTTGTGCAATTGCTCCAATAATCGCTCCTCCTGTAATCGCAATCGCAATATCCTTTGGTGTAAAGCCAAATTTATGATCAACAAATAGGGAAAATAACGATTCAAATGAGGCTAGGCCAAATGCCGAGATTAAAATGATCATAAAGGCAATAAAATACATCGGTGACAAAATTCGTTTAATCCCCGACTTCTGCTCCTCCATTTCCTCTTCATGATTTCTTTCTGGTTCACGAAGCGTAATGATTGATAATATAGCGGCAACTAACGCAAGTACTGCTGCTGAAAAAAACGGAATACGCGAGCCGATTTCAGCTAAAAAGCCCCCCACTCCCGGCCCAATGATAAAACCCGTTGAAATGGCGGCTGACATATAGCCTAATGCTTTCGGGCGCGTTTCGACTGTTGTAATATCAGCAATAAATGCGGTTACCGCAGGCATAATAAACGCTGCACTTACCCCGCCAAGCATCCGAGAAATAAAGAGCACTTCTACCGTTTTCCCTAATCCAAATAACAATTCCGAAGCACTAAAGAATAATAGACCAAGAATAATCATTTTTTTACGCCCAAACATGTCGGCCCAGCGACCTGCAAGCGGGGATACTAGTAATTGTGTAACAGCAAACGCTGCAACCATATACCCAACCACAGAACCTGATAAATGCAGCTCATTCATAATTGTCGGCATAACTGGAATGACAAGTCCAATTCCTAAAAAAGCAATAAATAAATTCATCAATAAAATAGCTAATGTTGTATTTTGATTTTTCATCTCTTTCCTTCTCACTTTCTATGCAAAACGTATAAGTTACAATATAAACCCTATAGTAACTATAGAGTCAATTATTTTGTGTCTACGCCTTGCAAAACATAAAAAAATGGAGCTCCCATTTAATAGGATCCCCATTTTAATGTTTCTTATTGTGCAGTTAATCCACCGTCAACTACAAACTCAGAACCTGTGCTGTAGCTAGATTCATCTGAGGACAGGAATAAAACAAGATTAGAAACCTCTTCAGGCTTAGCCACTCTTCCTGTTGGAATATATTTCGCAAATTCCTTAATTGCCTCTTTTGAATCTTCTTGTACGATCATTGGCGTTTCAATCACTCCCGGGTGAACGGAATTTACACGAATACCGTATTGTGATAATCCGAGCGCAGCTGCTTTTGTCATTCCTCTTACTGCAAATTTTGTATCTGTATATCCGATCGCGCCACCAACAAGGCCGTTAATGGATGAAATATTTACTATCGAACCGCCATTGCCTTTTTTCATTGAAGGGATAACTGACTTCATGCCAAGAAATACAGAAACCTGATTAATATCAAGAATTCTTCTGTAATCCTCTTCTGATGTTTCTTCAATTGATTTATTCATACTAATGCCTGCATTATTGACTAATACATTAACAGGACCAAAAACTTTTTCAGTTTCTGAAACAACCTCTTCCCAATTTGCTCCTTTAGTAACATCCAACTTAATGAATTTCGCATTTTCTCCTAGTTCATTTGCTAATGCTTGTCCTTCTTGTTCAAGAATATCAGCGATCATTACTTTTGCGCCTTCTTTTATAAATAAGCGTACATGAGAAGCTCCCATTCCACGTGCTCCACCTGTAATAATCGCAACTTTGCCATTTAATCTGCTCATGTTCATCCTCCAATATTTTATTTTACATTTGATTTTTTTCTATCATGAATACTCTTTACTAGCTTCTCTTGAATCTTTAAATATTGATTAATTTCTTCTTCACTCAACACTTCAAAGAGCTGTGTAAAAACATCTTTGCCAATTTTCTGCGCTTCAGTCAATGCTTGCTCCCCAGCAGCAGTCATCTTTAATTGAATGGTACGACGGTCATTTTCGTTATACATTCTTTCAGCAAGACCTAGGTTAACAAGCTTTGTCGCAATATTTGTCATGGCTCCTTTTGTATAGCCAACCGTTTCCGCTAATT
Organism: Cytobacillus solani; assembly: GCF_001420595.1. Lineage (GTDB taxonomy): Bacteria > Bacillota > Bacilli > Bacillales > Cytobacillaceae > Cytobacillus > Cytobacillus solani. Next base: position 242,933 of record NZ_LJIX01000003.1, on the reverse strand, counting down.
CTACCTGCTTCTGAGGTCCCTTTGTCCGCAATTCATACAGCACTAAAATGGGTGAAATACCAATCGGATAAGGAAATGCCTTCGTAAATCTCATGATGTTGTCGTTATTCATTTGTTCAATCGCTTGAATAAGTTTGAAAATATTTGTTTGATTCAAAAAATTCCTCCTAAAAAGCCGAGAATTTTAATGAAGCATTAATGAGCCGCCATCAACCATAATTGTTTGGCCAGTAATGTATTGTGAATCCTCTGAGGCTAAGAATACCGCAACTCGCCCAATATCATTTTCTACATCGCCGAAACGTCCCATTGGAATTTTGCTTCTAACTGCTTCATAATATTCAGGCTGTGCTTCTGACCATGCTTGTACACCTGGTGAGTAGGCAAGCGGGCTAATGATATTTACATTAATACCAAATCGTCCCCATTCATTTGCTGCTACACGTGAAATTCCACGAATAGCTTCTTTCGCAGCAGCATAAGCACCTTGAGTTTCGTGTCCAGCAATTCCAGCACCAGATGCAAAGTTAATCACATTTCCTTTTGTTTCCTTTAAGTAAGGAAGTGCCGCTTGCATTAAATAGAATGTTGGATAAAACCCTGTACCAAATGATAAATCTAAATCAGCTTGCGTGGTTTCTTCAATCGTTACTTGTTTTGAAGCATGTGCATTATTTACTAACACATCTAATTTACCATATTTTTCAACAACTCTTTTAATAATTTGACCAAGATTTTCGCGATCCATTAAGTTCGCTTGAAGAAACATTGATTTTGGAGAAATAGCGTGTAATTCCTTTTCCATTGCTTTTCCGGCCTCTTCATTTAAGTCTACAATTGTTACGATTGCCCCTTCTTTTACCATTGCTTTCGCCATCCCAATGCCGATGCCGCCTGCACCGCCAGTAATAATAATGACCTTATCTTGTAATTTGCCCATCCAAAGCATCCCCTTTTAAAAATCATCTACAAATATAGTTTAGCACTAAACTATTTTAATTAAAAGTATTATCCCTCAAAAGAATATAGGTACTTTGTGCCATCTGCTCAGACGGGACAGATGCGGACAGGTCCACTTGTCTCAATACAAAAAGAAGGGACAGAATACTGTCCCTTCTCCTAAACCTGAAGTGATTTTGCTTGCATCTGGTACATCTGATTATAGATGCCGCCTTGGGCGAGCAGCTCGTCATGGGTGCCTTGTTCTTTAATAATGCCGCGGTCTAATACAAGAATGCGGTCGGCATTTTTGATGGTTGAGAGGCGGTGTGCAATGATAAATGTTGTACGGCCTTTCTTTAACACATCCATTGCATGCTGAATAATTTCCTCTGTTTCTGTGTCGATATTGGATGTAGCTTCATCCAATATTAATATTGCCGGGTCGAAGGCAAGCGCGCGTGCAAATGAAATAAGCTGACGCTGACCGGATGATAGCGTGCTGCCTTTTTCAATAACAGGTTCGTCAATGCCTTTTTCAAGATGGCCAAGCACTCGTTCCGCTCCTACTGCTTTCAATGCCTCTTCGACCTTTTCCCGTGTAATTCTCGGATCATTCAAACTTACATTCGAGGCAATCGTACCTGTAAATAGATATGGATCCTGTAAAACAATCCCCATATGCTGGCGTATCGTTTGTCTTGGCATAGCCGTTACATCTGCACCATCAATATAAATTTTTCCTTTCGATGGATCATAGAAGCGAAATAGCAGGTTCATAATCGAACTTTTTCCAGACCCTGTATGACCAACAAGTGCGACTGTTTCCCCGCGCTTCGCTTCAAAAGATAAATGCTTTAAAACATATTCTTCGTCTTTATAGGCAAATGAAACATCTTCAAACACAACATTTCCTGCATATCTTGGCATTGTTTCTTGTGAAACCTTTTCTCCAGTTATATCTAATACTTCAAATACACGCTTTCCAGCAACGAGTGAGCGTTCAAGCTGTGAGAACTGATTAACCACATTCGTAATCGGATTAAATAATTTTGTTAAATAATCAACGAATGCGTAAAGCGTTCCAGCAGACACCAACTCAACGGCCGTTAACGATTGCGTCCCGAAATAGATGATAAATATTGTAAACATAATAAGTCGTAATGTATTTACAAGGTTAAATGAGGTGGCCGAATCCAAGAACAATAGTTTTCTCCCATAAGCATAATGTTCCTCATTCATCTCATCGAATTCATTCGTCATTTGCTTTTCACGGCGAAAGGCTTGAATGATTGTCATCCCTTGAATGGATTCATTAATCATTGCATTAATATCGGCAATTTTTGTACGAATCACTTCATTATATTGCGATGCAAATTTTCGATACAAAATCATCCATAGATATACAATCGGAATCATGACCAAGGCGATCATTGCCATTTTCCAATTTAAAATAAACAGTGCGATATATACACCTGCAATAGAAATGAAGCTTGTTGCAAAGTTAGAAAGCACCTGCACATATAAATTCCTTACTGCTTCTGTATCGTTTGTGATACGTGCAACAATTTTTCCAGCTGGCAGATGGTCAAAATATTGAATAGGTAATGTTTGAATATGCCCAAATACATCCTTGCGAAGCTTTTGTACTACCCGATTAGCACCGATTTGTAAATAAATATACATAAAATAACGCAAAACCGCTGTTGCAATAGCTAAGATTAAATATAAACAAAGCAGCCAGGCAATTGGCTCCATTTCAATTTTCCCAATAGTCATATGTTCATCAATAATATATTTAGCAATAAAAGGACCTGCAAGCTCGGTAAAAACAGCAACCGTTAAGAAAAATAACCCAAGAAAAATGGGTCCCTTATAGTACATAGCATACTTCGTTAATCGTTTACTCGTACTCATGACACGCCTCCTTCTAGCTGTTGACGGTCAAATTGTTCCTTATACCAGCCATTTTGTCTGAGCAGCTCTTCATGCGTTCCTTGTTCTATAATCTGTCCCTCATCGAGTACGATAATTTTGTCTGCATGCTGCACACCAGATAAACGGTGGGTGGTAATAATTGTCGTCTTCCCACTTCGTTCATTCTGTATGTTTTGGATAATCCTCGTTTCCGTCTTTGCATCAACTGCTGATAGCGAATCATCTAGGATTAATATTTCAGGATCTTTGATGAGTGCACGAGCAATCGACACCCGCTGCTTCTGTCCCCCCGATAAGGAGACACCCTTTTCACCGACAAGTGTTTCAAGCCCCATCGGTAAATTTTCCAAATCCTTTTCAAAATAGGCAAGATGAATGGCTTTCTTCAAATCAGTTTCCGTTGCATCATCTTTTCCAAATAAAATATTTTCTCGTATCGTACGTGAGAACAGCACATGATCTTGCGGAACATAACCAATCCAATCAAGAATCTGCTCCTTTGTTTGGGATGCTATATCGATACCGCCAATATTTAATTTCCCTTCATCAATTGGATACTCACGCAGCAGCTGTCTTAGAAAGGTTGTTTTTCCTGCACCCGTTTTTCCTACAATCCCAAGTGTTTCACCCTTTTTCAATGATAAGGAGATTTGCTGTAAGTTCTTCACCTGGCTCGTCGGGTATTGAAACATCAAGTCATCAAACCCAATCGTACTCGGTGACTTTATTGCAACAGGGTCATTCGTGTTTTGTACATCTGCTTTATAATTAAGTGTTTCCTGCACACGGTCTAGTGAAGCATTCCCCTGCTGCATAACATTAATTAACTCTCCAATGGCAAAAATCGGCCATACAGCTAGCCCTAAATAGACATTAAAAGTTACAAGCTGGCCGACAGTCATTTCCCCATTTGACACGAGAAATGCACCATAACCAAGCGCTACAACAAAGCTAATGCCTGTTCCGATTTTGGTTATCGGACCAAATAACGCATTAATTTTCGCTGTATGCATATTCTTCCTGTATACTTCCTCACTCATATCTGCAAAGTTCTTTTCATCTTTATTCTCTTGGACATATGCACGAATCACGCGCACGCCAGCAACAGACTCTAGGACACTATCATTCAGTTCACCAAATGCATCCTGCGCCTTCATATATCGTTCATGTACAAGCTTCCCTAAATACTGAATTAGCACAGCCATGATCGGTACAGGCAGCATCGCAAAAAACGTTAATTTCCATGAAATCATAAAGCCCATCGCAAATATAATCGAACCTAAAAATAACGTAGAATCCATTAATGTCATGATTCCGAATCCCGCTGTTAAAGAGACGGCATTCAAATCATTGGTCGCACGTGCCATTAAGTCACCGGTCCGATTTTTCTCATAAAAAGTCGGCGTCATTTTCAAAAATTGCCGCATTAATTTACGGCGCATTAATTTTTCAAGATTAAGCGCACCTTCAAATAATCGATATTGCCAAAAGAAATTCAAAAAATAGCCAAAGACAATAATTGCAGCGAAAATTAATATATATTGACCTAATACCGCTTTTGTCATTTCTCCAGCTGTTATTATGTCGATAATGGATCCAAGTAAGTATGGCGGAACCACTTCTAACAGAGTGGCAATCAATAATAAGATAATCGCAATAGTATACTGCTTCCAATACTGTCTAAAAAACCAGCCTAGCTTCCCTAAAACATCAAACATGTATCATACCCTCTTCCCTTCTTGAGCTGTTGTACAACCGCTACCCGCTATCCAGCAACTCACTATTAAAAATCAAACATCTTACTCTGTTCCACATCGTCCTCGACTCCTTTTCATTATTCCACTAAAAAATTCCATCAACAAAAAGATGCATACCCTAGAAAGAGCATGCATCTCTAGAAAAGGCATAGGAGTGTACCTATACCTTTTTATCGTATAATGGAATTCGCACTTATACAGAAAAGAGGCAAGGACAATGTATGAAATTAATAACTATGAAGCGTGTTCTAAGATCTCGCATTGTCCATTCCTCCTTTGTAAAAATTATTTAGTGTTCTTGAAGATTACCATTTTTATCTAATAATTGTCAACAGTCAGATAACACGAAATTTGTATCAGCCATTTTTTAGCGGTTATAACGCAGCACCATTAATGCCAAAAGCAGAAAAAACCTCTTAGGTGAATAGAAGCCTAAGAGGTTTTTCCGATAAAACTATTTTAATTCTAGATTATTTATTGATTTAAGGAATCATCTGAACCAGTTGATTGGTTATTCCTTTTCTTTTTTCGAATGAAACCAAATAAAGCTGCAATTCCAGCTACCGCAATTATGCCAAATTTTTTCCCAAATGCAAGAATAACAGCTAGGATCCCTGCCTTTTTAGCTACAGCTAGACCTGCACCACCTAGAATCAGTCCAGTTAAACCGTAATCTGCTACTTTATCAGTAGACTTATCAAAATCTTCATATTTTTTTCCATCATTCACTTTGAACTTTGAAAGTATTTTTTCATCAAGCAGCTTTTTATCCGCTTCTCTGTTTTGTGGATCAGTTACAAGAATAACTGAGATGTTTCCCTCTCTTGTTAGGATTCTTGTATTATAATTTAAAAATGTTTCCTTGTTTTCGTCTTCAAGTAACATTGACCAAGTCAGATTATGCGTTTTTTCCTCATAGAAAGGCTTAATATCCCAGCCCGTTACATAAAAACGGTCGCCTGGCTGGCGTTCCTTATTTGCTTCTTCAGTACCTTCCTTATAACTCTTTAATAGTGCTTTTGCATCTATTTTCTCTTTTTCAGCATCTTTAATGTGACCAGACTCCTCATAGTCAAAAAAGACTGCCCATGTTGCATTCTCATCTGTTGGAAAGATGCTGCCCACTTCAAGACCTGAAACTGGATCCCCGTAATCCATACTCATTTTCTTCGTATTTTCTGCATCAAGAAAGATGAATTCTGGGTCAAGATCAACTGTGGCAATTCCACCAAGATCAACGGGTTGTCCCCCCTCAATCCAATTATAATCTTCTTCTGCTGCCACTGTTGTACTAAACATCATGCATAGTACAAACAACATTAATACCAATCGTTTCATTATAAAATTTTCCTCCCAATCTCTCATACATAAATAAATTAAAACAAAAATCCTATACCAAAATTACCCATTTATGATTTTATCATACTATTATTACAATAAAATGGGTATAATTGCATGATTTTTACAATTGATTAAGGCTATGAATTTTTCTTTTTCTGAAAATCATACTAATTACTCATATTAGTAAAGTTTTAAAGGATCTTCGTTCACATAAACACTATGTAAACCTTAGTAAATCGAACTATTTTTGTAAGCTAAGATTTTTATAGATTTCAATTTATTTGTACCCACAACATACTTACAGCATTGTTTTTACCCCTACAAACAATCCTAAAGAACTAGATCTTTAGACCCTTCTTTTTATAAATAGTAGAAAGTTTAAGAAAAAATTTTCTATATATAATTTTGGTCTTTATCTATCGTTCATCACATATTTTTTAGAGAGTAGAGTATCACATTTTATATGAAATAGGGGAGACGAAAATGTTTACAGTAAATTTTTTTGAAAACAAAAATCTTTTATTAAGCCAATTGCTCAATAATGTCCCATCTGTTGGTGAAAACCTAACCATTAAAGGACGTAAGGGGAAGGTTTCAAGCGTTACTAGTTCAGATGAGAGAAACTACCATGTACAAGTTCTTCTAGAAACAGTCAGTAAAAACAAACCTACTATAGACAACACAAAAAAGAAGAAAAGATAATCGGGAGATAAAAATTCTATTTTTTATTTTCTAGTCAACAAAGACAAGTAAATTTATACTGTATATTCGCTTTAAAGTTGGGGACAGGGTACCTGTCCCCTAATGATTTCATTAATCAGAAAGTGTATGAGAACACAAGAACCTGGAAACAATATCCCTTAATCTTTAGATTAATAAGCAAACGATATTGAGGGATAGAATTGGAGAAAAAGTTCATTCAAGCTATTCAAAGCTTTGCACACCCACTCAATGATCTTCGGGATCTAGATGTACTAATAAAAGGAATGAATAACGAGAAGTTTGTTTTACTTGGTGAATCCTCACATGGGACCTCAGAATTTTATAACATTCGAGCAGAACTTTCAAAAAGACTAATTCTGGAAAAAGGTTTTACCTTTTTAGCAGTTGAAGGTGATTGGCCGGTTTGTCAGAAAGTCAATGAATATATTAAAGGCTGGGATCTGAAAAGCAACCATGCCCGAGATGTATTACAGGCATTTAACCGCTGGCCAACCTGGATGTGGGCCAACGAGGAAATGGTTGAATTTATAGAATGGGTAAAAGCCTATAATCAAAGACAGCCTCTTGAGAGAAAAGTTGGGTTTTACGGGATTGATGTCTACAGCCTTTGGGAGTCATTAGATGAAATAGTGAACTATTTAGAAGAAACAAACTCACCTGATATTGTGGCAGCAAGAAAAACAATTGCCTGCTTTGAGCCATTCAATCGTCAACCCGAAAAATATGGTATATCTGCAGCTTTCTATTCAGCTGACTGTCATGATGAAGTCATAAAACTGTTAACAGATATATCTTTAAAAAGGAATATCTATTTGGATAATGAAGAAAGTGGATTAAACCTTGAGGTCAATGCACTTATTACGGCAAATGCAGAAAATTACTATCGGACAATGATAACAAACGATAATGAATCATGGAATATCCGCGACCGCCATATGGTTGAAACATTGAACAGAATTATGATGTTCTTCGGGAATCAGGCAAAGGGAATTATCTGGGAGCATAACACCCATGTTGGCGATGCTAGAGCAACAGACATGGCAGATGAGGGAATCGTGAACGTCGGACAATTATTGAGGGAACAAGAAGAAGAAGAAAATCTCTTTATTATTGGATTTGGTACACATCGCGGTTCAGTCATAGCTGCTGACAAATGGGGCAATAACTTCAAACAAATGATCACCCCTCCAGCCCAAGCTGACAGCTGGGAAGACCTTATGCACAGGGCCAATACTAAAAATAAAATATTACTATTTAATAATGAAAATAGGCATGTATTCAATCATCCCATCCGACATCGTGCCATCGGCGTCGTATACAACCCTCTAGACGAGCATTTAGGAAATTACGTACCCTCAAAAATGTCCGAACGATACGATGCGTTTATTTATATCAATAACACGAATGCACTTCATCCACTTGCGGGACAGAGAGACAGAAACCGTGTCCCAGCAGAGAATCAGCAATAGGATGCAAATGGAAAGGGAATCAGCCATTCTAGAATAAAGTAGAAAAACAACCAGTTACTGTAAAAAAACAGCAGCTGGTTGTTTTAATATTATTCCCTGCCAATTTCCGGTCTATTTCAAAGATTGAAATAGGATTTGTTCGTTTTGAACTACGTATTTCCCATTACCTAGATCATACATACCGGGTACATAACGATACACTCGGTATTTTTCTCCCTTTTTCAAAATACGCGGGAGTTTTTTTGTTTTGTTGATTTTTTCCCATACAACTAATTCACCATTGTTCTTATATAGAATTACTTTTCCTCGTAAAACTTCCTTTGTACCATCGCTATATTAAAGATGGCAAGATTATCAAGGATTTTTTCTCGTTCCTTGGCATCCGTAGGCAAGCTGTCTTTTAAAGGCAGAACAATAGAAACTTCGCGGCTTTGCATATTTGTTTCAATTTCCATCGGTCGGCCAAGTACCTGCACAGTTTGATTATAAATACCTTTAAAGTTTGCTTTTTCATTGGTTGGATATCCTTATCGTTATTTAGAATGATTTAGCGTAAATTGTCATACAAAATAATCATAATATATATTATTTCTTAAGGATTGCATAGAAGTTCAAGAAAATAGTAAAAATTCCCATCTAATGTCATATAATCATATAAGTCTTTTCTCACTTCAATTATCTGCATGACTAAAATCACTATGTTAAACTACCATTTTTTAGTACAAATTGATCAAATTTCTCATCCCGTAACATTAGGTATATTTTGCCACTATTAGACCTTTTTACCCTTGTTCAATTACCATATTATAGTAGGATTAGAGAATAATTTTTATTTGGAGGTTGTTTAGATTTATGCCAAAAAAACTAGTTACCTTGCTCATTGCTATGCTAGTAGCTGCATTCGTTTTAGCCGGGTGTAGTGGAGATAAGCAAGCATCTAAGGAGAAGGAATCAGAAGGTTCTAAAGAAACAGCTGCAGCAGAAGCGGATAAGAAAGAAAAAAATGAAGATACAGAAAAAGAAACAGAAGAAGCCGATACAAAAGAAAATGAAGGTTCCAGCGACTTTTCGGAATTAATTAGTTACATGGAAAAAGAAACAGAAGGAACGACTAAGATCCTTTATGAAAATGACACTCCGCAAAAGCACGAGATGGAAGGGGTTTCTGTCTCATTAGATGCATATAAACTTGTTGAATTAAAAGACTTTCATACAGATTTTATGATTCCGTTTAATGATCAAACAAATGGTGGCGTCATTATTGCCAAATATACTGTGAAGAACGAAACAGATAAAGATGCTTATTATATGCCTGCGTTTTATCTGAATTTTACAGGTGCTTCGAAGGCATATAATAATTATAGAGATCTTTTGCCTGAAGAGGAACAGCTGCCAACAAAACTAGCTCCTTCCAACGGATACTTAATTAAATCTGGAGAAACTATTTCCGGCTATTATACGTACCCATTTGGTGATGATCATTTAAAACAAGTACTTAATTTATCAACTGCAGCCATAGAGGTCCCTGCTCCACTAGCTGTAAAAGATGATTTTTCTTCTTCATTCGGAAAAGAAGGACAATTCACACTGTCACTGAATGAAAGCGGCGAGAAAAAAGTAGAAGGTAATAAGAGCTTTTATCAAGATAAGGCAACCATTGATGATATGGGCACGAAAACAATGATCGAAGAGAAAAATGGAATTGGTAAAAGTGAACCTCTTGGTGATGCGACTGTTACTTTGGATGGGTATCAATTCACTGAATTTGTACCAAACGAAGTGGAAGCACCGCGATTTGAAGCGTTCAATAATGGGGTTGTTCTATTAACTGTAAAGTTTAATATTGATAATAAAGGTGCTTCAGAGATTGCCCAAAGTTCAATCAGCTCTAAACTAACGGTTAATGACGGAACACAATATATGCTTAACGAAGGCATGTTACTAAATTATAAATATAGTGATGTAATTGCACCTGGAGCTAAAGGTGAGCTGCTGCAAATCTATGTATTAGAAAAAGAAATGTATGATAAAATTTGGAAAGATAAATCATTTGAAGTTGAAGTAGGACCAATGAGAGATAAAGAAGCAAAAGATCTTTCAAAAGGGAAAAAGGTTACATTTACTCTAAAATAATTTGATCTTCATAAGCCTTTCCTCGTTTTTAATCGAGGAAAGGCTTTTTATTTATTCTATAGCGCCTCACATCTCTGTACTTCTTTAGAAGACCCGGCAAAACGATCTCCTGCCCGATAAAAGAAAACACTAAGTAATACAATAAGGGCCATTGTGCCAAATAAATAGGCTCCGCTTCCAAACGTTAATAGCCAACCGCCTATGATAGGACCGACGAAGCTGCCGACATTTCTAAACTGAGCTGCCCCTAAGTAAGTTCCCTTTTGATCATCTGGCGCAATTTGATCAATTAGAATATTCATAGAAGGAAACGTAAAAATTTCCCCTAATGTTACGACAGCGATAGCCACAATAAGCATAGGGAGATTTGTTCCAAAAATAAAAAGAATATAACCGGCAACAAAAAAGAGAATCCCAATGGTCATTGCATTGACAGCTGATATTTTTTCACTCCAAAGACTAATTGGAAATTGCAGCAGAATGACAATCGCAGCGTTTAATGCAATTATGACTGAATATAAATAAACCCCATTTTCGAAATTTATTTCTAAAAATTGTGGAATAGTAGAGTCCAATTGAGAATACCCAATATTAATAAAGATCGCCCCTAAAATAAAGAAAACAAGTGCACGATTAGAGGTCACAATTTTTAGCATTTGAAAAATATGAACCGGTGACTTGCTTATAACCTGCCGCATCGTATAGCGATTTAAAATAATGAAGAGAAAAACACCATAAACACAATACATAAAACCTGTAATAAAAAATGGGATGCTCTGCGTTGAAACAGTAGCAATGTAAGCCCCTAGCAACGGCCCGATTACACCTGCAATATTAATGGCTGTATAACGAAGTGTAAACATCCTTTTGCGCTGATTAGGTTCAGTGAAATCAATCATTAACGCTTGTGTCGACGGCTCAAAAAAGGAGCGGCATAACCCATTTAAAGCGTTCAGGAAAATAAATAGGTAAATACTTTTGGCTAATCCAAAACCAATAAAGACAAAGCTCCAAACAAAAATCGTCGTAAGGATAACCTTTTTTCGGCCAAATCGATCGGTCAAATACCCGCCAATAAAACCGCCAATTGTCGCAACAAGTGGTGCGACTCCTACCGTAATTCCGATTAATACCGGATGAACATCCTGCGTATTATGCAAATATAAAGCCAAAAATGGAATAGCCATAAAACTGGCTATTCTTGTAAAAACCGTGCCCCCAAGGATAACCCAAACAAGGATATGGAAAGATTTTGTCTTTTTCATTATGTACGTATCCCTTTCTTATAGAAACTGTCCATCAATTTGCAAAAAAATTGCCACAAAAAAACACACGTTCGATTATGTTGATTATAATCGAAGGCGTGTTCCTTTTAAACATTTTTTTGTAATTAAATGGTTTATAAAAGAGACTTTCATGATAAATTGTTGTTTACTATATCACACAAGAATTTTTTCGAGTTTTTTTACAGAGGTTTCATTCGTACATATATTTTTAAAGTGTGTCAGAAGATAGTCTATGGCTTCTTCTCTATTAATTTCAATTAATTCTATCTGATTTCTTTTTGCCCAAGAATCATACGTTTCAAAAGAAGTGCTGCTCCAGCCATTCTTTTCCCCATTCTCATCCGTTTTTTCCTGAATGCCTGAAATAACTATATCCATTGTTCCTTGCAATTCTACTAATGCATTTTCAAATATCTTCTTTTTTTCTTTCTCCCGCATATCTGCTTTCGTCCTCAATGTTCTTGTATCGATCCCTTCTTCAAGACTAATAATCCTGAACAAATGCAGCGCTTCTTTTGATACATTCCCATTGTAATAACGTTCTTCAACCGAATCATTATAGCCAAGCACCTTTTTCACATAAGGGAGTAACTGTCGGGATACAAGTATTGATTTTTTCTTCATAAATTTCCCGTACCCAGCTACCCCTTCTGCAGAAAACTTCGTCCTCCAATTCCAAGGATCGAATTCTGTCCCAGAATGCCAGGCTTCTTCCAAAGTAATGCTATTCAAGGATGGAAAATCAGGTATCAAAGGGGCCAGAGGCAGCAATCCAACCTCTTCAACTACTTTTACAGCTTCCTCATATGTTTTCACTTTATAATCCATCAGCATAGCTCCTTTATATAAATCTTTTCCTCATATCTTCGATAAACCTGTCAAAATTCCCTTCTTTACGAGACATAGGCTGTCCCAAAAATATAACTAAATAAAAATGGGACGAGGTTCCTGTCCCTCCGTCCCACACTAATCAGTTTCTTTTTCCCTGTCATTTCTCCTTCATTTTATTATATATATCCAAGTTTGCAGCAAGGACGTTTACCTTATCTTCTCCAAATATGCCTAATACACGGTTTTCTGTATTTGCCTTTATTATTTCCTTCACCTCCGCAGCTGAAATACCACTTGCTTTTGCCACACGATCAATTTGAATTCGTGCTGCATCTACACTAATATGCGGATCTAAACCTGAACCAGAGGCGGTCATTAAATCTGCAGGAATCTCTTCTCGATTAACTGATGGATTTGCTTTTAAAAATGTCTCAATATCAGCTTCTATTCGTTTCTCCAGCTCCGGGTTGGATGGGGCATAATTGAAGGTGCCAGAGCTGACACCACTATAGGCTGTTTCCCCATTTTGATTTGGCAAAACGTCCTCTTTTGTATAGACGTTATAATTCACTGCAGATACACGCCCCCAGAAATACTCAGGTGCTGTAAAAGCCTGACCCAATTTTTCGGAGCCAACCGTTTCACCATCTATCTCTATTAAACTGCCATTTGCCTCATGGGCAAAAAACGCCTGAGCAACCCCAGTGATTGCGAATGGGTAAATCAAACCACATAAAACGAACATTGCTAACGTGACCAACAATCCTTGCTTTGCATTTTCAAATAATCCCTTCATAACCTTTCCCCCTATAGACCGATCATTTGTAAAATTGGGCTAACAAGTAAATCAATTATTTTAATCCCGATAAATGGTGCGATAATGCCGCCTAGCCCATAAACTAGTAAGTTCCTATTTAATAATTTAGATGCACTCATCGGCTTATATTTAACACCCTTTATAGCAATCGGGATTAGGAAAGGGATAATAACCGCATTAAAAATCAGTGCAGAAATAATAGCGCTTGTTGGCGAATTCAGCATCATCACGTTTAGTGAACTCATCTCTGGTACCGCTGCCATCAACATAGCCGGAATAATCGCAAAGTATTTGGCTAAATCATTTGCAATACTAAATGTCGTAAGTGCACCACGGGTCATGAGCAATTGCTTGCCGATTTCCACTACTTCGATAATTTTTGTTGGGTTTGAATCCAAATCTACCATATTGGCAGCTTCCTTTGCCGCATTTGTCCCTGAGTTCATTGCGAGTCCTACATTTGCCTGAGCAAGTGCAGGTGCATCATTTGTACCGTCACCAGTCATTGCCACTATTCTTCCAAGGGCTTGCTCATCCTTAATTACCTTTATCTTGTCTTCCGGCTTGCTTTCTGCAATAAAGCTATCCACTCCTGATTCCTTAGCGATGGATGCAGCTGTAAGCGGATTATCCCCCGTGCACATAATTGTTTTAATTCCCATTGCACGAAGCTGATCAAAACGTTCTTTTAAACCAGATTTCACAACATCTTTCAAATAGATTACGCCTAGAATCTGATGATTCTTCACCACAACTAGTGGCGTCCCTCCTACAGATGATACTTGGTGAACTAGTTGTTCTAAATCTTTAGGAATTACATGACCTGCAGCAATGCTTTCTTTTCTTATCGTATCGTAAGCACCTTTGCGAATTTTTGTACCATCTTGCATATCAAGTCCGCTCATTCGTGTCTGTGCGGTGAATGGAATGTGCACACTTGAATCTCTAATCATTCCCTCATCCGCAGTGTCCACTTTTAGTTTGCATGCTAGTGATAAAATGGATTTCCCCTCAGGTGTATCATCCGTCAGCGAGCTAAGCCATGCAGCTCGTATCAGCTCTTTTTCAGCTACTCCTTCCACAGGAGTAAATTCAGTTGCCATACGGTTTCCATACGTGATCGTACCTGTTTTATCCAATATCAATGTATCCACATCACCGCATGCCTCGACAGCCCTCCCTGACATGGCAATGACATTAAACTGTGTGACACGATCCATCCCGGCAATCCCAATTGCAGATAATAGTCCGCCAATGGTCGTTGGGATTAGACAAACAGTAAGCGCAATTAATGTCGCCACCGGAATATGCACATTTAAATAAGTCGTCATCGGATAAAGAGTAACAACAACAAGTAAAAAAATAATGGTTAGGCTAACTAATAATGTGTTTAACGCAATTTCATTTGGTGTTTTTTTACGTCTCGCTCCTTCGATAAGAGTAATCATTTTGTCTAAGAACGATTCACCAGGTAGTGATGTAATTTCGATTTTCAGCCAATCACTTGTTACTGTCGTACCGCCTGTAACAGATGCAAAGTCTCCACCGCGTTCCTTTACAACAGGAGCTGATTCACCCGTAATGGCCGATTCATCCACTGTCGCAATCCCTTCAATTACTTCTCCGTCATTTGGGATGGTTTCCCCAGCCTGCACCAAAACAATATCTCCTCTTTTTAGCTCATATGCTTGCTTCATTACTTCAGAGCCGTCAGGAAGAAGGACACACGCCCCAGTCACTGTTTTTGTTTTCTTTAATGTTTGAACCTGTGCTTTTCCACGGCCCTCCGCAATCGACTCAGCAAAGTTAGCAAATAAGATAGTGATAAATAGAACAAAGGCAACGATGGCATTATAAATGCGATCATCCCCACTTGCATCTGCATCTAACATCGCTGGAAAAATGGTTAACAAAAGAACAAAGATAAACCCAATTTCCACAACGAACATAACAGGATTTTTTACCATATATATTGGATTAAATTTCTTAAAGGCTCCTAAAATAGCACTTTTAATCATTTCACTCGTTAAAAAACTTTTTTTTGAAGCAGTCTCCATTAACTTCTCACCTCGTCAAAAATGTATTTGTAAATGCTCAGTAATTGGACCAAGTGCCAGCGCAGGTAAAAATGTTAAGGCGCCAATCATCAGGACAATTCCGACAAGCAAGAATGCAAACATGGCATTATCTGTTTTCAATGTTCCTACCGAATCGCTGTGCCACATTTTTTTTGCAAGGAGAGAGGCAATAGCTAATTGGATTATAATAGATAGATAGCGGCCAAAGAACATCGCTAGTCCAGTCGTTACGTTCCAAAATGTTGAGTTATCAGCTAATCCTTCAAATCCTGAACCGTTGTTAGCCGATGAAGAGGCAAACTCATACAGAACCTGTGATAATCCATGTGCGCCCGGATTTGTGATCCCAGCCACCCCGGCTGTTGTTGCGACAGCAAGCGCTGAGAATAAAAGAATAATTGCAGGGTGGATCAATATGCAAAGTGCGATTAGCTTCATTTCTTTTTCCTCAATTTTCTTTCCTAAAAACTGGGGAGTCCGACCAATCATCAGACAGGCTATGAAAATTGTTAGAAGCACGTACATCATCATGTTCATCAATCCAACCCCCTTCCCACCAAATACAACGTTCAACATCATATTGAACATCGGCACAAGTCCACCGATTGGAGTTAAGGTATCATGCATATTATTAACAGACCCCGTCGTGAAGGCTGTTGTCGCAACAGTGAATAAAGCTGATTGTGCGACACCAAAGCGCATTTCCTTCCCTTCCATACTGCCAAGATCCTGTGTGATCCCAAGTTCACTAATAATTGGGTTCCCCGCTTGCTCTGCCACATAACAAGTAACTAATCCAATTAAAAACAGAACACTCATTGCTGCAAAAATGACGAAACCCTGTTTGCCAAATAACATTTTCTTACGGCGATGGGCAACCATTAGGCTAAAGGCAACGACACAAGCTCCTGGCAGCAGCATCATGGATAGCAACTCTACGATATTCGTAAGAACTGTTGGATTTTCAAATGGAGTTGTTGAATTTGCCCCATTAAAGCCCCCGCCATTTGTTCCAACATGCTTAATCGATTCAAGTGATGCGATAGGCCCAAGAGCGATATCCTGCATCTTGCCTTCGATTGTCTGAACAGTCTTATTCGCGCTGAAGGTTTGCGGTGAACCTTGAGATACTAGAATAATTGAAACGATGATAGAAATAGGCATTAATACACGAGTAATTACTCGTACAAAATCAACAAAAAAATTACCTAGTGTATCAGTTTTGGCCACTAAACGTCTGCAAAACGCCATACACGCCGCATAACCTGTTGCTGCTGAAGTAAACATCATGAATGTAATAACAAGCATTTGGGACATATAACTTAAGCCTGATTCCCCACTATAATGCTGAAGATTTGTATTTGTCATAAAAGAAATGATTGTATTGAATGAAAGCGTCGCTTCCATATTTCCAACGTCATTCGGGTTCAAAAACAAAGCAGATTGAACACGCAATAAAACGTATCCAATGAATACCATAAAGGCATTGGTAAGAATCAATGCCAGCACATATTGTTTACCGGTCATGTTCACTTGCTTGATGCCGCTCAGTTTGTAGATAACATGATCGACTCGGTTTAATACCGGATCGAGCCAGGTCTTTTGCTGCATCGTCACATGATACAGGTAATGACCGGCTAAAATGACAAGCGGTACATAAATGACTAAAATAATGGCAATTTGCCACATATTCCTAACCTCCTAAAGGCAATTAATAGTTTTCTGGGTAGAGTAATGCATGCCCTAAATAACCAAACAGCAGGAAAATAATAATCCCTAAAACTATCCACATCCCTATTCCCCCTTAATTATTCACTTGTTTGTAGCACCATATGGTCAGTCCATAAAGACTAGCAAAGCTTACAGCCAGCAAACCAATCATGAAAACATCCATCAATTGAATCATCCTCTCTTCTAATGAATGGTTTCATCATAATGAAGTTCAAATTAATGTAGTGTTAGAAAAACGCATTTTATATTAAGAAGACATTAAGGTAAAAATCTTTACACTTTCTTAATGTGTATAGGAGCTATAATGAAAGAGAGGTGAAGGGGATGGAAGATACACGTCCAATTCCAGAGGAATTATTAGCAAGAATCAAACAAGATGATACAGATGGAATAACAGGCAAACTAAAGATATTTCTTGGATACGCTGCTGGAGTAGGAAAAACATACGCCATGCTTGAAGCTGCTCAGCTGGCAAAAAACCTCGGTACCGACGTCGTGGTAGGTTATGTAGAACGGCATCCCCGTCCCGAAACTACCGCTTTGCTAGTAGGACTTGAACGAATACCAACTAGAGAAATAACTTATAAAGGAAAGGTATTTGAAGAACTGGATATTGATGCTGTCATTAAACGGAAGCCGGAACTTGTATTGATTGATGAGCTGGCCCACACAAATGTACCAACAATGCGCCATTTAAAACGATTTGGTGACGTGGAGGAATTACTTGCAAAGGGTATTCATGTATACACAACCGTCAACATCCAACATATTGAAAGCCTTCACGATTTGATAGAAGAAATAACAGGAGTAAAAGTACGTGAGCATATACCAGATTATATGATTGATCATGCTGCGCAAATAAAACTTGTCGATATTGAACCAGATGATTTAATTCAACGGTTAAAAGAAGGGAAAATTTATCATCCCACACAAGCGGAAAAAGCATTGAACTTCTTTTTCCGAAAACAGAATTTAGTCGCCCTGCGCGAAATTGCACTAAGGCGGACGGCTGATACCATTTATCATCAAAAGACTCAGCAGAGTAAGTCATCTGATCCATGCATTCATGTTGAGGAGCATATATTAGTAGGCATCAGCTCATCTCCCACAAATGCAAAAGTGATTAGAACAGCCGCAAGACTTTCCCAGGCTTTACATGGGAAATTCACAGCACTTTATGTACAAAAAAATGATTGGAATGATAGCAATAAAGCAAATGCCCAGCGACTGCAGCAGCATATAAAACTAACTGAGCAGCTCGGTGGACATGTAGTGATCGTTCAAGAAGACGACATTGCAGCGGCAATTGCAAATTACGCAAAAATTAGCGGTGTGACAAAGTTAGTAATCGGAAGAACGGCACTGAAAAAGAAATGGGGGGTTCCTCATTCAAAAATAAGTGATAGGCTCAATGACTTTGTCCCAAACTTAGCCATTCATATTGTACCGGATGAGGAAAACGAATCGATTCGTTTTTTGGGAGTAAGACCTCAAATTAAATTTGAGTGGATGGACTTATTTAAAATGTTAGCAGTTTTTGGTTTGGCATCGCTTATTGGACTGTTTTTCTTTGCCTACGGTCTGAAAGAATCAAATATTATTACAATATATATATTAGGTGTTTTAATTCTTGCAACATGGACAACTGGATGGATCATGAGTATGATTAGCTCGCTGATCGCTGTGCTTACCTATAACTTTTTATTTACCGAACCGCGATTTTCATTCGAAGCTTACCATCAGGACTACCCAATGACATTTATCATTATGTTCCTTTCCGGGTTTATTACAAGCAGCCTAACGAGGAAAGTGAAAGAACAAGCATCCGCTGCCGTTCGTAAATCTTACCGCATGGAAGTGCTGCTCGAAACAAACCGTAAATTACAACACGCAAAATCCATTGAAGAAATTATCAATGAAGGAATGGCACAAATTATTAAACTAGTAGAAAAGCCAGTATGTTTTTTTGAGATCAACAATAACCTGATCATAAAATCTGCTTTTTTCAAAACAGATAGCATGACTGACATAGAAAACAAAGAAATAGCTGCCGCATTTGAAAGTGCCAGTGAGCGTGGAGTGGTGATCTGGGCTGCAAGTAATACGCATGTAGCAGGTATGTCAACAGATATCTTTCCAGCGGCACAAGCCTATTATTTACCTGTTGTGTCAGGCGGCAATGTGAAGGGAGTAATCGGAATTGCTCTATCAAAAGAATGGCCATTGCCCGCATTTGAACGTCATATTTTGCACGCCATCATTAATGACTTTTCATTTGCCATTGATAAATGGTATTTACAGAAAAGAAATGAAGAAGTTGCTCGAGAGGCAGAGCTGGAACAAATGCGAGCAAATCTTTTGCGGGCTATATCTCATGATTTAAGAACACCGCTTACTAGTATTTCTGGGAATGCGGATATTTTGTTAACGAGTGGCAAGCTGATAAATGATAGAGAGAAAAATCAGCTTTACCAAGATATTTATAATAACTCAAAATGGCTCGTACAAATGGTAGAAAATTTGCTTGCTGTTTCAAGGCTTGAGGATGGACATTTCGCTATTGAGATGCAGCCTGAACTTATAGAAGATATTTTTCAGGAAGCACTTCTGCACAGCGTTCATTTGAACAATACACACAAAATTTCTTATCATATTGAGCCAGAATTGTTATTTGCCTTGATGGATGCACGACTCATGATTCAGGTCATCATCAATATCATCGATAACGCATTGACTTATACACCTGCAGGCAGCGAAATAACCCTGAACGCGAAGGAAGTCGGTGACAATGTACATTTTAGCATCATAGATAATGGACCAGGCATTGAAGATTCATTAAAAGCAAGATTATTTGAGCCTTTTACAACAGGGAAAGTACAGCGAAGCGACAGCCGCCGTGGTCTTGGGCTTGGTTTATCATTATGCCAAACAATCTTAAAATTACACGGAAGTGAACTGACTGTTACGGATAATAAACCGATTGGTACCATATTTATTTTTCCGCTTAAAAAAGGAGCTGTAAATATCAATGAATAAACGAATCCTTGTGGTAGAAGATGATGTTGCTATCGGTCACTTAATTAGAATGACTTTATCTACTCAGCATTACGAATATGACATTGTACACGATGGCGGGAGCGCTCTTCAAAAGACCCTTTCAATGAGACCCGATGTCATCATTCTCGATTTAGGACTGCCCGATATAGACGGCGTCCATATCATTCAAAAAATCCGTAGCTGGTCGCAAACCCCCATTATCGTCGTAAGTGCACGAGGTGAAGAATATGATAAAATCAATGCCCTTGATGCTGGTGCCGATGATTACGTGACAAAGCCGTTTAGCGTAGAAGAACTGCTTGCTCGTATTCGAGTAGCATTAAGGCGAAATACAAGCGAACAAAGCTTGGATCAGGCTCAGCCTATATTCGTCAATGGCGATTTACAAATTGATTATTTAGCAAATACTGTCTTTGTGCATGGGAAGGAAGTGCATTTGACTCCGATTGAATATAAGCTGTTAGTCGTTTTATCCAAACATGTCGGCAAGGTGCTGACTCATAATTTTTTATTAAAGGAAGTATGGCAAACAGTACTGCAGTCAGATGTCCCTAGCCTGCGTGTTTTTATGGCGACACTCCGTAAAAAGATTGAAGAAGATCCAGCAAACCCGAAATATATCCAGACACACATTCGTGTTGGTTACCGAATGCTGCGCCATGGGGAAGAAGAATAAGAAGAAACAAGAGGGACAAGGTTCCTCTCCGGGTACCTTGTATATGCAATAGGAATATGTAGAACTATCCTGCGCTACAAATAAAATCATAAGATAATCTTAAGATATCTATAAGGAAAACTAAAAAAACAACTCCCTACTCTCTGTTTAAATAAACATAGAAAGAGGAGTTGGTTTTTTTCAAAATATTTAATTTTAGAGAGGAGAGATTTGATGAAACGTTTTTTTTATTATTAGTCACAGTTGTATTGATCATAATGATGGATCTATCAGCTGGGTTTGCTCATGCCAATCAAGATGAGGTTAAGACAAATGCTGAAGTAGAGTTAAAGTGGACCAGCCGCTCCTTTCCATCACAGAGGAACGTACGATAAAAGTACAGGTTGATTTTGGCAGGAGAGTAAATCTCAATAAGCTAGAGTGGACATTTGGAGGAAAATCCTTTTCCAAGTGGAAGCAATGGAATGTTAAAGCTAACGAGTACAGCGGAGATTCGTATATTTCATTTGTTAAAGAGCCTGCCTATTCTGGAAATTCTACTATTATTAAGGCAGAAATTAAATTTGGTCTGCCTTATGGGACGACAGATTTATCACCAAGAACGATTCGTGTGCTTTATCCTAAACTGATAGGGAAATACAAGCTAGAGGTAAAGGATCTGCAATCACAGAAGGCTGCAGCAGCGACATTGAAATTGAATGTATATGATGAATTTCTGAAGTATGAAGAGATAAAGCCAACCATTGATGATGTGATCTCTAAAGCGGGCGATGATCGCTACCTAGCGTATAAGACGATTGGGAAATCCTCTGAAGGACGCGATCTTCATTTTGTGATTTTGGCGAAAGATGAAACTGCAGTAGATAAGTATTTAGATGAAACACTGCCAACAGCTCTTGAAAATCCTGCAGAACTATTAAAGAAACTTGAAAATGGCACAATAGGTGATTATCAAGTTCCAATCTGGTTTAACAACATTCATCCAGATGAGGTTGAAGGTATTGATGCTCAAGTAGAATTGTTAAAAAAATTTGCCCTTGAGGATGAAGTGACATTCAAGACAACAGATGAATATAACAACAAGCAGAATGTAACATTAAATATAAAAGAAGTACTTAATAATGTTATTATTCTTTTTAACTTTACTCATAATCCGGATGGTCGTGCTGCAAATACTCGCGCAAACGCTGAAGGGTTTGATTTAATCCGTGATAATGCCTACCAAACACAAGTGGAAACGGTGGCTGTTAATCAAGAGTTTGCAAAATGGACACCGTTGTCATTTATTGAATTACATGGATATATAGAAGACTTTATAATTGAACCTTCAACACCACCGCATAATCCTAACTTTGAATATGACCTGCTGATTGAAAGTATGATTGAACAGGCTCATGCGATGGGCCGGCTGGTGTGGCCAACTCAAAGATTGAATCTTATACAATTCCGATGCTTGATTACGGGATTGGCTGGGATGACATGAACCCGTCCTATATGCCGATGATCGCAATGCTTCAAGGCAGTCTTGGGCATATAGTCGAAGTACCGACATTAAGCCAGGATTCACTTAATGCAGCTGTTCATGTAGGACTCGGTGCAACAGACTTTGTCGTAAAACACAAAGACGAGCTCTTTAAAAAGCAGTTGACACTTTTTAAACGAAGTGTTGACGGAGAGGACAATCGCAAAGTCGATAAATGGTTTGTTAATTCGAAGGGTGAAGAGATCGGCCGAATACGTCAATTCAAGCAAATATCGATTCTTATGTTGTTTCAAATTCAAATAATGATGCGATCAAGGCTGTGAACCAGTTGCTTAAGAATGGTAAAGAAGTCAAGCTTGTCCTAAAAGATGCCGGGATTATTCAAAGGGGATATTTCCTTGTTCAAACAAAAGACTTTTGACATATGCCAAAGATTATTCACTTGATACTACTCCAGCACCAGCTTCCCTCCAGACGGCAGTGCTGAAGCAGCCCAAAATCGCTGTACTCGGTTCAGCTGAAAGCAAGTTTGTCGTTAAGGAGCTTGGATTCCCGGTTGTTGATATAGATAAAGCTGATATTATCTTTGATGACGCAGGAAAAGTAACGAAGGAGAACTTGGTTGGTAAAGAAGTATGTTGGTACAGGTGGATGGTCTCTCCTAACCGTTAAGGAAGCAGGGCTTCTTCCAGGCTTTGATTTCGATGTGACTGAGCTCTGGTATGAAGGTTTGCTTCACGCTATATGGAAAAGGGGATATATACATCGGGATACGGTGCGAAAGAGTCTCTTTACGTTAGAACAGGCTCCTGGATTACAGCAGTACCAGAGGATGCAGAGGTGCTGGCAAAGGTTGCAGATGATGATGACTTCTTTATTGCTGGTCTTTGGCCTGGACACGGAAAAGCAAAAGGAAAAACTCTTGCCTTTACAACAATCTACAATGAGCAGCCATTTACATTATTTGCAAACGACCTTACATTCCGTGCCCATACCCAGCATAGCTTTCGTTTGCTCGCAAACTGCTTTTTCTTAGCCTCGATATATGATAAAAAATAATTAATGGTTACGAAGATTAACCTTCTTTGATGTCCGAAATGTGGGACGAGGCTCTCGTCCCATCACTTAAAAAGATAATATACATAGTCCGTTGGAATTCCTCGTTCACCTTGCTGATGCAGCATGGCTGATATGTTTCCGCGGTGGTAGGTGCCATGATTGACTACATGGTGAATAAGATCGGCAAGTACGAATTCCGTACGTCCAAATCGAGGGTGCTCAGTAATAATGATTTGCTCTCCATCCTGCTGCTCTGCAAAAAAATGATAATATTCTTCTGAAAGCGAATGATAAAGACCTTCAAGTTCGGCGATAGATACTTCAGATGCCTCTTGCTTTCGGCGGTTAACCGCTGTAACTGTATCCTGATAACTGCTTCCCTTCATCGTCTCCAGCCACGTGACATCTGTTGCATACAGGTGGACCATTACCTCTGAAATCGATGAGAACACACTATTGATCCTCTCTTTATAAATCCCCTCAGGCAATTGCTTCAAATGCTGGAATACTTTCTGGTTAGCCCAAACATGGTAATCGTACATTTTCTTGGCTCTGTTATCTTTCATTTCCCTATTCCTCCCAGCTGCTATATTTCTTTGAAATTATTTACTACAAAAATCTTTATTCTACACATATTCATTAATTCCTTTTCACATAGCTTTGAAAAACACACTTGATTCCTATTTAAAACAAAAATGGGACAAGGGTCCTGTCCCCTCGTCCCACCATATATTTTATTTAAACCAGCCTTTAATCCATAATCCGATTAACATAGTAGAGCCAACCACAAGCATTACTGTTAATACACCGAAGTATCCAAAATGCCAGGAGAGTTCCGGCATATATTCAAAGTTCATTCCATAAATGCTTGCGATAAAGGTTAAAGGGACAAAAACAGATGTCATCACAGTAAGCGTCTTCATAATCGTATTCATTCGATCAGAATTAATGGAAAGATAACTATCCCGAATATCTGCTGTCATTTCCCGATTGGACTCAATCATTTCAGAAAGCTTCAGCAAATGGTCGTATATATCCATAAAATAAATCCGTTCTTCTTTAGGAATGATTAAGTTCTCAGAGTTTAAAATCCTATAAAGTAATTCTCGCATAGGTAAAATGGTTCTGCGCAATCTAAGCAGTTTTTTCCTGATTTCATAAACTTCCTCAATTAAATTTTGGTTTGCATCTTTTGCTTCGATTTCATTTAATTCATCTTCCATTTGATAAACACTTGGGAAAAATTCATCTACAATTTTATCCATTATTAAATAGTAAATATATTTTGCACCTTTACTTATAACAGCTTTATCTTCTATTATTCTTTGTTGAATGAATTCAATTTCAACTGAGGATGTAAGATGAAAAGTTACAATGAAATTATGTCCTACAAATACATCCACTTCTTCAGGCATTAGTGAAGATTGGTTTAATGTATGCAAAACAAAGAAATCATAGCCCTCGTAATGGTCAAGTTTAGGACGCTGTAAAAAGTGCAAGCAGTCTTCTATCGCAAGTGGATGGAAATTAAAATGTGTTTTAAGAAGCTTCACTTCCTCTTCAGCAGGAGAATCAAAATCTACCCAATACCATTTTATATTTTGATCAGTTAAGCGATCCATTGGTATATCTTTTATCAGTTTTAAATCGACAGTAACAGCAAAAATCCGAATCATGTATTAGATACCTTCTTTATTTTTCGTCAATACACACTAAGCTTTTGCAATCATTACAAAAAATATTAATCGAAAGAAGTCTTAAAAGAAAAAGCACTGTAGTTCATTTCAAACGAATCACAGTGCTGTTTGGGATAATTTTTATTCTTTTCATTTTAATGCTGGCAGTTTTGACAGAAGTACGTTTTACGCGAGGAAATTTCTTTCATTGCAATCGGTGAATGACACCGTCTGCAATTTTCCCCTTCACGGCTATGGACATACATTTCATAGCCTCCTGTTTTGCCATCTCCCTTAAAAAGGGGCTCCTCCATATAACCGCCTTGTTGAATCCCGAGCTGAAGAATATGCTGGATTGATTCGTATAGGCGAGCAAGATCATCAGGATCTAGTTCATTTATTTTTCTTTCTGGCAGAAGCTGTGCATGCCAAAGAATTTCATCCGAATAGCGATTCCCGATGCCAGCAATGACCTCTTGATTCAGCAGTGTTGTTTTCAAACCCCCTCTTTTGTCTTTCATGATGGTATGAAAAGCATGGAGAGAAAAATTTTGATCAAGCGGCTCAGGCCCAATTTGTTGATATTCCTGCTGTACCATTTCATGTGATAAAAGATGTAAATACCCTAAACGGAGACCAATAAAGTAAAGGTGATAATTTCCAAAGGATAATTGTACCTGTACCGTTCGATCTGGACGGTCTTCTTCCTTTCCAAAAAACATTCGGCCACCAAGCATTAAATGCAAAAGTAAATTTGAGTCATTTTGCAGCTGGAAAACTAGATATTTCGCTCTTCTTTCAATGCCTTTTATTTTCTGATTTAAAACAAGAGAAGTAAATTGCTCAACTGGTACATTAATTGATTTTTCCCGGTTTATCGTGACCTCCGTAATTGTTTGACCGCCAATCAATGGTCGCAGCAACAATTTATACGTCTCCATTTCGGGTAGTTCCGGCATGATTTCACTCCTACATAAACATCTTTCATCGTATTATTCCGCCATACCTATACCCCTATTCTGGCAACAGCTATTTTTCAACTTTTCTTGTCGAACTTCCTTTAATTGTTTGCGTTTATTTCCTCACTGAAATGCTCAATCACAGCCTGAACACTCATGACGCCAAGATTTCCTTCCTTTCGCTTTCTTATCGCCACAGACCTATCCCTTGCCTCTTGATCACCGATGATTAGCATATAAGGAATCTTTTGCTTTTCCGCTTCTCTTATCTTAAGTCCCATCTTCTCAGACCTCGAATCCAATTCCACTCGTATTCCCGCAGATTCTAATTGTGATTTAACTTCAGAAGCATAATCAATATGGGAATCTGAAATAGCTATTATTTTTGCCTGAACAGGTGCCAGCCATAGCGGAAAATCACCAGCAAAATGTTCAATTAAGATTGCCATGAACCGCTCAACTGAGCCATAAATCGCCCGATGAATCATTACAGGGCAATGAAGCTTCCCATCTTCACCTACATATGAGCAGCCAAACTTTTCTGGCATTTGGAAGTCAAGCTGAACTGTTCCGCATTGCCAGCTTCGTCCGAGTGAATCCAAAATATGAAAGTCAATTTTTGGTCCATAAAAAGCTCCATCTCCAGGATTGATTTGGTATGGCATCCCTTTGCTTTTTAAAACAGACTCTAATGCGAATTCAGCTTCATCCCAAATTTCTTTTGAACCCATGTATTCGTCAGGCCGAGTTGAAAGCTCTACCTTATACTCAAAACCAAAATGAGCATAGAATTCATCAATCAAGGATAATACCTTATCTATTTCGGATTCAATTTGGTCTACCCGGACAAATAAATGGGCATCGTCTTGTGTAAAGGAACGCACCCTTAGCAGTCCATTAATAGAGCCTGACAGTTCATGGCGGTGGACTAACCCAAGTTCAGCAAAGCGAATCGGCAATTCACGGTAACTTCTTCGTTTATTGTTAAAAATTAAAATCGCTCCGGGACAGCTCATTGGTTTAATCGCATAACTTTGTTCATCCACATGAGAGAAATACATATTATCCTTGTAGTGCTGCCAATGACCTGACTGCTCCCAAATTTCCTGTTTCATCATAATAGGTGTTTTAATTTCCTGATAGCCTGCCTTTTGGTGCTTCTCTCTCCAAAGGTTTTCAAGCTCATTACGAATGACCATTCCTTTTGGCAGGAAGAAAGGCATCCCTGGTGACTCTTCCATTGAAGTAAAAAGCTCTAACTCTTGACCTAACTTTCGATGATTTCTTTTTTCTGCTTCGATTTGATTAGACATCTTAAAGTCCCCCTAATTTTTAAAATCTTTATAAATAAAAAAACGCACCCATCCCTATAAAAGGGACGAGTGCGGTCGTGGTGCCACCCTAATTCCATAAGGCACATGATGAAATGTGCTTTATGCTCAAAAAGATAACGGATTTACCGATTATAGTTAATTTGGTTTTAAACCAGTTCCCCATAATTGCTCCAAGGCGGTAAACTATTCCCTTTTCTTCAGGGCTTCCAGCCAATGACCCTGTTCTCTGGTAAGAAAATTAAAAATAATTCATGTCCTTTTCAACGCGATAACTATTTGATTTTATCTAGAAAAGCGCAAGCGCCTTGATCATCGCCGTACAAACTGGAAGGGTCACGACTGAGATAAAGGAAACACGGTGAGCGAGTGCGAACCGATGTTGACTTATCGTAGGGAGGGGACCTGAAGTTTGATAGGCGATAGGCGCTGGAGCTAGACAATTCTCTAACTCCAAAGTTAAAAATTCTGATACTATAAAAAAAAACGCACCCATCCCAACAAAAGGGACGAGTGCGGTCGTGGTGCCACCCTAATTCCATAAGGCACATGATGAATGTGCTTTATGCTCAAAAAGATAACGGATTTACCGATTATAGTTAATTTGGTTTCAAACCAGTTCCCCATAATTGCTCCAAGGCGGTAAACTATTTCCTTTTCTTCAGGGTTTCCAGCCAATGACCCTGTTCTCTGATAAGAAAGTTAAAAATAATTCATGTCCTTTTCAACGCGATAACTATTTGATTAAAAAAAACGCACCCATCCCAATAAAAGGGACGAGTGCGGTCGTGGTGCCACCCTAATTCCATAAGGCACATGATGAATGTGCTTTATGCTCAAAAAGATAACGGATTTACCGATTATAGTTAATTTGGTTTCAAACCAGTTCCCCATAATTGCTCCAAGGCGGTAAACCATTTCCTTTTCTTCAGGGCTTCCAGCCAATGACCCTGTTCTCTGGAAAGAAATTCAAAAATAGTTCATGTCCTTTTCATAGCTAATAACAGATCGTATTATTATTGCAAATAACTGTATTACAGATATTTAAAAATGTCAAGCGGATTTTAAAAAAACATTGTATACATTACACTTTAACTTTTCTAGTATAATTTTACACTGTAATCCCGCATGGCTGTCAGGCTGACAGCTTTTGTTAAGGTTCTTTTTATCAAGTAAATACCTATTGCCCGTAATTGCAGACTCTATTTCTTCCAGATTGTTTTGCTTGATATAAAGCTTTATCTGCATCCTCTATTAGCATAGTTGGGTCTTTTGTCGTTTCTTGATAGCATGCTACTCCAACTGAAATAGTAAGGTCGATTTCTTTCCCTGAATGCAATGTAAAAGGTGTGTCCTCAACATTCTTTCTGATACGTTCCGCTAATTCATTTGCTCGATTTAATGGGCAATCTAAAAGGAGAACTGTAAATTCTTCTCCGCCATTTCGGCTTACTATATCAAAGGTTCTAGTACTTTGCTGAAGTCTTAATCCTAATTCCCTCAGAACCACATCGCCCTCTGAATGCCCGTACGTATCATTTACCTTTTTAAAAAAGTCTATATCAATAAATAGAAGAGCTAGTTTCTGTTCATTTGTTTGTAAATCTTTGATTAAGTGTTCAAACACTTCTTCAAATTTCCTCACATTGTTTAATCCTGTTAATCCATCTGTGGTAGATTCTGTTTGGTATTTATTAAATAGTTTTTGGCTTTTTCTTATATAGGCTAGTACATAAAATGATAAATAGGCTGATAAATATGAAACGATCCAATAAATAGGCAAAACCTTCAAAACAATGATAAGGCTACTTACAAGATAACTAAATACAATGGAGAACACCAAATTATTAAAGGTTACTATCGCAAGGATTTTTACTTTTTTAGAATAATTTTGTTTTGAAAAAAATAATGCAAACAAAGTCCCCGACACACTAATAAGTATCGCAAGATAAGAAGATACACTCGCTGAAATTAGAAACCTTCCTACAAGCGTCATAATCATGGAAATCAATGCAGGTATTGCTCCACCATAGTAGGCTAATAGAATAGTCGGAATATGCCTGAGATCCACCATTGTATTATCGACGGTGATACTATATTGCATAAGAGTATTACTTAAAACGCCGCCTAATACACCTATTAAAATCTTTATTTTAAGCGTAGATTTAGTTTGCAGCGGATACTTATTTGATACTTGAGAATAGAAAAACAAAACTGATACGAGAATAGCCAAATTCGTAAAAAGGTCTTTAATCATCATTTTTATCACCAAAAAGAAAGATAGCATACTTTCAAGCCAATGAAAATCATTATTTCCTTCCATTCCCTACTCATTCAAACCGTAAAAACTTAATAAAAAAAGAACTATCAGTTTGACAGTTCTTTTGCTGTTTCTGGCTTATCTGATAAATTTAAAAGAACAACTCCGCCAATAATCAGGATGATGCCCGACAATTTAAGCATGTTAAATAGTTCACCCCATACTAATACACCAATTAGAGCGGTTAAAGCGGTTCCAACACCTGACCATATCGCATAGGCCAAACTTAATGGAATCGTCTTAAGGCACAATGATAAACAATAAAACGAAAGTGCATAACCTATAATAACTCCAACTGAAGGGAATAAAACTGTAAACCCTTCTGACATTTTAAGCATTGAAGTTGCAAATATTTCTCCGATTATAGAAATAGATAAAAAGGCATATCCCTTCATACTTGTGTCCCTCCATATTAATGAGCTCCTCCAACATTCAATAGAATGACTCCACCGATGATTAAAAGCAAACCTATTAGCTTTTTGCTGCTAAACTTTTCTTTGTAGATTGTAAATCCTACTACCGCTGTAAGCGCCGTTCCTAATCCTGCCCAAATCGCATAGGCAACTCCAAGTGACAAAGTTTTTAACGATATAGATAAAGCATAGAAGGCAATCCCGTATCCGATTACGATTCCTAAAGAAGGAAAAATTCTCTTAAACCCATTTGAAACTTTAAGCATGGAACTCCCAAATACTTCGCTTACAATGGCAATTAATAAAAGGACAAAAGCACTCATCCTTATTCCTCCTTGATTGTCATCTTTACTAATTGTTGGAATACCGCCTCCTGCATCTCCTTTTCTACTTGAGCTACATTTAACAATTGCGAGTAATATAGTCCATCTAACACTAAGCGAATGATCATGGCGGTAACTCGATTGATCCCATCATCTTCTAACTTGGTTAAAATAGATTGATAGCTTTCAGATATATTTTGAACAACACCTGAATTTAATAAAGCAGCAGCTGAAATACCCACGTTTAGCTCCGCATTATGCTCCAGGTCAAATTTTGATGCTTCGATTAAAGCGCGAGACCACTTCCCTTTCTCAATAGGATCCTTTTCAGCGAAGCTTTTAAAATTATGACAAAACTCATCAAAGATGTATATCGCTATCCCCTTTATCAATAAATCTTTATTTGGATAATGATATAACAACCCACCTTTGCTTATTCCTGCTCGTTTCGCCACTGCATCCAATGTCAAAGAATGAAAGCCACTGTCAAGAACAATTTGCGTTGCTGTTCTCAAAATTAATTCGCGTTTTTCATTGGCTTTTGAATCCATTTAGCTCCTCTCCTTACATATATTTAAACTATTCCTTATCCTTATTGTACCGTCTGGACGGTTTTTTCGTCAAACTAACACCACTTAATAAAACATTGTATCTACACATTCAAATGGAGTGAGGCGATTACTTATTTTCGTAATCTAATTTATGTATCCTCAAATGAATTTAACAAGATAAAAAATTTTATCTTGTTAGTAAGGCAGAATCTGCAGAAAAAATAAATAAAGAGTAATTTAACAGTTGTTTATATAAGAATATGCTTATATAATAATATAAGCTTAGCTATTCAAATTTATATGATGATTGATTGGAGGTTTACCATTGAAACATGAGTTAGATATCGAAACAGCAGCCAATATCCTCAAGCTTTTAGGAGACAAAACTCGTTTAACCATGATAAAAATTCTCGCTGATCACGAGTGCTGTGTATGTGAATTTGTAGCCCTTTTTCAAATGACCCAACCTGCTGTAAGCCAGCATTTAAGAAAATTAAAAGACAGTGGCCTAGTAAAGGAATCAAGAAAAGGCCAATGGGTATTTTACTCTTTAAATCCTTCACACACTTATTATGACTTTGTCCGTAATGTAATCAGTCATTTGCCAAATCAACTATCTAAATTAAAAGAGTTAGAGGCACAAGGGAAACGTATTTCTTGTGACTAACAGCATGGAGGATTCTACATGATTTCAATTATTTTAGCCATTATAATCTTTTTAGCTACATTGACTTTAGTCATTTGGCAGCCAAAAGGTTTAGGCATCGGCTGGTCTGCATGTGGAGGTGCTCTCTTAGCACTTCTAGTTGGAGTTGTAGACTTTAATGATGTGATCGATGTGACATCAATCGTATGGAACGCAACCTTAACGTTTATTGCCATTATCATTATTTCCTTAATTCTTGACGAAATTGGATTTTTCGAGTGGGCAGCACTACATATGGCTAGAGCAGCAAGAGGAAACGGGATTCTCATGTTTGTCTATGTGTCCTTACTTGGCGCAATAGTAGCTGCATTGTTCGCGAATGATGGCGCCGCGCTCATTTTGACACCCATTGTATTAGCCATGGTTCGTAATCTAAAGTTTAATGAGAAAATGGTATTCCCATTCATTATTGCAAGTGGATTCATTGCAGATACTACATCACTTCCCTTAATCGTAAGTAATTTAGTGAATATCGTATCTGCTGACTTTTTTGGAATTGGGTTTGCTGAGTTTGCTTCAAGAATGATCATTCCAAACTTCTTTTCATTAGCTGCAAGCATTCTTGTGCTTTTTCTATTTTTCCGTAAAAGCATTCCGAAGAATTATAATATGTCCCAACTGAAGCAGCCCGCCCACGCCATTCGAGACAAAAAAATGTTCAAATTATCATGGGGTGTATTAGGCATACTGCTTCTTGGATATTTTGCTAGTGAATTTACTAGGATTCCAGTATCAATTATTGCTAGCATCGTGGCGATTTTTTTCCTTTTCATGGCTAGAAGAAGTCATGCTGTGAATACACGTACAGTTATTAAGGGAGCTCCTTGGGCCATTGTATTTTTCTCAATTGGTATGTACGTGGTTGTTTATGGATTAAGAAATGAAGGGCTTACTGATGTGTTAGCCGATCTTATTCAAGCAACAGCTGATCAAGGTTTATTTGCTGCAACAGTAGGAATGGGATTTATTGCTGCCATTCTCTCTTCGATCATGAATAATTTGCCTACAGTTATGATTGACGCACTTGCAATTGCGGACACTCAAACAACTGGGATCATACGAGAAGCACTTATTTATGCGAATGTAATCGGGTCAGATTTAGGTCCTAAAATTACACCAATAGGTTCTCTCGCAACTTTATTATGGCTTCACGTCCTTTCGCAAAAAGGAGTCAAAATCTCTTGGGGGACTTATTTTAAAACAGGCATTGTGTTAACTATTCCAACCTTGTTTATTACTTTAGTTGGGTTATATATATGGTTGTTAATCATTCATTAAGCATAAAAGGAGGAGAAAATTCATGAAGAAAACAATCTACTTTTTATGTACAGGAAACTCTTGCAGAAGCCAAATGGCAGAAGGATGGGCAAAGAATTATTTAAACGGCGAGTAGAATGTATACAGTGCTGGAATTGAAGCGCATGGATTAAACCCAAATGCAGTCAAGGCCATGAAGGAAGCAGGTATTGATATTTCTAAGCAAACCTCAGATATAATTGATCCTGCTATTCTAAATCAAGCCGACTTGGTCGTTACTTTATGTGGAGACGCAGCAGACAAATGCCCGGTTACACCACCACATGTAAAAAGAGAGCATTGGGGATTTGATGACCCGGCAAAAGCAGAAGGAACAGATGAAGAAAAATGGGCTTTCTTTCAGCGTGTGCGTGATGAAATTGGCGATAAATTAAAACATTTTAGCCAGCTGCAATAGGCAAGAAATAAGATGATAAGAAAGAAAATCCCAACTTTGATCAAAAAGTTGGGATTTAATGTAACAATCAATTATTTCTTTACAGCATGTATATAATGAATCGTTTCAAAGGCAGATAGATAATCTTCTCGGTTGCGAAAATAACGATCATCAATCTCAATTGGAGTTAGATGCTCATATATGAGTAGCCCTACATCTTCTAAAAGGCTTTCCATTTCACCATAGGCGAAACAGGATTTCATCGGTTCCCCGCCAACAGCTGCCATGGCTACTGTATTTTTCACTCGATTGGATAACCCCGATTCGTGAAATAAATTCTCATCTGCATAGTCAAATACTATGGAACTGCCCGAAGGCATTTGATCAAATAGATCTTCAAGCAAATCCTTGATTTCTGGTTTCGTTAAATAGTAAGTGACACCCAAAAGGCTAAAAAAGGTCTTTTCTTGCTTAAATCCAGCTTTTGTCAATGCTGTATTAGTGAATTCCTTAGTAAAGTCCATAGGAACAAAATGCAGGTTGTTCGGTATTTCTAGGTGCGCATCAGCTATTCTTTTCTTCTTAGACTTTTGTGTAATTGGATGATCAACCTCAAAAATATTTAGACTGCTAGTTAATTCAGGATAGCGGAAAGAAAATGTATCCAAACCAGCTCCTAAGATCACATATTGTTTAACTCCTAACTCTACTTCATTTAATAATACGGACTCACAATATGCAGCCCGTGCCAATGGTGTCGGTGAAAGCTGTACTTGTGTAATCCATTTTAACACTTCATCCGAATTATTTTTAAACCTTTCAGCAATCTCTTTATTGAAAAATTGTATCCCTTGGACCATGTTCTTTTGAATATCTATTAACTCATTTTTAGTTATTAGTTCCTTGGCTATAAAATCATCAAAAATCTTGGGTGTATCAAATTGGCTATGGTATGCTCGACCAAATGCTGAAACTAATGACGTAACTGATTCATTTTTTTTCACACAATCGTCCCCCATAAAAAAATAAGATTCCCCTGGCCAGGAGAATCTTATTATATAACCGAAAATATTAATTGTAAATTATAGCATAAATAAAAAAATTTGTCAAATTTATTGCCCTTATTTAAAGAATTCATATAAAGGTACAGAATGTATTTCATCGTTTATGTTTTCCTTTGTCTGCACTCGTTCTATTAATCCTTAAAATTCTTATCCCTCAGCATGCCGTTTCCCCCTTTTCATTGTAAATAAATCGGTTTATTAATTTTGAATATACTTATACCTGCAAACTCATAGAGACTGTTCTTATGTTAAATCCTAATTTCTCATACAGCTTAATGGCATGATTGCCTGCAAATGCACTT
This sequence comes from Cytobacillus solani, assembly GCF_001420595.1. Classification (GTDB taxonomy): domain Bacteria; phylum Bacillota; class Bacilli; order Bacillales; family Cytobacillaceae; genus Cytobacillus; species Cytobacillus solani. The sequence goes on along the minus strand of NZ_LJIX01000003.1, from coordinate 208,277 downwards.
AACCGGACTTCTGAATGCCCTTCTTTTTTTAAATGGTCAATTCCCTTATTCATTAACTTTATAGAAATCCCATTCCCTCTAAATTTTTCTAAAACATATAATTCATAAATAAACCCATATTTTTTATCAGTGAATTGGTCCTTGCTTGTTCCTATGAGGATCCATCCCATTAATGTATTGTTTTCTGTTGCAATTAAATAAGAGCTGCCCTTTTCCAAAAGTGGCTCTACAAGCTGTTTAATTTTCTCATTTGACGGTTTTATTTCACCCAAAGTGCCATCAAATACGGCTTGTGGTGAAAGTGTAATAATTTCATTAAGTTCCAACTTAGTAGGTTTTCTAATATCCATTTATCATAGTCCCTTCAATATCCTTTTACTAAGTTTAACATATTATCCAAAGGCCTTTTTCTAAAACCAAGCATCATATTCATTAGTTTTCCGTACTATTTACAAAAAATTGACAGCTTTATCACACAAGTCATTCAGATAAGTATATCTTCCGAGTTAAACGAATAAATGCCTCTAACGGAGGTGTCATCAATTTATCTTTATGCCAAGCTATTTGAGTATAAAGCGGTGAATCGAAAGTCTTCCACGAAAATCCCTTCATTCTTCCCTCCTTAATATCTTTTTCTACGACCATCTCGGGTAATAGTGCCACACCTAGTCCCGCAATGACACATTGCTTGATTGCCTCAATACTGACAAATTCTATTTTATCTAATGGATATACACCCGCGGATTTAAGCGAGTCTTCAAGCATTATTCTATAAGAACATCCCGTTTCTGTCAGTAACAGCGTTTCATACTTAAGATCTTCTAGTGAGAGAATGGAATTAGGATGGTTGAGTGCGACAACCAGCTTCAATTCCTCTTTGATAAGTTCCTCTACTCTCAAAGAACCCTCTGGTCTAACCTTATCCATAATAAAAGCAATATCTAATGCCCCTTCCATAAGCTGTTTTCTCGCCATCTCATCCGAATGTGCCGGTTTAAAAATGAGCTTAACTTTTGGAAATGCATCCTTGAATTCTTTAAGAATTAATGGTAATCGATAGGTGCACTGGCTTTCCTGGGCCCCTATTGTTAAAGTACCTGTTGGTTCTTCCTCTCCATTTGCAGCCAGTATGGCTTCTTCACTTAACCGAATCATCTTTTCAGCATATTGCTTAAACATGTGTCCAGCCTCTGTTAATATTAATCGTTTTCCTAGACGTTCAAATAAAGGTTTGCCAATTTCGTCTTCAAGGGCTTTTATTTGTGCTGTTACACTTGATTGTGCAAAATTCAAAAGTTTAGCCGTCTGCGTAAAATTCAAATTTTCTGCGGCATGACTAAAAGTAATTAATTGTTTAATCTCCATGTGAACCGCCTTTTATAATCGTTTTTTTCGATTTAATTAATCAAAATAATCATCTTTATCGATTTATACAATCATTATAAGATAGAGCTAATCAAGGAACAATTAGTATACAAATTCATTTCGAGAAAAGGAGTATTTTACAATGACAGTTACCGTTTTAGACGGAGGAACCCGACCTAATGGAAATACTGAAATACTGACAAACCATGCCATCCAGGGAAAAAATGCGGAAATAATTTACTTGAAGGATTACCAAATCCACCCGATTATTGACATGCGGCATTCACCAGAAGGCTTTCAGGACAGAAATGATGATTATAATTCCATTATCGATCGTATTCTCCCGCACGAGATTTTAATATTCTCAACCCCCATTTATTGGTATAGCATGTCAGGAATAATGAAAAACTTCATTGATCGATGGTCTCAAACATTAAGAGACCCTAACTATCCTGATTTCAAAAGGAAAATGGCTGAAAAAAAGGCATATGTCATTGCTGTTGGAGGAGACGATCCATCTATTAAAGGACTGCCGATGATTCAGCAATTTAAATACATTTTTGATTTCGTTGGAATTGATTTTGCGGGATATATTATTGGAAATGGAAACAAGCCTGAGGAGATTAATCAAGACATTGAAGCATTATTCAAAGCTGAACAGCTTCAGAAAAAGCTAAAATAAGACCAAGAATTAGGGATTTAAAAAGATAATAGTAAAGGAATATCCCCTAGGGGCATTCCTTTACTTGAACATGCTATTAAGTCTCCAATTTTATTAAGAATTTAAATCATATATACGCCCTTTAATCAAATATGCTGCACTCTCCGCAATATTCGTGATATGATCAGCTGTTCGTTCAAGATAACGATTAATAAATAATAATTGAACTAACTGATTTGTTTCCTCTGGATGCTCGCTTAAGTAGCTAGTGATCCGCTTATATGTCTCACCATAATACTCATCCACTTGGTCATCTAAACTGGCTACTTCTTTTGCAAGCATCATGTTTTCATCTAAAAATGCCTGTACTGCCTTTTGCAGCATGATAATCGATATTTCCTTCATTTCTTCAATATTTGTCATGCTTAATAGCGATTTGGAATTTCCAATTTTTATCGTAGATTTTGCAATATTTACAGCAAAATCTGCAATTCGCTCAATATCTGAAGAGATTTTTAAGGCACCAATAATTCCTCGTAAATCTCTAGCAACAGGCTGCTCTTTTACCATGAGCCACACGACAAATTGATTAATTTCCGCTTCCAAATTATCAATGGCCGTATCTTCTTCGATTACTTTTAATGCCAATTCAATATCTTGCGTTTTGAAAGCAGTAAAAGCCTTTTCAAACGAAGAAACCGTGAGCCGGTTCATCTCTATTATTTTATCTTTTAATTCCTGCAGTTTATTCTCATAGTTTTCACGAACAACCATTTATTCTCACTCCTATATTTAACCGAATCGGCCAGTTACATAATCTTCCGTTCTTTGATCCTTCGGCATGGAAAAGATATTATTTGTTTCGTCATATTCAATAATTTCTCCATTTAAGAAAAAGGCTGTTTTGTCCGAGACTCGTGCTGCCTGCTGCATATTATGAGTAACAATTACGATTGTATAATCCTTTTTCATGTTGGCAATTAACTCTTCTACTTTTAACGTTGATATTGGATCTAATGCAGAAGTAGGTTCGTCCATTAAAATAATCTCTGGTTTCATCGCAATGGCACGTGCAATACAAACACGCTGCTGCTGCCCGCCTGATAGTCCGAGCGCTGATGTCTTCAAACGATCTTTCACTTCATCCCAGATTGCTGCACCACGCAAGCTCTCTTCAACAATTTTATTTAATTCTTTTTTGCTTTTTATCCCCTGCATTCGCGGACCATATGCGACATTATCATAAATACTCATTGGGAATAGATTGGGCTTCTGAAATACCATCCCTACCTTTGTCCGCAGCTTGATGACATCATTTGTTTCGTATATATTTTCGTTATCAATCACTATATCCCCTGTAATTTTCACTCCATCAATTAAATCATTCATACGGTTTAACGATCGTAAAAAAGTTGATTTTCCGCAGCCAGATGGACCGATTAAGGCTGTTACTTCTTTTTCATGAATATCTAATGATACTTTATAAAGTGCCTGTTTATCACCATAGAATAAGTCTAAGTCTTTTACATTAATTTTAGCTGTTTCATTTGTTTGCTTCGAATTCCTTACTTCTTCATTGCGTTCAATCACTGTTGTCCCCATTCATTACACCCCTCTTAATAGTCAGCTTTGTTTAACTTTTTGGATATAAATGTAGCCGAGAAATTCAGAATCAAAATGATTACAATTAATACGATTCCAACCGCAGCTGCAAGTTCAATGTCACCTGACTCTTGAGTTACTAAAAAGGAATGGACCGTTAATGTTCTTGCCGATGAAAAAATCCCTTCTGGCATTGCGGCTACCGTCCCTGCTGTTAAAAAAATCGCTGCGGATTCACCAACAATTCGCCCGATTGAAAGAATAATCCCAGAAAGAATACCTGGCATCGCACTTGGCAAAATGACTTTATATAGTGTTTGAAGCTTCGTTGTCCCTAAAGCAAGAGATCCTTCACGATAAGAGAGCGGCACTGTTTTTAATGCTTCCTCTGTTGTTCGGATAATGACTGGCAATACGATGATCGTCAATGTTAACGAAGCAGCGATGATTGACATCCCGAATTTTAGCGTTGTCACAAAGAATACTGCACCGAATAGTCCGTAAATAATAGATGGAATTCCTGTTAAGCTTTCCGTTGCATAACGGATTAGCCTAACCAATCGGCCTTGTTTTGCATATTCCTGTAAATATACAGCTGCCAATATCCCGATTGGAGTAGCTATTATTAATGAAATAAAAATTGTATAAAGGGTTGTAACGATCATCGGCCATATGCCGCCATGCCCTACTGGTGAGTAATCACCGAAAATAAAATTGAAGTCAATTAATCTAAATCCTTTGTAAAAAATATATCCAACAATAATAACGAGTACGGCTACGGTCAAGAAAGCAGAAGCCCAAAGAAGTCCAAGCAGCAGATGATCCTTAAACTTTCTCAACTTAATTTCCACCCTTCGAACTAATTTTTGCTAATACAAAATTCAACAATAAGATAAAGGAGAATAAAACAATTCCGGTTGCAAATAACATTTCTTGATGTGTACCAAATGCATAGCCCATTTCCAGCGCGATATTCGTCGTCAACGGGCGAACACTGTCAGTTAAGCTTGTTGGCAGAATAAGGCTATTTCCCGCGACCAAAATAACGGCCATCGTTTCTCCAATTGCTCTCCCTAAACCTAGTACAACCGCTGCCATAATTCCTGACTTAGCTGCTGGCACAACTACTTTAAAAATAGTTCCAATTTGAGAAGCCCCTAATGCCAAGGAACCTTCACGATACATTTTTGGTACAGCACGAATGGCCGTTTCAGCTACAGTAACAACCGTTGGCAGCATCATGATTGCTAAAACAAGGATGACCGCCAATAAGCTTTGCCCTTTTACTAACCCTAAATTGTTTTGCAAAAAAGGGACAATGATGGCAAGTCCGAAAACACCATATAATACGGAAGGGATGCCTGCCAGCAATTGCACTGCAGGAGAAATAATTTTTGCTACTCTTTTCGGTGCAATTTCAGCTAAGAATATAGCTGTAAATAAACCTACTGGAACGCCAATGATTAGCGCACCTATTGTGGCGAATAAAGAAGCGACGATCATTGGGAAAATACCAAATTTATCTTCACTTGGCACCCAATCCATTCCAAAGATAAAGTCAAAAAAGCTATAACCTTCTGCCACAAATGGATGTGAGCCTTTGTAAAATACAAATCCGACGATCAATAATAAACTGACTACTGAAAGAAGTGCACAGAACAGAAATATTCTTGCTGATAACTTCTCTAGCATATATTTCCTTCTATTCGATTTTTTGATAGTTATGGATTGCTTTTCATTAGATATGCTTGGCATGTTGCATTCCCCCACGGTTGCTTTTACAGATAGTATTTTATGTGGAGCTATCAGTAAAAGTTAATTATTTTACTGGTATAGCTCCAGCTTCTGATACAATCGCTTGTCCATCTGAACTTAAAATAAAATCAATAAATTGTTTCCCTGCTTCAGTTATGTTGTCTTCCTTGTGGACAAATAAGAATGGCCGTGACAAGCTATATTTTTGTTGCAGTACATTTTCCGCTGTGGCCTTTACTCCATCAATTTGTATAGTTGATATAGTGTCATCAATATATTCGAACGATATAAAACCTACTGCATGCTTGTTTGTAGCGACAGTTGTTTTAATATTCCCGTTGCCGCTTGCAATAATGGCATTTCTTATTAATTCACCGGAACTATACCCAACTATTTCTTGGAATGCATCACGAGAGCCTGAGCCGTCCTCTCGAGATACAACAACAATTTCCATATCCTCTCCACCAAGCTGGTTCCAGTTTGTCACTTCCCCCGTAAATATTTGCTTCACTTGCTCTAACGTTAGATTATTCACTTTATTGCTTGGATGAGTGACTACTACAATTCCATCGTAAGCGATGATTGTCTCCTTCAAACCATTTGCCTTTTCTTCTTCTTTCAAATCACGCGATGACATACCGATCTCTGATACACCGCTTGTTGCATTTGTAATACCGGCAGATGAACCAATCTGATTAACTTCTATATTAATATTCTCATTATTGTCTTTAAATTTTTCAGCTAGTTTTTCTGCTAAAGGTCCTACCGATGTAGATCCCGAAATAGATACTATTTCTTTACTGCCGTTCGACGATCCAGTGCCATTTCCAGTAGTTTCGCCACATGCTGATAATACAGCGGCTAAAAATAACACCAATAATCCGATTGTTGTTTTTCTAATAAACGTCATATCTAAGCCTCCAAGATAATCGATTGGCAACGACTCTGTTCCCTTCTGTCATCTATAATAAGCTTGCTTAGTAAATGTTTTATTAACGGTTTGTAAAGAGTTTGTAAATTTTATAAATGAGGTGTAAATAAATTATGGTATTTATGTAAAAGGGGACCAGAATTTAGTTTCGAAGCATATTTTTTCTTCCCTACTATCGAAAAAGCTGAGATCTTTAAAAAATCTCAGCCTGTTCATATAAAAAACCTGATATAATCAGATTTTTGTTAAATATTTATAGATTCATATTCACTAAAATTTTACATTGGCTGCGATCTTTTGTTAGCAATTCAAATCCCTTTTCTACAATATCATCTAGTGCAATCTTACTTGTTATAACTACCTTACCATCAATCACACCACTTGCAAGCAGACGGATGACTTCAGGGAATAAGCGAACATATGCGTATGATCCACTAATCTTCGCTTCTGTCCTTACAATCATATTAGGATCAAAATTAACTGGCTTTTCCCAAACACTTACAACCTTGAATTCTCCGCCTGGACGTACAGAGCCAACCCCACTTGTAAATGTTGCCTGAACACCTGCAGCATCATAGGCCACATTTACTCCTCCATTTGTTTTTTCACGGATAAACGCAGCTGCATCTGTATCAATTGGATTAATCACATGTGCAGCGCCAAGTTCTAATGCTTTTTGACGACGTTCCTCTGATACTTCTACTACAAAAATTTCACTGGCTCCTGCTGCTTTGACAGCTTGTAATAACAATAATCCGATTGGACCAGCACCAAATATGGCAGCAGAATCCCCTAGCTTTAATTGGCTTTGACGGACCGCATGAACAGCAACGGCTGTTGGCTCAACAAGGGCACCAAGCTCTAAACTCATAGTTTCAGGCAGATGGAAAATATTCTCCTGCTTCACCACTGCAAATTGAGCAAATCCGCCTGATACTGTATATCCATACCCTTGTCGAGCAGTACACAAATTAACAAAACCTCTTTGGCAATTATCACATTTTCCACAAGGAAGGAGAGGTTCAACGGCTACACGATCGCCTACTACTGCATTTGTTACTCCTTCTCCAACGTCCACAACTACACCCGAAAACTCATGGCCTAAAACAGGCTGAGTACGTATTGGATAAGCACCCGCTAAATACTCATGCATATCACTCCCACAAATACCGGCATACTCCACCTTTACCTTTACCATTCCTTTTTCAAGGACAGGCATGTCTGCTTCTTCTACTCGAATATCTCTTGGTCCATATATTTTTGCTGCTTTCATTTTCCCTAACCTCTTCTCTTACTCTTGAGTTGCTTGAAGCCCATTGATGATAAAGCTTACAGCTAGATCTGCTACCTGTTCTGAAGACAATTCCGATTGAGTCCGGTTCAAAAATGCATTGTTGTGAGATTGCATTAGTGTCCCCATTATAAAATTAAGCGCTGCATCGACCGATGGAAAACCAATTGCTTTTTTATCCTGACACTCTTGTAAAATCACTCGAAGCTGCTCCCAAGATGGGAGAAAGACATCTGTCAGCATTTCTAATCTCGGACTATTCATCACTAACTCTTGCTGTAAAATTCTAATTAATTCATGTTCTTCATTTCTAAAAATAATAAACTGTTTACAAAAGCCCCTAAGTGCACCTAGAGGATCAGATAAATCATATTTCATATTCATAAATAGCTTCCTGATCGGTTCAAATAGGTAAAAGAAAACATTTTCTTTTCCTCCAAAATGATAGGACACTAGGGCTAAGGAAACATCTGCTTCCTGACAAATCTGTCTAACGGTTGTCCCTTCATATCCTTTTTCTGCAAACAATAATTTAGCTGCAGAAAGGATTTGATCTTTAACCTCTTTATTTTTTTCATTCCCTCTTGTTTGTTTGAATTGACTCATCCCCTTTATCAATTTTAAACAAACGTTTTGAACATCTGTTCAATTTTAAGTATACGCTTATGGTTTTATATGTCAATGAATAAGTAATGGCCGCAGTATAAGATAAACAACCATTCCTTGCATATAGTGAATAGCAAGGGAGGAATTGCAATGAACATAATTAAAAAGGATATTCATCAAATACAAATAGAATTTGGGAAGTGGCCCAAGGCGAAAAGGATTGTACTTATTTCTATTTTGAGCAGCATCGGGGCCATTTTTCAATCAGCAGGAGGGTTTTTACCAGGAGTTGGTTATTTAATTAGCCCTTTGGCTAGCGCCCCCATCATGCTATGCACGATTTTCTCAATTCCGCTTGGTCTTGCTTCCTATGTTTCAACAGCTCTATTACTTTTGATATTACAGCCTGCCGAGCTGATTATTTTTCCATTTACAACAGGCCTGTTGGGTCTATTTATTGGAATTTCCTTTAATCTATTTCAAAAAAAATCAAGTCATATTTTGAGCGGATCGGCAGGCTTAGTGCTTGGAATCTGCATTTTATTATATGGTGTAAAATTCCCTGTGTTAGGGCCTGCCTTCTCCCGTCCATTTAACATTGCCATGATAGGCTTGATTTTTATTTTCTCTGCTTTTTATAGCTGGATCTGGGTTGTTTTATGCACTAGACTCATAAAAAGAATCAGAGAATTATATTTTCGCAACCTCCCAGATGACACCCGTCTCAAGTAATTGCTCTAATACTAATCCCCTCACATGCTCACTTGGGTAGGATGAGACACTAAATGGAGAAAAGGCACCTGTTAGAACTCTTTCATTGGAATTCCAACGAGATGAAAAAAGAGATGATCCTTTAGTCGCCGGCTATTGTCCTTCCAGACAACAGCCGAATTCGTTGTTGTTCCTGGCACGAAAACAACACGATTATTATGATATCCACATAACTTTGCAGACCTGCCACAATAACCTTTATCGTCCCATCCTCCTGTATCATCGTAATCGAGCCTCGGTCGGCAACATATATTTTCCCCTCGATAATAAGCAATTCCCGTTGGATGTCCACATGAATTCCACTAAAGAACCTTTACTCATTCTCTAATTTAATCTCAATCAAAGTTAGTTCATTTTGCGCTAATGCCTTATCAAGTATTTCTTCAAATTCTTGAATAGAAACTGGCCGCTCTCCTCTTATGCCAAAACTTTTGGCAAGCTGCACAAAATCAGGGTTTCCAAAAGCAGTACCATGATTATTGCCCAATTTTTTCAGCATCATTTGTTCTTCAAGTTTCAGCTTCGAATCATTAAGGACAATCATCACAAACACCAAACCAAGTCTTACTGCTGTTTCAATTTCTGCAAAGTTCATTAATGCACCGCCATCACCAGTTATACAAATTACCGGATCAGCTGGACATGCCAATTTTGCCCCAATAGCACCAGGAATAGCTATCCCCATTGAAGCTAAGCCGTTTGATATGATAACCTTATTTGGCTTCTTTGGCTGATAGGTTTGGGCTATAGAATTTTTATGAGAGCCGACATCCGATAAGACAATCGTATTTTCGCAGGTACGCTTTTCAATAGCATGTAAGATCGATGTAATCGATAAAGAAGAATCTGCCCCACCATTCAAATGGAAGACCTGTTTTATTTGCTCTCGCAAATTTCCAGATGGCTCCCATGGCTTAGGATTAATTTCAAGCTCAATCAACGCTTGCATTACCCGCTTTAAATCTCCAACGAGCTCGCTTTGAAGAGGATAATATTCATCCGGTTCAGCCGAAACAGCATTTATATGAATAACCGGTACCTTCTTTTTATTCCACTCCTTAGGGAGACGCTCCACAAAATCATAGCCAATAACGATAAGCAGGTCAGCCATTTCGATTCCCAGCAACACCTCATCCTGCTGGCTAAAGCCAAACGTAAAATAATTGAACGGATGATCTTTCGGAAGAATTCCTTTTGCTTTCATGCTATGGATAACTGGCGCTTGAAGAAAATTAATGAATGTCTGTACCTCTGTTACCGCCTCCGCTCTAATAACCCCGTTTCCAATGATGATAAACGGCCTTTGGCTATTATTGATTTTGGCAATTGCAGCGATAATCTCCTCGTCCACGGACATGAATGTTGGTGTCGGTGTAATAGTTATCGCATCATTAGAAATCTCTTGAGCCGCTAAATTTTCCGGTAATTCCACGATAACAGCACCTGGTTTTTCCATTTTTGCCGTTCGAAAGGCTTTATGTACGATCTCTGCGAGCGTTAGAGAATCCTTGATTTGAATGCTCCACTTCACTGCAGGCTCGAATATTTTAACCAAATCCAAATATTGATGGGATTCCTTATGCTGTCGTTCAAATCCAACCTGACCGATAATCGCCACAACGGGTGAAAAATCAAGAGTGGCACTGGCAATCCCGGTTAATAAATTGGTTGCCCCCGGCCCCAATGTAGACGTACACACACCTGCTTTATGAGACAGCCTCGCATAAACATCTGCCATAAAGGCCGCCCCTTGCTCATGCCTCGTATTCACAAACTGAATTTGCTTTGATCTAGAAAGCGAATCAACTAGATCCAGTGTTTCTTTTCCCATTATTCCAAAAATATATTCCACACCCTCATTTTCTAAACATTGAACAAGAATATCTGTCGCTTTCATATGATCCTCCCAAATAGACTTTTCACTTACAAAAATAAGTTGTTTTATTATAGCTTTGCCTATTATTCCAGGAATCATTATATGTAACTACACCTTGTTTTTTCGTTATATTTGTTCCCAGTTATGATGGATATGGCTACCCGTATACCAGGGAGAAAATTTTCTGGACGATTGAAGTTGATAAAACAAAAGAAAGGGACCCTCTTTAGCCCCTTTCCTTTGTGCTTCATAAATATTAGACTGATTGTTATCAACTAAACAATTTGATTATAGACATTCTCAAAACCATAACGATCAATGAATTTTGCAAAAGGCTCTCTTTTTTTACCGTGCTGCGAATAAATATCGATGATCGCAGTAACAGCTTCATATAGTTCCTCAGGTGTGAGCTTTCCCAAAATTAACGTACCTGCTCTAGCATCCGCTCCCTTTGATTTGCCGCCAATATACAAGTCATATTTGTCTCTTACTTTCATTACACCTATGTCATTGATTAACGGTTCACCACAGCCAATCGGACATCCTGTATAGGCCGGGCGCAGAGTAAATGGAACGGGTCTTCCAGCTATTAATTTATTTAATTCTATAGCTACAGGCATTCCCTCTTCTTCTGAACCCTTACAAAAATTACATGTTCTTAAGCTCTTTACAAAGTTTCCAACTGGATAACAGGATAATCCCACTGCATTAAATTCCTTTTTAATAACTTCAAGCTCACTCTCTGGAACTTCAATATATAATTGTTGAAAGGTTGTTAATTCGATTTCATCCTCTTCCTGCATGTATTTTGCTATGACCGATAATTGCTTGGCATTTAGCTTCGAGCCAAACGCTATCCCCCCATTAATAGCCAATTTCGCCATCATACTTATTCCATCTCCCACTCTTCAATTTAATCTAACTTTTAATTGTACACCCGTTAGGTATATGAAAACCTCCTGTATTAGCGATTCAGAAATTCGATGATTGCTTCTTCATTCCCTGCTGGTGCCGTCACGCGATCTGCTTCTTCCCCATTTTTAATAAGGATAAGAGTTGGAACGCTCATAACCCCGAATTTTTGGGCTAAGTCAAGCGACTTATCAACATCTACATCATAGAACGCCATCTCATCACCTAATTGTCTTTCTACGTTCTCAACAATAGGAGCCAGCTGCCTGCATCCAGAACACCACTCTGCTGTAAATTTTAAAACCATAGGCTTTTTCATATCTATGATTTGCTTTTCAAATTCGTTTAAATTCATTTCTTTTAACATCGCGATATTTCTTCTCCTTTCGAATTATGAATCGTTTATCATAAATTTATATTACTATACCCCCGTATAGTAATCAATAGACATTTACTTATATTTATTAAATACATAGTTGACTTTACCCTTAGGGAAACGTGTATAAATGAATGGAACAGCGTATTGATATATAAACTCCAGTCAAAAAAATTGGGAAATGGGAGGTGGACACTTGCTATCGATTGGCGAATTCTCAAAGATATGCAAAGTATCTACAAAAACACTTCGATATTATGATGAAATTGGTTTAATTACCCCTGATGAGATTAATCCCGAAAATGGTTATAGGTTTTATTCCATCAGCCAGCTAAAAAAGATGTTATTGATTAATCGCCTGAAATCTTTTCATTTTTCTCTTGAAGAAATCAAAGCCACTTTAGAAATGGAAGAAGATCAATCAGAAGAGAAACTTTATTCTGCCCTTACTCGCAAAAAAAGGGAGATACAGGAAAGACTAAATGCCTTTGAATATACCCTAAATCAAATAAGTTACGATATTTTAAATTTAAAGAAGGGGAAATCTATTATGTCACACCTTGACTATTTAGAAGTACAGCTTGTTGAAACCCAACCAATGAACCTTCTTTATATACGCCAGATGATGAGTAGTGACGACTATGCTGCAGGATATGGCAAGTATTTTAGCAGGCTATATGAAAAGATAGCTGCTGAAATGCTTACCTTACTTGGCACCCCAATGACAATTTATCACAGCCCAGAATACAATCCTGCAGGCAATGATACAGAGTTTGCGATTCCAATAGAGGAAATTATAAAGGGAACGAGAGATTTGCCTGGAAGCCTTTGTGCAAAAACTGTTTTAAAGGGCTCCTATTCAGAATTAACATCGGTATATGCCAAGCTGTGGGAATGGGCTGAAAATGAAGGATATGAATTAGTGAAATCTCCATATGAAGTATATATGACTGACCCCTATCAAGCTAATGTTCCTGAAGATTTTATTACCGAGGTTTATTTTCCTGTTAAGAAAAAGCAGCAGGCTAAACACCATTTGCCAAAACTAACTTCTAATGGGAGGCATACTAAATGAAAAGAAACTATTTGCCAACGACAGAATGGCGGATCGCCGCCCCAGAAGCATTGGAAATGGATGCTGAAAAGCTTTCAAAGCTAGATTCTATAATAACAACTGAGTACAGCAATATGAACGGGATTGTGGTCGTAAAAAATGGAGCGATAGTTTATGAAAGCTATTATAATGGCTATGGATCTGATAATGTGCACCATGTGGCATCTGTAACGAAAAGTATCCTATCTGCTCTTATCGGGATTGCCATAGATACAGGATATATAAAAAATGTAGACCAAATGGTATTAGATTTCTTCCCTGAGTATTTTCCCGAAGGTGCTGAAACAGTAAATCGAGAAATCACTATACGCCATCTTCTTACGATGACAGCTCCATATCCATTTGAGGACTGGCACGAACCGCTGGATAAGATGTGTATACAGCCAGACTGGGTAAACTATACGCTGGATATGCTGGGGCAAAAGGGGAGTATTGGAACATTCAAGTATTCGACTGCGGGGGCACACTTGCTTTCAGCCATCATCACTCGCAGCACTGGAATAAATGCCCGGGAATTTGCCAACGAACATTTATTTAAACCACTAGGTATGAGGGAAATTCCTGATTATAAAATGGCGGCATTTGGGTTTGATGATTTATTCGGAAAAAATGTACAGGGATGGGTTAAAGACCCAAACGGCATCTCTACAGGAGGATGGGGACTTACACTAAATCCCCGAGATATGGCACGTTTTGGTTTACTATATCTAAACCATGGCATTTGGGACAATACACAGATAATCTCCAAGAAGTGGATCCTCGAATCAACAGCGATGAACTCCAATCATTACGGTTATCTATGGTGGTTACTTAATGAAAATGAGCTGTTAGCATACTCAGCACTAGGTGATGGAGGGAATGTTATTTGCTGCATACCAGAGAAAGACCTAGTTGTAGCCATTGCATCAGAATTCATGGTAAATGCTCGTGATCGGTGGACGCTGATAAAAGAACATATTATCCCTGCAATAATTGACTAAATCTCATTGCCACTATGTCGGGCAAAATGAAAGTAGTAACATTTAAAATTGGGAACCCCTGTGTTAAACAGGGGTCTGCTTTATGACTGAATGTACAATTTAATTTCATTTCCTTCCACCTTGAAACTTTTCATAGCTGGTTTACTTTCAAAATGGATTTCATTCAATATAAGATTCCTTTGCACTAATTCATCATATTCGTTCAATATTTTTTCAAGCCATGGATCAGCCTGAATATAAAGGTCTGCTCGTAAATCAACTGGCAGGTTCAATTCCTTTCGATAAGTTTGAACAGACCGAACAAATTCCCTTACTAGCCCTTCTTCTTTTAATCCTCGTGTTAATGTTGTATCTAATAAGATTAAGAATTTACTTCCTTCTGATAACTCATAACCATCTCTTCCCTTTTTCTCAATAAGCACGTCATCCATTGTAAGAGTTATTGTTTCACCCGAAAATAATGATAATTGCATTTCTCTTTTTGCAATAAATTTTGCTATTTCTTCTGGAACTAATTTATCAAGTTTATTTTTCACTTCACCCACGGATTTTCCCAACTTTGGTCCAACTGCAGAAAAATTCATCTTAAGATCAAGCTGCAGCAAATCTTGATAATCTTTCTTAAACTCTACTTCTTTTATATTCATTTCTTCTTTTATAATAAACGAATACTTTTGCAGCTCAGATAGAATAGATGCATCCGTCGGAATTACCATCAACTTGGCTAATGGCTGTTTTGTTTTTATTCCCGCTGTATTTCTAACGGATCTTGTTAGTTCTATTATTTGTAAGACGGCATCCATTTCTTTTTCTAGATGTTCATTAATTAGTGTTTCATCTGGTTTAGGATAATCCGATACATGCACACTATCTTTCACTAAGTTGGAGTAAATATCCTCCGTAACAAAAGGAATATAAGGAGCCATAAGCTGTGACAGATTCTTTAACACAATAAATAAGGTGGTAAATGCTGACTTCTTATCATCGGTCATGCCACTGCTCCAAAAGCGTTGTCTGGAACGTCTTATATACCAGTTACTAAGTTCATCAACAAATAATGAAATCGATCTAGCCCCTTTGGTTATATCATATTCTTCTAAACTTCGTGTAACTTCCCTTATAACAGTATTCAACCGGGATAGAATCCACTTATCAAGAGTTGTTCTCGTCCCACCCAAGTCCCTTTCTGGATTAAATTGGTCAATTTCTGCATACATCGAGTAAAAAGAATAAACATTCAAAAGTGTATCTATAACTTTGGACTTAGCATGACTGACCGTCTTTTTAGAAAATCGCTTATTATTCCATGGAGAGCTGTCAGCTAACAAAGCCCATCTTAGCGAATCCGCACCAAACTCATTAATTAACTCAGTTGGATTAAGTGCATTTCCCTTACTTTTTGACATCTTTTGTCCATTCTCATCTAAAATATGACCTAAAGAAAGGACACGCTTATAAGGTGATTGTCCCGTAAACAAAGTAGAAACTGCTAATAAGCTGTAAAACCACCCTCGTGTTTGGTCAACCCCCTCAATAACGACATCAGCGGGAAATTGCTTCTTAAAGGTACCGTTATTTTCAAACGGATAATGATATTGAGCAAATGGCATTGAGCCGCTATCGAACCATACATCAATCACTTCACTAGTTCGATTCATCGTACCACCGCAAGAGCAAGTTAATTGCACCTTATCTACATAGGGTTTGTGCAACTCTATGGTTTCTGGCACTTCACCCGCTGAAAGCTCTCTTAATTCTTTAATTGAATTAGGGGCTTTTTCTTTCCCGCATTCTTTACAAATCCAAACGTTTAACGGGGTTCCCCAATATCTGTTTCTGCCAATATTCCAGTCAACCATGTTATCTAAAAAGTTCCCAAACCTTCCCTCTTTCATATGAGAAGGGAACCATTGAACTTTTTGGTTATTTAATTGTATTTTCTCTTTCACTGCTGTTGTCTTAATAAACCAACCCTTCATGGCATAATAAAGAAGCGGACTGTCACATCGCCAACAGTGGGGATAGCTATGTTCATATTTTTTCTTATCAAATAACAAATTTTGCTTTGATAGCATTTTTATAATTTCTATATCACAATCTTTGACAAATTGTCCTGCAAGTGGAGTCACATATTCCTTATAGCGACCTTTAGAATCAACTACATTTACATAATCAAATTGATTATCCTGAATGGCCTTGTAATCGTCTTCTCCATGTGCTGGTGCGATATGCACGATACCTGTTCCACTTGTATCCGTAACAAAATCTGCACCAAGAATTTTATGGCCATTTGATACAGTAGCATAATTAAAAGGCGGCTCATAGGAGAGTCCAACTAAGTCTTTCCCTTTCATCACATCTAGGATCTCATATTTCCCCTTCATAACAGCAGGAGCCAAAGATTCTGCAAGAACTAATATATCTAACCCTTGTCTAACTCTTACATAGTTTATATTTGGATTAACAGCAACCGCAATATTACCCGGCAATGTCCACGGTGTCGTTGTCCATCCTAAAAGATATTCGTCTGTTCTTCCCTTTAAGCGAAATTTTGCTGTAACGGATAGATCAGAAACATCCTTATATCCTTGTGCAACTTCATGAGAGCTAAGTGAAGTCTCACAATGAGGACAATAAGGAACAACCCGATGGCCTCTATATAAATAGCCTTTTTCATGTATGGAGGATAAGATATTCCAGACAGATTCAATATATTCGTTGTTTAACGTTATATAAGGGTCTTCCATGTCCACCCAATAGCCAAGAGCTGTAGTAAATTGCTTCCATTCATTTTCATATTCAAAGACACTATCTTTACATTTTTGAATAAACTTTTCAATACCATATTCTTCGATTTGATCTTTCCCACGAATATTTAACTGTTTTTCAACCTCTAATTCCACCGGTAAGCCATGTGTATCCCAACCCGCTTTTCTTAAAACCTGATAGCCTGACATAGTTTTGTATCTTGCCACAAAATCCTTAATCGTTCTCCCAAGAGCATGACCAGCATGTGGCAAACCATTTGCTGTTGGCGGCCCTTCATAGAAAACATATGTCTCTCTTCCCTCTCGGTTAGCTATCGAACGCTCGAACGTTCGATCCTTTTCCCACTTTTTCCGAACTCTTAGTTCCCTTTCCATACTGGATTCCTTCAACATTCGCACCCCCTATTAAAATAAAAAAACTCGACCCTACATACGTAGAATCGAGTTTATATATCTAAATATATAATCTGCCTTAAAAAATAAAAAAAACCATAGTAGCGGTTTTTTGAATTAATTACACTACGTACTATCATACGTGTCCTGGGTATCGGTAGAATGCCGTCAAAGTTTAAAATTTCTTTCAACCTTGCTTCTCGGAGAGGATTTTCATTATGGTCTTAACGTTGACTTTCAGCACTTCATCAACTCTCTGTAGATAAGATAAACATAATTACTCTTTCTCGTCATCAAATTAATTATTAAATTATCCTTAATCTTAACTAACAATATTTTAAAAGTCAAACTATTTTTACGCTTTAACAAATGACTTTTATTTTTCATTATATATGAATATGCTTGCTGAAGAAGAGAGAATTCAAGAAAAAAAGCCATCAAATCATTGATGACTTCTTCACTAACTTCTATACCCTTTTGAACGTACTGCTATATATTGTTATTCTTCCTTAAAAATCTTTACGATATTCACTACAAGCACCTTTGCAATGGAATAAGCTGGGATGACAAAAATAATCCCGATAATCCCCATAAAGTTTCCAGCTGATAATATCAATACAATGATAGTTAATGGATGGATTTTTAGCGTTTTCCCCATAATATTCGGAGAAACGATATTTCCTTCAATTTGTTGAGCAACTAACATAATAATCGCTACATAAAGAGCCATTACAGGATCCTGAAATAACGCTACTAGGAATGCGGGAACAACTGCAATATATGGCCCTAAAAACGGAATGACGTTAGTAAACATTCCGAACATCGCTAAAACAAGTGAATAGTTCAGACCAATAATTAAGTAGCCAATATACAAAAGTACACCGACAATAATACTGACAAGCATTTGACCTTGAATATAGGTTGAAATGGTCTTGTCCATTTCTTTTAATATATTTTTCACATGGTCCCTTTTAGACTGTGGGAATAAAACAGCCACACTCGGTGCAAAACGATGACTATCCTTTAACATATAAAATAAAATAAATGGAACAAGGACAAGATAGAAGATTGTATTAATAAAACCGCCAATCCATCCGAAAACACCAAGAATTCCATTCGCAATATTCCCTGCATTGGATTCCAGTCTCGTTTCTAACTCTGTACTCGCCTTGAGAAATGCTTCTTGAACGAAGTCTGGAAAAGTAGATCGATTTTCCTGAACATATTTAACCCCATCCATTACGGTGGAAACCATAGCTGGCAAATTATCTACAAATCGTTCTAATTGGTCATTGATGACCGGTCCAACCAATCTTATAATTCCAAAAATAATCAAGATGATGGCAACATAGGCAACTAAAATGGCGATCCATCTCGGTACTTTCTTCTTTTCTAGCCAATTCACTAATGGCCGGCACAAATAAAACAAAATGCCAGCAACAACAAACGGTAAAAAGATTGTTTTAAGCAACACAACAATTGGTGTTAAGATAAATTGATTTTTATTTAATAAAAACACAATGATTAAAAATAAGATGATAGCAATCATACTTTTAAACCATCTTTTTTCTAACATCGACATATCCCATTCTCACTTCCTAATACTGCAAATATTTCCCTCTCTTGAATATTACAATTAAATGGCTAAAATTCCAATCATATTATGTTGAAAATAATATTAAATGTCCTGTTTTTCTTGCACCTATCCATGATTTATAAACTATACAGCAGGCTGTAAATAGGTGCCATCTGGCTTGCAGCTGAGCCGGGTGGCAAATACAGAATCAGTGTAATCTATACGATGCCTGGCTCATAAGAATATTGCAGTGTTAGGCTAACTTAGATGATATCAAAGCCAAATTTCTCAGAGACGAAGTTTGGCTTTCTAACATTATTAGAACTTATAATTATGTACTTATAAATTCTATTGTGTTTTTTTCTACACTTATTGCCTTATTAGAGTTTTTGATAATAATATCAAAGTGCTGGCTGTACGGATGCATAAACAATTCATACTGAATCCGGCGTTCTTCATGAGATTGCCTTAAATAATTTATATCGGTAAAGGTTGTTTTACCAGCAGCCCCATGTCCTGAAATGCCAATAACAATCTGTTTATCTATCATTTTGAGCCAATTTACGATTTCTTGTAATAACCTATCCATCATCGACCTCCACTTTTTATTCATGTACTAACCTATTTTAATGAGAGGAATATGGGACCTTAATAAAATAATGAAATTAATCCTCCCAATAAAAAATAGCATCCAAGACTAAATATTCTCCAGGTTCACGATAAATCGTTGGAATTTCCGTTTGAAAAGACAAAGGCTGATTCAATTTTTCTGCTTCTAACAGTTCATAATTAAACTCTATTAAGGCTTGTTTCAATTGCACTGCAATTTTTTGGAATTTCTCGCTTAAATTAAATAAATTGGGGCCACCAAGTAAAGAACCATATGCCCCACCAACTACTTCATTCGTTTCGAAACGAATTGTTTTATATCTGTCATCTTCACCCATGAGAGCTACAGGTGCTAAACGACAAATATCAATAATAATCCCTTCCGTCTTTATCTCTCTACGGCCGTATTTCTCTTCAACGACTATAACATCTCCCTTTTGATAACAAAAAAGTTCAATAAAGGAGGCGTAGCCACTGCCAAAATGATTCCACTCTGCTTCACATACTAGATTAGGAATACGGTTTATTCGATGAAATAACCGTCGGATATACGCTTCAATTTCTTGCTCATTTTTTGTATCATAAGGGAATTTGTTCCCTACGACTTTCCCTTCAATCAAATCTTGTAATTGTTCATTAGAAAACATTCACGAAACCCCTCTCTTGAAAATAGTTGACCAAGATTGTGAGCTCAAATAATTACCAAAAACCTTTATTGTGTTTTATCCATGATATTCAGGATGGTTATGACGATTACAGCCAAAAAGATAACAGGCTGTTTGGATAGTTGTATCGAACTCCATAGTCGGAATATAGCCAGATGTGATTTTTTCAAACATTTGTTCATATTCTTTTTTGTCATTAAGCAACTCTTTAATATAGACTTGTTTATCCTTTTCTGACCAATCTTCATCACATTCTTCTTCATATGCTTCTTTAATATCTATTATCTTTTCATTTATTCCTTCGCTCAGCAGTTCTTTAGCTAGAATAGGATTATACATTTTCAGCAAGGAATAAATATATCGACTAATCCATTTCGGTTGTTTTGCGTAATTATTCCATCCTTTTTTAAACCATGTTATTGCCTCTTCGTAACACCCCAACTCTACATATAAATCTGCAACCTCAACTTCTCCAACAAATTCATTGTCATCCTCAGAAAATGCATCAAGTTTACATTTTGCTTCACTTTTATTATCTAATTCAATCAAACATCTTATATGGCTATACATGGCCAAATCAGAGGGTTCTGAACCTAAAAGAAAATATTTTGAAGCCTCTTCTATGTGTCCGAGATGATAATTAGCCACCGCTAAATTATTGTAAGCCGGTTTTGAAGGCTGGATGGAAATTGCCTTTTCCAATATGTCTTTTGCGGATTCCCACTTTACTTGTCTACAATAAATCTCCCCTAACAAATTATAAGGAAAATGAGATTTGGGATTCATCCTTAATATTTCTTCTAATAAAGGAAGAGCATTGATATCATTATCTTCCTCATTACAATAAATCCATGCAAGATTATTAAGAGATTGTATATCTCTTGATCGTCCTACTGCTTCTTTAAATAGTATTAATGATTCATCATATTTATTTTCTTCTAGCAATTCAATCGCTTTTTGGTTAAGATTCAATGGAAGTCCCTCACTATAAAAAAGTATGCTTTATTATTATGCTATCATCTCCGCTCGTTTCCTAAAACTATAAAGATTTTAAAATTTACTTAAAGGCGATGGAAACTATGCTCCACCGCCTTTATCTTCATTTCATACATAGACTCCAGTTTATTTTGCAAATGGGTCTTTATGATCAAAGCTATTATTATGAATGACATCAGAAATAAGATATTGGTAAACCTCATCAACAATTTCTATTCCATTTTTCTTACTTTCTATTTCACAAATTGTATTAATTTGCCCAGGATAAAATACTTGATCAAAGCCTGGGGCAGGTTTAACATTTGTTAAATCAGACATCGTTCTGATGATATTTTCTTTAAATTTAGGTAAGCTCGTAAAAAATGCTGGATTGATCACGATATGAAGCTGACCTAGATTTCGGTCCTCAGTCAAGTCATGATACATGGATGTCACCTTATTTCCAAATGGCAAGCCTAGAAGAACCCCCGATAAAATATCAACCATCATCATTAACCCGTAGCCTTTTGGCCCTGCTATCGGCAATAAAGCATTTACTTTAAATGGATCTGTCGTCGGCTTGCCATTTTTATCGACGGCCCAGCCTTCTTCAATCGGAGCATTTTTTGAACGGGCATGCAGTACTTTCCCCCATGCCTGCACGGTTGTCGCCATATCAAAAATGATATTCTCTCCATTATTTCCAGGTGCTGAAAAAGCAATCGGATTTGTACCATAATACGGTTCTGCTCCGCCATAAGGAACAACCATTGGATCTGACTGACAGACGGAAAGTCCGATTAGATCTTCATTAGCAGCCATTTCAACGTAATAAGAAAGAGAGCCGCTATGGCCAATTCTTCTAACCCCTACAACAGCAATGCCATTTTCCTTCGCCATTTGAATGGCTTCTTCCATTGCCTGTTTCGCAGCGACATGCCCAGCCCCATTGTCACCATCGAAAACAGCAGAACATGGTCCTGTTTTTTCGATGGTAAAGTTTGGATTTGTGTTTGTTCCTCCCTTTGAAATTCTTTCAGCATAGTATTCTACACGCATAGCTCCATGGGAGTGAACACCTCTTGCATCTGCATGGACTAGCACATCTGCTACTACTCCTGCATGTTTTTCTGTTAATCCAGCACGGTGAAGCTTTGTTGTGATTAAATTTTCCAGTTCTTGTCTCATTACTTTCATCGTTTTAATAAAACCCCTTTTTTTAAATGACTTCTATAA
Source organism: Cytobacillus solani (assembly GCF_001420595.1). Taxonomy (GTDB): domain Bacteria; phylum Bacillota; class Bacilli; order Bacillales; family Cytobacillaceae; genus Cytobacillus; species Cytobacillus solani. The sequence goes on along the minus strand of NZ_LJIX01000003.1, from coordinate 185,815 downwards.
AAATTTTAGGGTTTAAAACGATGATCGTCATTATTACAATTAGACAAAATAACTATTCTATTTTGTTCAATTTAAACAAAAGTTCGTTTCTTTTTATCCTTAGTGACTATACAATTAAATTAGATTAAATTTGATAGATTGAGAGGAACCCCTATGAAAAAGCTAGAGGATTTATTTATTGTTGATGTTTTTCAAGAGGCGGAAATCATCGCGGGGCATGCTGGATTAAAACGAAGAGTCGATACAATCGAAATATCAGAAACACCTGATGTCTTTCACTTTATGGCCGAGAATTCTTTGTTATTAACGACTGGCTATGCTTTTCAGGAAGATCCTCGTACACTCAGCAAGTTTATTTCAGAAATCAATGAGCGACCATGCGCTGGGATGGCCATTAAACTGAAACGCTTTATCGATAATATTCCAGACGAAGTGATCAAGCTGGCAAATGCCTTAGATTTCCCAATCATTCGAATTCCAGAATCTTTAACTTTAGGAACTGTCTCCCATCAGCTTTTGGGATTTCTATGGGACAACAAGATTGAAGAGTTATTTTACGCTATTCACGTACATAAGAAATTTACGAATATGATGATGAAGGGCTATAAATTACAAACACTCATTGAAAACCTCGGAACCTTATTAAAGTGCCCTGTTCTGCTGCTTAATCCAATTGGCGATATTATTTCTTATTCTCATCATTTCGAACAAAATACGATGAAAAATGTGAAGGAGGAAGTCAGTTCTATTATTAAAAGCGATATAGATCATTACAGAGAAAAAAATAAGTTTTTTATTCAAAACCCTCATGCATTGGAAATAAAAATGCCGATCAATATTTTCCCTGTCAAAACAACTCGTCTATATCCATTTCTACTCCTAATTTTCAACTATGACAGGCTACCGTATCCTTCCTCACAATTAGCGATCGAACAGGCATCTACGGTCATATCCTTTACTTTATTAAAAAATGAAGCGATTAAAGAAAATAGCCGGATGTTAGAGAATAACTTTTTCGGGTCGCTAGTTGATGGCAATATTACAACGAAACAGGAAATGATTCATCGAGGAAAGCAGCACGGCTTACTTGATCATCAAAAATATATTTGCATCGTCTGCACGATTGATAAAGAGAAAAGTGCAGATATGATGAACAGAATTTACGACTATTTGAACGAATACTTAAACATATCTTTCTGTCAAACAGAAGCTAATCCGATTGTCTTTCTCAAAGATGCCTATTTCGTTATTTTGCTGCAATTCCCACTTAATACGAATGAGCCTGTTAAAAGCTTGATTAAAGATAGACTTGAGAAATTTCAGCAGGAAGTTATGGAAAACGTTAAGGTTTCTCTTTCCTTTGGTGCAGGAAGTCTCGTAAAAGAGGTTATCGATATAGCCATTACCTATAACGAGGCTGTTGAAGCATGGGAAAACGGTTTTGATCTATTTCAATATCACTTTATTCACTTTTATGAAACAAAGCAATTAAAGGAATTAATGCATCTACTCCCTGAACAAAATATTAAAAAATTCTATGAAAATACATTGCGTTCTCTCTCCTATCCTAAATCAAAGGATGAGGATGATTTGCTACATACATTAATAGTTTACCTCGATCATCATTGTGAAATTTCAAAAACAGCTAAGAAGCTGTTTGTCCATCGCAACACAGTAAAATACCGCATTGCCAAATGTGAGGACATTTTAGGCTACTCTGTCCATGACTCAGAAAACTCCCTCCACCTTCGCATGGCTTTAATGATGAGAACGATGTATACGAAATAAGAAGACAGACGAGAACATAACCAAAAAAATCGCATTTTCATTGTACCCGAAGTAGGTTATGTAAAAGAGGCGATGTCAAAATAATTAGGAGGTTTTTTATCAATCATGTAGAATTCTCTAATACATCTGTACTGGGAGGTTAAGAAAATGCAAAAGACGGCTTTGTTGATTATAGACATTCAAAATGCCATGTTTGATGAGTCCAACCCGATATACGACGGAGAACAGCTTCTCAAAAATCTTCAGGATTTAATTAATAAGGCACGTACTGCTAACGTCCCTGTTTTTTTTGTTCAACATAATGATGAAGAATTCAAACGTGGAACTCCTGAGTGGGAGATTCATTCTTCAATTTCTCCAAATGAAGGAGAAGCTGTAATCCAAAAACACACACCCGACTCTTTTCACGAAACCGAGCTTCATGAAAAACTTAAAAAAGAACAAATCGAAAATCTTGTTATTGCAGGAAATCAAACCGAGTATTGCGTAGATACTACGAGTCGCCGTGCATTTAGTCTCGGCTATACTATCACACTTGTCAAAGACGCTCATCGGACATGGAATTCCAATACCTTAAGTGCTAAACAAATTATTGATCATCACAATGAAGTGTTGGGTAATGCTTTTGCTACCCTTAAGGAAACAAAAGAGATTCAGTTTTCATATGGGCAGATTAGTTTAAATTAATACCGTTTGTATTGCTACTACTTTAATAAAAAATATAAAGATACAATTTTGCAATAACAGGTGCACTTCTTCAAGAAATTCTGGGCTGCGGCGGCAACCTATTTTTTCTTCAATTAAAGGAATAGGATAGTACAATAGAGGAATATAAAAAATGGCAATATCTGTGGTTATTATATTTCCACAGATATGCCACTAGCTGATTTTAATGACTTATAAAAATAATAACTGGAGCAGCTTTTTATTTGTTTGTTTGCTCAACATATTTTTTAAAATTATTTAAAATCGCCTGCCATCCTTGTTGTTGAAACTCAATCGGTTGTGAAGTTTCCGCATCAAAAGCTTCAATTACTTCGGTTCCGTATTCTTGACCTTTAAAAGTGATTTTTACTTTTCTTCCATCACCCATAGTATAAGCAATAACCTCATGTAATTTTACTTCATCATAGATTCCGCCAAAATCGAAACCAGCACTGCCATCTTTGGCTTCCATTCTTGAAACAAATTTTCCTCCTGCTCTTAGATCATTTTCAGCAAAAGGTGTGTGCCAATCATCTGAAGCATTATTCCATATTTTTATATGATTTGGCTCTGTCCAATACTTCCACACCTTTTCTAATGGTGCTTGAACTGTTGTTTCTACTGTAACTGTTTTAAATGTTTGCATTTGATTTCCCTCCTCTATAAATACAAAAACTTTCCTGTAATCTGTCCACATGAGGTGCCTAAATATATTATAAGCATTCCCAATAAATTTAACTATTAAAAATAGTTAAAAAATAATTCGATATTTTGTTTCTATATATGTGAGAACTAGTATATCAAAAATGTCGATTTCCTTTTAAGAACATCTTATTATACTGTTATAAACAACATGGTATCGTTTCACAAATTACACATTAGAAGAATTAAATTTTATCTGATCACTAGTTAAAACACGTCTTAACAAGACAAGAATATTTTAATATAAAACTGCACTAATCCTCCATGGACGAATGCTCCATCCATCTTGTTAAAATAACTATAGCCGCCAGGTTCGTATTATAGACTAATTACAAAAGCCTGTTAAAATAAAACAGGCTTTGTGGTTAAAATTGTTAATTTTCTTGTTGGACATAGGGCTTATGCTCAAGATGATGAATGGTTTTAATAAAACGAATGGTCTTAGTTTTTGCACGCATGACAATAGAATCTGTTTCAACTAAGTTGTCTCCTAAATAGCGCACTTCTTTTAATATATCTCCTGATGTTACACCTGTAGCTGCAAAAATAGCATCATCCCCTGATACAAGATCATTTAACATTAAAACTTTATCTGGATTGTCTATACCCATTTGTTTACAACGTAAGATTTCATCATCATTTTCAGGTAGTAATCTTCCTTGCAATTCTCCACCTAAGCATTTTAGTCCAGCTGCGGCAATGACGCCTTCAGGTGCGCCGCCACTCCCTACAAATAAATCAACACCAGTGTCTGGCAATGCAGTAGCAATTGCAGCACTGATATCATTATCAGAAAATAATTTCACCCTTGCCCCTTTTGCACGAATACGGTTAATTAAGTCTTGATGTCGATCTCTTTCAAGAATCATAATTGTTAAATCTTGCACTCTCTTTTTATTTGCCTCTGCCACAATGTCTATCGTTTTCTCAATTGAATCGTTGATGTTTACTTTTCCTGCAGCAGCAGGGCCCACTGCTAATTTTTCCATATACATATCTGGAGCGTGAAGCAGAGTCCCTTGGTCAGCGATGGCTAGAACCGTAATTGCATTTGAATACCCTTTTGCAACAATATTAGTTCCTTCAATAGGATCTACGGCGATATCTACTTGCGGTCCATTACCTGTACCAAGTTCTTCTCCTATATATAACATTGGTGCTTCATCCATTTCTCCTTCACCAATGACCACTTTACCTTGCATATTTACTGAATCAAAAATCTTTCTCATAGCATTAGTAGCAGCACCGTCAGCACTTATTTTATCGCCTCTCCCCAGCCAACTTGCGGCAGCTAAAGCTGCTCCTTCAGTAACACGTACAACTTCCAATGCGAGTTCACGTTTCAAAATAAACCCTCCAAAAATTAAGTTTTCATACAACAGTAATTAGTATAACACATTCCGATTATAGTGCTACACTATAGATTAATATGATTATCTCATTCATACATAATGAATGTGATTAAAAATAGGTTTATGTAAAGATAAAGTATGAGTAGACTTTTGTAGTTGCAGGTATTTTCTGGTTTTAAGCTGGAATCTCAAAGATGAGTACATCAATATGCAGATGAACAATGATAGAAATTATTTGAAATAAAATATTGTCATTAATAAATAGCACATTAATAAATAAGGCATGTTTGTAATTAAACATGATTAATTAGTAGGAAGTTCTTTAACAAATTATCGCATTTCTTAATTGCCAAATATAAAAAAGAAACTGATTAGATTTTTATCGCTAATCAGTTTCTTTTAAAATTTATTTGAGTTGGTGGTTTACAGACTAAGTTAGAATTTTTTGTAGCTTTATAATAAAGTTTGATAAGAAACATGCTACAAACGCTGTTTTATCAACATGGGTTATTTTTGTTTTTGAAAAAAAGATTGTTCAAAACTTAATTTGGACTATGATGCGTTCACTTGTTTTTAAAATAAAGATTGATCAAAACAATCACAAAATCTTGATTTGATAGCCGCCTTCCATAAATAACTGGTATTTTGATCAATCTTCTTATAAACGGTTAAACTTTATTTTAAAATTACATTATTAATATTCAACACTTAAATTTGGTATCAATGGCTTGTTTTCAATAGGTGATGATAAGGAAATCAATGTAGTGGAATCGCCATACTTCATACTATCATTTTAAATAATTCAAGTTCCTTTGTTGATTCAACTACTACTTTAATCAAATAATTGTATTCCCCGCTAATTCGGTGACACTCTACTACTTGTGAAGCCTTCTTACAATAATCAACGAAATTATTGCACTTTGTGTTAGGCCCAGTATCAGCGTCGGTGCAACCAAGCTCGATATTGATTTAGAAAATGCGTTTAGAAAAAAGAGAGAGATAAATAAACATAGGAATTGGGATTAATAATTTTTAAAATTTTATGGTATTGCTTAAAAAAGACCCTAAAGATAAAAAGAAAAGTTTTATCTTGGTATTTATTATAAAGTTTAAATGGAATCCGGTTTTCGTTTTGAAGGCCGGATAATTCACTAACATTTTCTTACCGTTGTAAATATGCGGTTATCTTAACTACAAAGTGACAATCATTAATAAATCAATGGTTGTCACTTTGTTTAAATGTATTCTATGTACTATATTTTATTTGTTAAGGGGTTATTCTCAGGTACTAATTCCTTTGAGAATTCAGTTAAAGCAGTTGCGTTTGGCATTTCTTGCTGATCGGCTTCGAATATTTTTTATTACATTTTGTATATTATTCGGCATATTACTGTTTCGATTTCTTCTAAATCCATTTTACATTAAAATCTCTACAATTAATTCTGATGGTTCCTTTATATAAGTGTGAAAGAGAAAATTTATTTGTTTTAATAAAGTTATTTCACTGCACCAGTTTTGCATGGTTCTAAAATAATCTCATTTAATTTTAGATTCACTGGGTTTGCGATGGTGTCTCCAACTGGGCATGTCTTTTCAATAAACGCTACAAACTCTTCCACTTTTTCTCTAGGTGCATCAGTCGCAATATGTATATTAAAACGAATATCAGAATAACCGCGGCGTACATCAGATTTATTCAAAAAGCCATCTGTGTCAAGGTCCCCTTCTACATCAATCCATAGATCATCAAATTCTATTTTGAACTTTCTAGCATACACTCGAGCAACAATTGCTTGGCAAGCACCTAATGCAGCTAAAGTTAATTCAACAGGATTCATTCCAGTGTCAGTTCCACCTAATTCCTTTGGCTCATCAATAATAATCTCGAAATTACGAGATTTAGCTTTAACCTGAACCCCCTGTTGCAAATGAGCAGTCGCTTGAAAAGTTGTCTTAGGCATAGTTCATTCATCCTTCCATTTGATGTAATTTTATTTCCAAATAATTTCTATTTACACATATAATATAAGTCTTTTCAAATAAATTGTCTGTAGACACATTGTGAAACATTGAGCAATATGTGTTTATAGAAAACAAAATCGAAAACGACCTGTTCAGCTTATTGTCCGAGTGATGGAAGCTGAACGGGATTTAATTTATCAGAAAATGCCCTTGATGAAAACACAAAATCTTAGCGCGTACATACTCAAGATAGCGATTGCAACGAATCTTCAAACGAAAATGCTGTGAAAAATTGAATGGAGGAAAGTAAAAATGATGAGTGATGTATTTAGAAACATTATCGAGTTTTTGAAAAGTACAGCGCCAATATCAATCATCTCAAATATTATAATCTGTGCTATTTTGCTTGCTGTGGGACTGTTATTATTGTTGAAAAAGCAACAACAAACTAAAGAGAAAAAAATTGGTGGTTGGGTTTGTATATCCATTTTAGATTTTTAGGGGCTATATCTAATTGGGTTTTCTCGTATGTAGTTTTCTAATGTGGTGAACATGATGATTAATAAAATGTATGCTACGATGGATAATGCTTGTAAAAAAGCAAGTGGGCTTACATTATTCGGAGTTTTATCGCCGTATAAATGGACAATATTATTAGGTTCGTTAGGTATTACAGGTAGCATAACACAGGCATTAGCTTTCTTGGTTTACTATAAATACTATAAAAATCAATATAGTTAACTAGGATTTAAAGAAACAAAAAGACGGATAACTTTACATTGAATACTGTAAAGTCATCCACTATAACTAGTTAAGTTACCGCACTTTCCTGACGCTACCCCTAAATATAAGTAAAAAAACAAAAAGGCAGCCATCTGGTTACCTTTTTATTTATACCTGCCCCCAGAGAAAATATAGTTGGCAAGGTTATCATTCAATACGTAGTCCACTATGATAATCACAATCTAAATTCCATACCATCCTCAGCAATATGAAATCCTCTTTCTTCAATTAGCTTTCTTATTTGCCGATTCGAGTCAATGGCAGGGTTCGAATGATTTAGATGGGTAAAATAAATCTCTTTCTGGCCTACTAAATTTTGAAGCTTATCCATTGTTTCTGTCATGAGAGGGTGGGGGATTTCTCTGAAATCACGGCCAATTTTTTCAAGATCCTTTGTTGAATAGAATGTTCCATCAAGTAAACAAACGTCAACTTCACTGCATGCGTTGTAAATGTCCTGGCCCCATTCATCCCAGCGATCGATATCTGGAATGTAAAGGACTTTTTTATTTGGTCCTTCAATTTCAAAGGCAAAGGTTTCAGAGAATTCATTTCTATGTGGAACTTCAATTGGTTTAATCTTTACAAGCTGAGAAATGCGAAGGGTTTGTACATTGCTCAGTTCTAACACATTGATATACTTTAGATAAGTTAATTGGTTCCAAGGTGCATGGTTTTCTAATAATTGTTTCATTTTTCCACCTGCAAACACCGGTACACCAGCAGCACCAATTGCTTCACGACCTAAAAAAAGCAACCCCGGGTAATGACCTAAATGGGCATGGGTTAAAAAGATACTATCCATAAGCTGTCCTTGCATATTGTATTTTAATTGAAGCTTAGTCATTTGTTCTTTTAAATCAGGTGACGCATCTATTAAATGCCATCTTCCCTCATGAGGAAGAACAATAGCCAATGAGGCAGCAAGACGCCTAAACTTCGGATTGTTGATCGCCTCAGAACAGTTTTTGCAAAAGCAATTCGGATGTGGAAGTCCAGCATCTTGTGCTGTCCCCAATACATTTAAAATCACGTCATTCATAGTGAAATTTCCCCTTTATCTTTCAATAGCTTCTCATCTTCATGATAATTCTTCTTTGAAATCGTCCATCCAGTAAAGCCGAATATGATATTAATAAGCGGAACAAGGAAAACAAAGAAAGCATACGGAATAAATTGACCTGGGCTAACATCCAGAATGCTAGTCGCAAATACAGCAGGAACTCCCCATGGTACAATGTTTATACCAACTGTACCGGCTGCTTCAACACAACGTGAAAGGTTTTTAGTATCTATACCCATATCCTTATATTTTTTTACGAATGTTCTCGCCGGTAAAATGATCGCCAAAAATTGTGCGCCACTTGCAAATGCTACAACAAATGTAGATAGAATGGTTGAACTGATTAAGGTCCCCGTTGTTTTTACCCTTCGCATCATTTTCCGTGTTAATTCTTCGAATGATCCTGTCTCTTCTAAAATACCTCCAAGAGCGGTAGCAATGATTAATAAAGCAATTGTACCCAACATGGACATTATTCCGCCACGATTTAGCAATGAATCTAATGCATCTGCACCTGATTCAACGGAATACCCACTTGTCATTACTTGAATAATATCTGATACAGAAGATCCCTGGACAAATATGGCAAGTACTCCACCAAGTAGGCTAACGCCCATTAATGCAGGAATTGCAGGAGTACGAATAATCATTAAAAAGATGGTTAGCACCGGCATAAGCAATAAAAGAGGATGAATCAAAAAAACATTGTCCAGACCGGTCTTGATTGTATCAATTACGTTCGTATCTGCACCATCGCTAGCAGCCGGGGAATTACTGACAATCCAATACATAAGGATTGATAAGAAAAATGCAGGCAGAGTATCCCAAAGCATGTGCTTAATGTGACTAAATAAATCTGTTTCAGCCATTGCAGGAGCGATATTCGTTGTGTCAGAAACGGGGGACAATTTATCTCCAAAATAGGCCCCTGAAATCACGGCACCTGCAACAAGTCCCGGAGCAAAGCCAAGTCCTTCTCCAATCACCATGAAAGCAAGTCCAATTGTAGCAATAGAAGTGAAAGAGCTTCCTAATGTAACAGAAACAATGCCAGTTACAAGGGCTACAATAGGGACAAATATTTCTGGCTTAATAATGGACAGTCCATAGTATATGATCGTTGGTATTACGCCGCTTGCAATCCATGAACCGACTATCATGCCAATAATAAGTAAAATAAACACTGCAGGTAATGCTCTGGCAACTCCATTAACCATCATTTTCTGAACCTCATCCCAGCTCCAGCCTGAACTCTTCGCAACGATTGCTGCCATAATTACCCCGATCATTAATGGAATATGCATACCTGCTTTCCAAACGAATATTGATAAAGCTGCAGAAATGATTAAAGCTAGTATAGGAAGGATTGCAATCCCCATAGTAATTTCTTTTTTCATCTTATGATTCTCCTTCTAAATGATTAAAAAATAAAAAAAGCCCCATCCCAAAAAAGGGACGGAAGCTCCGTGGTACCACCCTAGTTAACAGATTACTCTGTTCTCTTGTTTAGATAACGGCCGAAACCGGAAATTCAGCTCCCTAATTGTAATTCACTATACTTCTTGCCTGATTTTCACCGCCATCAGGTCTCTGCTTTCAAGAATTGTATTAGCTACTGTAATAGTTCAACGCTTTTATGCTTTTGTGCTTTTGTGTAATTAAGTATAAAGATATATTAGAAGAAGATTCTTCATTAGTCAATGATTTTTTCAATAAAAAACACAATATTATTTAGAAATGTAAAATTAAAAGTTGTTTCAGATCTTTGAGAGTACATTCTCTGAATCCCATATAATCCCGAATTTGGGCTCGGTGATATTTGATGGATCTCCCATCCCAATCATATTCTGGAAATAAATTGGCATGCGCGTGTAAAAAGATAATAAAGTTATATAGTTTAATAAGCCAAACAAGCATAACCCCGTTCTAAATTTAGGACGGGGTTAAAAAAGGATACGATTAGCTTCCCAAATGCGGTACTGCATCTTACCATTTTCTTTATAACGATCTGAATAAAAATCTCGAAGAATAAAGTGATAAACATCTTTTAGTGAATAGTTATTTGTTGGATCTAAGTCAATATCTTGGACATAAAAAAGTTAAGTCCCATTCCTTATGCTGCTCGGCATAATGTTTCTTCTTCATCTGGTGTTAAATAGTTTATTGCGCCATGAATTCGCTTTCGGTTGTACCAGCTTTCAATGTAAGTAAATAAGGCTACTTTTGCAGTTTCAAAGTCCAGATATCGGTTCCTATAAACCTCTTCTTTTTTCAATGTTGCATGAAATGATTCCATACATGCATTGTCATACGGACAACCTTTTCGACTAAACGATTGAATGAATCCATGTTGCTTTAACTGCTTTTGGAATGCTTCACTCGTATATTGTGTGCCTAAATCCGTATGCAAAATAACCCCTTCATTAGGGTCTTGATTTTGAATGGCATTGTCTAGTGCTTGTGTAACCAATTCAACCGTCATTTGTCGGGCAAAGTTATATCCTACGATTTTCTTAGAATGAAGGTCTAGCACTGAAGCTAAGTAACACCAGCCATCTTTATGTGTGTGAATATATATCAGCTACCCATTTCTCATTAATAGAGGTTGTTTGAAAATCCTGCTCTAATCTGTTTTCACGTTCTTCTATATGACCTTGAAATGATGAAGGACGATATTTTTTAACAATAATAGAACGAACTCCAGCCTGTTTCATTAAGCGTTGTACACGTTTGATGCTCACCTGAAATCCTTCTTTACGCAATAAGTAATGAATTTTAGGAGCTCCATAACGACCCTTACTTGCTTTATGGATTTCTCGGATACGTTTGGTTATTTCCTCATTTTCTATTTGATAGGCCGAAGGCATTTTATGGGCAGCTTGATAATAAGTACTTTTAGGCAACTTTAATACACGACACATGGTTTGAACAGGATAGTGTGCCTTTTCTTCATTGATATGTTCGATAATTTCTTGATCCATTACTTTTTCGCGAATATGGTCATAGCCTTTTTTAATATTTCTACCTCTTGTTTTAAACGTAAATTTTCTTTTTGAATAGCTGCGATTTCAGCGGGTGTTAATGACTCATTTCCCCCAATAGGAGAATGCACTTTAATCCATTTATAAATAGTTACTTCTGAGACACCATATTCGCTAGCAAGCTGGTTGACGGGAGTACCAGCACGATAAAGTTCAACAATCGTTTCTTTGAATTCTTGATTGTAACGTTTTTGTTTCATAACGGACACGTCCTCTCTTAATTTCTAGGATAAGGACTTAACTAAAATGTGTCCATACTTCTATACTAGCTCCATTAGCATTCCTGTAGAACGTTAATTATCAACTTTGAAAAAAATAGAGCCCCTCAGTAAGATATGAGTATAGACACCACTCTAAAACTCACATTCTAAGGAGGAAGCTCTAATATGAAGTTTAAAATGCAAGACAAACAAAATCAACTAATAGAAAGAATTTCAGATAAACATCTCGTTGTTGGGGTAGATATTGCACAAAAAACGCATGTTGCCCGAGCTGTGAATTTTCGTGGAATAGTGATTGGTGAACCCCTTACTTTTGAAAATAATGAAGAAGGGTTCGACAGTTTATTTCAGTGGATTAATAGGTTAAAAATTTCAAAAGGTTATAGTACCGAAATAGTTGGTATGGAACCGACTGGACATTACTGGTTAAACTTATCTAAATGGCTATACGATCAAGGTGTGGATGTAGTAACTGTAAATCCTCATCTTGTTAAAAGGAACAAAGAAAATCGTGATAACACCCAATCCAAAAGTGATAAGAAGGATGCCCTTGTGATTGCGGATATGGTCAAGAATGGATACTACTCCTTTATTCGCCCAACTTCGGAAGCATTTGAGGAACTTAGAGTACTAATGTCAAATCGAGACGTTATTGTTAAACGTCTTGTGAGCTCTGCGAATCAAATTAACCGATGGGTAGATGTTGTATTCCCTGAATTTCGGGAGGTTTTTAAAGATGTAAAAGGAAAAGGAGCCATTACGACTCTTCGCTTATTTCCAACACCAAAGGAACTGCGTTCCTTAGATGTCAAAGATATAGTAAATGGATGGAAATCATTAATGAAACGACAACCTGGCTTGAAGAAAGCTCAATTATTGATTAAGCTATCTAAGAATTCTGTAGGTACCACTCAAGCCTACGATGCTTATAAACTACACCTAAAAATGTTACTCGACGAATTTGATCTCGCCACAATCCAACTTGAAACAGTCGAAAAAGAAGTAAGTGAAGTACTTAAAAACATTACTTTTTCAGATAAATTACTTGGTATTAAAGGATTAACTGAAGTAACCCTAGGTGGCATTTTAGGTGAAACTGGCGACCTCAGTAAGTTCGCACATGGTAATTCTCTATTACGTCATGCAGGTCTACATCTAGTAGAGGCTAGCTCAGGTAAATGGAAAGGACAAATTGTAATTTCTAAACGAGGAAGGTCTCGTTTAAGGCGATATTTATTTCTAGCAACACTTAGTCTTGTGGCAAATAATCCTGAGTTTAAAGCTCTTCACTCTTATAATGTTGAGGTTAAAAAGATGAAGAAAATGAAGTCAATAATGAAACTTATTGGTAAGTTGGCAAGATTATTAGTTGGAGTGGCCCGGCGAAACGAGTCTTATTGTCCAGAAAAAGTATACCCATTAATACCAGCAGCATAACCCAATTATCTTCAGTTGAACACGACTAATAAAAATTGTTGAATATTGGCTTATTCGTAGGATCTCAAAGAAAGCACGGAGTACTGGAATACTTAAACAAAAGGGCATTGCGACCCATTCCGTTAGCAAAACCGGCCTCCACCCCTTGGATAGGCATGACGAAGGAATGAAAGGGCTTAGACCCGTTGAGACATGGGAGGGATAGCCTCCAGGGGCGGCGTGGAGTAAGCGTGCAGTATACTGGAAATAAGTGGGGTATTTGTTCTACTCCTCTATTCCCGCATGCATTCATGTAGCCCAAATATCTATAATTATTTCAATCATCCGTTATTGTTCTTACAAAGTGGTTTGAAATCCTGCGAATAAGCGAGCATTTGAGAGAAAACAGAATCTATCTGAGGGAGTTTAAGTACATTTCTTCACAATCTCACATAAATATCTGTATAATGATAATAAAGTTATTGAATATTGATTAATAAAAGCTAAGAGCCTTACTACATTCTACGTAGCAAGGCTCTTTAAAGTAGTTTCAAATTACTTCCATCTGTTTATATATTACTTAAAAAATGAATAATAAAGTTGTTTACTTCTTATTGAACTAACGTATCTTTTCGTTTAAGAGTAACTCTTCACAATTACTTGATATTATATAGGTGAATTGAAAGATAAATTAATATTTAGTTTAGTAGTTGTAAAAGTAGATTATTTATATGATTCTCTTATAATTTTTCAAAAAGGAGAGTTTATGAAAAAGATTATTGTTTTTATATTAATGATATTTATATTATTCTCAGGATTGGCAACACAAAGTTATGCGCTATCAGATTCGAAATCTGCGGCAATACAAGCGTTGCTAGATGATGCCCGTCGTATATCAGGTGTACCGGGAATGTCAATCTCAATACTTGCTGATGATGAAGTGTTCTACTTTTCTTCAGGGTATGCAGACCGTGAAAAGGGGTTGTCTGCAAGTGAAAATACACTCTATGAGTTAGCCTCGGTCAGTAAAGCTTTTACCGGTATGGGTATTATGCTGTTGGAAGAGCAAGGGCTGCTCTCAATGACTGACCCTGTCCAAAAATATTTACCTTGGTTTACTTTAAAGTATCAAGGGAAACCTGTTGATATGCAAAGTCTTACACTAAATAACTTTCTTCACCATACCAGTGGTCTAACAAATATTAGGCATACTCAAAATATTCCACAAGGCAATACACCGGATATGTTGCAAAAGACTGTGGAAATGCTCATAGATGCTGAATTGGCGTTCCCTCCCGGTGAACAGTATAACTATGGAACCGTTAATTATGACGTATTGGGTTTGGTTATTGAGATTGTCTCGCGACAAAGCTATGAAGATTTTATGAGGGAACAGGTATTTCAGCCGTTAGGTCTTCACCAGACGTATGTTTATAAAGAAGATGCTCAAGCCACTGGACAGTTGGCACAGGGCTACCGTTCTTCCTTTTTTATGACAACTCCATTTAAAGCTCCGGATTATGCTGGGAATAAACCAGCAGCCTACATCATTTCTAATACAAAAGATATGGCGCGTTGGATGGGCATACAGATGGGTATCGTGCAGGACATACCCGAAATATTTCACACGGTTATCGAAAAATCACATAGGGGTGATATGTCTGTTTCGGCTGTCAACGATATGTATTATGCGGCAGGCTGGTCGGTAAACGCCGACCAAACGATTATAGAACACACTGGGGGCAATCCAAATTTCAGAACCCAAGTAGCCATACTGCTAAATGAAAGAACAGCCATCTGCTTGCTGAGCAACAGCGCAAATACCAATATAAACCTGGTACTAAAAGTTAAAGATATATTAGACGGCAATCTAACTCAGTCATATGAAATAAGCGGCACACAGCTTTTGGATATCATTTTGTCGTCTATCACAATTATTCTTTGCCTATTGGCCGTTTTGCTAATTCTCTTAGGATTACGCAGAAGGAAAACGAATGAGCGGCAGCCAATGACAAAAAAGAGAATAATCGTAACAGTTATTTTCCTGCTCGCTACGATTGCCCAGGGTATACTGTGCTGTGCTTTCGATTGGTCAACGATACTTATTTGGCAAACATATAGCGTTCTTACAGCTTTGATTTCGTCAGCATTATTAACAGCAAGCATTACATGGTTTGTATACACTCACCGATAGAATACCTCGCTCCCAAGATAAGCATAATGTTAAGTAATTAAATTTCAATTTATCGGTATGCTTAATTTGAAAAACATAAGACACTTCGGTGTCTTTTTTAATTTCATCGACAATTTTCTCAGTCAAACCTAATTACTATTGCTTCCACTAACCTGCTCTGTTCGTGGAATAAGGATTTTTAAACAACTATATTATTTCTAAATGACTTTATTGTAAATTAAACATCTTTATTATTTCTGCACAATATCCAGTTTTGTTTAAAGTCTTATTCCATTAAATGGCCCTATAATGGAATAAGACCTAAATCGATTCATTCCTATGCTCAGTATTGAATTTAATTTCATTTTGATAATGTTTAAGATAAGCCCTCATCCATCAGCTTTCGAATAACAAGGTCACCTCCACTCTCTTTTTTCTTTTATTTTTTTCAAAACCCTTCTAATTGATAAAAAAACATTTCTAATTAATCTACTTTCAAATCCTTTAACGCATGATTCAAAAATACAGTAACATTTCGTTTTATACGTCTAGTGCGCTGGGATGATGAATCATTGTGTGCTTTTCACCAGTTTCAGAAGGAAGAAATGGTTGTAAACACCGATTATGATTCACGGTCTAACTAACGCGCAGTAATGATCCTGTACTTCATGACAATTAATATGAACGATTTCAAAGAAGGGTACGTCTTATCTATGGCCAATAAGAAAGGCTTGTAACTAAAAGGAGGAGTATGGATTGAAAAAAATTAAAAGTATGTTTTTCATAGTGGGGTTGTTTCTTTTCCCACTTACAACTTTTGCCGAAATGAAACAGCTTCCCTCAGGCTTAAAGGTGGATCAAGTTGAGGAGACAGTTGATCATATAATGGAGAAGTATATTGGAACGGAAATTCCTGGTGCAGCCCTAGCTATAGTAAAAGATGGTGAAGTCCTATTATTAAAGGGGTACGGATTGGCTGATATAGAGCAAAAGCTAGCGGTCGATCCGGAGAAAACGGTCTTTGAAGCCGGATCGGTATCTAAGCTATATACATGGAGTGCTGTTATGCAGCTAGTGGAGCAGGGTAAGTTAGATTTAAAAACAGATATTCGCGAATACTTACCTGAAAACTACCTTAACCTCACATTTCCAGATAAAGTGACTATGATGGATTTAATGAACCATACAGCTGGATTCGAGGATAAAGCAGATCAGCTGTTAACGACTGATCCAGAAAAAGTGATTCCACTAGAAAAATTTTTATCATCGGAATATTATCAACCAAAGCAAGTATTTAAACCAGGCACAGTTACAGCTTATTCAAACTATAGTACCTCGTTGGCAGGGTTAATTGTGGAACGTGTGTCAGGAAAGGGTTATGCCGATTATATGCAGGAAAATATTATTGAAAGGCTTGGAATGCCGCATTCAACCTTTGCAACAAACTATCTTGAGATTCCTAAAATCGCTGATTTTAAAGGGAAAAGCTATCGAAAAAATGGTGATCACTTTGAGACTGTTGATTGGGCATTTGTAAATGATACTCCAGCAGGTTCTTTAAATACCACGGCAGCGGACATGGCTCAATTTATGATCGCACAGCTTGGTTCGGAGAACACTTCATTATTCGAGCATATGAGCACTTTGGAAAAAATGCATGAACAAACATATCAAGTTCATGAGCTTTTACCAGGAAATGCTCATGGATTTTGGGAGCGATATAGTGGGGAGTATCGGTTACTTGAACATGGTGGGAATGTCATTGGGTATACCTCACAACTGACTCTTGTTCCGGAAGAAAAGTTTGGATATGTGCTACTAATGAATGTGGCGAATGAGATGACAGGATTAAGAGTTGATTTAGTTGATAAATTAATAGGAAAAAATGAATCTATTGAACATGGGGAAAATAGTGAGAATGACGAGGTTGTTCAAGGCACTTATCGAATGGCAAGGGGACTGTACACCAACTTTTTAAAGCTTTTACCGATTGTGAGCAATAGTGATGTCACTATTCAACAAAATCCTCAAGGAGGGATCAACTTTATATCGACGATGGCACCTGAGCCAATTCACTATATTGAAACAAGCCCACTGCTCTATGAACGTGCTGATGATACACTCACTTTATTAGATAAATCAGGCATAGATACAAGTCGAATCGCTTTTGACTTGGATGATAAAGGGAATGTGATAAAGATGTCACATGGAGTAATCAGTGATTACCTGCCTGTAAAACTAAAGGAGCGTGTGGACATAAACCTAGCGATCATTTTGATTAGTGTAATAACGTTTATCCTCTATACAATCGTTTTCGCCGTTAGATGGGGAGTAAGGAAATTAAAGAAGAAAGAGAAAGGAAACTTGCATTGGGCTACGCCATTATTATCTGGTGCGGGACTCTTAGTAATAGTAAACAGCATCATCCTATTTAGTCGTTTTACGTCCGATCCATTTCAACCATTATCGCAAATGCGTATTCATGTGTGGATAAATTGGTTATTCCCTATAATGACTGTAGTTTGTGCCTATTTCATCTTTAAACATTTTAAAAACAGTAAGATATTTGGTAAAATAACGCAATTACTTTTGCTTTTCGTTTGTTTTATTTTCAACTTATTTCTTCTCAATTTCTACTTAATTTAATCTATCAAAACCGGGCAGTGTTTGTCCGGTTTTTCAATAAATACGATGAGGATGCTTATGTTCCCACGTAAACAACATATTTTTAATGTTTAACTCCATAATGTAGTTCTACAAATTGATTGTATTTTTTGGTTCCTTTCAATGTAAGGTCTAATTGATAATCCCCCTCTTTAAATAACGGAATTCCTTTTCCAATTATAGTTGGGGCAACTGTTAAAATAATTTCATCAACTAATTTTTTTTCCACAAAAGATTGTAACAATTCTCCTCCACCAACAAGCCAAATGTTTCTTCCTTCTTGATTTTTCAATTTATTTGTAAAACGAACTATATCATCATTAATAAATTTGACATCTTCAGTATCTTCAATTGAAGACCTTGTAAAAACATAACATTTTTTATTTTTATATGGGAATTCCCCTGGTACGTGTCTTGTCATCCAATCATAAGTTTTTTTGCCTATTAAAACTGTGTCCACTGTCTCATAAAAATCTGAATATCCATTATCACCTTCACCTTCAACATTAAATAACCATTCTAAAGACTCATCTTTCGTAGCTATGTAACCATCTAAACTCATAGCAATAAACAGTACCAAATCACGTTTTTCACTCATAAATATCCCCCTGTAAATAATTACTGAACATACGTTCTTATATAGTATAACAACAATTTTTCCTTATTCAACTAACCTGCGACGTTAGCTTAAGTACAGCTCTTCACAATCTCCACTTTTCTATAAAGAGTTATTCTTTTGTGGAATAGAGTGACTTACATCTTTTAACAACATAATTATTTTTTAAATGACTTTATTGTAAATTAAACAACTTTATTATCTCTGACACTTACTTCTTAGATAGCGAAGGAGCTTTAAGGCCCTTTCAAAACACAACCTCATTATTCGGGCGGCAGCACAACAGCATCCAGGACAGCAAATAACGCTATCCAGGATGCTGTAAGTGTCGCTTCGGTATTAAATGCCCCGATAACAACCAGCTGTAGGAATAGCTACACCTGGTAAGTTCCTGTTCCATTTACCTTACGGCCATACCGAACGAGCCGAAAATCCTCAAAAGAATAAAGACAAAAATCTAAGAGCAAAAAAGGATAGCCGGTTCCCACCGTTTTTTTTATTTGTTTTCTCCTTTTCGCCCATTTGCATTCCGGATCGTATCATCACGCAGCGTTTCTAAGCTTCCAATCGGTCGGGACCCCGAACCCAACCGATTCCAAGCTAAGAAACGAGTCAATCGGGCAAAATAATCCCCTTTGGGAACTCCTGCTATTCGGAATGCAAATAGAAGGAGAAAAAATAAAAAAAGAGAAAAAAAGCATTCAAAAAACAACAAATTTTAGAGAAAAAAGAGCAAAAAAATGAACGTATATGAAATCGTTACTCAGAAGATTATTGAAAAATTAGAAGCCGGAGTGATCCCTTGGAGATTAATGTGAATGCAGTTAATTGGTTGACTCAAAAGCCGTATAGAGGGATAAATACAATGCTATTAGAACCTGGTGAATACGCAACTTTTAAACAAATAAAGGATGCTGGCGGCAGAGCGTATTGTACATCTCATTTTTATGGGATAAAGGTATAAAGGTTATTATTCTCTATGCTTGTTTATGTTTTTTCCCAATCTTACGGGAGAAATGGAACAGAAAGTACTTCTTACTAGACAACAATGATACTTATAAGATTACTCCAAAAGTCAAAGCAACGGTACTATCCAATTTGCGATTACAACGATAAGGTAATTTCGATATTAACCGAAGATCATTTTACTATTTTGTTTTGAAACCGACCAATCTGGTAAATCAATGAGCATACTTTCCTAAAATGGGAGAAAAACCATTTTAAGTACATCGTTTAAAAGATTTTTATCATAGTTGTTAAAAAGTTGATAACTATATGTTTTTATAGTTATACGAGGGATTTAATCTTTTAAGAAAAAGAGGGATTTAAAATGAAGAGCATGATAGAAGTTCAAAATGTAAGTAAAACTTTAAACAAACGAAAGGTTATTCAAAATATGACTTTTAATGTTATGAAAGGAGATATATGTGGATTTATTGGTCCAAATGGAGCCGGTAAAACTACACTTATGAAAATGGCCACTGGACTAATAAAGCCCAGTGAAGGAGAAATTTTTATAAATGGGATTAATGTCCAAAGGGATAGAGAAAAAGCGCTGTTTGAAGTTGGAGCAATAATAGAAGTCCCAGTATTTTTTGAATATATAACTGGAAGAAAAAATCTTAGAAATCTTGCTAGATTAAATATTGGAATGGACCGTAAAGAACAGTTAAAAAAGGTTGAAGAAGTATTAGAACTTGTTGGACTAAAAGACAGGGGCAACGATCTGGTAAAAAATTACTCTTTAGGAATGAAACAAAGACTAGGTATTGCACAGTCGCTACTTAACAATCCGTCCATTGTTATTTTAGACGAACCTTCTAATGGGCTTGACCCCATTGGCATGAAAGAATTACGTGAATTAATACTCAGTCTTGCAAAAGAATTTGATATTACCTTTTTTATCTCTAGTCACCTTCTTGATGAGCTTCAAAAGATTTGTAATAAATATATATTTATTAAAGAAGGGTGTATTAAATGGATTGGGGATGTTAATAGCTTAGTAATTGATAAAGAAAAAGACTTGGAAGAAGTTTTTTTAGACTTTATGGAATAATTCCCCTTTTATCGAACAATAAATTGAAAAGTCCCGGAAACCTTTAATAAATATGAAACAAAGGAAGGTTTTAATGTTTAAATCATTAATTATATATGAATTTGAAAAGTTCTGGTTTAAAAAGATAAACATTGTTTGTCTTATTGCAATACTTATAGTTAATTTTTTATCACTGAAATTCGCATTACAATCTAACAAAGCAGCAGAAATGACAGATATTGTATTCAGTTCAAGTCTTAACTTTCACATAACTAGTTTACAAGAAATGCTTTTAACCGCCTTTAATGCAATTATAATAACGTTTTGTATTTTAAGCTTCCATGAAGAATATAGAAAAGGTAATTTAAGAATGACATTCATGAGAGGGATTTCGATACGAAAATTATATATAGCAAAATCCTTAGTAATGAATCTTAATATCCTTTTAACAATTTTAATTCACCTTATAATTTCTTTACTTATTGCTTTAATAATTCTTCCTAAAACAAGTTCTTCACCTTTGTATTTTAAAGAAGGACTATACACCATAAGTGATGTCGTATTTTTTTCCATTAGATACTACTTTTTAGCATATTTGAGTCTTTTAACTTTTGGAAGTATTATTGAAGTTTTATCAATTAAATGCAAATCAGTAGCCGGTGTTTTAGGGCTAAGTTTGGGATTTGTATTTCTTAATTTTATTTATATTTCTTACGTATCTTTCTTATTAAAAGACTATCCAATTAGTGACCCGATGGTACTAAAATATAATTCAATATCTCTTGTGTTTGTCCAAGCAAAAGGAGCAGCATATTTTGCTGCTGGATTTACAGATGTTTTTTTGTATAGCATGATTATCATTTATTTAATTTTCAAATCTTTATCATATTTAGCTTTTACAAATAAAAATTATTTAGAATAAAGGAGGACTATTTTATGTTGAGAATTATTTTATCAGAATTCGGGAGAATATTCTCTAAAAAAAGCACAAAGATTATATTCCTAATTACTGGTTTATTTCCGGTATTGATCTTCTACTTTTTTCAACAACGATGGGGTATAGACTATTATATAGTTAATGGAGTAAATTACTCATTAAACAATCTTAATTACCCAGTAACTCAAATGCTCGAATATAACTTTTTATTTCTTTTTATTATTTTACCATTATTTTTTAGCGAATCTTTAAGTTCCGAAATTGATTCTGGCGGGTACAAAATGATTCTACTTAGGCCGTTTAAAAAGTGGAAACTTTTAGTTGGCAAGTGGATTGTTTTAATGCTGACATATTTCAGTATGCTCTTGTGCGTATTTCTTATTAACTTCCTGATAGGAAACCTATTCCTGCCTCATGTGAAATTTACAAGTTATTACAATATCAATGAAAACCTAAACCCTTTTGATTCTATGGTTTATAATTTAAAATTCTATTTAATTATTTTAATAGTGCATCTAGCTGTTCTCTCTATAATTTCATTTTTAAGTATTGCTTTCAAAAAAACAATAATAGCCTTCTTTGGAAGCATAACATTAATGATTGGTGGTATGTATATATCCCTACCTTTACAAAATATTCTATTTAATACACCGGATGTTGCTTACTCTATTTTAGGAGGAACATATGAACTTTTAAATATGTTAATATTTATACTAGTTTCCTTTTCAATATTTGGCGTAGCTTTATGGATGTGGAATAAAAGAATTGGTAGTATTGCATAGAGTGCCTTATCTCAACCACTTTATAAACCCTCAGCGCGTTCATAATGGCAAACGCGCTTTTTTAGAATAATCAATCAGGCATTGATGTAAAGTAAGCTTGGGAAAATCAAACCAGATCCTTTTATTAATTAAGATGTCCCATCCGTAAATAGAAAAGGGAGGAAATATTAAATTGGGGGAACAAATACTTATTGTAGATGATAACGAAGAGATCATTTCGTTTTTAAAACCTGCTCTAGAAGTAGAGGGATATATTGTAGACTACGCTTTGAACGGAAAAGAAGCTTTACGAAAAATAAAGAAAGAGTTTGATATCATATTATTAGATGTTGGACTTCCTGACATAGATGGTTTCACAGTTTGTGAAAAGATAAAACAAGTTAACTCTTGCCCGGTTATTTTTTTAACAGCAAAAGGTCTTGAGCAAGAAAGGGTTAAGGGTTTCCTAGTAGGAGGGGTTGATTATATCGTCAAACCTTTTTCTTTGAAAGAACTAATACTCAGAGTAAAAGTACATATCAATCAATTAGATCGAAAATATGAGAGAACATTCATTAAATCAGGGGAAGTCGAAGTTGATATTTCAGCGAAGAGTATTAAGATAAACGAACAACTAATTGACGTTACTAAAAAGGAATATGAAATTATAGAACTTCTATCTACTCATCCAGGGCAAGTGTTTTCCAAAGAGAAAATATTCGAATTAATATGGGGATATACGAGCGATAGTGATATTACTACTATCACTGAGCATATCAGAAGAATTCGTTCTAAAATTTCCACGAATACATCCTTTGATAACTGTTATATAAAAACAGTATGGGGGGTCGGATATAAATGGGAAGATTGAAATACCTAAATAGAAATTTAAAATTAAAAACGCAGTTTCTTTTGTTTTTCATATTAAGTGCTTTAATAGCTGCTTTCCTAAGTATCATAATTGTCTCAATTTGTATTTTCTTATTTGAAGATCTCAAACAAGTCAACGAAATAAAGGATTATGTTAAATTAAATACTGAGAATGCCTTGGATCAGAACTACCAAAAGGAACTGAAACGCAGGATACCAGACGATTTTGATTATTGGCTTTTTATAACCGACGATAATATACCTTACACCTCCTCGTCTAATTCCATACCTACTGAACTATCTAATATTATACAAAATCGTCCTACAGAGGAGGTTAATGTAGCAACAGACGAAAACCGTATAATTTCTTATATACCATTACATAGTAAAAGTATAGATGGGGCCTTTATTTTAGAGTATAAAGATACGTTGTTTCTAAACTCAAAGCTCATTAATAAAATGATTAATAAAACAAGCTATTCAGCTTTTTTTAATCTTTTTGTATTTATCCCTATATTGATACTTTGCCCTTTTATTACGGCATTTATCTTTTCTTTATTGTTGGCTAGGAGCATTAATAAGCCTTTAAAAGAATTAATTAATGCTAGTGAAACAATTAAACAAGGTCGATTAGATTTTGTAATCAATACCTCCTACAACAATGAAATAGGACAAGTACTAAAATCGTTTGAAGAGATGAGAGAAACTCTTCAAGAGTCATTAAAAAAACAATGGACAATGGAAGAACAACGTAAAGACATGATTCTCTCTTTAACACATAATATTAAAACGCCCGTAACCATTCTTAATGGCCATTTAGAATTAATATCTAATTATGGACAAAATTTAACGAGTGCTCAAAAGAAAGAATCTATGGATGTTGTAGTTACTAACGCTGATAGGATACGGGTAATGATTAATCAGTTAAACGAGATTTGGGACTTAGAAAGAACCAACTTTTCATTGTTTATTCAAGATGTATCTTTATGTAAGTTTACAAAGGTAATAAAAGATAACTTTGATCAAATTTGTTCAAAGAAAAATATCGCTTTTGAAATCGTATCATCTATTCACAAAGAAGATACATTCAGCTTTGATCCCCTAAGAATGAATGAAGTATTTGAAAATATTATATCAAATTCCATTAAATTTACTAATAATGGGGAAATAAAATTTGAAGTAAAGAAAGAAGGAGATGGCATATGTTTTAAAATTTCCGACACCGGAACCGGGTTTAATGAGAAGGACCTTGAATACATATTCAATAAAGATTATAAAGGAGATGAAGGGGTTAAGTCTACCAGTAGCTCCGGGCTTGGTCTCTACATTTGTAAACTTATTGTAGAAAAACACAATGGAAAGATTAAAGCCTATAACAATTGTTCGGGCGGTGCAAGTATCGAGATTTTCTTGCCGTCTTTAATGAATAAAACTAAAATACAATCTCCCTCATATTTTTAGATGGGCTATTTTACAACGAATAAAAAGAATCCATTTTGATCAATCACTTTAATTAAAAAGGATTCTTTTTTTCTACCTATTTTGTTAAACAAACGCGCCCGATTCTTGAAGATCGTTCCATCATTATTACTAAAGAAAAAAAGCCCACCGTTGTTCAATAAGATTAAAAAGAGATTTAGTTACCAGTTCTATTAATAACAACGTCAGGGTGTGCTTTGTAAGTTTTTTACTTCCATAAACATTTTTAAGTTATATACAAAAACCATGCTTTGACATCGTCTAAAGCATGGTAATTATTTTAATTAATTTAAAACTGCTAAGTTAATTTTTTTCGCTCATCTATTTATTGAATTCATTAACTGGAAGAAGTATTCAGGTTTATGAGTCTTATTTAGGTTATACCATGAATGTAATGTATCTGGTGCAAATACATCTAATTTTTTCAGTACTTCCATCGCAAATTCCAGAGGAGCTACTCCTGATGCAGTGACCAAATCCTCACCAGATACCACAGGTCCCATCTCATGAAATTCTTCGCCTTTATAATTAGGACAGACCATTTTAATGTACTCTAAGTTATTGCTTGTATGCTTTCTAGAATCTAGATATCCAATATTCGCTAGTCCCTCAGTTGCACCACAAATTGCAGCAACAATAGTCCCAAGCTTTAAAGCTTCGCCAGTTTTTTTCAAGATAGGTTGATGAATATCTTCTCTCCAAGTATTCCCTCCAGGTAAAACTAAAAGATCTTTACTCTCAAGAGTACATTCATCAAGGGAAATATCTGGTTTTATGCTCAGACCTCCCATCGTAGTAATAATTTCTTTATTAACTCCTACTGTAACTACTTTTAAAGGTGCTAAATCTTTTTTGAAAAATCTTCCTGAGTTTAGTTCAGCAATTAAATATCCATATTCCCAGTCTGACATTGTATTAAATACATAAAGATAAACTTTTTTTCTTTGCATCCATTAACACTCCAATTACAATTGATATAGCCTATTATAATATAACTTCCCTGACAGCTAACGTCAGGGAAGTTATCATACTTGATGAAATTTTATTAATTCCGACAGAACTTCAATAAGTCTTTTCTTAAGACTTATTGGCTCAATAACTTGAATAGATTTACCGTACGGTAAAAGTAAATAAGGTACATATGTATGTATCATATTTTTTTCAAGAAGAAATACTGCTTGATTTGATGTCCGTTCTTGTAAATAATGTCCTAAAAACCAATGTTGGCAAATATCACCCAACGCCCTTGCGTTTCCATTAATAACCAAAGGAATAATCCCTTCCTTATCTTCTATATTTGGAAGGAGGTTTTTCATAAAAAAGTCACGTGCTGAAAAATTTTCTGGCCGGTTAAACTTATTTTCGGTTAGCATTAGACTTTCAATTCGATCTACTCTAAAACTACGAATATCATTCCTAAGATGACAAAATCCAATCACATACCACTTATTATTCCAATAAATAATTCTGTACGGATCAACCAATCTATACTTTGATTGCTCTTCGCCACTTTTATGGTACAGAATTTTTGTAGAGTATCCATCAGCTACGGCCTGCTCCAACTCCTTCAAGAAAGGTTCCATAGAGAGGGAACTTAATCGACTTATTACTTCAAGACTGGTTAAATGTTGGTTTATCTTTGTTTCCTGCTCTTGATTTGAATATTTGCTTAGCTTTGAAATAGCCCTATTTAGTGCTTCACCTCCATAATATCCGGCTTCTTCTGCAAAAACAGCAGCGTGAAATAGTGAGGTTTGCTCCTCAAAATCAAAAAAAAGAGGAGCTTCAATAAAATTGTTCAATAAAGTGTATCCACCGTTATGTCCTGTGTCTGAAATTATAGGTACACCACTTGTTGAAAGTGTATCAATATAACGATACACAGTCCTTATATTCATCTCTAACTTTTCTGAAATTTGTTTTGCAGTAATTTTTTCACCTGAACTAAGCATCCATAGAATTGCCAGTATATTGTCAATTTTAGGCATATGAATCCACCTCTATATGGAATTTATTATCTATCTTATAAGTTTATTTTTTCCTTAATTGGTAATAAGTAAATTTTACAGTATTTATCATTAAAATTTAACTTATTTCCTTGAATTAAACTATTCTGTCTTGTTAGTTTAAGTATAATTCTTTACAATCTATTTCCGATTTTTAGTATAACTCATCAACCGCGTTATTCAACAATCTGGCCCTTTAACTGAATAACAAATGAGCATCTATTAGCTGGTTTAATTGAATAACTTAAATTAGATTATTCTCGACCTGAAAACAGTAATTTCTATTTTCACTAACTCCCTCTAAGTATAAGTGTATTTCTTCACGAACTTGATTGAAAAGAAACACAGGATTTTTAACTACCCTGTGTTTTTAACTTCTATTCAATTGTGTAATTATAATCTTCAAAGTAATTATTGTCCGATTCCATTACAAAATAAATCATTGCAATCCGGCTTATCGTCATATCAACTTCTAAGTTCTATTAATTTAACCAATTTGTTTTTATTTCTTCGACAACTATTTCGGGGGAATCCCAGTGCAACATGTGAGTAGCATTGGGAATTTCTTTTACTAGCCCGTTTGTTTTTTCTATAAATGTTCTAACTACCTTTTCTCTATACCCATTCCAGCTATTAGGGAGCGTAGCTCTTAATAATATAATTGACGGTGGAAGATACTGGTATATATCCTCAGTTTCGTGTTTGTGCATTGCTTTGACTATACTATTAGCTGTTGTGCCTTTTATATTTAAATAAATCATACCATCCTTTTCTACTGCACGGTCCTTTGCTGCAATTTCTAATAAAGGAGACCATCTTTTATAAGCTTTCTTTTCAGTATTGATGAATTCGTCCCAATTAACAAAAACATACTCATTAAATGCTTTTTCATAACTTGCAGCATCTTCATCCATCGTTTGACCTTTAAGTCTTTTTGTTTGGTAACCACCATCAATAAGAATGGTCCCTTTTATTTTTTCAGGATAGTTCACTAAGTAAAATAAAGATACAAAACTTCCCCAAGAGTGAGATAAGAAGTAAAATTGATCAATGTTAATAATTTTAAATAGTTCATTTAACCATGATATAAAATTAGGCATTTCGTATTCGTCTGGCGATTTGAATGACGTTGTTTGTCCATGTCCTGGTGCATCTATCGAAATAAATCTATATTCGTCTTTTAACTTTTCAGCAATTTCAATAAATGTAAGGGCAGTCCCACTAAGTCCATGGAGACAAAATATAATTGGCTTTTCTTTATTACCCCATTCCGTAATAAATACTTTCATTTCTCCATGATTGACGAAATATCTTTTCAAAATATCAGCTCCATATTTTTAGCTATTACTAAATATTCTTTTAAAACCTATATATTCCTTCTCTATCCATCCATGGAAGTTAAGATTATATCGAATGGAAAAAAGATATTTTTACTATTTTCTTATGAATGTAATGTTGGTTTGAAATAAAGTTTGGTTTAAAATAGCTCATAAACACTATTTTTACGTTAAATAAAAAGAACCCATTTTGAAAAATAGAATGATCAAAATGGGTTCTACAGTTTTGAGTACAGCTAGAATTTTTATAAAAAAGTTTAATAATTTCTTAATAAACTAAAGCTCCCCTTAGTTTATTAAGATAAAAGAACTAAGTAAAATCCACACTCAACTCTTTCGAAGGCATTCACGATGCCGTAATATTTAATAAATATTAACCATCTCAACTATTTTTTTCGTACAGCCTCAAATGTAATCAGTTGAGTTTCTTTTAACGGTCGTTTCTTGTAATTATATTCAGCAGAGCAAGTTATTTCAGAAAAACCAATACTTTCTAATATGAATTTGAATTCCTCAAGTCCATACCAACGCATTTTAAACTTTTGTAATTCTGTGTCCACTAACTTACCTTTTCTCCATTTTTCATATTTCAAGTGAGATAAGGTATATTGAGAAATCCAATTAATTTCAACGGATTTGTTTTCTAATAAAATACCTTCCTCTTCAGATAAAGAAAAAGTTGAAGTTGAGATTTCTCCTGTACGCCAACCATTTGGTATTTCAAGGTCGATTATTACTCGTCCCCCAGTAATCAGATGACTATAAAAACATTTTAGAGTTTCTTTAGCGTTCTCCAATGTCTCAATTAAACAAAAAGAACCTGTAGGTATGACAATCGCTTCATATTTTGAAGGTAATGAAAAATTACAAAGGTTACCTTCATATAAATTAGGATTTAATCCCCTTTCTCTACAACGTTCACGGCAAGAAGTTAACATTTGGGGTGAATAGTCAATGCCGTCAACAGTATAACCATTCTCAAGTAAAGGAATTAAAAAACGACCTGAACCCACTGCTGCTTCAAGTATCTTCCCCTTAGTACCTCTTAATCTTTCTAGATAATATTCAATGTCACCACGTACTGAATGGCCAACAGGTTTTGTAAAATCATAAAGCTCCGTACTTAGACTACTATAATAACTAAACAATTCAATTCCTCCGATTTTATATGCGGAAGAACTTATTTGGATTATTAATCCTTCCGCACCTCAAATTTGTTAGATGTATGGAAAGAACTGACTATCATAATGAATCACTCGCTTTCTATAAAATATAGTAGTAGTATACTCTTTGGAGTTAAATATTGCAAATATTTCCAAAACGATTGCTTTTCTATAAATGGTGCAACTTTATTTCAAACGGTATAACTTTCTTTAAAATGGTACGTCTTTTTTATAAACGGTATGACTTTATTTCAAATCTACACGTACCTCTATGAAGTTTTATTTCATCAGGTAGTAATTTAACTAAATTCGCTGAAAGTCCAACAGTATAAGCACAGCGAATTAAATCTTCTTTTGTTGTTTGATATGTTTGAAGTGCTGCTTGCCTTCTTTCGGTAATTGAATCATAGTCTGTATAATTCAAATAAAACTTATAATCGATAGTATTCAAAATCTCTCCCCCAAAATAAAAAAAACATTCGTTCGCTTATTTTAATTATAAGCAAACGAATGTTAAACTTCCATATTTAAACAACTTTATTATTTTTTAAACGACTTTAATATTTTTTAAACAACTTTATTATTTGTGAACAATTTGTTGCGGGACAACTCAGTCGTGACCTGAAATCTCACTAAATACTGATTATTACTTTAATTAAAATTTTAGTTTCACAACTTAGTCATGACCTGCTTTTTCAAAATCAACATTTTTTTAGACAACTAAGTGTGACCTAACTACAAGTGATATGCTGCAAATAATATTTCCAGATCAGGAATAAGTGGTCACAAAACAACAAATCACATGCAATAGAACAATGATCAGGAACAATCATTCTTAATTATTCTTCCTCAAACCCTAAAGAGTCCGGTAAAATTATCTGTTCTTCTTCAGCTATTTTAATAAATTGTTCTTTAATTTCAGTATTTTCCCTAAAAAAATTCCTTATCGCATCTCGGGCTTTAAAAGGATAGGGATGAGCAAAAAAAGTATTAGCTATACTTCTAACTATAACTTCATCTATTTCGAAATTTTTCAAGTAATATAACGCTATCCTTACTTTTTTGTTAGCCCATTCAAAATTATTAAGGAGCCTTCCTTGTTCTCTATAATCAACAAAGACTGCTTGTTTTAGTTGTTCGATAAAACCATTAGTAGTTAAAGTATCCCAATCAGCTGCACCTACATTTAAATCAAAACCTTTATTTACTGTTCTTAAATATATCTCATTCCGTGTATCAGACGGAATAACGTCATAACGAAGCATTGATGCAAGTAATGAGAGAGAAACCTTGGAATCTTTAAACATAAGAACTCTCCATGTTTTTCGGATAATTTCTTCATAATGTAGAAAATATTGAATTCTACTCGGCCGGTCATCAATGAAAGTTAGGTAAAATTCTTCGTCTTGTGAAATTTTTTCAGTTAGTTCACTTGCAATAATTTGATCAGCAAAAATAAGTGATTCTATAAACTCCAGCTCTCTGTCCTCTGAAAAAAAACCAAAGGGGTTTTCTTCCTCAAACATTTCAAATAAGAATTTAATAAAATTAGCAACATTTGATTGGTCTATAATTTGTAAACATTCTTGTATTAGATAGTCAAAAGGTTTATCTTCAGGGGTATAATTTGTGTCAAAATGAATTTTAATTTTATTTATTAAGGAACTTTGGCTACCTGGTAATACAAATTGATTTAGATTAGCTTTAATAAAATACCAGAATGATTCAACGTGAACATCTGTAATAATATTACGTTTGGAATGTGCACAATCATTCCTTCTATTCTTCCAATATAATGACTGTTGCCGCAAATCCTCACTAATATCAAAAATCTTTTTATTTGGATCACTCTTTTTTATACATTCAATCACTTCTGCATCCCAATTATCATCATTTCTTAGATTGTTATGGATAGCATTCCATTGATGTTCATTTATGTGATCAGGTTTAGTAGCTTTTAAAACTCTTTCTTTGATTATTGTTTGAAATGCAAGAAATGAAAAGAGAAGGGCTGCCCGATAAGCTGATGCTTTGTAACATTTAGCTGACTCTTCAAACAGGGTATTTACTTCCATAGAAAATTGTTTCTCCGATACCCACGTTTCAATATGTAATCGCATAATAACCTCCTATTTATATAGTGCACAAATACAAGTGAGGGAGGGGATACCCTCCACTCACTCTGCTTTCATGTATATGTACTTTACTAAAGAATTGATTCTATCAATCCAGTAGATAGTTTCTTCAATGGGTAAATCTATCAGTTCTGGATTTCCATGACGCACATCAGGTTTTTGTTCATGAATATGTGTCCAAATTGATGTAGCATCTCTAAGTACAGCTTTTGGACCCCAATCATCGGAAATAAGTCTTTGAACTGAAGCTCTAAAATCATTTTCTCCTGAAATTTGCCTCAACAACGCTTCTAAAGCTGATATGCAATCCCGTAAGGCGTCTTTTCGTGCCCGAGAAGATTTATCACTACGAGCTAGTTGAAGTTTTGCTTGTTCTAAATGCTCCCTAGTACTTTCAAAGATACTAGGTAACTCCTCAAGTGAATCATTTATAGATTCTGCATAATGGTCAATTGGGTTTTTCAACTGCCATATTAACCCTTCATATGGCACTCTTTCGAGGAAGTATCCTATATTCACGTCACCTAGAATATCATTGATATCGTCCAATTCACCCGTCTCTGAAGCTAATTCTGCAAGGCAGTCCATAAATTTTGAAAATCTTTTTTTATTAAATAGCTGCCATATTAAATCATCTAAATCTCCTATAACCCAGTCCCAGCCCCAATTAGTTGATGGACTAGTTGGAATATACTTTGCAATGATTGCGCAGAACCTCTTAAGATCAGAAGCAGATTCAGCTTGTCCTATTAATAACCCCTTTAGCGGTTCAATAAGTTCGCGAGGAATTTCTTTTATATAATATCCATCGGTATTATATAATTCATAGTCTGGATGTTGTTCAATGAATTTCAACATGTATACCTCCATATTTATTTAAATTTTGGCGAACAACTTAGTTTAAAAAACACTGTTGCCAGTCAACTCAGTCATGACCTAAAATCTCGCTACAACTAATAATTTTGTGCCGCACTCATAACAAAATTTCATGGGCAATCCCCCAAAGATATAATGAATTATAAATGAAAAAATATTTGATAGATTTATATAGTAACTAGTATTACGTGTAATAGTTTTACAATACTAAATGATGGAGAGGATTTCCTGTTTCCTCGTCTTTAAGGTTTCTTGGCTAGAAGGCGATAGTTCACCGATATTTATTTTATTTATGAATTGAAGAGCATCTTCTTTTAAATTACAATCGCGATAAGCGACAAGACAATTATTAATAATAAGGAATTTATCTTCAGTTGATATGTTTTCTAGGAATTTTAGTCCTTCTAAATATACTTTAATTGCCTTCATTTTTTCATTGTTCCAACTTAGACTTAACCCTAAATTATTAAATATTGATTTCGCTTGGTTATAATTCATTAAAGATATATATGATTTTAGGTGGGTTAATATCTGAATAGATTTTTCAATTTCATAGTTTCTAGCAAGCTCAATAGAGGTATTAATTAGTATTTCTGTTAATTTTCCATGTTTAAAAAAATTATTTAATAAGTAGTCTTGCAATGAAAGTAATATCTGATCTAGTTCATGTCCGTCAACTAATAGAACACCTAGTTTATGCGCAAGTTCTTTAGCGCTTTTCGTAAAAGTAGAAGGGGTGATAACTATGGCTTTATTACATTCATAATAATGACTTCCTGAAAATGCTTCTTGAATAGCTTTATTACTAACATTATTCTTGTATCTTTTGCACTGTACCCCTAATTTTTCTCGGGTTCCATTATTACTTTCTTTATAAAGAATCAAATCTAATCCTTGGTCCCCTGTGTAATTTGTTTTTTGGTAATCGTAACCTAGAAGATAATAAATTTCTGCAATGAAGTCTTCAAAATATTGGCCGTCCATATGTCTACAAATGGAGGAAGATATAAGCACCTATTTCACTCCTTTAATTGTTATTTTTCAGGCTTACTCAATTAAGCAGAAAAATATTTCTACCTCTATCTTCTCAACCATTACACCATTTACTCCTGGAATATTCATGTTAAAGTTCATATATGTATCGCCTTTCGTTTACTTGTTTCTCGACAATTCAAGTATAAAAGAATAAGAGAATACGTGCTTTTTTTTGTGCAGTTATGTTGATACCCCAACAAATATTATAGAACCTGAAAATTCCATCTGTTTTTATTCAGTTTATCTAAAAATAATTTATGCTTTTCAATATATTTTCTTGTCATTGGTAAGTAACATAATTCACTACGTAAATCCAGTTCATCAATTGCATAAGAGATCCAATAATAAACTTTTACCTTACCCCTAATTATTCCTTTATGGACTATATCTTTAAAGTAAAGGAGAACCTTTTTGTCCCTCTTTCTCCATAAAACATCATTAGTATTACCCCTGTTAATTATCATTTTAGATTTTAATTCCCCTGGTATATTTGACCAAATTTGATCGTTACGTTCCATGTAAGCATATAAAGGAAAATTTAGTTGCTTTATTTCAGAAATAGATTGATAAATATTAGCATTTATTAATCGAGTCCATTCTTCTTTCATTTTCCATGCGATACCCTCATCTACAGACTTATATTTATTCTTTTTAAGTAATTTCCCTTCAATTTCTAAAGTATTTAAATTAGTTAAGAAAGCAATTTTTTCAATGTCCAAGCCCTCTTCATAAACTTTCTTCATTAAACCTTCATTCCATTTTTCCGAATAGTCCATTCTAGTTTCAATCATAGACCAATCCTTAGTTCTAAAGATTTTTTCATACTCCTCAAAACATTCATCACAGCGAAAACGAATACTAACTTTATAAAGATCTTCATCAAAAAAGACCTGAATATAATTTATTTTAGGTTGATTATAGTATTTACAAAAAGGATTTAGGCATTTAAAAGGAGTAGCTTCGCCATTAGGCAGTTTATATCCATATTCAATAAATTCCGTTAGAGAATCAAACAAAAAATTAATAAAGACAAACTTTTCAACAGGACTCGTATCATAGTGAAAGGAAAGGGGGGTTTGTTTAATTTCTTCAAATATATCTAAATTAAAATTGATTAGTCGTAAAAATTCAATTCCAAAATAATGTATTATCCTTTTCTCAAGTTTTACAACATCTACATTTCCAGATGGTAATACGAATCCTCTTTCTAAAAATAGAAGATAATATACATGGGACTTTGTTTTATCATATAGTTGTAACTGATTATCAATCAGATAAAAACTCTGCTGAAGGAATTTGGTTGCATGAAAGAATGTCTTTTTTGATAAACTTCTTTTTTTAGATTCTGTCTTATGGATATTGTTTACTGTTTCAAAATCAGTTTCCCACGTTCGTAAGGTAACTAATTCAAGAGGAATATGGTGAGTTGGACAAATGGCTACTGTTGGGTACTGATGATGAACTCTCCAGTAAATTTCTCCAATTTCTTCGAGGTCTTTTTTAATACATCCAGAACAATATTTTAGATTTGTGGATACTGATAAATTCCTAAATAATGATAATCTGTCACACTCTCCATAAACCATATAATTATATAAATTTTCTTCATCTCTGGAGGATAAAAAGCATTTATAATATTCAAAGATTGTATGATTTATTAAAAAATATTCTATATCTGGTACTAGAAAATATTTTAGTTTTTCTAAGAAGCTCTGAATTTTATTAGTAATTATCGGATCGATACTTGATTGGCCCAATTCTTTTAAGGTCTTTTTTTCTTTTTTATTTAAACTCCTAGCATGATATCTAGCAAATACACTAAACAGGAGCTCATCTTTCTGTATCATGGGAAAATAGAAAAACATTTTATCACCACTAACTCTAAATGAATTTTTTCCATTCGCTAAGTCTTTCTCGATAATCTAATGAGGATTCAACTATTGATTCAATAAATTGTCTAGTAAGTGGTAATTTTTCAAGATGCTTCTCTATCCAACTAAGCTTGCCAATAGAAACTGCTATATACCTTTTACTAATTCGGACGGGCTTGGCATTCTTATCAATTGTCTTCAAAAAGGCTTTAATTAGTTTCAAAACTTCTTCGTCTCTTTGATTCCAATCAACTCTAATATTACACACTTTATTCTTATTTGAAAGAGGAGAATTCTTATTTAACCATTCCTTGTCATTTCTATATAACCATGTATACACTTTGGGATTTAACTTTCGGAGTTCTGTTTTTGAGTGATTTGGATTTGCTTCTTTGGTAGTTTGCCATTCATTACAATATTTTTCCTTTAATAAAATAGCATTAGATTCAGAAGGTGATTTAAATTTCCCTAGTTTTTCTAAATTATAGTACTTAATTACAGTACCAACGTCTACATTTAGCAGTTGAGCTGTTTTACTAAAACTTAGTTTATTATGTTCAATATACTCTACTACTTTTCGCTTCCATGTTTCACCGTAATTTCGAACATACCTGAAAGTGAATTGATCTGTTTCCTCAAGATCTGGACCTAGCCTAGAATATTGAAAACCACATGAACAAGTAAAAACACCTAATGGTTTTCCAGTATCCGTACATTTTTTTACAGCTAAGTCAGTAACAACAAATTTTTTATAATGATCAGCTGCCGAATTAAGACAAGGAAAAGGGCCCTTTCCAAAAGGTCCAACACTCTCAATATTTGAATCAATATTACAAATCTTTTTCCCAAGGAAAATTAAAAAAAGAATATGTCTAATTGGGTGAAAAGATTTTCTATGCTTTCTCGTAATATTTCTTAACCAGCAAGATCCTTCTTCAGAAGTAGGAATAGATTGCAAAATTCTTAGTATTTTTTCTCCGTAGAACGAAACAAAACTTTGGAACAAATCTCTTTGACTAACCATCCCATTTAGAGAAATAAACCCTTTTTCTTTGAGTAACTCCTTATAGTAAATGCTTAGATTTGAGATATCATAAGTCAACTTCTGGGATAGTAGTTTTTTACTCTCAAGCGAAATTTCAAATAAAATATCCAATTCATTTTCCGATAGCGATTCTTTAATAGTTCTGCTAAATGAATTAGTAATGCAATTAAAATTATCTGGAATAACTAAAGCTGCATTTTTGTTTCTATAATAGGCAGCACTATTATGCAATAAGGTATTATGTTCTGGACAAAAAAATACACTGGGTAGTTGATGAGTTACTCTCCAAAAAGATTCCCCGTACGTTTTTAAGTCGTTTTGTAAACAAGTAGGACAGAACTTAAAAAATGTGGTTTCTTTTACTGTGCTTGCAACTATACCCATTAACATGTGGACATTTTGGCTTTGATGATTTTTTATTTCATTAAAAACGGCTTCTTTCTGTAATTCTTCAAGGAAATTCGTATAATAATTAAATGGAGTATGTTTAAATACTAAGTACTCCAAATTATCATACCCAAATATTTGTACTTTCTTTGCAAAAGTCTCCAAATTTGTTGGAAAATCAGGAGTAAGTATTGCTCTTGTATCATTGAAAAGATCAAACAAAGCATCTCTTATACTAATATTTGGACTTTGTTTATAATATCTTGCAAAAAGACTATATAATAATTCATCATCATGAATTTTCGGAAACCATCCTAGCATAAATATCCTCATTTAAAATAGTTTATCGTCAGAAAATGGTGCAATTATTAAACCTTTTTCTAAAAGGGAGTTATGAGCACTCTTTTTTTCCTTTCTCCCATTATCAACTATTTTAAAAATAATATTCGTTGTCCTTTTATTATTTTTGGAAGGATTGGCTTTCCTAGATTCATTTATTTGACTAATAATTGTTAAAGCTTTTTGTACTGCTTCTTTAGAGCTAATACCTGTATTTCCATTTATAACTCTCTTTGCAACGCTTTCGGCTAATTTTTCACTTACATCCAAATTAATAAGAGTTAGAATTACCTTTTCTAAAACTGAAAGTTCTTTTTGCATTCTTTTTTCAGCTAACTTTTCTTTCTGTTCAGTTATTTTATCTCTCATATTGATCATAGGTTTCCTGCTTGATAAAAAGTCTTCTATATCAAATGGAGTTATATCATCATATTTAGCTATTTGTTCAGGTTTACCCGAACGTAATACTTTAAGCATATCCTGGACCATAACTAGGTATTTATTACTTACAATATTAAGCATTTTGGGTGATATTTCTTCGGTTCCTGTTTCAATTGCATAAGATTGAGCCAATAAAAACAATTTTACAGCAATATCAACAATGCCTTGGCTTTCATCATGAAGGGCATCTAACCATTCTTTTGATAATTGTGCTCTCTTTTTGGCCCATTGATATTCCCACATACTTGTCATTAATACTTCCCAGTTGTCATCATTTTTCATTTGTTCCCATATTATCTCCCCATGACCACCGGCTCTTCTTGCTTGTCTGAAATTAATTTGTAATAACTCCTTTGCTTTTGTTGTTCCAATCAACATGATAGGAATACCAATTTCATTTACCAGTGTTACTAAAAAATTCATCATGCTTGATGATACCTCATCTTTTGCTGTTAACAAATGCTGAATCTCATCAATAATTAATACACCCAAGCAAAGTGCCCTTGCTAATTGCCCAACCCTAATAATTAGAAAACTTAATGAATCACCTTTCTTTCCGTAATCCTTAAAATATGTAGTTCCTAGAATCTCATCAATTTTAATAAAAAAATCTAAACACAGTGTTTTAGGTGATCCATCATTAGGACAATTAAGTTTTATCCAAGGAAGTTGCACTATATTCAATGGATATTGATGTACAATAGCTTTAGGATAAAGAGATAACACTCTTTCTATAGTAGAAGATTTCCCCATCCCTGAAAAACCAATCATACTTAAACTCGATGCAGTCTTACTGATGTTAGGGGGAAGACCTAATGGCTCATTATTTTCTAGTCTTCTATGGAGTTCAATAAGAGTTTCCGCATGAGTTTTGCTATTAGGGTTTCGATAAACATAGCCGCCTCTAATTAGCCTTGAAAATTTCGCTTCAAGTTCCAAAGTTTTTTCCGTAGGCTGGTAAAATCTTGTTAATCGAATTAGTGAATGAAATCGATGATGTGCCGACAAATTTACTTCTTTCTCATTGTATTCAGGAAGATATTCTAGTTGCTGAAAAGCGTCCTCTGTAGAAAGAATAGGGGGCAGTGCTTCTATTAATGGGTTATTTCTATAATCAACAACTTCTTGTTCCCTATATTGTGCAATAATAGCATAATCATCATTGTCTAACTTGATTAATTTTTCCATTATTTTTTCCGCCCTCGATTTACATACAACTGTTTTATAGATACTTTTAACGTACTATCATCTATATTTATTAGATTATCCTTTTTGGAATCTTCAACGATATTTCCCTCACTGTAATGTGGTTTTAGTGTTTCATCATTTCTCCTTTCAAATTGTTCTTCCTTCCTGTGTTTTTTTATGTTTTTGGTTCGTTCAGATTTACTTAAGGAAGAGTCCAATTTTTCTTTTTTATTCTTATTAGCCGCTTCCACTACATTTTCTATATTGGAGTAGAAATTTAATTCATTTTCTAATTGGGTATGTTCGAAATTCCTATGATCCTCAGATTCAAACTCTAAAAGTTGCTCAATTTCTTCAATTGTTTTATTCATATACCTATTGTGATGTTCTAACAAGGTACATGGTATGAAAAGTTCGTCATCTTTTGTATGCAAATAGATAATATCCATATTTCTTGGATCATATGAGAAATCTACCTTCCAGCTGCCTTTTTGCCTAGCTCTTGAAAACCATCCTTCTTTTAAAGCTCTTGGATGTGTATATAACATTCTTTTATATTTAATACCTTTTTCGGTTATTGTAGCAGTAGCCCTAGGAAGTAAATAGAACATCACTTCATCAATTTTGTGCTTCTTTAATTTACCTGCAGCATTTTTTACACCCCATTCCCATAATTTAATTGGAATGGGTTGAACATTATCTCTTATTTGTTCCTCACTTCTGATATATTCGTCCATATAAAAGTTATGGTTATAGAACAGGATGAAATTAATTAAAACTTTTGTATAGTCCTCAATTGTCAAACTTGCTTCTAAGCGATAATCTTTTGCACCTCTTTCGCCATAGTCTTTATGCACATATCCTGGTAAAAAGGGCTTAATTTTTTCCTGAGAAGTGTCAAATAATTTTTCAACAATGCCCTTCCAATCTGGACGGTAGGGTGGGGTATTACTAATTCGTGGACCCAATCCTTCAATTAAATGGTCTACTCCGTGACTAGCCAGTTCCCCTCTATCCCCAATAAAATTGCTAGGCAAATGGCTAGATGGCCACATCTCGGGAGAAATATTAATACCAAATTTTTTACAATACTCTACTTTATCCATACAAGTATTAACCATTGCATTCATCATTGCTTTCCAAGAGGCATTTTCTAGCCCTACGTAAAGTCCTGTTATTAAATGGGTGTAAACATCAACGATGAAGTACGTTGTAGGTCTACCAACTATCCAATTTGGATTAAATCGGTTAACTAAATATACATTGCTTGGTGTAGCATCTATTTGGAAGATGTCTCCTGGCCCTTCAGTTTCTGCGGTGGAAGAACCTAAAACGGCCCTAAAATTTTGCTCATACTTATATCGGCCTTCTCTTGCGATCGTCACCTTATCATTTTCAAATTCATTTTTGAACCAATATTGATACTGTCGAAGGGTCGGCCTTTTTTCTTCCGGCTGGAGAATTCTCTTTTCGTTTCCATCATCATCGTAATACTTCAATTTAGTATAGTAGTCTGCTGTCATCTTTTTAAAAGCATAATTTAAGGAAGGCTTCCTCTGGTTTAAGTAATATTTCTTTATAGATTTTTCAAATTGCATCTTAATTTCTTCTGTAATTACAATTCCGCCTTTACCATTCTTTTTAGGTCTTCCTGTTTTCTTTTTGATTTTTTCTTTGTTCTCTAGATTAGGGTTAATATTACTAATGTTGTCATTTATTTCGGGGAAAGCATAATCTGGAAAAAGACAATCGATTACCATTCCTCTTTGCCAATACTTTCTTAAATTTTTAAGTAATGTATTATGTGATCCAATGTTATGTTCAGACATCGCCTTTTTAATAATTAGATTTCTATGTTCCTTTTGGTAGATTGCAGGTTTTAAATCAACAATAGGTTTAATGTAACTCCAGGTTCTATCTCTATGTTCTATATCATTAATTGTAGGAGTTCGATTTAAAACAATCCCTCTGTCAATTCTGATTGTAAAGTCACCATTTTTTGCTCTTTCTTCTATTTCCTTAATGGTCATAATAAAAGGCAGTGCTTTTTTATCATTAATGTCGATTACATAGGAGATAATGTAGCCCTCATCAATCCATAAAATTCTGTAAGTT
This sequence comes from Cytobacillus solani, assembly GCF_001420595.1. GTDB lineage: Bacteria > Bacillota > Bacilli > Bacillales > Cytobacillaceae > Cytobacillus > Cytobacillus solani. Next base: position 145,309 of record NZ_LJIX01000003.1, on the reverse strand, counting down.
TTTTCAGTATCAAGATCTACTATAAGCTCGTTAACTGATAGAACTTCCATATTGATTATTAAATCCTCCTTTTGTAAAAGACATTCCGTTTAAGTTGATTTTGTGAGGTTGAATGGGTTTATCCATATCAACGGGAACAATATATTGACGCGCATATAAGTGCCTTATGTAATATATACTAGAGCCATCATCTAGGTTATAAAGTGAATCAAAATCCTTACAACAATCGATTAATTTTCTCTCAGAATGTTTTTTTGATTGATTTATTAGAAAATCAAGGAAGTGCAAACTCATCTCCTCTTCATCTTTACTTACAAGGTCGTAATACTCGTGAATATATTTTAAATTTTTAAAAAACTGTTTAGGCATTACTTTTTCGTCAATAATAGCCCATTCTACGCCCTTATCCTCCCAATACTGCCTCTCTATTTCAAGCTTTTCACATACCCTAGGATCTTCAAGTTCTTCACTAGGTTTAATTGAGCGTGCTATAAAGAATATTTCATTACCAGCTCGACAAGTTGCCAAAAAATCTGTGGTCATCACAATAGGAGTTTGAGTACTTTCTTCAAAAGGGTGAGGGATATTTTTCTGTGAGGAAATATCTAAGGTATCCTCGCGGTCAATAGGAAATTGTTCTCTAATATCAACTACTTTATTGCTCCATTCTAAATAATAAAAAAATGAGAGCTCTAAATCCGATAGTAATTGATGCTTTCTTTTTGTTTTCCAACCTTTGGGGCGGTGAGATCTGCCATTACTCGGAACATCATGTATAGTTAGCCAAGGAAGATAGTTATTTAACTCACCAGTTCCTCTTCCTTCTTTATAATATTTCGCAATTTTTTCCTCAGTCCAAGTGTAACGACTTCTTGCCATATCTTCACCTCCAATATTTTACACTTACCCCTATCTTATAACAAAAAAATCCAGATTTTACAACATATCATAGTAACGGATTTAAAGAGTTTAATACACTTCATAAACAATAAACCATCACATTTAAAAAGATAAATTAATAATAAGTTTTTCCATAAATAAGAAAACGCTGTTGACTTTGAAAATAACAGTTTTTTCTTATCATTAGGTAGGTAATTATTTATAGGAAAATAGTTGGAAAATAGTCTAATTATAGTAAAATAGAAGGGTAAAAAGATTTTTTCGAAATTTAAGTAAAGTAAAAATAATTTAAGGTGCCAGCGTAGTATTAGTGAAAAAGATAATGAGGGGGGAGAGTAAAGTTGACTCATATTAATGCCAACTTAAAAGATCTAATCCAAAGAGGTGATGCAACTTCCTCTTGGAGCGGATTTACATATCAAGGGAATATTACAATCTATTCAGCGCTATGCCTACTAAATAAAATCGGGAATAATATTGAGGAAATAAAAAAATATGAAATAGAGATAGAAAAGCACGAGGATTTTTCAATATTTTATAACGGAGAATTAAAATCACTTCATCAAGTAAAATCACTTCAAAATAAGGAAAAAATCTCAGGATATACCGAAGCTATTCTTCAACTTTTTGCAAAGGCAATAGAGTTCCCCTCTGTTATTGAAATTTCATTACATACAGCGTGTGAAGTTGAGGATTTTAAAAAAGAAGATTTAATTAGTAATCTAAAAAGTTATAACCCTTCAAGCATTAGTGAAAATAAAAAAGAACTTTACGAAAATACAAAAGAAAAGTTATTCGAGCAGCAACTTTTTGATGAGAAATTGGATATTTTTAAACGCAATGATGATGTAAGCGGGTATATTCCTGCACAAAAATCAATCCCACTTGGAGACGTTAAAGATAATATTGAGCTAGAACTGGAACATTTTTATACTAATCATCATGAAAACTATACCTATAAAACAAAAGAACAGTATTCATATGCCTATTTGAACCTCTTAAAAAGAATTAATCAAAAGATTTCTGAAATTCACGATGGATCAGATACGACATATTGTCTAAAGTTAATTGATCTTTATGAGATTATTTATGATCAACATGTATTTGGCTGTACTGCTGAGACCTTAAGTAATTTTTTACTGAAAGAACTATATTCTCTTTTTGAACAATATTGTGAAGACAATCAATTAGATAATGAAAGGTTTGAGACTGTTAAAAATATATGGTCCAATCAATGGGAACTGTTAGAGAAGCTGCCAGCTGTTGATTTTATTTTATTATGCCGCAGGTTGTCCCCTGAAATAAAGAACATCTCTACTGAATCACTTGATTTAAACACATATAGGAAGCTCTTAAATGAGTCTGGTGTCCGTAGGATGTTATTTTATTGCTTGTTTGATTTAACTCACAAAATGATACATGGGAAAACTGTAAAAAATATCTTTACTCTTAAAGATAATGATGATTATTTATTAACTCTTATTGACCGCAATAATCCTGATATAGTTGGAAGGGATATCGTCAAGAATTTAAAAGATGATAAAAATCTTTTTGACTTACTATTCGATAATAAATTCTACTTAACTGAATTGTTAGATGGGGTTTACGGGGGGAAACGTTCTGAAGATTTGATTGATTCTGAGGCTGAGAGAACCGAAGGGGATCGAAAAAAAGAAAAAATCACATTACCAAAACAAATTCATTTTGTTAGTAAAGCCACGGTTTCAGGGAGGTAACTGATGATAGAAATAATAAAAAAACTATTTCATGAAGCAGGTTATATTGTAGAAGAAATACAGCCTGAATTTGAATCGAATATCGAGCATTTGTCATTCTTTGCAAAAGTTACAAAAGAAGACAGATTTGACTTTTTCTTAGTAATAGAATTAAAAGAGGTTAAAATTGTTGAATCAATTTTGCAAAAGGTTGTAGATAAGTACTTTGAATACATTGTTGAAACAAATCATGAACAAGGCATTGATAAAAATCTTTCATTACTGATTCTCCTTCAAGAAGACTCAGTTCAATTAGAGAATAAATTGAACACATTTGTGTATGACTTAGAAGAAGATCCTTACGATTTTAAAAAATATGTATTATCTTACACAAAAGAACAGTTTTCATTGGTTGAAAAGCAAATTAAAAATGAAGATAGTTTTACAAATGTATTTCAACAAATAATACAAAACAAGGAAATGTTTTCAGAGTTCAAAAGCCCATCTAATAAAGAGGCATGCTTAATCTACGACCTAATTTCAAAGTGTTTTATTAAACTTCATTTTTTAACCATGGAAATAGACACTTTAAAACTCTCCAACCTAGAAAATGAAATAGAAAATGAATTGACCGTATATCAACTAGAAATAAGAGATAAAATTATATCTTTTGAATCAAAAGATGAAATGAATCTAGAATTATTACTTGAAAAGCTAGAGGTGGTGGAAGAAGGTGAATAGCAAGTTATATATTAATCGACTTTATATTGAAAATTTCAAAACCATCGATAAAGCAGTAATTTCATTTGAAGATCAAGACATCACGGTGTTAGATGGTCCAAATGGATTTGGGAAAACAACCATTTTTGACAGTATTGAACTTGTTTTAACAGGGCAAATAAAACGAATTCAAAAATACAAAGTAGCTGTTACAGCAAGAGGATATAAGGATTATTTATTCGCAAAAAATCAAGAAAAACCTGTTGTAGTAAAAATTGAACTAAAAGCTGTTGGAGAGGGTTGGAGTGAAATAAGGGTATTTGGCAGAAGAATTGATCCAACTAAACTTAGACCAACAGGTAAAAAACCTTTTGAATTTAACTATGAGCTTCATGAATTAAAAACAATTGATGATGATATGACAGACAAGACCATTACCGAAAAACTTGAACTTGAAAAGGTTTTTAAAGTGAATGATTTTATTGACAGATATAGTTTGTATCATTATGTAGAGCAAGAAGATTCGAGTCATTTATTTAAAAAAAATGAGAAAGAAAGAATTGAAGTCATCAGTAAACTATTCAATATACATGAAGAATATCAGCAAAAAGATAAACTAGAGACTGCTAGAAGAGTGCTAAGAAATAAGCTAAGGGAAATCGAAAAAGAAATTCAAACATTTAAAGGATTTGTAACTGAAAAAGAATCAGATAATGTTCGAACGTTAAAACAAGTGGAATACATAAAATTGTTACCTTTTACAAATAAGAAGCCTTGGGACAGCAAAAGACTCGATAATTTGGATAAATATAAAAAAGACACTTACATATCGGAACTAAACCAAATCATACAGTTTAAAAAGCATTTTGAAGATTTCAATAAACAAACGAAAAATAATTACATATCACAAATTATTGCAAACAAAGAAAGATTATCTGCACTAATCGTACTTGGTTTTTTTAACGAGGAAATTGAGACTTTTAAGAAAGAGAATGAAACAAAAAACAGTTTGAAAAATTACTTAAAGGTCCTTGAAGAGAGAAATATCCTCACAAGTTATATTAACTGGGATATTATTTTTGAAACTTTAAATCTGCAGACTGATAAATATTCACTAATAGAAAAAATTGATCTTATTAAATCGCTTAATAATAATACAAATAACTTTTCGAATGCTGTAAAAAACCTTCTAAGTGCGCGAGAGAGTTTAAAAAGTCAATTTTACAGTCTTGTTAATATGAAACCGGACTCTATTATAAATCAACACTGCCCATACTGTGGACAGGATTGGAAATCCTTTAAAGAATTAGAGAAACAATTGGAACAAAAGACAATGGAGTTACAACAAGATTTAGATAGCAATTCAAATAAAGTAGTTAAAGAAATTAATCAAATGTATAACACAACTCTTCAGAATATGATAGATCAATTAAAAAGCTATATTTCAGATGATTCTAGAATAAAAGATGACTTCTTCCTTCAACTACAACATTATAGAAATCTAGGTATAGATGTTAATAAAGCAAAAGTGTTCTTAGAGGATATTGGCATTAATCCTGAGCAATATTTTAATAAGGAAAAAGAATTTGTTAGCGATCTAGAGGAAAGAACTGAAAAGTTTATTTCAGACTTAGAATCCCGAATCCAAACCACAAAACAATTTACAATGGACAATTACAAATCATTACAAGAAATTTTCGTTAACGTTTTTAATTCGGATTCTAAATTGGTTGATGAAATTAAAGTCGAAGATATAGAACATAAGAAGCTTTATATTGAACATACTTTCTATGAGCAGTCGAACCAGTTTTTTATAGAAGTACAAAAACTTACTGCCAGACAGGAAAAAGTAAAATCATTATGTCAAAATCTAGATGATATCATTGCTGTTTACAATAAAAAAATAAACCAGCATAGAGGAAAAATGATCAATGATTTAGAAATTCCGTTTTATATTTACAGCGGGAAAATTATACAGAATCACCAACGAGGCATTGGTGTATTTATTAAAGAAGAGAAAAACGATAGTGACGAAGATACTGAAGTGAAAGCCATCAATTTTGTACCTCCTGAAGAAACTGACCATGATATCGTCCATTCCTTTAGTTCAGGTCAACTATCAGCTACCGTGCTTTCTCTCACTTTAGCTCTAAACAAAGTTTATAATCAAAGTGGATTAAACACGATTCTAATAGACGACCCAGCTCAGACGTTGGATGAAATAAATATGGCTTCTTTTGTAGAGTTACTTCGAAATGATTTTCGTGATAAACAAATCATTCTATCAACTCATGAGGATAAAATTTCACTATACATGAGATACAAATTTTCTAAATTTGGTCTTAGAGCAGCTAATGTAAACGTAAAAGAAAAACTAAATAAATAATATTTTAAAAAGGTATGAAATCTACGAATATTTTAAAAGTAGAATTCATACCTTTTTTAAAACATAAATAATAAAAACGCTAGTGTTTGATGGATTAAAAAAATGATGAGGTGAGGTTGTGCGGATAGGTGAAGATAACCTGTTAATAGATGCTGTAAGAGGAGCTGTTGACTCATATATCCGAATGATTAACGAGGCTGAAAAAGATGACATTAATGGAAAAGGAATCATTAAACCTGAATGGTACTACTATATTGATCCTTCGAATGAAGATTTTGTGATACTACTTGAAGTTAGAGGATTTCAGGAAGAAATAACGCTAAAAAAAAGTGAGTGGAAATCCTACCAATCCAATATGCTGGGGAACGAAAAAATAAAACAATTAGCGAATAGATGGAGTTAGTCAATTTATGTAATCTACTATTAAAAACCTCATAAATCCCCCTAAAGGGTCTACTTGTGAGATGAAACAATAATTACCAAGGGAAATAACAGTTCCATTTGTTGCACAGTACAACGATACTATTCAGTAGAGAATCCATATTTACCAATTGGCGCGATTGTAGAACAACTTAGGTAGAAAATGATTAAAATTTTTTATAAAAATCAACCTAAGGCTGTTGAAGAAGAATCCATTTTGATCAATCTTTTTTTGGAATTTTCACATTTACCATAAAAACAGGTTTGTAAGGTGCTATCGATCAAACTTTATTTCAAAACAGCATAAGTTGGGAATTAGATTAAAAATTAACAAGGAATATCCCGTATGAAAGGGACATTCCTTGTTTTTTTATTTAGAGAAATAACTTACTTTTTTAAATATCAAAAACCTTGTTTATAAAAATACAGGTTTCTAGGTCACAACTGAATTGTTTAAGTCATGATTGAGTTGTATAGGTCACGACTAAGTTGTTTGAGTCACGACTGAGTTGTCGTTAGACACAATTTTTGTTCTCAGACAACAAAGTCGTGACCTAAATTTCCTTGAAACTTTGATTATTGATGCAAAATAATTAATATTATACAACTCAAATATGACCCATTATTTGTTCCCTTGTACTTTTATAGGCAACTAAGTGTGACCTAATAGCTACGAAAACTACATGTTGCCATTAAATTAATAAATCATAAGTTTGAAATTTGGAAACTTTGGAAGAGATATAGCGGATGGTGATTCTTCAATAATGAAGGATCGCTTTTTTTTATTAAACAATCGGAGCGGATTAGTTTAGAAATAAGTTTTACCTTTGTTCAACAAACGGGCCATTTAATTGAATACCAAGTGGTGTTCAATTTGGATATTTATGTTAAAATTTTCAATGTAACGAAGGAACAGGTTAATCCCATTATTGAAATGCTAATTAAATTATACATATAGTGCAATTTGAATATTATTCAATGAAAGTATGGGTGTACTAATGGATATAAAAACATTATGGGGTTTAAGGGTTCAGGAATATTATAGAAAAATGTTCAGGTACTATTCAATAATTGGTGCGAATGTTGTTTATTTTTTTCTGATCATTAGTAGTGTCTTTATATATTATTTTAATTTATTTCTTCAGTGGATACCTCCTCAAATATCTGTTGAAGTAATCTTATCACTATTTGTAACCTACATTTTAATACAGACAAAAGTTCGTACATTTGTTAAAAGGGCAGATATAATGTTTTTGTTGCCATTAGAATGGGGATTAAAGTCGTATTTTATTAAATCACTTATATATAGTTTTGTTATTGATGTTATTAAATTGGTAAGTTTCATAACTGTTTTTTTATCCCTATTTTTGCACACAACTAATATAAATCTTCCCCTTCTTTTTTTTATAGTGGGGATTGCTGCTTATAACATTTTAATGAAGTGGACTGAACAAAGGTTAGAGAACCATGTACAATTTGTGTTACATAGGTTAAATAGGTTTTTTTCAATATATTTAATGTGTTATTTTTTGTTTAAAAATGACTGGATTTTTGAACTTGTTTTAATGAGTGTAAATTTCGTCTATTTAATTTATTTTATAGGAAAAAAAAGAAATCTGAATTGGCAGTGGCTAATAGCTGAAGAAGAAAGTGCATTATTAAGAAACTTTAAATTTATTAATATTTTCATGGATGTCCCTAATCTTAAACGTTCTTTTCGGAATAGACGTTTGCTCACTATAATTGTGAAAAGGTGTATCCGATTTAGTCAAAGCAGCACATTCATGTATTTATACTCACACTTGTTTATAAGATATAATGATTACTTTTACCTTTATTTAAGACTAACTTTAATTGGCATATTTGTTAATTATGCTATGCCAACAAGTGGTTGGATTTTTAATCTCCTAATTTTATTTATGACTGGATTTCAAGTAATTCCTTTACAACATGAAATTAAACAAAGTGTATTACTTTATCCTATTTCTAAATCTCAGATAAAAGATTCTTTCTTAAAGTTTGTCTTGGTCATACTATATGCACAATTTTTTATTCTATATTTCGCTATGTTTATTCATACTTCTACTGCTAAAATATACTATCTTGTAATTGGAAGTTTATTTGTTTATGTATTTGTATATTTCTTTGTATCAAAGAGAGTCAATATCTCAGGAAGTGCCTTTAAAGAGTAGCGTGGTATTCAACTAACAGGGGTTTGAGCAAAATAACTGAGGAATTATTTTGTAACTTTGAAGTTCTTCAATATTCCATAATCGGGCGCTTTTCTGAAATAAGGATAGCGTCTTTCTTCATGAAAAGGGCCAATTAATAGCATAAACGATTTCACAAATGGATAAAGAAATATGGGTTATAATTAGTTTAAATAAAAATTGATAAAGGAGCATTATCAACGTATGTTTGGTTTCTTATACAAAACAAAGTTAAGAAAAAATGATTTAAAAGGTATAGCGAAATTAATGTATCAGGATGTTTCTGAAGATGCCTGGGATAAAGATAACCTTACTAGAAGAAATTTAGATTTCACTGTTGAAAGCGTTCGATATATTGATTTATATGCAAAAAGATTAATGAATACTGTAATTGGTACAGAACTGTTGAATAAGTACTTTGGTAATTTTGTGAATCGCATAGGTGCATATATAGGAGAAGTTATTAAAAATAATATAAAGCAAGACTTTTACTGGTATGAGTTTGAGTCTGTATACCATTATTCATCCAAACTTGATGGAGTCTATAATCGTGGGAGTTATAGTGTTCTTTATTCCAAGAAAAGGGATATAGTTATATTACCTTTGGTTGTGGTATCTCAATTCTTGGAAGGGAATTCCCCTTATCCCAATATCCTGAATTACGTAGAAGAAATGATTAAGCAAAATTCTTGAATAAGAATTTTATCGCATTTTATCATCACAAAGGAATTTGAAGAAGGAATTAAATATTATAAGTTAGAAAAAAGGAATGTCTCCAAAATTGAGACATTCCTTTAGATTTTCAAGAGTACATCTTACTTTTTAATAAACACTAGGTCACGACTGAATTGTTTGAGTCATGACTGAGTTGTTTAGGTCACGACTAAGTTGTCTGAGTCACGACTGAGTTGTCTGGAGACAATTTTTACAAAGCAACCCTTCCTGCCTACTCCACCGTTACACTCTTAGCCAGGTTTCTCGGCTTATCAACATCGCAGTCGCGGTGCAGTGCAGCATAGTAAGAAATAAGTTGTAGTGGTAAAACAGAGACAAGAGGTGTTAATAGTTCGTGCACTTCTGGAATGATGAAGGTATCGCCTTCAAATTCCAGTCCTTTCATGGAGATGATGCACGGGTTAGCGCCGCGGGCAACGACTTCTTTGACATTTCCGCGAATACCTAAATTAACAATTTCTTGTGTTGCTATTGCGATAACAGGGGTGCCTTCTTCGATTAAAGCGATTGTACCATGCTTTAGCTCTCCTCCAGCAAATCCTTCCGCTTGAATATAAGAGATTTCTTTTAGTTTTAGTGCACCTTCAAGGCCTACATAGAAATCGATGCCACGTCCGATGAAGAAGGCGTTGCGGGTAACTGTTAGAAACTCACGGGCAATTGATTCGAATTCTTCCTTTTCATCACAAAGCACTTCCATCGCATTGGCGATAATGCCTAACTCTCGGACAAGATTGAAATTCGGTTCCATGCCGCGGCTTTTTGCCGTTACTTCAGCTAAGATGACTAATACAGCTAGTTGTGCCGTGTAGGCTTTTGTTGAAGCAACGGCAATTTCAGGACCAGCATGCAGCAGCAAAGTATAATCCGCTTCACGTGACAGCGTAGAGCCTTGTACGTTTGTGATTGTAATGGCTTTATAACCCATTTCCTTTACCTGAACAAGAACGGCACGGCTGTCAGCTGTTTCCCCGCTTTGTGTGATAAAGATGAACAATGGTTTTTCAGAAAGCATAGGCATGTTGTAGCCAAATTCACTTGAGATGTGTACCTCTACAGGGATTTTTGCCAATTTTTCAATGAACTGCTTTCCAACAAGACCTGCATGATAAGAAGTACCTGCTGCAATGATGTAAATGCGGTCTGCCTCATTCATGGCAGTAATAATCTCCTGATCAATCGTTAACTCGCCATTGTCGTTTTGATATTTTTGAATAATTTTGCGCATCACTAAAGGCTGCTCATCAATTTCTTTAAGCATATAGTGAGGGTATGTGCCTTTTTCAATATCACTTGCATCAAGTTCGGCTGTATATGGCTCACGGGTAATAACATCCCCATTAAGATTTTTAATCGTCACTGCATTTCTTGTTACGATTACCATTTCTTTGTCCATCAGCTCTACATATTGATCTGTCACTTGCAGCATCGCCATCGCATCAGAAGCAACTACATTAAAGGAATCACCCAAACCTACTAAAAGCGGACTCTTGTTTTTTGCAACAAAGATTGCTTCTTCATTTTGGTCATCTAAAAGTGCAAGTGCATAGGATCCTTTTAATAGCTGAAGCGTTTTGCGGAACGCTTCTTCAGTACTTAGCCCTTCGCCAGCAAATACTTCAATTAGCTGAACAATGACCTCTGTATCTGTTTCGCTCGTAAAGTTCACATCCTGCAGGTATTCACGCTTTAAGATTTCATAGTTCTCAATGACACCATTATGAACAAGCGTAAAACGGCCTGATGCACTTTGATGAGGATGAGAGTTGATCGTGCTCGGTACCCCATGAGTAGCCCAGCGAGTGTGACCAATTCCAGTCTGGGCAAGCACATCAAAATCAACTGTATTACGTAAATCTGCTATACGGCCTTTTTCTTTAAAAACATGAACGCCTTTTTCATTGATTACAGCAATTCCTGCTGAGTCATAGCCTCTATATTCAAGCTTTTCTAAACCTCTAAGTAGAATTTCCTTCGTATCATTTAATCCAATATATCCTACGATTCCGCACATACTTCTTTTCCTCCTGATGAGAAGGGGCAAGAAGCCAATTAGGGCAGTCTTGCCCCTTATCTCTGTAGTTAAATTTAAATTCGTATGATGTCAGACAACTCCACCTGAACATACGATACTCTTTTTGCTTTGTAAATTAGCATTCCCTACTCTTTGTCCATTAAGTTACCCTAATGCTTTAAAGAAGAGATGACGGTTTGCTTTAACCGGGAGGCATCCGCCGATTGATCGATAAACCTCCTCCTCGTCAACTAATCCCCTCTATCCGATCGGAATTAGTCCAGGCGCTTCTATTCCATTCTATTATCCTACTGCCCACCTTTCTTTTTTTTAAACACTATTTTGTAAAAAAATTTACAAAGCACGATAATCATACAATATAGGCAGCAACTAGTCAACCAAAAACGAAAGAGGAGCTCCTTGAACACCCCTTTAAATAAAATATGCATAAGGGAGTCTTTTCGTTCCCTTATGCATTCTATATCTTATTCTTCGTCTAAACCCATTTCTTGCTTCACAACTGAGGCAATACGTTCAACATAGGCATTGCACAGCTCCTCTGTTGCCGCTTCCGCCATCACCCTCACAAGTGGTTCCGTTCCTGAAGGACGTACTAATATCCGCCCGTTTCCTTTCATTTCATGCTCAACTTCAGTAATAATCGCACGTACCTTCTCATTATCTGTTACATGATGTTTATCAGTCACTCGAATATTGACAAGCTTTTGTGGAAATTTTTGCATTTCCTTTGCCAGCTCAGATAATGGCTTCTTTGTCATTTTCATTATATTTACGAGCTGCAAACCTGATAAAAGTCCGTCCCCTGTTGTTACATAATCGAGGAAGATAATATGGCCAGACTGCTCACCGCCAAGATTGTAGCCGTTCTTCTTCATTTCTTCAACCACATATCTGTCTCCGACTGCGGTTTGAATGCTTTCAATTTCATTTGCTTCAAGTGCTTTGTAGAAACCAAGATTGCTCATAACAGTTGAAACAACTGTACTATGCTTCAATCGGCCTTGTTCCTTCAGATACTTTCCACAAATGTACATAATTTGGTCACCATCGACAATATCGCCATTCTCATCAATCGCAATCAGGCGATCTCCATCTCCATCAAAGGCCAGACCAATATCCGCTTCCCGTTCCTTCACAAATGCGGCAAGGGTTTCAGGATGTGTGGAACCGACTCCCTCATTAATATTCAACCCGTTAGGAGAAGCACCAATCATGGATAAATCCGCATCTAAATCTGCGAATAGATGGGATGCAAGTGATGATGTTGCTCCATGTGCGCAATCTAAAGCAATATGTATGCCTGAAAAATCCTCATCCACCGTCTGCTTTAAATATTGGAGGTATTTCTGTCCGCCTTCAAAATAATCATTTACTTGCCCAAGATCGCCTCCAACTGGTCTAGGCAGCTGATCTTCCTCCATATCCATTAAGCTTTCAATCTCAAGCTCCTGCTCATCTGAAAGCTTAAATCCGTCTGGACCGAAAAATTTAATCCCATTATCAGCAACAGGGTTGTGGGAGGCAGAAATCATCACTCCCGCTTCCGCACCAAGTGCCTTTGTTAAATAGGCAACACCTGGAGTCGAGAGAACACCTAAGCGCATAACCTCCGCACCAATGGATAGTAAGCCTGCCACTAAAGCCCCTTCAAGCATATGGCCTGAAATCCGTGTATCACGACCAATCAAAACCTTCGGGTGATTTTTATCCTTAGTTAAAATATATCCTCCACATCGACCTAATTTAAAGGCCAATTCAGGGGTTAATTCACTATTTGCGACCCCGCGTACTCCATCCGTACCGAAATATTTTCCCATACCTATTATCGCTCCTTCTTTCGTTTTTCTAGATTATACTTCCTTTTGAGTAATCGATATTTTTGCCGTTTCCGTCGCCAGCTTCCAATCAATATCCGTCGGACCTTTAACACTAATTTTTACTTCATGGTCCCCTTCACTTAAATTAGCTAAATCCAGAAAGACATTAAAGTCACTCGCCTGCAGCTCTGCAATCTTATCGCGTTTCCCTGTAACCGTTAAATTAGCCCCATTAGCTGGTGTCTGGAGGGAAGCCTCATATTCGCTGGCTAGTCCCGTTAGATGAATAGGGAGATTTGAGAACATCTTGTGTTCATCTGCCTCTTCATTATTTTTACTTGTTTCACTATTTTTTTCACTCGTCTTTATTGTTGTTTTAACAGTCGTTGGATTGACTTCTTTTATTTCATCCGAAATAATGACTGGCAAAGTGATTTCTGTATTTCCATTCACTTGGCTAAGATCCACTTCCACTCTTACATTTTCCGTTTTATCCAGCACCTCTTGACTGCCATAAATCTTTGCTTCGGTTACATCAAGTGAAATCGATTCAACAGAAATATTCTCTGGCGGACTTCCCTTTTCAACGATTTTAATTGGTACGACCTTACTCAAGCTTTTAACAGGGATAATTACATCCACCGTTTCCTGTTCGATGAATACATCTAACTTATTCATGTTCTTATCTAATACAAGAACTTGAGCTTCTCTTCTTACGGTTTCCTTAATCGGGTCTTTAATATTTACGGCCGCTTTTACATAGGTAATTCTTTCGATTACATCTTTCGCACCGGTTATCTTCACTTTCTTTGGCTCAGCCTCAGGTGCTTCTGAAATATAGCCATCTTCAACTAATGACTGATCAAATTCAACATCAACTTTATATTCCTTTGTAACCTTTTCTTGTATACTGACATTGACATATGCCGGATCAATGGTCACATCCAATTTATCCGAAATATCCCTAATTTTGATTGGTACCCTTTCTGTACCTATTTCGGCATCAGATAAATCCACATACACTTCAAAATTCCTTTGTACCTTTGCTGGCTGAAGGACATTTTTTGGTCCTTTTATTGTAAGTTCAACCGTATCTGGTACACCAGTGACAATTAAGTTCTCTGTATCATAATACGTCTTAACCGGAACATCAGATAGTACCTCTGTGTCTTGCTCTCCTGGAACATTTACATTCGATACATTTTTAATTGGATCATATACGGATTGGAAAAGCAGTAAGGCAAGGATTAAGGCAACTATTTTCATAAACCAGCGGGTATCAACAAGTTTATCGATAAATTTATCCATTTTTCTTCACCCTCCAGTTCCAACGTCCTGAAGAAGTTTGTTTTACATTATTTTTAGCGATTAGTTCATTCGTAAGCAATTCCTTGAATGCTTCTGATTTCAAATCCCTGTGCAGCTCGCCATTTTTCGTCAGCGAAACACTGCCGGTCTCTTCTGATACGATTACGGTTAAACTATCTGTTACTTCACTAATTCCAAGAGCAGCCCGATGTCGTGTTCCAAGCTCTTTTGAAATAAACGGGCTTTCTGACAAAGGCAAATAGCACGCAGCAGCAGCAACCGTATTCTTTTGTAAAATAACAGCTCCATCATGTAATGGAGTGTTAGGGATAAAGATATTTATTAGCAATTCAGAGGAGATTTTTGATTCAAGCGGAATACCTGTTTCAATATAATCACCCATTCCCGTTTCACGCTCTACGGAAATAAGCGCACCAATACGGCGCTTTGCCATATAATCAACAGCTTTAACAATCGCCTCTACCATTTTCTCCTGATCTTCGCCCTCCTGATTGCCACTTCTTGAGAAAAGGCGTCCTCGCCCTAATTGTTCAAGCGCTCTTCTTAGTTCGGGCTGGAAAATAATTGCAATTGCCAAAAATCCCCAAATAAGTACTTGTTCCATCATCCATCCTAATGTTTGCAGGTGGAAGGTATCGCTGATAATTTTCACGAGGAGTATAACGAATATTCCTTTTACTAATTGAACAGCTTTCGTCCCACGTACAATGGTAATAAGCTTATAGATGACGAACCATACAAGGAGAATGTCAACAGTATTAGCCAAAAATTTCAGTATAGAGAAATCTGAAAACAACGACATTGTCCTTCCTCCAAAAATATATTAATACAGTGCATGCGTCTTGCCCTTATTAAGGGAACTCTTCGGGCTTGAGCCAGACTGTTCAAAATACGATTAGTTCTATTCATTTCGTAACTTTCATATTATATCATTGAAAGCAATCCCATTCCAATGAGGAATATACTTGAAATAAAAAATAGGAACACTGCATACATGCAGTGTTCCTATTTTACTTTGCTGCTTCAGGTTCTTCTTGGTCAAAAATAGAAACCACCTCTGTTGCGGTCTTTTTGATGTGATACCACAGCCAATCAAAAATCGCATTCACTTCTTTAATTTCTCCTGTCACTTGACCAGCAGAAGCAAGGTACTTTTCTCCATTGATGACGGTAACATCGCCTTCAACCTGTCCCTCAATCTGGATTTTTCCATTTTTCACAGTCACATCGCCTTTAACAACTTCTCCTTTAGGGACAATGACGGTATCATTTTGGACGATAAGATTTGGCTGCTTGGATACTGAAAATTCATGATCCTGCTCCCATGAAGAAAATAAACTTCCTGCCATAAGCACGATGAATAAAGAAGCTGCCGTAAATAAAGGATGATGCCTGACCCAACGCTGAAAACCGACCTTACGTTTTTCCTTAGGCAATTTAGCCATCACCTTTGCAGTAAAATCCGATGGCACATTTATATGTGAAGTACTCTGAACAAGAGCAATGGTCTTTCGTAACTCATGAAAATGTGTTTGACACTCCTTACAGCTTTGGAGATGTGCTCTTAATTCTTGTTCATTTTCGGCTGAGATCTCTTCATCTAAATATTCATGCATATAAATGATCATTTCTGCTGGACACTTCAAAGTTCTCACCCTCTTTTATTATACATGCCGTAATTGGTTTCTTAATGCTTCTCTTCCTCTGTGTATTCTAGTCTTAACCGTACCTAAGGGCAAATCCAAAATCTTACTAATTTCATTTAAGGATAGCTCTTCAATATACTTTAATACAATAACAGTACGGTATTTTTCAGGAAGCTTAGAAATCTCCCTCTGGATGGTTTCCTGTAGCTCTAAGCTCTCTACATCGTCTTCAGGCAAGCTTGTATCTGATGCAATTTGTGAATACATTGTTAGTCCGTCTGTACCTGCCACCTCTGCATCTAAATAATAATCAGGCTTCTTCTTTCTGATCCGGTCGATACAAAGATTTGTTGCTATTCGATAAAGCCACGAAGAGAACTTTAGATTAATATTAAAGCTATGGATATTGACGTATGCCCTCAAAAAAGCCTCTTGAGCAATATCTTCCGCCTCATGCCTATTTCCTAGCATTCTGTAACAGATTTGAAATACCTTTTCTCCATATATTTCAACCACTTCTGCATAAGCATCCTGATCGCCTTTTAATACTTGTTTTATCCTTTTCTTTACGATTGCTTCCATTTTTTTACCTCCGCTCAACATGCGGCTAATCGACATTACGAATCGATAGCGGAAAAGGTTTCACTTTTTTTAAAAAAATACTCATTATATCTATATTAACAAATTTTTACTTACTTGGATGGTTTTTTTCCTATTGGTGTAAAAGAATATTAATTATAGAAGTTCAATTGAATGCCTAATAAAAAAACAAGAACATAATGTTCTTGCTTTCAACTATACTATAATAACTTTTCCCCAAATAGCGATCCCATTAAGGCTACAGCAACAGTTGCTGTTTTATTCTTATCATCGAGAATCGGATTTACTTCTACAAATTCAGCTGATGTAATAATCTCAGATTCAGCCAGCATCTCCATTGCTAAATGGCTTTCACGGTAGCTTATGCCTCCTAGTACCGGAGTTCCTACACCTGGTGCATCATTAGGATCAAGTCCATCTAAATCTAAAGAAAGATGTACACCATCCGTATTTCCCTTTAAATAGGAAATCGCTTCTTCCATAACCTTCGTCATCCCAATGCGGTCAATCTCATGCATCGTATAAACCTTAATACCCTTCTCCTTAATCAAGGCTCGTTCCCCTTCATCTAATGAACGTGCGCCAATAATTACAATATTTTCAGGCTTAACCTTCGGTGCATATCCACCAACATTCGTTAATAACGGATGCCCCATTCCAAGGCTTACCGCAAGCGGCATCCCATGTATATTCCCAGTTGGCGATGTCTCTGCCGTATTTAAATCTCCATGTGCATCATACCAGATAACACCAAGATTATTATAATGCTTCGCTACCCCAGCTAGTGTTCCAATCGCAATACTATGATCTCCACCAAGAACTAATGGAAATGAACCTGCTTCAATTACCTGATCGACTTCCTTAGCAAGCATTTCTGACTTTTCAGCAATTAAATGCAAATTTCTAAGATTCGATTCTGGATCTATCTCTACTTCGGGTCTTCCAATAGCAATGTCCCCTCGATCATGAACTTCATCAAATAAATTTTTTAGCCTTTCATTTATACCAGCGTAACGGATAGCACTTGGCCCCATATCCACTCCGCGTCTCATTTGTCCCAAATCCATAGGCATCCCAATAATGGCAAGCTTCTTCATGAAAAAATTCTCCCTTCATCCCTGTATCTATCTCTATTTTAACCATATTAAAAGAAATGACTCAACTCGACAAAAGCATGTATATATATACGAAAAATGAGTAAGATTCTAAAAATTAATATAGTTAGTCACTTAAGTATGTAGCCTTTACACTGGGCTTCATGAATTTATTTCTGACCGTAATACGTTTTACAATGAATAAGAGAAAAAAGACCTAAAAGGATTCATTCCCTTAAGGTCTTTTCTTCATCATATAAATGAGCCATGAAGGACTCGAACCTTCGACCCTCTGATTAAAAGTCAGATGCTCTACCGACTGAGCTAATGGCTCAAAAATAATGGCTGGGCTAGCTGGATTCGAACCAACGCATGTCGCAGTCAAAGTGCGATGCCTTACCGCTTGGCTATAGCCCAATGATTCTAATATCATTTGCAAAAAGGACAATGATTATTCTTAAAAAATAAAAAGGACTAGTTTATTCTTGTCCATTTTTAATATTGCTATTAAAAATAATGGTGGAGGGGGACGGATTCGAACCGCCGAACCCGAAGGAGCGGATTTACAGTCCGCCGCGTTTAGCCACTTCGCTACCCCTCCGAAAGTTATAAAACATGCCGGCCAGAGGACTTGAACCCCCAACCTACTGATTACAAGTCAGTTGCTCTACCAATTGAGCTAGGCCGGCAAAATAAAATTAATGGTGGAGGATGACGGGATCGAACCGCCGACCCTCTGCTTGTAAGGCAGATGCTCTCCCAGCTGAGCTAATCCTCCGAAAATGGTGACCCCTACGGGATTCGAACCCGTGTTACCGCCGTGAAAGGGCGGTGTCTTAACCGCTTGACCAAGGGGCCATATAATTGATTATGGTAAGCTCCCAAGCGGGCTCGAACCGCTGACCTCTTCCTTACCATGGAAGTGCTCTACCTGCTGAGCTATGGAAGCATAAAAACTACCTGCTCAAATAGATCTTCAGAAAAAATGGCTCCGCAGGTAGGACTCGAACCTACGACCGATCGGTTAACAGCCGATAGCTCTACCACTGAGCTACTGCGGAATATTTAAAGCCTAGCGACGTCCTACTCTCACAAGGGGACAGCCCCTAACTACCATCGGCGCTGAGAAGCTTAACTTCCGTGTTCGGGATGGGAACGGGTGTGGCCTTCTCGCCATCGTCACTAGACCTATTTATGATGAGGTTTGTTCCCTCAAAACTAGATAATGCTAAAGAAGAAGTTGAGTAATCATTTTGTCCAGCTACGGCTCCTAACTTCTCGGTCGTTTCGATCCGCCCCTACAAATCCAAATGCGGGATTTGCATGGTCGGCTCTCCAACGCCTCTCGAAGTTGAACAGTCGCCTTCGCCTTTCATTTTGGTTAAGTCCTCGACCGATTAGTATTTGTCAGCTCCACGTGTCACCACGCTTCCACCTCAAACCTATCAACCTGATCATCTTTCAGGGGTCTTACTAGCTTGACGCTATGGGAAATCTCATCTCGAGGGGGGCTTCATGCTTAGATGCTTTCAGCACTTATCCCTTCCGCACATAGCTACCCAGCGATGCTCTTGGCAGAACAACTGGTACACCAGCGGTGCGTCCATCCCGGTCCTCTCGTACTAAGGACAGCTCCTCTCAAATTTCCTGCGCCCACGACGGATAGGGACCGAACTGTCTCACGACGTTCTGAACCCAGCTCGCGTACCGCTTTAATGGGCGAACAGCCCAACCCTTGGGACCGACTACAGCCCCAGGATGCGATGAGCCGACATCGAGGTGCCAAACCTCCCCGTCGATGTGGACTCTTGGGGGAGATAAGCCTGTTATCCCCGGGGTAGCTTTTATCCGTTGAGCGATGGCCCTTCCATGCGGAACCACCGGATCACTAAGCCCGACTTTCGTCCCTGCTCGACTTGTAGGTCTCGCAGTCAAGCTCCCTTATGCCTTTACACTCTTCGAATGATTTCCAACCATTCTGAGGGAACCTTTGGGCGCCTCCGTTACTTTTTAGGAGGCGACCGCCCCAGTCAAACTGCCCACCTGACACTGTCTCCTGCCCCGATCAGGGGCATGGGTTAGAATTTCAATACAGCCAGGGTAGTATCCCACCGATGCCTCCACCGAAGCTGGCGCTCCGGCTTCCAAGGCTCCTACCTATCCTGTACAAGCTGTACCGAAATTCAATATCAGGCTACAGTAAAGCTCCACGGGGTCTTTCCGTCCTGTCGCGGGTAACCTGCATCTTCACAGGTACTATAATTTCACCGAGTCTCTCGTTGAGACAGTGCCCAGATCGTTACGCCTTTCGTGCGGGTCGGAACTTACCCGACAAGGAATTTCGCTACCTTAGGACCGTTATAGTTACGGCCGCCGTTTACTGGGGCTTCAATTCAGAGCTTCGCGTAAGCTAACCCCTCCTCTTAACCTTCCAGCACCGGGCAGGCGTCAGCCCCTATACTTCGCCTTGCGGCTTCGCAGAGACCTGTGTTTTTGCTAAACAGTCGCCTGGGCCTATTCACTGCGGCTTTTCAGGGCTATTCACCCTAAAAAGCACCCCTTCTCCCGAAGTTACGGGGTCATTTTGCCGAGTTCCTTAACGAGAGTTCTCTCGCTCACCTTAGGATTCTCTCCTCGCCTACCTGTGTCGGTTTGCGGTACGGGCACCTTATCCTCACTAGAGGCTTTTCTTGGCAGTGTGGAATCAGGAACTTCGGTACTATATTTCCCTCGCTGTCACAGCTCAGCCTTCACGCAAACGGGATTTTCCTCGCTTGCAGCCTAACTGCTTAGACGCACATATCCAGCAGTGCGCTTACCCTATCCTCCTGCGTCCCCCCATTGCTCAAACGGAGTTTGGTGGTACAGGAATATCAACCTGTTGTCCATCGCCTACGCTTTTCAGCCTCGGCTTAGGTCCCGACTAACCCTGAGCGGACGAGCCTTCCTCAGGAAACCTTAGGCATTCGGTGGATGGGATTCTCACCCATCTTTCGCTACTCATACCGGCATTCTCACTTCTAAGCGCTCCACCAGTCCTTGCGGTCTAGCTTCAACGCCCTTAGAACGCTCTCCTACCACGGACATCGTAGATGTCCATCCACAGCTTCGGTGATACGTTTAGCCCCGGTACATTTTCGGCGCAGAGTCACTCGACCAGTGAGCTATTACGCACTCTTTAAATGGTGGCTGCTTCTAAGCCAACATCCTGGTTGTCTAAGCAACTCCACATCCTTTTCCACTTAACGTATACTTTGGGACCTTAGCTGGTGGTCTGGGCTGTTTCCCTCTTGACTACGGATCTTATCACTCGCAGTCTGACTCCCATGGATAAGTCTTTGGCATTCGGAGTTTGTCTGAATTCGGTAACCCGATGGGGGCCCCTAGTCCAAACAGTGCTCTACCTCCAAGACTCTTTCTACATGAGGCTAGCCCTAAAGCTATTTCGGAGAGAACCAGCTATCTCCAAGTTCGATTGGAATTTCTCCGCTACCCACACCTCATCCCCGCACTTTTCAACGTGCGTGGGTTCGGTCCTCCATTCAGTGTTACCTGAACTTCAACCTGGACATGGGTAGATCACCTGGTTTCGGGTCTACGACCACATACTCATTCGCCCTATTCAGACTCGCTTTCGCTGCGGCTCCGTCTATTCAACTTAACCTCGCATGTAATCGTAACTCGCCGGTTCATTCTACAAAAGGCACGCCATCACCCATAAACGGGCTCTGACTACTTGTAGGCACACGGTTTCAGGATCTCTTTCACTCCCCTTCCGGGGTGCTTTTCACCTTTCCCTCACGGTACTGGTTCACTATCGGTCACTAGGGAGTATTTAGCCTTGGGAGATGGTCCTCCCTGCTTCCGACGGGATTTCTCGTGTCCCGCCGTACTCAGGATCCACTCTGGAGGGAACGAAGTTTCAACTACAGGGCTTTTACCTTCTCTGGCCGGCCTTTCCAGACCTGTTCATTTACCTCGTTCCTTTGTAACTCCGTGTAGAGTGTCCTACAACCCCAAGAGGCAAGCCTCTTGGTTTGGGCTAATCCCGTTTCGCTCGCCGCTACTCAGGGAATCGCGTTTGCTTTCTCTTCCTCCGGGTACTTAGATGTTTCAGTTCCCCGGGTCTGCCTTCAATACCCTATGTATTCAGGTAAAGATTCTATCCCATTACGGATAGAGGGTTCCCCCATTCGGAAATCTCCGGATCAAAGCTTACTTACAGCTCCCCGAAGCATATCGGTGTTAGTCCCGTCCTTCATCGGCTCCTAGTGCCTAGGCATTCACCGTGCGCCCTTTCTAACTTAACCTACTTCGGTCAATGATCAACTGCGCATCTCGGCGTCAGCTCTCTCGCTGTGCTCCTCACGTACTGAGTACGTTCCGGTGCTCGCTCGGTCGCTTCCTTGATCTGCTTGTTGCTCATTGCCCTCATGGTTTACACTCTTACTTGGTTTTAAAAACTCAATATAAGAGAAAAAACTAAGATGGCGATTACTCGGTTATCTTCTTTATTGCATTATCTAGTTTTCAAAGAACAAGGCTACTGATTTCAATCACAACGTGATTAAGCTTCGTAGCTATTCATCATGCTGCCTTGCGACGAGCTGAGGTTTATCTTCCTCGAACTACTGCGGCGCAGGAGCAAAATAATATGAGAGATTACTCTCTCAAAACTGAACGAACAATGAAACGTCTTTTAATGAAGTTAGACTTCATTTCATCCTTAGAAAGGAGGTGATCCAGCCGCACCTTCCGATACGGCTACCTTGTTACGACTTCACCCCAATCATCTGTCCCACCTTAGGCGGCTGGCTCCTTGCGGTTACCCCACCGACTTCGGGTGTTACAAACTCTCGTGGTGTGACGGGCGGTGTGTACAAGGCCCGGGAACGTATTCACCGCGGCATGCTGATCCGCGATTACTAGCGATTCCGGCTTCATGCAGGCGAGTTGCAGCCTGCAATCCGAACTGAGAATGGTTTTATGGGATTGGCTAAACCTCGCGGTCTTGCAGCCCTTTGTACCATCCATTGTAGCACGTGTGTAGCCCAGGTCATAAGGGGCATGATGATTTGACGTCATCCCCACCTTCCTCCGGTTTGTCACCGGCAGTCACCTTAGAGTGCCCAACTGAATGCTGGCAACTAAGATCAAGGGTTGCGCTCGTTGCGGGACTTAACCCAACATCTCACGACACGAGCTGACGACAACCATGCACCACCTGTCACTCTGTCCCCCGAAGGGGAACGTCCTATCTCTAGGATTGTCAGAGGATGTCAAGACCTGGTAAGGTTCTTCGCGTTGCTTCGAATTAAACCACATGCTCCACCGCTTGTGCGGGCCCCCGTCAATTCCTTTGAGTTTCAGCCTTGCGGCCGTACTCCCCAGGCGGAGTGCTTAATGCGTTTGCTGCAGCACTAAAGGGCGGAAACCCTCTAACACTTAGCACTCATCGTTTACGGCGTGGACTACCAGGGTATCTAATCCTGTTCGCTCCCCACGCTTTCGCGCCTCAGTGTCAGTTACAGACCAGAAAGTCGCCTTCGCCACTGGTGTTCCTCCAAATCTCTACGCATTTCACCGCTACACTTGGAATTCCACTTTCCTCTTCTGCACTCAAGTCTCCCAGTTTCCAATGACCCTCCCCGGTTGAGCCGGGGGCTTTCACATCAGACTTAAGAAACCACCTGCGCGCGCTTTACGCCCAATAATTCCGGACAACGCTTGCCACCTACGTATTACCGCGGCTGCTGGCACGTAGTTAGCCGTGGCTTTCTGGTTAGGTACCGTCAAGGTACCGCCCTATTCGAACGGTACTTGTTCTTCCCTAACAACAGAGTTTTACGATCCGAAAACCTTCATCACTCACGCGGCGTTGCTCCGTCAGACTTTCGTCCATTGCGGAAGATTCCCTACTGCTGCCTCCCGTAGGAGTCTGGGCCGTGTCTCAGTCCCAGTGTGGCCGATCACCCTCTCAGGTCGGCTACGCATCGTCGCCTTGGTGAGCCGTTACCTCACCAACTAGCTAATGCGCCGCGGGCCCATCTGTAAGTGATAGCCGAAGCCATCTTTCAGCTTTTCTACATGAGTAGAAAAGGATTATCCGGTATTAGCTCCGGTTTCCCGAAGTTATCCCAGTCTTACAGGCAGGTTGCCCACGTGTTACTCACCCGTCCGCCGCTAATCTTTGGGAGCAAGCTCCCTCAGATTCGCTCGACTTGCATGTATTAGGCACGCCGCCAGCGTTCGTCCTGAGCCAGGATCAAACTCTCCAATAAAGAGTAAGATTAGCTCTTAAGTTTTAATACTTGAATTAACGTTGACGTTTTTTGTTCGTTCAGTTTTCAAAGAGCAATATCAATTCCGCTGCTTACAGCGACTTTATTAATATATCACCTTTCACTTTCGACGTCAACAACTTTTTTAAGTTATTTTCATTACGTCATTAGCGACGTTTATTAATATAACAGCTAAATAAAACTAAGTCAACAAAATCAAAGAGTTTTTTTGAAAGTTTTATCCCTTTTGTTCCCTCTTCTGTCTATTTAGCATATATTTCAAGCATTCATTAGGTGCAGCCACTCTTTTGAATAACGAAAATAATATTTTGTATCTCTCTTCCATTGCTCTTTTTACTATATGATCGATTCGTTCATCCTTCAAATCAAATAATATTTCATCCATTTCTCTTTTTATTAAATACTCTATTTCTTTTTGTTCTTTTTGATTGATTAACATTCCTAACATCCTATAACCCCTTTATTTCAGTTTGGTTTTTGTAGTATTTTCCATTTTATTTTTTTTATGAATTTGTTTTTCAAATCATTTTTGAAAATTACTTGCATAAGATTGAGACAAGAAGTATTTGGACGAGGTGAGAGGAATTATGAACTTCTTTTTTGTGCTTAACGGAAAAACGTTTAAACAGCTTGTTATCGTTGTAACAACCGCTTTTTTTGCTGCCTGGTTCCTTTACGTCGGAAACATTGTTCATCTGCCAGCTTTTTCAACAAAAGACGGGCCTAAAGCAATATACAAAGGTGAAAAAGATCTGGCACTCACATTTAATATCGGGTGGGGCGATGAAAAGGCAGAACCCATTCTCGATGTTCTTAAAAAGGAAAATGTGAAAGCTGCTACCTTTTTCCTTGCGGGATCATGGGCAGAACGTCACCCAGATCTTGTTGCTCGAATCGTTAAGGAAGGATATGAAATTGGAATACTTGGTTATAATTATGAAGACTATACCGAGCTTGAAGAACAGAAAATTAGGCAGGATATTGCGAAGGCTCAAGATGCATTTAAAAAGTTAAATGTAAAAGATATTAAGCTAATTCGAGCACCGACAGGACATTTTGATCAAAAAACATTAAAGGTAGCTGACAGACTCGGATATACGGTTGTACATTGGAGTCTTGATTCAAAGGATTGGACAAATCCCGGCATAGAGGTCATCGTCAAGAATGCGGCACAAGCAAAAAAGGGAGATATCCTGCTATTACACGCCTCAGATTCTGCGAAACAAACAGCAAAAGCTTTGCCTCAAATCATCCAAGGGATAAACAGCAAAAATTTAAAGTTTGTGTCCGTTTCTGAAATGATTGCGAATGCTGAAACAAATACAAGCGAAGTCAAATAATACAATAATATATTAACTAAGCAAAAAAGCCGTCCTTATTTGGCCGGCTTTTTTGCTACTTTTTGTCTTTGCTCTTGTGAAGCTTTATTAAGCTTTTGAAGAATAAGCAACTGGTACGCGTTACATACTAATAACGGAAATATCATTAGATATACCCAGCTTTCTTCATTTACTCGCAAAACTGGGACCCACTCGATTGTTGTTACAACAACCATAAAAAATACAGCAGGTATAAATGCTTCTTTACTTGTCATCTTAACTTTCATTGCTGCCACTGCCGCTCCAACAACAAGGATAAATGCTGCTACTCCAACATATGGCCAAATGCTGTCTCCTTCTTCAGCAAAAGTATTATAACGAAGGTAGACCAAATCAAATAAAACAAACAAGATTAGAATAACCTGAACTGCATTCCATAACGAATGGGATTTAAATATGCCAAGTCCAAAACGATGAACGGTTAAATAAGCAAAAAAACCTGCTTGGCTTAGAACACTGAAAATAAAACCTACTCCAATTAACCATATTAAAACAGATAATATTTCAAGAAGATCGAAAGATGTAAATATAGGTTCAAATTCATTCCAGCGCACAATAAAACCTACAACCCCAGTAGTTAATCCCCCAACTAACAGAGTTGTCATAAACAACTTTACCCAGTTCCGGCTAGTCAACTTATTTTTCCTCCATAGCATTTATTCAATCCCTTTTGATTGTACCAACGTAGCAATAAAAAATCTAGGTAAAGCAATTCAAGCGAATAATATTTGCTCATTTTCTTCATTCTAACATTAAGGACATCTCTGAAAGGAGCTTCTATATGTTAAAAATATTCCGTATACTCGTCCCTTCAATGCTAATTATGATGCTCGCAGGCTGTGGCTCAGGTGAAGCTGGCGGCAATAATTTGGATTATGAACAAACAAAGAAAATGATTGTGGATATACTAAAAACAGATGATGGCAAAAAAGCAATACAGGAGCTAATGGAAGATGACAAAATGAAGCAGAAGCTTGTAATGGACCAAACGGTTGTTTCAGAAACGATCGAAAGGACATTAACCTCGGATAAGGGAACAGAATTTTGGAAAAAGTCCTTTGAAGATCCTAAATTTGCTGAAAGCATTGCAAAAAGCATGAAAAAAGAAAATGAAAAGCTTTTAAAGGATCTAATGAAGGATCCTGAATACCGCGGAATGATGATAGAAGTTTTAAAAGATCCTGAATTAGAAAAAGAAGTCACTAATGTATTAAAAAGCAAGGAATATCGTGAACATTTGCAGACCGTTGTCACTGAAACATTTGAGAGTCCGCTCTTTAAGGCAAAAATCCAAGAAATTCTCCTAAAAGCCGCTAGTGAAGTAAAAAGCGGTGAAAAAGGAGGAGAAAGCGGAGAGCAAAGTGATAAAGAGCAAGGCGGTGATCAAGGTGGAGGCCAGAGTGGCCAAGGCGGCAGCTAATCCCAAGAAAAAAACCTCTTTTCACAAAGTGAAAAGAGGTTTTTTTATTTGCCTTCAAGAGAATAAACGACTTTCTGTGCAATTTCAGTATAAATTTTTCCCAACCTATGATCTTCTTGATATACAGAAGGAGCAAACTCCTTTTCATCCCAGTCTGGTTGTTGAAGAGGCAGCTGACCTAAAACGTCTGTTTTTAATTCTTCAGCAAGTTTCTGTCCTCCGCCTTGACCGAAGACATATTCCTTCTCACCCGTAAGCTTACTTTCAAAATAAGCCATGTTTTCAATAACACCTAAAATTTCATGTTCAGTTTTTATGGCCATCGCACCAGCTCGAGCAGCAACAAATGCAGCAGTTGGATGTGGAGTAGTAACAACGATTTCTTTACAAGCTGGAAGCATTGTATGAACATCCAGTGCCACATCACCTGTTCCAGGAGGTAAATCAAGTAATAAGTAATCAATGTCTCCCCATTCTACTTCATTGAAAAAGCTATTAAGCATTTTTCCAAGCATTGGGCCTCTCCATATAATTGGAGCATTGTCTTCAACAAAGAAACCCATAGAAATGACTTTTACACCAAAACGATCAACCGGAATAATCTTCTCTCCTCTTACAACAGGGCGTGTCGTAATCCCCATCATATCAGGCACACTAAATCCGTAAATATCAGCATCAATCAAGCCGACCTTTTTCCCTAATCGTGCTAATGAGACTGCAAGGTTCACCGAAACAGTAGATTTCCCAACTCCACCCTTTCCACTCGCAATCGCAATAAAGGTCGTCTTGCTATCAGGAGACAGCAACCCTTTATCTTCTTCTTTCACCGCTTGACGATACTGGGCTAATACAGATTCCGGCAGTTCACTAAACCGGATACCAACAGTTGCTGCACCTGCTTCCTTTAACAAATTCACAATTTGTGTTTGAAGCTGTAGCTGCTCAGCACTACCTGTTTTTGCAATTAATATCTTTACACTTACATGATTTTTATCTTCCTTGATTTTCACTTCATCAATGGCACCGAGTTCACCTAGTGTTTTATGTATAAATGGCTCTTGAACTCCACTTAAAACTTCTCTAATATTTTGTTCCGTTAACATACTAGCACCTGCCTTTATGAATTCGTTTCCATTAAAGTATAACATAATGTTAGTGCGCTACAGTTAATTCTATCACACCTTATCAAATTAAAACCAATACTCGTACTTCCTATAAATTTTCAATTAATCGGTTTCTTTAGAGCACAAAAAAAGATGCCTTTTAGCATCTTTTATTCCTCTTCCTTTAATTCTTTTTCATCGGAAAAATACCTGAGAATCCCCATATATATCGAGGCTGCTACTTTATTCTGGTATTGCTCTTTCTTCAAATTTTCTTTTTCAGCTGGATTGGATAAAAAGCCTACTTCCACTAAAGCGCCAGGAATTTCAGCGTTTTTTAAGATATATACATTATTTAATTTCTTTGCTTTTCGATTCGTGTTTTCTAAGTTTCGTCTTAGTTCATCCTGTATAAACTTTGCCGCCCTTGCGTTTTCATCTTTATGAGATGCATAGAAGGTCTGTGCGCCGCTCCAGCGTGAAGAAGGAATCGCATTTAAATGAATGCTCGCAAAAAACTCAGCCCCTGACGTATTAATCAGTTCGAGGCGCTTCTTTAAATCCTCTACTTTTCGTCTGCTATATCCTCTTGTGCCATCTGGAGCCAGGTCACGATCATCTTCTCTCGTTAAAATGACAAGCGCTCCCTGTTCTTGAAGATATTCTCTCACCTTCAGTGTCACATCAAGGGCAATTTCCTTCTCAAGTGCATCCTCGTCCCCCGCTCCGCCATCTGGACCACCATGACCTGGATCAAGTAAAATAATCTTCCCAGTTAACGGCAAATGCCATGATTCCCAAGAATCCTCTTCTGAAAAATCATATTGCAAAATTAAAAATAGGACGATAAGTCCAATGGCGAATGCCGCAGCTTTTAATTTTTTCATATTCCCTGTCAACCTCCCGCTCGTCCTCCATTAAAATATATGGGACAAGGTAAAGAGATAGAACTAGGAAACACAGTAGTTAGGAGCGAAATTAATGAAGACGGAGTTTATGTCTCCTTTGACCTTTTTGAAACCCCTCCATCCACCAGGTATTTACATATTCCTCACATAAGTAATAGAGAGATTCACTTATTATTCCTTCTTCCCCATGACCCCAATATAAGAGGAAGTTGTAAAGTGTATCTGAAAAATGCTGTATCTCGTATCGGCAACGATTTCTTACGTCTTCCGCAGGTTCGCCATATAATCCAAATCGGCTAAAATGAGCACCTAATAAATACGCTTCAATCGCTACATCATAGCAAGCTTCTTCAATCCCAGCATTCATCATAAGCCCAGATACAAATCTTGAGGATCCAAAATGATGCTGAACTTTTTCCTTTAATGCCTTTATAGAAATTTCCTTTAAAATGGACTTTTCATATTTAATTTGCTTTTCACGTTTCTTTTCTGCAAAGGTTGTAATTACATTCATGCCTTCCCACCTCTTAATGATAGTCTTTAACCGCAAAAGGAGAGACATACAAAAATGCAGACGCTTTTGTCTGCCAATTTTGTATAAATCCTTCAAAAAAATTCTTTATGTAATCATTTTTTGATTAAAAAGTAAAATTCCGCAATACAATCAATATGCTTGTCCTATTCAAAGTTTGATTCAATTCATACCTTATAGATGAAAGAGCTCTTTCAAAACTATTCGAAGGAGGAAAAACAAATGGCTGAAACTAGAGGATATGGAAATGGAAATGGCAGCACCTTTGTGCTAATTGTCATATTGTTCATATTGTTGATCATTATTGGCGCTGTATTTTAAAGGAATAGGAGCAGTATCAATCTAATAGCGATACGAGTTGCATCAAAATGAATGAGGCTGACTTATTAGGGGATATAATAAGTCAGCCTTTTTTTATTCATTTTCATTATTCTTATTTAATTCATATAGATCTCCCGCAATTTTTGCCATCTTTAACAGTTTTTCTAGATTAAAGCTATTGAGAAAACTAAAAGGATGTTTAGCTGGCTCTGATGGTTGAAATTCCTTAGTGGATTTAATGTTTTCTAACTTGTCGTTTATTTGGGTCATTTCAATTAATAATTTATTTACATTTTCACGTTGTATTTGTGTAGATTCGTTTATGCTTGAGATTTCATTGACTAGTCTAATCAATATTTCCTCATTTTGTGATGGAGCTTTTCCCACCTTTTCTCGACCTTGCATTTGTTCCATAATTAAATTTAATGCCTCTCCTTGCCTGACTAACTCCTTTAATAGTATTTCTTTATAATCGCCTTCGCTCATTCACATGAACCCCTTTCTTATTAATTGTAAGGACGCTTAACTTAGTATCAATCCATTGAACGAGTTTTCTATTTTTAAGCTTGTCCGGGTTATCATATGTTGAACAATGGCAAGTTGTATAGATAAAAGCTATGTCTCCTCACGAAAATTCTAATTTTATATAAAAAAGACCCCCAACCAAATTGGTTGAGAGTCTTTGAAAAGTTGATATTAACGTTTTGAGAACTGAGGTGCACGACGAGCGCCTTTAAGACCGTATTTTTTACGTTCTTTCATACGAGCGTCACGAGTTAATAGACCTGCAGCTTTTAGTGTTGGACGGTATCCTGGATCAGCTTGAAGTAACGCACGAGCGATACCGTGGCGAATTGCGCCAGCTTGACCAGTGTATCCTCCACCATTAACATTTACATGTACATTATAGCTGCCTTGTGTTTCAGTAGCTACAAGCGGTTGATTTACAACTGCACGCAATGCTGCAAATGGGATATAATCTTCAATTTCACGACCGTTGATAATAATTTGACCATCGCCTGGAACTAAACGAACTCGTGCAACGGAGCTCTTACGACGACCAGTACCAATATATTGAACCTGTGCCAAGTTAATAACCTCCCCTAAAAATTATCCACGAAGTTCGTAAACTTCAGGTTGTTGTGCTTGGTGCTTATGTTCAGCGCCAGCATATACGTGTAATTTCTTGAACATTTGACGACCAAGAGAATTCTTTGGAAGCATGCCTTTAATAGCAAGCTCTAACATTCTCTCAGGGTAGTTTGTACGCATTTCATTAGCAGTTCTAGTTTTTAAACCACCTGGGTGTAAGCTGTGACGGTAGTAAATCTTGTCAGTAAGCTTTTTACCAGTTAAGTGGATTTTTGAAGCATTAAGAATAATTACATGATCACCAGTATCAACATGTGGTGTATAAGTTGGTTTATGTTTACCACGTAGGATTGATGCAACTTCACTAGCAAGACGACCTAAAGTTTTGCCTTCAGCATCAACTACGTACCATTTACGCTCGATATTGTTTGCATTCGCCATAAACGTTGTACGCATCAATTTTCCCTCCTAAAATTTCCATTATTCATTCATTTGGTTTCATTTATCTTAGACACAATAAGTTCCGGGGCTTATCGTGGTTTTAATAACAATACCTTTGCTATGATACACTTTTCATCGACTAATGTCAATAAAATGTTACGCCAGGTTTAGTTGTTTTAATGTTTTTTTATAATGACACCTATTTTCACTTCAATAATGCACTTCCCATAAATACAAACCTTGTGCCGGCGCTGTTTTCCCTGCATATACACGATCCCTTTTTTCAAGTATATCTGGTATGGATCCGGGAGAAATATCACCTGCACCCACCCCTAGAAGCGTCCCCACTAAAATGCGAACCATATTATACAAAAAACCATTTCCGACGAAGCGGAAAATCAGCATATCTCCCTCTTCTACCACTTCTATCTTACGTATTTCACGTACCTTATCAACAACATCTGTTTTAGCTGAGCAAAAGCTTGTAAAGTCATGTTCTCCAATCAAAAAGGGGACAGCTTCATTAACTTTCTTAATATCTAAAGAATATGGATACTGATAAGCGTAATTTCGTTTAAATGGGCTGCGCTGCAAGGAACGATAAACGAAATAACGATATTCCTTCCCTTTTGCATCAAAACGGGCATGAAAATCATCGGCAGCCATTTCTGTATGAATGATGGCGATATCTTCCGGTAACAGCGTATTTAACGCAACCTCCCACTTTTCCAAAGGAATCTTAAGAGGGGAGTCAAAATGAATCACCTGCCCCCTTGCATGAACGCCAGCATCCGTTCTGCCCGAAGCACTAACCTTGACATCCATATCTTTATGAAGCTTTCTAAGCGCCTTCTCCACTTCACCTTGCACTGTCCGCTTATTTGGCTGGACTTGATAGCCAGCAAATTGTGTACCATCATAAGAAATTATACATTTATATCTTTGCATCACATTGCTCCATTACGTTCGAAATAGGACTAATAAAGCTGTTAAAATTCCAAGAAATACGAGCATTGAAGTATCCTTAATCCCCCAGCTAAGCTGCCTGTACTTCGTCCTGCCTTCTCCGCCTCTGTAGCCCCTTGCTTCCATCGCTGTAGCAAGCTCTTCTGCCCTTTTAAAGGAATTGACAAAAAGCGGGATCAATAGGGGGATAATCGCCTTCACTCTATCTTTAATCGGCCCGCTAGAGAAGTCGACTCCTCTAGCTGTTTGTGCCTTCATGATCTTATCTGTCTCTTGCATCAAGGTCGGTATAAAGCGAAGCGAAATGGACATCATGAGAGCAAGCTCATGTACAGGAAATTTTACTTTATTTAACGGATGAAGTAAGTTCTCTAATCCATCTGTTATTTCAATCGGCGTCGTCGTTAATGTAAGAATCGATGTCATCAATATAAGTAGGAAGAAGCGTAAGGATATGAAAATCCCCTGCCTTAAACCTTCTTCATAGATGGAGAACCAGCCAGCTTGAAATAAGAGTTCCCCTTCCTTTGTTAAAAACAAATGCAAGAGCAATGTAAAAAGTACAAGCCATAGTACAGGCTTCAGTCCCGATATAATAAACCGAAAGGGCACTTTAGATAAAGAAATCATTACCAATGTATAAATCGCTAATAATCCATATGTTAGGCTATTATTTGCGATAAAAACAATACAAACAAATAAAAAGATGATCACTAGCTTTGAACGCGGATCCATGCGGTGAATCAGCGATTGAGCAGGAACATAACGGCCAAAAATCATCTTCTCCATCATTTCTGCCCACCCCCCTTTAGTAAAGAGGCAATTTCCTTAGTTAGCATCTCCACAGTTAAACAAGTTTGCGAAAACTTTATATGAAAGGTTTCTTCGATTTTTTGCTGGAAGCGTACGACCTCAGGCACATCTAACCCAAGCTGCATCAAGTCTTCAGGAGAAGTGAAAATTTCCTCTGGCGTTCCTTTCTTATACACTTCCCCATTTTGCATAATAACAATGTGGTCTGCGTATTTAGAAGCATCCTCCATACTATGTGTGACTAGCACAGTCGATAGTTTTCTCTCAATATGAAGAGCATGGAACATATCCATAATTTCCTTTCTCCCGCGTGGATCAAGTCCTGCAGTCGGCTCGTCCAGTACGATAACATCTGGTTCCATTGCTAACACACCAGCAATGGCTACTCTGCGCATTTGACCGCCAGATAGGTCGAACGGGGATTTGCTCAATATCTCTTCAGAAAGTCCGACTTGTTTAATTGCTACCTTTGCCCTTCTCTGCGCTTCTTCCATCGTTACGCCAAAATTCATCGGTCCGAAGCAAATATCTTTTTCAACCGTTTCTTCAAACAATTGATGCTCTGGAAACTGAAAAACGATACCTACCTTCTGCCGTACTTCCTTTAAATTTTTTTGCTTTTTATCTGCCGTGACTTCTTTATCCCCAATGACAACTTTACCTGCAGTTGGCTTTAATAAGGCATTCAAATGCTGCAAGACCGTTGATTTCCCGGAGCCTGTATGGCCAATAATCGCTAGAAAGGTTCCTGATGGAATATTAATAGACACATCCTTAATGGCAAGGCGTTCAAAAGGGGTTTTAGCCTGATAACGGTATTCTACTTTTTGTAGTGAGATGTCCATAACTCTGCCACCAACTCTTCTTCTGATAAAAAATGCCTAGATAGTGAAACCCCTTGTTCCTTTAGAAGCTTACTCAATTTAACTGGGAATGGAATGTCCAAGCTAAGTTGAACAAGTTCTTCATCCAATTGAAATATTTCTTTCGGACTACCTTCCCGGTAAAGTTCCCCTTTATTCATTACAATGATCCGATCCGCCTTTACTGCCTCTTCTAAATCATGCGTAATCGAAATGACTGTCATATGGTGGTTCTCTTTTAACTCTCTAACCGTCTCCAAAACCTCTTCTCTACCTCTTGGATCAAGCATCGAGGTTGCTTCATCCAAAATAATAATCGAAGGTCTAAGTGCGATGACACCAGCAATAGCCACTCTTTGCTTCTGGCCACCGGATAGATGGTGCGGCTCTTGATCAAGAAATTGAGCCATTTTTACCTTTTCCAGCGAATACTTGACTCTTTCTAGCATTTCTTCTCGAACAATTCCGTTATTTTCTAAACCAAAAGCCACATCATCCTTTACAGTTGTTCCAACAAATTGGTTATCAGGATTTTGAAAGACCATACCAATCTTTTTTCTTATCTCCCATACTGATTCCTCTGTAAGAAGCATCCCATTCACCTTAATTGAACCTTCTTGAGGAAAGTGTAACCCATTTAATAGCTTAGCGAGGGTTGATTTACCAGAACCGTTATGACCGACTAATGCTAGCCATTCGCCCTCATATATATCAAAAGAAACATTTCTTAGTGCAAACCCAGTCTCTAAAGCATACTGAAATGAAATATTATCTAATTGAACTAGCTTTTCTTTACTCAAAGCAGCTCCTCCTCTCAACTTACTCTTCTCTATTCTAAACTGTTCTCCTAACCAATCAAAACAAATTTATAAATAAAAAACCCGCCATTTTTGGCGAGCTTCAATAGCAAAGACAGTAAATTTATCAAAAAAATATATTAAAAGACCATTACAAACAAGAAAAGCGCTAATTTCCAAATCTGCTATTCGAGCTTATAAAATGTCAATACTGTCCCTATTTAAGCCCATTCAACAGTATCCTATTTAAAAAAGCCCGCACCTTCCCGAAAAACAGGCCTCCACCTGCTTAGCGCTAAGACAAATATAAATCGGAAAGGTGCAAGAAGAGCTAGACGCGACATGATCTTAGAAAGCTTATGCATATGCATAAATCATACACCTGTAATTTGTGTATGAACGAATCATGCCCATCGTAACACTCACTTTGGCTACTTCCTTACAGAAGTTTGTTCTATTACAGAAAAAGGGCAAAGAACAAACTGTCCTGCCCTTCATCCGAATAGAAATTAAACTAACTCGATAATTACCATTGGTGCACCGTCACCGCGACGAGGTCCAAGTTTCATAATACGAGTATATCCACCTTGACGTTCTTCATAACGAGAAGCGATATCGCTGAATAATTTTTGAACTGCATCTTGCTTTGTTTCAGCGTTAGCTACCTCATTACGTACGAATGCAGCTGCTTGACGACGAGCATGCAAATCGCCACGTTTTCCAAGAGTGATCATTTTTTCAACAACTGAACGAAGTTCTTTCGCACGAGCTTCAGTTGTTTCAATACGCTCATTGATGATTAAATCTGTTGCTAAGTCACGTAGCATAGCTTTACGTTGAGAGCTAGTACGTCCTAACTTTCTGTATCCCATGAAAGTTTCCCTCCTTTGTTGAAGTCATTCTTAAGCCGATAAGCTACAAGAATTATGACAGGTTAACAAACGTTAACTAATCAATCATCTTTACGTAAGCCTAATCCAAGCTCTTCTAGTTTGTGTTTAACTTCCTCAAGAGACTTTCTGCCTAAGTTACGTACCTTCATCATATCTTCTTCCGTCTTATTAGCTAATTCTTGAACGGTATTGATACCAGCACGTTTTAAACAGTTATATGAACGAACAGAAAGATCTAGTTCTTCAATGGTCATCTCAAGTACTTTTTCTTTTTGATCTTCTTCTTTTTCAACCATGATTTCAGCATTTTGAGCTTCATCAGTTAATCCAACGAAAATATTCAAATGCTCAGTTAAGACTTTCGCACCAAGTGCAACAGCATCTTGTGGACCTGTACTTCCATCAGTCCAAACATCGAATGTTAACTTATCATAGTTAGTCATTTGTCCTACACGTGTATTTTCAACCTGATAAGACACACGTGAAACTGGTGTGTAAATAGAATCGATAGGAATAACACCAATCGGCTGATCTTCTCTTTTGTTCTGAACAGCTGGCGTATATCCACGGCCTCTTCTTGCAGTTAGACGCATGCGTAAATGACCATTAGCACCTAAAGTCGCAATGTGTAAATCAGAATTAAGGATTTCTACATCACTATCATGGGTAATGTCAGCAGCATGAACAACGCCTTCACCTTTTACATCAATTTCAAGAGTTTTCTCTTCATCAGAGTAAATTTTTAGTGCAAGTTTCTTAATGTTTAAAATGATAGATGTTACATCTTCTACGACGCCTTCAATTGTTGAGAACTCATGAAGTACCCCATCAATTTGAATCGATGTGACTGCGGCACCTGGGAGTGAGGATAAAAGGATACGACGTAAGGAGTTACCCAAAGTAGTACCATATCCACGCTCAAGCGGCTCTACGACGAACTTCCCGTACTTGGCATCATCGCTGATCTCAACCGTTTCGATTTTTGGTTTTTCTATTTCGATCATGAAAATATACCCTCCTTCAAAACGTCGAAACCCCGGTTAGCATACTAACCGAAATTCCCCCATGTATACGTTCCCGTTTTGTGCACAACAACTGGAATAATTATCCTGTATAAACATAAAACATTTACATCATATCCCATTATAGACAAGGATACAAATTCTATACAGAAAAATTAAACACGGCGGCGTTTTGGTGGGCGACATCCGTTATGTGGAACTGGAGTCACGTCTCTGATAGCAGTTACTTCAAGACCAGCAGCTTGTAGCGCACGAATAGCCGCTTCACGTCCTGCACCAGGTCCCTTAACAGTTACTTCAAGAGATTTCATTCCGTGTTCCATAGATGACTTCGCTGCAGTTTCTGCTGCCATTTGAGCTGCGAAAGGAGTAGATTTACGTGAACCTTTAAATCCTAGCGCACCAGCACTTGACCAAGAAAGTGCATTCCCATGAGCGTCAGTAATAGTTACAATTGTGTTATTAAAAGTAGAACGAATGTGTGCAACACCTTGTTCAATATTCTTTTTCACACGACGTTTACGTGTATTAGTTTTGCGTGCCATTTAAAGTACCTCCTTTACCGATTATTTCTTCTTGTTCGCTACAGTCTTACGAGGACCTTTGCGTGTGCGAGCGTTATTTTTAGTGTTTTGTCCGCGAACCGGTAAACCACGGCGATGACGTAGACCACGATAGCTTCCGATCTCCATTAAACGCTTAATGTTAAGTGAAACCTCACGACGAAGGTCACCTTCAACCTTTAGCTTATCGATGACTTCACGGATTTTATTTAACTCATCTTCTGTTAAATCACGAACACGAGTGTCTTCAGAAACACCAGCTTCTGCTAATACTTTCTGAGCAGTATTTTTACCAATCCCATAGATGTAAGTTAATGAGATTACTACACGTTTTTCACGTGGAATATCTACACCAGCAATACGTGCCATAAATTAGCGCACCTCCTTGTTATTAACCTTGTTTTTGTTTATGTTTAGGGTTTTCACAGATAACCATAACTTTTCCACGTCTGCGGATAACTTTGCACTTTTCGCAGATCGGTTTAACAGATGGTCTTACTTTCATTATCCTAACCTCCTTAATAGTACGGAGTGCAATGGTTATTTAAAACGATAAGTGATTCTTCCGCGAGTTAAATCATATGGAGATAGCTCCACAGTAACTTTATCTCCTGGTAAAATACGAATAAAATGCATGCGGATCTTACCAGAAACATGAGCCAACACCGTATGACCATTTTCTAATTCTACTTTAAACATGGCATTTGGCAAAGTATCAACCACTGTGCCTTCAATTTCAATTACATCGTCTTTCGCCATCAAACAGTCTCCTTTCTTTATTCAAATACGAACTCATTTATCTTTGCAAAAGCAAAGCTTGTTTTCCATCATTACACGCCGGATTTTTCGAGAAATATATTTGAAACTAACAACCTTATGATTATAGCACAGAAACGGAACAAAATTGAAATGATATATTTAAATACAAACAATTACACAATTGTAAGTATCTCATACCCATTTTCAGTAATGGTAATCGTATGTTCAAAATGAGCACACATTTTCCCGTCAATTGTTACGACTGTCCAGTTGTCAGTCAATGTTTTCACATATCGGCTTCCTGCATTCACCATTGGTTCAACAGCAAGTACCATACCCGGTTTTAGTCGTGGACCTTTGTTTGGGGGACCATAATGAGGAATTTGCGGGTCCTCATGTAAGTTCTGTCCTACTCCATGACCAACATACTCGCGTACAATGGAAAAACCATTCTGTTCCGCATATGTTTGAATAGCATGTGAGATGTTCGATAGACGCTCACCTGGCTTTGCTTCCTTAAGGCCAATAAACAATGACTCTTCTGTGACGTCAAGAAGACGCCTCGTTTCATCATCAATTGTACCTACAGGATAAGTCCAAGCAGAGTCACCATGATAACCGTTATATTTAGCACCAATATCTACACTGATAATGTCGCCGTCTCTCAACACCCGACTACCAGGTATGCCATGAACAAGTTCATTATTTACTGAAGTACAAATGCTGCCAGAGAAGCCATTATAGCCTTTAAACGAAGGAATTGCATTCGCTTTACGAATAAATGTATCAGCGATATGATCTAATTCTTTTGTTGTTATTCCAGGAGCAATATGTTTTTTCAGTTCTTGGTGAGTCAATGCTACAATTTTGCCGGCCTCACGCATGATCTCAATTTCACGCGGCGTTTTGCAAATAATCATTCATGCAAGCCCCCGAGTAAACGATCCAGATCAGTAAATACTTTATCGATATCCTGCTGGCCATCAATATTGCGTAAATACCCTTTTGCTTCATAAAAATCAAGCAAAGGCTTTGTTTGTTTGATATTCACATCAAGTCGAGTCTTAACCGTAGCCTCATTATCATCCGCACGCTGATACAGTTCCCCGCCACAGCGATCACATTCATCCACTTTTGCTGGAGGATTAAATACAAGATGATACGTGGCACCACAATCTTTACAGATCCGGCGACCAGTCAAGCGCTCCATAAGAATATCTTGATCCACATCAATATTAATGACAAAATTAATTTTTTTATTCAATTCTGCAAGAATATTTTCAAGTGCGTCTGCTTGAGGAACCGTTCTTGGAAATCCATCAAGCAAGAAACCCTTCTCACAATCATCCTTGCTTAATCGTTCACGAACAATACCGATTGTCACTTCATCAGGAACAAGCTCGCCTTTGTCCATGAAAGATTTTGCTTTCAGGCCTAGTTCCGTTTCATCCTTAATGGCTGCACGAAACATATCACCTGTTGAAATATGAGGGATGCCATACTTGTCGACAATCTTCTCGGCTTGTGTACCTTTACCGGCACCGGGGAGCCCCATTAATACTAAATTCATATGAATTCCCCCTTAAATCTAATTGGCTTATAGGGAACCTTTTCATGTCCCCTAAAAACCAAATTATTTGATAAACCCTTTATAATGACGTTTAACAAGCTGTGATTCAAGCTGTTTCATCGTATCTAGCGCAACACCAACAACGATGAGCAAGCCTGTTCCTCCAATTTGAGCTGAATCTGGCAATCCTGCGATATTGATGAAGAACATCGGCAAAATTGAGATGGCTGTAAGGAAGAGAGCACCTACAATTGTTAAACGATACAAAACACGAGTCAAATATTCCTGCGTACTTTTCCCTGGTCTAATGCCTGGAATGTAACCGCCCTGCTTCTTCAAGTTATCAGCCACTTGTTCTGGATTCACTTGAATGAAAGCATAGAAATAAGTAAAAGCAATAATTAATGCACTATAGATGATCATTCCGACAGGTGTCGTATAATCAAATACTCTTTGAATCCACAAAGTGACATCATTTTGCTCTAAGAAACCGGCAACAGTTCTTGGCGTAATGATGAATGACATAGCAAAGATAACTGGAATAACCCCAGCTGCATTAACTTTTAATGGTAAGTGAGTGTTTTGACCACCAACTGGATTTCTCCCAGCTGTTACACGCTTGGCGTACTGAATTGGAATCTTTCTTAATGCCTGTTGGATGAAAATAGTACCAACAACAATAGCAACAACTGCAAGGAGAATTAATACAACAGTAACGATTTGAAGGAAAATTTGCTCTCCAGCATTTTCAAACTTCTGTGCATAGATCTGGTTAATAATTGACGGTATACCAGCTACGATACCAGCGAAAATGATAATGGAAATTCCATTTCCAACGCCCTTTTCAGTAATTTGTTCCCCTAACCACAATAGAAATGCAGTTCCAGCAGTTAGTACAGTTGCAATAAGAAGATAGGAAGCAATTCCAGGGTTTTCAATCAACTGACCATTTGCAAGGTTATTAAAACCATAAGACATACCAAGAGCTTGGATGAAACCAAGCACGATAGTAAAGTAGCGGGTAAACTGAGCTAATTTACGGCGTCCAACTTCTCCCTGCTTTGACCATTCCGTAAACTTTGGCACAACGTCCATTTGCAGTAACTGAATGATGATTGATGCCGTAATATATGGCATAATTCCCATCGCAAGTATCGAGAAGTTAAGAAGTGCACCACCGCCAAAAGTATTTAAAAGACCGAATGCATTTAATTCATCCTGGGCTTGTAAAAGGCCGGCATTCACACCTGGTACTGGTATGAAAGTACCGATGCGAAATACGACCAGCATTAAAAGGGTGTATATGATTTTTCTTCTTATATCACCCACGCGCATAAAATTGGAGATAGTCTGAAACATTAAATCACCTCAGTTTGACCGCCGGCAGCTTCAATCGCTTCCTTCGCAGCAGAGGAGAATTTATGAGCTTTAACTGTAAGCTTTTTCTCAACTTTGCCTTTAGCAAGAATTTTAATTCCTGCTTTTTCATTACTTACTACCCCAGTTTCGACAAGAAGAACTGGTGTTACTTCAGTTCCATCTTCAAAACGGTTTAGTGCATCAAGGTTCACTACTGCGTATTCCTTACGGTTAACATTCGTAAAACCACGTTTTGGTAAACGTCTGAATAAAGGTGTTTGACCACCCTCAAAACCAGGACGAACACCGCCACCTGAACGAGCGTTTTGACCTTTATGACCTTTACCAGCAGTTTTACCGTTACCAGAACCGATTCCTCGGCCCTTACGCTTACGTTCTTGACGTGAACCCTCTGCAGGCTTTAATTCATGAAGTTTCATGTTGGCACCTCCTTATTTTGTAGAAGAGTGAAATTTAGTTTTCTTTTACCGTAACAAGGTGAGCAACTTTGTTGATCATACCGCGAATAGCAGGATTATCTTGATGCTCAACTGTTTGGTGCATTTTGCGTAAACCAAGAGCTTTAACTGTTTCGCGTTGGTCTTGCGGACGACCAATCACGCTGCGAGTGAGGGTAATTTCTAGTTTATTCGCCATTTGATTTCCCTCCTTATCCTAACAGTTCTTCTACTGATTTTCCACGTAATTTAGCTACGTCCTCAGCACGTTTTAATTGTTGCAAACCATCCAATGTTGCACGAACCATGTTGATTGGTGTGTTTGTTCCTAAAGATTTAGAAAGGATATCACCAACACCAGCTAGTTCAAGCACCGCACGAACTGGTCCACCAGCAATAACACCAGTACCTTCATATGCAGGCTTTAAAAGAACTTCACCAGCACCAAAGTTTCCAATTACTTGGTGAGGAATGGATGTTCCAACCATTGGTACTTCGATTAAGTTTTTCTTCGCATCTTCAATCGCTTTACGAATTGCTTCAGGTACTTCTTGTGCTTTACCAGTACCAAAACCGACATGGCCGTTTTTGTCG
The DNA here is from genome assembly GCF_001420595.1 of Cytobacillus solani. Taxonomy (GTDB): domain Bacteria; phylum Bacillota; class Bacilli; order Bacillales; family Cytobacillaceae; genus Cytobacillus; species Cytobacillus solani. The sequence goes on along the minus strand of NZ_LJIX01000003.1, from coordinate 103,547 downwards.
CCCACTACTACAAGAGCAGAGAAACGGAAACGACGTCCACCTTTAACAACCTTCGCTACACGATTAACTGTAACTACGCGTTCTTCAAGTTCAAGTTTGTTTGGATCAATACGACGCATCTTTTTGTGTCCCTCCTTTATCTATTAAAATTCTAATCCATTTTCACGAGCCGCGTCAGCTAATGCTTTTACACGACCATGATAAAGGTATCCTCCGCGATCAAAAACGATAGTTTTAATACCCTTTTCTACTCCACGTTTTGCAACTAATTCTCCGACCTTAACTGCTGCATCAACGTTGCCTGTAGATTCTAGATTGATTTCTTTATCTAATGTAGAAGCACTTGCTAAAGTAACTCCCTTAACATCATCAACTAATTGAGCATAGATATGCTTATTAGAGCGGAACACATTTAAACGAGGACGAGCTTCAGTTCCAGAAAGCTTAGCACGTACACGGCCATGTCTTTTCTTACGAACTGCATTTTTGTCAGCCTTCGTAATCATTTAAGTCACTCCTTTCGTTTACTTATGCGGCATTACTTACCAGTTTTACCTTCTTTACGACGCACATATTCGCCTTCATAACGGATACCTTTTCCTTTGTAAGGCTCTGGAGGACGAACATCACGAATATTAGCTGCTAAAGCACCAACACGTTCTTTGCTGATTCCTTTAACGATAATCTTCGTATTTGATGGTACTTCAACTTCGATACCTTCTTCAGGTTCCATTTCAACAGGATGAGAGTAACCAACATTAAGGATAAGCTTCTTACCTTGTTTTTGAGCACGGTAACCGACACCAATAAGCTCAAGACCTTTTTCAAAGCCTTTAGAAACACCTTCAACCATGTTAGATAATAATGCACGAGTTGTACCATGGATTGTACGGTGTTCTTTTGATTCAGATGGACGAGAAACCGTTAATACGTTCTCCTCTACTTGAATCATCATATCAGGATGGAATGAACGAGTAAGTTCACCCTTTGGTCCTTTTACAGTAACTGTGTTTTTATCGTTAGTGATTGTAACGCCAGTTGGAATTTCAATCGGTTTTTTACCTATACGAGACATTTATTGCACCTCCATTCATTAAGAAACTCTTTTACCAAACGTATGCTAGTACTTCTCCGCCAACTTGTTTAGCGCGAGCTTCTTTATCTGTAAGAACTCCTTGAGAAGTAGAAACTAGTGCGATTCCAAGGCCGTTAAGTACACGTGGTACTTCGTCAGCTTTTGCGTATACACGAAGACCTGGTTTACTGATACGTTTAAGACCAGTAATTACACGCTCGTTGTTTGAGCCGTATTTTAAGAAAATGCGGATAATGCCTTGCTTATTGTCTTCGATAAACTCAACATCACGCACGAAACCTTCACGCTTAAGGATTTCAGCAACTTCTTTTTTAATATTAGAAGCAGGAACTTCTAATTTTTCGTGACGAACCATATTCGCATTACGGATGCGAGTAAGCAAGTCTGCAATTGGATCTGTCATGACCATTGTTTTTACCTCCTTCCCACACTTGGGTTTTTACCAGCTAGCTTTTTTCACGCCAGGAATTTGACCTTTATATGCTAATTCACGGAAACAAATACGACAAAGCTTAAATTTACGGTATACAGAATGTGGACGTCCGCAACGTTCGCAACGTGTGTATTCTTGTACCTTATGTTTAGGCGTGCGTTTTTGTTTCGCAATCATTGACTTTTTAGCCACGTTTTCGCCTCCCTCTATTTAGCGATTACTTTTGGAATGGCATTCCGAATTGAGTTAAAAGTTCACGAGCTTCTTCATCAGTATTAGCTGTAGTTACGATAACGATATCCATACCACGAACTTTGCTTACTTTATCGTAATCAATCTCAGGGAAGATTAATTGCTCTTTAACACCTAGAGTATAGTTTCCACGGCCGTCAAATGACTTCTTAGAAATCCCACGGAAGTCACGAACACGCGGAAGAGATACAGAGATTAATTTGTCGAAGAACTCATACATACGCTCTCCACGAAGTGTAACTTTCGCACCGATTGGCATACCTTCACGTAGACGGAAGCCAGCGATAGAGTTTTTTGCACGAGTTACTACTGGTTTTTGTCCAGTAATTAATGCTAATTCTTCCACCGCATTATCAAGTACTTTTGAGTTTTGAACAGCATCACCAACACCCATATTAATAACGATTTTATCAATTACAGGCACTTGCATTACTGATGTATAGTTAAACTTGCTCATTAGAGCAGGAGTAATTTCTTTTGTATATTTTTCTTTTAGGCGGTTCATTCATTGTACCTCCCTTCTTCTTTAAACTATTTATCTAGAACTTCACCGGATTTTGTTGCTACACGTACTTTTTTGCCATCAACCGTTTTATAGCCTACACGAGTTGGTTCACCAGACTTAGGGTCTACAGGCATAACGTTTGATACATGAATAGGAGCCTCTTGGTTAATGATTCCGCCCTGCGGATTCACTTGAGAAGGCTTAGAGTGTTTCTTAACAATGTTTACTCCTTCAACAAGAACTCGATCTTGTTTAGGGAACGCTGCAAGAATTACGCCCGTTTTGCCTTTATCTTTACCAGAGATGATCATAACTTTGTCACCTTTTTTCACATGCATCAGTAAGCACCTCCTTAAAGGCAATTTAGTTAGTATTATAATACTTCTGGAGCTAAAGAAACAATTTTCATGAAGTTGTTGTCACGTAGTTCACGAGCAACTGGTCCGAAGATACGAGTTCCACGAGGGCCCTTGTCATCACGAATAATTACACATGCGTTTTCATCAAAACGAATGTAAGTACCGTCATTACGGCGTACACCGCTCTTTGTACGAACAACTACTGCTTTAACAACATCACCTTTTTTAACAACGCCACCTGGTGTTGCTTGTTTCACTGTACAAACGATAATATCACCAATATTAGCTGTTTTGCGGCCAGAGCCACCAAGAACTTTGATTGTAAGTACTTCACGAGCACCAGAGTTGTCAGCAACTTTCAAACGTGATTCTTGTTGAATCATGAGTGTAACCTCCCTTCGGAATAAGCCTTTTTCCGAACAATTAGATAATAACTGCTTTTTCTACCACTTCTACAAGACGGAAGCGTTTTGTAGCTGAAAGCGGACGAGTTTCCATAATACGGACGATATCGCCAGTTTTTGCAAGATTTTGCTCATCATGAGCTTTGAATTTTTTAGAGTACTTAACGCGTTTACCATATAAAGGGTGTTTTTTGTAAGTTTCAACTAAGACAGTAACGGTCTTATCCATCTTATCTGAAACAACACGCCCAGTGTAAACTTTGCGTTGGTTGCGTTCACTCATTGTGCGAACCTCCTCTCAATATCACTTAGTAAAACCAATTTCTCTTTCACGAATAACAGTTTTCATACGAGCAATCGACTTACGTACTTCACGAATACGAGCTGTATTTTCAAGCTGTCCTGTCGCCAATTGAAAGCGAAGATTGAATAACTCTTCTTTTAATGATTTGACTTTTTGTTCAATTTCGGCAGTGGTAAGGTCACGAATATCATTAGCTTTCATTTGATTCACCACCAATTTCTTCTCGTTTTACAAACTTACACTTAACAGGAAGTTTGTGTGCTGCAAGACGTAAAGCTTCACGAGCGATCTCTTCAGAAACACCTGCGATTTCAAACATTACTTTACCAGGTTTTACAACTGCTACCCATCCTTCAGGAGCACCCTTACCGGAACCCATTCGGACTTCAAGAGGCTTCGCAGTGTATGGCTTATGCGGGAATATCTTAATCCAAACTTTACCGCCACGTTTCATGTAACGAGTCATCGCAATACGAGCTGATTCAATTTGACGGTTCGTAATCCAAGAAGCTTCTGTTGCTTGTAGACCGAATTCACCAAATGTTACTTCAGTACCGCCCTTTGCTTGACCGCGCATTTTTCCACGATGTTGACGACGATATTTTACGCGCTTTGGCAATAACATATTATTTGCCTCCTTCCCCAGTTTTCTTCTTAGTAGGAAGGACCTCTCCACGATAGATCCATACTTTTACGCCTAATTTACCGTAAGTTGTATCAGCTTCAGCTGTAGCATAATCGATATCAGCACGAAGAGTATGAAGTGGAACTGTTCCTTCGCTATAGCTTTCCGAACGTGCGATATCAGCACCGCCTAAACGGCCAGATACCATTGTTTTGATACCTTTAGCACCAGCACGCATTGCACGTTGAATCGTTTGTTTTTGAGCACGACGGAAAGAAACACGGTTTTCTAATTGACGAGCAATGTTTTCCGCTACTAATTTCGCGTCGATGTCAGCTTTTTTGATTTCAAGAATATTGATGTGTACACGTTTGCCAGTAAGTGAGTTAAGCGCCTTACGAAGTGCTTCTACCTCAGTACCACCTTTACCGATAACCATACCTGGCTTCGCAGTGTGAATAGTGATATTAAGACGATTTGCAGCACGTTCGATTTCCACTTTAGAAACAGAAGCATCATTTAGACGCTTTGTGATGTACTCACGTACTTTAAGGTCTTCGTGTAAAAGATCAGCATAGTCTTTGCCTGCGTACCATTTAGATTCCCAATCACGGATAACTCCGATACGCAAACCGACTGGATTTACTTTTTGACCCACTGATTACCCCTCCTTCTTTTCTGATAAAACGATAGTAATATGACTAGTACGTTTGTTGATTTGGCTTGCACGGCCTTGTGCACGAGGACGGAAACGTTTTAATGTTGGTCCTTCGTCAACAAATGCTTGAGTAACTACTAAATTATTAACGTCCATTTCGTAGTTGTGCTCAGCGTTGGCTAATGCAGATTTTAAAACCTTCTCTACGATTGGAGAAGCAGCTTTTGGCGTTAAGTTTAAAATCGCTACTGCTTCACCTACTTGCTTACCTCGAATTAAATCTACGACTAAACGAGCTTTACGAGGAGCAATACGAACTGTTCTTGCAACAGCTTTAGCTTGCATATGAATGCCCTCCTCTCATTAACGTCTTGTTTTCTTATCATCATTGCCATGGCCTTTGTATGCACGAGTTGGAGCAAATTCTCCAAGCTTGTGGCCTACCATGTCTTCAGTAACGTATACAGGCACATGTTTACGACCATCGTAAACAGCAATTGTGTGTCCGATGAATTGCGGGAAGATCGTAGAACGGCGAGACCAAGTTTTTACAACTTGTTTGCCCTCAGTTTCATTTAGCTTTTCGATCTTTGTCATTAAATGTTCATCAACAAAAGGTCCTTTTTTTAAGCTGCGACCCATGATTGAACCTCCCTTCGCGATTGTTCTACGGTCCGACTTTGGAACCGTAGTTCAATCCCGTTATTTTTTGCGGCGACGCACGATAAATTTATCTGATTTATTATTTTTCTTACGTGTTTTGTATCCAAGAGTTGGTTTACCCCATGGAGTCATTGGTGATTTACGTCCGATTGGTGAACGTCCTTCCCCACCACCGTGTGGGTGATCGTTAGGGTTCATTACAGAACCACGAACAGTTGGGCGTTTACCTAACCAGCGTGAACGTCCTGCTTTACCAATGTTGATAAGTTCGTGTTGTTCATTACCCACTTGACCAACAGTTGCACGGCAAGTAGCAAGAATCATACGAACCTCACCAGAGTTCAAACGAACAAGTACGTATTTGCCTTCTTTACCAAGAACCTGCGCAGAAGTACCTGCTGAACGTACTAATTGTCCACCTTTACCAGGTTTTAATTCAATGTTGTGGATAACTGTACCCACTGGAATGTTTGCAAGTGGTAGTGCATTACCCACTTTAATATCTGCTTCCGGTCCAGACATTACTTCCATGCCCACTTCTAAATTCTTAGGTGCAAGGATGTAACGCTTTTCTCCGTCAACGTAGTTAATTAATGCAATGTTTGCTGAACGGTTTGGATCATACTCGATTGTAGCAACGCGTCCTGGAATGCCATCTTTGTTACGTTTAAAATCGATTAAACGGTATTGACGCTTATGACCGCCACCTTGATGACGAACTGTTAACTTACCTTGGTTGTTACGGCCGCCTTTACGGTGTAAAGGAGCAAGTAATGACTTTTCTGGAGTGCTTGTAGTAATTTCAGCAAAGTCAGATGATGTCATATTACGTCGACCGTTTGTGGTAGGTTTATACTTTTTAATCGCCATTTCGTTTCCCTCCTTTTCTCGTCAATGTATTAAGCTTCGAAAAACTCGATTTCTTGACTATCAGTTGTTAATTTCACAATTGCTTTACGACGTTTGTTTGTGTAGCCGCCGAATTTACCCATACGCTTGAATTTACCTTTGTAATTCATGATGTTGACCTTATCAACTTTCACGCCAAAGATTGCTTCAACAGCATCCTTAACTTGAGTTTTATTGGCTTTAACATCAACCTCAAACGTATATTTCTTTTCAGCCATAAGATCAGTAGAACGTTCAGTGATTACGGGGCGCTTAATGATATCGCGTGCATCCATTATGCAAGCACCTCCTCTACTTTTTCAACCGCTGCCTTCGTCATGATTAACTTATCATGATTTAAAACATCCAACACATTGATTCCAGAAGCTGTTACAACTGTTACACCAGGGATGTTACGAGCAGATAGTGCTACATTTTCATCTAGGTCAGCTGTAACGATTAACGCTTTTGTATCAACAGAAAGTCCTTTAAGTACACCTTTAAAGTCTTTTGTTTTTGGAGTTTCGAAAGCAAGGTTTTCTAATACTAATACATTTTCACCTAATACTTTAGAAGATAATGCAGATTTAATAGCTAAGCGACGAACTTTTTTAGGAAGCTTGTAGCTATAGCTGCGTGGCACAGGACCAAATACAGTACCACCTCCGCGCCATTGTGGAGAACGGATAGAACCTTGACGTGCACGGCCTGTTCCTTTTTGGCGCCACGGCTTACGTCCACCGCCTGCTACTTCAGAACGAATTTTAGTTTTATGAGTTCCTTGACGTAAAGAAGCTCTTTGCATAACAACTGCTTCAAATAATACATGGTTGTTAGGCTCGATTCCAAATACTGTTTCATTAAGTTCGATTTCTCCAACCTTTGATCCAGCTTGGCTGTATAATGCTACTTTCGGCATTCTTTATTCCTCCTTTCCGACTTATTACTATGCTTTTACCGCACTTTTAATTTTTAGCATTGCTTTTTTAGCACCTGGTACATTTCCTTTAATAAGTAAAAGATTGCGTTCAACATCAACTTTTACAATTTCAAGGTTTTGAACAGTTACTTGATCTCCACCCATACGTCCAGGTAATAATTTACCCTTGAATACACGGTTTGGAGCTACAGGACCCATTGAACCTGGGCGACGGTGGTAACGAGAACCGTGAGCCATTGGTCCGCGAGATTGTCCGTGACGCTTAATAGCACCTTGGAAACCTTTACCCTTTGAGATTCCTGTTACATCAACAGTTTCACCTGCTGCAAAAATATCAACTTTGACTTCTTGACCAACTTCATAATCTCCTAAATTCACTCCACGTAATTCACGAACGAAGCGCTTAGGAGCAGTGTTAGCTTTTGCAACATGTCCTTTTTCAGGTTTGTTAGATAACTTTTCACGTTTATCTTCAAATCCAACTTGGATTGCTTCATAGCCATCAGTTTCAACTGATTTCTTTTGAAGAACAACGTTAGAAGCTGCCTCAACAACTGTTACCGGGATAAGTTCACCGTTTTCAGCAAACACTTGAGTCATACCAATCTTTCTTCCTAAGATTCCTTTGGTCATATCAGTCACACCTCCTAGATTGTTAGTTAAATTTATTCATTAAAGTTTAATTTCGATATCTACACCAGATGGTAAGTCTAAACGCATTAGCGAATCAACTGTTTGTGGTGTTGGGTTAATGATGTCGATTAGACGTTTATGCGTACGCATTTCGAATTGCTCACGAGAATCTTTATACTTATGAACCGCACGAAGGATTGTGTAAATAGACTTTTCAGTCGGTAGTGGAATCGGACCAGAAACAGCCGCACCAGAACGTTTTGCAGTCTCAACAATCTTTTCAGCAGATTGATCAAGGATTCTGTGATCATACGCTTTTAAACGAATACGAATTTTTTGTTTTGCCATTATTTTCCCTCCTTTTCGCCTATTTTCAAATAGACATTCTCAGTGAAAATTTCCCACACACTCGCCATGGCAAAGCGGCCGGGTGTGTCAGCAACCTTTCACATCATCGCAGTCAAAGACCAACATTGTCTATTATACAGAAATTAATAATGAAATGCAATAGCTCCACATAATTTCTTTTTGTTTTGCACACTTGTATTATTATAGCGGCAACATGGTACTTTTTCAAGTCTCTACGAATAAACCAATTATTTCAAATTAGCTTTTTCAATCGCTATGCAACTATAATTCTCTGTTTAAACTGAGTGCAATTATTATAGAAGAAACACGACTAAAATCAATCTTTCCCAATAAAAAAACCAGATGGATCGTCACCCATCTGGTTTTTGAGTTCAATTATTCAATGATTGTAGCAACAACGCCAGCGCCTACTGTACGTCCACCTTCACGAATTGAGAACTTAGTTCCTTCTTCGATAGCGATTGGAGCAATAAGCTCTACGTGCATTTCAATGTTGTCTCCAGGCATAACCATTTCTACGCCTTCAGGAAGGTTACAAATACCAGTTACGTCAGTTGTACGGAAGTAGAACTGAGGACGGTAGTTTGTGAAGAATGGAGTGTGACGTCCACCTTCTTCTTTTGATAATACATAAACTTCTGCTTTGAACTTTGTGTGAGGCTTGATTGTACCTGGCTTTGCAAGTACTTGACCACGTTGGATGTCTTCACGAGCAACACCACGAAGCAGAGCACCAATGTTGTCTCCAGCTTCTGCATAGTCAAGTAATTTACGGAACATTTCTACACCAGTTACTGTTGTAGATTTTGGTTCTTCTGTAAAACCAGTGATCTCGATAACATCTCCAACTTTAACTACTCCACGCTCAACACGGCCAGTAGCAACAGTTCCACGACCAGTGATTGAGAATACATCCTCAACTGGCATCATGAATGGCTTTTCAGTATCACGAGCTGGGTTTGGAACGTACTCATCAACAGCAGCCATAAGTTCGATAATTTTCTCTTCCCATTCAGCTTCACCTTCAAGAGCTTTAAGAGCTGAACCTTTAACAACTGGAATGTCATCGCCAGGGAATTCATATTCTGATAATAGATCACGAATTTCCATTTCAACTAATTCAAGAAGTTCTTCATCGTCTACCATGTCACATTTGTTCATGAACACAACAAGGTAAGGTACACCTACTTGACGAGAAAGAAGAATGTGCTCACGAGTTTGTGGCATTGGGCCATCAGCAGCAGATACTACTAGGATACCGCCGTCCATTTGAGCAGCACCAGTGATCATGTTTTTAACGTAGTCAGCATGTCCTGGGCAGTCAACGTGTGCATAGTGACGGTTAGCAGTTTCATACTCAACGTGAGACGTAGAAATTGTAATTCCACGCTCTTTTTCTTCAGGAGCGTTGTCGATTTGATCGTAACCGCGTGCTTCACCGCCACCTGCTTTTGCAAGTACAGTAGTGATTGCAGCTGTTAATGTAGTTTTACCATGGTCAACGTGTCCGATTGTACCAATGTTAACATGGGGTTTTGAACGGTCGAATTTAGCTTTTGCCATTAGGAAAATCCTCCTTTAAATTATAAAAGTTAAGTATTTGGTGAGCTGCAAAAAGAATATTCTTTTTGCAGCAAAATTAGCCTACATTAGTAGTTATACTTGATAAATTAGGTAAAATCAATTATTCACCTTTATTTTTTTTGATGATTTCTTCTGAAATCGATTTTGGCACTTCTTCATAGTGATCAAAGTGCATTGAGAATACACCACGACCTTGCGTGCTTGAACGCAATGACGTTGCATAACCAAACATTTCAGAAAGTGGAACCATCGCACGAACAACTTGTGCATTACCACGAGCGTCCATACCTTCAACACGACCACGACGAGAAGTTACGTTACCCATAATATCACCTAAGTATTCCTCAGGGATAATTACTTCTACGCGCATGACTGGTTCAAGAATGACTGGGCTACATTTTGAAGCAGCATTTTTAAGAGCCATAGATGCAGCTATTTTAAACGCCATTTCTGATGAGTCAACATCATGGTATGAACCATCGAACAATCTTGCTTTAATATCTACTAATGGATAACCAGCAAGTACTCCTCTATCAAGAGCATCTTCAAGTCCAGCTTGAACTGCCGGGATGTATTCACGAGGAACAACCCCACCGACGATGCCGTTTTCGAATTCAAAGCCTTTTCCTTCTTCGTTTGGAGAGAACTCAATCCAAACGTGACCGAATTGTCCACGTCCACCAGATTGACGAGCAAATTTACCCTCAACTGAAGCAGACGCGCGGAAAGTTTCACGGTATGCAACTTGTGGTGCACCAACGTTAGCTTCCACTTTGAATTCACGTTTCATACGGTCAACAAGGATATCAAGGTGAAGCTCACCCATTCCAGCGATGATAACCTGGCCAGTTTCCTGATCAGTATGCGCACGGAAGGTTGGATCTTCTTCTTGTAATTTTTGAAGAGCAGTAGTCATCTTATCTTGGTCAGCCTTTGACTTAGGCTCGATAGATAATTGAATAACCGGCTCTGGGAATTCCATAGATTCAAGAATAACAAGATTCTTTTCATCACATAGACTATCTCCAGTTGTAGTGTCTTTAAGACCTACAGCTGCAGCGATATCTCCTGCATATACTGTTGAAATCTCTTCACGAGAGTTAGCGTGCATTTGAAGGATACGTCCTACACGTTCACGCTTACCTTTTGTAGAGTTTTGCACATATGAACCAGAGTTCAATGTTCCAGAATACACACGGAAGAATGTAAGTTTACCAACATAAGGGTCAGTCATAACTTTAAACGCAAGAGCTGCGAATGGCTCTTCGTCACTTGAATGACGTTCAATTTCTTCATCACTATCTGGAAGGGTACCCTTAATTGCAGGTACATCAAGTGGTGATGGAAGATAATCAATTACTGCGTCAAGCATTTTTTGAACACCTTTGTTCTTGAAAGCAGAACCACAGATTACTGGGTAGAATTCAACGTTTACAGTACCTTTACGAATAGCAGCCTTTAACTCTTCGTTAGAGATTTCTTCTCCGCCAAGATACTTTTCCATCAAATTCTCATCAAGTTCAGCTACCGCTTCAATTAATTTTTCACGGTATTCTTCAGCTTGATCCATGTATTCTGCAGGGATTTCACGCTCTTCAATGTCAGTTCCTAAATCATTACCATAGAATGTAGCTCTCATTTCGATTAAATCAATGATTCCTTCGAATTGATCTTCAGCTCCAATTGGTAACTGAATTGCAGCAGCATTCGCTTGCAGACGATCATGAAGAGTTTTTAATGAATAAAGGAAGTCCGCTCCAAGTTTGTCCATTTTATTAACGAACACAACACGCGGAACTCCGTATGTTGTAGCTTGACGCCAAACTGTTTCAGTTTGAGGCTCAACACCAGATTGAGCATCAAGTACAGCCACAGCTCCATCAAGTACACGAAGGGAACGTTCTACTTCAACTGTGAAGTCTACGTGTCCCGGTGTATCAATAATGTTTACACGGTGACCTTTCCATTGAGCAGTTGTTGCAGCAGAAGTGATTGTAATTCCACGTTCTTGCTCTTGCTCCATCCAGTCCATTTGTGAAGCACCCTCATGTGTTTCACCAATTTTATGGATTTTACCAGTGTAATAAAGTACACGCTCCGTTGTTGTTGTCTTACCGGCATCAATGTGAGCCATGATACCGATATTACGAGTGTTTTTCAAGGAGAACTCTCTTGCCATTGGGTCTTTCTCCTTCCTAGTATGAGTGTTATTTTAATTAATCTTTTAATCTTACCAGCGGTAGTGAGCAAACGCTTTGTTTGCTTCTGCCATTTTATGTGTATCTTCACGTTTCTTAACCGATGCACCAGTGTTGTTAGCTGCATCTAAGATTTCGTTAGCTAAACGCTCTTCCATCGTTTTTTCTCCACGAAGACGAGCATAGTTTACTAACCAACGAAGACCAAGAGTTGTACGGCGATCAGGACGCACCTCTACTGGTACTTGATAGTTTGCTCCACCTACACGGCGTGCTCTAACTTCAAGTACTGGCATGATGTTCTTAAGTGCTTGATCAAATACTTCCATCGGCTCTTTGCCAGTTCGCTCGCTAATGATATCAAATGCAGAATATAAAATAGCTTGTGATTTACCTCTTTTACCGTCGATCATCATTTTGTTGATAAGGCGGCTAACAAGCTTTGAATTATAAATCGGATCCGGCAATACGTCTCTTTTTGCTACAGGACCTTTACGTGGCATATTATTTCCTCCTTTCGGAAATTCTTTTTAATAATATTTTAGTTGATTATTTCTTAGGTGCTTTTGGTCTCTTCGCACCGTACTTAGAACGTCCTTGCATACGGTTTGCAACACCAGCTGTATCTAATGCTCCGCGTACGATGTGGTAACGTACCCCCGGTAAGTCTTTCACACGTCCGCCACGGATTAACACAACGCTGTGTTCTTGAAGGTTGTGTCCGATACCAGGAATGTAAGCATTAACCTCGATTCCGTTAGATAAACGAACACGCGCATATTTACGTAACGCTGAGTTTGGTTTTTTCGGTGTCATTGTACCAACACGAGTACATACACCGCGTTTTTGTGGTGAAGATACGTTAGTTTGTGCTTTCTTGAAGCTGTTATAGCCTTTGTTTAGTGCTGGTGATTTTGATTTGTCCTCTTTCGTTTGACGAGGTTTACGCACTAATTGGTTAATAGTAGGCATGTAATTGTCCTCCCTTCATTTTTGTTAAGCCCACACATCCAGGTGGTTCATTTTGTTGCAAAAAACAAAGTCTTCGCAGATATCTATCTACAAAAACAGTTTTTAATTAATTATTGCAATAGTTGCCGCACCTACATCTATCCCGCATGCTTTTCCAAGCTTTTTCATTGAATCAACATACAAAACCGGAACTAACGCTTCCTCTGCTGTATTTACAACTTTTGCTATGACTTTATAGTCTGCATCTTTTGCAACTACAACTTCTCTAACCGTTCCTTGATTTAGTGCTTTCACCGTTTGCTTTGTTCCTATTACGACATTTTTTGCCTGCAATACTTTTTCATAAGACATGAACGATATCCTCCAAAGTATTCGGTTAATAGGAGCACCTTTGCTATATTACCATTTTCGATTTCCTATGTCAACAATCATTCTGCTTTTATTCACAAGTTTATCGAAAAAAATTGGTGCTAGCCGATTGAACTAGCTAGCACCAAAGGAAAAATCCTACTCTACTGTCACAGCATCTTCAGCTGCTTCTTCATTTGTGTATGGTTCAGCACGTCTATATCGCTGCATACCTGTACCAGCAGGGACTAATTTTCCAATAATTACATTTTCCTTTAACCCTAACAGTTCATCACGTTTTCCTTTAATTGCTGCATCTGTAAGAACTCTTGTTGTTTCTTGGAAAGATGCCGCAGATAAGAATGAATCTGTTTCAAGAGATGCTTTAGTAATACCGAGCAATACAGGACGGCCTGTTGCTGGTAATTTGCCTGCAAGAAGGGCTTTTTCATTCGCATCAGTAAATTGATGGATATCCAATAATGTACCAGGAAGTACATCTGTCTCTGCAGCATCAATTACACGAACTTTACGAAGCATTTGACGAACCATAACCTCAACGTGCTTGTCGCCAATTTCTACCCCTTGCATACGGTAAACCTTTTGTACTTCACGTAACAAGTATTCTTGTACTGCCGTTACATCTTTAACTCTGATTAACTCTTTCGGGTCAATAGAACCTTCTGTTAGTTCTTGACCGCGTTCCACATGGTCATTTACAGCTACTTTTAGACGAGATGTGTAAGGGGCGGTATACGTTCGTGATTCTACTTCACCTTGAACGACGATTTCCTGCTGTCGATCACGGCCTTCGTTTATACCAACAACCACACCTTCAATTTCAGTAATAACTGCCTGACCTTTAGGATTACGCGCTTCAAAAATCTCTTGAATACGCGGTAAACCTTGAGTAATATCGTCTCCCGCAACCCCACCGGTATGGAAAGTACGCATTGTTAACTGTGTACCCGGTTCACCGATAGATTGAGCAGCGATAATACCTACAGCTTCTCCTACCTCTACCTCTTGACCAGTTGCTAGGTTGCGGCCATAACATTTCTTACAAACACCATGTCGTGTATTACACGTAAACGCTGACCGAATCCAAACTTCTTCAATATTCGCATTGATAACCGTTTCAGCAAGATCCTCAGTAATTAGACCATTCTCTGGCACAATCACTTCATTCGTTTCAGGATGTTTGATTGATTTCCTAGCATAACGTCCGATTAGACGTTCCTCTAGCGTTTCAATCACTTCAGTCCCGTCCTTCAACGAGCTAATTTTCAAGCCGCGATCAGTTCCGCAATCATCTTCACGGACAATGACATCTTGCGCTACATCTACAAGACGACGCGTTAAGTAACCTGAGTCAGCCGTTTTCAACGCGGTATCTGCAAGACCTTTACGAGCACCGTGAGTGGAAATAAAGTACTCTAAAACCGTTAATCCTTCACGGAAACTTGATTTGATAGGCAATTCAATAATTCGTCCAGCCGGGTTGGCCATAAGTCCGCGCATACCAGCTAACTGAGTAAAGTTAGAGGCGTTACCACGGGCACCAGAGTCACTCATCATAAAGATTGGGTTTGATTTATCGAGTGATTTCATTAGTCTTTCTTGAATTACATCTTTCGCTGCACTCCAAATAGAAATAACACGATCGTAACGCTCATCTTCAGTGATAAGTCCACGTCTGAATTGCTTCATAACGTTATCAACTTTATTTTGGGCATCATGAATAATTTTTTCTTTCTCACCTAATACAACGATATCAGCTACACCAACTGTAATCCCAGCTTTAGTAGAATATTTGAATCCAAGGTCTTTCATACGGTCAAGCATTTTGGATGTTTCCGTAATTTTATATCGCTTGAATACTTCAGCAATAATATTCCCAAGGATTTTCTTCTTAAATGGATCTACAAGCGGCATTTCACGAATAACAGAAAGAACATCCGTTCCTTGCTCAACAAAATATTGCTTTGGTGTTTCCACCTCAAGATTTTGCCTTGTAGGTTCATTAATATAAGGGAATGATGTTGGTAAAATTTCGTTAAATATTAATTTCCCAACCGTTGTTATTAATAACTTTTTGTTTTCCTCTTCGGTAAAGGTTGGATTTTTTAAAGATCCAGCGTGAACTGCTACACGTGTGTGCAAATGCACATACCCATTTTGATAAGCAAGCAACGCTTCATTTATATCTTTAAAAATCATCCCTTCACCGACTGATCCGTCTCTTTCCATCGTTAAGTAATAGTTACCTAAAACCATATCCTGAGAAGGAGTAACAACCGGTTTTCCATCTTTCGGGTTCAAGATATTTTGAGCTGCAAGCATTAATAATCTAGCTTCTGCTTGTGCTTCTGATGAAAGCGGAACGTGAACAGCCATTTGGTCACCGTCAAAGTCAGCGTTATATGCTGTACACACAAGTGGATGAAGACGTATCGCGCGTCCTTCAACAATCGTTGGCTCAAATGCCTGAATACCCAGTCTGTGTAAAGTTGGTGCACGATTCAGAAGAACCGGATGCTCTTTAATAACACTTTCAAGAACGTCCCATACTTCAGGCTGCACTCTTTCGATTTTGCGTTTTGCAGATTTAATATTATGTGATAGACCCTTTTCAACTAATTCTTTCATAACGAATGGCTTAAATAGCTCTAATGCCATTTCTTTAGGGAGACCACACTGATACATTTTTAAATTTGGTCCGACAACAATAACCGAACGGCCAGAGTAGTCAACACGTTTACCTAAAAGGTTTTGACGGAAACGACCTTGCTTACCTTTTAGCATATGTGAAAGAGATTTTAACGGACGGTTACCTGGACCCGTAACTGGGCGTCCACGACGTCCATTATCGATTAATGCATCGACTGCTTCCTGAAGCATTCTCTTTTCGTTTTGTACGATAATGCTTGGTGCACCAAGATCTAATAAACGTTTTAAACGATTATTTCTGTTAATTACTCGACGGTAAAGATCATTAAGGTCTGAAGTTGCGAAACGGCCGCCATCAAGCTGTACCATTGGACGCAATTCTGGAGGAATTACCGGAAGAACATCAAGAATCATCCAAGATGGTTCATTGCCTGACCCACGGAATGCCTCTAGGACTTCTAAACGCTTAATTGCGCGTGTTCTTCGTTGTCCTTGGGCAGTTCTTAATTCTTCTTTTAAGATATCGACTTCTTTGTCAAGGTCAATATCAGAAAGGAGTTTTTTGATGGACTCAGCACCCATTGATGCTTGGAATTTATTCCCGTACTTTTCACGATACGCACGGTATTCTTTTTCTGAAAGCAACTGTTTCTTCTCAAGTGCAGTATCACCTGGCTCAGTCACTACATAAGAGGCAAAATAAATTACTTCTTCAAGTGCACGAGGAGACATATCAAGAACGAGTCCCATACGACTTGGAATTCCTTTAAAATACCAAATATGAGATACCGGAGCAGCCAGCTCGATGTGTCCCATTCTTTCACGACGAACCTTAGCACGGGTTACTTCAACACCGCATCGGTCACAAACTACACCTTTATAGCGAACTCTCTTATACTTTCCGCAATGACATTCCCAATCCTTCGTAGGACCAAAAATGCGCTCACAGAACAAACCATCTTTTTCTGGTTTTAATGTACGGTAATTAATTGTTTCCGGTTTTTTCACTTCACCATGTGACCATGAACGAATCTTATCTGGTGAAGCTAGACCGATTTTCATATACTCAAAATTGTTTACATCTAGCAAGGGGCCTACCTCCCTTTTGATCTCCGGGCTTTTCCCTTATTGCCCATATGTAGCAAACAGGGTGAAACTATATTACCCTTCAGCCTCCGTTACATATTGTAAACAGGGGCTGAAGGAGCAAAAAAATCGATTAATTCACTGTTTTTTAGAAGTTATTCCTTTGTAACAACTTCCTCTTGTTCAATATTTTGTGGTTCCGGAGCAATTGCTAAAGATTCAGCTTGCTGTACTTCTTCGTCATCCTCCGTATCACGCATTTCAATTTCTTCTTCATCGCCAGAAAGAATTTTTACATCCATTCCTAAGCTTTGAAGTTCTTTAATAAGTACCTTAAATGATTCCGGTACTCCCGGCTCTGGGACATTTTCACCCTTAACAATGGATTCGTATGTTTTCACACGTCCAACAACATCATCCGATTTAACAGTTAATATCTCTTGTAGTGTATATGCAGCACCATAAGCCTCTAATGCCCATACCTCCATCTCACCAAAACGCTGTCCGCCGAATTGTGCTTTACCACCCAACGGCTGCTGAGTTACAAGTGAGTATGGTCCAGTTGAACGGGCATGAAGTTTGTCATCAACCATGTGCGCAAGTTTGATCATATACATAACCCCAACTGATACACGGTTATCAAACGGTTCACCTGAACGTCCATCATATAGAACTGTTTTCGCATCGCGTGCCATTCCAGCTTCTTCAATCGTCGCCCAAACATCTTCCTCGCTCGCTCCATCAAAAACCGGAGAAGCTACATGAATACCAAGTGCTCTAGCAGCCATTCCCAGATGAAGCTCAAGCACCTGCCCAATATTCATACGAGATGGAACCCCTAGAGGATTTAACATGATGTCAACAGGTGTGCCATCCGGCATATAAGGCATATCTTCTTCCGGTAAAATCCGTGAGATAACCCCTTTGTTCCCATGTCGTCCAGCCATCTTATCTCCCTCAGAGATTTTACGCTTTTGAACAATATAAACACGAACTAATTGGTTTACTCCAGGTGGGAGTTCATCCCCATCTTCTCTGTTAAAGACTTTTACATCCAGAACGATACCGCCACCGCCATGAGGTACACGTAGTGAAGTATCACGTACTTCACGTGCTTTTTCACCAAAGATTGCATGAAGAAGTCTTTCCTCAGCAGTTAGCTCCGTTACTCCCTTAGGTGTAACTTTACCTACTAAGAGGTCTCCATCCTTCACTTCAGCACCCGTACGTATAATTCCACGCTCATCCAAGTTACGCAGGGCATCTTCTCCAACGTTCGGAATATCACGCGTAATTTCTTCAGGTCCAAGCTTTGTATCACGTGATTCAGATTCATATTCCTCAATATGAATTGAAGTATATACATCATCTTTTACAAGGCGCTCACTCATGATGATTGCATCCTCGTAGTTATAGCCATCCCATGTCATAAAGGCTACTAAAACATTGCGTCCAAGAGCTAATTCACCAAGCTCCATTGATGGTCCATCTGCAAGTATTTCACCTTTTGTTACACGGTTGCCAACAGCCACGATTGGGCGTTGATTATAGCAAGTTCCTTGATTAGAACGGATGAACTTGAGCAATTTATATTTATCAAGATCACCTTTTACTTCTTGGCCATCGATTGTGTTGATTCTGCGAACCCATACTTCACGGGCTTCTACATGTTCAACAATCCCCTCGTGCTTACAAATAACCGCAGCACCGGAATCCTTCCCTGAAACATATTCCATTCCAGTTCCAACACGAGGCGCTTGTGGCTGCATTAAAGGAACAGCCTGACGTTGCATGTTTGCTCCCATTAACGCACGGTTGGAGTCATCGTTTTCTAAGAAAGGAATACATGCTGTCGCAGCAGATACAACCTGCTTAGGTGATACATCCATATAGTCAACGCGATCACGGGCAACAACTGTATTTTCCCCTCTGAAACGAGCAACAACTTCTTCGTCAAGGAATGAACCATCATCATCAAGACGAACGTTCGCTTGCGCTACAACATAATTATCCTCTTCATCTGCAGTCAGATAATCAATGCGGCTAGTCACTTTGCCTGTTTCAGGATCAATTCGACGGAAAGGTGTCTCAATAAAGCCAAATCGATTTACTTTTGCAAATGATGATAAAGAGTTGATCAATCCAATGTTCGGACCCTCTGGTGTTTCGATTGGACACATCCGGCCATAGTGGGAGTAGTGTACGTCACGAACTTCCATACCAGCTCTTTCACGCGTTAAACCACCTGGTCCAAGAGCAGAAAGCCGGCGTTTATGCGTCAGCTCTGCAAGCGGGTTTGTTTGATCCATGAACTGAGATAACTGCGAACTGCCAAAGAATTCTTTAATCGATGCAATGACAGGACGAATATTAATCAGCTGCTGTGGAGTAATTGTGTTTGTATCCTGAATGGACATTCTCTCACGAACGACACGTTCCATTCTTGAAAGCCCAATACGGAATTGATTCTGAAGCAATTCACCTACAGAACGCAAACGACGATTTCCGAGGTGATCAATATCATCTGTAAGACCAACTGAATGCAGCAGGTTAAAGAAATAACTAATTGATGCAATAATATCAGCTGGAGAGATATTTTTCACAGCCTCTTCCACGTAAGCATTGCCAATTACATTAATGATCTTTTCCCCATCTTCATTTGGTGCATAAATTTTAATCGACTGGAGTGTAATATCTTCCTCCAGCACACCACCTACAAGACTCACCGATTTAAAGCCAATATTTTTTTCTAAATAAGGCAGGATTCGATCTAATGTACGGCGGTCAAAGGTAACGCCCTTCTCTGCAATAATTTCCCCTGTTTCCGGGTCAACAAGTGTTTCTGCAAGGCGTTGTCCAAATAATCTATTTTTAATATGAAGTTTTTTATTAATCTTATATCTACCAACATTCGCCAAATCATAGCGTTTTGGATCAAAGAATCTTGAAACCAATAAGCTTTTTGCATTCTCAACTGTTGGTGGCTCTCCAGGACGAAGACGCTCATAAATTTCTAATAACGCCTTGTCAGTTCCTTCGGTATTATCTTTTTCAAGCGTATTACGGATGTATTCATTGTCTCCAATCAAATCAATGATTTCTTGATCAGATCCGAACCCAAGTGCACGCAAAAGAACCGTAACGGGCAGTTTCCGAGTACGATCTATTCTAACGTATACGACATCCTTGGCATCTGTTTCATACTCAAGCCAAGCGCCGCGGTTCGGGATTACAGTTGCAGTAAAGCCTTTTTTCCCGTTTTTATCTAGTTTTCCACTAAAGTATACACTTGGAGAACGGACAAGCTGTGAAACGATAACACGCTCAGCTCCATTAATCACAAATGTACCTGTTTCTGTCATAAGCGGGAAGTCACCCATAAAGACATCCTGGTCTTTAACTTCGCCTGTTTCTTTGTTTACAAGACGCACTTTCACACGTAAAGGTGCAGAATATGTAACATCTCTTTCTTTCGATTCCGGAACGGAATATTTTGGTTCGCCAAGGCTGTAATCAATAAATTCAAGCGACAAATTACCAGTAAAGTCTTCAATCGGAGAAATGTCATGGAACATTTCACGTAAACCCTCATCAAGAAACCATTGATAAGAAGAGGTTTGGATTTCGATTAGATTTGGTAATTCTAAAACTTCACTGATTCGTGCGTAACTTCTACGTTGGCGGTGTCGTCCATACTGAACTAGTTGACCTGTCAACTGATTCACCCCTCAAATCAAGCGTTATTATTAGAAAAGCGGAAGTGCCTCGCTTAGGGACGACAAGCATAAGACAAGACGGCCTAAAGGTTGTTCTTTAACCCTTTGGTCGGATTGGCTTATGACTCGAGTCCCTAGGCACTGGAGCTAGACATCCTAACTTCAGGAAACTTGCCACTTTTCGGTTAGACAAAAAGAAAAAGGGTTTTAACTAAAAAACCACATTTCCACATTACGACAATTATTTTGTTATCATTCCCATTAACACCATTTTTATACAACTTTTGTGCATTTTAGTAATTAACCGGAATATAATATGTTGGCATTTTACAATACTATCATACGAAAAAAGTCAAGTCAATCTTTTTTTGCTTTTATAATAAAGTAGCCTTTTTTCTTCGCAACCGTCTCTACTTCTCCGTATATTTCGGACATTTTTTCAATTGCTGATGGAGCTCCTTGCTTTTTTTGAATAACAACCCAAAGCTCCCCACCAGGGAGCAGACAATCAAAACTTTGTTCAAAAATATCATGAACAACTTTTTTTCCAGCACGGATTGGCGGATTTGTTAAAATTGCCGCAAACCGATTGCCCTTAACATTCTCTAATCGATCACTCTCATAAATGCAAACATTTTCAATTTCATTTAATTTTGCATTCTCCCCTGCAAGCGAAAGGGCTCGTTCATTTACATCAATCATATGCACAAGTCGATCCTTCATTTGTTTCGCCACAGATAACCCAATCGGTCCATATCCACAGCCAACATCAAGAATATTCCCATCTATCGCCGGTTCAGTAAATACTTCTATTAAAAGCCTAGACCCAAAGTCAACTTCCTTTTTAGAGAATACCCCATTATCTGTTTTAAACCGGAACGAAAAGTTATTGAGAGTGAAGCTCCAAAATTTCGGGTCACTTTCAACATTTTGTGTTTTGGAATAATAGTGTTCAGACAAGATAAAGTCACCTCCGTCGGAGAAAGAATTGTAGAAAGCTAAAGAGGTTTACAACCTTCTCATGCACGAAAAGAAATTTCATTGTTTCGGGTCAAAAAAAGCCCGCTATACAGCGGGCTTTTCAATATTTATATTACTTAACTTCAACGCCAGCTCCAACTTCTTCAAGTTTAGCTTTGATTTCTTCAGCTTCTTCTTTAGAAGCGCCTTCTTTAAGTGCTTTTGGAGTGTTATCAACAAGTTCTTTTGCTTCTTTAAGTCCAAGACCTGTGATTTCACGTACAACTTTGATAACTTTGATTTTTTGATCGCCTGCAGAAGCAAGGATTACATCAAAATCAGTTTTTTCTTCAACAGCGCCAGCAGCAGCTCCGCCCATAACAGCTACAGGAGCTGCAGCAGTTACACCAAATTCTTCTTCGATAGCTTTTACTAAGTCGTTTAATTCTAAAACAGTCATATTTTTAACTGCTTCAATGATTTGTTCTTTAGTCATGATAAAATTTCCTCCTTATATTTGGTTTGATTCTATTAGTTTAACGCTAACCTTAACTTACGCGCCTTGTTCTTCTTTTTGGTCTGCAACAGCTTTTGCAGCAAGAGCAAGATTGCGGATTGGTGCTTGAAGAACGCTGAGTAGCATAGAAAGTAAACCTTCGCGTGATGGAAGTTCTGCAAGAGCCTTCACTTCATCAACTGAAGCAACATTACCTTCAATTACACCCGCTTTAATTTCAAGCGCTTCATGTTTTTTCGCAAAATCATTAATGATTTTTGCTGGAGCAACTACATCTTCAGTACTGAATGCAACCGCATTAGGACCTGTTAACACTTCATTTAAGCCTGAAAGCTCAGCAGATTCAGCTGCACGGCGTGTTAATGAATTCTTGTATACTTTGAATTCTACACCAGCTTCACGAAGTTGCTTACGAAGTTCAGTTACTTCTGCAACAGTAAGACCACGATAATCAACAACAATCGTTGATACACTTGCTTTAAATTTATCAGCAATTTCTTCTACGATCTGTTTCTTTTGTTCGATAGCACTGCTCATCTTTACACCTCCTGTAGAAATTCTACATTTAAACCGTCCATAAAAAACCTCCACACCTTTGCAGACATGGAGGAAGTATACAATAGTTAATAAATCAATTAACTGTATCGTAATACCTCGGCAGGAAATTAAGCTTAAAGGCGCCTGCTGTCTACGGTAAAAATGTTATTTTATTTTCACAACAAAATACATAATACTAAATGTATATTTGTTTGTCAATTGTTATTATTTAACTGTTACAGTTGAAGGGTCTACTTTTACGCCAGGTCCCATAGTTGAAGTAACAGATACGTTCTTCATGTAAGTTCCTTTTGCAGCAGCAGGCTTAACTTTCATCATTGTATCGAAAATAGTGTTGAAGTTTTCAACAAGCTTTTCGTTTTCAAATGAAACTTTACCGATTGGCACGTGGATGTTACCAGCTTTATCAACACGGTATTCAACTTTACCAGCTTTAATTTCTTGAACAGCCTTCGTTACATCAAAAGTAACTGTGCCTGTCTTAGGGTTTGGCATTAAGCCTTTTGGTCCTAACACACGTCCAAGTTTACCAACTTCACCCATCATATCTGGTGTAGCAACGATTACATCGAAGTCAAACCAGCCTTGTTGGATTTTGTTGATGTAGTCAGCATCACCTACGAAATCTGCTCCTGCAGCTTCTGCTTCCTTCGCTTTTTCGCCTTTAGCAAAAACAAGGACACGCTGAGTTTTACCAGTACCGTTTGGAAGCACAACAGCCCCACGGATTTGCTGATCAGCTTTCTTAGGGTCTACTCCTAAACGGAATGCCACTTCTACAGTTGCATCGAATTTAGCGAAATTTGTTTTCTTCGCAAGTTCAATTGCTTCTCCAATTGGATAAGCCTTCATGCTATCTACAAGCTTAGCAGCTTCTAAATACTTTTTACCTTTTTTAGCCATTTTTATTTCCTCCTTGATTTGTGGTTTTAACGGAATAACCTCCCACGTAACAAAAGCATAAACGCTTCGTTAGCGCTATGAACTATTGTTAGACGCACAAAGGGTTGCGTGTGAAACCAAATTCAGCAACGCAACCCCGTTGAACAGCATACATGGATTAGTCTTCGATAACGATACCCATGCTGCGAGCAGTACCTTCAACCATACGCATTGCAGCTTCAACACTTGCAGCGTTTAGATCAGGCATTTTTGTTTCAGCAATCTCGCGTACCTTGTCACGCTTGACTGTTGCTACTTTATTACGGTTCGGTTCACCTGAACCAGACTCAATTCCAGCCGCTTTCTTAAGAAGAACTGCAGCAGGAGGAGTTTTCGTAATAAATGTAAATGAACGGTCTTCAAAAACCGTAATTTCAACAGGAATGATTAGACCAGCTTGTTCAGCTGTACGAGCGTTAAATTCCTTACAGAATCCCATGATATTCACACCGGCTTGACCTAGTGCAGGACCAACTGGCGGCGCAGGGTTTGCTTTACCTGCTGGAATTTGCAATTTAACAAGTTTGATTACTTTTTTAGCCACGAGACACACCTCCTTAAAGTCCGTGATGTGGTAATAGGGATATTCCCTCCCACTCAACTTATAGTCTTTATATAAAGATAAAGAACTCTAGCAATTGTCCGGTCTCATTGTCCGAGACATACTGACCTTTGAAATGTTACCACTTTTTAAAGATGATTTCAAGTTTTTTTCAAATAAGCAAGGATAACTTTTTATAGTTATAAAAAAGACATGCCATATTTTGAAGATTTCTCATTATTTTTTTATAATTTTTCAATCTGAGAAAAGTCCAGTTCGACTGGAGTATCACGGCCAAACATATTTACTAATACTTTAATCTTCGCCTTATCCTTATCAATATCTTCAATTGAACCTGTAAAGTTCGCAAATGGACCTTCTTTCACTTGAACTGTTTCTCCAAGTTCAAAATCGATATCTACTCGCTTTTCTTCCACGCCCATGCGCTTCAAAATAACGTTTACTTCTTCTGGTAATAACGGAGTTGGTTTAGAGCCAGATCCAGCTGAGCCAACAAATCCTGTTACACCTGGCGTATTGCGGACTACATACCAAGAATCATCAGTCATCACGATTTCAACTAATACATATCCAGGGAAAACTTTACGTTTAACAACCTTTTTCTTTCCATTTTTGAAATCTGTTTCTTCTTCTTCTGGCACAATCACACGAAAGATTTTATCTTGCATTGCCATTGATTCTACACGTTTCTCTAAGTTAGCCTTTACTTTGTTTTCATAACCCGAGTACGTATGAACAACATACCAATTCTTTTCCATTCAAGGGGACTCGTTCGTCCTTCCCTCCCTGTAATAATAAATTTTAGGCTTTTTTGTAGAGTATTTTTTACCAAATGAAAAAACCCGTTTCCGGGCTTTGCAAATGTTTCCTCTGTTATTCTCCATTATACCATGGACATAGAGGGGTTATTCAAGAATTAAACGAATCAGTTCAGAAATACCTAAATCAACTACAGCAAAGAACACAGCAAAGAACACGACTGTTGCAAGAACCGTCACTGTATAGCTTGTCAATTCTTTACGCTTTGGCCAGCTGACCTTCCTCATTTCACGGCCAACATCACGGAAAAACTTCAAGATGCGTTGCATGTCGTAACCCCCAACTCCAAGAGAAATATCCTTTTAAATTTTATCTATAGACCTTATTTTGTTTCGCGATGGGTAGTATGATTATTGCATGTTTTACAAAATTTTTTAAGTTCTAAACGGTCAGTTTCTTTGTTATTCATCGTTGAATAATTTCGAGAACCGCACTCAGCACAAGCTAGTGCCACTTTTTTCCTCATTCATTCCACCTACTAAATACTTCTACGTCCTTAAAACTTTAACACGGACGATAATTGATGTCAATAACAGCGAAAACTGGAAGAAAGAGTAGAATGTAATACTTGATCTGTTTACAAAGAAATTTCTCGAACCTCCAGGTATCGCTCAAGCTTTCGCTTTACCCGCTGAAGGGCATTATCAATTGATTTAACATGACGGTTAAGTTCCTCTGAGATTTCCTGATAGGATTGACCATCTAAATAAAGCGCAAGTACCTTTCTTTCCAAATCACTCAGAAGCTCCGCCATTTTCACTTCAATATGATCGAATTCCTCCTGATTAATGATTAATTCTTCAGGATCCATTACCTTCGCACCAGAAATGACATCCATTAATGTCCGATCCGATTCCTCGTCATAAATCGGCTTGTCCAAAGATACGTAGGAATTCAACGGGATATGTTTTTGTCGGGTAGCTGTTTTGATAGCTGTAATAATTTGTCTAGTAATACATAGTTCAGCAAAGGCTTTGAAAGAGGAAAGCTTGTCCTCTTTGAAATCTCGAATCGCCTTATATAATCCAATCATTCCCTCTTGAACAATATCTTCTTTATCTGCACCAATCAAAAAATAGGATCTTGCTTTTGCACGAACGAAATTACGATACTTATGAATTAAATAATCTAATGCTTCACTTTCTCCACGATGTACTAAATAAACCAGTTCTTCGTCTTCTAGCTGTAAATACTCTAAATTACTTTCGTCGATTGCCTTTAAGTCAGTATCCACTCAGATCCCTCCGACCGCACAAACATAGATAGAAATATTATACAGTAGGCTTTTTTCCAGCGTCAACCGCTCATCGCTTTCCTCTGCGCCATTTTTCAAAAATTTCTGATACCTCATTGCTAAGCGGTATTCTAGAGAAAGGTCTTTCCTCTTGTATTTTTTTCACTTTTTTGTCTATTCTATTTTCAATATTGTTCATTTCATTTAATAATTCTCTTGATGATTTCCGCAATGCCCCTTGACCAAAGATCGCCCACTGTTCCGTATAATCTGAAGTAGCTACGTGAATTTGTGTTTTTATATTATTGAGACTGATTGCTAATTTTTCAATTCGTTCATCCGCTGTTTCATTTGTTCTTGTAAAAATTACTTCTACATTATGATTTTTATACTGTTTTTCTGTTCCCTTCACAAAATGGGCATCAAATACAACGATCACCCGATAACCAGAATATGCTCGGTATTCTGCCATTTTCTCTATTAAGCGATCTCTAGCTGCAGATAAATCCTTGTCTTTAAGTGCTCTTAGCTCGGGCCAAGCACCAATCACATTATAGCCATCGACAATTAGGATGTTCATCTTTATCCCTCTAGAGGGTGTCGTTTCCGGTGGACCTCATACATGAGGAGTGCTGCAGCAACAGATGCATTTAAAGAGGTTACATGGCCTGACATTGGTAAATGGATAAGAAAGTCACATTTATCACGAATGAGGCGTCCCATTCCTTTCCCTTCACTGCCGATCACTAAGCCTAATGGCAATGTTCCATCAAACTGCCGGTAATCCTCTCTGCCTTTTGCATCTGTTCCAGCTATCCATACACCTTTTTCTTTTAGTTCATCAATTGTCCTTGCCATATTTGTTACTCGGACAACAGGAATATGTTCAATTGCTCCCGTAGATGCCTTTGCAACTGTAGCAGTTAAACCGACAGCTCTTCTTTTGGGAATAATAATCCCGTGAGCTCCTACTGCATCAGCTGTTCTCATTATTGAACCTAAATTATGCGGATCCTCAATTTCATCCAATAGTAAAAAGAATGGGGCTTCATTTTTCTTTTCAGCTGCATGAAACAAATCGTCTATTTCAGCATATTGATATGCCGCAACTTGTGCGATAACCCCCTGATGGTTTCCTTCTGCTACTTGGTCCAGTTTTTTCTTCGGGACAAATTGAACAAATACATTTGACGCCTTAGCTAAACCTATAACCTGCTGCATTTGGCCGCCTTGGGAGCCTTCAGCGATCAAAATTTTATTAATATCTCTGCCTGATTTAAGCGCTTCAATAACAGGGTTTTTCCCCATAATGATATCTTCGTTCATTACACTGTTCCTCCTTTCTTATCCTCAACCATTTGAAAAGCAGCCACAATTATTTCTTCGAGCCTCTTTTGCTGATCCGATAAGTATAAATTGCCTATAAGCGATTCAAAAGCCGTACTATAACGATATGTTTGGACATCCGTGTTTTTTGGAACTGTACCTGATTTTGCATTTCTTCCTCTTTTAACAATAGCCAATTCTTCTTCCGTCAGAAACCCAGAATCAATAAATTGATGAACAATTTGCGATTGTGCTTTTGCTGACACATAATGGGTCGCCTCCTTATGAAGCTGATTTGGCCGTACCTTTCCATTTTGAAGCAGATGTCTGCGTACATATATTTCAAAGACAGCATCGCCCATATAGGCAAGGGCGAGACTGTTTAGCTGTTTTTCATCAATTTTATTATCATATTGAAGCATTGTTTAGCCTCTTTTCCATCTAATCCCTTGAGGTGTATCTTCTAGGATGATATTCATTTCCTTCAGCTTCTCGCGAATTTCATCGGCTAGTTGGAAGTTTCGTTCCTTCCTTGCCTGATTGCGCTGTTCAATCATTCGGTCAATTTCCTCATCCAATAGTTCTTCTTTCGGAAAATCTAGTGAAAGACCTAGAACGTGGAAAAGCTCTTCAAATTCCTTTGTAAAAGCAACAATTACTTGAACAGACGTATTTTTCTCCATCAAATAATAATTAGCTAATTTAGAAAGCTCAAAAAGAACGGAAATTCCATTTGCAGTATTAAAATCATCATCCATTGCTTTAATGAATTCTTCATGTAAGGCAATAATTTTTCCTAACCACTCTTCATTGTTGTCTGTAAGATTCACACTTGCTTCTTGGCGATGTTTTAAATTCTGATAAGATGTTCTAATTCGTTCCAAGGATGCTTTAGTACTTTCTAATAATTCTTCACTGTAATTAATCGGATTCCGGTAATGGACTGAAAGCATAAAGAATCGAAGAACCTGTGGGTCATGATTTTTGATAATGTCATGGACTAGCACGAAGTTACCAAGTGATTTCGACATTTTTTCATTATCAATATTGATATACCCATTATGCATCCAGTAACGAGCAAATGTCTTTCCATTTACTGCTTCTGATTGCGCAATCTCATTCTCATGGTGCGGGAAGGCCAAATCCTGTCCACCAGCATGAATATCAATCGTTTCACCTAAGTATTTCTTAGCCATCGCAGAGCATTCAATATGCCAGCCAGGTCTGCCCTTGCCCCATGGGCTATCCCAATAAATCTCGCCTTCTTTCGCGGCCTTCCAAAGAGCAAAATCAAGCGCATCATCCTTTTTTTCCCCTACGGCAATACGCGCACCAGAGCGCAGCTCGTCGATTGATTGATGGGATAGCTTACCATAACCGTCAAATTTCCGAGTATGGAAATACACATCCCCTTCAGATTCATAGGCAAATCCCTTTTCAATCAATGTTTCAATAAACTCAATAATAATGTCCATACTCTCCGTTACTCTTGGATGTGCATCAGCACGCTTGCAGCCAAGTGCGGAAACATCTTCGAAAAATGCGTCGATAAAACGTTCAGCAATCGTCGGAACATCCTCCCCAAGCTCCCTTGCAGCCCGGATTAATTTATCATCTACATCCGTAAAGTTGGAAATATATTTAATATCATATCCCCTATATTCAAAATATCTTCTAACCGTATCAAATACAATTGGCGGACGGGCATTTCCTATATGAATATAATTATAGACGGTCGGTCCGCACACATACATTTTTACCTTTCCTTCTTCCAAAGGGATAAAGGGCTCTTTTTTTCTTGTTAACGTATTATAAATATGAATGGTCATTAACTTGACTCCTTTCTTTCCTTAAACTTTCGATTTCGCTCTTTAATGCAGCTAGTTCATTTTCCATCTCTTTAAACCGGTCAGCAATCGGGTCAGGCAGATCACAATGGTTTAAGTCTTTACTTATTTTTACCCCATCCTGAACTTTCACTCGGCCCGGAATACCGACAACTGTTGAATTAGGGGGTACCTCGTGTAAGACAACCGAACCGGCCCCTACCTTTGAATTTTCTCCAATTGTTATTGATCCAAGCACCTTTGCTCCCGTTGCAATGAGGGCATTATCTTTAATTGTTGGGTGGCGTTTGCCCTTTTCTTTCCCTGTCCCTCCTAGTGTTACACCTTGAAAAACGGTGACATTATCACCAATCTCACACGTCTCCCCGATCACTACACCCATACCATGGTCAATAAAAAACCGCCTGCCTATTTTAGCACCTGGATGAATTTCAATTCCGGTAAAAAAACGACTAATTTGCGAGATAGCTCTCGCAAAGAAGAATAGCTTTCTTTTGAATAGGGCGTGAGCGATATGATGTGCCCAAATAGCGTGAAGTCCAGAATACGTTAATATTACTTCTAAATAGCTTCTTGCCGCAGGATCCTGTTCAAAAACAACCTCAATATCTTCTTTCATCCTCTTAAACATGCTGACTCCCCTCCTTTTAGAATCAAAATAATTGTTATAAAAATAGTTTTATCTAAATAATATTTTCCCGGGAAATTTTATATTTCCTAAATAGAAAAGCGTAAGCGCCTTGATCATCGCCGTACACACTGGAGGGGCTCTTCCTTTCGATAAAGGAAACACGAAGAGCGATAGCGATTCGATGTTGACTTATCGTAGGGAGGAGACCCGAATTTTGATAGGCGATAGGCGCTGGAGCTAGACAATTCCCATACTCCCAAGTTACACCTCTTATCTAATAAATAAAAAAAGCGCCTCTGTCACATAGGACAGAGACGCTTTATGCGCGGTTCCACTCTGTTTAGACTTAACTAGTCTCAACTTTAACCTGTTAACGGAAGGAGTTCCGCTCATTTCTACTTAAAAAAGCATGGCCCTTACACATACACTCAGGCAGCTTAAATGTTCGAAACAAGACTCAGAGGGGCACTTCAGAACAATGAGGGGCTTAAACCACTTTCAGCCGATGATGGTTCTCTCTAAAAAGCATCATGATCCCTACTTTTCCTCTTCTACACTTTCATTTATTAAATTACTTATTACTATATTACATTTTAAGCAATATGTTAACCCAAAATACTCATTAATCTTGTTTTTACTTTTTCCCTTCCAAAAAGTTCGATTGCCTGTGGAAGATCTGGCCCATGCGTTTGTCCCGTGATTGCCACACGTATTGGCATAAAGAGTTTCTTTCCTTTATGACCCGTCGCCTTTTGTACAGCCTTCATTGCAGCTTTGATTTCTTCCGCCTTAAAGTCAATCATCTGCTCAATTTCATTTAAGAAAGCAGCAAGCACCTCAGGCACCTGTTCTTCATTAATAACCTCTTTTGCTTCTTCATCCAATACAGTCTCTTCTGCAAAGAAAATTTCCGTCAGCTCAATAATCTCAGCGCCATAACTCATCTTTTCTTGATATAACGCAATCAAGCCTCGCACCCATTGTTCTTCTGCTTCTGTTCTTTGCTCACTTACCAGACCAGCCTTCACAAGGTGTGGCAAAGCAATCGAAACAAGCCGATCGATATCTAGCTTTTTCACATACTGATTGTTCATCCATGTCAGCTTCTGTTTATCGAATAGAGCTGGTGATTTTGATAATCGATCCGCATCAAAGATATGAATAAACTCTTCTTTTGTGAAAAGCTCATCTTCTCCCGATGGTGACCATCCAAGCAGGGCAATAAAGTTAAAAAGGGCTTCAGGTAAATAGCCAAGCTCTTCATACTGCTCAATAAATTGGATGATAGACTCGTCACGCTTACTTAGCTTTTTACGGCTTTCATTCACAATCAATGTCATATGGCCGAATATTGGAGCTTCCCACCCAAGTGCTTCATAGATCATCAATTGCTTCGGCGTATTGGAAATATGGTCATCCCCTCTTAAAACATGGGAGATCTCCATTAAGTGATCATCTACCGTTACTGCAAAGTTATATGTCGGTGTTCCATCCTTTTTGACAATAACATGGTCGCCAATTCCATCCGCTTCAAAAGAAACATTCCCTTTGACCATATCAGTAAAAGTAAACACTTTTCCTTTTGGTACTAAGAAACGGATACTTGGCTGTCTGCCTTCGGCTTCTAATTTTGCACGTTCCTCTACTGTTAAATGGCGGCATTTTCCGGAATATGCAGGTGTATCGCCTTTTTCTACCTGTGCTTCGCGCTCTGCTTCAATTTCCTCTTCGGTACAGTAGCATTTATAGGCGTGTCCTTTATCAAGAAGCTCATTATAGTATTTCTCATAAATATCATTCCGTTCTGATTGGCGGTACGGACCGAAAGCACCTTCCGTATCAACGCTTTCATCCCAATCTATGCCAAGCCACTTTAAATACTTTAACTGGCTTTCTTCTCCACCTTCAATATTGCGCTTCTTATCTGTATCTTCAATACGGATAATAAATTTCCCGCCTTTATTACGAGCAAATAAATAATTGAATAATGCCGTACGAGCATTACCGATATGTAAATGTCCAGTTGGACTCGGGGCATAACGTACGCGAATATCGTTTGACATAATACTGTTGCCTCCTAAATAATCTTCTAGCTACTCATCTATTTTAGCACCCTGAATTTCTGTGATAAAGACTTATATCAATCAAAAATAGATTTCACTTTATTTCCTTTTTTGCAATAACACCGCTACCTGTGAAGCAATTCCTTCGCCTCGGCCTGTAAAACCCAGCTTCTCAGTTGTCGTTGCCTTCACATTAATATTTTCGTTATCTGTTTCTAGTAATTGTGCAATCCGCTCTCTCATTGGCTCAATATAGGGAGCCATTTTCGGCTTCTGAGCAATAATGGTACAATCTGCATTGACAAGCTCATATCCTTTTTCTTTAACAAGCTTCCAAACGTGTTCTAATAATTTTGCAGAGTCCGCATCTTTATATGCTGGATCAGTATCTGGAAAATGCTTGCCGATGTCCCCTTCTCCGATCGCACCTAAGCAAGCATCAGCTACTGTATGCAATAAAACATCCGCGTCTGAATGGCCTAATAAGCCTTTTTCATATGGGATCTCAATTCCGCCAATAATTAGGGGGCGTCCTTCAGTTAATTGATGTACATCAAAGCCTTGTCCAATTCGAAACATTCGATTTGCTCCTTTATCTATAGTTTTACAACCGCTCTTGTCTTTTTCTGAGAATCGCTTCAGCAAAATACAGGTCCTCAGGGGTCGTTAGCTTAATATTGTCATAATTTCCTTTTACGATAACAATTTCCTGACCGAGGCGCTCTACTAAACTTGCATCATCGGTTCCAAGAAAATCATCTTGCTCTGCCTTCTTATAAGCATTCATCAAAATAGAAAAACGAAAAGCCTGCGGGGTTTGAACAGCCCACAAGCTCGTACGTTCGACCGTTTTAGCAACGATATTTCCAGCAGCTTTTTTTATTGTATCCTTTACAGGAACTGCTAAAATAGCAGCTCCTTTCTCCTTGGCAGCTTCCACTAATGGAAGGATGAGTTCCTTATCAATAAATGGCCGTGCGGCATCATGTACAAGTACGATTCCTTCTTGTTTTACATGCTTTAATGCATTAAATATACTATACTGTCTTTCTTTCCCTCCTGGGACAAGAGCAACTACCTTCGTAATATGATTTTCAGCAAGAATCGCTTTCAATGCATTCTCCTCTTCCGGATTTATCGCAAGAAATATCCCCTTACATGATTCATCCTTCTGAAAAACATTTAATGTATGAATGAAGACAGGTAACCCATTAACCTCTAGCAAAATTTTATTTTTCCCTGCTTCCATTCTCTTTCCTTGACCAGCTGCAGGTATAATGACTTGATAAGCCATGTAAAACAAACCCCTATCTCTCTATAATGCTTTTTCTAATAGTTTCGGCTTTGCAAAGATCATCCGTCCAGCTGAGGTTTGCAGGACACTTGTTACTAAGACATCGATATGCTTGCCAATATAATCCCGGCCATCTTCAACAACAATCATCGTTCCATCATCCAGATAGGCAATTCCTTGATTTTGCTCTTTCCCATCCTTAATGACTTGAACTTTCATTTCTTCTCCTGGAAGAACAACAGGTTTCACAGCATTAGCCAGATCATTAATATTTAAGACGGCTACCCCCTGGAACTCACAAACTTTATTTAAGTTAAAGTCATTCGTTACGACCACACCATTTGTAATCTTCGCAAGTTTGACAAGCTTACTGTCTACTTCTTGAATCTCTTCAAAGTCACCTTCATAAATTTCTACTTTTATGGCAAGCTCTTTTTGAATCCGATTCAAAATGTCTAACCCTCTTCGTCCTCTATTACGCTTTAATACATCTGACGAATCAGCGATATGCTGTAATTCTTCAAGGACAAACTGCGGGATAACAATTGTTCCCTCTAGAAATCCAGTCTGGCAAATATCTGCAATTCTGCCATCAATAATGACACTTGTGTCTAATATTTTCAAGATGTTTTTAGCAGCTGCTTCAGGCTCCTCTTCATTTGCCTTTTTCTTTCGATTAGAAAACAAATTAAGAAGCTCATCACGTTTTTTAAATCCAACCTGAAACCCTAAATAACCAAATATAAGTGTTAATACAATTGGTGCAACCGTATTTAAAATAGGAACTTCGATGGCATTCAATGCATAACCAATCAAAAAGGCAACAATCAGCCCAAATACTAGGCCGATGCTTCCAAAAATAATATCAGTTATCGGTACCCGTACAAGCGATTCCTCTACCCATTTTACAAAGTTAACAACATAATCAACCGCCCAAAAAGAAATAAGATAAAAAATAATTGCACCTAACACCGCGGACATATAAGGATTATTTAACATGGTAATGTTATCGAGTGATATTAGTCTTAATAAATCAGGAATCAAAAATATCCCAAGCGTTACCCCAATAATAAGGAAGCATGCTTGAACAATACGTTTTAACATTCCTTCACCTCCTTTTAATCATTATTAACAAATTCCAAAAATTGAAACCTATAGAAAAGGGAAATTTCCTCAAGAAATTAAATTATATTAAAATAAGATAAGATAACCGATAATAGTCAATGCCACAGCCTAAGGTTAGCACCATTCGCAATCTAGTGTCAAATAAAACAACCAGACATTGTATCATACTGATTATTATAGTTCAATAGTCACTTTATAGCTGCCGATCTGCAAAAAACTGATTTTTTATCAATTTTAACCCATCTTTAATTTTCCTCGCTCTTACTTCTCCGATTCCCTCTACTTCATCCAATTCCTCTACAGATGCAGCAACAATGGCAGGCAAATCGCCAAAATGAACAATTAAATTCTCTATAATGACTGGCGGCAGCCGCGGGACTTTTGAAAGCATACGATAGCCACGCGGACATTTATATTCGTCCGTGTGAATATACCCGTTATACCCTAGCAATTTCAAAATAAGGGTATCCTCAAGAATTTTTCCAGTAGATAGTTCCTGTAATTTATCAAATAATTCGCCCGTTTGAACATCCTTAGATTGTGCATAGTCCTTTATAATTAATTCCGCTTCCCTTTCAATATCCAGCAAAATCTCATTCATCTGCAAGCGGATTAATCTACCTTCAATCCCCAATTCATTTAAATAAGCAAGCAATTCTGTCTTAATCCTCAATACCATTTCAATACTATGAAAAACATTGATGATATCACAATAGGTAACTAGCTCTTCAAACTCCAGCACACTTAAATTAGCAATGCTCTGTTCTAATACAACCTTATATTTTTCAAGTGTTTGCAGAGCAACATTTGCTTTCGACAAAATCACCGCAATATCCCTTAGTGCATAACGAAAATGCCCTTTATAAAGAGTAATGACATTTCTGCGCTGAGAAATAGCTATAACCAAGGATCCTGTTTGCTTCGCTACCCTTTCAGCTGTTCGATGACGCATCCCCGTTTCCGTGGATGAAATGCTAGGATCTGGGGCAAGTTGAGCATTTGCTATTAATATCTTATTCCCTTCCTCATTTAGAACAATTGCCCCATCCATTTTAGCTAACTCGTATAAATAGCTTGGCGAAAATGGAGAATTTATTTGAAATCCTCCATCAACGATATTTGTCATTTTCTCTTTATTCCCAAGAACGATTAATCCCCCAGTGTTTGCACGAAGGACATTATCAATTCCTTCTCTTATCGGCGTACCCGGAGCCATAAACTGCAGGATTTCACTCATCGTTTTTTCACCAAGCTTTTTCATATCCATCCTTTATCCTCCTAATGTCGCTTTTAATGCTTCACTAACAGAACCTACCCCTATTAGTTCTACTCCTTTTGGTCCCTTCCAGCCACCAAGATTATTAGATGGTAGAATGACTCGTTCAAAGCCAAGCTTTGCAGCTTCCTGAACCCGTTGCTCAATTCTTGAGACCCTTCTGACTTCACCAGTTAATCCAACTTCTCCAATAATACAATCCGTAGGTTTAGTTGGCTTATCACGAAAACTAGATGCAATACTGACAGCAATAGCTAAATCGATAGCAGGCTCATCTAGCTTTACTCCACCAGCTACCTTTAAATAAGCATCTTGGTTCTGCAGGAGCATCCCTACCCTTTTTTCTAGTACTGCCATTAGCAATGGCACACGGTTATGGTCAATTCCCGTTGCCATTCTTCTTGGATTTCCAAAGCTTGTTGGGGAAATAAGCGCCTGTATCTCCACGAGAACTGGACGTGTTCCTTCCATCGATGCAACAACAGTTGATCCTGCTGCACCTTGGGATCTTTCCTCTAGGAAAATTTCGGACGGATTTTCTACCTCTTCCAATCCAAACTCCTTCATTTCGAAAATTCCCATTTCATTTGTAGATCCAAACCTGTTTTTTACTGCTCGTAAAATACGATATGTATGGTGGCGTTCGCCCTCAAAATAAAGCACAGTATCAACCATATGCTCCAATAGTCTCGGTCCGGCTATAGAGCCTTCCTTTGTAACATGCCCAACTATGAAAATGGCAATTCCTTTTGTCTTCCCGATTCTCATTAACTCAGCCGTGCACTCCCTTACTTGAGAAACACTTCCAGGTGCTGAAGTAACCTCTGGATGAAAGATTGTTTGAATTGAATCAATGATTACAAAGCTTGGATTTACTTGATCGATTGTCCTGCTGATTTCTTCAAGACTTGTCTCCGAGTAGACTAATAAATTATCTGAAGAAACACCCAAACGGTCCGCTCTTAATTTCGTTTGACGCATGGATTCTTCTCCAGATATATACAAAACAGAGTGGTTTTTATTAGCAAGTTGGGATGAAACCTGCAGGAGAAGCGTAGATTTACCGATTCCAGGATCACCGCCGATTAACACAAGAGAACCTCTAACTACTCCTCCTCCAAGTACACGATTAAGTTCATTTAAATCTGTATATATTCTTGGCTCACTTACCGTCTCAATAGCGTTTATTGGCGTCGCCTTTGAGAGAATGGTCGATCCTGCGGAATGGGCAAATGCTCCCCTTCTTGAGGTAGCAGGCTTCTCTACTTCTTCGATCATTTTATTCCACTCGCCACAGCCCGGGCATTTCCCCATCCACTTTGGTGATTCATACCCGCATTCCTGGCACATAAACTTTGTTTTCCTTTTGGCCATAACCTTATTCTCCTTCTCTAATCAAACCTTTACCATTTATGTTCTAATTCTTCATTGGAAATATACCCAGAATTATATTATACGCTGTTTCGCACTTAGTAATTACAAAGAAGGTACACGATTATCCACGTGCACCTTCTTCTTTTATCTCATTCATTATTTTTGTATAGTGGCCGTAAGGTTTGATCCCCCTGTTTCTACAACAAACTCTCCGTCATGGACATCAATAACAACCTTTTGACCTGTTAATACCGTTCCTTTAAGCAGCTCTTCTGACAAACGATCCTCGATATGTTTTTGAATCGCTCTGCGAAGCGGTCTTGCCCCATATTCAGGGTCATAGCCTTCGACAGAAATTTTCTCCTTCGCAGCATCAGTTAATTCAATATCGATATCCTGCTCTTTTAACCGTTTAGTCAATTGATCAGACATTAATGTAACAATTTCCTTTAAATGCTTTCTCTCTAGTGCATGGAAGACAATGATCTCATCAATACGATTGACGAACTCTGGACGGAACGCCTTTTTCATTTCCTCCATTACCTTCGATTTCATATCCTTGTAATCCTGTTCGCCATCTTGAATGTTGAATCCGACATATTTGTTGCGTTTTAATGCCTCTGCTCCAACATTGGAAGTCATAATTAAAACTGTATTACGGAAATCGACAGTTCTTCCTTTCGAATCAGTCAAACGGCCATCCTCTAATACTTGCAAAAGAATATTGAAAACATCTGGATGTGCCTTTTCAATTTCATCTAGCAGTACAACTGAATATGGCTTTCTGCGAACCTTTTCAGTTAACTGTCCGCCTTCTTCATATCCTACATATCCAGGAGGTGAACCTACCAATCTTGAAGTAGAGTGCTTCTCCATATACTCAGACATATCGATACGGATCATTGCATCTTCATCGCCAAACATTGCTTCAGCTAATGCACGGGCAAGCTCTGTCTTTCCGACCCCAGTTGGACCGAGGAAAACAAATGAGCCAATCGGACGCTTTGGATCCTTTAACCCAGCCCGCGCGCGGCGAACTGCTTTGGAGATCGCTTTAACTGCTTCTTCTTGACCAATCAGTCTTGAATGAAGGATCTCTTCTAAATTTAGAAGCTTCTGTGTTTCTGTTTCTGCCAATTTAGAAACAGGGATACCCGTCCAGCTAGATACAACGCTGGCAATATCTTCAACAGTTACTTCACTGTTCTCTTTGCCTTGTTTTTCCTTCCAAGATTTCTTTGTTTCCTCCAGCTGCTCACGAAGGCGCTGTTCTGTATCCCTTAAAGAGGCAGCTTTCTCAAATTCTTGGCTTTGTACAGCAGCATCCTTTTCTTTACGAACATCCTCAAGCTTTACTTCTAATTCCTTTAAATTAGGCGGTGTCGTGTAAGAGCGAAGACGCACTTTCGAACCTGCTTCATCGATAAGATCAATCGCCTTATCTGGAAGGAACCGATCTGAAATATAGCGATCTGATAGTTTTACAGCCGCATCAATGGCTGCATCAGTTATCGTTACACGGTGATGAGCTTCATAACGGTCTCTTAATCCCTGTAAAATTTGTACAGACTCATCAGCTGTCGGCTCATCAACCGTTATTGGCTGGAAGCGTCTTTCTAATGCTGCATCTTTTTCTATATATTTACGATATTCATCAAGTGTTGTTGCTCCAATACATTGCAATTCGCCACGGGCAAGTGAAGGTTTTAGGATATTAGAAGCATCAATTGCTCCCTCTGCTCCTCCTGCACCAATTAATGTGTGCAGCTCGTCAATGAATAAGATAATATTACCTGCTTGCCTGATTTCATCCATTACCTTTTTCAAACGATCTTCAAATTCTCCCCGGTATTTTGTTCCAGCAACAACCGTTCCCATATCAAGGGTCATGACCCTTTTATCACGAAGTGTCTCTGGGACCTCATTATTAATAATTTGCTGTGCCAGCCCTTCTGCTATTGCTGTCTTCCCAACACCAGGCTCACCAATTAACACTGGGTTATTCTTTGTCCGGCGGCTCAACACTTCTATTACACGCTGTATCTCTTTACTGCGTCCGATCACAGGGTCAAGGCTTCCTTCTTTGGCGATAGCCGTTAAATCTCTTGCTAAACCATCAAGCGTAGGTGTATTGGCATTAGCCGATGATCCGCCCTGGTGATTGCCAGATTCATTGCTTCCTAATAACTGCAGCACTTGCTGGCGTGCTTTATTAAGACTAACCCCAAGGTTATTAAGCACTCTTGCAGCTACACCCTCACCTTCACGAATAAGTCCAAGGAGGATATGCTCAGTCCCTACATAGGAGTGGCCTAATTTCCTCGCTTCATCCATTGAAAGTTCGATCACTTTTTTAGCTCTAGGTGTATAATGTGGCGTCTGGGTTGTATCCTGCCCCCTGCCAATTAAATTTTCCACTTCGTTTTGAATTTTATCCGAACCAAGTCCCAGCGCATAGAGGGCTTTAGCAGCAATGCCGTCCCCTTCTCGAACAAGACCTAGAAGAATATGCTCTGTTCCAATATTATTATGACCTAAACGAATGGCCTCCTCTTGTGCTAAAGCCAACACCTTCTGGGCTCTTTCTGTAAAACGACCGAACATCATATCAGTATCCTCCTATCTATTGATTCTCCATTTTTAATCTTTCTCTTATTAAGGAAGCCCTTCGGATATCCCGCTCATGAGGTCTTAATGGACCTCCAGCATATTGTTGGAGAAATCCAGGCTGTGTTAGAATCATAAGCTCATTTAAAATATTCTTAGAAATATCGCTTAAGTACCCCATGTCAATACCTAAACGAACATCTGATAAGCATCTTGCCGCTTCCTTTGATTCTATAATTCGTGAATTGGACAAAATCCCAAAAGAACGGAACACTCTGTCTTCTAATTGTATGTTTGAAGTTTTCTCTAATGCTTCCCTTGCCGATCTTTCCTGTGAAATGAGCTGACTCACTACACTCTTTAAATCCTCAACTATATCTATTTCTGATTTCCCAAGTGTCAACTGATTCGATACCTGAAAGATGTTTCCTAAAGCCTCGCTGCCCTCACCATAAATCCCTCTAACAACTAAACCCAATTGATTAATTGCTG
Source organism: Cytobacillus solani (assembly GCF_001420595.1). Lineage (GTDB taxonomy): Bacteria > Bacillota > Bacilli > Bacillales > Cytobacillaceae > Cytobacillus > Cytobacillus solani. The sequence continues at coordinate 63,217 of NZ_LJIX01000003.1, read as the reverse complement.
GGATAATCCGATTGATTTGCTGAGTTAAAACAAGTCCAGGCAGATGCATCATTACTGAAGCCCTTAACCCAGTCCCTACATTCGTCGGACAGCTTGTTAAATAACCGATATTTTCATCAAATGCGTAATCAATCTTCTCCTCAAGCCAATCATCGATCTCATTAGCCATTTCCAATGCCTCTAAAAGTTGAAAACCCGGGAATAAGCATTGTATTCGGATGTGATCCTCTTCATTAATCATAATGCTTAATTCCTCATTTTCAGAGAGCAAACAAGCACCATAAGATGAGTTTTCTGCTAAATAAGGGCTAATTAAATGTTTTTCCATGAGTACTCTTTTTTGAAGCGGCTGAAGTTCATCCATTAACAATAGCTCCATATTCCCAAGCTTTGTAAAAGAAGAGTCATCCACCCTTTCTTTTATCTTATGAATGACTGACTTGGCCTCGTCATTGGAAAAAAGAATAGGAAACTTAAATTGGCTTATATTACGGGCTAATCTAATTCTTGAACTTAAGATAATGTCTGAATCTGGACCTTCAGCACTCATCCAGGAGCTGACAGCTTGATTAATAAACCGTTCTAAAGACAAGCTATTTCCCTCCCTCAAGATTTGTATTTAATTGGCTTTCCAGCAATCGTATCTCATCTCTAATTTCCGCGGCCTTTTCAAACTCTTCCCTAGAAATAGACTCTTTTAGCTGATACTTTAATTCCTCAATATTCTTTTTCAAATGTAGGCTTCCGCCGATTCTTGCCGGAATCTTCCCATTATGCGAGGAGTTTCCGCTATGCAATCTTCTAAGTATTGGCTTAAGCTGTTCCTCAAAAGCTTTGTAACAATGGGCACAGCCAAATCTTCCTATTTTAATAAATTGTTGAAAAGTCATAGAACATTGATCACATTGCAAAATAGTTTCCTCTTCGAATGTATCCTGTTCTTTTTTTTTGACTGTAGGATCCATGTTCAATAAGCCAGCTAATAAATTATTAATGGAAAAACCAGTTGCACCGCTAAGCATGAACATATCACCCTTTTCCTGCGCGCATTTCTCGCATAAATGATATTCTGCCTTTTCAGCATTGACTATTTTTGTAAAGTGCAGCGTTGCAGGTCTTTGATTACATTCCTGGCATATCATGTTTTCACCTCTCCAGCTCGCTGTTTTATTTATATTTTAAAGTCGTAAGCATCGCTCTTAACATTCTTGCACGAAGTTCATCTCTATAAGGGAGATCAATATATAATACAGATCGATCAATAACACTGAGCATGATTTTTGCCTCTCGCTTAGTAATAATTTCCTCTTCTACAAGTCGGAATATCACATCTTCCGCACTATTCTGTGTTAACCGGCCTTGAATTAAAGATAATATTTGTTCAATTACATGAGCATGATCATAAGATTGAACCTTCATTATTCGAATATATCCACCGCCGCCTCTTTTGCTTTCAACGACATAACCCTTTTCAATTGTAAATCTTGTATTGATGACATAATTAATCTGGGACGGTACACATTGGAATTTATCTGCAATTTCACTGCGTTTTATCTCAACGAGTTCTCTTTCACTCAATTCTAAGACCTGCTTCAAATAATTCTCAATGATATCTGAAATATTTCTCATTACTCCTCCCCCCAATCTGACTTTGACTATATTTGACTTTAATTATACATAAGTATAAATGACGTTGCAATGAACAAGTATTATAATTTTCCCCCATTTTTTATTTCTCAAACCTATGAATGAACTGATAATTAGAATATAGAACACAAAAAAGAGCACCTTTATAGGTGCTCTTTCATTTGCCTAGCGACGTCCTACTCTCACAAGGGGACAGCCCCTAACTACCATCGGCGCTGAGAAGCTTAACTTCCGTGTTCGGGATGGGAACGGGTGTGGCCTTCTCGCCATCGTCACTAGACCTATTTATGATGAGGTTTGTTCCCTCAAAACTAGATAATGCTAAAGAAGAAGTTGAGTAATCATTTTGTCCAGCTACGGCTCCTA
>NZ_LJIX01000003.1:0-56716 GCF_001420595.1 Cytobacillus solani | reverse complement strand
ACAGGCAGGTTGCCCACGTGTTACTCACCCGTCCGCCGCTAATCTTTGGGAGCAAGCTCCCTCAGATTCGCTCGACTTGCATGTATTAGGCACGCCGCCAGCGTTCGTCCTGAGCCAGGATCAAACTCTCCAATAAAGAGTAAGATTAGCTCTTAAGTTTTAATACTTGAATTAACGTTGACGTTTTTTGTTCGTTCAGTTTTCAAAGAGCAATGATTATTATTACTCTGCCGCTCAAGGCGACTTTTAAATACTACTATGTTTAAAATGTTNAGTAAGATTAGCTCTTAAGTTTTAAAACTTGAATTAACGTTGACGTTTTTTTGTTCGTTCAGTTTTCAAAGAGCAATGATTGTTATTACTCTGCCGCTCAAGGCGACTTTTAAATACTATCACATTCATTGTGTTTAAGTCAATAACTTTTTTAATTTCTTTTTTCAAAAGTTATCGTCTCGCAACAACAGATATTAATATACCACCATATTTACGCGGTTGCAATATGTTTTTTCGATATTTATCTTTAGAATTCAAAGAAAAAATATTCATATTATTTATTGAAATACAAAAAAGGTAAAGCACATAAAATATCATGCCTTACCTCTGATAAAGTTATTTAACGGTGACGCATTAACGGGAATAATAAGACATCTCTAATGGAAGGAGAATTTGTTAAAAGCATGACAAGGCGATCGATACCAATCCCAAGCCCTCCCGTTGGAGGCATTCCGTATTCTAATGCTTCAATGAAATCATCATCCATCATATGAGCTTCGTCATTACCTTGCTCACGTTCTTTGAGCTGAGCTTCAAAACGTTGTCTTTGATCAATAGGATCATTAAGTTCTGTGAATGCATTCGCATGCTCACGTGCAACAATAAATAGCTCAAACCGATCCGTAAACCTTGGATCTTCATCATTTTTCTTTGCAAGCGGAGAAATTTCAACAGGGTGTCCAAAAATGAATGTTGGCTGAATTAATTTCTCCTCTACTTTTTGCTCAAAAAATTCATTTACAATATGGCCATAAAGCATATGTTCAGTAATTTCTACCCCATGCTCTTTCGCTAATTGCTGCGCTTCTTCCTTGCTCATCTCTTTCCAGAAGTCTACCCCTGTGTATTCCTTAATCGCATCTACCATATGAAGTCTTTTCCACTCTGGTTTTAAGTCAACTTCATATTCTCCATATTGCACCGTAGTTGTTCCAAGTACTTCCTGTGCGATGTGTGCAATTAGGTTTTCAGTTAAGCTCATAATGTCGCGATAGTCAGCATATGCTTCATATAATTCAATCATCGTAAATTCCGGATTATGGCGTGTTGAAACACCTTCATTACGGAAGACACGGCCGATTTCATACACCTTCTCTAAGCCGCCAACAATCAAACGCTTCAAATGTAGTTCAATTGCGATACGCATGTACAGCTCCATATCAAGTGCATTATGGTGGGTAATAAACGGACGAGCTGAAGCTCCACCAGCAATTGAGTGCATCATTGGGGTTTCTACTTCTAAGTACCCTTGGCTATCTAGATAGCGGCGCATGGATTGGATAATCCGACTACGGTCAACGAATGTTTTTTTGCTTTCCTCGCTCATGATTAAATCCAAATAACGTTGACGGTATCGTTGCTCAACGTCCTTTAAACCATGGAATTTATCCGGGAGTGGTCGTAACGCTTTCGTTAAAAGTTCAAATTCCTGAACCTTTACAGAAAGTTCGCCTACTTTTGTTTTAAAAAGAGTTCCTGAAACGCCAACGATATCCCCAAGATCAACCGAGTCGAAAATTTCATATTTTTCATCACCAATTGCATCTTTACGAACATAGATTTGAATTTGTCCAGATAAATCCTGGATATGTGCAAAACCCGCTTTTCCTTTCCCGCGCTTTGTCATGATACGGCCTGCAAGTGCTACTGTTATATTTTTTTCTTCAATCTCTTCTTTTTCAAGTGCTTCATATTGTTCGATCAATTCCTTAGTTTGATGAGAACGATCAAAACGCTTTCCAAAAGGATCTAGTCCTTGATTGCGAAGGCTATTCATTTTTTCCCTTCTGACGATTAATTGGTCATTTAATTCTTCATGACTCTGGCTCACTTATATCATCTCCATTATTTTGTAAATCTTTTTTATGTAAAGCTTATGCACAATAAAAGATTTCTCACTTCTATTATTCTACACAATGTGGACCGGACAGACATCAATAATATGAATAAATAGAATAAAAACTGCCAGTAGGTCACTGGCAGTTCTCTTTCGTTCAAAAGTATTATAGATAAAGAAAATTCCAAAGTCAAACATCACCACTGTTATCCCGCTTGGATTTGACTCTGTTCCTTTTCCTCTACTTCTATTACAAGTGCATTTAACAATGTAACAAGATCTTCTCTTGTATGACACTCATTGATCGCATTTCGTGCTTTTGCATTTCCACGAATCCCTTTTAGGTACCAAGCAGCATGCTTACGCATCTCACGAACAGCTATATACTCGTTTTTCAAAGCGATTAAACGATCTAAATGAAGGATGCAAACATTAATTTTCTCCCGCACACCCGGCTCACCCATTAATTCCCCTGATTCTAGGTATTTAACTGTACGGTAAATCATCCATGGGTTCCCTAATGCAGCTCTACCAATCATGACACCATCACAGCCTGTTTCATCAAGCATACGTTTAGCATCTTGAGGCGTTTGCACATCTCCGTTTCCAATTAGTGGAATATTGATACTTTGCTTCACTTCACGAATAATATCCCAATTTGCATTTCCTTCATACATTTGTACACGTGTACGTCCATGCATCGCAACAGCCTTTCCGCCCGCACGTTCAACTGCCTGTGCATTACGAACAGCGTAAATATGGTCTTCATCCCATCCCATACGCATTTTAACGGTAACCGGTTTCTCAACTGCATCTGTTACAGCTGAGACCATTTCATAAATTTTATCTGGATCAAGCAGCCATTTCGCCCCTGCATCACATTTAGTGATTTTAGGTACAGGGCAGCCCATATTAATATCGATAATGTCCGCGTTTGTACTTTTATCAACAAATCTCGCCGCTTCAACCAATGTCTCTTTTTCACCGCCAAAAATTTGCAGGCTTAGCGGCTTTTCTCTTTCATCGATGTAAAGCATGTTCATTGTCTTTTCATTCTTAATAACGATGCCTTTATCACTGACCATTTCAGCACACACTAATCCAGCACCGAATTCTTTGACAGTAAGTCTAAAAGCTGAATTGCAAACTCCTGCCATTGGCGCAAGTACAACACGATTTTTTAATTCTATATCGCCAATTTTAAACATAGTAAACCTCCTAATTCGCAATAAGAAAGCGCCTTGTTGAGGTAGACAAGCATAAAACAAGTCTTTCAACCCAAGGCGCAGCAGCTAGAAATCTATCTAACCTAAAGTTACATCCCTTATTTAAGTAAATATCTATTCTCTATTTTCATCTGGGGGAGTTAAATCTTCAACGGTAATATTTAGCATGAAAGCAACCCGCCCTAAAAAGTCTGCAGCCGGCATTCTGTTCCCTCTTTCAATCTCTCCTAATATCGATACTGATACACCAAGCTCCTTGGCAAAGCTTTCCTGTGTAAAGCCTTTTAGTTTACGAAAAGCGCGAATACGTCTTCCCCATTTTTCCGCTTCCATATCCGTACTCCCTCTCTATCAGGTATATCCTCTAAACTTGCTTGAAGAGGCTTTTCCATCGTCGGAAGCTTGATGCTGGACTGAATCTCAAGTAGAGGGATCATAACAAAAGCTCTCTCTTGCATCCGAGGATGAGGAACTAATAACTTCTCTGTTTTAATATTTTCTTGATTATACAGTAAAATGTCAAGGTCTATCGTTCGAGGACCCCAGCGTATTTCCCTCTTTCTCCCAAGGTCCTTTTCGATAGCAAGGCACGCTTCCAACAATTGAATTGGGCTTAAAGCCGTGTTCACTTGTATGACCATATTTAAAAATTGCTCTTGATCCTCATACCCAACTGGATCCGTTTCATAAATGGATGAAGCATTCACTACATTCACATCTGGAAGAGAGTTCAACTCCTCGATCGCTTGCTTTAAATGCTCGAAACGGTTCCCAATGTTGGAGCCTAGTGCAATATACGCTTCATTATTCATTACATCCTGCTCCTTGTTACTTCAACCGCAACGGATTCATAATGTCCTGGAATAGGCGGATCTGGTTTAATTACCCTCACAGTCACTTGAGATATAGGTTCAAAACGGTCAAGCATTTCCCCGGCAATCTTTTCAGCAACTGCCTCGACAAGCTTATAAGGTTTTCCTTCAACAATCTCTTTGCAAACTTGATAGATTTCTCCATAATTAATTGAGTATTCGAGCTGATCCGTTTCCCCTGCTTTTTTTAAATTAGTTTCCACAGTTAAATCGACCATAAATCTTTGTCCTAGATGGGTTTCCTCAGGAAAAACCCCATGATATCCATAAAAAGCCATCTTATTTAAAATAATTTTATCCATGATAAACTCCCTTACCTACTAGTGCATCCATCATTTTTGCCATTCGAGCCATTTCTTTCACATCATGAATGCGCATAATGTGACATCCCTTCTGAATTCCATAACAAACAGTCGCCCCAGTCCCTTCCATCCGCTCATCAACAGGCAAGTCTAACACCCCGCCAATCATAGACTTTCGAGAGGTTCCAAGTAAAACAGGATATCCAAGGGATACTAGCTTGTCCAAATCTCTCATCATTTCTAGATTATAAGATAAGTCTTTAGCAAAGCCAATTCCCGGGTCTAAAATAATATTCTCATCCTTAACTCCAGCCTGCCTCACAAGCGAGATGCTTTCATACAGATCATTAACCACATCACGGTAAAAAGCGGAGTAATCTTGGTTTGCACGATTATGCATTAACACAATTGGAACTTGAAGTTCAGCAGCAACCCTCGGCATGTCCTCATCCGCTTTCGCACCCCAAATATCATTTATGATATGGGCTCCTGCCTTTATCGCTTCTTTTGCCACTTCAGCCTTATATGTATCTATTGAGATCGGTATATTTACTGCTTCTGAAACTGCCCGAATAATAGGAGTGACCCGCTCTATTTCTTCTTCAGCAGATACCTTAATAAATCCAGGTCTGGTAGATTCTCCTCCAATATCAATAATATCTGCCCCATCCTGTACCATTTGCATAGCCCGTTCCACCGCTTGGTCCAAGTGATTATACTTGCCCCCATCAGAAAAAGAATCAGGCGTAATATTTAAAACCCCCATAATTAGCGTCTTCTTGCTGTAATCCAATGAATAAGGACCACATTGAATAATTGTAGACATGTATTTTTACCTCCTTTTACCACTCATTCCTGCTCCACAAGTACCCGCTAAGGTTCTTATATTGCTTTTGAAGATCTTGTACAAAGCCGCCGTTATTGCCTGGCATCTCGCTCCCAGCAAATGAATAAATCGGAACAATTTCCTGGATGGAATTCGTAACGAAGATCTCATCTGCCTTTTTGGCTTCAGCCGTTTGAAAGAAACCTTCTTCAACAGCTATTCCATTCCTTTGGGCTAGCTTTATAATTAATTTTCTTGTAATCCCATTTAAAATGCCCGTTTCAATCGCCGGCGTATACAATACATTCTCTTTTAGCCAAAATAAATTCGAGACAATTCCTTCTGCTAAAAACCCTTCTTTGGTTAGAAAGATCCCTTCACATTCAGGCATATCCCCTATTTCCCTCTTTGCTAAAATATTATTTAAATAATGATGTGACTTTAAACGCTCCACACCTTCAGGGGTATTCCGATTCAAAGTTAATATAACCGCCTTTTTTTCCTGTCCGATCATTGATGGAGGCAGAGGCTTTGCAAAGATAATCAAATTGGGATAAAGATAAGGATCTGGCTGCAGTCCGATTTCCCCTACGCCCGCTGATACATTCAAACGGATGTAAGCATCAGTTAAACGATTTTTTGCTAAAAGCAGGCGCAGCGCACTCTGTATCTCCTCCCTCGAATAAGAAACTTTCATGTTAAGCACTTCTAAACTATTATTCAGCCTTTCCAGATGATCATCCAATAAAAAGGGATGTCCATCATAGACTCTGAATGTTTCAAAAAGACCCATTCCGTATAAGTATCCATGGTCAAACGGGGAGATAACAGCCTCTTCCTTCCCGACAATTTTTCCATTCATATAGATAAACATAGCCTAATCACCCCTTAATACTTCCATTTTTGAATAATAGCTTAGGAAGTTCTTGAGCAAATCCTTTCCTGCCGTTGTCATGATCGATTCTGGATGAAATTGAACACCTTCTACCGGCAGTTCCTTATGGCGAATGGCCATGATTTCACCTTCAGCCGTCCAGGCGGATACTTCGAGGCAAGAAGGCAGTGTTTCCTTCCTGACAATTAGGGAATGATATCTTGTTGCCGGAAAAGGATTGGGCAGCCCTTGGAAGATCGTTCTCCCATCATGATGCATATTAGATGTTTTTCCATGCATCAGCCGCTCTGCTTGAACGACCTCACCACCAAAAACCTGAGCAATTGATTGGTGCCCAAGGCAAACCCCGAAGATTGGTATATGACCAGCAAATGCCTTGATTGCTTCTATGCTAATACCCGCTTCATTCGGACTGCAAGGCCCAGGAGAAACCATTAAAAACTTTGGCTTTAATTCACAAATTTCTTCAATCGACGTTTCATCATTTCTTCTAACAACTAATTCTTCGCCTAGCTCACCTAGGTACTGAACGAGATTATATGTGAATGAATCATAGTTATCAATCATAAAAATCATCATTAATCACCTTTTTCCTGTTCTGCCATTTCTTTTGCCATCCATAAAGCAATAGCCTTTTTTAATGATTCTTTATATTCATTTACTGGGTTTGAATCAATGACAACACCTGCACCCGCCTGAACATGTGCAAACCCATCCTTCACTAGCATTGTTCGAATAATAATATTCAGCTCAAGATCTCCATTAAAATTAATCCATCCGAACGAACCTGTATAAGGTCCTCTCGTCACAGGTTCCAATTCCTCGATAATTTCCATTGTTCTTATCTTCGGAGCCCCTGTAATCGTCCCTCCGGGGAACACAGCATCAATTAAATCAAACCCATCTTTGCCATCAGCAAGTTCACCTCTTACATTTGACACAATATGCATGACATGAGAATACTTTTCGATCACCATAAACTCATCTACTTCAACAGACCCATATGTGCAGACACGGCCAAGATCATTTCTTTCTAAATCGACGAGCATCACATGTTCTGCCCGTTCCTTTTCATTTTCAATTAACTCATTTGCCAGTTCAAGATCTTCTGATTCATCTTTTCCGCGGGACCTTGTTCCTGCGATCGGCCGAGTGCTAACCTCTTTTCCCTTTTTCTTAATCAATAACTCTGGCGATGCACTGACAAGCTGATATTCAGGTGTTTGGATATATCCCATATATGGAGAGGGATTTAACTCCCTAAGCTTTTCATAAACATCCAGTGCTGGAAGGGAGATCGGCTGGCTTTGACGGACAGATAAGTTCACCTGAAAAACGTCACCCTGTGAAATGTAATGCTGTACACGCTGAACCGCCTGAATAAATATCTCCTCACTCATGGAGACTTCTTTTTGCGTGCTTATTTCAGTTGCGTTTTTTGAATTTGGAAGAGCATATTCCGCTATCCATCGCCTCTTCCAATTTTCAGCTCTGTTTTCAACTTCTTCCCTCTCATCAGACTGCTCATATAGAAACATAAGCCACAAAACTTCAGCCTGATGATCGAACACAAACCATTCCTTAAAAACTAAAAAGTGAATATCAGGCATTTGCAAATCATCTCTTGCTAATTCCGGCAGTTTTTCAATATAACGGCCATAATCATAGCTAATTAAACCGATTGCGCCACCCTGAAAATCAGGGAACTCCTCATACCTTTCTGCTTCATATTGACTGAGCCAGTCTTTAAACAAATGCAGCGGATTTCCTTCAAGGGTTTGTCTTCCTTCTTTATGTATTACTTCTAACTTTGAGTTTTTCCCGATTAAAACCGTTTCTGGATCAAAGGCTGCAATGCTGTAGCGTCCGCCGCGCCCGCTTTCCAATAATATATGATGCTCTTTCTCTAAGGAAATTTTGCGATATTGCGGAAAAAGACGATTATAAGTATAAGGAATCTTTTTTGCGTGTAAATGGTATTTTTTCATCGGAAGGCACCCCCATGTATTCTCTTTTTTCATCATACATGAAGAACGCCTCTCTTTCATTTTAATTTAGAAATTTTGAATAAATGGATAGGCGCTGGGGCTGAACGAAGAGGAACTCATCACAAAGTTTTCCATAACAGTGGTTTTTTCCTAATCAAAAAAAGCAACAGTCAAAAATGACCGTTGCCTTTTGCTGATTATTCCGTTTCAAATTGGTACAATGGAGTGCTTAAATAACGTTCTCCATTACTAGGAAGGATCGCAAGCACTTTCTTGCCCTTTCCAAGCTCTTTCGCAATCTTTAATGCAGCGAAAATAGCTGCTCCTGAAGAAATGCCTCCAAGAATCCCTTCTTCTTTTGCTGCACGGCGAGCATACTCAAATGCCTCATCATTCGTCACTTGGATCACTTCATTATAGATTTCTGTATTAAGAATATCTGGGACAAACCCAGCACCAATTCCTTGAATTTTGTGTGGACCCGGTTTTCCGCCTGATAAAACCGGAGAGTCTGTTGGTTCTACCGCATAAATTTTGATATTCTCATATTTTTCACGAAGAACTTCACCCGCTCCGGATATTGTACCGCCAGTTCCAATTCCTGAAATAAACGCATCTAGCTGGTCACCCATTTGTTCTGTAATTTCTTTTCCAGTTGTTTTCCGATGAATTTCTGGGTTAGCAGGATTTTGGAATTGTTGAGGCATGAAATAGCCATGCTCCTTTGCAAGCTCTCCCGCCTTGCGAATCGCTCCATTCATTCCCTCCGCTCCAGGTGTTAAAACAAGCTCCGCCCCATAAGCACGAAGGAGATTCCGTCGTTCCATACTCATTGTATCAGGCATAACTAATACCGCCTTATACCCTTTTGCAGCAGCAATCATCGCCAGGCCAATTCCTGTATTCCCGCTTGTCGGCTCAATGATGGTTACTCCTTCTTTTAATTCTCCACTTTCTTCTGCCGCTTCAATCATCGCAAGAGCAATACGATCCTTCACACTGCTCCCGGGATTCATATATTCTAATTTGACAAACACATCTGCACTATTCTCATCAACGATGCGATTAAGTTTCACAATTGGAGTCTGGCCTACTAATTCTGCAATCGAATTTGCTACACGTACCACTTGCCCCACCTCTTATTCCGAGTATTTTTATTGGTTTAATTAAAACTTACCAAGTAAAGCCTATAAAGTCAATTGTTTTGCAATGGAAAATTCAATTTTCAATTAAATTTCATACTTTCGCCTAATCTTTATTAACCTATCCCTAAAACCCAGAAAAAAACACGGACTTGGTCCGTGTTTCTTTTATTTTCCTAGTGAGCCTCAAGCTCTCCATAAAACCATTCAATATCCGTTTCATTCCATAGCGGCTTCGCAGAAACAGGGATTTCCATTTGCTCTAACGCAATCTGCCTTCTAATCTGATCTTTTACATCCTTATATTTGTACTCCTTGCCCTTAACAGCTTCATGAAGCATAACAATTGCATAGCTGTCCTCAAGCTTTATTGGTTTACTCCATTTACCCGGCTTTAGTTTTTTTATTATTTGAAGAAAGTCCTTTGAATAACGGTCGCTATCTTCATTTATGTAGCCAGCATCTCCGCCGAGATTAGCCGTAAACTCATCAATCGAGCGTTCCATTGCTAGCACTGCAAAGCTAGACCCTTGCTCCAACTCCTTCAGCGTTTGTTCCGCTGCTTTTTTTGTTTTGACTACAATTTTAGAAATATGATAGGAGTCAGGCAAATGAAACTGCTTTTTATTCTGATCGTAATAACTCTTCATTTCTTTTTCTGATACTTTAACATCCTTTGTTAAGATTTCTTCAAGCATCAAGCTGCTTTTTATTTGCTCACGCATTTTTTCCTCATCTGATGACTGGTAACCACCAGAGGAGCCATACATTGTTTTAATAACCATGAGTTCCCGTTCAACCGCTTGATCTGATATTTTTATATCGTACTTCTTCCCGGCAGTTTCTATGATTTTTTGGTCAACTAGTTCACTCAGTATTTCTTTTCCGTATCTAGACTCCATTTCATTCAGCCAATCTTGCCGTGTGATCTTTTCCTTTCCTACCTTTGCCACAACTTCACTGCTGCCTGTACTCCCTTTAGAAATTAAAAAAGCCACGGTCAAGCAATTAAGCAAAATGAGTCCAGCTATCACTATCCAAAGTTTCTCTCTTTTTAACCTCTCCTTCTTCACCTTAACCTCCCCCTAAAACTCCACCTTTTACTTCGCTTCTTGCTTAAACTTTTCTAATTCTTCCTTTGAATAATGGTACATTTCATTACAGAAGTGGCATTGTGCCTCTGCTTTGCCTTCTGTATCAATCATATCTTGAATTTCCTCTTTTCCAAGACTAGTGATTGCATCTGCAAACCTTTCCTTGGAGCAAGTACACGTGAATGCCACAGGTAACTTCTCAAGTATCTTCACATTTTCCTTCCCTAATAGCTCACTTAATAGTTCTTCTGGTGATAGCCCTTGTTGTATGAGTTTAGATACAGGAGGGATCTGTTTTAAGCGATTTTCAATATCTGTAATTGTTTCATCATCAGTTCCCGGCATAAGCTGCAAAATGAACCCACCAGCAGCAAGAATCGTATTATCAGGATTAACAAGTACTCCTACACCAACAGAAGATGGTGTTTGTTCCGAAGTAACAAAATAGTACGTGAAATCTTCTCCTAATTCACCAGATACAATTGGAACCTGACCTGTAAAATGCTCCCTCATCCCGATATCTTTCACAACAGTTAATGTCCCTGTTGTCCCGACTGCACGGCGAACATCGAGTTTCCCTTGTTCATTTAAATCAAAATGGGTTTGCGGATTCGTCACGTATCCCCTTACTTCCCCTTTTGAATTACTAACCACTAAGATAGGACCGATCGGACCGCCGCCCTCTATTTTAATTGTTATCTTTTCCTCACCTTTCAACATGGCACCCATCATCACACCAGCTGACATGGCTCTCCCTAATGCTGCAGAAGCTGTTGGCCAAGTTTGATGACGGCGCTGTGCCTCACCAACCGTTTCCGTTGTCCGAACAGCATATGCCCGGACTTGTCCATTATAAGCAAGTGCTTTAATTAAATAATCACTCATTTGTAAACCCCTTTCACTTGTCAATCTCTTGTTATTTATTTTAATGTCTCCATATTACGCTTATAAATAATCTGAAGGCCTTTTAAAGTTAAAAATGGATCAACAATATCAATAATCGTTGATTCTTTTGCAATTAAGCTTGCTAATCCACCGGTTGCGATAACGGTAGGATTTCCTTTTGCCTGATCCTTCATTCTCTTAACAATTCCTTCTACTTGACCAACATAACCAAATAAGATTCCTGCCTGCATCGCTGCCACCGTGTTCTTCCCAATAATATCATCGGGTCGTGCGATTTCAATTCTTGGCAGCTTGGCAGCTCTTGAATATAATGCCTCCGTCGAAATCCCAATTCCCGGGGCAATTGCACCGCCCATATATTGTTTATGCTCATTGACATAGCAATAGGTAGTCGCTGTTCCAAAATCAACAATAATAAGCGGACTGCCATAGTCATGAATGGCAGCAATAGCATTCACAATGCGGTCTGCTCCAACTTCTCTTGGGTTTTCATATTTAATATTTAACCCTGTTTTCATACCAGGGCCAACAATTAGCGGTTTTATATGAAAGTATTTATGACACATTCTTTCAAGTGCATTCATTATCGGTGGGACAACCGAAGAAATAATAATTCCATCTATATCAGCAAATTTCAACTCTACATGGTCAAACAGTGACTTAATCAGCATGCCATATTCATCTTCTGTTTTATTTCGGTTCGTTTCAATTCTCCAATGGTATTTCAGAGTATCTCCGTCATATACACCTAGAACCATATTTGTATTCCCTATATCAAATACGAATATCAATCTTCTCACCACTTTTTTTATAGTTAAATTCGACAATGTTTTCACTGAACACATCATAACATAACTCGGTTAGCAACGTGTAATCGGAATTAAATCGATGTAAATTTCGCGAAAAAAAAGCGCTCTGCTAGGAGCGCTTTTCCATTTATTCTTTTCGATCGTCCTTCGTTTCTTGCGGACTTTCTTCTCTAGAAGAAGCTGAATCTTCTTCTTTTGCCTCTGTCGTTTTTTCAGGAAGTTCTTCTTTATTGACGTTAATATTTACTTTAACATCTCCAGCAGATGCTTCATCTGTTTTGACAGGACGATCAGGTAATGTACCATGATCAATTAGATGCTTAATTTGTTCCGCATCGAGCGTTTCTACTTCTAGTAGCGTATTGGCAATTAAATCAAGTTTTTTGCGATTTTCAGTAAGTACCTTTTTCGCCTTTGCATAACAATCCTTAATTATACGCTGAATTTCTAAATCAATCTCATAGGCAATCGCATCAGAGTAATTCTGATCGTTATTGAAATCTCTTCCTAAGAAGACCTGACCGCCTTGGGATTGGCCAAACTGTAACGGACCGAGCTTATCGCTCATTCCAAATTCTGTTACCATTCTTCTAGCAATTCCTGTTGCACGCTGGAAGTCATTATGAGCGCCAGTACTTACTTCGCCAAACACAATTTCCTCTGCAACACGGCCACCAAGTAGACCGACAATTTTATCAAGAAGCTCTGGTTTTGTCATAAAGAAGCGATCTTCTTTCGGAAGCATAACAGCATATCCGCCAGCTTGCCCACGAGGGACAATCGTTACTTTATGAACCATTTCTGCTTCTTCAAGAACTACACCTATAACTGTATGACCCGCTTCATGGAAGGCAACGATGTTTCTTTCCTTTTTAGAAATCACACGGCTTTTCTTCGCAGGACCAGCAATTACACGGTCAGTTGCTTCGTCGATATCAGTCATATCAATTTTTTTCTTATCCCGACGAGCCGCAACAAGGGCTGCTTCATTCAATAAGTTTTCTAAATCAGCACCTGAGAATCCAGGAGTACGCTGTGCAATGGCTTTTAGATTAATACCTTCATCTAATGGCTTATTGCGGGCATGTACTTTAAGAACTGCTTCACGTCCAATAACATCTGGGCGATCAACTGTAATCTGACGGTCAAAACGTCCTGGACGAAGCAATGCTGGATCTAGAATATCCGGGCGGTTTGTTGCAGCAACAATAATAATTCCTTCGTTGGCGCCAAATCCATCCATTTCAACAAGCAATTGGTTAAGCGTTTGTTCACGTTCATCGTGACCGCCGCCTAAGCCAGCACCACGCTGGCGTCCAACCGCATCAATTTCATCAATAAATATAATACATGGTGCATTTTTCTTAGCATTTTCGAATAAATCACGTACACGTGATGCACCAACACCGACAAACATTTCAACGAAGTCTGAACCACTAATAGAGAAGAACGGGACACCAGCCTCACCAGCTGCAGCTCGCGCAAGCAACGTTTTACCTGTACCTGGAGGTCCTACAAGAAGCACACCTTTCGGAATTCTAGCTCCTAGTTCTGCAAACTTTCTCGGGTCTTTCAAAAATTCAACGACTTCAACAAGCTCTTGCTTTTCTTCATCCGCTCCTGCTACATCCTTAAAGCGGACTTTCTTTTTACTGTCATCATAGAGCTTTGCCTTACTTTTACCAAAGTTCATCACACGGCTTCCACCGCCCTGTGCTTGGTTTAGTAAGAAGAAGAACAAAATAAAAATAATGATGAAAGGGATAATTGAAGTGAAGAATGTAACCCATCCACTTGTTTCCTTAGCTGGCTGAAAATCCACCTCAGCGTTTTGTGCAGCAAGTGCATCAATTCGATCAAGTATCTTATCACTGTTTACAACATAAGTAACAAAATACTTGCCTTCTTCGTAGCCTTCAAGCTGGCCCTTTACTTCAAAAACGCCTCTCTCAGGCTGCATCGTAATGGATTTAATGTCACCATTTTCTAAATGTGTAACAAATTCATCATAAGAGACTTGTTTCGTTGGCTCATTGTTCCCATTAAAGAAACTAACGACGCCGATAATTACCAAAAATATTAATAAATAAAAGATGGTATTCCGGAAGATCCGATTCATCCTTTACCTCCTCCCACGGTAAACAAACTATAATGTATAGTATCATAGAAAATCGTGCCAATACAAGGATTTGCACTTGACAAAACTGGTTCACTTCTTCATGTAGAAAGGATCATTCTTGGATGTTTCTTCTTACAATTATTGACTTAATTATTATCACTATATACTTCAGGCTTTAGTACACCAATATATGGAAGGTTCCGGTATTTCTCAGCATAATCAAGACCATACCCAACAACAAACTCATCAGGAACGATAAATCCAACATAATCTGCTTTAATATCTGCCTTACGTCCTGTTGGTTTGTCCAGTAATGTAACAATTTTGATTGATTTTGCCTTGCGATAACGGAATAATTCAACTAAATAACTTAAAGTCAAACCACTGTCGATGATATCTTCAATAATTAAGATATCTCTGCCTTCAACAGATGTGTCAAGATCTTTAACAATTTTAACCTCACCCGATGAAACAGTTGACTTGCCATAGCTGGAAACATCCATAAAGTCCATTTCAAGATACGTATCGATTCGTTTTAACAAATCACCCATAAATGGCATAGCACCTTTTAAAACGCCAATAGCAAGGGGGAAATTATCTTTATACTCCTCAGTTAGCTCTGCAGCAAGGCCCTTAATTTTTTCTTGAATTTCTTCTTCTGTTATTAAAATTTTCTCGATATCATTTTTCATTTTCAGCGTGCCTCCTAGAAGAATCATTGCCTTATGTAAGTTAAAAGAATAAAGTTAGCATTCGACTGCTGCCCAGTTGAAGAATGAGATTTTTTTAATCCTGGCACCCACAAGATTTGGCCATTGCTGTCTGTTACAATTGGCCAAAAATTTCTTTCTTGCAAAGGCACTTTATAATCGATAAAAATATCTTTTACCTTCTTCGACCCTTGCATTCCTTTCAATGTCATACGGTCTCCATCTTTCCTCGTTCGAATAACAAGAGGAAGCAAAGAATCGTCCCGCTGTATAAGAAGGGAATTTGCTTGAATAGAACCTTCAGGACAGTTTGTAAATTCGAACATCATACAGCTGCCATTGGGTAATTCGACTTTTCCAGGCTCATTCATTTCAAAACGATAGGATTGTATTGGTTGAAGACGAAAAAGGAATTGACATTTCTCGTATGAACGCACAACTTTCAAACCGTTTGGGAAATGAAGTGTTCCGGATGGGTGGGGACTGCTCATTAATGCAAAAACATTCTCAATATGTAAGGCAGATAAAGATGTAGGTTTTTCCTTATAAAGATAGTTTAATATTAGTTGAATCCCTCTTCTTTGTAAAGGCATTGGCATTTCTCGAAATTCTTTAATATTTATTATTATTTCCCTAGTTGCCTTCTTTTCCATTACTTTATTCATTTTTTGGATCGTTAATTCCTGCAAAAAAGCTTCATCACTTTGAATTTCTTCGCTAAATCGCTGAAAATGCACATGAACATGGGGATTTTCCTTTTTTAAAAAGGGCATAACTTCCTTCCGAAACCGATTGCGGCTGTACATTCCCTTTTCATTACTTGGATCTCGGCGCGGATCAAGCTGATGGCTTATGCAATATTCTTCAATTTCCAATCGATTCAAGCATAGAAAAGGCCGAAGGATATATCCATTTCCAAACGGTCTGCTAAAAGCGATCCCCGCTCTTGCATCTCCTGAGCTTCCTCTGGTTAGCCTCATAAGAATCGTTTCTACCTGATCATCCCCATGGTGGCCGAGGGCAAGGTAGTCTGAATGATGCTTTTCCATCATTTGTTCATAAAATTGATATCTGCATTCTCTAGATGCAGCCTGAGCGCTTTTGCCTGTCTCTTCAATATAGTTAGGAACATCTATTCTCGTCATTTCAAAAGGGATGTTTCTTTCCTCACAAAATTGCTGAACAAATTGTGCTTCTGCATAAGATTCTTCGCCTCTAAACATATGATCCACATGAGCGGCAACAACTGATAAATCGAACGTTTGTTT
The DNA here is from genome assembly GCF_001420595.1 of Cytobacillus solani. GTDB lineage: Bacteria > Bacillota > Bacilli > Bacillales > Cytobacillaceae > Cytobacillus > Cytobacillus solani. Next base: position 40,449 of record NZ_LJIX01000003.1, on the reverse strand, counting down.
CTTCCCCCACAAATAATGAAGCAGGGCCAGTGAGTCTGGTCCACCTGACACCCCAATTAAAAGTTTCTTATTATTTAACTCTATACCTTTTCGCTGTAAAAAAGCTTTGATCTTGGCATCCAGCATATACTTCTTCCTTATCATAAAAATATAATGTCTAAATATGTTCTTCTTGAAGCATAGCATAGATGACTTGCATGAAACTAATCATTTAATTTTTTATGTTAATTGACCATAAATATAGAACATATAGAGAAGAGAAATAATAATAAAAATTAAAGTGGTTTCAAAAAGACCGCTTCTTTTCTTTTTTTTAGTATACGTTTGCCTGCTTACACTTTTATTCGATTGTCTTGTTTGAGTTTGTGTTCTTTGGGGAGGGCGTGTTTTATGATTAGGGTGGGGCTGGTTAAACTGCAGCATCGCCGTCCTCATTTCCTTCGCACTTGAAAAGTTCCCTTTTAAGGCATGTATTAAGGTGCCTTCATATTTTTTGAGCTCATCTTTCCCCTTAATCATGACCTCAAGCTGTTTAAGGTCACCTGAGGTTTTATTGAATCGCTTTGGGTAAGAGATATTAATAAGGATCATAGCAACTGCAAAAAGATCGTAGCTCGGATCAGCCTTCCTCGATCCGAGTCCCCAATACCCTCGATCAAAGAATTCTGTGAACTCCTTAATTGCCCTTCCTTGAATAGTCGTTCCACCGACATCAATACAACGTATACGCGCTGGCGGCCCTGTTACGATCAAATTATCGGGCTTCAGGTCACCAAACACCCAGCCATTTTGATGAAGCGTATGCAAATCGTTTAAAAGCTGTAATATAAGCACTTCTACCCATACTCGCCCATTTTGCTGAATATAGGTTAATAAATCTGGACCTTGGATATATTCCATTACATAAAAGGAAATTTGCCCGCCCCTTTGCTGCCAGTCATCAACATCAAGTAAAGAAGGCCCGAGGGCAGACCCTTGGACCTTTGCAAAGGATTTTAGAACATTCACTTCACTAGTAATAGACATGCCATTATCACTCATTTTCAGCGCAACCGACTGATTGCGGAATTGAGCTAAGTAGACAATACCGTTTGCCCCAAATCCTAGTTCCTTTATAATTCTATATTGATTATGGTGCCATTTTCCTTCTATAAGTGTTCCTGGCTTTACATTAAACTGATTCTTCAAAGAATGATTCATCATCACGAGAGAACAAACTCCTTAATGATCGTTTTTTCTTAAAATAAGTTAATGCCTCACGAATGGCAGGGCCCGTTGGGGTGATTCCGCCAGTTGTTAATTTCCCAAATATACTTGTGAGCGAACCAAGATTCGGAGTCCAGTCCAGAACCTTTTCGACTTCTTTCTTTCTGGCCGGAAAGACGAATACGCTAAAATGATTATCACCTGAACGGGCATTTAAACTTAAGGAAAGATCGAGCAAGGCTTCTTTTACAGTCGGAAGCTTCTCTTTCATACTCGCACTCATATCCACTAGTATAAGCACTTCCAGCTCAACGGTTTCACCAAGCTCATCAACAACCTCCATCACTTCTCCTCTCTGGTCCGGCGGGAGATCCTCTACTTTTTTGCTGCCCCCTAGAATTTGCTGCAGCTCACGATTGACAACTCCCTGCAAGGTTTGTGTCATCGCCTTTCTCGTAACCATTTGAACGGTTTGTGATAGTTGCTTTGCATAAACAACCTGACTGACGCCTCCGCCTGACATCGCGATGCCCTCGATTTCATTCATTCCCTTTTCATCAATGACATCATGTTCCATCACACCGATGACATTCACTGTAATCCCCTGCTCTTTTGCTAACGCGGCCATCGCAATTGGGTCCTCTCCTTGATTCGAGCAGCCGTCCGTAATTAATAAAATCTGCTTCAATGTTCCCGTTTTCATAAAACGTCCCTCCTATACCTTCGTTGTTCTCATTTTCGACCGGTAAGAAGGGAAATATACATATATTATTAGCTATTAGGTTAAATTAACTAATTAGCCATTTTTCTTATTTTATGAACAGGAATGCTAGTCCACTTCGGTGTATTATGCTTGATCTTAGCAACAATGACCGTCATATCATCCTCAATAAAGCCAGATCTTGAACGAATAACCTCTTCCATGATCAAATCGGCTACCGCCTGCGGGTCCTCTGTTTTCAATTCAATAATTTTCCTCTTCATCCATAAATCAAAATTTTCTACATGCTTCGGTCCCTCAAAAATCCCATCACTCATCATAATTAATAAATCCCCTGCTTTTAGCTGTTCACTGACAACTTCTACTTCAAACTCTTGTATAATTCCCATTGGTAGGTTACTAGCCTGTATTTTTATTATCTTATCTCCTCTCCTGATAAAGCTTGGTGCCGACCCAATCTTCAGAAATTCCGCCCCTGCATTTTGGAGGTCAATCATCGCTAAATCTAATGTTGAGAAAATCTCATCAGTCGTGCGCAATGATAAAACAGAATTTACCGACTTAATGGCTACCTTTTCTTCAATCCCTGATTGCAAGATCTTTTGAAGCAGCTGAAGTGTCTCTTTACTTTCCACATGTGCTCGTTCTCCGTTCCCCATCCCATCACTAATAGCAATGGCATACTTTCCACAGCCAAGCTCCATCGTAGAATAACTGTCACCGGAAAGAAATCCCCCGTCTTTAGCTGCATGAGCAACCGCACTTTCAACAGTAAAGGCTTTAGCAGAACGGAAAGTTACATGGCAGAAACCATTAGGAAAGGTTGAACAATCCTCTGAACTGACAACAATGGATTCTCCAAGGATATCCGATAGCATCGGCGCAATCAGTTTCTCACATTCTCCATGCCCGTTGCAGTAAGGAATAGTCATATCAATATCTACATTTCTCTGTTCCAAGCTGTAAATCTCCACTTGTTCAATCTGAATACCAAACTCTTGTAAGGCTTCTAAAATAAGCTCTTCCTGTTTATGATGATTTTCTCTTTCCCTTTGAATTTCCTTTGCAAAATCACCCATCACCTCTGATACACCTAGTAATTGTTCAGCTACCAATCTTCTGCTTTCCTGTACCTGTTTCTTTAGTTTTTGATTCGCATGGTAAAAGGTTAACTCCTGTTGGATTGTATCTGTTACCTTCTTCGAACGTGTACAATGCTTTTCCCACTCTCGTGATAGCTTCGGCGATAAATCGCCATGATTATCTTCCATTTCATTCATAATTTCTTTCATGTAGTCATATGTTGTATCAAAGTTTCTTGTCCAGCAATGATCCTTTTTAAAGCATGTTTGACATGTTTTTTCGGTAACATTGCTTAGAAAATAATCTAACTCACGTGCTCCTTCATCCTCTTTCCATTCTGATGGCTCATCATAGGATGAAAAACTTTTTGAAAGGGCTTGAAATACGTTTGAGAATTGTGCCACTCTTTGAGCTGTAACATCTCGCATTTTGCGCATATATTGCTGTTGTTCCGCAGCATGTTCAGTTGTGCCTGGAATATGTTTTGCAAGCTTCGTTAATAACGCTTGAGGTGTAAAAATAAACAAGAGAATTGCAGCCGCTGTCTCTAATAAAGTTTTATAAAGAGCACCACCTCCTTCACCATACATCCCAATTAAGAGAGTAGCTATTAAAAGACCTGCCGACACACCTATCTTTCTTCCATCTTTTAATAGACCACCAAGCAGACCCGCAAAAGCTAGCAAACTCATATGGTAGAAACTTGTTATATTGGCAAGACTAAATATTAATCCTGTTACAACGCCTACCGTAGAGCCTACTGTTGCACCGGCAACAAAGGCAAATAATAACACTAAATATCTTGACATAACATGCTCAATGGAAAGCCCATAAACAGTCCAGCCAATCGTACCAGTCATGACGGTAGCCAACATAATAATTAGGCAAACGATCTCCTCTATCTTTAACGATTGCTTTCGCTTGTTAACAGACAATAATGGGAGACTCTGAACAAAAATGAGTGTAAGAATAAAACCTAAGCTTGCTTCTACACCAGCCATCATTCCATCAAAAAGTGTAAGCTGCTTCGTTACTATAAAATCTTCCAATAGTTTTCCTGCAGTAATTGTAAAAAACACAAAAAACGGCAATGCCTTAATCTCATTAGTAAGCCATTTTTTTGCGATACGATAGGCAAGCAAAAATAAAAAGCTAATTCCAAATGCAGATACAGCATGAGAAATAGATAGGGTTGCAGCTCCTGCGATCAATCCTATAAGAGCAATCGGTGCCTTTTCCTTTCTTAAAAAGTACACAGCTGCGAAGAAAGGGAGGCTAAAAGGTGTCAGTTGGGCTAAAATCAGCGCTCTTCCAAGTAAAAAACCGATCAATAAAAGAAGATAGCCTTTTTTTAGAAAGATAGTCTCACACATCTGCTGAAATTTATTTAATCCTTTTGTAAACTCCCATTTAGGTTTAGTAAAATTCACTTCTCCAAGCGGTTGGACTACATTCCTTTCTACACTATTTGCCATTTTAACTACACTCCCCACTTTTTATCGTTGCAAATCATTATAAGTTTGAAACAGAAAGAAGTTTGTCAAAATGGTGGACAAGACCACTTTTTTCGTTCGACTTATTTCCCTGAAATATCTAATAAGTAAACAAAATGATCGAATGAATCACACATCCTATTCCACTTTTTCGATCTTTAAAGGCTCAAAAGGAAAAAAAAGGAGAGATATATGCTTCATTTGCCTTAATGCTAAAAAGATTGACGAAATGATCGTTTTCGATACGACATAATCCTATAAAAAATTTATTAGCTTATTGAGAAACCGTTAGAAAAAGGCACCCTTTAAATAAAAAAAAAGACAAGTCTATTTCAGACTTGTCTTTTATCTATGGGAATCATAAACGATAAACCCTGCTATTTAGAATAATATATCAATTAAGCAGCAAGTTACCCTCGTCTAGCGCCTCTTCCCCCACGTTTTGATTCAGTATTGCGTTTTAAAGATGATAAACGATCTTCACTATCCTTTAAGAAACGAGCCATTTTAGATTCAAAGTTTTCTCGGGAAGGACGATTATCATTTGATCTGCCTTGACGTGGACGTTGAGAATGTGAATGTCCCCTTGACTCTTTTCTGTCGCCTCTTTCAGGACGCTCTGTTCTTTCAGGCCGGTCTTTAGCTTTTTTAATGGATAAACCGATCTTTCCATCCTTTTCGACATTAATGACTTTAACCTCTACTTGGTCACCGACCTTAAGATGTTCATTAATATCCTTTACATAATTGTCTGCAACTTCACTAATGTGTACCAGACCTGTTGAGCCTTCCGGTAACTCCACAAACGCTCCGAAATTTGTAATTCCTGTTACCTTACCCTGTAACTTGCTGCCCACTTCGATTGACATAAAAAGATATTGCCTCCTTGAGTTATATAAAAAAATCAAACTTACTGTATATTATACAGAATATGAAAAAAGAGTTCAATACAAGGTCTAATTAGTTGATTTTCCCTTTTTGTCATTTTTTTCCTTATTCTCAGGGATATTAAAAATGACTTCCCCATTTTCAGAAAGGAAATAATCCTTCCTCGCAAGCTTTGAGATGTATTCATCATCATTTAACTTCACAATTTCTTCTTCTAACATCACTTCTTGTTTCTTTAGTAAGGCTAACTCCTGATCAAGCTTCTTTTTTTCTGCCCTTTTTTCATCAAGAACAGAGGATTGCGAAACGAGTGTGGAGATCATGAAAACAGAAAGGACAGCTGCTCCTATAAAAAATACGGTTAATCTTCTAAATAGACGTTTTCTTTTTATATTCCCACTAATCTCGGCTACTTCTTGCTGTTTTGCATAGCTTGTCTGTATTTTTGCTACATTTCTTTTCTTGATGGCACCCACTTCGCACCCTCCCTTACTTTTTATTTTTATTCCACCTAGATATCCATCTAAGGAAGTAATTCTTTATTTGTTTAATAATTCCTGCCATTCTATTATAAATCTTATCGACTGTTTTTTTAATATGTTTCGGCAAAAGTTTCCAAATTAGCAAAAAAATCCACTTTACAGGCAGTAAAATGAGTTTCAATATTAATAATACTAGTTTTAATACTGCTTTTAACAGTGAAAAAAGACCCTTTCCTAATAAAATGAATAAAGAAATAATCGCAACAATTAATGCACGAATCGGTTTATAAATAACAAAATGAAATAATTTCAACAAAAAGCGGTAAAAATTGATGACCATTGTTATAAGAATTTCTAGCAAACGAAGGTAGATTCCCTTAAATAAACTCTGGTAGGCTGCAAATCCGCATAAAAGGGCAAGAAATATATACCCTCTTAGTTCACCCTTATTGGCTAAAAACAAAATGTAAAAAATCGCCAACCCTTGTACAATCCAAAAGAGGATATCGTTTATAAAGACGATTAGACGGTTTCGCTCTGTCCGCTTTAAAAAACGATTGTATGTATCAAGGGCGGCGCCAAAGACACAACCCATGCCAACCATAGCTAGCATGGTGATAAATTGGGTAGTTAATGTCATCGGAATAACTTGCTAAAGAATCCTTTAGCCTTATCTCCATGCTGATCATCCAGATAGACGAGATCAAAGATTTTCCCCTTAATCGAGACAACACCCTTATCTACATCTAAATTCTTCATTTGCAGATTCTGACCCTTTATCGCTAGAAAACCCATAACTGTATCTAACAGAAACTCTTCATTATCAAAGCTCTCAACCTGCTTAACTCCAGTAATATCTAACAGCCTTCTGCCTCGCATGATGACATCATGTTCCTGGACATTTGTTTTCGTTGTTGAATTTGTCTCATAATATTGACTCATTCATTCATCCCTCACATTCACTAAGTACAAGCTTTTTGTACATGTTTATGAACGAATGGAATGAAATAGAACAACGAAATGCGGAGGCGACTGTTTAGCCTTCCGATTCTACTTTCTCTTCTTTTATAATTGTATACATTTCTGCAGCGTCTTCTTTTCTTGTTGTTTCCTGTAAACGGTCGATTTTGACAGTCACTAATTTTTGGCCAAAGCGAACAACTAATTCATCTCCAACCTTTACGGTTGTACTCGCTTTTGCTTGTTGTCCATTAACTGAAATACGCCCTTGATCAGACACCTCTTTCGCTAACGTTCTTCTTTTAATTAACCGTGACACTTTTAAAAATTTATCTAATCTCATGCCAAACGCTCCTTTATTTACAAACCTTTTTCTTTCGCTTCATCCCAAAATTGATCAAGCTGTTCTAATGGAAAAGCTTCAAATGGCTTTCCGCTTTCCTTTACCCGTTTTTCTACATATGAAAATCGGCGTTTGAATTTTTGATTGGTCTGGTATAATGCTTCTTCCGGATTAATGTTATAAAACCTGGCAATATTGACAAAAGCAAAGAGAATGTCGCCGAATTCATTTGGCATTTTATCACTGTTATTCTCTGCTTCTAATTCAAATTCACGAATCTCCTCTTTTACTTTCTCCCAGGCTGGTCCTACTTCCTTCCAGTCGAAACCAACTTTTGCTGCTTTCTTTTGGATTTCCGCAGCCGCCATTAAATTAGGAAGAGACTTTTCTACTTGATCAAGGAGAGATTCTTCTGCTATTCCCTTTTCTTCTTTTTTTATAGCCTGCCAATTCTTCAATACATCTTCTTCGGTTTCTGCTGTTGTATGGCCAAATACATGCGGATGACGGCGAACCATTTTTTGAGATAACCCTTCAATGACGTCATCTATTGAGAAAAACCCATCATCCTCACCAATTTGGGCATGCAGGAGGACTTGAAGAAGGACATCACCAAGCTCTTCTATCAAATGATCGATATCGTCTTCATTTATCGCCTCAATGAGTTCATATGCCTCTTCGATTAAATACTTCTTTAAAGATTCATGTGTTTGCTTTTTATCCCATGGACACCCATTAGGCCCACGCAATTCAGCAATAATGTGACGGAGCTTTGTAAACCGTTTATATAGAATAGCTTCATCACTGACTGGCGGGACATAAACAGAAGTTAAATTATTTAACTCGACTTCCCGATCAAGTTCGTATAATGGAACCTTTTGAATCCGTTCGGATTGGCTCCCTGCTGCTGTCACAATATATATATCATAGTCATACGGGAGGATATCCATAAGTGTAAGCTTTACTTCTGAAGCAACAAATTGATCATACACCTGACCAATAATTACATGCTGTTTCACTTCCATTTCATCCTTCTTCAGACTTGTGCCATCTAGAAGCTGAAAGCCATCGATCGGGTCAATTTTTAACGCTTGAAATAGGGCATCAAGAAAGCTTTGTCCACCGCCAACTTCTATGTCCACACCTCTTTCAGGTGCTTTTTCGAGTAAAAGCTGTACGGTTTGTTCGGCCACAAGCGGATGACCAGGCATTGCATAAGTAATATTTCCCTTTGATAAAGCTTCATCAAGAAGAAAATGACAAATTTCCTCATATACTGCTTGAAATTGATCATGCTTTTCATAAACAGAATCAAAAGAAGTGAACACCAATCCCTCTTTTTCTAGTTCATTCACTACCGGATGCTCCTTCGTCCGCAAAAAAAGTGGATCCGCATTCTTTAATGCTCGATACACACCAAGTGGAAGCTGGTCCAAATCTCCTGCACCAAGCCCGAGTATACGAATTTTATTCATTTGTATCTTCAACTCCTATTTCTTTTTTGGCAGGAAAAACAATAGCTTGCTTCCAAACGGCAGCAGGGCAAGTTCCTCCTCTTTAAAGGTCCTCCCTTTTAAAACAATCCAAACATATATGATTGCACCTACAATTACAGCACTTACGGACTGAAGTCCTGCAAACAGACGATCATGATCAAAGGTTGGGAAAAGACCCGTTACATATATATAAATCTTTAAAACGATCACCATGACAAGTGCAGCTGCACTTACTACTAGGAAAGATCGCATACTCAAAATAGATGTTCTTAGTAACTTTCGAAGCCTGTATAACAATATAACCATGACCATACCTAATGTTAGACAGGATGCCAACGCTGCACCCATTGTATCAAACAACGGAACAAGGATCATATTCAAACCATATTTCACGCCAAACCCGCATAGAATAGCAAAAGCAGGGAAAAGAAAATTGCCTAACCCCTGAAGAATAGCGGTTGTGGTAATGATGATGGACGTAAATAAAATCAGCAAACATAATACCGCCAGCACTTCAGACCCATTACTATTTTCAAACAGCATTCTGTTAGTAGGTTCAATAATACTCCATAATCCAAATGTAGCACCCACTCCAATGAATAGACCGATTTGAATGGCAAGGCGGATTTTATCATGCATATATTCCATTTGTTCTTTCAACTTTTCACTCGTAATCATCGGAACGAGAGACAATGACATAGAAGTCGCAACAACCGTCCCAAGCTGTATTAACGGCTGTCCTCGGTCATATATCCCCTTTAATTCCTTTGCCCCTTCACTAGTTAAACCAGAAGAAAGGAGAATAGAATATAAATTCAATGAATCAGCCATTTGGATAAAAACAAGTAACATGCTGCTTATACAAACAGCAAAGCCTTGAAACAAGAGTGCATTTGCCAATCTCCTGCTTTCTTTCCAATTCACTTTCTCAATTGATAGGAATGCTCGTTTTCTTCTAGTCCAATAAAAAGCACCCAATAGGAGAATAGCTGTAATTCCACCGGTTACTGAACCAAGAACGGCCCCGCTTCCAACTATGTATAGGCTATACTCCTTTTTTGTCAGAATCCATGCTGTGAGCAAAATAGTAAGCACACGAACAAACTGTTCTCCAACTTGAGATATAGCGGTCGGAACCATATTTCCAGTTCCTTGAAAATAACCTCTAAGGACAGACACAATTGGAAAGATTAGAAAGACGAATGAAATCATTCGCAGCAATTGGGCAAGTCCTGGGTCACCCATTGATGCAGCGAGTCGCTCAGCTCCCCAATAAAGGATCGAAAAGCCAGAAAAACCAATTAGCATTAAAACAACTGCAGCAATGGCAAATAAACGATGTACTCCATTTTTCCCCTGTTTCACTGCCTGCTCTGCATAAAGCTTAGAGATAATAACCGGAAACCCATTCGTAGCTAATACTAATGCAACGCCATAGAATGGATATACCTGCTGATAAATATAAAATCCAACATCTCCAACAATATTTTGAAATGGTACGCGATACATCGCACTTAATATCTTTGTAATTAAAGCAGCAATTGTTAATATGAGCGCTCCTTTAAATAAATCTCTAGAATTCTTTTCGGGCCCCATAAGCCCAACTCCTCCCAAAACACAATCAGCAATAATTCAGAAGTATTATAACACAGAAATGCGGAGGTGCCTTGTTCACCCCCGACAAGCATAAGACGAACTGGCTGGAAGGTTGTTTTTTAGCCTTCTAGACAGTTTGGCTTATGACCTCGAGGGGGTAGGCACTGCAGCTAGACAAAACAGAAATGCGGAGGTGCCTTGTTCACCCCCGACAAGCATAGGACAAGCCGGCTATATTAACTTTCTAAATAGATAAGGTCAGATCTAAGTGCTGATCCCGTCTGAAAAAAGAAAAAGGGCAGCATTTTGCTACCCCTTTTTCAAATATATTCTTTTGTAAATCTTGAACTAGGAAGCTAAGTACTTCTTAAGATTCCATTTGTCTTGCTAAGAAGCTCGCTGCGGTCTCCACCGCTTTTTGTTCTACATCACCTAAGGAGCCCTCTTTTGCATAAATAATGACTGCACCAATTGGATCCCCATTCGCAATAATCGGACCCATTGTATAAGCGGATAAATCCTCTGAATTCCCTTCAACCAAGGAGATATTACCAGACTGATTCATAATAACTGAACTGCGGTCTTCCATGGTTTTCTCAACTAGTTCGCTAACATTTTTGTTTAAATATTCCTTCTTCGAACCACCTGCAACAGCAATAAACGTATCTCTGTCACAAATTAAGACCGGATTGCCAAGACTGTCATACAATGCTTCTGCATACTCCTTCGCAAAATCACTAAGTTCACTGATTGGAGAGTATTTCTTTAGAATCACTTCTCCATCACGATCCACAAAAATTTCGAGTGGGTCTCCTTCACGAATACGTAATGTTCTGCGTATTTCCTTAGGAATAACTACACGACCTAAATCATCGATTCGACGAACAATGCCAGTTGCCTTCATCTAATGTTGCCTCACTTTCATCTGATGATTTTTGAAAAGCGGCTGCGCTAAAACAGCTGTCTAACTTAAGACGCACCTGCTTTTCCTTTAGCAATGCTTTAATTGGGAGAAAATGAATGCATCGCCATGTTTGAACTTAGTATCTTTCATCTGGAAAGTTATATACACGTTCAATTATTTTTTTCTCATGTAGGTAGTAGTAACCAAATTTGGTTAAACATTACATCGGGCTTTCTTATGAAATACCCTTATCCTAAGCAACTGAAACATTTTCTATGAAGTTGTTTGACTCTGTACCTCTTTTTTTGATCCATAAAGACCACGGACAATTTCAAAGGCAATATTCAACCATTCTCTAGTTTTCATCCCTTTAATATAAAGAACAGCCTTAAGTTTTTTCCCATCCATTCCAAGACCAACTGTTCGTCCATATTTACTTGTTACTTCAAAGATCTTCTGACCGTCAATTTGAGAACTTGCCTTTTCAGATAATAGTATTAAGACTTCATTCTTAGTCTGCTTAATCGTTTCAATTCCGATCATTTCTCCATAAACCTTCATTTCAGTCATTTGGAATAGATAAGATACTTCATCTGGATACTCACCAAACCGATCAAGCATTTCTTCATTTAATTCCTCTAGATCTTCCAATGAAGAAGCGCCTCTAAATCGTTTATACATTTCAATCTTTTGATGACCGTCATTAATATAAGCATCAGGAAGATAGGCATCTACTTCAAGGTCCACTTCTGTTCGCGGCTTAATCTCTTCATTCATATTGCCTTTTCGATCCTCAATCGCTTCTTTTAACATTTGAGAATATAAATCAAAACCAACCGAATCGATGAAGCCATGCTGCTCTGCCCCTAGCAGGTTTCCGGCTCCCCTAATCGATAAATCACGCATGGCAATCTTAAATCCGGATCCTAGCTCTGTAAATTCCTTTATGGCTTGAAGTCGTTTTTCTGCCACTTCTGTTAATACCTTATCCTTACGATAGGTGAAATAGGCATAGGCAACCCGATTCGAACGGCCAACCCTTCCTCTTAGCTGATAAAGCTGTGAGAGCCCCATTTTATCAGCATCATGGACAATCAAGGTATTCACATTCGGAATATCGACACCTGTTTCAATAATCGTTGTGCTCACAAGTACATCAGATTCTCCTGCAAGAAAGCTCAGCATGACCGATTCTAGTTCATTTTCTGTCATTTTCCCGTGGGCATAGGTCACCTTCGCATCTGGTACAAGCATAGAAATTTCTTCCGCTTTTCTTTCAATATCTTCGACTCTATTATAGAGAAAATACACTTGCCCATCTCTCGCAAGTTCTCTTTCAATCGCTTCACGAACGATTCCGCCATTATATTCCATGACATATGTCTGAATCGGAAAACGATTTTCAGGTGGTGTCTCAATAACAGACAGATCACGCACACCCAGCATGGACATGTGGAGAGTCCTCGGAATTGGCGTTGCTGTAAGCGTCAATACATCCACATTCGTCTTCAGCTGTTTAATTTTTTCTTTATGTGTCACACCGAAGCGCTGCTCTTCATCGACGATTAATAGACCTAAATCACGGTAGGAAATATCCTTTGATAAAATACGATGAGTACCAACTACAACGTCAACTGCACCAGACTTCAGCCCTTTTATCGTTTCTGTTTGCTGCTTTCTTGACCGAAAACGGCTCAAGAGGCCAATTTCAATCGGAAAGTCTTGAAACCTTTCCCTCATTGTTTCATAATGCTGCTGGGCAAGAATCGTAGTTGGAACAAGGATAGCCACTTGTTTTCCATCCGCAATTGCTTTAAAAGCAGCACGGATTGCCACCTCTGTCTTTCCGTAACCAACATCCCCGCAAAGCAATCGATCCATCGGCCGCTCTCTTTCCATATCCCGTTTAATCTCATGGATTGAACGGAGCTGGTCTTCTGTTTCTTGATAAGCAAATGCCGATTCAAATTCTCTTTGCATTTCTCCATCCGGACTAAAAGCATGTCCTTTCGAAGCTTCCCTTTCCGCATAAAGCTTAATAAGATCATCCGCAATATCCTGAACAGAGGATTCAACTTTCTTTTTAACCCGCTTCCAGTCATTACCGCCTAATTTATATATTTTTGGCTCTTTTGCCTCTGAGCCTACATATTTCTGAATAAGATCAATTTGCTCAACTGGAACATAAAGCTTATCACTGCCTTGATATCGTATATGAAGATAATCTTTATGAACACCATTGATTACTAGTGTTTCAATCCCTAAATATTTCCCAATTCCATGATTCACATGGACAACATAATCTCCAACTTTTAATTCTGAATAGCTTTTAATTCGTTCAGCATTTGAAAGTTTTTGGCGACGAGGCTGTTTTTTTGTCCGTTTATTAAAAAGCTCCTCTTCCGTGATCACTGCAAGCTTTTGAATCGGCAATTCAAATCCCGTATGAAGATTTCCTTCTACAATTTGAACTTTTCCAAGAAGAAACGGCTGTTTTTCATCTATGAACAGCGTGTCAATTTCATAGTCTTCTAACACTCTTTGAAGCTTCCTTACCCGCTCTTCTCCAGGACCTACTAGAATAACGGTATATTTTGCTTTTTTCCATCGTTCCAGTTCACCTTTTAACACATTCATTTGACCGTGGAAATTCTGCATTTGCTTGCATGTTACATTAATAATATTTTCTGGACTTGTATTCGGGACGTGTCTTAAAAATAAGGACATATATATAACAGGCTGCTTCTTCTTATTTAGAAATCCTTTTAAATTATGGGATATTTTCACTTCATGGATAATTTGGCCTTCACTTAATAGACTTGTATACCATTCTGCTTCTTCCTTCTCCAAAGAGTCATTCATCTCTTGGACACGACTGATTTCATCAATAATAATAAGACCATTCTCAGGAAGATAATCTACTAAACTATTTCTTTCCTCATAGGCAAAGGAGAGGTACTTGAATAGTTGATCTGGTTTACTGCCCATTTTCAATTGTTCTAACTCAAAACCAATATTTTGTGCTAGCAGTGTCTTTGCCTTCTCATCTTTTATCTTTTTAAGACTTGATCCTAATCCTTTTTCAAGCTTTTCAATGATTTTACTAAAATGATCAGCTTGTAAAGGATATTCTGTTGCAGGTCCGATTGTCACATCTGATAGTTTCTCTTTTGAACGCTGATCCTCCAATGAAAAGGAACGAATCGAATCTACTTCTGTATCAAATAATTCAATCCGGATAGGGTCTGTTTCCGTTAAAGGATAAATATCAATAATTCCACCTCTTATACTGAATTCACCTGGGGATGAAACCATTCCAACCCGTGTATATCCCATTTGAACAAATTGAAGAAATTGATCTTCTAGAAGTTCATCGCCTACTTTTAATGTTAATTGGCAAGCATTCCAAAGAGATGCGGGTGGGAGGATTTTTCTCAGTCCTGCCATTGGGGCAATTAAAATTCCTTCTTTACTTTTGCTCCAATAGTTTAATACTTCTATTCGCTGTGCCTTTAATTCTGGACTAGCAATACTAATTTCTGCAGCGATTAATTCATTAGCTGGATATAAAAATACCTCTGATTCTCCAGCTAAATTAACAATATCCTCATATAATTTCTGTGCTTGAAGTAGGTTATGTGTAACAACAAGCATCGGCCTTCCTGTCTGTTCATAAACAGATGCTAGAAAAAGTGTACGAGCAGAACCGGATAAGCCAGATATTAGCTGCTCCCTCAGTCCTTCTTTTATACCAGACAAGACGGACCTTACATCATCTTGCTGACTTATCATATGTTTAAGCCCTATCATGGCTACCCTCCAATCTGAAATGCGCAAGCGGCTTGGTCAGACCCGACAAGCATAAGACAAGACGGCTAGAAGGTTGTTCTTTAACCTTCTGGACGGGTTGGCTTATGACTCGAGGGTCTAGCCGCTGAAGCTAGACAATCTGAAATGCGCAAGCGGCTTGTCAGTAGGTTTTCACCGACAATTCACAATAATTAGAAATAGAAAAACGCTTTGGATGATGGTCCAAAGCCTATTATTGAATCAAGAAGTCATGTTCGTGATAATCAGGATTGCGCTCTAACAGTTCATGACAATCTTCACATATTGCTTTTACTTGAAGATCTCCTGACTGATCATACGAAATCATTTCCTGTCGTTCTGAATGATTTAATAGATGAAAACCTAGAGAGTCCGTATTTATCGCTGTATTTTCAATTGTTCCTATTTTTACTCCACAATGACGGCAATGATAATGTATAGCCACTCCCTGTCCCTCCCCGCAAAACGTTCAATACTATTAGTATGAACGCATTGTTATGAACTTATTCATTAGGGATACAGATGCATAGCATACAGTAACATTCATATATAAAGATATATTATTTTATGATACTAATAAAAAAATATGATGGATTACTGGTTATATTCATTCATAATATGTAGAAATGGCTTTGATATCCAATCCTCACAGGCATTTGTGCATTTTAGAATAACCTCACCCAATATTTCCTGCTCTTCTTTCGAAAATCTTCCTAGAACATAGTCTGGAACCTTCATTCCGCTTGGTGGTCTGTCAATCCCTACTCTTATTCTGTTAAACTCTTGTGTTCCCAAATGAGCAATGGTTGACTTTATACCATTATGACCGCCCGCACTGCCTTTTTGCCGCAATCTAATTTTCCCAACCGGTAAATCTAAATCATCATAAATAACGACAAGCTCTTCATCTTCTATTTGAAAATAATCCATTAAAGCAGCAATAGATTCTCCTGATAAATTCATATAGGTTAGAGGCTTTAATAGATATACTTTCTCCCCTTGCACATGGCCAACCCCATAGATTCCTTGAAATTTCCCCTGGTTTAAAGGAATATTCAATCGATCAGAAAGTGCATCAATAACTTCGAACCCAATATTATGCCGTGTCTTTTCATACTGCTTTCCTGGATTTCCCAGTCCAACAATTAGTTTCATCTTCCCACCATCTTTTTAAATATTGCCTAAAAAGAAGGGGCCGACCAATTATAGCAGGCCAGTCCCTTCCGTTCGGGCAAGGCTTTATCCCTTTTAGCCTTTATTCTTCACTGCTTTTCGTTTCTCTGCCTTCCTCATTATCAGGAGTTCCAGGCTCCTGCTCTTCACCGCTATTAATTTCTGCTTCCTGTCTAGGAGGTAGGATGGAGGCAACAACTTCCTCGTCGCCCTCGTTTATTGTATACCCGCTGTTCGTTTGAATATCAGCAATAGTAAGTGTTTCATTCACTTGAAGATTTGAAACATCGATGTCCACCGATTGAGGAATGTTATCTGGCGTAGCAGTGACAGTAAGCTCATGCATAGATTGCTGCAGCACACCGCCATCTTTAACGCCTGGTGCATCCCCAACAAGATTTATTCGCACATTAGCTGTTATTTCCTTAGACATATCTACTGCAAGAAAGTCAACATGGATTACTTCATGTTTAATCGGGTCTGCCTGATAATCACTTAATACTACATTATGTTTATTCCCGCCCAATTCTAATGAAATAACTCCATTTCTTCCTACTTTTCGGATGATCTTAGTAAAATCCGCTTCACTTACATAAATAGACTTACTGTCCAATTTTGCTCCATAGACTACAGCTGGAATATTTCCATCCTGGCGTATACGGGTTAAAGCAGATCCTCGAAATTCTTTTCTCTCCTGTGCTTGCAATACAGCTGTCATCAATTGATCCCCTTCCTCATTTTGTAATCTAAGACACTCTATATAAAAAATGCCCTAAAAGGAGGAAAACTAAACCTTCTGTTTCAAAATCAGCGCCATCAGCAGATGCAATAATAGCAGGCTTGCACTTATGCAGGCCTGCTTCTTTTTTAGGATAAGAAAGTATAATATTTCACGAATTGGAGAACTGCATAGCGCAAGCAGCCTAGGGCCTATTGACCTTCCCTTCCTTACCTGCGTTAAGTCAAGCACGAATGCGCTATCGCTCTTCGTGTTTCCTATATCTCATCGGGAGCGTCCAGTCCATATGACGTTTGCGCCTTGCTTACTATTAATCGAAAAGCGTGCTTACAGACTGCTCTTCGTGAACGCGAATGATCGCTTCTCCAATTAAAGGCGCAACAGATAGCTCAACAATTTTGTCAATTTTCTTTTCTTCTGGTAAAGCAATTGAATTTGTAACCACTAATTCTTTAATATTTGAATTCTGAATTCTTTCAATTGCTGGACCTGATAATACTGGATGTGTACAACATGCATATACTTCAGATGCTCCATTTTCCATAAGCGCATTGGCAGCAAGGGTAATCGTTCCAGCTGTATCGATGATATCATCAATTAAAATGGCTACTTTCCCATCAATATTACCTACGATATTCATTACTTCAGCAACATTTGGCTTTGGACGGCGTTTGTCAATGATGGCAATCGGAGCCTTTAGACGCTCAGCCATTTTACGTGCACGTGTAACTCCACCATGGTCCGGAGATACAATGACAACATCTCCATCCATTGCCTTCTTCTTAAAGTACTCAGATAAAATAGGCACACCCATTAAGTGATCAATTGGAATATCGAAGAATCCTTGAATTTGCGGTGCATGTAAATCAAGTGTAATCACACGTGTTGCTCCAGCTGTTTCAAGAAGATTAGCTGCTAATTTAGCAGTAATTGGTTCACGTGCTCTCGCCTTTCGATCCTGACGCGCATATCCATAATATGGCATAACGATGTTGATTGTCTTAGCTGAAGCGCGCTTTAAAGCATCGATCATAATTAAAAGTTCCATTAAGTGCTCATTTACAGGAGAGCTTGTTGATTGAATCACATATACATCACATCCGCGAATACTCTCTTCAATGTTGATTTGAATTTCTCCATCGCTAAAACGCTGTACTGAGCACTTCCCTAATTCTACTCCAATTACACTTGCAATTTCTTGTGCTAAGTCACGGTTTGAGTTAAGACTAAAAACTTTTAAATTAGGATCTAAATATTGGTTAGACATGTTGAGCCTCCATCGCATTATTTCTTTATGTTCAGTTTTTCCACATAATTCTCTTTATTCACTTGACGCGCTCTCGCAATTGACAACGCTTCCCCAGGTACATCCTCTGTGATTGTAGAACCAGCAGCTACATAAGCATTCTTGCCAATCGTTACAGGCGCTACAAGATTGGAATTACAGCCAACAAAAACGCCATCCTCAATCTTTGTCAAAAATTTATTTTTTCCATCGTAATTAACAGTGATTGTGCCACAGCCAATATTCACATCACGCCCAACCTCTGCATCACCAATATAGCTTAGATGTGAAGCTTTGCTTCCTTCACCCAAAACAGCCTTTTTCACTTCCACAAAGTTTCCAATTTTTACACTGCTGTGGATTTCTGATTTTGGACGAATATGGGCATAAGGACCAATTTGCACATCAATTCCTATTTGACTATCAAATGCGGCGGATTGACGTATGACGGTACGATCTCCTACTGTACAATCAGCAATTTCACTATGTGGACCAATCACACAATCAGAGCCGATTACCGTTTTTCCAGAAAGTGTTGTTCCTGGGTGCAAGATTGTATCCATTCCAATTATAACATCTGGACCGATATATGTATTTAATGGGTCAATAATTGTTACACCATTTTTCATGTGAAATTCATTGATCCGCTTTTTCATAAATCGCTCTGCTTCAGAAAGTGCTACACGGTCATTCACACCAAGCGTTTCTTCGAATTCATCCGTTTGATAAGCAGTAACGATTTCTTGATCATCTTTTAAAATTCCAATCACGTCAGGAAGATAGTATTCACCCTGTACATTATCATTGCTTACACGAGTAAGGGCACTAAATAAGGCGTTATTGTCAAAACAATAGGTTCCAGAATTAATTTCCTGAATTTCTCGCTCTGCCTCTGTTGCATCCTTATGTTCAACAATTTTTTCTACATACCCATTTTCATCACGAATAATGCGGCCATATCCAGAAGGATCATCCGCTAATACCGTTAGAACCGTAGCTTTCGCTTTCATCTTCTCATGGTGGTTAAGAAGTGCCTCCATTGTTTCATGCTTGATCAACGGCGTATCACCGCACACAACAATCGTTACTCCTTCTTTTCCTCCTAGGATATCTTTCGCCTGCATTACGGCATGAGCTGTCCCTAGCTGCTCTTTTTGCAAGGCATATACAATACTGTCACCAAGCTGAGATTGAACCAGTTCTGCTCCATGACCAATAATGGTAACCATTTTCTCTATATTAAGCTTTCCAACTTGGTCAACCACATGTTGAACCATTGGTTTACCGCAAACGGGATGAAGGACTTTATAAAGTTTTGATTTCATTCTTGTCCCTTGGCCCGCGGCTAATATAACCGCATAACGATTAGACATAAACGCTGCCTCCATTCCAAAATATATCTTCAACACGTCAAAAGCCATCACAACGATATCCTTTTTATCCATTAAAAATATATCTTAATTAGGACACTATTTCAAGGAATGAAAGAAACTACTTATATTTGTCAATTTAATGAACATTTTTTTGCAGGGAAGGTTTAGATGGAAACAAAAAGGGGGAATGATAGAAGAGTGGGCAGAAGTTTTTACTAACCGTTCATTCATTTTAAAAAAGAGATAAATAAAAAGAGCCATACTTTTGAAGTAGGCCCTTGATGTTTATTTGTTTAGGAAGCTCCAGCTTCTTCGAATTCAACTTCTAATTCACCTAAACGGTGGTATTCTGATAATACAGCTTCCTGAATTTTGCCTCTAGTTCCGGAGTTAATCGGATGAGCAATATCTCTAAATTCACCATCTGGAGTACGCTTGCTTGGCATCGCAACAAATAGACCGTTATTCCCATCAATCACTCGAATATCGTGAACAACAAATTCATGATCTAAAGTAATGGATGCAATAGCCCTCATCCGACCATCTGTATTAACACGGCGTAATCTTACGTCAGTTACTTCCATCCTGTTCACCACCTTTGCGAGAAGATACAAACCTAGTGTATAAATTCAACATGATTCTTGTTTCTCCTTCTTTAAGTTGAAAAAAATTTTCGAATTATTCAGTTGAAAGAGCAAGATGTCACATTTTCCCCTATATTCCCTCATTCATTATGACTAGTTTATTGTAATAATATACAAAATAATTTTAATTTATAAATAATTTGACCTATTAAAAACCATGCTCACTTAGCAAATAAAATAAAAAACAAGCTTATCAATCACGATAAGCCTGTTTTTTATTTTATTTAACTAGGGCAATTACTTCAATTTCAACTAATGCATCTTTCGGAAGTTTAGCTACCTCTACACAAGATCGAGCCGGTTTATGGGTATGGAAGTATTCCCCATACACTTCATTAATAGCAGCAAAGTCGTTCATACTCTGAATAAACACAGTCGCTTTTACAACAGTATCCAAGGAAGCTCCAGCTTCTTCAAGTACTGCTTGGAGGTTTTTAAATACTTGATGAGTTTGAGCCTTTACATCTCCCTCAACCATTACCCCTTCAGTTGTCAGTGGAATTTGTCCAGAGCTATAAAATAAATTATTTACAATGATTCCTTGAGAATAAGGACCGATTGCTGCAGGAGCCATGTTCGTTTGAATCGTCTTCATACTGATTTTCCCCCTTCTATAGATCTTTTGAAATAATTTCCTTCACCAACATTAATCTTTTTCTCTTTTACATCTACATCTGAAAGCCTAACAAGGGATAAATATTCATCTACAAGCCGCTCTTCCGCTTTCTCCGCTTCAACTAATACGGCAATACCTGCGACATATGCCTTAAACTCTTCAAGCATACTAACCATCCCATTGACCGTCCCGCCTGCCTTCATAAAATCATCAACAATCAAAACTCTTGAGCCCTCTTCAAGGCTTCTCTTTGAGAGCAGCATCGTTTGAATTCGTTTGGCAGAACCTGATACATAGTTGATGCTTACAGTTGAGCCTTCAGTCACCTTACTGTCCCTTCTAACAATAACAACAGGAACATTTAAATAATTTGCCACTGCATAGGCTAAAGGAATGCCTTTTGTAGCAACAGTCATAACCACATCAATTTTTGTATCAGCATAAGCAGAAGCAAATAAACGGCCAGCACGCTGCACAATGGTTGGGTCTCCTAATATATCTGTCATATATAAATATCCACCAGGCAATAACCTTTCAGGGCTTGCAATTAATTCACAAAGCTCTTTAATAAATGATCTTGCCTCTTCATCCGACACCTTTACATGGAACCGTACCCCGCCTGCAGCACCTGGCACTGTTTGCAGAGTACCAATATTTCTTTGTTCAAAGGTTTCCTTAATAATAGCTAAATCTTCACTAATGGAGGATTTAGCTGACCCATATCTTTCCGAAAAAAATGTTAAAGAAACTAATTGATGTGGATGTTCTAGTAAATAATTCGTCATGTCAATTAAACGTTCACTTCGACGAAATTTCATCATAGGACCCCCAGTGAAATCCGAATATTTTATCGATAATATACCACTATTATCCGGATTTAATCAAGCATATGTCTTTCACCAAGCATTCTGACTGCGAAAACTTGATCACAAAAACCTCTTAGTCCATTATAAATCCGTTGCATTCTAGAATCATGATGAACAAGTCCAAATACAGTCGGCCCACTGCCGCTCATCAATACTGCATCCGCTCCAAAACGCTTCATTTGCTCTTTAATTTGAGCGACTTCCGGATGTAAGGAAAATGTTACCTCTTCAAGAACATTGCCAACATGCCCACATACACCCTCATAATCCCCTTGTTCAATTGCTCGAATCATTTCTTTTGTTTTCGGATGGTGAATCCCATTTATATTAAGTCTGCGATACACATCCGCTGTTGAAACGCCAATAAATGGCTTAGCCAATACGACCCAGCAAGTCGGCGCAGCCGGAAGCTTCGTAATTACTTCCCCGCGACCGGTTGCAAGGGCTGTCCCTCCATATACACAGAAAGAGACGTCTGAGCCGATCTCTGCTCCTATTTCTGCAAGCTGATCAACCGAAAGTCCAAGCTTCCAAAGTTTATTGAGCCCTCTTAATACAGCAGCTGCATCACTGCTGCCGCCCGCAAGACCCGCTGCAACCGGTATAGTCTTTTCAATGGCAATCTCTACGCCACTCTTCACATGAAATCGTTCTTTTAATAGGAGTGCAGCCTGGTACGCCAGGTTCCGCTGATCATCCGGAACAAATCGATTATGTGAAATAATTTTTATTTCATCTTGTTCTAATAAAGTTAATTCTAGGCGGTCCGCTAAGTCAATTGTTGTCATTATCATTTCAACTTCATGATAGCCATCTTGCCGTTTATGTAAAACATCTAATGATAAATTGATCTTCGCCGGTGCCTTCACCAAAAGCTTCACATTTCCACCTACTTTATATATTTCAACGACTCCATTTTTTGTCCTATTTTACCACAAAACAGCAAAAGTAAGACCTCTGATCTAACTTTCGTCACAAATTATTTGTTTCACAGAATTTTCAAAATAAAAAACCAGGGCAGATAACCCCGGTTTCACACAGTGTTTTCAATTTAGTTAATTAGTAAGCATGCGTAAAAGCCATAAAAGATTATTGGTTTTTCAGAAGACTTTGCTGGGCAATTTCAACTGCTCTTTTGACCATATTCCCTGCATCTCTAGCTGTTATGCCGCCCCATCCCTCTTTTTGGACGGTATCATAAAAGCCTAATTCCTTCGCAAGCTCCTCTTTAAATCCTTCTGACATAATCCCTCTTCTTCTGCCTATGATTAACATCCCCTTCTACACTGTGTATGTATAGTATGGGACAAAGTTTTGTTTTCATTAAAATACAAGGCTCACATTTTGTAAACGAAAAGAGCCGCTGATTTCTCAGCGACTCCATGTGAAGCAAAATCATCTATTAATTTAAAGCAACTTGTCCTGTTGTATCTTCATAGAATGTAATTTGAACCGTTTCTGTTAAGACATCTGCATAGCTGTAAGATACGCGTTCAAACGCATTTTCTTCCTGATCTAACTCAATAACAAATACGGATGGGTACGTTTCAGCTAAAACACCTGAACGCTCAATCGTCTTTCTCCGTCCGCCATTGGCCTTGAGTAAAAGTCTTTTCCCAAGGTTTGAATCAAGAGCCTTTTTGATATCATTTAATGTTTTTCCCATTCGGTCCACCTCACTATGTTAAGTATATCACGTTGACACAATGGAGTCAAATTAAAAATATAAATTATAACAGGAAATAAAAAAGATTGTCAATATATTTTAATCCGCAATTTCTTCTATTTTTCAACATTTATAGGTTGCCCTTATACATATAGAAATATGTAAGCTTACTTCACATTCTCTTCATGTAAAAAAAATAAACCGTTTCATGAAGAACGGCTTACAAATCATGATTCAGTGTTTTGTTCTCTATTATAAGGCATACCTGTTCTCAATACCCCTCTTGTCTCTATTCCTCCTAATCCTTTTTCTCCGGTTAATGTATTTCTTAGAACATCCCAAACATTGATCCGCTCCATAAAGGGGGTAAAACTGATTTTTGCTACAATATAAACTGGATCAAGTGCATGGATGTTCACTCGATAAGGTGAACTTGCAAAATTTGCCCCTGCATGGATGATTGATTCGAAATGGGACTGACAAGCGCCTGCAAAAATAACAAGCTGGTCTAAATGAGGGATCTTCTTCCTTGCCTCCTTAACTGTTTGAACAAAATGTTTAGAATGTCGATAGGCATTAATATCTGCTTTTTTCCCCTTGGATTTTGAGTAGGAATCATGCCCTGTAATAACCAAAATATCTGGTCTGTAATAATCAATTAATTGTCCAATTTTGATTGGCATTTCCTTTTCATTGCAATGAATCCCTGTTACAGGAACACCGATTTTTTCGTATAAAGATAAGCACTTTTCCAAATAAGCTGGGTCACCGTCTAAATGCAGCACTCTTCCTGGTATCTGAAAATAATTATATGCCTTGCTGTACCCATCTGTAGCCTCATACTCTCGTCTTTGCTTAAGCAGATCTACATCCTGCTGAAATAACTGAAGAGATTGCTCCTCTCGTGTGTAGGATTCCTTCGCTTTCTTTTCCCTCATCGACTGGCTAACCGCAAGTAGATCCTCAAGTGGTGCATCAGCTATCAGCCGAATATCTTCCCCATATAAAATAGCGATCTTCTTGCCATTTTGTTCACGTATATCAATTACCCGAAACATAATATCACATTGATAAGAGACTCTGCCGACAATATCCATGATGTTTATGCTCACTGTTGTCACTCCATTTAGCCCTATACATATAAAGAGCGATCTATTCGAATATATTCCTCTCATAAAATATGCATACGTCCATAAACATGTGCGTTATCGCAGACAGCGGATGAAATAGAAGCTCAGCTATACCAAGAAAAGCGCAAGCGCCTTGGTGATCGCCGTACAAACTGGAAGGGCCGGTTCTTTCGATAAAGGAAACACGGTGAGCGAGAACGAACCGATGTTGACGCAATCGTTGCGGAGGGGACCTGAAGTTTGATAGGCGATAGGACGCTTGCGCTAGACAATTCTCTAACTCCAAAGTTATAAATTCTGATACTAAAAAAAGGCCTGCAACATGCAGACCTTAAGCAAAGATTGGAAATAGATGATCACTTAACCGGGCAAATTCTTCGATTGATAAAGTTTCTCCCCTTCTTCCGGGATCAATTTCCGCTTGTTTCAATGCAGAAAGAATCTCTTCCTTCTTCTGTTTTCCTTCTTGCAGCCCATTCGTAAGATTGTTTAGTAACGTTTTTCTTCTTTGTGCAAAGCTTATCCGTATTAATTGAAAAAAGAAGCCTTCATTGATTACTGATACCGCTGGTTCCTTCCTTTTCGTTAATCGAATGACTGCTGAGTCCACATTTGGCTGAGGAACAAAAACAGTTTTAGGAACAATCATTACTGTCTCAGCTTCCGTATAATATTGAATGGCAATCGAAAGGGAGCCATAATCCTTTGTTCCTGGCTTGGCAGCTATTCGATCAGCCACTTCCTTTTGGAGCATGCAAACAATCCCCCTAATCGGGAGCTTTTCTTCAAGCAGCTTCATTATGATTGGGGTTGTTACATAATAAGGGAGATTGGCCACAACCATTAAATCTGCTATCTCACCTAACTCCTTTTCAATGACCCCTTTTACATCCGCTTTTAATACATCTTCATGTATAACCTTCGTATTTGGATAGGGAGCTAGTGTTTCCTCTAAAATGGGCAATAGACGCTGATCAATTTCAAATGCGACTACCTTTTTGCTTCTTCTAGCAAGCTGCTCTGTTAAGGCACCGATTCCCGGTCCTATCTCAATGGCTGCTGAATCATCCGTTAGTTCTGCATGATCAACGATTCGCTTTAAAACATTCGTATCGATTAAAAAATTTTGTCCGAGACTTTTCTTAAAGGAAAATCCGTATTTTTCAAGAATATCCCTTGTCCTAATTGGTGTAGCAATATCTTTATGCATTGTCTTCCTCCTGACGTATAACTTGGATAGCAGCAGCAAATGAAGCCTTGCTAATCTGGAACATCATTAACCTCTTATGCAGCTGTTTCCCATTTGCAAAGCCAATTTTCAGCAACTTACCAAGCTTTTCTCTGCGCTCTCTCGCTCCCTCTCCACCGATAAGACCTGCCGTTATTAAATCCTCTTGCGTTATCTCCTCTACTGTCTCTTCATGCATCACGTGAGCAGCTTGAAGAGCCCTTCGGATTGTTTCAGGAGACGCATGTTCAACACCAACACCTTTTCCATGCTTATGAATAGCATCTTCCTTTTCGATAAAAGCATGCTTACAGCCTGGAACCTGCTCTTTAATCGTGTTGCGGATTTTTTGTCCTGGAAAATCCGGGTCAGTAAGGACAATAACCCCTCTTGTTTCTTGTGCAAGTTTTATTTTATCAATCGTTTCTAGATTAATTGCTGACCCATTTGTTTCAATTGTGTCAGCATCCAACGCTCTCTTTATAGCCGTTGTATCATCTTTTCCTTCGACAACTATAATTTCTTTAACTTTCATATTTCCTCCTTAAGACGACGAAAAGCGTAAGCGCCTTGACCATCGCCGAACAAACGCAGAAGGGCCGGTTCTTTCGATAATGGAAACACGAAGAGCGATAGCGCATTCATGTGCTTGACTTATCGTAGGGAGGGGACCAGAAGTTTGATAGGCGATAGGCGCTGCAGCTAGACAATTCTCTAATTCCAAAGTTATTCTTCTTATCTTTAAATAAAATATTTGATAAAAACCTGAAACATTTTTGTAATGTAAATCGTCTATATAGATGAACATTAAATAATGACTTTTATTATATATGAAAAATCCAAGAATGGAAAAAACAAAAAATGCAGAGGTTTTAAAAGCCCCTGCATCGTGAATAATACTATTAATTTAGAATTCTAATTTTAACCGTCTTACGGCCCCAACGGTAAGCTTCAGCTTTAGATGAGAAGAATACGTCAATTTTGTTTCCTTTGATTGCGGATCCAGTATCAGCAGCTACAGCATAACCATAGCCCTCAACATATACCTTTGTTCCTAATGGAATAACTCTTGGATCCACTGCAATCACTTTTGCATTCGGATTGGCTCTTAGGTTAATGCCTGTTGCAGTATTCCCTGAACAGCCATTACAGTTCGCTGTATATGCCGTTGAAGAGACATATATTTCTTTGCCGCCTGATTCATTTCCTCGAGACACAACATAATTGACTGTCTTTGATCCAACAGCAACTACTTTATCTGTCTTTTCTCTGACCTTTTTCTCACTAATTAATTTTCTGGAAACCTCTTTGCCATTCTCTAAAACCACTTCAAACTCTTTGTTTAGAAGGCCTTCCTTCCCTTGTGTAACAACTTTCTCTGTCCCTTTATTCATGCTGCTGTCCTTTTTCGTTACAACAGCAAACTTTATTGGTTCTTCCACTACATCGGTGACCTTTTCTACTCGAATGACATGGATCACGTCATTTTCTTTGACTTTTTCTTCTGTTTTCGGTTCAACACGATCGAACTCTCCTAGTGTAATCCCCTGTTGTGATAAAAAGTCAGCGACCGTAGTCGAAGTTGACCATACCTGTTTCTTATTCCCGCCATCAGACAAAGTGATCGGAAATGCTGTATCTATTTCTATCTCTAAATGATCTTTTATTTTGTTTTCGAGATTTGGTTGAACTTTGTCATATTCAGATAAGGCAATCTTCTGTTCATTCAAAAGCTCTTCAACTGTTTCGGATACTGTCCAAATCGTTTTCTTCTCGTTGTCTTTTACAATGTGAACCTGTTTTGCCGGCTTCCAAACAATTTCTAAATTATTTTCCACCTTTGTGTCCCTTGCTGGAAACACATAATCCTCTGAGTGTAAAGAAATTTCTAGCTCTGCGAATAACTCACTTATTGTTGCCGCATGAGTTTTAATATTTTTTTCTTGCCCATCTAATGTGATTGCTACTGTTTTCTTAGTAGTTTCAAAGATTAAGAAGCCAAAAGACGCCGCAAAAACGAGGAAACTCGCAGTAATAATTGCTAATTTCTTTTTACTCAAAGACTTGGATAACAGGTTTTTCATGTTTTTGAATACGATGAAAAACGCCTCCTTTTCTCTCGGAGTGATTATATAGACTATCGAGCTTGCTGTCAACTCCTTGGTATTTGCCGTCACGTATGAATGTTACACAAAGGAGACAGACAGGTGTCTAACATTTAGTCGTAATCTTTCTTTCCAAGTAGAATAACCAGCCCCCTCTCAAACTTATTCCCTATTATGCAAAAACTTCAATAGAAAGGAAAGAGAGACTTATCGACATGGTTATCCTATGAGAGGAGAAGGAAATGTAGAACTTCTTAGAAATAGAAAAAAATAGGACAAGCTTTCTAAAAAAACGACAATTTTCCTTATCAGTTTATGCCGAATATTTTTTTGGCATTGGCTGTTGTTGCTTCAGCTACTTCTTCGAAAGAGATCCCTTTTATTTCTGCAATCTGCTCAGCAACTAACTTTACATAACTTGGCTCATTTCGCTTTCCCCGATATGGATGCGGAGCTAAATAAGGGCAATCTGTCTCAATAAGCAACTTTTCTAAAGGGATAGCTTCAGCGACTTCCTTTGGTTTTTTTGCATTTTTAAACGTAACTGGCCCTCCTAGGGAAATATAAAAATTCATCTCTACACATTCTTTTGCCGTCTCTGGACTTCCACTGAAG
Source organism: Cytobacillus solani (assembly GCF_001420595.1). Taxonomy (GTDB): domain Bacteria; phylum Bacillota; class Bacilli; order Bacillales; family Cytobacillaceae; genus Cytobacillus; species Cytobacillus solani. The sequence goes on along the minus strand of NZ_LJIX01000003.1, from coordinate 12,009 downwards.
CAATGCATGATTCCCCCAACCTCTCTTGCCTCTTCTTCTTTTAGAATCTCAACAATGTCAGCCGTTGCATCCCGATTATGAATAACGATTGGCAATTTTACTTTTTTCGCTAGTTGAATTTGCCTTCTAAATACCTCTTTTTGAACATCCTTTGGAGATTTGTCCCAATGGTAATCAAGCCCCATTTCTCCAATTGCTACTACCTTTGGATGGCTCGCAAGCTCTTCGATCCACAGAAGGTCTTCATCCTTCATATCAATTGCATCAACAGGGTGCCAGCCAATACTTGCATAAATAAAATCATATTTCTCCACTAATTCCATTGCCTTTTCAATTGTCGGACGATCAAAACCAACAACGACCATTCGAGAAATTCCCTCTTTTAATGCCCTATTAATCACTTCTTCTAAATCTTCTTTATATTGATCCGCATTCAAATGCACATGTGTGTCAAATAACATCAAAATACTCCTTTTTATCAAAAATTATTTTTACATTACATTTTTATCATTTATTTAACAAATGCAAAAGTGCCTCTCTCCCCCATCGAATAGCAAAAGACATATCTCACGGGAGGGTGTTTTTTTACCTTTTCAGGAGGCTTGGTTTGATACCTTGAAGTCGACCAAAATGCGACGGTTCCATAAAATCTTTCCTTTTGCAAATTGCCGCTGCCACCAAAGCTTTTCTTATCCTGTCTAATTGTCGACACTAGTTTATCCTGTACGCCGTGGGTAGCGCTTAAACTAAAAGGTAACAAATAGTAATAAACTTTCTCTGCTATAACTCTTAAATTTAGTTGAAGCTATCTAAAAATAGTAAATTACATGCTTTTCTTCTTTATTATCCCAACATTCAATCAACAATAAGCTATTTTATAAAAGAAAAACATAGAAATGTTCGACGTAAAATGTTACACGTGAAACATTTCTATGTTATTCACTTTTTATTATTTTACCCTAGAACCTAAAGGAAGAGATTCTGCAATGGTTGCTAGTGATAATTCGCCATCCTTACTTCCTGCTAAAATCATTCCTTCGGAAAGCTCTCCGCGAAGTTTAACAGGCTTTAAGTTTGTAACACAAACCACTTTTCTGCCAACTAAATCTTCTGGTTTATAGAACTTCGCAATCCCTGAAACAACTTGGCGTTTTTCATATCCTAGGTCTAATTGGAGCTTCAGCAGCTTATCTGCCTTTTTCACCGGTTCCGCGTGTATGACTTCAGCTACCCGTAAATCTACCTTCATAAAGTCATCGATAGTGATTTCTTCGCTATCCGGTTTCACTTCTTCTTTTCCCTCTTCGACTTTAGGAGCAGAACCTTGCATCTTTGTTTTGATATATTCTACTTCATCTTTTAAATCTAGACGCGGGAATATTGGATCCCCCTTTGCAATCTTTGTTCCCTCTGGAATTAATCCAAACGACTCAAGGCTCTCCCAGGAAGTTAAAGCTTCTTCATTAATATTTAACTGGGTAAAAATTTCCCTCGGCGTTCTTGTTAAAAAAGGCTGCAATAGAATGGCAATTCTTCTTAATGATTCTGCCAAATGAACCATTACATTGCCTAGTTCTTCCACGTTGACTTCATCTTTTGCTAAAGCCCAAGGCTGTGTTTCGTCAATATACTTGTTTGTTTTGCTCACTAATTGCCATACTGCTGTTAACGCAACCGAAAATTCCATATTTTCCATTGCTTCTTCATATTTTGCTACCGTTTCTTTATTAACTTGAAGCAATTGCTGATCAAATGCGCCTGTCGAACCTTTATAAGTTGGGATTACGCCATCAAAGTACTTATCCACCATCGCTAATGTTCGATTTAATAAATTCCCTAAATCATTTGCAAGATCAAAGTTGATTCTTTCAACAAAGCCTTCTGGTGTAAATACACCATCGGAGCCGAAAGGAACTTCGCGCAATAAATAATAGCGTAAGGCATCTAATCCATATCGATCAATTAAGGTAACAGGGTCAACCACATTCCCTTTTGATTTGGACATTTTGCCATCCTTCATTAATAGCCATCCATGGCCAAATACCTTTTTAGGAAGCGGAAGATCTAACGCCATCAACATAGTTGGCCAATAAATCGTATGGAAACGAATAATTTCTTTTCCTACTAAATGAACATCTGCAGGCCAATACTCTTTATACTTAGAATCATCATCTGTGCCATATCCAAGTGCAGTAATATAATTGGATAATGCATCAATCCAAACATAAATAACATGCTTTGGATTTCCAGGAACCTTAACTCCCCAGTCAAAGGTTGTTCTTGAAACAGCAAGGTCTTCTAATCCCGGTTTAATGAAGTTATTGATCATTTCGTTTTTGCGGGATTCAGGCTGAATGAATGAAGGGTTTTCTTCATAATATTGAAGTAATCTGTCTGCATATTTACTTACCTTGAAGAAATACGACTCCTCTTTCACCTTATTTACAGATCGTCCGCAATCTGGGCAATTCCCATTTTCAAGCTGACGTTCTGTGAAAAAAGATTCACATGGTGTACAATACCATCCTTCGTATTCCCCTAAATAAATATCCCCCTGCTCCAATAATTGAGCAAAGATCTTTTCAACCACTTGCTTATGCCTCGTTTGTGTTGTACGGATAAAGTCATCATAAGAAATATCAAGTTTCTTCCAAAGTTCCTGGATTCCCTCGACAATTTCATCTACATAACTTTGAGGTGTTACCCCCTTCTCTTCTGCCTTTTCCTGAATCTTTTGTCCATGTTCATCCGTTCCTGTAAGATACATAACCTCAAAGCCACGCATACGTTTATAACGTGCCATTGCATCTCCTGCAACTGTCGTATAGGCATGACCTATATGTAAATTGCCACTTGGGTAGTAAATAGGTGTAGTTAAATAAAAGGTTTTTACTTGTTCCTCCATGAAAATTCCCTCCCTAAAAAAAAAACGTAAATACTGGTTAAAATCAACTCTCGAATTGAAAATAATATTTAACCATCTTTTAAAATTAGTCAAATAAAGACGTGAATGAAAATTAGTCAAGATATCGAAAAAAACGTATAGATTTTCAAGTCTCTATATTCGTCATCTTTACCTCTTATATCATCAAAATATACCTAATATTTAGCATTTGTGCAACAAAATGCACATATTATGCCATACAAATAACATTAAGTACGCCTTTATATACTTTTCCAATTATTATTTACATTTAAATATTTTAAATTATCCCTATAAAACTAGTTTTTTCTTCGAATACTATAATACATGTCGAAAAATAGCATTAGATTTTGTCGAATAATATTTATATGAAAGTGTATTCAAACTGTCATTTAAATCCTGTTAATAAATTGAAATTTAGAGGAAACCCACTTATATCAAGTGATTATTAGTAAGTATAAATTTACCAAATAAAATAGAAATAAATTAATTGACGTTTTTTGGAATGACTGGTATTATTGAGGTACAATTAATTTTGTCGAATTATGACGAATCAATGATAATTTAAAAAATAGAATTATATATTTTGGGAGGAGAATATTAAATGAAATCTACAGGTATTGTTCGTAAAGTTGATGAGCTTGGACGTGTGGTTATTCCTATAGAATTAAGACGTACATTAGATATTGCTGAGAAGGATGCACTTGAAATCTATGTGGATGATGAAAGAATCATCCTAAAAAAGTATAAGCCAAATATGACATGCCAAGTAACTGGAGAAGTTTCTGATGATAACCTTACTTTAGCTAACGGCAAGTTAATTGTTAGCCGTGAAGGTGCAGAGCAACTATTAAAAGAAATCCAAAATAGATTTGAATTAGTATAAGAAAAAAAGCTTCTCAAAATTTGAGGAGCTTTTTATTCTTTAATATGGTAAATATGGTAAACCTCTCTTTTACTCATCTGGCGATCACTAGCCGTTTGTTTAACAGCATCCTTGCTTGACATTCCATTGACCGTAATATAATGAGAAACATGATCCTCAATAGACATTTCTCCCCACCAGGCCTCTTCATCCTCGTTTTCTTCAGCTGAAGAACCTTCTATTATCAGGCAAAACTCTCCCCGGACTTCCTCATTTGTTGCCCAATTTATTACTTCTTTTACTGTTCCTCTGATAAACTCTTCATATTTCTTCGTTAATTCACGGCAAAGAACAATCCTTCTATCACCCATCTGTTCATCAATCAGTGTAAGTGTTTCTTTTAAGCGATGCGGCGCCTCATATAGGATTGTGGTTGCTGTAAATTTGGCAAGTTTTTCAAGCTCCTGCCTTTTTATCTTCTTTTGTCTGTTTAAAAAACCATAAAAATAAAAAGGCTGCGGGTTTAGGCCAGAAGCAATCAGTGCGGTCAATGCTGCATTTGCACCTGGAAGAGGGACAACCGTTAATTGTTCAGCGGTCGCCGCTGCAACTAGCTCAAAACCTGGATCTGAGATCGTTGGCATCCCTGCATCACTCACAAGAGCAATCTTCGCGCCTGCCGTTAGTTTTTCCAACAGTTTTTGCCCGCTCACCTCTTTGTTATGCTCATGATAACTTATAACAGGTGTATCAATCTCAAAGTAATTGCAAAGCTTCTTCGTATTTCTTGTATCCTCCGCAGCAATAAAGTCCGATTCCTTCATTATTCTTATCGCCCGAAAGCTCATATCTTCAAGATTACCAATTGGGGTCGGAACCAAATACAAAATTCCCTTTTGCTCCTCATTATTAAAGCTCTTTTGCTGCCACATATATTCCACCTGATTCCTTTACTAGAAAGTCTTCTTTCTTTTTCCTGGTCCACTGCTTAAATTCATATTCTGCCTTTAATGCCTCGCTCTTATTATCATAAGCTTTTGAGAAGACCAGCTTTACCGGTCCTCTCCCTCTCGTATACTTGGCACCCTTGCCTTCATTATGGAGCTTTACTCGTCTATCCAAATTATTAGTATAACCAGCATACAGACTATTATCTTTACAATGCAATACGTAAAAATAATGATGACTATTTTCCATATAAAATTTCCTTCAACTCTGAGGTATATTCATTTTCTTCATTATATACAATAAGCGGCGGCAATATTTTTAAATCAGGATTGCCATCTTTTGTTGCTTCAATCAGCAATGTGTTTGCTTCTTTTCCTTGCTTCGGGTAGACAAATTGAATTTTTTTCGGTTCCAGTCTATATTTTCTCATTAAAGTCATGATATCGAGAAATCTTGAAGGACGATGGACAAATGCCACTTTCCCACCCTGTCTTACTAACTGACTGGAAACCTGAAGGGCATCCTCTAATGTACATAAGATTTCATGCCTCGCAATAGCTAAATGCTCATTCTCATTTCTTTCCTCCGCGGAGGGAGTAGGAAAATATGGAGGATTACAAGTAACAACATCAAACTTTCCATATCCTAACCTATTAGGCATTTCTTTTATATCCCCATGAATCATTTGTATACGTTCTTGAAGATTATTATACTCTATGCTCCTTTTCGCCATATCGTATAGTCTCTCCTGAATTTCAACACCCGTTATTATTCCTTTTGTTCTTGCACTTAAGAATAATGGAATCACACCATTTCCGCTGCATAGATCGATTATCATTCCCTTTTGAATAGGTACATACACAAATCTTGCTAATAATACAGCATCAAGTGAGAAAGAGAAGACTGATGGGCTTTGAATGATTCTCAAATCCTCTGCCAACAAATAGTCTAACCGTTCATCTCCTTGTAAAAAGTCCATTCGCTTGCCTCCAAAACGTATAAATTTCCATTCGAGTAAGAAAAGCGCATGCATCTTGATCATCCGCCTTACAAACTGATAAACCGCTGCGTTAAACAATTCTCCGTCTCGAAAATACACTTTCTTGTCTTTAAAAATAGCCTTCCTTTGATAGGAAGGCCATCATCATTATTTCTTATTTAGGAAGGATAAACAAAACAAGCAGTCTCCTTCTTTCCGCGGACTTCCAAAATGCAGGTTACAAATATGAAAGCCTTCTTGGTACAAACGGGCAAGGTTATCGTAGCCTTCCCCTATATCAATCAGCTTTTCAGCCGCTGACTCTACCTTCGCATTCGCTGTTTGACTCTTTTTACTTGGCTTTTCTACCTCATCTGTGTGCAATTCTAAATGTTGTCTTAGATGATTATTTTCCAGTTTTAAAGAATTATTCTCTTCAAGTATTTCTGCCAAATGCTGCTTTAACTCACCAAGCTGCTGATATAAATGTCCGATTTGGGCTTCCATACTACTTACTGAGTCAAAGATTTCTTTTTTATCCACGTGTTCCACCTCATTAATCTGTGGATTGAACTGATACAGCATCCTGTTTTAATATTTCATCATGTGTATATTCCAGCACTCGCTCCTGTGATGTCACATCGACCTGAAGCACTCGTTCAAGAATATTTAAGCCTACTACTTTTCCAGGTCCATCCGGCGTTTCGATCCATTCACCTACATCCGGCAACAGTTCTTTAGCCGCCTCATACTCATCATTCTCATATTTTAAGCAACACATTAATCTTCCGCATAGTCCTGAGATTTTTGTAGGGTTTAATGATAGATTTTGATCCTTCGCCATCTTAATTGATACGGGGTCAAAGTCGCCTAAAAAGGTAGAGCAGCATAGCATTCTTCCGCAGGGGCCAATTCCGCCGAGCATTTTTGCTTCATCTCTTACCCCTATTTGGCGCAGTTCAATCCTTGTCCGGAAAATGGCTGCCAAATCCTTAACTAATTCACGAAAATCTACTCTTCCGTCAGCAGTAAAGAAAAATATGACCTTATTACGATCGAATGTATATTCAACATCAACTAGTTTCATATCAAGTTGATGCGTACTTACCTTTTCACAGCAAACCTCATAGGCTTCCTTTGCTGCTTGTTTATTTTCTTCAACAATCATTCGATCTTTTTGATCCGCGATTCGGAGGACTTTTTTTAATGGAAGGACAACATCATGCTCATCAACCTTTTTCGGGGCTACCACTACCCTCCCATATTCCACTCCTCGAACGGTTTCAACAATTACAAAGTCATCCTTTACAATCATTAACCCACCGGGATCAAAATAATATATTTTCCCCGCTTTTTTAAAGCGGACTCCTACTACATCATACAAATGAAGACCCCTCCTGCAATTTCAATACAAGCTGTTCCATTAGCAGCTGCGGATTCATATTTGCTTGCAATTTCCTTTTTGCTTCTAAAATGGCTGTCATCTGCTCTGATATACGCCTGCTCGAGGATTGCAAGGCAAACTGCTCAAAGCGGATTTTTTCGTTTTGAAAAACAGCTTGATCCTGTTTGCCTAACTGAATATATAATAAATCCTTAAAAATAAGTAATAGTAGATCTAAACCATAATCCATTTGTTCTTTTTCTTTAAAGTGGAAAAACCATTCCTCCTGAAGGGTTACCATTGCTTCAAGCGGGTTTTTTTTAAGCACTTCATGTAATTTTAACACTATTTTTTGCGCTTGTACAAACCAATCATTTCGACTATATTCGAGTGCTTCATCTAAATTATTGGTAATCTGGGCAAGTATTGGCGCCGTAAAACGATCCACTCCATTTGTTGTAAGCGTTTCAATCATTTGATAAGAAGAAAGAGCCTTAAATGAAATAGTTTGACAGCGAGAAAGAATAGTAGGGAGTATTTGTTGGGACTGTTCTGTCATCAAAATGGCAATGGTGTGAGGATGTGGCTCTTCGAGAAATTTTAATAAACTATTTGCTGCATTTATTGTCATTCGGTCCGCATGTACAATCATGTATAATTTCTTATTTGATTCAACCCCTGTTTTGGAAAACTCCTCTTGCAGCGAGTGAATCTGAGTTTTCTTGATAGACTGGCCATCTGGTTCAACAACATGTACATCTGGATGGTTTCCGTTGTTGATTCTTTTACAGTTTAGGCAGGTTTCACATGGGATATAACCTTCTACAAGGGATTGGCAAAATACACTTTTGGCCAACAGCGTACTTGCCTCACGTTTTCCAGTCCCCTTCATTCCTTCGAATAAATAGGCATGGGCAAGCCGCCCCTTTAATATACTATTTTTTAACATTTTCAAAACGACAGGCTGTATTTCCTGAAGCTGTTCCCATGTTTTCGCCAATTCCATCACCACTTACGTATATATATTGATCAAAAGCCCTTTTATTTCACCGATTTTTCCTAATATATCTATAGAAGATTCTTCTTTTTTCATAACTTCCTCTGTTAATTCAACTAGCTTATTATCAATAGTTTCAACAACTCGTAAAGATCTCCCTTGGCCAAATTGATTCCAGCTATGGGACTGCTTTAGCTCCATCCCATAATCAACAGCCTCTTTCACAAAACGTTTTACTAATGTTTTAAATTTAGCTAAATCTTTAAAAGTTCTTGAACGTCCAAGCCGGTCTCCCGCTAAATTGATATCCTTTAGCAGCTGTTGCAGCTGCATATTTTGCATTTTCTGATCTTGCTTTTGAACTAGACCAGAAAACTTAGCTCCGCCATTAACTAAATGCTTTTGTTCTGGTCTAACTTTATCCACATTCAAACGAAGTTCTTGATTAATTTTCATCATAATCCTCCACGATACCTTTCTATCTAAAACTGGAGAAAATTTTCAATTGGCAATACAAATACGGTTGCACCGCCTACCTCCACCTCTACTGGATATGGCACATACGAATCTGCATTCCCTCCCATTGGAGAGATTGGGGCGACTAGCTGGTCTCTAGACTGACAATTTTCTTTTATTATTTGCAATGCTTTATCAACACGTATATCCTCTGTACCTATCATGAAAGTTGTATTTCCTGACTTTAGGAAACCACCTGTACTTGCCAATTTAGTCGCTCGAAAGTTATGATCCACCAATGCTTTTAATAATTTATTGCTGTCTTGATCTTGAATAACCGCTAATATAAGCTTCATATTTTCAGCCCCCTTCATTGTTCCATAATTATTCCTATCTACATTATACCAATTAATAAGGGAACAAACATATTTAATTCATTGTCGATAAATGGGAATTTTCTTGGACTATAAGAAAAGCGCAAGCACCTTGGTCATCGCCGTACAAACTGGAAGGACCGGTTCTTTCGATAAAGGAAACACGGTGAGCGAGAGCGAACCGATGTTGACTTATCGTACAGAGTGGGCCTGAAGTTTGATAGGCGATAGTGCGGAGCTAGACAATTCTCTAACTCCAAAGTTATACTTTCTTATCTTTTAAAAAAAGACTTTAAAGACTATTCTTTAAGGTCTTTTTCACTTTCTCGCTGAATAATCTCCTTAATTTTCCATTCTGCTTCTCTTAATACGGATTCAATCGGCTGAGCAGCATTAATTTTAACCATTCGCTCTGGATAGTCATTCATTAAATTAGCATATCCTTCTCGAACCTTATGGTGAAAATCAAGATCCTCTAAATCAAGACGATTAACTTCTCGATTCTTATGCTTGTTAATTCTTTCAAGTCCAATCTCTGGTTCAATATCAAAATACAATGTCAGCTTCGGCATCATATCCTCTATTGCAAAACGGTTAATGGAAAAAACTTCTTTAATACCTAACCCGCGAGCATAGCCCTGATAGGCCAAAGAACTATCAATAAACCGATCACATAAAACGATATATCCTTTTTCAAGAGCAGGGATAACCTTCTCAACTAGATGTTGTCTTCTCGCGGCTGCATACAATAAAGCTTCAGTTCGAGCATCCATTTGTGTATTTTTTTTATCCAGAATGACCCTTCGTATTTGTTCAGCTATTTCTATTCCTCCCGGTTCTCTTGTTAGGAGGATCCGATACCCTTCTTGCTCAAGTTTTTGGGAAAGCATTCCGATCACTGTTGTCTTACCTGCTCCCTCCGGTCCTTCTGCTGTAATAAAAATCCCTTTATTCATTTGTTAACCCCCATGATGATTTAGTATAGTAAATATAGTTAGGTTAAATATATAGTTAGTTTCCCTTCTTTTAGATCCCCATCACCTTGAAATCTAGCTCCGGACACTCTTAGTAATTTAATATGTTCGATTGTTTCTTCGCTTATTATTTCCCCAGGAAATAATAATGGGATGCCAGGCGGGTATGGAACAATTAATTGTGCACATATTTTCCCAGTAGCTTCCTCAATCGGGATATTGACTTTTTCTAATCGTGCTTGTTCTTCTGCATTTAATGCTAATCTGGAAATATCAGGATTATTGTACGAACCTTTTCCTTTACCCATTTCATTATAAGTAATTGATTTCAATGCAGCTTGAAAGTGAGTAGTAATTTCCCTTATAGGATATTCCATTCTATCTTTTAATAATGGGAATACAAGAACAACATTATAAGGGTCAGCCATTTCTGTATATATCCCTTTACTTTCAAATAATTTTTGGAGGTCATACCCACTTAACGAGGTTGTTGATTGGATTGTTATCTTTAAAGGGTCACCCATCCCCCCCTTATATGTTAACACCCTGATTTCTTTTAGCTGCTGTAGCTCATTCCGAAATTCAGTTATCTTCTGCTGAAGTGATTCGGCATCCTTATCTGTAAATGTAGCTAAATAGTTTCTGGCTATATCTAAAGAAGCCATAATTGGATAGGAAGGGCTGCTAGATTGTAGAATCTGAAGAAATCCGCTTACGTGTACTGCTGAAAGAAGGTCACTATTAAAATGTAAATATGCTCCCATTGTCATTGCAGGAAGTGTTTTATGTGCCGATTGAACAACGATATCTGCATTTAGTTGTATGGCAGATGGCGGAAAATACTTTCCCCCAATAAAATGAGCCCCATGTGCTTCATCAATCAAAACAGGAATACGTTGGCAATGAGCGACTTCTATAATCTCCTCTAATTCATTAACCATTCCATAATAATTAGGATATGTAAGAATGAGCGCCTTTGCATAAGGGTACATTTCTATAGCTTGTTTAACTATCCTTGCAGATACCCCTCCTGCCACACCCCAATCTTCATCAAAAACTGGAGCTAAAAAAACAGGATTCGCTTTTACAAGGCTGATCCCATTCAAAATGGATTTATGACAATTCCTTTGTACAAGAACCGTATCATCTTCCTTAACTGCTGTCATGATCATTGCGAGGTTTCCAACAGTCGAGCCATTCACTAAGAAAAAACTTTTTTTTACCCCATATAATTGAGCAAGAAGCTCTTCTGCTTCTTTAATCGCTCCTTCAGGAGAATGTAAATCATCTAAGCCAGTAATTTCCGTTGCATCAAGCCTAAGCAATTCTTTATAATAACTTCCGATCTCTCCTGTTATGAGCTTCCCATATTTGTGACCAGGCACATGAAATGACACTGGATTTTGCTCGGCATGCTTCTTTAACTTTTCGAATAAAGGCATTTTTTTTTGATTCATTTATAATCACCAATTATCTTTGTTAGAGTCCCATTTATTTTACCAAATAGCTGTTTGAAGTGATACTATTACCTTTATTCATTAATATTAAAAAGCAGTAAAAGAATTCCATAATAGACATACAACCAAATTATGTTTAAATCATACAATGGTTTATAAGTGGATTTATAGTTGAATTTTCTAAAGATTGTATACAACGATACAGAGACGGACAGACTAGGTGTATGGAGGTGGAGTAGTTGGGTATGCTAATGGCAAAGAAGCATATTGGGGAAGAGTGTGTCATATGCGAGCAAACAAAATGGAAAGGAATATATCTATACACTTCTTTTATTTGTACAGACTGCGAACATGACCTAATTTCTACAGATACAAGTAATCCTAAATATAAATACTTCTTAAAGCAATTAAGAAAAATAACAAATCCAGAAATTTTCTCTTGATGAGCTCCATTATGGGGCTTTTTATTTTCCCATCATTTTTTATAGAACACAAAAAGAGCACCTTTACAGGTGCTCTTTTCATTTGCCTAGCGACGTCCTACTCTCACAAGGGGACAGCCCCTAACTACCATTGGCGCTGAGAAGCTTAACTTCCGTGTTCGGGATGGGAACGGGTGTGGCCTTCTCGCCATCGTCACTAGACCTATTTA
>NZ_LJIX01000006.1:4885120-4991450 GCF_001420595.1 Cytobacillus solani | reverse complement strand
AGTAAGATTAGCTCTTAAGTTTTAAAACTTGAATTAACGTTGACGTTTTTTTGTTCGTTCAGTTTTCAAAGAGCAATTCATTAATAACGCACTTCTTTTTTAGAAGCAACTTTATTAATATACCATATAGGTTTCTGTGAGTCAAGAAGATATTTTCCTCTTTTAAGGAAACTCGTCTCCTGCTGACTTGAATTATTATATCAATCTAATATTATTATTGCAAGCATTTTTTAGTAAATATAAAATAGACCGTGTAATTACGGCCTATTTTAGTACTTCCTCTATAAATAATTGGCGGTTTTTTTCTAAATGGATAATCTCATCCGTATTGCTAATTTTTACGAGTGGTCTCGTCGGGGACTTTTCTTCAATAAATAGAATTTCTGCTACTCGATCATCGGATAGCTTTACGCTGCTCCCGATTGAAAATGTCATAATACCTGATCCAATAGCTTGCATTGCAGTAATATCATATTTACCAAACATATCTTGAAGCATCATTTCTAACACTTTAAACGGCGATTGTTTTCGTCTGTATAAACGGCTGCATGTCATAGCATGGAACGTATCAGCAACACCAATGATTTTAGCAAAAATATTAATTTTATTATTCTTCTCTCCTAAAGGGTACCCGCTGCCATCTAATCTTTCATGATGCTGCAAGATACCAATTTTTGTGCTTTCCCTTAAAAGAGAGATATTCTGAACCATTTTGTACGAATAGGTCGTATGTTTTTTCATTTCCTCAAATTCCTGTTTGGTTAATGTAGATTTCTTATTTAAAATTGCTGGTTTAATTTTTGCCATTCCAGCATCAGATAAACATCCTCCAATAGCTAACTGAACAATATCCCCTTTATTCATTCTAAGCTTTTTTCCTATAAACGCACTTATTAATCCAACTGCAACCGCATGTTGAAATAAATACTCATCTTGCGTTGATAGATGATGCAAGGAGAATAATTCAGATGGGGTTATTTCTGACTTCTCTACGAGAGGGATCATAATATTCCTAATTTTTGAAATATCAATAGGAAGACCTGCTTGCCAATTATTAAATTCTTTCTTATAATCCCTGACACCCATTAAAAATGAATCTTCTAAACTAGCCTCAATTATGGATGGGGCAATTTTTTGCTCATTTCCGTCATCATCCAAAATTTCCTTCGGCAGAAATGGAGAGCCGTTAACCATCAATTTGTCTACAGGAACCTCTTTAATTAAAAAAGCTTTTAATATTTCAATTAATTCATTCGTAATAATCGTCTTTTTACTAATGATTGGGCGATTTGTCAGACTATATATATCTTCTGTTAAAATACACCCTTCTTGAAGTTCATTTATATTTACACGCATGTCTTCACACCTCAAATGTCATGAGTCCTTAATACTATTCTACTCCATTTTAATAAAAAAGAGGAACACTAAATTGTGTCCCTCCTGCTTATTATTATTCTTGCTCATTATTCCCATCATCTTCAAGGTTTGCATCAGCACTTTCAATTGGCTTTGTTAATTCTTCATCTGATTTATCCTCATCTTTTTCAACCTTCGTAACAGTAGCAACAAATTCATTCTGACTTTCATCTAAACGGATCAATCTTACCCCTTGGGTATTACGACCCATTGTTGAAATATCACTTACTGCCATACGAATAAGGACTCCACCCGTTGTAATTAACATTAAGTCTTCTTCTCCAGTTACAGCCCGCATGGAAACAAGATTGCCGTTTTTCTCGGTTATATTACATGTCTTGATTCCTTTTCCGCCTCTTCCTTGAACTCGATATTCTTCAGAAGGAGTACGTTTGCCATAACCATTCTTAGTCACAATTAATATTTGAGATTGTTCTTCTAAAACTTCCATTCCAACAACTTCATCATCGCCATTTAAACTAATTCCCTTCACACCTGTGGCTGTACGCCCCATTGAACGAACATCCGTTTCTGGGAATCGAATAAGCAATCCATTACTTGTTCCAATAATGATTTCCTTATTGCCATCTGTTAAGCGAACAGAAATTAATTCATCATCTTCTCTCAAATTCAATGCAATTAATCCATTGTTTCTAATATGGGCAAATGAGCTTAAAGGGGAACGCTTGGAAATCCCCATTTTTGTTGTAAAGAATAAGAACCAGTCATCAACAAATTCTTCTACCGGAATGATCGCATTCACCCATTCATCCTTCTCAATTCCAAGGAGATTGATGATCGGTATCCCTTTAGCTGTTCTGCTGAATTCTGGAATCTCATACCCTTTTGAACGATAAACCTTCCCCTTATTTGTAAAGAAAAGGATCGTATCATGGGTGCAAGTAGTAATTAAATGCTCGACAAAATCGTCCTCATTTGTTCCCATTCCTTGAATTCCGCGACCTCCGCGCTTTTGAGAACGATAAGTCGATACAGGCAGTCGCTTAATATAACCCTTATGAGTCAGTGTGATGGCAATATTCTCACGCGGAATAAGGTCTTCATCTTCAATTTGCTCAATTCCACCTGCAACAATTTCTGTGCGGCGCTCATCGTCAAATCGTTCCTTGATTTCAATTAATTCTTCACGGATAATATCCAATAGTTTTTCTTCATCCGCTAAAATAGCTTTAAGCTCACCAATTAGTTTAACTAAGTTAGCATATTCTTCTTCAATCTTTTCACGTTCTAATCCAGTCAAACGCTGAAGACGCATATCAAGAATCGCCTGTGCTTGCTTATCGGATAAATTAAACTTCGACATTAATCCTTCACGCGCGATATCTGTTGTTTGGGAACTGCGGATTAATGCAATGACTTCATCTAAATGATCCAGTGCAATGCGCAAACCTTCCAGAATATGTGCACGAGCTTCTGCTTTTCTTAATTCAAACTCTGTTCTGCGGCGAATAACAACCTTTTGGTGGTTTAAGTAATAAACTAAGCATTGTTTTAAGTTTAATACCTTAGGTTCCCCATCAACTAAAGCAAGTAAATTAATACCAAAACTTGTTTGTAAAGCTGTCTGCTTATATAAATTATTCAATAAAACATTAGCATTTGCATCTTTACGAACCTCAATAACAATTCTCATACCTTCGCGATCAGATTCATCCCGAAGGTCAGTAATGCCATCAATTTTTTTATCCCTTACAAGCTCCGCAATTCTTTCTATCAATTTTGCCTTGTTCACTTGATAAGGAATTTCATTGACAATAATGACTTCCTTGCCACTTGGCTTTTGCTCAATTTCTACCTTCGCTCTTAAAGTAATGGAGCCTCTTCCAGTTTCATAAGCTTTACGAATCCCGCTGCGCCCCAAAATAATACCAGCAGTTGGAAAATCCGGGCCTGGAATAATATCCATTAGCTCTTGAATGGTTATTTCAGGATCCTTACTTACTGCTAAGACACCGTCGATCACTTCTCCAAGCTGATGTGGCGGAATATTCGTTGCCATCCCTACCGCAATCCCTGAAGTTCCATTAACTAATAAGTTAGGAAAACGTGCGGGAAGAACAACTGGCTCTTTTTCTTCTCCATCATAGTTATCTTGATAATCAATCGTATCTTTATTAATATCTCGTAGAAGCTCCATTGAGATTTTAGACATCCGAGCTTCTGTGTAACGCATAGCTGCGGCAGAGTCCCCATCAATAGAACCAAAGTTTCCATGTCCATCCACGAGCATATATCGATAGTTAAAATCCTGTGCCATCCGGACCATTGTTTCATATACCGCTGAATCACCATGAGGATGGTATTTACCAATAACATCCCCAACAATACGAGCTGACTTTTTGTACGGCTTATCCGAGTGCATACCAAGGTCATGCATCGCATATAGAATACGACGGTGAACAGGCTTTAAACCGTCTCGAACATCGGGTAATGCACGAGATACAATAACACTCATCGCATAATCAAGAAATGACTCACGCATTTCTGTGCTTATATTTCTTTCTTTTACCTGAGACTTCGGAGTTTCGGCCATTTAAAGAACCTCCCTTTTAAGTGAAACTTCCAGCATGTTTACATGCTTATCATCTGGCGACTTCATGCCTTTTCTCTTGTATCGAGGCCGGGCAGTCACCTTCGCTTTTCTACTTGTCCAGCTGCGGCTCCTAGCTCCTCGAGGTCATAAGCCAATCTAGCTAGAAGGTTAAAGAACAACCTTCCAGCTAGCTCGTCTTATGCTTGTCGGAGCTGGGCAGTCGCCTTCACTTTTCTATGTAAAACCAGGATAGAATAATCTTGTATCTATCCTGGCATCCTATTATATATCTAGATTTTTTACATATAGTGCATTTTCTTCGATAAAGTGACGACGTGGTTCAACTTTATCGCCCATTAATATTTCAAATGTCTCATCAGCTTCAATCGCATCTTCTAGATTCACTTGCAATAACGTTCTTGTTTCAGGATTCATTGTTGTCTCCCAAAGCTGCCCAGGGTTCATTTCCCCCAAACCTTTATATCGCTGTACATTTGGCTTTGGCTGACTTGGCAACCTATTCATGATTTCCTCTAGCTGACGGTCATTGTATGCATATTCAATTTTCTTCCCTTGCTGCACCTTATATAACGGCGGCTGGGCAATGTAAATATACCCGGCTTCAATAATTTGTCTTAAATATCGGTAAAAGAAGGTTAATAATAAAGTACGAATATGAGCGCCATCGACATCCGCATCCGTCATAATGATAATTTTATGATATCTCGCTTTGGAAATATCAAAATCTTCTCCTATACCGGTGCCTGCCGCTGTAATCATCGCTCGTACTTCATTATTTGAAAGAATACGATCCAATCTTGCTTTTTCGACATTCAGGATTTTCCCTCTTAAAGGGAGAATCGCTTGGAAATGGCGATCTCGCCCCTGTTTAGCTGAACCGCCCGCTGAATCACCCTCAACAATATAAAGCTCAGATATGGAAGCATCTTTAGAAGAGCAGTCTGCCAATTTCCCAGGCAAGCTTGACACTTCAAGCGCGCTCTTTCTTCTCGTTAATTCACGTGCCTTCTTTGCTGCAAGTCTTGCACGTGCTGCCATAAGGCCCTTTTCCACAATTTTTCTGGCAACTGATGGATTTTCTAATAGAAACTTTTCAAGTGTTTCTGAAAAAATAGTATCTGTAATTGCTCTAACTTCAGAATTTCCAAGCTTAGTTTTTGTTTGTCCTTCAAATTGCGGGTCAGGATGCTTTATAGAGATAATTGCAGTTAATCCTTCACGTACATCTTCTCCCGAAAGATTTGCATCATTTTCTTTAAATATCCCATTTTTTCTAGCGTAGTCATTAATGACTCGGGTTAACGCAGTTTTAAACCCTACTTCATGCGTTCCGCCTTCATACGTGTTGATGTTATTAGCAAAGGAATGGATATTTCCAGTGAAACCGTCATTATACTGCATGGAAACCTCAACATTTATACCGTCACGATCCCCTTCAATATAAATCGGCTCTTCGTGAATAACATCCTTCGTACGATTCAAGTGTTCAACATATGACTTGATTCCACCTTCGTACATATATTCACTTTTTTTATTTTCTTCACGTTTATCTTCAATCGTAATCTTTAATCCGCGATTTAAGAAAGCGAGCTCACGAATACGATTAGCAAGTGTGTCATAATCATATTCAGTTGTTTCCGTGAAGATTTCACTATCTGGCGTGAAGTGAGTAGTTGTCCCGGTATGATCTGTTTCACCAATTACTTTAAGATCCGCACAAGGAACTCCTCTTTCAAATTTTATATAATGGATCTTGCCATCACGATGGACATACACTTCCAGTTCTGTGGAAAGGGCATTTACTACCGAAGCACCAACACCATGTAATCCACCTGATACTTTGTATCCGCCGCCGCCAAATTTCCCTCCAGCATGCAGAACGGTCATGATGACTTCAACAGCCGGGCGACCCATTTTTTCTTGAATACCTACAGGAATTCCCCGGCCATTATCCGTTACGGTTATACTATTATCCTTTTCGATGCACACATTAATTTCTGAACAATATCCGGCTAATGCTTCGTCAATACTGTTATCAACAATCTCCCATACAAGGTGATGAAGACCTTTAGCACTGGTAGAACCGATATACATTCCAGGACGCTTCCTTACTGCTTCAAGACCTTCTAATACCTGTATCTGATTCGCATCATAGGACTGTTCCTGTGCAGCCTTTTGCTCTATTGACACATCGATCACCTACACTTTCATTATGCATAACTTACAAATCAATCATCTATATAAAAGCTGACGTTTAATGTCAGGTTATTTTTTTACTAGCTTCTCAATTATTTAGTAATCGTGGGTAACTGAATGTTGCGTACGTCTTTTCAATGTTCCTGAAGCTAGTGAGGAAAAATAGACTTTCTTTGAAGTGATAACTACTGATTTAAAAGACCCTTTAGAAAGGTTTACAACAGAATCATTCTGGCATTCTAAAAACTCTTCTATATACTTAGAAGAGTTAACACTTTCTTTATCTAAAATCGCAATGATATCCTTTGAACGAACTAAAATATCTTCTCCGACATGGATATACAAACACTCACCTCATTGAATCTTAGTTATTCCGCCAGCTTTAACATTAAATGCAGCTGCTTCTTTTAATGTTTGGTGATCAATTCCATCGACACTCGTTGTTGTTACAAAGGTTTGCACTTTCCCTTGTATTGTATTTAATAAATGGGACTGACGGTAGTCATCCAATTCAGAAAGAACGTCGTCAAGAAGAAGAATCGGATACTCGCCAATTTCTGAATGAATGAGTTCAATCTCTGCTAGCTTTACAGATAAAGCTGTTGTCCTTTGTTGCCCTTGCGACCCAAATGTTTGGACATCTCGGCCATTAACAAAAAAAAGAAGATCATCCCGATGTGGCCCAAATAGAGTAGTTCCGCGTTCTATCTCTCTATTTTTTATTTTAGCAAATTTTCCCTCGTACACATTTATCATTTTCGACAATTCTAGCTGTTCTGATACATCTGCTGACGGCTTGTACTCTATTTTCAGCGTTTCAAGTCCTCTAGATATGCCCTCATGGATGGGCAGCGCCCATTTTTCAAGCATCCTCAAAAATTCAAAACGCTTAGATACAATCTTCACAGCTATCTGAATAAATTGCTCTGTCAAAATTTCAAGCATCGTATGATCGGATTGTTTCTTTATTTGCATCTGTTTTAAATAATGATTACGCTGTTGTAATGTTTTTTGGTACTGGCTGATATCATGTAAATAAACGGGGGACACTTGGCCAATTTCCATATCAATAAAACGGCGTCTTACTTGCGGACTGCCTTTTACAAGATGAAGGTCTTCGGGAGCAAACATGACAACGTTCATATTTCCTACATACTGACTTAACTTTTTCTGTTCAATATGGTTACATTTAGCCTTTTTCCCCTTTTTGGAAATGATCAATTGCATTGGCAATGAACCATAGTTTTTTTGTATCCGTCCTTCTATTTTAGCATATTCTTGATCCCAGCGTATAAGATCTTTATCATTTGATGTTCGATGAGACTTTGCCATGGCTAATACATAGATGGATTCCATCACATTTGTTTTCCCTTGCGCATTCTCGCCTAATATAACATTCACTTTATTTTCGAAGTGTACCTCTAACTCTTCATAATTACGATAATTTTTCAAAAGTAATTGCTCTATATGCATAGACGCTACATCCTTTTAGCTATTTAAAGCTTCGGTCAATTGCTTTTTGCTTAATGTTGAATTTTTTACTTATGGAATAATTTGTTAAATAATTTCAAAGGAACCATAATCAGGGATTTCGATTTTATCCCCTATACGAAGCTTTCTTCCTCTCCTTTGATCCTGCTCTCCATTAACGAATACCTCATATTCACTTAAAAACCACTTCGCCATTCCACCTGTTTGGATTACATCCGCAGCCTTCAGGAATTGCCCTAAGGCAATATATTCAGTACTAATTTTTATTTTCGTCATCATTTCACTCTTTCTGCATCTAAAAATAGCTTCTAATACTTTATTCTACTAAATAACTGATTAATATTCAAAGGTAACATAATTAAAATAAAAAGCTACCCGCAAACGCACGAGCAGCTTTTAATTATATTTTAATATGTTCGAACTGGCAGAATTAATTGAAGTATCGAATCATCATTGATTGGACGTATGACAAAAGGTCTCATCGCCCCTGTAAAACTTATCGTAATTTCTGATCCTTCCAGTGTTTTTAATGCATCCATCATAAATTTAGCACTGAAAGAAATTTTTAATTCTTCCCCTTCAATCGATTGGCTTTGAAGTTCTTCAACTACATTACCAATTTCAGGAGTGTTCGAAGAAATTTCAATAATTCCATCTTGAATAGTTGTAAATTTAACAACATTATTTCTTCCTTCTCTAGCAAGCAGGGAAGCACGGTCAATAGCATGTAAGAAATCCTTTGTATTGACGACAATATTCGTCTTGCTTTCATTTGGAATTAATTTAGAAGTATCTGGGTAATTCCCCTCTAATAATCTTGAGAAAAACAAGAGATTCTTTGCTTTAAATAAAACTTGGTTTTCTGTAATAACAATATCAATTAAATCATTGTTGTCATCTAAGATTTTACTTAGTTCACCTAAGCTTTTTCCTGGAATAACCACATTATAGCTTTCATCCGCTTCTGTTTCAATTCTTGCTTTTCGTAATGCTAGACGATGACTATCTGTTGCAACACAGGTTAATTCACCATTTCCAACCTTCCAGTTTACACCTGTCAAGATGGGGCGTGTTTCTGAGGTGGACACTGAGAATACTGTTTGTCTAATCATAGCTTTTAATAAATCTGTTGGGATTTTAAAGATATTTTCTTCTTTAATTTGCGGCAAATGTGGATATTCATCAGCATCCAAGCCGTTTAGCTTAAATTCAGATTTTCCTGAACGGATAACAGTTTGCAATTGATTCTCGACATGAATCTCAACTGTATCTGTAGGCAATTTTTTTACAATCTCACTAAAGAATTTCGCTTGGAGAACGATCGCTCCTGGTTGTTTAATTTCTGCAATTTCGTCTCCAGCATCTTCTTTTGGGATAAAGGATTCAATTGAAATATCTGAATCACTGCCTGTTAATGTCACTCCGTCTGTAGTCGCAACAATTTTGATTCCCGTTAAAATAGGGATTGTTGTTCTGCTTGTCACAGCTTTCATAACATCTTGAACACTTTGAACCAAACGATCCCGTTGGATTATGAATCTCATTTTTTTAATCCTCCGATATAATTTTTTTATGGTGTATATTTATATATTTTCTTTTAAAAAAATAATAGAAGTACTAGTAGGTCTTGTTGATATGTGGATAACTCTGTTTATTGAATGGAAACACAGCCTATCCACATGTGGACAGACTGTGTGTAAGCGGAATAGAGTTATTCACATTATACCTTTAGAATTTCATGAATTTCACGCAGCTGCTTCTGGAACTGAGTATCCGTTTGGACTAGTTTAGAAATTTTCTCATGTGCATGAATAACTGTTGTATGATCTCTTCCTCCGAATTCTTCTCCAATCTTAGGCAGTGAAAAATCCGTTAATTCTCTTGATAGATACATAGCAATTTGTCGAGGGAAAGCAACTGATTTCGTTCTTTTCTTTGCCTTAAAGTCCTCAAGCTTTACATTATAATGCTCTCCTACAACTCTCTGAATATCATGAATGGTAATTACTTTCGGCTTGGAGCTAGGAATGATATCTTTCAGCGCTTCAGCGGCTAAATCAGCATTAATATCTTTATTTATTAAGGAGGAGTAAGCTACAACTCGTATAAGTGCTCCTTCTAATTCACGGATATTGGAATCGATTTGATTGGCTATATACAGCATCACTTCATTCGGAATATCCAGTCCTTCAGCCTTAGCCTTTTTGCGGAGAATAGCAATTCTTGTTTCAAGATCTGGAGGAGTAATATCAGTAATAAGACCCCACTCAAATCGGGAACGAAGACGGTCTTCAAGTGTTGGAATTTCCTTTGGCGGCCGGTCACTTGAAATGACAATTTGTTTGCTTTCTTCGTGCAATGTATTAAAAGTATGGAAAAATTCCTCTTGTGTAGATTCTTTTCCGGCTAAAAATTGAATATCATCAATTAATAGAACATCAACTTTACGATATTTATTACGGAAATCAATCGCTTTATTATCACGAATGGAGTTAATAAATTCGTTTGTAAATTTTTCTGATGATAAATAAACAACCTTAGCAGACGGATTATGATCTAAAACATAGTGTCCAATTGCGTGCATTAGATGTGTCTTCCCTAATCCTACACCACCGTAAATAAATAAAGGGTTATAAGCTTTTGCTGGTGCTTCAGCTACAGCAAGAGAAGCCGCATGCGCAAACCGATTACCTGAACCAATAACAAAAGTATCAAATGTATTCTTCTGATTAAGCATAATGGAAGGTATTTCTGGCTGCTCTTCTTCCTTCTTTGCTCTTTTTGGCGGATTAGGAAGATCCATATCATTTTCCGTTTGATTTTGCGGGATAATAAACTTTACTCCTAATTCTTCTCCAGTTATTTCATAGACAATTTCTGAGATCAGTTTGGAGTAACGTTCTTCAAGCCAATCACGGGCAAAATCATTTGGAACAGTAATGACTAAAGTATCGCCTTGAAGGGCGTGAGCTTTTGTTGATTTTAACCATGTTTCATAACTTGGTTTGCTTATTTTCTTCTCGATCTTAGCAAGAGCATTATTCCAAAGATCCGATATATTCTCCAACCAATGTCCCTCCTTTTGCCTTTTTGTTAAAGCTGCTAAATTCTGCATTAAAAATATAGGTTATACAAGTTGTACAACCTATATTTAGTGGTTTATGGATCCTTCTTCATCCTTGTTAGCCTATTAAATTAAAATCAATCAAAATTAAAATGTGGAAAAATATATAATAAGGAAGTAAAGTAGGGTTTCGACAATATCCACTACTTGTGGACAACGTTTTACAAACCGTTCGAATAAACTGTCCACAACATATCCACAATCTGTGGATAAAGAAGTTATGCACAATAAATTATTAAGAGTGAAAACACAATTATGATAACAGATAATACTAGGAGGTGCAACGGTTTTTCAGATATTATCCACAAGCATAACATATTGGGTATAAAAATTGTCCACATGACAGGATTATGTGAAAAAGCTGTCAATATGTGTTGTGGATAATGAAAAAACTGTCGAAATTTTATCCACAAGGCGGTGTAGCTATATTCCCTTGAAGAAATTTACTTTATTAAAATATAAATTTTAGAGTGACAGATAGCAGAAAAAAGGGTAAACTCTCCTAGTAGATCTTTTCAAATTTTAAACAAAGATGTTCAACTACTTTAATCAAGAGTTGACAATTTTCTAGTAGCATCTTTATAATAGTTAAGACTGTCTTTAGCAGCTATTCCTCAGGGAGGTGTCATATAATGAAAAGAACTTACCAACCAAGTAAGCGTAAAAGAAGCAAAGTTCATGGATTCCGTAGTCGTATGAGTACGCCTAACGGACGTAACGTACTTGCTCGTCGTCGTCGTAAAGGAAGAAAAGTATTATCTGCTTAGACCACTGAAACGTCAGTGGTCTTTTTTTCCATAATCATAGAATTTGTATTGGATTAAAGGTGGTGTAAATGACGATGAAAAAAGAGTATCGTGTAAAAAAAAATAAAGAATTTCAAGAGGCCTTTAAGAAAGGAAAGTCATTTGCAAATCGCCAATTTATTGTCTATTCGTTAAAAAAGCCAGGGCAAGAGCATTTTCGAATTGGTCTTTCAGTTAGTAAAAAAATAGGGAATGCGGTCACGCGAAATAAGATAAAAAGATATATCCGCCAGGCCTTTCACGAAATGGAGAATGAAGTACATAGCCAATTTGATTATATTATTATCGCTAGAAAACCTGTTGCTGAGATGGGATTAGAGGAAATTAAAAAAAGTCTGACCCATGTATTAAAGCTTTCTAGGGTTTTGAAAAAACAAAAATCTGGCAATAATGTACAACAGAATTTTCGACCAAATAATAACTGATGAGCTTTAATGGCATGGTAATTTTAAAGACATGAGTTAGTAAAAATGTTAAAATATATGCAAGTCTGTGTTTTATGCATGGAAAAAAATAAATATAATTATTTTCTAAGCAGTTAGGAGGAAAAAACGTTTGAAAAAAAGAGTATTTCTGGTAATCGGCTTAATTTTCGTGATCGCATTATTATCGGGGTGTACGGAGATTAAACAGCCAATTACTTCAGAGAGTGAAGGCTTTTGGAATGAGTACATAGTGTATCCGCTTTCACTGTTTATCATTAAAGTTGCAGAATTTGCAGGTGGCAGCTTTGGATTATCCATCATCCTAGTTACAATTATCATTCGCTTATTCTTGCTGCCACTTATGATTAAACAGACGAAAAGCTCAAAAGCAATGCAGGCAATTCAACCTGAAATGCAAAAGCTAAGAGAGAAATACAGCTCGAAAGATCAAAAGACACAGCAAAAGCTGCAGCAGGAAACAATGGCTTTATTCCAGCAGCATGGTGTTAATCCGCTAGCGGGATGTTTTCCATTAATAATTCAAATGCCAATCTTAATTGGTTTTTATCATGCAATTACTCGTACGCGAGAAATTGCCGATCATAATTTCCTATGGTTTGATCTCGGTGCCCCTGATCCCATTTATTTATTGCCATTAATTGCAGGAGCAACAACATTTATTCAGCAAAAAATGATGATGGCTGGAACAGCGAATCAAAATCCGCAAATGGCAATGATGCTATGGTTGATGCCGATCATGATTATTGTCTTTGCGATTAACTTCCCAGCTGCTCTTTCATTATACTGGGTTGTAGGAAATATCTTTATGATTGTTCAAACGTATTTTATTAAAGGACCGGAGCTTAAGAATGCGAAGGCAACCGGTAATGCAGGAGGAGCAAAAAAGTGAAACAAGTAACTGCTACGGGGACTACAGTCGAGGAAGCAGTAAAGTCGGCACTCGCTCAATTACAAACGACAGAAGAGCGCGTAGAGATTACAATTGTTGATGAAGGAAAAAAAGGTGTTTTCGGTATTTTTGGCGCTAGACCTGCAATTGTGAAAGCTGTTTTGAAGCAAGATCCAATCGAGGAAGCAAAGAAGTTTTTGTTGGATATTAGTGAAAAAATGGGTGCTCCAATTGCGATAGAAGTTGTTGGCGAAGGACGAAATATCCAATTTGTTCTAACTGGAGAAAAGATTGCTCTTTTAATTGGAAAAAGGGGTCAAACGTTAAACTCGTTACAATATTTAACACAGCTTGTCATCAATCGATACTCAGATCAATATATAAATATTTTACTTGATGCAGAAGATTATCGAAAGAGACGTAACGATACCCTTACACAATTAGCCGAGCGTTTAGCACAAAAGGCGTTAAGAACAGGTCAAAATGTCGCATTAGAACCGATGCCTTCATACGAACGAAAAGTAATCCATGCAGCTCTAGCAGAAAATAAGCGAGTAAAAACATATTCAAGCGGCAATGACCCGCATCGTCATCTTGTTATTTCACCAATAAAGTAGAAAAGCGAAAGTGGCTTGGTCACCCCCGACAAGCATAAGACCAGTCGGCTGAAAGGTTGCCTTTTTAACCTTTTGGACGGATGGGCTTATGACCTCGAGGGGGTAGCCGCTGGAGCTAGACAAATAGAAAAGCTGCTGGAGATAGACAACAAAAGAAGCGGCTTTGACTCCCAATCAATGAATTGGGAGTTTTTTTTTGTGCCTATTTTTATATGAAAATCGCCAGAATAGGAATTATCAAATGGTTTTATTGTTATTCACATGTGGATAAGTTAAAATAAAGCATAATAAATTTAATGTATGTGGATAAAAGGAATAGAGAATTTGAAAGACAAGACTTGTGGATAATTGTGATAAGGGGTACGCCATTCTTTTCTTAAAAATAGGCATGTGCTATTCTATTTATTTGGGATAAACGGATTTTGGTAAGGCAGTAAGTGAGGTGGATTTTAAATGGAATTTGATACAATTGCGGCTATTTCTACACCGATGGGTGAAGGAGCGATTGCCATTGTACGATTAAGTGGAGATCAGGCAATTGCTATTGCAGATAAATTATTCAAGGGGATAGGCGGAAAAAGGTTAAAAACAGTCTCCTCCCATACGATCCATTATGGTCAAATTATTGACCCAAAAACGGAACAAGTAGCGGAAGAAGTAATGGTATCCGTGATGAAGGGTCCAAAGACCTTTACGAAAGAGGATGTTGTTGAAATAAATTGTCACGGAGGCTTAGTTTCTGTTAATCGGGTGCTCCAGTTGTTATTAACGAATGGGGCAAGACTTGCAGAGCCTGGGGAATTTACAAAACGGGCATTTTTAAACGGGCGGATTGATTTATCTCAAGCCGAAGCGGTTATGGATTTAATTCGTGCTAAAACGGATCGTGCGATGAATTTAGCTTTAGGTCAAATGGAAGGGCGATTGTCGAAGCTTATTCGGAAGCTTCGTCAAGAAATATTAGAAACATTAGCTCACGTTGAAGTGAACATCGATTATCCTGAATATGATGATGTGGAGGAAATGTCACATCGAATGTTGTTAGAAAAGGGGTCCTATGTAAAAGAGGAGATTGAGAAACTGCTTCGTACTTCCCAGCAGGGGAAAATTTTGCGGGAAGGGCTTTCTACTGTTATCGTTGGTCGTCCTAATGTAGGGAAGTCCTCATTACTGAACAGTCTTGTGCATGAAAATAAGGCAATTGTTACGGATATTCCTGGTACAACAAGAGATGTAATTGAAGAGTATGTTAATGTTCGCGGGGTCCCGCTGCGATTATTAGATACTGCAGGGATTCGGGAAACAGAGGATATTGTGGAACGTATCGGTGTGGAAAGATCACGGCAAGTATTAAAAGAAGCGGATCTTATTTTACTCGTTCTAAATTACTCAGATGAATGTACGAAAGAAGATGAAAATTTATTTAAAGCAGTGGAAGGCATGGATGTTATCGTGATCGTTAATAAAACAGACTTGCCTCAAGTGATAGACATGGACCAAGTCCATAAACTTTCAAAAAACCACAAGCTTGTTACGACTTCTTTATTAGAAGATAAAGGTGTGGATGAATTAGAGGAAGCGATCGCCTCATTATTTTTTGAAGGCTCCATTGAGGCGGGGGATTTGACCTATGTATCCAATACCCGTCATATTGCCCTGCTAAATCAAGCTTTACATTCGATTGAAGAAGCGATACAGGCTGTCGAAATGGGCACACCTATTGATATTGTCCAAATCGATTTAACAAGAACATGGGAACTGCTCGGTGAAATTATTGGAGATAGTGTCCATGAGAGCCTTATCGACCAGCTGTTTTCGCAATTTTGTTTAGGTAAATAAAGGTCATTTCTAAAAGCTCGTTATTTTAAAAATAGATTTATGTTTTATGTTTGAAAAAAGCTTAGTTGATTGGAGTGGAAGGTGCGAGACTCCTGCTCAGAGTAGTGAGACAGGTGAGACCCCACAGGCACAAAAGTGCCGAGGAGGCTCACCGCCCCCCGCGGAAAGCGAGCAACCTGGAGCAGAAATCAACCTCTACCAATTATTTGTTAATTAGCTACAATGTTTACGAAAATAGATAAAGTAAAAGAAGTAATAAAGGAGGCAGCATCATGCCATATGAAGCAGGAAATTATGATGTCATCGTTGTCGGCGCAGGTCATGCAGGCTGTGAAGCTGGCCTTGCATCAGCACGTATTGGTGCAAAGACATTAGTTGTGACAATCAACTTAGATATGATTGCCTTTATGCCATGTAATCCATCAGTTGGCGGACCGGCTAAAGGAATAGTGGTTCGGGAAATTGACGCATTAGGTGGGGAAATGGGAAAGGTAATTGATAAAACCCATATTCAAATGCGAATGTTGAATACAGGTAAAGGACCAGCTGTCCGTGCCTTAAGAGCACAAGCAGATAAATTCATGTATCAGCACGAAATGAAGAAAATTCTTGAAGAAGAAGAGAACTTGACACTTATTCAAGGAATGGTCGAAAGATTAATTGTAGAAGATGGTGTTTGCAAAGGTGTAGTGACTCAAACGGGTGCAGTCTATACGTCTAAAACAGTTATTATTACAACAGGTACCTTCCTAAGAGGAGAAATCATTTTAGGGGAATTGAAATATTCAAGCGGTCCGAACAATCAACAGCCGTCAATTAAGCTTTCCGAACATCTTCAGGAGCTTGGCTTTGATTTAGTCCGATTTAAAACAGGTACACCTCCTCGAGTAAACAGTCAAACCATTGATTATAGCAAAACGGAAATTCAGCCTGGTGATGAAACACCAAGAGCTTTTTCATACGAGACTACAAAGTATATTACAGATCAGCTGCCATGCTGGTTAACGTATACGAGTGAAGAAACGCATCAGATTATCAATAGCAATCTTCATCGATCACCGATGTATTCAGGAATGATTCAAGGAAAAGGTCCGCGTTATTGTCCATCCATTGAAGATAAGGTTGTTCGTTTCAATGATAAGCCTCGTCATCAGATTTTCTTGGAGCCTGAAGGAAGAAATACACAGGAAGTATATGTTCAAGGTCTTTCTACGAGCTTACCTGAGGAAGTTCAGCATCGGCTAATTAGAAGTGTGCCTGGCTTAGAAAATGCACAAATGATGCGTGCTGGGTATGCTATTGAATACGATGCAATTGTGCCAACACAGCTATGGCCTACATTGGAAACAAAGCAAGTAAAAAACTTATTTACAGCTGGTCAAATTAATGGAACGTCAGGTTATGAAGAAGCAGCGGGACAAGGTCTAATGGCAGGAATGAATGCTGGTTTAAAAGCACTTGGAAAAGAAGAGGTTATTTTAAGCCGCTCGGATGCTTATATTGGCGTTATGATCGATGACCTTATCACAAAGGGAACATCTGAGCCGTACCGCCTGCTTACTTCACGTGCGGAATATCGTTTATTGCTGCGCCATGATAATGCCGACTTACGCTTAACAGAGCTTGGCTATTCAATTGGTCTTATTAAAGAAGAACGTTACCAAACATTCTTAGCAAAAAAGCAATCAATTGAAGGAGAAATTAAAAGACTTCAAAAAACAATGATTAAGCCAACTGCAGAAGTTCAAGAATTAATTCACAGTCTAGGCGGAAGTGAATTAAAGGATGGGATCAGGGCTTCTGATCTATTAAAACGCCCTGAAATGACGTATGAGCATATTCAAAAGCTTGTACCTAGTGAAGAGCTGCTAAATCCCGATGTTGAAGAACAAGCAGAAATTCAAATTAAGTATGAGGGATATATTGAAAAATCCCTTCAGCAAGTTGAGCGTTTAAAAAAGATGGAAGATAAGAAAATTCCAGAGAATATCGATTATGATGCAATTAACGGACTTGCCACAGAAGCGAAGTATAATTTAAAAGAAGTACAGCCTTTATCCATTGCACAGGCTTCAAGGATTTCTGGTGTAAATCCAGCAGATATTTCAATTTTGCTGATTTATATCGAGCAGGGGCGAATCGCAAGAGTTTCAAACGAATAGAGCGAGACAATTGGAAAGGACTAGGCGATGAATACAGAACAATTTATTGATATGCTGAGTGCGAAGGGGATATCACTTTCGCCTCAGCAGCTTCAGCAATATGAAACATATTATTCTACATTAGTGGAATGGAACGAAAAAATGAACTTAACGGCTATTACTGACAAGCCTGAGGTGTATTTAAAGCATTTTTATGATTCGATTACTGCTGCTTTTTATTTTGACTTCAAGCAGCCAATACATATTTGTGATGTAGGCGCCGGGGCAGGATTTCCAAGCTTGCCAATTAAAATTGCTTTTCCGGAACTGCATGTTACCATTGTCGATTCATTAAATAAACGAATTGGATTTTTAGAGCATCTCTCAAAGCAATTGGGCTTGAAGAATGTGCAATTTGTCCATGATCGTGCGGAAACCTTCGGCCAAAAAAAGGAGCATCGTGAAGCTTATGATGTAGTTACTGCACGTGCAGTAGCACGACTGTCCGTACTTAGTGAACTATGCTTGCCGCTTGTTAAAGTCGGTGGTACTTTCGTAGCTATGAAGGGGGCAAGTGCAAAAGAGGAATTGGATGCTGGGAAAAAGGCGATTGCTGTCCTAGGCGGTAAACTTGATCAATCCTATTCCTTCACACTTCCTCAAGAAGAAAGCGAACGGAATATTTTAATTATCAAAAAAGAAAAATCGACTCCGAAAAAGTACCCTAGAAAGCCAGGGACACCGAATAAAACACCAATTGAATAATGTTACTTTTTTCATAGAAATATGGCATAATGAATGGGTTAATACAATAGCTCTCTGTAAAAGTAAATATATTAGATAACTTAATGAGGAACAGAAATGTTCACAATTGCAGTGCGAAAAAACAAGTTAACATGGTTTTCGGAAGGACTTGTCATTTTTATAGAGAATATGTAATAGGGAGTTTCGTAAAGGTGGTGCAGGGTGATGAAGCATTCTTTCTCACGCTTTTTTGGCCTAGGCGAAAAGGGAGAACAAGTAGAAGCGGAAAAGATTGAAGAACAAGTGGATATAGAGAGGATTGGGGAATTTGAAGAGGTAAAGAAAATCCCCATTGACCTAATTGTTCCTAACCGTTTTCAGCCAAGAACGGTATTTGATGATGATCGAATTGAGGAACTGTCACGAACCATTCATACACACGGCATTATTCAACCGATTGTTGTAAGAGAATTCGAAAATGGCCAGTTTGAAATTATTGCTGGTGAACGTAGATGGCGAGCAATGAAAAAGCTTGGCTGGGATGAAGTTCCAGCTATTGTAAAAAATTTAAATGATACAGAAACAGCTTCTGTCGCATTAATAGAAAATCTTCAAAGAGAAGAATTATCCCCAATTGAAGAAGCTGTAGCATACGGAAAGCTGCTAGAATTGCATAATCTAACGCAAGAGGCATTAGCCCAGCGTTTAGGCAAAGGTCAGTCTACAGTTGCTAATAAACTTAGACTATTAAAGCTCCCTCAACCTGTTCAGGATGCCTTGTTAAGCAAGGCAATTACAGAACGTCATGCACGTTCTTTGATCCCACTAAAGAATCCTGAAAAACAAGTGAAATTGCTTGAAGAAATTATCGAAAAAAATCTAAATGTTAAGCAGACAGAGGATCGTGTCGTCAGGCTTCTTGAACAAAATAATTCAAAGCCTAAGCCGAAAATAAAAGCTTTCAGTAAGGATATGCGAATTGCGGTCAATACAATTCGTCAATCGTTGTCAATGGTATCTGATAGTGGAATTAATCTAGATTCCAAAGAAGAGGAATTTGATGAGTTTTACCAAATCACAATAAAAATCCCGAAAAAGAAATAGCTTTCATACATTATTGATACGAATAAGTATATGGCCTGTGGGGTATGCGTTTAGAACTTTGATCGTTCTTTTGGATCACTTTCGAAAACGTGTGCACTACAGGCTTTTACACATCTACATTTTTCCTTCTCCATATTTTTAACAAAAAGAATATTCTCTATCCTTTTTCATGTTAAAATAGATTACGTGATTGCCATTTTCCGATAATGGCAGTTTATCCATTTTCAAACGTTGATATTTTTCATATATATATGCTTTAAAACCTTAATTAGAAGATGAAGGTAGGTGATATCGTGGGCAAAGTCATTGCAATTGCGAATCAAAAGGGCGGAGTCGGCAAAACGACTACTTCAGTAAATCTTGGTGCATGCTTGGCATACATAGGCAAGAAGGTCTTGATCGTTGATATTGATCCGCAAGGGAATGCTACGAGTGGTGTTGGGATTGAAAAAGCAGATGTTGAACAATGTATTTATGATGTGCTAGTAGATGATGTAGAAGCTTCTAAAGTGATTATGGCAACTTCTGTTGAAAATCTTTATGCGATTCCAGCGACCATTCAGTTAGCAGGTGCAGAAATTGAGTTAGTGCCGACGATTTCCAGAGAAGTGAGGTTAAAGAGGGCATTGGAAGAGATAAAGGAAGACTATGATTATATCATCATTGACTGTCCTCCCTCATTAGGTTTGCTTACACTAAACTCATTGACTGCTTCGGATGCAGTCATCATTCCAGTTCAGTGCGAATATTACGCATTGGAAGGATTAAGTCAGCTATTAAATACTGTCCGCCTCGTTCAAAAACACTTAAATCATGAATTGAAGATTGAGGGTGTTTTATTAACGATGCTTGATGCACGGACAAATTTAGGATTGCAAGTCATTGAAGAAGTGAAAAAGTATTTTCAAGATAAAGTGTATAAAACAATTATTCCTCGAAATATCCGTTTAAGTGAAGCACCAAGCCATGGTGAGCCAATTATTACGTATGATCCTAAATCCCGTGGAGCAGAAGTATATATCGATTTGGCAAAGGAAGTGGTTTCGAATGGCTAAAGGCTTAGGAAAAGGACTAAATGCTTTTTTTACAAACATGGAAACCGTGAAGGAAGAAACGGTTCAAGAGGTCCGAACGAAAGAGCTGCGGCCCAATCCTTATCAGCCTCGAAAAGTATTTGACAAGGAAGCAATTGAAGAGCTTAAGCAATCAATTATAGAACATGGTATTCTTCAGCCAATCATTGTACGCAAAAGTATTAAAGGATATGAAATTGTTGTTGGTGAAAGACGTTTCCGAGCAGCAAAGGAAGCGAAGCTCGAAACGGTTCCTGTAGTTGTAAGAGAATTAAATGAACAGCAAATGATGGAGCTTGCTGTGTTAGAGAACTTACAGCGCGAGGATTTATCTCCAATTGAAGAAGGGGCAGCCTATCAGCTTTTAATGGAAAAGCTCAAGCTAACACAAGAGGAGCTGGCAAAGCGTCTTGGAAAAAGCAGGCCACACATTGCTAACCATATTCGACTGTTATCCCTTCCACCGAAAATACAGGCTCTTATTTCAGAAGGGGAAATTTCCATGGGGCATGGCCGGGCACTTTTAGGTTTAAGAAACAAGGACAAGATCCAGGCGGTTGTAGAAAAAACAATGAAGGATCACTTAAATGTCCGACAGCTTGAACAGCTTATTCAACAGCTGAATGATGTTCCACGTGAAACAAAGAAACCTGTTCAACAAAAGGATATTTTTATTAAAGAACGGGAGTCTTCCTTACGTGACCGATTTGGCACAACTGTTACGATTAAGCAATCAAAGAATAAAGGGAAAATTGAAATAGAGTTCTTTTCAAAGGAAGATTTAGAACGAATTATAGAATTGATAGAGAAGAAGTAATTCTTGTAAACCATCATATCGATGGTTTTTTCTTTGACGATTTTTCTTTAGAAAAAGCTTAAATTTTAAAAAAGGGTTGTAAAGAGTGCTCGATACATGATAGTGTATTTTAAAAATATTCGATTTTCGAAATAGACTGAATAAGGTGAAGAAGATGTTTCTACTAGGCACACTTGTCAACGGATTATTGATTATCATTGGAACATTAATAGGTAAGCGGCTTAATCGAATTCCTGAGAATATGAAGGGAACCGTCATGTATGCAATTGGGCTCGCTGTTATGGTTCTCGGTCTGCAAATGGGTTTAAAAGGTGAAAATTTTTTAATTGTAATCCTTAGTCTCGTTTTTGGTGCAGTAATTGGCGAATACTTTGCTTTAGAGGATAAATTGAACGCGCTCGGAAACTGGCTAGAAAAAAAGCTTGGTTCGAGTGATCAAGGCAGTATCTCACAGGGGTTTGTAACAGCTACCTTAATATTTGTCATCGGTGCCATGGCTATTATTGGTGCATTAGACAGCGGGATAAGAGGCGACCATGATGTTCTGTATACGAAATCAATTATTGATGGATTTACTGCATTAATATTAGCAACAACACTTGGGATTGGCGTTCTTTTCTCTGCGTTCCCTGTGGTTATTTATCAAGGACTAATTGCCCTTTTCGCCACGCAAATTGATCGGTTTGTACCAACAGAGCTAATGAATAGCTTTATTACGGAAATGACTGCTACAGGGGGAGTCATGATATTTGCTATAGGGTTGAATTTGGCAGGGATAACAAAAATTCGCGTGGCGAATTTACTCCCAGCTATTCTAGTAACAGGCTTAATTGTAACAATCGTTTATGTATATCGTTTGTATGTTTAGCAAATAGTGGAGAGGAACAGTTTCCTCTCCACTACTCGATTTATATCTTGCTGCCTTGAATGTCCTGTTCTTTGTCTGATTCCCATTTAAATGCAGAGATGATAGGATCGGACTCATATGTGAGGCTTGCTTTATAAATCCCGTTAGCAATCGTTTTAGCCATATTCAATACAAGATGAAGTCTTGTATTTTGCAAAACGAAAAACTCCATAAATCCGCTTACATTGACAATCCCTGTTATATGAATATGTCCGACTTCAGGAAGATCCTTATTTACACCTGCTCCAGGCTTTACAGGTCCTTCTCCTGCTTGAATGACTCCAACACTTTTTAAACGGCCTAAACAAGCATCAATTCCAATAATAAATGGGTTGAAATGCACCTTTTTAATTTCGTCCAATTTTTCAGCAAGATTGACTGCATGGACAGGATTTTCCAGTGTGCCATATACAAAAAAAGAGGATAGTCTTTTCTCTTCAAGCAATGTGCCGACAAGTGGTCCCAATGAATCACCGGTTGAGCGATCTGTCCCGATGCAGACAATGACAACTGGACGGCTAGTGACCCCAGCTGGCAATAGATGTTTAACTGCCTTTGCTAAATCTCCCGCCGCATTTGTCTCATCATATGGAATTCTCGCTGCACCGTCTTTTTTATCAAACAGATTATTTCGTAAATTCACTGGTTCCACCCCTTTTTCATAGATAAAAAAGCATATTCATAGGTGTTTTTATACACGCTTTTGATTAGTAGTAACAGTATACGGAAGATTTTAGTAATGTATACGTACCGATTAAATGAAAAATGGAATCCAGGTGAAAAGACCTGTGATTTATAAGAATATACAATTAATAGAAGGTAGCCTTTGATAATTTTGCTCATTTAAGCTTAAATAAAGTAAAAGAGCACTATGTTTGGGAGGGTTAGCAGTGGAGCAAAAGGAATTTAATTTAAATGATGTGGTTGAAATGAAAAAGGCACATCCATGCGGAACGAATCGCTGGAAAGTTATTCGGATGGGGGCAGATATCCGCATAAAATGTGAGGGATGTGCACATAGTGTGTTAATTCCCCGCAGAGAATTTGCACGTAAAATAAAAAAAATTCTTGTGAAAGGCGAGGAATAACATTCATCATGCATGGTTTTGGTGAGTGCTTGTCTTTTCCCCCTTATATCTCTATAATTGTGAAGGGTATTACCTGAATGAAACCATAGATTTTTAATAGATATTTTTTAATAGAGGAGTGGCAATAATGGCTTTAACAGCTGGGATTGTAGGATTGCCGAATGTTGGAAAGTCTACATTATTTAATGCAATTACCCAGGCGGGAGCAGAATCTGCAAACTATCCGTTCTGTACAATTGATCCGAATGTTGGAATCGTAGAGGTACCGGATGACCGCTTAAACAAATTAACAGAGCTTGTTCAACCTAAGAAAACAGTTCCTACTGCCTTTGAATTCACGGATATCGCTGGAATTGTAAAAGGGGCTAGTAAAGGTGAAGGACTAGGAAATAAATTCTTGTCACATATTCGTGAAGTTGACGCTATTTGTCAAGTTGTCCGCTGCTTTGCAGATGATAATATTACACATGTATCTGGAAAAGTAAATCCGATTGATGATATCGAGATTATTAACTTAGAGTTAATCTTAGCTGACTTAGAGACAGTTGATAAGCGCATCGCCCGTGTAGGAAAAATGGCGAAGCAAAAAGATAAAGAATCCATGTTTGAAATGGAGATTCTTGAAAAATTAAAGGAAGCGTTCGAAGCAGACAAGCCTGCGCGTACGGTTGAATTTACAGAAGAGCAGATGAAGGTGGCAAAAGGACTTCATTTGCTAACGATTAAACCTGTTCTTTATGTAGCAAATGTTGGCGAAGAAGATGTAGCTGATCCTTCTTCTAACGAATATGTAAAACAAGTGAG
Source organism: Cytobacillus solani (assembly GCF_001420595.1). Taxonomy (GTDB): domain Bacteria; phylum Bacillota; class Bacilli; order Bacillales; family Cytobacillaceae; genus Cytobacillus; species Cytobacillus solani. Next base: position 4,967,373 of record NZ_LJIX01000006.1, on the reverse strand, counting down.
AGATTTTGCTGAAAAAGATAATGCGGAGGTCATTGTTATTTGCGCAAAGATTGAATCAGAAATTGCTGAGCTTGAAGGAGAAGAAAAGGAAATGTTTCTTCAAGAGCTTGGAATTGAAGAATCAGGTCTTGATCAGTTGATTCGTGCTGCATATAGTCTGCTTGGCTTAGCTACTTATTTTACAGCAGGTGTGCAGGAGGTTCGTGCATGGACGTTCCGTCAAGGAATGAAGGCCCCTCAATGTGCAGGCGTAATCCATTCTGATTTTGAAAAGGGCTTTATTCGTGCAGAGACTGTTTCCTATGACGATTTATTAACGGCTGGAAGTATGACAGCAGCAAAAGAAGCTGGAAAAGTACGTTTAGAAGGAAAAGAATATATCGTTAAAGATGGCGATGTCATGCATTTCCGATTCAATGTTTAATAGTGAATGAACTCTAAAACACTGTAGAATTCTATCTGCAGTGTTTTTTTTATGGGTTCAATTTTAAGAAAATAAATAATTTGTAGAATATTAAATTTATATTTGTTATGATTTTGTAAAACTAACATTTATTGGGGGTTTCTATGAGCGTAGCTAGAACATTTTTTAAAAATGTCGTTCTTTATGTATTGATCATTTTAGCCCTGATCTTGGTTGTATTGTTTCCGCGTAATCCTTCCATGGCTGTTAGTGGAAAAGCTATGACTGTGGAAATGGGATACAATTTTTCATGGAAAGAATATAAAAACAATATTTTCCAGTATTTCCGATCTGTCTGGATGGAAAAAAGTTTGGGAGATACACGCTATGAAAGAGTGACTGTAGAAGATGAGATTAAACGTTTTTTTCCAAATAGCTTAAAACTTATTATTCCTGCTTTCTTTTTAAGTCTTTGCTTAGGTATATGGAAGGGAGTTTTTGATTACAAAAATAAATTAAAGAGGAGAAACATATTTGGCAATGGATTGACATGGCTCCTGCAATCAATCCCTGATTTTTTCATTGTGGTTTGTCTTCAGTGGCTTGTCATCTTTATTTTTCCATCTTTACGTCTTTTTAGCCAGTTAAATTGGTATGGTTTTATCGTGCCTGCCCTATTAGTTTCCGTTTATCCGATGATGTATTTAGCTAGAATTACCTCAGCAGCTCTTTCGGATGAAGAGGGTCAATATTATATTCAAGTAGCAAAAGCTAAGGGAATTCCTATGAAAGATATCATTAACCGACATATTTTGCGCAATGGCTTAAAGAAAATTTTACCCCATATGACCTCATTGATGGTACATACTTTGTCAAGTCTTCTTATTGTTGAATATTTAATTGGATATGAAGGGATGGCTTATCGACTATTTACTGCACTTGACTTCAATCTATCCTTTAATATGGGCTCTTTAAATGGTTTTGAGCCAGGAGTCATTATTGGACTTGGTCTTTGCTTTTTGCTCATGGTCATCATGGCACAGGTGACAGGATTTATTATTAAGAGAAGTCTTCGGATTCCATAATGGGGTGGCTAAACTGAGAAATAACTATCTAATATTCGGAATCATTTTGGCGGGGATTTTAGCGTTTTTTACTATACTAGGACCTTTTCTTCCCTTTGTAGATAAAGAATTAAAGGGAGAGCGGATTACTTTTCCTGAACCAGGAAAAATCGAAATGGCACCTTTTCCGCCATCTGACAGGTTTCCTATTGGTTCAGACAGGGATGGCCGGGATTTATTAAGTTTGCTAGTAATAGGGGCAAAGGATACTTTCTTCCATATTTTTATGATTGTTATTATTCGATATTTAATTGCTATTCCTTTAGGCCTTCTTGGCTTGAAAAATAAAGGATTCTTTTCCTGGATCATTAAATGGTGGAATCAACTTTTTTCTAGTTTTCCAGTTGTGTTTACGACTGCTTTAATACTTTGTTTGCCCATTTTATTATTTAATGAGCAAAGATATTATTGGTCAATCCTTATTATTGCGCTTGTGGAGGTTGGAAGGGTAAGTTTCATTATCCAGCAGCAAGCTTATGTTCTTTCACAAAAAGCATTTATTGAGGCTGGAATTACAATTGGTGTCAAGCCAATTAGGATGATCATTTCTCATTATTTCCCGAACATCTTCCCAAGCATAGTAGTGAATTTTTTTATAGACGCAGGTCGTGTTGCGATATTAATTGGGCAACTAGCTATTATAAATATATTTATATCACAAGAGTTAATTCAGGTTAATTATGGTCAAAGCCAAATTTTTAATACAAGTGTGGACTGGGCAATCCTTATTAGGGAAGCACGAAAAGATGTGATTACAGCCATTTGGATTCCATTTTTCCCAATGCTATTGATTGTTCTATCAGCATTAACTTTTAATACCCTTGGAGAAGGACTGCGTAAGCATTTTAATCGGCATATGCAATAAAGTGAGATGCAGATATGTGCAAAACAAGGTGTCCGGCTGCTCTTCATAAAAGTTTTTGTATGTATGTAGGGCTTTCATTGCAAAAAACAATCTAATATGCTATACTTTCATCTTGTGAGTAATGAATAATTGCTCCTTGCCCGTATAGTCGGGCCGTTTAGACCAAAAGGAGGTGAAAGTGATGAGAAAGTACGAAATTATGTACATCATCCGCCCAAACATTGAAGATGAGGCTAAGAAAGTTCTTATTGAGCGTTTTAACACAATCTTAACTGATAATGGTGCGGAATTGACTGATTCTAAAGAGTGGGGTAAGCGTCGTTTAGCTTATGAAATCAATGATTTCCGCGATGGCTACTACCAATTAATACATGTGAATGCAGAAGCGAAAGCTGTAGATGAATTCACACGTTTAGCTAAGATCAACGAAGACATTATCCGTCAAATCGTTGTTAAAGACGAAAAATAATAGATATATTTACTAAAATGTTCCATGTGGAACAATGGTTGGAAGGAGTTGATTCTAATGATGAACCGTGTTGTTCTTGTCGGACGTTTGACAAAGGATCCAGAATTGCGGTATACCCCAAATGGAGTGCCGGTTGCAACTTTTACTCTTGCAGTAAATCGTACGTTTACGAATCAGCAAGGTGAACGAGAAGCGGACTTTATTAACTGTGTGATTTGGAGAAAGCCAGCAGAGAACGTAGCAAACTTTTTGAAAAAGGGAAGTCTTGCAGGTGTTGATGGGCGAATTCAAACGCGTAGTTATGAAGGCCAAGACGGAAAGCGCGTATATGTGACTGAAGTTCAGGCTGAAAGTGTTCAATTCTTAGAACCGCGCAATAGTAATAAAGGCGAAGGCGCTGGCTATGGCTCTCCTAGGGAACAGGATTTCCCATTTGGGAACAACAACAATCAGAATCAACAACCGCAGTACAACCGAGATAATCAGGGATATACACGTGTAGACAAAGATCCATTTGCCAATGACGGCCAAATTGATATTTCAGATGATGATCTACCGTTCTAACAGACCGATTATTTTATAACACAATATAAAGGAGGGAAATAACCATGGCTATGGGAGGACGTAGAGGAGGACGTGCAAAACGTCGTAAAGTTTGCTTTTTCACTGCAAACGGAATCACTCACATCGATTATAAAGATGTGGATCTTCTAAAAAAATTCATTTCAGAACGCGGTAAAATTTTACCACGTCGTGTAACTGGTACGAACGCTAAATACCAACGTAAGTTAACAACAGCTATTAAGCGTGCACGTACTATGGCATTACTGCCATATGTTTCAGGTGAATAACTTTTAAAAAGACATCGAATGAATCGATGTCTTTTTTTATGTCCAAAATTCACAACATTGGTAATTATTTTATTATGAGATTTACTATAAAAGTAGTAAAAGTATGTTGAATTATGTCGAAATAATGACTGATTAGTTATATTGGATGGAGTAAGGGGAGAAGAAATACAGGAATAATATACTGGGTCTAAAGGGGCATTATCTAACTAAATTTCGAGCAAACGATAGCTAGAATTAAATTAAAAATGGGGGAAAAATCTTGTTGAAATCTATAAAAGGCAAGCTTATTTTACTGATTTCTGTATTATTTATTGCTGTTCTTACCGCGGTTGGTTTTTTTGTATATCAGCAAACAGATCAAGAAATTGAAAAAGATGTAGTTGGCCAAACAAAGAGTATTGTTGCGGAAATGAATAATTCACTTCATTTATTTCTTGAAAAACATTCAATAAATATGCAGTTTTTATCACAATCTGGACGTGTAATCGATTATGTTAAGACGCATGGGGACGAAAAGGTAAATATTGAACTTGAAAAGGATTTTACCAATTTCCTGGATAAGAATAACGATGTTACTTCAATTTATGTAGCAAGTGCGAATAAAGACTTAAATATCATTCCAAAGGCAGATTTAGGAGCGGATTTCGATCCAACTTCCCGGGATTGGTATAAAAAAGCTGCTGCAAACCCTGATCAGGTAGTTTGGAGTGAACCTTATGAGGATGCGGCTACAAAGGAATATGTCGTGACAGCCTCGTATGCAGTAAAAGAAGGATCTAAAGTAATTGGTGTCATGGGTCTGGATATTAAACTTACAGATGTAACAAATATGATTAGCTCAGTCCGTATAGGATACAATGGATACCCATTTGTTTTTTCTCAACAGGGAACAGCAATCGTCCACCCTACAGAAAGAAGCAATAACTTGATGGATCTTTCATTTATTAAAGAAATGTATGAACATCCAAAAGGTGATGGCGTCATCAATTATGTGTATGAAGGGGCAAATAAAAAGTTAGTTTTTGATACTGTTTCTGGAACAGACTGGAAGGTGGGCGCAGCCTATTCTGATAAAGACTTGATGGTGACAGCTATAAAAATTAGAAATAGTATTGTTCTTATTTCTGTAATTGGCATAATTATTGCAATTGTAATTACGTATTTTGTTGCTATTGGATTGACAAAGCCTCTTGGATTACTTAAGAAGGCATTTAATCAAGTATCGAACGGTAATTTGATGGTGAAGGTAAATGTAACTTCCAAGGATGAAATTGGCGAATTAAGCGGTCATTTTAACACCATGGTGGAAAATATGAAATCGATCCTGACCGCAGTCAATTTATCTGTTAATAATGTAAAAGAATCAGCAGAAAGTTTAAGTGCTGTTTCTGAAGAAACAAATGCTTCTAGTGAGGAAATGGCTGCCGCTATTAATGAAATTGCTAAAGGCGCTACGCAATCTGCAGCAGAAGCGGAATCTGCGAATCATTTGTCTAATCAGTTAAGCACTCAAATTAATGATATTAGCGAAAAAGCTTCTGAGATGACTTCACTAGCGGAAAAAGCAGATGGCATCAATCAATCGGGAATCAAACAGATTGGTCATTTAAAAGGATCATTTACGACATCTAGGGAATACCTTGGTTCCATGGAAGAAGTAATCACTGACCTAGAGAATAAAATTGAAAAGATTGAAAAGGTGATGACCACCATTACGGAAATAAGCTCGCAAACCAATTTATTAGCTTTAAATGCTAGTATTGAAGCTGCTCGTGCAGGTGAGCATGGAAAGGGCTTTGCTGTTGTAGCTGAAGAAGTAAGGAAGCTTGCGGAGCAATCAGTTATAGCTACAGATGAAGTAAAGCTGACTATTACTGATATCCAAAACGGTGCTTTACAAGCCGTTGAATCGATGAATAAGACGAAAGAAACCTTTGATCAGCAATCTGAAGTGGTAAGTGAAACGGAGCAAAACTTCCAAAACATTTCAGGGCTTGTTGATAGAATGAGAAACTCCATCCTTTATATAAGCAATGAGATGATTCATCTTGCTGAAAGTAAAGAAGAAGTAGTAAGTGGCATTCATAGCATGGCAGCCATGGCTGAACAGGCAGCTGCATCTTGTGAGGAAGTAAGTGCTTCTACAGATGAACAGCTTCATGCACTTCAGTCAGTTGCTGCTTCAGCGGAACAATTAACGGAATTAAGTAATGAACTCAAAGATGTTGTTGAAAAGTTTAAAATTAATTAAAGTGAGAAAAGGGATATCATTGTATTGATATCCCTTTTCCATTAGAGCTAATTCATACTAAACCAAGCTGTGAAAACCACTCTGTGATTATATTTGTTCACCTGCAAAGTATCGCATGGTTGAATCTGACTATATTACTAGCTAAAATAGACTTTATGAGTGCCCATTTAGGGGGTGGAAATTTGAGAAATGCACATAAATTAACAGAAGGAGCACTTTGTTTAGCTGTTTTTGCTGTTTTAATTTTAATGACTATCTATATCCCAGTGTTAGGGATTGTTACGAACCTATTTTTAGCAGTCCCGTTTATCTTATTTGCGGCAAAGAATACACGGATCCATTCTTTAGTTTTTCTCATTGCTGCGATCATTCTGTCTATCTTAGTAGGGACGATTCTTTCGATCCCGCTTACGCTTTCTTATGGACTAGCGGGTCTTGTTATCGGGGATTTTATTCAAGGGAAAAAGAGTAGAATGTCTACTTTTGTTGCTGCTACACTAGTCTTTTTAATTACATTATTAGTACAATATGGCGCATCGGTTGTCTTTTTTAAGCTGAATTTAATTGAAGAATTTATTCAGGTGATGAAAGAATCCATTGATCAATCAGTGGCCATTGTTGAGGCTCTGGGACAAAAGGTCGATGGAACTGTTTTGGATAATTTTGATGCATTTATTAAAATGATTGAGACCTTGACCCCAAGTTTGTTCGTTATGACCTCTATCGTTGCTGTTTTATTGATTGAGTCGGTTTCCCTTCCAATTGTTAAAAGATTTGGAGTGATCCCACAGGAAAGACCACCTTTAAGAGAGCTTACTTTGCCAAAAAGTATCCTTTGGTACTATTTGGTTATCATGCTTGCTTCGCTTATTTTAAAACCTGAAGAGGGAGATTATTGGTATTTAGCCTTGGCTAATCTTTCATTTATACTTCAGCTATGTATGGTTATTCAAGGGCTGGCATTTTTATTTTATATTTGTCATATGAAAGGCATATCCAAAGCAGTTCCTATCATTGCAGCAGTCTTCACATTCTTTCCCCCAATTCTCCTTCCTATTGTTAGGATATTAGGTATAATTGACTTAGGGTTTGAATTAAGGAAAAGGTTAGAAAACAAAAATTGATAAACGAGTGTTCAAAAGGAAAATTCATCTTTTGAAAAACATCTAACACTACTGTTAGGGAGCTGAAAAGAATGCCATCTTATTTAGAAAAGCGGTCCATTCGCTATCCGATTTTTGGGTTGATGGGCATAACAGTGGTGCTTCTCGGATTATTAGCGTATTATAACTGGCTTTTGAGTATATTGGGAGTTATTCTCTCCTTTCCTCCTTTTTATTATATTTTTAAAGTGGATGCAGTGCAGAGGAAGGAAACAGAGGAATACATAACCACTCTATCTTACCGGGTAAAAAAAGTCGGTGAAGAGGCTTTGATGGAAATGCCGATTGGGATCATGCTGATTAATGATGAATATTTCATTGAATGGACCAATCCCTTTTTAGCGTCATGCTTTGATGAAGATACGTTAGTGGGAAGATCGCTTTATGATGTTGGGGATTTACTCATACCCTTAATTAAGCAGGAAGTGGAAACAGAAATCATTACTCTGCATGATCGGAAATTTCGAGTCATTTTAAAACTTGAAGAACGGCTGTTATACTTTTTCGATGTGACAGAACAAACAGAAATTGAAAAAATGTATCAGGAAGAAAGAACTGTGCTATCAATTATCTTCTTGGATAATTACGATGATTTGACACAAGGAATGGATGATCAGACGAGAAGCAGCATGAACAATGTTGTGACTTCCATTTTAAATAAGTGGGCAGTCGATAATGGTGTATTCTTAAAGAGAGTATCATCAGAAAGATTCATTGCTGTCTATAATGAGCAAATTCTTCAGCAGCTTGAAAAAGGGAAGTTTACCATTCTTGATGAGGTAAGAGAAACAACCTCAAAGCATAATATCCCTTTAACTTTAAGTATTGGTGTGGGAACAGGCGTATCATCTCTTCCTGAACTTGGCGTTCTTGCCCAGTCCAGTCTGGATTTAGCACTTGGAAGGGGCGGAGATCAAGTTGCCATAAAGCAGACGAATGGAAAAGTGAAATTTTTCGGAGGGAAAACAAATCCAGTCGAAAAAAGGACGAGGGTTCGTGCCCGAGTTATTGCCCATGCATTGAAGGAATTAATTACTGAAAGTGATAAAGTAATTATTATGGGACATAGAAATCCGGACATGGACGCGATTGGGGCAGCGATTGGTATTCAAAAGATTGCCGAAATGAATAAGCGTGATGGGTATATTGTTGTGAATTTCCAGGAAATTGATACAGGGATCCAGCGATTAATGACGGAAATACAAAAGAAAGAAGAATTATTTTCGAAGTTTATCAGTCCTGCACAAGCTCTGGAAATCGCGTCAGAGGATACTTTATTAGTAATCGTTGATACACATAAGCCTTCCATGGTGATTGAAGAAAAGCTTATTCATAGGCTTGAGCATGTTGTTGTTATTGACCATCATCGCCGTGCCGAGGAGTTTATTAAAAATCCTTTGCTTGTTTATATGGAGCCATACGCTTCTTCAACTGCGGAGCTTGTAACAGAGCTGCTTGAATATCAGCCAAAGAATGTAAAGGTTGAAATGCTTGAAGCAACTGCATTATTGGCGGGAATTATTGTGGATACGAAAAGCTTTTCATTAAGAACAGGTTCTCGGACGTTTGATGCAGCATCTTATTTGCGATCGCTTGGAGCGGATACTGTTCTTGTGCAGAAGTTTTTAAAAGAAGATGTAGAGACGTATATTAAACGCTCGAAAATTATTGAGAATGTATACTTTTATCGAGAGGGAATTGCCGTTGCAAAGGGGCAGCCTGATGAAGAGTATAGCCAGGTACTGATCGCGCAGACAGCTGATACCTTATTAACGATGGATGGAGTAATCGCCTCATTTGTTATCTCGAAAAGGTCAGAGTATACAGTGGGTGTGAGTGCGCGTTCGCTAGGCGATGTAAATGTTCAAGTCATAATGGAAAATCTGGAAGGCGGAGGGCATTTAACTAATGCAGCTACCCAGCTCTCAGATGTTTCATTAGATGAAGTGGAAGAACGTTTGCAAAATGTAATTGATGAATATATGGAAGGGAGAAAAAAGGTATGAAAGTTATATTTCTGAAAGACGTAAAAGGTAAAGGAAAAAAAGGCGAGGTAAAGAATGTTGCTGACGGGTATGCACAAAACTTTCTAATTAAACAAGGCTTAGCGGTAGAGGCAAATCAGGCAAATGTCAGCACATTAAATGCCCAAAAGAAAAAAGAAGAAAAACTTGCAGCTGAAGAGCTTGCAGATGCAAAGAAACTTAAGGAAGTAATGGATAAAATTACTTTAGAGTTCTCAACAAAAGCAGGTGAAGGCGGCCGTTTATTCGGTTCTATTACAAGCAAGCAGATTGCAGAAGAACTGCAAAAGGCTCATAATTTAAAAGTGGATAAGCGAAAAATTGAACTGCCTGATGCGATACGTACACTAGGCTATACAAAAGTGTCTGTTAAGCTTCACGCTGAAGTGGCAGCTACTCTAAATGTTCATGTAAAAGAAGCAAACTAAATTTGGAAGTTCCATTTACACATAAACATGATAAAATAGAAGAGTTGAAAAAATGTGATCGGTTTTCGCTGATCACATTTTTTCTAGGTGTTTGTATGTATGACGGTGCTTTATCTAAATGATAATTTTATAGATTTGATTAATAGATTTTAACTTTCAGTGCCCTGATCAAGGCGCTTTTCGTATTTAGAATTATCCAGCAGCAGCGCCTAGCCTCTCGAGGTCATAAGACAATCCTCTCAGAAAGGTAAAGAACACCTTTCCGGGAGGCTTGCCTTATGCTTGTCTGAGCTGAACACTAAGGAAAGCTCCTTTGAGTAATCCACGCAGGAACAATCTGCATTTGATTGTTCCGAAGGCGCTTCCGCTTTTATAATAAGGAGGTTTTATAGATGAGTGATTTATATGCAGATCGTCTTCCGCCTCAAAACATTGAAGCGGAGCAGGCGGTTCTTGGTGCGATCTTCCTTGAACCATCTTCCCTCACATTAGCCTCTGAAATTCTAATTCCAGAGGATTTTTACCGTGCGGCTCATCAAAAGATCTTTAATGTCATGCTGAAGCTAAACGATCAAGGAAAAGCGGTTGATCTAGTTACGGTGACAGAAGAATTGAGTGCAGCTAAGCTTCTCGAAGATACTGGCGGAGTCAGTTATTTAAGTGAGCTCGCCGGGTCGGTCCCAACTGCGGCAAACATAGAATATTATGCAAAAATTGTTGAAGAGAAATCTTTGCTCCGCCGGCTTATTCGAACAGCAACTAGCATTGCTCAGGACGGATATGCACGTGAGGATGAGGTTGAGGTCTTACTTGGAGAAGCTGAAAAAAATATTCTTGAAGTAGCCCAGAGAAAAAATGCAGGAGCTTTTCATAATATAAAGGATGTTCTCGTACGTACCTACGATAATATTGAAGTGATGCATAACCGAAAAGGGGACATCACTGGAATTCCAACAGGTTTTGCTGAGCTTGATAAAATGACTGCAGGCTTTCAGCGCAACGATTTAATCATTGTCGGTGCCCGTCCTTCAGTTGGTAAGACGGCCTTTGCTTTAAATATTGCCCAGAATGTTGCAACAAAGACAGAAGAGAATGTCGCGATATTCAGTCTTGAGATGGGTGCTGAACAGCTTGTGATGCGTATGCTTTGTGCAGAAGGAAATATTGATGCGCAAAGACTTCGTACCGGATCACTTACAGATGATGATTGGGGCAAGCTGACGATGGCAATGGGAAGTTTGTCAAATGCGGGTATTTTCATTGATGATACACCAGGAGTCAGGATTACAGAGATTCGTTCAAAATGTCGCCGTTTAAAGCAAGAGCATGGTCTTGGGATGATCCTGATTGACTATTTGCAGCTGATTCTTGGCAGTGGACGTTCAGGAGAAAACCGCCAGCAGGAAGTTTCAGAGATTTCTCGTTCTTTAAAAGCGTTAGCACGTGAACTGCAGATTCCTGTTATCGCTCTATCTCAGCTTTCCCGTGGAGTCGAGCAGCGTCAAGATAAGCGGCCGATGATGTCAGATATCCGTGAATCAGGGAGTATTGAGCAGGATGCGGATATTGTGGCCTTTTTATATCGTGATGACTATTATGATAAGGAATCAGAGGATAAGAATATCATTGAAATTATTATTGCTAAACAGCGTAATGGCCCAGTAGGTACAGTACAATTAGCCTTTGTTAAAGAGTATAATAAATTCGTAAACTTAGAGAGGCGGTATGATGACTCAGCGATGCCGCCAGGGGCCTAGAGGAAGAGGACTAGTGTATATACTAGTCCTTTTTTATATATCAGAAGCATGTAAGCGATATAGTAACTTGGGCGGAAAATAATCTCGCTATTTAGACGAACATATTTTCATATTTTCATATAAAATGTTCGTGTTTTGTTGACTTTTATCTGTAATACTTGATAAAATAGGAATGTTTGAAAGGGATATAAGGAATATTTGATTATGATTTTTAATGCGTATGTAAACTTACATTTTTAATAATGAATATCTCGGAGGTGCTTTTTATGTCATCAGTAGTTGTCGTTGGAACACAGTGGGGAGATGAAGGGAAAGGGAAAATTACCGATTTTCTTTCTGAAAATGCTGAGGTTATTGCTCGCTACCAAGGTGGAAACAATGCGGGACATACAATTAAGTTTAATGGAGAAACTTACAAGCTTCACTTAATTCCATCCGGAATTTTTTATAAGGATAAAGCATGTGTGATCGGAAACGGAATGGTTGTAGATCCGAAAGCGCTTATAAAAGAACTAGCTTATCTGCATGAAAAGGGAGTAACAACTGATAACCTCCGTATCAGCAACCGTGCTCATGTCATTCTGCCATATCATTTAAAATTAGATGAGGTGGAAGAAGAGAGCAAAGGTGCAAACAAAATTGGTACAACGAAAAAGGGAATTGGCCCTGCTTATATGGATAAAGCAGCACGAATCGGGATTCGAATTGCTGATTTATTAGACCGTGAAGTATTTGAAGAAAAGCTTGCACGTAATCTTGAAGAAAAAAATCGTCTGTTTGATCGAATTTATGAAACAGAAGGATTTAAAATCGAAGATATTTTAGATGAGTATTATGAATATGGACAGCAAATTAAGCACTATGTATGCGATACATCCGTAGTTCTTAATGATGCACTTGATGAAGGACGCAGAGTTCTATTTGAAGGGGCACAAGGAGTCATGCTTGATATTGATCAAGGAACATATCCATTTGTTACATCTTCAAACCCTGTTGCAGGTGGCGTAACTATCGGATCTGGTGTAGGTCCTTCAAAAATTAAGCATGTGGTAGGTGTTTCTAAAGCTTATACAACTCGTGTGGGTGATGGTCCATTCCCTACTGAGCTTGATAATGAAATTGGTCACCAAATTCGTGAGGTTGGCCGTGAATATGGAACAACTACTGGCAGACCTCGCCGTGTTGGCTGGTTTGATAGCGTTGTTGTGCGTCATGCTCGCCGAGTAAGTGGACTGACAGATCTTTCACTGAATTCCATTGATGTATTAACAGGAATTGAAACACTGAAAATCTGTGTAGCTTACCGCTACAAAGGAGAAGTTATCGAAGAATTTCCAGCAAGCTTGAAGGTACTAGCTGAATGTGAGCCAGTATATGAAGAGCTACAAGGCTGGACAGAGGATATTACAGGCTGCAAGACTTTAGATGAGCTTCCTGCCAATGCTCGTCATTACCTTGAGCGTGTATCTCAATTAACAGGCATTCCGCTTTCAATCTTCTCAGTTGGTCCAGACCGTATACAAACAAATGTTGTTAGAAGCCCTTGGCGCCAAAACTAATAGCAGAAGGAGCCCTGATCTTATCAGGGCTTTTTTGTTTTTAAGGAAAACCAAAAAAGTTATTGCTTTAAACATAGTTTATATGATATTATAAAAAACGTCGTCATAATAATAGTTTTATTCCGAGCCATTAGCTCAGTCGGTAGAGCATCTGACTTTTAATCAGAGGGTCGAAGGTTCGAGTCCTTCATGGCTCACCATTTTTATAAATGGCCCCTTGGTCAAGCGGTTAAGACACCGCCCTTTCACGGCGGTAACACGGGTTCGAATCCCGTAGGGGTCATGGCACATGACAGTCAGTAAGCGGCTGGCAAGCACAGCCTCCTTGCTGACTGTCATATTTTATATACGGCTCAGTAGCTCAGTCGGTAGAGCAAAGGACTGAAAATCCTTGTGTCGGCGGTTCGATTCCGTCCTGAGCCATCAAAAAAATAACGGAAAAAGGAGTATGATTCTATCATACTCCTCTTTTTGTTACATAACTGTAACATTAAAACCATTTTCTTGAAGTTGAAAGGACTTTCTCTTTTTTTCTTATCGCTTTGCAGCTCCGATCAAGAAACATTCAAAAACCTCCATATATAGGCATTTTATACCTGTATATAAGATTTATTATTTCGACAATTCCTGCTAAGCTTTATGCTTTTATATTCATTAATAGTAATAAAATGTCAACTATTATACATTTTTGTTACATTATGAAGTCTAGTTATCTAAGAAGTGGCTTTTATGATAAAGTAGAGAAGTGAAATTTTACAGGAATTAAAAAATAGTTACATAGCACTATATGAAAGTTTGTTTGGTACCGTAGTCTAGGAGGATGTAACATGCAAGATTCAATTAAAAAAATATTTTCGTTAAAGAATGATACATATAAGAAAATGACAACAGGATTTAAAAAGACAGCAGTTTCAGCAGTGGCTGTTGCTGCACTCTCGTTTGCGGGAGGTGCTTCTGCTTTAGCAAATGGTGAAAAGTTAACAACTGTTTATTATGTTTACATGAATGATAAATACATAGGAACTGTTTCCGATAAAAGCGTAATTGAAAATATTGTAAATGATAAATTGTCTGAGTCAAAAGATACATATCAGAATCTTAACCTATCTGTAGCGTCCGAGGTTACATATGTTCCGGAGCAGGTTTTTCATTCAAATGCTGCTACGAATAATTCAGAAGTAGCAGAACAAGTTGTTAAAGAAATTGGTGTAAAGGCTGACGCCTCAGCGTTAGTAATTGATGGCAATCCAGTTGCTTATGTTGAAAATGCAGAGATGGCAAAAACAGTATTAGACCAATTAAAGTTAAAATATGTATCCGAAGATCAATTGAAAGCTCTGGATGCACAAAAAGCTTCTAATCATACATTACCCCCATTAAAGGAAAATGAAACTCGTATAGTAGACGTTCGTTTATCAAAAGAAGTGACAGTTTCCAATGAACAAATTGAACCAGGGAAAATATTATCTGTTGCAGATGCGATCAAGCTCCTTGATAAAGGTTCAGTAGAAGAAGTGAAATATAAAGTAAAAGAAGGGGATGTGCTTGGAGGAATTGCCCATGCGCATAACCTTGAAACAAAACAGCTGCTAGCCATTAATCCTGAGTTAACGGAGGATTCGCTTCTTCAAATTGATCAGGAAGTTAACGTTACTGTTTTGAAACCGTATGTACAAGTGGTAGTTGAAAAGGAAACCTTTACAAAGGAACAGGTTCCATTTGAAAAAGAGGTTGTGGAAGATTCTTCTATGTTTAAAGGTGATACAAAGGTTAAACAAGAAGGTAAAGACGGTATGCGGGCAGCAACCTATCATATTTCTGAACAGAATGGCCAAGTCATTACAAAGAAACTAGCAAAAGAAGAAGTTCTTCAAGAGCCGGTTAAACATATTGTGGTCAAAGGGACAAAAGTAGTCCCATCTCGTGGAGAAGGAAGCTTTATCTGGCCTGCTAATGGTGGATACATTTCCAGTAAGGTCGGACATCGCTGGGGCAGAATGCACAAGGGAATTGATATTGCCAGACCGAGCAATCGCACAATTAAGGCAGCCGATAATGGAGTGATCGTATCAGCAGGCTATGATGGAAGCTTTGGAAATAAGATTGTCATTGACCATAATAATGGCTATAAAACAATCTATGCTCATCTTTCATCGATAGATGTAAATGTAGGACAAACTGTTTCCAAAGGTTCAAAAATTGGTGTCATGGGTTCTACTGGAAATTCAACAGGTGTTCATCTGCATTTTGAAGTTCACAAAAATGGGGAAATACAAAATCCCTTAAATTATATTCGCTAATAAATCGACAGGAAAAAGTCTCTAGTGCTGCATACTAGAGATTTTTTGCTATTTCGTTTTGAAAAGAATGAATAGCAACTATGATCATACTGTAACATCTTTCTAATACGTGTATTCTCATTTATAAAATGGTAAAGTAAAAGTGAGAACATATATGAAAAAAATAAAATCTACTTCCTTCAAATAATCGATTGAAAAAGGAGCGCCATATGGAGAAAAAAATTCTTGTTGTAGACGATGAAAAACCAATTGCTGATATTTTGCAATTTAATTTAAAGAAAGAGGGCTATGAGGTTTTCTGTTCCTATGATGGAAACGATGCCCTGGACAAGGTGGAAGAAATAAAACCCGACCTTATTCTGCTTGATATTATGCTTCCGCTAAGAGATGGCATTGAGGTTTGCCGAGAAGTTAGAAAAAAGTACGATATGCCAATTATTATGTTAACAGCAAAAGACTCTGAAATTGATAAGGTCATCGGGCTTGAGCTCGGGGCAGATGATTACGTAACAAAACCTTTTAGTACGAGAGAGCTGATTGCACGTATTAAAGCGAATCTAAGACGTCATCAGCAAATTACAGCAAATGCGGTGGAAGAAGATGAGTCGAATGAAATTACGGTAGGGTCCCTTACCATTCATCCAGACGCATACATCGTTTCTAAACGGGGAGAGACGATCGAGCTGACACACCGTGAATTTGAGCTTCTTCACTATTTGGCTAAGCATATTGGACAAGTAATGACAAGGGAACATCTTCTGCAAACGGTTTGGGGCTATGATTATTATGGAGATGTCCGAACGGTTGACGTAACCGTTAGACGACTTCGGGAAAAAATTGAAGATAACCCAAGTCATCCTACCTGGATTGTTACGAGAAGAGGGGTAGGGTATTACTTGCGAAATCCTGAACAGGAGTAAGGAGCATCAATGAAAAAAGTTGGCTTTTTCCGTTCGATTCACCTTAAATTTGTCATTATATATGTCCTTTTAATTTTGATTGCCATGCAGATTATTGGTGTTTACTTTGTACGGCAATTAGAGTTTACATTGAAGGATAATTTTAAAACAACGATTCAAGACCGTGTGAATTTGCTTGCCTATTATCTTGAAGAACAAATGACGAAGGATCGTCTGCCTGATGATGAGACTACCAAAGAAGAAGACGTTTATAAATTATTGAGAGACTTTTACTCACCTGATATTACGGAAGTAACTGTCATTGACGATTCGCTGAGGATTCTTGGCACATCGGATCCGGATAATCAGGGTGTTGTTACGCAAAGGACAACAGACACGCTCATTAGGATGACACTTGCAACTGCCCAGCAATCAAGCGAGGATCGGATTGACCATAGGGGAAATCGTATCTGGGTATTAGTTACCCCAATTAAGCATCATGGGGAAGTAAAGGGTGCTATATATTCAGTTGCAAAAATAGAAAACGTCTTTCAGCAAATGAGACAAATCAATAATATTTTTATTACTGGTACAGCCATTGCACTTGCAATTACTGCTGTTTTAGGTGTTCTTTTGGCACAAACAATCACAAGGCCAATGTCAGATATGAGAAGGCAGGCACTTGCGATGACAAAAGGGAACTTTTCGCGCAAGGTTAAGGTTTACGGGTATGATGAAATTGGCCAGCTCGCAATGACATTTAATAACTTAACGAAAAAGCTGCAGGAAGCGCAGGCAACAACAGAAGGGGAACGACGAAAGCTGTCTTCTGTACTCTCCTATATGACGGATGGCGTGATTGCGACTGATCGGAAGGGACGTGTCATTTTAATAAATGAGCCTGCGGCAGAAATGCTGAATGTTTCACGTGAAACAGTCCTGTCCTCTCCAATTGTTCCACTTCTTGGTCTGGAGGAGGACTATACCTTCGATGAACTGCTTGCAGAACGAGATTCAGTTATTTTAGATTACAGTGAACCTACAAATACATTAATCTTACGGGCAAACTTTTCCGTTATCCAAAAGGAAACTGGATTTGTAAATGGCCTTATTACTGTGCTTCATGACATTACAGAGCAAGAGAAAATTGAGACGGAGCGCCGTGAATTTGTTGCAAATGTATCTCATGAACTAAGAACACCATTAACGACGATGAGAAGCTATTTAGAAGCGCTAGCTGATGGTGCGTGGCAGGATAAGGAGATTGCACCAAACTTTTTAGAAGTAACCCAAAATGAGACAGAACGGATGATTCGTCTTGTGAATGATTTGCTGCAATTATCAAAAATGGACAGCAAGGATTACCGTCTGACAAAAGAGTGGATCGATCTTATTTCCTTCTATAACCGGATTATCGATCGATTTGAATTAACGAAGAAACAAAATGTGATTTTTGACCGAAGACTACCTAATCAGGCTGCATTTGTTGAGATTGATGCGGATAAGCTTACACAAGTGCTGGATAATATCATATCCAATGCACTGAAGTATTCTCCAGAAGGTGGAAAGGTTACATTCCGTGTAGAAGAAAAGCTAGGTATGATAGTTGTGAGCGTTTCTGACCAAGGAGTGGGGATACCGAAGGAAAATATTGATAAAATATTTGACAGATTTTATCGAGTTGATAAAGCAAGAACTAGAAAATTGGGTGGTACAGGTCTTGGTCTGGCTATTGCTAAGGAAATGGTTGAAGCACATGGTGGTGAAATATGGGCAATGAGTAAAGAGGGGAAAGGAACATCGATATTTTTCAGCCTGCCTTATGATGCTCGTACTGAAGAGGATGATTGGGAATGACATATGAAAATATTAAATCAGTCATATTAGTCATTTTAGTCTGTTTTAGTATTTTATTAACATGGAGTATTTGGACATACCAGCCAAATTTAGAAGTGATTGAAAAGCAAAATACGGTTGAAAAAGTAGCGATAAGTGACAAAAAGGAAGTCGGAGAAATTGTTAGGCCTGATCGGATTATCTATCATCTTGATAAAGAGAGTCATTTCGGAACAGTTGATATAAATGAAATTAATAAGGTTATAGCTGAAATAAGCAGATGGAATTATGCTGATTTTGAGAATATTTCAGGTGGAATAGGCAGTTACCCCTCCTTTATCCATAATTCAGGAAAAGCAGTTATTGAATTTCCAGACCTGATTCCAATTGATCTTTATCGGTCAATTATTGATATTAAAGATAAAAAACTGCCTCATTTTCAATTTGATCGTATTGTTATTGATATAGGTGCAACGCAGAAGGAACAAAGCTATGTCTATTTTATATCTTCTAAAGAAAAAAAGGCATATAGAAGCCATGTTGCTTCATCTTTCGTCCATAATTTTAATAATGCATTCTTTAAAAATGTGGAATACAATTTAAGTTATTCTTCCTATTTTCAATATAAAGTGTCTGAGGATCGAGTGCTCTTTTTGCTGTCTGATGAAACAAAAATGTTAAGCTATCAATATGTATCCAACCCATTAGACCCTGAAAAGTATAAGAACGCTTTATTTAAAGATCCAAGTGTGGTTCAGAAGAATTGGCAGTCTTCAGGTTCAGGGGTAGAGTTTAAGGATTATTCAAGTCTGATGAGAGTGGATGAGGATAAAAATACACTTTCATATGTGAATCCGGTTGAAAGCAATGAGAGCCAGTTTCCTACAGATAATCTCTTGAAAAGAAGTATCGATTTTGTCAATGAACATGGCGGCTGGACAGGAAATTATCAATATGTGAAGATTGATGAATCAAATCATCGAGTATTGTTTCGCCTTTATGAGAATAATGGGTATCCCGTGTTTAGTGATGCGAATGGAATCTCCGAAATAAGCCATACTTGGGGACAAAACGAGATTCTGGAGTATTCCCGCAGTAATTTTTCGTTTGGCATTCAAACACCGGATGAATCTGAAACAACTCTGCGTTCTGGTCCAGAGGCATTAGAGTGGCTAGAGCAAATGGAAGGTGTTCATCTTAATCAGCTGCAGGATATGGCAATAGGGTATACGATGACAAAGGATTTACATACTCGATTAGTTTATCTTGAACCGGCTTGGTACTATCAATACAATGATATATGGAATAAAATTTCCTTCGAGGAAATAGGAGGGGGCAATCATGGATTGGAGTAAAATTAAAACAATCTTTATATTGACCTTTCTTGTACTCGATATCTATTTAATGTATGAGTTCTTTAAATTAAAGGATTCAAGTCAATATGAATTAATTGTGGAGCCATCATTTGATAAAAGACTGAAAGCGGATGAAATTGAGTATAATGATCTTCCGAAAAATATTCAAAAAGATAACTATTTAAGTGCTACGCCTAAAAACTTTACGAATGATGATGGATTGGATGATCCAAAGCTAAAAGGGCAGCAAGTAACGGTAAATGATGGCTTGGTCTTAACAGCCACCCTAGATAAGCCGTATGAGTTAAAGGATAAGTTAGATACGGCAGAGATTAATTCTTTTGTTAAAAACCATGTGATATATGGTGATCAGTATCGTTTCTGGGGAAAAGATGAAAACAAAATTACCTACTATCAGCAGTTTAAGGACAAAGTTTTCTATAAAAATATTAGCGGGGAATTGACGATATGGCTAAATGCTGAAAATGATATTGTTTCCTATCAGCAAACGATTTTAGAGAAAATTGAAGAGCTTTCAGAAAAGGAAAAAATAATCCAGCCGCTTAAAGCGATTGAAACATTATATGAAAAGGGCTCCTTAAAGCCGAAAAGCAAAATCTCAAAAGTCGAGTTAGGCTATGTAACCTTTCTTCATACTGGTACATCCCAGGTGCTGACACCTGCTTGGCGCTTTGTGATTAATGGGGAAGAGAATATATTTGTCCACGCGTACGAGGGGCAGATAATGCAATTAAACAATGAAGAGAAAAAAATAGTGGAGTGAGAGAATATGTCCTTGGAATTTAGCGTTCTCGCAAGCGGAAGTACGGGGAATGCGATCTATGTTGAGACAGAGGATCATTCATTTTTGGTTGATGCTGGTCTAAGCGGGAAACAGATGGAAGCCTTATTTCAAAAGATTGACCGGGATATGGGGAAGCTCTCAGGTATTTTAGTTACACATGAGCATAGTGATCATATTAAAGGTGTCGGAATTGTGGCTAGAAAATATAAATTACCTGTGTATGCAAACGAAAAAACATGGCAGGCAATGGATGGCTTAATTGGACAAGTACCTGTTGAGCAGAAGTTTGTTTTTAATATGGAAACCGTAAAGACATTCGGTTCTTTAGATGTCGAATCATTCGGTGTTTCCCATGATGCGGCAGACCCGATGTTCTACGTTTTTCATCATGGGCAAAAGAAAGTGGTTATTATAACAGATACAGGCTATGTAAGTGACCGGATGAAGGGCCTTATTTCCAATGCGGATGCGTATGTATTCGAAAGTAATCATGATGTGCAGATGCTTAGAATGGGAAGGTATCCTTGGAGTATTAAACGAAGAATCTTAAGCGATGTTGGCCATGTCTCTAATGAGGATGCGGCGATTGCCATGAGTGAAGTAGCTGGGGATCGAACAAAGCGCATTTATTTGGCTCATTTAAGCCAGGACAATAATATGAAGGATTTAGCGAGAATGGCTGTTGCACAAACGCTTGAGGGCAGAGGGATTAGAGTAGGGGAGCAGTTTGACCTGTTTGATACAGACCCGAAAATTCCGACGGCATTAACAGCGGTTTAATAGAATGGGCATCGCTTAAGGCGATGCTCATTTTTTTTAACAAAATTCATCAAACTTATGAACAAAGTCGTAAGATTGAGTTTTACAATTGCTTTTTTCTTAGCTTATAAAAATTGAGGGAGTATAATAATGGGTAAGAAGGAAGAATAAATCTTAGGACTAATCATGACATTAAAGGTAAACATGTAGCTCTCTCATTTTTTAAATAGACGTGAAATGAAAGGACTGGTGCAAGGTGGGCTATTATGATCAAGATTATCAAAATCGATCCAATAAACAAAAAGGAAACAAAGGCGGGTATTTTTTAGCAAGCCTAGTAGGTGTGATTCTAGGAGCCATTCTTGTCATTATTGCAATCCCTAAGCTCGCAGATTACAATGTTTTGCCGTATTCAATCGAGCCGGATAACCAATTGGAAGAGGAAGCGGCGAATAATGAAAGTGCGAACGTTCCTACGCAAAATGTATCCCTTAATGTCGTAACAGATGTAACGAAAGCCGTTGATAAAGCGGGGGATGCAGTCGTTAGTATTACAAATATCCAAGCAGCAGGCTTCTGGTCCAGAGAAGCTGGTGAAGATGGGGTGCCAGCTGGAACTGGTTCAGGTGTTATATATAAAAAGCAGGGGAAAAGTGCTTTCATCGTAACGAATCACCATGTGGTTGAAGGTGCCCAGCAGCTTGAGGTAAGTCTTGCAGATGGAACAAAAATACCGGCAAAGCTTGTTGGCAGTGATATTTGGACAGATCTAGCTGTATTGGAAGTGGACTCAAAGGATATTAAAACGGTTGCTGAATTTGGTGATTCAGGTGCATTGAAAACTGGGGAACCAGTCATCGCAATCGGAAATCCATTAGGCACATTTGAGGGCTCTGTCACACAAGGGATTATTTCTGGCTTAGAACGGACAGTACCAGTTGATATTGACCAAAATGGAACAGCTGATTGGCAGGCTGAGGTTCTACAAACAGATGCAGCCATTAACCCAGGGAATAGCGGTGGAGCCTTAATTAATATTAGTGGCCAAGTCATCGGCATTAATTCAATGAAAATTGCTGAGTCAGCGGTTGAAGGAATCGGATTGGCTATTCCAATCAATTATGCCCGGCCAATTATTGAGGACCTAGAGAAATTTGGTGAAGTAAGAAGACCATACATGGGTATTCAGTTAGCATCGGTAAGTGAAATCCCTGGCTACTATCAGCAAGAGGCATTAAAACTTCCTCGAGATGTGAAAGCAGGAGTTGCGATTACATCTGTTGAACCTAATTCACCTGCTGCTCAAGCAGGCTTAAAGGAAATGGATGTAATTGTTGAAATGGATGGCGAAGCAATAGGGGATGTCATTCAGCTTAGAAAGCATTTGTATAATCAGAAAAAAGTTGGCGATCAGATGAAAGTGAAGTTTTACCGAGCAGGTAAGCTTCAAGAAGCAACCATTAAACTGAGCGGTGAAACATTCTAATAACCAAGATAAAAGCAGGAAAGCACAATGAGGCTTTCCTGTTTTTTATTGGTTTGATATGATGAGATGTGGATAAGTAGAAAATGTGAATGGAATGAAAATTATCCACAATTCAAATAATAATCACAAGTGAAAATGAAGAAAGAAGGAATGCTTAAATGATTTACAGCTGCGAGGAACATGTTGATATAGCAATAGATACAGTCGTTGATGAGTACGAAACCTTTCCGCAATTATCGAAAATTTCAAAGGAAGAAGAGTTATCAACAGCCTGTGAATATTGCCAAAATCACGCTGTATATCTTGTGGCGAACGAATGATCTCACACAAGATGTGGATAGAAAATGTGGATATGTGGATAACTAATGTGGATATCTTGTTTACAAAGTGAGGATGACCTGTGAATATCTCAATAATTACGGTTGGCAAACTAAAAGAAAAATACTTAAAGCAAGGAATAGATGAATACTTAAAAAGACTATCGGCCTACGCAAAAATAGAAATCATCGAAGTCCCAGACGAAAAAGCCCCAGAAGAATTAAGCGATACTGAAATGCTCCAAGTGAAACAAAAGGAAGGCGAGCGGATCCTATCAAAAATCCATCCAGACGCACATGTCATTGCTCTAGCGATTGAGGGGAAAATGAAAATATCAGAGGAGCTGGCTGATGGTCTGGATAAGTTAGCTACATATGGTAAAAGCAAAGTGACGTTTGTGATCGGAGGATCGCTAGGGCTGAGCTCTGAGGTCTTGCAGCGGGCGAATGAGAAACTGAGTTTTTCGAAAATGACCTTTCCACATCAGTTAATGAGGCTAATATTGGTGGAGCAGGTTTATCGGGCGTTTCGGATTTTGCGGGGAGAACCGTATCATAAGTAAATGAGGTTATTACCACAAATGCCGTTAGTTTATAAACTAACGGCATTTTAAATATCAAGGTAAACAAGTAATATGTACAATAACTCCCAATTATTTACAAGTAGAAATAAATGAATAGAGCAACCATCATATCTGATACTAGTAAATTTTATGTATTAGCTAAGCATTCAATACTCTGTATTTATCATTTCTTTGTTTTAAAAGAATTAAAACAAAGAATATATCCTAAAATCAATGTGGGATACGAATTAAGGAAATGACTGTAATATTTAACAGAGAGAAGTTACTACTTCTTTACTACATAAAATGGTAAAATTGGTAAAAAATGTTGTTATGGACCTATTTTATCGATACAATTGAGGAAGATGATTTATTCATATATTAACAAACTCTCAGATTGAGAATGAATAGGATTGATTACATGGATAAACTAAAAGACTCATTTGTTAAGCAGAGAGACATTAGTGGTCCACGTTCTTCAAATAGATTTGATTACCAAAAAGATTGGGCTATTTTAAAGATGATGGAAATGTATGGAGTTGAAGGGGATTTCTTATTAGTTATGGACTATTACGATGATGTTGTTATTTATGATTCAGCTACAGACCCTGAAAACAATTCCTTTTTTCAGATAAAAACTAGTTCAAAAAACTGGACTTTAAACTCTTTGACAAATAGAAAACCAGGAGCGTAAGGGCGGAGAGGAATATCAATTCAACAAGGTTTTCCATTTTCATAGTATGATTATGTTGAGAAAAGATAGAACACGCGGAAAGGCAGAAGACAATGAACGAATTGCAGAAAGAAGCGCTGGAAGAGATGAAAACGGCCATCAATAATTGGTTTGACGAACAGGAGAATCGAAAGAACGCAGAGGAAGTGGTCTTACGCACCACGCTGCAAGTAGGCATCTTTAACTTTGTCAAGCTGGATTATCGACCGGGCAGGACTAGGGTCGACAGTTCGAAATCTGTGGGGAGTGCCGCAGGCAAAAAGTCGATGAAAGCTTCACCCTTTACGCGGGAGCAGATATTGCATGAGATTCAGCCCCTGCTGGCGGAAATCGTAAGGAAGAGGCTGAACAAGCTGGAAACGTCGCCGTTGATCAACTACCGTTTTACCTTCCAAGGAACTTTCGCAACGATGGACGGGCTTGTGGAATTAACGGTGCTGGAAACTGTGTATGAAGCGAAAAAGAGGCAGCTTCTAGAGCAAATTCGGTCCTATATCGAGAAAAAACTGGAGAAGGACTCTTACCCGACAAAGCCGCTGGAAACTTTCTTTTTGGCGCGTCATCTGCTGAATCCGGATTTGTTCCCCGAACCGGAAGCCGCAAAGACGATCACCTTATTTGATCGGATTCAAGAGTTGAATAAAGAACGGGCTGAGGCTCTCGCGGAGCATCGAAGAGATATCATTAGAGGTTTGACTGGCTGGGCTGAGGATGTATTCCTGCCTCGTTACTATGATGTTACCCGTTCCGAATACGGGAGCAATGAGTATGTGATCAAGCCGGATGCTGTTCTTGAGAATAAGGATGAGCCAAATCAGCCTATTGACCTTCTGTTGTACGGCGCGGTAATGATTATTCGTTATGAGCCGAACTACAGCAAATTTAGGGGACTGACTTTTTTGGAGCTGGCGAAGCAGCTTGGCAGCGGCAAAGCCACACGTATGCTGAAGGAGGGCAGCGACAGCTTCTCTCAAGAAGACGTTCATATGCGCCATGAATTGGTCGAATGCAAGGCTAACGATGTTTTTTCCCTCTTCACCATCGTTATTCGCAAGGAAGAAGCCGGGGCGTATGAAGGGGCAATTTCGTTTATTCTCTCTTTGCTCAGAAAGGGCTTCCCGAAAAGCTACAAAATCAAGTTAAAATCTAGCGTGAGAGAGTATTTGCCCATCAAGGGGCTAGCCAAATCGGAAACGCATCGTTTTTTTGCGAATGCTCTGGCTTATTCCGAGCTGCATCCGTTATTGGAGGAATACGCTCGTGAGGCGATGGTAGAATTCGAATGGTATGAAGATGTGGATGACGAAAAAAGCGTCATGCCTGGCAGTTATGCTGTGTTCGGGCTGGGGCTTTCGTCCGAAGGGTACTTTCCGCTTGTTGAAGCTTACATAGACCTTGTAGATGATGAGCACCAGCTGGTGCATGACAAGTTCACAGCCGTTTTTGTCGAGACCTATGGTATAACGGAACGCTCGACGCCCACCTTGATCTCCTGCCTGCTTCGTTCCCACGATTCGTTAAAGCTGAAAATTCAGCCGGAGCTGGAAAGTGAAGACAAGCTTACGCTATTAGTACAGCAAATAGAGACTTTGTCGGATGATGAGGCCGAACGGGTATTGTACCCGATCTGGGGCAAGGCGGAGAAGCTGGCTGCATTGGCTCGCAAGGCACAGGGAACGCGCAAGGAGCTGTTAATTCGTCTCTTAAAGGCGGCGGGTATAGCCTGACGATGGCTCGGCGATAGCGGCATTGATAAGTATGCTTTTGAGAGATTAAGCGTTAGTCAAAGCCTATGACCTCTTATAATAATAAAACGGTCTTATTTGGATAATTACAATGCTTAAAAGAAAGTGGGAGAAGAACATATACATAAACAAATGGTGGAGAGATTTAATTGGCGGGTCCGATGATTCACTGGCATTAATAGACTATTTAGAACAATTGGACTCAACGGATGTGACGCTCAATCAGATTTTAGAGGAATTGGGTTTCGATGAGCTCCTTTCTGAGGGGGACTTGGAGAACGGCGGAAGTATTGGATTTGATGTGAAAAGTGCTAACGGCACATTTCGAGCAGAAATTGATATTGCCTGCTCAGCTCTAATCGATCTTTCAGCTATTGTGTTGGAGTCTCATAAATCAGGCTATGTCGATTTGCATGATTTGGATGAGGCTAGGCAGCCATGCAAGCTTTATATAGATGCATCCATAGAAAAAAGGAACCTGCTGCGGGACGAATTGTACAAATTTTCCCGTAATCCGCTGGCTTACGAATTAGCCGAGCTTGTTCCGGTCGAGGATATGAGAGAGATTGCGGAAAAGGCGAAAATGATCGCGGATGAGCTGGTATAAGTTGCACATGTTTGTGATAAAGATCCTGTGAATATGGTTATGGGTCATTACTATAAAGATGGTTGCCGGTTAAGTGCCGTGGTGAATTTTCGCCGATAGACCAGTTACGGAGAACCGTACCATAAGTAAATGAGTTTTTTAGAAACTAAGGCGGGAATTTAAAAAATATATTAAAAAGGGAGAATGCGCAAGCATTCTCCCTTTTTATAGGGTGGAAAATGATAAATACATCATGTTTTTTCAAGAGGTTGATAATGATAACTTCTCAATCATTTACGAAAAATATGAAGTATACAAAAGTGTTTACACGTCTACATTTTGTAATCAGATTGTATGCAAAAGTGTTTACAAGTAAACAAACCTGTATACATCTTGTCGCTGTAGGATGTATACAGGTTTGTTGCTAAAGATTACGGAAATGTCTACAAATAGCCATAGTTTACGAAGTGTTTACAGTTGTATATCTTTTGGGTAAAGCTCATTGTAGAATCTAGTAATCTCTTATAGCCTTTTTAATAGTAAAGAAATAAATAAAAAGGAATGATTAAAGATGAACTCTAGAATTGCAGCTGTAGATGTTGGTAATGACTCCATTAAGGCCATTTTTGGTGAATTAGAGTACGAATTAAATATTCCTAATATTGTAGGAATAGACACAGAAGATCGTCCTGTGATTGGAATAGAAGAATTAAATAATAAAAATCCGCTAGAAGGAATACATATCAAGGTTCACTCCCCTGCATTGAAAGATAACAATGCCATCTACCGTGTAGGCCATTTGGCAACAAAAAGTGACAATGCAACAGAGCTAGATCCAGGAAGCGCTAAATCCGAAGAAGATCAAACATTGGTCATGCTTTTTGCCACTCTAGCATTAGATGCCGTAAATGAGGAGAATAGCAATACTTTCCCACGAGTAAAAAATGTTATCGATGCCAATTATACACTTGGAACTGGCCTCCCACTACGTGAAGTAAAGGAAGGTAAGGACGCTGGATACCGCTCCAAATTGGTTGGTTCCGTCCATCAGGTGGAATTCCTTGTTACTCCTAAATATCAAGGTTTAAAAGTGAATATTAAGTTTAATGAAGTAAAGATTTATCCCGAAGGGTTTGCCGCTTATATTAATCTTGTCATGGACAACCAGCTAAAAATCATTAATAAAGATTTAATTGATAAAAGAATAATCATTCAGGACATAGGGGGACTATCGACAGATATTGCTGTCATTAAGAATCGAAATGTTGATGATGATAAGGCACAAGGATTTAATCTAGGTGTATCGGAATCATTAGAGGCTATTAGAGAAGAAATCAGATCGAAACATGCCATCGAATTAGATAGCCGTCGTGATGTTGTCGAAATTATCACGAGAAAAAATGACCGGAATCATATTATGGTGAAGGGAAGTCGGACAAGTGTCCATGATATTACGGATCGGATCTTACTTGAACTAGCAAAAAAACAATATCGTCTATTACGAAATGTATGGCAGAAAAATTCACAAACAGAAATCTGCTATTTTGTTGGTGGGGGAGCGAATGTTTTAAAAGAATATATTAAAACATTGAATAATAATCTAGATGGGTATAATATTGATTTCTTTGAAGATGAGAAAGAGAGTATTTGGATGATGGCGAATGCTTACTATAAGCTTATTACTGATTTTGTGAGGAAGAGTGAAAAGTCTAAACCATCCCAAGAACCTGTGAAGAAATAATAGGGTGATGATATGAAAAGCTCTAGTTCAAAGGAGATTAAGAGAGGGCAAGCCATTTCATTTCGTATCCCTTCAGATACCCCTGATCATCTATTAGGGCATTTACAAAGGCTAAAGGAATTAGAAAGAAGGAATTTTTCGAGTAAGATTGCCGAGTTTGTGTTACAAGGGGTTGGACAATCTTTTTCGAAGGAACGGGAAACGATTACGGTTCCTCTTCCTCATAAATTAAGTAAATCACAACGAGATTGGTTAAAACATGAGCATTCGGAGGCCGTATTGGGTTCGATTGTTTACCAGCTTTTAACGGATCCCATTCGAACAACTGCCTTGCTTGCATCGTTAAATAGTAATTCTCTAGATATTAATGATGCCTTGTATTTGCAAGAAGAATTGCCGAACGAAGAGGTACCTGATACGGAAGCATCCTTAGCGAGTAACTATTTAAGTGCTTTTGAGGAAAAAGCTGATGCCGGAGATTTAAGTATAATGGATGATTTAAATACGTTTGATTGGCAAAAAGCAACAAAAGACAAATCGATAACAGCAGAAGAGCAACAGGCTGACATGGAAAATGATCTAGACAGTCTGTTAGGGGATTTTCTTAATAAAATGAATAAGTAGCATGAAAGAAAAGAGAAAAAATTGCAAATACAAAATAAACCTCATTAACAACTATAACGGGGAACCGTATCATAAGTAAATGAGTTTTTTTGTTATAACTATTTGCGGGAAGCTAAATAGACTGTTTCTACACTCTACACGTTCAGAGTTTATTTGAGGACTCGTATTAAAGAAAGGCAACTATCCCTTCTGATGTGACGCCCGAAAGTTAGAGTTTTATATTATGCAGCTAATTGGCTAGTATGGATACGGTATTGTACCGGACTCATACCTGCCAATTTTTGCTTTATCCGCTTGTTTAAATCCTTCACTATACTTAGCCATAGAAAAACACCTCAAAAATTAGATTTCACTCTAACTTTTGTATGGAGTATATTAATTCATGAAAGTAAAAAAAGATGTCTGGATTTAGGAGACATCCTTTTTGTATTATTTTATTTTGTATAGTTATCGAAGTAACCTTGAATATAGATTATGGGTGTTCCTTTGTCCCCACTACCCGAAGTCAAATCAGATAATGATCCAATTAGGTCTGTTAGTTTACGAGGTGTAGTACCTTGTGCCTCCATTGCACCAACTAGGTCTTCTTTTTTATTCTGGATGTATTCAGAAATAGCTTGTTTTAACTCTTCTCCATGAAGATGTGAGAAGTTGTTATCTGCCAAGTATTTCAATTTCACTTCGTTTGGAGTACCATTAAGTCCTTTAGTGTAAGCAGGTGACACTACTGGATCCGCAAGCTCCCAAATTTTACCGACTGGATCTTTAAATGCCCCATCACCATAAATCATTACTTCAACGGTTTTACCTGTTACTTCTTTGATTCTTGCTTGAATCTCATCAACAATTGGTTGACAATTGTTTGGAAATAGTTTTACGCTGTCTTCTGTTGCTTTGTTTGATCCAAGTAGACCAAAAGCTTCATTAAAGCCGCTATCATTGATTGATTCTGAAAGAATATCATCAAGTCCATATACTTTTTCAGCACCATGGTTTGTTAAGATCCGTTTTGTTCTGAAACGTGAGTGAATATCACAAGTTAATACCTTCTTTGTATAGTCTAAAATGGTTTTTGGGTTGTTTGAGAAAATAACCTCGCAAGTTACACCTTCAGCCTGAATCAGGGATTTATAGTATTCGATGTAATCAACACCTGTAAATGGATGTTGGATAAAACCGAAATGTTCACGGAACTGAGCTTCAGATAATACATCTGTCCATGGATTTATGCCTTTAATGTCTAGTTCGTCGATATCTACAAGGTGGTTCCCGACTTCATCAGATGGATAGCTTAACATTAAGACTATACTCTTTGCCCCTTTTGCTATCCCTCGTAAGCAGTTTGCAAATCGATTACGGCTAAGAATCGGAAAAATGATACCAATTGTTTCGTCACCGAATTTTGCTTTAATATCTGTTGCTATATCGTCAATTGTCGCATAGTTTCCTTGTGCACGAGCGACAATGGATTCAGTTACTGTTACAATATCACGATCCTCTATCGAAAAGCCTTCGATTTTTGCAGCATTTATTACTGTATCAACTACGATTTGTTCGATATTATCTCCTTTGTTAATGATAGGACCGCGAAGCCCACGAACTACTGTTCCAACGGCTCTTGTCAATTTAATCTCTCCTCTAATCGAGTACACTTTATATAGAATTATGTACTTATGTTTTAACGCTATGAGTTTACTATACCTTTCTAAAATGATATAAGTAAAATTAATATTTGTAATATCTGATATAAGGAGAACTTATATGATTGGAAAATTGGATTTATATCGTATATTTAACGTCGTTAGCCGAAATAAAAGTTTTTCTAAAGCAGCACAGGAATTATATATGACACAATCTGCGGTCAGTCAAGCTATTATGAAGCTTGAGAATGAATTAGAAATACAACTTTTCTATCGAACATCAAAGGGCATAGTATTGACAAATGAAGGAAAATTATTAAATGAGCATATTAATTCAGCTTTAGGAATGATCAACGTAGCAGAAGAAAAAATATTAGAATTTAAAACATTAAAGACTGGACAATTACGTATCGGGGTTGGAGATACCATCTCTCGCTATTTTTTATTACCTTATTTGGAAGAATTTCATGCAAGATACCCCGGAATCAAATTAAATATATTAAATGGAACCACAACAGAAATCTGTGATTTTATTAAATCTGGAAAGGCAGATATGGGGATATGCAATTTGCCAATCTATGACGACCACCTTCAAGTCATACCGTGTAAGGAGATTCAAGATATTTTTGTCTGTGGAGAAAAATTTAAAAAATTAACGAATAAACCGATTAGTTTAGAGTATTTAATGGGAATGCCACTAATTTTTTTAGAAAAGAAATCGAATTCACGAATGTTTGTGGAAAATTTCTTTAAAAAGAGGGGCTTTCATGTTTCACCAGTGTTTGAACTTGGGTCATATGATTTAGTTTTAGAATTCACAAAAATAAATTTAGGTATTTCTTGTGTCATAAAAGAGTTTTCAAGGTATTATTTAGAAAGAGAAGATTTATACGAGATAAGGCTGGAAGAGGAAATCCCCAAAAGGAGTATTGGCATATGCTATTTAAAAAATATTCCATTATCGCGTGCTGCGAAGAAGTTTGTAGAAAGTATAAATAACGTCTGAAGCAGTAAAAACTCATTTAGATGTATCAAGGTGAACCGCACCAGTAAATGAAGTTTTCGCAAAAAAAGTAACAGCACCTTCTAATTGGATGGAGAGGTGCTGTTTTATTATTTGAATGACTAGATGATTATTTGCTTCATGAATGGTTGTGTTTGTTCTTGCAATTTTGCTTACTTTAATATTCTCCTTTGATTACAAAAAACGAGCCCCGAATCGTTCCAGCTAGTTTAGACTTCTGCCTAGCAAACTTAAATTTTCCTTCTAATTCTTTTGGTACCTCCATCCCCTCAGAAAGCTTAAAACCAACAGCCCGCTTCTTTGGATCATTAACCGTATACATAACGTTGATCCCCAGACCATCCTCATAAAAGACGTAGGCAAATTTGATATCTTCCACTTGAAAACGTGACGTTTCTAAAGGTTTGGCAGCAAACACAATATCACGTTCTTCTTTCAAAATTTGGTTCACATAATCGAGGGTATCTGAGGACTCGCTAGCTGGTACAACCGTAAATTCATGCTTATATTTGTTCATAAAGTAACGGGCTTCATTAGCACGTAAACCAGCAAGCGCTTCAGCTGCTGGTGAAGACTCTAAACCAGCCGTAGATACATTTTTAAAATCAACGATATAGGACATTTCCATTCCTCCTATTATCTTTTTATTTCCTAACAACAGGAATCCACATTTCACCAAATAGTAAGCCGTTTTGCTGCCCCATCTCAACCGCTGCATTGGGCCCTCCAACATAAGCGACATTTTTTTCTTCTGGCAAAACTTGACCAAAGGCAATGCCAGTAAGCAGATTACTTAACTCTTCCGCTGTCTCAGCTTGCCCTTTAACAACGAGGTATTCCCCTTTAGGGAATTGAATCACTCTTGATGCTTCTGGCAGTGACTTTTCTGTCATGACGCCAGCATAATGCATCATCTTGTTATTCACCGCTTCGTTTACGACAAAGATGTAATCATTTGTGGCGATGGATTTTAATTTTTCAAGCCTTCCGTCCTCTTTAACTGCCTGCCAAAAGTCTGCCTTTTCCTTATTAATGCCGGCATAGTCTGTATAATCGCTCTTAAGTTCAGTCCCAATGCCTAATACAGTAAAGCTTTCTTTTTCTTCTAAAGTATAATTTGTCATTTTCAAAACCTTCCTTTTAAATTAAATTTATCAAATGATTTGTCTTTTCACTTGATGAGTTTATAATAGCTTTAAATCATGTCAAAAAATGATACTGTTTAGGAGGTCCCGATGAAAAAAGTTGAACGGATTAATATCATCATGCGGTATATCAATAACCGCGCCCATTTTACCATTTCTGAAATTATGCGGGAATTTAACATCTCTCGTTCGACAGCTATTAGAGATATCAAAGAAATTGAAGCCATGGGGATGCCGCTTGTCGCTGAAGTTGGAAGGGATGGGGGATATTTTGTCATGAGCAACTCTGTCCTGCCTACTGTTCGCTTTACTGATAATGAGATCAAAGCCCTTTTTATTGCATTTATGGCTACAAGAAATCAACAACTCCCCTATCTAAAGAGCCGTCAGTCTTTAGCTGAAAAGTTACTAGGCCTCATCTCAGAAAATCAGCAAGAGGACCTTGTTCTATTAAATCAAATCTTGCTTTTTGAAGGGACCAACCCTCATAATCCCGATTTACTTGATCTGTCAGACCTTCCCCATCCGATGTTAGAAAAACTCATTCAAATCATTCTGTTGGATAGCTATTTATTGATTACCATCAATGAAGAGAAAGCGATAAAGTCTTATTCAATTTATCTTCTGCACCTTTACCGTGAAAAAAGTCTTTGGCTGATTGAAGGCTTCGACTTAAAGGATGAAAAGAGGAGGATTTTTACTGTCGATAATCTCATCGATGTTAAACCAAACCCGACGAAAAAAAGAATAAGTAAAAAAAAGATTTTAGAAAAACTTAGTAATCAGGAAGAAATAGTCAATCTGGTCCTTGAACTTGGTCCAAAAGCGATTGCCCAGTTCAAAAAATACCATCCTTTAAAAGTTTCCATTTCCTATACGAATCCTTACCAAACCACAGCCATTCTAAAGACTTTTATCCATGTTAATCATTCAGAAGAATTGACCGAAATAACAAATTGGCTGCTTTTCCTCGGTGGGGATATCAAGGTCAGGGAAATGCCGGAAGAAATCTTAGAAGTTTTACAGGGGAGATTACTCCTATACTGCCCATAAGTAGTGCCAGTTAAAACCACTAAAAATTATAAGTTTGACTAGTTGCCAGTCTTCCAAAGGCAATCTTTTTATTTATCAGATTATTCAAAAATAATGATATAATATTATCAGAGTCTATTCATTTTTCTATATCAAGGGTAAGAGGAATGACGCCTATCTTACAGTATTAACCAAATGGATAGATTGAACTTTATATATGCAAAGATTGTTAAACCCCTTAGATATGAGATTAATAAGGAGTGATTGCTTTGGAATTAAATGATGTGATATTTGGACACAGATCCATACGAGAATATGAAGATAGGGAAGTAAGTCAAGAACTGCTAGAGCAAATAATAGATGCAGGTATTCGTGCCTCATCAAGCGGAAATATGCAGTCTTATTCGATTATCGTCACAAAAGACAAAGAACTTAAGCGAAAGTTGTACACCGCACATATGGAACAATCGATGGTTGTTGATGCACCTATCCTATTAACCTTTTGTGCTGATTTTAATAGAATGAGAAAATGGCTTTCGCTCAATGATGCACCTGTCCATTTTGATAATTTTATGAGCTTTATGATCGGTGCTATTGATGCTTCTTTGGCAGCACAAAACTGTGCCTTAGCAGCAGAGAATGCTGGGCTAGGGATTTGTTATATGGGCTCAACGCTTGCAAATTGTGATCAAATTGGTGCACTGCTAAACTTACCGCCCAATGTCGTACCAGTTGTGGGTTATTCATTAGGCTATCCTGCAGAAAGCCCTGCTCCAAGAGATCGATTGCCAAGGCATGGACTTGTTCACTATGATCAGTATCGTGATTATTCAGATGAAGAAATTCTAGAGATCTACAAAGAAAGAAATGAAAAGGGATGGAAACGCTATATGGACATTCCTAGGCTAAAGGAAATGACAGAACGGCTGGGATTAAAGAATCTGGCTCAAGTCTATACAATTGCCAAATATACGCAAGAATCTCACATCGAGTTTTCACATACAGTGCTGAATTACTTGGAGAAGCAGAGCTTTATGAATAATAATGACAGAGAACCTAATCGTAAGTAAATGAGATTTTGATATAAAAAGGGAGCCAATGCGTTGTGCAGTATTGGCTCCCTTTTTTAGTCTTATCCCATTAGGATTGTGCCACTAGCCTTTATAAAAGGTTTTCTTGATGGAAATGATGTCCTGTTTGCAGAAAATTTTAGATATCCATCTGAACGTTCCTGCCGGGGTAGAAAGACAATTGCGGATTCATTTGGTTTTCTTTTGCCGTTCGTACGCTGGGTTTAAGTTTAAAAACCGCTGTATGGCTCCCTAGAGAAGATCGATATTTCTCAACATGGGATTGTGAAAGGCTTTTATCGTAGTAGCCGGGTACGTACTTATCCAGCATGGCTTGCATTGCCGCGGTCGCTTCTGTTAAATCACTTACCTTTTCAAGTACTCCGAACAGCATCACACTCATGTAAGCAGTATCTGTCTTTGCAGGTATAGGGCTTACCATCGTTCCGTAATCTTCAGATACTGTGAAACAACAGTTGGGATTTGCATGAATCAAATTGATTTTTCTTCCTTTTGCGGCACCATGAAAATACAAAGCTTCATTCATCCAGACAAAATTCAAAGGAACCACATAAGGAAGCTCCCCATCCGTTAATCCAAGGTAACCCGTCCGTGCGTGGCTTAAAAACTGATCAATACGCTTTTCATCTGTACATATTAATTTTTCTTGGCGGATCTTATGCATTTTTCATCCCATCTTTCTTTATAAATGATAAAATCATTTTAAGAAATTTCTGTACATGATGAAAGCGGCAGAATTAAAAAGTTTAATAGGGACAGATGGAGGGTTACCAGTGGAAATCACCCCATTTTTACATAGAGAGCTGCCTGAGCCCTTATACAGTCAGTTGTATCATTGGATTAAGAAGGAAATTGAAGAGGGCAGGCTCTTGCCAGGAATGAAGATGCCATCCATCCGTCAGCTAACAGCTCATTTAAAGGTTAGCCGAAATACCGTTGAGGCAGCATATCAGCAGCTGCAATCAGAGGGATACCTCGAAAGTGTACCTAAAAGTGGAATATGGGTAGCTGAGATTGAGAAATCTCCACTGCATCCGAATGAGGTGGAGCATCCTATTAAGTTGGAATGTAAGCCTTCAAGCGAAGTCCTTGTGGATTTTGAATATGGAAATGTCGATCTTGAAAAATTCCCCTTGAAGCAGTGGAAGAAATGTCTTTCAGACGCAGTTGATCAAGAGAACAACTGGTTATTTAAGTATAGTGAAAAGCAAGGTGAGTTTGCATTGAGGAGGGAGATTTCAAACCATTTACTGCAATCCAGAGGTGTACGCTCTGCACCAGAACAGATTCTTATTACGGCTGGAACACAAACTTCTATGGCGTTGATCTGCCGGCTTTTGGCACTTCAGGGACATACCGTGGCCATGGAAGAACCGGGTTACAGTGGCGTACGGTCTGTATTTGAAGACGAGAGATGCCATGTTGAACCCATGCCTCTTGAAAAGGACGGATTGTCAGTTGAGCATATTCAAACGAGCAGGGCAAAAGCCGTATATGTAACGCCTTCTCACCAATTTCCATTCGGTATGGTTTTGTCCATTTCGAAAAGAATGCGGTTGCTAAAATGGGCTTATCAATCTGAGGGATACATTATTGAGGATGATTATGACGGTGAGTTTCGTTACCGGGGACAGCCCATTCCTTCGCTGAAATCCCTGGATGAAGAAGAAAGGGTCATTTATTTAGGTACATTTTCTAAATCATTTCTTCCTTCAGTCCGGTTAAGTTATATTGTATTTCCACCTTCTCTAATGGGTCAATATTTACGAAAGTTCGCGGCTTATAACCAATCTGTCTCTCCTATAATTCAGAGGGCTATGGCTCTGTTCATGCAATCTGGAGAATTCGAAAGGCATATTCGAAGAATGCGCAAGCTGTATCAAAGAAAACATCAGGCTTTGCTAAGAAGTATTGAACAACATATGGGCACTAAAGTAAAAGTTGTTGGAGAAAAGTCAGGCTTGCATATCTTATTGAAACTAAAGGGTGTATCAACCTTAGAGCTAATCGAAAAGGGTCTGCAGAAGGGGGTCAAAGTTTATTCCCCGTTAAGTTTTTGGTTGAATCCAACCCCTGAAGGTCATTCCTATATTATGTTAGGATTTGGGGGATTATCAATTGAAGAAATTGAAAAGGGAATCAGTTTACTCGCTAGCTGCCTCCATGAAGAGGAGATAGGCGAGTCATAGACATATCATTACGCAAAGCCATGCTCATTATTGTACATTTTCTCATCTTCTTTTTTTCTTAGTATATGGAAAAGGAATAAGTGAGTTTAGACATATGACCTAAACCGATATAACCCAGATAACTTGAGTTGATAAGAGTTATCGTTATATTGCGACTGATTAGTGGCTCAAATCGGGAAATAAAATCCGCCTTTAGAATAGTTACGAAGAACCGTACCGTAAGTAAATGAGGTTATCCTTATATGTTTTGTGAAAATATAAAAAAGCTGAGATTTATCTAAATTAGATAAATCTCAGCTTTTTTGAAGGATTGTGAAGTTAAAAAAATTGAAACAGCTTTGGAAGAACTAGACAAGAGATTTAAATAGAAATAAGAGCTCCCTTTCTAAGTTCTAGTTTTCGGTATATAAGTGCAATCAGCATGGCTGGCAGGGTACAAACAATCATTCCGATAAAGGCATATCTTGGCTCAATTTCGTATAAGTAGCCACCAAAGATTGTAAACACTGCAGTGCTCCAGCTAAGTGCAAGTGCTGAATACATGCCTTGTGCTTTTGGTATCTGTGCGTGTGGTATGTTGTTGATTAAGTATTTCATAAAGGCGTAATGCCCCATAGCAAACGAAAATGCATGTAAAGTTTGCGCGATACAGAAAACAAGTACATTTGGAAAGGCAAATATTAATATCCAACGAATGGAAGAACCAATTGCTGCAAATGTCAGTAAAGTGCCTACTGAAAATTTGTTAAAGCTTTTATCTGCAACTGAGAAGAATATGATTTCTGCAATCACGGCAATGTTAATAATGAGACCAATCAGGTATATGGGTGCATGGATATCCTGTAGGAAAATATATCCGTAGTTGTAATAAGTAGCATGTGCGGCTTGCAGTAAAATGACAATCATAAGTACCAAACTAAAGTGTTTGATCCGAAATAAATGGAACATGCCTGCTTTTTGTGTTTGGTCTACTTGCGGCTTTTTAGATAAAGTACTAGGGGCACTCATTAAACTAAGAAGCACAAATCCGATCATTCCAAGCAATAGTGCCCAGAAAATTACCTCATCTCCAAACATTCCTGTAAAAATGGTTAAAACTATGCCCACTGAGACAAACCCAATGGATCCCCATTGACGGCTTCTTCCATAGTGTCTTAATTGTTTGCTTTGTACAAGGATACTGGCAGCACTATCTAAAGCAGGCATCAGAGTAGGATAAAATATGTGTAAAACGATCGTTACTAATAGTAAGCCAGCAAAGGAGTTTACTGGAATATAACAAAGAATGGAGGCTAGGGTGCCAATTCCCGCCACTTTTAACAGGACTTTACTGCTAAATCTCTCTGATAAATATGGAAAGGCAAATAATGTGGACAGGCCTCTCGTAATTAAACCGAAGCTCATGATCAAGCTAGCTTGTGAGACAGTAATTCCTTTTGTATAAATCATCCACCCTGACCAATAAGGCAGAAAAATGCCCCATGTCATAAAAAAACTAAA
The DNA here is from genome assembly GCF_001420595.1 of Cytobacillus solani. Classification (GTDB taxonomy): domain Bacteria; phylum Bacillota; class Bacilli; order Bacillales; family Cytobacillaceae; genus Cytobacillus; species Cytobacillus solani. The sequence goes on along the minus strand of NZ_LJIX01000006.1, from coordinate 4,929,109 downwards.
AAAACGTGTACTCATCCAGCGCTGTGTATTCATTATTTTCCTCCTCATTGAATGCATGATATCATGGGATAAAATATGAATAATATGAGATATCTCATATTTCGAGGTGGAATATGGAAGTTTACAAAGGTGAGAAAAAAAGATTGTATTTGGAGAATAACTCAATCGCACATCTATTTTCATTTCAAGTAGAAGCATTTATAGAAGTTCACGAATACAGGCGGGATGAATGGATCATTCAAGAGGGCATGAGGCCGGACTTTTTATTTTATGTAATGGAAGGAAAAGCAAAAATATATGTAACACATCAGAATGGAAAAGTATCCTTAATTAATTTTATCAATGCTCATGATTATATTGGGGAAATGGAATTATTAAATGATGTGTATTATACAAAGGGGATTCAAGCATCAACGAAGATCATTTGTTTTGCGATTCCGTTTCATCGATATCGCACACAATTACTGGATGATGCAAAATTTCTCCGTGAAATGACTAAATTTTTAAGTGTAAAAGCTACACATATGGCAGCAAAGTATTCACAAAGTCTCGCTTTCCCGCTTGAAAACCGGCTAGCGGATTTTATTTTGCAAACAGCAGATGAAGGAATTTATAAAGAGAAACACGTAACAGTTTGTGATTATTTAGGTGTATCCTATCGGCACTTATTGCATGTACTTACACAATTTTGTGATAAAAATTATTTGCAAAAGGAAGGACGGAACTATCAAATTAAACAATCCCATTCCTTGAATGAACTTGCCGAAGTGTTGAAGAATAAATAACCATTTAGACAACAGGAGGTTGTTCAGTAACAAAATAGGAATTCGCGTATAATAGTAGTTTGTATAAGGAAATGATCTATACGCAAGATAATAAGGTAAATAATTCAAAATAAAAGAGGTTTAGTTATGTGCAGAGAAAGTTTTAAGGATTATAAATTAAGTAATGAAATAGTAGATGCGCTGGAAAGCTTAGAATATGAAAATCCAACAGCTGTTCAAAGTAAGGTTATCCCTCTTGTGTTAGAGAAAATGGATCTTGTCGTAAAATCACAAACAGGGAGTGGAAAGACTGCATCATACGGGATTCCCATTTGTGAATTAATTGATTGGAAGGAAAATAAACCGCAAGCGTTAATTTTGACACCAACAAGAGAACTTGCTGTTCAAGTGAAAGAGGATTTCATAAACATAGGCAGATTTAAACGAATAAAAGCTGCAGCTGTTTATGGAAAACAACCTTTTGCAATCCAAAAAACAGAATTAAAGCAAAAAACGCATGTAGTCGTCGGTACTCCGGGCCGCGTGTTAGATCATATTGAAAGAGGTACTCTACCTTTAGAACGAATTAACTATCTTGTTATAGATGAAGCTGACGAAATGTTAAACATGGGATTTATTGAACAAGTGGAAGCTATCATCAAAGAGTTACCACGAAAACGAGTGACAATGTTATTTTCAGCTACTATGCCGGAGAAGGTCAAAAACCTATCACTTAACTATATGAAAACACCTATCGATATTGAAATTAAGGTGACTGGACTCACAACTGATAAAATTGATCATTCTCTTTTTGAAGTGGAAGAAGACCATAAATTTTCTATGCTTAAAGATGTAACGATTGTTGAAAATCCAGATAGCTGCATAATCTTTTGTCGAACAAAAGATCGAGTAGATACTTTGTGTGATCAGTTAATGGATTTAGGTTATAGCTGCGATAAAATTCACGGCGGCATGGTACAAGAAGATCGGCTTGATGTGATGAATGACTTTAGAAGAGGAGAATTCCGCTATTTAATTGCTACGGATGTAGCCGCTAGAGGAATTGATATTGATAATATAACACATGTCATTAACTATGACCTTCCATTAGAGAAAGAAAGCTATGTCCATCGAACGGGAAGAACAGGAAGGGCAGGGCAAAAGGGGAAAGCTATCACTTTTGTTACACCATTTGAGGATAAGTTTTTAAGTGAAATTGAAGAATATATTGGTTTTGAGATTCCGAGCATGGCTGCTCCTTCAAAAGAGGAAGTCTCAAATAAGAAATCTGACTTTGAAGCAAAAATGAATGTTGAACCAACTATTAAAAAGGCAAAAGGTGAAAAAATAAATAAGCAAATTATGAAGTTGTACTTTAATGGTGGTAAGAAAAAGAAGCTTAGAGCAGTAGATTTTGTTGGAACGATTGCAAAAATTGAAGGAGTAACAGTAGAGGATATTGGTATCATTACAATATTAGATGCTGTTTCTTATGTTGAAATATTAAATGATAAAGGTCCGATTGTGTTGAAACGGATGAAAAACACAACCATAAAAGGTAAGTTGTTGAAAGTATATGAAGCTAATAAAAAGTGAAACGTTGGTGTGTGAAGTAACTAGGAGCAATCAGACAATCTGACTTTTTTCTTGTTAGTAACAATATTAGTAGATATCAAACAGAAAACCTCATTTAGAAATAATACGGTGAACCAAATCGTAAGTAAGTGAGACTTTAATATATCACATTGAAACAGTCTATGAATAAAAGTAGACTGTTTTTTATTTTTTACCCCTACTCATCACTTCGCAACTCTCCTAATAAAAAACCTTAAGAAAATCTTAAGAAACCTATCCACTAGTTTCTAAGATTTTTTTATTAAGATAACCTCATTAGCAAAAGGCAAGACCATAAGTCAGTGGAGGCGAGTTCTTTGAATAATCACAATTCCTTGTTATTTTTACAATCCTTTATCCGTAAGCCAAAGGAAATCGGCAGTGTATGGCCAAGCTCAAGTTTTTTGGCTAGAAAAATGGTCCAGCAGGTGGCGTGGGAGGAAGTGGGTGCAGTAGCGGAGCTTGGTTCCGGTACAGGTGCGATTACAAAAGAAATCCAATCACATGTATCCAATAAAGCAGCTGTTCTTCTGTTTGAGAAGGATGGGGAAATGAGTGGGAACCTTCAGAAGGAATTCCCGGAATACTTGTGTTATCAGAATGCTGTTCAGTTACTAAATATAATGGACCAAAATGGTATTAAGCAATTAGACTGTGTTATTAGTGGACTGCCCTTCTTTAATTTTTCAACGGAACTACGTGAAAGATTACTAAAACAGGTGATTGATTCATTAAAGCCAGGGGGGTATTTCATTGCTTTTCAATATTCTTTACAAATGAAGAAACAGCTTTCTAGAGCTTTCCACATTGAGAGAATCCATTATGTCCCACTAAATTTCCCGCCAGCTTTTGTTTATGTTTGCAAAAAAATTAACTAAAAACGAATAATAGAGGGAGGAGCAGGACTTGTAGTTTATTTTAGGGGTGAATGTAGTGAACATATTGGTTTGTGACGATGATCAGGCAATTGTGGATGCGATAGGAATTTACTTAGAAAATGAGGGCTATACAATTTTCAAGGCTTTTAACGGTTTAGAAGCAATCGAAATAATCGATAATCAGGAAATTCATCTAGTTATTATGGATATTATGATGCCAAAGATGGATGGTATAAGAGCAACCATGAAGATTAGGGAAGAGAATAACATCCCGCTCATTATGCTTTCCGCTAAAACGGAGGATTACGACAAAATACTAGGATTAAATATAGGAGCAGATGACTATATTACGAAGCCATTTAATCCTTTGGAGCTAATGGCAAGAGTTAAATCACAGCTAAGAAGGTACACAACTTTAGGAAGCCTTGAAACGAAGAGCAACGTTTATAAAACAGGTGGGCTCATGATTGATGATGAAAGTAAAATAATTACTGTTGATGGAGAGGCGGTTCAACTTACACCAGTGCAATACAAGATCTTAAAATTTTTAACTGCAAATGCAGGACGAGTGTTCTCTATCGAAGAGATTTACGAAAAGGTTTGGAATGAAACGGCCTTTAGCCCGGAAAACACAGTAACCGTTCATATAAGAAAAATTAGAGAAAAAATAGAAATCAATCCGAAAGAGCCAAAATATTTAAAGGTGGTGTGGGGAATTGGATATAAGGTTGAAAAAATATAGCCACTCAATGACAACAAAATTGATTGTCTTTATGATCATGCTTGCTTGTTTTTCAGGTGTTATGCAAGCAATTGCTAATTTAGTCTCTGTAAATGATGGCGATGTTGGAATCGTTTTTGAAGATAATTACTTCTTTAGCGAGTCTTATGTAAGAGAAAGTGAAAATCTCATAAGTGAACTCACAAGGCTGTTGGGAAAATATAAAAGTGAAGAAAATATTCTAAAGGGCGGAACAATTAATAAAGATGATCAAAGAATGGAAGAACAGAACTTATTTTCAGAATTTCAGATTGATTCCAAGAGTTATAATCCAAATTTAAGTGAAGCGGAAAATTACGAGAAGTTCAAGGTTGATTATGCCGATAAAATTTCTGAGTTAAAGGACCAAATGATAAAGAGGGATTTAAGAGAATTTCATTTCCTATTGAACAATATCGAAGAAGTTAAAGATCCTTTGTATTATGCCAGCGATGGTGTAAATGTTTATACGAATAGTATAATGAAAGATAAAGAACAATTTAAAGACTATCCATCTTACATGGTGTTTGAGGGGTATAAAAGCGATATTTATCCAAAAGAAATAGAGGCAAATAAATATTTAAATCGGATTACAATGGAATTGGATGAATGGGGCACTGAAAACCATGCAATGTATGTTGCTTTTCCAAAGAAGTTTTTAGATTCAAAAATAAATGAGTGGAAAGAAAAGAAAGTGAATTCCACAAAGGGCTTTTATTATTTACTAGGATTTTCAGCAGGATTTATCCTATCCTTTTTATATCTGGCATTTGTGACCGGGAGAAAGTCCTTTAAGGACGAAGAGCTGCGTTTGTATGCAGTAGATAAATTATATATTGATTTGAACATCTTACTATGTATAGGACTTATAACACTTTGGGTTTTAATACTTGATTTTTTGGAAATTCCAAACAACTTAAACTGGGTCATTCCAATCACGATTCCATTTTCCGCTGCTTGTTTTGTACTTATTTTATCAATGGTGAGACATGTTAAGAATAGAACATTGTTTAAGCATACCCTGATTTATCAAATAGTCAAAGGACTTGTTCAATTTGTAAGAAATGTCTATGATAGTGGAAATGTTGGGGTAAAAACAGTTCTGATTGTTATAGGGTATCCGCTATTAATTGCTTTAACATTTTTTATGTTTCCAATAACCATAGGGTTTGCTGCCTGGTTTGCTTTGAAGAAAGTTAAGTCTTTTAAGGCAATTAAAGATGGAGTAGAGAGAATAAAAAATGGAGAAATCCAACACAGTATCGAAATTGGTGGAAAGGGAGAGTTTGCAAATCTAGCTGCCAATATTAACAGCATTACGGATGGGCTGAAAAATGCAGTAGATAACGAACTAAAAAGTGAGAGATTAAAAACAGAACTCATCACCAATGTATCCCATGATATACGAACACCATTAACATCGATTATCACATATGTCGATTTACTTAAAAAAGAAAAGGACCTGTCAAAGATAGCGGAATATACAGAAGTACTGGATCAAAAGTCTAAAAGGCTAAAGTTTCTAACGGACGATTTATTTGAAGCTGCTAAAGCTTCAAGCGGAAATATCCCAGTCCATCTTGAAAAGATTGATATTGAATCATTGATCACTCAGGGGCTTGGGGAAGTAAGTGAAAAGATTGAAGAGCTGAACTTAGAATTTAAGTTTAACCATCCAAATGCCAAAGTTTATGTGACTGCTGATGGGAAATTACTATGGAGGTCTATTGAAAACGTATTATCCAATATCTTTAAGTATGCTCTTAAAGGGTCAAGGGTTTATATCAATATCGAAGATTTAGGAAAAGATATCCTTCTTACCTTCAAGAATATTTCAGCTTATGAATTAAATATTTCAGCTGATGAATTAATGGAGCGTTTTAAAAGAGGCGATGAATCTAGATCTAGCCAAGGCAGTGGATTGGGCCTTTCCATTGCAAAAAGCCTAATTGATATACAGAAAGGGAAATTTATGATTCAAATTGATGGGGATTTATTTAAATCTATCATCTGTATCCCTAAGCATAGTAATGAGTGAGTCATTAATAAATAACATTTAGTTGGCTTGTTTCACGTGAAACAAATAGGATGTAAAGTAAAACTGCGGATTTCAAATGGATGATTTAATGTTCGGCAAAAAAGGGCCTAATTCATAAAATTAGGCCCTTTTTGATATAAATAATTTAATACTATGAGCGATAAAGAACTGGGCTGTGTAATAGGTGGTCATAATTAGGACAGATGCATAGGGGATGTCGGATACAAAGCGATTCCACGCTAGTATCGAATCAGAGATAACGAATAAAATACTCCCAGCAATTGCCCACTTATTACCGGTCATAACGGCAGACCAAGCCATCGCAGAAATGATAATCGTATATACAATAACTGGAATGAATAAAGCACTATTGCCTTTTTCGATAAGAGATTCGGTAAGAATTAGACCAATAAAAATGGCATAGAAACTGATAGGAATAATGGTCAAAACACGGATGAGGGAAAAACGCCACTCCTTAAAGAACCCAATGATATAAAAAATATGACCTATTAAAAAGGCAGATAGTCCTATCAGGAACCAATGAAGTAAACCATCGCCAAACATACAAAACAATAGTCCCGCTAAAATAATCCAACCGGTGAAGGAGCGGTTTCCCCGAAATTGAAGAAACGCATAAGTAATGATTAACCACATTGGAATTAACTTGAAGAGAAGATTAAGAACAAGAGGTGCATCCGGAATAATAAAAATATATAATGCACTCGAGACTAAGATGAGTAATGGTAAAGACAACCGTTTCAATTCGTCACACCTTTCTATAAGTTAATTTTTATCAATATATTAGACTATTCTCCATTTAATACCAGACTCCTTTGGACATCCATGGAATTTATATCATTTATTTGAGAAAGCTTGCTTAGCAAATTTTTTTATACCTTCCACTTGACCTTAAAGTAACTTGAACCTGTAACATAGGATTAAAGGAGTGAGGGATTTGAGCAAACTCATGACAATACAGGATTTTTCCGAGAGAACGGGTATTTCCAAGAGTGCTTTGAGGTATTATGAGTCAAAAAATTTACTGCGTCCAGCAGGTAGGAACTCCAATGGGTATCGAGTATATTCTGAGACCCAAGTTGCAATCATTAAGCTAGTATCCAGTTTACGTTTGGCTGATGTACCGATTAAGGACATCCAAGTATATCTAAAAGAGAAAGATGAAAATATACGAAAAAATATGATGGATGATTGGACTGTAATGATAAAGAAAAGGCTTGATATCTTGAATGTAAGTTTACGATATTTAGAAAGCGATTCTATGAATGATCAAATTTATTTGATCGAAAAAGCTGATGAAAATATCATATGGTTCTCAGCAGAGTCGGAAACTGGGAAATTCGGAGAACACTTTATAAAAAGAGGAAAAGAACTTGAAAAGTTAAATATTCCGATAAAAAGTTGTTATTTAAAATATCTATCGGGCAAAGACTTGATTAAAGCACATATAGGCTTTGGCGTACCATTCGGCATCCCAACAAGCGGATTATCTGAAGTTGAATTAGTAGAACACCTAGCTTCATGCATATATATTGCCTTGTCTTTTAATGCTCCGATGACTGAAATACAAAATGGCTATTGGAAATTAATTAACTATGCAAACGAAAACAAATGGATTCCAACAGGTTCCATACTAGAATGGTATCGAGGGGATGACTTCTCAAATCTTGATTTATTAATGCCAGTCACTAAATTGGAAAAAGGGAGGATATAGTAAAATGTTTAAAAATGAAGAGCTGTCTGTTAGAATAGTAGAATTGAGAGGGGACTATTATCAAATTGGCTTGGAACAAGGCAAAGAATTAATGTCATTATCAAGCTTTCAACAAATAGACCATCTAAGGGAATTGACTACTAATTCTAATGTACAAAAGTCTAAGGAAATACTAGAGAATATTTCCCCGAAACTTTTTCAGGAACTGAGTGGCTTGGCAGAAGGATTAAATATGGAATTAGATAGTACAATAAAACTATTTAGTGGGTACGATGTAGTATTCCCAGAAATGGGGTGTACTACATTGGTAAACGACGGCTATTATGTACGTAATTATGATTTTAGCCCGGAAATGTACGATGCAAGACTTGTATTTATGAGGCCATTAAATGGCTATACTAGTGTAGGGTTTAGTCAGCAAGTAATCGGAAGACTTGATGGGATGAATGAAAAGGGGCTCGTTGTAGGGCTGCATTTTGTAAATAATGAACACAGAGACGAGGGCTTTATTGCAACGACCATTGTTAGAATGCTGCTTGAACAGTGTGCAAATATTGAGGAGGCAATAGCCTTCATCACTGATATCCCTCATGGTTATTGCTACAATTACTCCATTACAGATAAAAGTGGAAAAAGTATACTTGTAGAAGCTTCTCCACAACAACAGATCATAAATTTTGCAAATCCTCTAATATGTACGAATCATTTTGAATCAGAAATATTAAGAAGCAAAAACAGAATAAATATACAAGGCTCAGTAAAACGGAAGGAATATGTGAGTTCCTTACTAACTGGGGAGCTATCTCCAATGTCTGTTTATCATCATTTTAATGATTCAAGTTCCCCATTATTCTTTAAACACTATAAAGAGTACTTTGGTACGTTGCATACAGTTGTTTATTCGCCAAAGGACTTAAGCATCATAATTGGTGTTGGAGAGAATTGTAAACCGATAGTATTTTCTCTTAAAGAATTTATGGAGGGGAGATTGATTCTTCCTGAATATATGAAAGGGGCAATCAATCAAGTTTCCCTATAAGTAAAAAAAGGCTAAAGTACACTGACTAAAAAATGTGCACTTTAGTCTTTTTAAATTGAAATAGAATCCTTCAAAAAGGAAACTATATTCGATATGTTATAAAAGATTTGTTCATTAAGGCATTCCTAGGAGATATTCCTTTTCTATTATTATTTCTCTTTATGATTTATCTGTCATTTCCTCATAGTAATAAGTATGAGATGAAAGGGCATACTAAAGCTTTTCCAGAAAAAAATAAACCTTGTTTTTTCGAAGGAAGATGATTATAGTAAAATGGTAATGACAACTGTCAAGACATCAGGGGGGTAAATATCGTGACAGAAAAGACTATTTCACAGAGAAAGCTTCTTGGCATCGCAGGACTCGGATGGATGTTTGATGCACTGGATGTTGGGATGCTTTCGTTTATTATTGCAGCACTGAAAGTAGAATGGGATTTGACACCAGAACAAATGGGGTGGATCGGAAGTGTGAACTCAATCGGGATGGCTGTTGGAGCGCTCGTTTTCGGTCTATGGGCAGATAAGATTGGCAGGAAGAATATATTTATTATTACCTTGTTATTATTTTCTATTGGTAGTGGTCTTTCTGCATTAACAACTACCCTTTTTGCTTTCTTAGTTCTACGCTTTTTTGTTGGCATGGGGCTCGGTGGAGAATTACCTGTCGCCTCAACTCTCGTTTCAGAAAGTGTATCAGCGAAAGAACGCGGGCGAGTGGTTGTATTACTTGAAAGCTTTTGGGCATTTGGCTGGTTAATTGCAGCACTTATTTCATATTTTGTTATTCCGTCATTTGGCTGGAAAGTGGCTCTAATCCTTAGTGCTTTACCTGCATTTTATGCCATTTATTTACGGTTGAATTTGCCTGATTCACCGGCATTTTCGCCAAAAAAAGCAGAGAAACGGTCCATTCTCCAAAACGTCCGGGAAGTTTGGTCGAAGAAATACGCACGCTCCACTTTCGTGCTTTGGATTGTTTGGTTCACGGTCGTTTTTTCATACTATGGGATGTTTCTTTGGCTGCCAAGTGTCATGGTGATGAAAGGATTTAGTATGATTCAAAGTTTTGAATATGTATTGATCATGACTCTAGCTCAGCTGCCTGGCTATTTTTCAGCTGCCTGGCTCATTGAACGAATGGGAAGAAAGTTTGTGCTTGTTACTTATTTGCTAGGGACGGCAGGTTCAGCCCTTGTTTTCGGTCAGGCAGAAACGACTGCAGTCCTTATCGTGTCGGGTATCTTTTTATCATTCTTCAACCTTGGTGCATGGGGAGCTTTATATGCATACACCCCTGAACAATATCCGGCTGTCATTCGTGGGACAGGCGCTGGTATGGCTGCAGCAATTGGACGTGTTGGTGGGATCCTTGGACCGCTCCTTGTTGGCTCACTTGTTGCTGCAGGTCATTCCATTGGTTTCATTTTTGCACTGTTTTGCGCAAGTATTGTCGTCGGTGTGATTACACTTGCCTTTTTAGGGAAAGAAACACGGCAGACAGAATTAACCTAGAAGAAAGTGTCCAAAAGTTAAAAGATAGGTACCAAGGCTTTTACCTTGATTAAAGATTAACAATAAATTTTTCGTGAGAAGAATGTATATATTTTCATTCAGATTCAATTGGTAAATAATAACCATTCCCTTTAATACAGCATTTGGGGATAAGAGAAAACAACGAGATATTGACTATTCTAAAATAGTATTATAAAGTTAGGAACGTAATAATTTCATATAACAAATCCTCATCAACCGATGAGGTAGAGGTCGCAGTTTTTATCAGTAAGGCGGACGAGATGCAGAGACATTACTTGACTCCGTTTGAAAGGAAAAGCTGCCGAAGCGTGCTTGTTTCTCTGATTAAGCATGCTGGGGCTGTCTCCAAATAGGAACAGAACTGTCACGATTGGACCTACCAGCCATTCGTGTTGGGCTATCTTTCGGAAGGTATGATGCGGGCTATTTTTAATGTCACCTGAATCTACTTCGGTGGCATTTTTTATTCCAAGCTCCTTCCAGATTAGACAAGCTGATGGGTCTTCAGTTAGGGCCTTGTGCTAGAAAAATTGAAGAAAAGGAGTAACATCGATGAAAACAGCAGAAGTAAGAAAAGATAAATTCAGTAAAGGTACAATTTCTTCCGAAAAAGAAAATACCGGCTTAAAACGCAGTTTAAAATCACGCCACTTGACAATGATTTCTCTAGGCGGAACCATTGGAACAGGTCTCTTTCTCGCTAGTGGCGGAGCAATCCACTCCGCTGGTCCCGGAGGAGCTATACTATCCTATCTTGTGATTGGGATTATGGTCTATTTCTTAATGACAGGTCTTGCGGAAATGGGTGCCTATATGCCTGTTGCAGGAAGCTTTAGCACGTATGCCACTAAGTTTGTCGACCCATCACTTGGATTTGCACTTGGCTGGAACTATTGGTATAACTGGGCGATAACTATTGCAGCAGAATTATCAGCCGTCACGATGATTATGAAGTTTTGGTTCCCTCATACGCCTTCCATTATTTGGAGTGCAGTATTCTTAGTAATCATGTTTTTATTAAACTATCTATCAGTAAAAGGCTTTGGTGAAACGGAGTATTGGTTCGCCTTAATTAAAGTGGTTACTGTAATCATTTTCATTATTATTGGTATTTTAATGATTTTTGGAATCTTAGGTGGTCAGGTAATTGGTTTTAAGAATTTTACGGTTGGAGATGCACCGTTTCATGGCGGCTTTATGACCATGCTTGGGATCTTTATGGCTGCTGGCTTCTCCTTTCAAGGCACAGAATTACTTGGTGTTGCTGCAGGTGAAACCGATAATCCTAGTAAAGCAATTCCAAGAGCTGTAAAATCAGTATTTTGGCGCATCCTTCTATTCTATATCCTAGCGATTTTTGTAATTGGTTTAATCATTCCTTATACAAATGAGAATCTTGCAAGCAGCGATGTAACGGTTAGCCCATTCACGATTGTTTTCCAAAAAGCAGGAATTGCTTTTGCTGCTTCCGTAATGAATGCAGTGATCTTAACAGCTGTGCTGTCTGCCGGTAACTCAGGCATGTACGCTTCCACACGTATGCTATGGAATTTGGCCCGTGAAGGGAAAGCACCTAAGTTTCTTGGAAAATTAAATAAAAGAGGTGTTCCTGTAAATGCTTTGATTATCACATCATTAGTCGGAACACTTGCATTCTTGGCTTCATTATTTGGTGATGGTACTGTATATGTTTGGCTGCTAAACGCTTCAGGGATGTCAGGGTTTATCGCATGGCTTGGAATTGCCATTTGTCACTATCGATTCCGCCGGGCATTTGTTGCTCAAGGAAAAGACTTAAACCTCTTGCCATACAAAGCAAAATTATTTCCATTTGGCCCAATTTTTGCCTTTGTGGTTTGTGGCTTTGTCGTACTAGGACAAAACTATTCGGCATTTCTAGGAGATCATATTGATTGGAACGGTATATTGGTTTCTTATATAGGATTACCTTTATTCCTTATTTTATGGCTTGGGTACAAATTTACGAAAAAGACAAAATTGATCCCGTTAAAGGATTGTGATTTATCAAATTGACTTTATTGCACGCAGCAAGCGTGCTTTTTTTTATGCTTTATATGTTTTAGTTATATAAAAAAACTTTAAGGTTGTCTTGGCTATCAAGGGTGGCAAACAGAACATTTTTTACTTCAGCCTGATATAAACTTTTTAAACTTGAAATAACCCATTCTTCACTCTTTTGAATTTCTTTTAATTCCTGGGAGTTAATTTTCCCTTCTTTAATGATGGTCTTTGGAAAATCGAATGGCTGTGTTTCCATCTGAATCAATGAAGGGGTTAAAGGTTCATATTTAGGATCCAAAAAAACAGAAAATTTTCCATCTGCCTCCCAAATGGCTAAGGCTACTTTCTTTACATCTTCTATTTTTTCTTCTCGTAATTCTTCTAATAACACATCTAGAGATATCCTTGCTTTTTTTAATCCGTTATAGATGATTTCTCCATTCTCAACAATGGTTATTGGTGCAGGGGTAATCAGCCTTCTAAACCATGCCCATTTCAGGATTATAAAAATGCCTCCAAGATAGAAGACCACTAATACAATGGTTGTAATGATAGACCCTTTGAGACCTAGATTTTCATCAGATAGAGGATGAGCAATAATATTTCCGATGACTAATGCGATTGCAAAGTCGAGAGGTCTTAATTGGGAGATGGCACGTTGGCCCAATACTCTCGTTACAATTAATAAAAAGAAAAAAGCAACAATAGCTCGAAGAATCCACTCAAAGCTGGTAAGCGTTTCTTGGCCTTGGAAAAAATCCATATAAGACACATCCCTTACAAAATACTATTACATAGTTTAACACTGATGTTATTTTAATAAACGGCAATTCATTTAAAGTAAAATGTAAAAAGAAACGGGAATAACGGAGTGTATCCATATGTATTTTTGGAGTGGTTTAAATAGGATTTATCACCAGTTAAAAACCAAGATGATTTCTCTACCCCTTATCTATTTTTAAATTAACAGACAAGGGGATCATTTCATTAATTAATGCTTAGTTTTTCTAAAGTATGAAAAGCTGAGTAGGCTTGGATCATTGGGAAGGTTTGTAGCCGTTTTTATCCTTGTAAATACCTTTAATCTTCTTGCCTTCTACAAATGAAGGTACATTTAGCTCTAGTAAATCGTAAATAGTAGGAGCGATATCTAAATTAGACATGGAGTTAATCTGTTTCCCTTTGTAAAAGTCTGTCCCGATAGCCATAAAAACAGGTCTTAGCATGTTTCTATCTGCATCTCCTCCATGTGTTCCTAATTCAATTGGCGGAGAGACATTTTTTACAAAGCAGCTGCCCATCACATAGCCTGGAGCCCCAATTAACACAACATCCCCTGAATTTTGATGGTCCAAAAGTGTTTTATTTGTATTTGTATTTTTCATTACTTTTTCATAAGGATGGATTTTTTGTTTGAAAAGGTGTTTCCAAAAATCTTTGACATGTTCTTGAACCTTATTGAATGAGAAGTTGTCCGTTTTAATGGCTGACATGATTGCTTTCATATCATATTGAATGACTTCTCCCTTTTTATATTTAATTTCTACTTCTTTAAAAGCTTGAATAATCTGGCTGCGGACACTTTCATATTCTTCTATAGGGACAATTCCATCTTTTTCACGGTTCTGTAAGTTAATGTATACGTGTGCGGCTGATCCGCTTGGAATAGCATACGCTTTTGATTCAGTAAAGTTGATTTTATTTTTTTGATCGATAGTTAATAACCCGGCATCTTTTAATACTTTGTTCGGTGATAGAGTAGAATGAGCAGGTTCCATCCCATGATCGGAGACTACAAACAAATAGTCATTATCGTTTAGGGACTTCAATGTTTCACCAACCACCTTGTCTGCTAACCGGTACGACCACTCGATATAGCTCATATATTGTTTTGACTTTTCAGGTGAGTATCCAGGCTGTCTGGGATCTATTAATAAATACTTATGTTGTTCATGATCAATCTGGGGGGTATAGAACATCAGTAAATCAGGATTGTATTTCTGTTTTATATAGAGAGCAACTTTTGTGACCCACATGACAAAACGTGTGCTTATCTCCTCATATTCTTTCCTCGTAATCCATCCCTTTTTAAGTGCTGTACCATCATCCTGAGCCGGATAAAACCCAAATTCCTCCTGTATCTCATCAGCAAATCCTTCAGGCCCGCTAATTAAGCTGGAAGTGACTTCTGTCCGATACAAAGAGATAGGAAGGGTATGATCTTGGTTATCTGCTTTCATTTTGAACCAAAAGCCAGCTTTTTGACGATCGTTTATCTGCAATGAAAGAGATCCCCATTGCTTTCCTTTTACAATCGAATCATTAGGATCTATTTTTTTATCCTGAGATAGTATAAAGGTGTCATAGTTTGGCTGTTGATCATCCGTTGAGTCAATCGCTAAAATGTGGATGAGCTGATCCCTTTCATTTTCTATTTTGATCGTGAGTTCCGCTTCTTGTAAAGGAGTGAAGCTTTTGGGAGGGTGAACCCATTCGGCAGCTTTTGTAAAGGTTAGTGATTCTAAATTGCTTGGAGACCATGTTTTTTCAAAGTAAATAGAATAATCACCCTGTTTTCCATCTTTAGGATTAGCCCCTGGAAAAGCAATGGTAGCGGTTGTTTTTCCTTGTTTTCTAGCCTCGACCCACAATGGAGGAACCTGAATTTCCTCTTGGAAACCGCTATCATCATTGCCTAAAGTTTTATTAGGTTCGTGCCAATGATTACTTACAATTCCGGTCTGGTTGGGTGCAGCTCCTGTGGCAATTGCTGCGTGTGAAGGCGCTGTAAGCGAAGGCGTAATAGTAGAGGGCTTTTTTGCCGAGACTCCGTTGTCTAGCAGCTGTTTGATATGAGGCAATTTATTCTCTTTCACATATTTTTTAGTATAGTCATTTTTCATTCCGTCAAAAGAGATAAGTATGACCTTTCTATCAGTTTCTTGATTTTCTGCCGCTCCAACTCTATTAATTGTGGTGAAAAGAAATAAATTTAGAATGATTATGACTGCAAATAAAGGCTTTCTCATTTTATTTATCCTTTCTGTTGGCTATTTCTCTTCAAAAGTAAAAGGCAGAAGGAAGCCCCTTCTGCCTGCTAACTATCCTAATATTCGCAACGATTCCCGAATAAATGCCGGTATGTCATCAGGCTGTCTGCTAGTGACTAGCTGATTCTGGCATACGACCACTTCTTTATCATGGAAATTTCCGCCGGCGTTCTTTAAATCAACTTGTATCGATTTATATCCGGTCACATCGCGTCCTTCGAGAGTTTCTGCGGTAATCAGCAGCTGTGGGCCGTGACAAATAGCTAATACAGGTTTTTTAGCATCCATAAATGCCTTGCTAAAGTGAACAAAACGCTCGTCTGCACGAAGAATATCTGGAGAAAAACCACCTGGGATGAATAAGGCATCAAAGTCCTCAGGGGAAACATCACTAATACTTTTATCAATCATGATTTCACTGTGTCCTTGTTTCCCCTTTACTCTTTTTCCTTCTTCCATTTCAATTGTTGTTACTTCATATCCTTTTTCTTTAAACACTTTTACTGGTTCTGTGTATTCCGAATCCTCAAAATGGTCTGTTACTAAAACGGCAATTTTTTTACTCAATGCAATCAACTCCTTCATTAGTAAACTACCCTTTTTTCCAAGGATGAAACTTTTTTAGCAGTTTCGAAATGCTAGTATCTCACCGATCCCAGAATCGGCCTTGGGCAATGCCTTTAATAAATGATTCAATCGCGGAGTCTGATAAATTGAAAACTCCTGCTCCCTCTAGTTTTACCCTGCTGGAATCTAATGCATGAGGATCACTAAGGGCAAGGGCTAATGGTTTATAGTGTTTAAAGGTTGTTTCTATAAATTCCAGCACAGGTGTCTGAATAAGAGATTCACTACTGATGACTAATACAGCATCAAAAAGGCAGGGGTCTGTTGTGTCATAAGTATCGGTCACTTTTAGGGAATCATCGAAACGTGAAATCTTTTTATCAATGATGCTATAATTTAAACGTTGGTTTGCTAATGTCTGAACCCATTCTGACAGAAGGGGCACATTGGGCTTCCCATTCAATACGATCGCGACATTTTTGGAATCGGGTTTGCAGATGGTATTGGCCATGCTGAGTGCGGGAGATTTTTTATCCGATTGGATTTCGAGATTTTCCTTAGGCAATGGCACTCCGATATTGTCAGCCACCTCTTGTGCTAATTGACGGTCAATATGATTCAAAAGGGCGACTGCATTAGCTTTCACCATATCTGACTTGCATTTTCCAAGTTCGAAGCTAAATGCGTCTTTTACATGCTGCTGTTCAAAGGAGGCCAGACTGTTAAAGAATAGTTTGGCCTGGGAGTAGAAATCTAGAAAGCTATCACTGCGGCCTCTAATTTTCTGTCCATCAATCTTTTCTTGATAATGCTCGTATCCTCCATGTTCGGCTGGAACGGGTGCTGGTTGATTGTCATTTAAACTGTTGCGGTGATAGCTGGTTTGGCCGCGATGGATCGTCATTTGGTGCATGCCCTCACGTTGATTGTTATGAAAAGGACACACAGGCTGATTGATTGGAATTTGATGAAAATTAGGACCGCCTAATCGCGATAATTGTGTGTCAGTATAGGAAAATAATCGGCCTTGCAAAAGAGGATCATTGGAAAAATCAATACCGGGTACAACATGTCCAGGGTGAAAGGCCGCTTGTTCTGTTTCAGCAAAGAAGTTGTCGACATTTCGGTTCAATGTCATTTTGCCGACTATTTTCACGGGAACCTCTTCTTCTGGCCATAGTTTCGTTGGATCTAAAATATCAAAATCAAATGCATGCTCCTTTTCTTCCGGTATCAACTGTAATCCAAGCTCCCATTCAGGATAATCCCCCTTTTCAATCGCTTCGTATAAATCTTGACGATGGAAATCAGGATTTTTCCCAGCTATCTTTTGGGCCTCATCCCAGACTAATGAGTGAACGCCTAGTACAGGCTTCCAGTGGAATTTCACAAAATGGGCTTGTCCTTCATCATTAATGAGCCGGAAGGTATGAACGCCAAAGCCTTCCATCATTCGGTAGCTGCGAGGAATGGCGCGATCACTCATGTGCCACATAACCATATGAGCCGATTCAGGATTCTGTGCAATAAAATCCCAAAAGGTATCATGAGCGCTGGCCCCTTGGGGGATTTCATTGTGTGGTTCTGGTTTGACCGCATGGACAAAATCAGGGAACTTAATCGCATCTTGAATAAAGAACACAGGCATATTGTTGCCGACTAAATCGTAATTGCCTTCATCCGTATAAAATTTAGTGGCAAATCCTCGCACGTCTCTTACGGTGTCATTAGATCCTCTTGATCCTTGCACGGTTGAGAAGCGTACAAAAACGGGGGTTGTTTTGGAGGGATTTGTAAGAAAATCTGCTTTCGTGTATGCCTCTAAGGATTCATAAAGCTGAAAAAAACCGTGTGCACCTACACCGCGTGCATGAACAATTCGTTCAGGAATCCGTTCATGGTCAAAATGGGTCATCTTCTCACGAAAATGAAAGTCCTCCATGAGTGTAGGACCTCTTAACCCAGCCTTTAAAGAAAATTCATCCTGTGCCATTTTTAATCCCTGGTTAGTCGTTAAGGCATGTTTCCCTTGATTATCATTGATGTATTGCTTTAATTGCTCAGTCTTTTTATTTTCCATTAGAATCCTCCTCCATATCATATAATTTTGTGCATACCCTTTTTATTAGGTTAAAAACATGTAAAATTATTTGGTTGAAGACATTTGAGGAAAAATAAAGAAGGGGCTAATAAAAGATCAGGTATCTGACCTTTATTAGCCCCTCTAATTTTTATTTTCTGCAGTATAAGCTATGATGTGTGCTAGTAATAAATCCATTTAAAACAAAGAAAAATCAATTTTCAATTGAGGAAGCCTAATAAATGATGTCTATTGATAAAATAGTTTTGTCTGAAGAATATCTAGGGCACGCTCAATATCCTCTAAATCTTCTTTTGAAGCATGTTGTATTCGATCTAGAAAACGAGCCTCTATAGATGCAAATGCTTCGTTCATCATAATTTTTCCGTCATATGAGAGACAGATATATTGTTTTCGGCGATCCTCTGTATCTTCGATTTTTTCAATCAATCTTTTCTCACTTAATTTTCTAAGCTCTCGACTTGTGTTCGGCATAGACATATTCATACAATTGCTAATTTCGCTTGGAGTCACAGGCTGACTAACCGTAATATATTCAAGAATTTTGTATTGAACTTGAGTGATTGAATCTGACTTGGCATCTTGTGTTAATTCATATGTCACCCGATGAACTGAATTTGTAAAAGATACTAGCTTATAAAAAAGAGCTGTTTTATCCATAATTCTCACCTCTTACAGACAAGATAACAAAAGTGTTGTCAAAATACAATTATCATTTGACAATGAAATTTGAAGAGTGCTATGATTTACTTATCAAATGATAAGTAAGAGGTGCACTATGAAGATGTTAATAATCTACACATATCCTCATCATAAAAGTTTAAATTTTGCATTTTTACAAAATGTGATCAATGGGAGTAAACAGAATCCTAATATTAAAGAGGTACAGGTTTTAGATTTATATGATGAGGGTTTTAACCCAATTCTAGTATTTAACGAGCAAAAACGAAGACGTGATATGCATACTGATCCTGCAATTGAAAAATATAGACAACAACTTACATGGGCAGACAAGATTGTCTTTATCTATCCAATGTGGTGGGGGAGACCTCCGGCGATGCTTTTGGGATATATCGATCAATTATTTGCCTCCAATTTTGCCTATAAAGATAAGAAGGGACTTTTCCCGGAAGGGCTTTTGAAAGGAAAATCCGTTGTATGTGTGTCCACCATGAAGGGGCCAACTCACTATCCATTTCTTTGGTTGAATAATGCACATAAAACTCTAATGAAAAGAGCATTATTTAACTTTGTTGGAATCAAGAAAGTGAAGTTCTTTGAATTTGGAAGTATGGAAAGTCCAAAGGGAAAACAAAAGAAGAAACTAGAAAAAATTTATAAGTATTTTAGTAAACTAGACCATTAAGAAAACCGAAAAATGTTTTATAAAGTGATTTTGATATATAAGAGGGTTGAGTCTATCGGAAAACTAACCCAAAACAAATCCATTCATGCTTCATCTTTTTTCTAAACCCTTTCTTACATCTTTGTTTAGAACTATAATATATCTTAAACAAAGAGTAAGGAGGGGTAAGATGGAAAGGGTCAACCAAGTAATTTGTGAGAAAAGGTCTTATTCTAGAGAGTTTAAATCTCATCAGCATGACTTTGGCCAACTTCTTTTTCCATTACAAGGCTCCTTAGAGATACAAACGAAGGGGCAAGAGATCATTCTGAATTCAGATTACTGTTTCTATCTTCCTCCCCAATTTGATCATAACTACCGATCCATGGACAGGAATGAATTTTTAATTTTAGACATCCCAATACAATATTTACCAGACAATACAAGCAGCATGTATATGCAGTTGGATAAACAGTGGACTTCTATCCGTTATTTGCTTTTAGAGGAGGCGAAGAGTCAGGAGAACAAAGCCTCTTTAGTAGACTTGACTAGATATGTGACCAACAAACTTCATCTCTCTAATACGCCATCTATTGACTATATTCATAAGCATTTTAAAGAGTCAATTAAGTTAGAAACTTTAGCCAAAATTGAACATTACCATCCAGTATATTATTCAGCATGGTTTAAGAAGAGAACGGGGAAAAGTCCAAAAGATTATATTTCTGAACTTCGTTTGAAAGAGGCTAAACATTTATTAATTTCAACAGTGTGGTCCATCACAAAGATTAGTGAGGAATTAGGCTTTGAGAATTCTTCATCGTTTACAAGATGGTTTGTTCGTTGCGAGGAAATAGCTCCACAAAAATATCGAAATCTTAATAATGGGTAAAAAGGATATTAAACTTGGTAAAGGAAATTTTTAAGAAATTTCCTATGATAAGTTTAATATCTTTTTTATTTTTTTGAGGTGGGAACAATGAAGGGAAATTTGTCTCCATTATTCATATTACTTGCAGCAATACTTTGGGGGACGACGGGGACAACTCAGGCACTTGCTCCAGAAACAGCCCACCCAATTGCGATTGGGGCTACTCGTCTAGCTGTAGGAGGAATGTTTTTAGTATTAATTGTTCTGCTAATAGGACAATTCGACTTTAAACATTGGCCAATCAAGACAACAGTATTGGCTTCATTAAGTATGGCGCTGTATCAGCCATTATTTTTCTCGGCCGTTTCGATTACGGGTGTGGCCATAGGGACAGTGGTAGCCATTGGCAGTGCCCCTATTTTATCAGGTCTCATCGAATGGCTATACTTAAAAATTCGTCCTTCTAAGGTTTGGTGGTGTTCTACTTTCCTATCAATAGTAGGTTGTCTATTGCTCTTTGGTAATAAAGAATCAGTAAATGCAGACCCTGTTGGGATAATAATGGCTCTCGGAGCTGGCTTATCGTTTGCAATTTATGCTCTGATCAGTAGAACTTTAGTTGAAAGCCATTCTTCATTATCAGTAGTAGCAGTCGTTTTCACTCTCAGTGCGGTCTTGTTATCCACATTTTTATTTATTTTTGATATGTCTTGGATAATGAGTTTTCGAGGTGTTGGTGTAAGCCTGCAACTTGGCATTATGGCGACTGGGATTGCCTATTTCCTTTTTGCCAAAGGTCTTATCCATGTCTCTTCATCAACTGCCGTTACACTCACGTTAGCAGAACCATTAACAGCAGCATTATTAGGAGTTTTCATATTAGGAAAGTACTTAAATATAACTTCTTGGGGAGGGATTCTGTTCTTAATACTCGGAATCGGAATATTAATATGGCCGTTCAAAAGTTCTAGTAATGAAAAGGAACTTAGTATGATTCAGAAATGAGTAATATAGGAAATTGAAAAAAGGTGGTTCGTTTAGTATGGCAAAAATTGAAGACTTTTTAAAACTAGATATTCGTGTAGGTACCGTCATTCGTGCAACATCTTTTCCTGAAGCAAAAAAGCCTGCTATAAAACTAGAAATTGACTTTGGAGAAGAACTCGGCATAAAGCATTCTTCTGCTCAAATTACACGCAGATATAGCCCTGAACAACTTTGTGGACGACAAGTAGTAGGAGTCGTTAATTTTCCACCCATGCGTATTGCGGGGTATAAATCTGAGGTTTTGGTAATCGGTGGGGTACCGGAAGAGGGGGATGTCATTCTTTTAAAGCCTGATGAAATCATTAGGAATGGAACAAGAATATCATAAAAATATATAAGGAAAACTACCAGTGAATAACGAAAAATATAGCAAAAAGTAGTAAAGAAGAGAAATAAATGTCATTGACTAACAATATTTAGAAGATGGATTTCAATCAAAGAGACTGTCATTATTAGACGGTCTCTTTCATTTTTTAACAACATCTCTCTGTGCAAGCTAAAGAATGATTCCTGCCTAGACACGACATACCACTCGTGACATGTCGTATGTAGATTATTTTTTGTAGAATTTTAAAGAAAATTTAGGAAACCGGTTTCGATAAAGTAGTTGATTTTTCTGAATATTGGGTTTATAATCTGGATTGAAAGCGGTTTCTTCCGTATAAAAGACTAAATTTCTTCTGAAGTTTAGAAATCGGTTTCCGAATTATCTTGCAATAATTTCGTTTTAAGGATCAAATTTCAAATAAAGAAGGTGAATGATACAAAAAAAGGAAAATGATTATTTCAGTGGAGTTTTCAAATTTGCAAGTAATTATTGGCTAAAAAATAGTGGGGGGAATGAAAAGTGAGAAGCTTGAAAAAACTGGTCGCTATAGGATTATCGACAGCCCTGGCATTTACATTAGCAGCCTGTAATAACAATGAAAAGTCATCTTCTGATGATGTTGAAAACGGAGATAAACAAGTGACCTTAAACTTTTGGACGTTCGGTGCTACTGGCTATGAAGATTTAGCCAAAGAATACGAAAAAGAAAATCCGAATGTAAAAATAAAAGTACGAGCAGCTGAAACGGCAGAGCACCATGATGCATTATTTACGGCACTATCGGCTGGGAGCGGTGCCCCAGATATTTCAATGTTGGAAATTGACCAGT
The DNA here is from genome assembly GCF_001420595.1 of Cytobacillus solani. GTDB lineage: Bacteria > Bacillota > Bacilli > Bacillales > Cytobacillaceae > Cytobacillus > Cytobacillus solani. The sequence continues at coordinate 4,906,589 of NZ_LJIX01000006.1, read as the reverse complement.
TAGACCGTTTTAAAGCAGCGCAAGATCGATTTGAAAATTTATATGACCTCGGAGCGAAGGATATTAAAGCTCAATACTTGGATTGGAAATGGAGTACTGGTGAAAACAATAATGGAGGTTTCTTAATTGGTTTACCGACGGATATTGGGCCGAAAGCTTTATACTACCGCATGGATGTGTTTGAAGAGGCGGGCCTGCCGACTGAACCAGATGAAGTAACAAATTTAATTAGTTCACCGAAGGCATTTGAAGAAGCAGGTTTAAAAGTAAAAGAACAAACGGGTAAACCGTTTATTGATAGTATTGAAATGGCATTCAGAGCTTATTTAGATGCTGCAGAAGAAACCTTTCTTAACCCTGAAGGAGAATTATTACTGGAAGAGGACGGCAATGCTGTCAAAAACGCCTATGACTATGCAGTTAAATTAAACGAGTTAGGCATTGTAGGGAAATTTGAAATGTGGTCGCCGGAATGGGCAAATGCAGTAAATAAAGGAGAATTTGCAGCAGAGCTAGGTGCAGGCTGGCTAAAAGGCTGGATGGAAGGCAATGCAACAGAAGCGATCGGTAAATGGAGAGTGGCTACATTGCCATCAGAATTTGCAGCAAACTGGGGTGGCTCTTTTATCGCCATTCCAAAGGAAACAAAAAATGCGAAGGAAGCGTATGAATTTGTTGAATGGTTAGTATCACCTGATAATCAATTGAAATCATTCCAAGCAAAGGGACTATTCCCATCTGCACCATCTGTTTATGACATGGGTGAGTTTAAGAATAATGAAGATGAGTTCTTTGGCGGGCAGGCAACAGCACCTGTTTTTGCAAAAGCTGCCCAAGATATCAATGGCGCCATTTATAAAGGGGAAAAATATTTCCCAGTTTACCAGGAAGTGTTGAATGCCTTAAAGAATGTCCAATCTAAAGGGGCAGATCCAGAAAAAGAGTGGACTGAAGCCATTAAGCGGGCGAAGGATTTATTAAATCGATAGGTTAATAGTACTTTAGAGGTGGATGTGGGGCTTAATAGCTTCACTTTCCGCCTATTGATCGGAAAAGAGGTGTGAAAATGCATGCTGAAAGTAATAAGGAAAAGGTGAGTAAGAAGGGAGGCGTAAGTGTCTATCAAGAGCCAAGGAAGGAAAAGGTAAAAAAGAAGCGATACAGGTCTGAGGAGAAAAAGGATATGATTTCAGGCTATTTGTATATTGCACCTTTCTTTATCATTTTTTCCCTTGTTGGTTTATATCCAGCCCTATTTAGCATATACTTAGGATTTCAAAAATGGAATGGTTTAAGTCCGATGGAGTTTGTTGGATTATCAAATTTTAAAATTGTTTTAACAGACCCTCTATTTTGGAAATCGGTTTATAATACAATTGTTATGGGGATTATGGGTACCGCCCCACAATTAGTTTTCGGAATCATTTTTGCCTTTTTGCTGAATCTAGCCTTTTTAAAATTTAAACATTTTTTCAGGGTAACGATTTTTATGCCGTATATTACTTCTATGGTAGCCGTAGCCCTTATTTTCAGTGTACTGTTTAGCGATCACGAGTCTTCGTTAGTCAACTATTTGTTAAGTTTGGCAGGTGTTGATCCGGTCAATTGGAGCAGTTCTGAATGGGGGACGAAAATTGCTATTTCAATCATGGTATTTTGGAGATGGGTAGGCTATAACACGATTATTTATCTTGCTGGTATCCAAAGCATTCCAAATGACTTGTATGAAGCAGCCACAATTGATGGAGCAAATAAATTTCAGCAGCTGATCTACATTACGATGCCGATGCTGAAACCATTTATTATTTTAACTGTATTTACCTCGACCGTTGGGGCTTTGCAGCTATTCTCTGAACCTACCGTCTTTTTAGGAAATAGTGCGTTTACAAGAGATGAGGCTATGACTATCGTTATGTATTTGTATCGGGATGCCTTTAAATTGCAATCCTTTGGTACAGCATCTGCAACGGCGATTATTCTCTTAGTGCTGATTACCGTATTTGCACTTATTAATACATCTTTAATTGCAGGGAATGGAAGGAAGAAGCGGGGTGAAAACGCATGAGTAAATTAGAAAAAAGGAGAAGCACCCCTGTTAGCAGAATCCTCATTTATGTACTTTTATCCATCGTGTCATTATTTTCATTGTTCCCATTTTATTGGATGTTTGTCATGGCAACGAGTCCTAGCTCTGCCTATAACTCCATTCCGCCAACAGTTACACCAGGAAGCTTTTTAGTCGACAACTTTAATAAGGTTCTGGATAAAATTGATTTCTTTCAAGCGATGTGGAACTCCTTTGTTGTTTGTTCGATTGTGACCATGGTCGTTTTATTTATTAGTTCATTAGCTGGATTTGCCTTTGCGAAGTTTAAATTTCGAGGGAAAAATATCTTCTTTACGGCCATTCTATTAACGATGATTATTCCGCCGCAATTAGGATTAATCCCACAGTACTTCTTAATATCCAAGGCGGGACTCCTCGATACATTGCCAGGTGTGATGATATTATTCTTCCTAAATCCGCTCGGTATTTTTCTAATGAGGCAGTATATCAGTGAATCTGTACCTGATGAGTTAATCGAAGCTGCGAAATTGGATGGGTGTTCCAACTTTAAAATTTATCGAAGCATTGTGCTTCCGATTATCCTTCCTGCATTTGCAACGCTAGGAATCATCGTCTTTTCTGCAGCATGGGGAGAGTTCCTCTGGCAGTTTACCGTCTTAAGGGATCCGGAAAAATATACAATTCAAGTAGCCTTAGCCCAATTGAGCAATACACAGAATGTCGATTTCGGAATGATTCTATCAGGTGTATTCTGGGCAACGGTGCCGCTTTTGATTATTTTCTTATTATTTAACCGTTTATTTATTTCAAGTATTACTGAAGGATCTGTGAAATAGGAATTTTTTGCAAAATATCTTTGTTATCTATTTAAAACTTTTAGGAATCTAGCAATGATTATCTATTATTTTGTGAGAAATAGAAGGGATTAGAGATGAATTTAACTATTAAAGATATAGCACAAATGGCAGGTGTTTCCCAAGGCACTGTTTCAAAAGTAATTAATAATTATGCAGGCGTTAGTGAGAAAACGAAGAAACAGGTAATGGATGTCATTACGAAAATGGGGTATGAGCCTAACTTTTCTGCTCGAACATTGGCAACAAAGAAGTCAAATCTTATCGGACTTATTTACGCCGGGAAAATTAATGTTGATATGACACACCCTTATTTCAATGAGGTGATCTCATCATTTAAAAAAAATATTGGTTTACTTGGTTATGATATTTTAATGTTTTCTAATGAGCTTTTTCAATCAGACAATGGGAGTTATTTAGCGAGATGCAAGCATTTTCATGTAGATGGCTGTTTGGTTATTGCTGGGGAGGAGGTTGAGGAGGCTGTCTTTGATTTAGCCAAGGAAGGATTCCCTTGCATCGGAATCGATATTGAACTTAATGGTCCGAAGTCTAGCTACATCATGACAGATAATATCGATTTATCAAGAAAAGTAGTTGAATTTTTTTATCTTAATTCTATAAAAAAGATTGGTTATATTGGAGGGAAATGGGATTCAACTATCTCTAATTTAAGAAATCAAGGATTCTTTGAGGCTATGAATCAATTTGGCTTAGACGTTCGCGAAGAGTGGATTCAGTATGGTGATTTCCATGAGAAAAGCGGATATGAGGCGATGAAGAAAATACTAGAAGGCAAGGAGTATCCTGAAGCCATTTTTGCCATCTCTGACTTAATGGCGCTTGGTGCATTAAGGGCGCTGAAGGAGGAGGGACTTCATGCTCCTCACGATATTCGCATAATTGGATGTGACGATATTGCTGCCTGCCGCTATAGTGACCCAAAACTTACTTCAGTTAAACAAGATAAAGAGAAATTTGGAAAATTATCAGCTTATATGCTGAATGACTTAATAAATGGAGAGTCACAATTAAAGCCTGTATTAATTGACTCTGAATTAATAATCCGTGAGTCATGTGGAACAAAACAGTGATAATTTCTATCCCGTTCTTAGTAAGATCTCATTGATAGACATTCCGCTTTAAAGGGTTGATAGGAGGTTGTTTGGTGAATTACTATGCGGTTCTAGATGTTGGAGGATCCTCTATTAAATATGCGCTTATGGATGAATCGGGGGAGTTTATTGAAAAATCCTCTGTTCCTACTCCTAAAGAGAGTCTTGAATTATTTGTGGATCAAGTACATTTCATTGTTAAGGAATATCAAAAAATTCACGAATTAAGAGGCATTGCCATTAGCATGCCAGGTGCAGTAAATGTTGATACAGGGTACATTGCTGGATTAAGTGCACTTCCGTATATCCATGGACCGAATATGAAGGAGCTTCTTCGGGAAAGAACCTATTTAACGGTTGAAATGGAAAATGATGCGAACTGTGCTGCATTAGCAGAAGGGTGGATTGGTGCTGCGAAGGATGTAATGGATTACCTTTGTCTTGTGATTGGCACCGGCATTGGCGGCGCAGTCGTTCTTAATAAAAATATTCGCCATGGGAAAAATCAATTTTGTGGAGAATTTGGCTATATGATTATGGAGGATTATCTCGAAAGGCCAGAAGGAGAAACATGGAGCTCACTAGCTGCAGTTGGCGGATTGATTAAGAGAGTAGCTAAGCGAAAAGGAGTGGACCCAGTTAGCCTAAATGGCAGAAGGGTGTTCGAATTGGCAAATAATGGGGATGAAGAAGTTGCAGATGAAATAGAAAGGTTTATGAAGCGACTAGCTGTTGGGATTTATAATCTTCAGTATATGCTTGATCCGGAGAAAATTTTGATTGGCGGAGCAATCAGCAGTCGCGAAGGTTTTGTTGAACAGATTAATGAAATCCTATCTCAGCTTAAACTTAATCAAAATGACTTAACGATTCACGTTGAAAGATGCCAGTTTGGCAATGATTCAAATTTAATTGGTGCTTTATACCATTTATTACAAAGACAATCCATTGGCGAGAAGAGAGAGGCCATTCCAAATGAATAAGGGGCGTGTAAAATGATACATCATCAAACATTTAAATGTTTCCCAAAGGATTTTTTGTGGGGAGCAGCATCTGCAGCCTATCAAGTGGAAGGTGCGTGGGATAAGGAAGGAAAAGGGATTTCAAATTGGGATCAGTTTGTCCGGATTCCAGGAAAGACGTATAAGGGAACAACAGGGGATGTAGCCGTAGACCACTATCATCGTTATTTGGAAGATGTGAGATTGATGGCGGAGATGGGATTAAAAGCCTATCGTTTTTCTGTCGCCTGGACCCGAATTTTTCCTAATGGACGTGGGAAAGTGAATGAAAAAGGAATAGAGTTTTATGATCATTTAATTAATGAATTAATTAAATATAACATTGAACCAATCTTAACTCTATATCACTGGGATTTGCCTCAGTCACTTCAGGAAGAATATGGGGGATGGGAATCAAGAAGAATTATTGAGGATTTTACAAATTATAGTGTTGAATTGTTTAAGCGTTTTGGTGATCGTGTGAAATATTGGGTTAGCTTAAATGAACAAAATATATTCACAAGCCACGGATATCTTCATGCCACACATCCGCCGGGGATGAATGATGAAAAATTATTCTATCAGGTCAATCATCACGCCAATCTCGCCAATGCTAGTGTCATTAAGGAGTTTCGCAAATATGTTCCTGATGGAAAGATTGGCCCTAGCTTTGCCTATTCGCCTGCATATGCCGCTTCCTCCAATCCGATAGATATCCTAGCAGCCGAAAATGCGGAAGAGTTAAATAGTTACTGGTGGATGGATATATATGCATGGGGGAAATATCCAAAAATGGCATGGAGCTATTTGGAGGAAAAGAGGATTGCGCCTATTATTGGAGAAGGGGATTTCGAATTACTGCAAGAGGGCAAGCCAGACTTTATGGGAGTAAACTATTATCAGTCAACAACCTTTGAAATCAATCCTTTAGAAGGCGGCGTCGGCGCTGGGAAAATGAATACAACAGGTAAAAAAGGGACATCAAAGGATTCGGGAATACCGGGATTATTTAAAACGACAGCCAATCCAAATGTAGAAAGGACGAATTGGGATTGGAATATTGATCCTCAAGGCTTACGAATTGCCTTGCGCAGAATAACGAGCCGTTATGATTTGCCGATATTGATTAGTGAAAATGGATTGGGAGAATATGATCAGGTTGAACAGGGGGATGTCATTCATGATGATTACCGCATTGAATACCTCCGCTCTCATATTATTGCCATCCAAGAGGCCATTTCAGATGGTGTCGATCTGTTCGGTTATTGCGTATGGTCCTTCACCGACCTGTTAAGCTGGTTAAATGGTTTCCAAAAACGCTATGGTTTTGTCTATGTGAATCAGCATGAGGAAGGAAATCACGACCTCCGCCGAATGAAGAAGAAAAGCTTTTTTTGGTATAAAGAGGTTATTGACTCTAATGGAGAAAAATTGTTCTAGTTAAGAACGGATTTAGACGTGATGTAAAGGGGGACAGGGCAATGGCGCCTGGAAAAGTCCGTTGGGGAATGATTGGCTGCGGGGATGTAACAGAAGTGAAAAGCGGACCTGCATTTCAGAAAGCTGCAAACTCTGAGCTAGTTGCTGTTATGAGGAGAACAGGAAAGCTAGCAGAAGATTATGCAAAGAGACACAATGTACGGAACTGGTACGATAATGCGGATGCACTTATTAACGATCCAGAAGTCGATGCGGTCTATATTGCAACACCTCCTAGTTCACATAAGGATTATACCATTAAAGCGGCAAAGGCCGGGAAGCCTGTTTATGTAGAAAAACCAATGGCACTTAATTTTGCAGAATGCAATGAAATGATTGCTGCATGCAAGGCTGCAAATGTTCCTTTATATGTTGCTTATTACCGAAGGGCACAGCCTAAATTTATTAAAATCAAAGAGTTATTAGAAAGCAATAAGATTGGCGATGTTCGTTTCGTATCAACTACACATTATCAAAAGGCTGCTGAAGATGTAAAAAACAAACATAATCCCCCATGGAGAATCAAACCTGAATTGTCTGGTGGGGGGCTGTTTTTTGATTTAGGCTGCCATACACTCGATATATTAGACTTTTTATTAGGGCCTATAAAGGATGTGCAAGGCTTCGCTTCCAATCAAGCAGGCTACTATCGGGCTGAGGATATTGTAACAGGTACCTACCAATTTGAATCTGGCATACATGGTGTAGGATCTTGGTGTTTTTCTGCTTATGAAGATGTAGAATTAAATGAGATCATTGGCAGTACAGGGAAAATAACCTTTTCTACTTTTGGTCCTGATCCGGTGTTGCTAACGACAGTATATGGAACGGAGCAATGGAGTTTTCCGCCATTCCAGCATGTTCATCAACCCCTTATTGAACGGATTGTAGCAGATTTAACAAGAGGTTTTAGTCAGACACCTAGTACAGGATTGACTGGTGCTAGAACGACATGGGTTATGGATAAATTGGTGAAAAGCTTCGGAAGTTAACTGGAAAATTTAAATGATTGGTAAAAAAAGTACCCGCTAAGTAGAATTCATGCGTTTCTACTTTACACGGGTACTTTGAATATTAGCTATTGAACGACCTTAATATAAAAGTAAATATCCTGCCCAAATTTCTCCGGCTCTGCTAGGAGCTGGTATCCATGTTTGACGGCTTCTTCCGGGACACTGCGAAAGGATTGCGGACAATCCGCAATAACCTGGAGAATCTCTCCAATTTTCATCGTTTTTAGCGCATCCAGCGCATAAATAACAGGATATGGTCAAGGTTCACCACGAATGTCTAATGTGTAGTTGACATCTATTATCTGGGACATGAATTATACCTCCTTGGTAACGTGAGACATCCGTTCCGTTTTTTGCTGTTTGATTCCTGTTCCGTAACGGAATCGTTTTTCCCACCAATTTGAGAATAAAAGCCAAGCAGCCAGCATGGCCATTGTTCCAAATAAGGCTCCCATCGGTCCCCATTGTTCAATTAAATTAACTTTTGGCCAATTTTCCACAAGGGCATGGTAAATGCCGAGATGATCCCAGCCATAGGCAAGCACTGTCGCACCAATAATATTACCAGCGCCGACTACCCAATATAATAATTGGCCTTCCATTGCCCGATACATCATTCCCGTTTCGCAGCCACCTGCAAGCACAATGCCAAACCCAAAGAGGAGGCCGCCAATCACTGTGCTGGGAGCAGCTACTTTGATAAGGGCGATAGAGCCGCTTTGAATATAGAAAAATGTAATGACAACGCTGATCATCATACCAACCGCAATAGCTTTTGACATCACGGCACGGCCACTGATCCACAAATCGCGAAAAGCAGAAGTGAAGCAAATTTGACCGCGTTCAATGAGTATACCAAACAAGGCTCCTGCAATACAAGCAACTGCAAGAAGGGTCTTACCTATTGCGAAAAAGTAAAAAATGATTGCTAGGTACAGAATAGCAAATACGAGACCTAAAATCGGCTGAATACTCTTTTTCTGAACATCCGTTGTTCCAACTGGGCTTATCCTGCCTTTTATCATGGTCGGTTTTCCTCGCCACCATTTCGTATTCACGACTTTGACACCAAAGTAGGTTCCGATGGCTGTGGTCACCATAAAGATCCATGCATGGAATGAGAATTGAGGTACGCCTGTGAAAAAAGCCGCTAAATTGCAGCCAAGAGCAAGGCGTGCACCAAACCCTGCGATGATTCCCCCAATGAATCCTTGGAATAACCTTCTCTTTTGTTTTGGTATGCGGATTTTAAAGCTGCTGCTTAGTAAAATCGAAATCATTGCGCCAATAAGCATCCCAATGACAATCCAGCCATCCGTTCGGCTAATGGGATTTCCTTCGAGACCTACTAGTTGGAAATATGCCCATTGCGATACATCAATGCCAAACCATTCTAAAATATGCCCGCCAAATCTGGTGAATTCCCCGGTAACCGCCCAAACCGTACCTGTAATTCCAAAATACAAAGCACTGACCAGGCCTGCAATGCCAATGGCGATGTATGGGTTCCAATACTCTTGGAAGACTTTCTTGTAAAGATTCATGGCATGTAACTCTCCCTTTTATAGAGACTATTGAAACAGTCCTTCAGATAATCATAATGAGAATGTTCCTATAGAATAGTCCTAAAATAATTGTGCAGAAAAAAATGCCTAGGGGTTTCCAGGCATACTTACTCTTAATGTAACTATTTTTATGTTACAAGGCAATTCAATTTATCGATAAGTTAGATCAATAATTATCGTAACTTTGAATATAAGAACAGCCTATAAAAATAAATAAGCTAGACAGAACATATCACTAATGACTTGTCCTATCTAGCTTATATTCTATTAATTTCGGATTAGATAATCAAATGCGCCTAAGGCAGCAGTAGCACCCGATCCCATCGATATAATGATTTGCTTATAAGCACTATCAGTACAGTCGCCTGCAGCAAATACGCCAGGAATATTCGTTGCCCCACGCTTGTCTACAATGATCTCACCGGTTCTAGTGCGGTCAACCGCATCACCTAACCATTCGGTACTTGGTACAAGACCGATTTGAACAAACACACCTTGCAATTCAACATGATGTTCTTCTTCTGTTGCACGGTCAATATACGTAATACCGTTAACCTTATCAGTTCCAGTAATTTCCTTTGTTTGCGCATTTTTTATAACTGTTACATTTGACAGGCTGTAAAGGCGGTCCTGCAATACAGAATCGGCTTTAAGCTCAGGTGCAAATTCAATAACAGTCACATGTTTTACAATGCCTGCAAGATCAATGGCTGCCTCGATGCCTGAGTTGCCGCCACCAATAACTGCAACGTGCTTTCCTTCAAATAATGGACCATCACAATGCGGGCAGTATGCCACACCTTTGTTCTTAAATTCAGCTTCACCTGGGACGCCGACATTACGCCAGCGAGCACCTGTTGAAAGGATGACTGTTTTACTTTTTAGAACAGCTCCGCTTTCTAGTTCTACTTCTATAAGGTCTTTCTTTTCTAAACGTTTTGCACGCTGTAAATTCATTACATCAATATCATATTCTTTTACATGTTCTTCAAGGCTTGCAGCAAGCTTAGGGCCCTCAGTATATTTAACACTAATAAAGTTTTCAATGCCAAGCGTATCCATAATCTGACCGCCAAAGCGCTCTGCTACAATACCTGTACGAATGCCTTTACGTGCTGTGTAAACGGCTGCACTAGCACCGGAGGGACCTCCGCCAATAACAAGGACATCAAATGGATCCTTGTCAGAGAGTTCAGAAGGGTCTGGAATGCTCCCCATTTTCGCAAGGATTTCCTCTAATGACATACGGCCGCTGCCAAAGACTTCTCCATTTAATAAAACAGTTGGTACTGCCATTACGTTCTTGCTTTCAACTTCTTCTTTGAAAGCAGCCCCGTCAATCATTGTATGTGTAATACCAGCGTTGAGAACACTCATTACGTTCAGTGCCTGTACAACATCAGGGCAGTTATGGCAGCTTAAGCTAACGTATGTTTCAAAGTGGTATTCGCCTTTAATGCTTTTCACTTGATCGATTACTTTCTGATCGATCTTCGGAGCTCTTCCGCTTACCTGCAGTAAAGCTAACACTAAGGAAGTGAATTCATGTCCAAGCGGAATCCCGGCAAAAGTTACCCCAGTGTTCTCGCCAATACGATTGACGCTAAAGCTAGGTGTTCTTTCTAATGTTGTATTTTCAACCTTAATTTTAGCTGACATTGTTGCTAGTTCATCAACTAAGGTTAACATATCCTTTGATAATTCATCAGTTCCAGCACTGACTTTGAGCAGTATATCGTTTTCCAGCAATTGTAGATATTGATCGAGTTGTGCTTTAATATCAGCGTCTAGTATCATTTGAATCTTCTCCTTAAATTTTGCCTACAAGATCAAGGCTTGGCTTAAGTGTTGCAGAGCCTTCCTTCCATTTTGCCGGGCAAACTTCACCTGGATTGTTGCGAACATATTGTGCTGCTTTAATTTTGTTAATTAGTGTGCTTGCATCACGGCCAATGCCATCTGCATTAATTTCAACAGCTTGGATAATACCATCTGGGTCGATGATGAACGTACCGCGATCTGCTTGTCCTAATTCTTCAACTAATACGTCAAAGTTACGGGAAATAACATGTGCTGGGTCACCAATCATTGTATAAGTAATTTTGCCGATTGCTTCTGATGAATCGTGCCATGCTTTATGTGTAAAATGAGAATCTCTAGAAACAGAGAATACTTCAACTCCAAGTTCTTGAAGCGCTGGGTATTGCTCTTGAAGGTCTTCTAGCTCAGTAGGGCAAACGAATGTAAAGTCTGCTGGATAAAAACAAACAACACTCCATTGACCTTTGAAATCTGCTTCTGAAACTTCAAAAAATTCTCCATTTCTATATGCATGTGCGTTAAATGGTTTAACCTCTGATCCAATAAGTGACATAGTAAAAATTCCTCCTAAAGTTAGGTTTTAATGGTTATAGATAGTTTGTTCAATGGGTACTGAGAAAAGTTATCTATCTATAACAATTTCTTGTTTATATTAATTATTATATAGGCTTAATTATTAATGTCAACATAAATGCAATAATTATTTTAATTAAATAGTAATTTTACATCCAATGTACTTATTTATTCTGCTTTTTTCTATCAATAGGCAAGGGAATAATGATTTCAAAATACAATATTCCATTCTCATTTAGCGAAGAAGTTGGTAAATGGATGACGTTTCCATTCCACTTCAGTATAATTCAACTATAGAAGAACGATTAGGACGGTGAGAAAAGGGTGAAGAAGATAACCGTTGAAAACTTGGTTCGTGAGTTTGCCTTGAAAGTAGTAGCTGGTCAAAGCCAGCTTCAAAAAAAAATAACACAGTCGCGTGTGCACCGCCCGGGCTTGGAATTTGTAGGCCATTTTGATTTTTTTCCAACAGAACGAGTTCAGATTCTAGGAAAAAAGGAAATTACTTATCTGCATAAGTTAAGTAAAGAAGAACGTAAAGTCCGAATCGGAAACATTGTTCATTATCACCCTCCATGCTTTATTGTAACTGCTGGTGACGATGATCTTACTTATTTAACTCACCATTGTGTCGAACAGGGTATTCCTTTGTTAGTGGCAAAAAGATCTGAGGCCACTTCAGAGTTTATTACTAGATTAGATGCGTATTTATTAAAGGAATTAGCTCCAGAAATTGCAGTACATGGAGTTTGTATGAATGTGTCTGGCATTGGCATCTTACTTCGCGGGAACTCGGGGGTTGGAAAAAGTGAAACGGCACACACATTAATTCGGCGTGGACACCGTCTTGTTGCTGATGACATCGTTGTCCTAAAGAAGCTCAGTCAACAAACAATCTTGGGTACTCATGATGAGAAAACAAAGGAATTTTTAGCGCTTCGAAGTATTGGCTTGCTGAATGTAGTTCGATTGTACGGTCGCAAGGCTTTTCAAGATGAGACACGAATAGCCCTTGATATTCATTTGACGAGATGGGAAAAAGATGCCCTGTATAATGAATTGGATCAGAAGTTTCATTATACAGACTACATGGGGGGTAAAATTCCATCTATTGAAATTCAGCTGCAGCCTGGAAGAGATGTGGCTGGGTTAATTGAAGCAGCGGCAAACAATTGGTATTTGAAGCAGCAAGGCTACAGCGCAGCAGAGGAGTTTATGAGCAGAGTGAGGGAGGATATCTCCGAAAAATGAATTGGTCATTTAAATCTTAAAGTCAGCAGTTAATATAAAAATATCCCGTCTAAGGCTATTTACAGTAGTTTGGTAGAAACTTTTGGACCATATCTCCAACTTTATACAGAGAACAAAAATACGAATAATATTATTTGTTTTTATAAATTGTTCGTGATTTTACGATTTATATCATTTTTTTAGGGTGTCAAAGTATTTTTTTAATCATTTACGAATGATTGTTAGTTGACTTCGTTTGATGGAGAAAATATTTACGTTTATAGAATTTTATTCGAAGTTCTTCCTATTCGCTCCTTTTCATTAATCTAGTAAAGTAATCGGCGCATGCGCCGATTTCTTGAAATTCACCTTAAAAACTGGCAGGTGATTATTTTAATGTAACTGTAAGCTTATATGGAGATGTGCTTGCTTTTCCGAAAGCTTCACTAACTTCGATATAATATTTACCTTTTTCTAATTCTGCGTTTGCTAATTCTTGGTCATTTGCACCATATTGGTCAAAGCTCTTAATCAATTTTCCTTTTGAGTTAAAGATTTTCAATACTCCATCAAGTGAACTTTCCATATTAAGAACCATTGAGACTCTAGATTTCTTGTTTAAGTCTAGGACGAAATGATCGATATCGCCAAATGGAACACCGGCATTCATATATCCTTGGCCTTCAAATTTAGTATTGTTTATTTTTTTCAATTTTAATGGCTTTTCAGGAACATGATTTGTCACTTTTCCATCCTCATCAGCTAATTGATCTTTTAAGCCAACTAACTTAACTTGATAAGGTTTAAGGTTTAGGGAAGAGAACATGGACTCGATAACGATGAAATAACCATTCCCCTTTTTGGCTTTAAAGGATGCTTCAATGTCCCCAGGAGAAAGATTAAATATACTTGCTCCAAAAGGAACGGCTGCTTTAATCTCGTTAGTATCAATTTTTTTGTTTCCGTTTGTATCTTCAATTAGTAAACCCGAGAAAATATGCTCATCTAGCAGGTCTTTAGGCAATTTATTTAATTCTTGAGCAGATAATTTTTTCTCTAAAATTTTTAAATCAATAATTTGATCTTTACCTGTATGTTTATAATAATAAAAATCTGTATCACCTTCATAAATGAAGTAGTTATCATAAACTTTTCCCTGCTGAATGGCAACTGCATTTTCGATGCTGTTATTGTCTAAATCCTTTTCAGGTGAGTTCGTTACTTTCTTAATTGATAGTGTATAAGGATCAGCAGAAATATTACCTGTAGCATTTTCTAGTTCAATGAAATACTGTGTATCTTTTTTTAAGGCAACATATGGAGATGGAGTGCCTGCCATTCCTAATAAGTCAAGAAGGCCTCCTCCACTTGACATGCTTTGATAAGGTATTAGCATTTTTGATTCTGAATCATACTCATAAATTGTCGTATTTATTTGTTGACCAGATCCTTTTTGTGCAAATAGACTATAAATGGAATCTTCAGAAGGGTTAATGGAATAATAGTCCTTATCCCCGGAAATTTGGAAAAATCCTTTTTGCTCTTTTTCTGTTAGTGGAATTGCATTTTTACGAATAGCCTCAGTTTGTATTTCAGAAAAGAAATCATCCTCTTCGCTCAATAGCTCATCGATCTTGTTTGCATGATCAGTAGTATCTTGTTCCTCCAAATTTAATGGTAGACCATCTTCATCCTGAGGAAGCTGAACTTGTTCAATTTTTAAATTATAAGGATAAGCATTATAGTCAAAAGAAATTTCTTCTTCCGTTCCTTCTATACCCAATCCCTCACCTAAAAGAGAGCCAATATCAAAATCAAAGTCTAGCATATTCTCATTTGATACTGTTAATAAGTACTTAACTCCAGGCTCAGCTTGGAATGAAAGATGTTTTTCATTTCCTATTCCATTATCTTCGGCATTTGCGAGTAAAATGGGCTCTGTTTCTTCATCGTTAAGCATGGAAACAAAAAGGGAAGAATTTACACCAGGTATGCCATCTAATGATGTTGATAATATGGTTGGTTCAGCAACTTCGAAAGCAAAGTAATCATAATCAGGCATATTGTCTGTGTTAAAAAGTGTTAATGGTTCATTTTTTTGCTGCTTAGAAGAGTAAGGGAATGCTTTTACTTCGATAGGACTTTGGATTGAGTTAGAATTTGGTATTAATTGGGCGAATTTCTCCGCTTTAAAGGTATATGTAGATTTACCTGATTTACTATAATTTCCGTTTACATCAGTAATACCGATAACTAAAGTACCTTCATTCTCTGCACTAAATAAGTATGCTTCTTGCTCACCTGCTTTTGCCCTATTCATTTTTATTGGCTCGACAGTTTTTGCCTCAGAGCCTTTAGGATAAAAATAAAAATCCATTTTGTAGTCATAATTTTTAGCAGGATCTAATACGGTTTGAACATGCTGCCCGTTTTTAACAGGGATTTTATAATAATGTGATTCCTCTTGTGCAGTTAATTTTCCTTTTTCAATATTTTCACCTTGCTCTTTCAGAGGCTTTGCTGTATTAATTTGTTCAATGCCTTTCAGCTTTTTATACTTAGGAAGCTTTTTTATATCAAATTGTAAAGCTGCAACAGGGTTGATCAATCCATTTGCAAATATAGGATCATACCCTTTTTCACCTAAATCAGTTGCCGTATTTTCAATAATATATTCAATTTCATATGGTGTTAAATTCGGATATTTCGATTTTAATAGTGAAACAGTACCAGCTATGACAGGAGAAGCCATTGATGTTCCAGTTAATTGCATGAAAGTGTTGGGCTTATTGTCTGTATAAGCAGAACTATAAATATCTTCACCAGGAGCAACAATATCTACACTAGGGCCATAGTTAGATGACTCAGACAGCTGTTTTTTACTATTAATATTTCCTACACTAATTACACCTGGATAAGCTGCAGGATAGGAATACTCATCAGTAGATTCATTTCCAGCTGCTGCAACAACCGTAATACCAGCATCAATTGCTTTTTGGACAGCGTCAGCAGTAATTGGTGAACTAGAAGGACCACCAAGGCTCATATTAATGACATCTACTTTTTTCTCGATCGCATGCAAAATGCCTTGGGCAATTATGTAATCATTTGCAAATGGTTGTCCACCAAAAACATCAATTGGCAAGATTTTTGCATTCGGATTCACTCCGTGTCCACCAATGCCATTATTAGCTGTTGCTGCAATGATTCCAGCTACATGTGTACCGTGAAGATCAGGAATGCTTGATTTCGCTGGTGCTGCTGCATTATAAGGTGTTACAACTTGTGCTGATAAATCAGGATGTCGATAGTTAACACCAGCATCAATGACAGCAACCGTTACTTGATGCTTTCCAGCATATTTTAAAGCCTTATCAATATTTAATATTTGCAAATGATACATTTTATTTTTTTTCGGATCAACTTCACCAAATTTTTTATATTTGACACTTGGGGTGATGGATGTAATTTCTGCTTGCTTCTTATAAGTTTTTAAGACATCGCTTAATTTGCGTTTTTTCGGAACATAGACAACATCGTAGCCTAGTCCAGGAAACGAATTAATAACTTGAGTTCCTGCTTTTTTATGAATGTTTCTTGGGATAGCCTTGTTATATTTAATGATTAATGTGTCTACATCAAGGGTTTCATTACTTTTTTTGTTATTTTTATATGCTTCGAGTTTTAGCTCTGCTTCAGATTTAGCTAAGTTTTTTACGATGGCCTCTTTGCTCGCTGCAATACTGCTATAATCTTGATTATTTTCAGCAGCGCTAGCTAACGAAGGGACAACTAGTATAGCAGATGCAGCAACGGCTAGTGATTTTTTCCAAATGTTTCTCACGAGTGTTCCTCCTTCAGTTATGTAATACTAACATTTGTTTTGATTAAATGGTTTTTTAGAATGTTGAAGACAATAAGAATAATGATAGTTTTCTCTAGATTAATTTGAACTGCTTTATTAGAAAAATATTTTTATTATATTTAGTTGTTTATTGCTGAATTTCACCAGCCTTCTCTTTATCTTGCATACGAATGCCTTTTCAAAATTTTAAGATGCACTTTTCATTCCATTATTCTTTTTCTCCAGCGTGATACACTATTAATAATGCTTGCAATTAATAGAGCTTTATTCAAAAACCACTTATTCACGAACATGATGTAATACGTGTATAACTACTTAGTAGTTTCATAAAATAACAAGAATTACTATTAAATGGAAAATAAAAGTATTTTCTTAATATTTCAATTAGGAATTGTAACTAGTTATATCATTAATATATTCATCTCTTAATATTCCTGTTTTTCACAAATGGAAAGGCTGCCCACCTTTTTACCAAATTTAAATAGTTTATTATTATCAGAAATTAGTAGATATTTTAATCTATTAATAATTATAATAGACTATGAGGTAGTTATATAATTAATACAGAGAAGGTGTGTTCCTAAGTGGCTCCAAGATTAGTTGCCACCTATGCAGCAATGCCTACATTTTTTGGCGAATATAGCGGATAAGGAAGGTTATTATGAGCAGCGTACAGAACAAAACAGACGTTATCTTAATTGGTGCCGGAATTATGAGCGCAACTTTAGGATCTTTACTGAAAGAATTAGCACCGGAATGGGAAATTAAAGTGTTTGAAAAACTTGCAAATGCTGGGGAAGAAAGCTCGAATGAGTGGAATAACGCGGGGACGGGTCATGCGGCACTGTGCGAGCTTAACTATACATCCGAAAAACCAGACGGATCGATAGACATTAGCAAAGCGATAAAGGTGAATGAGCAGTTTCAGCTTTCAAGACAGTATTGGGCATATCTTGTTAACAACAATCTGATTCATAATCCGCAAGACTTTATCATGCCAATCCCACATATGAGTTTAGTTCAAGGGGAAGAAAACGTATCCTATTTGAAAAAACGATTGGAAGCGCTGTCAAACAATCCTCTGTTTCAAGGTATGGAATTTTCTGATGATCCTGAAACACTGAAGAAATGGATTCCGCTTATCATGGAAGGCCGTACTTCGAATGAACCGATTGCGGCAACAAAGATTGACTCTGGAACGGACGTCAATTTTGGTGCATTAACACGCATGCTGTTTGACCACTTAACGAGAAACAGTGTTGAGATCAATTACAAGCATAGCGTGGAGGATATTAAACGTACGAACGACGGCTTGTGGGAAGTGAAAGTCCGTGATATTGATGGCGGCAAAACAGAATCTCATACAGCAAAATTCGTCTTTATTGGCGGGGGCGGTGGAAGTCTGCCTTTACTGCAAAAAACCGGTATTCCTGAATCAAAGCATATTGGCGGATTCCCGGTGAGCGGATTATTTATGGTTTGTAATAATCCAGAAATAATCGAACAGCATCATGCAAAAGTATACGGAAAGGCAAAAGTTGGAGCTCCTCCAATGTCTGTTCCGCATCTGGACACAAGATTTATTGATAATAAGAAATCATTGCTGTTTGGACCGTTTGCTGGCTTCACACCAAAGTTCCTTAAAACAGGTTCAAATTTAGACTTGATCGGTTCCGTAAAACCGAATAATGTCATTACAATGCTGGCAGCAGGTGTAAAAGAAATGGCATTGACCAAATATCTGATTCAGCAAGTGATGTTATCAAATGAAAAGCGCATGGAAGAATTACGCGAGTTTATTCCGAATGCAAAGCTTGAGGATTGGGATATCGTGGTAGCAGGTCAACGTGTACAAGTTATTAAAGATACAGATGCAGGTAAAGGAACGCTCCAATTTGGAACAGAAGTGGTTAGTGCTGCGGATGGATCTGTGGCTGCTCTTCTTGGCGCTTCTCCAGGTGCTTCTACTGCCGTACACGTAATGCTGGAGGTATTAGAAAGATGCTTCCCAGAGCATATGTTTAAATGGGAAGCAAAAATAAAGGAAATGATTCCTTCTTATGGCGTGTCACTAACGGAAAATCCTGAACTTTTCCAAGATATTCATACATCAACAGCACAGACGCTTGGTTTAAGCGAAAAGAGCGAAAAAGAATTGGTTTATAGTTAATTCTTTGGTTGCAGATACGCTGTATTGAAAAAATAGATTGTCCCTATGGGTATCTTAATACCTAATAGGGACAATTTTATTTTTACATAATAACAATGGTTTAAATAGCTGGTACTCTTCCGTTGTAATTTGCACTATTTTTCCTCTCTTCGTTTAAAATGATTTCTTCAGCTGCTTGTTTTCCGCTGCTAATGGCTCCTTCTGCCAGAATCGAGTGGGGAGAAGTCCAATCCCCTGCTATATATAATCCCGGAATTTCTGTTTTAGAACGATGAAGATTAAGCTCATCTCCTATTTGCGGTAAGCGCTGATTTACCGTAATGTCAGGGATAAAGCGTTTTGAAATGACATATTGCTGCCAGCCTGGCTGCAGTCTATCTAAAAATTGTTCAAGCTCGTTTTTTACACTTGGTCCATCAACATGTTCATTTGGATAATGATATTTAAATACATGCAGCACTGCATTCTTTGTATGATCAGAGAGGCGGGCGTAAGTGGAATGAACAGAATAATAGAGAGGGTCCGTGGTCCCCATAGCGAACAATTGCTTTGGAATAGGCAGCTGTGTTAAAGCGACATCTAAT
The DNA here is from genome assembly GCF_001420595.1 of Cytobacillus solani. Classification (GTDB taxonomy): domain Bacteria; phylum Bacillota; class Bacilli; order Bacillales; family Cytobacillaceae; genus Cytobacillus; species Cytobacillus solani. Next base: position 4,887,251 of record NZ_LJIX01000006.1, on the reverse strand, counting down.
GTTGCCCCCTTTACAGGTGTTATTTGAGCAAAAAAATCCCTATTAGGAAGGCTCGCTTTTTCCCCTAACATATGAATAAGTTCGTTTGGACCAGTTGTACAAATCACATATTTTCCAAGAGTTTCTTCGCCATTGGATAGAGTAAATTTAAATTGGTCCTTTTTGGGGTCGCGTTCCATTTGTTCAACAAGAGTATGTGAATGAACATGAACTCCGGAGACAATTGCTTTATTGTGAAGCTGGTCAATGATCGTCTGCCAGCCGTCATCAAGATATAGTACGCCTCCCATCGCATATTTTAAATGTGATACTGCTACTCTTGCGCTTATCTTTTCTGGAGCATGACAATAGGTGGCAAGTCTGCCAAGCGTATAAGGTAATGACTTAATAGTGTTTGATTTGGTCATTTGATGAACCCATTGTTGGAAAGTTTGGTTTGTTAATTTTTCAGGATCTGCACTCATGATTTTCAATATAACGGCAATCCACTCCATCCTCTCTTTCGAATGTAGAAATCTAGTTGTGAATAGTTCAAAAGGAGAAAATGGGGCAGTGTATTCAACATTGTTTTCAATTAATGTGCCGCCTAGTTTAGGGGATTTCCCATTAAGATGAATACCTAAATCTTCGAGAATGAACCTGGCTTTTCCTTTTTTATAAAGGGCATGAGGGCCAAGATTGAAATGCTGTCCATTCATCTTATTTGTTCTAGCCCTTCCGCCAACACTTTTTCCCTTTTCCAAAATTAAAATAGATAAATTCGTATTCATTAAATAGTTAGCTGCAACATAGCCTGCTAATCCACCGCCAACAATGACAATATCCCATGTTTGTGTCATATAATAACCTCCTTTTATTCTTTCATAACTCAAGACGATGAAGGGTGAATAGTTGTGACACTGTTTTAAAAAAATAGCAAAGGATTATATTATTGACATGATGTATATAACTTCACAAAATAGATATATTTATGTATAATAAATTTATCCTAGGTATTCATTTTAAAATGAATTTTTTGAAAAATAAGTATACGAGTTTTCTAAATGAAAGGGAGATTATAATGGGACGTTTATCTGGTAAAGTAGCGATTATTACGGGTGCAGCATTAGGTATGGGAGCAGCTGAGGCGAAGCTTTTTGCAGAAGAAGGAGCAAAGGTTGTTGCGACAGATATTAAAGATGATGTGCTGCAGGAAGTAATCAATGAAATCAAAGCAAGTGGCGGTGAAGCCATTGGCTTGAAGCACAATGTCGTTTCAGAAGAAGAGTGGAAGAACGTTATTCAAACAGCGGTTGATATGTACGGTAAAGTCGATATATTAGTTAATAATGCTGGAATAGCAAGTCCAAAAACAATGACACAAATGGAAATGGCTGAGTGGAATAAGGTTATGGATATTAACTTAAACGGTTGTGTCCTAGGAATGAAGTATGTGATTCCAGAAATGCAAAAGGCAGGCGGCGGATCCTTAATTAATATTTCCTCAATCGGTGGAATTGTTGGGATGGCTGGGTCAAGCCCATATACAGCTGCAAAAGGTGCATTACGCTCATTATCAAAATCAGCTGCTGTAGAATATGGCAAGGATAAAATTAGGGTGAATTCTGTTCATCCTGGTATTATTGAAACACCAATGACGGCTGACTCTTTCAAGGATGCACTGCCTTTCTATAAAACATTTACACAACTTCCTTATTTCGGACAACCTGAAGATGTTGCTTACGGTGTATTATTCCTTGCGTCGGATGAATCACGCTTTATGACAGGTGCAGAGCTTGTCATTGATGGTGGCTGGACAGCTCTATAATGTTTACATTAAAAATCCTCTCAAACTATGGGGCTGTTGACAAACTAATAGGATTTACCAATACCTGTGTAGAATTTAATTATTCTATACAGGTTTTGTATTGGGGGAATTTTTATGATGGGTCGTAAAGATGAATATCAAAGTAAACTAGAGTTTATTGATTTAAATACATTTGTTCCTTCAAATCATATTCTTCGCCAAATTAATGAAAAGATAGACTTCTCTTTTGTATATAACAAAATGGAAAAATATTATTCGAAACTCGGCAGGAAATCACTTGATCCTGTACTTTTATTTAAGATGTTACTCATTGGCTATCGTGTA
>NZ_LJIX01000006.1:4037103-4884401 GCF_001420595.1 Cytobacillus solani | reverse complement strand
ATTTCGAGAATGTTGTTTTGGGGAAACAGCAAGTAAAAGAACGATTTCTCGACCAATTGCACATGAATTGTTGGAAGCAAATACTCAGAGGGCAAAAACTAGTGAATATAAAGCATTCCAAAAGCTCCGAAGAGTTTGGTGTGAAGGTTCCTTCGGAACATTGAAATCTAAGCATAACCTGTATAAAACATATAAGAGGGGCATTGAAAAAATTTCTGAACAATGCCTTTTTTCAGCGTTGGCATTAAATTTAAAAAGAATTATAAAGGTAATGAATTAAGACAAAAATTATAAAGAAAACTAATAAATATACTCTTAAAAAGAGAATGGGAAAGGAGCAAAGCTCTTTTCCCATTTTGTCAACAGCCCCAACTATTGAGAGGATTTTTTAATGAGTGATTAAGATCTGTCCTTCATTGGATTATGGATATAAGGTCCTTTAATAGATAGATTCATTAATTGAAAGGCAATTTCTTCCTCAGATAAATGCATCCCTTTTTCTATCCACCAAATGATTACTTCTAAAAAAGCAGATTCCACATATTTAATAATTAATTCTCGATTGGCTGTAAGATTTTGATCGTTAGGTTCCATTTGATTCATTCCTTCAGAAATAAACTCATGGATAAATGCTAATAGCCCTGAGGTCAAAGTAGGGATACGATTGGTTACGAGTAATGCTCTGTAGAAAGGGTAATTTTCACCTATTTGATGAAATAATTGTACAAAACTAGGATGAGGCTGATCTTCCAGGAAATCAAAATTACCTAGAAATGACACTTGTTTGCTCACCTTTTCATGTAAATCATTTAAGGTTTCATCTATACATTGGTTCATCAAATCAGTTTTGTCCTTATAATGAAGGTAGAAAGTCGCTCGTTTCACTGTTGCACGTTCCGAAATATCCGCAACAGTAATTTGTTCGAATTCCCTTTCTTCCATTAACTCAATAAAAGCGCGCTTCAATAAACTTTGTGTTCGAACCGCACGAGGGTCTTTTCTTTTTGTTGACATGGAATACTTTCCTTTACGAAAAAGTTTTGGATAAAATTCTTCATTAAGTTTATCATTAGTCTTTATAGATGGAAAGAACCGGAAAACTTTATTATAGAATTTGCCTTGTTAGGGTATATAAAGAATACAGATGTAAATGCAATTTTTACCGATAGAACCTATGCAGGCAAAAGAAATTACTCTGTGTAGTCGATAAAGACAGTGGTAATAGGGAAAGACGTGTATGAAGCCCAGTTGAATAAAATGAAAATATTGTCAAAATGACACCCCTCTCTATTTAGGCTATAATAATAAAGTTCTAATCACCTTTCAAACAGTGGAAAGGGGTTTTTTTATGATTCATTTACATAAGGTTAGTAAAAGTTTTTCACATTTTCAGGTCATTAAATCGGCATCTTTAACGATCGATAAAGGTGAGATATATGGAATTATTGGGGCAAGTGGAGCGGGAAAATCGACTTTGCTGCGGCTAATGAATTTATTGGAAACACCGGACGAAGGCCAAGTAGAAGTGAATGGTCAAGATTTGACCAAATTGAACAGCAAAAAACTTCGACAAGCTCGACAATCGATCGGGATGATCTTTCAACATTTCAATTTAGTGGCGAATAAAACGGTTTACGACAATGTGGCTATTCCTTTAGAACTAGCAAAAGTTCCAAGACAAGAACGCCGCAACCGAGTAGTTGAGTGTCTTCAATTTGTTGGATTGGAGAGTTTATTGGATAAATTTCCTGCTGAATTAAGCGGAGGACAAAAGCAGCGGGTGGCTATTGCACGGGCATTAGCGAATCACCCGCAAGTTTTGTTGTGTGATGAGCCCACCTCCTCTCTTGATCCTAATACAACGGCTGAAATATTAGGTGTATTAGAAAATGTAAATAAAAGTCTCGGTGTGACGATTGTTATTGTCAGCCATGAGATGGAAGTGATTAAAAGTATATGTAATCGCGTAACTGTCATGGCAAATGGTGAAATCTATGACACGGTATCCATTGAACCAGAGGGGATCAAACAATTAAGTAAACGTCCAAATTGGTTTATCGAACAATTAATAAAGGATGGTGAGAAAAGCCATGCCTGAGATTTTAGTTCAATATCAAGCCGAGATTTGGACGGCAATCATCGAAACGTTCGTAATGGTTGGTGTCTCTATTGTTGCTGCTGTCCTAATAGGACTCCCAGTTGGGACGCTGCTATTTCTTTGCAGGAAAGGAAAAATACTTGAAAATCCATTCGTTTTTTCAGTTTTAAATTTATTAGTAAATACAATCCGTTCCTTTCCTTTTTTACTGCTTGTTGTTTTTTTAATTCCATTTACAAGATTAATTATTGGAACGGCGATTGGTACAGCAGTTGCAACTGTACCATTATCGATTATTGCGATTGCTCATTATTCACGTTTAGTCGAACAATCTTTATTGGACGTACCTAAAGGTGTGATGGAAGCGGCCATTTCGATGGGGGCTTCTGTTAAAGATATTATTTTTAAATTCCTTTTTGTTGAGGCTCGTTCTGGCCTTGTTCTTGGGTTAACTACATCCATTATTAGCTTTATTTCTTATTCAACGATAATGGGCGTAGTCGGAGGCGGCGGGATAGGAGACTTCGCCATTCGATACGGTTACCAGCAATTCAAAACAGATTTAATGATCTATATGATCGTTATTATGGTAATATTAGTACAGCTTATTCAATTTACTGGTACAACTGTATCTAGAATAATTGATAAAAGATAATAGTAAGGAGAAAAGACAAATGAAAAAGGTAATATTACTAGTAACGTTGTTTCTAATTCTTTTAACTGGCTGTGGCCAAGGGAATGAAACAAAGGAAAAGGACAGTAAAAAAACTGCAGCAGATAACGAAGAAGTAACATTAAAGGTAGCGTCATTAATTCCGCCAATGACGGAAATTCTTGATCTTGTTAAACCAAAGCTAGCGGAGGAAGGCATTAATCTAGAAATGGTTGTATTAGGTGATAACGTGCAGCCCAATACAGCATTAGCTGCAAAAGAAGTAGATGCAAACTTCTTCCAGCATGTTCCGTATATGGAAGAATTCAATAGAAACAATGATGCAGAGCTCGTTCCAATTGTCCCTATTTATTTTGCTAACTATGGGGTTTATGCAAAAGACTACAAGTCAATGGACGAACTGCCAGAGGGTTCCGTTATTGCCATTGCGAATGATGTTTCGAATATTGATCGTTCCCTATCTTTGCTGGCTCAGCATGGGGTAATTACTTTAAAAGAAAAAACAGGTCCCTATTATACACAAGCAGACATTACGGACAATCCTAAGAATTATAAATTCGAAGAGGTAGACTTGTTAATGCTAGCTCGAATGTATGATGATGCAGACGCAGTTGTTATGACACCTGCCTATGCTGCACCGCTTGGATTGACACCTAAAAGTGATGCGCTCCTTACAGAAGGAGTAGAAAATAACTTTGCCATTACTCTCGTAGCACGAAAAGACAATGCTGACTCAGAGGCAATCCAAAAGCTCGCCGAAGCGATGACAAGTACAGAGGTACGTGAGTTTTTAGAAAAAAATTATGACGAGACGGCTATTCCAGCGTTTAAATAGGATTTTTAAGGACCATTCGAGTTGTTATCTACAACGAGAATGGTTCTTTTTTATAGGGTCAGACAGGTTTAAGGGAAAAGCTGAACTAAGTCCGAAGTCAACCTGAGTTCAGACAGGTTTAAGAAGAAATAGCTAAACCAAGTCCGAAGTCACCCCAGGTTCAGACAGGTAGAAGAGGAAAAAGCTGAACTAAGTCCGAAGTCAACACGAGTTCAGACAAGTTCAAGAGAAAAAAGCTGTACCGAGTCCGAAGTCCACCTGAGTTCAGACAGGTTTAAGTGAAAAAAGCTGAACTAAGTCCGAAGTCGATACGAGTTCAGACAAGTACAAGAGGAAAAAGCTGAACCGAGTCCGAAGTCGATACGAGTTCAGACAAGTACAAGAGGAAAAAGCTAAACCAAGTCCGAAGTCGACCCAGGTTCAGACAGGTACAAGAGGAAAAAGCTGAACCAAGTCCGAAGTCACCCCAGGTTCAGACAAGTACAAGAGAAAAAAAGCTAAACCAAGTCCGAAGTCCACCCGGTTTCAGACAAGCTCAAGAAAAAAGGTCTCAATCAGTTCTGAAGGATTATATATGGGATTACTCACAAACCAACCATGACAAGGTTCTTATTCAAAATAAGTATCACTGGTAATTCCAAATGCAGTATAGTTTTTCTTTAAAATCCTGCTGATTGTTCTTTTATTTAAATCAACCTTACACCACTCATAAATGTTTTGGGTAGTAACCCGGTGATCTGGAAATAGGAGCTTAAATTCCTCCACATTTCGTAAAATAGCTGAGTCAATCTTTTCGTGTTCTCCACACTTTTCGGCATACAAAGTGATATCTTTTTCTGCAGATCATGAAAGACTTACAACACCTACAATATATCCCCTTTTGAAGTTGCCCATAGGTATACTCTGGCAATTTCATAAATGGATTTATCGTTTGGTGTAACGAAACTAATCTTTGAGCTAGTTTTCTATGTCCATCATTCAGTTTAGAGGGTGTTTTATTTAAATCTTTTAAAAAACGATTTACCTGGGTTGGAAGAATAACCGGTTGGTCCATTGGGGCCTGATACAAAGTGAATTCAGAGTTCACAAAGATAACGGAGGCTTCAACGAGGTAATTTTGTTTGAGGTTTTGGAGTAATTGGCGGAAAAGAGTAGTACTTCTTTTTAACTGATCTACAGGGTTCTTATATTCACGTCTGGTTGTGATAGAATAAAGCTTGTCCGATTCGAAGTAACAATCCCCCTGATAATTTTTTATATCTAAAAAATGAATAACGCCCTGTGAAATAATCAAAGTATCAATTTGAAAATAGGAGTTGTTAACCTCAAGTAGTAAATCGTTTATGATATATCTTTCTTCTAGAAGGCTTTCGGCAAGCTGATCAAATATTGTCTCCCCTTCATATCCCCTTTCAAGATTTATATAGTAGAGCTTTTCCTTTTCAGTTAATTCCATTCTTGTGTTTAAATAGCGCAATATCATTAATTCATCTGATTCTCCTCGAGCCTTAATTAACATAAGACCACTCCCCTTTCTTAACGTTTCTTTAATTATATTAAAAAATAGTAAGATTCCCTTAAGAGTATATGATTATTCAGTTAACATTTGTTCGTTTCGCAGATCCATAAATGGTAAACTCTCTGCCGTAGTATAAGAAAGGATAAGTGATACCGCGATTTTTCACGTGCAAAAACTCTATATCGTGGATGAACGGTTAAGTTCGAGCAAACGGGTATTTTAAAAAAATAAAGCTGACGAGGCTATATCCCCTTTGTCAGCTTTTCCAATTTAAAGCGTAAAGCGGGAGACTTGTTCGTCACTGATAATCAGCCCATCTACCTCTTGGAAACCTACTTTTTCGTAAACACGTTTTGCATGTACATTCGTTGGTTCATAGGACAGTGTAATCGTTTTGTGATGCTCCTCTTTTATATTCCTTATATCATCTATAACTAGTTTGACCGCTTCCTTTCCATATCCCAGTCCTTGATATTTATGATCAATCATCATGCGATAAATCCAGTACTCATGATCGTCTTCATCAATGCCATATAACGCCAAACCAATCATTTCCTTGTCATGATAGATTCCTTTTGCATGGAAGTTTTCTAGAAAGTTTAATTGAGCAAGGGATACAGCATTTGATGCCACAAACTTCACTTGATCTTCTCGGACGCGGAGTGAAATGGCTGTAATCCAATTGTCTTTCGTAATCGTATCTAAATGCAGCATGCTTCATCTCTCCTTTCATTAATTATACATAATTGTTAGTTAATTTGGATTAGTTGAATTACATTTTTATCTATAGGTCTTCCTTTTCAATTTTCAGTGACATAGGCTTAAGCAAAAAGATGATCATGCTTAAATTTTAGTGAACTTTGCAAAGCTGGGAGGTAGAAATTTACAATTCCCGAACAATTCAGTTGGAGCAAGGAAAGGGAAAATTAGAGATGAATAAAGACAAAGCAGGGAAAAAGCCGTTCAAAAGATTATGAAAAGAGGTATGTTAGCTGCAGCAGTACTTGTAATAGCTATCTCTATTACCGTTGCTGCGGCCCATAATACGGATTATTTCAAGATGCTTTTTGGTGTGTGAAAGGGATGAGTAGTAATCCCACAGATCAAGTGACCATTGATTAAAATGAAGGTAGAAGAAAGTATAAGTGGAGGGAAAAGCGTGATTATTATGGCTTCCTTTGAGAGAGGACAGATCTGCTTTTCCTGAAGACGCAGTCATCGCCACTCTAGAATTATACGTGAAAAATGGAGCAAGTTACATGGTTGATTAGCAAGTAACGGAGGATGGCAAGAAGCTTATAGTCATGTTTGGTATGAAGTAAAAAGTACTTTTGGGAAAACAGCCTTCATTGTTAAGCATAGGAAAACTTAATAATTTTTATAAATAAAGACCACCTTTCATTGATAGGTGGTCTTTCCTTGTTAATTGTTGAAGTTATTAAGAACATTGAAGTTGGTGGGAAAAGGATCTTGTACCCTTGTCTCACAGTAATTAAAGTGCTCGCAGTACAGCGCGTACTGGGCTGGCGTCTGCGCCTTCAATGGCAAGCGGCAAGGCAATGAGTTCATAATCGGCCGGCTCAATATTGGTTAGGACGATATTCTCTAAGATATATACACCGTTCTGATTCAATGAGTGGTGTGCCGTCATTGATTTACTGTCGACTGCATCCACAGATGGCCCGTCCGTTCCAAGCAGGCGAATTCCTTTCTCTTTGAGGAAAGGTCCGATGTTTTCTTTAAAGACTGTGAAGCTTTCGGGGAATTGCTTTATATTCCTTTTCCCGCTTGTTTTTAGAAGGAGCCGTTCGATCCCCTCCAGATTATAAGACTCCAACTCCTCTTTTCCAATAGCTTCGAGGCCCGTTACATCGATGACCCGTGCTTTTCCAACATATATATTCACATCTAACTCATGCACTTTCTCTCCGTTCCCATCGAAGTGATAGGGGGCATCGATATGTGTCCCTGTATGAACACCAGTATGGATTTGGCCAATATTCACTGACCCTGTTTGTTCCTTTGTGAAGCTTAACTTGAATGTAAATGGCAGATCTCCTGGCCAAACAGCTATGTCATTTGTGAGAGGCTGTGTAATATCGATCCATTTTTCTTCTTTCATAAAAGCACCACCTTGAGTCATTTTTTTCGCAGATTAACAGAATGTAAAACCCACTTTTAAGTTAAATGATGCCGAGCGTATTCAGGAATACAACAATGATCGTAATGGGTGCCACACATATCATTAGAAAGCGCCAAGCGGGATATAGCTTTGGTGCTGCTGTGCTGTTTAATTCAAATTCATGCTTAACAAGTGACTTATCCGCGCTATAGATGATGAAGAATGAAATCAGCAGGCTGCCGAATGGAAGCAGGATATTACTGACAAGGAAATCTGTCGCATCAAAAATGCTTTTTCCAAAAATCATTAAGTCGCTTAGACTGCTTGAAGATAAAGCGGCTGGAATGGCTGCTAGGAAAATAATGAGCCCAGAGATCCATGTCACCTTGCTTCTTGATCTTTTTCCATTTGCTGTAAAAGCGGCTACAATGATTTCATACAAACTAAAGGAGGAGGTCAATGTAGCAAATAAGAATAATAATAAGAATAGGCTCAAGAATACTTCGCCAAATGGGAGCTGAGAAAAAACGGACGGCAATACCATAAACAGTAATCCAGGTCCCTCTGCTGGCTCATAGCCGAAAGCAAATACGACTGGGAAGATGGCAAGTCCAGCTAATAAGGAAACGAAAATATTCATGCCGACAACCGCACTGGCAGAAGACGTTAAGCTTACATCCTTTTTTAAATAAGAGCTGTAGGTAACCATACAGGAAAATCCGACCGCTAATGAGAAGAATGACTGTCCCAGCGCATATAGAATGGATTCACCAGTTATTTTTGAAAAGTCGGGCGAGAGGAAGAACTTTACTCCTTCCAGTGCGCCTTCAAGAGTCAAGGCACGCACAACTAAAATAATAAAAAAGATGAATAATAGCGGCATCATATATTTATTTGCTTTTTCAATTCCGTTTGAGACACCAAGCGAAATGACGAGAACATTAATTAAAGAAAAAATAAGCAAGCCAAGAATCGTAATCCATGGGGTCCCAATGATCGAACCAAATAAATCAGGATAGCTTGCCCCATCAGCAATAATATTTCCGGGAATAGACAAACCACTATAAACAAGAACCCATCCGCCAACGACACTGTAAAAGGATAGGAGCAAAAAACAGCCGAGGACTCCTAGTCGGCCAACCCACACCCACAGGCTGTTTGGTGCCAAGTTCTTATACGCGCTGACCGCTTCTTTGCCTGATCCCCTGCCAATAATAAATTCAGAAATAAGCAGAGGCAGGCCGATTAGCAATGTAAATGCGACGAATAGGAGAAAGAAAGCGCCCCCGCCGCTCATTCCTGTTACATACGGAAACTTCCATATGGCGCCAAGACCAATAGCCGCCCCAGCAGACGACAAAATAAATCCAATCTTGGATGTCCACTGATCCTTATTTACCTCCACTTCACATCACCCTTTTCTAAATTAACGAAATAAACGTTAAAAATAATCACCGGTCCGTCTCACAGACCGGCGATAGGAGTTCAATTTTATCATAGATTATCGGACCGTTCGCCTCCTATCTCAAAACTTTTAGACCGGAAATGAATGGTCTGTTTACGGCCGAACGTCTTACTAACATTCGGGAAGGATGAAAATCGACTAGGAACCTTGCTGAATAAAGCTTATAGTTCTGTTCGTAAATCCCAAAGCTCTGGGAAGAATCGGTGATCAAGCACCTGCTTCAAATAATTCACCCCTGAAGAACCGCCAGTTCCTACTTTGAACCCGATAATTCGTTCTACTGTCTTCATATGGCGGAACCGCCACTGCTGAAGCCAATCTTCTATATCAACAAGCTTTTCGGCCAATTCGTATAAATCCCAGTATTGGTCGACATTGCGGTAAACCTCACGCCAAGCTGCGGCTACACTTGGGTCTCCTGCATATACATTCGAAAAGTCCCGATCGAGCAATTCTGGATTAATGTCAAAGCCTGCACGGGCTAATGCTTTAATCGAGACATCATAAATGCTTGGCGCCTGAAATGCAGTCTGAAGTGCTGCATGAACAGCAGGATCCTTCTCATAGATTTTTAGAATATGAGTGGACTTATAGCCAAGAGCAAATTCGATGAGTCTGTATTGGTAAGACTGGAAGCCAGAAGCCTTTCCAAGTGTGTCGCGGAATTGCAAATACTCAGCAGGTGTTAAGGTGGACAAAACATCCCAAGCTTGAATGATTTGCGTCTGGGTTTTAGAGACACGGGCAAGCTTTTTAAAGGCAGAATGCAGCTCATCTTGTTCAATTTCTTTAATTGCTGAGGAAAGCTCATGCAAAATAAGTTTCATCCAAAGCTCGCTTACCTGGTGGATAATGATGAACAGCATTTCATCATGATGGTCTGATAGTCGCCGTTGGCTTGTAAGAATTTTATCAAGATGCAAGTATTCCCCATATGTCATATTCTCTTTGAAATCTGTATGAATTCCTTTTTCTTTTTCAAGATTTTTATAAAGATCTGAGATGGATTTTGACATTGTGTTCTCCCCCTTTGGAGTTGAGTATCATGTATCATGGCTACTAGCGGCTGATGGAATCTATCGAGTGATTCTATTCTATTTTACGCAACTACATCGCGCTTGTTCTCAAATTTCTTATACTGCTCTTCTTCCATGATTTTTTTCAAAATCTGCACAACTTCCCGTACTTCTTCAAATGTATTGTATAAAGCAACAGGAGCAAGTCGAATGCCATTCGGTGTACGGAAGTCAGGAATGACCCCGTTATCTTTCAAAGCTTTACAAATGCGAGCTGCCTCTTCATGTTCAAGAAATACATGGCCGCCCCTTCGGACTGCATCAAGCGGGTTTCCAATCTTGAACCCAAAACAGCTTAATTCAATGTTAATGAGATCAAGCATATAATCGGTTAACTTTAAAGATTTTGTGCGGATTTTTTCTATTCCTGCATCAGCAAACATCGATAGAGAACCTAATAGCGGTGCTGCACTCAGTAAATTAGGCGTGCCCATTTGCATAGCTCCTGCAGTTGGTGCCGGAGTTAAGTCATGCTCCATGTCAAATTGTTTGTCCTTATCCGAACTAAACCAGCCTGCAAGCCCGGGATTAGCCCCAAAGTGCGTCTCGTTTACATAGATGCCGGCTACAGCTCCTGGTCCGCCATTTAAATGCTTATATGAGCACCAGAAGGCAAAATCTACGCCCCACTCACTTAATGAATGTGGAATGGAGCCAATGGAATGGCATAAATCAAAGGCAACTATGATCCCTCTTTTGTGTGCTTCCTCGGTTATCCGCTTCATATCTAGTATTTGGCCACTGCGGTAAAGAACGCCTGCAAGGACAATCAGTGCCACTTCGTCTGTCATTGCCTCAATAATATCCTCTTCACGGATTGTTAGCCCATCCCTGCTTTTCACTTGCACTAAATGTTCATCTGGATTGAGTCCGCGAATGTTCAGCTGGCTTTTTAAAGCATAAATATCGGTTGGAAAATTCAACTCATCTGCAAGAATCTTTGTTTTTTTTTCTTCCGGCTGATAAAAGGTAGAAAGGATTTGATGTAAATTAATTGTCGTGGAACCGGTTACAATTACTTCTTCAGGCTTTGCACCGATAAGTGGTGCTGTCATCTCCCCAAGCTTTTCAGGGAGATAGAACCACGGATTTTCCCCCTTTAGCCAGCCGTCAATGCCATAAGTCTTCCATGATTCAAGTACGTTATGAAGTGCTTGCTCAGCCCTTCTCGAAAGAAGTCCAAGAGAGTTCCCGTCAAAGTAAATGGTTCCTGTCTGCAGGTAAAATTCGTTTCGATACTGTTTTAGTTCATCCTCAGAATCAAGCTTTTGGGCATAGGCCTTTGTTAAAAACTCCTTTTCACTCATATGGACCAGCTCCCTTTCTTATGGAATGTTCTTTATAAAAATAGAATGAAGTATTTAATTGATATTATGTCAATGATATAATATCAATTAACAGATTGTAAAGAAAATACTTAAAATTTAGAATATGTTAAAAATTGTTAAGACGAGGTGAAATGAGTGAATCATGAAGACGGTTTATCCAAGAGACAGCAGAAGGCACTGCAAACCCGATTAAATCTACTGAATGCCGGTAAAGTCATTTTTCTAAAAGAAGGCTTTCAAAAAGCAACGATGACGGAGATTAATAAACGGGCAAATACTGGCTATGGTACGGCCTATGTGTATTTCAAAAATAAAGATGAGCTATTTGCTGAGCTAATGGAAAATATAGTAGAGAAAATGTATGATGTTGCAAGCATGCCCTTTGAGCCCACGACAGTGGAAGAAGCGTATTCGCAAATAAAAGCGCAGGTAAGATTATTCATCCAGGCGGCATTAGATGAACAAGAGACGATGAAGGTTATAAAGGAGGCCATCGGAATTTCAGAAATGGTAGAAAGAAAGTGGAGTCAGATTCGTGCCCGATTTATTGCTGAGATAACAAAGGATATTACTTTCGTTCAGACGGCCGGAATGGCTAACAAGGATATAGAAGCTTCTTTGATTGCTAGAGGCTGGTATTATATGAATGAACAGCTGATGTGGGATATCGTGCTTGGGGAGGTTGTAGAAGACCTCACTATTGTAGCTGAAAATCTAGCTTTACTTTATACAAGGGGCCTCTACAAAGTTAGGTAATCTTCAAAAATCAAAATAGAGCCTTACCAGAGCTTTCTGATAAGGCTCTATTCCTTTAGAGATTACTTCCTCCCAGCCGTCCAATTCATCCCCCATTTATGGGCACGGTCCATTTGCTTATGTCCATCATAGTATTCTACAAGCCTTTTAACATTGAAGGATTTGTTTTGGACATTTTCAATCATGGCGATGGCACACATAATCTTGCCATTTCGATGTTCGTCCATTTTTACAACAATGTCTTGTCCGTTCTGATACTTAAGGGTTACCACGCCATCAACTAGATTCGCCCCTTTTTGTTAACTGAATCATTTGTACCACTCCTAATATTGAATTTTAATAGACTGGATGCATACATAATCTTTCTAAAGTAAGATTGTAAGTGGGTAAATCTGATGCGAAGGTCGTGGTGTTCTTAGTTACGAGGTGTAAGAAAATGTATTATCACGTAGTTACCCCCATTTTACAAAAAATGATAGAAAATATATACCTTCGTGTGAAAACTTCTCTAGTGACAGGAAAAGGTATATCATTGAAGGAAAGAATAACTTGAACGGATTTATGGAACAAAAAGTAAAAAAAGCAGGTGCTATATGAACACATTGTTATTTGTCGTCATCATCCTAACAGCTTCCATCCTTCAAACAAGTACAGGTTTTGGTTTTTCCATATTGGCTACTCCCTTTCTTCTACTGCTCTTTGAACCAACTGAAGCGATCCAAATGAACTTACTATTATCGCTAGTGATTTCTATTGCTTTAATAAGGAAGGTTAGAAAGGATATTGATTTTGGAATCGTGAAAAGATTTGTGATCGGAAGTGGAATAGGCCTGCCAATAGGAATCATCATCTTTATGCTAATAGACATCAATAAGTTAAAGTTAGTCATAAGCCTTATTATTTTGGCATTAACCATTTTGCTTATCCTTAAGTTTCGCATGAAACAGGGGAAGAAGAGAGACCTAGCTGTTGGCGGACTTTCAGGTGCTCTTACAACGAGTATAGGCATGCCTGGACCGCCATTGTTGTTATACTTTTCAGGAACAGATACGCAAAAGGAAAAGCTGCGAGGGACTACGCTGGCATTTTATATGTTTATTTATTTGATCAGTTTAGTTATCCAGGTTATTTTTGCTGGGACGAATAAAACAGTCTGGGTATCAAGCGCTGCTGCACTTCCATTAGTATTTATCGGTTTGTATGTGGGGCAGCTTTTATTTAAAAGAATTAACCAGCAAATTTTTCGTATCTTCACGTATATTATTTTATTGTTTACTGGTGTTTATTTGTTTATTGAAAGTTTGCTATAACTTAAATCAAGAAATGATTAAAGGCAGTTCCTATTTTCATAGGTGCTGCCTTTTTTGCATACAGTAATAATTTATTTAAACTTCATGGGTGGTTGGGCTGGAGAGAAAAGATTGTGAAAACAAAATGTAATCGAGCGTTTTACATAAAGTGAACCTTTGAAAAGCAGCAATGAAACAACAAGTGATACAGGAATGCTTAAAGCGATAGGAAGATCAATGCCATGCCAAATACTCATTTTTATTTGTTCGAAACCGATGGTTCGTAGTATCCCGGCTATTATGGAGATTAGTGCACTCAACATCATTCCTAGATAAAGGACAGAAAGGACAGGGATTGTTAACGACAATAAGAAGGAAAGGATCGTTTTTTTTATATTCATGGATTCTCACTCCGTATAATCTGTTGGACTTTAGCATTCGGAGAGATGGTACAGCTTTTTGTATAGGTAAGTGTTTGAATATTGCACTGGCTGCCAACATCCACAACATCCCCCTCAACGATTTCCGCATCTGTATAGGCAAGCTGCAATTGTCTTCCTTTAATAAACTGGCAGATTAGTTTTTTCTTTAATGAAATGGACTTTCTATCCTTTTCTATAAACGCTGTATCTGTAATTAATCGGTTGATCCTGCTCTCACCTGATAATTTTAGCTGAAAGTGTTTTGTGTGAATTTCTTTTACGGTAATCAGCCCAATGGAATCAAGGTGTTCTGAATGAAGCATTTGTTCAATGGTAAGCTTTCCTGAACTGGAAAGCTTCGCTGCACGCACATTTTTCATTTTTAAATTTCCGGCATTGATGATCTCTTTTACCTCGCAATTGCCTTTTATGACACATGATCCAGAGCTTTTTAACAGATCTGCTGCAACATGAGAATGAAAGGTACTAAAGCCATGAGTGGAGATCTCTTTGAGGTGGATTTCTTGGTGTAATGTAACAGAACCACGTATGTTCAATCGTTCGCAGTCTTTAGCTAATTCCTTGATATGACCGCTTGTCAGAGTGATGCTTCGGGGCTTTTGAGCCTTTTGGTTTTGCATTCCTTCACACCGCCTTATTTAATTAATATATATTTTAATAATTAAAATATATATTAATTAAAATACATTGATTGGTGATTTGTCAAGAAGGGATTAGATTAATCACCTATACTATCTGGTTGTATGAGGATATAAAAAGCTTTTTCCATAATTGGACAATAAAAAAAGGATTTCAATATAGATGAAATCCTTAAAAAATGGCACTCATTAATGAATTAACTTCTTTTAATATTTTTGCCATATCTGTTAGCTTCTCGGATGGGAATTTCAAAAAGATGGCATGGACTTTTTCTTCACCCATCCTCGTCAAGACCATTTTTACAACTCTGCGGTCTTCAGTTTCTCTTACACGCTGAACTACATTTAATTTTTCCAGTTTATCGCACATCGATGTAACAGCTCCAGGGGTTACATTAAAGAAATCAGCAATTTCAGTTGCTTTCATTCCATTATTGATTTTTAGCTGAAGCAGAAGTATAAGCTGATTCTGGGTGAGTGACTCCCCTTCTGATAGCAGGTTGACAAACATTTTAGACTTTTGTTGTATATCAAGCATTTCTTTCATAATGATTTCCACATTATGTATCTGTTCATTTTTTGCCATTGGATCACAGCCTAATATAGTATTTTACTTATTAAAATATATGGTAAGTATATAATTAATCTTTGCCAATGCCAATAGATCTTCCCAAGAGTACTACGTATAGATATTTATTTAACTGTCACTTTTTTCAATAAAGTAATCTTTTAGCTTTTGTTATTTACATACGATCTATTGACCTATAGATTATTCTGAAATAATTAATTCAGTGTTCGTATGTCTAAATTCATTAATTAAATCTTTATTAACGTTTTCATCCGTAATAATGTAATTAATTTGCTCAATAGGAGCTATTGCAATAGTGACATCTTTTCCGAACTTTGTACTATCGGCAGCAACGTATATTTCTTTGGAGCGTTCAATGATTTTTTTCCGGGTAAGAGCTTCTTCAACATTATAGTCGGAAATACCTCTTTCAAGCGTAATGCCGCTTGTACAAATAAATGCTTTCAATATATTTAATTCATTAAAATTAAATAAATAGTCAAAGGTTACAACAGATTGCTCATTTTTCCTTATCTTTCCGCCAATGATGATTAGTTCAACATCCGTATTCATCAGCTCGGTTATTACAGGAATGGAATTTGTTACGACAGTTAAGTTTTTCTTGTTTTTAATGTATTTTGCAATTTGATAAGTTGTTGAGCCGCTATCAATAAATATACAATCCCCGTCGTTAATCCATTCACTGCATGTTCTCGCAATGCTCTCTTTTTCTTCTAAGTGGCTAATCATCCGTTCATCGATCGCAGATTCACCAAATTTTGATTCTACTATCTTAACCCCACCATAAATCTTTTCAATTTTCCCTTGTTTCGTAAGGAGATTTAAATCTCTGCGAAGTGTATCAACGGAAACGTTTAGTTTATCCGTTAGTTCAGATATTTTAAGGACTTTTTTTATCGTTAATAAATCAATAATTTTTTTTTGCCTTTCAAGTGGAAACATATTTTCACCCATTTAAATTTAATTAGATGCAGCTATAGTAATTCCAGTTTACTGATAAATCTCGGCGTACTCAATAGATTTATATAAATGACAATAAGGAAAACAGCGAAAGTTAGTAACGATTTGGTATTAAGTTAGTAAAGATATAGGCAAAATTTACATAAACTATACAAAAATCTTTATTCAAATTTACATATCATTTTTATACTGAAGTTGTATTTAGGGAGGTGAGCCGTTTGCTGAAATTGCAAAATATAAGCAAACAATTCGATCAAAAGATCGTTTTAGAAAATATAAATCTTGAAATAAACACTGGCGAGATTGTTTCCCTACTAGGTCCAAGCGGAAGCGGAAAAACAACATTATTAAATATCATTCTCGGATTAACAAAAATGGATGAAGGAAAAATCATTTTTAATGGGCGGGATGTAAGCAATGTACCAATGAAGGACCGGGAATTTAATATTGTTTTCCAAGACTATGCACTTTTTCCTCATTTAAATGCCTATGAAAATATTGTTTATGGGTTAAGAAATAAGAAGGGAATGGATTCTGAAAAGGAGCTTCAGGAATATATCGATTTCTTAGAATTAAAGCCGCATTTAACAAAGAAAATAGGGGAATTATCAGGCGGGCAAAAACAAAGAGTTGCTCTTGCAAGAACACTGGTTACAAAGCCGAAAATATTGCTATTAGATGAGCCGCTGAGCGCACTGGACGGGGTAATAAAGGAATCAATTAAACAGCGTATTCAATCCATTGCAAAAGAGTATAAGCTTACAACAATTATTGTTACGCATGATCCGGAAGAAGCTTTAACACTGTCTGATAAGGTATTAATTATTAATCGGGGGAATATTTCGCAGTTTGGTACTTCTAGGGAGATTATCAATCAGCCAAGTAATGATTTTGTAAAGGATTTTATTTTAAAACAGCTACAAATAAAGCGGCAAAATATATTCAATTTATTTGGTGAGAAGTATGCCTAATGTAAGACCAGAAATGCGCATCGTTTATTTCCTGTTAGCATTATTATTTGCTGGTTTTCTCCTATTGCCTCTGTCCGTGTTATTTATTCGATCCTTTGAAACGAGCAGCGGGTTTGATCTTTCCAATTATCTTTCGGTTCTGTCGAATAAAGAGATAATAGAGTCAATTGGAAATAGTTTCAAAGTTTCAAGTGCGACAGCGGTGATAACGACTATTCTAGCATTTACATTGGCTTATTCGATTAACTGTACGAGAATCTATCAGCCACTAAAAAGAGTGATTGGAACGGTAATTATTCTCCCGATGCTCCTGCCTACGATTACATATGGATTTGCTATTATGTATTCATTTGGAAACCAAGGGTTAATAACAAAGATAATCGGCCATGGATTTTTTGACATATACGGCTTTAATGGTTTATTAATCGGCTATGTGATCTATACATTGCCAGCTTCCTTTCTTCTTATTAATAATTCCTTTAAATATGTTGATAAGAAATTTATCATCGTTTCCAAGTTAATGGGTGATGGGACGTTAAGAAGCTTTTCGAATACGATTGTTCGTCCATTAATCGGAACCTTAGGCGGTGCCTTTGTTCTTTCCTTTATTTTAAGCTTTACAGATTTCGGAATCCCTGCATCAGTTGGGGGAACGTACTCTGTTGTTTCAACCCAACTGTATCAAGTAATGCTAGGGTCCATTCCTGACTTTAATCATGGGGCTGTCATTGCCGTTCTTATGTTATTACCAGCAGTGCTAGGCGTTTTTCTGTTATACTTCCTTGAAAAATTTAACTTTCAATACGAAAAGATTACCGACATAGAGTGGACGCAAAATAAATATCGGGATACTTTTCTAGCAATGATTTCATCGATCTTTTTATTAGGGATGCTGTCTATTTTTGCCGTTATGTTTATTGCGCCATTTCTTAATAGTTTTCCTTATAATCTATCGTTTACCTTTAAGCATATTTTGAATGTGTTTCAATCGGGTGATTTAGTAGCTGTTTATAAAAATTCATTTGTAGTTTCTATTTTAACAGCCATTATTGGCACTGTTATTGCCTACAGTTCTGCAATTCTAAATGTACGCACACAATTAAAAGGAAGAACAGCAATCGATATCGTTTCAATGATTACAAATACTGTTCCAGGTATGGTGCTTGGCTTATCGTATTTGCTTCTTTTTAATGGCAGTAGTTTAAAAGGAACATTTATCATCATCATCCTATGTAATATTGTTCACTATTTTACTACTCCCTATTTAATGGCCAAAAACTCTTTATCTAAAATGAATCGATCTTGGGAAACGACGGGAGAGTTACTTGGAGATAGCTGGATTAAGACCATTTATCGGGTCATTCTGCCAAACTCAGTATCTACTGTTATTGAGATGTTTAGTTACTATTTTATCAACTCAATGGTAACGATTAGTGGAATTATCTTTCTAGTTACAGCTCAAACTTCATTAGTTGCGAGCAAAATTAAAGAACTGCAGCATTTTGCAAAATTCAATGAAATATTTGTTTTATCTTTACTCATCTTTTTTACTAATCTATTAATCAAATTCCTTTGTGATTATTTGCAGAAAAGGCAAGTAGTAAATGGTAAAAAAATATATAGAAAAAGTGAGGCGGCATAATGATGAAAAAAATGATCCTGATTCTATTCGCTTTAGGTTTTGTGATTGCGTTAGCAGGTTGTAACAGTCAAAAAGAAGAGGAAGTCGTTATTTATACGAATGGGGATGAAGAAGCTGTTGCGGCAATGGAAAATGCCTTAAATAAGGCTGGCTATGAGGGAGAGTATGTTTTTCAATCGTTAGGAACGTCTGAATTAGGCGGGAAGTTAATAGCAGAGGGTAAGGAAATCGAAGCTGATTTAGTGACAATGAGTTCTTATTTTCTTGAAAGCTCACAAGAGGAGCATTCGATGTTTAAAGATTTAGCTTTTGATGCGAAGGCATTAGAGGAATATCCATCCTTCTATACGCCGATTTTATCCAATTCAGGTGCCATTTTTGTCAATACGGAAGTACTGAAGGAAAAAGGGCTGGAAGCACCAACATCTATTAAAGACTTAACAAAACCAGAATTTAAAGGATTAGTGTCTATTCCGAATATCGTTGATTCTTCAACAGGCTGGCTGTTAATCCAAGCGATTATAAGTGAGTACGGGGAACAAGAAGGAAAAACGATTCTTCACGAGTTGATTGCTAATGTGGGCCCACACTTAGAAAGCTCTGGCTCAGGTCCAATTAAAAAAGTCCAGGCTGGAGAAGTGGCGGCAGGTTTTGGACTTCGCCATCAAGCGGTCCAAGCAAAGGAATCAGGTGCACCGATTGATTATGTCGATCCAGTGGAAGGCAACTTTTCTCTTACCGAATCGATTGCTGTTATTGATAAAGAGGGTGAAACAACAGATTTAGCTATGAAGATGGCAGAGGTAATTATTAGCGATGCAAGGAAGGAATTATTGTCATCCTATCCGGTTGCTCTTTACAAAGGGGAGACAGTTGATGAGGTGAACAAGCCAGCTCATTCGATGACATTCGCCCAACCGTTAACAGTAAAGTTATTGGAACAGCACCAAGCATTTTTTAATTCAGCAAAATAATAATTGGAGTGTGAAGGAACATGCATAATTATAAGCTTTTGACACCGGGTCCGCTGACAACTTCTCGTACAGTGAAAGAGGAAATGCTTTATGACCGCTGCACTTGGGATGATGATTATAAAGGAATTACGCAAAAGATTCGTATACAGCTGCTTGAATTAGCTGGTGTATCGCAGCAAGATTACTCGGTTGTGCTTATGCAAGGAAGCGGGACATTTGCGGTTGAATCTGTGATGACATCAGCCGTTTCGGATGAAGATAAGGTTCTCATTGTGACGAACGGTGCTTATGGAGAGCGGATTGTAAAAATCGCACACTATATAGGGCTTAATTACCGTGAATATCGTGCCGCCTATAATGAGTACCCAAATGAAGATGAAATTAAAGAGATTTTAGAAGAAGATCAAGCGATTACCCATTTGGTTATGGTTCATTGTGAAACAACGACAGGCATTTTAAATCCGATGGAGATGATATCGAGATTATCAAAGGAATACGACAAAACGTTAATCATCGATGCAATGAGTAGTTTTGGAGGGATAGATATAAATATTCCTGAACTTGGAATTGATTATCTAATTAGCAGTGCGAATAAATGTATTCAAGGGGTTCCGGGATTTGGCTTTGTTATTGCCAAACGGGATAAACTTGCAGCTTGTGAAGGAAATGCTCGGAGCTTATCATTAGATCTATTTGATCAATGGAAGGAAATGGACAAGGACGGGAAATGGCGATTTACATCCCCAACGCATGTTGTAGCTGCCTTTTCGAAAGCTATTGATGAATTGCTTGCAGAAGGCAGGATCCCAGCCAGACATCACCGCTACCAAAATAATAACCAAATTTTGCGGGATAGACTTGAAAGGATTGGCATTCACACGTATATTACAGCAGAAAAACAGTCACCGATCATTACAACCTTTCTTTTCCCAAGCGAACAATTCTGCTTTGAAGATTTCTATTTGTATGTGAAAGAACGAGGATTTGTCCTTTATCCAGGAAAGCTGACAGATGTGGATACATTCCGAATTGGCAATATTGGGGAAATTTATGAAGAAGATATAGAGGCATTATGTAATATTATTGAGGAATATCTGGAGGGATGCCAGCATGCATAAAGTTGAAGGGGTTATCTTAGATTGGGCTGGAACAACTGTTGATTTTGGATGTTTTGCTCCTGTAAATGTATTTATTGATATTTTTAAACATGCAGGCATTGATGTAACGATGGAAGAGGCAAGAGCACCCATGGGCATGCTAAAGATTGATCATATTCGTGAAATGCTAATGATGCCAAGGGTTTCCGGATTATGGGAAGCTAAGTTTGGGAGAAGATTCAATGAGCAAGATGTAGAGGATTTATATGCCGAATTTGAGCCTGCATTAATGTCCTCCTTAAAAGAATATACGGATCCCATTCCTAGGGTGGTAGAGACAGTACAAAAGTTGAAGGAGATGGGGCTGAAAGTTGGTTCGACAACAGGGTATACCCAATCAATGATGGATGTTGTTGTTCCTCATGCAGCTAGTAAAAGCTATAGTCCTGATTTCTATATAACTCCTGATGGAACAAATTCTCTTGGAAGACCGTATCCTTATATGATTTATCGTAATATGGAGGCATTGAAACTTTCTGCTGTGTGTAAGGTTATCAAAGTGGGTGATACGGTTTCAGATATTAAAGAAGGGGTTAATGCAGGGGTTTGGTCAGTTGGTGTCATTATAGGAAGCTCTGAACTAGGTTTAAGCTTAGATGAATTTAATGCTTTATCAAAGATAGACCAAGAAACAGCTATCGCTAAAACCGAACAAACCTTTATCCAAAATGGGGCCGATTTTACAATGAAATCAATAAGTGAATTGCCGCAGTTAGTCGAGAGGATTAACCACCTTATTGCAGAAGGGAAAAGACCATATACAAGAGTTGAAAAGATCGAGTAGATTTAGCATAGTACATTACATAAATTTCTATTTGACGTTTTCCGCTGCATTCTATATTATATTGAAAAGATACCCGAACTTGATCGGGAGAGGTTCATAGCTTATACCCTCTATAAAAAACTATGGATACATGACAATACGCCATGTCCATAATAGGACATGGCTTTTTTTGTTTTATCCTATTTGTTTGCAATAGAATGGTTGAACGAGCCTCTTTTGAAAAGTGTTGGGAAACATTTTACAAGGAGGCTTTTTTATGTCTGGACGCAAGCTGGAAGAAGGATTAAAGGATTTAACACTCTTAGGCAATCAGCAAACACAATATCGATCTGATTATGCACCTGAGGTATTGGAGGCGGTCGATAGCCTGCATTCTAATCGGGATTATTTTGTAAAATTTAACTGCCCGGAATTTACAAGCTTATGCCCCATAACAGGTCAGCCTGATTTTGCAACGATGTACATCTCGTACATCCCAGATAAGAAAATTGTGGAAAGTAAGTCTCTGAAGCTCTATTTATTCAGTTTCAGAAATCATGGTGATTTTCATGAGGATTGCGTCAACATTATCATGAACGATTTAATTAAATTACTAGATCCACGGTATATTGAGGTTTGGGGAAAATTCACACCGCGCGGGGGCATATCGATTGATCCATGGTGCAATTATGGGAGACCCGGCACGAAATATGAAGAGATGGCGAATCATCGGCTGATGAACCATGATCTCTATCCTGAAAAAGTAGATAATCGA
Source organism: Cytobacillus solani (assembly GCF_001420595.1). Taxonomy (GTDB): domain Bacteria; phylum Bacillota; class Bacilli; order Bacillales; family Cytobacillaceae; genus Cytobacillus; species Cytobacillus solani. Next base: position 4,862,328 of record NZ_LJIX01000006.1, on the reverse strand, counting down.
TAAGGCAGGTAAAGGACATGATTTTATATTTAAATGGTATATATGTCGGGCTTTTAATTTTGGCTAATATTGTGGCTGTTAAGCTATTTAGTATTGGGGACTTTGCGATCTTGCCAGCAGCTGTTATTATCTATATTTTTACGTATCCAATTATCGATGTGATTGTCGAGGTTTATGGAAAAAAGGAAGGGCAGAAGACAGTTCATGCTGGTTTGATCATGCAAGTTCTAGCCGTTCTATTTATTACAATTGCGATTCATTTGCCAGCAGCTCCCGTATTTAAAAACCAGGAGTCCTTCGAAACAATCCTAAACGGAAGCTTTCGAGTGATTATCGCGAGTCTAATTTCTTATGCGATTAGTCAAAATCTAGATGTTTTTGTATTTAATCGATTAAAGAGCAAGCATGGACAGAAAAAACTTTGGCTTCGTAATAATGCCTCCACCATGCTGAGTCAATTGGTCGATACAACTATTTTTATTACGATTGCTTTCTATGGAACAATGCCTGTTGCTATCCTAGGAAGCCTAATTCTAACCCAATATGTTTTTAAGTTTTTTGCATCGATTTTTGTTACTCCGCTTGTTTATTTATTGGTTCATCTTATTAGGAGACAAGAAACAACATCTATCGTTCAAAAGGAAATTTAATATTTTTGAGTGAAAAAATTAGTAGAAATAGTCCATTCCATATTGAACTGCACCCCCATTGCTAGATACATCTAAACGATTGGAGGTGCAGTTTTTCTATGACTAAATATTCATTTGAATTAAACCTAGAGGCTGTAATATCCTATTTAGAAGGGAACCGACGCTGCGTTTTATGCAGGAATCTGTCTTGCTTTTACCTGGGACAGTAAACCTGTCCACATGTCCCTACCATTCTGTATGAAAGATCCCTTCTCTGTCATTTCTTTCATAAGTGTGGGCACCGAAGTAGTCGCGTTGTGCCTGTAATAAGCTGGCATTAGATGTGCCTGTGCGATAGCTGTCATAGTAAGTGAGTGAGGCACTTAAGCAAGGGAATGAGACCCCAGAGTTAATGCCCTCGCAAAGTACTTTACGCAAGCCTGATTGATATGCCTTTGCTTTTTTAGCAAAATACGGTGCAATTAACAAATTCGCCAAATTTGGCTGAGACTGATATGTTTCACTAATGACATTGAGAAATTCTGCACGAATAATGCAGCCGCCACGGAAAATGAGGGCGATATCCTTTAAAGGTAAATCCCAGCCATACAGTTCAGAAGTCATTTTATATTGTGTAAACCCTTGTGTGTAGGCACAAACCTTTCCCATGTATAACGCTTGTCTAACATACTCAATCCAAACCTCTTTATCTAATGGCTGCTGATTCATATTTGGGTCAGCTAGGATGCTTTCTGCAGTCAATCGTTCTTCTTTTAAAGAGGATAGATATCTTGAAAATAATGATTCCGTAATAATAGAAGAAGGGATTCCGTTATTAATCGCTTGAACACTTGTCCATTTTCCTGTTCCTTTTTGTCCTACTCTATCAAGAATGACATGGATGAGGGGCAATCCTGTTAATTCGTCTTTTTTTCTTAAAATGTCTGCAGTGATTTGGATTAAATAACTATTTAGTTCTCCTTGGTTCCATGTGTCGAAAATGTCTGCAATTTCATGAACGCTCAAATGGAGTCTGTCTTTTAAAAATGTATACGCTTCTGTAATTAATTGCATATCTGCATACTCGATCCCGTTATGTACCATTTTTACAAAGTGACCAGACCCTTTTGGACCAATATAAACACAGCATGGGGTGTTGTCCACTTGTGCTGCTATTTTTGTAAGAATGGGAGCCACTTTCTCATATACTTCTTTATCCCCGCCTGGCATGATAGAAGGTCCCTTTAAAGCACCGACTTCGCCACCGGAAATCCCAATTCCTAAATAGTCAATTCCTTTAGACTTCAGCTCATCGTATCTGCGTTCTGTATCGTCGTAATGAGAGTTCCCGCCGTCCATAATGATATCGCCTGCTTCAAGAACAGGCATTAATGAACGAATCACTGAATCAATCGGTTTGCCTGCTGTAACCATAAGAAAGATTTTTCTTGGCGTTTTTAATGACTGAACAAAGTCTTGGATTTCGTAGTATGGATGGATTCCCTGTCCTTCACTTTTTTGAACAAGCTGATCGGTTAAATCCCTCGTATAGTTATAAACGGCTACTTGTTCTCCTTTACTAGCCATGTTTAAAGCGAGATTACTGCCCATTACGCCTAAACCAATAATACCGATTGTATTGAACATTCTTCTGAGCTCCTTTTAACTTAGATTAATAGGCAGTAAAACTCCGATTTCAATCGAGAGGTTTTACTGCCTAGAAAGGATAAATTTATATTGCCTTTAGAAAAAAATTATACGAATAAGCTTAGGAGTAGAATGAATCCTAATCCAGCTACAGAAATAATCGTCTCAAGTAATGTCCATGTGGCAAACGTTTCCTTCATGCTTAATCCAAAATATTCTTTAAACATCCAGAAACCTGCATCGTTTACGTGGGAAGCAATTAAACTGCCCGCGCCTGTTGCAAGTACAACTAAAGCAAGGTTAGCATCAGATTGTCCTAACATTGGAATAACTAAACCAGCAGTTGTTAAAGCAGCAACTGTTGCAGAACCTAAGGAAATCCGTAAGATGGCTGCGATGATCCAAGCGAGTAAAATGGGTGATAGGGAAGTACCACCGAATAATTCAGCCACATAGTCACCTACACCGCCATCTATTAATACTTGTTTGAAGGCACCGCCGCCCCCAATAATTAACAGCATCATCCCAATTTGTGTAATAGCTGTGGTACATGATTCCATAACCGTTTTTATAGGAATTTTTCTTGCCAGACCCATTGTATAAACGGCAACTAATAAGGAAATCAGCATGGCGGTACCAGCTTCGCCAATAAACCGGATCGCAGCTAGAAAACTATTGTCTTCAAAGCCCATTGTCTTTTGAAGAAGAGTAATAATGGTTGAGATCGACATGAGGATAACTGGAAGTATAGCAGTAAAAACACTAATGCCAAATCCAGGAGTATCCTCCAGTTTGAACGTTTTTTGCTCTCCTAAGGAAGCAATATTACCTGTTTTTGTAAATGATGCAGGGACTATTTTTTTAGCAATTTTCGTAAAAATAGGTCCAGCTAAAATAACTGTTGGAAGAGCAATAATAAAACCGTAAAGCAATACTTCACCAATGTTTGCACTGTATTCACCAGCAATAACGGTTGGTCCCGGATGCGGCGGCAAGAAACCATGGGTGACAGATAAAGCGGCAGTCATCGGTATTCCAAGATACAAAATGGATACCTTTAATTCTCTTGAAATGGCAAAAACGATTGGAATTAATAAAACTAATCCCACTTCGAAAAATAATGCTACCCCAATAATGAATGAGGCAACAACGACAGCCCACTGAATATTTTTTTCTCCAAATTTGTTGACGAGGGTCATCGCAATTCGTTGGGCTCCTCCAGAATCAGCGATTAATTTCCCTAACATGGCCCCGAGTCCAAAGATTAATGCTAAATGGCCAAGCGTTCCTCCTAATCCTGCTTCAATCGTTTTAACAATTTCCTCTAGTGGCATTCCAAGGGCTAAAGCAACGCCAAAAGATACGATTATTAATGAAATAAAGGTGTTTAATTTTAGTCCCATTATTAAAATCAGTAATGCAATGATCCCAATGGCTACAATGAATAATGGCATGTTCGCCCCTCCTAATTATTTATTTGTGTCTATTAAGCCGCGTTGATAGCTGGCAATTTGTGTATATTCATTTGCTAATGCTCGAGAAAGGTTGATGAAAATCGGCAGTAATTGTCGATATTCTTTAACAGCTTCCTCATTTGGTGTGTGCTTAAAAGTGCTGCCAATCATTTCAGTTGCTACTTCAAATGACTGGATTGTGCCTGTCGCATAAAGCCCCAAAATGCAAGCACCTAAACAAGAGCTTTCATAGCTTTCAGGAACGACTACTTCAGATTCAAAGATATCAGACATCATCTGTCTCCAAACCTCAGATCTAGCAAAGCCGCCAGTTGCTTGAATTCGGGTAACAGGGCTATTCATACATTCCATTAAAGCCAAAAATACGGTATATAAATTGTAAATGACACCCTCTAATGCTGCACGTATCATATGTTCTTTCTTATGTGAAAGTGTGAGACCGAAAAATGAACCTCTCACATTCGGATTCCAAAGTGGTGCGCGTTCACCTGCAAGGTAAGGGTGAAATAATAATCCATCAGCACCTGGTCTAACACGCTGAGCGATCTTCGTTAATACCTCATAAGGATCAATACCTAGTCTTTTTGCTGTTTCAATTTCTGAAGAGGCAAATTCATCCCTTATCCAGCGGAGGATCATCCCCCCATTATTAACTGGTCCGCCAATTACCCAATGCTTTTCGGTGAGGCAATAGCAAAATATTCTGCCCTTTTCATCTGTTTGCGGCTTGTCAATAATCGTTCGAATGGCACCGCTTGTCCCTATTGTTACCGCAATCTCGCCTTTTCTTATTGCATTTACCCCTAGATTAGAAAGCACACCATCGCTTGCACCAATAATAAATGGGGTTTGCGGATTGATCCCAATCTGCTTTGCTAAATGAGGGTGACAGTTCTGAAATATTTTGGTTGTCGGTACAAGCATAGATAATTGGGCACGTGTTACACCAGCAATTGCGAGAGCTTCCTCATCCCAATCCAGTGTTTTGAGATTCATCATGCCCATCGCTGAAGCAAGAGAGTAATCGACAACATATTGATCAAAGAACTTTTTAAAGATGTATTCTTTAATTCCAATATACTTTTTAACTTTGACAGCGATTTCAGGATGCTCATTCACAAGCCAAGCAATTTTTGTTAATGGTGACATGGGATGATTGGGTGTGCCTGTCCGTTTATATATTTCATGTCCATTCAACTCATCTTTTATTTTATGTGCCCATGCTTCGCTGCGATTATCTGCCCAAGTAATACAAGGGGTCAGTGGATGGTCATGTTCATCCATCGCAATGACACTATGCATGGCACTGCTAAATGAAATAAACGATAGCTTTTTTTGCGGATGCTTCTTCGTTATATTCGAAATAGCTTGTAAGAAAGCTTTGAAAATCTCTTCAGGGTCTTGTTCAGCTGTAGAAATATCCGGTGTGTAAAGGGGATAACCAATATTCTCTTGTTGAATGACCTCTCCCTTTTCAGTAAATAGAACAGCTTTCGTACTTGTCGTGCCGATGTCTATACCTAACATATAGTTACTCATCTTCTAGCTCGGCTCCTTTAGATAGCATTTGTTGAGACATCCATAAATCCTCTATCTTTCCTTGGACATCATCAAAGTTTTGGTGCAGGGATTTAATCATCAGCGTTCGATCTCTCGTTTTTATTGCTTCAATATACAGCTCATGATTTTCCAAAATCCGTGGGAAGTCTTCGTATTTTTCCTTAAAGCGAGCACGCATCGATAAAAGAATGAGGGATTCCATAACGGGTTTTAAATTATTCCAGATCATCAGCATATAGGAATGATTAATGGCACGAATAATTGTTTCATGGAATAAGACATCTTGATAAGAAAATTCATCAGCGTCTTGGAATTTGATGGCTACTTTCATCATTTCATGGATTTTGCTGAGCTCATTTACTAACTCATGAATATCCATTTTGACAAGTCGTTCAAACACAAACGTTTCTATTAGTAAACGTACATCGTAAATTTCTTCAATTTCTTTTTCTGTTAAGCCGATAACGACGGCACCCATTCTTTCTAATCGAATCATATTTTCCGAAGCAAGTATTTTTAATGCTTCACGAATGGGTGAGCGGCTCACAGCAAAATCAGCTGCTAATTTATTTTCAGAAAGGATGGTACCGCTTTCAATTAAGCCGGAAATAATTTGCATTCGAAGCTCACATGCTACACGATCACCAGCCGAAGCTTTAGAAAGCCATTTTCCTGGATAGAGAAATTCTTTGGGTTCAGTCATAAAATCACCTTCTTATTTTTAAGGTATACTTGTATACAAGTATTATAACTGAGATTTATAATTGTGCAAACGCTTTTAATTCGTCTGCTTCTATGCATATTTTGGAAATTTAATTGTTATATGTAATGAATAATGTAGAATTCCTGCCTGACGTTTTCCTTCATATTCTATGTTATATTGGCGAAAATACTCGAACTTGATCAAGAAAGGCTTATAGCTGATACCCTATAAAAAAACATGAAAACATGACAATACGCCTTGTCCATATTGGACACGGCGTATTGTCATGTTTTATTCTCTTTGTTTTCAATTGATGGTTATGATTGATTAGAATAGGAGAGGAGCAATTTAAGGAGTTCTTTTCCTTGTTTTTGTTTGCAAAATGAATGTAATATGAACATAATTTTCATTTCTTATTAAAACATGTACGATCAAAATTCTTCCTCTTACTTTTTCTGAACAGCAATAAATACATCAATTTCATTATCGGAATCATCTGGCTTGTATCGTTCATCCCATCGTTCCATATCATATCTAATGGGTGCGTAGCCGTTTTCCCTTAGCCATTTCCCGTATAAGTAATCATAAGTTTTATACAATTCTGCTTCAGGTCCTTGATGAGTATAAGTGACATAGAAATTCTCCGGAATGGTGTGGAGAATGGCTCCTTCAGGGACATCAATTGCATTAGATACCTCATAGCCAATGATTTGAGTGAATTTATCCTCAAAGGCATTAAAGTCTTCCTTCATAGGATATAGCTGAACTAAATAGACGTGATTGCCGCATTTATTCAGAATGCTTCCGGCATTTTCTTGTAATCTAGCCAATGTTTTCTTTCCTAGATCTCCTTCTTCTATTCCCCGCAGATTTGCTTCAAATTGATAACCAATTACATGAAATGCTTCCTTTTTCATTACTTTTGGTTCCATCATGTGAAACTCTCCTTTCTCATTTACTATGATTCATTCTAAATAGCCGTACATATCTGTGATTTCAATTCTGCAAAAAGGGATTCGTATGTGGGGTCTAAGAGGTGAAAGGTAAAAAGCAGTTCCTATAAGATTAAATTTCTCTTTCTTTTTTTCTTTTCCTTCTATAAATGGGAAATATTGATTTTATAATTCTTTCAAATGTAACTATGAGGGATACCTTAAGGTCAGAGTCAAGGTTTGTTAATAAGGAATATTTAAGAGAAAATAGAGATGATATAATGATTAAAAAAAGTGCAATCAGGAGATTTCAATGGCTTTTTCAAAAAAATATGTAAGTAAGCATTTTTATCAAACGGATGGATTTATAGTAGCTATTATTGCTTTACTGACGTCAATTCTAAGTGAAGTGAAGGTAGTGCCCTTCGATGGAGAGGTTTTTCGTTTTGGTCTTGGAAGCATCACCTTTTTTCTGCTTATTCTTATTTGGCCTCCGGTTTCACTTATACGTACAGGGATTGTCACAGGGATAACCGTTGTTGGCTTTCGTTTAATCGAGGATTATTTTTTAAGTGATATATCTTTTTCGGTAAGTTTCCTTAGTCATTTGCCGGCCCTACTATTTTATTTTGTATTTGCACTTGGTTTACATACAATTAAAATCGAACGGTATAAAACATTTCCGCTTATTTTGGGAGCCTGGGCTTCCCTGTTTGAATTGATCGGAAACGTTTTAGAATACATCATGCGACATGGGCTGCTGCATCAAACGAATGATTTCAGGGATTGGATACTATTATTTGGAGTGGCATTGTTCCGCAGCTATTTTGCTGTAGGATTATACAGCTCCATTACGGTTTCAGAACAAAAGAAAAGAATGCAAGAGATGCTTGAGGTCGGATCTGAATTATATGGAGAAGTGCTCTACTTGCAGAAATCAATGAACCATATTGAGCAAATAACTGCTGAGAGCTTTGATTTATATCGAAAATTAAAAAAGCTTGAGCAGCACCCATTAAGTGTTCAGGCTCTTCGCATTGCGCAAGAAATCCATGAAGTGAAAAAGGATTCACAAAGGATTTTAGCCGGGCTTACGAAAGTAACGGGAAGAAAAAATAGTGACACTCTTTTTCTAGCAGATGTGCTGAACCTTGTCGTGATGGCAAATGAAAAATATAGTGAAATGTTAAAGAAAAAGATCACCTTTTATGTGAATTTATCTGCTGATTTTGAGACCAGTCAGCTTATTCCGCTTCTTGCTTTATTAAATAATCTGACTGCCAATGCGGTCGAATCGATAACGGAGACCGGGGAAATTCATTTTGATATAAAGGATGAGTCGACACATATTTGTTTTGTTATTAAAGATACAGGCAAAGGAATTGCGGAAGAGGATGTATCCATTATTTTTGAACCGGGGTATACAACAAAATTTGATGATGATGGTGTTGCTGCAACAGGGATTGGACTATCCCATGTCAGCGAAATTGTTCAAAAGTTAGAAGGGCAAATCCAAGTGGAGACTTCTACTAAGGGAACGGTTTTTCAAATTCGCATTCCAATAAAAAATGTACGAAAGTGAGTTGAATGATTCTGCGTTATTTCATTGTAGATGATGATCCAGCAAGCCGAACAATGCTGAAAAATATAATTATAGATGGAGATTTGGGAGTTGTCATAGGTGAAGCAGAAAGCGGTGCCTCTGGACTTCAAACCATCCTTACAATTAACCCGGATGTTGTTTTAATCGACTTACTAATGCCGGAGTTGGATGGAATTGAAACGATTGAGCTTTTGGGAAAGAAAGGGTTTAAGGGCCAATTTATTATGATTTCCCAGATTGAAAACAAAGAAATGGTAGGGGAGGCATATGAAAAAGGAATAGAGTTTTTTATTCATAAGCCAATCAATCGTGTGGAAGTGCAAAGTATCTTAAAGAAAACAGCAGAACAATTTCGGCTAAGAGGTTCGCTGCTAACGATTCAGGAATCATTAGCCAATATCGGATTGGTGAATCAAATGAAAAGGCAGCCAAGTGTAAAGGAAATTGTCTTAACGATTTTAAATGACATGGGAATCATTGGGGAAGCGGGAAGTGATGATATTATAGCGATCATTGAGTTTCTGATGAGCCAGGAACACAAGGTTTCTCAATTGCCGCCTTTAAAAGATTTATATGAGGCTGTATCTAAAAAACAAGGATTTGCTGATTCAGATATAAATAAAGAAAGTAAAGCAATGGAACAGCGAATTCGCAGAACACTTCTTACAGCAACGAATAATTTGGCTTCATTAGGGGCTATTGATTATACGAATCATGAGTTTGAATATTATGCCCCACGATACTTTGACTTTCAGGAAATAAGAAAACAAATGATATTTATCCAGGAAGGAAAAGAGGAGGTAGTAAGGATAAAAATTAATAGCAAAAAATTTCTTCAAGTGCTTTATCTTGAAACACTGGAAAAATACAACCAGAATTAGTTAAATAATGGCTCATTTTAAAATTATTAAAAAATATAATTGTCGGATTTTGTAGGATTGAGTAAGTCGCCCATAAAATTATTTTAATAAGCTATCTCAGCTAGAGAAAGCGTTTTCATTCGTATAAAAGGGGTGACTTCTTGATGAAGAAAAAGTTTAAATTTTCTTTGGCATATCAAATACTTACCGGTCTGGTACTGGGGATTATTATTGGAGCCATTTTCTACGGAAATCCTGCAGTAGAAACGTATTTACAGCCTATTGGTACGATTTTCCTTAATATGATCAAGATGATTGTTGTGCCAATCATTATTTCTACTTTAATTCTAGGTGTTGCTGGAACTGGAGATATCAAACAGCTAGGGAAGCTTGGCGGGAAAACACTGATCTATTTTGAAGTTGTTACAACGATTGCCATTATTGTTGGTGTATTGGCAGCAAATATTTTTCAGCCTGGTCATGGGATAGACATGTCGTCTCTTTCAAAGGGGAACATTGACCAATATGTTGAAACGACAGAAGAAGTACAAAGTGAAAGCCACGGGGTTTTGGATATCCTTGTCGACATCGTTCCAAGTAACGTGATTAAATCGATGTCTGAAGGCGATATGCTGCCGATTATTTTCTTTTCCGTGTTATTCGGTTTAGGGATTGCAGCCATTGGTGAAAAGGGGAAACCAGTGCTTGCATTCTTTGAGGGAATGGCAGAGGCGATGTTCTGGGTGACAAACATGATTATGAAGTTTGCCCCATTTGGCGTATTTGCTTTAATTGGTGTAACGGTTTCTAAATTCGGATTGGAATCCTTACTTCCATTAGGAAAATTAATGATTCTCGTTTATGTAACGATGGCATTCTTCATTGTTGTTGTACTTGGCGGGATTGCGAAGCTGGTCGGCATTAATATTTTCCATCTGATCAAAGTATTGAAGGATGAGCTGTTATTAGCTTATTCAACTTCTAGTTCGGAAACTGTATTGCCTAAAGTCATTCAGAAGATGGAAAAATTCGGATGTCCGAAAGATATTGTTTCTTTTGTTGTTCCAACAGGTTATTCCTTTAACCTGGATGGGTCTACGCTATATCAGGCGCTAGCGGCACTGTTTATTGCGCAAATGTATAATATTGATTTAAGTATTACGCAGCAAATTACATTAATATTAGTATTGATGGTTACATCTAAAGGAATCGCTGGTGTACCAGGAGTATCTTTTGTTGTTTTACTAGCAACACTGGGAACAGTAGGAATTCCTTTAGAAGGTCTTGCATTTATTGCGGGAATTGACAGACTTCTTGATATGGCACGCACAGTCGTAAATGTGATCGGCAATGCACTGGCTACTGTTGTCATGTCTAAATGGGAAGGCCGATTTGACTCTAAGAAAAAGGTAGAGTACTACTCATCTATTAATCAACCAGAGGAAACGGTTCAAGCGTAGCTAAATTAACTCTTATAACTATAGGATTCTATTTAATTGTATAAACATAGTGAAAAGCTGATATTGACAATAAAGTAGTTTCCTGCAATAATAAAGTCAATTAAATATTGGTACCTTTAATTCAGTCCAGAGAGGCTGACAAGGACAGCGGAAGTTAACAATCATTCATGGGATGCGTATATATAGGCAGCCTGTGTTTATTGTGAACGAAAGGGGTTTATTGTCAGATATGGCGATAAACCCTTTTTTGTTTTGTCCGAGCTTATTCGAGGACCAATTTCAACACAAAATTGGAGGAATATGCATGGAAAAGATAGATTTAGAGTTTTCACTACAGCCTGTACCAAAGGAACATCGAACGGGGTTTTGGAAGATTCTCGCTGTTATGCTTGGCTTTACATTCTTCTCAGCAAGTATGTGGTCTGGCGGAACGCTAGGGAACGGTCTATCATTTATCAATTTTATCTGGATTGTACTAGCAGGTAATTTAATTCTTGGAATCTATACAGGTGCATTAGCGCACATTGCGGCGAAAACTGGATTATCGACTCATTTGCTGACTAAATATGCTTTTGGTGAAAAAGGTTCCTATTTATCCTCTCTTTTGCTAGGTGTTACACAAGTCGGCTGGTTTGGTGTAGGAGTCGCCATGTTTGCCGTGCCGGTTCAAAAGGCAACAGGGCTTAATGTTTACTTTTTGATTATCGTTTCAGGAATTTTAATGACAATCACAGCGATATATGGAATTAAAGCACTAGCTATATTAGGAGTTGTTGCTGTACCTTCTATAGCTATTTTAGGAAGCTACTCTGTTTTAGAAGCTACAGAGACAGCTGGTGGAATTCAAGGTCTATTGGATTATCAGCCACTTGAAGCAATGGGACTGGCAACGGCTATAACCATTTGCATCGGCTCATTTATCAGTGGTGGGACACTTACTCCCGATTTTGCCCGGTTTGCAAAGACTGCACGCTCTGGGGTAGTTTCAACAGTTATTGCTTTCTTTCTCGGAAATTCATTAATGTTCTTATTTGGTGCAGTAGGAGCGATTGTCTATAATAAATCGGATATATCCGATGTGATGTTTTTACAAGGATTAATTATACCAGCTATTATTGTACTCGGCTTAAATATTTGGACGACAAATGAAAATGCTTTATATGCTTCAAGTTTAGGATTCGCCAATATCACAAAAATCTCTAAAAAGAAGATCGTTGTATTTAACGGGACAGTTGGGACAATCACAGCGATGTGGCTATATAATCACTTTGTTGGCTTTTTAACTATACTAGGATCTACCTTGCCTTCCATTGGAGCGATCGTATTAGTCGACTATTTCTTGTTAAAGCGTGGAAAGTATAAGCCGTTTAATGAAATGAAATTTAAAGCGGTGAATTGGCTTGCGATTATTGCATGGGTAGGCGGAGTGGCTGCAGCGAACTTGATTCCGGGCATCCCGCCGATTAATGGACTTTTAGGTACGGCGATTCTTTATGCTGTTTTAATGAAGTGTATCCCACAACATGAAGAAGTTGTGAACCATTTGGATATTAGAAAAGGCGGGGAAATAAATGATTATTAAACAAGCAAAGCTTAGAGGAAAAGATGGATTATGGAATATTGTTGTCCAAGACGGAAAGATAAGCAACGTGGCACAAACCTTGGAAGAGGTTTCTGGTCATGAAATCCTTGATGTAGAGGGAGCTCTTGTTCTTCCTCCTTTTATTGAACCACATATCCATTTAGATACAACTTTAACGGCAGGTGAGCCGGAGTGGAATCAAAGCGGTACTTTGTTTGAGGGGATCCAAAGATGGTCACAAAGAAAAGAAACATTAACATTTGAAGATGTTAAGAAAAGATCGAAAACTGCGTTGAAATGGCAGATCGCTCAAGGAATACAGCATGTCCGTACACATGTAGATGTAACAGATCCAAAGCTTACAGCATTGAAAGCCATGCTTGAAGTGAAAGAGGAGATGGCTCCTTATATAGATATTCAATTAGTTGCTTTTCCGCAGGAGGGCATTCTTTCTTACCCAAACGGAGTTGAACTGCTAGAAGAGTCGTTGAAGATGGGAGCAGATGTAGTTGGAGGCATCCCTCATTTTGAATTTACTCGCGAATATGGAGTGGAATCATTAAAAAAGGCATTTGACCTAGCAGAAAAATATGATCGATTAGTGGATATTCATTGTGATGAAATCGATGATGAACAATCGCGTTTTGTTGAAGTGGTAGCAAAAGAGGCATATGAGCGTGGAATAGGTGCTCGTACAACAGCAAGCCATACAACAGCAATGGGTTCATATAATGATGCATACACATATAAGCTATTTAGATTATTAAAGCTATCGTCTATTAACTTTGTATCGAATCCACTTGTCAATATTCATCTACAAGGGCGATTTGATACGTATCCGAAAAGAAGAGGCCTGACAAGAGTCAAAGAGCTTCAAGAGGCAGGGCTAAATATTTGTTTTGGTCATGATGATATTTTTGATCCATGGTATCCGCTTGGAACAGGCAATATGCTCCAAGTATTGCATATGGGGATTCATGCTTCACAATTAATGGGCTACGAACAAATTGTAAATTCGATTGATTTAATCACAAGTAATAGTGCGAAAACACTGCAAATCGAAGAAGTCTACGGAATAGAAGAAGGAAAACCAGCGAACTTTATCGTGCTATCTGCAGAAAACGAATATGAAGCAATTCGCAAGCAGGCTTCAGTAAGATATTCCTTCAGAAACGGAAAAATAATCGCAGAAACAAAACCAAGTGAAACAAGCATAACACTCAACCAGTCAAAAGAAAGCGTAAATTTTAATAGATAATGGGACAGATGGACAGGTTCATTGTCCCAGCTGATTTTATAGAAACAAGGAATCTGTCAGAAAAATATTAAAGTAGCACATTTTTTACTTAATATATAACCCCCCAACCTAGTAATAGCTTGATTACCGGGTTGGGGGGCTTTTTTTCTATTTGTCTTAGGTTTCTTTTGAAATTATTTTAATCTAAATTTTAATAGTTTTACCTGCTACAAAGGATAAAATGATAGCAAAAAAATAATTATACAGAACTTAATGAAGCTATGCCTATCCAAAATAAAAATTTCATAGCAATTGCAACAACACCCAAAATAATCGATGCTATCGACATGCCTCTCTTTACTGACTTCATCATCCCTACACCACCAAAAATAATGGCTAATGCCCCTAGGATGTAAGGTAAAAATGGAATTATATTTAATACGACTCCGATAATACCTAACACTAATCCAGCAACGGCTAAACCATTACCTTCAGCCTTTTGCACTATAACTGTGTGTGTTTGTTCATTATTCATAATTTTCACTCCCTCCCGTTTTTAGAAATAAATATCTATATAGGGAAATTTTACTATATATATTATAAATCTAAAGATATTATGGATATATGTCAATAGAATTTAGAAAATTTAAAAATTACATACTATAATTAATATTACTTTATTATTTTTAAAGATGTTAGTTTAATAAAATTAGATAAATTTCTTTTAGAAAATTAGCTGCCATTCTCTCAATCTAGCACGATAATAAAATCCCCTCATTTTTTGCCCCAAATAATAACCTCTCATAATTCTATAAAAACTCATTATGAAGACTGGGAAATTAAAAGAATTTAGTGTAGAGTTTTTTTCCTAGCTCAGACCATAAGAGCAAGAATGAGGATGAAATGATTGCTGCCACATTGATAAAATGAAATACACAATAGTATCCTCTATAATTCCTCCTCTTTACCTAAGTGAGACAAATGTAATAAGCTTGAATTAGTCATGCTTTAGAGCGGGAGAGGATGTGAAGGGTTCTTCATATTGCCCATAATGGGAAAGGAGATCAATCGGTGGCTATTATCTGTCTTTCATTCGATGAAATGTGGGAGAAAATTATCGCCTGTGACCGAAAATATGACGGATTATTTTATACAGCCGTGAAAACGACCAAGATTTATTGCCGTCCTTCATGCAGATCTAGAAAACCAAAGAAAACGAATGTTTCCTTTTATTTGGATATCAATGAGGTTGAGCAAGCTGGTTTTCGTGCATGCAAGAGATGTCAGCCAGAAGTAGAGCATTCTCCGCATATTGGGCTGGTAAGAAAAACAATTACTTTTTTAGTGAATCATTATAAACAACAGCTTGTATTACAGGATATTGCCGATCATGTAGGTGTCAGTCCTTATTATCTTGAACGGCTATTTAAGCAGGAAACAGCTGAAACACCAAGAACCTATTTGGAAAAAATTCGAGTGGATAAAGCAGCGTATCTACTTATAAGCACAGATCAAACAAATCTAGAAATTTGCTATGAGGTTGGATTCCAAAGTCCATCTAATTTTTATCGGGTTTTTCGGCGGTTAAAAAGTTGTTCACCAAGTGAATATCGAGACCTTGATAGGTAAAGGAGACCGAATAAGTGAATTGGATGGACCATGAATACTATATTGAAATATATCCGCCACTTGAATTTAACTATAAAGAATGTTTAGTGTTTTTGTGCAGGTCAGATCAAGAGGTGCTGTACAGGGTGATGAATGGATTTTTATATAAGCTTATTAAAGTAGGAGAGGAATCCATTTTATTAAAAATAGGGTATGATCAACATGTGCTGTATGTTGAATTTCCGATAAGTCATCCATCTGAAAGTGCACGTAAAGAAGCAGCTATGTATGTATGGGAATGGTTTGATCTTGAACAGGATTTATCATCTTTTTATGAGGTAGCTTGTAAAAGTGAGGTTTTGCAGCCGCTTGTTCAAAAATATGCTGGGCTTCGGGTGGTATGTATGCCTGATTTGTTTGAAGCTCTTGCTTGGGCAATTATTGGACAGCAAATTAATTTACCCTTTGCTTATTCTTTAAAGAAACGGTTTGTAGAATCCTTTGGTGAAGGACTGTCATTTGAAGGCGAGCGATTTTGGTTATTTCCCTCATTTGAAAAAGTTGCAGAAATAGATGTTGAGGAATTGAAGAAGCTTCAATTTACTACTAGGAAGGCTGAGTATATCATTGGTGTTGCAAAGGCGATGTCAAATGGAGAAATAAC
Organism: Cytobacillus solani; assembly: GCF_001420595.1. Lineage (GTDB taxonomy): Bacteria > Bacillota > Bacilli > Bacillales > Cytobacillaceae > Cytobacillus > Cytobacillus solani. Next base: position 4,846,368 of record NZ_LJIX01000006.1, on the reverse strand, counting down.
AAAGGAAAGCATGCTAAAGAAACAAGATTTTCAGCAAGCGAAACAATCATTAATGGTGATTAGAGGCGTAGGAGCATGGACAGCAGACTATGTGCTGATGAAGTGCTTACACTATACGTGTGCCTTTCCAATCGCAGATGTCGGTCTGCATAATGCACTAAAGGAGCAAATGGGGCTTGAAAGAAAGCCGACAATAGAAGAAATTAATCAAATAGCAACAAATTGGGAAGGCTGGCAAGCATACGCAACATTTTACCTATGGAGGTCCTTATATGAATAATCAGCAAATGGAACGGAGGGACAGGTCCCTGAGTCCCGCTTTATATACACTAGACTACGAATCTCCGGTTGGAGTACTTGAAATAATAGGCAGTGACGAAGCAATTTATTCTATTTTGTTTTCTGATTCGGAGACACTAGTGAATTTCAAGAAAGCCGATACACCTAAAGTGTTGCTGGATTGCTATGAGCAGCTTGATGAATATTTTAACGGGAAGCGCCATGATTTTACTTTTCCTTATGTATTTGAGGGAACAGCCTTCCAAAAGGATGTTTGGAATGCGTTAACAACTATATCCTATGGGAAAACAGGCTCTTATAAAGATATAGCGGTTGCAATCGGAAATGAAAAAGCAATCAGAGCAGTTGGAAGTGCAAATGGAAAAAACAAATTAAGCATTGTCATCCCGTGTCATCGCATTATCGGCTCCAATGGAAAATTGACCGGCTATGCAGGCGGGTTATGGAGAAAAGAATGGCTGCTCCAGCATGAAAAATCTTTTAAGAAAGAATAATGTGGGTCAGAGGGGCAGGTCTCGTGTCCTAATTAAAATAGGAAGAGACAGTAAACCTGTCCCCATGTCCCTTATGCTGTGAAGTTTCCATCATAGCTTAGCATAATGGCTGATTTAACACCTTTCATGTCGGAAATATTATTGATGAAGCTTGTAGTTTATTTTATTTAGTATCAAAGGTTCATTCGTTTGCCATTATGGTAAAATAGTAAAATTGAAAATGATATTGAAGGTTTAAACGAATGAAAGGCGGGAGCATCATTGGACATTAAACATATGCAGTATTTTATGGAGGTTACGCGTACTGGCAGCTTTACGAAAGCAGCAGAAAACCTGTACATTACTCAGCCCGCCCTGAGCAGAATTATCAAATCTTTGGAGGATGATGTGGGTGCGCACCTTTTCATCCGTTCCCGGAAAAAGCTGATGTTAACGGATGCTGGAAATGTTCTATTTAGACATGCACAAGTGATTGAAAAGCAGCTGCAGCTTTTGGAAACGGAGCTTGCTAGTATGATTAAATTAAGAAAAGGTCATATTCGTATAGGTCTGCCTACGATCGTCAACTCCTTCTTTTTTTCCAAGCTCATTGCGAGCTTTCATCAGGAGTATCCTGAAATTACATTCCAATTAGAAGAGGATGGATCCAAGCGGATTGAAGAAAAGATTATGAGTGGCACACTGGATTTTGGCGTCATTGTTTTGTCTGATAAAAATGATCGGCTAGATGATTATACATTTGTTAATGAGAAACTTACACTTGTTGTTCCTTCATCCCATCATTTAGTTGAGAAAAAGGAGGTAGCCTTGCATGAATTAAAAGATGAAGCGTTTATTATGTTTAACCAAGACTTTGAACTGAGAAATCTGATTCTTAAGGCATGCAAGGAGGCTAATTTCCAACCGAGAATTATATCAGAAACCTCGCAATTAGATTTTATTGAAGAATTGGTTGCCTCTAATTTGGGCATTACACTTCTGCCAGAAAGTACAAGCAAGGAACTGACAGCAGACGTCCAAACCATTGCGGTAACGAATCCAGTGATTGAATGGAATCTTGCTATTATTTGGAAAACGGATGAATATTTATCCCAAATAAATAAGGAATTTATTCATTTTGCAAAAGATAAACTATCCCACATCAAGAACAACATATGATGGTCGAATGATCGCCTTCTCCCATTTTGGAGAGGGCTTTTTTGTTTGGGGAAATGTACACGTTTACATAACATTTTCTTATAATTGGCATGTATGATTGGCATTGTACTTCGATTGAACACGGGTACTATAATGGTTTCTGTGATTAAAATGAATGCACAAAGGCTCATTCTTCAAATATGCAAGGATAGACAAGGAGATGGATATATGGAGCCAAAAAAGATTAAAGAAACACGCGTTGTTCAAACAGATCAGGTACTTATTAATGATTTAAATAATTATCATACATTATTCGGCGGCGTTCTTATGAAAAAGATGGATGCCTGTGCAACTCTTTCTGCCCGAAGACATTCGAGAGTGAAGGAATGTGTAACGGCATCAACAGACTCCGTACACTTTATTGAACCAATTCGGCAAAGTGATTCCGTTTGTATTGAATCATTTGTTACTCATACTGGAAAAAGCTCGATGGAAATTTTCTGCAAAGTAATTGCTGAGGATCTAGATACAGGTATTCGTAGATTGGCAGCCACTGCCTTCCTTACCTTTGTTGCTTTGGACGAAAACAAAAGACCAGTGGAAGTGGCGAAAGTCGTGCCGGAATCTGAAGAAGAAAGGTATCTTTTTGAATCTGGAGAAGAACGGGCAAAAATCAGCAAATTGAAAAGACAGCAAAATATTGAACTTATCTCTAAACTTTCATTACAAAAGCCTTGGGATTAAGAGTAAAAGGAGAGATTTATATGCTGATCGCATCAAGCATTAATGAACTGCAAAGTGCAAAAGGGGCGATCGAAACATTAAAATCGACACAGCCGGCACTATTTCAAAAGTTTATGAATTCCATTCGTTTAACACATCAATTACAGTTTGGATTTCAATATATGGGCTGCCTCATTACAGAGGAAGACTCTAGCAGCTTCCGTCCAGCGTCTCAGGATGAGTATGTGCTATCTGTCTATCAGAGAGAAATTAAAGAATTAAAGGCAGACAGTAAATTTCACGACTTGAAGCAGCTGCTAGCAAGCTATAAACAAATCAGCTACGCAAATATTTGTAAGCTGGCAATGGGAACTGACCCGAAAACATTAGTTGGGCCGACTTATATTCGGTAAAGTCGTTATAGATATAGGCATTAATTTGCAAAAAAAGCTGTCATTACACAGACATAGCTCATGTGTGATGACAGCTTTTTTTTAGTTTAAAAGTCAAAGTTATCTGGATCTGGACCAACTCGGTGATTTTGATTTAAATTATTTATTTGTTCCATATCTTCTTTTGTTAGTTCAAAATCAAATAGCATTGAGTTTTCAACAATTCGATGTTCCTTTGTAGATTTCGGAATGGTAACAACTCCATTTTGCAGATCCCATCTTAAGATGATTTGTGCAGTTGATTTGTTATACTTCCTTGCCATGTTCTCTAGAACGGGGTGATCTAATAATTGACCTTGCATTAATGCCAGATATTACACAGAAAATGTTGACTCAACAATTACGAGAGCTAGAAGCTGACGGAGTAATAAAGCGAATTGTCTATAATCAAGTTCCTCCAAAAGTAGAGAATGAGCTTAGTGAATACGGCTGGAGCTTGAAAGGAATATTAGACTCGCTATGTGCATGGGGAGAAAAACATATTACAAAAGTATACGGAGCTGCAACGGAGGAACAATTGGCATCAATACAAGAAATTACTGCTTCCTCTGCGGCGTTGGTTAAAATGGCTGAGGAACTGCAGAATATTGTTGTGCGGTTTAAAATTTAAATAGTTGAAGGATAGGCAAAACGAGATATTTTACCTATTTTTTATATTATAATAAGTTTTTCTTATCGGTTTTAATAAAAACTATTAAATTTATTTATGTTTATTGCAGGAATATACTTTTGATAAGGGGGCGTCAATATGGAGTATGTTGTTATTTTCTTTATTGGTATATGTGCAACAACCGTTGGTACGCTAGCAGGTGGTGGGGGTCTAATCAGTCTGCCGGCCATGCTGCTTATGGGAATACCTGTCCACTCAGCGATCGGTGCCAACAAAGTGTCGAATACGGTTAGTTCCTTTTCGAGTTTTTTACATCTATATAAAAAAGGTGATCTTTCACTTAAAGAATCATTATGGATCATCCCCGTAAGTGTTTGCGGCGGAATAAGCGGCGGGTTTATGGCATCAAGAATTGCAGAAGAAAATATGTATATCGTGGCGATTATCTTACTTATTTTTGCTTTTATTACTTCATTTATCGGAAAAAAGGATTTTACTGGTGATGCTCAGCTGAAAATGAATAAAATAAGTATACCAGGTCTTTATGGAATTGGTATGTACGATGGTCTTTTCGGTCCGGGTCAAGGGACATTGATGCTTTATTTATTTGGGTATTTAAATATTTCTTATATTCGAGCGGTTGGCTTGGTTCGTCTTGCTACCTTTTCAAGCTGTTTTGGCGCAGCAATCACTTATATTGCAACAGGTAAAATCATTTGGCCCTTAACACTTGCACTTCTTTTCGGTTCTGTAGCAGGTGCTCAAATTGGCGTACGCATTGCTAAAAAGCTAAAGCCGAAGTATGTAAAACCCATTTTGAGAATAGTTACCATCGCTCTTATTGTTCAAATAGTTGTAAACAATGTTTTTTAGGGGCAAAGGGAAAAAAGAAAGAGCATTTGATATTTAAAAATAGAAGATGCTCTTTCTTTTTAATTAATTTTACCAGTAAATAATTTTGCACTCATTTTCTATTCTATTAAACTGAAGAATTCTATCCTGAAAATATACTTGACGGTAAAAATCAACTATATGGCCGATAATCTACTTCGATCTTGTCTTTCTCCTGGAAGGGAGAAAGCATAAATGCAGCTTTGAAGTCTGTTGTGCCTTTGTTTATGAGATAGTGAACTTTTTTTGGTTCGACATGGATCAGGTCGCCTTTTTTGCAATGGAATATTTCGTTTTCAATATGGATTTCGAGTTCTCCTTCGAGAATGAAAAAGTTTTCCTCCATTATATTGTGATAATGAGCAGGGAAATCTTGGCCGGGTTTTAAGACGACTACGCCGAAGTTCATGCGTGGTCCGCGTAATAAATATTTGGGACCATGGTCTCCGAATCGATATTCTCTTTCTTTCTCGTTCACAATTGTCATGAGCTTCACTCCGTATCAATTATTTTAAACCAGGGGCAATCCACATATTGTCTGTAAGTTTGTTGTCTGCTAACTCGAGTTGCTTTTTATAGACTTCCTTCCATTTCAAAAACAACTCTTCATACACTTCATTATTCTCTGGGGATGGATAATACGTTTTTTCAAATGTAATTACTTTTGAGATGGCGTCATTGAAGTTTTGATAGATTTTGGCACCGACTCCTGCACAGATAGCAGCACCTAGAGCGGTTGATTCTCTTATGACTGGGATTTTTAGTGGGGTGTTTAGGACGTCGCAAACGATCTGGCACCAGAGTTCGCTTTTGGATGCGCCGCCAGCAAAGACAATGGAATCTGGAGCAGTATTTGTAATGCTATTGACCAATTCAATATTTCCTTTTGTAACAAAGGCGGCATTTTCCATAATTGCTCTATAGAAGCTTGCTTTGTTAAATTTATCGGGGTCTAGTTTAAAGTTGATAAAGCTTGGAGCTGCATGCTTCCAAGATTTATAATTCATGATGTCAGAAAATGTACAAAGCATACCATAGCTACCGACAGGGATGTTGCGCGCGCGTTTTTCCATTTGGGAATAAATGCTCTCGCCAGTTTGAGTCTGGATGTATTGTTCAAGATCACAAAAGCTATCTCGAAACCATCTCATGACTAAGCCGGGGAAGAAGGAGATGGCTTCATATTGCCATGTATTCGGGACGGCGTGGCAGTTAATTCTAACCCTGCATTCTTCATCCATTCGAACATGATTGGTTGTGTATTCATATTGCCAGAAGCTTCCCCCGAATACAGCAGCATCCCCCTCATTGATCACACCAGCGCCAATACAGCCGAGTTGGGCATCACCACCACCAGCAACAACTAATGTATTAGTACTTAGTCCTGTAAGCGCTGACATTTGTGCGGTGACATTCCCGATTACTGTCCCACTTTCATGGACAACTGGAAAAATATTATTTCTAAGATTTACTTGGTTTGCGATGTTAGTGTCCCAAACTCTTTGCTTCAGATCGAAAAGGCCCGTTGTACATCCGTTTGAAGGCTCTACTGACAACACACCAGATAAACGGTACGTAATCCAGTCATTCAGCATTGAGACATATTTAATTTGACGATAGGTCTCAGGGAGATTGTTTTTTACCCAGAGGATTCTTGGGATCGCTCCTAAGGAAAAGGTTTGACCGGAAATTTTATAAAGATTCGCTTCTAATGTGTCACTAATAAGATATAAGTTATTAACCTCATTATTGGAACGTGAATCGACGTTCGCGCATGCCCATAATTCATTACCGTTTGCATTGTATAAAACAATGGCTTCTCGCATGCTCGTAGTAGATAAGGCAATGATTTCTTTCGGATCAATATTACTAGTTGCAATCAATTCTTTAATTAAATCTGTAATGATGGTAATATTTTGAACAATGTCGAAATCCATTGAACCAGGATATCTCGGATCCTCTTTATGTGTCCATTCAGATTGCGTTACACCTAATTCCTGCCCCAAAGTATTAAATAAAATTACTCTTACACTGCCGGTTCCGGCATCAATAGCCATTAGGTATTTATCCATCATTCTCTACCCTTCGTATATTTATTTTTAAGTATAGGGGCAAAATTAACACAATATAGCGGACAGGCAAAATGATTGGTATGCAAAACTAGGGGCGTAAGTAGTGCACATGTCCGGTTGTGTTAATCATCCCTATCATAAACGAAAAGCTATTAAATCAAATTTTGAGCAACTAATTCATCTGTAATCAAGACATCGATGTATCCCCCTTTTAGCGCACCGATTATAGCATCCTTTTTGGCTAAACCTCCTGCTACGGCGACAACATTCTGTAGTGATTTTAGTACATCTATTTCTGTACTAATTAGCATACTATGAAAATCAAAATCTAGAATATTCCCATTAATGTCGTAAAACTGGCTTAATAAGTCCCCGACAGCGCCCTTTGATTTTAAAATCTCAAAATCATTGGTGTCCATGTAGCCTTCCTTAATTAATGTTGCTCGGTCATTTAAGGCGCCAATTCCGATAACGGTAATATTGGAATAGGGAATCATATCTAATATTTTTTTAACTTGCTTCTCCTCTAGTAGGTGACTGGCAATTTCTTTCGAAGATACAAGTAATGGAGAAGGTACTATGTAATGATTGTAATTTGGATTTGTATAATAGTCTGATCTTGTATCGATAGCAGTAGGCATGTAGAATTTCACACCTCCAGATAAGGATACGAATGTAACGTTATATTTAGTGGAAATTCGCAAGTGTCCTAGAGTCTTCGATACGGCTTCTCCGTAACCAATGCTAATCATTGTGTCACTTGTAATGCGATCTTCAATGTATTGAGCAGCAGCAATGGGAAGAGAGTCTGCATTGGTATCATGGGAAGTTGGGACAATGTAAATATCCTTCAAGTTGTATTTTTCTTTAATTTTATTTTGAAGCTCAATATTATCGAGGTTTTCTAAGTTGATTTTAAATTGAATGACATTATTAGTTTTTGCCTTTTCAAGGTATTTAATAACCTTCATTCTTGAAAGATTTAAAGACTCAGAGATTTCATTTTGCGTCTTTCCTTCAATATAATACTGCCACGCAATTTTTACGATTAAATCATTTTCATACATCATCATAATCACTCTTTTTATTTTATTTGTTTAACAAAATATTAATCTTAAAACATTTGTTGTTTATTAACTTTAATATATCAACAAATGTTTTGTTCGTCAATATTTGTATTTTGTAAATTCAATTAATTGAAAAAACAACGTAAATGCATGAGTAATAAGCGTTATCTTCTATTAATATATTTATATTATGTACTTAATATGAGGAAAATAAAATTGTTATAAGAATAATTAAAATATTTAAAATAAAAATAAAATGATGCTTGATTAATAAAATGTTTTAAATTATACTTTTTGTAACGTGGAGAAAGCGGTTTCAAAAATGCTGCATACATAGACAAAGTATGGAGGGTATTTTATGGGGGAAACGAAACGGTTAGTCAAATTGGATCATATTCAAAAGACATTCAACCAAAATAAGGTGTTAAAAGGTGTCTCGCTGGAAATTAACCAGTCAGAAGTTATCTCGATTATTGGTGGCAATGGAGCTGGGAAAAGTACGCTGATGAAAATACTTACAGGCGTTTATAAAGCAGATGAAGGCAGCATCGAAATCAATGGAGATAAACTAACAAATTATAATCCTTCCATCGCTCATGACAAAGGCATTTATCTCGTCCCTCAAGAACCTTTGCTATTCCCTAATATGACGATCGAACAAAACTTAACGATTGGCTTTCATAAGAAGAAGCAAGAAGTCAGAGAAGCAGCGAAAAAATTAATTGAACAATTAGGCTGGAATTTTGATTTAAGTCGATATGCCATTTCATTATCGATCGCTGAGCAGCAACAAGTTGAAATTATTAAAGGACTTTTAAGAGATTCGAAGGTTTTGATTCTAGATGAACCTACTTCTTCCTTAACCTTTGCTGAAACAGAGTCCTTATTTAAGTTAATAGAGCAGTTAAAGAATGCTGGCGTTGGAATCATCTATATTACTCATCGATTAGATGAAGTGTTTCAAATTTCAACACATGCAGTGATTTTACGAGATGGGAAAGTCACGTTGAAAGGCAAAATTAATGAATTTACAAAGGAAATGCTGATTCAAGGATTATTACCGATGGATAGTGAGAAAGATGGCAGTCATTCGTATGAGAAGTGTTCCGTCGATCGAATGAAAGAAGAAAAGATATTACGGGTGCAAGATTTGTGTGGGGACGGCTTCAAGAATATTAGCTTTGATGTATTTAAAGGAGAGGTTGTTGGGGTAGCGGGCCTCCTAGGAGCAGGGAGAACAGAAATTGCAGAGGCTATATACGGGATTACTCAAGTAAAGAGCGGAAAAGTCATTTTGAATGGGAAAGATATCACTCACTTTCGTGTTAAGGAAACAATTGAAAGTGGTATAGCCTATATTCCCGAGGATCGGTTTTTGAATGGGATTTTTTCGATCAGCTCAATCAGTAGTAATATGACGGCTCAGGTCATTAAGAAACAAAAATATTTTATTGATAAACAATTTGAAAAAAAGATTACAGATGAATATGTTAGCAGGCTAAGTATTAAAATTGGCAGCCAAGATGATGAGATTCGATCATTGTCTGGGGGAAATCAGCAGAAAGTTGTGATTGCAAGAATATTATCAATGAATCCGCAGCTGATAATTATGGATGAACCTACTAGAGGAATTGATGCTGCAGCTCGAAGTGATATTTATAACATAATTACTCAATTAAAGGAACAAGGATATTCGATATTACTTATTTCATCAGACTTAGAAGAAATTGAGCGTATAAGCGATCGAATCTATGTGATTTATCGTGGAACCTGTAATGTTTGTCTTGATTTGGAAGAGATTAATGCAACCAATGTGATGAGAGCAGCCTTTGGCACCTATAAAGGAAGTGAAAATTATGTCTAGGCTCATTAGTCTTGCAAAGCATCGGGAAATTAGAACGGTTATATTCTTAATTTTGCTATTTCTAATTGTAGGAATAGTTAATCCTGATTTTGTAACCGTAGCCAATATTGAGAATGCTGTAAAAAATAGCTTGCTATATATCGTGCTGGCTGCAGGAATAACATTTGTCTTACTAACAGGTGAGATTGATATCTCGGTTGGAGGGATATTAGGTCTGAGTGCTGCGGTTAGTGGAATGTTTTTGCGGGATGGTGGAAGTATTTTTCTAGCTATTCTCATAGCGATTGTGATTGGTGGGGTTATTGGGCTAATCAATGGCTTAGGGGTCACAAAGTTAAGAATCTCTTCCTTTATTATGACTTTAGGGATGCTGGAGATTGCTAGGGTTGTTCAAGTCATTTATACAAATGGGAAATGGGTTGAGAATCTCCCGAAAACATTTAAGGAAATATCACAGAGTAGTATTTTAGGCATTAATACACTTGGAGTCATTGTGATTATTGCTGTTATTCTCATTCACTTTTTCTTGGTAAATAGTAGAAAGGGGCGGTATTTCGCTGCTATTGGTGATAACCAGGATGGAGCAGTATTAATCGGAATACCTGTGAAGAGATACAAGGTTTTTGCTTTTGTTATTTCGGGGATTTGTGCCGCTGTTGCAGGACTGATCTTTGCGAGTCAAATTGGATTTATTTCTACAACTGCTGGCATAGGTATTGAGATGACTGTCATCGCAGCAGCAGTTCTCGGGGGAGTTTCCTTAAGTGGAGGAATCGGTTCCGTAATCGGGGCATCCGTTGGAGCAATTATTATGAGTTCGATTAATTCGGCTCTTGTATTTTTAAAGGTTCCCGCATTTTGGAATTCAGCTATTTCAGGCTTGCTCTTAATTCTGATCGTTGTGGCGGATGTCCTGATTGTACGTCGTGCGAATAAAAAGGCAAATAAAGAACGGCTAAATGCAAGAGTCTTGAACTATCAGGAGGGGGCGTAAGATAAGTATGTTGAAAAAAATACCCAAATGGAATCTCGTTCTCTTCCTTATCTTAATTGCGGAAATGATTATTTTTGGTTTAATGAATCCTAGATTTTGGAACATAAATGTTCTATTAAATAGTTTTAATGATTTCATCGGTATTGCCATTATTGCCTTTTTCGTTACATTCGTCATTATAACAGGCGGAATTGATATATCTGGTGGAGCGATTATTGGATTAACCTCTGTTGTCGTGGGGATTTTGTCACAGGTGGCAGGTTTAAATATTTGGGTTGCTGTCTTTTTAGCGATAGTAGTAGGTGGATTATGTGGTCTGTTAAATGGAATACTCATTGCCTATGCAAAAGTGCAAGCGATGGTTATTACTCTTGGAGGTATGCTTCTATACAGTGGTGTTGCACTCGTTTTGGTTGGGGTGTCAGGCGCAAGTACGTATGAAGGGATTTCAGGTTTTTCGCAAGGGTTTATTAATCTAGCGAATGGGAAGCTTTTCGGAATTCCGCATTCTGTTTTCATCTTCTTTGCCTTGTTGCTATTTGCATATATTCTGCTCCACCGGACGAGGTATGGAAGATATATCTATTTAACTGGGATTAACCAGAATTCAGCTGAGTACTCGGGGATTGATACAAGGAAAATCATTACGAGTACGTATGTATTATCAGGGCTGAGTGCAGGGGTTGCTGGGGTGATTCTTACCTCTTATTTAGGAAGTGCACGTGCGGATTTTGGCGCAGAATATTTAATGCCAATCCTCACTGCTGTTGTATTAGGAGGAACATTAATAACAGGTGGTAAAGGGGGTGTTATCGGTACTGCTCTTGCAAGCATCATCGTTGGTTTTTTAAAGCTCGGATTACAAATGGGGGGCATACAAACGCAATATATCGGATTAGCTACAGGGTTACTTTTGATTATCTCCGTTGCATTCTTAGGAGTTCCAGAATTTAAGTCCAATGTGAAACGATTAGTTACGATTAAAAAGGATAGAGGGGGCAAACTAAATGCGTAAATCAAAGTTTTTCAAAATATTAACCGGTGTGGCTCTTTCAACTCTTGTTTTAGCAGCTTGTAATAGTGAGGATGCTGGAAGCAATGCTAAAAAAGATCCTAGTGATATTGAAGTAGTATTTATCCCCAAGATGACGGGCAATGCTTTTTTCGAGTCTGGAAATGATGGTGCACAAGAAATGGCCGAAAAAGTCGGGTTTAAGGTGAAATATGATGGGGCACCTGAAGGAACCGTTGCCAACCAAGTGCAAATCATTAATAGTGCTGTAAATAGTGGGGCAGATGCGATTGCTGTTTCTTCAGTATCTTCGGACGGTCTAAATCAAGCTTTACAAAAAGCATTGGATGCGGGTATTAAAGTTGTTACATGGGATTCAGATGTGGATCCGAAATATCGAACTGTATATATAAACCAAGGGACACCAGATATTTTAGGTGCGATGCTCGTTGACATGGCTGCAGGTCAGCTTGCTAATCCGGATGATGCGCAAAAGGTTGCTTGGTTCTACTCAAGTCCAACGGTTCCTGACCAAAATTCATGGGTTGAATATGCAAACGAGTATATGAAAGAAAAATATCCAAAATGGGAAGTTGTGACAACACAATTTGGTGAAGGCAATGAGCAAAAGTCGTTACAAGTAGGGGAAAGTATTCTTGATACGTATCAAGACATTGATGTCATTATTTGTCCAGACTCTACCGCTCTTCCAGCAATGGCACAAGCAGCACAAAATAAAGGCTTAGATAAAAATGATGTCGCTATTACGGGATTTGCTTCTCCGAATTCAATGAGGCAATATATTGAAAACGATACAATCGAAAACCACGGTTTATGGGATGTAAAGGATCAAGGTGCCCTAGCGGTATATATAGCCTACCATTTAGCATTAGGCAAGGAACTGAAGGTTGGCGGCAGTGTAGAAGTGCCTGATCTTGGTGAAGTGAAGGTAGAGCCAAACTCTGTTCAGGGCTATGACTACGATGCGGAGGACTCAGGAATTATCGTACTGCCTGAACGAATTGTATTCACGAAAGCAAATACAGGAGAATATGATTTCTGATGATTATTATCTCGTTTTATTAATTTTAAAGTTTACTAGATAACTAGCGAGGAAAGGAAGATAAAAATGGCGGATAATATCGGTAACAAAGCAGCAAAAAACTTTGCAGAGAATGTCCCTTTTACGAATAATGGTAACTTCCACGTAAAGGGAGCTGCAAATTTAGATTGGGGAATGAAAGACAGATTATCGAGGATTTTTAACCCGAAAAGCGGAAAGACGGTCATGCTTGCATTTGATCATGGCTATTTTATGGGACCTACGTCTGGGCTAGAGCGCTTAGATATATTAATTCCTAAGCTAGCAAAATATGCGGATTGCTTAATGGGGACTCGCGGTGCAATTCGAAGCAGTGTACCGCCAAGCTTTAATAAATCGATTGCACTTAGAGCTTCTTCAGGTTCAAGTATATTACAAGACGATTTAAGTCGTGAATCAATGGTTGTTGATATAGAGGATGCCATTCGCATGAATGCAAGTGCAATCGCCATCCAAACATTTATTGGTGCTGCTGGACAGAAAGAAACAATTGAGCAATTAAATAAGGCGGTAAACCTTGGAACAAGATATTCAATTCCAACAATGGGTGTTGTAGCGGTAGGGAAGGAAATGGAACGTACAACTCAATTCTTCCTGTTAGCAACAAGAATGCTAGCTGAATTCGGAGCCTCCATCGTCAAAACATACTATTGTGACGATTTCGAAAAAGTTGTTTCAGCCTGTCCGGTGCCGTTAGTAGTGGCAGGAGGAAAGAAGATTCATGAAAAAGATGCGTTAACGCTAGCATATAGATCTATTCAAGGAGGCGCGGCAGGTGTAGATATGGGACGTAACATCTTCCAGTCAGAATATCCTGAAGAAATGATTCAAGCCGTAACAAAAGTCGTACACGAAGGCTTCACAGACTTAGAAGCATATGAGTATTTCTTAGATCTAACAAATGTAGGGACAGGTTCCTTGTCCCACAATTCATAATGCTGAACTAATTCATTCTAATAAAGCTTCTACTGAAATAAGGTAGAAGCTTCCCTTTTTTTAGTCTCGCAAAATTCATATTATTTAATGGAGGTATTCAAAATGGCAAAAGTTGCTTTCTTGTTAGCACCTGATTTTGAGGATTCCGAAATGAAAAATCCGTATGATGAAGTGAAAAAAGCAGGGCATGAGACGGTCATTATCGGCAATGCAAGGGGAGTGGAATGTGCTGGTAAGAAAAGAACCGTGACGTATGTAACTGAAATAGCTGCTTCTGAAGCAAATGCAGATGAGTTAGACGCTATTGTTATCCCAGGTGGGAGTGCGCCTGAAGAACTAAGAGTAAATCTGGATACCGTTCAACTTGTGAAACGTTTAAATGAAAAATCAAAGGTAATTGCAGGAATCTGCCACGGCCCACAAGTTATGATCAGTGCAGACATACTTAAAGGAAAAGAAAGCACGAGCTATATTGGTATTCGTGATGATGTTATCAATAGTGGAGCGGAATTTCTTGATGAAGAAGTCGTTGTTAGTGGGAATATCATCACATCCAGAACGCCAAAGGATGAGCCTGCTTTTATTCGAGAAATATTGAATAAATTACGTTAGGGGAGAGGACAGTGGGGACAGGTTCATTGTCCTACAACTGTCCCTTAATCTGTTAAATAGTTGTCTAGTGCCAAGCATCATCAGCACTCGGTCTAAGCTAATCCGTCTATAAGATTAACAAGCACAACTCTACAGTCGGTTCTATTTGGCCAATAGAACGGCGTCTTGTGCTTTTTTTGAATGGAGGTAACGATAAAGTGGAATTAGTTACAATGAAAGAGATGTTACACAAAGCTTTAAAGGAAGGTTATGCGGTTGGTCATTTTGACATTCATAATCTTGAGTGGACTCAAGCTGCTTTAAGTGCTGCTAAAGATGAAAACTCACCTATTATACTTGGAGTAACGGAAGAGGCAGTACGCTATTTCGGTGGATTTTCTGTAGCTGTCGCAATGGTGAGGGCATTACTATATGAAATGAATATAACTATTCCGGTTGCGCTTCACTTAGATCACGGTTCTAGCTTTGAAAACTGTAAAGCAGCTATTGATGCTGGGTTTACTTCGGTGATGATTGATGCATCCCACCATCCATTTGAAGAAAATGTAAAGATGACACAAATGGTCGTTGAATACGCTCATGAACGAGAAGTAACGGTTGAAGCTGAATTAGGCAGTATCGGAGGTTGTGAGGCAGGTGTTTCTGTTGTCTCAAAAAATTCAATTTATGCCAATTTAAATGAATGTGTGGAATTAGTAAAGCTAACGGGAATTGACGCTTTGGCTCCAGCGCTGGGTTCAGCCCATGGCCCCTACAAAGGTGACCCCAAATTAGGAATTCAAGAAATGATAGCGATTAGTGAAGCAACCCATATTCCGCTAGTTCTGCATGGCGGTTCTGGTCTTCCTGTTGAACAAATTAAGCAATCGATTGCCTCAGGTACAGCAAAAATTAATGTCAATGCAGATAACCATCTCGCGTTTACAAATACAATCCGAGATATTTTTAATCAAGATGCAGATATTTACTATTCTGACAATTATATAGCACTTGGTCGTGAAAAAGTAAAAGAAACGATCAAAAAGAAAATACACTTGTTTGGATCGGCTGGGAAGGCTTAGACGAAAAAATAAAAAGAGCATCTAATTATTAATAATAGCCAGATGCTCTTTTGAGCTGAAAAGTTATATCATAATAATTTATTATTAAATTTCTTTGCTAATTAATTCTTTAAAGAATACGATGTTTTCATCAAAATTTGGTATGGTTTTTCCATCTTCTGCTTGTTTGACTAAGCTTACGACTAAATCATTGAATGGAGTGCGTACGCTAAATTCTTTCCCTTTTGCAGATACAACGCCATTGATATAATCAATTTCAGTCTTTCTTTGCTTTTCGAGGTCTTGCAGCATGCTTGCTTTTAGAAGGGCTTGCGGCTCAAAAATTTTCTTAGCTAACCCGATGACATTTGATAGGTTGCTTTTGTCCTCATTTACTTTAAATACACCAACATGAATACCAGCTAGCTCTGTGAATTCAACACCTGATGCACTTCCTGCCTGTAATGTTTCATCAGCCAGCATTACGGCACTAGTTACAGCTGTCTCGTTTTTTAAAATGTCCCCATATGTACAGCCTAGGGCAGCTGACATGCCGCTCATTGCCACATTAACGAGTAATTTTGACCATTTGGTTCCTACTAGATTAGTAGAAATGACAGTGCCTCCAACTAAATTTAATACTTCTTTAATGTTGTGGATCCGATCCGTAATTGTTCCGTCTAATTCACCAATTTGAAAGGCATTGTTTTTAAAAGATTCCATAGCCGTTGTTAATTCAGATACACCAGGTTTTACCCAAGTCGCGCCAAATTCAACTGACCCGCCAATCACACGGTTTTTTCCTAATGAAGATACTAGTGATTCTTCTGGAACCCCGTTTTGCAGCGAAAGGACTATGCTATCCTCTGTTAAAAAGGGTTTTAAGTTAGCTAATACGTCTTTATTAAAAACTTGTTTGGTTAATAATAAAACAAGGTCGTATGCTCCGGTCATTTCTTTAGGCGTTATCGCCTGTACTGGAACATTTTCTTTAATTGTTCCAATGACGGAAGCGCCAGTTTCGTTTAGTGCCTTTACATGCTCCTCGTTTACATCGATTAATTCTACATGTTCTTTCCCTTTAGAAAGAAATGCACCAATGATTGTTCCTAAAGATCCAGCTCCCATAATTGCGATTCTCATAATTAAGTATCCTTTCTTATAAAACCTTCATTGATTATTTGTGATAATAGTACTTTTGTAATAAAAATTATATAGAAATAGAAATTATTATTTAAACAAATATTCCCTATATAGGAAATTTATATTAATATTAGATCAATACTACTATATTTTTCCTGAAAAATTGAGAGGGAGATCCTAATGAAACAACAAGATACCTATAATACACAAAGGGTGCATAAAGTAAATTTAGTGCTGTTAACAGCTCTAGTTTTTCTTATCGTCGTTCCGATTATTTTTGAAAGAGGCGTTGCTGATAGTGTAGGGATCATTATTGCAGGGGCTCTTGTTTTAATTTTATCGGCTGTAAACTACTTCTTACCAACACCTGAATATTTGAAGGGGCTTTTCTTTGCCCTGCTGCCGAACTTAGTTGTGGTAGCTCTATTTAACTTAGATGGTTTTGCTCTCAATAAGCATTATTTAATTTTATTAACGATTGCGATGGTCACTCTTTATTTAAAAAAGGAATTAATTCTTATATTTAGTTTAATCGTAAACGCAGCCTATATTTCCATGTGCATTTTCAATCCATCAGGGCTATTAGGAAGTGAACAGGGATTAAAGGCATTTATTACCGTATTTTTTATTATCAATGGAATTTTGTGTGCTTTCTTTTACATAACAAAATGGGGAAGAGAACTTATAGAGGAATCCTATAAAAAGGAACTTGAGGCAAAAAAATTATTAGAAAAATTAAAAGTTACGTTTTCTTCCATAGAAGAAGGTACAATAACATTAGAAGGCAATATCAATCATTTTAAGACAAATATAACAACGATTTATGATTCTAGTCATCATATTCTTGACTCTGTTCAGGAAATGGCTGCAGGGATTCAAGAGGAAGCGAACAATATCATTCATGTGAATGAATGGATGGGAACTTCGCTGTAAAGAGTTAATCATACGATTTCCATTTCCCAAGGGATTGTGGAAAAGTCAGATGAGATGAATGAGAAAGTCCAGGATGGCTGGAATAAGATCAGCCAAGTAACAGACCATATGGAAACAGTCAATTCTGCCATTAGCACGACTGCTTTAACAGTTACAGAACTGCAAGCAAGCCTTGAAACAGTGAATTCATTATTAGAAGGCATTAAACAGATTGCAGATCAGACCAATTTATTAGCACTCAACGCAGCCATTGAATCTGCTCGTGCAGGAGAACATGGAAAGGGCTTTGCGGTAGTAGCAGATGAGGTGCGCAAACTAGCGGAGCAAAGTGCAAATATTACTGTATCTATATCAGAAGTGACAAATACACTCTTCCATAAGTCCGAGGAAGCACAAGTAAAGTCTATTGAAGGGGAAAATGCAGTCGTGGAAGGGCAGCATTTATTACATGAGGTTTCATCCTTCTTTACTGAGATAAAAGATTCGTTCCAAGAGACAAATGCCGAACTTTCTAAGGGAATGGAAGAAATTAAATTAGCGACAGATAATTTTACCCATATTCAAGAACAAATTGAAAATACCGCTAATATTTCAGAAGAAAATTCGGCTTCCACTCAGGAAATAGTGGCAACACTAGAAGATGAACATCATCTAATTACTTCAATTAATGAAGTAGTAACCGGATTAAATCATGTAAGCTTACAATTAAAAGATATGGTAAATGGGGACAAAGGTTTTTCGGGCAATCAGTCAGGACAGTAAACTTGTCCCCTTATCCGAGAAAGGTGGATTTTGGTGGCAAAAACAATTGTAGAAAAACTAAACCTGCAAAAGTATAAAAAGGCAGCTATTTTAAATTTGCCAGAAGGAGCGGATTACTTAGCGGAATTAGCAGATTATGACAAAGAGCTTACTGATACATATGATCTTATCTTTGCATTTGTGCTGGATATGGAGTCTTTGCAGGAAGTTGTATACGACGTCATTAAAAACAATTACTTGAATAAAAATGGGTACATCTTCTTGGCTTATCCGAAAAAGGGCAATAAAGTATACCCAACCTATATCCATCGTGATGATTTGCTAGCAGGGTTAGGGGCAGATGAAGATGGCTATGTGGGCACAAGCAACATTAAATTTGCCCGTATGGTCGGGTTGGATGATGTCTTTACGGTTGTCGGCTTAAAAGAAGATTCCAAGGGTAAAAACAGTGTATCAACAAAAGCAAGCCAATGTGTGGACGATTATATTGAAATGATTCCTGAAGTAGAAAAGGATTTGCAAGATCATCCAGATTTACTTGCCTTCTATCAGTCACTCACCCCAGGATATCGAAAAGACTGGGCTCGCTATGTATATAGTGCGAAACAAGACGCAACCAAAGAAAAACGCCGTGAGGAAATGAAGCAAATTCTAGGAAAAGGCTTTAAGAGCAGGGAGTTGTATCGAGCAAATCAAAAGTAACCTACAGTTGAATAGCTTATGGAAATTACACAAAATGCTGCAAACATTAGCGGAAAGCAAATATGTCCGTTATTGTTTGCAGCTTTTTCAATTAGTAAGAACTAAAATTTATATACATAGATTCCAGAATGTGTATAATGTTACTAATTAAATATTTTTATTTTTCTAAAAATAAGGAGGGTCATATGAAAAATCAAAAGTGGATGGTATGGATTGTACTATTAATAGTGTTCTTTCTTAGTGCTTGTAATTCGAAAGAAAGTGGTTCCCAGGCAGTAGGGAGTGAAGAGGGAACAGAAAAAAATAGTCAAGAGCAAGTGCTGAAGGTAAATAATTTTACAGAGCCATCCTCTCTCAATCCTAGTTTGGCTACAGATGTTTGGTCATCCAACATCCTTCTGCAAACGTTTGAAGGGCTAACCCGTATTAACCAAAAGGGTGTGCCTGAAAATGCGATGGCAGAAGAAATTGCTGTATCTGATGATCTTCTGACATATACATTTACATTAAGAGATGATGCAAAGTGGTCAAACGGGGACCTGTTAACGATGCAAGATTTTGAATATGCTTGGAAATGGGTGTTAAATCCAGAGAATCTGTCACAATATGCTTATCAATTATTTTATATAAAAAATGCGGAGGCAGCCAATAAAGGTGAAGTATCTCTTGATGAGGTAGGAGTAAAAGCGATTGATGAAAAGACATTGGAAGTTACACTGGAAAATCCGACACCATTCTTTTTAGAGCTTACGGCTTTCTATACGTATTTTCCAGTTAACAGTAAAATCGCTGAAGGGAATCCAGATTGGGCTAAAGAGGCAAGTAAGAGTTATACCTCAAATGGACCCTTTAAGATGATGAAGTGGGAACATCAAAATCAAGTCATTCTTGAAAAAAATGAACATTATTGGGATAAGGAAAGTGTCAAATTAGAAAAAATCGAAATGGTGATGTTAAATGATTCGAATACGGAGCTTAACATGTTTAATTCTGATGAATTACATTGGGCGGGTGCTCCGACTGGCAGTTTGCCGCTTGAAGCCATCCCTGCCTTGCAGCAAGAGGGAGCTCTAGAGGCTGCACCTACAGCTGGTACGTATTGGTATGAATTTAACTTAAAGAAAAAACCCTTTAATAACGTGAAAATTAGAAAAGCGCTGTCTTATGCGATTGATCGCCAGTCTATTGTTGATAATATTACACAAAGCGCAGAAATCCCTGCAACCGCGATTGTTCCAAATTCAATGATTCCGGAAAATGAAACGGGCTATTTCAAGGATGGGGATATTGAACAAGCAAAAGCGCTTCTAGAAGAAGGGCTAAAAGAAGAAGGATATTCCGGTGTGGAGGAATTACCAGTCATTACTCTTTCTTATAATACGGATCCAGCCCAAGCCAAGATAGCGCAAGCCGTTCAAGATATGTGGAAAACAAATTTGGGAATAAATGTAGAGCTTAGTAATAAAGAATGGGCAGTTTATTATGAAGGAATCATCAATGGCGATTTCGAAGTAGCTCGAATGGGTTGGACAGGGGACTTTAATGATCCAATCAACTTCTTAGAAATATTTAAAACGGATGCTGGGAATAACCATACCGGTTGGATGAATAAAGAATATGCTTCTTTGCTAGATCAGTCGGCTCTTGAAACAGATCCAAGTAAACGAAAAGAAATATTCAAGCAAGCTGAAGCGATTATCATGGATGAAATGCCCGTTATTCCATTTTACTTCAAAACAAGTGTGTATGTGAAAAAGGATAATTTAAAGGGCGTATATGTCTCGGGATTAGGGAACGTCCAGTATAAGTGGGCATACTTTGAATAATGATCGATAAACGTTAGTTAAACATGAAAGCTGTCAGTTTGAGGGAATCCTTATTCCACTAAAGTTGGCGGCTTTTATTTATATAAAATAGGGGGTGCAAATTTGCATCCATATCATTTCAATGCGATTTCCCAACTGTAATTGCTTGGTATTTCCACAAGATATCTTCTATGAATGAAAGTTGACTTTTGGCACATTGAATGATGACGGCAACTTCAGGTATTTTTTTCGTTTTCTTCGATTGAGCTTTGCTTTTATTTGGAAAATAATATAAGGCATATCCAATGGTGAATCCAATAAGTGCACCAAGAAGACCGCAAATAATTGGTCCTAAATACAATGTAAATCCGACACTGGCACCAATAACTGCACACCCTGTAGCGCTTGCCATGCCAATTTCAAACGCATTGGAGTGGATATTTTGTGTTCTTCCTGAGATCTGAATGGGTGAAGGCTTATCGTCCATAAATACGACAAGGATTTGATCCCTAGAAATAGAGCTATTCTCTAATACAGTTAATGCTTGCTCTAATTCAATCGATTGTTCAAACATTCCAATAATGATCATAAGAATTACACCTGCTTATGGAAGATAAGAAAATCATCTTTCCTGTAACGATTTTTAAGATACTGACGTTGTGCGATACGATAAAGTTTATTGTGTTCAATCGTTGTAGTATAAGCATGAAAGATGGCTCCGCCCATTACAGAAGGCATAAATAATAACCAATGTTGCTGCAGAATTAAGTTTGATGCTTGGAGATTCCCAAGCATTAATTGTAAAAGAGACTCGTGAAGCTTTGAAAAGTATAGATAAATCCACCACCAAATCATTGCATAAAATGCTAATCCAAACCGGTGAATATATAGCTGCCCTAATCCCGGAAATAGAAAAGAATAAACAGCGCCAACGATTGGTTTTTTCCTATCTAAAAATTGAATTTCCAAAGGGAAAATGCCTATACGAGAGATTTGTTCATTTTTTA
This sequence comes from Cytobacillus solani, assembly GCF_001420595.1. Taxonomy (GTDB): domain Bacteria; phylum Bacillota; class Bacilli; order Bacillales; family Cytobacillaceae; genus Cytobacillus; species Cytobacillus solani. The sequence continues at coordinate 4,824,710 of NZ_LJIX01000006.1, read as the reverse complement.
AGCAAGTTAAATCAAATACTTTATTTTGGTAAATGGCCAGGCGGTAACTATCCCAAATGGTTATCATATAAATAATCAGATAGCCAAATGCCCATTTAGGCTGAACAACTGATTGTGCAAGTTCAAACTTCCCGCAAAAGGAGTAAATCATTGCATCATTAATGTGAGCAAACGTATTAATAAAAACCTCAGATAATGATAGTAAGGTTGCTCTTATGTAGTGGTTAAGAAAATAATGCCCAAAACCAGGAAAGACAGCAGACCACCAAGCAATCATAAGGGGACTTTGCTTTTGAAGATGCGTGATTCCAAATACACTCATTCTTGCAAGAGAAGGATCGTGTTCATTTATCATTATCAGAGCACCTCTTACGGAAATTACTTTACGCAGGTATACATAACATTTTTCAATTATTTACATTTTATTCAAGATAGGATCTCATGAATAATCTTTTATTAATCAGACTCGTAAGCAGAACCAGCAATAAGGACAAACCAATATAATATAAATGATCCCACCAAACAAGGCTTTGAAGGATTCCTGCAGTTAATAGCACCTGATTGACTATAAACATCAGGAAACCTGTTAAAGCATATTTTATCCACTTTGTTTTCCAGTTGATATGAATAATTAGGCAGTAATAAAGAGAATCGATTAAAAAGAATATGTCTGCAAAAGCAACGGTATCACGTTCCAGATATTCAAACCATCCAGGATTGTATATTCGATTTGAGAAAAAAATAATTGGCAGAATGTGGGCACTGCACGAAATAGAAACAATGGCTAAATAAAGAATCAAGTTCTGTTTAAATCTCCTTGGATGATTCAAAATCCATTGATAAATAATCTTTGCAGTAGCAAAGTAGAATGGCAATCCAAGCCCTGTAAATGCTAACCGCCACCAATTATGTGAATAGATTTGCAATTCTAGAAATAACCACTCAATACCGACAAATAAACCGGCAAAAAGGAAAATCCAAATCCAATTTAGATGAAAGGTTGCAATGAAGGTTGCAATAACTGGCAAAGCAAATGCATTTGAGGCAAAGGCGCCTAAGTTACTGTCATAAAAGGGATGACCTTTAACGAATTTAGGATAATATTCATAGCTTCCTAAAAAAGTAAAGATGACCGTTTCAATTATAAAGCCGAGTCCAATCATAGCTAATAAAAGGAACAGGGTTCCTGTATTTCTTTTTTTTAAAAGATTAAAAATAAAAATGGAAATACTAAAAACAATGAGAGCTAGAAACCAATATGAATTATACACACTGATCACTCCGATAAATCGAGAATATATATAATTTGTACAAATGCCTGAATAATATTCGGCATCGGAAACTGAATGCATATTAAGTTTGCAATAGATAGTAGAGTTACAGTATGAAGTATACATAGAGATGAGGGGTTAAGAGGATGGCAAGAGAAATAACAGAACGAGTAGATATGTGTGATGAGAATGGCCGATTAGCCGAAAACAGCATCGGCTGGGCAAGGCAGCCGCTGTTTAATTGCAATGTGTCGGGAAGTTTCCTGCGGAAGAAAAAATGGAATTATTGGTGTGTAACAAGCCCAGAGTTCTTGTTTTCAGTCACAATTTCTCATTTGGATTATGCTGCTGTTTTATTTGTGTATGCGCTAGATTTACAGAGTCTTAGTTTTCAGGAGCAGACAGCCATTGTTCCATTTGGATTCGGCTGTAAAATGCCTGAAGAGGTGAATGCCTCCGTGAAATTTGAGGGAAAGCAAATGGCTATTTCATTTGAAGAAAAGGGAGATTCCACAAGTATACGTGTTCATTGTCCGCATTTTAGCGAAAAAAATCACCCGTTAGTTGCAGAAGTACAAGTTGAACGTCCACGCGGGCATGAATCGATTAATGTCGTTGTGCCGTGGAGTGAAACACGATTTCAGTTTACGTCAAAACAAACAGCACTTCCTGCAGCTGGAACAGTTCATTGGAATGGGAAGGAATACATCTTTAATAACGAAAATGCCTTTGGATGCTTGGATTTTGGCAGGGGAGTCTGGCCCTATCATTCGACATGGAATTGGGCGCAAGCTGCGGGGATTGTCAATGGAAGATCAGTTGGCCTAAATTTCGGTGGTCAATGGACGGATGGAACTGGACAGACTGAGAATGGAATTGTGGTCGGCAGAAAGCTAAGCAAAATCAATGAAGACATCAGTTGGGAATATGATAACAGTAATTATATGAAGCCTTGGACATTGAAAACAACTGAAACGGATCAAGTGTCTCTAACGTTTCAGCCATTGTTTGAGCGAAAAGCAGCAACGAATGCATGGATTATTCGTTCTGCCGTTCACCAAATGATTGGTACATTTAACGGTTATATTAGAACGAATGAAGGGGAAAAGTTAATGATTGAATCCCTTGTAGGGTGGGCAGAGGATCATAAGGCAAGCTGGTGAGTTCAACGAATCTAGTTCTTTGGTAGCAAGTGCCAATTTTGATGAGTTGACAGAATAGGCTTACTACTGTAGGATAATGAATATAATTTAATAAGACCTCATCTTTGCTGATGAGGTAGAGGCGCGGTATTTAATAGTCTGTAGTGGAGCTTGAGAAGCTAGGATGCTAGAGAGAAGGAAATATCGCCGAAGCTTGTAATATTCTCAGTATTGCTTGCTGGGTCTGCAGTTAAGAACTGCAGGACTGTCTCAATGAACTTACCCGGTTTGTTGAGTTGTGCTATCTCATTTAGGGAAAGAAGAGGGATTTTGGGGCAAACTATAAACGTTGCGACCTGAGTTCATCTCAGGTCGCTTTTTGTTTTTAGTAAAATGCCTAAAGGCAAGAGGTCAAGCATATATTAGACTATTAAATCAAATAAATAGGGGGAAAATAGCATGAAGAAAAAACTATCATTATTTTTAGCGATATCTCTTTCAGCCATTATTCTATTAGCAGGCTGTGGAACAAGCGGTGATTCAGATAAGAAGACAGAAGGATCAGGATCATCATCAGAAAAAGATACCTTTAAAGTAGGACTTGAAGCTGGCTATGCACCATTCAATTGGACACAAATGGATGATTCAAACGGTGGCGTTAAAATCGATGGCAATGCAGAATACGCAGGCGGATATGATGTAGAAATCGCTAAGAAAATTGCTGAAGGGTTAGGCAAAGAGCTAGTGATTGTGAAAACAGAATGGGATGGACTTGTACCATCGCTAACTTCAGGAAAAATCGATGCGATTATTGCTGGGATGTCACCGACAGCAGAACGTAAAGAAACCATTGATTTCTCAGTTAACTACTACAAATCGGATTTAATCATGGTTGTCAAAAAAGGCGGAAAGTATGAAGGTGCAACTTCGATCCAAGATTTCAAAGGAGCAAAGGTAACGGCACAGTTAAATACATTCCACTATTCAGTTATTGATCAAATTGATGGAGTGGAAAAAAAGCCAGCAATGGATAACTTTCCGGCTATGAGGGTAGCGCTTGAATCGGGTGTTATTGACGGATATGTTTCTGAACGTCCAGAGGGAGTTAGTGCATCAGCTGCAAATGATAACTTCGCGATGGTTGAATTCTCTGAAGGATTTAAGACGTCTGAGGATGATACGGCTATCGCAGTTGGGATTGCAAAGGATAGTGAGCTAACAGCAAAAATTAACGAAATATTAGCTGGTATTTCTGAGGAAGAACGCATCAGTATTATGGATGCTGCAATTAAAAATCAGCCAGCGGCAGAATAATGGTTTGTGAAGCCGGCTGCATCAGCACAATGTAGTCGGCTTCCACGTTTAAGGGGAGGATACGAATGGATTTAAGTTTTGAATGGATTATAAAAATTATTGAAACAAACTGGCCGATGTTTCTGCGCGGAGCTGGCGTAACCCTCTTGATTGCATTGATCGGAACTATTTTTGGGGCATTGATCGGGTTATTGGCAGGCATCATCCGCACCATTCCAATACCTGAAAGAGGAGCGAAGAAAGGCTTCTTAAAATTCATTAACATCATCCTATCCGTGTATATAGAATTTTTCCGTGGCACACCGATGATTGTACAGGCAATGGTTATCTATTATGGTTCTGCTGCAGCATTTGGCTGGCAAATGAACCCGATTATTGCAGGGGTCGTTATTGTAGCAATCAACACAGGTGCATATATGGCTGAAATTGTCCGTGGGGGAATTATTTCAGTTGATACTGGACAATATGAAGCAGCCCAAGCCATTGGAATGAATCATGTTCAAACAATGACTCATGTAGTGATGCCACAGGTTATTCGCAATATTTTACCAGCAACAGGCAATCAATTTATCATTAATATAAAAGATACAGCGGTCCTAAGTGTCATTTCTGTTACTGAGTTATTCTTCCAAACGAAAACGGTGGCAGGCAATAACTTTAGATATTTCGAAGCATTCTTTATCGTATGTATCATTTATTTCATTTTGACATATGCAGTCACTTTAATTCTGCGCTACTTTGAAAGAAAGCTTGATGGTCCGGATAATTATATAGTCGTAGGCAATCAGGCTCAGATTGAAGCTGGAGAACATAAAGGGATCGGGCAATAATGGGGAAGGAGGAGAATGGTATGGAGACAGTCATTGATATTCAGCGTTTAAGTAAATCCTTTGGAAACCATGAAGTATTAAAAGATATTCATTTCTCAGTGAATAAAGGAGAAGTCGTCTGCATCATTGGTTCCTCAGGTTCAGGGAAATCCACACTTCTTCGCTGTGTCAATCTATTAGAAAAACCGAGCGGCGGAAAAATTATTTATCATGGTGAAAATATTCTCGATGATAAGCATGATATTCATGCCTATCGAAGAAGATTAGGAATGGTATTTCAGCAATTTAACTTATTTAATAATCATAACGTACTTGGCAATTGTGTAATCGGCCAAATGAAGGTATTAAAGCGCTCGAAGGAAGAAGCGGAAAAGGTAGCGCTGAAATACTTGAAAGTGGTTGGGATGGACAGGTTTGTGAATGCGAAGCCCAGACAGCTGTCTGGGGGGCAAAAGCAGCGGGTTGCTATCGCTAGAGCCCTTTCGATGGAACCAGATGTGCTGCTGTTCGATGAACCAACTTCTGCGCTTGATCCAGAGATGGTAGGAGAAGTTCTTAAGGTCATGAAAGAGCTTGCTGAGACAGGTCTGACGATGCTAATCGTTACGCATGAAATGGAATTTGCCAAAGAAGTATCTGACAGAGTGGTCTTTATGGACAAAGGGGTTATAGCAGAAGAAGGAAGCCCTGACCAGATTTTTAATCACCCAACTGGGGAACGTACGAGGGAGTTTTTAAAACGTACTTTGAGGGCAATCTAGGTTTTTAATAAAACTTATCAAACTATGTCAAATAATGTCGATATTAGGAGAAGAAAAATCATTCAGAAATGATGATTTTTCTTCTTTTTTTAATCTAGGAGAATGGTGGGAATGAGAAAAGTCATAGTATAGTAGAATGAATTGCGGTAAGATTTAGTAAAATCTTAAACCAAGTCTATAAAAATAGGTGATTGAGTTGAAAAAATTAAAATTAGGCATGAAGATCAATATGATGGTTCTGGCTATTATACTTTCGTTATCAACGATTATAGGAGTAGTTGTTAATCAAGAAATAACAAAGGGAATTAAGGGATTTGCGCTAGAAAAGGCAAAAGCGGATCTTACTTTAGCATATAAATATATAGATGTTAAATATCCGGGAGAATGGACAATTAAGAATGGACAGCTTTACAAGGGAAAAACCCTAATAAATGAAAATGATGATATGGTCGATGAAATCGGTGGCGATACTGAAGATACAGTGACGATTTTTCTAGGCGACACACGTGTATCAACTAATGTCATTAAAGATGGGAAACGTGCAATTGGAACACAAGTATCAAAAGAGGTCTCAGATGTTGTACTAAAAAACGGGGAACATTTCTATGGTGAAGCAAATGCTGCAGGACATATTTATCAGTCAGCTTATATGCCAATTAAAGATACTAACGGTGAGATTATAGGTATTTTTTACGTGGGTGCCTCACAAAATATTATTGACAGCATCCTATCTAGTTTCTTAGTCAAATTTATTACTATTCTTTGTTTAGTCATCGTTGTGTCAGCTTTTGTTACCTATTGGTTTACAAAAAGGATGAAAAAAAGGTTAGCCAAGATCACGTCGGCTCTTGAATTAGCAAGGGATGGGGATTTCACCTCTCAAATCAAGGATCATACGGGAGATGAATTAAACGATCTTTCTACTAGTTTCAATAGAATGGCTGACAACCTTAGACAAATGATGAATGAAGTGAATATGGCTTCCGAACAGGTTGCGGCTTCTTCTGACGAGTTAACGGCTAGTGCAGAGCAAACGAGCCAGGCAACGGAACTAATTACTGACACCATACAACATGTTGCGCAAGGAGCAGAACATTCAACAATAAGTGTACAAGAAAGCGCAGTAGCTTTGGAAGAGGTTTCAAAAGGGGTGCAATCTATGGCAGAAACAGCCTCTATTATATCTGAAGCTAGTTCTCAGGCGACACAAAAAGCGAAGGACGGCGGAGTGTATGTGAACAGAACTGTTCAACAGATTAATGCAATCAGCCATTCAGTAAACGAAAGTGGAGAAGTCTTTCAATCGTTGGATCAGCGCTCAAAAGAAATTGGTGAGATTACAAAAGTCATTTCAGGCATTGCTGACCAGACAAACTTGTTGGCACTAAATGCGGCAATTGAAGCTGCTAGAGCAGGAGAACATGGAAAAGGGTTTGCTGTCGTTGCTGATGAGGTTCGGAAATTAGCAGAGCAATCGCAGCAATCGTCCGCCCAAATTTCAGGCTTAATTGTTGAAATTCAACAGGACATGCTGCAATCCAACAAATCTATTGAGCAAGTAACGATGGATGTTAAGGCTGGGCTTGAGATTGTTGGACAAACAGAGGGTAGCTTTAAAGAAATTCTGCATTTTATGGACAGTCTTGCAGCGAAGATACATGATTTGGCAGCTACCGCAGAACAGGTCTCTGCAAGTGTTGAAGAAGTATCTGCAACGGTATCTAGCATTACACACATATCAGTAGGAACTTCTGACCATTCCAAAAATGTGGCGGCATCTGCAGAAGAACAGCTTGCTTCTATGAAAGAAATATCCATATCCGCCCAATCATTATCCAAATTAGCGGAAGACTTACAAACTTTAATTAGTAAGTTTAAGATCTAGCGGAAAGTAATAATCGAATAAGATAAAAATGTGATTAGCTATCTGTTTTTATGGTTACAGGATATAGAATCACTTCTATTCAAAGAGGGGAAGAAGACACCAAATGCTGGTGAAATTCTTCTTCTTTTTGTTATGAGAAAAGTTTTTTGAATTGAAAACGCCTTCATTAAAAATCCTAATAAATATATAAGAAAACTAGAGTATAATGAGTTTTATTAAATATTAACAGGAGTAGTGACCATTGGAAAAACAAAATAGCAAATACAGATGGGCTGTCTTTGGCACAGTGTTGTTTACTTATTTTCTAATTGTTAGCCAAAGGACGGCCCCAGGACTAATTACAGATCAACTAATGAAGGACTTCGGTCTTACAGCTTCAACCATTGGATTACTGACAAGCATTCAATTTCTTGCATACGCAAGTCTGCAAATACCAATTGGGCTATTGTCTGATCGATATGGTCCTAATTTTTTCCTTATTATTGGAACCATTCTTAATGGCTTAGGGACAGTATTATATAGTTTAGCTCCAAATGAATTTTTCCTTCTCTTTGCTAGGTTATTAGTGGGACTTGGTGATGCAACCATTTGGGTCAACTTGGTTTTAATTTTAAGTCTGTGGTTTAAAGGAAATGAATTTGTTGGGTTGATTGGAATAGCTGGGATGGCGGGGAGTTTTGGATTTCTGCTGGCAACTGTGCCTTTTTCCTGGTGGATTACTTTATGGGGCTGGAGGGTTCCATTTTTATTAATAGGGATTATTCTATGTGTACTAGGAATCTTGCTTTATTTCATCCTTGTGAAAAAACCTAAACAACTCTTTAATGATTATCAGAAACAAAAGATAATCTCACCTAAAGAAGAACAAGTAAAGGAAAAGACATTATCGCTGCTACGCCGCATTCTTTCAAGCCGTCAAGCTTGGGCAACCTTCTTATGTCATTTTGGTGTTGTTGGCACATATGTTGGATTTATCGGTTCATGGGCTGTTCCATATGGGATGAATGTATATGATATGAATCGTTCAGATGCGAGCCAGCTTATTATGATCGGACTTATCGGAGCAATTATCGGCGCACCGATTACGAGCTGGATTGCAGGACGTATAGGTTCAATCAAAAAGCCTTATACAGTTATTCACTTCATTTCATTCTTATGCTGGACAGCCATTCTATTATTCGGGGGAGAGCCGCCCATTTTCATGCTTATCATTCTTTTCTTTATCATCGGATATTGCAACGGGGCAAATACGTTAACATTTGCTGTTGTCCGGCAATCATTTGATCGGAAAGAGGTTGGTCTAGCTTCTGGATTTGCGAATACAGGCGGTTTTTTAAGTGCAGTCCTTTTGCCCGGTATTTTTGGCAAAATACTCGATCATTTTCATGCTTCACCAATCCAAGTAGGCTATCATTACGCATTTATCATACCGGTTATTTTTTCTATGCTTGGTTTGGCCGGCGGGCTTTTGATTAAGGAGCAGCGCCAGGAAGAAAAGGAGTTCAATGTGTAAATTTGAATAAAATAATTTTCAATTGGAATTTCAATAATGTAGAATTTTGCTGAATCTTGTTGAATTATAAATTAGAATGAATTATCATAAGAATTAGAGGTTAAAAAGTCCTAAATAAAAAGTCCTACATAAATGAGTTTAAAGGCAAACTATTCGAAAGAATAGGACGCAAAGCTATGGGTCTAAGGTAGTGGTTTAGTGATAAGCAACTAACTATGACAGCCGGTTACCAAATTTTTGAATGGGTTATTTGAATTTTTGGCTATTCACGAATGAGGGAATAGCTTTTTTCTTTTGCCCTACTTTTTTATTTTGAGGTGATTTTTTTGAAGGTCGAGGAATTAATACAGGAAGTTAATAAAAATGTAGAACAATTAGATTTTGTCACAACCAGGAAATTAATTGAGGAGAATATAGAAGTTTTAAGCAAGCATAAGGTGCTATTGAAAAGCAATGCGAGAGAGCTGCTCAAATTGCTTACAGAACGGCTAGATGCGGGGTATGAACCTATTTCAAGGCAGGATATGGCTACGGTCATTGCCCTAAATTCATATGCAACGAAATTTGATATTCGATCCATGAAATTAATTGTAAAAGATAAAGCAAAATTGTTATTAAGAAGAGACGTTATTGAATACTTAAATAAAGATGCGAAAGTGCTATTAGAAGGTATGGGTGTGATCGAAAAAATTAGTTAAGATGACAACCCTTCAAATTAAATTGGAAGTTATCTGAGAAGCCCCTGAAATTATCTATTTTCAGGGGCTATTCTTATTTTTTCAACAATAAGTAAATAAAGTATGGCGCACCGATTAATGAAACCATAATGCCTGCTGATATCCCGTCTGGCTCAACTAAGTTACGCCCAACCGTATCAGCGAATAACAGAAGCCATCCGCCAATTAGAATGGAGATCGGGATAAATAATTGATTTCTCGGTCCTACCAAGGCTTTTGCTATATGTGGGGCCATCAGTCCGATAAATGTAATACCACCCGTCACTGAAACGGCCGCAGCGGCTAAAGCAACAGCTGTCAGAAGGAGAACGATACGCTCCTTTTCAATGGATACACCAACTCCAATGGCTACCGGTTCGTTTAATCCAAGGAGATTCAATCGGTTTGCCTTATACAAGGTAAAGGGAATGAGTATCACCAGCCAGGGAAGGATGGCCAAAATAAATGGCCAGTCAGTCCCCCAAATATTCCCTGCTAACCACTTAGCGATAAAATCGACTTTTTCCTGTTCCGCAGAAGAAATAAGGACAATCATCGCTCCAGAAAGCGCCATTGAAAATCCAACGCCAATTAAAACTAATCGGACTGGCTGGAGTCCAACTTTTCTATTATACGAAAAAATATAAATTACACTAGCAGTAATTAAAGCACCAATAAATGCGACAACAGGAAGCAGATAAACAAAGGAACCAGCATCAATCGGCAGAAATAGGAAGAAAATAGCAATCGCTACCCCTGCACCTGAATTAATTCCGATGATGCCAGGATCAGCAAGATCGTTCCGTGTAATGCCTTGCAAAATGGCTCCTGATAAAGCAAGTGCCATCCCAGCTAACAAAGTAATGATTATTCGTGGCAATCGAATGGAGAATAAGATAAACTCCTCTTTAAATGTACCCTGACCAAATAAAATAGGCATTAATCGGTTATAGGAGATGGATGAATACCCGAGCCCCATCCCAATAAAGATAGTAAGTAAAATCAGTGCAAGTAATACAAATAATAGAATTCGCTGTTTTTTTATTAATCCTGGCTGAATCATGAGAATGCTTTTCCTCCTTTACGTACAATGAACAGGAAGAAAGGTAAACCAATCATAGCAATAATGGCAATAATCGGTGTTTCATATGGTGAATTGATGGTACGACCAAGTGTATCCGCTAATAGCATAAAAGAAGCTCCGATAATCGCTGACATAGGTATAATAAACCGGTAATCCGTTCCAACTATTGCACGAACTATATGAGGAACCATTAATCCAATGAACACCATATTTCCAACAAGTGCAACAGCAGCACCGGCGAGCAGAATAATAACTATAAATAGGACAAGCTTAACCTGAGTGGTCTTTTGCCCTAATCCAACAGCTACCTCTTCATTTAGACTAAGAATCGTTAGTTGCCTTGAGAAGAAGAGAGAAACAATAATTCCTATTAAAATAAACGGAACGATTACTTGAAGCTGTGCCCAGGACGTTCCGATTAAACCACCGGCAGTCCACATGGATACATTCTTTGATATTTTAAAATATATTCCAACTCCTTCTGATACTGCATATAAAAAGGCAGATACAGCAGCCCCTGCTAATACAATGCGAAGAGGAGAGAAGCCTCCTTTTTTCATTGAGCCAATACCGAAAACCAAAATGGCCCCAATAGCTGCACCAATAAAGCAGGCGATCATGATCCCCAAGTAACTGGTTGAAGGGATGAAGGCAATCGAAATAGCTAGTGCCGCATTAGCCCCAGCTGTTAATCCAAGCAATCCTGGATCAGCAAGTGGATTTCTTGTGATCCCTTGCATAATAGCACCAGAAACAGCTAGCGCAGTACCAACAAAAACAGCTGCGATTTCACGAGGCAAGCGAATTTCACGTATGATCGAAATTTTATCACTGGTAGCATCGGAGGTTAGTGCTAACCATACATCTTTAACCGCAATATCTGCTGCGCCAAAAACACAAGCCATAACAAACATTCCTATAAAAACAAGGGTTCCAGCAGTAAGTTTAAATATAAATGGGATCGAACGTTGCTTTTCTTTCATTATTGAGTCCTCATCTTTTCTGTTCTTAGAATAAGGGAAAAGGAATTCTTTAGAAAAAGAATTCCTCAAAAAGATTTAGTTTCCTAAAAATGATTCCTTAAAGAAGGCAAGCTGTTTTTCAAGTGTAACTGGGTCAGTAAAGGAAGCACCATTCCCTTCCATTTCAAATACACGATTGTTTTTGACAGCAGGAATGTTTTTGTATGTTTCTGTTTCCTGGAATGAGCTATCGGCATCTGCATATTTACTGAAGACAATGTAGTCCCCGGCAAATTCTGGCAGTACCTCCGCTGATAATGTATAATACCCTTCTTTTAATGCCATTTCCTTTACTTTTTCAGGCATTTTTAGCTTCATAGATTGATATAAGATCTCAGTCCCACGTGCCCAGTTATCCCCAAAGACGTAAAGCTGTTTATCGTAGCCTTCGATGACAGTAACTGTTGCATCTTCACCAATTTTTGCTCGAATCTCTTCCCCAGCTGCTTCTGCTTGAGCTTTAAAGCCCTCTACCCATTCTTTTGCCTCGTTCTCTTTGTTTAAAAGCTTGCCAAGTTCTATATGCTGTGTGAGGTAATCTACTTTTCCCCATGTATATGTGACAGTAGGCGCGATTTCACTTAACTTATCGATGTTTTTACTAGTAGAACCAGCAATAATTAAATCAGGCTCTAATTCAATAATTTTCTCTAAGCTTTCATCTGAAACTTCTTCTACATCTTTTAACTCTTCTGCAAACGTTGGATTATTCTTAGACCACACGTCCACTCCAACAATGTTAACACCCAAACTAATGACATTTCCTGTGTACCCAGAAAGCAAAATAACTCTTTGTGGATTTGCAGGAACTTCGATTGGTCCATTTTCAGACTGATAAGTGATCGTGCCTGATTGTTCCTCTTTCGGTGCTTCAGCCTCTTTTTTATTTTTATCTTCTTTCACTTCAGATCCATTGCTGCAGGCACTAATAAGAAGCACCAGCAACAGTATAAACGGGACTAGTATTTTCTTCATTATTGTTTTCTCCTTTTACTAAATTATAAGTGATGCACATTGGTTTATTTGTACGAGGATCTTTTCCAATTTCAGCATCAATATTGAAAACTTGTTTAAGTACTTCATGATGAATGACATCTTCACAATGACCAGCTTTTACAACCTCGCCGTTTTTTAAGGCAATAATATAATCAGCAAATCGGGCAGCTTGATTTAAATCATGTAAAACCATGACAATTGTACGTTCCTGTTCTTTGTTTAGCTTTTGTAATAATTCTAGAACCTCTAGCTGATGGGCCATATCTAAATAGGTTGTAGGCTCATCAAGGAAGATGATTTCTGTTTCTTGTGCAAGGGCCATCGCGATCCATACACGCTGCCGTTGCCCGCCTGAAAGCGCATCCACAGGCCGGTATTTAAAGACAATCGTACCTGTCACATCAAGTGCCCAATCGATTACATCATAGTCTTTTTTGGTTAATCGGCCAAAACCTTTTTGATAAGGGAAGCGGCCATAAGAAACGAGTTCACCTACTGTTAACCCGTTTGCACTTTCGGGAGATTGGGGGAGAATGGCCATTTTCCTCGCCAGGATTTTCGTATTTTCTTTAGCAATATTTTCTCCATCCAACACAACAGTTCCTGATTGATGTGGAATAATTCTGGTTATAGCTTTTAGAAGGGTAGACTTCCCACAGCCATTTGATCCGATAATTGTTGTAATTTTTTTGTCTGGGATCTCAATGCTAAGGTTTTTTACAATTTTCTGTTCACCATAACCAATATTTATTTCATTTGTATACAGGCGAACCATTTGCCAACCTCCAATAAAATACGATAATTTTAGGATAGTGATAATGATTATCAATATCGTTTCTGAATCAAACTATAATTCTATTTTTTTTTTTTGTCAATCGTTATTTTTGTATTGCGAAAATAACGAAAAGGGGATATAGTTAAATGAGAATGATAATCAATAACATTTATGGTTTGGGGTGAGCGGAGATGGAACATCGGGAAATATACGATGTAACGGTAATTGGTGGAGGACCTGCAGGCCTTTATTCAACTTTTTATAGTGGATTGAGAGAAATGAAAACAAAGCTGATTGAATATCAGCCGCAATTAGGCGGAAAAATTCATGTATATCCAGAGAAAATGATATGGGATGTTGGAGGAATGACGCCAATTCCAGGTGCAAAGCTGATTGAACAACTTGTTGAGCAGGGGCTAACATTTAATCCAACCGTTGTTTTAAATGAAAAAGTACTCTCGATCACTCGTGATGAAGAAGAAGGCATATTCGTTTTATATGCTGCTTCAGATCAAAAGCACTATTCGAAAACAGTTATTGTTGCTGTTGGCGGGGGGATACTAAACCCGCTTAAGCTTGAGATTGAAGGGGCAGAAAGGTTTGAAGTATCAAATTTAAATTACACAATAAAGTCGTTAAAACGTTTTAAGGATAAAACAGTCATTATTTCAGGCGGAGGCAATTCAGCTGTTGATTGGGCAAATGAATTAGTGCCCATTGCGAAGAAAGTGTATGTAACCTGTAGAAAAGAGGCTTTAAAGGGGCATGAGGCACAGGTTTCCCAGTTATTGAGCAGCTCTGCTACATGTTTCTTCCATACAGAAATTACAAAGCTTATTGCTGATGCTAAGCATGAAGTAATTGAACGTGTTGAGCTTACAAATATGGAAACGGGTGAGGTCTCTTATTTGCCTATAGATGACGTCATTATTAATCATGGGTTTGAAAGAGATGCAGCATTGCTTGATAACAGTGAATTAAATATTGCCTTGGCAGATCAATATTATATATCAGGAAATTCAACTAGCGAATCTACTGTCCCAGGGCTTTATGCTGCTGGTGATATTTTAACATACGAAGGAAAAGTACATTTAATTGCAGGAGCATTCCAGGATGCAGTGAACGCAGTGAATAAAGCCAAGCAATTTATTGAACCTGATGCATATAGAGTTGGAATGGTCTCTTCGCATAATGATCTTTTTAAGAATCGCAATAAAGAACTAGTCAAGCAATTATTAAATTAATCGACTATTCATTCATATATTCTCTTCGAATAAAGTACTTCTATTAGGGAAATCTACATATGTACTTTTGATAAAAAGGAGAGATATAAATTGAAAAAGCGACAAAATGAAGTACAAGAACATGAAAAAGTAATTGCTGCACAAAACCAAGCAGGACAATTCAATCAAACAGATACTGAGTTTTCTCTGGATGAAAATGTGCAGGCAGCAGTAGCTAAAAGTATACAGAACCAAGCGAAAAATCAGCAGCCAACCTATCAGCCAAACAAACCAATATAAATGGATATAGAATCTGACACTAAGATGGTGTCAGATTTTTTTGTTGGGTTTGGCGAATATAATCAGTGTGACGGCGAATATATCATTTTTTTGTCCAATATATCGAGGTGGACGGCGAATATATTAGTGACGATGGTATAATTAGACATAAAGTGCAAGCGATATAAAGGGAGAAGAAACCATGGAATTAATTTATCTCAATGAAATGCTTAGGGGGATGGAAATGAAAGAAGCGGACGTAATTAAACAATTAAAGTCACCACATACAAGATCCAGTCTACATGAAAATTTCAAAAATCTTGGGATAGAAAAAGGGATGGTTGTTATTGTCCATTCCTCATTAAGTGCATTTGGCTGGGTTTGTGGAGGAGCCATTTCTGTTGTTCAAGCATTAATGGATACGATTGGTTCTGAGGGAACCATTGTGATGCCAACGCAGACAGCAGATGTCTCTGATCCCTCTGAATGGCAAATGCCTCCTGTACCAAAGGAGTGGTGGCCGATTATCCGTGAACATATGCCAGCATATGATCCGCAAATAACACCTACAAGGGGAATGGGGAAAATTGTTGAGGTATTTAGAACCTTTCCAGGGGTAAAAAGGAGTTCACACCCAACGTATTCCTTTGCGGCATGGGGAAAAAATGCCGAGTATATCTTATCTGAGCAGCCATTAGAAGAAGGATTTGGCCCGAAGTCTCCTTTAGCAAAACTATATGAATTAGATGGGCATATCTTGTTATTAGGTGTGGGACATGACAGCAACACCTCTTTGCATTTTGCAGAACACGCCATCCCGGATAGAGAAAAGGCTAAAAAGGGAACGGCACTTGTTGAAAATAACGTGCGTGTCTGGAAAACATATGAAGAGATTGTGTATGATTCTAATTGTTTTGCTGATCTAGGGGAGGACTTTGAGAAGACATATGCAGTGAGAAAAGCAGCTATTGGCTCAGCCGAATGCAAGCTGATGAAACAGCAGCCAATCATTGACTTTGCGCGGGAGTGGATGAAAAAGAAGGATCGTTTATGATAGAAAAAGTCCAATTCACCATGATTGGACTTTTTCTATTTATTCTTTTTTTCCCAAACCGTGCATGATAAATTGAATGGTGCGCTCCGTTTCAAGTTCATCATCCCATTCCAGATGAGGGAGCAGGACATAGCGAGATATTAAATAGCCAAGTATGGTAGTAATAGCTAGCCTCGCAACACTTTCTGGAGGCATTTCAATTAATTGTCCCTTTTCCTGATAGCCCTTAATGATAATGGAGACACGATCAAATATTTTTTTAGCAATTTGTTCTAGAAAGAGTTCTCTTAATTCTGGCTGAAAAGGGATCTCTTGAAGAAGGATTTTAATAACTGGCAGCAACTTTATTAAAACTTCTCTTCGATTTTCGATCGTCGCCTTCAAAAAGTCTTCCACCCGATCATATTGCCGGTCAAGCACTTTGTTAAAATCATTCACTACAAAAGGACCAATTAGGTTTGCCATAAGGGGGGCAACAATCGACATCAGCAGATCTTTTTTTGTCTTATAGTGCCGGAAAATCGTTCCTTCAGCTACCCCTGCCTTTTTGGCAATTTCACTCGTTGATGTGGCCGAATATCCCTTTTCTGAAAAGGATTCAATAGCGGCAACGATTATTTTTTTTTGTTTATCAGTTAATTTTTCCTCATCAAATAGCTGTTGGATCATCAATTCTTCTTCAGACATTGTTTACTCCTTTAAATTCCATTCTGCATACACTTATTTTAAATCATTTTAACGGAAATGGAAAAGTGAATAAACGGTTTAGATTTTTCGATACTTTTTTAGTGTAATGATATTTAGAATAATGAAGACAAGGGCAAAGCCTAATAGGACAAGCAAATCGAACAAGATGTCACTTAGTCCTAATCCTTTGTACATAACATCCACTAATGCATTGCCGGCGTAGTACATCGGCATTGCTTTTGCGATGATTTGAAGCCAGTCTGCCATGGCTTCGACAGGGAAGATTCCCGCGAAAAAGATTTGTGGAATGATTGCGATTGGGATAAACTGCATCATTTGAAATTCTGAATTTGCGAATGCTGATAGAAGGATGCCTAAAGACAGTGCAACTAAGGCGATTGTCAAATTAATTAAGATCACATTCCATAAGGACCCGACGAGCATGATGTCTAAAACTTTAACCGCATAAAAGACGACAATAATCGTTTGGATGATAGCAAATAATCCATATCCTAATAAATACCCAAAAACAATGTCTCTTCTTTGAATAGGTGTTGCCAGTAATCGGTCAAGAGTGCCAGTTGTCCGCTCACGCAATAGCGCAATCCCGGAAATAAGGAAGACGAAAAAGAAGACAAAGTAGCCGACTAATATCGGGCTTAACTGGTCAAAAAAGGTTGTTTCTTTATTGCCATATATATAAGCTGTATCAATCTCTGGTGCTTTTTTCTGTTCTAGCTTTTTTAGATCGCCAGGGACTTTATTCTGAATCTCTTGTATGAAAAGAGATAGTTTATTTGCCTGTTCCTTGGCGTTTTCAGCAGCAACTGCTTGTTGTACCTTCATTTTTAATACTTTTGCAGTAGAGGGATTTGCATTTAATAAGGTTAATTGAATGTCTTCATCTTCCATTTGAAGAACACCATCCAGCTCATCCTCGATCATGATTTTTTGTAAGTTATCTAGTTGGTCATACTGCAGAACAGTTACATCCATATTTCCCAATTGCTCAGTAAGTGGTTCATCGACATGATTGACACCAAGTCTTGGAGTGACCTCATTACTTGAAAGTAAATAATCGAGCAGAGTAAGAATCAGTAATGGGGCGATCATCATTAGGGCAAGCGCTCTTTTGTCACGTATCATTTGCTGGAAAATTCGCTTCACTAACGCTAATACTCTCATCCCTTTTTCCCTCCAGCTTTTAAGAATACTTCTTCTAGACTAGTAATGTTGTAATGTTCCTTTAACTCTGCTGGTGTCCCACTCGTGAGTATTTCCCCGTCCCTTACCATCGCGAGACGGTCACACTTTTCTGCTTCATCCATTACATGTGTTGTTACCAAAATCGTTTTTCCAGATGCCTTCAACCGGCGGATTTCTTTCCATATAGACTGTCTTAACTCAGGATCAATTCCAACAGTAGGTTCGTCTAATATAAGTACTTGTGGGTCTTGAATTAAAGCAACAGCGAGGGATAATCGCCGTTTCATTCCGCCTGAATAATCCTGGATTCTCTTTTTTAGATGCGGAGTTAGATTAACTAAATTTGCTGCATAAGAAATTCTCTCTTTTTGCTCTTGTTTATTTAATTTAAACAGGGAAGCAAAGAAGGCAAGGTTTTCTTCACCCGTTAAATCCGTGTATAGGGCATCGGCTTGTGCCATATAGCCAATTTTCTGCAGCAGGTTTAAGTTTGGAACAGGGGTATCTAATACATGGATATGTCCTTCTGACGGACGGTCCATTCCAACAATCAACTTCACTAAGGTTGTTTTTCCCGAACCTGAAGGGCCGATTAGACCGTATATTTGTCCGGACTCCACCGTTAAACTAATCTTATTTAATACAGCCTTCTTGCCAAAGCTTTTGCAGACATCTTTAATAACAATAGTTGAAGCCATTTGTAAGCCTCCTTTTATAAAGTGAGTGATTACTCACTTTTATTATAATCAAAACTAATTATAGGTCAATATAAGTTTGTAGGAATTATCATTCATGGCGCCCAAAATCAGGAGGGGAAAGCAAAACGGTAGCCAAGAAGTGTTCATGGCGCTCGAAAATAGGAGAAAAAATAAAACTGGTCGTCATGATCCATTCATGACGACCAAAATCAAAGGTAAAATGGCAAAACGAATTATTATAAGGCATTAGTTTGCTTCTACATGTCTCACTTTCACTCGATATACTTGATATAAAAGCAATGCAACAATCGACAGGATGATTCCAGAATAATAAGGCATCCCAATTGCTACGGAAAAGAGCCACCCGCCTAACGGAGGACCGGCGATTCTGCCGAGTGAATCGAATGAGGACAGAAGTCCGGTTGTGCTTCCATGTCCTGTTGTTGATCGTTTCGTTAACAGGGAGGAGACACTTGGGCGGATGAAGCCATTACCGATTCCAAATATCGTTAAATAAAGAGCGGCAGTTGCAAAATTATTAATGAATAGAATAAGGATAAATCCGATTGCCGAAATAATAATACCAAGCTGAATAACAAAGCCTTCGCCAAGCTTTTTAGTCAATCTTCCAACTAATCCGCCTTGTACAATCGCTGAGGCGAAGCCCATAATCATAAAAATATAGCCGAGCTTCACAGCACCTAATCCCGCCTTTTCAGAAGCGAAGTAAGCAAAGGTTGCTTCAAGGCCTGATAAGGATAAAGAAACGAACAACTGAAGGATAAACAGAATGGAAACAGGGCCATTGAAAGCCTTAAGTATGGATGTTTTCTTGCTTGTTTTACTCTTTCTATGTTCAGGTGTTAATGATTCTTTTAAAATACCCATAACAAAGAAAAATGTGAGTAAAGAGGAGGCGCCTGCGATATAGAAAGGAATATGTAAGCTTGCCTCAGAGAAGATTCCGCCTATTGCTGGACCAAAAATAAATCCAAGTCCTGTTGCAGCTCCGATGATCCCCATCCCTTTTCCGCGATCCTCTTCTGAGGTAATATCTGCCACATAAGCCATAACAGTTGGCATATTAGCAGAAGACAAGATCCCTCCAAGAATCCGGGCTACAAAAAGCATCCAAAGCTGTGTGGATACTGCCATTAAAAAGAAAGAAAGAGAAAGCCCGAAGATTCCAATCATGATGACTGGTTTTCTGCCGATTCGATCAGAAACTCGACCCCACATTGGTGCAAAGAGAAGCTGCATAAGAGAATAAACAGCCATTAATAATCCTAATTCAGTTGGTGTGGCACCAATTTCTTCCGCATAAAATGGCATGACAGGAATGATAATGCCAAAGCCCACCATGACAAGGAACATGATAGCAAACAAGATAGGCAAAGCTTTTTTCGTTTCCAAAATTAAGTTCACTCCAGTTAAATAACTTTTTTCGAATGTCATGAAAATTATACCATTAGCATCATGTTAAATAAAAACGAAGCAAACTTTTTAACGCAAGAAGCAAATAATTGATTTAATTATCTAAAAAATCAGTTAATATATTAATAAATAAAAAAATGATCGGATGATAAAAAGGGGCTGTTAAAAATGAAATATGATGCAATCGTAGTAGGAGCAGGTCTTGCTGGTTTGGTAGCGACAGCTGAGATGGCAGATGCAGGTAAAAAAGTACTGCTAGTAGACCAAGAACCTGAAAGCTCACTTGGGGGGCAAGCATGGTGGTCTTTTGGCGGATTATTTCTTGTTGATTCACCAGAGCAGCGGAGATTAGGCATAAAAGATTCAAAAGAGCTGGCATGGCAGGATTGGTTAGGAACGGCTGGTTTTGACCGAGAGGATAACGAAGATTATTGGGGGAGAAAATGGGCTGAGGCGTATGTTGGTTTTGCAGCATGGGAGAAGCGTGCATGGCTGTATGATATGGGTGTACGTTTTTTTCCAATTGTCGGCTGGGCCGAAAGGGGCGGTTATCTGGCAGAAGGACATGGGAACTCAGTACCCCGTTTCCATATTGTATGGGGGACAGGTCCAGGTCTAGTGGAACCATTTGAACGACGTGTAAAAGAGCATATGAAGAATGGGTTGGTTGAGTTTCGTCCGCGTCACCGGGTCGACCATCTATTAAATAGTGGTCCTTCAGTAGTTGGAATAAGCGGATCTGTTCTTGTGCCTAGTTCAGCAGCCCGCGGGGAAGCGAGCTCAAGAGAGGTAATCGGTGAGTTTGAATATCGTGCAAAGGCAGTGCTAATTACAAGCGGCGGTATTGGCGGGAATCATGACCTCATCCGCAAAAACTGGCCCAGCCGTCTTGGGAAGCCGCCAAAGAATATGCTGTCAGGTGTGCCTGCACATGTGGATGGCCGGATGCTGTCGATTACAGAAAAAGCAGGAGGTAGAATTGTTAACCGTGATCGCATGTGGCATTACACAGAAGGGATAAAGAATTGGGATCCTATTTGGGATAAGCATGGAATTCGAATTCTCCCAGGGCCATCGTCCATATGGCTGGATGCTAGAGGGAGGCGTTTTTCAGCCCCGAATTTTCCAGGGTTTGATACATTAGGAACTTTAGAGGCGATCCAAAAGACAGGATATAGCTATTCTTGGTTCATATTGACCCAGAGGATTATTGAACGTGAATTTGCCCTTTCTGGTTCAGAGCAAAACCCAGATTTAACAGGGAAAAGTATTAAAAAGGTATTATCTAGAGTTTTGCCTGGTGCTCCTGGTCCTGTCCAAGCATTTATGGATAAAGGAGAGGACTTCGTTATTGCCAATCATTTGTCTGATCTCATTGAAGGGATGAATAAACTAACAGACGAAAATTTGCTGGATTTTGCAGAGATTGAGCGGCAAATTAAGGCAAGAGATCGAGAAATCGATAATAAATTTACGAAGGACCTGCAAATTACTGCTCTTCGAGGTGCCCGCCAATATATAGGGGATAAATTAATTCGTGTAGCAGCTCCACATAAAATCCTTGATCCTAAAAATGGCCCTTTAATTGCTGTTCGGTTAAATATCGTTAGCCGAAAAACTTTAGGGGGGCTACAAACAGATTTATCGGGTCAAGTATTGAATGATGCAGGAGAAGCCATTCCAGGGCTGTATGCGGCAGGAGAGGTTTCTGGCTTTGGCGGAGGAGGAATTCATGGCTATCGCGCATTAGAGGGGACATTTGTCGGTGGGTGTCTTTTCTCTGGGCGGGAAGCTGGCCGCGCCATTGCATCAAAAGTGTGAAAGACAAAATAAGTCTAGTAGAAGTATAAAAAATGGGTTGTGCTGTGCGCACCACCCATTTTCTATTGTTATTTAAATTCAACGCGTGCTTCATAGCCAAGCTGTTGAAAGAAATGACTTAATACCTTTACTGCACTATCCTCTGCTTTCGTTAATAATCCGATATTTTCAGCTTCTTTTATAATCTCAGTCTGTGCTTTTGCAGCAAGGTCATACCCCTCGTCCCATTTCACTTCACTTCTAAACAGGCCTTCCTCAGAGTACGTTTGTACTTTGTCCATGTTAATAGATGGATCTTGGATCAATGCCGCATGCGGAAGAGTTAGTTTAATTTCTTTGTTTTCCTCATCAATTACAAAGTTTTCATCCGTAACTGTTTGCAGATCAACACCAGCAAGTACTGTTGCAGGAACAATGAGAAGTACCGTCCTTTTTGTACCGGGGAAATTCACACTGATTTCTTTATTAAATAGTTTATTATCTTCTTCTTTGATCACTGTTGTGACAACAGCCTGTGCGGTAGCTAAGGTTGCCAATTCTTGAACGCCTTCAACAATATTAATTGTTTCGCTTTGGTAGGTGCTGCCAGTAAACAATTTTAAATAGGTAAACGCACCTAAGCTGCCTATTAAAAAAACGATAATAGCAATCAATAAAACTCGTAACTTAAAAGACTTGCCAAATGAGGGAAATGGGATAGAAGATCTTTTTCTCGTTCCCATCGCTATGGATGCTGCTGCTTCTCTGCTTCCAGCAAGGATTTCCTCCTTGGCTGCGCTCGTATCTTTTATATGTGCCATATGGATCCTCCTTGTCGAATATTGAAAATGGGCTATATATTATATACATTCGTTTTCTATGAAAAGTTTCTACTTCATTATAATTTATTTCCTTCCAATTGTGTGGGAAATGAAATAAGTGGCAGTAGAATCAATTTACAGCAAAAGAAATATCCAAAAATTTACCGTTGCATGAATACAAGAAATCATGTAATCTGTTACTTATTCAAATAGATCGTTTATATCTTCTTATCCAGAGAGATGGAGGGACTGGCCCGATGATATCTCGGCAGCGGAACTGTAGGAAACTAGAGTTGCTGTGCCAAATCCAGCAAGCAAATGTGCTTGAGAGATAAGAGGAGTGTTTTATAAATTCGTTTATAAGGCCTCTTCTTGCTGTGGTGAGAAGAGGTCTTTTGTTATGTTCGAAGGAAAATTTTACGGAGGTGCACTTTATGGAACTGGGTAAAAAAGGGAACCCGTGGGCGCTGCTGCCTTTCGTGGTCTTTTTAATATTATTTATTGGAACAGGAATTGTGACGGGAGATTTTTATAAGTTTCCTGTCATTGTTGCCATTGCAATCTCTGGTGCAGTTGCATTAGTAATGAATCGAAAGGAAACGTTCAGTAATAAAGTAGATATTTTCTGCAAAGGGGCAGGAAACTTAAATGTGATGCTTATGGTTATCATTTTCCTCCTAGCAGGAGCGTTTTCAGAAGTGGCTAAGGGGATGGGGGCAGTTGATTCGACAGTAAACTTTGCGCTTTCAGTCATCCCGCAAAACCTATTAATGGTCGGAATATTTATTATTGCCTGCTTTATTTCTCTTTCGATGGGAACATCGATGGGGACGATTGTTGCACTTGCTCCAATTGGAGTTGGAATAAGTGAGCAAACAGATATTTCATTGGCGCTTTCCATGGCGGCCGTTATTGGCGGATCTATGTTTGGTGATAATCTTTCCTTTATATCTGATACAACAATTACTGCTGTTCGTTCACAAAATACACAAATGAAGGATAAATTTAAAGTGAACTTCTGGATTGTCTTACCGGCAGCCATTGTGACATGTGTCATCCTAGGCATTGTGACAATGGGAGAAAATGCCGAAATTACGCAACATTCCTATCACTTAGTAAAAATTCTTCCATATGTTTTAGTCATTATTTTTGCCTTAATTGGGATGAATGTTTTTCTTGTCTTGGCATTAGGAATTGGATTAGCAGGAGTTGTTGGATTGGCGGATGGAAGCTATCAAATGATGCCATTGGTTCAAAAGGTTGGAGAAGGAATGGCTGGAATGTATGAGATTTCCTTTCTAGCTATTTTGATAGCTGGTATGGTAGAGGTAATTAAGCATAATGGCGGGATCGACTTTTTGCTTCATAGAGTAACCCGAAATATCAAATCCAAAAAGGGAGCAGAGTTTGGCATTGCTGGACTTGTCGGACTAACTGATTTATCAACTGCCAATAATACGATTTCAATTTTGATTGCGGGACCGCTTGCCAAAAATATTGCCGATCAATATGAAATTGATCCGCGAAAATCGGCTAGTCTCTTAGATATTTTCTCATGCTGTGTACAGGGGTTAATTCCGTATGGAGCACAAATCCTAGTTGCTGCAGGTGTTGCTAGTATTTCACCAGTAAGCATTCTGCCTTTCTCTTATTATCCGATTCTAATAGGAATTTGTGGTGTAGCAGCCATACTCATTGGCTATCCAAATTTTAAAAAAGAAAAAAGCGTTTGATATGTTATACTATTCTGAAAAGGGGGTAGTATAATGGAGAAAAAAGTAGTAAATGCTGTTCAAGATATTTATCCGGATGATTTTGCTTGGTGCTATGGCTGCGGCCGTCTGAATGAAGATGGGCATCATTTTCGCACAGGCTGGCAAGGGGAACAAACAATGACAGTCTATACACCAGAAAAAGAACATAAGGCCATTCCTGGCTTTGTTTATGGCGGATTAATTGCTTCACTCATTGACTGCCATGGAACAGGTTCTGCTTCATTAGCGCTCCATCGTAAAAATGGACATGAAGTAGGGGATGGTGCTGAGCCACCGCGTTTTGTTACAGCATCCTTGAAGGTTGACTTTGTGAAGCCAACTCCAGATGGTGTGCCATTAACAGCGATAGGGACAGTGACAGAAATCCATCCGAAGAAATGGAAAGTCGATGTAGAGGTATTTGCCAATGATGCGGTATGTGCTCGCGGAGAAGTGGTTGCTGTAGTTATGCCAAGTTCATTTAAAAAACAAGATTAATAATAGAGAGAGTATAAAAATCTAAAGGCTGTCTAAAAAGTCACTCATTCATGAACTTTTTAGACAGCCTATTTTTGCAAACAACTTATAATAATGGTAATAATATTTCTACTCTCGTTCCATTGGAAGAGCTATCAATGTGTAGATTTCCTTTATGCTCTTCAATAATATTTTTACATATCATTAAGCCTAATCCTGTTCCTTGTTCTTTTGTTGTAAAAAAGGGTTCTCCAATTTTACTTAATAGGTGTTCTGGTATGCCGCTGCCTTGATCAACGATTTGTATCATAATCGTATCTGTGTGATGCTTACGGATTTCAATTGTTATTCTTCCGCCCTTTTCCATTGCTTCAATTGCATTTTTTAGGAAGTTGATAAACACTTGTTTTAATTGATTCTCATTGCACTTGATGAGCGGTAAGTTTGGTTCGATGCTTTTGATTAATTCAATGCTATTTAAATTGGATTGTGTTTTTAATAGTGTAATGACATGATTGATAATAACTTCTATATTCTTTCGTTCATATTTGATTTGCTGTGGTCTTGCAAGTACTAATAGCTCATTAAGAATGGTTTCAATTCGATTGATCTCTGAACTGATCACATCAAAATACATCTTACTGCCTTTCAGATCCTTCTCCATCATTTGAAAAAAACCTTTAATGGCGGTTAAAGGGTTTCTAACTTCATGAGCAATGCCCGCGGCTAATTGCCCGGCAATGGTAAGCTTTTCAGAATTAATGATTAAATCCTGCGTTTGTTTTCGTTCACTAATATCTCTCATTATGACATGAACCGCTGGATTGTCCTGGTAAATGGTAGGGATTGTTTTCAGTTCCACATCAATTACTTTCCCATCCATTCGAATAAATCGTTTTTCGATGGGTCCGATTGAACCATTATGCATATCACGCTGTTTTAAGCGTTGGTGGTCATCGGGGTGAACAAAATCATAGATGGGTCGTCCAACAATGTCACTCTTTCCCTTAAAACGAAGCATTTCAACACCTGTTTGATTAATGAAGAGGCAGCGTTCATCTCTTAAAATAATCACACCATCAGGAGACTCCTCTACAATGCGATGGTACCTATCTTCCCCTTCTCGCAGCTTTTCCTCTGTTCGCCTTCTGTTAGAAATGTCCTGAATTTGACTGATATAAAAAATGGGGTTTTGCTGTTCATCTCTTACTAAGGAGACGCTCATTAATGCCCATATTTCATACCCTTCCTTATGTATATAACGTCTTTCTGAATGGTAGGAATGCTCTTTCCCATTTAATAATAAATGAACTATATGTAAATCGTTTTCTGAGTCGTCTGGATGAGTGATATCAAATATTTTTAATTTTAGCATCTCCTGTTCTTCATAGCCAAGGATGCTGCATAGCGCTTGATTTACCTTTAATAGTTCGCCATCATTTGCTGCTATTAATGCCATTCCAATTGCAGAATTCTCAAAAGCCTGGATAAATAATTGCGGATGATCTAAAGTAATCTTTCCCAGCATTCATATGTACCCCTCATTTGTTGTTTTATGGCTATCAAAGTTAATTAGACAAGGATATGACAGATAAGCTACTATAATAAATATGTCAACTTCTATGATAGCACTTTTTCTTAGATATAAGTCAAAATTTTCAAAGTATACATATTAATTTTTAAGAGTATTTTCTCAATTATATTATTTTATAAAAATATATATTCCTTTCATAAAGGGGGGAACAACATGGCGCAAGGAAAGACAAATGCCATGCGTATTCTTGATTCAAAAAAGCTTTCCTATGAATTAATCACCTATGATAACCAGGATGGAAAAATTGATGGGCTGTCAGTGGCTGAAAAAATAAATCGGGATCCGAAATGGGTATATAAAACACTTGTTGCCTATGGAAGCAGTAACCAAGTATATGTATTTATTATTCCAGTAGGAGATGAGCTTGATTTAAAAAAGGCAGCAAAAGCTGCAGGTGAGAAGAAAATGGAAATGATCCCCGTTAAGGATATACAGAAGCTTACAGGCTATATTCGTGGAGGATGCTCACCTGTTGGGATGAAGAAGCAATATCCAGCATTTATTGCCGTACAGGCAATGACATTGGAAAGAATGGTTGTCAGTGGAGGCAGAATTGGCTTGCAAATGGAAATGAATCCTGAGGACTTAATGCAAGCTATTCAGGGAAAACAAGCAGATATTTGTAAAACTGTATAGTGAAATTTTAGTATAGGATGCCTGCAAGATTTGTAGGCATTCTTTTTTTGAATTCAATGCAAATGCTCGATAAAGTACTCAAAATGCTAGATAAACCATGAGAATAGCTCGATAAAATAATCAAAATGCTAGATAAACTAAAAAACTAGCCCGATAAAGTTGAAAAATGCTCCATATGAAATTCTATTTAATTGGGCATTCACCCATGAACCCCATTTTGCATATCGTAAAGGTGAAAGCAAATCAGCTAAATACGGGAAAGGACGTGTAAAAGTGGCTGGAAAGATAAAAAATTACTTTGCCGGCGGAAATACAGCCCGTGGTTTTTATAGCTTGTATGAATCAAATCTGCAAGGACTTAATCGCATCTTTATATTAAAAGGCGGTCCTGGAACAGGAAAGTCCTCTTTAATGAAAGCAATTGGAACGGAATGGGCGGATAAGGACTATGATATAGAATATCTTCATTGTTCTTCAGATAATGACTCCATTGATGGAGTTTTGATTCCAGAACTAAGAGTAGGCATCGTCGATGGAACAGCCCCACATGTCATAGAGCCTAAGGCGCCTGGTGCGATTGAGGAATATGTGAATCTTGGAGAGGCATGGGATTCAAAGGCACTTGCTAATCAGAAGGAAAGTATTCTTAAAATTAGCAATGAGGCTAGTAAATCATTTGAAGCTGCATATAGTACATTTGAAGAAGCATTAAAGATACATGATATTTGGGAAAATATTTATTTTGATCATATGGATTTTAGTAAGGCGGATCAGCTTACAAACAAGTTGATTGCTGATTTTTATGGAAATATCTATTTAAATAAGCAATCCGATGTGAGGCATCGATTCTTAGGAGCAGCAACACCAAAGGGTGCGGTGGACTTTGTCCCCAATTTAACAGAGGATTTGCCAAAGCGATATTTTATTAAAGGCCGAGCGGGAACAGGAAAATCAACCATGCTGAAAAAACTAGCTTCTGAGGCTGTAAATAGGGGACTGGATATTGAAATTTATCATTGTGGCTTCGATCCTCATAGCTTAGATATGTTAATTATACGTGAGCTTGGTATAGCTATATTTGATAGCACAAGCCCACATGAATATTTTCCAAGTCTGGCTGGGGACGAAATCATCGATACGTATGAGGAATTTGTCACTCCGGGAACGGATGAAATTTTTGCAGAACAAATTAATGAGATAAGCAAGCAGTATAAGGCAAGAATGAAAGAAGCGATCTCTTATCTGGCACAGGCAAAGGAACACCGTGATAAATTAGAAGCAATTTATATAGAAGCAATGGATTTTTCAGTCGTTGACCTCCTGAAAAACAATATCCGAAAAGAAATCTCCAATATGGTGCCAAGCACCGCTCTTTGACAAATGGATGATTTAATATCGTTAGGATGGACACTAAATATATATTGAAATTAAATAGAAACAGTCAAACACACAAATAGGCTACTGGCATACATTAAATGGAATGCATGAAGAGAGGAGAATAAAATCAATGGATTATCGAAACTACCCTTATTCATTTCCTTATAATGTTGAAGGTCCAATAATGGATGAAAGAATTTTCCCTGGTGGAGGAGGGGGAATGCCAGGCTTCCCACCTGGATTTCCGCCAGGATTCCCGCCAGGGCAGGGCCAACCGGGTCAACAGCAAGGAGGAGGCCAGCAGGATGGACCACCCTCTTCGCCCCCGCCATCCTTTACACCACAAATGCAGCAGCAATCATCCTTTGGTACATTTGCAGTAGACCCAGGAGCTATTAGAGGTTGTTTACGCCGTTTTACTTACATCTGGCTTGAAAACGGACGGAGTTTTTGGTTTTTCCCAACATTTGTAGGAAGAACCTCAGTAGCTGGCTGGCGCTGGAGAGGTTTCCGCTGGGTATTTTATGGAACAGATCTCAACAGAATCCGTTCCTTTCAATGCTTTTAAACAAAAAGACGGACTTCTAAGGTCCGTCTTTTTGTTATAGTCTAGGAAATTATAAAATCGAATGTTGTGGATAACTTTGGAGAAAGGAAATTGTCTAGCTCCAGCGCCTATCGCCTATCAAACTTCAGGTCTCCTCCCTACGATAAGTCAACATCGGTTCGCTCACTCACCGTGTTTCCTTTATCTCAGTCGAAGCCCTTCCAATTTGTACGGCGATGATCAAGGCGCTTGCGCTTTTCTTATTAAAAGATAATATGGGCAGCCAATACAATGACCGGCAATGTAATGATCGTTCTTTCTAAAAAGATGATAAACAGATCTTTCAATGAAACCGGGATTTTCGAACCTAGTAAAAGTCCGCCAACCTCTGACATATAAATAAGCTGTGTAACAGATACAGCAGCAATAATAAAGCGGGTCATTTCACTCTCGATGGATGCACCAATGACCGATGGAAGAAACATATCGGCAAACCCGACAATTAATGTCTCAGACGCAGCCTTTGCTTCTGGAACCTGCATAATTTCAAGCAGCGGAATAAACGGGATGCCAAGAAATTTAAATATCGGTGTATACTCTGCAAGAATTAGTGCGATTGTACCGAGTGCCATAACAATGGGGGCTACACCCATCCACATATCAAGAATATTTTTAGATCCTTGCTCGAAGAATCTTTTAATGTTTTGATTCTCTTTTGCTTTATCAACAGCTTGGACAACGCCCCAGCTAAATGCTGTGTACCCTTTTGGAACGGATTCATCCAATTCCGTTTTTTTATCTCCGATGTACGTATCTGGCTTTCTTGAAAGTGGCGGAATTCTTGGACAAATAATTGCTGCCACTAATCCTGCTAAAGTTACAGTCAAATAAAACGGACCAAATAAATGACCTAAATTAACCTGAGAAATAACCACTAGGGCAAATGTAATGGAGACGACGGAGAACGTCGTACCAATAATCGCCGCTTCCCTCTTCGTATAATACCCCTCTTCGTACTGTTTGCTCGTAAGCAAGACACCAATTGTACCATCGCCAAGCCATGAAGCAATACAATCGATAGATGATCTTCCTGGAAGCTTAAAAATTGGGCGCATGACCTTTGTTAGCATGGAACCGAAAAATTCTAGAAGACCGTAGTCTAACAATAAAGGAAGAAACAAGCCGGCAAATAAAAATACAGAGAAAAGGACAGGAAGCAAATCATTTAGCAGCAAACCGCCCGTGTTTTCTGACCAAATAAACTCAGGGCCAATTTTAAAAAATGCGGCAATCACAAATAGAGTCCCGAGTATTCTTGCTCCAAACCAGACAGTCGGCACATTAAATAAACTATTGAAAAAAGGACGATTAATGATAAATGCCGGTTTGAAGAGTTTTGCGACAACTGTACCTAACAGCGTTAAAATAATGATGACAGTCATAATTGCTGGCAGATAGGCAGCAAGTACATCTTGAATCCACCCTGAAAGAATAGCAATAGGGATGGTAATCTCATCATTATATTTTAACGGAACGATAAATAGGCTAATCCCGATAAGGGAAGGAATAAGAAATTTTAATACATCTAAAGGAGTGACTTTCTTTCTAGTTGTGTCAATCAAAACAATCACCTTTGTTAGTTATATTTATAAGACAAAATTCATTTTAATTCATATTCATAGAAATGCCAACCTTTTTTATTTAGCTTCCACTGTTTCCCTTCTTTTATTTGCAGAAAATGTCATTCACACCTAATTAAATTGAATTATGTTAAAATATTTAAAAGTCAGACAAAAAGAGGTGGGAAGGTGCCCAAATTTCACGTTTACTGGATCTTTACGAAAAAAGCCTTTCTTCGTTCAGCCGTGTACCGGTTTGATGTTTGGTCAAGGTTAGGCTCTAATCTTATTTTCCTTCTCATGTGGGGTTCGATTTGGACTGCCCTTTATGCAGGAAGGGAAGAAGCAGGCGGCATCAGCTTTCAAGCTATGCTGACTTATATTGTTGTCAGCCAATTTTTGACTGGAGTGAATGGAGCCGGTACACCTTTATGGGAAATTCAGGAGAAGGTAAGAACAGGTGACATTGCTTTAGAACTAATGAGGCCCTTTAATGTTCCGTTAAGGTACCTATTCGCTGATTTTGGCAGTGTCACTTTCTATATTGTTACAGCTCTCTTGCCTATATATGCAATTTTATTTATTTTTATGGATTTTACGCTGCCAACGGATATAATCACTTGGGTAAGTTTTATTGCTGCAGCATTCATCGGTTTTTTAATTAGGTACTGCATTGAAATGTCCTTCGGTCTGCTCTCTTTCTTTTTAGTGGAGACAGGTGGAATTGAGGATATTTTTTACTTTGCAATGTCCCTGCTCTCAGGCTCTGTTATTCCGCTATGGTTTTTCCCAGAGTGGCTGGCAAAAATAGCTGCCTATCTGCCTTTCCAAGGAATCTATTACATACCCAATGCTATTTTTATCGGGGAAATTGCCGGAGGGGAAATCTTGCTTTCTATTGGCTTGCAGATTTTCTGGTTAATTATTTGCTATTTTCTATTAAGACTTGTTTGGAATAGAGCCTCACATAAAGTTGTTGTACAGGGAGGTTAACAAATGGCTGCAATTAAATATGTGAATCTCTACTTTAAGTTAATTTCAGCAGGAATTCGTGCACAAATGCAGTACCGGTTTGCATTTATCATGAGGATTATCGGTTTAATTACTGCTTATACGGGTACGGCAGTCACGATGTGGGTGATGCTCTATCAGTTTCAGGTGCTTGGTTCATGGACCTTTTTTGAAATGCTTTTTCTTTACGCGATTGCCATCCTCTCTTGGGGCTTTTGTGTCATCCTCTTTTTACATTTTCGCAGTCTGGATACATATATTCTAAACGGAACATTCGACCGCTTTTTGGTCAGACCGATTAATCCCTTTTTCCATTTCATGGCGATGAAGTTTGATATGGCCTCATTCGGGCAGTTTATTTTTAGTCTAATTATCTTTATTTGGGTGAGTCTTGAATTACATATTGAGTGGTCCAGCGGAAAAGTGCTGTTTTTACTCGCTTCCATTATTGGAGGCATTCTCATCCAGGGTGGCATGCTCGTATTGATTTCGGCGATAGCCTTTTGGACAACGAAATCTCAGCAGTTCTACTGGGTTGTGATGTATCCGGCAAGAAATTTAACAAATTATCCGCTAGTTATATATCCGAAAATTGTGCAATGGATAGCAGCGTTTGTAGTTCCATTTGGATTTGTAAACTATTTTCCTGCGGCAGTTATTTTAGAAAAAGGAACGCCATTTTTTCCTGTGAGTATCGGCTATTTTTCCCCACTAGTAGGTCTTGTATTCTTTATGATTGCCTATTGCGTTTGGATGCTCGGATTAAGCCGGTATAAGAGTACAGGCTCATAAGATTAGGAGGAAGTAAGGATGCCGATTATTGAAGTAGAGAATGTAAGAAAGGATTTCATGATTGCAAAAAGGGAAACAGGAATGATGGGAGCTTTAAAAAGCTTAATTAAGCGGGAATATATGAGGAAAGAGGCTGTTAAAGATATTAGTTTCTCCATTAATGAAGGAGAGATTGTAGGCTATATCGGTCCAAATGGGGCCGGAAAGTCCACAACCATAAAAATGCTAACCGGAATTCTCGTCCCTAGCTCCGGGAATGTTCTAGTTAATGGGCTTGTGCCATATGAAAATAGGCAGGAGAATGCGAAAAGTATTGGCGTTGTTTTCGGGCAGCGATCACAGCTATGGTGGGATTTGCCAACGATTGAATCCTTTGAACTATTGAAAGAAATCTATCAAGTGTCCAATCAGTGCTATAAGAAGAATATGGACACGTTTACAGAAATTCTTGGTCTGGATGAGTTTCTGAACACACCTGTAAGGCAATTATCCCTTGGACAAAGGATGCGGGCTGATATCGCAGCTTCATTACTGCATGATCCGCCTATTCTATTTCTTGATGAACCGACGATTGGCCTTGATGTGGTTGCAAAAGAGAAAATGCGGACATTCATTAAAGAAATTAATCATGAACGAAAAATTACTGTTATCCTGACGACACATGATATGGAGGATATTGAAAAGTTATGTGAGCGGATGATCCTGATTGATCATGGCATGAAGGTGTACGATGGAGAAATAGCCATGATAAAGGAAAGGTTCGGGAAAATCCGCACACTTATTGTTGATTTAGAAGAGTCTCTGCATAGTTTACAGCTATTGGGTGGAGAGGTATGTAAAGAGGAAGGAAACCGCTATTGGATTAAATTTAATCGTGATGAAGTATCAGCTTCCGAATTAATCGCCCAAATTACAAAGACTCATAGTGTGAAAGATTTAACCGTGGAAGAGCCTGCGATTGAATCCATTATTAGCCGAATCTATCAGGAGGGGTATAAGGATCTTCAGGTAAGTGCGAAAGTATAATAAAGGTAGAGGATGACAGCAAAAGATCTAAATTGACTGTCACCCTCATGTGTAAGAAAAATTATTAATGCATAACTTGTTCACCAAGCTGCTGCTCTGCCAGCTTCCTATACAATTCATGTGATTCAAGCAATTCATGATGTGATCCAGTACCTGTAATACGTCCGTCCTCGATTACTGCGATTTGGTCTGCTTCAACAATCGTCGATAAACGATGGGCGATGACAAGCGTAGTCCTTCCAGCCATTAATTGCTGTAATGCCTGTTGGACGAGATGCTCTGAGGCGCTGTCAAGATTAGAGGTGGCCTCATCTAGAAGGAGGATTTTGGGGTTGCGAATTAATGCCCTAGCGATAGCAATTCTTTGCCGCTGACCACCAGAAAGCTTCATTCCTCTCTCCCCAACTTCTGTTTCAAACCCTTTCGGCAGCCGCTCGATAAATTCTGCAGCGTTGGCAAGCTCAGCTGCTTGCTGGATTTCTTTATCCGATACTTGATGTTCGATTCCATAACAGATGTTTTCTCTTATTGTTCCTGACATAAGGGGACTTTCCTGTGAAACATAGCCAATCTGGCTTCTCCAAGAGTAGAGATTAAAGGCTGTAATATTCGTTTCGCCAAGGAGGATTTCACCTGATTCAGGCTTGTAAAATCGCTCAAGCAGTGCAAATAAAGTAGTTTTGCCGCTCCCGCTCGGTCCGACAAAAGCAGTTGTTTTTCCAGATGGAACGGTTAAGTTCATATTTTTAATAATTGGATTTTCCTTATAGGCGAATGAAAGATTATGAAAAGTAAGGTCCATTGCTGAATTTTCAACAGCGCGAGTTTGCAGTGATGTCTCTTTCTCAATGCCAAGAATCTCTTGAATTCGTTCCGTTGCCCCAACAGCCTTTTGAAAAGCGGTAAAAAAGGAGGCCATCTGTGTGAAGGGAACAACAATTTGAAACATGTAGATAATAATTGCCACAAGGGAGCCTGCTGAGAGGGCACCTGATGCTACTTGAACGCCTCCATAACCGATTAAAATGACGAGCACGAGCATCATGATAAACGTCATAAAAGGTGAAATGACTGCTTGAATTTTAGCCTCTCTTAAACCGAACTGGAAAAGATGCTGGATGCCTAAATTCCCTTTTCGTTTTTCTGTATTCTCTGCATGGTAGGCCTTCACAAGGCGAATATCCGCCAAAACACGCCCAAGGTTTCCTGAGAAATCGGCCATTTCATCTTGAGTAGACTTTGAAATTTTATACATTTTTTGTCCGAGCGGCATGATGATAACGATTGAAATGGGCACGGAGATAATCATAATAAGCGTCATTTTCCAATCAATTAATAGGAGGATGATGATGGAACCGATAATGGATATGAGCCCAGTTAAAAAAGTGATTAAATGCTGCGTGATAAGATTTTTGACAATATTGGTGTCCTGTGTCACTCTGCTCATCGTTTCACCTGATTGATGCTGGTCGAAAAACGGAATAGGAAGAGATAAGACTTGCTCCCATAGCCGTTTTCTTATGGATGCAACAATTGCTTCCCCGATATAAGTCATAAAGTAGAAGGAAAACCCGGAAGAAACGGTTTGGATAATAAAAGCTGCTGCCAGCAGGATAATTAACGAGGCCTCAAGAGCCGATGCTGCCAGCTGATCAACAAGTGCCTTTGTAAAAAGCGGAACAATTAAACCTGCTCCGGTCTCGATTAAGCTTAAAAATATGGCGAGAATAAAGATCCACTTTGGCGGGTTTGCTTCCTTTAATAATTGCCAAAATGCCTTCCAATTCGTGGAGGTTATCTCTTTATTAGCTGGTTTCGTTTCCATCAAATATCACACCTTTCCTTTTTAAATAAACCTCCATTGCTTTCCCAACCCATTCTTCTTCTTCCGGTGTAAATGGAGAGGGGAATAATTTAGGATCATCTTCAATTTCAACCTGTCTATTAATCAAATCTTGAATCAGCTCTAATGATCCTCCTAATACATCTTCCGCAATGTCCATATAGTCCTGAATTAATCCTTGTACTTTGTCACTTTCAGGATTTTGCCCAACTGCTTCCTTCATTTTAGTGAAAAGAAAAGCAGTTCTTGCATTTAACTCCTGTTGTTTTTCCTCCGATATGTTATATAAAACTTCTACTTTACTCTCGGGGATAAGCCCTTTTAGCCATTCTTTATGCTCATCCTCCATTTGGATATTATTAATTAACGATATAAAGATGGAGGAGTTAACCGTTCCTTGATCCTCCATAATATGAAGAGCATGGTCCAAGGCGCGGATGACGCGTTCAATATGCTCTTTTCTTTGCACCATTTCCTGTTTTTGAAAAGCAAGCGAGTCCTTTAAATCCCAATCCTTTAAATGGAGGAACTCACTAATTTTTTCTAAGGAATAGCCCAAAAATTTCAGTGCAACAATTTTTTGCAGTTGAATGATGTCATTATTCGAATAATATCTCCTCCCAGAAGGAGAGACTAAGGTAGGTTTAAGCAAATGAATCTCATCATAATAACGAAGGGCTCGGATGGTCGTTCCTGTTTTTTTTGCAAACTCACCAATGGAATATTTTTCAGCCATGATTATGCCTCCAATCTTCTTTCTACTATTATCATAAAACCTAACGTAACGGGAGAAGCAAGAAGAAATTTACATTTCATTCATCAATATTTTCAGAAAAGTGTTATAATAAAGAAGAGGGAGTGATGATTATGTGGTTTTTAGTCATTCTTTGTGTTTCTTTGCTTGGCATCGGGTTTCTTGTAGACTGGTGGAATAAAAAGAACGGAATAAGAAATTTTGATCCTGAAGAAAATGCGAAGCATGTTTCAGAATCTGAGAGAGCCTATATCGAATCCCATATGCATAATATAAAAAATGACCATAGTAATGGGCCGTTTTAATTTATCGGGCGTGACTGCTAAAAGCGGTGATGCCTTTTCTTATTAATAATGAATGTTTTATATCGTTTCTAGGTACAATGAAGGAATATGATGAAAAAGGGGTAAGTAGTTGATGCTACACGTATTAGTCGATTTATTTGAGCAAAACAGAGATCAGGAAAAAGCGATCCCCATGCAAAATTACATGAAAAATCATTTTCCGTTTCTCGGTATTAAAACAACAGAAAGAAGAAGCTTAGTGAAACAATTTTTTGAAGAAAGTGGAATCTTAAAGAACGATTTTCAGGCGGACTTTGTTCTTGCTTTATGGAAAAAGGATGAAAGGGAATATCAGTATGCTGCATTGGATTATATCGAGAGGTCAATGAAAAAGCTGGAGAAACGACATCTTCCTTTTTTAGAGCAGCTGATTACCTCTAAATCATGGTGGGATACGGTGGATGTCCTTGCCCCTAAACCCGTTGGATCGATTGCTTCCGAGCATCCGGAGGTCATTGAAGAGAGGATAGAAAATTGGGCTTATGGTGATCATTTATGGCTGCGCCGTTCAGCTATTCTCTTTCAGCTCAAATATAAAGCTCGTACAGATGAAGAGCTTTTATACCGCTATATTGTCCAAAATAAAGAGAGCAAGGAGTTCTTTATCCAAAAAGCGATTGGCTGGGCACTGCGGGAATACTCAAAAACAAATCCCGCTTCAGTAAGAATCTTTATTGAATCAACAGCCTTGCCTAATTTAAGTGTCAGGGAAGGAAGCAAATATATTTAATCTTTAAGTTAATACATTAAAAAGAAAAAGGTGAAAACATGATTAAATGCATTGCGATTGACATGGACGGAACGCTTTTAACAGCTGCTCAGCAGATAACGCCTGAAAACCTGGAAGCGATTCGCAGGGCCCAATCCAAAGGAGTAGAGGTGGTCATTGCAACAGGAAGATCGTATACAGAAGCTAGCTTTGTCTTAGATGCGGAAGGCTTAATATGTCCGATGATTTGTGTAAATGGAGCGGAAATACGATCGGCAAATAAAGAAATTGTTGCGACCAATTCATTAGAGAAATCGACAGCAAGAAAGATTACGGCCATTCTTGACAGGTATAGACTTTATTTTGAGGTATATACAAATAAAGGTACATTTACATTGGACGAGGAAAAGGCTGTTTCCATAATGGTTGACATTTATATGAGTGCAAACCCGGAAGCGGATGTCAATGAAGTAATGAAAGTCGCAGAGAAGAGAATAACAAAAGGACTTGTACATAAAGTGGAGAGCTATGATCTGCTTTTCAATAATGATGAACATCAAATCTATAAATTATTAGCCTTCTCTTTTGAACAAGATATCTTATCTGAGGCAAAGAGGGAGCTATTAAAGGTAGAAGGGTTAGCAATCTCTTCTTCCGGAGAGGAAAACTTAGAGCTGACAAGCATAAACGCCCAAAAAGGGATAGCACTTGAAAAGTTTGCACAAGCAAATGGGATTGACATGAAAGACACAATGGCTATTGGGGATAATTACAATGATCTTTCCATGTTTAATCTGGCTGGCTTATCCGTTGCAATGGGAAATGCAGATGAGGTGATTAAGGCACAGTGTGACAAAGTTACACTTACAAATGAGGAAAGCGGGGTCGCTAAGGCGATATGGGATGCTCTAGAAGGAGTAGAGGATTGAAGCGTGTATTAACAAGCCTGATTATTTTATTTGCTATCGTTGGTGCAGGCTGTTCACAAATAGAAGAGAAAGGACAAGAGGTGGATCAAGAGGCAAGTCTTCCCTATAAGGAGCCAAAAGTGATTGCAGATGGGCTGCAAATTCCTTGGTCAATTGATCAAAGTGAGGGCATCTTCTATCTGTCTGAAAGACCAGGGCATATTGTGAAAATAGAAGAAGAGAAAGCGGAACGTCAGAAGGTGGTTCTTGAGCAGCCGCTGGCAACTGCTGCAGAAGCAGGGCTTTTAGGCTTTGTATTGTCACCTGATTTTTCCAAAACAAAAGAAGCTTTTGCATACTATACGTATACAGACGGATCAGGACAGTTTAATCGAATCGTCCTTCTAAAGCAGGACAATGGAACTTGGAAGGAAACAAGGCTTCTACTGGACCAAATACCAAGTGGTCAGTTCCATCATGGAGGAAGAATTGAGATAGGACCGGATGGCAAGCTTTATGCCACAACTGGCGATGCATCCAACGAGCCAGAGATCGCGCAGGATATTCATTCCCTAGGCGGGAAAATCTTGAGAATGAACCTTGATGGATCTATTCCAGCAGACAATCCTATCCAGGATTCATATGTGTATACCTACGGACATCGAAATCCGCAAGGTCTGGCATGGACAAAGGACGGTATGTTATATGAAAGTGAGCATGGTCCCTCGGCAAATGATGAAGTGAATCTTATTCAACCGGGCCATAATTATGGCTGGCCGCTTATTAAAGGAAAAGAGAGCAAGGAAGGATTGGAGACGCCACTATTTACCTCAGGGGACAGCGCCACATGGGCACCTTCTGGCATGGCATTTTATGAAGGGAAGCTGTATGCTGCTGCTCTAAGAGGCAGTGCCGTGTTGGAGTTTGATTTAAAATCGAAGAAGATGAGAGAAGCCATTACAGGTCTTGGGCGGATTCGAGATGTATATATTAAGGATGGATTCCTATATTTTGTCAGCAATAATACAGATGGCCGCGGCACTCCGCTGGAAAAGGATGATAAGCTCTATCAAATTCCGCTAGCTGATCTATAGAGAAAAGGTCCGGTCTCATCCAGGCCTTTTCTGTTTTGATTCAATAGAATATTATTCTATTTTCAGGATCGTTCGAATAATTGGAGTGAGACCACTTACAATAAATTCAACAGCTATAACCATAACGATCAGTCCCATCAATCGCATTAAAATATTGTTTCCAGTTTCGCCTAAAAGATTATAAATACGCGTTGAGTTCAGTAAAATCAGATAGGTTGCAAAACAAACAATGGAAATAACAATGATTAAGATACCTTGAAAGACAATGCTTTCAGCTGTATCCATCATGAGGATGGCATTCGTAATCGCCCCCGGTCCGCAAATCATAGG
Organism: Cytobacillus solani; assembly: GCF_001420595.1. Lineage (GTDB taxonomy): Bacteria > Bacillota > Bacilli > Bacillales > Cytobacillaceae > Cytobacillus > Cytobacillus solani. The sequence continues at coordinate 4,785,384 of NZ_LJIX01000006.1, read as the reverse complement.
GATGGCAAGTGGTGTAATGGAAATATCATTTGTATAGCTATTTACTTCTTTTTCACTGATTTTAGCCCGAACAAGTCTTGCTTGAAGCATGTCCTGCCCCATGAGAAAGAATATGACTCCGCCAACAACCTTTAGGCTGTTGATTGTAATTCCAAAAAATTTAAAAATTAGCTGCCCTGTTATTGCGAACAATACAAGAATAATAAAGGAAACAATCGTTGCTTTTCTTGCTGTTCGCTTCTTCATCTCTTTATCTAAATCAGCTGTCATTGAGAGATAAATAGGCATAACACCGAGAGGATTTATAAGAGTAAAGAATGAAGTAAACCCAAGTAAGGCAAAAGCAAAATACTCGTGCATAAAAACCTCCAAAATTTTAATAACATATGTGCTAGTATATCAATATTTGTAAAAAAGCTAAACACGAAGAGTAAGAGAAAACAAAAAGCCCTATCATTTTAGATAAGGCTTACACTCGTTTTTTATATGTCCACTGCTTGTGTGCGAGTAACTCAACATTGCCATATGCAGTGTCTAATATCGCTAAGGTGTTTCAATAGTTAAATTTAATGATTCCATTTGTGACATGTAGAGCTCTTCGTACTTCTTATCAGTTAAATAGGATATTTCTTGTTCTGCTGCATCTGGATTTTCCTTTTTAACATCTTCTTTTAGTATATTATATATTTCCTCTGTTAAAACTCTTTGTTTAAAGTAAGTATTTAATTGAGTATTATATTCGTCTGATGAGCTAGCTTCTATTAGCTTCTTAGCTAATTCTGCTTGATCTACCTTTTGAGTAAAGTCATCGATCTTTTTTTGTAAAACTTGTTCATCTACTTTTAAACCCTTTTCCTCTGCAAGAAGATACATGGAGTTCTGTTCAATCATTTTGGATAGATTGACATTATAATTATCATGATATTTGATTTGTTCATCCCAGTATTTAAGCTTGTCTTCCAATTCCTTACCTGTAAGGCTTTGCTGGTCTTGAAGTCGATTCAATTCAATCTCAACTTTACTCATTAACTCGAAAAATTTAAGATCAGCATATGTGTAAACCATTCCATTAATTGTAACAACCTTGTCTTCATTCGTTAGCTTTTCCATACTCACATCTTCGTTTCCGGTATCACTTTTTTTCTCTTCGCTCGGATTTGAGGCTGCATTTATCTGGCAGCCGGCAAGAAAGCTGCATACAATTAAAATCAGCAAGGTAGTGAATAATCTTTTTTTACACATGTTCCTCATTCCTCATCAACATCAAATATAATTGCTTTTTCAAAGGATTCCCCATCTTTATCCGCTTCAATATTGGCAATCCATTCGCCCGCCATCGGCAACTCTACACTTGATTCGTATAGCCCATTCCCTTTATCTTGAAGGTTCAAATGGATTTCGCCATGGTCCATTTTTGCCATTTCAAGATTAGCAATGATTTCTAATCCTTCTATTGGCTTTCCATCCTCAGAAACTTTAAATATAATAGGTGAATCCTTCTCCCCATTATACGTTGGGGGTGTATCTATAGAGAACTCATAATTAGAGCCAGAACTACAGCCTGTGAGAAGGATAAGCAATAGTGTCAATATAGAAAAAAGCTTCCTCATTTTTTTCCAACCTCCTGCAAATGGTTACTCATAAAGTCGTCAACTGTATATTTGATAATTGTTCCTTCATTTAGAAAGGCAACATTTGTACAAGTTTGTTTAATTTCATCCATATGATGTGAAGACATCAAGATGGTCTTACCTGATAATGATTTCAGAATATCTAGCACCTCTTTGCGGCCAATTGGATCCAGTCCACTTGTTGGCTCGTCTAGGATTAAAATATCTGTATCGTAATAAAGCATGACACCAAGACCAAGGCGTTGCAGCATTCCTTTTGAATATCCTTTAATTTGGTGATGTCGATCGTCCCATAAAGACACAAGTCTCAGCTTTTCTTCCATCTTTTTCTCGTCTATTTCCTTTGAACTAAGGGAAGCAAAGAAGCGCATGTTTTCTTCCCCTGTCAGATGCGGATAAAGATGGAACTTTTCAGGTAAATAGGAAACTATTTTTTTCCATTCTCCTTTTTTGTGGGAATATCCCCCTAATTGAATGGATCCTTTTTTCACGGGAAGCAGGCCAAGCATAGAATGGATCAAGGTGGATTTACCAGCTCCATTCCGACCTACTAAAGCGCAATGCTCATTTTTTTCTATGATTAAATTTATATTATTTAGTACATTCTTATCTTTATAGGATTGATAAAGCCCCGTTATTTCAATCATGATTTTTCCCCCTTGCTTCTAAGCAGTATAGACATCTCGAAGAAAATGACCATCCATAGGACAATATCAATTAGAAGGAATTTCCATGGTTGCATCCAAATCATTTTTTCCATTAATCTGGACATGTTATTTAAAGAGAATAGACCTAGTGACGTCTCTAAAAAGAGTTGAAGGGTATGGATTGGATCTAAAAAATATAACCAAGAAAAAAGTTTTACATTTTCATATGAAACAGAAGAGACATATTGCAAAAATACAAGATCAATAAGAAAGATAAAGAAAAACCAAGTGAAAATCACGGCGCCAATCAGCTGCATTTTTGTATTGCAAATACTGCCGAGGAACAGTCCAATTTGATTAAAAATGAGTAAAAGGACAATCACAGTTCCTAAAAAAAATAGAAAGCTAGCTAGGTGAAATTGAAGAAACCATTTCATGAAAATAGCTAGAACAAAATACCAGACAACAAAGACACTAATAATAACACAATGAATGGCGAGACTTTTTTTCAATAATAGGGTCCGATAGGATTCTTTCTTTGTTAAAAGAATCATCGAAGTTTTTAACTCTCTTTCTTGAAAAATAGAAAAGGCAGATAGAAAAAGGCCAAAAATCGGAATGAGATAAACATTCATACCGTGAAGAGAAAGGAGAAAGGCGTCAAATCCTAATGCATCTGGATATGAACGTGCCTCCACTAATAAAAAGATGGAGGTAAGTATTACCATTGCAAGTCCTAGCCATAAACCTTTTCCACGTGATTGTTCAAGCCACTCCTTCCAAATGTAATTCATTGTCAACGGCTCCTTTTCGAATTGTAAAATCGACCAATACCAACCAAAAGAATTGGAATGGAAAATAATAGCATCGGCACCCAAGTAGGTGAACGGCCTTTTTGCTTTGCTATTAATGGAAATTGATCTTCGACCATTACATCCTGAGTATTCATTACCTCATTAATCTTTTCATAGATACCAATGGAAGGGCTTTTCAGAAATAGATAAGCAAGCTCGTTTTCATCAATTAACTTATATAATGAGGATTTATACTCAATGGGTGAATCACCAATACCGTTTTGATCTAAATCAAAACCAGATTGTTCATTTCCCCAATAATTTCCGCGACCATTTTTGAACCAATGATTTGTAGCCTCTCCGCCAACATTTAATACATGGGCTACATTTTGCTTGAAATGGTTATCTGTAAATACCTGATTGGTTGAGGAAGACCATAGTTCAATACCAATATCATTATGGAAAAATTTATTTCCAATAATTTGATTTTGATTCGATTGTTCTAAATAGATTCCTCGCTGGTTTAAATAAAATTCATTATTTTTAATGATATTATCTTCACTAGTTTGGATGATTAGCCCAAAAGACCTTGATCCTTGATTGAAAGAAAATTGATTTTCTTCTAAAATAATTCCTTGTGAGTGCATGATAGCTGCACCACCGGTATTTTTAATAAAGTGATTATTAATAAACTTGTTGTCATTTGAGTACATATAGTGGAGACCATAACGAGTCCTAGTAACAAGGGTATCTTTTACTTCAACTTGGTCTGCAAATTCAAAAAAAATGCCGTCTCTAGTTTGAGTAATAAAGGAATCTTGTATCATAATATCGGAAGATCGAATAAGTTGAATTCCATTCCCTTGACTACCAAGCTTTCCAGTTCCTTGCCCAGTCACTGAAACATTTTTTACTTCAGCGTGCCTCACCTTATTTAGAAATAAGCCATGGTAAACATCGTGAATAACAAGATTAATGAATTGATGGTGGTCTCCTTTAGCACGAATACCAGAAAACTCCTGATCTGAGCTTCTGTTTAAACTACCGTGCTCAATCGTCAAATTTTTCAATGTTACGTTTGAAGCATCTATTGTTATTACATTGCCTTTTCCATTTCCTCGTATGACTGTGTTTTCTTCACCGGTTATTGTTAGTGGTTTATTAATTTTAATATTTCCATCGTATTTTTTTCCTTCTAGTATTAACTCGCCATTTCTCGGTGTTTCATCTATTAATTGTTGTAAGGGAACATTGGCAGAGACGGGAGAATTGGTAAATATCCAGATGCCTATTGCAACAAATAATAAAACAAAATGCCTCATTTCTTTCGCTCCAACCATAAAGGAATAAGGGTGCAAATAAAAGCAGCACCAAGTATAAAGGCACCTGTTGTAAAGTAACTATTAGTTACAAAATTAGCAATGGTGTTTTCTCCGATAATTGGGGGGACAAAAGGATCTAATTCAATAGGTGCTTTCGGATCAAGCTCAGTACCAAATTTCTTGAGCCATCTCTTCATATCGTAAATACCAAGAATCCCTCCGATGGTAAATAAACCAATCCCAACATATAGTAGTTTCTTCTTCCGAAGGAATCCTATCATTAAGATAATGATAGCTAGGCCAATAACAAGATATTTCATATATGGTAATTCAGGAAAACTTTCATTGCTGAATTCCGTCATGCCAATATAGTGATTTAGACCATTAACAATATCGATATCTCCAGCTAATGTGTACGGATAAACAATAATATCGAGGCCTTCCGGATATTGCGGTGCAAAGAACTTCATACCCCACCAAGGGAAAAATAGGGAGGTAACTAAAAGGGCAGCAGCTATTATTAAACTAAGCATAGAACCAATTGATAATTTTTTAGACATGCCTTTCATCTCCTATATTTTGAACTTCCATTTTTCAAAGGTTCAAAATGGTGTCAAAGGTAGGAGGGTATTGTTCGTTATTTACCAATACCCTCCAAGAATAAATTATAGTTGATAATTACAATGCTTTATTTAGGTTCAACTAGTAAATATCCGCTCATTTCTTGGTGTAGCGCTGAACAGAAGTTTGTACAGTAAATAGGGAATGTACCTGCTTTGTCAGCTGTAAATTCCAATGTGTTTGTTTGTCCTGGCTGAACCTCGTAATTCAGGTTATAGTCCATAATACCGAACCCATGGGTTATATCTTGGTCAAGGTCAATGTTTGTCAAGTGGATAAAGACTTTATCACCTTGTTTCACAGTCAGTTCATCTGGACGTTTAGATTTAGCATCAAATATGAACTTTGAACGCATGGCAATCCCGTAAACATGGACTTCATTTCCTTTTCTTTCAATCCGTGTGTCTTCCTGGCTCCATACGGAATTAGGACGCTTCTCATCCTTTTCATAAATTGGTATTGTTTTAATTTTGTCTGCTTTAATAATTTGTGCATAATGTGGTTCAGGATCCACTGGATTGGTATAGACCAGTTCCATTTTGTCATTAGAAATATCGATTAATTCCATAGATTCTGGATGTGAAGGCCCTACTGATAAGAAAGCATCCTTTGCAATTTTATTTAATGATACAAGCCAGTTCCCATCTGGAGAAGCTGTATCCCCTTCAGCGGCAGAGGAGTGACCTGGTGAATAATGGACAGGAATTCGATCGATTACTTCCCCAGTGTCAATTTTCCACTTAATAACTTCTGAAGAAATAAACATTGTATTATAGGCATTTCCTTTGTCGTCATATTGGGTATGAAGAGGACCTAAAGCTCCTGGAGGATCAACCTCACGTTCCATCACCTTATCATATGGAAGAACAGGAATACCGAATTTCTCATCCGTAAAATCCTCATTTTTAACTGCTTCCATAGCTTTTTCAAAGGAGAAAACAGTCATTAGTGGAGCAAGTTTACCAGAAGCGATGAATCTTGTTCCATCAGGTGTAAAGTCCACTCCATGCGGAGACTTAGCTACTGGAATTGCATAAATTGATCCTTTAACTTTTGTTGGGTCAATCACTTTTGCACCGTTAATTTCCTCGAATTGGCCATCAGCAACCTTTTTCTCAAGTTCTTTCCAGTTAAGCAATACAATGTAGTCACGGTCATTTTGTGAAGCATTAATTTCTAAGTTAGTTGTTGCAAATTCAGTATTATACGTAGTCATGACAATCCAGTCGCCGGAAACCTTTTTACCGGCATCAGATAAATCGTAAGACCAAGGTGGAAGCATGATTTGGTAGCCTAAATCAAACTTCTTTGTTTCCTGGTCAAATTTAACCATTGAAACAATTCCTTTATATTTTTCTTCAAATTGGTCCAGAGATGCATAATCTCCTCCGAGAGGTCTAGAAAAGCGAGTAGGCATAACAATATATTCTGTATTTTGTGTTACAAATGTACCTGCATGAGGTCCACCCATATTAGGCATGCTCATAATATCTGCTGTATGAAATGTTTTTAAATCGACAGCAGCTATTCGGTTATTGGCCACGTCATTGGCAAATACAAACTTTCCATCATATTCAGCATCTGTTTCAGATATTGCTGGATGGTGGAAGTCACCCCAAGTAAAACCACCTAACATTTTCTTTGTGGCATCATCAAATCCATAACCTGTAGCTGGATCAGGAGTAAAAACTGGAACAGTCCGGAGTTTCCTCATTGACGGTACTCCATATACAAACAATTGACCAGAGTGTCCCCCTGATGAAAGCATATAGTAGTCATCGTGCTCACCATATGGAACGTAAACCTTTTCTGCATTCGTTTTGTTAGCGTTCTCATTGGTTGCTGATCCGGAAGGTCCTGATGAAAAATCCGCAAAAAATACTGTTGCTGCAAGGACGCCAGCAACTAAGCCGGTCGCAGCAGGAATCCAATTTTTCATTAATAATTGCACCGCCTTTTATTATTATATTTGTCTTTTGAGTCATCTAAGGTAATAGATATTATTCAGCTGCTTTTTTAAGTGCTTCTACAACTTGACTGATTTCTTCATCAGTTAATGGATTTCCGCCAATTACGCTAGACATAACTGCAGAAGTGGGTTCTTTTAAAAACTCAGCAAGTGGCTTGCCATGCTTGCCTTCAACATTATTAAATGCTTGTGTTAAATCAGGACCTGTTGCTCCACCCTCGAGATTTAATCCACTTACAGCATGACAGCCCAAGCATCCTTTTGCCTGAAGAATGTTATCATCAGAAACGGCTACTGTTTTATCTGTTTCTTCCGTTGCTTCCTCTGAGGATTTTGAGTCTTCCTTATCATTTACAGCTACTTCTGGCTGTGATTGACCAGGCGCTATAACATCAAATACTAAATAACCTAGCCCTAAGCCAATTAGAGCGCTAGTGACAAAAATAATTAAAGGTTTTTTCAATTGATTCCCCCCCTTTTTTTTGTATGTTTTTCCTTATTATCCTAACGTTTGGAAAGGGGAGGGCTGTGTGATGAGATTCACACCTTAGCTATTCTGCTGTGGATGTTCTGTGACTGGGTAGTGAAGAATTTGTGACGATTGAAAACCAAAAGGATCAAAAAACTCCTTTAAACCATACATCTATTAATATAAAACCAGTATTGATGATTTTTTTTGAGAAAGTGGATGTAGAAGGATAATGTGAAAAATGTCACATGCAACAACTGTAAGCTTAGATAGAATAAATATAAATATGAAATACTTTATAAGGTGGGAAATGAACATGAACAACCCAAATACAGCTCAGCAGCCAGATATTGAAGAGTTTTTAGGTCAAATAGAAGTGTTTAAGAACCTCCCAAAGCAATCGGTCCAATTAATTGATAAACGGATTGTAAAAAAAGCGTATAAAAAAGGTGAGCAAATTATTTCTGAGTATGAAGAGGCTCAAGGTGTCTTCTTTGTTTATTCAGGTATTGTGAAGTTAACGAAGCAGGATGAACATGGGAATGAAATCATTACTTGTATTAAGAAAAAAGGCGAAATTTTCGCAGAAGCTTGTTTGTTTAATGCGGAGGGCATGTGCTACCCGGCAACAGCAACGATGATTCAAGAAGGGGAAGTATACTTTTTAAATACAGATGACTTGGAGCAAGAGCTTGCGCTATCCCCAGAAATGTCTGTCCAAATCATCCGATATATGAGTGAACAGCTTCGGGATATGACATCGATCTTAAGAGATATTGCCCTTCTAGATGTTTATATGAAAACGATTCGTACGCTCGAGCGGCTTGCTGAGAAATTTGGAGCAAATCGCTGCAATAAAATGTATATTGAGCTTCCTATTACAGTTCAAGAGTTCTCCACCTTAGTTGGCACATCACGAGAAAGTGTCAGCAGAGTATTTTCAAAGCTTAAAAAAGATGGAATTATCGAAATCAAAGGGAAAACTATTGTTATTACCGATTGGTGTAAATTCTGTTCTCTGTTTCATCAAAAATTATAATTCACTAAAACAGGATTCTAATTAGAAAGAATTCTGTTTTTTGTTATAATAAAGAAAAAAGGCTCGTACTTAATAGAGGTGTAAATATGGCTGATTTTCGTTCAAGTGCTATCATTCATAAACCAGTGAAGGAAGTATTTCAATATATGGCAGGCATGGAGAATGTCCATGAGGTGATGCCGCTTGTTGCTAAAATGGAAAAGTTAACAGAAGGAGAGATCGGGAAAGGAACAAAATTTAAGGAAACGCGAATAGTTAGAGGAAAGGAAATCTTTGCAGATGTTGAATATATTCAATATGAGGAGAACCATTCCTTTACTTCAAGAAGCAATTCAAATGGATTAATTGTTGAGTATTACTATGTTTTCCATGAAATTGAAGAAGGAACACAAGTGGAGCTTGAGGCATTTATTAAAACAAGCGGTTTGAGGATGAAATTAACAAGGCCGATGATTGTCAAGATGATTAAGCAAGAAGACGGCTACCAGCTTGAGAACTTAAAGAATATGCTAGAGTCAGAAATCAATGAAACGAGTGATTTGCAAATATAATTCTTGTTTTGCAAAAAAACAGGCGGATATGCAAATAAAAATGGCATTTTGCAAAAAAAGCAGTTTTTCGCAAATTTGAAGTGAAAAACTGCCTTTTTTATTAGAACTTATAGGTCCAAAAACGCTCATTATGAATTCGTGCCATCACTGCGGGGTCTTGGTTTTTTAACTGTTCTTCCATTTCTGCGGCCATCAGCTGTGTTTGTGAAACATGCGCTTTTATGGCAGCCACCTTTAAATCAGCAACTTCACTTACATTGTTAACAACGTCTGCTTGGCCGATTTCTTCCTCGCAGTTATTAGAGAAGGCAACACAATGAACCTTTGGCCGCTTGTTTTCAGGCATATCTTTTACAGCTTTAATGACAGCGGCACCGCATGCATCATGGTCAGGATGTACAGCATAGCCTGGATAAAAGGTAATAATTAAAGAAGGCTTTACTTCTTTAATAATTGATCCCATATGGGCTGCAAGTACAGCTTCATTTTCAAATTCTACTGTTTTATCACGATAACCTAGCATGCGTAAATCGTTGATTCCAAGGACATTTGCAGCATCCTGCAGCTCTTTTTTTCTTATGTGCGGCAAGGATTCCCTCGTAGCAAATGGAGGATTTCCCATGTTTCTCCCCATTTCCCCGAGTGTCAAGCAAGCATATGTTACAGGGACCCCGCTCTTCGTATAGGAGGCAATTGTTCCTGAAACACCAAATGCTTCGTCATCTGGGTGAGGGAAAACGACTAATACATGTCTTTCTTTTTCCATGTCGCATACTCCTTTCTTTCACTTTATGTTCCGGTAAGCTCTAAAATGGCTGTTCACTTAATTGCAAGGAGACGGCCAGTTTGCCGCTAAAGTCATGTCCTGCTAGTAGCAGCCTTCCTTTGTTATCCACTTCAAAATGAGTAATTCCTTCTGCATACACCCAGCCGAAGCTCATTTTGAGCCCAACACGAAAAGGTCCATTTCCAGTTATTTTCCCATGTTCATATTGTAAAAGCGCATTCCGTATGTATGCTCCTGAAGAGAAAAAGGACTCATCGAAATGAGAAGCATATGCCCCGTTTGTTGTTTCTAAATGGATATACACTTCCTTTTGGGCAAAGCGATCCAATTCTTTTTGTACCTGATCAATAATTACCGGTTCCATCCTAATCCACCTTCTTCGTACGTTATCCCTATTTCTATCTTGATTTCAATTTTTATTTTACTAAAAAAGGAATGGAAAAGCGAAATTCATGCTTAAAGAAAAGCGCAATCGCCTTGGTTATCGCCGTACAAACTGGAAGGGCCGGTTCTTTCGATAAAGGAGACACAATGAGTGATAGCGAATTGATGTCGACTTATCGTAGGGAGGGGACCTGAAGTTTGATAGGCGATGGAGCTAGACAATTCTCTAACTCTAGAGTGTTTTCTGATGCTTTTAAAAAAACAGAGCCGCTTGGCTCTGTTTATGAATTAAGCTGTTCTGCTTCCAAACGACCTGTACCAAAACGGCGATAAGCTCCATGCATCGTTGGTCCAACATATTCATTTAATTTAAACCCATGACTAATAGCTGCTGTAATGAAATCCTTTGCAATTTCCACTGCTTCTTCTACTGTTTTCCCTTTTGCTAATTCTGCAGTAATAGCTGATGAGTAAGTGCAGCCTGCACCATGCGTGTAAGTCGTTTCAATTCGTTCGCTTTCAAACAGTTTAAATTCTTTCCCGTCATATAGCAGATCTACCGCTTTTTCATGCTGCAATTTACTTCCGCCTTTAATAAGGACATACTTTGCACCAAGCTCATGAATTTTCACAGCCGCTTCTTTCATATCATCAACGGTTTTGATCGGTCCCGTTTGAGCCAATTGCCATGCTTCAAAGAGGTTAGGTGTAACAACCGTTGCACGTGGAACAAGAATCGTTCTTAATGCTTCAGCAGTTTCTGGGTGAAGCACCTCATCTTCCCCTTTACAAACTAATACGGGGTCAATGACAACCCGGTCTAATTTATTTTCGTCTATCACTTTAGCTGCAAGTTCAATAATTTCAACAGAACCGAGCATACCCGTTTTCATTGCATCTATTCCAGTTGATAGGACCGTTTCTATTTGCGTTTCTAATGTATCAAGGGCAATTGGAAAGACATTATGATTCCAGTTGTTTTTTGGATCCATTGTCACGATTGTAGTTAGAGCTGTCATTCCGTAAACGCCTAGTTCTTGGAATGTTTTTAGGTCAGCTTGGATGCCTGCGCCTCCGCTTGTGTCAGATCCAGCAATAGTTAAGACTTTTTTCATCGTCATTTGCAAATTCCTCCCTGAAGTATTGCTTCATTAAATAAGTTGGTATTGTTTTTTCTATTATAACAATAATCACTTTTTCGAGAAACTTTAAATCAAAAGTCTTTTATTCCCAATTGCTATTCTCTATTATAAACGTAGGTGATAAAAATGAGAAGAATTCTATACATAGAAGATGATTTAGAAATTGGCAGCTGGGTGCAGGAGGATCTAGAGCAGAGAGGATATAACGTCCAGTGGTTAAAAACAGGCGAAGGAGCCGAAAAAGCAGTTATCAATAGTGATCTTGTCATATTAGATGTTATGCTCCCTGGACTTGACGGATTTACAGTCGGACAGCGGCTTAAAAAAGAGGCGCCTTATGTCCCTATATTAATGCTCTCGGCTCGTACAGCTGTAGATGATAAGCTGCATGGCTTACAATTCGCAGATGATTATGTAACAAAGCCCTTTCACCCGGATGAACTGGCAGCAAGAATTGAGGTATTGCTAAGAAGGTCTGGTCTATCGGTTTCAAATGAGATAAGGCTCGGCCATATATGTGTGAATCTCTCCGAAAATACCATTGTTGATCAGCGGAATGGAGAGGAAATCATTTTAACTGGCAAGCAATATCAGATATTTATGCATTTTATAAAACATCCAAATCAGATTCTAACGAAAGAGCAGATCTATGAGTCTGTTTGGGGAGAGCAGTACATGGAAGGCGACAAGACATTGATGGTTCATATTCGCTATCTTCGTGAAAAAATAGAAAAAAACCCAGGCTCACCTGAAATAATAGAAACAATCAGGGGAATCGGCTATAGGGTGAAGCAATGAAATTGAAAAACTCATTATTGAATCAGTATCTATTAATTATCTTATTTGCCATCATGATCGTACCAATATCCTTTTTAGGTATTTCAATTCTATTTTTTAATTATCTTCCTACTGATGTGGAGCCGAGTAAATATCAAAATGGGACAGATTTAGAAGCGATGTGGCATGAGGAAGCACAAAGCCTAGCTGGTGCTTCCGATGATCAAATAAACGAAAAGCTGACAGAAATAAAAAAGGAGTATTCAGAGGCATCTATGTTTTGGGTGGATGAAACAGGGCAGACGAGGGAAAGGCTGCCTGAAAGCCTTTCTGTTCCACCTTCATGGTCACCAGCCTTAACGATTGATTATATGAAAAAAAACCGTGGATTAGAGGTTGACCCTTTTACAGTCGTGGCTTTAATCGGCAAGAAAAAAGATGAAGGGTTTATGATTCTCCAGGTCCCGCGTTCAGCCATGCTCTCTGCTGGACAGAGTTTACAAGAACGGTACAGCTATGCCATTATTCTGGCTGTAGTAGCTGTATTAGCAATCTTTATATTTATCTCGTGGATTTTCTTCTACAAAATTAGAAAGCGCCTTCTGCGGCTTCAGCAGGCCATGTCCAGTCCAGCAGAAAGCGGCATTCCAGATACAATAAGTGTTGAGAAAAGGGATGAAATAGGGCAGCTGGAAGTTTCATTTAATGAAATGATTCATCAGCTTGAAATTAGCCGGGTCCGTGAGAAGGAAGAAGAAATGCTTAGAAGACAGCTGATTGCGAATTTATCACATGATTTAAGAACGCCATTAACAACGATTAGAGGACATGCCTTTAGCTTAAAGAAAGAAGCATTGAGTGACAAAGGTAAAGAATCGCTCGATTTAATCGACAATAAAATTGGCTATCTTGGCCAGCTAATTGAAAACCTTCTTTCTTATACATTATTGACAACAGGAAAGTATCCGTATTATCCAGAGAGGACAGACATGGTTCGGTTAGTAAAGACATCTTTTGCGGCATGGTACCCTGTATTTGAAGGAGCAGGCTTTCAAATGGAGGTTGAGTTTCCAGAGACGACCTTTTATTGGGAAGTTGATCCCCAAAGGGTGGAACGGGTGTTAGATAATTTTTATCAAAATATTTACCGGCATGCACGGAATGGCGCATATATTGGTGTGAAGATCGATGCTCATCTTCAGGAGATCTTCATTGAAGACCATGGTCCAGGGATGGGCGGGGAATCGATTGAAAAAGGAGCGGGAATCGGGCTTTCCATTGTATCTCTTATGCTGAAGGATATGAAGCTTAAATGGGAAACAGAAACAGGAGAGCATGGGACAATGATTAAAATTAGAAAAAGAAGTTGATGGCTGGCAGATAAAACGAAAAAAGAACTTACTTTTGAGCAGATGATTCTCAAAAATAGGTTCTTTTCTTTGTTAATTAAATATGTAAGGAGTTCTATTTATAATCAGCAATTGGGAATTCTTAAATAATCTCACATTTCTATGCATATAAATGCTTTGAGGTGGTTTTTATGACTAGGGATACAGGGAAATTTAGCTGGTCGAAACTTCCCGAGGGTGCAGAGGATGTTCTAGGTAAAGAGTTTTGGAATGATATTCAGCAGCTTTTCCCTAAAAAGGGACCACTTATTGATATGTATGAAACCGAACATGAAGGAATTATTCTTGTGGAATTACCAGGATTGCACTCTATTAATGATATAAAAATTAAGCTAAAAGACATGAATTTGGTTATTTTAGGCAATATTCCTGTTTTTTCGCTTAGCAGCAATGGGAAGGCAACTATAAAGGAAAGGTTTACAGGTCCCTTTGAAAGACAAATACCTCTTCCTTTTTCATTTATGGCAAAGAATGTCACTGCAAAGTATCAAAATGGTCTCCTTGTGATTAGGCTTGAAAAAGTGGTGAGTGAGCAATTAATTGATGTCCATTTCGAGTAATGAAGCGACGGAGGTGAAAAGAATGGCTCAGATTAAAATAAAGCAATTCGCGATTGGTCAAATCAAAGATTCTTCAGCTGTATTTTCTGGAAAAAATACACAGTATCGTTTTTCATCAGCCGCATACAAAGCAGAGGGAAATGGAACGATTCAGGGGAATCATAATCACATTTTTAATAATATTCATATGGTGAAAAATAATAAACCTACTTCAGAAAATGAGTGATTCCTTTGTTTTGGCATAAGCGGAGAAAAGATGATCTTTCTTACAAAGAACTGCAGAAGCAATTAGAGGATTTGCAGAAGAGGATCGATCGAATGAAGGAACATCAAAAGGCAGAATATCATTTTCATATTGATAGAGTAGATATTCATCAGCCTGTTCTTGATCAATTATCGTTTCACCTTGATCAAATTGATATAGAAGAATTGAGCGGTGCGCTCAATGTAGGGAATAATTTTGGCGTAAATATAGGAAATGAAAAAGAAAAGGGACAAAAGAACAAAAAGGAAAAACAATCTCAAGATAACAGTGTCTTCAAAACAACGAAAGAAGGCTATTCCATCTCTTTAAAAGACAAGGAGGCTAAGAATGACACTACTATCTCCTAACTTCTTTATTGGGACAATCCGAATTGGGACAGTAGAAGGTGCTTCATGTGTAAACTTCGGCAATAATGCTCCTTCGGGATTTGAAAGCTTTAAAAAACATAGTCAAGGCCTTGGGAGTATTAGTGGTGACGGGAATCATATTGAAGGCTTACGATCATTGTTAAATGACTCGGCCATTATGGATCTGCTAACCAGCCGGGATGAGAAGGATGTTCCAGATTGGGTAAAGGAGTTAATACAAGAAAAGATGAAAGGGGAGGACTAATGGTGTCCATCCCCTTTTTTTTTGTTACTCTGATTCATTTGGCTGGGCTCAGTGATAATAGGCATATCTATTAAATCATTATCGTAAACAACATTTATATTATTCATTAGGTGATTAAAGTCTCCTATCACCGTTCCCAATGCGCTGTTTTCTTTTGTTTGTGATTGCCAGTTTAATTGAATATTAGATCCTGTAAAAACACCAGAATTTTGGCTAATGCTATTAATTGAAATCGAATCAAAGACAATTTTCATGTAAATTCCTCAATACTGTATATTAGGCTGTGGATTGATCACTTCAGGAGTATTAATTGGAGTATCAACTAAATCGTTATCAAAATTAATATTCAGATTGCCTGTTGCAGCCGCCAATCCAAACTGCTGACCGGCAGCAAGATTATTTTTCCCTTGAAAAGACCAGTCCGCTTGGTTGTTTTGACCTGTTGCTACTGATGAGTTTTGATTGATTGTGTTTACTGCAATTTGGTTGAAAATGATGGATACAGGCATCGTCTTCCCCCTTTACGAAAAGCTGCGCCCTTGAATAATTTGTCAAAGGTGATCATACGTAAGCGGCATGATTTTTTAAATAAAGCATAATTGCTAAATATGGAGACTACTTATAGGTATCATATTCGCCTAATCGGGAAATGTGTTTAGTCCATTTGCATTCGAATATTTAAACGAATTTTAAACTTCATTGCCCTTCGTTTTAACCAAGGCTAGTTATGATGGGTATCGAGGTGATGAAGATGAGTGAATTAATTATTGAAACGAATCAATTGACGAAGAAATTTTCGAATAGGTATGCCGTGGAGAATATTGATCTCAAAATAAATAAAGGTGAGATCTATGGATTCCTTGGACCAAATGGTGCAGGGAAAACAACTACGATTCGGATGCTTCTTGGACTTGCTAAACCAACAAAGGGATCCATTCATATATTTGGAAAGAATATGAAAAAGGAAAAACTTAATGTGTTAAAAAAAGTAGGTTCTTTAGTCGAGTACCCATCCTATTATGGCCATTTAAATGCGTATGAGAATTTGGAGGCTCTGCGTATTCTGCTCGATGCGCCCAAATCGAGGATTAATGAAGTGCTTTCGATTGTCAGATTATCGAATGAAGCGAAAAGACCGGTGAAAGGATTTTCATTAGGAATGAAGCAAAGATTAGGGATTGCTGCGGCACTTTTAGGAAATCCTGAGCTGCTTATCTTGGATGAACCGACAAATGGACTCGATCCTTCGGGCATCCTGGAAATAAGAGAACTCATTAAAAGTATGCCAAAAGAGCATGGCATTACAATTCTCGTATCAAGCCACTTATTATCAGAAATGGACCAGATGGCAACGCAGGTAGGCATCATTTCAAAAGGAAAAATGATTTTTCAAGACTCCATTGAAGCGCTTAGGCAAAGAGCACAAAGCAAAATAGCTATCAAAGTTGATCAAACAGAACAAGCATGGAGAATGCTGCTTTCAAAAGGCAGGCAGGCAGAAATGGACAACAATCAAATATATTTGCCTCATACTTCGGATGAAGAGATTTCTACTGTGATTGGTGACCTCATTCATGATCGCTTCTCTGTGTACAGAGTCCAGGAGGAGAAAAAATCACTTGAAGATATTTTCCTGGAGCTTACTGGCGGGGAGGGGAGTTTGTAATGCTGAGCATTCTAGCCTCGGACTTTATTAAGATTAAAAGGAAGCTGATTTGGTTTTTGATATTTCTCGGGCCCTTCGGAGTTGTAGCACTTGAAGCCGTTAATTTTGGACTTCGGTATGACTATTTAACAAAGGTCCATGAAAAGGATTTATGGGCCGGTCTGATAGGAGAGGCAAAGTATTTAGCTATTCCTGCTCTCATGCTCGGGTTGACACTTATTGCCTCTATGATTTCGAACATTGAGCATCAGACAAATGCATGGAAGCAGCTTCTCGCATTGCCAGTTTCTAAACTGCGGGTTTTCACCGGGAAATTTGTGTTAACAGCCCTTTTGCTTTTCGTATCAAGCACGTTCCTATTCCTTGGGATCATTGTCCTTGGTTTCTTTCTTAAGTTTGGAACGGACGTCCCGTTTCTGTCCTTGCTTAAAATGGCTTACTTTCCTTATCTTGCTGCCATGCCTTTTATCGCGCTGCAAATCTGGCTTTCCATCACAATGAAAAATCAGGCCATTCCTTTGGTTATCGGAATTGTAGGTACGATTCTCTCATTGATGTCCTTTCGATTCCCAGATTGGATGCCTTGGAAATGGCCATCATTAAATAATGGCTGGGATGATCCATTGTATTCCGTCATTTTCGGTCTTGTTTGCGGATTAGCCATATACTTGATTGGTTTGCTTGATTTTGCAAGAAAGGATGTGAAGTAATGGGAAAGGTATTAAGGTCTGAGTTTTTAAAACTTAGAAAGTCAGCAATCTGGCTGTTAATTTTTATAAGCCCTGCTCTCTCATTCTTAGTTGGCCTTGGTGAATCTGTAGAAGATACACCTCACAAATGGGAGATGGCAATAACTTATATGGCATTTATACACGCACTTTTATTTTTGCCTTTACTCACAGGTGTTTTTTCTGCTTTTGTGTGCCGATATGAGCATATTGGAGGAGGCTGGAAGCAGCTGCTTGCTATGCCTGTTTCCCGCAGCAATGTTTATCTTGCGAAATTCCTGCTTGTTCTAGGTTTGCTTGCATTCACACAGCTGCTGTTTGCTTCAGGAGTACTGTTGGTTGGACAATTAAAAGGATTCGAAGAAGCCATTCCGTGGAAGACGATAGCGATAAGCTCATTAGGCGGCTGGATCGCTTGCCTTCCTCTTGCTGCTCTGCAAATATTCGTATCTGTTGCATGGTCCAGTTTTGCTGCTCCATTAGCCATTAATGTCATATTTACATTGCCAAATATGTTAGTAGTGAACTCAGAAAAGTTTGGTCCTTTTTATCCGTGGGCTCAGCCATTTTTAGCAATGGTGCCAACAGGACAGGATGGATTTGGTGCAATGAATGTAACGATGGAGACATTGCTGCTTGTCATTTTTGGGAGCTTTGTTCTATTTTTTCTATCAGGTTTTACTTATTTTCAAAGAAAAGAAATTTAGCATCCTTCCAATTTTGGAAGGATTTTTTTCTGTCTATGAAATAATAAATTTGGATGTTGTGGATAACTTTGCGACAGGTTTGTCTGCGTTCAGCTCCAGCGCCTACCCCCGACGTACAGGACGTACTAGTGTCGACAATGCGACAGGACAAGGAAAGCTTCGTCAGCGATGCATCGCACGACTAAAAGTGAAGCTTTTAGGAGGACGTCGCGTTTTTGTCGACCCCGTCTTGTGCTTGTCGGGGGTGATCAAGACGCTTGCGCATTTGTTCTAATTTGGAAAGGAGGATCATAATTTTCATTAATTATTCACAATAATTTTTAACAATATGGTGAACAAATGAACTGCTTTTTATTTGCCACTATTGAAACGTGATAAATGTTACTGCTGTTATTGCTTGTTCCATTTACTATATATTACGTATTAATAATAAATTTTCACATTAATCTCATATTTTAATCCTAGTTTTCGTGATAATTGTCGCAGAAGAGTTAGAACGGTTCTTCTTATAATAAAAAGGGAGATCACTCCGTACAATTGATATGGCCTGCGCTTCCTTTAGCAAAAGGGGTGGAAACGATGAATAAAAAGGGATGTCCTGAGGAGTATCCGATTACTCTCATAATAAATGGATATGAGGTAGCCGTTTTCCAGCTGACAAATCAAGATTTGGAGGACTGGGTATACGGCTATTTATTTTCAGAAGGAGTGATTGATGGAGCAGAGGATATTCAGTCTATTACGAGTGAAGAAGACTCTGGAACACTTTCAGTCACTTTAAGGGAAGGGTTTAACCCCGAATTAATGTTTTCGAAGAAGAAGCACTATACCGCTGGCTGCGGAAGGGGAGTCACTTTCTTTTCTATGACAGATGTGAAGACATTTAATAAGGTGCAATCCAACAATACGTATCTATTAAGTTATATCTTGAAGAAGCGCAGTGAATTTGCTAAGAACTCTCCATTGTATGCAGAAACAGGAGGCATGCATGGTGCCTGCATTGTACATGCAGATGGGGAAATGGCGATTCGAGAGGATATCGGCAGACATAATGCAGTTGATAAAGTTATCGGACATGCCATCCGGACAAACTGTAAGCCTGAGGAGCTGGTTTTGCTAACCACAGGAAGGGTTTCTTATGAAATGCTTTCGAAAGCAGCAAAGTTTGGCTTTTCGGTTATCGGATCGAGAACCGCTGCGACAAAGCAGGCGATTCAGCTAGCGAAATTTCTAAATATTGAGGTAGTTGGCTATTTAAGAGGAAGAATGGCTATTTCATATACGTCATTCGGAAGGGTCATTAACGATTTGGAAGAAAAGACTGTGGGGGTTCATCCAAAATAATTGGGTTTAATATATGTTCTATTTATGGAAAAGAGGGGAAAATAGATGGAATTTACAAGAAGACAGTTTCTGAAATTGTCCGGGGCTGTGGCAGCGACTCTAGCGGTTGTTGAGCTTGGCTTCGACGATAAAGGAGCGAGAGCAAAAACAAGAGAGTTCAAGATTGCTGAACTCAAGCCTACACCAACCATTTGTCCTTATTGTGCGGTTGGCTGCGGAATTTTAGTTTATTCTAAAGGCGATGATGTGGTGTATACGGAGGGGGATCCGGACCATCCGATCAATGAAGGAAGCCTTTGCAGTAAAGGAACGACAGTAAGACAGGTGTATACAAGTGAAAAACGGATAACAAAGCCAATGTACCGTGCACCTGGCAGCGACAAGTGGAAAGAAGTAGATTGGGACTTTGCCCTTGAAAAGGTAGCCAAAAATATTAAAGAAACACGGGACCGTACGTTTATCCATAAGGAAAAAGGACTGACAGTCAATAGAACAGATTCTATCGCCTATCTTGGCGGAGCTGCATTAGATAACGAAGAGTGTCATTTGCTGCAGAAATTGTTCCGTGCAGGGCTCGGGCTAACCTATATCGAACACCAGGCCCGAATATGACATAGTTCAACGGTTGCCGGTCTGGCACCTACATTTGGTCGTGGAGCAATGACAAACCACTGGAATGATCTTAAGCATGCCGATGTATTAATGATTATCGGTGCGAATCCCGCTGAAAATCATCCGATTAGCTTTAAATGGATTTTAAAGGCATTAGAAAAAGGCGGGAAGCTTATCTCTGTTGACCCGCGTTTTACAAGAACCTCACAAATGGCAAATGTGTATGGGCAGCTTCGTTCTGGGACAGATATTGCCTTCATTGGCGGAATGATCAACTATATTCTTGAAAACGAATTATTCCATAAAGAATATGTAGCCGCTTACACTAATGCCTCTTACATTGTCGAAGATACGTATTCGTTTAATGATGGAATGTTCAGCGGCTATGATATAGGAAAGAGAAGCTACGATAAGACAAAGTGGGCTTTCAAAAAGGATAAAGAAGGAAAAACCCTTAAAGATCCAACATTGAAAGATCCGAAATGTGTATTCCAGCTGATGAAGAAACATTTTTCTCGTTATGATATTGACACAGTTATTGGCGTGACAGGTACTGCGAAAGAAACGTACCTAGACATTTGCAAAACATATGCATCTACAGGTGAAGTAGGTAAAGCAGGCACCATTCTATATGCAATGGGTGGAACACAGCATACGGTTGGAACGCAAAATATTCGTTCTTATGCGATACTTCAGCTGCTCCTTGGTAATATTGGGATTTCTGGCGGTGGTGTGAATGCATTGCGTGGGGAATCCAATGTTCAAGGTTCAACCGATTTCGGTCTTCTATATGATAATGTGCCAGGATACATGCAAGTACCAACAACAGCTGAAACCGATTTTACTTACCAAGGCTTCCTAGATCGCATTACTCCTAAAGAAGGCTATTGGGTGAATAAGCCGAAGTTTTATACAAGCATGATGAAATCCTTCTATGGGGACAATGCAACAAAAGGAAATGAATTCGGTTATCACTATTTACCTAAGCTTGCAGCAGGCAAAAACTATTCATTTATGCGATTGTTTGATGCGATGCATCGGAAAGAGCTTGAAGGTTTATTGTTATTTGGTTCAAACCCAGCAGTTGGCGGACCAAATGCTGGCAAAGAAATCGAGTCTCTCAGCAACCTAAAGTGGATGGTTGCAGTGGATCTTTTTGAAACAGAAACCTCTTCCTTCTGGCAAAAAGAAGCAGGGGCAGACCCAGCATCCATTCAGACAGAAGTCATTTTCCTTCCTGCAAGCGGATCTTTTGAAAAAGAGGGCTCGGTTACAAATTCAGGCCGCTGGATGCAGTACCGCTGGCAAGCGATTAAGCCAAAGGGTGAGTCGAAGGCAGATTTGGAAATTGTCCATATGCTTGCACGTCGCTTAAAGGAAATGTACAAAAATAGCTCAAATCCTGCAGATATGCCGATGAAGGCATTGACGTGGGACTACGGTGAAAGTGATCACCCTGATATTGATCTCGTATGCAGAGAAATAAATGGCTATGACATGAAAACAAAACAACAAGTAAAGAAATTTGGCGACTTAAAGGATGATGGTTCCACATGCAGTGGAAACTGGATCTATTGTGGTTTCTATCCTGAAAATGAAAACCTGTCAAAACGAAGAGACAATACAGATGAAGGAATGAGTAATTTCCTAAACTGGTCTTATGCATGGCCAGCAAACCGCCGTATTCTCTATAATCGTGCAAGTGCGGATTTAAACGGGAAGGCATGGAGCAAAACAAGAGTTGGCATTGAATGGAATGCTACTGAAGGGAAATGGAAGGGAAATGACGTTCCGGACTTCGTTGTCGATAAGGGGCCAAATGATCCAACTTTCATTGATCCTTTCATTATGATGGCAGGAGGAAAGGGAGCCCTATTTGCTTCCATTAATGAAGGACCACTTCCTGAACATTACGAGCCATATGAAAATCCGATGTCCAATTCATTCTCAAGTGTCCAGCTGAATCCAGCTGTACAATTTGGTGAAGAAGAAATGAATGCACAAGGGGATGTATCCAAGTTTCCAATTGTTGCAACAACATACCGTCTATCCGAACATTGGCAATCTGGGGCGATGACGCGGAGCCAGGAATGGCTGGCAGAGCTTGTTCCTCATATGTTCGTTGAGATTAGTGAGGAATTAGCAAAAGAGAAAGGCATTAACAATAAGGATAAAATCATTGTTTCATCCGCACGTGGTGAAATTAATGCTTACGCAATGGTTACGAAGCGTTTTAAACCATACAAATTAAAGGATAAAACGGTTCATCATATTGGTATGCCATGGCATTTCGGATATAAAGGCATTGTCACAGGCGGCTCAGCAAACCGCTTAACACCGCATATTGGAGATGCAAACTCAACAATACCAGAATACAAAGCATTCCTGTGCGATGTTAGGAGGGCGAAATAATGGCTGAAACAATTAAATTAGTTGATGTAACGAAATGTGATGGCTGTCGTGCATGTATGGTGTCATGTAAAAATTGGAATGATCTCCCTTCTGAAATGGAGGATTTCCACGGAAGCTATCAATCTCATGAAAAGATTACAGCAAATACATGGAATGTCTTAACATTTAACGAGCAAGAAAGAAAGGATGGCGGGCTTGATTGGCTCTTCCGCCATTCCTCCTGCTTGCATTGTACGGAAGCTGCATGTGAGAAAGCATGTCCTGAAAATGCAATTAGCCATACAGAATTTGGATCAGTTGTCGTTGATTATGATACATGTGTTGGCTGTGGCTACTGTGTGCAGGCATGTTCGTTTGATGCTATCAATCTCGCAACATATATAGATAAAAATGGAAAAGAGTTCAGAAAGGCACAGAAGTGTACGCAATGTACGGACCGTTTAGAGGAAGGGCTTCAGCCTGCGTGTGCAACTGCTTGTCATACGGGAGCTATTGTTTATGGGGATAAGGATGAACTTCTTTCTTCAGCTGAGGATCGTTTAGCGCAAATAAAGGAGCGTTACCCGAATGCAAATATATACAATCCACAAGGCATTAGCGGAACAAATACGGTGTATATCCTTGCTGATAAACCGACAACATACGGCTTACCGGAAAACCCTAAAGTGGCACTTTCTCAAATTGTTTGGAAGGACTATGCACAGCCAATTGGGAAAATGATGCTTGGTGCGACAACGATGGCCGTTATTGGTTCATTCATCGCAACCAATTTAAACAAGAAGAACCATTCCAGTGAAGGAGACCAGAGCCATGAATAAAAGTGGAAATCAAAAAACGGTTAAACGTTTTAATTTGGGCTTTAGAATTTCACACTGGGTAAATGCAGCAGCCTTCTTTGTTCTTTATATTTCAGCATTGCCAATGTATACCGAATTCTTTGACTGGCTTTACCCTGTTTTTGGCGGACCAGCAGGTGCAAGATTAGTGCATAGAATTGCCGCAGTCGCCTTTATGCTTCCACTGCCAATTATGATAATTTTTGATTGGAAGGGTTTTAGTAATTGGGCAAAAAATATCTTTTCATGGAAGAAGCATGACCTGCAATTCTTCCCCCAATTTATTAAAGAGTTTTTTGGAATGAAAGCAAAGGTCCCAAAGCAGGATTTCTTTAATGCTGGTGAAAAAATTAATTCCTGGTTAATGATTATTACAACGATTATGCTGATTTGTTCAGGACTTATCATGTGGTTCCCGCAGTATTTTCCATATGGAATCATCATGTGGGCATATCCAATGCATAGCATTGGTTTAGGTCTTGCTGCAGCTGTTGCCATTGGTCATATTTATATGTCTCTTGTTACCGCAAAACCTTCTATGAGAGGAATTATCAAGGGGGATGTATCGGAGGAATATGCGAAGGATCACCATGGCCGTTGGTATGATGAGCTTCAGGCGGCAAAACCGAAAAAGAAAAAACATGCATAACCGCTCATGCTTTGAACAATTGATAACCGAATAATAATAGAGAGGAGCTACCCTGGATAAAGGGTAGCCCTTCCTCTCTTCAATGAAAGTGGTGTTTTCGATGGCAAAAATGAATGTTCTTGATGAAAACTATGAAAAACTGCAACAGGAGATACAGTCATTAAATGAAAAATGGAGAGGAGAAATAGGTAATCTGCAAATAGAGGATATAACAGGGAACGGTTCACCCATCCTTCCTCAAGCAGAACTTTCAATTGATTTCAGCCAATATCAACGATTTATTGAAGAGCTTCTCCAGATGCTTGGTCAAAATAATGAGGGCATAATCCATACAGCAGATAAAATAAAAGCACTATTGACGTTAGATGTCTTACAAGCATGGTTTAAAGAAGCAATTGTTGTGAACCATTTCTACTTTAAAAACTATGCAGATGAAAATAACCTTCCTGATTGGCTTCCAATCTTTGTTGCTGAACAGGCTGCACGTCCTTTTTTACAAGAGGCAACCGCTCTATTGGAATCACAATTAAGGGGAATGAATCATGCCAATGGCTGCCCTTCCTGTGGTGAACCTGCACGCTTTGCCTTGCTCAACAAGAAAGGCAAGAAGGAGCTGACATGTCCAAGATGTCTTCATGCTTGGGAAGAAAAGAAAATTAGCTGTGCACACTGTGGATCAGAAGACGAGTTAGTGATCCTTAAAGTAGAGGGCGACGAAAGTGCGGAAATTCATGCATGCCATAAATGTAAAGGGTATACTAAAGTTATTGATAGCAGAAAAATGTTTAAAAAGGAATCTCCAACCCTATTAGATGTGAAAAGCATCCATCTCGATTATATTGCTCAAGAAAAGGGTTTTGGGGTTTCAGACGATTCGGGTATAGGGACTCACTAATTTTCAAAGCAGGTGAGAAAAATGAGGACTACAGGAATAATCATGGCGGGCGGCAAGTCAAGCAGGATGGGAAAAAATAAAGCTCTGTTAAAAATAGGCGAAAAAACGGTCATAGAACATATTGCTGCAGAGCTTGAAAAGACGGTTACGGATCTAATGATTGTGACCAATACAATTGAAGATTATCACTTTCTTAATCTTCCAATGGTTGAGGACGAGTGGAAGGGTATGGGGCCGCTTGCAGGCATTCATGCGGGACTAAAAGCCTCCAAAACAGATAAAAACCTTGTTGTTGCTTGTGATATGCCATTTGTATCTTCGAAGCTAGGAGAAATTTTGCTAGGTTTCTTAGATGATTTTGATGCGGCCGTGCCAAATATCTCGGAACAGCTTCATCCATTATTCGCAGCTTATCGTAAAAATGTTCATGAGGAAATCAGCCATTCCTTACAGAAACAGGAGCTGCGAATTAGACAATTTTTTCAAAAGATAAATACAAAAATTGTGTTAGAAGAAGATCTCCAAATGCTGCATTTCCCTTATCAAGATCATCATTTTTTTAACATGAACCATCCAGAGGAATTTGAGGAAGCTCTAAAGCTAGCAAATGGATATCCAAAAGAAAGCAGAGATTTATCATGAAATTTTTTCAAGTGAAATCGGTAGAAGAAACGTTTGATCTAATCAGCCACCATGTAAAACCATTAACTGAATATATAACCATTCCGCTCATTGAAGCGCTGCATTTCGTTTTAGCTGAAGATATCTATGCCCTTGAAAATGTTCCTGATTTTCGCCGCTCAACTGTTGATGGATATGCTGTTAAAGCAAAGGATACATTTGGATCATCCGAAAGTCTGCCGGGTTTTCTTGCTCTTGCAGGAGAAGTTCAAATGGGCGAAGTACCACCAAGAGCACTTCAAGCAGGGGAAGCGATGTATGTACCGACTGGAGGCATGCTCCCTGATGGCAGTGATGCGGTTGTAATGATTGAGCATTGTGAAGATTTGGCTGGATTAATCAATGTCTTCAAGCAGATCGCTCCAGGTGAAAATGTCATTTCTGTCGGAGAGGATATAAGCAAGGGAGCCCTTCTCTTAGATAAGGGGACGAAGCTTCGTTCTCAGGAGTTAGGTGCACTTGCCTCTCAAGGAATTACAGCAGTTTCCGTGATAAGAAAACCGGTTATCGGCTATCTGTCCTCAGGTGATGAAATTGTTCCAATTGAAACGAAAAATCTAGCTCCAGGCGAAATACGAGATATGAACGGGATGACAATTGGTGCCCTTGTGACTGAGTGGGGCTACAGCTTCCATTATGGAGGAATTGTCAAAGATAACCGCGAGGAGTTTGAACGAAGGGCAAAAGAATTATTAGCACGTACAGATTGTTTAATTGTATCTGGCGGCAGTTCAGTTGGCACGAAGGATTATTCAGTAGAAGTGATCCAATCGCTAGGAAAACCAGGAGTATTTGTGCATGGTGTATCTATTAAGCCGGGAAAGCCGACGATTTTATCTTTAGCGGATAACAAGCCTGTTATTGGTCTCCCAGGTCACCCAGCATCAGCTGTTATTATTTTCCACTTGTTCGGAAAGGCTATCTTAGAACAGCTGCACGGAGCTCGAACGAAGGAGAAACAGCTAACCTTTGCGAAGGTAACGAAGAATATTCCCTCATCACCAGGACGGACAGATTATGTGAGAGTACGATTATTTGAAGAGAATGATGATTGGTACGCTGAACCGATTATTGGAAAATCCGGTCTCATCTCTACCCTCGTTCAAAGTGATGGAATGATCGAGATCGCAGCAAGGCGAGAAGGTGTTCAAAAGGGAGAACTCGTTCCGGTAAGAATTTTTAGGTAGGGGGTGGAATTAGATGTCAACATTCCATTTCAAGAGGAAGGTATATTTACAGGACAAGCCACGGCATGAGGCAGTTCAACAAATGCTTGCCCATTTTGAATCCAAGCAAGAGATCGAATGGCTGGACAGCTCAAGTTCATTAGGAAGGGTATTAGCTGAGCCTGTTTTTGCAAACAGTTCCATGCCCCATTACCATGCGTCTGCGATGGATGGAATTGCTGTTATTGCAGAGGAAACCTTCTCAGCTCACGAGCAGCGACCGATTCAGTTAAAACGAAATGAAGATTTTGTATACGTCGAT
The DNA here is from genome assembly GCF_001420595.1 of Cytobacillus solani. Taxonomy (GTDB): domain Bacteria; phylum Bacillota; class Bacilli; order Bacillales; family Cytobacillaceae; genus Cytobacillus; species Cytobacillus solani. The sequence continues at coordinate 4,758,387 of NZ_LJIX01000006.1, read as the reverse complement.
ACAGGAAATGAAGTTCCTTCTCCTTTTGATGCTGTTATTATGATTGAGCAAGTAAATGAGCTTACTGAGGATACGATTGAGATTATTGAACCTGCTGTACCTTGGCAGCATATTCGGCCCATTGGAGAGGATATTGTACAGGAAGAAATGCTATTTCCTCAAGGTCATCTTATTCGGCCTGTGGATATCGGAGCCCTTCTTGCATCAAGAACGGTGACCGTTCCGGTAGTGAAAAAGCCGATCGTTACAATTATTCCAACAGGGAATGAGCTGGTTTCTCCAGCTGCCGCCATCTCTGCTGGCCAATTAATTGAATTTAATGGAACAGTTTTTGCTAATTATATTCATGAATGGGGTGGAGAACCACACCTGCACCCGATCGTGAAGGATGAACCGGAGGAATTACGGGTAGTTCTTTTGGAAGCTGTCAAACATTCTGATATTGTTGTTATCAACGCAGGCTCTTCGGCAGGATCAAAAGATTACACGGTTCACATGATTCAAGAGCTTGGAGAGGTTTTTACTCATGGAGTGGCAACCAGACCAGGTAAGCCTGTAATCATTGGGAAAATTGAAGATACAATCATCATTGGGGTTCCTGGCTATCCTGTTTCCGCTTATCTAGCGCTTGAATGGTTTGTCAGGCCACTAATTTATGAAGTATTGCAAACACCTGAGCCAGTAAGGCAAAAGCTGAAGGTGAAAGTTGGACGCCGCATTGTTGGGGCAATGGGGGCAGAGGATTTTATTCGGATGAACATTGGGTTTGTAGACGGTGAATATATTGCTAATCCACTCCCAAGAGCAGCTGGAGTAACCATGTCGTTAGTCCGGGCAGATGGGATTCTTGTTATTCCACCTACAAGCCTTGGATATGAACAAGGTGAGTACGCAGAAGTTGAATTGTATAGACCGTTAGAAGAAATTCAGCAATCCATCGTTTGTATTGGAAGTCATGATTTAACGATTGACCTCCTATCATCCCAATTGAAAAAAGTAAAAAGAGATTCAAGAATCATGTCCTCTCATGTCGGAAGCTTGGCAGGAATTATGGCAATTAAGAAGGGAGAGGCACATGTGGCCGGCATCCATCTTCTTGATCCAGAAACACTGGAATATAATCAATCCTATATTGAAAGATTTTTGGCAGATAAAGAGGTTGTTCTTTATCCATTTTTAAAACGAAAACAAGGCTGGCTAGTGCCGAAGGGCAATCCACTTGATATACAATCAATAAAAGATATTGTTCAAAAACAGGGACATTTTGTTAATCGTCAAAAAGGAGCGGGCACGAGAATCCTATTTGATATGCTCTTAAGAAAAGAAGGAATGGGTGCGGAAGCCATTATAGGCTATGATAGGGAAATGTTCTCCCATTTAAGTGTGGCGGCAGAGGTAAAAGGAAATCAGAATGCAGTTGGGCTAGGAATTTACCCTGCAGCAAATGCAATGGGCCTTGATTTTCTCCCTGTTGCAGATGAACACTATGATTTACTTATGACAAAGGAATTCTTCGAAAGTCAAAAGGGCAAGGATTTAATCGATGCGATTCAGTCGGAAGAGTTTATAGAAATAGTAGAAGGAATTGGCGGGTATCATCTAGAAAGGAAACCTAATCCGATCTACTTTAGCAAAAAGGAGTGATTAAATGAATTACGCAATCTCAAAGGAACCAATCCATGTTCAGGAAGTGATTGATAAGGTTGTGCAGCGTGAAGCAGGTGCGATTACTACCTTTATAGGGACAGTTCGCGAATTGACGCATGGAAAGAAAACACTATATTTAATATACGAAGCATACGAATCGATGGCTGTGAAAAAGCTCGAACAAATCGGAAATGAGATTAAAGAGCGCTGGCACGGATCAGAGGTGGCAATTACCCATCGAGTAGGGAAGCTGGATATAACAGATGTAGCCGTTGTCATTGCCGTTTCAACTCCCCATCGTGCAGATGCATATGAAGCGAATCGATATGCAATTGAGCGGATCAAGGAAATTGTACCAATTTGGAAAAAGGAACATTGGGAAGACGGACAAGAATGGATTGGAAATCAGCTTGAAACAGTTGCCTATCCAAAAGGAAAACCGGAGGAGAGTGACTTAAATGAATAAAATTTTGTTTTTTGCTCATTTACGTGATGCTGTCGGTGAAGAGTCAATCATGATGGATGCAAAAGGAAAAACGATAGCGGATCTGAAACAGATGGTTTTGGAAACTTATAAGTCGGTCAATCTTGAAAATGTAATGACTGCTATTAACGAGGAATTTGCTTCGGATGAGGATATCATTCATGAAGGAAATGAAATTGCCTTTATTCCTCCAGTCAGCGGTGGCTGATAAGGGGAAAAAGATGTCATTTTTATAAATAGTAAGAAACCATCTTTAAGTTAGAGAATTGTCTAGCTCCAGCGCCTACCCCCTCGAGGTCACAAGCCAAGCCTCCCAGAAAGGTAAAGAACACCTTTCCGTGAGGCTCGTCTTGTGCTTGTCGAGGGTGACCTAGGCGCTTCCGCATTTCTTACTGAAAGGAGTAACGCACATGGATGAAAGGTATTCAAGGCAAACCTTATTTTCACCAATTGGAAAAGCGGGACAAGAGAAAATTCGTTCAAAGCATGTATTGATGATAGGTGCTGGTGCGTTGGGTTCAGGCAATGCAGAAATATTAACAAGGGCAGGAGTAGGCAAGCTGACGATCGTTGATAGGGACTATGTAGAGGCTAGCAATCTTCAGCGTCAGCAGCTGTATACAGAGCGAGATGTAGAAGAAAAGCTGCCTAAAGCAGCAGGTGCTGAAAAACGACTGAGGAAGATTAATTCTGATGTAGAGATAGAGGCATTTATTACGGATGCAACACCTGAAAAGCTAGAGGAGCTCGTTCAAGGTGTGGACCTAATTATTGATGCAACAGATAATTTTGAAACGAGAATGGCGATCAATGATGTCTCACAAAAATATCAGATCCCTTGGATTTATGGGGCATGTGTAGGCAGTTTTGGCATGAGTCTTACAATTATTCCTGGGAAGACGCCCTGCTTAAATTGTATTCTGAAAAAGATCCCCATTCAGGGAATGACATGTGATACAGGTGGGATCATTGCTCCTACTGTTCAGATGGTTATTTCACACCAAGCAGCTGAAGCATTGAAAATCCTTGTTGAGGATTGGGAAGCTGTTCGTACTTCATTTATTAGCTTTGATCTTTGGAGAAATCAATATACGAGCATGAAGGTTTCGAAAGCGAAGGATGCAGGCTGTTTATCATGTGGGGAAAATAGAACCTATCCGTATTTAGATAGCGAGAATATGACAAAGTCGACTGTTCTTTGCGGAAGAGATACAGTACAGATTCGCCCGCCCGAACGGCAGAATATCCAGTTAAATGATTTATCCCAGCAATTAAAAGAACTTGGATACAAAGTGAAGGGGAACCCCTATTTACTATCTGTTGAGATAGATGAACAGCGTCTCGTTATTTTCAATGATGGACGTGCACTTATACATGGAACTAAAGATTTAACACAAGCAAAAACAATTTATCAGCGACTGCTAGGATAAAAGTAAAGCCCTGACTATACATCGGTCAGGGCTTTTTTTTCGTGTGAAAAAAACGTCGACTGGTTAATACTAACTAGTTTTTAAATGAGCGGAATAACTAGGTAGGCAGATACCAAAAAAGGTTTCTATACGACAAAATTCCCCAGGAAATGAGTTGTTTCACGTGAAACAGACAGTATTTGTCATCATACGAGATGTAGCAGAAGAAAAGTAATGATGGATCGAAAAAATCAGCCAGTTCATGTATAATGAATGTTGATTAAAAAGAGGAATGGGAAAAATGGAGAAAAACAGAATTGATTGTTTCAAATGTAAATTTTTCTATTTGTCTAGTTCCGGCTCCTAGTCCCTCGAGGTCATAAGCCAATCTGTCTAGAAGGTTAAAGAACAACCTTCCAGCCAGCTCGTCTTATGCTTGTCGGGGCAACCCAGTCGCCTCCACTTTTCAATATTACTTGGGACCAAAGGTTTCCAAAGGGCTGCAAAGCGTTCCAATTTAAAATAGCAAAGCTTCCATCAGTAGAAGTACTCCGTGCATCAGGTAAGCCTTGCTTACGCTTTGAAAAGAGAGTGAATAAAAAGTAATTAAAATAAAGCTATTTTCTAAAAGATTGTGTTAATTGTGTAAATGATAATTGCAAAAAAGATTAGTTGATTGGAGCGGAAGGTGCGAGACTCCTGCGGGAAGTGTGGGACAGGTGAGACCCCGCAGACGCTTTAGCGTCGAGGAGGCTCAGCGCCCACCCCGCGGAAAGGGAGCATCCTGGAGCGGAAATCAACCACTATGAACTATATAATAGTAGAAACAAAAGCTTGATAAAGTAGAGGTGAAAATGTTGAACATTTCCGTCCAGCAATTGCTAAGGAAAATCGAAGAGGAATTGCACGAAGCTAAAGGAAACATAAATGAAGCAAGAATAAGAGAAAGAATCTATTCGATTAAATCACTATGTGAGCTCATACTAGATGAACAGGTGCAGCTAGCTGCTCCAAAAAAAACATTTGTTCCTCAAGAACCAGTTCATCAGGCTCAGCCAGTTAGTATTCAGCACCCTAAACGTCTAGAGATAGAAGATGATGCAAATGGGGATTCATTGTTCGACTTTTAACAGGAAGAGAGGGAGTTAAAATGAAATTATTTATTATTCTTGGTGCCATTAATGCTTTTCTATCAGTTGCTCTAGGAGCATTCGGCGCGCACGGCCTAGAAAAAATGGTAGAACCAAAGTATTTGGAAATCTGGAAAACAGGAGTCACCTATCAAATGTTCCATGCGACGGGATTATTAGTAATAGGTGTCCTTCTAGGCAAACTGCCAGCAAGTGCTTTATTATCCTGGTCAGGCTGGATCATGCTAATTGGGATTATCTTTTTCTCTGGAAGCTTATACATACTGACGCTAACGAAAATTGGTGTTCTTGGTGCGATCACTCCAATTGGCGGTGTTTGTTTTTTAGTGGCATGGGTATTGTTAATCATCGCAGCAGTAAAGCATTTATAAGAAAAAAGAGCTTTGACATTTTGTGTCAAAGCTCTTTTTTTAATCACCTCGGACTGTATTGTGAAAGGCTTGGTGCTCCACCGAATGAAGGATATTCATACTCGATTTCTTCTTCAAACGTGACATAGTCTACGTAAACCATTGGAATTAAGTATCGCATGCCTGATTGCGGGTCACTTAAGATTACATGATCCCTGCCTGCAGCTTCGATTATGCCTTCGAATTTTTTGGCGTTCCACTCTCGATTATTTTCAAAGGTGGCATAAACCGTTGCAAGTTTCCCTTTGTTCAAACGTAGAATGTTTTCGATATAGGATTGCTCAATCGGAAGCATCCCTGGAACTTGAGGAGCTTGTGAGGGGGCACTGCCGCCTCCTGTTGTTGGAAATGGTACAGTTTGCATTTGCGGGTAGGCCATTGGCTGCACTCTATATGCAGGAGTAGCAGTTCCTCCTGTATATGGCTGCTGATACCCGTAGTATGGGTTGGCTGTGTACTGATTAAAGTTTTGACTCACACTTTTCCCTCCTAGAAATCAAAGTGAAACTTCATATAAAGCTCAGGAGAATATGGATTTAATAGACTAATGGAAAACGATATTGATGATAAATACTCACTAATTCATAGTATGTATAGGCATGTTTTTTTATGCTTTTTTCTTTGTAAGAAAATTGTTTTAGTATACACGCAGTAAAGCCGAAAAAAACCTCCTTCGCATGATTGCAAAGGAGGTAAAATAAAGATTTATTAATTTATGTGTAATAGCTGTGCAATACGATCTTCCTCAAGAAGATTACCTACGAAGAATGAACCGAATTCTCCATACCTTGCACTTACTTCATCAAAACGCATTTCGTATACAAGCTTCTTAAATTGAAGGGCATCATCAGAGAATAAAGTAACACCCCACTCATAATCGTCGAAGCCTACAGATCCAGTAATAATTTGTTTTACTTTTCCAGCGTATTGGCGGCCAATCATACCGTGGCTGCGCATCATATTACGGCGATCTTCCATAGGAAGCATATACCAGTTATCATTTCCTTGACGGCGCTTATCCATTGGATAGAAGCAAACATGCTTGGATTTAGGCAGAATAGGATACAGACGTGCCAATATTTCTGGACTTTGGTATGGATCCTGATCTGAAGGTAAATAGTTGCTTAATTCAACAATGGAAACATAAGAGAATGTAGGTACAGTATACTCTGCTAGTTTCGTTTTATTGAATTCATTTTCAATTTCATTTATTTCCTCAAGTGTTGGTCTTAAAATCATCAGCATAAAGTCAGCCTTTTGGCCAACCACTGTGTATAATGCATGGCTTCCCTTTTTCTCGCTTTGAGTTGTGTTCCACTTATCTAAAAGGGATAAAAACTCATGGATAGCTGCTTGGCGCTCATCACTTGACAACATCTTCCATGATGTCCAATCGATTGCACGGAAGTCATGTAAACTATACCAGCCTTCAAGCGTTTTTGCTGCTTCACTCATTACTATCACTCCTAATATGTATATGTGCGAATAATCACACCATAACTATATCATAGTTTCTCCAAATGATAAGGGAATAAAACTTGTAAAAATGATGGATATTGATTAATATGACAGATTTGTGGATATTTTGTTACAAGAGGCTAATATTAAGGGACGTTCATGTTTATAAATGAGTAATAACTGGAAAATACATAAGAAAAGCGCAAGCGCCTTTGTCATCGCCGCACAAACTGGAAGGGCCGCGACTGAGATATAGGAAACACGGTGAGCGAGAGCGAACCGATGTTGACTTATCGTAGGGAGGGGACCTGAAGTTTGATAGGCGATAGGCGCTGGAGCTAGACAATTCTCTAACTCCAAAGTTATACTTTCTTATCTTTTAAGAAAAGACATTGTAAATGTGATAAAACCAACTTGAAATTTTACTATAGTAACGTATTCTAGAAGGGGAAGCTGTACGGATTAAATGGAGAATCTTAAGTGAATACATACAATTGAAAAGTAGGAGGAGCTCTTATGAGTGATTTATTTTCAGTCTTGAAAGAGAAAGTGAATGGGAAGGGTTTAAAGATTGTTTTTCCAGAAGGAATGGATGAGCGGATTTTGGTAGCGGCAGGCAGATTAGCTGCTGAAAAAATGATTATACCGATTTTAATCGGAAATGTTCAATCGATTGAGGCAAAGGCGAAGGATTTGAATGTTTCTTTAGAATCTGCAGAAATTTATGATCCAAGCCACTATGAAAAAATGGATGAGCTTGTCGCTTCTTTTATTGAGAGAAGAAAAGGGAAAGCGACGGAAGAAGATGCCCGAAAGATTTTACTAGATGAAAACTATTTTGGGACCATGCTCGTATACACGAATAAAGCAGATGGCTTAGTGAGCGGTGCTGCCCATTCAACAGCAGATACAGTACGGCCGGCACTTCAAATTATCAAAACAAAGGCAGGCGTTGGCAAAACTTCAGGTGTTTTTATTATGGTACGAGAAGATGAAAGGTATATTTTTGCAGACTGTGCAATCAATATTTCACCTGATAGCCAGGACTTGGCAGAAATTGCGATTGAAAGTGCAAAAACAGCAAAAATGTTCGATATTGAACCACGTGTAGCAATGCTGAGCTTTTCAACAAAGGGTTCCGCAAAGTCGCCAGAAACAGAGAAGGTCACCGCTGCTGTTCAGGAAGCGAAATTACGTGATCCACAGCTGATTTTGGATGGAGAGTTCCAATTTGATGCGGCATTTGTTCCTTCTGTTGCAAAGAAGAAGGCGCCGGACTCTCCGCTCCAAGGCGATGCCAATGTATTTATTTTCCCAAGTCTGGAGGCTGGAAATATTGGCTATAAAATTGCCCAGCGCCTTGGTAATTTTGAAGCAGTTGGGCCGATTTTACAAGGCTTAAACCGCCCGGTAAATGACCTGTCCCGCGGATGCAATGAAGAGGATGTTTATAAGCTGGCTTTAATTACAGCTGCGCAGGCGTTAAATCAATAGATTGATGAAGAGCTAGTCTATGCCTAGCTCTTTTTTCTGTAAAATCTGTTGGTATAATTGGGTTTGGCGAATAAACAGCTTCATTTGGCGAATAAAATTTAATTTTGTCCAATATAAGGTAGGGTTTGTCCAATATACTGCAGTTTTGGCGAATAAAATACAGAAATTGTCCAATAAATGATTAGTGTAAGATAAATTAGGTTAGGGGAATACCATAGATGAAAGATATATTACAGCAAGAGCAATGGAGAGTTATTGATGAATCGGTTTTGGCTAAACATTTGCCTGCACTGCATTCATTTGGAATAGATGATACGCTATGTGCATCTGTTGGAGGAGAAATGGTTCCAGCGACGGCTCGAAGCTGGGTGCATGAAAAGACAATTGTATTAGGCATCCAAGATACAAGACTCCCTTTTTTGGAAGAAGGCATTGATTTTCTAAAAAACGAAGGCTATCAGGTCATTGTCAGAAACTCTGGCGGGTTAGCAGTAGTGCTGGATGAAGGTGTGTTAAATATTTCACTGATCTTTCCAGAAGGGGAGAAAGGCATTGATATTAACCGCGGCTATGATGCGATGTGGATGCTGATTAAAGAAATGTTTTCAGATTTTAAAGCAGACATTGAGGCAAAGGAGATTGTTGGTTCTTATTGTCCGGGGAGCTATGATCTTAGCATTGGCGGTAAAAAATTTGCTGGCATTTCTCAAAGGCGGCTCCGCGGTGGGGTAGCTGTACAAATTTATCTTTGTGTAGATGGAAGCGGAAGTGGCAGAGCTAAGTTAATCGAACAATTTTATCAAACAGCGAGAAAGAATACAGATACAAAATTTCAATATCCTACGATTAAACCGTCAGTTATGGCGTCCTTGTCTGAGTTATTGAATACAACTCTAACAGTGCAGGATGTCATGTTCCGGTTTTTAACTAGTTTGAAAAACAGATGTAATCATTTATTCACCGGTGGGCTTACAGAAGAAGAACGAAAACTATATGAAGCTTATTACGATCGCGTCGTCCAGCGGAATGAAAAAATACTCGGTGATAACAAATAACGAAAAGCCGTACCTTATAAAGGGGTTACGGCTTTTCTTAATCGAGGCATAGCGGCCTTCCTTCTCCTATTACTGTATAAGTCGTCCACGTGACAAGTGAATGACCTCTTTCTATATATCCGTCTAGCTACAGTGCCTACCCCCTCTTGGGTCTAAGCTGAATCCTCCCAGAAAGGTAAAGGACACCTTTCCGAGAGGCTCGTCTTATGCATGCCGGGGGTGGTCAAGGCACTTCCGCTTTTGGGTTACTCCGCGACCTTTTCTAAATTCCCGTTTCGGTCCATTTTAAATTTGGTTGCAGGTCTTTCCTCTTCATCAAAGAGTACAAGTTTGCGAGCGCGGTTCATAATTTTCATTAAGGTCTCGTAATCTTCTTGAATGGTTACGGTGTTTTGCTCTAACTGGCCAATTTTTCCCTCTAGTTCGTCGTTTCGGCTCTTAATCTGCGCATTTTCACGTTTTAATCTTTCATTCTCATTTCTTAAAATATCCAATTGAATACTCGAGTGTTTTAAAGATTGTAAGTATGAAATAACACGATCGAGATTGATTTCAGAACTGACAGGATAATTTTGGACTTCATTATAGACTGGCGTTGGCCTTGTTTCAATTATTTCTTCAGCATACTCTTCAATATAATCTTCATTTGCTGAAACAGGCTCTGGCAATGAAATGGTAGTAGTTTCCATTTCATTTAATTCCGGTACTGGCGGTGAATATAGCAGCTTTTTCTTTCCGCCTTGATCTTTTCCAAGGATTCGCTGTCTTTGCTTCCGCTGCTTCTTAGCAAGCTGGAGTGCTTTCTCATATTGATGTCTAACGACAGCATTCCAACGAAATCCGCAGGCTGCAGAAGTGCGATCGAGCTTGTCTCCAACCTCTTCAAAGGCGTTTAATTGTGTGCTGCCCTCTCTTACATGTCTTAATACAGTTTCGGCTAGTAATAAATCATTTTCATCTGTCCATGCATCTTGACGAACTTTCATTTCCTCAACTCCCAATTTAATTTTGCAATTTTTTAAAACCTTAGTTTAAGGATGGACAACTTTGGGCGAATTTATACAAATTGGATTAAAAGGATAGTAGATTTTTATAAAAACAATAGATAGGTATGATAAAATAGAACTTGTGATTTGCTTGAAGCAGCGTTAGAAAAATTTAAAAAATTCCATATTGCTAGTGGGATAAAACGGCTTGCAAAGAAAAAGGTTAAGCTGTAAAATACAGCATGAGCCAAGTGAATAAGAGTAACTAGCATCGGAAAAACTTATAGATACTATGCTAGACCGCAGAAAGGGTTGTAATATAGATGGCAAACGAATTTCGTGTTTGCGATGATTGTCTAGGCGTAAACTTAAAAACATTAATTCCTCTTTTAAAAGAAATAGATCCAGAGGCAAAGATAGAAATAGGTTGTCAATCCTATTGTGGGCCAGGCAGAAAGAAAACATTCGCATTTGTAAATAATCGTCCGTTAGCCGGTTTAACGGAAGAAGAATTAAAGGAAAAAATTAATAAAAAGCTGAAGAAGTAAAAATCACCTTTGAAGAGTGTCCTAAGGTGATTTTTTGTTTTCGAGGAATTTATATAATTGGATATTGTAGCTAGCCTTTATTCAAAGGCGCTTGCGCTTTTCTTGTTGTCGAATATAGCTGAAATATCAGAAAATGTGTAGTGAATTGCGTTTGAAATCGAGATATAATAGAGAGAAGTTGGAAAATCGGAGGTAAAAGATGGCCTATTCGATGGAGAAGCTACGTGAAGAAAAGGTGTTTAAGGATCCTGTTCATCGGTATGTTCATGTGAGGGATCGGGTAATCTGGGATTTAATAGGCACGAAGGAGTTCCAGCGGCTAAGAAGGATTAAGCAGCTTGGAACAACCTATTTAACCTTTCATGGGGCCGAACATAGCCGTTTTAATCATTCGCTCGGTGTTTACGAGATTGTCAGGCGGATTGCAGATGATGTATTTATTGGAAGGCCGGAATGGAATGAAGATGACCGCCTCCTCTCTTTATGTGCTGCACTTCTTCACGATTTAGGACATGGTCCTTTTTCGCATTCTTTTGAGAAAGTCTTTGATTTGGATCATGAATATTTTACAAGAGCTATCATTCTCGGAGAAACGGAAGTTAACCAGGTGTTATCAAGGGTAGGAAAGGATTTTCCTATAAAGGTAGCTGAGGTTATCGCGAAAACATCAAAAAATAAGCTAGTAGTCAGCCTCATCTCCAGTCAGATTGATGCAGATCGGATGGATTATCTGCAAAGAGATGCTTATTTTACAGGGGTTAGCTACGGTCATTTTGACATGGAACGAATCCTGCGTGTCATGCAGCCGAGAGAGGATCAAGTGGTCATTAAGCAAAGCGGAATGCATGCTGTTGAGGATTACATAATGAGCCGATATCAAATGTATTGGCAAGTATATTTCCATCCAGTAACCCGAAGCGCAGAAGTTATTTTGACGAAAATTTTGCATCGGGCCAAATACTTGCATGAGCATGGATATTCCTTTAAATCACAGCCGATTCATTTTTATTCAATGTTTAATGGGGAACTAACATTAGAAGATTATATTAAGCTTGATGAAGCCATTATTCTTTATTACTTTCAAATGTGGCAGGAGGAGGAAGATCCAATCCTTCGAGATCTATGCTGCCGCTTTATGAACCGTAATTTATATAAGTACGCGGAATTTGAGCCTGCAAAGGAATATAAGAAGCTTGCAGAGCTTTCTGTCCTTTTTGAGAAGGCAGGGATTGACCCGGACTACTATCTTGTTGTCGATTCGTCATCAGATTTGCCGTATGATTTCTACCGCCCAGGTGAAGAGGAAGAGCGGCTCCCCATTCAATTATTAATGAAAAACAAAGAAATTCGAGAGCTTTCCAGGGAATCAGAGATTGTAGATGCGATCTCGGGGAAAAGAAGAACCGACCATAAATTGTATTATCCAGCGGATTTGCTCCAGGATGATTCGACCGAGCCGCTGATTAAGAAGCAAATTCGAAAGCTATTGGAAATAGAATAGAGATTTTAAAGTTAAGATATGGGACTAAACGGAGTAGGAGATGAAGAGCTTGTTAAAAGATCATGCCAAAATCATTCATGCGATTGCCGCTTCGGAGGAAATTATCGGACGAAAAAAACTGCAGAAGATAGTGTATATCGCAAAAAAGCTGGCTTTCCCCTTTCAGGAGCGATTCCAATTTCATTTTTACGGCCCTTATTCAGAGGAGTTAACATTAAGAGTAGAAGAGCTTTGCAATATGGGTTTTTTAGATGAAGTGAAGGAGAAGAAGGGCGGATACTATCAGTACCGATATACATTAACGGAAAATGGCAAGGAATTTTTAAGCCTGAATGAAGTGTCTATGCCGAATCTTCAAGAATGTTTAACAGATATGAACAATCAAAATGCCAGATTTCTTGAGCTTGTTTCAACGGTGTTGTATTTTGACACCCTTCCGAAAGAAGAAGTAAAAGAAAAGATCTTTACGTTAAAAAGCAAGCAGCGCTACACGGATGAAGAAGTAGAAACTGCTTATCAATATATTGCCAATTTAAGAGAAAAAGCCGGGCATTAATGCTCGGCTTTACTTATCGCTCAAACGTTCTCCACCTACAGCATAATGATTCTTTGTCATTTCTTCAATAAAGACAACGATCTTTTCCTTCGGTGCTCCAGTTGTCTCGTTCACTGCTGCTGTTACTTTTTCTACAAGTGCTTTCTTTTGCTCCTCAGTGCGTCCCTCTAGCATCTTTACCGTTACATATGGCATGAATATCATCTCCTTTTAAAATGAGTTAAAATGAGTTTTTCATATTTCGGAAAAATGTGCAAGTAGTGCAGTGGTGTCTATCTTTCACTTTCAGAGCAAAGTCGTGTATACTTTTAAATAATGTATAAGGGGAAATTCATTCCCTAGATAGGATCTCCAGTTTGAAAGAGGGGTTTGGTGTTTGGAACAATTTCTAGCCTTTTCACTTAGAGAAATTCCATATGTTGCGATTACGTTAATGATCGCTTTCACGGTCCATGAGTTTGCCCATGCGTTTGTGGCTTATAAATTTGGCGATTCAACCGCACAAAGGCAGGGAAGATTGACGTTAAATCCAATTCAGCATCTAGACCCAATCGGAACAATATTAATCTTTATTGCAGGCTTCGGGTGGGCAAGACCCGTGCCGGTAAATCGCTTTTTCTTTAAAAATCCAAGACTTGCGGGAATCATGGTTTCGATTGCCGGGCCGATAAGTAATCTGCTAATGGCCATTTTAGGCTTTATAATATTGTTTGCTCTGCTTGGAATGGGTGCTGCAGCTGGTCTGCCAACGTTTGTACCGGAGTTTTTAAATATTTTTATCCAGCTTAACTTAGTTTTATTTGTTTTTAATTTATTGCCGTTTCCGCCATTGGACGGGTATCGAATAGTTGAGGACTTGGCACCGGCGCATATACGTCCGAAGCTTACACAATTTGAAGCATATGGCTCTGTCATTTTTCTGATACTTGTTATCACACCGCTTGATCAATACACAATTCAGCCGATCTTTAGAACGGTCTTGCCTATCCTATCTAATGGATTAGGTGATTTCTTTTACCAATTATTTATCGCAGATTAACGGGCTGTAAGACCCCCTTAAGAAGTTTAGGAAACAAGAGATTCTAAGTAGGGGATCTAACAGTCTGTAAATGCCGATTGGTTCAACTAACAATCAACGGGGGATGAAGGAAAACCCCACTGATTGAGTTTCACTTTATGTAAGGAGGAATACCTTTGGAAGAGAAAAAAAAGAAAGATATTGGGTTTAATATTATCAAAAATGATCCGACAGAGGGGCATGGAGGATTTGGTTCAGGCTCATTAAGCCTAGACAATGTATCTCCCGTCATTATTGATGTGGATGCTGGAGAAGCATCGATAGAGGTTGGGGCGATGCATGCCCGCAGCCCTGTGGAAAAGGGGATAAAATTCTTAAAAAGCAAAGAAGAGGTTCCGAATGGAAAACCTTATTGGCTTGTTTGGGTGACGATTGACCGCAAGGAAGATGGCCCGTACTATGCGGGTGTAACAGCTTGCGAGATGACAGTAGACAGGGGAATCCGCAGAGGATACAAGTCCTTGCCAGAGCATGTTAATCGGATGGATAAATCCATTAAAAAACATATTATCGTTGATCATATGGATGCTAAATCAAAGGCAATTCTTACTGAGTTTTTGCAGAATCATAATCTTGGGATGTGGGATCGCTCTATACAACAGCTCAAAGACGATTTGCAAGCAAATTAATCGAAATAGCGCATGAATTTTGACGAAATTGTGACAGTTTACTGACTTAAATTTTTAACTACTTGCCCAAATCCAATAAAATAAGTAAACTTATAAACAGTGTGTAGACACTTATAAAAACTAGGACACGAAAAAACTCGGGGGAATTCCTCCGAGTTTTTTCATTTATATTTGCGGAGAAATTATTCTTGAATAATTTCTCTTAAATTTATATGTCCACTCCATAAAGACAAATATTGCACGATACTGTTACCAGTCAAATAATTTTTTATACCAAGGTTTTTTGGCCACTTTTTCCTTTTTGCTAGGTTTTTCCTCTGAGTAAGGCAAATGGTCTGTACAATATTCGGTTGGTTCGGTGCCTCTGACATAGTACGTAAATCGCTTGATTGGGCAATCGTCTGTTGCAAGCTTTCCATTCGCAGGATTCACATAAACTCCTACTGTCCCTTTCGGCTGCTTAAAGCTTTTGGAAGGCTTTCCTTTATGAGCATCCTCCATGAAGCGGGCCCAAATATTCTTCGCGTAGGATTTATCTGCAGAAAGTGTAATCGCCTTTCCTTTATCATATCCAGTCCAAACAGCAGAGACGAGCTGAGGGGAAAAGCCAATCATCCAGCTATCCGTGTCTGTTGTTCCAGATTTCCCAGCATATGTGCGTGAAATATCATTTATGATTGTACTCCCTGTCACACTAGTGTAGCCATTTAGTTTCCGATCAAAAATCCCTGTCATCATTTGTGTCATTACAAAGGCAGATTCAGGCTTTAAAATCGGAATGGACTGCTTGTCATTCTCATAAATCACTTTTCCGCGATGATCTTCAACTCGTGTAATCATAACAGGTGAAACCTTTTTTCCACCGTTTGCCAGGATGCTATAGGCACTTGCCATTTCAATGACTCTTACTCCGGATGTCCCTAGGGCTAATGATGGGACGTCAGCCATCTTTGTTGTAAGTCCGAATTTTTTTGCCGTATCGGCAAGTGTGTTTTCGCCTAAAAATAAATGTGTTTTCACAGCAAAAATATTATCGGATAGAGCCAGTGCCTGAGCCATTGTAATATCACCGTCTGCATACTGGCTATTAAAGTTCTTTGGTGAGTAGTCAGGTCTCCCGTCATCAAAACGAAAGGTTGTCTGCTCACTGCGCATGACAGTGGAAGGGGTAAAACCCTTTTCAAGCGCCGCATAATATAGAAGCGGTTTTATGGTGGATCCAGGCTGGCGAACCGCCTGTACAGCCCGGTTAAAGGGGCTCTCTTCATAACTTCTTCCACCAACCATCGCTTTGACATAGCCGTTTTTAGGATCCATCGCAACGAGTCCTGTTTGGATCTCTGATTCCTTAGAGATCAATCTCTTAACCGTTTGTTCAGCAATTTCCTGTTGTTTTAAATCAATGGTTGTGTATACTTTTAATCCGCCAAGCTCAATGACCCGATCATCTAAATTCAGCTCTGTTCTTAATATATGCCGAACCGTATCCTGAAAATAAGGTGCTGTCTTTGTTTTTGTGTGGAGATGCTTTCCAACGAAAGTGAGCTGTTCATTTAAAGCCTCATCTACTTCAGTTTTGTGAATGAGTTTGTTCTCAACCATTGTTTGTAAAATAAGCTTTTGGCGGCTCTTGGCATTTTCCATTGAGTTGAACGGGGAGTAAATGCCTGCCCCTTTTGGTATACCAGCAAGCATTGCTGCCTCTCCGAGAGTTAACTCACCAGCTTTTTTTCCAAAGTAGTATTGGCTTGCTGCTTCAGCTCCATAAGCGCCATGTCCATAATAAATCGTATTTAAATAGCCTTCTAAAATTTCCTTCTTCGTATAATTCATTTCAAGACGAATCGTATAAAAGGCCTCGAGCATTTTTCGCTTCCATGTTTTTTCATGTGCCAGGAATAAATTACGGGCATATTGCTGACTAATGGTGCTCGCGCCTTGAACCTTGGCCATTGCTTTGATATCTGCAATTAAAGCACCGACAATCCGTTTATAATCAAACCCATGATGGGAATAAAATTTGCGATCCTCTATAGAGATGGTAGCGTCGATTAAATGCGGGCTGATTTGGTCAAGTTCAACCCAATAACGCTTTTGGCCATTATGGCTCTCTCCGATCACAGTTCCGTCATCGGAATAAAATAAAGTTGACTGCGGAACAGCAAGTGGCGGGGGACCCAGTATTTTTGCGTAGAGCAATATACCTGCACCAATAAGCAAGGTTAATGCGAGTCCAATTAAGCTAATAATGAAGATTGCTCGAAAATATTTACCTGCTTTTCTAAATCGCTGGTTTGTCATTATCTCCATTTCGGTGCCTCCCCCTTTCTGGGCTAACCTAAAGAATTACGGTAAAATTACCTAAAAATCACATCTATTTATCTAGTATTGAAGAAACAGTGGGATTTTAAACATTTTTATCAAATACATGTAACTTTTTCTTGCATTTTCGCTAGATTCATCTATACTTTTTCTCATGTTTGTAATTATGGCGTTTGGGAATTATAAGAAAAGTGCAAGGCATTGATCATTGCTATACAAAATGTGGGGGCACCAACTGAGATAAAGGAAACATGGTGAGCGCGGGCGCATCGATGTTGACTTCTTGCAGGGTGGAAACCTGAAGTTGATAGGCGATAGTCTGCTGCTTGCGCTCGCCTTATTCTTTTTACATTAAATACACGTCATTTTTTTGATGGAAGGGATGATTCTAAAATGGGACTATGGTTTACTGAGAAACAAACAGAGAATTTCGGAATTACAATGAAAATTAAGCAGACTTTACATACAGAGCAAACAGATTTTCAAATGCTTGAAATGGTTGAAACAGAAGAATGGGGAAATATGCTTTTGCTTGATGGCATGGTTATGACTTCTGTAAAGGATGAATTTGTTTACCATGAAATGGTGGCGCATGTGCCATTGTTTACACACCCAAATCCTGAAAACGTCCTTGTAGTAGGCGGAGGAGATGGCGGTGTTATTCGTGAGGTGCTTAAGCATCCTAGCGTGAAAAAGGCAACGCTCGTTGATATCGATGGAAAAGTAATCGAGTATTCTAAGAAATTTTTGCCGGAAATTGCTGGCATGCTGGATGATCCGCGTGTAGATGTCCAAGTTGGAGACGGCTTCATGCATATTGCTGAAAGTGAAAATGAATACGATGTCATTATGGTTGACTCAACTGAGCCAGTGGGTCCTGCTGTTAACTTGTTTACAAAAGGATTCTACGCAGGAATCTCTAAAGCGCTAAAGGAAGATGGCATCTTTGTTGCTCAATCAGACAACCCTTGGTTTAAGGCTGACTTAATCCGCAATGTCCAAAAAGATGTAAAGGAAATCTTTCCAATCACAAATCTATATGTGGCAAATATTCCTACTTATCCAAGTGGCATGTGGGCTTTCACAATTGGTTCAAAAAAATATGATCCATTAGCAGTTAGTGAAGAACGCTTCCATGAGATTGAAACAAAGTATTATACGAAGGAACTTCATAAAGCCGCATTTGTTTTGCCGAAATTTGTACAAGATTTAGTGAAGTAACCTAGATTTGCAATAATAATTGTAATTTCACAATTAAAATTGAGATTTTGCAAAAATAAGGTTAATTTCGCAAATAAAAGTGGATCTTTCGCAAATAAATTCATTTTTTTGCAAATTAGACTTGAAAGGAGCTTCATGCTCCAAATACATACGAACGAGGGATGACAGTTATGCGTTTTGATGAAGCATACTCAGGCAATGTTTTTATAAAAAGCCATCCGAATTACGAAGAAAGTGAAGCTGTTTTATATGGAATGCCAATGGATTGGACGGTCAGCTATCGTCCGGGCTCCCGCTTTGGCCCTGCACGTATACGCGAAGTATCCATTGGTCTTGAAGAGTACAGTGCTTATTTAGATCGTGAATTAGAAGAAGTAAAATACTTTGATGCAGGCGATATTCCGCTTCCGTTCGGAAACCCGCAAAGAAGTCTGGACTTAATCGAGGAATTTATTGATAAGCTTTTAGCAGAAAATAAGTTTCCATTAGGGATGGGCGGCGAGCATCTAGTCTCTTGGCCTGTAATGAAAGCGATGTATAAAAAATATCCAGATCTTGCGATTATCCATATGGATGCACACACAGATTTGCGTGAGAATTATGAAGGGGAGCCATTATCTCATTCAACACCTATTCGCAAGGTGGCTGAATTAATTGGACCTCAGAATGTTTATTCATTCGGCATCCGCTCTGGTATGAAGGAAGAGTTCCAATGGGCAAAAGAAGTGGGCATGCACATTTCAAAGTTTGAAGTGCTTGAGCCTCTAAAAGAAGTGCTGCCAAAATTAGCCGGACGACCTGTGTATGTCACGATCGACATTGATGTACTCGATCCTGCGCATGCACCAGGTACGGGAACAGTTGATGCAGGAGGCATTACATCTAAAGAGCTGCTAGCCTCCATCCATGAAATTGCCCGTTCGGAAATTAATGTAGTAGGAGCAGATCTTGTAGAAGTTGCCCCAATCTATGACCCGTCAGAACAAACGGCAAATACAGCAAGCAAGCTAATCCGCGAAATGATCCTTGGCTGGGTTAAATAATAAAGCACTTTTCTAAAAGATTGTTGTATAAAACTAGTTGTGTAATTGAAAAAATTGGTTGATTAGAGCGGAAATCAACTTTTGCCAACTATGTGTTATTTAGCAACAATGTTAAAACAAAAACGGAGACCCGCTGTCTCCGTTTTTTTCCGTGAAATAAGAAAGTATAGCTTTGGAGTTAGAGAATTGTCTAGCTACGGCTGCTAGGGGCTCGAGGTCATAAGCCAACTCGTCAAGAAGGCTAAAGAGCAGTCTTCCTGCCGATTCGTCTTATGCTTGTCGCCCCTGGGCAAGCCGCCTCCGCATTTCGGATTGTCTAGCGCAAGCGCCTATCGCCTATCAAACTTCAGGTCCCCTCCCGACGATAAGTCGACATCAATTCGCTCTGCTTATTGTGTCTCCTTTATCTCGGTCGCGGCCCTTCCAGTTTGTACGGCGATAACCAAGGCGCTTGCGCTTTTCTTATTCAACTAGCACCTGTTATCGTTTTCTACTATAATGAAATGAAAAGGATGTGTAGCCAACCAGTGGAGCAAGTGCCTGTGAAAATTAAGGTAAAAACGGATATACGTGATGGGAGCAGTAAGGATACTTTTGAACTTACAGCTTTTGGACAATACTACAAAAAGGAAAATGCCCGTTTTCTGCAATATAATGAGGAAATGGAAGAAGGCACCGTAAAGACTATTATTAAAATTTCAGATCAGGATGGTCTAATTTTGCGAAGTGGTGCAGTGAAAATGAGGCTTCCTTTTCAAATGAATAAAAAGCTAAGAGGCAGCTATGATACGCCGTATGGGGTATTTGAAACGGCTACTTTAACAAAAAGGCTTGACCATCAGTTTGATGAACAGACAGACATTGGATCAATTGATCTTTTATATGAAATGAGCATACAAGGTGCAAATTCAGGTACATATCATTTAGTCATAACATTTCAAAAGGAGGAAGAAAAATGAATAGTGTTGAGCAAATGCAGAATAAATTAAAACAAGAAATCAAAGATGCTGTTCTAAAAGCGAATTTAGCAGCTGAAGAACAAATTCCGGATGTTATCCTAGAAGTGCCGAAGGATAAATCACATGGGGATTATTCAACAAATATGGCCATGCAGCTGGCACGTGTTGCAAAAAAGGCGCCTAGACAAATAGCAGAAGCATTAATCGAGAATTTTGATGCTTCCAAAGCGTCCATTAAAAAAATTGAAATGGCTGGACCGGGGTTTATTAATTTTCACATGGATAATAGCTACTTAACAAATTTAATTCCAACGATTCTTGAAGCAGGGGATCGATATGGGGAAACAAATATCGGCCGCAAGCAAAAGGTTCAAGTGGAGTTTGTGTCTGCAAACCCTACCGGTGACCTTCATCTTGGACATGCTCGCGGAGCGGCAGTTGGCGACTCTTTATGCAACATCTTAGCAAAGGCCGGCTATGACGTTTCTCGCGAATATTATATTAATGACGCGGGCAACCAGATTAATAATCTGGCATGGTCTGTTGAAGCTCGTTATTTCCAAGCACTTGGCATGGAAAAAGAAATGCCGGCAGATGGATACCATGGGGAAGATATTATTGGCATCGGCAAAAAGCTTGCCGAGGAATATGGCGATAAGTATGTTCATGCAGACGAAAAGGAGCGCTTTGACTTTTTCCGTGCATACGGGTTAAAGGTTGAAATGGCCAAGCTAAAGGCTGATCTTGAAGATTTCCGTGTCCCATTTGATGTCTGGTATTCTGAAACGTCTCTTTATGAAAATGGGAAAATTGATAAGGCATTAGCAGCATTGAAGGATAATGGCCATATTTTTGAAGATGGTGGAGCGACATGGTTCCGTTCAACTACTTTTGGCGATGATAAAGACCGTGTTCTTATTAAAAATGACGGCTCTTACACTTATTTAACACCAGATATTGCTTACCATAAGGATAAGCTTGAGCGCGGATTTGAACAGCTGATTAATATTTGGGGTGCAGACCATCACGGCTATATCCCTCGTATGAAGGCAGCGATCGAGGCACTTGGCTATAATCGTGAGGCATTAGAGGTAGAAATTATCCAGCTCGTTCATTTATATAAAAACGGCGAAAAAATGAAGATGAGCAAACGCACAGGGAAAGCTGTAACAATGCGTGATCTTGTTGAAGAGGTAGGACTTGATGCAACTCGTTATTTCTTTGCAATGAGAAGCGCAGATACGCACATGGACTTTGATTTAGACTTAGCTGTTTCTCAATCTAATGAAAACCCTGTATATTATGCGCAGTATGCACATGCGCGTATTTCAAGCATTTTACGCCAAGGAGAAGAACAAGGAATGACTGTCGACAGACAGGCTGATTTCTCTCTTATTTCTTCTGAGAAGGAAATGGATGTCCTGAAAAAATTAGGCGAATTCCCTCAAGCAGTTGGAGAAGCAGCTGCGAAGCGGTTGCCGCACAGAATTACAAACTATATTTTTGAACTAGCATCTACTTTCCACAGCTTCTATAATGCTGAAAAAGTATTAGATGCAGATCAACCTGAACGAACAAAAGCACGCTTAGCACTAATTAAGGCAGTTCAAACGTCTTTGAAAAATGCTCTTGCTTTAATCGGTGTGTCTGCTCCGGAAAAAATGTAATCGAAAAAGCTGACTCGCGGGAGTCAGCTTTTTTGCGATTTTCAATTATAAGAGTGGTGCAAAAAGCCTGGCTGCCCATTCTTTGATATTGCGCCTCCGATTTAATTCTGTTAGGGATAATTGTCTGGAATCCTGAATATCTTTTTTAATGACAGCCTGTACTTTTTTTATGAAAGGCTGATCATAAATATAACAGTTAATTTCATAGTTGATAAAAAGGCTGCGCCTATCGAAGTTTGCTGTGCCAATATCGCAAACCTCATCATCGATAATGATTGTTTTGGCATGATAAAAGCCAGTTTGAAATTCATAAACGGCAGCGCCATTTTCAAGAAGTTTCCTTAAAGATGGATAGGAAGCCTCTTTTACAAGGATATGATCTGAAATTTTTGGAACAAGGATGGTTAATGCAATTCCCCTTTCCTGCGCTGCGATTAAGTCATTAAATAATCTTTCACTAGGAATAAAATAGGGTGTACCAATGAAAATTTTTGTTTTTGCTCTATTAATTAAAGAAGAAAAGGTGTCTTCCAAAAAGGCACCTTTTGACGGAATAATCTGATGCTGAATCTTTCCAGTATGCAATGCAGGAAAATAAGCGTTATTTGCTAATAGATTTGTGTTCGTCTCTTTATGCCAGTCGACCAAAAATTCCTTCTGCAGATCAGCCGCACCTTCACCGGCCATTTTTAAATGATAGTCGCGCCAAGGGCTTAATTTTGGATCTAAATTAATATACTCCTTGCCAATATTGAATCCGCCAATATATCCAATTTTCCCATCAATAATCGTGATCTTTCGGTGATTTCTAGCTTGGAATGTATAGAAAAGGTAGGGCAGCTTAGGTGTATGGGCAAAGGAAAAATGAATCCCATGCCTTTTTAGTGATTCAATTGTTTTTTTCTTAATCGGGAAGCTCCCCATTCGATCAAGAAGCAAACGGACTTCTACTCCTTCATCCGCCTTTTTCTTTAATATGCTTAGAAATTCTTTACTGATTTTGTCGTCCTTTACAATGTAAAAGAGGATGTGGATATGATGTGTTGCCTTTTTTAGCTCGGAAAAATAGTCGGCAAATAGCTCTTGCCCCTGAGTGAAAATATCGATATTGCTTACTCGAAAAGGGGAGTCTACTCGTTTTAAGCCTTGTAACTGTTTTTTTCTCCCGAGGGTGAAATCAAGTGAAAGCCAAAGAGCAATTATTAGTAAAATAGCTGCTACTGTCAATATGATCGTCATTGCTGCGTGCTCCCCAGATATATGTTACCAATTATTATCTCCATGTCCATGCATTCTATAATTATTTTTGTAGAAAAAGCAAAAACTGGTTGACTGAATGCTCATTCATTATATAATAGATACAAGTAATAATATCTGAAAATTTAATTGTATTAAAAATTTTCGACTAATATGTATATTAGGAATCCAAGAAAGGAGCGCTTTATATATGAATGGGTTATTATGGATTAACTTAATCGCATTTCTCCTTGTAACCGCTTACGCTATTAGCTTGTTTGTCTATGTGATTAAGACAAGAATGGCGTATATCAAGCTCGGTAAGAAGGTTGACTTCGATAATAATGTGAAAGAGCGGCTCGGAAAAATCTGGGTGAATGTCTTTGGGCAGAAAAAGCTTATGAAGGATAAGAAAAGTGGAGCGATCCATGTTATGTTTTTCTACGGCTTTATTCTTGTTCAATTCGGTGCGATTGATTTTATCATTAAAGGGATCAAGCCAGGAGCTCATTTGCCGCTTGGGCCATTATATCCAGCCTTTACCTTTTTTCAGGAAATTGTCACGTTAACGATTTTAGTAGCGGTTGTTTGGGCGTTCTATCGCCGATATATTGAAAAGCTTGTCCGATTGAAAAGAGGCTTTAAATCAGGTCTTGTTTTAATTTTTATCGGTGGGTTAATGCTATCCGTTCTACTTGGAAACGGCATGGGTATGATCTGGCATGGACATGAAGGTGTATGGACAGAGCCAGTTGCATCTTTAATCGCCGGAGCATTCTCCTGGATGGGAGAAACAGCCTCTGTCGTCGTTTTCTACATCTCTTGGTGGATTCACTTGCTATTCCTGCTTGCATTCCTAGTATACGTTCCACAGGGCAAGCATGCTCACTTAATTGCTGGACCAGCAAATGTGTACTTTAACCGTTTGGAAAATCCAGGAAAATTAACGAAGATTGACTTTGAAGATGAATCACAGGAATCGTTTGGTGTTGGAAAAATTGAAGATTTCAACCAGCTGCAAATGATTGACTTCTATGCATGTGTGGAGTGCGGACGCTGTACAAATATGTGTCCAGCAACAGGCACAGGCAAGATGCTATCACCGATGGACCTAATTCTTAAGCTTCGCGATCATTTAACAAACCATGGGGCGGCTGTTACATCTAAACAGCCGTGGGTGCCGACATTTGCATTTTCAAATACAACAGGCAATCAGCTTGCATTAGCAGCGTCAGGTAAAGGAGCGCAAGAGGCTGCAGCAGGACTTGCCTACAGCCCAAGCTTAATTGGCGATGTGATTACGGAAGAAGAAATCTGGGCATGTACAACTTGCCGAAACTGTGAAGACCAATGTCCAGTAATGAATGAACATGTGGATAAAATTATTGACCTTCGCCGTTATCTAGTTTTAACAGAAGGAAAAATGGATGCAGATGCACAGCGCGCCATGACAAATATTGAACGCCAGGGCAATCCTTGGGGACTTAACCGTAAGGAAAAAGAAAACTGGAGAGAAGCACGCGAGGATGTATATGTACCAACAGTGAAGGAATTGAAAAAATCCGGAGAAGAATTCGAATACCTCTTCTGGGTTGGCGCAATGGGCTCATTTGATAACCGCAGCCAAAAAATTGCCCTTTCCTTTGCAAAATTAATGAATGAAGCAGGCGTTAAGTTTGCGATTTTAGGAAATAAAGAAAAGAACTCTGGTGATACACCAAGGCGTCTTGGAAATGAATTTTTATTCCAGGAGCTTGCAACGAAAAATATCGAAGAGTTTGAGAAAAATGAAGTGAAGAAGATCGTTACAATCGATCCGCATGCATACAATATTTTCAAAAATGAATATCCTGATTTCGGATTAGAAGCTGAAGTGTACCATCATACAGAAATTCTTTACGATCTTGTTAAAAAGGGCAGACTGAAGCCGCAGTATGCCGTAAACGAAACGATTACCTTCCATGACTCCTGTTACTTAGGACGCTATAACGAAGTGTATGATCCGCCTCGTGAGATCCTAAAAGCGATTCCAGGCGTCAAGCTTGTAGAGATGGAGAGAAGCCGTGAAACAGCGATGTGCTGTGGAGCAGGGGGCGGCTTAATGTGGATGGAGGAAGAAACTGGTCATCGCATTAATGTCTCACGGACAGAGCAAGCATTGGCGGTTAATCCAGGTATCATCAGCTCTGGCTGTCCATATTGCTTAACGATGCTTTCTGATGGGACAAAGGCGAAGGAAGTAGAAGAACAAGTAGGTACGTACGACGTAGCTGAAATTCTAGAGAAATCCGTCATTGGCGAACAGCAAACACTCGTATCCTAATAAATAATCAAGAGAAATTGAAACACAGCATCATTCATAAATATAATTTTATGAATTTTGGGTAAAGTGTTTCAATTTCTGCTATTTTTAAAGTAAAATAGAATAATAAGATAAAGCGCTTACAATTCTTGAAATGGAATATGTAAATTTTTTTATATCTGTTTCGAGCGAGCGTTCAGTCATTTAACTAGTCCACTAATTGAAACTTCAGCTATGAACAACTTCAAAGACAATTACTTTTTCATCTCAATATTTTAATACTTTTTAACAATTGAATTAAAGGAGCGATTCGAATGGGGAAGACCGTAATAGTAGGCGGGGCAAGAACGCCTTTTGGAAAATTTGCAGGCGGATTAAGCAGCTTTTCAGCATCTGATCTTGGCGGCATTGCAGTAAAAGAGGCCTTAAATCGCGCGGGTGTGAAGCCTGAAGAAGTTGGCGAAGTGATTCTGGGTACTGTTCTCCAAGGGGGGCAAGGTCAAATCCCATCGCGGCAGGCAGCACGAAAAGCTGGATTGCCATGGGAAGTGAAGACGGAAACAGTAAATAAAGTCTGTGCCTCAGGTATGCGCAGTGTGACACTCGGTGACCAAATTATTCGCTTAGGGGATGAAGAGGTCATTGTTGCAGGCGGAATGGAATCGATGAGCAATGCGCCGTATTTCTTGCCGAATGCTCGCTGGGGGTTGCGAATGGGAGATGCACAAGTTAAGGACCTGATGACACATGATGGCCTAAGCTGCAGCTTTACCGGTGTCCACATGGGTACGTATGGCAATGAGGTAGCAGAGGAGCTTGAGATTAGCAGGGAAGAGCAGGATCGCTGGGCATTAAGGAGCCATGAACGGACTGTTGCAGCGATGGAGTCTGGAAAACTAGCAGAGGAGATCGTTCCTGTTGAGGTTCCGCAACGAAAGGGCGAACCGATTATTATAGCAGAGGATGAGTCACCTCGAAAGGATACCTCTCTTGAAAAGTTAGCTAAGCTTCGTTCAGCCTTTGGTCAAGGCGGAACAATCACAGCGGGGAATGCACCAGGTGTGAATGATGGGGCAGCAGCCCTCGTATTGATGAGTGAGGAACGTGCGGAGCGTGAAGGAAGAAAGCCGGAAGCGGTTATTCTAGGGCATGCGGCCATTGCAGTAGAAGCAAAGGATTTTCCGAAAACACCAGGGCTAGTGATTAATGAGCTTCTTCGGAAAACTGGAAAATCTGTTGAAGATATCGATTTATTCGAAATCAATGAGGCATTTGCAGCCGTGGCATTAACGAGCGGAAAAATTGCAAACTTAGATGAAAGCAAAGTCAACGTGAATGGCGGTGCGGTTGCCCTTGGTCATCCAATTGGTGCGAGCGGGGCGCGAATCATTCTAACATTAATGCATGAATTGAAAAGACGCGGCGGCGGGGTAGGCATTGCGGCTATCTGCAGCGGCGGCGGCCAAGGCGATGCGATTATGATTGAAGTGCCAAAACACTAGGTCGTATCCTAACCTCTTGAAAAAAATTTAGTTTCTATTATCTGAAATCTATGTATATTGCTTAAATTTAAAATACACTATTCAACGAATAAATTGGGGGAGCAGAGAAAATGAACGTACAAAAAATCATGGTAATCGGTGCTGGCCAAATGGGATCAGGGATTGCACAAGTATGTGCCCAAGCAGGATACAGTGTTTTATTAAATGATCTGAAACAGGAATTTGTAGACCGCGGACTGAGTGTCATTAAGAAGAACCTCAATCGACAAGTAGAGAAAGAGCGGATGACAGCTCAGCAAATGGAAGAGATTTTGAATCATCTTACACCTTCAACTGAATTAACGGATGCAAAAGATGTTGACCTGATCATTGAGGCAGCAGTTGAAAATATGGAAATCAAAACGAAGATTTTCGGTCAGCTGGATGAAATTGCCCCAGCACATGCGATTTTAGCAAGCAATACCTCTTCCTTGCCCATTACAGAAATTGCAGCAGCGACAAAACGTCCTGAACAAGTGATCGGCATGCATTTTATGAACCCAGTTCCGGTGATGAAGCTTGTTGAAATCATCCGTGGATTGGCTACTGCTGATGAAGTCTATCAAACAATCGAAGATATCACAAAGACTTTAAAAAAGGTTCCTGTAGAAGTCAACGACTTCCCAGGGTTTGTCTCTAACAGAGTGTTAATGCCAATGATTAATGAAGCTATTTTCACCTTATATGAAGGAGTTGCAACGAAGGAAGCCATTGATGAGGTCATGAAGCTCGGCATGAATCATCCAATGGGGCCATTAACTCTGGCTGACTTCATCGGACTCGATACTTGCCTGTATATTATGGAAACCCTTCATGAAGGCTTCGGCGATGATAAATACCGTCCATGCCCGCTGTTAAGGAAGTATGTCAAAGCAGGCTGGCTTGGAAAGAAAACAGGCAGAGGCTTTTACGAATACGAATAGAGGTTTTAAGAAGGGTAAGAAAGTATAACTTTGAGACAGAGAGTTGTCTAGCGCAAGCGGACTATCGCCTATCAAACTTCAGGTCTCCTCCCTACGATAAGTCAACATTGGTCCGCTACCGAAAACCGTGTTTTCCTTTATCTCAGTCGGGGCCCTTCCAGTTTGTACGGCGATGACCAAGGCGCTTGCGCTTTTCTATAAACACCGAAGAATGAAGTCCGGAGGGGAAAGAAATGAACCTAAGATTTACTGAAGAGCAGGAAATGATGAGAAAAATGGTGCGTGACTTTGCACAAACAGAAATTGCGCCATTTGTTGAAAAAATGGAGCAGGGAGAGTTCCCGCGTGAGATTCTGCGTAAAATGGGAGAGCTAGGATTGATGGGGATTCCGATTCCTGAGCAATACGGCGGATCTGAAATGGATTTTACCTCGTATATCATTGCTATTAACGAGCTTTCAAAAGTGAGTGCGACGGTAGGCGTGATTTTATCTGTTCATACATCTGTGGGAACAAACCCAATCGTTTATTTTGGAACAGAAGAGCAAAAGCAAAAGTACGTGCCAAAGCTGGCATCAGGTGAATATCTTGGCGCGTTCTGTTTAACTGAACCGAGTGCAGGATCAGATGCAGGGGGCCTAAAATCAAAAGCGCGTAAAGATGGCGACCATTATATCATCAATGGATCCAAAGTATTTATTACAAACGGCGGGGAAGCAGATATTTATATCGTTTTCGCTTCAACCAATCCTAAGCTTGGCAGCAAAGGAATTTCAGCATTCATCGTTGAGAAAGACACGCCTGGTCTCGTGATCGGGAAGGATGAACATAAAATGGGGCTGCATGGATCAAGAACACTGCAGCTCAGCTTTGAGGACATGCGTGTTCCGGCAGAGAACCTGCTTGGTGAAGAAGGGCAAGGGTTTAAAATTGCGATGGCTAACCTTGACGTCGGCCGCATCGGAATTGCCGCACAGGCGCTTGGAATAGCAGAGGCAGCACTCGAGGCTGCAACAGGGTACGCGAAGGAACGTGTTCAATTTGGCAAGCCAATTGCAGCTCAGCAAGGTATTGGGTTTAAGCTGGCAGATATGGCAACAAGTGTGGAAGCTGCGAAGCTATTAATCTACCGTGCGGCAGATCTTCGCCAAAGAGGGGTTAAATGTGGGAAAGAAGCGTCAATGGCCAAGCTTTATGCCTCAAGAACAGCGGTGGAAGTAACGACAGATGCCATTCAGG
This sequence comes from Cytobacillus solani, assembly GCF_001420595.1. Taxonomy (GTDB): domain Bacteria; phylum Bacillota; class Bacilli; order Bacillales; family Cytobacillaceae; genus Cytobacillus; species Cytobacillus solani. Next base: position 4,729,528 of record NZ_LJIX01000006.1, on the reverse strand, counting down.
TATTTGGCGGCTACGGCTATACAGAGGATTACCCAGTTGAACGTTATTTCCGTGATGCAAAAATTACTGAAATTTATGAGGGAACAAGCGAAATTCAACGAATTGTTATTAGCAAACAGCTGTAAAACAAATACCATCATTAATGGAGGATAAGTGAGATGAACTTTCAATTAACTGAAGAACATGAAATGATCCGAAAAATGGTACGTGATTTTGCGAAAAATGAAGTAGCTCCAACAGCAGCTGAGCGTGATGAGGAAGAGCGTTTTGACCGTGAGATTTTCGATAAAATGGCTGAGCTTGGTTTAACAGGGATTCCATGGCCTGAAGAGTACGGCGGCATTGGCAGTGATTATTTAGCGTACTGTATTGCTGTTGAAGAGCTTTCAAGAGTCTGTGCCTCAACAGGCGTGACATTATCTGCACATACTTCTCTTGCAGGCTGGCCAATTTATAAGTTCGGCAGTGAAGAGCAAAAGCAAAAATACTTAAAACCGATGGCCCAAGGAGAGAAAATTGGCGGCTACGGCTTAACAGAGCCTGGGAGCGGTTCAGATGCAGGCGGTATGAAAACGACTGCTCGTCTTGAAGGGGATCACTATATTTTAAATGGCTCGAAAATTTTTATTACAAATGGCGGAATTGCTGATATTTACGTTGTATTTGCGCTAACAGATCCGTCTTCAAAGCATAAGGGAACAACAGCATTCATTATTGAATCAGACTTCGAAGGATTCTCAGTCGGCAAAAAGGAGAAAAAGCTAGGCATTCGTTCTTCACCAACAACAGAAATCATTTTTGATAACTGCAAGGTACCAGTTGAAAATGTGCTAGGTGAAGTAGGAGAAGGCTTCAAAATTGCAATGATGACGCTTGATGGCGGACGCAACGGAATTGCAGCTCAGGCAGTCGGAATTGCGCAAGGTGCTCTAGATGCTTCGATTGAATATGCAAAGGAGCGCGTGCAATTCGGAAAGCCGATTGCAGCTCAGCAAGGCATTGGTTTTAAGCTGGCAGATATGGCTACAAGTGTGGAAGCTTCAAGGCTATTAACCTATCAAGCAGCATGGCTTGAATCTGAAGGCTTGCCGTATGGAAAAGAGTCAGCCATGTCTAAGTTGCTTGCAGGAGATACGGCAATGAAGGTAACGACAGATGCCGTGCAAATTTTCGGCGGCTATGGCTATACAAAGGATTATCCAGTTGAGCGCTTTATGCGAGATGCAAAAATCACTCAGATTTATGAAGGAACACAAGAAATTCAGCGTCTCGTTATTTCTCGCATGCTAACGAAATAAGGCTTGCATATAGAGTTTAAAAGCGGGGTTTCCTCGAAGATCTAGATCGTCTTAGTCTGCTAAACCTGCTGAAAACTTGCCCTAAAGGCATACTCGAAATTGGGGATTGATAAAGGCGGTAGGTAAAGTGAAAAAACGTGAAGTACAAGCGTCTGTGAAAGACGAACGGCTCGTTAAAAAGAGGCGGGATCAAATGATTAAAGGTGCGGTAACCCTTTTTATTCAAAAAGGGTTCCATCGCACAACAACAAGGGAAATTGCTAAGGCTTCCGGTTTTAGCATCGGCACATTATATGAGTACATCCGAACGAAGGAAGATGTCTTATATCTTGTGTGTGACAGCATTTATGATCAGGTAAGCGAACGCCTTCAGGAAGACCTTGATACAAACCGGGGAACACTAGAAAGCTTAAGGCTTGGCATTGCGGGATATTTCCGGGTGGTTGATGAGATGCAGGATGAGGTGCTCGTCATGTATCAGGAAGTGAAGTCGTTATCAAAAGATGCCTTGCCTTATGTCCTGAAGAAAGAACTTGAAATGGTCGAAATGTTCGAACAGGTCATTAATGGCTGTGTAGAAAATGGAGAATTAGATCTAACGGAGGAGCAGGTCAAAATGATTGCTCATAATATCTTTGTCCAAGGGCAAATGTGGGCCTTCCGCCGCTGGTCATTGAAAAAAATCTACACAATCGATGATTACATTAAGCTGCAAACTGATTTGCTTTTTCAAGGAATCATTGCTGAGAAATCAAAACAAATTTAGGGGATTGCACGATAAATAAGGGGACTTGCTAGATAAACTATTCCAATTGCTAGATAAATGAACAAAGCTGTTAGATAAACCATAAAAAATGCTCGATAAGCAATCAATCTAATAGAGGGGGAGAAGAATGAGTAATCCAGAAGTTTATAAACCAAAGAATCATATTCGTTTTGTTACAGCTTCCAGTCTTTTTGATGGTCATGATGCCTCCATAAATATTATGAGAAGAATTATTCAGGCAAGTGGTGCAGAGGTTATTCATCTTGGACATAACCGTTCAGTTGAAGAAGTGGTAAATGCAGCCATTCAAGAGGATGTTCAGGGGATCGCGATTTCTTCCTACCAAGGAGGGCATGTTGAATACTTTAAATATATGTACGATCTTTTAAAGGAAAAAGGCGCGCCGCACATCCGAATTTATGGTGGTGGGGGCGGCGTTATTATTCCGAAAGAAATAAAGGAGCTTCATGAATACGGAATTGCAAAAATCTTTTCTCCTGAAGATGGGCGCCAAAATGGGCTTCAAGGCATGATCAACGTGATGCTTGAGGAATGTGACTTCACAACATTCCATACAGAAGCAACGGAGCAAATTGAAAAACTCCAAGATGGGCAGGTGAATGCCATAGCGAAGCTCATTACGCTGGCAGAACACCATGTCAGCATGGAAAAAGAAACGGCAGCCGCGCTTGATTCAGTAATGGAAAAGGTAAAAACATTAGAGAAATCTGTTCCGGTTCTTGGGATTACCGGTACTGGAGGAGCAGGAAAAAGCTCATTAACTGATGAATTAATTCGTCGTTTTATCAATGAAATTCCGGAAAAGAAGGTTGCAATCCTATCTGTTGATCCGACGAAACAGAAAACAGGCGGCGCTCTTCTAGGTGACCGTATTCGAATGAATGCGATTTTTAATCCTCGTGTATATATGCGCAGTTTAGCGACAAGACAATCAAAAAGTGAGCTTTCACTTGCTATTAAGGATGCCATTTCTGTTGTTAAAGCGGCAGGATTTGATCTCATCGTTGTTGAAACAAGCGGAATAGGGCAAGGGGATGCTGAAATAACTGAAATTTGCGACGTTTCAATGTATGTTATGACGAGTGAATTCGGTGCCCCATCCCAGCTTGAAAAAATCGATATGATTGATTATGCCGATTTAATTGTCATTAACAAATTCGAACGAAAAGGCTCAGAGGATGCGAGACGGCAAGTTCAGAAGCAATATCAAAGAAGCCATATGCTGTTTGAAAAAGACATGGATGAAATGCCGGTATACGGAACGATTGCCAGTCAATTCAATGATCCGGGAACAAATGCTGTTTTTGCAGCTTTAATCGAAAAGATCAATGAAAGGTCTGGAACAGATTGGAAAACCTCGTTTTCTAAAAATGCACATGTCGAAAAACAAAACGTTATTATCCCGAATGAGCAGCGTTACTATTTAAGAGAAGTTTCTGAAGCTGTTCGCAATTATCATAAGAAGGCAAATGAACAGGCAGAGCTTGCCCGCAAGCTATTCCAGCTCGAAGGAGCAATACTTGCCATTCGTGAGCAGGATGCAAACGAGGAAGTTCTTGCATCGTTAGAAAAGGTGAAAGCAAACACTGAAGCAAAGCTCACACCAGAAACGATAAAAATTCTTGACGGCTGGGAAGACTTAACGAAGAAGTATACAGGCGAACAGTTTGTTACAAAAATACGTGACAAAGAAATCGTAACGATTTTAAAGACGAAAAGCCTATCAGGTCTTTCAATTCCAAAGGTCGCATTGCCGAAATATAAGGATTATGGAGAAATTATCCGTTGGGTGTATAGAGAAAATGTGCCGGGTTCATTCCCGTACACGGCTGGGGTTTTCCCGTTCAAGCGTGAGGGAGAAGATCCGAAAAGGCAATTTGCTGGCGAAGGGACACCAGAAAGAACGAATCGCCGTTTCCACTATTTATCAAAGGATGATTCGGCTAAGCGTTTAAGCACAGCTTTCGACTCGGTTACGCTTTATGGAGAAGATCCGGATTACCGTCCAGATATTTACGGAAAAGTAGGGGAAAGTGGAGTCAGCATTTGTACGTTAGATGATATGAAAAAGCTTTATGCAGGTTTTGACCTCTGTCATCCATCCACATCTGTTTCGATGACAATCAATGGGCCGGCGCCGATTATTCTTGCGATGTTTATGAATACAGCGATTGAACAGCAAATCGAAGCGAAGGAACAAGAGCTTGGCCGGATCTTAACGGAAGCGGAATTTGCAGAAGTAAGGGCACTCACATTACAAACAGTTAGGGGAACCGTTCAAGCAGATATTTTAAAAGAAGACCAAGGTCAGAATACATGTATTTTCTCTACCGAATTTGCTCTTCGGATGATGGGGGATATTCAGCAATACTTCATTGACCAAAAGGTTCGCAATTATTATTCTGTATCGATCTCCGGTTACCATATTGCAGAAGCAGGAGCAAATCCAATTTCACAGCTTGCCTTCACACTTGCAAACGGCTTTACGTATGTAGAGTATTATTTAAGCAGAGGAATGGATATTAATGATTTCGCGCCGAATTTATCGTTCTTCTTCTCAAATGGACTGGATCCTGAATATACGGTGCTAGGCCGCGTGGCACGCCGCATTTGGGCTACGGTAATGAGAGATAAGTATGGAGCAAATGAGCGCAGCCAAAAGCTGAAGTACCATATTCAAACATCAGGCCGCTCGCTTCATGCGCAGGAAATTGATTTCAATGATATTCGTACAACATTGCAGGCATTAATGGCTCTTCATGATAACTGTAATTCCTTGCATACGAATGCGTACGATGAGGCGATTACAACTCCGACTGAGGAATCCGTCCGCCGTGCAATGGCGATTCAGATGATTATTACGAAGGAGCATGGATTAACGAAGAATGAAAACCCGCTGCAAGGGGCATTTATTATTGATGAATTAACAGATCTTGTTGAGGAGCAGGTGCTTCAAGAATTTGAACGGATCAATGATCGCGGCGGTGTGCTCGGTGCAATGGAAACACAGTACCAGCGCGGGAAAATCCAAGACGAATCGATGTATTATGAAATGCGAAAGCATACAGGTGAGCTGCCGATTATCGGCGTCAATACGTATTTAAATCCAAATCCTCCTTCAGAGGAAGATATGAACAATATGGAGCTGGCAAGGGCAACGAAGGAAGAAAAGGAAACACAAATCCAGAATTTGCGCAGCTTCCAGGAAAGAAGCAAAGAGAAAACAGAGGATGCGCTAACACGATTGAAGAAAACAGCGGTCAGCGGCGGAAATATTTTTGCTGAACTGATGGAAACGGTTAAAGTAGCAAGCCTTGGCCAAATTACCAGAGCTCTTTATGAAGTTGGGGGTCAGTACAGAAGGAATATGTAATATTAAATAAGAGATCGGGAGGAAATCGGCGTTACAGCCGATTTCCTTTTGTCTAGCAGGCTTGTCTTATGCTTGGCGGGACTAACCAGTCACTTTCACTTATTGTTTACAAAAAAATTCATTCCTTACTTATACTTTCCGACGGGAATTCGATATAATCGAATATAGTTAAGTGTATACTTCACAGATTTGAAAGAGCAGGGTGTGAAATAAGTGAAACGGATTTTTGTTTTTATTGGACTATTAGGGGTTTGTATTGGAACAGTCTATCTATATCAAAGGCAATTAGGGGCAATCCCGTTTTTATTAATATCCATTTATTTCTTTATTTTAGCCTACAAACAGCTCTCAAAAAAAACGAATCATAGTGACGATGAAGAAAAAGAGAAGAAAAACAACAGATATAGCTAGCATAAACAGAAAAATTTTGTTTATAATGAAGAATATGCATTTTAGAGCATGCGAATGAAAGCAGAAATAATACGTTTCTTAACTATTTTTTTGTTTATTTTTCCCTTCAGAGGAAAGTGCTGAAGGTGTTACATAGAGAAAGGACGTGCGAATATTGAGTTTACAAGAGTACTCGAAAGAACAATTGCAAGAAATGTCTTTAATTGAAATCGCATATGAGTTATTAAAGGGAAGAAAAGAAGCTTTGCCTTTCAAGGTAATCATGGATGAACTTACAAATCTTCTTGAGCTTACAGACGAACAAGTTAAGGCAAAAATTGCGCAATTCTATACAGATTTAAATATTGATGGTCGTTTCTTAGGCCTAGGAGATAACACTTGGGGTCTCCGTGTTTGGTATCCAATTGATCAAGTGGAAGAAGAAGTCGTTACAGATATTAAGCCTAAGAAGAAAAAGGCGAAAAAGGCTTCTGATGATGATTTAGACCTTGAAGATTTTGATGAACTAGACGAAGATGATATTGATTATGATGATATTGACGATTTAGATGAAGAAGATTTACTTGATGAAGATGATGATGACGATCTGATTGAAGATGAAGAGGATTTAGATGAAGATCTTCTTGAAAAAGATGAAGAATTTGATATTGATGATGAAGAAGAAGAATTAGAAGATGACGAGCTTGATCTTGATGAGGAGGAAGAAGAAGATTTATAATCTTGACTTTTTCCTAGCAGGCTTGTAGAATCATTTTTGGGCTCCTTTTAAAAAGGAACGATTCATTATACACGTACAGCGCTCCCTTACTTTTAATAAGTAAGCGGAGCGCTTTTTATTTTTTTATTGCATCGCTAGACCCTCTAACATCAAGCCGGTGATCCGGTCTGAATGATTTCTTTAATTATGTCTTTAAATAAAGGCAAATTTGTACAAACTGATACCTAAGGGGGAATTATGATGACAAAGTATATTTTTGTGACAGGCGGCGTAGTGTCGTCACTAGGAAAGGGTATTGTAGCAGCATCACTTGGAAGACTGTTGAAAAACAGAGGTTTAACGGTAACGATTCAAAAATTTGATCCCTATATAAATGTAGATCCAGGGACAATGAGTCCATACCAGCATGGTGAAGTTTTCGTTACGGGTGATGGAGCAGAAACGGATTTGGACTTAGGGCACTATGAACGCTTTGTTGACATCAATGTAACTAAATACAGCAGTGTGACAACAGGTAAGATCTATTCAACCGTGCTTCGGAAGGAACGCCGCGGGGATTATAATGGCGGTACAGTTCAAGTGATTCCGCATATTACGAATGAAATTAAAGATCGGGTATTCCGCGCTGGCCATGAAACAAATTCAGATGTGGTCATCACTGAAATTGGCGGTACAGTAGGAGACATTGAATCGCTTCCATTCTTAGAAGCCATCCGTCAGATTAAAAGTGATGTGGGCCGTGACAATGTAATGTATGTTCACTGTACATTAGTGCCGTATATTAAGGCTGCTGGAGAAATGAAAACAAAGCCGACACAGCATAGTGTAAAAGAACTAAGAAGCTTAGGCATCCAGCCAAATGTCATTGTTGTTCGTACAGAAATGCCGATCTCTCAAGATATGAAGGATAAGCTTGCTCTATTCTGTGATATTGATAAAGATGCGGTAATTGAATGCCGTGATGCGGACACATTATATTCCATTCCGTTAGCTCTTCAGGATCAGAATCTTGATAAAATTGTTTGTGACCATTTGAAGCTAGACTGCGGAGAAGCAGACATGACCGAATGGAAACAGCTAGTTGATAAAGTTACTCATTTATCGAAGACAACAAGAATTGCTCTTGTTGGTAAATATGTTGAACTGCAAGATGCATATATTTCTGTAGTTGAGGCATTGAAGCATGCAGGGTATGCACATGACTCAGATATTGAAGTGGACTGGATTAATGCGGAAGAGGTTACTGAAAGCAATGTGGCAGATATACTGAAGGATGCAGATGGCGTACTAGTACCAGGCGGATTCGGTGATCGTGGAATCGAAGGGAAAATTCTTGCGATCCAATATGCACGGGAACAGAAAAAGCCATTCCTTGGGATTTGCTTAGGTATGCAGCTTGCATCGATTGAATTTGCAAGAAATGTGCTAAACCTTAAAGGAGCACATTCAGCGGAAATTGATCCAACAACAGAGCATGCGATTATTGATCTTCTTCCAGAGCAAAAGGATATAGAGGATCTTGGCGGAACGTTACGACTTGGATTGCAAGCTTGTAAATTAATCGAAGAGACGAAGGCTTACGACGCGTATCAGGATGAAGTTGTGTACGAACGTCATCGTCATCGCTACGAGTTCAATAATCATTATCGTCAAGAAATGGAAGAAGCAGGTTTTGTATTCTCTGGGACAAGCCCTGACGGACGCCTAGTCGAAATTATTGAAATTAAAGACCATCCATGGTTCGTGGCATCCCAATTCCATCCGGAATTTATTTCAAGACCAAATCGTCCACAGCCATTATTCCGTGAATTTGTCGGTGCAGCATTACAATTCAGCGAAAAGTAATGGAAAAACCCCCGCTAATTTGGCGGGGGTTTCTATTTGGTCGATAAATCATTGAAAGTGGCCCGTAAACTGCAGAAAGTGGCCGATAAACTAGTAAAAGTGGCCCTAAAATTAGAGAAGTGGCTTATAAAAACGAACAAGGTGAAATTTCTTTCTTATGAATTACTCATATTCTGCAAGGATTTCCTCAATGGTGAAGCGGATTCCATAATAAACAAACAAAGCAGCCATTGATGCTGGAAAGCCAAAGCGGTTTCCTTCCTCATCAGGCAGAAGCCCTTTTGTAAGAGATAAATTAATATGAACATCAGCTAGATTGACTAAGTTTTCACCTTCTTCAGATACAACGGTGGAGATAGCAACAAAAGGAATCTGCTTTTCTGCTAAAAATTTTCCTGCTTTGACTGCCTCTTCATCTGTTGAATATCTGGAAACAATTAAAAATCTGTCGGTTTCGGAAATGTCATCAAAGTTATCATCAGTATTCCATATGACTCCCTTTTTTAAGGGCTCCTGACTTTCTGTTGCTTCATAAGCAACGGCCTTCATTTCATTTGCTGCAAATATGTATAACTTTCCGCTTCCGATGACAGCTTGTGCAAGCAAGCGTGCACTGTCCTCCATTGCCAATTCTTCGTTATCCTGTATTCTTTTAAACAACCCAGAAAGCTGGGTAGAAAACATTTTTAGCATCTTCTCTCTCCTTAAAATTGTTTCATTGTAAATCATGTCTATTATAAGGGAATGTAGAGAAAAAGGTAAAATTATGGCTGGGAATAAAAAAACAGGCAGGAATTGACAGGAATGGAGTAGAATTATAGGAAGGGGAGTAATTGGATAGCCAGCAGGACATCATAGGATAGAAAGAAAGAACAATCGTTATTAACGAAGGGAAGAGGTGGCTTAATGAAGGGGAAAATCTTAATTGTTGATGATCAATTTGGAATTCGGATTTTACTGAATGAGGTATTACAGAAGGAAGGGTACGATACATACCAGGCAGCAAATGGCATTCAGGCACTCGAAATTGTCTCAAAGCATTCACCTGATTTAGTTTTGCTTGATATGAAAATACCAGGAATGGACGGTATTGAAATATTGAAGCGAATGAGAGTCATCGATAAAGAAATTCGCGTAATTATTATGACAGCATACGGAGAATTAGATATGATTCAGGAAGCGAAGGATCTAGGTGCCCTTACCCATTTTGCAAAGCCTTTCGATATTGATGACATTCGTTCAGCTGTTAAGGAATATTTGCCATTATCAAATACTTTATAAGAAGCCCATGTAAATGAGGCTTCTTTTCTCTGTATTAAAATAGTAACAAACAAAAATCATACATTAATAGCAATTCTTTTTCTGTTTTGGTATGATACAAATGAATTCCAAAGGATACGCTAATCTTTACGCGCGGACATCTGTACATATTCGATTCATATGAAGGAAAGACTTTAATAAGAATCCGCGCAAATAAACCGTTTATTTTAAGGAGGAAAAAAAGATGCCTTTAGTTTCAATGACTGATATGCTTAATAAAGGTAAAGCCGAGGGCTATGCAGTAGGTCAATTTAACTTAAACAATCTTGAGTTTACTCAAGCGATTCTTCTAGCAGCAGAGGAGGAAAAATCTCCAGTTATTCTTGGTGTCTCTGAAGGTGCTGCCCGTTACATGGGTGGATTTAAAACGGTTGTCAAAATGGTAGAAGGCTTACTTGAAGATTATAAAATTACCGTTCCAGTTGCGATTCACTTAGATCATGGATCAAGCTATGATAAATGTAAGGAAGCGATTGATGCAGGTTTCACATCTGTCATGATAGATGCTTCACATGACCCTTTTGAGGAAAATATCGCAACTACTTCAAAGGTAGTTGAATATGCACACGCAAAAGGAGTATCTGTTGAAGCGGAATTAGGCACGGTTGGCGGGCAGGAAGATGATGTCGTTGCTGATGGCGTTATTTATGCAGATGCAAAAGAGTGTGATGAACTTGTTAAGCGTACGAAAATTGATTGCTTAGCTCCTGCACTAGGTTCCGTTCATGGCCCATACAAAGGGGAGCCAAATCTAGGCTTTGCTGAGATGGAGGAAATCGGAAATCTGACAGGTGTTCCTCTCGTTCTTCATGGCGGAACAGGCATTCCAACAAAGGATATTCAAAAAGCGATCTCTTTAGGTACAGCAAAAATTAATGTAAATACTGAGAATCAAATCGCTTCTGCGAAAACGGTTCGTGAAGTTCTAGCCGCGAATCCAAATATGTATGATCCACGCAAATATTTAGGACCAGCACGCGATAAAATCAAGGAAACAGTCATTGGGAAAATGCGTGAATTCGGTTCTTCTGGCAAAGCTTAATAACATCTATTTGAAGTGGAAACCGCCTCTTAATTAGCAGGCGGTTTCCATTCATTTGTCATCTTTTTTGAAGACTTTTTTCTAAAAGGTTATTGTTGGAAAAAAGCTTGGTTGATTGTAGCGAAAGGCATGAGACTCCTGCGGGAAGTGTGGGACAGCTGAGACCCCACAGGAGCGTAAGCGACGAGGAGGCTCAGCGCCCACCCCGCGGAAAGCGAGTACCAGTAGCGAAAATCAACTTCTACCACAAACATTGTATTTAGCAACAACAACGTTTGTGAAAACCGCCTTTTTGAAATTTTAATAACAGGAGGAATTACTAATGAAATTTTTTATTGATACAGCAAATATGGAAGAAATTAAAGAAGCGTTCTCTTTAGGTGTAGTTGCAGGTGTCACAACCAATCCATCCCTCGTAGCAAAGGAAAAAAATGTTTCTTTTGAGGATCGTCTACGTGAAATTACGGCACTTGTCCCAGGTTCAGTAAGCGCTGAGGTCATCGCACTTGATGCAGAAGGAATGATCAAGGAAGGAAAGGAGTTAGCAGCGATTGCCCCTAATATTACAATTAAAGTGCCAATGACTCCAGATGGGTTAAAAGCTGTTCATGCTTTTTCAAAAGAAGGCATTAAAACAAACGTAACACTTATCTTTAGTGCGAACCAAGCATTGCTTGCAGCAAGAGCGGGTGCTACATATGTTTCTCCGTTCGTTGGAAGACTGGATGATATCGGTCATAACGGACTTGACCTTATTTCCACAATCGCAGAAATTTTTGCGATTCACGATATCTCAACAGAAATTATTGCCGCATCTATTAGACATCCACAGCATGTAACAGATGCAGCCTTAAGAGGGGCGCATATTGCAACCGTTCCTTACAAAGTAATCCAGCAATTATTCAACCATCCGTTGACAGATAAGGGCATTGAAGCCTTTCTAGCAGATTGGAATGCCCGTTCATAAAAAGACTAGTTTATGAACGCTTCATTTTAGGGGGAAAAGTGTATTTTTCTGGGTCTTTAGGCTTAATTTAAACTTTTTTGCATATCGATACATGAGAATTATTTTTTCGTGTAAACTAGATGATGTGGATATTGTCGGTATACGTTAAAAACGATTAGTAATTTTATCCATTTGTTCGTTGAAGATAACTCATTACCATGGAACTATTGCATAATTAGAATAAGCCTATTTACTTGTTTTAATAAACACGCACAGTGTTTTCTTACACATACGGCTTAGAAGGGAGTTAATAATGGAAAAGCTTATGATTGCAGGCGGTTATCCTTTAAAAGGAACGGTTCGGATTAGCGGGGCGAAAAATAGTGCAGTGGCTTTAATACCGGCTACGATACTGGCTGATTCGCCCGTCACGATTGAAGGGCTGCCAAATATTTCGGATGTTCAAATTTTAAAGGGACTGCTTGAGGAACTTGGGGGGACAGTCAGCTTTAATGAAAGTGATATGACTGTCGATCCATCTTCTATGATTTCCATGCCTTTGCCGAATGGAAAAGTAAAAAAACTGCGTGCCTCTTATTATTTAATGGGTGCTATGCTTGGCCGGTTCAAGAAAGCAGTCATTGGTCTTCCTGGCGGCTGTCATCTTGGACCAAGACCGATTGATCAGCACATAAAAGGCTTTGAAGCCCTTGGGGCAAAGGTCACAAACGAGCAGGGTGCCATTTACTTGCGGGCGGATGAACTTATTGGAGCAAGAATTTATCTTGATGTCGTTAGTGTTGGTGCAACCATCAATATTATGCTTGCTGCTGTAAGAGCAAAAGGCAGAACGATTATTGAAAATGCGGCTAAGGAGCCGGAAATTATTGATGTTGCCACATTGTTAACGAATATGGGTGCAAAAATTAAGGGTGCTGGTACGGATGTTATTCGGATTGATGGAGTTGACCAGCTCCATGGCTGCCAGCATACCATTATTCCTGATCGTATTGAGGCGGGAACGTACATGATTCTTGGAGCGGCAGTAGGCGAAGGGGTTTTAATTGATAATGTTATTCCTCAGCACCTTGAGTCATTGATTGCCAAGCTTCGGGAAATGGGTGTCAAAATTGAAGCAGGGGATGATCAAGTCTTTGTCGGACCGGCAGATCAAATGAAAGCGGTAGATATTAAAACACTTGTCTATCCTGGTTTCCCAACAGATCTTCAGCAGCCAATTACAACGTTGTTAACGAATGCAGTTGGGACAAGCATGGTAACCGATACGATTTATAGTGCCCGTTTTAAGCATATAGATGAATTAAGAAGAATGAATGGGAACATTAAGGTTGAAGGCCGAACAGCCATTATACATGGCCCGGTTAAGCTTCAAGGAGCAAAAGTGAAGGCAACTGATCTGCGTGCAGGTGCTGCTTTGGTCATTGCTGGCTTAATGGCTGAAGGAGTAACAGAAGTAACGGGAGTCGAGCATATTGACCGTGGATACAGCCATCTAGTTGAAAAATTAAATGGCCTTGGAGCAACCATTTGGCGTGAAAATTTAACACAAGAAGAGCAAGAGCAAATCAAAAATGCATAATTATAAATGCGGAGCTGGACAAAAGATATAGAATACAGCAAAGAGGTTGAGGGGGAAATAAAGATGGAACGCAGTTTAACAATGGAGCTTGTCCGTGTAACTGAGGGTGCTGCCCTAGCATCTGCCCGTTGGATGGGGAGAGGGAAAAAGGATGAGGCAGATGATGCAGCAACTTCTGCTATGCGCGATGTCTTTGATACGGTTCCGATGAAAGGAACGGTTGTTATTGGGGAAGGGGAAATGGATGAAGCACCAATGCTTTATATTGGAGAAAAGCTTGGTACTGGCTATGGTCCCCGTGTAGATGTTGCTGTCGATCCACTTGAAGGAACAAATATTGTTGCATCTGGCGGATGGAATGCTTTAGCCGTTTTGGCTATTGCTGATCATGGCAATTTGCTTCATGCACCTGATATGTATATGGACAAAATTGCTGTAGGTCCAGAAGCAGTAGGCCAAATTGATATTAATGCCTCAGTTATTGATAATCTGAAAGCTGTCGCAAAGGCAAAGAATAAAGATATTTCAGATGTTGTCGCAACCGTATTAAATCGTCCGAGACATGATTATATTATCAGCCAGCTTCGTGAAGCAGGAGCAAGAATTAAGCTGATTAATGATGGCGATGTAGCTGGTGCGATTAACACAGCTTTTGATCATACAGGTGTAGACATTTTGTTTGGTTCTGGCGGAGCTCCTGAAGGTGTATTAGCAGCGGTAGCTTTAAAATGCCTTGGTGGAGAAATCCAAGGAAAGCTTATTCCGCAAAATGATACTGAAATTGAGCGCTGTCAGAAAATGGGGCTAGATATTAATAAGGTTCTTCTTATGGAAGATCTAGTTAAAGGCGATGATGCGATTTTTGCTGCTACTGGTGTAACCGATGGCGAGCTTTTACGCGGTGTTCAATTTAAAGGCTCTTACGGATCCACTCATTCAATCGTCATGCGTGCAAAATCAGGAACAGTACGTTTTATCGAAGGCCGTCATAGCCTTAAGAAAAAACCGAATCTTGTTATTCGTTAATCGATATAAGAAAAGCGGAAGCGCCTTGGTCATCGTCGTACAAACTGGAAGGACCGCGAATGAGATAAAGGAAACACGGTGAGCGAGAGCGAACCGATGTTGACGCAATCGTTGCGGAGGGGGCCTGAAGTTTGATAGGTGATAAGACGCTTGCGCTAGACAATTCTCTAACTCCAAAGTTATACTTTCTTATCTTTTAAAAAAAGGTCTGGCGAAGAGCCAGACCTATCATTTCATTACCCCTTCCTTATTTCTTCAATCAAAATTTAGTTGTGAAACCTCTTATAAAGGGGTAAAATAGAAATTGTTTTTCAAGTAGTAGAGGAATCCTCAAAAAATGACCATTCAACTTAGTTAATGATAGAAATATAGCTCCTTTTCCGGATCTATCCTCGGTTCTTTAATTACTTTTAGTAGAATTCATTACCTCAGGTAGAAAAGCGCAAGCGCCTTGTTCATCGCCGTACAAACTGGAAGGGACACGACTGAGATAAAGGAGACACAATGAGAGAAGCGAATTGATGTCGACTTATCGCAGGGAGGGGACCTGAAGTTTGATAGGCAATAGGCGCTGGAGCTAGACAATTCTCTAATTCCAAAGTTATACAATCTTATCTTTAAACAAAATCCCTTTTTCCTTTCCATAGTGATGGTTTTATTTGTGCGTATATCGAAAAAGAGATTGAAAATTCAAAAGTGTGGTGTCTATATGGGATTAAATATTTCAAGTTTAGAAAATATGAAGCTAAAAGAGCTTTATGAGCTTGCTCGTGAATATAAAGTATCTTATTACAGTAAATTATCAAAAAAGGAATTAATATTTGCCATTTTAAAGGCCCGAGCTGAAAAGGAAGGATACTTCTTTATGGAAGGTGTCCTTGAAATCATTCAGTCAGAAGGCTTTGGATTTTTGCGTCCAATCAACTATTCACCAAGCTCCGAGGACATCTATATATCGGCATCTCAGATCCGCCGCTTCGATTTAAGAAATGGAGATAAAGTTTCTGGTAAAGTTCGTCCTCCAAAAGAAAATGAACGATATTTTGGTCTTCTTCAAGTAGAAGCTGTCAATGGGGATGACCCAGAAACGGCAAAGGAACGTGTCCATTTCCCTGGATTAACGCCTTTATATCCAGATTTGCAGATGAAGCTTGAAACAACGCCTAAGCATCTATCCACTCGAATTATGGACGTGCTTGCACCTGTTGGATTTGGTCAGCGCGGATTGATTGTTGCTCCGCCAAAGGCAGGTAAAACGATGCTCTTAAAAGAGATTGCCAACAGTATTACCACGAATCACCCAGACGTTGAGTTAATCGTTTTATTAATTGATGAGCGTCCAGAAGAAGTAACAGATATTGAGCGATCTGTTGCAGGGGATGTGGTTAGCTCAACATTTGACGAGGTTCCTGAAAACCATATTAAAGTGGCCGAGCTTGTGCTTGAACGCGCGATGCGTCTTGTTGAACATAAGCGCGATGTAGTCATTTTGATGGACAGTATTACTAGGTTAGCAAGAGCGTATAACCTGGTAATCCCACCTAGCGGAAGAACATTATCAGGGGGGATTGACCCAGCAGCCTTCCACCGTCCGAAGCGTTTCTTCGGTGCGGCCCGTAATATTGAAGAAGGCGGAAGCTTAACCATTCTAGCTACAGCTCTAGTCGACACAGGTTCTCGTATGGACGATGTCATCTATGAAGAATTTAAAGGGACAGGGAATATGGAGCTTCATCTGGATCGTTCACTTGCTGAACGCAGAATTTTCCCTGCTATTGATATTCGCCGTTCAGGAACACGTAAAGAGGAGCTTCTCATTCAAAAGGATCATCTGGACAAGCTTTGGGCTATTAGAAAATCAATGTCTGATTCGCCTGATTTTGCTGAGAAGTTCTTGCGTAAGCTAAGACAGACTAAATCAAATGAAGAATTTTTTGCTAACCTCTCAGAGGAAATGAAGGCAAAGAAAAACGGGATTAAGTAATAACATAGGGTAATTTCCAAACCAATTATTTCCCTTTCCTAGGAAACAAGAAATCAAATATTGCAAAATAGGTTTGGCCTTGTTATAATAATTCCAGTGTGTTTTTAGGTTATACGGCATCGACATGATTGCCCGTACTATATACTCTGTTTCAGTATGATTCAGGGCGGAAGGAGATGAAAAGAATGAAAGCAGGAATTCATCCAAATTACAATAAAGCAATGGTGAAATGTGCTTGCGGTAACGAGTTCGAAACAGGTTCTGTTCAAAAAGAGATCCGTGTTGAAACTTGTTCTGAATGCCATCCATTCTATACAGGACGTCAAAAATTCGCTGAAGCTGGCGGACGTGTTGATCGTTTCAATAAAAAATACGGCATTAAGCAACAATAATAACAACCAAAACAGGCAAGTTTTCTTTCTTGCCTGTTTTTTATTGCCCTTTCATACTTTAGAAAAGCACAAGCGCTTTGATCATCGCCGTACAAACGCAGAAGGGCTCCGACTGAGATAAAGGAAACACGGTAAGCGTAAGCGAACCGATGTTGACGCAATCGTTGCGGAGGGGACCTGAAGTTTGATAGGCGATAGGCGCTGGAGCTAGACAATCCGAAATGCGGAGGCGGCTTGCTCAGGGGCGACAAGCATAAGACGAATCGGCAGGAAGGCTGCTCTTTAGCCTTCTTGACGAGTTGGCTTATGACCTCGAGCCCCTAGCCGCCGTAGCTAGACAATTCTCTAACTCCAAAGTTATACTTTCCTATCTCATAATAATGTCTTTTGACAGTGTCATTTTAGGATACTTAGAGATAATATATAATGCAACATTGTAAGGAGGAGAGGCCGTTCATGTATGTGATGAAGCATCATGGGTGGGTAGAAGTCATTTGTGGGAGCATGTTCTCTGGTAAATCGGAAGAACTAATCCGCCGTGTGCGCAGAGCTCAATTTGCTAAACAAAAAATTGTAGTATTTAAACCGCAAATAGACAATCGCTACAGTGACGAAGAAGTCGTTTCCCATAATGGGACTGCTTTTACAGCAATCCCCATTTCCCACTCAACCGATATTTTTCAACATATTAATTCCGAAGTAGATGTGATTGCTATTGATGAAGTCCAGTTTTTTGATTCAGAGGTTGTGAAGGTGATTCAGCACTTAGCTAATAGCGGTCATCGAGTGATTGCAGCCGGTCTTGATCAGGATTTCCGCGGAGAGCCATTTGGCCAGATGCCAGCATTGATGGCTATTGCTGAATTGGTTACGAAGCTGCAGGCTGTTTGTGCGGTATGCGGATCGCCAGCAAGCCGCACTCAACGCTTGATTAATGGCAAACCAGCTTCCTATGATGATCCCGTAATTTTAGTTGGTGCCTCCGAGGCGTACGAGCCTCGCTGCCGTCATCATCACGAGGTTCCGAAATCTCCTAGTCTCAGCTACGGGAAGGAAACATCCACTTCCATTTCATAATGCAAATACATTTTACGTTCTGTCTGAATGAGTTCAGGCAGTTTTTTTATGGCAAAAAATGAGCTTTGGCTGATAAAGTGATAAAATTCCCTGATAAACCACACAATTTGTCTGATAAAATAATTTGCAGTTATATTTTAGTTCGAGCAGCTTCAAAATAATATTGCTTAAAAACCAAAATGCGATATATTAGTTATATGTAAAACTGACATAAATTTTTAACATTAGAGGTGAAATGAATTGCGTCCGATTATTTTAGGCGTGTTTGCTGCTTTCTTTTTTGCTTTTACTTTTATTTTGAATCGGTCAATGGAGCTATCGGGAGGCAGCTGGATTTGGAGTGCTTCGCTTCGCTATTTATTTATGGTCCCCTTTCTTCTTATTCTTGTTATGTGGCGAAGAAATTTGAAGCCACTTTTGCTTGAGATGAAAAGAAATCCGGGCATTTGGTTTTTGTGGAGCATTATTGGCTTTGGTTTATTCTATGCGCCATTAAGTTTTGCAGCTGCTTATGGGCCTGGCTGGCTTGTTGCAGGGACATGGCAAATAACCATTGTTTCGGGGGCTTTGCTTTCTCCTTTATTTTTCGAGACAAGGCAAACGGAAAGTGGTCCACTGAGGATTCGAAGCAAAATACCGATTGTTGGCTTGATGATGTCTATCCTCATCTTAATAGGTGTAGGAGTCATGCAAATAGAGCATGCGGGTCATTTATCGGCAAAAGCAATTATTTGGGGTGTCCTGCCGGTAATCATTGCTTCCTTTGCTTATCCGCTTGGGAATCGGAAAATGATGGAGGTATGTCAAAATCGATTGGATGCCTATCAGCGCGTTTTAGGGATGACGTTAGCAAGTTTGCCCTTCTGGCTTCTTCTTTCTGTTTATGGCGCTGCAACGGTCGGTCTGCCTAGCATGGGACAAACGATTCAATCGCTACTGGTCGCAGTTTGTTCAGGTGTGATGGCAACTGTTCTCTTTTTCAAAGCAACTGACTTGGTGAAGGGGAATATGCCTAAATTGGCTGCAGTTGAAGCAACCCAATCATTTGAAGTATTGTTTGCTGTATCCGGTGAATGGCTGATATTATCTGCACCGCTGCCTTCCTATTTGTCATGGATTGGAATGCTTCTTGTCATTATTGGCATGGTTTCGCATAGCTATGTTTCACAAAGAGAGATTCCGATTAAGCTATCAATCGTAAAATATAAGTCAGTTTAATTGGAATTGACTTTATATAGCACTGATTGATATATTGGTTTCATGAAAACAATAAAAACGATTGAACGACCAGCATTAAGAGATCAAGTGTATGATTCATTAAAAAAAGCGATTATTACTTTGGAGCTGGAACCGGGTCAGCGCATTAAAGATAAGGATTTAGCAGCTGAATTTGGCGTCAGCCGAACCCCTGTTAGAGAGGCGCTTAAAAGACTCGAAGATGAAGGGCTTGTTGAGTCGCTGCCAGGTTCTCAAACGCGGATTACAGAAATTCATTTAGAGGAGGCGAAAAACGCATTCACTGTTGTGGCTGCTTTGCAAAGTTTAGCGGCACGGCTTGCAGTTCCCATCATTTCTGATGAAGACATTCAATTAATGGAAGAAAGCAACATGGAATTGCGTAAAGCATTAGAGAAAAAAGATGTGATTCAAGCAGTGGAAGCAGATGATCAATTTCATGCTGTTTTGCTAAAGGCTTCAAGAAATGATGAAATTGAACGGGCGTTGGATCGAATCATTTCAAAGGTGAGGAGGCTGGAGTTTTCAAAATTCAGCTCAGTTGATGCAGAACAATCACTTGAGGAGCATAAAGCAATTATACTCGCATGCCAAAAGAAGGATTACATCCTGGCTAGCTCTTTAGTGGAGGAAAACTGGCTAAGTTTAGGAAGAATTCTTGTTGGTGATGCTGAACACAAAAAAAATAATGAGTAGTGGAGAGTGTAACGAAGGTTATGCTCTTTTTTATTCAGCTTACTTAAATACAGAATAATCTGATTAGTATATTGACCATTAATCCAAAATGCGATATATTGGTTTTAAGAAAGAGCCTATTTCTAGATCCTTTCATTCATAGATCATCCTCCCAACTTGATAGAATCATAGGTTCTTTACAGGTTCAGTGATAGAAAAACACTTTTTTCAATGGATATTTTTTAAAGAACATGATTGAGGAGGAATGTAGAATGAGTTCTGTGACGAAAGCGGCTGAAAACTATGAAATTCATGATTCCAAGGTGTTAGACTGGGCAAAGGATCTAATTGAAAAAAGCTCTTCCCCTCGTTTAATTCAGAAAGAGATCATCAATGCTGTCGATCGAAATGCGATTTGGAGAGGTGAGGAATGTCTCAATTTATTGGCTCCGGAAGCACCAACGAGTCCGACGGTTCGGCAATTGCTTGCATCTGAGGTAGGCACACGGGCTGCCGAAGGGCATATTGGACCGACACAAAGATGGTTTTCCGGTACGAAATACATTGATGAAATTGAATCTCTCTGTGTGGAGCTTCTGAAAAAAGTATTTAAAAGCAAGTATGCGGATCATCGCTTAGTTGCAAGTATGATTGGGAATATGACCGTGTATGCAGCCTTAACGAAGCCGGGGGATACTATTTTAACCATTGCACAGCCATTTGGCGGTCACTCCAGTAACCGGTATGATGGTCCGGCGGGGATTCGCGGTTTGAATATTTACGATGTTCCAATGGATCCAATTGACTTAGTCGTAAATATCGATGAGTTTGCAAAGGTTGCTAGAGAAGTAAAACCGCGGTTAGTAACACTTGGTGCTTCGATGACGTTATTTCCGTTTCCGCTAAAGGAAATGTCTGAAATTGTGTGTGAATGGGGTGGGAAGATTTTCTTTGATGGTGCCCACCAGCTTGGACTCATTGGCGGTGGACAGTTCCAAGATCCGCTAAATGAGGGTGCATGCATTATGACTGGTTCCGCCGGAAAAACATTTAGCGGTCCACAAAGCGGAATCATTGTCTGGAATGATCCAGAATTAACACAGCCTGTTTGTGATACGATTTTCCCTGCGCTTGCTGCGACACATCAAGTAAACCGTGTAGCTGCTTTAGCGGCATCTGCTGCAGAATTTTTAGCTTTTGGCAACGAGTATATGGCACAAATAGTTGCGAACGCAAAGGCGTTAGCAAAAGCATTGTATGATCGAGGCATTTCTGTACTTGGTTCTCATAAAGGTTTTACAGAGACACATCAAGTGATTCTTGATGTGAAACGTTTTGGCGGCGGTTTAGAGGTGGCCCACAAACTTGCGAAAGCCAATATTATTACGAATAAAAATTTGATTCCTAGTGACAAGCCTGAGGACTGGGATTATCCGAGTGGTTTACGGATTGGAACAATTGAAATTACTCGTTTGGGAATGAAGGAAGCTGAAATGGACATCATCGCTGATTACATCGTTAGTGTCTTAGAAGGAAGAGATACAGTCGAGGATATTCGAAAACGTGTGATTGAAATGCGGTCTGGATACCAAAAGATTCATTATTGCTTTGATTAAAACATTTTTAGTGAGACCTTCTGAGTAATCGGAAGGTTTTTTTCTGTTCTGGAAGGTGAAATGCTTGATAAATGAAGTCAATTGCTAGATAAACTTGAAAAAATGCTCGTAAAACTAGAAAAGGTACTCGATAAAATGAAAAAGTTGCTCGATAACCTTTTCACAAGTAACCAATGCCTTTCTTAATTTGTTTTTGACTGCATCTTTCACCTATACTATAATTAGAATGTTATGGATTTGTGTATAAATGAACAAAAATAACTTACTTTATATAGACTGCCCGGAAATTACATCCGAGGATTAATGGAAAAATTGAGGTGAAATGCTGTGTTTGATCGTCTTCAATCAGTGGAGGACCGCTATGAAAGATTAAATGAGCTTTTGAGTGATCCGGATATTGTAAATGATCCAAAAAAATTACGTGAATATTCGAAAGAACAATCAGATATACAAGAGACTGTTGAGGTGTATCGTGAATATAAAGAGGTACGCGAACAGCAGCAAGATGCGAAAGCTATGCTTGAGGAAAAATTAGATGCAGATATGCGTGAAATGGTAAAGGAAGAGTTGGGTGAGCTTGAAGAGAAGGTAGAGGATCTTGAAGCCCGTCTGAAGATTCTTCTCATTCCGAAAGACCCGAATGATGATAAAAACGTAATTATGGAAATCCGTGGAGCTGCGGGCGGAGATGAAGCTGCTCTATTCGCTGGCGATTTATACCGTATGTACAGCCGTTTTGCAGAGATGCAAGGCTGGAAAACAGAAGTAATTGATGCGAACACGACAGGTGTTGGCGGATATAAAGAGATCATTTTCATGATTAACGGAAATGGCGCTTATTCAAAATTAAAATTTGAAAATGGTGCGCACCGAGTACAGCGTGTCCCAGAAACCGAGTCAGGTGGCCGTATTCATACGTCAACAGCGACTGTTGCTGTTCTTCCTGAAGCGGAAGAAGTGGAAATTGAAATTCATGACAAGGACATCCGTGTTGATACATTTGCTTCTAGCGGACCAGGAGGACAAAGTGTAAATACAACCATGTCAGCTGTCCGTCTGACTCACTTGCCGACAGGAACGGTTGTTTCATGTCAGGATGAAAAATCACAAATTAAGAATAAAGAAAAGGCAATGAAAGTATTGCGTGCCCGTGTATACGATAAATTCCAGCAGGAAGCACAGGCAGAATATGACCAAGTTCGTAAATCAGCTGTTGGTACAGGGGACCGTTCTGAACGGATCCGTACGTATAACTTCCCGCAAAACCGTGTAACCGATCACCGCATTGGCTTAACGATTCAAAAGCTAGACCAAATTCTTTCAGGAAAGCTAGATGAAGTGATCGATGCATTAATTCTTGAAGAACAATCTGCGAAGCTTGAAAGTGCTTCTAATGAGTAATGAAGCAATGAAAGTGTATGAAGCCCTCCATTGGGCTTCTTCTTTTTTAAAAGAAAAAAGTCGGGATGAAAATGCGGGAGAATTATTGCTACAGCACTATATGGGGATGAACCGAGCAAGCTTCTTGGCGAGTCTGCGTGATGAACTGGATGCGAATGTTTTTGAGGATTTTAAGAAGGGTGTTTTTCTCCATGCGGAGGGGAAGCCAATTCAATATATTATTGGCTATGAAGAATTTTATGGCCGCAGCTTTCAGGTCAACGAGGATGTTCTAATTCCACGGCCGGAAACGGAAGAGTTGGTTTTTGGCGCACTAAAGCGGATGGATAGACTATTTGGCGAGCGGAAGGCACTTGAAATAGCCGATATTGGAACAGGCAGCGGTGCGATTGCCATTACGCTGAAGCTTGAAAAAACAGATTTACAAGTGACAGCGACTGATATTTATGAACCAACACTAGCTTTAGCAGCAGAAAATGCAAAAGCGCTTGGAGCGGACATTCAATTTGTTGAAGGGGATCTCCTAGAGCCGTTAATGACCAGTGGAAAAAAGTTCGATGTTGTGATCTCGAATCCTCCGTATATTCCAATCCGTGATATGGAGTGGATGTCAGAGGTCGTCTGGGAGCATGAACCCCATCGCGCATTGTTTGCTGGTACAGATGGCCTTGATATATACAAAAGGTTAATCGAATCACTGCCTGAAGTATTAAAAAATGAGGCGCTAGTCGGTTTTGAAGTCGGGGCGGGGCAAAGCAGGGCAGTTGCCGAATTACTTGAGCAAGCTTTTCCACAGGCAGATATAGAAATTGTTCACGACATAAACGGAAAAGACCGAATTGTCTTCGCTGCTATCCGGTGTTAGGCACTGCTCGTGGACGAAAACTGTAGTTTGTCCCGTACATGAGACCGAATGGACTTAAAATAAAAAAGTGCCCTCTGTGGAAGAGCGAATATACTGGATTTGCTCTTCTGCGGTGCCAGGGACTTTTTTAAATTTTAATAGTTTAAGATTCTGTCATTTTGTCCACACTGGGTTAGTGAAGGGGCGGTGTCAGAATTGAAAACAAAAATGATCGTGAATTTATATATTATTATTCTATGCTTAGGAACGATAGCAAGTTTATATATACCGAAAAACGAGGTGGTGGCGGATGAGCCGCTTGTCATACCGAATGAGGCCATTAGGCTGCGGATTCTAGCAAATAGTGATAGTGAATCTGATCAGGCAATTAAAAGGCTTGTCAGGGATGCAGTCAATGCAGAAATTACAAAGTGGGTAGCGGAATTAACGTCAATTGAAGAGGCACGTAATTTAATTCGCTCACGTCTGCCTGAGATTCAGAAAATAGCAGAAAGTGTAGTAGAAAAGGAACAATCATCTCAGTCTGTGAAAGCTGAATTTGGAAAGGTAGACTTTCCTACAAAACTTTATGGACAATTCCTTTATCCAGCCGGGGAGTATGAAGCCATCTTAATCACTCTTGGAGAAGGAAATGGAGCCAACTGGTGGTGTGTATTATTTCCGCCGTTATGCTTTCTGGACTTTTCAAACGGTGTCGCTGTAAGCGATGGCTTTGAAGGAGAAGAAGCAGAAAAGGTCAGCGCTGAAACAGAGGTAAAGGCAGCGAATAAGATAGAAACAGAAACAGTAGAAATAACAGAAGAGGAAAAGGAAGAGCCTGAACCAGACCTAGTAAAAGATGAAATAGAAGAGGAAGAACCTCCTGTATATGCAGAAGAAGACGAACAGCCAGTAGAAGTGAAGTTTTTCATAAAAGAGCTTTGGGACAATCTATTTAGCTGAAAGCCTTGGCAAGTGCAAGGCTTTTTTTCTTTTAAAGCAGTTCTACTTTCTCTATTTTTCCATATTCATAGAAATAGAATATGAAAAATGGGGTGGGTCGAAATGGAGACTATCATTCGCTGCGCACAAACAGAGGATATTGCGAGATTGGAAATATTTTTAGAAGAGGCAGGATTAAGCAAGGATGGTGTGCAAGCATCAATTGACTATTTTTTACTAATGGAGAATCAAATAGGGGAAATGAAAGCCACACTAGGGATTGAACCGCTCGGAAAAGTGGGTCTGCTTCGTTCGCTTGCGATGCGGCCGGATTGCACGGAAAAAGATTTATTTCTTCTTTTTGAGCAAATCTTCATTTTAGCAAGAGATAGACAGTTAAATACACTCTATTTAGCCTCCAATAAAAAGAGCTCAATCGAAATTTTCCGCTTGATTGGATTTACCGAGGAAATAATAGAAAACTTACCTGAGGAGCTTTTTCAGTCTGAACATGTAAAACATATTTTAACTGTGGACAACTCCTTCTTTTTGAAATTATCCATCTAAATTGTGGGTATCTTTCCAAAGTTATTCACAAAAACGCTCAATCTATCCACAATTTGTGGATAATACTTGAGTTATCCTCTATCTTCTTTTATACTTTCAAAAGTAAACAACAGAAAAAATCACGGGAAATAAAGGAATAACCCCTTCTAATTTTCGTGATTAATGAAGGTGGAGCTGAATGAATACAAAACGATGGTCGGTGGATAAATATGTGGATGATCAAGATAGTTATCCACAAATCTCACAGGCTGCCGATCTTTTAATAAACAATGAAGTGGTCGCCTTTCCAACTGAAACAGTGTACGGTTTAGGTGGAAATGCAGAAAATGATGAGGCAGTCGCAAAAATTTTCGCTGCAAAAGGGAGACCGAGTGATAATCCGCTTATTATCCACATTGCTAAAGAAGAGCAGCTGAATGCTTTTGTTGAAAAAATACCTGAGAAAGCTGCACAATTAATGAAGCAGTTTTGGCCAGGTCCATTAACCCTGATTTTTAAAAAGAAAGCGGGATCACTTTCAGATAAAGCAACAGCTGGCTTATCCACAGTTGCGGTCCGAATGCCAGATCATCCAGTGGCGTTAGCGATTATAAGTGCAGCAGGGCTTCCTGTTGCAGCTCCTAGTGCCAATCGGTCTGGAAGGCCAAGTCCAACAACAGCTGAGCATGTATGGGAGGATTTGAACGGAAAGATCGCTGGGCTAGTTGACGGTGGACCAACCGGAGTAGGAGTTGAATCGACTGTAGTTGATTGCACAGAATTCATTCCTGTTATCTTAAGACCTGGCGGTGTAACGAAGGAGCAGCTTGAAGCGGTGATTGGTGAGGTAAGCGTTGATCCAGCACTTGTGGATAAAGGTGAGGCTCCGAAATCTCCGGGAATGAAATATCGCCATTATGCACCAGATGCGCCGCTTACTCTTGTGAATGGGACAAGGGAGTATATCCAGGAGCTTGTGGATAAAAAGAAAGCTGAAGGTTTATCTGTGGGTATTTTAACAACTGAGGAGAATCTGGGTTTTTACAGGGCCGATTATGTGATTGCCTGTGGAAAACGGGCTGACTTGAATTCGGTCGCAAGTTCTCTATATGATGTGTTAAGGAAATTTAATAATACAAATGCCGATGTGCTTTTTAGTGAAATGTTTCCACAGGAGGGTGTGGGGCATGCGATTATGAACCGCCTAATGAAGGCGGCTGGTCACCGTGTGATAAATAGCTGAGCCGTTCCTATTGAAGGAGCGGTTCTTTTCATACACCTGGAAATGATCTAATCTGATATTGTTAATATCTTTGTTGATTTCTGCCTTGAACGGCTTTTCATTTAACGGTGTTTATTCTTCTAAAATCCTTTGGACGTGCATATGCTGAATTAGCAAGTCCAAGGGGGAGGAAGAATGGGAGAAATGTTTGGTGTAATATTCACACTGACCTTAATGGCATTTGCCTTAGCAATGGATGCCTTTTCAGTCGGTCTAGGGATGGGGATGTTTAAGCTTCGCCTTAGGCAAATTTTCAAAATCGGTATGATCATAGGTTTTTTCCATATTTGGATGCCTCTCTTAGGGATGATAGCCGGCAAGTTTTTATCCAATAAATTTGGAGAGTTTGCTACCTATGTAGGTGGGGGCTTGCTTCTTCTATTAGGAATTCAAATGATCTGGTCAGGATTTAAAAAAGAAGATACTAGTATGATCACTCCAGTGGGCTGGGGTTTAATTCTATTTGGCTTTACTGTTAGCCTAGACAGCTTTTCCGTTGGGTTAACTCTAGGTATTTATGGGGCACAAACAGTCCTAGTACTCGCGTGCTTCGGCATTACAGCAACCATTCTTACATGGCTTGGCTTACTCATTGGCAGAAAGGTACAAGGGTGGTTGGGATCATACAGTGAAGCCCTTGGCGGCAGCATCCTCCTCGCTTTTGGAATTAAACTGCTTATAGGTTAACAAGTGTGACGAGTGGTGCTTGGCAATGCTCGTGGACAAATTGCGCAGATGTTTGTGTGTGAGATGGACAGTCCAGAAACACGTAGTCAGCTTGTTTTTGTCGAATATTCTTTGTTAAGAAGGGGAAAACGGCTCCCTTTCTTTTTTTGTAATGGACTAATAAAATTTTTGTCGAAGAACACTATTGAATCTGGGAGTTTTGACTTATAATGGTGGAAAGGAGGCACACCTATGACTCGCGTTTTATTTGTTTGTACAGGAAATACGTGTCGGAGCCCGATGGCTGAGGCCATTTTGAAAAGCAAGAATCTCCCAGGAATTGAAGTGAAATCCGCTGGTGTGTATGCAATGGATGGGAGTGCAGCATCGGAAAATACAAGAAAAGTCCTAGCGGAGCATGGAATTGTGTTTGATTCCCATCAGGCGTCGATGCTAAATGATGAGCTAGTGAGTTGGACGAGCTACATTATCACGATGACAGCAAGCCATAAAGCGGCAGTGATCAGTATGTTTCCAGATGCTGCAGGGAAAATCTTTACCTTAAAGGAATTTGCAATTGGAAATAGCAAGAGTGATATTGCTGATCCTTTTGGCGGGCCAATTGAACAATACAGACACACTTATAATGAAATGAATGACATGATGATAAAAATAATTCAACGGCTACAAACAGAAAACAGGTAAGTAGGGGGACAATAATGGAGGAGAAACATAAATATAAATTTGGTTTGAGAAAGAAACTTGTACTGTTTATTACTACATTGGCAATTATTACTTATACAACAAGTGCTTTCTTTATTTACTTTTTATACCCGCTGATCCAGGAATCCCTTCCATTTGGGGAAGTTTGGTTTACGATCATCACGCTTAGCCTTGGAATTATTTGGTCAGGGATCTTAGCCTTTTTCGCAGCCGGCTTTATTGTGAAGCCTTTACAAAAGTTAGAAAAAATGGCTTTAAAAGCAGCTCAAGGCAATATTCAAGAAGATGTAGAACTAGCAAAATCAGACGATGAAATTCGTTCGCTTGGAAAGGCCTTCAATGATATGCTTTCAAACTTGAGGGAAATGGTTCATCAAATCGATGAGAATTTCCGTGAAACAAATGATAAAGTCATTGCTATTTCAAAGGAATCTTCCTTTGCAGCAGATCAAGTCGATTCGATTTCGCGAACAATCAACGAAATATCTATTGGAGCTGACAACTCAGCCATTTCGATTCAATCAACAGCCGAATCGGTTGAAGATGTCATTCGAATTGCCGAAGAGGTGCAAGAAAAGGCTAAAGCATCTGAATTAGTTTCCACAGAAATGGTTCAGGATCTTTATAATTCTAAGAAGATCATTCATGACCTTATTTCAGGAATTGAAAATCTGGCCAAGGAAAACCAGCAATCTCTTCAAACAGTCCAACGCTTAGAAGAAAATGCAGCAAAGGTTGAACAAATCATCCAGCTTGTTGGTGATATAGCAGCGCAAACGAACTTGCTCGCTTTAAATGCTTCAATTGAAGCAGCACGTGCGGGTGAACACGGAAAAGGCTTTGCCGTTGTTGCCGAAGAAGTCCGCAAGCTTGCAGATGAAAGTGCCACGGCTGTACAAGGCATTTCGGAATTAATTAAAAATATTCAGGGAGAAGTCCAGAATGTCGTGCGCCAAATTTCAGAGCAGGTCGAAACGGCAAACAATGAAGCGAAAAAAGGTACGGAAACAAATAAAGTCATTGAAGAAATGACAAAAACCGTGAATGAAATGGCTGAATCTGTTTCAACGATAACGATCTTAGTAGATCGTCAAATGGAAAGCATTCAGCATACTTCCACACAATCACAGGAAGTAGCAGCCATTGCCGAAGAAACATCTGCAGGTGCCCAAGAGGTGGCAACAGCAACCGAACAGCAGACAAAAGTAATGGCCAATGTAGAATGTCTAGCAAATGAGCTCAAAGGCCAAGCGGAAAAATTGAAAAATACCATCACGAGATTTCAGATTTAATTGAAAGCAGCCTTCGTTCATGAAGGCTTTTTTCTTTATAACTTAAATTTTCGGTCAGCCTTTACAAGTCAATCCCTCTTTATAATATTTGCTTTTTGTGCCAAAATAAGAGCAGGTTATAAAAGTTAGGTTTATTTTAGGAGGATTAAAGATGAAAGTAGCGATTGCATCAGACCATGGCGGAGTAAATATTCGCGAGGAAATAAAAGATTTAATGAAAGAAATGGGTATTGAATTTGAAGACTTTGGCTGTGAATGCGAAACGTCTGTAGATTACCCTGATTATGCCCTTCCTGTTGCGGAGAAGGTGGCAAACGGAGAATTTGATAAAGGCATTTTGATTTGCGGAACAGGCATCGGCATGAGCATTGCGGCTAACAAGGTAAAAGGCATTCGCTGTGCGCTCGTTCATGATCTTTTCAGTGCAAAAGCAACACGTGAGCATAATGACAGCAATATGCTTGCTATGGGCGAACGTGTCATTGGACCAGGACTGGCGAGGGAAATCGCGAAGGTTTGGCTGACAACGGATTATGAAGGCGGACGCCATGAAAATCGTGTTGGAAAAATTAAAGAATACGAAAACAAATAGAAACAAAGCTTCCGAGAAAGGGTGAGCCTTTATGACGGAATCCATTCAAACATGGGAAGAACAGCTGCGCACGATTCTCCGTGAATTTGCGGATCAAGTTCAGCTGACAGACAAGCATCTTTTTGTTGTTGGCTGCAGTACGAGTGAAGTGGCTGGAAAGAAAATTGGCACAGCAGGTACGGAGCAAGTGGCAGAAATGATTTTTACCCAGCTGAAAAAATATCAGGAGCAAACAGGTGTTGCTCTTGCCTTCCAATGCTGTGAACATCTAAACAGGGCGTTAGTTGTTGAACGAAAAACTGCGGAAGAAAGAAAGCTCTCCGAAGTAAGTGTTATCCCTGTAAGAAAAGCGGGCGGTGCAATGGCCACTTATGCGTTTGAACACTTTAAGGACCCCGTTATGGTTGAACATATCGCTGCTGATGCAGGAGTGGATATCGGGGATACATTTATCGGTATGCACTTAAAGCATGTCGCTGTCCCGATAAGAACCTCACAGAAATGTATGGGGGAAGCACATGTGACATTGGCAAAAACAAGGCCCAAACTTATTGGCGGTGCTCGCGCTGTGTATGAAAGAAGCCAAGCAAATGAGTCATGCAGATAGTAAAAGCCTTTGCAAAACGCAATGGCTTTTCCTTTTGGATGAGAAAACCGCTTACGATTGTTTCTATTCTTCTTTTCATTACAAAAACATGATAAGATATAATAGAATTTTCAAAATAGGACGTTACATATCTATTGAAAAGAGTTTAGTCGAAAAGGGAGGATTCTATAATGAAGCATTTAGCACAACAGGATGAACAAGTTTTTCAATCGATTCAAGATGAGTTAGGACGTCAAAGAACGAAGATTGAATTAATTGCTTCTGAAAACTTTGTCAGTGAAGCGGTAATGGAAGCACAAGGATCTGTGCTGACGAATAAATATGCTGAAGGCTATCCAGGCAGACGCTATTACGGCGGATGTGAACACGTGGATGTCGTAGAGAACCTGGCTCGTGATCGTGCGAAGCAAATTTTTGGTGCTGAACATGTAAATGTACAGCCTCATTCAGGTGCACAAGCGAATATGGCTGTTTACTTTACAATTTTAGAACAAGGCGATACGGTCCTTGGTATGAATCTTTCCCATGGCGGTCATTTAACACATGGAAGCCCTGTTAACTTTAGTGGCATTCAATATAACTTTGTTGAGTATGGTGTCGATGAAAAGACACATTTGATTGATTACGATGTGGTTCTTGAAAAGGCCCGTGAGCATCAACCGAAATTGATTGTTGCTGGAGCAAGCGCATACCCGCGTGCAATTGACTTCAAACGTTTCCGTGAGATTGCCGATGAAGTCGGTGCGTATTTAATGGTCGATATGGCTCATATCGCAGGTCTAGTTGCAGCTGGTCTTCATCAGAATCCAGTTCCTTATGCAGATTTCGTAACTACAACCACACATAAAACACTTCGTGGTCCACGAGGCGGAATGATTCTTTGTAAAGAAGAATACGCGAAGAAAATTGACAAGTCGATTTTCCCTGGGATCCAAGGCGGTCCATTAATGCATGTCATTGCTGCAAAAGCGGTTGCATTTGGTGAAGCGCTTCAGGATGATTTCAAAGGTTATGCAGGAGAAATAATTGCCAATGCGAAGCATCTGGCAGAAGGTCTTCAGAAGGAAGGAATTGACCTTGTTTCTGGTGGTACTGATAATCATTTATTGCTCGTTGATCTTCGTTCACTTGGCTTAACTGGAAAAGTTGCTGAAAAAGTGCTAGATGAAGTGGGCATCACAGTAAATAAAAATACAATTCCTTTCGATCCGGAAAGTCCATTTGTAACTAGCGGCATTCGTATCGGGACAGCTGCGGTTACATCTCGCGGCTTCGGTGCAAAGGAAATGGAAGAAATCGCTTCTATCATTGCCTTTACATTGAAAAATCATGAAGATGAAGGCAAGCTTGAAGAGGCAACCAAGCGTGTCGAAGCATTAACAAGCAACTTTACTTTATATCCTGAAAGATAGTCTTTACAAGCTGCTCTTCGAAAAGAAGGGCAGTTTTTTTTATTGAAAAATTTTAGTAGATAAAGCAGAGCAAAGGTCAAATGCTCGATAAAACAAAAAAGCTGCTTGATAAAATGATTGAAATGCTAGACAAAACATGAAAGTTGGTAGATAAATGACAGAGACTGCTAGATAAGGTGAATCCAAATGATGATTTGCCTGATGATACACGATAAAAGTAAACGAACCAAAAAACTTTTAACGAATCTCAAACTTTTTACACTGATAGTTGCCCTGATTATTTTTTTTCTGTAAAATTAGACGAAGTGTTAGAACGAACCATTTTACATATTGAAAAGGAGAGAATGTTCATGGCAAAGGTATACGTATTTGATCACCCACTTATTCAGCATAAACTTACATATATTCGTGATAAAGCAACAGGAACGAAGGAATTCCGCGAGCTTGTTGATGAGGTTGCTACATTAATGGCATTCGAAATTACAAGAGATATGCCGCTTGAGGAAACTGAAATTGATACACCAGTAAGCCGTACAAAGTCAAAAATTCTGGCTGGGAAAAAAATGGGGATTATTCCAATCCTCCGTGCGGGAATTGGAATGGTCGATGGGATATTAAAGTTGATTCCAGCAGCAAAGGTTGGCCATATCGGACTTTATCGTGATCCTGAGACATTGAAGCCAATCGAATATTATGTAAAGCTTCCAAGTGATGTGGAAGAAAGAGATTTCATCGTTGTTGACCCAATGCTTGCAACAGGCGGTTCTGCAGTGGAAGCAATCAATTCTTTGAAAAAGCGCGGAGGCAAACATATTAAATTCATGTGCCTAGTTGCTGCTCCAG
Organism: Cytobacillus solani; assembly: GCF_001420595.1. Classification (GTDB taxonomy): domain Bacteria; phylum Bacillota; class Bacilli; order Bacillales; family Cytobacillaceae; genus Cytobacillus; species Cytobacillus solani. The sequence continues at coordinate 4,697,032 of NZ_LJIX01000006.1, read as the reverse complement.
AAGGAGTGAAAGCACTGCAAGAGGCACACCCGGATGTAGATATTTACATTGCTGCGCTTGATGAAAAGCTGAATGATCATGGCTATATCGTGCCAGGACTTGGTGATGCTGGCGATCGTTTATTCGGGACAAAATAATTCTAGGTGATATCTGTATCACTTTAATAAAAGAAGGCTGACCTGATTTTGGGTTAGCCTTTCTTTATTTTTACATCTTCACATATTCCCTCGTTAAATGGAAAACCCTATTACAAAAAAGGGTGCTTTCTATGAAAAAAATCATCTTGTTTTTAACCGTCATCCTCATATGCCTATCTCAGTCAGCGGTATCCGCACGAACCTTAAATCACCCGCAAATTCCAATGGAGTCATCGGACAAGGAGAAAGTTGCTATTGTTGTTTTATCAGAAGAAAAAAGTGAGGAAGAAATAATGAAGCTCGTTCGTTCAATCCCTCATTTACAGCTAAGGCATATTTATAAATACGCTCTAAATGGCTTTTCGGTAAAGGGGAGGCAGGCAGAAATTGAGCAAATATCAAACAAAGTGAATACCTCACTCATCTCTCCGGTTAATACGTATAAGGTTCATGCAGAAGAGAGTATAAAAATGATTGGCGGAGAGGAGGTTCGCGGACTTTTTGATCAAAAAAATCAGCGATTAACAGGAAAAGGAGTGAAAGTTGGGATCATTGATACTGGAATCGACTACACCCACCCAGATTTAAGAGTCAACTATGGCGGCGGGCATGATTTAGTGGATGGAGATGATGATCCGATGGAAACGAATGCTGCTGATGGTGAAGGCACGTTGCACGGGACTCATGTGGCTGGCATTATCGCGGCAAATGGGAAAATTCAAGGAGTAGCTCCGGATGCAACAATTATAGCTTATCGTGCGCTTGGTCCCGGAGGCAGCGGGACAACGGAACAGGTCATTGCCGCAATTGATCAAGCGATTAAGGATAGAGTCGATATATTAAACCTATCACTTGGCAACAACGTGAACGGTCCAGATTTGCCAATAAGCATGGCATTAAATAAAGCGGTAGATAAAGGGATTACAGCAGTTACTTCCTCCGGCAATTCCGGTCCGAATTATTGGACGGTCGGTTCACCAGGTACGGCTTCAAAGGCAATATCCGTTGGTGCTTCAACACCGTCCATAAATATTCCTTTCTTGGAGGTGTCGGGTCAGAAGCTCAGGCTAGAGCCGCTTCAGGGATCGGTTGATTGGGAACTCAATCAATCGAATGAAATGGTTTTTGCTGGATTAGGCAAAAAGGACGAACTGAAGGAAGTTAAAGGAAAAATCGTTCTTGTAGAAAGAGGAGAGCTTACCTTTACAGAAAAGGGGATAAATGCATTCGAAGCAGGCGCAAAAGCAGTCATTATTTACAATAATACGAAGGGGAACTTTTTCGGGAATTTAGAAAGAGAACTGCCTATTCCGGTAACTGCTTTATCAAAAACGAAAGGGGAGCAGTTAAGAAAGAAGCTCTCCAAAGATAAGATTTTTGCAAGGACCTATATAATAGAAGAAAAGGATATTCTTGCCGATTTCAGCTCTCGTGGTCCTGTAACATCTACATGGGAAATCAAACCAGACATCGTTGCACCAGGAGTCGCTATCAATAGTACGGTACCAGGCGGATATTTGCCGCTGCAAGGAACGAGTATGGCAGCTCCGCATGTAGCAGGAGCTAGTGCACTTATCAAGCAAGCACATCCTGATTGGGGTCCAGACAAAATTAAAGCAGCCCTTATGAATACAGCAAAACCGCTCCTAAACAAAAAGGGAAAGCCGTACCGAGCGTATGAACAGGGAGCAGGAAGAATCCAAATGGAAAAGGCATTAAAATCAAATTCTCTTGTCATGCCTGCCTCATTACAGTTTGGCAAGTTTCAACTAGCTGATCGTATGCACGAACATAATGGATATATAACGGTAGAAAATATTGGTGATTCCCCCCTGTCGTACTCATTTTCTATTCCGCATGCTGAAAATGGTCTAAGCTGGACGCTTCCTCTTTCTTTCTATTTAAAGCCAGGAGAAAAAAAGCGGCTGGAGCTGAAGCTTGCTGTCGACCCAAATGTATTCAAAAAAAAGGTGTATGATGGAACCATAAGATTAAAAGCTGGATCACAAGAAATCAATATTCCATATATCTATGTTCTTGAGGAACCAAATTATCCAAGAGTCATGGGGTTTGGAGTTGGAAAGGGAGACAAGCCTGATACGTACCGTTATGAGGTCTATCTGCCGGGAGGAGCGGAGGAATTCGGCATTGCAATGTTTGATGCAGATAGCCTGCGTTTTATTGATTTTCTTGATTGGAAAAGAGGGGTAGGAAAAGGGCAGCTGCTGCAGGAGATTAAAAGAGATCAGCTCCCAGAGCCAGGCCTTTATAAAATTAAGGTGTTTGCGAAAAAAGCGGGGAGAGAGGATGCGGTTGAATCCTATTTGTATATATTACCAAATGGTGAAATGGAATCATCATCTATCCATTTGCTTAAGTAAAATTGAAAAAAATCTATTAAAATGAAGGATTTTTCTACTGTATGAAAAACCTTCAAATACTTGATAAAAGGGGTGTAGCAGAACTTCACCCCTTTTTCAATAGGTAAGATTCAAATTATTATGAAAATAGTGTGAACACACTTTCTTTCCCTTGATATATATGACTTTTTTCATTTTAAATGCATTGACATTGACAAGCCCCTATTGTATGCTTACAAAGGGTATAATATGATAGGGTTTTCATAATATTTGGGCAGTCATTATTCCCACGTCTGCATGTTGCTAATAGTAATTAGTAACACCTCAAAACCCACTTACCATTCACCTCAAAGTGAGGGAGAATGCGTTTAATGAGCATCAAAAGACCGCAACCCATACAAAGCAGTCCATCAATTTTTTACAGGAGAATAAATCATAATGCCAGAATTAAAAGCTACCTATGTGAGACAACGAAAATACATATTTTTATTGTTGTCAATTTATGTTCTTGGCTGGGGATTTACTTCTTACCAATCTATCTTTTTAGGATTAGTATTGGGTACTTCCTGTAGTTTGTTTAACTTGTGGCTTCTAGCAAGGAAAACAGAGCAATTTGGCAATGCGGTCGCAAACGGTGAGAAGATACGCTCACTCGGAATGATTTCCAGAATGGCAATGGCAGTACTTGCTGTGTTTGTTGCAATGGAATATCCCGAGAAGGTCCATCTGATCAGTGTAGTAATTGGATTAATGACTTCATATGTTGTCATTATGATAGATTTTTTTCTTCAAACTTTTCATTTACGTAAATAGCGGGGAAGAGAGGTGAATATTAATGCATCATGGAGCTCCTTTACGTGAGTTTATGGGCTTAACTTTTAACTTAGGGAATATTATGATGATTACGATTGCCAGCGCAGTTGTATTTATTATAGCTGTTCTCGCTACTAGGAAATTAGCCATGAAACCTACAGGGATGCAAAATATACTCGAATGGGTAATGGATTTTGTTAAAGGCATTATTAACAGTTCGATGGATTGGAAGGATGGCGGACGATTCCATCTGCTTGCTTTAACGTTGATTATGTATATTTTTGTTTCCAATATGCTTGGTCTGCCATTTTCAATCACTTATAACGGGGAACTCTGGTGGAAATCACCAACAGCTGATCCCGCAATTACATTGACTTTGTCTCTAATGGTACTAGCCTTAACGCATTTCTTTGGGATTAAGGCAAAAGGAGCAGGCGGTTATGGACGTGAATTTCTTAAGCCATTTTGGATCATGTCTCCAATTAAGATTGTTGAGGAATTTGCCAATGCCCTCACATTAGGTCTGCGTCTTTATGGAAATATTTATGCTGGAGAAATTCTCCTTTCATTATTAGTTGGTACTCTAGCTGCTGGCAGCTGGGCCGGCAAATTTGCTGCAATCATTCCAACGGTTGCTTGGCAAGGATTCTCGATCTTTATCGGTGGAATCCAAGCGTTTATCTTCTGTATGTTATCTATGGTTTATATGGCACACAAAGTGAGCCGAGACCATTAATATATACCCTGTTCAATTTTGAACAAAACACAAATAAAAAAATTAATTATACAATTCAAGGAGGAAATTTAGAATGGGTCTATTAGCAGCAGCAATCGCAGTAGGTTTAGCAGCACTAGGTGCTGGTATCGGTAACGGTCTTATCATTTCAAGAACAGTTGAAGGGATGGCTCGTCAGCCTGAAGCTCGTGGAATGCTACAAACAACAATGTTTATTGGTGTAGGTTTAGTAGAGGTACTACCAATCATCGCAGTAGTTATCGCGTTCATGGTTGTTGGACAGTAACTCCTAGTTTAAACAATTTGAAAATGGCGAAGATCATTCGATGAGGACCTTCGCCATTCCTTTATGTCTTAAATATGAAAAATCTAAGTTTTATATAAATGAAACATCGTTTTTGCATTTCTTATAGCTCTTGAAGGGAGTGAATCGAGGGTGTTATCAAACAGTTTAGTATTAGGTGCATCAACCGGTTTTAACAGTGGAGATATGATTTATCAGTTGATTGCGTTTATTATTTTATTACTTTTGCTTAAAAAGTTCGCATGGGGTCCGTTAATGGGCATCATGAAAGAACGTGAAGAACATATTGCAAATGAAATCGAATCGGCTGAACAAAGCCGTACAGAAGCGAAAAAGCTTTTAGAAGAGCAAAGAAACCTTCTAAAAGAAGCGCGCAACGATGCGCAAGGCTTAATTGAAAGTGCGAAGAAGCAAGGCGATGTACAGCGTGAGGAAATCATTGCTGCTGCACGTGCGGAATCTGAGCGTATTAAGCAATCTGCTAAGGTTGAGATCGAACAGCAGAAAGAACAGGCAGTTGCAGCTATTCGCGAACAAGTGGCTTCACTATCTGTATTAATTGCTTCCAAGGTGATTGAGAAGGAATTAAGTGCAGAGGATCAAGAGAAGCTTATTAACGAATACATTCAAGAGGCAGGAGAAGAGCGATGACGGGCTCTATAGTAGCAAAGCGCTATGCGTTAGCTCTTTTCCAGCTTGCAAATGAACATCAGCTTCTTGACCAAATGGAAGAAGAGCTTCGTGCAGTGAAAAAAGTAATGAATGAAACTTCCGAATTACAGGCAGTGCTTAAGTCTCCTAAGCTTTCAATTGAAAAAAAGAAGGAGATTCTAAAGGATGCATTTGCATCTGTAAATACATTCGTTTTAAATACGTTAATGCTTTTAATTGAACGCCATCGAGAAGATGAAATCTCGGATGTGGCGGATCACTTTGTAAATATGGCAAATGATGCAAGAGGCATTGCAGAGGCGAAGGTATACTCGATCCGCCCGTTAACAGACGCGGAACGTGAAGCGCTGTCTTCATCATTTGCAGAAAAGGTTGGCAAGAAATCACTTCGCATTGACAATATCGTAGATACTAATTTACTCGGCGGCATCAAGCTTCGAATCGGAAACCGGATTTTCGACGGCAGCTTGCGCGGTAAGCTAGATCGTCTGGAACGTCAATTATTAGGATAAGATTCGTAGATAGGGGTGAAACTCATGAGCATCAAAGCTGAAGAAATCAGTGCGCTGATAAAAAAGCAAATCGAAAACTATCAGTCGGAAATTCAAGTGAGTGATGTAGGTACAGTTATCCAAGTTGGTGACGGTATCGCTCGTGCTCATGGCCTCGACAATGTCATGGCTGGAGAGCTTCTTGAATTTTCAAACGGCGTTATGGGTATGGCGCAAAACCTTGAAGAAAATAACGTCGGTATTATCATTTTAGGACCTTTCACAGAAATTCGTGAAGGGGATGAGGTACGCCGTACAGGACGTATCATGGAAGTTCCTGTTGGGGAAGAGTTAATCGGTCGTGTTGTAAACCCATTAGGACAGCCAGTGGATGGAATGGGCCCAATCAATACAACAAAAACGCGCCCGATTGAAAGCCCGGCTTTTGGTGTTATGGATCGTAAATCTGTACACGAGCCACTTCAAACGGGAATTAAAGCGATTGACGCTCTTGTGCCAATCGGACGCGGACAACGTGAGTTAATCATCGGTGACCGTCAAACTGGTAAAACATCCGTTGCTATCGATACAATCTTGAACCAAAAGGGTCAAGATATGATTTGTATCTATGTTGCAATCGGACAAAAAGAATCAACGGTTCGTGGACTAGTTGAAACGTTACGTAAAAATGGTGCAATGGATTACACAATTGTTGTAACAGCTTCTGCATCACAACCTGCTCCATTGTTATACTTAGCACCATATGCTGGGGTTTCAATGGGAGAAGAATTTATGTTAAATGGAAAGCACGTATTAGTAGTCTATGATGACTTAACAAAGCAAGCTGCTGCATACCGTGAACTTTCCTTATTATTACGCCGTCCTCCAGGTCGTGAAGCATATCCAGGGGATGTATTCTACTTACACAGCCGCCTTTTAGAGCGTGCTGCTAAGTTAAGTGACGCAAAAGGTGCAGGTTCAATCACCGCATTGCCATTTATTGAAACGCAAGCAGGTGACGTTTCTGCATATATCCCAACAAACGTTATCTCTATCACAGATGGACAGATCTTCTTGCAGTCTGACCTTTTCTTCTCTGGAGTACGTCCAGCGATCAACGCAGGTCTTTCTGTTTCACGTGTAGGGGGTTCAGCGCAAATTAAAGCGATGAAAAAGGTATCTGGTACATTGCGTCTAGACCTTGCTTCATACCGTGAGCTAGAAGCGTTTGCTCAATTCGGTTCTGATCTTGATAAAGCTACTCAAGCAAAACTTAACCGTGGTGCTCGTACAGTAGAAGTATTAAAACAGGATCTAAATAAACCATTAAAAGTTGAAAAGCAAGTTGCGATTCTTTATGCATTAACTCGTGGCTTCCTTGATGATATTCCTGTACAGGATATTCGTCGTTTCGAATCAGAATACCTTTCTTGGTTAGACCACAACCGCAAAGATTTGTTAGACCATATCGCTACAACGAAGGAACTTCCTTCTGATGATGATATGGCTGCTGCGATCAACGAATTCAAAAAATCTTTCGCAGTTTCCGAATAATTGGGGTCTGACAAACTTTGAAAAAAGGTGGTGAGAACCTGTGGCATCATTAAGAGATATAAAGAATAAGATAACTTCCACTAAGAAAACGAGTCAAATTACGAAAGCGATGGAAATGGTATCTGCATCTAATTTTAACCGTGCGGAGATGAATGCGAAAAAGTTCGTTCCTTACATGGATAAAATTCAAGAGGTTACTGCATCCATTGCTTTAGGCAGTAAAGATGCAACGCATCCGATGTTAAGCTCTCGCCCTGTCAAAAAGACAGCTTATTTAGTCATTACTGCTGAGCGTGGTCTTGCAGGTGCATTTAACAGTAACGTTTTGCGTTTAGCATTCCAAACGATTCAGAAGCGCCACAAATCAAAAGATGAGTATGTGGTTATCGCTTTAGGGAAGATGGGCCGCGAATTCTTCATGAAACGTGACATGAACGTTATTCTCGACATTACTGGAATAGCTGATCAACCAACATTTGCTGATATTAAAGATACTGTAAATAAAACAGTGAATATGTTTGCTGATGGAGCATTTGATGAGCTATACATGTACTACAATCACTTTGTCAGTGCAATCCAACAGGATGTTACAGAGAAGAAAGTTCTTCCACTAACCGATATTGCGACATCTAACAAACTAACATCTTATGAATTTGAACCATCTGCAGAAGAGATTTTAAATGTATTATTACCTCAGTATGCAGAGAGTTTAATTTATGGAGCACTTCTAGACAGTAAAGCTAGTGAGCATGCTGCTAGAATGAGCGCGATGAAAAGTGCAACTGACAACGCGAAAGAGCTTATTGACTCATACAGCCTAAGCTACAACCGTGCTCGTCAGGCTGCAATTACACAAGAAATTACCGAAATCGTCGGCGGAGCAGCCGCGTTGGAATAATTTGAAATGCGAAAAGTGCCTGGGTCAGCCCCGACAAGCATAAGACGAGCCGGCATGAAGGTTGTTCTTTAATCTTCTTGTCGGATTGGCTTAGACCCAAGAGGGGCTAGGCGCTGAAGCTAGACAAAAATTAAATAAATACAAGGGATGAGGACCAAGTCGGTCCCTTGCCCTTTTGTATGTTGAATTGAACGTTAGGAGGGAAAAAGATGAACAAAGGACGCGTTCTTCAAGTTATGGGTCCAGTTGTTGACGTAAAGTTCGAAAGCGGACAACTTCCTGAGATCTATAATGCATTGACAATCGTAAATAAAGCGCGTAATGAATCTGAAGTTGACATCAACTTAACCCTTGAAGTTGCCCTTCATTTAGGTGATGATACAGTTCGTACCATTGCAATGTCATCTACTGACGGTTTAACACGTGGTAGTGAAGTAATTGATACTGGTGCACCAATTTCTGTACCTGTTGGTGATGTTACACTTGGCCGTGTATTTAACGTATTAGGTGAAACAATCGACTTAGATCCGGCACTATCTGCTGATGCTCGCCGCGACTCTATCCATAGAGAAGCACCAAATTTTGAGCAGCTTTCAACAGAGGTAGAAATTCTTGAAACTGGAATTAAAGTAGTAGACTTGCTTGCTCCATATATTAAAGGTGGAAAAATCGGTCTATTTGGTGGTGCCGGTGTAGGTAAAACCGTTTTAATCCAGGAATTAATCAATAACATCGCTCAAGAGCACGGCGGTATTTCCGTATTCGCTGGTGTAGGTGAGCGTACACGTGAAGGTAACGACCTTTATCATGAAATGACAGATTCAGGCGTTATTAAGAAAACAGCGATGGTATTCGGTCAGATGAACGAGCCGCCAGGTGCACGTATGCGTGTTGCTTTGACAGGTTTGACAATGGCAGAATATTTCCGTGATGACCAAGGACAGGACGTTCTTTTCTTCATGGATAACATCTTCCGTTTCACTCAAGCAGGTTCAGAAGTATCAGCGCTACTTGGCCGTATGCCTTCTGCCGTTGGTTACCAGCCAACTCTTGCTACTGAAATGGGTAAACTGCAAGAACGTATCACATCTACTAACGTAGGTTCTGTTACTTCTATCCAAGCGATTTATGTACCAGCCGATGACTATACGGATCCGGCTCCGGCTACTACTTTCGCTCACTTAGATGCAACAACAAACCTTGAGCGTAAGCTTTCTGAGATGGGTATCTATCCTGCGGTGGATCCACTTGCTTCAACTTCTCGTGCACTGTCACCGGAAATCGTTGGCGAAGAGCACTACGCAGTAGCTCGTGAAGTACAGTCAACATTACAGCGTTATAAAGAATTACAAGATATTATCGCAATTTTAGGTATGGATGAGCTTTCTGATGAAGATAAGCTTGTTGTACAGCGTGCGCGTCGTATCCAAGTATTCTTATCTCAAAACTTCCACGTGGCTGAACAGTTCACTGGCCAGCCAGGTTCATACGTACCGGTTAAAGAAACAGTTAAAGGCTTTAAAGAAATTCTTGAAGGTAAATATGATCACCTTCCAGAAGATGCATTCCGTCTAGTCGGCCGCATTGAAGACGTGATTGAGAATGCAAAACGTATGGGTGTAGAAGTCTAATCTCGGACCAGGAGGGTAAAAAATGAAGACGATTAAAGTCAGTGTTGTTACTCCCGATGGCCCGGTGTATGAATCAGATGTGGAAATGGTAAGTACAAAGGCCGAGAGCGGTGAGCTCGGAATTTTACCAGGGCACATTCCAATGGTTGCACCGTTACAGATTGGAGCCGTTCGTTTAAAAACGCAAGGAAAAACAGACATCGTAGCAGTAAGTGGCGGATTTGTAGAAGTTCGTCCAGACAAAGTATCTATTTTAGCGCAATCTGCTGAACAAGCAGATGAAATTGATGTAGATCGTGCTCTTCGTGCGAAAGAACGTGCGGAAAAGCGTCTGAACGATCAGAAACGTGAAAGCGTCGACTTCAAACGTGCTGAACTAGCTCTACAGCGCGCACTAAACCGTATTAATGTTTCAGAAAGACAATTTTAATCATAGAGGACACCTCCCAGTTGTACTGGGGGGTGTTTTTTTGTGGAAAATCATAGATTGGATTGACCGGAATATGAGAGGAAATGACCGGAATAATGAAATTTTGGCCGGAATACAGAGGGAAGTGACCGATAAAGGGACTTTGGCAAACTTTTAACTATAAATATATATACATTATCAAAACAACTTCTTATTTTTAAGGAAATGAATAGATTTATTTTAAGAGACATTCTGTCCAATAAAAATAATGAAGATTTGTTGACAAATCTCACTGACAGAAAGATGAATTTGACCTTTAATGGTAAATGGAATGGGGAGGAATTAGAGATTAGTAGGTAAAGAGGATAGGTGGATTCACAATATTGCCATTTTGTTGTGTGTTCGGGGAATGTGTTGGGCTTTGAGTGTAAGGGATGAAAATTCTCTAGGGCTGTGTTCCAGCTTACAAAAGTGCTGATAGTATTAGACTAGTAATAATGCAGATGTCAGTTCGCATTTGTGCTAACTTGTGGATGGATTCGGGGAAGTGAGTTTAGGAGCTTTGCGCAAATGCTCAGGGTGGAGGGGATGGGTAGACATCTAGGATGGAAGATGGAAACCTTCTAGGGGCTGACGCCCCAACTCACAAGAGTGCTGATAGTATAAGACTAGTAATAATGCAGATGTCAGTTCGCATTTGTACCATCTTGGGGAGAGTATTCGGGGGAGTGATTCAGGGAGATGGTACAAATGCTCAGCGGGGAGGGATATGTGTCGACATCCGGGTGTGTTAGATGGAAAATCTCTCACCCGGATGTGCTGCCGCACCTCCGGCTTCAGCTGCCGCTGAAGCTTGCCAAACAAAGCTTTTTCCGCTTTTTGAGAGCGAGCTCTCAAACGCTGCAAAAGCTTTGTTTGGCAGGTGAGGGATTTTCCAATAATATACTAGGGCTTGTCGACACTTATTTGGAAGAGTGCTATAATGGTTACGGTTACAAATATTGAAGAATTAAAAATTTTACAACATTGGAGGGGATAGACATGGAAATGCTAAATTTATATCAAAATAACTATTTGATCGTGTTTGTATTCCTATGTCTGGGGATTTTGTTACCTGTGGTGGCGTTGTTTTTAGGGAAGCTTTTGCGTCCTTATAAACCGTATGATTCGAAGTACACCACGTATGAGAGTGGACTTGAACCATTTAGTGATTCAAGGGTACAGTTCAATGTGCGCTATTATATTTTTGCCCTTATGTTTGTTATTTTTGATGTGGAGACAGTGTTTTTGTATCCTTGGGCTGTTGCATATGAAAAACTCGGAATCTTTGCATTAATTGAAATGTTGATTTTTGTATTTATGCTTGTCATCGGGCTTATTTATGCTTGGAAGAAGAAGGTGTTGAAATGGATCTAAGAATCGAAAACATCCCTGAAGAGGATATGCAAGAGATACAAAGAACGGTATTTATGTCAACGCTTGAACAAATTAAAGCATGGTCTCGCAGCAACTCGTTATGGCCTATGACTTTCGGGCTTGCTTGTTGTGCGATTGAAATGATGCAGGCAAGTAATGCACACTATGACTTAGAACGCTTCGGTACATTCTATCGCAATTCCCCTCGCCAATCAGATGTTATGATCGTATCAGGTACAGTAACAAAGAAAATGGCGCCAATTCTTCGCAGGTTATATGATCAAATGCCAGAACCCAAGTGGGTCATTGCTATGGGCTCTTGTGCAACAGCTGGTGGACCCTATGTGAAATCTTACTCAGTTGTAAAAGGGGTCGATCAAATTGTACCTGTTGATGTATACATACCTGGATGTCCACCAAATCCAGCTGCTTTAATATATGGAATTAATAAATTGAAAGAAAAGATCCGTTACGAGGCTAAGACTGGGAAGAAGGTGATCTAACCCATGAGCGGTGAAAAAGATTTAGAACAGCTAAAAAAAGAGGCTGCCGCGAAGGCGAAGGCTGCCGCACTAGCGAAAATGAAGGCTAAAGAACTGGGTGAAGAGAAGGAAGAGGCACCGTCAGAAGACCTTGATATAGCCAAGCAAAAAGCTGCCGCTGCAGCGAAAGCAAAGGCCGCCGCACTAGCGAAAATGAAGGCGAAGGAACAAGGCGAAGAGAAGGAAGAGGCACCGTCAGAAGACCTTGATATAGCCAAGCAAAAAGCTGCTGCCGCAGCAAAGGCAAAGGCTGCCGCACTAGCGAAAATGAAGGCGAAGGAACAAGGCGAAGAGAAGGAAGAGGCACCGTCAGAAGACCTTGATATAGCCAAGCAAAAAGCTGCTGCCGCAGCAAAGGCAAAGGCTGCCGCACTAGCGAAAATGAAGGCGAAGGAACAAGGCGAAGAGAAAGAAGAAGCGCCAACTGAAGACCTTGATATAGCCAAGCAAAAAGCTGCTGCTGCTGCCAAAGCAAAGGCTGCCGCCGCAGCGAAAGCGAAAGCTGCTGCTCAGGCAAATCAATCAAGTGAGGCTGGAGATGACGCGAAGGCGAAAGCCGCTGCCGCTGCCAAAGCAAAGGCCGCCGCAGCAGCCAAAGCAAAAGCAGCAGCATTGGCAAAACAATCAGGTGAATCTGGTGGGGATGACGAAAAGGCGAAAGCGATAGCTGCCGCGAAAGCAAAAGCAGCAGCAGCCGCGAAAGCAAAGGCCGCAGCATCAGCAAAAGCTGGAGGCGCAGCAGGAGACGATGAAAAAGCAAAAGCGATTGCAGCCGCCAAGGCAAAAGCCGCAGCTGCAGCAGCAGCCAAAGCGAAGGCTGGTGGTGGAACCGTAAAGGCTGAACCAGCAGAAGAAGCGAAGCCATCACCAAATCAGCCATATCTTGATAAATATATTAGAGTCATAGAAGAGCATCTTGGAAATGATCATATAGAAGATTATTATATTAATAATCTATCAAAGGATGTTCCAACCCTTGTAGCAAAGCCAGAAAGCTATTATAAAATTGCAGAGTTTTTGAAATATAACGAGCAATTAGGCTTTGATTATTTATCAGAGCTGCATGGAACGGATTTTGAAACACATATGGAAGTGTATGTTCATTTATATTCATATAAAAATAGTCAATCCGTTGCATTAAAAGTAAAGATTGACCGTGATGGACCAACGATTGATTCATTGCAGCCGCTTTGGGAAGGTGCGAATTGGCCAGAGTGTGAGGCATATGATTTACTGGGCATTAAGTTTAACAATCATCCGAACTTGCACCGCATTATGCTTGGTGAAGAATGGGTTGGCCATCCACTAAGGAAAGACTATGAACCGTATGATGTGGAGGTGTAACCAATGTTGCGAACAGAAGAAATGCTTTTGAACGTAGGACCTCAGCATCCAAGTACGCACGGTGTTTTTCGTCTCGTCTTAAAAATTGATGGAGAAACCATTGTAGAGGCAAAGCCAGTCATCGGCTACCTTCACCGCGGAACAGAAAAGCTGGCAGAAGATCTTCAATATACACAAATCATCCCTTATACTGACCGGATGGACTACGTTTCAGCGATGACGAATAACTATGTAATTTGCCATGCGGTTGAAACGATGATGGATATTAAAGTACCTGAGAGAGCCGAGTATTTACGTGTCATTGCAATGGAACTTGGCCGGGTAGCAAGCCACCTTGTCTGGTTTGGTACGTACTTGCTTGATCTTGGGGCAACGAGTCCACTTCTATACGCTTTCCGTGAAAGGGAAATGATCATCAATATGCTGAATGAGCTATCAGGCGCTCGGCTAACATTTAATTACATGCGTGTTGGCGGAGTCAAATGGGATGCGCCAGAAGGCTGGATTGATAAAGTAAGAGAGTTCGTCCCTTATATGCATGAACAATTAAAGGGCTATCATATGCTCGTAACAGGAAACGAAATCTTTATGAACCGTGTAAAAGGAATTGGGACATACACGAAGGAAGACGCACTTAACTATTCCCTTAGTGGAGCCAATCTTCGCTGTACAGGAGTCAAATGGGATCTGCGTAAAAATGAACCTTACTCCATTTATGATCGGTTTGATTTTGATGTGGTTACCCGTGAAACAGGGGATGCATGGGCGCGTTATCATGTTCGCCTTGATGAAATTGAGGAATCATTGAAAATTTTAGAACAAGCGTGTGAACAGTTCCCTGCTGAAGGGGAGATTTTAGCGAAGGTGCCAAAGATCATTAAAGCACCTAAAGGAGAGGCCTTTGTACGAATTGAGTCTCCTCGAGGAGAAATCGGCTGTTATATCGCAAGTGATGGAAAAAAAGAACCATATCGCCTGAAATTTAGACGACCATCATTCTATAATCTCCAAATTCTCCCTAAGCTATTAGAGGGAGAGACAATTGCAAACTTAATTTCCATTCTAGGAGCGGTTGATATCATCCTAGGGGAGGTGGATGGCTAATGGTTGAAGATTTATTGCATTCCCAGCCGGGGATCTTAAACTTTGGGATTTTCTTTTTACTCGCAACCGTATTGCTTTTAGTCATTTTGGGATTCGTAACCTATGCGATCCTAGCAGAGCGGAAGGTTATGGGATTTATGCAGCTTCGCCAAGGTCCGAACCAAGTGGGCGGACGCTGGGGATTATTGCAAACTGTTGCTGACGTTTTAAAGCTTCTGCTAAAAGAAGATACGATTCCAAAGCTTGCTGATAAACCATTATTTATAATTGCACCAGTTATCGCATTTGCACCATCATTTATAGTTATTGCAGCAATTCCGTTTACAGATAAATTGCAATTTGCAGATTTAAATATTGGATTGCTTTACTATATCGCCATTTCAGGTTTGACGACGATTGGAATGGTTACCGGTGGATGGGCTTCCAACAATAAATATGCCCTACTCGGGGGAATGCGTGCAGCTGCACAGATGATTTCCTATGAAATCCCGCTTGTGATGTCAGTGCTCGGCGTTATTCTTTTAACAGGCAGTTTAAACCTAAATGATATTGTGGCTGCGCAAGAGAATGTATGGTATATCCTGCTTCAGCCCGTTGCATTCATTGTCTTTATCATTGCTTCAGTGGCTGAGTTAAACCGTGTCCCATTCGATCTTCCTGAATCCGAAAACGAACTTGTAGCCGGGTTCCATGTTGAATATTCCGGATTCCGTTGGGCATTTTTCATGCTTGCTGAATATGTGTATATGTTTGCGATGGCATCATTAACAACTGTTTTATTTTTAGGAGGATGGCTTCCGCTATTCTCATTCCTAGACTTTATTCCAGGTGCCGTCTGGTTTGCGCTTAAGTTCATGTTTGTCGTCTTTCTATTAATTTGGTTCCGAAGCACGTTTCCGCGTATTCGTGCAGATAAGTTAATGGAGTTTGCCTGGAAAATACTTTTACCAATCGCATTAGCGAATATTTTCCTAACAGCCATCATCAAGGAAATTTTTAAACTGTTATAGGAAAAGCGGTAACGCCTTGGTCATCGCCGTATAAACGCAGAAGGTCCGGTTCTTTCGATAAAGGAAACACGGTGAGCGAGAGCGAACCGATGTTGACGCAATCGTTGCGGAGGGTGCCTGAAGTTTGATAGGCGATAGGACGCTTGCGCTAGACAATTCTCTAACTCCAAAGTTATTACTTTCTTATCTTAAAAAAAGCTTACTTTAACCGCAAGGGGTGAAAAACATGCTTGGATTTGGATTAGCAAAAGGCTTAAAGTATACCCTGAAAAATTTAACGAAAGAAAAACCAACCTATGAATATCCGAATGAGCCACTCCCATTGCCAGACCGATTTCGGGGAATTCAAAAGTTCTATCCGGAAAAATGCATCGTTTGTAATCAATGTGCGAATATTTGCCCGACCGATTGCATCCAGCTGACAGGGAAAAAACACCCGGATCCGAACAAAAAGGGAAAAATTATTGATACGTATGATATTAACTTTGAAATTTGTATTCTTTGCGACCTGTGTACGGAGGTTTGTCCGACAGAGGCAATCATTATGTCAAATAACTTTGAACTCGCTGAGTATAGCCGTGATGAGCTATTTAAAAATCTCGAATGGCTGGATGAAAATGACGAGAATATACGGAAGGTGAATAAAGCATGACGTTATCAGGTGAATTTTTCGCGTTTATTTCACTCGCTTTAGTTGCAGTAGTCGGCGGCGTGCTCTTATTAAACCTTACCAAGGTCGTGCACATGGTCCTTGCACTCGTTTTTACATTTGTCAGCATCGCGGGAATCTTTATCCTGCTGTCAGCTGAATTTCTTGCGGCCGTTCAAATACTCATCTATTCTGGGGCGATTACAATCATTATGCTCTTTGGAATCATGTTAACCCGTCATGATGATACGAAAGAACCGAAGACAGGCCTTCTGCGAAAGCTGCTTCTTTTCTTAGGGATTCTCGGCTTTGCATTCGCCTTTTACATCGGAATTTATAATCTTGATTTTGGTGAAGTGTCAACCACATTACATGAGAACAACACAGAACAGATTGGGATCGCGCTTTATTCAAAATATATTATTCCATTTGAATTAACATCTGTCTTGCTGCTCGCTGCGCTTGTTGGAGCGATTGTGCTGTCAAAGAATGATCAGGAGAAGGAGGCGAAGAAGGAATGAGTTCAGTTCCACTTTCAGCCTACTTGGCGCTGGGTTTAATTCTATTTTGTATCGGTTTATATGGTGCACTAACAAAGAGAAACATCATCATTGTTCTTATTTCGATTGAGCTAATGCTTAATGCGGCGAACATTAACTTAGTAGCGTTCAGTAAATTCGGTGTGATGCCATCTATTACAGGACAAATCTTTGCACTTTTCGTCATGGCTGTTGCCGCTGCAGAAGTTGCTGTTGGGGTAGCGATACTGATTGCCTTATACCGTAATCGAAATACCGTTAACATTGATGAAGTGAACACATTGAAACACTAGAGGATGAAGCAAGTCTTTATAAAGTGAGTTCAAATTGAGGCTGAAAATAGAAATCACAGGCCGATTTCCGCTAATCTAGCCTCTGACCTCTAGTAATCTAACACGTTGGCTCTAGGACTATACAAAACTATAAACGTGTTCAAAAAGGGGATTGTGATATTGATGGAGAATGCATGGATCATACCGCTTTTCCCGCTTTTATCGTTTTTGTTCCTTATCTTTTTTGGCAAACGACTGAAGGAAGCAAGTGCATACATAGGAATCCTGCTCTCGCTTGCATCGTTCGTTTACTCCTTATTGGTGCTGTTCGAAAGATTTACATCACCCACACATAAGGCAGAGTCGGTTTGGCTGACGATAGGGGATGTTCAGTTAACAGCGGGTTTTGAAGTCAATCAATTAAATGCATTAATGCTTGTAATCGTATCGCTAGTGAGTTTCCTTGTACATACGTATTCAAAGGGATATATGCACGGTGATGAACGATTCCATGTGTACTACGCTTACTTAGGATTATTTACATTTGCAATGCTAGGCTTAGTGCTTTCGCCAAACCTTCTGCAAACGTATATTTTCTGGGAGCTTGTCGGTTTAGGTTCATTCTTGCTAATCGGCTTCTACTTTTATAAAGAAGAAGCGAAGAAGGCAGCCAAAAAGGCGTTTATTATGACGCGTATTGGAGACGTAGGTCTTTTAATTGGAATGATTCTATTATTCTGGCAGGTTGGAAGTTTCGAATATGATGAAATTTTTGCTGCGGTTGAAGCTGGAGCAGTTTCTTCAACCATGATTACATTAACTGCCATTTTAATTTTTATTGGTGCTGTGGGGAAGTCAGGTCAATTCCCGCTTCATACATGGCTGCCGGATGCGATGGAAGGTCCAACGCCAGTTTCTGCTTTAATCCACGCCGCAACGATGGTTGCAGCAGGGGTTTATTTAGTGGCATCCCTGTTCCCGCTCTTTACGGCAAGCGAGACAGCGCTAATGACGGTGGCGATTATTGGGGCATTCACTGCGATCTTTGCAGCAAGCATTGGTCTTGTTCAGAAGGACATTAAGAGAGTGCTTGCGTATTCAACTGTCAGCCAGCTAGGCTACATGATGCTTGCACTTGGATCTGCCGGCTATGTTGCTGGTGTGTTCCACCTTATGACACACGCTTTCTTTAAAGCCTTGCTATTCCTTGCGGCAGGTAGCGTTATTCACGCTGTTCATACGCAGGATATTGAAAAAATGGGCGGTTTATGGAAAAAGCTTCGTGTAACAGGTCCGTTATTTTTGATAGGAACATTAGCAATCAGCGGTGTCCCTTTATTTTCAGGATTCTTTAGTAAGGATGAAATTCTAATTGCAGCTTGGGCACATGGGAATACGGTGTTATTCTGGCTAGCGGTTATTGCTGCTTTCTTCACCGCATTCTATATGTTCCGTCTCTTCTTTATGGTATTTTCCGGTGAATCCCGCAGTGACATGAAGCATGTGAAGGAGTCACCAAGTGTGATGACTGTACCGATGATGGTTCTTGCTATCCTTGCTGTTGTAGCAGGGTATGTTAATACACCTTGGTTTGGGACATTTCTTGGAGATTGGCTAACAGAAGGAAATCCTGCTCTTGGGCATGGGCATATCGAAGGTCCGTCGTGGATTATGATTGTTGCAACAGTCGTTTCTTTATTAGGTATTTTCCTAGCATGGCTAATTTACAGCAAGCGGTCACTATCACGTGATTGGCTAGGTGCTTCGACACTATATACGATTCTATATAATAAATATTATATCGATGAATTGTATGAATTAACGGTTTTAAAAGTAACGAAAGGACTCAGCCTGATTCTGCGTTTCATTGAAACATTCATCGTTGAGGGCATAGTCAAAGGGGTTTCAGGAGCGGTTTCTGGACTTGGACACTTAGGCTCAAGATTCCAGAGTGGACAGATCCAAAGATATGGTGCCGTCGCATTTGTCGGCTTAGCGATCTTAATTGTCGTATTTGCTGTAACAGGGGGGTATTTGAAATGAACTTTGCTTATTTATCCATCTTAGTTTTCTCCCCTTTACTCGGTATAATCGCTTTATTATTTGTTCCGAAAGCAAAGGAATCTGTCATTAAAACGGTTGGGTTCCTTGCAACTCTTCCGGCGCTCGTGCTGTCCTTGATGGCATATTTCCAATATCGATCAGGAAGTTCACTTGAGCGTTTAGATGAAATGGTCAACTGGATTCAATTTGGTAATCCAAATAGATTAGGCGAATTGTTTTCTATTAAATATGAATTAGGTGTTGATGGATTCTCGCTGATTATGCTTGTGTTAACAGCCATCCTGTCTACACTAGCAGCGATTGCTTCCATGTATATTAAGAAAGAATGGAAAGGCTACTTTATGCTATTCCTTCTTTTAGAGGTTGGAATGCTTGGCGTTTTTGCTGCTGAAAACTTAATTCTGTTCTTTATCTTTTTCGAAATTACACTTATTCCGACGTTCTTCCTTATTGGGAAGTGGGGCTATTTTGAAAAGGAAAAAGCAGCATTTAGCTTCTTAATTTATAATGGGTTAGGCTCGGCTGTACTGCTCATTGTCATCATGGTGCTGTTTGCACGTACAGGGACATCGAATATAGAAGCGCTAACTTCCATTCTTGCCGCTGACAGCTCTAGCCTTGTTTTGTCAGAAGGTGGAAAAATGGGCTTGCTAATTGCTATGCTGATTGCATTTGGAGTTAAGCTGCCAATCTTCCCGCTGCATAGCTGGATGGTACGCGTTCACGTTCAAGCATCTCCATCTGTCGTAATGCTTCACGCAGGGATTCTCTTAAAAATTGGTGCATACGGGATTATTCGCTTCGGTATGGGCATTTTCCCTGAACAATTCCAGGATCTTGCCGTATTAATCGCAGTTCTTGGTGTAGTCAACCTGCTTTACGGAGCATTCCTTGCACTTGTTCAAACAGATTTCAAAATGGTACTTGCTTATTCATCTATTTCCCATATGGGGATTGTCTTAATTGGTTTAGGCGCTTTAAATGAGGCAGGGATTCAAGGAGCGATTTTCCAAGTAGTTTCACATGGATTAATTGCTGCGCTACTATTCTTCCTTGTCGGTGTATTCTATGAGCGTCTGCAAACATCTAATATTCCTAACCTTGGCGGCTTGGCAAAGGGAATGCCGATTACGGCAGGTTTCCTGCTTGCAGGGGCAATGGCTTCGCTAGGTATGCCAGGAATGTCAGGCTTTGTGAGTGAATTCATGGCTTTCCTGGGATTATTTAGGGAAATGCCGGTTTTAGCTGCTGTGGGTGCGCTTGGTATCATCCTAACAGCTGTCTATCTGCTGCGTGCGGTTCTTGGGATTACTTATGGCAAGGCTCACCGGGAGTTTGCTGGAATTACTGATCTCAGGAAAGCGGAATGGGTTCCTGCTTTAGTTCTACTAGGGATTATTGTCTTAATTGGCGTATATCCAAGTGTTTTAACTGAACCGCTCACATCTACACTTGAAACTATCATGCTTGGGATTGGAGGGTGATGAAGGATGGATCTTGAAACATTACTATCATTTAAATGGAGCATCATGACACCTGAGTTCATCATCCTCGGTGTAATTACGTTACTTTCATTATTAGATTTATTTATGGCAAAGAGCGTGAATCGAAAGCTGCTTGGCTGGCTCGGCTTAGCTGGGATTCTCGGAGCGCTTATATCGTTGCTTAGCCTAATGGGCAATGGCCCTGAAACAATTCTCTATGATACATTCCGTTTGGACTCTTTTGCGATTGCGTTTAAGCTGCTATTGTTAATCGGAGCTGCGTTAGTCTTCCTGATTGCGATCAGCTATGAGCCAAAGGAAGGGCTAAATGAATATAGAGGAGAATTCTATTACTTATTCCTAGCCGCCTTGCTTGGTGCGATGATGATGTCCTCTAGTGGCGATTTAATTACATTGTTTATCGGGCTTGAGCTTCTCTCGATTTCTTCTTATATTCTTGCAGGGATTCGAAAGAAACATAGTGGCTCGAATGAGTCCGCGATGAAATATGTCGTGAATGGCGGAATTTCTACATCCATTACGATTTTTGGAATGAGCTATGTTTATGGCCTAACTGGAACGACAAACTTGCTTGATATGGCTCGTCATGTGATTACATTAGCTGATTCACAGCATATATATCTTTTAGGGCTTGCGTTCTTTATGATTTTCGTTGGTCTTTCCTTTAAAGTGGCAACGGCACCGTTCCATATGTGGGCACCAGATGTGTACCAGGGAGCACCAACACCAGTTACGGCATTCTTGAGTGTTGTTTCGAAAACAGCAGGATTTATTTTGATCGTCCGTATTTTAATGGTGATTTTCTATAACATCCCGACTGAAGGACTGGGTTCGATGCCGCTTCTTATCAAGGTTCAGGATTATATCGCCTTCCTTGCAGCAGCAACAATGATTATTGGGAACGTGGTTGCATTAAGGCAGAAGAACATTAAGCGATTATTTGCTTATTCTAGTATTGCACAAGCAGGTTACTTGCTTGTAGTTGTAGCTTCCATGTCTGCGTTCTTGTTTGATACGCTGTGGTTCTATTTAGGGGCATACTTGTTTATGAACTTGGGTGCATTCGCGATTATCCAGCTGATCACACAGAAAACAGGTTCTGAGGACATTGCAGAATTTGCCGGTTTGTATCGAAAAGCGCCGATTTTGGCGATTGCAATGGCCGTTTTTATCCTGTCATTAGCGGGGATTCCAGGAACAGCCGGCTTTATCGGGAAACTAAACATTTTCATGGGTGCCCTCGTTGTTGAACCAGCACACTATGTGCTTGTATCCATCATGATTGCGACCACGGTTGTCTCGTATTTCTACTACTTTGGCGTTATGGTCCAGATGTTCTTTAGACCAGCGGCCAATGATGAAGTGAAATTTAAGCTTCCTGCAGGACTAGGCGTTGTTATCGGTGTCTGTGTATTCGCAACAATTCTGTTCGGGGTAGCACCAAACATTGCTCTTGATTTCTTGCAAGGGAACTTCAATCAGTTCAGCGATTTTTTTCAATAAAATAAGCTAAACAGAAAAGCGGAAGCGCCTTGGTCACCCCCGACAAGCACAAGACGAGCCTCACGGAAAGGTGTTCTTTACCTTTCTGGAGGAATGGCTTGGGACCTCGAGGGGGTAGGTGCAGGAGCTAGATAATCTGAACAAAGGGTTATAACAAAGGGGTATAATAAAAAGTGGAAGAGGGTGGAATCGTATAGATTTCACCCTCTTTTTGCATGAATCTGGCTGCAGGACGGAAATAATGCATTTTAATATTTGTTCATTGCGCTCATAGGTTTCCTTTGTAACTTAGTAAGATAACGTTTTGTCATAATACCTAGAAGAACCTCGACAAGGATTGCAAAAAGTACAATGACAAATACTTGATCTGAAAAACGATCAAACAACACACCATATAAGGACTGACCAATTGGATAAGAACACATCACGATTGTTGCAACAACCGCGCTTACTTTTCCTAGCATTTCATTTGGTGTCTCTGTTTGGATAAATGTTTGTGCAAAAATGGTGAAAATCCCTACTGATGCCAAGCATAAAAAAGTACTTATACAAATAACAATATAAGCAATCATTGGCTGTATTTGTAGACCTGATACAATTGCTATGGGTATTAGCATGACTCCTCCTAATATGATGAAAACATGAGAATTATGAATGCTATACTTTTTACCTACTAATCCAATAGAAAGGCCTGCTCCAATCGATCCGATTGCCAAGAAGCTTTCAGCAAAACCGTATAGTTGTGAACTTAGACCAAGCTGCACTTTTATAATATAAGGCAAGCCGATCATAATCATTGAGGAGAAAAACAAATTAATTGATGCAACCACTAGTAAAATTTTAAATAAAACTTGATTATCTTTACTAATAAATGTTAATGCCAACTTTAAATCCACAATTACTGTATTTATTACTTTTCCATTCGATGCTTGTTTAATAAAAGGGATACGTATAAATACTTCTAAGAGTGATGAAATAAAGAATGCAATTGCGCTAACTATTACGATTACCTTTAAATCTAAAAATCCATACAGCATTCCACCTAAAATCGGTCCTAAGAAATTAGCAAGGGCATTTACTTGGACAACCACTCCATTAGCTTGCAGCAAATGATTGCTATCTACCAATACAGGAATACTTGATTGAACAGCTGGTTGATACATAGACTGAATAATGGAGAGAATAATCATCACACCTGCCACTATGTAGACAATTTGGTTGCTCCCTAATTGTGTAAGAAACAAGATACACACTAATGAAGTGATAATATCCAAACATATCATGATATTCCTGCGATTGACCCGATCTGCTAGCACGCCACCAAAAGGTGATAATAAGATTGTAGGAATCATTGATACCGCAAGGATACTTCCAAAAGCTGCAGCTGAACCAGTCACATCCAAAATATACAGTGAAAGAGAAAAACGCAGAATAGAATTGCCGAATAAAGAAATAATTTGACCAATAATCAATAGCGTAAAATCTTTTTGAAATAGAGTACTTTCCTTCATTAAAATTTCTTCCCTTCGTATTAAAACAAATATAACAAACCAACCGACGGTATGTTTAAATTAAATAATATACTGCCTTCTTAAAGGCAGCTCATTATTTAAATATGTTTTTCAGATAATTATTCATTGCATTTAAAACATCTTCGTCTATAAACGGAATACCCATAAGTTCAGTAAGTTCTTTTAAATACAAAATTTTACGTTCTAAATCTGTTTCATTTCCTTGACCTATCATTGGACTTAGCCAAACGTTATTTAATAATAAGATAACTTCACTCGCACTTTTGCTATCCGATATAGAAATTGAGCCATCTTTTTTTCCTTCTTCGATTAGCTCTTGTAAGATTGGTACACCATGTTTTAGCGTACCATTCAATAAGATACTAACGAATTTAGGGTTTTCCGTTAAAGATATAGCCATTTTATCAAACTGCTGCTTTTCAAGATTCTCAAATTCAGTACAGATGATCTTTTTTAGTTTCTGCAATCCATTTAAATGGTTAAGATTTTTGAATTTTTCAATTGAATTTGGATAATAGAAACCCTTATCACCAATTGCATGCAAGATGTCTTCCTTTGATTTGAAGTGATGATAAATAGCGCCTTTACTCATGCCCAATTCATTTATAATATCTTGAATTGTTGTTTGTTCATAACCCTTTTCTAAAAATAATCGATACGAAATTGAAAGGATTTGTTCAATGGTTTTTTCAGGATATTTATTTCGAGCCATGTTTCCTCCTTTATACATACCAATGGTATGTATAAAGGGTAACACTTCGAAAATGATAAGTCAAATACATTTCAATACATGAAAAACGGATGCAGGTTGGAAATTCAATATGACACACAGGCGGAAAAAGTGAATGAAGTGCAGGAAGAAATTTATGTACGGACACCAAAAAATCAGACAATATGAAAGAGATTTGGCCATTTTCCGATCTCTTTTTTGCGTTATTTTCATTGGTGAATATAGAACCTTGAAAAATCCCTCCATATTTGAACCTGTCGGTAGATGAAGGATGAAAAACATCGGATTTTTGTAACGATACAATGATGGAATTCGCCTAATACATGGGACAGGATTTCAATGCTGAACGGTAAAATGTGCTAATATGGAAACGGGGTGCTGGCTGCAAGCATACTCATTTTGAAAGGAGTGTTTTTATGATTTCTGGCTTTGGACAGCAGGCATTAATTAGCATTCTATCCCATTTAGCATTTATTGCACTTGCATGGTGGGCTTTGCAGGCATTGCGCATTGACCAAATTTTAAAGCCAAATCGCGTATTCCAAGCAAGAGTATTATACATATTATTATCAATTGTGATTGGATCATCTGTAAGCAATTTCTTCCTTGATTATCTCCTATGGTCCCAACAGCTTCCGCTTATTCTGCAAATCGTCTATTAAGGAGAGAATCCATCGAGAAATCAACTTGCTTGCCAGATTTCTCCCGATACCATAAATATAGGCCTTCGTACATGTTTTCATTTTGGCTATTATTAAGTACAATTCTATTTGTTATGCTTATTTTCAACGATGAATGATCAGGAAGTAATCCCAATTTATTCAATGATGAATATAATAACGAAACCAGTTTTTTTCATCAAGAAAAATGTATATGGTTGACTGGTCTGTAAAGAAAAATCCTTCCCAGTGAACCTAAATCGCTTTTGTCAAAAAGTGACGACTTTTCCTACGTATGCTCCTCTTCTCCTTGGTAACAATTGTAGTAAGGGGAGGAGTTACCATTGAAAAAAACAAAAAAGATTTTAGCAATAGTTGTTCTTATTGGTTTTATGTTAGTAAATCTTGGGAATAAAACGACAGTAGCAGTTGGGGAGCTTGACTTGTTGAAAATAGCGTCCGTTTTACAGGACGAGAATATTTTAATCACTGAATGGTCTTTACATGCGAGAGAAAAAATGGAAATGCTCGATAAGGTGGAAATTAAGGATTATACTAAAGAGCTGAAGCAGCAATTTCCTAACTGGGAATGGTCAGTACAAACAAGCAAAGGTCATTCTGAAGCTGTTGCCGTTTTAAAACATGGAAGTGAAACAGAAACAATAAAAATTCTATCTACCCCCATAAAAGACCACTTTCAAACGTATGTGATTTATGAGGTGAAAGGACAAGGGTGGGACCAAAAGGCAGAGGAATCCTTATCAAAAAGAATGACCGACAGAATAACTGACATATTTCGAGGAAATGCCACAACTTTCTCTTGTATCAAAGGCGAATTCAATGATAAAATAGATAAGACTTTGCCATTGGAAATAAAGCATTTATTAGCTGTTTTAAAAGCAAAGGAAGTCGAGGCATTAAAGGAAGATGCCTTTATTGCTAGTTCAGCCTATTCGACAATGTTTTCAGAATCTGTTGAAGCTGGCGAAAAAGAAATGAATGTACAACTAGGAATACGAAATCAAGGAATGGGCGGAAAGACTACCATTGTAGTTGGCACACCTATTATAACGATTGAATATTAATATAGAGAAAATGGACGCGGAGGGGAATACACTTTGGAAAAAATCATCGTCCGCGGCGGCAATAGGCTAAGCGGTACTGTCAAAGTAGAAGGAGCAAAGAATGCTGTCTTACCGGTTATCGCCGCAACACTATTAGCAAGTGATGGGAAAAGCGTAATTCGTGATGTACCTACACTCTCCGATGTATATACGATTAATGAAGTATTACGCTATTTAAACGCTGAAGTTGCGTTTAAAGATAACACCGTTACTGTAAATGCATCCCGAGAGTTAAGTGTTGAAGCGCCTTTTGAATATGTACGCAAAATGCGTGCTTCCGTTTTAGTTATGGGCTCATTATTAGCGCGTAATGGCCGTGCACGAGTAGCATTACCTGGCGGATGTGCCATTGGTTCTCGCCCGATTGATCAGCATTTAAAGGGCTTTGAAGCAATGGGTGCGACTGTTAAGGTCGGCAATGGCTTTATTGAAGCAGAGGCTGCTGGTGGACGCCTGCACGGAGCGAAAATATATCTTGATTTCCCAAGCGTAGGAGCTACTGAAAATATTATGATGGCTGCTACTCTTGCAAAAGGAACAACTATTTTAGAAAATGTTGCAAAGGAACCAGAAATTGTTGACCTTGCAAACTTCCTGAATAAAATGGGTGCAAAAGTTAGAGGTGCTGGAACAGGTACAATTCGCATTGAAGGTGTCGATGTATTATTTGGTGCAGACCACAATATTATTCCTGACCGTATTGAAGCGGGAACCTTTATGGTTGCAGCTGCAATTACTGGAGGAGATGTGCTTGTACAAGGAGCAGTTCCAGAACATTCGACTTCTTTAATTGCAAAGATGGAAGAAATGGGCGTTATTTTTATCGAAGAAGCAGAAGGTATCCGTGTTTTAGGACCAGATAAGTTAAAAGCAGTCGATATTAAAACCATGCCTCATCCAGGCTTTCCAACAGATATGCAATCCCAAATGATGGCATTATTACTGCATGCAAACGGCACAAGTGTCATTACAGAAACAGTATTCGAAAATCGTTTCATGCATGTGGAAGAATTCCGCCGTATGAATGCTGATGTTAAAATCGAAGGACGCTCCGTAATTATGAATGGTCCATCTAACTTACAAGGAGCGGAAGTAGCCGCAACGGATCTCCGTGCTGCAGCTGCATTAATTCTAACAGGATTAGTAGCTGACGGGGTCACTCGTGTGACGGAATTAAAGCATTTAGACCGTGGCTATGTCAACTTCCATCAAAAGCTTGCTGCATTAGGTGCAGATATTGAACGAATTTCAGAAAAAGAAGAAACCGTTGTAGATGAAGAAGCATATATTACAGATATGAATGCTTAATTTTTAATAAAAACGCATTATTCACCTGTCAGACTTCTGACTAGTTGAGCAATGCGTTTTTTATTTATATGCACCTCAAACGTGCTTGCGAGAAGCATTTGGGAC
This sequence comes from Cytobacillus solani, assembly GCF_001420595.1. Classification (GTDB taxonomy): domain Bacteria; phylum Bacillota; class Bacilli; order Bacillales; family Cytobacillaceae; genus Cytobacillus; species Cytobacillus solani. Next base: position 4,669,621 of record NZ_LJIX01000006.1, on the reverse strand, counting down.
TTATCAAGCAACATTTCATACATATCGAGCATTTCTCAAAAGTTATCGAGCATTTCCCAATAATTATCAAGCATCTTCTGAGATATATCGAGCATTCCGACGTATCAGGCCCCAAATAAAAAATATCTAGCACAATAGTAGGTTTATCGAGTATTTCCCCCAATTTATCGAGCATTTCCCATTCATGAAGCGTTTTTCCACTTCAACCAACATTTCATATCCTTCAAAAATTTTGTCATAATCGCTTGTCCAATCCCATAAGAATGAAATGGAGACGGACTCATTGGGAGTCTTAAGATTACATTCCTATGGAGGCTTAAATCATGAACACACCAAAATTCAAACTTTTCATCGTACTAGGCGCATTATTGTTTGTCATCACACTTATGATTCCATCCTTAGTCGTGCTTCCTTTCACTGAGGATCAAGCAACCGGAAAACTTGGGGAGCAGCTAAAAAAGGGGGAAAGCTCAGCGGAAACAAAGGTCACGTCTTCTGGTCCAGCCGTTGAAGTAGCCGTTTTCCAAATGCAGAAGAAGCAAACAGTAACACTTCCTCTTGAAGAATATATTGTTGGTGTCGTTGCATCTGAGATGCCGAGAGAATTTGAGAAAGAAGCCTTAAAAGCACAGGCTTTGGCTGCCAGAACCTATATTGTCAATCAAATGCTAAAGGAAAGTAAAACGGAGCTGCCAGGCGGAGCACTTGTAACCGATACCATTCAGCACCAAGTATATAAGGATGATGCCGAGCTAAGAAGGATTTTCAAAGATGATTATAGTTGGGCGATAAAGAAAATTAGAGAAGCTGTGAGCGAAACGAGCGGGCAAATTATCACCTATAATGGTTCCCCCATTGATGCGAGTTTCTTTTCAACTAGCAATGGCTATACAGAAAATCCAGAAGAAGTATGGCAAATGCCGCTTCCTTATTTAAAAAGTGTGGAAAGCCCATGGGATCTTAATTCCCCTAAATTCGATGGCCAAAAGGTATTGACTGTTTCAGAATTCGAACAGAAGCTTGGTGTTAAGCTGCCCAATAACAGCACAATTGGAAACGTAACAGAAAGAACAGCTGGCAAGCGCGTAGGCGAGGTGGAAATCAACGGGAAAACGATCAAAGGGAAGGATATCCGGGATACCCTTGGATTAAAGTCTACGGACTTCACCTGGGAGCGCAAAGGGGACAAAATTATTATTAACACAAAGGGAAATGGCCATGGAGTCGGAATGAGCCAATACGGAGCGAATGGGATGGCTGCAGAGGGCAAAAGCTACAAGGATATTATTGCTCATTATTATCAAGGAGTAGAGGTAACTGCGTCCGATAATATTCTAACAAAAGTACTCGCCAAACAATAGAACGATCCACTCAGTATGTAACTGGAATAAGAGAGTTATCGCATCATAAAGCGATAACTCTCTTTTTATGCTTTTTTTAGAAAATGAAGGAAGGCTGCAATCTTTGAGAAGCGCTTATGAAAGGAAGCGCGGTCAATGAAATACCAGCAAATGGCGACACCGGTTACATCTTTGACAACATCTATAAATGTTGCAGACCGGGCAGGTACAAAAGATTGATGAATCTCATCTGTAATCCCATACAGGCAGGCAATGACGGCGCAAACGAGATTGATCTTTTTAGAAAAAGGAATCTTTATTGTATGCATCGCAAAGACGAATAATAAATAAAGAATAGCGAATTCGATTAAATGCATGGATTCCTTAATAAAGCTGTCAAGTGATAAGTCGGGAAGCTCAACCACTGCATTAGCTGGGAAGCTTGAGAGCGTCCAAATGATCCCCATATATAAAAAGGGAAGAATTCTGAAAATCCATTTCCACATGTTAAAAACTCCTTTTAAAAAATAATTTATCTTTCATGAATAATTTCCTCGCGCTTATCAAAAAATAATCTAAAAAAATTTTTTCTCCACGTGTATATATTTCTTCTATTCTGTTCAGAATGATTGCTGAGGTGATGATAATGAGAGAGGAAGAAAAGAAACGATCTTCTCAAAATTCCAGCTTTAAGCGCTTTTTCAAAAAGCGTTGGGCATTCCCAGCTATCTACATTGCAAGTGCAGCAATCATTCTAAGTGCGGTCCTTTGGTATCAGAACAGCAATAGCGCGAAGAATCAAGATGACTTTGATTATAATGCGACTGATGTTCCAGGAAAAAATATCAATGAACCAGCTGTTGAAGTAAACCGTCAAATGGAAAACTTCATGATGCCTGTAAAAGAGGCTGATTCGCCAGTCATTCAAAGACATTTCTATGATATGAATGGCAAGGCAGAAGAACAAGAAGCAGCTCTCGTATTCTACAATAACAGTTACCATCAAAATACTGGTGTAGATATTGGCATTGAGAGCGGCGAAACATTTGATGTTATTGCAGCACTAAGCGGTACCGTAACGAAAGTAGCTGAAGATGTACTATTGGGAAATGTCATTGAAATTGAACATGACAATGGAATTGTAACACAATATCAGTCTGTTACAGAGATGAATGTTGAGGTTGGCGATCAAGTTAAACAAGGACAAGTTCTTGCAAAAGCAGGAGAAAGCATGTTTGATGAAGAAGCAGGTGTACATGTACACTTTGAAATTCGTAAAGATGGTGTTCCTGTAAATCCGCATAATTACTTCCAAAAGCCATTAAGCTCTCTACAAGAGGACACTTCATCAGATAAAGCGAATGCAGCTGATGAAGAAAAGGCAGAAGAGGACAAAGCTTCAGATGAGCAATCAACTGAAGATGGAAAGTCACTTGAGGAAGATCAACCATTAGAAGATGACAAGTCACTTGAAGAGGATCAATCATCAGAAGAAAATGCTGGTGATAAAGAAAAGGATTCAAGTGAAAAAGACAAAACAGAAGATGGTACAAAACAAGATAAAAAAGAATCTGCAGATGCATAAGAAAAGCGCAAGCGCCTTGGTCATCGCCGTACAAACTGGAAGGACCGGTTCTTTCGATAAAGGAAACACGGTGAGCGAGAGCGAACCGATGTTGACGCAATCGTTGCGGAGGGGGCCTGAAGTTTGATAGGCGATAGGACGCTTGCGCTAGACAATTCTCTAACTCCAAAGTTATACTTTCTTATCTCGAAAGAGAAACCCGCCAAATGGCGGGTTTTTTGCTTATAGTTTAAATTGGTTGACGATCATTCTAAGCTCATCAGCCATTTGGCTAAGGACAGTCGTAGAGGATGAAATTTCCTCCATGGTTGCATTTTGTTCTTCTGCAGCAGCAGCAACATTTTGGGACCGTTCAGAAGCTTCATTTGATAAATGGGCTACTTCATCCATCGTTTGCTGCATATTTTGTGTGCTTGCATTGACCTGTTCAATTACAGCGGAAATTTCCTCTGTTTGAGCGGAAACCTCGCTAACCATTCGGGCAATTTCCTGGAAGCTGGATTGGGTGGTCTTAGCCATTTCAATGCCATTTTCCACATTTTGAAGGGATTCCTCCATCGCTAGATTGGCCTCCATGACTTCCTGACGAATGACACCGATCAAGCTGCTGATTTCACCAGCTGCTCCATTTGACTGCTCTGCTAGCTTGCGAACCTCATCAGCTACTACCGCAAATCCTTTTCCATGTTCTCCAGCTCGTGCTGCTTCAATGGCTGCATTAAGTGCGAGCAGGTTTGTTTGATTCGTAATATCTGTAATCAACGTGACAATTCGTTCAATTTCCTTTGATTTTTGCTCAAGGGAGTTAACGATTTGCGCTGTTGCTGCTGAAGAACGCTGAATATCAACCATCTTATCCATAGTATTATCCATGATTGATGTTCCTTCAACCGTTGCTTCTGTTGTTTCAACGGCCAGGTTAGATACATTACCAACAGATTGAGAGGCTTGATTCATCCCTTTGCCTATTTCCTCGATCACTTTCCGGCTCGTATGGGTGCTCTCTAATTGGACGGATGAGCCCTCTGATATTTCCATAATTGCTTCTGTTACTTGTTGAAGAGAGTTTGATGTTTCTTCAGCACTTGCAGCTAATTCCTCTGAAGTCGAAGCAACTAGACCGACATTTGAGTCGATATTATGAACAATTTTTAGTAATTTATCGAGCATTTGGTTAAAGCTTTCTGCCATCTCACCAATTTCATCCCGATTCTTAATCTTTAATTCTCCAACGGTTAGATCGCCTGTCGCCATTAATGTAAATTTCTCAGCCAGTTTTACGATTGGTTTTTGGATGAGACGTAAGATGAAAATGATCATAGTAATGACGAAAAGAATTGAAATAAATACTAATATTATCATGACAATAGTGTTATTTTTGTATAAATGTATCCCTTGATCTTCAATTTCTGATGCATGTTTTTCGTGCATTGAAATTAGCTCATCGATATCTTTATCCATTGCATCATACAAGACCTGTGCATCATAAAATTGTAATACGGCACTTTCAGTTTGGTTTTGGGTTTTAAGTTCTTTTGCTTTATCTGTTGTCTGTAAGAATGTTTCCCATTTTTTTCGAAGACTTTGACCGATTGCCTTGGCCTCTTCACTTTTTAAGCTTTGTTCCTCATACTCATCGAACATTTGATCAATGTTTACTTTAAGCTCATCCATTTGCTTTAAAAATTTATTGATATATTCCGGGTCGCTCGATAATAAATATTTTTGAGCGGTTGATAAATAGCGCTCTGTTGTAAAATTGATATCGCCAATTTGTCTAATTCCAGGAATAACCTCTGTATTAATAAACTTTGCATTTTCATTCAATCTTGAAGAGGTGACAAATGATGAGGCGCAAATCACACCAATTAATACTAAAAAGGCACCAAAGATAATAACAATTTTCTTGCGGATGGACCATTTCATTCCTGCATTCTCCTTCACTTGATGAATGTGATTTTATGTTGACTATTTATTCGAGACACTTTAGCGAATGATCTTTAAAGTATTTCGACAAAAATCGCTATAAATTTCTTGAACTAATCATAATACGAAATATTTAAATTGGAAAGGCATTTTTTTTAAGAAAAGTCAAATGAAGAGGTCTGACCTCCTTCGACAAATTTCTTGGGAAATACCCTTTTTTCGTCCTATTCCTTCACTTTGTATAAAAATAAAGGTAGTAGGAGATTTCGATGTATTGCTCAAATTTTCAAAAAATTATTTAGATACCTTGTCCCTATTGTGTTTTTGATGCATATATAAGCAACCAAGCTAATAGACTGATACTAACCTTACAAAGAGAGTGTTTGAGGTGAGGAGTCGTTTGCGAAATAATAATGTATGTGCTCGGGACATGTTTATTCATAGCAAGTTCAGAAAGTATTGGCTTTCTGCCGCATGGAGGAAAAGGCGAATTGATTTTATACAAATGAAAACGTGCGGAATGGTGTAGCGGTCAAAGCGAAAAGCGAGTCTCATTTCACACTTCTCACATCCAATTTAGGGAGGGCGAGTGGTGTGCACGATTACATCAAAGAGAGAACTATCAAGATTGGAAAGTATATCGTGGAGACGAGAAAAACGGTTCGCGTTATCGCGAAGGAGTTTGGCGTATCCAAAAGTACAGTCCATAAAGATCTAACGGAAAGACTTCCTGAAATTAATCCCGAATTAGCCGTCGAGGTTAAAGAAATCCTAGATTATCATAAATCAATCCGCCATTTACGAGGGGGAGAAGCAACAAAAATGAAGTACAAAAAGGAGGAGTTAGAAGGCGAGCCCATCAAGTAATTTATGTGAATACAATCATCATAAAAAAGAAGCTAGAGATAAGGGCAATTGGCAATGGGCTAATTGCTTTTATTATTGAAAAGACTACTGTTAGAAGTATGGCAAATCATTTAAATCATCCCTTGTGCCTCTCCTTCCGACAAAAACTAGCAAAAATCCCAACAATTTTTGACAAATCATTATTTAAATCACAGTGAGTGTGGTAGAATATAAAATTAGGATAGAACTTGGTTCGTATAATCAAATGAGCATCTATGAAGCAACAAATAATAAAGCGAAGTTCGCTAAAAATAGCTTAAACATAAGAGATTGTGCTTGGCTGGTTTTCTTTAAAAAGCAGACGCCTTGCGCTTTTCTTATGAGCCAGGGCGGACGAGAAAGGCCAAAAGTGCAAGGAGGAAAGAGTAGGAATGTTTGCGAGGGATATTGGTATTGACTTAGGAACGGCTAACGTGCTTATTCACGTAAAGGGCCGAGGCATTGTATTGAATGAGCCATCTGTTGTAGCAATCGACAGAAACAATAATAAAGTTTTAGCTGTTGGTGAAGAGGCACGCCGCATGGTCGGGCGTACACCTGGAAATATTGCAGCTATTCGTCCATTAAAGGACGGCGTAATTGCAGATTTTGATGTGACAGAAGCGATGTTAAAGCATTTTATTAATAAATTAAATGTGAAAGGCTTTTTATCAAAGCCACGCATTTTAATTTGCTGTCCAACAAACATTACGAGTGTGGAGCAAAAGGCAATTAAAGAAGCGGCTGAAAAAAGCGGCGGCAAAAAAATCTATTTAGAAGAAGAACCGAAAGTAGCAGCAATCGGTGCCGGTATGGATATTTTCCAGCCTAGCGGAAATATGGTTGTTGATATTGGCGGAGGTACAACGGACGTAGCCGTATTATCAATGGGTGATATTGTTACCTCTTCATCCATAAAAATGGCTGGAGACACCTTTGATAGTGAAATCCTTCAATATATTAAACGTGAATACAAGCTTCTGATCGGGGAAAGAACAGCTGAAAATATTAAAATAAATATTGGAACGGTATTCCCAGGCTCAAGAAGCGAAGAAATGGAAATTCGCGGCCGTGACATGGTATCAGGTCTTCCAAGAACGATTACAGTGCGTTCAGAAGAAATTGAACTTGCACTAAGAGAATCGGTTGCTGTCATCGTTCAGGCTGCAAAAAGCGTCCTAGAACGCACACCGCCTGAACTTTCTGCAGATATCATTGACCGCGGTGTGATTCTAACAGGAGGCGGTGCATTGCTTCATGGCATCGATACACTGCTTGCTGAAGAATTAAAGGTTCCTGTCTTAATTGCTGAGAACCCAATGGACTGTGTGGCTATTGGAACCGGTATCATGCTTGACAACATCGATAAGCTTCCTCGTAGAAAGCTCGGATAATAAAGAGATAGCCTGCCTTCTATGGCAGGCTATTTTCGATGAAGGAAATGAAGTTTGGTTCTAGTGTAAAAATTGTTAGTAGATGGATGCTTCATGCCAGGAAATATGGATTGCTTCTGAGCGTTTTTGCATAAATCTCCTATTTCATACTATTTCCTGTAAAAATATAATGTATATTTTCTGTTTTTTTTTTATAATAGAGGTAGTGTCTAAAAATAGATTTGCGAATAGGCGATTCATTTACATATTTAATCGATTAATATAATGAGGTGAACATTTATGTTCAGAGGTTTTTATACCGTTGCGTCTGGGATGCTTGCACAGCAAAGAAGGACGGAAATGTTGACGAATAATATGGCAAATGCCAATACACCTGGCTTTAAAGAAGATCAATCATCATTAAGAGCATTTCCTGAAATGCTTTTGCAGCGGATGGATGATCAAGGCGTTAATATTCCAACTCAAAAAGGGCTCAATCTTCCTTTTAATAAAAGAATTGGATCTCTTAGTACTGGTGTCTACATGCAGGAGGCGATTCCTGCATTTAAGCAGGGGGATTTAAAGGAAACAGGACTTGGGACAGATATGGCGCTTTTAGACGTCTTTATGCCTGAGAATGGCTCTGTATTTTTTTCCGTTGCTGGTCCAAATGGGGAAACACAGTATACAAGAAATGGAAACTTTACTGTAGATGGGCAAGGCTTTTTAACGACTGCAAGCGGCTTGCAAGTGTTAAATGACGCTGGAAACCCAATCCAGCTAACAAGTGATCAGTTCACAGTCAATGAAAATGGTGTGCTTTCTGGTGAGGGCGGCGTAACAGCAAGACTTGGCATTGGATTTTCGGCTGATGCAAACCGTCTGATCAAGCTTGGAGACGGGCTGTATCAAACGGAGGATGGAAATGCCTTAGCGAATGCTTATAATGTGCCTAACGCACAATTTAAGCTGCAACAAGGCTTTATCGAGCGTTCCAATGTGGATGTGAGCAGAACGATGACAGATATGATGACTGCTTACCGTGCCTTTGAAGCTAATCAAAAGGTTTTGCAAGCATATGATAAAAGTATGGAGAAAGCCGCAAATGAAGTAGGCAGAATCGGCTAATTTGACTAGTGGAAAGGAGGAAGTGCAATGAATAGAACAATGATTACAGCGACGAATACGCTTTCTCAATTGCAGAAGCAGATGGATATTGTCAGCAATAATATGGCAAACATTGATACAACTGGCTATAAGCGCAGAGAGGCAAGCTTTACCGATCTTTTGTTTCAGCAATTTAATAATCAGCATAATGCGAATGCAGAAGGAAACCGTTTGACGCCAAATGGGATCAGACAAGGGGTTGGGGCAAAGCTTGCTCAATCAAAAATAGTCATGTCGCAAGGAAGCATCAAAAATACCGACCGTGCGCTTGATGCGGCATTCACAAAGGAAGGCCAATATTTCCGTGTGCTCGAGCAAAGTGAAAACGGTTCGGCGATTCGCTATACGCGTGATGGTGCTTTCTACCTGACGCCGCTGTCAGATACGGAAACCATGCTTGTAACGGGGAATGGCTATCCGGTTTTGGATGAAAATAATAATCCGATTACGATCAACGGACAAGTAAATGATTACGAAATAACGACAAATGGGCGTTTGATTGCGAAAATGGAAAATGGCGGGACGAGTGAATTCAATCTTGGTGTCGTTCAAGTGAATAAACCGCAATTCCTTGAGCAAAAAGGCGGCAATCTTCTGGGTCTGCCAGAAAATATGGCTGAATTAAATGTACCTGTGAATGAAATCTTGACTGAGCTGAACGGTCCGATGCGTAATCAAGTCTCAATTCAGCAACGTGCACTGGAACAGTCAAATGTAGATATGTCCAGAGAAATGACCGATCTCATTAACCTCCAGCGCGCCTATCAATTCCAGTCTAGATCCGTTTCAATTGCAGATCAAATGATGGGATTAGTGAACGGAATTCGTTAATCTGCGATAAAGGGGAAAAACAAAATGTCGATAAACAACAATAATCAAGAAGCAGCGAAAACGCGTGAGCAGTTTAAAAAAGAGAGTAACCCCCAACCGGCGAAAGTGCGCAGACGTCGTATACGAGTGCGTATTCTACCGATCTGGCTGCGGATTATCATTGTTGCGGCTTTAATTTTCCTAAGTCTCATTGCTGGTGCGGCCGTCGGATACGGTGTTATTGGGAATGGCGAAGCAAAGGATATATTTAAGAAATCAACGTGGACGCATATTGTTGATTTAATTGAAAAAGAATAAAGGAAAACTAGGTGAGGGGCATGGTGCCTCTCTTTTTTTATGTGAATCATAACAGCCAGGACCCTCCAGCCTATACATACACGGTTTTTTTTAGTAAAATGAAAATAAGATATAACCTATTACTAGTAGGAGGTACTAAAATGCTGGATATTAAGCAAATTAAAGAAATCATTCCCCATCGCTATCCTTTTTTGCTTGTTGATAAGATTCTTGAGGTAGAGGAAGGCCAGAAAGCGATTGGAATCAAAAATGTGACGGCTAATGAGGAATTTTTCAACGGCCACTTTCCGGAGTATCCTGTTATGCCAGGTGTGCTTATTGTTGAGGCGTTGGCACAGGTTGGCGCTGTTGCTATGCTGCTTAAAGAAGAAAACCGTGGCCGTCTTGGTTTTTTAGGCGGGATTGATAAATGCAGATTTAAAAGACAAGTTGTCCCTGGTGATCAGCTGCGTTTAGAAGTTGAAATCATTCGTGTAAAAGGGCCAATCGGCAAAGGGAAGGCTGTCGCTACAGTTGACGGAGAACTCGTCTGTGAAGCGGAAATTACATTTGCATTAAAATAATGATTGAACCTAAGAAAAACCAGAATATACCATGAGATAAAGCCGGCCTATCAAAGGGCTGGCTTTATTTTTTATGCAAGTTGCTGCGTATTTTGGGAACATTAACATAAGACCACTATAAAAGAGGTCACCAAAAAACATGTAAGGAAGGAGTTTTTCTCATGAATAAAAAGTTATTAAGCATTATTGGAGGATCCCTGCTTACGGCAATGCTGCTAACAGGTTGTGCGAACAACGACCAAGAGCCGCCTCCAGAGGATAACAATATCAATGAGCCAGGAGTCAATGACAACAATGGAAACGGCACGGATACAAATTTAAATAATGACAATGGCTTAAACAATGATAATAATGATGTAAACACAGATAATGATGGGGACATCATGCAAGATAATAATGAACCTGGTGAAGATTTAATTGAAGATAATTTAGATCAAAATGATAAAGATAACAAAGACAGATAATAAAAAGGGACAGGGGAGACCTGTCCTTTTTTATTTCTCTTTAGCTAGTGTCAATTTTGGCTTGCTATGCATCATTTGATTAAACTCATTAAGAAGCTTTTCCCCAGAAAGTCCCTGGGTAATTAATTTCTTCAAAACAATTTCTGCATAGTCATAATTTGTTTTCTTTAAATGTCCCTTTAGAAGAATGCTTATATGATCTTCGATGTGTTTGATCGTAACAATTTTTGTTTGAAAGGCAGCTGGGCTGTTTTCTTTTTTCGTAATAACGACTTGAACAATCAAATCCTCGTCCTGTTTGGCAAGCTTCTGGAAATAGTCATCATACGAAATGTTGATATAGGCCTCAATCAGCCAAGTGCTTTGAGTATTTTCTTGACTAATGATTAACCCATCTTCTAGCTCGATATCTACCAATTGGTCATCCTCGACTATCTGCAGCGAGATCAGCTTAAATGTTTTCATCCTCTTCCTCCTGTTTCAGACTCGTTTTTACGGACACCCTCAACTAACTCATACCCAAATTATAACATAGCTGAAGATAGAAACGGAAACCGCATCCATGTCGAAAAATATAGTCGGAAATAATCGAAATAAGGTTATAACTGATAATAAATGCCAGAATATAGGTATATATACCTAAAAGAGGTGTTTCTGTGTTTCTTCCCCAGTCAAAATTGTATTTTCGTGCTTTTACGCGTGTATCGCATAGCGGTTATGATAGGGCTAACTTTATAGAAAGGAGAATGGGCAGATGATTAATCAAGTAACGCTCGTTGGCAGGTTAACCAAGGACCCCGAGCTGAAACGGACAGCGGAAGGAACCCCCGTTACAAATGTGACCCTTGCTGTTAATCGTCATTATCGAAATCAGCAAGGGGAAATTGATGCAGACTTTGTTCAATGCACACTTTGGAGAAAGGTAGCAGAGAATACCTCAAGATACTGCCGAAAAGGCTCCCTAGTTGGAATTACCGGCAGAATACAGACAAGTCATTATGAAAATCAAGCAGGTAAACGAGTCTACGTAACTGAAGTATGGGCAGATAGTGTCAAGTTTCTTGATCAAAAAAAGCCGGATGAAGCGTATGCACCAGCAGGGAGAGAGGTGTAGCATTCTTGGAAAAGGAAATCGAATGCTTAGTGGAAGCCCTCATTACAATGCTTGGAAAATCAAATAAAAGAGTCAATGATTTAACTAGTCGCGTCGAACAGCTGGAGGAAATTATCCGTGAATCCGTTTTACAGGAAGACAAATCAGAGCCAATAAAGGAGGTGCATGCAGCATTTACTAACTAAACTTCTCAAAAATGTTCACCGTAATTTTCTATTCCCAATACCCTCTATATAAAAATTCAATTCAACTCCTCGAATTCCCTCATTCTTTCCGGTACAAATGTGCCGGACTTTTTCATTTAATAGGAGGGTGAGGTGGGGTACCGTCTTTGGTGATTTTTTCTCTATCGCCGAGCATCAAAGATCTTTATTTATTGGTGACCGCAAATCCGAAATTTTCCCTTTCATGGTAACCAAAGGCCGTCATTGGTGACCGCAAATCCGAAATTTACTCATTTACGGTAACCAATACTCCTCATTTCTTACCGCCCTTAAAAATAGCCACTAAAACAATGTTTAGTGGCTAAGCATTATGATAAATAGACAAGATCTCGCAGTTCATCCGTAGAAAGCTCGGTAATCCAGCTTTCACTTTGGATGATTTGGTCGTTCAAGGATTGTTTTTTCTCAAGCATGGCATCAATTTTTTCCTCGAGTGTGCCTGTACAGATCATCTTATGGACATGAACAAAGCGTTTTTGCCCAATGCGGTAGGCTCTGTCTGTTGCTTGATTTTCAACGGCAGGATTCCACCAGCGATCATAGTGGATCACGTGATTGGCGGCGGTTAAATTCAAGCCGGTTCCTCCAGCCTTCAATGATAAAAGGAAGATAGGAAATTGGTGCTCCTGGAACTGAGCAATCATCCGATCCCGTTCATTTTTCGGCACACTGCCATTCAAGAATGGAACATCCACTCCGAATTTCTTCTTCACCATGTTGCGGATGATGTTGCCCATTTCAATATATTGCGTGAAAATGAGACAGCTTTCTCCTTGTTCAAGGACAGAATCAAGCAGTTCACTCAGCTTTTCAAGTTTTGCTGAGCGTGCAATCATATTCGCTGGTCTCTCCTCTTTTAAGTAGAGGGCCGGGTGGTTGCAAAGCTGCTTCAAGCGGCTCAGCATTTGCAGAATCAATCCCCTGCGCTCAAAGGCAGACAACTGCTCAATCTGTGCAAAGGTGTCCTTCACAAGCTGCTCATACAAGGAGGCTTGCTCAGGTGTTAACGGACAATACTCCTTCTGCTCAAGTTTATCAGGCAGATTGAGTGCAACCTCTTCATCCTTTTTCGTCCGGCGAAGCAGGAAGGGACGAATGAAAGCCTGAAGCTGCTGAACCTTCTCTACATCATCGTCCTTTTCAATGGGCAGAACGAAGCGCTTTTGGAATTGGCCGAGGCTGCCAAGATAGCCGTGGTTTGTAAAGTCGAAAATGGACCATAGCTCGGACAGGCGATTTTCCATCGGTGTGCCGGTTAGGGCAATATGATGTTTCCCCTTTAATTTCCTTACTGCTCTGGACTGCTTCGTCTGAGCATTCTTGATGTTCTGCGCCTCATCGATGCTAATCGAGCTCCATTCGATGCGTTCGAAATCCTCCACATCTAGATGGGTTAGCCCATAGGAGGTGAGAACGACATCCGAGGCCATTACTTGTTTAGAAAATACCTCTTCTTTTAGCCGATTCCCGCCATAATGGAGATAGACGTTCAGATTAGGTGCAAAACGTTCAATCTCTTTTTGCCAGTTGCCCAATACCGAAGTGGGGCAAATAATTAGCGCAGGACCGCTGTCTGTTTCCGTCTCTTTTACCTTTAAAAGATAACTGATCAGCTGAATCGTTTTCCCAAGCCCCATATCATCTGCCAAACAGGCGCCAAACCCGTACTTCCGCAAAAAGAAGAGCCAGCTCATGCCGAGCTTCTGATAGGGACGGAGATCGCCTTGGAAATCAGCGGGTGCTTCCTCAAGCGGAATGTCCTTTATGTCGCGAAGCTGCTTCACCATTTGCTTCCATTGACGATTCAGTTCGATTTGAATTTTCGCGAAGGCTTGCGGGTTTTCGAGTTCATCCGTTTCGGCCTCTTCATCCTGAAGGAGCTCCTGTTCGATTAAATCGCGTACATGCAGGCCTTCCTTTTCTGCTTTTTTCATTAAATCTTGAATTTGCCGCACAAAATTGGGGTCAAGCTTAATCCAGCGCCCGCGAATATAGACAAGACGACGCTTTTCTTCAACCATACTGTTGAATTCATCCTCTGACAGGTCTACTCCGTTCATGGAAATGCGCCAGTCATAATCAAGCATTGCTTGGAGGCCCACGAAGGATGGACGATGGTTCGATTGGCCTTTTACCCGTGCTTTTACTTTCAGACTGGCATTTTGCATCGCTTGCCACCAGGATGGCAATAGGATTTCAACGCCAAGGGAGAGCAGGGTTTCACTCGCTTCTGTTAAAAATGTCCATGCTTCCTCTTCTGTTAGCCTGCTGGCAAGCCCTTTTTCACCGGCAAGCCAAGGGAATACGCTGATCCAGCGCTGCAGTTCTTTTTCAATCGCTTCCTCATGTTTCTTCCAGCCACGCGGGTAGTTGGCATAGTCATTCCGATCAACAAGCAAATCAGGCTGTTTTTTTCCGCGAAGGAAAATGCTGAGGTCCCATTGGTCATATATTTCCGCAGGCTCTTCTAATTTGAGCCCGATAGTAAAAGGTACATCGCTTTCCTTGAGGCCAATCCATTCCTGCCAGCTTTCCTCGTCAAAATAGGCAGCAAGATCACGAGGGGAGAGCTGATCATTTCGAAGTGCCTTAAGTTTTTCACCGAAGACAGCCCTCGTCTCGCTTTTTCGCTCCAAATAGGCATCCAATGAATGATGATACCAATTCTGGATAAAGTCTTTAACGGGCGTTTCATCAATGATTTGCTCCCAGAAGGAGGATGCGAATTCATTCATCACCCGATCAGGCAATGCCCAGCGAAATTCTTCCTTTTCCCAAGAAGCAAAATCCGGAATCCATTCTTTTTCAGTGATGGCTTCATAAATCGGCAGTGCCGCGGCTAAGCAAATTTGCGCCATCTCATCCCAGTCCCACTCAATCAATTGATTGAACTGCTCCCGGGCAAACAAGGTAACAAGCTGCCAGCCGTTGATGGGAAGGTCTTTTCCGTCAACAATTTCCTTCTCATTAAAAAGCGTTCCATAGAAGCTTTCTTCATGATGATGAAAGAGAAGCCGAATCCAAGCTTCAGGTGCAAGGAACTGCCCCTCTTCATTTTGGGCAGATAGATAATAGAGATCTGTGTTGATATTCCGTACGGCAATGGTTATATGTCTAGTTTTAAGCATCAATCAGCTTACCCCTTTTACATTCTTCTTGAAAGGCGCGTAGTCGTTTCGTTTTTTCAAGCAGTGCTTCCAAGTAGTACGCCCAGTCGTCCTGCCGCTTTAACTTTTTGTACAAGGTGCGGAGCTTTTTCATCTTTCGGACTGCTTGGCGGTAATTATCTCTGCCTTTTTGTGCAATATGATCTTGTACAGATTGATGATAGAGCGGCAAAAGCAAGTGAGGATGCTGCTTTTCAAGTGCTTTGAGCCGATCGCTTTGCAGCCTATCGATATCAAGACCCATATAGGCTTGTAAATCGGTCCAGCGATCAAATGCCTCATTGTCAAAAAGAAGATATTCATATTCGTTATAGCTGTATGGCAGCATTTCCATCAAGGCTTTTTCATAAAGATCTTGCCGGTTTGCTTCGATGCAATATGGTTGGATCGTTTTGATTGTATGTCTTGTATAGCTCATCTTTTCATAATAGTCCTTGGGTATAGATAGATAATCCTTTAACTTTTTAATATACACCTCGATAAAAGGCGCGACCCGTTTCCAGTCCTTTTGCGCAGTGAGGAGCTCAATCCAATATGTGATAAATGGGGTCATCCATTTATCCGGTAGAGCCAATTGTTCCAGAATGATGTCATCCTCTTTTTGCAGAAAATGAAGATGAATCATACCGATAAGCAAGGGATGGCTATTTTCCTCAACTGCCCTTAATTTCTTAAGTTCCTCCTGACACCAGTCCTTCTTCTTGAAAAACTTCGTCCATAGGATGCGGTACAAGTGAATCCGTTCAAATTCAAGCGGGAATTCAGCCGTAATGAGCCCAGAGGAATCCTCTTTCAGCTTCTCAATGAAATCATCAAAAGCAAAAGGCAGGGAATGAACGGAAAGGGAGTGAATGACGTCGACTACATCATCCGCTATTTCATAGAAAAGCTGTTTATAATAGCGATGAATCATTTCTGCAGAATGCCCATATTTCACACTTAACCCCATCAGCTTTTTAAAAGAAAATACATGTCCGACAAGGAAGTAGAGGAGCTTCCATTCCTGCTCATAGGGGGCATTTGCCTTCATTCTTCGGGTATACACCTTGTAAAGCTCGGTAATCACATATGGTTTTGGTTCGCCGTTCCCTTCCAAAATCGTGTGAAAGCTTTCATCAAAGGCCGCAATCCACCTGTCATAATTGGGCTTCAGCCGCCCAGCTGTCTGCAATAAATCCTTTGCTTTCTGAATACCTAGCTGTTTAGCCACTTTCTTTTCCCGCAGCGGCTTCCGCCATTCCTCCACCAAAGTGCTGACACTTCTCGCATGCGAAAGAAGCTGGAAAAAGACAGCCAGCTGATGGCGGCAAAATTCATCGGCTGGACAAGAGCACGTACTTAATTGGATAAAATTAAGGTTTAACTGAACCTTCGCTGGCGTTACATCCTGCACTGTCGCGGTAATTTCATCTCCATCAAAACGCAGCTGATAAACGAGCCCCTGCCGAAACAGCATCAGCCCTTTCTGAATGAGGCGCTCATGCTCGGGATTCTCTGCACGCAGTAACTCCATCAATTCATTCGCTGCAAACTGCAAAGGCTCATGGAAACGCTCAGGTATTGCAGTCATAGATAATCCTCCTCACCGATTGCCTCTGTCACACTCCGTTATGGAGAATCGCGAGTGACATCAGGCACAAAAGCATATTCCTTAATTATAACATTTCTTAGGAGGGTTCGCACGGGTGTATGGAAGTGGTAAATCACTGTGTGGAAATTGAATCAGAGGAGAGCGATGATGCCTGAGGAAGGGAGAATAGGCGTGAAGCGGTAATCAGAGGAGAGTGATGATGCCCGATGAAGTAGAAAAGAGAGTGTCCGCGGTAACAAGAAGATGCCACATGTGCCCAAGAAAGTAGAAAAGAGAGTGTTCACGGTAACAAGAAGATGCCACATGTGCCCCAAAAAGTAGAAAAGAGAGTGTTCGCGGTAACAAGAAGATGCCACATGTGCCCGAGAAAGTAGAAAAGAGAGTGTTCGCGGTAACAAGAGGAAGCTACATGTGCCTAAGAAAGAAGAAAAGAGAGTGTTCGCGGTAACAAGAAGATGCTACATGTGCCCGAGAAAGAAGAAAAGAGAGTGTCCGCGGTAACAAGAAGATGCCACATGTGCCCAAGAAAGAAGAAAAGAGAGTGTTCGCGGTAACAAGAGGAAGCTACATGTGCCTGAGAACCAAATTCCTCATGTACCCTCAAATAATAAAGGATTTTCCAATATCCATATAGAATTTTTTCTGATAGCATCTTATCTAAAAAGGAAGAAAACTATGAAACTAGACCGTCTTTTAACGATGACGATGATTTTAATAAACCGAAAAAAGGTAACAGCACAGGAGTTTGCTAAAGCTTTTGGCGTCTCAGTAAGGACCATTTATCGGGATGTGGACACGCTCAGTCAAGCGGGAATTCCTGTCGTAAGTTATCAAGGAGTGAATGGAGGAATTAGTTTAATAGAGGGGTACCGCATGGATAAGCAGGTGCTGACAGAAGGGGAGCTGGCATCCATTTCTATCGCTTTAAAAAGTGTGCTTACCTCTTACCAGGATCCGCATGCGGAAGCCGTTCTTGAAAAAATTACGGGGATTGCTGAAGAATCGGTCAAAAATACCTCGGATTATCTCTTCATTGATTATAGTCCGTGGGGGACAACTCCATTTTTGAAGGAAAAAATGACAACGATCAAACAGGCAATTGAATCTTCAACCTGTATAACTTTTACATACGGAAACGCTGGTGGAAAACAATCCGTTCGGACGGTTGAGCCCCATACACTTGTTGAAAAAGGGAGATCCTGGTATGTCTACGGCTATTGTCAATTAAGAGAGGCCTTTCGGCTTTTTAAAATTGCCAGGATGAAAGAGGTAAAGGGCTGCAAAGTTACGTTTGTCCGCAGAGAAATAGATTTGACTGAGCGTCCATGGGACAAGGAATGGAATGCGCCAGAAAATACGGTTGCACTAAAGCTCGCGTTTCAACCTGAACATCGATTAATGATTGAGGAAATGTTCGGCATCGAGGCGATTGAGGACGGTGCTTCGATTATAAAAGTTGACATCCCTGAGGACGAGTGGCTATACGGATTTATCCTCAGCTTTGGCAATAAGGTAGAGGTGCTGGAGCCTCTTCATATAAGGGAAATAGTAACAATGCGAGCAAAAGAAATTTTAGAAAAATATTTGTAAATATGACAAACAGCTGTCAGGTTTCCCTTGGTATATTGAGTACAAACAATTGAAAGGTGTGTTTTTGATGAATGCTGTTTATTGCCAAAGCTGTGGAATGCCGATGAATGAGGAAAAAATATTTGGTACGGAGAAGGATGAAGGAAGAAGCAGGGAGTATTGTGTTTACTGCTATGAAAAGGGCGAATTCAAACAGCCAAACATGACGGTTGAGGACATGATTGATCTTTGTGTTCCTTTTATGAAAGAGGATGGAAAAAGTGAAGAGGAAGCTCGGACGATTCTGACGAACTTCTTGCCAACATTAAAAAGATGGAGCGGCAACAGTAAGATGAATGAACCAGTCATTATAGAAAAAGAGGCGTTTACCATCATTGGCATGACGTCAAGAACGTCGAATGCCAATGAAATGACGATGGACGCAAAAATCCCGCAAATGTGGGAGAAGTATTATCAGCAAAAAATATATGAGCAAATTCCAAACCCTGAGGGAGCCATTACATATGGTCTTTATTCTGACTACCTTGATGGGGTGAATGGTGAATACAGTATGACAATCGGACTGCAAGGAAGTGCGGATGCATCATTGCCTGAGGGACTCGTTGCGATAACCATACCAGCTGCCAAATATGTTGTCTTCACAACCGAAAAAGGACCTATCGCGCAAATCGTCATTAAAGCATGGCAGCAAATTTGGGCATGGTTTGAGCAATCTGACTTTACAAGAGCCTATACAGGTGATTTCGAAGTATATGATGAAAGATGTGCAAACCCGCTTGAGGCTCAAGTTGATATCTATATTGCGATAAAACAATAATCGCGGTCAGCAGGAATATATCTGCGAACATGAGTAAAATATCTGCGAAATTAATAATATATCTACGAAATATGCAGATATATCTACGAAATTTCCAATTTATTGATTTTTCGACAAAATAAGAAAGGAGGTATGCCAATTGCAACTGGAAAAACAGAACATCTTATTGCATTACGAACAATCTATCCAATGGGTGCAAAAACTAGAAACATTATCAGAGGAGCAATGGCGAACACCAATTAAAGAAGGAAAGTGGAGCATTGCGGAAATCATCGGCCATCTGATTCCGTGGGATATGTTTATTATAAAAGATCGAATGCCATACTTCTTCAAGGATATCGATTTGCCGAAAGGTCCGGATGCTCAAGCGCTCAATGATCAAGCAGCCTCTGAAAGCAGGGTGCGAACAAAAGAAGAAACGATTGAGCGGTTTGCAGATACCAGAAAAACACTACTATCTGCTTTACAAGAGATGAATGACGACCTTTGGTCCAAGGAGCTAATCATTGGCAAGTCTACGCTTTCACTTGCAGCCTATTTTCAAGGAATGGTCGAGCATGACAATCATCATTTTGAACAAATAAAAAATGTCATTTAACAGAAAAACTGGAGCCGTGTCTGTACGCATGGGCTCTCTTTTTCTATTTATTCCTATTGCCAGCTTCCTCCTCACAAGTATAAATAATATTTTCCCCATTAATAATGTCGAAAATAGGGAGATCCTGTTGTTTTTTGCGTAATCTCTCATTCTATTAAAATGCTGATAAATAGTATTCCTCTCGATTAATCATTTCGTACTAAGAGAATGATTTTACTTGGAAAAACTAGATAGGTATATAGGCAGGGATTTCTATTTCAATATACTAATTTCCATTCGTCAAACAGAAAGATATATGAAAGATAAACCCATTCTTCCTGAAAACAGTGGCTCTTCCTGCTGAAAAATGGATAGATTTGTATTATTGTTTCAATTTACAAAATATTTAATTATATCAATAATAGAGTCATATTAAAAATGACTAGGAGGAATACGATGAATCGTAAATTAGTAGCTTTATTTGCAGCAGCGGGTTTGGTTTTATCCAGTGGAACTGTTCACGCGGCAACGATTGTCAGTCCAAACACGCAATATGAGGTTGTATTAGAAAATAAGTTTCTGAAGAAGATCAGTGCGGACAATATGTATAAAACAATTGAATTGTTATCTAAGCAACCTAGGGAAGCTGGAACAGAAGGAGAGCTTAAAGCCGTCAAATATATAGAGGGAGAATTTAAGAAGCTAGGCTACAAAACAGAAATTCAGCCATTTCCAATTTACGATTTCAAGACCAATCATGTAAAAGTGAAAATTGGCGACACCGATCTAGGTGGAACCCCTCACGCATTTAGCGGCAGTGCGAGCGGAAAAGTAACTGCTCCACTAGTGTATGTAGGGAAGGCAACACCTGAGGAAGTTGGGGATGTAAAAGGAAAGATTGTATTAGCAGAACGTGGAGACATCGCTTTCGTTGATAAGATTAAGAATGTCCTTGAAAAAGGGGCAGTCGGTGTCCTGATGTACAATAATTCGGATGAAGGCAATACATTCGGACAAGCTGCAGAGGGGCAAAATATTCCGGCAGTTGCTATTACCAAAGCGGAAGGACTGAAGCTAGTTGACCAGTTGAAGGCTAAAGAGCTTTCCGTAACTTTGGATGTAGACATTGAAAAAATTGAGAAGACTTCCTACAATGTAATCGCCACAAAACCAGCAACGGAGAAGAAAAATACAGGACAAATCGTAACAGTTGGTGCACACCATGATTCAGTGCCTGGTGGACCAGGTGCGAATGATGATGCATCAGGAGTTTCTGCTGTCCTTGAATTAGCAAGACTGTTTGCGAAGGAAAAAACAGATACAGAAATTCGCTTCCTTACATTTGGTTCTGAGGAAAGAGGGCTAGTCGGCTCGTCTTACTATGGGTCTAAACTTCCGAAGGCAGATGTTAAAAAAATGGTTGCGCACTTCCAAATGGATATGATTGGCGGCCGTGATGCCGGAGGAGATAACGAAGCTGGCGGATTAATCATGTATACAATTGACGGCAAGAAAAATCTCGTGACTGACTTAGGAGCAACGTCAAGCTATCATCTTTTTAATGAGGTTCTTCCGTATGGACAGCTTGGCCGAAGCGACCATCAACCATTCCATGACCTAGGAATCCCATCAGCTCTATTTATTCATTCACCAGTCGAGCCTTGGTACCACCAGCCGACAGACACACTAGATAAAATTGATAAGAAAAAACTTCTTCAAGTAGCGAAAATCGTAGGCTCATCTGTTTACCATATTACAGACCCTAAGACACCTGGAATCATTAAATACTATTTTGAAGATCGCGCTGTAGATTAATAGAGTGTCCATGGGCGGTGCATGCCACCGCTCGTGGATATTTGAGTGAAGTTCGGACAGGTTAGGTGGGATTCAAGAGCAAGGAGTCCGAACTTGGGATGAGATCGGACAGGTTAGGAGGATTCAAGAGCAAAGAAGTCCGAACTTGGGATGAGTTCGGACAGGTTAGGAGGATTCAAGGTTAAAGTTGTCTGAACTTGAGAGGAGTTCGGACAGGTTAGGAGGATTCAAGAGCAAAGAAGTCCGAACTTGGGATGAGTTCAGACAGGTTAGGAGGATTCAAGAGCAAGGAGTCCGAACTTGGGATGAGTTCGGACAGGTTAGGGGGATTCAAGAGCAAAGAAGTCCGAACTTGGGGTGACTTCGGACAGGTTAGGAGGATTCAAGAGCAAAGAAGTCCGAACTTGGAATGAGTTCAGACAGGTTAGGAGGATTCAAGAGCAAGGAGTCCGAACTTGGGATGAGTTCGGACAGGTTAGGGGGATTCAAGAGCAAAGAAGTCCGAACTTGGGATGAGTTCGGACAGGTTAGGAGGATTCAGGAGCAAAGTTGTCCGAACTTGGGATGAGTTCGGACAGGTTAAGAGGATTCAAGAGCAAAGAAGTCCGAACTTGGGATGAGTTCGGACAGGTTAGGAGGATTCAAGAGCAAAGGAGTCTGAACTTGAGAGGAGTTCGGACAGGTTAGGAGGATTCAAGAGCAAAGGAGTCCGAACTTGAGTCAACTTCGGACAAATTAAGAAAAAACAAAGTCAATTGTGTCCGAATTGGTGAGCCCCTTCGTAAAAAGTTTAATGTAACTCTCTTTTTCTAGTTCATTCTTCACGAATGGTGGCTAGTGTCGCTCATGGATATTGCATGTGTGATTGTGTGCGTGGAAAGTATGTCAATCAGGCATCTCAACTTTATTAATATTTTTTTATTTAAAGAGAAACTAATAGAATCAATGCTGTATAATAATAGAGAAATACCTTCCTCTAACACTCCAGCTATTCCTCACCAGTACGAAATCTCATAGGCAATCAGAAATATGGCACTTTTCCAGAATGTTCAAGATCGAGCGTATAATCTATTTCTTGCATCATCAGGTACGAAAAAAGGACAAAAACACCCCGGAGAAACGAGTGACCTTCCTTTATTTTGTTTTGCAATAATGTTGGAACTCGTTCATTCGAAAAAATACAAATAAGGAGATGCAATCATGGCTTCAACCGTACAAAGCTTTACCACGACAGGTATCCAAGGCCATCTCATAGAGGTCGAAACCGACACACTTATTGGCTTGCCGACCGTATCCATCGTCGGTCTCGCCGACAAAGCTGTAAAGGAAGCGAAGGAGCGATTGGAAGCCGCCATCAAAAATGCTGGCTATAAGTTCCCGCCGCAAAAAATCGTATTCAACCTAGCGCCATCAGATATGAAAAAGACCGGCACCCATTTTGACCTCCCCATGGCAATAGGCCTTTTACTCCAAACGAATCAAATCCGTCCAGTCTCGCTTTCCAAAACAGGACTAATCGGCGAGTTATCCCTCAATGGCTTTATTCGCCCTGTTTCAGGCATTCTTCCAATGGTCGTAAAAGCGAAAGAGTGTCAATTAAAAAGAATAATTCTCGCAAAGGAAAATGTACAGGAAGCCCAGATCATTAAAGGATTAGAAATTATCGGCTGTAATACACTGAAAGAAGCCATTCATTTCCTCAATGGAAAACAGCCCCCTCCCGCAATAGAAATAATTAATCCACCAAGCACAAATGAATATTCAGTTGATTTCAAAGATGTAAAAGGTCTCCATTCACTTGTTGATTACATTAGTATCGCTGCGGCAGGCGGTCATAACTTTCTCATGGTCGGGCCACCGGGGTGCGGCAAGTCCATGATTGCCAAGCGGATCCCAACCATCCTCCCCAACATGATAGAAAATGAATCACTCGAAGTCATGAAAATATACAGTGTAGCCAATTTGCTAAAAGATAAAAGCAGCCTCATCACGAAGCGCCCCTTTCGATCTCCGCACCATAACGCCTCAACAAACGCACTCATCGGCGGTGGAACGTATGCATTGCCTGGTGAGATTTCCCTTGCACATAGTGGAGTCTTGTTTTTAGATGAAATCGCCGAGTTTAGTAAAAAGGCATTGGATTCGCTAAGACAGCCGCTTGAAGATCATGCAGTCACCATCTCAAGAGTTTGGGGCTCGAACACATTTCCAGCCAATTTCATGCTTATTGGTGCCATGAACCCTTGCCCATGTGGGTATCACGGACAGGAGAAATGCCGCTGTACAGACTACGAAATCATAAAATATCGTCAAAAGCTTTCCGGCCCCATTATGGATCGAATGGATATTCAAAAATATGTGGGCACAGTTGACTTTTTTAATGAGGAGGACGAGGGGATAAGCTCAGCAGACATTCGAACCCGAGTGGAAAAAGCAAGATCTATTCAGCAGAAACGATACGAAGCGCTTCCTGATATTAACTGCAATGCACAGCTAACCCCAGCCCTCATCAATCAATTTTGCCCGCTTGACAGGGAATGTACAAAATTGCTGCAGCAAGTTTATCACCGTTTCCGATACAGCGGACGTTCCCTGCATAAATTTATTAAAATCGCCCGTACAATTGCAGATTTGGATGGAGAGGAGCAAATACACATTCAACATCTAAAGAAAAGCCTTTTAAGCCGGGATATTGAAAAAGAAACAACATTCATAGGAGGATGATGATGGACATTTATTGGATTTGGCTAAGCCGCTTAAAGCATGTAGGACCCGTCTTGCAAAAACAGATCATTATGCACTTCCCATCGCCCAAGGCTGTTTTTGAAGCAACTGAGGATGACCTTACAGTGGTGTCCAAAATGACAAAAACTGCAATGAAATCGATCCTCATAAACCGGGGTCTAAAAGATGCAGAGAATATCCTGAAAACAGCAGAAAAAAGCGGGGTGAGCCTGCTTCCTTTTACGAGTGAACACTACCCAAAATTTGCCCGCGAGAGCAAGCAATCGCCAATTATTCTCTATTACAAAGGAGAACTCCAGCCGCTCCACAACACGGTTGGAGTTGTTGGTGCGAGAAGATGCTCGCCCTATGGTAGGAAAATCGCCAAACAAATAGGAGAGGAACTAGCAGCGATAAACATTCCTGTTATCAGCGGCTTTGCTAAAGGAATTGACAGCTACGCACAAGTTGCCTGCTGCCGAAAAGGAGGATACACAATTGCCTTCCTTGGCTGCGGGCCAGATGTTTGCTACCCTCCAGAGCACAGGATGCTTTATCAGCAAATCCTTGAAAATGGCGGTGCCTTTCTCTCGCAGTATCCGCCTGGAACACGGCCATCCCCTAAATATTTCCTCGCAAGAAATGCTCTAATCAGCGCTTGGTCCACAGAGCTTGTCATTGTGGAGGCTAGTGAACGAAGCGGTGCTCTCTGGACAGCAGACTTTGCCATCAAGAACAATAAACCTATCTATACTGTTCCCAACCGGATTGACTCCCAAGAAGGGATAGGTACAAACCGTCTCCTTGCTCAAGGGATCCCGCCGTACCTTGGGATTCAAAGCCTGCAAGCACACAAAGAAAAACGAGAACACAGCAAACATCACCCAGCGACCGTAATCCCCGAATCCCCCATTCTCCAGCTCCTTTCAGACTCTCCCGCTACCATTCAGCAACTATCCAAGCAAATAAACCTCGACGTCACCGAAATCATGGACCAGCTGGTCGAATTAGAACTGGAAAAGAAAATTATCGTTAGGGGAAATGTGGTTTATCTGGTGTGAGGGTTCAATGTGACTAAAAATCTGCTAAATGCAATTGAAAGTTCATACGGTATGAAATGAGAAATTGTTATATAATGTAAATTGTTAATAGAGGAAACTAATTTTATCTGAAATCCACGTAAAGGCGGCGATTACATATGAGTCAGACTCCGAAATTAACATTACCAAAGGAACTGGAAGTCTATCGAAAGCAAATCGAAGGTACAATAAAACCTTTTGTTAAAATTTCTGCATCCAAAAGACGAACAACCCTTTTTCAGAGTAAGTTTGCAGGCGACCCCTATCTTCCAAAAACAACAGAACATCCAAAGGATGCGACTAATAAACCAATGAAATTGTTAGCACAGATAAATTTTGAGGAAATCCCTGTCCTAAAGGAAATGCCAACGCATGGGATCTTACAATTTTTTATCTCAGCTGAGGATGATGTGATGGGTTTAGACTTTGATCATATGACAAGCCAAAGAAATTTTAAACTATTATTTCATCAGCATATTGAGAGAGACGAATCATTATTAATTAGCGACTTCTCCTATATGTATGATCTTAATACAGATTATTTTCCAATTCAGCATGAATTAGCCCTTACGTTTAGTGTAGATTACGAACCAGTATCCATTGAACATTATAAAATAGATGAGTTACTTGAGACGGTAGATTTAAACCTTGAGGTAAGTGATGGGGAAGATGTAAAAGAACTTTGGGAAATTTATTCTGATACATTCCTAGGGGATGGCCACAAAATGGGGGGATATCCTTTCTTTACACAAGGGGACCCTAGAGATAGTCAAAAACGTTATGTCGACCACGAGATTCTTTTACTTCAAATAGATAGTGATGATGATCATGGGATCATGTGGGGAGACAGTGGCGTTGCAAACTTTTTCATTCGAAAAGAAGATTTGCTTAACTTGAATTTTTCAAACGTTATCTATAATTGGGATTGTTATTAAAAAAACATAACATCCCCTAACAGAGTGCATAGAATGATTTTATAAATCTGAAAGGGGTTGAAGGAAGATGTATGATGTCCCTTATATATACCCAAATCCATATCATGTTCACTTACCAATGGACATCCATGGAAGAAGTCTTGCTTACTGGAATGTTCCCAACGGGGTGAATCGTAATACGCAATGGCTTCCCGTTCAGTCACCAGTAGAAAGGAATCGTATTGAATTAAAGGATTATGGATCAGCACCATTTGTGGTGAATATCAACAAGGCTGCCAAGCAAAATCGTGCATATCGTACAGCTTTATGGACAGGAAGGCATTTGCAAGTTACGTTGATGAGTCTTAAAGCTGGTGAAGACATTGGATTGGAAATGCATCCAAACCTTGATCAATTTCTGCGGATTGAACAAGGGCAGGGGATTGTTCATATGGGGAATCAGAAAGATCATTTATATTATAGGAAAAAAGTCAATGATGATGATGCCATCATGATCCCTGCTGGAACATGGCATAATGTTACAAATACAGGGAATGTCCCGCTGAAACTATACTCGATTTATGCACCTCCCCAACATCCATGGGGTACAGTTCATATGACAAAAGCAAATGCAATGGCAGCGGAGCATGGGCATTAAATCTCTTCGGTGCAGCGATGGAAAGTGATCCTTTGCATCGCTGCACGTTGAATATAGCTTTTTTATATTGAAGAAGTAGTTTTGTAAAGTGTACAGGCATCATACCAATAATGGGGGGATCATAATGGCAAGATTTATTGATGATTTGGCTGGAGCAATCTATGATGTTTTTAAGTTTTTAATTACTAGTCTTTGCTATCTACTCGCTGGAATGCTCATTGTCGGAATCCCACTCTATCTAATTGCATTTGTATTTAAAATGATTGGTTAAGCGGGAAGAGGAAGGAATCAATACAATATTTGAAAAGAGGAACTCGCATGGAGAAGATAGCAAAGAAATATCTAAAAATATATCATAATCCAGCAGAGACCAATGATGTTTATACATATGTAGACTGGGAAGATTATATAAACCACCAATTTGAAATATACACAAAGATTGATAAAAGAAGAAAAGATGCGGATATAACTATATATTTAGCTTTAATAAAAAATCCATATTTATTGGGATTGTCTGAGGCTTTTCAGAGTAATGATTATGAGTTATTGAATCATACCATTTACCATTACAGCAAACATAGATTACTAGATATGAAAGCTGGCGGTTATGATCATTGTCTATATTTCTGGAATGTGATGGATAGCATGGCCTGCAATTATAAAGAGGCAGTCGAGAAATGTTTTCCTGAGGAATTGGGGCTATGCAAGAATGGATACCCTTTTTATGTCGTTGCCAGTAATTTGCTCATGTCATTATGGTATAAAAATCAGCAATGGATGGAATTTGCTTATCCTGCAGGAGAAAAATTTTTGAGTCAAAAGAAGGGTTTATGGGAAAAAGCAATCGTTTCCTATCTAATGGCCCTATCGAATAAGGATATGGAGAAAGCAACGGAAGCATTGAGTGATGTATGTAAACATTCCACAAGGATTGACCGTCCAAAAATATATAAATGCTTTTGCACAGAAGCGCATGGGCTGTACCAGATAGCCAGGTATCTATTATCAGAAGAAGATTTCAATCGAATCGAAATGCCGGCTAATGATAATTTTTGCAAGGGATTAATCTCGTGGCAGAGAAAACATAATTACCCGGAAAAGGGGAACATGATCGTGCATTATCCGGAAGAACTTGATGTGATGAACCATATTTTAGACCTGCCATTGCCAAGATGCGTTTTAAAGGGAAGTGGTGGGAGGCAAACAATAGACACAGAACAAATGAAAAAGAACTTGATTGCGGAGTTTGCGGGCGTTGATTCATGAAGAATGAACGCTGTTTTTCGTTGTAATTACTGATCTTCATGACACAGGTTAGATCAAGAAGGTATTTACAAAAATCAGCTGCAGAGGGAGAGGGTGAAAAATGGAGGATATTCAATTTCTTATTTCAAAATGGAAACAAATACTGCAAAAATTAGAGAAGAATAACGGCAAAGTCCGCCAAATTCAAATTGGTAAAAAGGCAACGATGCAGGAGATAGAGGCGAAAGAAAAGGAGTTAGGGTGTCAATTACCTCCTTCATATAAATACATAGTACATAATATCGGAAAATCACTTTCCTTTTATTACTCATTTTCTGAGGATACAATGATTCCCTGCGAATTTAGGGAAATATTTTCAGGTGAGATCAATTGGAATATCGACTTCCTTCAAAATTTAAATATAGCTGACGATCTACTTGAGGATGGAGAAGATGATGGGAGTACCCTTAGGGGGAAATTAGAGTTTTCTCACTCTGGAAATGGAGATATTTACGCATTTGATATGTCTGTTGACAGTGCGGAAAAACCAGTTATTTATTGGGACCATGAAGAAGACACGATTACTTATATTGCCGATTCATTTATCGATTATTTACTTAGGATTACTGAACTTGGGTGTATCGGCAGTGAAAAGTGGCAGTTTGAATATTTTCTAAGCGATTCTGGATTGGACACTGCAAGTCCAGCAGCCGTTTGAGACATTTTCAGAGACAACCTTAGAAGATGTGAAAAATAATATGGAACAGCTAGCAGCATTTGTTGTTTATCGAGAGAAATTAGAAACAATCACCTTACTCCAGAGATTTGATAGAAATGAGTTGTTTCAGTTCCTTCTAAAAGAATTGTATAAAGAAGTGGCATTTAAAGATCAGAAGCTAATATGTGGGATGATCGGACGAGTTTTAGGATTATACGCCGAAACATGGGTTAGCAGCATATGGGAAGATAAACCAGATCATATAGATACAAGATTACGTTCGTACCTAACAGCAATGTGTACAAGTAAGGATAAAGGATTACTGCTAGTATTTAATTTTCTTGAATCATCTAATAAAAAGATAACGGGGTATGAAGCACTTTCCCATCTTGGTGATTTTCATTCGAGGGATGTGATTTCCTGGATGGAGAACGATGTGAAATTTCCTGTGACAGAAGGCTGGGACGAATTATTTCTAAGATCAAACTTTTCATGGGACGATTTAAAAAGGTGGACCTCCTTAGAGGAGAAGCATGAAGTAACTGTCATTCACGCATTAGAAAAATATGTCCATGAGAAGTCCGCAAATAATGAATTTTCTTATGTTATATCAGGTCTCCCATCAAAATCGGAACTTATTGATTTTCTAGTTGAACTACGTAAGAGACAAGTGTTAAAAAAAAGGATCCTTCCTATTGAAAATGTTATACAAAACATAGATATTTTTTATTGAGATTTGAATTTGAGGGTATTCATTTATTCGAAAAATAACTTGAACAGATAGGAGGTTCCCCATGCAGCCACTCATCATCGAAAAAGCTCCACCAAGCATAATAGTCAAATTGAGCACAAGTCCAAGCAGGATTCCCCAAGAGATAAGCAACAACCATGATCGCTTTTGGAATGAACAAATAAGCAAAAATCCTGCACTTAGAAATGGAGAAGCCTTCACTATTACAGATATTAGACAAACACCCGAGAAACTAGAAATCACCGTTGTGAAAACCGACTACAAACACTATTTATACACAATGCACCATCCCACGTGTGACTATCCGTGTAAAGTCATCTATTCCTGCGCATCGGTCATTACGAAAGACAACCATTTGGCCTTCGGCAGAATGAATCAAACGACCTCCACCCCTGGGCGACTGCAATTCACAGGTGGCGGACTGGATGAATCGGATTTAAGAGATTCCAAATTTAATATGGAAGATAACATTAGCAGAGAATTAAAAGAGGAGATGGGGCTGGACATTCACTCGCCAGTTGTTCGTTCGTTTAGACCTAAATTCTTAAAGCATAAAGGCTCGCACGACTTTTGGGCAGTTATCTATGAATTATCGGTAGATTTTACAGCGAATGAACTGCATGATTATTTCTTAAATCATAACCAACATATAATAGAAAATGGTCAGCAGCCTGAGTTTGATAAGTTCCTGTTCGTTCCATTAGAAAAAGAAGCTGTTGAAGCATTTCTCCAAAACGAGAAAGCCCCTATGGTCGACTATTTAGCTGAGACACTCTTAAAATATACAGAAAAATAGGCACTCATGTTCAAGGGATTACTAAGTGACATTCCACAGAAAAGAGAGCCGATCCTGATCGACTCTCTGAATCTATTATTAACTGGGATTCGGTTTTTATCCCGTTTATTTAATTGTAACCACCGTTTTCAATGGGATATGCTGGAATAGCCATTGGACATCAGCGTTTTTCAGTCGAATGCAGCCTAAACTGACGTAGCCTCCAATGGAGGATGGATCGTTCGTTCCATGGATCCCATATTTTGTTCCCTTTGTTCCTGGTACGTCAAGACCAAGCCAATGACTGCCAAACGGATTCTTTGGATCGCCCCCAGGGATATCCTTTGGGCTATACCATGGTTTTTCAATTTTGTTAACAATTCTATACGTTCCTTCAGGTGTGAGCGATGAGTTTTTCCCTGTCCCAACTGAAAAAGTCTTTATCGCTTTCTTGTCTTGATAAACCACAAGCTTATTTGTCTTTTTCGTAATAACGATGCTGTACACGCCTGTTGCTTTCTCTTTATCTTTATTTTCTGATAATTTTCGTAATACAAAAGGACCTGGGATCTGCACCGTCTCCCCATATTTCAATTGATCGGGATTTTTGATTCCGTTAAAATTGGCTAATGACACACGATAGGAAGCGCTTCCATAATATTTTCTCGAAATGCTTGCAAGTGTTTCGCCTTTACTCACCTTATGATCAAACATAAACTCAGGATTCGGTATATTAAGCTTCATCCCTGAACGAATCTCTTTTGCAGGATCAGTAATCCCGTTATAAGAAGAAATCTTATTCTGAAACTGACTGCTTGAAAAATAGAGCATAGTAATACTAAAAAGAGTCTCATTCTTCTTCACTTCATGTTCGATCACACGAATGTCTTCTTTCTTCTTCCCTTCACGTTGGATCACACGAATGTCTTCTTTCTTTTTCCCTTCACGTTGGATCACATGTATGTCTTCTTTCTTCTTCACTTCATTTTGACATGTACATTTCTTCTCAGCTTTTGTCTGTATTGCATCCACCTTTATTTCAGTTTTTAATTCTTGTCCTAATTCTGATAATTTTTGGGGTGGCGTTTTCTGTGACGAAGCTAAAACTTCCTCTTGATTTGCAAGCTTCTCTTTTGGTTTTACTACTTGAATAAGCTGATCAGCCATTGTGCTTGATTGAATAGCTGGTACTGCTGCGAAAAGACCTATCAATAATAAAAGCATGAAAAAAATAAAAGTAAAGCGTCTTTTTCTTTGTCTGCTAGCCCTAATTCGCTTAGACCGAGAGAGCTGCCCTTTCTGAACATCCATCTTACTCGACATGTTTCTTCCCCTCACACTAAAATTCTACAAAATCTCCCAAATTATAGCTTGTTATGAAAGAAAATAAAGCAAAAATAATAAAAATAGGACCATGAAAATAACAAATCACTCCTATTTAACCAAAATATGGACAAAATATAGCGGAATATTAGCTAAAATGAACCTCTCTTACCTACAACCTTTTACCCATCAGGACAAATGGACAGGTACCCTAGGGTTATAAATATTCCAAATATAGTAAACTGGTTAACTTCTAAATAATATTCAGAAGGAACTGCTCACAACCAAGCAGGTAAATACCGGTCTGCTGGTTATTCCTTCGTACATATAGGTTTGTTCAGTTCATCAGACCGGCAATTCATTTTTATTATTTACTGGAACAAGGTTCCTGTCCCCTTGTCTCTCCGCCATCCCTGTCCTATTGCCAAAAAATCTATGAATATAACAAAAAGTAGTCTAAAATATAGCTAACGGTGCCTGTCACCGCGTGATTCGACTAACTTTGGGAGGTGCCTGTTTGTATGTTGAAAAAGTATTTTAGCTTTTTACTAGTTTTCTTGCTTTTATCGAATGTGACGGCTGTTTCTGCGGCTGAACCAATTGATGAGATACGTGCATTAATAAAGGATTATTACATAGAGGATGTCTCGGATTCTGTGCTGGCGAAACCGACTGCCAAGGAAATTACTAAGCATTTGGATCCTTATTCTGCCTATATGACAGCAGAGGAGTTTGCTGATTTTTCCAATGGAATTGAGCAGCAGCTTGTCGGCGTAGGAATTGTGTTAGAAGAGGATGTCAAAGGCATAAAGGTGCTGTCTGTTATCCAAGGCGGACCTGCAGATCGTGCGGGTATGCAAGCAGGAGATATTATAGTAAGTGCAAACGGCATTAGCCTTGCCGGCAAATCTGTCCAAAACGCGATTTCAATTATTAGCGGAAAAGAAAACACAACGGTGACGTTAAACTATATTTCAGTTGAAACGAATAGCCTTGTGACTAAGACGATAACAAGGGAATTAATCAAGCTGCCAAATGTCGAGTATAAAATGCTCGGGGGCGACATTGGCTATGTTCGCTTAAACAGCTTCGCCCAAGAATCAACGAAGGAAATCGTTAAAGCGATTGAAAAATTAAGCGGGGCAAAGGGCTGGATTTTCGACCTTCGCAACAATGGCGGAGGCTATGTTTCGGCTGCCCAGGAAATTGCCGGTCTCTTTCCAAATGTAAAAAACGGGTTCCAGCTGCGCTATAAAACAGAAAAACCAGAAATTTACGCAGCCATTCCACAAAAAGTAAAGTTTACAGAACCAACGCATATCCTAATCAATGAGTATAGCGCAAGTGCATCAGAAATGGTTTCCGTCTCTGTCAAAGAGCAAAAAGGAGCAACCATATACGGGCAAACATCCTTTGGAAAAGGATCGATGCAAACATTATTCCCGTTAAGTGACAACAGTCTGTTAAAATTAACAACCGCACGCTTCTATTCACCGAACGGCACGCCTGTTCATGAGGTAGGCGTGACACCAAATGTTGAAACGGCGGTAGGGGAAGAATTAACAATCTCCCATAGAGATCAACTAATCGCAAAACACAAAGGATACCACAAGCTTCCAATGCTCAAGGACGTCCCGGTTACGAAAACATTTACAGTTGAAATGAATATGAAAATGAACTGGTCTGCACTCAAGCCTGAGGATGTCCAGCTGATCCAGCTAGGTGGGAGCGAGGTCCCAGTTGATGTGAAAGTCGCCAACGATTATAAAATGACGATCACACCAAAAGCAAAGCTGCAATCAAAAGGACATTATATGCTTCTCATCCATCCAAAATGGACAAGCAAAAATGCCAAGCAGATGCAAAAGGGCATTTACCTTGAGGTGACAGTGAAGTAGGAGGAAAGGAGCACGAATTTGTGCTCTTTTTTCTTGCTAGTTACGCGCATTAATAGCATTTCAAGTGATCCCTGCAAATCTCCAAGAGTTCTTTATTAAGAAATTTATCCTATCAAACTATTTCAAATTCTATAATTATAATGTATAATCGGGAATATAAATGAATTATATCTCTTTATCGAACTTATTTTTTTACATAAATCGTTCTATATAAAGAACAAAAGGGGAGGTTTGGAATAATAGTGGAACCAAGATTCATGAGACAAAAAGGCAAGCTCAAGAAGCAAAAAAGAAGACTGTTTCGGATATTTACATCGAGTGTCGCGATTTCCTCTCTTTTATTAGGCACGGCAAGGATGACAGGCCCTACATATGGAGCGTTTACCTCTATACAGGATCAGGAAATTGGGGTTCAGGCTTGTTTCATTTTCCCAAAGGAGATTGAAAAGCGACGAGATCTTACATATGAGTGGAAGGAAGAAGCGATCGTACTGATGCAGGAGATATTAGCAAAAGCAGGCGAAATCGATGTCGCGGGCATGACGGAAAAAATCGACGGGATGATCAAAGCGGAAGAGGAAGATGGCACCGAAGCACCGCCAGCAGTTTCATTCGACACTACAACGATCGAAGGACTGCAAGCGCAGCAGGAAAGCCTGCGAGCAGAAATTGCGGCTATTCAACTGACAATTGCTGAAAATGAACAAAAGGTTTCGGACTTAGGGGCATTGATTAGTGAAATACAAGAGATGCAAACAAAGCTGCAAGAGGTTCTTGCTAATGACTTCCCGAAAGGAGAACAGAAGGCGCAGGAGAACCTTAAGAAAATGGAAGAAACCCTTGAATTTATTCGAGGGATCGTACAACTTGCCATTGAACAATGTAATTATGATCCAGAGTTCTTTGAGCTAATCCTCACACAAATCGAAGGCTTCAAAGAGGAGCTGATCCTATTTATGGAGGAATTTGCAGAAGGCAAAATTTTAACAGAAGAACAAGTCAAACAGCTAGACATGAAAATGGAAGAAGTAAATAAAGCCATGGAAGCCCTTCGTCAGCAAAATACAGACTTGTTAGCTAAAATCACCGAAATCGAAAGCACCATTGCCGCCATTGACCAGCAAATCATTGCCTTCCAAGAAATCCAAAAGAAAAAGGATGCCCTTAGAGAAGGTGCAGCACGAATCATTCAAAAGCTTAATGATTCAAAGAACTTAACACCTGAACAAGTTCAATACTTAATGGATAAATTAGCCGAAATCAATGCCGCCCTTGATAACAAGGATCTAACGGCAGATATTAGCGGGTTAGATCAAGCGATCGCTGACATAGAGAAAGAAATGACCCAGCTTGAGGAAATCCAAGTGCAAAAGAAAGACTTAAAGGAAGGAACAAGCCTATTAATTCAAAAGATCACTGAATCAACCACTCTATCAGAGGAGCAAAAACAAGCCCTTCTTGAAAAATTAACAGGACTTAATTCAGCCATTGATAGTGGAGATCTAACTGCTGGAACCGGTGAATTCGAGAAAGCCCTTGCTGAAATTGAAAAGGAAATGAAGCAAAAAGAAGAAGAGGCAAAGCTCGAACAGGAAAAGCTTGAAAAAGAAAAACTGGAGAAAGAACAGCAGGAACAGCAAGAGGAAGAAGTCGATGGAGAACAGCCGCAAAATCCAAATTCAAAAGAAGACCTTGATGCACTCAAGAAGCAAATTACGGAATCAGCGACACTAACGGATGAACAAAAACAGGAGCTGCTCGATAAATTGGCCGAACTTGATGCAGCAATCGGGGAAAACCCATCCGACAGCACAAGCGACCTCGAAAAAGCCCTTTCCGAAATCGAAAAAGAAATGAAACAAAAAGAAGAGGAAGCGAAGGCGGAACAAGAGGAGAAGGAAAAGACCGAAGAGGAACAGAAAGAAGGGGAAACTGATGAAGGCAAAGAGAATCCTTCTAAAGAAGAAAATCCAAATGACCCAGACAAACCTGATCAAGAAAAGCCAGCACAAGAAGATGAAAAGAAACCAGGAGAAGATAAGCCTGTAAAAGATAACGAAAAAGAACAAACACCAAGCCCGCAGCCTGCTCCTAAACAAGGACAGCCAGTGAAAGAACGCAGCGACAATAATGACTTAATAAACAAGCTGTTAAATAGCGGAGCAGTCCAGCCACAGATCAATAAACCAGAAGCGCCAAATAAAAACTTATCGATTGAGAATACAAGGCTAGATATGAGAACGGAAGAATCCACGGTCGAACCAGAGTAAGAAGGAAAAGGTGACAATATAATTAAAATGACAAAGAGCTCCGGATGCATAGGCAACCGGAGCTCTTTGTCAGGATAAAGCTTGTTAATAATCATATAATAAGCATAAAAAAGGCCAGCACTCATAACATTGAGTACTAGCAAAATGATGCTGCAGCTTTTGCTGCCCAGTTAGGTAAGCACTAGCCATTGGAAAAATCCGTTGCCAGTGTCCATCTAATAGACGTTGTTAGTATCAAAAAAGTTTCATTCAATTTTAAGAATTTTAAATGGTGCATCCTTTGAGACATCTTTTTCAGAGGAATCCTCTGTTTGTTCTTCAGCATTTGCAGCTTTCTCGCTATTTTCTGTCGCTTCGGTACCTGTTTCAGCTTCTGCTTTTCCTGAAGAATCACCCTTTTCGATGCTTGCCTCTTTACGGGAATCCTCTCCAAGATCAGAAAAAAGCATCGGCCAAATAATTAGGTTTGCGATGATCAGTGAAAAGATCATGGTATTACGGAGGGCTTTCTTCATCATT
Source organism: Cytobacillus solani (assembly GCF_001420595.1). Lineage (GTDB taxonomy): Bacteria > Bacillota > Bacilli > Bacillales > Cytobacillaceae > Cytobacillus > Cytobacillus solani. The sequence continues at coordinate 4,633,421 of NZ_LJIX01000006.1, read as the reverse complement.
ACGGAATGACAACCTCCTTCGTTTCGAGCACCTTGCCAGACATGCTGTACCCTTTAACGGTAATCTTTTCTCCAGATTTTAGCCCAGGCTTATAAAGCACAAATAAATTGTTGCCTTTATATTCAAACTCATCGCTGCCAGCCTTCACCTTTGTCACATAATCGCTCACCTGTACACTGATTTCATCAAAATGTGAATGCTTCTTCGTCTGAACCTTTACTAGATTCTTTTCAGGTGTTTTCGAGCTAGTGCTGTACTTAGAATTAGAGCTAGGTTTCGAGTTCGATCCGGAACTGGACGTTTTCCCTGATGAGGAAGTAGGCTGCTTAGCATTGGTAACCGTCTTTTCGTTGGAGCTCTTGCTCTCCTTTGAAGCAGTCCCAATTTTAAAAGGCAAAACCGTATGCTCATTCAGAAATTGATTGCTGCCGGATTTTACATTCCCTTTAACATATAAGTAATAAGTAACTTCTTTTTTATAAGGAGACTCAGGTGTAATTGTTACTTTTCTTTCATCCTTTGATAGGCTAAGCTTTGCTTTTACCTGTCGTTTCTTATCATCTTTAATAAGGAAGTTTTGCTTTTTAAAGGTTCCTTTATTAATCGGCTGTGAGAAGGTAATCGTCCAGCTTTTCATCGGATCCTGAATGGCTCGTTCGTTGAGCGTAACCTCTTTAATTGAAGCTTGCCCCTGCAGTATTCCAGGAAAGACAATAAGACTGCAAACCATCATGAAGAGGATAGTAATCTTCTTCATTTATCTATCCTCAACCTGAACTTTAATATCTTGCATCAAGCTTTCAGACAGCAAATCAGAAAACAAGCTTTCTTTTGACAGCAGCTCATGGAACGTATAGCCATTTCCAGCCGTCTTATATTTATAGGATTCTTTAAAAGAAGTAATTGCTTTGCCATCCTCGGCAGCAAACTTAATAATCTTCGAATCTATTGTTTGCTGGGCATTGTTTAAAACAGTCACTCTTACATCGTAAAAGTCAGGAATATTTGAGAACCCAATGTCAAATGTAAATTGGTTCTTCGATGCCTTCGTACCAGTTACTTTGCTCGCATATCCCTTTTGAAGGATATTATCATTTTTCATTATATCGACATGAACACTCGCGACGTCTTCACTTTTTGTATTAATATCAATATTCGTAATGCCGTTAAAGGATGCTTGATCCCCTTTTAAGGAACCTGTTTTTTTATGAATCACAGAAATCTCATTAATATAGCGTTTTGGAGCAAAAGCTTTAATTTGTCTAGGCGCATATGTATCAAGCATATTCATTAATCGGCCTTCATTAACAACCATTAATTCATAGAAATCGATATAGTTGGTTTGGAACGTATAAGACAGATGCTGATTGTATGTACCATTCTGTAGATCAACAGCAGGTCCGTTGAACTGAACCATGTATTCTTTGTTGAATCCGAGTGATTTCTCAGGAAGAATATGTAATGCTTCTCCATCTTTCTTAACGGTTTTTATCGGGAAATCATAATACGTTCCGTTGCTCTTCTCAAATAGTTTAATATACTGTGAGGAAATCCCGCGTATATCACTGTTGAAATAAATGCGTATATCCGTATCAATCGGAACATTCTGTTCGTTAGCTGCAGGACTTGTATGATCAATCCTTGGAGCAGCAGCTGCTGAGACCGATTGATTCAAAGCAGGCATTAATATGGAAAGGAGCAGTATGAAAGCAACGCCTATCCCCTTCAGTTTCTTCATAATACAAACCACCTTCATTGATAATAATTCTTTAGTCTTACTATACAACGAAATTCGACATTTCTCTATCCCTAAATAGGAAAAAGCCGCCAAATTTGGCGGCTTTTCCTGAACGCTGGAGCGAAGGTTAGTACGTTTGTACTATACAAGTTAAAGAAAGCATCCATTAGGGAGAAAACCTTCTTAATGATAGTGTACCAAATAATACCGAAAAGTACATGAAAAATTTTCTAATATAGACAAATTTTTATTGAACAGGCATAATCCTGAATTGACTGAATAGAATGATAAAGTGTGCATTCCTCTAGAAAACAGTAAATATATTACAGAATTAATAAAAATATGATAAAAAATGTAGAAATTTAGCAAGGTTTATATTATCATATGAAATATAAACCAAAGTTGGGAAGTCTGTCTTCGTTTACCTATAAAAATATATATTGGTAACTATTGCATTAAAGTTAATAGTTTGATATACTTTTTTACTAGTTAGGTAAGTGATGGATATAGAGGAAAACACAACCATTGGTTTATTCATTGCTAACAAATAAAAAAAGCACTACATAGTACGAAGGGAGAATACAAGTTTATGAAAAAGAAAGCTATTAAAATCGCAGCTTCAACAGCTGTGGCAGCTTCAGCATTCGTAGCTGCAGCACCAGTTAATAAAGCTGATGCAGCTGTAAATGTTGATCAATTAGTTAAATCTGCAGAGGCTTCTGCAAAAGTTCTACAATGGTCTATCTCAACAGAGGGTACTGCTAATTTTGTTGATCGTCCATACGCTCAATATAATGCAGCTAAGAAAACAAATGCTGCTGCTAAAGCTGCAATTGCAAAATTATCTGCTTCTGAAAAGGTTGTTTATGAAGCACGCCTTTTAGATTCTGACATTCAAATCAAGCGCGCTCAAGCTTACATTGATGCTCTTACTTCTGGTGAGAAAATCCGTGACAAGCAAGCTGCTCTAGACAAAGCTATCAAAGCTGCAGATCTTAAATCAGTTCAATCAAGCTACCACGTATTAACTGCTGAGATCCGTAAACAAGCTGAATTATTATACCGTGTTTATGGTCAATCTACTCGTGATGGCATCTTAAAAACTTTCAAAGCGCCTGCTGAAAGCTTATACAGAAGTGTTATCAATGAAGTAACAGTGCTTGATCACACTGCTTTAGTTGATAAATATACTAAAGCAAAAGATTTTGACAAGGCTGTAGATCATGTTGAAAAAGCTGAATATGCGTTGAAAGACGTTAAACAATTCAAAGCTGAATTGACTAAGAACTTAAATGATGTTGTAGATGCATTACCTTTAACAGTAAAATCTATAAATCGCATTAACTCTACTACTGTAGAAGTTAAATTTACAAAAGCTCTAGATGTCGCACCTGTTACTCACTTCACTTTTGATAAAGGATTAGAAGTTTCTTCTACAAAATTAAGTGATGATAAGAAAACAGTTACATTAACTGTAAATGGAGAAAAAGCTGGAGAGACTTATACTTTGTCTTACAAAGGTGAAGCTACGAAGTCATTTACAGCTCCAAAAACATCTACAAATGACCCAATTACTTCTGCTGATAAAGCTGAAAGAATTGAAGAAAATCAATACCGTACTTATACTTTCGATTTAAAAGATAGTGATGGACGAAAGTATAATGGCTATGCAGATGTAGAATTGACAACACCTGATATTGTTGAAATTGTATCTGTTAATGGAGATACAAAAACTACAGGTGTAAAAGTTAAAGATGGAGTACTATCTGTTGTTGTTAAGGGTGCAAAACATGGTGAAACTGCAGTAAAAGTTACAAATCTTGACACTGGTAAGACATTAACTAGTGGCAAAACTATTGTAGTGTTTGATCAAAACAATACTCTTGATAAAGATTCAGTATTATATGTACATCCTGATAAAGATTACTTCACTGCAAAAGTAGGCGGAGTAAACGACGAATTTAAGTTCTCTTTCACTAAAAATGACACTTTCCAAGTAGAAGGAAAAATTGTATCATATGAGGACTTCAAGAAAGCATTAACAGCACATTCAAAGATCAGTGTTGTGTATACAAAAGGTGAAAGAAACTTCTTTAACCTTGTTGAAAAAGTTGATGTAAAAGTAATCACTGTTACAAACCCATCTAAGAAAGATGTACGTGTAAATCCGAAAACAAATCAAAAATATTTCGATTTACGTGGTACTGGAGAAGCAGGCAAATATGTGAAGATTAACGTTGATGCTAATGGCGTTTCTCAATATGAAGTTAAAGTTGATTCATCTGGCAGATGGGAAGAACGCGTTTATTTAACAGAAAATGCAAAGAATACATTTACAATTGGTCAATATGAAGGAAAAAATAGCTCTGATGTAGTTGTAGGCGGCACAAAGGAAATTAACATCATTGAAGGTGCATTTGGTGTAACAGATGTTGCTGGTACATTTGCTACTGGAGAAGAGCTTACATTAACATTCACTACAATTGATAATTATAAAGATGAAGCTAAATTCTCTAGCAACTCTGTATTAACATTTATCGACGAAAATGGTGAAAAGTTAGAATACCAAATTGGTAAAGATAAAACAGAAGTTACATCTGGAGATGGAACAAACGTTGTTAAAGTTAAATTAGGTACTCCAATTAAAGCTAATAGCAACTTCAGCAAAGATGCAAACAGAGTAGTAAAATTATCTAATATCTCTGGTGTAACAAACCAAGATGGATTAAACTTAACAGTAGATTTTATTCCAGTTAAGTAATCCAATAGAAAAGTGTCTATTAACTCAAAAAATGTTGATAGATAATTAGAAAAGCTTTGCAGAGAGAGGTCTCTGTAGGGCTTTTCTTTTGTGTATTTTCAGAAAGAGTTTTGTATTTAGGTTTATAAATTTGGTTCTATAATATTTGTTGGGGTATTACACAATTTAAGAAATAAAAAATGTAAGTATTCATCCAATCTTTTATACATGAATTGTCGAGAAACAAGTATAGATTGGAGATACGTGCAAAATGAATTCTAACTGTTGACAAATGACCTTTAACGGTAGGGATCTCCTACCATTGTTATGACTGTAGAATGATGCAATATACAATTTGAAATTAAATTTGCTAGTTTAGTTCCTGAAAAATTTCATCACACACTATAAATTAACATTTGCTGTTAAAATGGTAATTCCCTTCTTATTTCTCTAGGGTGTTTTCTAGCTGATCTCACTATTTAAATCATGACACTTAATAAAAATAGGTGTTTGACCATTTCTTTGCTTACCACATTACCTATTGCAGTGCCGAGTGATTTACTAACATTTTTTGGTCCTAAAAACACAATATTCTTATTTTGCTTAATAAAACGAAAAGAGAGGAAATCTTGAATCTACTGCTGGTTTATTAAGCTTGAAAGGTAAATCGAAAAATTTTATTTCTTTTATATGCTGAAAGGCTACGACCTTTATTATTGATTACGTTATACTAAAAAGAGTAAACAATTCTCCTTTTTTAATTAGGAATCCTATCTATTCACCAAAAAAGGATTTGCCCAAATTGGCAAATCCTTTTTCATTTATTGAGTAATTTCCTTCACAATCCCAGCCTTTATCGGATTTCCTGCCAAGTCACTAATTCGAGCATCAGTTGATGTTTGAATTTTTATGCTTCCTGTTGTGAATAATAATTTATCAGGATATGAAACAACAAGTATCTCTCGTCCATTAGCTCCACTTTTTATTTCATATTGGTCCGAATTTATTTTTGTTGCATTTACACTAATATCAAAGCTTGTGTACCCATTATCATTAAACATAATATTCTCAGAAAATGTTAGTTTAATATTATTATTGGCATCAAGAGTGGCTGCCGTTAAAATGGGCTGAGTATTATCAGTTAGTGGAATACTTGCTGTAAAAGGATTCATCACATTATCTGAAAGATCCTTTACACCTGTTGCGGTAAGTTTATAATTTTTAGTTGCTGTAATCGTTCCTTCAGGCAGCGTAATTGTAACAAGCCTTTTGTCACTGCTCAATGTAAATGTTGAATTCGAAGGTAAATGGTTTCCATCATAAGAATAGTTTCTATAATATGTTGCGGATTCTTCTTTTACTGCTTCACTGAAATAGGCTAGGAATTGTCCGTTTATGGATGATTTATCAAATTGGACCGTTGGCTTTATTGAATCAAATTTTTTGGTAATGGAAGTAATGAATGCACGATTGTTATTTTGTGAAATCGTATTATCCTTTACGGCACCATCTTCAACAGTTATACGATAGTCTCCGTCAGGTAAACTTTTTACATCAAGTATCAGCTTGTTATTCACATTTGATTTAACTGTCGCTTTGACAATATTACTTCCTGAATCATATATTTTTATATTGTTTGCTACTGGCGATCCAGATTTTAAGGTCTTATTAAAAGAGATTTGGAATTCATTTGTCTTAGCATCATAGGTTGCACTAACAAACTGTGGCGGATTCAAATCCTTCGTAAGACTGACAGAACGGTCAATCGTTGAACCGGTATTATTATCAAGATCCTTATATGCTTTTACTTGTACATTTAACCAAACGGAATTTTCGTTCGTTCCATACACACTTGCAGGAAGCTCGATGTCAAACTTTGTTTTTTGCCCGTTAGAGACATCTTTTACAGTCGTTGGTCTTATCGTTGTGTTGCCCTTTGTAATGACAAGGTTAGATGCGGTGAACGCTTCTAATGTTTCTGTAAATTCTACTGTAAGTGTTTTCTCGTCCTTCACCTGTAAAGTTCTGACTCCTGGCGCAACCGAATCGGCTGTTGGATTATACATAAAGTTGCTGCGATACGTATCCATTGTATTAGGCGTATAGACAACTACATCCTTTGCACCTGAAACAACGATAGAATAGGATCTTCCTTTTCGAAGGCCAATACGATCAAGCTCTGCTTTAGGTACAGTGACTGTATCTGTGTCACTATAAACAGAGTTTGCTGTAACAGATTTTCCATCAACAGTGATGCTTAGGGATGACCCCGAATTAATGATTTCCGAGAACTTAATTTCCACATTGCCATTTGTTTGAGTGGTTATTGTTGAAACGGTTGGCTTTTGCTTATCTGAAAAAGTGAAAGATGAAGTGTAATCAGCTGTGCTTAATGTCTCATAGTTCGCTGACTGAATATTCTTCTTTACAGTTACAGTATAGGACGTACTTGTATAAAGCGGATCATATAGTTCAATGACTGCCGTCTTTTTGTCATTTGTAAGTATTACATTTTTAATCGTTCTGCCTGAAACAGAGTAATTCGATGTATTTTCAGCCCCATTTGTTCCGGAGCCAGATAGCATGGCTTTGTTAAATTCGACTCTAATACGTTTAGGTTCTGCTGCACTAACGTTTTCTACTTTAGGAACGTAAGATGTTTCTAAAGCGTTTAAGCGATCCGTTAAGTATTTCTTAATAACTGTATTGTTGATATATTTTAAATAGCTTTTTGCCTCTTGAATATGTTTGTTGGCTTTAACGGAGTTCTTATCTGCTAATGCTTTTTGTGCAAAATCGAGTTCCATTTTTACGGTTACAGGATATTTGGAAGCGTCCCGAACCTTTTCAGCTGATTGCTTATAATGCGAGCGTATGAGATCACGTGTCGTTTGCCCATATACACGATCAAGCAGAATTGCCTGTTTGCGGATCTCATTGGAAAGCTCATGGTATGCCTTCTCTGTCTGATCATTAATGATATCAAGATCCTGCTGATAAGCTAAAGTTTGTTGTTTTTCCTTAATTTTCTCGCCCGCAGTGATCGCATCGATATAGTACATCGTGCGAGTGATATGCAATTTTACATTTTGATCTAGGTCTGCTAAATATCTGTTCTTCTGGGCAGCTGGTAAAGTATTTACCGCTTTTAAAGCTTTGTCATACGCAGACTTGGCAGCATTATAAGCAGCCCATGGACGAGTCTTGCCATCGGCAGTTCCCTCAATGGATATGGCCCATTTTAATACAGTCCCCGCATCTTTTGCAGTCTTTACTAGCTTTTCTGCTTCGCTGACAGAAGCGGCTTCAATGGATGGTGCTGTAACGAAGGCAGAAGCAGCGATCGCGGAAGCACTTAAAATTTTCAACGTTCTTTTTTTACTCATACAATTATCCCCTAACATGAAATTTGTAGTAATACATCCAACATATTCCTATTGTAAGAGATTATATGAATGCTGTCATCTTCTGAGTATAGTAGTTTTGCAGGAAATTCATTTTTTTAACCTCGTAAGCTATAAAGCCAGAATCTTTACATTACTTATACTCTTTTAGGGGAGGAAAATCATACCTATTCGCGCAATTTTTGTTATAATGGAAAAGAAGGGAGAAGATTGGATGAAGAGAAAGATATTAACGTTAGTCACTATTTTCCCGCTTTTCTTATCGCTTGGACAGCCGAGTGTTTTTGCGGAGGAGATTGATGCTGGAACGCCAGTAGAGCAAGAAGATATTGAAATCATTGAAGATCAAGAGACACCAGAAACAGAAATTAATGAAGATGAAGTAGAAGTAGTCGAAGAGGTCAATAAGAATATAAGCTTAGTTGGCCCACAAGTATTTCAAACATCTGCTTTAACTGCAGCTGCAGGTTTTGATGAACTTGGAAATTCATACATGTATTTTGTTATGCATGGTACGCCATCAGCATTGGCTGTTGTCGATTTGAATACGAATGAATTGAAGCATACATATACACTATCTAATTCGACAAGTGCCTGGGGATTAGACGTGGATGAGGATGGAACCGTTTGGGTTGGCGGAACAACGGATGGCAATGTATACAGCTATAACCCAAATACGGATGAATTTCATGATCATGGGAATATGCTGACATTGCCTAAGGATACAGCGATTCAAGATATTGATGCTGTAGACGGAATCGTATTTGGTTCAACAGCATATGGCGGTTCTGTATTTAAATACGATTCTTCCACTGGAGAATTAGAGAATTTTGGACAGGCTTTATATAAGAAGGAATTTGCTAAGTCCATCGCCTATGATCAAGAGGCAGACGTTTTATACGTAGGTGTTGGTTCAAAAGCTGATTTAGTAAAAATTGACTTAAAAACAAAGAAGAAAACAGCGTTTCTTCCAAACGAATATAAAGATGATAAATATGTTCGAGATATCAAATTCATTGGAGATAAGATTTTTGCCCGAATGGATCCGTCCAATCGTTTAGTAGCGTTTGATAAAGAAACGTTAGAAGTGACAGATGAAATCGAATTAAACTCGAGAACCGTATCATTGATTTCTCCAACTGAAGAGGCTATTTATTATTCGAAAGAAAATAGTCTTTACAAGTATGACCTAAATACGAAAGAGCATATAAACCTGAATATTTCTTTGCTCAAAGGAACAGAATTGCTTAATCTGGATTTTGCCGAATTAAATGACCCGAACTATCCTGGAACGACATTAGTAGGTCTAATTGATAATGCGGGGAATGTTTTTAAGTATAATTTAGAAACAGGCTATAACGAGATTACAAAGATGGAACTGCCAGCGCAGCCAGTTACTTTATACACAATGATTCAAGATGAAAAACGGGAAAATATCTTTATCAATGGATATATGTCTGGCGGCTTAGCCATCTATAATCCTAAGACGAATCAATCTACACTTCATAAAGATATTAGCCAAATTGAATCGATGACAATTATGGGAGATAAGCTATATATTGGAGCTTACCCAAGAGCTAGAGTGCTTGAGCTTGATTTAACGAAGCCATGGGGTCCGATGAATCCAAGAGAGATTATGCGACTTGGGGAGTTTGGACAAGAAAGATCTACTGCCATTACTGCTGTACCAAAACTGGGTAAAGTATTCGTAGGAACTTATCCAGAAACAAGCATCGGCGGGGGAGCATTGGCGATCTATGATTTGAAAGAGAACAAGCAAGAAGTCTATGAAAATTACATCTATAATCAGAGCCTTGTGTCATTCCTACATCATGATGGATATATTTATGGCGGAACTTCGATTCATGCGAACTACCAAGTAAATGAACGTGGTGCAAGATTCTTCCGTTTCAAACCTGATTGGCCGGAAGAAAAGGAATACATTCACCTGCCGATAGAAGCCAGCATGATTACTAGCATCATCGCAGATAAGAACGGCACAATCTGGGCAATGGCTGATGGGACACTGGTTTCCTACAATCCAGAAACAAAGGAAATTAAAACAAAGCAGATCTTAGAATTAATTTCTGGCCGCTTCCGTAACGCGAAGATTATTGAAGGCATCGACGGAAATATCTATGGAACAGTAGAAGGAAGATTATTTAAAGCTGATCCGAAGACTTTAGATATTGAAATCCTCGTAAAAGAAGGGGCAAACGAAATTGCTCAGGATGCTGAAGGAAATCTGTATTACAGAAATCAAGCAGATTTGTGGAAGTATACATTCCCAACTGAAGAAGTAGAAAAGAAATAGACCTTAAAAATCAACCTAGCATATAGGTTGATTTTTTTTGTTATAAATAATAGAAGAAACTAGTAATCTACTTGAATACTTTTCCTTTGTATCCAATTTTACTAGTTTGAAGGAAAATTTTTGTCATTTAACTAATTTTAGAGATGATTTATGATTATAAACGTGGGGGCGACAAGGACATACAAATGCCTACATACTTATGAATTATCAATCTTATAAACATTCTTCTAGGGGGATTTTACATTGAATAAAAAGAAAGCAATTAAAGTACTAGGTGCATCAGCAATCGCTGCATCCGCATTCGTAGCAACATCTCCATCAAGTGCAGACGCTGCATCAGTAAGCCAAGTACAATCTTTAGTAAAAAAAGCTAAAGATGCTGGTACAGTTTTAAAATGGGCAATCTCAACTGAAGGCTCTGCTGATGGAACAACTCGTCCATGGGCACAATACAATGCTGCTAAAGCTGCTCGTGATAAAGCAGTAGCTGCAATTAACACATTACCAGCTTCTCAAAAAGCTGGATACCTTGCCGACATAGAACAAAATGTAAACCTTCACATTAACCGTACAATGTCTTACATTGATGCCATCACTGCTGGTGAAAAAATCAATGTGAAAAAAGCTGCTCTTGAAGCACAAATCTCTAAAGGGCTTATCGACGACAAGACTGAAGCTGCATACCATGCACTTTCTACTGAAATTCGTAAGCAAGCAATCCTATTAGACCGTGTTTACGGACAAACGACACGTGACGAAATCCGTGCAAACTACAAAAAAGCGGCTGAAACTGTACGTGACAGCGTGAAATACGAAGTATCTGCAAAAATCGAATTAGACTTAGCTAAAAAAGCTCTTGCTGCAAATGATGCTGCAACAGCTGAAAAGCACTTAACTGAAGCGGCTAAGTACATGAAAGATGTTAAAAATGCAGCAATGAAGGCAGCTCTTGTAAAAACTTTTGACGAGTTAGAAGCTCAAATGACTCCTGAAGTTAAATCAGTAACTGCAATCAATGCAAAGCAATTAGTTGTAAAATTCAATACAGCATTAGCAAAAGGTACGACTGAGGCACAATTATTAGCTGCTCTTTCATTAGAAACGAAAGCTGATTCAGCTGCTACTTTGTCTGAAGATAGAAAGACTGTTACTTATACTTTAGACAGCACTGAAGTTAAAAATGCAAAACTAACTGTTAAAGCTCTTGATACAGATAAAAAAGCTGCTGATCATACTGTCATTAAAACAGCTGAATACAATGCCGTATTCTCATTTGAAGATGTAGTAGCTCCAGAAGTAGCTGATAAAAAATTCAATTACACTTCTGCAACTTCAGCTGATTTAACATTAAAATTCTCTGAAGAGTTATCTTCTTTTGGAACGATCTCTGTAAATGGTGCTCAAGTTACTCCAGCTCCTGCAGATATCGATTTAGCTAAAGGTGAAGTTGTCCTACGTGGTTTAGAAGTAGGAAAATCATATACAATTGACGTTGTAGGTGCAACAGATGCTGCGGTGAAAACAAACAAGGCAGAGCATATTACTCTATCTTTAACAGTTCCAGCTCAACAAGTTGATTCAACAATTCCAACTGTATCTACTTCAACAAATGGAAATAAATTAGCTTTAACTTTCTCTGAAGAAGTAACAAAAGGCAGTGTATCTATTGGCGGCGTTGCTGTTGCAGCTAATGATATTACAACAACTGACAACAAAACATTTATTGTGGATGTTCAAAAAGCTAATGCTGGTGCATTCTTCGCTAACAATGCTAACTTCTTTACTTCAGAAGTTGTAATTAACGGATTTGCTGATAAAGCATCAACTCCAAATACAATGAAAGAAGTTAAATTCAATTCTACATTTACTGCTGATAACACTGCTGCATCATTAGTTCGTGCAGAAGCAAAAGCAGATGGAAAATTAGTGCTTGAATTTAACGAAGAAGTATCTGCTGCAAGTCTTTCAGCTCTAACAGTTAAGTCAATTGATGGAATTTTCCAAAGCAACACGAACCTAACTGTAGATTCTGCAATCAACCCAACTGTTGATGGAGAAGTTGTAAAGAACAAGCTTGAGCTAACACTAGCTGCTGGTACACAACTTGCAACTGGCAAGAACTATGTACTTGAAGTAGCTGCAGATAAAGTAGCTGACAGCTATGCAAACAAAAACGATAAAGCTATTACTTTAAATGTTGTAAGACCTGAAACAGCTGAACAACAAGCAGGTAAAGTAGTAACAACTACGATCAGTGAAGATAAAAATGTTATTTCTGTAGTATTTGCTAACACACATGCAAATGGAATGACTGATTCCGTTCTTTCTCCAGCTAACTACACTGTTGGCGGAAAAGCTCTTCCAGCAAACACAGATATTAAGTTTGTAGACAACAAGAACAAAGTAATGATTACATTACCAGAAGGATTTGTAACAGTGAACGGAACATTTACTTTTGCTGCTTCAAACTTAACGGATGCTTATGGAAATACTTTAGCTGATGGAGAAAATACAGCTCAAGTTGATTTAACTGAAAACATCGCTCCTACTGTAAACACAGCATTAACAGTAAACAGCAGCAATGAAGCAGTAGTTAGCTTCTCTGAATCAGTTGTTTCAACTGATATCGATGGCGATGCTACATTCTTCGAAGGTATTTCTGTAAAAGTTAACGGCTCTACTGCTGCATTTACACCAGCAGTAAACAACGGCAAGTTAACAGTTAAATTAACGAATGCGATCACACTTACAGATAAAGTAACAGTAGAATTTAAAGATGCTGAATTAACAGATGTTAATGGAAACCAAGTGAAGAATGGTTTTGCATCTAACTAATAATTAATTGTATGATCCATGAACACATTTGTATGTGAGTGGGTATTATAGAAGGAGAGCTACCGTAATATGCGGTAGCTCTTTTTTTTTACTAGTCTCTTGGGGCGGTTCCTTTTTTGATGCGCAGAAAATTGTATTTAAATCAAATATGCAATCTATTGTTTTGGTACTATATACATATATAAATAATCCATTTCTGCAAAATATGAGTAAATAGACTAATAGGATTGATTAATATGTTAATAGTATTTACACCAAGATAGCAAAGGAGACTTCCAATGACGGTTTGGCTAAAATCAGCAATTAGTGATTTTGATGTAAGCTCTGCAATTGAAGAGGTTGGGTACATCGATTGGGGAACGAATCATCATATTTTTGCTGGTGATATTGTTTATATTTATATGGGAAGACCAACACAAAAAATTTCATATAAGACAGAATGTGTGAAAGATGATCTAACAGAGAAGGAGTTAACAGATTATAGTCAGTTCTATCGCGTTCCATTATCGTCTTCAGCTGTTTCTAATCGAGTATCAAAAAAGTATATTCGTTTAAAGCCTTTAATCAATTTAGAAAGTTGTCTAGGTGAGGAGCTTTCTTTAAATGAACTTGTTGCAAAAGGGATGGCAAAATCTTATGTACGAGATACGAGAAAATTAGAGAATAAGCCGGATCTATTAAAATACATATATGAAGTAGAAGAAAAGCTAGAGATGGATTCGATAGATTCATTGGTACCGAAAGGGACACCAACTACAGTTGCAGAACGTATCGTGAAAACAAGAGTTGGACAAGGACTATTTAAGCAAAAGCTGTTATTGGAATCTCAGGAATGCTGTATCTGTGGCCTTACTGACATGAGTTTATTAATAGCTAGTCATATAAAGCCATGGAAAGACTGTACATCAAATGAGAGATTGGATAAGCATAACGGACTTCTGCTTTGTCCCGCTCATGATGCTCTGTTTGATAAGGGCTATATTACTTTTAATAACAATGGGAAAGTGGTTATTTCCTCAAGACTGGATGAAACAACGAAAAGGTTAATGAATATTGAATCGAGCAGTAAAATAAAACTATCCAAAAATAATAAGAAGTACATGGCGTTTCATCGAAGTAAGATTTTTAAATGACAAATTAGAGGTAAATAGCATTCAAAAAACTTCGTGTGGAGGTTTTGTCATTGGAGAAAATAGAAATTACAGAGAAGGAATTAGTTGATTGGGCTGATAGCTTTTCTCCGAAAAATAATAAATGGATTGTCGCTAACTTTCCGAAAAGAAGTCCTAGGGAATTTTAGAAAAGACGATCAATTTTTTAAGGAAATAAGTAAAGATTGTGGGATTTATTATTTTGTTAAGGAAAACAAGGTTAAATATGTGGGACAAAGTATAAATTAAAATCCCCTTTCTATAATCATAAGGATTCAAACGAGGCTTATTGTTTCGATTTTTATATTGTTACTGATAGTAAAAAGCCATTAGTTGTTGCCGATTTGGAGCTATTAGTAGAATACTTTAGAAGAATTTTGATTCTAGCAAAAAAGAATAAAGGTTGATTTTACTGACTCTTACTATAAAGCTATTTAGTCTAACTAAAATGAATTTAATACTGCAAATGTTAGCTGCAATATTACATAAAAGGACTGGGCGTTTGCAAGAAAGAGCAACCGCCTAGTCTTCGGTCATAGAAAAAGCAGTTATCGGATTAGGACTTTTTCTAAGTGTAAAAATAATCCACCATCTTGTATCCTAATCCACTGTCTTTTCTATTGCTTATAATTAAAAATCTCATATCTTTGTCATATCTTCTAGCTGTTCGGCTTGCTTGATTTTACAATTAAAGGATGCTAGTTTGTCTCTGATGAGTTTCGTTCGGCCATTGCTGTATATGATGAAGGTTTGGCGGTTGAGGCTGCTTGTTCTTTTGATGTGAACGGGGTTGTACCAGACGCACTCACTATGCTTAGGTGAAAGGGTAGGAAATATAACAATTCGATCTATTGGATTTACTAAAATGGGACAAATATAGATATTGCCCAGCAGACTTCTAGCTGTCTTCGTGGCGCCCTTTAAATCATATCCAACGCATATAATGTTGTCATTGATAATTTCAAGAGGTGATTTGTCGACGATGAAGGTTCTTCCTGTTTCTGTGACGAGGGTGCACAGCTTTCCGTTGCGGTCATAATAACCTGTCATTTCCATGAAATGTTTGTTGATGGTATAGCGGCTTTCCATAAACAAGCAAATCGACTCCTTTATGTAAAATATTCACTACTCCATTTGAACATTTGACCAATTGGGATCCTTCTCACGAATCCGGGCTCTTTCTACATCCATCTCAATTTCCTTCAAAAATTCAGAAGGCTCCATTCCTAAGGCTACGGCAAGGGAGCTAATTGTACTCAAAAGAGGCTCTTGCTGATTATTTTCCAGTAAACTAATTGTTCGTGTATCAAGCCCACTTTCCTCGGCGAGATCCTCCTGTGTCAGTAATTTGGACTTCCTTAGCTTCTTTAAAGTTTCACCAATATATTTTAGATTCCAGATTTCCATGATAAACCTCCTTTCTATCATTATTAGATAATATTAAGGTGAATTCTTACAGATATAGGACTGCATAAATGTTGAGTAAGGTAAACTTTTCTATTATTAGTAATATCCAAAATTTGTTTAAAAACTAGGTGTTAATCCCTATTATATGCGGTTTCTTAATTGAGCTGGTTAATGGAAAAGTAATTGTTACATTCTCATGAACAATTGTCTTTTCAAGTAAAAAATAATAAGGATAGCCGAATTTTGCTTGGGCAAAGTTGCCACCATCGGATGAAAACACACAGGGAAAGTGAAGTTGCTTATAAATAGTTTATAGGAGGAAGCAGGAAAAGGTTGTGATATTAGCCTCCTGCTTCCTATAAAAACTTACAATACCTTATTTTCTTTGATTGCTTTTCTTAGCTTATCCGTGGCAGCTGTTCTCCAATTTTTCACGGCAGATAATGAAACCTTCTCCATTGCGGCTATTTCTTTCACATTGAATCCCTTTAGGCATGTATAAAGAACCCATTTTGTCTGATTTTCAGTCAGGGATCCAGCTTGGCAATAGGAGAGGAGAATGTCTTCTTCCAATGGGCAGAGGCTGAACTCATCTTCTACGTAATCCAGGAACTCCTCGTTTACTGGACATGTATTCTCCGTATGCCTATTTGATTGCTTCATTTCTGTGAGAAATCTTCCCTTGATAAAGGTGTAAGCATAATTGGTGAAGTTCCCTTTCTCTGGATCAAATCGTTCATAAGCCTCCCATAATGCGATAAGACCAATCTGGAAGAACTCGTCCTTGTTCATATAAATGTTTAAGGACGAAATAATTTTGTAAATCATCGGTGTATATTGCTTCTTGACCTGTTCAAAGCTTTCCATCATGAATCCCTTCAGAAAGCGCGCTTTGCTCGTGTATTCCCGGGTAATCTACACCATAATGGAATGCTGAATTTTCAGCGAACAGGTTAAAGTCTAATTTCAACCAGGAAAAAGAGGGAAGAATGAAAAATTGGCATCAAAAGAGAAAATTGACCGAAAAAATAAGATGTTAGGACGAAATTGAATCAATCGAACATTTTTTTCTAAAAATCAATTCCTCTTGCCCCTGTCCGGTAGAAAAGCCTAGCTCAAATAACTCACCAAAATAGTGCTCGTCTAATTTCTTATTTAAGATTCCATGGAAGTAAGCAATAGGGTTTGCTACCCTATTGGCTGACTTCATTTTCCGAATCAGCTGCTTAAAGGAATGGATCGCTAAAGAAGTTATCAGGTCAGTTTCACTCTCCCTGTTATGTCGGTAAGCGGCGATGGTCGTCATTCTCCAAAATTCTTCAATCTCCTTGGCGACAGGAAAGAAGCATTTCATCAGTTGGACGAATGCACGAGGAACTCGGTCACTTGTATAGGTATGGTCAAGTTCAGTCTCTTTACGTTTATTTTTATCTTTAATTATTGTTTTAGAGAGATTGATAGCTTTATTAAGGGAGTTCATTTTTTCCTCTTTAGGTGGTTCACTGCTGGGAAAACAATTAAATACATACAAATTACTAGACTGTGACCCATTTCTTCTTTCTGTTTCATAAATCGTTAGGATGCCTAACGCTGACACCTTGGCAACCATTCGTTTAAACGTAGATCGGGAAATCCCGTTTCCGCCATACTCTTCATGAATGGCTTTTAACAAGGTACCGATTTTCGCATTACATACACCCGGCACTTTCGCAGCGAAGCGGATGAGCCGCTTCAGCCCAACTAGTTCTCCTTTCGTAAGCTGGTCCTTATGTACAGCCAGCCACATTTCGATATGCGTATTAAACTCCTGAAGATTCCTAAATTGTGAAAACGACTTAAACTGTTCTACATTGCCTGATTTTAAATTCATCTCTATGCACCACCCTTTTATTGCTATATATCTATTTGGGTGGAAATGGGACAGGATGAGTGCTCATTATTTTTAGACAAGGAAATTTTATTAGCGGGCATGCTGAAGCGCTTGCATTAAAAAGGGACTATAAAAAGATGATGAAATTATTAGAACATGCACAATTGAAGCGTCCAGATTACTATGCATTACAAGATAGTATCGATATGATCGATAGACTATTGAATATGAGGATGTCCTTGGCAAAGTTAGTGAAAATATAAAAAGGACTCAATTTCAATGAAGTTTATGCAACTGTAGTTGCTATTGTATCTGATGAGGAACGAAAAAACGGCTCAACCATTTTAAGCAAATACAAAGCCACTTATGAAATTCGCTATGAAAATGATCAGCTGAAACTGATATCTGGGAAGGCGGAGAAGATTAATTAGGGGGTACGATGTATTGTTTTGTTGAGCAAGACTTAAGGGAAATAGGACAGGTGAACTAAAGAAAAGGCTCTGGAAATATTCAGAAGCCTTTTCAACTATTGTTATTCATCGAGATAGCTTTATTCAAAAATATAACCAATCACATCCAACGCCTGTTCAACTGTCTCTACTGTTACATTTGCCTTATTGGAAAGTTCCTTTAACGGGTGGATTAATGATTCCGGTCGAATGATAATGGTTGGTTTATTCAACGTTATTGCTGTTGTGGCATCCATCGCTGTATTCCATTGTTTATACTTTTCGCCAAACAATGCAATCACGATATCGGCCTTCTGCATTAATACTTGTGTTCGGAAATTGTTTATATCAGATGCTGCATCATCCTTATAAAGGTTGCTAGGTTGTTTCCCTAGAATCTCTTCACCGATATTATCTGACCGGTCATGGTTTGTTTGAGGTGCCACAAATATTAACGGAAGATTTTTCGCCTTTGCTTTTTTCTCTAATTCCTCTCTCCAATTATCATGAATCTGTCCAGCTAAATAAACGGTTAATTCCATTAATATCCCTCCAAGTGCAATTAGTCTACTCTATCTTATAAAATTTTGTTGGAATTTTCAAAAATTAATGTGTGGTAGGAACTGCTATCTCCGTCAAGATGAGTATGATGAAGGCCCAATCTTGTTCAGAAAACAAAGAGATTGTCTTTCATCGCAGCAATGAAGGCCCCATTTTAGTCGGAAAACAAGGAAAGTGTCCTTCATCGGGGTAATGAAAGCCCAAACATGGTCGGAAACCAATGGAAGAGTCCTTCATCAGGTGAATGAAAGCCCAAACTAAGTCGGAAACCAAATGAAGAGTCCTTCATCGGTTCAAAGAAAGCCCAAACTTTTAAGCGAACAGTTTGGGTTTGGTGAACAAGAACAATTGAATCAGCAAAAATCTCTAATCCCTGTAGATGGATCTACAGGTTTTTTGTATTTTTATAACCTTATACGGAATCAATGATTTTCGTAGTATATGTTCGCCATATAATAATACTTGCTTTCAAATAATCAGAAACTTATAAAAAATCATAAAAATGTATTTACAATATTTTTTGTCATGGTATTATTATAAAAACGTTACAAAATTTAGAATAGTGGTTCTATAATCGAACCACAAAGGGTGTGTGAATTTGAGCTCGAAAACAGTTAGTAAGGCCCTTAGTATATTGGATGCATTTACTGCTGAAACCCCATCATGGGGATTGAGGGATCTTGCGAGATATTTAGATATGAGTCATACGATTGTTCATCGTATTCTCTCAACATTTGAGGAGAAGGGATATGTTGTTCAAAATACCGAAACAAACAAATATGAATTAGGGATCAAATTTATGGAGCTGGGCAATGTGGTTGAAGAAAATCTGAAGATATCCGAGATGATTCAGCCCATTATGAAGCGGATTGCTTTAGGGACAGGGGAAAGTGTAGTCTTGACCATTATTGATAATGAAGAAGGTCTATACCTGAAAATCGTTGAGAGTGAAAAAAGTGTTCGTTTTTCGGAATCGGTTGGAAAGAGAAGTCCCTTGTATATTGGTGCTTCACACAAAGTGATTCTAGCGCATCTTCCCCCAGACATTCAGAGCAAAATTATCGATCATGGGATAGAAAATAAAGCTAGACAGATTAATACAAAAGAAAGCTTCCAAGTTTTACTTGAATTTATTAAAAAGCAAGGCTGGTTCTATACATCCAGTGAAACGTTTGAGGAAGTGGCTGCTGTATCTATTCCTTTATTTGATAAAAAGAATAATATTCTAGGCTCTTTATCAGTTGCTGGCCCAGACTATCGTTTAACAGATGAACAGGCAAAGAAAATTCTTCCTATACTGAAAGAATATCAAGAAAATATGAATTTCATTTTAAGCAAAGTCTTTTTTCCATCTAGAAGAAATTATTTAATGAATAAACTATCTTAATGGAGAGGAGGGAGTTAGTTGGATAAGATTCTTGAAGTGAAAAGTCTTGTCACAGGTTATCAAGGGAAGGATGGGTTTGTAAGAGCTGTAGATGGTGTTTCTTTCGATATTAATAGAGGAGAGACCATTTGTATTGTAGGTGAATCAGGCAGTGGGAAAAGTGTAACATCCATGAGTATTATGCGGCTAGTAGAATATGAGAATGGAAGAATCATCGAGGGCGAAATTAAATTCAATGGCGAGGAACTGACGACCAAAAATACCGAGGAAATGAGAAGGATAAGAGGATCGAAAATATCGATGATCTTTCAGGAACCTCTAACTGCACTTAACCCTGTTTTTACAATCGGCAAACAAATTACAGAAGCCATTCTTTTTCATCACCCGATAAGTAAAAAGGAGGCTTGGCAGCGAGCGGAAGAACTTGTTCGTCTTGTAGGAATATCAGATCCTCAGGCTCGCTTGAAGCAATATCCACATGAATTATCAGGCGGGATGAGGCAGAGGGTAATGATTGCCATTGCTTTAGCTTCTGAACCGGACCTTCTCATTGCTGATGAACCAACAACTGCCTTAGATGTTACCATTGAGGCGCAAATACTAGAGCTTTTACGGAAATTACGTCAAGAACGTAATATGTCCATCCTGCTCATTACTCACGATATTGGTGTTGCTGCCGAAATGGCCGACCGAATTATCATTATGTATGCAGGAAAAGTGATGGAAATTGCTAAAACAAAGGATATTTTTGATCAGCCACTCCACCCGTATTCAAAAGGACTGCTGGAGTCCGTTCCAAAGATGAACGGAGAACGCGGGGTACCTTTAAAATCAATTAAAGGATCAATTCCTAGTTTAAATGAAATTCCAAGCGGCTGCCGTTTTTCTCCACGCTGTCCATTTGCAACAGATAAATGCCATACAGAAGAACCGCTTTTAGAAATGAGAGGGGAAAGACAAGTTGCATGCTGGCATGTAGATTATCTGATCGAAAATAGTTTACTTCAAATTGAAGAAGAAGGGGGTGTATCTATTGAATCCTAATCAAAAGAGCTATTCTTCTGACAACTCAGAACCACTTCTAAGAATTGAAAATTTGAAAAAACACTTTCCAATCAAAGGAGGCGGTTATTTTAGGAAAGAAAAAAAGGCAGTGCTGGCTGTTGATGATGTGTCCTTTACGATTTATAAAGGGGAGACATTAGGTTTAGTCGGTGAGTCAGGCTGCGGGAAATCAACACTTGGCAGAAACATTTTGAGGCTGCAGGAGCCAACAGAGGGTCAGGTTTTCTTTAATAATACGAATATCTTATTACATAACAAACATGAACTTAGAAAACTGCGAAAACAGATGCAAATTATCTATCAGGATCCTTTTGGCTCGTTGAATCCTCGCTTTACAATAGGACAAATTATAGGCGAAATGTATGAAATCCATGGCATTGCGAAAGGAGCTGAAAAGGAAAAGAAAGTAAAGGAAATGCTTGAATTAGTTGGACTGGATCCTAGCCGTTACAATAGCTATCCGCATGAATTTTCTGGGGGGCAGCGGCAAAGAGTTGGCATTGCAAGAGCGCTTGCGCTAAATCCGACATTTGTTGTAGCAGATGAACCAGTCTCTGCACTTGATGTGTCAGTTCAATCACAAGTAATCAATTTATTGATGAAGCTTAAAAAGGAATTTGGCCTTACCTTACTTTTTATCGCACATGGTTTAAATGTTGTTAGACATATATCAGATCGTGTAGGTGTCATGTATTTAGGAAAACTTGTTGAGCTGTCAGAAACGGATAATATCTTCGAGAGTCCAGCCCATCCGTATACAGCAGCACTGTTATCAACAGTCCCTGAAGCAGATCCACGATTGAAAAAAGAGCGAATAGTTTTAAAAGGAGAAGTCCCTTCTCCAGCTAATCCTCCATCTGGTTGTCGTTTTCGAACAAGATGTCCACTTGCAGCAGAACGATGCAAGAATGAAATGCCGCCATTAGTAGAAGTACGCAGTAAACACCACGTCGCTTGCCATTACCCACTAGAAGAAGGACAAACACTAAAAGAAGCCATTGCTTCTAGAAAAGAAGGACAATTGTCCATTTAATTATCTGAATGTTTTTTTAAACGGAATAATCAGTCTAAAAATAAAAAATAAGGAGTTTTTAAACATGACACAAACAACTAAGCAAGGAAACAAGAAAATGTATGACGGATACAAATCTTTTCAGTATTTAGAAGCTGGTGTGGATTATAAAGAGTATAAATTATCGAAAGAAAATGATCGAGTGGAACCTTACGTTTATCCTGTCTCGGCAGATGAAGAAGAAACCGTTCAAGAAATATTAGAACAGGATTATATCGTTTCCATGCATGAACATACATTTGTTATGCCAGAGAATTTACAAGAGTTCTATGAATTTAGACGTCAAGGACGTGATTGGACAGGCTTTGAAGCGCTAAGCCAATCCGGATTGGATGTCATATTCGAAAACTTCATGGATGGAACAGCGATGATTACTTCTCAGGCAGGATGGAAATGGTCAGATGTCATTCATGATTTGGGTATTCGTTTTAGTGATATTGCTCATCAAGATATGGTAATCAAGGCAGAGCGTATCTCGGATTTATATCGCGCGAAAAAGGAAGGGAAAATTGCCTTTGTTGGGGCATTGGAGTCTTCAACAATGATTGAAAATGAGCTTGATCGATTAGATGTTTTATATGGGTTTGGTATCCGTACGATGGGGATTGTTTATTCTGAAGCCAATCAATTAGGAGCAGGTTTAAGAGAACCGAATGATGGTGGTTTAACTGTATTTGGTAAGCAGGCTGTTCGTCGGATGAATAAGCTTGGAATTACGATTGACGTGTCACATGCAGGGGATAAGACATCATTAGATACGATTGAGGCAAGTGAAAAGCCTGTCACGATTAACCATGCAGGAGCCCGTGCGCTCTGGGATACAAAACGCTTAAAACCTGATGATGTGATTAAAGCTTGTGCAGAAAAAGGAGGAGTTATTGCGATTGAAGCTGCTCCACATTCGACGATTACTCATAATCATCCTGCACATAATATTGAGTCATTCATGGAGCATTTTGAGTATACAGCCAATTTAGTGGGGATCGACCATGTGGCTTTTGGCCCTGATACATTATTTGGGGATCACGTAGGTGTTCATGACCTCCTAGCCGGACAGCTTTCCATCAAGAGTGCTCAAATGGCAAATCTGCAAAAGGTTGAATATGTGAAAGGGCTTGAAAACCCAGCAGAATGCTTCCCTAATATTGTTCGCTGGTTAGTGAAGAAAGGCTACAGCCGTGAAGAGATTCGTAAAGTTGTTGGCGGAAATATCTTCCGTGTGTTGGAGGCTACTTGGGCAAAATAATTTAATTTGAGAGGGTAGATGATTATGAAGAAAAGCAAATGGAAATTTTTTAGTACCCTATTGCTCTCCGTTATTCTTCTTACTGCATGCTCCTACGGAGGAGAAAGTACGACTACAAGTGGAGAAAAAGAAGATGGAAATGGTTCGGCGAGTGGACCAAAGAAAGGTGGAAAGGTCTCCATTCCGATTGTAGCAGATCCGACATTTAACCCCTGGCATCCGAACGCATACGCAGAATCAAATGTCATCAACAGAGTATTATTCTCAGGGTTAACACAGCCAGGAAAGGATTTAGCACCTTCACCTGACTTAGCCACAAAATGGGAGGCATCAGAAGACGGCCTTGAATGGACCTTCTATTTAAGGGACGATGTTCTTTGGCATGACGGGGAAAAATTTACTGCTGAAGATGTCGCCTATACATTTAATGAAATCGCATTAAATAAAGAATTAGGGGCAAATAATGCATCTTATTTCCAAAAGGTAAAAGAGGTTCAAGTAGTGGATGACTTCACAGTAAAGTTTATGATGGAGAGTCCAGTAGCGGCTTTACCAGCTTATTTAAGCTTTAATACAGAGATTGTTCCAGAACATATCTTTAAAGGGAATGATCCTTGGGAATTAACCTCTTTTAATAAGAAGACCCCTGTCGGAACCGGTTCATTTAAGCTAAAGAGCTATACTTCTGGTCAGAGTGTCGTTCTCGAAAGAAATGAGGACTACTATGGAGAGACCGCTCTTCTTGATGAGGTAGAGTATAAGGTTCTTGCTGATGCCAATACACATGTTGCCCAAATTTTAAGCGGCGAGCTCTCCATTTTTGCTTTAGATGATTTGGCTGCACTTGACCGAATTGAAAAGGCAAAAGGTGTAACTGTTGAGGGAAGAGAGACTACCCGCTTCTTCTGGCTTATTGTGAATCAGCAAATTGAAAAATATCAGGATGTACGGGTTAGACAAGCACTCCTTCATGCCATTGACCGTCAAAACATCATTGATACCGTGCTTAAAGGATATGGAACAATTGCCGATGCGGGGATTGCCCCAGCATTGAAGGAATATTACACCGATGATGTTACGCGATATGAGTATGATCCGGAACGTGCGAAAGAACTCCTTGCTGAAGCAGGCTGGAAAGACACAGATGGGGATGGCATTGTCGATAAAGATGGAGAGCCATTTAAAATTGACTTCGAAATAGGGATTCAAGGGGACTTGGAGGCTGTTTCCCAAATGGTCCAGCAATATCTCGTGAAAGTTGGCTTGGATGTTAAATTAAATGCGATGGAATGGAATGCGATGGTCCAGGATGTCGTTGTTAATCGAGATTATGAAATGAGCTTAAATTGGTGGAGATATCCTGCTGATCCAGATTTATCAGCTTATATGCATTCAAATAGTATTAAGGGAATGAATATTCCTGCTTATCAGAATCCGGAGTTGGATAAGTTATTAGATGCGGGTGCACAAGCAAGTGATGTGGAGGATCGTAAAGGAATTTATACGGATGCGCAGAAATTAATGGCGGATGAACTGCCATATATGTTCCTTTGGTACCCGCAAGAAGCGCAAGTACGTGTTGATAAACTTAAAGGGGTTCCAGAACTTGCATTTGGGGATGCTCTTCATTATATCCATGAGTGGTATATCGAAGAATAGTGAATAGGATATGGAAGTGTGTGAACAACACACTTCCATTCCACTAACAAGGAAAGGAAGGAGGAGATGAAGTGCTCAGATTTTTGCTTAATCGATTGGGACAAAGTGCAGTTTTATTACTTATCGTGACAGTCATCACCTTTTTTCTAATTAACCTTGCCCCCGGTGGACCAGCAAGCACGATGAGAATGGAAGCATCTCCGGAAGAGCGTCAAGCAATGATTGAGAAATTAGGATTGGATCAGCCAATATATATACGCTACATAGACTGGATAACAAATGCGGTTCAAGGCGATCTTGGAATATCCTTACTTCGAGTGAGCCTGTTATTCAGCGAATTTCAGAAAGACTGCCTTATACAATTGAATTAACGGTTTTCACAATTGTTATTTCTGTTATTATTGGCATTCTTTTGGGAGTATTATCAGCTATAAAACGAGGAAAAGCACAGGACCATATAATAAATTTTATGAGTGTCATAGGCTTGTCTGTTCCAGCATTTTGGCTAGGGCTTATGCTAATCTTGCTATTTTCAATTACCCTTGGCTGGCTGCCTTCATCAGGTGTAGGATCTCGAGGGGCAGATTTTGATTTATGGGGCTGGATCTCTCATTTAATTTTGCCTGTCCTTATTTTAACCACGACCGTACTCCCAAATATTGTTCGATTTACACGCTCATCCATGCTTGAAGTAATCTCTCAAAACTATATTCGAACGGTTCGGGCAAAGGGAGCGAAGGAATCAATTGTCTTATATGTTCATGCTTTGCGTAATGCTTTAATACCGGTCGTTACAATAATAGGTGTTCTTATTCCCCGTCTTTTAAGTGGCGCCGTCATTACTGAAGCTATTTTTGGATGGACAGGAATTGGAACGTTAATTATTGAAGCGGCGAGAGGAAGGGATTATCCTCTTGTAATGGGTGTTACAGTCATGATTACGATTGTAGTTGTTGTGTGTAACCTATTTGTAGATCTTGTTTATTCTCGAATTGATCCAAGAGTGAAAAATGTATAAATAGATCTGGGGAGGTGAGATGGAATGGAGGCTTCTACTCAAACGAATGTAACGAGCGGAGCAGCGGTAAAAGTCAAAAAAAAGAATACGTTACTCAATCGATTGCTTCAAAATAAAGTTGCCTATTTTTCATTTTGGTTTTTGATTATATTACACATCATCGTATTTATTGGACCTTTAGTCTGGACTGTGAATCCAGAAGAGTTACAGGAGGTTGGTGCCTTAGCTAGCTGGTCATTGCAGCATCCATTCGGTACAGATGACCTTGGCCGTGATGTATTTGCCAGAATGCTTCATGGGGGAAGAGTAACATTGCTTGTTGGTTTAGCAGCCATGCTATTCTCTTTATTTATTGGCACCTTTGTCGGAGCATGTGCTGGATTTTTTGGGAAGTTTGTAGAAGCTGTGTTTATGAGAATTACAGAGGCAATGATGGCGATTCCGAATTTTTTCTTTGTTCTTGTCGCCTTAACTGTACTTGGTACAAGTCCATTTATGGTCATTGTGGTCATTGCTTTATCTAGCTGGATGGAAATTGCGAGGGTTGTATACGGGGAGACTCTGAAATGGAAAGAGTATGAATTTGTTGAGGCAGCTAATGCATCTGGTGCAAAATCGATAAGAATTTTAACTAAATATATTATTCCTCAAATTATCCCTTCCATTATCGTATCAGGAACATTAACAATTGCTGCAGCTATTCTTACTGAGAGTGCCATTAGTTATCTAGGCCTAGGCATACAACCGCCAACACCGACATGGGGCAATATGCTGCAAAATTCGCAGCAATATATTTGGACGGCACCTGTACTTGGGATTTTACCAGGGGCTGCCATTACCATCGCAGTGCTTGCTTATAATTTCTTAGGAGATGGCCTACGCGATGCACTTGATCCACGATTTGTTAAAAAATAATGAAAGGAGCTACGACAATGTTTATTACGATTAACGATAACGAGCTTTACTATGAAATTCATGGGAATCCTGATGGAGAGACTATTTTTTTTATCCATGGAGCTCCTGGTTTAAGTGATTGCCGTGGGGATATTAAAGCTTTTTCCCCGCTCGGTGATACATACCGTCTTGTATTTATGGATATGCGGGGATCTGGCCGATCAGGGGGAAACCCGCCATTTACGCATGAACAATGGGCAGCAGATATCGAAGAAATGAGGAAAACCTTAGTTGGCGGTCCAATTAAGATTCTAGGTGGATCCTATGGAGGATTTCTAACGCTTGAGTATACGCTGCGCTATCCGGAAAATGTTACTCATGTGTTATTACGTGATACGGCTGCCAATAGTGAATTTGATCATCTTTCTGTTGACCGGGCTTTAGAGAGTCATTTGCCAGGGATAACAGAGGAGGGCATTCGCCGGCTATTCGATGGGAAGGTAGGATCGAATGAAGAACTAAAGGAGATGTTTACAGCCATTCAACCGCTTTATACGGTCGAATTTGACGCAGAAGCAGTCAAAGCACGTTTGGATTCTATCTATTATCGCTGTGAGACGCATAATTTTGCTTTTCGCTATAATAAACCAGCGTTTAATTTAGTTCCAGATTTGCACCAAATATCTGTTCCAACATTAGTGACTGTAGGCAGACATGACTGGATTACACCAGTAGTTTGCTCAGAGCTCATTGCTGAGAAGGTACCTAATTCAAAACTCGTTATCTTTGAAAATAGCGGACACTCCCCTCAGCAAGAGGAAAATGAGGCATATTTAAAGTTAGTTCGTGAATTCCTTCATGCGGATCTTTAATGAAGAATCAGCTTTGACCTAATCATTCATGGATATTTCATTAATAGACAAGTCTTCGTTTTCTCTTAGATGTTTGATATAATTTACATCTGGCACTGCTAGCATCCTTTCAATTCCTCCACCTGTTATGATCTCGACAATCAAACAGTAGAGGTCATTTTTGGAGCAGGCAAGCCTTTTTTTATGCAGCTAGGTTCTGCACATAATCTCTGCAAAACTCTGTCCTTTTTTTTGCAATAAACAGATATAAAGGGAAACTTTCACGCTCAGTACAATGAAACGAAAAAAAGAGGGACTGACTGTTTCCTAAAAGTAAAAGTCCCTCTTACCTATTTCTATGTTGGGGGTTGTCACCTAAACTACGTGATTATGGTTACAACTTTACAATATTTCTTTCTCTTGACTGATAATCGTAAATTCCTACAAAAATAGATGCTTTGTTTGAATTCTTAGTTACATCAAAAGTGATGTAGTTTCCTTCATTTCCATTTCCATAGGCGAAAATCAACAAATATTGATAGATCTTACTGGTCTTTTCTCTCGCAAATATATCGCGGTCGCGTTGCACCCATCCTTTGTGGATTTGTACGTTCGTTTTGATTGAAACATCTGTAATTTTGTCAATTTCTAATTCAAAAGTGTGCTCATTTCTTTCGAAAACAATCTTATCATTACATCTATAAACGAACGTATTAGTACCCGTATTGATTGGGAGACCTGACACATGTTTTAACTTTAAACATACATCAGCACCTAGTTCTTTTATTCTTGCTTTTGAACCAGGTGTTAATTTTTTTCTTTCCCTTCTAAGTTCTATTTCCCTCTGAAGAGATTGGTTATTGTTATAGGATAGGAGTTTTTTTATTAAAAAGGATTCAAGTATGACCAAAAAAACCAAAAAAACTAAAACTATTGCATAGTCACCTGCTTGGTAACTGATCATGTTAATAAAAACACCCGATACAAATATCACAAGATACAAGCCAACAAGTACAGTACCTATTAAATACAAATTCCTTTTCAATAGCATCCTCACTTGACCTCTTTTCCTTATAGTTTTTTTACAAATGTTGAAATGGTAATTTCTCTTCACTTCGCTATTTAGTTTTCATGTGTTTACTAACGCATGTAAATAATATTCAAAATCTGATTTTCTTCTACTTAGAGTTCGGGTTTATTCCCTTTAAAAACATGTAGCTCGCTTAATATGTTGTCTATTAAAAATAGTTCAGGTAAATATAGTTTTAAAATTTTGAACTGAGTATTTTTGATTAACGTCACTCCACTTTAAAAGTAACTCCAGTACTTCCATTGTAAAGGAATTTATTGTTGTCTGAACAAGAATTTCCTAATTTTGCTAGTGTTTTTTATGTGATTATTACATAGTTATTGAAAAGTTTGTTTTAATGGGAACATTGACTATTAAAGCGAAAAATATATGATGGACAGTTGGATTTCAAAATCTAGTGATGAATAGAAGAATTAAGAGATATTCTATAGATTTTATTGTCATTTGTACCGATTTATAAATTATAAAGGCTGTCTTATCACTTAAAAAATACATTAAGTTCAATAAAACTGCGGGGGAATAAATGTAGAAATCTACAAACTTGGCCTAAACTCAGCTAGCTGTGAAATAAAGGACAGTTTCCCTGTTCCTCTATTCAAGGGGAATCAGTTGAAAACTAAGCAACATTTGCGAACCATTCCCATGTTTTTTGCATGTTCTCTGGACAATCCTCATATGGATAAATGAGTGTTTTTTGTCTGAAAATATGGGGTGGTCGAAATGTTTGCTCGAATTGCTGCTGTTGTGCTTGGAGGCATGCTGCTGGGGATTGGGATTAATGGTTTCTTAGTTCCGCATCATTTACTGGATGGTGGAATTATCGGCCTTGCCCTAATTTTGCATTATTATTTTGATTTTCAAGCTGGACTGTGGTCGGCATTGTTAAGTGTCCCTCTTATTCTCTATGCATGGGCGAAAGATAGACCCCAGTTTCATGGCAGTGTTTACGGGATGATCGTGACTGCGATTTTTATTGATATATTGGCCCCTATTCAATTTTCCCTGCCGATCTGGGCGAGTGCTATTTTAGGAGGGGTGATTTGCGGAATTGGAGTTGGATTGATGCTCCGTAATAAGACTAGCACTGGGGGCACTGACTTGATCGCTTATTTCATAGCCCAAAAAACGCCGATAAATATTGGACTGCTTATCGTTTTAATGGATGTTTTCATTGTCGGACTAGGATCTCAGGTATTGGGCCTACAGAGTGTTTTGTTTTCCGGCATCACCATATTAACTGCGGGTGTCTGTGCGAATATCTGTTATGAAGGATTATAGAAACACCTGGGGTGGTTCGATAGTGTTAATCAATCGTTTGATTAATTGGGAAAGGCTGTTGTGAAGAGTTAGCCGAAAATATAATTTTAGCTGACCGATATATTAATTGTAAAATAATTTACAAAAATGGAGGTCATCTACAGCATGAGAAAACACATAATAGTATCTCTATTGATGGCTACAGGATTCCTATTATCAACCGTATCAATAACCGAGGCATCAACAAAAGTGATGTGGAGGAAAATGGGGCTAAGATCCGGACAAATTGGGAAAGTGACGATTTTAACAGATACGGCCATATGGAAGGTTAAAGGTGGGGTCCTGTCAGAAGACAGAAAACTAAAGAAGGGTCAAGTATATAGAGTTTATCGTTATGTAGATGTCGAAGACGGTTTGTATAGTGTGGGAGATGGAGACTTTGTCTTTTCCGGTGTGGTAAAGTATGAAACCCCATCTAAAGCGAAGCTAGCCCTTTTAAAGAAAAAAACACAGCGTTAGGTATTGAATTGTAGCTAAGGGGTTTTATCTCTTAGCTCTTTTTTATAGGTTTGGATTATTGTTGTGTAATCAGAAACTGCTTTGTCATGATGTGAAGCTCTTATTCTATAATCAGCTCAAGTTCAGACAAGATCCGAAGAAAAAGGCATGCTGGAGTCCGAAGGTGGTTCAAGTTCAGACAAGATCCAGAGAAAAAGGCAGGCACGAGTCCGAAGTCAGTTCAAGTTCAGACAAGATTCGGAGAAAAATGCACGCTCAAGTCCGAAGGTGGTTCAAGTTCAGACAAGATCCGTAGAAATAGGCACGCTCGAGTCCGAAGTCAGTTCAAGTTCAGACAAGATCCGAAGAAAAAGGCACGCTGGTGTCCGAAGGTGGTTCAAGTTCAGACAAGATCTGGAGAAAAAGACATGTTGGAGTCCGAAGGTGGTTCAAGTTCAGACAAGATCCGAAGAAAAGGGCACGCTCGAGTCCGAAGTCAGCTCACGTTCAGACAAGATCCGTAGAAAAGGGCATGTTGGAGTCCGAAGATGGTCCAAGTTCAGACAAGATCCGAAGAAAAAGGCATGCTGGAGTCCGAAGTCAGTTCAAGTTCAGACAAGATCCGAAGAAAAAGGCATGCTGGAGTCTAAAGTTAGCTCAAGTTCAGACAAGATCCGTAGAAAAGGGCATGTTGGAGTCCGAAGGTGGTTCAAATTCAGACATGACCCGTAGAAAAAGGCATGCTGGAGTCCGAAGTCAGTTCAAGTTCAGACAAGATTCGGAAAAAAGGCACGCTCGAGTCCGAAGGTGGTTCAAGTTCAGACAAGATCCGTAGAAAAAGGCATGCTGGAGTCCGAAGTCAGTTCAAGTTCAGACAAGATCAGGTGAAAAAAGGAGACCTGAGTCCGAAGTTAGTTCAAGTTCAGACAAGATCCGTAGAAAAAGGCACGCTCGAGTCCGAAGGTGTTCCGAAATTAAACTACCCACATCCAATTCCTCACAAATGCTGTAAAAATAGTAATGCGTACTTGATCAAATTCTACTTAAAACCCAAAGTACACAAGCACGTTTCCTCTTTATTTTAACCACTAAAAGAAGTTGCTAAAAACCCACCCCTGAATTACCATTTAATTAGGAATAAAAAACCAATATGAGGTGAGCCATTATGCCAAAACGCGCATTAATTAATATTGACTACACAGAAGATTTCGTCGCAACTAATGGAGCTTTAACATGTGGAGAGCCGGGGCAGGCACTAGAAGATAAAATAGTCGATTTAACGAAGGAATTTATCTCAAAAGGGGACTTTACTGTATTTGCTGTTGATGTCCATGAGGAAGGAGACCCCTTTCATCCAGAAACCAAGCTATTTCCTCCACATAATATCCGACATACAAGTGGCAGAGATTTGTATGGTGCACTAAAAGAACTGTATGAAACGAATGAAGGATTGGAAAATGTATACTTTATGGATAAAACAAGATATTCGGCATTTGCCGGAACGGACCTAGAAATGAAATTACGTGAGCGTGGAATTGAAGAGATTCATTTAGTAGGGGTTTGTACCGATATTTGTGTTCTCCACACAGCGGTAGATGCTTATAACAAAGGGTTTAAAATGGTTGTTCATAAAGAGGCAGTTGCATCCTTTAATCAAGCAGGGCATGAGTGGGCTTTAAGCCATTTTGAAGGATCGCTTGGAGCAACGGTTATTTAGTTTTATATAGTGCTAGGCAATGCTTGAAAAATGTAAGAATAAGTTAATCCTAAATACAAAGCCATAACAGGGGTGAAGCAGTGAAGAAACTATTGTTATTGCCA
The DNA here is from genome assembly GCF_001420595.1 of Cytobacillus solani. Lineage (GTDB taxonomy): Bacteria > Bacillota > Bacilli > Bacillales > Cytobacillaceae > Cytobacillus > Cytobacillus solani. The sequence continues at coordinate 4,601,094 of NZ_LJIX01000006.1, read as the reverse complement.
TTTATGCTTTTGCTGCTAATGGGATGCAATGTTAACGATGGTAAATTGACATTTTCAGAGATTAATCCAGAAAAAGCAAGTGCCACAGTGAAAGACTTTATTACTCAGATGGAAATAAATGAAGATGGAACAGGGAATGGGATTTATATACTTAATGTTAAGAAGGATAAGTTTTATTTGTTTTTAAGCCAGGAATTTCTTGATAAAGGGAAGAGCTTTGGTTCAATCGATGTGAAAGAAGAAGAGGACACACTTACTATTTATTTGAATGAGCGCTCTGATAAAGGGCAGGAAAATCAAGTGATGCAAAAATTATACGAAATTCACCGACCGAAAGACTACGAGTTCCTTCGTGTATTTAAAAATGGCGAAGAAACACATATCCAAACTGTAGGGGCCTAATTGTCTGGCGCTAATCGTGGAGAAAGACCTTACAGATCTGAATGTACCATAGCTAAGGAGATTTCTCTTAGCTTTTTTTGGCTACAAATGTTCGTCTATCTTAAGAGAATGAACAGCGTGACAGGGAGCTTTTCTCCAATCTTGTTACCTATATCAAAGAAGAGATGAAATTTGAACATGCTCACATATCTATGTATACGGATAAGGATTTTTAATAGAAGTGGATGTCATAATGAAAAAGGATCAACCTTCCCATCAGGAAGATTGATCCTTTTTCATGTAGATTAATAGAATCTCTTAAACCCATCAAAATGCTTCTGATAGTAAGCATCACTAAGCTTCGTAATCATTACACCTTTGGATGTGCTGGCATGAATAAACTGGTTATCGCCCATGTAAATGCCCATATGGGAAATTCCTGGTTTATACGTATTTTCAAAGAAGACTAGGTCCCCAGGCTGTGGAGTATCCACATAATAGGAACGGCTATAATAGCCCTCAGAAGAAAGGCGATTAATGGTTTTCCCCGCTTTGTTAAATACATAATAAATAAATCCGCTGCAATCAAAGGCATTCACGCTAGCCCCGCCATATAGGTAAGGAGTACCGATGAGCTTGATTGCCTCATCTAATAAAGGCATACCCGTATTCGTTACTTGCTCGTTAGCCTCGGGCTTTTGCTCAGTTGCAGGTTGCTTTCCTTGGCCGTTGACTGCCAATGATTGACCAACATAAATTAAATCAGATTTTAAGTTGTTTAAGGTTTGCAGCTGCTGAACCGTTGTTCCGAATTGAGAAGCGATTCGTGATAGGCTATCGCCGCTTTTTACTATGTATGCTGTCTGATTACTATTTCCAGAAGGGGCAGGAGTGGGTGCAGGTGCTGGTAAGGATTCTTCCACCACAGGTTCTTTCGATGGAGCTGTAGAAGAAGCAGATACCTTCAAACTTTGCCCTGGATAAATAATGTCTGATTTTAAGCTATTCCACGCAATGAGATCAGTTAATTTGATTCCATGCTTCGCAGCAATTTTGCTAAGATTGTCACCTTGAACGACTGTGTAGGCTTGTACAGTTTGAGTCAGAGCGGAAGCGGCTGCTGCTGTTTTCGGAGCAGTGGGGGCAACGGCTTTCGCAACCTTTAGCGTTTGGTTATTAGCTAAGAAATCTGTTGTTAGATTGTTTAAAGATTTAAGCTCACCAATTGTCGTATTGTGCTTTTTAGCAATGCTAGAAAGGGTATCCCCCTTTTGTACCGTGTAGGTAGAAGCAAAGGCACTCGTTGTAAAGCTTGCTGATAATAGAGCAGCAGTTGCAAAAGTTGCGACTTTTTTCTTCATTCTTCTCTCAACCCTCCCAAAATAATCTATATTATGCATATTCTATCATACAAAACGACACCTGACACCATCAGCGGACAAAATTTACTAGTTTGTATGAATATAGTGGACATAATTTGCTGGTTTGTATGTGTACAGTGGACATTTTTAAGAAGGTAGTAAATTTGTGGGACAGAGGGGATAGGGAATCTGCCCCATTTTTTCCCTGGGAAAGATTGCAGCTATCTTATAAAAATCGAACACACCTATTAATCAAACGTTTGATTAGTAGGTGTGTTCGTATGTATTGCTTATAAAGTAAGCATTCAATAAAAGAGAACTGCTTTTATCTTTTTTACATAACCTCTGAATCCACAAGGATGTAAATGTTGTATAATAATAAAGAGGAGGTGAGAAAAAATGAACGAAGAAAAAATTGAAAGTATGTTATCTCAATTAATTACAATGGTAGGAACCATGCATTCAGATCAGCTGGAGATGAAGCAGGATCAGCAAGAGATGAAACAGGACATACAAGGAATAAAACAGGATTATCAAGAGATGAAGCAAGACATGCAAGAAATGAAACGGGACCAGCAAGAGATGAAGCAAGACATGCAAGAAATGAAACAAGACCAACAAGGACTCCATTTTAAAATAGAAAAGATGGAAACGAAAAGTGAAGAGCGTCATCAAGAAATATTGGCCCGTTTCAAAGTGCTGGAAAATGACCAAGATTTTATATGGGAGAAAACGGCACGGAATGAAAGGGATCTGGCTAACATAAAACGACAATTAAGTTAGTAAGAACAATATTTTTCCTCATTGTTTTCCACGAAATTATTTTTTCTTCTATAGAAATGAACTCCATCTTTATCGCATTCTGCAAACAAACACATGGATAATTCATAAAAAAGGTAAACAAAAGGAGAGCCGATCCAGTCAAGATTGCTCTCCTTTATATATGGCTTAAGACTTTTACTCCTGCGACTTCTTCAGCCTTCCAGCCTTCTTAGCGGCATCACGAAGAAGAAATTCTATATGGCTATTTACGCTTCTAAAATCATCAGCAGCCCACTTTTGCAAAATCTCATACAGTTCAGGGTCTAAACGTAATGGAAAACTTTTTTTCTTAGACATAGAGCCCACTCATTAATATAGTGTCCCCGTATTAATAACAGGCTGGGCTGGTTTTTCTGCTACAATGGCTACCAATAAATTATTAACCATTTGGACTTTGCGCTCATCATCTAACTCAATTGTTTTATCCGCTTCTAACTGTCTAATCGCCATTTGTGCCATTCCAACAGCACCTTCAACGATTTTTTGTCGAGCTGAAATAATGGCTGATGCCTGTTGGCGCTGCAGCATCGCTTGGGCAATCTCTGTTGAGTAAGCAAGGTGTGTTAATCTTGCTTCAATCACTTCAACCCCAGCAACATTCAGTCTGTCTTGTAAATCAGCTGTCAATTCATTGGAAACCTCTTCTGCATTCCCTCTTAATGTAAGATCAGCATCTTCAAACGTATCATAAGGATATTTCGTTGCCACATGGCGAATGGCTGTTTCACTTTGAATCTCAACAAATTCCTCATAATTGTCTACATCAAACACAGCTTTAGCCGAATCGACAACTTTGAAAACAATGACCGCAGCAATCTCAATCGGATTTCCTTCCACATCGTTTACCTTTAAGCGCTTGCTATTAAAGTTTCGAACCCTTAATGACACATTGCGACGCAGTGAAAGCGGCACAGTCAAGTATAGTCCATTGTTGCGAATCGAACCTAAATACTTACCGAAAAAAGTAACGACAGCTGCCTGATTTGGCTGAACAATTGTAATTCCGCTTGCCAAAAGGACAGCTACAACAAGTAATGGAATGGCAACGACAAATAGCTCTTGGCTAATTAAAAGCCATACACCAAGTCCAAGCAGCACGATGACTGATAAAATCCCAATAAAACCATTAACCTGAAAGACGTTTTTTTCTTTCATTTTAATCACTCCTCTCAATATCTAACTTATATTATTATGATATCACTTTTAGGAAAAATTGTAAAATGTTTTTTCTGAAAAATAGATGTTAAGTAATGAAAGCTAGGACTTTAATATAAATTTTAGATAAATCCATCATTTTGCCTATTTTTTAAAATAGTATAAAAATTCATAATATTCTATTGACTTACATTGAAGGCAAGACCTATACTTTTAAAAGAAGTGTTGGCTTCAAAAAATACCAATGAAGAAGTTAAAACATCAATCAAAGGAGGCAGAGTTTATTGAAGGATCAAGAGGAATTCATCGAGGATAGCAGGTTTGCTCAATGTGATAAGGAAATGCGGGTGACGATGTGGTTATTTGTGATTAACATTCTTCTTGTAGGTGGGGTATCCCTATGGATTGGCCTTAACAAACCAGCAGCTTCCATGAGTTATATTCTTGGCTTTCCCGCTTGGTTTTTTTGGGGTGGACTTGTAGGGAATGTGATTTTCTGTATTCTTCCTTATTTTATGGTGAAGTTTTTTTACAAGGATATGTCTATTGAAGCAGAGGATGAAAGGTAGGTGACGGTTTAATGAAATGGGATGTTCTTATACCGATATGTCTTGCTTTAATTGTTACCTTTGCAATCGGGATTGTACTGCATAAGCGTTTAAAGGTCAAGAATGCAAACTTTCAGGAGGATTACTTCATTGGCGGCAGATCTCTCGGACCGTTAGTATTAACATTTACTCTCCTAGCATCGGCTGCAAGTGCGGGTACATTTATAGGATCGCCAGGTGTTGCTTATAATTCCGGTTTTAGCTGGATTCTTATTCTCCTGACGCAAGTAGGGATGGGTGTATATATTTTAGGAATACTCGGGAAAAAATTTGCCATTGTGGCAAGAAAGATTAATGCAGTTACATTAACAGACTTTTTTAAAGAAAGGTACCAAAGTAAAGCGGTCGTGCTGGGGAGTTCGATTGGGATTATTATTTTTATCAGTGCGTATATGGTTGCCCAATTTGTAGGGGGAGCGCGGATTTTAGAATCCATTACAGGATTGCCTTATAAAACGGGGTTAATGATTTTTGGTCTGGCTGTTGTTCTTTATACAGTATATGGCGGGTTTAGGGCTGTCGCAATAACGGACGCTATTCAGGGGATCATTATGATATTAGGCGGAGTCTTGCTTTGGATCTTCTTTTTTATTAAGACAGAGGGTTTTAGCGGATTAATTGGACAACTCGTAACAGAACATCCAGAAATGGTAGAATTGCCTGGACCATCAGGGGCAACACCGTTAATGCTGTTTTCTTATTTTATGCTCTTTGGGATTGCTGCCATTGGGCTGCCGCATGCATCTGTCAGAGGAATGACTTTTAAAAATACGGAATCCATGCATAAATCAATTATTTACAGCGGGCTTATCATGGCGCTTTTTACCATTTTCTTTGCCACTCTTGGCCCATTTGTAAAAGTATTATATCCGAATTTATCCGTACCTGATATGGCGTTGCCAACACTTATCCTGGATATCATGCCTGGATGGGTGGCGGGAATCGTATTATCAGCTCCGCTCGCTGCCATTATGTCGACGGTCAACTCCATGCTGCTTGTAACTAGCGCCTCCGTTGTAAAGGATATTTATTTGAATTATATTAACCCGAAAGCCAGTGAAAGAAAGATTGCTAAACTATCATATTTTACGACTCTTATTATTGGTGTTGGCGTTGTATTATTCGCCTTAACGCCTCCAGACTATTTGCAATTTATTGTGGTGTATGCAATAGGCGGGCTTGAAGCAACTTTCTTTGCTCCAATTGTATTCGGTCTTTATTGGAAGAGAGCGACCACATGGGGTGCGATTATTTCGATGTATGCAGGCTTAATAAGCTATATCTTGCTCGGAGAATTATTTCCAAACCCATTTGGGATGCAAACGATTGTTACTTCGACAGCTGTTTCAATCTTTTTAATGATTGCTGTCAGTTACTTATCAAAAAGACCATCACAAGAAGTCATTATTAAATTCTGGGGTTCGCAAAGGGCTGCAGCAAATAGTGGGAATAGGTCTATAAGCTAGTTCTTATTTTCTTAAGAGAAGAATCAACCTATTAGGAGGATGCTATATGTTTGATACGATTATTAAAGGTGGACAAATCTATGATGGAACGGAAAATCCTTGGACGAAATCGGATATTGGTATTAAAGACGGTGTGATAAGTAAAATAGGCGATTTAAGCCTACAAGAGGCAAAGCAAGTAATTCATGCAGAAAAACTAGCTGTAAGTCCTGGTTTTATTGATACGCATGTGCATTCTGATCTGCTTTGCATTAAACCAGAGATTCATAAAATAAAAGTCTTACAGGGAGTCACAACAGAATTGTTCGGGCAGGATGGGATCTCGGTTGCCCCCGTATCGGAAGCAACAAAACCGCTCTGGCAGAAGCAATTAAAAGGATTGAATGGAGATATTGGCGATTGGCCGTGGAATACGATTGAAGAGTACCTTCAGTTTTTGGAAGATTCAGATATAGCGGGGAATGCCACCTATCTTGTGCCGCATGGAGCTGTCCGGACATTGGTGATGGGGTTTGAAGGGCGAAATGCCACGAAAGAAGAAATGGCAAAAATGAGAGAGCTTGTAGAAGAAGGCATGAAACAAGGGGCTGTTGGGTTATCATCAGGTCTTGTCTATCCGCCTAACGTTTTCTCCTGCAAAGAGGAATTAATAGAGATCTGTAAAGGAGCAGCAAAATATGATGGATGTTTTGTTGTTCACATTCGAAATGAGAGCAATCGATCACTAGAGGCATTAGAGGAAGTTATTGATGTGGCTAGACAATCTGGGGTGCGGTTACATGTGTCTCATTTTAAAGTCGCTGGGAAGATCAATCGTTCAAAATACGAGAAAGCGCTAGACAGAATGGACGAGGCGAGAAAAGAAGGAATCGAAGTAACCTTTGATCAATATCCATATACTGCAGGTTCTACTGTTTTTCATGCTATCTTACCTCCTTGGATGCATTCTGGCGGAACAGCTGAACTGCTGGAGAAGTTAAAGGATGCTGATATACAGGCACGTATTAAAGAGGATCTTAGGAATAACACTGATTATGAAAACTGGGTGCTAAACTGCGGATGGGAAAATATTACACTCACCTCTGTTTCCACTGAAAAAAATCGCTGGGTTGAAGGAAAGAATATGGTTGAGATTGCAAATTTACTAGAAGTTGAACCAGCTGATGCAGCATTTAAGCTTCTTCTAGAGGAAAACGCTGGGATCACCATGCTAATCCACTGGGGGGAGGAAGAGGTAATTACTGGAGGAATGCAGCATCCTTTACAAATTGTAGGTTCTGATGGGATTTTTGGAGGGAAGCCACATCCACGTCTATATGGCACGTATCCAAGAGTATTAGGCTATTTTGTAAGAGAGAAACAAGCCCTTACGCTTGAACAGGCTATTCGAAAAATGACAGGGGCGCCTGCACAATTGCTTCGTCTGAAGAATCGGGGTTTGCTGAAAGAAGGATTTGCAGCAGATATTGTTATATTCGATCCGCAAACGATTAAAGATAATGCCACATATGAGGAGCCCTTACAAGAACCATCAGGCATTCATTATGTATTTGTAAACGGGCAATTGGCTGTTGAAGAGGGAAAATACTTAGGAGTAACCGCTGGTCAAGTGATAAGACGAGAGTCTGAATATGCTACAAACGTTTCAATATAAAGAGCTCACAGACCTGGAATGTTTATAGCAAGTGGTTAGGCTATTAAAATCATGATGTTGTTATGAGGCGCTATTGGATAATAAAGGCTCTCCAGAGAAAAAAATCTCTGCAGAGCCTTATTTTTTATTTCTTCAAATGGTTAAAAACTAGTATTAATAGGTAATTCAGATTCAGACAATTTATTCAACGTAGCAACGATAACGATTTTCCCTCTATCAAGCTCTTCTTCATATTGCTCCGCTTCGGATGAAGTTAAACCGAGATTTTCAAAATGGCTTCGAAGCTCATTTCCTCGTGACTTAAATATGTTTGCAACGGTGTCCATCATTCCTTTTTCCTCTAAATCCATGCTTTGAGTAAGTGTATCATCCGTTAATTCTTTGGAGTAATCTTTATCATGTGCAAAAACATATATTTGTTCCTTCGAATATCCTTCAGCAGCTAGTTGAGATATTTTTTCCTGAACATCCAGAACATTATTGGCAACAAGTACTTTACGCATAACTATCATCCTCCAAAATTATTTTTTATTATTCAGTTGTCTTCTATGTACTTACCTTTTTTGATAGATTTGAAACATTTTTCATAGAATAAAGAGTGTCTAAATTAAATTTGATAAAAATAAAATATAATACTTGAAAGTAATATAATTAACAATATAATTAAAGTAATAAAGTCGTATTTTGTATAAATACGGCAAAAAAGTGATTATCAAGAGATTGAATGGGAGGGTGTGAATGAATGAAAAGAAAATTTTTATTAGCTGTTGTTATGGGAATCTTATTATTTTTAAACGGAAATGAACTGAGGCATATCGCTGCAGCAGATGGAAGTTCAACGATCGAACGGCATGTGGGGGAAATTCGGCTATTTCCATATAGAGATTTTCGAATGATGGAAGATGGCTGGGAAGAGTTAAATGGTCTGCAGAAGGTGCAGCAATTTAACCCAGATTTATATTCAGTCATTGGAACAACATTTGGCGGAGATGACTTCTCCTATTTTTTGCCTGATTTAAGGGGAGCGAATCCATTGCCAAATATAAATTATATGATTTCGATGAAGGGATCATTGCCAGGTTCGGCTGATATTCAATCCTATGCAGGGATGATGCTATATCCTGGAAAATTAAATAATGAGTTCACTGAAGCGAATGGGGATGGAAATACACCTGACCTTCGGAATGCGAGCCCACTTCCAGGCATAAAGTACTTTTATACGGATGACCAGAATGACTCGAATGTGTATATAGGAGAAATTCGTCTCTTTAAGAAGGAAGATATGAAAGATACAAAAGGCTGGCTGCGATGTGATGGTGCAGAGCTGAAGATAGAAGAGCATATCGCATTATATTCACTTATTGGAGATAGATTTGGCGGAAGAAAAGGTCAATACATGAATATTCCTAATTTAATAGATGCAGAACCCTCAGCAGATGTTTCTTATTACATCTCAATAAATGGGGAATTTCCGGGAGACAAATAAATGAAAATACTAGGGAATCGGACACATTTAATAGAGAAATTAATAACAAAAGCAGTACTTCTAGGGCTGTTCTTAGCGTGTATCCTCCTATCTGTTCATCTGCCGGCAGCAATGGCAAGCACAGAAAATATTGCTAAGGGAAAACCAGTTGAGGCGAGTAGTTATGTAGCTCCTTATAGTCCAGAAAGAGCTGTAGATAATGATTTGAATTATACGAGCCGCTGGTATGCTTCCGGAGAAGAAACCTACTGGATTAAGGTGGATTTGCGATACTCATCCATTATAACTGGCTGGGAGCTAACTAATTTAATGACCGATGATCTTATGAATAACGGGCTCATTGTAAGCCCAGCTGACTTTAAGCTTGAGGCAAGCACAGACGGTGTGAACTGGTCAGAAATTGATCGGATGAATGGCAATACGAAGGCGAATCATACCAAGACAGTTCCGGCGACTAGAGCCCGATATGTAAAGCTAACGATCACAAAAGGAAACAATGTGAATCATTTATGGACATCGATTAAAGAATTAAAAATATTTGGCACGCAGGAAATTGATCTCCCTAAAATTGATGTGGGGAAAGGGAAAATATTAAATACTTCACAAAAATTCCAGTATAGCTTGGATTCATCTAATGGGTTAGATGGGGAGTGGATTGATGCAAAAGAGGGAGAAACAACAGGGATCGTTTTTAAACCAGGAAAAGTGTTTATTCGTGAGAAAGCGAATCCTCAATCACACAAGCTTCTTATAGATATACCTGAGCCAAGCAACCCTCCAAATGTCATCTTAGAAGAAGGTGGCGGAGAAGATGAATATGTACTAAAAAATGCAACTGAACAGATGGAATATAGTCTTGATCAAGGGAAAAGCTGGTCTAAAGTAACAGCTGAATTAGCTGCGGGTGCTGAGAAGATCAAGCTTTATTCGGATACGGATGGTGTCATGGTAAGAGTAGCCGCGACTGAAAAGACGCTCGCTTCTAAAACAAATCAATTATTTCCAGCAGGAAAAGCAACCATTTCATCCAATCTTCCATTAGTAGAAAATACATTAGACCAAAGTGAAATTACTGTTCAATTAAGTGGAGATTCTTTTAAAAGTCAAGAACTAAGTAGTGATGATTTTGAACTCATTGACGGCCCAGCTGGTTTAATAGTGGAAAGTATTCGGAAGATGGATAATAGGACAGTAACGCTGCTGTTATCCTTTAATGGAACTGATTTTAGTCAGGACCATCAATTAAAAGTGAAGGTTTTAGAAACAGCAACAATATCAGGTCAAGAGTTACTCTCAGTTAACTCCTTGATAGTTACTGCTTTCCAGACATCAAGTTCAGTTACGCTATCCCAAGATGAAGAGATATGGGAGGGAGAGGAAGACGGAAAGAGCATCATCGTTTCAGTAGAAGGCAATCTGTTTATGGATACTCTAAATGCAGCAAATTGGAAGGTTCTGAATTTGCCTCTGGGTGTTTCCGTTGATCAAATTATTAGAGTAGGCCCTCATTCTGCCAACATAGTTCTCAAAGGGCAATCTATTCAAGACTATCCAGGTGATATTCAAAATGTAAGTGTTAGTATAGCAGGTGAGGAATTTATTCATCCGATTGTCGGAGATAAACTTATTGCAAGCAGTGGGTTTTTGCTTAGAAGTATCATCGATTACTCTAAGCAAATTGAAAAAATTGAATTCGATCAGACGTCATATAAGCTTCTAAAGGATCAAACTGTTCAGCTTCATGTGTTTGCAGTGGAACAAAGTGGTGATAGGAGAGACATTACAAGATTTGTTAAATTTTTTGTGCAGCCGATCGATGGGGGAAATATATTGGTTGATTCTGAGGGATTGCTAAAAGGGATAACTGCCGGGAAAGCAAAGATGGTCGCATCGTTTGGTTTGCAGTCAGCCATTATTGATGTGGAAATTACTGAACTGATTCCAGATCCTGATCCAAAGCCAGATCCCGGTCCAAAGCCAGGTCCTAATCCAAACCCAACTCCAGAAGATAAATATATAAATATTGTCTCACCAACCGATGGCAACGAAAGAGTATCGACTGAGATAAATGGAAACAAGCTTTTGCTTAATAAAAAAGACATACCCGCATTAAGAAACAAAAAAATCGTTATTGAAAACTCTATAGCTAATGGAGATATGTTAATCATTCGTTATGCACTTGCTGAAAAAACTGCAAATGAAATGGATGCCCCAGTAATCATAGAGCTGAAAGAACAAGTGAAAAAAGTTGTTGTTCTCTATGATGATCAGCCCTATGAATATTTCCAGCCTAGCTTCAATGTTTCTCAAGATCGCCAATGGATGATTGAAATGAATATTCCTATTGATCCAAAATCAGTGAACAATGATAGTCTATCGATTATAAATTCAAAGGGAGAGGCTATTCAATTGACGTTTAAGGTTAGTGATAATAATAAGGTAATTACCCTTATACCAGGTGAATTATTTAGAAGCGGAGAAATATACATCTTAACATTAAGTCAGGAGCTAAAAACACCTGCCAGCAAACCATTAAAAGTTCCAGTAAGAATGGTATTTACAGTGCAGTAATGCTCCGTTAAATCATAAAATGATCTGTTAATAGAATTAAAGGAACAGAAAAGGAGAGTGGATCCCTAGACCACTCTCCTTTTTAAATTTTATTAAAAAATATTAACGTAATCCTAAACTAGTCTCAAATAAAAAAGTTCTCCGAATTAAATCTATCATAGTTATCTCTTCTTTTTTTAAATTCTTCTATATCAATAACGGATACCCCTGCAACAATGGTATTAACGAGTGAGAAAACAGCAGGTGCTGAATCAATTGTCGACCTTGGCGAAAGGCCGATTGGGAATAGAACATCTGAATGCTCCGAAAGCGGCGAAAGGTCCGAGTCCGTAATGCCGATGACAAATGCCCCTTGTTTTTTTGCTGCCTCTGCTAACTTGAGAGTGGAAGGTGTATAGCGGTGAAAGGCAATAGCAATTAGCGTGCTCTCGCTATCGAGCTTTGTGATTAAATGGTTGATATCATCAATGCCCGGCTGAATAAGCTGGGAGTTCCCACGAACAATATTAAGTGTAAAGGAAAGCCAATGAGCTACGGCAAAGGAGGTCCTCATGCCAGTGACTAAAACCTTGTTGGATTGATAAATTCTGTCTACCGCGAGCTGAAGGTCCTCCTCCTTTATATTTTCTTTCATTTCCTGAATATGTGCTTGGTGCTGCTGAAAGTTCTGTGCAAAAAAATTAGGTTTATTGACTAATTCCTCTTTCCCTGCTTGATATTCATGCAGGCTGCTCTTCTGGAAAATTAAAAAGCTTCGAACCTCATTTTGCAGTTCACTATAGCCGCTATACTCTAATGAGTAACAGAACCGAATAACGGTTGTCTCACTTACGCCAACTTCTTGTCCTAGTTGACTTGCTGATTTCATGGCGAGAGCTTGTGGGTTATCTAGTACATATTTCCCTACTTTTTTCATTCCCGCTGATAAAGAAGAATACTTGTTTTTTATTCTTTCTTTAAAGTTGATCATATAAATGACTCCTTCAGGACGATTCATCAATTACATTTACGATGACTTTTAATAGTATGAGCCCTATTTAAACATCGAGCTTTTCTTTTACATTACCATTTTCAACGGATAACTGGCAATCAAGATTTCAATAATAATAATTATTGCAAATTGACAGAATATATGATAAATTTGTCCAAAGTATAAACTTCATAGTGTTCAAATTAGAAGTATAGGCTTTATTTTTAAAGAGTCAAGGGTGATATTCTTCTTTATTTGGTCACTGGATGTTAGAGAAATGGAATATCAATAAGGGGGTCTAGAAATGAAGAAAATAAGTTTACTATGTTTAATGTTACTTTTGTCATTTACCTTAATGGCTTGTTCTGCAGAGGAGTCGGGGACAGATGATAAAGGCGGGGAGGCTGCGGTAGGAGGAGAACTGCAGGTTGCTTATAATGCACAGCCCCCAACACTTGATCCGTTGTTAACGACAGCTGTAGCAACAAGAGATGTAATGAGACATGTCTATGAGACGTTGGTAACGGTTAATCAAAAATTTGAAGTGAAACCGATGCTGGCAAAGTCTTATGAAGTAAGTGAGGATGGCAAGATAATTACTTTTGAATTAAGAGACGGTATCAAATTTCATAACGGGGAAGAGATGCTTCCTGAGGATGTTGTTGCCTCCATGAACCGATGGAAGGAGTCAACAACACTTGGCAAATCGTATTTTGCTGATGCAGTCTTCTCTTCTTCAGGTGAAAAAACAGTCGTTTTAGAAATGAAGCAGCCCTTGTCTACAGCCTTAGCGATGCTTGCTGATCCAGGCCAGGCAGCAATTATTACGCCAAAGGAAATCAATGAAGCTGCTACTGAACAGGGCATTACCGAGTATATAGGGACTGGCCCATATAAGTTTGTAGAATGGAAAACTGATCAATATGTTCATTTGGAAAAATTCTCAGATTACCAATCGCTAGATTCAGAAAGCAGTGGCTTGGCTGGGAAAAAAGAAGGCTTTGTTGATGATATCTATTTCCAATTTGTAACCGATGCTTCTACTCGTTTATCAGGGATTCAAACAGGAGAATATGACATTGCGAATGCGATCCCGTTTGATAATGCGGAGCAATTGGAAGCGAATGAAGATGTTGTTAACCACATTGACCACAATGGATTTAATGGATTGGTATTTAATAAGAAGGCAGGCTTCTTTGCAGATGTAATTGCACGTCAAGCTGTGAATGCTGCTTTGGATGAAGAAGAAATTTTAATGGCTTCGTTTACAAATGAAAACTTCTATGAATTAGAACATGGTCTAATGATTAAAGACCAAGTTGAATGGTACAGCGAAGCGGGAAAGGATCAATACAACCAAAATGATCCGGAGAAAGCAAAGCAATTATTAGAAGAAGCTGGCTATAACGGAGAAGAGATTGTCATTCTGGCAAGTAGAGATTATGAGGATCACTACAATGCAGCCGTTGTCGTTCAGCAGCAGCTTGAGAAAATAGGGATGAAAACGAAGCTGGATGTTTATGATTGGGCGACAGTCCTGCAAAGACGTGCAGATGAGAAAGCCTATGATATTTTCGTAACGGGCTTTCCGACAGAGCCTATTCCTGCGAAATATGTATTCTTAGATTCTGCTAATCAATGGCCGGGATGGACGAATAGTCCTGAAATGGATCAATTGCTAGATCAAATTAATACAGCCTCTTCACAAGAGGAAGCACAAGAATATTTTGCACAGCTTCAAGAGGAATTCTACAACTACTTGCCAATGATTAAATTTGGCAATAAGACAACGATTACTTCTACTCGTTCGAACATCGAAGGGATGGGCTTCTTGCAAGGCGTTACCTTGTGGAATGTGCAGAAAAAGTAACTAGATTTATAGAGGGGTGAGTTACCTGTGAAAGGATATATTCTAAAACGGCTATTATCGCTTATACCAGTGCTTTTTGTAGTAGCTGTTGTTGTGTTTCTGATTATCCATATCACTCCTGGTGATCCGGCTTCGGTTATGCTGGGTCCGGAAGCGAGTCCGCGTGAGGTAGCCGAGCTGCGCGAGGAGCTCGGCCTCAACCTCCCTCTGTACCAGCAATTTACGAGTTGGCTTGCTGGAGTCGTGCAGGGTGATTTTGGATGGTCCATATTTATGAACGAGCCTGTGCTTCAATCATTTTTCTCCCATTTAGGCCCAACACTGTCTCTAGCGATTTTCGCACAATTGCTTGCGGTAGTGCTCGCTATTCCATTTGGTGTTATAGCGGCAAAAAGAAGAGGCACGATCATTGACCAGACGTTTATGGGTGGATCGCTAATCGGCATATCTGTCCCAAGTTTTTTATTAGGACTTTTATTAATTCTCCTCTTTGCCGTTCAATTGCGATGGCTGCCTGTAGCAGGCTATAAACCGTTAGATGCTGGCTTTTTCCTGCATATACGGTATTTAATCCTGCCTGCGATTGCCTTAGGAGCCATGCAGGCTGCACTTATTGCCCGTATGACAAGATCATCGATGCTCGATATCCTTAACGCTAATTACATAAAAACAGCGCGTTCAAAGGGTTTAAAGGAAAAAATCATCATTTATAAGCATGCATTAAGAAATGCGTTTATACCAATTTTAACAGTCATCGGACAAACGTTTGGAACGCTGGTAGCAGGAGCGGCGGTTGTTGAAACAGTTTTCAATATTCCGGGCATCGGCCAGTTAATTGTTAACTCTGTTGAACGGCGTGATTTTGCTGTTATTCAAGGGACCATCCTTCTTGTGGCGATTAGCTATGTATTAATTAATCTTGTTGTTGACTTGCTATACGGGGTGATAGACCCACGCGTTCGTCTAAATCGAAAATAGAAAGGAGGCGCTCATTATGCAAACAACAGTGGTGAGGGAACAGGAACTATCCCAAGTGAAAAGTCATATAAAGAAAGAACGCAGGCAGTTGCTAATAAGGCGTTTCCTTTCCAATAAACTAGCGGTTACTGGAAGTGTCATCATTGTCATTATTTTGTTATTCACTTTTGTCGGTCCATTGCTTGCCTCTTATGATCCATATGAATTGGAGGCAAAGCAGCGGCTATTGGAGCCTAGTGATGCACATGTTTTTGGTACAGATAATTACGGACGAGATTTATTCAGCCGGGTTGCATATGGGGCGAAAGTATCGATAGGCGTAGGGTTCTTCGTTGCCATTATTACTTCAATCCTAGGGATGATTATTGGTCTTTATGCAGCATACTATCGCTCGCTGGATAATATTTTAATGAGGCTATGCGATGGGCTCATGGCTTTTCCCGCCATTTTATTAGCGATTGCCATCATGGCTGCTTTAGGGCCGAGAGTGGAGAATGTCATTATTGCTCTAAGCATCGTGTTTACACCATATGTTGCTCGGACGGTCCGCTCCTCTGCACTTGTCATTAAAGAACAAACATATATCGAAGCATTAAAAGCACAGGGGGCAGGAGCGACAAGAATCATTTGGGTGAATATCGCTCCGAATGTCATTTCGCCTTTAGTTGTACAAGCGACATTTATCTTCGCAGATTCGATCATTACGGAAGCTGCTTTGAGTTTTCTAGGTGCAGGAATCCCAGCGCCTGCCCCAAGCTGGGGGAACCTTTTATATGATGGAAAAATGGTTATTTTTAATGCGTGGTGGATGACCGTTTTCCCTGGAATCGCCATCATGCTTACTGTATTTGGTCTTAACCTGTTTGGGGATGGTCTTCGTGACCTATTAGACCCTCATAATAATAAAGCGAAAAAATAACGGGAGAGGAGGGGGAACGATCATGGAAACGAAACTTTTGGAAGTAAAAAATTTAAAAACACATTTCAATACGGAGCGTGGGCGTGTCACTGCAGTTGATGGGGTATTCTTCACTGTGTATGCTGGAGAAACAGTTGGTGTGGTAGGGGAATCCGGGTGCGGAAAGAGTGTAACAGCAGAGTCCATTCTTCGCTTGCTTGATGAGAAATCAACAGAGTACGAAGGGGAAATCCTATACAAAGGAAAGAATTTGTTAACCTCTACTATTAATGACATGCAGTCTGTAAGGGGAAATGATATCTCGATGATCTTTCAGGATCCGATGAGCTCTTTAAATCCTGTATACACAGTGGGGAATCAGATTGTAGAATCCATTATGCTTCACCAGAATGTAAATAAGAAAGAGGCTTATGAAAAGGCAACAGAAATGCTGAGGTTAACAGGCATTCCCTCACCAGAGAAAAGAATTCACGAATACCCACACGAGTTATCTGGCGGGATGAGACAGCGGGTAATGATCGCGATGGCTCTGTCCTGCCAGCCCAAGCTGCTTATTGCTGATGAACCAACAACAGCTCTGGATGTCACTACACAATCACAAATTCTGGATTTGATAAATGAATTAAAAGTGAAGTTTAACATGGGTACGGTCATGATAACGCACGATTTAGGGGTAGTTGCAGAAGTTTGTACAAAGGTAGTTGTGATGTATTTAGGACAAGTCATTGAAGAAGCGGATGTTCGATCATTGTTTTCTTCCCCTTATCATCCCTATACGGATGGGCTACTTAAATCAATCCCGCAATTAACTGGGGATCGCTCTAAAAAACTGCATGTCATCGAAGGGAAGGTTCCTACGCTGCATCAAATTCCAAAAGGCTGCCGATTTGCTCCTCGATGCGCATTTGCAAGTGAAAAATGCCATGAAGAGATGCCTGAACTTGCACAGGCGGATCATAGCCGTAAAGTTAGGTGCTGGCATTACAAGGAAATATTCCAGGCGGGGGAGGAGGGTCCATATGTCAGTGCAGCAGATTCCTATTGAACAGCCACTTTTAGAGGTGAGAAATCTAAAAAAATACTTCCCTGTAACGAATTCACTTGGCAAGGTGACAGGACATGTACAAGCGGTAAATGATGTTTCTTTCCATATGAAAAAGGGAGAAACCTATGGCTTAGTAGGTGAATCGGGGTGCGGGAAAAGTACAACTGGACGAACAGTTCTGCGCTTGATTGAACCTACAGAAGGAGAAACGCTATATAAAGGAGAGAATATTTATCAGCTTAAGGGAAGAAAGCTTCTAGATATGCGCCGGGAATTACAAATGGTCTTTCAGGATCCCTATTCTTCTCTTAATCCAAGAAAAAGAATTGGCCATATTTTAGAAGAAACATTGAAAATCCATCGCATCGGCAGTAAACAAGAAAGGATGGACCGAGTGATGGACATGTTAAATAAGGTTGGCTTCCAATCTGAGCAATATTTCCGCTATCCGCATGAATTTTCAGGTGGTCAAAGACAGCGAATTGGGATTGCGAGGGCATTGATGGTTGACCCGAGTTTGATTATTTGTGATGAGCCTGTATCAGCACTAGATGTTTCCATCCAGTCACAAGTGCTGAATCTTTTGGAAGAAATTCAGGATGAATTTAATTTAGCGTATCTGTTTGTTTCCCATGATTTAAGTGTGGTTCGCCATATAGCCGATCGTATAGGAGTAATGTATTTAGGGCAAATGGTGGAGGAAGCCTCGACAGATGAGTTATTTGCTCAACCGCTGCATCCGTATACACAGGCTTTGTTATCAGCTGTTCCGCTGCCAAATCCAACGATTAAGAGGGAGCGGATTACACTAAAAGGAGAAGTGCCATCCCCGATTAATCCGCCATCAGGATGCGTATTTCATACTAGGTGTCAGCATGCAACCGAGATTTGTAAGAAGAATGTCCCTGTTAAAAGGGATGTTGCACCAAACCATGCTGTCGCATGTCATCTTTATGAATAGGCCAACGGCAGGTCAAGGGAAGATTCTGAAATGAATAAAGAAAATAGAATAGCATAGCTAAGGAGGAAGTAGCATGCTAGAAACTTTAGATAATAGCAAACTGAAAGTCCAAATCTATGAGATTTTTGATTATCTCCATCAACATCCAGAGGTTAGCTGGAAAGAATATAAAACGACTCAATATCTTGCTAATTTGCTAGAAGCATTTGGCTGTAAGGTTACTACATTTGAAGACTGTACAGGGGTAGTAGCGGAAATCGGAGAAGGAGACTTTACCGTTGGTCTTCGTTCAGATATGGATTCCTTATGGCAGGAGGTAGACGGGATCTGGCAGGCAAATCATTCCTGTGGACATGATGCCCACATGACAATGGGATTGGGTGTCATGATGATGCTGAAGAAAATGGATGTTAAGCTTCCAGGCAAAGTGAAATTTATCTTTCAGCCAGCTGAAGAAAAGGGGAATGGCGCATTAAAAATGCTTGAGAAAAAAGTAATGGATGATGTTGATTACTTATTCGGTGTACATTTGAGACCGGAATTGGAGGTTCCAAATGGGAAGGCCGCACCAGCTATTGTCCATGGGGCAGGGCAATTTATTACAGGTAAAATTATCGGGGAAGACAGTCATGGAGGCCGTCCTCATTTAGGAGCGAATGCCATTGAGGTTGGATCCGCTTTAGTTGAGCAGATGAAAGGGATTTATCTAGATCCGATGATTCCCTATTCGATCAAGATGACCAAGTTTATCGCTGGTGGAGATAATGGCAATATTATCCCGGGTTCCGCTCAGTTTGGTCTTGACTTGCGCGCACAGTCTAATAAGGTGATGGAACAGCTAGTGGAAAAGCTGGAGAAAATCATCGGGAACCTTTCAGACCTTTACCAAGTTAGCATTACATATAAGACCGAGGGGGAAATCGTAGCAGCTCAAGTCAATGAGGAAGCCCAATCCATCATGGCTGAAGCAATTAAGGAAGTCATCGGAGAAGAGAATTTAGTTCCGCCTAGTGTCACATCTGGCGGGGAGGATTTTCACTTTTACAGTGTAAAGCGTCCTGAAGTGAAAGCAACAATGCTCGGACTTGGCTGTGGTTTGAAGCCAGGATTGCATCATCCCCATATGACCTTTGATCGCGAAGCATTATTGACTGGAATAGAAATTTTAACCCGATCCTTACTTAAAACTTTTGAAAAAAATGGTTTGGGATTAAAAGGTAACTAAAAATACAGTAGATTCATAGCACACAAGGAGGATTCATTATGAAAATTGATAAGGTGAAATTAGAACGTTTAAAGATGCCCCTGCTGTCCCCGTTTGAAACAAGCTTTGGGACGGAGACAGAAAAGGAATATATTCTTGTAAGTGTTTATGGGGATGGCCATGTTGGATATGCAGAAAGTGTTGCAATGGAGTCGCCTGCTTATAATGAGGAGACCATTGATACAGTCTGGCATGTGGCAGAACAGTTTATCATTCCTCAGATTTTAAAGGCAGAGCTCGAATCCCCTGCTGATTTTTCGAAGTTGTTTTCTTGGATCCGCAGAAATAACATGGCCAAGTCAGCGATTGAGGGTGCTCTGTGGGATTTATACGCCAAACAAAATGGGATTTCCCTCTCAAAAGCACTCGGAGGGGAAAAAGAAGAAATCGAAGTAGGCGTTAGTATTGGAATAGAGCCAACGGTGGAAGGGCTATTAAAGAAGGTGGAAGGCTTTTTAGCGGAGGGCTATAAGAAGATTAAAGTGAAAATTAAGCCTGGTATCGATGTTGACAGGATCAAAGCGATCCGAGAGACTTTTGGCTATGAAGTCCCTTTAATGGCTGATGCCAACTCTGCTTATACACTCGATGACATCGATACGTTAAAAGAATTAGATCAGTATGGACTCATCATGATTGAACAGCCGCTTGCACATGATGATATTGTCGATCATGCCAAACTACAAAGGGAATTACAAACCCCGATTTGTTTAGATGAGAGTATCCATTCTGTAGAGGATGCCAGAAAAGCAATTGAGCTTGGCAGCTGTAAAATCATTAATATTAAAGTTGGCCGTGTAGGCGGACTTACGGAAGCGAAGAAAATTCATGACCTTTGTCAATCACATGGTATACCGGTATGGTGCGGTGGAATGCTGGAGGCTGGAGTAGGACGAGCACATAATATCGCTATTGCTTCCTTATCAAACTTCATCATTCCAGGAGATACATCCGCCTCTAAAAGATATTGGGCCGAAGACATTGTTGAGCCAGAAGTAACCCTAAGCAAACCAGGAACAGTAGCCGTTCCAAAAGAGGCTGGCATTGGGTATTCACTCGTTCAGGGGAAAGTCGATAAGTATCTAATAGATGCTAAGGTCTATAGATAGAGTATGCTTTGAAAATCTAAATATCACCTCAAAAAACTGCCGCATTGCGAGCAGTTTTTTTATTTAGGTTCTGTTACAACAGAATGGTGATTTTACTGTGTTTGAAAAATAAACGGAAAAATTCCGCTTAAATTGGGAAATACCTATATTTCCTTAAAAATAAGGGGAGTTTTTCCGGTTATAGTATCTAAATCGTTGGATTTTGTCTGAATTAGAGCAGTTAATCGGAATATCTCCGCTTATATCTGCTTCTCAAGCTTCCTCTTTATATATTAACCGGAAATTCTCCGCCTATGAATTCCTGTACCATACACGAAAATCAACAATGTATAGTAACGGTGATATTTATCACACTTTTTCCGAAAAAACTATTGCAAACTTTCAGACATTTAATTAAAATTAAAATAATTCAAAAAATGAAATTGCATTTCACAAAATGAAACCGTTAGGAGTGTCATAATGGTTCAAAAAGTTTTAGAAGTGGAAGAATTGAAGGTTGGGATTAAGGACGAGGATGGCGGAAAGATCGCTATCGTGAATGGAATAAACTTTCACCTGCATAAGGGGGAAACGCTCGGAATTGTTGGAGAATCGGGATGTGGGAAAAGTATGACGTCTCTATCGTTAATGGGCTTGTTGCCTGCTGGTGTGGAGAGACATGGTGGGGATATTCGATTAGGGAATCTGAATTTTAATAGCTTTAACAAGAAAGATTGGCGGCAAATCCGCGGGAAAAAGATTGCGATGATCTTTCAGGAACCGATGAGCTCTCTTAATCCGGTCTATACAGTCGGTGCTCAAATAAATGAAATGATTCTGAACCATGAAAGAGTTTCGAAGAAGGAAGCTAGAAACCGCGCTCTTGAAATGCTAAAGCTTGTAGGAATTCCTAGACCGGAACAAGTATTGAATGAATATCCGCATCAGCTGTCAGGCGGAATGCGTCAAAGAGTCATGATTGCGATAGCCCTTTCTTGTAATCCAGAGGTTCTTATTGCGGACGAGCCTACCACTGCTCTTGATGTAACCATTCAGGCGCAAATTCTGGAATTGATGAAGAAGATCCAGGATCAGCTTCATATGTCCATTGTACTGATCACCCATGATCTTGGAGTTGTTGCGGAAATGTGTGACCGGGTGATTGTCATGTATGCAGGGGAGATTGTAGAAGAATCATTGGTCGTTGATCTTTTTGATCAGCCAAGCCACCCGTATACGAAAGGTTTATTAGCTTCATTGCCAGACATTCAAGAACAAAAGGAATATCTTTCTTCCATATCGGGTGTTGTTCCAGCTCCGGGAAAAATGCCTGTGGGCTGCCGCTTTGCCCCTCGCTGCTCCTTTGCACATGAACGGTGCAAGGAAGTTCCGCCTCTATTTGAAATGGAAAATGGATCTAGAGTAAAATGCTGGCTTTATGAAGATGGTGAGACGGAGGTGGCTGCGAAGTGAAGGAAAGAGAAAACGTATTGCTAAAGGTTGATAATCTAAAAAAATACTTTCCTATCAAAGGTGGAGTTTTCGGCAATAAAACAATGAAGCAAGTAAAGGCAGTGGATGGCGTTTCCTTTGAAGTGATGGAGGGAGAGACATTCGGAATCGTGGGGGAGTCGGGCTGCGGAAAGAGTACAGCTGGCAGAACGATTCTTAGATTGCTTGAGCCAACTGAAGGAAGCATCTACTTTCAAGGCAAAAATATAGCTGAACTAAATCCAAATGAAATGAGAAGGTTAAGAAAGGATATCCAAATTGTCTTTCAGGATCCGTTCGCTTCATTAAATCCCCGAATGAAAGTTAGAGATATTATTGAAGAGCCGCTTATCAACTTTGGTGTAAGTGATCGAAGAGAGAGGGAAAAAAGGGTGCTCGAAGTAGCCGATCAGGTTGGCTTAACGGCTGCACAGCTTTCGCGTTTCCCGCATGAGTTTTCGGGTGGACAGCGGCAGCGGATTGGCATCGCAAGAGCACTCATTTCGAAGCCAAAACTAATTATTGCGGACGAGCCTGTATCCGCACTCGATGTATCCATTCAGTCGCAAGTACTAAATTTAATGAGAGATTTACAAAAGGAATTTGGACTTACATATATATTCATATCCCATGACTTAAGTGTAGTGAAGCATTTTTGTGATCGGATAGGGGTCATGTATTTAGGGAAAATGGTGGAAATTGCTGATAAGAACAGCCTGTATGATGAGCCTCTGCATCCATATGCCGAAGCCTTGCTTTCTGCACTGCCTAGTCCTCATCCATTGCAAATGAAAAATCGAATCATTTTAAAAGGAGATGTACCAAGTCCTTCGAATCCACCAAGCGGATGTACATTCCATCCTCGATGTTCTTCTTGCATGGATATTTGTAAAACCGAAAGGCCATCATTACAGGTAATTCGAGATAACCATGCCGTATCCTGTCACCTATATGATAGTCCGGAAAAACTTGCAGTCGCAGCGGGAGAATTAAAATGAGTAAAACATTAGAAAAAGCGTTAAGTTTACTAGATTATTTTACAGAAGAAAAGCCTTACTGGCGATTAGATGAAATTTCAAAGCATTCAGGCATTCCAAAAGCAACGGCATTCCGCTTATTAAGAGGATTTGCTGAGATGGGTTATTTACAGCGTATGACATTTCAGCAGGATGGATTAGTTGTCGATGGAGAGAGCTATGGATTAGGCCTTAAATTTCTTGAAATGGGGGAACGGGTGGCTGCAAGATTTGAGATTCGCCGCGTTGCTCTTCCATTTATGAAGAAGCTTCAGGAAACCTTTAATGAAGCTGTGCAGCTTGTCATTCGCGATCAGCATGAAGGTGTTTATATTGAAAAGGTTGAAAGTACAAGACCTGTCCGTCTTTATACAAAGGTTGGCCGCCATGCACCCTTATATGCGGGAGCGTGCACACGGACGCTTCTCTCCTTTTTGCCGGATGAGATGGTGCAGGAAGTGCTAAAAGCGCCCTTAACCATTTATGCAAGTCAAACACCAAAGTCGAAAGAGGAAGTTCTAACATTAATTGAACAAACAAGAAAAGAAGGGTTTGCTTATAGCGATTCTGAGCTTGAGGAAGGGACGGTTTCAATTGCTGTCCCCATCTATGATCGGTTTGGAGCAGTTCCTTATTCGATCAGCATCGCGGGATTTTCAACCTCATTGCCAAGGGACAAAGTCCATCATATAGTAGGCGCGCTTTGGGAGGCGGCGGCAGGCATTTCAAAAGAAATTGGCTGCAGCCAGCCATATCCATATGGAGAAAAAATAGAAACGAAACAATAACAGGGGGGAAACAAGTTGATGAAAAAGAAGCTATCGTCATTATTGGCACTTCTAGTGATCTTTACACTCATATTATCCGCATGCTCGGGCGGCGGGAAGGAAAAGGCGAGTACAGAATCAGGAAAAGGCAGCGAGGAAAACCCTGTGAAAGACCGCGGCAATGAAATTGTTATCGGTGTTTCAGGTGATCCGCAAAACTGGGATCCGATTGATACGTTCCTATTAGATTGGAGTACGGTCGCTACCTCGGTATTTGAAGGGCTCGTCGATCGTACAATTGATTTGGAACTGCAGCCTGGTCTTGCGGAAAGCTGGGAGTATTTAGATGATAAAACATTGCAATTTAAGCTTCGCCAAGGGGTTACCTTCCATAATGGCGAGCCATTTAACGCGGAGGCAGTAAAATTCACATTTGACCGTCTACTAGGGGCAGAAGGTCAAAAGGGTCCGCAATATTCCAATTATACGTCCATTGAAAGCGTTGAAGTAGTAGACGAATTTACGATAAACATGAAATTAAATACGCCGGATCCGGTCCTTTTAACGAAGCTTGCAGGGTACGGAGCTGTGATTGTACCGCCTAAATATGTAGCGGAAAAAGGGGATGAGCATTTTAACAACAACCCTGTCGGTACAGGTCCGTTCAAAATGACTGGCTATAAACGTGACCAGGAAATCGTCTTAGAAAAAAATCCTGAATACTGGAAAGAAGGATTGCCAAAGCTTGATAAGGTTGTCTATAAAGTCATCCCAGAAGCATCTACAAGATTAGCAGAATTACAAACTGGCAAAATTGACATTATGAAGCGTGTAGAAGTGTCACAGGCTGAAACAGTAAAAGAATCTGGCTTCCTTGAATTGCAGGAAGTAGGAACACCAACAGCATTCTCTTTACGCTTTGATGTTGCCAAGAAGCCATTTGATAGCAAGGAAGTAAGACAAGCAATCAACTATGCAGTTGATAAAGAAGCGATTATTAACGAAATTCTTGGCGGCTATGGGAAGCCAATTAGCACATTCCAAAGTGAGCTTTCCTTCGGGAACAATCCGGACTTAGAGCCGTATCCGTATGATCCGGAAAAAGCGAAGGAATTATTGAAAAAGGCTGGTGTGAAAGAGGGAACAGCAGTTGACCTATTCATCCCTGGGAATGATGGCAACTTTAAAGAAATTGCACAGGCTGTTTCCTTCTATTTAGAGGAAGTAGGCATCAAGGTGAACATTAACACAGCAGACAGTACGACATTAACTTCAGACTTAATTCCAAATGCAAAAGCTGGCCATATGTATCGTCAGGGCTGGGGTGGATGGACACTGGACTTCGATAATACAGCTTACTTAATGTATTACGAAGGAGAACAATGGAATCCTTCATTCAAAAATGAAAAGGTTGAAGAGCTTCTTAATAAGCAGCGTGCAAGTGTTGATCCAGAAGAGCGTAAAGCAATCTTCAAGGAGCTGACTGAATTGCTGTATGACTTAGCTCCTGAGTTGAATCTCTATTCCGCTGTTGATTTATATGCAGTCAATAAACGAGTTCAAAACTTCCAGCCGCCACATGAAGATCGTATGCGACTAGAAGAAGTGATGGTGAAGTAAAGACATCGGCATAAAGAGATAGTATGAACCTCATGCTATCTCTTTCTTTTAAATATAACTGCTCTCTATTTGCGCCGAGGGCTTATGTTTACAGGATAAAGAGCCTTGCGCTTTTCTAAGGGGGGAACCAAATGATTGCTTATATTATTCGAAGATTGCTTCATACTATTTTAGTTGTTTTTGCTATTTCGTTAATCATCTTTTTTTCTGTCCGGTTAACGGGAGATCCTGTTTCTGTTATGTTTCAGGCAGGGGAACCAACAAAGGAAGCGATAGCAGAAGTAAGGAAAAACCTCGGATTAGATGAACCATTGTATGTACAATACGGCATCTTTCTAAAGGGTCTCATCACCTTTGATTTTGGAGAATCGTTTAGAAGCGGAATGCCTGTCATGGACTTAATCAAAGAAAAACTGGGAGCCACATTAGCTCTAGCCTTTGGGGGAATGGCCGTAGCAATCATGATTGCCTTTCCGGTAGGGATTGTATCAGCGGTTAAGCGAGGAACAGGAGTAGACTTCTTTGGGCGGATTTTTTCATTAATTGGCATTTCCTTTCCTAACTTTTGGCTAGGGATTATGCTTATTCTAATTTTCGCTGTCAATTTAAAATGGCTGCCATCTTCGGGTTTTGAAAGCTTCAAGCATCTGATACTTCCATCCATCACGCTCGGGATGATTTTATCTGGGATATTGGCAAGACTTGTTCGATCTTCGATGCTTGAGGTTATGAATCAGCAATACATATCGACAGCGAAGTCAAAAGGAATTAGTGATTTTGCCGTGATTATCAAGCATGCATTCCGAAATGCGTTATTGCCTACTGTTACATTCCTTGGATTGCAGTTTGGTGCGTTACTCGGCGGGACGGTCATTGTGGAACAAATTTTTTCTTGGCCGGGGATTGGACGTTTGATTATTGATGCGATCAATCAGCGGGATTACCCGGTGATTCAGGGTGGCGTTATCTTCCTTGCCGTTATCATGGTCGCCGTTAACTTAGTTATTGATTTAAGCTATACGCTTATTGATCCGAGAATCAAAATCGGGGGGAGCCGATCATGACATCTTTACAGCTCGAACAATCACCACAGCAAATCAGTCAGCAAAAGCCTTCTTTCCTAAAGAGAATCTGGCGTTTTATTAAGAAGAATCCCGCGGGTGTTGCGGGGATGATTCTCGTATTGTTAAGTATTTCTGCCGCTCTTTTTTCCCAATGGATTGCTCCATTTGATCCTTCAAAGGCGAGTCTAACCTCTCGTCTCGCGCCTCCATCCTGGGCAGATGAAACGGGTGAATCTGTTTTCTTCCTTGGTGCCGATCAGGTAGGGCGTGATTTGTTCAGCCGAATCATATATGGGGCGAAAATTTCATTGATGGTTGGTTTTTTTGGCGTTTTAATCTCATTAGTTATTGGTACCGTACTTGGCCTAGTAGCTGGTTATTTTGGAAAATGGCTCGATGATTTTATCATGCGTGTGGCTGATATTCAATTAGCCTTTCCATTTATCTTATTTGCGATTGTGATTATGAGTGTGCTCGGTACGGGGATATGGAAGATTATTATTATTCTCGGTTTAACGTACTGGGTTGGTTTTGCCCGCTTGATTCGAGGAGAAGTCATTTCTCTGAAAGAGCAGGAATACATTCATGCAGCAAAAGCCATTGGCGGCACCACCTTTACGATTATTCGAAAACATATTTTACCGAATGTAATGTCTTCCATCCTTGTTCTTGGCACCATGTATATTGCTGAATTTATTCTATTGGAAGCTTCATTAACCTTTCTAGGCTTAGGGGTGGATCCAACGATTCCGTCATGGGGAGGCATGCTTGCAGATAGCCGGAACTATGTGACAACCGCCTGGTGGACAGCGACGTTCCCTGGGATTGCCATTATGCTGACGGTTTTAGGATTTAATTTATTGGGCGATTGGCTGCGGGATAAATTTGATCCAAATATGAAATTGTAGGTGAATGCAGGTGGAAAACATTTTCTCGATTTGGACGAAAGATGGCCTATTGCGTGATAAAAATGGGGACGGCGTCATCGATGGCACAAATGTATGGATTGATCTGCCGGATTACTTAGCACCTGAAGGATTGATCGACTTTTGTGCCCGCTTAGGATTTGAAACGACTTCCTTATCATTCTGTTTCTTTGAACCGAGCGAGGAAGCGGTGAAGCTGTGCTTTGTGCACTCTGAAGCAGCTACGGATATTAGATTGGAAAATAATCAGCTAATGATCCGTTACCAAAGTGAACAGGAGCTGTCGGATCTGCTAAAGCTTCTAGCTGCGATGGATCTGGAACAGGCAGGCACAAAAAGCGATGTGATTGAATTAAGAGATGGCAGGCTGTATGCAGGGCAGCTGTCCATTCCAACGATTGATTATCCAAATGATCTTGCTGCTGCCGTGCCTGAAATAAATAACTTAAGTGATTTATGGAGTTTTTCAGGGATTGGAAAAAGCAACGAAGCCTCACCTGCAAAGCTTTTTCATATGAATATAGGCGTAGAGAAGTCATTAATGACGGCTGGGCTTTTGCGTGAGATATGTTATTTTGCTGCAAGAAGCGCCATGTATTCAACAGAAATTGTATTTCCGGTGACAGGGAATAAGGAAGCGAGCCTACAGTTAGAAGTGCTAGAAGGCGATGACCCTATTTTGGAGCTCGTGAAACCAAATGTCTTGCAGCTTAGAGGAAGAAAAGAAAATATGGCAGCTGCCGCCTATCAGCTTGCAAGGGCTAAGCATTGGAGTGAAGGCGGAGTATTTGGGTACTGGGAGCAGAAACATCAATTATCGCAAAAAAAGGAACCTCCGCTTCTATTTGAAATGCAATGGTCAGATGAGAAAGAAGTAGATGTCGCTTTTGACCATTTGAAAAGAGAAGAGGATCTGGCAGGTACGGATATTGAAATCTTTTTATCAGAACCGGCTGAGGTCCGCAGAAGGCTCGAAGAAGAATGGCGAGCAATCTTTCCGCAAGTCCATTCCTTGACCATTCGCTCCGCATTTAAAGCAGGCTTGCACTGGCTGATGGAAGAAATGATTCCCAGTCTGCAGCCCTATAAAGAAATTGAAATAAAAGTACGAGAAGAAGCTGGTGAAAAGGGACTTGAGCTGCCGATTCGCTGGATTCAAGAGCTATATCCTGCCGATCGATTGATCGAAGAGGAAATAGGTTTGAAGGCAGATTTAGTGACATACAAATTAGAGGGGAATCTCTCTCATACATATGAATTGTATGGACTGGATGAACAAGGGGAAAAGCACTTTATTAGCTCTTTAGATGTTCCTGTATCAAGACTGCCATACATTGACGGCAAGCATGATGTTTATCCGGCTTCAAGTGCTGTTCGCATTCGGAAAAATGGAGTGGAAGAAGAGCAATTAATTCAAACGGATAGAGAACGATTTTACCGTTTTTATGCAGATAAGGTACTGCCAAAGCTTAGAGACGCTATATCTGATTACCATCCAGGCCAGGGGCATACAAGACCGTTATTTGACCGCATCGAAATCGATGTGTGGATGAGTGAGGAGGAAATTAAGCTTCAAGTGGATGAGGAACGGGTTTCTGCACTAGAGGCTTTGCATGAAGATCTATACTTTAATACATTGGATTATTTTGCTTATTTAGGTGAGGAGCTTGAAGGCAAACCATTTGATGCACCCGGCGGTGTCCATCCTTTTATGCATGTGAGGGTGGGGGAAAAGCCGGAAGCACGAATTCGGGTCTATGGATGGGAAGATAAACAAAGTGAGAATTGGGTAACAACCGCCATTTTGTTTAATGAAGCAGGGGATTTTTCTAAAGCAGCGCTGACAAATGACGGGGAGGAAATCGCT
Organism: Cytobacillus solani; assembly: GCF_001420595.1. Lineage (GTDB taxonomy): Bacteria > Bacillota > Bacilli > Bacillales > Cytobacillaceae > Cytobacillus > Cytobacillus solani. The sequence goes on along the minus strand of NZ_LJIX01000006.1, from coordinate 4,571,744 downwards.
CTTTCGATAGAAGCATCTGAAAAGCCTGACAGGCATCTCCATCCATATGTGAATGAGTGGCTAAATAAACATCCTTCCTATCGGGTGTTATATCCAGATCATTCTTATCGGGGACATGCGATACCGATTATTGAATGCTTCCTGGATACAGGTGAAGAATATGATTCTCCTTTAAAAATGACCTTGTTTAAGAAAACGATTTTCATTGAGGCAGGACATCATTCAAACGAAGTGTCAAGTACACCTGCTATTCTGCAGTTGCTAGAGCGAGCTTGCGAACGCTCTGATCATTTGCTGAAGGAAATGAATATTGTCCTCCTTCCATTAGCCAACCCGGATGGCTATGAATTAATGACAAAGCTTACAAAAGAACATCCGGAATGGAAGCATCATGCCGCAAGATATAATGCAGTTGGATTGGAATATTCATTTGTCCGTTTTCAGGAAACGGTATTTGGCGAGGCAAATATCTATCCTGAGGTTCTTCGGAGATGGGCGCCAGATACCATAGTTGACGATCATGGGATTCCGTCTCATGAGTGGGTTCAGCCTTTTGCTGGCTACAACAGTCCGCCGCGCTTTCCGGTATCATATTTTCTCCCAAGTGCAAAGATTTATGGGATTGGAAGACTATCTACCGGAGCTTTCCGTACAAGGCATGAGGAAAATTTAGATGCAATTGTTAACGAGATAAGCCAAGCAATTAGAGGGACGGAAATAGAAAAGGAAAATAGCTATTGGAAACAACGATTTAGAAAGTATGGAAACGAATGGCTTCCAGAAGTGTTTCCGATTGAAGAAGCACCAGGTATTCATTTTTATAGGCAGCCAACCGTTGCACCTAGCTATTCGACACTTGGCGTTTCAAGATATCCAGAATGGATCGGAGCAGAAATTATTTCGGAGGCGGCAGATGAGGTTGTGTACGGGGACGTTCTACAGAGCTGTGTAGAAGCGCATATTGTCTTTGATTTAGCGATATTGGATGTACTTCAAAGGGCGAGGATTGATGTAAAGCGTCAAACTGTGAATGGACTGTCCTATGAACGAGCTCGTCCAATTCAACTTTTATAAGGGGGTATTACGATGAAGACTTTATTATTAACCGGATTCGAACCATTTTTAAAATTTACCATTAATCCAACGATGCGCATTGTGGAAGAACTGAACGGGCAAGTAGTTGGAGATTATAAGATTCATAGTGAAATCCTTTCGGTCGATTTTAAGAAATCGGGTGCACAGCTTTTAGAGCATTTGAAAACTGTTCAGCCGGATGCCCTTGTTTCCTTAGGGCTTGCAGGTGGCCGCTTTAAAATGACTCCCGAACGAATCGCGATTAATGTAAACGATGGAGAGCCTGATAATAGCGGCAATGTGCCGGTGGATGAGACTATTGAGGAGCTGGGAGCGGATGGCTATATGTCCACCCTTCCCATCAGAAAAATGGTTAATCGATTAACGGAAGCGGGACTGCCTCCAGAAGTTTCAAATACAGCTGGTACCTATTTATGCAATAACGTGATGTATCAAGGGCTCCACTATGCGAAAAGGCTAAATAAGCGCATGCCTGCTGGGTTTATACATATTCCAGCCTCTCATGAACTTGCCATTGAGCACGGGAAAATTCCAAGCTGGTCCCATGAAGACTTAACAAAAGGAATTCTTACTTGCATTAAAGCTTTGTCAGAAGATGAATAAACCATATGAACAGCTTCCAGAAGCAATGATAACTGGTGAGAACAGCTTACGCTTTAGCTTTGGCAGCAGAGTAGAAAAAGGCACTTATTATAAGGTGCGGAAGTTCTGCAAGATAGTCGAACAGCATTCAGGTCCTTACTTTCAGGAAATCGTGCCAAGCTTTCATACGGTTACGGTTTATTTTAACAAGGAATTAAAAGAACCGAATGAAATGATTGAACGTCTATTGACTAAGTGGATGCATGGTAAAGAAGAAGAGGCAGAACCGGTGGAACGAAAGCTGCGTATTCCTGTTTGCTATGATGATAAATTTAGTTTAGATATGGACCGAGTAACAAGTCATACGGGACTAACACGGGAAGAAGTGATTTCCCTTCATGCCGGGCATACATATACGGTTTATATGATAGGGTTTCTACCTGGTTTTCCATATTTGGGCAAGCTTCATGAAAGGCTGGCAACGCCTAGATTACCTACACCAAGAGATAAGGTCTCAAGGGGGACTGTAGGGATTGGAGGCAGCCAAACAGGGATATATTCATTGGATTGTCCTGGAGGCTGGAATATCATTGGAAAAACACCGCTTGATCTATACTTGCCAGAAAGGAAAGAGCCATTTTTCTTTCAGGCAGGGGATCAGCTAGAATTTCAGCCAGTTACGCTAGGAGAATTTCATGAAATAAGCAAAGAATTAGCTAGTGAACCAGAGGAAATCAAGCGATTTATCGCAGATTAACGGGCTGTAAGACCCCCACTTCAAGAAGTTGAGGGAACAGAAAAATTCTAAGTGGGGGATCTAACAGCCCGTAAATGCCCGATTGGTTCAACTAACAATCAGTGGGGGATGAAGGCCGACTAAGAACGCCACGTCCTGTGGCAACGTCGGCACTAGCACGTCCTGTACGTCGGAAAACCCCCACTGATTGAGTTTCACTTTATCTTGGAGTAGACACGAGAGGGATTTTACCTAGCAGAAGTACAAATTTTCATGCAAAATAACGGTAGACGGATCGTATTTTTCACTTACAAGGAGGTGCCGTTATGCGAATTGATTTAAACGCAGATATAGGAGAAAGCTTTGGAGCGTATACAATTGGAGAAGATCAAGCGCTTTTCCAGCACATAACATCCGCCAATATTGCTTGTGGGTTTCATGCAGGCGATTTTAATGTCATAAAGGAGACGGTGAAGAGTGCAAAAAACTTTGGAGTAGCTATTGGAGCCCATCCAGGATATCCAGATTTGCAAGGGTTTGGACGCAGGGAGCTGCAGATGACCGCACGAGAAATTTATAATTGTGTTGTTTATCAAATCGGGGCTTTAAAAATATTTTGTGAGATTCATGGGGCACCGCTTCAGCATGTGAAGCCTCATGGCGCACTTTATAATGCAGCAGCGGAAAAGAGTGAAGTGGCCGAAGCGATTGCAGAAGCAGTCTATGACTCTATTCCTGAAGCATATTTATTCGGGCTATGTAATAGTGAACTTATTCATGCTGGGCAGAAGATTGGCTTAAAAACTGCTTCAGAAGCTTTTGCGGATAGGCGCTATACGGATGAAGGCCGGCTATGTTCAAGACTTCTGCAAGATGCTGTATTAAAATCCTTTGATGACATTCTCGGCCAGGTGAAGGAAATTGTAATAAACGGACGGGTTAGAACGCAGTCTGGACAGTTGTTATCCTTACAGGCGGATACGATTTGCTTTCATGGCGATGGAAAAAATGCCGCCCTCTATACATCGAAGATTCGAAAATTATTGGAAGATGCCGGCGTTCTCGTTCGTTCAGTAGGAAAGCCGATATGATTCCGCTATTTAAGGTGAAGAAAGCAGGTGTCTATGGATCAATGCAGGACATGGGCCGCACAGGTTTTCGGCGGTTTGGTGTACCTGTATCTGGTGCGATGGATTTCCATGCTTTTCAATTAGGCAATTATATTTTAGGGAATGATGCTAAAAGCCCTGCACTTGAGCTTTTTTTAGGCGGGGTAGAGTTAGAAATATTGAATGATCATCGAATGGTCATTTCAGGAGCCGATCTAGGGGCAAAATTAGATGGCCAGCCAGTTCCAAACTGGAAAACCTTCAATATCTATCAGGGGCAAACGTTAAGTTTTACGAGGCCTATGCAAGGGAGCATCGCTTATGTCATGCCAGAAGGAGGCTTTCTATCTGAAGAACTTTTAGGCAGTTCGTCTGTTTATCCAAAGGGGAAGCTGGGCTCGCCATTGAAAAAAGAGATGATTCTATTTGCTAGACAAGAGCAATCAATGAAATTTCACAGAGGGCTTTGTCAAAGTGAAATTCCTGAATATTCTGCGGATCTGAAGGTGAAGCTTTGGCCGAGCCCGCATCTGAACCGTTTTCACCCGGATAGTTTAAATGAATTCTTTCAATCCACCTATCAAATAAAAGGCGGAGACCGAATGGGGTATCTTCTTGAAGGAAACCCTCTACGATTTATAAATGGAAGCGATATCTTATCTGAAGCCACTCAATTCGGAACGATTCAAGTACCGAATAGCGGACAGCCGATTATTCTAATGGCAGATGCCCAAACAATTGGCGGGTACGCAACCATTGGAAAAATAGCCAAAGAGGATCTTTGGAAGGTAGTCCAGTTAAGAAGAGGGGGAAAGGTGAGATTCGAAGAGTTGGCAAGATGAAAAAGAAACTCCTATTAGAAGTCTGTTCGCTGTAAGGAACAAGTAAAGGCTTCTAAAATAGGAGTTTTTGAGTTTCGGAGGGATTGTTTTAAAGATTGCGTCAGTAACTGGGACATTGAACTTGTCCCACTGCCCCGAAAGGAAGATTATAAATAGGGTAGCTAATGAAGGACTTATAAAACTGATTTATTCTAGCATGTTGATTTGTTCTATTAATTTTATAATCTCAGCAGTTTCCTCAAGAGGCACTGGTGATAAACCAGTATTAAAAAACTCCACGATTTCCACTAATAAATTTGCATAATAAGGTCGTTCATCCTGCCAAAGATCGAATGTTTCTGCACGATCTTTATAGTGAATAACGCCTCCAAAACGGTTATGCCAATCATAATCTCCCCGCAAGATTACTTGGCGGCTGTCAGAAAATGATAACGTTACCCACTCATATTTTTCATCAAATTTCTCTTTTTTGATCATATGAATATCCGTTCCAAAAAGCGTTATGATCATTTCGATCAAATGAATCCCATACCAAAAATATCCAGGCATAGCAGTCTGCTGCGGCAATGGACCATATATGTATGCACTAATGAAACCGCTGGAATCTATATTTTTGATAGACTGAGCATAACGCAAAGAGGAAGAGCTCATGATCGGGGTTTGATGGTTTTCACTGAGCTCCATCACTGTTTTCATTTCATCACTGCTCATGACAATAGGCTTATCAATGAATACCGGCTTCTTGTATTGAACAATATTCTTTAACCAAGACAGGTGATTCCGGCCATCGACTGTTGCTAATAGAACAGCATCCACGCTTCTCATGAACACATCTATATCTTCAACAATCTTTACGCTGTATTTGTTCTCAACAATATTCTTATAGTGTTGAAAGCGGTCCCTGCTAATGGACAGATCCTTAGAAAAGATTGGGAGGGCATGTGTGATTCTTCCACCCTCTACATGGTTTGGATCACTTGTATCGTTCAGCAATCGAGTGAAAATTTCACTATGAGATGTGTCTAACCCAATTAATCCAATTCTCATCTTCACTACTCCTCATTAGTAATTATCGAAAAAACTTGACGTGGGCGCCCCCTTGTTGTGAGCTTTTCTGTACCTGCTACTTCAACAATATGAATGTCTAACCAAGCCTGTAGAATGCGATGGGCACTTCTAATTGTAATTCCTAGCATATTGGCAACATCCTGAGCCGTAAACTCATTGAGCCGATTTCGTTTAATCATCGCTAATGCCTTTTCTAAATGGACCGCATTGATTCCTGATTTCTCAGCTAAATCAAGAAGCTTCGCATCTGTTACAGAAAGCGGGTAAGTAATAGGGGAAATAAGATCAATCGGTCCAAAGACTTTCCGGTCTTCGCGAACAATGAACCCGCATTGCCCGCCATAATCCTGTGCCTGATAAAGAGCAAATCGAGCATTTTTGCCGGATTCAATCGCTGTTGACCCGAACCCTATTCCGATGGATAGATTCATATTCAGCGACTTTTTCATTTCATTTAATAATGGCAAGGATTTGTAGCCTTCGGTAATTCGTTCAAATGTTCCACGATTCGTAACAAATATATATTCAGCGTCATTTAGGGCTGTTAAATAGGCATCAAATTGCTCTGCAAAATTTAATAAAGTTTTATAAATATCATGAATCCGTTTTTGTAATTGTTTTTCTGTAGCAAAATCCTTCATTAAAGTGGATTGGTCCACATAAATTCTGCCAAAGACAATCTGTGTTTCCTTTTCCTTTCGCTGAGTTGTTGACAGCAGGAGTCGTTCTAAAATGACAATAATATCTTCTTCTGTTGGCTTCAGCCATTCATTGGTAATCCCAAGCTGGCTTAATTTTTCACTTATTAGCATTAGACTCGTTATAACAGCACTATTTGGATTGTTTTCAAAAACTGATAGATGGTGTTCAACTACCTCATCTACATTATCTGCGTGGACTAATTCATTAAAATGGGTATATGTGAATGATTCCTGGAGTGATTGTTTCGTAATCTCGATATATGGAACTTGAATTCCGTCAAAACTTATATGTGACAAGGATTGTTTTTTGTTTAGTAAATAGAGGGCACGATATAACCCCGAACCTTTCAAAGGAACATAGAAGGATGGAAGCTGTACTGGAATCTCCATTCTTGCAGTTAAATAAGGGGCCCTGCCCGAATAGAGTAAACAATCTACCTGTCCTCGAAGCTCCTTAGTAAATACAGATGCATCACTTAACTGATCGGAGAGACGGAAAATAGGTGTCATCGATGGAAAGAGATCAAAGCATCTTTGGAAAAATTCCTTTATCCAAAGTGGACCAATCACTCCAACTTTAATATGTACGTCCAATTCATCCACTCCTTTTTGCTTATCAAAAAAGGCACACCCGAAAGAATGTGCCTTTTCTATTCATTATACATGAGCTTCATGGGATAAAGCGAAACTTCCATCAGTGGGGGTCTTACTGCCCGTTAATCTGTGATAAAAAGGATTTAATAAAAGAGTCATCGTTGAGCTCTGGATATGCGGCTGTGACTCGGCTAATCTCTTCACTTTGTCCATCGCTCAGTACTTCATGATCGGCTAAACACCAATTTCCTTGAAGCAGACCTTGTCTTCTTAACACTTCATTAATCCCTGAAATGCTTCCTTTAAATTGATGGGCTGTATCAAAAAATGCTGCATTTGCATCTGTCACTTTTTGGGCAATTGTCAGCCATTTTAAATCAATGATTTCTTTTCTTTTTGCTTCTTTTATAGCGTTAAATAATTGAACAGCACTTCTCGTCCAAACAGACCAATGACCAAGTAATCCTCCAACTATTGTCTTTTTCACTTCTTGATTGTTTATATTGAATGCATAAGTCGTCAGTAAATCAATGACAATATTATCATCATTCCCAGTATAGAGCGCGATTTCATCTCTTCGCTTTGATTCACAAACGGCTCTTACAACATCTAGCGTTTGATAACGATTGAAAGGAGCCATTTTAATTGCAAGGACATTTTTAATATTGGCAAATTCTGTCCAAAAATGGTAGCTGAATACTCTTCCTCCAACTGCAGGCTGTAAATAGAAGCCAAAAACTGGAATGATTTCAGCGATCAATTCCGTCCGTTTAAGCAAGTCGGCCTCTGTGTAATGATTTAAACCGCCATTGCTTAATAAAACCAGGTCATAGCCCAAATTCCTAGCTATCTTTGCTTCTTTAACCGCCTGCTCGGTTGGTCCGCAGACCCCCGCAATTTTTAGAAAAGGACGATTAATCTTTGCCATTTCCACTTCTTCAGAGGCTATTCTCAGCACATCTTCGAAAAGGCTGAACTTAGGATCACGTATTTCAAATTGTGTTGTATGAACTCCGACCGCAATTCCATCCACGCCTGCTTCAAGATAATAACGGGTTAATCTCCTTTGAGAGGCCTCATCTAATTTCTTCTGTTCGGTTAATGCTAACGGATGTGCAGGGATGAATGCACCATCATGCAGTAATGTCCACTTTTCAGGTGAAAGTCCCATCAATATTGCCCCTTCCTTTCCTGAAAATGGGTAGGTTTGTTAATTGTTTCTCCATTATTCATGACCCAATTCGCTGTCCAATCGAGCATTTCATGAATGGATACACTTGGATAGCCGAATAATTGGTGCGCCTTTCCGGCATTATTTAGCAGGGCTGTTTCTTGCTCCTGGCCTTTAAATACAGGTTCTTTTCCAAATCTTTTACTAAATTGCTTTGCAATCCAACGTACAGGCAGTGTTTCAGGACCAGTTACATTTAAGAGAGTTGGAGGAGAGCTTGCAATCGATAGGGAGCGAATTGCGTATTCATTAGCGTCTCCTTGCCATATGACATTGACGTGCCCCATTGACAAGTCGATAGAAGTAGAATGATAGACCGCTTTTGCAATTTCAAGAAGGACCCCATATCGCATATCAATTGCGTAATTTAAACGAAAAATCGTAAGTGGCGTCTGATCTCTGTAAGAAAAATAGGTTAATACTCTTTCACGGCCCAAGGATGATTGACCATATTCTCCAACGGGACCTACTGGATGGGATTCATCGCATCCGCCTTTGTTCACAGGAACGAGTGGATAGACATTTCCTGTAGAGAAGGCAACAATGCGAGAGCCGCTGAAATGTTCAGCTATCCTTCCGGGTAGATACGTATTCATCGCCCAAGTATAATGTTCATTTCCAGCCGTTCCAAATTTGTTTCCGGCCATGTAGATAACATTGGGCAGCTTCGGCAAAGCAGCTAGCTGTTCTTCATTCATTAAATCAGCAGTAATTGTTTCAATGCCCGCTTCCTCTAATTCTTCCTTTAGATTTCCAGAAGAAAACCTTGAAACACCGACTACTTTTTTATCGATTCCAGCTTCGTCAATTGCTCGCTTGGCTTTCTTTGCAAGTGTGGGACCCATTTTTCCTCCCACCCCGACAATTAAAATATCTCCTTCCACTTTCCTTATGTCTTCTATTAAACCTTTGGACGGTTTGGTCATTAATTCTTCTAATTGCTGTACATTTTGCATGAAATACAACTCCTTAATGTTTAAGAAAGAAAGATATTTTTGAAATTATTAAATGCTAGGTAAAGTAAAACGAGTAAACCAATCATTCCAAATAGATTACTAGTTAATTTGTTTTTCAAGGATCCCATAATTTTCTCATCGTTTGCGACAACTAAAATACAAATGGCGATAAACGGAACGATAAAAATGGTTACAGCTTGTGCGAATACGATAAGATTTACAGGTGCAGATCCGAAAATAACGGCAACAATTGAACCAAATAAGATTACTCCAACAATGGCAAATTTCACTTTCATATTTGAGAGCTTGCTTCCAAAGCCCAATCCGTCTGCTAGCATCGAACCGCCAATTGTCGCATTCCCTATAAGAGATGAGTAGGAGGCGCCCATTAGACCAATCATAAATACAACAGTTGCCCAAGAACCAAACAGGGGTTCAAGAGATGCCCCCATTTCTGAAGCATCGTTCACCACTAGACCTTGGGGCTTTAATACAGCTGATGCAACAACCATAATTAAGAATGAAATGAATCCTAAAATAAAAATCCCTAAATACGACTCGCGTGTGCTGCTTTTCGCATCTTTAATTGTCCAGCCTTTTTCTTGAACTAAATAAGATTGGTAGACTGCACCGACGATTGAGAAACTCGTTGCAAAAAGGGCAATGACTAAGCCAATACTTCCTGAAGGCATCGTTGGTATAAATCCGCTGAAAATATCTGCGAATGATGGTTTGACTGCGATAAAGGTAATTAAAAATGCCCCAAGCATAACTAAAACAAGGCCAAGCATAAGCTTTTCTAAAATCGCGTAAAACTGTTTTGTAAATAGTAAGGCAATGGCAAGGATGGACATGATAACGATCCATATAGTTGAATGAATACCTGTCAGGGCTTTCATTGCAATTCCTGTACCAATTGAATTACCTGCTTGGAAAGAGGCCGTCACTAAAAAGGCACCTACACCTATTAGAACGGATGCAATTTTCCCCCATTTATTCAGCATTACCTTTATGAAGCTTCGATTGGCAGCAAGCCCAATCCGTGTGCTCATTTCTGTGTAGCACATCATAAAGATAATCGCTGCAAAAATTGCCCAAACGAGTTCAGTGCCATATATTGCCCCAATTTTTGACGACAGCGTCACACTTCCTGGACCTAAAACTAAGGCAGAAGTAATAAAAGCAGGACCAAGATATTTTAAAATGCTCTTCTTTCTTCCATTTACATGAACGCTAGGTGTTTCCCCTTCATTCTCCAATTTCATTAAACTCGCCTCCTTTTTCGTTGTCTGAATCTTCTATATAATCATAAAACATGAAAGCTTTAATTGACATGTCTTTAATATGTCTTTAATTTGCTAGCAAGAGAGATATGTCCTTTGTCCTAAATTTAAATAAATTTATTTTTATAAAATATTGACTTTTTTCAGATAAATAGGTAAATTATGATTACACCATGAACAAATTCTCTGTATTGCACAAATGTGCATTTGAAGATAGAAGGGGGTTTCTATGGATAAGGAAAGGTTAAGATTACTAGTGAAAATTTGCCATCTCTATTATCAGGATGGGATGAATCAGCAACAAATTGCTTCGAGGTACGGAATTTCACGATCTCAAGTTAGCAGGTATTTAGCAGTTGCAAAAACGGAAGGGATTGTGGAAATCACGATTCGAAATCCGTTTAGCGATGAGTCTGTATTAGAGAATAAGCTGATGCAGCAATATAATTTGCGGGATGTAATCGTAGTTGATACGACTGATGCAGATGATGCTCTTGCAGATATGTTAATGGGAAAGGCAGCGGCTGCATTTTTTGAAAACGCTATCAAGGAAAAAGATGTAGTTGGAGTAATGGCCGGTAAATCGATAACCGCGCTAGCCAGAGAAGTAAGTGATCCGCAAAAATCCCATATTCATTTTGTGCCATTAGTAGGCGGCTGGGGTTCTGAGGGAACTGAATGGCATTCGAATATTAACTCTTCCTTGCTTGCTAAAAATACAAAGAATTCCTATTCTGTATTACACGCTCCAGCAGTCGTCCGTTCAGAGGAGGCAAAAAAGACGCTTCTCCAAGAGCCGGAGATTGCAAAACTTATAGCCTTCTATTCTCGTGTAAATGTTGCATTAGTCGGTATCGGACAAATCTCAAAAGAGGCAACACATGTAAAATCAACAAATATGACTGATGAAGAGCTTTTAGCACTTGAGAAAGACGGGGTAGTGGCAAGTATAGCTACAACATTCATCGATGCGGAGGGAAAACAGGTCAACACTTCTTTCTCGGAGCGAATGATCGGGATTAGCGGATTAGATTTAAAAGAGGTACCACTTGTTTTAGGAGTTGCACGCGGAGAGGTCAAAGCTAAGGGAATTGAGGCGGCACTAAAAGGCGGATGGCTCGACGTTTTAGTCACTGATATGGAAACTGCAAAAATAATAATAGAAGAATCATAGGGGGTTAATGTATGAAAAGGCTATTAATTATCATAACTGCATTTGTGTTATTAGTAACATTAAGTGCATGTGGTGGAGAAAAATCAGGGGGATCAAGTGAAGATGGAAAGAAAGTTGCTATCTTAACACCATTCCTATCATCGGTTACAACGAAACAAATGGTTGATACGTTAGAAAGCCTTGCGACTAAAAAGGGCTGGTCAACAAACACGATTGATACAAATGGTGATGTTGGTGCATTAGCTTCACGTATGGAAGATGTCATTTCTTCTAATGTTGATGCGATTGTGTTAGTAAGTACAGATCCTAATCAAGTGAAATCTCAAATTCAAATGGCTAAGGAAAAAGGTATTCATGTCTTTGGAAGTGATGCGAGCTATATCGACGGAATGACGTTAAATGCAACTAGTGATAATGCGGAAATGTCTAAATTAATTACCGAGTATTTAGTTGAGCAAATTGGTGAAGAGGGCAACTTAATCGTCTTTACTCATCGCCCGCATCCTGGTGTTTTGAAGCGTACAGAAGTACTAGACGAAATGTTGAAGAAATATCCAAATATTCATGTGATTACTGAACAAGAAATTAAGGTGCCGGGTCCGATTGAAAATGCACGTCAACAAATGGAAAATTTGCTTCTTGCTAACAAGGAAGAAGGATCTATTACTGCTGTTTGGGCTGGATGGGACGAGCCTGCAATCGGTGCGGCTCAAGCGATAGAAGCAGCTGGCAGAGAAGATATTATCGTTACTGGCATTGATGGAAATAGCCAAGCAATTGTCATGATCGAGACAGGAGCGCCAATTAAAGCGACAGTTAGACAAAACTTCGAAGGAATGGCAGATATCGTTATTGAACAAATGGAAAAAGTCTTTAATGGGCAAGAAGTAGATAGTACGGAAATGTATGCTCCAGCAGAATTAATAAAAGAAAAATAGACACTTAGGAAGGGCGGGAATAGGATGGCGTTACTTCAAATCGATAAAATATCCAAAGTGTTTGGAACGAATAAAGCGCTAAATAATATTACTTTGTCTATAAATGCCGGTGAAGTACACGCCTTAGTAGGAGAAAATGGAGCTGGTAAATCAACACTTATAAAAATTTTAACTGGGGTTTATTTTCCAAGTGAAGGCAGCCTCCATTGGCAAACCAAACCAGTGAAAATAGGGAGTCCAAAGGAAGCGCATGATCTCGGAATTAACGTCATTCATCAGGATCGCCAACTTATTTCTTACTTTACTGGTCTAGAAAATCTTTATCTTAATACGAAGTATCCTAAAAATGGCTTAGGAATTAATTGGTCAGTGATGCATAAGGAAGCAACTGCATTATTAAATAAATGGGGAATGAATATTCCCCTAAAAAAAACGGTATCGGAGATGACGCCATCGGAGAGGACCATGTTAGAAATTGCCCGTGCGATGATGTCAAATTCAAAGATGCTGATATTAGACGAACCAACAGCTTCCCTAACAGATAAGGAATCGGAGCTATTGTTTCAATTTATAGATCGATTGCGAAAAGAAGGCGTAGCCATTATCTATATTTCACATCGACTTGAAGAGGTCATACAATTATCCGATCGAGTCACAGTGTTAATGGGTGGAAAACAAATCATTACTTTGCCAAAAGAAGAGGTAACACAGGAGCGCTTGATTCATTATATGACAGATGGTCAAGCCACAATCGGAAAAAGCAATCGGTCAAAACCTGCAATCGGAAAATCTCTATTAAGTGTAAAGAACCTTCGCACGTCAGATCAGATCGTCAAACAAGTAAGTTTGGAATTACACGAGGGAGAAATTTTAGGTGTGTATGGCTTGGCGGGTGCAGGACGAACAGAAACAATGGAAGCAATCTATGGCTTGCGCAAGATAGAGGCGGGTACAATTGCTTTTTACCAGCAGCTTGTTACGAATCCAAGCCCAGCTTATGCCATTGAAAACGGGGTCGTCTTAATACCGGAAAATCGGCATGAAGATGCGTTAATTATGGGGAATTCCATCTCTGAAAATATGTCTCTGCCCATATTAAGTAAGCTCACAAAGGGCGGGGTTGTTCAAAAGAAAGAAGAAGAACAATTGGTAGATAGAGAGATGAAAAGATTCCAAGTGAAGGCAGTAAATAAATTTCAGACAGTTGGAGAGTTAAGCGGAGGAAATCAGCAAAAGGTTGTTTTTGCAAAGGCATTATTGTCAGAACCATCCATCTATATTTGTGATGAGCCGACACAAGCAGTAGACATTATGACAAGAAAGGATATACATCAATTTTTACGAGACCAAGTGTCTGAAAATAAAGGTGTTATCTATGTATCCTCCGATTTACATGAGGTATTAGAAATCAGTGATCGAATCATTGTATTTAGTGAAGGGAAGACGGTGGCTGATTTACCAAATGAAAATATTAAACCAGATGATATATTGGAAATTTGCTATCGTTTTCAGAAGGAGGTTGTCAGCGAATGATTGCTCAGACAGAAAAGAGTCCAAATAAGATTTTTAACAAGAGTGTTCTTAGCTCCTATGGAACCATAATTGCGGGGATATTAATCATTATTATTTTTAGCGTCTTAAGTCCTTCTTCATTTGCAACTGTCGATAATTTTATTAATATCACCCGTCAAATATCGCTGCTCGTTGTCATTGCAGTTGGGGCAACCTTGGTCATGTCCGTGAATGAATTTGATTTATCCATTGGGGCAATTGCTAGTTTAGGCGGTGTAGTTTCTGCCAAATTAGCAACAGAAGGTGTGCCTATTATTCTGTGTATTCTTATACCTGTTCTTGTTGGTTTTTTAGTAGGTCTTATTAATGGATCAATCATTACTCATTTTAATGTATTATCATTTGTTACAACTCTGGCAATGGGGACCGTAATTGGCGGTTTTACCTTTTGGTTTACAGGGGGATCTACCATATTTGAAAATATTCCCCAAGGTTTTAAATGGATTGGACAAACGGGTATAGCAGGGATTCCGATGTTATCCATTATTATGCTTGTCCTTGTACTTGTGTTTTGGTTTTTGATGACACAAATGTCTGTTGGGCGCCGTTTTTATGCCATTGGCGGCAATGAAAAAGCCTCAAAAGTTTCAGGAATCCCGATAAAAAAGTATAAAACATTTGCTTTTGCCTTATGTGGCATGTTGGCTGCTCTAACAGGGGCCTTGCTTGCTTCACGTCTGGGATCTGCTCACCCAACCGGAGGAGACGGCTACTTTTTAAATGCGTATGCTGCCGTTTTTCTAGGGATGACAGTTGTTAGAAGTGGAATTCCTAATATATTCGGTACATTATTTGGCGCCGCGGTACTAGGTATACTAGCAAATGGTTTAACCATATTGGAAATCCCTACTTTTCTGCAAAACGTAATTACGGGAATGATCATTATTATTGCATTAATAATTCAAAAGTTAGGCCGTGAAAACACATGATTACATCACAAGAGAATTTTTTTAATAGAGTAAAGAATGATAAACACCCCTTTTTGACAGGCTACTTTGTAGGCGGGGATCCGGATGTAGGCTCCGCACTTGCTTATATAAAACAGGCGGTAGCAAATGGAGTTGATGCAGTTGAAGTGGGGATTCCAAGTGAGAATCCATACTTAGAGGGGGAAGTCATTAAAAGATCACATGCCAGGGCTTATTCTAATTTCCATAAAAAGGATCAAATACTCCCTTTCTTTAAAAGACTTCGATTGGAAATTAATGTACCTATATGGGTAATGGGATACTACGAAGATGTAATTAAATCTGGCCTTTATATAGATTTATCAATCTATCAAATCATTGATGGCCTTATTATTCCAGATTTGCCTTTGGATGAAGTGATTGGCCTTCGTAAAGAGTTAAATAAGTTTAATGTTTCAGTTATCCCGGTGATTAACAACGGCATGGATGATAGCGAGCTGGAAATTGCTTTAAAAGGAGCAGACTTGGTGTATTGTCAAATTCATCAAGGGAAGACAGGGACAAATATAACGAATCTTAATGAATTGCCTCAATTTTATCATAAAATACGCAGTCAAACGGAAGCAGCACTAATGGCTGGATTTGGTGTGAAGAATGCTCTTCTCGCTGAGCAAGTATGGAATTGTGGATTCGAGGGTGTTGTCGTCGGAAGCGAAATAGTGAGAATGGTAGAAATGCAGGATAAAGAACAATTTGTTCATTTCATTCAAGGACTTTCTAGTGCAAAGTAGAAAAAGGATGTGTAATTATGCACTATATTGCAGCTTTTGATTTAGGAACAACTGCGATTAAAGGTGTTTTATTAAGCCAAGAAGGGAAAATTTTCGCAGAACACTCATTTAACATCCATACAAGCTTAGGTGAAAATAACGAGATAGAACAGAACCCTGAGGAATGGTGGGAAGGTGTTCAATCGATTACTCATGAGTGGTTTTCTGTACATGGTGTTTCTTCACAGTCCATTAAGGCTATTACGTTTAGCGGTCAAATGGAAGATGTTATTTTGATTCAAGAAGGAGAAAATACAACAAGTGCTATTCTTTATTCAGATAATCGAGCAAACATAGAGGCTGAAGAAATTAATAAGAAACTGCCAGGTTTATATGAGTTGACCGGAAATAGAATTACGTCTTCATCTCCGATTTCGAAATTACTTTGGCTGAAAAAGAATAGCATAAGCAATAGTGATAAAAGGATACATGTTGTATTTAGTGCAAAAGATTATATTATCTATAAATTAACTGGTTCAGTTGTAACAGATTATACAACAGCAGCAACATCTGGTTTTATGAATATTGAATCAAGAAAATGGGAAACGCAACTTTTAAGCAGCTTAGGCATTGAGCAATTCATGTTGCCTGAGCTTACTTCTTCAGAACAAGAGGTTGGTCAGGTTTCAGCATTTGGTGCAAATGAAACGGGGTTTTGCCTACATACACCTGTACTCTGTGGAGCGGGAGATGCTGGAGCGAGCACTCTTGGTGCAGGAGCCATTTCTGAGGGAGATTGTTATATGTATTTAGGCACAACAGGCTGGATTGCTGTTCCTTCGAAGGATCATTCGCCTAAGGACCATGGAATATTTACTCTCGCACATATCATCCAAGAGTTGAATATATCCATCGCCCCTTTATTAAATGTAGGAAATGTGCACCGTTGGGCGGTGGAGGCGTTTATTCAATCAGGAAATTATGCTGATTTTGAAGATGAAGTTCAGAAATCACCTCCAGGCTCAAATCATTTATTATTTTTACCGTATGTTCATGGAGAGAGATGCCCTGTACAAGATAGTGAAGCAAAGGGGGCATTTTGGGGCATTGGCCCTAAGACAAAGAAATCTGATTTTGCCAGAGCTGTTTTAGAAGGCATCTGTTTCTCTTTATTTCAAATTATGCAAATGTTGATGCAAAAGAATGTTGGCAGCATTACCCTCATTGGCGGCGGTGCAAGAAGTCATTCATGGTGCCAGCTCTTAGCTGACCTAACGAATAAAACGGTAAGAGTACCGGCAAACAGTGAATATTTACCATCCATTGGCATTGCGGCAACCGCATTTCAATCCTTAGGGTGGGTTGAGGATTATAAAGAATTTGTTGATCAATATATTATTTCTTCCCAGTCAAAGTTATATGTGCCTAATAAAAGAAATAATGAAATATACAAGGATCAATATAAAATATATTTGAAATTGTACGAGTCAATGAAAAAGATCTATCAGTGAGGGACAAAGCTTTGTCCCTCTATTCTATTAGCTCCCCTAAAACTGAATCCAAACTAGAAAATATAAATCCTAACTGCTTTCCTTTATTCGTATTAATCGACCAAGATCCAGGCAGGGAATACGGAGATGCATTTTCTTTCGTTATTATGTTAGTAATGATTGCTTTATTACTTGTTTGTTTCTCTATTTTACCTACTAATTCAAGTAATGAAATATCCTCCTCACAGCCTGGATTAATTGGGCCTGTGAAAGAAGATGCCCCCATTTCATATAAAAACTTAGCAGCTTCTCCAGAGTGAATGAAGCTGTATCTCGCTTTGGGATTCGCCATTCCTATAGGTTCATTCTTTTTCACCTTATCTACATGGAATTTTAATCTCTCTGTATAGTCATCTGGTCCGATAACAATAGGAAACCGGATTGCTGCTATAAACTAACCTTTTGCCAAAAAATTGTGTGCCCCCTAAAATAAGAACGTGATCCATGGAAGTTCCCTCACTTATCTATCTGAATTTTATAAGTTATCACTAGTATTCTATTGTTATAGGAAATTTCCCTTTTCAGTATGAAAATAATGTATAAATAAAAATAACCTGCTTTCTTGTGAAGGAGTAAGCAGGTTATTTTTTTATGTTTTCGTATTCTTTTTTAAGCCAAATTATCCCCCCGCGCATCCGTTCAAACAGGAATTGTAATCGTAAAAGTAGTGCCTTTTCCTTTTTCGCTTTCGACTTTAATTTGGGCTTTCAGTTTATGGATGATGCTGTGAACCATAAGCATGCCAAGGCCTGTCCCTTCAACTTTAGTAGAGTAGTAGGGCTTGCCAATATTGGATATTTCCTCAGCGGTCATGCCGTTTCCTGTATCTTTAATGGTAATAAGGATGTTCCTTTTGTGCTCTGAAACTTCAATAGAAAGAATGCCGCCTTTCTCTTTCATTGCTTCAATGCCGTTTTTATACAAATTGATTAGGCACTGCTGCATTTGGCTTTTATCAAATTTCTTTGACAATGAATTATGGAAAGTAAGTTGTATATCGACATTATGCATGCGAGCGTAAGGAATCAGTATGTTTTTGACATACGCTGTTTCTTCTTTTAAATCAGAAAGCACCATGTTTTCAGATTGGGGTTTGGAGAAGGCTAGAAAATCACTCACAATTTGTTCGGCTCGATTTAATTCTTGTAAAGAAAATTCTACATATGATTTCTCCTTTGATGAGATTGATTCCGATTTGCTTAACAGCTGCAGAAAACCGCTCGTTACCGTAAGTGGATTTCTGATTTCATGGGCAACACTTGCTGATAATTCGCTGATCAGATGGTATCTTTCTGACTGTAAAAAGGCTTCGCGTGCTTTCAGGTTCGCAATGATTTTTTCTAGCAGGCACATTAGAATAACAGTCATGATTACTTGGGCCATTAGTGCATGAATGGATAAAATCCAAAACTCTTCGTTTAATGATGTCTGAAAACTTAAAGTCGTCAAGTAGAAACTGATCGTAATAAAAGAAACGATTGTTGCAAAATAAATTCGATACCGAGGTAATAGCCTGATAAACTTTCGGCTGCATAAGGATACAAGCACAAAAACTAGGGTTGAAAAAAGCAAGGATTGAAAGATGCCATCGCCACCGATATAGAAACGATAGGCATTGAGAACGATATAAATGAAGAAAGCATTTTTGTATCCACCATAAAGGACAGCAAGGATGAAAGGCACCAATCGTAAATCAAAAATAAATCCACTATCTAAATAAATTGGAAAGGTCATACAAAGAAGCATTGAAATGGATGCAAGAATAATGAGTATATATTTACTATAATAAAAGTTCTTATTTTCAAAAAAAATAAGATAGGCTAGAACGGGAATAAGTAAGAAAAGAAAATTTATTAATAAAGTTTCAATCAAATTTGAACGTCCTCCTAAAACGATATGCTATTTATTCTAACATAAATGAATAGAAAGCTTGATACCATTCCTTCCATGAAGGATCCGATCTTCTATCTAAAATAGTATCGAAGCATTTTGTAAAATGTTAGAATAGGAATAATTACATATAGAAAATGAATCACTTTATTGAATAGGATTGACATTCGTATGATATATAAAGAAGTAATCCATCACCGAAACGTAATTCTTTTTAGTTTGATTGTTGTATTTTATTTTGTACAAGTTTCTATAAATATCTCGATTGAGGGGATTGCTAGTGTGTTTCCGCCAGTTATCCTGTTTTTTATTGCTGCGTCTATACTGCTGCTGTTTATTATTAAAAAGATCAACCCCGTTTTAACTATGTATACATTCGTCATATTTACTTATCTTTATTTCTTTTTTCTGCTGACGGATTCACCTTATTTAATTAACTATTTATTCATGTGGCTAGGTCTTCCTTTAAGTGCAGTTTACCAAAATTATCGAGCAGTACTGCTTGCAGGGATAGGTTCCTTGCTTCTTACGTTTTATGCATTCTTTTCTTTTCGAAATGAGATTTTTCCGAATGTGGCTAGCGGAGATTTTGTTTTCTTCCTGATTTTCGGATTATTTCTGATGGGATTCTTATTATTGTTTATTAAGGCGACCCTTCTTCTATGGAAGCGGACGGAAGAATCTAGTAGTAAGTTGAACCATGTGCTGCAGCAAACGAACATTATTGCATGGTCATATGATCGATCCACTGATCGATTATCTCTATCCAATCACCTGCCTAACCTGCCGGAACTATCAGATACACTAGAGATTAGCGGCAAGCTGATGATTGAAAATTACATACATTCAGAGGATAGCAGCATTCTTAAGCATGCATTTTCTGAGATTGAGAAAGGGAAAGCTCGTACAGTTGAATATCGAATTGTAAACAGCAAAGGGGACGTCACATGGCTGCAATGCAGAGGTGTGTCTTTCATGAATGAAACAGAACGAGAGGCAAAGATAGAAGGGATCTTAATCGATATTACGAAACAAAAACAGATGGAAGAACAGATAAAAAAGCTAACTTATTATGATTCATTAACAGGTGCAGCAAATAGGTATAAGCTTAAGAAAAGTTTTGAAAGCCTACAGAAGATGGGGAGAACATTAGCGATTCTTTTTATTGATATGAACTCCTTTAAGCAGGTAAACGATACGTATGGTCATGATGCTGGTGATCGTTTGCTTCAAAAGGTTTCAGCGCGAATACAAGGGGAGATTGCTGAAATGGATTTATTATGCAGGCTGGGTGGAGATGAGTTTGTCATCTTATTATCTAATGTGGATGATGCCATGGCAAATGCAGCCATCACCCGAATTCATGCGGCAATGAATCGTCCGTTTGAAGTAGATGGCGTATCGATTCGTGTCTCAGCAAGTGTTGGCAGGTCAATGATTATGGAAGCTAATCAGGCTCATCTGGATAAGATGCTGCAGCAGGCCGATGCAGAGATGTATTTGGTTAAGGGTCATGAGTAAAATTAAAAAAGGAAAGTTCTTAAAGAATTCTCTTTATAGAACTTTCCTTTTTATTTATTGACTTCTGCTTTTACATATTTTTTCGGTTACTAGCAGGTCATTCTGCTATAAAGGCTGGAACCCCTAAATCACTGATTGGCTCCATAGCTAATTAGGTTTGTGAATATGCGATAGCCACCAGGTACTTGGCCTTGAATTTGCCGATAGAATACGAGGTTCGTATAAAGATAGGTCCCTTTCCCGTGTTTGGCCATCAGGATGCCGCCATCGAAAGGATCTTCATTTGGATCGCCCATGCTGACGAATGTTTCGTAGCTGCTGTCCCATTTCATTGGGTAATATAATCCTCTTTCTTGAACCCAGTTTTCCCAATCACTATCAGTAATTTTATTCGGATAGTTGAATAAAGAGGATTCTGGATTTAGGACAGTGACTTTTGCATTTTCGTCTGTCACTCTCCACTTAATGGATGGGTTTCCGATGGTTAATGGATAAGGGGCGGTCTTTTGAGCATCCCATCCATCATTTGGTTTATGGTATTGAACGACTAAGTGACCGCCATTTTCGACATATTTATGGAGACGATCGTTGTTTTTGACTAGGTCTTCTCTTGAGAGGTATGCACGAATTCCAGTCACGATCGTATCGTATTGACTAAGATCGCCTGTTGCCAAATCCTCTTCAGTAAGCTTTGTAATGTTGAATCCTGTATTAGTTAGATAGTCTGCTACTTTATCGAAACCACTATCTATATAACCAATTTTCAATTGATCATTCTTTAACAGTTCAAACGCGACACCATTTACTTGTGCAGGATACATATAATAAAACGTTCCGATGTGATCATAGCTGATTTCCTGAACGGTTGAATCAAATGTTTGACCGTTTGCAGCTGCTTCAGCACGAATGGCGAAGCTGCCATCTTGAATATCGGAAGGAGGTGTCAGCTTGAATGCAACCTCTTTTTCCTCTAATTGAGCAGTAAAGGCAACCTCTTTTTTGCTAGGAGAAACCTTCCATCCTTCTGGTACGATTAATGAAACAAAGGAAGTGTTTTTTCCATCTAAGTAGTTTTTGACTTTAACTGTTACTGGAATTTCTTCCTGAACATCCGCTGAATTTACGACAATGTCTTCAGGAGATAACGTGATGCCGACATCAGGCAAGACGGCAATGGTTTCTTTCAGTTCGTTGATTTGACTAGTTTTCGTACCATTAAATTCATACTGAACTTTCGTGCGGATGACTGAATCAAGGTAAGCATGATAGTATTCCGCATCTTTAGGCACCTGTACTTCATAATTTAGTTCAACTTTTTTACCAGGGTCTAAGTCTTTAGGGGAATTGGATTTGGAAACCTTCCAATTTTTCGGTACAACTAATTCAGCTGCTACCTTTTTTACTTTCTTATTCCCGTTATTTTGAATGCTCACCTTGACAGTTGTTTTTTGCCCTTTTGTAAGAATGTTTGTTTCTGGGCTGGTTTCAACAGATAATTCTGAGGCTTTCACGCTTGCCGTTTGTAATTGCTCTTCTTTTAACGAAAGCTTATGAAGCAAGTCAGACTTTACTTGTGGGTCAAGCTTTGCTTTTTCTGTTTTCTTTTGGATTTGTCGAACGTCCTTAAGTGCTTTTTGGGTTTTTTCAAATACTTGATCATTGCTAGGATACGCAGAGATGATGGAGTCTAGTGATTCTTGAAGTTTTGTGAAATGTACTTGCAGGTCTTTTTCTTGTTTTGGGAGTTTTTGAGCCCACTCTTTAAAGTTGTAAGGGATCCCTGCAAACAGATTGCTGCTGCCATTTGTATCAACAGCACTCTTTAATAATTCCAGATGAACTTGTCTTGGCTCAGCAGGGATGTCACTGCCCATGCCCTGGCTTTTATGCATATAGCGGGATTCCTCTCCCAATTGAGGATAAGTCATTTTATAAATTGGATCATACTTTCCAATTTCAATAGAGGTTGTCGCAGTATCCTTTGATTCAGCAGGCAAGTATAACTTTTTAACCTGCCAGACGGATAATCCCTCTTTAAGCTGTTCTGGAAAAATAGCTGGATTTGCCGCATCTTTAAATGCCTTTTCGCTTAATATTTCCATTGCGCGATGGTGCCCGTGCTGTGTATCAACATTTCTGAAAGATGGCATGACGATATCAGGCTGATACGTTCGAATGAAGCGAATCAATCGTTCATAGGTGAGATTCTGTCCCCAGTTTTCTAATGTTTCATCAGGGGTTTTCGAAAATCCAAAATCATAAATAGGGTCAGAAGTTGTCTCGCTAAGATGGTAGGCCTTTACACCAGTGATCTTTGCTGCCTCAATCATTTCTCTGGATCGAATAATCCCGAGTCCATTGTCTAGTTCACTTCCGATTTCGTTTTGCCCGCCCTCCCCGCGGTTAGCAATTAGACTTGAGGTTTTGATGCCAAGTCCTCTTGATAAATAAGCGAGAAAGTCGCTTCTCTCGTCATCCGGATGTGCCCCAGTGTTGACAAAAGTGACAGTAGTTCCAAGAGGCTTAACAGCATTCCAAAGTTCTACATCAGGTTCCTGTGTTTCAGTTGCGTGACTCGCAATGGGCCATAAAGAAACAATTAACAGAAAAGAAAGTAACCAGCTAAAATACTTTTTCAATTTTGAAACCCCTTTCATATTTAGATAAAAAACAAAGCGGGAAAATATCCTCCTTTCTCTATATTATCTCGTAGGTTAGTTAATTCAATTAACTAACTGCACGGATAATCTCCATTAATAGTACCTGTATCTAAGTGTGTTTGTAAATATCTATATATTCAGAAAATTAAATTAGTAACATCTACCTATATATTTGGTGTAGAACAACTATTTTAAAATATATTTATTAAAAAAATTACAAAAATTTGTTGTAAATGATTATCCACTATTGTATATTTTAGTTAATTAATAAAACTTACTAACCATAACGATTAAGGCCGTGATGTCATGAGTAGTAAAAGAAATTCCACTCCGTTGAAAACAACGAATAAAAAAGTAGTGCTTCAATGTATTAAAGAAAATCAGCCTATTTCTCGTGCGGAGATTGCATCCAAGCTTCAAATAAGCAAACCGACCGTTTCTCTGCTAGTAGATGAACTGGTTCAGGAAAACTGGGTATTGGAAAAGGGAATAGGGATGGCTTCTTCGCAAGGTGGGAGAAGACCGATTCAGCTTTGTTTTAATGAAAAGGCTGGATATGTGATTGGGACGGATATTGGCGGGACGAAAGTCAAAACTGTCATATGTGATCTGATCGGTAATATTATATGTTCAAGCAGCTTCAAAACAAATCACTATTTACAAACGGGTTTGCTGAAACAAATTCATAAAGAAATAAACTGTATGATTCAGACGTATCAGCTTGATTCAAGTAAAATGCTCGGGATGGGGGTAGGAATCCCTGGCATCACTGAACCAACCAATGGTGTCGTAGTTGAAGCACCGAGTATTAACTGGGTCCGTTATCCATTTATTACCGAAGCTAAGCGTTATTTCTCGTTCCCGATATTTGTCGATAACGATGTGAATGTAGCAGCTCTAGGAGAGCAATGGCTAGGGAATGGGAGATCAAAAGATAATATTCTTTTTATCGCTGTTGGAACAGGTATCGGCAGCGGAATAATTATTCACAATCAGCTATACCGCGGCTCTTCATGTGCAGCAGGGGAAATGGGGTATATGGTTACTGATAAAAATGATATGAGAAATGAATTTAAACCTATATTCCATCGATATGGATACTTGGAAAGCGTTGCTGGGGGGAAAGCGATCGGTGAAAGATTGACTAAGCTTATCCGGCAAAAGCAAGACCATCCAATGTTTGAGGAAGCTAGTAAATCAGAATTGACAGGTGAAATAGCCTTTACATTAGCAAAAGAAGGCGATGAAGCGGCACGGCTGGTTGTGGATGACGCGATTGAACATTTAGCCTATGGAATCATCAATGCTGCCAGCTTGCTAAATCCAGAGGTCATTATATTGGGTGGCGGTGTCTTTAAATCATCGGATTATATTTTACCTAGATTGCGAGAAATTGTGTATCAATATCTTCCTAGTTCAGTAGAATTAAACACCTCACAGTTAGGGGAGAATGCTGAAGTGCTAGGAGCGGTTTCATTATTCTTGCGAGAATTTGAAAGCGTTTTAAACTAGGGGAAACGCAAATAGGCATTTAATTACTTGGTTCTAAAGCGGGTTTATATGGCTTCAACATCTAGAACAGAGAATAATTTCTAAGCCTGCTTTAAGGATAAATTAATCTATTTTAAGGGGGTTCATCATGTTTAGGAAGAATCGTTTATTTGTTTTTTTAATTGTCGCACTCATGCTAATAATGTCCGCATGCAGTAATTCTACAGGTGGGGGCAATGAAAGCAGTGGAGAAAAAGAAAACAATTCAGGCGGGGAAAAGGCGGCAGAAAACAGCGGAAAGTTAGTCATCTACACGGCTCGTGATCAAACGATCGTCGACCAAGTTGTAGGGATGTTTAATGAAAAGTACCCTGATATTCAAGTAGATGTCCTTACAATGGGTGCGCAGCAAGTTCTTGAACGTATTCGTGGAGAAAAGTCGAACCCTCAAGCCGATTTTTGGTGGGGCGGTACACAATCTGCCTTTATGACAGGTGCTGCTGAAGATTTATTAGAACCATTTAAGCCGAGCTTTGATGCGAGCATTCTGCCAGAGCATAAAGACAAAGACGGACGCTGGTATGGTGAGATGCTTTTACCGGAAGTGATTATGATCAACTCAGATATGCTTTCAAAAGAAGAAGCTCCCCAAGATTGGGATGACCTGCTTGATCCAAAGTGGAAGGATCAGATTATCATCCGTGGCGTACTTGCTTCGGGAACGATGAGAACGATATATTCAGCAATGATTCACGAGCAAGGAGCGGATAATCCAGAGGCAGGCTACGAGTGGCTAAGCAAGCTTGATGCGAATACAAAAGAATATGCCCAAGATCCTACTAATCTGTACTTAAAGCTAGCTCGTCAGGAAGGTTCCATCTCCTTATGGAATTTACAGGATATTCTTTTACAAAAAAACGAGCATAACCAGCCATTTGATTTTGTTTACCCAGAGAGTGGAGCACCTATTCTTGTAGATGCAGTTGGTCTTGTTAAAGGTGCAAAGAATCTTGAAAATGCAAAAGTATTCTACGAGTTCCTTTTTGACCCTGAAACCCGTGCAACGTTAGCGGAGGACTTGTATCAAATTCCTACCCGTACGGACATTGATAAGGATCAAATGCCTGATTGGTTTAAGGATATTGAGCTGAAATCATTAGATCTAGACTGGGGAGTCATGGCAGAAAAAGAAGCTGAGTGGATGCAGCATTGGGATGAAAATATTAAAGGCAAAAATTAATAGTCTATTTTAAAAGGGGTGAAGAATCTTTTCACCCCCTTTTATCTACATAGCGAGGTGGTTTTGGTGAAAAGTGTACGACTTGATAATGTGAGCAAAATGTTTGGAACAGCTAAAGGGGTAGAACATGTGGCAATTGATGTAAAGCCGGGTGAGTTTTTCACCTTTTTAGGGCCTTCAGGATGTGGGAAAACAACGACACTCCGAATGATCGCAGGCTTTTACTACCCAACGAAGGGAAAGATCTTTTTTGATAACCGGGATGTAACGACCCTTCAGCCGAATAAAAGAAATATTGGGATGGTATTTCAAAACTATGCCCTGTTCCCGCATATGACGGTTTTTGAAAATATTGCTTTTGGACTTGAGGTTCGTAAATTATCGAAATCAGTCATCAAAGAAAAAGTGGAAAGAGCACAAAAACTCGTCCATCTAGATAAATATGGAAATAGAAAGATTAATGAACTCTCAGGCGGCCAGCAGCAGCGTGTGGCTTTAGCACGTGCTCTAGTGATCGAACCGGATATTTTATTATTGGATGAACCTTTATCAAATTTGGATGCAAAATTACGTGAAGAAACAAGATTGGAAATTAAACGGCTTCAAGTGGAATTGGGCGTAACTACGATTTATGTTACTCATGATCAAACGGAAGCGATGACAATGTCTGATCGGATAATGGTCATGAAAGAAGGCGTCGTTCAACAGATCGGCAGTCCGCAAGAAATTTATAATAAGCCTGCGAATCATTTTGTTGCATCGTTTATTGGAGAATCGAACATGCTCGAAGGTGAAGTGACAGAGATACGCGGAACAGCGGTGAAGGTGAAAGTAGATAGTGATCTGCACGTAGAAGGAGTCTTAGACACAGAGGCTGATCAGCCAAAACTAGAAGTAGGAAAGAAAGTGAAACTTTCCATTCGTCCAGAGGCCATATTTGAAGGTCAAGGCCCAAATCAATTACACGGAACGATTCAATTAGTTGAATTTACTGGGGTTAGTATTAATTATCTTGTTAAGGTGGGTTCATCCATTTTAAAGGTCATGATTATTAATAAAGGAAATCAGATTCTTAAACGAGGAGATTCCATTTCCCTTTATGTACCAGAAAAGGGTGTTTACTTTATAAATGAGTAGTTTTCTTTATGGAACTTATTCAAGCGAATAGAAGGTGAAAACATGAATACGAATCAAACAGCTTCACAGCAGGAGAGCCGGTGGTCAAGACTTACACAATCTAAATATTTCATCTATATCTTAATCTCCCCTCTTTTCTTAGTGCTCTTAGCCTACGTAATCTATCCTTTTTATCAAACGTTTATTCAAAGTGTGGTAGGTACCGAAGGAGCTGGAATCGGAAACTATAAACGTTTCTTTAGTCTGGAAAGTACAGCCAACCTTGAGGCGCTTTGGACTAGTATCTATATTTCAGTCATTAGTGTGATTACTTGTGCGATTGTCGGTGTGACAATGGCCTTCCTAATAGAAAGGTATGAGTTTCCGGGGAGGAAAATTCTGTCCATTCTCGTGCTTGTTCCTATGGCCTTGCCGCCTTTGGTGGGAGTATTATCATTTACTTTCTTATATGGAGAAAGCGGGATCATTCCAAGATCTCTTCAAGCATTATTTAATCTTGAGTCCGTTCCCTTCTCATTAAAAGGCATTACAGGGGTCATTGTTGTTCATACCTTTACAATGTATACATATTTTTACCTGACTGCGTCGGCAGCCATTAAAGGGCTTGATCCTTCTTTAGAAGAAGCAGCTACAAGCTTAGGGTCTGGAAGAATACGTATTTGGGTAAAAGTCATTCTTCCGATGTTAACACCAGCGATGGTTGCTTCCTCATTACTCGTGTTTATGATTGCGATGGCTTCTTATACAGCTCCATTAATGTTTGGGGTAGAGAGAACGATGACGATGCAAATCTATTTATCTCGAACGAATGGAAATTTAGATATGGCTGCTACTCAATCGACTATTCTCTCGATTGTTTCCATCTCCTTCTTAATTATGATGAGATGGTACCAAGGAAGACGTAACTTTCAGAATCAAAGTAAAGGGATTAGTGTCCATCGGACAGAGCTGCGTACACCTTTTATGAAATACCTTTCTATGTTTCTATCCTTTATCGGGGTCATTATTCTCATGCTGCCGATTCTTGTACTCGTACTTATCTCTTTCTCGGTGGATGGAGAATGGACGATTCAAATTATTCCGCCAGCCTACACACTCGATCATTACATTGCGTTGTTTACCGATGAACGAACGTGGCGCCCAATCTGGAACAGCTTACAAATGAGTTTTGTTGCAACCATTGGAAATATTCTTTTCGGGGTTGCTGCAGCCTATGCCATGATCCGAACAAGGTTTAAAGGAAAGGCTCTCCTCGATATTTTAATTATGATTCCATGGGCTCTTCCTGGAACAGTTGTCGCAGTTAATTTAATTGCTGCTTTCAGTGAGCCATCTGTATTTAGCTTTAATCAAGTATTAATCGGTACATTCTGGATTTTGCCGCTCGCTTATTTTGTTCGGCATTTGCCGCTTATTTTCCGGTCGACCTCGGCAGCGCTTATGCAGATGGATCAGTCGGTGGAGGAAGCTGCTCGAAGCTTAGGTGCCAACTGGTGGTATACGTTTAGAAGAGTGGTTGTGCCAATGGCTTTTTCTGGGATATTAGCAGGAACCTTGTTGGCAATGGTTCAAGGACTGGGTGAATTTGTTGCTTCTATTCTTATATATAGCACCTCGACCATGCCGCTTTCTGTTGCTATTTTTCAAAAGATGTATGCATTCCAATTTGGAACTGCCTGTGCATACGGCGTGCTGCAAATTTTGTTAATCATTTTTGTCTTGTTTATTTCTCAGAAATTAACAAATGGGAAGGCAGGAGCTGTTATTTAGGAGGAGGTTTTATCATTGAAGGCTAGTGAAATTCATGGAAGAGATCTCGAATTATTAGAAAATGCCGCATTTGCTGTTGTACCTCTTGGAAGTTTCGAATATCATGGTCCCCATTCTCCTTTAGGAACGGATATTTTTTTGGCAGATGGATTCGCGGAAAAAATTGACCCGAACTTAGGAGGGGTCACTCTTCCAACAATTCCTTTTACAGCATGTCCGGGAAAAACATCTAAATATGCAGGAACCATCTCGATTAGACCAAGCATTTTTCAAGAGTATTTAATTGATCTTACATTAGGTGTTATCCATCAGGGAATTAAAAAGATTCTGCTTCTAAATGCTCATGATGGGAATATGGGAATTTCGAGAACCGTTGCGGAGTATGTAACTGGCCTGCATAAGGATGTAAGCTTTCTGCTGATTAATTGGTGGCAAATGGTTGAGATCGATGATGCTGAGGAAATTGGTTTTAAAGATACAAGCGGGCGGGGGCATGGGGGCCCATATGAAATGTCTGCTGTAAAAGCTTTCCGTCCAGACCTAGTAACGGTAAGGAAAGAAGATGAAGAATTTATTGGTGCTGCCCCACTCTCCAGCTTTCCTTATATTCTTGTGGAAGGAACACCAAAATCATGGGATGGCTATACAGGTCTCATTCAACAAACATCAGAGGAAGCTGGAAAGAAAATTGTAGATAAAGCATCAATTCATATGAATGAGCTGATAAGAAACTGGTTAGATCAATAAATTTGCAGGAAAGGGCTGTTTGCTGTGAAAGCATCGCTTAGAGAACGAATGATTGATAAAGAAGGCACTCACTTTCCATCTAAGACCTATACTTCTATGGTGTTAGAGCCAGCTTATAATGAGGCAAAGAAACACTTTATCGATTCAATGGTTGATATTCATTTTGCCCATTTAATTATGCTTGTTGAAGAGGGATTAGTCGAGAAAGAAGAAGCAAAAAAGATTGCTAAAGCTGTTTCCAGCTTAAATACAGAAGAGATAAAGACCGGGAACTACAATCCGCAATTTGAAGATTTGTTTTTTCAGGTAGAACATGACTTAATTGAAGATGCCGGTGATATTGCGGGTAATTTGCATATTGCCAGGAGCCGAAATGACATGGGCATTGCGATTTACCGAATGACGCTAAGGAAAAAGATTTTGACCTTATTGGAGAAAGCCCTCACACTGCGAGAAGCTCTAATTGAACTTTCTGATGAGCATAAACATACGATTATGATTGGATACACTCATACGCAGCAAGCACAGCCTACTACACTCGCTCATTATTTTAATGCGATGACGGATATGCTGACTCGTGATATTAAGCGGCTGCGGGCTGCTTATGAGACCGTGAACCGAAGCAGTATGGGAGCGGCAGCGTTAACTACTTCGGGATTTGCTATTAACCGGGAGCGTGTGAAAGAGCTGCTAGGGTTTGAAGGCATGATTGATAATGCATGGGATGCCGTTGCCGGAGCAGATTATATTGCGGAAGTAGCTACGTCTGTTCAGCTTTCAGCCTTGAATTTGGGACGGTCTATTCAGGACTTCCTGTTATGGGGAACACAAGAATTCGGAGCCTTTATCCTTTCAGCACCTTACGTACAAATTAGTTCCATTATGCCTCAAAAAAGAAACCCTGTGTCTATCGAGCATATGCGGGCACTTTTATCCAGTGTTGCCGGCGATTGTCAAACCGTCCTTCTTATGCTGCATAATACGCCATTTGGGGATATTGTCGATACGGAAGACGATATGCAGCCATATATTTGGAAGTCCATGGAGACGTTAGGCGGCGTCTATGAACTATTATCTTCTGTTTTATTAACAATGGAAGTAGATAAGGAAAACCTTTTAAAACGTGCAAAAGAGAGCTTTGCGAATGTAACAGAACTGGCTGATACGATGGTGAGAGCGGATGGGCTTTCATTTCGCCAAGCGCACCACGTAGTAAGCTCTACAGTAAAGGAATTAATGAAAAACGGAAATAAGTCTCTTGAAGCTCTTACTCTTGATCTATTAAATGCCCAATCAAAATTAATTGTTGGGAAACCTTCTACTTTGACAAAAGAGGAATTATCAGAATGCCTAAGCCCAGAATATTTTGTTCAAATTCGTACATTGCAAGGAGGTCCAAGCCCAAGCAGATTAGAGAAAACGATTAAAGTCCGATTGGCTGAACAGACGGATTTGTCAAACTGGCTTATTGATAGGAACGAGCAATTACGAGTATCAAAAGAAAACGTAACAGCCATTATTAAAGAATGGAATATTGTCAATGAATGATCAGTCTTTTCATCTTCTTGCTGTTGATGGAGGGGGAACGAAGACACTAGCTGTGATAACGGATAGTACAGGTTCGATTCTCGGAGAGGGCAAGGCAGGTGCTTCTAATTATCAGGTGATTGGGAAGGAACTGGCTATAAAGGCGCTTGTTACATCTATCCAGGAAGCGTTAGTTGAAGTTGCCGCACGGAATAGCGGTCCAGTTCAGTTTGAGAAAACGGTGTTTGCACTCGCAGGAATTGATACGACAAATGATGAGGTAGAGGTAAGAGAGATTGTAGAAGCAACCATTAAGCAGCTGGGGTTAGCTACTCATATGCTGTTAGTTGAGAATGATTGCTTATCTGCTTTATTAGGTGCTACACAGAATAAGGCTGGTGCTCTTTTAATCTCTGGAACAGGATCGATCGTATTTGCTCATGACGGCCGCGGGAGCTTTTTTCGAACGGGGGGCTGGGGATATAGAGTTGGAGATGAGGGCAGTGGCTATTGGATTGGGAAGGAAGCGATTCGATCCGTTTTGAAGATGAATGATGGAAGAGAAAAAGAGACGATCCTATCAAAGCTAATATTACAGAAGTTTGGCTTTAATAAAGTAGAGGACCTTTATAATTGGGTTTATAGTCCATCTTATTGTGTTGACGATGTAGGTGCGCTTACTACTTTAGTGGAAGAGGCGTATAAAATGGGTGATGAAGTGAGTAAAGGCATATTAGACGATGCTGCATCCGAACTAACCCTTCTATTAGAAACCACAATTGATAAAGCGGGAATTGCAAGGGAAGAATTCCAGCTAATTCTACAAGGTGGTGTGATTCAAAACAATCTCTATATTAGGAATCGTGTACTAGACTGCCTGAAAAGAAAAGCTGAGAGAGTAAAAGTTATTGATACCGATCAAAAGCCGATTACCTTTATCATTAAACGGGGCTTAAATCTTTAGGGGGGAATCCCCTTTTTTTTTATCTTTAAATGAACCATTTCCCATTCTCAATCGTATTAAATAAGTAGACTAAGTTAAATGGGAGGAATGGAAATGGCGAAAAAGGCAATGAAATCGATTAGCATGCTTATGCTAGCAGGATCACTCGGACTCACGGGAGCTGCAGGCAGTTTAACCATCTCTGAACATCATGTATCGGCACAAGAAGTGAAAAATGAAATGAACTATGAAAATCAGGCAAAGGAATTTCTAATGTCTGTAAAAGCAAAAAAATGGGATGCTGCTTATACCCAATTAAGTCATAATCTTCAATCTGCTGTATCGAAAGAGACTCTTTCCTCATTATGGACACAGCTCTCGACTCCATACGGTGAAGTGAAAGAAACTTCATTTGAAGATGTAAAAGATGATGGGGTACATAAGAAAGTTACGTTTATTGTTAAAGCGGAACAAGGTTCTTATAAACAAGTGATAAAGTTTAATAGGGAAGGGAAGATAGATGATTTCTTGTTTGATGTCATCTCATCGCCTGGAAGCTTCCTAAATCCAGCGTATAATCACCCTGAAAACTATACAGAAAAACAAGTAGTTATCGGTGAGGGAAAGTATGCCTTACCTGGGGTACTGACGGTCCCTAAAGGAAAAGGGCCATTCCCGGTTGTTGTTCTCGTTCACGGATCCGGTCCGAATGATATGGATGAGACGATGACGGTCTTCAAGCCTTTCCGTGATATCGCTGCCGGTCTTGCCAATGACGGAATTGCTGTATTGCGCTATGACAAACGAACAAGAGCTCATACGGTTAAGGCGGGAATGGAACCGAAATTCTCCATTCAAGAGGAAACCGTCATTGATGCAAACCTTGCAGTTGATAAACTGAAGTCACTCCCTGAGATTGACTCGAAGAATATCTTCGTTTTGGGGCATAGCCAAGGTGCGTTCGCCCTGCCATTAATAGTGGAAAATGATAAGAAAAAAGATATTAAAGGGGTTATTGGTGTTGCTGGACCTGCAGGGAAATTTCATGATCTGATGCTGTGGCAAATGGAGGAGCAATTGAAGCTCGCTGAAAAAATGCAGGCACCAAAGGAGCAAATCAATGCTTTAAAAGAGACGCTATCAACCTATCAAAAGCAATTTGGAATTTTAAAGGATCCGAAGCATACGAAGGAAAATATCCCAGCTGATTTTCTATTACAGCCTGGTTATTGGTGGTTTGATCTGCGTGACTATGTCCCAACAGAGTTAGCAAAGAAGCAGGATATTCCAACCTTGCTATTACAGGGAGGAAAGGATCTTCAAGTTCCTGCCTCAGAATTTGAAGCATGGAAATCTGCCTTAAAAAACCGCGATAATGTGGATTATAAATTATACCCAAATATGTTCCACACACTAGTTGATTATCCTGGTGAGCCGAACTGGATGACGGAATATATGACACCAGGAAATGTCCCGCAGTCATTCCTATCCGATATTGCTGGGTGGGTGACAACAGGCAGCATTAAATCTGATGAAGATAAACCGGAACCAAAGCCTGAGGAGCAGAAGCCGGCACCAAAGGTTTATTGGGATGGCTTGTTAATGAAAAAAGGACAAATTGGCAAGATTGAAGTGGTGAAGCCTATTAATCTTTGGAAACGTGAAGGGGATAAGCTTACATTTGTAAAAGTGCTAAAGCCTGGGGAACAATATCGAGTATATAAATACGATGACAAGTTCGGTGGGCAATATGGGCTTGGGGATAATCACTATATTACTAACATGAAGGGCTATGTGAACTATAAAACCCCATCAAAAGCGAAATTAAAGGAACTTCAATAAATAATAGAAAAGATCCCGAATCGATCATATGAGATTCGGGATCTTTTCTATTTGTTTATTTAACTTGCCGCACCTTCCACATTCGGACGGTTATTCTCTTTAATGAATAATACAGAAATCGTACCGATGACTAAAAGAACTCCTGCGAAATAGAATCCAGCATTCAATGTACCTGTGACATCTGTAAGGAATCCAGTAATATATGGAGCCAATATGGATCCGCACATGCCGATAAAGTTATAGAAACCAAATGCAGTACTTAATGCATGTTTTGGAGCGTTATCAGCTACGACCGCAACAAGCACTGGGTTCGTACTAATTTTACCGAAAA
Source organism: Cytobacillus solani (assembly GCF_001420595.1). GTDB lineage: Bacteria > Bacillota > Bacilli > Bacillales > Cytobacillaceae > Cytobacillus > Cytobacillus solani. Next base: position 4,537,536 of record NZ_LJIX01000006.1, on the reverse strand, counting down.
TACCGTAACCGATTAAAGCTGCGTATAATACCCACATACTATCAAATGCAACGATTGAAACAATTGCAATAATAGAAAGTGGAAGCATCACTAGCAAGACTGGACGGCGTTTTCCCATTCTATCAGCAATCCAGCTAAAAAGAATGGATCCTGGAATGGCTGCCCATGGAACTAATGAAGAAACAACGGCAACCTCTGTTCCATCAATTCCTCTTGCATGCTGCAAGTAATATGGAATCCAAGTAACAACCACGAAGAATGCATAAATCGCACAGAAAATAGTAATGTATGCAAAAACTAAGTTTCTGCTAAAAAGCTCTTTCATTTTAAGCTTTGGTTTCGCTTCTCCAGCTGAATCTCCTGCAGCTGTTTTTGGCCTTTCTTTTATGACCCACCACATAGCCAAACCAATAAGAACTACTGGGATAGCAATGACATAAAAGGGTGCTCTCCAGCTCATTCCAAGTGTGCCAACTGTGTAACTAGAAATGAAGTACCCAGCTGATAAACCAAATGCCATTCCACTGTTAATAATCGCACTTCCTAAAGTAATATGCTTTTTGGGAATCGCTTCAGATGATAACCCATACTGTGGGCCATAATAGAAACCTTGAAAAATCCCAACTAATAACCAAGCAATCATGAAAAGTGTAAACGAAGGCATCATACCTGTTACTGCGGCCATAATACCGAAAAGAATAACACCAGGAACAAGGACTTTTTTCTTTCCAATCTTATCTCCTAGTATCCCAGATGGGACGTTTAGTCCCGCATATCCAATGAAGAAAATACTGCTGATTAAACCTAGTTGTGCAGCAGATAAACTAAACTCTGCTTGGATATTGTCCATGACCGGGTTAAGAATGGCACGCGTTGCATATAGGGCAACCCAGCCTAGAAAGAATACAATCGTGATTTTAACCCAATACGGAATCCCACCCTTAGATGCAGGTACTGGCTCATCTTGATTCAAAACTTTAGCCATTTTCTTTTCCTCCTAATTTAGATTTATTTGTATGGATCTTAAGTAAAAAAATAATATTTCAACCTCATCCAAACTATAGGATAAAAAGCATTGCAGACGAATAAAAATGAAAGGGTTTACATTGCAAAAAGATTAAAATGTGATGAAAAGTCAATTAGAAAAGCGCAAGCGCCTTGGTCATCGCCGTACAAACTGGAAGGGCCGGTTCTTTCGATAAAGGAGACACAATGAGTGGAGCGAAAGGATGTCGACTTATCGTAGGGAGGGGACCTGAAGTTTGATAGGCGATAGGACGCTTGCGCTAGACAATTCTCTAACTCCAAAGTTATCCATTCTTATCTTGTAAAAAAAAACCGTACTGCTTATTAGCAATACGGTCTTAAAGCCTATTCTTGTGGAACACTCCTCAGCATATAACCAAGGCCAGGATAGGTAACAATATATTCCTCTTTATTCTGCAGATGCTCTTTTATTTTTCTGCGGATTCGTGCAATGCCCACACGTAAATATTCGATGTCATCTCGATATTGCGGTCCCCAAACTTCTGAAAGCAATATTTCATGCTGGACAACTTTATCAAGGTTAAGAGCTAAAATTTCCATTACCGAATATTCGGTTTGTGTGAGCTTAAACTCCTCATCCTTAATCCAGCATCGCTTACTTCCAAGATCAATAGCTAAGACCCCAGTGCGAATAATCGGTGTGGCCGCCGACTGCGGATCAGCAAAGCTGGCCTGGGTCCTTCTTAACACGGCATTCACACGTGCAAAGAGTTCATCTAATGAAAACGGCTTTGTTAAATAATCATCTGCTCCAACATTTAATCCCTGTACTTTATCCTTGGCGTTACTTCTAGCAGTAAGCATAATAACAGGTACATTCGAAAACTTTCGCAGCTTCTCCAATACATAAAAGCCGTCCTGACCTGGCATCATGATATCGAGCAAAATTAAATCAGGGGAAATTAGATCGAATTTCTCAAATAATTCTTCTCCTGAGCTAACAGTAGATACCTCGTATCCGATGGATTTTAAGTTTGCAGAAATAAATCGCAGAATTTTCGGTTCATCATCAACGATACAAATCTTTTGATTTTTCATCTATGTCCCTCCCTCTTTTATTGGGAAAATATAAGATAAATGTACTTCCTTTTCCAGACTCACTAATCGCTTCGATTTTCCCTTCATGTGCTTCCATAATTCCAACACATATCGCAAGACCAAGGCCTGTCCCGCCTGTCCGCCTTGTTGCTGTTACATCAACCTGATAAAAATGATTAAATATTTTCGTCATATGATCTTCTGAGATGCCAATTCCATTGTCAGAAACGGCTATAGTTACATCATTCTCTTCTATATCTAACGTAATATCAATTTCCTTTAAGCTCGCATCATTATAGCGCAGACCATTTGTAATTAAATTAACTAACACTTGTTGAACGCGAATCTTATCCGCATAGAAGGTAAAATCTTTTCCAAGCTTATTATGGAAATGAAAGCTTGCATCTTCACGTAAGGCAAGAGGAATTTGCTCCATTGATTTTTCGATAAGATCGCTTGCCCGGACCATATTACGCTCCACGTACATCGTTCCTGATTCAATCTTTGAGATGTCCATCCAGTCATTGACTAAATGAAGAATCCTTTCAATATCTTCATGCACACCCTCTAACAGCTCCTGCTGAAAATCCGGTTCCCATTCAACTTCAGGACGCAGCAATGTTTCCACACTGCCCTTAATGTTTGTAATCGGTGTTTTAAATTCATGAGAGGTAAGCGAGATTAAATTGTTTTTTAATGTATCAATTTCCTCTTCCTTCGTGATATCACGCAATAATAAGCCTTCGCCAATCACGTCCTCATCGAGCATGACAGAAAATTTATGAAGAATATAATATTTAGGCTTCTTTTGCCGAGCCTTATACTCTAATTTTAATTCCTTCTTTTTATTAGCAAAGAAGGCAGACAGCTCTTCAGGGTCAACATCAAATATGTTGATAAATTGTCGATACACATCATTAAAGCTGACTAATTCCTTCTCTTTTCCCATTTTAACGGTAGAAAGAAAGAACTCATTCACATATTCAACCTCTTTTTGGTTATTGACAAGCATTAATCCTTCCGACATGCTTTCCAATACCGCAGCTAACACAGCATGTTTATTGCGGATTTGTTCAAATAGGAACTTATTTTGCAGCATGACCGCTAAGGAGCTCGCAAAAGTCCGGAGAAATTCCTGCTGGCTTGCTGTCATTGATTGCTTGTTCATAAGATCCACAATTAAGAAGCCTTTATTGTTTTTTTCAATCTGAATCGGTTCGATGTACTGCTGTTCGCCTACAATATTTTTGCTCAGATATTGCAGTAAATTTTGCTTCGTATGAATCGTATTCGTTGTAACGGCTAAATCATGGAAAAACACATGGATGGAATAATCCATGAAAGGCTCTATTTCTTTTAAACAATGCTGAATAAAATGAGCTAAATCCTTATTAGAAGAAACAGAGGTAATTAATTTGTTTACTGCCTTCAGCTCTAAGTTTTTATTCTTCAACGTAGTCGTTCGCTCTTCAACTCTCGCTTCAAGCTCTTTGTTTAATTCGATTAATTCCGTGCGGTTTTTTTCTACTTCATCAATCATATGATTGAAATAATAGAATAGCTCTTCCATTTCTTGAGGACCTTGAATTTTCTTCTTTACCGTTGCATCCTCCTTGATGCCCTTTGTATAGTCCTTTATATAATTTAATAAATATCTTATCGTCCGTTCTAAGCGATCCGTTAAGTAAAGGCTGACAATCACCATGATAAGGGCTGTAATAAGGAGGAAAACGATAATTAAGAGAATGGCATTTTTATAGGTTGAAGTAATGGCATCTGTTGGCTTACTTACCCATACAACCCAATCAAGATGGTTTATTTTCTCATAAGTAACGTAGACATCTTCATGCAGATTATCCAGTTCAAAATAGCTGCTTCCGCTTTTATTCTGCTGTTCTTTAATATATTGAACAATAGCAGACTCGCTCAGATTCACTAACTCTCTTCTCGTATCGACTTCAGGGTGAACGACGACGTTTTTCTCTTGGTCAATGACCACTGCATATCCGCCATCCCCAAAGGTGCGATTTTTAATATGCTCACCTAATGCATTTAAATCTAGAGCTCCAAGTACATAACCAACTAGTTCGCCTTCATCATCCAGGATCGGGGAAACGATAGCGACTAGCAAAATATCTGTCCCGCCTCTCCCGTGATAAACTGGGGAAATGACTGTTTCCTTTGTTTTCAATAATTCCTTATAATAATAGCGATCACTGAAATTATGATTTTTCCTTTTAACCCCGTCTGTATAGGATTCAGGGTAAAAAACAATCGATTGTCCTTTGCTATCCCCAACGTACATATTGACGAAACCGGGATAGTTCGTTTTTATATCCTTCAATTGTTTTTGAATGCCAGGAATATCATTATTTAAAAAGGGCTCTTTCACATTCAGCGCTTCTGTTTGAATGGCTTTTTTATAGTCTAATACATAATTGTCAATATAATCTGCGAGATATTTCGCCGTCTGTGCTTGGTATCTCTGATTCTCATTAATTAAAGATGATAATTGATAAATTTGAAAAACGCCAAGGATGGCGATTGAAAAAAAGGCAATGATTAAAAAGGAATAAATAAGTTCTTTTTTTAAGGAGCGTGCCTTTCTCATGATTGGCCTCCTCTATTGATTGGATGAGAAAAATGGTATCTGTGCTAGCTTATAATAAAAATTTAGCATGAACAGATACCATATTATATAATAATTTTAAATTATTTTGTAATTTGTGTGCCAGCTTTTCCTTCCATGGCAAGGTCTGCTTGATCTAGTGAACAAATAATTGCTCTTCCACCCAGCTCAGCAAATTGAATAGCAGCCTCCATTTTAGGCCCCATGCTTCCAGCTGAGAATTGCCCTTCTTCCACATATTGCTTTGCTTCTTCAAGGGTAATATGTGTTAATGCCTTTTGATCAGGCTTGCCGTAGTTTACATACACATTTTGCACGTCAGTTAAAATCATGAAAGCATCTGCCTTTACCTCTTCTGCTAATTTAAAGGCACTGCGGTCCTTATCGATTACAGCTTCAATTCCAGTAAGGGCTCCCTCCTCGTTCTTTACGACCGGGATTCCTCCTCCGCCGGCAGAAATAACAATCGTATTTGCATCCGTTAATTGTTTAATTGTTTCAGAGCCTAGAATAGACTTCGGCATTGGAGAAGGAACGACACGTCTCCAGCCTCGTCCAGCATCTTCTTTTACGATCCAGTTCTTTTCCTCAGCTAATTGCTTTGCTTCTTCTTCCGTGAAAAAGACACCGATTGGTTTGGAAGGATCTTGGAAAGCTGGATCATCGGCTGATACTTCTGTTTGTGTCAGCATGCTGACAACAGAATGATTTAAGCCGAGCTTGTGTAATTCGTTTTTCAATGTTTGATCCATCATATAGCCGATGAATCCTTGTGATTCTGCACTGCACACATCTAATGGGAAAGGAGGAACGATGTCCTTCGCTTCTTCATTTTGGCGCAGAATGTTACCTACTTGCGGACCATTCCCGTGTGTAACAATGACATTATGGCCATTTTCTACGATACGGGCAATGATTTCACTGCTTTTACGTACATTTTCTAATTGATTTTCATAGGTTGCTTCTTGCTTCGGTTGTAAGATTGCATTTCCACCTAGTGCAATGACTACTTTTTCTGCCATCTATTATTTCCTCCAATTTTTCATTGTTAATAATCCGATTAATAGCCCGAATGCTGTATCTATTCCAGAGCTATGACCAACGGTAAGTAATTGCGAAAGATGAGATTCTACATCTGCCTGCTTATCCTTTTCTGCTAAACTATTTAAGATATTTATAATAGTAGAGCTGAACTCGCCTTTTAATGCATAGAGCAGATACTCTCTGGCAATATCTGTAGTAACGGATTCATGCTGAAGAATGCCTTGAATCGTTTGCAGAAAAAGCGGGCTGCATATGCCAGTGATTGCATGAATGGCTAGCAAACCAACAAGATGGTCATCTCCTGATGGGGTCAGGCCTCTTCCTCTGCCTAAGAAATAGCGTATAACTCTGTCTATTTCGGATATGTCTTGGGAAGAGAGTACCTCCATTAAACGGTAAACTTCATTTGCAGAAGTAGAGCATTTCTCTTTTTGAATACGAAGGTATTCTAGAAGAAATTGTTCAATATCAAGATCTAAACCTGTTTTTTCTCCTTCAACAGCTAGGATTTTAATGAATGTTTCTAAGTATTGAGTGGATATCTCTTTCTCCGTAAAATGAATATTGTTTGAGTAGGGTGCTCCTTTTGTAAAACTAATTGCTATATGGCTATTTTCAAACGTCAGCTGCTTTGTTTCTTCATCCCAATGGACAGCAGCTGGCATTTGAATAGAAGCCAGCAGTTTCTGAATGGCTTCCTTTTGAAGATGAATGCCAAAGGGAAGCTTCCCGTTTTTATCTGTACCGATAAAAAACAAACGCTTGCCCATCCGAATGTTCAGCCCATTTTGAAATAGGCTATGAACAGATCCACTCGGGTTTTCTATAAGGAAGAGAGGAATAGTCCGTTCATATTCCTCTGCATACATTGTTTGAGATTTTAGCATCGGCTCATTAGATGAGGCCTAATTTAACCGCATATGCTTCAAGCGCTTTCTCGAAGCATTCCTTCGGAGCACGAACTGTTCCCGCACCAACCTGTCCAACACCTGCTTGTTTATGAGCAATTCCTGTATTAATGACAGGCTCAATTCCTGTTTCAACGACTTTACGTGCATCTATTCCGAGGCAAGCCCCTTGGAAATCCCAAGTTGGAATCGTAAAGTTGCTGTTTTGATCGATACAAATTTCCATCATATCGTTGCTTGTTGTAAGTGCATCACTGAAGCCGCCAGCACCAACGAAGCGTGTTACACCAGGAGCCGCAATCATTGCCATCCCGCCGACACCAAATGTTTCGGTAATCGCACTATCCCCAATATCCGGGTTTGCATCATCTTGAGAATAGCCAGTGAAAAACAGTCCTTGTGGTGTATTAACTGGAGCAGTAAACCATTCATCGCCCATTCCGCTAATACGAATGCCAAAGTCCTTCCCGTTACGGCACATCGCTGTAACAACTGTACCTTCTTCAATTTTTCTTGCACCATCAAGGACAGCTTTACTAGTTGCCATCGCAATATTTAAGAAGAATTGATCCGTATCAGCTAAGAACTTAATAACATCCTTTAAGTCCTTGTTATCGATATCTTCTACTTGCACAATATATGGACTGATTTCTTTAAGGAAGATTAGGGATGCTGCGATATTCCGCTGGTGGAACTCGTCACCCATAGTGATGGCCTTAGCAATCATTACATTTAAATTTAGTCCGTTATCTGTTAGCTTTAATGCCTTTGAAAGGGTTGGCCCTAATACATTTTTCTGCCACTTTAAGCGATTGATTACTTCTTCAGAGTAAGCGCCGAAACGAAGTACTTTACCGATTCCTTCGTTCATGATGCAGTAAGCTTCATTTCCTTCTGAACGATTTTCTACGACAAATACCGGCATATTCGCAGAGGTGATCCCACCCATTGGACCAACTGCATTTACATGATGGCAAGGAATAAAGGTCACTTCGCCATTTTCAAGCATTTGTTTAGCTTCTTCCTCTGTGTTAGCCCAGCCTTCAAAAAGGGCAGCACCGATACACGAACCTTGCATGGGTCCCGTCATATCTTCCCATTTAATAGGTGGTCCAGCATGCAAAAGTACTTTTCCTTCAGTTAATTCTTTGATTTTATCCTTAGCTGGAACGACATCCACAAGGAATGGCGCAGATCCAGAAATCTTTTCAATTACCGCTCTGTTTGCTTCATCCATTGAATTGTATTTCATGTGAAATCCTCCTCGTATATTTAATAGGTATTGTCTAGCTCCAGCGCCTATCGCCTATCAAACTTCAGGTCCCCTCCCTACGATAAGTCGACATCAATTCGCTTCACTCATTGTGTCTCCTTTATCTCAGTCGGGGCCCTTCCAGTTTGTACGGCGGTGAACAAGGCGCTTGCGCTTTTCTTATTTTAAAAGAGCCAAGATTTTTCTCATTTTTTCGTTTCCGCCAGCAATTGGTCTCCAGTCAAACTGAACGACACGGCCACCATACGCTGTGATGGAATCAGTAAAGCTCTTTAAGCCTACATTGATGACACTTGGTTTATTGTTCACTAATGCTTCCATTTCTTTAGATACGGTTAAATCGAATGCCTTTGCTGGTGCTTTTGCATCCACATGAGCTTTCTGCACATCTTTTACCTTTAAGCCTACGATTGCTAGAGCTGTTCTTACCGCTTCGTTATTGCTGTCCTTCACGATGATGCCTGCTTCAGCAAGCTTTTTCTTTTGAGCTTGGTAATCTTGCGGATCCGTTTCTGTTCCACAAACAGAAGCGACTACATGCAATGTACGGCCTTCATTATGCGCGTGAGAAACGGCTTTTTGAATCGATGGTAAAAGGGCACTCGCCATATCATCATGTGAGCCATAGCCAAGTACGAAATCAAGAAGGATGACTGCTGTTTGTTCGTCAGCTCCAGCCTCATCAATAAATCTAGCTCTCGTCTCAGGGTCGATCATTGGATGCGGTTTTCCTTGTGTATATTTGTCATCGCCAAGGTCCACAACGATGTGGCCATCTTTCTTTAAGACATAGCCATCTTCGTTTGTTATGGCTGATCCTAATCCTAATGCATCAGAAATTAATACGGCCGCTTCTGACGCTAATGTTCCACCTGAGAATAGTCCTTTAATTGTTCTTTGGCTTGGTTTTAAGTCTGTATTAGCTGCTTCAAAATTGCCTTGATTGTAATCGGCTTTGATTTCGTTTCCTTTTGCTAAGTCAACAGCAATGCGAGCTGTTTCTTCTAGCGTGTATGCTTGGTATACATTTCCTTCATGCTGAGTTGGCTTTTCGCCTAGGAAAATCGTAACGACAGGCTTTGAAACGCTATGAAGCAAATCAACAACTTCATTACGTACTTCTTTTGCAGGCGGCTTAGAAATAACAACAATGATATCTGTTTGCTGGTGATTTTCTAATGCGCGGATTCCGTCCATCATTGTGATGGCGCCAACAGGTTCCTTCAAATCGCGGCCGCCCGTACCAATCGCATGGCTAACCCCTTCGCCAAGACGGTCAATAATCGCTGTTACCTCTTGAATCCCAGTTCCTGATGCACCAACAATTCCGATGCGTCCTTTTTTAACAACGTTCGCAAATGCAATGGGAACGCCATCCAATATTCCTGTTCCACAATCTGGCCCCATGACAAGCAAGCCTTTTTCATGTGCCTTTTTCTTTAGTCTTACTTCATCTTCAATTGGCATATTGTCACTGAAAATGAACGTATGCAAACCTAAGTCCAATGCTTTTTCAGCTTCTTCAGCCGCATATTGGCCAGGGACGGAAATTAAAGCTAATGTCGCATCAGGCAATGCTTTTTTTGCTCGATCCCATGTGCGGACCGTTTCAAAATCGTTTCCTTTGTTACTGATGGATTGGTCTTTCAAGTATTGCTCAACCTTTTCCAATACCTCACTCATTTTATTCTCATCATCTGTATCAACCACAATGGCCATATCATTCGATTCTGCTGTTTCCAGCTCTTCTGAATACAAGCCAGCAGTTTTAAAGATATCTTTATTCGCTGGTGTTCCCATCATGATTTGAGCCTTGTTGACACCTTCAATCGTAGAGATTGAATTTGTTAATAACATTAGATTAATAGAGTCTTGATACGAGTTCTTTTTTACAATCGTATAAATCACTTGTTATCACCTCGGTTTTATTTTTCGGTTTGCTGCATTTGAACAAAGTAGATTCTTTAGAAAGGCCCTCTATCGTGTGAAAGATCCATGCTGCAAAAAAGGTTCAGTTGACTGGAGCAGAAGTCAACCTCTACCCAACCCTATTTTTAAAAAGAGCCTTCGGTAAATAAATAAACAATAACTTAACCTCAGTTGCATTATAGGAAATCAGGCATAACAATCGAATAAAATTGAAAGGGTTTACATTGCAAAAACATTAAAGATTTACTCCATTCATTTGTTTCTACCATCGATGTACTATAATTAAAAACGTTAACGAGTAAATGAAAGGAAGGATATGTAATGAAAACAACATTTATATATAAGGAAGTAGATGGCTGTAAAATCAAAGGGGATTTTTATTCCATTGAGGAGAAGCATGCGCCACTCGTTGTTTATATTCATGGGGGAGGCTTAATCTTTGGAACAAGAACGGATATGAAAGAGGAACAAATAAATCTTTATTTACAGGCAGGCTATCACGTATGCACAATTGATTACCGTTTAGCACCTGAATCCAAGCTGCCAGCCATTAAAGAAGATATTGAGGATGTTCTAATTTGGTTAAAAGATCGAGGAGTAAATCAGTTCAATTTTGATCCTGAACGAATAGCCGTAATCGGCAGTTCAGCGGGGGGTTATCTCGCATTATTATCTGGTACTTTTCAAGTTCGCCCGAAAGCGATTGTTTCTTTTTATGGCTACGGGGATATTGCTGGGGATTGGTATCGAAAGCCTAGTCCTTATTTTTCAAAAATGACAACTGTTCCAGAAGTTCTTGTACAACAGCTCATTCAAAAGCAGCCCATATCTGAAGGACCAATCGAACGCCGCTTCGCTATTTACTTATACTGTCGTCAGCAAGGACAATGGGTCGACTATTTAACCAATAAGAACGAAGAGACACTCGATCCTTTTTGTCCATTAAAAAAAATAGATGAAAACTATCCGCCAACGCTCCTTTTGCACGGAGATGCCGATGAGGATGTTCCTTACGAACAGTCCGTATCCATGAGCGAGGCACTTAACAAGGCAGGTATTACAAATAAGTTCATTACAATTAAAAACGGCAAGCATTCATTTGATGAGGATATGGGAGATCCCGTTGTTGCTGAAGCGTTTGAGGAAGTCCTTAGATTTTTAAAGGAGAGGCTGTAAAATATAATTAAATTTTCAGTCTATTAGGTATTTGCTTGTTAGTATAATGGTATAATATGGGTAACTAACCTAAGGGGGAAGGGGGAGTTTCCGCTGATCAATAAAACAAGAATTTTTATTAGCTCCGCTTATGAAGAGGATCTTAAAGGGCCAAGGAAGTTGATCAAAAAGCATCTCGAAGAAAGTGGACATGAAGTACCGATTTTTGAAGACGGGGACTTTGGCACTTGGGAGAAGGATACACTTAAACAGTGTCAGGACGTTGTCAAATCCAGTGATGTGTTTGTTTTGCTGATTAATAAGAAATCAGGTGCCAGTCGAAGGCTGTTGCGTGGTAATGTAACGCCAACCTATCTTGAATATAAAGCTGCGCTGTTAGAGAAAAAGCATATCCTTGTTTTTGTATCGCCTGAGATCAAAAATAATTTTAAGCTGCTGCAAAAGGAATTTAAGAATTTATATGATATTTATTTAAGGGACCATCACCGGCTGCCTGGGTCTCCGTTTGACCCGCTAAAAGACTGGATGCAAGAACAATTAAAGCAGGATGGAATCGCGAAAAGCCTGCTGGAAATTGCTGATCTATTTGTATGGGCGTTCCTCTATGATATTTATTCAAATGGAAAATGGCTTTATGATTTTAATATCTCCCGTTCTGAAAAAGAGGCAAGCACAATTTCAGCGATGCTCAGCACGTCACTAAGGTCCGTTGTTGGTCTCATAGAAGAAAGGGATCAATTGGAGGAGCTTAAAGGACAAGCATCTTTCTTGTTAAATTATGCAGATTATACACTAATTATGCTGGATAAAAGAAATTCAATCGTGCAAAATACGAAAAGAGAATGGTCTAATTTTTTAAAAAGCGGTTTGCTGTTTCTTGATGAACCGAGGGCGATTGTGCAAACGCCGGATACAAACCCGATCCACGTGAACACGGTTTCTGAATGCTTAGCAGCTTCCCTTTATAAATATGATGGAACTTACTTAAAGCGAATGGCTGAATGTGGTGACATAACAGCACCTGACTTTTTCGATTTGACCGAATCGGAGGATGTATTTGTTGTTGAAGCATATAATAATCAAGAACGACTAATTGCCTTTTTAGAAGAAAAACAGACACTCTATATCACCGAACCAATAGGTGAATATGTGCTCTGCCTTCATTTTACGTTCATCGATTGGTGGTCTAAAGAACAAGTTCGCGCATATTCAGATGAGATTGAATATGCTATAATAAACGAAAGTGGCTATTTCTTTCAATTTTTGATTATGCTGATAGGAGGGACAAAATGAGCAAAGAACGAGTAAGTTATCATAGCTCTGGCACCATTGTTTCTAGACGTTCCCCGGCAGGAAAAGTCATCCAGAAAAACAAAGGGAAAATCTTAGGCCCACGCAGCTTCAGTGATTCCGTAGCCAACAACATTGATACATTAAATAAAGTATTAAAAGAATCAGATAAAATCATGCCTCGTCCAACGAGAATGTTTAGAAATGCATAAATTGTAGAGAAGATCATCTTCCCTGCAATTTTTTTGTGTAATTTTGACTAAATTAGAAGTAGAAAGCCGTAACGAGAGTCTGATGCTGGTTTAAGTTCAGACACTTTTAGGAGGAGAAGACTGGAACAAGTCCGAAGCTAGCTCAAGTTCAGACAAGATCAGGAGAAAAAGCTCGATCAAGTCCGAAGTTAGCTCAAGTTCAGACAAGATCAGGAGGAAAAGCCGGATGGAGTCCGAAGCTAGCTCAAGTTCAGACAAGATCAGGAGGAAAATCCGGAAGAAGTCCAAAGATAGCACAAGTTCAGACAAGATCATGGGAAAAATCCGGAAGAAGTCCGAAGTTAGCTCAAGTTCAGACAAGATCAGTAGAAAAATCCGGAAGAAGTCCGAAGTAAGCTCGAGTTCAGACAAGATCAGTAGAAAAATCCGGAAGAAGTCCGAAGTTAGCTTAAGTTCAGACAAGATCAGGAGAAAAAGTTCGATCAAGTCCGAAGATAGCACAAGTTCAGACAAGATCAGGAGGAAAATCCGGAAGAAGTCCGAAGTTAGCTTAAGTTCAGACAAGATCAGGAGAAGGGGGAGACATGTGCCCTCAATAGGAAGAAAAATAGAAACGCGGTAACCTAAAAGAGGAAGCTCACAATGATAGTAAAATAAACACTAATTAGTCATGACTCCTAATACTCATTCATCTTTCTATCCTTCTCTGCTTCACTCAAATACTCAAACAGCCCAATATGATTTCCCCAGGGGTCTGAAAATGTTGCCCATTTTACAGGAACTTCTGGTCTTTCATATATTTTAAAGTGAGCGATATTTAATTCTTTCACTAATCGCTCTCGCTCAGCTTCTATATTCACAACACCCAGTCTAAGAGGACCGCTGCTTTTGGCTGGAATTCCTACAGCCACTTGAAGCCAGCATCTTGAAATAAGCTCCCACTCTGCAAAACCCTCATGTGGAACAAAATCAGGCTCTCGTCCTAATAATGTTTGATACCACCATTCTCCTTTAACCATTTCGGTTACACGCACCTGAAAAGTCACTTCATATATCAGCTGTATCATCCCCTATAAATACATCTCCTTTAAGAACGATCCCATGTTCTATATATATTTTTAATAAAGTCAGAGCTTCTCCCCAGCCAGAAGCACAGCCAATACATGCATCGATTCTTTAATTGAATTTAAATACCCATTCTCTTCAAGGATTACTATAGTTCCTTCCTTAAATGGATGCAAATTGAATTTCACGGTTGTTTGGCTTTCTCCGGGGCACCATTGAAAAATAAAAGACTCATAAGAGATGGCTTCGACTATTTTTCCGGCATCTTCAATCACTTTATCCCCATTAACCGTCCATCTTAGCCGGATTTCACCCGTTTCATCCTTGTTCCACGCAATGGTTGTCCGATCTGTAAACCAAGCATTCCAACCATCAGCGGTTGTTAACGTATGGAACACTTTCGCTGGCTTCGACTTAATATACGTTTGATGCTTAATCACAGGCATCATAACAACTAGCTAGAAAACTCGACGATTTCAATTTGATTTCCTGCAGGATCCTTGATAATCGTATACCGGCCAGGCGGGCATGGCTGGGGCTCATCAAAGAGAATCGATACTCCTTTAGCTTTTAGTTCATCAATATCTTTATCAAGGTTCTCCGAAACAATTCCTAATAAAACACTTTGGCGTGTCTCTGCATCAAAAGGCTCTGTTTCCTCTAATACGATTGGGATTTCATTATGCACTAAACTAACTAGCTTATCCCCGTAATACTTTGACACCTCGAAAGTTAACACCTTTGTATAAAATTCAACTGCTTTCTTAATGTCGTCCACCTTCACGGTTAGCACACACACTTGATTTAACAAAATGATCCCTCCTAGCATTTGATATCCTTAATTTAACAAAAAAATAATGAAAAATTTCTTCAAGTTTGCTTTGTTTTTTTCTTTTTCAAATAATAGCTGGGGGAGATTTATTAAGATCGGTGGATCATAGGGCAAAGGATCTCTAAGCCTTATCTTTACTTCTGCCTCTGTCCTTTCTGTTACTTCAATTACATGATCCGACTTTCCCCGTAAGGATTTATCTAAAAGAAAGTAGTCTTTTGGATGAAAACTCAGAGGAAGTGCTGCCGCTAAAACATAGTAGGTTCCTAATGGCACAGCGGAGAACACGCAGTTTGTTTGATTATGGGTAATGGCTGTTCCAGCTACAGGTCTTTGGTCTGGGATCGGGCGCGGGAAGAGGCCGATAAAAATAAGGCCTTTAAAGCCTTTCGGAAATTCTAGGTGACATGAAATAACAGGAGGAGTTAATTTTATGGCTTCAAGCTTGTCCTGACGCTCAAAGTGGTTAATAAATTGGTGCAAGTCATCTGTCCTCAACTGGAATTGCTTTGGGGACAGACCGACAAATTGTTTGAATTTCGTGCTGAACGTTCCTATGCTTCTAAATCCAATTAAAAGCAGTGTTTTTAATATCGATGACGAGGAAGCATCTACCAGTATTTTCTTCCCCGCCTCGATACGTAAGGCAGATAAATAATGTCGTGGCGATATTCCTGTGATTCCTTTAAACACTCTCGAAAAGTGATAGGGGCTATACCCAACGAGAGAAGCTAGCTCTTCTGAAGTGATTTCTTCCTCTAAATGCTTCTTCATATATTCAATTGCAGTAACTACTGTTCTAGACTGATCATTCGAATTTGGCAATGTATTCACCTATTTTTATGCGGCTTATTTTTCAGAAAAAAGCGATTCTCTTTATGGAAGAATCGCTGAATACTTCTATCCTTCTTTATACCCATCATAGATGGCATCCCAATCAAAAGGTCTGGCCATTCGATTTTCGATATTGTCTAATGGCTTAAAGCCATATTGGGCATAAAGAGAATGCGCATCCCTCGTGGCGAGGTGGAAGTTTGTTCCTTTCAAATGAGGATGCTCGGTAATGACACTCATGAGCCACTTGCTTAATCCTTTTCCTCTATATTCAGGAAGGATGAATACATCCCCTAGCCATGAAAATCGAACAAGATCGGAGACGACACGCGCAAAACCAATCTGTTTTGGCGAACCAGTGGTGGGGTCTCCTTCATAAACGCCATAACAAAGAATCGAATGTTCAATGGCTGCAATGACCAATTCTTTCGAAATTCCTTTAAGCCAATAGGACTCCTCACTAAGGAAATGATGGATAACGTCAATATCTAAATAGTTTTTATTCGAACTTATAAAAAAGTCGCCGTTCCTTATCAATTCTGCTTGTCTATTTGCCAACACTTCGTTCCCCCTATGTTAAAATCTTATATTTATATTTATACAACTAACTATTATAATTTTCAAATAATTTAAGCAGGGGAAAGGGGATTCCTTCAATAGGCTAGGTAATTAGAAAATTCACAGCTCTAAAAATTAATCAAACGTTTGAATAAGGTAAAACGACCAGGGATTATTCATCCGAGAGGATCGTTTCATCCTATTTTTCACTTCATTTTCCATTATAGCATTTCACTTTAACAGTCCCAATTACGATTTGCCTATAGTAAAATAGATCTAACAACAATAGAATAGGAGAAAAATAATGATGAAAAAGTCGGTCTTATTTCTTATTTTAGCCTGTGTATTTCTAGTATTTTCGCAAGCTGGCTCTGTCTTAGCTGATTCGTCCTACCAAATTTCAAAGGTAGGAAAACCAATTACAAATAGCACCGCCATCACGGCAGCTTCGGGCAATGATGCGAAAGGAAATGCATATATGTATATTCTTTTGCAAGGTGAACCTGCACAGCTCGTTGTATTTAATCTTTTTAATAAAAAGATAGTTGATCAAAAGGCGTTAACTGGTTCATCTAGCGGCTGGGCGGTTGAAGTAGATGGAAAAGGAGAGGTCTGGATTGGCGGAACGCCTTCTAATAAACTTTATAAGTATAATCCAAATCAAAAAAAGCTAACCGATCTTGGAAAAGCAACGAGTGGAAGTACATCAATCCATGATATCGAAGTAGATCATCATGGGAATGTGTATGGAAGCACGTCTTATGAAGGCGGCTTATTTAAACATAGCAATGGAAAGTTTCAAAATCTTGGACAAGCGGCAAGCGGAAAAACAATTGGGCGCAGCTTAGCCTATTATCCAGGAACAAACACGATGTTTGTTGGAGTTGGAGCAAATGCTGATTTGATTGCTTGGAATCTTTCAACCAATGCCAAAAAGTCTATCCTGCCTCCGCAATATAAAAACGCAACCTCTGTTTATGATTTAGATCAGGCTGGGGGTGTGCTGTTTGCCAAGCTTGAAAACAAACATACCATTCTTATGTTCGATGCGAAAACATATAAGTTTAAAGGGGAGCTGACAGCAAAATCACGAGGAGTTTCAAAGCTTGCACCTAACGGGAATGATGTTTACTATACAAACGATTATCACCTTCAAAAAATGGACTTGCAGACAGGGAAGGTAACGGCTTCACGTAAAGCATTGCAGGGAACAGAAGCCGTTTCCCTTGATTTTGTGAAAAAAGGATCGAAGACCTACCTTGCAGGCTTACTAGGAAATACGGGCACTTTCTTTACGTATGATGTGGCTAGTGAAGAGCTGGTTGTTGATCGCTTTGTACTGCCGGAAGCAGGCGTTCCTATTTACAATCTAGCAGCAGGACCAGACGGCAATATTTATACAAGCAGCTATGTATCTGAGAAGATGGGCGTCTACCATCCACAGTCAAAAACATTTTCATCGATCCCGAGGGTCGGACAAGTGGAAAGTTTTGCGACAGTAAATGGAAGATTTTATCTAGGTGTTTATCCAGCAGGTATCATTTCAGAGTTGAAAGCACCATCGTCACCAACACAATTGTTTACGATTGGCAACGGACAAAACCGGCCGGTGGCGATGACTGGGGCAAAAGGAACAAACTACTTATTTATTGGAACCCATCCGAAAAGTGGCGAAATTGGCGGCAGTCTAACCATTTATGACACAATTACGCGAAACCATTCGGTCAGAAGAAATATTGTGAAGGATCAAAGTGTAATCTCACTAACTGCGCACCAATCATACGTCTATGGGAGCACGTCCATATTCAGCGGAAAAAACTTGGAAGGCAAACAAAATGCAGTCCTTTTTAGGATGAAGAGCACATCTCCAGCAGGGAAAATTGAAATTTTGCCATTAGGGATAAAAAATCCGCGCATGATTCATGCGTTAGTTTCAGATACAAAGAAGATTTATGGCTTATCAGATGGCAACTTCTTTTCTTACGATCCGCAAACGAAGAAAACACAAACGGTTAATATTGTGAAAAATACGAGCGGACGTTTTAATAATGGAACGCTTGTCATAGGAAATGATGGGTTGATTTATGGAACAGTTGAAGGGACGTTATTTAGCGTTCATCCAGGGACTTTCAAAAAGGAAATACTGAAAAGCACAGGAGCTGAACGGCTTACCAAAGGGGCAGATGGAGTCATCTACTTCACAAGCAAAGATGAACTTTTTTCTTTAAAAACACATCAAAAAGTCATGTGGGGAAAAACAGAACTTGTAAAGGGACAAATTGGAAAAGCAACCATGAAACAAGCTGCAACACTTTGGAAACGGAATGATGACGGAACCTTAGAAAAGGCACGTACACTTAAAGCAGGTGAAGAATTCCGCGTCTATCGCTATCTTGCCGAGAAAAATGGGCTCTACGGAGTGGGCGGTGGATTATTTATTGAAAAAAGCACCTCCAGCGTCTTATATGAAACACCTTCAAAAAGTAAATTAGCATTGCTAAAGTAGGGGCAAAAAGAAAAGGGAGCAGATCACATATCTGTCCCCTTTTTTATTAAAAGATATGAAAGTATAACTTTGGTGTTAGAGAATAGTCTAGCACAAGCGTCCAATCGCCTATCAAACTTCAGGCCCCCTCCGCAACGATTGCGTCAACATCGGTTCGCTCTCGCTCACCGTGTTTTCTTTATCGAAAGAACCGGTCCTTCTGCGTTTGTACGGCGATGACCAAGGCGCTTGTGCTTTTCTTATTTAAAAACCGAATAAGGTATTTTCACTTCCGGCATCCCAGCTGCATAGGCGGCCACTTCATATTCGAAGAATTTCACTACGACCCCATTATCGTAAAAGTAAAAAGGGCGATTATTATCGATAGTGATTGAAGAAAGCGAGTCAGTAAAGATCATTCCTATTTTTTTATTTTGATTGAGCAGGTCAGCTTTTGCGTAATTTTTCATTTTTGTTAAGGCGCTGCTGCTCTTAGCTGTGCTCGTTAAGGAAATTTGGTTTCCAGTCAGCATATCGAAATTATATGCTTTCACTGTTGACATTCCATGAGCACCGCCTGTATACATGTAATCGTAAATAAGAATGCTAAGCAGGTTATTTTTATTATATTTTACTTCATAACTTACATCATATTCATAGGAAAACCTATACTCTTCATCCGCAGGAACATCGTAGCCGTGTTCATTATAATAATCCTCACGATGGGCAAACTCATCCTCTTCTAATTTTAATAAGGATGTATAAGAAGCATCCATGTGATTTTTTATAGCCGTGTTAATCTTTTTCTGAGCCTCACTGCTGATTAAGCCTTCAACTTGCGGATAATTAAATGACCCCTCAAATGTTTGTTTAGAAAGAGTAACACCTAACGCCTGGAGTTTTACTTTAGAAGGAGTTTCATATTTAACAGCTGAAGATTTCTTAATAAAAGCTCCGCCACCAACACCATAAAGACCTCCGAAATCACTTTTAAATGTATAGACGCGGTATTCTTCCCCTTTTTTAAGCTTTCGAATTTCTACTAAGCTTTTTTGATCTTTACTGTATGTCCATAGCTGAGAATTATTTAATAATGTGGCTTTTCCTATTTGTCCCTTCTTCAGCTCTGTTTTCCCCCACATCACACTTGCTTGTGCAGAACCGATAGGCAGCATAGATAGAGAGAGAACAAATACAAATAATAGACCGAGTAATTTTTTCTTCATTCCAAAACCTCCCATTAAATATATTCTTAATATACTAGGGAAGTTTTTTTTATACAATCAAAAAGGGAAAGGGTATACAGCTGTAGTTCACATATCATGAAAAAAGGGTGGGACAAGGAATCTGACCCTCTGTTCCCTTGAAGGTATAAAAAAAGAATTAGCCTTCGGAAGATCCGATGACTAATTCAAAGTTAGGTAAGCACGCCGGAAAAGTAAACTCATTTGTTTACACATGCTAGCGTACAGTTACTATTGTATACTAGCAACTCGAATCTGTGAATGTGGAAATTATGGAAGTTATTTGTGATATTGTTGAAAATTGTATTAAAACGTCATAAATTGTTGATTTATTAGGCTTTAATTATAGGTATAACGTACTAATTTTACATTCTATTAACACGAGATTAATATTTATAAGATATAATAGAATTGAATTTTCAAAAAACAGGAGGTAAGTCATGCGAAGGTTTAAAAAAGGTTTTGCTGTTATTGTCTCTTCTTTAGTCGTATGGTCCGGATTTGGCGGACAGTTCACTGCACTTGCAGATAGTACTTCGGCTAGTGCCGCAACAAAGAAAATCACAATTTTGCATACAAATGATACCCATGGCCGTGTGGAAGAAGGCGATGGAATGGGATTTGCAAAGATTTCTGCGCTTGTGAAGCAATTTGAGAGTGAGAATCCAAACACTTTGCTGCTTGATGCAGGGGATACTTTGCATGGAACGACATTTGCTACTGTGAGCAAAGGCGATAGTATTACAGAAGTCATGAATACGGTCGGCTATGACGGAATGGCTGCTGGTAACCATGATTTTAACTATGGGTACAAGAGATTGCTAGAATTAGAAAAGAAAGTTAATTTTCCTGTATTAAGTGCAAACGTTCGTCAGGAAGATGGAACAAACTTATTAAAACCGTATGAAATTAAAGAAGTAGACGGCATTAAACTAGGCATCTTTGGCTTATCTACACCGGAAACACATTACAAAACACATCCAAAAAACGTTGAGGGATTAACGTTCACTGATCCTGTAAAAGAAGCACAGGCAATGGTGAAGGAATTAAAATCCCAAAATGTTGATATGATTATTGCTGTGACTCACTTAGGAATTGATGAGTCAAGTACAGAAACATCTATTAAAGTGGCAAAAGGTGCTCCTGGCATCGACCTCATTGTTGATGGACATAGTCATTCCACTCTTGTCGAAGGGCTAAAAGGAGAAAATGATACACTGATAGTAAGTACAGGTGAATATACGAAAAATCTAGGTGTTGTTGAATTAACATTTGAAGATAAGAAATTAACGAAAAAAGCGGCACGTTTGATCTCGAAAGAAGAAGCAGCGAATGTGAAGCCTGATCCAGCTGTTGAAAAAGTGATTAAAGATATTCAAACAGCACAAAAAGAAATTTTGTCAGAAGTAATTGGCAAAACAGATGTACAGTTAGATGGAGAGCGTGAACAAGTCCGTGTAGGCGGAACCAATCTTGGGAATTTAATTACAGATGCAATGGTAGATATGACTGGTGCGGATATGGCTGTAACAAATGGCGGCGGAATCCGTGCATCGATCAAAAAGGGAGACATTACGAAAGAGGATGTTATCACTGTTCTGCCGTTTGGCAACTATATCGTGACAAAGGAATTAACGGGTGCTCAGATTAAAGCTGGCATTGAAAACGGGGTAAATGCTTACCCAGAATCAAAAGGTGCATTCCCGCATGTTTCTGGTTTAACTTTTGCTATTGATCCTGCTCAAGCAGTTGGTCACCGCGTGCATTCAATGAAGATTAAAGGGCAGCCAGTTGATATGAATAAGAAGTACTTAGTCGCAACAAATGATTTTATGGCTGCTGGCGGAGATGAGTATACTTCATTCAAGGATAGCCCGATCGCAAACGAATTCCCTGCTTTAGATGAGGCATTAATTGCTTATATTCAAAAATTAGGCTCTGTGAACGAAAAGTATGAAGCTCGTATTGTTGAGAAAGCCATTGAAAAAGAAGAAGTAAAACCAACACCAACACCAACACCAGTACCAACTAAGAACGTTTACTGGGATGGTCTATTAATGAAGAAAGGCCAAATTGGCCGTGTCACAATTGAAAAACCAATCAACCTTTGGAAGCGGGATGCAAATAACAAGCTTACTTTTGTTCGTGTCCTGAAGCCTGGTGAGCAATACAGAGTATATAACCAAGATAAACTTTACTTTGGTCAATATGGAGTAGGTGATGGACATTACATCACAAACATCAAAGGACTAGTAAAATATGAAACACCTTCTAAAAAGAAACTAGCTGAATTGAATAAGTAATTCTGCTACTAGAAGCAGAGAGATGTCCATCTCTCTGTTTTTATTTAAAGATAAGAACGTATAACTTTGGAATTAGAGAATTGTCTAGCTCCAGCGCCTATCACCTATCAAACTTCAGGACCCCTCCCTACGATAAGTCGACATCAATTCGCTTCTCTCATTGTGTCTCCTTTATCTCAGTCGTGCCCCTTCCAGTTTGTACGGCGATGATCAAGGCGCTTGCGCTTTTCTAATTCTAGTATTGAAAAACACCTTTACGGTCATTTAATTTTACGAGAAAATAGAAAGTAAGTATGAAGATTAGAAATGATCATCTAGAAAACAATCGTAAGGGAGAAAGAAATGAAAAAAGTTTATTTATTGCTGTTTGTTTTATTTATGGGTCTGATTCCAGCTGTATCTGCAGAAGCTGCTAGTGAAAAAGTAGCCATAGAAGGGAATTCTATATTAACAGCGAAGCAAATGGGGGATTTTGTCTTACTGAAAAAGCCAGATCCTAAGTTAACGACTGTCGATATTTATAGATTAGCAGATTTATATTTGTCGATTGGACGGATGGAAGGAATTCGCGGAGATATAGCTTTTGCGCAAGCCATTCATGAAACGGGATTTTTCCAATATGGCAACGATGTGTTACCTGAGCAAAACAATTATTCTGGCATTGGTGCGGTTGGCGGCGGAGCACAAGGAGCTTTTTTCAATACGCCTGAGGAAGGTGTGCGTGCACAAATCCAGCATTTAAAGGCATATGCGAACAATGAACCGCTTGTAACTGAGAAAATTGACCCTCGATTTGATTATGTAAAGCGAGGAATTGCACCTTATTGGACAGATTTAAATAATCGCTGGGCTGTTCCTGGGAATGGATACGGCGAAAAAGTTTTAAGTATTTTTGATGAGATGAAGCAAATTAACTTAGCGATTCCAAATGTAAGCAGTGAGTGGACATCGAAGCTTCCGGCAGCATCCGTGTATTTGAAAGCAGATATGCCGCTTATTAGCCCGGATGGGAAAACAGAAAAGATCTTGAAAAAGGGTTTTTCCTACAAAGTATTCGGTACGTTAGGCAACAATTATAATCTGGGCGGCAATTATGTCATCGCTGCCAATAGCAGCAAGATGAGTGTTTATATTGGCCGATTGCATATTAAGAGCAAAAATATCGATTTATATAAGCCGGATGGCAATGTTCACCGTAAAATGATTCCTGGTGAAATCGTTAAAGTATTTAGCTATGATGAAAAGGCATACTATGTCGGTGGCGGTTATTATATTAAAAAAGGCACAGATGTTTCTTTTTACAAAGGGACGATTCAAATAAAAGCGGACAGTCCGCTAATAGATGCATCAGGTAATACAGCTAAAACACTGAAAAAAGGACAAGTATTTAGAGTATATGCCATCAATGGGAACAAGCTAGACCTAGGCGGGGGCTACTACCTAAATTATGACAAAATAAAACACGTCTATGCAAACAACTAACTGGGTGCCAGGCAAGCTTCCTGAACAAAATAGTTATGAAAGGAGATTCACATCTTAATAGAGATGGATGAATCTCTTTTTTTTATTGGTGTATATCATAACTTGTGAACAATTTCCTAATTTCGTCAATTTTAGGGTTTAAAATGGGAATTGAGACAATATGTGGGTTAAAATAGAAGTAGAATTCGTTTGGAGGTACAGCTTATGGTCTATTACGTGCAACTTATTAAGGGGTTGCTGCATCCAAGTAATTTCTCCTATCAAATGGAGAAAGCGGAAGAAATAAGAGGGCTTTGGAAAAAGGTTGTATTCCTCATTTTATCAAGTATTCTTATATCTGCTATTGCTGGTTACTACGGTGTAGGATTGGACATTCTAGCAAAAGAAATTACAGGAATACCTCAGCAGGAGCTTGAGGCAAAGAAGGTAATAGCAGGAATCGGGAAGGTTATATGGGGAGCGGGCTTTGCGGCATTTGTCCTCTTCGGCTGGTCAATTATTCTGTGGGCTTTAATGGACCTTCCATATAAGAAATTGGTTGTTATTCAATTATTTGTGCTCATTATTTTACTGCTTGAGAAAGCTGTCCTGCTCCCTTTCAATGTTTCACTAGGGATCAGTTCTGAATTCTCTCCATTTGGGTTAGGTGTAATGGCTAGATATATTACATCGAATATGATTGTCGTATATCTCTTATCACATATCTCAATTTTTAAAATATGGGTGATTATTTTCCAATATGTATGCATAAAGAGGATGAGTGAAAAGAACCCTAAGGTTATTTTCATTCTAATTGTTTGTGTAAATTTATTCTTTTGGTTAATTTCAACGCTATTATCCTATTTGAAAATTGAAAGTCTTATATAAACAGGTGGTGATTACTTGAGAAAGCACATCAAAAAGCTGCTGGTAGGGGCTGGAATTCTATTCATTTCCGGGAATATCTACCTCATTTTGAAAGATCAATCAAAGATTGAGCGGTCCGCATTTGTTGATCAATATTCAGCAGCCAAAAAAGAGGATATCAAAGAAATGCTTCATAAGGAAGGTGTTGTTTCACCATCTGATAATTACCATTATTACTATGATGAAAAAATGGGCTCTTTTAAACAGTTTTTTGTGAAAAAAGGAGAAGAGGTAACAATAGGGACTCCTTTGTATGAATATATTTCGGCTGATATTGAGGCAGATCGTGTCCGAATGGAAGCCGAAATTACTAAGATAGAAAACCAGATTTCAGCTATAGAAGATCATATTTCAGAGCTTACCCGCTATAGAGATTCGTTAATGTTTGAGGATGAAGAGAAGGCGGAAGGACGAGCAATTATACATAGCGTCGAGCAGGATATATATGATAAAGAATTACAGGCAGAAATGTTAGGGAAAGCAGCTGAAAAGTATGAACAGGAATTAGAAGCGCTTCAGGCAAGCGAGGGGAAATTAACCGTTGTTAGTGAGTATGAGGGCATTGTTAGCGATGTGAATGTCGGCTTAGAAAATCCGCTGATAACAATCAATTCTCTGACTCCTACGATTCAAGGCAGCTTTAATGAAGAGGAACGGCTTCAGGCAGAAGCTGGAATGACGGCTATCCTTTCCTCTAAGTTAATGAAGAATACATGGAAGGGGACATTACAAGAGGCAGATAATCTTCCAGCTGAACATGCTTCTGAAAAGAAGAAAAGCTACTATCCATTTACGATTCAATTGGATGAAGAGGCACCTCCAGATTTACTTCAAGGGTCTCATGTGAACATAAGACTTATAACAAAGGAGGTGAACGGAGCAATAATGGTTCCAAAGGAGTCCATTGTGAGGAATAAGAAGAAATCCTTTGTCTGGCTTATTACAGCAAGCGGAAGGCTAGAGCAAAGAGAAATTAAAACTGGCATGCAATCCGGTTATCAAGTCCAGGTCAAAAAAGGAATCGACGCTGGTGAAATAATTGTCAGTCATTCCAATTCTGTTCAAAAAGAAGAGGGGCCATCCATTATCACCCCACTTCATCCTTCCAAACTAGAACTCTCTTCAATGAAAGCAATCGAAAAAAAACAAATAGCTAGATATATAGCAAAAGGAATCCTTTCGCGCTAACGGTGTTCACAAGCGGATCTATTTGTACATATTGTGCAGACCCCATGTTTAATGGACACCACGAAGTATCTGCCTGTCGAAATTAGTAAAAAGTTTGAATAGGATAACGCTTGCTATTATTTGGTAATTATTAGTAAGATAAAGGGAGTACAGAAAATAGGGGGATACTATGAAAAAATGGGTTAGAAATGCCTTATCGGTTACAGTAGGGCTTGGCTTAATTTCTACTAATCTAGCAGCAGGAACGTCAGCCTATGCCGAAAAAAAATCAGCGAATGTAGCAGCGATACACGTAAGTAATCCACAGCTTCAGAAAAAGCTGGACTTGGCCAATGAAAAGGCTTTAAGTGAGGATACGATTGTTATTAAATATTCGAAACCGCTTACTCAAGCAGAGCATCGGATAGCAGGCGGAACATTGCTTAAGAACTTCCCTACTCTTAACTACGCGGTTGTTAAAGTAAATAACAAAAAGAATCTTCAAAAGGTAATGGGAAAATATAAAGGATTTGCGCATGTAAATTCAGTGAATCCAAGTGCACTGTACAAGCCTTTAAATGTAAAAGATCCAAAAGTGTCTGAGCAGTACTATATTGATATGCTAAATCTGAATAAAGCTCACCAGCTGGCAGGGAAGAATAAGGTTACAGTTGCTGTCATTGACCAAGGTGTAGACATGCAGCACCCAGAGTTGAAAGGGAAGCTGCTGCCAGGCTATAACGCAGTAAATCCGATGAATCAAGGAACTCCTGATTTCCACGGAACACATGTGACGGGAATTATCGCCGGCAATAAAAATAATGGCATTGGCGGCTTTGGCGTAAATCCAAATGTAAACATTCTTCCAATTGATGTCTTTGATCGCGGGTATGGAGCATATGACTATGCGATTGCAGATGGAATTTTACACGCGGTGGATAAGGGTGCCAAGGTAATCAATATGAGCTTAGGCGGACCAATGAAATCGCCAGTCATCGAGGAAGCAATCAAAAAAGCATTAGAAAAAAATATTACCATCGTTGCAGCAGCAGGAAATGATGGGGCTGCAGTAGTTAATTATCCAGCTGCATACGAGGGAGTTATTAGCGTCGGATCAGTGAACAAAGAAAAGAAACTATCAGACTTCTCCTCATATGGACCATCAGTTGATGTGGTTGCACCTGGAGATGAAGTGTACAGCACGCTCTATGATTATGAAAAGAAGTCAAGCTTTGTTAAAATGAGCGGTACTTCAATGGCTTCTCCAATGGTAGCAGGTGTTGCTTCGTTGCTTTTATCAAAAAATCCAAAATTAACACCAATGCAGGTGGAGTATATTTTAGAGCATACAACAGAGGATTTAGGAGATAAAGGGTTTGACGTTAAATACGGAAATGGACTCGTTAACCCGGTTGCCGCGCTTAATTTTGATATGAAGAAACTGCCAAATTTAACAAACAAAGATTTGACAGTTAAGGAAATTCTAGAAAAGGCTGAAGAAGTAGACTTAGCGAAAACTTCTATTATCAATGGTGTCATTACAAAACCATTTGAAGAAAAATGGTACCAAACAGAGGTGAAGGCTGGGGAGTACATTCAATTCTCTCTAGAGGGTGCAAAGCAATTTGACTACAAACTCCTTATCAACTCACCTGACGGCAAAGAAAAAGTTGATGTCAATAAAGTGCTGGATGGAAAAACAGAAGGCAAGCTTTATAAGGTTCCGGCCTCAGGAAAGCTCACCTTTGCTGTGAAAGATGTGAATGGAAGCTATGATGATTCGAAAAGTCAGCAATCCAAGTACAATCTCTCCGTGAAAAAATATACAGAGCTGCCAAAGGATGAATCTACACTTGAAGCACCGATTGATCTGAAGCTGCCGTATAAATCCGGAAAGGAAAACTTTACTTTGATCGGTGAAGAGGGCGACGATGATTATTACCGTTTCTCTGTTGAAGAGGAGCAAGTCATTCGTGTTGACCTTTCAGGTATTCCAGGGGTAGATACAAGTATAAGTGTTTACGAGAAATGGCTTCCAACTGAAACAGCTGAAGGGGATGTGCAAGATATAGAGATGCCTGAGATGCCAGCTGAATTCCCTGAAGAACCAACCTACTATGGGAATAATAAAGGCAAGGGTGAAGGCGAAACATTATCCTTTACTGCCAATCCTGAAACTGAATTATTAATTAAAGTTTCGAACAAAGAGAGCAACTATTTCGGCATTTTTGATTTCTTTATGAATATGGGCATGATTGAAGAAGAGCAAAGCCCTGAATCTTCAGCAATCCCTTATCAGCTAAATGTGGAAGGGAAGGTTCTTCCTCCAGATGAGGATTCATTGCCAGTATTTTTCTCTGAGGAAGAGGAAATGAGCATGCTTGAAAAACAGCTGGGGCTTATTTCAACGACTCCAGAAAATGAGGAATTTGATTATGTCCAAATGATTAAGGACGGGGCACTGCCTTATAAAATGGGTGATTCCGCAACAGGATATCTTCAATCACTAGAGGATGAAGATTGGTTCAGCCTTACGCCAGAAGAGAATGGAATCTATGAGTTCCTTTTATCTGATAAGGATGCTTCCGTTCCAATGCTAGGAATCTATCAAGTGAAGGAAGAGAAGGACCAAAACGGAGAAGAGTACTCCTATGTTGAAGCGATTGGTACGAATGAATATTCGTTCTGGCTAAATGGGGAACTTGGTACTTCCGTGTATACAGGATTAAAGAAGAATGAAACGTATTATGTGAAAGTAAATACGAATTACTATAATGGCAGTATTTCATTTGATCCTTATAAGTTCACTTCCAAGCTTGTTGTGAAAAATCCACAGGATAAATATGAGGACAATGATAAGCCAGAAAATGTGAAGAATCTTGCTTCGAATGTGATCGAAGGAAACTTTGCTATGCCAAATGACCAAGATGTCTTCTATTTTGAAAGCAAACAAAATGATATTTATGGTATTACATTGGAAAGAAAGAAAGTTAGTGAGAAATTTAAATCCCAGTATCCGAAAGAACTGCTGGATCCGTTCTATGGTGTTTTAGTAGTCGTAGAGGATAAGAATAAAAACCGTAAATTGGATGATGAGGAAATTGCCAACTCGCAATATATTCAAAAGGGTGCGTCTGAAGGAAAAACTTTTGGTTCCTTCAAAGCTGAAAAAGGCAAGAACTACATTATCACAGCTTCTGCCTATTTCGAGGGCTTTAACCCATTCTCATTAATCCCATACGTATTAACGCTTAATCCGGTTAATAAAAACGATGAGGATAAAGGTTCAGTTGTGAAGAATAACATCCCATCTAAGCCGCTAAAACTAAATGCAAAGTCTGCTAAGCATCTGCAAGCAACTGGTCATTTAAATGCGGGGGTTCCTTATGGAGATGAAGATTGGTACGAATTGAAACTAGACAAAAATACAAAAGGAACCATTGAACTAGCTACAGGCATTGAGGTAGATGGGGTTATTTCCCTCTATAAAAATGGCAAGCTTGTTTCAACAGCCGATTACTATCTAGCAGGGGATAAGGAAGTTCTAAGCTTTGACCTTAGCAAAGGTACCTACCATATTAAGGTGCGTGATTCATTCGGCAATACCACTTTAAATCCGTACACATTAAATGTTTATAAAAATTAATATAATGTGATTCAAGTTGAAATGGTTGCCTGTGGGGTATTCGTTCAGAATCGTAATCCTTCTTTGGATTGCTGGCTGAGCGTGTGCCCCGCAGGCTTTTCAGCTAGTGTTTTTTGACAGAAAAGTCTCTATCTTTTTCCCAGGAATCGACATACAATAAAGATACGAGCTGGAGGGATATCATTTGAAAAAACTAGTTTTTATATTTGCTGTATTCATCCTTTTTCTATCGATACATCCCGAGGATTCCAAGGCTGCGACTGTGTATTGGGATGGAGTCGAGCTGAAAAAGGGACAAATTGGGCGTGTCACAGTAGTCAAACCTATTAATCTTTGGAAAAGAACAGAGGACGGTCTTCAATTTATAAGATTGCTTCAGCCTGGTGAGAAGTATCGCGTATACCGAATGGACGAGCTTTATGGCGGCCAATATGGGGTTGGAGGAGATGCCTATATTACGAAAGTGAAGGGGCATGTTATTTATGAAACGCCATCAGCTACTAAGCGCAAACTATTAGATTGTGATCAGAAATGCCTTGTTGAAAACATAGTAACTCTTCCGAAAGAAGATTATGATAGGACAGCTGTTGAGCAAGTGAAAGAGCGATTAGGGCATTTGCCAGAACCTATTTTAATGCAGCTTATTGATCATCAAATACATATCGTTCTAGTAAATGGTCCGATTACTGATACAGCGGAATATGCCCACCTAAAAGGTGTTGCCCCAAGAGGCTGGGAGGATACGAATAAAACATGGGATGATGTTCCTGGAGTCGGCGGTGGAAAAGCGGTCGTCGTTCGAATAGGGTATAGTGAAAAGGGAAGTGGACATGGTTCCATTAATTTAGAACTGCATGAGCTAGCACATTCTGTTGATAGTATACTGAAGAAGCATGTATCCTCTTCTAATGCTTTCAATGCGATTTGGAATATGGAAAAAGGAAGATTGTTCCTGAATGAGAAGTATTTCCTTAATTATCGTGAGGAATACTTTGCAGAAGCATTTGCGCTATATTATCGGGATGATAATTCCAGAGCAAAATTGCAAAGGATGGCACCGCTAACCTATCAATTTATTGAAAGTTTAATTTAGCAAAAAGCCTGTGGGAGCAGCCCTCAGGCTTTTTGCTATTTTATTGGCCGATGGCCCGAAAACAAGATGAGTGGCTGATAAACTAGGAAAGTGGCCCGAAAACAAGAGGAAGTGGCCGATAAATTAGGAAAGTGGCCCGAAAACTAGTGAAAGTGGCCGATAAACTAAAAATTTGACCGGAAAACAGCACAAAGGACCGAAAAACGAACAAATTCTTCAAATTAATAGCTACATATCAAATAATGTCAGCTCCCATCCTTTGTTTATTAGTTCAAAAGTCGTTTTATCCAGTTATTTGTCCAATTATCTGGGAAAATGTCATATAATAATAGAATAGTATATAGAAGGAGAGGGAAAATGACGAAAAAGTGGATAGTTAAGGTAGTAGTAATTGCAGCATTGATTTTTGGTTTAAGCTCTCAGGCTTCAGCAAGCGAGCCGAAAGTTTATTGGGATGGACTTCTTATGGTTAAAGGCCAAGTGGGGAAAATAAAAGTGATTAAGCCTATTAATCTATGGAAAAGAGATGGAAATAAGCTTGTGTTTGAACGGGTATTAAAGCCTGGTGAGCAATATCGTGTGTATCGCTATGACAATCTCTTTGGGGGCCAATATGGACTCGGAGGCGGTTATTATATTACGAAAATGGCAGGGTATGTTGACTACCGAACACCATCTAAGAAAAAGCTGGCAGAGCTTGAAGCTGCATATAGTGGCGGTGGAACAACAACGAAGCCAATAGGAAATCTTTCGATCGGAAAAGTGACACAGCAGCAATCAAAGAAGATCGCTCCTGGTGTAACAGAAACAGAGCTTTCAGTAACGAGCAACAGAGGAAAGCAGAAAATTTATACAGTTGAGTATGACGGAAAGACAGAGAAGATTAGTTTAGAAACGGCTTTGGCAAAAGGGCAATTATACGGATTTGAACCTGTATCAAAACAAGCAAATAATGCCCAAACGCCAGAGAAACATGTAGTAGCGGGTATCAACGGTGACTACTTTGATAAAAATGGTCATCCAGTAGATCTAATGATACAAAAAGGCGAAATTGTTGCTACGAGTCAGACGCCATTAAATGAATTAGCTGTTTTCGGTGTAACAAAAGAGGGCAAGCCATTAATAGGCAATCCACAATTGAAAATTTCTGTTCAAGTAAATGGACAGAATGCGTATTGGATTAATTCTGTTAATAGAACTAGATCGGCCAACCATCTTGTACTTTATACACCAGCTTTTGCAAGCTCTACACGTACAAATAATCTTGGAACAGAAGTGGTTGTCAAAACGGAGTCTGGTCAATTAAACGGACATAGTGTGTTAACAGGCACAGTTGTTAGAGTGGTGGAGAATGTAGGAGATGAGCAGCTAAACAGCGGGGAATTTGTGCTTTCTGGCCACAATTTCGGCAGTGATTACTTAAAAACAATTTCCGTTGGGGACAAAGTTGAAGTAAAGGCGGATTTTGGGTCAAATGATTGGAACCAAGTGGTGGAAGCGTTAAGCGGCCGTTACCACTTAGTGAAAAATGGATCAGTTGTTAAGCAGACTGTTGTAGGTGTTCACCCAAGATCGGCAATTGGAATTAAAGCAGATGGCGGAATTGTCACGGTCGTTGTTGATGGGCGTAATGCTCTTCACAGTGTAGGTCTTTCCTTAGCGGAAATGGCTACTGTCATGAAGGATCTTGGTGCTGTTCAAGCATTTACCTTTGATGGCGGCGGATCTTCTACAATGGTTATAAGAGATCATGGGAATGATTCCGTTTCAGTAGTTAACAAGCCTTCAGATGGGGCAGAGCGTTCCGTATCCAATTCCTTATTATTTATCAGTCAATGGATGAAGGGACCTCTTAATCAGCTTGTCGTCAATCCGAAGGAGCTTACTTTGTTTGCAGGTGCTACATATAAGGATTTAGGCATTACTGTTAAAGGAATGGATCAATTCTATAATGCGGTTCCTGTTTCACAAGTAGCATATAGCTCTCCAGCATTGAAGAAAAATGCAGATGGCAGCTATATAGCTTCCACTTCTTTAAGCAATAGTGAGATGACTGTTTCATCTGGTAATATTAGCAGCAAGATTAAAGTGAATATAATTAATACGCTTGATAGCATCCAAGTGGATGAAAAGGATGTCATCGTTGAAAACAACACGATTTATAAGATTCAGCCGAAGGGCATTTATAAAGGCAAGACAGTGATTACCGATCCTGCATTGTTCAAATGGAGTGTATCACCAGCGAGTCTAGGTACAATTAATAATAAAGGCGAATTTAAAGCTGGATCCGCAAAAGGAACAGGTACGATTACTATATCCCATGGGAAAGTTTCAGCAAAAATTGCCGTAACAGTAGGAACACCTGAACCAATTCTTATTGATGGCTTTGAAAACGGAGTAGCAAACTATAAGGCATCTGGAGCAAGATATAAGAGTGTGAACTTAATCCAGGATCCTTTAAGCAAAACGGGAAAATCATCAGCGAAGCTAAGCTATGACTTTACAGGTACTTCAGGGACATCAGGCGCTTATATCGATGCTATTAAACCGATCGCTATAAAAGGCAACCCGAAAAAAATTGGCATGTGGGTTTACGGGGATGGCAAAGGGCATTGGCTAAGAATGCAGCTGAAGGACGGCAGCGGCCAAGAGATTCAGCTTGATTTCACAAAGAATTTAAATTGGACTGGCTGGAAGTATATAGAAGCAGCTGTTCCACAAAATATCAAAACACCATTAGTCATTGAAGCTCCAGTGCGTTACATGGAAACAAATGATGCAAATAAAAATAGCGGTGCCATTTTTATTGACCAAATTCAAGCTGTTTACAAATAAATAAAGAATGGATAAGAGGCCAAATTTCTCCCTGATTTTTTATTTTGATTTGGGGAATTTGGCCCTTGTTATGATTGCACTTTACAAAAAATGTTATTTGTATTGGTTTGATTTGTCATTTATGATATGGTACGCTAGTACAAGCAATTCTATTTTGTGCTCTTTTATGGGATAATTTATAGAAACCCTTTTCGTTGGAGGGAAAAGAATGTCAATGGGTTCGAATAATATGGAACAAGTAAGAAAGCAGTTTGAAAAAGATCCTCCCAAAATTATTGGGGGTTATAAAAGGCAAGGCTGGGCTCAAAAGGCTCTAGATAAAACCGAGAATGAAGATATCGAACAAGAGAAAAAAGGTTTTATTACAGCAAAAGCAATTCTTGAAGCAAAGGATGGCAGCTATTATCCGGCCTTTTTATTAATTGATACGAAGAAAAGCGGAAAAATTAAAGATGCTTTTTTTCTTTCTGAGGCACAGGAGCAATTTAATCTCATTCCATTAGAATTAGCTTTAGAATTTATGGACAAAGACGCAAGTGACTTAATGCCTTTTCGATATAGAACACTCGGAAAAGTTAAAGGGGATCAATTCCAAAAAAATTGGCCAGACTTTTCGTAAACCTTCTTACA
Organism: Cytobacillus solani; assembly: GCF_001420595.1. Taxonomy (GTDB): domain Bacteria; phylum Bacillota; class Bacilli; order Bacillales; family Cytobacillaceae; genus Cytobacillus; species Cytobacillus solani. Next base: position 4,503,910 of record NZ_LJIX01000006.1, on the reverse strand, counting down.
TGGTAAGAAGGTTTACTTTTTGTTATAGTAAACGTAATTTTTCATAAAAATGGGATAATATGGCTAGTTCTTTAGTAGAGTCTTTCAAAATCACTCAAATTGTAACATCCCTGTAATATAACAAGAATTATTTAATAGATTTGAAATGATAAATTACCTGAAAATAATGTAAAATCATACTTGTAGCGATAATATACGACATTCTTCTTATTTTCGGGAGGTTTAAATGAAGATTTTAGCGAAAGTAGTCATTACGGGGGCATTGCTTCTTCCGGCAGTTTTCGGAGCAGGCAGCGCAAGTGCATCTAGTACGGATGATCTAGTAGAATATAGCAAGAAATTCATTGGAACTCCTTATGTTTGGGCAGGAGAATCACCAAAAGGCTTTGATTGTTCAGGATATATTACATACATATATGAAAATTTTAATGTGAATAATTTACCTAGAAGTTCTGCAGACCAATATAATGTTGGCGAAACTGTTGCTAAATCAGATTTAAAGCCAGGGGATGCTGTTTTCTTTAATACATCTGGATCTGGCGTATCCCATGCAGGGATCTATATTGGCGACAATAACTTTATTCATGCATCAACTTCTGACGGCGTTAGAATCAATAGTTTAGACGATAAATATTGGAAAAATAAGTACGTAGGTGCGAAACGATTCACAAACTTTGATGCTCCACCACCGCCGCCGGGAGAGTTCAAAGGACTTGAAGTAAAGTCTGGTCAAATAGGTGTAGTAGAAATTAAAAAGTCTATTAATCTATGGAAACGTGATAGCAATGACAAATTAGTTGTTGAAAGAGTACTTAAAGCTGGAGAAAAATATCGCGTGTATACATATGATGATAAGCATGGCGGTCAGTACGGGCTTGGCGATAATATGTACATAACGAAAATGGATACACATATTGAGTACTTTTCATTGTAAGAAAAGCGCAAGCGCCTTGGTCATCGCCGTACAAACTGGAAGGGACGCGACGGAGATAAAGGAAACACAATGAACGAAGTGAATTGATGTTGACTTATCGTAGGGAGGGGACCTGAAGTTTGATAGGCGATAGGTGCTGGAGCTAGCCAATTCTCTAACTTAATAGTCGTACTTTCTAATTTTACCCAAAAAAAGAGGTCTGAAGCTTAGCTTCAGGCCTCTTCTTTCATATTAACAGCTGCATTTTGAGGAACATAAGTCTTCCATTTAGATAGATCTAGATTTTCCTTTGTTATCGCTGATTCTGGGAAAACAAAGGTCCATGGTTTGCATGTTTGGCTCTTGATTTCAAGGTTATTTAATTGAAACCCAGCCTGGGCAACAGCTTCTCCGGAAGCATCTTCGAATACTAGTGGCAGGTTTTCAATCGTAATGCTGCGGTTGCTTGCATTGCGGATTAGTAATGTGGCAGCCAGTCCTCTTCCTTCGATCATTTTTGCCTCTAGTCCCATGAAATTAACTTCTCCTTCACGTAAAGGCGGAAGGTTCTTTACAATGTCTTCTAAATGTTGTTTCTGCTCGTCACTAAAGGCTTCTTTCCAGCTATCCTCAAGATCGAGTGGAAGAACGTCTGGAGCTTTTTGCTTCAGTTCAAAAACAACCTTCCAATTATTCTTAGGAATTTCATCTACGAGTTTATTCTCGTTTTCGAATAAGAATCTCCATGGTCTGCAAGAGTTAGGAGGCAATTCACCGAATAAGTCCATTTCAAAGCTCTTTCTAGCTAATCGTTCATTATCGCCATTCACAATAACTAAGTCAATTACCTCGAAGCTTACAGGCTTAGGAAGGGAGCTTCTTAAGAAAGCGGTGATAACGAACCCGCCATCATATTCGTATAAATTAATGCCATTAATGGCAATTTGGTTTGGCTGAAGCGTTGGCAATTTTTGATGGTTATATTGGAACACATATTTTTCTTGCACGCTCAAGTCCCATTCTGGGTGATAAGAAAGCTCTGTTTTTATTCCTTCTTCATTATCTGTTGCGCGAATATCTAATGATTTATTTTCCTCTTGCCCGTTTACATCTTTATTTCCCTTATTAAAAATCCCCATAAGTCGTTCAGTCCCCTTTTAAAAGGAATAAGGCGAGTTTTTGTAGAATCGCCTTATTCTTATCTTTATTGTTTCTCCTCACTAGGAAGAAAATGCTGAATGATCATTCTTGTTTGCTTGCTTGCTTGAGCATCTAATTCGGCTAAGAAATGCTTGAACTCCTCGAAGCCTTCCAGTTCGTATAGGCGGTACGGATCCTCTTGGCCATAGCCGCGAATATTGAAGCCTTCTCTTAATTGCATCATCATTTCCATATGAACAACCCATGAACGATCTAAATTTTGCAGATATAATAATTTAACCTGCGATTGGAAATCTTCATTTGCTTCAAGATTCTTTATTTCATTCATATAATTCTCATATAATTGGTCGATCTTTTCTCGAATTCCCTCTTTTTCAAGATCGAGTAATTCAGAGGCTTGGAATGGCAGCTCACCGAAAACAAGTGTCAGTTCTTCATGCAAACCATCTGCTACTGAATTTTCTGTAATGAGTTCAGCAGGGCAATAGGTTTCAAAGATGTTATTAAGATGATTTTGTAAAGAGTTGTTGATCAAATCTACTGAATTCGTATTTGCTAGTAGTGCATCACGTTTTTCATAAACGATTTTCCGTTGTTGGTTAACGACATCATCTAGCTTCAATAGATGATTTCTAGCAGAGAAATGACCGCCTTCTACAATGGATTGAACTTTAAGCACAAATTTCACTGGATTTGGTGAAATGATAAGGCCAGTTTCATCCGTTTTCATTTTCTTTTTCCACCTATCCATCTCTTCTTTATCATAACTATTAAAGATATCATCTTCAATGGATATGATAAATTGAGTAGAGCCTGGGTCTCCTTGTCTTCCAGCTCTTCCTCTCAGCTGCATATCAATTCTTTCACTTTCATGGAGCTCTGTGCCGATTATATGCAAGCCGCCAAGCTCTCTGACAGCAGGGTCCAAGATAATATCCGTTCCGCGTCCGGCCATGTTTGTAGAAAGCATGACTTGATTTTTTTGTCCGGCTTGAGAGATGATGTTTGCTTCATCTTCTTCCGTTTTTGCATTAAGAATTCTATGCTTGATTCCAGCCTTTTCTAGATAGCCTGAAAGCTTTTCTGACTGTTCGATGGAGGTTGTCCCAATTAAAACTGGACGGCCAATTTTATTATTTTTGGCTACCTCTTCGACGATTTTTGCAACCTTTGCTTCATAGTCTTTATAAACTAATGGCTCATCATCTATACGAGCATTCGGTTTATTTGTTGGTACTGAAACCACACGAAGACTATATGTTTCAAAAAATTCCTTTTTCGAAGGTGCTGCACTACCGGTCATTCCGGATAGGATTTTATAGATCCTGAAATAGTTTTGGACAGTGATGGATGCTTGTGTCTGGTTCTCATCCTTAACAGTGACGCCTTCTTTTGCCTCAATTGCTTGGTGAAGTCCATCGCTAAAGGTCCGGCCTTCCATGATTCTTCCTGTAAATTGATCGACAAGCATGATTTCATCGTTTTTAACAATGTAATCCACATCTTTTCTCATGACGACATGTGCCCGTAACGATTGCATAATGTTATGAAGAAGCTCGCGGTGTTCTGCATCATATAAATTTTTCAAGCCAAAAGCTTGTTCGAATTCATTTGCTCCATTATCTGTTAAAACAATTTGCTTTGTTTCAGGATAGAATTCATATTGGTTGCCGTCTTCAAAATTCTTTACAATTTCAGAGGTAATATAGAATAATTCAGTCGCAATATCTGATTTGCTGGCAATGATGAGCGGAGTTCTTGCTTCATCAATTAAAATGCTGTCTACTTCATCAACAATTGCGTAATGTAAAGGTCTTTGAACACGTTCTTCAAAGCTTGCTGTCATATTATCGCGCAAAAGATCAAACCCGAATTCCGTACCTGTGCCATAAGTAATATCTGCGTTATATGCTTCTCTTTTCTCGGTTTCAGAGATTTGAGAAATATTTAACCCAACTGTTAAGCCGAGAAAATTAAACAGTTTTCCCATCTGCTCATAGTCACGAGTTGCTAAGTATTCGTTCGCTGTAATCACGTGTACCCCTTTGCCTTCCAGTGCTCTTAAGTAACTAGGGAGGGTAGCAACGAGTGTTTTACCTTCGCCCGTTCGCATTTCAGCAATCCCGCCTTCAAGAAGGACTAATCCTCCAAGCAGCTGTACATCATAATGGCGGAGACCAAGTACCCGTTTAGAGGCTTCTCTCACTGTAGCGAAAGCTTCTTCTTTTAAATCAAGAACAGATACGCCTTCTGCAACCTTCTCTTTTAAATATTGAGTAGCCTCCTTAAGCTCCTCATCGCTTAGAGCAGAAATCTTTTCTTCTAAATCATTTATATTTGTGACATGTTTATATAAGCGTTTAAGCTCCGCAGAATCTTCATTAAATATGCGCTTCATTAACGATAGCATGCTGTTCTCTCCTAAAATTTAGTAAAAGTAGTTCTATTTTTTATAAGATTAATAGCCGTTTTGGCTTCTACATTTTTCCCTATCTAATTATAACATATAATGTAGTATAATATAATTTGGAAGGGAAGCCGCAGTTAATTTTTGACAGATTCTATTATTCTTCTTTATTTGAAACTTTTTTCGATAATATTCGTCAACTTTAGAGGAAACTTCCATTTAAGGTCGAAAACTAATAAAGACTTTATTGTAAAAGAGGTGATACTATTAACAAGTAATTGCTATACCTTACAAGAGAATATTTTTAAAAATGAAATTAATTGAATTCTTTTTGATATATGTTAGTATAAATCTGGCTGCATAAATTCAAAAACTAAAGGTGATATCATTGGATATTAAATTTTTAGCTGCATTTATTGCGGCTTTAGTGACGTCCTTGCTAATAACTCCCTTGGTCATTAAGTTTGCACTGAAAATTGGTGCAACTGATAAACCGAATCATCGGAAAGTCCATTCAAAAATTATGCCTAGACTTGGTGGTTTGGCTGTCTTTGCTGGAGTGATTGCAGGCTATTATGTGGGCGGTCTCTATAATGAAAAGATAACTGGGATTTCAGTAGGTGCGATTATTATTGTTATTACTGGCGTCCTTGATGATAAGTATGAACTCTCAGCAAAATATAAGCTAATCGGTCAATTGCTTGCTGCAGCTGCTGTTGTAGGAAGCGGCTTGACGATAGATCATCTGACCATTCCATTTATCGGTACGTTTGATGTTGGTTTTTGGACATATCCGATTACGGTCTTCTGGATTGTTGCTATTACGAATGCCATTAACTTAATTGATGGCCTTGATGGCCTTTCTGCAGGGATTTCTGCGATTGTTATTGCAACCATTGCTTTTATGGCCGGAATTGCAGGAAAGCCGCTCATTTTGATGTTATCTCTTATTTTATTGGGAAGCACATTAGGATTTCTGTTCCACAATTTTCATCCCGCAAAAATATTTATGGGTGATACGGGAGCGCTGTTTTTAGGTTACGCCATTTCCATTCTGTCATTACTCGGTTTGTATAAGAGTGTAACCCTATTTAGTTTTATTGTTCCAATCATCATCCTTGGTGTGCCTGTTTTCGACACAACCTTTGCGATTATTCGACGGATTGTAAATAAAAAGCCGATTTCAGCTCCTGACAAATCGCATTTACATCATCGTCTCCTTGCCCTTGGTTTGTCTCATCGGAAAACAGTGCTATGCATTTACGGATTTGGAATTATTTTTAGCATTAGTGCTATACTATTTTCAACAGCAACACTATGGGTTAGTATTTTTATCATCTTCGGATTATTGCTGATCCTCGAGGTGCTCGCAGAAACAATTGGCTTAGTACACGAGAAGTATCAGCCTGTTATCAAAATATATCGAAAAGTTACTGGCAGACAATAACATTAGGCCGTTTGTGGACGACTCGCAAACGGCCTTTTTAGAAAAATGATTTGTCTAGCTGCAGCATTTATGTTCGAAATTTGTCATTTTACAACAGTGTTAAATAGCAATTTTTATCCCTTTTTATGTTAAAATGATTTAGTATTTCATCTAGGAAGTTGGAGGAAATGAATATGAAAATTCCTATGTTAGATTTAAGTGAACAATATCAAACGTTAAAGAACGAAATGCTTACTGCTTTAGATCAAGTGATGAGCTCTTCTCATTTTATTTTAGGCGATAATGTGAAGAAGCTGGAAGCAGATGTGGCAGCGTATAGTCATGTTCAGCATGGAATTGGTGTAGCAAACGGTAGTGATGCCATACATATTGCTTTACAAGCAGCAGGAGTAAAATCAGGTGATGAAGTAATTACAACACCATTTACTTTCTTTGCTACTGGCGGTTCGATTGTTCGTGCTGGAGCTACTCCGGTTTATATTGATATCGACCCAGTAACATTTAATCTTGATCCAAAGAAAATCGAAGCAGCCATTACTGAGAAAACAAAAGCGATTATCCCTGTTCATCTATATGGGCAAACAGCGGATATGGAAGAAATTTGTGCGATTGCTGATAAGCATCAACTTGCTGTAATCGGTGATGCTGCACAAGCAATTGGTGCTAAGCATAAAGGGAAAACAGTTGCAGAATATGGTACGGCTGCAACATACAGCTTTTTCCCAACAAAGAACCTAGGAGCATACGGAGATGCGGGCATGGTTGTTACAAATGATGACCAAGTAGCAGAAAACAGCCGTGTCATCCGTGTTCACGGAAGCAAGCCGAAATATTATCACCATGTATTAGGCTATAACAGCCGTTTGGATGAGATGCAAGCTGCTGTTTTAAACGTGAAATTCCCGCATTTAGATAAATGGAGCGAGCTGAGAAGAGAAAGAGCAGCTATTTACACACATCTTCTTAATGAGCAATTAGGGGACTTAGTAAAAACGCCGGTTGAAAAAGAAGGCAATTACCATGTATTCCATCAATACACGATCCGTGTAGAGAAGCGTGATGAATTACAGGCTTTCTTAAAAGAACAAGGTGTGCAAACAATGATTTACTATCCGCTGCCACTCCATGTACAGCCTGTTTTTAAAGATCTAGGCTATAAAGAAGGAGATATGCCAGAATCAGAAAAGGCAGCTAAAGAGGCATTGTCATTGCCAATGTTCCCTGAACTGAAACAAGAACAACAAGAATATGTAGTAGCGAAAATTGCGGAGTTTTTCAAAAAATAAAAAATAAAATGGAACGTCGCCGAGCAGGGGGCGTTTCTTTACTTGCTTTTTCGCAATAATAAGCAGTTTCTATAATTTTAAAAGGAATGGTGGTCTTTTTGGCAGAACAAAAAAGATTTGCGTTATATGAATACTTAGTTTTCTTTTGGAAGAAGAAAATTTTCTTCCTTATTATCCCCCTACTGTTTACATTATTAGGATTCGGTGCTTCTTATTTAATCCCTAAGGATGGCAAATACGTAGGGAGTGCAACTGTTTTTACAGGTTCTATTAAGCAAAAAGCATTAACAAATCCATCGAATGTGGTTGCTACTTATGGCAAAGATGTTCATGGGGTCATTGATGCGTATGTTTCTAGTGAAAGCTATGTAAAAATCAAAATTTTTGATGATAATGAAGAGCGTCTTAAAAAGGATCTTCAAAAGATGGCAGCTGGCATTGAGCAGGGACTTGTTGATAGCTATGATCTAAGATATCAAACGACAGAAGATATTATAAAAAATAATGAAACAACCTTTGAGCAATTAAATGATGTGATAACTGTTAGCAGTGAAAGACTTGAACGTGAAGATTTAACAATTGAAGAAACGGAAGACATTACTAGCCTGCTTGAAAAATCTGAGGCAGATGCTGCAAAGGCCAAAACGTCTATTCAAAGCATGAAAACAGATTTAGCCTTTTTTGAAAAGCCGGGCATTGTTTCTCAAGAAGTAGGCCCAACAAACACGTATAAATTAGAACTGACATTAGCAGGACTTGTTTTGGGGATTATTGCTGCAATCCTTATTCTGATGCTATGGAAATATATAAATGATGCTAGGAGATTCTATAAAAATGATTAATTTTGCCGTTGTTGGTATGGGTCATATTGCAAACAAGCATATTGAAGCAATTGAAAAGGCTGAAAATGCGAATCTGTTTGCAATATGCGATACGAACCCTGCACGTTTAGTAATTGATAACGAAGATGTAAAGAAATATACGGACTTAGCTCAAATGCTTGAGGAGAATCCGGATATTGATGTTGTTAATATTTGTGTCCCTTCAGGGTTACATGCACGCTTAACGAAGATTGTCGCAGAGCATAAAAGACATATTATTGTTGAAAAGCCAATGTCACTTAAGCAGCAAGATGCTGAGGATATGATTAAATATGCGAATGAAAATGGCGTCAAGCTTGCTGTTGTTCATCCGAACCGTTTTAGACCTGCCATTCAAAAGCTAAGAGAGCAGATGGATGCAGGCTCATTCGGGAAATTAAGCCATGCAAATGCAACCGTTCGCTGGAATCGCAATCAGGCATACTATGATCAAGCTGAATGGCGGGGTACGAAGGAATTTGACGGCGGTGTTCTTATGAACCAAGCGATTCATGACCTTGACTTAATGCTATGGTTAATGGGGCCGGTTGAATCGGTACAGGCGATGGCGGCTACTCGCTTACGCAAAATTGAAACCGAAGATGTCGCAGCAGCTGTTGTTCAATTTAAGAATGGAGCGCTTGGTGTCATCGAAGCAGCGACGACAATTTATCCGAAGAACCTAGAAGAATCCCTTGCTATTTTTGGAGAAACGGCATCAGTGAAAATTAGCGGCAGAAACGCTAATTTTATTGAAACATGGGATATCGAAGGGGTAACGGAAGAGGAAGCGGACAAAATAAAAAATGAGATTCAAGCAGATCCTTTTGGCAAACCAGGGCATCAATGCATCATCGAAGATATGGTGCTTGCTGTAAAAGAAAATCGTAACCCAATTGTAACTGGAGAAGACGGTCTTGCTCCTGTAAAATTAATATTGGCCATATTAGAATCAGCAGAAACTGGCAAAAAAGTCGTTCTATAAAAGGAGAAAGAAAGATGAACGTATATACATCATTAATTAATAAAATTGAAAATAAAGAAGCTGTTATTGGTGTTGTTGGCTTAGGTTATGTGGGTCTTCCGCTTGCAGTTGAAAAAGCAAAAGCTGGCTATAAGGTTATCGGCTTTGACGTACAGGCAGCACGTGTAGAGCAAGTGAATATGGGAATTAACTATATCGGCGATGTGGTTGATCAAGAATTAGCAGACATGATTAAGGATGGCCGTTTAGTCGCAACAACTGATTATGCGCGTATCCAAGAAGTAGATGCCGTGGCAATCTGTGTGCCAACTCCGCTTGATATTTATCAGCAGCCAGATACTTCTTATGTAGAAAGCTCATCTAAAGAAATTGCTAAATATGCACATGAAGGCATGCTTGTTGTATTAGAATCGACTACTTACCCAGGAACAACAGAGGAAATTGTCAAGCCTGCGCTTGAAGAAAAAGGCCTTAAAACAGGCGAAACTGTATTTGTTGCTTATTCTCCAGAGCGTGTGGATCCAGGTAATAAGCAATTCAAAACGAAAAATACTCCGAAAGTAGTTGGCGGAATTACTGAGAATTGTACGAAAGTGGCAGCAGCCCTTTACAGAAGTGTTCTTGAAGGCGATGTACATGAAGTATCCTCTCCGGCAGTTGCTGAAATGGAGAAAATTTTCGAAAATACATTCCGTCACATTAACATTGCATTGGCAAACGAAATGGCCATTCTTTGTGAAAAAATGGGCATTGATGTATGGGAAGTAATTGATGCAGCTAAGACAAAGCCATACGGATTTATGGCGTTCTATCCAGGTCCAGGCTTAGGCGGACACTGTATTCCAATCGATCCATTCTACTTAACATGGAAGGCTCGTGAATATAACTACCATACACGACTAATCGAACTTGCAGGCGAAATTAACAACAGCATGCCTGAATATGTCATCACACGTGCAATGCAAACATTGAATGAGGATGGCAAAGCACTTCGTGGAGCAAAGGTGGCTGTTCTTGGTGTTGCATACAAAAAGGACATTGATGATGTAAGGGAATCTCCTGTTCTTAAGATTGTTGAGCTGTTGGAGCATCACGGTGCAGATTATACAGTAGTAGATCCTTATGTGAAGTCATTCAGATCATGCAATCAAAAGATTGAAACGGTTGAATTGTCTAAAGAGCTTTTAAATGAGGCAGATCTTGTTTTAGTAACAACTGATCATACAGATTTTGATTACGAAATGATCGCGAAGGAAAGCAAGGTTATTTTTGATACGCGTAATGCACTAAAGGATATTGCGAAGCCGAATAAATACATTAAATTATAATATATAGAGCAAGATTTGGAGATTCCGGTCAAATTAGTTGGGAATCCGGTCAACTTTCTGTTTATCCGGTCAAAATTTCATTATTCCAGTCAATTTTAAGGTAAAGGGAGACTTTCTTATGAATTTTATTGATCCTTCCGCTATAGTAGATGAAACGGCAAAGGTCGGTTATTTTTCCGTTATTGAAAAAGATGTAAAAATCGGTAAAAACGTTATCGTTGGTAACCGCGTAACGATTCATGAGGGGACAACGATTGGGGATAACACGACAATTGCAGACGGTGCCGTTGTTGGAAAGCCGCCAAAGCCAGCAAAAACAAGCACGGTAAAGCTATCTGATTCCATTCCTGCTCTGGAAATTGGTGAAGAAGTAACTATTGGTGCCAATTGCGTTATTTATCGTGGAGCGAAAATTGGCTCAAGTACATTAATTGCAGACCTGGCAAGTGTAAGAGAAAACGTAGAAATTGGGAATTTTGTTATCGTCGGCAGAGGCGTAACGGTTGAAAACTTTGTGAAAATTGGCGATCGCACAAAAATCCAATCCAACTCATATATTACTGCTTACACAACATTGGAAGAGAAAGTGTTTATCGCTCCTTGTGTCACAACGACAAACGATAATTTCATGGGCCGTACGGAAGAACGTTTTGACAAGATTAAAGGCGCACATGTGAAAAAAGGCGCTCGTGTTGGTGGAGCATCGATTATTCTTCCGGGGATCGTCGTTGAAGAGGAAACATTTGTAGCCGCTGGTGCATTAGTAACAAAGAATACGGAAGCAAAGACTTTAGTTAAAGGTGTTCCTGCTAAATTCGTCAAGATGGTAGACGAGCGGGAACTGTTATAGGGTGTTCGCCCAAATTAAGCGTTTAGGAGCGGATTCGCTCCTTTACGCATTTATGAACGTAGGAACGAAGCTAATAGCCTTTATTATGCTTCCGATATATACATCCTTTCTGCCAGATCCTGCACAATACGGGGTTTTGGATTATTTAGATCGAGTCACGTCCATGCTGACCTTCGTTGTTATTTTCGGAACAGATTCCGCACTTGCCTTTTATTACTTTGATACAGAGGATAAGAAGAAAAGGCTGGATTATGTCCGCTCGGTCATGACCTTTAGAATGCTGATAGTTTTAATAATTGCAATCGTATTTCTAGTCGGTGGAGAGTGGCTGGCACAGCTTCTATTAAAAGATGCTGCCCTATATTATTTGTTCTACATTGCAATTGGGGTTTTGGCTTTAGATACAGTAATTGCCCTAATTTTAACAGTTCTTCGTTATGACTTTTTCACGAAAAAGGTTGTAACTTTTACGATTTTAAAGATGCTTCTAATTGCATTATTCTCTTATGGATTTTTAGCCTATGTTAGCCCAACAATCGATGGCATTTTGTATGGAAGGCTAATAAGTGTGGCTATCGTTGCTCTTTTATTGATTAAGCCGTTAATCAAATTTATTAAATTTACATTTAATAAAAAACTTTTGAAAGAAATTCTTGTTTACGCTGCACCACTAGTTCCGGCTTCTCTGGCCTTTTGGGTTATTGTTAATGCAAACTCTTTTCTGCTAGAAAGGTTTACCTCGTTTCACGAAGTTGGTATTTACGGGGCAGCGGTTAAGTTTGCATCTTTAATAACACTCCTCACCAGTGGGGTACAAATGGCTTGGAGACCGTTCTCCATGTCGCTTAAGGATAGAAATGATAGCCCTGTTTTATTTGCAAAGTTGTATTATGGTATTCTGTTACTAGGGACAATCGGTGTTTTAGCAGTCGCTACATTAATGCCTTGGATCATCCAAATGTTAAATACCAACTATCATGAAGCTTATCAATATGTTGCGGTCTTATCTGCTGTTACCTTCTTGAATTTTTTCTATATGATTATTTCAGTCGGTATCTTTTTCTCGAAACAAACAAAGATTATTTCGTATGCATTCGGAATCGCAGCAGTTGTCAATGTTATTTTGAATGTGGCGTTGATACCATCCTTTTCGATCTGGGGAAGCGTCGCAGCTTATTTGATTTCTTATCTGATCGCGATTACGTATATTTTCTTTAAAAGCCAAAAACTTTATCATGTTCCGGTGTCATTTGGCAAAATGACCTTTTTATTTATGTTCTCACTGGTAGCAGTGATGGCAATCGTTTATATTCAGGAGAGCAGTATTTCGGATTGGAATATTGTATTTGCTTGGATCGGGTATGTGGTCGTTGTTCTGCTTTCACGGATTGATAAAGATCTATTGCGGAAAAAATCTGCTGCAAATTGAAAATAGGAAGGTCTGTGGGATACGTGTCCGAAAATGATTCAATGAACGAATAGATACGCGTACCCCACAGGCAATTCCATATATTTAAATGACATAACCTAACGAAAAAATAGGTGATTTATTTGCTGAAAGTAATTATTCAAAACAGTACTCTTATAAAAGAATTAACCTTCCCATTTGGCCAAGTATATTTTGGCGGCTATCTTCTTTACAAAGGGAAGTGTTATCAAGCCGAGGATCTTCACAATATTCTTGATGAAGAGGGGTTCTTCCTAAGTGAGCTAAATGAAATACAAGGTGAATTTGTCTTCATACAAGCTGGTCAGAGTGAAGTGACGGCGATTGTTGATCGGAAGCGGAGCATACCACTTTTTTATTATAAAGATGGCTCAGACTGGATTGTAACAGATAAAATTAGTCAAAAACCGGACCAGGTATTCAATCAAACAGCCGTGAAGGAATTTTTATTAACTGGTTTTACCGCAAATGAAAAGACACTTTATGATGGAGTTCATCAAGTTGAAGCTGGTTCATACATTCAGATCCAAGAAGATGGGAAGATTAGAAGCAAAGAGTATTACCAATTTTACCATCAGCCTGTTGAGAAGGACTTAGAGCAATTTAGTTCAGAACTAAAAAATGTTTTTCATCAAGTGTTCGAAGACCTCATTGTCCGTTTAAAGAATAAAGTTCCGATTCTGCCTCTTAGCGGCGGCTATGATTCAAGAATTATCGCCTTATTGCTAAAGGAGTATGGGCTGGAAGATATCGCTTCCTTTACATACGGAAAAAGGGAAAATAAAGAGGCGCTTGTTAGTAAAGATATTGCTGATCGCCTCGGGCTAAAATGGGACTTTGTTGAATACAAGAAGGATGATTGGCATAGCTGGTATCATTCAGCTGAGTGGAGGCAGTATGTGGATTTTGCTGTGAATGGTTCTTCGATGGCTCACCTTCAGGATTGGCCAGCCGTAAGAAAAATCGTTAGCAAGCAGGATCGAGATTATGTGTTCATTCCAGGCCACTCAGGTGATTTCGTTGCAGGAAGCCATTTAGCTTATGAAATCACGGAGGATCGTGCGTTTTCGGCAGATGACGTCGTTCAATTTACCCTTAATAAGCATCATAAGCTTTGGGAAATGGAAAAGGGGCTGCATGAATCTGCTGGGGATGTACTAGCAGAAATCAAACGGTCATTTGGAGACTTGCCATTCCAAACAAATGAGCAGGCGAGTGCTCTATTTGAATACTGGGATTGGAAAGAAAGACAGGCAAAGTTTATTATTAACTCTGTCAGAGTGTATGAGTTTTATGAAAAGGGCTGGGAGATTCCATTATGGGATGATCGGTTAATGGAATTTTTCAAAACCGTTCCTGTCGACCTTCGTTTCAAGAAATACTTATACGATTACACTCTTCATCAAATGTACCCAGATTATTTTCCAAAGCCAGAAAAGCCAGCAGGCAAGGAAACGTCTTTAAAACAAAAGTATGGTGTCTTTTACAAAACAGCGAAAAAGATCTATAACAAGAAAAAGCTTTATCAAAAGTATTATACAGAGCCGATGGAATGGTACGGCATTTATAAAAGCTATCCTGAATACCTCAGGGCTTTGTCCTTTAAATATGATCGCTTGAAATATTCGCAGCCGTATAATATTAACTCATTTTTAGCAAAAGACTATATTCAAAGCTTGAAAGGTGAATTGAAATGAAAATATTAACGATTCTAGGCGCAAGACCGCAATTTATTAAAGCTGCTCCAGTATCAAGGGTATTACGAAAGCATATGGAGGAAAAGATCATCCACACAGGCCAGCACTATGATGCTAATATGTCTGATATTTTCTTCGAAGAGCTGCATATTCCGAAGCCTGATTATCATCTAGGTGTTGGATCAGGCAACCATGGGAAGCAAACAGGTGAAATGCTTGCGAAAATTGAAGAGATTGTTCTAAATGAACAGCCTGATTATTTAATGGTCTATGGTGATACAAATTCAACATTGGCAGGCGCATTGGTGGCTGCTAAATTGCATGTTCCTGTCATTCATATTGAAGCAGGTCTTAGAAGCTTTAATAAAAAAATGCCGGAAGAAATTAATCGTATTATGACAGACCATGTATCAGAATATTTATTTTGCCCGACAGACACGGCAATTGAAAACTTAACAACTGAAAACATTACTCACAATGTATTTAATATTGGGGATGTGATGTATGATGCCGTGCTTTATAATCGTGAGCTGGCAAAGGAAAAGTCGAATATCCTAGCGGAAGCTGGGTTAACGGCAAAAAATTACCACTTAATTACGATTCACAGAGCGGAAAATACAGATGATATCGAGAATATGAAAAACATCTTAGATGCTTTTTCAAAAATTGAAGAAGTAAAGGTATGGCCGATTCACCCGAGAACGAAGCATAAATTGGCTGATTACGGCTTAAACTTAGGCGATGTCCCTAATTTAAAAGTAATTGATCCTGTTGGTTACCTAGACATGCTGACGCTTGAGGCGAATGCAAAGAAAATCGTGACAGACTCTGGCGGCGTACAAAAAGAGGCTTATTTCATGAAGGTTCCGTGCGTAACGATCCGTGAGCAAACAGAATGGGTTGAAACGCTTAGTGGAGACGCGAATATCTTAACTGGAACAGATACGGAGAAAATCTTAGCTGCTGTGCAAAAAGAGGTTAACCCAGAATATAAAGAAGTATTTGGTGATGGACAAGCCTCTGAAAAAATTGTTGATTTAATCAGCAAAAAGTAGGTGCTGACGAATGTTAGCTATTATTATTTGGCTGGCTGTTCTAACGATTTCAGTCATCCTATTTAAAAAAGTATCTGGGAGCTTGTCACTGTTTAAGCCAAATCTTAATTCTTTAATCTTTTATTATTCCTTGTTTGTTTCCTGTTATATTGGCAGCTTATTAATTGCTCTTGATATCGACCATTATTACATGATTAATAAACTCGACCATGAAGTTTATCGGTATATCGGTTTTGGAGCCGTTTCTTTCGTCATGATTATGCTGCCGCTTTCGATGTTCATCGTCAGCAAGCTTGCAGGCTTTGATGCAAAGAAGGAATTTAATCATTACTTGAAAAAGCCAGTGGAGAATACGTTTACGGAGAAAAATGAGTTCTACCTTATCTTTCTCGGTCTCTCGCTCATTAGTATGCTTGCGGTTGCTTATACGCTATTGAAGACAAGTCAGGTTCCTATTTTGGAGCTGTTAAAAGGGAACTTATCTGATCTGGGCCAACTTCGAATTGATGCAGCAAGGAATTTTCACGGCAAAGTATTAATAAGAAATATTTTTGCGATTGCATTGACCCCTTTGCTGTCCTTAATCGCTTATGTATATACTGTAAAGACAAGACAATTGAAATGGGGATTATTATTCCTGCCTCTTTTCGCCTGTGCGGTCTTAATCAGTGTGTATGATCTATCAAAATCACCGATTATTTTTTACATCATTATGTTTATTTTTGTACAGCTATATGTTGGGAAGCTCGTGCTTAACCGCAGGAAAATTAATAAGTATATCATTAGTGGAGCTGTATTAATCATTTTGATGTACGTGTTTATTCAAGGAGTAAATGATTTAAGTTCCTTCCTGTCCTACTCATCTGGACCAATTGGAAGAATTATTTTAGCTCAAATTGCACCTACCTTCCTGCATTTAAATATTTTTGGGGAGTCGATCCCATTTTTAAATGGCAGCAGTCTCCCATCCATTTTAATCGGCTGGTTCGATATCGAACAGGTGCGTTCGGCTAGACTAGTCATGGCAAACGCGTTTCCTAACCGGATTGAAGACGGGACAGGCGGTGTGCTGAATACGCTTTTCATTGCGGAGGCGTATGCTAATTTCGGCTATTTAGGGATTTTATTCGGGACGATTTATGTCGGCGTACTTATCCAGCTGCTGTATATTATTTTTATCAGGCTTCCGAAAAACCCGGTGTTTTTATGCTTGTTTATTTACTTTTCCATTAACATTCCTCGGACATTAGTAGGTGGATTTGCTGATTTTCTCTTCAATCCAATTTGGATATTTATCACTTGCTTATTCGCTGGAATTCTATTGTTTATAAGAATTCGTTTGGATTTGTTTTCCTTCTTTTTCAAGAAGAAAGCGAGAAACGAGCTATAAGGAGAAAAAATGATGAAATCAGTTTTACTATACTATCCATTTGAGGTAGCCGAGAATGCGAATAGCGGTTCAAAGCTTCGCCCGAAGGAAATTCATAAGGCCTTTCAGCAATGGGGAAGCCGGGAAGGTGTAAATATTCTCTTGCTGTCAGGGAACTCAGCTGAAAGGGAGTCCTTATTTGAGCAATGGAAGGCAGAAGGGAAGCTGGATGATCTTTGGTTCTGCTATATGGAGAACCAAACGATTCCTTTTTGGCTGACCGATAAAGGACATATTCCGAAGAAGCCTTTTATTGATACGAAGGTCATGAAATTTTTAAAACAGCGCCATGTGCCTGTCGGTGTTTTTTACCGTGATGTGTATTGGAAGTTTGATGAGCTTTATCCATTAAAGGGTGCGAAGAAAGCGATTATGAAGACCATCTACCGAATGGAAGAGAATTTCTATAATAAATATTGTGACGTTATTTTCTTGCCTAGCGATGCAATGGGGAAGTTTGTGGATATTAACAGGGAGAAAGTCTCCCTCCCTCCAGGCGGAAAAGAGAGCCAAATCGTTCGAAATGAACGAGTGAACGAAAAGGCTCAAGGGCTATATGTCGGCGGGATTAATAATGAAGATTACGGATTGTTTCTCTTGCTAGATGCACTTCAACTAGCAAATAAAGAAGGCTCTATTTGTGAATTAACGGTTGTTTGCCGTGAGGACGAGTATAAGGGATTGCCTGAGGAAAAGAAGGCACGTTTGCAGGAAATGAATGTAGCGGTAAAGCATGTGAGCGGAGAAGCATTAAATGCTCTTTATCGTGAAATGGACTTTGCCTTTATTCCGAGATATCGCAGTACGTATAATGATTTCTCCGTCCCGGTCAAGCTTGTTGAATACCTTTCTAATGAGCTTCCAGTCATCGCCACATATTGTCAGGCCCAACAAGAAATAATAGAGACAGATGACTATGGCATTATTTGTGAAGACAACTCCACAGCTATGGCAAAGGCAATCGAAAATATGGCAAAAGATGCTGAGCATTATCGAGAAAATATTCAAAAAACGTTCTTGCAAAAGCATTCATGGCTTGCAAGAGTGGAAAAAATAAAGAGCACCCTAATCAAATAATTTGCACGACTTGTGGACAAAACGAGGTGTTTTGTCTTTGTAGGGTGTACATTTTAATGAACGACTTTCTGAGGAGGACATATGAAAGTTTTAATTTTGGCTCCAAGTAAATCGATACACACACATAAGTGGGCCTTGTTTTATAAAGATAAGGGGATCGATGTGAAGGTTGTAACGTTTTTCGATCATTATTCTGCGGAAAATGCGAAAGAAGTAGATACGATTACTCTTCCTAAGCTTTTACCAGGGAAGCTATCTTATATTTCAAGCGTTTTCGCACTGAAAAAAATCTTAAAACAATTCAAACCTGATATTCTGCACGCTCACTATGTGTCAAGCTATGGATTTATTGGCGCATTGGCAAATTACAAGCCTTATTATGTTTCTGTTTGGGGAAGAGATATTTTCCAATTTCCTCAGCAAGGCAGTGTGAATCGAAAAATTGTTGATTACACATTATCGAAGACTGATGTTGTTTGTTCTACAAGTCATATCATGGCTAAAGAAACAAATAAGTATACAGATAAAAAGGTTTTTGTCACTCCATTCGGTGTGGATCTGAATAAATTCAAGCCAATACCCGGGTTGAGATCAGACGATCAAATTACGATAGGTACGGTTAAGGCGTTATCAGATAAATATGGCATTGGGGATTTAATTAAAGCGTTTGCCACGATTTACGCCAGCAAGAAAAATGCCCAGCTGCTAATTGTCGGAGATGGGCCGCAACGAAGTGAATATGAACAATTAACAAAAGAGCTGAAAATTGATCATGTCACTACTTTTACGGGCAGAGTACCAAATGACAAAGTACCTGAATACATAAATAAAATGGATGTGTTCGGGGTTCCTTCTACAGAGGACAGTGAAAGCTTTGGGGTTGCTGCAGTAGAATCGATGGCATGCGGTGTTCCTGTCGTTGTTTCTAATGTCGGCGGCCTGCCTGAGGTTGTTCTCGAGGGCAAGACAGGGTATGTAGTGCCAAAAGAAAATCCGGAAGAATTAGCGAAAGCGATTCTATCTTTAGTAGAAGATAAAGAAAAAAGCCAAGCGATGGGTCTTGCGGGCATTGACCATGTAAAGGCAAATTATAACTGGGTTGATAACGCGAATGGCATGCTTGAGCTTTATGACCAAACCTTGAAAAAGGGGATGAAATCATGATTAAAAAGGCAGTTATTCCTGCAGCAGGCTTAGGGACAAGGTTTTTGCCTGCGACAAAGGCACAGCCAAAGGAAATGCTTCCGATCGTAGATAAGCCAACGATTCAATACATTATTGAAGAAGCGGTTGAGTCGGGAATCGAAGATATCATTATTGTAACAGGACGAAGTAAACGAGCAATTGAGGATCATTTTGATAAATCCGTTGAGCTAGAATTGCTTCTTGAGAGAACAGGTAAGCATGAGATGCTCGAGATCGTTGAGAATATTTCTAACCTCGTTGATATTCATTATGTAAGACAAAAGGAGCCACTAGGCTTAGGCCATGCGGTCCTATGTGCGAAGAAATTTATTGGCAATGAACCTTTTGCTGTATTGCTTGGCGATGACATTGTCGATAGTGAGGTTCCTGCGTTAAAGCAAATGATTGATCAATATAATGAGGTTCATTCAAGCATTCTTGGTTGTAATGAGGTTCCTCGTTCAGAAGTGAATAAGTATGGAATTGTGAATTACTCAGAAAATACAGGGGATCTTTTCAAGGTGGAAAGTTTAGTTGAAAAGCCTGCTATTGAAGAAGCGCCATCCACACAGGCGATTGTTGGACGATACATTTTATCGCCAGCGATTTTTGATTTGCTTGAACAGGTACAGCCTGATAAAAAAGGTGAAATTCAGCTCACAGATGCAATTGATCGATTGCTTGGACAGGAATCGATTTATTCTTATATCATCCAGGGCAACCGCTATGATGTCGGAGATAAGTTTGGATTTTTACAAGCGTCCATCGATTTCGCATTGAAGCGTCCGGATCTTAAAGATAAGCTAGAAGCTTATATTAAACAAATTCATGTTAAGTAATGGAGATGGGAAAATGAGAGTGATTTATCTATGCCAGCATTTTCCCCCTGAAACAGGTGCCCCTCAAATTCGAGTATACGAAGTAAGTAAAGAGCTAATTAGCAGAGGTCATCAGGTGGAAGTATTAACAGCATTTCCTCATCATCCTCATGGAATTATTCCAGAGGAGTATAAAGGAAAATTCTATATGTATGAGGATTGGGATGGGATTCCTGTTCACCGTTCATGGATTTACCCATCTCCGAAAGGAAGCTTCTGGAAGCGGCTTGCTTCTTATTTTTCCTTTACATTCAGTGCGTTTTATTCGCTCATGAAGGCAAAACCGACCGATGTGATCATTTGTAATTCGCCACCGCTTTTTCTCGGCATCACCGGTTATCTCGGGGCTAAAATGAAACGGGCTAAATTTGTCTTCAACGTAGCGGATATTTGGCCAGAATCTGCAGTTGAATTAGGGATTTTAAAAAATAAATCGTTTATCCGCTTAGCGGAGTGGCTTGAAAAATTTCTTTATAAAAAGTCGTGGAAAATTGCGACTGCAACTGAAGGAATTAAGGATTATATGATCCGTAAAGGGAAAGACGATTCAGATGTTTTCCTACTTCCGAATGGCGTGAATACGGAGACATTCAAGCCGATTCCAAAAGATGAGAGCTTGTTAAGTGAGATTGGCATACAAGGGAAAAAGGTATTTATGTATGCTGGAGCACTCGGTTATGCACAGGGATTAGATTCGGTATTGGAAGCGGCTCTCTTGTTATTGGACAAGCAGCAAGATGTCCACTTTCTTTTTGTTGGTGATGGCCAAGAGCGCGAGAAGCTTGTAAAAATGAAAGAAGACTTAGGGCTGGAAAATGTGACGTTTTATGGATCCGTTCCCGTTTCTGAAATGCCAAGAATGTTTTCAATTGCCGACTTTAGTGTCGTTTCCTTAAGAAATATTGAGCTTTTCAAAGGAGCAAGACCTTCGAAGATTTTCCCTGCCATTTCCTCAGGCGTTCCCGTACTTTATTGCGGAGATGGGGAGAGCGCAGCAATTCTTGAAGAATACAATTGCGGAAAAATTGCTCCTCCAGAGAATCCTGAAGGAATCGCAAATGCGATTTCAGAGTTAATGACGATATCTGATGATGAATATCAAGCGATGAGTGAAAATGGTCGTAAGCTTGCGATCGAACAATATTCATGGAAAAGCATTGTAGATGAAATTCTAGATAACATAGAAATCAAGGAAAAAAAGAAAGCCAATTCCTAGGTAGGAATTGGCTTTCTTCTTGCTGGAGGGCATGTTAGTGGGGGAAGGAGAAGGAGAGGGGTGCAGACATGTGCCCGCGAAAGCCAGAAACTCGAAAGCACGGTAACAAGAGAAAGGAACATGTGCCCGCGAAAGCCAGAAACTCGAAGACACGGTAACAAGAGAAGGCAACATGTGCCCGCGAAAGCCAAAAACTCGAAGACACGGTAACAAGAGAAGGCAACATGTGCCGCGGAAGCCAGAAACTCGAAGGCACGGTAACAAAAGAAGGCAACAAGTGCCCGCGGAAGCCAGAAACTTGAAGGCATGGTAACAAGAGAAGGCAACAAGTGCCCGCGAAAGCCAGAAACTCGAAGACACGGTTACAAGAGAAGGCAACATGTGCCCGCAGAAGCCAGAAACTCGAAGGCATGGTAACAAGAGAAAGGAACATGTGCCCGCGAAAGCCAGAAACTTGAAGGCGTGGTAACAAGAGAAGGCAACATGTGCCCGCAGAAGCCAGAAACTCGAAGGCATGGTAACAAGAGAAAGGAACATGTGCCCGCGAAAGCCAGAAACTCGAAGACACGGTAACAAGAGAAGGCGCTCGTTTGTCTATAAAGTGAAGTAAGGGAATTCCATCTTCTAATATGAAACAGAAAACGCCTGGAGTGATTTCTCATTCTCCAAGCGCTTTTGACTTTATTTTGAAACCGTTGTTCCTTGGAAATAGTGGGTAAGGATTTGTACAGCAGTCCAGCCCTTTTCTGCATAGCCACGTGCGCCGTATTGGCTCATTCCAATTCGGTGTCCCCAGCCTTTTCCATTAAGGGTTACAGAGGTAATGCCTGTTCCGCCTTCATTAGAAACAACCCCACCAGTAGTTTGGATCGATATCTTTGAATCTGAAAGGGAAACTTCGCCATTTGCCGTTTGCACCTTTTGTCCTTTTAGATCCTTAATGGTTTCAGTGCCGTTAGCTGTTTGGACGGATAGCTCCGTTGGTGAGCCATTTACCTGAATATCAAACCAGTTTGAGTATAATTGATTATAAAGGTTTGCATCGGGCAGAGGGAATAGTTTACGAATCACTGCTTCATTTCCAGTGACTGTTTTATCGCCAGCAGAAGTCTTCAGTGTTACTCCGCGAACTTCGCCGTTTGCGCCTGTTTTAGCTAAGGTAATATCAAGGATTTGAGCTGTTTCAGCAAATCCGAATGATTTTAACACTTGTGCAGCCGTAAATGTTTCACTCCAGCTGCTGTATGGAGAATTTTCATATGGATCTTCAACAGATACTAAATAAGGAAAATCGGATTGTCTAGAGTTCCATACATCTCCAACATTTGCCGTTCGGCCGCCGCTTGTTGAAAAGAAGAAGGTTTGAATCGGTTTGCCATTATATTTAACTAAAAGCCCTTCTGTTTCTTTAATGGCGGCATTTGTCCGAGCATCCTCTCCAGAATACCCTCGGTATACCTGGCTTGCCGCAGTCGTTGTTAGCATAATTGAATTTGCCGCATAGCTTCGAGCAGAAATGGCTTGTGCCTTTAAAGCCTCTTTATGCCAGGAAGCAGGCATTTCGCTAGGAACTACACCCTTTAAATAGTCTTCCATATCAAGAATATTAATGACTTCTATTTTACTGCCGTTTGGTTTCAAAAAGAAACTGCCGCGGTAAGTCACCCCATTGCTTACTCTTGCTAGAGATAGACTACTGCTGATCTGCTCTTGAACATCAAAACCTTTAGCAGAGCTTTCGGTAAAGCCAGTGTAGCTTACAGTTACTCCAGCGCTATCCTTTTTAACACTAATCGTCGTGTTTGGCGGTACTTGCGTAACATTTCCTGTATCTTTATTGCTAAGCTGATATGAGCCGTTTAAAGAGAGAGTCACATTTGCATTTAAAAGAATCGATACATTTACTTTGGTTGGGTAGTTTACTAGTTCTGCTGCTTTCGAGTCAGTTGGTAAATAGACTAGTAGCAATAGTAGACTAGCAAAAATGGAAATAAATTTCTTCAATTTATTTCACCTCGCTAAGATTGCCGATTACCCATCCTTTGATTCCGCCAGCTGTTTGAACATTATGCCAAACCTCGCCAGCAGCATTTGTGAAGGAGGAAATGTATTTTAACGTTGTCCCTTTTGGAATCACTTGAAGGGATGCATAGCTTGTCGTCGCTCCTTTACGCAAATTCACATCTCCAAATGTCACGACGGTTTTCTCTGCATTCGCTGGCTTTTCAACAGAAACGTCTCCAGAAAATACCCATCCTTTTAACGTAGAAGAAAGTTCAACACGATACCAAAGACCTGTTGCAGATTTATGTGAATCAATAACCTTCAATGAAGAGCCACTTGCTCTAGTAGCAACTACTTTATAGTCTTTTGTTGCTCCAGAATGAATGTTAACTGTTCCTTTAGCATAAACAGCTGAAGGCAGCTCTCCAGTAACTGGTGGAGTAACAGGCGGTGGTGTTGTCCCCGGCTGAGAAATTTGAGCTTTCAGATTATTTATTTCCTGCTGCTGTGAGGAAATCTTTGATTCTAGCTCGGAAATCTTCGTTTTCATTGGATTTAATTGAGAAGTCACCCAATCAACACTTGCTAATACAACGTTGCTTGAAGCCTTCATTACTTGAGGAGTCGAAATAACCGCACCCGCTCCGAGGCCCAGCGTTAACACACCTGCTGCCATTAACTTTTTTGATCGATTCATCTTTTTTCCTCCTTTTATATAAAAAACAAAAACTATTAGTCCTAAAAAAGGATAACTCTGAAAAATGAGACATTCGTCCATGAAAAAAATTTGGGTAACTAATAAAAATTACCCAAATTTATATTCCTATAGTAGATTAGCATAAATATTCGTTATGGAAAATAGTTTACAAGTATTTAGAAATTGTTAAAGTATTCCTCGAGCCCATTGGTAATTCCAACCGCTGCTTTTTTGCGGAAATCGCTAGAATTCAGCAATTTTTCTTCTTTCGGATTAGAAATGAAAGCGAGTTCTACTAAAATACTTGGCAGGTCATTCATACGGTTTACATAGAAGTTTTGTTCCTTAACGCCTCGATTATAAGTGCTAAGTGAAGAAATCATACTTTTTTGAACGGCGCTACCTAATGTTTTGCTTCGCGGTCCGTTAAAATTAACCGTTGAATTATAATAAGTTGTTGACCCATTAGATGATGCAGAGAAGGAATCTGCATGAACGCTAATGAATGCATCTGCAGTCGATTTGTTGGCAATTGCTGTTCGCTCAGCTAATTCTAGGAAAACATCAGTGCTGCGAGTAAGGATGACAGTTGCTCCGTATTTTTCTATTTCCTCTTTAAGAGCTAATGCAGTTGCTAGAACAACATCCTTTTCTTTTATTCCAGAAGGACCTACTGCCCCAGAATCCTTTCCGCCATGACCAGCATCGACGATAATTGTTTTTCCTTTCATACCGAATGGAACAATTTTAATAGATAGCTTGTCATTATAATTTCTCATCGTAAAGGAGTATCCTGGTTCAAACGTTATCACGACTGATTTTTCAGCCCCTGAAGCGAAGGTTTCGACGGATTGAATTCCAGGAATTTTTCCAGAAGGCAGCTCAACATCTGTTAATCCTCCTGTCAGCTTTAAGCGATTGGAAGACAGTGTTGTGTAAGAAACGGAAAAATTACTCGCTTTTTTCCAGTTTAAGTATTGATCTCCACCCGAAGTAGTTACTGTTGGCGATAATAGCTTCTTAGATACTAATTGAAAGGAAGCCATATCAGAGCTTAGAACCCATCCCTTTTTTCCAGAAGAGCTCAAAATATTGATCCATTGCTGGCCAAGAGAGTTCTTGAACTCACCAAGGATTGTTATTGTCGTATTCTTTTTCAGAACTTCTACCACTTTATATTGAGTGGATGCACCTGAACGCAGATTCGTATTTGATGTACTGACCGTGTACTTTGAACCAACAGCATATGTATTAGTAGTCTGTGTTGAAACAATCGTTTCACTGATCCATGCTAATTGATTGGAGCTTGTCAGTACTTGATACCATAAGTGGCCATCTGAACCCTTTTCAGATTTTACTGCTTTTAAAAGTGTTCCTTTTGTTGCCTGATCCATAATTGAATAGCTCGTGGATGGACCGCTCCTTAAATTAGCTACATCGGCAGTTACATACAAATCAAGATTCAATGATTCAGACGTACTAACTGATTCTGCTGGAATCCAGCCCGCTAATGAAGCATTTACCTCTACTCTTAGCCAAGCTGTACCGTCTGTATGGGTAAAGTGATCGATAACTTTTACTTTCTGGTTTAATGAAAGCTTGTAGACGGATGCGTAAGAGGTAGTTGCTCCTTTTCTGACATCCAGCCCATTTTGCCCGCTATAAACATAGCTGCCAATATCGGGGAGATCCGTTGTTTCAGACCCTGGAGGGCTTGGCGGATTAGCAGTTGAATCAAAGGCATCCCCATGAATCCAGCCTTTTACGGATCCTAGATCAGCACGGTACCATGTTTCTCCAGCTGCATTTTTAAACGTATCAATAATGTTTACTTTTTGATTCTGATAAACATATGTAACGATGCTGTATGAATCAGTTGCCCCTTTTCGAACCGGAGCCTTTGCCGCATAAATTGTTTTGACTTCTGTACTTGGAGGAGCAGGCTTATAATCATTAGATGGTGCGACATAATCTTGGATTACCCAGCCTTTTACGGAGCCAAGCTCAATCCGATACCAAAGTTCCCCTTTGCTGTTTGTAAAGCTATCAATCACTTTGACTACTGTGTTTTTTGAAAGTTTTGTGACTACTTGATAAGAAGTAGTAGCGCCCTTCCGAATGTTTACATTATTTTCAGTAATTAAAGCGTTCTTACCTGTTTGAATCATACTGCTGTTTATTTGTTCTACTAACGTATTTGCCGGTGTATCAAGGCTTTCTGCTTGTACGATGGCAGGAAAGAGAGCAGCAGTAGCAAGAACAGAAGAAGCAATCAGTTTTTTCAAAATTTTTTCCCTCCGTCGACAAAATTATATTTCCGTATCTTATTCTAGCGAACTTTGTCTAATGTTCCAACTATAAATACTAAATATAGTTATTTATTATTAGAAAAATATAGATAGCAATGGATGTAGAGGGGGTATTCTGGAGATTTTATACAAAAAAAGCCTGTGGCACGTTTTCACGTTTACACAGGCTTGTATTATATTAATCTAGTATTCTTCGTTATCCGTATCTTGTTCTGATTGCGAATTTTGAGAAGGCTGGTCATTTGTTCTTACTGTTTTCTTCGTATTTGTTAAGCTGTCATTTAATATTGTGCTTACTTCATCAATAGAGTCATCATCAGGAATATAATAATAAACGCCATTAATGTATTCATCTTCGCCTTCTATTGTTAAGTTCTGAATTTCTGTATTCTTTATTTTGCTATATAGTTTTATGAAATTTGCAAATTTAGACGGGGGAATGTTTGTTTTTACATTCTCTCCTAAGTCACCTAATATATCATTAATTTTTGTAATCGTACCGAAGGATGTTCCTTTATCAATAATGGCCTTGATTACTTCCTTCTGTCTTTCGTTTCGGCCTTTATCCCCTTGTGGATCCTTTTTTCTCATTCTTACATAGGCAAGAGCTTCATTCCCATTTAGATCCATTGGACCTTCATAAAAGGTTTTCCACTTTAAGCTGCCTGTAAGCTGTGATTTAAATGTAAATGGAACATTTACTTCCACTCCGCCAAGTGTGTCAACGATATCTTCAAATCCGTCAAAGTTCGTCGTAATATAATAATCAATTGGCACATCTAGCAGCTCATCAATCGTTTCAATTGTTGATTCAACGCCGCCGTAGCTAAAGGACTCAGTAATTTTTGTTTTCTTTCCAGCCGCCGGAACCATAATTCGTGTGTCACGAGGAATACTTAACATGGATACTTCTTCTGTAATTGGATTAACGGTTACAAGCAGAAGTACATCTGATCGCTGTCCGCCACCTTGTTCTTCAATTCCTAATAATAGGATATTAAAAGGCTCTTTCGTAATCTTAACCTCTTCTGTTCGATGATTTTCTACTTTTTCACGATCAATTTCTTGGTAAATATTATCAGTAGCCTTTTTTGCGTGGTAAGCAATATCAAATGCAAAATACGATCCGCCACCAACTAAAAGGAGCAGGATTAAAAGGACAAAGGTGCGCCAAAAACGCTTCTTTTTGCTTTTTCTCCTATTTGACCTAAGATTAGACATTTTATCCCCACTTTTTGTTTTAATAGTAAAGAAACTTTAGTGACTGTATTCTTTGTATGTTCTATTTGTTTCATTAAAAAAGACACATATTGCAGGCTGGCTTTGTTAAACGCAAGTAAATCAATAGTTAATTTTACCGAAATTATCAGTAATCGTAAATATAATTATTTTTCCACGTCTTCTTCCAAATATAACAAGGCGCCTTCTGTAATTTCTCCCTGTCCATTCGTTAGCTCAATCATCCATTCTGTAAAGGCAGCTGTTTGTTCTTCCTCCACAAATGTTTCGATCTCTACCGTATCTAAATAATGGATTTCCTTAAGCGCATAGATAGAGGAGCGAAGTTCGTTTTCGAGCTTTCCAAGCCAAGTATAGTCCACCTTCGTATGCATAACCTGCATGAGCTTTCTTTCAACAATCCCAGTTGCATCAATGCCTTCTGAGGTAGATTTCCCATAAGCACGAATAAGGCCGCCTGCTCCAAGCTTGATTCCTCCGAAGTACCGAGTAATGACAACAACCGTATCTTTCAATTGCTTTTTCTTGAGTACTTCAAGGATGGGAACGCCTGCGGTTCCGCTCGGTTCACCATCATCATTTGCTTTTTGGATCTGATCATTTTCTCCAATCATATAGGCAGAGCAATTATGTGTGGCATCCCAATTTTGTTTTTTTATTTTTTGGATAAATTCTTGTGCTTCTTCTTCCGATTCCGCTCTTTCAACATAAGCGATAAATCGCGATTTTTGGATGATGATTTCGTGTTCTCCGTAACCTTTTACAGTATAGTAACGGGGCAGCATATAACCGCTCCTTTCCAATCTAATTCGCCTTTCTTCATTATAATTCGACAAGTTGTAAAACTTCAATTATAAGCTGAATGTAATGAAACTTTAATATTGTAAAAAAGTCTCCGTGTTATAATAACAATATTCAAATGGTAGGAACCTTCTATAAATAAGTTATTCACTGAATATAGTTGGCTAATAAAGATAATTTATGGTCATATTATAGGATATAAGTCATATGTATGAAACATAATACTAAGTCTTTTTACGGAATTTTGCCCATTTTAGCCTGTTTTTAAGTGTTCAGAGATAGTATAACAAGCCATTTCAAGCTAGAATAAAAGGGATTAGTGGAAGAAATTTGTTTAAAAGTAGGTCTATGCTGGGTAGAAGAGAAGCATTTACAGTACATAAGCTTTTTTCATAAGCTATACAGTCCATAGGTCGCTAAGCGTATGCTTTTCGATTGGAGGATATTTAATGAGCAAAAAAAAGAAACTTGATACAAAGACGCTTGATTTAATATTAGAAAAAATGATTGACACGGTTGACATTAGCAAGAACGAAATTTTTCGTATTGGTGAGCAATGCCGCAAGGATCATATGACTTTAAGTGATGAGCTTAAAGCAATGAAGGAGCAAGTTGCGAAGACCATTAGCGAAGGGGACAGGCTCGATGTTCAAACGCGTTTTGCGAGAAAACGTCTTTCTGAAGTAAGCATGCACTTTAAGGATTATACTGAAGCGGAAGTACGAGATGCATATGAAAAAGCTCATCAGCTGCAAATGAATTATTCCATGAACCAGCAAATAGAAAAGCAGCTTCGGGATCGACGCGATGATATTGAAAGAAGGCTTATTGGCTTACAGGAAACGATTGAGCGTGCAGAACATCTCATTTCCCAAATTACGGTCGTTATGAATTATTTAACAAGCGATCTCCAGCAAGTTGGTGAAATGCTCGAGGATGCCAAGATGAAACAAGACTTCGGGTTGAAAATCATCGCTGCGCAAGAAGAAGAGCGAAAACGTGTATCTAGGGAAATTCATGACGGTCCAGCGCAAATGATGGCAAATGTCATGATGCGTTCGGATTTAATTGAACGAGTATACCGGGAAAGAGGCAGCAATGAAGCATTCAAGGAAATTCGCGACCTGAAAAAAATGGTCCGAAATGCACTATATGAAGTGCGGAGGATTATTTATGACCTGCGTCCGATGGCTCTTGACGATTTAGGCTTAGTTCCGACCCTCAAAAAATACTTGCAGACAACCGAAGAATATCATAAGAAAACAAAAATTGTCTTTGCAAATTTAAAAGAAGAAAAGAGACTCCCAGCAAATTATGAAGTGGCTCTATTTCGACTCATCCAAGAATCTGTACAGAATGCGATTAAACATGCTCGGCCATCAGAAATACAAGTGAAGCTTGAAATCGATAAGTCCAAAGTTTCTGCTATCATTAAAGATGATGGGATCGGCTTTGATACCTCTCAGAAAAAGACAAATTCCTTTGGCTTGATCGGCATGAGAGAAAGGGTCGAGCTATTAGAAGGCGAGCTGTCCATTGATTCAAAAATAGGAAAAGGGACAGTTGTTCTCATTCAGGTTCCTATTATTTGTGACTCGAATAATTGAGGATAGTAGAGGGGAACGGAATAATTATTTCGCAAAGATAGTAGCAAATTTTAAAGAGAAATAAGAAATTACTTAGATAAAATCTATGTGAAGAATGTAGGAGGGGAAAAAATGACTACAAAGATTGTCATAATTGATGACCACCAATTATTTAGAGAAGGCGTAAAACGCATTTTAGATTTTGAAAAATCGTTTGAGGTAGTAGCTGAAGGGGATGATGGAAGTGAAGCTCTTTCCATCGTTGAACAGCACCAACCAGACGTCATTATTATGGATATTAATATGCCGAGTACAAATGGTGTTGAGGCTACACGCCAGCTGATTGAAAAATTCCCTGAATCAAAGGTGATTATTCTTTCCATTCATGATGATGAAAATTATGTTTCGCATGCATTGAAGACAGGCGCAAGCGGCTATCTATTGAAGGAAATGGATGCAGACGCATTAATTGAAGCTGTCAAAGTAGTAGCCGATGGCGGTTCATACTTACATCCAAAGGTAACCCATAATCTTGTAAATGAATACCGCAGACTTGCGTTAGAGGAAGCAGGACAAGGTCAATCTCACATGCCGCGCGTAGAAATTCGCCGTCCGCTTCATCTGCTAACTCGCCGCGAATGCGAAGTACTCCAGCTGCTAGCAGATGGAAAAAGCAACCGCGGAATTGGTGAAGCCATCTTCATTAGTGAAAAAACGGTTAAAAACCACGTCAGCAATATTTTACAAAAAATGAACGTAAACGACCGTACACAAGCCGTAGTTGTCGCCATTAAAAATGGCTGGGTAGAAGTTCGGTAGTACGTTATTGAGAAAAGAGCTGTTGCATAAAAATGCAAGGGCTCTTTTTTATGTGAGTGGATTGGGTTTATATGAGTAAATTTACTATATTAGGCTTTGGACAGGATTGGCGATTTTAAGGGTAATCGATTCCGAATTAAAGCCGAGTTCAGACAGGATTGGTTAAGATAAGAGAGAGCGAGTCTGAACAAGAGTCAAGTTCGGACAGTTTAGGTGAAAACAAGAGAGATCGAGTCTGAACAAGAGTTGAGTTCGGACAAGTTTGCTGAAGATAAGAGAGATCGAGTCTGAACAAGAGTCAAGTTCGGACAGTTTAGGTGAAAATAAGAGAGAACGTGTCTGAACAAGAGTCAAGTTCGGACAAGTTTGCTGAAGATAAGAGAGATCGAGTCCGAACAAGAGCCAGGTTCGGACAAATTTGGTGAAAATAAGAGAGAACGAGTCTGAACAAGAGTTGAGTTCGGACAGGTTTAGTGAAAATAAGAGAGATCGAGTCTGAACAAGATCTAAGTTCGGACAAGATTGGTTAAGACAAGAGAGATCGAGTCTGAACAAGAGCCAGGTTCGGACAAGTTTAGTGAATCATGAGTTATCAAGTCCCAACCTGAGTCCATTTTATAGATCCCTACAAAAGAGAATGTACTCACGAGTAAAATCAATACTACTTATTCTTAAAAAACATAATCATTTTAACACTCCGGTTGCGAGAGTTTGTAATATACTTTTTATTTCGGAGCCTCTTTTCCGTGCACAGTGAATCATAAATAAAACTTCTTCGATTTCCTGTGGAGTAGAAACCTCAGTGAGCCAATCCGCTAATTCCTCTCCAGTAATAGAATATTTAATTGTAGAAATTCTAATCGATTTATAAGCTTTTAGTATATTTTTGAATGCATGAATATTTCTCCTATGGTCTGTGCCAGGGTAATACGAATTTGAATAGGCCCTCTTGTGCATATAGAACCCCACCCTATAATAAATAATCCTCGTACAATCTTGACTGCAATGTAGAGAGGACATACCTGAACTCACTAGAAATGTACAATTCATGACACTTACTTTATACCTGTTTACAAAATAGGTGTTTTTAACCAAAATAGGAATAAATACATAAAGGAGCGAGTGGATATGTCTAGTTTAGAAAAACTGCCAGATCTATTATTAGTCGAGACGTACTATAAAGCTGTTGCGATTGATCTTGAACCGAAATTTATTGAATTTCTATTATTTGAAATTAATAAAAGAGGCTTAGAGGTTTATTATGAAAAACAATTGAATTGATCCTGTATCTATAATTCTCCAAAAGTAAGCTTCAGTTACTCTACATGATTTATACCCATTTTCACAGTACTATTAACGTTATTCTTCTCGAACGTTTCCACACATGATAAAAATTCTCTCTCTTCAGCCTAATCCCGTCAAATCCACCCCAAATTTAATGCATTTCCTTTCAATTTCATATAAAATGGGAAATAGAAAATGAATAAGGATGGTATCCCAAATATGAAAACGGCAGTAGTCACGGATAGTACAGCCTATATCCCAAAGGAACTACGGGAAAAATTAAATATATATATGATTCCACTTAGTGTAATTTTTGGAAATGAAACATATCAGGAAGAAATCGATATAAGTGCTTCTGACTTCTATGAGGAAGTAAAGCAAAAAGAGCTTCCGACAACCTCTCAGCCTCCAGTTGGACAGTTTGTAGAGCTTTTTGAAAAGCTATCAAAGGAATATGATGCTGTTATCAGCGTTCACTTATCAAGCGGGATTAGCGGTACATTCCAAGGTGCGGTCACTGCTGGAGGCATGGCGGAAGGAATTGAAGTCTTTCCATTTGATTCTGAAATCAGCTGTATGGTGCAAGGCTTTTATGTGCTGGAAGCAGCGGAAATGGCTGCAGAAGGACATTCACCACAGGAAATAATGGCACGGCTAGAAGAAATGAAGCATTCGATTCGCGCATATTTTATGGTCGATGATCTATCCCATTTACAGCGCGGCGGACGTCTTTCAAGTGCTCAAGCACTTATCGGCAGCTTGCTTCAAGTAAAACCGCTTCTCCATTTTGAAGAGAAGGTCATTGTCCCATTTGAAAAAATCCGCACACGCAAAAAGGCAATGAAACGAATCGTCGAACTCCTTGAAGAGGATGCCAAAAGCGGTGCCCCTTATCGAGCAGCAATTATTCATGCAAATCGAGAAGCAGAGGCAAACGAATGGAAAGCCGAGCTTGAAGCCCAATTCCCAAATGTTGAATTTATGATCAGCTACTTCGGTCCCGTCATCGGTACCCATCTTGGTGAGGGTTCGATGGGACTAGGTTGGGTAAAGAAGAAATAAACGTTCCCTGACTTGCAAAAAAAGTTACTTCGGGGGAACGAAAAGGACCCGATATACGCATTACACAGAATACACGGTAACAAATAGAGTAAAAGCGTGACTGAAAGTAACGAAAAATAAATAACAGAGGTATTCGGATCGTATGCCGGGTGCCTCTAATACTACTGAGGTGATCCTTTGCGATTTGCCATCGTCCATTCGAAACTCCTTCCCGATAAACTCCTTCATTCCCCTGAAAAAACATACCCAATCTCATCAATTGATCACATTCCCGTTCAGCAGACGAATTCGAGCTACTCCTACAACATAGAGCTTCAACAACAGTTAGCAGGCAAACAGCTTTTGCTCGATGATCTTGTCATTCCCCTCGAAGAAATCCAAGAACATTACGAAAATGGGTGCCTTATCTACCGGAAAGGGATCTCAATTGAAAAAAATAAACCTATCTGCAATCGCTGCGGCAACAAAAATAAACATTTTTTCGCTCACTTTCCATGTGCCCGATGCGGCGAACAGTGCCTATATTGCCGTAAGTGCATAATGATGGGGAGGATCAGTGCATGCACCCCATTAATCAGCTGGACAGGACCGCCTGCACAAATCGATATCAATCGTTCGCAGCTCTCTTGGAACGGTTCCCTATCGGAAGGACAGCAAGCGGCCTCTGAACGAGTTGTACAGGCAATTAATGAAAACAAAGAGCTCCTTATATGGGCAGTGTGCGGGGCAGGGAAAACCGAAGTGCTTTTTCAAGGCATAGATGCTGCGCTTACCGCTGGAAAAAGAGTGTGTCTTGCAACGCCAAGAACAGATGTGGTACTTGAGTTAACTCCTCGTCTAAAAAGTGTTTTCCCGAACATCCAGGTTGCTTCCCTCTATGGCGGGAGTGAAGACCGCCATTTGAATGCCTCCTTAACGATTACAACAACCCACCAGCTTCTTAGATTCTACCAAGCCTTTGATACTGTCATTCTCGATGAAGTTGATGCCTTTCCATATTCTGTTGAGGAATCTCTCCAATACGCCGTCCATCAAGCGCGAAAGCAGTCATCCTCCATGATCTACCTTACTGCTACCCCAAATGAAAAATGGCAAACCGAATGCCTTCAAGGAAAAAAAGACTTTGCAACAATTCCTGCCCGCTACCATCGTCATCCTTTACCAATGCCGCATTTTCAATGGTGTGGGAACTGGGAAAAGGGGCTAAAAAAGAATCGCCTTCCCCCAACCATCGTTCAATGGGTAAAAAAGCGTCTGGACTCTAACAAGCAATGCCTCCTATTCATTCCTAAAATCGATAAAATGGAAAAAATCCTTCCGCTCATCCGATCGCTCCATCCGAAAATAGAGGCGGTCCATGCGGAAGATCCAAATCGGAAGGAAAAAGTAATCGCGATGCGGAACAAGGAAATCCCCGTACTCCTCACCACAACGATTTTAGAAAGAGGAGTAACTTTCCCCAATATTGATGTGGCCGTACTAGGTGCAGAGGACCGTATTTTTACTGAAAGTGCCCTCGTTCAAATTGCCGGCCGCGTGGGCAGGAGTGCACAGTTCCCAAGCGGCGAGATCACTTTTTTTCATTATGGTAAAACAAATGCAATGATTCGTGCGAAAAATCAAATCTTAAAAATGAACGAAGAAGCTCGAAAGAAAGGACTGATTGATTATTGAACACTGTCTTGTTTGCTTTTCAGAAATGATGCCGCAAATGGGCTGGACTACGTTATTTTCAAAAGAAGAATCAAGCTACATGTGTACGGAATGCTACGCGAAATTTGAAAAAATTGAAGGAGAAACCTGTAAGAGCTGTGGTCGTCCTTTAGTGGAAATAGAACCACAATTTAAAGCGGGGAATCGGTGCTTAGATTGCATCCGTTGGGAGGAGGATCACGAATGGGCAGGTACGCTTGAGAGAAACCATTCACTTGTCCATTACAACGATTTTGCCAAAGAAGTGATTGCACGCTTCAAATATCGTGGGGATTATTTGCTTTCGTATCTATTTGTTCCGTTAATCAAGAAAAAGCTCCAATTGATCTCTTTTGATGCAATCGTTCCGATCCCGTTAAGCGAGGATCGACTCTATGAAAGAGGATTCAATCAATCAGAAGCTATAATTTTAGCTTGTGGCTATCAGCCAAACAATCTCCTCACTAGAATTCATTCAGAAAAGCAATCAAAGAAATCCCGCTCAGAGCGCATTCACCTTTCACAAGTTTTTCAAACAAAGATCAACATTCCAAATAAAAAAATCCTCCTCATTGACGATATATATACTACAGGTTCTACACTTAGACATGCCGCGAAAGTCCTTAAAGAAGCAGGCGCCCAATCAATAACCTCGCTGACAATAGCAAGAGGATAACAGAATTTCGGAAATCTGCCATTTTCTAATTTCCGGCATTCAGGCTATAATTGTGGAAAAAGAGATCTTAAAGATAATAAGGAGGAGCCAGCGTGTCTGAACTGACAAACTGTCCAAACTGTAATGACATATTCGTAAAAAACCAATTCCGTGAAATCTGCCAAAATTGCTGGAAAGAGGAAGAAAAGGCATACGAAACGGTCTACCAATTCATCCGCAAACGTGAAAACCGTGCGGCAACAATGGAACAAGTAGTAAGCGCAACCGGAGTAGAAGAAGAGCTAATCCTAAAATTCATTAAAACAGGACGTCTCAAATTAACACAATTTCCAAACCTTGGATACCCATGTGACAAATGCGGAGCGATTATTCGTACAGGAAAGCTTTGTGATCATTGTTCAGAAATTCTTCGAAAAGAGCTTGATGTTTTCGCAATGGAAGAAGAGCGTAGATTGGAAATTGAGAGAAGAGAAAAGAATGCAACTTATTTTGCGATGGATGAGAAGATTAAAGGGAGAAATTAACATTGAACTAATTACCTGTGAGAAATGTGGGCAGATTGTGATTCATCAAATGAATCGATCATCTGAACGTGTGTCTTACAGGTTTTTTATTTCAGGAAATTTTATTATCTAGTTCAAATTAAGCAAAGGGACATTCATTTCAATAGGTATTTAGAAGTAATTTCAGCTAACTTAAAAATAATATTTAAAAACTTTACACTTTTACCGATAATAACTATATAGAAATTCGCTCGGAGTGAAAGTGAGGGATATCAATGAAAATCAATAACTTTGGCACTTCAGGTGTAAACCCATATAAACGCCAAATGAATAAACTTGATAACATAGCAAAAACAACAGCAAACGCAACAGATAAAATAGAAATCTCAACAACAGCAAAAGAAATGCAGCAAGTCTCCCAGTATGCTGTCAACCGCCAAACAAAGGTAGATGAACTGAAAATACAAGTAGAGAACGGCAACTATAAGATCAACCCAAATGAGGTCGCAAAAAGCATCCTCAATTTCTATAAAAGATAAGGATTGGAGGGGAAACACATGTCCGCCGAATTGTTATACGCATCCATGGAAAAGCTATGCAAGCTTCACAAAAGCCTCTATGAGCTCGCAGTGAACAAAACAGACATCATCAAAACCGGGGACATGGATGCCCTAAACCAATTATTAAAAGACGAACAATCCCATATCGCGGCCATTGATCGAATGGAGAAAGAACGCCAAAAAGCAGCAAAGGCTCTTGCGCCTCACATCGATCAACCGACAGTTACAGATTGTATGGATCGTCTTTCAACTGCTGAACAGGACAAGATTACAGACATTGCCAATAAACTCGTCCAACAAGTCTTTCATTTAAAGGAACAAAACAATCTCAATCAGCAGCTCATTCATAACTCTCTGCAATTCGTCAATGTTTCTATGAATTTATTGCGTCCGCAGCCTGAAAATATAAACTATGGACCACCTAAAAAAAATAAAAAGTCTTCCGAAAAAAGCGCCCAAGGGATGTTTAATTCGAAAGCATAACAGAACGGAGGAACAATCATGCGCCCAACTTTTATGGGACTTGAAACAGCCCGCCGAGGTATGTTCACTCAGCAAAGTGCTTTATATATAACAGGACATAATATTTCAAATGCGAATACACCAGGATTTTCTAGACAACGGGTTAATTTTCAGCCAACTATTCCATATCCAGGTAATGGGATAAATCGTCCGCACTTGCCTGGGCAAATGGGGACAGGTGTCGAAGCAGGAAGTATTCAGAGAATCCGTGACAGCTTTATTGATGCTAGATACAGAAGTGAAAGTAATCAATTAGGATATTACGGAGCAAGATCT
The DNA here is from genome assembly GCF_001420595.1 of Cytobacillus solani. Taxonomy (GTDB): domain Bacteria; phylum Bacillota; class Bacilli; order Bacillales; family Cytobacillaceae; genus Cytobacillus; species Cytobacillus solani. The sequence goes on along the minus strand of NZ_LJIX01000006.1, from coordinate 4,466,659 downwards.
GATGCGCTGACTCGAATGGAAGATGTAATGAACGAGCCTACATCAGAAGGACTATCAGCAGCAATGGACAACTTCTGGAATTCCCTGCAAACATTAGGAACGAACCCGAATGAGAGCGGTGCGAGAGAAAGTGTCTTAGCGCAAGGAAATGCGATGGCAGATACTTTTAATTATCTCTCTACTACCCTTAATTCTATTCGTGACGATCTAAAGCAGAGTATTAGTGTAAATGTTGATAAAATAAATACTTTAGCTTATCAGATCAATGAAATTAATAAACAAATAGGTCAGGTGGAACCACATGGAGATCTTCCGAATGACTTATACGATGAAAGAGACCGACTAGTCGATGAACTTTCACAATTAGTGAATATCAAAGTGACAAATCAGCAAAGTGGAGGAATCCCATCACCAATTGCTGAAGGAACTTATAAAATAGAAATTCTGGATCATTCAGGGAAAAGCTTAGGGACGTTAGTTGATAAGAATACAATTGGCGGGGAACCAAATAAGATATCCTACAAAATGAATAATGATGGTTATGTTGAATCCTTATCAATCGGAAATGGCTCACCAGTAAAAGTAGAGGATTTCTCAAAAGGAACCCTAAGATCAGATATAGAGGCTTATGGGTATGTGGATAAAAGCGGGAAACAAGTGGGTACATATCCTGATATGGTAGATCAGCTTGATAAATTGGCTTTTGCCTTAATTAAGGAATACAATCATGTCCATAGAAGCGGAATTGATCTTGATGGGAATAGTGGGAAAAACTTCTTCCAGGATCTTTCAAGTTATAAAGGGGCAGCTGGTAAAATTTCAGTAGCACTCACAAACCCGAATGAAATCGCTGCTTCCCTCAATGGAAAAGGAAATGGGGATAATGCTTATAAAGTGGCTGAAGTACTCAGAAAGGATCTTTCTGAGTTTGAAGCACAGATTAAAGATTCCGCAGGCAACTTAATTAATTTAAAAGATTTCGCTCAAAATGATTTGAAAATGACAGGAAATATTAAGTCCTTCTATGGTGGGCTAATTACCTCCCTAGGTGTCAAAACACGGGAAGCAAATGTCTTAACTAATAATACTTTGACACTATTAGAGTCAGTAGATAGACAGCGGCAATCAGTTTCTGGTGTTTCACTTGATGAGGAAATGTCAAATTTAATTAGATTCCAGCATGCGTATAATGCATCTGCTAGAAATATCACAGTTTTAGACGAAATGTTAGACAAAATCATTAATGGCATGGGTACAGTCGGAAGGTAGGGATAAATAAATGCGTGTAACACAATCGATGCTTACTAATAATATGCTGCGAAACTTAACAAGTAGTTACCATAAACTCGGTAAATATCAAGAACAGCTAAGTTCTCAAAAGAAAATTTCAAGGCCTTCCGATGATCCAGTTGTTGTATTTAAAGGCATTTCTTATAGAACAAGTGTAAATGATGTTTCACAATACCAAAGAAATATGTCTGAGGTAAATGTATGGCTGGAAAATACAGAAGACGCACTTGAAAAGGCTGGTTCATCAATTCATCGGTTAACTGATTTAGTCACACAAGCAAACACTGGAACAGTAACTGATGACGATAGAAAGAAAATCGAAGATGAAATAGAGGAAATAAAAAAGCAGCTCGTTTCCATTGCTAATACGAAAATATCAGGGAAATATATATTTAATGGTTCGGATATTTATAATGCTCCTGTCAACTATGATGGGACGAACGTAACAATGAAATATAATAACGATGCTGTAAATATTGAAGTTTCTGCAGGTATTAAACTCCAAGTAAACTATTTAGGATCAAATGTATTTGGTGACGAGAAAAGTGGCATGTTTGCGGATTTGGAAGCTTTGCAGAATGATTTAAAAAATGGAAATGACCCAGACTTAGGAAAATTCATTGATGCATTTCAAAGTCATTTAAATACAGTTACATCTGCTAGATCAAGTATCGGTGCCTCGATGAACCGTGTAGATATGATTCAAAATCGCTTAGATTCTCAAGAAATCATTGCGACTAAGACAATGTCAGAGAATGAAGATATTGATGTGGAAAAAGTCATTTTAAACCTGCAAACCCAACAAAGTATTCATAGAGCAGCCCTAAGCGTTGGTTCAAGTATCATTCAGCCGAGTTTAGTTGACTTCTTAAGGTAAAAATAAAGCTATCTATATAGATAGCTTTTCTTTTTAGGGAGAGAATAATATGCAAATACCACAAATTCGTATAGAATCACAGGCTGGTAAAATTGGTTTGAATATTAATAAACCCATTCAATCGATTGAACAGCCTCAAGCTGATTTGAGCATAGAACAGCCTCCTGCCGAAATGACAATAAACCGTCAGCCTGGCAGATTAACAATTGATCAAACTCTAGCAAGAGAAAACCTAGACCTTAAATCAGTTTTTAAAAGAAATGATGAAAATGCTCAGCTTGGATACCAAACCTTAATGGAATATATAAGTAAAACTGTTCAAGAAGGCGATGAGCTAATGAAAATAGAAAATGGCGGGCAGCCGCTGATAGATCAGGTTGTAAGAGCAATGGATCGCGAGTCCGTATTTAATACTGGCAATACCCCTTCTCAAGACAGTGTACAAATAGACTATGCACCTGCAAAGGTTGAAATAGAATGGAATCGAAATAAACCTAATATTCAGGTTCAACTGAATAAGCCTATTCATGATTATACGCCTGGTAATGTAGAGGTTTTTATGCAACAATACCCATCATTAAATATAGACTTTACAATCTAAAGACTGTGGGGAGATAAAAGTGAATATCAAAACAAGGTATCATGAAGAAATTGAGGTAAGCAAAGAGGATATTATTTACTTTGGAAGCGGAATACCAGGATTTCCAGAAGATAAGGAATTCATCAACCTTCCTCTAGGAATGGACTCGTCTTTCAGTATCCTCCAATCAATAAACAATGAAGAACTTGGCTTTGTGATCGCTGAACCTTTCTCCTTCTTCAAGGAGTATGAATTTGATTTAGATGAATCGGTTATTACTCAACTGAAGATTAAGGACAAAACAGATATCATTATCTATTCAATTGTTACACTCGGTGATTCATTAGCCACATCAACCGTTAATCTGCAAGCCCCTATTATCATTAATAAAAGAGAAAGCTTAGGGAAGCAAGCCATTCTAAACACTGATAAATATCATACAAAGCATGTATTAGCAACAAAAAAACAAATGGGTCAGGAGGGGTAACGATGCTAGTTCTCACAAGAAGAAGAAACGAAAGTGTTATCCTGAATGAAAACATTGAAATAACAATACTAGAGATTGATGGAGATCAAGTGAAGGTTGGTATAAAGGCTCCGAAAGAAGTCGAAATTCTTCGTAAAGAGATAATGGTAAAAATTGAAGAAGAAAATATGAACGCATTAAAAGGAAATCATGATTTGAAAAAATTTTTTTAAAAGAAAAACAAAAAAGGTGTAAAAACTTCGAGAACCCTGTCGATATAATAAATAGTTACATAGGAAATAAGTCGGCCGACGAAATACTATGTCAAACTAACCACATGGAAGTGGGAACTTTCAAACTCAAGGAGGAAATTCAAAATGAGAATTAACCACAATATTTCAGCGATGAACACTCATCGTCAATTATCTTACAACAACAATGCTTCAGCTAAATCAATGGAAAAATTATCTTCAGGATACCGCATCAACCGTGCAGCTGACGATGCAGCAGGCCTTGCAATCTCTGAAAAAATGCGTAACCAAATCCGTGGATTAGACCAAGCATCTGCTAACTCACAAGATGCAATTTCTTTAATCCAAACTGCTGAAGGTGCATTAAACGAAACTCACGCAATGCTTCAACGTATGGCTGAATTAACTACTAAAGCAGCTAACGAAACTTTAACTACTTCTGATACTGCTAAAATTCAAGAAGAGATTACTGAATTAACAGAACAAATTGGTGCTATTGCTGAACAAACAAAGTTCAATACTAAGAATATCTTAAATTCATCATCTTCATTAACATTCCAAGTAGGTGCAAACTCAGGTGAAACTATTAAGTTAGACTTGGTAGATGCTACTGTTACTGCTCTTAAGCTTGATGCTGCTGGCGGTATTAAAGACCTAGTAAGTGATGTAACATCAACTGTTGATGGAAGCTTAAACGGTGTTGCAAAAGGTAACTTAGATATTATCCAAAATGCTATTAACACAGTTTCACAAAACCGCTCTAACCTAGGTGCTGTTCAAAACCGTTTAGAGCACACTATTAACAACCTAGGAACAACTTCTGAAAACTTACAAGCTGCTGAATCTCGTATTCGTGACGTAGATATGGCTAAAGAAATGATGACTATGACTAAGAACAACATTCTTACTCAAGCTGCTCAAGCTATGCTTGCACAAGCTAACCAACAGCCACAAGGAGTTCTTCAACTTCTTCGTTAATATTCTAAAGAATAAAAGAGATCTTAGAATTCCTAAGATCTCTTTTTTTTTAGGTAAAATACCCCTGTCCTTAATGTTTTTAATTAAAAGTCGATAATAGTAATAGAACTTTAGAATTTAAAAGGTGGCTATCATGGGTAAAAATACTATATCACTATGTATGATTGTTAAAGATGAAGAAACGTACTTAAGAAGGTGTTTGAATAGTGTTAGAAATCAAGTGGATGAAATCATAATAGTTGATACTGGTTCAACAGATTTAACTATAGACATTGCAGGAGAATTTGGGGCTAGCATTTTTACTTATAAGTGGGACAATGACTTTGCCTCAGCAAGGAATTTCTCTTTAGATAAGGCACAATCTGAGTATGTTATAGTACTTGATGCTGATGAATATTTAGATGAGAAAACAAACCTACAAAAGGAAATCGAAAAGCGAAAAGATTTTTATATCATAAATTTTAGGAATTATATGGATGGGGGCTATGTATCAAAACATCAAGCAATTCGATTATTTAAAAATAATATCAACCTAAGATATTATGGGAAAATTCATGAGCACTTAAATATTGATGCATTTAAGAATTTAACTAATGATTTTGCTGACTTTGTTATCCATCATGATGGCTATAAAAAAGAAACCTATGATAAAAAGAATAAGTTTGAACGAAATTTAAAGATTTTAGAAAAGGAAGTAAAAGATACACCTACTGGGTATAATATGTATCATTTAGGTACGCAGTATAGAATAGATGGCGATTATGCCAAAGCGTTAGATTTGTTTAGAAAAGCTTATCCACTAAGTAAAACCCAGATTTATTTACCCTATCTTCTTTATCTTATGGGAGATTGCTTATTACAGTTAGGTAGGTATAAAGAGGGGATTAATCTAATTAAAGATTCTATCGAAATATTTCCAAAGTATACTGGTTACTATTATTTAATAGGATTAATCTATGAACAACTAGACTATTTAAAGGAAGCAGAGAGGGCATTTGAGAGATGTCTTGAATTGGGAGAGGTTGAGGACTTGCAATCTTTAGAAGGTGTTGGAAGTTACTTTGCTCATATTAAATTATCAGAAGTACATCAAAAACAAGGTAATTTAATAAAGGCACTAGAATCATCATTCTCTGCATTGGAATTTAATAAGAATTTTCCACCTGCACTCTCACAGTATATTTCTGTATTAAAGTCTGCTGGCATTAATGAAAGTGATATAAAAGAAAATTTGATAAAGTCTTACCCAATCAATGATGTTAAGAAATTAGAGATTCTTACTGGTGTCTTATATGCTCATAGAAATAAACTCCTTCAGTTTTATATTGATGAGTTTAACATAAATGTAAATAAATCAGTTTTAGCAATTGCAGCCCTTTATAATAATGAATATGAGAAAGCTTATAAATATTGGAATGAAGAAGAAATATTAGATAAGAGTAATTTTAGTGATATCGTTACATTGCTGGTAGTTCAAAAAAACCAAGACTTGTTGGAGAAATTATTAAAGGCAATGAATCTTAATAAAAAAGAAAAGAAGGTGATGTCTTCTATAGTGGATGGAAAGGGAGAGATATTAAATTATTTTCCGGATACATTATTTGAAACTATAAAAGATGCATGTATAAATTTACTAACAATAGAAGAAGAGGCAGTTTTTTTAGATTTATTAAAAAGGTTAAATTTAAATGTACAAGAAAAAGAGCAATTAGTAAGATCAATATTAAATAAAGGCTATCTAGAGGTAGCTATATATTTAATAAATGAAGAATTAAAAATAAATAATACAAATTATGAATTAATTGGATTGCTAGGAGATGCATATGCTAGGCAAAATAAATATAAGGAAGCACTTGGTCTTTATACTCAGTTGATTGAAAAAATAGGAGATTATTCTTCTTATAATAGATTATTTTGCTTATATGAAAAGATTAATTACAGTGATGGACTACCCATGTTAAAAATTCAAATGAACAGAATCTTGGAAACTGAATTAGGGGTTAATATAATGACCTAGCTAATGTCTTGATTAGAAACAATGTGAAAAAGTTAATATTAATTAGTTCTCCTTATTTAATGGGTTTTTAGAATAGCTAAAACCTGAAATAAGGAGATTTTTTTTATTTAGGAGGGAACTGCAAAGTTTAAAAAATTATTTCCCAATTAATTGAAATCTCTATATGAAGTTAAGAACCAATAAAAAGTGCCGATAATAGTATAGAAGTATTTCGACTTTTTTTGTCGAATAATGCGGATTGAAAATGGATGAGGTGGATATATTGCTTACGAGCATAATCATACTAACTTACAATAATTTAGAATACACAAAACAATGTTTAGAAAGTATAAGAAAGTATACAGATCGAGATACTTATGAATTAATCATAATTGATAATAATTCTGTGGATGATACTAAAGAATGGTTATTAAAGCAAGATGACATAAGAGTAATAATAAACAAGGAGAATCTTGGCTTTCCTAGAGGCTGCAATCAAGGAATTGAATTAGCTAAAGGGGATAATATTCTATTACTTAACAATGACGTCATTGTAACTGAGAATTGGCTAAGTAATTTAGTCAATAGTTTGTATAGTGATAAAAGAATCGGTGCAGTTGGTCCAGTTACCAATTCTGCAGCATATTACACTGCAATCCCGGTAGAATACTCCAATTTAAATGAAATGCACAATTTTGCACAAAGATTTAATAAGTCTGATTCCGAAAAATGGGAAGAAAGATTGAAATTAATCGGCTATTGCATGCTTATTAAAAGAGAAATGGTTGACAAAATTGGACTTTTAGACGAAAGATTTACCCCTGGGAATTTTGAGGATGATGATTACTCTGTTAGAATTCGCCAAGCGGGTTATAAGCTACTGTTATGTAAAGATACATTTATTCATCATTATGGAAGTGTTTCATGGAAAGAAAATATTTCTGGATATGGGGAATTATTATCTGAGAACGAAAGGAAATTTATGGAAAAATGGGGAACGAATTCACATTCATATATTATCCATAATGATTTGATAGATGAAATTCCTTTTAAAAAAGATGATCATATTAATGTTCTGCATATTGGCTGTGAGGCTGGGGGAACGTTACTAAAAATAAAGGATACATTTAAGAAATCTTCTTTATATGGTATTGAAAAGAATAAATCTGCAGCTACTGAAGCAGAGAGAGTTGCAAAAGTTTTGCATTATCCAGTTGAGAAAGCTATTAACGAGTTGAAAGAAAATAGATTTGATGTAATTCTTATTACAGATTGGAGTAATATTACAAATCTTCAAATCTTTATGTCAGCTATCAAGAATTTATTAAAACAGGATGGAATAATCCTTTCTTCAATAAATAATGCGAATCATGTTAGCCTAATAAATTCCTTAATACTGGGAAAGAATCCTTTCTTAGAAAATAGATACATGTCATTACAGGATATTAATAGAGTATTCAAAGAAGAGTCAGGGCTTAAACACAGTGTTAAAAATGTTAAAAACAATTTGGATGAAAATGAAAAGAAAATAGTAGAGTTGTATTGCTCACTTACTGAAAAAAATATGAATAATCAGTATGAAACTTATAAATATATAATTATGGCACAGAATTTTAATGAATATCTAGAAAAAAATATTATGAATATAAAAAAAGAATTTGAGGTTGAAAAGAATTTACAAGAGCTAGAGCAATATTCTGAGGAAGAAATAATAGATTGTATACTAGATAGATTTGAAGATAGGATTCAGGTTTTACAAATGCTTGCAATATTGGATTTTAGCAGAAACAAGCATGACAACGTTTTAACTTATCTTCATAAAGCTTATGAACTTGATAGTAATAATCCTGACACACTATATAACCTTGGTATCGTCCTATATTCTTATAATGAAAAGAAATTAGCAAAGAGATATTTAGATCGTCTAGGTGAAATGGATAAGGATGATGAGGTTGAAAAGATTCTAACTGAAGTCAACTTCGAGGAAGAGCAAAGGAAAAGAAAGTTGGTTTATCTATTAAGAAGACTTGAACATGAAATAGATTTTGAAGATTCCAAAAACGAAATGGTCCAATATATATCTAATGAAGTATATACAGAACAAGAAATTATGGAGGCCATTTTAAATTCAACTATAGATAAGGAAAAAATATTAAATATAGTCGGGATAAGTGCTTTTGAAAATGGTTTGAATGATAGTATTTTTCCTTTTTTAAATAAGGCGTATGAATTAAATCCAAATAATGATGATACTTTGTTTAATTTAGGCTATATATTAGCAGAACTTGGAGAAAACGTGTCTGCACTATCTTTTTTTAATAAAATAGCAGTTCAGGATAAAGATGTAATAGATATGATCCAAAAAGTAAAAGGGTGACTAGAATGAATGAAAATAAAATTTGTTTTATTATTAATGGTCATGATGAAGTAAAGTATCAGGAGTCCTTAAAGTATATAAACGCACTGATTATACCTGAAGGATTTGAAATAGAAATTCTAACAAGTGTTAAACATATTAATACGCCAGCCTTCTATAATACTGCAATGTTATCATCTGATGCAAAATATAAAATTTATTTAGAAGAAAGCACAAGTATTATAGATAAACAGTTTTTGTACAGTCTAATCAGTCTCTTTAGGGCTAATCAAGATATAGGTATGGTAGGTGCAATAGGGGCTAAACAAATTCCTGAAACTTTTAATTGGATCGAAAGTAATTACAAGGTTGGAAGTGTTTATGCTTATCAAGGCGAATGTCTAGAGTTCATTGAATATTCCCCTTCAGTTTCAGGTTTTGAAGAAACTGTTGTACTTGATCGTTCAATTCTAGCAACTCAATTTGATATTCCTTTTTGTGAAGAAGATTTAATATATGACTTGTCACAAAGTGTTAAGTTTATTGAGAATGGATACAAGATAGGGGTTCTTATTAAAGATCAGCCTTTTGTAGTTTTAGACCAAAAATTAAATAATGAACGTAGTTCTAAACTTCCATTAGATATAAAAAAAATAAATTCTAGATTAAATGTAGAGTGGAAAAGTGACTTGCCTTTAGTCAGTATATTAATTCCTACTTATAACAGGCCAGATTATTTTGAATTAGCTCTTAAAAGTGCACTTGAACAAACTTATGAAAATATCGAAATTATAATTGGAGACGATAGTACAAATAACCTTACAGAATCCCTAGTGAAAGATAAATATTTGCCTTATTATAACAATATTCGCTACATCAGAAATGAAACAAATTTAGGACAATTTGATAATGATTTAAAATTGATGGAGCTTTCCAGTGGGGAATATATTAACTTTCTAATGGATGATGATTTATTTCATCCGAAAAAAATTGAAAAAATGATGGATTACTTTATTAATGATAAAGAGAGAGAAATTGTCCTCGTAACTTCTCATAGAAGATTAATAAATGAAATGGGCGAACCATACAAAGATGGTGGTGTAACGCAAAAGGTATTCAAAGAAGATACCATTATGGATGGTATAGAATTTGGTAATATCTTATTAAAATTTAATTTTAACTTTATTGGCGAACCTACAACAGTTCTATTTCGCAAAAAAGATCTTACTGAACCATTTGGAACATTTGCTGGTAGAAAGTATGGATGTAATGTTGATAGTGCAACTTGGCTTACCCTATTATCAAAGGGAAAAGGTGTATACATTAGTGAAACCTTAAGTTTCTTTAGGATACATGGTAATCAACAGTTGCAATCTGAGAAAATGAAAGTTTTTGGGGCAATTGATTATGCTCACGAAATAATCAATGCACGATCATATGGTTTTTTAGGTAATAAACAAGATTACAATGTAAGTGTTTTAAATTGTATAGATTATAGCTGTAAGGTGTTAAATAGTTTGCCGAAAATAATTGATGGTAGCCTAATAATTAGATTAAAGGAAAAAATAAATAAATTAGAAGAAATCCGAAAAGCAGATAGTGATTTTAGAAATTCTAATATGGAAATAAATAATGAAAACCTGCAAATAAATAAAAACTATGAACTTTTTAAATCATTAAAATCCATAATGTATTTACCTGAATTAAAAGGAAATTACGAGAAACAAATGGAGTATGCCAAAATTATTGCAACTAGTTGTTGGCTTGCTCATAATGGGAATTTAGTAAGTAAAGAGCTAGAAGAAAGATTAATCAATATCAGTCAAAATTCTAGAGGCGTTAATGGAGAATTGAATAACAAACCCATTTATCAAAAAAAATCCACACATATTATTCATATTTTGACAACTGCATATGAAACGGGTGGACATACACGATTAGTCGAAAGGTGGATAGCAAATCGATCGGATTATGATGAGACCCATTCTGTAATAATTTTGAACCAGGGTTTAGTCCCCTTTCCTGAGTCATTGAAGATTGTTTCTAATAAATCTGGTGGTTTTTTTATGGTCCTGCCAGCAAATGAAACTTTATTTAATAAATCACTTTTTTTAAGAGATATAACTAGAGCTACAGCAGATAAGGTTATAATTCATTGTCATCCAAATGACCCGATCCCAACAGTGGCTTTCGGTATTGAGGATTTACCGCCAATTCTATATTTGAATCACGCGGATCATGTATTTTGGCTAGGAGTAGGTATTTCAGATGTTGTTCTAGATTTAAGGGAATCAGCCCAGAAACTAACCCTACAGAGAAGATTAGCCAGGAAATCTCATATTGTCCCAATCCCCTTAGAGCTTAAAGAAATAGAAAGTACAGTTTATTATAAAGAAAAAATGAATATTCCATTGAATTCTATAGTATTACTAACTATTGCAAGTTCATTTAAATTCAACAAATTTCAACATCATAATTTTATAAATGTTGTTGTTGAATTGCTTCATGAAAATGAGAATATGTTCTTTATCATAGTAGGAGCGAATCAGTTAGATCCTGATTGGCAAGCTGCTATAAGGAAATGTCGGGGAAGACTAAGAATTATTAAAGAAACTCCGTATATAGAGAATTATTATAAAGTATCAGATATTTATTTGGAATCATTCCCAATAGGATCTCCTACTTCAGCATTAGATGCTATATTATTTGGGAAGCCTGTTATTCGACAGCCGTTACCGATAGCTTCGGTTTTAAGCATGGAAAAATATCAGGGTATGTATGATCATGCAAATTCCATTACAGAATATAAAGACCAAATTTATAAGTATATTAAAAATAAAAACAAAATAAAAGAAAGTATTAATTTGCAATATCAGGACGTTTGCAGTAGACATATCGGTGAAGGATGGAATCAAAAATTAGATAAAATAATATATGGGCAAGCTTTAAAGCATGAGTTAGGCTATTCCTCAATTCAATTAAGAAAGTATGATCAGTATGATCAGTCGTGGGCAGAACTACAAATGAAACATAAGGAAACGATAGATTTTTTGAAATCAATAGGAATGAAGACCAATGAGAGGTAACAATTGAGCCATGCAAAGTAAATTAATTTTGTTTTTAATGAATGAAAAGGGTTATTATGTATTAAAAAATTTACTTAATGATTTTCCGGCTTCCAAGATTAAATATGTTATTTCAAATAGGGATAAAAATATTAGTAATGATTATTTTATGGAAATTAAACAGTTATGTTTGATAAATGATATTCCCTTTTTGGAACGTGATGATTTTAAAAATATAATACTAGATAAATCTAAAAATTATTATAGAATTGCAATTGGATGGAGATGGATATTAGATGAAACGAAAAATCTAATTATATTACATGACTCATTACTTCCAAAATACAGAGGGTTTTCACCCCTTGTTACTTGTTTAATTAATAATGAAAAAAGAATTGGAGTAACAGCACTATTTGCAGCAGAAAATTACGATGAAGGTAATATTATTCATCAACTTTCTGTACCTGTTACATACCCAATAAAAATAAAAGAAGCAATAAATAAAATTAATCCTCTTTATTATTCAATAGTAAAGAAGATTTGCAGCAAAATTTTTAATAATGAACGAATAAATAGTTACCCACAAGATAATACACAAGCTACATACAGTTTATGGAGAGGGGAAAGTGATTATTCCATTGATTGGTCAAAGGATTCAGCTTATATACAAAGGTTTGTTGATGCAGTAGGAGAACCATTTTTAGGAGCCTCTTCTTTAATTGATGGAAATAAGGTAAGGATTTTGGATGTTGAATTAATGGAGGATTTAATGATAGAAAATAGAGATCCTGGTAAAGTTATATTTATCCAAGATGGTTTTCCTGTTGTTGTATGTGGAAAAGGCTTGATTAAAATAAAAAAGGTAATAAGAGATGATAATAAGACAGATATTTTACCTATAGGTAAGTTTAGAATTCAATTCGAATAATCAAATTATATTAATGAACTAAAAAATTCTATTCTACTTAATAATAATTCCTTCGAATGTAAAGGTGAAACATAAATGATTAAATTTAATGTTCCTTCTGTAGTTGGTAACGAGATAAATTATATAAATAAAACAATAGAAACAAGATGTTTTTCTGGAGATGGGTATTTTACAAAAAAATGTACTAATTGGTTTGAAGAAGAATATTTAACATATAAGGCATTACTAACACCCTCATGTACTCATAGTTTAGAAATGGCGGCATTACTATTAGATATTAATGATGGAGATGAAATAATAATGCCCTCTTACACATTTGTATCTACTGCTAATGCTTTTGTGTTGAGAGGTGCAAGAATCGTATTTATTGATATTAGACCAGATACTATGAATATTAATGAACAATTAATTGTAGATGCAATAACAAATAAAACAAAAGCTATTGTTGTAGTTCATTATGCAGGTGTCTCATGTGAAATGGATGTGATTATGGATATTGCAAGACGGTATAATCTTGCAGTTGTTGAAGACGCTGCACAAGGGGTTAATTCCTTTTATAAGGGTAAAGCGCTTGGTACTATCGGTCATATCGGATGTTACAGTTTTCATGAGACAAAAAACTATCATTGTGGGGAAGGTGGAGCAATCCTATTAAATGATGAAAAATATATTGAACGAGCAGAAATTATAAGGGAAAAAGGTACTGATAGATCAAAGTTTTATAGAGGACAGTTAGATAAATATTCATGGATTGATTTAGGATCTTCTTATCTAGCAAGTGAATTAAATGCAGCTTTCTTGTATTCACAATTGGAAAGGGCGAATGAAATAAATAATATACGTTTAGAAAGGTGGAATGAATATTATAAAGGACTTCTTCCCTTGATGGAATTAGGTAAGATTCATTTACCTATTATTCCAAAACTAATAGATCATAATGCTCATATGTTTTATATGAAGGTCAAGGATATTGAAGAACGATCAGATTTGATAAACTATCTCAAAGAAAATGATGTAATGAGTGTATTCCATTATATCCCGCTTCATACATCTGATGCAGGAAAAAAGTTTGGATCTTTCTTCGGAAATGATAAGTATACTACATCAGAAAGTGAGAGGTTACTAAGACTACCATTATATTATGATCTTGAATTAAATAAAGTAAAATGGATCTGTGAATTGATAATTAAATATTATTTATGACTATAGGAACTGAAAGTAGGATAAAAGTATGAAAGGCATCATCCTAGCAGGAGGTACAGGCTCTCGCCTGTACCCCTTAACAAAAGTAACAAATAAACATTTACTTCCAGTAGGGAAATACCCTATGATCTACCATGCTATTTTCAAATTAGTAGAAGCAGATATTGAAGATATTTTAATAGTAACAGGAAAAGAACATATGGGTGATGTTGTCAATTTACTTGGAAGCGGATCAGATTTTGGTGTTACTTTTACATATAAAGTCCAAGATCAGGCTGGCGGAATTGCACAAGCTCTTAGTCTGTGTGAAACTTTTGTTGGAACGGACAATATGACTGTGATCCTTGGAGATAATGTGTTTTCAGATAATATCACTGAATATGTACAAAAGTATAAACAGCAAAAGAACGGGGCGAAAATCTTAATAAAAGAAGTTACAGATCCACATAGGTTTGGTGTTCCTGAGTTAGATGGCTCTCTTATTAAAAGTATAGAAGAAAAACCAAAAGATCCAAAAAGTAATTATGCAGTAACGGGGATATATATGTTTGATTCCTCTGTATTTGATATTGTACGAGGTCTTAAGCCTTCTAATCGAGGAGAGCTGGAGATTACGGATGTTAACAATGCCTACATTGAAAAGGGGGCTCTTACTTATGATGTTTTGTCAGGCTGGTGGACAGATGCAGGTACACACCAGTCACTAGCTAAGGCAAATGAGCTTGCAGCAGGAACTGATTTAGGTGAGAATTTTAATGTACATATGAAGCTATAAGGGAGTTTAATATGGAGGTAATTAATACTAAATTTTCTGATGTGAAAATTCTTTGTCCAAAAGTTCACGGTGATCACCGAGGATTTTTTATGGAGTCCTTCAACGAATCAGTACTGGAAAAAATGGGTTTAAATTATAAATTTATTCAAGACAATCAATCTTTATCTAAAGAGCCTGGAACCATTAGGGGATTGCATTATCAGTTATCTCCAAAGTCTCAAACAAAGTTAGTGCGTGTACTGAGTGGAGCTGTCTATGACGTTGTATTAGATATACGAAGGAATTCACCAACTTTTGGACAATGGGAAGGATTTATTTTGTCAGAATATAATTTTCGGCAATTACTTGTTCCAAAAGGGTTTGCGCATGGATTTTGTACACTTGTTCCAAATACACAAATTCTTTATAAGGTGGATGAATATTATTCACCTGAACATGATCGGGGTATTCTTTGGAACGACTCGGAATTAAATATTTCTTGGCCAACTTCGAACCCGATTTTATCAAAAAAAGATGAAATATGGCCAGTGCTGAAAAAAGCAGAAATAAACTTTTAAGGGGATAGGTAAGTGAATATTCTAGTAACAGGTGGAGCGGGGTTTATTGGGAGTAATTTTGTTAGATACATGCTGGATACTTATCCAGATTATCAAATTATTAATTATGACCTTTTGACTTACGCAGGTAACTTAGAGAACCTTAAAGAGTATGAAAATAGAAAGAATTATTCTTTTATAAAAGGAGATATTCGGAACAAAGAACTTCTTCAATATGTTGTTAAAAAGCATCGTGTAAATGCCATAATTAATTTTGCAGCTGAATCTCATGTAGATAGAAGTATTTCTGATCCAGGTATTTTTGTGAAGACGAATGTTTTAGGAACTCAAGTTCTTTTGGATGTGGCTAAAGAAAATAATATTGTGAAATACGTTCAAATTTCAACAGATGAAGTATATGGTTCACTGGGGGAAGATGGATTTTTCATCGAAACGACACCGCTTTCACCCAATAGTCCTTATTCAGCTAGTAAGGCAAGTTCCGACTTATTTGTACAGGCCTACCATGAGACTTATGGAATGAATGTTAACATAACAAGATGTTCTAATAATTACGGCCCATTTCATTTTCCGGAAAAATTAATTCCCCTGATGATCACTAACGCATTGGAAGGGAAAAGTCTACCAGTATATGGAGACGGAAAAAATGTACGTGACTGGCTACATGTTTCTGATCATTGTTCAGCGATAGATTTGGTTCTGCATAATGGAGCGCCAGGAGAAGTATATAATATTGGCGGTCATAATGAGAAACAAAATATTGATGTGATTAAAGAGATATTAAATATTTTGGAGAAACCGCATAGTTTGATCCAATTCATTGAAGATCGAGCAGGTCATGATCGAAGATACGCAATTGATGCGACGAAAATAAGAGATGATCTTGGCTGGAAACCCGCTTATGATTTTGAGAAGGGATTACTTGAAACAGTAAACTGGTACTTAAATAATAAAGCATGGTGGAACAGAATAAAATCAGGTGAATATCAACGATACTATGAAACTCAATATGGTATTTTGCTATGAGTAAAGGGAAAGTCTTGATAACTGGTGGTACAGGCCAATTAGGTTCAGATATTGGGGAGTTGTTGCTTAAACAGCGATATCAAGTATATTCTTTGTCAAAGAAAGAACTAGATGTATCGAACTATGAACAGGTTGAAAAGACCATCAATGAAATAAAGCCTGATGTAGTGATTCATTCTGCCGCATATACAAAGGTAGACTTAGCAGAAGATAATCAGGATACCGCATATTTAGTCAACGCTATAGGTACAAGAAATATTGCAATAGCATGTGAGGTTATACAAGCTAAGTTGGTCTATATTAGTACGGATTATGTTTTTGATGGGAACAAACAGGGAAGATACAATGAGTTTGATATTCCTACCCCCATTAATGTTTATGGAAGTTCAAAATTAGCTGGTGAAAATATGGTTAAGGACTTTCATAGTCAATATTTCATTGTTCGTACCTCATGGCTTTATGGGCAAAATGGAAACAATTTTGTCAAAACCATGTTAAACCTTGCTGAAAACGGCAGACAGATTAACGTTGTAAATGACCAATCTGGTTCCCCTACTTGGACAGTAGATGTCGCTATCAAAGTTTCCGAGCTGATAAAAACAAAATTATACGGTGTTTACCATGTTACAAACTCAGGTGAATGCACATGGTTTGAATTTGCATCGAAAATATTTGAATTGGCTCAAAAAAGGGTAGACTTAGTACCTATTGGTTCGGAAGAGTTTGTTCAAAAAGCAAATAGGCCTAAAAACTCCGTGTTAGATCATATGGGATTAAGGTTAAATAATTTTTCCGAGATGAGGCATTGGGGAGATGCGTTGGAAGATTATTTTTTAAAAACCTCGCAAAAGACAACTGATGAAGATATAAGGTGTGAACTGTGAACACTTTTTCATCTTAACAATTTTAGTATCAGTAGATAATAACTTAATTTTTTTCGAGTACTCCTTTATCTCTATTTATTTAATTTGGCTGTGGAGCAATTATCCACAGCTTTTATATTTTTTATCACACTGAAGTTTTAGGTTAATCGAATGATAACTCTTTTTTCATGTATTCAAATATTATAATCCAAGTCGATATTAAAAGAAGTTAGTCATATTAAAGGAGAACAAAATGCCAAACATTTCTTTAGTTATGATCGTAAAAGATGAATCGGAACACTTAAATACCTGTTTAGAGTCTGTTAAAAATTATGTAAATGAAATCATTATCGTAGATACGGGCTCTACAGATAATACGATAAAAATTGCAAAGACACATGGTGCAGCAGTCTATGAGTATACTTGGACCAATGATTTTGCTGCTGCCCGCAATTTTGCTTTATCTAAGTCAACGTCAGAGTGGAACTTAATTCTCGATGCTGATGAGCAGATTACCAATTGGGACAAAGACAAAGTAAATAAATTGCTCCAAAATGATCATTTTATCGGGAAAATTAATATTAAAAGCAATTTTAAGCAAAACAATGAAGAGCGTTATTCACAAATATATATTTCACGTTTGCTTCCAAAGGGAGCTTATTATTCTGGGAAAATACATGAGCAGGTGATGTCTAAGCTGACGCGGGTTGAGCTGCCTATTGATGTATTCCATACAGGTTATTTTCAAACAGATAAATCAGAGCGGAATCTTAAAATTTTAAAAGAAGATCTCTCTAATAATCCGAGGAATGCTTATATCTTATATCAGCTTGCTCGACAATATAAGACAATGAATCTCTATCAGAAAGCAGCCCATTTTTTTAGGGAAAGTTATCAGGCGGCTGATCGATCAGAGGGTTACTTCACAGATTTGGTTGTCAATTATATTTATACTTTAATTGAATTGAAGCAATACTACCCAGCTTTTGAAATGATTGACCAAATGAATGTACCTTTAGGGAACAGTCCAGATTATCAGTTTGTTTGCGGGATATTTTATATGAATTTTGTGTTAAGTGATACGGCTAAGAATATTGATTTTCTACCTCTTATTGAAAGGTCCTACCTTATCTGTCTTGCATTAGGGAAGCAGAATGAAAGAGAAATCGTTTTAGGTACAGCTTCCTTTCTAGCTGCATATAATTTAGGAGTTTATTATGAGATGTTTAATCAAAAGGAAAAAGCAAAAGAATTCTATGAAATTTCCGCAGCTTATCATTATTTACCTGCCAAAAGCAGATTATTGACCCTATAAATGTTAATAATTTGATTAAATATCCGATGTAATAAGTAGAACAATTACTAGGGGGATTAAGATGGGCTCTGTTGATTCAATTTCCAGATCTTCTGTAGATAATATTAGCTTTGAAAGTAATAAATCTATTAAAGTGCAGGAACAACCAACATACATCTTAGAACAGCAGCCTGAGAATAGTACAGAAACAGCTATTGAAGAAAAAGATTTAGAGCAAGTTGTGACAGATATAAATCAAGTATTAGGTAACACCCATACTTCTTTAAAGTATATGTACCACGAAAAATTGCAGACGTATTATGTTACTTTAATCAATGATCAAACAAAGGAAACAGTAAGAGAAATACCGCCAAAGAAGCTATTAGATATGTATGCTTCAATGAGGGAATACTTAGGGTTGTTTGTTGATAACAAAATTTAACGGAGGTGTCCTATATGGTTAATAATACAATGAGAATTACGGGTTTTGCATCTGGGCTTGATACAGATACGATAATTAGGGACTTAATGAAAGCTGAGCGTGCTCCACTGGATAAATTATTTCAGAAAAAAGAATGGATGTCGTGGCAGCGTGATGCTTATCGAGATGTAAACCTTGAGCTTAGTGCTTTTCAAAAAAAAGTTGATAAACTACGGTTTTCTTCGGATTTTAATGGCTTTAAAGCTACTTCTTCAAATACAGCAAATGCATTAGTTTCCGCGAAAGGTAATGCGATACAAGGTTCTTACGATTTGAAAATTGAGCAATTAGCTGAGGTAGCAAAAATAAAATCAAGTTCTGCAATTAAAAAAGGTGATGGGACTGCTGTAAAAGCGACTGATAAAGTGTTGGCAGCAGGAGAGACCTCATCCTTTGAAATTAAGACGGCTAAGGGAACAGCAACCATTACTGTTACTGATGAAGATACTTTTGCATCTTTAGCAAGCAAGATTGGATCGGCTACCGAGTCTGGAAAGTCTTTAGATTTAAGGGCATCCTTTGATGAGGTAACATCAAGCTTTGTCATTTCTACAAAGGAAATGGGGAAGGATCAAAAGATAGAAATTACTCACCAAACAGGTACGTCAGATGTAGCATCACTAGTTTTTAATGGAGGAACCATTTCTGCTGCACCTGCGACACCAACAACTTATAGTGCAGATGGCAAGAATGCCAAAATCACTTTTGATGGAACGGTTATTGATAACTTAACATCAAATAAAGCAACCGTCTATGGTGTGGAATTGACGCTATTAAAAGCTGATCCGACAGCAACAACTACAATCAATGTTGAATCAGATACAGATGCCATTTTTACCAAAATCAAAGATTTTGTTGATAGTTATAACTCAATGATTGATAGTCTTAATTCTAAAGTCAAAACTCATCGTAATCGTGAGTACCAGCCCTTAACGGAGGAACAAAGAGAAAGTCTATCGGAAAAAGAGGCTGAGAAATGGGACGAAAAGGCAAAAGAAGGGTTATTGTATAATGATCAAATTATCAGGGATACGTTAACAACACTTAGAGGTAAAATGTATAATACAGTTTCGGGAATTCCTAATGGTCAACTAAGGATGTTATCCGAAATAGGTATACAATCAGCCTATATGTCGAAGGATGGCAAGCTAGAGATTAACGAAGATAAGTTAAAAGAGGCAATTGCTAACAACCCTGATGAAATTTCAAACCTATTTACCAGTGAAGATGGAATTGCCACGAGAATATATAAAGAAGTAGGCAGTTCGATTGAAAAATTAAACAAAAAGGCAGGCCGCCCAAATACAGCGACCACTCTTGATATAAGTACACTTGGAGACTCAATCAAAGATGTTACAACTCAAATGAAAACATGGGAAGATAAGCTGAAATTGATTGAAAATCGTTATTGGAAGCAGTTTACGGCAATGGAGCAAGCGATAAGCAAGATGAATGCACAAAGCAGCTCTATTGTAGGAATGCTGGGACAATAGACTAGAATTACTTACGTGTTATCTTTTAGGAGGATATATAAACATGCAAAAACAATACGAAGCATATCAACAGAATTCTGTTTTAACTGCTTCTCCTGGTGAATTGACACTGATGTTATACAATGGTTGCCTGAAATTTTTAAATCAAGCCAAAAAAGCGGTTCAAGAAAAAAATATCGAAGCTAAACATACAAATCTTTCAAAAGCACAAAATATCATTTCAGAGTTAATGGTTACTTTAAACTTTGATTATGATATTGCCAAAGATATGAGAAAATTATATGACTATATGAATCGGAGATTAATTGAGGCTAATATTAAGAATGATACTGATATTATAAGTGAAGTCGAAGGGTTGGTAACGGAGTTCCGGGACACATGGAAGGAAGCTCTGATTATAAACCGCAAGAAACAATATAGTACAAGCGGGCTTGTTTGATGGAAGTCATTGAAAAGCTATACGAGATTACTAAACAGTTACAGTCGACTGCTTCTAATGGAAATCAAGGAGACAGAGAGAAGCAAATTGAAGAGTTAGAGGCGTACGTTGAAACACGTGGGAAGCTGTTAGATAGTGTAGATCAATCTCTCTTAACTAATGGTGATAAACAAAAATTGAAAGAAATTCTTTCCATAAGTGAAGATGTAATAAAGCAAATGGGGAAGATTAAGACATCTATTCAGCAAAATATTATTAATGCGAAGAAAGGGAAGTCTGCCTTTAAAGGATATAACGACCCTTATGCATCTGCCTCATTCGATGGCCATTATTTTGATAGGAAAAAATAAGGTCGAAGAATAAAAAATATAATAAATTTGTTTAAAACCTGCTTTGAAAAAAGCAGGTTTTTGTTATT
This sequence comes from Cytobacillus solani, assembly GCF_001420595.1. Classification (GTDB taxonomy): domain Bacteria; phylum Bacillota; class Bacilli; order Bacillales; family Cytobacillaceae; genus Cytobacillus; species Cytobacillus solani. The sequence continues at coordinate 4,445,323 of NZ_LJIX01000006.1, read as the reverse complement.
AAAACATCAAGTGCTTTTGAAGGTTTAGATGATTTTGTAGCTCGATTTAAACAAGATGCCAAACCCCTTTTTACAAATGGGAAAATTAATTTAGCCAATCCATATACTATTATAAAAGCACAGCTAAACTCAGCTGTGCTTTTAAATCTTTATATCAATAAATTGTGAGAATGGAGAAGGTTGTTGTATTTCACGTATTCTTTTTGAAGGATCTTCCAATACATCTAAAATCCTTTCTTTTATGGCAGTCTCTGCTATTTGTTTATTGATGACAACAAATTGTGAGACTGGTCCTTCTCCAACACCGCCGATAATCGCCATTTGAAACCCTCCTATTTATTGTGAATAAAATATATATTCACCGTAAGGTTTCAATTCTCCTTCATTTATTTGGTAATTATATCCATCAATAAATTGAAGCATTACTCAATTTATTTAATTAAGATTAATATTTTTTTAATTAATAATTTTCCCTGATTAAGTTATATTAATTAATATCTTTGTTAATTAGATAGATACATATAATGAAATCTATGAAGTTCATAAAAATATAAGCTTAGTTATACGCGAACCTCATGCCCTTCGCCAATTAGACTCTCAATCCTCACTCCAGCTTCCCTCCGCAAATCTACGTACTCCTCTCCAACCTTCACCAATGGCTGGTAAGGCTCGTTATCATGAATAAAGACAATCTGCGCTTCCTTCCCATTGCTCAATCTCACCTTTTGCAATAGGTTTTGCCTCATAATGTATCGGACAAACGGAATGACAATTGCGGGGTTTAGCTCGTTTTTCTGTGCCTTTTCGATTAGCTCGTACACACCTGCAAAATTCGGCTTCTTTTCCCCGTTATCATGAATATTCATATACACTGAATTAAAACAATCTGCTACGGAAACAATTTGCACAAAATAAGGGATGTCCTTCTCTTTCAATTGTTTTGGATACCCCGTTCCGTTTATCTTTTCATGATGATGAAGAGCAGCAAGTGGAATAAGCGAATTGATATAAGGAATCGAGCTTAATAGTTTATGTCCAATCTCTGTATGCTTTTGAATCTCTTCATTATCAATAGTATTCGTATTTTTATAAATACTTTTGTCTATTCCTAGCATGCCAACATCGTGAAGCAGTCCCATATCTGCAAGTAGGAGGCAATCTTTCTTCTTATAGCCTAATAGTTTGCCGATAATACTTGAGAGAATTCCGACATTTATACTATGTTGATACAGCTGTTCATCTTTTTTTCCTTCTGTTTGCAGGACTTTTAGAATGGAAACATCACAGAGTGATAGTTCAATAAGTGGATGAAAGCGCTCTCTTAATAGAACGATATTAATTTCCTTACTTCTGTAGAAGCTTTGGAACGCATCTTTTATATAGGCTTGAATCGATTGATATGGTTTTTCGCTTGGTGATATTTTTTTTGTGTTTTCGTTAAGATCTACTGATACGGTCTTGCCAAATCTATACTTTTGCAGCAAAAGGATATGAACTTCTTTCAAGATCGTTCCCTTTTTCAATAATAAGATGCCTTGCTCCGAGAAAATGTCTTCTCCAAGTGCACTTCCTACCAAATCGAATGATATTTGTGCTTGATCCATGATTGATCCCCCTAAATCTGTAGTTAACAGAAAAACTCCCCGAAAATTATCTTGTTTATGTCCTAAATTTATCATTTTGCTAGAGAGAAATATACTAAAATTAACCTGTTTTGTAAAAATGGGTAAAGTGTCCTGTATAAAATGTCCTATTGTTGACAATTTTAGAATTCATGGGTATATTAGCCAATGGATGAAATTTATTACTATGTGTATATAATTGTTGTAAAGGTGATAAAAATGAACACTCCAGATATGAATCATAATAATATAGGGAAAAAAGCCATATTAACAAAGTATGATTATCACAAAAATTGTTTAATAAGGGAAATAAACGCAGTAAAATCTATTAAAATACCAACACAAAACTATTCTATTAATCATACTGATTTAGCGGATTGGATTATTGATGTTTCATCTCCTAAGGAACTTGAGATGCTTCTTAGTGAGATCAGAATTGTGAAAAAACGAACAAATAATATTAAACCATTCTTAGCAATCATTGCAGTTGGGTTAGTAAACAAGGCTGAGTAAGGAAAATTAGTGAACCCACCAACTACATGCAGAGGTAGGTTCGTTTTTTTAGAAAAAGGTCAATTTTAATGAAAATAGCTTATCAAATGCCATTAATCGTTTGAAGACACTATCAAGGTTAAAAAAATGCAATCGAACAAGGCGGAACGGGCCGAATCTGTTTTCTCGGAAGTTTTTGCAAGTGGTATGGACGATTAGTAAGAACTAATTGATTTATAAAAGATGTGTTGATAATAATGCAAAATTTTTTCCACTCCATAGCGTTTGTAAACAGCGATATTACAAATTTTGTCATTGTTGTTTGTGAAAGGGGATAAGATTTCAACAACGATACCTGGGGCATGTATAATTTTTTTCTCCGAAATAATATGTAGACAATTGAAATATAACAATATCGGGCTATGACTTGTTATTATCATAAATGTTTAAATCAATGGGTGAGGTCAGTACAAGGACGTCTGGTGTACAAGTATCTTCTAGTTTGTTAGAAAAATGCTTAGATATTTACTAAAGCTTAACTATGGGTGGTGCCACCATAGCGTACCGAACCCCTTTATTGATCTCAACTCGATCTTCTTTAAAGCTGTAAGAGTCGAACGGCTCTGTTGCTTTTTCCTTTTGAAAGATATATCACTCCTGCTTAACGAGTATTTTTTAATATTAAATATCAGATAGTTAGAAACAATTAAACAATTCGGAACAAAAGTATATCCTCCCCTATCCTTCACCAATCCGACAAATTTCTCAAACTTTTTTCATGTACTAGCAGGAGATTTATGGGGTAAAATAGAAATGTAAGTATATAGTCTTTTTATTAAGGCTAAGTGTCTTTAACAAAGAAGCCGGATAGGCTGAAGAGAAGGCGCGCAGTATTCGTATAATGAAAAGGAGGAGTTCGCTTATGAATTTTAACATTCGTGGTGAAAACATTGAGGTAACTCCAGCAATTAGAGAATATGTAGAGAAGAAAATTGCTAAATTAGAGCGGTATTTTACCGAGTCTCCAGATGCAACCGTACATGTGAATTTAAAAACGTACCAAGATAAAACCTCCAAAGTAGAAGTAACAATTCCAATGCCGAATCTTGTCCTTCGTGCAGAGGAAGTTCATGATGATATGTATGCAGCTATTGACTTGATAACTGATAAATTAGAACGCCAAATTCGCAAGCATAAAACGAAGGTAAATCGTAAATTCCGTGAAAAAGGGAATGTGCCAGATATGTTTGTTACGCTTGATGAATCTGAAAGAGCATCAATGGATGAAGACCAGGAGCTGGAAGTTGTCCGTCAAAAAAGCTTTGATCTAAAGCCTATGGACAGTGAAGAGGCTATTCTGCAAATGAATATGCTTGGCCACAATTTCTATGTATTCACAAATGCAGAAACTAGCTTAACAAACGTTGTTTATAAGCGGAAAGATGGCCGTTATGGTCTAATTGAAGCACAATAATAAGGAAACCCCGCTGTCAAAAGCGGGGTTTTTCTGACTCTATTATTATGTCCGCTGATCAGAATCAGAAAGAATCTGAGCGGGTTGAATTTGAATCCTTGGCGGATTTTTTACCTCTGAAGTGATTGCTGACGTAAATGTTGTTTCGAGTATACTTCAAAAAGTAAAGATTACTAGCCATTTTTGTAATGCTGCGGTTTTCAATTACGTATTTTCTCCTCTTTTTGTATGATTTTGATAAAAGTAAGAGGGAGATTTTACACTGCAAATTCCTCCTTTCTAATAAGTGGGTTTCTTCATTTTGTCTTTGCGTGTTTTTCATCGATTCTTTTCTCGATTTTTTCCATTTGAATCTTGTCCTTTAATAACTCTTCTTTGTTCTTCTTTGTTAATTCTTCAAGTGAAAATCGGATCTTTTTATTCATGTGAATTCCTCCATTATTGTATAGGTACTGACCTTGCATGTTGTGGATTGTGAGCCCTTGATGGATGCTTTTCTCCAACAATATTTGTTTCAACAAGCCTAATAAAAAAGACCTTTACCACGATGGGTAAAGGTCATAAATAAAGACCTCTACCGCTTGGTAAAGGTCTGGCTAACAATTTTTAGGCTGCCAACAATGCCGAGAGCTAGTGCTCTGAAATGACGACAATGCTGTAAAAGCTACTCCCCTTTAGGAGAACAACTATTTAATTAATATTATTATATAAACGGAAGTTGAAAATGTCAAGGATAGCAGTTTTATATTTTAATACGTGTGTCAAACTAATAGTTAATTTGTTTGAAGCTATAGTGATAGAATAGATTAAAAACAGATCAATAGGGATAAGGAGAAAGCTGTTATATGTCTACTTTAAAAGTTAGCCGGAATGAACCATGTCCGTGCGGAAGCGGGAAGAAGTATAAAAAATGCTGTGGGAGCAAGGATACGGTTCTTATTACAGATGTGATTGATCATGAAGTGTTGGAGCTGCAAAAGGAAGCGGAAATTTTTGCGATCCAACAGTTTGGTGATGAAATAGCGAATGATTTTGAAGACTTGCTTCATTCGCTGGAGGATGCAGATGCTGGAGATGCGGATTTCTATGAATTTTTGCACCCTTTTTGGTTTCTAGTATTTGAACCGATGGAAGATGGCAAAACCATTATGCAGAAGTTTATTGAGCATAAACTTCGCAAAGTTTCACGCACAAGAGTGAAGGCCATTCTGGAATCTTGGCAGGAAGGCTATGCTGTTGCTGGTATAGTGAAAGAATATCATATCGATAGCCTTATAATAGAAGATACATTGACAGGAAAAGAGTACCCTGTTGTTCTATTTGAGCATTCGCGAGATTACGAGGAAGGCGTATTCGCTTTTGCAATTTTGCATCGCTATGAAGACAAATTTACTGTTTTTCCAACTCTATTTGAACTTTCTATAGAGCATACAGCCGATTTTGAAGTCTTTATTGAAAATGAATTTATGAATTCAGGATATGATAGTCCAGAGGAATTTCTAGCAGACAACTTCCTTGAAATGATGCATGAGACACCAAAGGCGGGAGTAACGCTTGATCTTCAAGGTTTTGAATGGCCAAGCGACGGAGCTAAGCAGGTAGCCGAAATGTTTGAAAAGGATATGAAAGCGGCGGGAGAACTTAGCTGGATCATCCATATAGGCGTTATGCTTTGGATGGAATATTGCAAGCAAACCAATAAAAAAATTCAGAAGCCTGTAAATTATGTGGCGGCCCTTCGTTATCTCGTTACTACTTTAGCACCGACAAAAGTTGAGCTAACACAGAAACAGATCGGAGACATGTATGGATTGCCAGCTAATCGAGTATCTAGCTATTATAGTGACATTTACTTTGTTGTAGAGAATTACATAGGGGCAATGATTGAACGGGATCAGAAGAAGCAAAGCCATGCACTGGAAGCGGAATTACAAGAGGTGTTAAAAGAAATTGAAGAAAATCAGTTGGAAAGTATGGAGGAAATAAATGACTTTTTGCAAGCAAGATTAGACAGCCCTAATCCCAGAAAGAACAAGAGTCAAGGCACGAAAGAAGAGGCACAAGAGCTAATATACGCAGCCCTTGAATCTAATGGGCCAGAAAGATACAGACTAGCTCAGAAAGCCTTGGAATTAGACCCTTCCCATGCAGACGGATATACAATTTTAGCTGAACAGACTGATTCTCTGCAAACTGCTGCCCAGCTTTTTGAAAAGGGTATGCGCATTGGCCGCGATGAGCTTGGTGAAGCATTTTTTCATGAGAATAAAGGGTACTTCTGGGGGCTAATCGAAACAAGACCATTTATGCGTGCAGCAATGAATTATGCAGCATTTTTACAAAAAATTGGTGATTTAACAGCAGCAATTACTCAGTACGAGGAGCTGCTGGAATTAAATCCGGCTGACAATCAGGGTATCAGCTATATGCTATTTATTTCCTATTGTGATGATGAACAATTTCGAAAAGCTTCTGAACTCTTGAAGAGATATCCGGAAGATAGTGCACAAGATGCGTATAATCAAACATTAATCGAGATTTTATCAAATGGTTTAACAGATAAAGCCAATCAACTATTTCTTGCTGCCAAAAAGGTAAATAAGTATGTCGTTGATTTATTAACAGGTAAAAAGAAGCTCCCAGCAGACATTCCTGATTATTACAGCTTCGGTGACAAAAATGAAGCCGCAGTCTATGTGAGTGAGCATCAGCATCTTTGGAATAGAGTTCCTAAGTTGAAGGAATGGCTTAGTAACTAGACGGAGAGCATGGATGCTCTTCGTTTTTTTATGAAAAATAATGAGGTGGCCCATAAAATGAGAAAGTTGCCTATAAATTAGGTGAAGTGGCCCGTAAATCATTGAAAGTGGCCGATAAAATGAAAATCTGGCTTGTAACATGAAGATTTAACAGATGTGGTGATAAAAACTATAATCTAGGCAGGATTATTTCTATGTAAAAACGAATATTGTGTTGAACTTTAAAAAGGAGAGATCAAATTGATTGTAAAAGAACGTACAATTCCTATCAGAATCCAAAAAAATGAAGCACTTTTAAGAAGAATACCGGAAATCATTGGAAAAGAGCTGAAATTGCATCAGATCTCGCCAAACGTTGGGCTGGTTTCAGAGGCGAACAAGCATTAGACTTTCCTTTAAGCAAGCTCCCTGAAAAAGACTATATGATATTCCACGGCATACGACTCTCGAATGGAAAACACTTCTTTCAAATTGATACTTTAATCCTCACATCCTTTTTCGCGCTCATTCTTGAAGTGAAAAACTATTCAGGAAGACTTTACTTTGATCCCTTACTTGACCAGCTTATACAAACCAACTCAAACGGGGAAATTAAAGGCTACGCCAATCCCATTGAACAAGCTCGCCAACAACGGACAGAGCTGAGAAAATGGCTGAACAAACGCAATATTTCCATTCCAATCGACTTTCTGATTATTATTAGTAAGCCCTCAACCATCATTCAAACTGCCCCCGGAAATATGAAAATGATGCAAAAAGTCCTTCACGTTCAATTTTTATTAAAGGAAATTGAAAAAATAAGATTATCTTATAAGAACGAAATCCTCACTCCAAAAGAGCTCAAGAAAATCTGCCGAATCCTATTAAAAGAGTATAAAGAAGAAATATTTGATGTTCTTCCTTTTTATAACATATCAAAAAGCGAAATAACCACTGGAGCACTTTGTGAGAAATGCCAATCTACATCCCCAATGGAAAGACACTACGGAACCTGGTTTTGCCCTAAATGCAAATCAAAGGATAAAAATGCCCACATACTTGCGGTCAATGATTATTTCCTGCTTAACAATAATTCCCCCATTTCTAACAGTCAATTTCGAGATTTCCTCCACCTTTCCTCCGCAAGTATTGCAAAAAAGTTACTCATTTCAATGGACTTGCCATTTAAAGGCCAACTTAAGGGGAGAGTCTATTTTCCAAAAGGCAAAACTTCCTCCCCACCCTCATAAGTTGTCACCCCCTAGTGAAAGTGGTAATATTAATAGGAATAATATGAGATTTCATGGGAGATTTTTACCAAAATCTTCTCCTATCCAATATAAAGGAGCGTTTTAAATGCTTGGGATTTTAAATAAGGTGTTTGATCAAAATAAACGCGAACTAAAACGACTCACAAAAATTGCAGAGCAAATTGAAGCACTTGCGGCTGATACGGAAAAATTAACGGATGATGAGTTACGCGGCAAAACAGACGAATTCAAAGCACGCTATCAAAAAGGTGAAACGTTAGATGACTTGCTTGTTGAAGCATTTGCTGTTGTGCGTGAAGGTGCAAAGCGTGTGCTTGGATTGTATCCATACCCGGTGCAATTAATGGGGGGAGCTTCCCTTCATGATGGAAACATCTCCGAAATGAAAACAGGGGAAGGTAAAACGCTTACGGCGACAATGCCAGTATACTTAAATGCTATTTCTGGTAAAGGCGTTCACGTTGTTACTGTCAACGAATACCTTGCTAGCCGTGATGCTACTGAGATGGGTCAGCTGTATGAATTTTTAGGACTAACAGTTGGTTTGAACTTAAATGGACTCACAAAGGAAGAAAAGCAAGCCGCTTATGCAGCGGATATTACGTATAGCACGAACAATGAATTAGGCTTTGACTATCTTCGCGACAATATGGTTCTTTATAAAGAGCAAAAGGTTCAGCGCCCGCTTTTCTATGCGGTAATCGATGAGGTGGACTCCATTCTAATCGATGAAGCGCGGACACCGCTAATTATTTCAGGAACAGCGCAAAAGTCGACAGCCCTTTATATTCAGGCCAATGGGTTTGTTCGTACATTGAAAAAAGAAGAAGATTACACATATGACGAAAAAACAAAAGGGGTTCAGCTGACAGAAGAAGGGATGACAAAAGCGGAACGTGCTTTTGGGATTGAGAACCTTTTCGATATTTCCCATGTCACATTGAACCATCATATTACGCAAGCATTAAAGGCGCATTCAAGTATGCATCTTGATGTGGATTACGTTGTTCAAGAGGGCGAAATTGTCATTGTTGACCAATTTACTGGCCGTTTGATGAAGGGCCGCCGTTATAGTGACGGTCTGCACCAGGCAATTGAAGCAAAAGAAGGGCTAGAAATTCAAAATGAAAGCATGACCCTTGCAACGATTACATTCCAGAACTACTTCCGTATGTATGAAAAACTGGCTGGGATGACTGGTACAGCGAAAACAGAGGAAGAGGAATTCCGCAATATTTACAATATGAATGTTATTGTCATTCCAACCAATCGTCCGATTGCCCGTGATGACCGTGCGGATTTAATTTATTCATCGATGGATGGAAAGTTCCGTGCAGTTGTTGAGGATATTGCTGAGCGCCATAAAAAAGGCCAGCCCGTACTTGTTGGTACGGTTGCGATTGAAACATCAGAGGTTATTTCAAAATATTTAACGAAAAAAGGTGTACACCATAATGTCCTAAATGCCAAGAACCATGGCCGAGAAGCAGAAATTATTCTCGATGCCGGTAAAAAAGGTGCGGTCACGATTGCAACGAACATGGCTGGCCGTGGTACAGACATTAAGCTTGGTGAGGGTGTCAAAGAATTAGGTGGACTAGCTGTAATTGGTACGGAACGCCATGAGAGCAGACGGATAGATAACCAGCTTCGCGGACGTTCAGGCCGTCAGGGAGATCCAGGGATTACGCAATTCTATCTTTCAATGGAAGATGAATTGATGCGCCGCTTCGGTTCAGATAATATGAAATCGATGATGGAGCGTCTTGGTATGGATGATTCCCAGCCAATTCAGAGTAAAATGGTTTCAAAAGCAGTTGAGTCTGCTCAGAAGCGAGTAGAAGGCAATAACTTTGATGCACGTAAACAGCTTCTTTCCTATGACGATGTTCTTCGTCAGCAGCGTGAAATTCTTTATGGACAGCGTAATGAAGTATTGGAATCAGAAAATCTTCGCGAAATCGTTGAGAAAATGCTGATGACATCACTCGAGCGCAATGTTCATGCTTTCGCACCGGCTAACGGTGACGAGGAGGAGTGGAACCTTCCAGGTCTGATCGACTATGTAAATGGAAACCTGCTGCATGAGGGAGATATTACGGTTGATGATCTAAGAGGCAAGGATACAGAGGAGATCATTGAAGCCATTTTTGCAAAGGTTAAAGCACGCTACGATGAAAAAGAAGAGCTTCTTCAGCCTGAACAAATGCGTGAATTTGAAAAGGTTATCGTTCTTCGTGCGGTGGATACGAAGTGGATTGACCATATTGATGCAATGGATCAGCTCCGTCAAGGGATTCATCTTCGTGCATACGGACAAATTAATCCGCTTCAAGAATATCAGCAGGAAGGCTTTGCGATGTTCGAAAATATGATTGCCGCAGTCGAGGAAGATGTGGCAAAATACATCATGAAGGCTGAAATCCGCAACAATTTAGAACGTCAAGAAGTAGCAAAAGGCCAAGCGGTCAACCCGAAGGAAGATGGGGAAAAGGTGAAGAAAAAGCCTGTTGTAAAACAGCTGGATGTTGGCCGAAATGATCCATGTATTTGTGGAAGCGGCAAAAAGTATAAAAACTGCTGCGGAATTGGATAATCAAAAAGAGCCCGGCAAGCTGTTCACTGAATAGCTTTGCCGGTGTTTTTTTCTTTTTAGGTGTGATTTTATTTGTTGTAACAGTATAATAATAAATGGCTGAGTGAACACAGTATAAAAGCAGCTCAAAAATTATAAGAGGTGAAAGCATGGAATTAGCAGATATTCGGAATGAATTAGAGAAAATGGCTAAACGATTAGCGGACTTTAGGGGGTCTCTTTGACTTAGAGAACAAAGAGGCACGTATTGCGGAGCTTGATGACACAATGCTCCATCCAGGATTTTGGGATGACCAGCAAAAGGCACAAATAGTCATTGGAGAGCTTAATGGGCTGAAGGATCAGGTACATGAGCTTTATGATTTGAATGAAACATTTGAAAACCTTGAATTAACGTACGAGCTTGTGAAGGAAGAAGCAGACGCTGAGCTTCAAGCTGAGTTAGAGGAAGAATTAAAGGATTTGGCCAAGCGTTTGAATGAGTTTGAACTGCAGCTTCTTTTAAGCGAGCCTTATGATAAAAACAATGCGATTCTTGAACTTCATCCAGGAGCTGGTGGAACTGAGTCACAAGATTGGGGCTCCATGCTTCTTCGTATGTACACGAGATGGGCAGAGAAAAAAGGCTTCAAAGTGGAAACGCTTGACTATCTTCCAGGGGATGAAGCTGGGATAAAAAGCGTAACACTAGGTATTAAAGGTCATAATGCATATGGCTATTTAAAGGCAGAAAAAGGTGTGCATCGCCTTGTGCGCATTTCGCCATTTGATTCATCAGGCCGCCGTCATACGTCGTTTGTGTCATGTGAAGTGATGCCAGAATTTAATGATGAGATCGAAATTGATATCCGCACAGAAGACTTGAAAATAGATACCTACCGTGCAAGTGGTGCGGGCGGACAGCATATCAACACAACGGATTCAGCTGTTCGGATTACCCATACACCAACAGGAGTGGTCGTTACTTGTCAAACCGAGCGCTCGCAAATTAAAAACCGTGATCGTGCGATGAAAATGCTTCAAGCAAAGCTTTATCAACGAAAAATTGAAGAGCAGGAGCAGCAATTAGCAGAAATTCGCGGAGAACAAAAAGAAATCGGCTGGGGCAGCCAAATCCGTTCCTACGTTTTCCATCCGTATTCCATGGTGAAGGATCACCGGACGAGCACAGAAAGTGGAAACACACAAGCGGTTATGGACGGAGAACTTGATCCGTTTATTGATGCATACCTTCGTTCAAAATTAAGCTAAGTATGAGAAATAAAAGCCTCTGCTCGGTCTTATAGATCGGCAAAGGCTTTTTTCTATTGTAAATAACGGCGTTTGCCAGTTTAAGTTGAGGGGGTACTAGATGTGGATTTTTTTCTATAGCTGATTAATTTCTGTTTTGTAAACCCCGGTTTTTTACTCAGGTGTTTAATATCAATTTTTTGTTCCAGTTTATTCATTCGATCCTATTCGAAAAGTTTCCTCGTGCTGATCAAGTTCTGTTTCTATATGCCTAAAATGACTTCTGTTGCATGGTTATTGACCGTTTCCTCCAAACTATAAAGGCTGTTTTCGACATTCTCAAAACGGTTATCAACATTGTCTAATATGTTTTAGACTTTTACTAAGCAGTTATCCACATTCTCTAATCTTCCTTTAACTTTATTAATTTCTTTATCGATGGAATCAAAACGCTTCATGGTGTCCTTGCAGATGCTGTAAAATCTCATTTAGAATTTTCTCCATACTCTCACCTCCTTTTACAACATTACACCACGGATTTGTACACACAATTCTCATCTTTGTTCATAGATAATAGCAAATATCCACAACCTAAGATTAAGCTATTTACCCCTTTAACACAGCACACTATTGGCATTTACAGTTAAATGGCTCCATGCTATACTCACTGTCGGTATATGTCGAAAGTCATGATGTTATTCGGTGAAATTCGCGGTAGTGGCTCCCACTACAAAGGAGAAGAATGATGCAAAAAAAGAAGCGAGAGATTGCCTTTCATACAAAAAGAGAAATGCTGAAAGAGTATATTTATGTACTTATTGGTGCAGCTATTGTAGCGATTACTTTCAATGTATTCTTACTGCCAAATCGAGTGGCTTCGGGCGGAGTAAGTGGGATTAGCACGATCTTAGATGCGGTTGTTGGGTGGGAGCCTGCGTATGTGCAGTGGGCCTTTAATATCCCTCTCTTTATTGCTGGGGTTGTCTTCCTTGGCAAGCAGTTTGGAGCTAAAACATTGGTTGGAACCATATTTTTGCCGTTTGTTGTTTTTCTAACAAAGGATTTTGAAGCGTGGACAAATGATCCTTTGCTTGCTTCATTATTCGGCGGAATCGGTGTCGGTCTTGGCCTTGGTGTTGTTTTTAGGGGAAGGGCCTCAACGGGTGGAACAGACCTTGCAGCACAAATTATTAACAAATATACTGGACTCTCGTTAGGTACATGTGTGGCGATTATTGATGGACTTATCGTACTTACTGCAGCCATTGTGTTCGATATCGAAAGAGGACTATATGCCTTACTTGCCTTGTTTGTTACTAGCAAAACAATCGATCTCGTTCAAGTAGGCTTTGGCAGAACAAAAATGACAATGATAATAACAGAAAAACAAGCGGAAGTTCGTGAAGGAATATTGAATAAAATTGATAGAGGTGTGACAAAACTAACAGCATACGGTGGTTATACTGATAATGAGCGTCCAATTCTCATGTGTGTCGTTGATCAAACGGAGTTCACAAAATTGAAACAATTGGTCAAAAGCATTGATCCGACTGCATTTATCATTGTTACCGATGCATCTGAGGTACTTGGAGAGGGTTTCAATCGCGCTTAATGTTGGTATAATATAACTGTGATATGTAATATTACCAGAGGGGGATTTTAAGTGAAAAAGAAGCTTCTAGCATTACTTTTAGGGTCTTCTCTAGTTCTTGCTCTTGCTGCTTGTGGCGGCGGGGATGACGACGCATCGAAAGAGAAGGACACAGGTACAACAGGCGGCGAAACAACAACAGCTGATGCTGGCGATGCCGAAAAGCTTTACAATCAAAAGTGCTCAAGCTGCCATGGCGGCAATCTTGAAGGTGGCGTAGGCCCTGCTCTTGAAAAGGCTGGTTCAACTCATTCTAAGGAAGATATTGAATCAATCATTGCTAATGGACAAGGTGCAATGCCAGCTGGATTGCTTAGCGGTGATGAAGCATCACAAGTTGCTGAATGGTTAGCTGCTAAAAAGTAATAGTAAATTATTTTTACAAGAAACGTTCTGTTTATCGCAGAACGTTTTTTCTGTTTGCTAAGATAAGAAAGTATTACTATTGAATTAAGAACTGTCTAGCGCAAGCGTCCTATCGCCTATCAAACTTCAGGTCTCCTCCCTACGAATAAGTCAACATCGGTTCGCTGACGCTAACCGTGTTTCCTTTATCTCAGTCGGATCCCTTCCAGTTTGTACGGCGATGAACAAGGCGCTTCCGCTTTTCTTTCTTTGAAAAGAAACTGTAATAATTTTTCAGGTATTTTTAATGATTGTAGATGTTATAATGAAAGCTGAATGAAAATAAAGTTGGTTTTTATCCTTTTTTGTCTGGAAGTTGTCGTTTTTTGACGAAATAATAGATTCGCTTAAATATAATTACTTTAAATGAAAAGATATTGATTCGTGAGTCGAAACTGCGTAATCAATTTATATAAACAGAATAGATATTGGGTGTGATAGAAATGATAGAAATGAAGGATGTATTTAAGAAATATCCAAACGGAGTAGTTGCTGCAAATGGCATTGACGTATCGATCAAGGCAGGAGAGTTTGTTTATGTGGTTGGTCCGAGTGGTGCTGGTAAATCAACATTTATTAAAATGATGTATAGAGAAGAAAAACCATCTAGTGGAACAATTATGATTAATGGGATCAATCTTGCAAAATTAAAAACAAGCAAGGTTCCTCTACTTAGACGTAATATCGGCGTGGTTTTTCAGGATTTTAAATTACTTCCAACACTAACTGTCTATGAAAATGTAGCCTTTGCCCTAGAAGTAACTGAAGAACAGCCGAAGTATATAAAAAAGCAGGTCATGGAGACACTAGATCTTGTTAATTTAAAGCATAAAGCACGGATGCTGCCAACTGAATTATCGGGGGGAGAGCAGCAGCGCGTCTCGATTGCCCGCTCAATCGTGAACTCACCGAAAGTAGTAATAGCGGACGAGCCGACGGGAAATCTTGATCCGGAAACATCATGGGAAATTATGAATATTTTTGATGAAATTAATACTAGAGGAACAACAGTCCTTATGGCAACACATAATAAAGAAATTGTTAATAAAATTAAACATCGCGTGATCGCAATAGAGGGTGGAAGAATTGTCCGTGACGAGCAAAGGGGGGACTATGGCTATGAAAGCTAGAACCTTAAGCCGTCATTTAAAAGAAAGTGTAAAAAGTCTCGGAAGAAATGGCTGGATGACGTTTGCATCAGCAAGTGCGGTTACTGTCACGCTTATTTTAGTCGGGGTATTTTTCGTCATTATGATGAATCTTAACAAAGTAGCAACAACGCTTGAACAGGAAGTAGAAGTTCGTGTTCATATTGATGTAGCAGCGAATAAAGAAGATCAAAAGGCTTTGGAAAAGAAGATTCAAGGCATTTCAGAAGTCAAATCCGTTCGTTTTTCTCCAAAGGATGAGGAGCTCGATAACCTCATTGAAAGTTTTGGTGAAGAAGGAGAGGCGTATAAGCTTTTTGAGCAGGACAACCCGTTAAATGATGTATTAGTTGTGAAAACAAAAGATCCGGAAGATGTCATGAAGGTTGCCGAAAAAATAGAAAAAATGGAATATGCTGCGAAGGTGAAGTATGGACAGGGGGAAGTTGAAAAACTATTCTCTTTCCTAAATGGAGCAAGAAATGTGGGGCTTGTTCTGATTGTAGGTTTGCTGTTTACAGCTATGTTCTTAATCTCAAATACAATCAAAATCACAATCGTATCTAGAAGAAGAGAAATTGAGATTATGAGATTAGTAGGAGCGACAAACGGGTTCATTCGTTGGCCGTTCTTCCTTGAAGGCTTATGGCTTGGCGTACTTGGGTCCATTCTGCCAATCACGCTTATTGCCATATCGTATAACTATGTTTATGACTATCTGGCACCGAAACTGCAAGGAAACTTTATGGAGATCCTTGAGTTTAGTCCATTCGTATATCAGGTTTCTGGATTATTACTCCTTATGGGCGCATTAATTGGTGTCTGGGGCAGTATGATGTCCGTACGTAAATTTCTAAAAATATAAAAAAGGAAGGAGCTAAGCTTCTTTCTTTTTTTTTGTACGAAAAAACCTGAAATGCTAGATAAAACCGAAGACTTGCTAGATAAATTGAAAAATCTGCTAGATAAAATCAAAGACTTACTCGATAACTTTAATGAAATGCTAGATAAAACCGCCAACCAGCTAATATAACTTAAATCTCCCCAAACAAACATCTCTATAGCAAAAAAATCTCATAACCCGTCCCATTTTTTCATATATTGAATTAGCATCCCTAAAAAAGGTGAATCAGGCAAATTGTAGAAGGATTAAAAATCGGTATACATCGAAGGAAAGGAAGATGGGGATGAACAGAAAGTGGATTGTGCTGCTTATGACGGGATCTCTCTTGACAGGAGCGGGTGGTACATATGCTGGAATGCAATGGGTAAATAAAAGTAACCCTAAGGTAAGCGTTGAAAATCAAACAGCCCCTACAGCGGAAGGCAAAACCCCCATTTCTGCAGGGGATTTAGAGAAGGTAGAAAAGGCCTATCATTTAATATTAAATAGCTATGTTGAAAAAGTGGAGGAGGAGCAGCTGGTAGAAGGTGCCATTCAAGGAATGCTTTCCACGCTCTCAGACAAATATTCAGTGTATATGGACAAGGAAACGGTGGAACAATTCAACGAGTCACTTGAATCCTCTTTTGAAGGAATCGGAGCTGAAGTAAGCATGGACGATGGAAAGGTTGTCATTGTCGCTCCATTTAAGGATTCTCCAGCGGAAAAAGCGGGTCTCAAACCAAGAGATCAAATTTTAAAGATTGATGGAGAAAGTATAGATGGACTTGACTTGTTTGAGGCGACATTAAAAATTAGAGGAGAAAAAGGGACAAAAGTTAAGCTGGAAATTGCTCGTCAAGGATTGACTGATCCTCTAGTTGTTGAAGTTAAACGGGATGAGATTCCGCAAATGACTGTTTATTCCGATTTAAAAAGACAAAATGGAAAAGCGATTGGCTATATAGAGATCACCTCTTTTTCAGAGGATACAGCGGCAGAATTTGAAAAAAATCTTAGAGGTTTAGAGAAAAAAGGGCTTGAGGGGTTAGTCATTGATGTTCGTGGAAATCCAGGAGGCTATCTGGATGCAGTTCAAGAAATTTTGAAAGGGCTTGTGACAAATGAAAAGCCAATGATTCAAATTGAACGTCGAAATGGAGAGAAAAAGAGATATTTCTCGAGCTTAACGGAAGAAAAAGACTATCCCATTGCGGTCTTAATTGATAAAGGAAGTGCATCTGCTTCTGAAATCTTAGCAGGTGCGTTAAATGAGGCGGAAGGATACCCGCTGATTGGAGAAAAAACATTTGGAAAAGGAACGGTTCAGCAACCAGTGCCAATGGGGGATGGAAGCAATATTAAGCTGACATTATTTAAGTGGCTAACACCAGATGGAAATTGGATTCACGATAAAGGGATCCAACCAACACTTAAAGTCATGCAGCCGGCCATTTTTAATACGCATCCACTGCAATTGGAAGAGACATTGATACAGGACATGAACAATGAGCAGGTAAAAAATGCACAGGAAATGCTGGATGGGCTAGGCTTTTCTCCGGGGAGAAAAGATGGCTATTTCAGTGAAGCTACTATGATTGCTGTTAAGGCATTTCAAAAGCATTCAGGTCTTAACGCCACCGGAACGATCGATCAAAAAACGGCTGCTGCATTAGAAAAGGCAATCATTGACGAAATGAAAAAAGAAGAGAATGACATCCAGCTCCAAACGGCTCTAAGATTTCTAGCCAGATAGTATTGTAGATTTTCACGCGTAGACAATAGTTTATTTAGGTATTTACAAATAATTCCGCGATCAACATATGAAATAACAGGAGGAGCAATCTTCCTGTTATTTTTATTGTGCTAAAACTGTATAGGAATTTGTCAAATTCGTGAAAAGTAGAAAAATAAGTAAATTGTTGTATTTATAGTTTTGATAATAAATTATAATTAGATATAACTAATTATAATTAGATATATTTAATTATAACTGATTATAATAGTGAACATCTTTTCTATTCATCTTGGTTATTTTAACCATTTTGCTAGATTACTACGGGAGGGTCTTTTATGTGGGAGTTATATGACAAACTAATCGCGGAAATAAGCGAGGAAGAAAGGGTTGAGGAAGTAATTGCAGGGCTTTCTTGGACTGCTACGCGTTCGAAGGCGATGGGATTAGCAATGAGCTTCCCTCGTCCTTTGGAATTATCACAATTGCCAGGGACATGCATGGGACAATCAGTGAAGAGTTTAGCTGAAAGAATAAAATCTTGGAATTCCTTGGAGGCTGCTATCGGTTTAAGTGCAATCAATTCTGTCAGGAATTGCCGTGAAACCATTGCCGATATGGAAAATAAGGGATATAAACAATTGCAATCTGGCAGTGCGTTTGATCTCTTCGCGGACAAAATAAGAGGGAAAAAAGTGGCTGTGATAGGACACTTTCCCGATGTTTGTGAGTTGTCGAAGCATTGTCAGCTTTCAGTGTTAGAGCGGAATCCGCAAATGGGGGATCTACCTGATCCTGCAGCAGAATATATTCTATCCGAACAAGATTATGTGTTTATGACATCTTCAACTCTTATTAATAAAACAACACCTCGATTACTGGAGCTTTCAAAAAATGCTGTGACCATTATGTTAGGACCCAGCACACCATTTTCAACAGCTCTATTTGAGATGGGGGTTGATATAATTAGTGGTTTAGTGGTTGAGGAAGAGGACTTTGTTCTCCGCTGTATTAAGGAAGGCGGAGGGGTGCGCAGCTTCCGAAATGCTGTTCAATACATAAACATTTCAAAAAGTGTTAGAAGTATATTTTGACTATAAGGTGTGTGGCGAAATGAAAAACGTTAATGAATTAATAGAAGCAGCTGCTAGTTACCATGGACACCTTTGTGCCGGTCAAATTCTTGGAGTCAGAATGGGGATGGCGGGATTAAAATGGTTAAGCATGGAGGATTTACATAAGAATAAGAGTCTAATTGTTTATGTTGAAACAGACCGATGTGCGGCAGATGCCATTCAAACGGTAACAGGCTGTAAATTAGGAAAAAGAACGTTAAAGCACATAGATTATGGCAAGATGGCAGCGACCTTTTTAGATATTAACAAAAAAAAAGCAGTAAGAATACTCGTACCTGCTAGTGTTCGTGAGCTTGTAAAGAAATATGTGAATAATAGCGATAATCCATATTTAGAAGCATATAAGATAATGCCAGATAACGAGTTATTAGCATTTGAAGAAGTCGTTGTAGATTTTCGTCTAGAGGATCTGCCGGGAAAGCCGTTGAGGAGAATTATTTGTGATAAGTGTGGAGAAGAAGTGAATGATGGGCGTGAGGTGGCCGTTGATTTAAAAGTATATTGTAAACCTTGCTACTCAAAACCCTATTATCAGGTTATTCGCCGCTGAGGATAAACTAGGAGGCCGTCATGGGCGAGTTAAGTAAAGCATCTTTTATTAGAGAGTATCGGGGAAAGCTTTTTATTTTAGCTATCCTTCTTATTTGTTGTTTCATATTATCTTTCGCCCTTGGAAGATATCCAGTCGGGCCGTTAGAATTGTTTAAGGTTTTCGCTTCAAAGGTTATTCCATTTGAACCATCTTGGACCATTGAGGTAGAAACAGTCATTTTTCAAATACGTCTTCCGAGGATTTTAGCAGCTGTTATGATCGGGGCTGCCTTATCTTGTGCAGGGGCAGCTTATCAGGGATTATTTCAAAATCCGATGGTCTCACCTGACCTATTAGGTGCTTCTGCTGGAGCAGGATTTGGTGCAGCACTAGCCATCCTTCTTGGCTTAAGTAAATACAGTATTGCCCTATCGGCATTTTTCTTTGGGATGCTGACAGTATTCTTAGTATGGGTAATCAGTTCAAGTGTAAAGAATAATCCGTCACTCAGTCTTATTCTAACAGGTATAATGGTAGGTTCTTTATTCTCTGCTGGTCTTTCTTTCATTAAACTCGTAGCAGACCCGAATAATGAACTCCCTGCCATTACCTATTGGCTAATGGGAAGTTTATCATCGATACGCCAGCAAGACTTACTGCTAAGTGCAATCCCTATATTGTTGGGATTAATTCCGTTAATGTTCTTGCGATGGAAATTAAATGTTATGACAATGGGCGAGGAAGAGGCGCAAACAATGGGGGTGAATACGAAAGTCATTCGTATTCTCGTTATTGCATGTGCCACTTTGGCAACAACAGCAAGTGTATCTGTTAGTGGAATGATTGGTTGGGTTGGTCTCGTCATTCCTCATTTTACACGCATGATAGTTGGTTCTGATTATCGTGTTTTAATTCCAGCATCCATGTTGCTTGGAGCAAGTTTCTTATTAATTGTTGATAATTTCTCAAGGTTATTAGCTACACAGGAGATTCCATTAGGCATATTAACAGCTTTCGTTGGAGCCCCATTTTTTATGTATTTGATCTTACGAGAGGGTAATAGACGATGATGATAGTAGTGAAGGAACTAAGCTTTAATTATAAGCAAAGAAAAATATTGGATAACATCACCTTCTCTGCCCATTCTAAAAACCTGATTTGTGTCCTTGGTCCAAATGGTGTTGGGAAAAGTACATTATTCCGCTGCATGCTCGGACTAACAAAAGGGTATCAAGGTGAGATCTTGATAGAAGGGAAGAATATTAAAAAGATGGGAATAGCGGAGCTTGCAAAGAAGATTGCTTACATTCCGCAATCTCATCATCCAACTTTCAACTTTACTGTTTTAAATACAGTATTAATGGGCCGAACAATCCATCTTAAAGGTGTTTCCAATCCGAATATAGAGGATGAAAAGGAAGCGCTGCACGCATTGGATATGCTTGGAATTTCTCATTTGCGTAACCGTGGATATGCAGAAATCAGCGGGGGTGAAAGACAGTTAGCTTTAATTGCACGTGCCATTGTGCAAAAGGCAAAGATTCTTGTGATGGATGAGCCGACAGCCAATCTTGATTATGGGAATCAAATTCGTGTGATGATGCATGTAAAGAAACTTGCGAAAGAGGGATATATTGTCATTTTATCAACACATAATCCAGAACATGCCTTTTTATATGGAACAAAGGTACTAATGATGTTCAATGGGAAGATTATTCAAAGCGGCTGCCCGAAAGAAATAGTGACAGAGGCATTGCTAGAGCAATTATATGGCGTACATGTTAAGCTCGAGGACATCAAGACAGAGGCTGGGGATATCCGAGTCATTGTTCCGAATCTAATGAATAGGCAAACTTAATAGTTTCCTAGGTTAAATAGGAATTTAATTCAATATGGAGGAAGCGTTTAATGAATCAAGTTAGAAAAATGAGTTTATTATTTTTAGTAATTATGTTTGTAATAGGAGGAATGGCTGGCTGCAACTCAAATAATTCTGCCAAAAAAGCAGCAGATGAGGAAAATCAGGAAATTCAAGAGAAGGAATCAAAACAGTCAGAAGAACAAACTACACGTAAATTTACTGATTCTGTTGGACGAGAAGTTGAAATTCCGGCTAATATAACAAAAGTTGCCCCATCTGGACCTTTAGCTCAAATGGTATTATATTCAATTGCACCTAAAAAGTTAATAGGCTGGGCGAGAAAACCTGGGGAGGCTGAAGCGAAATATTTTGATCAAAAGATATTAGATCTTCCTACATTTGGCATGTTTTACGGGGACACGTTTAATTTAGAGGCATTAATTGCAGCGAAGCCAGATGTCATTATTGATATTGGGGAAGCGAAGAAAACGGTTAAAGAGGATATGGATGAAATCCAAAAGAGCACAGGCATCCCTACTATATTTGTTGAAGCAAAATTAGATACCATTCCTCAATCTTATCAAATTTTAGGTGATATTCTAAATGAAAAGGAACAGGCAGAGGCACTTACATCTTATAGTGAAGCTGCCATAAATGATGCAAAAGAAATTTCCTCTTCAATTCCAGAGAAGGAGATTGTCACCCTATTTTATGGAATAGGTGACAATGGATTGAATACGAATGGAAAAGGCTCTTTCCATGCGGAAATATTTGACTTTGTAGGTGTAGAAAATGTAGCCGTATTGGATCAAGCAGCAAGCAAAGGGGGAGGAAATGAAGTCTCAATGGAACAGCTGCTGCTTTGGCAGCCAGAAGTCATTATTTTTGCACCTGATAGTGTTTATGAAGAGGTTACAGCAGGTGACCCATTATGGAAAGATTTAAAAGCGGTTCAATCTAGTAAAATCTATGAAGTTCCAGAAGGACCGTATAATTGGCTAGGCTTTCCGCCATCCGTTAACCGAGTATTAGGTATGAAGTGGCTAGGAAATCTCATTTACCCTAATTTATATACATACGATATGATTAAAGAAACAAAAGAATTTTATCGTATGTTCTATCATTATGATTTAACGGATGAAGAAGCAGGAGAACTCCTTTCCCGCTCGACATTAAAATAATCTAAGAGATAGCAAGAGATATTTTCTTGCCATTTTTTGCACGTGAAGAAAGTAGAAATCTTCAGCAAAAAGTTTATTCGACGTTGTCAAAAACATAAGGAAATAAGTATAGGTGCAGCTGCACCTCTGTCTTCGTTTTTTCAAGACTCGCCAATCGGCGAGTTTTCTTTATTTATTTTATCTTGCAATAGGTTTTGTGTGGACATTTTGGTAGAATAAAGAGTAATAGATATTGGAAACATCGAATATTTCTTATGGAAATTTATTAATAGAGGTTGGTGGCTATGGTGGCTCAAGAATGGCTGATTGAAATCGCAAAGGGAGCGGGTAAGTTTTTTCTTCATCCTGTATTCTATTATCTCTTCTTTTTAGCTGCTATTTTAGGCGTTTCCCGGGTGAAACGAGAGAGGGGCAATTTTCATGTTCGAGCGGAGAATGCATACTTTGAGCTGAGACAGCTCCTTCCGCTAGGTTTATTCATTGGAGTTGTATTGTCTCTGATTTCAATTGCGGCAGGTCTTGTTATTCCGCTGGAAACCATTGTCTTTACAGCGATATTAACCATATTGTGGAGTTTCACAACAAAGATTCGCTGGATGGCACCCGCTTATACGTTAGGGTTTGCCTTTTTTGCAACAATCTTTGCGGTCGAACAAGAATGGCCGCTTCCATCTATCTTCACATCTATTTCTGATGCGAAGCCATCTGTTTTTCCAGCAATCGCTGTCCTTTTAGCCTTGCTATTGATTGGGGAAGGAATTCTTATTTTCAAAAATGCGCGAAAGGGAACCTCTCCTAAGCTAATAAAAAGCAAAAGAGGCCAAAGGGTTGGGATCCATGAGGTAAAACGGCTATGGATGATCCCACTGTTTTTGGTCATTCCAGGTGAAGTACTTAAGAGTCCTTTTGAATGGTGGCCCGTTTTCTCAATAGCTGGGCATTCGTATTCTATCCTTCTAGTCCCGTTTGCTATCGGCTTTTTCCAGCAAATTCAAGGAAACCTTCCAAGCAATGCGATAAAGGCAACTGGGAAAAAAGTGATTTGGCTTGGCTCGATTATCTTACTCTTATCCATTGCCGGCTATTGGTCGCCAATTGCTTCGATTGCGGTCGTAACCATTGCGATTGTTAGCAGGGAGATTATTACATTAAGACAGAGAATGGCAGACGAAAATCGTCCTTTCTTTTTTTCGAAAAGAAATCATGGTGTGATGGTTTTAGGGATTATTCCGCAATCTCCAGCTAGTTCTATGGGATTAAAGGTTGGAGAGATAGTTACGAAGGTGAATGGGATTCATGTCCATGACAAAATCGGCTTCTATGAAGCCCTTCTGAAGAACCGTGCTCATTGTAAGCTGGAAGTGCTTGATACAAATGGACAAATTCGCTTTGCCCAGCGTGCTTTATATGAAGGCGATCATCATGAGCTCGGCATCCTTTTTGTGCAGGAGGAGAGGAATAGGGGCAGTGAAGCGGTTTAACGTAAGAGATTTATTCAGTCAAATAAATTGGAAGATGGAAACCATAGAGACAAGAACATAATTTATCAATGGTAATAAAACAGATGCGAGCCAGCATCTGTTTTTTTTATAACAACTGCCTATTTGGCTTATCAGTTAGATTTACCGAAGTGTGCATCGAATTTACCTCTAAAAATTTCTAGTAGAGAAAAAAACCGTAAAAAAACAATCGACAAAAAATGTTAAATATCTGTACTATTAAAATAAGAAATTAGTAAATAGGAGAACAGGTGAATAGAAAACTTAAAGAGCAGGGAGAAGAGACTATGAAGCATCGGCTATTACTTGTTGATGATGATCTTTCGATTAGTGAAATGGTAAAAAGCTATTTAACCAAGGAAGGCTTTGATGTGTCAATCGCATGTAATGGGGAAGATGGAGTATCTATGTTTATGAAAGAAGCATTTGATCTTATCTTAATTGACATCATGATGCCGAAGTTAGATGGAATTGAAGCAATCAAGATCATTCGAGAAAAAAGCTCGATTCCAATATTAATAATGTCTGCGAAAGACAGTGATATTGATAAAGCGTTAGGGCTGGGCTTCGGTGCAGATGATTATATAGCCAAACCGTTTTCTTTGCTAGAGCTGTCAGCAAGAATAAAAGCAGCCATCCGGCGGGCAACAAAGTATTCTAATTATGAAGATTGTGGAGAAAGTAAGAATGAAATTACATTTGGTGAATTGAGAGTAGACATAAACAATTACTCTGTTTTTAAAGGGAAACAAGAGCTTAAGCTTACAGCAAAGGAATTTGAGCTGTTAAAACTATTTATTACAAATCAAAAGCGTGTATTTACAAAAGCACAACTTTACAACCTCGTTTGGAATGATGACTATTTCGGTGATGAAAACGTAATTAATGTCCATATCCGAAGGCTAAGGGAAAAAATAGAAGATGATCCATCCGAATCAAAGTATATCAAAACGCTTTGGGGTATTGGCTACAAGTGGGATGGCCGATAATATGGCAATCTTTTTACTTATTATCATCCTAATTTTATGTTTAATCATCTTTGTTCAATATAAAACGAATAAAATGAGGAGTAAGAATTTAAAGCAAATCCAAAGAAAATTACATGACATTACATCCAATTCTACTAATGAAAAAGTACTGCTTTTCACGGACGATAAAGAACTTATTGCCCTTGTAAATGAATTAAATCAGCTGTTAGACGTTAATCTAAACGCATTAGCCAATTATAAAAAATCTGAGCAATCGATAAAAAAGATGATTTCTAATATTTCTCATGATTTAAAGACGCCATTGACGGTTGTATTAGGCTACATCGAAATGATCCAACTAGATAGTGAAATGAACGAGGAGGAGAGGAGCCTTATATTATCTAAGGTTCATAAAAAAACAATTGAAGTAATTGATCTGATCCATAAGTTTTTCGATTTGGCCAAATTGGAAGCTGAAGATAAACATATTTCGATGACAAGAGTACATATGAATGAGATTTGCAGAAAAAACATATTAGATTATTATGATGTTTTAACAGCTAAAGGGTTTACTGTCCATATTGAAATTCCTGATTCTCCGATCTATGCATTGGGTAATTTGGAAGTTCTTGATCGAATTTTAAATAACCTCATTTCGAATGCTATTCAGCATGGGAAAGATGGAAGGACGATTGGTTTATCGTTACGAAATGAAGAGGAGCTTGTTTATGTAGATATTTGGGACAGAGGAAAAGGCATAAATGAGCTGTATAAAGATCGAGTGTTTGAAAGAATGTACACTCTTGAGGATTCGAGGAATAAATTTTATCAAGGAAGTGGATTAGGTCTTACCATTACTAAGAGGTTAGTTGAGAAATTGGGTGGATCCATTCAGCTGAGCAGTATACCTTATGAGAAAACAGTTTTTTCTTTTACATTAAAACGAATGACATATTAAGGAGAACTCGTTTCGGAAGTTAACGACGAGTTCTCTTTATTTGAACTTAAGAAAATTGTAAGAATTGCGTAAGGAAAAAGTGAATTCTGTTCCTTAATCTAAAAGTAAGAAATGAATTTGTAGCCATGCATGAATAATGCTCCCCATCTTCACTACAGCTTATGGCAATAGATAGGACACTGAAAAAATGAAAGGAGATTCAAAAATGACCTACATTGTAAGAACTACACAATTAACAAAGACGTATATGGGTAAAGAAGTTGTATCGAATGTCAATATGAATATTAAAAAAGGAGAAATCTATGGTTTTCTTGGACCGAATGGAGCGGGGAAAACAACGATCATGAGGATGATTACAAATCTGGTAAAACCGACGGGTGGAGAAATTGATCTATTTGGTGAAAAACTAACGAATCACTCCTATCATCTTTTAGGAAGGATGGGAACGATTATTGAGTACCCAATCTTTTATGAAAAGCTTACAGCAAAGAAAAACTTGGAGCTTCATTGTGAGTATATGGGGTTTCATGAAAGCAAGGCCATTGATGAAGCACTGGATCTTGTCCATTTGAAAAATGTGGATGATAAGTTAGTGAAGGACTTCTCTCTTGGTATGAAACAAAGACTTGGCATTGCTAGAGCTATTGTTACGAAACCGGAATTGCTTATCTTGGATGAACCGATTAATGGGCTGGATCCTGTTGGAATAAAGGAAATTCGAGACCTGTTCAAATTATTAAGTGCGGAATATGGGGTAACTATCTTAGTTTCTAGTCATATTTTAGGGGAGATTGAACAAATAGCAGATACAATTGGGGTAATTAACCAAGGGAAGTTAATAGAGGAAGTAGCGATGGAACAGATTCGTGAAAAGAATACCGAATTTATTGAGTTTGTAACGAATGATTGCAGAAAATCCGTATTTGTATTAGAGCATATATTAAAGATTACTAATTTTAGAGTCATTGATAATCGTTTAATTAGAGTGTATGATTCCTCCGTACCACAAAGTGAAATAACAAAAACATTCGTTTTGAATGATATTATCATTGAATCTATCCATAAGAAGAATAGTTCGTTAGAAGACCATTTCTTAACGCTGTTGAACGGAGGTGGAATCAGTGCTTAAATTAATTAAATTGGAAATGAAAAAGTATAAAATGGGAGGATATGTACGAAGCTCACTCATTACAAATGTTATTATACTAGGAGTCATTTGCCTTATTAGCTATGTGGAAAAGTTGGAGGGCACAAGAGTTTTCGAAGATTATGCTATGGCATTGCAACTGATCGAAACACTCATCAGAGCAACATTTATTATATTTGCAGCGGTACTTATTTCAAGATTAGTCATTAATGAATATAAAAATAAATCGATAACAGTCCTTTTTATGTATCCTATTAACCGCAAATTTCTTATAATGGCAAAACTGCTTATTATTGTTATTTTTACGTTCGTAAATATAATAGCAGCTAATATTTTTGTAGGTGGCGGGTTTTATTTGGTAGACCAATTTGCTCAAATGGTCCCTGATCAGCTTACATTATCAGGCTTAGGAAAACATTCGGCAAGTGTTGTAATGAATGCTTTAGCAGCAAGCTGTATGAGTCTTATTCCTCTCTACTTTGGGATGAGAAAGTTCTCCGGATCTACTACGATCATATCTTCCATTTTTATAGTATTAATTGTCTGTCAGAATATGAATGGTTTTACCTTAAACTCCATTGTCCTTATACCGATTTCACTCGCTGTAATTGGAGCCATTACTGCTTATTTAGCCATACGTAATATAGAAAATAAAGACGTGATTCATTAATGAATCGTAGTTAAGTACCTAGTCAGCCCATGAAAAATCATGGGCTTTATTTATGCAGGTCAATAAAGGGAAATGGACGTTGGAACAAAGTTAATATTATATACCTTGTTTGAAAATCTAAGGTAAGACTTTTTTAAAAAAAAAGACTAATAGTATTGAGACTCCTGTCAGATTAAGGTAACATGTATATTTGTTAATAGATTCCTATTAATGTATATTTTTTACTAGAGAGGAGAGAATGATAATGAAAAAAATATTTAAGAGTGTTGCTATGCTTGTCATGGCTGTATTCCTCGTTTCATCATTTTCAGTCAGTTCAGCATTTGCTGCATCGGACAGTGCAAAGAACTGTGTTCCTAAAAAGGTTATGTGGGGGAAAACGGAACTTAAGAGTGGCCAATTAGGAAAGGTTACTATCTTAAAAGAAACAAAGTTATACTCTTTAAAAGACAATAAGCTAGTAGCTGATAAAGCACTCCCTGTTAAAGGTGAGTATAGAGTTTATTCTTTTAAAAATGTTTCTACCAGTGATATTTATGGCGTTGGCGGCGGCAAGTATATCAAAAAAGATAGCTCTATTAAATACGAAACTCCTTCCAAGCGAAAGCTAGCAGAGCTCAAAGCGGCTAGCTGTAAGACGGAACAGGTTGCTGAAAATGAGGGCGGATTCTTCTGGAAGGCAGAGAAGAATGGCAATACGGTTTATATGCTAGGTTCCATACATTTGGGAATCGAAGAATTTTATCCGTTAAATTCAAAAATAATGAAAGCATTCAATGAATCCAAATATTTAGCTGTAGAAGCAGATATCCTTAACTTAAATCCTCTTGAATTCCAACAGACCATCCTTGAAAAGGCAGTCTATGAAGACGGTTCAACGATTGAGGATCATATCTCAAAGGAACTTTACAAGAAACTAACAGATACCTTTGTTAGCTATGGTGGAGATATGAACGAGATCAAGCATTTAAAACCTTGGTATTTAAGCATGAGTTTAGATAGTTTAAAAACAATGGATCCTAAATATAAAGCTGAATTAGGAATTGATCATTATTTCTTGTCTAATGCAGGTAATAAAAAGGTCATTGAGTTAGAGGGAGCAGAATTCCAAATCAACATGCTGTCTGGATTCTCAGAAGATGTACAAATCAAGTTACTTGAAGACTCTTTAAAAACTGATAATGCTAATGATGGACTAGCACCGCTTATAAAGGCATGGCAAACGAGCGATGATGCTGCCATTGAAAAATTACTATTTAGCGTTCCTGATAATAGCCCAGAATACAAAGCCTATATGACTGAAATGTTTGATAACAGAAATGTGGGGATGGCGAATAAAATTGAAAAGTATCTAACAGGTACTTCAAAAGGAACATATTTTGTCGTCGTGGGTGCTGGACATTACTTTGGTGATATGAGTATCATCAAGCTGCTTGAAAATAAAGGATTAAAGATTGAAAAACTTCAATAGAACATTTTTTAAATGAGAGCTGCCACCTGAAGGTTAGCACTTGATGAATACAGATAATAGCCGCTGCCTAATAAAGGCAGCGGTTTTGTTACATAAAGGGAATGTATTATAATAGTAATTAACAGTCAAAAAAAATTCACATTTTTTAATGAAATACCCCTTTACATACTATACGGGGGTATAATATAATAAGCGCAAGGGGGAAAACCATATGGGTTTCGATCTAGAAAAAGATGCAATGCTGTCAGAAGAAGAAAACTGCTGTTCAAGCGGGAGTGAAAGAAAGAGCCATCATTCTGATAAGGTGAAAAGTAATCTTGTCACACGATTAAACCGTATAGAAGGACAAATCCGCGGAATAAAAGGCTTAATCGAAAGAGACACTTATTGTGATGATGTGATCACGCAAATTTCTGCGACGCAATCAGCGTTGAATAGTGTTGCAAAAATTCTTCTTGAAGGGCATTTAAAGGGCTGTGTGGTTGATCGCCTTCAAGAGGGAGATACGGAAGTATTAGATGAAGTTCTTGTAACCATTCATAAATTGATGAAAAAATAAGGAGTGTTAAAGATGGAAAAAGTAACTCTAAATGTAGCAGGCATGTCATGTGGACATTGTGTGAAAGCAATCGAAGGAAGCGTAGGCGAATTAGCAGGTGTTTCTAAGGTTAACGTTCACCTTGAAAATGGAACAGTAGATGTTGAGTATTCTTCAACAGAAGTATCATTAGATAAAATTAAAGAAACGATTGATGATCAAGGATATGATGTAAACTAATATTTCGCGTTCTAGCCGTGCTAAAGTTTAGCACGCTCTCTTTTTCAAAAAAATATACCCTATATAGGTATAGGAGGCTTAAAGAAATGAGTGAAAAAGTGGTTGAAAGTCAGTTTCAAATTACCGGAATGACCTGTGCAGCATGTGCAACACGAATTGAAAAGGGTCTAAATAAAATGGAAGGTGTGTCAGATGCGAATGTGAACCTGGCACTCGAAAAGGCATCAGTAAAATTTGATGCTGCAAAGATGGGGCCAGCTGATATTCAGGAAAAAATCAGAGCGCTTGGCTATGATGTGATCACGGAAAAGGTTGAACTCGTTCTAACTGGAATGACTTGTGCAGCATGTGCGATTCGCATCGAGAAAGGTCTAAATAAAATGGATGGGATTATAAGCGCGAACGTGAACCTTGCCTTAGAAAAGGCAGCGGTTGAGTTTAATCCGTCCATCGTATCACCAGCTGAGATGACACAAAAGGTAGAAAAACTTGGCTATGGAGCAAGTGTGAAAAGTGAGGATAATGAGAAAGGAACGGTCGACCATCGATTAAAAGAAATCGAAAAGCAGCAAGGGAAATTTATTTTTTCCCTGATCCTATCCTTGCCGCTTTTATGGGCAATGGCTGGTCACTTTAGCTTTACCTCTTTTATATACGTACCTGAAGCATTTATGAATCCGTGGGTGCAAATGGCACTTGCCACACCTGTACAATTTTATATTGGTAAGCAGTTTTATGTAGGTGCATATAAGGCGTTAAGAAATAAGAGTGCAAATATGGATGTGCTTGTTGCATTAGGGACATCAGCTGCTTATTTTTACAGCTTATATTTATCTTTAAAAACCATTGGCAGCGGTGCGCATCCGGAAGGACTTTATTTTGAAACAAGTGCTGTGCTTATTACATTAATTATTCTTGGTAAAGTTTTTGAGGCAAAAGCGAAAGGCCGTTCTTCAGAAGCAATCAAGAAATTAATGGGCTTGCAGGCAAAAACAGCAACTGTCATTCGAGAAGAAAAAGAAATGGAAATCCCGCTAGAGGAAGTAGTTGCTGGAGACATTATTCTAGTAAAGCCAGGAGAGAAAATTCCAGTCGATGGCGAAATTCTTGAAGGCCAGTCTGCCCTTGATGAGTCAATGATAACAGGAGAAAGTGTTCCAGTTGATAAGACGGTTGGGGATAGAGTTATTGGCGCAACATTAAACAAAAATGGATTTATTAAAATAAAAGCAACAAAGGTAGGGAAAGAGACAGCTCTTGCCCAAATTATTAAAGTGGTAGAAGAAGCACAAGGTTCAAAAGCGCCGATCCAGCGTCTAGCGGATTCTATTTCCGGTGTCTTTGTACCAATTGTTGTAGGAATTGCTGTCATCACATTTTTCGTGTGGTACTTGTTTGTTGCACCAGGTGACTTTGCAGAAGCACTCGAGAAATTAATTGCCGTCCTTGTTATTGCATGTCCATGTGCACTCGGTCTTGCTACACCAACATCTATTATGGCAGGATCTGGCCGGGCTGCAGAATATGGTGTTCTTTTTAAAGGTGGAGAGCATCTTGAAATGACGCATCGAATTAATACAGTGATTTTAGACAAAACAGGTACAATCACAAATGGAGCACCAGTATTAACGGATGTCATCACAAAACTAGAAGAAGCGGAATTTTTAACATTAGTCGGTTCAGCAGAAAAGCAATCTGAACACCCGCTTGCACAGGCAATCGTTGAAGGAATTCAGGAGAAAAACATCACTCTTACCCACCCTAGTGCGTTTGAGGCAATCCCAGGCTACGGAATTAAAGCCCTCGTTGATGGGAAAGAAGTGCTAGCCGGCACACGACGTTTAATGAAAAAATTCAATATTGAAATAGAACATGTGTCAGACGATATGCTTACTCTTGAAAAGCAAGGAAAAACAGCGATGTTAGTAGCAATCGATGGTGCATTCGCAGGAATTGTTGCTGTTGCCGATACAATAAAAGAAACATCAACCGAAGCCATTAGCCGTTTAAAGGATTTGGGACTTGAAGTAATTATGATTACAGGCGACAACGAGCAAACGGCACAAGCGATTGCGAAGCTTGCTGGGGTCGACCGTGTAATCGCAGAGGTTCTCCCTGAAGGAAAAGCAGAAGAAGTGAAGAAGCTTCAGCAGCAAGGGAAGAAAGTCGCAATGGTAGGAGACGGAATTAACGATGCACCAGCGTTAGCAGTGGCTGATATTGGAATGGCAATCGGAACAGGAACGGACGTTGCGATGGAAGCAGCTGATATCACCTTAATTAGAGGCGATTTAAACAGCATTGCCGATGCCATCTTTATGAGTAAGAAAACGATCCGCAATATTAAGCAGAATCTATTCTGGGCCTTTGGCTACAACACGCTTGGCATTCCGATTGCAGCTCTAGGATTTCTGGCACCATGGCTTGCTGGAGCAGCAATGGCCTTCAGTTCAGTTTCTGTTGTCCTCAATGCCCTTCGTCTACAACGAGTAAAATTATAAGGGAGAGATTCATATGAAAAAATGGGCGCTTTCAGCAATCGTTTATCTGTTAATTGTCGTAGGTGGATACTACTCCTATACGGCGATTGCTGGATCACCAGTTGATGATCCTGGTCATTCTGATACGGAGCAGCATGAAAAGTAAGATGAAATAGGGTTTTCATTTGGAGATAAGGAATAGATGGTTTAAAAAGATCCCCACGGCTGCTCTAAACAGCTGTGGGGATCTTTTTTAATTAGGTTTTATCCTAAGTCTGAAAATAAAAATAATTCAGTTTTTAATGATTTACACGACAGATAGAACACTCTATAATCAAAGGAATGGCGTTTAACAAATAAAGAAAGTGAGGGGTAATGAAGGAAAGTATATGTTGTTCTAAGACTTCTACAGCATTGGCTCTATGATAAAAGAAGCAGGGGTGAGAGAGCAGTGAAAATAGCCTATTTCCAGCTGGCATTATCAATGGCTTTTGTAGGCGCAAATGTTGCGGTTGGCAAAATAATTGTTGAGGATGTCCCGATCTTTCTTTTTTCCGAAATAAGATTCCTGATTGCTTTACTTTTTTTAGTTCCAATGATGTTGATCAGCCGGCCGCAAGCGGTGAAGTTGCAGAAAAGTCACTGGGGCTATTTAATTTTGCAGTCATTTTTTGGTGTTTTCTTGTTTAGTGTTCTCATGCTTTATGGGGTACGTTTTACATCTGCTACAGCTGCAGGAATTATTACGAGTACCGTTCCAGCAGTAATCGCCCTTCTGTCATTTTTCTTTTTAAGAGAAAGAATGTCTGCTCCACAGGCTATTTCTATTTGTCTTGCAGTCTTAGGGATATCAATTATTACCTTTCAAACGAACTCATCAACTATAGATAGCCCCTTATTTTTACTCGGAAATGTACTTGTCTTTGGTGCCGTTATTTCAGAAGCCTTGTTTACCATATTTGCCAAAAAGCTATCAGCTGTGCTGACGCCGATTCAAATGGCTACAGGAGTGAACATCATAGGCTTTATTTTCTTTCTTCCTTTTTCGATAAAGGAAGCGATCACATATAATTTCTTAGATTTGGACCTAACTGTATACCTGCTTATTGTTTATTATGCAATCACTGCCAGTGTGCTTTCATTCGTTCTTTGGTATAAAGGAGTTGCAAAGGTAAGCGCTAATATAGCGGGAATCTTTACAGGGTTTATTCCAATAACGGCAACATTGGTAGGCATTGGTTTATTAAAAGAACCTTTTGGCCTGAATCAACTGATTGGAATCATGTGTGTGTTAGGAGCAATATATCTTGGAACAAGAGGAACAGAAACAAAGGAAATGGATCAATCCTCTCAACATTCAAAAACGTATCATTGATCATTGCATTCATAAATTTCGAAAAAGTAGTTGACTTTTTATTTTATTGAATGTAAAGTATATTTCAAGTTAACCAAATCGAATATGTGAAGTACTTCTTATCAAGAGAGGTTGAGGGACTGGCCCTACGACACCTCGGCAACGGACTTATTGTACCGTGCCAATTCCAGCAAGCATGTCTTGATAGATAAGAAGAGGCGCAAACGTTGAATTCTGTCCTCTTCTTTTTAAGAAGAGGTTTTTTGTTGTAAACAACAAAGGAGGAATTCGAGTTTTTTGTGTAATAATCATAGTTTTCGCATTGGAATAATAAAAATAAATATACATTCTTATCGAGAGAGGCAGAGGGACTGGCCCGATGAAGCCTCGGCAGCGGATTCCATTTTGGAATCTATGCCAAATCCAGCAAGCGAAAAGCTTGAGAGATAAGAAGAGACCCCCTGCCCTTTATTTGTGAATAAAGGAATGCCCTCTTCTTGTTTTCAGGAAGAGGGATTTTTATTTCCTTTTTTTCATAAAGGACTGGGGCACGCAATTAAAAAAGATCAAAAGTTTGCCTGCACACCCACAGGCAATTCCAGTATAAAGGTGTCAGTCACCGGAAGGAGAGAACAAAATGATTGAATTTCAAAATTTGAAAAAGGTGTATACCAGCGGCGGACAGCAGGTTGCGGCACTGAATGGAATTAATTTAACAATCAATAAAGGGGAGATTTTCGGTGTAATCGGGTTTAGCGGAGCGGGAAAAAGCTCGCTTATCCGCTGTGTCAATTGGCTCGAGCAGCCTACATCTGGCCGTGTGATTGTGGATGGATATGATCTGACAGCTTTATCAGCAAAGGAAATCCGTGAGGTAAAAAGAAATATCGGGATGGTCTTTCAGCATTTCAATCTCCTAAACTCAAAAACGGTGTTTGCGAATGTGGCCATGCCATTAATTCTAGCAAAGGTGCCAAAAGAGGAAATGAAGAAAAGAGTGAATGAGCTATTAGAGTTTGTAGGTTTGTCAGACAAAGCGAATAATTATCCAGATCAGCTATCAGGCGGGCAGAAGCAGCGGATCGGTATTGCAAGGGCACTCGCTACAAAGCCTTCGATTCTCTTATGTGATGAGGCAACTTCTGCACTTGATCCGCAAACAACAAGCTCGATCCTGGAGCTGTTGAAAAAAATAAATCGAGAATATAACATTACGATTCTCATTATCACCCATGAGATGGCAGTCATCCGAGAAATTTGTGATCGGGTTGCAGTTATTGAAGCGGGGAAGATCATTGAGGAAGGGACTGTTTTCAATGTCTTTTCGTCACCGAAAACAGAGACGGCAAGAAACTTTGTCAGCTCGGTCATGAATGACCAAATTCCTGATTCCATTAAAGAAATTGTTGAGAAAAATGAAGGACTTCAAAAGATTTTCCGAATCAATTTTATCGGCAATTCAGCAGGCCAGCCGCTGCTCTCACAGCTGGCGAAGAAGTTTGACATTCACATCAATGTTCTTTTTGGAAATATTACCGAGCTGCAAGGCACACCTTTCGGGAATTTGATCGTTGAATTTCAGGGGGCAGAGAGTGAAATCAACCGGGCATTAATGTTTATCAGCCAAGAGAAAGTAACAGTAAAGGAAGTGAAAGCACATGCTAGTTAATTCAGAGCAAATTATTGAAGCGCTAATTGAAACGATTCAGATGGTGGCATTTTCTCTATTATTTTCAGCTGTTCTCGGTTTGCCGCTAGGAATTCTTCTTGTCATAACAAGAAAGGGACATCTGCTGGAAAATTTGCCAGTTTTCAATGTAAGCAACGGAATTATTAATATTTTCCGCTCGGTGCCATTCATTATTTTAATGGTGGCGATCATACCGGTTACAAGGCTGATTGTAGGCACATCAATCGGAACAGCGGCAGCAGTCGTTCCACTCGTATTTTACGCTGGTCCATATATTGCCAGATTAATAGAAAATTCCTTGCTTGAAGTAGACCCAGGTGTCCTTGAAGCAGCTCAGGCGATGGGAGCAACACCGGCGCAAATCATTTTCAAATTTCTCATCCCAGAGGCGCTTAGCTCTTTAGTATTAGCCTTTACGATTGCAACAATTGGTTTAGTAGGAGCTTCTGCAATGGCTGGAGCTGTTGGCGGGGGAGGACTTGGTGATTTAGCTATTACATATGGCTATCAGCGGTTCGACACAATGGTTATGCTGATCACAGTAGGTATTTTAGTCGTAATGGTTCAAGGGCTGCAAACCTTTGGCAATATTTTATCAAAAAGAATTCGCAGACGATAATCAGGAGGATGACAACAATGAAAAAGTTATTTTTAGCATTCATTATTTTAACACTGGCCGTTTTTAGTACAGCGTGCTCAAGCGAAACAAGCGGAAAAGAAAAAACCGTAAAAGTGAAGATTGGTGTAAGCGGATCAGATAACCGCATTTGGGACTTCGTAGCAGAAAAGGCAGCAAAGGAAGGCATTGAAGTAGAAATAATCAGTTTCTCTGACTATGTACAGCCGAACATTGCCCTAGCTGAAGGCGAGCTTGATGCCAATGCATTCCAAACCGTTGCGTACTTTGACTCTTTTATAAAGGAACATAATTTAGATTTAGTGCCAATTGCCACGACAGTTCTTGCACCAATGGGAATTTATTCTGAAAAATATAAGTCTATTGATGAAATTCCTGAGGGAGGAAAAATAGCGGTACCAAATGATGTATCCAATATGGGAAGAGCGCTGCTTCTTCTTCAAGAAGCTGGCCTGATTAAGCTGACAGACGATTACGATGGCAACGGATCATTAGATAAAATCGTTGAAAATCCTAAAAATCTTGAAATTGTCGAAATGGTTGCAGCACAAACACCGCGTGTTCTCCCAGATGTAGCAGCTTCCGTCATTAATAACGGAATTGCAGTTGATGCAGGATTCAATCCAACGAAGGACTCCATTTACCATGAGAGTGCTACTGCTACTCCATATGTCAATATTATTGCCACACGAGCAGAAGACAAGGACAAGAAACATCTAAAGAGATTGGCTGAGCTTTATCAAGAGGATGATGTAGCTGAATTTATCGAAAAAGAATACAAAGGAAATTCCATTCCAACATTTATTCCGTTAAGCGATATTGGCTGGTAATGGATTTAAATAAAAAACATTAGGGAGGAAATAACCATGTCAACACCATTAAAAACAATCGATGAGTTAAAAATAGCAATTAACGAGAATGTGGAAAGCAATAAGGAGCTTTATATTTCAGCTAGTCATCAAATTCATGCAAAGCCTGAAATCGGAAATGAAGAGTATTTTGCTTCAGGACTGCTGATTGACATTCTTGAGAAAGAAGGATTTGAGGTGGAAAAGGCAGTAGCTGGACACCATACTTCTTTCCTTGCTCGTAAAAAATCCTTCTTAGAAGGACCGGCTATCGCATTTCTAGCTGAGTATGATGCGCTACCTGGTCTTGGTCATGCATGTGGCCATAACATCATTGGAACAACGAGTGTTGGAGCTGCGATCGCATTAAGCAAGGCATTAGATGAAACTGGAGGAGAGGTTGTTGTATTAGGGACTCCTGCCGAAGAAGGTGGTCCAAATGGAAGTGCAAAAGGAAGCTTTGTAAAGCATGGGCTATTAGAAGGGATTGATGCCGCATTAATGATCCATCCATCTAATCAAACAAGGCTGACGAGCACATCACTAGCTGTCGATCCGCTTGACTTTGAGTTTATTGGCAAGCCAGCACATGCAGCAGCTGCTCCACACGAAGGCATTAATGCACTTGATGCGGTTATCCAGCTATTCAATGGAGTCAATGCGTTACGTCAACAGTTAAAGGATGATGTCCGCATTCATGGGATTATTACAGACGGCGGAGACGCGCCGAATATTATTCCTGAATATGCGAAAGCAAGATTCTTTATCCGTGCAGCAACAAGAGCACATTTAAATGAAGTAACAAAGAAGGTAAAGGCTATTGCTGAAGGTGCAGCACTAGCGACGGGTGCTACGCTTAATATCATCGCTTTCCAAAATGAAGTTGATAATCTTCTATTAAATAGGAAGTTTGATGAAGTATTTCATCGCATCATCGAGGAATTAGGGGAAACAGTTATTTTAGATGATAAGGATGGCATTGGTTCAACAGATGCTGGAAACATCAGTCAAGTAGTACCGACAATCCACCCGTATATTAAAATTGGTGCAGATGATCTCGTTGGTCATACAGTTCCGTTTAGAGAGGCAGCTGCTTCTAAAAAGGGAGATGAAGCATTAATTACTGGAGCGAAGGCACTTGCTTTAACTGGACTGGAATTAATAATCAACTCTGAATTATTAACAGCGATCAAAGACGAATTTAATGAAAGAAAAGCTGCTGAGGACAAATAGGGGTATTTTGAGAACAAGCTCATTAGAGAGGTCTAAGAGATAAAATCGATAGGAGCTGTCTCATGGTATTGAAGAGAAAAAGAGGCCACGTATAAAGAGTATGGAGCCCGATTTTTTAAAAAAGAGGAAAAAGAAGTCACATAAGAAGCATGCATCCTGATTTTTCAAGAAAAAAGGATCTTTCGATTGGACAGAATCCCCCAAAAAGCGAAAGAAATCGTCTCATAGAAGGATTCTATAAGATCAACTCTGATTTAAACCCAAACAGAAAATCCAAAGAAACAGAGGGTGTCCCGATAGTAAATTCAGGACACCCTTCTTCAGTACATAGAAAAACAGTTCCATTTAAGTAACCACTACACTAAAACGATGCACAAAAAATACACTACTACATTTTTACCATAACAAGTTATTTTCGCATCTGCTCTTGTGCCATGCGTACAAGCTCTTTTACCATGTTTCCGCCAATTTCGCCGCCGACTTTTCCTGCTTCTTTTGAAGTTAGACTGCCGTTATACCCCTTTTGAAGCGGAACACCAACTTCAT
Source organism: Cytobacillus solani (assembly GCF_001420595.1). GTDB lineage: Bacteria > Bacillota > Bacilli > Bacillales > Cytobacillaceae > Cytobacillus > Cytobacillus solani. Next base: position 4,407,089 of record NZ_LJIX01000006.1, on the reverse strand, counting down.
TTGCTACCTCATATTTCACATGATCGGGATTATCTTGGTCAATAGGGTATCCTTTGTTTTTCATTACTTGATTTTTTAACTGATCCAACGCTCCCCGTGATTCTGGAACGAGCGGACGCCGCTTTCTTCTAGCCATCGTAAGTATGCCTCCCTGAAATGTTATATGATTATCATGTGGTGAAAGGTATAGAATCATTCGGTTAAATCGGTGGTGTATGTTACCAAAATAAGCTATTCTATTGGTAGGTGAAATTAGTAAAAGAAGGTGTAATGATTGGGATTAAAATTTTTATCGGCCCTGCTGATTCCAGGTTTGCTAGTAGTGCTGTTTACAAGGGTAGCATATAATCATGTGATTGGCCTTGTCCTGACGGTAGCATTAATTGCAGCTTCTGTTTATAAAGGCTACACAGATTCATTTTGGCTTATTGTCGTTGACGCCTTTTCTTTGACGGTTGGATTTTGGTATTCACAGCGGATGAAAAAGAATTTTCAGAGAAAATCCTAGATAAAACATATGGTAGACCTGTCGGCGCTTCTTCGACAGGTTTTTTAATTGGAATAAATGAAACATAAAAGTTAATCAAACGTTTGATTAACTTTGCTTCGACTAAATCCCTCTTGATTCGTGCGAAATAGTAGTCATTTAGCTTAATTAAAGCTCATATTTCTTGGGAAATTGTCGAGAAAAAATCCATTCTTTCTATGTAAAACAAGAATGATTGAGAACTAATCAAACGTTTGATTCATTACATTTCAGCAATATGAACCTATTTTCGATAAAATCCCTTCTGGAATATTTAACTAACTGAAAAATAAAACGAATATTCGTTCGCATATTGCTGGTTTGTATGAACAGTTTTGTGGTAGAATGTATATAAGAATAAAGTTAAAAAATGACAAATCAGCAACAGCCAGCCCTTACACATTCAAGCTGATTGATAATAGAGAAAAGTATAAATGAACTGGAGGCTTTTTAGTGAAGGACCAATTTAAACTAGTCTCAAAGTATTCTCCGCAAGGCGATCAGCCTGAGGCAATCAGAAAAATTGTTGAAGGAATCCAAGCGGGAAAACGCCATCAAACGCTTTTAGGGGCGACAGGAACAGGAAAGACATTCACAATTTCAAATGTGATTAAAGAAGTCAATCGGCCAACTTTGATTATTGCGCACAATAAAACATTGGCTGGTCAGCTTTATAGTGAATTTAAAGAGTTTTTTCCTGATAACGCGGTAGAATACTTTGTCAGTTATTACGATTATTTTCAGCCGGAGGCGTATGTTCCATCCACTGATACTTTTATAGAAAAAGACTCGAGTGTGAACGATGAAATTGATAAACTGCGCCACTCTGCGACATCCTCCTTATTTGAACGTCGAGATGTCATTATTATAGCCAGTGTTTCCTGTATTTATGGATTGGGATCACCGGAAGAGTATAGGGAGCTTGTTCTATCTCTTCGCACAGGGATGGAAATTGAAAGAAATCAATTGCTGCGGAAGCTAGTGGACATTCAATATGAACGAAATGACATTAACTTTCAGCGTGGAGCATTTCGTGTTCGTGGCGATGTGGTGGAAATATTCCCTGCTTCGAAGGACGAGCACTGTTTGCGTGTGGAATTTTTCGGGGATGAAATTGAACGGATACGTGAAGTCGATGCACTGACCGGAGAAATTATTGGCGAAAGAGAACATGTTGCTATTTTTCCTGCATCTCACTTCGTAACCCGTGAGGAAAAAATGCTCGTAGCCATTCAAAATATCGAAAAGGAATTGGAAGAACGGTTAGCAGATTTGCGTGACAATAACAGGCTGCTTGAAGCTCAGCGTTTAGAACAGAGAACTCGTTATGATCTCGAAATGATGAGAGAGATGGGCTTTTGTTCAGGGATTGAGAACTATTCCAGGCATTTAACATTAAGGCCACCAGGGTCAACTCCATATACACTGCTGGACTATTTTCCAAAGGATTTGCTTATCGTCATTGATGAGTCCCATGTGACGCTTCCGCAAATACGCGGAATGTACAATGGAGACCAAGCACGGAAATCTGTCCTTGTTGAACATGGCTTCCGTCTTCCATCAGCATTAGATAACCGTCCGTTAATGTTTCCTGAGTTTGAGAAACATATCGATCAAATTGTTTATGTTTCTGCAACCCCTGGACCATACGAGCTTGAACATACTCCAGAAATGATTGAGCAAATTATCCGTCCAACGGGGCTGCTTGATCCAACGATCGATGTCCGTCCGATAGAAGGACAAATTGATGACCTGATTGGTGAAATCCAAGATCGAATTAAGCGCAATGAGCGTGTGCTGATTACTACTTTGACGAAAAAAATGTCTGAAGACTTGACCGACTATTTAAAGGAAATCGGCATTAAAGTTCAATACTTGCATTCTGAGGTAAAAACATTAGAGCGGATTGAAATCATCCGTGAGCTTCGTCTTGGAACGTACGATGTTCTAGTCGGAATCAATCTTTTAAGAGAAGGTCTTGATATTCCGGAGGTTTCTTTAGTAGCGATTCTAGATGCTGACAAGGAAGGCTTCCTTCGTTCGGAGCGTTCCCTTATTCAGACGATTGGACGTGCAGCCCGAAATGCAAATGGGCATGTCATCATGTATGCGGATAAAATCACTAATTCTATGGAATTAGCACTTAGTGAGACGAAACGGCGCCGCACAATGCAGGAGGAACACAATCTGAAACATGGAATCACACCGCAGACGATTCAAAAAGATATTCGCGAAGTTATACGTGCCACTCATGCAGATGAGGAACAAGAAGAATATAAGGCTTCATCCCAAATCGGCAAGCTGAATAAGAAAGAACGAGAAAAATTAATTGTAAATATGGAAAAAGAAATGAAGGAAGCGGCGAAAGCACTCAATTTCGAACGTGCTGCCGAGCTTCGTGATTTATTATTAGAATTGAAAGCGGAAGGATGACGTACAAATGGCGATGGAAAAATTAATAGTAAAAGGCGCCAGAGCCCATAATTTAAAAAATATTGATGTCACCATTCCAAGAGATAAGCTTGTTGTTTTAACGGGGCTTTCCGGTTCTGGAAAGTCCTCGCTTGCTTTCGATACAATCTATGCGGAAGGGCAGCGCAGATATGTGGAATCTTTATCCGCCTATGCTCGTCAATTTCTTGGACAAATGGACAAGCCAGATGTCGATGCAATTGAAGGGCTGTCTCCGGCGATATCTATAGATCAGAAAACAACAAGCAGAAACCCTCGTTCTACAGTGGGAACAGTGACAGAAATATATGATTATTTGCGGCTCTTGTATGCAAGGGTTGGCCGCCCAACATGTCCAGTACATGATATTGAAATCTCATCACAAACAGTTGAGCAAATGGTTGACCGGATTCTTGAATATCCGGAACGGACGAAGCTGCAAATCCTTGCACCACTTGTTTCTGGCCGAAAAGGAACACATGTGAAAATTCTTGAGGATGTCAAGAAGCAAGGATTTGTCCGTGTGCGTATTGATGGTGAAATGTACGATCTTGGAGAAGAGATTGAACTTGAAAAAAATAAGAAGCATTCTATTGAAGTAGTTATCGACCGAATTGTAGTCAAAGACGGCATTGCCGCACGTCTTGCAGACTCAATGGAAACAGCTTTAAAGCTTGGTGATGGAAAAGTACTAATCGATGTAATTGGCGAGGAAGAGCTGTTATTCAGTGAAAATCATGCTTGCCCACATTGCGATTTTTCTATTGGGGAGCTTGAGCCGCGAATGTTTTCCTTTAATAGTCCATTCGGTGCTTGTCCTGAATGTGACGGGCTTGGATCCAAGCTTGAAGTGGATGTAGACCTCGTCATTCCGAATCGAGATCTATCATTAAAACAGCATGCCATTGCACCATGGGAGCCAACAAGCTCACAATATTATCCACAGCTGCTTGAAGCTGTCTGCACTCATTATGGAATCGACATGGATATCCCTGTTAAGGATATTCCTTCTCATCTCTTTGATAAGGTTTTATATGGCTCAAACGGAGAAAAAATCTTCTTTCATTACGAAAATGACTTTGGTCAAGTTAGAGAAACGACGATTGAATTTGAGGGTGTTATACGAAATGTAGAGCGAAGATTTAAAGAAACGAGCTCTGACTATATTCGTGAGCAAATGGAGAAGTACATGGCTCAGCATGATTGCCCAACATGTAAGGGCTATCGTCTGAAAAAGGAAACGCTTGCCGTACTCATTTCAGGTCAGCATATCGGGAAAATAACGGAATTATCAATTAATGAAGCATATAAATTTTTCGATCGTCTATCATTAACGGAAAAAGAGATGAAAATAGCAAATCTCATTTTCCGTGAAATTAAGGAGCGTCTTGGCTTTTTAGTAAATGTCGGACTAGATTATTTAACTTTAAGCCGTGCGGCAGGCACTCTGTCAGGCGGGGAAGCTCAGCGGATTCGGTTGGCAACCCAGATTGGTTCAAGACTGACTGGCGTCCTTTATATTCTTGATGAACCCTCCATTGGCCTCCATCAGCGGGATAATGACCGTTTGATTGAAACGCTTAAAAATATGCGTGATATCGGAAATACATTAATTGTTGTTGAGCATGATGAAGATACGATGCTTGCTGCTGACTATTTAATCGATATTGGCCCTGGGGCAGGCGTTCATGGCGGAGAAATTATTTCAGCAGGAACACCAAATGAAGTTATGGAAGACCCAAATTCGTTAACAGGCCAATACCTTGCCGGAAAGATATATATCCCGCTTCCGATTGAACGCCGTAAAAATGATGGGCGATTTATAGAAATAAAAGGTGCAAAAGAGAATAATCTTAAAAATGTAAACGTAAAATTTCCATTAGGCACATTTATTGCAGTCACTGGAGTATCAGGCTCAGGGAAAAGTACGCTTATAAATGAAATTTTGCATAAGTCACTGGCACAAAAGCTCAATAGAGCAAAAAGTAAACCTGGTGAGCATAAAGAGATTAAAGGCATTGAGCAATTAGAAAAAGTCATTGATATTGACCAGTCGCCGATTGGAAGAACACCGCGCTCGAATCCAGCCACATACACAGGTGTATTTGATGATATTCGTGATCTTTTTTCAACGACAAATGAAGCGAAGGTTCGAGGATATAAAAAGGGCCGTTTTAGCTTTAATGTGAAAGGCGGACGCTGTGAAGCATGCCGCGGCGATGGAATTATCAAAATCGAAATGCATTTCTTGCCTGATGTATATGTGCCATGTGAAGTATGCCATGGAAAACGCTACAACAGAGAAACGCTTGAAGTGAAGTACAAAGGAAAAAGCATTGCGGAGATTTTAGATATGACTGTTGAGGATGCAGTTGAATTTTTCGAAAACGTTCCAAAGATTAGCCGTAAACTTCAGACAATCTATGATGTTGGGCTGGGGTATATAAAGCTTGGACAGCCTGCCACAACTCTTTCAGGAGGGGAAGCACAGCGTGTAAAGCTTGCTTCTGAGCTGCACCGACGATCAAACGGAAAATCATTTTATATTCTTGATGAGCCGACAACCGGCTTACATGTCGATGATATTTCCAGATTGCTTATCGTTCTTCAGCGCCTAGTAGAAAACGGAGACACCGTCCTTGTGATTGAACATAACCTCGATGTAATTAAAACGGCAGACTTTATTGTTGACCTTGGACCAGAAGGCGGGAATAAAGGTGGTACAATCGTCGCAACTGGTACACCAGAAAAAATAGCCGAAATACCTGAGTCCTATACAGGAAAGTATCTAAAACCAATTTTAGAACGTGACCGCTTAAGAATGAAAACAGAAATAGAAGAAAAAGAAGCCAGTGTAACAAATGTGTAATGTTAAAGAAGCAACAAGATATGTACGAAGCAGTACTATGTACTGCTTTTTTTGAATAAAATTTATCTAAAAATTTGAAACCATTGCTTAACAATTTTCGTATATAAAAGAAAACGGCTGGAGGAGATTGGTATGCAAGAGGAACGTTTAAGAATATTAAAGATGATTGAAGATGGCAAGCTGACTGTAGAGGAAGCGTTATTATTATTGGAAGGTCTTGATCAATCCAATAAAGTGGCTAAAGAGAAACAGGATGACCTTTTCCCAGACCTTTCAACAGTTAAATTTGAAGAGGCAAAAAAGGAAGATCCGCTTAATTACAAATTCCAGTCAGCAAAAGATAAAATTATCGACTTTGTTGATCAAGCTTATAAAAAAATTAAGGATTTTGATCTTGACTTTAATTTTGGCAAATCCATTGATATTTCACATATCTTCGAGCAAGCAAACGTGGATTTGAAGGAAATAGATATTGATCTTGCCAACGGGATGGTAAAGGTGCTTCCATGGGAACAAAATAATGTTCGCATCGATTGTCAAGCAAAGATTTATCGGGTGGAGACACAGGATGAGGCGAGAAGAAAATTCTTAAATGAAGTCGTCTTTATGATTGACAGTCAAAGGCTGCGGTTTTCAACCCAGCAAAAATGGATGAAGATTGATGCCGTTATTTACATCCCTCAAACAGAGTATGATAATATAAAAATTCGCATGTTCAATGGATCGATTGAAAGCGAACATTTAACTGCTGCGAGCTATAAAGCCAAAACGGCAAATGGGAAGATTACACTTAATGATATAAAGGGGAACTATGCGGAAGCAGAGACTTCGAATGGACAAATTTTAGTTCAAAGGAGTATCGTTGGTGAACTTGAAGCAGAGACGCTAAATGGGGCGATCACTCTTGATGGTGAATATCGAAAAGTGGATTTACAATCTTTCAATGGAGATATCTTCTGTGCATTCACAGGTGGTGTCTGTGAATTTATAAATGCTAAAGCTGCTACTGGCGGCATCGAGCTGCAAATTCCTCATCAAGCATCAGCGGTAGAGGGAGAACTGAAAACGAATCTTGGCGGTTTTAATGTGAATCTTGAAGGAATTCAAGTAGTAGAGGAAAAAAGCGATGTGATCCAAAAAGTGATGCGCTTTAACTCATTAAATAATCCTGATCATGCCCTAAGGATTATCGCAGAAACAAAAACAGGATCCATTCATGTGAAAAAGGTAAAATCAGAAGTATTTTAAAATGATTACTTCGAATGAAATGGTGAAGACTAATACCTAGAAAAAAGGAAATCAACTTGTCCTGGTTCCTTAATTCACACCGCCAGAACAGAGGTGTAAAGTAAATGAGATGGTTGATCGGCATTTTAATTAATGCCATCCTATTTGTGGCGATTGCCGGATTTTCAGAAGAATCCTTTTATGTATCGAGCTTTGGAGCAGCAATTGGAGCAAGCTTTATTCTTTCCATATTAAATATTCTAGTTCGTCCGATATTAATTATCCTAACGCTGCCAGTCACTTTAGTGACACTTGGATTATTTCTATTTGTCATTAATGCGATCACATTGCAAATTACGGATAACATTATGGGCAGCTCCTTCGAAATTGCTAGCTTTGGCACAGCACTGCTTGTAGCAGTTATCATGGCAATTGCGAATATAATTATTCAAAAGGTTGTTTTTGAGCCGGCAAAGGATAAATAAGGAATAGTCATCAGCAATTTAAGTAATCGACAAAAAGCCAGCACGATGATTCGTGCTGGCTTCTTCTATTCGAATAGTACATAGGCGGGATAACCAAGTTTAACCAATTTATCGCAGATTAACGGGCTGTAAGACCTCCACTTCAAGAAGTTTCTGGAAAAAAATTCTAAGTGGGGGATCTAACAGCCCGTAAATGCCCGATTGGTTCAACTAACAATCAGTTTGGGGATGAAGGAAAACCCCCACTGATTGAGTTTCACTTTATCCGCAAGCTTGTCCGCATGTTTTTATCATTGAATGTTCCTACTTGAACCTTGTATTGACCTTTCTTCATGGAGATGGATGTTTCGAGGGGCTTGTCCCAAAGTCTATCTTCGTCTTCAAACTGAAATGATCTACAATCCCTTTGACAATGGCTTCCGCGCAAGTTTTTCGAAATGTGTCTGAACGCAAGTGCTTAACTTCCTCACGATTTGTCATAAAACCGCATTCGACTAAAACGGCGGACATCGTTGTTTCTCTTAAGACATGGAAATTAGCCTCCTTCAAACCACGATCCTTTAACCCTGTGGAAATGATTAAATTTTTATGGATTTTTTGTGCCAGCTCAGTTGTTTTCTTCGGTCTAATTGGATGGACATAGGTTTCGATTCCATTTGCATCATTCCAGCTTGAGCCAAAGGCATTCGCATGAATAGATACATAGCAATCAACCTTTAGTCGGTTTGCCTGGTCTGTCCGTACTTTAAGCGGAATGTCCTGTTTGTCTGAGTGGGCAAAATATACTGTCACATCCTGATAGTTTTCAAGAAGAACCTTTGCATAATTAGCAACACCCCGATTAAATTCATATTCCCGCATGCCATCTGGACTCCGCTTCCCAGCAGTTGTATACCCATGGCCTGCATCCAGCATCATTTTCATTCTCCCGCTCCTTCCAATAGAAATGGTCTATTGTAATTTATGATAAATCTTCTCTAGTAAATAAAATCTAGTTATCTTTAACATATGAGTAGAGCTAAGAAAAGGACATGTATAATAAAGAAAAAAGGCATATTTATGAATCGATTCATTTGGTTCTGAGGTAAAAAGTGCTAAAATGAAATGAAACTGCCATAATAAAAATTGAAGCAACTTCCTTGCGAAGGAGGAAATATAGTGCCTAAAGTTTGTACAAAAGATATTATCGAAAAATTTGAACTTGAATTGATAAGCGGCGAAGAAGGAATCAATCGCCCGATTGTCACAACTGACCTATCAAGACCTGGTATTGAACTTGCAGGATACTTTAATTTTTATCCAGCTGAAAGAATTCAGTTAATTGGAAAGACAGAGCTAACATTTACCGAAAGATTAAATGATATGGACCGCCAAGACCGCTTCGAACGTTTATGCACAGATATCACTCCCGCTATAATTATCTCAAGGGGGATGGAAGTGCCGAATGATTTAGTGGAAGCATCGGAAAGAGAATCTGTTCCACTTTTAAGAACGAAGCAAAAAACGACTCGATTTTCGAGCTTACTTACAAACTACCTGGAAAGTAAGCTGGCTCCGACAACAGCTGTTCATGGTGTGCTCGTAGATGTCTATGGCATTGGTGTACTCATTACGGGAAAGAGCGGTGTAGGTAAAAGTGAAACCGCGTTGGAGCTTGTAAAACGGGGTCATCGTCTAGTCGCCGATGATTGTGTGGAAATTAGGCAGGAAGATGAAAATACACTAGTTGGAACATCTCCAGAGCTGATTGAACATTTGCTGGAGATTCGTGGGCTTGGGATTATTAATGTCATGACATTATTTGGTGCTGGTGCGGTGAGAAGCTATAAACGAATTTCTGTTGTGATGGATTTAGAGCTATGGGATCAAAACAAACAATATGATCGCCTCGGACTGGATGAGGAAAAAATGAAAATTATTGATATGGATTTGCCGAAGCTGACAATCCCCGTTCGCCCTGGCCGAAACCTAGCTGTCATCATTGAAGTAGCAGCTATGAACTTCCGCTTAAAGAGAATGGGCGTCAATGCAGCTGAGCAATTCTCAAACCGCCTTGCAGACGTCATCGAAGACAGTGAATAACGAAGACTTAGCAAAAATAACATATGTACCGCAAAAATAAAGAGACATTTGCAAAAAAAAACGCGATATCGCAAAAATAAAGAGGAATTTGCAAAAAAAACGCAGATATCGCAAAAATAAAGAGAAACTTGCAAAAAAGATCCAGATTCCGAAAAAAGACTTGCAAATAGTTTTTGGAATAGTTATATGTAACCTGTTATTATGCATTAAAATAGAAAAAAATGAAAGATTGAAAGGAGCAGTGATTATGGAAGCTACTATTCAACCCCTTGACCCGATCGCCATATCCCTTGGGCCCATCAATATTCGCTGGTACGGACTTATTATCGGTATCGGAATTGCTTTAGCCCTCATGATTGTCATGCGCGAAGGGGAAAGAAGAGGGATTAAAAAGGAGTTAATTGCTGATTTAATGCTTTGGGCAATTCCGATTGCCATTATTTCAGCACGCATCTATTATGTAATTTTTCAATGGGATTACTATGCCCAGAATCCTGGTGAGATTATTAAAATTTGGGAAGGTGGCATCGCTATCCACGGTGCTTTGATCGGATCCGTCATAACAGCGGTTGTCTTTGCGAAAAAGAGAGGCGTTTCCTTCTGGAAAATTGCTGATATTACAGCGCCGAGCATCATTCTAGGCCAGGCAATTGGCCGGTGGGGAAACTTTATGAACCAGGAGGCACATGGCGGAGAAGTGACACGGGCATTTCTAGAAAACCTTCATCTCCCAGAGTTCATCATTAATCAAATGTACATAAACGGTACGTATTATCACCCTACCTTTTTATATGAATCGGTTTGGAATATTGTTGGTTTTATTATTCTCATTCTATTAAGAAGAGTTAATTTGCGCCGCGGGGAGCTTTTCCTCACATACGTAATCTGGTATTCAATTGGGCGTTTCTTTATTGAAGGGATGCGAACAGACAGTTTATGGCTAATTGAGGGGCAGTTAAGAATGGCACAAACCATTTCGGTTGCACTGCTAATCGGAGCAGTCATTCTCCTGATTTTAAGAAGAATGAAGGGGTATGCAGATGCCCGTTATTTAGATAAAAGTGTTTAACTTTACTAACGAATCTACATAGGAGAGGGGAAGAGACATGCTGGTCGAATCGTCCAAAAAGGGGATCGTGGTTGGCTTAAAAACGACCTGGACGTTAGGAAAGGTCATCTTTCCCGTTACTTTAATCGTTGCATTGCTGCAGCATACACCTGTGCTGCCATGGGTGATCAAGCTAATCACACCGCTTATGAATCTAATTGGCTTGTCAGGGGATACAGCCATTCCGCTTGTTTTAGGGAACATCTTGAATCTTTACGCGGGAATTGGAGCGATATTGACGCTTGATTTGACTGTAAAAGAGGTATTTATCGTTGCAGTCATGCTTTCCTTCTCACATAATATGATTATTGAATCGAGCGTAGCCGTAAAAGTGGGTGTGAAGCTTTGGATTGGTATCGCAGTGAGAATGGGGCTGGCGCTCATCTCTGCAATTGTGATTAATCTCGTATGGCACGGGGGATCTGAAATAGCTAAGTACGGAATGATTCCGGCAAAAGAAGAAGAAGTTACAGGCTGGCTTGCTATTTTACTTGATGCGTTGCAAAAGGCTGGCCTAGGGATCTTTCAACTGGCAATCATTGTCATTCCGCTTATGATCATGATCCAAATACTAAAGGATTTAAAGTGGCTTGCTGTTTTTTCAAAATGGATGGCACCGGTAACAAGAATGCTAGGGATGAAAGAAAATACATCAACAACACTTGCAGCTGGTTTATTGTTTGGTCTTGCATTTGGGGCTGGTGTCATGATCCAGGCAGTGAAAGAGGACGGAGTCAGCAAAAAGGATGTAACCATTGCATTTATCTTTCTTGTTGCCTGCCATGCGGTTGTTGAGGATACGCTGATTTTTATTCCATTAGGCATTCCAGTATTGCCGCTTTTACTCATCCGCATAGGTGTAGCGATCCTCTTAACATTGATTGTCGCATTTATTTGGAACCGCACAGATATGGCCAAAAGAAAGGAAGCAACATATGAGCACACAAGTTAATACCGTTTTATTCGATTTAGATGGAACATTAATTGATACGAATGAATTAATCATCTCCTCTTTTTTGCATACGTTAGGGAAATATTATCCTGATCGTTACAAGCGGGAGGATGTTATTCCTTTTCTTGGTCCAACACTTACGGAAACGTTTGAATCGATTGCACCTGAGAAGGTAGAGGAAATGATTAAGGTATACAGAGAGTTTAATCTCGGTAATCATGATCTGCTTGTGAAGGAATTTGATGGGGTATTTGAAACCATTCGTTCATTGAAGGAAGCCGGCTTCAAAATAGGCATCGTCACGACAAAGGTGTTAATGGTCGTTGAAAAAGGCTTAAAGCTAACAAAGCTGGATCAGTTCTTTGATGTGATTGTTGCATTGGATCATGTGAAAATGCCAAAGCCAGATCCAGAACCGATTCTAAAGGCGCTAGAGCTTCTAGGCTCAAAGCCGGAAGAGGCAATCATGGTGGGCGATAACTCCCATGATATTCTCGGCGGGAAAAATGCAGGCACGAAAACAGCTGGGGTTGCCTGGAGTGCGAAGGGGAAAGAATTCTTACTTCAATTTAATCCAGATTATATGCTTGGAAACATGGCAGATTTACTTGATATTCTTGAGGTCGGAGAAAAATGAGGAAGACCGAAAGATTTCCGGTAGAGGGGGCCAACTCCCTTTGGCATGTGTATAAGACAGTGCCATTTTGGAAAGTGGTCAAGAACTTTGTTGTGATTCAGCTGGCAAGATATACGCCCTTTTTAGGGATGAAAAATTGGCTATACCGGACCTTCCTGCGAATGAAGGTAGGCGAACAAACATCTTTTGCCCTTATGGTCATGCTCGATGTCATGTTTCCCGAAAAAATAAGTGTGGGCCGCAATACGGTAATTGGCTACAACACGACAATATTAGCACATGAATATCTAATTAAAGAATATCGCCTTGGACCAGTTGACATTGGCAGTGAGGTAATGATTGGTGCCAATACAACAATCCTCCCCGGTGTATCCATTGGGGACGGTGCTATTGTATCTGCTGGCACGCTCGTACATAAAGATGTCCCGCCCGGCTGCTTTGTCGGTGGAAATCCAATGCGGGTGATATATACAAAAGAAGAAATGGCTAAAAGATGGGCAGACGATCCCATCTACGGCAAGGAAAAAGAATAATTTTGAGTCCTGCATTTTGCAGGGCTCTTTTTTTGTGCTGACAAGAAGAAAACTGTCCAGCCTTAAAAAATTTCCTTAGCATTAGTGTAAATATTTGAGTTCGGATCAAGTTATCGAGCAAATTTATTGATTTATCTAGCAGTTTGAACGGTTTATCTAGCAACTTATAAAAGTTATCTAGCAGCATTATAAGTTTATCTAGCATTCCCCACGATCCTGAACACTGAGTCCTATTTTCAGAATTATTTGTTGACGGAAATAGAAGACAGCGTTAAAATACATATATCTTTAATTTACTACCATATTAGCGAACTAAAGGATTTAGAGGTGAATGTCATTGACCCGCTTATTTATGTTTGAGAAACCGTTAGGGATGAGAGATACATTACCCGTTTTATTTGAGCGAAAGCAAAAGATCAGATCATCCATTGAAAAAGAAATGAAGAACTGGGGCTATCAGTTTATGGAGACGCCAACACTCGAATATTATGATACGGTTGGCGCAGCGTCCGCCACACTAGATCAGCAGATATTCAAGCTCCTTGATCAGCAGGGTCAAACACTTGTTATGCGCCCGGATATGACAGCGCCTATTGCACGTGTTGCTGCATCAAAACTATTAAAAAATGATCTTCCGATTCGTTTAGCCTATTCTGCAAATGTATTCCGCGCCCAGCAGAGGGAGGCTGGACGCCCAGCTGAATTTGAGCAAATTGGTGTGGAGTGCATCGGGGATTCTACAGTTAGTGCGGATGGAGAAGGAATTGCCTTAATGATTCATTCATTACTAGCCGCTGGATTAGAAGATTTTCGCCTCTCCATTGGGCATATCGGATTTGTGCAGACATTTTTCCGGCAGATTTTAGGCACGGAAGAAAGAGTAAAAGCATTAACAAGATATTTATATGGAAAAAATTATGTAGGCTATCGGGAACATGTAAATGAATTAGCTCTATCATCTATAGATAAACAAAGATTGCTAGAATTCTTAACTCTGAAAGGCCGGAGTCAAATCATTGAAAAGGCTTTTGATCTGCTTGAAAATGACATAGGAAAAAGAGCAGTAACCGAGCTGCAGCAGCTGTGGGACATCATATTTGACTTTGGACTAGATGGAAAAGTGACCTTCGACCTCACATTGGTAAGCCATATGAGCTACTATACAGGAATCGTATTTGAGGTATATGCCGGAAACGTTGGCTTTCCAATCGGCAACGGGGGAAGGTACGATTTATTGCTGCAGAAATTCGGAAAGCAGACGGGGGCAACTGGATTTGCCATTCGAATGGATCGACTTTTAGAAGCGTTAGAAGTCGATGAGGAGGAATTAGAACGCACCTCCTGTGTATTATTTAGCTCGGAGCGAAGAAGGGAAGCTTTTGACTACGCACAAAAGCAAAGGAAACTAGGAAATAAAGTCGTTCTGCAGGATATAAGCGGAGTTAAGGATATCGATGCCTGCACAAGCCGATACGTAGATATTACCTTTCTAGTCGGAAAAGCAGGAAAGGAGGCTGCGCTAAAATGAATAATTTCTTAACGATTGCCATGCCAAAGGGGCGAATATTTGAGGATGCCGTCCAATTGCTCAAAAAGGCTGGCTTTCAATTGCCGCCAGAATTCGATGATTCTCGGAAATTGATCCTTGAAGTGCCAGAAGAAAAGTTCCGCTTTATTTTAGCTAAGCCGATGGATGTCCCTACCTATGTAGAGCATGGGGTGGCTGACCTAGGGATTGCAGGGAAAGATGTCATGCTAGAGGAAGAGCGGGATGTTTATGAATTGCTGGATTTAAAAATAAGTGCCTGCTATCTTGCTGTCGCTGGCTTGCCTGACGCAAAAATTAATGACGTAGCGCCAAAGGTGGCAACGAAATATCCACATGTTGCCGCTGCTTATTTTCGAGAACAAGGAGAGCAGGTTGAGATTATTAAGCTGAATGGATCGATTGAGCTTGCTCCCCTCATTGGGCTTGCCGATCGAATTGTCGATATTGTTTCAACAGGGAGAACGTTAAAGGAAAATGGATTAGTCGAGTATGAGCGGATGGTGGAAATCACCTCCAGACTGATTGTGAATCCAGTTAGCTTTCGACTGAAGGATGAGCGCATCAACGAGCTTGTCGAACGGCTAAGCAAGTTAAAGACTGGAGGGTTTGGGAATGAGAATTTTAAAAGCTAGTGACCAGCCTTCGATTAAAAGGTCAGTCGATAGTGGAACAAACGAACAGCGAGCGACCGTCAAAACGATTATCGAGTCGGTTCGAAAAGGAGGGGATCAAGCATTAAAAGCCTATTCATTCAAATTTGATGGCGTATCCCTAGAGAACATTTCCGTAACAGAGGAAGAAAAAATGGAGGCATACAAGAAATTTAATGAACAGAACCTTTCTGTTATTAGAGAAGCTGCCGCAAATATCCGTTTATTTCATGAAAAGCAGCTGCGGACTTCTTGGATAACAACCGATGAAAACGGCACAATTCTTGGACAGAAGGTAACACCACTTGATTCTGTCGGTCTATATGTGCCAGGGGGAACGGCAGCCTATCCATCATCAGTCTTAATGAATGTCATACCTGCGAAGGTAGCTGGAGTTAAGCGCATTGTCATTACTTCCCCTCCCGATAAAAAAACAGGGAAGCTGCCGCCAGCCGTTCTTGTAGCCGCCCAAGAGGCAGGGGCAGAGGAAATTTATAAAGTTGGCGGGGCACAGGCGATAGCGGCCCTCGCCTACGGAACAGAGACCATTGCTCCTGTCGATAAAATTACAGGACCTGGGAATATTTATGTGGCCTTGGCGAAAAGAGAAGTATTTGGTGATGTTGATATTGATATGATCGCAGGACCAAGTGAAATAGCCATTCTTGCTGATGACACAGCTAAACCGAATGAAGTGGCAGCAGATCTATTGTCTCAAGCGGAGCATGACCGGTTATCGTGCTGTGTGCTCGTCACGCCTTCAGAAGCATTAGCAGCCACGGTTGCCAGTGAGGTTGAAAAACAGTTGGCTCTCCTTCCGCGGCAAGAAATAGCAAGAGAGTCGATTGAGAACTTTGGAGCGATCTATGTTACCAATTCAATGGAGGAGGCTGTTCAAACGATCAATCTTCTTGCCCCCGAGCATTTAGAAATCATCACGGAACATGCGATGTCGTTAGTAGGACAGATTAGACATGCTGGTGCGATTTTTATTGGACGTTATAGTCCTGAACCGGTTGGCGACTATTTTGCCGGACCGAATCATGTATTGCCAACGAATGGCACAGCTCGCTTTTCTAGCCCGCTAAATGTGGAAGATTTTCAAAAGAAATCAAGTATTGTTTATTACAGTGAAAAGGCATTGAAGGATCATGGCGGAAAAATTGCTGCGTTTGCAAGGCTTGAAGGACTCGAGGCCCATGCACGTGCGATTGAAGCAAGGTTAAAGGAGTGAGATTATGGCCAGAGTTTCTGAGATTAAGAGAATTACAAATGAAACAGAAATAAAGCTCTCGTTAAATATAGATGGAGAAGGAACAAGCACGCTCGAAACAGGTGTCCCGTTTTTAACCCATATGCTTGATTTATTCGCTAAACACGGGCAGTTTGATTTAACTATTCATGCGAATGGGGATACAGAGGTAGATGATCATCATACAACAGAGGATATTGGTATTTGTCTTGGACAGGTGCTGAAGGAAGCACTTGGAGATAAAAGGGGCATCAAGCGTTATGGGAATGCATTTGTCCCGATGGATGAGGCACTTGCCCAAGTAGTTGTTGATTTAAGCAATCGTCCACATTTAGAATTCCGCGCCGAGCTTCCGAATGCGAAGGTAGGAACATTCGATACGGAGCTTGTTCATGAATTTCTTTGGAAACTTGCACTTGAAGCAAGGATGAATCTTCATGTGATCGTTCACTATGGAAAGAACACGCATCATATTATTGAAGCCATTTTTAAAGCTCTTGCACGAGCATTAGATGAGGCGACAACCATCGATCCAAGAATTAAAGGAGTTCCGTCTACGAAAGGGATGTTATAAAATGATTGGCATCATTGACTATGGCATGGGCAACTTGTTTAGCGTGAGTAAGGCTTTAGAAAGGCTAGATGTGCCGTATTTTATTTCGGAAAAAGCAGAAGAGCTGATGATGGCGAATGGATTAATACTTCCAGGAGTTGGCTCCTTCAAGGATGCAATGGAGCGGTTAAATGAGACTGGCTTATCGTCTATGATTAAAGAATTTGTGGGATTAGGAAAGCCTCTCCTTGGCATTTGTTTAGGGATGCAGCTTTTGTTTGAAGGAAGCAAAGAAAATGGAGAGACAATTGGCTTAGGGCTACTAACTGGCTATGTTGAAAAATTTCCGGGAGTAACAGCGGATGGCGGACGATATAAAGTGCCGCATATGGGGTGGAATCAGTTAGTATGGACGCAATCTTCTTTGATTTTGCAGCAAGTGGAAGAGGATTATGCTTATTTTGTTCATTCTTATTATGTTGATCGTATGGACAAGGATATTTTACTAGGCAAATGTTCTTATAATGTGGAAGTACCCGCCGTAGTTGGCAATGGAAATCTATTCGGCATGCAGTTTCATCCGGAGAAGAGCAGCAAACTGGGCATGAAGCTTTTACGTAATTTTACAGAACTCGCAAGGGAAAGGGTGACTACATGATGAACTTTACTATTTTTCCAGCGATTGATATGAGAGGCGGGAAATGTGTCCGTCTGAAGCAGGGGAACTATGACCAGGAGACTGTGTATGGGGATTCCCCATTTGAAATGGCTAGAAGTTTTGCGAGCGAAGGGGCAAGCTGGATTCATATGGTCGACCTTGACGGAGCGAAAGATGGAAAAAGAGTAAATGATTCCTTTGTAGTCAAAGCTGCAAATGAATTAACAGCCAATATTCAGATTGGCGGGGGCGTCCGAGCAGAAGCGGATATCGCTCATTATTTAGAAAATGGGATTGCCCGCGTCATACTTGGAAGCATCGCTGTCTCTGATCCTTCATTTGCGATTGAAATGATTCGAAAATATGGGGCCCAGATTGCGGTAGGGCTAGATGCGAAAAACGGCTATATCGCAACGGAAGGCTGGCTTCATACATCAAAGGTGAAAGCGATCGAACTTGGGAAACGCTTTGCTGATGCAGGTGCAGAAACCTTTATATTTACCGATATTGCCACAGACGGAATGCTTTCAGGACCAAATGTGGAAGCGGTATGGCAGCTGGCACAAGAAACCGGGAAACATGTAATTGCTTCAGGCGGAGTTAGCAGTCTGGAGGATTTAGCTGAACTTCAGAAATTCCGGAATGATGGTGTGATCGGCGCTATTGTTGGAAAGGCGATTTATGAAGGGCGCTTCTCCGTATCGGAAGCATTAAATGAGGTGAATGTGTCATGCTAACGAAGCGTATTATTCCATGCCTGGATGTAAAGGATGGACGAGTCGTGAAGGGGATTCAATTTGTACAGCTGCAAGATGCAGGCGACCCTGTTCAAATGGCTCGATTTTATGATGAGCAAGGGGCTGACGAGCTTGTCTTTCTAGATATTTCAGCATCTGTAGAAGGCAGGAAAACAATGCTCGAAGTTGTTCAGGCGGTCGCAGCTGAATTGGCTATTCCTTTTACAGTTGGTGGAGGAATCAACTCATTAGAGGATATGAAGGGAATTTTAAGAACGGGTGCGGATAAAGTTTCATTAAATACGGCCGCCGTAAAAAGTCCTAATTTAATTACAGAAGGTGCGAATTTCTTTGGTTCCCAATGCATCGTTGTGGCAATTGATGCGAAGTATGATTCAGAACTGGGATCATGGCGTGTCTATACGCATGGGGGGCGAATACCAACTGATCTAGATGTAATCAAGTGGGCAAGGAAAGCGGTCGAGCTTGGAGCGGGTGAGATACTCCTTACAAGCATGGACTCAGATGGAGAGAAAAGTGGCTTTAATATCGAGTTAACACGAGCAGTGAGCAAGGCTGTATCCATTCCTGTGATTGCATCTGGCGGAGCAGGGTGTGCCGAACATTTTTTAGACGTTTTTACAAAGGGAAAAGCGGACGCAGCTCTTGCAGCATCGATTTTTCATTATAAAGAGACATCTGTTGCCGAAGTAAAAACATTTTTAAAAGAAAAAGAGGTGCTTGTCCGATGAATATTCAGTTTGATGAAAAGGGGCTTGTTCCGGCAATTGTTCAGGATGCACGTACGAAAGAAGTGCTGACCCTTGCTTATATGAATGAAGAATCGCTTGAAAAGTCGATAGAAACAGGGGAAACATGGTTCTTCAGCCGTTCGCGGCAAGAGCTCTGGCATAAAGGAGCAACAAGCGGCAATACCCAAAAAATCATTGAAATGAAAGTGGACTGCGATCAAGACGCGATTGTTGTGCTGGTCGAACCAGCTGGACCAGCCTGTCATACAGGAGAAATCAGCTGCTTTTCTGATCCAATGATTCTCTTCAAGCTTGAACAAACCATTAAAGATCGTGAAAAAAACCGGCCAGAAGGTGCCTATACAACCTACTTATTTGAAGAAGGTCTCGATAAAATTCTAAAAAAAGTAGGAGAAGAGTCTGCTGAAGTTATTATTGCTGCTAAAAATCGAGACAAAGAAGAGCTCAAATGGGAAGCAGCAGATTTGATTTATCATTTACTTGTTTTGTTACGAGAGCAGGACCTGCCGTTTCATGAAATTTTGAAAGTCCTGGAAAAAAGACATGAACCGAAACCGGCCGAGTAATGGCCGGTTTTATCGTAAATGCTAGATAAAATTAGAAAATTGCTAGATAACCAGATCGAAATGCTAGATAAATCAAGAAAATTACTCGATAAGTCGAGATAATAAAACTTAAGCAGCACAATCATTACCTAGATACATCAAATTGTAACAACTTCCAAGAGAATCCCCCATTCTAATGCAGGATTTCCCCCGACAAAAAAAGAAGTAAGCTTCCAAGCATAAAAGGAGGGAGCAAATTGATTATAAAAGAACGAACGATACCGATTAGAATACAAAAGAACGAAGCCCTATTAAGAAGGCTTCCAAAAGATCATATAAAAAGACAAGAAATGGAAGAAGATCTGCGAAAGCGTTGGGCGGGTTATCGAGGAGAGCAAGCGGTTGATTACTATTTAGGGAAACTGCCGGATAAAGATTTTCTAATCTTTCATGGCATTCGGCTCTCCAATGGCGAATACTTCTTCCAAATAGATACACTCATTCTTACCCCATATTTTGCCCTGATTCTTGAAATAAAGAACTATTCAGGTACTCTATATTTTGACCCAACATTTAATCAATGGATCCAAACGACACAAATGGGTGAAAAAGGGTATCCATGTCCAATTGAACAAGCCAACCAACAGAAACAAGGATTGAAAAAGTGGCTGGAAGCACGTAATATTTCAATTCCCATTGATTTCCTCGTAATTATAAGCAAGCCTTCGACCATTCTTAAAACTGCACATGTGAACACGCCTATCCTTCAGAAGGTTTTACATGTTCAATTTATCCTAGATAAAATTCAGAAAATGAAATATAAGGACCCACTTTTAAATACTAAAGAATTAAAAAGAATTTCCCGCCTTATGTTAAAAGAGCACAAACCAGAAACATTAGATATTCTTACATTTTATAAAATCCATCCAACTGAAATAATAACAGGAGTCATCTGCAGCAATTGCATGTCAATCCAAATGACTAAATGTTATGGAAGTTGGATCTGCCCAGAATGCAAGCAAAAAGATCCACATGCACACGTTCGTGCAGTCGATGATTACTTCCTCTTATTTAATGATTCTCCCCTATCCAATCAGAAATTTCGTGACTTTCTTCATTTAACTTCTCCTTATATCGCCAATCGCCTGTTGTTATCCATGAATTTGCCTTTTACCGGTTCAAGAAAGGACAGGATTTATCATTCGTCCGAGACTAGGTAAGTGTCAAATATTCCTCAATCCCTTCTCCATAAGGTTGCTCATGTGATATACTACTTGAGTTGATTAAGAAAGATGGAGGATTTCATGAGCAAAGACTCTAAAGCAAGACAACCAAAAGGAAAATTACTAACATTTAACCCGACCGGTGAGTATTATTTCGCAAAAGGACTAAAGGCTTACCATAAAAGGGATCTATATAAAGCAAAAAAATATATACAGCGAGCTATGCAGCTAGAGCCTGGAGAACCGATGATTGTTTGTCAATTGGCCATTATTTTTTCGGAATTAGGTGATTACCAGGAGGCAAACACGCTTCTTCACACGATTCTGGAGGAATTGGATGCGGACATGGTGGAATGCCACTATTTTCTCGCAAACAATTATGCCCATTTAGGCTTCTTCAAGGATGCCTATCATCATGCCAATTTATATTTGGAGTTGGATGAGGATGGGGAATTTGTCGATCACACGATGGATTTACTTGAATTGCTGACAATGGAAGCAGAAGAGATGGATGAAGATTTATATGATCAGGACGATCTCATTACAAAGCAAGAGCATGCACGGGAATTGCTTGAATCTGGACACTTTCCAAAGGCGGTAGAACTGCTCAATTCGGTGATTGACGAGTATCCTGAATACTGGTCTGCCTATAACAATCTTGCCCTTGCCTATTTTTATCTTGGTGAAAACCAAAAGGCTGCAGATATTTTAGAAAAGGTGTTTCAAGAAAACCCTGGCAACTTGCACGCCCTATGCAATAAGCTCGTATTTGCGTTTTACCAGCATGATATGCCTGAAGTCAAAGCATTAAAGGACATGTTGAAAAAGATTAAGCCGATTTCAATAGAGCATCAATTTAAGCTTGGAGCCACTTTTGCTTTAACAGGTGAATATGATGAAGCTTTTTCATTGCTGCGCAGCCTTCAGAAAAAAGGATTTGATGGAGATGGCACCTTTTTCTATTGGCTTTCCTATTCAGCGTACTACACTGGCAGGGAGGCTATTGCTCAATCTGCATGGAAAAAAGCGATCCAATTGAATCCCGAAAAAGAAGGGAACGAGCCATGGAATGAGGATAAGACTGTCCTTGATGGCTTTGAGAACCATCATGCATCGATTCTGAAAAAATTGGAAAGCGATTATATTGAGGAACGCCTTTTTGCTTTATTCTTAACTTCCGTGTCAGCGGGAAAAGATGAGATCTTGACATCAAGAGAAATAAAGCATAATCAAAGGTTCTCACATTTAGAGCGGGAATATTTATCATTTTTACGGACAAAAGAAGAAATGGCCGGGCAAACTCTACATGAAACTGCCCTTCTTCTTTATCAAAATTATCATCCAATCGGCACAGTAGAAGCAGGCTTGTTTTTAATGTGGTTTGCTGTCTTTGTTAAATTGGACAGCAGTCTATCGGTCAAAAATAATAAGGCATGGGCAGCTGCAGTGGAATATGTATGGATGAAAATGAGAGAAGAAAAGGTTTCTCAGCAGCAAATGGCTGGAAAATATGGAGTTTCCTCATCTACATTACAAAAATATGTAAAAATGGTGAAAAATCTCCTTTCTTGAGCAAATACTTGGACGGAATCATCTTATTTTTATAGGATATGAGTAGATGGTCATAATAGAATAAAGATCCCTTTTCTTAGGAGTGAAATAACATGACGGAAGAGAAAATTTATGATGTCATTATCGCAGGTGCCGGTCCAGCTGGAATGACTGCCGCTGTTTATACATCTCGGGCAAATTTATCAACGTTAATGGTCGAGCGCGGCGTTCCTGGCGGACAAATGGCTAATACGGAAGAAGTAGAAAACTATCCAGGCTTTGATCATATTTTAGGACCTGATTTATCAACGAAAATGTTCGAGCATGCGAAGAAATTCGGTGCGGAATACGCATATGGCGATATCAAGGAAATTATTGACGGCGAAGAGTACAAAACAGTTGTAGCAGGATCCAAGCAATATAAAGCTCGTGCTGTTATCATTACGACTGGAGCTGAGTACAAGAAGCTTGGTGCACCAGGAGAGAAGGAACTAGGCGGCCGCGGAGTTTCCTATTGTGCAGTTTGTGACGGAGCCTTCTTTAAAGGAAAAGAACTAGTTGTCATTGGCGGCGGAGATTCAGCAGTAGAAGAAGGTGTGTACTTGACTCGTTTCGCATCAAAAGTAACGATCGTACATCGCCGTGATGAGCTACGTGCCCAAGCAATCTTGCAGCAGCGCGCATTTGATAATGAAAAAATTGATTTCATTTGGAATCATACAGTTAAGCAAATCAACGATAAAGACGGCAAGGTTGGCAGTGTAACGCTTGTATCAACCGAAACAGGTGAAGAGCAAGAGTACAAAACAGATGGTGTCTTCGTATACATTGGAATGATTCCATTATCCAAGCCATTTGCAAGCCTTGGTATTACAAATGAAAATGGCTATATCGAGACAAATGAGCAAATGGAAACGAAAGTCCCTGGCATCTTTGCTGCTGGTGACATTCGCGAAAAGATGCTTCGCCAAATTGTCACTGCAACTGGAGATGGAAGCATCGCAGCTCAAAGCGCTCAACATTATATCGAAGAATTAAAAGAAAGTATGAAAGCGAAAGCATAATCAGAAATGCGGAAACGCCTTGATCACCTCCGACATGCACAAGACAATCCTAACGGAAAGGTGTTCTTTACCTTTCTGGGAGGAGTGGCTTGTGACCTCGAGGGGGTAGGCGTTGGAGCTAGACAGTTATATAATATAAAGGAATTTTCCTTATTTTGTCTGTAAAAAGCCGCATACCAATTGTGCGGCTTTTCTTTTTCTAAAACTTTCTTCATCGGAAATAATATTTACAAAAAGTAATTCTCTTTTAATTTTCCTGTAACAATCGTGCAATAAAATTGAGGTATTCTAATAATAGAAATTGACCCCCTTTTAAAGATATAATCCTTTGTAAAGCGCAGTGTATCTGTGCTTTTTTTTTGTCTAAAAATAATGGGAATATTTTCATTTGAATAAATAATTGTGTGTACGATAGATCCTTTTGTAAGAATCTTCAATTCGTTGTGGGTGTTTAACAAAAATAGTATAATAAAAGGAATAAGCAGACGGGATGGAAGGCAGGTGCATAGAAGTTGCAGCGAGTCACTAACTGTGTATTGTTGAAAGATGATCAAGTATTGCTTTTGCAAAAACCGAGTCGAGGCTGGTGGGTAGCTCCTGGAGGAAAAATGGAGCCTGGAGAATCAGTTAGAGATTCATGTATCCGGGAATTCAGAGAGGAAACGGGGGTATACTTGCGCAATCCGAATATAAAGGGGATCTTTACCTTTATTATGAAAGAGGGCGAAAAAGTTCTTTCTGAATGGATGATGTTCACCTTTTTAGCGACAGAGGCTGATGGACTGAACCTAGATGAGTCGGAAGAAGGGAAAATTCTGTGGCACCCATTTGAGGAAATCAAGAACCTTCCAATGGCTGCAGGTGACTATCATATTCTCGAATACATGATTCATGGAAAAGGAATGATTTATGGTACGTTCACTTATACACCAAATTTTGAACTACTAAGCTATAGATTAGATCCGAGTTAAAGCCTCGGCGAGCCTAAAGATTTTCAGAGGAATGGTATCGAGCTAGTGATTCATTCCGGGCGCAAATACGCCAAGGCGATTTTGTTATACAGGGGGAAAATAAAAATGAGTACAGGCGCAGTGAATGAAACGCAAATGGTCATTATTACGGGGATGTCAGGTGCTGGAAAGACAGTTGCCATTCAAAGCTTTGAAGATCTAGGATTCTTCTGTGTGGATAACCTGCCGCCAACACTCTTGCCTAAATTCCTTGAATTGATGAAGGAATCGGGGAATAAGATGAATAAGGTTGCATTAGTCATGGACCTTAGGGGACGTGAATTCTTTGACCATTTGTTCAAAGCACTTGATGACCTTTCAGAGACTTCATGGATCACACCGCAAATTCTTTTCTTAGATGCGGATGATTCTACGTTAGTTAGAAGGTATAAGGAGACGAGGCGGTTTCACCCACTCGCTCCATCTGGTCTTCCTCTTGAAGGAATTAAGCTTGAACGTGAGCTTTTAGAGGAATTAAAAGGAAGAGCACAGCTCATTTATAATACAACACGATTAAAGCCAAGAGAACTTCGTGAAAAAATACTTACGGAATTCTCAGTAAATAAGTCAACTTTATTTACTGTCAACTTGATGTCCTTTGGTTTTAAACATGGATTGCCGATTGATGCTGACCTTGTTTTTGATGTGCGATTTCTTCCAAATCCTCACTATATTGAACATATGCGGCCAAAAACGGGATTGGATGAAGAAGTCTCTACCTATGTATTAAAGTGGTCAGAAACACAGAAGTTTCTTGAAAAGGTAACAGAGCTCCTTAGCTTTATGCTTCCTCATTATAAAAGAGAAGGGAAAGCGCAGCTCGTTATTGCTATCGGATGTACGGGCGGCCAGCATCGTTCAGTAGCCTTGACTGAATATATTGGGGAGTACTTCAAGAACGAGTATCATACCCGAATTACGCATCGTGATATTAAGGGGAGAAGGGAAAAAGAGAAATGAAAAACAGACAGCCAAGAATTGTCATCATCGGAGGGGGAACAGGATTGCCTGTTCTATTAAGAGGACTGAAGCAGTATCCTGTTGATATAACTGCTATAGTAACTGTTGCTGATGATGGAGGCAGTTCAGGGAGACTGAGAAATGATTTACACATTCCTCCTCCCGGTGATATACGCAATGTTTTGGCAGCACTGTCTGATGTGGAGCCACTAATCGAAGAAATGTTTCAGCATCGTTTTAAGACGTCGACTGAACTTTCAGGTCATTCGCTGGGAAATTTAATTCTTGCAGCCATGACCTCGATTACGGGGAATTTCGTTCATGCGATTCAGGAAATGAGTAAAGTATTGAACGTAAGAGGGAAGGTCTTGCCCGCTGCGAATCAAAGTGTCGTTCTACATGCGGAGATGGAAGACGGGACAGTCGTTTCTGGAGAATCCAAGATTCCTTACTCCGGGAAAAAAATTAAGAAAGTATTTTTAACACCTAAGCATATTAAACCTCTTCCTGAAACGATTTCTGCAATAAGGAAGGCCGATTTAATCATCATTGGCCCAGGAAGTTTATATACGAGTATTCTACCAAATCTTCTCGTGCCAAAGCTCGGGCATGAGGTTTGCCGCGCCAAGGCAAAAACGGTATATATTTGCAATCTTATGACCCAGGCGGGAGAAACATTTAACTATACAGCAAGCGACCATGTAAAAGCGATTTATGATCACATGAGCTGTGCGTTTATGAACACGATTCTTGTCAATAGTGAGGATATCCCTGACGATATTCAGGAGCGATACAGTGAAGAAATGTCAAAGCCGGTAATCTTTGATACAGAACGCCTTCAGGACTTAGGTCTGGAAGTGATTCCTGGAGAAATCGCGAGTGAAAAAGACGGTGTGATTCGTCATGATACAAAAGTGGTCGCAGAAATGTTATATTCATTACTTATAGATGAAATGAAAAAACGAAATAACAATTAGATGGTTTAGCGGAGATGCGCTTTTCTATCTGTCTAGCTGCAGCGCCTAGGGCTCGAGGTCATAAGTCAATCCGTCCAGAAGGTTAAAGAACAACCTTCCAGCCGGCTCGCCTTATGCTTGTCGCCGATAAGCGGGCGCCCTGCGCTTTCCTAATAAGGGTGGTGAGAATATGTCTTTCGCTTCGGAAACGAAAAAGGAATTAACGAATCTGGAGGCAAAGGATTGCTGTGGAAAAGCGGAATTATCAGCGCTTATACGGATGAATGGCTCGCTTTCATTTTCCAACAGAAAATTAATCGTTGATATTCAAACAGAAAATGCAGCGATAGCAAGAAGAATTTATATCCTGATTAAAAAAAATTATCATGTACAAGTAGAACTGCTCGTTCGAAAGAAAATGAGGCTAAAAAAGAATAATGTCTATATTGTTCGTTTATCAGAGAAAGCCAGTGAAATTCTGGACGACTTAAAAATAATAAGCGAGGGCTTTGTTTTTACACACAATATTTCGGAAGCATTGATTAAAAAGAAATGTTGTAAGCGCTCTTATCTTCGTGGTGCCTTTCTGGCCGGGGGATCTGTTAATAACCCAGAAACTTCATCGTATCATTTAGAAATTTCTTCACTTTATAAGGAACATAACGACTCTTTATGTGAATTGATGAATACATTTAATTTAAATAGTAAAACGCTTGAGCGAAAAAAAGGCTTCATCACGTATTTAAAGGAAGCTGAAAAAATTACCGAGTTTTTGAGTGTCATTGGTGCTCATAATGCATTGCTTCGATTTGAAGATATACGGATTGTCCGTGATATGAGAAATTCAGTGAACCGACTTGTCAATTGTGAAACAGCGAACTTAAATAAAACGATTGGTGCAGCCATACGTCAGGTCGAAAATATACGATTTATTGATGAAACAGTTGGCCTTCATATTTTGCCAGATAAGCTAAGGGAAATTGCTGAGCTGCGGGTAGCCTACCAGGATGTTACGTTAAAAGAGCTTGGTGAAATGGTTTCAGGAGGAAATATAAGTAAATCAGGTATTAATCATCGTTTAAGAAAAATAGATGAAATTGCTGATAAACTGCGAGCAGGGGAATCGCTTTAAAAAAATTATGATTCGATATGGGAGGAAAGGAAGAAATGTTGGAAAAACAGGTTGAAGTAAAATTAAAAACAGGATTGCAGGCACGGCCTGCCGCACTTTTTGTGCAGGAAGCCAATCGATTTTCATCGGATGTCTTTCTTGAGAAAGATGGAAAAAAAGTAAATGCTAAAAGCATCATGGGCTTGATGAGCCTTGCTGTTAGCTCAGGGTCAGTCATTACGTTAATTGTAGACGGTAAGGATGAAGCAGAAGCACTTGAAGAACTGTCTAAGTATATTCAAAAGGAAAATTAATCGAAATCGCGAAGAGTCTGGAGCTTTATTCCAGGCTTTTTTTTTGGATAAAAAGCAAAATGCTCGATAAAATAAAAAATCTGCTTGATAAAATGAAAAGCATCTTCATGAAAGGAATGATAAAAAAACACATGAGATTTCGCAAACGAAATCTCATGTGTTCTCAATTATCAAACCTATTTTACTTCTCTTTCTTATCTGCAGCAGGCTTGCGTGTAATAATTTTATCAACTAATCCGTATTCTAATGCTTTTTCAGCAGTCATGAAGTTGTCACGATCTGTATCTCTCGCAATCACTTCAAGTGGCTGACCAGTACGTTCGGAAAGAATTGTGTTTAGCTTATCACGAAGGAAGAGAATGCGTTTAGCAGCAATTTCAATTTCAGTTGCTTGCCCTTGAGCTCCACCTAGTGGTTGGTGAATCATTACTTCACTGTTTGGAAGAACGTAACGCTTGCCTTTTTCACCAGCTGCAAGCAGGAATGCACCCATAGAAGCAGCCATACCTGTACAAATCGTTGATACATCTGCTTTAATGTACTGCATTGTATCATAGATCGCCATACCAGCAGTAATGCTTCCGCCTGGGCTGTTAATGTATAATGTAATATCTTTCTCAGGGTTTTCAGCTTCCAAGAATAATAATTGTGCAACAATCGAGTTGGCAACATTATCATCGATCGCACTTCCAAGCATGATAATACGATCTTTTAATAGACGGGAGTAAATATCGTAAGCGCGCTCTCCACGGTTTGTTTGTTCAATAACTGTAGGGATTAGGTTCATCTCATTATTCCTCCTTTAATTAAGTAAGGGTAACATACAAATGCCATATATTTTTCCATTGATGTATGTAATCTCATGATACACTGTTGGTCAATAAAGGTCAAACAATACACTTCCACAAAACAGGATTATTATTCGACATCTTCCTTCTAATATATATCTCCGTTTCCATCATTCCCGCTCTTCCGGTTTTTAAACAAAAGATTCCTTGCAAAGTTTGAAAAAATCGCATATAATCTATATTTGTAACGCAAATGCATATTACACAATGCCCTCGTGGTGCAACGGATAGCACGTGAGATTCCGGTTCTTAAGATGTGGGTTCGATTCCTGCCGAGGGCGCTAAATTATTGATAAAGATGGGTTTTTCAAGTATTTCGGTTGAGAGTGTCCAACTTTTGTCCGAATACATTGAAAAACCCATCTTTTATTTCACTCAATTTTCTCTAACCAAGCACTCATAAAATGATTAACTTTTTCATTGCTAAGTTGCTCAGAACGCTTGGACATATGGCCATAAGTATTTAATAAAATTGTTTTATCTGTATCTCCAAGACGTTCACCAATATAATTTATATCTGCAATTCCAGATTCCAACAAAATAGCTTCATGAGTATGCCTAAACATATGCGGAGTAACATGCATTAGTTCGTGTCGCCTACATAACGTTCTAAGCATATCAGCGTAGTTTGGCATTTTTACCAATTCTCCTAAAAATTTAGGTCTCTCTTTCATTTTCATAACCCACTCAGAGCGAATTCTATTCCATTCTTTTAATCTCTCAATAGTAAAGTCAAGTACAATCACTCGTTCCCCACTTTTCCCTATCTTGGTAGTTGGTTTTACAACATATACCTCAGACACCCTAAAAAGTGTTTTATCGATATTTAATGTATTAGCGTCCAAATCTATATCATTTAACGTAAGTTCGCAAATCTCCCCAATACGGGCTCCTGTAGCGACTAAAAGATGAAGTAGTGAGGATATTCAACTAGCCAGTCCTTTTTTGCATGCTGGATTAATTCAAGATATTGTTCTAACTCAAGAAAAGGGCAGATAGGATCACATTTGATTCACAAGCAGAGTCCATCTACTACAACTAACTAAAATACTTAAAACACGCTAACCATATCAAAGTCTTTAAGCTTTAACCAAGACATTTGCTTCAGGAAGGGTTTAAAAAAATGGAAAGACATAAAGCCCCATTTATTAAAAAGCTGACTTTGAAGTGACAAAACTGGATGGCAGTACTCAAATAATTGTTGTAAAAGGTGCAATCACAAAAGAATTTGCAATCAAACAAAATCTTTTTGAACTAAAGTACATGGATTCAATTACTCTTTTGAAATATGAATATGGTCAATTTGTGGAGGTGTAAAGAGTAATCCGATGAATGCCAAGCACTTTAAAGCTCCAGGAGCACATTAGTAAATTTACGATCGATAAAGAACTAGCAGCATATCTTTTCCAATCAAGGAGAGGGCAGGACCGAATACACAGGGTTCAGGCCTGGAAGATACTTAACGCAAGAAGTAGGGCTTGAAGAGATAGGCACTCACACATTGAGGAAGACGTTCGGATATTATTTTTACAAGCAATATAAGGATGTGGCTGCGCTGCAGGAGATATTTAATCATAGCAGTCCGGCAGTTGCGGTGAGATATATAGGTATTACGCAGGATATCATCGACGAAAAGGTGTATGGGTTTAGTTTATAGACTTTGTATTATGTTTCCTAAAAAAAATCCCTTCTTTATGAAGAGATTCTAGTAACTTTATTTTTTCTTCAGCAATTCTATAATTCTCATTTGCATTACGATCACGATTGATATTAAGAAAATAAAAACAAATGACACTCCAAAAATGGCTGTTGGATCAATGAGAACAAGCAGATATAACATGATAAAGGCACCAAAAGTAATTAATAAAGTACTGGCAATATATTTACTCAAATTTACCCCTCCGAACTGGTTTATATCATAATTATAACAGTTTGGAGGAAGTGCATATTATGAATTATTATTGAGTTTACTGTTGAGAAAATAGAATCAATTGGATATCCAATCAACTCTTTAGTTTTTGATACTTACAAATTTCGAATCCTGCATTAAAAATTGAAATTACCATAATGAAGAAAAATAGGATTTGAATAAACGAGTTAGCAGACCAATATCCTATGAAGTTCATAAAAACCAGAATTAAAAACAACAGGGCTGTAGTAACAGAAATTATAGATCGAAGTTTGTTATTCATAAAATGCTCCTCACAAATCAAATATGTAAACAATATATAATGTAAAGTTAACATAAATAAACGAGGATTTAAACCTAAAATTTAACAAAAAGACTTATGAAACAAAAGAATTATTATGTTTCCAATTTATTAAATGAAAAAACAGACTAAATTAGTCTGTTTACAAAAAAGTACTCCATATAGCCTTAAAAAAGATTCCTAGTCCACCTAAGAATACACCTAAACAAGCTAAACTCAATGGGGATCCCCATTTAATTTCTGGCATAGATTTAACCTCATTTCCTTGTAGTTCCAGTTGTAGTTATAGGAAATTATACCATAATTTTCATAATAGGGAAGTTGTTTGTAAAAGAATTATTAAGTTTATTAGGTTAGGAGGGAGTTTATTTGGAGAAAAAGAACGTTTAGAAGGATTGATGACAGCAATTTTTGAATCTACTCGCCAACAAAGGCTATGGAATTTATGATCGAGTCGATATTGATATGGATGATTTCATGTTTTTACATCGTTTGGCTGAAAAAACAAATCAACTGCAGAAGGAAATTTCTCATTGGAAAAAGGCATTCGATAATGAAAATAAAATTGCTGGTCATCTCCAGAAGAAAGTTGAATGCTTAGAAAAGGAACTTAGATCGTATCAAGAAATTGCCGATATAAGTGAAATCGGAATTGCAGGAGCTGAAAGAAATTAATAATTTAGCAATTTGTTAAAAGAAAGGGTTATAACATTGCATCATATTAAGGTAAAAGAGTGCAAAAGGTGGTTAAAATAACTAGTCTAGACAGAAATTCAACCATCAACCTAACTCCTTTCAAATTCAGTATTTCAATAATCTAATAATAAATTTTGATTATTTACCTAGTATATCTGAACTGTAAATTCATTGTTAATTATCATGAAGCAAATTGTTAGATGAATCGATCGTCTACTTAATAAGCATTATGTTGTGCGCCCATAAGGGCAGATAAGAATTCGCTGTGTGGCAACAGCGTAGGTTAAAATTCACAATCTATACCTATCATCAATCATCTTATCCGAAAGGGAAACCAGACGGGGAGTGTAGCATGGTGAATAATGCCATAAGTTGGCGAGATTCTACGTCACGACTGAATGGCTAGATGAAATATGTAAATAAGGAAGAAAGCTATACTGCTTGAATGATAGTCTAAGGACGATGATGCTTGCGCATGAAGAATGGAATCTGAAACTTCATGAGAATATGGGGGAGGTGTTGGAACACTGCACCAAACCAAGTGAATCATATTCTTCCATCTACCATCAGTAGAAACAGACGAAAGTCACTTCCGACATTACAATAAGCTATGTTTTTATCTGTCTAAATGGGGATTACCTAAGTTGGAAAGCCTTTTGAGGCTATGATAGTTGTATCTGAATATCCAATAGGGTAACGGAGTTTCCGTAGTAGTCTGAGATAGGGAAAGCCTATTACATGGCGAAGGGAAACAGTTTGTCGAGTTTGATACGAAAATGGGTCAATGCGGGAGGCATTATGAGAAATCCGATATTAGTGTTAAACACTCTATCTTCCAAAGCGAAAATAAAAGGATATCAATTTGAACGCTTGTATAGGAATCTATACAATCCTGAATTTTTTCTCAAAGCTTATGGGAAAATATATGCCAAAACAGGGAATATGACTGCTGGTTCTGATGGAAAGACAGTTGATGGTATGAGCATTGAAAGAATTGAACGTATTATCGAGAGCCTAAGAAATCAAACCTATAGTCCAGTGCCTGCAAAACGTGTGTATATTCCCAAGAGTAACGGAGGAAAAAGACCTCTAGGAATTCCGTCTTTTGAAGATAAGCTTGTTCAAGAGGTAGTTAGAAACTTATTGGAAGAGATATATGAACCTGCTTTTTCACCCAATTCACATGGATTTAGACCAAGAAGAAGCTGTCACACAGCACTTCTACAATGTAAAAATACTTTAACACATACAAAGTGGTTTGTAGAAGGTGACATCAAAGGATTCTTTGATAATATTGACCACCATATTTTAATAAACATTCTTCGCAAAAGAATAAAGGACGAAAAGTTTATTAATCTAATATGGAAGTTCTTAAAAGCTGGCTATCTTGAGGATTGGAAATTTCACCAAACATACAGTGGAACCCCACAAGGTGGGATAATCAGCCCAATATTATCTAATATCTATTTAAACGAATTGGACATTTATATCGAGGAATATAAAGCTTCCTTCGATAAAGGAACCAAAAGAGCAGCTAATAAGGAGTACATGAAAATAAGCAAAAAAATACATGAACTCAAGAAAACACTTCACAACGAATGGCAAAATCTTACGGAAGAAAATAGGTTTAATTACAAACAGGAAATCAAAAACCTGTACAACTTACGAGGTACTATGCGGAGAACGGTTCAGAATGACCCTAATTTCCGAAGAATACAGTACGTAAGATATGCCGATGATTTCCTTATAGGAATTATAGGAAGTAAACAGGACGCCGAAAAGGTTAAGGAAGACCTAACAAGATATCTAAAGGAAAAGCTTAACTTAGAGCTATCACAAGAGAAAACCCTAATTACCCATAACAAGAAGAAAGCACGTTTCTTAGGATATGACATCATGATTTCGCAGGATGAATCCCTCAAAGGAGGTACTTTCAAGGGACAGAAAATTACTCGCAAATCTGCAAAAGGTAAATGCTATCTCAGTCTACCTAGAGAGAAATGGATTAACAAATTATTATCTCTAGGTGCGCTTAGAGTGTCCTTCGGACATATCTGGAAGCCAATACACCGTACCTACTTAAGTAATCTTGAAGATATTGAAATAATCAGTACGTACAACAGCGAAATTGAAGGACTATATAATTATTACAGAATGGCTTTCAATGTTAGCAATCTTCATAGCTATTATTATGTAATGAAATTTAGCTTTCTTAGAACAATGGCTCAGAAATATAAGTCATCGGTAGGTAAAATGGCTAGTAAATACAGAGTTCATAAGGATTTGGGTGTAAAATTTGAAACCAAACAGGGTGTTAAAATCCGACTATTTTATAGCAAAGGTTTTAAATACAACCTATCCGTTTTAAGAGAAGAAGGAATGGATTTTAGAGAGCAAACAGCTATGTACGGTGGAAGGACTAGCTTAGTAGAGCGCCTACTTGCGAATAAATGTGAATGGTGCGGAGCTGAGAACGTACCCATCGAAGTTCACCATGTGAGGAAAATAAAAGACCTTAAAGGCAAAAAGTTATGGGAGCAAAATATGATAGCGAGAAGAAGAAAAACCATGACACTGTGTAAAGAGTGCCATGTAGACTTACACGCTGGAAGACTAGATTGACAAATGGAGAGCCGTATACATCGAGAGGTGTACGTACGGTTCGGAGGAGAGCGTTTGGAAACCTATCATAGCAATATGACAAGGCGCTGGGCGCTTATCCTACGCCGAGCAAGCGACTAGCATCCACCATTGCCATGTGAACAAGGTATGTTTTATCCAAAGCTCCAACCTAAGATCTGTTAATTGGTTAGAAACTTTATCAATTTTTCCCCCTAATTGGTCCAATGTTAACACCACTTCATAATTTTTAATAATAGAGTACCCATGGAAAAAAATTTATGATATCGGTTTAAAAAATGTGATAAGTTATATATTTTTTGTCGTAATACGATTTTTAAAATGATAGTATTGATTCCTTTTAGGTATAATATTAGTCGATTGATATTTCATATGGTGCTAAGCGAGTATGTTTAATCAATTTTACTGTTGGACCATAAGGAAGTTGATATGTTAAACGGTCTTTTCTAGTTGAAACATGATGTCCAGTTGAAGGCTCTATATCGAATGTAATCTTATGATAAAGCCACGGAAGCCATTAACTCTTTTAGTCTCAATTACATCAACTTTCCAAAGTTCAATCTCTGGAGAGAACGTTGTGAAAATACCGCTCTGGGATAATTTTATGAGAGTATGGTGGAAATATGGAGAAACTTTTCAATTTGTAACAGCATTATTGCAGGAGCAGTCCAATTCCTATATGGGAATTGGACTATTTTATTGACTATTTTACTTGTTTTAGCCATTCTTGATTTTATAAGTGGAATGGCTGCTGGCTTTGTTTAAGGAAATTTAAAAAACAAAGTGGGCATGATTGGGATTGTAAGGAAAGTTTTCATCTTTGTAATGGTAGCTGTTGCGCATTTAATAGATCTATTGCTAATTGAAAGCGGTTTAGAAACAAAAGCATTGGTAATGACTATGGTTATTGTGTTTTACGCAGTAAACGAGATTTTATCAATAACAGAAAATGCAGGACGGATTGGTCTTCCAGTGCCAGAGCAAATTAAGAGTGCAATCGTTGTCCTTAAAAGGAAAGGATGATAGAAAATGACAAAGAAATTAATCGTTGATATTTCTCATCATCAACCTAATAGTAAAATCAATTGGGAGCAGGCTGCCAAAGAGGTTGCGCTATTTGTTATTCGTACACAATATGGCACCTCTACGATTGATCGAGAGTATAAAAAGCACGTTGCTTCTTGCAAGCAGTATGGGATTCCATTTGGACATTATATTTACACGCTATTTAAAGATAAGAATGATGCTATCCGTGAAGCAAAAGACTTCCTAAGTAGATGCGACAAAGATGCAAAATTTTTAGTTGTTGATGTAGAGGTACAGACCACAAAAACAAAAGCTGAAATGGCTCCAGCTACTCAAGTATTTATTGACTATTTAAAGGCTAACGATAGCAGACCAGTTGGGTTATATACTGGACACCATTTTTACAAGCCATATGGCATGGATAAAGTAAAAGCAGACTTCCTGTGGATTCCACGTTATGGCAAAAATGACGGAACCCCATCCAAAAAGCCTGATTACGCTTGCGACCTATGGCAATACACTGAAAAGGGTCGTGTGAACTGGTATGGAGGATATTTAGATCTGAACCAATTAAACGGTAGTAGATCATTGGAGTGGTTTATTGGAGTTGAAAGTATGCCACCAGCTCCTACAGAAAAACTAATGTGGGGTAAAACTGAATTTAAAAAGGGGCAAATTGGTCGTGTAACAATCCTCAAACCAATAAATTTATGGATTGATAATGAAGAAGGGAAGCTTGAAATGGTGCGTATCTTAAAACCTGATGATCAGTTTAGGGTATATGGATATCGTGATAAATATGGCGGGCAGTATGATGTTGGCGGGGGACATTGGGTCACAAAGATGGATGGTTATATCAAGTATGAGACTCCATCTAAAGCTTTGTTAGCCCAGGCAGCAGAAGTTTATAGTTGAATACAAAAAGCCCATCTCAAACGAAATGGGCTTTTTATGTCTTACTTAAGAAAAGCGCCCGATCGTAATATAAGTTTAACCAGTTTTTACTGGTTGAATTTTTTTTATTTAGTTTTATTATAGCGGTAGTCGGAGTAGAACGTAGCGCCCGTGGGACTTGATCCCGTCCGCAAAACTGTTCACTCCCTACTTGTATAAGCATGTTTCAGGCTGGTTGGGACAATGATCCCGTTTAACAAGCGAACCTATGACAGTACAAGCAGCTCTAGGGACAACCGACTAATCTTAATTTCCAAGGAGGAGATGATGATGAATCCAGTAGTAGGGCTGGATGTTTCTAAGGGGGAAAGTCAGGTACAAGCATTCTTGGATAAGGGTCAGCCTTTTCGTAAAAGTTTTAGTATAAAACATACAGTGGAGGGCTTTGAGAATTTATTAGGATTCTTAAAAGAGATTGAAAGAGTAGCTGATGGTAAGCAACCTTCGGTTATATTAGAATCAACAGGACATTACCACTCTCCTGTTATTCAATTTTTGGAGGAACAGCAATATGTTTATATTATTGTGAATCCCCTTATCTCTCATCGTGCAAGGAGTACAAGTTTAAGAAAGGTAAAAACAGACGCTGTCGATGCCTATCTTCTTTGCGAACTATACTACAAAGAAGAAGTTGAGCCGTATAAGAAAAGAGGTATTCAACTCTTATACCTTCGTAATCTTACAAGGCAACAAGAGACAATTTCAAGTATCTCTGCACAAACCAAGGTACAGCTTCTAACAGTGCTAGATCAAATATTCCCTGAATATAGAGGTGTCTTTGGTAATTTATATTCAAAAGTCTCATTACAGACTCTTTTCTTATTTCCTACTTCTGAACTTGTACTAAATACTACCGAATCCGTTTTAACTGAAAAGATTGTATCGTTATGTACCAGACGTTCAGAAAAGTGGGCAAAAGAAAAAGCACAAAAGCTTATTGAGGCTGCAGTACGAAATCCATTTCAAAGCAATTTGTATGAAAGCCATATATTTAACCTAAAGATGTTTATTACCATTGTTCTTCAATATCAAGAGCATCTATCACAACTAGAAACTGAAATAGATGCCCTCGCTAAAGAAATTGAAGAATATAAGATTATCCAATCTATCCCTGGTATCGGAGAAAAGATTGCGGCAACAAACATTTCCGAAATTGGAGGAATAGATCGGTTTAATCATCCTAAAAAGTTAGTTGCCTTTGCAGGAATAGATCCTAGTGTTTACTCTTCTGGAAGGTTTACAGCGACCAACAATCGCATAACGAAAAGAGGATCTAGAAGGTTAAGGCAAGCATTATATATGGCTGTATACTGTGGAATTCGAGATGCCCGTAAACAAAAGACGAGCGATACCGTTATACCTCGAAACAAAAGATTAAGAGAGTTTTACGATAAAAAACGCGATGAAGGTAAACCCTATAGAGTAGCAATAATTGCTTGTGCTAATAAGCTTTTACACTTGATTTATGCACTTTTAAAGAACAAAACCATCTTCCAAGAGTTAGCTTAAAAACTATATTTAACAACATAAAACAAAACCTTCCAATAATGAAAATCAGGAAGGTTATTTGGCATACTCATCTTTAGTATATCATCTAATTTTTCATTTTTTATTGAAAAATGTTGACAACTATTAGCTGGTTTTGTTGAAGATGGACTCTGATCAGTAGAATTTGGGGTTTCAACCAATTCAAAGGATACTTTTTGGCCATGTTTTAGAAATCTGAATCCATCAGGAAACCTTTCCGTATCAAGTAATATAGAACTGAAATTAAGAAAAGAATCGCTGATTGGTGAGTCTATTATAAACAAGTGAAAGCAACAACTATTATAAAGTGCTTTTCGGCTTCTTGATTGATAATTTTTTTAATATGCTCCTTCCAGCTAACAACGCAAAATATAAAGA
Organism: Cytobacillus solani; assembly: GCF_001420595.1. Classification (GTDB taxonomy): domain Bacteria; phylum Bacillota; class Bacilli; order Bacillales; family Cytobacillaceae; genus Cytobacillus; species Cytobacillus solani. The sequence goes on along the minus strand of NZ_LJIX01000006.1, from coordinate 4,369,034 downwards.
AATTGTGACTAGTAATATTGCATAAAAGTCTCGTCTAGCAAGGTAAGTTGTAGAGTGAAGACCTTTTATAAGTAAGTGAGCAAACAGGTAGGAGATAGGCAATAGAATAATTTTTTCTAGTCCATTTCTTATTTTTTCGTTCTTACGGAATATGGCCAATCCAATTCCACAAATAAGTAAAAATACTATAGCAAACAACACATAGTAGCTTAAAACTAGCCGAGGTAACGTAATGACAGAACCATCCGTTATTGGATCTCCATAAATTAAAATATTTTCACTTCCATCGGTATTGTAATAATAGATTGAAGCGACCGTTTCTCCATTCGGGTTTAAGACAGTATTTTCTAGGTTGTTTTTGCTTATTTTCTGGTGCCAGATCGTTTCCCATGTAGTTATATCATAGACATAACCTGAATTGTCTGCTACTGGATATTGTTCTACATGGAATCCAGAGACTTCTTCACTAAATTTCAAAAGTACAGTTCCGTCATCCTTCTTAATGATTGAAACCGCATTTTCATTATAAGAAATGTATGCTGGCGCTGTCAGATAAGCCATTGTAACCACTGCAAAAACCAATGTTACCATGACTGAAAGAATAATCGTTAGCAGCTTTTCCCTTCGCAATGTATTTTGTATGTTTCTTAAGGGAGCTATATCGGTATCTACTGGCAGTTCTTCAAGAGTCCTCATTTCTTCAAGTCGTTTTTTGCAGTTTTCACAAGAAGCTATATGTTCTTCAACTATATCTCTAGTATCTTGACTTGCCATATTCTCGACATATAACGGCAGTATATCCCTAATCATATTACAGCTAATTTTCATTGATAATCCCCCAATCGCGCTTTAATCTTTTCTCTAGCACGGTGATAAGTAACACAAGCCCAATTATCACTTTTTGCAAACAATTTGCCAATTTGCTTAAATGACAGTTCTCCAAATACACGGAGCGTAAAGACCTTTTTATATGGCTCTTTTAAATTCTGGATAATTTCATGTACCTTCATAGACGCTTCTGAAGTGGTTATTTCTTGTTCTACATTGTCTCCACTAGCTGGTTCTGGAACCGACTCAAAATCTACAAAGCTTTTTTTCTTACGCAAATAAGAGTAATAACTGTTTTTGGCAATTTGGCATAACCAAACACGGATATCACTATCCCCTCTGAAACTGTCTAGCGATGTTAATGCCTTCATAAAAGTTTCCGAAGTGACATCTTCAGCGATATGCTTATCGCCAGATAAACTATACACATATAAAAATACATCTTTAAAGTATGTATTATAAATATCCTCAAGCTGTGTCACCATCTCACCTCCTTACATATAAGACGCGATAAACTCAAATATCTTACAAAAATATAAGAAAAACCGAACAAAGTACGCCCGATCCTTTTTTCTTCTACCATAATTATTGGGTCCTGTAGTCGATACTTCTTCCCATGTATTCCTTTATAATATTCAGGGACCATTTCTCCTCCACATTGTTCACAATGAAATCGGTTTAGTTTAAGTGAAATATATACAATCTTTATACTAACTAATATCTTATTACCAAGCGATCTTCAACAATCTGGCCCGTTCGTATTATAAGGTCAATCAGAAAAGAAAATATTTCTGGTTGACCATTTTTTATATCGATATATGATTACGGTAGCCGAGGTAGAACGTAAGCGCCCTTGGGACTTGATCCCATCCGTTAAACAGTTCACCCCCTACTTGTAGAAACTTGATTGAGGCTGGTTGGGACAATGATCTCGTATAACAAGCGAAGCTATGATACTACATGGAGGAATAGGGGTTACCGGTTAATCGATTTTCAGGAGGAGATAAATGATGAATCCAGTCATAGGTCTGGATGTGGCAAAAGGTGAAAGTCAGGTTCAGGCATTTTTGGATAAAAAGCAACCGTACAAAAAGAGCTTCAAAGTAGCTCATACTCTTGAAGGGTTAAGTAATCTTCTTGATTTTATTAGAGAAGTAGAAGATATATCAGGGGGGCGTCCTCCTATTGTGTTAGAATCCACTGGACATTATCACACACCAATTGTCCAGTATTTCGAGGTCAGAGGATATTTGTTAATTATCGTGAATCCTCTCCTATCGTATCGGGCTAAGAGTTCTAGTTTACGCAAGGTAAAGACTGATATCATAGACGCTTATCACCTCTGCGAGCTGTACTATAAAGAGGACTTAGAGCCTTATAAACAAAGAGGAATCCAGCTCTTAAACCTTCGTAATCTTACAAGACACGAAAATATTACAGGCATGTTTGTACAAACCAAACTGCAATTTCAGGCAGTTCTCGATCAAGTATTTCCTGAATACAATGGAGTTTTCGGAGCCTTATATTCGGATGTTTCTTTACTAACTTTACAGGCATTTCCCACTTCAGAGGAAGTTTTGGAAGCAAGCAAAGAAACCATCGCTAACAAAATAAAAGAGTTCTGTAAAAGTCGTTCACAACAATGGGCAAACAGTCAGGCAGAAAAACTAATGGCTGCCGCAGCACAAAACCCATTTCAGAAAACTTTATATCATAGTCTTTCTTTAAGTTTGAACATGTATATTAATATGCTTCTTGAATACAAAAAACATCTATCTGTAGCTTTGAAATAAAGACGTACTGTTTATAAAAAAGATGTACCGTTTTAAAGAAAGTCATACCGTTTATAAAAATGATGAGTCGGAATTATCTACACTTCAGTTTTTCTTATTGAACTAACACGGCAGGTTAGCGTAATAAATATCAGATTTTGAATAGTTAATTTTAAATTTAGAAATATGTTATTATTTCACATAAGAGTATATTGCTTTAAATAATTTTAAAAGAACTTTGGAGGAACAATATGAATATAAAGTTAGCTACGCTAGAGCAAGTTAATCAAATAGAAATTTTATATCAAGAGCTTTTTTTTAAAATGTCAAACTTTCAGCCCAAATATATAAAGCCTGCAAAGCAGGATGTAGAGTTTATAAGGAAAACAATCAATGAAAAGGATTCGGATATTTTATTAGCTGAAATTGATAACTGTACTATAGGTTTTTTACTTATTCAAGAACTAATCACACCATCATATACGTGTTTGGTTGAACACAAATACGCATTTATTCCAGATATAATTGTTGGAACCAAATATCAATCTCAAGGAATTGGTTCAGCTTTGTTATTAGAAGCAAAAAAATGGGCTGAAAATCGAAATTTAGATTACTTAGAGTTGAATGTACTGTCTGAAAATATTGGTGCTATTACTTTATATGAAAAGCAAGGATTTATAGATGTGAGCCATACAATGCGCTATGAATTTAATTGAAAAGACATAGGGAGTATTAGTGTGTTAAGAAACTAATTAATTCTGTTCAGTAATTGGGTCGTATTGTTAAAAATCAGAAGGAATTTTTGAGAAGGAAGTTGAAATTAATGATATTCTTCAACTAACGGGGGCTTTTGTTGAAGAAGGAACAAAAAATGATCAAACTTTTTTATAAAAGAATCTTTCAATTTAACACAAGAAGAGCATGTTTTGATTAATCTTTTTTTCAAAACATGCTCTTTTCTTTTGTTCGTTTATCAAGGTTAATAACATTTTTTTAATTAAACTTTATTTCAAAGCTACACTATCCACGCTTGAAGACGAGATAGATGCTTTAGCAAAGCATATTGAAGAGTGTAAGATTATCCGGTCCATCCCCGGCATCGGTGAAAAAATCGCTGCCACGATTATTTCTGAGATTGGGGAAATTGATCGGTTTAATCATCCTAAGAAACTAGTAGCATTTGCCGGAATCGATCCGAGTATCTTTGAATCTGGTACATTCAAAGGTACTTTAAATCGAATTACCAAAAGAGGCTCTAGCAGACTAAGACAGGCCTTGTATATGGCAGTTAAATGTGCCATTCGAGATTGTCGCAAGCAGAAAACGACAGATGAAATTATTCCCCGTAATAAGCGATTACGAGAGTATTACGATAAGAAACGTGAAGAAGGAAAACCCTTTAAAGTAGCTGTGATATAAATATTTCTATATTAATTGGTATAACTTAATCCTTAGAGTAATGCTCAAGGGTTTCAAAAGGATAAGCGTTTGTCCAATGATAAGGTTGTAAGTTTTCTAATGTTACAAACTTCAAGCAATTATCTGGAGTTGTAACGCCTACTTTTACATCTGTCCCCCAAAATCTAAGTCTTTCTTGACAAACACCACAAGGTGAAAGTACTTTAAATGGACTATTTTCGTCATCTCTTACTACACATAAGCAATGTGATACACAAGAATTAAATTTATGTGCTTCACACATTGCTCCAACCTCAATGCATAAATCAACGCTACTATTTGCTGTTTCTATAGAGACACTTGTTAAAAATTTACCATCATCAGTATGAATTACTGCTACACCACCCCAACCTGTAGGATATCTCTTGGTTATAAATTCCGTCGCTATATTATACATTTCCGTCTCTATACTTTTTACTTGGTTCATACTCTCACTCTCCGATTTATATGTTTATGGTAATTATAAGATAATTATCATTGTTACGCTAACCTCTTCGTATGCTCTATAACCCTTACTCCATTAAATGGCCCGAATGTTGAACAAAGCTAATGACGATTTTTCCACTAAACTGCTGTGTTAGATAAACAATCCAAATTAATGAGCCCTTCCGGTTGGAGGGGCTATATACAAATATTTTATTCTCCATTCATTATCTTAACTAGTCGTAAATTCTTTTTAGACGGGGTTTCGTATATAACCTTTGAAGTGTCTTTTTGAATGAACATACCTACCAGTGCATCTTTTAAACTCTGTACATGTTCTGGTAGCATCATGACAGTCAACTTTATAGTTTCACGGTCTTTTTTCATTAATTCCATCTCCTTTTCGTATATTATATGCGAACGTTAGTTCTTTATTCAACTTGAAACCGAATGAACGTTCGTATAAAATGATGGTAAAGGAGGTCAGATTGATGAGAAGTTTACTATTAAAGGCGGCAGCAAGTGGGGCATTATTAGAAATGATTTACCAGGACTGTAAGGGGAATATTAGCCAGCGAAAAATTAAGGTGTTATCAGTAAACGAGGAGTCATTTAAAGCCTATTGCTATATTCGGAAACAGCAGAGAACCTTTAAAATAAGTAACATCTTATCAGTCGGGCAAGTAAACAGCCTAAGTAGAGGGGCATAATTATGGCTAAAGTTAAGAGAAAACGACCAACAAGGGATGAATTCGAGTTAGAGGAGATTGGAAATACACTTGTAGAGGCATATGATGAAAAAACAGAAGTAATTTTAGATGTTTGGGAAAAAGGAACCGTTCAGGGGAATATTATAAAAATGGATAGCCGCACAAAATTAATTTATATCGAAAAGGATTCAAAGGTTACTAAAGTTCCTTTTATGGACATAATGAAAGTTTCGGTATTATAAAGTGGAGCTCCTCTCATTTGAGAAGAGCTTTATTTATTCCACCAAATCTCCCCAGAGATTTTTCTCTGTACCGTTAGTGCTCTTGCGATTCGTAGCAGACGTAGTCTTCATCTCCAACAAACTCCACCATTTATTGAGATCGATTACAAACAAACCATGGCAAAAAACATTCAAAAAGTCAAAAGATATACAAAGTTATCCACATATAATCCACAATTTGCACTTATTTGGGTGACAAATCCACCTTATCGAAAGAAAAAGCTTTAGCAGCTATGTGAAGGTCTGAAAAACCAAATCTACCTATGGGAGGACTTAAAATGAGTGTTCAGACAATGTCGATTAAGGAATTCATGGCTGGGAACAGTATAAATAGAAGGAAACAGAAAAAGGCTGGTAAATTGGTTAGAAGAATCGGTACATCTATTGCGATGCAGGATTGGGTTCGTTTCCTGCAGAGGGCGCTACTTTAATTTAGAAATATCATAGCGAAAAGCCGTAAGCCCAAACGTTTCATGGGTTTACGGCTTTTTTTCAGCTACAAGCCCGTAGGCCTCTTTCTCCATTAAAACTAGTTCAGTACATATTTTTTGCGTACGATAGATGTTAGAATTAATCGGCAATCTAGCAGTTTTCTAAACTTAGTTTCCGTGAGAATTTCAATATTCCTTCCTGCTTCAATTAGCTCATAAGCTTTTCTTTCCTTTGAGCTTAATCCGCTGCTTCCAACAAGTAAATGATCCTGTTTTCCAACGACAAGATAATTTGTTTTAGAACTTACTCCACTTTTAATGATTCCTCCTAGGTTAACTACTCTTTGCATGGCTTCCTCACGATCCATTGTTAATTCACCAGTAAAAACAAAATTTTTACTATAAAAAGGGTGGTGAATATCAAAATCGTTAGTAGATGGAATCATGTCTTTTGTGGATATTTTGGCGAAATTCTTTTTTCTCTTCTTAAATTCCGTTTGAATCTTTAATTCTGAGAATCGTTTTATCGGTATTGAACTATAGGTACTAATATAGGTATGGATGGATTTCCTTCTTTTTGTTTCCATGCATTTTAAAACTAATTCCGCACATGCTCTCGCATCATCTAAGGCGTTGTGGTGATTATTAAGAGTTATGCCAAACCTTTCTGCACGGTCTTTTAATGAGCTGCCGATACCTTCCCCACTACACGCGCGAGTACTTATTGGAATACTGCACACATAGTCGAATTCAGGAACTTCAATTGAATAGGTTTTCAAGCAATTTCTCAATACATTCATATCGAACTGAGCATTATGTGCGACAAATAAACTCTCATTATGAAAATAATGGCTAATCTCCCCCCACACTTCATCAAATTTTGGTGCGTTCTTTAAATCATCAAAAGAAAGACCATGTATTTTTGACATCTCTTGATCGAGTTCGAGGGTAGGAGGCTGAATCAGATAATACTTTTCGTCAATGATTTTATTGTTCTGGATGAATACCATTCCTAAAGAGCATGCACTGTTCATATGGTTATTGGCTATTTCAAAATCAATCGTTATGAAATCCATTTGGCTTCCCCCTTTTAGTTTAAAAAATAATTAAAGTTATAATAATCCCACATGGATTTAGAAAATGACAGGACAAGATTTAAACTTATCATAGTTGAAATAAAAAGTTAAAATGAATGGCTTGTATGCTTAAATCATTGAAGAATCTTCTCTATTATTATAAAGTGATTGAAGCATTCACTTCATCCCTTTTTTGTTTTGAACAGTACTGCAAGACTTCCCTATGACAATATTTTTCCATACAACATTCCTTCCCGTTATTGTAAAATGAACACGAGGGGGGATTAAGATGAACTTACAAGCAGGGTTATGGCAGCAGCAGACTTTAAAGCTAACGATGACGCAAGAGCTTACTCAGGCGATTGCCTTGCTGCAATATAATACACAGGAGCTTTCTGCATTTTTAGAGAATAAAGCTTTGGAAAACCCCTTATTGCAGATTGAGCCTGGCAATGTGCAAGCCATGGACCCCCGGAAGGATCGAGTGAAGCCAACTCGCAAGAAAGTGGATAAAGATAAGCAAAACTGGATTGAACAGATTGGGGAAACGGTGACTTATCTAGATGAATATTTAAAGTCACAGGTAGATCTCAATCGATTAACTATAAATGGAAAAAAAGTATTTGACTATTTAATTGAGTGTATCGATGAAAACGGTTACTTTCGTGCAGAGGTAAGTGAAGTAGCCGCTCATTTTAAACTATCGGACGAAGAAGTCTATGAACATCTTAAACTATTGCAAGGATTAGAGCCCGCTGGGATCGGTGCCCGGAATTTGCAAGAATGCCTCTTATTGCAATTACGGCGCTGTGAGAAGAGGAATGTACTCGCAGAAGAAATCATAGAAAAGCATTTCCTTCCTTTTGCTGAAAAGAAATGGAAGGATATATCAAAATTGCTCAATGTAAAATTGAATGAGATTCAAGAGGTATTCGATTTCATTCAAACATTAAATCCAAGACCAGCTTCCTCCTTTCAACACGAAAAATCTGCTTACATAGTGCCAGATGTTGTGATTAAGTGGGATGGGGAATCCTTTACAGTAAGTATATTTGATGAGGCATTGCCGAAAATTAGCTTTAACAGCGCGTACTATGAAAAGTTCTCGTCTAACAATGATAAGTCAGTCAATCGCTTTATTCAGGAAAATCAGCAGGATTATCAATGGATCATGAAGAGCATTGAGCAAAGAAAAGAAACATTAACAAAGGTTTCTTTGAAGATAGTAGAAAAACAGCGGGACTTTTTTATGAATGGACCTGCATACTTACGACCAATGACAATGAAGGAGATTGCGGACGAACTTGAAATTCATGAGTCAACGGTCAGTCGTGCCGTTAGAGAGAAGTATGCGCAAACCCCTTTTGGAACGTACGAATTAAGATCCTTCTTCTCAAGCACGATAAAGACTACATCAGATGAGAATACCTCATCCAAGCAAGTAAAGACGATCATTAGCCAATTGGTAGAAGGCGAAAACAAACAAAAGCCATTATCTGATCAGGAAATCGTTCATTTGTTAAAAGAGCAAGAGGGGATGGTTGTTTCGCGTAGAACAATTGCGAAATACCGGGATCAGCTCGGTATTCCTTCTTCATCAAAACGAAAACGCTATGAATGAAGGGAGAATAGCAATGAACAAAAGTACACTTGTGCTCTATACACGCAGCCGTTGTTCATTATGTGATAAAGCGAAAAAGATCATCCTAGAATTACAGGAAGAATGGGATTTTATTCTGGAAGAAATTGATATTGATACGAGCGATGAATTAACTGAAAAATATGGAATCATGATTCCGGTTGTTGAAATCGATGGAGAAGAAATTCAATTCGGACAAATTGATCATCTAACCATTAGTGAAGCGTTTTCAGAAAAAAGTAAATCTTTTTAATTGAATTCACTTATTACTCCTGTTAAAATGTAGTTATAGCAGGAGTGATTTTTTTTGCTTCAATCGGGACATAATATGTCTACGGGGGACAAAAAATGTCCAGGAGGATAAAATCAATGGATTCATTAATTGATGTTCAAAAAAGATTATTGCCTGATTTATTAACCATTATGCAAAAGCGCTATCATATTCTTCACTACATTGGGCTAATGGAACCTGTTGGGAGAAGGAGCTTAAGTCTCAGTTTAGGCTTAACGGAAAGGGTATTAAGAAGTGAGGTTGAATTTTTAAAAGACCAAAATCTGATTGCCTCTTCAACCGCAGGGATGAGCTTGACTTCTGATGGTAAAGATTTACTTGATAAATTAAGCGCTGTCATTAGAGAAATCTCAGGAATTAGTGCCATGGAGGAGAATCTGCAGCGTAAGCTTGGCATTCAGAAGGTCATCATCGTCTCTGGTGATTGTGATGATTCACCATGGGTGAAAACGGAATTGGGCAGAGCTGCTGCCAATCGGATGAAGTCCAATCTTACAGGGGAAAATATTATTGCTGTAACAGGCGGCTCAACTATTGCAGCCGTGGCAGATATGTTAACCCCATTAGACGCTTCGCAAAGCTGTCTTTTTGTCCCCGCAAGAGGCGGAATAGGTGAGGATGTAAAAAATCAAGCCAACTCCATCTGTGCGGCAATGGCTGACCGGACGGATTCCAAGCATCGTGTCCTGTATATCCCAGATCAAGTGAGCCAGGAGATGTATGAATCCATTATTAAGGAACGGGAAATTAGCGAAGTTCTGAAAATGATCAAGTCAGCAAGCATGGTTTTACATGGGATTGGAGACGCTATTACAATGGCAGAACGCCGAAAATCAAGCAGCGAAGATCTAGCAAAAATTAAAGGTGCACAGGCAGAAGGGGAAGCTTTCGGCTATTATTTCAATAAAAATGGCGAGGTCGTTCATAAAGTTCAAACGATTGGACTCCAGCTGCAGGATCTTTCTGCTATTCCGGATGTCATTGCAGTTGCAGGAGGAAAAACGAAGGCAAAGGCGATTGCCGCTTATATGAAACAAGCACCGCAATCAACCGTACTCGTAACGGATGAAGGTGCAGCAAAATGTTTATTAAAAGGGTAAATACCCTTTTTCAATACAATTTTATCCGACAAGGGAGGAAGTTAAAATGGCAGTAAAAGTTGGTATTAATGGATTTGGAAGAATTGGTCGTGTAGTTTTTCGTGCAGCATTAAAGAACCCTAATATAGAGATTGTCGCAGTAAATGATTTAACAGATGCAAACATGCTTGCACATCTTTTAAAATATGATTCTGTGCATGGAACATTAAATGAAAATGTATCTGTTGATGGAGATTATCTTGTAGTTGGCGGACATAAAGTAAAAGTAATCGCAGAACGTGATCCTGCTCAGCTTGGATGGGGAGACTTAGGTGTTGAAGTGGTTATTGAATCAACAGGTCGTTTTACGAAGCGTGAAGATGCAGCGAAGCATTTAGAAGCGGGGGCAAAGAAAGTCATTATTTCTGCACCTGCTACGAATGAGGATATTACAGTAGTTATGGGTGTAAACCATGAAAGCTATGATCCTGCAAACCACCATGTCATTTCAAATGCGTCATGTACAACAAACTGTCTTGCACCTTTTGCTAAAGTTCTGAATGATAAGTTTGGCATCAAGCGTGGAATGATGACAACGATCCACTCTTATACAAATGATCAGCAAATTCTTGACTTGCCGCATAAAGATTATCGTCGTGCACGTGCGGCAGCGGAGAATATCATTCCAACGACAACTGGGGCTGCCAAAGCTGTTTCCCTTGTGTTGCCTGAGTTAAAGGGCAAATTAAACGGTGGAGCTGTACGTGTACCAACTCCAAACGTTTCTTTAGTTGATTTAGTTGCTGAGCTTGAAAAAGAAGTAACAGCTGAAGATGTAAACGCAGCATTTAAAGCAGCGGCTGAAGGAGAATTAAAAGGCATTTTAGCATATAGCGAGGAGCCATTAGTTTCTAGTGATTACAATGGAGATCCTGCATCATCTACGATCGATGCCCTTTCTACAATGATTATGGAAGGCAATATGGTAAAAGTCATTTCTTGGTATGACAACGAAAGCGGCTATTCTAATCGCGTTATAGATCTTGTAGATTATATCGCACAAAAAGGCTTTTAAAATCTTAATAAAATTCCTTGGAAAGTTTTAAACATATTGGAAATTGAAAGTGCAAACGTCTATAATGATATATGGTAAAGGGGAGCGGGGAACAAACCCCTCTCCTTTTTCTATGAAGAGTTTTCGCAATTATTTTTGCATTGGTGTAAGCCTAAGCAAGTACTACTTATTTGTAAACATGTGGGGGTCATTTTGCGATGAACAAAAAAAGCGTTAAAGATGTGGATTTAAAAGGGAAAAAGGTATTTTGCCGTGTGGATTTCAATGTACCGATGAAAGATGGCAAAGTGACTGATGAAACACGAATCCGCGCTGCACTGCCAACGATTCAATACTTAACAGACCAAGGAGCAAAAGTAATTCTAGCCAGTCATCTTGGACGTCCAAAGGGACAGGCAGTCGAGGAATTGCGCCTGACACCGGTCGCAGCTCGTTTGTCTGAGCTTCTTGGAAAAGAAGTGAAAAAAGCAGATGAAGCATATGGAGATGAGGTTAAAGAAATGATAGGAACAATGAACGAGGGAGATGTCATGCTTCTTGAAAATGTTCGTTTCTATCCTGGCGAGGAAAAAAATGATCCTGAGCTAGCGAAGGCTTTTGCTGAATTAGCCGATCTTTATGTGAACGATGCGTTCGGAGCAGCACACCGTGCCCATGCTTCAACAGAGGGAATTGCTCATTATCTTCCAGCTGTATCAGGACTTTTAATGGAGAAGGAGCTAGAGGTGTTAGGAAAAGCTCTATCTAATCCAGAGCGCCCATTTACAGCGATTATTGGCGGGGCAAAAGTAAAGGATAAAATTGGCGTGATTGAAAATCTGCTTGATAAGGTAGATAACTTAATCATTGGCGGCGGCTTGGCTTATACGTTCGTAAAGGCAAATGGACATGAAATAGGAAAATCACTTTTAGAAGAAGATAAAATAGATTTAGCAAAATCATTTATGAAGAAAGCGCAAGAAAAGGGAGTTAACTTCTATATGCCAGTTGACGCTGTCATTGCTGATGACTTCTCCGTGGAAGCAAACACAAAAACGGTTGCAATTGAGGAAATTCCAGCCGATTGGCAAGCGCTTGATATCGGACCGAAAACGGCTGAAATTTACAGCGATGTGATCCAAAATTCAAAGCTAGTCATCTGGAATGGACCGATGGGTGTGTTTGAATGGGATAAATTTGCTGGCGGAACAAGGGCTGTGGCTGAAGCATTAGCAGAAGCTAACGATACATATTCCGTCATTGGCGGCGGGGACTCTGCAGCAGCTGTAGAAAAATTCTATCTTGCAGACCGCATGAGCCATATTTCCACGGGCGGCGGTGCTTCCCTAGAGTTTATGGAAGGCAAGGCTTTACCTGGTGTAGTTGCGTTGAATGATAAATAGAAAAGCGGAAGCGGCTTGTTAGCCCGACAAGCATAAGACGGGTCCAAGTAGAAGGCGTTCTTTGCCTTCAACTTGGGAACGGCTAATGACCTCGAGGGTCTAGGCGCTGGAGCTGGACAGAGAAAAGCGGAAGCGGCTTGATCAGGGGCGACAAGCATAAGGCAGTCCAGCAGGAAGGTTGTACTTTAACCTTCTTGATGGAATGACTAATGACCTCGAGGGTCTAGGCGCTGGAGCTGGACAGAGAAAAGCGAAATAAAAATATTGCATGAAAGGATGTACCATTATGCGTAAACCAATCATTGCAGGAAACTGGAAAATGCATAAAACCCTTCCGGAGGCGAGAGCATTTTTAGGAGAAATTAAAGGCTCAATTCCAGATGTGGATAAAGTTGAAACGGTTATATGTGCCCCAGCTTTATTTTTGGAGCGCTTAGTAGGCTCTAATGTAGGTATTGGTGCACAAAATATGCATTTTGAAGAAAGCGGTGCTTTTACAGGGGAGATCAGTCCTGTGGCACTAGAAGATATTGGTGTAAAATATGTGATTCTCGGTCATTCTGAACGCCGTGAAATGTTTAATGAAACAGATGATGCAGTGAACAAAAAAACATTGGCAGCTTTCAAGCACAACCTAACTCCGATTGTATGCTGTGGAGAAACGCTTGAACAACGGGAGAATGGCGAAACAATGGCATTTGTAGGCTCACAAATAGAAAAGGCATTGCAAGGCTTAACTGAGGAACAAGTGAAACAAACGGTTATTGCGTATGAACCAATCTGGGCAATTGGCACAGGAAAATCTTCTACTGCTGAAGATGCAAATGAAGTATGTGCACATATTCGCCAAGTGGTGAAGGAGCAATTTTCTCAAGCTGTAGCAGATGCTGTCCGAATTCAATATGGCGGCAGTGTGAAGCCTGGAAATATTAAAGAATATATGTCTCAGCCTGATATCGATGGCGCTTTAGTAGGAGGCGCTAGCTTAGAAGCACAATCGTTCCTGCAATTATTGGAGGCAGGGCAATATGAGTAAATCACCTGTTGCATTAATCATCCTAGATGGCTTCGGGTTAAGAAATGTGCAAAAGGGAAATGCAGTATCTCATGCGAAGAAGCCAAACTTTGACCGTTATTGGAATGAGTTTCCTCATGCGACCTTAACAGCTTGCGGGGAAGCGGTCGGTTTGCCTGAAGGACAAATGGGGAACTCAGAGGTTGGACACCTGAATATTGGTGCTGGTCGTGTGGTTTATCAAAGCCTGACAAGAGTAAATGTGGCGATTCGTGAAGGCAAGTTTGAGAAGAATGAAACCTTTTTAAAGGCTATTAACCATGTAAAAGAAAATGGGACAAATCTTCATTTGATGGGCTTACTTTCAGATGGAGGCGTCCACAGCCATATTAATCACCTTTATGCGCTGCTTCATTTAGCGGCAGAAGAGGGCGTTAAAAACGTCTATGTTCATGGGTTTTTAGATGGACGGGATGTGGGACCACAAACGGCTGAAGGGTATATAAAAGCAGCTGAGGAAAAAATGAAGGAATATGGTGTCGGTGAATTTGCGACGATTTCTGGCCGTTACTACTCTATGGATCGGGATAAGCGATGGGAGCGTGTAGAAAAATCATACCGCTCGATGGTTTACGGGGATGGCCCAACCTATTCGAATGCGATTGATTTAGTAGAGGATAACTATCGGCATGGGATTTTTGATGAGTTCGTCATTCCATCAGTAATTACTAGAGAAAATGGGGAGCCTGTTGCAACCATTCAGGATAATGATGCTGTTATTTTCTATAACTTCCGACCGGATCGGGCAATCCAAATATCAAACACGTTTACAAATAAAGATTTCCGTTCGTTCGATAGAGGGTCAAAGCATCCTGATCACCTATTTTTCGTTTGCTTGACTCATTTTAGTGAAACGGTTGATGGCTATGTGGCGTTTGAACCAAGCAATTTGGATAATACACTTGGCGAGGTACTATCCCAAAATGGCTTAAAACAGCTGCGAATTGCAGAAACTGAGAAATATCCGCATGTCACCTTTTTTATGAGCGGGGGACGTGAAGCGGAATTTCCAGGTGAAAAGCGGATTTTAATCAACTCCCCAAAGGTCGCTACATATGATTTAAAGCCAGAAATGAGTGCATACGAAGTGACGGATGCCTTACTAAAGGAAATCGAAGCGGACCAGCAGGATGCGATTATTCTTAACTTTGCTAATCCTGATATGGTCGGCCATTCTGGGATGCTTGAGCCTACCATTAAGGCGGTAGAGACTGTTGACGAATGCCTTGGGAAAATTGTTGATCTCATCGTTAAAAAAGGTGGAAAAGCAATTATTACTGCTGACCACGGGAATGCGGATGAAGTTGTTACGTTAGATGGGCAGCCGATGACCGCCCATACGACCAATCCGGTACCTGTGATTATTACGGAAAATGGTGTAAAACTTCGAGAAGACGGCATTCTTGGTGATCTTGCGCCAACCGTGCTGGATCTTCTTGGACTTGAAAAACCAGCTGAAATGACAGGAACAACATTAATAAAAAAATAAGTTGAATTTAAAGGAGAGAATAAATATGCCATTTATCCAACATGTATATGCTCGTGAAGTTTTAGATTCTCGCGGAAACCCAACAGTTGAAGTAGAAGTGTTAACAGAATCAGGATTCTTTGGCCGTGCAATGGTTCCATCTGGTGCATCAACTGGTGAATACGAAGCAGTTGAGCTTCGTGATGGCGACAAGTCACGCTACCTTGGAAAAGGTGTTCAAAAAGCAGTAGACAACGTAAATAACTTAATTGCTGACGTTGTAATCGGTATGGATGTAACGGATCAAGTCGGCATCGACCGCACGATGATCGAATTAGATGGAACAGAAAACAAAGGCAAACTTGGTGCCAATGCAATCCTTGGTGTTTCAATGGCATGTGCACATGCAGCTGCTGAGTCTGTAGGTCTTCCTTTGTACCGTTACCTTGGCGGATTCAATGCGAAGCAGCTTCCAACACCAATGATGAACATTATTAATGGTGGATCTCATGCTGATAATAACGTGGATTTCCAAGAATTCATGATTATGCCTGTAGGCGCGCCTACTTTTAAAGAAGCGATCCGCATGGGTGCGGAAGTATTCCATTCTTTGAAGAAAGTTTTATCTGGCAAAGGCTTGAATACAGCTGTAGGTGATGAAGGCGGATTCGCTCCAAACCTTGGTTCAAACCGTGAAGCATTAGAGGTTATTATTGAGGCAATTTCCAATGCTGGCTACGAAGCGGGCAAAGACATTTACCTTGCAATGGATGTTGCTTCATCCGAGTTCTTTAACAAAGAAACTGGCAAATACGATCTTGCAGGTGAAGGCCGCACAGGCTTAACTTCAGAAGATATGGTTAACTTCTACGAAGAGCTTGTGAATGAATTCCCGATCATCTCGATTGAAGACGGCTTAGATGAAAACGACTGGGAGGGCCACAAGCTTCTTACTGAACGGATCGGCGGAAAAGTACAGCTTGTTGGGGATGACCTATTCGTTACAAATACAAAGAAATTAGCACAGGGAATTGAGCAAGGCGTTGGCAACTCAATCCTTATCAAAGTAAACCAAATCGGTACGTTAACAGAAACATTTGATGCCATCGAAATGGCGAAGCGTGCAGGCTATACGGCTGTCGTTTCTCATCGTTCTGGTGAAACAGAAGATGCAACTATTGCTGACATCGCTGTTGCAACAAATGCAGGCCAAATCAAGACAGGATCTATGTCCCGTACTGATCGTATCGCAAAATACAACCAGCTTCTTCGCATCGAGGATGAGCTTGGGGATTTAGCGGTTTATGATGGATTGAAGTCTTTCTATAATTTGAAGAAATAAGTTTGTCAGGGCGGCCATTGTGGCCGCCCCTTTTGGTGGTTTGGCGAATATAATTGGGGTAACGGCGAATATATTTCATTTTTGTCCAATATAATGTGGCTGACGGCGAATATATCATTTTTTTGTCCAATAAAATCAATCTGACGGCGAATATCTCACTGAGGATGGTATACTCTCCCTTTGTTAGCCCCTGAACTTGGCAGATTCATTCGCATAAGCAGCTTGGATGCCATATCTACGGATGATAAATGAGTAAATTCACGAAATTGCTTGTTAGACATCGTTGAATTTAATGAGAGAAAGTAATCTTTTACTGCCTCAACATGTGCATTTTTATCAAAACACCCACATTTTTCACAAAACCATTTTTTCCGTAAGCGAACCATCCCAAATGATAGGCAATTTGGACACTGCACCCCTGTTTTCACATCTGATTTAGTCAATACGTATTTCTGCGAAATATTCTGATCACTTGGAACATGGCTTTTTAAAAGCAATTTACACAGTTTCCGCAAGTGCTTCATTTCAATTACATCTTTTTTATACGCCTTTCCAATTTCATTTAGACGATCTAGCAGATTATATCCATGCACGATCCTTTTCAAAAGTGATTGACTGCGAGAATTGGTTTTTAAAATGGTTGAGGGGCTGCTGAAAGCAACTAAATAATCGATGGGAATCTGAGAGTAGCCATAACTGTTGAGAAATGTGCTTAATTGCTGCTGATGCCATTTGGTTTGAGAAATGGGATTTTGGAAGCCCTCTTCTTTATCATTAGCTGTGCGAATAAGTTGGTTAAACGAATCTTCAAGAAGCAGTGTACCGTAGAAATTCTTGCATTCGAGGATAAAAGCTAGATGGCGGCTGAGGACTAGATAATCGATTTGAAAATGGTGAGGACCATTAGGAAGACACAAATCATGAAAAATAAAGTAATCTTTATCCGGGAGGAAATCTAAGTAGTAGGATAATGCTCGTTCCCCGTTATAACCAGCTAATCTTTTTCTTAAATCCTCCTTTATCTCGGCATATTTGGCATGATCTATAGGTATACGCCGCATTAATGCCTCCAATTTTAAAATGCTGCTTGGTTTCGATAACTCTTTTACAATCAAAATAATCACTCCTTTCCCGATAAATTCGATCTCGAGTAGAACCATTCCTTCTACGAACTATGACCAAATTCTGAATTCTATTGCCAATAAAACACAACTATGATAAAATTAGTGATACTGTAAAAGGTTCGTTTCAGGAGGTGGGCTTTTATGCATGCACTATTAATCACGCTATTGGTTATTGTATCTGTCGGACTTATTGTTGTCGTACTTCTGCAATCAGGTAAAAGTGCTGGTTTATCCGGTGCCATTTCTGGGGGAGCAGAACAGCTTTTTGGAAAACAAAAAGCACGCGGGCTGGATCTGATTCTTCACCGTATTACAATTGTTCTTGCAGTCCTATTCTTTATTTTAACTATTGGAGTATCCTATTTCGCGTTATAAAAAATTGCCTGGCCTTCATTAGGTCAGGTTTTTTTCGTTTGCTTTGTTAAAAATAACTATTAATCAAACGTTTGATTAAACGAATTTTACATAAAAAGGGGTATCATATAGATGAAAATTGTTACACCGAAGCCGTTTACTTTTGGTAATGGGAAGCGAGCGGTGCTGTTGCTGCACGGTTTTACAGGAAATACAGCGGATGTACGCATGATGGGCCGTTTTTTAGAAGGGAAAGGCTATACATGCCATGCACCGCAATACAAAGGGCATGGTGTGCCGCCAGAGGAGCTTGTTCATACGGGGCCAGAAGACTGGTGGAAAGACGTCATGGATGGCTATGAATACTTGAAAAATAAGGGTCATCAAGAAATTGCTGTGGCAGGACTATCATTGGGAGGCGTATTTTCCTTGAAATTAGGTTACACTGTACCTGTTAAGGGAATTATCCCCATGTGTGCACCGATGCATATTAAGAGTGAAGAAGTGATGTATGAAGGGATTCTTCAGTATGCCCAACAATATAAGCAGCTAGAAGGGAAAACTGAGGTGCAAATAGAACAAGAGATGGCTGAATTTCAAAAAACACCGATGAATACATTAAAAGCACTTCAAGAATTAATTGCTGATGTTCGCAATCATGTGGATATGATTTATTCTCCAACTTTCGTTGTTCAAGCAAGAGAGGATCATATGATCAATACGGACAGCGCGAACATTATTTATAATGAAGTGGAGTCAGATTTGAAAGAAATCAAATGGTTTGAGGAATCAGGACACGTAATTACGCTTGATAAAGAACGAGATCAGCTTCATGAAGATGTGTTTCAGTTTTTAGAAAAGCTAGATTGGGAAGAATAGAAGAAAAGGAGGGGATATTGAATGGAAAATAATATCCAACAAATTATAGATAAGCTCCTGTACTATATGAAGGATGAGGCTTATAAGCCGCTTACCGTACAGGAAATGGAATCCGCATTTGGAATTGAGGATTCTTCCGATTTTAAAGATTTTGTAAAAGCGCTTGTGATGATGGAGGAAAAAGGTCTCGTTGTACGAACAAGAAGCAATCGGTACGGCCTGCCAGAGAAGATGAATCTCATACGCGGGAAGTTAACTGGGCATGCTAAAGGCTTTGCCTTTGTCATTCCAGATGAGCCGGGAATGGATGATATTTTTATCCCGCCAAATGAAACGAATAACGCGATGCACGGAGATATCGTTCTTGCACGTGTTAGTTCAGAGACATCTGGCCAGAGACGAGAAGGCACTGTTATACGCGTTTTAGAGCGTGGAATCACGCAGATTGTCGGGACATATACAGAAAGTAAAAATTTTGGATTTGTGCTTCCTGATGATAAGAAATTCACCAGTGATATATTCATCCCGAAAGCAGCTTCTCTTGGCGCAGTTGAAGGTCATAAAGTAGTCGTTAAGCTGACAACTTATCCGGAAGGAAGAAAAAGTGCAGAAGGGGAAGTCGTACAAATCCTCGGTCATAAAAACGATCCAGGTGTTGATATTCTTTCTGTTATCCATAAGCATGGTCTGCCAATGGAGTTTCCGGATGAAGTACTTGAACAGGCAACAAACACGCCTGAAACAATTGATCCAAATGATCTGGCAAACCGCCGGGATTTAAGGGATCAAACAATCGTCACGATTGATGGGGCAGACGCTAAGGATTTGGATGACGCTGTTACTGTCACGAAGCTTGAAAATGGCAACTACAAACTTGGTGTACATATCGCAGATGTTACCCATTATGTTCGTGAGGATTCACCGATTGACCGTGAAGCAGAAGAGCGCGCAACAAGTATTTATTTAGTTGATCGCGTTATTCCAATGATTCCTCATCGCTTGTCCAATGGGATCTGCTCATTGAATCCGAAGGTTGACAGGCTAACACTTTCATGTGAAATGGAAATAGCTCCTAGTGGAGAGGTCGTTTCGCATGAAATTTTCCAAAGTGTGATTAAAACAACGGAGCGAATGACTTATTCGGATGTGAATAAAATTCTCGAGGACCAAGATGAGGAGCTCATGAACCGTTATGAGCCACTTGTACCAATGTTTCAGTTAATGGAAGAGCTCGCACAAATTTTACGAAATAAGCGAATGAAGCGTGGAGCGATTGACTTCGATTTTAAAGAGGCAAAAGTGATTGTTGATGAGGAAGGCAAGCCAAATGATGTTGTTATTCGTGAACGTTCAGTTGCTGAAAGGTTAATCGAAGAATTCATGCTAGCAGCAAATGAAACGGTAGCCGAGCATTTTCATTGGATGGAGGTACCATTTATCTATCGAATCCACGAGGATCCGAAGGAAGATAAGCTAAGAAGATTCTTTGAATTTATCATCAATTTCGGTTATATCGTGAGAGGAACAGCGAATGCTGTTCATCCGCGTGCCTTGCAGGAAATTATTGAGGAAGTCCAGGGCAAGCCAGAGGAAATGGTTGTTTCTACGGTTATGCTTCGCTCGATGCAACAGGCAAAATACGATCCAGAAAGCTTGGGTCACTTTGGATTATCAACAGAATTTTATACACATTTCACATCGCCGATCCGCCGGTACCCAGATTTAATTGTGCACCGATTGATCCGTACGTATTTAATTGAAGGCAAGCTCGACCAAGCTACAAGGGAAAAATGGAATGCACAGCTTCCTGATATTGCTGAGCACTCTTCAAATATGGAGCGGAGAGCAGTCGAGGCAGAACGGGAAACGGATGAGCTGAAAAAAGCCGAATACATGGAAGATAAAATTGGCGAGGAATACGACGGGATGATTAGCTCTGTGACAAACTTTGGAATGTTTGTTGAGTTGCCGAATACAATTGAAGGTCTCATCCACGTAAGCTATATGACCGATGATTATTATCGTTACGATGAGCGCCATCTAGCGATGATTGGCGAACGGACGGGCAACGTGTTCCGCATTGGCGATGAAATTACTGTCCGTGTTGTAAAAGTGAATAAAGAAGAGCGTTCAATTGACTTTGAAATTGTCGGCATGAAAGGAACACGCAGACAAGAAACAAGTGACAAACCAAAGATTTTCCGAACAGGCAGCAGTGAGCGCAAGCCACGTAAAGGCAAATCCGAACAAAGTGCAGGAAGTCGTAATCGTACAGACTCTGGCGCTAGCGATGGAAAGAAAAAACCAAAAAAGAGTAGAAAGTATTACGAAAATGCGCCAAAGGCAAAGCGTAAAAATAAGAAACGCTAACTAGCTCAGCATTGGCCAAATCACGAAAATGGATTTGGCCAAACTTTTGGATAGGAGTCAGCTAGAGTAAACAATATGTGGAAATAAGTGGATGCAGTGAATTAGAGCCCTAATGTGGTAATAAAAGTAAAATCAGGTTACTATAATGAAGGTTAGAGCCTGTAAATGGGTAAAAAAGGTAAATGAGGGCATGAAAGTAGAGTTTAGAGCCTGGAAGTGGGTTAATTTGGTAAATACCGGTTCCAAAGCAAAAGAAAGAGCTTGAATATGGAAATAAAAGTAAAAACGGGTCACTAAAACAAGTTTTTATAGAATAAATAGGAAATGATAGCTGAGAAGAAAACAGTCTTTGTCTTATGTGGGAAAGGCTCTTCATTGAGCAGTCTCTATTTTTTTGGTACAATATAGAAAACGAATTCTATCTGACAGCCCCCAAAAGTACTGACAGATTAGAAGAAGTAAGGGGGAAATGCAATGCCAAAAGGCGCAGGGAAAATGATCGCGCAAAATAAAAAAGCTTATCATGACTTTTCAATAGAAGAAACCTACGAAGCTGGAATTGTCCTGCAGGGAACAGAAATTAAATCAATTAGACAAGGGAAAGTTAATTTGAAAGATTCCTATGCAAGAATTGAAAAAGGGGAAGTTTTTTTAATTGGGATGCACGTCAGTCCATATGAGCAGGGCAACCGCTACAACCATGATCCGCTTCGAGAAAGAAAGCTGCTTCTTCATAATAAAGAAATTAGCAAACTAATTGGAGAAACGAAAGAAATTGGCTACTCACTTGTCCCATTAAAGCTTTATTTGAAAAATGGATACGCAAAGGTTTTAATCGGTCTCGCAAAAGGGAAAAAGAAATACGACAAGCGTGAGGATCTGAAAAAGAAAGAAGCCAAACGTGAAGTGGAGCGTGCTTTCAGAGAAAGACAAAAAATGTAATTACAAAAATTTACAATTGAATTTGTAGTTATATATGCTATAATAATAATTGTCAAAGCGAGTGACATTAACAATCTTTAGCTCAGCTACTTGAGCATTCCGGATGTCGTCAGCGTGCAGAATGAGATTCGACGCAGACCTATTACAATGGGGACGCTACGGATTCGACAGGGATAGTTCGAGCTTAGGTTGCGAGTCGAGGGGATCGGCCTCGTTAAAACGTCAAAGCCTATAACTGGCAAACAACAAAACAACTTCGCTTTAGCTGCTTAATAGCGCTTAGCGGTTCGTCCCTCCATTGCCCATGTGGTAGGGTAACGGACTCACTCTAAGTGGGCTACGCCGGATTCCACCGTCTGAGGAAGAAGGAAGAGAACAACCAGACTAGCTGACTGGACGCCTGTCGATAGGCAGAAGGGTTCAGCGAATCATGAATATGTCGACTACACTCGTAGAAGCTTAAGTGCCGATGTTTCTGGACGAGGGTTCGACTCCCTCCGTCTCCACCAAATACATATTTGGTGGTTTTTTATTTTTGTGACTTGAACCATAATATTGCCGCTTTGGCAACTTTATGCTTCAAAAAACTTTTGGCAAATATATGCTTCAATAAATTTAATATAGAAGAAAGAACTGTAAGTTAAATCTTTACCTCCTTTTGTAGATTTTATATATAGTCGCGAAGTTTATAAAAAGTTTGATCAAAAATCCTGTGTTAATATTGAGCTGCACCCCAATTGTTAGACACCAACTAACAATTGGAGGTGCAGTTTTTATATGGCTAAATTTACTTCAGAAGACAAAGTACAAGCAGTTAGTCGTTACTTAAATGGAAATGAGAGTTCATATGAAATAGCCAAATCTTTAGGAACTAATCATAAGGCAATTCTTAAATGGGTTAAACAATACGAATACAATGGTGTTGATGCATTTATAAAGCGATATACAAATTACACACAACAGTTTAAACTAGACGTACTAAATTATATGATTGAACACGGTACGTTCTTTGTTGAAACAGCTGCTATCTTTAATATAGCGGCACCGTCCACAATTCTTGTTTGGAAAAAGCAATTTGAAACACAAGGATTAGATGCCCTTCAATCCAAGAAGAAAGGATGTCTATCCATGAAAAAAGAGTCTATGAAACAAACAAATCAATTACCAGCCGAAGGATCTGTCGAAGCTCTGGAAGCACGTATTAAGCAGCTTGAAATGGAAAATGCGTATTTAAAAAAGTTGAATGCCTTAGTTCAAAACAAGGAAAAATCACCAAACAAGACAAAGCGCAAGTAGTCTATGAATTAAGGCATGAGTTTCCGGTGATAGAATTAGTGAAGCTAGCTGGGATCCATAGAAGCACATACTATTATTATGTAAAACAAATGGATAAACCCGATCCAGATGCCGATTTAAAAATCGAAATAAGCGCTATTTATGACGAACATGAAGGTCGTTATGGATACCGTCGAATTCGTGATGAATTAGCGAATCGTGGTAAAAAAGTGAATCATAAAAAAGTACAAAGAATCATGAAGGAATTAGGTTTAAAATGCCTTGTACGCATGAAAAAATATAAATCTTATAAAGGGGCAGTAGGTAAAATTGCGCCCAATATTTTAGATCGTCAATTTAGAGCGGATCATCCGAATGAGAAATGGGTAACGGATATTACAGAGTTTAAATTATTTGGAGAGAAGCTTTACTTTTCACCTGTATTAGATTTATTCAATGGGGAGATTATCACATACACGATTGGCTCTAGACCAACGTACTCTCTCGTATCAACGATGCTGGAACAAGTACTAGAACGGTTGCCGGAAGATCACCAGCTACTTATGCACTCAGATCAAGGTTGGCAGTATCAAATGAAGAAATATCGTCAGGCTTTACAAAAAAGAGGAATCACCCAGAGTAAGTCCCGTAAGGGAAACTGTTATGATAATTCCGTTATGGAGAATTTCTTTGGTATCATGAAATCAGAGTTTCTCTATTTGAAAGAATTTGAAAGTGTAGAACATTTTAAACTAGAACTAGAAAAATATATCGAGTACTATAACAACAAACGAATTAAGGCTAAATTAAAAGGCATGAGTCCGATACAATATCGGACTCATACCCAATCCGCTGCCTAATGAGATAACCGTGTCTAACTTTTAGGGGTCACTTCACAAAGCAGGATTTTTTCTTATTCCACAATCGGACCAAATTGTGGAATAACTTTATTGAAGAAAAGTGATTGGTAAAAAGAAATTGTGAGAGTTTTTACTTAATCTCACGTCTCGGAATAGTAAAAAAATAGAAAGAAGAAGAGAAGCCGATTTCATGTTTAGAGTGAAATCGGCTTCTCTAGATTAAAACTTTATTTAGCACTCATTAATTAGTACTCATATTCATATTCACGGAACATATCTGTATGATCAATGTTTTTTGTAGCAATTATATCAACATTTAGATTGCCGACTTCAGTTCCTTTAATATATTCTTTCAAAGAGAATGTATCCTCGTCTAATTCGTTATCTACATTAATAGGAATAAGGAATATAACACTTTCTTGAACTTCCATTGTATCAGTTGCTGCATGATAGAATTTATCATTTCTGTCATCATGGGCTGGATTATACAAGTAAACCTCTACATCCATCTCCACTTCAAGATCAACTGCAACAGTGATGTTACCTCCATATATATCAACTTCAATTAATTGGATATTATTCACCTGCCCGTACATAGATGGGGAAACATATCCACCCATATAATAATCATCATGTATATCATTGGTTTGAAAATCTGACAGATGTTGTTGAGCTTCAGAAATAATTTCTTCCGTGAATAATTTGGTAACTAACTCTTCCGCTAACCCTTCATTTAATTCTTCATAAAGTTTATCAAACAATTTTTCAGACAATTCAATTGAATGTAATTCATAAAATAAATCCTTTACCTTTTCATCATTATGTACAAGAAAATCATGGACAGTTTTGTATGCGATCAGATTATTATTACTGATTTTTGGGTGCAAATTATAAGGCTGCTCTACTGGGCTTTTTTTCGCTTCATCATCCCCAAATTCTCTAGTATTGTTAGAAATAAAATAGCAATCATCTAAATTGTTTTTTTTTATGTAGACTTGATAAGAACACCAAATAATAGCATCCCTTATTTCTTTTTTAGTTATCGTTATTTTTTGATCCTTATTATTTTTCATTTCCGTTTTCGTTATAAATGGAGCTTTTTCATACATATCAATCTCTACAATATATTTCAATACATCACCATCATACGGAATTATCTCCATTTGTTCTGCATCTTGTATTTCAACGAACCTTGAGGAGAAAACCTGTAATACCACGTCCAAGTCTACATCAATTTCAAATTTTTGCATTGCAATTTCTAAAAATGTATTAATTTTAGCAAATGACTCACTTATAATATTAATTTCTTTTTCTAAGAGGTTTTTATGTGCTCTAAAAATTTCCTCATATACTGTATCATTTATATATATTTTAACATCATCATGTTTTGCTAAACTTAGGAGTATTCGATTTTTCCCTTTTATAAGGAATGGATCTTTGTAAAATGCGTTTGAATCCAAAAAGATATTCATTTTATTGCTACCTCATTTCCATAACTATCTACCTACTATTATATCTTGTTGAAGATTGATTAAGGAGTTCATATTCAAGTTTGATCAAAAATCCTGATGTGATAATGTAGAATTTTTCCTTGTTCAGCAATCGGGCACTTTAATTAAATAAGCATTTATTTTATATAAGGCTTTTTATACAAGATTTTATGCATAGATATATAAAGCCTTGTTTTCAATTCAAAAAATATATTGCTGTAAACAACATTTAATTAATTGCCAAATACATCTAAGCAGTTTTAATTTATACTTTGAACCGTTAGTAGAGTAAGAGACCCTAACTATTTTCCTGTATATTTAATAGTTCGCCATTATGACATAAATTTCCCTCATCTACTTTTCTGCCCCCCTAGCTCATAAAGAAAAAACACAATTAGCAAAACTAAAATAACTGAACCCAGTTCAATACCGAGTCCAGTCCTCTTAAGCTACCTAATTAAAAAAGCCAAACTACTTTGATTCATTCATATTTACCTTGGTCTTTTGGATTAAACATTTACCTTACCGTTACTGACCTTTTAATAACCAATCAGTAGTTACCCCATATTCTTTACTTGCAGCAAGTATAGTGTCAATCGATGGCTTAGTAGTTCCCTTTTCAATATGGCTTAGTGAACTTTGCTTAATGCCAATACTATTAGCAAATTCAGCTTGGGAAAGGTTCTGTGTGATCCTAAGACTTTTTAATCTCTCACCCACCGTCATTATTTATTCCTCCTTAAAAAGTTTTTCGAAATGGGTTGAAATAATTATAGATATAACTATATTATAGATATATCTATAATCAGATAACCCATCTATTTATTTTAAATAAAAAATTGTCTTTCTGCACCATTGTATGATAATGGATGTTAATTTTTTGTTGGTAATGGATTATATTTTATTAATTGCTAATAATACCCAAAAAGGTGGTGTTAACAATTAATAACTTAAAGGATAGATCTTTTTTATATAATATAACCCCCGAAAAATTAGGCACACCATTTGTTGAAAGTTTGAATAGTTATATTGCGCGTATTGCGGAAATGCACTGTGTATCAGTAGGTGATTTGTTTTCGAAGATAATAATACCCATTTTGAATAAAAACTATCTTAACAACATTGCTAAAAAAGGAGGTGATGGTTTTTATAAATCAACCAGTAGCGTAAATGGGATTGGATTATTAGCAGAAGAATTTGTAGAGATTTTTTCATTCCTCACTTCAAGACAAGATATAAGAGAGACTACATTGCTTTCTTGGAGTTCCATATTTACAACCAGGGGACTGAGTAAGAAAAAAAGACATTGGTGCCCATGTTGCTATCGAGAACAATTAGAAAATAATCAAATAGTGTATGATCAATTGGTCTGGAGTATACAACCGTACAATTATTGTTTAATTCATAACATTGAACTTATGAATATTTGCCCAAAATGTAATTCTGAAATGTTTTTTTTAGAAAGAAAGTCAAGGCCCGGATATTGTTCAAAATGTTCTGATTGGCTCGGAATAGAAACAAATTATATTTACTCTGATTGCAGTAAGAAAGAGTTTATTATAGGAAATATGCTAATCAATACGCCAGAATATATTAAAAAGACTGGGGAAAATGGAATACCTAAAGCATTAACTTACTATGTCGAACAATATTTTGAGGGATCAATAAGTCTTGCAGCAGAAGAGATTGGTATACCCAAGACTACTCTTTGGGGATGGATTAAAGGTAAGAGTTTACCTCCCTTAGGATCATTAATAGAAATTTGTATTTATCTAAATTTAAGCATATGTGAATTCCTTGATATGACAGAATTACCGTTGTTCGATAGGGGATTTTTGAAGTGTAGGGGAGAAGTTAAATCAGTTCCATTAACTAGAAAAAAGGATCATTCAGTTATAAAACAAAAAATACATATGATAATAAAGCAAAATGTTCCTATGTCTTTAACTAAATTGGCAATTATAGTTGGTTGTGATAGAAGGCTTTTATCTAAACAATACCCTGTAGAGTGTGAAATTATAAAGCAAAATTACTTGAAATTTGTTAGAGAAAAAAAGAAACAAAGGTACACTCTGATAAAAAATAAAGTAGAAGTAGCTATTACCTGCCTTATTAAAGACGATATGTATCCGAGTAGAAGGCAGGTAGAGTCCTTATTAGAACATAAGTACTTAATAAAAGAAAAAGAAGTTGCAATTATTTGGAAAGAACTAACTGGTATTGAATATCCAAGAAATATTTGATTTTTATACAATAAGATTGTGGAAGTAATTTCATAAGGTTAAAAACATTAATCTTCAAGCAAAGGTGAAATTGAAAGAAAAGAATTTTATCAGTTTTATACAAGCGCTTTAGTGAAAAAGCTATACAAAAAATTGAAGTTATTCACATTTAGAACCAAATCGAAAGGTTGGGAGTAGGCGAAAAATGTATTTGGTGTCTACCCTTCAAAGAAAATGAGATTAATCAGCTTAGTGAAGCTTTCTATTCCCTAGTAAATCAAGGTGTTTATCCAAGCAGCAGAAGAAATTTTAGGGAACGGATTACTTAAAGAGAAAACATTACAGGAATATTGGATTGAATTAAAAAAGGGGTTATATGTATGATGAATAACATTAAATCATCAAAACCATTTGAAAATGCAATTATTATTCACACTTGCCTTGATATCCAAATTTACAGTATAAACAAGAAACTTCCATTGGGGAGGCCTTGGTTAACAATATTAGTCGATGACTTCTCAAAAAGAGTATTAGCTTTTTATTTCTCTATCGATCCACCGAATAATGTAACTAACTCAATGGTTATTAGGGAGTGTGTTAATAAGCATTCCACACTACCTACTTCTATAATATTAAGTGGAGGAAAAGAGTTTAAAAGTGTCCAATTCCACAGTACCTGGATTGAATTAGGATGCACACTTATTAAGTATCCAATGATTGTTAAAAGTATTTTTAACACAGAAAATTTATTTCGAATTATAAATAATTTCTTAAAATCTCACAAACAAGAACAGTCTTTATGGTTAGCCGACAATTTAAAAAAATCGCTGTCTCTGTTGTTATATGAAGTTTATGACACAATGCATCAACCTGAATTAGGAACTAGTCCAAGGGATCTATTTCATAAACTAGATGATTTTCGAAAAAGAAACATAAATTATGATGAGGAATTCCAACTCCTTCCTCTTCCGATAGTTAAACGAAGGGTTATTCCTGGAAGGGGAATAAAAATAAATAATTTATTTTATTGGGCTAATGATTTTATCCAACCAATATTTAAAATGGAAACGGTTTTCGTTAAATTTGATCCTCTAAATATTGATATTGCATTTGTTTGCATAAATGATAGTTGGAAGAAGCTTAAGCTTTTAGGTTATGAAACAGAAAAAACTAATAGCATAAAAATGAGGAGTATCAACATACATGATTAAAGATTTTGATTTGTTTTGCTATAAAAAAGGGATTACTGATGACACGAAAAATTATATCAATAGCAGTATCAGAAATTCAGAACCATCTCGAAGAGTTCGAAGCGGAAAGGGAAATGTTAGGGGATTTTACTCAAGTAAAAAGATGGGGCTAACCATACAATTCGAGAGTCACACACTTGAACTATGTGGAATCTATTTAATGGAGTTTGATAAAAACGTTTATGAATTTTATGATCAACCTGAAAGTTTTACTATTAATTATATGAAGAATGGTAAAAATAGGGGTCATAGATACACAGCTGATTTTTTTGTTATTTCAGAGGACTTTATAGGTTGGGAAGAGTGGAAAACGGAAAAAGAGCTATCCAGGATGATTGAAGAATCACCAGAACGATATTGCCTAGATGAAAATGGACAGTGGAGATGTCCACCTGCTGAGGAATTTGCGAAGAAAAAGGGTCTATCTTTTAGAGTTCGATCTTCAAAAGAAATTAACTGGAACCTACAAAATAATATCCGCTTTTTAGAAGATTATCTTTTAGAAGAAAATCCTACGGTTTCTTTAACAAGTCGAAACATTATTCATAATTTTGTTCAATCAACACCAAATACAACCTTAGCTGATTTGTTATCAATAAATGATGCTACATTTAATGTGGATGATATTTATAAACTAATGATACTGGGGGAAATTTATGTAGATCTCGAGCGTTTTCTTGTCATAAATTTCGACAAATTTCCTGTGTATTCTAATAAAGAAATTGCCAATGCTATATTTAACGCTGAAGAATCAAAAAGCAACAAAGGAAACGGAAATATCGACAACTTGGTGAATGTGGAAGTTGGTAAGAAGATTCTTTGGAGTGGAAATCTATGGACAGTGATTAATGTGGGAGATACAGAAATCTCTCTTCTAGATGAAACAGAAAAAATTATTCCATTACCATTAAACGCTTTCGAAGAGTTAATTAAGATGGGTAGTATTAAATCCTTGGATAATGAAAGTTCAACAAGATATGAAGAGTCAGATTTAATGGATATTATTAGATCAGCAAGTCCAGAAACTCTGGCGGAAGCTAATGAGAAGTACTATAAGTATAAACTTCACAGGGAGGGCGAGTTTGTAGATGTTCCACTAAGGACTTTAAGAAGTTGGAAACAAAAATTCATTAAAGCCGAAAAAAAATACGGAAAAGGCTTTTATGGCTTTATTCCGGAAAATCATAAAAAAGGGAATAAAACAGAGCGATTAAGTGGCGATGTGATTCAATTAATGGATAGGTATGTAACGGAAGTATATGAGAATAAAAAACAACGAAATAAATCTTCAGTTTACATTTCATTTAGAAATGAGTGTATTGAAAAAGGGTTTGACCCTCCAAGCAACAAAACTTTCTTTAAGAGAATCGAAAACCGCCCTAGTTACGAGCAAGATAAAAATCGTAGAGGACCTAAAGCAGCTTATGATAAAGAGCCTTTTTATTGGGAATTGTCCCTTTCGACACCTAGACATGGAACCAGACCATTTGAAATTGCACATATAGATCATACTGAACTTGACATTCAACTTATATGTTCAAAGACTAAGAAAAAATTGGGGAAACCATGGTTAACTTTATTAATAGATGCTTATTCAAGAAGAGTGTTAGCATTTTATTTAACCTTCGATCCCCCTTCATATAGGACCTGTATGAATACGATAAGGGAATGCGTTAAGAAGTACTCTCGACTTCCAAAGACTCTTGTAGTAGATGGAGGAAAGGATTTCCAAAGTGTTTATTTTGATACTTTGCTAGCAAGCAACGATTGTCATAAAAAAACAAGACCCGGTGCTAAACCTAAGTTTGGATCTGTTTGTGAGAGATTGTTTGGCACAACTAATACTATGTTTATTAACACTTTAGCTGGTAACACACAATTATCCAAATTAGTTCGTCAAATGACAAAAGATTTTGACCCACGTAACTTAGCTATCTGGACTCTAGAGGTATTATATGAATATTTGTATCAATGGTTTTATGAGATTTATGATCAACAACCTCACACCACTCTTAACCAAAGTCCACGTGATGCTTACCAACAAAATATAAGAAAAACTGGTGAAAGAAAACAAACATATATTAGATATGATACAAACTTTGAGATGCTTACCCTGCCAACAACTACAAAAGGGACTGCTAAAGTTCAACCTGGACCGGGAGTTAAGATTAATAACTGCTATTATAATTCGTATGAGTTGAAAAATCCATCAGTTGAGGGAAAACAAATTCCTGTACGGTATGACCCATTCGATTATAGTAAGGCATATGCTTATGTTGGGAATTACTGGGTAACACTTCATTCGCAATATGAATTAGAGTTCGAAGGAAAGTCAGAGAAAGAAATAAAACTTGCTACTGCAGAAATAAGGAAGAGAAAGTCACAAACAAAGAAAGAAAAAATTAATGGAGTTTCAGCTTCAGAATTAGCAAAGTTCTTGGTTAACGCCGAATCGCATGAACTATTGGAAACTCAAAGGCTGAAAGATGAAGCCCTTAGGAGGTCATTAAGAGTTATTGATGGAGGTAAAAACAAATATTCGAAAACTAATATCTATAAGGATTATGAAGATGAAAAACATACTTCTAATCATAAGAAAGTTACTACACAGAATAAAACTGAACTTAATAAAACGGAAGAAAGCCCACGATTTGTAATGTATGAGGAGTTTTTCTAATGGATAAGAATTTTCCAAAAGAAATATTATTCCAATCGATCGAAGAAAGAATCAATTATTTTAAAAATAAAAGTGTTGCTCATCCAACTTTAGTTAATGCTTATACAGACTTAATGGATAAAATTGAAGTTGCGGATAATGGTAAAGTCTTATTGGTCTATGGTCCGAGTGGAGTAGGTAAATCAACATTATTTAAAAAAGTAAAAAACGAATTTCTAGGAAGATACCATGAGGAAATGATAAAAGATAAAGGATTGATTCCAGTTTTAGCCGTGGAAGCATTCGCCAATGAAGATGGTAAGTTTGATTGGATTAATTTTTATACTGAGGCATTAGAAGAACTTAAAGACATTTTAATTGATGAAAAGAGATTGCCTTTAAATGAGCTTGGATTAGAAGTATCAAATAATCCAAACGAAAAAACAAAGAGAAAGTTACGCAAGTCCTTGGAGAATGCGATTAAATGTCGAAAAGTAAAAGTTATTTTAATTGACGAAGCTCAACATATGACTAAAGTAGGGAGTTCAAAAGGATTAAGAAATCATATGGATGCAATAAAATCATTAGCATCCAAATTTGGGGTCCCAATAATTTTGTTTGGAACTTATGAGCTACTAAGTTTTAGAAATATAAATGGTCAATTAGGAAGAAGAACTAAAGATATTCATTTTCCAAGGTATAATTCGGAAAACAAAGATGAAATAGATGCTTTCAAAAATGTTCTTTGGTTTTTTCAAAAGGCGTTTCCTTTGCACCAAGAACCTAATCTTATAGATGAATGGAAGTATTTTTATAAACACACTATTGGATGTATCGGTACTCTTAGGGATTGGTTGTACGATACCTTTCATTATAAGATGAAATTTAATGAGGACACGAAGACTTTAATGGTCAACGATTTTAAAAAATTTGAACCAACAATTGATCAAGCATACATAATGGCATTAGAAATTACAACAGGAGAAAATAACCTAACGGTAAAAAGGGACGAAAAGGAAGGGAAGCTCGAAGCTTGGTTGAATTTGGATCAAGAAGATGAGGAAGAAAAACCGAAAAAGAATACTAATAAGAGACCAGGAGAGAGAAAACCAAAAAGGGACAAGACTGGGACTGATTTTTAAATAAATAATTAGTCCCAAGATTGTAAAGTGGGGGTTAAATATGTTTCCGGTTAATTATAATGACTTTGATTTGGACGATATTAATATACCTCCAAGAAGTAAATTGTATAACATAGAGCCCATTGGCTTGGGAACTCCCAATGTAGAGAGTTTAACCAGTTATATTTCTAGGTTAGCAGAATGTCATAATTTGAATATAGCAACATTAGTATGCAAAACTTTTACTCCTTATATCAATACTCAAAGTAGGAAAAGGGATTTTATTAAAGGCTCAATAGGACCGAAAACTAAGTATATTAATGGTAACAGTCCAATTAGTCTGGAATATGTCTCTGCATTAGAAGCTTTGACGACTAGAAACGATTTAATATATCTAACAATGAATTCATGGTCTGGTCTATTTTCCAATAGTGTCATAGGAGAATCGAGGAAATGGTGTCCAAATTGTTTAGAGGAAGCAAAAAACAAAGAAAATGAAATTTATGAACCTC
Organism: Cytobacillus solani; assembly: GCF_001420595.1. Lineage (GTDB taxonomy): Bacteria > Bacillota > Bacilli > Bacillales > Cytobacillaceae > Cytobacillus > Cytobacillus solani. The sequence continues at coordinate 4,335,648 of NZ_LJIX01000006.1, read as the reverse complement.
TAATTTGGTATATTAAAGACATTAAATTGTGTGATAAACATCAAGTAAACTTAGAAGATAGCTGTCCGAAATGTGGGAGAAATTTGGGTTTCTTGCATAACAACTTTTTTGCTGGTTATTGCCAGTATTGTTTAAGTTGGCTAGGGTACGAAAGTCAAAATGTCACTATTAATAATCGGAAGTATCAGGAATTCTTATTGAATTCCTTTAAACCATTAATTGCAAATGCCATACATTTAAACAATATTCCTACAAATTTACGAATAGGATTAATATTAAAAAAAGCTATAAAAGATAACAATTTCAAAAGTATCAGTGAATTTGCTAATTTCTTTGGCCTTGAAAAAGTTATAATGAGAAAGTGGATTAATAACAAAGGAAAGCCCTCGATTGATTCTTTGTACAAGATCTTCAATAAGACAAACCAATCAATCTATGAAATGTTTGGTACTAGTTTAATTGAACAGTTGGATGTAAATATAGAAAAGCCCATTATTATGAAACGTAGAAGACTAACTCGAGATGAAATAGAAAACGAATTAATGAAAGAAATAAAGAAGAATTATTATAAAAGTCTTCATAAACTCTGCGATGAAAAAGGGTTTAATATTCAAACAGCAAAGAGGAATTTTCCAGATTTGTGTGAGGAAATTAATAATGCCAAACTAAAACAAAAAAGAGAATCAAACGAACGTGAAAGAGAAAAGATTAAGGGTTTTCTTTTGGCTGCTTTAGAAATGGAACATCCTCAAAGTTTGCAACAGTTTTCAATAGAATTCGGAATTCCAGTATTAAAAATAAAAAAGTATTTTCCAGAATTATCAAGGAAACTGATAGAGCGATATGGAAGTTATGTAACTAAGATGCAAAAGTTAAAATCTGAAAATATTAAAAGTGAAATAAGAGAGATTGTTTCTGACTTGCATAACGTTGGTGTTTATCCAAGTGATAAAGCTATTAGGAAAAAGTTATCTCATCCATATTGTTTAGTAGTCCCTGAATATAGAGAGGTTTGGAAAGAACAGTTAGTTTCATTAGGCTATAATAAATTTAAGGATGTTCTTACAAAATAAAATATTCCAAGCCTTCTTGTAAAAAATTGGATCTTAGATTTTCAATACTAGCCCAGAATCATATCAATACTTGGTATATCAATGATTGGCGAGAATATGATTCAAGGTTTGGCATTATAGTTCAAATTTTTTTGTGACGTAAAGCATAAAATTTCCATTTGGAAATCTTATGCTTTATTTTATTTTATTTTTTTAGGAAATTTTTTCTTGATTATACATAAATAGAGTAAAACCTAATTCGTTACACTACCTAAGTAATTCCTTTTTTTTAATTATATTAACCGAATTGTCAATTTATACAAGGAAATTGTGTATAATTATGTTGAAATATGTAGTTTTCCTCTATTTACTTTACATAATTAGGCGCACATCCTATAAATAATAGAGTAACAGGAGTAGGTAGGAAAGGATTTCGGATTTTTTGAAGGCATTAAAATGAGGTTTGGCTTACTTTGGTCTATGTTAACTGCCTACTCTTTACTCTATTGCTAAGAGGCGTAAGGGTAGGTGCTTTTCAAAAGAATATGTAAATAATAGGACTTTTTTATTGTGGGAATGTTCTAGTGGCCATGCCTGAATGGCCAGTGCAAATAACATTAAAAGCGGAAAGTGGCGTCCTCGCGGTAAAATAAAAATGACAAGACAACAAGTAAAATCAGAACAGTAAGGTTTGTTTTAGTAGAGGAATCTATTGGGGGAAATTTTTATGGGCGTTAAATTTATACCAGAAAACATAGAAAGTGAAATTAGGGACTTACTGACTTTTTGTAATAATTACAAGATTGAGTATGATTTTGAACATGGATATGTATTTGATGAGGATTATGATTACGCGGATGAAGATGAAGACGAGGATATAATTATTAATGATGAAATTGAATTTAATTTGTATCTACCACGTTCGGATTATGAAGAATGTAATTTTACATTAGGAGAAGTCCTTGAAATGGCAAGAGAAGCTAAAAATTGCATAAAGGTAGATGAATATGGATTCATCGGTAAAAAATTAGCTTTAGTACGAATTGATAGCTTTCGTAGAGAAGTTTTGACAAGAATAACTGATGAAAATCCTCATGTTACATCTCTTACAGAAATAATTGATGACCAAGAATATGAGATAAATATTGTTGAAGGGATAACAAGTTATGGTCTAGCTTTAGCGATAGAGAAGAAATATAACAAATATACCCCACCAGTTGATTATAATGATATGTTTATTGAAATCCGTGCCGAAAGTGATTTGAACCATGATATAATCAATAGCCTTGTACAAGCCTATATGTTTGAGATTAGGTCTACATTAAAGGTGGAAATTCATATATCTCCACGCCCATATTATGATCCTTGGGAGGACGATGAAAACGAAATTGATATCTCATCAACTCCACTAAAATTAAGGCCTTTGTTAAGAGGTAAGGGGATAAGTGAATTAATAGATTTATATAATTCTACTCTACCCACCCAAAATGCTGAGATATTATTACTAACTTATGTAAAAGTAATAGAGTATGTTTCGCAAAGTGTTATCCAGAAAGACCTTATTGCATCAACACTAACAAAATTGTCTAGTCGAAGAGCACTATCACCAGATGCTACATATATTCTAGAATTGAATAAAATATTCGATAACCACAGAAACAATAAAAAAGACCATCAGGCAATTAAACTGACAATTGAAACTTGTTGTGATATTCATGAGATTGTTCCCTCTGCTCCCCAATTTTTAAAAGTAACAAATCGACTTACACTGGATAGTAAAGAAGATGTCAAACAAAAGGCAATAGAAGAAGTGGCTTCTGCAATTAGTCAGACCAGAAATATGTTTGCCCATGCAAAAACTAATTATGATTTTAAGGGAATGGAGTGTCCAGCTGAGCAACTACATGAATTTGCTGAATGTGTAGATATTCTGGCACAACAAATAATTAGATGGTTTGCTAGAGAACATGAGGATAATAGAGTGGTTTAATTTAAGGTAATCTTTGAGTAGTAAATTCTTAGAGGGAGGTTTAGGTGAAAAAATGGGGCATTATGCTACATTGACTGTAAATGGCTTTCAGCTTTATTCATCTAAAAGCTATGTGTATCCCGAACTCATGACTTTGTTTAGGGAATCAGATAAACAAATACAAAACTGGATTGACGAAGATAATGAAGAATTTATTTCCTATAGATATGTTAATTCAGTAAAAAATATCAAGTTACGTTTAGATATTATGGGATTTAACTTAAACAATTCTCATAATGATTTTATGACGAATAATGACTATGAATATAATGTACCGGTATATGAAGATGAACAAATAGACGACCAAGTGCTTTCTGGATATACATTTGATAGCTGGCTAAAAGCAATGAAAAGTATTATTTTTAATAAGCTCAGTATTTATGAATTAAAAGACAAATTTTGTAATTTCAAAAAGAACAATAGCCCTATAGAAACCTATATTTTGAACGAGCATTTTGATGGTGAATCATTTTTTGGTTTTGAATCATCAGATATAAGATTTATAATTAGAAGTCTATTGGAATTATTCAGCGACGAGGATAAATTTATTTTAGATTATACTGACCTTATAGACGGTGGATATTGTGATGAAACTGATGAGCTTAGTAAGGAATCAATAGATTTATTATCTAAATCTTCCTTAGCTAATCAGAAGACCATTATTATAACAGAAGGATCTTCGGACATAGCAATAATCAAAAGAACGATGAAGGTATTGTATCCGGATGTTTTAGATTATTATTCCTTTATGGATTTTAGTACCCCAAAAGCATCTGGTAGTGCAGCATCACTTGTAAATTACCTAAAAGGATTTATCGGCTCAGGTATTAATAACAAAGTTATTGGTCTTTTTGATAACGATACTGCTGCTATTGATGCAGTAAAAAATCTAAAAAATATTAAGATACCGTCAAATATAAAAATCTTGCACTACCCAGAGTTAGATATAGCAAACCACTATCCTACATTAGGACCTACAGGAACTATAAAAACAAATGTCAATGGTTTAGCAGGTAGTATCGAATTATATTTGGGGACAGATATTTTAATGAATAATCAAAATGATTTTACTCCTATCCAGTGGAAAGGGTACAATTCTTCATTGAATCAGTATCAAGGAGAAATTGTCGATAAGGAAAATTTACTAAAGAAATATTATGATTTACTAGATGATATAGAAATAGGTAAATTACCTAATTTAGAAATACATGATTGGTCAGGAATGGAGAAAATCTTTGATATGATATTTAAGGCATTTGATTAAGTTTACAGAGTATGAATATATAATAGCTCATCGCTTTTTATAGTGATGGGCTTATTTTTACTCCTTCTTTAAATACATCTACACCGCATAGTAATCAAAAACTGCATTTTGATGGTGAGGAAAAAATAAAAAACGGTAATTTCACACAAGATTTAGGGCTCTAGACTTGGAGAGAATAGATTCTCCTCAAATATATTATCTGTAGTCTACTTGACCTTAAAAATTCTGTCCAATTAAGTGTAGCCTATCCAAATTGCTAATATCACGTACTGATTTATTTTCTACTTTTGCGGTCATCCCTAGGGCATGATAAAGAATTCTAAAAACTAGTAATTCTGTAATACCCGTTAGGTTTGCTGTACTTCCACTTAATGTTTCAACAATACTGTAAAAGTCTTTTTTGATTTGAAAAATTTCTTTACATGAGATTGAATGTAAATTTGTTCGAATATATGTATCCATTTCTATAAAAGCATTAGAAAACTTCATGTGCTATCCCCTTTTTCATGATTTTCTTTTATAACCAATTCTATTAATTATTTTTTAATCTCACAATTCGAAAATTTCTATTAGTGTCATTTTTCTTACATTTTTCAACAAAATCTGATAAGTTAGTAAAATAATGTATAATTACTAATTGGAACAATCTTCTAAATATAAAGCGGGATTACTAAATGGTATTAATAAATTAATGGGGTGTAGCAATTGATAGAAAAAATTCTAATTAAAAATTTCAAATCAATCCAAGAACTGTTTATGCCACTTAAAGAATCTATGAACATTATTGTCGGAAACAATGAACAGGGTAAATCAACTATACTTGAAGCTATTAATCTGGCAATGAGTGGCAATCTGAATGGTAAAAGTATTTACAATGAATTAAACCCATATATTTTTAATCATGCAGCAGTAGCTGATTATATTTCAAAAATAATTAATCGTCAGAACGCTGAACCACCAAAGATATTAATTGAAGTCTATTTAAAGGAAACAGAACAAACCATTAATTTAAAAGGAACTAATAATTCACGAAGAGAAGATTATTGTGGTATTAGCCTTTCCATTGAGTTTGATGAAGAATATGCAGAGGAATACAAACAATACATAAAGGATTGGGAACAAATTAAAACCGTCCCGGTCGAGTATTACAAAGTAAATTGGTTTTCATTCGCATATAATCAGATCACATCAAGAAGTGTTCCGGTTAAATGTTTATTAATTGATACAACGAAAAGCAGTGCAATGTATGGTGCTACAAGATATGTATCAAATGTAATTGGCGATACGCTAGAACTAAAAGACCGAGTTGCTCTAACATTAAACTATAGGAGTTTAAAAGAAAGGTTCTCGGAAATACCATCAATTTTGGATTTAAATGAAAACCTTTCACTTAAAACAGGAGAAATATCGGACAAAGAACTAAAGGTTTCATTAGATATTTCACAGAAGAATGGCTGGGAATCAAATTTAACAGCATATTTGGATGATATTCCTTTTGACTTAATTGGTAAAGGGGAACAAAATGCTGTTAAGTTGAAACTTGCACTAGAAACACGGGCAAAAGAAGCTCAAATTATACTAATCGAAGAACCGGAAAACCACTTGTCCTTTACAAACATGAGCAAATTAATAAGTGAAATAAATAAAAAGTGTGAGGGAAAACAAATACTGGTTACGACCCACAGCACTTATGTTCTAAATAAGCTAGGATTGGATAATGTGATTTTATTAAATGAACAAAAACATATGAATTTAAAAGAGTTGAATGAAGATACATACGAATATTTTAAAAAACTTCCAGGTTATGATACGTTAAGACTTTTATTGTCAAAAAGAGCTATTTTAGTCGAGGGTCCATCAGATGAATTAATTGTTCAAAAAGCCTATTTACTTAAGCATAAATGTTTGCCGATTGAACATGGAGTTGATGTCATAACCGTGAGAGGACTTTCGTTTAAAAGATTTCTTGAAATTGCTGATATGCTAGGAAAAAATGTGGTGGTAGTTACAGACAATGATGGAGATATTGAGCAAAACATTAATAAGAAATATATAACATATTTAGATGACCACCCAACTATTAAGATTTGTTATGGTAAGAACACTGATTATCCAACATTAGAACCCCAAATATGTCTATATAATGACCTGGATTTATTAAATAGAATCTTTGGAACAAAGAAAAAAAGTAAATCCGAAATGATGAAATACATGGAAAAAAATAAGAGCGACTGTGCAATGATGATTTTTGATACAAACGAAGACCTTAAAATACCGGAGTATATACAAGATGCAATTAAATAATAAAATAATTATTGCTGCAGCTGGGTCTGGAAAAACAACCGAATTAGTAAAAACAGCTATTCTGAATGGGAAAGAACGTATTTTAATTACAACTTTTACAATCGATAATTCGGAGGAAATTAGAAAGAAATTCTTTCAGGAATTAGGCTATATTCCCACCAATGTAAAGATTCAAACCTGGTTTTCATTCTTATTGCATGAGTGTGTCAGACCCTATCAAAATGTATTATATGACAAAAAAAGAATCGAAAATATTGAATTTGTTTCTGGTCAATCTTCCCAATGGATTGTAAAAAGCGATATTGAAAGATACTATTTTAAATCAGGAAACCGTATCTACACTGATAAGATTTGTGACTTTATTTGTCGTGTTAATAAGGAATCAAAAGGTGCTGTTATTAGTAGATTAGAAGGATTATACGATATTATAATGATAGACGAAATTCAAGATCTTGCAGGTCCAGATTTGGATTTACTGTATTTATTGCTTACCACCAATTTAAAAACAATAATGGTTGGAGATAATCGTCAAGCAACATATTTCACTAATAACGCAAGAAAAAATAAAAGATTTAAAGGTGAACACATTTTTGAGTTATTCAAAAATTGGGAGTCAGAAGGATTATGCCTAATAGAATATAGGCAAGAATGTCGAAGAAGCAATCAACTTATTTGTGACATGGCTGATTCACTCTATCCGGATATGCCGAAAACAATTTCTTTGAATGATAACGTTACTGGACATGATGGTTTGTTTTTTATCCGTACTAAAGATGTTCAAAGTTATGTAGAGATGTATTCACCAAAAATCCTTCGTTATAATAAAGTGACAAAAACACTAGATAATCTTCATGCCTTAAATTTTGGAAAATCAAAAGGGTTAACATTTGACCGGGTACTCATATTATGCAACGGACCTATCAATAAATATTTAAAAACGGGCAATGTGGAAGCTGTAAGTAAAACTAAGGCTGGATTTTATGTTGCATTAACAAGAGCAAGGTACAGTGTCACATTTGTTACTGATGAAAAAAAAGTTTTAAATCCGTTCCTACAGGAATATATTTTTTAATATCTTTGCTTAATAAGGGATGTAATTGGCAAATGAAAAATGCAGAAAATATTTGAAGTCAGAAAAGCCAAAATATGCTAGTTTCTTATAAAAACTTGCATATTTTAGGCTTTTTAATTTTATTTTTTATAGTGTTAAAACACCCGTTAGCGTTAGGGCGATGTTCTCTATAAACATCGCCCCCAAACTTGAAATATTGTTAGAAGTTCAATAGTTAAGTTAAAAACCATTAAATCATAAAAATTATTTATATATATACTTTTATCCTTGTACCACTCACCAGATATATGTTTTTTGGGTATATTTTGCTCAAACGAATTACTATACCCTAATTTTTCTAAAGACTCCAACCATAATCTCCTATTCGAGCTATTACACTTAGTACACATCAAGGACAATAAATGATATAGATAGTTGAAATACGACTAGCATCTTGCATTACTATCCCATATTCATCATAGATTTCATTATTAATAAATTATTCTATCAAAACAATCACTCAGATAAATGTGGGCATTCAGAAAAATAATTGTTTATAATTGGTAGTAAGGGTGTTAAAGTTTGGAATATATTTAGGTCTATATATCCATAGCTCGTTATTTACCTGTGAAAACATTCTCATATTAGGCATTAGAGAAGATGTGGAAGGTGGAGAAGGCAAAGATGAAAACAACCATCGAACAATATATAGCAAATTTTAAAAAACTACGATTTGAAGTAATGGAGCTCGAATTATATTTGAAAAATGAGGGGTTAAGAACACCCCTGTTTTATAAAGAAATGGCTAATATCATTCTGGAACTTGTGGATGAAGGAAAAGTAAAACCAATAAAATCATCCCAATCCTATTCAATGGATAGCCGTATTCTAAATCGATATGAAAAAATAAAACAAAGGGCAAAAAATGACTATCTGAAAGACGAAATGTTGACCAATTATCATACCATTATATCAATGACTTATTATTTAAATAGGCCGGATCAATATAAAAAGGAAAAGAGTCAATTATTGGCTATTAGCCAATTCCTGACGAATAAAAGGAAAAGTGAACCGGTATTGTCTGTAAATGAACGGTCCTACCAATTGTTTGGAGATGAAAAGTTGTTATTCAGCAAAAAAGGAAAAAAGATTCTAGCTAATATCGGCATCACATACCAGCACTTATGCTGCTATTTTACGTATGAACCCTTTTTTTACTACAGCGTAACACAGGCTGAAAACAACGCCATTTTAATCGTGGAAAACAAGGACACCTTTTTTAGCTTGAAAAAGTTATTACAAGAAGGGAATTATTCGTGGAATGGAATTCGATTTTCTATGTTGGTGTACGGAGAAGGGAATAAGATTACCCGCTCCATAGACTATATGGATGAATTGCAAGTTCCGGTGGAAACACCGATCTATTATTTCGGGGATTTTGACCCAACAGGCATCAGTATTTTCTGCCGAGTGCAGTCATCGTGTGATAGGGAAATTAATTTAATGACCTCATTTTACAGGGAAATGTGGAAACGGAGAAAAGACGGCAAGGTCCAGAAGGAGCAGGAATGGAACGAGGAGGCCATCACCCGTTTTTTGAGCAACTTTGATAAAGAGGAACAACAGTTCTATCTACGGTACCTGAAAGAGGATCAATATATACCGCAAGAGTCATTAAGTATAGAGGTGTTAAGGGGGCTTTCGGATGGAATTGAAAAAACTGTTTGAAGGGATGAATGAACGCTACCAGAACTTAGTACTTTTCTTGCCGGTCTATGAGTTAAACCAAGGCAAAAATCCAAAGTTTAAAGATTTAGACCTAATGGAAATAGGGTTTGGTGTCTTACTGTTTATGTTAGAGAAGATGCTAACCGAACGTGGAAATGTAACGAACGAACAGTTGAATCAGTTTTTAAGTCAATTAATGAACGAGATGTATCAGGAAGCCTATACTCATGAGGAAATTAATGAACTGAGAAACTATATTGTGGATGAAAAGCTGCGGAATAACGGCCAAGACTTTATCTACGACTATATGGACTATCAGAAAAAAGAAATCCAATATGTTCGGTTTAAATTAATTGAATATGACAACTGGACCTATGCCGACCACACCAATAAAGAAGTAAAACTTTGCCTATCCGATAAAGGAATTGAATTACTGTTTAAAACGAAAGAGTACTTTTCTGAGATGCAAATCTCTATTACTTTATTATATTTTAAACAACAGTTGGAAAAGGGTGCTTACTCACAAGTTTTAAGCATTGCGAAAGAGTTGTTGTTCCAAATTGACACCCAAATCCGGGCGATGGATGAGTACGGGGAAAGGATTAAGCGAAACGTGCTATCTGCCTTTAACCAAAAGGAAATGAAGGCACGACTTCAGCGATCCTATGAACAAACAAAAAACGAAAGAGAACAAATCGCCGACCTGCAGGAAAACGTCGATCGGGTCAAAATGAACTATATCAACGGTGTATTGGATAAAAAGGGAACCAAAAACTATGATATTGTTCTAGAAATAGACAGGCTATTGCAGCAGGCTGCACCGAGACACGAAAGGTTGTTCGCAAAAAAATTCAGGCTGCTTACTACGTTGACTAACTCCATTCAAAGATTAATAGAAAATGCCTTTTCGAGACATTTTCATTTTGAACAGGAGGTTTTGGAAAACTGGGTTGAGAAAAAAATCACGGAAGAAAAAATCCGGAAAATTTTAAAACCTATAATGCCCATCAAAGTGCCAAAGGCATATAATCCTCTCCTCTCTTTTGCTCCACAATCGATTCGGAGGAAGACTGAAGATCTGGAGGAAGAAATCATTGAACTAGATGAAGAAGAGGCGCAAAAACAAAACCAACTCGTTGAATTGAGGGAAAAACAAGAATTTGTACTGGATAAAGAACTTCTTAAATTCATACTTCTTCCCTTGGTCGATAAGGAGTTTTATTTTGTATCTGATGGTTTAGTAAGTCTAAGGAAAACCAATTTTATGGCGTATGTCGACTTGGAGGAAAAACATCAACAACGTTTTTTGGAGCTCAGCATTGCCTTGCATCAAAGCGATTACAAAAAATTCGAACTCATAAGCGAAGAGGAATTGATATGGGATACCCGGGAAACCCGGTTATTGTGTGAAATGACAAGAGGACATCGAGGGTTGCTCAAAATACAGGAATTTGAGATGTATGAAACCAACAAAACCTATACCTTTTTGGACGGCACCATCATCACAGATTATGTCATACGACGGAAGGATGAAATGGAATGATTTATGAAGAAGATGTGCTGATCAAAGCCTATCAACTGCACCAACAGTTAATGACCAAAGGGGAAATACAGAAAAAGAAGGATGCCGATCTGTTCCGTCTGTATTCAGACCCGGATATTCGCGAAGTCCTGCAACGTGTGTTTTTGCCGATTGACCAGGCGATCATTGTGAAAGTGGAGGAAACGCTCTATTTTGTTCCGGAAGTGCACAATAATGCTTTCAGTTATACCAACGAGGAACTCAGAGAAAAAGGGAAGTTTCGTGACAATAAAGAACTGTACTTGGCACAGTTTATCTGGATACTTGTCATTTCGGAGTTTTACGGCGACCAATTTTTGCTGACAGGGGAGACCCGTTCCTTTGTGAAAGTGGACGATATTTTAAACAAAGCCAAAGAATGGATGGGCAAATTCAGCCAAATTCCGGAAGAGGAACAGCTGGAATTAGCTTATCGATATGAATTGAATATCCCTTATTTACTGAATGAATGGCACAACCTTTCGGAAGTAACTAATAAAGTCAAAGAATTGAGGAAAGCACGGACGATGGATTATGGTTTTCTATTAAAAGCGCTCGGCTTTCTGGAGAAAGAAAAAATGCTTGTGGTGAAGGAAGAACAAGAAATTGTAATGATGGAAAAAATGAAACACATTATCGACCACTATTATCATCAAGAGAGCCGGATCAATGAGATTAAAAGTCTGTTGAATGAAGTGAATGAGAGGGTGCCTGATTATGCCGAGAGTCAATAAAGTGCGATTGTCCAATATCCGATTAGATGACAAGAATAAGATTATCACCGATAAGACCTTTCACATATACGGGGGGAGCAGTCTCTTTTTATTAGAAAATGGCGGAGGAAAATCAAGCATCATCCAGTTTATCCACCAGTTGATTTTACCTAATCATCAGATGGGTGAAAGAAGTATGAAAGAAATGGTTCCGGTTGGCCAAACCATTCACATTGCGGCAGAATGGGTACACGAAGATGAACAGCGCTTTCCCTTTGTGACCGGCTTTTGCTTCGAAAATACTGGGAAGAAAACTGCCGATTCAAAGGATGAATACCAATATTTCAATTACATCATTGAATATGACTTTGAAGGGTCATACCGGATAGAAGACTTGCCTTTTATCATTGACCGTAAAGTGGCCAATTACAACGTGCTAAGAGAAAAACTGAAAAAGTCGAAAGGGGTCAATCTGCCTCCCACCAACACCCGTTATCAAGAGGAATTGGAATCCTATAACATCCTTTCTACCGAATGGAAAAATATCTCATTGGTCAACAGTTCGGAGGGCGGGGTAACGGACTTCTTTGGTAAGGCCAATACGACCCAACGGCTATTGGAAAAGCTCATAATACCGTCCGTACTGGAGAGCTTGTATCCGGATGAAAAGGAAAGGTATTCCTTCAAAGAATCTTTCCGCGAATATAAGGATAGTTTAATGGAACTTCCTAAAATGAAAAAAAATCTGCAGGATTATGGAGTGATTAATAATAACGCCGGCGGTATTATACAGGTTTGCAAAGATTACAATGCACTCAAACAATCCCTGATTGAGTCCCAAACGCTATTATCCAGACTGTATTTCACGCTTTTGGAAAGTTCCAAAGCCAATGCCTTGGAATTAGAGGGTATTGCCTCCGAATTAATAAGGCTGGCAGATACGAAAAAGGAGCTGGATTGGAAAATTCGTTCGTATGATGTGTTCCTTCTTGAAAAGAAATATAAGGAAGCTAAAGAAAAAGCGGCACTGGATGAGGAAACGTTCACTAAAACTGTGGTGAATCTGGAAAGTGAAAAGCGTAGGGAAAAAGAACAGCTGGCGGCAAGAGCCTACCAGGATTATCAGACGAACCAAACCAAGCTTGCCAAAAAGACAAGTGAATTGGAGGCAGCGCGGCTCGAGGGAGGAGAACGGCAAAAGGAATTAGGAAACATTCGAAACACCTTATCCCGCCAATTCTATTATTTGTATCAGCAAAATCAAAAGGCGGAACGGGACTTGAAAGAGGAACAAAATCGCATTAAAAGGGAATGGGAAAAAGTTCAAGATATCTTGACCGAGACTAATCAGGAAATGGAAAAGCTGGGGAAACGCCAGGCAGTTCTTCAACATCAGGTGGAAACCTATGATAAAGACCTTATAGGGTTGAAACAGGGATTGATTGAGGATTGGAAAGAGGACGAACATGCCACACACCACCATTTAAAGGAAAAGCTAAGCGCTGTTGTTAAGGAAGAGGAGTTATATAAGGCACAAGCGGAACAGTGCAGGAATCGGATTAATGACCTTGACCAGCTATTGGAACAATGCAACACGAAAGAAAAACTGACGCGAAGAGACTTGGATGAAGCGGAAGCTGCTTATGACAAATTTTCTGAAAGAGAAAGACTCTTAATTGATAGCACCTATAAGTATGTCACGGTACGAGTAGGCAATAGCTTGTTTGAGGACAGGGCTCTGATTGCAATCAGGTTAGAACGCTTGAAGAGTCAGTACGATGATGAAGCGACTCAGTTATCCATTCAAATGGATGAGATAGGACAAATCCGTGCCATTATTGAAAACAAAGGATACCATATTCACCAAGAGTTAGAGAGGGTCAAAGATTACCTGGTTCAGAGAGACAACGAGGTACTACTCGGAGTGGAGTGGATTACAAAATCAACAATGGATGATACCTCGAAAAAAGAACTCTTGAAGAAGAACCCGTTGCTTCCATTTTCTATCCTGGTTGAGGACGTGCAGCTAACGAAAGTGAAAACCACTCTTGGCCATTATAAAGAAGAGTTGACCATCCCAGTCATTTTAATAAACAAGTCACAGATGGAAATAGAACCGGAAAAGGACTCTACCTTCCAGCTAAGTGAATCCGCCCACATCTTCCACCATTTCAATACGCGCTTAAAGGCCGAAGACTGGGAATCCTATTTGGTTGAGTTGGAACAAAAGTGGGGCGATCTTGACCTCAAACGGAAAGAAATAAAGGGGAAATTACAGGAACTGCAATTGTTTGAACATACCCTTAAAGACTTTTGGAAGGAATATACCCCTCATTCCCGCAAGGACCTTTTAGGTCGGGTAACAGAGTTGCGAGATGCCCTCCGAAAAATAGGGGAAGAAAAAACGGAGCACAACAAAGAAAATGAAGCTCAATCTACTTCTTATTCAGAAGCTGAATCCCAAAGAAACGAAAAAGAGCAACTCCGAATAAAGTTGGCTGGGGATACAATAAGGCTATCGGATTTTATCAAAAGGTATCAATCCATTCCCACTGCTCGGAAAGAATTGGAACAGCTAACAAAACAACTCGAGGAATTAGGGCGAATTAAAAATGCTCTTAACCAAACTTCCCAAGAATGGGAATCAGCAGGGGGAGCGGTTCAAGAGAAAATTACCCAGCTTCAAAAAAGTTTCATGCTTCTAAAGAGGGACCTGGAGGATTATGAAATAGCGGAGGCCGAGGAAACAACGCCTGCGACAGAAGTGGAGTATAAGGATACACTTGAAAGGTATAAAGCGTTTCGAGAACAATATAGTTCAGAAAGTAGACAACTGGAAATTCTGGAATCGACCCAAAACCATTACAGCGAATTGGTCAAACGGGCAAAGGAAGACATTCATAAAAACGGATTTACAGTGGAATCAATGGAGAGATTGATTCTCGAATATGACCCATACTTGTTGGAGCAGATTGAATATAACATCTCTGGATTGGAAGAACAGCTTGAAAAGGATAGGGATCGCAAGGAAGGTTCAGGAAAAGAACTAGCCAGTGCAAAAACTGAGTATCATACACGTGTGGAGCTATTAGGGGAGAAGGGCATTTACCCATACGGGACGGAAGCCAAAGCGGAAAAAGAATTGTATGAAAGCGAGTTGACTATGGCCAAATCAAACGAAGGTCGGTCTATGGAACGGCAGGCGGCATTACTGAAGCAACAATTCGGTAACCAGGCTGCAATTGAGGATTTGGAGACGACGAAGGATATGCTGATTGCTTCTGCCTCCCAAAATTTATTGGAGGAAGGACATTGGAATCGGCAGAAACCGATTCAGTATGTCAGAACCATTCGGTATGATATGGGTGTTCACAAGTCAGGAATGGAGCTTAAGAGAACGGAATTACTGAAAAAAATCGACGAACTCAAAGAAGATGTCCGTGAAACCAACAATACCCAGTTGTTACAGTTAACCTTTGATTTGTCCAAAATACTCGACAGTTCCATTGAAGATTATCAAGAAATCATCCGCACCTTTGAAAATCTAATGAACTATGTTCAAGAGTTAGAAGCAGGCATTGAACTGCAAAAAGCTGAATTGGATCAGCGGAGCGAAGAGTTGGTGGAACAGATGTATGACCGGGCCGTAACGGTTTATAAAAACATTATGGAAATTGCAAAGAGTTCTCAAATTGAGGAGAAAGGAGAAATTACTTCTCTGTTCCAAATCAGTTGGCATAAAAAATCCATTGAGGACGCGAAGATGGAAATAGACCGGTTTATCCAACGGTTACTCGAGGACCTCGTAGCAATGAATGAGCGGAATGCCCCTGTAAAAGAAATGGATGAACTGTTTGAAAAGCGGGTCAATATGGTGGATATTCTCAACTGCTATGCAGAAACATCCCGTTGTATCATCAAAACGCTGAAGCATCGGAATGAGTTGCTCAATAAAAATGATTATTATACCTGGGACGAGGTATGCAAGTGGAGCGGTGGGGAAAAACACGCCACCCAGATTTCCTTGTTTATCGCTTTGATTAACCACTTGCGGAGAAAACGATATGCAAAGGAAAATGCTTGGAAATTTATCATCTTGGATAATCCATTTGGTAAGGCCAGTGCTGACTTTGTGGTAAAACCGATGGTATCCCTTGCGAACAAAACCAACACTCAATTATTCTGTTTTACCGGCATTAAAGAGAAAGCCATCCAAAGGGAATTTGAGACGGTCATAAGCAACCAATATGTCGAGCAAAGAGGTCGACTGCTGCTACGTACAGAAGAGAAACATAAGGATCCTTCAATGGCCGAACTTGATACCATTTTTTTTGTGAAACAATATTAGGATATTAAGATAGAAAGCTGTATCGGGATCACCTGTTCGGAGAACCAAAGGTGCCTGAATTTTAAATCAGCATTATAAGGAAAAATGGATTCATAATAAGATTCAGAGAAGAGTCTTCTAACTTTCTCTTTATCGAACTTTCTATATGCTTTTCGAATTTCCAAATAGTATAAGAGATCCAGATAAGCTACATGCTAGTTATGTTCTTCCATAAGGGCGGGTTTCAATAGGTTTCCCCATTTTTTTTATAAGATTTAAATTGATAGTCGTCTATTAATAGCATTATTTAAATGCCAAATATAAATAATAAAGTGAAATCTCATTTAGGAAACAATCTAATGAGATTTCACTTTTTTTATCAAATTTTTATTCTGAGTGTCTATTGTAATATTTCTTATAAAGGAAATCATTTTTCAGATCCTTTTCACTAAGTAGAATATGTCTGCTCTAAGACAATTAGTGCAAAGTGTTATCAAATTATCAATATGAACTTTTTTTACCCTCGTTTTTTATCGGAATAAATTCATCCATCTCGACTGTTACATTTGGTGCTGTTAATTCTATATCAAGAATATTCAAGAACTTTAATACTGATTTGTTTGATGGTTGACTTAGTATTGCCCTGAACTAACTAATAAATTAATAATTCTACATAGGGTTTATGTAGAGAAGAATAAGAAAATTAGAGATGAAAACATTAAAAATGAAATAAAACAAGTTGTTTTTGAATTGCACAATAATGGGATTTTTCCAGGTGATTCATCTATTAGGAGAAAATTATCTAATCCAAATTGTTTAATGGATCCTAAAGTTAGGAGGATTTGGAAAAAGGAATTAGAGTTATTGGGTTATAAAAAATGATTAAAGTAACCTATATGGTCAATACTTAAGCTGTATTATTAATCAGAAAAATGCTTTTCCCCATTTAAAATTGGGGATTTTTTTATTAATTGTTTCCAAAAATACTACTGAACCATAATTTTGCCAGGAGTATTATTTTGACTCAATAAAGTTGCCGAAAGTATATAGAAGTTGAGGTGCACGTAAAAATTGAAGACATAATCAGTTTCGAATATTGCTACAAGATTAAAAAAATATAATAGAAATGCTGTTATATCAATGGTTGGCAAGGATATACTTCAAAGTCCGGCAAGATTATGGTTCAAGTCACAATTTTGTGTTGTGACGTAAAGCATAAGTTTTCCGTTTGGAAAGCTTATGCTTTATTTTTTTTTAGGAAATTTTATGCTTTATTGGTATTATCAACAGAACACAAATTTACAATGTTAAGGTCTCAAACTAGCATTAGCTTACCTTTTTATTGTCAAAAATTTCTATTTAGTTTCAACAGTATTATTATCATTTCACTAATTTTTTAATCGATTTGTTGAAGGTGTTTAAAAACACTAATCATATTATTCAATTAAAGGGCCATTTAATGGAGGAGGAATATCAGGAAAATTGAACACTATGGAAATAATAGTTTCTGATTTTTTTGAATAAAAAGGTATCTAATTGCAAATGAAGAATACTTAGTGTTAGATAAATATCGTTAGAAAGGTAGAACATAATGGCTGAAACTTATGTGTATCATGTAGTTACCGAAATACCTATGAAGCTTGGACAAATAATATTTTTTGATAATAATCATTATAATGGTGTTTATAATCGGGTTATGGCTTGTAAAGACATATTAGATGGCAAAAAGCCTAATGATAACTTTACCAAATTTATAAATTCAAATTTGGAATATTGGAAGGTTAGAGCATACAGAGAATTAGCATTGGAAAAGGTTAGAAAAGAAAAATATCCAAACTATCCTTCTAGAATGTCATGTTTATACACCTCCAAAACTTTATCAGATGCAGAAATGTGGGCTAATTCTTTTATAAATGGTGGTAGAAAGGTTTATCAAATAGTTAAATTACGAACAGATGGTAAGGTATTTGATGGTGATGCGTATAACGTATTTGACGGAACTGATAATGCTGAAGAAAATGAAAGAAATGCAAATTGCTATTGGAGTAATAAACCTAATAAATTTGGTAAAGAACAATTAATTGAAACGTTAGTAGATGGCAATATAGAAGTCGTAGAAATAGTAAAGGAATTTCCCAAAACGGGCGCTTTACAGTAAGAATTACGCTCTCTGTTTATGATAAAGAATAAGAGTGATAATTAGTGAGTAAAACAGTTACTTTTTCATTTAAAAGTACCAAATATGAAGGAACAGAGTCAAAAGAGACATTTACTTTTGAAAATTTAGGTATTGCCGAGGATATGGATGTTAAATCAATAAAAGTAGAAATAGAAAGAATTTTTCAGGCTTGGGTTTGGGATAAACTTAATATTTCTTAAAGTATAGTTATCGATGAGGAAAACGTACATAGTGCAGATGATAGTCAGTAACAAAGAGAAATTACTGTAGTTTTGTAAAAAAGACTAATCATTTAAAATAAAATCTGATTATTAAAAATTAAGATTGATCATTAATAATAAAGTTTGATTAAAAACCCTGTGTTGATATGAAAAATTTTTCTTTTTCAACAATCGGGCCATTTAATTGAATAAGACTTAAAACAAAATTGTATATTTATAGGTAGCTCTTTGTAGCGAAAAAATTACTAATATGGAATATATTTACATGATTATTTGGGAGGTTTATGTGCAGAGATAATAAAGTTGTTTAATTTACAATAAAGTCACTTAAAAAATAATATAGTTGTTTAAAAATCCTTCTTCCACCATAGAAGCTGATTAGTTGAAGAAGGATTCCTTCTAATATATGGAGAATTATTTGTTAATAGCAAAATTAAAGGATGGATATAAGAGAGGACTATATGAGTATATACAAAACACAATCTGGAAGAGAAATGTCACTAAAGCTTTATGATGCTCAATTGAAGAAATTGGATTATTCATGTAAGGATATTTACGTTCATACTCGTTTTGGAAGAACACATATCATTGAAACTGGCAATCTATCGGGAGAACCATTGTTAGTATTTCATGGTGGGAATAGTACGACTGCCTATAATTTACTAATGTACAGATTCCTGCTTAAGGATTTTCACATCTATGCGGTTGATATTATTGGCCACCCTGGAAAAAGTGATGAAGTTAATCTCTCTCATAGCAATTATGATTATGGAAAGTGGGCAAGTGATGTTATTTCAGGGCTTGGATTTGATAAAATAGCATGTTTTGGGGTTTCGTTTGGAGGCGGAGTTTTGGCAAAACTGATGTGTATCGCACCTGAAGCAGTAAAAAAATCCGTATTAATTGTACCATCAGGTATTAATAATGCCTTTCCAATCAGTACTGTGAAAATGATGATACCACTACTCAAATATAAACTAACAAAGAAAGAAAAATATATAAAAGAAACAGCTTTATTTATGGCTATTAAAGAAGAAATTCTTGATAAAGATACTTTGGATATGGTGAAAGATAGTTTTGATCATGTAAAAACAAAAGTAGGGATGCCGTCCAATGTGAGTGAAAAATTAATGCAACAGTGTAAAGCACCGACACTTATTATGGCAGGTGAAAAAGACTGTTTATTTCCATCGAAAAAAGTATTACCAAGAGCAAAAAGAATCATACCAAATAACACGGCTCATATGCTAAAAGGGTGTGGACACATGCATATGATGTCAGAGCGTGAAAAGAAAATGATCGTTGATTTCTTAAGTGCTTAGTAACTTTAAAGTACTTTATTATTCATTTTTGAATGTAAATACATTTATATGAATAGAAATTAAACAACTTTAAGGAGCCTTACTACAATAAAATGTAGCAAGGCTCGTATCTTTTAAAACAAAATTAAATAACTTTATTATCACTAAACAGTTTAAGAAAATGGATGTTAAGTCTCTTACTATAAGCAAAGTAGGGATGAAGTAGCACATCGTTTTTTTTGTAGAAATCCTCTTCCTGAATATGGGCCACTGGCACCTAGTGAGGAAGAACTAAATTTATTTGGGGATGTTACAAATTTAAAGGTATTAGAAATTGGTTGTGGAAATGGGCATTCCATACAATATATGGACCAACGGAATGCAGGTGAATTATGGGGATTAGATCTGTCAAATAAACAGATTGATGCAGCAAAAAACATTATTAAAAAATTGTAATTCACCGGTAAAGTTATTTGAATCGCCAATGGAGGATAATCCAGGTTTACCGACTAATTATTTTTACATTTTTTTCTATATGGGATACTGCCGACAAAACGTGCATTTTGTTCGCTAAAAAGAAGAATTAGGATATTTTATATTGCCTTCTTGTTTAGGGTCCTGATTAAAAAACATATCAATTAACATTTGTAAACGTTAAATAACTCTCGCTTTATCATGTAACTGACCAAAAATATAAAAGAATTATCTTATCAAAATAATTACATCCAAGGGCAACCAACAATAACTATTGTTTTTGCCTTTTTTTAATAGACTCAGCAAAAATAGTTCTTGACTCCCAATGTTTATTTCAAATATTCTAACTAACTAAGACTTAAGACGAGCAGCTTATAAAAAACGAAAAGTGTACAGTAAGAAAATCTTATTGAAATTTTTTTGGTATTTGTTGACAAGAATATTTTAATACATTTAAATAGTAGGTAACACAATAACTACTAAAAGAAAGGGGTATTATGGAAAATATTTATAAGGAACTTCAAAACTTAGGATTTTCCCAGTATGAATGTAAAGCTTATATAGGTTTACTAAAAAATTCGCCAATTACAGGTTACGAAGTAAGTAAACGTACAGGTGTACCGCGTTCAACGATTTATGAAGTTTTAGGTAAATTGCTTGATAAGAGAGCTATCTATACAGTTCCTTCAGAGCCTGTTAAATACTCACCAGTACCGGCTAAAGAGTTGATCAACCGTTTGAGGAAAACTTTTGAAACTTCCTTTGACTATTTGGAAAAAGAATTAACTTCTCTAGAAAGCGAACGGGAAACGGATGTTATCTGGCGAATTCGCGGAAATGATCATGTAATAGAAGAAATGTTAGCCATCATTAACCATGCAAAAGACGAATTATGGCTATCAATTTGGGAGCCTGAAGTCCCGGAAATAAAAAAGGCGATCGATCGGAAGGTAGCGGAAGGGGTCAATGTGTTTACCATCCTGTTCGGATCTCCAAAAACTCAGCTAGGATTGACCTATCATCACAATTACATGCCTCCGGATATTGTTCAAGAACGGATGGGAGGACATCTAAGTGTTGCTGCACGTGATGGTGAGGAGGTTGTGATCGCGAATTTTACGGAAACTGCCTCTCCTTGGGCCGTAAAAACAAAAGATCCGGCACTTGTACTAGTTGCAATTGAATACATTAGACATGACATAATGATTGAGGAAATTACGAAGGAGCTTGGTCCAGATAAGTTGGATGCACTTTGGCGTAGAAATCAAGACCTCATTCAAGTAGTAACAGGTAAACGGTTCGAGTCATCATGAACCGTATTTTCATCCATTATTAATAGTAGTTAGTATAGTAACCCCTAAAGGAGATGATTAAATGAATACACGTGAACTTTATTTGGACGACAGTTATTTAACCTCTTGCACTGCGAATGTAGTGAAACTGGAAGGAGAGAAGGTATCACTTGATCGAACAGTTTTCTATCCGACCGGAGGAGGGCAAGAATATGATACTGGACTGCTCATACAAGGGGGGCAAACATTCGAGGTTTACCAAGTTAAAAATGAAAAAGGCGAGATTATCCATTATGTGAAAAACGCTGATCAGCTAAAATATGGGGAAATAAAAGCAGAAATTGATTGGGAACGAAGGCAAGGGTTGATGAAACATCACTCCTTATTGCATATTCTGGGAGCGGTCGTATACAAGAAATACAATGCTTTATGTACTGGGAATAAAATATATCCAGATCGAGCAAGGATCGACTTTAATAACCTTCACGATTTATCCGATGAAGAGTATCAAGAAATAGTAAATGAAACGAATAAAATTATAAAAGAAAACCACCCCGTGGCAATTCGATATGTATCTAGAATGGAGGCAGAAAATATCCCTGGTTTAATTAAAACAGCTATTAACTTACTGCCAGCTTCAGTTACAAGAATTCGCTTAATTTCCATTGATTCCATAGATGAGCAAGCTTGCGGGGGGACACATGTTTCAAATACTGGAGAGATAGGGGAAATGGCCCTATTGAAAGTGAGTTCCAAAGGGAAAAACAATAAACGACTGGAAGTTGCTCTCGTTACCCCTGGTTGAGGTTAAACAATTTTATATAATTTGCTCTATAGGGAGGATTAAGGTTGAAACTTAAAGAAGAAGTTGTTTATTTAAGTGGTGAAGAGAGTTTCCTAAAAGGGGTGAAAGATTGCTTACCGACTGTTCTTGGTTATTTAAGTATAGGGTTTGCAGCAGGCGTTGTACAAAAAACAGCAGGCCTAAGTATAATCGAAATTACACTCATGTCTTTACTTCTCTATGCCGGATCAGCTCAGTTTATTGCTGCCGGGATGTTGGTTTCGGGAGCTCCAATCATGTCGATCATATTGACGATATTTATTGTCAACCTTAGATATCTCTTATTGAGTGCAGCACTTGCACCCCATTTTCGCCACCTGGGGACATGGAAAAATACCTTACATGGATTTCTATTAACAGATGAAACGTTTGGTGTAGCCACAAGTTATCTTTCTGATAAGAAATACGCAAGCAACAGATGGATGCTGGGATTAAATCTAACAGCCTATCTGAACTGGACATTAGCAAATGTATTAGGAGGATTATTTGGAAAATGGATACCGAATCCAGAGGAATTCGGGCTCGATTTTGCCTTGCCGGCGATGTTTATCGGACTGCTCGTATTACAGATAGTCAGTCGTTCTGAATTCCGGATAGATCTCCTTGTTGTGACAGGGGCTATTCTATTTACTGTATGCACAAGCTTTATCTTTTCAACGGGAATTAATGTTATTTTGGCAACGGTTGCAGCCGCTGCTTTAGGGATGGTGATGGACAAATGGAAATCCGCCCAGAAGTCTTCTTAATTATCATTGGAGGAGCATTAGTGACTTTGATACCCCGCGTTTTCCCTCTAGTCTTCCTAAGTAAAATAAATATACCCGATTGGGGATTGCATTGGTTGAGACACATACCAGTCGCTATTATGGCTTCATTGATAGCTGAGGAATTATTGCCTTTAGGTGAAAAGAGCGGATGGGAACCGATGCGACTTTTGGCAGCAGTTGTATCCCTCATAATTGCCATTTTCACCCGAAGTCTTTTGTTGACAGTAGGGTCTGGTGTTGTCACTTTGTTCTTATTATACAAGTTTTTTTAAGCAGTGAAATCAGCTGAAGCGACAAAAGAATTTAAGAAACATAATGCCCTAAAAGAAGAATTGCTCCCACACATTTCACCTTTAGGCTGGGCACATATTAATCTTCTTGGAGAATATAAGTTTGATTCATATAGGTTACCAGCTAATATGCTGAGACCCTTAAATAAAAATTAATCTATAACAGGGGTAGCGTCAGGAAACCGCATTTATCTTAACCATCCATAACGGATGACTTTACAGTATTCAATGTGAGAGGGGACTAAATAATAATGACTAAAAATAAAATTCAGGTGAAAGTAAGAAGTTGATTGATTCTGAACAGGTAGCAGAATTTATGAACAACCTTGTACATCCACTTAAAGAAGAAATAGAAGAGGTTCGAAAAATCATTTTAAGCACTGATGATAAAATTACAGAACATATTAAATGGAACGACCCTAGTTTCTGTTATGAAGGTGAAGATCGAATTACATTTAATCTTAATGGAAAAGGATTTATTCGACTCATATTTCATTGTGGGGCTAAGGTAAAAGAACGAAAGACCAATGAGCCTCTGATTTCAGATCCTAGTGGTGTATTAGAATGGATAGCAGCTGACAGAGTTATGATGAAATTTACTGATAAAAATGACATTAAAGCTAAAGAAGAAAAACTTAAAGAAGTAATAACAATGTGGCTCAAAGTTATTTAAGATAACAGAAAATTTAAGTAATTTTCGGAATGATCCCATATTTTGTTATTCAATTAAAGGGTGCAATACTTCAAGTAGGAGATTGCTCCTTTTTTATTTAACTAAAGGGGCAGCATTCCTGTAATAACTGAAAATGAGATTTGTACGAAAAATGACCTCTTGATAAGATGAATATGTCCTGAGCTGGCCAGCTAAAAAGGACAAAACATCATTCGGAGGTCATACAATGAATTATAACCAAAATCATAAAATAGCTCAAATTACTTCTAAAACCTTGATAATTGGAATTGATATTGCCAAACATCATCATGTAGCTAGAGCACAAGATTATCGAGGAATAGAACTTGGTTCTACTTGCTTTTTTGATAATATCAAAGAAGGTTTTAGCACCTTTATGGAGTGGATTAATTAATTAAAAGAGATCTATAAAATGGAATCTGTTATAACTGGAATGGAGCCTACAGGACATTATTGGCTAAACTTAGCTCATATTTTAAAAGAAAAACATATTAAGTTCGTGACGGTTAATCCCCTACATGTCAAGCATAGTAAGGAATTAGATGATAACTCGCCAACTAAAAATGATGTAAAAGACGCAAAAGTCATTGCACAGCTAGTCAAAGATGGTAGATACGCTGAACCAACCATACCACAAGGTGTTTTCGCAGAACTTCGTGTGGCTAAAAAATTACGTGATCTATTAAGTATAGACTTACAGATCGTGCAAGGACAGGTCCATAACTGGATTGATCGCTACTTTCCAGAGTTCTTTGACGTTTTTAAAAGTTGGGAAGGAAAGGCAGCTCTTCACTTACTAAAATTTGATGCGTTACCTCATGAATTAGTGAAATACTCAGACGAAGAATTACTCATCTATTTAAGGCAAGAAGTGAAACGAAGTATAGGGATGAAGAAGATTCAAGCTCTAAAAGAAGCTGCCAATCGCTCGATTGGTATACGTCAGGGTGTCATGATGGCCAAAATGGAACTAAGAACATTAATTCAAAAATATGAACTCATTCAAGCCAAGTTCGAAGAACTTGATCATTCACTGGATACCTTACTTCAAGATATACCAGGAGTGAACCAGATGTTAGAGATTACAGGAATTGGACGAGATACAGTGGCAGGTTTTTACGCTGAAGTAGGTGATTTAAGTGAATATAATCATCCTCGTCAAATAACCAAATTAGCTGGACTCAGCCTAAAAGAAAATACATCAGGTAAGCATAAAGGGAAGACCAAGATTACGAAACGTGGTCGGAAGAAATTACGGGCATTATTATTTCGCGCATCTATGATCCTAGTAGCGAAGAATAAAGCCTTTAAAGCTCTTCATCATTACTACACAACGAGATCAGAAAATCCGTTGAAAAAGATGCAGTCTTTAATAGCTTTATGTAATAAACTCATACGAATTCTCTTTTCTATTGGCAAGAAACAGTTTGTGTTTCAGGAAGAAAAGATGTTGAAGGATATTCCCCATATGCACTCAGTTATCGATGTACAAATAGCAGCTTAATATTCTATAAAATTTACTTTTAATTAATAGATTTGAATGATTGAGCAAACAAAATCAGCATAGGATTAGTCGGCAAAGCAACTAACGTAAGGACATAGATCCTGTGGGGCAGCATGACCGACATCCACCTTATGGAAAGGTTGAACGAAGGAATGTAGGAGCGAAGACTTTGTGAGACTTGGGAGGGTTGACCCCCATAAGATATGTGGACATCCATTGGTGCGTACATACCTATTCTTCCAACTTTTTGAAAATAAACGAAAGTTGGCTAGTTTCTTACGCTCTTTTTCTTCATAAACTGCATATTTGTTTTCTTTTCATACTCATCAAAACTATTATCTTTAACAAGTTGTATAGGAATATTAAGAAAAATGGCGAATACAAGAGATAATTGTTTGTTTATTGAGGGAGTTTAGTTGAAGAAGACATAGATTTTTCTTAACTACAAAAAAGAGGCTTCTCAAGTTCAGCGAACTAATGAGAAGTCATACCAGAGTCACCTATACCTATTATTTTAATCTTCGCTTTCTAATATTCCATTTCACACACTAAGTTTCCCCTTAATACCTCATTTTCTTCCTAAACGCACCAATCGCAATCACATATAAAACCACTGTATATCCAACTACCCATATTAAAGGAACCAACATCTCACCGTAATCCCCCTGTAGAGCCAATCTTGTTACTTCCACAGCATGAACAAATGGAAGTACACTCGCAACATTCTCAAATACTCCACCAATCATGTCTAATGTGAACCATGTACCACTTAACCATGTTGCGATATTAACAAACAAAGCGAATATGCCACCTACCTGTTTATCAGTAAAAAATGTTCCGAGCATTAATCCAAACCCTAAATAAAGAAGCGCATTAACTAAAAGTACTGCTATAGCTACTATCACATTCCAATCAAACTTTAAATCTAAGAAATACGCCGTAATAAAACAAACTACTATTTGCATCATAGCAATTAAAATTAGTGGGATTGTATAACCAATAATATAGTCAGAAGGTCTTAATGGCGAAACAAATATCCGCATTAAAAATGAGCTTCCCTTGTCTTTTCCAATTAGCATACCTGAAAATAAAGTCAAAAATGCAAAACTAAACACAATGACACCAGGAGTGAGATTTTCAATTTTATATAGCTCCATTGGCATATTTTGTTGCATAATCGTGAATAACCACATAACGACGACAGGTAGTCCGATTCCAAACAATATGGTTAATGGATCACGTATTATTTCCTTTTGATTTCTCGATGCAAATGCTAAAAACCTCATTTAACTCCCTCCTCTGTTAAAATTAAGAAAATATCTTCCAAACTTTTCATACTATGTTGTTTTTTTAATTCACTTGCAGTGCCTAATGCTTGCAATCTCCCTTGGTGCATAATACCGATGCGATCCGCTAAAGCTTCTGCCTCATCCAAGTAGTGGGTTGTCAACACTACAGTAACCTTCCCTTTTAGAGTCTCTAACACTTTCCAAAGCTCACGGCGTGCACGAACATCTAACCCAAGTGTTGGCTCATCTAAAAATAAAATCTTAGGTTTGGAAATAAGCGCCATCGCAATACTTAATCTGCGCTGCCAGCCTCCTGACAATGTTTTTGCTTTAGTTTTAGCCTTATCCAATAAACTAAATTCCATCATCATCTCATGCGACATCTTTCTTGCTTTTTCTTTTCCACTACCATAAATCCTTGCAATGAATTCTAGGTTTTCCCGCACTGTTAGGTTCGGTGCTACTGCGGTTTCCTGTGGTGACACATTTATATTTTGCTTGACGGCTTCAGGTGAGGTAATAATACTATCTCCCAATAAAAAAGCATCTCCTTCAGTGGGGATTAGCATACACGATAGCATTTTAATAGTTGTTGTTTTTCCGGCACCATTTGACCCAAGCAAAGCAAAAAATTCACCATTATCTATTTCCAAAGATAAATGGTCCACAACCATTTTATCTTTGTATGCCTTCTTTAGATTTTTTAATTCTATAGACATTTATCTTCCTCCTATCTCCTTACTTTTTAGAATTGCATTAATTCGTTCAATATCCTTTCTTGAGATTGATAGTTGAATCCAGTACGTTATGACGTAAACTCCTACAAAATTAGCTAGTAAAATGAACCAGCTCATAGGAGTCTGTGGTGTCCAGCACAGTATAACAACAGTTAGCCACACTGCACCTGTTGTAAAAAAATGGGTCATATACTGTTTCATTAATCCCCAATGGTCTATGTTAAAAATGAACGAACCTAGGGCTAGTGCAACACCAATGAACCCTGTTAAAATAAATTGTGTTAATACAGCTGTCAACTCCGTATCAAATAACTCACTGAATTCATCTGATACAGGTATAAACGCACCTTTTCCTAAAAATAAGGAAATGATAATCTGTGTGATTTGTCCCAAAAAGACACCAATAATAAAACCTATACATACTCTACCTAGAAGCCTTTTTACCATCTCTTCCACCTCAAATCCCCAACTGTTTTTTAATTTTTGATACATACCGACGAGATGCGAATGTTTTAATATCGCTCTTCAGCAAAACACCTATTGTTCCGGTAAGGCTAATATCCAAACTAACAATCTGATTACGATTAATTAGTTCCGATTGGGAAATCCGAATAAATTGGTTCAATGCTAATTTTTCTTCCAACTCATACAGTCGCATACGAATGGAATATGTATCATGATTTGTTTGTACATAGACCTTTTTGTTTTCCGAGTAAATTCGAATGATCTCATCCGCTTCAACAATGATTGCTTCTTCCTCAGAAAACACCGTTAGTTTTTGGTTTTTTGATATCTTTTTCATCACGCTTTTCACTTCATCGGTTATTTTATCGGTGATAATAATGACTTTAGGTTCTTTATAGGCTGAATCAATTTTCACTTCTATTTCCATAATTAATATCCTTTCCCTACTGTAAAATGCTTTTTCTAGACAGTAAATAGATTTAAGACATTCGGTCAATATAGAGTGACAAACGGTTATTTCTTATACTAAAAAATTTAACAAAATCTATTAAATATTAATATATCGTAAAAGATACATTGATTGGTGTCTATCTACATGCAACAAAAAGAAGGCTTCTCAAAAGTTCACTGATCTAATGAGAAGCTTTCCCAGGGTCTCTTTTCACCTTTTCCCCGTACTATTTCCAAATCGATTGCTAGAGTTTAGATAAAATCTTTAGTATCAATTATCTCAATACCATTTGACTGAGTCATGTTCAAATTAATATATATTACCCAGAAGTAATGAAGGACTTCGAGAAAAAAGCATAGAAAACATTTTCAACGAAGAAAGAAATTACACTTATTATTATATAAGAGCATTAGAGGGAGTTAGATTATATTATGAAAAAAATGAGGATACTGGTGAAAAGATGAAAAAGAACCTATTAAATAAGGCTTCCCAAAGGGATAAATTTCGCTATTCTTATTCAACTATTGGTGCTTTAGTTGAATAAAACATAGGTTATTAAATGACTCTATTGTTATATTTTTTAGTATAGTGAAGTATCTTAGATCAAAAATTAAACAACTATATATAACCCCCATCCTAAATTTAATACGTGGTTATGCTTGTTAAACTTTTAAAATTAAATAACTTTATTGTCTTTTTTCAGAAGGACTTAAAATGAATGTACAGACGATGTCGATTAAGGATTTCATGGCTAGGAACAATATAATATAGAAGGAAACAGAAAAAGGTTGGTAAATTGGTTAGAAGAATTAGTACATCTATCGCAGTACCAGTGATTATGGCAGAGCCACCATTCACAGCTACTACAGAGGTGGTACTAGCCACAGCGAAAGAATGGATGGGGCAACATACACTATCACCATTAGCACATGTGTTGGATCCGGTAGTGGATATATTAGTTGCACTAGCCTTCTCTGTTGCTAGTTTGGTAATTGTAGATGCATGTTTTCTATTTATGTTTGGAAGTGCGGAAAGAGCATGGACCATAATTCAAAATGCTGGATTAGGTTATGTACTAATTCAAGTATCCCCTTTAATTTTGAACGTATTAAAATAGGTTGGTAACGCAGTGTAAAATAATTGAAAATTAAATTCGTCAACAAATACCAAATTTTAATATTTAGATAAAATAAAAAACCCTTAGAATTGGAGATTGTGAAGAAATACACTTAAGCTAACGGTGCAGGTTAGTTGAATAAGGAATATCTATAGAAATGTAAGATTACATGGTAAAATAGCGAAAAGAGGCTGTGTCAAATATGGATATTTCTTTAACCAATAAGATTAATATAAGATTTTAAGAAAGCCCATTTTAGTAAATTTAAAATAAAGTTTGCTAAAGATAAGTTCAATTTGGATTTAAAAGATATAAGGGGGAAAAGACATGCAAATACTATTAATTCGACACGGAGAATCGGAAGCAGATATTTTAAACGTACATGAAGGAAGAGCTGATTTTGAATTAACGGAAAGAGGTAGAAGGCAAGTGGGAAGTTTAGCACAAAAAGTAAAAAATAATTTCCCACCAGATTTTATATGGGCAAGTACGTTAAAAAGAGCACGCGAAACCGCTGAAAAGTTAGGAGAAACTATTGGGTGCCCAGTGCAATTGGAAGAAGAATTAATGGAATTTAATAATGGTGTACAAGCTGGATTATCCTTTGAAGAAGCGAAAAAGTATCCAGAGCCAAAATTTTTTCATGTTCGTTTTGAAAATGGAGAATCATTCATAGAATTTCGAATGAGGATTGAAACGATATTTTCTAAGATTGTGACAGAAAATAAATATGAACGAATTGCGATTGTTGCTCATGGCGGGGTAATTAATAATATATTACGTGCTTTTTTCCAAATGCCAATCAACATGGATTATTATTTTAAAATCGGAGATACAGGAATTAGTTTAATTGAACTTACTGATAAGGAAAAGGTAATTCACTTTATAAATGATACGAATCATTTAGAGAATATATAGGATAACTTTGTTAAAAATTTTGTTCAATCTTTTTTATAAAAAATACGATATTAAATCAATAAAACCCCACCTTTGAAGTGAGCCCTAAAAGTTAGACACGGTTATTTCATTAGGCAGCTTGGGTAAAATGAGTTCGGTATTGCACCGGACTCATTTTAAATTTTGCCTTTATTCGCTTTGTATTATAGTAATCGATGTATTTTTCTAATTCTATTTTAAAATGCTCTACACTTTCAAATTCTCTCAAGTAGAGGAACTCAGATTTCATAATACCAAAGAAATTCTCCATTACAGAGTTGTCGTAACAGTTTCCTTTACGAGACATACTCTGGATGATCCCTCTCGATTCAAGTGTGTGGCGATATTGCTTCATTTGATAAAATGCCAGCCTTGATCAAAATGCAGAAGTAGCTGGTGGTTCTCAGGCAAATGTTCTAACATATTTGAAACAAGGGAAAGGTTGGTCTAGAACCAATTGTGTACGTAATTATTTCCCCATTAAATAAATCTAAAACAGGCGATAGATAAAGTTTCTCACCGAATAATTTAAATTCTGTAATGTCTGTTACCCACTTTTCATTTGGAGCATCTGCCGTAAAATTACGGTCTAAAATATTCGGCGCAATTTTACCAACTGAACCTTTATAAGGTTTGTATTTTTTCATACGTATGATACACTTTAACCCCAATTCTTTCATAATACGTTGAACCTTCTTGTGATTCACTCTTTTTCCACGATTCGCAAGCTCATCACAAACACGGCGATAGCCATAACGCCCTTCATGTTCTTCATAAATTGCCTTTATTTCCACTTTTAGATCGGCATCTTTATCTGGACGATTCAAACGTTTCACTAAATCATAATAAGTGCTACGTGGAATGCAAGCGAGCTTTACGAGTGCTTTCACCGGATATTTATGCCTTAATTCATAGACTACTTGCGCTTTGTCTTGTTTGGTGATTTTTCCTTGTTTTGAACTAAGGTACTCAACTTTTTTAAATACTCATTTTCCATTTCCAATTGTTTAATACGTGCTTCCAGCGCTTCAGTATAGCCTTCAACTGGTGCTTGTTTTGATAGTTTATTGAATTCATTTTTCATGGATGGACGCCCCTTTTTCCTTGATTGAAGGGCATCTAATCCTTGAGATTCATATTGCTTTCTCCAAACACTATTTGTTGAAGGGGCAGGTATTTTAAAAATCGCTGCCGTCTCGTTTAAGGATGTACCATTTTCAATCATAAAATTAAGTACATTTAGTTTAAACTGTGAGGTGTAATTTGTACATGGATTAATAAAAGCATTAACCCCATTGTATTCATATTGTTTAACCCATTTAATGATTGCTTTATGATCAGTCCCTAGAGATTTGGCTATTTTATTAAAACTTTCATTCCCATTTAAGTAGCGCTTAACTGCTTGTAATTTTTCTTCGGCAGAATATTTAGTCATAAAAAAAACTACACCTCCAATTGTTAGATGATGTCTAACAATCGGGGTGCAGTTCACGTTTAGAACAATCTTTTTTTCAAAACGGTGGGGTTTTTATAACGTAAATCAACGTTTGCAGCATTCTTTTAATCAAATTTTATTGCAAAGCTACATTAAAAAGTATTTACTTTCATATGTAATTCATTTACATTAAATAAATAAATGTTTATTTATTTAATGTATTGTGAGGGATGATGAATGGCAAGAACAGTCAACAATCAACAGCGACTAGAGAAGCGAAATGTCATATTAAAAGAAGCAAAAAGGCAATTTCCAAGAGAGGGGTTTTCTAAGACTACTCTTTCTAGTATAGGGCAGGCAATAGGTATTAATCCTGCTACGATTTTACTGTATTTTCCTAACAAGAAGGACTTGTTTGAGTATACCGTTAAAGAAGCATTTCAGGAGACCAGAAAAGGACAACTTTATTTACCAGAGAGTTTAGAACTGTCAGAACAATTAGAGCAGATGGTGAGGCATCACGTGAGGCAATATCGTGAAGATCCATCAAACCTACGAATTTTACAATATCTGTTTTCCCAATCTGGTAGGTTTCCAGAGTTAGAGCAAGAAGCAGTTTCCATCACTTATGAGTTTGTGGAGAGAATGACTGGATTGTTGAAGAAGCGCTCTAGATTAAATGAAACCGAACAAGAACTTCGTAATAAAACGTGGGCTTATTTATCTTTCCTAAGTGGATTTACGATGATTATGCTTGAGCCTGAAAAATATCCATTATGGGAAGGGATTGTAAAACAAGGAGTTAAGCTAATTGAAACATAAAGGAGTTAAAGAAACATGATCCATAACGAAGTCAAGAAAGTAATGACGCTATATAGTAGCAGGTTGAACGAAATGTTTCCAAATCAAGTTCTTGGAGTCTATTTATATGGCTCAACTGTTATAGGTGCCTTTCATCCTGAAAGCAGTGATATTGATTTTGTTACAGTTTTTAGTCGGGAATTGACAGGCGAAGGGTTAATAAAACTATCGCACCTTCATAAGGAGGTTAAAGCTAAAAGTCCATTGGTCAAAAAGTTTGAATGTGAGTACTTATCTTTGGATGAGCAGAATCAATTACAGTTACATAAATCTTTCCCGTTTTTTGAGGGTACAAAGTGTAAGGGAAAAAGAAAGCTTATGAAAATTGCGGTTTATCAGCTTGTCCATGATTCATATGCTGTTTACGGTCCGAATTTTTCTACTTATTACTCAAATATAGATTGGAAGGATGTTATGCAGGAGATGGAGTACAATCTTAACTACTATATAGCGAGTAAAGCTTCCCGAAGCTATTTGTTTTTATTCGATTTTTGGATTGAGTTCATTGTATTAACCTTATGTCGAGTGTACTATACATTGAAAACAGGAAAGATTACATCAAAGGAACTGGCCTGTGCAGAAGTGATCAAGGACTTTGATTTAAGGTATTCTGACATTCTTCATGAGGCACTTAGAATTAGAGGGAGAGTTCAAGCCAAGTCCAATTATAAAAATCGATGGGAACGAAAGAATGCAACGATCCATTTTATAAATTCTTTAAGAGAGTATTGTAATCAAGCTTTTTTATCTAGATAAATATGGAATTGATCCCGCTTTTTTTCACAAAAGGCAATTTCATTAATCCTGCTGCTTTAACTAAAGGGCCAGCATTCCTGTAATAAGTGAAAATCAAGCTTGTGTAGGGATCGCTTCGGAGATCTTTCTTATTGTAGAAAAGAGTCAGGTGTGCGGCCGAGCCTAGGTCGTATCATATAGCGGGTGGGATTCCCGCCGATTAAGAACTAGCCATTCGCTCGTAGCGAGTCTTGGAGGACTAAAGGTAACTCTAGTCTTTAAGCGTAGACAGTTAGGTAGCGGGCCGAAAGCCAAATGGTTGAAGGGATGGAGCTCCATAAACTTTAGTAAACCGAGAGGGCTGATGCTTTACCTGCAGCAGAAAGCTACATTTAATCCTTCGTCAAAGGCTAGACGGATTAAACCTCTCTGGAGTCAGAGACCTTGGCACGTTACACATTGATATGATACGGCAACTCGGGAGACCCTATCGGTCTTTTCTTGTTAGAAGAGTATGGTGTACAAGCGATACAAAGTAAGGAAACCAAACGCCGATATAGGGAGTCGGATAGCAGCGTAGTACCAATGAAGTTGGGTAATGCCGATGGAGGAAAGGCTAGCTACCAGTTATCACCCTTACTGGGGACACATTAACTACACTCAGAGGTAGGAATAACAATGGAAACAAGACTAGTAAGGATAGCAGAATTAGCAATATCTGAACCTAAAAGATTAGCTATATCTGTGAATGGTAACTAGGAGGAGCCGTGTGCGTTAATTGCGCAAGCTCGGTTCTCTTCTACTCGACTAGTGAAAGAAGCAGCAAAGGGGCTTTATCCTTATTTCATAGACATTCCATATTTATATTGATAGAATAATCAGAAATATATTAGAGGTGGAATAAAATTTGAAGAAAATAATAGGATGCCTACACGCACATTATTCAAATATTGAGTATATCGAAAACGCACTCTCCCCATATGACATTGAATTAATACATTTTGTTGACCCCGCATTAATGGTTCGAGTGACAACTGATGAGAACTTCAAAGAAGCTGATGCTCAAAATAAAGTTAAGGAGCAAATAGAGTGGATCGCCCAAAGTAATGTTGATGCTATTCTCATTACTTGCACAAACTATATAGCAATTTTACAGGAAGAACAACTCTCAATATCAGTGCCTATTATCAAAATTGATGAACCCTACTTTGAATATATCTGTAATATAGAGCAACCCCAGATAATCCTATTTACAAATCCTGCAACAGTTAATGGGACTATGGAGAGACTCAATCAATATGCTTACAAACATCAAAAATCTCTAGATATAGAGGTAATTGTCATTAATAATACTTTTGAATTGATAATGCAAGGTCTAAAACAAGAATATAATCAAGAAATTTCTAAGTTATTGAATACAATTATTAAAGAAGATAAGATTATCTCCGTCGCTCAATTATCAATGGTTGATGCTTCCAAGGAAGTTGAGTATATGACATCTAAGTCTATAATTAATCCTTTGGATACATTAATTTCTTCCATTGTTAATAAGATCGAAATGGACAAGAAATCATTGGTATTATAATTTATCCTTATTGAAGTAACGAAGCAGCATTCCTGTAATGATGAAAATGAATGTTGAATATAAAACGTCTCAAACCATTGATATCACTGGTTTTGAGACGTTTTTTTAACTGTTTAAAAGCTGCGCAAAACTTCCATTAACACTAATTGCCCATCGTAAACCCCTTATTGAACAACGGGAGGTCAGTTGGATAAGTTATAACTTGCCTTATGGGGACGGGTGAATTTTAGAGAAATGTTAAAAATAACCTAAGTAGGAGGTGAGAAATTGAAAAAACAATATTTTGTTCAATTCTCAGACGATAGTATAAAAGACGATTTTGCCCTTCCAAAAGATATGTTTAAATCAATGGATGTCGGAATTAGAGACATAGATACGGACTTTCTTTATACATTGGTTCAAAATATGTTCAGCTTTCCTGTATTCTTTGTGCTGGAATCTGTGATTTTTGAACATATTGAAAAGATTATTTTGGAAAGGAATATCCCTTACTATAAGTTTGCTTCGGACGGTATTATTATCAAAATTGATTCGGTTGACACACTAGAAGTGATTTGTAGTAGTACGGTTGATTTAGTTTTAAATGGATTGAGCGTGTTTATTTTCTTTGGACAAGGACTTTCTGAAGGGAATTTAGTCCCAACAAGAAACTGGGATAAACCTATTGAATTTAAAAATCTAGATTTTGAAAAGGTCGATACATTTATTGATGTACACGAGGTTGGACTCACTATATTTAGTAAGAATGACAAATACAACTCCCCTAAAAAAATTACACACTTTATATCAGAAGCCTACTCGCTTGATTTGGAGAACAGCGATATTTAATTAGCTTAAATAAGAACAAAATCAAGGACCTTGATTGAGGTCCTCAATTTATACTAGCTTATATCAACAATATTATTTAACAGAGCTTTTTATTAAAGGGCCATTTTCTTGAATAAGCAGGACTTCTTATTAAAATATCGAAATAGTTTTAAACAAGGAGTAAAAAAGGAGATGAAAGTATGAGAGTAGGCATTATAGGAGGTGGTTTCGGCTTAAGAATTCAAGCACCTATAATCAAAGTCCATCCTTCTATGGACGTGTCGGCTGTTTGTACAATGAACCGGCATCAATTGCCAAATGAAATATTAAGTTGGGAACCCCCCCCAAAACATTATCTAGACTGGGCTCAAATGTTAAATAAAGAGAAGATGGATATTTTATTTGTGAGTTCTATGCCAATACATCATTATGAAATAGTTAAATATGCAATAAAAAAGGGAATAAATATTGTGTGTGAAAAGCCATTTACTATGAATAGTAACGAATCAAGAGAGTTACTAAATCTTGCCACGGAAAATAATGTTAAGATTTTAATTGATTTTGAATGGAGATACTTACCTATTCGTCAGAAAGTAAAAGAAATAATTGAGAAAAACCATATTGGTAAAGTTATTCACTTTGAATATCATATTTCATCCCCTCGATACCAATATCTCCAAAATAATAAATTAGGTTGGTTGGGAGAAAAACAGAAGTTTGGAGGAATGTTAGGGGCATTAGGAACACATATGATTGATTGTTTGAGTTGGTTAGTAAAGGACGAAATAGAAGATTTGAGTGGTTTTGTATATACGCACGTTCCACAAGCTGTAGGCGAACATAGAGAAGCAGATGATGCTTTCTTTATACACGGTAAAATGAAAGGTAACTCCACTTTTTCCATTCAATTAATATCAGGAATTAATCACTCATTTGGAGCAAATTTAAGAGTTTTCGGAAGTTTAGGAACAGTAGCCTTACATAATGATCAAGAACTTTATTTTGGAAAAACAAACGAAAAATTAAATGAAATAAATGTTATAAAACCAGAAATACCAGCTCACCAATTATCAGGAGAGGCAATTGCTTATTTTCCAGCCTTTTATCCATTTTTAGAAAAAGTTTATGAATATATGGCTTTCGAAAAGTTGGATCAAGATCTTCCTACAATCGTGGACGGGCATAAAAATCAAGTTATTCTAGATAAAGTTTTAGCAAATTAATGATTTCCTTATTCCACAAAACCAGCTAATAGTTGTCAACATTTTTCAATAAAAAAATGAAAAATTAGATGATATACTAAAGATGAGTATGCCAAATAGCCTTCCTAATTTCATTATTGGAAGGTTTTGTTTTATGTTGTTAAATATAGTTTTTAAGTTAACTCTTGGAAAGTAGTTTTGTTCTTTAATAGTGCATAAATCAAGTGTAAAAGCTTATTAGCACAAGCAATTATTGCTACTCTATAGGATTTACCTTCATCGCGTTTTTTATCGTAAAACTCTCTTAATCTTTTGTTTCGAGGTATAACGGTATCGCTCTTCTTTTGTTTACGTGCATCTCGAATTCCACAGTACACAGCCATATATAATGCTTGCCTTAACCTTCTGGATCCTCTTTTAGTTATGCGATTGTTGGTCGCTGTAAACCTTCCAGAAGAGTAAACACTAGGATCTATTCCAGTGCTTGCTTGTTTAATAGATGTGCAAGAGATGTAAACTTTATTTTAGGATCAGACTTTGCTAATTCTGCTATCCTTCTGCAGTTAGCAGTGAGCTTTATCTTTGCAGCTTTATCTTATAAGTATATAGAAGAGCCATTCAGGCGCAGCGGATATAAGACTATGTTCCGACGTGGACGAAGAAACCCAACTTACCGAAGTTACACCCGTCCTGTTTTTCTGGTGAGCATACTTCTTGTCTTTCTCATTTTGATCGTATTCAGAATCTCGCTTACCAATTCTGAAGAGGAATCTCCGGTGGCAGAAGAGACATTGCACTATATGCAGCAGGAGAAAGTAGATAAAGCTGCACTGGATAAATTAGGACTAAATGAAGGTACCGATGATCAAACAGAAAAAGTTAATGAACAGAATCAACCATCTTCCATAGATGAAGATACTCAATTGGGAAAGGGAATTACCGTGATTGGGGATTCCGTCATACTGGGTGCGGCTTCTTATCTAGAGAACATACTTCCGGGGGTTGTTATCGACGGCGAGGTTGGCCGTCAGATGATACATGCACAGGGTGTTATTGATCGGCTCAAAGAAGAGGGGAGATTAGGTGACCGAATCATCATTGAACTCGGAACCAATGGATCCTTCAATACGAAGCAGTTGCGTAATTTACTATATTCGCTCAGTAATGCCGAACAAATTTTCTTAGTGAATACACGCGTTCCAAGAGAATGGCAAGATACCGTTAATGAGGATATTACAGAGGTTGCAAAAGAGTTTAGCAATACGACTGTAATAGATTGGCATTCAGCCAGTGAAGGAAAGGACTATTTCTTTACTCAAGATGGAGCGCATTTGAAGTCGGAGGGAGCCAAGTATTACGCCTCAATTATTGCGGAAGCCGTAAAAGGGAAAAGTCTGTGAAAAATTTTCGAAACAGAGATCGTAAAATAAATGAAATCCATAACTATAAATAAGTGAAAGGAAGAAGAGGAATGTCACTAAGGGGGAAAACGATTATAGCCATCATAGTACTTGCCGTTTTCGGCATTACGGTTTATTACCTAATACAGCAAGAGCAAGATGTTACATCAGTTCCAAATATACCACTAATGAAAGAAGAAGTAGATGAACAAAAAGAAAAATTTAAAGAACAGACTAAACCAACACTGACAGAAGAAGCATCTAACCAAAAAGTAAAAGTAAAAGAACAGACTAAACCATCTTCTATGGTTGAAGATACCCAATCAGGAAAAGGGATTACCGCGATTGGAGATTCAGTCATCCTGGGTGTGTCCTCTTATCTGGAGAACATGCTACCGGGCATTGTAATCGACGGCAAGGTAGGTCGTCAGATGACACATGCGCAGGATGTTATTGATGAACTAAAAGCACAGGGGAAACTGGGGGATCGAATCATCATTGAGCTCGGAACCAATGGGCTATTCAATAAGGAAAAGTTGCGTAATTTGTTGCATTCACTTAGCGGAGCAGAGCAGATTTTTTTAGTAAATACTCGAGTTCCTAAAGATTGGCAGGATACCGTTAATAAGGGTATTACAGAGGTGGCTAAAGAGTTTAGCAATACGACTGTAGTAGATTGGTATTCAGCCAGTGAAGGAAAGGATGATTACTTCACTCAAGACGGGGTGCATCTGCAACCTAATGGTGCCAAATATTACGCTTCGATTATTGCGGAAGCTGTGAAAGAGGCGAGTCGGTAAAAATTAATGCTATCTTGAATGAATATAAAAATTTGTTTTTATTTATGAAGGGAACTTCTAGCAAGTAAATGGACCTTTAAACAACTAAAGACGTTCCTATCATAATAGGAAGAATTAGCTTTAAAAAGGTAGTGTCAAAAATAATGCAATCGTTTAGCTATTACTGATAAGAAAGAGGATATATATGGGAAGAATAAGAAGGAAGAGCAAAATTAAATGGAAAAGGGCTATCTTGTTTGGAATGGTCTTATTGCTAATCATTAGTGGTTTATTTGGTTACAGCATTTATCGTACCACTGCAAAATCAGTAAACAATATGTATAAACCACTGGATATCGATTCAAAACAACTTTCATTTGCTTCACAGGATCCAATATCAATC
The DNA here is from genome assembly GCF_001420595.1 of Cytobacillus solani. Classification (GTDB taxonomy): domain Bacteria; phylum Bacillota; class Bacilli; order Bacillales; family Cytobacillaceae; genus Cytobacillus; species Cytobacillus solani. The sequence goes on along the minus strand of NZ_LJIX01000006.1, from coordinate 4,295,854 downwards.
CTACTGTTAGGTATAGATGAACGACCTGGTGATATTGGGCGTTCAGATTCTATGATTGTCATAACAGTTAATCCAAAGACAGAAACATCTACGATGGTGAGTATCCCTCGTGATACAAGAGCATTCATTTCATCCAAGAACTCCTATAATAAAATCAATGCGGCATATGCGTATGGCGGAATTGAAGAAACTGTCCAAACGATAGAACAGTTTTTGAATATTCCAATCAATTATTACGTTAAGGTAAATATGGAAGGGTTTAAGGATATTGTAGACGCGGTTGGCGGTGTCACAGTGAATAATCCATTTGCTTTTACCCTTGAAGGTGTTCATATACCAAAAGGAAAACAACATATAAATGGGGACGTCGCCCTTAAATATGCACGGATGAGAAAAGAGGATCCTCGCGGTGATTTTGGTCGACAGCAGCGGCAACGTGAGGTTATTGACCAAATCATACATGAAGGGTCACGATTAAATTCATTAGCTAACTATAAAAAGATATTAAAAGCACTAGAAAAAAATGTTCAAACGAACTTAACACTGGATCAAATGATTGCTATTCATCGCTCTCATAAAAGTGCTGCTAAGAATATTAAAGAAATAGAAATTCCGGGTGAAGGAGGAAAGGTTGGTAATATATGGTATTATATTGTGAGTGAAGAAACGAGAACGCAATTATCGAGCGAACTTCGTGAACAATTGAAACTACCAATAGAGGATTCTGCTAACAAAACGCAGACATAATACGGTGAGATGAAGTAAAAGGGGCATTTAAAGGAATTGTTTCATCATTAGGGTATATGTTTTAATAATACGTATTTAAATTAATATATACTGTTAAAAATCAAATAAAGGATAAAGATTCCTATTACATAAAAATAAAGCATAAGTTTTCTAAAAAATATTTAAATATAGATGATTTACTCGATTTAATAAAAATATAAACGAAAACGAAGCTGAAAATATGCTTTGTGATCATCTTGAAGTCATGTGGCTCTAGCGTGGAAAGCTTATGCTTTATTCAATGGAAAAGTTATAGTGTACGTCACATTGTGACTTGAACCATAAAAATGTCACTGTGACATGCTTTTGCTTTAAAAGTATAAGTGACAAACCTATGCTTTAAAATGTCACGAGAGTTTTAAATTTATTTAGTGCCTATTACCATTTTTTTATTTTGAGATAATTTACAATCAAAGAAATTCAAAAAGATATTCCCCCTATTACAACATGAATAAATGCTAGCTAGCTTTGAAAAAAGATTAATTATTTAAAATGAAGATTGATAATCTATTATAAAGTTTGATTAAAAATCCTTTGTTGATATGCAGGATTTTTTCTTATCCCATAATCGGGCCATATTGTGGAATAACACCTTTGTAGAAAATTGGATATTTATGGTAATATATGCATCATATTGTGAAGGAATGTACTTAAACAAACGAAGCAGGTAAGTTTAATAAGGAAAGCGATAAAAATAGGTATAAGAGATATTGTTAATTACACTCAAGAGGGGGTTACTAACTTATACAACTTAACTATAAATTATTAAATAGAATATGGATATAAATTGTTGAAGTTAATGGTTTATTCCGACCATAATGTGTAATAGAAGAGAAGTTGCTTGTTTAACTAACGGGAAATAAGAAGCTGAAAAGCCACGATACTTTTATAATAGAAAGCTTAAAATTGTAGAAAAAACAGAAGTAATTCTTCTGTTTTTTCTAATAGGTGAAAATTATTATTAACGGAGTATCCAATGCCATTTAATTGCGTCATTTTCAACATTTTTGACAAAATCGTCCTTCCCGTCCCCATATCCATCAATATCATTTGGATACTGTTCGGCAAGTTTGCTCTTTAATTCCCCATACTGCATGCAAACTTCTGGGTGTTCGCGAAGGTAATCTCTAAATGCTAAGTGCCTTTCAATTTCTTTTATGTTGTTAAATTGAAAAGCGTGAATTTGGTGAGTGCGATTATCTCCACCTTTGCGGAAATACCTTCTTCCAGGGATCCCGAATTCCCCCATAACTTCATATCCAATGTCTTGGAATTGGTTAGAAAACGAGTCCAATTTATTAATATCATTGACAACAAGTAAAATATCAATAACTGGTTTTGCTTTTAGTCCTGAAACTGATGTACTTCCAATATGAAAACTATTCACCAATTCTTCTTGAAGGATAGTCCTAATAGACTGTTCTTCATTTTGATATTCGCTGCTCCAATTCTGATTAAAATCTACAACTTTTATAATCATTAGACACACCCCCTTCTTTGAATTTTATTTCGCTAGATTAATTTTGTATATTACGCCAGTATATAAAAAAATAGACTATTTCAATTCTTAACTCAGTAACAAAAAATCTACTATTTTTTTATTTCCTTATTATACTAAAGGGGCAGCATTCCTGTAATGAAGGAAAATGGAGTTTGAACAAAAAAATAACCTCTTGGTAGAATAAGAGAGTCCTAAGCCGGCAAGCAAAAAGGACAAACTCAAAAAACCAGGAGGATATGGAATGAATTATAACCAAAATGATAAGATTACTCAAATTACTTCTAAGACTCTAATTTTAGGCGTTGATATCGCGAAATTCAAACATGTGGCACGGGCACAGGACTACAGAGGAATAGAATTCGGATCACCTTGTTATTTTGAGAATACTAAGCAGGGATTTCAAGTGTTTCTCGAGTGGATCTTTCAATTAAAGGAAGATCAGGCCATGGAAAAAGTGATAGTAGGTATGGAACCTACTGGCCACTATTGGTTAAATCTAGCTCATATACTAAAAGAAAAAAATATAAAATTTGTCGCAGTAAACCCGTTACATGTAAAGAAAAGTAAGGAACTTGACGACAACTCACCGACTAAGAACGATGTGAAAGACGCTAAAGTCATCGCACAGCTGGTCAAGGATGGGAGATACGCTGAACCAACGATTCCACAGGGTGTTTATGCAGAACTCCGCGTGGCGAAAAAAATACGTGATCTCTTAACTGACGACCTTCAAACGGTACAAGGTCAGATTCACAACTGGCTAGATCGCTATTTTCCTGAGTTTTTAACAGTCTTTAAGAGTTGGGAAGGGAAAGCAGCCTTGCAATTTTTAAGGCTAGGAGCTTTACCACATGAACTAATTCATTTCACAGATCAGTACTTATTGGATCATTTACGAAAAGCAGTTAGTCGGAGTGTAGGACTAAACAAAATACTAGAGTTAAAACAAGCAGCTAGAGAGTCCATCGGACTGTGCCAAGGTTCTAATATGGCCAAATTAGAACTAGCGACTCTGCTTGATAAATATGACTTGATACAAGAGAAGTTCGTAGAACTTGATAATAAGATTGATAACCTAATTGAACATATCCCTGGCGTTCAACAAATGTTAGCTATTAAGGGAGTAGGAAGAGATACAGTTGCCGGCTTCTTTGCGGAAGTTGGAAATCTTCAAGACTATAATCACCCTAGACAAATCATAAAACTAGCTGGATTGAGCTTGAAGGAGAACACCTCTGGCAAGCATAAAGGGCAAACAAAAATCACAAAACGAGGTAGGAAGAAACTGAGGGCTCTCCTCTTCAGGGTTTGTATGATTATGGTCGCGAAGAATTCGGCCTTTAAAGCGTTGCATGCCTATTATACGCAACGCTCGGACAATCCACTCAAGAAAATGCAGTCCCTGATTGCTTTATGTAATAAGTTAATACGTATATTCTTTGCCATTGGCAAGAAACAAATTGAGTTTAGTGAAGAGCGAATGTTAAAGGATATCCCTCATATGAGAGCAAACATAAAAGTTGAAAAAGCAGCTTAATTCAGGAACAGTACAATAGAAAAGAGTTTTAGTGTTAAAAGTCTCGTACATTTGAAGCACGGATTAGTCAGCAAAGCAACTAAACTTCGGGCAATGACCCTGTGGGGCAGCATGACTGACATCCACCTCATGGAAAGGTTGGACGAAGGAATTTGAGAGCGAAGACTCTGTGAGGCATGGGAGGGTTGACCTCCATGAGAAATGTGGACATCCACCAGTGCAATCATATTTTGACTCATCCACCATTTTTTGTAAATGCGTGGCTAATGAGCAACAGTCTTTTTTTCTTTGAAAGCCCAAATTTATCCTTACGAGATAAATCCAACCATAGTAGAGAGCATTTACTCTAAAATAACATTCTATAAAATACTGAGAAAACGTGAGTTTTCACTTTGTTTATTGAGGGAGTTTAATTCAAGAAGGAAATAATGAGTGTTATGAAGAATGGTGAAAGACAAGAGGTGTTTTTATGTTTAAATTTATAAGTAAGAAAGTACTAATAATTTTAATCATATTCCTTATGCTTATCTTTGGGATTTTTTTTGTAGCAAATCTAAAAATAGAAAACAATAAAAACCTTTTAACTTCTATTTTGGTGAAATACTGAAAATCCAAAGATATTTTAGATTTATTGTGCAGTACTATTGCTACTATATATGTCCTGAATTTTCTGTTTTTTCATTTCGCCTTTTAGAAAAAATAAAAGCACTTCCATGATATCGATTTAATTCTAATCATTCGGTTACATGGAAGTCTAGTGGATATCCTACAACTGTTTGAGCACTAGAAGCAACTACGACTCTAGATACACCGTTATCCGATGCAGCTTTAAAAATATTGTATAACCATTTATGTTACTCTCTATTAAAGATGTATAAAAATCTGCATCTGGAGAAGGATCTCCTGCTTTGAAGTAGATGTTTACTAGAATTAGGTGAAGGAACTATGGAAAAAGGTTAGAAAAACAAAAAGATTAGAAAATAATAGGGGAAATATGGTATTTTTAATTAGAATTTTAATTATAGGGGGTAATAAATATGACGTTATTTTCACAAACGATAACTGACTATTAGAAATCGCAATTTTTAAATGGAGACGTTATCTACAGGGATGAAATCTTTACGGTCACCATCAACCCTGACCTGAGCCAAGACAGTCGAGTCATGGTGCTGGAAATTACTGACGGCCGGGTTTTGGCAGTCCTAACGCCTGTGATGGTCGATAAGTTAGACCTTTCTAAAGGACATGAACTGTCTGAGCTGGTCTTCCGTCAGAAATTGAATGAAGCAGGAGTCACACTGCATGGCGCAGACTATCTTTTTTATTTTTCAGAAGCAGAAAAGAACGTCTTGCTGCAAGAAAGCCTGGAAGGTACATTGCGCCAATTAACAGAACAAGATGATGTGGTTTTCTCAGAGTTCGAATCCTCCGCCTCGGAACAAGACTTGGATGATGCTTATGTGGAGTTGGATCACTGGGCAGTGTTTGGGTCTTTTGATCAAAACCGTTTGGTCTGTGCTGCCAGCATGTATCCTTGGGAAGAAGATGTGCAAATTGCGGATCTCGGCGTCCTAACTCTGACACTTTTTAGAGGAAAAGGTCATGCACGCAAAGTGGTGCGTTCAATCTGTAAGTACGCCTTTGAGCAGGGATATGAACCACAGTACAGATGTCAGCTTGATAACGAGGCTTCTACGGTACTAGCTAAAGCAGCTGGTTTAACGCTGTTTGGAAAGTGGGATGTGATTTCCCCTGACTGCACGGTCGGAGAGTCCGAGTAGGATAGGTCCGGGTTAATATTTGTTACGCTCGCTCTTCCAATAAAAAATCGGTTTTTAATTTAGGGAATCATTTCGCTTAATAAAATCCTGGTCCATATAAACAGTCGTTGTCTCTTCTTGTCAAAATCAAATCTCTGCTTATTTTGAGGGTGCCTCCCGAACACCTTCGAAAAAACCTTGGGGTGTTTTTGCATTAGAAAATAGAATAAGTTACCCCGCTGAAGGATGGGTTAAATTTACACGTTTCAGGTAAAAATCCAAGAGATAAGGATTTATACGAGAAATTATCATTCTATACTCATTTACTAGAGAGGAGTATCATTTAGAATTATCTATTCAATGAAAAGGAATGGTATTATATGGTGATGAAGATAAAATATATTTGTATAAAAGGAGGTTTACACTTATGAATCATAAGGAATTAAAAAAGATTGCAACTGCAGTTACTTCACCTACAGAATTAAATGATTTTGTTGAGTACGGAGGTGTTGGTGCAGCCATTGAAACCGTAGATGGTAATATCTATACAGGAATTAGCATAGATACAGCTTGTTCCATGGGTTTTTGTGCAGAGCATGCAGCGGTTGCAGACATGTTGAAAAATAGCGAATTTCAAATAAAAGCTTTAGTTGCAGTTGACTCGGAAGGAAATGCTGTTCCACCTTGTGGACGGTGCCGTGAGTTGATCAGTCAGCTTTCAAAAGGAAATTTAGAAGCTGTTGTAGAGGTTGAAAATGACACGCTTGTTTTATTGAAAGAGATTTTGCCGTATGACTGGAAAGCCACTCGAGGCAGAGAGTGGTAATTGGTTACTAAGTATTTATAAAAATATTAATACAGAAAAAAAGAAAGGCAAAGATTTTACGTTAGATACCAAAAATGAAATACTTAGAATAAGGAGTGCTATTCCTCATATGGCAGTATCAAAGAATGTAAAAATAGCCGGTTGATTATGTTTTAGATTAGATTAAGTAGTTAGATACTAAAGGTGTAGGAACATTTGGAGCACGGATTAGTCAGTAAAGCAACAATACTTCGGGCAAGGACCTTGTGGGCCAGCGCAACTGACATCCACCAGTAGTATCATATTTTTACTAGTAACCCAATTTCTGTAAGGTGTTGGTTAGTAAACTATGAGTCTTTTTTCTTCAAATGCCCAATTTTATCTTTGTAACCCAACTTTATCCATACAGAAGATAATCTTTGAAACAAATTACTATGAAAATCTAAGAAAACACGAAAAATCGTTAGATTTTACATTCTTTATTGAGGGAGATTGTTGAAGAAGCTTTTTGAACGGGCAGATTCGTATGAAAGATTAGTTTAACGAAAATTGCGAATTTTTCTGTGGTTTGTCTACATTTTTCATTAAAAAACCATTAATCTTCATGTTATACTAAAAAATGTTCATAACAAATAGCCTTCCACTTCATTTATTTTGGAAGGTTTTTCATTTTATTGATAGATGTAGTGGTTAATCTATATCTTGGAAAGTTTATTTACGCATGCAATGATAGCTACTCTAAAAGGTTTTCCTTCTTCTCGTTTTTATCATAAAAGCTGCGTAATTTCTTGTTTCTAGGGATAATCTTATCAGTCGTTTTTTGCTTTCTTGCATCACGAATGCCACATAGGACAGCCATATACAACGATTGCATATATGACAATTCTTGAATCCTCATCATCCGAATAATAATGTATCTTCAGCATTTTTAAATAACGTAAATAATCACCATGTATGTATGCATACTTTCTAACTGTTTTATTACTACCCCTTAAATTTTTATCCAAAAGATACAAAGCAACATCTTGTATAGGAAGAAAAAATTTTCTGTAATGGTATAGTAAATATTGTATTATCCATTTTTTATTATCCTTGCTTTAAAGACTCTAATCCCCATGTTTTTATCTTTTCATTCATTTGAAGTTAATTAATTAAAACTATTATCTATAAAAATTTCTTACCTCATCCATATATTTTATAAAATTGTTAAAAAATGAAGCAGGCGATACAACTTTGACGAATTTACCATAACTTAGAAGAGTATTATATCCAAATACATTATCATTTAGAGGATAGATTACAGAATACCATGTATCATCTACATTCTTAATGTTTTCTCTACCTAGTAATTCTAAGAATTTATCAATAACTAATTTATTTACTAATAGAGTAACTCGAACTTTATTTTTTTCCATCCATTCACCTCCATTATAGGAGAGTGGTCGATATTCTCTTTTCGAGAAAGTGCCTATGATACTAAGGTTTGACATTCTTGCAAGTTTGTAAATATTAAATCGTTCTGTGGAATAACAATAGGCGTCCATGTACCAGCTTTTGTCTTTATATACAACTCTATATGGTTCAGTAGTCTTTTTTGATTCTTCACCTTGTGAATTTATATAGTTAAAACTAATCAATTCATTATTTCGTATAGATGAAAGTAAATCCAAAACAAGTTTTCTTAACTCTGTATTTCCTTTTGAAAGAGACAAGTCTATTTCAAAATCTGGAGTTTCTCCAATTTTATTTAACTTTAGTATTGCATTAAACGTTGAGTTATCATCTAGTACTTGTAGCCTGCTTTTTAAACTTGTTTCAATTGACATCAACTCCGTTTTCGACAACGGAGGTTTATTTAACTCAACTGAATCGCTCAAATATATACCACCATTTTTACCTTTTTCACAATACAGAGGTATTCCAGACAAAGTAAGGTCGTCTATATCTCTCATAATTGTTCTTATGTTTACATTGAATTTTTCAGATAATTCTTTAGCTGTTGTTTTTTTATGGTCTATTAGGTAAGAAATTATTCCCATATGCCTATCTATTTTCATAAAATCTACCTCACAAATTTTCTTTTTTAATATGACATACAGTTGTCATATTACCTTTGATAAGATTATAGCATAAAACAAAGGGGGTTAATGACCATGAAAGTTAAAAGCAGAGAAACATTTAAATTAATTGGTAGGAGTATTGAGATACAAGGGCAAGGAGTAAATGATGAAAATTACTCGAAAGAAAAAACAGAGTTCTATAAGGAATTGTTTAATCAAGGCATGATGAAAGAACTTATGCCTATTTCAACAGATAAAAAAGGATATGCAGTTATTATTCCAATAGATAACGGAATAAAATACTTTGCGGGTGTTGTATCAGATGATTATAATGACAGATATGAAATCTTAGAAATATCTTCACAATCTTATGTAGTACTTACTAAAAATGATGGAATTTCGAGGCTCTTATTTGATAAACTTGAAAATGAGTTTTTTACAAATGAAGACAATGCTTCAAAATATAACGGAAAAGAAATTCTTGAAGTTCTTTTGAATGGAGATCCAATGAATGCCGAAGTTGAATTGTGGGTGCCAATTAACAGTTAGGTTTTGAGACTTAATTTTAAAAAGAGGCCGGGACAAAACTAAATTATCCACTTCTAAATCCGAATAATATACTTTACTAAACACGTGAAAAATAATAAAAACCGAACTACTCTGAAGCTCTAAAATAGAGTTTCAAATAATAGTTCGGTTTTTTCATTTGCTGAAAACCTTATGTCCCAGCCTCTTTTTTAGATTTCTTTAATTTACTAAACTTTACTTCCTGGGTAAATGCAGCAAGTACTTGAAAATCTGTAACTCTAAAATAAAGATCAGTTTATACCAAGATGCACGATTGAGTCCGTTAAAAATCAATTCAGAAGCATTTGGTTCAACATATAAGAGAGAAGTGAAATTCTCACTAGAATCTGTTGCAGAGCGATTAAAATCAGTTAAGGATAGATTTATTCTAGATGCTTTTAATTAAAATGGTTCGTTAGTTAATAGTTTCTTTTATACGTGAAAACAGTCTCAAAACTAGTCATAAAGGGTATGTTTTCGGGATATATGTATCACCAGAAGGTAAAGGTAAGGGTTTGGGAAAATTACTAATGATTGAACTAATAAGGATGGCGAATAATTGTGATGGTTTGGAACATATAATTATTGAGCTAAACCAGCTAATAGTTTGTCGACATTTTTCAATAAAAAGTTTAATAACCTCATGATATACTAAAAATGTTCATGCCAAATAACCTTCCGTTGTATAGTAATTGGAAGGTTTTGTTGTATTTAGTTAGGTATAGTTCCTAAGCTATATCTTGGAAAAAGGTTCTGCTTTTTAGTAAGGCGTAAATCCAATGTAAGAGTTTGTTTACACATGCAATAATCGCTACTCTAAAGGGTTTTCCTTCTTCTCGTTTCTTATCGTAAAACTCTCGTAGTCTTCTATTACGTGGAATGATTTCATCAGTCGTTTTCTTTTTTCGGGAATCCCGAAAACCACTTTGAACAGCCATATACAAGGCGTGGCGAAGCCTACATGAGCCCCGTTTGGTTATACGGTTTACCGATGCAGTAAACTTTCAGTACACACTAGGATCTATTCCAGCGAATGCAACTAACTTCTTGGCATCATTAAACCGATCTATCTCTCCGATTTCAGAAATAATCGTTGCAGCGATTTTTTCTCCGACTCTAGGGATAGGTTGAAGGATTTCATATTCTTCAATTTCACTAGCGAGGGCATCTATTTCATCCGCAATATTGGATAGATGCTCTTGGTATTAAAGAACAATCATGCCCAAGATTTCAAGGTTAAAAATATGACTTTCGTAGAGATTGTTTTGAAAAGGATCACGAAGGGCTGCTTCTCTTAACTTCTGTGCCTTTTCCTTTGACCAAGACTCCGAACGACTCGTACATAATGAAGCTATTTTATCCGTTAACTCTTTTTCACTCACACTTAATACAGCTTTAGAAGTAGGGAATTCTAGTAAAGTAAGCAATGACACTTTCGAATATAGGCTTCCAAATACCCCCGATACACAGGGAAAACCTGATCAATTAAAGAATGAAGTTGTATCTTTGTTTTAGCTGATATTTCCCCAATACTCTCTTGTTGTTTTGTTAGATTACGAAGGTTTAATAGTTGAACTCCACGCTTCTTGTAAGGTTCTAGCTCCTATTTATAAAACTGTTCACAAAGGTGATAAGCATCAATTGCATCTGTTTTTACCTTTCGTAGGCTTGAGCTCTTGGCTCTATGTGAGATAAGTGGATTGACAATAATATAAACATAATTTTGTTCCTCTAGAAACTGAATGACGGGAATATGATAATGACCAGTTGATTCTAAAACAACCGAAGGTTGATGACCACCAGCAGTCTTTTCCACATTTTGAAGGAATTCTAATAAGCATCCTAAACCTTGAATATCGTGCGTAATACTAAAACTCTTGCGATATGGTTTACCTTTATCTAAAAACGCTTGAACCTGACTTTCTCCTTTTGATACATCCAGACCAATCACTGGATTCATTACTTTTCTCCTCCTCCTAGAAATACAAATTAGTCGGTAACCCCTATAGCTCCTTGTAATGTCATAGGTTCGCTTGTTAAACGGGATCTTTGTCCCAACCAGCCTGAAACATGTTTATACAAGTAGGGGGTGAACAGTTTAGCTGACGGAATCGAGTTCCACGGGTGCGACGTTCTACCCCGACTACCGTAATAATAAGACCATAAACAAAAAGGTCAACCAGAAAAATAAAGTTGGGGAGGGCTATTTAAACTAATGCTGGAGTTAGTACGAATAAAATATGATTCGGTTCATCACTTTTGTTCAAAAATCGGTGTTTAACATTCGGTGGAATGCGTACGACATCTCCTTCATTTAAAAAATATTCTGTGCCTTCTAGTTCAACGTACGCTTGTCCTTTCATTACGACAGCAATTTCTTCTTGGTTGTCGTGTGAATAGTGACTTTCTGTAGTGCTTGCGTGTGCCTTTAAATCCATCATTAAGAGTTCAATATGTGCTTTCATGAAGTCTGGTGTTAACACATCATAGACAATATGATCACTATTCTCGCGATATACTTTCTTTCGATCATGTTTTCTCGAAATGAGCGAATCTGTATCAATTTCATTAATGAAGAGGGTAAAGAGTGGCACATTTAATGCTTGCGCAATCAGTTTTAGTACACTTAACGAGGGATTTGCTTGTCCTCTTTCTATTTGGCTAATAAGTGAAGTGCTAATTCCTGCATATTCGGCGAACTCACGAATTGTCATACCATTCTTTTTACGATAATTTAATACCGTTTGCCCGAGGCGATGATTGGTCATAGTAAAGATCCTTTCTAAAATAATGTATGTTTCATTCATTTTGTGCTGACATACTAAACATGGAGAATTAGTACTTTTATCGATTACATAAATATTTTATACTTACGTTTGTACATTATAATGTATTAATTTTATTATTGTAAACGAACATCTAGGGGGGAAACAGAATTGAAATCACCACTTATTTCTTACATAACTCTATTTTTGGGCGTATTTGCATTATCGACTTCAGCGATCTTTGTGAAATTAGCAGATGCACCCGTGACAATTACAGCATTTTATCGGATGCTTTTTGCAGCAGTAATGCTTTTGCCATTTTTATTAGTTAATAAAAAGAACAGACAAGAATTACGGTTGTTGTCAAAAAAACAATGGGGACTTGGATTATTATCAGGTGTATTTCTAGCAGCCCATTATGTATTGTGGTTTGAATCATTAAATTACACATCTGTAGCAAGCTCGACGGTTATCGTCACATTACAGCCACTCTTTTCGATGGTTGGCGGCTATTTTTTATTCAAAGAGCGATTTAGCAAAGGGGCTATAGCAGGCTGCCTCGTCGCGATTGCCGGAAGTATTGTCATTGGATGGCGAGATTTTCAAATTAGTGGTCAGGCATTATTTGGCGATATACTTGCTTTTATCGCGGCAGGCATCATAACAGCCTACTTCTTCATTGGTCAGCATGTGCGTAAAAGGCTATCCCTTATCCCATATTCAGTTATTAGTTATGGGAGCAGTACACTACTTTTAGGTGTTTTTGCATTCAGTCAGCAAACCCCCTTCTTCAATTATTCTGTACAAACATGGTGGTCCTTTATTGGATTAGCGTTTATTGCAACAATTTTAGGGCAAACAATTTTCAATTGGTTGTTGAAATGGCTAAGTACTTCAATTATTTCAATGAGTATATTAGGAGAGACAATTGGAACTTGTATACTCGCTTATTTTATTTTGGATGAGGTCATTTCATTACAACAAGGTATGGGTATCGCACTCATCTTAATCGGTCTAGCATTATTTTTACTACAGCAAAGAAATAACGAATAAACAATAGAGATTAATTGGCTGTAAGAGAATAGATTTAATTGAAGAACATTTATAAGAAGAATTCTTTTAAAATAACTCCTTTGTTCAACTATCGGTCGCAATTCTTTAATAAGAATCGCATTTCTTAATGAACTAACTGGGGCAATTACTTAATAATATACTATAAAACTAGTATATTTTAGAGTTTTCAGGTGAATACTGTTAGTAAAAGGACGATCGGGGAGTTGTTCATTATGCTTGTATCTGAAGCCTGGAATCTATATAAATCAGATAAACAAATACAGGGATATTCTTCTCAAACATTAAAGGTATATAAAGTGCAAATATACTTGTTGATCAAATACTTTGGAGATAACAGGATTACTGATATTACAACAGAATCTATTAAACTATATCTGGGAGAAGTTGCAGCTGAGTTAAATGCATCTAGTCTCTGCCATCAGATACGTTTTATAAAACGTTGTTTAAATGGGCTCAAGAAGAGAAGTATGTTTCAATTAACCTGCTATCTACCATTAAAGAATCAAAGCCGGAGAGTAGAATTCCTAAGTTTTTAAAAGAAGAGGAAATTGAATTACTTCGTGAAGCCTGTAATACTACTTTTGAGAAAGCGTTATTTGAGTTCATGTATTCAACCGGATGTAGGATTGGAGAAGTCGTAAACCTAGATAAGCATTCCATCAACTTTGCCGAACAGTCTGTTATCGTTTTTGGAAAAGGGAAAAAAGAAAGAGAAGTGTATTTTAACACGCGATGTAGTATTTGGTTAAAAAGATATTTCGAAGAAAGAACGGATGATCAACAAGCTCTGTTTGTAACGATTCGAGCACCTCATCGAATGAGTATTGCACAGATGAGATATGTGATAAAAAAAGTCTCAAAGAGAGGTGGAATAAATAAGTGCATTCATCCACATCAACTTAGGCATAGCTATGCAACTACACTTATAAATAATGAAGCACCATTAGAGGACATACAGAATTTAATGGGACACGAAAAGAGTGAAACCACCCGAGTTTACGCTTATCTAAGTGGACATTTAAGACGTGAGTTATATAAGCAGTTCTTTTAATTGCTGATCTGATACAGCACTTTTTATTGTGCTAAAGGAGCAGTTTAATTGAACAAGAAAAACATTTACGATGGGTAGTTTTACGATTCTCTATTGAAACTTTAATAATATTCATGATATATTAATGCTAATAAAATAACACGGTGCTGTTTTTATCCCCGGGTAAAAACTATTAAAAAGCATTGAATCTCATTCCCATTAGGGCCTATTTTTAGGAGGGGTGAGATTCAATGCTTTTTGTTTTTTTAAAGTCATCATTGTTATTTAGAAAAGCAAAAGGAGGTTAAAATCAATGTTTAAAATCAGAGTCTTAAGTAATGAGGATGTTAAACAGGTATTAAATGTCAAGCAGGTGATTGATTTAGTTGAAACAGTTTACAAATCAAAAAGTGATAGTAAAGCAGAAACCTGGCCAACCATTTTTTATGATTTTGAACCAGGTAAGGCAGACATGGACATTAAATCAGGTTATTTAAAGAGCGAAAAGCTATTTGGACATAAGACAGTAACATGGTTTGGTGATAATGAAGAAAAGGGCATTCCTACTTTAATCGGAGTTATTAACTTGTTTGATGCCGAAACAGGTAAACCTATAGGAATAACAGATGCTTCGTTCATTACTGGGATACGCACAGGAGCTTCTGGTGCTATTGGTGCTAAATACTTAGCCAAAGAAAATTCTAAGAATTTACTTGTCCTAGGAGCAGGAAACCAGGCAATTTTTCAGATTGCAGCTACATTAACAGCATTGCCAAATATAAAAACAGTAAGGATAGCAGCAAGAAATAAAATAAAACTAAAAAGTTTTGTCAGCGGGATTTCTCAAAGGCTACAACAAGAATTCGGAATAGATACAGAAACGATAATATTTGAAGAGGTTGAATGTTTGGAAAGTGCAGTTAAAAACAGTGACATCATCATAACTGTGACGTCTTCAAAAGAACCGTTAATAAAACATCAATGGGTACAAAAAGGAACACATATTTCATGCATAGGAGCGGATATGGCTGGAAAACAGGAGATAGAATCAGAAATCATGTCAAAAGCAAGTATATTTGTAGATGATAAGGAGCATTGTGTTCAGGTTGGTGAAATTGAATTACCCCTTAAACAAGGCATAATCACAGAGAGTAATATTGCTGGGGAGATAGGTGACTTAATCCTAGGAAAGATTAATGGAAGGTCTAACGATGAACAAATAACGGTATTTGATGCAACAGGAATGGCACTTTTAGATATTTATACAGCAAAATTTGCACTGCAAGTTGCAGAAGAAAAAGGTCTTGGAATAAAATCAGAAATTTAGAAGGAGATATAAATAATGAGTTTTAATTATAATCATGTTAAAAATGCTTATGAACGTATCAAAAAGTATGTGCCAAATACACCACTTGAGGAATCTTTTTACTTGGGAGATGAAAGTAAAAAATATTTTTTTAAACTTGAATCTTTTCAAAAAGTAAAAAGCTTTAAAATCCGGGGAGCTTTAAATAAAATGATGACCTTAACTAAAGAGGAAATGAGCCATGGAGTTGCAGCAA
Organism: Cytobacillus solani; assembly: GCF_001420595.1. GTDB lineage: Bacteria > Bacillota > Bacilli > Bacillales > Cytobacillaceae > Cytobacillus > Cytobacillus solani. The sequence continues at coordinate 4,280,407 of NZ_LJIX01000006.1, read as the reverse complement.
TTTCTTCAGGAAACCATGGAAGTTCCGTAAGTTATGCAGCTTCAATCCTTGGAATAAGTAATGTAAAGATCATTGTTCCTAAAACTACACCCCAGAGTAAAATAGACAAAATCCAATATTTTGGGGCTGAGGTTATGCTTTTAGGCAATAATTATGATGAAGCTCATTCATTAGGAATGGAATTTATTAAAAAACATCAATTAACTTATATTGACGCTTACTATAGTGATCCAGAAATTTATGGCGGTCAGGGTACAGTTGGGATTGAAATTCTAGAGCAGAATAATGACATTGATACTATCGTAGTACCGATAGGAGGAGGGGGGCTGATTACAGGAATAGCTGTTGCAGCTAAAACTATAAAACCAGGAATTCGTATCATTGGAGTCCAAACAGAAGCATGTCCTGCCATGATAAAATCTTATGAAGACAATATTTTTTATGAAGAATATCCAAGCGAGGAATCATTATGTGATGCTCTTGTTGGAGGGGTTGGTAAGCTGAGCTATTATATGGCCAAAATTTACGTTGATGACTTTATAGCTGTATCAGAAGAGTCTATTGCTAAAGCAGTTAGTTTCATGGCAAAAAAAGAAAAGTATATTGTGGAAGCAGGGAGTTGCACTACAGTAGCTGCTGTTATGGATTACAGAGAGCGAATTGGAGGGAAAAACATTGCTCTTGTTTTATCTGGGGGTAATATAGACGGTGATGTATTGACTTATATTTTATCTAAGTATTAAAATGTGCGTTTCATTGGCAGAAAATAAGACAACCAAATAAACTCCTTTCCTGATCAAACTCTAACTATGAAAGAAAAAAACTGCTATAAACTATTGTAATTGTAGGCTTTCCTTAATAAAGGATAGCCTTTTCATATGCCAAAATCTAGGTAGTATTCTTATAATAAAATACCTTTGAAAAGCAAGTTTGTGAAACATTACACTTAAACAATCGGGTGCTAGAGTTCAATAAGTGCGAGCCATCGTTGCAACTACTGCTCTTCCACAATCGGGCTCTTTGATTAAATAAGAATTTATTTTAAATAAAGCTTTATATAAAGGTTTTTATACATAACTTGTATATAAAGCCTTGATTTCTATTCAAAAAACATACTGCCGTAAACAACATTTTTTAATTGCCAAATACATTTTTAATTTAGTGAATTCTTAATAAGTCATTTTTTATTACAATTTCTCAAGATTAAAACATTCTAATATGGTTTTTTTGTGGTTATTCTTAAGTGAATATAACTTTGCCTAAAATAAATTTATGAAGATTACATTTGCCAAGAATACAAAAACTATTATTGAAGATGGTATTTTTTCTTTTTTGAAAGAAAAGTTAGTCGAACATCGGTGTTATAAATCCTTAGAGCCCCATAGCTTGGCAATTGAATGATTCAAAACTAGGCAATAAAATGGTTCATTTCACATTTTGTTGTGTGACTTAAACCATAATTTTGCCGTTTTGGCAACGATATGCTTCAATGTACTTTTGGCAAAATTGTGCCTCAAAAGAGAAGAACTGTAGATTATAAATCTGCAGTTCTTTTATTTTGTTTCTGGCATTTAACTAATGTATGTTTTGGCAGTATATTTATTAATATTCTTGAATTATTTTTCAAAAACAACAAACTGTATAAACACTTACATCTATACATAGCTTTTGAAGTGGCTCTTATTCAACGAACGGGCCATTTAATATGGAAATTGATAATCTTCTCTTAAATATAAAAAGGTTAGAAAAAAGGAGAAATAAACGTGAAGTCTCTGAAATTAAGTGAAAAGGAGATAGAATTAATTTCTACCCCTTTTTGCTTAATTTTTTAAAAATATCATCTACTTTGAAATTACTTCTGCATATCCTTCTTAGAAAGACGGTAGGTAGCCATCCAAAATATAAGAGCCAAAGCACTGACAGAGATACCGAATACACATACACCTTTCCAGCCATAATTTGCGTATATGTTGGTTGAAATTATGGAACCCGTGGCACTGCCAACAGAATAAAAAACCATGTATGCAGCAGTAAGCCGACTTCTTGCTTCAGAACGGACTGTAAAAATCATACTCTGATTGGTGACATGAACTGCTTGTACAGCAAGGTCAAGAAGGATAATGCCAATAATTAATACGAGAATTGAATAGTTAATAAAGTAAATAAAGAACCATGATGCTATTAGTAACACTAATGCTACAAACGTTGTAAGTTCTCCTAATCCTCGATCAGCCAGTCGCCCAGCCCGTGCTGCAGCTAATGCTCCAGAAACTCCAGCCAGACCAAATGCTCCAATAGCAGTATGTGAAAATGAGTAAGGTGGAGAACTTAACGGTAACACCAATGAAGTCCAAAAAGTACTAAAAACAGTAAAAATCAAAAGTGCCAATATCCCACGAATAAGAAGAATCCTTTCTTGAACAAATAACATTAGAACGGAATGTAACAACTTTGGGTAGGTTAGAGATGGACGCTTGTAAACCGTACCCGGAAGTTCTTTGTGTAATAAGCCAATCAAAATCAGAATTAATACAGCTGAAGAAAGGTAGACAGAACGCCAACCTCCAAGATCAGCCATTATGCCAGCAAACGTCCTTGCCAGTAAGATGCCAATGACAACTCCACTTGTAACGAAACCAACTACTCGTCCACGCTCAGCAGGAACAGCCAACGTTGATGCATATGCGACTAGAGTTTGTGTAATAGTGGCAAGCAAACCTACCACTGCAATACCAATGAAAAACACTATACTGGTAGGAGCTATACCAACAACAACTAACGCAACAGCTAACATTAACATTTGACCCATAATCACATGTCGTTGGTTTAATAAATCACCCAGAGGGACCAATAACAGCAGTCCTAATGCATAACAAATCTGAGTAATTGTAATTACGATTCCAATGGTCGATGGGGTAATAATGAATTCAGTAGCTATTGAGTCGAGTAATGGATGGGCGAAATAGATGTTAGCAACAGCCATACCACAAGCTATCGCTATTAATAGTTCTGTATATCTAGACAATGTTGAATTGGATGCTATTTGTAACTCATCCGTTTTTGTAGCAAACTCTTCAGTAAATTTTATATTTTTATCGTTACTATCCAATTTAGTATATCTCCTTTCATTAATTTTACCGATAAGTATAATATACCGAATGGTATTAAATGATGCTTTTTAAGCATAATCTTAACTTATTTAGGTGTCAAGTTAGTTTTGAACATTATTTATTGTTCATCAAAGAGTTTGGAAATTGACATATGAGGTTATATGCATAACCTTAATTATTTTAATTAGAGTTAAATGAAAAAAACACTCAATATTGACAAAAAGAATATAAATGAATAAAATCAAAATATACCAATTGGTATAATATGAGGAGGTTCTGATATGATTGGAAATGGAAAATTTGATAAGGACGTAGCGATTGATGAACTGAATCAAACAATAGATATAAATGAATTGAGAGATGAAGCATCTTTAAAAAGAACGCCTTCATCAATACAGACTAACGAACAGATTATAAAAAGTTTTTTTGAAGTTGTAAGATCGGGTAACAAACCTGAACAAGCCGAAACCTTCATGGCAAAAGAGGTAAAGGCTCATCAAATGAATTCAGAAAGTATGGTGACGATAATAAGATCACCCAAGAATTATGCAGAACATATAAAAGAAATGTTGGATATATGGGGAAACTTTAAAATTGAAATTCAAGAACTTCTTTCTCAAAATCAGAAGGTTTATGTTAGATGGAAACAGATTGGAATGCATATTGCAGAATATGAGGGCTACCCTCCTACAAATAAAGAAGTTATTGAAATAGGTAGTGCCGTATACCAACTAGAAAAACAAAAAATAGTGGAGTATTGGATTCAAGTGGACAGACTTGGAGTCATTGAGCAGATAAAACGAAATCAAAAATAAGATTGCTATCAGTAAAGAAATTTAGTTTTTTGCGAAGGAGGATTTATCATGGTTCGACAACGTGAATTTGATAAAGAAAAAGCATTGGACGATGCTATGGAACTTTTTTGGGAGAAGGGATACGCTGCCACATCGATTAGTGATTTAACAGCCACTATGGGTATACAACGACCCAGTTTATACGCAACTTTTGGAGACAAAGAGAAACTGTTTGAAGCTGCTTTGCGTAAATATACAAACTTGCATGCCTCCCTCATTAGAAAAAAACTACAAAACACTACATCTGTGAAGGAAGCATTTCGTAATCTATTTGAAGAAATGATAGAAGAAGAGTACAAGAACAAAGTAAGTAAAGGCTGCTTTTGTATTAATACAATTGTAGAGCTTGCCCCACACGATGAAAAATTTGAAATACTTACGAGGGAGCATGAAATGTATCTTTCAGTCATATTTCAAGAAACCCTTCTAAAAGGTATTAAATCAGGTGAGTTAGAAAGCAACCTAGATGTTAAAGCCTTAGCTCAGACATTAGTTGTTGCATTAATTGGAGTTACTGTTTTATTGAAATCTCATCCGGAGCGATCATTCGTAGATAAATCTGTAACTTTAATATTATCGTTAATAAAATAAATGGAAGAAAGTTCGAATAAATGGAGCTATATCTTTAATAAGCATTTTTCCAAAAAAAGATTAAAAGAAAGAAAATTGGAGCCAAAAAACCTAAATAATATATTCCGCAATCGGGTCATTTTCTGGATTAACATCTAGAAAATGTGAATGTTTGTACTGAAATTAATCTGGTAGGTTAGTAAAAGAAGTCTGCAACAAGTGATAATATTAATAATAGATAAATTAGTAACAAGGAGATGTGCGTATAAGTGGATAGTAGTAAAGCTATAAGGTTGGAGAAATTTTCTATTGGTTTACCCAAAATAATGAAGTACGGGAGCGATAAAGAAATAAATACAGGAATTTGTAAACATACAACTGAAGAAGCTCTCTAAAAAAAGAAGGATTCCTTGGAGATGGAGTTGCGGATTTACGATATCATGGGGGTCCCGACCGTGCCGTATGTGTATATCCCTATGAGCATTATTCACTCTGGGAAAAAGAATTTAAGAAACCATTTCCCCATCAAACTTTGGTGAGAATTTAACCGTAACAAATATGCTTGAAGAGGTAGAAAATGATCATTCTTTTTTTATACAAACCAATCTTAAATCTGCTGAAAAAGAATCCATTCTGATCAATCTTTTTTCAAAATGGATTCTTTTTATTTATCGTAAAATGCTGGTTTGTGAGTTACTTTTAATCAATCTTTTTTCAAAATCAACATTAGAAGTTGTGTTTTTATTTTTAAAAAGATTAACACCACGCCAGAAGAATAGAATGCTCAGTATTGAAATGAGAGCCATTGTTAGAAAAAAAGCAGTTCCGCTAAATTGCTTTAACATAAAGCCTCCGAGCATTGGCCCGATAAAACTTCCTAAAGAGTTAAAGCTCTGTGCTCCATAATACGTTCCCCGCAATGCTTTTGGCGTAATTTGATCAATAAGTGTATACTCTGCCGGTATCACAAGTACTTCCCCTAGAGTAAAAATAATCGTCGAAATAACGAACATAACCGCATTCCCGGAAAAAGCAAACAATAACATGCCAAAAGCTGTAAAAATACATCCGATTATTATTGTAAATAATGGTGTTCGTTTTTCTGCCCATCTTGTTATTGGATATTGCATGGAAATGACTCCAACGCTGTTTGCAATCAAGATGATAGCAAACAATTGAACACCATTCGTGAAATCATTTTCCAAATATTGTGATACAGGAACCGACCATTGTCCATGTACTACCATGCAAATGATTCCTCCAATAACAAAGTAGAGGAGGATAGTGTCTGAGCGCAGTACACTTAAAGATTTCCTTAAAGTTATCTTTTCTGTATCTTGAGCCTCTATTTGTTTAATACCAAATCGTTTCAATAATATATGAAGAAGAATAGTGAATCCTAAATATAGACATGCTGCAATAAGAAAGGGAACTTCATTTGCAGACAGTGCAAGATAAGCTCCGATTATTGGGCCAATTGCAAAACCGAGGTTGTTAACTACATATCGAAGGGAAAAGACGCGAACTCGTTTATCCGCATCGGTGACATCTCCCATTAGTGCCTTAGCGACTGGCGTAAAGAATGAGTTGCTTAACCCTATTAAGATCACTAATATGATGAGAAAAATTGGTGTTTCAGCAAAAACAAAGCCCAAAAAAGAAAACGATGATAATAAAAGGGATGCAAGCAATACCTTCCTTCTCCCTATCCTATCTGACACAACACCTGCTATGAATCCTCCAAACGTTGCCGCAAGAGGACCAGCCCCAACAGTAAGTCCTATGACTACAGGATCCATATGAAGTTCTTTCACCAAATAGATAGGCAAAAATAACAGACTCATTGATTGAGCAAGCGCGATTAAAAACGTACCAAAAAGAAGTGTATGTACGATTGGATGATATTGTTTTAAGAACAGATTGGCTTTATTCATGTTATACTCCACCGTCATTGTTCCTAATATAAGCATTGATCAGGTTTTGCATTTGCTCCAGTCCTTCCTCACGCAGACTGTATTGGTGAATAAACTTACTTCCAAAATAGTGAGTCCTGATCAATCCTGCCCTTCTTAAAATGGACAAATGGTGGTTGGTAGTGCTTTTTGCGAGTCCAATATAACTTTGAATGGCCGAAAAATTTTGCATTCCGGAATGCAAAAATCGCAGTATTTTTAAACGATTCTCATCAGCTAAAGCATGGGTAACAAATGTTAACTCCCAAGGCAGTTCGTTAGCATCATTTGCTGCAGATTTTACTGGATATAGACAAGTGCATATAGATTCGAAGTAATCGAGTATCGTTGCTGGACGGCAATGATATTGCGGAATGAGAAAAACGGTTTTTAACATTTCATTTGGTTCAATTCTAATTCCATTTGTCGCTTCTTCAATTAAATTAATAGATGATACTTTAGAAATCAGGTCCCGTTTTTGTCTTGCATCATCCTTTAATTGTTCAATAATTCTAGGATCAATGTGCTGAAAGTACTGTACATCCCACTCTGATAATAGGTATACCATTCGATCACGCAGTTCTTTTAAATTACCAGGTATATTGTTAATCCAGGGAGCCAATCGTTCATATAAATCACCAGGTGGCTGGTCTTGAAGCCATTTGATAAATTCTTTTGGAGTTCTCTCCCCAGGGCATTGCCAAACTAATAAATTGATTCGATGCAATACTTCTAATCGGTCATCTTCCAGCTCAGCTGCGAAATGAGGATGAAGTTCTGTTTTAACGGAATTATGCCAGTCTTTACTGAGGGAGAAATTGCGATGCTGTTTGAAATTGATGTAGTGATACAAGCTTGTAATAAGTTCGTTAACAGGTGAAAAATCTACAATTACTTGAAAAGACATAAAGTTCTACCTCCTTGGAACAATAATCAGTTCGATGTTTATGGAACAAATTTTATATATAATAACATAAGAAGAATAAAATTGTAAATGTTATATTTCTAGAATATAGTTTTTTTAATTGGTGGTTAAAAGAAAACCTGATGATCATAAAATGACCTCAGGTTTTTCTTTTTGCATACTTAAAAACACATTTCAATAAGTTGAAATTGGACTAAGCCCGTAAGTATATTTGACAACACTGATTCTATGCATGCAAGCTTCTGATGGTATTTTATACATTGACAAATGTGTTTTAAGGGAGTGCTGAAGTGTTTTAGCACGCACCGTATAAGCCTCACTTACTTGCGTCAGAAAGAGAAATTGAACATCTTAGTGAAGCTTGTCATACTTCTTTGGAGAATGCGTTATTTGAATTTATGTATTCGACAGGCTGCCGTATTGGAGAAGTTATAAAATTGAATCGTGATGATATTAGTTTTTTAACGAATTCAGTTATTGTTCATGGGAAGGCGATAAAGAAAGGGGAGTGTACTTTAATACCCGTTGCTACATTTGGTTAAAAAGATATCAAGATGAGCGAGATGATGAGGATTCTGATTGTTTATTACGGAAAGAAGGCCAAACAGGCGTATGAGTATTGATAATCTGAGATATATTATCAAACGCATATCAAATCGAGCTGGGATAAAAAAGTATACATCCTTATCAATTACGACACAGCTATGCTACACATATGTCAACAATGGTACGCCACTTGAAGTGATTCAGAGCTTACTTGGTCATGTGCGATTGCTGAACAAGGCAGTCGCTTTTTGTGTTATTTGCGCAGGAAGGTTTTATATAGAATAATAATATTAAGGTAGTAGAGGTTTCAGATTATACGCGGGAAAATAAACCTTCCCTTTATTGGTAATCCGACACGATTCCTATTGTTTTTGCTTTTTCTGATTTTTAATGAAAAAGTAGTTGACGTTGAAAATTAATTTATGATAAAATTAAAAATTTGATAAAAAATAATATATATGTTAAGGTTAAGAAGGTTACCATATATGGAGGTGGATTATTTGTTTCAAATTGGCGATAACATTGTTTATCCAATGCACGGAGTAGGTATAATTAAAGCCATAGAAGAAAAGGAAATCTCAGGGGAAAAACAACAGTATTATGTCATAAAAATGTTAATCGGTAATATGCAAGTCATGATTCCTACGGGTAAAATGTTGAGTTCAAGTATACGCCCTGTTACTGACATAATTGCATTAAAACACATCATACACATTTTTCATCATGGAGAATCAGATAGATTACTGCCGTGGAAACAAAGGTATAAAGTGAACACGGACAAAATAAAAACGGGTAAAATACAAGAATGTACTGAAGTTGTACGTGATTTAATGCGTATGAAGAAAGAAAAAGCACTTAATGCAAGCGAAAAAAAAATGTTAGATAACGCACATCAATTTTTGATTAGTGAACTGGGATTAATTAAAGGGATTACTGAAAATCAAATAAAAAGTTTCTGTTAAGATTAATTTAAGATAATGTATTACATCTCCCGAAAATATCCTGAATTTTTTGGGAATATGTTTATTATTAAAAGTAAATCTTTTCAAAGACATTCAACTTCTCCAACTCACCTTTAAAGCATTAACCTCTTTTGTTATTTCTACAATCTAATCCATTTTTATTATTTAAATTTCTTTTACGAATGTTTGAAGTTTCATCAAATAACTCGATAAAATAGTCACTTGATTTTTGCAATCCTGATTCACACTGGCACGGACAAGGAGCCGTAAGGATGAAAGAGAGGTAGGGCTTTCATTGTTTTAGGTATACAATATATTATTTAAGTCATTATTTCTAGAAGAAAAAACAATCAATCTCATCTCTATCTTTAAGAATTTTTTACATCTACTGAGACAGTGAATAGTAATTGTTTATCTTCTTTACGTAAAAGAGAAAAACGAATTGGTAACACCATATGGTCAACTACAAAAATGGTTTCCAGACCAGGAAACCATTTTTTATTTTATTTACATAACAATAGTAAAGATTACTGGGACAGGTCCCTTGTCCCATGAGACTACTTGTCCAATACTCTATCCCTAGCAACTTTTCTCGAACGAGTGAGTTGCCATCTAGAAGAACAAAGGAACCACCCACTCTCCACAAGAAGAGACTAAAAAAGGTCACGTATTAATAGATCCAATAGCAGCTTTTTCTTGTTCCTGTTAAAGGAGATATTATTGATGACCCAGATTTTGATTTAAGAATTCATAATGGATATGAGGTTGGAAAAGTTACCCTAAATTATGAGACAAATGAATGCTATGTATCCCTACATCCACTTGCAATTGAATTAGAAGAAATTAGTATCAATGACTATATAGGAAAATTTGTAGCACATGAATGGCGTATTGTTTCAAAAGATGAATTATTAACCTGCTAAAAGAGAAAGATTCACCGCATACCACTTCATGTTATTGAAGTAACGAAGCAGTATAGTATAAGAGAATGAAGATATAAATACTCCAAAAGTCGTAGGATAGTTCAAACTATTCTCCGTCGTAGACTCCTTTACTAAATTGTATGCTAAACCTAATAAAAGGAGGGTAAATAGATGATTAGAGGATTATATGAAGCACATTTACCAGTAAGTAATTTAGAAAAGTCGATTGAATTCTACAAAGGCTTAGGCTTAAAGTTAGCAATAAGGTATGAAAAGATAGCGTTTTTTTGGATAGTAGAGAATAATAGCTGGATTGGTTTATGGGAAAGTGACCAAGGTGTTAATACAAAATATCATCCATCCTTAAGACATATAGCGTTTAAGGTAGATTTTGAGGATTTAAAAAATGCAAAGCAATGGTTAAAGGAACGGGGCATTGATATACGTGAAGAGTTCGGTTTTAAACCTACTGAACCAATTTTAATTCCAGATCAAGCCCATGCTATGGTGTATTTTCATGACCCAGATGAAAATTCATTGGAATTTATCTGTAAACTCCCTGCAGAGCCTGAGAACAAGCCAGATATGTACTTAAGTGAGTGGAAAAAACTTAAAGGCATTAATTAAACTACTTTAAGAGATCCATAAAAAGGATGTTATATAATGCACTAAAAGCAGAAGGGTACTTATGTTCAAAATCAGCTACCATACAGGAAAGCTTTTTTGTTCAACAAACGCGGCATTTAGGAAAGAAAAATTCTAAAAGAAATTAATAGAATTTAAAGATTAGAAAAGAGTTTTGAACAATCTAATTAATGATGAGAGGGATTATGATGGCATTTAGAATTGAGTTTTTTGTAAACGATATTGAGAAATCAGTAGTGTTCTATCAAAATATTTTAAGACTGAAATTATTACAACAGGGAGAAAACAGCGCGAGTTTTATTAGTGATGAATCTCATCTTCTTTTAACGTCATTTGATGTTTTAGAGGACAATCATTATTTTAAAAAACATAACTTCGCTAAACTTGGTGGTGGTGTAGAATTTATAATTATAACGGATCAAGTTGAAGAGTTATATAAAAGTATAAAACAAAAAAAACCCAATTCAATTGAATCAGATTTAAAACAACAAACTTGGGGGATGGTCGATTTTAGAGTCATTGATCCTGATGGTTATTATATAAGGGTATCCTCAAAAAGAAAATAATAGCATTAAGATTTTATTTATTAATTTCAATAAATAACTTTTTATAAAATAATCATGGCAGTAGAAAAAGGTAAAGTTTGTGATGGAATTCACTTAAACTATAGGGTGCGTTAGTTCAATCAGAATTAGCATTGAGATTATATTTAGTTATCCCATTAAAGGGCGATTTAGTTAAAGAAAAATATACTATTTTGCATCAATGTTTCTGTTTTAGTTACTTCATTGAAGGGCGCAATTCTGCAGCAAGAATTCGCTCTTTCTTTATGGAAAGTGCCATTATCTGGAATGGAAGAAGGGTTTATTCGCGAGTGAATCGAAACAATTAAAGGGTATTGATTAACGATTTGGAGGATTGCAATGAAAAAAGGAATAATACGACCACTGGTTATTTGTATATTTCAAAAAGACGATTCCATCCTTGTTGCAGAGGGCTATGATTCAGTAAAAGGTGATTATTATTACCGTCCTATAGGAGGAGGAATTGAATACGGAGAAAAAAGCGCAGAAGCTTTAATAAGAGAGGTACAAGAAGAAATTGAAACTGATATTTTTAATCTCAAATATTTGGGGACTCTTGAAAATATCTTTACTTTTAACGGGGAAGTAGGACATGAGATTGTACAGGTATACGATGCATCATTTGTTGATATCTCTTTTTATACCGAGGAATTGTTTGAAGGTAAGGAAGATGACGGGAAAATATTTAAAATTATGCGTTTGCCTATAAGTAAGTTTCAAAACGGTGAATTACGACTTGTTCCTGATGGCCTTTTAGATTTGATCAAACAGAACAACAGAATTGTTAAGTCACGTAATTAGCAGAAACGGAAAGCTTTAGTTAAAAATATTAATTTATTCCATTATCGGACGCTTTCCTAGAATAAGGAAAGTTTTTTTCGTTAAAGGGGCAGATTTTTGAACACATTTGCAGAAATATTTGTAACCTTTATGGGGAAATAATTCAACAATAGAATTTAAAATTACCTAGACCGAATCAAAGTAAAGGAAAGAAGGAGAGCTCTTTTGGGTATACATTTAAAATAAGTTGGACATCATTACCCCCTTAGATTTTATTAGTCTAAAGGGGGGATTTTTGTATAAAATGCAGCTGTGAGAATAATAATAGATTATTTATATCGGATATCCTCCGCTACTATAGATAATCTCTCAAAATCTAGAATTTTTATTTTTTCATTGTTTCTTTCAATTATTTTTTCATCTTCCCAGCGTTTTAAAACTCGGTTTACATGCCGGTTAGTTGTGCCAATTAGATTGGCGATATGATGATTGTTCTCAACTATTAAGTATCCATCATAGGTATTCTCGGTATGTGTTGTACATAAATATGCAGCAAGTTTTATACTAACGGAAGATAAGGCATTTACACGAGATAATGTTGTACAAGTTTTTAATTTAAACGTTAACTCTTTTAATAATAGTTCAGTAAAGGCAGGGTCTTTTTTTAGAGATTGTTCATATAGCTCAGTTGGTACAAATATAAATGTACATGCTTCAGTAGCATGGCAATTAGATTGAATGTCACAATGCTGAAAAATTTCAATATCTCCTAATATAGAAGGAGGTGTACAGCGACGAAGCAATAATTCTTTTCCATTTATCTCAGGGCTTGTTACATAGTAAGAACCATTAATTAAAAAATAAATGCCTTTAACTTTCTCGCCAACGGTCAAAATTGATTCATCTTTTTTAAATGAAAGGACTTGAATTGCGATTTGGTCTTTTTCGGATAATGAGTATTGGTAGATGTTTTTAAATTGTTGAACGGCAGTTTTCATAAAAGGGACACCTGTCCTTTCAAAAGATCATAATCCTTTATTATACTCGAATTAAGGAGTGATGAAGAAATGAATTTTGTATTTGATATAGATGGTACCCTTTGTTTTGATGGAAAAACAATTGAATTAGATATTCAAGAAGCAATTGAACAATTAATTGTTGCTGGACATAAAGTGATATTTGCTTCTGCAAGACCAATCCGTGACCTGCGCCCTGTCTTACCGGGAAAGTTTCATCATTTTCAATTAATTGGTGGGAATGGAGCCTTTACAAGTTTTGAAGGGAAAATAGAATGTGTGTCTTTTGATGAAGATACCAAAATTGAATTATATAGTTTTATTGAGAAATATAACTGTTCATATTTGGCGGATAGCGATTGGGATTTTGCATATACAGGGGAACAAGGTCATCCTATTTATCATCATATCAATCAAGTCGATGCAAAAAACATTCAGTTAAAGGAACTGAACAATCTTTCTAAGCTTGTGTTATTTAATGTAGAGGATTCTTTATTGAAGGAACTAGCTACTTTACCAGTGTCCATTACACGATATAAGAGCGAAGATATTTATGATATTAGTCCTCATGGTATTAATAAGGTGAGAGGTATACATAATTTCGGTATACGTGATTTTATTGCTTTTGGTAATGACCAAAATGATAAATGCTTATTTGAACAAGCAATACATAGTGTATGCGTTGGAACTCAAGATGTAAAAAAATATGCAAGTGAAGTGATTTATAAAGAGGATGTAGCAAAAAGAATTAGAAATTTTTTGAGGCAGGATATACCTTGTGTATAAATTAATCAAACTTTGTACTATCGTATTCAACTTAACCAAGCTTATAGAAGTTGATTGTTATTCAACAATCGGGCGCATTAATTAAATACGAATTTATTTTAAATAAGGCTTTATATCCAAGATTTTATACATAACTTGTATATAAAGCCTTGATTTCTATTCAAAAAACATACTGCCGTAAACAACATTTTTTAATTTAGTGAATTCTTAATAAGTCATTTTTTATTACAATTTCTCAAGAGTAAAACATTCTTATATGGTTTCTTTTTGTATATTCTTAAGTGAATATATCTTTGCCTAAAATAAATTTGTGAAGATTATAATTGCCAAGAATACAAAAACTATTATTGAAGGTGTTATTTTTCTTTTTTGAAAGAAAAGTTAGTCGAACATCGGTGTTTTAAATCCTTAGAGCCCCATAGCTTGGCAATAGAATAATTCACAACTAGCAATAAAATGGTTCATTTCACAATTTTGTGATTTAAAGGGTATGATTTCTTATTTGACAGCATTATATTTAATACAGCGGGCAGTTTTATCTATTATGATGCTAGTCATGCTGGAAATAAAGGCACTTCCGATAATATCAGATGGATAATGATGTCCTACCCAAATACGTGAGAAGCCCGTCAAAACAGATAGAACCAACATGATTGAACCAAGAACACGGTCATATAGAAAGATAGAAGTTGATATAGCAAATACAAGCAGAGTATGTTTACTTGGAAATGAAGAACCCATTTTTGAAGGAATAAGTATCCCGACTTGGCTTTTCATAAACGGACGTGGTTTAAAATAAAATAACTTAATCAAAATGTTAATTAATAAAGTAATCCCCGCTGATATCACCGCATTACAAGACGCTTTTTTGTAAGAGTCATTTCTAAACCACATGTAAATCAATACAAAAATATACACATAACGAATCTTTTTTGATATCAAAATCATCAGAAAATCAATTGGAAAACAACGTCCAGAAAGCTGATTAATCGACTTAAATACTTTGTAGTTCATTAAAGATCCTCTCCTTACTTTGTAGATAAAAGGTGGGGTATTCATTCACTATTTGTATGGTAATAATCGATTTTCACGTACATGGATATATATTTGGTATCAAATGAGGAAGTATCTAAGCAAATAATAAAAATGGGTATTCCAGAAAAGTACCCTAACGGTACAGGCATGCCAGAATACTTCCGATTAGTTCGGCCGCCATCGCAGAAGCAATCTTTGCTGCCACTTCGGACAACAACTTCATTTTTAACTCTCATTCTAAGAGGTCCAATATCCATTTTTTTAAATCAACAATACGTAAATTATCTATGCTTTTATTGGTTCCTGTAACAATAATAGGAGTAAGAGAGTCATTTTTATACATCGAACCATGGGCACCTCCACCTGTATGTTCAGGAGAACTTTCTCCAATAAATTCATAACCAGGTTTGGCATCCACTATTAGGAACTCTCCTTTTTGTGAATGTAATGCACCGTACAATCTAGCTAATCCATCAGGATAATCACCATACTTTATTTGATTGTTATTTTTTATAGTCAAATCAAGAATTGAGCTATTTCCTTTTATAGACCAAGTTTGATTATAAGCATCTTTAAAAGCTCCTTCGGGTTTGAATTGAAATACCCCATCCTTGTCCCATGACTTCACTTGAATCATGTTGTTTTCCTTCCATGCAATCCATGCGATACGTTCATCTGCTAACAACCTATTTGCAATATCTTGCAGAGAAAAATCTTCACTGATCTTATAAATATATGCCATTCGTTCATTTGCTGTAATAACAAGTTCATCATTATTACGTACAGGCTCATTAAGTTTTAAAATATTGTAGTTCGAAAGAGCTTCTCTTAAATCAATTAAAGCTTCATTTTTGTTTTTTTTAACTGAAGATTGCTTGCTGTCTCCGATGATAATCCAAATTATATTTTCTAGCGCACTTTCCCAATTTGGAAAAACATTTAATATTTCTTGTAAATTCTTATCAAGTTCTTCAATGCCTTCAGTCGTCTTAGGTCCTTTTCTATGAACTTCATGATCATTTACTGGAAAGTACATAATCGTGAATTCGGGAAGTATGTTCTTTTCTAAAAGATATTTTAATTCTTGCGCTGCAAATGCATCATTAAGCCCTAACCGATTTAATAAATGTATATTTTTTTCGTCTTGACGAATAAATGCACCCACTGACAATCGCTTTGGTCCAAAGGTTTTGTATGTATTCGGCAATGCAGTAGTCTTCGCTAAGACCTTTGGAATCTTCAGCGTGTGCTCATAATTTCCGCGATAAATGATAGAGTTAATAGAAGCTGTTTGTTTTCCCCTTTTGTCTAATACTTCGTGAATGGTCTCCACATTAGGGCTGAGGTCCACATTATTAAATTGGTACAATGAGTCTTCAGCAAACTGAGTAACCCCAATCTTCATCATTTCGAAAAGACCATTTCCATAATTTATAGTACGTTTTTCATCTCCGTCATACCATACAAGACCTGGAATTTTATGTTTATCAGGGTAAGTACCGGTTATTAATGAGCTGTCAATTGTAACTGACATTGTTGGATAGGAGCTGACTAAGTATTTATTATATTGGCCATGTTTTACAAAAAAATCCAAGGCAGGTGCCTTCTTCTCTTCAATCACTTTCTTTAAAGGTTCATCCATTAATGAATCAATGATAAGAAGAACAATTTTAGGGGAGGTTTTGTTATTCATTTGAATAGCCATAGGGTTATTTTGATCTTCGTTATTTTTATAAGCAGAGCAGCCAATTAATAGGATGGAAAGAAATACGATAAAAATTGAGCGAAACCCCATCATCATTCCACCTTCATATGTATATTTTCATATGTTCTTTATTTTCTACGATTTCTTTCATTTCTATGAATTATTATTTACGGTGAATAAGGTATATCGTTAACAAACAATTCGAAAAAGATTTTTTCTTTATCTTATAGTCGGAGTTTATTGGAAGAGGTATTAGTTTATTAAAACCAGAATATATTTATAGCACTCTAGACTAAGGGTAAGGTGGTATTGGAATGGATAAAAGAGTTCTATTTGACTTTGAAATTGAGTTTACTAACGGGGGTGGAATTCAAGGGCAGGAATTCCGCCTAGATATTGATGGAGATGACATATCTGACGAAGAGTTAGCTAGGTATATTGTAGAAGATATGAGGTTGCTAATGGTTGATAAAGTAAGGATTCTTAACAAGAAAATTATTAACGAAAAACATAAACGAAGACCTGCTGATGAGAAATAATATTTCTTGAAGTTTTAGCGCCAAACTTAAGTGGCTTTTCTTTTTATGGGCGATTTTTTAAAAATTTATAATACTAAAGAGAAACATTTCTGTAATTACTCAAACCTATTTTTGTAATGCAATATGAAATAATCAAACATTATTATAATAAATTGTTATTATCAAATAGAAAACCGTTATTTTGAACTATCCTTTTTCAAAATAACGGCTTTATTAATTATTGCTAATATAAGGAATTCAAATGGGGTTTAATCAATCTTTATTTTACAGCTATAGTAACGGGACAGTTTTCTTTAACAAGGATAAAATAGAATGTGGTAAAATATGGTTATAGCATTAGGGATACGGTTATTGATTTTAGAATTACGTTGTAAGTTTATACACAATTAAAGGGGAATTAAGATGAAAATACGTTTAGTGAAAGGGTCAGACTACTATGTAATATCTCCACTAATCAATAAGTGGTGGGGAGGAAGGCAAATGTCTGATATGTTACCGAAATTATTCTTTGACCATTTTACAAATACAAGTTTCGTTGTTGAAAAGGAAGGAGAAATTGTAGGTTTCCTAATTGGCTTCCTTTCTCAATCTTATTCTAATGAGGCGTATATTCACTTTATTGGAGTTCACCCTGATTATAGAAGACATAACATCGGAAAAAAATTATACAACGAATTTTTTAATAAAGTTAAACAAAATGGTTGCAAAATTGTCCGTTGTGTAACGTCTCCTGTCAACAAAGTTTCGATTGCTTATCATACTAAGATGGGGTTTGTAATTGAAAAGGGAGATAAAACAATTAATGGTGTTTCCGTCAATACTGATTATGATGGACCAAATCAAGATAGAGTATTATTTGTGAAAGAGTTAGTTTAATTAATAAACCTTCTTATTCTATTAAATGGCTCGATACTTCAATAAGGAATATTGCTTATTTCTTTTTCCATTAACGAAGCAGGTTTGTTAAAGAACCGAAACATTCCTATCTTTATAAAAAGCTGAAACTCTATATTAAGGTTTAGAAGTGATTATAAAATTTTATACTTAAATAACAAGGCAGAATACTAACAGAAGGAGAAATAGACTTATGCCAGAAAAAAATGATTCATTTCGTGAAATGAATTTAAAAGATAAGACGGCAACAGTTGCAGGAATAACATTGCTCATTATCCTTGTGTTAGGTTTTGTATTGGGACTTTATTTCTTTGGACTGGCAGGGATTTTTAAACTGCTCGGTGTTCATTATAAATCTATTTGGTCATTGGTTGTTTTTGTTGTCAGTTTTTTTATTCTAGGCATCATTTTCGAATTGTTTTCCAAAACAATTTTTAAGCTGTCCGTCCGAAATATAACAAGGGAAATATGGGTCTTTTTCATCCGAATCAGTTTTGAAGTCACAACAAACTGGCTAGTCTTGTTTACAGTGGATGAGTTTATGCATAGTATTACACTTTCATGGAAAACAGAGATAATTATTGCATTGTTAATTGCCCTAATTGAAATTGCTTTTGATAGTGATAAGGATTAAGCTGCCAATAGTGATTGACTTGTATCTTTCCTATCTTGATGGTTAGCTAGCATTTATTTGGTATAGATAGTTTCCTTGTATTGAAAATAACGGAAGTTTAGTGAAGGGAAAATTAATTATTTATAAGATGGAGATCATACTTTAATTATTCCATTATCAGGCACTTCAATGAAATAACTATGGGGCACATATTATACATGAATAATATGTGCCCTTCCTCCTCTTATTTTGGCAAAATTGGGTGATTAGACTTGGAGAAAACTAAAACTACAAAAGCTATGAGAGGATAAGACAAAAACTTAAAAAGATGTAAGTTTATAAAAATGATTGATCATTTGGCCAATATTTTAGTTACTCTTAATATAATTCTCCTTACTATTGAAAATAGGATTTTTATGATCCGGAAGGTACCATTCAGTAGCAATAGCTATCTGCTGTTCGCTAAAGAGCTTTTTTAACTCTTCCATAAAGACTCCCTTGGTCATGTCACAGGAGGGACTGCTTTGAATGCCTAGAATACCAGTGATTTGATAGTCGCATTTTTTGTATTCCGTCAATTGTTCGAGAACTGGCAATAAAATTTTTCGACAGTGCTGACGATATTCTTCATTATCATATTCCTCATAAGTCATAGATGGACGTTCTAATCCTAAAAATGTGAATTCGGGACAGGGCAGCTGTATAACCCCTAGTCCTTCCTTTTGAATCCAATCTAATACTGTAGGGATTGCACCAAAACTCCGTGCTTCCCCTTCTATGACCGTGTTTTGATTAAAAATGCAATGGGATACGAGCAGAATTTTTTTATTACGCTGCATGGCGGTCATTTCCTTTATATATTTTTTGGAACATTGGTAATTTGATAACGATAAACATGACTAATAAACAAGTAATAATTTTATCTACAAAGTTGCCGGTGATTCTTGATATAAAGGTAGAAGCAAAAATACTTTCACCAGCAGCTCTCATCCATAAAACGATAACATCCATCCCGCTTCCATCTAAACCGCCAAAGACAGCTACAGCAATAGGGGTTCCTATTAGTGGTGCAATAATAGAAAGAAGAATTCCTGTTATAAGTGCAATATACCATTTAGTGAAATTGAATTTTCTTGCCATGAGTCCAACTACAATTGCAATTGCAACATTAACTAATCCGAAAAAGAAAGCTGTTGGGCTTGTTGTAACCCCCAAAACAACATTTGTTAACAAACCGGTTAAAGCCCCCCACCAAGGCCCAAATAGAACAGCCATTAATACTGTTCCGATTGTATCAAGAAATAAAAGTGGGATTTTCATAGCTGAAATGATTGTTCCTAATATAACATTCATAGCAATACATAAAGCACCATAATTTAAAATAACAGTTTTTCTATTACTCATATAAACTTCCTTTCTAATTCTATTGATAAGCAACTAATTATTATCACTTTAACTAAAAAGTTAGAATGACATTTATCACAAATGTGTTATTTATCGAAAATAACTATTAGTCATTATCGATTTTATAGATAAAACAAATAATGATTTACGTCCTGTAATTCCAATCGTTTTTATGAAAAACAATATTTCATTCGTTAGAAGAGAAATTCCCAAAAAGGAAGGGCACTTGGTAAAATAGTTATTTTATAACATGAAATTATATAGAAGAGTCATCTTTCTGTTTATGCAGTAATAGAAAAGGAGTTAGGAAGAGTCATCGGCGCAGCTGGATTTAATGTCCTAACAACATTAAATGAAGTTGAATTGATTTTTCATTTTGCGAAAAATGCGTGGGGGAAAGGTTACGCTAGAGAAGCGGCAGCAGCATGTGTTCATTTTGCGAAAATGAACCCGAAAGTAATGAAAATTTACGCCTCAGCTGATCCAAAAAATACAGGTTCATTGAAAATCTTAGAGAAAATTGGATTTAAGTATAAAGGAATGAAATGGTTTGAGGATACGAACCAGGAAGAGGCATATTATGAAATCTAGGTAAGTTAGAAAAAGGGTTGTCTGCAATTATTAAATTGGGGCAGCCTTTTTTCAATGTAAGTATGAATGAAAAATAAACTCATAGTGCCAATAAAAATATTTATGATAAACGATACGAGTGCAGGTAGTTTTTTTTATAAAAGAGGCGATAAGTAAAGTAAAAGAAGAGCTGCTTAGACTAATGTATAAATGGATCTAAATCCAAAAAAAGAAAAGGAAAAATGAAATTTTCATAATTATTACATATATTCCACACAATTATTAGATACACTCACAAAGTGAACCAGCATGAAAGCGAGGATAGTAATGAAATGAAAAGAATGATTTTTACAATGTTTCTCCTCGTTTTAGGGTTTTGCTTGCCTGATGGAGCCGAAGCAGCAAGTACATTGCAATCTAAAATTGATGCAGCCTCAAAGGGTACTACTATTGAAATAAGGGAGGGGGAGTATAACGAAACAGTGAATATTTCTAAGCCCATAACCTTAATAGGAAAGGGGAAAGTCCTGCTGCGCTCTTGTGAGGAAGAGCCGGTCATTGCCATTAGTGGTGAGGGAGTTATTCTCAAAAATATCAAAGTAGAGTACTGCGGTGATAGAAAAGAAGACATGGCTGTTTTTGTAACTGGTTCTAACCATATTTTAGAGGGAATTGATATTGAAACAAGAGGTGCGGGAATAAAACTTGATCGTGCAGCTGACGTGAAGATAGAAGATAGTAAGATTGTTGGCGAAAAGCAAGGAAATGGAATTGATTTATGGAAATCCTTTAGAAACACCATAACAAATATAAAAATTTCTAATGTGGCTGACGGAATTTATTTAGAACAAAGCGAAGAGAATATATTGTTCCAAAATACGATTCAAAATTCACGTTATGGGATGCATCTTATGTTTTCAGACGATAACTTACTTAATGAAAATGTATCTAAAGCTAACTCAACTGGTGCAATGTTGATGGAATCAAATCGAACCGTTGTAAGTAATAACAAGTTGTCCTTTAATAACAATAGTGTTCATGCTCAAGGACTATTACTTTATATGGTTTCTGACACAATGGTAACCGGAAATACAATTATTTCAAATCGAGTAGGTATATATATAGAAGAAGCTGAACGTAATCAAATAGATAATAATACGATTATGGATAATTTTGTAGGGATACAGTTTGAAGATGCAAATGGGAATACGGCTGAAAGGAATACCTTTGTTGGAAATGTTAATAACGCTCAGGCGATAGAAAGTCTTGAGCTCATCATCGTAAAGGGAAAAGCAAAAGAGATCCGGCTTCTAAGCAATAAACTGACGAGTTTAAAAGGTGTCGAATATGGGAAATTTACAGTGGCACCAGTTGAACATGTGTAAACTGCTTCCTCGATAAACAAACAATATTAAAAGCTTGTTATCTTCTATTAAAAATAATAAGTGCCTGTAACTGCCTGTTATTTGTAGATATCCACTTAGCAAATGACAGGCGGTACGGGCACGTTTTTTTTATATTATGGTTTCTAACCATTTAATCATTCTTACATACAGTTTTTATAATTCTGGCAAATGGGTATTCTGTCATAATCATGTTCCATATACTAATCCTCCGCCGTGTATATAGATAATCGTTTTTCCTTTCTATTTGTTTTAGATCTTATAAATGTTGCTTCTAAGGCAAGAGTTTGAATTTCTCCATATTTTATTGTCATTTTATTGTACATAAAATGGACAGCCTTGCCGTTATAAAGTTGTATCTATAAACTCAAGTAAGCGCAAGCCAATATTAATTTGCAAAAGTTCCTCGGGATTCTCAAAATTAATATTAGCTAGTTTTATAAGCCGTTCAATTCGGTATTTTGCCGTCTTTGGGTGAATGAATAACTCCTCTGCAGTCGTTTTGAAGTTTTGGTTATGATCTAGAAAAACCCTTAATGTCTTATTAAGTTCTGGTTTGGTTTTTTGAATTTCTAATATTTTTTCAGGTACAAATTTTATTAATTCATCAATATTATTTGTTTCCAAAAATAATTGGAAGATTCCTAAGTCCTTGTAGGACACGATTTTATTTTTTTGGCCAGTTAGTTTTAATATCTTTAAAATGTTGTTTGCTTGTTTATTTGCCAAGTGTAAATCAGTTACATTTGATTTGTTGCTGATTCCTATATTAAAGGATAATTGTGAATAATAGGATAAGGAAGTAAAAGAGTTGATGGCTACAGTTATTTTTTCGGAAAATCCTTGATCGTTATCTGAATTACAAATGAGAAAGATAATCTTATCCTTTTTTACCAAACTTACAAATTTGCTCCAACGGATTGAGATATAATTCGATAGGGTATTTAAAATAGATTCAGAATCTTCTCGTTTTACTTTTTTTCTGTTGCTCTCCACCGAAAGGTCAAATATGACGAGATGGATATTGTCTTTCTTGCTAAGATTCAGGAAATGCAATATCTCTGCTAATTCTTCCTCTGTTTGATATCGTGCATAGATTAAATCATTAATGATCTCATTTAAATGACTGAGATTTTGCTGCTGCAATGCATACTTCTTTAGCAGTTCCATTTGAAGAGAACTTACTGTATTTTCTATAGCCATAAAATCATCTTCAGTCGTCTTTTGATTTAATTCATGGATGATTAATCGATAAACATCTGTTCCTAGTGAAGGGATTTCTACCGATAATTGGGAATAGTGTTGAGCTGTAAGATCTGTATGAGAAACTACTTGTCTTTGATATTCAAAATTAGTATAGCGTTTTTTGGCCAGCTTGGTCGATTTACTTACATGAAAGTCACCTAATTCTAGATTTATACTTCTGTATATAATGGAATTATTTTTAAAAAGACTGACAGGATTAGGGATGAGATCCTCTAATAAAGCAAGTATATCTTTTAATCGTGGCTCTCTGAGTGCCATATTCGTGAATTGATTGCTAATCATGTAATAGCGGTCTAGCAGAACTTTATTTTTATTAATTAACGTTTCCATGACACTCAAAATAATGGCTTCGTACCGTGTTTCTTTTTGGATTTTTATCAGGGGGATTTGATTCACATTGCATTCCTCAATGAAATGTGCTGGAATCTTCTTTACTAAACGATCTAATTTAACAATGAAAGCTGCGATCCCTATCGTATTCGCTTTTATAAAAAATTTTTTCGTTTCAGTCAATGAAAGATTTTCAAGCGCAAAGAAACTAGTTAAGCATACTTGTCCAAAGTTCCCCCAAGCTTCAATATCAGGAGCTTCCATAACCATTATCCCAGTCACTTCTTTTTGCAAGCCTTTCATTCCCGCAATTAGCTCGGATTCATATAAAGACTCAAAGTCAAGTATATCTCTAACTGTTAAGGTCATATCTTTACCTCCCATCGAACGTAGAAGTAGTTTTTTATATACTAAACTAAATAAATATAAAAGGAAACTTTTTATCTTTAAATAATAAAAATAGCATTCCATAAATTTAGTCCCTTTGAGATAAAATATACTCCTGACTCTATACATAGCGGATAAAGACGAATGTAATTGACAACGTTTACAATGAAGTTGGGTCATCATAATGAAATCACTCCCTAAAGTTTAGACTTTCCCCCGGATATTTCGTCATACTTTGAGAGTGGTGGTTATAACAATTGATCGATTGTAAACACTGCTTAAGCACTTAGTTGTGCGCCCATAAGGGCAGCTAAAAATTCACTGTTTGGCAACAGTGTAGGTTAAAATTCACAGTTTAAAACCTATCATCACCCACCTTATCCGAAAAGGAAACTGGACGGGGAGTGTAGCATGGTGTGGAAAGCCGTAAGTTGACTAGTGTCTAAGTCACGACTGAATGGCTAGATGAAAATTGTAAACAAGGAAGAAAGCTAAACTGCTTGAACGATAGTCTAAGAGCGATGATGCTTGCGTGTAGCGAAAGGATACTGAAACGCTATATGGGTAAAGGCGAAATAATGAAACTCGGTATGGAGCCAAGTGAACTTTATCCACTCAACTGCCATAAGCAGAAACAGACGAAAGTCGCTTCCGACATTACAAAAGCTATGTTTTTATCTGTCTAAATGGGGATTACCTAAGTTGGAAAGCCTTTTGAGGCTATGATAGTTGTATCTGAATATCCAATAGGGTAACGGAGTTTCCGTATTAGTCCGAGATAGGGAAAGCCTATTACATGGCAAAGGGAAACAGCTTGTCTAGTTTAATACAACAAAGGTTAATGCGTGAGGCATTATAAAAATCTTTAATAAGTATTAAACACTTCAAATTGATAGACAAGTGGAGAGCCGTATACATTGAGAGGTGTACGTACGGTTCGGAGGAGAGCGTTTGGAAACCTATCATAGTAATATGACAAGGCGCTGGGCGCTTATCCTACTATGATCGATCTCGTATTTACTTCATTCCCTAGATATATACCATTCTAAAAAGAACGGAGGTTTTAGATAGAAGAAGAAAATAAGCAAGCAATAGTAAGAAATCTTTCATTATGATGAAATTAATATTCTGAACCTTTTTCTTACTCTGTAAAGAAAATATATTTCAGTGGATTAAACGATCAGTTATTATTCTTATCAAACATTAAGAATGGAGGTCTCCAAATGGCATTTAAAAAGCGTAATCTTTATTCAATAACAGCAGCCATCCTATTTATGCTGATATCTGGATATCAAGTATTTGCAGCAGGAGTAGATGAAGTTAAAATTCCAACTCCTACTGGTTTTCAGGCGATTTTAGTCATTGTTCCAATCATTTTGATTATTGTACTTTTATTCATGAAGGTGGACATGCTGGTTGCTGGTTTTGCTGGCGGTGCATTAGCCATGTTAATAGGTGGTATTGGGATTGCACAGGCCAACGAAGAGTTTTTAAAGACCATACCACAAATGCTTTCTAATACTGTTCCGGTTGTAAACTCAGCCATTGCTATGGCTGTATTCGCATCTGGCGGGTATACTGCAGCGTTAAATCTAGTTCGACGTAAAATTGGCAACAAGAATGAGTACATGGCTGCCTTTATTGTCATTCTACAAGCTGCTGCAACGTATATGTCTGGTGTTGGCGGCGGTACGGCTATGGTAATTGCGCCATTAGCGTTTGCAGCCGTAGGTGCAATTCCTGAATTGATTGCAGCTATGTCTATAGCTACAGCTGTAGCATTTACGACTTCACCAGCATCTCTTGAATCAAGCGTTGTCTCTAAGTTATCTGGTATTCCAGTTGCTGAGTACGTTGGAACAATGAGATGGGTTACATTGCTATTTGCAGTGATCGCAGTAGTGTTAGCTTTCTATGGCGCGAAGAAGAGGGGCAGCTTGTTCGTCAGCAAAGAAAGTGAAGAATATGCTGCGATGAGCAATGGTCAATTATTTAAAATTACGATTCCTGCGATTTTCATGCTATTAGCGATTATTGTCGGACCATTTATTAATAAGGCGTTAGACTATTCACTCATTAACCCTCTTGTTTATACAATTGGTACTGTCGCATTAATTTTCATTTGTACTAAATTTAACTTAAACCAGACTACAAATTCTTTAATTGATGGATCTATTTATATTCTTACGAGATTATTTCAAGTCGGTATTTTCCTAGCGTTTATCAACCTTATTAGTAATACTGGAGCATTCCAAGTTATTGCTAGTGCGGCTGGAAATGCTCCAACTGCATTAGTTGTTCCTGCTGCTGTGTTAGCGGGTGTTTTAATTGGGATCCCTGCGGGAGCATTTGTTGGTTCTATCCTAGGATTAGTCCTGCCGATCGCTGTTTCATTAGGTTTCTCACCTTTAGCAATAGGCTTTGTCACAATTGGTGTTGGATTGGGAAGTCAATTAAGTTTTGTTAACATAACCATGCAAGCATTATCTGCTGGTTTCAAACTTCCTATTATAGAAGTAGTAAAAGGCAATGGTAAATGGGTTGGATCTGCAATAGCATTACTTCTTGTATTATCATTTATTTTATCTTAATAACCTTAAAATGGAGGGAATTAATATGGATATCTTAATCAAAAAGGCACGACTTGAAGAAGGTGCAGAGTTACAAGATGTAGCAATTAAAGATGGCAAAATAGCAGCTATTGGGCATGCGATTGATGCAGATGCGAAGCAAGTAATCGAAGCAAATGGCAAGGTATTGGTTCCTGGATTTATTGAAGGGCATATTCACTTGGACAAAGCATTAATTGCTGACCGCCTTCCAAATAAATCTGGAACATTAAAGGAAGCCATTGAGGTTACTGCAAAGTTAAAACCAACATTTACAAAAGAAGATATATTAGATCGTGCACAACGTACAATTGAAATGTTAATCGTAAACGGTACAACTCATATTCGTACTCATGCTGAATTTGATCCTTCACAAGGCTTCACAGGATTTGAAGCGATCATGGAATTAAAGGAAAAATATAAGAGTTTTATCGATATGCAAGTTGTTGCATTCCCGCAAGAAGGAATTTTTAAAGCACCAGGAACAGAAGAAATGATGTTTCAGGCAATGGAAGCCGGTGCAGATGTAGTGGGGGGAATTCCATATAATGATTCTCCTGCAAAAGAACATATTGATTTGGTATTTGAAATTGCTAAAAAATATGGCAAACCAATTGATTTTCACCAAGACTTCAAAGACGATCCAGAAGGGATGACAATTGAATATATTTGTGAAAAAACAATTGCTGAAGGTTATGAAGGACAAGTTTCACTAGGTCACGTAACGGCATTAGGAGCAGTTCCTAAAAAACAATTAGAACCAATTATTGAAGGTCTAGCCAAAGCCCAAATTAGTATTATGTCTTTACCAGCTACTGATTTGCATATGGGTGGACGTAATGATGAATATAATGTTAGACGCGGTCTTACGCCAATTCGTGCGTTACGTGATGGTGGAGTAAATATGTGTATCGCTACAAATAATATTCGTAATGCGTTTACTCCTTATGGAACAGGCGATCTTGTTCAAACAGCCATGCTAGCCATTCCTACAGCACACTTGGGAGGTGCAGCAGATTTACCGACTGTTTTACCAATGATCACAACGAACCCAGCTAAGGCTCTTGGTATAAAAGATTATGGGATTGAAGTTGGACACACTGCTAACCTTGTTTTACTAGATACAGAATCTGTTACAAACGCGATCATCGATCTGCCAACACGATTGTTCGTTATTAAAAATGGACGAGTTACAGTAAAAACTGAAAAGATTGTAACAGTTTATCGATAATAAAATGACGAGTCCCTATTTGTTGCCTGAACATTTAGGGGCTTTTTTTACACTCAAGCCTTTTCATTTAAATTTCAATGAATCTATTACAGCAAGTTTTTATCTATAAGAGATAACATACGATTGTCTATTTTATCTTCATGTAGCGATGGAAACACTTACAGTCAACTTTATAATTAATACGAGAAAAGGAAAGGGGAATATTTTTATGCTGCACACAATTATTAAAGAAAATAGTTATCAAGATTCCATCAATTTGATGTTATTAACGAATTCTGTTAATGGTTTAGACGGAGTAAATAAAAGTTCCATCATGATGGGAACGGACGCAAATAAAGATATTTTTAGAAATTCCGGATTACTTACACCTGAAGCAGAATCTGCAAAAGGGAATGATATGGTAATTGTTGTTGATACAGATGACGATGCTGTTATGAATCTGGTATTAGCAGAAACGGATCGTTTTCTAAATGACCTATCTGTAACAAAAGAGTCAGGCGGATTAAAGAGTGTGAAAAATTGGAAGGATGCCCTAGAAGCACTTCCTGATGCAAACTTAGTCCTATTCTCTATCCCTGGAGAATACGCTGCGGATGAAATTGAAAAAGCACTAGACTATAATCTTAATGTTTTCTCTTTCAGTGATAATATTTCTATTGCTGATGAAGTAAGACTTAAGAAAAAAGCGCATGAAAAAGGTCTATTGCTAATGGGACCTGACTGTGGAACAGGTATTATTTCAGGTATTCCAATGGCGTTTACAAATGTAGTAAACAAAGGAAATATAGGTATTGTTGGAGCTTCGGGAACAGGTATTCAAGAAGTAACAGCTATGATAGACAAATTAGGCGGCGGTGTTGTTCACGCAATCGGGACAGGCGGCCGTGATTTAAGTGATAAAGTGGGAGCAATTACAGTGAAGGATGCCATTGTTGGTCTAGAGCATCATGACGCCACTGAAGTGATTGTGGTCATTTCTAAGCCACCTGCTCCACAGGTAAGAAACGAAGTTGTCCAATTGCTTCACGATGTAAGCAAGCCGGTGGTAGCGATTTTCCTTGGAGAAAAACCTGATCACCACGAAGGCAGTGTGTACCTTGCACACACATTAGAGGAAACAGCAAGAATCGCTGTGGATCTGGCGAACGGACAGTCTGTGAAATCAAATTATTACGAGCCTGCTGCTCATCATGTAGAAAATCCTCTGCCAGCGGGTAAGACAGTCAAAGGACTATATTCAGGCGGTACATTAGCTGCAGAAGCAGGTATGTTAATTTCTGAATCATTAGAATTAGGCGGATTGGTTAAAGAAGAGGGATTTATCTTAAAGTCTCATGGTTTTGAAGTCATGGACCTTGGAGATGACATCTACACACAAGGTAAACCACATCCGATGATGGACCCTGAAGTTAGAATGAACAAAATTAAAGAATATTCAGTAGATCCTTCTACTGGCGTGATTCTGCTAGATTGTGTATTAGGATATGGAAGTCATCCAGATATGGCACAAGCATTAGCTCCGGCAATTAAAGAAGCCATTGCAGTGGCTAAAGCAGATGGAAGAGACTTGCATTTTGTAGGGACTGTTGTAGGGACAAAACAGGATCCACAGGACTTCAATCAAGCTGTTGCAACATTAGAAGAAGCAGGTGTTATTGTTGAAGAGAGCAATGCAAAAGCTGTTCAATTAGCACTTAAATTTATGGGTAAAGAATTAGTTGAAGCAGATAAGCAAGTGATTCCTTACAGCAAAGAGAAAAATCCTTTACCTGCACTTAGCTCAGCTGTTGATGAAATGCTAAATACGATGCCTCGGGTAATCAATGTTGGTCTTGAAAGCTTTAATGAACCAATTATTAAATATGGTGGTCAAAGTCTTCAATTCAATTGGAAGCCTGTTGCAGGAGGAAATAAGAAGTTAATCAAGATCTTAAATGCTTTACGTAAAAAAGAAGAAGAAATCAATGCTTCAAATGAAAAGGTGATTGATAGAATCAAGAATTCTCAACCATTCCTTGTAGATGTAGTATCTGCAAAATCAGTTATTCCAGAACTAAATGGAAAAGTATTGCTTCATGCAGGCCCACCAATTACTTGGGATGAAATGACTGGTCCAATGCAAGGTTCATGTATCGGGGCATCATTATTTGAAGGCTGGGCATCTACGGAAGAAGAAGCAAGAAAACAACTTGAATCTGGAGAAGTTACTTTCATGCCATGTCATCATGTTCATGCTGTTGGACCGATGGGCGGTATTACTTCAGCGAATATGGCTGTGCTAGTTGTAGAAAACAAAGTAGATGGCACGGTTGGTTACTGCACAATGAACGAAGGAATCGGTAAAGTTCTGCGTTTCGGAGCATATTCCCAAGAAGTAGTCGATCGCCTACACTGGATGGCAAATGTTTTAGGACCAGTTTTAAGTCAAGCTATAAAACTTAAAGGTGACGGAATCAACCTAAATGTTATGATTGCAAAGGCCATTACAATGGGAGACGAATTCCATCAAAGAAACATTGCGGGATCTCTAGTATTCCTAAAAGAAATCAGTCCTTCTATTGTTAAGCTGGATATTGAAGACAGCACGAAGGAAGAAGTGATTCAATTCTTGGCAGATACGGATCAGTTCTTCTTAAATATCATGATGGCGACAAGTAAAGCAATCATGGACCATGCGAGAAAGATAGAAAGTGGTACAGTTGTTACCACATTAACTAGAAACGGTAAAAACTTTGGTGTTCGTATTAGCGGAATGGGTGATCAATGGTTTACTGCCCCTGTTAACACACCAAAAGGATTATATTTTACAGGATACTCAGAAGAAGATGGAAATCCTGATATCGGTGATAGCGCCATTACTGAAACAGTCGGCGTCGGCGGTATGGCAATGGTAGCTGCACCAGGTGTTACTAGATTTGTTGGTGCTGGCGGCTTTGAGGATGCATTAAGGGTATCTAATGAAATGGCGGAAATCAGTATTTCACATAACCCTAACTGGAGTATTCCAACTTGGGACTTCAAGGGAACTTGTTTAGGAATTGATATAAGAAAAGTTGTGGAAACAGGCATTACACCAATCATTAATACCGGTATTGCCCATAAAAAAGCTGGAGTAGGACAAATCGGTGCTGGAACAGTAAGAGCTCCTCTAGCATGTTTTGAAAAAGCGTTAGAAGCGTATGCAGAAAAACTAGGAATCACAGTTGAATAATGATTTCTAATTCCTTAGAAATTGAATATGGGGTAAAGAGCAATTATTTACCCCATATTTTATATGAAAATTCTGTTGGGAACATTCACAGTGTTTTTCAAACTAGCTTTAATCTTGTATTTCATGACCAATTAGTGCATGTCGGGTCTTTAGGGACACCAGTGTCCGCATTTGGGGTCAATATTCCGGGAAACAGCCTTCAACAGCTGTTAAACAGAATTTCAGCAGGAAATTCTGTTCGATATGAAGATGGAAAAATCATGATTGATACATCAAATCATGAGGTGAAGATCAAACTGGATAAGCTTTCGGAAGTAGATTTGCGGTTAAGTCATCTTCCAATCGATAGGGTGGATGTAAAAAACAATGAAATATTTAGACTAATCAATCAAATTGACTTCCTTGGGGATTCAGGTGTTATTCAATCTGCCAAAGAATCATCCTTGCTAAATGAATTCATCTCTGCACAGTCAGATCATAAGAAGGTTATCAAAGCCATTATAGAACATTTTTTTGGCAGAGGAATTGGTTTGACTCCAAGCGGTGATGATTTTATTTCCGGTCTGATTATGGTAGAGTCATGCTTTTCAGATGATTCATCTTGTAGAGAAGAGCTGAGTGAGTTCTTAAGTAGGCATTCTTCAACCACTGATGTTAGTCGCAGTTACTACCAATGCCTGCTGAATGGCTATGTTAGTGAAAGTTTTAAGCATTTACTAAACAATTTATCTGGAACGGTTGAAATTGCTAAAGCCAGAAGACTTGTGAAAAACGTAACAAACTACGGTCATACTTCAGGGATCGATACTTTATTTGGTATCCAAGTCGCATTAAAGAAGCTGATGCAGAAATAAAAATTTGAGGAGTGTTATATAGATGGGAAAAAAAATCGTCGTTGCACTAGGCGGGAATGCAATCTTAACTGATGACCCCACTGCACTGGGACAACAAAAGGTATTAAAGGAAACAGCTGAAAAACTAGTAGCATTAGTAAAGCAAGGACATGAATTAGTAATCAGTCATGGAAATGGACCACAAGTTGGAAACTTGTTAAACCAGCAAATGACTGCTGACTCTGAAATAAATCCTGCATTGCCATTAGATTCCTGTGTTGCCATGACTCAAGGCAGTATTGGATTTTGGCTGCAAAATGCTATGAATGAAGCGCTTAAAGAGGAAAATATTGATAAACAGACGGCTTCAATTATTACTCAATGCTTAGTTGATAAAGATGATCCTGCTTTTATGAATCCTACAAAACCAGTTGGGCCTTTTTTAACAGAAGAGGAAGCAAAAACCGTTGCGGAAAAAGATGGGTCCGTTTATATAGAAGATGCTGGCAGAGGATGGCGTAAGGTAGTTGCTTCACCAAAGCCGCTTGAAATTATTGAATACCCGATAGTAGAAAACCTTGTGAAAAATGGATTTATTACAATTTCAGCCGGCGGCGGCGGAATTCCAGTTATTAAAACAGAAGAAGGAATCAAAGGTGTTGAAGCAGTAATTGATAAGGATTTCGCTGCGGCAAAACTAGCTGAACTTGTGAAGGCAGATTACTTGATTATTCTTACTGGTGTTGATTATGTGTTTATTAACTATGGTAAAGAAAATCAGAAAAAACTTGAGGACGTTACTCTTACTGAATTGAAGGAATATATCAATCAAAATCAGTTTGCAGCAGGAAGTATGCTGCCAAAAGTTGAAGCTGTTGTTAATTTCTTGGAAAATAGTCCAAATGCAAAGGCAGTTATTACTTCATTAGATAATATCGCAAATCTCAAAGATGAGCTAACTGGGACAGTCGTAAAGAATAACAATTATTTAGAGAATGCCATTTAGTTTGTCATACTATAATAAGAGTTCTAAAAGTAGAGTAGTAGTTTAGAAATGAATTTTTTATCATGCTTTTTTATGGGACTGGAGAAATATCTAATTGTGTAGTCTCCAGTTCTTTTTCTTTACAAAAATATTTAAAGTAAAAGCCGCTAAATAGATTGTAAATCTGAAAAAAATAAATTAATATGATCCAGACACTCTTATAAGATCTAGGAGAAAAAATATGAAAATAAGAATGAACATAACCACTCAGATTATTCTAGCGACTATTCTTGGCGTATTATTTGGTGGATTCTTCGGAAAATTCATGACATCCATTGATGTCTTTGGAAATATATTTTTACGGTTGATTCAAATGTCCATTGTTTTATTAGTCATGGGACAGATTATTGAAGCAGTTGGTGGGTTAAATCCAAGGAAATTAGGAAAATTAGGATTTAAAACGGTCATTGTTTTTATCACTTCATCTTTCCTGGCTGCCTTATTTGGTATGGTAATAGGAGTGTTATTTAAAATAGGGAAAGGAATTGATTCCACTCTACTCTCGGACAATCCACTGCCAGAAATGGGTACAGCAAGCTCTATAGAAGATACGATTCTTAATTTTTTTCCTACAAATATAATTAACTCTATGGCGCAAGGATCGATTGTTCAAGTTATTATTTTTGCCATCATTTTTGGACTGGCATTAAGTTATGTCAGGTTAGATGACAAAGAAAACAAAATATTTCAAGGAACAGTACAGTTTAATTCAGTCATCTTAAAATTGGTTACCTTAATTATGAAGATTGCACCAGTGGGAATATTTTTTATAATAGCCTCTACTATCGGAAATATGGGTTTGCAAGTTTTACTTCCATTGGCAAAGTACTTATTAATTTATTGTTTGGCCACTTTTATATTTCTATTTATGTGGTTTCTATTTGTTTCCTTATACTGTAAAGTAAGTATGGTTAAATTAATCAAGAATATGGCTCCAATGTCTATTATGGCTTTAACTACTACATCTTCTGCTGTTACTCTGCCAATTGCTTTAAAGGATGCGAAGGAGAAACTTGGAATAAGTGAAAGAATTACAAAATTAGTCCTTCCATTAGGAATGTCACTCAATAGTAACGGGTCAGCTATGCATATGGCAATTACATTAGTCACAATTTCACAGATTGCTGGAATTTCATATTCAGGTGGAGAATACTTTTATCTTGTTATTTTAGCAACATTAGCTTCCCTCGCAAATGCTGTAGTACCAGGTGCGGGATTAGTATCATTGTCTATTGTCGTTCCACAATTGGGATTGCCAATTGAGAGTATCGCCCTATTTGCTGGAGTAGAATGGTTTGTTGGCATGCTGCGCACGATTTTAAATGTTGATTCAGATACTTTAAGCGCATTTATTATTGCTAAAAGTGAAAATGAAATCGATTATAAAATTTTCAATCAATAAATGGCTTAATTTAAACGTTTATCATTCTAAGTAATTTATTGATTTCCATACTATAAAAGGCAGGTACCGACTCTTTATTAGGCTAAGGAAAATATATTCTCGCCTGAAAGTTAAAGAAATGAGCGTTACGTCATAAATTTAACATCTACATAAAAAATGTGGATGTTTTTTTTTGTTGACCTTAACGATTTATGATGCATCTCAATATTTTTGTACAAAAAATGTAAAAAGGCATTTACTAAAATAATAGGGGCAAATGTGTAATTTGTTAATGTTAAATATATCTAGACATCAATCCAACTTATTATTCCCAATCACGTTTAATTGAAAGAAAAAGAAAATAATATAAAAATGAATAGAAAGAATATTCAAATGGATGGCGAAAATTATTCAAAAGTGGATGGGTCAATTCCTTTTCATTTATTTTATACTGATTACTTAAATGTAGTGGAAGTAAATCATTTTTTATAGAGGTGGACGATGACGATGAAAATATTAATTGCCTTTGTCTTTATTATTTTGATAATCGCCTTGGTTGGGACTTTAATGGTAACGCGGAAGACGGATGAAAAATATAGCGAAACGACGAAAAAAAATACGACTAATTTAACGTTCATATATGTTGCGGTTATTTTTTTGTCTATTATCGCCCTTGGTGTGTACATTAGCTTTTTCGCTTAAAGGAGTTCGCTGCAACATTATATGGATCAGGAGAATTCAATACGTGATCTAATTATCGTTATAATAGATAAAAGTAACGAAAATTAGATCACAATTTTGAATGAAAAGAGATGGAATGAAATGGACTGGAATCTTGATCGAAAGTCTAAAAAACCGATATATAAACAAATTGCTGAATATATTGAAAATGGAATTGCTGATGGGACCTTTCCGCCAGATAAACCTCTTCCATCGGAGAGATACTTAGCGAAAGAGCTAAATATCAATAGGAGTACAGTTGTAGCTGCATATGATGAGATTGAATCAAATGGTTTAGTTCAACGAATTCGCGGAAGTGGCACGATGATAAGTCAGGATATATGGGGGATAACAAAAAAACGTATCCCTAGTTGGAACAGATACATAGAAGCCGGTTCATTTTTGCCAAATTTGCCGCTCACCCAAAGAATACGTAAAGAGATGGAAGAGCAGAAACTAATCAATTTAGCGAGCGGTGAATTATCAGAGGATCTTTTTCCGACGAATGCATTAAGGGAGATTACGTCCACTCGCTCTTTTATCGGCCGGTTAGGTTATGATCATCCTCAGGGGAATGCAGGATTAAGGACGACTATTGCAAAGCATGTGAAGGAGTTCCGGGAGATTGAAACAAATCCCTCCTCTATTCTAATTACTTCTGGGGCACAACAAGCTTTACATCTAGTCGTTCAATGTTTGTTAAAGCCTGGGGATGCTGTGTTAATAGAAGACCCATCCTATCATTACAATCTTCCGATATTTCAAACAGCAGGTATAAAAACGTACTATTTACCGGTTAATGATCAGGGGATAGACACTGATGAGTTAATAGCGTTACATAAAAAACATCGCATTAGAATGATATTTTTAAATCCAGCTTTTCAAAATCCAACAGGCACTTTACTAAAAACGAGTCAGCAGAAAGCTATTTTGGAAATATCCTCTGAACATGGAATACCTGTAGTGGAAGATGATCCGTATAGTTTAACGTCTTTTAACGGCGAAGGAGTTTCAACATTAAAGTCGATGGATACGCATGGAAATGTCCTATATATTAGTTCTTTATCGAAGGTTGTTGCTTCGGGTCTTAGAATTGGTTGGATTATTGGTCCAAGATCGGTAATAGAAAGATTATCTGATGCCAAACAGCAAATTGATTTTGGACATGCGAGCTTTACTCAATGGATCGCTAACGATTTTTTAGAATCCGCACATTTTCATTCGCATATTCAGAAATTAGTGAAGGAATTAGAGAAGCGGCGGAATCAAATTGTCTCTAGCCTTAATTACTATTTAAAAGATCAAGTGGAATATACGATTCCTCAAGGTGGAATCCATATTTGGTGTAAATTAAAAAGAGACGTTGATGAAATGAAGTTATTGGAACATGCGATTAAGCGGGGAGTCATTTACGTACCTGGAGTTACAATGGGATCCCGAAAAGGGTATGTGCGATTCACTTTTGCAAGAGAAAATGAGAAGGCTATCGATGAAGGAATCAAGCGCTTTGCAGGTGCACTAAATGCTGCCAAATAAAAAGAGAATCATGATTGCGTTCATGATTCTCTTTTTTTACTATATATTCTTTATTAATATATCATCAATAACCATATTTCTAGTTCTATTCTGTTTGTCTCATACAATATTCCATTGCCTGGTTAATCCATTGTTGTTCATCTTCTGTGAATGGGGAAGGGGTCATGTTTTCAAGTTCCTGAATATCGAGTTCTTCGACGTTTGCATCAGCTAGTTTTTGAATCAAATCTTCACCAAGAAATGCAAAAGATGCTTCAATATATGTTTTAATCATTTCTTGTACTTTTGGATCCTCAACAGGTTTGCCGTAAAGCTGTTTTACTTCCTTAGCTAATTGAATAAAGGTTTGATCTAAGGTGGTTTTCTCTTCTTCCGTTTTTTTCGACAATTCTTCTACAATATCCGCTTGCATGTGCCGTTCCATCCATTCCTTTTGTATATATTCTGTTTGCATGCTATGGATGAGGCTGAATAAGATGGCACTATCTACTTCCCCTTCTTCCTCTAGTAACTTAGTAATTCTCTTAATTGCCGCCATTGATAGTTCGATTTTTTCTTTTTCTTTTTCTAATGCTTGTAAATGGAGAGATAACGTTTCATTTAAATCATTAGTAAAACTCGATTCATGTAATAAGTGAAGGATTTTATCCAGACTATACCCAAGAAACTTTAGACTTACGATTTTCTGCAAGGTGAGGATATCTTGGTGATTGTAAATGCGATGTCCTGACGTTGGATTCTTTTCTGGCTGTAAAAGACCGATTTCGTCATAGTAATGCAAAGTACGAATGGAGATTCCTGTTTTTTCTGAAAATTCACCTATGGAAAACTTATTATTTTCTTTCATCTAAATTCCTCCCATAAAAAAGTATAGGTTCATTATAAAACCTGACGTGGCTGTAGGTTCAAGTGGGAAAGTGAAACAAGAATCAATTTAATGTTTCACTTAGCCGAAGCAAGCACTTTTAATCACAATTAGTGCTTTGCCATTCCATCCACTGAGAAAAAAATATTAATTGCCCTTAAAGTATGAAACTAGTTTTCACCTATAGAAATGTTAGTTAGAAGATTTATTAATTGACTTTATATAAAAATATAGAATAAAACAGGAAAATAATTTAATAAAAGTACTCTAATTACAGTACATTGATTAAAGTATTATTAATGCAAACAATAGCAAATGGTGCCACGATTACACGTGAAATGATGTACATGCCATATGAATGGATGAGCTACATTTCACCAATGTATTACTCAGTACAGGCATACTTCGCAAATCTATACGGCAGTGTTAGTCCAAGTCCATATATTTGGTTAATGGCTGCTGTTGGTGCAGTTGCGATGTTCATTAATATTGCTATCGTCACCTTTTTGCATAAACCAATGCCAGTTGAGGAAGTAGAGGTAAAGACCGAAACAGAAGATGTAAAGAATACAGCTGAAGTCACAGCTTAGTTTTGCTAAAATAAGAGGAAACTCTTCTTGAAGGAGCATAGAGTATGTCCATTCAAATTTTTATATTGAGCAAACTGATGGAGGATAATAATTATCCATATAAATTAAAAAAACAGCTTTCAGAGCCTATTCCCTTGGATGAATTAGGCGGGCTGACAGAAAGTAAACTGTACTATCATTTTGATTCATTAGCTAAAAAAGGTTTAATTGAGCCGGTTGAAATTATAAAAGAAGAGCACCGGCCAGATAAGCAAGTATTTGCGATTACGGATAAAGGTCGTGAAGCACTTCCGAAATTAATCTACAAAATGTTTGAACAGGCAGAAGGCATTAAGGATATGGTCGTTGGCTTAGCAAACATGAAATATGTGGATCGTGATCAAGTAGTAGAAATACTGGAAAAAAAATTAAAAACTATCAAGGATGGCTGGGAGAGAATTAGTCATTTTGAGCAGGTGAAGACAGGCAAGGAGTCCGAGACAATAAGAGAGTTTTTGAGCGGCTATCTTTCAACTAAAACAGAGCACACAATAGAATGGCTTGAAAGATTAATTATTCACATTAAACAAGGGGAAATATAATGGCGATCGTACAACTGAATGTAGTGAAATGAGCCGAAGTGCGTATCTAATAATTATCTTTATAAAAATAGAAGCTATGTGAAAACTACTATTCACATAGCTTTTGTCTGTCTTATTATGTCACTTGATGTGTGAGGAAAAAAAAGTCAATCAATCAGTTAATTCGGCTCCACATGAACATGTACATCATAAACCCCGTAATCCTTCATCATGACTTTTTCAACATGGGTAGTGATATCATGCGCTTCTTTAATATCCAATGTGGAATTTACAAGAATGACAACATCTATGACCTCATTATTCCCGTAATATCTTCCTTTAATTTCTTTTATTCCTTTCACGCCATCTACTTTTGTGATTACTTCCTGATAGAGTTGAATTTTCTTTTCATCAAATCCATCTGAAAGCTCATGAGAAGCTTGTTTAAAGATGTCCCAGGCTGTTTTGCAAATTAATAGTCCGACAATAATAGCAGTTATTGTATCCAGCAAGGGCATCTTTAATTGAGACCCGAGTATGCCTACGGCTGTTCCTATACTCACCCACGCATCTGAAAGGTTATCTTTTGCCGCTGCCATAACGGCTTTGCTATTAATTTGATTAGCTAACCTTTTGTTGTAAAGGTACACAACATACATAGCTAGTGCAGAAAAAATACCTACATAAGCCGCCATAATATCGGGTGTTTCTTTTTCTCCTTGAAACATAGAGGTGATCGCATCGATCAACACTTCCAGACCTACTGCAGCCATAATAAATGAGGCAACCATTGAGGCAATCGTTTCACTTTTCCAATGTCCATACCGATGATCTTTATCAGGCGGTCTTTGTGATAACTTCAGTCCGATGAGTACGGCAATCGATGCAATGATATCGGTTGTATTGTTAAGCCCATCTGCTTTTAGAGCAGCAGAGCCACTCATATAGGCAATGACTAATTTTATGATAGAAAGGCAGATATAAGCGAGAATACTAATGATTGCCCCGCGTTCTCCTAATTTTAGATCTTTATATTTTTGCTCTTCCATTTTCTTTGCCCCCCATTAACCCTTGACCATGATACAACTTAAAATAGGGGTGGGTCTAGAGCAACCTTTTTGTACTATTTTATATAAGTAAGTGAGAGGCAAGTAAGTTGCGTTTGGGAAAAATCTATATGGTAAAAAATAATTGCAATATGCAAATTATTAATATATATTTATAATTATTAGAATGTTGGTATTTATTGGGGGGATATGATGACAATTGTAAGAGAGGCCACTTCAACGGATTTATTATCGATCGTATCTATTTACAATGAAGGGATCGAAGACAGAATAGCAACATTAGAAACAGAGACAAAGGACTTACCTTACATGCAAGAGTGGTTTGATAAGCATAAAAATCGCTATAAAGTACTTGTAGCTGAATATGAAGGCAATATTATCGGCTGGTCCTCGTTAAACCAATATAATAACAGATGTGCCTATGCGGGCGTGGCAGATTTGTCTGTTTATGTTGCCCGTACCTTCAGGGGGAAAGGGATTGGGAATATGCTGTTAACAGCCATCGAAAAGTGCGCAAAAGAAAATCATTTTCATAAGATCGTCCTCTTTACTTTCCCTTTCAATCAGCTGGGGCAAAGTTTATATCAGAAAAAAGGCTATCTTGAAGTTGGTGTGTTCAAAAACCAAGGTATACTTGATGGAAAATACGTTGATGTAATGGCTATGGAAAAATTATTAAAGTAAAAATTGATTAGAGGTGATAGGAAGTGGAAAATCTTCGTGAATTATTTCAGATTATGACGAGACGTTTTGGATTTTTAGATAAAAACTGCTGCAGTGTTGGCGGAGTAAATGTTTCAATTATTCATAGCCATATTTTATACGAGATCGATAAACAGCATCATCCCTCTATTCAGCAAGTGGCAGAAACATTAGGGACAGATATTACGACGTTTAGCCGGCAAATCCAAGCTTTAGTTAAAATGAATTTAGTAAAAAAGACACCACATCCAGATGATAAAAGAGTTTATATTCTTTCCTTAACTGTTGAAGGAAAATATGTTGCAACTACAATTGATCAGCAGATGAAAACATATTTGAATGATGTATTCTCACATATGAATGAATTTGAAAAAGAAACAGTCATTCGTTCCATTAAACTATTAAATGAGGCGATGGCGAAAACAAGTAATTGCTGTACGACCCCAATGAGGTAAACCCTCATGATTTAATACTTGCATTTTGCAAATAATAAATAATAGGATTGCACTTGCCAGAGGTTATTTTTAGCAGAAAAAGAAATGAGCATTTTTTAACTTGGAATCATAAGGCTTAAAAATAAATCAAGCGAAATGAGGAGAATTACGATGTCAAATGTCATTCATACACAAGGATGCTGTTCCACACAAACATCACCTTTTATCACTAAAACTGTAAAAAATGATAAATTACCAGTCGCCATAATAGGTGCAGGCCCTGTAGGCTTAGCGGCTGCAGCTCATTTAGCCAGTCGCGGAGAGTCTTTTATTTTGCTAGAGGCGGGGAGTCAGGTTGGAGCAAATATTTTAACTTGGGGACATATTCGATTATTCTCTCCATGGCGTTATAACGTTGATAAAGCTGCAAAGAGCTTGCTGGAACAGAATAATTGGACATATCCTGATTCAGAAAAATTGCCAACAGGAAAAGAACTTGTTGAACAATACTTAAAGCCACTTGCCAATCTTCCTGAAATCCAGCCATATATTCAGCTGCAGACAAAGGTATTATCGGTTGGAAAAAAAGATATCGACAAAATTAAAACGCTGAATCGGGAAAATGTGCCCTTTGTCATCTATACAGAGTCAAATGGAACATATAAAATTTTTGAAGCTAGAGCTGTTATTGATGCAACGGGAACATGGGGGAATCCGAACCCTGCGAACTCAAGTGGTGTATGGCTTAAGGAGGAGAAATCACTCCATGAACAAATATTTTATGGAATCCCAGATGTATTAGGGAATGAAGAGAAACGGTATGGAAATAAACGGGTAGCAGTTGTAGGCGGTGGACATTCAGCGATTAATACATTACTGGATTTAGCAGAGCTTACAAAGAGGTACCCTGAGACTGAAATTTATTGGATCATGAGAAAACAACTTGTTGAAGATGCCTATGGCGGGGAAGAAAAGGATGCACTAGCTGCACGCGGTGAATTAGGTAGTCGTATCCATCGTTTAGTTGATAGGCAGAAAGTAAAAGTGATTACTTCTTTCCGAATTCAGGAGGTTAGAAAATCCCAAAAAGGAATGGAGATTACAGGTATTAAGAATGGCGAGGATAGTATTCTGAAAGGAATAGAAGAAGTCATCGTAAATACAGGCAGCAGACCAAATTTATCAATCTTAAGTGAAGTAAGAGTTTCAATGGATCCAGCTGTAGAAAGTGTGGAAGCTTTAGCACCACTTATTGATCCGAATATTCATAGCTGTGGCACTGTTCGCCCACATAGAGAAAAAGAGCTCCGCCAGCCCGACAAGGATTTCTATATCGTTGGTGCGAAAAGCTATGGACGTGCTCCAACATTCCTAATGGCGACAGGATATGAACAGGTAAG
Source organism: Cytobacillus solani (assembly GCF_001420595.1). Lineage (GTDB taxonomy): Bacteria > Bacillota > Bacilli > Bacillales > Cytobacillaceae > Cytobacillus > Cytobacillus solani. The sequence continues at coordinate 4,238,424 of NZ_LJIX01000006.1, read as the reverse complement.
ATCAGTTGTAGCCTATCTTTGCGGGGATCTGGAGTCTGCAGAAAAAGTAGAACTTGATTTGCCTGAAACGGGTGTGTGTAGTGTAAGCTTTAATAAGAAAACAGTTTGTTGTGATGATTCATGTTCATGTAATTAATAAAAAGGGAAGCTTTGGCTTCCCTACCACAATCGCTAATTGTAATGAAAATTACCAATTAGCGATTGTTACTAAAATTGAAATACATAAAACCGGTATCCCAACTAAAGCGGAAGCAACGGTTATTAGCTTTCTTACTCGATGCCCATTTTTAAAAATTTTCTCCAATACTAAGTAAATCAGTATCCCGATGAACCCCCCTAGAGAATTTAAAATAAGGTCATCAATATCACTTGCACCAATAGCGAATAAATATTGAATGATTTCTGCCCCTAAGGACAAACCACAAATGATTAAAAATGTTTTAATCACTTTCCTTTTAAAAATCATCAGATAAATCCCTGCAGGAACAAACATAAGTATATTTCCCCACACGTTAACATCTACCCATTTGGTGCGGATTCCATCATCAACATGTATATAACTGCGGATGGTTTCAAAAGGGATAAGATTTACGCTTCTATAGCTGCCCCTTGATAAAAATAGCAAATCTATTAATAAAAATAGATAAAAAATGAGCATTGTCCAAAATAAAAATGGATATATTCCTTTTTTCATAGTTAAACTCCTTCTAGAATCTTTACCCTTTAACTTAATAGACGAGTGGAAATAGGTGAAACCCTACAAGGAAGTATTCATATTTTTTGTCACATTTTCGCCATAATTTTATAAGCAAGGTGTGATTGTCATCATAAGTAATGAGAAGCATTATCAATTACAATTCTAAATGAAAACTATTATCATTTAGGGGATTGATCATACTCGACAAAAAAATACTAGGGGAATGCTATGAACGTACTACTAGAGTTTGATTCTGTGTCGGTTAGGTTTTGCGAGGAGGAGGTAATTGAAAATCTATCTTTTTCTTTGAGACAAGGGGAATTGATTGCATTATTAGGCCCTTCTGGCTGTGGGAAAACAACGATATTAAATATTACTTCAGGCTTGATAAACGAAACTGGAGGGAAGGTTAGCGTTCATGCTAAAAAGTTTGGTTATGTATTTCAAGAGCCAAGATTACTGCCATGGCGAACAGTTATAGATAATATTTTATTTGTTATGAAGGAAAAAAATAAAACAGTCAAAAAGCTGAAGGCAATTGAAATATTAAGAATGGTTAGATTGGATCATGTTGCTGACTATTATCCTTCTAAATTATCGGGAGGCATGAAACAGCGTGTCTCAATCGCTCGTGCACTAGCAACCCATCCTGAACTTATATTAATGGATGAACCGTTCTCCGCACTTGATCCAAAATTAAAAAATGAACTTCAGCAAGATGTCATTCAATTAATTGATGAAAATCATATCGGAATCATCTATGTCACACATGATCCGTTGGAGGCACTGAGACTGGCTGACCGAATTTTAGTACTGTCAAGTCAAGGCTGCTCAATCATACATGAAATGAAAGTGGCGAAAAAAAGAAATGAAAGAGACTACGAATTTTTATCACAAGTTGAACTAGAACTCAGGAAATGGGTTGGGGGGATTTAACGTGGAAAAACTATATAAGAACAACATTCATTATCTACTCGTATTCTTCTTAATAATCACAGTATTTTTAACAGGATGTTCACAATCAACTGAAAAAGAGTCAGCTGCTCCAGCAAATGAGGAGCCAGGTAAGCAAGAAGATGCAGCAGAGAAGTTAAGTGAACTAACCATACAAGCACCATTAGGAATCTCAATTGCTGCACCTATTTACAAAGTGGTGGATGATAATCATTTGCAGGAATATACGAATCAATTAAATTATATGCCTTGGAAGAATCCAGATGAGCTTCGTGCGCGAATTAGTGCCAATCAAGCAGATATATCAGCTGTCCCAACATATGTTGGAGCCAATTTATATAATCGTGGGATGGACCTAAAGCTGATGAATGTGTTAATTTGGGGTATTTTGTATGTAGTAGGTCCAAATGGTGAACAAGTGAGCTGGGAGCAATTAGAAGGGCAAACCATTCATGTTCCTTTCAAAGGCGATATGCCAGATTTAGTTTTTCAATATTTATTAAATAAAAATGGCATTGATCCAACAAAGGACATAAAGATAGAGTATGTTTCGTCCCCGCAAGAAATTGTTCAGCTTATGATTGCAGATAAAGCAAAATATGCAGTTGTTCCAGAACATGTAGCCACATTATCTGTTGTAAAGGGGAAACAGGAAGGAAAGAACCTTGCAAAGATTATGAATTTGCAGGAGGAATGGAAAAAAGCAACGGGAAGGGATTCTTTTATCCCACAAGCTGGTATCCTCGTCTCCAATTCATTAATTGAGGAACAGCCTGAATTGGTAGAGGAAATACAAAATCAATTTGAACAAAGTGTTCAATTTATTAATGAAAATCCGTCAGAAGCTGCAGCGATTATTAATAAAATGAATGAGGATGTACCAAAGCCGATTATTGAGCAGGTCATTCCTTCGTTAAATTTACAATTTGTTTCAGCAAAAGATGCAAAAGACGATTTAGAGTTTTTCTTTAATGAGCTTTCAACGCTTTCTCCTGAAATTATTGGGGGGAAACTGCCGGATGCAGGCTTCTATTACGAAAAGTAAAAAACGATTCATTCGAACCTTAGTTATCTTACTATTACTTTGTATTTGGCAGGTATGCTCTTATTTTTTGCCTAGTATATTATTGCCTTCACCTATCGAAACGTATGATGAATTTGTAAAATTAATCATTAATGGGGAATTAATTAGCCAGCTAGCTCAGTCTGGCTTCAGAATGCTTATAGGGCTAGCGATTGGCATCATCATTGCCATTTCTAGTGGATTAATTGCAGGAAAGTTTGAAGTTGTCTATGAAATCTTTCGCCCAATTTATTCTATGATTATGGGCTTGCCGCCGATTATTGTCGTTGTATTAGCAATGGTTTGGTTTGGAACAAGCTCGGCTGTCCCCATTTTTGTTGTGAGCGTGCTCGTTTTTCCTGTCATTTATTTAAATACGGCAGATGGCTGGCGAAATATTGATAAGCAATTACTTGAGATGGGGGCCATTTACAAAACCTCGCCCCTTCAAAATTTAAAGCACATTATTCTGCCAGGACTGGCTGTCCCGATTATCTCAGCGCTTTCATTAGCGGCTGGTTCAGCTGTACGAATTACAATTATGGCAGAATTATTAGGTTCTAATTCGGGGATAGGCTATTCCCTTGCATTGGCAAGAGTAAATATTAACACAGCGAAAGTATTTGCTTGGACGATTATTTGTATATTAATTATACTTATCCTTGATCATTTTGTGCTTAATCCAGTAAAAAATTATGTACTTAGATGGAATAAACAAGGGACTTAAACTTTTTAAAGCTAATCTAACACAATATTAAGTGGCTGTTAGATTAGCTTTTCTATTATAATGTTCCTTTCCCAGCCCATTTATATCCAACTCCCCAAACCGTTAACAAGTGATTATCAGCAGGAAATCCGGCTTTTCGAAGCTTTTCTCGTAAATTTCGGACGTGAGAGTCGATGGTCCGGTCTTCGGTTGAAACTTCGTATCCCCAAATAGAAGTAATTAAATGCTCCCTCGTAAAAACCTTATTTTGGTTCGTTAGAAATAAGCTCATCATTGCAAATTCCTTAGGTGTTAATAATATCTCCACCCCATTATACAGGAGCTCATAAGAGTTTTGATCAAGAAAGAGACCGCGATAAGAGATTTTTCCCGTTTCATTTTTTTGTCTCCTTAAAACGGCTTCAATCCTTGCGATTAGCACATCTTCGTCAAATGGCTTAGAAATATAGTCATCCGCCCCATTATTTAATCCTTTTACAACATCCGTTTTATCACTCATAGCCGTTAGCATAATGATAGGGGTGTCCCACGTTTGTCTGATTTTCTCACATGCATCTAATCCATTCATTTCAGGCATCATAATGTCTAAAAGAATTAAATCAACCGGATGTGTTTCTAAATAGTTTATTGCCTCACGGGCAGATTCCTTTTTAATACAATGATACCCGATAGGAGATAAGTATAAAGATAATAAATCAAGCATCATTGGTTCATCATCGACGAGTAAAAGCGTCTTCATTGTTTCAGTTCTCCTTTAAAGATTAGTTCTACCTCGGTTCCTGCATTTTCTTTGCTTTTCACATGTAGTTCAGCCCCATGCGCCTGAACAAGTTCTTTTACAATTGCCAGCCCCAGTCCCGTGCCGCCTAAAGAGCGTGTTCTTGATTTTTCTACCCGATAAAAACGATTAAAGATGAGTGGAATCTCCTTTTCTGGAATGCCTTTTCCATTATCTTGGATAGAAATATGAATCGATTTTTTATGTTGCCAAGCCTTTAGTTTGATGTCTGCTCCTGCTTGAGAATACTTGATGGAATTGTCTAGTAAATTGAGTATAATCTGTTCAAGTCTCAAAGGATCTGCTTGTATAAATATATTTTGCGGGCATTGCAGTGTGAAATTTATGCCTTTCTCTTGAAAAGCAAGGGATAGCTTCTGCTCCATTTTTGTAAAGAACGGCCTTAAATCGATACGTTCTTTTTGGATGGCAAATGAATTTTGGTCAATTTTTGCTAGATCAAATAATTCTTTGATTAATACAGATAATCGATTTGTTTCTTCCACAATAATATTTAAATATTTTTCTCTTTCTTCATCAGGAAGTTTTCGTTTCTGAACGATATCTGCGTATCCTTTGATATACGTTAAGGGCGTTCTCAGTTCATGGGAAATACTAGCCAGGAACTCATTTCTTTCTTGTTTTAAATAGTTTAAATCTCTTGATAATAATTCGATGGATTTTGCTAAATCACCTAACTCATCATCAGAGGCTATAGGTAAAGAAACTGAAAACTGGCCTTTACTCAATTGCGATGTGGCTTCTTTCATTTTTAGCAGCGGCTTTGTTATTCCTTTTGAAAGAAAGATGATAATAATAATGGTCAGACATACGGAGATCCATCCAGCTAAAAGAAAGTGCTCATTTAGTCCTTGTATGAGCGAATGGACAGATGCCGTATTTTCAAACATGAAGACATAGGCTATTAGCTGTCCGTTGACTTCTACTGGGCTAATGGTGGCGATATAGGGTTCATCTTTCCAGTTGTCTTCAACGATTTGCCCCTCAGCTGTAATTGGGGAAGCAGGTAGTTTCAAGTATTTCTTTAAAGACGCAAATTCGGATGAGGAATTGAGCACCTTTCCATTTTTATTGGTGATAATTACATCAGTCATTGATTCGGATTCCATTAAAACAACGTGATCAATGGTTTCTTTATTGAAATGCTTTTCAAGGATGGCTCTATGTGAATTTCCCCTTGCTTGCAGTGCTTTAAGTTCTTCTTCCACTCTAGATTCAGCAATGCCCATATGTAAAAAGAAAAACATGACAGTGATCAATCCAAATATAATCAAGAAAAACAATATCCCAAGCTTTATAGAGAGTTTCTTCAATCTACTCACCTAATTTCAATCAATTACTTTTATTCTACTCTAAAGTTGTGAAGAATTTATGCAGAGGTAGTGGTGGACATGAAAATCACTGGATTTTTTTAGATTTAAAAAGCGCATTCGTGAGGGAATACGCTTTTCTTATGATAATTATTAGTAGTTCTATCATTACATACGTGAATGAACTTTCTCTCCTTGCACCCAGACTTCACGGATGTTTTCTGGCCGGACCAGGTACATAATTTTATGAAAGACATCAAATAAATCCTCATTTGCACTATAGATAGGAAGCTTTGCAGATGCGACAGTTGTATCGATAATTTGTACATCCCAAGCATAGTTTTCTTCTAAGCGTCCAATGGGTAAGCTCAGGCTTTCTCCGCCGCCAGCGGTAGCGAAAAAGAAGGCTTCATTCATTGTGATTCGTGAATTTGGCAATCCGCGTTTTTCAGCAGGCAAGGCTGGGTTCACGCCATCATCTAACATTCTGGAAGATATAACAGCTTGTCTGGCATTATCGAATAGACTAGGTGAATAACCTCCAGATACGTCAGATCCTAAACCAATTTCAACACCCTTTGCATGTAAATGGGCGATGGGGATGACACTATTGGCAAAGTAGGCATTGGAGATTGGACAATGACTAACAGCAGTGCCTGTTTTCGCAAATAATTCTGCATCATCGTCATTTAAGAAATTACAGTGTGCCATGACTGACTTCTCTCGTAATAGACCAAAATCATGTAAAGCAAATGCGTCATTTTTATCGTAACGATCTTGAACATAGGTATGTGCCCAATCGCTTTCACTGCAGTGTGATTGGATGTATGTATCATGCTTTGCAGCTAGTTCGCCTAATCCCTTTAAAGCTTCATCCGTACAGCTTGGAATAAACCGCGGTGTAACTACAGGGTATACCCCTTGTTTCACTGATTTTGCCAATTCGTTAACGGCTAGGATAAATTCTTCTGTATCTGCTAATGCTGTTTGCGTATCTGCATCACGATAATAATCTGGGTTTTGTTCAGGATGATCCATGACAACTTTTCCTACTAAACCGCGCTGTCCTTTTTCAGCACATAGTTTTGCCAGCAGCAAACTAGCTTCTTTATGAACGGTTGCAAAATAAAGTGCGGTAGTTGTTCCATTTGTTAGGAGGGTAGTAACCACATTTTCGTAGATTTTTTTTGCGAAATGTATATCCGAAAATTTCGACTCAAGCGGGAAGGTATACGTGTTTAACCAATCATAGAGCGGAAGATCTAAGGCTGTTCCAGATTGGGCCCATTGCGGTGCATGAACGTGTAAATCGATAAATCCAGGAAAGAAATATTGACCTTCAGCTAAATGATGGAATTGTTCTGTATCTGAGTAAGAATCTATTAATATTTGATAGCCTTCTTCTTCTGGTGCAACAATTTTTTCAATCATGCCATCAGTATTAATACAGAATAAATGATCTTTTAATATTTTTACTTCCTTTGGTGAGCTGCTAGAAAAAGCAGTTCCTTGAAAAACTTGCGTGTATGAAATCATAGTTATCCTCTTCCTTTGCTAAACGTAAATTCGATCATTTGATGAGAAACCGATAAAACTGCCACCTCGAATAAGCTGGTTGAGGATACCAATACCCAAACCTTTTAAAAGGAATGGCAGCTTGTACCCTAAAAGTATAACCTAATTATTCACATTCCTTAAATATTAAAAGTGTATAAAGGTGGCAAAGGCTGAAGTACTCCTGAATGCATATGGCAGATAAACTCCTAATCATTAAATTTCTAAGCTCTTTGATTTCTTCCTTATCACAGCCATTCCTAATATAAATAAGGGAATGAACGTCTGCATGATTGGAAATAAAAACGGGAAAACAGTTATATCTATATGATTGTTTACCATTAAATTGGGCACTGCCCAAAAACTAACTTCTACTATTAAAATGCCAATCGGCCAAACAATCGGTTTATAATCAGATAATTTTAGCCATTGAGCTGTTGTTAAAATTGTAACATAGTAGAAAACAGTAATTTTTATAAATGTTCCTAATATCCATATCGCAATGATAATAGGTTCGATACTTTCAATGAAATCTCCAAGGTTTACTAATTGAGTGGCTGATAAAAAAGGGTAAATGTAAAATTCAGTATTTTGATTTAGAATAAACAGAACTGTAATGTTTGTTATTATAAAAGTGACTAAAATTAAAAGAACAGTAAGGATACCCCATTTCATCCCCTTAGAATCTGATAAGGAGGGGAGGAGAAACACAATTAGGAATAGCTCGCCAAACCATATTTGAGGTATAATTGCCCCTTTTAAAGAGGGAAGGAGTCCATTTTCTAATATCGGAAAAATATTTGAAGGTTCTAATTGCGGAAGTAATAAAAAAATAATAATAAATACCGAAAAGACAAAAATCGGAAAAAATAATTGGGCAACTCTCCCAATTACTTCTATCCCGGCAATGACTGTAAATGCCGAAAGTAAAAGCATTGTAATCATAATGACACTCACAGGTGTTTTTATAAAGAATACCTTTATAAATTCTGCATAGGTTCTAGTAATTTGCCCGGATGCAATGAGAAAGAAAGTGAAATATAGAAAACCGAGAAGTTTTGTAGCAAGCGTGCCAATTGTATGCTCACATATTTGAAAAAATGATTGCCGAGGGAATCGTTTTGATAATTGAATCACAATGATAACGGTAAAAAAGCCGATGATTGAAGCCCAAATAGGAGAAAGCCACAAGTCTTTCTTTGCATATTTCGCTGTAATTGAAGGAACTGTAAGAATAGCTGTTGCTAGAATTGTCAAATACATCATCATCCCCATTTGTATGGAGGAAATTCTCCCTTTGTCCATAACCCCACTCCTTTCATCGAAAAAATTATATCTTCACAGGTTTTACTTTTTTCTTAATACTAGAAATGCCTAATAAGAGTAATGGAATTAGAGTCTGCATTAATAAGCCAAGAAAAGGATTGACGGTTTCATCGTGATGATTGATAACCATTAAATTTGGTAAAGACCAGAAGCTTAATTGTACGATTAGAATGCCGAGCGGCCATACGATTGGCTTGTAGTCAGTCAGATTTAGCCATTGTCCGATCCCTAATGCAGTCACATAATAGAAAACCGTTATTTTTACAAACGACCCCAAAATCCATAAAGCAATAATTAGTGGATCCATATTTTCGATGAAATCACCTATGTTAACAAATAGAGTAGCTTTTAAAAAGGGGTAAAGGGTACCGGCTATGTTTTGTCCTAAAATAAAAAGAACAATTAAATTTGCTGTTACAAAGGTGAACAACACCATAAATATCGTAATCATTCCCCATTTCCTTCCCTTACTTTGATCTGATAAAAATGGAAAGAGAAATATGATTAGGAAAAATTCACCAAACCAAATTTGAGGGATGATGGCACCTTTTAAGGAAGGGAGGATTCCGTCTTCCATAATAGGCAATAGATAACTTAAATTTAGTTTAGGAATTAATAAAATAATAATAATAAAAATAGAAAAGAAAAAAATAGGGAAAAAAATCTGTGATACTCTTCCAATTACTTCTAACCCTCCAATGACGGTAAAAGCGGCAAGAACGGTCATTGAAATAACAATGACACTTATTGGTGTTTGAGGTAAATACACAGTTAATATAAAATCTGCGTAGCTTCTAATAATTTGCCCCGTAACATAAGCTAAAAAGCAAACATAAATAAATCCTACTAGCTTACCTATATAAAGCCCTGCTGTATGTTCACATATTTGAAAAAATGATTGCTGCGGATAGTTTTTAGACAACCTCATAACAATAAATAAGGTCATAAATCCAACAAGTGAGGCCCAGATTGGAGAAAGCCATAAATCTTGTTTAGCATACTTCGCAGTTATTCCGGGAACTGTTAAAATCGCAGTGGACATTATTGTTAAATACATGATCATCCCCATTTGCAAAGAGGAAATCTTGCCCTTCTCCATTCCTAAACCTCCAATCACAAGAAATCAAAAACAATTAAATTTATAGACTTTCCATGAAATTGCCAAATGGTTGAAATATACTTTCAAGCAGTGTGACTGGTCCTGGTAAGTTGGGAAGATCAAAAAGGGAAAGAGCTCCAGCTATTATAAGTAAAATAAAAAAGGTGATCCTATCTTTTTTAGGATAAGTTTTTATTGTTTTCCACTCATATAAAATGATGACCCCAATAATTATCAGGACACAAAAGAATATTCCCCATTTCACTATTTTTTCACCTCATCCTTAGGCAGCCCGCTAGGAGTACTTGTATATCCAGGTCTGCGAATATTGGCATTAACATCCACACTTACTTCTATTTGGGGGAATATCTCATTCCATCGGTTTTTCACCTTTTTCCATTCCTTTGGATAATGGTGATGAAATTCTGTCGCAAAATCAATAATATCAATATTAAATTCTTTCTGAAGCGGATCGATTGCTGCTTCAATCCGATGTTTTATATTTTTTCCAAAATCAATTTCTAACCTCTTAATTGTTTCAGGATCCATTAAATTTAGCTTGGTTTCATTTTGAACCACATCTCCTTCTGCTTGTACTTTAATCGTCATTTTCCATTTATCTTTTGATATCCTTGGCTTTAGTTTGACATCAGATTGTACTGGACTAACTGATATCTCTTCCTCTTCATTCCCAGCTTTAAAGGAAATGGTGCTATATTTTAGCATATTTTTTATCCACATGATTCCACGTGTTTCATATTCTCCTATCGTGCCGATCATTTTATCTTTCGAAAATATAGCGGAACCTGAAATATAAGGTATCGATTCATTTTCTGTTTTCCCTTTATTTGGAGGGTAAACTTTTATAAGCGGAAGCACAGCGTTTTGGGCATCACTTGTCAACATTAAATCCAAGTCCTTCATTGTTACAGGAAGTCCAATTTTGAAATCTAATAGCTCTTTAAGTACCTCTCCGGAATATCGTTCTAAAGGGGGCAGTAACTGAAGAACCTTTTCTGTATCAGCTTTACTAACAAACATAAATGCTCTGCCGCGTGGCTCCGGATGGCGCACTAAGAAATCGAACTGCTCCCGAATTCCGTTTTCAGCGAGTCCCATACCAAAAATGAAAACTTTGCATTGCCCCCAAAAGATTGTTCGAGGCAGCACCATTTGAAGTTTCGAAACAGCATCTGCCAAATTGCTGCCAATACCTGTCCGAATTAATGTCAAATCTCCTCCGCCTGTCCCCAAGCCGCCGCCGCCACTGAGTGCCCGAGGGATAAATACTTGCGCGGTAACTTTAATCTGATTATCCTCTGTTAGGTCTATTGCTGTCGCAGTTATGATAGCTATATCATTGACTTCTACGCGATCCCAGCAGCCGCTGAGCATAAAAATACTTAGAAAAAAAGAAAGAGATAGGAAAAAACGCTTCATATTATATTTTCTCCTTTGTAAATAAAATTAGGCTATTCTCCTCCTTTAGTAGGATCAGGTTTTAAACCAGGAGATTGACGATGTTTGTTATAATCACCCGTTAAATGAGGACGCGTATTAAGCTTCCACCATGGGGATCTTATCAAAGTATCTTTCAGTTCCGTACCTTTTAATGGAGCTAAAGGACTTAAATAAGGAACACCAAAAGAACGAATGGTTGATAAATGAACAATTATTGCAATAATCCCCATCATAACTCCGAGAAGACCTAATGCCCCAGCCAAAAAAATAATGGGGAAGCGCAGGATTCGAAATCCGATGCCCATCGCATATCGTGGAATCATGAATGAGGCAATGCCAGTAATAGCTACCACAATAACCATTGGTGCTGATACAAGCCCCGCTTGGACAGCTGCTTGTCCAATAACCAATGCACCGACGATACTGACTGCCGCCCCAACTTGTTTCGGTAATCGAATCCCCGCTTCTCTTAAAGCTTCGAAGGTAACCTCCATCATGAGGGCCTCTACAAGGGCAGGAAAGGGAACGGCTTCTCGTGAAGCAGCTACACTTAGCAATAGAGCTGTAGGGACCATTTCATGATGAAAAGTTAAAATAGCGACATATAGAGATGGGAGCAACAGTGAGATAACTAGAAATAAATAACGAAGCCAACGAACAGCCGTACTAACTAGAAAGCGTTGATAATAATCTTCATGTGATTGCAAAAGCGAAAAAAATGTAGTTGGGACGACTATAACAAATGGTGTCCCATCAACTAGAATAGCAACTCTTCCTTCTAGCAAATTGGAACAAACAACATCAGGACGCTCCGTACTTAATATTTGCGGAAAAGGGGAGTAGGGATTATCTTCTATTAATTCTTCAATATATCCACTTTCCAAAATCCCATCGATTTTAATCCGTTCTAAGCGATTGTGTACCTCTTCTATAAGATTGTGATTAGCAATCCCCTCTATATAAGAAATAACAATCTTCGTTTTTGTAAGCTGACCGATAAATAATTCCTGCATTTTAAGAGAAGGACTTTTGATAATCCGTCGTAATTGAGATGTACTTACATTAATTGTTTCCGTAAAACCTTCTCTTGGCCCTTTAATTCCTACTTCAGCAGACGGCTCTCCAATTCCGCGTTTTTCCCATTTTGCTAGACAGAAGGAATATCCAGTATTAATTCCATCACTTAGCAGCAGAGGATTCCCTGTGGAAATAGAATCAATGCATTTGGAAAGGGAGGTGAACTTTTGTATGTTGGTAACAGGAATTTTATTTTCGAGCATATTCATTATTTCGTTTGTATTTTTTACAGTTGCGTTCATTAATGGCTGAAGGATTTGTTCATCTGTTTCTTCCACATTTGCCAGCCCATCGATATATATGAAATAGGCTTGATACATTCCTCCAATTAAAAATGGCCGAATAACTACATCTGAACAATTGGCATATACAGAACGAAAATAGTCTATATTTTCATCCATTTTGTTTGACAAAGAACCATGATCGTCTAATGAATCTATTTGTGGCTGAATTCCTTTTCTTCTTCTCAATAGGCTTTTCACACGGCGTACCAAACATTTTTCCTCCAATAAAAAAATCCCTGTTAATGACAGGCTTTCTTAGTTATCCCATAAATTCTTCTAAGTTATGCATGTGATTAAATAATGAAGAAACTTAGGGTGGAGGGGAATAAGGAGAATAATGTATACCTAGAATCAAAAAAAACTGTAGATACCTCTACAGTTTTTTAAACATATTTTACTTTTTTATCAAATCATACGTCACACACATCGGTTTCCCTGTCCTTGGGTCACGGCTTATTTCTGCGTCGATATGAAAGACTTTTTGCAATATATCCTTCTTCATTACCTCGTCACTTGTTCCAGCCTTAATAAGATTGCCATCCTTTAAGGCGATCATGTTGTGGGAAAAACGGGCAGCATGGTTTAAGTCATGTAAAACCATGATAATGGTTCGATTTTGTGTTTCGTTTAAGTTTTTAAGTAGCTCCAAAACTTCTAATTGATGGGCCATGTCAAGATAGGTGGTGGGCTCATCTAAGAAGATAATTTCGGTTTCCTGTGCAAGGGCCATAGCAATCCAAACACGCTGTCTTTGACCGCCTGATAGGGAATCTACAGTCCGAAATTTGTAATCAAATGTATTTGTTACTTGTAAAGCCCAATCGATGACTTCATAATCTGCCTGTGATAATTTTCCGAACCCTTTTTGATAAGGAAATCTTCCATATGAAACGAGCTCGCCTACCGTTAGACCGGTTGCACTATCTTGGGTTTGCGGCAAGATAGCCATTTTTTGTGCTAGTTTTTTTGTGTTTTCCTTTGCAATGGATTGCCCGTCTAATAAAATACTTCCTTTAGAGTGGGGGATAATACGTGTAATTGCTTTTAGCAAAGTGGATTTTCCACAGCCGTTTGGGCCGATGATGGTCGTAATTTCATTGCTATTAAACTGTATATTCATTTGGTTAACGATGATATTTTCTTGATAACCGACAGATAAGTCTTTCGTTAATAGACGATTCATGCCAAAGCCTTCCTTCATGAATTCTTTTCATTCATTATTGAGTTGTATCTAAATTCATCTTATACTAGTTGATAATGAGAATCAATCATTAATAGACATTAGGGAGTGGGGACTGCAACCATGGAGATATTTGATGTAACCATAATTGGCGGCGGACCAGCAGGTTTGTATGCAGCTTTTTATAGTGGATTAAGAGAGCTAAAAGTAAAAATTATTGAGGGACAGCCTTATTTTGGCGGGAAGATGCAATTATATCCAGATAAAGTTGTATGGGATGTTGGGGGACAGCCGCCTACTTTAGCTTGCAAGCTTTTAGATCAAATTATTCGCCAAGGCTTAACATTTAATCCCACTCTCTGCCTGAATGAAAAAATAACGAGTATTGAAAAACAGGAAGATGTATTTATTGCGCGTTCAGATAAAGGAGAGCATTTTTCTAAAACGATTATCCTGGCCATTGGCGGTGGGATGTTCTCCCCGCAAAGGCTGACGATTTTTGAAAATCACCTTGAAAATGTGCATTACACATTAAAGGCTCCAAGCTTTTATAAGGATAAAAGAATTACCGTTTCTGGTAAAGGGATATCAGTATTTGATTGGGCAAATGCGTTGGCAGATGTTGCTCAAAAGGTAACGATTATCATTTCTGAGGGTCAGGAAAAAATTCCTGCAGAGCTTCTCAAACAGTTAACAGAGAAAGCAGTTGACATTTTTGATCACTCTACGATTGCTCATGCAGAAATGAATGATAATAACCGTATTATATCTTTGCGATGTGATAGTAAGGAAAAAAGCACAACACATCAAGTGGATGAAGTGCTGATTAATTTAGGCTATGACAGGGATTTTACATTACTCAGAAATTGCCAGCTTCCAATCCAAACAGTAGAAAACAGCTATATTGATGGACAGCCAAATGGGACAACCTCTGTGCCCGGCTTATTTGCGATTGGTGATATTATTAAGCATAACGCAAAACTAAATTTAATCACTGGTGCCTTTCAAGATGCAGCTAATACAGTAAATGAATTGACGCAATTTATCGATCCAAAGGCACGCAAAACAGCGATGGTCTCAACTCATAATACTGTGTTTAAGGAGAGAAACAAAGAGATCCGCCGAAAACTAAACTAACTAATAAGGGCTATCACAATGAATGTGATAGCCCTTTATCAATTATTTTACGATGCTTTTTAAAATGTTATCGATCATTTGTTCATTTGCAATTGCACCAGTGTACAACCAGCTTTCGTCAGGAGAGAATTCGTATACATTGCCTGCCTTAACTGCAGGAACACTCTTCCATAATGCATCGCTTAAGGAAGCAGATCCGCTTGCTGCATCACTGTTAATAAGGAATAGATGATCTGCATCAAGTTCAACTAACTTTTCTAAAGAAATCGCATTCCAGTTGCTTTCTCCACTAGCTGAAATTTCTTTCACGACTTCTGGCACCTTTAATCCTAAATCCTCGTACATGACTGCACCGCTTGATAAGTTTTCACTAACGACGAAGAATTTTCCGCCTACTAGCCAAATTGCCGCAACAGAAGGATTCCCGACTTTATCTTCTATTTCTTTCTTTGCTTCCGCAGCTTTTGCTTCATAATTTTCTAATACTTTCTTTGCTTCTTCTTCCTTGCCAAATACTTCACCTACACGAAGAAGCTCATCACGCCAGTCATTGTTTACCTCTGTACCGATTACATATGTAGGGGCTATTTTGCTATATTGTTCGTATTTTCCGCCTTCAACCATACTAGCAGAATCCATAATAATTAAATCGGGTGAAAGCTCTTGAACCGCTTCAAATGGCAGATCGTGAGGGATTGTAGGGATTCCTTTTAAATCACCTTGTAAATAGCCTTGGATGCTAGCTCCATCCTTTACACTCCATTGAGCGACAGGCTTGATTCCTAATGCGACTAAATTATCTTCAAGATACGATGCAAGCACACGCTCAGGATTAGCCGGAATAACCACTTCATTGCCCATCGCGTCAGTTAATGTCCGTTCAGCTGCAGTCTCTTTATTTGTATCTTGCTGTTCCATTTTTTCTTGAGAGGATTGATCCGTGTTCTTGTCACCATTTCCGCAAGCTGTAAGTGACAATGCAACAAGTCCAGCACCCATTAACTGAATGAATTTCCTTTTACTTATTATATTACTCATTGGAATCCTCCTAAAATTATGTTAAAATACAATTGTTAATTATTAATTGATAACGATTATCGATTTCAATTAAAATATAAAACCATCAACTTGTCAATAATATTTATGAATTAAATGTGGACAATATTTGAAGGAAGAAGCTTACATATTATGAGTCAAAGAGAAAAAAACCATTCTGAATTAGTTAAAAATAAGATACATAGTAATCGATTACTTGGATCGCTCATCGTATTGGGTGGTTCGATTTTGCTTTTATTTTCAGTCATCGCATCCATTCATTTTGGGGCAGCAGATCTTAGCTATCACACCGTTTGGAACGCGTTGTTTGATTTTGACATTGAAAATTCCTCACATGTCATTATTAGAGAATTACGGCTTCCGCGTGCGATTGCGGCTGTCATTGTTGGTGCAGCACTGGCAGCTTCGGGTGCGATTATGCAGGGTATGACGAGAAATCCACTCGCTTCCCCCTCGATTATGGGTGTAACATCGGGATCCTCTTTTCTGATTGCCATTGCTTTCGCGCTCTTTCCAGCGATTTCTTATTCTGGCTTAATTACATTTTCATTTATTGGTGCAGGTCTGGGAGCTGCTTTGGTGTTTGGGATTTCTTCTTTATCCAAAGGGGGAGTGACTCCTGTAAAGCTTGCGCTTGCCGGATCAGCAATCACATCATTGCTTAGTGCATTATCAACAGCCATTGGGATTAAATACAATGTGTCGAAGGACATAAGTTATTGGTATGCTGGGGGTGTATCTGGCGTACAGATGCAGCAATTAATGTATGTCCTTCCTTTTGTTGCTGGAGGATTAATCCTTGCATTACTCATCTCTCGTTCCATTTCCATTTTAAGCTTGGGTGAGGAGATTGCGAAAGGTTTAGGCCAGAATACAAGAATCATTAAACTACTAGGAACGGTAGCAGTTTTATTTTTAACAGGGGCTGCTGTTTCTATTGCTGGAATGATTGGATTTGTCGGTCTTGTCATCCCGCATATTACCCGTTTTTTAGTCGGGGTAGATTATCGGTGGATCATTCCTTGCTCAGCTATTCTTGGGGGGATTTTGTTAGTTGTTGCCGATATTGTCGGACGGATGGTAAATGCTCCTTTTGAAACACCAGTCGGTGCGGTAACTGCGTTAATCGGTGTGCCGTTCTTCCTTTACTTAGCTCGTAAAGAAGGGAGAGGACTATAATGCAATTATCGAAAGATCAGCATAAATTTAAAATCCTCATGATTGTAACAAGTATTTTAATAGTCATTGTTTTTCTTCTTAGTATAAATGCAGGCTATCTTAAAATTCCCTTGAATGAAGTTTTTGCTACACTTATTGGTCAAGGGACATCGAAAAATGAACTGACGATATTTGATTTCCGCCTCCCAAGAATTATCATGGCCCTTCTAGTCGGGATGGGAATTGCTGTTTCAGGCGCAATTCTCCAAGGCGTTTCACAAAATCCGCTTGCAGATCCAGGCATTCTTGGCATCAATTCTGGGGCAGGATTTGCTGTTGTCTTATATATGTTTTTCTTTCAAGGAACGGCATTTTTTACAGGGATGCTATCGATCTTTATCATGCCGCTGACTGCATTAGCAGGGGCATTTATCGCAGCATTAATGATTTACTTGCTCTCCTGGAAAAATGGAACAGTGACACCTGTTCGATTATTATTAGTTGGGATCGGAATAAATGCTGCCTTTGGTGCAGGATTGATCATTTTCCAAATGAAAATGGATTCGATTGATTTTATGAAAGCCATCATATGGATCTCAGGGACCATTTGGGGAACGAACTGGACCTATGTATGGGCGCTTTTGCCTTGGCTGCTCATTCTTATTCCGTTTGCAGTATATAAGGCTAGATTTTTAGATGTATTGCGCTTGGGTGATCCTATTGCCATAGGGGTCGGTGTTCGAATAGAGAAAGAGAGAGTAATCTTACTGCTTGTCGCTGTCGCTCTAGCTGGTGCCAGTGTATCAGTAGGAGGCGGTATTACTTTCTTAGGGTTAATCGCTCCGCATATTGCAAGGCGTCTCATTGGTGCAAGACATACAAAGATTATCCCGCTAACTGCGGTAATTGGTGCATTATTGCTGCTCACAGCTGATACGCTGGGCAGAGTCGTTATGGCACCAATGGAATTGCCAGTGGGTTTAGTTGTATCTATTTTAGGTGCACCCTATTTCATTTATTTATTAGTGAAAACAGTGTAGGACGTTCAGAAAGTAAATCTTTCTGAACGTTTTTTTTGTAGGTTTTGTCGAAAAATCGATATTTCGGAAATTTCGTAGATACTAAGAAAATAACGGATTACAAGAAATTCATTTGAGTAAGTGAAATGTTAATATTCACTCCCTGAAATTTTTATTGGTTATTTTCATCTTCGGAAGTTTCGTTGTTATCTTCCTCATGTTTATTTTCGTCATTATCTAATTGTTCAGTGAGTTTTTCTTGTACTTGCTCTTGTACAGTTTTAATTTTTTCTTCTAATTCAATCAGCATATTTTGCTTTCTTTCGATGTTCACTCCTATATTGTTGTCTTGTTTAATTTCGCTTTTAAGTATATTTTTTTGACCCTCTTTGGGGCAGAGGTAGCCCACTTTTTATTTAATGCTTCATTGTTAAATGAAATTTTCACAGCGAATTTCTCCTTCCTTTTTTTATATCGGTAAAATCCAGTATATCTGAAAATGTTTTCTACTTAAGGGCAATATTATATTTGATTAAAGATTATCAATCTTACAATCAAATACTTGAACTATATTTTAAATGGCACTAACCTTTAAAAAGCAACATTAGAAAGCATAGCACATGGTATTGTTCAAATTTGTAACTTAATGATTATAGACTCTTAATTAGCAAGACCATAACGAATAGCCAGCTTAGAGACTTTTTAAAAATTGAATCAGCTGCGACAGCAACTAGAATATTGCATTCAATGAAAATGCCCAATTCGGGAATGAAGAAGGGAAGAGTGTATCAGCTAATCCTTTTTGATAAATAAAAAGCCGATAAACATGGTTTATCGGCTCAACAATTAATTAGCTGTCTCTTTCTTGCTATCTTTATCTTTCTCAAACAAAACAATTAGTCCAGGCAATAAAACCCCTCTGACTAAGAATGTATCTAGTAGAATCCCGACTGCGACAATGAATCCAAATACAAATAATAATTGGACGGGTTGTGTCATTAAGACAGCAAAGGTCGCAGCAAGGATAATTCCTGCTGAAGAAATGACCCCTCCGGTATTGGCAACAGCAATTTCTATAGCTTCCTTGACAGAATGCTTTCTTCGCTCTTCTTGGAATCTAGATATTAAAATAATATTGTAGTCAATGCCAAGCGCAATTAAGAACACAAAGGCATAAAGTGGAACACGGTTACTAATGGTGCCAATATCAAAGATTAGATCGGTTAAGAACATGCCTAAGCCTAAAGCGGCAAGGAAGGAAACGAGAATCGTGCCCATCATATAAATTGGCATTTTAATCGATTTCGTCAACACAATTAGCATGACAAAGATTAATATGGTTTCTAGGAGAACAATCAGAAGGACATCCTTATTATTAACAGACCGATCATCCACTTTAGTGGCTGTTTCCCCTGCGAAGTAAAGTTCTCCTGCAAGATTGCTGTCAGCCACGATCTGTTTCGCATCCGCTATCATCGTTTCCAATGCATCGATTGTCTTAACGGAATATGGACTTTCCTCAAAGGTAAGGCTGTAATTAATGGCCTTATTATCTTCAGTTTTTCCGTTTATTCGAACATTGCTGACAAGCGGCTGATCCATAAGTTCAGCTTTTAATGCTTCTTGCTGCTCAGCACTAACCTCATCTTTTGCTTCGAATAATACGGTTGTCGGAGCCAAATCGCCCTTTTCAAACTTTTTCTCTAAAATTTCATAGCCCATCCTGGATTGCATATCTTCAGGGAAAGACTTCATTGTATCAAATTCATATTTGAGATTAAACATATTGCTTGCAGATAAAAGGAGAAAGGCTCCAATGACTACTACGGATAATCCAGGTTTTTTCACGACAAAACGGCCAATTTTACTCCAAATGGAATTCGTTTTGACTTTTGTATCCCCCACTCGCGGAATTTTAGGCCAGAATGACTTTCTTCCGAATAGGGTAAACAATGCTGGGACAAGGGTAATGGACGCCAGCATGATAATCGCCATGGTTGTGGCAAAGGTCGGAGCAAAGTTGCGATAATCTCCTAGTCCTGCAAAAAATAATACGAGCATGGCAGCTAATACGGTTCCGCCAGAGAAGAAGACAGGCATACCCGTTTCTCTCATCGCTGCCTTCATCGAGCTGAACTTATCTTCATGTACCTTTAGCTCTTCACGATAACGAGAAAAGACAAATAAGGAATAATCAATGACCGCAGCAAATAAAAGAATTGATGCAATTGATATGGTTTGATTACTAATATCTAATCCTGCTTTTCCCATTATGCCGAGTGTCTGCATGACAATTTCATAAACGAAGACAGCGGCTAACAGCGGGATTAACGCTAATAACGGTGAACGGTAGATGACAATCAAAAGGATAAGAATTAATCCTACAGTTGATAAAATCAGGACAACATCTGCTCTTGAAAATAAATCAAGCGAGTCTGTAGCAATTCCTGCAGGTCCTGTCACATATAAGGTTAAATCAGATGATTCTTTTACAATAACCTGAATGGGCTCTAATGAAGCTTTTAGTTCTTTCGTCTCTAAGGAAGAGTCAAATGTTAATGGAATTAAAGCAGTTGTCTTATCTTCTGAGAAAAATCCAGCTGCTGCTTGAGGCGGCAAGGCAGATAGAGGAATCACTTGCTCGACTCCTTCAATATCTTCACTCTCAATTTTATCTAAGAGCTCAGCCAACTGTGTAAGTTCCACTTCTCCGTCTTTAGACTGAAAGACAAGAATAGCTGGAGTACCATCATTGTCTTTAAAGTACTCATCTACCTTGGTTTGCGCAATAACAGATTGGGCATCTTCAGGCAGGGAGGCAATTCTTGAAACTTCATAATCCTTTACATTTGGGGCAAATACGGCTAGCGATATTGTGGCCACTAACCAAATAGATAAAGTGATCCACATTCCCTTTTTCGTTGTGACACGGTCCGTAATGGCTTGTAAAATTGATTTCATATGTTTACTCCTTTCATATTTTATATAGAAAAGGTGACAGTTGTGTCACTTTGATAAAAATAAAAATTACACGATTGTCACTGTCATTATCTTTTAAAAGTGACACAAGTGTCAATTAATTATTTGTGAACATTCCGTGACTGATAATTTCTTTAATGGATGTGACCCATTCGGAATGTGGAATTCCGAAATGATTAGGAATGGCAATCGTTTGAAAAATAAACCCGAGAATTAATCCATCAGCAATATGAGCTTTTAATTTCTTCTCATGTTTGCCTAAGTTAATAAAACTCTGCAAGTGTGTATACATCTCTAAATGGAGCTTATCTAAATGAGCCTTATTTTCTCTCACCTTTTCATTCACGTTTACAGGAATTTGCACAGCGATTTTTATCAGCTGCTGAACCTCAGGCATGTCAAAGATAAGGTTCATAAGGAAATCAAACTTCGCCTCAAATCCTTCACAGTGTTCAATTTTTTGTAAATCAGTTAAAAATTGATTCAATTCAGTAATCATATAGTCGGTAATTAATTCTTCTTTATTCTCATAGTACTTGTACAATGCTCCTCTTGAAACTTTCAATCGATCTGCCAGCAAACTAAAGGTAAATCCTTCATAGCCATGAATAAGAAGAAGCTCTTTTACTGCTGAAAATAACTCATCCATTGAAAACTTTCGCTCACGTGCCATTTGCTCACCTCCATCCTTATTATAGTAAAATACTGTAGATACACAAACGCATTGTATCTTGTTTCTAATAAATATTAAAATTAGAAGAGGTTCAACAGAAAACTAGGTGAGCATTTCAATATGGAGAAGCAGTTGAAATGTATTCGTTTACTAAAAAAACAAAAAATTCCAAAAATAACATTGACTCAGCAAATGCTTCATAAGATAATAATACTCATGAGTAATATAAAATATTTACAGCTTGGAGATGTCACTAATGGGCCAAAGAGGGAGAAAAAAGGGATCGAATGGAGAACAGAGCAGAGCACTCCTGTTAAGTATCGCTGCAAATGAGTTTGCAAAGCATGGTTACCACGATACGAAGGTTAGTTCTATTGTAAAAAGGGCTGGTTTGACTCAGCCAACCTTCTATCTTTATTTTCAAAATAAAGAAGCGATATTTCAAGAATTAGTCGAATTGTTTAGAGAGAACTTATTTAGTCTCACAAGGAAAAGCCGCCTGGAACCTGGAATCGAATTAACCTCTTTATCTGACCGGATTGCATACGGTCTAGCAGGAATTTTTATCTTCTTCAAGGAAAATCCTGATTTAACAAAAATCGGGTTCTATGAATCTGCCATTGCCGAAGAGATAAAAAAGGAGCTTGCTATACAAATTGAAGAAAATCTTACATCAGAAGTACAGAATGGCTACTTTAGTCAGGCGATTGATATGTGTATTTTTGCAGAAAGTCTTGTTGGAATCATTGAACGCTTGACTGTTACTAAATTATTGCCTGGTTTAAAGGGACCGAATAGTCTTGCCGAAGAGATTGTTGATATATTCTTGAACGGAATCATTAACAAGAATAGCTGAGGAAAACGATCATAGGGGTTGAGAGTTGGATGAATTCGATGAAGAACGTGCAGCATAAAGAGCTAGACAAAGAATGGATTGCTCTTATTCTTCAGGCGAAGCAGCTGGGGCTTACTACGGAGGAAGTACGGGCATTTATTCTAGGAACACAAGCAAAGTTAATGAAAAAGTTAGAACAAAAGTGACCCATTTTTTTGCAAAATAATAGATGTTCTATGACAAAGTATAAAGGGCGGTAAATGTATGAGATTCAAGAGAGATGAGGGCTTCCGTTTTTCATTTGGTACACCAATTGCTGCTTTTTTTTCGATCGATGAAATGAATGGAAGTAAAGTTGGAACTTCAGAAGGAGAGGCAAGGCTGATTGATTTAAGTCCAAATGGGATGAAATTAAACACTTCAATTGATATCCCGATGTCAAATCGAGAGGATGTAAAGATTACTGCCAGATTCAAATTCTCTCAATTAGAACACTGCATACACGGGAAAATCATATGGAAGCAAAAGGCAATCAATAGTTTTTTTTATGGCATTCAATTTTCATTGGATGAACAAGAGCGAGAAGAAATGATTAGAGATCTAAAGCATTTTGCAAAACAGCAATATAACAAAAACAACACCACTTATTAAAATAACAGCAAATCCCCTATGTCTAAAGTCACAGGGAGATTTGGTAATAAAACACTAATTGTCTAACTGAAAGGAATCTTATATGATGAAGGCGGTGAAATAAAAGGAGTGGTTAAGTGACATACATAGGATTATATAATGATGAGCTTGTCCTTTTATCGATATTCATTGCCATCATTTCTTCATATGCCTCATTTAATATTTTCTCCCGAATCCCCCAATCAAAGGGGAGTAATCAGCTATTTTGGTTAATGACGGGTTCTTATATATTGGGCTTGGGAATATGGACAACCCACTTTATTGGCATGCTTAGCTTTGATATGCATGCTCCTGTTACTTATCATTTAAAGCTGAATGCATTCACTTTACTTTTGGGGATGGCTGTTTCTTTCATTTGTTTCTATATTGCTACTCATTCAGAGAAGAAATTTTCTTCTCTTTTCATTTGTACATTAATTCTTGGAATTGGAATCATTGTTATACACTATATTGGCATGGAATCCATGCATACAAATGTGGTCATGAGTTATCATTATTTCTTTATTATTTTGTCCATGCTCATCGCTTTAGTCACAACAGGGGCTGCCCTTTTTCTATTCTTTCGTAAAAAAATGAACAATCAGAGGGTGTTAAAGCTTTCAGTCAGTTCCATCATATTAGGAAGCGGGATTATTGGTACGCATTACACGGCGATGCACGCCGTCACGCTAAACGGAGATCCTACTTCGTATGAAGATGAGAATATGACGCATTTTGACTATGCACCCTATCAAATCTCAACCGAGGCTTTAGGCTATGGACTTGCGATCGCTGTCATGCTTATAATTGCTGTCGTTATTTCTTTAGCATATTTTGATAAAAATAAAGCAGAAAGGCTTCATAAGCTATCAAATGCTCACTATAAATCACTTGTTGAACACAATCCGGATTTAGTTTTCAGTGTGAATGTCAATGGAGTCATTACGAATGTAAATCCAAAAGGAATTGAGATGTTAGAGGAAAGCCGCGAGAACATTATTGCTAGAAATCTATTTTCCTATTTTCATGATGCTGATAGAGAGAGGGTTAAGCATCATTTTTATCATTTGCAGGACAAGAACCAAAGTGATTTTGAAGTGCTGATCAAAAATGGAAAAGACAAATGGATTCCCATTGTTATTACCTTTGTTCCGATTATTGTTGATAAAAAACTTATTGGGATCTTTGTGGTGGCAAGGGATAATTCGGAATTAATCAAATACAAGGAACAGATGAAGAAAGCTCAAAGGGAATTAATAGAGACAATACAAAAGCAGCAAGGGTTAATTTTTAAGTTTATTAAACTTGAAAATCGTTTTATTCATACACTATGTGATGGTGAATTACTTTACAGAGTAGGTCTAACTCCAGATAAGGTAATTGGAAAGGAACTTCATCATTTTCTTTCTTTAAATGAAGCTGAAAAAAGTCTACAGGCATATAAGAAAGCTTGGGATGGGGAAATTACTAAGTTTGAGGCAAATACAAACGGGATTGACTATTATATCTATCTAAGTCCTGTATTTCGAGATGGTGAAGTAATCGAAGTGATTGGTTCAGGTATGGATATAACGGAGCGGAAAAAGGCTGAGAAAATTCAGCAGGACAATGAAAAATGGTACCGAAATATATTAAATATGATGAGTGAGGCTGTGCTCGTCTATGGAGCAGATGATCATCATATTGGTTTAAACGATAGTGTTTATCAAATATTTAACTTAAAAAAAGAGGATTTTGAGAAGCAAACAATCCATCAGCATACGCTGTCACTCGTAAAGGAGGATGGCTCTCCTTTACCGAATGAAAAGCTTCCGATCCGTATTACACTTGAAACGGGGAAGACAATAACAGGAGAAATTATTGGAATCAAAAAAAAGAATCGAACGAACTGGTATTCTATCAATACAAAATTAATTAACCCAGAAGACCGAAATGCTATTCCAAAGGTACTAATGACGATGTCAGATATCTCTGCAATAAAAAAACAGCAAATTAAATTAAGAGAGTCTCAGGCATTACGAAAGACTCTTATCGATAGTTTGCCGATCGGTGTTTTAGTAGTTGATAATGATTGGAATATTGCGGCCCTGAACCGGCCATTTTGCCAAATATTTAAGATTGAAGAGCCAATAAAGAATATTATTAGGAGTAACAAATCATCATGTTATCAATATATCTATTCGAATTTGAAAAATAATGAGGATAATATTTTGGACATATTATCTGCTGGTGAAGCGACTGTTGATGAAATTGAAATGGATGATAACCGAATGATTAAAAGAAGTTATTTTCCTTTTATTATAGATGAAGAAATTAAGGGGCATTTATTGACATTTGAAGATATCACGGAACGGAAATTAATGGAACAAGGCTTGATTAAGGCAAAGGAGGAAGCAATCAAGGCTAATTTAGCAAAATCCGAATTTCTTTCAAAAATGAGTCATGAGCTTCGTACACCATTAAATGGAATATTAGGGTTTTCTCAATTATTAGAAATAGACGAACAGCTAAGTGAGCAGCAGCAAAAGTTTGTTCAGGAAATTTTAAAGGGTGGAAGACATCTATTAGATTTAATTAATGAAATATTGGATCTCTCAAGAATCGAAGCAGGAAAGTTTAAAATTACAAATGAAACAGTAAATTTAAGTATGCTGATTGATGATTGTCTAAATCTATTAGTTCCAGCAGCCAATAAAAAAGGCATTAAAATCAAGAAAATTAAAGATTGTGATGACAGATATGTATTTATAGATGAAGTTCGCTTTAGACAGATCCTATTAAATTTATTGGAAAATGCAATTAAGTATAATAATAAAAATGGTGAAATTACGATATCATGTGACTATAATGAGGGACTTCTGATTATTCACGTAATCGATAATGGGATTGGCATTCCGAAGGAAGAGCAGCAGCGAATCTTCGAGCCTTTTTACCGCTTAGACCATCATCATACGATTGAAGGAGCGGGAATCGGTCTTGCGCTTGTTAAGCAGCTTGTTGATTTAATGGGTGGAAAAATGGGTGTTTATAGTCAAGTTGGCGAAGGCAGTGATTTTTGGTTTAGTCTCCCAATTGAAAAAACAAGCGTGATTGAATCAAAGAAAGGCTCTGATTTTCAATACAGATCCCTAGCAAGAGACGAAAACTATCAAATTTTATATATTGAAGATATTTCCTCTAATCGGGAGCTTGTATCAGAAATTCTCTTGAATGAACAGGGAATTACCTTATTCGCAGCCGAAACGGGTAAAAAGGGACTAGAAATTGCTTGTGAAAAAGAGCTAGATTTAATCCTATTGGATATACATCTCCCTGATATGAATGGACTTGATGTGTTGGACCAGTTAAAAGCAGATCCTAAAACAAATTACATTCCAGTTATTGCATTAAGTTCAAATGCGATGCTAAACGATATTAGCAAAGCGATGGATAAAGGAGTTAAGGAGTATATAACAAAGCCTATTCAAGTTTCTACATTCCTTGAGACAATTTCAAAATATTTGTAAGAGGATAAATTACCTAATAACTAGCACACAAAAAGCTTGGGGCACTTTAGTATTTCATAGTACCCCAAGCATTTTAAGTTATGGATTTACACTCTCTGCTTGGTTAGTCTGTCTAGCGTAAATTTTTTTTATTGCAAATCTTGCTATTGACTGAGCAATTTGGTTTGCTGTATGGCAAAATCAATAAGATTTGCTATTAAAGAGTATTAATAATTTTTTTGTATCTTCGCTCAACACTGATGGCACTGCGGTTCATTAACATGCCGATATCTTTGTATTTATACCCTTGAGAACGCAATTCTAAAAGCCTGTAGTCTTCTTTTGTTGTCCATGTTTGATACGTTCTTTTCTTTGTTATGCATTTATCCTTCATACGCTCCTCTGCCACCCAGTCAGGTTCAGGCAGAAGGGTTTGTGGTTCTATGTTTGAAAATTGTACTTTCTCTTTATGAAGAGCAGCCCAATTCCAAAAGTCGGAGGGGTCAATAAAATAAAATTTTCTAGATTGCCTAGTAATCTTCTGGGAAAAGGGCAATCCGTGTTTTTTTGTCCACCCTCTTACAGTAGCCCGATCTACTTTTAATATTGCAGCTAATTCCCCTATTGTAACAAGACCCGTATGCTGTCTCGTATTAGATATTTTTAGCCTTGTCATCTTTACACGAATAGATTCATATGAACGCTCTAGCTTTTGGGCAATTGTAGATACTTTATACATTCCGATGTTATCTTCCAGAAAAAGGAGCTCATCATCTGACCAAATCTTACGCACGTAGTAGCCTCCTCATTTAGATAGTTTCTGGTTTTCCTAATAGATAGCCTTGAGCAAAAGGGATATTCAAGGCGATTGCCTGTGCTAAATCTTTATTTTTCTCCACCCCTTCTAAAATTAGCTCCATTTTTTGCTTTGAATATTGAAGCAGAAGGGCCACCATTTGCTGCTTTTCTTTCGATTTATGAAGATTATTTGCAAAGTAGCGATCAAGCTTAATAAATTGCGGAGAAAACTCGATGATTTTACGTAAGGATGCCCCGCCTTTTCCAATGTCATCTATGGCAATACGAAAGCCATACTCCTTAATAATTGCTATTTTCTCTTTAAATTCAGATAGATCCCATATAGAATCTTCCTTATCTGTTTCACTAAGTTCGAAAACAACCTTTTCTTCAATATGAGGGAAGTTTTTTTGCAATTGATGAATAAAGTTTTCAAAGTTTTTATGTAGAATTGTTGAGGGATAGATATTAATAAACAACAATTCCTCTTTTAAGCGATCGATAGGAAAGCAGCTTATGGCATGTCGGATTGCCTTAGTGTCCAATTCATATAAACAGCCGTTTTCTCTGGCTAATTCGAATGCTTTTTCGATATTCCCGTTGCAAAATCCATTTGGAAATCTTAGAAGTGCTTCATAGCCAAATACTTTCCAATGGTTTAAATTCCACATAGGCTGATAAACACTTTCAATGCTTTGATTCTCTATACGTGCTAACATATCAATGCTCATTTTTTATCCCTCAATTTCCAATGCCATCTTGTTGTTAAATAATATAATTAATGTAACTTTTATCCCATGCTCTGTCGAACGCTTAAAAAGCATGAAGAGTAGAGAAAGGGACTGTTTGGACTATTTTCAAGACAGGTTAAAACAAATTAAAGACATCTTACGGTATTAATTTACAAAAGACTTCAAAATGGTGGTTATAAATACCTATTTTTTTGGGGGAGTTGTGGATTGGACAATTCGTGACATGCCTGATATTCTATTTGGATGTGTACAAGTCATAAAGGAATAGTATTATTTATATTTGAAAACGATAAAGCATATATGCAGGTCTTAATAGGGGATGAGCATGGAGAAATTTAAAGTAATTATTGCAGATGATGATCACCCTTCAAGAATGATATTGATGCATTTTATCCAGCTCCTCCCGGAATACGAGGTTGTTCAGGAAGCATCAAATGGAGAAGAATTCATTCAATTCGTAATGAAGGAAGAGCCAGAAATTGTTCTTGTGGATATTCATATGCCTGGTTTAAATGGAATGGAAGCGGTTAAGATTTGCAAAGAAAGGCTGCCAGCTTTACAGGTCATTTTCACAACGGGTTATGATGAATTCGCCGTGGAAGCATTTAATATTTCGGCAGCGGACTATATTGTAAAGCCAATAGAGCGTACAAGGTTATTTATAGCTTTGGAAAAGGCTAAAAAACTCATTCAGTTGAATAGCGGTCCAAATCAATTAAAGAAAACGGTAAACAAGCTAGCAATTAAATCAAATAATACCTTTCTATATCTTTCAGTGGATGATATTCTTTATGCAGAAAAAGAAGGGCGAAAAACGATTCTTCATACGAAAAACAGCTATTTCGAAACATCTGAATCCCTCCAAGAGCTTGAAGGGAAGCTGCCAAATCAATTCTACAAAACCCATCGATCTTTTTTAGTTAACTTAAAAAAAATAACAAAGATTGTATCGTCCGGTGAAACGTATTTAGCCTATTTCAATTGCACAGAAAAGATTGCTTATATTTCTAAGCTGAAAATAAACGACGTCCATCGATCAATGGGAACTTAAAGGGCACTGCAATCCTAATAGGAGAGCAGGCCCTTTTTTTAAAACTTCTGCTTTGTAAAGTTCATTCATTTCATTATTGCTCGAGTATCCAGAGGAAGAACCATTCGTGAAGTTATTATTGGCGTGTTATTGCTCCCTGCTCTTGTTAGTTTTTTCTGGTTTGCTGTATTTGGGACTTCATCCATTGAGGTACAACATGCAGGAAATGTTGATTTAACCAAATATGCTACAGAAGAAGTTTTATTTGCTGTCTTTAGCGAATTTCCTTGGTCAATGTCTTTGTCAATCTTAGCCATCTTCCTTATTGGTATTTTTTTTATTACGTCGGCTGATTCAGCGTTTTTTCTTATTGACAAAAAAAGCATCCTTTTAGTAAAGTTAAATTCGTTAATAGTTAATGAGTTGAACAATTAAACAGTAGAATTAGTTTAATCGAGGTGAAGGATAACGTTGTTAGAGAATATACAAGAGCTTATTGATCAATATATCGATTTGTCTTTTTCTGTTCATCGAAAAGGAGAATCGCTCATTAGGGATCAAATCGGCAGTGATCTTACAAATGATCAGCATTATATATTGAGGTATATCAGTCAAACTGAATCATGCACCTCATCGGAATTAGCTGAAGAATTTGATGTGAAAAAGAGTGCCATAACAGCCATTATCAACCGAATGTGGGAGAAGGGGTTGATTCAGAGAACACGTGATGAGAAGGATCGCAGAGTGGTTTATCTTACATTAACGGAAAAAGGAAATCAGCTGTATGTAAATTGTGAGGAACGGATTTATAAGCTTGTAGAATCTTTTATTAAAAAGTTTGATCCTAAGGAAATTAAGCAATTTCTTGAGACATACAAAAAATTAAACCAAATACTAATAGAGAGTAAAGACTACAAGGTGGAGGAATAGGGATGCATCAAATTATAAAAAATAAGTGGATAGTCATCGTTGCCTGGATCGTTATTGCTGGTGGTCTATTTATGGTTGCGCCAAACATGGCTGAGCTTGTCCGTGAAAAAGGACAGATTACTGTTCCTGATGAATACTCTTCCGCGCTTGCAGGGGAAATAATGGCAGATGTAGCCAAGCAAGAGGGCGGAGGAGATGAAACCCAAGTTGCATTAGTTTTTCATAATGAAAAAAAACTAACAGCAGAAGATATGAAGGAAGCGGAAAAAGCGATCCGCATTCTTGAAAAAGACAAGGATTTAGGAATAAATGAAATCCTAACCCATTTCAATGAAAAGTCTTTAAAGGAACAGCTAGTTTCAGAGGATGGAAAGTCGATTCTTACCTCCATCACCCTTAACTGGAATGACCGCGAACCAAGTGAAGTAAATGATGCTTTATATAAAGCCATAAAAGATATAAAAGTGGATCACTATTATACTAGTGAATGGCAGATAAATGAAGATCTAATGGCAAGTTCTGAAGAGGGATTAAAGAAAACAGAGGGAATTACTGTTGTCTTTATCTTAGCTGTATTATTGCTCGTGTTTAGATCTGTTATTGCTCCAATTATTCCTTTAGTGACGGTTGGATTATCATATCTGGCTTCACAGTCGATTGTATCATTCTTAGTTGATCGATTTGATTTTCCCCTCTCCAATTACACGCAAATATTCTTAGTTGCGGTCTTATTTGGGATTGGAACGGATTACTGTATTTTATTACTTAGCCGCTTTAAAGAAGAGTTATCACAGAGCGAAAGTGTTGCCGAAGCAATTGTTGCAACATACCGTAATGCTGGGCGTACCGTATTCTTTAGCGGTGTAGCAGTTATGATTGGGTTTGCGGCGATTGGATTTTCACAATTTATTCTTTACCAATCTGCCGCTGCTGTTGCGGTAGGTGTGGCGTTATTGCTTATTGCATTATTCACAGTTGTTCCATTTTTCATGGCAGTCTTAGGACCAAAGCTCTTCTGGCCGTCGAAAAGCAAAGCAGAGCATGGGGAAAGCAAGATTTGGGGTGCAGTTGGAAGATTTTCATTGGCTCGTCCTTTCATTGCTTTGCTCATTGTAGCTGCAGTTTGTGTCCCATTCCTAGTCACTTATGATGGAGAGCTATCTTACAACTCATTAGAAGAAATTAGCGGAGATGTTAATTCAATTAAAGCATTCAATGCGATTGCTGATAGCTTTGGACCAGGTGAATCCATGCCAACACAGGTCGTTATTAAAAATGATGAGGAAATGGATTCCGCTGAATATATCGGATTAGCTGAAAAGATTAGTAAAGAGCTGGAAAAGATTGATCTAGTTGACACCGTACGTTCAGTTACAAGGCCAACAGGTGAGCCGATCGAGGACTTCTTTGTTGCGAAGCAGGCTGAGACACTTGAAGAGGGCTTAGGTGAGGGAAAAGAAGGAATCGATAAGATTAGTGAGGGCTTAAACGAGGCTGGCACCGAATTATCTAAATCAGAGCCAGAATTAAAGAAGGCTACAAATGGGATTAATGACTTAATTTCAGGAACGAGTGAACTTCAATTAGGATTAAAAGAAATTCAAACAAATCTAGCGAAGATTGAAAACGGAATTCGTCAAGGGACAAAAGGTTCTGATGATATTAAAGCAGGTTTAGCCCAGTCTAAAAAAGGTGCAGAGGATTTACTTGCCGGTTATAAAGAACTCCTTGGAGGATATCAAAACATACACGGGAACTTACAAACGATTACAGCAAATTATCAAAAAGTGAGTCAAGGATTGACGGCTTTATCTGCGGGAATTGCACAGGCAAATGACGGGATGTATGGTTATTTGGAAAATAAGTATACAGACTTATCAGCTGATGACCAATATCAAAAGATGAAGCAAACGATATCGGGAGAACAAGGTCTGCTTAAACAGCTTAGTGGGTTGTCTGCCAATATAAATGAATTAAATACAGGGCTTGCTAAAGTAACTGAAGGAATGGCTGGAGCCAATACCGGATTTGAAAAAGCAATGGGCGGCCAAGGTGGTTTGGCGTCAGGTCTGGAACAATTAATTAAAGGTATTGAGGCACAGCAAGCTGGATTTAATCAGCTAGCCAATGGGCAAGGACAGATTATTAAAAATATGCCAAAGGTAACAAATGGATTAAATAGTGTGAATGATGGGCAGAAACAGCTTCTTGCAGGCTTTGGCGATCTTGGCGGCCAAATCGGCCAGCTAACAGATGGGCTGGACCAAAGTGCAGAAGGATTGAATAAAGTTTCTGAGGGATTAGAATCTGCACAGGATTACCTTGCTGGATTGTCTAAATCCGAAAATATGGATGGTTTTTACTTGCCGTCAGAAGTATTGGAAAGTGAAGACTTTGCCCAAGTATTTGATACGTATATGTCAAAAGACCGTAAAGTGATGACGGTTGATGTTATCTTTAAAGCGAACCCGTATTCTAATGAGGCAATTAATCAGGTTGATGAAATAAAAGATGCTGTTGTAAGAGCAACAAAGGATACGAAGTTAGAGAACGCAGTGGTAGCAGTAGGCGGAATTACGAGCACGAACGCTGATTTAAGCAAAATGTCTGATCAAGACTATTCTCGTACAGTTGTTCTAATGCTCGTCGGAATTTCGATTATTTTGGTATTCCTATTCCGTTCCATTATTATGCCTGTCTATATTATTGGTTCTTTAATTCTGACTTATTTTACATCCATGGCAATCAATGAAGCTATTTATGTCAATATTTTTGGCTATACAGGCATAAGCTGGGCGGTTCCGTTCTTTGGATTTGTTATACTTGTTGCCCTTGGGGTCGATTATAGCATCTTCTTAATGGATCGATTTAATGAGTACAAAGATCTTTCTGTGGCAGAGGCCATGCTAATTGCTATGAAAAAAATGGGAACAGTCATTATTTCGGCTGCGGTCATTTTAGGGGGAACATTTGCTGCGATGATGCCATCTGGCATGCTATCACTGCTGCAAATTGCTTCAATCGTAATTGTTGGTTTATTCTTATATGCATTTATCATGCTCCCGCTGTTTATTCCAGTGATGGTGAAAAACTTCGGAGCAGCCAACTGGTGGCCGTTTAAAAGAAGTACTAATGAATAAAAGAAAACCGGATGGGTATCTTCATCCGGTTTTTCTTAATATTAATATTTAATAAATTTTAACCATTCCGCTTGTAATATTTACATCGATAGAATGTTTTCCAGAACCTATCATACCTTCAATCTTATTTTTCTCAACGACTTTATCAGTAAGTGGGAGGTCACAATCGATATAGCCGCTGCTCATTTCCCCGTTAAGCTTGAAATTGGCATCGTCAGGAAGATCAAGCTTAATTTGCCCTGAGCTTGCCCTTAATTGAATATCATTTACAAGCTTATTCAATTGAACGTCTAGCTGCCCCGATGTAACTTCTGCTTCAAGCTCCCCTTGGTAATTGTCTATTTTTATTTTCCCGGAACTCATATCAATCCTACCGGAGTCAGTAATTAGTGTATCAATGTCAATCATGCCAGAAGAACCTTTATGGATAAATTCTTTTGTGCTTACGTTTGTTAGGTCAACCTTTCCAGAACTCATATTTATTCTCAGTTGTTCAAGTTCGGTTGAAGGACCCTCAAAATTCAAATAGCCAGATCCTACATCGATTGCCATATTGCGGTTAAAGTCTTCAGGAATGTAAATATATAGCTCTGGTGTGTGGTTAAAAATCTTGAAGCCATCGAACCATTTGCGGCTATACTCAACCTTAATTTTGTCCCCATTTCTCTTTACATCTACTGCACCTTTGCCATCGAGATCTGCTTTAATATCATTTCTTTTTTCAGGGATGATTGTAGCCTTTACAGAGGATAGGTTAATTTCAACCATCTTAATATTATCTGCTGTTGCTGAAGTTGTCTCGTCTTTTGCGAATGGCAGCCAGCTTCTAATATTTGAAGTGAGTAATACATAGAGGCCAATCAAAATAATAAAAATGAGAAATATTCTTTTCAATGATATCCCAACTTTCCTTTGCAATCATTTTTGTTACACTTATTGTATGACATAGAAATGATGAAAACATTGAGCCACAGCACGAATTGTCTCTAAGACTAGAGGCTTATTCGGGACAGGGGATCAGGTTCCAATTTTATTGTAATCGAAAAAAAAAAATTATAAAAACTTTTTGCAGAGTACGAAGTCTAATACATAGAACGAACATGGGGAGGGCATGATGTGAGCTTTGAAGAAGTTGTACAGAGGGCCATTCGAGGGGATGACCAGTCCTTTCTTGCAGCCATCCAAACGGTGAAAATAGATTTGTATAAAACTGCGTTAGCTTATTTGCGGAAGGAAGAGGATGCATTGGAAGCTATACAGGAAGTAACCTTCCGTGCTTATAAGGGGTTGAAAGACCTTAAAGTGCCAGGCTACTTCAAAACATGGATCATTCGAATTATGATTAATTATTGCAATGATACATTAAAAAAGCAGAGGAGAATCATTTTGAATGAAGAACTGCTGCTTGCAGAAGGCGAGGCAGAAGATCATACACTTCTAGAGATCGAAGAAGCGATGCAAAGATTGGATGAACGCTCCCGCGAAATTATTACGTTGAAATATTTTCATGATCTAAAAATAAAAGATATTGCACTAACACTCGATTGCCCTGAAGGAACGGTAAAAACATGGCTGTTTAAGGCTTTAAAATCTTTGCGGAAAAATCTGGATGAAAAGGGGGGAGTCTCTCATGTTTGAAAAGGAAGAAAAGAACCTTTCCGAATTGAAAAAAATGTATGAAGACCTGCCATTTCCAGAGGATAAAATTGATGAAGCAATTCTTTCAGGCTTTAAAAAAGCAAAAGAGAAGCCCGAGGTTATAAATAAACCCCGTCAGAAAAAGTGGCTTTTATCCGGATTAATAGCTGCTGTTTTTATAATCGGCTTTCTCACAAGTATTCGAGTTTCTCCTGTTTTTGCAAGTTATGTTTCAAGTATTCCTGGCATGGAAAAATTAGTTGAGCTAATTAGTGATAATAAAGGATTAATGCTGGCGGTTGAGAATGAATATGTACAAGAAATCAATACGGCGCAAGAAAAAAATGGTTTGAAGGTGACGTTTGATTCGGTAATAGCCGATGAAAAAGGAATGGTGATTTTCCAGACAATCGAAGCAAAAAAGAAACAAGAAAAATTCTACGTGAACGATTTAAAGCTTGAATCAGCTGATGGGACTGAACTGCAGTTAGGCAGTTATAGCTATGGTGCCCATAAGCCACATGGTGAACTGAGAACAACGGAAATGGCAACAATGGATTTCTTTTTTGAGGAGCCCTTGAAAACAAAGGAGTTTACTCTTACTTTTACCGTTGAAACAAATGATTATGAAGAAGACTTCCAGTTTCAGTTTACATTGGAAAAGCCGTTAAAAGCAACAAAGTCAATTGAAATGAACAAAACGATTTTAATTGAAGGACAGAAAATAACCATCAAAAATATTAAGATTTATCCTTTGCGGGTGGCAGTGCATGTTGTGATGGATCCGGAAAATAGCAAGAGAATTTTTACATTTGAGGATA
Organism: Cytobacillus solani; assembly: GCF_001420595.1. Lineage (GTDB taxonomy): Bacteria > Bacillota > Bacilli > Bacillales > Cytobacillaceae > Cytobacillus > Cytobacillus solani. The sequence goes on along the minus strand of NZ_LJIX01000006.1, from coordinate 4,202,773 downwards.
TTCGCTTGGTGGATGAAAATGGAGAAGCATGGACGAAAATTGCAAATGGGTTTACTGCCAGTCAACTAAATGATAATGAACATATTCTTTATTTACAAAGCAATTATTTTAAAGAGCCTAAAGAGTTATACCTTGTGATGAATAAACTGCAGGCTGTTGATCAAGAGGATGCTTATGTAAAGGTAGATATAGACAATGAGAAAATCATTAATCAGCCAAAGGGGAATATGCTGACAAATTTGAAGGTCGAAAATGGGAGAATTTCTTTTATATTGAATACGGAAAAGGAATTTAATCATTCTCTCTTTGTTTCGATGAGAGAAGCGGATGGAAAAGAAATCGATAGCAGCTCTTTTTATTGGACAGGAGATAATAATGGAAAGAGAGAGATTGGGGTAGAATTTCCACCCGGTTCGTATAAAAATCCACTAGAGCTTAAACTGTCAGCTTTTCCTGCTTGGATCGAAGGAGATGTGAAAATAAAGGTGAAATGAACAAGACCCGGCTTTCGCAGCGAAAGCCGGGCCTTTATTCATCATTCGTTTTTGCATGCTGATCCTTATTCCTTTTGTTCCCCTTACTATTATCTCCACTCACTTCTGATTGATTGCCCCTAGGCGAACTTTGATTGTGGCTCCCTTTATTATCCTTTTTCGTCATCATTACTCCCCCTTTCATTTTTCATAGTTATTCTTCTTCTGCTCGATGTATTTTATGTATGGATCAAGTAGTAATAAGAACAGGATTGGAAAAGATAAGAAGGAAAGAATATTTCTTTTGACAGAACCGTGCACATACACTAATATTATTAATACCAATAAAACTTATAGGAATTGAGGGGTTAAAAGTGAGAAAGTTTTCATTATTAGCACTATTATTTAGTTTTGTATTAGTGATTTCCGCTTGCGGTACAAATAAAGCAAATCCGGAATCTGAAGGCAACAATGCAGAAAAACAAGAGACACAAACTGAAGATCTGATGGCAAAAGTAAAGGATGAAGGAAAACTGGTAGTTGGAACAGAAGGCACATACCCTCCATTTACGTTTCATGATGATAAAGGGGAATTAACCGGGTTCGATGTGGAAATTGTAAAAGAGGTTGCGAAGCGCCTAGGAGTTGAGCCGGTATTTATGGAAACACAATGGGATGCAATGTTTGCCGGCTTAGATTCAAAGCGTTTTGATCTGGTTGCGAACCAGGTGGGAATTCGTCCAGACCGTCAGGAGAAATATGACTTTTCTGATCCGTATATTACCTCTGCAGGTGTATTGATTAAGCATGTGGATAATGAAGCTGTTACGAGTTTTGAAAATATTGAAGGATTAAAGGCAGCACAATCGATGACAAGCAATTACGCGGATATCGCAAAATCTCATGGGGCAGAAATAGTTGGTGTTGAAGGCTTTAACCAAGCGATTGAATTAATTAACTCCAAACGAGCAGATGTAACTATTAATGATAATCTTTCTTTTCTGGATTTTAAAAAGCATAAGCCAGATGCACCGGTCGAAATTGCAGCAACTTTAGATGATGCTTCCCAAAGCGGCTTAATGTTTAGAAAAGGAAGTGAGACGCTTATTAATGAAGTGAATAAAGCATTGAAAGAAATGATAGAGGATGGAACGTATTTAGAAATCTCAGAGAAATGGTTTGGTGAAGATGTTCTTAAATAGTATAATTGCTGATCCAGAGCGCGTTTCACGGCTCATAGATATTGCTCAAAGTTCCCTTCAGCCTTTGCTGAAGGGAGCCATTTTATATACGATTCCCTTAACGCTCATTACGTTTGTTTGTGGACTTATTTTGGCTGTTTTAACGGCTCTTGCACGTATATCTTCAGTTAAGCCGCTGCAAATCATTGCGAGGATTTATGTATCAGCGATTAGAGGAACCCCGTTACTTGTGCAATTATTTATTATTTTTTATGGGCTGCCTACGATCGGTGTTGTGATCGATCCATTTCCTTCTGCAGTGATCGGCTTTTCATTAAATGTAGGAGCGTATGCGTCTGAAATAATTCGTGCAGCTATTTTATCTATACCTAAAGGACAATGGGAAGCAGGATATTCAATCGGGATGTCCTATCCTCAAACACTGAAGCGCATCATTCTTCCGCAAGCTTCGCGGGTTTCATTGCCGCCGCTGTCGAATACCTTTATTAGTCTAGTGAAGGATACGTCTTTAGCAGCTATGATTTTAGTAACAGAAATGTTTAGAAGAGCACAAGAAATTGCCGCAACCAATTATGAGTTCCTGCTTCTCTATTTAGAAGTTGCCCTCATCTACTGGGTTATTTGCTTTATTCTATCCATTGTTCAAGGAAGATTGGAAAAGAGAATGGACCGGTTTGTTTCGTAAATATCAGAATTTATAAGTTTTGAGTCAGAGAATTGTCTAGCTACAGCGCCTATCGCCTATCAAACTTCGGGTCTCCTCCCTACGATAAGTCAAAATCGGTTCGCTCACGCTCACCGTGTTTCCTTTATATCAGTCGGAGCCCCTCCAGTTTGTACGGCGATGGTCAAGGCGCTTACGCTTTTCGTAAGATAAAGGAGTATTTCAATGATTAGTATTAAAGGGTTATACAAGCGATTTGATCAGCTTGAAGTATTAAAAGGAATAGATTTAGAAGTAGAAAAGGGAAAGGTTGTTGTTGTGATTGGTCCCTCAGGATCAGGTAAAACGACGCTTCTTAGATGCCTAAATATATTAGAAACGCCAACCTCCGGATCAATAGAAATCGAAGATCAAACTTTGGATTTTTCCAGTTCGGTATCTAAAAAAGCCATTCCTCCATTTCGCCGCCTGACAGGAATGGTATTTCAAAGCTATAATCTATTTCCTCACATGACTGCTCTTGAAAATGTGATGGAAGGACCAATTACAGTTAAGAAAGAATCCAAGGAAGCTGTTAGAAAAAAAGCAGAACAGCTTTTATCTAAAGTTGGTTTAGGAGATAAGCTTGATTATTATCCATTCCAATTATCGGGTGGGCAGCAGCAGCGTGTAGGCATTGCCAGGGCGCTAGCGATGGAGCCTAAAGTCATGCTCTTCGATGAGCCAACATCTGCGTTAGACCCAGAACTCGTCGGCGAAGTGCTGAAAGTAATGAAGGACCTTGCAAATGAAGGAATGACGATGATTGTTGTTACACATGAAATGCGGTTTGCGAGAGAAGCAGCAGATGAAGTCATTTTCATGGATGGCGGATTTATAGTGGAACGAGGAAAGCCGGAGGATATGTTTACTTCTCCAAAAGAAGAAAGAACCAAACAGTTTTTGAGATTAATTCAATAAGAGAAATCCTCGCTGTAGACGCAGCGAGGATTTTTTTCTATACAATCTAACCTTTCGAAGAAGTATCCGATTCTGCTAGATTGTAGTAGTCATATTCATCTTTAATAAAATGTATAACGGTTAAAAGGATGCCGATAATGAAGCAGATAACTGTTATACTGGATAATCCGAGTAGGATATACACGATAAGTGTTGAAAGAATCGTTAAGAGAAAGCCGGTAAGCGGAGCTTTAAGAGGAATGCCCATTTCTAATCCTTGCCTCCAATCAAATAAAGAAACAGCATATTTGAATCTATGCTGTTTCTTTATTCAATATGCAGACTCATATCATGAATGAATGGAGAGGCATATTGATTGGGATTATTCAATACATTAGCGGTTGAGCCGATTTGTACAATGTGACCGTCCATTAGAATAGCCAATCGGTCACACATAAATTGGATCTCTGTAACATCATGGCTGACAAAAATTGTTGTTGTTTTCGTTTGTTTGATGATCGCTTTAAAATCTTTCAACAGCTTCACTTTAGTCGGGTAATCAAGAGCTGTGAATGGTTCATCTAAATACAGTACTTCAGGGTCAAGAATTAAAGCCCTTGCTAAATTGACTCTTTGTGCCTCGCCACCAGACAGCTGATGAGCATTTTTCTTGGCAAGGTGGGAAATGCCGAATTGTTCAAGCCAGAAATCAACCTTTTGTTTAATCTGTGACCTAGGCACCTTTCGGATTTTTAATCCGGCGGCAACGTTTTGGAATACAGTTGTATCAAAAATTAAGGTTTGCTGCAGAACAACTGCCCATTTCCTTCTTTGTTCTAATGGGATTCTGCTAATGGGCAATTCTGCATTTTTGTAATAAAGCTTTCCACCAGTCGGGGCTTGCAGGCAGGATAAGATTTTAATAAGTGTGCTCTTCCCTGCTCCATTTGGCCCCATCATTCCAAGGATTTCTCCTTGTGTAATAGAAAGTGATGGAACAGAGAGAATCGTTCGATCCTTATTCGTATATTGAATATTTTCTAGACGGATCATTGGATTCATCGCACTCTGTTCCTTTGCTGTAAATTTGTTAAAAGGAAGGTGATTATAAAGGCTAAGCTCATTAATAGGAAAGAGAGAGCTAATGCGACATCGAAGTTTCCTTTCGATACTTCCATGACGATGGAGGTGGTTAATATCCGCGTTTCGCCTCGAATATTCCCTCCGACCATCATGGCGGCCCCCACTTCAGCAATCACGCGGCCGAATCCCGCAATAACTGCAGCAAGAATGGCAATTTTGACTTCTCTTACTAACAATCGTACGGTTTGAAGCCGTGTGGCACCAAGAGCTTTAATTTGTAATAGCATTTTTTCATCCATTTGCTGAAAGGCACTGCAAGTAAGTCCAATGATGATGGGAAGTGAAACGAGAATTTGCGCCATGATAATGGCAAATGGACTATATAATAGAGAGAATGACCCTAAAGGGCCTGAACGCCATAATAACATCGTAATCCAAAGTCCAGCTACAACTGGAGGGAGCCCCATTCCGATATTAATCAAGATGAGGACAAACCTTCTGCCTGGGAAAGATGTCAGACCTAATATGACACCAGCAGGTATTCCAATGAATGTACTGATTAAGACGGCTGTTAAGGATACCCTTAAGGTTAGCCAAGTAATCTCAAAGATTTCAGGATCACCTGAAATCAGCATTTCTATTGCTTTTTTCAAACCCTCTATTAAAAGATCCATAATCATTCCAGCTTTCTAACATGTGTCTACACCAAGTGGACAAAACTAGTAAATTTGTACACGGTTGGTTTCTTGCACCCTATTCTGTGTATGGGAAGAATAGGGGTTCGCCATATTCTTCTTGGCCGAATTCTTCGATGACTTTTTGTGTTTCTTCATTGATCATGAAATCAACAAACTTTTCTGCGCCTTCACTAAATACTTTGTCATGCTTCTCAGGGTTTATCTGCATCACATGGTAAATATTTAACAAGTCTTCATCGCCTTCAACAAGGATTTCTAAATCTAAGCTTTCCTTTTGTGCTAAGTATGTTGCTCGATCAGTAATGACATATCCTTGTTTTTCAGCAGCTACTAGAAGGGTATTACCCATTCCTTGTCCCGTTTCTGCATAGCTAGTATTATCCCCAGGTGTAAGTTCAAGTGACTTCCAAATATCTAACTCTTTTTTATGTGTGCCGGAATCATCTCCTCTAGAAATGAAGACAGCTCCATCATTAAATAGCTTTTGGAATGCTTCTCCTACTTCCATTCCTTTTATACCTGCTGGATCATTAGCCGGACCAACGAGAATGAAATCATTGTACATGACACGTTTCCGATTGATGGCATCTCCACTGTCAACAAGCTCTTGTTCTGAATCGGGTGCGTGAACAAGAAGCACATCAGCCTCTCCCTTTTTTCCCATTTCTAACGCTTGCCCCGTACCAACTGCAATCGGCTGTACATTTGTATTACTTTCTTCTTCAAACATTGGAATTAATACATCAAGCAAGCCGCTATCCTGGGTGCTTGTCGTTGTTGCTAATATTAAATCCTTAACCTCTTCAGCTGCTTTTGGCTGTTCTTCTTGTTTGCTGCTTGTCTCATCTGTCGAATTTGAGCATGCTGTCATCATGAAAATGAGCATTGCGATCAAACTGAGTGAGAAAATTTGTTTTAACTTCATTTCGTTTTCCTCCAAACTTTTGTTTCATACATGATTTGTCCTAGTTCAGTACCATCATAGCCTTCAGTGCTGCAGATGCTATCTTTAAAATCAGTCAGCTGCAGAATATCGATTAAGTGCTCCAATGCTTTCTCGTTCTTATTCGTCCATCGGAGCACGAGATCAAATTTTTCCTTTGCGATCGGAATAAAGTGTAAATCCAGCTTATTTGCAGCAGAACGAATGCCAAAAGTTGCGTCTGCTATTCCACCGCTAATATAGGAAGCAGTCGCTAAATGATTCCATTCCTCAAGTTCATAGCCGACAATATCAAAAGGATTAATATTTTCATCTGCTAACAGTGAGTCAAATAGAAAGCGGGTTCCTGCACCCTTTTGACGATTCACAAAACGAATATTTTTCCTCGTAAGGTCTTTAATGCTAAGAATGCCTTTCGGATTTCCCTTTGCAGTAATTAAGCCTTGCTCTCTTCCCGCAAGCCGCAATACGGTAATTCTTTCATGAATGAAGAGCTGCCGGATAAAAGGGAGATTATATTCTTTTGATGTAGGATCTAACAAATGCATTGCCGCGATGTCACAGTTTCCTTTGTAAAGCATCATTAAGCCTTCGAGACTTCCGATATAGGTTGGCTGAATGGTGAGTGCAGGTGATTGGCCCGTTATATACTTGATGAGCTGTTCAATTAAAAAATCGTGGCTGCCTGCAATATGTAATAACTGCTCTTGAAAGGGAGTGTTTGCTGATTCAAGAGCAGGAGATGGTCTGCCAGCATCCTTAAATCTATTAATCTCACTTTCCACAACCCTCATTTTATTTCCCACTTTAAAAGCATGGAGCTCTCCGCGTTTAATCAGCTCATAAACCGTATTTTTGGAAATCTTAAACATTTTTGCAATTTCATCTGGCGAATAAGTCTTTTCGTGTATCATAATCACCCTCCCTTGCTCCTTTAATAAAATACAGAATTTATGGATAATCCACTGTGATTTATGTTATGTTTTATCAAGTTTTGTTGACTTTTGTATGATGTTGTCACAATTTGTTCAAAATGTTTAGAGGACTAATAGCGTCTATTTCATTCTTTTAACACAACTCCCATGTATAGTTACGTTAGTAAAGATAGTCATTTAAAAAGAAAGAAGGAATTAACTTGAAAAAAACAATCTTTGCCATTTTTATGGCCTTTATATTTTTAGCAGGGTGTGGGCAAACAAGTGAAGATCATACAAGCGGAAAGAAAGAAGAAGCTCCGGCACCAATCGATGCGGTAATCGAATTGCCCGAAAAAGGAGAGCCGAATGCAGAAGTTGCTATTGCTGTAACGGTTTCACAGGGAAAGAAACCAGTTGAAGATGCGAGTGAAGTGAAATTTGAAATTTGGAAGGAAGGCAAAAAGGATGCAAGTGAAAAGGTAGAAGCCAAGCATTCTGAGAATGGCAAGTATACGATTACCTATACATTTTTAGAAGATGGACTCTATCACGTTCAATCCCATGTAACTGCAAGAGACATGCATACAATGCCAACGGAGACAATCCAGATTGGCAAAGTTGAGGAAGGTCTACATGAGCATAGCGAAGATGCAGCTGAAGAGGGGCATCACCATCATGGAGAAGTTGAAATTCAGTTAGAAAAGCCGGAAGTAATCAAAGCAAAAGGTCAAACTCCGTTGGCTGTTCTTTTGGAAAAAGATGATAGCCCTCTTACAGATGCAAGGGTTCGATTAGAAATTACACAGCAAGGTTCGAATCCAGCTTGGGTAGATATGGAGGAAGCGACTGATGGAGAATATAAATCTGATTACCAATTCCCTTCTGGCGGAACATATACAATAACAATTCATGTTCAAAATGATGCTGGACTTCATGAACATACAGAGGTTGAAGTAACAGTTGAATAAATAGAGAAAAAGCGCATCTTATGGTGCGTTTTTTTCTGCATCTATGTGCCTGACAAACATTTTTCAATCAAGCTATAAAAGCTTTCTTCTCGCCAATTCTTCCACATAGTTTTAAAATAAAGTTAGACAGATAGAAAAGCAGGTGGGGGAAAATGACGAATACACATTTACACTTTAATACTGGCATTGGCAGACAGAAGCCGAATAGTATTCGCAATAAAGAGCAAAGCTGCCCTTTTTGTGCAAGAGATCAGCTGACAGATTTAATAGCAGTTGACGGTCCAATTATTTTATTAAAAAATAAATTTCCTGTTTTAGAAGATACGTATCAAACCGTTTTGATAGAAACGGATCAATGTGATGGGGAACTATCTATGTATCCAGAGGAACATTTACTAAAGCTGATTCGTTTTGGTTTAACCCATTGGCTAGGAATGACACAATCTGGTGAATTTCAATCGGTCATATTCTTCAAAAATCATGGTCCATTATCCGGAGGAACGATCGCACATCCTCATATGCAAATTATTGGATTAAACCATCTAAATTATCAAGAAAAGGTTCAAGCGAGTGATTTTGAGGGAATAACAATCGCTGAGAAGAATGGGACGATATTTTCGATTTCTACCGCTCCAAGAGTGGGCTTCTATGAGTTTAATGTGAAGCTAGGGGATATTCAAGATATTCAAGCATTTGCTATTTATATTCAAACAGCCGCCCATTATATTTTGCATGCCTTTCCTTTTAGCTGCAGCAGCTATAATTTATTTTTTTACGAATGGAATGGGCAAATTTATGCAAAAATTGTTCCGAGATTTATTACAACCCCGTTATTCATTGGGTATTTTATCCCGCAAGTTCCAAATAATATAGAATGGATGAGAAATGACGTTCAGGAGAAATATTTCAGAAAATAAAAATGTTGATTAGAAATTATCACCATTCACATTTTCATAGTTGAGATTTGCTCCTGTAAAAAATATAATTGAACTTTGGACAAAGGAGAGAGTCCATAGCTGGACCCGTCTTTTTATGATCTTTTATTAACGGGAGAACGATATGACTTCAAATAAAACAGCATCACCCCCTCGGCTTGATTTTGGGTTAATATTAATCTTATTTTTATTATTTTTGGTTAGCTGCATTTCGATTTATAGTGCCCAGACGACAGGACAATATAAAGAGAATTTTCTCTTAAAGCAAATAGTTTGGTATATGGTAGGCACAGGCATTATCGCAGCAGTCATCACATTGGATTCAGATCAGCTAAAAAAAATATCTTGGTATGCGTATGGCTTTGGATTATTCCTGCTCGGTTTTTTAATTGTAGCTCCAAGCGGTATCGCCCCTGTCATCAATGGGGCAAAGGCATGGTTCAGGGTGCCTGGCATGGGGTCGCTCCAGCCATCCGAGCTTGTTAAAGTTTTTATCATTCTGGCGCTTGCGAAGGTCATTGATGATCATCATCAAAAGAATCGGATTAAAACAATACAAACGGATCTTTGGCTGCTCGTGAAAATCGGGCTATTCACGATGCTGCCGCTTTTACTAGTAATGCAGCAGCCGGATCTTGGAACGGGTCTCGTGTTCATTGCCATCATGCTCGGAATGATTTTTATTTCCGGCATTACGTGGAAACTGCTTGCACCTATTTTCGGCACAGGTATTACCCTGATCTCTGTTATTTTCTATTTTGTACTCTGGCAGCCTGATATTTTAGAGAAATATCTAGGCGTAAAGGAATATCAATTCGCCAGGATCTACTCATGGATCGATCCTTATAATTATCAGAGTTCGACAGGGTTTCAATTAACGAGATCTCTTCTTGCCATTGGTTCAGGAGAAACAACTGGAAAAGGCTATGGAACGAGGGAAGTTTATTTACCGGAGAGTCATACTGACTTCATTTTCAGCATTGTTGGCGAAGAATTTGGTTTTATTGGGGCAAGCATTTTAGTTAGTTTGTTCTTCTTACTCATTTATCATATTACGAGGGTGGGGATGGAAACAAAAAATAATTTCTATACTTACATTTGTATAGGTGTTATTAGCATGATTACCTTTCACGTTTTTCAAAATATTGGAATGACCATCGGCTTGCTGCCGATTACAGGTATTCCGCTGCCATTTATCAGCTACGGCGGCAGCTCTTTGATGGGGAATATGCTAGCAATGAGTTTAATCTTTTCAATCAGTTATCATCATAAAAAATATATGTTCTCAAACAATGATTAAAGAGCGGCGCCTAAAGCAGGCTCCGCTCTTATTCAACTACGCCAGTTTCTACAATATTCACATCTGTTTTGATCTTAAAGGTTAGTCTCTTATAATCCTCTTCCCACTTTTTAAAGTCATAGCCTCTAATTTGTTTTCTATGATAAAAGCCGAAACCAATGGGGTCAATACCCTGTTCTTGAAATTGTTTTACTAAACTTAAGCATTCTTTATTTACCTCTTTTTCGAGTGCCTTCTCTACTTCTTTCACGATTTGTGGTGTGATTTTATCACCGGTATATTCTGGGATTACCCCTTTTATTTTGATATGAATCACTACTTGAGAAGGGTATTTTTTTGATAGTTTTATTTTACGTTTGGAAGCGATACTTTTAATTTCTGCTTCTTTGTCTATTCCTAAATCCACTTTAAAACTGCCATTGCTATGCCTATCTGCAAGCAGTTTAAAGAAAAACATTTTCTCTGTTGGCAGGACATGGACTTCCCGATCCTTTTTAAATAGACTTAATCCACTAATTTCTACTTCTTTGTTATTTATTTGGCGTAATTCTGGAAGGTATGGATCCTTTCCTTTTGTATAATAATCTCGTATAAAGATGTGTAGGTTTGTTTCTGGAAGATCCCTATACCTCATATTATGTTCAATCAGGTTATTCAGATAGTCTGAGTTTCCGCGTGGACCGTATTCCCCTTTTAAAATTTGCAAAGCACTCCCTGACGATGTTGCTAGGAAATTTCTTGCACCAATGCTGGGATCTCTCTGATAGTTATCAACGAAATCTATAATACCTCTATCAGCAAGCTTATCACCAAAAATGGTCACCATTAATCCGCCAAGGTGAAGGGGTTCGGAAGATTGTCTTTGGATGTTTAAAAGAAGATCTCTTCTTAAATTTGCTGTTGCTGTAAACGTCTTATTCTCTGTTGATTGATCAGGAAGGTATTCTTGAATAAGGACGGTGCCAATAAATGTATCATCTTCGAGTTCATCGAATGCAGAAGCAGCTTCAATATTAATATCATCTATAATCGATTTTGGGACACAACCAGTAGTAAATAACATCAAAAAGATAGGGATAAAGAATAGTTTTTTCATTTTTTTTTCACCTTCTTAACAATTAAGACCATAACAAGCAAGAGGGGGATGTAGAGAAAGGTAAAGATGAATCCTGCTTTTCCTGTGTAATCATTGATAAGTCCTACTTGTTCGCGTGTATCAATAAAATTAATCACAATTAAATTGGTAATGGAGATTAAAAAAACTCCTTTTTTCTGCTGTAAATTAAATATTCTTTTTAGCAGTCTTGAGGCAACCCATAAAGAAATACAAAAGTTCGGAAGAATGACTAAACTCCATGTAGCGATGCCAATATATTCAAAGCGTTCAACAAATGGCATTTGTACAATTTTCCACATTGTCAATGTTGCCCATATGGATTTTCTCAGCTGTTCTTCTGAAAAAAAAGAGAGTGTCAACATCATTAATCCCGTGTATAGAAGAGTTGTTGTCAATATAGCTAGATGTGCCCATTTTTTTGACTTTTGCGGGTTCTTAATGAATGGATAAAAGAATAAAACAATTTCGAACCCAATGAAGGTGAGCGACATATGATAGGACCCCAATAAGATATCTTTAAAGGAGTTATCCAATATGGGCAATAGATGTTCAAAATTGGCAAACTTTAAATTGAATCCAAATATAAGAAATAAATAGGCAGGTAACACAATGCCGAAAAAGGCAATGCCTACCACTGTTCGGAATCCTCCATAAATGATGTAGATACAGAGAAGCAAATAAGCTAGCGTAAACCAGAAAATGCTCATCGTTGGAAACATCCAAACTTGGATGACCTCAAGATAGGAGCGCAGGATGGTTAAAGAATAGGTGAAAAAATAAAAAACAAAAAACGTGCTTAAAAGCTTCCCAATAAAATTTCCTGCTACGTATATATGTGCAGTGACGAGGTCACCATCAACCGTTTCCATAATTTTGTACATCATCCAGACAATAATATGGATTAATGACCCAGCGATTAGAACCGATATCCATGCATCTTCATTAGCATATTGAGCAATCAGCCGCTGATATCCGAGAACGCCAATTCCAATTTGCATCGAAGTGATCATATAGAACACAAGAAATGGAGATATCTTAAATCTATCCTCAATTGGCAGATTAGGCATTATGTGTCACCTCCAAGCCTATTCATCAATATCCTTCTTTTCCGTCGCTTTCTTTTTATTGTAACGGGTGCGATTTTTTGTTCTTAAAAAAAGTGGACGCAGTGTTTGTTTATTAAATGGAAGTCTGATAAAAGCATCCTTTAAGTCTGTTGCCCTAGGCGGGTAAAATGGCTCTAAAAAGGGCCGTCCTAAGGAAGTCAGGCGAATTAAATGGGTTAGCATAATACAGAAGGCGAATACAATGCCAAGTAAACCCCAAAGCTCTGCGAAAATGAGAAAGGGGAAGCGCAATAGACGGATCGTGTTGCCCATTTTATATACGGGTGTTGTAAAGGAAGCGAGCGCGGCTAGGGCGACAATAATAAGAAGAACATTACTTGTTAACCCTGCCTCAACAGATGCTGTCCCGATTACAATTCCTCCAACGATACCGATAGTCTGTCCGACTTTTGTCGGGAGCCTTGCTCCCGCTTCTCTTAAGAGTTCAATCGTCAATTCAAGAAATAAAGCTTCAAGTATTGGAGGCAATGGAATTTGTCTCCTTGAAGTAACGAGGGTTCCTAATAAATCTTTTGGAATTAATTCATAATGATAAGAAAGAACTGCGACATAAATGGGCGTAACGAGTAAGGAGAATAATACTGCACATCCCCTTATTAATCTGAAAAAGGAAGCTAATATCCAATTTAAAAAGTAATCCTCAAATGAACTGAAGAATTCAATTAAAGTGGTTGGTGCAATCAGAACATGCGGTGAACCGTCAACAACAATCGCAATTTTCCCCTCAGCTAAAATGCCTGCAATCCTGTCGGGACGTTCTGTATCTAATAATTGCGGAAAAGGAGAGTTGGAATTATCGCTAATTAACTGAACGATATAGGAACTATCCGTAATTGCATCAAATTCAACCTCACTTATTCGCTGTTTTACTGTATTTATATTATCTTCGTTTGTAATCCCTTCCATATATAAGACAGCAACCTTTGTTTGTGATAAGCTGCCTAGGGTGTATTCCTCGATAATTAGCTCTTTTACAGGCAATCGCTTCCTAATTAAGTTTAAATTTTGTCCTAGGGATTCAACGAATGCCTCTTTTGGTCCAATGACAGAGAACTCGATTTCAGGAGGACTTAAGCTGCGGACAATCTCTTTTTGGGTTGCAATAAATGCAAAATGCTCTGGTTCAGAATCAATTGTCAGCATAATATACCCATTGAGTATTTTTTTATCAATTACCGTTTGATCATTAGATATTTCTACATCAGCGGATGGTACAGTCTTTTTAATATCCTCAAGCGTTTTCAGCTCTCCTTCTAATAAATAGGGGAGGACGCCTTGTTGGATGATTTGCTCATCTACTAATGTAGCTATGAAGGTAAGGCAAAAGTGAACATTACTCTTTTGATTTATATAATTAGATCTGGTAAAGTCATTCGACTTTTCTAATGTTTTTTCCCAGTCTGCTTTATTTGGTTTCGTTTCATTTTGTTTTTTATTTAACCATCTTTTCATTCATGATCACCGTCAGTTTTGGCATTACAATTATTGTTACCGTAATTGGAAAAGTTATGAATCGTACCCAAAAAAGATAGGAGAATAAATGAAAATAAAAAAGAGCCCGCAGTATCTGCGGGCAGGATTATCATTATTTTAGAAAGTATTTCTCGATATCATCTAGCATTAAGTTTGCAGCCTTTACTCCGCCAGCAGTATTCCAAATGATGTCATCTACTTTCTGGATTTTTCCTTCTTTAACAACGTTTAAATTTTTGAATAATGGATCGTCAAGCCATTCCTTTTCAAGATTGCTTGCTTCACCGTCACCTGTTTCGTAAGTAAAGTAGAAAAGTACGTCTCCCTCCATTGCTGGGATTCGTTCTTTCGTTGCATTTGTTTCTGCGAAGTCATCAACATTTTGACTTTCAGGACGGGCAAAGCCGATTTGGTCTAATATTACGCCAGAGAAGGTATCTTTATGGTAGATTCGGACGTCCCCAGCTATAAAGCGGACCATAGATATTTTTTGATTGACTTTATCTCCTAGTTTCTCTTTTAAATCTGCAATCCTCTGATTGTAGTTATCAATGACCTTTTGCCCTTCTTCTTCCTTATTTAATGCTTTTGTGTACAGCTCAAAATTTTCTTGCCAATTTCCACGTAATGTTTCTGCGAACACAGTTGGAGCAATTTTACTTAGCTGTTCATATATTTTTTCCTGACGCATTTTATTTCCAATAATTAAATCTGGTTGAAGACCTGCTATTGCTTCTACATTCACTTCACTCTCTGTACCAACAACCTGAACATCCGTTAACTCATCAGCAATATGCGGATACCATGGGTCACCTGTCCATGATTGAACGGCTCCTACTGGTTTTACCCCAAGAGCTATAAGTGCCTCTGTACCTTCATTTGTTAGAATAACCACTTTCTTTGGTGTGTCTTTAATTGTGGTTGAACCCATCGCATGTTCAACTGTGTAGCCTGAATCCCCAGCGGTTATATTATCGTTACTCTTTTCTGCTTTTTCATCTTTATTATTTCCACATGCTGCTAATAGGAGCAGGGACATAATTGAAATAATAGCAACTAAAAATTTAATGTTTTTCAATGTTGGGACCTCCTAATTTATTATACCGATGATAATGATTTTCAATTACTAATTTATCATAATTTCCCTTCGCAAATATGTCAATATTTAATTGAAAATGATTTTCAAACTCATTGACATGTAGTTTTCCTTCTAATAGACTTGAAAAAGGGAATACATTTATTTTTAGATAGGAACGGTTCCGCTATGTTATTAAAATCAAATTTGCAAAAATGGAGCGGCTTATTATTTGCTGTGATCCTCTTATTACTATTAATGTGTGTAAGTATTGTATATGGATATACAGATACAACCTGGAAGATGGCGATTGATGCATTTACATCCTTTGATGGGTCAAATGAACATCTTATTATCCAAACAGTCAGGCTGCCACGAGCGCTTATTGCTGCTGCAGTTGGAGCAAGCCTTGCAATTGCAGGTGTCTTATTACAAACAATAACGAAAAATCCACTGGCAGCTCCTGAGATTTTTGGGATCAATGCTGGTGCTGGTTTTGCGGTTGTCATAACAGTTACACTCTTTTCTTTGAGCAATCTTCAGATTTTTACATGGATTTCTTTTCTTGGGGCAGCTGTTTCTTTTCTTCTTGTTTATATTATTGGATCTATTGGCAGGGATGGGTTAACCCCGATGAAGCTTACATTAGCAGGAGCGGCTATGAGTGCTATGTTTGCATCGATGACTCAGGGATTTCTTGTCATTAATGAAACGGCACTTGAACAAGTTCTATTCTGGCTAGCTGGGTCTGTATCTGGCCGAAAGCTGGAAACACTACTTTCTGTTCTGCCATACTTAATAGTAGGATGGGGCTTAGCTCTGCTTATTTCTAATAAGTTAAATGTCCTATCAATGGGTGAAGATGTTGCAAAGGGTCTGGGATTAAAGACTGGCATGCTAAAGATATGGTCCGGGCTGATTATCGTCCTTTTATCTGGAGGAGCAGTAGCGGTAGCAGGTCCAATTGCTTTTATAGGAATTGTCATCCCCCATATCACACGTGCAGTTGTAGGAATTGACCACCGCTGGGTGATTCCATTTTCAGCTCTCTTTGGCGGAATGCTGCTTCTTATAGCTGACACTGCTTCTCGGTTTATTATTATGCCGCAGGAAGTGCCGGTTGGTGTAATGACAGCTGTTATCGGAACTCCTTTTTTTGTATATATCGCAAGAAAGGGGTTCAATAAATAATGAGGAAATATCAAAATTTTCGTGTTTTTAAAGAGAAAGTTTCTTTTTTAGTTGATCGAAAAGCGTTAACAGTTGTTATCTTATTATTACTCGTTATGGCTGGTGTATTCATCTTTAGTACAGGAACTGGTGAGATGAGGATTAGCCCAATAAATGTAGTGAAAGTTTTCTTTGGAGGCGGCTCAGATATGGAACAGCTTGTTGTCCAATCTTTCCGTTTACCAAGAATTATCGTGTCATTAATGGTTGGAATCGGTCTGGCGGTAGCAGGTGGAATTCTTCAAGGAATTATA
This sequence comes from Cytobacillus solani, assembly GCF_001420595.1. GTDB lineage: Bacteria > Bacillota > Bacilli > Bacillales > Cytobacillaceae > Cytobacillus > Cytobacillus solani. The sequence goes on along the minus strand of NZ_LJIX01000006.1, from coordinate 4,186,375 downwards.
CGGAATCCGCTCGCTTCTCCGGATATTTTAGGGATTACAGGCGGGGCATCCGTAGCAGTTGTTGGCTTCTTAGCTATTTTTAGTGATGAAAGCAATGCTTTAACTGTGAGTATCCAATGGCTTCCGGTCGCGGCTTTTGCTGGAGCGACTATCATTGCATTTCTTGTTTACTTCCTGTCATGGAAGGATGGCGTTTCACCGATTCGTTTAGTTTTGATTGGAATTGGCATTTACAGCTTAATGAAAGCATTGACTACACTTATGATGCTTCTAGGTCCAATCTATCAAGCGAGTCAAGCGAATATTTGGATTACAGGTACCGTGTACGGATCAAACTGGAGTAATGTAGCTATATTAGTTCCGTGGATTTTAGTATTGTGTGTTGTGGCATTCATATTAGCTAGAAATATAAATATCCAGGAACTTGGTGACGATATTGCCACTGGAGTAGGAAGCAATGTTCAACGATATAGATTTCTCCTTCTTATGGTTAGCACCGCTTTAATCGGTGGTTCAGTAGCATTTGCTGGGGGAATTGGCTTTGTTGGCTTAATGGCACCCCATATGGCTAGAAGGCTGGTAGGATCCTCTTTCGGGGCACTGCTTCCAGCATCAGCATTAATCGGTGGAATTCTTGTGATGATCGCCGATTTGATTGGTCGGACACTATTTTCTCCGCTTGAGATTCCTGCAGGTGTATTTACAGCCAGCATAGGTGCACCATACTTTATTTACCTTCTTTTTAAAACAAGAAATGGGTAAAAATACTTTTGATAAATAATAAAAAAATGAAGCTACTAGAAAAAATAGAACAGTTGGTAATTAAAATATGAAACTGCAAAAGGAGAGGGCAGACGATGAATACAAACCAAGCGATTTCAACAAAACAATTAACACTGTCATATGGGGACACCACAATCATAAATGAGCTTGATTTGGAAATTCCTAAAGGGGAAATCACTGTTTTTATCGGTGGAAATGGCTGTGGGAAATCAACTTTACTTCGCTCTATTGCTCGTCTCCTTAAGCCTAAATCAGGTGCAGTGTTATTGGATGGGGAAGCTATTGCCAAGTTATCGACGAAAGATGTAGCGAGAAAAATGGCGATCCTTCCACAATCACCTTCTGCGCCAGAAGGATTAACGGTGCTTCAACTTGTCAAGCAGGGAAGATATCCCTATCAAACATGGCTAAAACAATGGACATCTGAAGATGAAGAAAAGGTGAATAATGCATTAGAAGCAACTGGGCTTATGAAATTAAAAGATAGAGCCGTGGATTCGCTTTCAGGCGGACAGCGGCAACGAGCTTGGATCGCAATGACGCTTGCTCAAGATACAGATACAATCCTTCTTGATGAACCGACAACCTATTTGGACATGACCCATCAAATTGAAATACTCGATTTATTGTTTGAGCTAAATGAAAAAGAGCAAAGAACGATTGTGATGGTGCTGCATGATTTAAACCTTGCTTGTCGCTATGCGCATAACGTTGTTGCGATTAAAGATCAAAAGATCTATGCTCAAGGAAAACCAGAGGTTGTCATAAATTGCAGTTTGGTGAAAAATGTGTTTGAAATGGAATGTGAGGTTACGGTTGATCCTCTATTTGGGACACCATTATGTATTCCTTATGGAAAGGGACGTTGTATCTTAAAGCAGGAAAGGCTTTCTAGGAATGGGTAATATACTTTCCGACTACCAGAGAAGTGAACTTAAGCAGTTTCGTGTAACAACTAATAGAAATTCATCAGCGCTTTCGGTGCAAATAGACAACCTCCTTGACGAACAATCAATGAGACAATACCTTAGACAGCTTGGCAAACATATTGGTGCTGCAAATGATAAAGTAACTGCATCCATATTTATAAAACGATATGCACTTCTTGCGGTTGCTTATTTATATACAATGACTTTGAAAAATGCGAAGCTCAATATTTCTTTCGAGAATGTCTCGTTTGAAACAGATGAACAAGACGAACTATGGCTGCCCAACTTTTACTTTAATGACTTTCATATGGAAACATTGATAGAAAATCGAGAAAAATGGCGAGAAACATGCGTGCATTCCTTATTCAATAACCATCTATATCCAATTTTTGATTGCCTTTCAAGAGTAACGAAAGTATCCAAATTAATACTATGGGAAAATATCTCCATATATATTTTTTGGTTATATGAAACCATTTTACAAAGGGAAGAATTGACTGAGGAAGTTATTCTTCGTTCAAAGGAAGACTTTCAATATCTTCTTTTTCAGGCTCCTGGTTCATTATTTGGCGGCTATAACGAAAATCCGCTAAAGAAATATTATAATGAGCGTATATATATAGAAGAATATGAAAAAGAGGTTAGACCGAGAAATACTTGCTGTTATTCTTACTTAACCAGATCGAAGAAACGCTGTACATCATGCCCGCAGGTTTGTACAGTACTTCCGAGTGAAATGCAAAGAAGGGATGAGCAATCGGATGAATGAGGCATTGAAGGTACAAATGGATGGATTGTTAGAAAAGTATACAGAGCTGCTGTTAGGTGAAACGAGTCCGGAGCTGAAGGAGCAAGTTCAAGCGTGGGTTCTCTATTCTCATATTGCTAAAACGATGCCTCCGCTTGTTCAACATTGGAACAGTACATATCCTGATGCGAAGGAAGATATGAGAAAGCTGATTGCAGAAATTAAAGCCCTTAATGAACAATATAGAAATAAAAAATAATATTATTGTAATCATAAAAGCCGTTTCCTAAATTCACAGGAACAGCTTTTATGACAAGTTCTTTTATTATTTCTTATATTGATTATTTTGGCTGTTCACCTTTCCGCCGCCATCTGCCTCAACTGTTGGTCCAGCGTCTCCTTTTACACTAGCTGCGCTAACCCCTGCTTTGGAAGGGTTCTTCTTTCTTCGTGCCATTCACTCTTCACCTCCACTTTTAGCCTATCCAAAATAAGAGAAACAAATTTACAATAATAATTTTTTAAAAATTTCCTAATTTCAGTTAGGAAATGATTGCGTAAATTTTTCAAATATTTTATAGTTATAGATAACAGGACTCATTCGAGCAATTTTTTTTGACGGAAAAATGAATGAATATTCATTCAAAATGCAAAAGGGGGAAAAGAAGTTGATCCAGCAAATTAAGAAAGCTGCAGTTCTTGGATCTGGTGTCATGGGCTCAGGCATTGCTGCCCACTTAGCAAACATTGGAATTCCAACTTTATTATTGGATATTGTACCTCGGGAATTAACGGATGCAGAAAAAGCAAAGGGATTAACCCTTGAGGATAAAGCAGTCCGCAATCGCATAAGCGAATCAGGAAAACAAAAGTTATTAAAGCAAAAGCCGGCACCGCTTACTTCTAAAAAGAATTCCGCATTAATCGAAGCAGGAAATTTTGATGATGATATGGAGCGCCTAAAGGATGTAGATTGGGTTATTGAGGTCGTTGTTGAAAACCTCAATATTAAAAAACAAGTTTTTGAAAAAGTAGACCAATATCGTAAGAAGGGCAGCATCATTAGCTCTAATACCTCCGGAATTTCTGTAGAAGCGATGGCGGAAGGACGGTCTGAAGATTTCCAAGAACATTTCCTTGGAACACATTTCTTCAATCCACCGCGTTATTTAAAGCTATTAGAAGTGATTCCTACGAAACATACAAACCCAGCTGTTCTATCTTTCATGAAGCAATTTGGAGAAGATGTCCTTGGCAAAGGGGTTGTTGAAGCAAAGGATACACCTAACTTCATCGCTAACCGGATTGGAACGTATGGACTACTGGTCACTGTTCAAGAAATGCTTAAAGGCGGCTACAGTGTTGGGGAAGTAGATTCCATTACAGGTCCAATGATTGGCCGCCCGAAAAGTGCTACCTTCAGAACACTTGATGTTGTTGGTCTTGATACTTTTGCTCACGTAGCAAATAACGTATATGAGCAGGTTGATGGTAAAGAAAAGGAAGTGTTTGAAGTTCCGGCATTCATGAAGGCGATGCTTGACAAAGGATGGCTTGGAAGTAAGTCAGGGCAAGGGTTCTTTTTGAAACAAGGGAAAGAAATACTAGAGCTGGATCCGCAAAGTTTAGAATATGGTCCGCGCAAAAAGCTGAAAACAGCTGCAACTGAGTTAAGCAAGCAGGAAAAAGGCACGGCAAACAAAATGAAAGCGCTTGTTTACGCTGATGACCGTGCAGGCCATTTATTATGGAATATATTAAGTCCAGTGCTCATTTATTCAGCACAATTGCTCGGTGATATTGCCGATGATGTGGTTGCAATCGACCGTGCGATGAAATGGGGATTCGGCTGGGAGCTAGGTCCATTTGAATCATGGGATGCGATCGGCCTAGAAAAATCAGTTAAGAAAATGGAAGAAGCAGGCCTTGAAGTTCCAGCTTGGATTAAAGAGATGATCGAAAAAGGATTCACTTCTTTCTACAAAGAAGAGGACGGGGACTTATTCTTCTATGACAACGGCGAATATATGCAAATCCAAGAAAACCCAAAGGTTATTAACTTAAAGCGCCTGAAAAAGAAACATGGTGTTATAAAAAAGAATAGCGGTGCAAGCCTTATTGACCTCGGTGATGGTGTAGCACTTCTTGAATTCCACTCTAAGAGTAATGCGCTAGGTTTAGATATCATTCAAATGATTAACTTTGCTGTTGATGAGGTGGAAAAAAATTATAAGGGACTTGTCATCGGCAACCAAGGAAAGAACTTCAGTGTTGGTGCAAACTTAGCGATGATCTTAATGGAAGCACAGGATGACAATATTTACGAGCTTGATATGGTTGTTCGTCACTTCCAGCAAGGTATGATGAAAATCAAATACAGTTCTAAACCTGTGGTTGCAGCACCATTTGGTATGACGCTTGGCGGAGGCTCAGAGGTTTGTCTTCCTACTGCACATATTCAGGCAGCTAGTGAAACTTATATGGGTCTAGTTGAAGTAGGTGTAGGTCTTATCCCTGGCGGTGGCGGAAACAAGGAGCTTTATATAAAGCATCTTAACTCCATGCCAAGCGGGGTAGAATTCGACCTTCAAAAAGTGGCGAATAAAGTATTTGAATCCATTGCGATGGCGAAGGTTTCTACTTCTGGAGAAGAAGCGCGTGATAATAACTTCTTAAACTTTGCTGACGGTATTAGTGTTAATGGCGACCATCAGCTTTATGATGCGAAGCAAGCTGTTCTTTCACTCTATGAAAACGGCTATAAGTCTCCGGTTCGTAAGAAAATACCGGTTGTCGGAGAAACAGGCTATGCAACTCTGCTTCTAGGTGCACAAGCCATGATGTATTCCGGTTATATTTCTGAACATGATTTAAAAATTGCGAAGAAGCTTGCCTATGTTATTGCAGGTGGGAAAGTACCTTATGGCACGGAAGTGGATGAACAATACTTGTTAGATTTAGAGAGAGAAGCATTCCTAAGCCTTGTTGCTGATCCGAAATCACAACAGCGTATGCAGCATATGCTGTTGAAAGGAAAACCGTTACGCAATTAATAGCTTGATAGAGTTAGAGAATTAATTTTGGCGCAGTAGGAAAGAGAGGGAACGAAATGAGAGAAGCGGTAATCGTTGCAGGTGCTCGTACTCCGGTCGGCAAAGCAAAAAAAGGCACATTAGCAAATGTAAGACCGGATGATTTAGGTGCCCTTGTCGTTCAAGAAACGTTAAAGCGTGCAGGGAATTATGAAGGCAATATCGATGATTTAATTATTGGCTGTGCGATGCCTGAAGCAGAGCAAGGGTTAAATATGGCCCGTAATATTGGGGCATTGGCTGGTCTGCCATACACGGTTCCAGCTATTACAATTAATCGTTATTGTTCTTCAGGGTTAAATGCCATTGCCTATGCTGCTGAAAAAATTATGATCGGCCATGCAGATACAATCATTGCAGGTGGAGCTGAATCAATGAGCCTTGTACCAATGATGGGGCATGTGACTCGTCCAAATGCGAAGCTGGCTGAAACAGCTCCGGAATATTATATGGGAATGGGGCATACAGCAGAGGAAGTTGCAAAAAAGTATGGAATCTCACGTGAGGATCAAGATGCTTTTGCTGTAAGAAGCCATCAAAAAGCGGCTAAAGCGATTGCAGAGGGAAAGTTTGCCGATGAAATTGTGCCGGTAGATGTAACTTTGAGATCTGTTGGCAAAGATTATAAATTGGTGGAAAAGACCATTCAATTTAGCCAGGATGAAGGGGTTCGTGCGAACTCAACTGTAGAAGCACTTGCAAAGCTCCGTCCGGCATTTTCAGTGACGGGTTCAGTAACAGCAGGAAATTCTTCACAAACAAGTGATGGAGCTGCAGCTGTTATGGTCATGGATCGTGAAAAGGCAGAGTCGACAGGCTTGAAGCCAATGGCAAAGTTCAGATCCTTTGCTGTTGGTGGTGTGCCACCTGAAGTAATGGGAATTGGACCGATTGTTGCCATTCCAAAAGCGCTTAAGCTTGCAGGATTGGAGCTTTCTGATATTGGCTTATTTGAGTTAAATGAAGCGTTTGCCTCACAATCGATCCAGATTATTCGTGAGCTTGGTCTTGATGAAGAAAAGGTTAATGTAAACGGTGGAGCGATTGCACTTGGCCACCCGCTGGGATGTACAGGCGCAAAACTTACTTTATCCCTAATTCATGAGATGAAGCGCCAGAATCAGCAATTTGGAGTAGTTACGATGTGTATCGGCGGCGGAATGGGTGCTGCTGGGGTATTTGAATTACTTTAAATATTTATAAATAAATACTCTTTTTTAAAAGATAACAGCTTTTGACCCAGATGTGTGAATTGACACTTTTGGAAAAAAAGTTTGGTTGACTGGAGCAGAAGTCAACCTTTAACCAACTATGTTTTAATTTGCAACATTGTTTGTGAAACGGCCTAAAAACGGGAGCCATTCGCGGTTCCTCTTATAACAGAATGGAGGAAGAAAAAATGACTAACAATACAGATAATATTATTAAAGGCGGAAGCTTTTTAATTGAAGATGTAACGTATGAGCAAGTGTTTACTCCAGAGGATTATACTGATGAACATAAAATGATTGCGAAAACAACAGAAGACTATGTTGTAAACGAAGTTTTGCCGCAAGTTCCATATTTAGAAAAGCATGAATTTGAACGTTCGGTAAAATTATTGCAGCAGGCTGGGGAACTTGGACTATTAGGTGTGGATGTCCCAGAAGAATATGGCGGTCTTGGCTTAGATAAAGTGAGTTCAGCATTAATCGCTGAAAAAATGTCTATTGCTGGCGGATTCTCGATTACACATGGCGCACATGTTGGTATCGGCTCTTTACCAATTGTCCTTTTCGGAAATGAAGAACAAAAGCAAAAATATCTTCCTGCTTTAGCGACAGGTGAAAAAATTGCTGCTTATGCATTAACTGAGCCTAGCTCTGGATCCGATGCGTTAGGGGCAAAAACAGTAGCAAAATTAAATGCAGCTGGAACGCATTATGTATTAAATGGCGAAAAGCAATGGATTACAAACGCAGGCTTTGCTGATGTATTCGTTGTTTATGCAAAAATTGATGGTGATAAATTCTCTGCTTTCATTGTTGAAAAGGAATTCCCTGGCGTTTCAACTGGTGCTGAAGAGGAGAAAATGGGAATCAAGAGTTCATCCACTCGAACATTAATTCTTCAAGATGCAGAAGTTCCGGTTGAGAACTTGCTTGGGGAAATCGGCCGCGGACATATCATTGCTTTTAACATTTTAAATATTGGCCGTTACAAATTAGGAGTTGGTGCACTTGGTGCTTCAAAACGTGCATTGGAAATTACCATTCCATATACAAATCAGCGTCAACAATTTAAAACACCAATCTCTTCTTTTAACTTAACAAAAGAGAAGCTATCTACAATGGCTTCAAAAACATATGCAGCAGAAAGTGCCATCTATCGTACAGTTGGTTTGTTCGAGGATCGTATGAGTAAGCTTTCTGATGAAGAAGCAAAAACGGGTAAAGCAGTAGCCCAATCAATTGCTGAATATGCGATTGAATGTTCTTTAGGTAAATTCTTTAATACGGAAGTCCTTGATTATGTTGTTGACGAAGGTGTTCAATTGCATGGCGGCTACGGCTTCATGGAAGAATATGAAATCGCACGTGCTTACCGTGATTCCCGTATTAACCGTATTTTCGAAGGAACAAATGAAATTAACCGCTTATTAGTACCTGGCACATTCATGCGTAAAGCATTTAAAGGTGAGCTTCCATTATTCGAAAAAGCAATGGCGCTGCAGGAAGAGCTTATGATGATGATGCCAGAAGAGCCTGGTGATGCTCCATTAGCTCAAGAAAAATATTTAGTGAGGAATGCGAAGAAAATTGGCTTGCTTGCTGCAGGCTTAGCTGCTCAAAAATACGGCAAAGCATTAGACCAAGAGCAAGAGGTATTAGTGAATATTGCCGACATCGTTTCTAATGCATATGCAATGGAATCAGCTGTTCTTCGTACGGAAAAAGCAATTGAAAAAGAAGGGGTGGAAAAGAGCAAACAAAAGCTTCTTTATACACAAATCTTCTGTCAAGAAGCATTCAACAAAATTGAACAAGATGCGAAGGAAACACTTGTTGCTGTTGAATCTGGCGATACACTGCGTATGATGCTTTCATCTTTACGTAAATTTACTCGCCATACACCAATTAACGTAATTGCGAAGAAGCGTGAAGCATCAGAAAAACTAATTGATGCAGAGAAATTTGTTCTATAATTATTTTATAAAAATGCGGCTCCCTTCATTAATGGAGGGAGCTTTTGAATGCGGTATTAATAAAATGCTAGATAAAATTGATTAGCAGCTAGATAAATACAAAAGAATGCCCGATAAAATGGAATAGATGCTAGATAAACTCAAAAAGTTACTCGATAGAATTAACATCCTGCATTTTTTCCTAAAAATCTTCGTGTAAATAGAAGGATAAAAGAGAATTTTGTCGAATTATCATCTGGAGTCATCCGTTATGAAATATACTATAATTATGATAGTATTTATTTAAAGACAGTTCCTTTATTTTTAAAATGGGACATGATAATCTAGGTGGTGGGACAGTGAGTCTAACTTTTTATTGGTACCCGAAATGCGGGACATGCCGAAAAGCTAAGAAATGGCTCGATGACCATAATTTAGCTTATGAAGCAATACATATTGCAGATAATCCGCCTTCTGCTGACTCCTTAAGAAACTTGTATGAAAAAAGCGGCTTAGAAATTAAGAAGTTCTTTAATACAAGCGGTCAGAAGTACCGTGAGCTCGGCTTAAAAGATCAAGTTAAATCATCAACAGATGATGAGCTGCTTAATCTTTTGGCATCCGACGGAATGCTTATTAAACGTCCGATTTTAACGGATGGGAATAAAGTGACGGTTGGCTTTAAGGAAGAGGATTATGAAAAAACATGGCTTGCGTAAGATTGCCATGATGGAAAAGAGATCGATACTACGATCATAGTTTGAAATAAAAAAATGGAGGGATTTGGAATGAACACACCAAAGGAATTACGTTATTCAGAAGAGCATGAGTGGGTAAAAACAGAAGGTGAGCAGGTTCGTATTGGGATTACTGACTTTGCTCAATCTGAGCTTGGAGACATCGTTTTCGTTGAGCTTCCAGAGGTAGGAGACATCGTTTCTGCAGACGAGCCATTTGGAAGTGTAGAATCAGTTAAAACGGTATCTGAGCTTTATGCACCAATCAGCGGAAAAGTTGTTGCTATTAACGAGGATTTAAGCGACAGCCCTGAATTTGTTAATGAATCTCCATACGAGAAAGCATGGATGATTGTAGTTGAACCATCTGATGCAGGTGAAATTGATAACTTAATGACTGCAGAACAATACGAAGAAATGGTTAAAGAAGACTAATAAAATGGGAGGTGCTGCATATGCGGTACCTCCCTTTATTTGGTTTTTTTATTTCTTTAGAAAGGGAAACACTATAACCAATAGAACGAGAGAGGATGGTTATTGTGGTATTAAAGAATAATAAAATTGATATTACAGATCGTGTGGTTGGAAAGTTGAAGGATGGAGAAATTGAACTATATTTAGAAAATGAAAGAATAGGGAGTATTCGTCTGCCTCAAGAGCCTGCCATTCAGATGGACCATCATTTTGAAACAGATAGGCAAAAGATTTACCAGCATGTAACAACGACAGAAAGTCCGCAAGCACGTTATACAGATTGCGACGAGGGTGGCTGGTGTTAGTATGAACAGCGGGAACGTTTCCGCTGTTTATTTATTTTATTTAGCTGAGATGAATGGATATAATGGATGAATAAGAGTAAGCCTATTTACTATAGTATTTTTACTTAGCAGGAGTTGAACACCATTATCTCGAATATTGAATATGGTATGATAAAGTTACACATATCAATTGGATTTTGCTTTCTAACATATTAGGCTTATCCCAAAACTCCAACTCAGGTTCAGGTGATGAATATGAATGAAACATTTCCAGAGAAGGTTATTATTGTAGAGGGTACTTCGGATAAAAGAAAGGTGAAAGCAATCGTAAGTGAGCCTGTCGAGATTATTTGTACAAATGGAACCATCAGCCTGACTAAGCTTGATGAGTTAATTGAAATGCTGCTTGATAAGGATGTATTTATTTTGGTTGATGCAGATGATGCAGGTGAAAAGCTTCGGAAACAATTTAAAAGAGAATTTCCGGAAGCTGAGCATCTGTATATTGACCGGATGTATCGGGAAGTAGCAACCGCACCTGAGCACCATTTAGCAACTGTGTTATTGGGTGCCAATATTGATGTAAATATGGAGTTTTTAGATAGAGGATGATTTGTTTTGCAGGAATGGTCACGGAAAATGATAAGTGAGGCATTAGCAGGAGATCAGGTAAGCTTGATTTACTTATACACTCCATTATGTGGAACCTGCCAGGTGGCAGGGAAAATGATGACGGTAATAAAGGAGCTTTTGCCAAATCTCCCAATTGGAAAAACGGATTTAAATTATATGCCAGATGTAGCCGAAAAGTGGGAGATCGAAAGCGTTCCATGCTTGCTTATTTTTAAAAAAGGAATGCTTGAAGAAAAAGTGTATGCTTTTCAGTCGGTTCCATATTTATTAAACAAAATAAAGAGCTTGATCTAAAAGAGTTAGGTGGCAAACACCTAACTCTTTTTTTTATTTTCGAAATTCTCGAACTAATATATTTACAAAACCTTCCTTGAGGGATTATTATATTTAGGGATGCGAAATATTGGTGGAGCAGGTGTGAAAATGGCGTTTTATCAAGAATGGGCCAGCCAAATTAAAGGGTATAATCGCAATATTCGGCTAGCGTTTATGGCAAATATCTTTACGCAAATCGGCTTTGGCATCTTTATGGTTATTTATAATTTCTATATCAGGGAATTAGGCTATAATGAGCAAATTAACGGGCAAGTGATATCGATGACCGCGCTTGCGACAGCTATCGCACTCGTACCGGCAGGTGTCTTCAGTGATCGAATTGGAAGAAGAAAAGCGATGCTATATGGGGCTGCAGCAACCGGACTTGTCTTACTATCTAGAAGTGTAATCGAAGCTCAATCCTTATTAGTACTAGCTGCTTTTGCAACTGGCTTGGCGACTGCTTTCTTTCAGGTTTCGGGGATTCCTTGGCTAGCAGAAAATTCAAAGCCTGAACAAAGGGTTCATTTATTTAGTATTCATTTTGCTGTCATGACAGGGGCAAATGTCATTGGAAACTTAGGCGGCGGCATATTAACTGATTTATTTTCCATAATGACAACAGAATTAAATAGTATTCGTTTTACCCTGCTGATTGGAAGCATTATCTTCCTAATAGGCATTATTCCAGTTACAAAATTTAATGAACAACGTGATCCGAGAAAGAACAGAAGGGACAAGAAAACCGTTTCAGTAAAACCCATTTTTAATAAAAATGAGCATGTGAAAATTATCTTTCTATTTGCATTCGCGCAGCTGTTAATTGGTGTCGGTGCCGGATTAGTCATTCCATATTTAAATTTATATTTTGCTGATCGTTTTTCAGCTTCTAATTCAGCAATCGGCTTGATCATTTCAATGGGCCAAGCGGCAACGGCAATTGCAATGATTATTGGACCAATGGTTGTTAGGAAGTTTGGTGAAGTGAAGGCGGTTGTTATCCTTCAACTATCCTCCTTGCCGTTTCTGCTAATGACAGCATATACGGAAAGTCTTTGGCTGGCAGCAATCGGCTTTTTATTCCGGCAAGCCCTTATGAATGCTGGAAATCCAATTCAAATGTCACTAATGATGTCGAAGGTTGGAGATTCGATGAAGGGGTTGGCAAATTCGGTTAACCAGATGGTTTTTAATTTAGGATGGGCCATCATGGGACCTGTATCCACGGGGATTGTCATAAAATACGGTGCATACTGGGGGTATGCAGTCGTATTTACTATTACTGCCTCTTTATACTTGGTAGGATCTGTGTACTTCTTTATCGTCTTTCGAAACTATAATAAGACAAACTCAGCTGTTAAAGTGGCAAAAACGGTCTGAAAAATAAATTAAATGACATATTTCTCAGGAAATGTTCCATAGTTAATGTCGAACGAATCATGCAGGAATCTTTAGTGAATGGAAGAAATAGTATTGTAAGACAAATGGATGAAAAGCCTGCTGTCTATCCGTTTAACCTGGGGTGAGGGCATGAAGGAAGTGACTGCTGCATTTATTCATGAGGTAAAAACAAAAGGGCATTTAGCTGTGTTTTTAAAGGGTGTTACGTTCACTTTATGTATTCGGACAAAGGATAAAATCCTATGTATTCGATTTCAGAATGGGGATGTGAAAATTTGCACTCCTGAACCTACTGATACTTATGATGTACTTATTACTGGCACGGAGGAGAGGATTTGCTCGATCTTAATGGGAAATGAAAAATTAAGAAGTGCAATACGAGCGAAAAATATACTTGTAGATTCTACTTTCAGAAGACTCCTCTTTCTAGAATCATTATTTCTTCTTTCAAAGCAGCGTGTAAGTTAAGTTATAAATAAATTCAAAATTCCACTTGACCTTTAAATTATCAATATGTTATTATTGGAATTAATTAACTGACTGAAAAAACTGAATATTCTTATCAAGAGAGGCGGAGGGACTGGCCCGACGAAGCCCGGCAACCGGTAATTTACACGGTGCTAATTCCAGCAGAGCATGATTGCTCTGGAAGATAAGAAGAGATGATATCAACCCTCTTCTTGTGAAGAGGGTTTTTTTCAGCTCTTCTTTTAAATGGGGTTGTTGTCTTTTAAGTCAGTGATTCTATTGTGATTGCATATCAGAGGATAATGCCTGACCTTCATGCACATAAAAAAGGAGAGATGAAAAATGAGTGGAAAACAAAGAAACTATCGTTTGGAAACAATTGGTGTACATGGCGGGTTACAGCCTGATCCTGTAACAGGTGCAAGGGCTGTACCAATCTATCAAAACAATGCTTACCAATTTAAAAATACTGAGCATGCAGCAAATCTTTTTGGGTTAAAGGAATCCGGATATATTTATACGAGGATTCATAATCCAACAGTAACCGTATTTGAAGAGAGAGTTGCTTTGTTAGAAGGCGGTGTAGGTGCACTAGCCGTTTCAAGTGGGATGGCGGCAATTACGTTAGCAATTCTTAACCTTGCTCAGGCAGGCGATGAGATTGTTGCAGCATCTAACCTGTATGGAGGAACCTACAATCTCTTTGCTGTAACTCTTCCAAAATACGGAATACATGTAAAGCTAGTCGATCCAGAAAATCCAGAAAACTTCAGAGAAGCGATAACAGAAAAAACGAAAGCGGTTTTCGCAGAAACGATCGGCAACCCAAGTCTAAAAGTGCTTGATATTGAAAAAGTAGCTGAGATTGCTCATGAGAATGGGATTCCTCTTCTAATTGACAATACATTTGCCACTCCATATCTTTGCAGACCAATTGAACATGGAGCAGATATTGTCATTCACTCCGCTACAAAATGGCTGTTAGGTAATGGGACGACATTGGGAGGAATTATTGTAGATGGCGGTAAATTCGATTGGAATTCACCAAAATTCCCTGGATTTACAGAACCGGATTCCAGTTATCATGATCTTGTTTATAGCGAGGCACTTGGACCGGTTGCGTACATTACAAAAGCTAGGGTTCAGCTGCTGAGGGATTTAGGACCTGCATTGAGTCCGCAGAATGCATTCCAATTTACACTTGGATTAGAAACGCTGCATGTGCGAATGAAAGAGCATATAGCAAATACGAAAAGAATCATAGAATATTTAGAGGCACATCCTGCTATTAATTGGATTCTATATCCTGGAAGTGAAAATCACCCTGATAAACCGTTAGCAGATAAGTATCTGCCTAAAGGTGCTGGCTCTGTTGTGGTCTTTGGTATATCCGGAGGAAGAAAAGCTGGAGCGAGTTTAATAAATAATTTGGAGCTATGGGCTCATGTAGCAAATGTAGGAGATGCTAAGAGTTTGATCATTCATCCAGCCAGCACGACACATCAGCAATTAGATGAACAAGGGTTAAAAGCTGCAGGTGTACCAGAGGATTTAATTCGTATTTCGGTTGGAATTGAAAATGCAGAGGATTTAATTGATGACTTAGAGCAAGCCATTGAGTCTGCAACAGGGATTACATCGTTAACTTCTAAGGCATAAGCTTTGACATATCTTAGTTTTTTGAAAGTTGGATAAAAATACTATCTTTTAAAAATACTAAATTATAATTTAAATCGTTGACACCCTCAATAAATCCGTGATACGATAATTTTCGTAAATGTAATCACTACTAATTTAAAGTGTTAATTGAATATAGATGTTACGCTCTTATCAAGAGAGGTGGAGGGAAGTGCCCTTTGAAGCCCGGCAACCGTCATGAAAATGAAATGGTGCCAATTCACACAAAGCAAAGCTTGCTTTGGGAGATGAGAGAAAGGACAATAATTATTTTATGCCTTTCTGCTCATTGTCAGAAAGGCATTTTTCTTTTCCAAAAGAAAAATACTAGAATGAGCGCATATATATTAAGGCTTTTAAAAGTGATAAGCAAAATTGGATTTAAAGAGGGTGTGCAGCATGACGATGATTTCAATCAAAAAGGTACAAAAAATATACCCTTCCCAAAAAGGTCAGGTAAAAGCTGTAGATAATGTTAATCTTGAGATTAACGAGGGAGAGATCTTCGGTGTCATTGGCTATAGCGGAGCAGGAAAAAGCACGTTAATCCGAATGTTAAATGGTCTTGAACTGCCGACCGAGGGAACAGTGGTTGTCGCAAATAATGAAGTATCTAAAATTAAGGGTAGCAAGCTAAGAAAGGCACGGCAAGAAATCAGCATGATCTTTCAGCATTTCAATCTGCTATGGTCAAGGACAGTCAGACAGAACATTTCGTTTCCGCTTGAAATCGCAGGTGTGTCAAAGAGGGAAAGAGCGAAACGTGTCGACGAATTAATTAAGCTTGTTGGTCTCGAAGGAAGAGAGGATGCGTATCCCTCACAATTAAGCGGAGGACAAAAACAAAGAGTCGGAATTGCAAGAGCACTTGCGAATAATCCGAAAGTACTTTTATGCGATGAAGCTACCTCCGCGCTAGACCCGCAAACAACAGATGCCATACTTGATTTACTCGTAGATATTAATAGGCGTCTTGGGTTAACGATAGTCCTAATTACACACGAAATGCATGTTATCCGTAAAATCTGTCATAGAGTTGCGGTAATGGAAGACGGAAAAGTAGTTGAAATGGGGCCGGTACTGGATGTGTTTAAAAACCCGCAAGAAGAAATTACAAAGCGTTTTGTTCAACAGGTGACGGAACCGGAGGAAACAAAAGAAACTACTCGGCATTTACATGAAAAATATCCTGAAGGGAAGGTTGTACAGCTGTCATTTGTAGGTGAAACAGCTGATCAGCCGCTAATCACTGAGTTAATCAGAAAACATGAAATAACCGTTAATATATTACAAGGGAAGATTTCGTATACTCAAAATGGATCTTATGGAACACTATTTATTCATCTTGATGGACCCAAAGGCGAAGTAGAGAAAGCAATCGCATTTATTAACACACATCAAGTAGGTGTAGAGGTGATTGCAAATGGATAACTTTCTCGAATTAATTAAATGGGAAAAATTAATTTTAGCAATGAAAGAAACCATTTATATGACATCTATCTCAGTCATTGCTACTTTTCTTATCGGTTTATTGCTTGGGCTGCTGTTGTTTTTAACTGCTAAAGGGAATATGTGGGAGAATAAATTGGTTAACTCCATTATTTCAGTTATTGTGAATGTTTTCCGCTCCATTCCCTTTATCATATTGATTGTCTTGCTTATTCCTTTTACAAAAATTCTTGTTGGTACGATGCTTGGGGCAAATGCAGCATTGCCTGCTCTTATCATCGGGGCAGCCCCTTTTTATGCAAGAATGGTTGAAATCGCACTTCGGGAGATAGATAGGGGAGTTATAGAAGCTTCACAATCAATGGGTGCAAATAACGGGCATGTTATCTTCAAGGTATTAATCCCAGAATCAATGCCAGCTTTAATTTCAGGTATAACCGTAACAGCCATTTCATTAGTTGGTTTTACAGCAATGGCGGGGGTAATCGGTGCAGGGGGACTCGGACACTTTGCATATCTAGAAGGTTTCCAGCGAAATAACTCTATCGTAACAGCGACTGCCACTGTTGCTATCTTAATAATAGTCTTCATCATTCAATTTATTGGCGATTATTTTACAAAAATCACAGACAAACGATAACAAAGGAGAAGAACAAATGAAAAAACTATTTGCCTTATTTATTATTGCTTTATTAACAGTATCCTTAGCTGCTTGTGGCAGTGGTGAAGAAAAAGGATCCTCTGGCGGGGAAAGTAAGGACGGAAATAAAAAGTTAGTTGTTGGGGCATCTGCTGTGCCGCATGCAGAAGTTTTAGAAGAAGCAAAGCCTTTATTAGCTGAAAAAGGCATTGACTTAGAAGTTCAAGTGTTTACAGACTATGTGCTGCCAAACGTTACATTA
This sequence comes from Cytobacillus solani, assembly GCF_001420595.1. GTDB lineage: Bacteria > Bacillota > Bacilli > Bacillales > Cytobacillaceae > Cytobacillus > Cytobacillus solani. Next base: position 4,169,320 of record NZ_LJIX01000006.1, on the reverse strand, counting down.
AAAGATAAGGAACTTGATGCGAATTATTTCCAAACACCGGGCTATTTAGCATTGCAAATGGAAGAAAATAAAGATTTCGACTTTGTAAGTGTGGGTGAAATTCATCAGGAGCCAATTGGGATTTATTCTAAGAAATATGATAGCCTAGAAGATCTTCCAGATGGAGCAAAGATTATTATGAGTGATTCATTTAGTGATCATGGCCGTATTTTACCGATTTTTGAAAAAGCAGGGGTTATCAAGTTAAAAGAAGGCGTTGGAGCAAATGCTCGTGTTGAGGATATTGTTGAGAATCCGAAAAATCTTGATTTCACTACTTTAATTGAGGCAAAATTATTGGCTTCATCTTTTGAAAGCGGTGAAGGCGACGCTGTAGCCATCAACACAAACTATGCGCTAGAAGGTGGAATCAATATTAAAGAAGATGGAATTGCTTTTGAGGGCAGTGATGTTGTTCCAGCTAACTTAGTGGTGGTTCGTTCAGAAGACAAAACTCGAGAAGAAATCAAAACATTAGTTGAAGTTCTTAAATCAAAAGAAATTCAAGACTTTATTCAAGAAAAATACCAAGGTGCTGTTATTTCAGTGCAATAAGGAATGAAGGCAAGTGCAAACAACAAGCACTTGCCTTTTCATTTGTTATTCACATGAATAATGAATGATATATGCGAAATTTGCTCGTATTGTAAGCATGATATAAATGAAAGCGTTTTAAAGGTAATAATTCAATTTTCTGCATTTAATTTCAGCTAATTTCGTCATTGTCTTACATCCAGTGGAGATGTTAAAATTTGAACGTAAATTAAATCGCACAGACGAAAGGATTGGTTTTTATTAACCAGCTACAGTTGAATTACACAAGCGATATGGAAAAGGCAATGCACGGAGCCCATGGTGTAGGGTATGAAACATACAGCAGGAAGCATGAGGTTCGAATGAAGGTCGAAAAAAGACGCCAGGAAGAACATATTAAATGTCAGCAAATGATTGCTAATTTAGAAAAGAAGGTTCATTCCTAAAGCTGCACTATATAATAATGAAGGAAAAGGGAATTCAGTATATATATATTGCTGATTCCTTTTTTTATTTGTTCAGCTTCTCGTCACCACGAAGCAAGCTGTTTCTGCTTTTCTTTTTGCATGAAAGCTCTTATGGTATTATTATACTGAATATTCATGTATTCTTAATAGGTGGACAAGTTATAAAGGATGATTCTCAATTAAATTAATTTTATTACATGAAAAAATGTACTATGGTTAGAATAAATAGGTAAATGATTAGGATTGTATTTTCGGCAAAAGATAGGAAAGACACAAGGTTTAAAGCACTTTATTATTTTTGTATAAAAATGCTGTGAATGGGCTGAAAGAGTTGCTAACAGATTTCATTTGTTATAAGATTGGAATGAGAATAAAATGAGAATAGAAGGTTGCGGCATGGCCGTAATATAAATCTTCTTTTATTGATGGAGGTATAGTAATGGCAGGTTCTAAATTAACAATTAAAGATCTTCATGTTTCTATTGAAGACAAAGAAATATTAAAAGGTGTTAATCTTGAAATTAAGGGCGGAGAAATCCATGCGATCATGGGACCGAATGGAACAGGGAAGTCAACCCTTTCATCAGCTATCATGGGCCATCCTAAATATGAAGTAACAAGCGGAAGTGTTACTTTAGATGGGGAAGATGTATTGGAAATGGAAGTTGACGAGCGTGCACGTGCTGGTCTATTTCTTGCTATGCAATACCCAAGTGAAATTACTGGTGTAACAAATGCGGATTTCTTGCGTTCAGCAATTAATAGCCGCCTTGAAGAAGGAAATGAAATTTCATTAATGAAATTTATCCGTAAGATGGATAGCAAAATGGATTTCCTTGAGATGGATCAAGATATGGCTCAACGCTATTTGAATGAAGGATTCTCAGGCGGGGAGAAGAAGCGTAATGAGATTCTTCAGCTTATGATGATCGAACCAAAGATTGCTATTCTAGATGAAATTGATTCAGGTCTTGATATTGACGCATTAAAGGTTGTTTCAAAAGGAATTAACGAAATGCGTGGAGAAGAGTTTGGCTGCTTAATTATCACTCACTATCAACGTTTATTAAACTACATTACTCCTGACCATGTACACGTAATGATGCAAGGACGCATTGTGAAGTCTGGCGGTCCTGAACTAGCACAGCGCCTAGAGTCAGAAGGATATGACTGGATTAAGAAAGAGCTCGGTATTGAAGACGAAACAGTTGGCCAAGAAGCGTAATTTGTTAGGAGGATCATTATGTCAACAGAAACAAAGTTACCGTTTGATAAGGAATATTTAAGTTCCTTTTCAAAAGAAATGGGCGAGCCGGCTTGGCTAACAGAGCTTCGTTTAAGCGCAATAGCAAATGCTGAGAATTTGCCAATGCCAAAGCCTGATAAAACTAAGATTGATAAATGGAACTTTACACAGTTCAATAAGCATATTGTTAGCAGCGAGGATTTCTCTTCATTAAATGAGCTTTCTGAAGAAGTGAAGACATTAATTGACTTAGAAGCTGCTGATCAAAACTTATATATACAACGCAATAACAGACCATCTTACTTATCCGTATCAAAAGATATTCAGTCCAAGGGAGTTATTTTTACTGATATCTTTACAGCGGCAAGAGAGCATGGAGATCTGCTTCAAAAATATTTCATGCAAGATGGTGTGAAGGTGGATGAGCATCGTTTAACTGCTCTTCACGCTGCATTAGTAAACGGTGGAATTTTCTTATATGTTCCCAAAAACGTTGAAGTAGCAGAACCCATTCAGGCTGTATTTATTCATGACAACGAAGAAGCTACTCTTTTTAATCATGTGATTGTTGTCGCTGAAGACAATAGTTCGGTTACTTATGTTGAAAACTATGTTTCTACAATGGACACTGCAAATGGCGTATTCAATATTGTGACTGAAGTACTTGCGAAAGCAAATGCAAAAGTACAATATGGAGCGGTTGATACCCTTGCGAAGGGACTTACTGGCTATGTGAATCGCCGCGGGATAGCTGATAGAGATGCTCGCATTGAATGGGCGCTTGGCTTAATGAATGACAGCAATACCATTTATGAAAACGTAACAAACTTAATTGGTGATGGATCTTATGGGGATACAAAAACAGTTGTTGTAGGCCGTGGGGAACAAACACAAAACTTCACAACAAGCATCGTACACTTTGGTAAGAATACGGAAGGGTATATTCTTAAGCACGGTGTTATGAAGGACGCTGCTACATCTATCTTTAATGGAATTGGTAAAATCGAGCACGGCGCTTCTAAGTCAAATGCTGAACAAGAATCACGTGTTCTTATGCTTAGTGAAAAAGCACGCGGAGATGCGAATCCAATTCTATTAATTGATGAGGACGATGTAACTGCAGGCCATGCTGCCTCTGTTGGACGTGTCGACCCGCTGCAGTTGTACTACTTAATGAGCCGAGGCATTCCAAAGACAGAAGCTGAGCGACTTGTTATTCATGGATTCCTTGCTCCAGTTGTAAACGCACTTCCTATTGAAGGAGTAAAAAAACAGCTTACGTCCGTTATTGAAAGGAAAGTAAAATAATGGATATTCATGATATTCGTCAACTGTTTCCAATCCTTCATCAGGAAGTCAATGGGAAGCCGCTCGTATACCTAGACAGTGCAGCAACATCCCAAAAGCCAATTCAGGTTATTGAGGCAATAGATACGTATTATCGTGAAATAAATTCGAATGTTCACCGTGGAGTCCACACACTCGGTACAAGGGCTACGGATGGATATGAGGGTGCAAGAGAAAAGGTACGCAAATTTATTAACGCTAAGTCTACAGAAGAAATTATTTTTACTAGAGGGACAACAACGGCTTTGAATACTGTTGCGGCTAGCTACGCAAGGGCAAACCTCCATGAAGGAGATGAAATCGTCATTTCTTATATGGAGCATCACAGCAATATTATCCCTTGGCAGCAAGTAGCTAAGCAAACAGGCGCCGTTTTAAAATACTTGCCTCTACAGGAGGATGGAACAATTTCTCTTGATGATGTAAGAGAAACCGTGAATTCTGACACGAAAATTGTTTCTATTATGCAAGTATCAAATGTGCTGGGTGTTGTAAATCCTATTAAGGATATCGCAAAAATTGCCCATGAAAATGGAGCGATTATGGTCGTTGATGGTGCGCAAAGCACACCGCATTTAAAAGTAGATGTCCAAGATTTAGATTGTGATTTCTTTGCTTTTTCGGGCCATAAGATGTGCGGGCCGACTGGCATTGGCGTATTATATGGTAGGAAACAGCTTCTTGAAAATATGGAGCCGATCGAATTTGGCGGAGAAATGATTGATTTTGTAGGTTTATACGAATCTACTTGGAAGGAGCTTCCTTGGAAGTTTGAGGGGGGCACACCGATCATTGCAGGTGCTATTGGCTTAGGTGCTGCGATCGATTTCTTAGAAGAAGTTGGCTTAGATCAAATTGAAGCTCATGAACATAGACTGGCTGCATACGCGATAGAAAAAATGTCTGCTGTTGAGGGATTAACAATTTTTGGACCGAAGGAAGCAGCTAAACGTGCGGGATTAGTCACGTTTAATCTTGATGATGTCCATCCTCATGATGTAGCAACTGTATTGGATGCTGAAGGAATCGCTGTTCGTGCGGGTCATCATTGTGCACAGCCGCTAATGAAATGGTTGAAGCAATCAGCCACCGCACGGGCAAGCTTCTATCTGTACAATACAGAAGAAGAGATTGATAAGCTTGTAAGTGGGCTTCTCAAAACAAAGGAGTATTTCAGCGATGTCTTCTAACAATTTAGATACTCTCTATCGGCAAGTAATTATGGACCATTATAAAAATCCCCGCAATAAAGGGGTGCTTGAAGATGACAGCTTAACGATTAATATGAATAACCCAACATGTGGGGACCGCATTCAATTAACGTTAAAGCTTGAAGGTGACAAGGTTGTGGATGCGAAATTTGAAGGAGAAGGCTGTTCGATTTCGATGTCCTCCGCCTCCATGATGACTCAAGCGATTAAAGGAAGAAATATTGAAGATGCCTTAAAGCTTTCGGAGGTTTTTTCACTGATCATGCAGGGAAAAGACTATGAAGACGATATTGATCTTGGAGATATTGAAGCATTGCAGGGCGTTGCAAAATTCCCGGCTAGAATTAAATGTGCAACGTTAGCATGGAAGGCTATGGAAAAGGGATTAAAGGAAGAATAAAGCTTTAATTAAATGCTTTAAGCAGATCCTAGCCGATAAATTATAGTTGATTGGACCTTTAAGGACCAATCGCAAATGAATGGAGGAATACGACGATGGCAAAAAAGATGCCGGAAATTGGCGATTATAAATATGGTTTTGCCGATAAGGACGTTTCCATTTTCCGATCAAAACGCGGTTTAACGAAAGAGATTGTTGAAGAGATTTCAAAAATGAAGCAAGAGCCACAATGGATGCTTGACTTCCGTTTAAAATCATTGGAGCATTTCTACAACATGCCTATGCCGCAATGGGGCGGAGATTTAGCGTCATTAAACTTTGATGAAATCACATATTATGTAAAACCATCTGAAAAGACAGAGAAATCATGGGATGAAGTACCTGAGGAAATTAAACAAACGTTTGATAAGCTTGGGATTCCAGAAGCTGAGCAAAAGTATTTAGCTGGGGTATCCGCTCAATACGAATCAGAGGTTGTTTATCATAATATGCAGGAAGACCTTGAAGCACAAGGAATCGTATTTAAGGATACAGATTCCGCTTTACGTGAGAACGAAGAGCTTTTCCGTGAGCATTGGGCAAAAGTAATTCCGCCGACAGATAATAAATTTGCTGCACTAAACTCCGCGGTTTGGTCAGGCGGTTCATTCATCTATGTTCCAAAAGGAATTAAAGTAGAAACACCATTACAAGCATACTTCCGTATCAACTCTGAGAATATGGGCCAATTTGAGCGTACATTAATCATTGTTGATGAAGGTGCACATGTACACTATGTCGAAGGATGTACGGCTCCTGTTTACACAACAAACTCCCTTCACAGTGCAGTTGTTGAAATCATCATTAAAAAGGATGCATATTGCCGCTATACAACGATCCAAAACTGGGCAAACAACGTATACAACCTTGTTACAAAGCGTGCAGTTTGTGAAGCCAACGCAACAATGGAATGGATTGACGGAAATATTGGATCAAAATTAACAATGAAGTATCCAGCCGTTATTTTAAAAGGAGAAGGCGCTCGTGGAATGACACTTTCGATTGCGATTGCAGGTAAAGGTCAGCACCAGGATGCTGGAGCAAAAATGATTCATCTAGCACCAAATACGTCTTCTACCATTGTATCAAAATCTATTTCTAAGCACGGCGGAAAGGTAACATACCGCGGAATCGTCCAATTTGGCCGTAAAGCGGATGGTGCTCGTGCAAATATTGAGTGTGATACGTTAATCATGGATAATCAATCAACATCAGATACGATTCCATATAACGAAATCATGAACGACAACATCTCATTAGAGCATGAAGCTAAGGTTTCCAAAGTATCAGAAGAGCAATTATTCTATCTAATGAGCCGCGGAATCTCTGAACAAGAAGCAACTGAAATGATCGTAATGGGCTTCATCGAACCATTTACGAAGGAACTTCCGATGGAATATGCGGTGGAAATGAACCGTTTAATCAAGTTCGAGATGGAAGGTTCAATCGGTTAATAGATAGTTAAAAATTAAACCACTCACTATTTTGGTGAGTGGTTTAATTTTATAAAACAGTGTACAGAGATAGCAATTGGCTATATCCCATAGCCACCTTCTATGGGATACTTTTGTACTTATGACCACAGCTATTGTCCCATATCCCTTTTCTATATAAAATGTAGGAGTGTTTTCTCTTATGTTTGCACCTATAAAGGATCCTTTTACCATTGGATGAGAGTAGTTTTTACATTTAACTTACAGAAAACAATTGGAGGTGTGCTGATTGATTCTAATTGGAGTAACTGGATGGGGTGACCACGATACCCTATATACAAATCCGATTTCACCAGGTGAAAAGTTAAGGTCGTATGCGAGCCACTTTCCAACAGTCGAAGTGGATGCTTCCTTTTATGCTGTCCAGCCAAAACGGAATGCGGAAAAGTGGATGAAAGACACTCCTGACTCCTTTCAATTTATTGTGAAAGCGTATCAAGGAATGACTGGGCATGAAAGAGGAGAAATTCCATTCCAGGATAAAGGTGAAATGTTTGCTGCTTTTAAGGATTCCTTAGAGCCTTATAGGAATAAACTTACTATGGTGCTTTTTCAATTTCCGCCATGGTTTGATTGCAAAAAGCAAAATGTAGATTATTTACGTTGGTGTAAAGCACAAATGGGCGATATACCATGTGCATTAGAATTCCGGAACCAATCATGGTTCCATCCTGCATTTAAGGATAAAACCATCCACTTTATGAAAGAGGAAGGATGGATTCATAGTATTTGTGATGAGCCACAGGCAGGCACAGGCTCTATTCCGATTGTGCTGGAACCGACGCACGAAGAAAAGGTTTTAGTGAGGTTTCACGGTCGTAATATTCATGGCTGGCAAAAGAAAAATGCTGATAATTGGCGAGAGGTTAGATATTTGTATCGATACAACGAGAGTGAACTTGCTGAATGGGCAGAATGGTTAAAGGTACTAGAAAAAAAGTGCAAAACGGTATATGCAGTTTTTAACAATAATTCAGGCGGCGACGCTGCTGACAATGCGAAACAGCTCATACAAATGTTAAATATTGAGTATAATGACCTTGCCCCTAGACAATTGGAGTTATTTTAAAATTCATTACACGCATTTCCATCCACTAGCATATTTTGATAGAGAGGGAAAGGAGTGTTTGATTTATGATTGACTTGAAACCTGTTGATATAAAGGGGCATACATTCCTATGCGTCTCCGTGGAATTGCCGAAAACAAATTTACTTGTAGTAACAAATGATAAAGGATATATTATGTGTGGGGCACTTGATGTCTCATTACTTAATGAGAAATTAAAGGATCGGAAAGTAATTGCTGGCAGGGCAGTGGGAGTAAAAACCATCGAACAGCTGCTTGAAGCACCATTGGAATCCGTCACGTATGAAGCGGAGTCGTTGGGCATTCATCGAGGAATGATAGGGAAAGAGGCTTTACTAAAAATGGTATAAAGGCATGCCAATGGAGCTGTTCACAAGATTTTGTGAAATAGACTTCAATTGGCTGCCTTTTTTGTTTTCTAATTTCAATATTTTTCGACATAATTAGAGTCTTACCTGTCACTTTTTAGCGAAAAAGGTTATTATAGTTAAAGGTGATAATGAATGAGAACGACATTGGAAAAACTTCGGAAATGTTATAGGAGTAATTTATGCGATTAGTGACAACCTCATCCGTAGAAGCTGGTACAATACTTGCGAAGACCATTTATAATGAAACAGGACAAATCTTGCTTAGTGAAGGTGTTGAGCTGAAGGAGAGTATGATTCAGCGCTTAAATTCATTAGGAATTAGTTATATTTTTATAAAGGATAGTCAAACGGATGATATTGAATACAAAGGAACACTATCCGATCCTATCCGAAGAAAAGCAATTCAAACAATAAATTCGACTTTTTTGGAGATCCAAAAGGATTCAAGTATATCCAGTTCATTTGTAGTTGAAAAGGCATCAAGACGTCTATCCGAATTGATTCGGTTTCTTATGACTGAGTTAGGAAGCAATAAAGAACTATTGAACTTACTTTCAGATGCTTATACATACGATAACTATATCTTCACCCATTCGTTAAATGTCACGTTATACTCATTAGCGCTTGGATTGGAGCTGAAACTTACGCCAAAGGAATTAGAAACATTAGGTTTAGGTGCTATTTTCCATGATATTGGAAAACTGCAGGTGCCGATAGATGTTTTGTTAAAACCAGGAAGATTAACGGAAGAAGAGTATGTTGCAATTAAAGAGCATGCGGAAGCTGGTTTTCAAATTTTAAGGAAGGTACAAACCATACCTCTCTTAGTTGCGCATTGTGCTTATCAGCATCACGAGCGTATTGATGGTTCGGGCTATCCTAGAGGAATTACTGGAAAAGACATTCACTTTTTTGGAAAAATCATTGCTGTTGCTGATGTATTTGATGCAGTAACATCGAATCGTGTCTATCGGAAAGCGATGCTGCCGCATGAAGGCTTAGAAATTCTATATGCAGGTTCTGGAACCTTATTTGAACAGAAAATTGTAGAAGCCTTTCGATTAGCTGTTGCCATCTATCCGGTCGGGATAACGGTAGAGTTAAATGATGGACGAAAAGGAATTGTTACAGGGCAAAATATAGGTTTAGGGGATCGTCCGATTATAAGAATTATGGAGCATAAAGGGGAACAAGTTCCACCATATGAATTAGATTTAAAAATTGAACTAAATGTGGTCATAGCGGAATGTGACACAGCCTTTTAATGCGTACAAAAGTTTAGAAAGATTTCATTAATAAAGAGTATTTTTTATTACGAAAATAGAATGGATACCTTCATTTTTATTATAGAACTTGTCACTAATCTATTATTCTGGTATAGTAATAAACAATTGAATAAACCTTATCATATCCGATGGGGTAGAGGTGCAGAATTTAAGAGTAAGCTGTGTGAGGATGACAACAAGGATCACAGCCTAAAGGGAATTTTGCCGAAGTAAATGAATTTGTGTCAACAATCATTTGCTGGGGTTACTTTGAATAAGGGTAATACTGTCATTATGAAGGACAAGCAGGAAATCTGCTTTACTAAGCCTTCATATTGGGGAGCTACAGGTCGTGATGGAGAATCTTATTACTTATAAGAGTAATGATAGATCACCTCTATCGTTACTCTTTTTTATTTTTTCTATCATTTATTGCATTAATTGGTACGATTCTAACATCAGATAATATAACGGAGTATTCAGCGTTCTCTGCATTTATGCAAATAATCCCGATGAATCTATATGTCTGGGCTACATTAGCAATGGTGTTCATTGTCGCATTCAAAGGGTTAGAAATTGGACCAATGAAAGTGCACGAACGGCATGCTGTAAAGGAAGGGTTGGTAGCAGACCCTACAAAGCCAGCTGCCGGGGAATTGAAAGATGATCTGCCGACAAGCACGAAAGGATCTGTTGGCGACTTGCTATGGTCAATCATTGCTCTTATTGTTGGAACAGTTGGAGCTATGCTTTGGACAGGAATTGCAGGGACCGAAGGAAGCGTGACAGTCTTAACAATTTTTGAAAATACAGATGTGACAAAATCACTCATTCTTGGTGGACTATTTGGATTAATTGTTACATTAGGATTTTTTATCCGCCAAGTCTTTGTTTTAAAGGGAGTGGGTGGACAAGTATTAGGATGGGGAGTTTGGGCAGGAACGAAATCGATGCTTCCGGCTGTGTACATTCTTCTATTTGCATGGGTGATTGCTGATTTAATCGGGCGTCTAGAAACTGGTAAATATTTAGCAGGTATTGCTGAGCGTACGAATTTAAATCCTTCATTTCTTCCCTTAATCCTCCTTGATTTTATAATAATAGCTGGCAGACGTTCGAAAGCCGAGTGGCAGAATATGCAAGTAGAATAAAAGAAAAGGGCTTTCTCTTGATGAGAGGGCCTTTTTATTGTTAAAAAAATAATGATAAGATATATTTTGAATAATTATAATCTTGCTAAAATATTGCTTTGACAGATTAATCTAAAAATATTATACTGTTTTTAGATTATATCAATTAGTCAGATAATACTAGGATTCATCATTATTTTTTTATTAGAAGGAAGAACTGACTATTTGCAGGGGGTAGATGTGAAAGGCAAACTGGTAAATGGACAGACAAAAAAACCTCAATACGATCTAAATGTTCAGAACAATCAGAAATAAAAGGGGGAGTAGAGATGTTTTTTAGAAAGAAAATTACTTCAGTACTTATGGCTTCGGCCTTGGTAGCCGGAGTATTAGCTGGCTGCGGCGGGGAAAAGGCTGGTACAGAGGGTTCAAAAGACTCTGGCGGAGGCGGAGATACAATTAAAATCGGTGCAAACCTAGAGCTATCAGGAGCTGTTGCTTCTTATGGGCAGGGGATTGCCGAAGGAATTGATCTTGCTGTTGAAGAGATTAATAATAGCGGCGGTGTAGACGGCAAGAAAATAGAAATCATTAAAGTAGATAATAAATCAGATGCTGCTGAAGCGACAAACGCTGCTATTAAATTGACAAACCAAGATAAAGTAACAGCTATCATTGGCGCAGCTACTAGTGGAAATTCAGTGGCACAAGCACAAATTGCCAACGATAATAAAACCATTCTACTATCTCCATCTGGAACTAGCCCGAACGTAACAGTTGGAACGAATGGAAAAGTAAATGAATTTGTATTCCGGACTTCTTTTATTGATCCATTCCAAGGAACTGTTGCAGCTAATTTTGCAGCCGGAGATTTAAATATTAAAAATGCAGCAATCTATGCGGATAATGCAAGTGATTATGCAAAAGGTCTAGCTGCATCTTTTAAGGAAACGTTCGAGGCTGCTGGCGGAAAAGTAGTTTCTGAAGAATCTTATGTAGCAAAAGATACAGATTTCCGTTCAACATTAACTCGTATCAAGTCAGCTAACCCTGAATTTATTTTTATCCCTGGCTATTATGAAGAAGTAGGCTTGATTATTAAGCAAGCACGTGAAATGGGCATTACGGTTCCTTTTATGGGCGCTGATGGCTGGGATTCTCCAATTCTTGTTGATTTAGCTGGTGCCGAAGCGTTAAATAACACATTCCTTACAAACCATTATTCAGCACAAGATCCAGATGAAACAATTCAAAAGTTTGTAACAAGCTTCTCAAAAAAATATTCTGGAAAGTCTCCTGATGCATTTAATGCTCTTGGCTATGATTCTGTTTATTTCTTAGTAGATGCAATGAAACGTGCGGGCGATACATCTGATGCAACAAAAATTAAGGATGCTCTTGCAGAAACAAAAGATTTATCTCTTGTAACTGGTGTCGTAACTGTTGACGAATTTCACAACCCAATTAAATCAGCTACTGTTTTAGAACATAAAGATGGGAAGCAAGTCTTCAAGTCTAAAGTGAATCCGTAAGATAGGGCTGGAGAAATGGGGGGATAATGTATCCTCCCATTTCCAATTTAAAGAGAGGAATTCCTGAAGTTAGACAGTTGTCCAGCTTCAGCGCCTAGCGCCTATTGGGCTTCCCTTCCCCTCCTACGATAAGTCAACATCGAATCGCTATCGCTCTTCGTGTTTCCTTTATCTCGTCGGGGACGGTCCAGCCCATACGGCGCTAAGCAAGGCGCTTACGCTTTTCTATTAAGGAGTGAATGAATATGGAATGGATACAGCAATTAATAAATGGTATTTCACTCGGGAGTATCTATGCGCTAATCGCATTAGGGTATACGATGGTATACGGAATAATTAAATTGATTAACTTTGCTCATGGCGAGGTTTTTATGATTGGAGCATTTGTAGGGTTTTATGCAATTGCCGGATGGGGTTTAGGCTTTTTTCCAGCATTACTATTAGCGATGGCCGTCTGTGCCATATTCGGTGTGCTAATAGAGCGTATTGCATACAGAAGACTTCGGAATGCGACTCGAATAGCTGCTTTAATTACAGCAATTGGATTATCTCTCCTCATTCAATATGTCGTGATCTATTTTCGGGGGGCACAGCCAGAAGCTTATCCAGATGCGTTGTCTAACAAAACGTTTGACTTATTTGGGGTGCAAATTAGCAGCCAATCGATTTTGATTCTTTCAGTTTCAATTGTCTTAATGATTTTATTGCAATTTATTGTCCACCGGACAAAAATTGGAAAGGCCATGCGTGCGGTTTCTCATGATATGGACGCTGCTCGTTTGATGGGGATTAATGTTAACACAACCATTTCAGCTACCTTTGCTATAGGCTCTGCTTTAGCGGGAGCAGCGGGTGTATTTTTTGGTGTATATTATACGAAAATTGAACCATTAATGGGGATTATTCCAGGCTTGAAAGCATTCGTTGCAGCTGTGCTAGGGGGAATAGGAATTATTCCAGGGGCAATGGTTGGAGGTCTAGTGCTTGGGGTGGTAGAAACGATTGTTAGTGCATTAGGCTATTCACTTTGGAGAGATGCTGCAGCATTTATCATTCTTATATTAATTCTTTTATTTAGACCGTCAGGCATCTTCGGTAAAAATGCAAGAGAGAAAGTGTAGGTGAGGAAGTCTATGAAAAAGGTAAAAGGATTTTGGCTCTTTCTAATTTTATCAATTGTGCTTTATGTAACGGTTCAACTACTCATCAACGCCGGTATCTTAAATCAATTCTATTCCAATACACTCATCTTTATTGGCATTAATATCATCTTAGCAGTCAGCCTTCATCTAGTCATTGGAATTACGGGGCAATTTTCTATCGGACATGCTGGATTTTTAGCAGTAGGGGCATATATTTCCGCCATATTCACAATGAAATTACAGCTTCCGTTCCCGATTGCGATTTTGGTGGGAGGGATTATTGCTGCATTAGCTGGTCTTATTGTCGGGATTCCCAGCCTGCGTTTAAAAGGCGATTACTTAGCTATTGCCACCCTAGGTTTTGCGGAAATTATTCGAATTGTTTTCTTGAATATTGACTATGTCGGTGGAGCGGCAGGTATGCAGGTTTCTCATTTAACCAATTGGACATATACGTTCATTTGTCTATTTATTACGATTGTAGTCATTATGAACTTTACAAATTCTAGACATGGACGTGCATGTATATCTGTTAGAGAAAATGAAATTGCAGCAGATGCAATGGGCATTAATACTGTATATTATAAAGTTATTGCCTTTGCCTTAGGCTCCTTTTTTGCCGGAATTGCTGGGGGACTGTATGCGCATAACTTCTATATTATCCAGCCAACAAACTTTGGCTTCTTAAAGTCATTTGATATCTTAATTTATGTTGTACTAGGTGGCCTCGGCAGCCTTTCAGGAGCAGTAATTTCTGCTATCCTGCTTACGCTTGTTTCAACCTTTTTACAGGACTATCCTGAAACACGAATGATCATCTACAGCCTGGTGCTCGTTATCGTTATGCTTTATCGCCCACAAGGTTTGATGGGAACACGGGAGATTACAGATATTTTTGGAAAATGGAAAAGCGTAAAGAGTGTGAAAGGAGGCAGTTAGTATGGGGAGTATGCCTTTGCTACAAGTGAGAAATACCGGCATTCAGTTTGGAGGACTGAAGGCTGTTTCGAATGTGAATATGGAAATCCATCGGGGAGAGCTTATTGGGTTAATTGGACCAAATGGAGCGGGAAAAACAACATGCTTTAATTTACTGACAGGTGTATATGTACCAACTGAAGGGTCGATTGAATTTGATGGACAAAAACTGAATGGATTAGCTCCTTATCAGGTTACAAGGAAAGGAATTAGCCGTACATTTCAAAATATCCGCCTTTTCAATGAGCTATCTGTGCTTGATAATGTGAAAGTGGCTTATCATTCCTTAGCTAAGCACTCAATAATAAGTTCGATCTTACGCCTTCCTTCACACTTTTCTGGTGAAAAAGAGATGGAGGAAAAGTCGATTGAATTTCTGAAAATTTTTAACTTAGATAAATATAAAGATGAAGCAGCGAAAAATTTACCTTATGGCCAGCAGCGAAGACTGGAAATTGCGAGAGCTTTAGCAGCGGGACCACGCCTCTTATTGCTTGATGAGCCAGCTGCGGGTATGAATCCGCAAGAAACACATGAATTAATGGAATTAATTGCATTTGTTCGTAAAAAATTTGATTTAACGATTCTTTTAATTGAACATGATATGAATCTAGTTATGGGAATTTGTGAAAGAATTTATGTGTTAGACCATGGACAGCTTATAGCACAGGGAACCCCTGAAGACATTCGCAACCATCCGAAAGTTATCGAAGCGTACCTTGGAGAGGAGGTTACGAACTCCCATGCTTAAAGTGGATCAATTAGATGTTTTTTATGGCAATATTCATGCGCTGAAGGGTGTTTCTTTAGACGTACAAGAGGGGGAAATTGTGACATTAATAGGGGCGAATGGAGCAGGAAAAAGTACACTTTTGAAAACCTTGTCTGGTCTGCTTAAACCTAAGAATGGAACGATTCAATATTTAAGTAATACGATAGCAGGGAAACCTGCTCAGGAAATTGTAAAAGCTGGGATCTCTCATGTTCCTGAAGGAAGACGAGTATTTTCTAATATGACTGTTGAGGAAAATCTAGAACTAGGGGCCTTTTTAAGAAAGGACTCGAAGGAAATTCAAAAAGATATTCAAAAGGTATACACAACATTTCCTCGTTTACTTGAACGCCGTAAGCAATTATCCGGCACACTTTCTGGCGGAGAACAGCAAATGCTAGCGATGGGAAGAGCAATCATGGCAAAGCCAAAGCTCTTATTATTAGATGAACCTTCAATGGGGCTAGCGCCTCTCATGGTAAAAACTATTTTTGAAATTATTGAGGATATTAATCGTGGCGGAACAACCATCCTCCTAGTTGAACAAAATGCTCATATGGCTTTATCTGTTGCAAATCGTGCATATGTCATTGAAACGGGACGAGTAACTGTTTCTGGCACTGCTGCTGAACTCCAAGCAAGTGAAGAAATAAAAAATGCCTACCTTGGCGGACATTAAAAAGGGAGAAGCCCTTATCGGGGCTTCTCCTATTTTGCGATTATTTCTTCCGTGCTTTTAACCGTTCTTGCCTTTCCCATAAACGTAAATGTGGAAAAGGATCATAGGACCATTCTGTATAGCCATTATCTTTATACATGCCATAATGAAGATGGGGAGGAAATTTCCCTGATGTTCCAGGAGGACCATATCCCGAATTGCCGACTCCGCCAATTAACATGCCAGGTTCTACGATTTGTCCAAGCTTTAAATCTTTGGCAAATCCACTTAAATGAGCGAAATAATGATAGTTGTTATTAATATCACGAATTCCGATTCTCCAGCCTCCAAACCGGTTCCAGCCTTTCATTTCTATAATGCCATAAGCAGTTGCCCGTACTGGAACCCCATAATCAGCAAAAATATCTGTTCCTTCATGGGACCTTCTGCCGCCCCAGCCTCTTGCAGCGCCCCACGTATTTTTGTAGTTATAATTGCTTCTAAGCGGGACTGGAAACGCATGGTCATCAAGATCTAGCCGTCCGTATTGTTTATAGATTTTAGCCTTGCCAATAATCAGGCTAACTGTTTTGTCTCGCTTGTAATAATCCCATAAACCGATTTTTAAATTGTCATGATCTGTCCCATATGATAAAAGGTACTTGGCAAAAGCAAAAAGTACATCTGAATCATTAGAAAGGACAGCTTTTCCATCCCCATCTCCATCCATGCCTAACCCATTAAAGAATTGGATGGAGAGCGGATTGTCGTCATTAGGATTAGGATTTAACGGTCCAGCCCACATTTCGGGTTTGAAATAAATGCCTGTAATTCCTTCAGCCTTTGGTATATCCCTTCTAGCTTGTCTTACATTCCGTTCGTATTGGTCAATTGCAGCAAGATAGTACCAAGGAATATTTGTTACGGATTCCATCCTTTTGTATAATTCCATCCGCAATTCATAGTCATTATTTTGATTTGTTTGCGCGTGCCCGGTTAAATTAGGCAAGAATAGAATGGATAAAGCAAAAATACTAATGAGAAAAAGTCGCACAATATTCCTCCCTTCTTTTTACTGCCTTCCAGAAATAGAAGTATTACATTTTTTGTATTTGGGAACTGTCTAGCTCCAGCGCCTATTGGACTTTCTTCCCCCTCCTATGATAAGTCAAGCATGAATGCGCTACCGCTCTTCGTGTTTCCTTTATCTCGTTGGGTGTGGTCCAGTCCATACGGTCCTAAGCAAGGCGCTTGCACTTTTCTTATAATGTTCTTACTTAGTTTGTGAGATTTCAAAAATTTCATCTATATCAATTATTGGTAATCCTCTTGACTTCGACTTGTCCTTGTCTTTTTCATATGATAAAGTGACATCAGGGAATTCATAGAAAGCTGAAGGTTCCTGGTTTTATTTTGATGCAATTTTTTTCATATAATGGGGTGGGAATATGAGCAAACAAGAAGAATATTTACGTAAGCCAGAATGGCTGAAAATAAAATTAAACACGAATGAAAATTATACGGGCTTAAAGAAAATGATGCGTGAAAAAGGACTGCATACTGTATGTGAGGAAGCCAAATGTCCAAATATCCATGAATGTTGGGCAGTTAGAAGAACAGCTACATTTATGATTCTTGGCGATACTTGTACAAGAGCATGCCGTTTTTGTGCTGTCAAAACGGGGTTGCCAACAGAGCTTGATTTACAGGAGCCAGAAAGAGTGGCAGACTCTGTTGCATTAATGAATTTAAAACATGCAGTTGTTACGGCTGTTGCTAGAGATGATTTAAAGGATGGCGGAGCTGCTGTCTTTGCTGAAACAGTAAGGGCAATCCGTAGAAAAAGTCCATTTACGACAATTGAAGTTCTTCCTTCAGATATGGGTGGGGTACTCGAAAATTTACAAATACTGATGGACGCACGCCCAGATATCCTAAACCATAATATTGAAACAGTTGAAAGATTGACACCAAGAGTTAGAGCACGTGCAAAATATGACCGCTCATTAGAATTTTTACGCCGTGCAAAAGAGCTGCAGCCTGATATCCCAACTAAGTCGAGCTTAATGATTGGACTTGGAGAAACGAAGGAAGAAATTATCGAAACAATGGATGCACTCCGAGCAAATCATGTTGACATTATGACAATTGGTCAGTATTTGCAGCCTTCGAAGAAGCATTTGAAGGTGCAAAAGTATTATCATCCGGATGAATTTAACGAGTTTAAGGAAATTGCATTGAGCAAAGGCTTCAGCCATTGTGAAGCAGGTCCACTCGTTCGCTCTTCCTACCATGCAGATGAACAAGTCAATGCGGCAGCCCAACGAAAACAGGCATTAGGGGAACAGGAAGTAAAAGAAGCATAAGAATATAAAAGAGTTCAGCTAATTGTCGGCTGAACTCTTTTTAAACTGGAATGACCTGATGCAAGAAGCCACAGAATGCTGAGTCCCTCTAGTTTGTACGGCGATGACCAATGCGCTTGTGCATTTCATAAGGGGGGCTAGGAGCCGCAGCTAGATTGCGGAGCCCTTCCAGTTTGTACGGCGATAATCAAGGCGCTTGTGCATTTCTATTTTCCTTGAGGAGATTTTTTCATATCTTTAATTAGCCTATCGATCCCATGATGGGCAGTTCGACTATCTGAGTCCGATGTTGAGTAGCTTTCAACAAATTGCCTTAAAGCTGTATTATCACTAACATAGATTTTATACCAGCTTGGAACTACAGACATCGCCATTTTTTTCACTTGATCTGCAGTAGCGTTTCGATCTTTTGTATCAGTGGCATAGACAATTAAAACTTCCTGGTCGGTAACAAGTGTAGAAACATCATCGACATTAGGAACCTCTGTGCAAAATTTCCCAATGGTATCTGCTGTTTTTTCACGGTCAATCATTTCATAATGATCATATGATACATTCTCTCCAAGCACGGGGCTCCGTTGATGCCTTACATAGCCAAAATCTTCACTTTTATTGGTTGACCCATTATTTCTGTTATAAATATCAGCGCGCTGATCATTCACATTGATTGTATTGCCGCTTTTTTCATAGAGCCTATCCTGTGCCATTTGATTACTATTGTTTTGACATGCAGTTAAAGCAGCAAGGGCACAAATGCTTGAAATGACTAGTGTCTTTTTTATGTGAAACACCTCCTCATTTATAGAATAGCCAAGCAATTATTTTTTTCTCTTAGTAATTGATGGGGAATCAGTTATAATTTAATTAATGATGAGCGCTTACGCTTTTCAAGTGAGGTGAAAATTTTGATTTGTATTAACAATGTTTGTTATGAAGTAATAGAAGATAATCGAGATGGATTTAATGAAGAGGCATTTCGTGGAAGATACAGCGAGATTTTGACGAGATACGATTATATCGTAGGTGATTGGGGATATGGTCAGCTGAGGCTGAGAGGCTTTTTTGATGATCAAAATCAGAAAGCAACCTTTGATACGAAAATTAGTACATTGACGGAATATTTATATGAATTCTGTAATTTTGGCTGTGCTTATTTCGTTGCGAAGAAAGTAGAAAAGTAAAAAGATGTATAGAGCAGAGACAATTGGAAATATCCTTTGTCTCTGCCTTACTTTAAATGAAAGAATATCTTTTGAGTCAGAGATGTCTAGCGCAAGCGTCCTATCGCCTATCAAACTTCAGGTCCCCTCCGGCAACGATTGCGTCAGCATCGGTTCGCTTACGCTCACCGTATTTCCTTTATCGAAAGAACCGGCCCTTCTGCGTTTGTACGGCGATGATCAAGGCGCTTGCGCTTTTTTTATTTCTGGTAATCTGAATAAGGTGGCTGAATACTCTTGTTAGGATCGTCATGTGGCGGGTGTGCCCCCTCCATTTGTCGGGGCATGTCTTCATGCAAAGTTTTGTTTTCGAAAGTAAATGCACTATACTTCCGTTGTTCTGGAAGCCAAGGAGTACTTTTATTTTCAACCGCTTCATATTTATTGATCGGGGAGCCGTAGGGTCCTTCTGGGTATTCTTCAGCGGTTAGGAAATTTCTCTGGGATTCTACATTTGAAAAGTCCGTATAGATTCTTTGCTTTTTATCATCCATAGAAAATCACCTCAGAAACGTATTCAATAAAATAAAGGAGAACCTTATGTAAAGGTTCTCCTTTATTATTTGTGCTACCCATTGGATTCATTCAAAAGTCTATACTAACTCCATTAGGAAGGAGCGCAATTCCTCTGCATCTTCCTCATTGAGGTTAAATGCATACTCCAAATATCCTTCTTCCTTTAAGTCATCATCACCGATGATTGCAAATCGATTTCCTTGAATATCAAGAACGATTTGTTTTCCATAATAACGATCTGATTGAATGATGGCCAAGTCAAAGCGTTGGTTTTCTCCCATAAAGCTAACAAATCTTGTTTTCGTATTTACGATATCATCATATAAAAAAAAGCGCTCAGACATAGATAAGTTCTCCTTTTTGCCTATATTCTATTACTAATAGTAACCCACCTTCCTTTTAGAATAAAGGGTATTTCCCATTTGCTAATTTTATTTCCATAAATCTTTCTAGTTACGGAAAAATAAACTACTTTTATGATAAAATAAAAACATGTAGAATACAGCACCGAAAGAGGAATGAAGCGAATGGTCCATCGATGCAATGAAAAGACAGCAACCTTTGGCAAATGGATGAAAATTTTCCTTCCATTACATAAGATGCGTGATTATCCCCCACAGTTTATTATTCGAGATCCTATTACAAGCGGGGTAAAAAGAGCTTTTAGAAGTGGCTATGAAGTGGCAATTGTTGTTTTCAATATTAATAATCTAAGGGATCTTCCAAATCACCTTGGACAACAGGGATATTTGAAATTTATTTCTTGTTTAAAGAAAACCTTTTGGGAGGTTATTAAACAAGAAATCGAGGAAGAGGATATCATTGCTCTTCATGATTATTCTAGCGATGGACTAACATTATTTTTATCGATTGATCATAACCGCTACAGTGTAACTGAAATTGACAAAAGAATGAAAAAGATTTTGCGGGAATCTGAAAAGAATATGTATGTGGAAATGCCTGCTGCTAAACCGACGATTGATACAGGTTACATGTTTATAGAAAAGAAGCATTATTCTATTCAGGAAGCGATTTTAAAGGCTCAACAGCAGGCTTTGGCAATGGCCGAGAAGCGAGTACGTTCAGAATTCAATGATATGCTGTATTCAGTTAATAAAATTATTGCTCAAAAGGATATTCGAATGCTTGCACAGCCTATCATTAATGTGGCTACAGGGGAAGTGAAGGCATGGGAAATGCTAACAAGAGGACCAAAGGGGACAGGATTAGAAAGTCCACTCCAGCTTTTTTCTGTGGCAAAACAAACTGGATTGCTGTATGACCTTGAAATGATTGTTTTTGAGAAGATTTTAGAGCAAATTAATGCAACTGGATGCACTCAGGATATTTTTATTAACTTCACACCGATTTCTCTAGGCAATGAACGGTTTATTAGAGATATTAAAAAGATGCTGGCAAAAAATAAAAATATACCTCCTAGGCAGCTTACATTAGAAATTACGGAACGGGACTCGATCGATGGGATGGAGAACTTTCTCTACAATATTAAGGTATTAAGAACATTAGGGTTCCGGATTGCTGTAGATGATACGGGTGCAGGATATGCAAGTCTTCATTCCATTAGTGAAATTATGCCGGATATTATCAAAATAGATCGTTCGGTCATACAGGATATTGATAAAAATTCGGTTAAGGAATCCATGCTGCAAGGACTGCTCTTAATAGCACGAGAGGCAGGTTCACTAGTTGTCGCTGAAGGAATTGAAAATAAAGATGAGGCATCGGTCCTTTCAAGGAATAAGGTTGACTTAGCACAAGGGTATTATTACTCTCGCCCGACAGCACTTATTCAAGGCCTCAAATCATCATAATTGAAGAAGGGTGAAACGTATGTATTTTGTTGACAGGGAAAAGATTGAAACAACACTTGTGTTTTTAGAACAGCAATTTTTCCTTTTCGAGCAAATAAAAAATTGGGATTCACCGATTGAAAAAGCAGCAATGGAGCGAGTAAGTCATTTAATGATTGAAGCCATTCTTGACGTGGGAAATTCAATGATTGATGGGTTTATTATGCGTGACCCTGGAAGTTACGAAGATATTGTTGATATTTTAGACGATGAAAAGGTTATTCATAAGGAATTGAGCGTTAGCTGTAAACAAATCATTAAGTATCGAAAAATGCTAGTACAGGATTATACCGATATTAATCATTCGGAAGTCGCTGAGGTGTTTGCAAAACAATTGCCTGTTATTAAGCAATTCCCAGCGAGTGTAAGGGCATACTTATTGAATGAATTAGGGCCGGTTTCAGCCTTTCGAAATTAAAAGAATAAGCCGAAAAGGCCGGATGTTATCCGGCCTTTTTCTAATGATTGTTATACGAATTGGTGATGATAAAGTCAGGAGTGATGGAAATGAAAAAATATAAAGGGTATTTAATTGATTTGGATGGTACGATGTATCGGGGTACAGAGCTTATCAAAGAAGCAGCAAACTTTGTAAATGAACTGATCAAGTTGGATTTGCCTTATCTCTTTGTCACGAATAATTCTTCAAGGACTCCACAGCAGGTTGCTGATAAGCTTTGTTCGTTCTCGATTCCCGCTACATCAAAGCAAATATTTACAACGAGTATGGCAACGGCGAATTACGTTTACGAACAAAAGAATGATGCCTCCGTCTATGTGATTGGGGAGGAAGGCATTCGTACAGCATTAGCAGACAAAGGATTAACATTTGCAGAAGAGAATGCTGATTATGTTGTCGTAGGGATTGATCGCTCAATTAATTATGAAAAGCTCGCTACTGCATGTTTAGCCGTTAGGAATGGGGCAGCCTTTATTTCAACAAATGGAGATATTGCTATTCCGACGGAAAGAGGTCTTTTACCTGGTAATGGTTCTTTAACGTCCGTGATAACCGTATCGACACAAACAAAACCGATATTTATTGGGAAACCCGAATCGATTATTATGGAACAAGCGTTACAGGTGCTTGGTACAAAGAAATCGGAAACGCTGATGGTGGGAGATAATTATGATACTGACATACTAGCAGGGATGAATGCAGGAATGGACACGCTGCTTGTTCATACAGGTGTCACAACGAAGGAGCTCCTTTCAAACTACGAAAAAAAGCCGACATATGTAGTCAAGTCGCTTCATCAATGGAAATTTTTATAGATAAAAACCAAATGCGTAAGCGTCATTGGAACAATCAAATTACCGATTATTCCTGTGATGAATTCATGAACGTGGACAACTCATCATAACGTTATCGACTAGATTTGTAATTGATTGTATAACGAAAAAGGATGGAGAATGATCTTCTCCATCCTTTATTTTGTCCCTTGTGCACGATGCGCTAAACGGCTGGAAGCAGCTGCAGCGATTGCCCCTACAATATCATCTAAAAAAGTATGGCACTTTCCAGAGCTTTTATCATTTAAATCCTTTAAAATACCAGGTTTTAATTTATCGATATAGCCAAAGTTTGTAAATCCGATCGATCCATATACATTCACAATAGATAGTGCTAAGATTTCATCCACCCCATATAGACCTTCATCAATTTCAATGACATGCTGCAATGGTTCAAGCAGCTTCTTTTCTTCAGCAAGCATATCAAGCTGAATGCCAGTTAGAACAGCATTTTGTACCTCCCTTTTAGAAAGGACGCGTTCAACATTCTCGATGCAAACTTCCATTTGCAAATCGGGATGATACTTCTCTTGTAGAAAATAGACTAAATCGGCAATATCTTGAATTTCTACTCCGCGGTCATGTAGCCATTTTCTCGCTGTTAGTTCAATTGGATCAACTGATTTTTCTTCATTCATCGGCTCCACCTATTTTCTATAATATTTTCCTTAAATATATACGATCTTACATGGAATTATGCTATCTTAGTCTTCTTGGAAATATCTACCCTTTCATCATATCCGAGGTTCTCCATCTTAATCAAGAAAAGATCAAGTTTTGCTTTCGTCATTCATATATATGACCTAAGATGCCTGAAAAAAGAGGTGGAGAGATGTTAAACCATATGCTTGAAAAACAATATGGAATTCAGTTTGATGAAGAAATTCGTGTTGGTAAATATCATGCATGCAGAAAACAAGGGCAAATCTATTTAATTGTCCCTGTAGAAGGATATGAGGCGGACGAATTAACCGAATTAGAAATGCTAGCTGACCATTTAGCAAGAAACGGTGAAAAATATTGCAGCACTTTTTTAAAAACAACAGAGGGACAACAAATAAGCGAGTGGGAGAATCAGAAATATTGTGTATTAAAAAATGAGCATATTCAGAATCGCAAGGTCAATCGTTTTGGAAGAAGATTAGCTAAGTTCCACTACAGGGGGCGGTCTGTTTCATTCTCAGTGAATAAATTAAGCCGAATTGGCCAGTGGAAGCAATTATGGGAAATGAGGCTGGACCAAATGGAAAAGGTTTGGAATGATATGCTCTTTCAGCAGCCTGATAATGATTTTGAACGGATGTTTTTAGAATCATTTCCTTACTATATGGGCATAGCTGAAAATTCGATTCAATACCTAGTAGACACTGAACTGGATGATGAACCTTCATTCATGGATAGCGGGACGGTCTGTCATAACCGATTCACAGATGTGACGTGGGGAAATTCCTATTATATCAAGAATCCATTTGATTGGGTTTTTGACCATTCCTCAAGAGATCTTGCTGAGTGGACGAGAGAAAAGTATTTCCATAACATCAAAACATATGAGCCAGAGATGCGAAAGTTTATTACTGATTATCAAAGCATAGCCCCATTATCTTCGTTTTCATGGCGGCTTTATTATGCACGTATCCTTTTTCCGCTTCATTACTTCTCTTGTGTTGAATCGTATTATGGAACAGAATCAGAACAAGAGAAAAAGCTCCTTGAGGAAAGTCTTCACAAGTTTCTGCAGCAATCAGATGATCATGAGCGGTTTTTAGGACGTTTTTACGAATTTGCTGAAGTCCCAGTCCAAAAGTGGAAGATCCCTTTAGTGGGTTGGCTAAAAAAGTAAGCCTGAACATTCGTGCACCTTTCTCAAAAAAGGTGTATTTTTTTCTACTTTAAATAGATTATAGTACATTTCATCAGAATAATAAGAAAAAACTATTGTAATAACTTGGAATCAGCACTATAATGTCTACTATATAAATACAAATGTACATATACAAAGAACAACGGTGGCTGAACGAGAGGGGAATTATAATGGAAGAAATATCAATTGGATTATTAGGTTTAGGAACTGTCGGATCAGGTGTAGTGAAAATCATTGAGAATCATCAAGATAAGCTTATTCATCAAGTAGGCTGTCCCGTTAAAGTAAAAAAGATCCTTGTGAAGGATTTAAATAAAGAGCGAGCTGTTCAAGTGGAACAGGCACGATTAACTACTAATCCTGATGAAGTTTTAAATGATCCGGAAATTGATGTCATTATTGAAGTCATGGGCGGAATTGATGAAACGAAAAAGTACTTAAAACAAGCATTGCTCAATCGGAAAAATATTGTTACAGCCAATAAAGATTTAATGGCTTTACATGGTGCGGAGCTTCTAACCATTGCTTCAGAAAATGGCTGTGATCTGTTTTATGAGGCAAGTGTAGCTGGAGGAATCCCAATCTTAAGAAGCCTTGTCGATGGTCTGGCCTCTGACCGAATCACAAAGATGATGGGAATTGTAAATGGAACAACTAATTTTATCTTAACGAAGATGGCAAAGTTCGGAAGTGCCTATGAAGAAGCGCTTAAGGAAGCACAGGAGCTCGGCTATGCAGAAGCAGATCCAACAGCAGATGTTGAAGGGCTGGATGCAGCAAGAAAAATGGCGATCCTATCTACACTTGGATTTTCGATGAAAATTGATTTGGATGATGTAAAGGTAAAAGGAATTACAGGAATTACAGAAAATGATTTAGAGTATGCGAAGCAGCTTGGCTATACAATGAAGCTGATCGGTATTGCTCATAGAGAAGGAGAAAAAGTTGAGATCAGTGTTCAGCCTACTCTATTAGTAGAATCACATCCGCTCGCATCAGTCCAGGACGAATTTAATGCTGTTTATGTTTATGGGGAAGCTGTTGGGGAAACGATGTTTTACGGGCCAGGGGCAGGCAGTTTGCCGACTGCTACTGCTGTTGTTTCAGACCTTGTAGGCGTAATGAAAAATATGCGTTTAGGCGTAACTGGAAAAAGTGCGGTTATCCCTCAATATAAAAAACTGCTAAAGGAACCAGGAGAAATATATTCTAAATACTTTTTACGCCTGCATGTGAAAGATGAGGTTGGTGTTTTTGCTGATATTACTTCTATCTTCTCAGAGCACGGGGTCAGCTTCGAAAAGATCCTCCAGCTGCCTTTAAAGAAACAGGGAATTGCAGAAATTGTTCTTGTTACCCATCAAGCTTCTTTGCAAGATTACGAGGATAGTCTAGTTAAATTAAGAGATTTGCATGCCGTACAGACAATTAAAAGTTCATACCGGGTGGAAGGGAGTGCAAATGTATGAGATGGGAAGGTCTATTAAAAGCTTATAAAGAGTATTTACCAATAAATGAGCATACGCCATTACTTACATTAAATGAAGGGAATACACCTCTCATCCGGCTTAATAAGCTATCTGATGAATGGGGGATAGACCTGTATGTCAAAACGGAAGGTGCCAATCCAACTGGTTCATTTAAGGATAGAGGAATGGTTATGGCCGTCGCGAAGGCAAAGGAAGAAGGCAGTGACACCATTATTTGTGCTTCAACCGGCAATACGTCAGCGGCGGCAGCAGCTTATGCAGCAAGGGCGGGTTTAAGATGCATCATCGTTATTCCAGAGGGGAAAATAGCGATGGGGAAGCTTGCGCAGGCCGTCATCTATGGGGCTGAGATTATTTCTATAGAAGGAAACTTCGATGAGGCATTGGCAATGGTTAGAAGGATTAGTGAAGTAGAACCTATTACTCTAGTAAATTCAGTTAATCCATACCGTTTAGAGGGGCAAAAAACTGCTGCATTTGAAATTTGTGATCAATTAGGGCAGGCACCGGATATTCTTGCCCTCCCTGTCGGAAATGCAGGAAATATTAGTGCTTACTGGAAAGGATTCAAAGACTATCATGCAGTAAAAAATACAGGATTGCCGCGCATGCATGGGTTTGAGGCAGAAGGAGCAGCGGCGATTGTGCACAATCGAATCTTTGAAAATCCAGAAACAGTGGCAACAGCGATCCGAATCGGAAATCCTGCTAGCTGGCATTTAGCAACAGCTGCATTACATGAGTCCGAAGGGAAAATCGATGAAGTGTGCGATGAGGAGATCTTGTATATGTATAGAAAATTAGCCTCATCAGAAGGCCTCTTTGCTGAACCTGCTTCCTGTGCATCACTTGCAGGGATCTATAAACAGCTCCGTCACGGGGAAATCCCGCATAAATCAAGAGTTGTTGCTATTTTGACAGGAAATGGACTTAAAGATCCGAATATTGCAATGGAATGCAGTCCTGTTAAACCTGTTTGTCTGCCAAATGATGAGTTTGCAGTTTCGGAGCATATTAAGGGAGTTGTCCATGTATGAGCGAAGGTGAAATGCTCATCATTAAAGTTCCTGGAAGCTCA
Organism: Cytobacillus solani; assembly: GCF_001420595.1. GTDB lineage: Bacteria > Bacillota > Bacilli > Bacillales > Cytobacillaceae > Cytobacillus > Cytobacillus solani. Next base: position 4,141,914 of record NZ_LJIX01000006.1, on the reverse strand, counting down.
GCAAATTTAGGGCCGGGCTTTGATTCCATTGGTTTAGCATTGAATGTGTATTTAACATTAGAAGTAGAGAAGGCGAAAGAATGGGAGGTTGTTCCTCTTTCTGAAGAGTTGAATATTTTTCCAAAGGATGAAATGAATTATATTTTTCAAATTGCCATAGAAACTGCTGAGAAACATAATCAAAAGCTGCCAGCTTGCCGGATTAAAGTAAAAAGTGATATTCCTCTTGCAAGAGGGCTTGGTTCTAGTGCGGCCGCCATTGTCGCAGGAATTGAGTTAGCCGATGCGCTCTGTAAACTCCATCTGACTCAACAAGAAAAATTGGAATGGGCTTCTAAGATTGAAGGACATCCAGATAATGTTGGTGCCAGCCTATTAGGCGGGCTGGTTGTAGGCTGTCAGTTTGAGGATGAAGTGAGTATTGAATCCTTTCATCACCTTGAAATCGATATTGTTGCAGTGATTCCAAGGGAAGAGCTCTTAACAAAGGATTCAAGGGGGGTACTGCCACAAACCTTTTTATATGAAAATGCTGTACAAGCTGGGGCGATTGGGAATGTGATGATTGCTGCTCTGCTAAATGGCAATTATAAGCAGGTCGGAAAAATGATGAAGGCTGACCGATACCATCATCCATATCGAAAAGAAATAGTGCCGCATTTGCAAGTAATTGAAGAGCTGGCACCAGACTTCGGAGCATTCGGAGTAGCTTTAAGCGGTGCAGGACCAACGATATTATGCTTGGCGGAAAAGGGGGCAGGCATGGATTTGGCAAAGAGGCTGGCACATGCACTGCCAGAGATGGAATACCGTTATTTAAACATTGAACAAGCTGGAAGCAAGGTGTATGTTTCAAATAAAAAGCGATGTCTCAAATGACATCGCTTTTAGTATTAAAAAACTTGTTCTACTTCTGTAACGCCAGGTACTTCTTCTAAAAGAGCGCGTTCGATTCCAGCTTTTAATGTGATCGTTGAGCTTGGGCATGAGCCGCAAGCACCAAGCAGACGTAGCTTAACGATCCCATCCTCTACATCAACTAATTCACAGTCTCCTCCATCACGTAGAAGGAATGGACGCAATTTATCTAATACTTCTTGAACTTGCTCAAGCATAGCTGTTTGTTCTGCCATTTGTATCTACCCCTTTCTTATTAATTATTATAATCATTCTCACTGCAAAAATCTATTTTAAGACGCGGATTTCCACTAAATGTGAAATTACTTAGGTTTCTATTATTATAATATTGTAAAATAGGATTAAGGATACATTTTTAAATAAGGGGGAAAAGAAATGAAACGAGAGGTTGAAATAAATGTATATGGGGCTGAGCAGCTATGTCCAAGCTGTGTGAACCTTCCTTCTTCAAAAGAAACATATGAATGGCTACAAGCAGCTTTGGAAAGAAAATATCCTCACCAGCCGTTTAAGATTACGTATGTAGATATTCATAATCCGCCTGAGGATAATGAGAAAAGAAGCTTTGCCGAAAGGGTTATTGAGGAGGATATGTTTTACCCTGTTGTCTTAATAGAGGATCAGTTAGTTGGTGAGGGCAACCCCAGATTGAAAACGATTTATGCGGAAATGGAAAAACATGGGTACACCGCAGAATGAAAAAATGGAGCATCCTTTATTGGGATGCTCCTTACTTAGAGAATAAGATGATTCTTTATTTAAAGAATTGTCTAGCTGCAGCCCACAGTGTACTTCGGTCTTCCTCCCTACGATAAGTCAAGTACGAATGCGCTATCGCTCTTCGTGCTTCCTATATCTCAGTCGATAGCCCTCACAGTCCATATGTCGCTAAGCAGGGGCCTTCCGCTTTTCGTTATCCTCGATGGTTTTTATACATCCATAAAATTCCGGATTTGATCATTCTGGCAACTCGGCCAGTAATTGGTCTCTCTGCAACGACACCGAATCCGTGTTTTTTTCCAAGTGAACCAAGAACCCCTTTTAACTTAATCGTTGGCATTTCTTCGGGTAATTCTTCACCTTTCCAACGTTTTAATAGAATTTGTACAATTTGCTCTGCCTGTCCTTCTGCAAGCTGGGCACTTGGAGCATGAGGAAGACTTGCACAATCGCCGACAACATAGACATGCTCATCTGTTGGAAGATTATGGTGCTTTGTCAAAACGACGCGTCCTTGTGAATCTTTTTCAACCTTCATTTCCCGAACGACTTTATTCGGCTGAATCCCTGCAGTCCAAACGATTGCATCACAGGAAATTGGCTCATCATGATTAAAAAGAGTATTTTCCTCTACACGTGTAATATTGGAGTGGCTGACAATTTCAACACTATGACTATCAAACCAATTTTCAACATACTCGCTTAGTCTCTCTGGGAAGGCAGATAAAATGTGACTTCCACGATCAAATAATTTAATTTTTAAATCTGGACGGCTTTCATGAAGCTCTGAAGCGATCTCTACTCCGCTTAATCCAGCACCGACGATTGCTACAACTGATCCTGGGGTTAAATTATTCAATGCTTGATAAGTGGCACGGGATTTTTCGATCGTTTGGATGCTGTACGTATGAACATCTGCACCTGGTACATTGTGGTATTTATCTTCACATCCAAGACCTATAATTAAATCGTCATAAGAAACAGAATTTTCTCCCTGCAATTGCACCTGTCTATTCTCAATATCTACGCCAGTAATCTCTCCAAACTTAATTGTTAATCGTGGATGTTCAGGATATGCCACACGAACATGCTGGTCTGAAATGGTCCCAGCGGCTAAGGCGTAATACTCCGTTTTTAAACAATGATATGGAACACGGTCAATAAGCGTAATGGATACATCTTCTGGAAGATGATTTGGCAAAAGTCTGGCTAACACTCTCATCCCTCCATAGCCTCCGCCAAGGATAACAAGATTCTTCATTTTACATTCCCCTTTAAGTTAACTCTAAAGTAGTGATTTTTCTGAAAAATAACTTTAAAAAATTAAAAAAACTTTCTTTAAATATAAATATCTAATACCCTTTATTCATAGAAAGTATAACGAAATTGTGACAAAATCACAACAGCTATAGGGTGAAACTTGACAAAACAAGTCAGTAAATAGTAATTGTGCTCAAGTGTTGAGGGGATATTAAAGTAAAAACAATTGCGGAAAAATATGAAAAAAGGTAGCATTATCATGACTGCAAATATGAACGGGTCCATGGAGGACTCATCAATTACTCATAGAATAAACGTTTATATAGATGGCAATTTAGGTAAGAGGTGATCGAAGTGATAAAGCCAATCATAGAGTTTTGTATCAGCAATCTGGCAAGCGGTTCACAAAAGGCTTTAGAAACCTTAGAAAAGGATTATGATCTTGATGTCATTGAGTATGGCTGTCTTGGCTATTGTGGAAAGTGTGCAAATTCTCTTTTTGCACTTGTAAACGGAGAACCAGTAACAGGTGAAACACCAGAAGAACTGGTAAAAAATATATATCAATTTATAGAGGATAATCCGATGTTTTAATGGGCATTGGTTCCCGGAATGAGTGGGATGAGTAGAAAAGAGTACTCAATAAGGTGTATTGGTTTCTGAAATGAGCTGGAAAAGAGTAAAAGAGTAGTCAATAAGGTGCATTGATTCCCGAAATGAACGGGAAAAGAGCAAAAGAGTAGTCAATAAGGTGTATTGGTTCCTGAAATGAGCCGGAAAAGAGCAAAAGAGTTGTCAATAAGGTGCATTGGTTCCCGAAATCAGCAGAGAAAGTAAAAAGTTGTACTCCATAGGTGAATAAAACGATCTTATAACAAAAAGCCACACCGATTTCAAGTGAAATTAGGTGTGGCTTTCTTTTAACTGATGTTTTCTGTAAGTTTTGCCGATTTTTGTTCTTCACGTATATCATACCAGCGCTCTTTTGCCATATCGATAATTCCAGATTCAACTGTCCGATTTTGCTGTTCGATTACCTTTGAAAAATACTTTACTGCTTGATCAGTTTGGTGGGTTCTTCGTGCTAATTCACCAATTAAATATAGGATCCTCACTTCCGAAACTTGTGTCCCCTTAAAATCATCTTCCATATATGATTGTAAATAAGCATCCATAGCAAGCTTCATAAAACGCTTCTCTTGGTCCGTATTTTCTAAAAGACGGTATAACCATGCGAGTCTCATGTAAGTACCTGCAACGACAATTTGCTTTTCTTTTTTCAATAAACTGCAATAAATCGCTAGTTTATATGTTTTTATTGCATCGGAAACCCTTCTCTTCTGTCCAAAATCATGTGGAACCCATTGAGAGCATACCTTTGAATGAATTTCTTCAACTGCACCTTGAGGAAAATAGGGAGTGAAATCATCTGTTGAGGAAAATCCGCAATGTGGACAGACATTTACATGATATAAAATAGGATTGATCTCATCAGAGGCATAGATTGGGCAAAAATCAGTATCGTAGCTTGTCACTTTAATAAATCTTGAACGTAGTTTTTTCGTTGTAAAGGTTTTTTTGCACATTCTGCATTCACACTTTTTGTCATAGATGGGTTCAATTTGTGTCACTGAGATCGCCTCCTAGGTACAAAGATTTATTGTTTGTTAAATGGACTATCGTTCATTATTACTATAATTATACTCTATTCAGGAAGAAAAGCACGAAGTTTGTTGCTGAAAAATGATTGGTTCTCATTAGTTGAGGATGAGAGACTTAGTGTATATACTATTAATAAGATGGATTTAATTTTTATTAATAAGTGCAAGGAGGGAAATATAAAATGAGTGAAATCGTTATTTTAACAGAAGCAGCTGCTCTGCAAATAAAAGAAATGATGAAAGCGAATGAGGAGGAAAATGCTTCTTTGCGTGTTTCAGTAAAGGGCGGAGGATGCAGCGGTTTATCATATGGTATGGGATTTGCACATGAAGTAGAAGAAAACGATACCCAATTTGAACAGCATGGAATTCAAATCGTTGTAAACAAAGAGGATGCACCTATTCTGCAAGGGACGAAAATTGATTATAAAGAATCTATGATGGGCGGCGGATTTACAATTGATAATCCAAACGCGATTGCATCTTGTGGCTGCGGATCATCATTCCGTACAGCAACTGCGGCTGGAACTCCAGAAGAGTGTTAATTGGATCAAAACCTAAAGAATTGGCTGATAAATGTACAGACTGATAAATTTCACAATCATACTAACTTTCAGCATGCTAAAATGTAAAAGGTATCCAAAAGTGAAATTTTGGATACCTTTTTTCATTAATTAAACATCGATGAACTGTGCAATGGCTGGATTTTAGCCTTTGGATCGATGTAAGCCTTTGCATTATTTACAGCAGTAGGTGCTTCTCCAAAGCCGCAGGCAATAAGCTTCACTTTTCCGTCATATGTACAAATATCTCCAGCAGCATAAATGCCAGGAATGTTTGTTTCCATTTTTGAATTCACGACAATGGAATTCTTTTCGATTTCTAGTCCCCATTCTTTAATTGGGCCAAGTGAAGAAACGAAACCATAGTTGCAAATCACTGCATCTACATCCAGCGTTACTTCTTCTTTATCATTTACACCTTCAAGGACAACACCAGTTATGCCATTGTCATCCCCGATTAATTCAGCAGGAATGTACGGTGTTTTAATTTCTACTTTTGAGTTATTTAGATTTTCCACACTATGTTCATGAGCACGGAATTTATCACGTCTGTGAATGATTGTTACTTTTTCAGCAATTGGCTCTAGCATTAATGCCCAGTCAACTGCAGAATCTCCTCCGCCAAATACAACGACCTTTTTCCCTGCAAACTGGTTTAAATCGTCGATGAAATAATGAAGGTTCTTGCCCTCATATTGTACAGCACTATCAAGCTCTAGGCGACGAGGTTGGAACGCGCCATTTCCAGCTGTGATTACAACTGTTTTTGTATAATGGATTTCTTTATTTGTAGTCAGTTTAAAAATACCGTCATCTTGCTTTTCAAGCTTTTCCACTGATTGTTCTAATGAAGTAGTGGGCTCGAATTTTGCCATTTGTTCCTTTAGATTATTTATTAGTTCTTGTGCACGTACCTTAGGAAAACCTGCAACATCATATATGTATTTTTCAGGATAAAGGGCTGATAATTGACCACCAAGCTGTGGCAAGCTTTCGATAATTTTTACAGAAGCTTGTCTCATTCCCCCGTAGAAAGCAGTGAATAACCCTACAGGTCCTCCACCAATAATAGTTATATCATACACTTTTTGATCTTCGTTCACTCCATATCCCCCCATTAATAAAGTACACATTCCATCATAAATAATAACATAAATTAATATAAAGCTCACTCTTTGGAAAAAATATTATGAAAAGGTTAAATACTCTAAACATATCCTTGAGGATGAAAAACTAGAAAAGGCGTGGAAACACAAGGGAAATACGTATATACTAAATACATTTTTAAGCTTTTTGGCTTGAAAATCAATTGGAAAAAGCATAATATGTAATGTGAGTATATTGTTAATATTTTATGACATTTTTTCAACATTTTTTTGTCTATTTTAGTGAATAACATCACAAACTATTATCACTAAAAGTACAGCGGTTTCTAAAAATGAACAGTAGAAAATACTAAAAAAGGTGGAAGATACACGTTGAGAAAGGCAAAGATTGTAATTTTAGGAGCAGGTTACGGTGGACTAATGACTGCAACTCGTTTACAAAAAGCAGTCGGAACAAATGAAGCTGAAATCGTATTAGTGAATAAGAATAGCTACCACTATGAAACAACTTGGTTACATGAGGCATCTGCAGGTACTTTACACCATGACCGCGTTAGATATGATATAAAAAATGTAATTGACACGAATAAGGTAGACTTTATTCAAGGCACAGCAGTTGAAATTAAGACTGAGGATAAAAAGGTCATTTTAGAAAATGGTGAAATCGATTATGACTTTTTAGTCGTAGCTTTAGGTGGAGAGTCTGAAACATTTGGCATTAAGGGATTAAAAGAATATGCTTTCTCCATTGTAAATGTAAATGCCGCTCGTCAAATTCGAGAGCATATTGAATATCAATTTGCTACTTATAATACAGAAGAAGAGAAAAAGGATGAGCGCTTAACCATTGTTGTTGGTGGCGCTGGATTTACAGGAATTGAATTCCTTGGAGAACTAGGAAACAGAATTCCAGAACTTTGCAAAGAGTACGATGTTGATTTCCAAAAGGTAAAAGTCATTTGTGTAGAAGCAGCACCAATGGTACTGCCAGGATTTGATCCGGAGCTTGTGAATTATGCGGTTGCCTATTTAGAAAAGAAGGGTGTCGAATTCCGTATTGGCACAGCGATTAAGGAAGCCACTCCAGAAGGAATCATTGTTGGAAAAGGGGAAGAGGAAGTCGAAGAAATTAAGGCAGGTACAGTTGTATGGGCTGCTGGTATTCGTGGGAATTCAATCATTGAAAAATCAGGCTTCGAGGCTATGCGTGGACGTGTAAAGGTTCATTCAGATTTACGAGCTCCTGGACATGATCATGTATTTATCATTGGCGACTCTTCCTTAGTCATTAATGAGGAAATCAATCGCCCTTATCCGCCGACTGCGCAGATTGCTATGCAGCAAGGAGAGACTTGTGCTAGAAATCTTGTTGCTTTAATTCGCAATAAATCTGATTTAGAAACGTTTAAGCCAGATATTAAAGGAACAGTATGTTCCCTTGGTGAAGATGATGCAATTGGGGTAGCGTTTGGTAAGAAAATGATTGGGACTAAAGCTTCGTTTATGAAGAAAATGATTGATAATCGTGCATTGTACATGATTGGCGGTCCTTCACTTGTATTGAAAAAAGGAAAATTTAATATTTTATAATAGAACTTTAAAAGGGTCAGGCTTCTAGCCAGACCCTTTTGTTTTTATTTTTTGATATTTCGTAAAATTTAAAGAATGAATGAGGAAATTTAAGATAATCCAGATTGTATGCGTTACCAGTGGAGATTTTTCGCGAAATTTAGAGCTTTTCAAATTCTATTATTCTTGGTATATTATCAGAAAATTCAGTTACAAAAAGGAGATGGAGAAAATGAAAACAAAGAACTATGAAAAATCAAATGGATGTACGTACTGCTCAGGAAAAGGATATTTTCAGCTTCTCCTTGGCGGTTCAGAAACTTGCACATGCTGCAGTGGATCTGGAAAGAAAAAAGAATCGTAAAATTAGTTGCTCCGCCAATGGCGGAGTTTTCTTTTCTATGGGGGAGCTCCCCCTATTTTTATTGACTCCCATTTGCACATTCAGTACACTAAATATTGATGTGTAAAGGGAGGAACAAAACGATGGAAATGACTATTTTCGTATTGCCTATTTCAATGCTGCTCTTTTTTGTCCTGTTTTTTGGGATTGGTTTTATTTTAAATATGCTATTAAGAATGTCTTGGATTATGGCTATTGTCTATCCGATTATTGCTATCTTCATTATTGATAAAGTTCGATTTATAGAATATTTTTCTAATAGTAAAGAGTCATTTGCAAGTCTAGGTTCTGAATTAACCCAGCTCGCCACTGCTGATATTCTCATTTTATTGAGTGGTCTTGCAGGTGCAATTGGAGCGGGTATTACGATAAAAATCCTCCGTAAAAAAGGATATCAAATGTTTTAAACTCAAAATCTCTGCCCATAAGCAGAGGTTTTTTATTTTATTTAAAATTTTGTAAATTAGTAGCTGTTTTCTTGGAAACAAAGGGTTTTTTATCAGGAAAAGGATAGATTTATTGTTCTTCTTTCCACATTATTTATTCCTTTCATGAATATTTCTTTAAATCTTGGGAAATGAATATTCTTGGGAGGAGTGAAATTATAAATGAGAAGAATAAAAAATTGGACAAGACGAATAATAATGTCAACTCTATTCATTGCGGCATTTTTAACGACTTTCCAGTCTATTTCGGGAGTGGAGGCAAGATCTCTTGTAAATTATTTAAGTAGTGAAGAGATGGGCACAAACGAACAGTCTGATCAAAATCATTTTGACCATACATTAAAAAAGGTTGGAGTAGCTTTTAAATTTTTAAAACGATTTGTGAATGGTGATTTGCAAATTTCATCGAGCAAGGAAGTGTCAGGACATTCGCCGACCTTAGAGGAAGCAATTGATTGGACGCAGTATCCAATCAAGACAGTTGTGGCAACAGGCTATACTGCTTATTATGAATCAACCGGCAAGCATCCTGGTCATCCAAGCTTTGGGATTACATATTCAGGGGTAAAGGTAAAGAGGGATTTGTATTCCACGGTTGCTGCAGATTTAAATGTTTTTCCGATTGGAACGATTCTTTTTGTACCTGGATATGGGTATGGGGTTGTTGCTGATAAAGGTGGAGCGATTAAGGGAAATAAAGTAGATCTCTATTATGAGACAGTTGAAGATGTATACAATAATTGGGGCAAAAAAACATTGGATGTCTATGTTGTCGAAATGGGTGACGGCACCTTAACAGAAGAGGAGCTTCATGCATTGAATGAGAATGAATCCATGCAAGTTTTCCGCCAGCAATATACGAAATCCGAACAGGAATAAGTGTTTCTGCTCTATATGAATGAAAATAATTTAGATGAAAAAACAGGTAACCCGGTTAAAATAGGTACCTGTTTTTTATGTTCTATCTAATGAAGTACGAAATGAAGACCTAATGTTAAAAGAATGCCTGTCAGTCCTCCGAAAAAAACTTCGATTGGTTTATGACCGAGAAGCTCCTTCAATTCTCTCCTTTTTTCCTGTTCGGCTTTCTTCTGCCAAACCTTGGCCTCTTCAATTAAACGATTGAAATCGGATACTAATTGATTTAAGACAATGGCTTGTTCCCCTGCTTGCCGGCGTACGCCCGTTGCATCAAACATCGTGATGATGGCAAAAACGGCTGACACGGCAAATAAAGCGGAATCTAGACCAGTTTCTAAAGCAACACCAGTGGAAAGAGCGGTTACGGCAGCAGAGTGAGAACTTGGCATCCCTCCAGTGCTTGTCAAGAGTGCCCAATTAAGTTTTCTGTAGGCAATGAAATGAATTGGAACTTTGACAAATTGAGCAAAGAAGATGGCTGCAATGGCAGCCCATAAGGGGAAATTCATTAATAATTCCATGTGGAAACCACCTTTATCGCAGATCATAACGAACCTTATTGAAGGCAGATTACGTTGATCCAATTAATAAAATAAGTGCTCAACTTCTATCCCGTTTGTTAAGATGATAATAATAATTTAAAGAGAGTGCAATTCTTTTTTTATAAAGTTATTGTTAACGAGTACGAGGGAGGCATTCAATTGGAGGAGTATCCGCTTGAGTATTATGAGTTTTTTGTGAAGTTTAATGAAGGGGATTACTATACTTGCCATGACCTTCTGGAAGAGATGTGGATGACCGATAAAGGGAATTTATTTTTCAAAGGATTGCTGCAAATGAGTGTAGCTATCTATCATTATGAATATGGAAATGTGAAGGGGGCGAGATTGATGATGGGAGCCGCCAATGAATATTTGCAGGCTTACCGTCCAAAGCATTGGGGGCTTGATCTGGAGCATGTATACTCATTTATTGAAAAGGCTTTAGTGATCTTTCCGGGAAAAATTGATCGAGTCCCCTTTGAGGAAGTAAATACGCTTCCGAAATTGCCAGAATTAATTTTATTTCTAGAAGATTAGCTAGTCGAAATTGTTTCCTGTTTCCTGATATAATGAAAGCAACTTTATGGGGGTGACAAAATGTTTACTGTAAAAAGAGAAATCAATTTTTCGAATGAACATGAATGTTTGATCATTGGTTTATTTGAGAAACCAAACAAATTTGATGGCGTTCTTGCACAACTAGATCAGCAATTTGAAGGACAATTAACGGAGCTCGTCAAAAGCAAGGACCTTTCAGCAAAGAAAAAAGCAGTAACAAAAGTACATACATTTGGACGTATGGGTGCGAAGAGATTATATGTTGTTGGTCTTGGCCGTGAAAAGGATTACTCCTTTGATGTGTTGCGGGAAGCACTTGGAAAGACCTTTAAGGTTGTTAAGTCTTCTACGATTCAGGAAGCTGCTGTTTATCTAGATTCTTTCCTAAATGAAAATGTGGATGCACTAGATGCAGCACATGCGGTTAGTGAGGCTTTCGCTTTATCTACCTATCGTTTCGCAGGATATAAGCAAAAATCGAATGAACCAGCAAAGAATATTGAAGATATGACTGTTTATAGTGAAGTAGCGGATGAAGAGGATGTAAAAGCTTCGTTAACAGTTGGCTATGCACATGGAAAAGGAACAAACTCAGCTCGTACACTTGTGAACCTGCCGGGAAATATGCTTACCGCTACAGACATGGCTAATTATGCGAAAGAGCTAGCATCTAAGTATGATTTCGAAGCGGAAATTCTTGAAAAAGAAGATATGCTAAAGCTAGGGATGGGCGCCTTACTTGCTGTAAACCAAGGGTCTACTGAACCGCCAAAAATGATTGTCCTGAAGTATCAAGGAAAAGAAGAATGGAAGGACGTTATTGGTTTAGTTGGCAAAGGCATTACCTTTGATACTGGCGGCTATTCTATTAAGTCAAAGGACGGCATTGTCGGAATGAAAACCGATATGGGAGGAGCCGCGGCTGTTCTTGGAGCGATGGAGATTATCGGTGAATTAAAACCTGAGCAGAATGTTGTCGCAGTTATTCCTTCTACTGACAATATGGTTAGCGGGAACGCATTTAAACCAGATGATGTGATTACATCAATGAGCGGCAAAACGATTGAAGTATTGAATACAGATGCGGAAGGACGGCTTGTGCTTGCTGATGCAGTTACATATGCGAAGCATCATGGAGCAAATTATTTAGTGGATGTAGCCACTTTAACTGGCGGGGTAATCGTGGCGCTTGGAACGGAAACGACTGGTGCGTTAACGAATAATGAGGCATTATGGGAGCAGGTCCTAGAGGCATCCTATGAGGCTGGAGAGCCAATTTGGCGTTTGCCTTTATTTGAAAAAGACAAACAAAGAGTTAGAAGCAGTAAAATCGCAGATTTAAACAATTCACCTGGCCGTGAAGGTCATGCCATCATGGGTGGCGCTTTTGTCGGTGAATTTGCAGAGGATACCCCTTGGGTACACTTGGATATTGCAGGAACATCTACAACTCGCAAGGAGCATGACCTTGGACCAGCAGGAGCAACTGGAGTAATGGTCCGTACACTCGCCTTGTTTGTAGAAAGATTTGAAACTGAATCGAATTAAGTTTAAAGCTTCGGAATAATTTTCCGAAGCTTTTTTTTGATACAAGTTGACAAAAAGCGATAGGATATGATAATTTTATACTCATATTTTAGTTCTCTACCAATTTACCAAAGTAAAGTAAGATTATGAGAGAGGGTTATCATCATGAATGCAGTCATCATAGCAGTTTTTGTTATGCTTGTATTAAGTCTTTTACGCGTAAATGTCGTTTTATCTTTAATTGCAGGAGCGCTAGTCGGTGGTTTAACTGGAGGCTTAAGTATAAATCAAACAATTGAGGTCTTCTCAAATGGGCTTGGAGGAAGTGCTGAGGTAGCATTAAGCTATGCCTTGTTAGGAGGATTTGCCATTGCTATATCAACCACAGGCCTGCCGAATTTACTAGTGGAGTGGATTCTTCAGAAGGTTGGAAGAGAAGGAGATTCCAAAGGAAAGAAACTTTCTAAAGCACTGATTGTCTTATCTATTTTAATCATGGCTTGTTTTTCCCAAAATGTGATTCCGATTCATATTGCTTTTATCCCTATTCTCATTCCGCCTTTATTAAGGGTAATGAATGAATTAGGTATTGACCGCCGCTTGATCGCTTCAGTCTTGACCTTTGGTTTAACGGCACCTTATATTTTGCTTCCAGCAGGTTTTGGACAGATTTTTCACGAAATCCTAGCAGACAACATGAAAAGCAGTGGATTGGCCGTTGACTTGAGTGATATTCCCAAAGCCATGCTGATCCCAACAGCTGGACTTGTAGTCGGACTGCTAGTTGCTATATTTATATCATACCGAAAGACAAGAAACTATCAGCAAAGTAAAATAGAGGAAATAGAAAAGGCAGGATACTCAAAAGCAGGGATTATTTTCTCTATCATTGCTATTATTGCTGCACTTCTTGTTCAAATTAAGCTCGATTCCATGATTTTTGGGGCATTAACTGGAATTCTTGTTATTTATATAAGCGGTGCGGTGAAATGGCGTGAAGCAGATCAGCTGTTAACAGAAGGGATGAAAATGATGGCCTTCATTGGTTTCGTTATGCTGTCAGCCTTTGGATTTGCTGATGTGCTTAAAGAAACTGGAGATGTAGAAAGCCTCGTAAAACAGTCTGCGGCAATTATTGGCGGAAGCAAATCACTTGCTGCGCTCCTTATGTTAATTGTCGGTCTTATTGTAACGATGGGAATTGGTTCATCCTTTTCAACGATTCCAATCATTGCAACGATTTTTGTTCCGCTTGCGCTTGAAATAGGCTTTAGTCCAATGGCTGCGATTGCGTTAGTTGGAACTGCTGCAGCACTAGGAGATGCGGGTTCGCCAGCATCTGACAGTACATTAGGACCTACAGCCGGATTAAATGTAGACGGCCAGCATAATCATATTTGGGATACCTGTGTGCCAACATTCCTTCATTATAATATCCCGTTAATCCTCTTTGGATGGCTGGCCGCAATGATTCTTTAATTTTTTAACATGCAGCTCCTATAAATGGGAGCTGTATTTCTTTTTTTAAAATTTCAATGGATGAGGGATTTAGAAGCCAAATAAAGAGGTAATAAGATTTTTCCTTTTGCTTTTCTTCCTTGGTAATTCCTTATCGAAAACGAATACATGATCGGATGGGATATGCTGATTCTCCTTATTTATCCCTTCTTCAAGGCATTGTATTCTCTTATTTAACATCTCTACCTCAGCTTGCAGCTCCTCAATTTCCCGCCGATGCTGTAAAAGCTGATAGGATACAACATCATCCGCCTTTTTATTTAGTCTTTGCTCGAACTCGTTCATTCTTGCTAGAAGTTTCTCAGAAAATGGATCATTTCCGGCTGATTTTACTACACCGGTACGCGTCTTTTTTCGTTCTACCGTTACATCCTGAATCATGACCCCCTTTTTTAGCTGTTCCTGAACTTGTTTTAGCAGCTGAATATCCTCGTCTGTAAATGAATAATGCCCGAGTTCATTCCTTTCCATTTGGAGCTCCAGCTGCTTCACCCATCGTTGGATTGTGCTTGATGAAACCCCTAATAACTTTGCGACAGCACTTGTATTCATCCTGAAACCTCCTTAAGCTTCCCTTTTAATAGTGGATTCTCTGAGTTAAAAGCAGATTCCTTCCCGTATGACAAAACAAGTTTCTTTTCGGCAAAGAAAGAGGATTTATTACAAGTTTTTTCCGGCTCATTATTCAAAAAGAAAAGCCATACAAAAAAGTATGGCAAAAGGAATGAATCGGTCTTTACTATTTTTTAATCAAAGCTAAAAAAGTCTTTAAACACAATTGCTGCATATCCCAAATACCCATGAAGAGTTTGATTGGCAGTGGCAGGTATCTTAGGGGGTAACAAATAAAACATACGCATCCTCCTTTTTTAAAATGCTTTCCCCTGCTGATTCATGTCATCATCAGCAGGGGAAGTCACATGAAACCTTTCATATCATCTAATTGGAGCGGTCAGACAGCCACTTGTCTAAATAACCTGGTGCTTTGCCTTCTTTTGCAAGACTCCCGTGGCCTCCTTCGAGAATATGGAAGGATTTATCTATACTTGAAACATGGTCGACGATCGGCAGGATTTGTTCGATTGGAATCAGTCGATCATGACTAGCGCCTACTGCCATTAAATTCGCTGTAATATTTTCTAGTTTAGCTGGTTGATCTCCAATTACTAGATTCCCATTGATAAGTTTATTTTCTTTCTCAAAGTCAACTGCCATCTGCTTTAATGCTGCAGCAGATAAAGGGATGTGACTGTTGGTCCAATAATTAAAGCGACTCCATTTTAAATTTCGCTCTTCATCGTCTGCATGGCTTAAAAGAGAAAGATAAGGAGAGTAAGAGATGGGTACTGTAGCTAGCCGCATCCCCCTTTTAACATATGCGGGAGGGATAATTCCCCAAGCATCTAATATTGGATTAAGATTGATCTCTCCATTTTGGAGCATTTTTACGCCTTCACTGAAAATAGGCATGACACTAAAATCAATCGGAGCAACAGAAATAATAAGATTTTTAATTGGTTCATCGGCAATGGTTGCATAGATAGCAGCAAACGTACCGCCCATACAAAAGCCCATTAATGTGATTTCTGACGCGTTTGAATGGAGCAGTGCTCGTTGAACGCCTTTTTTTATATAGCGAAGAATGTAATCATCCACTGTCAAATCTTTATCTTCATATCCAGGTATTCCGAAATCAAGGAGATACACCTCGTACCCGCTAGAGGTAAAAGCTTCGATTAAGCTATATTTAGGACCAAGATCAAGAATAAATGGTTGATTAATAAGTGAGTAAATCAAAAAAAGCGGTACCTTATATTTTTTATTTTCTGAAGGATAATACCAAAGAGTGGCTTTGTTTTTCTTCCAGATGGCAGTTCGTGGTGTCAGTCCAACCTCAGGTTCTAAGGCAGAAATCGTTTTGATAAAGCCCGTCCATCTATTTATTTTTGGAGTACTCATATTTTTCCCTCTCCCATCTATTTGAGGAAGAAAAGGAAGGACTATTTACAATTGTGTCCTTAAATTCTTCAAAGGACCGGTTTAATTGCGTGACTTGCTCTTCTAATAAATCCAATTTCTCTTCGGCTTGGATAAATAATTTTGTTGTGTTGGCTACGTCGTTTTTTGTTGGAAAATTAAAGGCGATCGATAAGGTTTCGACTGTTTGCTGCAGCTTGCTTATGGAAGCAGCTACAAGCCGTGATTGATTATTCACTGCTTTTAGAATGGATGGTTGATTAAGTGCATCATGAATGGAGTTGTTTAGACCCAACTCTACCTTCAGACCTAATTTCTTGACAGCATTTAGTATTTCTTGCGTGTGGTTTGTAGTCATTATATACGCTCCTTTCTTAGTAACTATCGTTAAGCGGGGCGCTTCCGCTTTTTTATATTCCTGATATCAGCCCGCCATCAATGACGAGTACTTGACCAGTTATATAGTCAGAAGCATTTGAGGATAGGAAAAGGGCTGCTCCTTTAATATCCTGATCAGTGCCAAAGCGACCAGCAGGTATTCTTTTTAAGATAATATGGCTTGTTTGATCAAATGCCTTTGTTTTTTTACTAGGAAAAAATCCTGGAGCAATGGCATTCACTTGAATATTATGCTGTGCTAGCTTTATTGCTAAATCTTTCGTTAATGCATTGACAGCGCCTTTACTTGTACTATAAGCAATAGCATCTAGGAAAGCAGGATTCGTTCCTTTGATTCCAGTTATGGATGAAATATTGATAATTTTCCCATTTCCTTGCTGAGCCATTATTTTGCCCGCTGCCTGCGAAAATAGGAACATTCCTTTCAAATTCACATTCATGACTTTATCCCATTGATCAGCCGTTATTTCTAGTGTAGGAGCAATCCAAGAGGTGCCGCTATTGTTAATAAGAATATCAATCGTGCCAAAGTGCTGAACCGTTTGATCTATTACAGCTTGAATATCCGCTTGGTTTGTAATATCGCATGTTATTGCTAACGATTGTACGCCTTTTTTCACTAGCTGCTCACTAATCTTTTGACAGTCTTCTAGATTTCTAGAGCAGATGACTACATTTGCCCCTGCCTCTGCTAGTGCATTGGCCATTTGTTCCCCAAGCCCTTTTCCTCCGCCTGTTACAATGGCCGTTCTATTCTGTAAATGAAATAAATCCATTACATCCAAATGATATCCCTCCTTATAATTAGTTTTCGAGTAAATGTCTTCGTTATAGTATAGACAAGCATAAGAAGAAGGGTGTCAAAAATGAATCGTTTGCCCGGAAATACCGCGCTTTGAATGGCTTGTCAAACAATTATGTGGATTTTGAAAATAAAGAGGATTGGTGTTGATTATTCTAATTCTTATCATTATACTTAGGGTAGTTTTGATAATAAAAGAGTTGTATAGAAAGGGGAAAATACAATGATTATCGGAGTACCTAAGGAAATAAAGAATAATGAGAACCGTGTGGCAGCAACCCCTGCTAGCGTGTATACATTAGTTCGTGCAGGACATCAAGTTTTAGTAGAAACAGATGCTGGCCTTGGAAGCGGTTTCACTAATGAGGATTACAAGGAAGTTGGAGCAGAAATCGTCTCTACAGCAAAAGAGGCTTGGGCTGCAGAAATGGTTATGAAGGTAAAAGAGCCGCTTGAATCCGAATATACATATTTCCGTGAAGGCCTAGTGCTTTTCACATACTTACACTTAGCTGCAGAGCCTGAATTAGCAAAGGCTTTAGTTGAAAAGGGTGTTACGGCAATTGCATATGAAACAGTGGAAGTCAATCGTACATTGCCATTGCTTACACCTATGAGTGAAGTAGCTGGCCGTATGGCTACTCAAATTGGCGCACAATTCTTACAAAAAACAAATGGCGGCAAAGGAATTTTGCTAGCTGGTGTTCCTGGCGTTTCACGCGGCAAGGTAACGATTGTCGGAGGCGGTGTTGTTGGTATTAATGCGGCTAAAATGGCAATCGGCTTAGGAGCTGATGTGACAATTATTGATTTAAGCCCAGAACGTCTTCGCCAACTTGATGATATTTTTGGAAACAGCATTCAAACCTTAATGTCTAATCCATTCAATATTGCTGAAGCAGTGAAGGAAAGTGATCTTGTTGTTGGCGCTGTCCTTATTCCAGGAGCTAAGGCACCGAAGCTTGTTACAGAAGAAATGGTTAAAACGATGTCTCCTGGCTCTGTCGTAATTGATGTGGCTGTTGACCAAGGTGGAATTTTTGAAACAGTAGATCATATTACAACACATGATAACCCAACATATGAAAAGCATGGGGTTGTTCACTATGCAGTTGCGAACATGCCTGGTGCCGTTCCAAGAACATCTACAATTGCATTAACAAATGTAACGATTCCTTATGCATTGCAAATTGCAAATAAAGGTGTCAAGAAAGCAATTGATGAAAATCCTGCATTAAAGCTTGGTGTGAATGTTGTAAACGGCAGCATCACATATGAGGCAGTTGCAAGAGATCTTGGATATGATTATGTAACAGTGGACTTGGCATTTGAAAATGCTGCAGCAGCAAAATAATTGAAGATTCCCTTTGGCAAACTGTCAAAGGGATTTTTTGTGAGATCATCGATTGACATTTGAAACAAATATTTATATAATTTCAAAAAAATAGTTAAACATTGATGAGGAATAGTAAAATGTGCACTGTTTATTATAGAGAGGGAGCCAATTGCTGAAAGGGTCCTATAAGCAGCCATTTGAACCTGTCTCTGAGTTCTGTATCATTTAAAGATTACAGCGGGTTTACATCCCGTTATCATGTATGAGTGTAAAGCTTTGCTTTAAATTAGGGTGGTACCGCCAAGTGATTGGTCCCTATTTTATCGTAAAGCTTTTTTATTTTACGGCTGTATTAAAGCTGCATGTTGATAATTGTACTGGTTGATTGTAACGAAAGGCGCGAGACTCCTGCGGGAGATGTAGGACAGGTGAGACCCCGCAGGAGCGTATGCGACGAGGAGGCTCACCGCCTATCTCGCGGAAAGCGAGTGCCTGTAGCGAAAATCAGCAGCCATGTTTAACACAGCCCATTTTATAAGAAATTGAGGTGGATTAAGTGGGAAAAGAGTTTGTAAAAGATATTACGGCAATGGAAGTCGATTTTGCCCAGTGGTATACAGATGTTGTTACAAAAGCAGATTTGATTGATTATTCAAGTGTACGCGGTTCAATGATTATCCGCCCCTATGGATATGCTTTATGGGAAAATATCAAAAATGAGTTAGATGATCGAATCAAAGAAACAGGGCATGAAAATGTCTATATGCCACTGTTTATCCCTGAGAGTCTTCTTCAAAAGGAAAAGGATCATATCGAGGGGTTCGCTCCAGAAGTGGCATGGGTAACGCATGGCGGGGAAGAGGAATTAGCAGAACGATGGTGTGTAAGACCAACATCTGAGGTATTATTCTGTGAGCACTATAAAAACATTATTCACTCATATCGCGATTTGCCAAAACTGTACAACCAGTGGGCAAATGTGGTGAGATGGGAGAAAACGACACGTCCGTTCTTACGTACGCTAGAGTTCTTATGGCAAGAGGGGCATACGTGCCATGCGACAGATGAGGAAGCTCATGAAGAAACGGTTAGAATGCTTGATGTGTATGCGGATGTTTGTGAAAATGTGCTTGCTATCCCGGTTGTGAAAGGGCAAAAAACGGATAAAGAGAAATTTGCCGGGGCGAAATACACGTATACAATTGAAAGCCTGATGCATGATGGAAAAGCATTGCAGTCAGGTACTTCACACCATTTAGGTGATGGGTTTGCAAAGGCTTTTGGCATTCAGTTTACAGATCAAGAGGGGAAATTGCAGTATGTACAGCAAACATCATGGGGCTTTACGACACGTATTATTGGCGCAATGATTATGGTTCATGGAGATGACAGAGGACTAGTTATTCCTCCAAAGGCAGCCCCAACTCAACTGATGATTGTTCCTATTGCCCAACATAAGGAAGGGGTTCTTGATTACGCATATGGCTTGAAAGAAACATTAGCCCGTATTGCCCGTGTCGATATTGATGCAAGTGATAAAAAGCCAGGATGGAAATTTAATGAATATGAAATGAAAGGTGTTCCATTACGACTTGAAGTTGGTCCAAAGGATATGGAAAAGCAGCAAGTCGTTTTGGTAAGAAGGGATACAGGAGAAAAGATCTTTGTACCTACTGATCATTTGGAAGCAAAGATTACTGAAATTCTCGATGATATTCAGAGACAACTATTTGAAAAGGCAAAAGAACTTCGTGAAGAAAAAACGTATGTGGCCCTAAATCATGGGGAATTGAAAGAAACATTCGCGCAAAAGACAGGATTTGTTAAAGCAATGTGGTGTGGCGACAGAAGCTGTGAGGATCAGATAAAAGAAGAAACAGGTGCAACCTCAAGATGCATGCCTTTCAATCAAGAAGCTGTTTCAACAGAATGTGTATGCTGTGGAAAAGAAGCGGAGAAATTAGTTTACTGGGCTAAAGCGTATTAATAACTGGGGAACCTCTAAAGGGAAACTGCTCAATATGTATAAAAGCCCACTCAAATCGGGTAAAAAAAGCATATGAAGTAGTGTAGGAATAAATATTAGGAGGTTACCCAGATGTATAATATTAGAAGAGGCCCACATCCAGGGGATACAAGGTTCTTTTTTGCCGGTCCATTGGTTGGTGGATTATTTGGAGGGTTAATAGGTGGCTTTGCTGGAGCAGCAATCGCTAGACCTCGTCCATTTTACGGGCCTGTGCCATATTATGGACCGCCCCCATTTTATGGACCTTATCCTGCCCCCGCTCCATATGGATATGGTGGCTTCGGAAACCCATATTATTAAAAGAGGAAAGGAAAAAAGCTCTCTTACAAGCGGGAGAGCTTTTTTTGTCTTGAAAAAGTATTGTCTAGCGCAAGGGTCCTATCGCCTATCAAAATTCAGGTCTCCTCCCTACGATAAGTCAACATCGGTTAACTCCCCTTATCGTGTTTCCTTTATCGTGCCGTTGTCCCCTCCAGTTTGTAAGAACGATGATCAATGCGCTTGAGCTTTTCTTATGACCATCGTAATTTAAGTGTCAATTTACAACAGTCATTATAATCTTTACCTGAATCAAAATGTAGGTTCAGTCCGTCTGGCGTGTAAGTAACTTTTGGAATCACTTTAATTCCTGTTGATTTAATCAATTGTTCGACTTTCTCCATTTTTGATTGCTGCGCAGCAGTCATCAAATCAAATGAGAACTTTTTGGATTTAGCCATTTCTGCTAGTAAATGACTCGCTTCTTTCATAATAATTGCCATGTCCTTTGCTGAGGTCATAAACATTCCTGGATCAACATTTTGATATTGTCTATAAGTATTGTGCGGGGAATAATAATAGTTGCAATAAGGATAAAAGGGTGGATAGCTTAGTTTGCAAGGATAGAAATATCGGGGGGTCATGGTTAGCCTCCCCTTTCCGTTATAAATTCACATCATTTTCCTATTTATGAAATCAATATATGCAGATTGGGCTTTTTCTGTGTTTTTACAATCATTATCTTTTAAAGTGGTAAGAATATTCTGTTATAGTAGTAAATAAAGAGAATGGAAAGGAGAAAAGAAGCATGAATATAGAAAATACACTTATAAGTGCTCTTGGAATAGAAATTACTACCCTTGAAAAGGGAAAGGTTGTGGCAACGATGCCTGTTGATGATCGGACAAGGCAGCCCTTCGGCTTGCTGCATGGAGGAGCTTCAGTTGCTTTAGCAGAAACAGTCGCAAGCATCGGTGCTTTTGAGCTCGTGGATAAGGCAACGGAATCGGTTGCCGGACTGGAGATTAATGCCAACCATGTAAGAGGAAAGCGGGAGGGAATGGTGACTGCCACTGCAACCGTCCTTCATCAAGGAAGAACAACTATGGTATGGGATATAAAAGTAGTTGATGAAGAAGAAAAGCTAATTTGTGTTTCAAGATGTACCATGGCTGTGATTAAAAGAAAATAGGCAAAAGGGACTGATCTATGAAGATTAGTCCCTTTTATCTCTTTTCGTTCTCTATTATTGTTTTTTCTGTACTGGGGTTGTTTCTTTCAGCTTTAAGTCATCCTGTACACTCTTGTCCCAAAGCTTAACACCGGAATTATAAGCGGCACGGCTGATTAGGTGACCGGCAACTGGAGAGGTGACGAAGATAAATACAATCCCAAGAATGACCCGTGAATTCACTTGACCTTCTTCCATATAAAAGTAAAGAAACGTGCCAAGTAAAACTGCCAACACTCCTAAGGTTGCGGCCTTTGAAGCAGCATGGTTTCTCGTATACACATCAGGAAGTCTAAGTACACCAAATGCCGCAACAAGGCTTAGGAAGGCACCAATAAGTATTAATGCTACAATGATAATTTTAAAGATCTCGATCACGTTCTAGAGCAACCCCTTTTTCTAAATATTTGGAGAATGCTACTGTTCCAATAAAAGAGAGAATCCCAAGCAGTAAGATAACCTCTAGAAAAGCGTTTGTATCTAAGAAAATGGACACGAGTGCAACAATCGCAACGAGATTAATTCCTATCGCGTCAAGTGCAACAATTCGATCAGGCATGGAAGGCCCTTTAATGAGCCTGTATATTAATCCTAGAATAGCAATCGACATGCAAAGGATCGCAATTTTAACAGCTATTAAAATCATTATCGGCTCACCTCCATAATGGCTTTCTCGAATGTATTTTTGATGGAATCAATCGCTTCCTGCGCATCATCCATATCGATGGTATGGATATAAAGAATTTTATTATCTTCAGAGACATCGACTACAAGTGTCCCTGGTGTTAATGTAATTAAATTTGCCAAAATGGTAATTTCCCAATCCTTTTCCAAAACGGTTGGCAGTGCAAAAATGCCAGGTTTAATATCAAGCTTTGGTTTTAGTACTAGTTTTAAAACGCTGATATTTGAAAGGATTAGCTCTTTTATGAAGAGAAGTCCTAAACTAATAATGGCAATGACTCTTCCCAAATAGAAGCGAGAGCTAAAAAACCGTCTAAAAGTGAAGAGAATAACCATACCGAATAAATATCCTTTTAAAAAGGCAACTGGCTCGTATGACAGAGTGAAAAACATCCATAGAAAACCGAGAAACACATTTAATAAAATTTGAAAGGCCATACTTACCACTCCTTTAAGACTGCATCAATATAAATACTCGGATTAGCAAGTGTTTCGGCAGCCTGTGAGATATAAGGGAAGATAAATTCAGAACCTGCCCCATACAATACCGAAATTGTCACGAGAATAACGGGTGCAATTAAGAGCTTTCGTACAGGTACCTTGTCTTCCCCTTTATAATCCTGCGGAGTTCCCCAGAAACCATTAATAAAGATCTTCATGATAGAAAATAATACGAGTAAGCTTGAGGTAAGGACGATACCAGCTCCCCAATAATGCTCGCTTTCGAATCCGCCTTTGACGATCAAGACCTTGCCAACAAACCCGCTAAACGGAGGAATTCCTGCAAGAACAAGTGCAGCAAGGAAGAATGTCCAGCCAAGTCCAGGGTATCGTTTAATCAACCCGCTAATCTTTCTTAAATCGCTCGTTCCGGTAATGGCAATAATAATGCCAATTAATAAGAAAAGACCTGCTTTGATTATCATATCGTGGATAAGATAAAATACGGAGCCAGCGATAGAATCTGGAGTCATAACAGAAACCCCGAAAAGAATCACACCAATAGCAACGATGATATTATATATGATAATTTTTTTAATATCTGAGAAAGCAATGGCCCCTATAACACCAACGATAATCGTGATAATCGTTAGAATCATTAGCAGCTGATGGGTATAGCCTGTATCATGTATGAAAAATAATGTATAGGTCCTCATAATCGCATAGACCCCGACTTTCGTCAGCAATGCACCAAACAAAGCCATAACCGGTGCTGGTGGAGCGTAGTACGATCCAGGCAGCCAGAAGTATAACGGGAATATACCTCCTTTTAATCCAAAAACGATTAAAAATAGAACAGCTATGACTGTAATGATTCCGGATTGGCCAAGCTCATTTAGACGAACTGAAATATGAGCCATATTTAACGTTCCAACAACAGAGTATAGATAAGCAACGGCAATCACAAATAAAGCAGATGAAATGACATTGACTAAAATATACTTAATTGTTTCACGCAATTGAATTTTTGTTCCTCCAAGAACAAGCAAAACATAGGAGGCCATAAGTAAAACCTCAAAGAATACAAACAGGTTAAAGATATCTCCTGTTGTAAAAGCCCCAATTACCCCAACAATTAGAAAGTTCAATGCAGGGTAATAAAAATACCTTTCCCTTTCAATGCCGATTGATCGAAAAGAATAGATGACACTTGTTAAAGCAATAATTGTTGTCGTTAAAACAAGTAGAGCTGAAATCATGTCCGAAACAAGTGTAATTCCAAAGGGAGCCTGCCAGCTAGAAACATCTAATGTTAGAATTCCATCATTTCTTACTTTTTGCACAAGCAAAAACGCAATAATAACGTTAAAGAAAGCTGAAAAAGCAGCAATCCATCGCTGTATGACAACATTCTTAGCAAAGAAGATTAAAAGGATTCCTGTAAGAAATGGAATTAGCAGCGGTAAAATCAAAAAGTTAATCATTTCCTTCATTCCCTCTCAATCTCTCTGTATTATCAGTGCCAAGCTCTTTATATGCCCGGTAGGCAAGCACTAAGAAGAAAGCAGTGACACCAAAGCTAATGACAATAGCAGTTAGGATCAATGCTTGTGGAATTGGATCCGTATAAGAACTTGCTTCCTCACCAAGTAGCGGGACAGTTCCTCGCTTTAAGCCTCCCATTGTCAAAATCAGGAGGTGTGCACCATGACTGAGTAAGCCCGTGCCAATAATGATCCGCAATAAACTTTTTGAAAGCATTAAATAGGTTGCAGACATGAATAATATGCCGATTACAAAAGCCATTACTATTTCCATTATTCATCCTCCCCAATCGTTTGAATAATGGTCATTGTTACACCGACAACAACTAAAAAAACCCCAAGATCAAATATTGTTGCTGTATGTAGAGCTGTATCGCCCAATATCGGTAAATCTACATGACCAAAGGCATGAGTAAGGAGAGGAACATTGAATAATAATGCGCCTGCTGCCGTTCCGCCCGCAAAAAGCAGTCCTGTTGCAGCCATATAGATATAATTAACAGGTAATATTAGACTAACTGTCTTCATATCAAATGCCAACATCAGTAAGATGATTGCCCCTGATGTGAGCAAGCCCCCAACAAAGCCGCCACCAGGTGTGTAATGACCAGCAAAAAAGATATGAAAAGAGAAAAGAATAATGATAAACAAGACAACTTTTGTTGTTGTTTGTAAAATAAGGTCATTTGTTTTCATTTTTCTTTTTTCCTCCCATTCGTAATTTAATCATTGCAAAAATCCCTAAAGCTGCAATCGTCAATACGGTAATTTCAAACAATGTATCAAAGCCGCGGAAGTCTACAAGAATGACGTTAACCATGTTTTTGCCTGCAGCCTCTGTATATGTGTTTTCTACATAGTATTCAGCAATTGAATCGAATACTTTATTGCTGTGTGCGGATAAAGCAATTACTGTCACAATCGCTCCAACACCAATAGAGATGATGGCATTTGTAAGTTTGAATCTATTTCTTTCTTCATTCCTATTCTTTGGCAGGTGATAGAAACATAGGAGGAATAAAGCAACCGAAATCGTTTCAATAACGAGCTGTGTGAGTGCCAAATCAGGTGCACGGAATAGTACATAAAACAATGACACTGTATAACCGACTGCCCCTAAAAGGATAATCGCGGTCATCCTTGATTTTACAAATAAGATACTTATGGAACCGATCACAACAGCCAAAGCAAGCAATACTTCATAAAAACCTATGGATGAAATATTACTCGTATCAAATGTAAATGCATTTTTTACAGCGATTGTTGTCGCTAGGATAAAAATGAAAAATGCAAAAATATAAACGAGATAAGAACGAATCGAACCATTCATATACGTTTTTGTTAATTTATTTGAAGCATGTTGGATCATCTCTAATCCACTATCATACAATCGATTAAATGTTAGCTTCTTCGGGAAGATGTTGTATACTTTTCTCCATTTTGGCAGTGTAAGGAATAGAAGAATTCCTAAAGCAATCACACCGATTGTCATGAATAATTCAGGTTTAAATCCATGCCAGAAGCTAATATGAACATCAATATCATTATTTGGCAAAATAGATTCCAGTGCCGGTGAGATGATGCTGTTTGAAAGAATGTTAGGGAAGAACCCGATAATAATCACAAGTGAGGCAAGAACGATCGGAGATATTAACATGCCCATCGGTGCTTCATGAGGTTTCTTCTCTAATTTTTCTGGCTGATATTTTCCTGTAAAAGTTTTAAATACAAGGATCATACTGTAAATAAAAGTAAATACACTAGCAATCCAAGCGATAACAGGGAAGAGCATGCCCCATGTTTCAAAGTTGAATATATTAAGCTCTGTGACACGGATCATTCCTGTAAAGAACATTTCCTTACTTAAAAATCCATTGAATGGCGGCAGCCCTGCCATTGAAAATGTTCCGATAATGGCTAATGTGAAGGTAATGGGCATAAAATTCATCAAGCCGCCAAGTTTGCGGATGTCTCTTGTTCCTGTTTCATGGTCGACAATTCCGACTACCATAAATAGACTGCCTTTGAAAGTGGCATGGTTAAATAGATGAAAGACAGCCGCTGCAGTTGCTGCACCGAAAAAACTATTGTCGATATCATCAAAATGAAGGGCAGCAGCACCGAGTCCGAGAAGGGACATAATCATCCCAAGCTGACTGACGGTTGAAAAAGCGAGAATCGCTTTTAGGTCTGTCTGTTTCACTGCATTAAAGGAACCCCAGAACAATGTGACAATCCCAAAGCCAGCAACAAGCCATAGCCAAAGTCCTTCAGAAGCAAAAACAGGTGTCATTCGAGCGACTAAATAAATACCAGCTTTAACCATTGTCGCTGAGTGCAGGTAGGCACTGACAGGTGTTGGTGCTTCCATTGCATCAGGCAGCCAGATGTGAAAAGGAAACTGAGCTGATTTTGTAAATGCGCCTAGCAATATACAAACTAATGCTGGGATAAATAATGGGCTTGTTGAAATAGCAGCTGCTTGGTCAATAATCTCGGAAATATTGAATGATCCCGTCATGATATAGAGAAGAATGATTCCTCCAAGCATAGACAAGCCGCCAAACACGGTAATAAGCATAGATTTCTGTGCACCGTATCGAGACTTTTCTCGATCATACCAAAAGCCGATTAACAAAAAGGATGAGAAGCTTGTGAATTCCCAGAATGTATACAATACGATTAAGTTATCTGATAAGACAACTCCTAGCATTGCACCCATAAATAATAGTAAGTATACATAGAAGGTATTAAGCTTTTCTTTATCCTTTGCTAAGTAATAAATTGAATACAATACCACTAAAGAGCCGATACCTGTAATCAGTAAGGCAAATAACAGACCTAATCCATCTACTTTTGCGATAAAGTCAACCCCAAGAGCAGGTATCCAAGGTACGGATTCGGTTATTGTCTGATGGGTAGAAGTGATAGATATAAACGATAGAAAATAACTGAATAGCAGGATGGGCAGTGGAAGAACGAACCAGCCCGTATGTACTTTCCTAAAGAGCTTGTACAAAATAGGAATGAAGATGGCAAGTAAAAATGGTGAAAGAATTGCCAGATGCAGCAAAGACAAATCATAACCCCCTTATAAAGTTTGCGATAATACTCCTATTATTCTTCTACATAAAAGGCAGCAGTATCACATATAGTTTGAAATTATTGTACTAGTTCCTATAGTAATAACTGAAAAACAGCTATAAATAGTAATTATGTTTAGTAGTGGGAGAAGGTTTGTGTTAAAAACTTACTATCTTGGGGTGGTTAAAGCTTGATGTCGATTAAAAACATAGAATAGGTACCATCATTTATTTATATAAAAAGGGTGACGGCATATCCTTTGTCAGGATTTTCGTCACCCTTTCATTTGCGCCTATTATCCAAACCCTGGTTATCCGAAAATAAGAATGACAATAAAATATACTACCATTGTAATTAAACCAACTGGAACGCCAAAACGAGCCCATTCCTTGCTGGTAATATTCAATTTTCCGGCAGCAATAATATTCGGGATATTTCCAGGGATAAGCATTCCACCACTAATAATTAGTCCTAACAAAATGGCTTTAATTGTCGGTGCATCCATGGATGGACTGATTTCAGCAGCAGCAAGTGTAGCATTATCCAATACTGCAGAAATCATATTAATCCAATAAAGTACATATGGGCTTAGATCAAGCAAGTATTTTTCAATAAATGGTTCAAAGCCTGATCCAAGTAACGTTAAGCCCATTACGAATAAATAAATTTTTACTGAACGAATAATAATTTCTTTATAACTTTCTTTTTGAAGACCAGCATTCAGACCGTTATCACTTTCTTTCGGGTTAACCAGGATAGCAGCAAGGATTCCGAAAATAGCAACAGCTGGAATAACATCTGAACCAATTAATTTAATTAAATAGAAGAAGTCTTCATTTAATTTACTGATTGTTATTGTTGCAAGCGGTTCGCCAATCGGTGTTAATGCAGCACCAAGCCCAATTGAGAAACAAGCTAAAACTACAAGGCGAATTTCAGACTTGCGGTCAAGACGCAACACACTAACTATTACGACAAGAACAATGGCAGCAATAATAGCTGTAATTATACTGGAGATAAGTCCAAGAATAATAACGACAAGTGCTAAAAATAATCGGAAAGGAATGGCTTTGCTTATTCCGAGTATCCCTTTTTCCATTGGCGTTTGACACCATCTAAATAATAAGCCAGCAATAAGCACAGCTAATGTGATATGTATAGGGTCTTCAAGTGCTTTTATAAATAACTCCCCGTCAAGCACTTGACTAATCATTGCAGCTGCAATACCCATTATAAATAAGAACACTTCTAAATTATGTTCTACAGCTTTAACTGTAAATGGCAAAAATAAAACTAGTGCCAATATAATAGTTAATCCTAAAATCATGATGTCCCAGGTCCTTTTCTATTTTTATTTATATTATATCATGTAAATTCGGGAAATCTTCAATGATTTTGTTTTTTCTATCATCTTCAATGCTGATTAATAAATAGGTAGAAACACGTAAATTTATAGAAAAAAATTTTTGAGATTTATCAGTTGTCAAGTTATAAAAGGATGTTTTTTGGTAAGAAAGGGTTAAAAATAGTAAATTTTTGTGAAAAATTGAAAAGTTTTTCTATAATAAAGTACGTATAATCATTCATCTTTTTATACACCCTTATCAATAGGAGGTGTGCGATGATAAAAAAGAAAATTATGATTTCTATTTTGATTTTTTCAATCCTATTCTCTTATGCTTGGGTGCTAGATCTGAATGGAAAGCGTGATTTTTACTTGTCAGAGGCTGAAGGAATAGTTGAAGTCTTTGATGGTGAGATCATTCCAATAAGAAGTGCACCTGAAGTTGAAGTGGTAGAAAAACAGAAGGTGAAGGCATTTGGACCGCGTGAATACATTAGAATACAATCATCATGATAAAAAAGGATGAGACTGCTCATCCTTTTTTAGGTGAATTTATTCTCTGTATTGTATTTATTCAACGCTTCCGTAATAATAAAAACTTGATATGACAAAATTTAAATGAGGATATAAAATGAAAAACACCTATTTTATGAGTTATTTTCCGCTGCTTTCCATCATTTTGTTTAGTCTGTCCCTGTCAATAAATATTGAGATGGTCTTGTTGGATTTTCTTAAGTCAGCAGGGATTTATGAAGGGATGCGAGAATTTTTTTCAGATGCCGGAATCAAATTTGCTCTTTTAGCACTATTAATGATCCTATTTTTTTGTCTATATGCTGCGTTAAAATTGTTAGCTGATACGATAAATGAAGTCTCTCTATTATTTTTTTCAAAGGATTCTGAAGGAGAGAGTTTGAAGAAAATTCGAGGCGGAGCAATTATTTATTTTATTGGAAGCTTCATTTCGCTATTGTTAATGAGTACTTTAATAGGAATTCTGGCTGTTTTTGCTGTAACGACAGGGGTTTATTTTTGCTATTTTGTATATAAAATAAGTTCCTCCCTCTCCGTTCTAGGATTGGTTGGAGTGATCTTTTTTCAAGTGCTCACATGGTCATCCTTAGTGATCGGTGTCATCTATTTATCATTGAAGGTCTATAACAGCGTAATAGCAAGTTTACCGATTTAAAGAGGAATCGAAAGAGGGCTCCGATTCCTTTCAAATCTACTAATCTGTCATAATATCCTTCCAAATAAGCTGCTGTGGGGCTGCAGATTGAATGGACTTCATGTTTTCCGGCTTATCCTTTCCAATCCAGACCCCTGCAGTATACTGATCGGTTAGACCAATAAACCAATAGTCTTTATAATCATTTGTTGTCCCAGTTTTTCCGCCGGCATACCCATTTGAAAGATTAATCTTCTTTGCGGTTCCAGATTGAATCGTTTTTTTCATTAATTGTCTTATTTTATCAGTCGTTGCTTTGCTCCAAACCTCCACTTGGCTGTCTTTCCAGCTATACAGTACTTTTCCATCCATGGTTGTTACTTTTTTTATCGCCCTTGGTGGCTGATAATATCCATTGTTTGCAAAAGTGGTATACGCAGCAGTGAGTTCAAGTGGTGTCACGCCAAAGGATAACCCGCCAAGAGCAGAGGATAGTATATGATCTGATGATGTCACTTTGCTAAATTGAAAGTTTGCTAGGTCCTTAAATCCATTCTCGACACCAATTGAATCCAATAGTCTAACGGCAGGTGTATTATAAGAGTAGATAAATGCTCTTTCTAAAGAGACATTTCCATACACGCCGCCTCCATAGTTCTTTGGACAATACCCATTTTTACAATAAGGACCTGCATTTACCTTTTTTTGAAGGGATGCATTTGTTCGCTCAAGATACGGGCCATATACAAGCAGCGGTTTTATCGCAGAACCTGGCTGTCTATATGCCTGGTAGCTTCTGTTAAAATTATATTTCTGATACTGTTTTCCTCCAACAAGAGCAACAACTTGGTGTT
This sequence comes from Cytobacillus solani, assembly GCF_001420595.1. GTDB lineage: Bacteria > Bacillota > Bacilli > Bacillales > Cytobacillaceae > Cytobacillus > Cytobacillus solani. Next base: position 4,111,050 of record NZ_LJIX01000006.1, on the reverse strand, counting down.
TTTCATGGTCGATAACAACAGCTGCTCCTTCTATATCATTATATGGAAGTCTATTCTTTACAGATTCCTTTGCTTTTTCCTGTATGGCAGGGTCAAGCGCTGTTTCGATAATAATTCCTGAAGCTATCACATTCTCGACACGTTTTCTAAGCTTCTCCTCGATCTTTCTCTTCTCTTGTTCAGCTGCTGATACTAGCTTTTTATTGAATCCTTCTTGCTGAGCGATTAAATCACTAAGCTCTGCTTCGACATATGTTACGTAATCTGGATATAAGTCGATCTGTTCTCTGCGATTCAGAAGGATCGGCTCATTTTTAATTTCCTCCGCTTCCGCCAAGCTAATCAATTGTTGTTGACTTAATTGATCGATTAGCCGTTCTTGGCGTTCTTTTGTTCTGTCAAAGTGTTTGAAGGGATTATACATAGATGGATTATTTGGAATCGATGCTAAAAAAGAAAGCTCAGCCTTCGAAAGCTCTTTCGTTTGTTTTTGAAAGTAAAACTGAGAGGCCGCCTCGATTCCATACACGCTATTATGGAAATAAATCGCATTAATATAGAGCTCAAGTATTTCTTCCTTCGAATAATTGCGCTCAATTTCATAGGCATATAATAGCTCACTAAGCTTCCGGTTATACGATTTTTCAGTATTTAAGTAAAGGTTCCTCGCAAGCTGCTGAGTAATGGTGCTCGCCCCTTGTTTAATATCGTTCGAATGCATATTTATGGCAAGCGCCCTTCCGATTGCTGGTAAATCAAATCCGGGATGGTCATAGAAATGCTGATCTTCTGAGACAACAAATAGCTCTTTAAGAAAAAGCGGAATGTCTGCTGAATCAAGGTTGATCCGATTATCAGGCTGAGAAATTTCAGAAATAACCGCACCATCGGAAGCTCTAATAAAGCTTGTCTGCGGCAATGTAATTTCTTTCATATGAATCTTTTTTTCCAATACTTCATGAAAGCCTTGAACTTGGTTTATTTCCGAACCAGCTACAAAAACAACCGTCATGAAGATGGATAGCAAAGCAGCGATTAAGATATATCCCGTTAACATGCGCAACTGCCTCACGTTCCTTTCATTATCACTATATATAATAATATTCGGATGGAATAGGGAAAAGGTTAATGTTTATTTTTTACGTTTGTTTCCTTTAGAAAATCTGTAGAAAAATAAAATTACACAGAAAAATTAAAATCTTCCGTGGTATAATTAATAAAATATGTTCGTAGCAATTTTTTTATGAAAGCAGGTGAGATAATGGAGGATGAGCATCGCTATTTATTTATCGATTTTGAATTTACCATGCCGGATAGAAGCAGCCGATATAAAGGATTTTATCCGGAAATCATTGAAGCAGGAGTTGTTGCTGTTAAGAATGATCAAGTAAATGAACAATTTTCATCATATATTTCTCCCATTCGTTTCCCGATATTATCTGACCGCTGTAAATCCTTTCTTCGAATATCGCAGCAACAGGTCGATCAGGGAATATCACTTTATGAATTAGTGAAAAAATTGAAGGATGTAAGCAATAATAATCCATGCACAATTATTACATGGGGAAATATGGATATGAGGGTACTGCGGAATAATTGTCAGCATGCAGGCATTCCTTTCCCGTTTAAAGGGAAGGAAATAGACTTATCGATGGAATATAAACGTTTCTTTGGAGATAAGAACCAGACGGGTCTATGGAAGGCAGTCCAAGAGTATGGAAAAGAAGGGACTGGCAAGCATCATCGTGCATTAGATGATGCGATGACAACATACAATATTTTTAGATTAGTAGAAAAGGATAAGCGATATTTAGAAAAACCTGAACCGACAACAATTGGTGATCGGGTTGACTTTTCTAAGCTTCTAAATAAATTTGCATAAAAAAGCCAAATCGCTATGTATCGATTTGGCTTTTATTCGTTGAATTTTATTTAAAATAATCCTTTTCCAATGATGCAATGTTCTTAAGGCTTTGTTCCGCCCAAGGAGATGAAACGCCTTCTAGCTCCTGTTTCATTTTTTCTAATGCTTGTCTTAATGAATCATTATAATCGGGAATTTCTTCTTCAAAATGCTTAACCATTTTCATTGGCACATTTGTTTGTTCTCTAAAGGCTAATGCTCTGCGTTCATGAAAAAATATCGCATCTCCATCCTTTGGACTATGCAGATCTCCTTGCATTGGATGTTTCGCTACCGCAAGTACTCTTACTAAATAATGCTGTGGGCGAATTTCTGTTACTTCACCAATATATGTTCCTGATTTATAGTGAGCTCTTACTCGGTCACCAACCTTAAATTCTTCCATGCTGTATCCTCCTCATTCCTTCTATTAAAGGATCCAATTATATCCTTATTATGACTTACTTTAGTGGAAAAACAAAGTGCAAACCGTTATAGTAGTGATATTAATATGATATAATAAAGTATTAAACCACTGTTTTTCGATAGAAAGGGCGAATGGAATGTTAGAATGGACTGTATTGTCTTTGTTTTTATACTTTCCTGAAGATAAGTCTGAATATCTCCCTGCTGCTATTAGTCTAGGGATATTTGCGATTGCTGCTTTTTTCACGTTTAGATTCATTGTTCGAATCTCCAAAAAAGAGGCTTTGAAGGCGAAGGAGCTAGAGGAAAGATTACAGCATCAGATAAATAATAGCGGTGAGAACAGTTAAAAACAGCTGTTCTTTTTTTTGTCTTGCTCCACCCCCCTCCCCCGGAGTTTCCGTTTTTCCTGTTTATCAAAGGATGATCTTGGAAACACTAAGGGCAAATTGTCTTATGGAGGATTTAAGCTCATGAAAAAAGCGTGGTTACTCATCCCTATTCTACTCCTTACAGGGTGTGCAGAAGAAAATATAAGAAACTTAGATGTTGAGATGTTTAATGCTGTAGGCGACTCTTTAGGCAAGATAAAGTTAGAAGAACAGGCATCAGGAGTAAAGATGAAGGTTGATTTGAAGGGGCTTTCTCCTGGGGAGCATGCCATTCATATCCATGAAACAAGAAAATGTGAGCCACCTGATTTTAAGTCAGCAGGCAACCACTTTAATCCAGAAGATAAGGAACATGGTCTTCTTCATCCAAAGGGTGCGCATGCCGGGGATCTCCCTAATCTAATTGTCGAAGATGACGGGAAAGTTAAAGCAGAACTTATGGCTCCACAAGTGACATTAAAAGAAAATAAAAAATCTTTATTAACAAAAGAGGGAACATCCATAGTTATCCATGAATCAGCCGATGACGGCATGACTCAGCCAGCAGGGGATTCAGGTGCACGTATTGCTTGCGGTTCGATTTTAAAAGATAAAGATTCAAAAGGTCAGAAAAAGGCACAGGATGATTAGAAATAACAAGTTACTAATGTTGTTTAAGCAAAGTATTGGTTGTTTACAAGCAAAGTAAAAGAGAGTTCGGTAGTCAATAAGGGTATTTACGCTCGAAACCGCAAATTCCAAAGGAATATGGTCGCCAATAAGGTTAATTGGCGACCATATTTATTTCAAATGTATATGACTCCTTATTCAAATGCTTTTTTCAGTCTTTCTAACCCTTCTAACACAACTTCTTTTGGACAAGCGATGTTCATTCGAACAAATCCTTCTCCCCCCGGACCATACTTTGTTCCCGGCTCTAATGCTAATTTTCCTTTTATTAATAACTGGTCTTTGATTTCATCATCACTTAATTGAAGTGCTTGACAGTTAAGCCAAATAAGATAGCTGCCTTCTGGCTCCATAACTGATATGCCTGGGATGTGCGCATCTATGTATTCTTTCACTGTTTTAACGTTTTCTTTTAAATAGGCTAACAGTTCTTCCAACCATTGTTCACCAGATCGGTAGGCAGCCTCCATTCCAATAATTCCAAAAGTGGATAAACTGAAAAATCCTTGCCTTTCTTGTACGTCTTTAAAGGCTTTACGAAGCTGTTTATTGGGAATAATTACAGCTGAGGCTTGGAGTCCAGCTAGATTAAATGTTTTACTAGGTGCGATACAAGTGACGGTTATTTCTTTGAATGTTTCGTCTAATGAGGCAATAGGTACGTGCTTATTCTTTAAAATTAAATCAGAATGAATTTCATCAGAAAGAATAAGACAATTGTATTGATGGCAGAGCTCGCCAACCCTTGTTAATTCTTCTTTTGTCCATACTCTGCCGCTTGGGTTATGCGGATTGCAAAGCAGAAAAAGTTTTACGCCATCCTTCAGATGATCTTCAAATACGGTAAAGTCGATTTCGTAGCGGTTATTAATTAATTTCAATGGGGTGTTCACGAGTTTTCGCTTATTTTTTTCAATCATTTCAAAGAAAGGGGTGTAGACAGGTGATTGCAGCATAACTTTATCTCCTGGTGCGGTAAAGGCTTCGATGGCGATGGAGATGGTTGGAACGACTCCAGTGCTGTAAAGAACCCAAGAATGGTTAATTTCCCAGCCGTGTCTTTTATTGAGCCATTGTTGGATCGCTTCTGTGGTGGAAGGAGGGGAAAATGTGTAGCCGTATATTCCATGATCTACTCTAGCTTGAATTGCTTCCTTCACTTCATTTGGCGGCGAAAAGTCCATATCCGCAACCCACATCGGCAATACATCATCTGCTCCAAAGATTTGCTTCGTCAATCCCCATTTAACGGAAGAAGTGTGTTCTCGATTCATTTTTTGATTAAAATCGTACATATTCATTTCGTCCCCGCCTTTTCATTTTTTTCCTCTTTACTCTATAATAAAGGATGCAATTAAAAAGTAAAATAAAAGGTGATCATGATGCAAATTCAAGATATAAACATACAGCTTGTATGCACGCTAGATGAATGGGACCCGTTTCAAATTGGGGAAGGCAATTATGATACGGAAATAGCTGATGTTGTTCAGGCTGTTCATGATTTGGATGATATGGAAAAACTTGCAAGAAAAATCCAAGCAATCTACGAATTTTCATTTGAGCAAGTGATCCCACTAAGAGCCTGTAAAGAAATAGCCGAAAAGCTAATCGTAATCAAAAATAGTGCTTCTTGCCAATTATAATAATATCGAGTAAAAATCACCCTTTCAGGAACAAATAAGGGTGATTTTTATTTATATTCATTTACGAAATTTTTTATATGAAATAGAACCTCTTCTGGTTTTTCTTCAGGAACAAGATGGCCGGTTTCTTTTAACACGATCAGTTTGGAATTTTTTAAATCCTTGTGCAGCTGCTTTCCAATGTGTAATGGAACAACTTTATCATGTTCACCCCAAATTAATAGACAAGGTGTATGAATTTCATGAAGCTTTTCATTAGGCAGATCGCCTTCACGGTCCCGAATCATTCTCGTCAAAGCATGAAAGATACGATCCTCTAGGAACGGTTCTAAATAGCCTTTTTCCATTTCCTTATCTATTTTTGAATGGTCATAAACGACATTTCTTAAGTTCTTTTCAACCCCTGATTTTTCAAGATAACGCTTAATAAATAGATGGAAAAAAGGAAGATAGCTCGACATAATAAGAGAACGCTTTGATTTTTGGAGATAAGCCGAGCTGCACAATAAGACACATTGGGCTATGAGATCAGGTCGTAAGTAAGCGATATTTAAGGCGATCTGCCCTCCCATAGAATGTCCAATAATTATAATGTCTTTCAATTGAAGGCTTTCACACAGCTTGATGATTGTCATCGAATGATTTTCGTACGAATAAATGTAGCTCGTGGACTTCCCGCTTTTACCAAATGGGGGCAGGTCAACGGAAATCACACTGAACTCAGTTTTTAAAAGTGGGATAAGGTGTCTGAAGCTAAAGGTAGAAGAAAGAAAGCCATGCAGCAAAACAACGGTCTTTTTTGAATGGGCATGAAGATAAGACTCGTAATAAATTTCATTTCCATTAAGGGTGATTAGATTGCTGTCCATCTTTCCATTCCTCCTTCTATGCTCACAAATAGTATGCTGGAAATTTTGTGTAGAAACAATAAAAAAGGGACAAACCATTTTGGATTGTCCGTTCAAAAAAGGGGGGAATACTAGAAAGCTTATAAGATAAGGATAACCAGGTTTCACTTTTTTATACATGGGTTAAATCCTTTTTTTTAAAACATAATTAAAGAATTCGCGCACAAAATAGAATAACGCCATATATAAATAACTTTTGAAAAAAAAGCCCATCTATGATATAATTTTTAATTGCGAATAAAAACGAAAAATAATATAAAATTTAGGAGTGTTTTCATGTCTGAAAAAATCGAAGTAGGAAGTGTTATTACAGGAAAGGTAACTGGAGTTCAACCTTACGGTGCGTTTGTAGCTTTAGATGAAAATACACAAGGACTTGTTCATATCTCAGAGGTAACTCATGGATTCGTAAAAGATATTAATGAATTTCTTAAAGTTGGCGATGAAGTGAATGTAAAGGTTTTATCTATAGATGAAGAAGCAGGTAAAATTGGTTTATCTATCCGTGCAACAGAGGAAGCACCTGCTGTTGAAGAAAAGGTGAAAAAGCCTCGCAAACGTCAAGCAGCACCAATTAAAGTGGAAAATGATACGGCACAAGGATTCAACACACTTAAAGATAAGCTTCAAGAGTGGATTAATCAGTCTCAGGCTTAATGAATAAATAAAATCCTCTGTCATTTGTGACAGAGGATTTTTATTTTAAGATAAGAAAATATAACTTTGGAATTAGTAAATTGTCTAGCGCAAGTGCCCTATCGCCTATCAAACCCTCCCTACGATAAGTTGACATTCATTCGCTTCTCTCATTGTGTTCCTTTATCTCAGTCGTGTCCCTTCCGATTTGTACTGCGATGATCAACGCGCTTCCGCATTTCTTTTAATTCATATTTTTTTAATCGGTACTGAAGGTTTTGTCTGCTCATGCCTAGGGATTTTGCAGCTTGGGTAATATTGTAACTGTGGAATGTTAACACCTTCTGCAAATAGTTCGATTCTATTTCCTCTAAATATTGATCTAATGGTTTTATATCGTTACGGCTTTCAATAGAAATAGGTTGATCCTTAGTATCTGCTTTAAATTGAGGTTTGTTGCGGAAATGGATTGGTAAGTGTGAATATGTAATCGTTTCTTCATAATCAATCAAGTTCATCGCTCCCTCAATCACGTGCTCAAGCTCTCGGACATTTCCAGGCCATTCATATTGATAGAAGCTATTCTGTACTTTCTCGTCAACTTCTTTGACCATCATTCCGAATAACTGATTATATTTTTCTATAAAAATCTGAACAAGGTCAGGGATATCCTTTTTTCTGTCTCGTAAGGGAGGGATAAATAGAGAAACAACACTTAGTCTGTAATATAAGTCTTTGCGGAGCCTGCCTCCTGAAATAGCGTCTATTGGATCCTCGTTGATGGTGGCGATTATTCTGACGTCAATTTTCCGATCTTTCGTGTCCCCGATTCGTCGAACTGTTTTTTCCTGTATAGAGCGAAGAAGCTTTGCCTGCAGGGCGGGATTAAGTGAGTTAATTTCATCTAACAGTAATGTCCCGCCTTCTGCTTGTTCGAATAAACCAGGCCGTTCGATGGCTCCAGTAAATGCCCCTTTTTTTGTCCCGAAGAGCAAACCCTCAATTAAGTTATCTGGAAGTGCTGCGCAATTTTGTGAAATATATGGTCTAGTAGAGCGGGTGCTGCCATTATGAATACTTTGGGCAAAAAGCTCTTTTCCGGTTCCTGTCTCTCCAATAATAAGGATGGATGAATTTGTCCTTGTTGCTCTCTTGCTTGCTTCGATTACATCTTTGATTTCATGGCTGCTCCCAATGATGCTATCAAAGGTGTAGCGTGTATCACTTTTCTTGTTCATATTTTCTCTAATCAGTTTTTCCAGCTTTGTAACATCACGAGCAATTTCAATGGCGCCAATTCGCAGTCCCTCTTCAATTATTGGAAAGGTATTATTAATTGTCGTTATTTCCTGCCCGCGGTTATTGAAATACGTTTGCTTTTCATTGATGATTGTCTCCCCTTTGGTAAGGGCTTTTAAAAGTGTACTGTGCTCATTTTGATGAAAAGAAAAGACATCTAAGAGGTCTTTATCAAGAACGTCTTCGAACTTCATCCCCTCTATTTCGGCCATTTTCTTGTTATAGATAATGGTCTTCCCGTCCTGATTGACTGCGTGAATACCAATATCGATTTCTTTAAGAATTTTATCAAACAATTTATCCTTCAAATGGTCTGAAGTGAAGTTTTTATTGCTCATGATGATCCCTCCTTCACGTTCCTTTTCTACAAGTGTATAAAGAGAATGGAAGGGGTGCAATATATTTTTGCACTAATTATTTTATTTCTGCAAATTTACTTTGCGGGTATAAAGAGAAAATACAGAGTACATAACGTTTTTTTATTTGGCACACTTCTTGCAATAATTGTTTTATTGAAAATGATAGAGGGGGATGGAAACGTGGTACAACCATACAAACATGAACCATTTACAAATTTTAAATTGGAAGAAAATCATCAAGTCTATTTAACTGGTTTAAAAACAGTTGAAAGCTATTTAGGGAAAGATTACGATCTAGTGATCGATGGAGAGCGCATCTCTACCGAAGATAAAATTGTTTCTTACAATCCTGCAAATAAAACAGAAGTGATTGGCCGTGTATCAAAAGCAAACCGTGATCTTGCTGAAAAAGCGATGCAAGCTGCAGTTGAAGCATTTAAAACGTGGAAAAAAGTAAAAGCAGAAACACGTGCGGACGTTTTATTCAAAGCGGCTGCTATCATTCGCCGCCGGAAGCATGAGTTCTCTGCCCTTTTAACAAAAGAAGCAGGAAAGCCTTGGAATGAAGCGGATGCAGATACAGCGGAAGCGATTGATTTCCTTGAATTCTATGCGCGACAAATGCTAAACATTAAAGACGGAGTGCCTGTAAACAGCCGTCCAAATGAATATAACCGTTATGACTATATTCCTTTAGGAGTAGGTATCATTATTTCTCCTTGGAACTTCCCGCTTGCGATTATGGCTGGAACAACGGTTGCCGCAATCGTAGCAGGGAATACTGTTCTTCTAAAACCAGCTTCAACAACACCAGTTGTTGCTGCGAAATTCGTTGAAGTGATGGAAGAAGCAGGTCTTCCAAAAGGCGTTCTAAACTTTGTACCTGGAAGCGGTGCAGAAGTTGGGGATTACCTAGTAGACCATAAGGATACACGTTTCATTAGCTTTACAGGATCTCGTGATGTTGGTCTTCGTATTTTCGAACGTGCATCTAAATTAAGCGAAGGCCAAGTTTGGATGAAGCGTGTCATTGCAGAAATGGGCGGAAAAGACACAATTGTTGTTGATAAGGAAGCAGATCTTGAGCTAGCTGCTACTTCGATCGTTGCTTCTGCATTTGGCTTCTCTGGGCAAAAATGCTCCGCATGCTCTCGTGCTGTAATCGTAGAAGATGTGTACGATCAAGTGTTAAATCGTGCCGTTGAATTAACAAATGAATTAACACAAGGAGATCCAACTGATCCGAATAACTACATGGCTACAGTAATAGACCAAAGTGCATATAATAAAATCATGAGCTACATCGAAATTGGCAAAAAAGAAGGAAAGTTAATGACAGGTGGAGAAGGAGACGACTCTAAAGGCTACTTCATAAAGCCAACTATTTTCGCAGACCTTGATCCAGAAGCTCGCATCATGAAAGAAGAAATCTTTGGCCCTGTCGTTGGATTTACAAAAGCGAAAGATTTCGATCATGCGATTGAAATTGCGAACAACACAGAATATGGTCTAACAGGAGCAGTTATCACAAATAATCGTAAGAATATCGAAAAAGCACGTGAAGATTTCCATGTCGGTAACCTTTACTTTAACCGTGGATGTACAGGTGCAATCGTTGGATACCAGCCATTTGGCGGCTTCAATATGTCAGGAACAGATTCAAAAGCAGGCGGGCCTGACTACATCCAGCTTCACATGCAGGCGAAAACAACTTCTGAGATGTACTAATAGATAAGGTTCCCTGAAAAGGGTACACTAATTTTGAGTGTTTATTATGTAATTAAATGACTCTTTTTGGTGATTTAGGTTACAATGAATGAGTATTTAATTGAAAATGGGGGAATGGTTCTTCATGGCTCAAACGACACAAACAAGTAGTTTAATTGAACAAACTGAAAAATATGGGGCAAACAATTATCATCCGCTGCCAATCGTTATTTCTAAGGCAGAAGGAGTTTGGGTTGAGGATCCTGAAGGCAATAAATATATGGACATGTTAAGTGCCTACTCAGCTGTAAACCAAGGGCACCGTCATCCTAAAATTATTGCTGCATTAAAGGAACAAGCAGACCGGGTGACACTTACTTCACGAGCTTTCCATAACGACCAGCTTGGTCCATGGTATGAAATGGTTTGTAAGCTGACAAATAAAGAGATGGCCCTTCCGATGAACACAGGAGCAGAAGCAGTTGAAACAGCGATTAAAGCTGCACGTCGCTGGGCATATGATGTAAAAGGAGTAGCAGAAAACCAAGCAGAGATCATTGCTTGTATCGGGAACTTCCATGGCCGTACAATGACGGCAGTCTCGCTATCTTCAGATGAAGAATACAAGCGTGGTTTTGGACCAATGCTGCCAGGAATTAAATTAATTCCTTATGGTGATTTAGAAGCATTGAAAAATGCTATTACTGAAAACACTGCTGCTTTCTTAATCGAACCGATTCAAGGAGAAGCAGGTATCGTTATTCCTCCTGAGGGCTTCTTAAAGAAAGCGTATGAGGCATGTAAAGAAAATAATGTGTTATTCATAGCTGATGAAATCCAAGCAGGTCTTGCTCGTTCAGGAAAAATGTTTGCTTGTGAATGGGAAGATGTAGATCCTGATATGTATATTTTAGGTAAGGCACTTGGCGGAGGTGTTTTCCCAATCTCATGTGTTGTTGCCAATAAAGAAGTTCTTGGCGTATTCAACCCGGGATCGCATGGCTCTACATTCGGAGGAAACCCGATGGCGTGTGCAGTTTCGATTGCGTCAATTGATGTTCTTGTGGAGGAAAAGCTTGCAGAACGTTCGCTTAAGCTTGGGGATTACTTCAAAGCAAAATTAAAAGAAATTAACAATCCTATCATAAAAGACGTTCGCGGCCGTGGTCTATTTATCGGTGTAGAACTAACAGAACCAGCACGCAAATATTGTGAAGCATTGAAAGAAGAAGGTCTATTATGTAAAGAAACTCATGATACCGTGATTCGTTTTGCTCCACCATTAGTAATTAGCGAAGAGGATTTAGATTGGGCAATTGAGCGAATTAAAAAAGTATTAAGCTAATATAGAGCAAAAAATCCTTGCACATGATGATGTGCAAGGATTTTTATTTATTCAAGGCTTTTCGACAGAACTTCTAGAATCTCTAATGATATAATAAGCCGAATAGAGGGGATAATATGATACGAAAAGGAGAGAGTAAATGTGCAAAATTTTACCTTTTGGAATCCGACCAAATTAATTTTTGGCAAAGATCAGATTGAGCAATTACATAAAGAAATTCCGCAATACGGGAATAAAGTTTTAGTTGTATATGGTGGAGGAAGCATTAAACGAAATGGTCTGTATGACAAAGTAATGGCTGAATTGAAGGGGATGGATGCAGAGGTTTTTGAACTTTCTGGGGTCGAACCAAATCCGCGAATTTCAACCGTCAGAAAGGGTGTTGAAATTTGTAAAGAACAAGGAATAGACTTCCTATTAGCTGTTGGCGGCGGAAGTGTTATTGATTGTACAAAGGCAATTGCAGCTGGAGCAAAGTATGCTGGGGATGCATGGGATTTAGTCATTAAAAAAGCTGTTGCAACAGAGGCACTGCCATTCGGAACCGTCTTAACATTGGCTGCTACTGGTTCTGAGATGAACTCAGGGTCAGTTATCACCAATTGGGAAACAAATGAAAAATATGGTTGGGGAAGCCCTGCTGTTTTTCCAAAGTTCTCGATTTTGGATCCAGTTCATACATATACTGTTCCGAAGGATCAAACGATATATGGCATTGTTGATATGATGTCACACGTTCTTGAACATTACTTCCATTTAGCAGAGAATACGGAGTTTCAGGATCGTATGTGCGAATCATTACTGATTACTGTTATGGAAACTGCACCGAAGCTTCTTTCTGACCTTGAAAATTATGAGTATCGTGCAACCATTCTATATGCAGGTACGATGGCACTAAATGGCATTTTAAACATGGGGTATCGCGGGGACTGGGCAACTCATAATATTGAGCATGCTGTTTCTGCTGTTTACGACATTCCGCATGGCGGAGGTCTAGCTATTCTGTTCCCGAATTGGATGAAGCATAATCTTCATGTAAAGCCAGAAAGATTTAAACAGCTGGCAGTCCGAGTTTTCGGGGTTGATCCTACGGGAAAATCGAATGAAGAAGCAGCTTTAGAAGGAATTGAAAAGCTTCGTGAATTCTGGACTGAAATTGGAGCACCTTCAAGGCTGGCGGACTATGGCATTGATGAAAGCAAGCTTCAGCTAATGGCAGACAAAGCTACGGTGAATGGTGAGTTTGGCAACTTTGCGAAATTAAACAATCGAGATGTTATGGAAATTTACAAGATATCCTTGTAATGAATTTTTGAGAAAATGGAGGATCATACATGTCACATATTCGTTTTGATTATTCAAATGCTCTTCGATTTTTTGGTGAACATGAGATTACATATCTACAGGATGCTGTCAAAGTTTCACATCATTCTCTTCATGAGCAAACAGGAGCTGGAAATGACTATTTAGGATGGATTGATTTACCGGTTCATTACGATAAAGAAGAATTCACTCGGATACAAAAATCAGCAGAGAAAATAAAGAGTGATTCTGATATTTTATTAGTAATTGGAATAGGCGGATCATACTTAGGTGCCCGTGCAGCAATCGAAATGCTTACCCATCATTTTTATAATGTGCTTTCAAAGGAAAAGCGGAACACTCCTCAAGTGATATTTGTCGGAAATAATATTAGTTCAAGTTATATGAAAGATGTGATTGATCTTCTTGACGGGAAGGACTTTTCAATCAATGTCATTTCAAAATCAGGTACAACTACGGAACCAGCAATTGCTTTCCGTATTTTCCGACAGCTGCTAGAAAAAAAATACGGCAAGGAAGAAGCGCGAAATCGAATATACGCAACAACGGATAAGGCAAGAGGGGCTTTAAAAACGTTAGCAATGGATGAAGGCTATGAAACGTTTGTCATTCCTGATGATGTTGGCGGGCGCTATTCTGTCTTAACTGCTGTAGGATTATTGCCGATTGCTGTAAGTGGTGCAGATATTGGGCAAATAATGGAGGGTGCAGCACAAGCGTGTGAGGAATACAGTCAATCTGAGCTTCTTGAGAATGCTGCTTATCAGTATGCAGCTGTCCGGAATATTTTGTACAACAAAGGAAAAACCATTGAAATGCTTATAAATTATGAGCCAGGTCTTCAATATTTTGCAGAATGGTGGAAGCAATTGTTTGGAGAAAGTGAAGGGAAGGACCAAAAAGGAATCTATCCGTCATCAGCAAACTTCTCAACGGATCTTCATTCAATGGGGCAATATGTCCAAGAGGGAAGACGTGATCTTTTCGAGACGGTCATTAAAGTGGAAGAACCGCGACATGAATTATTTATCGAAGAAGCTGAAAATGATTTAGATGGGTTGAACTATCTTGCTGGCAAAAGTGTGGATTTTGTCAATAACAAAGCATTTGAAGGAACAATGCTTGCTCATACAGATGGCGGTGTGCCAAATTTAATCATTACGATTCCTAAATTAGACTCATTTACGTTCGGCCATCTTGTATATTTCTTTGAAAAAGCTTGTGCAATGAGCGGATATTTATTGGGAGTGAACCCTTTTGATCAGCCTGGAGTGGAAGCGTATAAAGTTAATATGTTTGCCCTATTGGGAAAGCCGGGTTTTGAGGAGAAAAAAGCAGAATTAGAAAAACGTCTTAAATAAAAGTAAGAGTGTCATCAAATACCGATGACGCTCTTATTTAATTGTCATTCATAATAACAATAAGCTGATCCTGATGAATGATTGTAAAGGGGTGGGGAGGGTTTAATAGTGTTTCCTCTCCTCTTTTTATCCCTAGTAAAAGGATTCCTTCTTTCATAAGCAGGTGGCTTAAATCCATAAAGTTCATATTAACGACTTCAGGAACGGCTGGCTTAAAAGTTAAGTTTCGCTTATCAAGCTGGTTCAATAAATCCAAAAAGGATGTAACTAGTTGTTGAGATGAGATACTATTAATCATTACATAACTAGTAAGGATGTTCGTTTGTACAATTTCATCTGCTCCAGCTCTTTTGGCATTAGCTACCTGTTCAGATGTTAAGATTTCTACGATGCATTGAATTTTGGGGTTCAGCCCCTTTACTGCCAACAGTGTTAAAATGGACCCCATATCTGCATGCAGTTCACCTTTGTTTGGGTCTGCGGTAATAATTACCTTTACTGCATCAAATATGTTCGCCTTAATAAGAACTTCGTCTAGATTCGATCGTCCCTGAATAAAATGGACATTCATAGTGGGTAAGGGGTTCTTATCCAAGGATTCATCGATCAAAGCAATCGAGATGTTTTTATTGTTTGTGCAAAGCGTGCGTAGAATTCCGCGGGTACGTTCATTCCAGCCGATCACAATAATATGATCTTTCCCTTTGAAATCTGCTTTACCCTCCAAAAATTCATTTTGCTTTGTGACTGCAGCGGTTGCTAAACTGGCGAAATAAGTGGCTAAAAAACCAGCACCTGTTAAGATGAGGGCCATACCAGCTAGCCTTCCCGGCACAGATTTGGGGACAAAGTCTCCATAACCAACTGTAGAAGCGGTAATAATAGCCCACCATACCCCTTCGAAAATGGTTGGGAATTGTTCGGGCTCTAATAAATGAACGAATGATCCAAATGAAATAATTACGATAAGAGCAATAATAAGAACTCTCAAAAAAAGTGGCAGTCGCACAAAGGTATTGAAGAAATTATATGACATGTTTTACACCTCTATAATAATTAGCGTAATCCGCTATCCTTAATTATGGACGAAAGGAAAGGGTTTCATAATTGATAAGGGAAATTCATGGATAAAACAAAAATAGCTTCATTCATTCACGATTCGATTGTGAATGAATGAAGCTATTTTTTATGACATGTTTTTAGGAAAAATGCAAAAGATGAAGGTATATTAATCGATCTAGCTTTTGGCTGGATTTTAGAGTTTCAATACTATCAATTCCAGTTTTGTGAGCGGTAAGTATCATTTCCTCTCTAATTTTATTAATGCGTCGTAGTACTAATTGTTCAAGGGTAATCTTGTTCATTTAACCATTCTCCTATTAAATATCTTCTCTTACTTGTATTATAGGAGATATTTCTTATTCCGAAATAGGTTCGACAAAAGTTCTAAGAATAAGACAAAAAAGCCTATTTTTTTGGGAGAATACCTCTTAAAGGCGATCGATCATCCTCCTAATTTATGAATAAAGATAAATAGACTCTGTCTATTAAATTCGCGCTCGGAAAATTATATAAGAGGGGATGTTGACTTCTTCTTGAAATTATATTAATATAATAAATCTAATGAGGTTCATAGGAACAAAGAGTTTGTATTTATTTTATGTTCTTCTATTAAATGTTGACAGAGAACGTTTTACAAAGTATAATAAGTTCTTGTTACTGGACTTGATTGAAATTATTTCAAAAAAGTAATTGACTACATTGAAATAGAATGATAGAATATAGTCCTACCTTAACAAATAGTTCTTTGAAAACTAAACAAAGCAAAAACGTCAACGTTAATTCTTATTTTAAAGAAAGATAAGAAACGAGCAGGTCAAGGAAACGACTGAGTGAGCACCGGATTGTACGAGGGTACATGAGGAGCGGAGCGAGGGAGTTGACGAAGAGATGCGAAGTTTATTATCTTTCGTCGAGCTAATCTTACTCTTTATTGGAGAGTTTGATCCTGGCTCAGGACGAACGCTGGCGGCGTGCCTAATACATGCAAGTCGAGCGAATCTGAGGGAGCTTGCTCCCAAAGATTAGCGGCGGACGGGTGAGTAACACGTGGGCAACCTGCCTGTAAGACTGGGATAACTTCGGGAAACCGGAGCTAATACCGGATAATCCTTTTCTACTCATGTAGAAAAGCTGAAAGATGGCTTCGGCTATCACTTACAGATGGGCCCGCGGCGCATTAGCTAGTTGGTGAGGTAACGGCTCACCAAGGCGACGATGCGTAGCCGACCTGAGAGGGTGATCGGCCACACTGGGACTGAGACACGGCCCAGACTCCTACGGGAGGCAGCAGTAGGGAATCTTCCGCAATGGACGAAAGTCTGACGGAGCAACGCCGCGTGAGTGATGAAGGTTTTCGGATCGTAAAACTCTGTTGTTAGGGAAGAACAAGTACCGTTCGAATAGGGCGGTACCTTGACGGTACCTAACCAGAAAGCCACGGCTAACTACGTGCCAGCAGCCGCGGTAATACGTAGGTGGCAAGCGTTGTCCGGAATTATTGGGCGTAAAGCGCGCGCAGGTGGTTTCTTAAGTCTGATGTGAAAGCCCCCGGCTCAACCGGGGAGGGTCATTGGAAACTGGGAGACTTGAGTGCAGAAGAGGAAAGTGGAATTCCAAGTGTAGCGGTGAAATGCGTAGAGATTTGGAGGAACACCAGTGGCGAAGGCGACTTTCTGGTCTGTAACTGACACTGAGGCGCGAAAGCGTGGGGAGCGAACAGGATTAGATACCCTGGTAGTCCACGCCGTAAACGATGAGTGCTAAGTGTTAGAGGGTTTCCGCCCTTTAGTGCTGCAGCAAACGCATTAAGCACTCCGCCTGGGGAGTACGGCCGCAAGGCTGAAACTCAAAGGAATTGACGGGGGCCCGCACAAGCGGTGGAGCATGTGGTTTAATTCGAAGCAACGCGAAGAACCTTACCAGGTCTTGACATCCTCTGACAATCCTAGAGATAGGACGTTCCCCTTCGGGGGACAGAGTGACAGGTGGTGCATGGTTGTCGTCAGCTCGTGTCGTGAGATGTTGGGTTAAGTCCCGCAACGAGCGCAACCCTTGATCTTAGTTGCCAGCATTCAGTTGGGCACTCTAAGGTGACTGCCGGTGACAAACCGGAGGAAGGTGGGGATGACGTCAAATCATCATGCCCCTTATGACCTGGGCTACACACGTGCTACAATGGATGGTACAAAGGGCTGCAAGACCGCGAGGTTTAGCCAATCCCATAAAACCATTCTCAGTTCGGATTGCAGGCTGCAACTCGCCTGCATGAAGCCGGAATCGCTAGTAATCGCGGATCAGCATGCCGCGGTGAATACGTTCCCGGGCCTTGTACACACCGCCCGTCACACCACGAGAGTTTGTAACACCCGAAGTCGGTGGGGTAACCGCAAGGAGCCAGCCGCCTAAGGTGGGACAGATGATTGGGGTGAAGTCGTAACAAGGTAGCCGTATCGGAAGGTGCGGCTGGATCACCTCCTTTCTAAGGATGAAATGAAGTCTAACTTCATTAAAAGACGTTTCATTGTTCGTTCAGTTTTGAGAGAGCAATCTCTTTATTAACTTAATATCAAAATGAGGGAAATGAGAAGCAAACAGGTCAAGATAGTGACCGAATAATCATCGCTTATCATTTACCGAATTCCGTTATATGGGCCTATAGCTCAGCTGGTTAGAGCGCACGCCTGATAAGCGTGAGGTCGATGGTTCGAGTCCATTTAGGCCCACCATTTCATAACGGGGCCTTAGCTCAGCTGGGAGAGCGCCTGCCTTGCACGCAGGAGGTCAGCGGTTCGATCCCGCTAGGCTCCACCAACATAACGAATCCGTTCGTTATTTTTTGTTCCTTGAAAACTAGATAATGCAATTAAAGAAGATAACCGAGTAATCGCCATCTTAGTTTTTTCTCTTATAATGTTTTAGAAACAAAATAAGAGTGTAAACCATGAGGGCAATGAGCAACAAGCAGATCAAGGAAGCGACCGAGCGAGCACCGGAACGTACTCAGTACGTGAGGAGCACAGCGAGAGAGCTGACGCCGAGATGCGCAGTTGATCATTGACCGAAGTAGGTTAAGTTAGAAAGGGCGCACGGTGAATGCCTAGGCACTAGGAGCCGATGAAGGACGGGACTAACACCGATATGCTTCGGGGAGCTGTAAGTAAGCTTTGATCCGGAGATTTCCGAATGGGGGAACCCTCTATCCGTAATGGGATAGAATCTTTACCTGAATACATAGGGTATTGAAGGCAGACCCGGGGAACTGAAACATCTAAGTACCCGGAGGAAGAGAAAGCAAACGCGATTCCCTGAGTAGCGGCGAGCGAAACGGGATTAGCCCAAACCAAGAGGCTTGCCTCTTGGGGTTGTAGGACACTCTACACGGAGTTACAAAGGAACGAGGTAAATGAACAGGTCTGGAAAGGCCGGCCAGAGAAGGTAAAAGCCCTGTAGTTGAAACTTCGTTCCCTCCAGAGTGGATCCTGAGTACGGCGGGACACGAGAAATCCCGTCGGAAGCAGGGAGGACCATCTCCCAAGGCTAAATACTCCCTAGTGACCGATAGTGAACCAGTACCGTGAGGGAAAGGTGAAAAGCACCCCGGAAGGGGAGTGAAAGAGATCCTGAAACCGTGTGCCTACAAGTAGTCAGAGCCCGTTTATGGGTGATGGCGTGCCTTTTGTAGAATGAACCGGCGAGTTACGATTACATGCGAGGTTAAGTTGAATAGACGGAGCCGCAGCGAAAGCGAGTCTGAATAGGGCGAATGAGTATGTGGTCGTAGACCCGAAACCAGGTGATCTACCCATGTCCAGGTTGAAGTTCAGGTAACACTGAATGGAGGACCGAACCCACGCACGTTGAAAAGTGCGGGGATGAGGTGTGGGTAGCGGAGAAATTCCAATCGAACTTGGAGATAGCTGGTTCTCTCCGAAATAGCTTTAGGGCTAGCCTCATGTAGAAAGAGTCTTGGAGGTAGAGCACTGTTTGGACTAGGGGCCCCCATCGGGTTACCGAATTCAGACAAACTCCGAATGCCAAAGACTTATCCATGGGAGTCAGACTGCGAGTGATAAGATCCGTAGTCAAGAGGGAAACAGCCCAGACCACCAGCTAAGGTCCCAAAGTATACGTTAAGTGGAAAAGGATGTGGAGTTGCTTAGACAACCAGGATGTTGGCTTAGAAGCAGCCACCATTTAAAGAGTGCGTAATAGCTCACTGGTCGAGTGACTCTGCGCCGAAAATGTACCGGGGCTAAACGTATCACCGAAGCTGTGGATGGACATCTACGATGTCCGTGGTAGGAGAGCGTTCTAAGGGCGTTGAAGCTAGACCGCAAGGACTGGTGGAGCGCTTAGAAGTGAGAATGCCGGTATGAGTAGCGAAAGATGGGTGAGAATCCCATCCACCGAATGCCTAAGGTTTCCTGAGGAAGGCTCGTCCGCTCAGGGTTAGTCGGGACCTAAGCCGAGGCTGAAAAGCGTAGGCGATGGACAACAGGTTGATATTCCTGTACCACCAAACTCCGTTTGAGCAATGGGGGGACGCAGGAGGATAGGGTAAGCGCACTGCTGGATATGTGCGTCTAAGCAGTTAGGCTGCAAGCGAGGAAAATCCCGTTTGCGTGAAGGCTGAGCTGTGACAGCGAGGGAAATATAGTACCGAAGTTCCTGATTCCACACTGCCAAGAAAAGCCTCTAGTGAGGATAAGGTGCCCGTACCGCAAACCGACACAGGTAGGCGAGGAGAGAATCCTAAGGTGAGCGAGAGAACTCTCGTTAAGGAACTCGGCAAAATGACCCCGTAACTTCGGGAGAAGGGGTGCTTTTTAGGGTGAATAGCCCTGAAAAGCCGCAGTGAATAGGCCCAGGCGACTGTTTAGCAAAAACACAGGTCTCTGCGAAGCCGCAAGGCGAAGTATAGGGGCTGACGCCTGCCCGGTGCTGGAAGGTTAAGAGGAGGGGTTAGCTTACGCGAAGCTCTGAATTGAAGCCCCAGTAAACGGCGGCCGTAACTATAACGGTCCTAAGGTAGCGAAATTCCTTGTCGGGTAAGTTCCGACCCGCACGAAAGGCGTAACGATCTGGGCACTGTCTCAACGAGAGACTCGGTGAAATTATAGTACCTGTGAAGATGCAGGTTACCCGCGACAGGACGGAAAGACCCCGTGGAGCTTTACTGTAGCCTGATATTGAATTTCGGTACAGCTTGTACAGGATAGGTAGGAGCCTTGGAAGCCGGAGCGCCAGCTTCGGTGGAGGCATCGGTGGGATACTACCCTGGCTGTATTGAAATTCTAACCCATGCCCCTGATCGGGGCAGGAGACAGTGTCAGGTGGGCAGTTTGACTGGGGCGGTCGCCTCCTAAAAAGTAACGGAGGCGCCCAAAGGTTCCCTCAGAATGGTTGGAAATCATTCGAAGAGTGTAAAGGCATAAGGGAGCTTGACTGCGAGACCTACAAGTCGAGCAGGGACGAAAGTCGGGCTTAGTGATCCGGTGGTTCCGCATGGAAGGGCCATCGCTCAACGGATAAAAGCTACCCCGGGGATAACAGGCTTATCTCCCCCAAGAGTCCACATCGACGGGGAGGTTTGGCACCTCGATGTCGGCTCATCGCATCCTGGGGCTGTAGTCGGTCCCAAGGGTTGGGCTGTTCGCCCATTAAAGCGGTACGCGAGCTGGGTTCAGAACGTCGTGAGACAGTTCGGTCCCTATCCGTCGTGGGCGCAGGAAATTTGAGAGGAGCTGTCCTTAGTACGAGAGGACCGGGATGGACGCACCGCTGGTGTACCAGTTGTTCTGCCAAGAGCATCGCTGGGTAGCTATGTGCGGAAGGGATAAGTGCTGAAAGCATCTAAGCATGAAGCCCCCCTCGAGATGAGATTTCCCATAGCGTCAAGCTAGTAAGACCCCTGAAAGATGATCAGGTTGATAGGTTTGAGGTGGAAGCGTGGTGACACGTGGAGCTGACAAATACTAATCGGTCGAGGACTTAACCAAAAACGAAAAGCGGAAGCGTCTCGCTCAGAAATGAGTGGACTGGAGACTCCGACGAAGAAGCGTTCTTTGCTTCTGTGGGAGGAGTTGAAGTACGCGAATTTCTAGACGCTGTAGCTGGACAAAAATGATGTATGTTATTTGTTATCTAGTTTTGAAGGAATAATCCTTTAACTAAAAATAGTCTGGTGGCGATAGCGAGAAGGTCACACCCGTTCCCATCCCGAACACGGCAGTTAAGCTTCTCAGCGCCAATGGTAGTTAGGGGCTGTCCCCTTGTGAGAGTAGGACGCCGCCAGGCAAAAAGGGTATGCCAAAACAATTTTGGTATACTCTTTTTTTATTATCTAACTATTGAACATTCATATATAACAAATAGATTTCTATTTTTCTACAGCATAAACTTCTGTTG
Organism: Cytobacillus solani; assembly: GCF_001420595.1. GTDB lineage: Bacteria > Bacillota > Bacilli > Bacillales > Cytobacillaceae > Cytobacillus > Cytobacillus solani. The sequence continues at coordinate 4,089,609 of NZ_LJIX01000006.1, read as the reverse complement.
TTCCTAATTGTTTTCTCTCAAAATGTTACTTCTTGCAGTACTTCTAATTCCTCACCTTTATTATGTAAATAAGAGATTGCAATAAATAATAATAAGCGCACGATATGAAAGCTGCACCAGTTCGTAATAGGTGAAAAAAGAAGATAGCTATATCGGTACAAAGGTATCCTACTGATATTTATAATTAGAAGGAATTTTAAGAATATATTTATTTCTTAAATATTGTTATTAAATTATAGTATTTCCCCATTGGTAACTTGCGTCGAATATAGAAGAGGTTGGTATTGGAATTGATTTAATTATTTTTGATTAATATTTCAATATTATTTAGTGATATTTTGAATAATGCTACTATTTTCTTTTATGTTCACAAGGATAGTGGTTATATGATAACATCAAAAATGTTTTGTAAATAGTTATTGTGGGAACCATTAAAAGGAAATAAAAGCGCATATTAGTTAGATAGGAGTGAGGTACACATGAATACGATAGACCAGTTTCAATGTGAAAATATGGAACTCTTAATGGAAATATTTGATCATAAAGTTAGTTTAAAAGAAGTCTATAATCTAAAGGGACCAGCTAGTTCAGATTATATTTCTCTTTCCATCAAATTAAATCTACTTATTAAAGAATATTTTGAAGAAAAAACTTTAAATCTAATAAGTATGTCCAAGGATGAACTAATTGAAGTTTGGAAACAAAAAGGATTTAAACATCTTGATACGATTGAAGCAAGTCAAAAGCTTGATGAAATAATAATAAAATATCAAAAGCTGAAACATTTTGGGTAGAAAGTATAAAATATCCTAATATTTCCTCTTGCTATTCTGTGTTACTAGAATAGTTTTTTTATGATTTATGAAAGCAAAATTGTTATAAAGCTGAAAGGGGAAAAAATTCATAGGTTAAATTATATAGTCAAATTTTCGCTAGCTGATACTTATCAAAAAAATTCATCTTCCTTTCCATTTGTAGTATCATTAATTCTATGAATGAAGGGAAGTGTGGATTATGAAATTCATCAAATTCTTAGTAATAACGATTGTATTATTAGGAGCGATTGGGTATGCAGTCTATTATTTTGGAACGAATATGGCTTCAGAAAAGATAATGGAAACGGTAACGACAGAGTTAGAAAACAGCGGTGAGATGGAAGAAATAAAGAAGACAATAGAAAATGATCCAGGATTAAAAGCTTATTTAGAAGAAGCAAAAACAGCAAATACCGAGGATCTGCCATTTGCAACAAAAGAAGAAGCAACAAGAGCACTTATTAGCAAAGTTGGGATTACTGAACTTAATGATATACGTGTGAAAGTGCAAGAGGGATCCATGTCTAAGGAAGAAGTGCTTGAGAATATAGAAGGAAAGTTAACAGAAGATGAAATATTAGCATTGAAGGTTATTGCGTATAAAGAGTTGTATGGTGAATGATGGAAAGAGCCCAATTTTTAGGGCTCTTATTTTTGATTGTTTGTAATTGAAATCTAGTGCAGGGGAAATTTAAATGAGTGAGTTCACCTTATAAGCAGAAAATATTAGTTGACTATTCATTCTTTTTAAAAAAAATGATATTTTTTTTGATATAATGTCCTTTAAAGTAGTATAAATAGTTTGAAACCTGGAGACTGAGAAAGGGGCTGCATATGGAAACTTTATCATGCCAAGCGGGAATCATTTATGATTTTAATAAAACACACAAGCCTATCAAGTCTGTTGCATCTGGTACAACGATAGTCTGCCATTATATGAAGTCACTATGCTTATGAGTGCGGTTGGGCAAGTAGAAGTCTGTCAAATCGTAGACCCGTTAATGACAGCACGGTTTGTAGTTCCTAAATGGTTGTTGTATCAGCTAAATGTTGAAATGATTTAGTGGGACAGGAATCCTGTCCCATATTCTTTATAAAAGTAAAAAACCTAAAGAAATAATAACACCGCTTACGATAAGTGTCAGGACACAGTACCCCATAATATCCTTTGCTTTTAGACCTGCAATTGCTAGTGCAGGCAAAGCCCAAAATGGCTGAATCAAGTTTGTCCAAGCATCCCCCCAGGCAACGGCCATTGCTGCTTTTGGAATGGAAACATCGAGTGCAATAGCTGCATCCAGTACGACCGGTGCTTGAACTGCCCATTGGCCACCTCCAGAAGGAATGAAAATATTAATTAAACCAGCACTTAAGAAGGTGAATAACGGAAATGTGAATTCATTAGATATCGATATGAACCCATTAGCAATAACTGCAGCTAATCCAGACGCTGTCATCATTCCGATAATACCTGCATAAAAAGGAAATTGGACAATGATCCCGCTTGCACCTTTTACTGCATTCATAACCGCTTCTAAAAAATGCTTTGGCGTCCCATGGAAAAGAATGCCTAAGAATAAGAATAAGAAATTAACAATATCAAGATTCAGTTTAAAACCGTTTTGAGCAAAATAGTAGAATAAAAACACGAGCCCAAATAGACCAATTAACAGAGAAAGTATACGGCTATTTTCTAGCCGTTCTGCAGGTGTCATGGCCCCCTTTTCAATAGCAGCAGCTTGAATATCATCTTGTAATAAGGCAGGATCTACAGTTACTGTTTCTTCCTTAGAAGGCATCATTAGCCGATTAACCAGTGGAAGAGCTAAAAATAATGCAATAACAATGGCGAGATTAAAACCGGAAAAAATCGTTTCACTAGTTGGAATAATTCCAATCAAGTCCTGTGAAAAGTGCCCTTCTGTCGCAATGGTTAAAGGAGTTGAGCCTGAAATGCCCCCATGCCAAATTACAAAACCAGAGTAAGCGCTTGCAATTAAAAGCCGATAATCTACATCTCTTACTTTTTTCGCTAATTCTTTTGCGAATAAAGCCCCAATGACAAGACCAAATCCCCAATTTATCCAGCTAGCAATAAGAGAGACAACCGTTACAATGATCACTGCCTGGCCAGGTGATTTAGCTGTAGATGCTAGTGCACCTAATCCCTTTTTAAAAATTCTGCTGCTTGCAAGCACATGCCCTGTTACTAAAACAAGAACCATTTGCATGGTAAAGACAAGTAATCCCCAAAATCCATTCCCCCAGTGCTGAACCATCTGATAAGGCCCGCTATCGGTGAATATAATACCAAGCGTAAACACAACAAAAGTTAGAATAATGACAAATAAAAATGGATCAGGCAAGTATCGCTGCATGACACGATTGAAAAATGATACAAGAGCTTTCATTCATTTTCTCCCTTCTAGTTATTTTAAAACTATTATTTATTATTTCTATAATATTCTTTATTTTCCTTCAATTAATTCAGAATAATAACTTTTATCATCATGTAAATAAGGAAAATAAGTGAGCTTTTCCAGGGAGTTCATTAAAGCAAAACCAAGGATTCTACTAGGTATAACGGCTTATAAAACTATATACAAAGGGATTTTTTTCTAGTAAAATATGTGTGGAAAAGCATTGAAGGAGAATGAGGATGTCAATTAAAGAGTTACAGATAGAAACATTAAGAAAGAAAAATAGAATTACACTGATTATGTTAATCATTTCAGTTGTTCTAGGTGTGGTTGTTGAAGCAAGTTTAGGAAAAACACTGCAGCTTATTTTGACAATCGCTATAGGTGGAGCAGTCCTATGCTCCATTATCGCATTTTTACATCTATCCAAACGATTAACGAAACAAATCGCTTATTTAGCGATAGTTGGATTAACTATTATTCTTGGAATGATCAATTAGTCCCTCTGAGAATAATCTATCACTCATTTACTATTTATTAGTATGTTCGGCCCTGTATATGAATATTGTTCTTTACCTAATGGGAACAGCTTTTGGTGTGGGATTATTGACCTTTGCCTTTGCTTTAAATGGCGAGCTCTATTCCTCTGATATTTCCACTTATTTATTGCTATTTTCTCTTGCTGTCATTGTGTTGTTTTTTCAACAAAAAATTATGGGGAAGCTTGAAGCGGATCTTGGAAAGATGCAGACATCTGCGGAAGAAAAGTTGGAAAATGAATCTAAACATCGCATAATTCTAGAGGAAAACTCACAAATCATAGCTAGTAATATGCAGATGGTAGAAGAACAATCAGAATCAGAAAAACAAATGACGATAGAACTTAATGTTGCGTTGCAGGAGATTGCTTCAGGTACACAGTCGCAAGGGAACGCTATCACCAATATTATGAATTCAATTGAACGTACTGCTAAACAAGTAGATTCAATGAATGAACGTGTGCTGCAAATTAATGAATCGACTGATCAAATGACAGGTCAAATAGAAGAAGGCCGCTCACAATCTCAAATAATGAATGATCAGATGCAGGAATTTAAACGTTTTATTGAATTGATGGAGAAAGATATGAACCAATTAAGTGAAAATATTGAGTCATCCCTGAGCTCTATCCAAGCTATTCAAGGAATAACTGCACAAACGATTTGCTTGCTTTGAACGCATCGATTGAAGCTGCCAGAGCTGGAGAAGCAGGAAAAGGTTTTTCCGTTGTAGCAGAAGAAATTCGCAAGCTCGCGGAAACCTCAGATAAAACAGCCGTTCAAATTTCGACTACTTTAAATCAAGTGCATATAAACAATCAAGAAACACAGAACCAAATGAATCTCGTATCTAGTAAAATGGATGAAAATATTCAAGGAACGGTGAAGAATCAATTGATCTTTGAATCGATTCAGCATTCCATTCAACACCTTCAACAAGAAGTTCAATCATTTAGCGGTGTTGCCAAAAATATTGATCAAGAAACAGATGCGATAGAAGTAGCAGTAAATGAATTTGCTTCTATATTAGAAGAAGCTTCCTCCTCCCTGGAAGAGATTTCTGCAACTGTTCAATCCCAAACCAATAACAAAGAACAACTATCACGCTTAATTCAAGAAACAAATCTTGCTACACAAAACCTTTCGAATCTTTTAAAGTGAGCTCGGTAGTAGGCCATTAAAAAGGAGTCAAAAACCATGTCATAACGACGTGGTTTTTTGACCTTATGGATTATTAGAGGCTCGGTTCCCTGCACATTACGCCACTTTATTAGAAAACATTCCGGCACTAAAATAAGCTGCAGTTATGAATAAATAGATGATAATTGTTGTTATCGTTACACTAATAGAAGTTGTAGCAATAACCCCAATTAAAATAGCAAGCAGTGCTAATAAAGCTATCAATGTCGTAAAAGGAAAAGAGCGAACAGGATAGGGGGCTTTATGTGTCTGTTTAATCCGAGATTTCAAATGTGCCATCGCAATAATGATCCAAATACATAAGACAGTATACCCTAGAGACCCCATTAAATAGTTAAAAGTTTTGCTCCCGGCAAATAGAGAAATGAGCACTCCAATATATAGCGAAGAGGTACAGGCTAAAATCGAATAAACAGGGACTTTCTTTTTAGAAACCTTTGAAAATAGTTTAGGGATATTTCCATCCACTGCTTGTGTATATAGCACCCTTGACGATGAATATAGCCCGGAATTCATTGAAGAAATAACAGCTAACAAGATAATGGCGTTCATAATGTGATCTGCATATGGAATTCCTATCAAGTTAAACACCGTCACAAACGGGCTCTCAGGAACGTCATTCACTTGATTCCAGGGGATCAGGCTCACAATTACAAAAAACGGCAATATATAGAAAGCAATAATCCGTGTTAATGTGCCTTTCACAGCTTTCGGTATCGCCTTTTCTGGATTTTTTACTTCTGCTAAAGTAACACCTATCATTTCAGTACCGCCATATGAATAAATGACTACCAGCATGGCCATAATTAATCCTTGCATGCCATTAGGGAAAAACCCATCGTGTTTGGTCAGATTAGAAAATCCTATCGCGGCATGATCTTGAAATGGTACAAATAAAATGATTAAGCCAAATATGATAAATAATACGATTGCACTGATTTTTAATAGGGCAAGCCAGTACTCTGTTTCAGCAAATAGCTTTACTGAAAATAAGTTTACTAAGGTCACAATAGCAGAGACGATTAAAGCAAGTGTCCAAACGGGTACCCCTGGGAGCCAGTACTGTATAAATATAGCTGCTACCACTGATTCTGCTGCAATATTTAACACCCACATTTTCCAATAAATCCAGTCAAGAAAATGAGCTGCATAATTGCCTAAAAATGGTTGAATTAAATCACGAAATGTTCGGGCCTGTTTGTTTTTTATTGCCATTTCCGCAAGTCCACGCATAATAAAAAATAAGATAATTCCTCCAATAAGATAAGCAACAATTACAGCTGGGCCTGCCATATCGATGGCTGTACTGCTTCCTTTAAATAATCCTGCACCGATTGCTCCTCCCAATGCCATCATCATAATATGGCGTGATGTCATCGTTCGCTTTAAATTCTCTTGTCTGCCATCCATTCTTTCAAACCCCCTACTCTTAGTTGTAAGCATATAAAAAAGCCTATCATCTCTTAAAAGAGACGATAGGCTTAGGCCAACCGCGGTACCACTCTTATTGACTCCTTTTATTATTGAGTCCAGCTTAGCGCAAAGTATATCTTGCGAAACCTTTTAACGCAGGTTAATCGTTAGAACCTAGATAAACATATCGTATTTCGGCTCAACCACTCCCAGGCGAGTTCAAAGTGTCATGTGACTGCGTTCCACCAACCCGCAGCTCTCTGCTCATCATGAACAATCTTCTACTATTCCTAATCATAGTGTTTGTTATTTTAATATGCGACGTTATTGGTAAAATAATATATTGCTATAATATACAAGCTGAAATACTTCATGTCAATGAATAAAATGATTTTTCTAATAAGTAGTGAGGGAAAATAACTTCTATCATTGCAGGATCTAGCCGTATGAGAATAGTACAATCTACTTTTGAGAAATTTAAATAATATCACGATATCTGAGGAGATATCCCTATTTGGAGATAAGTATGGTTTAAATAAAGAATAGATTGAATATTTGTTTATTGTTACTTTTGTATTATAAATCGGGTTTAATATATATGGTATAATTAACAATAAATGACTAGTTTTAGGAGGCGGTTAGATGGTGAATTACTTGATAGGTGATATTCTTAAATCCTTCCGTGAATACAAAAAATTATCCATTTCAGAGCTATCTGACGGTATATGTACAGAAGATGAACTTATTTCTTTTGAAAAAGATAAAGCATACCCGCGTCTGGATACTGTTTATAAATTAGCAGATAGACTAAATATGGATGTTTCATATTTTTTCAATGTAGTTTCTGAAACTAGAATAAATTATTCAACAGCAGTAATACAGCTAATAGAAAAATATAAAAGAGAACGTAATTATCATGCAATAGATAATATTGTACATCAAGAAATGGGCAATCCCTTGTTTAGCCCTCCGTTACTTGCTCAGTACATTAAATGGCATGAAGGAATTTGTGTTTTTTATATTGAAAAAGATTTAATTAAAGCAGAAAGTATTTTAAATGAAGCCATTTCAATTACAAATCCAAATAGAATTAATCTGACGGAAAGAGAAACGGAAATACTGAATAGTATCGCGATACTATATTATGAGAATAATGATTTTCACAGTGCTCTTCCGATCTATTTAGAAGCTCAAACTAATTTAGATAAACTTCCGCATATTCTTAATTCAAAGGTGAAAATAAGAGTATTATTTGGTTTATCTCAAGTATTTACTAAATTAGGGTATTATGAAGAGTCAATAAAGTATTGTCAAAAAGGAATTGACCTTTGTATAAATGAAGAGTCATTGTACTGTTTTAATGAGTTTCACTATCAAATGGGTGATAACTATATTAAATTAGGAGAAAATGAAAGTGGTAAAAAGTATCTGGAGGAATGTTTGCACTTATTAAAATTAGAAAATAAAACAAGATTATTAGAAATTATGGAGAAAGAAGTGGAAAAATTATCAATAAATTGCTAATATTAGTATTAGTAAGAAAATACAGAAAAGGGTGGTGAAATTATGAAAAAGATTTTTGTAAAGAGTCTATTAACTTTAGGAATCTTATGTGTGGGGCTTTTGGGCACAGGTGCTGCTGCTTTTGCTGATTATCCTCCACAACATAGTATTAGCTCTGTAATCAAACCTTTTGACTATCCCCCACAACATTAAACTTTGAATTAGTATGATTACCGAACAAAAAGATTCCCGCCAAACTTATTTGTTTAGTGGGAATCTTTTTTCTTTTGGTTATGATATATTTTATTGTTGATAAATAGATAAAATCACTGAAGTATAGGGATTTTAATGTGGAAAAATGAAGAAAGCTTAGATGGAGCCTTAAACTTTGTTTTAGGCTGGAAAAAACTTTCGGACAGATGTTCATATTTGTCTAGGTATGTTGTTGTAAAGGTAAATGAATGCATATTTGTGACAAAGGTTTTCGTTGGATGAGACTTATGAGTGAAATGGTTCGTGAGCTCATTCACAAGGAGATAATTGATATAATCCATACCCCTATCACAAGTAGAAAAAACCACCAACCCATAAATTTTAGGAACTTTTTTAGAAAAGGCTTCTCAGAAAATTTATCTGAAAAGGAACTCACTTTTAAAACTCCTTCAGGATGCTTCAGCAGCATATAAGAAAAAGTGCCGAAAATTAAAGTGAATATTATTGCGATTACAAACATTTCCATTAGAAACAAATCCCTCCTTTTAACATATTTTATTATTTTAGAAGAAAATTTTATAAATAATCTTTAAGCTTTGAATAACTTTAATTGGTGTTCAGTGTAATGTAAAGTACGATGATTAGGTAAATTTTAACGATATTTATATGACTGTCTTATACAAATATTTAACAATTTATTTCTATATTATATAGAAATATTAAGATATTAATAGTAAAATCTTCATTATATGTAAATATTAGGAGTGATTTAACTTTGAAAAAAATTGTTGGCTTATTGACAGTGCTGCTTTTGATCGTCGTTTTATTTTCGCCTTTGGAAAGTGCTCATGCTGAAAAAATAATTGTTAAATGGGGGAAAATTACGCTCAAGGAAGGGCATATAGGGAAAGTAATAATCAACAAGGATACTCCACTATATAAATTTGATAAAGAAAATAAACTAACTACTGTGCGTACCTTAAAGAAGGGCGAGGAATACGGAGTCTATTCTAAAAAAACGGATAAAACTCATGGTATCTTATATGGCCTTGGATCAAGTCAATTTGTAAAGGACTCGAAATCAATCACTTATCAAACACCCTCTAAAGAAAAGAAAGAACTAGTAGGAAAAGAAAGAATTTGGCTAAGAAACCCTGATTTTTATGAAAACAACAAAGGGGAAATTGTAGACTTGAAAAATTTACAAGAAGCCATTTTAATAAGTTCGGAAAAAAATCCTGAGCTTAGCACCTTAAATATTAAAATTAAAATCGAAGATAAATATTTTACATATCAATACGTAGACGAGACGTTTATTGAAGCAAGTTATATAACAAAGAATCCATTTAATACATTCAAATTTTCCGATACAATGTGGAATCTTATCAAAAATGAAAAGGTACAGACAGGGATGACAATGGAACAAGTATTATTGTCCTGGGGGTACCCAGACGATGTAAATAGCTATGACTCAGATTATATTGCATTAGAACAGTGGGTGTATGGGGATATACTAGACGGTGCCGCTATTTACCTGTACTTTGATAATGGCATCGTAACATCATGGCAGGAGTTCTAATCATTATTGATCTTTTACTAGGTTGTAATTATTCATGTTAACTCTAAGATCCTTTTGGTTAAAAAGAATATTGTTTTTGTGGCCGCGATGTATGCGGCTATTTTTTATTATTCTAACAGTTCCTCAGTGAGACTAATCTAACTTAAACTAACTTTTTGATATAAAATCAAGTAATTATCATTCAATTCAAACATAATAGTAAGAATATACTAGAGGAGTTTCCCTAATTTGTATCATTAATTAAATGGTAAATTATGCTATTCTGCAATTATCAAATAGAATTGGAGGTAATAGACATGAAAAAGCATATTGCTATATTGTTGATTTTATTGCTAGCAATCTCTACTCAAGCTTTTGCATCATCGCATAACTATATTCTAATAAATGATGAGAAAGTCGAAGTTACCGAAAAGGCGAAAGTGACTGATGCCAATGAAGTTTCAATGGATACAGAGTTACAACTAGCCAATCATGATTCAAGAGAAAAATTAGAACCTGAAAGATTGGAGGAATTATCAATTAGTCTTGATGATGATGATTCGTCAATTGTTGATAAACTCTGCTGGGTATGTACAAAATATGTACATAGCGAAGATCCAAAGTTCTATGTTTGTGTTGATGGATATTGGAGTAAATATTGCAGAATTCAATAAAAGGAAAAATCGGCTCAGCTTATCGCTTTGCCGATTTTTTATATTGGCTTTGTAATATAATGATTTAATGAATGGACATACTCTAAAAATACTTTGCTTTTTTCTTTTGGAACATAATAATATTTATCTTTGTTCAGTTCTCTTAAATATACTTCTCCCTTTTCTTCCCAAACCTTAATTTTTAAAAGATCGGGTCCTTGCAGTGTAATCAACAAGTCATAAGATGGATCAGTTATAGGTTTAATCGTGCTTATTTCTGCATTTTTTAGCATCTCAAACACAATTTCACTCCAATTGTCGTCTTTTATTATAAACGTATTTTTCTGATTCTCCTCTTCACCTGGTAAAAAAGAAGTACCTAGCTTTGAAGATGCCAATCCCATTTGGACAATTTCTTTCCCTTCAATGCTTGCCATTAAGCTAGTACGATTATTGAGATTTGTTTCAGTAAATATAATAAACACAAATAGAAAACAAGCGGCGAGCGAGACCATACCTGTTAAAATTTTTGGAAATACTCGTCTCTTTGTGTCAGATTCCCTGCTTATCTCGCATTTAATTTTTTGGAAAGTTTGCTGTTTTTGACGGCTTGAACGAGGAATTTCATTTAGCTCCTGAAAGGAGAGCTCACTTTCAGATAACTTCTTCATTGTTTTCCCTCCTTTTTATCAATTCTTTTTTTAAAGCAGCTATGGCTCTTGAAGTTGTTATTTTTACTCTGTTTTCATTCCAGTTTAATATTTCAGCTGTTTCTTTTATGGAAAACTCTTTTATTTTCCTAAGAATAAGCACTTCCTGATAACTTAGTTTTAAATGACGGATTGCCTCGTATAAAATGGTTATTCTTTCACCTTTCATAACAATCTCTAACGGCGTCTGTTGATTTGACTCAAATTGATACTTTTCTATTGAAAAAAAAGTTAACAAACGCTTCTTCCTTAAATAGTCAATCGTCACATTTCTGGAAATGCGGAAAAGCCATGTAAATAAATGAGATTTGCCATTAAATTGATCCAAATTTCTGTAAGCCTTAATAAAGGTATCCTGAGTTAAATCTTCAGCCACCTCTCTATCATTTACAAGGAGGTATATATAACTGAAAATTTTATCACTATATTCTTGGTATAGTTTTTCAAAAGTATCTACAGAAATTTTTTCCATTTCACCCGCTCCCCTCAAGCATATTGTTAGACGAATAAGATTGAAAAAGGAAACACAATATGAACAGATTTTTTTTTGAAAGCATGACCCTCGAAGTCACATAGTAAACCCTCATAGAAAGGCAAGGAATTTTGATCCATGATGCTTGTCTTATTCTATGCCAGAGGGTAAACAAGACGATTCCACTTTTCGTATGTAATATTGTCTACCATACCAATCGGTAGAAATTTTTCCTAGTACCTTTTTTCCTTATATTCATGAAGAGAAGGTGAGTTTATTTCTATTTTCCTATACATGTTGAGAAAGTAGGAAATTGGATTCTTTTTTCATTAAAATTTGTAACTAAAACTTTAAGTCTGTTACTTTTAGTTTTCAAAGGCATTAATTTTTATTTTCAAAAAAGTTACACATCTTATTAACTATTTCAATTTTATATTTTTTGATAAATGTTTCGATAGGTCAAAAGAATTGGGGTCCAAAGCTCTCTTTCGTTATAACCATGAGACTTTTATGAAAAAATACCTCTACATTCCTTCTTCTCATTTTTTATGATACAAAACTCAAATTATAGATTTTCTATTGGAAAGAGAGCATTTTCAGCTAAGTAGAATGATATTTAGCTGAATCTTTTAGACTAAATGTCTCTTTTACTCCTAATACATTCCTCTCATTTTAAACTGGTACACTTTTCCTTCGTGTGTATTCGACAACTTTCTTTTTTTTTATTAGCTAAAGTTTCAGTAACAAGGGGTCCTTTCCCGCAACTGGAGGTGGTTATTTTCTAACAGGAAAAAGTGTTTATTAACTGCAATTAAACAAATTGATGAGGAGGAATTTTTGTGGGGAAAAAAAGAAAAGTACGATTCCGTTTGCTGTCTATCCTGTCGGTCGCGTTTTTAATTCTCCCACTCATGTTTCCTAATATGGGGCATGCAGAAGGAAAGAGTTCACCGCACACTTCTCTAAAGAAATCATCGCTAGAATCGACCAAAAGCAAAATTAGCAGCAGATTACAAGATGAATTCGATAAACAGGATCAAGTTACATTCTTAATTAAATTTAAGGAACAATCTGATCCTGCAGCTGCGGCAAAAAAGGCTGAAAAGAATGCATTAAATCAAAATCTTACTCCTGCAAAAGCTAAATACATGAAGCGATCAGCAGTCCTTTCCGCATTAAGATCAACAGCTATTGAAACTCAAGGATCTGTAGCAGATTTCCTCCACAAGCAAGAAAAAGAAGGCAAAGCTAAAGAAATTCAATCCTTCTATATTGTCAATGCTATCGCAGTTACAGCAACAAAAGATGTTATGGAACAAGTTGCTGCCTTCCCAGAAGTAGAAAAAGTTCTTCCAAACGAAATTAGACAACTTCATATCCCAGAAAAAGTTGCAGAAAAACCATCTATGCAGCTTGGAAAGGAACCAAAAGCGAATACAAATGCAATTGAGTGGAACATCGAACGTGTTGGTGCACCAGCTGTTTGGGAAATGGGTATTGATGGTTCAGGCACAGTTGTTGCTTCCATTGATACAGGTGTACAGTGGGATCATCCAGCATTAAAAGAAAAATATCGCGGCTATAATCCAGCCAATCCAAATTCGCCTACACATGAATTTAACTGGTTCGATGCTACTGCAGGAAGAGCAGCAGCATATGATGATCAAGGTCATGGAACACATGTAACGGGTACAATGGTGGGAAGTGAACCAAATGGTGCGAATCAAATCGGGGTCGCTCCTGGTGCAAAATGGATTGCCGTTAAAGCGTTTACAGCGAGTGGCGGATCAGATAGTGATCTACTAGCTGCTGGTGAATGGATATTAGCACCAAAAGATGCTGCGGGAAATCCACATCCTGAACAAGCGCCGGATGTTGTTAATAACTCATGGGGTGGAGGTCCAGGGCTTGATGAATGGTACCGTCCAATGGTTCAGGCTTGGCGCGCAGCGGAAATCTTCCCTGAATTCTCAGCAGGAAATACTAGAGCAGGAAATCCTGGTGGACCGGGTTCTATTGCCAACCCAGCTAACTATCCAGAATCATATGCTACAGGTGCAACAGACATAAATAATGGACTAGGAAGCTTCTCGCTTCAAGGCCCATCTCCATATGGAGAAATCAAGCCTGATATTTCTGCACCAGGTGTAAATATTCGCTCATCTGTCCCTGGAAGCATCTATGAAGGCGGCTGGAATGGAACTTCTATGGCAGGACCGCATGTTTCGGCAGTTGCGGCATTGCTTCGACAAGTTGATTCAAGCCTAACAGTGGAAGAAATCGAAGAGATTTTAATGACAACAGCTACACCGTTAACGAATGGAACATATCCGACATCACCAAATAACGGTTTCGGATCAGGTCTCGTTAATGCTTTCGATGCGGTTTCCTCTGTTATTTCCGGTCTTGGAAAAATCAAAGGGCAAGTGGCAAAAGAAGGCAATGATGATGAAGCACCACAAGTGGAACATCATGCACCTCAGGAAACATACGCAGGAATGGACCTGCCTCTAGAACTGAAGGCAACTGACAATGTTAGTGTATTGAATGTTGTCCTCGAATACTTAAAATCGGATGGCAGCTGGGCGACTGTCCAAGCAAGCAGAGTTTCTGGAGATTACCAAGATGGAACATATACGGCAGCCATTCCTGGTGATGATATTGCTGTTCCTTCTGTATCATACAAATGGAAAGTCAATGATTTCGGTGGAAACGAAGTTGGAACAGATACGTACCAAGTTTCCGTTAAGCCTGGCATCACTGTGGGCTATTCTCAAGATTTTGAATCAGAACCAATTGGCTGGACATCATACGGAGTAAAAAACAGCTGGCAATGGGGAGTGCCAACTTCTGGACCAAGCAAGGCCGCATCTGGTGAAAAGGTGTTTGCTACTAACCTCGCAGGAAACTATGATGCCAGTGCAAATATGACTTTAGTTATGCCGCCAATTGATCTTCCAGAAGGTAACGCATTCTTACAATTTAAACAATGGCATAACCTCGAAAGAAACTATGATTATGGCCATGTTTTTGTCTCTACTGACATGGAAAACTGGACGCAAAAGCTTCGCGTGAATGATATCACAGCTGATTGGATTAACGGTGAAGTAGATTTAAGCGAATATGCAGGCCAAAGAATCTATGTAGGTTTTAACGTAACAACTGATGGTTCTGTAGTTAGACCAGGCTGGTACATTGATGATGTTCAGCTTGCTAACACACCGCTTCAGGCTACTAATAAAGCACAGCTTGGCACGACAAAATCAGATACTGCTAAAAATGACTCGAAAGCCACATTAAAGGATGAAAAAGTCGATCCAAACAAAATTGAACCTAAGAAGGATGCGATCGTAAAGGACGAAGGCAGCCAAAAACAGCCTGCACCGGCACTTCTTCCATTAACAGCTGAGGTAAGTATTTTAGAATCTGGCAGATCTGTGTTTACTAAACCTCAAGATGGAACATATGAATTTACACATGCATCAGGCAGTTTTACTGTTCAGGCGGAAGCATATGGCTATCGCTCACAATCTCAGACTGTAAATGTGCCGCAAGATGGTGAAGTAACTGCAAACTTTGTCCTTGAAGAAATCCCACAAGGAACTGTGACTGGAACTGTTACAAACGAAGCTACTGGGGAGCCAATTTCAAATGCAACGCTTCTTTTAGTTGAGGATGCTGCTGTTCAGCCAGTAGAAACAAATGCAAACGGTGAATATTCATTAACAGCTTATGAAGGTACGTATACATTAAAAGTGATGGCACCTTCATACTATAGTCAAGAAATCGAGGTTACGATTAGCGAAGGCACAATTGAACAAAACGTACAGTTAAAGCCATTTATCGGATACCCTGGTGAAATTGGCTATGATGACGGAACAGCCGAAAATGCCCGTGCATTCTACGATGCCGGAAATGGCTGGGCGGTTAAAATGAGTCTAGCAGCAGGACAGGAAAGTGCCATGGTTACTGGTGGATTATTTCGTTTCTGGGATACGGAATGGCCAGTTCCAGGAGGTACTGCATTCAAGGTTGAAGTCTATGATGCAAGCGGTCCAGATGGAGCCCCTGGTAAAAAACTTGCCGGACCATTTGATGCAACTGCTCTAAGAAACGGTGAATGGACACATGTGGATTTAAGCGAGCATGGAATCATGGTAAACGGTGATTTCTACATGGTTTACATTCAAAGTGCAATTAATACAAGTTCTCCTGGCTTAGCGACAGATGAAAATGGACCAAATGCGAAGCGGAGCTGGCAGCTAGTTGGTGGAGCTTGGACTCCTTCTCCAGAAGAGGAAGGGAATTATATGATCCGTTCCACAGTTAACTATGAAGTGACAGCACCAGTTATTACCTCTCCTAAAGACGGAGACTATACAAAAGAAGGTACAGTGAAGGTCGAAGGTACAACTTCACCGGCAGCAACCGTTAAGATTTTCAATAAAGGTGAAGAGATTGCCACTACTGAAGCAACAGAGGCAGGAACCTTCTCAGCAGACGTTTCATTGACAGAAGGAGAGAATATCCTTACTGCAAAAGTTACAACAGAGTTAGGATCAACCGACGCTTCTAATCCTGTAAAAATCATTTTCGACCAAACCAATCCTGAACTAGAAATTATTTCACCAGAAGATAAGTCGCAATCGAATAAGGAAACTGTCACAGTGGAAGGAACGGTTTCTGATGAGCATTTAGACTCTGTTAAAGTAAATGGGCAAGATGCGAAAATGACAGACGGAAAATTCTCTCTTCGCATCCTGTTAAATGAAGGGGAAAACATTATTACTGTTGCAGCTCAGGATAAAGCTGGAAACACAGTTGAGAAAACAGTAACCGTTCATGCTGTTTACACTGCTCCAGCAATTGAAAACCTTCTTCCAACTGAAGATAAAGAATTGAAGAAGGGTGAGTCTGTTAAAATTGAGTTTGATAGTGCACCGGGGCTAAAAGCAACCTTTGCTATTAGAATGCCTTTAACAAATGCGGGTGATATCGCAAATGCAACTGAGCTCCCTATGATGGAAACTGCTCCAGGACATTATGTAGGTTACTATACAGCCACTTCAAATGTAAAAGCGGCCGGAGCTGAAATCGAAGTGAAAGTATCTGATGACTTTGGCAACGAAACACGTAAAGTCGCTGATGGCAAGCTGTATATTAATGAGAAAAAGAAGGAAGAAGATAACAAAGATGACAACAAAGAAGAAAAAGATCCTGATAAAAATGAAGAAAAAAACGGAGATAGCCTTAATTAAGTAATCTTCGTCAGGCCCATTCATCTGTAATGGGCCTGTTTTATTGTGAAAATGAAAAAACTCTGAGATGCACTATGGCTCTAAGAGTTTTTTATGCAGCATTAAGAACTCCTGGGAAAATGAATACTATTTTTTGGAAAGCTTAGCTAGTATTAATCTGTTTTGGTTCATTAAAATGCTACTGAATACTGTTGTTGCGATTATTCCTAGCAAAGAGAAAAAAATAATAACAGCAAATTTATTTTCCATAAAAACCTCCAGTTAATTTTATTGATAATTTGCCACTAATATAAATGATTTATTCTATGCGTAATTATGTATATAAAAAAGAGCCTTTAAGGCTCAGAAGCAAACTGGATGGCAAAAAAATTTATTGTACAAGTTTATTATATGAAGTATTTTGAATAATGATTGGGACGAGAAATAATGCAAATAAATAAATTATGCAGGAACTACTACTTCTAGTCCCCGAAAAGAGGGAATTGAGAATACTTATCAAACTGGAGGTTGCGAAAATAGCAAGAGAGCGAAAGATTTGCTCTCCCTTAGACTTTACCAGAATTCCCAACAATAAGTATTAGGAGACTACAAGCATTAGGTTGATCCCAAAGAGGATGGATTTTTAACACTTTTTGCATTAAATATAGGTGATAAAAGCAATACAAGAGAAATTCTTAACAATATTGAAATAAAATCTGATTTAGCGATTGTTATTGATTTATTGGATGATGAGGATCATATTGTTGGGGAGTATTCAGTCTCAAAAGAAGATGCTATAAAAATTAATAAAAGATTAGGTCATGAACTTGATTGGAAACAAAATGATAGAAAAAGAACCCACTTAGGTTCCTTTTAAAAAAAAATTTCCTTTTCGTTAATACCCAGTATCTTGGCAGTTAATTTAATACTAATTGCTTCTAATTCTTCAGCATTAAGATCATCATTTGTACTATTCATTGAATGGGTATCCATTTTCTTTTCTGAATCAGTTTGACAGGACTCTTTATTATTATCATTGTTTTTATTCATAGAAGGCTCTGTATCAGACTTAGGTATTTTTGCATCTATATTACCTAAAGCTTTCATTATTTTTTTTTCATTACTTAATTTTATCATTAACAAAAGCATATCTTTAAAATCATTCTTCTCATCTATATTAAAGTTATTTTGTTTTTGGATATTAGTTTTCATTACAGATCGATTTAGATTAGTGGGTAAAACAGCAAAACTATTTCTTTGAATATTCATTTGATATCCCTCCCCTGTGGATTATTATAACTCATTAGTAAAATTATAACAAAAATTTATTAAGTAAACATAAGGTAGGTTTGTTTTTTAATAGACTAAATGGAAACACAATGACCAAACTCTTTATTAGCACATTTATATGATTATCAACCAAACTCTGACCATATTAATTGTTATTGACTATTTTCTGATTCCCATAATAAAAGATAGAATAGGAATGCTTATTTGATTAAAGATACACGAATGAGTTTTTTCCTGCTTTAAAAAATGGAAAAAATTTTCGTTTATACAATAATTCACCTAAAGAATAGTAGCCTTTTTCCGATAAGAAAATTATGATGACCCAATTCATTGAAGTTTAGAACAAGATAGAAAATTGAAAGAGGAGATATCAGCATGAAATCAATCAAGTTTAAGCTTATTAGCATCTCGCTATTGTTACTTGCTATACCAAGTTTAATCATTAGTTTAGTTAGCTATGAAAATTCAAAAGACAGTTTAGAAGCGTCGGGAAAAATGATTCTAAAAAATAGTGTAGAATCTGCCATACAATTAATAAATGAATTAAATGAAGAAGTTGAGCATGGGGAATTAACTTTGGAGGAAGCTCAAGAAAAGGCTAAGGAAATACTAATCGGACCGAAAAGAAGTGATGGGACTAGGGAGATTGTAAATCCAGTAGATATAGGAGAATATGGGTATTTGTATGCTATTGATATGAATGGCGTACAGGTTGCTAGTCCCTCTGTTGAAGGTCAAAACAATTGGGATAATAAAGATAAGAATGGGAAGCTATTTATTCAGGAGAAGATAAAGAAAGCTAAGTCAGGTGGTGGATTTACAACGTTTTATTTTGTGCTCCCAAATAATAAAGATCAAGTTGCTGAAAAAATATCATACTCTAAGTTGGAACCACATTGGGGATGGGCTGTTTCAGCAGGAGCATATAAGATGGACTTTAATAAACCAGCGAATGAATTATTAAATATTTTAGCAATTACACTTAGTTTAGCTTTAATAATTGGAACGATTATTGCTTTATTATTCGCTAAGCACTTGGCAACACCTCTTACAAAGCTTTCAAAAAAGGTCAACGATGTGGCAGATGGAAATTTATCTGTTTCATTAGATGAGTTGAAGCGAAAAGATGAAATAGGCTCGCTAAACAAAAGTTTTAATGAGATGGTTTTACATTTAAAAAATTTGATTGGGAATGTAGAAAATTCGATTACCGAAATTCAAGGGACCTCCTTAAATTTAACAGCAGTTGCCGAAGAAACGACAGCTTCAGGAGACGAAATTGCTAGAGCAATTGATGAAGTTTCACGAGGTTCTGTTCAGCAGGCTTCTGATGCTGATGATACGAATCAAATGACTACTAAATTTGCGAATCAAATCGTAGTTGTGCATGAAAAAAATAACCATATGTTAGAGTCCTCTCAAGATATGCAGCTTGCCAATGAAAAAGGACTAGAGAATATCCAGTTCCTTAAAGAAAAATCCGGACAAACATCAGAGTTAATCAATCATGTTCAACGTGTCATCATCAGTTTAATTAATAAAGTGAAAGAAATCGAAAATATTGTAGGAGCCATAAATGATATTTCTAACCAAACCAATTTATTAGCCCTCAATGCTAGTATTGAAGCAGCTAGAGCGGGAGAACATGGAAAAGGTTTTGCAGTTGTTGCTGAAGAAGTTAGAAAGCTGGCAGAACAAACATCAGAAGCGACGCTTAAAGTAAGAGAATCCTTGAATGGTATTGAAACTGAAACGCACTTAGTAAACGAAGAAATGGATAAAACATTATTAATCGTAAATGAACAAAATCAAGCCGTGAATAGTACGGAATCTGCATTCAATCATATCGAATCTTCCGTATATAATATTATAACTGCGATTTCTGAGACAGCATCAGGTGTAGAAGCTCTCATGGATGCAAAGGATCTGATTGCAAAATCGGTTGAAAGTATTGCAGCTATTAGTGAGGAAACCGCTGCTTCAGCAGAGCAAGTGACTTCTTCTGTTGATGAACAGCAAAAAGCCATTCAAGTAGTAACTCAGTCTGCAACAAAATTATCAGATGAAATTAATGATCTAAAGCAAGCTATAGACAAATTTGTTCTGTAAAATATACGAATGTAAATAAATATTATCGTTTTTTAATATTACAGCGTTAATAACTTATCAAAGAAAAGAAAGTGAAAAATCCTAAGCTTCATTAGGATTTTTCACTTTTTTGCATTTTCTATAAAAATCTTACTAACATGAGTATTTTCATTTAGGAACCAAAGAAATAGTTTATTAATTGCCGCGATACCATGAAGGATGTCTCCAATAGGTCACTAAAGACCAAAGACATTCTCATACTCCATTAAGAGCTCATAGACATGAATGGAATAAAGTAAGTGCAACCTATCCAGTACCACCAGCACAAATTTAGGAGATTGAAACTAGTTTTTTAATGATTCAGCTGCCGATCAAGGGATTTTTTTTATTTTTGGTTTTTATAATCATCTTGTTTTCGTTTTAATAGTCTTTTCCAGTTCCGTTAAATTAGGCTTATGTATCAGTAACAATACCCATCTATTGTACATAATCTGTTGATGAATTCTAATATTCAATGTATTCATCTGGTATACAGTTCTTTTTTCGATTTAACTTGGCTGTTCCCGTTTCAAGTTGCGGTATCCCTTATTAATTTGTTTGAGGAGGAAAAAAATGAATAATTTCCAAAGTGAACTTCAAATGTTGAATGTTGGCGATTTCCAAGCGACTCAGGCAGTCCCTTGGGATCAAAATCAGTACTATACCGATCAGGATCGACAATTCATTGGTTTAGGATTTGGTTTTGGCCGATGCTTTAGTTGTTTTAGCTGTTTTAACTGTTTTAACTGTTTTAACTGCTTTAGTTGCTTCCGTTGCTTTAACTGCTTTAGTTGTTCTAGTTGCTCACGCTGCTCCAGATGCGGCGGGGGCCGTTGTGGTGGCGGTGGTCGCTGCGGTGGTGGCGGCAGCTAAGCCGGTTAATAGTTTAGTTTTCTATTTGAGAAGATCCCTGCATTGTTGCAGGGGTCATTCTCTATAAGTTAAGACATAACGGACAAATTGCAGTACATACGATGTTAGTGGCAGGATATTGAACATTTATGTTCACAAGCGGTAAGGAGGAGAAAGATGACAAATTTGAACCCTTCTATGCGTATGAAAGTGAAAAGGGACACGTTTTATCTCCCTGAACCAAACAGAGGTGTGTATTTTCGAAACAACTTAAGTTCATTCCGTATCGAAGGCAGTGGGATCGATCAATGGGTTGAGAAGTTGTTGCCGATGCTCAATGGGGAGTATACGTTAGAGCAGTTGACTAACGGATTGCCTGGCCCATACCGGGATCGGGTATATGAAATTGCAGAAGTGCTGTATGCGAATGGGTATGTCCGAGATTTAAGCCAGGACCTTCCGCATCAATTGTCGGATGATCATATTAAAAAGCATGCATCTCAAATTGAATTTGTGGATAATTTAGTTGGTTCTGGGGCGGCACGTTTTCAAGTTTTCCGTCAGGCCAAAGTGCTGGCAGTTGGTTCGGGTCCTATTTTAAATTCATTGGTTTCTTCGTTGATTGAATCGGGTTTGACTAAGATCCAAGTACTAATCACAGACAAGGTTCCGACCAATAGACAGAGGTTAAAAGAACTCGTGGAACATGTACGAAAAATAGACCCAGAGGTTGACTTAGAGGAAGTTCCGCGAAAGAAGGAGGGTTGGCGAGAAATAGTGAAGCCCTTTGATTCGATTTTGTATGTGAGTCAGGAGGGAGAACTAGAGGAACTTAGACATCTTCATACAGTTTGCAGGGAAGAGAAGAAAATGTTTCTTTCTGCTATATGCCTGCAGCAGGTAGGTTTAGCAGGTCCATTAGTACATCCAAATTCCGAGGTGTGTTGGGAGACAGCATGGCGCCGTTTACACCATTCTGTATTATTCAAAAATAAGCAACTCCCTCCCTTCTCTGCCATTCCGGGATCGTTGTTAGCCAATGTGATCGTATTTGAAATGTTTAAAGAGGTTACAGGAGTCATGGAATTGGAACAGAGGAATAAGATTTTTCTTCTGGATTTGGATACATTGGAGGGAAACTGGCATTCACTTTTGCCTCATCCACTGGTAACAAGCGGTAATTCTGCTGAATGGGTTGAAGATGTCGAAAGCCGGCTGCAAATAGGCTTAAAGAAAGTTGAGCCAGGTAAATTACTTCTTTATTTCAACCAATTGACGTCAGAAGAATCTGGGATCTTCCATATTTGGGAGGAGGGAGATTTAAAGCAGCTTCCGTTAGCTCAGTGCCGCGTTCAGGCAGTTGACCCGTTGTCGGAGGGTCCGGCTGAGTTGATGCAAGACATTGTCTGTTCAGGTTTGACTCATGAGGAGGCACGAAGAGAAGCAGGACTAACTGGGATTGAAATGTATATATCCCGAATGGTCAGTTTGATCGTTAATACTCTGCCAATAAATAAAAATGTTGAAGGAGGTTTAGTAGTACCGGAGGAAATGGTCGGGGTTGGAGCTGGTGAATCGTTTGTGGAAGGTGTTGGCCGTGGGTTGCAAAAGTGTTTGGCAGAGGAGCTTAGCAAGCAACAACTTAATCAGAAGTATTGTGTTTCTCGAGTACAGTTGAGTTTTATAGAAGATGAGAGATGCAGGTTCTATTTAGAGGCACTGACTACGATGCGGGGAGCGCCAATTATCGCAACAGGAAAGGAAGTATCCGGTTTTCCTGTAGTCTGGGTAGGTACGAAAGATGGATGGTATGGCAGTGCAGATTTAAATATAACAATGGCGTTACGGAAGGCATTACAGCAGGCACTTATCAAAGTGCAAGACAAAGCAGACTCCTCTAATGAACTAGCCTGTGAGGTAACGTCCGTACTTTTGGAAGAAAAGATGCCGGTTAGTCTTAGCATTCCTGCGTATGAAGAGAGGATACAAGCGGACCTCCTACAGGGAGCTATGGAAATATTGGAACGGAATGGCAAACGGGTCTTAGTATTCGAATTAGGACTTGAACCTGTTTTTAAAGAGCAACTAGACGGAGTGTTTGGTGTTTTGCTGCTAGAGGAGGAATCACATTGAGTGCCTTCGTTTTGGTTGTCGGAGAGGGGGTACTGGCGGACCTTGTAAGCGAGGAACTGTCAGCACACCAACTAGTTATTCGTAAGACCAATTTTGAGGAAGGAGTTCCAAAAAATACTGACTTCGCCCTTGTTTTGGATGATGGTTGGGAACCCTCTGTTCATCAAAAGGCGGAAGAAGTGTTACGAAAGACTGGTACTCCCTGGTTAAGAGGCTTCATTTCATTTGGAGAGGGTGTAGTTGGTCCGCTCGTACGACCAGGTGCAGCAGGTTGCTCTCAATGTGCGGACATGAGGCGTCTCATGGGAGGACGTGACCGCACAGAGATGTGGGAGGTGCAAAAGAGGCTTGCTGTGGCCGGAGGAATGGAAAGTGACCCGTGGGCTTCAAGTACCGGACTTTTGCAAATGGCTCACCTGATTGGGAGTGAGGTACAGAATATATTACAAGGTGATAAGGCTTATTCGGAAGGTAAGGTGTATCTAATTGATTTGAAAACACTGAAGAGTTCCTTGCATACTTTTCTACCCGACCCGTTGTGTTCGGTCTGTGGTCGATTACCCGACGATTCACAAACATTAGCCAAAATTTCACTGCAGCCAAGTCTGAAAATCAGCTCCAGCAGTTTCCGCTGCCGTCCATTGGATGAGATGAAAAAAGTTATTGTCAAAGACTATCTGGATAATCGTACTGGCCTTTTGAATAGTAAAATGTATGACCTAGTGACTCCATTTGCTGATGCGAGTGTCAATCTGCCTATGTTTACCGGAGACGAGGGAACAGCTGGCCGGACTCATTCATACGCAGAAAGCGTGTTGACAGCCATCTTAGAGGGATTGGAGCGGCACTGTGGTTTGGAGCCACGTGGGAAACGGACAGTAATCCATGATAGTTTTCGTAACCTGGAAAATCAAGCGCTCAATCCATTGAAGGTAGGAGTACACGCAAAGGAACAATATGAGCAGCCTGGTTATCCATTTAAATCGTTTGATCCTGCCCGTTCTATTAATTGGGTGTGGGGTTATTCGCTGTTAGAAGAGCGTCCAATTCTGGTTCCAGAGCTCCTTGCCTATTACAGTGTTGGATGCGGGTCACACGGTTTTATCTATGAAACTTCCAATGGATGTGCACTAGGAGGAAGTTTAGAGGAGGCCATTTTCTACGGAATTATGGAAGTGGTCGAGCGTGATTCATTCCTTATGACTTGGTACGCGAAGCTAAACCTTCCACGACTGGATCCTTTTACAGCTGACGACCTGGAGTTGGAATTAATGGTCGAACGGATGCGAGCAGTCGCTGGGTATGATTTGTATTTGTATAACTCCACGATGGAACACGGTATTCCAAGTATTTGGGCAATGGCTAAAAACAGAAAGGAAAAGGGATTGAATCTCATCTGTGCTGCCGGAGCTCATCTGGATCCGGTACGGGCGGTGAAAAGCGCGGTTCACGAGCTTGCTGGCATGATGCTGAACCTTGATGAAAAATTTGAGGCGAACCAGGAGGAGTATGAAAGAATGCTGCATGATTCTTCCCTAGTTCGGCAGATGGATGACCACGGAATGCTATACGGTTTGCCGCAAGCAGAAAAGCGCTTAAGCTTTTTGCTTGACGACAATGGCCCAATGCGAACTTTTAAGGAGGAGTTTATGTGGAAGTCGAATCATACGGATCTTACCGATGATTTGCAAGACATCCTTCATGTGTTCCGTCAGTTAAACCTTGATGTAATTATAATAGACCAGACGACACCGGAAACGAGACGAAACGGATTGTATTGCGTAAAAGTACTGATTCCGGGGATGCTGCCGATGACATTCGGGCACCACCTTACCCGCCTGACAGGGCTTGAAAGGGTACTCCGCGTCCCTATGGAGCTTGGGTATACGAATAAACCATTGAGACCAGAACAACTCAATCCACATCCGCATCCGTTTCCTTAAGCAGTGATTAGGAGGTAGAGAATGAGTCTGGAAAAATTTCTGCACAATCTGCATTTTGATATTGATAAAGCAAATCAGCCGAACTGGGAAGCGGATTGGGAGGATGCACCGCTTGCATATAAACTCTACAGTGGATTACCGGTTGTTCCATTGTCTGCGGAAGTACCGCTGACGCTTACGGGAGGAGAACCTCCGGCTAGACTGGATCTTAATAGAGTTGGTCATTTTCTCTGGTATGTATTCGGTTTTACTCAATTGAGCCAATCAGTCTTTCCGATGGATTCCACAGAGCAAGATTCCTACCCTTTGCAGTCGTATCGGCGGTTTGCTCCTTCTGGTGGAGCGTTGTACCCTAACGAATTGTACGTGTATTTGAAAGTAGAGGGACTCCTTGATGGAGTTTATCATTATGATGCAGCACACCATAGCCTGGTATTGCTGCGGGAAGGGAATTTTGATTCCTATATAGCAAGAGCTCTGGGCAATCGGTGTGACATCTCCTCGTGTTTTGGTATTGTCTTTGTGTCGACAAGGTTCTGGAAAAATTTCTTTAAATACAACAATTTTGCGTACCGACTCCAAGGATTGGATGCGGGTGTGCTGATTGGACAGTTAATGGAGGTAGCGAAACGGTTTGGCTTCGCCTCAGGGGTGTACTTTCAATTTCTTGATACCGCAATCAATCATCTTCTTGGATTATCCGAACAGGAGGAGAGCGTATATAGTGTAATCCCACTTTCGGTGGAAACCACTAACTGGTCTACTAACGGAAGGGGACTATACGAAAA
Organism: Cytobacillus solani; assembly: GCF_001420595.1. Classification (GTDB taxonomy): domain Bacteria; phylum Bacillota; class Bacilli; order Bacillales; family Cytobacillaceae; genus Cytobacillus; species Cytobacillus solani. The sequence continues at coordinate 4,063,743 of NZ_LJIX01000006.1, read as the reverse complement.
TGTTATATCGGAGGAATTGAGACAAGAGCTGCCAGCGATTCACCCAGAACATTTCGAGCGGTCACTTAGTGTCAGAGAATATCCGATGATAACTGCGATGAACGAAGCTTCTAAGCTGAATTCCACATGGGCATTTCGGGTGATGGAGGGGAGGGGAATTGCGGAACGTGTGGATCCCGCAGTGGTATTACCTCATATAGAGCCTCTGTCGTATGATCTGGCCGAGGCCTGCGGAAACCGATTTTCTCCCGACATGGATTTCGTTTTGGGAATGGTGAGTCAACAACAACTGGCCGCCCTTCTCCTAGAAGCTACAGCTTCTTTTTCATACCGAAATGATTTAGATGAAGCATATAGGAGTTCCTTCCCTCGTGTAACAATTTACAGCTGTTTATATAATGTTGAAGGTATTTCAAATGGGGCGTACTATTATGACAGTACAGAACACATGTTAAGAGAAATTTGCCCAGGAGACCATCGACTCCATTTGCAGACTGGAATGTCTCTGGATAATGTGAATTTGCTCCAAGTACCACTTTGCCTGCATGTGGCTGGTGACAAAAAATTCTATAAAAAAGAACTAGGATACAGGGGATATCGAATCCAACAGATGGAAGCAGGCATGCTCGTGCAACGATTGCTTTTGGCCGCTTCAGCTCTCGGGATGGGAGGGCACCCGCTTCTTGGATTTGACGCGAATTTAAGTGATGAACTCTATAAAATGGATCAACAAGGAAAGACCAGCCTAATCCAAATCCCAATTGGTCCCTATCGATCTCGTCCTTGGCTGAGGGGAAGTTTGCACAGCTAATTCACTTCAAACGCATCAACCCTTTTCCCGTACCATCTCAAGTTTCTCCATTAATACTAAATGTTCTAAAATAAGTCGGAAATGCGGAGTGAAAATAGCAAAAATTTTACTTCGGCGACAACTTGATAATCACAAAAAAATAGAAGAGTAAAAAAAGAAAAAACCCTTGCTTTGTAGAGTGACCCAGTAAATTGAGACAAGGAAAAAACACCCCCTGTATCGTATTTAGTTAGTAACTAATCGATACTTCTGAAGGGTGTTTTTTATATGGGAAAGAAGGTACATTATCCAATCAACACCTAAGTACGGAAATAAAAAAACAATGGTAGATGGGATCACGTATGATTCACGGGCAGAAGCCATTTATTACAACCAATTAAAGTGGAAAAAGCATGCAAAGCAAATTAAGGATTTCAAGTTGCAGCCAAGGTACCTACTTCAAGATAGTTTCAAAAAGAATGGAAAAACTTATCGGAAGATTGAGTATATTGCAGACTTTGAAGTAACTAACCTAGATGGCAGTACCCAAATAATTGATAAAAAAGGTGTAATCACAAAGGAATTCGCAATCAAGCAAAAACTTTTTGAACTAAAGTACATGGATTCAATTACTCTCTTGAAATATATAAATGTCCAATTTGTGGAGGTGTATTTAAGATCAATAACGAACTACAGCAACATATCAGCAAGTTTACGATTGATAAGAACACAGCAGCATATCTTTTCCAGTCAAGAAGAGGTCAGGACCGCATACACAGGGTTCAGGCATGGAAGATTCTCAATGCTGAGCTCAAGAGGTTGGTATAAGTGAGATAGGTACTCACACCCTTAGAAAGACGTTTGGATATCACTTTTACCAAAAGTACAAGGATGTCGCGGTCTTACAGCAGATATTTAACCATAGTAGTCCTGCGGTGACAATGAGGTATATCGGGATTAACCAGGACATTATGGATGAAGCTGTTGATGGGTTTAGTTTATAGATTTTGTATTATGTTTATTAACATTGAAAGTAAAAAAGCGCTAAGAAATTTAGCGCTCCAAACAAGAATCAAGGTCCACAAATTTTGTGGTTGCCAACATGACTTCCACATGCTGCTGAAGCACCAGAAGTAAAAGCAGTAGAAGATAACAATATTCCTAATGCGATAGCTATGTAAAATAGTTTTTTCTTCATAGTTTCACCCCTTTTCAATTACTAACTAATTATAACAAATGTTGGTAATAAATCAGGGTGAATATTTCGTAAAAATCAGACAATAAAGTGTATTAATCGACACAGTAGTTAGGAGGAATGAACGTGCGTGAGATAAAATTTGATGCAATCTATAAGCCGACTGGCGAACACTTTAATCCTATTTGAATTAATTTTAATGACAATACAGTGGTAGGGAATTTTGACGGTCAACAGGGGGACTGGTGCCACTTTTCTTTAGATGGTAAATATGGCGATGTGATTTTAAGGCAGTACTCAGGCCTAAGAGACAAGAACGGCAAGGAGATTTATGAGGGGGATATAATCAAAAAGAAGTTTAAAGACAGAGAAATCGGGGAGTTCTATGCAATCGGTCAAGTGGTTTTTGGGAAATGGTATGCAGGATTTACCGTTCCATATAATTACCACGGTTATAACAAATTAGAACGATTGAGCAGCAGTGAAGATAAAGATGGTTGGGTTGTTGCTAATCGTGATATGGAAGTCATCGGAAACATTTACGAAAATCCGGAGTTAATCAACTCTTGAATTAAGATGTTTCAAAAAAAAGAAAATGCACTCTTAGTTGAATGCATTTTCTAATCTTAAGCTTTTAAGTCAATTGACTTACCTAAAGTCGGATGAGATGCTTCTAACATTTTAATTAATTCAGCACTATTTTGCTCCGTAGACTCCATGACTTTTTTTGTCAGAGCAATGCTAACATTTTGTTTAAGTGTAGCTTGATTCATTCCAATTGATAATGCTGCAATATCCAAAATATTCACCTCTTTTTAATATATCGGATAGGTTTCGAGAAATTAAATAAGCAAAGTGTTGTGCGCCCATAAGGGCAGATAAGAATTCGCTGTGTGGCAACAGCGTAGGTTAAAATTCACAATCTATACCTATCATCAATCATCTTATCCGAAAGGGAAACCAGACGGGGAGTGTAGCATGGTGAATAATGCCATAAGTTGGCGAGATTCTACGTCACGACTGAATGGCTAGATGAAATATGTAAATAAGGAAGAAAGCTATACTGCTTGAATGATAGTCTAAGGACGATGATGCTTGCGCATGAAGAATGGAATCTGAAACTTCATGAGAATATGGGGGAGGTGTTGGAACACTGCACCAAACCAAGTGAATCATATTCTTCCATCTACCATCAGTAGAAACAGACGAAAGTCACTTCCGACATTACAATAAGCTATGTTTTTATCTGTCTAAATGGGGATTACCTAAGTTGGAAAGCCTTTTGAGGCTATGATAGTTGTATCTGAATATCCAATAGGGTAACGGAGTTTCCGTAGTAGTCTGAGATAGGGAAAGCCTATTACATGGCGAAGGGAAACAGTTTGTCGAGTTTGATACGAAAATGGGTCAATGCGGGAGGCATTATGAGAAATCCGATATTAGTGTTAAACACTCTATCTTCCAAAGCGAAAATAAAAGGATATCAATTTGAACGCTTGTATAGGAATCTATACAATCCTGAATTTTTTCTCAAAGCTTATGGGAAAATATATGCCAAAACAGGGAATATGACTGCTGGTTCTGATGGAAAGACAGTTGATGGTATGAGCATTGAAAGAATTGAACGTATTATCGAGAGCCTAAGAAATCAAACCTATAGTCCAGTGCCTGCAAAACGTGTGTATATTCCCAAGAGTAACGGAGGAAAAAGACCTCTAGGAATTCCGTCTTTTGAAGATAAGCTTGTTCAAGAGGTAGTTAGAAACTTATTGGAAGAGATATATGAACCTGCTTTTTCACCCAATTCACATGGATTTAGACCAAGAAGAAGCTGTCACACAGCACTTCTACAATGTAAAAATACTTTAACACATACAAAGTGGTTTGTAGAAGGTGACATCAAAGGATTCTTTGATAATATTGACCACCATATTTTAATAAACATTCTTCGCAAAAGAATAAAGGACGAAAAGTTTATTAATCTAATATGGAAGTTCTTAAAAGCTGGCTATCTTGAGGATTGGAAATTTCACCAAACATACAGTGGAACCCCACAAGGTGGGATAATCAGCCCAATATTATCTAATATCTATTTAAACGAATTGGACATTTATATCGAGGAATATAAAGCTTCCTTCGATAAAGGAACCAAAAGAGCAGCTAATAAGGAGTACATGAAAATAAGCAAAAAAATACATGAACTCAAGAAAACACTTCACAACGAATGGCAAAATCTTACGGAAGAAAATAGGTTTAATTACAAACAGGAAATCAAAAACCTGTACAACTTACGAGGTACTATGCGGAGAACGGTTCAGAATGACCCTAATTTCCGAAGAATACAGTACGTAAGATATGCCGATGATTTCCTTATAGGAATTATAGGAAGTAAACAGGACGCCGAAAAGGTTAAGGAAGACCTAACAAGATATCTAAAGGAAAAGCTTAACTTAGAGCTATCACAAGAGAAAACCCTAATTACCCATAACAAGAAGAAAGCACGTTTCTTAGGATATGACATCATGATTTCGCAGGATGAATCCCTCAAAGGAGGTACTTTCAAGGGACAGAAAATTACTCGCAAATCTGCAAAAGGTAAATGCTATCTCAGTCTACCTAGAGAGAAATGGATTAACAAATTATTATCTCTAGGTGCGCTTAGAGTGTCCTTCGGACATATCTGGAAGCCAATACACCGTACCTACTTAAGTAATCTTGAAGATATTGAAATAATCAGTACGTACAACAGCGAAATTGAAGGACTATATAATTATTACAGAATGGCTTTCAATGTTAGCAATCTTCATAGCTATTATTATGTAATGAAATTTAGCTTTCTTAGAACAATGGCTCAGAAATATAAGTCATCGGTAGGTAAAATGGCTAGTAAATACAGAGTTCANCTTCATTGTTAGACTGTTCGGTGGAAGGACTAGCTTAGTAGAGCGCCTACTTGCGAATAAATGTGAATGGTGCGGAGCTGAGAACGTACCCATCGAAGTTCACCATGTGAGGAAAATAAAAGACCTTAAAGGCAAAAAGTTATGGGAGCAAAATATGATAGCGAGAAGAAGAAAAACCATGACACTGTGTAAAGAGTGCCATGTAGACTTACACGCTGGAAGACTAGATTGACAAATGGAGAGCCGTATACATCGAGAGGTGTACGTACGGTTCGGAGGAGAGCGTTTGGAAACCTATCATAGCAATATGACAAGGCGCTGGGCGCTTATCCTACCATTAGACGAAAACTGTGAAGTGAAATGGCAGAATCAGGAAAAGGTAGTTAGTTGTACAAGTTTAACAGTTGTCCAATCCCAGCCATACTCACAAACATAATATATTTATAAGATTAAAATTTTATGAGGTGATTTTCAATGGATAATAATAACCAACCTTTTCAGGGTTGCTGTCCACTTAGTCCGGGTTCAAAACCGCCAAAGCTGCCAAGATTAATTGGTCCTCCAGGTCCACCGGGACCTCAAGGTATTCAAGGTCCTCAAGGTATTCAAGGCCCAGGAGTTACTCCTGCATTCGGTTCATTGTATGGGGATATTACAATTAGAGAAGTTATGTTTGGTGGACTAATAGAGTTTGATCCACCTGCTGGACCTAGTTTAAATACAGTGCCAGATCCCGCAACGAATACTATTGCTATCCAAATAAATGGTGTTTATGAAATTAGCGCGGACATCACTGTATTGCTAGAATCCGGAGAATCCGTTGGATTCTGGATTGAAGGCAGTTCTACAGGAATGATTGTAGGATCCAGATTCGATACCTTTATTAGCAACATACAAGGAGATATTATTATGAATACCACGATAGGAAGGACAGTTCAAACAAATTTAATTGCAGGAGAAACGGTGTTTATAAGGGCCGTATCTGAGGCTGGTAGTGCTCGATATAGATCTGCGTCGTTTACTGTAAATCGTATCGGACCATAAATATGGTCATTGAGAAAGAGATTAGTTAAACCTATAAAGAACCCAAAAATATTATTTAAAGTTTGGTTAGGGTTGTCACATTCCGAGTATTTAGCGAAACAAAATGACAGATCAGTTTATGTGAATTAATAAAACCTACGCATAAACGGAGTAAATGCGTAGGTTTAGGTGAAGTGTATTATTTTAAATTTTAGCAGCCCAAATTTCGATTTCTATCTTTATTTCTGGTAACCCTAATTTTACAATATAACCAATTGTCATTGCAGGATAATTGGTTCCAAATAATTTTTCCCACTTAGAATCAAAATATTGCCAATCAATATTTTCAGTAGCCCAAATATTAACCTTGATAATATTATCAGGAGATAAATTATCAGATTGTAATACTTTTTGTATATTTTCAAAAGTATTCCCAATTTGTTCGTTCATATCATCTGGAATTAAACCATTTTTGTCAATTCCTATTTGACCAGATGTCACATAAAGTTCTGCATTTCTTGGTATTTTGGTGATATGAGTATATTTCCCAACTGGTTCAGGAATCCCAACAGGATTGTTTCTAATAATTTTTTCAACGTTCATTTAATTACCTCACTATTTTGTATTACTGCTGTGTACCTCAAAGTCATTTTTGGACACACTTCACCCCTTAAAATGACTTCTAGAAAAAAACAGCAGTTGAGTACCCATATCCAATTGATAAAGAGCTTAGCGACTTTTTCTTCATATGATCTGGGATACTCCTTTCTTTACTTAATAAGGTAATTTATTAGAAATAAGTATAAACTATATCAGATTATTAATACAATATTTAAGTTTGTACAAGATAGGATTTGTTTTCTTCATCAGCCAACGAGCAGGATTATTAAATTGACAGAAAGAAACTTTGTGTTAAGTACGTTAAAAGAGGCATTAAATAAACGTCGACCAAAAAATGTCCTTTTGCATAGTGATCAAGGATCGGTATATACCTCCTATGCTTATCAAAATTTCGCAAAAGAAAAAGGCATTATCACAAGCATGTCTCGCAAAGGAAACTGCCATGATAACGCCGTAATCGAATCCTTTCACTCCTCGCTAAAGTCGGAAGGATTCAAAGACCATAGAAGATCTTCTAACACTAATATTAAAGTAATAGAGATTGTGAATCAATATATGTGTTACTATAACGAAAAACGAATACAGGCAAAATTAAACTACCTGGCTCCAATCGAATACGGACGACAGGTAGCATAGGTGTTTTTTTAAAGTCCCATATTCGCGGGTCAGCTCAATACACAAGGGTTTTTCGTATGTGGAACATAGGGGACTCGAACCCCTGACCTCTACGCTGTCAGCGGGATTCAAGTAAATAAACTGGGTTAAATGAGATAAATGTAGATTAATTAAGTCTTGTATATCAAGGGTTTGATGGCTACTAAAAGAAATCTAGGACAATCTAGATAAAATAAAAAAATTAAGTCTGTGCACACATTCGTGCACACTTTTCTCTTGAAGGTAATGTTGAAGAAAGGAATTATGACAGCCATCCATTTTTCTTATTGAGCTAACCATTTAAAAAGATCAACTAGAACTTTTTTGGTTGAACTAAGTGATCTTATTGTGGATTGTGGCATTGTAAAAAAGCTTGTCATAATTAAGTATGATCGTTTATAAAAAATATGGATCAAAATATTGTATTAATTATACAGAATTCACTTTTTTACTTTTGTAGATGCTCAGAATTCCCTAGCATGTTACTCAATTAAAGGGCCAGATTGTTGAATAACACCTTTAAAATGAACTGGATATTTATGTTAATATTAGTTGGGAATGTAAGAAATGAACTTAAATTAACGTGGCAGTTTAATTGAAGATGGCATTAGTAACTTATGGTAAAGTAAAGTTTGAATATTCATGAAATAGGGTAAGGGAGACGAATATGAAAACAACTAATTACACCAAAATCGCTGAAAAGTATGATAAAAACCAATACAGAAGCAATGAGATTCGATTACGATTTAAAGGAATACATTGAAAACAATAGTAAATCTGAATATCATGTATTAGATTTATCCTGCGGAACAGGTCTTTTCTTGGCAAAACAAATAAATTATTTTGAAGAACTCAACATAAAGTGGTATGGACTGGACTTATCAGAACAAATGTTGAATAAGGCTAATGAAAAGGTGCAAAATGTAAAATTTGTTAAAGCTGATGTAGTGGATATGCCTTATGTTTCAGAGACTTTTGATTTTATTTCAAATAACTATGCCTTCCATCATTATAGCGATAAAGGACAAGCATTAAATGAGATTTATCGTGTTTTAAATAAAGGCGGTATCTATAAATTACATAATATCGCAATTCATAATATGCCTAAATGGTGGGTTTATCACTACTTTCCAACTGCTTATTTTGAAGATTTAAAGAGATATTGGCAGAAGGAGGTTATCTTTAGTGAGCTTAACTCAAGAGGCTTAGAAGTAATTCTAAAGGTTGAGTATAGGATGGAAAATATAAGGGTAATGGATTACCTCAGTTACGCTGAAAATAGAGTATTTCCGTACTTACTTTAATTAATGATAAGGACTATGAGGAAGGATTAGAAAGAATGAGATACGATTTAAAAAATAATCCTGCCAAAACTATTGTAAATGATTTTGCTGAAATGTTTTGTATCGCTAAAAAAATATAGTTTCCTTCTACTGCAAACGTGGAAAACGTAGTACCTTACTTGAGAAAGGAAATGGTGAATCCCGTGGGGGATCTCTTGGAGGGAGGAGTGATCTTTGCATAAGAAGATAAGCTATTCACGGAAGGAAGAATAACAATGCTTTTGAATCAAATCCTGTCACGGGAGAATAGCTTCTAGCATTAAAGCGAGTAGAAAAGAATAAAGGAAGCCATGGTGTGGATGAGATGCCCGTACAAAGCCTGTCCGTAGAGTCGAAATTCCGAAACCTGATGGCGGTGTTCGGTTACTAGGTATTCCAGCCGTGACAGACCGTTTGATACAACAAGCAATCGCCCAAGTGTTATCGAAGATATATGACCCAATGTTCCCGCACATAGTTATGGTTTTCGGCCAAATCGAAGTAGTCATGATGCGATGTGGAAAGCAAAAGAATATCAAAGAAGGTTACAGATGGGTAGTAGATATGGACCTGGAAAAGTTCTTTGACAAGGTTAACCATGACAGACTTATGAGTACATTAACGAAAAGAATCGACGATAAACCATTATGAAGCTTAGTTCTTGATATGGCTGGTCACAACCTACAAATCGAACAAACTGATGTATTTAATGCATTAGTTCATAACTGGTTAAACAGACTTGAATCGGAAGTCTACTAATTAAAGAAGGAGAATGGAAAAAGGACTGATTTCTCTTGATAAAGCCTGTTCAACGGGAAATTTTGCTTCAAATAAATTAAATCAAGTGATCGTTGAGACCCTTGATTTAATTTATACCTAACTTTCTGCCAATTCCTTCCTATTCGGAGCATGTGGTGGTTCTTCCATCCATCCCCTTTCTATTAAAATTTCGGTGCCCTCCTTCCCATACTGCAATATTTCAGGAATTAGTTTTGAATATTCAGTAGCAAGGTCTATACGTGCTGATGTAGCTAATGCATGACCAATATAGGTTATTCCTTGCGTATTGAGTATAGTTACAAGGTTCATGATGAGCTTTTTTGAAAAAGGAGATACCGTAGAAGTTGATACTTCTGAATTAACCATTATAGTTCCAAGCAGATCTTCCTTGATTAAAGTATGGTTAAGGAAATGGATTTGCTTTTGAGCTAATTCTTTTCCTTTTATCAAAAATTTTTTTATTTGTTTATCCTTTACAACTTGAATAAATCCGGTGAGTAAGACTAAAGCAAAATAATTCCTTTCAATGTTAAAAAATATTTCAGATAGTTCAAGAACATTTAAAGGGCGTTTCTTTTCGAACCACTTGGATAAAAATGTTTCTTTCTTTTTAACGAATTCAACTTTGTCGGGATAAGGAATCATTGTTGGGCGATCGTATATCCCTTTAGAAAGCATTAGATTTACTGATGTATTATAAAGATCCAATGTGGAAGTTAAACACTTAGAGAAGAAGGAGCGAATATCTTCGCGGGCAACATTAGAAATTAGCATACTATAGGTCATTAAACCCATACGGCTCATCCCGTAAACGTAGCTTACAGGAAATAAATCAAAAAACAAAGGTGGAGCTGAAAGATCAATGTCTTCATCGGAAAATCCGTTAGGAATAGGGAAATTCTCCTTTTCAAAAATATTCTTGATTTCATCAATATGTTTTTGTGATATATCTAATGTTAGTTTAATTATGGGTTTAACTTCTTCATTGTTAGACTGTTGCAGGAAATGCTTAGAGAGACAGATTGACAAGCTATCGTTTAAATAAGTAGCCCATAATCCTGCAATTTCTGTTGATGATAAACCTACAGTATGTTTTGTATTCATTTAAAATCTCCTCTTAAAACTGAATTTTCTAATTTAAGTATTACTCATACCAAAACAACTTATTCTTCAATTCATATTTCTGCAGAATAAGCGAAAGAAAGAAAAGTTACGTTCTGACCTTCGAGCTCAATATGCAATTCTTGAAATTGATGAGACGGGGATTGCTGAAGTGAGATTTAAAAAATTTTCCTATGGTGTAAAAAAGAAATTAAAAAACGCTATTAGTAATAAACTTGCTTATATTGACTTATAACGAGAAATGCTTGAGACAGGAAAACGATAAAAGTAAAAAATGGGATTTGGGAGTGGGTAAGGCACTTCTTATTGCGATAATAATAGCTTTTATTATTCGAGCTTTTTTTTACACACATTGTAGTTGATCTTCTTCAGTGGAACCCACTTTACAAGACCAAGATCGTATGATTGTAACAAAAATTGGAGAACCGAATAGATCTATTATAGGGCACTATCCTTGAACAAGGATAAGTGCCTATTTTTATTTTAGTGTCAGATTGTTGGATAACATTTTCAAATGTTGGTCTAAGTTTAATGCAGGTCCGAAAGGCTCCAGGATAAACTTAAACCATAATTAAACTTTCCTTAAATAAGATTTTAAAAAAGAGATATAAAATGTTAAATAGTTATTGAAAAAAAACGGTATATCTGATATTACTGCTTATTACAGAAAGAGGCGGAAATAGTGAGAACATGGAAAAAGGTAAGATTTTGGCTTTTTATAAGAAATGTTTTATTAATTGTTACAGCGATATTTTGTATTTGGATTATATTTAATCAGATTATAATTGCATATGAACAAAATAAATATCTTCCGTTAGGTCAATTAGTTGAGGTGGACGGTGAGAAAATGCATGTATATACAAAGGGGGAAGGTAAAAACACCATAGTCTTATTAAGTGGCGCCGGTACCGCAGCACCTGCATTGGATTATGAACCTTTAATGAATGAAATGGCGAAGAATAATAGAATAGTAGTGGTAGAGACTTTCGGATACGGATGGAGTGATACCACCAATAAGGAACGAACAGTTGAAAACATCGTAGAGGAAATAAGAGAAGCACTTAATAAAGCCAATATAGAAGGACCATACATATTAATGCCCCACTCCGTTTCTGGCATTTACAGTATGTATTATGCCAATAAATACCCTAATGAAATTAAAGCCATCATAGGAATTGATTGCACTTTGCCTCAAGTGGTGGAGTATTTTAACGAATCTGTCCCAACCATGCCTCAATATTTGAGCATGTTAGCCCCCACTGGAATTGCAAGGTTAGCAGTATATATGAATCCAGATGAGTACCTTCCAAATGCGAATAAAGGGATTTATTCTGATGAAAATTTAAAGATAACTAAAAGTATTTCTGCCTGGAAATTAGGTAACAAAAATATAGTTGATGAAGTTAATGAAATGAATCATAATATCGAAAAAACGATTGAAATGTCATTTCCTCCAGAGATCCCTGTTATGATATTTACTGAGAAAGATGACAAAGTGACGGAAGATGGGAAAACCATTTTATCTTTTTATCGGACGCAATTAAGCCATGTACCTTCTAATAAGCTCATTGTCCTAGAGGGACATCACTATCTACATTGGTCTCATTCTGAGGAAATAAGCCAAAACGTTAATGATTTTTTAAATGCTTTTTAATGAGTTGAATGTTTAAATATTATTATTGGGTAAGTTTAGGTTGAAAAAATATTATTAAAAAAGGACAATTCCTATTTTTATGGTGTTGTCCTTTATTCTGACTTACTTACTTTTCAAAGCAGCTGCAAAGAGGGGATCATTTTACTGTAATGGTCGATAGTATACGAGCCATGTCTTGAGGAGACTCTTTCCTGCCACATTCTAACCACTACTAAATCGCCCTGATATGGGCAGATGCAATATAAGATGCTAAATAAATCTTCTTCCCTAATAATTGAATTTGGCCTCTCCTTAAATATTGTTTTCCACAAGAAGTCCTTTATTCTTGATTGAAAAGTTAAATTTCCTTTTGGACCAAACATAGCTTTCATAAATCCGTGATTTTTATTTATATACTCAAGCATTGAAATTGCAAATGGGTTTGGTGCTAGAGTTGGTTTATTGGATTCAACTGCCGCCATAAGTCCTGGAAAGTTTTGTTTAGCCATTCGGGTCAGATCAGAATAAGTGTAGTGCTCATTTTCCATTTAAGGGCCAGTTTCATGTATGATAAATAATACTTTGGGTTACACTCAGGTCCAAAACCTTCAGAGGAACAAAATGTCCAAGCATACCATAAAGGTCGGTATCAAGCAGCCAGGGAAATCGAGATAGAAAATCATAATGAAAAATTAGGTTGAATATTATCTACGATATAAGTGACACAAATTTCTTCTTTTGATTTGGCTGTTCCTGATAAAATAATCTTATTTGATGAAAATAATTACTGCTTAAGAGGAAAAAGCTTCACTCAATTGAGAAGCTTTTATACATGAATTTGTCATGATGTTTTATATCACATGTACTATTATTGAGTAAAATGGTGTAGTAGAGTATTTCTATTCTATAAATTCCATTAGTAGATTTGTAAAAAAACGTAAGGAAAAAGATCGGATTTTGTTAACACAATCTTTATTAAGCTATAAATATATCTACATACTGGTTCAACATTCCTTTCCTAGAATATATTTGAATACATATTTTTTAGATAGGAGATGGAGAAAATGAGCAAAAAATTATTAATTGGTACTGGGGTGGCTTTTTCGTTGTTATTCAGTCCATTCAGTCAGGCGTTTGCAGAAGAACCAACAGTGGGCGAAAGAAAGCAAGTGGATAATGTAGCACACCGTGGTGCAACAGGGTACGCACCTGAAAATACAATTGCTGGTTTTGATCTAGCGGTTGAGATGAAAGCCGATTATATTGAAATCGATGTTCAAAGAAGTAAAGATGGTGAAATAGTAGTAATCCATGATACAACAGTAGATCGTACAACAGATGGAACGGGAAAAGTAGGGGATTTAACATTTGAACAGCTTAGAAGTCTTGATGCAGGTAGTTGGAAAGGGGAACAATTTGCAGGAGAACCAATTCCAACATTTGAAGAGATTCTTGATCGTTACCATGGAAAAGTTGGAATTTTAATAGAATTAAAAGCCCCAGAGCTTTACCCTGGTATTGAAAAACAAGTGGCAGAAGCATTAAAAGAACGAAATCTCGATAAACCGCAAAATGAAAAAATCATTATTCAATCTTTTAACTTTGAATCGATGAAAAAAATGGACCAGCTTCTTCCTAAAGTTCCAATCGGTGTATTAACTTCTAACCTTAAAGATACAACAACGGAAGCTTTACAAGAATTTTCAACCTATGCGGATTGGTTTAACCCAAGCTATGGAATTGTGACAGAAGAATTAGTGAATCAAGTTCACTCTCTTGGTATGCAAATTGGATCATGGACGGTACGAAGTCAAGAAGCAGCAGACTTTCTATTCGATATGAAGGTTGACGCGATCATCACTGATTATCCGGATTATGTAGATCCTAGAAATTAATATTTTTGTAAAAGGGTTTAAGAAAAGGGGTAGTTGCTACTCCTTTTTTTGTTTGGATTCTTGATGTTGTTTTTTTATGCAGAAATTTACTTAATGTAAAGAGTGGTTTAGTTAAACAAGGATAAGGTAGCAAATCATAATCATTATCTTGATCTTCGACAATCGGGCGCTTGTGCGGCTGAGCAAGGTCGTATCATATAACGGGTGGGATTCCCGTCGAGTAAGAACTAGCCATTCGCTCGTAACGAGTCTTGGAGGACTAAAGGTAACTTTAGTTTTTAAGCGTAGACAGTGAGGTGGCGGGCCGAAAGCCTAATGGTTGAAGGGATTGAGCTCCATAATGATTGTAGTTCGAGAGGGCTGATGCTTTAAGCGCTGCAGAAAGCTACATTTTATCTTTCGTTAAAGGCAAGAATGATAAAACCTCTCTGGAGTCATAGACCTTAGCACGTCATACATTGATATGATACGGCAACTCAGGAGACCCTACCGGTCTTTTCTTTTTTTTTAGAAGAGTATGGTGTACAAGCGATAAAAAGCAAGGAAACCAAATGCCGTTGTAGGGAGTCGGATAGCAGCGTAGTACCAATGAAGTTGGGTAATGCCGATGGAGGAAAGGCTGCTACCTAATTATCACCCTTACTAGAGACACATTTACTACACACAGAGGTAGGTATTTTAAATGGAAACAAAACTACTAAGGATAGCAGAATTAGCAAAGTCTGATCCTAAAATAAAGTTTACATCTCTTGCACATCTATTAAACAAGCAAGCACTAGCTCAATGTCATCATGAACTACCCAATAGGAAAGCAACAGGGATTAACGGTACAACTAAGGAGCAGTACGGTGAAAATTTAGAAGAAAATATAGAGGTGTTAGTAAGTAGACTTAAAAGCAAAAGTTATCGTCCTGTTCCAGTCAGGAGAATGTATATTCCAAAGCTCAATTCAAACAAGAAAAGACCATTAGGAATACCGGAACACGAAGACAAGATTGTTCAAAAAGGCATTACCAAGATACTAAACACCATCTACGAAAATGATTTTCTAGACTGTTCCTTTGGGTTTCGTCCAAACCGTTGTTGCCATGATGCTTTGAAAATACTGAACTTCTATATTGAAAAGAGATCAGTAAATTATGTAGTAGATGTTGATATTAAAGGATTCTTTGACAACGTTGACCACAAATGGATGATGGAGTTCTTAAAACTGCGAATTGCAGACCCTAACTTACTAAGAATAATTGGCAGGTTTCTTAAAGGTGGATATATGGAGGAAGGAAAGAAATACAAAACAGACAATGGCACACCGCAAGGTGGTGTCATATCTCCGATATTAGCCAATGTGTATCTCCATTATATTCTCGACCTATGGTTTGAGAAAAAGGTCAAGAAACAATGCAACGGACAGGCATATATAGTAAGGTATGCAGATGATTTTGTGTGCTGTTTTCAATATCAGAGCGAAGCTCAGGAGTTCTTCCAATCATTAAAACTTAGATTAAAGAAATTTAATTTGGAAATTGCTGAGGATAAAACCAAAATTATTCCCTTTGGACGGTTTGCGGAGAAATATGCAAAACAAAAGGGGAATAGTAAACCAGCGACCTTTGATTTCTTAGGCTTTACACACTATTGCGGGGAAAGTAAACAAGGGAAATTTTGGGTGAAACGGAAATCGAGTAGAAAAAAAGTCCAAAATAAATTAAAAGAATCTAAAGAATGGATGAAGAAGAATAGAAATAAGAATATCCATATAATCATGGATAGATTTCGACGCTCGCTTATCGGTTATTACAACTATTATTGCATCACTGATAATAGCCTAAATGTCAGCAACTTCAAGTGCAAAATTGAGGAACTACTGTTTAAATGGCTCAATAGAAGAAGTCAAAGGAAATCCTTTACATGGGACAAATTCAGACTATTTCTTGATAAATATCCACTACCTTCACCAAAAATTAAAGTGAATATATACAATTTAAGAAAAGAGATTAGCTACATTCTGTGAATGATGACTAGGAGGAGCCGTGTGCATTAATAGTGCAAGCACGGTTCTGTGAGGGTCTGGAGCACAATTTACCGTAAGGTAAAAAGGCTCCATTCTACTCGACTTCTGAAATAGGAAAGCGCCTTTGTTCATGAAAAGGGCCATTTAACGGAATAAAAGACTAAGTTTCAATTACAACATAATTTAGAAAAACTGGGGTAGAAAGTAACCTATAAGAAATGGGGTGTTAAAATGAATTTGTTACTTTGGATAACGGTTGGTTTTATCGTAGTAGGACTTTTTGTCCTTATGTCAATGAAAAAAAGCATGGAGGAAAGAGTTGCTTTAGCAATAGAAAACAAGGACGGTATGGAAGGCAAACAGACATCAACTAAACCCGTTGTTTGGTGGATAGTAGGAGCCACGGTGTGGGGATTAGCAAGTATGTTATTAATTGTGTGGTCTTTTTCTGTTTATGTATAAATGATGGATGCAATGTAGATAGGCTGAGGGTAAATAATTCATTTTTGTTATAGTCCATATTTAAGCAAACGGGCGCGTTTATTTAGGAACGCGTCTTTTTTATTAAAGGGCCAGATTGTTGAATAAACCCATTATATATATGTTATTAAGCTAAATAGCAGGATGTTGAGTAAAGGTGTAGAATTTGGATATTTGTAATAGTTTTCTGATTGGAGAGAAATACTTTTTTCAAGATATTAAGAGATAAAAAATCATATTTCATGGATTTTGTTTTGATGAATTAAAGGTTGGATTTTATTGAAAGTAGAAGTGCCCATACGAGTAAAGGAGACTAATTTAGATGGATAACAGTATCGAGTATGCTGAGTTTGAGTGGGTTAAAAAAATGATTATGTGTAATTTTAAGAACTTGAAAATTAATCATATAATGCCACTTGGTGAGGGCTGGATGAGTCGTGCCTATCTGATCAATCATGAGATAGTATTTCGATTTCCAAAGGAAAAAGACGGATCTATTGATACAGAAAAAGAAATAAAGGCGTTACCAAGCCTAAAAAAACATATTTCTCTAAAAATACCGGAATTTATTTATTGTGGGAAACAAGATAATGGTTATCCCTTTGTCGGCTACAGATTATTGCCAGGAGTGCCTATGGATGAACAACTATTTTGCTCATTACCATCAGAAACAAAGGACAAAATCGCCCATCAAATCGCCGAGTTTATGGATCAAATCAGTTCATTCTGTGTTGAACAGGCGAAAAACTTAAATATACCTGAAACGAATTTCTATCAATATTACTTAGAGAATTTCAATGAGGTGAAGAAAAAAGCCTTTACTAAAATCAATCAAGATATGCAAACATATATTGCTTTTCGATTCGAAACATACCTAGAAGATAAAAACCATTTCAGATATTCACCTAAGCTCCTTCATGCTGATTTATCGATGGACCATTTATTATTTGATCTAAAGAGGCAAGAAATAACTGGAATCATCGACTTTGGTGACATGAAGATTGGTGACCCTGATTATGAATATTTATATTTGTTGGAAGAGTGTGGGGAAACATTTACTAAAAAAGTGATGGAACTGAGAGAGGAAGAAAACGTTCAACATAAGGACGAAAAGCTCTCTTTTTTCCTGACAGCTGATAACGTGGCACTATTATTAGAAGGACTAAATAGAAATGATAGGGAGATGTTTGAAGAAGCAGTAGAACTCATTCAGTGTGAAATGAATACAAACCACAAAGGATGACCGTAATTATATACGAGTTTTTCTTCAAATGAAGAAAAATGATATTGTGTGAATACGAAAACGACGATAAAGTGCAATAAATTTGAATCTGTTAAGGGCGTAATTCTGCTGCCTGATCTGACCCCTGTCAAGTTGACACAAAAAATAAGCGCAGTTAAACAGCCTGACTTCTATATTCGATAGGAGTCAGGCTGTTTAGCTTGTTTTGAAACCTTTCGTGGTTATAAAAGAGAATGTAGTCTTTAATAGCCCTTCTAACCTCTTGTGAAGTTTTAAAAGAATGCAGGTTAAAACATTCTGTTTTTAAATGACTAAAGAAATTTTCCATACTAGCGTTATCCCAACAGTTGCCCTTTCTAGACATACTAGCTTTCATTTTATTTCTTGTAAGTAGCTGATTATAGTTATGGGACGTGTATTGGTATCCTTGATCACTATGGAGAAGGATTCCCTTTACATTCTTTCCTTTTATGGCTTTTTTTAGAGTATCCAAGACTAGTTTATAATCATTGCGTCTACTAATTTGGTACGCAACAACTTCGTTATTATATAGGTCTTTGATGGCAGAGCAGCTGTATAGAATGATTTGATAAATCATCAATGATTTGAAATAGAATACTAGGTTCTAAATCAAGTCCCCCTTTCACATCTTTAAAAGCTTTTTTAATAGTTCGTTCTCAGCTTCTAATCGCTTGATTTTCTTTTGAGGATTTTCAATAGTAGATGAAGAGACTTTATCAGACCCACTTTTTCTTCCGCGTTTCTCTCTAAGACCAACAATTCCATCTACATTAAACTGTTTAACCCACCGTTGTATGTTTTTTCGATGAATGTTTAATTCTCTGGAAACAGCTGAATAATTCTTCTTTTGATGATATAAATCCACCGCTTTTTTCTTAAACGATATATCATAAGCCTCTGCTTTTTTCTCCATAAAAAATCCCCCCTCCTAGTAGACAGATTAATGCGCCTTTTTAAATGTGTCTACTATAAGGGGAGCATACCATATCACTGGCTAACCTTTTTTATAGGTTCTTATTATAACGGCAGTCGGGATGGAATGTAGCCCCACGGGACTTGATCCTGGGTGCAAGACGTGTCATCTTCTATTTTTTATAAGCCTGTTTCAGACTGATTGGGGAAAACGAACCCGTTTTGCCGAGTAACTTATTACCATGTTAATGCACACCTTTACCAAAAAAAACAGTATTTTTGTAACACCATTTCATCTTTGCGGTCTGGAGCAGTAACCCTGTCACTAGGCCTATTAAGTATCAAATATTATTGACGAGACAACCATTTTTTTATACAAGGACAAAACATATTTTGTTAATTATCTTGTTGACAAAGAACTGCTTATTAGTTAAACTCCTTTTGTACTCATGTTCAAAAAAATAAACAAAAGTTCATTTAACACATTTATTAACAGGTAGTTATTTAAAAAGGCTGTTATATTAGTGTCTTAATGATGGGGGCTATCATGGCTGTTTTAAACCGAACTAACAATTTTGTCACATCCCTACTTATGTACAACTTTTCTTAGTTGCCTGGTATCGACTACTGAATTTTTCTTTATTTAATTTAAAATCCTTGTGACCAATAATTATTCGATTCATTTTTACTGACTATGGAAACCAACATCAAGGTTTAATGATGGTTCCCCTCATGAATTGTTGCTTTGAAGGAGATTTTTTTGAAAGTAAATTAGTAGGAAGAAATGTCCCCATCGAAATTTACCTACTAAGAGAAAAGGGGAGTTTATTTTGAGGATTTTAGAAATTTTAGTTATTTTCTTTTCTATCGTTTTACTCTTAAGCATGTTTTTATTCAAAAATGAAAAGCGAAATGCGATTATAATAGGCCTCGCTATACTTTATCTTATTGTGGCTCTGCAAATAATTATTGAAGGATATCGATGGCAAATGCTTTTGGGGTATATCGCACCATTAATTTTAACTTTAACAAATTTGCTTTTTGCTATTACCAAAAGCAAAAAAAAGTATTGGAAGTGGGGGATAAGTAGTTTTTCAATTGTTTACATTGTTGTTATGGTAGGATTACCTCTTCTATTTCCTATCTTTTCATTTGAAAAACCAACAGGGGAATACTTTATAGGTACCAAATCTTATCACATAATTGATAAGAATAGGAAAGAAGTGCGTTCTTCAGATAAAGGTAAACATAGAGAACTAATGATCCAAATTTGGTACCCAAGTAAAGAAGCAAATTCCCTTCAATCTGAGCCGTATATTGAAGAAGTAAAGGCAATAACAGCTGGAATTGAACGTGCACTCTCATTTCCGGCTTGGACTTTAAGTCATCTAAATCTTGTTAAAGCTCATGCTCAAAAAAATTTGGGGATTTCCAACGATAATAACAATTTTCCAATACTTATTTTTTCTCATGGAATGACAGGTTTTCGGAAGCAAAATACCTTTCAAATAGAGGAACTTGTAAGCCACGGCTATATTGTCGTTGGGATTGATCACGTTTTCGATGCTGCAGCTACAGTATTTCCAAATGGTAAAGAGGTCTTGTTGGAACCAAATAATTTATCAGGCTTCGAAAGTCTTGATCAGCACATGAAAATTTGGACAGAAGACGTATCGTTTGTCTTAGATACATTAGAAGAGTGGAACAGTGACAAAGATATGGGGTTTTTTCTTAATGGTAAGTTAAATATGGAGAAAATAGGCATGTTTGGTCACTCTTATGGTGGTGCTGCAGCTGCCCAAATGTTGTTAAAAGATTCACGTATTAAAGTAGCCTTGAACATGGATGGAGTCTTGTATGGGGAACCAATCCCAACAGTTGGATTTTCAAAACCTTACATGCAAATGAATGCAGAAAAAAGTATCGATAAGTCCATTTTTGACGCTTCCTTAGATGCTGCCATTTCACTTAGTGGGAGATCACGATCTTCCTATGAATCGTTTTGGAAAGAAAGTCAGGAAAGACGGGAAAATGCCTCGAAGGGTAAAGGATTTACAATGGTTATTTCCAACACATCTCATATGAGCTACACAGACTTCCATCTATTCTCGCCTCTTCTGTGTAATAAAGGTGAGGACATTCGAAAAGTACACAAAATTATTAACGAACTTAGCTTAGCCTTTTTTGATGAGTTCCTCTTAGAAAAAGGAAGTGGTCTTATCTTGGAAAAAGCAAATAATTATCCTGAAATAGGTCTACTCTCTTCAATAGAATGAAAACCAAGTCAAAAAGGTGGATATATAAATGAACAATCAAAATCCATTGAAATTTGAATATTTATGCTCATTTAAAAAAAGATTAGAGCTTTTGCCTAATATTACATTTCATAATATGTAAATACAACCCAAGGAAAAACGATCGGGATTCGACTAGGATAAACCGCTGTAGGGTTTTCGGTTAATGTATGGGAGGCAATGGACAATGAGTAGGGAAGGTAGGAAGGCATTTATTATGTGGTTGCGTGAGTTGGACAGCAGTGAGTTGATTCGGTTGTATCATACAAAGGAGGACTATATAGAAGATGAGTTGCGTGCCTATTGTGCGGATCAGTTGTTACGCTGTGGTTACAATTGGTAGATGGTCTGGGAGATGGGCCCGAGTTTATTCTCGAATGTGGAGAAAAGTCAAATCCACTATTAGTTCTGCTTCACAGAACCTATAGCTGAATCTATCGTGGGAAATTCATACAATTACCTCTCTACAACATCGTGGAGAGGTAATTGTATTCATATACAATACATAAAATATCATATTCAATGATGAACAAAGTAAAAGGGAGTCTCGCTTTTGGAAGTGTTGAATGATTATTGTAAGGTAAAAAAAGAAAAATGTAATAGTGTAATTTTCGGATAATTTTATTAATATTAGCTTTTAATTTCAATATGTCAACAAAGTTATGTGAAAGAACTTTGTTGATACTTTGACCGAAATATGACATTTACTTTTTTAATGAGTTATATATTTTTTTGTTTTTTAATGATGTTAAATACTTCATTAAATAGGTGTTCATAACTTGATTGAGAGGAAGATAGTATTTTTAATTGACGAATAGCTCCTTCACAAACACCCCATCTTATATATGAGTTTTGAGTTTCATCCAAAATAAAACTAATTATTTCTTTTTCTTCTTGTGAAAATTCATAATCATTTATCACTTTATTAAGTAATCTTTGGATTTTACTCTTAGCTTTTTCTTGATTGTCAACTGCATTAGGCGATTTATATGGAAAGAGAATTTGATTAGTTCGCTTTGTTATTTCAATGTTTTTCTCTAAACGTAAAATATTGTAATCTAAAATATCAGAACTATTAATATTCAGCTTCATTTGATCAGAATACCTAAATTGATAACCTAATCCTCCAATAAAATGGGTGGATAAATCCATCGCGCTTTCTACTATTTCATTCCCATAAACCTCTATTAAGCGTTCTGCTAGCCAATTCAGCTCTTTATAATGGCTCTCCGCCATATATTTCTGTAATCCCTCATCATTTTCCCCCAAAGAAATATTATATAACTCTGAAATTTTCTCAGTCCCATAAATGGAGTGTTTTACTCGAAGCTGAGAATAAAAAATTTGTTTATCATAAAGATTTCCTTCTTGTAACAACATGTTTTGCTGCTCTTCAACTTTTGCATCAACTTTTTGAATAATATAAAGAATTAATTGTGATTTCGAAGAGAAGTAATTATAAAATGTACCTTTGGAAACTTTTGATTGTTCCAAAATATCCTGGATTGCAGTTTCATGATAGCCTTTTGTTCGAAACAACTGTTTTGCTACTTCAATGATTTTCTCTTTTTTACTCATAAATTGTTATCTCCTCAAAAAATTATTGACATCTTTATTATACCATATTATCATAAAAATAAACTTGAGTACAAAAAAATATACATTGGTTTATTTTGAGTGAGAGGAATGTAAAAAAACATGGAAAAAATACAAACGCAACCAGTTGATATTAATGGAAATCACTTTAAACGAGCTGGATTTGTACTTGTTTTAATGGTTGGAACATTTTTAACCATTATTAATCAAACCTTATTGGTCACCGCTTTACCAAAAATTATGAGCGATTTAGATATCAGTGCTAGTAATGCACAATGGCTTATCACTACATTTATGTTAATCAGTGGCATAATGATTCCTACTTCTGCATTTTTGTTAAATACAATAACCAATAGAAACTTATTTTTTGCGGCAATGGTTAGTTTTGCAATAGGTACTGTAATTTGTGCACTAAGTACGACATTTAACACACTTCTCGTAGGGCGTATCATTCAAGCTATTGGTTCAGGATTAATGATTCCTTTAATGCAAACGCTAATGTTTTTAGTATATCCAGCTGAACGGCGAGGGGAAGCCATGGGGTTAGTAGGAATTGTTATAGCGTTTTCTCCTGCAATTGCTCCTACTGTATCAGGTTGGATTGTTGATTATTATAATTGGCGTTACTTATTTTATATAATTCTTCCAATTGTTGTGCTTAATTTGTTGCTAGCATTCTTCTATATGAAAAACATTATAAATTTAACTAAGCCGAAGGTTGATTTTTTCTCTATTTTGCTTAGTAGCTTAGGTTTGGGTTCACTTCTCTATGGGATAAGTGTTGCAGGAAATGAAGGGTGGCAAAATATGAATACATGGATTTCTTGCGTAATAGGTATTGTAGTAATAATACTATTTTCCCGTCGTCAATTTAAATTAGCACAAGCATTTTTGGAGTTAAGAGTATTTAAAAGTAGAACTTTTACTTTGTCTACAATTATTGTAGCTATTATTTTTATGACAATGATTGGTTCAGAAATTCTATTACCTATTTATACACAATCAATAAAAGGATTTTCAGCACTTCAATCAGGGCTAATATTACTTCCTGGCGCACTTGTTTTAGGTGTTATCTCACCAATTGCAGGGAAATTATTTGATAAGTATGGTGTCAAGAAAATGTCAATGATTGGCATGTTTATTTTAGCTGTAGCAACATTCCCTTTCTTATTGCTTACTAAGGATACAGCTACTTGGTGGATTGTTTGTCTTTATTCATTAAGGATGTTAGGTATGGGATTTGTAATGATGCCTTTAGCTACAGCGGGGATAAATGCATTGTCTAATGATTTAATAAGTCACGGATCTGCGATTAATAATACTGTTCGTCAAGTGTTTGCTTCACTTGGAGCTGCAATAATGGTAGGGGTTATGTCAGCTACAGTTACTAGATATTCAAATGATTATGAGGGCATTTCTTTATCATCATTGCTGAAGGGACTTAATAATGGCTTTATGTCTGCTTTCATTTTAATAGTGATTGCATTTATATTATGCATTTTTATAAAATCACCAATATATACAAAAAAGGAAGAATAATATCATTCTTGCTAAGAAAAAATTGCCCGAAAGAAGACTTAAATGTTACTGAACTTAAAATGGCTGGAGGCATATGCTCTTTAGAAGTAGCAGAAAGAATATTTTTTTTAAAGAGATATGAAATTTACAATGGATAATGTTTGTGAATGAAGCAGAATTCTGTAAAAAATATTGTACCTATACTTTAATAGTAAAGAGCAACTTTCTTCGAAATTATAAAAAGGGATATAAACTTTTTTAGTATGATGTGAGAAGAATCCATGAGGATAAAAATTTGAAATGTAATAGATGAGCATCATCTGTAGTCTCATAGCGGCTCTAATATCAAAAATATTATTCGGTAAAAATGGAGGAAGTAGTCCGATAAAAAAATTTGGCTGTTTTCGTAAACTTTGTTGTTTTTGAGTAGTAAAAATAGTGGGCTATAATAAAATATATAAATGAAGTATTCAATAGTTGTTTAATAGTATGAAAGAAAGGAGTGGAGCCTAATGAGAAATATTATTCCGCCATTGTTAGCCTATTTGATTGTTTGTGTGATTGCAGTCTTAATTCCTGCATCAGAAGGCTATAATACGGTAGGTTGGAAATTGTTTGTTGGACAGATTTATGCAATTCCAGTTTTAATCGTTGTAGCTTTGGTCACGTTTTATGTGAACAAAAAACTTTCACACAAAAAAAAATAAACTCAATGGATAGTAATTAGTAATTGCTATCCATTTTTAATACCCTCACGCTATACCCCTTAAAGAATTGAGTTCAAATATGGGGAAATAACTGGAGTGATTTAGACCTTGGTATGGAAAAATTTGAAGATGTAGCAAAGAGAGGAATTAAATTTATAGAAGAAATAAATCGTGTATATAGAGGTAAAAGGGTTTTAGTAGTGAGCCACGGGGCTTTAATTGGTCTGACACTACAGCATTTGCTACCCGAAAGATTTCCAACAACTTATATTGAAAATACTTCTCTTACAATTCTTAAGAATATTGAAGGTAATTGGAATTGCAATCTTTATAATTGTACATTACATCTGAAATAATTCCATTATTAAACAAAATGGAGCTTATCTTCAATATACCAATATGAATGTTGTTCCATAATCGGGCGAATTACTTGAACAGCCGGGCTGCAATAGCAGGCTGTTTGTTTATTTAACGAAAGGGAGTTTAGTTGAACAAATCCCACAAAATCTCACAAAATGATAAAATAGGAATATGAGTTCTATTTTGATTGTACTGTCAATCTTATGGGGAGGAAAATAAAATACATGAAACATAAAATTGCTTTACTAGCAGATGTCCATGGAAATGCAAGTGCTTTAAAAGCAGTTGTCGAAGATTCGGTCAAAGAAAGTGTCACTGACTATTGGTTTTTAGGAGATTTAATCATGCCCGGGCCCGGAGCAAATGATTTGTTTGAAATATTAGATAGTATTAAAGTTACTGCTTATGTTAAAGGAAACTGGGAAGACAGCTTCCTTGACGTACTCAATAAAAAGATTGATTTTGATAACGCTACTGATATCTATGTTTCTAGGTTAGTTCAGTACCAGTGTGAAAATTTGGATAAAAACCATATTAATCTTATTAAGAATTTACCAGTACACCTAACAAAACAAGTTAATAATCTATCTATCAGTATTAGTCATAATCTACAAAATAAAAATTATGGAGGAGAGTTATGGCCTACTAATAATCAGAAAAGTTTTGATCAGTTATTTGAGCATGATTACGATATTGCGATTTATGCTCATACCCATCACCAATTGTTACGCTATAGTAGCAATGATCAATTGATTATTAACCCAGGAACTATTGGACAGCCTTTTTACAGATGGGACAAGTTATGTTCTGACCTACGTGCTCAATATGGGATTCTTGAAATTGACGAGACAGGGATTGCTGAGGTGAGATTTAAAAAAATTTCCTATGATGTAGAAAAGGAATTAAAAAACGCTAGCAGTAATAAACTTCCTTATATTAACTTATATCGAGAAATGCTCGAGACAGGAAAAACTCATACCCATGATATTGAATTATTACAAAAGCTCAATAATAGATTTAATTATAAAGATGAAATAAATAATTTTTTTGAAAAAAACTACTGGTAATTTAAAAGAATAAAATGAACCTTCTTCAACTTACGAGTGCGTTTAGTTTAACAATACATGTACTTATGATCTTCCACAATCGGGTGCTTGTGCGGCTGAGCAAGGTCGTATCATATAACGGGTGGGATTCCCGTCGAGAAAAACTAGCCATTCGCTCGTAACGAGTCTTGGAGGACTAAAGGTAACTTTAGTTTTTAAGCGTAGACAGTGAGGTGGCGGGCCGAAAGCCTAATGGTTGAAGGGATTGAGCTCCATAATGATTGTAGTTCGAGAGGGCTGATGCTTTAAGCGCTGCAGAAAGCTACATTTTATCTTTCGTTAAAGGCAAGAATGATAAAACCTCTCTGGAGTCATAGACCTTGGCACGTCATACATTGATATGATATGGCAACTCAGGAGACCCTACCGGTCTTTTCTTTTTTTTAGAAGAGTATGGTGTACAAGCGATAAAAAGCAAGGAAACCAAATGCCGTTGTAGGGAGTCGGATAGCAG
>NZ_LJIX01000006.1:4016557-4035943 GCF_001420595.1 Cytobacillus solani | reverse complement strand
GCTTATCGGTTATTACAACTATTATTGCATCACTGATAATAGCCTAAATGTCAGCAACTTCAAGTGCAAAATTGAGGAACTACTGTTTAAATGGCTCAATAGAAGAAGTCAAAGGAAATCCTTTACATGGGACAAATTCAGACTATTTCTTGATAAATATCCACTACCTTCACCAAAAATTAAAGTGAATATATACAATTTAAGAAAAGAGATTAGCTACATTCTGTGAATGATGACTAGGAGGAGCCGTGTGCATTAATAGTGCAAGCACGGTTCTGTGAGGGTCTGGAGCACAATTTACCGTAAGGTAAAAAGGCTCCATTCTACTCGACTTCTTGAAGAAGGCGTTCTTTTTATATCGGAGCATTTTCTTCAATAACATTTGATAAAGAAATATCTTCATAAGAAATGAGAATTATACTATTTGCTATTTCATGATATGTTTGTTACTCTTAGGAAGAATTATTTTTGTTCTTTTTTCAGATTGAGAATAGATTTTGTTTTTCGTCTAAGGTATTTGAGCAAGGATAGTAACACAATGTGTGAGGCTCACACGAGGAGGCAACAATTATGGAACAAGGTAAAGTTAAGTGGTTTAATGCAGAAAAAGGTTTTGGATTCATCGAGCGTGAAGCAGGAGAAGACGTATTCGTACATTTCTCAGCAATCCAGAGCGAAGGTTTCAAATCTTTAGACGAAGGTCAAAGTGTAACTTTTGAAGTTGAACAAGGTCAACGTGGCCCACAAGCTACAAACGTTCAAAAAGCTTAAATAATATCAAGTGGCAGACCCTAAATGAAGGGTCTGTTTTTTATTTGTACTAAGGGACAGTAGGGTTGCCAATTCCAGATGATAAACGGAACAAGAGACTTTATCAACAGAATGAAAGCCCTATTCAATAAATGAATAGGGCTTATGCAACAATCATGAAACACAATCAGTAATAGTACAAATGGTAGACCAAGTATAACACACTGTAGTAGTAAACCCTAATTTAACATTTTTATGTCGGTTTAAAACATAGTTGTACTGTTTATAAAAAAGATGCACCGTTTTCAAGTTATCCTCTTTTTATTGCATAGTATTTGCGTACTGTTCTGCAAAATGGCACAGTATTCCGCCTGCTACCTTCGTTTCGTCCTCTTCATCCTTAACAAAGAAATTAATCTCCATTAAGTGCTCAGGTATGTGCTGCGTATTAAATTTGGATAACATATTATGAATTTTAATTCAGCTATTTTATGCTAATTCCATTGACTCTCACCAGAGTTTAGTCTTATTATATTTATATTGACTCAATTCATTATAAATAGTCATTAAAGGAGAAGAGCATATGCCAAAGATCATAAGTGAGCAGGAGAAAGAGCAAATCAAGAATGCAATGTATGTCAAAGGAATAGAGCTCATTCGTAAGAAAGGCATGAAGCGAGTTACGGTTGACGATCTTGCAGCAGCTGTGCAAATAGCCAAAGGTTCCTTCTATACCTATTATCCTTCCAAGGAAGAATTTCTCTACCACATTATGAAGCAAAATGAGCAAGCTTTATTTGACAGAATTCTTGAAATCGGAGCTAGCTCGGGGCATTTTAAGGACAAGATTACCCATGCACTTCATGAAATTTACTTGGCACCAGATAGCCTTGCACTTTATGTTCAGCCATCAGACCTGGAATATTTGTTGCGCAAACTTCCAGATCCTATTAACAGAAAGGAACAGGATAAATCCAAAACTAATTTTCAGCGTACAATGAATGGATTGGGAATAGAGGATGCTCAATGTGATTATAGCGTACTAGCGAATTTAATGGACGGCTTGCATTTTATTGCATCTAATCAGAACCAATACGGTGAACAAGGAAGAGCACAAGCATTAAGAATTCTTGTAGATGCAATTGCAGAATATCTAAGCAAGTGTAAGCAGAATAGCTAGAGGAGGCATTCATATGAATCAATTTCTAATTATTTCCATAGTAGCTATTGCCTGTATCAGTATGGCGATTTATTGGTTTCTCTACACTAAGAAGCGTGCAGCATCCTGTCAAATCCATACACCAAACGGAATTGATGAGGGAGAGTATGTGACGATCGGTGGAATCCAGCAGTTTTTATATCATCGTGGTGAAAATAAGGATCATCCCGTCCTCTTATTCCTGCACGGAGGTCCTGGCAGTCCGATGCTTCCTTTTGCCCAAGACTTTCAGTTTCCTTGGGAAGATAAAGTAACCGTCGTTCACTGGGAACAGCGAAACAGCGGTAAAACCTTCTTTGCGAATGATTCCCAGAAAGTCACGCCGACAACAACGATTGAACAAGCATTACAGGATACATATGAAGTTGTGAGCTATTTACAAAAGAAATATAACAAAGAGCGAATCCTTCTGCTTAGTCATTCATGGGGTTCTATCTTAGGGAGTCTATTCACCTTGCAGTTTCCGCAGATGGTTCAAGCCTATATTGGAGTTGGACAAGTTGTAAATATGATTGAAAACGAACGAATTGGCTACGAGAAAGCATTGGAATGCAGCAGTCAAGTAGGAAACCAGAAAGATATTAGCACCTTACAGGCTTTAAGCCTTTATCCCGAGCCCCAGTTTAGTGATGCCATGATCAAGAAGCTTATGAAACTCCGTAAGTTGCAAGGTAAGTATAAGCTTGCGATGCAACCATCACTCCAACTAGTCACGAGCGTACTATGTTCTCCCTTTTACTCGTTCAAAGATATTAAATACATGTTAATGAGCGATGTACTAGAAATAAAACAGCGTGCTATTTTGGAATCTTTGTTTAAGTCCTATGATCTGAATATGGTAACTTCAGACTATCAAGTTCCAGTATTTTATATCCATGGCGAGGATGACTGGCAAACGCCTTATTCTCTCGCTCGCACATACTTTGATCAAATCAAGGCGCCAATGAAACAATTTTACTCAATACCAAATGCTGGACATGTGACAATGCTTGATCAGAAGGAGCTATTCAACGAAGCTTTATTCGACATTATCGATCAAATCAAACATTAATTTCCAAAGCCATTCCATCATACGCCACCATGATGGAATGGGACTCATATATCTCAACCAAGTCAGTATGCAAAAGCTGCGCATTAAGTGTCTAATGTGAAAAACATATCTCTCTAAAATGATCAAACTTTTTTATGAAAGATTTGGTTGTATCCCGAAAAAAGAATCTATTTTGATCAACCTTTTTTCAAATTAGAGTTTTGGAAGTTACTGTTAGATATGGGTTGAGGGATATTTTTTAATTAATCTTTATTCCAAAGCTACACTAAATGAGCTTAGATATTTTGGGTTATAAGATGGGATTTATATATTCCCTTTTCTTTTTGCTATCAATTCATGAAAATCAATAATTAATCCAGATTTCATCATAATATCTACTGCAAGGATTCCATTAAACTCAGATAATAATAAGCGTAATAGATAAAAGAAGCATTATCACAGCATTAATGGCCATCAGTGGGCTATGCTTTGCACGGAATAGGTGGGCATGTATTGCGCCAATCATCAAAATAGTAAAAAGAACAGCTGCAAATATCAACATTCTTTGAAACCAAAATGCTGCTAATAATCCTAATACACCTGTAAATTCTAATGTAGCAATGACAAACATAAACCACATAGGATACCTATACTCATTCCAATGCTGCACCATCATTGGTTTACGTAAAAATTTGATGGCCGCAGAAAATGCAAACATACATACTAAAATAACCTTAGTAATAATTAAAAGTATCTCCAATTAATAAACACTCCTTAAACAAAAAATTGAAAACTTTTCACTTAAAATTACTATAATTGATAATGTAATAATAATCTGTAGTCTAACCTACCAATTAACGTATTAGGGGGGAATTTGGTGGACAAAATTAAATACTTATCGAGAATCAATTTATTCCAAGATTTGGATATGAAAGAATTACAGCAAATGGAATCCATTGCTCCAATCCTTGTAACTAAGAAAGGTACTTTAATTACCGCTCCCAACAAGAGTCAAAAACGATTGTATTTAATAAAATGTGGGAAAGTGCGTATGTATACCATAACTAACAACGGAAAAGAACTTACGATTGATGTATTAGGAGTGGGACATATATTTGGGGAAATTAGCCTGTTTGCCCCTGGGTCCCACCTTATATACGCTAAAGCTATAGAGGATTCTGTTATTTGTTCAATAGACAAGGTCCAGTTTGAACAAATTATAATAGAAAAACCAGATATTGCACTAAAGATAATAAAAATCCTATCCACTCGTTTAAAGGAAATGGAAGAGATGCTGGAGCTAATGGCATATGGGAGCGTACGAAACAAGCTGCTTTTTCTATTAAACAGATTAACAGAAAAATTTGGGGAACCTTTAAACGAGCATGCTGGTGTGGGACCTGAGTGGATTCAATTAGGGGTGAAGGTTACACATCAAGAGTTAGCTAGCATGATGGGAAGCATTCGTGAAACTGTAACAGAATTATTAAATGAGTTAACTTCTGAAGGAGTGGTAAACAGAACAAGTACTCGTGGTTTTTTTATCATTCATCGTCAACGATTAAAGGAAACCATTGAAAGTACTATGTAAGAGAGAGACAACCGTTGTTCTAATACACCTACCACAGGAGTTGAACGAATCAGTAAAAGATCCAATTATTGAGTTTATCAAATTAGGAAAAACTATTAAAAAAGAGTCTAGGGATTGATACAAATAGCTGAACTGCCCCTAATTGTTAGGTGTGTCTAACTTTAGGGTGCAGTTCATTCTTAAATCTTAAAATTTGCAAAAGCATATATACTTAGTAAGAAAATCTCATGTTTCAGCATAATAAAACCTCATTTACGTATGATACGGTTCCTCACTATTTATACTAAATTACATCATCAACATCTGGCTTTTTGTACAGAGATAATAAAGTTGATTAAAAAATGCCAGTCATGTTATTCAACAAAACCAGCCAATAGTTGTCAACATTTTTCAATAAAAACTCAAAAAAATTCATGTTATACTAAATTTGTGCACGCCAAATAACCTTCCAAATAATATGTTTGGAAAGTATTGGTGTACATGGTTAAATATGTTGATTAAGCTAAATCTTGGAATATAGATTTGTTTTTTAATAGTGCATAAATCCAATGTAAGAGTTTATTAGCAATTAAGGCTACTTTATATGGCTTTCCTTCTTCGCGTTTCTTATCATAAAAAGCACGTAATCGCTTGTTGCGTGGGATGATTTCATCCGTTGTTTTTTGTTTGCGACAGTCACGAATGGCACATTTAACAGCCATATATAGAGTTTGCCTTAGCCTACTAGAACCTCTTTTAGTAATTCGATTTTGAGTACCTTTGAAGGTTCCAGATTCAAAGACAGTAGGATCAATGCCTGCAAAGGCAACTAGTTTCTTAGGGTGATTATACCTTTCGATTTCCCCAATTTCAGAAATAATTGTGGCAGCGATTTTTTCACCTACCCCGGGGATTGAACGGATAATCTCATATTCTTCAATACTTTTCGCTAAAGCATCTATCTCATCTTCAAGCATGGATAGATGTTTTTTGTATTCAAGAAGCATTTTAATATACATATCTAGGCTTAGGATTAGACTAAAATACAAATTCTTCTGAAATGGGTTTTGTGCTGCGGCGGCTAGTAATTTCTCGGCCTGTTTTTTTGCCCATTGCAGTGAACGAGTGTTACAGAATTCTTTTATTTTAGTTGTTAATGTTTCATTATCAGCTTTCAAAACCTCTTCTGAAGTAGGAAATGCTTGTAAAGTTAGTAAAGAAACATCTGAGTATAAACTTCTAAAAACCTTACTGTATTCAGGAAATACTTGATCTAAAACTGCCTGAAATTGGAGTTTGGTTTGCACACTATCTCTGTAATATTATCATGCTGTCTTGTAAGATTGCGTAAATTTAATAACTGAATACCTCGCTTTTTATATGGCTCTAAATCCTCTTTATAGTACAGCTCGCAGAGGTGATTGGCGTCTATAATATCTGTTTTTACTTTACGTAAACTAGAATTCTTTGCTTTATAAGATATGAGTGGATTTACGATAATAATTAAATAACCCCTGTCCTCAAAATATTGAACAACTGGTTTGTGATAGTGTCCTGTTGATTCCATCACAAGAGGGGGACGTTCTCCTGAAATATCTTCTATCTCTTTAATAAAATCTAATAAACTAGCTAACCCATCAAGGTCATGTTTTACTTTGAAACTTTTCTTGTAGGGCTTCTTTCTTTCCAACTATGCTTGAACCTGACTTTCACCTTTTGCTACATCCAGACCAATGACTGGATTCATTCAAATTCCTCCTCCAAAAATAATTGCCGGTAGCCCCTAATTCCTTCCTGTAGTGTCATAGCTTCGCTTGTTATACGAGATCTTAGTCCCAACCAGCCTAAAACATGTTTCTACAAGTATGGGGTGAACTGTTTTGCGGACGGGATCATGGTCCCACGGGCCATACGTTCTACCCCGGCTACAGTAATCATATATCGATATAAAAAATGCTCAACCAGAAATATCTGGCTGACCTTATAATACGAAGGGCCATATAATTGAACAAGCAATTTATAACATCTTTATAGCGGAAATACCTAAAGGTAAATGAAATACATTGCAAAAAGCCGATGTTTCTTCTAACTGAACCTTGGCTTTTATAATTTATGATAACAAACTTAGTGTTATTTTTAATTATTAAACAAAAGACCATAGATTGCCTAATACTTTAAGGGCTGGAAATATATTATTGACTAATCGTAGTGGTAAGTATACTATATCAATGATAATAATAGATCCTCGTTAGGTGAGGCTCCTATACAAACATAGGCTACTGCCCGGAAACATCGAAAGATGCCAATGGGTAGAACAGGAACTGCCGAATTAAGGCTTTTCATAAGGTAGCTAAGGATTTTTCCTTTACGTTGTATAGTGCCAAAGCTCTACTGTGGGGGAGAAGTATAAGTGCTTTTTTATGTACGCTTATCAAACCCTCTAGGAATCTATCTAGAGGTTTTTTTTATTTTTGAAAGGGGGGAACAATTTACATTGGATAGTCATAGTGAGAGGTGTCGATTATATATAACTTGTATCAATATTCTGTACAGTGAGACTGCAAATCTTAGGTATCTCCAGCATGTTCCCCCTACTTTAGCTTGTATTTATCAACTTATGTAGGACATGTAAATTTAAGAAATACCTATTTAACATGTTAGCGTAACATGGTTGTTTTCGATTTAGCAGCGATCCCTGTTTTCAGGAAAAAATTTTTTTAATAAAAAAATTGTTAATAGATCGAAAGGATGAGAAAACCATGTTTAAAATCCTCTATCTACCTTGTCATTCATATCTTCGCTTGTTATACGGGGATCTCCATGTCCCAACCAGCCTAATCATGTTTTAACAAGTAGAGGGCGAACAGTTTAATTGTCGGGATCAAGTCCCACGGGCGCGAACGTTCTACCCCGGCTACTATCAATCTATAAATTGAATAAAAAATAGTCAACCAGATTTCTCTGATTGACCTTATAATACGATAGGGTGCTTTAGTGGAAAAAGTAGCACCAAAATAATCAAATTTTTTTATAAAAAAGAGTTCTTAAAAATAAAAGAAAGATATCGTATTGATCAATCTTTATTCAAAACGATATCTTTTTATATGCAGTGAAATCAAGAGTTTAGAGTGATTTTTAATCAAACTTTATTCTAAATCAACACAGACAAGCAGAATTTGAATCATTCTGCTTGTTTGTGTCTGTAGACAACTGTCCCTTACTCTACATAATTTATAAGGCTAAGGTCATTTTTAGCCCTCTTTCACGTTGACTATTCATAATAGGGGCAATCCAGTTGATTGGCCCACTTCAGTCTCTTCAGTCAATCGGCATTGGATATCCAGGGAACGGCTGAAAAAGCGAATGATACAAGCAAGTGATAGACTTAAGTTTCACTGGGGACTGTTGCTGTAAAGCGGCTGCGATTCTTTCTATTTCCGGAATACCGGACCACTTCTCGCGTCCTTCCGATCTATTCCCCATTTGTTGGGATTGGTTGTGTCCGGGATGCGGTTCTCCAGAATGGCCTGATAATGGTGAGTTGTTTCTTCCAAATGGGCGACGCGCTGCTTGGCTTCTTCGAGCTGAACAAGTGCCATTTCTTTATACTCCTTCATAAGTGCAAAGCGCTGCGGAACGGTCGAATCACCTTCGAGGCAGAGGTCGACGTACGTTTTGATGTTTTCAATCTGCATCCCGGTCTGCTTGAGGCATTTGATGCCATAGAGCCAGTTGATTGATTCTTCGTCGAACAACCGAATATTGTTTTTATTGCGCTGTACGCTCGGCACCAGGCCTTTATCCGTGTAAAAGCGCACGGCGTGCTCGGTGAGTCCCGTCATCAGGGCAGCTTCTTTAACCGTATGCATGTGAAATCCTCCTAGGAAAAATTTGTTGAAAAAATGGATTGACTTCGTGTAACACGAAGGTGATAGGTTTATTATAATGCAAATCGGCCGTTCGCGAAACCCCCGCTGCGCATCCCGATTCCTGGGATGCGCGGTCGTTTGTTGTTTTAAATTTGAACAATGGGAGGAGGAATTACGATGCAAACTTAACTTTGAAATAACGGAGTAAAAATGCCGATCATCGGATCCGGTTTCTACCAAGTCGTCGATGCTGAAGAATGCGAAAATGCGGTATATGAAGCGTGTTGGCCGGTTACCTAAACTTGGATATTTTGTTTTTCAAGCAATTCATATCACCATATGTATCAATAAACGTTTAAGGAGTGATTTTTTTGTCTAACACTTGGAAAATATACATGTTAGCAATTATCAGTTTTATAGTGGGTACATCTGTGTATGTCGTGGCAGGAATTTCGGATAAAATTGCGGATTCACTAGATGTTTCTTTGACAGCAGCTGGTCAGCTCGTTACAGTTTTCTCACTCGCCTATGCGATTTGTACCCCGATCATACTGGTTTTAACGGCAAAGTGGGGTAGAAGAAAGCTAATAATGTATTCATTAGGACTATTTGTAGTGGCAAATATACTGTCTTTTCTTTCCCCAAATTATGGAATACTGATTGTTGCCCGCATGATCATGGGTATTGGTGCTGGATTAGCTATTGTAACTGTACTGATAATTTCTACCAAAATTGCTCCGCCAGGTAAGCGAGCTAGTGCGATTGCAATAATAACTATGGGATTAACGAGTTCCTTAATCATTGGAGTACCTATTGGTAGGATAATGACAAATGCATTTGGATGGCAATCTATATTTGGAGGAATTGCCCTTCTTGGATTAATTGCGATGGTTGTTATATACCTTACTATTCCGGATATAGAAGGTGATAAACCTGTATCCTTACTTCAGCAGCTAGCTCTATTTAAAAAACGTAAAGTTATCCTTGGTTTATCAATCACCCTTTTCTGGCTTGGAGGATATTCGATTGCATATACTTATCTTTCTCCTTATCTGCTAAATGTATCAGGAATAAGTGACAAATTCCTTAGTACAGCTTTACTTGTTTTTGGAATTGCCAGTCTTATTGGTTCGAAGTTTGGCGGATTCAGTACGGATCGTTGGGGTATTCCATTTACACTTACTAGCACTATGACGCTGCATATCGTTATGCTTATTCTATTGTCACTCTTAACGAATTCAGTGGTCGGGGTTATGATCGTATTAATAATATGGTCGTTTTCAGCGTGGGCCACTGCACCGACACAGCAATATCTCTTGGCGACAATTGAGCCTGAATCGTCAGCTATATTGCTTGGACTTAATCAGTCCATAATGCAATTAGCGATGGCTGCAGGTGCAGGTATTGGCGGCATTGCTGTTGGAAGTGTGTCACTAGCTGCCGTTACTTGGTTCGGTGCATTGGGAGTTGCGATAGCCATAGCGATTACCCTTATCCTTTCGAGCTCATTGTCAAAAAAAGAGGCGCAGGATAATAGTTTAAAGAACGCCAATACCTAGGATGCTAATGGGCTGACATCCGATACTATTAGTGGCAACCAGAACGGCGGACGGGGACCCATCCCCCGCGCCTTCGACTATGAGGTCCCAATTATTATTCAGCGGCCGGTCGCACATTCGGATCGTGTTGTCGCATAGTACGGGCTGTATATCAATTGTGGCTCCATATGTATGTCGTACAAACATGTATAGCCTATCGGAATTTCCTGAGGCTCCGAAAGAATCGTCGCTCCAATATGCCGCAAACCATGGAGGAAGCGACCAATTTAATAACTTTCGCATTATCCACAAAGATGGGGTAGTACTAACGAAGCTGTCACTACCCGCAATAAGGAATAGATGTAGTATTATAAAAAAATTGATCATTTAATACAAAGTTCGATTATTTAAAATAAAGATTGATAATTTATAATAAAGTTGATTAAAAATCCTGTGTTGATGGGGCTGTTGACAAAATGGGAAAAGAGCTTTGCTCCTTTCCCATTTTCTTTTTAAGAGTATATTTATTAGTTTTCTTTATAATTTTTGTCTTAATTCATTACCTTTATAATTCTTTTTAAATTTAATGCCAACGCTGAAAAAAGGCATTGTTCAGAAATTTTTTCAATGCCCCTCTTATATGTTTTATACAGGTTATGCTTAGATTTCAATGTTCCGAAGGAACCTTCACACCAAACTCTTCGGAGCTTTTGGAATGCTTTATATTCACTAGTTTTTGCCCTCTGAGTATTTGCTTCCAACAATTCATGTGCAATTGGTCGAGAAATCGTTCTTTTACTTGCTGTTTCCCCAAAACAACATTCTCGAAATGGACAGACTTTACAGTCTTTACTTTTAGCAGAATACGTTTTTAAATAATTATCAGTTTCTTTTTTTCTTAAATGGGTAAACGTAAGTGTTTTTTTATTGGGGCAAGTATACGTATCAGTGTCAATGTTGTAGGTAAACTCCTTATAAGACGTTGTTTCGAAAGGTGTAGTATATCCTATGGGACTAATATAACCTGTGATTTCCAATGTTTTTAAGCCATGATGAATCTTAGTTTTATCATATCCTTTATCAGCTGCCACATTTTTAATGTTTAATTCAAATTTTTCTTGTATCACATTTAATCTATCTATAAAAGGCTCACAATCATTTATGTTACCAGCACTCGGATGAATATCAACTATGATTCCGTTTTTTGTATCAATACTTGCATGTGCTAAGTAGTGGGGACCAGATGGCTTTCCAGGGCGATTTAATAAGCCAGAGTCAGGGTCCGTTTTTATTACAGAAATCTTTTCGGTAGATGAACTCTTTGATTTTCTGCCTCGTTTCTTCTTCCCAGATTCAATTCTTTTATCCTCAAGCTCTTTTTCAATTTTTTTGGCTTCCTTTTCAAGGGTATTCAAATATTGAGAAGGTGTTTTCTCTACAACTACCTTCTCAGCCTTAGCCTTTGCAGCACTAGCTTTAATATGGGTAGAATCAGTAACAATGACTTCACCAGTCACTAACCCATTCTCTATACAAAGATCTATAATATAATCAAAAATTTCTTGAAAGACAGTACTATCCTTAAATCTCCTTCGTCGATTCTGGCTAAATGTGGAGTGATCAGGTACAGTGTCAGATAAATCAAGGCCTAAAAACCAGCGATAAGCAATGTTTAGATTGACTTCTTGTTCTAACACTCGTTCTGAATCAACATTATAAAGATAGCCAATGAGTAACATCTTAAATAAAAGTACAGGATCAAGTGATTTCCTGCCGAGTTTCGAATAATATTTTTCCATTTTGTTATATACAAAAGAGAAGTCTATCTTTTCATTAATTTGGCGAAGAATATGATTTGAAGGAACAAATGTATTTAAATCAATAAACTCTAGTTTACTTTGATATTCATCTTTACGACCCATCATAAAAATTCCCCCAATAAAAAACCTGTATAGAATAATTAAATTCTACACAGGTATTGGTAAATCCTATTAGTTTGTCAACAGCCCCTGATATGCAGGATTTTTTATCATACCACAAACGGTCCAGTTTGTCAAGTTAATCATATTAAAAATTTAAATAGCAAAATATAAGAAAAGCAACATGCGTAATGATATAGTATTATGAGTTTATACAATTCTAAAATCCAAATAGAGAGATAGTTAATCCGTAAAATCATTCTATTCATTCACAGTACTTTTAATGGAGTTGTCACTGGCGACCCACGCGAGGACAAAACCAACTTCATGGTCAGGACAACTGACGCCAGCATGGAGGAAGGTTCTGGGTATCTATTAAATACGTTCGATACAGCTGATACCATTTTGCTTGGCCGCGGAACCTACGAAGACCTCTCTAGAAAGTGGCCGTCTATTAATGACTGGCCAAATATCAGCGATGTAGGTTCACGCCTGGGTGAAAAGATAAACAACGCCCACAAACTAGTTGTAACCTGCGACCGCCCACTCGACGAACTAAAATGGGGAGAATTTGAAGCTCCAAAACAATTGACTGGCAGTAATATTGAAGAGCAAATTAAGGACCTAAGTAACGGTAACGGTGGCGATATGGTTATTTTAAGTAGTCCAACGCTCGTGCGATCACCTGCAAACGCAAATCTTATTGACGAATATAAAGTACTCGTGCACCCGGTGGTGGTAAACGTAGGCGAGCGTTTGTTTGACAATCTTAAGGAACAGAAGGACTTCCATCTAGTGGACGTCACACTTACGGATGGTTCCCTCTTGGTAACCTACGAACCTGCTAAAGATTAGCTCAACCAGGCAGATCATTACTGTCAATGACAACAAAGTGTCTTTACTAATTTAAAATATTTTAATACTGGGTGCTATATGTGAAGTAGGTTAGGTTTAACACTACATATAAATTCAATTTGTTAATATAGAATTTAAGCAGCATATAAATGGGCTTCAATATAGTGAGGTCCATTTTTCTTGTGTGGCTAACGGGGCTGCTTTCATTAAATCACTGAAGGTATGTTAGAGATTTGAATAAATTACTTAAACAATAAGGCTGCAAATGTTAAATAAACAAGAAGAAAAAGCAACAGAACTGTTTGCTGCTCAGTACAACGATACTATTCAATAGAGGATCGATAAAAAGGAAATATTATACAGATAGTTTACCATAAATAGCTAAAGAAGAATATAGAAAAAATGCTTGTGTATCATTTGATTACACAAGCATGCATAGGGGGAGTAATTAGCCATTTAAGTAACATGATGCACTAATTTTTCCGATTAATACTTTTAATTAATAGTAAAGGGGTTAATAGAAATAGAGTAAAAGTTAGTGCTGCCCTAATATACAGATTCTCAAAAAGGAATGTAATTAAAGCTAAACCTACAGTGTAGATTATAAATAATATAAGAATTACATAGCTTTTTTCAATCTAATCATCCTTTACTAGTACAATCTTTATATTGCCCAAGGGTAACTATCTACAAATTGCATTTTTGATCCCGTTGCACCTACCCTTTTAAAAACAAATGATCTTCCTCTTTCAATTTTACCTACAGCAAAACCCATAATAGTACCAACTATCGCACTTGCATAAGGACCAACAATAGGAATAGCTGCTAATACAGCAGCAAGTACTCCTACTCCGCCAATAGAAACCCATTGTAAAGTTTCTTTTGTTAACCCTACCTCCAAGTAAGTTCCATCAGCTAAATCATACATTTGAGCATAGTTTTTCCCACCATCTGAACTTTGAATGGACATTTTGTTATCTTCAAGACTAGGCATTGTCACCACTATTGATAAAATTTATTTATAAAGCCAGCTGGACTTTATCACAAATTTGAAAGATTAATGTTCAAATGGTAATTCAAGGGTGGTAACAACTTCATGATTACTATTTTCTGTTGATACAAAGTTAAGAGATAAGAGCAATCCAAAAGAAAAGATTGTAAGCATTATTCTTCTCTTTCTTCCAAATACCTTCTTAATTGGATGTTTTATCTAATAATATTCTATAACATTATTAGTTATTTGTTTTCTCGACATTCTCTCAAAATACTTATGAAACTACTATAATTTGCCTGTTAATTACATAATTCAAGTCAGGTTATGAAAATAAGAATATTTAAAAGATTAGTTTACTCAATTTGATTCACAAACAAATTGGAGGAAAGCTCAATGAATAATAATAGGATTGGATATGAATTAAGAAAATTACGTAAGAAAATGAAAATTACTCAATCAGAATTATGCAAAGGTATTTGTCATCAATCTATGTTAAGTAAAATAGAGAAAGGTGAAACCTATACATCCGCACCTATTTTATTTAATCTCTCTCAAAAGTTACACGTTGATATGGAATATTTCTTTGTAGATTCCAAGTTCGAAAACTATGATTACATTAAAGAAACCATTAATACAATTCGATTAGCAATAGGAAATAAAGATTATGAAACGGTTAAAGAGCTTGTAATACTAGAAGAAAAAAATCCTGATTTTCAAGCTCATGTTGTATTGAAACAATTTTTACTGTGGCATAAGGGAATTGTTTTACATTATGTTGATAAAAATCCATCATTAGCAATTAGGGAATTGGAGAAAGCACTTATATTAAGTAAACCCATGTCAAAAATTTTTTATATGTATTCAGATAGAGAATTTGAAATTATTAATACTCTTTCTGTTATCCATTCAGAAATTAATGAACATTAAACCGCACTAAACTACTTCGAAAATGCCAGGCTTATTTTAAAAAATCATACCTTAAAAGATGAAAAAATATTGATTTGAATTGAATATAATATGGCAAAAGTATTAACAAGACTTAAACGGTATAGGGATTCAAATAACTTGTGCGAGGAAGGAATTAAAAAATGTATCGAGATTAGCAGTATGTATTTATATGGAGAATTAACTTACCAAATCGGATATAACTATGAGTTAATCGGTAATCGAAAGACAGCGATAAAATTCTATCAAGAGTCATTAGAGATATTTAAAATAAGAACAAATAACCATTTCAATGAATACATAAAAAAATAGGATTCAAAATCTTTCATAGAAAATAAAATACTTTTTACAGCAATCCAAATACCCTTTTAAAAATAAAATAGCCAAAAGGAAACAACCACTTTTTGGCTAAATATAATAATAAACTTAGTTATCCTTTTTATTAATATAAA
Organism: Cytobacillus solani; assembly: GCF_001420595.1. Lineage (GTDB taxonomy): Bacteria > Bacillota > Bacilli > Bacillales > Cytobacillaceae > Cytobacillus > Cytobacillus solani. Next base: position 4,020,802 of record NZ_LJIX01000006.1, on the reverse strand, counting down.
TTTTGTAATCATTTTGTACTATACTCAATTAAATGATAAGCTCTAGCTGACCATTGTTATTAATATTCACACGTTCAAAGGTATTTTCAATTGTCTGTTTGAAACTGGTACTAACCCTCATGAAGGAATTAGCAATTTTGTTAGCAATTGCACGAATTCTGGATTCCATCAATACTTTGACCTCTAATTCGCCCCCGACCACTGGTACATATAAATTAAGAAAAAAATAAGTCAATGCTTGAGTAATTCAGATCACCGGCTTTTTTATAAACAATACATACTTATAGTGACAAGGCAAGTGGTAAAGATATGGAACGTGAGGGATTTCAGAATATGCTTAAAGCTATTCGTGAAGGTGATACCCTTTACATTAAATCTATTGATCGCTTAGGTCGTAACAAGGCACAAATTAAAGATTACTTAGAGTATTTCAAGAAAGAAGGTATTAGAGTTAAAATAATTGACCTCCCCACTATTATGCAGGATGACCAAAAGGTCAAGAATGGGTTATTGATATGATAAACAACATCATCATTGAAGTATATACTTCTATTGCAGAGCAAGAACGTGAGACATTGCTAACACGTCAAGCAGAAGGAATAGCGGAAGCAAAGACAAAAGGTAAGCACTTAGGTAGACCAGTGTTAGAACTACCTAAAGAGTGGGATAAACTTTATAAGCAATGGAAGGAAAAAGAGATTAAGGCTGTTGAATTTATGAAGTTAGTAGAAATGAAGAAGCCAGCATTTTATAAGAAGGTAAAAGAATACGAAGCTAGTCTCAAAAAAAGTTCAGGTCTATCTCTAGCCCCTTCCCTTATAATAAAATGAATTAGGAATAAATAGTAAATAGATTTTGGATGAATTGAAAGTGAATAAATAGTAATAGTTTGAAAGGTAGTCAATTAAAAGACTACCTTTTTGTATTAATAATTTTTATATTTCGAACAATTCCTCATGACAAAGCGGTAACATTTAACTATATGCGTGACTTTAGTAAAGGAGGGATTATTTTGTATAAGAAAGTTTTTATTATTTATTTTCATTTTATTATTACTAGCATCTTGTTCCAAAAATCAGCAAAAAACTTCAAATAATATAAATAACAATCAAACAAATGAGGAAGCAACTGTGTTGGTAAGGTTTTGTTAATCAAAGAATCTTATTATGATGCTGTGGTTGAAGATATAGAAGATCTTAAAGCAGAAGTGAATAAACTAAATTTCTAGTTGCAGATGTGAAGAATGGGTGACGAGCTTGGTGAAAATTGGGTAGATGATGATGGGGTTCTTTATGGAGTATGTTACGAAAACAGGGGCGAAGATTAAGTGAACTAAAGTGATAGATGTGTTTCGCTAAATGAAATAAAAGAGTAAACATGTAACTTAAAAAGCAGACACTACTATGAGTGCCTGCATAGAAGGGATTCTAAATACTTTCAAACTGAGGATATGGCTGTGAAATATAGTATTCAATTTTATTGGATTTGTCCAAGATTAATAAAAAATATGCTTGTTCACTAAATACATTAAGAATTTGTTTATAGGGCAAGGTGCGTTGTAGGTTGATTATCTTAGGATTTTTTGGGTCTTGCTCTGTAGAGCTAGATATAGGGGTAAAAAAAGATAGCTCATTATTCTATAATACCCAAAAACAAAAAATAAACACTGTTCAAAGAACTCATATGAAAAGTATTATGTGATAAGAGATTTGTCTTGCGTGGTAAAAAATCCACATATTTTAAATGTGGTGTTATTTCTAAAAGTAGAGAGTTATCTCTCCCACAAACTTGTCGTATCAATAGGTACTATTTCTAGTCCATCTACCCGTTTATGTATAATAGGGTTTTTAAAAGGGTCATAAATCTTATTGTTAGTCGAAAAACGAGCACGTACATCAACACCTAAAATACTTTTAATATTTTTATTAAAAGACAATTATTTCATCTCCTTGAAATATTATCAAATTTATTATTTGTTCAAGGTAACTAAAAAATTCGGGAACTGTTAGTAATTATTATCTTAATTAGTTAACTTAATTACCTTTTTAAAAATTTAATAAGAATTGCTATTTGCATTTGGACTGGAATCTAATAATTAGTTCATCTAATATCTGACTAAATTTTATCGTCATAGGATCTGTCAAACCTTTCTTTAAACCAGTTTTTATAAGGGCAATTCTATAAAGATGAATCTCTTTCATAAGTTCACAACAGGAACGACACATTATTCTCCTCCTTAAAAGTTAAAAGTAAAGTAATTAGACAATTATTTCAGAAAAAGGGTAATAATTGAACTACTTCGACAATAAAAGATTGTAATCGACAGAAAATGTGTTTTCGAAAAAACAAGAATAATCTAATTAATATAGGAGGGAATAGTAAATGGCAAATAAACAGGGAATGAAAATAAAGTCACTGTATTAAAGAATGAGGATATAGAAAAGTTGCCAGTTCCGCAAAGAGCGAATTTACGAGAAGCACACGAAATAATTGTGAAAAATAGATTAGTCGAAGCGCGGATTACCAAAGTATATTGTAATCAATACAGATGAAGTTATTGAGATTTTGAAACGTCACGGTCATTGGGGTTAATCAACTTAATAAGATAAAATACTACCTTGTTGTTAAAAGGTAGTTTAAGCAGATATAACAAAAGATTTACTCATCAATAATAACGGATCACTTACTTGCTTTCTCAGAATGTTTGTTTCGGTAGAACCATTTGTAGTGCAAACGTGATATGTAGTTATTTGTAAAAATAGTGATAAAACTCCAATACCAGGACCATTTTTTATATTTAATAAGCCTAGTGTATTTTACAGCGATCACTTCTAGCAAAGTTATTATTGATGGATATAAAGCGTTATATAAAATCCTTATTATAAATTTACTTTTTTCTGGGTAATGGAGATTATACAAAACACAAAGGGCAGGATAAATAAAGTACTCAAAATCAAAACTTGATTTAATACCTTTTTTAAAGAAAAGGCGATAAGGATATTTTATCAATCCTTTTTCAACTACTATCAGACGAAATAACCAAGTTATTAATTGTTAAAAAGAAATATAACTTGTGCTTCACGTATTCTTTCTTTTGGTACAAATCGAACTAACAATATGGAAGTAATAATCCATGCAGAAATAAGTATAGTTTTGTCTTTTTTATATGCCATTGTGTTATCAGTCCCCATATAAAATAATAATTATTATTTACAAAATTTGGTTTTTTATGTAAAAAAAAGAGGAAAATTTTAAAGTAGCTAATTAAGCAATAAGTTAACTAGGGGGAACATATGACGGGTTTTATTGCAAAGCAACCAAACGGATTATATTGTCATTTTTCTTCAATAGTTGATTGTCCTACTCATTACAATATGTCCAGAGAAGATTATCTAAGTAATGTTACAAGAAATGTCAGAAATAGGGATGAAGGGGAGATTATTTTACGAGACCATCTTTATCCTATTACTGAAGTGATTGATCGGTTTATTCCAAGGAATATGACTCAAACTGAATTCGATAAGTGGGTAGTGGATGTAAGTTCTCCATATGACGGAACAGGTTTTAAATGTACTTAATGATAGATGTGTATAAAAAAACAAAGTCCATGAGGATTTGGGAAATGGACTTTGTTCTTAGAAAATTATTTATTTTCAGGTGTTTGTAAGTGTAGTGGCGGTGGGATTAACCAACCTTTTTCCTTGTTAAGTTTTAAGAATTTTGCACCTAGAAGAGCTTTTGCTGTGTGAAATTGACCGAACATTAAGGCGATATCTTCACGAATGTATTGTCCAATTATTTGGCTACATGCTACAAGACCAGCAGCAATATCTTTTGAAATTGAAGCACTAATTTCAGGATCTGCAAATCTTGCTCCTACAGGGATACTTTCGAGATCAGCTGTTGGACGATCTGGGGGTGTAGGAGGGAGTCCTACTCCATTTACTTTCAGAAGCTCTTCGGTTTGGCTAATTTCCTGTTTTAAACCTTGAATTGCCTCTTCAATAAGTTTTTTGAGGTCATCATCACCTGTGTGATTAGCAAAGATTTGGTAGCCAGCATGAAGACCTTTAGCTACAGATAAGTAGCTCCAAGCACCAAAGACTTCACCATAATGCATAGGTTCATTTTGAGGGTTACCGCTTAGAATTCCCATGAAAACACTCCTTAAATTGAAAGACATTATTAGCTTTCTCCTTTTTGTTGGATATTCATATCCACAAGGATTAGTTTTCAACGGTAATT
>NZ_LJIX01000006.1:2279057-4013975 GCF_001420595.1 Cytobacillus solani | reverse complement strand
GCAATCTTTTCTCCGATACCAGGGATAGATTGGATAATCTTATATTCTTCAATTTCTTTAGCGAGGGCATCTATTTCAGTTTCTAGTTGTGATAGATGCTCTTGATATTGAAGAACAATGGTAATAAACATCTTTAGGTTAAATATATGGCTTTCATACAAATTGCTTTGAAATGGATTTCGTACTGCAGCCTCAATAAGCTTTTGTGCTGTTTCTTTTGCCCACTTTTCTGAACGTCTGGTACATAACGATACAATCTTTTCAGTTAAAACGGATTCGGTAGTATTTAGTACAAGTTCAGAAGTAGGAAATAAGAAAAGAGTCTGTAATGAGACTTTTGAATATAAATTACCAAAGACACCTCTATATTCAGGGAATATTTGATCTAGCACTGTTAGAAGCTGTACCTTGGTTTGTGCAGAGATACTTGAAATTGTCTCTTGTTGCCTTGTAAGATTACGAAGGTTTAAGAGTTGAATACCTCTTTTCTTATACGGCTCAACTTCTTCTTTGTAGTATAGTTCGCAAAGAAGATAGGCATCGACAGCGTCTGTTTTTACCTTTCTTAAACTTGTACTCCTTGCACGATGAGAGATAAGGGGATTCACAATAATATAAACATATTGCTGTTCCTCCAAAAATTGAATAACAGGAGAGTGGTAATGTCCTGTTGATTCTAATATAACCGAAGGTTGCTTACCATCAGCTACTCTTTCAATCTCTTTTAAGAATCCTAATAAATTCTCAAAGCCCTCCACTGTATGTTTTATACTAAAACTTTTACGAAAAGGCTGACCCTTATCCAAGAATGCTTGTACCTGACTTTCCCCCTTAGAAACATCCAGTCCCACTACTGGATTCATCATCATCTCCTCCTTGGAAATTAAGATTAGTCGGTTGTCCCTAGGGCTGCTTGTACTGTCATAGGTTCGCTTGTTAAACGGGATCATTGTCCCAACCAGCCTGAAACATGCTTATACAAGTAGGGAGTGAAAAGTTTTGCGGACGGGATCAAGTCCCACGGGCGCTACATTCTACTCCGACTACCGCTATAATAAAACCAAATAAAAAAAGTTCAACGAGTAAAAACTGGTTAAACTTATATTACGATCGGACGTGAATCTGCAGCAGGAATTATGCTATTTCTTTATGAATTTGGCCAGATTGTTTATTAACACCTTTTAAGAAAAATAGGTATTTATGTTTCTCTTTTGCTACAGAAAGTAATTTGTACTATCTAGTGTACCTTTAAAATAAAGATTGAACAAAAATACCATGAAAACCCAGATTTTACGATAAATAAAAAGAATCCATTTTGAAAAAAGATTGATCAAAATGGATTCTTACCAAGTAGATTTAAGTTTAGTTTTTATAAAAAAGTTCAATCTCTTTCGAGGTGCCTAAAGTTTATTTTCGACTTGGCTTATAAATGATATAGTGACCCCTATTACGTAGCGTGAGGGTTAAGCATTTATCTTTTTTAAAGCGGTGCAACTTTTTAAAGCATAGCTACATTATTCAAAACACCGCATCTTTTTTATAAAGTAAGGGTAAGCTTATTAAAAGCATAACAATCCCTAGTGCTAAAAAATATAGTGGCATCGCAAGGACTGTTCCGTTATGGAAAACGCTCATTCCATAGATTATAGCGCTAACGAGTAAATAATAACCTAAGCTAAATATCGCACCTGCAGAACCAATGACGTCTTGAAAGTCAATGAGCGCTAAGCTTAAACAGTTTGGTAAAGCGGTACCTGTACCAAATAAAATAATGAACACACTAACAATCATGGTTAGCATTTGTAATGAAATCGGTAAAAAATGTACCGAAGTAGCGAGCAATGTACCGATAAGCATAATGGCTAACCCGCGTACGATAATCTTTTCAGGTTTTGTGTGGCTAACGAGTCGTTTAGATAGCATTGCACCTGCGATAGAAGCTAGCGCAACGATAATGCCTAAAAAACCATACATCGCACTTGTTAGTGTAAAGTATTGCGTAAAAATAAACGGTGCTTCGGTATAATAGCTAAATAATACACCGTTAATACCGCCAATTAATACGCCGTAGCGCCATAGACGCGCATTTGTAATCATGCGCTTTACTATTGGTCGTAGAGGCTTCATTTCGATTGTAGCAAGCGCTGTTTCAGGTAAGCGTAAAAACGCATAGTAAAATACAATTACGCTCATAGCGACTAACACCAAAAATACGACTTTAAAACCAAAATAATAATCGGTAAAGCCACCGATTAACGGGCCAATGGCAGGTGTGAAGGCAAGGGCAGCTGAAATTTGAGCGAACAATTTATGGCGCTCAACGCCAGAAAAGCTTTCGCGTAAAATTGTTTGTGTCACGACAGAGCCAACACTTGCACCAAACGCTTGAATAAAGCGCGCAACTAATAAAACCACCATTTCATTTGCTACTAAACAAAGTACGTTACCAACTAAATATAAAAACAGCCCATAAAGCATTGCCTTGCGACGACCGATTTTATCGGATAAACGCCCAAAGAAAAATACCCCGAAGGCAAAAGCGATAAAGTACACACTCATCGTAAGCTGTGCATCACTCATAGAAGTCTCAAACGCTTCTGCGATAGAAGGTAATGATGGGCTAAAAATAGTTTCACTAATTTGTGGGAAGCCTACTAATACAATCAGTAATAATAAGCTAGGTGTTTTGTTTCCGATGTTTTTCTTCAAAATAATCCTCTCCTAGATATTTATAGGTTTGAAAGAAAAACATCGTAGCTTGGGAAATGGCGGCTTCACGAGTTTAATTTTTTCTAAATCACTCATGAATTCACTTCCTTCTAATTAAAAATACATAGAATATTATACAATCCAAAGGGGTGAAATGGTACAACTTATTTATAAACGGTATAACTTTGTTTAAAACAGTACATCTTTTTTATAAACGGTACGACTTTATTTCAAACCTACATCTACGTTTGCCCTCATTAATAAGTTTAGATTTTGCTATCTAGTAATCTGTTTCTGTAAAGTAAAAGAATTTTAAATAAGAAGTGTTCATATTAAAACCACTTAAAACTTCTCCTTTTAACTTTTAATGCTTTGTTCAGTGAACATTTTCATACCTTTTCTCAGCAATAAACTCCTCAATTAAAAATCTTACTAACATAAAAAACCACTCCTCATTAGAATATAGAGTAGTGGTTAGCAAAGTTTTAATTAGTTAGCTATTAAGGCTACTACACAAAATACTTCTTAATAAGCTACAAAACGTTGATATAATAGCCTGTATGGAGCATAGGGGGCTCGAACCCCTGACCTCAGCAGCCACGCCAGTTAAAGAAAATTGCTTATGCATTGACTGAGTGGAAATTAAAAACAGTAGTGGAAGCGCACGAAGAACGTGGATGGGTGCAGGCAAGTGAATTTAAAAAGCACGGATATGGCCTTGGATGCTTAATGATCTGGGGCAAAGATAGGGAAGTGCAGCTATGAACTGTCCGGTATGTAATCGCCCGTTAAAGAGCAAAAAAAGTCTATCTAAGGGAATCGGTCCAGTATGCGAAATTAAAGTGAAAAAGTTGGAAAATAGTCCTCCAGAGGGTCAAATAACAATTGATGAACTACTTGATAAGCATTCAGTAAAGGATGAAATTTATGCAAAGGATGTCGCATAAGCAATATCGCAAAAAGAAACAATCAACACCTAAGTACGGAAATAAAAAAACAGTGGTAGATGGGATCACATTTGATTCACAAGCAGAGTCCATCTACTACAACCAACTAAAATACTTAAAACATACTAAGCAAATTAAGGATTTCAAGTTACAGCCAAGGTACCTACTTCAAGATAGTTTCAAAAAGAACGGAAAGACTTATCGGAAGATTGAGTATATTGCAGACTTTGAGATTACTAATTTGGACGGTAGTACTCAAATAATTGATATAAAAGGTGCAATCACAAAGGAATTTGCAATCAAGCAAAAGCTTTTTGAACTAAAGTACATAGATTCAATTACTCTCTTGAAATATAAAAATGGTCAATTTGTGGAGGTGTAAAGAACAATCCGATGAATGCCCAACACTTTAAAGAGTTGATTAATTCAGTTTGTAAGACCACTAATTTTCCAAAATATAAGGTTGCTATTTTTATGGGTATTGCCATACAGACTATTAATAAATGGGAATGTGAAGGTGTTCCAGTTCGGATAAAACCATATGTAATGTCTGTGTTAAGAAAAGTCTTATTTGCGAAAAAGAGTGAGATTCACAAAATTAAATAAGGAGTGAGAACGTTGAAAACCGTTCAGCCAATACGTGACATTGCAATGATTGCGGCTATGAAAGATGTTCTGATGAAACAACATTATCGCAACTATTTCTTGTTTGTATTAGGCATTAACACTGGACTACGCATTAGTGACCTTCTCGCATTAAGAGTAGGAGATGTAAGGGGTAAAAGCCATATCATCATTACTGAGCAGAAAACAGGGAAGTTAAAACGGTTTAAGATCAATAACGAGCTCCAGCAGCATATCAGCAAGTTTACGATTAACAAGAATACGGCAACATATCTTTTCCAGTCAAGAAGGGGTCAAGATCGCATACACAGGGTTCAGGCATGGAAGATACTCAACGCCGCAGCTCAAGAGGTCGGATTGAGTGAGATAGGTACTCACACCCTTAGAAAGACATTTGGATATCACTTTTACCAAAAGTACAAGGACGTCGCGGTCTTACAGCAGATATTTAACCATAGTAGTCCTGCGGTGACAATGAGGTATATCGGGATTAACCAGGACATTATGGATGAAGCTGTTGATGGGTTTAGTTTATAGATTGAGTATTATGTTTCTTATAAATTGGAGGGAATTAAAATGATCAAAGTTGTTATTCGGCATGTTGCTTGGGAAGAGGGAGTCGAAATTGGAGAGTTTCCACCAAGTGAAATTAAAAGCTTAGTAAAGTTGGTAGAAGAGTTTGGCATATTTACTGAAGAAGGGAATGAGGATTTATTAGACTATTCTTATGAAAGTTCTAGACTAGATATAGATCAACAATTTTTTGAAATTGTTGTAAGTTAGAGAGCATTCATAAAATTCAATAAAATGAAAGATTTATATTGAGGATTAGAATACTAAAGTTCATTGCTATCACAAGTATCTCCATGAAACGCATAACTGTTTTAGCACCTCTTCCATTATGATATTAAAATTTGAACTGTCTTTTTGTTTTCTAAACTAGCTCAGAATATTTATCTATATGAGTGTATCAATATAACTTAACAAGATTCTGACTACTACCTTAACTTTTCATTAACAATTATTGTAATAGGTAAATCAGGAGTAAGGTTCTTGTGTTAAGATATTTTTGGAGAATTTTGGATAAAGACACTATACTTTTTATTTTGGAGGCGAATAAATTGTATTTACATATGTTAACGTATCTTTTCCCTTTGTGCTTTCTGCTGTATCAAATTATTATAGATTTTGTTCCACTTTTTCCGTTCAATGATGTTCAATCAAGGGATAAGAGACTTCGAAAATTTGAGGTATTAGGAAATTATCCACCAGTTCTACTTATTACATTTTGTTTTTACTTCAACCACAGTATTAGTCTATGGATTGGCTATGTCCTTGTTTTAATTACTATGCTCATGCATGTATTTACATGGTGGATACCGTATTTATTCGGATTTCCAAATTCCGTTCGGTCAGACTACCAAAAATATTTCTCTAGAACATACAAGTTCTTACCACCTATAAAAAATCATATTATCCCTGATGCTGAGCATGTTGGTGTGGGACTATTATTACTTATCATTATTATTGTTCAGAGCATATACATGTTTTGGGTGTAATTGCTAACAAACATTTAGTTTTGAAAAATTAGAGGGGAGTCGTAGAAAAAACGATATCGTTCTGATTTTCTAGATAAGTGATTATATATTAATACTTTTTTAAATAAAGAGCTCTAGGATCTATCATTTTTCCTCAACAGTCTGAAACGTTCTTTTCGGTTTAATGATTACACTGCATATAATAAATCCCTTATATGAAACTAAAGAGTAAAAATGTAAATTAAAAAAAAGAGCCATTTACGGCTCGGAAGCAAACTGATTGGCAAAGGATATTCTGTTCAGATTATTATATGTAGTTTTCCAAGAAGTGATTAAGGACAAGCTGGCAGAAAATTTTTGTACAAGGCAAGCTTTGTTGTTAAAGGATTTGGGTAATTGCTGACTTGCCTTGTTGAGCTAGTTATAGGGGATTGATAGATAGCTCATTAATTTAAAATACCCAAAATCTAAAAAAGAAATACAGTTAGAAAAATAATATTGAAACAACTTAAGCAAAGGTATTCGTAAAAAGTTTATGAAATTATTTATAACTACAATAACACCCTCAATTGGGTGCTATCGGAAAGGTGTGAATTTTAATGACACACCATAATAATATGCGCAAAAAGGAATAAATGTGTAGGCGATTTTGAAAACATGTTAAGCAGCGAGTTGTGCGCCCATAAGGGCAGCTAAAAATTCACTGTTTGGCAACAGTGTAGGTTAAAATTCACAGTTTAAAACCTATCATCACCCACCTTATCCGAAAAGGAAACTGGACGGGGAGTGTAGCATGGTGTGGAAAGCCGTAAGTTGACTAGTGTCTAAGTCACGACTGAATGGCTAGATGAAAATTGTAAACAAGGAAGAAAGCTAAACTGCTTGAACGATAGTCTAAGAGCGATGATGCTTGCGTGTAGCGAAAGGATACTGAAACGCTATATGGGTAAAGGCGAAATAATGAAACTCGGTATGGAGCCAAGTGAATTTTATCCACTCAACTGCCATAAGCAGAAACAGACGAAAGTCGCTTCCGACATTACAAAAGCTATGTTTTTATCTGTCTAAATGGGGATTACCTAAGTTGGAAAGCCTTTTGAGGCTATGATAGTTGTATCTGAATATCCAATAGGGTAACGGAGTTTCCGTATTAGTCCGAGATAGGGAAAGCCTATTACATGGCAAAGGGAAACAGCTTGTCTAGTTTAATACAACAAAGGTTAATGCGTGAGGCATTATAAAAATCTTTAATAAGTATTAAACACTTCAAATTGATAGACAAGTGGAGAGCCGTATACATTGAGAGGTGTACGTACGGTTCGGAGGAGAGCGTTTGGAAACCTATCATAGTAATATGACAAGGCGCTGGGCGCTTATCCTACTAGTAGTTGACTGAAAAAGAGTTATAAGGAGGAAATCGTATTGGATGCGAAAAAAATGAGTGAACTATTGGAAGGATATGAACAAAAAGCATATGCAGAAGGATTTGGGCAAGATTGGCTTACTGACGTAGGTGAAAATCTTAAAATTTATATGATAGATTGCCAAAACAACGGGGTACAACCAAGCTTTGAAGGTCTAATGAAATGGATTACTGATTTACATGTTAAGGCAATGGCTTAACGAAACTGGATGATAGACCAATTAATTTAAATTGAACAAGGCAGAGTTGAATGAAATATTGGTTAGATTCCCGCCTTATTCATAACTTAATTCTAAATCCTTAAAACATTAGTATTGAATCCAACAATTATGATCCCTACACTCTAAAGGATTTACTTCACCGGCAGCTGAAGCAGGAGAAACAATTGATACCGTAAGTATGGAAACTAACCCAAGTCTCACAAACCATTTTTTCATGATTTCACCCCCTTTGTATAAATCTGTAATTATATTAACAGGAAAAGGAAGTTAGATATAGTTAATTATGTATATTCTGAAAAAACGGTTATTTATTACTATAAGTAAATAAAAGATAGATCAGTTGATAAGGAGGAAAGAGGATGTTAAAAGTTGTAATTCGACATATTGATGAAGAAGAAGGAAAAGCATTAGGTGAGTTTTCTCCTGAAAGAGTAGACGCATTGGTTGAATTAGTGAAGACCTATGGAGTATGGGAAAATGGTTCAGAACAAGAAGAAAAGTATGAGTATTGCGATTCACAATTCGAAGTGTCAACTGGCGTTTTTGAAATCATATACCAGTAAATAAACACAAGGTAGGGAAGATGATTACGAAGAACCTTCCCCTTTATGTGAATCTAGAGCGTAATTACACCTATGTTAATACTAAATCAGTTTACGCTTTTTTACTTCTGATTCAAGTGTCATTAATAGAGTTTCAGTTTCGTGTTGATTAGTATTTTTACTAGATTCCCGATATCTAAGAACGCTTCTATACATGTTAAGAACAACTATATCTGAAAATTCTTTGATATATTCAGTAATCTTCATATTTAAACTACCTCCTTCCTTACGGGGAAGGTTCCTCGAAGATCATTATAAAGGTAGTGGAAGTCTAAAAATGAAGTAGGAGACTATTTAAAATCAGACCAGTTGGAGGCGTTAGACGGATTTGTTAAAGAGCATTTTAAAGGTAACCCAGTGGTTTTGGTTACACCGAAATATTAAGAAACAAACGGTAGGTTCTGTATAAATGTAATAGTCGTCCAATCCTTATTATACTCACAAACATATTTTATAAGATGAAATGTTTATGAGGTGATTGATATGGCTCACAATAACCAACCTTTTCAGGGGTGCTGTCCACTTAGTCCGGGTTCAAAACCGCCAAAGCTGCCAAGATTAATTGGTCCTCCTGGTCCACCAGGACCACAGGGAATACCGGGACCACAGGGAATACCGGGAATACCGGGACCACAGGGAATACAAGGTATTCAAGGTATTCAAGGTCCTGCTGGACCAGGATCGACTCTTTTTGTTACTGGTGAACAAGGGGGTTCTGTTGAAATACCCCCTGACGTTGATGGTTTTTTTATTATGGATGTACAAGTAACTACGACTGAAGCTAATCAAAGGGTTAAATTAGATGCTACAGTGACCACTAATGTTACAGCTATTCCAGCCGCTACAAGCATAGAATATGGTTTGACTTATAATTTGATTAGAGACCCATCTGACACATTAACAGTTACCTTTCAGCAAGGAAACTACGTAAGAACACCAGGAGCTACTCTAGCCAGATTTTATCAGTGGCACCCTAACTTTACTTACGTCGATGTGCCTGGTGCTGCAGGTAACTATACCTATCGAGTTTCAGTTACTGATAATTTTGATCGTGTTGGTGTATCAGCTATAAATGCTATTAACCTCGGGCTCACTGCAACTGTTTTTCCTCCTGCGTAAGTTTTGAGACAAGTTTAAATTATATTAACTGCAAAGCTGTGAAGATAATCTACAAGTTGTAGTGGCTGATAAAACGGTGATGAAATAAATTATTATAAATATTTAACGGGGATTTAGTGAAACACAAGATAGAAAGTGTTAATTTGCAGTTACTATATTTTCCGATTAATCTAATATCGGGTGATAAAAAATGAAAAGTGAAAAAGATATCATTACGGAGCTAGAAGATTATATTTTTGAAAAAACAGAGGAATTACATGAAGAAGTTAGAGAGATAAAAAGGAGTTTTAAAGGTAATTCAGATAAATGTCTTGAAGATTATGTCTATATTAATAACTATGGAGAAATTCATGCATATGTAAAGATTTATAGCCTGCTACAAAAAATGAAAAAAGATAATGATTAAAAAAGTGAGGACGAAAAAGTTAAATACTCTTCTTCATCCCACAATTACGGCACTCTCTAATTAATTTACCTTCACTAACGGAACTTTTGAAGTGTCCTTTATCACAATTGTCACAACGACCACTATTTTTATCTGGATATTCATTCATATCATAAATGATAGATGAATCAAATTCTTTTTCTATGATGATCCCGCCTTTAATCAAAATAAAAAAGCCAGGACTCCTCCTGACCAACCCACTCAAATTATACCATGGGAGGGGTCCATTTGAAAGAAGCTGCCAGGCTTATAAACGTATCAGAATTAAATCGTGATTATCGCATGATGAAAAGAGAGATTGAACGCCTCCAGAGAATTATATATGGCCAATCGGTACCAATGCGCGCTTGGGGAGTTGCACAATATGGAATTGAAGCTACATTACCAAAAGGTTCATCTGGTAAAAGCCAGGTTGAATTAAGGGATATGGATATTAGAGAGCAAAAGCAAGTTGCTAGATTAGAAGAATATCAAAGAAGAGTTTATGCAATCGAAAGTGCTGGTGATTACTTAGACAGAGAAATCCTTAAGATTGTATATGATTGCATGCTAAGTGGAATGACAAGGCAAGAGATAGCTATTCATCTAGAAATCTCTCGCGATTCAGTGGACAAGCTTCGTTCCGACATAAAGGCGCAAATCGGCACAAATACGACTTTTTCCAAACTTTTGCATGGCGAAAAATGCGCAGTGTAAAATGGGAGGCAGGACGGCGCGGAAAATTACTCGCTGTCTGTTAAACTATTCTCCCTTCTTGAGCTCCACCCTTACGGTGGAGTTTTTTTATTTCTCGAAAATAGGTGATGTACATGAAAATTGCTGATCATCTTTCTTCTGCAGAATTACATCAAGTGAAAAACTTCAAGAATAAAGATAAATCCTCTAATAATAAATCAAATGAACGATTATCTAGTCGTGACCTTGCAGAATTGATGGGTACTAATCGACCCACTTATAAAAGGGTGCGTGGTGCAATTAGAAATAAGTGAATTTGTTGCAGGAATTTGCTCAAATCTCCCGAAATATGTATGTAAAAAGGAGATGAGGCAATGGAGCAGGTTATTGAAAAATTGATTTGCTCGAATTGCAGCATAGAGATTACAGATGAGAAAGTGAGTACTTAGATAATGACGGAGTGTGTGATGACTGTTACAGCATACCCATAAAGAAAAAGCTTAAACTAAAATTGTGAAGGAAAATATCTCCTTTTGTCGAAATATGTACCTTTAGAAGGAGTGGTAAATAATATGTCAAGCTTTGATATTGCGCAAATATGTTTAAATGGACATGTAATAAATGATACCTATGTAAAGTATCCTGAAACTAACCAGAAATATTGCGATAAATGCGGTGAAAAAACAATTATATCTTGTCAAAACTGTCATACTGATATACGCGGGTATCAATATTTTGAGAATGTAATCAGTATGAGTATGGTAGAACCACCAAGTTTTTGCCACGAGTGTGGAAAACCGTATCCTTGGACAGAAGAAAAAATGGCAGCTGCTATGGAATTAGCTGATTTATTAGATGAGCTAACCGAACAAGAAAAAGACGATTTAAAAAAATCATTAGACGAACTTGTTAAGGATGGACCAAGAACCGTAGTTGCAGCAACAAAATTTAAACGTATTCTATCCAAGACTGGACCAGAAATAGCAACCGGCTTTAAAGATATTTTGGTTGATGTAGTAAGTGAGACAGTAAAAAAATCTATTTGGGGTTAGTTATTTGCGACTTTAATATTTTCAGATTAAGGAGGAACATTAATGAAAGATCCAGGTGGCGGAGGTTATAAAACATCAATGGACCCAGGTACAGGTGGGCATTAATTATTGAAGCACTCATTTTTATGGGTGCTTTTTATGTTAATAGGAAAATAGTTGCAGGAACATAGCTCCTTATGTCGAAATGAGTGGATAGGAGGAGTGGTTATGAATATTAAGTCAGTAAAATTTAACAATCAAGAAATTAAGTTCTTCGAGGCTTTACCTTTTATTCATGAAAGCGAAGGGGATTATACATTTCAAGTAGAATTAATAATAACAGAAGTGGTAGCCCTAAAATATGAAAACGAAAAAGAGATTGAAGTATTTATTGAGTCTACTGATTTTAAAGATTTATCTTTTTTAATGACAATTGATCATATCACAGAGGTTGGAAATGCGGAGTTACCAGAAATATTTTTAAGTGGACCAAGTATAAACCCTGATGAATTTAAGGATTTTAAGATTGTTAATTGGGACACACCAATAGATGAATTTCCACGTTTAAAAAAAGAAGTAACAATTGAAGAAGTGAGGGCAGTTGAAATGCCTTCAAGAGAAGTTGAAATTACTGCAGAACTTCCGATAGATCTTGCTGAATGGCTTGAATGGAATAAGCATGACGATGATTTGTTAAAGGAATTTTTATACATGTACAAAACGAAAGCATCCAAATAATTGGGTGCTTTTTCTTTTGCCCAAAACAACTCAAATATCCGGGGGTGGCAGGTGATGTAGTGTGGCTGAAAAGTATATTCTAGCTGAGAAAGATTATATTAAAGGCATGAAATACAAGGACATTGCTGAAAAATATGAGGTGTCCATCAATACTGTAAAGTCATGGAAAAAACGATATAGTTGGAATCGGGATAGGGGTGTACCCAAAGAAAAAAGTGTTCACACAAAAAAGAGGGGAGCGCCAAAAGGGAATATCAATGCAAAAGGAAATACAGGTGGGGCACCTAAAAAGAATCAAAACGCTGTTACTCACGGCTTCTTCTCAAAGTTTCTACCAGCTGAAACCTTAGAAATCATTAAAAGTATGCAGGAGCGTTCCCCAGCTGATCTTATTTATGATCAAATTGAAATACAGTTTGCAGCCATTATTCGAGCTCAACAGAACTACAGCAAGGTAGCATGTGAGGGGATCCAATCCTAAATCAACAGCTGCTACACTTGCATAAAAACTTTTCATATCGATACATAAGATTTGTCGCTCGGGAAATTGAGAGTAGTCAATCATGATGTATTACCTCACTCTGGTTGTATGTTAACTAAATTTTTAAAAGGAATGTGATGAAAATAACCTTTAGCATCTTGAACAATAATTTGGCTTTTCATGCTGTTTATATAGTGGACATTTCCAGTAATTATATTTGTGAAACCATTTTCAAAAACTTCAATGTTCAATGATTCATTGGATTCCATTGCTTCACAAATAATCAGTTCAAATTCATCTATTGCTTGTTCGTCTAATTCAGGTTGTTCGATTCTATGTTCATCTACCAGTGCATCTTTCAAGCTCTGCACATGCTCTGGCAGCATCATTGCAGTCCACTTTATAGTTCCACGGTCTTTTATCATTAATTCCATCTCCTTTTCATATATTATATGCGAACATTAGTTCTTTATTCAACTTGAAATCGAATGAATGTTCGTATAAAATAAAAGTAAAGGAGGTCAGATTGATGAAAAGTTTATTATTAAAGGCGGCAGCAAGTGGCGCATTATTAGAAATGATATACCAGGACTGTAAGGGGAATATTAGCCAGCGTAGAATTAAGGTGTTATCAGTAAATGAGGAGTCATTAAAAGCCTATTGCTATATCCGAAAACAGCAGAGGACCTTTAAAATAACTAACATCTTATCAGTCGGGCCAGTAGGAAACCTAAGGAGAGGTGCATAACAGTGGCTAAAATTAAGAGAAAACGACCAACAAGGGATGAATTCGAGTTAGAGGAGATTGGAAATACACTTGTAGAGGCAAATGATGAAAAATCAGAAGTAATTTTAGATGTTTGGGAAAAAGGGACCGTTCAGGGGAATATTATAAAAATGGATAGTCGTACAAGATTAATTCATATCGATAAGGATTCAAAGGTTACTAAAGTTCCGTTTATGGACATAATGAAAGTTTCTGTATTATAAAGTGAAGCTCCTCTCATTTGAGAAGAGCTTAATTTATTCCACCAAATTTCGCCGTGAATTTTCCACTGTATCATTTAGTGACCTTTCGATTCATAGCAGATGCAACATTCATCTCCAATAACCTCCATAACGTTATTGAAAATTGATTACAAACAATCCAAGGCAAAAATTTTCAAAATATCAAAAGATATAAAAAGTTATCCACATATAATCCACAGTTTGCACTTATTCGGGTGACAAACACACCTTATCGGAAGAAAAAGCTTCAATGTGAAGGTGTGAAAAACCCAATCTGCCTATAGGAGGTGTAAAGATTATTAAGTTGTAAAATTAACAATAGAGTCGTTTAAAAAGTTAATAAATATGAATCATTCTATTCCACAATAGGGCCAGGTTTGTTCAATAAGAAATCACAAAAGGAAGAGCATTTAATGTAAAATAAGATTAGACGTATTAATGTCTAATAAAAATGTAATGCAAAAAAAATTGAGATGATGCACATTTATATTATTACACGACAAAAATAAAAATATATGGAGGTTAGTAATGTTATTTATGATATTTGGGGTTATTGCAATAGTAGCAACTTTTATAAATCTTTATATGTATAAAGTAGGAAAGGATTATAAGCTTGCTATGGCGATAGGATTATCATTTACAGCATTAACACTTTGTGCAGAATACAGTCTTGTATCGGTGTGGGTAGAAGTGAAAGATTGGGCAGCTTTAGAGGATGTAGTACCTGGTATGGAAAGAGCATTATGGTTTTTGACAATTGTTTCTATCTTACTAAATATAGCACCTATACTTTTAGAACGAAAAGGTAAGAAATAATGACTTATTGTCACATCATTTATATAATACGCAATTAATGTGTAAGTCTTTATGTATAACTAACGTGAGCTTTAGTTCAATAACGATCTTCAACAATCGGGCGCAATTGTGGAATATACGTCTATTCTTATTCAACTAACTCAAGCATTGAAAGCCCCACTCGATTGTGAAGGGCTTTTTATCTTAAAGGAGATAAATCTTTGGCCACAAAAATAATGAGAGTTATATTGTTAATATTAACAAGCTTCGTATTGTTAGGCATACTATCCTATGGAGTTTTATACGTAATATCCTACGGAATATCCTACTTTATAATGATTGATACACAAGGCGAGTATAGAAAATACGATACAGGAGTGACAATAGAGGTTAAAAATTCAAGCCAACAGGATATCTCAAATCTTAAATTTTCATTTGGTCATTTACTAGATATTAATTTCCAAGAGATAGGCGAAATCAAACAATTAAAACCAGGACAGAGTACTAAATTGACAAGTAAAAGTATTAATCTTTCTAGCTCAGACTTAAGTATGTATATGCAATATTATCTAAAAGATGGAGAAACAAAAATAGAAAATAGTATTTTTTATTTAGATACTATAAATCCCAAAAAAGTAGTAGCTTTAATAGATATTATTAAAGTAGATAATGAAGGCAATTTGCTCCTTAACATTGAAGGGTATAATGGCTTTACTCAAATAACTGGTGATATCGATCCAGATAGAGATACTTAATGCTTAATGGAATAACTAAGCCCCTCTCGAACGAGAAGGGATTTTTAATTTTGCCTGGTTAGCTATCCGAGCAATTAATTAAACAATCGTCATTAGTGTTATTCAATAATCGGGCCATATAATGGAATAAACAAAACCTGATATATTATGCGAGTTTGTGAAGAAATGTACTTAAAGTAACGGGGCAGTTTAATTGAAGAAGGAAAATAATTGTTTTACATAGAAGTAAATAAAATGTCTTAAAAAATAATGGGGTGTATAAACGGTGGTTATTATTAGAAATCTAAAAAAAAGTGAATTTGATTTTTTGATATAAAAGTAGCAAAGGGGATATTAAATGGTAAGTAAAATAGAATTATACGAAAAAGAGTCTCAGGAATTCAAACCTTTTAAACACTTTATTTCACGCATTCAAGTAATGCGGAAAGAATCCAGCTATGGGGCTGAAGTTGCCTCAAAATGGACTGATATTTTAAACCAAACTCTTGTAGATGAAACTTACCCAGTGATACATCCAATTGGTCAGGAGACATTCTCGTTATATGCAGAGTTCACGACTGGGGTATTTGAGTATACCTTAGACATAGACGGGGCTACTACATTTATAAAAGAAAAAAACATTAAACCCATAAAGACTTCTCCATCGAATATAATTGAAGCTGTTGACCAAGGTAACATAAATAAAGACCCAAACCGAATAAAACCCAATCATAAAAATCCTGTAATGGTACTTCAGAGTCGATATTTAACCAACAACAAACCTTATTGTATCAATGGAAACCATCGTATATTTGAAGCATATAGAAATAATGATGAACAAATAGAAGTTTATGTTTTTAAAGATTTGGAGTTTGTTCCTTTCTTTTATGACGTTCTAAGTAAAGCAACATATTTTTTAGAAATTGATTACCATAATGTAGTTAATGATAAAAGATATTTATTGCATAACGAAAATGGTGCATTTGCAAATGAATTTAAGTAGATACGTTTCTTCAACTAACGGGGGCTTGAGTTTAAGAAGGAGGTTGCTGCGGCACCTCTTTTTTCTTATTCAACAAACGAGCAGGATAGTTTAATAAGGATTTAGAATGTAAACTGCAATAACCAATAAGGGGATGGTTTTGGTGGGGATTAAGGAGTTAATTCATTTCCTAAATAAATTAGAAGAAAGTAAAATATTTTATAAGCTAAATAAAGTTAGAAATGAAGCTATTATGGTTGAAATTGCTGTACCAGGGCAGCGTTGGGAAGTTGAATTTATGGAGGATGGTACAGTTGAAATTGAAAAATTCATAAGCGATAGCAACTTTTATGATCTCAAAGAAATAGAAAAGCTATTTAGAGATTTCAGTCATTAGTTCAAACTGTAATTAGCTAACGGTGACGTTTCTTCAATAAGGTCGTTGAAATTTTCTTCCGCAAAATAGGGGCAATAGAGAAAGAACGTTATTAATGTCTTTTAAGATTATCTTGAAATCGAGTCTTCTGTTAAAGGGCGCGATTGTTGAATAAAACATAGATTTTTAAATGACCATGATTCAAAATGCAGGACTTGGTTATGTGCTTATTCAAGTTTCTCCATTAATATTAAATGTATTAAAGCAAGTTGAAAATGCGGTGTAAAAATAGCAAAAATTATATTTCGTCAACAATTCGTCAACAAATACAAAATTTTTATGTTTAGATAAAATAAAAAACCCTTAGAACCTATGTGGCTCTAAGGGTTTAGTTATGGAGCATAGGGGGCTCGAACCCCTGACCTCTACGCTGCCAGCGTAGCGCTCTCCCAGCTGAGCTAATGCCCCGGATAATGATGGATACAAGAAAATTATAACTACAACCATGGTTTTTGGCAAGGGGATTTTACTGCTGAATACATATTCATTGATCACTTTTCTTATACAAAAATATTTGTTGTAACAATGTACAGACGGATAGATTTATGGCATAAATATTGCATAATTAAATTATGAAAATTAGAAAGATTCATTTGCTATAAGGAAAAAATAAAAGTCGGGGGATGATCATATGAATGAACAATATCAGAGCAGATTAACGGCGTTAGCAAATTATTTGTATACTCTAGATGTAGATTTAGCAATAATTAAAGAACCAAAAAACGTATTCTATTATACAGGCTTTTATTCTGATCCACATGAAAGATTTATGGCGTTGGTAATTGATCTTAAAAAGCAAAGCCAATACTTATTTGTACCGTCTTTAGATTTGGAAATAGCTGAAGGAGTTTCGTATGTTAAACGCATTGTACCTATTTCAGATGAGGTAAATCCCTATAAAGTATTAAAAGATACGATAGGTGCAGAAATTAAAACCATTGGTTTAGAGACAAAAGTGATTTCATTATTCCAGCAGGAACAGTTACATAATAGTTTCCAAAACTTCAGCTACCTAAATATTGGCGACTTTATTTCTGCACAAAGAATGAGAAAAACACAAGAAGAGTGCAATAAGGTTCAGAAAGCTATTTATGTAATTGAAAAAGTAATGGATGAGGGCATCAAAAAGGTAAAAGAAGGCATGACGGAACAGGAATTAACTGCGGAGCTTGAATATCTAATGAGAAAGTTTGGCGCTGAGGGTCCTGCGTTTTCTTCTATTATACTCTCTGGAGCGAAATCGGCATTGCCACATGGGCGTCCTGATAGTAAGACGATAAATAGAGGTGATTTTTTACTAATTGATATGGGTGTCATTGCTGATGGATATTGTTCAGATATTACACGTACTTTTATTATGGGTGAAGAAACAGCGAAGCAGAGAGAAATTTATGATGTTGTTCGCAAGGCTACTCAAGCGGGTGTTGAAGCAGCAAGAGCGGGTATCCCAATTAGGCAAATTGATATTGCAGCCCGAAAAGTCATAAAAGAGGCGGGGTATGGTCAATACTTTAATAATCGTGTAGGGCACGGCCTCGGAATCGACGTACATGAAGAGCCTTCCGTTCATGGAAATAATGACTTAATCGTTGAAAGAGGAATTCTCTTTACTGTTGAACCGGGTATTTATATTCCAGGCTATGGCGGTGTCCGCATTGAGGAAAATGTATATATTGATGAAGATGGACATGGAAAGCTTCTAACATCCTTTCCGACTGAATTAATGCGAATCGGCTAAATCGAATGTGGGGTAATGCATTTACTACCCTGGTTGTAGAGAAGCCCTCAATTCTAGGATCTTATACATAGTTCTAGCTGAGAGTTCTTATAATTTTTGAGTATACTTCCTAATTAATACCATAAAATAACTTCAAAATCATAAATGTAACAAAATTTGGGGGTATTGTTTTGGGGATTTTTAGGGAAACAAAGAAAAACACCTTAACTGCTGCTGAAGTTTCTGCTCTTTGGCTTCAGTACATGGGTGACAGTATGGCAATATGTATGTACAAATATTTTCTTAAAATTGTAGAGGACGAAGAGATTAAACAGATTATAGAGCGGTCATTGCAGTTGGCTGAGAGTCATATCGCAAAAATTCCGAAAATATTAAAGAGTGCAAACTTCCAGGTTCCTATAGGATTTACAGAGAAGGATGTAAATCTTAAAGCCCCACGTCTGTTTTCTGACCAGTATATCCTGTTTTACTCGTACATTATGACGATACATGGGTTAACTGCATATAGCTTAGCGGTAACAAATACAGAACGAAAAGATATTCAAGATTATTTCTTTGAATGTACAGTAACATCTAAAGAATTGTTTCAACAAATAGTGGCATTGTCGAAAACTCACCCCAATTTCTCAAGTGTTCCAGGCATACCATCTTCTGCTGGAGGGGAATTTATTGAATCTACAGGGATCATTTCTAACTTGATTGGAGACAAAAGACCACTCAATAGTTCAGAACTTAGTACTATTTTCTTTAATTCAAAGAAAACAGGATTTATTATGTCGCTAAGTCTCGCTTTCAGTCAGGTGGCGAAGCTGGAAGAAGTACGTAATTTTATGCTGAAAAATGTTAAATTAGCAGAGAAAGATGTACAAAGCTTTGACTCTATATTACAACAAGAACATTTGCCAGTACCTGAGAGATGGGATGCTGAAATTACAGAAGCAACAGTAAGTCCGTTTTCAGACAAATTGCTTATGTTTCACGCAGCATTTTTAGTAAATGCAGCTCTTTCTTACTATGGTGCGGCATTAGGTTCCAGCTTTCGCTCGGATATTATTCTAAATTACTATACCGTATTTAATCATGCCATGGAGGCAGGTATGATGTGTTACAAAATTATGGTTAAACATGGGTGGATGGAGAAACAGCCAGAAGCAATTGATAGGAAGTCCCTTGCACAAGGTCCGGAAAAATAAACGCAAACTCTTATTGTAAGAAGGCGCATCTTAATAAAAGATCGCCTTTTTTAATTGAACTATAGGAACAACATTGTTATGAACCGTGTCTAATTGTGCTTTTTATTGAAGTAAAATAGGTTTATAAAATAATCAGTCTGGAGAGAATCTTAGATTTGTTGAAACTTTGGAAAAGATAAAATGTGTTACAGTCTGTGCAAATGGGCTGATATGATCAATGAATTCCTCTGCTTTAGAAAATGTTTCAAAATGCATTTTTAACATATAACAAGCATTTCCAGCAATACGGTAACAAAATTCCACGTTTGGAAGTTTTTCAATATGCCTTTTAAAGGATGTATAATCCCCATTTTTTACAGTTGCCTCTATTATGCATTGGATAGGCTGACCTAATGTTTCATAATCAATTTCTAATGTATATTTTTTTATCAATCCAAATGATTCCATCTGTCGGACTCGCTCAGTTACAGATGGGGAAGATAAATTAACCCTTCTTCCAAGCTCACTCATTGATAAACGACTATTATTTTGTAATTCATCTAATATTTTTTTATCAGTATCATCAATTTTCATTTTTTTTAGTGAATCCTCCATTATTCATTAAATTTCACGGAAATTATCTTACTTTTCGTTATGAATTTAATTAAAAATAGTAATTTTGTCTTCTATAATTAATATAACGAGGAGGTGCTTTTATGGCAAGGATTGTAGAATCAAATTTTGGGAAAACATCATTTCAAAGATTGTTAGGACATAATAAAGAGGTAATGGATGCATGGGTATCCTTAGGAGATGTATTAGAAAAGGATGGACGGCTCTCTGCTGCATTAAAGGAGCAGGTCAGACGAACTTTAGCACAAAGTAACGGATGTGAGTATTGTAAAGCGAAAGGAAAACCAGAGCCAGATAAGTTTAACGAAAAAACATCTATGGCAGTAGGCTTTGCTGAAGTATTTTTAAAGATGAGGGGAGAAATGGAGGAGTCAACGTTTAAAATACTGAAGGAATGTTTCAGTGAAGAGGAAATAAGTGAACTATGTGCATTTATTGCCTTTAGCAGTGCTTCACAGTATTTTGGTGCATTGATGAAATTAGAAGCTTAATAGACTTCTTTTATAACGAATATAACAGGGGCTGACTTAGTTAGTCCCTTCCTTAATTGAGGTTGTTGTACGCAGTTGCAATAGATCGTTGAAAACAGAAAAGAAAATTGACTATTAAATAAATGAATTATATAATTTGGTTGGTTAACCAATTAAAAGAGGTGACTTATGAGTAAGGAAGATAAGAAAAAACGCATAATTGAAGCAGCTTATATCATTTTTGCTAAGAAGGGCTATATAAATGCTTCAATTAAAGATATTGCTAATGAAGCAAACGTAGCTCCAGGACTAGTACATTATTATTTTGAAAATAAACTAGAAGTACTGCTCTCTGTTCAAAAACATGTTCAAGATCAGTACCATCAACTGTATAAAAATAAAGATGTAAGTTCTTTATCACTACATAATGCTTTAGAAGAGATAAAAACAAGGGCAGAAACAGACCCAGACTGGTATCGGTGGCGGTACGAAATCTATTCACTCGGACTAAAGAGTAACGAATTGCAATTAGAAGCAGCAAAGATTTTGAAAGAGGGGAGAGATAGTTTATCTGTACCGATAAGAAAACTTGGCAAAAGCAATGGAGATCCTGAAATATTTGCAAGCATACTTTTAGCCTGTTTTGATGGTCTGGCTCTTCAAAAGATTATCGATCCAACATTTGATTCGGAAAAAGCTTATCAATTACTAGAAGGTTTATTTGAAGTCTATTTGAAGAAATAGACTTCAAATTTTAAGGTTTAATTGGTTGGTTAACCAAACAATTTATATCGAATAGAGAGTAAATGGAAAGTGAAAAGATTATTATTCGCATTTGTATGTTTCATTCTTGTTTTTCCATTACATACGAATGCAGACAGTCAAAAACAAAATGAATTAATTGAAAAGTATATGGAAAAAGCATTAGATGAATATCAAATTCCAGGCGCATCGCTTGCAATTGTTCGAGAAGGACATGTTTGGTTCCAAAAAAGTTGGGGGATACAGGGAAATGGTGATCCTGTAACGGAAGACACGCTGTTTACAATAGGTTCAGTTAGTAAACCTTTAACTAGTCTTGCTATTATGAAGTTAGTAGAGAAAGGAATGATTGAGCTTGATCAGGAAATTGATTATTATCTTCCATCCTTTCAATACAATGTAAAAGGGTATGATAAAAAAATTACTATCAGAAACTTACTTACCCATACGAGTGGAATTAGCTCTTATGATGGGTTGAAAATAGCAGATCAAAATTTAAGAGGGAAAGAAGCAATAAGTGAAGCGGTAAAGAAACTAAATAATGTAAAACTTAATTATGAACCCGGTTCAGTTCATCAATATAGTGCAGCAAATTATCTACTTTTAGGAAGAATTATAGAAAAAATTACAGGTGAGACATTTTCTGAATTTATGGATACCGAAATCTATACGAGTTTTGGTATGAATCGAACCGTATCAAGCTTTGAAGAAGCTTCAAAACTTGGTTACCAACCGGGATATCATTCATTCTTTGGAAAGCCAATAAAAAGTAACATGATCTATGATGACAGCGGTGCATCGTATGGATATACTGCATCCTCAGCTGATGATATGGCTAAGTATCTATTATTCTTGTTAGATAGTGAGGATTTATTATCAGATGAATTATTTAAGGAGTACATTTCTCCTCAAGTTCATAGAAAAGATGAGATGTATTATGGTCTAGGATGGAGAATTTCTACTGATGATGAGGATCCTTATATTTTTCATGGAGGAGAAACACCTGATTCAAGAGCTGAATTGTATATTAATCATAAGAATGATTATGGATTTATTTTGCTGACGAATAAGAATGATATTTCTGAAACGATGTCTACTCTTTCAATGAGGGAAGGAATTAAAACAATTATGGAAAGGGGACGGATGCCGGAATTAATTAAGATGAATTATCAAATGCAATGGATTCCGTTATTATTAACGATTCTGTTTGCCTTTTGTGGAAGTTTGAGCTTGTACCGTTTGAAGAAGAAAACGAGCTTTCATTATATGTCATGGAATATAGCTGGATTTTCCCTTCTTCTTTGCTCCTTCGTTATAATACCAATAGTAACCTATATATTTAGTGCTCCTTGGCACTCTATCTATCATTATTCATTCATAACGGCAATTTTTATTTTAAGTTTCGTTGGGGTTCTTGCTATTTATGGATTCTTAATTATTGTAATGGCATACAAGAGGAAACAAGAAATGAAATGAACTAATTCTTGCTACTCTTGAGGTTCCATTTTGCTGAACTTTGATTTGGAGAAAGAGGTTTATTTAATGAGAGGGTTTCATTATTGCTGGTCTCCTTGAAAAGGAATGATTTTATCAAGAAATATAGAAAGATTGATTGTATTGTTTATTAGACAATGCAGAGTCAGCTATTCTTCGTCATGGAGGATGGCTTTTCTTTATTTTAATGTAGCTTCAAAAATGATAGAGACACTTTTATTATTAAATGAGTAAATCTATGAAACAAGGAATCATCAATAGATGAAGAGAATATTTATATTTATCAAACTTAATTTGGAGGGGAGTAGAGCATGAGACAAATTATCGCGCTTGGTGGCGGGGGATTTTCTATGGAACCAGAGAATCCTTTACTAGATTTATATATTTTAAATCAGTCTGGTAAAACAAATCCGAAAATCTGTTATGTTCCTACTGCAACGGGAGATTCAGATATATGTATAAAAAGGTTTTATGAGTTTTTTGAAAAACAAAAGTGCCAGCCTTCACATCTGTCCTTGTTTAAACCACCTACAAGAGATATAGAGGGATTTGTATTAGAAAAAGATATCATCTATGTTGGTGGCCATTCATTATATTGGGGAAGAGGTTAGCAAAATAGTAAGCTCGAGACCAAACGCTAAGGCATATAAAGTCTGCTTTGATAAGGAAATCAAAGAAATTGAACTTGAAACGGAATACTTAGGATCTTATTAACCCATTGAGTGCGATGCTTTTTACTTAAATATCATTTAGGGGAACAAAATATTTGGTAAAGATAATGGGAGGCAATGATGACTCTTGAAAAGGGGATTTATATTCTAACAGGGATAATGGCTTCAGGAAAATCTACAATTGCACAAATGTTATCTGAACAATTTGAGAAGAGTGTTCATGTGCGTGGAGATATTTTTCGAAAGATGATTGTAAAAGGGAATATTAATATGACTCCAGAGCATTCTCAAAGTGCGGTAGAACAATTGAAACTCCGTTATAAAATGGCTGCACAAATAGCAGATATGTACTATAAATTAGGTTTCTCAGTTGTTGTGCAGGACACTTATTTGGGAAAAGAGGTAGTTTCTTTTCTTGAAGCATTCGAATCAAAGCCAGTTTACTATATTACGCTTAATCCAACTATTGAGGCAATTATTGAAAGAGAAAAGAAGCGGAATAAGACGGGCTATACAGTTTGGGAGGTTGAACCTCTATATAGCGTATTAATAAATGATAATCCTAGAATTGGGCTTTGGGTAGATACCTCCAATATGACGCCTGAAGAAACATTGTCAGAGATCATTAAATGTATACAAACTGAAGGACGCATTAAATAAATGTTTAGCAGTTTGTTATTTTTTTACTAAATGAAAGGAAAGAGGTCATTAAATGAAAATCAGTAAACAAAATGCAGAACATTACACATGGGGAGATAATTGTGATGGCTGGCATTTAGTGAAGAATAAAGATTTAAGTGTTATTCACGAACGAATGCCCGTTAACACTTCGGAAGTAAGACATTATCATAATTATGCACGTCAATTTTTCTTTGTTTTATCTGGTACTGCAACTATAGAAATAAGCGGGAAACGAATAATATTGAGTCGTGAAGAAGGTATAGAGGTACCACCTTTACTACCGCATCAAATGCTAAATGAATCAAAACATGATGTAGAATTCATTGTGATATCGCAGCCTACTAGTAAAGACGATAGAATCTTAACGAATAAATAAACAGCTTTCTAAACTACAGGTGGGTTTTTTAATACTTGTGAATGCTTTTAACTATCGAAGAAGGATTAAGAACAAACAGATAAAGGAATGGTGAAGATAGGGATGGAAAAAGAGTTAGATAATGCTATTGATTTACGGAAGAGTGGATATTACAAAGAATCTAACGAAATACTTGTGAAATTGGCAGATGTGTTTCCCGAAAATGCGTCGGTTAACTATCAATGTGCTTGGAGTTTTGATTTATTAGGAGAAGAAGTGAAAGCCGTTCCTTTCTACGAAAATGCAATCAAGTTAGGGCTATCTTCAAAGGAATTGGAAGGGGCCTTATTGGGATTAGGCAGTACATATCGAACATTAGGAGAATATGAAAAGTCAAAAATCACCTTTCTAAAAGGAATCGAATTATTTCCTAATAATAGAGCAATTCAAACGTTCTATTCGATGACCTTATATAATTTGAATCAACATAGTAAAGCGATGGAGTTGTTGCTAAAATGTTTAACAGATACGACAAAAGAC
The DNA here is from genome assembly GCF_001420595.1 of Cytobacillus solani. Classification (GTDB taxonomy): domain Bacteria; phylum Bacillota; class Bacilli; order Bacillales; family Cytobacillaceae; genus Cytobacillus; species Cytobacillus solani. The sequence continues at coordinate 3,988,951 of NZ_LJIX01000006.1, read as the reverse complement.
GCTGAAATTATTAGTTATAAAAAAGCAATTGATTTCTATTCGGATAAATTAGACGAAATTTGGACGTAGGTTGTGAAAAAAGTAGAAATATTCTACTTTCTGTAAAAAGGATAGATGAAAGCAGATTTTTTCTCTGTTCATCCATCCTTTTTTTTTATCCAAGCTTTTCCTCAGTATGCAACCTTGCAGGGTTTGCATAAAGCTGTTCCCAGAGATCGTACATTTTTCTTCTCCCGCTTTCAATGTCAGGATAAAATTGAATGGCAGCTTGTTTGCGAAGCAAATGGACATTTTTTACGGATTGATTCAACTGCTCGACAATGGCTGTACCGCCTTTACCAGCATGTTTAGCAATCGAATAGCCAGCAATTGTTCCTTGGGCCATCGCAATTTTCCCGCTTTCGATGCCTGTAATATTACCAGCAACAAACAGACCTTCAAGCGGGGTTTCCATCGTTTCTGAATGGTGGGGCACATGTCCGCCAAGTTCAGGAATGTATTGGAATGGGCAGCCTGAAACGGCAGCGAGTTCAGCAAGCGGATACAAACCACCTGCGATACAAACGAAATCAGCTTCATATACAGTTTCCGTACCGGGAATAATATTTCCGTTCGCATCCGTATCGGCTACACGTACACCTTCTACTTGTTCAGTTCCAATAACTTCTAAAGCAGCTTTGCGAAGAAGCAAGGGGGTGCCATTTACCTTAACTCCGCTTTTAGGAAAAAACCTCATTCCTGTCTTACGGAACCAATCATTTTTCATGAAGCGGCTACCCATCCGTAAAAGAGGGGATGGAGCTAGATGTGCGGCATTTAGTAGCGACTTCATGACTTCCTCTGGTTCTCCTGCCTTCCCGCTTAACGGGCTTTTTTCTGGCAGAACAATCCGATTAACATGAATGCCAGCTAGTTGCAGCTCATTTAAAATCGCAAAGGCTAGTATATTCGCCCCGATAATAATCCCCTTTTTTCCAACTTGAACCCGGTGAACATTGGTCATTACTTGAGCAGCGCCTATGGACATTACGCCGGGCAGAGTCCACCCCGGTAGAGGAATGGGATACTCAGCCGCTCCTGTTGCTGCTAATACAAATGGAGCGGTTAATGTTCCAATGCTTGTATGCACATTCCAAAGATCATCATCTTTTTCTAAGTTATAGACGGAAACGCCGCTGCGGATGTCAACTGATTGTTTAAGCGCTTCTTGATGAAGCCTTTCTGATTCTTTAATCCCATTCCACCATTCACCGGATAGTTCCTGATGAAGTTGTCCAATTAATCTGCCGCCAGGCTTTATAAACTCATCAATGACCATCACTTTTAAGCCAGAAGAGGCACAGGTAATGGCTCCAGCTAATCCTGCTGGCCCTGCGCCAATGACGATTACGTCAATCATTGCTGCTCCACCATCCTTTTTACGATATTAGGATGCTGCTTACCGCTTGCAATCACCATGCATTGTTCGACAACTGTTAAGCAAGCTCGTACATTTGCTTGGTCATTCACTGTTACACGGCATTCCATGCAATGACCGATATTGCAGTAAAATCCGCGCGGTGTGCCGCTCTCCTCGTGAATCCGTAATGTTCTGATGCCGTTGGCTAAAAGAGCGGCTGCGATGGTTTCGTTTTCTAGAGCTTCATAAGTTTTCCCATCAAACGTAAACGGAATGGCTTTTCTATCGTCTAATTTTCCTAATATCGGGTGATCTAATAGTCTAGTCATTTTTTTCACCAACAGTTCCAAACGATACCGGGCGAACAGGCGGCTGGTATTTTAGTGGAATATCGCTTCTGGAAACATTTGAAAGGACATCAATAATGATTCGATCTAATGGAATTCTGCATGTTCGGCCCCCGCAAAAACCCATCCCTGCTCTTGTGCGTAATTTTAATTCCCTCGCTGTGCATTGATATTCTTCTGCTGTAGTCCGAAGCTGCCCATAAGTAACTTCCTCGCACCGGCAGACGACAATTGCTTCATTGCTGTTCATTTGGAATCCTCCTCTATTTTCTTACTATAAAAATACTATGCAAAAAACGTACCAAAATAGAGGAGCAGGATTAATTAATTCCAAGACGCTTTAAACGATTATATAAAGTTGCTCTTGTAATGCCGAGCTTTTTGGCACATTCTAGCTTATTGCCATTTGACATTAGCAGAGCTTTTTCAAGCACTTTTTTCTCATGCTGGTCCATTACCTCTTGCAATGGGAAAATGATGTTATCTATCTCATTCGAGTTGTACTGTTCAGGTACTTTATCTATATCGTTATAACTATGCTGTGAATGGAACGGCAAATAGTCCTTTCTAATGACTCCATCTGTCGCAAAGACGACGAGACGTTCAACAACGTTGCGAAGCTCCCGTATATTCCCTGGCCAGTCATAGCACAGCAATTCCTGCATGACTTCTTGTGAGAACTGATGAATAGGCCGTTGATAGAGCATTGAGAAATCGTTTAAAAAATAATGCGTTAATTCAAATATATCTTCCCGCCTTTCTCTTAATGGAGGAATATGTATGCTTACGACATTGAGGCGGTAATATAAATCTTCCCGAAATTGCCCTTCATTCATCAAATCCTTTAATTCTCTATTTGTAGCAGCAATCACTCGGAAATTTGTTTCAATTTCCTTTTCCCCGCCAACCCGGTAAAATTTCCTTTCTTGAAGTACCCGCAACAGCTTTACCTGCATTTCAAGTGGCAATTCACCAATTTCATCTAGAAACAGGGTACCGCCTTTGGCTAATTCAATTTTTCCTTTCTTCCCTTTTTGGTCTGCACCTGAGAAGGCCCCTCGTTCATAGCCGAAGAATTCACTTTCAAATAAGGATGCTGGGATCGCGCCGCAATTTATCGAAATAAATGGTGCATTTTCCTTTTCACTTGCTTCATGGATGGCTTTTGCAAATACCTCTTTGCCGACCCCGCTTTCGCCTAGTATTAGGACGGTTGATTTCACTGAGCACACTTTTTTAGCAAGCTGTACTGTTCTTTGCAAGGCTGAACTATTTCCTTTAATTAAATTAAATGGATCAGATGAATGCTTATACTTTGCGACCTCTTGCTCTAAACGATGGACCTCTGTAGACATATTAAATAACTTCTCGTTTAATACCACTTGATTCGTTATATCTGTTTCAGAAACGACTGCACCGATAATTCGATTATTAAAATAAACAGGATTGGAGTTGATAAGGACAAATAAATCGGAACGAGGCTGATGATGCTGAGCAGTAATTTTTTTTCCTTTATATAAGGATTGTAAGATTTCAAGGTCTTTAGGCTCAAAGAAATTAGTGATTGGTTTGCCGATAATTTCTCTTTGTTTAACTGAAAAAATCTTTTCCGCCCCTTCTGTCCATGTCTGTACATGCTCATTATCATCAATAACGGTGACTGAAGCATCGATTGTTCGTATAACAGTCTCATAGAATGCTTTTAGCTGATTATAAGAATTATGAAGGAAATGGATCATTTGTGGTGCAGTGATACAGCCTATTGGTCTATTATTTGCATCCAAAATAACCATCTTGGAGCCATTTTTAGCGGATTGTACTAAAGAATCAAAGGGGTCATTAATACTGATAATCGGGCTTGGTGTTTCAGATCTTCCTACAAAGAATTCTCCGTTTTTCTCTGTTATACATTCGTTGAAAGACCAGTCGATTAATTTTTTTTCGATGATTTCTTTGATCGGTGGCAAAGAAAACATACAGATCTCCTCCTTGAAGTGTAAAAGAAAATATACACTGTATAAAATATTGTACATTATTTTATCAAATTTTTAGAAAATTACTAGTGAATGAAAGGCGATTTTTCGAGGATTTTTAAAATAGGAGGGGGATGTTTTGAAAAAAAGCCTGTTGGCACATTATTTGCAATAGATACATTAGGCAGCAAAGTGAAGGGAGATTGTAGATGTGAATCATTGTGATGTATTAGTCATTGGCGGTGGAATAATAGGCTGTTCAATTGCCTATTATACTTCCAAATCTGGTATCGACGTAACGATCCTTGAAAAAGGAGAATTTGTCAGCGGAACATCTTCCAGGTGTGACGGAAACATTCTTGCTATCGATAAAGATCCAGGGTTTGATAGTCAAATGTCATTAGTTAGTCAGAAATTAGTAGCTGATTTAAGTAAGGAATTAGCTCATATGTTCGAATATCGTGCACCTGGCAGCATTCTTGTTTGCGAGACAGAAGAAGAGATGGAGGCTGCGCAGAAATGGGTGAACCGCCAAAAAGAAGCGGGCCTGCCATTTCGTATGCTTGACCGACAAGACATCCGGCAGGAATCTAAATTCTTTGCGGATGATTTATTAGGGGGACTTGAATGTGCAACTGATTCTACAGTTAACCCGTATCTTCTTGCTTTTTCATTGCTTGATGCCGCTAAGAAATTCGGGGCAAAGGCATATAAGCAAACCGAAGTTCAATCAATGAAAAAAGAAGAAAATGGCTCTTTTACTGTAGAAACATCAAAAGGGGTTTTTACGGCTAAACATGTTGTGAATGCAGCAGGAATATGGGCTCCTTATTTAGGAGAGATGCTAGACCTATCCATCCCGATTCAACCAAGAAAAGGCCATATTATCGTAGCATCCAGGCAGCAGCATGTTGGTTCTAGAAAGGTCATGGAGTTTGGTTACTTAATTTCTAAATTTGGTGGTCAGCGTCATGTAGATCCTTTGACTGAAAAGTACGGGGTTGCACTTGTTTTTGAACCAACGGAAAGTCAAAACTTTCTGATAGGCAGCAGCAGGGAGTTTGTTGGATTTAATACAAAAGTGAATAACGAGGTGATGAAATGCATCGCAAATCGAGCAATCCGATTTTATCCGAAAATGGCTGACATGATGGTGATTCGTTCATATGCGGGCTTGCGGCCGTGGACAGAAGATCATTTGCCAATTGTCTCAAGGGTCGAACATATTCCTAACTATTATATTGCAGCCGGTCATGAGGGGGATGGCATTAGCCTTGCCGCTGTGACAGGGAAAGTGATAGAAGAGCTTATTAATGAGAAGGAAACTTGTATTCCAGTTGAACCGCTGAGCTTTAACCGGTTTACAGAAAGGGTGTTGGCGAGATGAGAGCAGATAGAGTCTTTACAACCATCGATACACATACAGGAGGCAATCCAACAAGGACAGTCATTAGTGGTCTTCCAGAATTAAAGGGAGAAACTATGTCTGAAAAAATGCTTCATATGAAAAGAGAGTATGACTGGATTCGTAAATTATTAATGAATGAACCAAGAGGACATGATATCATGTCTGGGGCATTATTGACCGATCCTTGTCATCCTGATGCTGATATAGGTGTGATCTATATTGAAACTGGCGGTTATTTGCCGATGTGCGGACATGACACAATTGGTGTTTGTACTGCGTTAGTGGAGTCTGGGTTAATTCCCATTCAGGAGCCTATTACTACAATCAGCTTGGACACACCTGCTGGACTGGTAGAAGCGGATATCACTGTTGAAAATGGCAAAGCCAAAGAGGTGTCTTTCTGCAATATCCCAGCTTTTCTATTAAAGAGTGTTTCTGTAGATGTGGAGGGGATCGGGAGTGTAGAGGCAGATATTGCTTATGGAGGCAACTTCTATGCCATTATCAATGCAAAATCGGTCGGACTAGATTTAGTACCAGAGAACGCATCAACAATTATTGAAAAAGCAATCTTCATAAGAAATACGATTAACGAAGCAACAGAGATTGTTCACCCGGAACATTCATTTATACGTGGGTTGACGCATATAGAATTTTTCACCGATCCGGTACATGAAGATGCGGATGTGAAAAATACAGTCATTGTTCCTCCAGGTGGAATTGACCGTTCGCCATGCGGAACGGGAACATCGGCTAAATTGGCAACGCTTTATTCCAAGCAAGAAATTAGTGTCGGAGAAGAATTTGTCCATGAAAGCATTGTTGGCTCACTATTCCGTGGCCGTGTTCTTGAAGAGACAGATGTAAATGGAGTGCCGGCAGTCGTGACGCGAATTGCTGGGTCAGCCTGGCTCATGGGCATGCACAAATTCTTTTATAACGAAGATGATCCGCTTAAAGAAGGATTTCTCCTCATACCCCCAATGGAGGAACATGAAATGGAGGACGTGAAATGAAGATTCAAAAGGCATATACCGCAACAGATGTCCATGTAGCCGGAGAAGCTTTTCGTATTATTAAAGATGCACCACTCAGTTATTATCCGAGCTTGCAGCAATTAGATGAGCAATTTCCTCATGTATATGCTGATGAGATTAAGCTATTACTGAATGAACCCCGTGGATTTGCTGGTTTAAACGGTTGTTTAATTGTTCCCCCGTTTAGCCGTGAGGCAGATGCAGCAGTTGTATTTTTTACCCATGAAGGAACGGTACCATTTCAATATGGTGGAGCAATTGCAGTGATTACTGCTTTATTGGAATGTGGTCATTTGTCTCAAAAAAAATCGAATGAATATAAACTGGAAACAGTAAGCGGTGTCATTTCTGTTCGAGCAGTGGTAGAAAAGGATGAGGTTATTTCAGTGGAGCTAGTAAGCAATCCCTGCACAATTATTCAAATGAATATTCCTTATAAAGATACAAATTATTCCCTTGTACAAGCAGATCAATTATATGCCATTTTCAAAAAAAGTGATGTTCCTTTTGAGCTCCAAATGGAAGATCTGTCTGAAGTGCAAAAATGGGGGCAGGAAGTGAATACAGCTCTTGATTCGAACCAATCGATTAAAGGAGTAGTTTTACTCGATGATTTATTATTGCCAAATGGACGAATCAAAACGGTTACCTTCCGAAAAGATAACTTCATTGTCCGTTCGCCAGGGTTCGGCACAGCTGCAGCATGTTATGCAAGCTTACTTTTTAACGGTGAATTTACGATGAAACAACCGTTTGAAAATGAAAGTATTTTTAACAGCTTCATAACCGTTCAATTAGCCAACCAATCAGAGGACGGCTATCAGTTTGCATTCACGAGCCGTGGATTTATTACTGGGATGCAGACATATGTTTTAGATCAGGAAGATCCGCTGGCTGCAGGGTTTTTATTAAAGTAAGTGCTCCGAAGTAGTATTTACTAACAAATGGAGGAACGGGCAGCTTCCTTTACGAAGCTATCTGTTCTCTTTTATAAAGTTGAAATAGCTTTATTTTTTTGATTACATTAATCTGAAAATTCTTATGATTCTTTAAAATCAAAGGGGGTATTCGATGGAACAAATGGTAGATTGGGCAGTTGGGCAGGTATGGAGTCTTGGATTAGTCGTTTTTGCACTTGGAGCCGGATTATTTTTCTCGATAGCTACACGTTTTGTGCAGATTAGATATTTTAAAGAAATGATTAAATTGCTGTTTGAGGGAAAGAGTTCTGAAACTGGTGTATCATCTTTTCAGGCATTTTGTATGGCACTTGCAGGCCGTGTGGGAATTGGAAATATAGCGGGTGTTGCTACAGCTATTGCATTTGGTGGTCCTGGAGCCGTTTTCTGGATGTGGATCATGGCTTTATTAGGGGGAGCGAGTGCCTTTATTGAATCCACTCTAGCCCAAGTTTATAAAATCAAAGAAGGAGACCAATATCGCGGCGGCACCCCTTACTTTATTGAAAAAGGGTTAAGGATAAAATGGTTTGCCTCGTTGGTCGCGATAGTTGTTACTCTCTGTTACGGAATATTAGTACCTGGTATTCAGGCAAATACAATAGCGGTTGGATTTGAAAATACAGCAGGCATTCATAAGAGTATGACTGGAATCGTTTTAGTTCTTTTACTCGGAATCATTATTTTCGGAGGGGTAAAGCGAATTGCAAATGTAGCAGAAAAAGTTGTTCCTTTTATGGCATTAGGGTATGTGATTGTAACCTTTATTATATTATTTGCAAATGCTGCTGAGGTTCCCGCGATGTTCGCCCTCATTATCACAAGTGCTTTCGGAACAAATGAATTATTTGGAGGAATTGTCGGTGCTGCAATTGCCTGGGGAGTAAAACGAGCGGTATTTTCTAATGTGGCTGGTGTCGGTGAAGGAACATATAGTTCTGCTGCAGCAGAAGTTTCCCATCCAGCAAAGCAAGGGCTTGTACAAGGGTTTTCCGTTTATATCGATACGATCGTTGTCTGTACAGCAACAGCGCTAATGATTCTTATTACAGGTATGTATAGCATTACGCCTGAAGGGCAAGAACCAATTGTTGATAAAATGGCAGGCATTGAAGCTGGTCCCATTTGGACTCAGGAGGCTGTAGAAAGTATTTTACCGGGATTTGGCTCTTTATTCGTATCTATTGCGATCTTCTTCTTTGCCTTTACTACCTTAATGGCCTACTACTATATCGCCGAAACAACACTTGTCTTTCTTGATAAAAAACTAAAAATGAATTGGCTAAAAATAATTTTGAAAATCGTATTTTTAGGAATGGTCTACTTTGGAAGCGTTGAATCAGCATCATTATTATGGGCACTTGGAGATCTAGGATTTGGAAGCATGGCTTGGCTAAACCTCATAGCGATTTTGCTTTTAACTAAGCCAGCAATCAAAGTATTTAAGGACTATGAAACTCAGAAAAGGGCAGGTCTGGATCCGGTTTTTGATCCAATTAAAGTTGGAATTAAAGGGGCGGATTTCTGGGAAGAGAAATGCAAAGAAGAGAGCGCTTTCAATAATAATCAGTCTGTTGGATAAAAACTTAATCTCTCATAAATGGGCAGCTTCAATATAGAGGCTGTCTATTTTAATTATTCATTAATCCAAAATTAAGAAAGGGAACACTGGAAAAAAATTTATACATTTTCAAAAAAATATACATAATCATGTCAAATTATTTTGACACCAAAACACTGAGCAGTCTGAAAAAAGATATTTTCTGAATCTTTTTGTAATTCAACTAATGTTGGAATGAAAATTGCATTACTTTAAATATATCCCAATATGGTCAGTATCCCTAGGGGGGGAGGTGGAAAATGATGGGCCGATATATTTTTGGAAGATTAGGGCTATATGCTAGTTACATTTTTGATTATTGCCACGTTTACGTTCTTCTTAATGCAGACATTGCCAGGGTCCCCATTTAATGATGAAAGGCTATCTGAGTCACAAAAAGAAAAACTTTATGAGAGATATGGATTGGATGAACCTGCTCCTATTCAATATGTAAAGTACATGGCCAATATTTTTAAAGGGGATTTAGGGGTTTCCTTTCAATATGACGGCAGACCAGTTTCAGACATTATAGGGGAACGGATTGGAGCATCAGCCGTCTTGGGGGCTCAATCATTAATTATTGGATGTATGGTGGGAATAATTCTTGGGATTATTGCTGCGATAAGACACAATACAGCGATTGACTATGCTGCCATGGTAATAGCAGTTATCGGATTATCTGTTCCAAACTTTGTGTTTGCCGGATTATTGCAATACTGGGTTGGGGTTAAACTGCAATGGCTGCCAGTCGCGTTTTGGGAAGGTTTTGAATACTCCATATTACCAACGATTTCGTTATCTGTTTTTGTTATTGCGACAATTGCTAGATTTATGCGGACAGAAATGCTTGAAGTATTAGGGCAGGATTATATTGTAACAGCTAAGGCAAAAGGGTTAAATCAATTTGCGGTCGTGATGAGGCATGGGCTTCGAAATGCTGCTATACCAATCATAACAATACTGGGTCCAATGACAGTTTCGCTTTTAACCGGCACATTGGTTATCGAAAAGATTTTTAGTGTTCCAGGACTTGGGGAGCAATTTGTTAAATCGATTATGACAAATGATTTTCCGGTAATTATGGGTGTGACATTATTCTATAGCATCTTATTTATTGGTGTTGTTCTAATTGTTGATATTTTATATGGAGTCATTGATCCAAGGATTAGATTATCTGGGGGGACAAAACAATGAGTATAAACGAGAAAGAAATCACAGATGATCTGTTCCTGCCAGCTGATTCAGAAAATGGTACAGAGGCAATTTCTCGTCCAACTATTACGTATTGGGCTGAAGTATGGAAGCGCTTTCGCAAGAATAAAGCAGCATTCATAGGACTTATATTGATTTCTATTATTCTAGCTTTAGCCATATTTGGTCCTTATGCGAATGAGCATGGCTATGATGAACAAAATCTAACTAGAGCTAATCTACCGCCAAAGATACCAATTCTTGAACAAGTTTCTTGGCTAGGTGTAAGTGGAACAGACATTCAAGGCATAGACCGTTATAAAGAAAGCGGGATTACCGAATACTTCTGGTTCGGTACAGATAATTTAGGAAGGGACTTGTGGACACGCGTTTGGGAAGGAACCCGTATTTCATTATATATTGCTATTTTAGCAGCATTAATTGATTTAATCATCGGAGTTGTTTATGGTGGAATATCTGCCTATTACGGTGGTCGGATTGATAATATCATGCAAAGAATTGTTGAAATATTAGTAGGTATCCCAAGTCTAATTGTCGTTATTTTACTTATTTTAGTTTTGCAGCCAGGGATCATTTCTATTACTTTAGCAATGGTTATTACAGGCTGGGTGGGAATGGCTAGGATTGTACGGGGACAAATCCTAAAGCTTAAAGAACAAGAATATGTATTAGCTTCCAGAACACTTGGAGCAAAGGATAGAAGATTAATTTGGAAGCATTTAATTCCAAATACAATGGGTCCCATAATTATTACAACTATGTTTACGATCCCGACAGCTATTTTCACAGAGGCATTTTTAAGTTTTATCGGTCTAGGGCTTCAGCCTCCTATCGCTTCTTTAGGAACATTAATAAATGATGGATACAAATTATTGCGGATTTATCCGCATATGCTTGCATTTTCTTCAATAATTATCAGCTTGATCATGATTAGCTTTAATTTGATAGGAGATGGTCTGCGAGACGCCTTGGACCCTAAAATGCGTAAATAGGAGGATGAATACGTGGAAAAAATACTGGAAGTGAAAGATTTACAAGTATCCTTTGATACGTATGCGGGGGAAGTAAAGGCGGTAAGAGGAGTTTCATTCCATCTTAATAAAGGTGAAATACTTGCCATCGTTGGGGAGTCTGGATCTGGAAAGTCAGTTACATCTAAAAGCTTGATGAAACTTATTCCTAATCCTCCGGGGAGAATAACAGGTGGAGAAATTATTTTTAAAGGGGATAATTTGGTCAATTTTACAGAAAAACAGATGCAAAAAATTCGCGGATCTGATATTTCAATGATCTTTCAAGATCCGATGACTTCGCTTAACCCGACAATGACTGTAGGAAATCAAATAATAGAGAGTATTATTAAGCACCAAAAACAATCAAAGCATCAAGCAAAAGATAAAGCGATTAAGTTGTTAGAGATGGTGGGAATTCCTAATCCAGAGAAAAGATTATCCTCTTATCCACATCAATTCTCTGGTGGGATGAGACAAAGGGTTGTTATTGCAATGGCCATCTCTTGTAATCCAAAGGTATTAATTGCCGATGAGCCAACAACCGCACTCGATGTAACAATTCAAGCACAAATTCTGGAGCTTTTAAGAAATTTACAGAAAAGAATGGAGACATCCATTATCTTTATTACCCATGATTTAGGTGTTGTAGCTAACATAGCTGATAGGGTCGCCGTTATGTATGCTGGAAAAATTGTTGAGATTGGGAAAGTGGAAGAGATTTTCTATAATCCACAGCATCCATATACGTGGGGGCTGTTAGGAGCGATGCCAAACTTAAATGAGGATTCGGAGGAGCTTATTACAATTCCTGGTTCGCCTCCAAATCTATTAAATCCACCTAATGGGGATGCATTTGCTGAACGTAATCAATATGCGATGAAAATTGATTATCAGCTAGAGCCCCCTATGTTTAAGGTTTCTGAGACGCATTTTGCAGCAACTTGGCTATTGCATGAAAAGTCACCCAAGATTATACCTCCGGATACTCTAAGAAAACATAGACAAGTTAGTGCGATTGAAAAACAAAAAGATCGTTTAGCTAAAAAAAGAGAGAAGCTTCTTGAAGTAAAAAATTTAAAGCAATATTTTTCTTCAGGATCAAATGTTGTTAAAGCAGTAGATGGGATCAATTTCGATATTTATAAAGGTGAAACCTTTGGGCTTGTTGGAGAATCTGGCTGTGGGAAATCAACAACAGGTCGGACCATTATCCGTCTATATGAGGCCACAGATGGGGAAGTTCTATATAACAATGTAAATATCCATGATAAGAGAGTGTCAGGGGATTTACAAAAATTAAATCAAAATATCCAAATGATTTTTCAGGATCCCTATTCATCTCTAAATCCAAGGCAAACAGTTGCGGATATTATTGCAGAAGGGATGGATATTCATGGGCTTGCATCTAGTAAGAAGGAAAGATTGGGAAAGGTATATGAATTACTAGAAACCGTAGGATTGAATCGGGAACATGCCAATCGGTATCCACATGAATTTAGTGGAGGACAGCGTCAGAGAATAGGAATTGCCAGAGCGTTAGCAGTTGACCCTGAATTTATTATTGCGGACGAGCCAATTTCTGCTTTAGATGTATCTATTCAAGCACAGGTTGTTAATTTAATGAAAAAGCTGCAAAAGGAAAAGGGACTCACCTATCTCTTTATTGCCCACGACCTTTCTATGGTGAAATACATTAGCGACCGTATAGGAGTTATGTATAAAGGAAAAATTGTTGAATTGGCAGAAAGTGAAGAACTTTACCAAAATCCATTACATGCTTATACAAAATCGCTACTTTCAGCCATTCCATTGCCAGATCCAGATACGGAAAAAATACGTAAGAGAATAAAATTTGATGAGAGCCTTTTCTGGAATGGAGAGGGAGAGGAGCCTATTTTAAGGGAAGTAAAGGAAGGGCATTGGGTTTCATGTACAGAGCAAGACTTTCAAAGTATTAAGAAACAATTTAATGCTGTTTAATCAGTCAGAATAATGAGGAATCAACAAGGGGGAGAATCAGATTACTAAACTATCAATTAGAATCATCTTTATTTCTCTAGTCATCTCATCTTGTGGTTCCTTTTTTTCATCCAATGAGAAATGGATAGAATTCATCAATCTATTATTTTTTATAGGACTCCTATTACTAATGATAGGAGGCGTCCTATTTGTATTAAAAGGCGGAATGTATACTGGAATCATTTATAGTTTCCGCCGGTTTTACAAGAGTATTTCGAAAATGGAAGAGTATGTTTCTGAACAGACGGGAGATCCAACTGAAAGACAAATTAAAAGTAGTTTGATTGATTTATATACGTACCCAATCATTATTTCTGGAGCTTCGTTGTTTTTCTTCACTTTAATTGCATCAATTATTTAACAGCTGATTCGTATATGTATAAGGTCTGAAGGCAGGAAATTTAATAATTAGGAGCGATACGTTATGGAAAGACTTGAAAAATTAAGATCTATTTTTGATAAACATGGAATTGATGGGATGCTTATTACAAATGATCAGAATCGCAGGTATATGACCGGATTTACGGGTACTGCAGGTTTAGTCCTCATTACTAAGGAAGAAGCGTTTTTAGTTGTAGATTTCCGGTATGCAGCGCAAGCAAATGAACAGGCAAAAGATTACACTGTCATTGAAGTAAGTACAAAGGCAAATCTACTCGAAGAAATTGTTCAGCAAGTTGCGCGTTTAAATATAGGAAAGCTTGGATTCGAACAAGTTCATGTGAGCTACTATTCTTATTCTGAATACAAAGACAAGTTAAGTATTGAATTAGTTCCTTTGACAGGTGTCATTGAGAAACTTCGGATGATTAAGAATGAGAAAGAAATTAAGACGATTAGAACGGCAGCAGAAATTGCAGATGCTGCATTTACACATATTCAAGAGTTTATCAGACCAGGTAGAACAGAAATTGAAGTTTCAAATGAATTAGAGTTTTATATGAGAAAGCAGGGAGCTATATCTTCAGCATTTGACACGATTGTTGCATCAGGTCATCGTTCAGCATTTCCCCACGGTGTTGCAAGCCATAAAGTTATTGAGAAAGGGGATATGGTGACACTTGATTTCGGTGCGTATTATGAGGGGTACCGATCAGATATAACAAGAACGCTAGCAATCGATGAACCGAAAGAAGAGCTAAAGGAAATCTACCATATTGTCCTTGAGTCTCTATCAACAGCACTATCAAGTATTAAACCGGGGATAACAGGTAAAGAGGCTGATGCTTACTCAAGAGATTTTATTACTGAGAAAGGCTATGGAAAACAATATGGGCATGGATCTGGACATGGAATTGGTTTAGATATACATGAGGAGCCATTTAAGAATGTGAATTGCCAGATTAAGCTAGAGCCTGGGATGGTTTTAACTGTTGAGCCAGGTATTTATATTCCGAATCTTGGCGGTGTTCGAATTGAAGATGATATTTTAATCACTCGTGATGGAAATGAAGTTCTAACGAAGTCGGCAAAAGATCTAATCATTTTGTAGAAAAGAATAAAGGGGGAAATTTTATGAAAATGAACCGTATCATCTTGATTTTGATGCTTTTTGTTAGTTCTTTGTTGGCAGGATGTTATGGAGGGGAAAGTAAAAAATCAACTTCTGAGGAAAAGCCCAATAGCAGTGTAGATGATAATTCATCAGAGCAAGTCTTAAATCTTGTTGAAGGTGGGGAACTTCCGACTCTTGATACACTTGGATTGTTTGATGCGCTGTCAAGCAGAACAATGAATAATATATTTGAAGGTCTATACAGACTGGATGAGTCCCATGCACCGATACCAGGGATGGCAGAGAGTCATGAATTAAGTGAGGATGGAAAGGTTTACACCTTTCATATTCGTTCAGATGTGAAATGGAGTAATGGTACACCCGTTACAGCTAAGGATTTCGAGTATGCATGGAAAAAGGCAATTAATCCTGAAACACTATCAACGTATTCTTATTTGTTTAATGATATAAAGAATGCTGCTGCTATACAGGATTCTGAAAATAGTTTGTTTGGAAAGGTCGAAGAATTTGGCATTAAGGCGATTGATGATCATACCTTCCAGGTTGAATTAGATCATCCGGTCCCATATTTTTTAAGTCTTATCACTTATCCAGTGTTCTTCCCGCAAAATAAGGAATTTGCTGAATCTCAAGGAGATAAATATGCATTAGAGGTTGAAAATCTTATTTATAACGGGCCTTTCGTTTTAGATTCCTGGGAGCATGAGGTCGGCTGGGTTTATAAGAAAAATCCAGACTATTGGGATGCTGATACAGTAAAGCTAGATACGATTAATGTAAAAGTCGTAAAAGAAGCGGCAACGAGAGTCAATTTATATGATACTGGAAAAATCGATTTAACAGAAATTACTTCTGAATTTATTGACCAATATGCGAGTACTCCAGATTACAGTACATTGCTTAAGCCAGAAGTGTTCTTTATCCGGATGAATCAAAATAATAAATATTTGGCTAATGTCAATATTCGCAAAGCCATTGATATGGGCTGGGATAAAAAAGCTGCAGCGGAAAGTCTATTAAATAATGGGTCAGTTCCAGCTACCTATTTAGTGCCTAAGGATTTTGCTTTTGATGAAAGCGGAAAGGACTTCCGGGCAAAATATCAAGGTTTTAATGAAGAAGGGGTAGAGAAAGCAAAAGAATATTGGGAGAAGGGGTTAAAAGAGCTTGGAGTAGAAAAAATGGAGTTAGAGTTTTTAAGCTATGATAGTGAGGAAAGAAAACGTGTCAGTGAATATTTTAAAAATCAATTAGAGACTAATTTACCTGGATTAACTATAACAATTAATCAGCAGCCAAATAAGCAAAAGCTGGAGCTTGAATCAAGCATGCAATATGACCTTACTTATTCAGGCTGGGGACCTGACTTCCAAGATCCAATTACATTTATTGACCTCTATTTGTCAGATGGTTCATATAACTGGTCAAATTATGTTAATGAGAATTTCGATCGTCTCGTAATGGAAGCAAAAATGAATCCTACCGACACGGCTAAACGCTGGGAAAACATGCAAGAAGCTGAGAGAATCCTAATAGAAGAGGATGCAGCGATTTCTCCTATGTATCAGTCTGGCCTTGCCCAGCTTAAAAAGCCTTATGTTAAGGGATATATCGCACATCCTTTTGGTGTATTTGCTTCATATAAGTGGACATATATTGAGGGGAAATAAATAAACGAGAAACCCCTGTTCCTTATATGAATAAAGTTGCTTACTGACAGTTGAGTGTGAAGCCCGTCAAAACAGGACGGGCTTTGTTAGTTCAGCTCATACTCTCCACCTCAACACTCTTAACCCCTTTTAATTGTGAAACGCTGTAATAAACATCGGTGATGCTTTTCTTCTGATTAACAGTCACAATAAGTTGTATGAGATGCTTTTTTTCTTCTAAATCTTTAATACGGACTCGTTTAATTGATATTTTTAATTCTTTGATTGCTGAAAGGATATCCTTAATACTTTCTTTTTCCGTTACTTTAAGTTGGAGGGTAATTTCTTTTTCTCTTAATTTTCTTGGACCAACAAGTGTGATAACAAATGGAATAAATTCAACACTAATAATTAGCAAGGCAACCCCTGCCATGGCTTCGATATAGAAGCCAGCACCGACAGCAATGCCAATCCCTGCTGCTCCCCAAATTAATGCAGCCGTGGTAAGGCCGGAAATGCTGTCATTTCCTCTTCTTAAAATCACCCCGGCTCCTAAAAATCCGATACCTGATACGATTTGAGCAGCGAGTCGTAACGGATCCATCGTAATGTTAATTCCTTCTTTTCCAGGAAACGCATATGCTGACTCGATTGATACAATCGTTAATAAACAGCTTACAATAGAGATAACAAGGCTTGTTTTTAATCCAACAGGTTTTCTCTTCAGTTCGCGTTCGATGCCAATAACGAGACCAAGAAAAGCGGATATCCCTAATTTTATTAAAATTTCCAATTCTAAATTGCTCATGACATCCCCGCTTTATAAATTTTTTGAAAAGGAATAAAGGCGTATCTGGCAGTTGATACATTCCATTGTATACCCAAATATTAAATTGTTTTATGAAAATAGCATTAAATAGATAGGATTTTATTAAATCCATAGAAAAAAGTATTTGGAAGATATACAATAGAATAAAATTTACAGCATAATGAAACAAGGAGAATACAGAATGTCAGGCACAAAAGTAAATCCTTATGCGGTTTTGGCCATAGGTGTCATTTCCGTTTCTACTTCAGCTATCCTCGTCAAAGTATCAACTGCTCCATCTGGAGTGATTGCGTTTTATCGGATGTTTTTTTCTGTTCTATTTATGTTACCGGTATTCCTAATAAAATATGTTCCCGAGCTGCGGCTTATTACAAGACGGGATTGGATCTTCTCATTCGTAGCTGGCGTTTTCTTAGCATTTCACTTTATCCTTTGGTTTGAATCATTAAATTACACATCTGTCGCAAGCTCGACCGTGCTGGTGACATTGCAGCCGTTGTTTGCTTTTATTGGGACTTACTTTTTCTTTAAAGAAAAGTTTTCTTGGAAAGCAATTTTGAGCGGGCTAGTTGCAGTTATTGGCAGTGTCATTATAAGCTGGGGTGATTTTAAAATTAGCGGATCTGCCCTTTTTGGAGATTTCCTGGCTTTAATTGCATGTGCGTTAGTGACAGCATATTTAATGTTTGGTCAATCTGTAAGAAAGAGATTATCATTAATTACTTATACATTTGTTGTATACAGCATTAGCGCAATTACACTTTTCATCTATGTTCTTATAAGACAGGAACCTTTAGTTCCTTATGCTGCCAGTGATTGGGTCTATTTTATTCTTTTAGCACTAGTTCCTAATTTACTTGGCCATACATTATTTAATTGGTCGTTAAAATGGCTCAGTACATCAACGATTTCTATGGCCATATTATTCGAACCAGTTGGTGCAGCGATATTAGCTTATTACATACTACAGGAAGCTGTCGTTTGGACACAAGCCCTTGGAGGAGCCATCGTTATTGGTGGAGTTTCATTATTTTTATTAGATGAGCGCAGAATCCGATTGAAGGAAATGAAGAAAAATATGATTGGAGGAGTAAAGGATGGGAATTGAAACGGCTTTTTTAGATTTTCCTCTACTAGAGACCGATAGACTATTACTACGTGAAATTCGTTTGAGTGATGCACCCAATATGTACAGTTATTTTTCAAAAGACGAAGTGACAGAATACTATGATTTAGAATCGTTTACTTCTGAAAAACAAGCAGAGGATCTTATTCATAGATTTCATCAAAGATATTCAGAACGAAAGCAGATTCGCTGGGCTATCACATTAAAGGATAATGATCAGTTAATCGGGACGTGCGGGTTTCATGCGATTGAAGAAGAGCATTACAAGGCTGAAATAGGTTATGAACTGCACCCTAATTTTTGGGGGCAAGGGATAATGACCGAAGTGATTACCGCAGTCATCCATTATGGATTCAACAACATGCTCCTTAACAGAATAGAAGCTTTTTATGATCCAAGGAATGGATCGTCAGGGAGAGTCTTGGAAAAAAACGGTTTTATATTTGAGGGAGTATTAAAAAAGCGGTATTTTGAAAAAGGAAAATTTGTAGATGCTGCTATTTCTGCGATATTAAAGGATAAAATTCGCTAGATCACTGTATTATTTAATATAAATTAGTAAAGCTTGAGGGTATTCTTTTATCCTCAAGCTTTTTTAGCAAGTTTTTTTATTTGGGATATTATTCTTTAAGACCCCCACTTCTTGAAGTGGAAGTAAGGATTTTATATAAAAACATGAGTAAAGCCTGCAAATACAAATGCAGCTGTTACTGATAATATGAAAGTTCCTCCATATACTTTTTCTTCTGAGTTAGCTATTTTTATTCCCTCTATATATGAATAGGAGAATAAAAATACTGCCATTAGTACAGACAGGTAGAGTGCAGTTGTTTCCAGTAGGAATCACACCTTTCCAAAAGATAGAGTTAGTAGATAATATGCATGAACTAGTATTCCTATACCATTCTTACTTAAGAGAAAGGGTGTGATTGCTGCGGCTTTTTATCTTTTTATGTGGATAAGTAGGATAATGATATCCACAGCCTGTGAATAAAACAGTGGATTACTTTTCTTTTTCATATTTTTATTGTTAATAACTTTGTGAATATAAATGTTTTTACTCGATAGGAGTAACCATCTCGGTAAAAGAAACTTTTTAGAAAGTTAATTAACATTCATTTAGATATGTTGTCATCCCTCTTAAGAAGCGCTTCTTTTAAAATGTGTGCATTGTTATGAAGTGAGTCCTTTGCAGCGTATAGGAGAGTAATTTTTCTTGTTAAAGCGATTTGATATATTTCTTCAAAGCATTTAGACATGATAGGGTCTGTTTTAAGTTCCTCAAGATACTTGATTCGAAATTCTTCATATAGTGTAGTTCTGTGACCAAACCATTTTCGGAGTTCATGGCTGGGTGCTAATTCTTTTGCCCACACTGTCAATTTTGCTTTCTCTTTAGAAATGCCTCTTGGCCATAGACGATCGACTAAGATGCGACACCCATCCATTTGATCATAAGGCTCATAAATTCTTTTCAATATAATCTGCACCATTACTTACCTCCAAAAATTTAATGAAAATGTGAGTTAGTTCTTATTAGTATATTTCATATACATGAATCAGGAAAAGAAAGTCTTATCCCTTTATTATTAAAAAGGGATAAGAAATAAAAATTATATTGCAAACATTTTTTGGACATGTTATATTAATTTTCGTCCTTACAAAACAACATGATTAACAAATAATAAAGTTTTAAAAAGTTATTGACTAAAAACAAGGACGTGTGTTATATTAATAAAGTCGCTTCTGAGCGACCTTAAGAAATAACGTCATTGCTCTTTGAAAACTGAACGAACAAAAAAACGTCAACGTTTAATTCAAGTTTTAAAACTTAAGAGCTAATCTTACTCTTTATTGGAGAGTTTGATCCTGGCTCAGGACGAACGCTGGCGGCGTGCCTAATACATGCAAGTCGAGCGAATCTGAGGGAGCTTGCTCCCAAAGATTAGCGGCGGACGGGTGAGTAACACGTGGGCAACCTGCCTGTAAGACTGGGATAACTTCGGGAAACCGGAGCTAATACCGGATAATCCTTTTCTACTCATGTAGAAAAGCTGAAAGATGGCTTCGGCTATCACTTACAGATGGGCCCGCGGCGCATTAGCTAGTTGGTGAGGTAACGGCTCACCAAGGCGACGATGCGTAGCCGACCTGAGAGGGTGATCGGCCACACTGGGACTGAGACACGGCCCAGACTCCTACGGGAGGCAGCAGTAGGGAATCTTCCGCAATGGACGAAAGTCTGACGGAGCAACGCCGCGTGAGTGATGAAGGTTTTCGGATCGTAAAACTCTGTTGTTAGGGAAGAACAAGTACCGTTCGAATAGGGCGGTACCTTGACGGTACCTAACCAGAAAGCCACGGCTAACTACGTGCCAGCAGCCGCGGTAATACGTAGGTGGCAAGCGTTGTCCGGAATTATTGGGCGTAAAGCGCGCGCAGGTGGTTTCTTAAGTCTGATGTGAAAGCCCCCGGCTCAACCGGGGAGGGTCATTGGAAACTGGGAGACTTGAGTGCAGAAGAGGAAAGTGGAATTCCAAGTGTAGCGGTGAAATGCGTAGAGATTTGGAGGAACACCAGTGGCGAAGGCGACTTTCTGGTCTGTAACTGACACTGAGGCGCGAAAGCGTGGGGAGCGAACAGGATTAGATACCCTGGTAGTCCACGCCGTAAACGATGAGTGCTAAGTGTTAGAGGGTTTCCGCCCTTTAGTGCTGCAGCAAACGCATTAAGCACTCCGCCTGGGGAGTACGGCCGCAAGGCTGAAACTCAAAGGAATTGACGGGGGCCCGCACAAGCGGTGGAGCATGTGGTTTAATTCGAAGCAACGCGAAGAACCTTACCAGGTCTTGACATCCTCTGACAATCCTAGAGATAGGACGTTCCCCTTCGGGGGACAGAGTGACAGGTGGTGCATGGTTGTCGTCAGCTCGTGTCGTGAGATGTTGGGTTAAGTCCCGCAACGAGCGCAACCCTTGATCTTAGTTGCCAGCATTCAGTTGGGCACTCTAAGGTGACTGCCGGTGACAAACCGGAGGAAGGTGGGGATGACGTCAAATCATCATGCCCCTTATGACCTGGGCTACACACGTGCTACAATGGATGGTACAAAGGGCTGCAAGACCGCGAGGTTTAGCCAATCCCATAAAACCATTCTCAGTTCGGATTGCAGGCTGCAACTCGCCTGCATGAAGCCGGAATCGCTAGTAATCGCGGATCAGCATGCCGCGGTGAATACGTTCCCGGGCCTTGTACACACCGCCCGTCACACCACGAGAGTTTGTAACACCCGAAGTCGGTGGGGTAACCGCAAGGAGCCAGCCGCCTAAGGTGGGACAGATGATTGGGGTGAAGTCGTAACAAGGTAGCCGTATCGGAAGGTGCGGCTGGATCACCTCCTTTCTAAGGATGAAATGAAGTCTAACTTCATTAAAAGACGTTTCATTGTTCGTTCAGTTTTGAGAGAGTAATTTTCTCTCGAAACTTTTTTGTTCTTTGAAAACTAGATAATGTAATAAAGAAGAATAACCGAGTAATCGCCATCTTAGTTTTTTCTCTTATATTGAGTTTTTAAAACCAAGTAAGAGTGTAAACCATGAGGGCAATGAGCAACAAGCAGATCAAGGAAGCGACCGAGCGAGCACCGGAGCGTACCCAGTAGACCTGCCTGCAGCCCTTAGAATGGATTATGGTGCAGTATTTGTTGCGACTGCCCTGTCAGCAGCGATTGGTTCCGTAATAATGGGTCTAGTTGCCAGGTATCCGCTCAGTCTCGCTCCAGGCTTAGGTTTGAATGCCTTTTTCGCCTACTCGGTGATATTAGGAAGTGGGATTCCGTGGCAGCATGCGCTTGGTGCCGTATTTATTTCGAGTATCTTCTTTTTAATTTTAACGTTAACAGGTCTTCGTGAAAAACTAATTAATGCCATTCCGATTGAGCTTAAATATGCAGTTGGGGCGGGCATTGGTTTGTTTATTACCTTTATCGGCTTGCAAAGTGCTGGAATTATCGTAAATAATGATGCAACTCTAGTTGGAATTGGGGATTTATCAAACCCTAATACATTGCTTGCGATTTTTGGAATTATAGTGACTGTCATATTGATGACTAGAGGGGTAAAGGGCGGCGTTTTTTATGGAATGGTCATTACGATTATCGTCGGTATGATTTTCAATCTAATTGACGTACCTACTAAAGTAGTAGATGGTGTGCCTAGTATTGCTCCTACCTTTGGTGCTTTATTCTCTTCTTTTGGAGATAGTTCATTTTACACAGCAACGATGCTTGGAATTATTTTAACATTCTTATTCGTAGATTTCTTTGACAATGCAGGGACGTTAGTGGCAGTTGCGAACCAAGCTGGATTTGTAAAGGATAATAAGCTACCTCGTGCAGGTAAAGCGTTATTATCTGATTCTGTTGCTTCAGTTTCTGGATCGATTCTTGGTACATCAACCGTTACATCTTTTGTTGAATCATCTGCTGGAGTTGCTGCTGGTGCGAGAACTGGATTTGCTTCCTTAGTAACTGCAGGCTGTTTCCTTTTATCATTATTCTTTTTTCCGGTATTAAAGGTTGTAACACCAGAGGTAACTGCACCAGCGTTGATCATTGTCGGTGTGTTGATGGTATCTTCTCTTGGGAAAATTGATTGGACGAAGTTTGAAATTGCGGTCCCTTCCTTTTTAACGATGATTACAATGCCTCTCTCATACAGCATTGCAACGGGTATAGCAGTTGGATTTATTTTCTATCCGATTACAATGATTGTAAAAGGAAAAGCAAAAGAGATTCATCCAATCATGTATTTCTTCTTTGTCATCTTTCTTCTATACTTTATCTTCTTGCAATAATTTCGAAACGGAGATCCCTGTCAAAAGGATCTCCGTTTTTTTGTCTATAAAGCATAAGTAATGAAAGTAAATGATTAGGAGACTTTTGGGTAAGATACCCATAAAGTCTTCTTTTTCTTTCTTTTGGCTTATGCTTTTTTATTTATGCAAATGATAGGTCAAATGGTTGTTTTTTTGCTTATTTTAGGGAGGTTTAAGTATGTTTAAAAAAGCATTTGGTGTATTACAAAAGGTAGGTAAAGCGTTGATGCTGCCTGTTGCCCTTTTGCCAGCAGCGGGAATACTGCTTGCTCTAGGTGCGGCACTGAAGAATCCGGCACTGCTCGAGTTGGCTCCATTTCTGGATAATAACAGTGTGAAAATGGTTGCTTCAATCATGCAGAACGCTGGGGATATTGTCTTTGGAAATCTGCCTGTTTTATTTGCTGTAGGTGTAGCGGTAGGTTTGGCAGGAGGAGATGGTGTAGCAGGTTTAGCAGCCATAATTGGTTACTTAATTATGAATGTAACGATGGGCACAGCGGGANCACACTGCCAAGAAAAGCCTCTAGTGAGGATAAGGTGCCCGTACCGCAAACCGACACAGGTAGGCGAGGAGAGAATCCTAAGGTGAGCGAGAGAACTCTCGTTAAGGAACTCGGCAAAATGACCCCGTAACTTCGGGAGAAGGGGTGCTTTTTAGGGTGAATAGCCCTGAAAAGCCGCAGTGAATAGGCCCAGGCGACTGTTTAGCAAAAACACAGGTCTCTGCGAAGCCGCAAGGCGAAGTATAGGGGCTGACGCCTGCCCGGTGCTGGAAGGTTAAGAGGAGGGGTTAGCGCAAGCGAAGCTCTGAATTGAAGCCCCAGTAAACGGCGGCCGTAACTATAACGGTCCTAAGGTAGCGAAATTCCTTGTCGGGTAAGTTCCGACCCGCACGAAAGGCGTAACGATCTGGGCACTGTCTCAACGAGAGACTCGGTGAAATTATAGTACCTGTGAAGATGCAGGTTACCCGCGACAGGACGGAAAGACCCCGTGGAGCTTTACTGTAGCCTGATATTGAATTTCGGTACAGCTTGTACAGGATAGGTAGGAGCCTTGGAAGCCGGAGCGCCAGCTTCGGTGGAGGCATCGGTGGGATACTACCCTGGCTGTATTGAAATTCTAACCCATGCCCCTGATCGGGGCAGGAGACAGTGTCAGGTGGGCAGTTTGACTGGGGCGGTCGCCTCCTAAAAAGTAACGGAGGCGCCCAAAGGTTCCCTCAGAATGGTTGGAAATCATTCGAAGAGTGTAAAGGCATAAGGGAGCTTGACTGCGAGACCTACAAGTCGAGCAGGGACGAAAGTCGGGCTTAGTGATCCGGTGGTTCCGCATGGAAGGGCCATCGCTCAACGGATAAAAGCTACCCCGGGGATAACAGGCTTATCTCCCCCAAGAGTCCACATCGACGGGGAGGTTTGGCACCTCGATGTCGGCTCATCGCATCCTGGGGCTGTAGTCGGTCCCAAGGGTTGGGCTGTTCGCCCATTAAAGCGGTACGCGAGCTGGGTTCAGAACGTCGTGAGACAGTTCGGTCCCTATCCGTCGTGGGCGCAGGAAATTTGAGAGGAGCTGTCCTTAGTACGAGAGGACCGGGATGGACGCACCGCTGGTGTACCAGTTGTTCTGCCAAGAGCATCGCTGGGTAGCTATGTGCGGAAGGGATAAGTGCTGAAAGCATCTAAGCATGAAGCCCCCCTCGAGATGAGATTTCCCATAGCGTCAAGCTAGTAAGACCCCTGAAAGATGATCAGGTTGATAGGTTTGAGGTGGAAGCGTGGTGACACGTGGAGCTGACAAATACTAATCGGTCGAGGACTTAACCATAAATGATTACTCTACTTCTTCTTTAACATTATCTAGTTTTGAGAGAATAAATTTCAATTTTTCTCTTGAAAAAATTAAAAAAGACGTTATAATAAAACTTGTCTTCAAAAAAGTTTGGTGGCGATAGCGAGAAGGTCACACCCGTTCCCATCCCGAACACGGCAGTTAAGCTTCTCAGCGCCAATGGTAGTTAGGGGCTGTCCCCTTGTGAGAGTAGGACGCCGCCAAGCTTTAATAATGGAGGATTAGCTCAGCTGGGAGAGCATCTGCCTTACAAGCAGAGGGTCGGCGGTTCGATCCCGTCATCCTCCACCATTACTTTATTATGCCGGCCTAGCTCAATTGGTAGAGCAACTGACTTGTAATCAGTAGGTTGGGGGTTCAAGTCCTCTGGCCGGCATGTTTCCTAGAAAGAGCCATTAGCTCAGTCGGTAGAGCATCTGACTTTTAATCAGAGGGTCGAAGGTTCGAGTCCTTCATGGCTCACCATTTAAATAATGCGGGTGTGGCGGAACTGGCAGACGCACTAGACTTAGGATCTAGCGCCGCAAGGCGTGGGGGTTCGACTCCCTTCACCCGCATCATTTTTATCTGCGGAAGTAGTTCAGTGGTAGAACACCACCTTGCCAAGGTGGGGGTCGCGGGTTCGAATCCCGTCTTCCGCTCCAATTACTTGCCGGGGTGGCGGAACTGGCAGACGCACAGGACTTAAAATCCTGCGGTAGGTGACTACCGTACCGGTTCGATTCCGGTCCTCGGCACCACTTTAAAAAATAGCGCCCGTAGCTCAATTGGATAGAGCGTCTGACTACGGATCAGAAGGTTATGGGTTCGACTCCTTTCGGGCGCGCCATTTAAAAACGGGAAGTAGCTCAGCTTGGTAGAGCACTTGGTTTGGGACCAAGGGGTCGCAGGTTCGAATCCTGTCTTCCCGACCATTCATATTTTATGGGGCCTTAGCTCAGCTGGGAGAGCGCCTGCCTTGCACGCAGGAGGTCAGCGGTTCGATCCCGCTAGGCTCCACCATAACTCTTATAACTATATTTTGGCGGTGTAGCTCAGCTGGCTAGAGCGTACGGTTCATACCCGTGAGGTCGGGGGTTCGATCCCCTCCGCCGCTACCAAAATATTTAGGATTGCATTTAGGACCTTTAGCTCAGCTGGTTAGAGCAGACGGCTCATAACCGTCCGGTCGTAGGTTCGAGTCCTACAAGGTCCACCATATTTATTATTCGGAGGAATACCCAAGTCCGGCTGAAGGGATCGGTCTTGAAAACCGACAGGCGGGTCAAACCGCGCAGGGGTTCGAATCCCCTTTCCTCCTCCATTTAATTTAATAATACTATCGCGGGGTGGAGCAGTTCGGTAGCTCGTCGGGCTCATAACCCGAAGGTCGCAGGTTCAAATCCTGTCCCCGCAATATGGTCCGGTAGTTCAGTTGGTTAGAATGCCTGCCTGTCACGCAGGAGGTCGCGGGTTCGAGTCCCGTCCGGACCGCCATTTTTAAAATAATACATAACGTGGCTCAGTAGCTCAGTCGGTAGAGCAAAGGACTGAAAATCCTTGTGTCGGCGGTTCGATTCCGTCCTGAGCCACCATTTAGTATATTGCGGGTGTAGTTTAGTGGTAAAACCACAGCCTTCCAAGCTGTTGTCGAGGGTTCGATTCCCTTCACCCGCTCCATTATTTATAATATAATGGGCCTATAGCTCAGCTGGTTAGAGCGCACGCCTGATAAGCGTGAGGTCGATGGTTCGAGTCCATTTAGGCCCACCATAAATGATTTATTATTCCGCAGTAGCTCAGTGGTAGAGCTATCGGCTGTTAACCGATCGGTCGTAGGTTCGAGTCCTACCTGCGGAGCCATCATATGGGGAAGTACTCAAGAGGCTGAAGAGGCGCCCCTGCTAAGGGTGTAGGTCGGGTAACCGGCGCGAGGGTTCAAATCCCTCCTTCTCCGCCATATGCTGGCCCCTTGGTCAAGCGGTTAAGACACCGCCCTTTCACGGCGGTAACACGGGTTCGAATCCCGTAGGGGTCATAAGAAAAAGCTGTCAACTATAAGTTGGCAGCTTTTTTTTCGTCTAGCAGGTAATTTGAATAGAATTTCAAAAAGACCAAACGCTCGATAAAATTCGGCAAGTGCTAGATAAGACAAAAAAGTTGCTCGATAAATTCGGAAACATGCTAGGTAAAATAAGATAGTTGCTTGAAAATGTCCGAAACCTCCCATATTCAATCGAAAAATGTGCGGAACATTCAGTGTGCAGCTAGATTTATAACGAACATATGCTAATGAATATAAAAAGATCTTTTTTTGGCAGCAAATAGCTAATCAAACTTTACTTCTCTTTCCTCTAGCTTTCTTCCTGGATTGTTCAAGTCAATATCAGAAGTAATTCCAGTAGATGGCCCTCTAAATAAATCTCCTACTGCAAGTATTTTTCCATCAGGCGCTTCGAATAAAGGCGTTTTTACTTCATTTTTAGTTGCTTCATTAATTAAGTACTCTTCCTCTTTATTGCTCAATACAGTATTCCACCTTTCAAAAATTACTTTTCTTAGTTTGTCTAGTGTTAGTTGATTTTATGTCGAAATCAGATGAATGGATCAGAATCCTACCGCTTTATATCAATTTACTTCACTTATTGTCAATAAATTTAGAAAGTATTTACAAGGTTATTATTATAATCAAACGAATATATTCATGGAGGTCTACAAATAGCTTTATGGGAGAAGGGGTGTAATGAATACTGTAACTGATTATGAAATGCATTTATTTCATGAAGGAACATTATATGAGAGTTATCGTCTCTTTGGTGCGCACTTGATTAAGGAAAATGAAAGAATAAATACTCGTTTTTGTGTTTGGGCACCAAACGCTCAATCTGTCAGATTAGTTGGAAATTTTAATAACTGGAATGGAGAACGCTTTCAGTTACATAGAGTAAATAATGAAGGGATATGGAGCATTCTTATTAAAGGGGATATGCAAGGATGCATATATAAATATGAAGTCATTACACAAGATGGCAGAAGGATATTAAAAGCTGATCCTTTTAGCTTTTTTTCAGAGGTCAGGCCGAGAACTGCCTCCATTGTATACTCGTTAGAAGGCTATGATTGGAAGGACTGTGAGTGGATAAAGAAAAGGCAGGAAAGGAATCACCTTGCAGAACCAATGGCAATCTATGAAGTACATATTGGTTCGTGGAGGAAACATAAGGATGAGTCCTATTTATCCTATAAGGAACTAGCTGTGGAATTAATCCCATATGTAAAGGAGCTTGGATTCACTCATATTGAGTTATTGCCATTAACTGAGCATCCGCTCGACGAATCATGGGGTTATCAGGGGACTGGATACTATTCAGTAACAAGCAGGTATGGAACACCAAAGGAATTTATGCATTTCATTGATCAATGTCATCAACACAACATAGGGGTCATACTAGATTGGGTTCCCGGTCACTTTTGTAAGGATGAGCATGGATTATTTCAATTTGATGGTTCATTTTTATATGAATATGAAAGACCTGTTGACCGAGAAAATGCAGTATGGGGGACAGCAAATTTTGATTTAGGAAAAAAAGAAGTTCAAAGTTTCCTTATTTCGAATGCACGATTTTGGATGGAGTATTACCATATTGATGGTCTTCGGATCGATGCCGTTGCTAATATTCTATACTGGCCAAATCGCTATGGGGAGAACAATCCATATGGAACCCATTTTTTAAAAACGCTGAATCAAACAATATTATTATATGATTCTTCTTTTTTGTTGACGGCAGAAGATTCTACGGCATGGCCGGGCGTAACTTATCCAGTGCAATATGGCGGGCTTGGTTTCAATTATAAATGGAATATGGGGTGGATGAACGACATTCTTATGTATATGGAAGCATCTCCAGAACAGCGAAAATATCTTCATGGAAAAATCACGTTTTCACTGCTCTATGCATTTAAAGAGAACTTTGTCCTTCCGCTTTCTCATGATGAAGTGGTTCATGGAAAAAAATCACTTTTGAATAAAATGCCAGGCGATTACTGGCAAAAATTTGCCCAATATCGCCTGCTGCTAGGCCTAATGATGGCACATCCGGGGAAAAAATTACTGTTCATGGGATTCGAGCTTGGCCAGTTCGATGAATGGAAGGATCAATCACAATTAGATTGGAATTTGCTTGAATATGAAATGCATCGAAAGTTAAATGCATATGTTAAAGAACTTCTAGCGATGTATCACTGTTCCAAACCGCTTCATGAATTAGATTCCCTAAGTAAGGGCTTTGAATGGATTGATGTACATAATCATCAGCAATCGATCTTCTCTTTTATCCGGAAAGAAAAAGAGGAAGAAGAGCATCTTGTTGTTGTATGTAATTTCACGGAGCGTGTTTACCATGATTATCAGATTGGCGTACCGCAACAAGGTTCCTATCAAGAAATATTTAATAGCGATCACGATAAGTTTGGCGGGTCTCATTTGATTAATACGGGCCAGTTGCAAACAGAAAATATGGAATTCCATGGAAAGCCATCCTCTTTGAAAATGACCATTCCACCATTTGGAATATCAATATTACGTCCTATAAAGCATCGAAAGGAGAGAAATGAAAATGGGCAAGAAAAAGTGCATAGCCATGCTATTAGCTGGAGGAAAAGGAAGCCGGCTTCACTCATTGACAAAGAATTTAGCTAAGCCTGCAGTTCCATTTGGAGGAAAATATCGAATTATCGATTTTACTTTGAGCAATTGCACGAATTCGGGTATTGATACGGTCGGTGTTCTTACTCAATATCAGCCTCTTGTTTTGAATTCCTATATTGGAATTGGCAGTGCATGGGATTTAGACAGAAGAAATGGCGGAGTGACGGTTCTTCCGCCGTACAGTGAGTCTTCTGAAGTGAAGTGGTATAACGGAACAGCAAGTGCTATTTATCAAAATTTAAATTTTATCATGCAGTATGATCCTGAATATGTATTGGTATTGTCAGGTGACCATATTTATAAAATGGATTATGAGCGTATGCTGGAATATCATTTCAAAAAACAGGCGGATGTTTCGATTTCTGTCATTGAAGTCCCCTGGGAAGAAGCAAACAGGTTCGGCATTATGAACACAGATGCGGAGATGAGAATTACGGATTTCGTAGAAAAGCCAGAGGCTCCAAAAAACAACCTTGCTTCCATGGGGATCTATATATTTAATTGGCCCGTATTAAAGGAGTATTTAGAGAAGGATAATGGAGATTCTACTTCAAGCCATGATTTCGGTAAAGATGTGATCCCGATGCTGTTAAAGGAAAATAGGAAGTTAGTTGCCTATCCATTTAAGGGATACTGGAAGGATGTAGGCACAGTACAAAGTTTATGGGAAGCAAATATGGATCTATTGGATGAAAAATGTGAATTGAACTTATTTGATTATGACTGGCGTATTTATTCTGTTAACCCGAATCACCCGCCTCAATATATTTCACCTATCGCAAAAGTAGAAGAGTCTTTAATCAATGAAGGATGCATCATTGAGGGGGATATTGAGAGGTCTGTCCTTTTCCAAGGGGTAACTGTCGGAAAGGGTTCAATTATACGTGAAACGGTTGTCATGCCTAATGCACAAATTGGTCAAAATGTTTTTATTGAAAATGCCATTATACCAACGAATATGGTTGTACCAGATGGAACAGTTGTAAGGAAATCGGATGAAATTATACTCCTAACAGACGAAATGCTCGAGGAGATAATGCAGATTAAGAGAATTGTCTAGTATGTTTGTCGAGGCCTAAGTCTAATAAGGAGGAACCAAAATTGAATAAACGTGTCCTTGGTGTAATTGATGCGACTACTTATCATGAGGGGCTTAAGGAGCTTATGATCCATAGATCACTTGCAGCTATTCCTTTTGCGGGAAGATATCGTCTCATCGATTTTGTTCTATCGAACATGGTGAATGCCAATATTGAAAGTGTAGCGATCTTTCCAAAATTTCAATACCGTTCCTTAATGGATCATCTAGGTTCAGGTAAAGATTGGGATTTAAATAGAAAGAGAGATGGGCTGTTTTTTTTTCCATCATCCATTATAGAAGGAATACGCAGGGGGATCGGATCTTTCAGTCATTTTGCTGCAAATATGGATTATTTCCAACGCAGTAAACAGGAGTATGCATTAATTACTAATTGCTTTACTGTTTCTAATATGGATTTCAAGCCAGTATTGGATAAACATATACAAACCGGCTGTGATATTACGGAAATATATCATTTAGGAAAGTCAATGCAAATGTATCTAGTTAAAACAGCATTCCTTATTGACCTTATTCAGACAAGGGAAAAGACAGGATATACCTGCATGAGTGATGTGGTCACAGATATTTATCATACCTATCGAATATGCCGTTATGACTATCATGGATATGCAGCCATGATTGATTCTATAGAGTCTTATTTTGCAGCAAGTATGGAGCTTCTTACTCCTGAAGTATGGAATAAGCTTTTTCAAAAGGATCACCCGATTTTTACAAAAGTAAAGGATGAACCGCCAACCCGCTATTTAAGAGGCGCATCCGTCCATCATTCAATCATAGCCAATGGGTGTCAAATTGAGGGAGTTGTCGAAAATAGTATTATTTCTCGCGCGGTCAAAATTGGGAGAGGAGCAGTAGTGAAAAACAGCATTATCATGCAGAAGAGCCAGATTGGCGATCATTGTGTATTGGATTCGGTGATCATAGATAAGGACGTCAGAATTGAGACAGGAACGGTTATGACAGGCTCGAGAACATCACCCTATGTGATTCGCAAAGGTACTGGTCAAGGAGCGCTGATGAATATATGAAAATATTATTTGCCATTTCTGAATGTGTTCCTTTTGCAAAGTCTGGAGGGCTTGCAGATGTGGCGGGGGCATTGCCAAAGGAATTAGTAAGGCAAGGGATAGATATAAGAGTAATCATGCCTAAATACGGGTCAATAGAAAATAACTTAAAGGCACGTATGGAAAAGAAGACTGAATACACTGTAGAAGTAGGGTGGAGAAATCAATATTGCGGAATTGAAGAATTAGAATTTCAAGGGGTTAGCTATTACTTTGTAGACAATGAGTATTATTTTATGCGTGAAGATTTATACGGCTATTTTGATGATGGCGAACGATTTGCTTTTTTTAACAAGGCTGTATTAGATTCACTTCCACATATTCATTTTCAGCCGGATATCATTCATTGTCATGATTGGCATACAGGTATGATCCCTTTTCTTTTAAAAATGGAGTACAAGGAGAAAGAGGGCTATCAATCTATTCAAACAGTATTTACAATTCATAATTTGCTATTTCAGGGGATCATGCCGAGAGATTCACTTAAAGAATTATTTGGGTTACAAGAAAAATATGATCATGTAGATTATTTGGAGTTTTATGGATGCATCAGTTATCTGAAGGGGGCAATCATTGCTGCAGATAAAATTACAACGGTTAGCCCTACATATAAAAATGAGATTCAAACGAGTGTTTATGGAGAAAAACTTCATGAGTTATTGCAAAGCAGGTCAAATGATTTAGAAGGGATCCTAAATGGAATCGATCTGGAGCTATATAATCCAGAAAGAGATCCCTTTCTGTTGAAAAATTATAGTGAGAAAGATGTAACAAACAAACGAGTGAATAAATTGCATTTGCAGGAACTATTGGGCTTGCCAATTAAAGAGAAAACGCCACTTATTGCGATGATCACAAGGCTTACGAAACAGAAAGGAATCGATCTTGTCCGGCATGTATTTCGTGAATTGATAGCAGAAGACATTCAACTCATCATTCTTGGTACTGGTGACCATGAATACGAGCATTTTTTTCAGCAAATGGAAGCAGCCTATCCACATAAATGTAAAGCATATATCGAGTTTGACGAAGGACTTGCACATAAAGTATATGCAGGTGCAGATTTATTTCTTATGCCATCCCAGTTTGAGCCTTGCGGACTTGGCCAGATGATTGCTATGAGGTATGGAGCAGTTCCAATCGTAAGGGAAACAGGCGGATTAAATGATACGGTTTTATCTTTTAATGAACAAAGTGGGGAAGGAAATGGCTTTACATTCAGTCAGTATAATGCCCATGATATGCTTTTTACAATTGAGAGGGCACTTAGTTTTTATCGGGATGAAGCATGCTGGAGAAACATTGTGCAAAATGCGATGGCAATGGATTACAGCTGGGCACAATCGGCAATAAAGTATAAACAGCTATATTCGGAGCTCGTCTCAAGGAGTGAGATTCATGTTTACAAATAAAGAAGAGTTTAAAGAGAATTTCCTAAAAAAACTTGAGATGATGTGTGGGAAGAGCTTTGGTGAGAGTACGAAACGAGATCATTACTTTACACTTGGCAATATGGTTAGAGAGTATGTTAGCACGAATTGGATTAATACGAATGAGCGTTATCGAACGGCAAGGGAAAAGCAAGTTTATTATTTATCCATTGAATTTCTGCTTGGACGGCTGCTCCATCATAATTTATTAAATTTGGGCCTTGTGGATGTGGTCAAGAAAGGGCTCGAGGATTTAGGAATCGACCTGTATGAACTTGAAGAAATAGAACCTGACGCAGGTCTTGGAAATGGAGGACTTGGAAGACTTGCGGCTTGCTTTATGGACTCGTTAGCGTCATTAAATTTTCCAGGGCATGGCTGTGGAATCCGTTATAAGCATGGTTTGTTTGAGCAGAAAATTGTTGATGGCTATCAGGTAGAGCTTCCAGAACAGTGGCTTCGGCATGGGCATGTATGGGAAGTAAGGCGAGCAGATTTAGCGATTGAGGTTCCGTTTTGGGGAAATGTTGAGACGAAGATGGAAAATGGAAAATTGGTTTTTCGTCATGAACATACAGAAAAGATTACCGCAGTGCCATACGATCTGCCAATTGCAGGGTTTCAAACGGAAACGGTAAATACGCTCAGGCTTTGGAATGCAGAACCTTCTCCATATCCTATTCATCAGGATATTTTAACGTATAAGCGGGAAACCGAGTCAGTGTCTGAATTTCTTTATCCAGATGATACACATGATAGAGGAAAAATTCTGCGGTTAAAGCAGCAATATTTTCTCGTTTCAGCAAGTATCCGGTCGATTATTCGGTCCTTTCGAAAACAAGTTGGCGACTTATATTCACTTTCTCAACATATAGCGATTCATATTAATGATACACATCCAGTGCTGGCTATACCAGAGCTAATGAGGGTTTTGCTTGATGAGGAGGACATGAGCTGGAATGATGCGTGGGAAATCACAATAAATACGATATCCTATACCAATCATACAACCTTATCCGAAGCACTTGAAAAATGGCCCGTCCGAATTTTCCAGCCATTATTGCCGCGTATTTACATGATAGTGGAAGAAATCAATGAACGCTTTTGCCGTTTGCTCTGGGATCAGTATCCTGGTGACTGGCAGCATATTGAGCGTATGGCTATTATCGCTCATCATGAGATTAAAATGGCCCATCTAGCACTTGTAGGCAGTTATAGTGTCAATGGGGTAGCCGCACTTCATACAGAAATTTTAAAAATAAGAGAAATGAACAATTTCTATCAAATCTTCCCACAAAAATTCAATAATAAAACAAATGGAATTACCCATAGAAGATGGCTGTTAAAAGCGAATCCTCTCCTTGCGAAATTAATTACAGAAGGTATTGGGGATAAGTGGATTCGTGAACCTGAGCGTTTATGTATGCTTGCGCAATTTAAAGAGGATTTCTCATTTCTTGAGCAGCTATCAAGAGTTAAACAGCATAATAAACGAAGGCTTGCTGATAGGATTACGATGCAAACAGGAATGTCTATAAATACTGAATCGATATTTGATATTCAAGTGAAGCGTCTGCATGCTTACAAAAGACAGCTTTTAAATATTCTTCATGTGATGTATTTATATAATAGGCTAAAGGAAGATTCAACCTTTCAAATGCACCCACGCACGTTTATTTTTGGTGCGAAGGCATCCCCTGGTTATTATTATGCAAAGAAAATTATTAAATTAATTCATACGGTAGCTGATAAGGTAAATAAGGATGTACGCACAAATGAACGACTTAAGGTTGTTTTCCTTGAAAATTACCGAGTATCACTTGCAGAAGAGATATTCCCATCTGCAGATATAAGTGAGCAAATATCAACGGCTAGTAAAGAAGCATCTGGAACTGGGAATATGAAGTTTATGATGAATGGGGCGATTACCGTTGGGACACTTGATGGAGCCAATATTGAAATGAAGGAAAAGGCGGGGGCTGACAATATATTTATTTTTGGGCTCCCTGCAGAGCAAGTATTAAATTATGATCAAAATGGCGGCTATCACTCAATGGAATATTATTATCATGATAAGCGAATCCGACAAGTAATGGATCAGCTAACAAATGGTTTTTTCCCGGATTCAGATAATGAGTTTGAACCCATTTTTGATTCCTTGCTCATCGAGAATGATCAATATTTTGTCCTAAGGGACTTCGATTCATATTCGGCTATACAAGCACAGGCCGGCAAGGTTTATGAAAATCAAAATCAATGGAGAAAAATGAGCTTAATGAATATTGCAGGATCTGGCTATTTTTCTAGTGATCGTACCATTAAAGAGTACGCAAAAGATATTTGGAATATAAATCCAGGTCACTATTAACTTCTAGAAATAGGCAAAGTACAGCATCGAAAAGCTCCACCAGATTTAGTGATTTCAGAGATATCTACTTCTACAACTTTGTACCCTCTCGATAGGAGCTTTTTATTCACATTTTTATTTATTGGCATACTAAAAACCTTATTATTGCCAATAGAAAGGACATTGGCGGAATGGGTGAGCAGTTCTTCTTTTGTCATTTCAATTAAATCGTAACGTGATTTTAAAAGCTTGACTTGTTCACTTTTCACTTCACTTGAACAGATTAAAGCCTCTTTTGATGACAATATATTAAAAACATAATCGAGATGAAGGAATTCATCGTTAAAAGGAACAGGAATGACTTCATGGTGGGGCAAAATTTCTTGCATATGATTGACGGCCTGCATATCCGTCCGTGTACTGATTCCAACATAGACTGTTTCTCTGTCGATGATAACATCACCGCCTTCGATGTTGCAGCCAATTAGTTGTTGAAAGGGGATATTTTCCAAATCCAACCGTTGTTTAAGCAGGGTTTCTTCGTTTTGACGATGATAGGTTTGTATTTCGGTAACATAGATCGTATCGCCGATCGTAAAACCAATATCACGAGTGAACACTTGATCTGGAAATTTTTTGTCTGGCGGAAGAAGAATTACATCTACACCGTGGCTTTCTAGAGCACTAACAAAATGTTTATGCTGTTTTATGGCAAGATCAATATTGATTGATACATTTTTAAATACCTTATGGTTAGGATCATTTATGGACATATAGGTTGGTTCACATAAGACAACTTTTTGAAGGGTACTGTATTCGGTATGACAGAAAATATTGCGCTTTACGGCCATATATTGATCCTCCTGATAGGCTTTAAAAGAAATTTACGCCCTTACAGGATGAAAGTGGCGTATAAGGTTTAGTATGAGCGTTAATGGTAAAATCATGACGGAAAGAAAAAAGCCTTTGCCTGAAGGCAAAGGCTTTCGTGTTTTTTTAGATGAAATAACCAATAAAAAGACCAATGGATAATAAGAATCCGAAGATCGTATTTGTTTGTGCAGTTGCTTTCATGGCAGGCATCATTTGAATCGGAATTGTTTTTCCGATAAATCCCTTTGTCGCTTTAATCGCTTTCGGTGCACTTAGTACAACGATAGCAAGCCATGGAGAGATAATATTTAACGCAATTAGGATGAAAACCCATGCATAGGAAACAATAAACATTCCAGCAAGTAATTTAATAGCCGCTTTTCTGCCGATTAAAATAGCTAGTGTTTTCCGGCCAAATTCCTTGTCACCATCTAAATCACGGATATTATTAGAAAGCATTATGGCTCCAACTAGAATAAAAATTGGAATTGACACTAAAACGCTTGTAGAAGTCACGGTACCAGTTTGAATAAAGAATGAAATCAGGATTATGATCATTCCCATAAAGAACCCAGATACGATTTCCCCAAAAGGCGTATGAGCGATTGGCATTGGACCACCCGTATATAAATAGCCAATTAGCATACAGAAGAGGCCAACAAGCGCAAGCCACCAGCTGCTGCTGCTGCAAATATAAATTCCTAAAAGTAGAGCGATACCGTAAAGAGAAAGGGCTACACTCAGAATGGTTTTTGGCTTAATGCCTTCACGGACAATCGCCCCGCCGATTCCGTGTGAATCTTCCGTATCCAGTCCTCTTACATAATCATAGTATTCATTAAACATATTCGTTGCAGCTTGAATAAGTAAGCTTGCAATTAACATCGCCAGAAATAATCCAAAATGAAGATCTGTTTCGTACATAGCTAATGCTGTTCCAAGCAAGACAGGTACGAAAGATGCGGTTAGTGTGTGTGGTCTTGTTTGCTGCCACCAAACCTTCCAGGTTTTCTTCGAATTAGAAGGCTGAACATTCATATGCGTCTGTGGTTGCATCTAACTCTCCCCTTGTTATCTATATTTAAGTAACAACTCATTTTAACTTTATCAAACCTATTTATTATATCGAACAACTCCTGCTTCTGTCAAAATGCATGGTGCAAACTTTTATCTTTTAATAGTTGGTTTTGCTCAAATTCTTTGGTTTATGATAGAAGAGAAAAACAGTCACGAGTGAGTACGATCATTGACATTTGAATGATAAGAAGTGTATGTTAAAATTAGCTTAGACGATGGATAACAGCTATAGGCTGTTGTTGGAGGGATTTTTTTGGTTACGATACAAGAAACGGAACTAAAAGAAGGAATCCTGAAAGCGATTGAGAGGGCAAAGGCCTTATCTAAACCAGTTTTAGTAAGTGAAGTGCAGGAAATTAATCATATAGAACCTCTTACTTTTTTCGCAGCAGGACACGAGCCTTTTTTAGGGGAGCGTTTTTTCTGGAAAGACCCAGCCGATGAAACTTTTATAATCGGACTTGGAATATGCAAGCAAATTCAATCGGATCAGGCGGCTGACCGCTTTTTTCTTGTGGAAGAAGAATGGAAAAACTTTATTGAGGATGCGATTATCGATAATCCATTTCAACTGAATGGAATCGGTCCTTTAATGTTCGGAGGATTTTCATTTGATCCGTATAAAGAGAAAACAAGATTGTGGTCTAAATATTCAGACTCTCTTTTTCATATTCCAAAATTTATGTACAGTGAAATAAATGGACGCACCTTTTTTACAACGAATATTGTATGCACACAGCATGATGATCTATCTCTTGCAGAGGCTGTACAAAAGGAAAGAAGAACACTATTTACAGCACTTGCAGATGACATTTATCAAGAAAAATATGAACTCATAAATGAAGACGAGATCAATCCTGAAAAATGGAAGGATACCGTAGCAGAAGTTGTAAATGAACTGAAACAAGGAGAGTTAAATAAAGTTGTCCTTGCAAGAGAAACAAGATTGCATTTTAGCCAATCCATTCAGTTAGAACAAGTTTTGATGAATTTATTTAAACTACAGCGTGAAAGCTTTATTTTTGCATTTGAATCGAATGGGGATTGCTTTATCGGTGCTTCGCCTGAACGTCTGGTGAAAAAAAGTGGGGCAAGCTTTTTCACCACCTGTCTTGCAGGTTCAATAGCAAGAGGGAAAACAGAAGAGGAAGACCGGGTATTGGGTGATACATTGTTAGCAGATCCGAAAAATATCATTGAGCATGAATATGTTGTACGGATGATAAAAGCGGCAATGGAAGAGGTATGTGAAGAAGTCACTATGCCGAGTAAGACTCAACTGCTGAAAACGAGAGATATTCAGCATCTTTACACCCCAGTAACGGGAAAGGCAAAAAAAGATACTTCCTTGCTTCTATTAGTTGACCGATTGCATCCGACACCTGCCTTGGGAGGACTGCCGAAAGAGAAGGCAGTCGAGAAGATAAGGGAAGTGGAGGAACTGGATCGTGGCTTTTATGGTGCCCCATTAGGCTGGGTGGACTATAAAGGAAATGGGGAATTCGCAGTATCGATCAGATCGGGACTAATTCAAGGAGACGAGGCTTCGCTCTTTGCAGGCTGTGGTGTTGTTGAGGATTCCAACCCAGAAAGTGAATATGTGGAAACGAAGATTAAATTTCGACCGATGCTAACGGCACTTGGGGGGAGTAATTAATGAATCATCAAGAAGCTTTAACCTCTTATATTGCAGCATTTGTATCCGAATTATATAAGAATGGGGTAGAGGACGTAGTTGTAAGCCCTGGTTCTAGGTCTACCCCGATGGCAATGGTAATGGCAGAACATCCTGAACTTCGTGTACATGTTCATGTAGACGAACGTTCCGCTGCCTTTTTTGCATTAGGTATCGCAAAGGCTTCCAAAAAGCCAGTAGCTATTTTATGTACATCAGGCACAGCTGCTGCTAACTATTTTCCAGCAATTGTAGAGGCGAATATAGCAAGGGTTCCATTAATCGTTATGACTGCGGATCGTCCGCATGAATTAAGGGATGTAGGAGCTCCACAAGCAATTGACCAAATTCATTTATATGGCAACCATGTTAAATGGTTTGTAGAGATGGCATTGCCGGAAAATTCTACAGAAATTACTCGGTATGCGCGTACAGTTTGTGCGAGAGCAGCAAGTACTGCCCTTCGAGCCCCAGCGGGACCTGTTCACTTGAATTTTCCGTTTAGAGAACCATTAATTCCACAATTGGACCGAGAAGATTTATTTGAACCACGTGAGCGTTCTAACGGGTATGTGAAGATTCAGTCTGGTGAATTGACTTTAAGTAATGAGCAATACAAGGAAATAGCTGAAAGTATCAGCACATACAAAAAAGGTATGATTGTTTGTGGATCGCTTGAGTCTGATGGGTTTGCTGAAGCTGTAACAAGTCTTGCTAAGAAGCTGCAGTATCCTATTCTTGCAGATCCACTTTCTCAATTGAGAAGTGGAAAACATGACGGAACATATATTATTGATACATATGATACATTTTTAAAAAATGAGGATGCAAAGGATGTTTTAAAGCCAGATCTCATCATCAGGTTTGGTGCTATGCCAGTATCTAAGCCGTTAACCATTTTCCTTAAAGAAAATCATGATGTCCGGCAGTTTGTAGTTGATGGCGGCGGCGGATGGCGTGATCCTGGCATGGTATCCTCTGAGATGATCTATAGTGAAGAATCATTGTTTTGTAAATCGGTCAGCACTTTTATTAGTCCAGTGGAAGATACTAGCTATTTTGCACAGTGGGAAGAAATTAATCAATTAACACGCCGTGAATTAGCAGCCATCAGCGAGCTGGACGTATTAAGTGAAGGCAAGCTATTCTATCAATTAGCTGAAAAGCTTCCTGATGGAGCAACATTATTTGTTGGCAATAGCATGCCTATACGTGATTTAGACACCTTTTTCCATTTTAATAACAAGTCGATTCGAATCATGGCGAATCGAGGAGCAAATGGCATTGATGGGGTTATTTCAACGGCTTTAGGGGCAGGAACCTGTTCACAGCCACTTTATTTAGTTCTAGGGGACTTAACCTTTTTCCATGATTTAAATGGGTTAATTGCTGCGAAGCAGTTTGGCATCA
Source organism: Cytobacillus solani (assembly GCF_001420595.1). Lineage (GTDB taxonomy): Bacteria > Bacillota > Bacilli > Bacillales > Cytobacillaceae > Cytobacillus > Cytobacillus solani. The sequence continues at coordinate 3,948,467 of NZ_LJIX01000006.1, read as the reverse complement.
ATATTCATATTCTATTAATTAATAATAATGGGGGAGGAATTTTTTCATTTCTGCCACAAGCAAGCCATCCAAAGAACTTTGAAAAATTGTTTGGCACTCCATTAGATTTGCAATTTGAGCATGTAGTAAAAATGTACGGGGGACAGTATGAGTTGATTTCTAATTGGACACATTTTACAACTGTCCTTCAATCAGAAGTGTCTGGTTTAAGAGTGACGGAGATTACCACAAATAGAGACCGGAATATCTTGGAGCATCGCGAATTATGGGATGCGGTTTCCCGGGAAATAGGTCGATTACTGGATGACAAATGCTGATGAATTTTGACATTGATGGACTTACCTATTATGTAGACGTATGGGAGACCGCTCATAATCAAAGAGAAACAGTATCTATTGGGAATAAACCTTTAGTTTTGCTGCATGGTTTTACAGGGAATGCAAGCTCTTGGAGAAAACTAAAGCCTCATTTTGAGGGGATCACGAATGTATTTGCCATTGATATTGTAGGTCATGGGAAAACAGATGCTCCTGAGGATGTTTCTAGATATACGATCGAATCAGCAGCAAGGGATATTGATTTGATCTTTGAACAAATGGGGATTGAACAAACCAATATTTTAGGCTATTCAATGGGAGGCAGACTTGCGTTAACGTTTGCGCTTAAATACCCAAATAGAGTAGAAAAGTTAATTCTAGAGAGCGCTTCTCCTGGTCTTGAAGAAGAGGAGCAGCGGGCAGCAAGGCGAATCCAAGATGAGAAGCTTGCGATACGAATTCTGGAGGAGGGTATCCCTTCCTTTATTGACTATTGGGAGAACATTCCTCTGTTTGGCACTCAAAAAAGATTAGCAGAAAATATTCAAGAAGAAATCCGTAATCAGCGTCTAACAAATTCTCAGATTGGAATAGTTAACAGCCTTAAAGGAATGGGAACGGGTTCTCAGCCTTCGTGGTGGAATCAGTTAGATGAGCTTTCCATGCCTGTTCTTTTGCTTACAGGAAATCTAGATGAAAAATTTTGTCAGATTGCTGATAGGATGCAAGGAATCATGAAGAATGCGCGCAGAATAACGATTTCTGAGTGTGGCCATGCAATACATGTGGAGAAACCAAAAATATTTGGTACAATAGTAAGTGAATTCTTGTCGAATGAAAAAGGACAGGCTTTAAGCCCCTTTTTAATGAGGGAAGATATACATACAAAGGAGGATTCAGTTATGTCAGCAGTAGAATGGATTGCGGGAAAACAGTATGAAGAAATTATTTATGAAACATACAATGGGATTGCAAAGATAACAATCAATCGTCCTGAAAAACATAATGCGTTCACACCAAGAACCGTTATGGAATTGATTGATGCATTTGCTTATGCACGTGATGATGCAAATGTTGGAGTTATCATCTTAACGGGTGCAGGAGACCGCGCATTTTGTTCAGGTGGAGACCAGTCTGTTCGTGGACATGGTGGATATGTGGGTGATGACCAAATCCCTCGCTTGAATGTCCTTGATTTACAGCGTTTAATTCGTGTAATTCCAAAACCAGTTGTTGCAATGGTTAAAGGGTATGCGATAGGTGGAGGACATGTATTACATATCGTTTGTGATTTAACAATTGCTGCAGATAATGCTGTATTTGGCCAAACAGGGCCAAAAGTTGGCAGCTTTGATGCAGGCTATGGTTCCGGTTATTTAGCTAGAATTGTTGGTCATAAAAAAGCTCGTGAAATTTGGTACTTATGCCGTCAGTATAATGCACAGGAAGCATTAGATATGGGTCTGGTAAACACTGTTGTTCCTCTTGACCAAGTCGAGGAAGAAACAATTAAATGGTGTGAAGAAATGCTTGAAAAAAGCCCAACTGCTCTTCGCTTCTTAAAAGCTGCATTTAATGCGGATACAGATGGACTTGCAGGCATTCAGCAATTTGCTGGAGATGCTACATTACTTTACTATACTACAGATGAAGCAAAAGAAGGCCGCGATGCATTCAAAGAGAAGCGCAAGCCCGATTTTGGTCAATTCCCACGTTTCCCTTAATGAAAAAATAAAACTTTATTGCAGCTTGATGGTTATGCCATCAGGCTGTTTTTATCTAGATACGACCTTTTAGACATAAAAATGCTTATTTGTAAAAATGCAGACGGGATTTGATTATTTTGGAACCCCAAAAAGTAAAAAACTAGAAAAGCGGTCGCATAAAATTATTTAGGAACCTGGAAAAGTAAAAAACTAGAAAAAGTGGTCGCATAAAATTATTTAGGAACCTGGAAAAGTAAAAAACTAGAAAAAGCGGTCCCGTAAAATCATTTTGGAACCCCAAAAAGTAAAAAATCGGAAAAAGTAGTTACGTAATTTTGCAAAAATGCAGATAGGATTTGCAAAATAAAGCAGTTTTTTGCAGTATATATTGGATTTCAAGAATGAGGTGTACAAATGGCAAATCAAGTGATGCCAAATCTTTTATTAAAGAGAGCCTTCCTCACACCTGACAGGCCTGCTATTCAGTTTAAGAACGAAACATACTCTTTTAAAGAAGTGTATGAGAAATCTTATCAGATTGCCGGTCAATTAATCCACCTTGGCTTAACAAAGGGTGATTATGCTGGTGTTTTACTAAGTAATCATGCGGAGACAGCATTTATATATTTAGCATTTCAGTTGCTTGATATCAAAGCAGTTATTTTAAATAATCGGTTAACAGCTGAAGAAATAGCCTGGCAATTAACCGATTCAAAGGCAGTCGTTTTAATAACGGAGACAGCCTTTGCCTGCAAGTACGAAGAAATATATAAAGCATTGCCAGAGTTGACAGTTACTTCAAAAGAAGAGCTGTTTTCAGCAGATTTTATTGAACCAATTATTACAGAGGAAATCAACCTTGATGATGTGTGTACAGTTATGTATACATCTGGAACGACAGGACATCCAAAGGGCGTGCTGCAAACATACGGAAATCATTGGTGGAGCGCGGTTGGTTCTGCCCTTAACCTTGGACTTTCTGAAAAAGACTGTTGGCTATGTGTTGTTCCAATGTTTCATATTAGCGGGTATTCGATTCTTATTCGGAGCATCGTCTATGGCATGAGAATGGTGATTCAGGATACATTCAATGAAAAAGAAATTATTAAAGCGATTCAAAATGAAAAAGTAACGATTATGTCTGTTGTGAGCACGATGCTTATTCGTATCGAGGCAGAGCTAGGAGATAACAAATTGCCCGAAGAATTTCGCTGTATGCTATTAGGAGGCGGACCGGCATCCAAAACATTACTTGAAAACTGTATGGTGAAGGGAATACCAGTATTCCAGACGTATGGTATGACAGAGACCGCCTCTCAAATCGTGACGCTTTCACCAGAGTATAGCTTAAGTAAATTAGGCTCTGCAGGGAAACCCCTCTTTCCCTCTCAATTAAAAATTATGGATCCAAATGGGGAAGAAGCAAGGGGTAAAACAGCAGGCGAAATTATAGTTAAAGGACCAAATGTAACGATAGGGTATTTGAATCGGGAGGAAGAGTCATCTGAAAAAATCGTTAATGGCTGGTTTTCAACTGGAGATATTGGATATTTAGATGAAGATGGATTCTTGTATGTTCTGGATCGCCGTTCCGATTTAATTATTTCAGGCGGAGAAAATGTATATCCTGCTGAAGTTGAAGGTGTGCTTACTTCCCATCCAGACATAGTGGATGCAGGTGTAATAGGCGTGGAAGATGAAAACTGGGGGGAAGTCCCTATAGCTTTCCTAACAACAAAAACAGAGATAGATAAAGATAAGATTTCCACGTTTTGCCTGCAGAAATTAGCAAAATATAAAGTACCAAAACAATTATACATCATCGATCAAATCCCAAGAAATGCTGCTAAGAAAATTTTACGTAGAGAGCTTCGGCAGTATTTGAAGGAATTAAAAAGACAGGATTGCAACTAATATGCAAATCCTGTCTTTTCTTAAAAGTGACTATTACCGGTGAAATTTAAGAATATTCTGGTTCAAAGGTTTTACAATCAGTTTCACGGCTATTTTCTGCCGTATCCCCTTTGTGGCTGACTACGTAAATTTGTTCAGCTCCACATTTATTCCCTTTTTCCCAGAATGTACAATTATTGACCTCACATAAAACATCTTTTGCCACTTCGCTTCACTCCTCTATGTGCAGAACATGCGCATGCACCGATTCGATAAAAAACGCAGGTGGTGTCTTTCCACCTATTTTAGCTTGTGACTGATTGCTGCTATGGATTCATTCCAATTGAAGGTTGAACTGGTAATTAGTTATTTAATGCAGTTTTTAGCGCCTCTAAGTTCGTTTTCATAATAGAAAAATAGGTACTCTCATTACTTATATCTTCATCAGTTAAAACAGATAGATTATGAAGTATGAGCGGCTCTGCGCCAAGCTCATTCTTAATAATTTCTGTGAGCTTAGAGCTAACATTTTGTTCAAAGAATACGTATTTTAACTGATGTTTCTTTCCTTCAGCTATGATCTTTTCAAGATCCTTTTGGGTTGGTTCATTCGCAGAGTTTAAGCCTGAAACACTAATTTGGTGTATGCCATAGCGCTGCTCCCAATAGCCGAATGCTGAGTGGGATACGATGATTTCTTTATGCTTTGCATCATGGATGGTTTGTTCAAAGTCTTCATTTAATTGGTCAAGTTCATCTGCTACTAAACGATAATTGGCTTCAAATTCTTCTTTATGTTCTGGCATTTTATCAGTTAAAGCAGTTTTGATAGTTGCTGCTAAATCCTTCGAATATAATGGATCGATCCATACATGCGGGTCAATATCTCCATGATGATGGCCATCATCTTCATGACTGTGTTCATCCTCTTCATGGGCTTGAACCTCGTCAAAATGAATATTTTCCCCTGCTCCGATCATCGTTACATCTTCGTTTTTTAACGTTTTTTTAGCCTTTTCTACGAATCCTTCTAAACCAAGACCGACAAATATAAACAGGTCAGCATCTGCTAGCTTAGTCATATCTTTTTGTGTAGGCTCGAACGAATGCTCATCTGCTCCAGGCGGATAAATAGTCTTTGTTTCAACATATTCCCCACCGATTCGGTCAGTAAAATATTGCAATGGATAAACAGTTGTATAAACGGAAAGTTTACTGCTATCTTTTTGCTCATCCTTTGATTCGTTTGTACAAGCAGTTAAGAGCATACTAATTATTAGTATAAAAACAAAAATAATCTTTTTCATATTTTCCCCTTTCTAACTCATTAAATCGTATTAATTACGATTTAATGAAGAAAAAAATAACTTTTTGCCATAAATATCAAGATAATCCGTAATCATTACGATTCCCAAAAGTAATTCTACAAAAAAAAATCGTGAAAATCAAGTATTAAATTTGTTTGTATGAAAAGTATTTTGTATCCTTATAATGTAGAAATAAAAATAAGTAAGGAGTAAAGCATATGAAACTACTTGATGAAATATTAGAATTTAACAATGAATTTGTGGAAGAAAAAAAATATGTAGAATTTGCAACAACAAAGCTGCCGAATAAACGAATGGTTGTACTAACATGCATGGATACACGTTTAGTGGAACTCCTGCCAAGAGCCTTGAATGTAAAAAATGGCGATATAAAGCTTGTTAAAAATGCAGGGGCACTTGTTACTCACCCGTTTGGAAGTATTATGAGGAGCTTGCTTGTAGCCGTTTATGAGCTTCAGGCTGATGAGGTATTAATCATCGGTCACCATGATTGCGGGATGAGCGGGATGAAGCCAGATGGTATTATGGAACATATGAGAAAAAGAGGAAAATCTGAAGCAGCACTGGATACAATTACATATTCGGGTGTAGATGTGAGAGAATGGCTTAAAGGCTTCGATAACGTAGAAGAGAGTGTTGCTCATAGTGTTTCTATGGTGAAAAAGCATCCGCTTATGCCAAACGATGTCCCTGTTCATGGGTTGGTTATTCACCCTAGTACAGGGAAATTAGATTTAGTAGTAAATGGATACGAAGACTAATTTTCCTTTATCTTTGGTGATTTCTCTGGTACTGGATCAAAACCACCGGGATGAAACGGATGACATTTTACGATTCTTTTAATGGCTAGCCATCCTCCTTTAAGTGCGCCAAAGCGTTTTACTGATTCTAACCCATAATGAGAGCAAGTTGGGTAGAATCGGCATGTTGGAGGTTTTAGCGGGGAGATAACAATTTGATAAAAGCGAATGACTCCAATCATTAATTGTTTCAGCATGTTTATCAGTCCAATCTTTTTTCTAAAGGAATCTCAAGTAAAAGATAGCATACAATGATGTAATAGTCGAAAAATAAATTCCTTATTTTGTTGATGAAATTACTCGGGATTTAAGTTACAATAATAGGAGAATCGAAAAAGGAGTGGACATACATGCCTTCAGTTGAAAGCTTTGAATTAGACCATAATGCCGTTAAAGCACCTTATGTTAGACATTGCGGAGTTCATAAAGTCGGAACAGATGGGGTTGTAAATAAGTTTGATATTCGTTTTTGCCAGCCGAATAAACAAGCAATGAAGCCTGATGCGATTCATACATTAGAACATCTTCTTGCTTTCAATATTCGTACGTATTCGGAAAAATATGATCACTTTGATATCATTGACATCTCTCCAATGGGCTGTCAGACAGGCTTCTACTTAGTTGTAAGCGGAGAGCCGACTGTAGGGGAAATCATTGACTTGCTCGATGAAACAATGAAAGCTGCAGTTGAAATTACAGATATCCCAGCTGCTAATGAAAAGCAGTGCGGCCAAGCTAAGCTTCATGATTTAGATGGGGCGAAACGTTTAATGCGGTTCTGGCTTGAGCAGTCAAAGGAAGAATTGAAGCAAGTTTTTGCATAAAAAGTCGAAAAACCGGACTATTGCAGTCCGGTTTTCTTTATGATGTTTTTTTATCATCTTCTTGTTCAAAGGTATTTTCATTCGTATATGGATTTTCATCTATTGTATCAACCGTATGCTTGTACGTATACGCTTTAGAGGTTGTAATAACAGAAAGAAAAATAACAATTGCAATAATAATTACCGAAATAGCTAGAATGGCAACCATGATCAAACCTCCTTTTACTATACATAGTGTAACATGAAAACGGTTTGATTTACTTATGCTACAATAAAAATATTCTTGTGTTTAGCTCGTCCTATCTCAGGGTACTATAAAAATGGGAGGATGATAATATGAGTGAAAATTTAATCCAATCAGTGAATAGGCAAGTTGCAAACTGGACGATCTTGTATGTAAAGCTTCATAACTACCATTGGTATATCAAAGGAAGACACTTCTTTACTTTGCACGAGAAATTTGAGGAGCTATACAACGAAGCCAATCAGCATATAGATGAATTGGCAGAGAGAATTCTATCCCTTGAGGGTAGCCCTGTTGCAACAATGAAAGAATGTTTAGAAATGGCATCTATCGAAGAGGCGACTGGAAAAGAAAAAGAGGAAGACATGGTTAAATCCATTTGTGCAGATTTTGTTAAAATGGCAGACGAGCTGCAAGAAGGCATTCAGTTAGCAGAAGAAGCAAATGATGAAGGCACCGGTGATATGCTTATTGCCATTAAGCAAAGTCTAAAGAAGCATATTTGGATGTTAAAGGCATACTTAGGTTAGGGCATAATAAAAAGATGGTTCAATATAGGGCAATCAGCCTTTATGAACCATCCTTTTTTATGTATAAAATATAATTTTTTAGTGAATATTTCGCTGCTGCAGATTCGGATTGCGGGGCTGTCTGTAGTCTTCACTCGCAAACTTTCCTTTTAAGCTTTCAATTAAATAAATTCCCATTAAGTTGTACAGTTCCTGGTTATTTAACTCGTTAATCATACCCAATAAATCCTCTCGGTTCATTTCCTCTAAAAAAGCGAAAGCAAGCATGTCAATATCCTCTTCGTCTCCAGTAAGCTTATTCCGATAAAGTTCATAAAGCTCATCAATAATTTTCATTCTTACACCTCCAGCCTTCGTTTTTATTTCTTTTATTGTATACTTTTTTAATACCCTTGATGATAAAAATTAATCGCTTACGCATAGTTTTTTTCTAAGATTAAATGTAGTATATGTAATTTTCATCAGAATGATCGTAAATTCGCATATTTTTAATCGAAATGTGGGAAACGATAAGTAATGACAAAAAGGGGCTGAACAGGATGGAACAAAATAAAAAAACGTATTATATAACTATTGCACATGGACAAATCTCACAAAGTGCAACAGATTCCCCATGGGATTTCAAAATTGAAGCGACAGATAATGAAATTCATACGTTACGGGAGTATTTTAATCAGAATTATGGAACAGAATGGGCGGGATTTTGGCGAGCCCATGTCCCATTTATAGAATACCATAATGATAAGTCAAATGATGAGTATGACAGTAAAATCAAGAAGGTATACGGATTGATTTATCAGCTCGGGGACGAAGAAGCAAAAGAACATATTGAAAATATGGGGATATTGAATGAAGAAATTCAATAATGGAGCTGAAAAAAGGAAATCGGCTAATTGCCGATTTCCTTTAAATTACATACCCATTTCTACAGCCGAATCAATTACTTCTTGAGGAACAGTGATCGCTTCAACGCTGTTGTAGTTTGAATATTGTCCGTTCATTTTTTGCTTCATGGCGATGGTTTGGCCTTCGATCGTCATTTCTAAATCCATATCCATATTTAATTCAACTGGATAAAATGTCTTTTTGTCGACAAGGATTTCATATTCAACAGCATTAATTTTCATCCCGCTTAGCGCGTCTTCCGCCGACATTTCAGGCGGCAATTGCTGAACAGCTGTTTCTTTAATGAAATCATTAAACTTTTCTCCAGATGCCTTTAATTTAAGTATATAGTTATTTGAATCTTGCTCAAAAGTAAAATCTTCCATGAATTGCTGTAATTTCTTTAGCTCTTCCCCTGGATTGGATTGCTGACCCGACATTTGCAGGAATGTATCGGTCATTTCCTGCGGGAACTTCATCCATTGACTAGTTGAAGGTTCATAGAAAAACATTCCAGCCTCTGAAAAATAGCTTTCTGTTTCAAAGCTTTCTGCTTCTTCTCCCATTGACATTTTCATTTTTTGATAGTAAGCCATTGGCTCGGTAACGATGTTCATATCGATGACCGAGTTTGTTTGGACATTCAGTTCACCTTGATCAGTCATATCCTGAGTTAAATCCATTTTTACAGAAAAGCTTTTTAAGCCTTCTGAAGCTTCTGTGGATTTATTCAATACTTCTTCAAGTGTCAGTTCCGATGCTTTTTCCTCGGTTTTCTCAGTTGATGAAGCTTTTTCATTCTCTTTTGCGGGCTCATCCACAGGCTTGGCTGTTTGATTACAAGCGGCTAACATAAATACTAATAAGAAGCCTGCAAGAATGGAAAGTGATTTTTTCAAAATAAGCACTCCTTTAATATTAATGAAATAAGAAAAACTTTACATAAATTATAACAGGTGTGGTTTCTCTTACCCTCTAATTCTACGATAAAAAAATAGGTAAAGTTTCAAAATATTGTAATTTGATACTTTTATCATATAAGAAAAATATGGAAGATGTCATTAGTCACAATTTTTTTTTCGCTGTATAATAGCTGTATGAATGAAGAGTGAAAGGAGGAATTCGATGGAAACATTTATTGATGCAAATGGTGGAGTAGTCAAATTTTCATTTAACTCACATGCGTTTAATAAAAAGCCGGAGCACGTCCTTGTAATATGCAAAAAAGGCAAGGGATGGCTGCTAACGAACCATAAAAAAAGAGGGCTGGAATTTCCAGGAGGAAAGCTTGAAAAAGGGGAGACATTGGAAGAGGCGGCGCGCCGAGAAGTACTGGAGGAAACAGGAGCTACTCTAAAGCAGCTGGAACGTATCGGTGAGTATGAGGTGTCTTTGAATGAAAAGACTTTTGTTAAAGCTATATTCTATGGGGAAGTAGAAGAGATTGGCGAAAATCTGCATTATTATGAAACAGAAGGACCCGTACTTATTGAAGGAAATATATTAGATTTAAGGTGGGGGGACGAATACAGCTTTATTATGAAAGACGAAGTGGTCGAAAGGAGTATTCTAAGAATAGAGGGATAGGGGCAGAAAGGGTGAATTCAATGCTGCATATCAATCCGGATTCATTTATCCTAATACCAGCGTTTGCGACGATCCATTGCGAGCCGAACTGGAAATGGAGGAAACGAAATAAACCACTTCCTAACTATGATTTGTTTTATGTTTGGAGTGGAAAAGGGACTGTGGTGCTTAATGGGAAATTATATGATGTACATAAAGGAAGCTGTTTTTTATTTAAGCCAGGTGATTGGACGACGGCTACCCATGATCCGCAAAATCCGTTAGTGTTGAGCTATATTCATTTTGACTTAGAGGGAACCCCAGTATTGATGCCAAAAACCTACCGGATTGTTCAAGACCCTATCCCCTTTGAATCCCTGCTAACACGTTATATTCGTTTATTTTTGGTGAAAACCTTCGGAGCCGAAATTGAGGCAAAGCTAATCCTAAAGCAATTAATGATTCACTTATTAAGGGAAGAGCGGGAAATAGATAAGCAGCTGGAGCATTCAAGCAACGATCTTTTAGAGACGATTCGAGAGATCGCAAACTTTATCCAGCAGCATCCGGGTGATCCGCACTCAATCGAAAGTTTAGCAATGCGGGCCAATCTTTCTCCACGCTATTTTTCCCAGAAATTCAAAGAGATTATTGGACATACGGTTAGAAATTACATTATTCATTCTCGGATTAATCGAGCAGAGCACTTGCTTCATAACATGGGGATGACAGTAACAGAAGCAGCAAATGCTCTCGGCTATAATGATCTTCATTTTTTCAGCAGACAATTTAAAAAGTATACAGGGAAGAATCCTTCCGATATACGTTAAAAGCTAGACTCGTTTAATAGTTGGATTTTGATAATGCCTTTTTCATTGAGAAGGTTGTTGAATCGGCTGACAAATAAATGTGAGAAGGTGTTTTAAAGTGTTCGCTAAAGCACAAGAACTAGATTCAATCGAGAGTTATATAGATTCACCAGAAAAGCTAAAAAAGCTTTATAGACGAGTGTTGTTCATTGTGAGTCTATCACAAATCTTTGGTGGGGCAGGGCTTGCCGCAGGAGTTACTGTAGGTGCCCTATTGGCACAACAAATGCTAGGAACTGATGCTTTTGCAGGAGTCCCTGTAGCCTTACTTACTTTAGGATCTGCAGGAGCAGCTTTTATCATAGGAAAACTTTCTCAACGATTTGGACGCCGTACAGGTTTATCGACAGGTTTTATTGTAGGGGGAATCGGTGCAATTGGAGTTGTGATTGCTGCCATGGTGAATAGTATAATTTTATTATTTGCGTCTCTGCTGATCTATGGTGCGGGAACTGCGGCAAATTTACAAGCTCGTTATGCAGGGACCGATTTAGCAAATAAGAAACAAAGAGGAACTGCTATTAGTACGACGATGGTTATGACAACATTTGGGGCGGTTGCAGGTCCGAACCTAGTAGAAGTTATGGGTGAATTTGCTAGTCTCATTGGTGTTCCGTCTCTTGCAGGTCCATTTATATTATCAGCTGCTGCGTTTATTTTAGCAGGTCTCGTTCTTTTTATTATGCTGCGTCCTGACCCATTATTTATTGCAAACAAGATAGCAGCTTATAACCAAGAAGATGAACATGTAAATAAAACGGATTCCTTTGATAAATCAATAAATAGAAGAGGAATAATGGTAGGTGCCACGGTTATGGTTCTTACTCAAATTGTAATGGTTGCAATTATGACTATGACACCGGTACATATGAAACATCATGGTCATGATCTAGCTGAAGTAGGAATTGTTATTGGTTTTCACATAGGTGCAATGTATCTTCCCTCACTTATCACAGGCGTACTTGTAGATAAAGCAGGGCGAACATCTATGAGCATAGCTGCGGGCATTATATTGTTATTCGCTGGTTTATTAGCAGCATTCGCACCAAGTGATTCAATGATTCTATTAGTAATTGCTCTAACTTTACTTGGATTAGGGTGGAACTTTGGCTTAATAAGTGGGACTGCTCAAATAGTTGATTCAACAGAGCCTTCAATACGTGCGAAAACCCAAGGTACACTTGATGTTTTTATTGCATTAGCAGGAGCTTCCGGCGGTGCACTTTCGGGAATGGTGGTAGCTAATACCAGTTATGCAACGTTATCTTTGAGTGGAGGACTTTTATCTTTAGTTCTCATACCTGTTGTGATATGGTCCCGTAAAGCCAAGGCGTAATAGAGTTATAATGGTATTCTTTTATATTTAACTTATTATGAGGAAACGATTATCTTGCTGAGGTGAATAGGTTGGTTCGAACGGCTTTAGTTACAGTTACCCATGATCCACATGGGAGAAACGTCAGGCTTTTTCAAGAGTTCAAAGATCTGTTGGAAGATGTTTATTCCGAGCTTTTTATTACCGTAAGTGAGGAATCATCAATTAATCTAATGGATGTGTTAAAAAATAGTAAATTCAAAACAAAGAAAATCCCCAAATTAGGTGCAGCTTACGCAAGGAGAGAGGCTGTTAAGTTTGGTCTATCTGGAACAAGCCAGTACTTTCATTATTGCGATTTTGATAGGTTATTAACCTGGGTACAGAATCACTCGATTGAATTAAGAAAAATTGTAAGTTTACTCCCTCAATTTGATTATTTAATTTTAGGCAGAACAGAAAGAGCATTTAATACTCACCCAATTGAGTGGATAGAAACGGAAAAAATTACTAATAAGATTTTCTCTATAGAGCTTGGGAAAGAAGTGGACATTACTGCTGGTTCTTGTGGGTTCTCGAGAGAGGCTGGGAACTATATAAAGGACTACTCTAAAGAAAAAATGACAGATGCAGAATGGGCTATGATTGTACATAGAATCGCAAACTTAGAGGTTAAGTATCTCCCAGTGGAAGGATTGGAATATCAAGAGGATATAAATAGTATCAATGGACGTGTAACTGATTCGGAAGCATGGTTAAGTCGTTTAAAGTTAAGTTTCATAATAAGTGAGACAGCATGTAAAGTAGGGAAATATAAATAATTTATTATAGTGTTTACCAATCTGTACTGAACAAATAAAGGGCTAGAGAGCGTTGATCCAAGAAGGATTTACGCTCTTTTTCATAGAAGCTACTATACAAGGATATATGTAGTTTATAAGAAAGTAGTATATTATTAACCGAATGAGAGGTAGATTAAATGATTTCACACCGATTGCTTACACAAGAAGCTATAGTTCAATTAATCGATCAAGTTGATAAGGATCAGCACTTACTTTTTTACAGCTATTTAACACAACGAAAGGAAAAAGCCCAATTTATTGGTCAATATGCAGATAATCAGTTGACTGCTGTCTTAGCTTATCTAAGGGAGCTATCTTTTCCCGCCTTTTCCTTTTATCGAATCAATCATCAAGAAGTTTTCTTCCCAGAACTAATTGTTTTTACAAGATCTACTATTAAACTTGATAAAAATGCTATTTGCGGGATTATTCTATGTCAACGTGACCTTCAGCTTTTTCAGTCCTTTGGTCTCATTACAGGTATCCCGCGGCGTTTTTTTACAATGAAACATATAGATCAATCGAAGCTGCTCGAATCGAGCATGACTCAACTAGTTAAGGAGAATGAGTTTTCCAAGGTGATTGCTTTTTTACAAAAGGGAGAAATGAAGTTTTTTACAAGAAGTGAATTAGAGCGGTGTCCTTTCCTCGGAATAAAGGATGGTGGAGAATTCATTGCAATAGGTGGTTTTCATTTCTATGATCCTCAGCTTGTAGAGCTTGGGAACATTGTTACTAGACCAGACCACAGAGGGAATGGCCTTGCGAAGCTTGTAACGAGTGAACTTACACACATAGGCAAACAACTTTCATCAGATGTTTATCTCGGTGTATTAGCAGAGAACTTGCCTGCTGTACATATATATGAAAGTCTTGGTTTTCAAACAACAGCTGAGCTATCGATTGTGGATTTTACTATGTCTTTGTCATAAAATTTCTTCCTTCTCCTATGTATAGTCTTGTTAGCAAGGAACACTGACTGGAGCAATAATGAAATTTCATTCCTCCTGTAGACTCACTGAATGCGTCTATTTGTCCTACCATTATCCAATTCCCTTCCCTTCAAGTTTTATGTAAAACATACAGCTTATCTCTTCTTTATCAATTAGTTAGCTAGCTAACTAATTGGTTGATAATGAATATCTATTCTCTTTTTTTATGTGTAAAAAAGTGCAAATATTTAATTAATGGGTGTAAATCCAAATGGCCCTTGAAATGATAAGATGTATCATAACATTTTAGATTAGCAGACCTACATTGGAGGATTCATAATGACAACCGATTATATTCAGCAGCTGTTTGCAGACCGTATAGGCGGATCGCGATTTGGATTGAAAGAGGAAATATATAAATTCGAAAAGATTAAACGAGCAAAAAGAGAAGCCATTCAAGCGAATCCTCATATGGAGTTGATTGATTTAGGAGTAGGTGAACCTGATGCCATGGCGGATGACAGGGTCATTCAAAAATTGACAGAGGAAGCAGGCAAGCCCGAAAATCGCTTTTATGCAGATAACGGCATCGCTGAGTTTAAGCAAGCGGCTGCTTCTTATATGGAAAAGGTATTTGGTGTTTATCATCTTAATCCGGAAACTGAAATTAACCATGTGATCGGTTCAAAGTCGGCATTAGCCATGCTGCCGACAGCTTTTATTAACCAAGGAGATCTTATACTAATGCCTTCTCCTTGTTATCCAATATTAGCTACCCATACAAAGTACTGTGGTGGGGATGTCGTTCAGCTGCCTCTTACGGAAGAAAATTTGTTTCTTCCAAAGCTAGACACATTGAGTGATAGTGTTCTAGAAAAGGCGAAGCTTTTGTATTTAAACTACCCGAATAATCCGACTGGAGCGACTGCAACTGCAGCATTTTTTGAAGAAGTTGTTCAATTTGCAAAGAAGCATAAGCTTATTGTTGTGCATGATGCCGCTTATTCAGCACTTGTTTTTGAAGGGGAAAAGCCGCTTAGCTTTCTCTCCGTACCAGGGGCAAAGGAAGTTGGCATTGAGCTTCATTCCTTGTCAAAATCTTTCAATATGACAGGATGGCGTATCGGTTTTATCTCAGGAAATGAAAAGCTTGTAAAGGCGTTTGCGACAGTTAAGGATAACAATGATTCCGGTCAATTCATCGCCATTCAGAAAGCGGCTGCCTATGCTCTTGCGCATCCGGAAATTACCATCGAAACTGCTGAAAAATATTCACGGAGGCATGAATTATTGGCAAATGCACTGGTTGCATGTGGCTTTAATGCGGAGAAGCCGAGGGGATCATTTTTCTTATATACGAGGGCGCCGAAAGCAGTGGCAGATGGTCCATCATTTCAATCGGCAGAGGAGTTTAGCCAATATTTAATACGAGAGCATTTAATCTCTACTGTTCCATGGGATGAGGCAGGTCAATATGTACGATTTTCAGTTACCTTCCAAGCAAATGGGATCGAGGAAGAGCTACGAGTAATCGAAGAGATTGCAGTTAGATTAAGGCGAGATACATTCATCTTTTGAAAGGAGGACCCTTATGCAATTTACGAAAATGCATGGATTGGGGAATAATTATATTTTTTTTAACCTATTGGATATGCCAATGGAAGATCAAGACTTTGAACAGCTTGCTAGAACAGTCTCTAATGTAAATACCGGAATCGGATCAGATGGCATAATCTTAATTTGTCCTTCTGAAATGGCTGATTTTAAAATGAGGATTTTTAATGAAGATGGTTCAGAAGGGAAGAATTGTGGAAATGGCCTGCGATGTGTAGCGAAGTATCTCTTCGACCACATGTATGCAACAAGCACTGATTTTTCAATTGAAACGTTAGGCGGAATTGTTCATGTCAAGGTGGAACCGGATAAAAAACGGATTGTCCGATCGGTGACCATTGATATGGGAAAGCCAAAACTGACTAAAGGAATGATTCCGATGAAAGGAGACCCAGAAGCACAGACGATAAATGAACTCCTTACAATTGGCAAGCATAGTTTTCCTGTGACATGTGTTTCGATGGGCAATCCACATGCGATTCTATTTGTTGATAATATAGACACTTTTCCATTAGAAGAAATCGGCCCTGAAATTGAATACTCCGATTTATTCCCTGAACGAGTGAACTTAGGTATTGTCCACGTGAAAAGCCGCCAAGAGATCTATTACCGTGTATGGGAGAGAGGCTCGGGGCTAACAATGGCATGCGGCACAGGTGCGTGTGCAGCTGTTGTTGCCGCCACATTAAATCACTTGGTAGATCAATATATTCCAATAACCGTTCATCTCCCTGGAGGGCAACTGACAATAAGCTTGGATGAAAATGACCATGTTTGGAAAAAGGGGGGGGCTGCCTATATTTGCCATGGTGAATTAGTTATGGAGAGGTAATCAAACAAGTGAAAAAATTTAGTAGTAAAACAAATTGAATCCAGTTCTCCTATGAAAAAGTAAAAAGGACATCAATAGCCCCTATTGAGTTCAGTTTTCCTGTAAAAAAAGCAAAAAAGGTTATCAATAGCCTCTATTGAGTTCGATTTTCCTGTAAAAAAAGCAAAAAAGGTTATCAATAGCCTCTATTGAGTTCAGTTTTCCTATAAAAAAGGCTAAAAAGGACATCAATAGCCCCTATTGAGTTCAGTTTTCCTGTAAAAAAAGCAAAAAAGGTTATCAATAGCCTCTATTGAGTTCGATTTTCCTGTAAAAAAAGCTAAAAAGGTCATCAATAGCCTCTATTGAGTTCAGTTTTCCTGTGAAAATAGCAAAAAGGTTATCAATAGCCCTAATGATTCCAGTTTTTCTTATAAAATACTAAAAAAGTTCACCAATAATATTATTATTTTGCAAAAGGGAGGAATTTAGATGACAAAGTCTTTTAGCAAAGACGAAATTATGAAAGTTGCCACAGAGGAAAATGTTCGATACATCCGTTTACAGTTTACTGATTTATTCGGAACGATAAAAAATGTGGAAATTCCAATCAGCCAGCTTTCAAAGGCATTGGATAATAAAATGATGTTTGATGGCTCGTCAATCGAAGGATTTGTCCGTATCGAAGAGTCAGATATGTATTTATATCCTGATCTAGACACATTTGTTATTTTTCCATGGACAGCTGAAAAAGGAAAGGTTGCCCGATTGATCTGCGATATTTATCATCCAGATGGCACCCCTTTTGAAGGAGACCCCCGCAGTAATTTAAAACGTATTTTAAATGAAATGAGAGAATTAGGATTTACGGATTTTAATGTTGGACCAGAGCCGGAATTTTTCTTATTTAAACTAGATGGAAATGGCCAGCCTACGCTGGAGCTGAATGATCAAGGCGGATATTTTGATTTGGCACCAACCGATCTTGGCGAAAACTGCCGTCGTGACATCGTTATAGAGTTAGAAGAAATGGGCTTTGAAATCGAGGCTTCCCATCATGAAGTAGCACCCGGGCAGCATGAAATTGATTTTAAATATCAGAATGCATTAAAGGCATGTGATGATATTCAAACATTTAAGCTTGTTGTGAAAACAATTGCCCGCAAGCATGGCCTACATGCAACATTTATGCCTAAGCCGTTGTTTGGAGTCAACGGATCTGGAATGCATAGTAATCTTTCCTTGTTTAAGGAAGGGGAGAATGCTTTCTATGAGAAGAGTGGTTCGTTAGAGTTAAGTGAGACAGCGAGACAGTTTATTGCAGGTATTTTAAAACATGCCCCTAATTTTACAGCAATTACAAATCCGACAGTTAATTCGTATAAAAGGCTAGTGCCTGGCTATGAGGCACCGTGTTATGTCGCGTGGTCAGCGAGAAATAGAAGCCCGCTTATACGCATCCCAGCATCCCGTGGAATGAGTACCCGTGTAGAAGTAAGAAGTGTGGATCCTGCTGCTAATCCGTACTTGGCAATGGCCGTTTTATTAGCTGCAGGACTGGATGGAATAAAAAATAGTTTAACTCCTCCTGAGCCGGTGGATAGAAACATCTACATTATGTCTAAAGAAGAACGGATTGAAAATGGCATCGTGGATTTGCCGTCTACTTTAGCACATGCACTTGAAAATTTAAAATCAGATGAAGTAATAACAAGTGCGCTAGGTGTGCATCTTTTTGAACATTTTATTGAAGCGAAAGAAATCGAGTGGGATATGTTCCGTACGCAGGTCCATCCATGGGAGCGGGAACAGTACATTTTACAATATTAATAACCAAAAAATAACGAAAGAGTGTGATAATCTGTGTGTGGAATAACAGGATGGATTAATTGGCATCGAGATTTGACAAAAGAAGAATTCATCGTGGAAAAGATGGCGCAAACCTTAGCAAAGCGCGGTCCAGATGCTTCGAGTGTCTGGAGCGCACGCCATGCCACATTTGGACATAAACGGCTTATCGTTGTTGATCCTGAAGGTGGCGTACAGCCGATGACTAAAACAAAAAACGGAAACACATATACAATCGTATATAATGGGGAGCTTTATAATACGGAGGACATTCGAAAAGAGTTAATTCAGCGTGGCCACTCATTTAAAAGCCATTCTGATACGGAAGTTTTTTTAACATCTTACATGGAGTGGGCAGAGGGCTGCATAGCCCATTTAAATGGAATCTTTGCCTTTGCTGTATGGGACCATAGGCAGGAGAAGCTTTTCATGGCGAGAGATCGACTAGGTGTGAAACCTCTTTTTTATAAGGAAGAGCATGGTTCATTATTATTTGGTTCAGAGTTAAAAGCCATTTTGGCTCATCCTAATGTGAAAGCGGAAGTCGATAGGGAAGGACTTCAGGAAGTGTTCGGATTAGGTCCGTCAAAGACTCCTGGTCATGGGGTTTTTAGGGGAATCAAGGAACTTCGCCCCGCCCATGCCCTTACATTTACGAGAGATGGCATGAAAATTTGGCGCTATTGGAATGTAGAAAGCAAGAGACACCAGCATTCATTAGATGATACCGTAGACCAAGTAAGATTTTTAGTGAAGGATGCTGTTGAACGCCAGTTGGTTGCAGATGTGCCTGTTTGCACTTTTTTATCAGGCGGTATTGATTCAAGCGCCCTCAGTGCCTTTGCTTCTGCTTATTTTAAAAAGGAAGGAAGGGGTTCACTCCATACGTATTCGATTGATTATGATCGCAACAGTGAGTATTTCAAAGCAAGTACGTTTCAGCCTGATCAGGATGGTCCATGGATTCAAAGGATGCAGAAGCATTTGGGCTCGATCCATCACTCAGCAATCATTGATAATGAACAGCTTGCTGACCGTTTGGAGGATGCTGTCCGGATGAGAGATTTGCCAGGCATGGCAGATGTCGACTCTTCTCTTCTTTGGTTTTGTGAGCAAATAAAACAGGATTTCACTGTTGCTTTGTCAGGCGAATGTGCAGATGAAATATTTGGAGGATACCCTTGGTTTTATAGAGAAGAATTGCTTCATACAAATGGGTTTCCATGGATGAGGTCGCATGCTGAAAGAGAGCAGCTGCTTCTTCCAAAATGGCAGGAAAAACTTGATTTGCAAAGCTATGTGAAGGATCGCTACAACGAAACAGTTGCAGAAACGCCGCTATTAGATGGAGAATCGTCAGTAGAAGCTCGCCGCCGGGAAATGTTTTATTTAAACATGGTCTGGTTTATGCAAACATTGCTTGATCGTAAAGATCGTATGAGCATGGGGGCAAGCTTAGAGGTGCGGGTGCCATTTGCTGATCATCGCATTGTTGAATATGCCTGGAATATCCCCTGGGACATGAAAATGCTAAATGGCCGTGAAAAAGGGATATTACGAAAGGCTTTAGAAGGGGTGCTTCCAAATGAAGTGCTATACAGGAAAAAGAGTCCATACCCAAAAACCTATCATCCACAATATATGAAACTCGTAAAAAATCGTCTAACAACTATCCTCAACAACAAAACATCTCCAATCCTAGAACTAGTCTCAAAGCAAAAAGTCCAAGATATTATTGATTCAGACGGATCCTCATTCAAAGTTCCGTGGTATGGTCAGCTAATGACTGGCCCTCAGCTCATCGCACATCTAGCGCAAATCAATATGTGGCTTGATCATTATAAAATTAATATTATTGATAACTAAAAAATGGGTCGTAAGAAAAGTGTGATCTACTTTTCTTACGACCCATTCTTAATTAATTTTCTTTCTAATAGTTCAACCAGTTGATACATAATTGTTGCACATACGGCAATCACAAGCAAAGAAAGCATGACAAGTGTGAAATTAAATACTTGGAATCCATAGATGATCATGTATCCAAGACCCTTTGAGGCGACAAGGAATTCACCAACAATGACACCGACCCAGGATAAGCCGACATTGACTTTGAGTGTGGAGATGATGACAGGGAATGAAGCAGGTAAAATGGCTTCCTTGAAAATTTGAAATCGGGTTGCACCAAAGGTTTGCAATACTTTAATATAGTTTGGATCGACTTCTTTAAATGAAGTATAGACAACAATTGTTGTGATGATGATGGAGATGATTGCCCCCATTGCCACGATGGATGTAAAGCTCGGACCTAGTGCTACGATCAAAATCGGGCCAAGTGCTACTTTAGGCATCGAGTTTAAGACGACTAAATAGGGATCCGCTATTTTTGAAAGCAGCGGTGACCACCAAAGGATGGCTGCAAGCAAGGTACCCAGTACAGTTCCTAAAATAAAACCAAATATAGTTTCAAAAAGGGTATAGCTTAAATCTACAAATAAGGTTCCGTCTTGTACTTTTGCAAGGAAGAGCTCCCATACTTTGGAGGGGGAACTAAAGATTAACGGATCAATCCATTGCAGCCTGCTAGCAATCTCCCATCCAGAAAAAAAGACTAGAAAAATAATAAGCTGGTAAAAACGGACCCATTTCTTTTCACGCTTTAACGATTGAAGATATCTACGGTGCCCCTGTTCAATGTTTGTTTGCGGGTTCAAGAGATTCCAGCTCCTTCCAGACAGTTTGAAAGATACTTGAATAAGCTTCATGGTTCCGTGCATTGAATGGAGTTGCTTCCCTTAATTCATCAGGCATAATAAACGTTTTATGAATCTGTCCTGGACTGGAAGAGAAGAGGAAAATTCGATCGCTCATCGCAATGGCTTCTCCAATATCATGGGTGACTAGAATCGCAGTTTTTCCAAACGATTTTAACGTATTTGAGACGAGATCCTCTAGCTTTAGCTTTGTTTGATAATCAAGTGCTGAGAAAGGTTCATCAAGCATGAGCAGCTTCGGCTCGGTTGCTAATGTTCTTACTAATGCAACACGCTGTCTCATTCCGCCTGATAGTTGTTTTGGATATTGTTTCTCAACTCCTTTTAGTCCCATTTTCTCAAGTAAGGTGAGCGCGTAATCTCTATTTGAATCATTAAGACTGCCATCAATTTTAAACCCTAATAAGATATTTTCTTCGATTGTTTTCCATGGAAAAAGATAATCCTGCTGGAGCATGTAGCCAATATTTTTGCTTGCCTCTTGAACATCCTTTCCCTCTAATGTAATCGCTCCTGCAGTCGGCTCAAGCAAACCGGCAATAATCGAAAGCAGGGTTGTTTTTCCGCATCCGCTTGGACCGAGGAAGGAAACAAATTCTCCCTCCCCGATCTCAAGGGAAATATCTGAGAGGGCCGTTGTGGCAGAGGTTTTTGTAAAATACGTATGGTGAATTTCCTGTAAACTTAAGAAATCCATTGGAGCCCTCCTTACTATCCTTTTTTTCATCATTTTTAACCTTGGTTTAGGAACGAAAAGCGAGTAATCATACCTGTTATTGAGTAAAAAGCAGATACACGGGAATGAATAGGAGTTACTTCATTACACCTTTAGCAATTTTTGTATTGACAAGTGTTTCATAGTCAATTCGTTCTGGAAGCTCGCCAGCCTCCTCCATGACATCTTGCAGGTTATTCCAGCCCTCTTCATTTAATATTGGATTTGTTGCAAAGGAGCCTTGATTTTTATACCGTTCAACAACCATTTCAATTGTTTCAATATTTGTGTTGTCAAAATAGCCTTTAATTGCATCAGCGATTTCTTCTGCACTATGTGTGTCAACCCATTGTTGAGCCTTATAAATAGCTCGTGTAAACTTTTCAACTGTTTCTTTCTTTTCTTTAATGGTGCTTTCTTTTGTCATAAATGTCGTGTATGGAAGGTTCCCAGATTCCTCACCGAATGAGGCAACGATGTAACCTTTTCCTTCTTGTTCAAACACACTGGCTGTTGGTTCGAAAAGCTGGACAAATTCACCAGTCCCTGAGGCAAATGCTGGAGCGATATTTGCAAAATCAACATTTTGGATTAAATCTAAATCTTGATGTGGATCGATGCCATGTTTCTTCAGAACGAATTCACCAACCATTTGCGGCATGCCGCCTTTGCGCTGCCCAAGGAAGATTGCTCCTTTTAATTGTTCCCAAGAAAAATTGTCTATTTTTTCACGAGAAACAAGAAATGTTCCATCTGTTTGAGTGAGTGCCGCAAAGTTGATAACAGGATCATTTGAGCCTTGTGCATAAACATAGATAGATGTTTCAGAGCCTACAAGGGCTATGTCGATACTATCTGACAATAATGCTGTCATGGTCTTATCTCCGCCAGCAGTAGTGGTCAGTTCGACATTCAGACCCTCCTCTTCAAAAAAACCCTTTTCAAGTGCAACATATTGCGGCGCATAGAAAATGGATCTTGTTACTTCTCCGATACGAATATTTTGAACCTTATCTTTTCCACAGGCTGCAAGGGGTATAATAAGAATGGCAATTAAAACAAGGGAAAAACTAACTTTTAGCCATTTTTTCATCGCTCAAACCTCCATTAATCACAAGATATATCAGCTTCAAAGCCTACATTATCGTATGAGGGTGCAAAAAATGTGTGAATGCCTAGAAAAACTTTTTATTTATAGATTTATTAGGGAAATCCGGTCAATATAATGATATTCCGGTCAGATTTAGGAATAATCCGGTCAAAATTACAATAATCCGGTCAGATTAAGAATGAATCCGGTCAATTGCAAGAATAGGAGATGAACTATAGATGGACCAAATCATACATAAGGAAAGGTTTCCATCACCTAACCCTGGCATCGAGTTATCTATCGTTACCTATCGATCAGATGGTTTAAAAGTAAAGGGGCTTTTAGCTGAGCCAAAAGGAAATGAAATCTATGATGGTTTTCTTTACTTACGCGGTGGTATCAAAAATGTTGGGAAAGTGAGGCCGGGACGTATTGTTCAGTTTGCTTCAGAGGGTTTTATTGTCTTTGCGCCATTTTACCGGGGAAATCAAGAAGGGGAAGGCAACGAGGATTTTGCTGGCGATGATCGAGAGGATGCCTTTTCAGCTTTTAGACTTTTGCAATCTCATCCAAGGGTAAAAGGTGCACATATTTTTGGCTTTTCTAGAGGCGGTGTCATGGCACTATTGACAGCCATTCAATTTCCTGAGGCAAAGTCAATGGTGACCTGGGGCGGAGTCAGTGATATGTTTCTAACATATGCAGAGAGAGAGGATTTACGACGAATGATGAAAAGGGTGATCGGTGGGACACCAACGAAGTTTCCGGAGCGGTACGAGTATCGAACGCCACTTTTTCAAATAGAGAGGCTACAGTCTCCCGTATTAATAATCCATGGGGAAAAAGATGAAAATGTCTCAGCCGAACATGCCTATCGTTTAGAGAAAAGATTAAAGGCACTAAACAAAAAAGTAGAAAGCTGGTATTTTCAAGGATTTACTCATTACTTTCCACCCGCAATTAATCGAAAGGTCGTCCAGGATTTAACGAATTGGATGAAGAAGCAGTAAGAAGTTGAAAAAGGAATTGCCATTTAAGGCAATTCCTTTTTTCGGGGAATGAAGCTGAATTTACAACATCGATATATAGAGTATATTAAGCGGTTGGACCGCCTTTTTCTTCAATTTCAGATGGAACGTTTGAGAACTTCTTGAAGTTTTCACGGAACTTAGCTGCAAGTTCTTTCGCTTTTACTTCATAGGCTGCTTGATTGTCCCAAGTTTTGTTTGGCTGGAGCACTTCATCTGGTACACCAGGTACATGCAGTGGAATTTCTAGGCCAAAAATTTCATCCTTAATGGTTTCTACATTGTTCAATTCGCCTTCTAGAGCAGATTGAACCATTGCACGAGTATATGGAAGCTTCATACGATTTCCAACCCCATATTCGCCGCCAGTCCAGCCTGTATTCACAAGGTATACCTTTGCATTATGCTCATCGATTTTCTTACCAAGCATTTCAGCATATTCAGTCGCTGCACGAGGCAAGAATGGTGAACCAAAGCATGTAGAGAAGGTTGCTTCTGGTGAAGTCACTCCACGCTCTGTACCAGCAAGCTTAGATGTATAACCGCTAAGGAAATGGTACATTGCTTGCTCTTTCGTTAATTTAGAGATAGGAGGAAGGACGCCAAAGGCATCAGCCGTTAAAAATATAATCGTATTAGGGTGTCCAGCAATACTTGGATCTACAATATTATCAATCGCTTGGATTGGGTAGGCAGCACGAGTATTTTCAGTTAATGTGTTGTCATCATAGTCGGCCACTCGGCTCTCGCTATTAATAACTACGTTTTCTAGCACTGCACCAAAACGGATTGCATCAAAAATTTGTGGTTCTTTCTCACGAGTAAGGTTGATGCATTTCGCATAGCATCCACCTTCAATATTGAAAACACCGTTTGGAGACCATCCGTGTTCATCATCACCGATTAAACGACGATTTGGATCTGCTGATAAAGTTGTTTTTCCAGTTCCAGAAAGACCGAAGAACAGAGCAACATCCCCTTCAAGTCCAACGTTAGCAGAACAATGCATAGGGAGAATTCCGTTTTCTGGAAGCAGATAATTCATGATAGAGAATATTGATTTCTTGATTTCACCAGCATATTCAGTTCCGCCAATTAATACCGTACGTTTTTCAAAAGAAACAATAATAAAGGTTTCAGATGCAGTTCCATCAACAGCAGGGTCCGCTTTAAAGTTTGGTGCGGATATAACTGTGAATTCTGCTTGGTGATCCAATAATTCTTCATCTGTAGGGCGAATGAATAGCTGATGTGCAAATAAGTTATGCCAAGCGTACTCGTTAATGACTTGGATTGGCAGTCTATGTTTTTTATCAGCGCCTGCAAATCCTTTAAAAACAAACACTTCGTCTTTTTCTTGTAAGTAGCTTAACACTTTATTATATAAATTAGAGAATACTTCTTCAGAAATTGGCTGGTTCACACTTCCCCAATCAACTGTATCTAATGTTGAAGCTTCTTTCACAATATACTTATCTTTAGGCGAACGGCCTGTATATTTGCCAGTTGTTGCAGCAACAGCTCCAGTTGATGTCAGTGATCCTTCATTACGGTTCAATACCTTTTCAACAAGCTGAGGGACAGACAATTGAATTTGAATATTATTACCTTTTAGTAAATCAATCAATTTATTTGGAATGCTAACAGAATTCATCTGATGAATACCTTCCTTTATCCAGGATTATTTTTGAAAGTGATTACATCTCCTAATTAGTATAACACATTTAGATGATTAATCTATACTATTAAGAAATTTTTCTTTAAATTAATAAAAATGTCACAATTGGTTTTAAGCCAATGTAAGAAGGACACTTGAAAAAACAGGAAGAACTCCTTCCATATATGTTAAAATCGTAATAACAAAACATAAATGGGATGATCTTATGAAATCGACTGCATTATACGATGGAACATGCTCGTTATGCAAGGAATCTAAGCGAATTTTTTGTAAGCTTGACTGGTTTCGTCAAATCGAATGGGTTTCATTACAGGAATATGAAAAAAATGAACATCCACTTTCGTTTGATAAAGCTAGTTTGCGAAAAGAACTTCATATTATTACATCCAATGGTCATGTGTTAAAAGGCTTTTACGCAATAAGATATTTGTTTCTTCGTCTCCCTATGTTCTACCTTTTAGGAGCTTTTTTATATATCCCATTTTCCTATTTAATTGGAAATCCAGTGTATCAATGGATTGCAAAAAATCGCCACAAATTTTTAAAAGGAAAATGTGAAGATGGAAGTTGTTCATTATAGTATAGGTTATTAATGAAAAAACAAGAATTTTATACAGATAGTTATTGACATGAATTCATTTTATACGTTATGATTTTACCTTGAACGGATACTCTCTTATCCCGAGCTGGCGGAGGGACAGGCCCAATGAAGCCCAGCAACCTGTTAAAGATTTTTTTTAGCAAAGGTGCTAACCTGACGCAAGGACTTAGGGCCTTGAACGATAAGAGTGAAAGGCGCGAATCGATTTGTTTTCAACCTTTTCACATATGAAAAGGTTTTTTTGTACTTTATGAACTTTTAATTATGGATTAAAGTATAATAAAAACGAAGGCTTTCGCCATAACAACTTGGCGATAAGCAAAGTTTTTATAATGCAAATTTGATGGACGGCTTTTGGTTTTTTGAGTTTTTTAATATGACTGTGTTTAAGTGTTAAAGGGGCATATTAATAAAAACTCCCTGTTTATTTCATACTACTTAGGGAATGAGTTCCGTATCAACCTAAGGTTGCTTTCTGCTAAGTAATCTTGCCTATTATATAAATAAGGAGGAATCCAGATGTCAACAAAGCGTCGTTTGTTTACTTCTGAATCAGTTACTGAAGGCCATCCGGATAAAATTTGTGATCAAATTTCTGATGCGATTTTGGATGCCATTTTAGCAAAGGATGCGAATGCACGTGTTGCTGCAGAAACTTCTGTAACAACAGGTCTCGTTCTGGTAGCTGGTGAAATTACTACTTCTACGTATGTAGATATTCCGAAGATTGTACGTGAAACGGTGAAAGAGATTGGCTATACACGTGCAAAATACGGTTTCGATGCGGAAACTTGTGCGGTATTAACATCGATTGATGAGCAATCTGCGGATATTGCGATGGGTGTTGACCAAGCACTTGAAGCACGTGAAGGTTCAATGAGTGATGAAGAAATCGAAGCAATCGGTGCAGGAGATCAAGGCTTGATGTTTGGTTATGCTTGTAACGAAACAAAAGAGCTTATGCCGCTGCCAATTTCATTAGCACATAAATTATCCCGTCGTTTAACAGAAGTGCGTAAAGAAGATATTCTTCCGTACCTCCGTCCAGATGGTAAAACGCAAGTAACAGTAGAATATGATGAAAATAACAAACCTGTTCGTATTGATACGATTGTTATTTCAACTCAGCACCACCCTGAGATTAGCCTTGAGCAAATTCAACGTAATCTGAAGGAGCATGTGATTAACCCCGTTGTTCCGAAAGAGCTAATTGATGAAAATACAAAGTATTTTATTAACCCAACAGGCCGTTTCGTTATTGGCGGACCTCAAGGGGATGCTGGTTTAACTGGTCGTAAAATTATTGTTGATACTTACGGCGGATATGCTCGCCATGGCGGTGGTGCATTCTCTGGTAAGGATCCTACAAAGGTTGACCGTTCAGCTGCTTATGCTGCGCGTTATGTGGCGAAAAATATTGTAGCCGCAGAATTAGCAGATAAAGTAGAAGTTCAGCTAGCTTATGCAATTGGCGTTGCGCAGCCAGTTTCCATTTCTGTCGATACATTTGGTACTGGAAAAGTTAGCGAGGATGTATTGGTTGATCTTGTTCGCAAACATTTTGACCTTCGTCCAGCTGGTATTATCAATATGCTTAACCTACGTCGCCCTATTTATAAGCAAACAGCTGCATATGGCCACTTTGGCCGTACAGATGTGGACCTTCCTTGGGAACGTACGGATAAAGCAGAAGCTTTACGAGCAGAAGCAACAAAATAATATAGAAAACAGGAACTGCATTTTGCGGTTCCTGTTTTTTTGTGTGTTTTGAAACCTGAAATATCAAATAAAGGTTGAAAAGGATGCAGAATATAGAATGGAACCTGGAATATCCAAATATAGGAAAATCCAGTCGAAAAAAAGAGAATAGGAACCCCCTTGATGACGATATACATAATTATAATTAAAATAGGAAATATTAAATCATTATATGCCATTTATTTTTGAAGAGCTTTGTAATAATGCCCCTTTTCGGCATATTCTCTGCTTATGCGTTCCATTTCCTTTATATCTTCTTGTGTTAATTCACGAATCACTTTTGCAGGTCTGCCAAACGCAAGTGTGTTCGGTGGGATTTTCTTTCCTTGAGGAACAAGGCTCCCTGCCCCGATAAATGCCCCTTCGCCAATTTCAGCTTGATCTAGTACAATAGAGCCCATCCCAATGAGAGCTTTTTTCCGAATAATGCAGCTATGAAGAATAACTTGGTGACCGATAGTTACTTCATCTTCAAGAATTAATGGATTGTTTGGGCTTTGATGGAGGACAGAATTGTCTTGAATATTTACCTTTTTTCCAATAATTGTAGGAGCCACATCGCCTCTAATAACAGTATTAAACCAGACACTTGAATTTTCTCCTATCTCTACATCTCCAGTAATTGTTGTGAAATCAGCAATAAATGCAGAATCAGCAATTTTCGGCATTTTATCTTTATAAGGATAAATCATTTGTAACGCCCCTTATATTCGTATTTACAATTTATTCTAACATAGGTAGATGAGACAAAAAGGAACTTGTAAACTCAAATTGCTGAAAAAAATGATTTAAATGAAAAATAACGGGATAAAATGTGATGAATTCCGGTTTCTAAGCTATAATTTAGAAAGAATGGTTTTTCGCTTCAACATAAGGTTTAGGAGGAAATATGATGTGGAAATGGGAAGCTGAAGGAGAGGCTAAAGCGGTCATTGTAATGGTTCATGGTGCGATGGAGCATCATCGCCGCTATGGGTGGCTTATAGAAAAATGGCGATTATCAGGTTTTCATGTCATTATGGGAGATCTTCCTGGCCAAGGGATGACAACAAGATCAAGCAGGGGCCATATCGAATCATTTGATGAGTATCTTTCCGAAGTGAAGGATTGGATTCAAACAGCCTATCAGTTTGATTTACCTGTTTTCCTTTTTGGTCATAGTATGGGTGGATTAATTTCCATTCGCCTGCTTCAGGAGGAAAAAATGAATCTAGCTGGAGTGATCCTGTCTTCTCCATGTCTTGGATTAATTAAAAAACCTTCTAAGTTGATTGATATTCTTTCGATCGGGCTTAATCTGATTATTCCAAGCTTAAGAATGGATTCGGGACTTACTGTAGATATGGCAACGAGCAATCAGGATGTTCGTGATGCGGATGCGAATGATGCTTTGTATGTAAAGAAAGTGTCTGTTAGATGGTATCGAGAACTACTGAATGCGATTAAACTAGGATTTGAAAAGCTTGAAAAGATACAAGATGTTCCGCTGCTTGTTATGCAGGGTGGGGATGACTTGATTGTCAATAAGAAAACAGTGAGCGAATGGTTTAATCTTGCCCCTTTTTCCGAAAAGCGGTATAAAGAATGGCCTAAATTTTATCATGAAATATTTAATGAGTCTGACCGGGAAGATGTATTTGAATATGCAAAGGATTTTGTTTCCAGTCAATTAAAGGCAATTGGTTATATTGAGAATTAAGAAGAAATTGTCTAGCGCAAGCATCCTATCGCTGGCATACAGGATATACTAGTGTCGACAATGCGATAGGATAAGGAGAACTTCGGCAGCGGCATATCAAACTGACCAAAAGGAAAGCTTATTGGGTAACGTCACGCTTTTATCGACCTCGAGGTCACAAGCCAATCTGGCAAGGAGGTCAAAGAACAATGCCAGTTTGACTTGTGCTTGTCGGGGGTGAGCACTAAGGACCCCTACTTAGTGTAATGATCGCAAGAACAATCAGTTTTTGATTGTTCTGAAGCCGCTTGCATATTTCTTTAAGGAGTGAATTTATGAGCGTTCCTTCCATGCCAATTAGTTTAATGTCTAAAGTCTATCGAAGGGTCTTGCCATTAGTTCATAAGGAATTAAACTATTGGAAAGAAAGAGCTGAGGAGATTCCAGATCAGGAGTTAAGGAAGCAGGCATTGGCAAGCATTGAACATAAAACCTTTCATTGTGAGGGCGGTTCGATTATGGCATTAATGGCAAAAGAAAAATTTCCATTAGCCATTAAGTTTATTGTTGCGTACCAAACAATTAGCGATTACTTAGATAATTTATGTGACCGCAGCACATCTCTCAATGCGGAAGATTTTTCGGCTCTTCATGAGTCTATGATGGATGCACTAACTCTTGATGCAAAACCGAAGAATTACTATCGCTTTCGCATGGAGCAGGAGGATGGCAACTACTTAGCTGACCTTGCAGCTACCTGCAGGAATGTACTTTCAGAAGTTCGAGACTATAAAGAAATTAAGAATTATCTGTTCGAGTTATGTCGGTATTATTGTGATTTGCAAATCCACAAGCATGTGAAAGTTGATGAGCGGGTTCCACGCTTGCAAGAATGGTTTCAACAATGTAAAGGTAGAATTCCTGAAATGGAATGGTATGAGTTTTCTGCGTGTTCTGGATCCACATTAGGAATCTTCTGCCTCATTTCGTATGCAATGAGGGATGACTTTGAAATAGGGTATGCTGAAAATATCCGCAATGGCTATTTTCCTTACATACAGGGTCTGCATATTCTTTTGGATTATTTCATTGATCAGGAAGAAGATCTTGCAGGCGGGGATTTAAACTTTTGTTTTTATTATGAGAACGAGGAAAAGCTATTTAATCGGTTAAAACATTTTGTCATTGAAGCGGACAAGCATACGGAGCAGCTTCCGCATAAACGGTTTCATCAGTTAATTAATCGTGGTCTGCTCGGTATTTATTTATCAGATAAAAAAGTAAGAAAACAAAAGAATGTCAAGAAACTTGCAAGGAGCATGATAAAAACGGGTGGAGGAATTAGCTATTTCTTCTACTGGAACGGAAGGGTATATCGTGCCATGCAAAATTGGATTCCTGCCTCTTTTAAGAGAGTGTTATTACGTTAAAAAACCTGCAAAAATTTTGCAGGTTTTTTGATTCTATTACCGTTTTTCAATCGCAATAATAAATGGTGGATTGTTCTCCTGATTAATAAATTGATACTGCAATACATGAGCAGCCTTTTGATCCAAATGTTTCACAAATGGAAGAAGTGCATCTCTTTCTATTGCTCCTTCTTGATGTCCATGGTAAATGACAAGCACAATGATGCTCTCAGGAGCCATAATTTCAAGCAGCTGCTTTATGGCAGAGATTGTTGTCGAAGGAGTTGTAACAATCGATTTGTCCCCTCCAGGCAGGTAGCCTAAATTAAAAATAGCTGCTTTTATTTTTCCATGGTGAGATTCTGGAATACTGGTAAGAATATGTTCATGCCCTTTATGAAACAAGGTAACTCTATCTGCAAGCTGCTCATCCAACAAACGTTTTTGCGTATTCGAAACAGCCTCTTCCTGAATATCAAATCCAAAAACCATTCCAGATTCACCAATCAAATGAGCTAGGAATAGTGTATCATGCCCATTGCCAAGCGTGGCATCAACAACGCAGTTACCATGAGATACAGTTTTTTCAATCAATTGCCGGGCAAAAGGCAAAATTCCATCAAGCTTCATGCTTGAATCTCCACTTGACTTGGCTTATAAAACTTACCCTGCCAGCTGTTTCTTCGTTTTAACTCTGCATCAATCGCGTTAAGGACTTCCCACTTATTTACGCTCCACATTGGTCCAACCATTAACTCAATTGGACCATCACCTGTAATGCGGTGAATAATCATTTCTGGTGGTAAAATTTCTAATTGGTCGCAAACTAGGCTTACATAGTTTTCAAACGATAAGAACTCAAGCATTCCCTTTTCATATTGCTTGACCATTGGTGTTCCTTTTAAAAGGTGAAGCAGGTGAATTTTGATTCCTTGTACATCAAGCTTTGCTACTTCTTTCGCGGTTTCCATCATCATTTCTGGCGTTTCGAGCGGGAGGCCGTTAATGATATGTGTACAAACGCGAATGCCATGCTTTCGAAGCTTTTCTACTCCTTCAACATAGCATTTGTAATCATGTGCCCGGTTAATTAGAAGAGCGGTCCTTTCATGAACCGTCTGCAGCCCAAGCTCCACCCATAAATAAGTTCGTTCATTTAGCTCAGCTAAATATTCAACGACATCATCTGGAAGACAATCAGGTCTTGTCGCAATGGATAAACCGACAACACCTTCCTGCTGCAGCACTCTTTCATACATATCTCTCAACACTTCAACAGGTGCGTGTGTATTTGTGAATGCCTGGAAATAGGCCATATATTTGCCATCTTTCCATTTATGATGCATTTTTTCTTTAATTTCATTAAATTGTGTTTCTAGATCATCTGCCCGGTTGCCGGCGTAGTCCCCTGATCCTGCAGCACTGCAGAATGTACAGCCACCATGTGCAACTGTACCGTCCCGATTCGGGCAATCAAAGCCGCCGTCAAGTGCAACCTTAAATACTTTATGGCCAAATTCATTCCGTAAATGGTAATTCCATGTATGGTAACGTTTGTCATCAGCGGCAAACGGAAAAGGATTTGTCTGAGCCATTCAGAAACCTCCTATAAGTAAGTCATATCGAAAATACTGCATAAAAATAATCATAACATGAAGTAATACTGATAGCCAAAGTAAATTGTTTCAAGTTATATTGCCAGCAATTTATATAATAGGAAGCGAAAATATGAACAAACTAATGGATGAAGCCTGAAGCTTCTTAAAAACCCATTCTGAAGTAGGAGGGGAATAGATGGCAACTCGTGAATCGATGGATAAGCTTATTCAACAATGCGAGGATGCGATTCGCTTTGCACATGATCAGTATGAAGAGGGGAGACTGCAGGCGCATTATAATGATGAAGGGTATACAAATGCGCTTCAATCTCTTGAGAATGCTTATAATGACTTAGCTAAGATGGCACTTAGCGCGAATGCACAGCAGCGAGAGCAGCTTCATCGAATGAGGCTCCAATTGCAGCAGCTTCAGAACCAGATGATAATTCTTCCGCATGATTAGGAGGGAATGGAATGGTGAAAAAACGTTCAAAGCAGAATAACCCTGAACAGAAAACGAAAAATGGCGTAAATAGCAATGATTTAGAATTAGGCAGTGATTTTGATTTAGTTAAGCAGGCAAAGAAAATGTATGAAAAAAAAGGACAGCCAGTTACATCCAAATTCCATCCTGAATAAGAATAATAAATGCCCTGATGCGATCTTATGCATCAGGGTTTTTAATTAGTGAATTTTCCTCGTTCACAAAGTGGTAAAGAACTTACAGATATAACGTGCTTAAAGTCACAGATGAACAGCCTTATAAAATGGTTTAAATAAGGTAAGCAAATAAAGAGGGTCTCGATGGATTAAAAGAATAGACTTTACTTCAAGTTGTGTCGGTTCTTTTCTAAAAGTATACATGTGAAATTATTCACAAAATGTTCATAATATGAGTTTCCCATCGGAAAGGGTGTCAAATGATGAAAAAAACAATCTTGACTTGGATAGGGATGATGATTTTCCTTGTTAGTTTACCAAGCTACACAGGAGCTGAAAATCAAGCCTCTATCCTCAAGATGGAAGAGTTAAAGGTTCAAGTTATGCCAGAGTATGCTAATCATCCAAAGGATAAAGAAAAAAGTCATCCTTCTTTATTGATTGGTTATCATGGCACGTTAATCAATCCGACAGATCGACCCGTTAAAGGAGAAATTGAGATCCCTCTTCCAATGGACGAGGATGAATTCCGAATAGGATTTGTCGCAGATTATAATCGAGATTTAACAGAGCTGAATGAAATCGAATATGAAATGGATAAAAAAAATCGAACAATCTCGTGGAAAACAAGCGAAGATATACGGCCAAATGAGCCATACAAATTTGTCGTTGAATATTATACAAACCAATTAATTGGTAACAAGGAAACAAAGAAATTATCGTATCAATTTAAAAGTTTTGCTGATATTGGTCTCGTCAGTATGGTTTTTCTAGAACCATTGAAATCTGAGAGCTTTCAATTAACTCCCGCAGCTGATTCCCACCAAGAAAATGGATATGGGATGAATATGTTCTTATACCAGATTCAAGGAATGAAGCCCGATGTGACCAAAGAATTTCAGCTTGAGTATAAGCGGTCAGAAACAAAAACAACAATGGAAATTATGGAAGAGATGACAGGAAATTCGGAGCATGCAGAAAAAGCAATGCAGAAAAATGAAACGCTGCCAATGTGGTTAATTCTTACTGTTGTTGGGGGTGTAAGTGCAATCGCTGCAATCCTGCTTATTTTCCTCATGAAGAGGAAAAAAGGGTCTCATCCGATTCACAATAAACAATCAGGTGAGATACAGAAAGATGAAAAAGCGAAAAAATCGCGTTTACGAGCAATGCTTTTAGAAGGGAGTATTTCTCAACAAGAATACGATGAATTGCTAAAAAAACTAGGGGGATAAAAAATGTCTAAAAACAAAAAAATTATCTTTGGTTTGTCACTCTTTGCCGTTGCGATTATGATTATGTTTTTTTCTACCATGCCGAGTGCAGGAAGCAAGGAGATTTCCATTGAGGAATTGCTTACTGATAACTATAAGGATGAGTACGTTTTGACTCAAGGACTTCTAAAACAAGATTCGGTCAAATGGGATGCGGATAAGATTGAGTTGACCTTCGAAATTGTTGATGAAGAAAGCAGTGCAACCCTTCCTATTATTTATAAGGGAGTTAAACCAGATAATTTTTCAGATGATGTCATTGTGATTGTTGAAGGGTTTATAAAGGATAATGGAGTGTTTGAAGCAGAAAAGGTTCAGACGAAATGCCCTTCAAAGTATGAAGGGGAAGATACAGAAAACTATGACATGGAAATGCATAAAAACATGAACGAAAATAAGCAGGATGAATAAGACAGGCGGGTGACAACAACATGTATCTAATCGGCAATATCGCTCTTATACTGGGAATCGTCATTTCGTTATACTCGTTAGCAGCAAATATTATCGGGATGAAAAAAAATAATAGAAAATGGTTGGAAAGTGCTAGGGGAGGAATCCTATCCCTTGCTTTTGTAACGAGTATATCTGCTTTTCTGCTTTTCTATATTCTTGGTACGAGCCAATTTCAATTCAAATATGTTGCAGCCTACACAAATAATCAGCTGCCGCTTGTTTATAAGCTTGCCGCTTTTTGGGCAGGAAACGCAGGATCCTTATTGCTATGGGCATTTTTATTAAGTATATATGCTGCCATCATCGTGTTAAGTAAGAAAAAGCAAAACAATATGATTCCGTATGTTTCCAATGTTTTGCTGTTAAATATTCTGTTTTTCTATATTGTAATGGTCTTTAATGCAAATCCATTCGAGATGACAGATACGATTCCGGCTGATGGCAAGGGGCTGAATCCAATGCTCCAAAATCCTGGAATGGTCATTCATCCTGTCACTTTATATATGGGATACGTCGGACTAGCCGTGCCATTTGCTTATGCCATTGCCGCATTGCTAATGAAGAACATGGATTCAGGATGGATAAAATTAACAAGAAGATGGACACTTACAGCCTGGCTCTTTCTAACAATCGGCAATATTGTCGGCGGATGGTGGGCCTATCTTGAACTTGGCTGGGGCGGCTATTGGGCATGGGATCCAGTAGAAAATGCATCCTTCCTTCCTTGGTTGACGGTTTCTGCTTTTCTGCATTCGGTTATGATTCAAGAAAGAAAAAATATGCTTAGAACATGGAATTTAAGCTTAATTATCTTGTCCTATATTCTCTCTCTCTTTGGGACATTCCTTGTACGAAGCGGGATTTTAACAAGTGTTCATGCCTTTGGTGATAGTAATCTAGGAACCTATTTCTTAATTTTTATGGCTTTTATGATGATCTTTGCTATTTATGTTGTTATAACTCGTTATCAGCTGATTAAAAAGGAAAGCAAGCCAATTGAAGCTTATTTTTCAAAGGAAAGCAGTTTCTTATTAAATAACTTCATATTAGTTGCTGCGGCATTTGCTGTTTTCTTTGGAACGATGTATCCGCTAATTTCTGAAACATTAACGGGAACGAAAGTAAATGTGGGTGCCCCATATTTTAATAAAGTGATGGCGCCCATTATGCTTGCCCTCTTGCTTTTAATGGCCATTTGTCCACTTATTTCGTGGCAAAAGGCTGTCTTTGAGCGGTTTCTCAAAAATACACTTGCACCAATAATCGTAGCTCTTCTATTTGCAGGAGCTCTTGTAGCAATGGGTGTAAAAGGAATATATGCCATTATTGGTCTAACGGTTACTGTATTTATGTTTAATGTACATCTAGCCGAGTTTTGGCGTGGTGTGAGAGCAAGGAGAAAGGCAACGAAAGAAGGATTCTTAAAAGCTGCTTTCCAATTAACAAGGAAAAATCAGCGAAGATATGGCGGTTACATCGTTCATATCGGGATTGCAGTTATTGCAGTTGGAGTCATTTCTTCTAATGCTTACTCTGAAGAGGTAATGAAAACGGTAAATCAAGGTGAAAGCTTTAAAGTCGGAAATTACGAGCTTACCTTTAATGAGCTGACTGAGACGGAAGAAAGAGGCAATGGAATTGTTGCAGCAGATATTGATGTTAAATATAAAGGCAAAAGCAATGGAACTATCCATCCAGAGAAAATATTCTATGGAACATGGCCGGAGCCTTCTTCAGAAGTAGCAATAAAAACGAATTGGAAAGAGGACTTATATGTTGTGCTCAGCTCATGGGAAAGCAAAGAGAAAGTGACTGTTGTTGTGAAAATTAATCCCTTTGTCAGCTGGATTTGGGCAGGAGGAATTTTGATGATGATCGGAACAGCCATTGCGCTTATTGGAGGAAAGACTTCATCCTTCTTTAGAGTGAATGGCCGGCAGGCAGGTGTTCAGTCATGAAAGAATTAACAAGGAGGAGAATGATAAAATGCTCACTCGCTATGATAGCATCTATCATTCTGATTGACCTAGGTTTTAATGAAAAAAGAGTAAAGGCAAATACAAAGTTTGATTATAATTCCAAGGAATTCCAATCTATTATTAATCAGTTAGATATGCAGGGACACGCAGATCATGATATTTCTACTTGTTCCATTAAAAAAGTCTATTATGAGGAAGTTATTGAGGCATTAAATCAGGGACAGTCTGAAAGGAAGATCCTGCAATCCTATATTGATGAATATGGTCAGGCGGCACTCCGTACCCCTGCAACAGATAGCAGCGGCATCATTGCTTGGATAACTCCTGCACTCGGATTTTTATTAGGAGCCATTGTAGTTGGTTTCGGCATTAAGAAATTAACGTATAAACAAGGTGGAAAGGAAACAGTACCTATAGTCTGTGACGAAATGACTGAAATGGAAAGAGAAATTGTTGAAATTACCTTTGAAGAAGAGCGGAAAAAGCACTTTTGAACAAAAGGAGAAATCACTATGGATTACATTTTTTTACTCCTCGGATCAATGATCGTTATTACCTGTTTTTACTTTATTGTTTCTCCCTTTTTTAATAAAGGTGAAGAAAACTATAGCAATTCAGGAGTAAGGGAAACAGAAATGCCTGTAGAAATGATCTATGCAGCAGTAAATGAACTGGAAATGGACTTTCTAATGAAGAAGTTGACCCAAGATGATTTTGAGAGGATGAAGAAACAGTATCATACACTTGCAGCTAGTTATTTAAAATCAGAGACAAAACAAAATAGAATCCAGCCAAAGGGAAACAGAGATATGGATATTGTTGATCGTGAAATTCTAAAAGAACTGAACAAAATACGGAAACAAAAAAAGGGATAAGGGGTGATTGAAATGCCGCCGTTTCACCCGGATTGGCTTGTTAACTTTTGGCTGGGAACACCTTTTCTCAATATGTTTGACCCGCATGCAGTACTAATATTTCTAATAGTTGTTACTGTCATGATTGTGTTTATTCAAAGAAAAAACCACACCTATAAACAAGAGTTTGCTGCTGATGAAAATCAATTTCAACTGCTCTTAAAGAAGAAGTCGGTAATTGAAGATCAAATGGCCTTGCTGGATAAACAAAAGATGCAGGGAGAGATAGGTGAAGATCAATATATCAATCGAAAGAATGAATATGAGCTTCATCTGAATAATGTCAAAAGTGAGCTGATTCGATTTACTTGATGAAGCCCCACCTATAAAAAATGTATACATTTTGAACTTGGATTACTGTCTAGCTCCAGCGCCTAATGGACTTCCCACTTCCTCCTGCGATAAGTCAAGCACGAATGCGCGATCGCTCTTCGTGTTTCCTTTATCTCGTCGGAGGCGGTCCAGTCCATACGTCGCTAAGCAAGGCGCTTGCGCTTTTCTCATGATCCTTTTACAGAAAGAGTTGGATTATATGCTTGAGCTAAAAGAAATCACAAAAATAATTGGTGACAAGATTATCTTAAGAAATTTTTCTCTGGCCTTATCTCCGGGAGAGAGTGTTGCTGTGATCGGACCAAACGGAGCTGGGAAGAGCACATTTTTTAAGCTTGCCGCTGGTCTGATGCAGCCAACAAGTGGAGAAATTCTTCTAAACGGTGAGCAAATAAAGAAGAAAACTCATCTTTTGAAAAAGAGAATCGGCTATCTCGGACATGAGTCTTTTTTATACAACTCTTTGACACCGCTAGAAAATTTACGATTCTACGGTAAGTTATACAAAGTAAAAAATATCGAGGAGAAGGGAATGGAGCTGCTTAAAGCAGTTGGACTGCATTATTTTAAAGATATACCTATTCGTTCCTTTTCAAGGGGAATGATCCAGCGATTGGCCATTGCCCGAGTTCTTCTTGCAGAACCTGAATTCCTGCTTCTAGATGAACCGCATACCGGATTGGATCAAGAAGCAGTCTCACTGCTAAATCAATTAATGAAAGAGAGACAGAAACAAGGGATTTCGATCCTATTAATCTCTCATGATTTCGAACAGGTGATAAATGTATGTGATCGGGTGCTTATATTGAATAAAGGAAGGGTGATTAGTGATAGGAATATTGACCCTCAATTAGAATTGATGTCATTTAAGAAATGGTATGAAGCGGCGGTGATCGGGAAATGAAGATTATTCTTGCGGATGCCTTAACGATAGCAGCGAAAGACTTACGGAATGAATTGAAGTCGAAACAGACCATTGGAATGATGATTATCTTTTCAAGTTTAGTCATCCTGATTTTCAGCTTTGCATTTGATCCAACGAATAATACAGTAAAAGCGATTATTCCAGGCCTGATTTGGGTGATTACGATTTTTTCTGGCTTGCTCGGGCTGAATCGCTCATTCATATCGGAGCAGGAGAATGATAGCTTAACAGGATTGAGAGTGGCACCTATTGACCCATCTAGTATTTTTCTAGGTAAGGTGGTAGCTAACCTAGTTCTCGTTATTATCGTTCAATTGATAAGCATCCCTATTTTATTTTTATTATTTGATTACCGGTTTCATGGCGAGATGATTTGGTTTCTATTAATAGTCCTTACAGCCACTATTGGATTCATCGTGATCGGAACGTTTCTTGCGGCACTTGCTGCAAATGCAAAAAATAGTGAAATGCTGCTGCCAGTTTTATTATTGCCGCTGCTAAGTCCATTAATGATTGGCGCCGTTCAGGCAACAAAAATTGTGCTAGAGCAAGAAGGAATGAAGGATGCCGTTTCATGGCTTCAGCTTATGGCTGCGTATGATTTATTGTTTTTTGCAGCCTGCTTTTTCTTATTTGAATACTTAATGGAGGGATCTTAAATGAAGCAACCGTCTGCGTTTGTCGATCGAATGCTGTATATACTTCTCGTGCCAGCTATGTTTGTTTCTTTATATTTAATTTTTATTTGGTCGCCTATTGAAAAACAAATGGGTGCCTCCCAGAAAATATTTTATTTCCATGTCAGTACAGCGTGGGTCGCATTCCTCGCATTCTTTGTTGTTGGCTATTATTGTGTCTTAACTTTAAAAAAACCGACAGAATCCCGTTTTATTAAGGCAGGAATTTCTGCTGAAATAGGTGTAGTTTTTACAACGATTACTCTATTAACAGGGATGATTTGGGGGAAGTCAGCCTGGAATACTTGGTGGACATGGGAGCCCCGATTAGTAACTGTTCTTATTCTGTTATTCATCTATATTGCCTATTTATTTGTACGAAAAATGGAGGGCACTTGGGAAAAAATTGCGAAGCTTTCCGCTGTTTTTGGAATTATTGGGTGTATCAATGTACCGATTGTATTTATGGCCATTCGCTGGTGGAATACAAAACTTCACCCAGTCGTTTTCGGTGAAGGGAAAAACCAGAGTGGCGGAGGTGTAGAGCCTGATATGCTTGTAACTTTATTATTCTGTATTGGTACGATCACCTTGCTCTATTTATTCATGATGCGGAAAGGCATTGAAATTGAAAAAATGCGTCTTACTGTAAGAAAAGCAAAATCAAAAGTGATTGAAAAATTAGCTAGTTAAATAGGGGGAGAACAATATGAGTTATTTATTTATGGCTTACACAATTATTTGGGCTTTACTTGCAGGATATATATTCATTCTAGGCAAACGCCAAAAGGATTTGAAAAAAGAGCTTAAAGTTCTTGAAGATTGGAAATCAGAACAATAAAAGCAGGTGAAGCCGAATGAGAAAAAGGGTAATTCCAATTATCGTACTAGCAATTGTTGCAGGTGTCCTTGGAATCCTCATTAACGGGATGAGTGGGAAAGCATCTGCGAGTCCTGGTGATGAGGCAATAGATTTTCAGTTAAGGGATATCGAAGGAAAAGAATATCAGTTATCTGACCGCAAAGGGAAAATTGTTGTTTTAAACTTTTTTGCTACTTGGTGCCAGCCTTGTATAGATGAAGCGCCTGAGCTTGAAGCTTTTGGGGCTGAATATGAAGGAGCTGAGCTTTATATCATCGCAAAAGGTGAAACAAAAAAAAGAATAGAAAAGTACATGAAGGAATCAAATTCTAAGTTAACTTATTTACTCGATACGAAAGAAGAAATCTCGAAGGAATATAATGTCATTGGGCAGCCAGAAACGATCATAATCGATGAAAATGGCGTCATTTTTGAAAGATTCTCAGGACCGACAACGAAGAAAAACTTGATAGAAATTATTGAAAGTATTCACTAACCCTTGGGTTAAAATGCTAAATCAGCATT
Organism: Cytobacillus solani; assembly: GCF_001420595.1. Lineage (GTDB taxonomy): Bacteria > Bacillota > Bacilli > Bacillales > Cytobacillaceae > Cytobacillus > Cytobacillus solani. The sequence goes on along the minus strand of NZ_LJIX01000006.1, from coordinate 3,907,215 downwards.
TTAATATATGCTTTTGCATTATTTTTTAGAGGAGGTGAAAAAGATGAGAAAAATGCTTAAAAAGTTATTGGCCATTGATAAGAGATTATTAATATTTATTGGATTATTTGCAGGGATCGTTCTTTCAGTTGTTACGGTGAAAACTTTTGCTTATACAGACTCGCCTGAATTCTGTCAAAGCTGTCACATCATGACAAGTGCACATGATACCTTTGCAGATTCGACTCATGCGACTCTTGCATGCAGTGACTGCCACTTGCCTCATGATACGTTAGCGAATAAGCTCGTATTTAAAGCAAAGTCTGGCCTTGGTCACGTATATTACAACACGTTAGGAGCTGAAAAGATTCCAAATGTGTTAATAGCAACAGAAGGGTCAACTGATGCTATTAATCAGAACTGTATTGATTGCCATGAGAGTACATTGGATAATGTTTCTCACGACGCAAAGGACAGCTGTTCAAGCTGCCATCAGGCAATCCCGCATGGCAATGGCTTTAAAACAGAAGATTATTTTAAACCGCCTAAATCAGGTGAGCTTTTAGAAAACAAAGGAGGTACGATGAACAATGGCTAGGACTTATCGATGGTTATTACTTTCCCTGGCTGCTGTCATACTGATAATTACAGGCTGTTCAAGCTCTGATGCCACGACTGCTGCAGAAGATGCGAAGACTGGATTATCAAAAGATGAAATCAGCAATGAGGCGTTTAAAGATTTATTCCCGCTTCAATATGACAGTTATCAGAAAAATGCAGAGGATACAAAGGATACAAAATATAGCGGATCAGTCAAACGTAGTAAGTTCGATCCGGATAAAGAACCATATTTGCCTGTTCTTTTTAATGGGTATGGATTTGCAACAGACTATAATGAAGACCGCGGGCATATTTATGCGAACGAGGATATACGTACAACAGCTCGGATAACTGACAAATCTATCGGTTCCTGTTTAACATGTAAATCGACCGCAGTTCCACATATGATTGAAGAAATGGGCGATGACTATTGGGGAAGTAGCTTCAATGATGTCATTTGGCCAAAGGCAGAGTCTATGGGCCATTCCCCTATTGGGTGTTCAGACTGTCATGATCCAGAAACAATGGATCTTCGCATTACTCGTCCAAGCTTTACTAAAGGAATGGAAGCGCAAGGAATTGATACTTCCAAAGCAACAAAGAATGATATGAGAAACTATGTTTGTGCACAATGCCATGTGGAGTACCATTTTGCAGCAGAAAATAGTGAAGTAACTTTCCCATGGGAAAATGGATTTAAACCGGAAGACATGTATCAATATTATGAAACAACAGCCAAAGAGAATGGGTTTAAACAAGACTTTATTCATAATGTATCTGGAACGCCAATCGTAAAAGCACAGCATCCGGATTTTGAGACACATATAGAAGGACCTCACGGACAGGCAGGCGTCACATGTGCTGACTGCCATATGCCATATGAACGTGTAGACGGCAAGAAGAAAATCAGTTCTCACTGGTGGCAATCACCACTTAAAACAATGGATCAGTCATGTGCTACATGCCATAGTGACCGTGAACTTGAAGATCTGGAAAAGCGTGTAGCTGAAATTCAAGATACACATATGGAAGGTTTGCATAAAGCAGAGGATATCTCAATAAGTTCGCATTATTATGTAAATAAAATGATTACTTCCGGGGTAAGTGAAGAGAAAATAAAAGAAGCTCAAGAACATATCCGTAAAGGGCAATGGTTCTGGGATATTGTCGCTGCCGAAAGTGGAGCAGGTTTCCATAACCCGCAAGGTGGAATGAAAGCTTTAAGAGTTTCAAGTGATGAATCGAATAAAGCGATCCAAATTGCTACTGAAGAGCTTGTTAAAAAAGGTGTCAATATCGAAGAATTAAAAGAAGAGATTGAAAAAGTGAAGAAGGCTGTTTCTGAAGAAAAAGATAATGCTAAAAAGAAAGTGCATGCGACCAACAGCTACTTTCCTGCTCAGCAGCCTCCTCCAAAATAGAGAATAAAGTAAGCTATGAAAACACTGTACAATTAAGTTTGTACGGTGTTTTCTTTATTGTGTCAAAATGTTGAATAAGTGTCAATTAACTCACTCCATTTTCTAAATAATTCACAATTGAAGTTTTCTGAATTTTTATATTTAAATAGCAGGCGAAATACTTATTGCAAGGACAATAAAAAAGAAATAAAATTTACTTTGGAATACGAAATAAAGAGAATTTTAAGTTCACATATAAAAGAATAATGAACAAATTTTAAGATAGAATTATCTTGGTGAAAGCGACCTAATTAAGGCGCTTTTTAGTCTTTCTATGAAAGGAGCGTTCTTTTTCATGCCACGTGTTTTATGGCTTTTAGTTATTGGGATGGCAGTGAATGTAACAGGCTCTTCTTTTTTATGGCCTTTAAACACCATTTACATTCACGACCATCTTGGAAAATCATTGTCAGTAGCAGGAATTGTGCTTATGTTAAACTCTGGAGCGACTGTTGTCGGAAATTTATTTGGAGGAGCACTTTTTGATAAAATTGGCGGTTATAAATCTGTCCTGCTCGGAATTGGAATCTCGTTATTCTCCCTAATTGGTTTAACCTTTTGGCATGGCTGGCCAATGTATGTTATCTTTTTAACGATTGCTGGTTTTGGAGCAGGAATTGTCTTTCCATCGATGTTTGCGATGGCAGGCTCTGTTTGGAAAGAAGGAGGAAGAAAAGCCTTTAATGCGATGTATGTCGCGCAAAATTTAGGGGTTGCAGTAGGTGCTGCACTTGGAGGGTTTGTTGCTTCTTATTCCTTTCAGCTGATCTTTTTAGCGAATACACTTATGTATGTAATCTTTCTTCTTATTGCCGTTTTAGGTTATCGAAAGATTAATACCATTTCAGTTTCACAAAGTTCCGTTTTAAAAGAAAATACCGGTGTAAAAAACCATACAAAATTATATGCCTTATTAATTCTTTGTCTTGGGTATTTACTGTGTTGGGTTGGATATGTTCAGTGGCAGACGACAATCGCAGCTTTCACACAGGAGTTAAATATTACATTAAAACAATATAGCTTCCTTTGGACAGTTAATGGCGCATTGATCGTACTTGGTCAGCCGCTAGTCAATATCTTTGTGAAGCGAATTAAGTCACTCAAAACACAAATTAATATAGGAATTATTATTTTTATAGGTTCATTTGCACTGACAGCAGGGGCAAAAGAGTTCCCAATCTTTCTTACAGCAATGATTATTTTAACGATTGGTGAAATGTTTATTTGGCCAGCCGTCCCAACAGTTGCTAATGATTTGGCACCAAAGGGAAGAGAAGGCTTTTATCAAGGGATCGTAAACAGTACAGCAACTGGGGGAAGAATGATAGGACCATTGCTTGGAGGGGTTTTAGTCGATGTTTACGGAACTTCCATGTTATTTACAGTTCTCATTATTCTTCTTGTCATATCAATTTTTACTACTTTGATTTATGATCGGAAAATTAAAGAAAAGAAGCAATTGGCACATGCGTCTTAATATATGAAAGCAGCGGATTTCAACAGAAGGAGTCCGCTGCTTTTTTTATTTTGGGAAAGTAGAACTGATAAAGTTCAAAGAAGCCTATGATTCTCAAAAAAGAGAAAAAAGCAATTCAGCGGTAATTAAAGAAGTTATATGTTTTTTTGTTGAAATGCTGTTGTACAAATAGCACTTCATTGAAATAGCTCTTTATTCGTATCCACCTTGCTGGATAGGAATGAAGAAATCTTGAAATTGCTTCTTCGGAAAAAATGACTAGATAATCCAAATGAACACCAGAATGCTGTTTTAAGTCATACAAAAGTGCATGCGGAATGGTATAGTAATCTTTTATTTGCAAAGGGTTAAGCTTTATCGCAGAAATATGGTGTTCATTTAAATAAGTTTGCAAAGCATGTTTCTGTACCTCAATACTCTGCTCTCTAGTAAGGTCTTCAGCTTGCCATAGCTCATTGATTATATAAATTCCCTTCATTTAAATTCACCCCATTGATTTGATTACTATTGTTATGGGCAAAAAATGGCCAGTAAATACTTCTTAACGATAAATTATCGGAAAAGTATGATAATATAGTAAGAAATTATTTTTGATAAGGGGATTTGGATGAGAAGTGCGTTATTAGATATACCAATTGATATTGTAGAGACCATTGTGGAAAATGCTTTTGGCTGGCTTGTCGTTGTTGATAAAGAGGGCAAGATCATTTATATAAATAAAAATTATTGTGATTTTCTAGAAGTAGAGCGAGATACAGTGATTGGTGTACATGTTTCCAAGGTAATAGAAAACTCACGGATGCATATCGTTGCTGCAACGGGAAAAGAAGAAATTGCAGATCTCCAGTACATAAGAGGAAACTATATGATTGCTAATCGAATTCCAATTGTTTCAAATAATTTTGTGGTTGGCGCATTTGGTACTGTTTTTTTTCGGGATACAAAGGAATGGATGAAAATGAACAGTCATGTAAAAAGTATGCTGACGAAAATTCAAAGCTATATACAAGACATTGACCGCAGTGTGAAATATAGCTTAGATGATCTTCTTGGCAATTCGAAGCAAATTCAGAGCTTAAAAGATAAAGTAAAGATGATTGCTGCAAGTGACATATCTGTTTTAATTCGCGGAGAAAGCGGGACAGGAAAGGAATTATTTGCCCATAGTATTCATCAATTAAGCAACAGAAGTCATCAGCCTTTTGTGAAGATAAATTGTGGAGCCATTCCAGAGCATCTTTTGGAATCAGAATTATTTGGTTATGAGGAAGGTGCTTTTACTGGAGCTAGAAAAGGAGGAAAGAAGGGAAAGTTTCAATTAGCAGATGGAGGGACATTATTTTTAGATGAAATTGGTGATATGCCAATCAATATGCAAGTAAAGCTATTAAGAGCTTTACAGGAGGGGGAAGTGGAGAGTGTAGGATCAACTGAACCTGTTCATATTGATGTAAGAATTATTGCTGCTACGAATCGCCCGCTTGAAAAGATGATGGAAGAGAAAAGATTCAGAGAAGATTTGTTTTATCGAATAAATGTTGTGCCATTCATGATTCCCCCTTTGCGTGAGCGAATGGAAGATGTTCCTATTTTAATGGATTATTTTATAAAAAAAATTACGAAGAAGTCAGGAAAAAGAATTATGTCCATAGACGAGGATGTTATTGAAAGGTTTCAGCAATATAGCTGGCCAGGCAATATTAGAGAACTGGAGAATGTCATTGAAGCAGCTATTCATCTGACAAACAATGAAGTGATTACATTGGAATCCCTTCCAGATTATTTGAAGGAATCCTCGCTTTTTCCTGTAGGTAAAAAGAAATTAAAGGAAATCATCGAAGAGACGGAAAGGCGAATATTACTTCAAAGCCTGGCAAAATACAATAACAATAAACTTGAAGCAGCAAAGGCTCTGGGGATTAGTAAATCATCACTTTATGAAAAATTGAAAAAATATGGGATTGATCATTCGTAGTCCAGAATTTTGGAAGGTGTTCCAGAATTCTGGACTTTCTTTTTCCTCTTCAATCAACATGGGCTTCTATGAAACTAATTAAAATATTAATCACTCGAAGTCCAGTTTTCTGGAAAAAAAGTTCACAAAATTTTCAAATATGATTGTTCCATATAGTTTTTATTTTTGGCACGCTACTTGCAATAAACCAGAAGGAGGAACATTTTGAACCTTGCCAGAAAGTTATTTCAAAATGTAATCGTTTACAAAAAGGGGGCTGAAATAAAGGCAAAAAAGTATGCAGTGAATGTAAGCATCAAACTCACAAAAAAGGAGGAACAAAAAATGCTTAGCATGATCGGATTAATCGGTGGATTGGCATTATTAATATTTTTAACAATGCGCGGAATGAACCTTCTTGTCGTAGGTCCATTGTCAGCCATATTTGTTGCCGTATTTAGCGGGATGCCGTTATTTCCGCAGCTGGCTGGGGAGGGAGAGGCAAATCTGGTTGGCAATTATATGTCAGGGTTCTCGGGGTTTGTTACCTCTTGGTATTTAATGTTTTTATTAGGTGCTATTTTTGGAAAAGTAATGGAGGATAGCGGAGCAGCGGATAGTGTTTCCAAGCTGATTGTTGATAAGCTTGGAATGAAGTATGCGGTTCTGGCCATTGTCGTTTCCTGTGCCTTTTTAACCTATGGCGGTGTCAGCTTATTCGTTGTTGCCTTTTCAGTTTATCCAATGGCATTAAGCTTATTTAAGCAAGCAAACTTGCCGAGAAGATTTATTCCAGCTGCACTTGCCTTCGGATCGGTCACATTTACGATGACCTCTGCTGGGTCCCCAGAAATTCAAAACTGGATTCCAATTGAATATCTTGGTACAACGCCATATGCCGGTCTGGAAGTTAGTATAATTGTTGCGGTCTTTATGATGATTTTTGGCTATTGGTGGCTGAAGAGAATGATTACTAAAGCAGTACAAAGAGGAGAAACATTTGTAGCAAGAGAAAAAGATCCTGTGACAGTAGATAAAAACTTGCCAAACCCGCTTATGGGGGCAATCCCATTAATTGTAGTACTCATTATTTCATTCATTTTCCATGATTCTCTTAAGCAATCGGCGTTAATCATTGCTTTATTAGGCGGGGTAATTGCAACCTATCTACTAAATCGCAGGTATTTCAAAGACTTCTGGAATGCTGTTTCTGAGGGAACGCTAGGAGCATTAATCGCAATTGGAAATACAGCAGCAGTTGTTGGTTTTGGCGGTGTGGCTAAGGCAGTACCTGCGTTTGAAACAGCAGTGGATTTTATGACCAACATCCCCGGAAGTCCGCTAATTGGGGCAGCAATCGCCGTGAGTGTAATTGCAGGAATGACTGGATCTGCCTCTGGAGGACAGGTCATCGCACTTCCGCTATTAGCACCACATTATATGGATATGGGGGTAAATCCGGAAGCGCTTCACAGAGTCGCTGCGATTTCGTCCGGTGCACTGGATTCACTGCCTCATAATGGATATGTTGTGACAACGGTTCGTTCCATTTGTGGAGAAAGCCATCAGGATGCCTATGGTGCAGTTGGAGCTCTCACAGTTATCGTACCAGCGATAGGCGTTGTTCTTGCAATTATACTATTCTCTTTCGGACTTGGTATCTAAGTCTAGGAGTTTCTATTTTTAGCATCGTTTTTCGAAAGGAGTTTATTTATGGTTCAGACAAAGGTAGTTTTTATAACCGGAGCGGCACAAGGCATTGGTTATGAGATTGGAAAAAGGTTTGCAGGGAATGGGGCAGCAATTGTCTTAACAGATATCCAAGAAGAATCTGTGAAACTAGCTGCTGGAAAATTGCAGGATGAAGGCTACGAAGCGATCGGATTAAAATGTGATGTTACTTCAGAAAAAGAAATGGAATGTTGTATACAAGAAACAGTTCGGCATTTTGGAAGCCTGGATGTTCTTATAAACAATGCAGGGCTTCAGCATGTATCGCTGATTGAAGATTTTCCAACAGAAAAGTTCGAATTCCTTATTAAAGTTATGCTGACGGCTCCATTTATTGCAATGAAACATGTCTTACCAATAATGAAGCAACAGCAGTTTGGACGGATCATTAATATGGCATCGATTAATGGATTAATAGGCTTTGCTGGGAAGGCAGCCTATAATAGTGCGAAGCATGGGGTGATTGGGTTAACAAAAGTAGCCGCATTAGAAACTGCTGAGCAAGGAATTACTATCAATGCCTTGTGTCCTGGCTATATTGACACACCTCTTGTTCGAAATCAGCTTAGCGATCTTGCAGCAATAAGGAATATACCAATTGAAAAGGCGCTTGAAGAAGTCATCTTCCCGTTAGTTCCACAAAGAAGGCTGTTAACTGTTGAAGAGATTGCTGACTATGCTATATTCTTGTCGGGGGAATCCGCAAGAGGTATTACAGGGCAGGCAATTGTTATTGATGGGGGATATACAGTTCAGTAAGGTATAAGAGGACAGTTATTTACTGTCCTCATTTTAATATATGATTAAAGGAACACCTTCTCATTTCTAAGCATACACTATCTATTACACTTCCCGTCAGGATGAGCCCCCTTGCATCTTGGCGGGAAATTTTATACAATAGCAATAAAATATTAACTATCTGCCACGATAAGGAGCAGTAGTGGTGTTGAATCCTTTTAGAGAGCTGACGGTAGGTGCAAGTCAGCAGGAAGCCATCATGAACTCGCCTTTGAGCAGCAAGTGTGAAGTAGTAGTAATGCTTGCCGTTTTCCGCGTTAAGGATGAATGAAGCGAATGACTTTTGTCATTAATGTGGGTGGTACCGCGGGAGATTCATACATAATCCTCTCGTCCCTATTTTGGGATGAGAGGTTTTTTTATTACTTATTTTAGGGAGGAAAAGACAATGAGCTTCAATCACCAGAAGATTGAAAAGAAGTGGCAAACCGTCTGGGAAGACAATAAAACCTTTAAGACGAGTGAAGATAAAGGGAAAAATAAATTCTACGCACTAGATATGTTTCCATACCCATCCGGTGCAGGTCTTCATGTAGGACACCCGGAAGGCTATACAGCAACAGATATTCTTTCCCGCATGAAGCGGATGCAGGGCTTTAATGTTCTTCATCCAATGGGATGGGATGCATTTGGGTTGCCAGCTGAGCAGTATGCATTAGATACAGGCAATGATCCGGCTGAATTTACGGCGCAAAATATTAATACTTTCCGCCGTCAAATTAAAGCATTAGGTTTTTCATATGACTGGGATCGCGAAGTGAATACGACTGATCCGGAATATTACAAATGGACACAATGGATTTTCTTAAAGCTTTATGAAAAAGGGCTTGCTTATATTGATGAAGTAGCGGTTAACTGGTGCCCAGCACTTGGTACCGTACTTGCCAATGAAGAAGTAATTGATGGAAAAAGTGAGCGCGGCGGACATCCAGTTGTTCGTAAACCAATGAGACAGTGGATGTTGAAAATTACAGCGTATGCTGACCGCTTACTTGAAGACCTAGATTTATTGGATTGGCCAGAAAGCCTTAAGGATATGCAGCGCAACTGGATTGGACGCTCAGAAGGCGCAGAAGTGACTTTCCAAATTGAAGGACACGAAGGAACATTCACTGTATTTACAACTCGCCCAGATACTCTTTTTGGTGCAACATATGCGGTGCTAGCTCCAGAGCATGCTTTAGTCAATACAATTACAACAGATGGCCAGAGAGAAGCTGTTGATGCTTATATTGAAAAAATCCAAAGCAAAAGTGATCTTGAAAGAACAGATTTGGCAAAAGAAAAGACAGGTGTTTTCACTGGTGCCTATGCAGTAAATCCAGTAAATGGTGAGAAGATGCCAATTTGGATCGCTGATTATGTATTAGCTAGCTACGGAACAGGTGCAATCATGGCAGTACCAGGACATGATGAGCGTGATTATGAGTTCGCAAAGCAATTTGACCTTCCAATTATTGAGGTGGTTGCCGGTGGAGATGTTCAAAAAGAGGCATACACAGGTGATGGTGAGCATGTAAACTCAGGCTTCTTGAATGGAATGAACAAGGAAGATGCAATTGAAAAGATGATTGCGTGGCTTGAAGAAAAGGAAATCGGTACGAAGAAGGTAACTTATCGTCTTCGCGATTGGCTATTTAGCCGCCAGCGTTACTGGGGTGAACCGATTCCTATCATTCATTGGGAGGACGGCACTTCGTCAGCTGTTCCTGAAGACCAGCTTCCATTAATCCTTCCAAAGACAACAGAAATTAAGCCTTCTGGTACAGGGGAATCTCCACTTGCGAATATTGAAGAGTGGGTAAATGTTGTTGATCCGGAAACTGGCAAAAAGGGCCGCAGGGAAACGAATACAATGCCGCAATGGGCAGGTAGCTGCTGGTATTATTTACGCTATATCGATCCGAAAAATCCAGAAGCACTTGCAGATGCAGAAAAACTAAAGGAATGGCTTCCGGTTGATATTTATATCGGCGGAGCAGAGCATGCGGTGCTTCACCTTTTATATGCACGCTTCTGGCACAAGGTTCTATATGATATCGGTGTGGTTCATACGAAGGAGCCTTTCCAAAAGTTATTTAACCAAGGGATGATTCTTGGTGAAGGTAATGAAAAAATGAGTAAGTCAAAAGGGAATGTTGTAAACCCTGACGATATTATTGACAGCCACGGCGCTGATACGCTTCGCTTATATGAAATGTTCATGGGACCATTAGATGCTTCGATTGCTTGGTCAACAAATGGATTAGATGGATCCAGAAGATTCTTAGACCGTGTTTGGCGTTTATTGGTTGAGGAGAATGGCGAGTTAAATCCGAAAATCCAAGTAGTTGAAGATGCTGGTGACTTAGAGAAGATCTATCATCAAACGGTGAAAAAGGTGACAGAGGATTATGAAGGATTACGTTTTAATACAGCGATTTCACAGTTAATGGTCTTTATTAATGAAGCGTATAAATCAACAGTTCTTCCGAAGCATTTTATAGAAGGGTTTGTAAAAATGCTATCACCAATCACACCACACGTGGCAGAAGAACTATGGGAAAAACTTGGCCATAGCGGAACAATTGCTTATGAAGCATGGCCAGCATTTGATGAAGCGAAACTAGTGGATGATGAAGTTGAAATTGTTATTCAGATTAACGGCAAAGTAAAGGCAAAGCTTCGTGTTCCATCTGATGCCCAAAAAGATGCACTTGAAAAAATCGCCATGGACGATGACAAAGTGAAAGAGCAAATTGATGGGAAAACCATTCGTAAAGTTATTGCAGTACCTGGAAAGTTAGTTAATATAGTGGCTAATTAAAAAAGCAAGGGCAACTATTCAGCATCCTCCGATTGTGTTTTCGGAGGATGTTTTTTACAATAGGGAGATAATTAAATTTAGAAGGGATTTTTTCAATGGAATCAATCGAAATCATTACAACAGATGAATTAGAGGAAAAAATAGATGCAGGTGAAAAGCTGGAGCTTGTAGATGTAAGAGAAGATGAAGAGGTAGCACAAGGGATAATACCTGGTGCTAAACATATCCGCATGATGACCATTCCAGAAAACCTGGATTACTTTGATAAAGACAAGGAATACATTTTTATTTGCCGATCCGGCGGAAGAAGCGAGAACGTCTGTTATTACATGCAAGATCAAGGCTTCAAGGTTAGAAATATGATTGGCGGCATGCTAAATTGGTCTGGGGAAACTGTAAAGCCTGAAAAGTAAGCCGACGACATAATAAAAGAGCAGACAGCTAGGTATAAAGCTGTCTGTTTTTTTGCTTAAACAGAATTCTTTTCTAAGCTTTTCAAATTCTCAATAAATAGTTTTGCAGCTAATGATAAAGTTTTGTTTTTATGATAAACAAGATAAAAAAACCTTTCATCATGAAAGTCCTTAATTTCATACATATGAATTAAATTGGCAGATGCAAATTCTTGTGCAGCTATTTCTGAAATAATGGAGATTCCTATATTTTGTTTAACAAACTGGATTAAACTATTGCCAGAATCTGTATGGACAACAGTGTGTAAATGTTCCTTTGAAATCTTTTTCTTTTCTAAAAACTTATTTATTAATGACCTTGTACCAGAATCTGAGCTTCTCATAATCAGCGGATACTTAATGATTTCCTCTAAAGAAACAGGGCCATTAAATTCCTGTTCATTTGAAGTAATTAATACTAATTTTTCTTTTTGAAGAGGAAGGTAGCAAAGCTTATCATTCTCATATTTTTCTCCTAGGATTCCAATATCAACAGATCGATTGAGGACATGTTCTACGACCTTTTTTGATGAGGATTCTGAGATATGAAAAGAAATATTCGGATGAACATGATTGAAATGTTTGATTATATTTGGAATGATAAAGGAGCCAGGAACAGAGCTTGTCGCGATTTTTACAATTCCGCGAAAGTCCATCATTTCCCTCTTTAGATCAAGCAATGCCTCATCTTTTAATAGTAAAATTTTTTGTGCCCAATGATGTAATTGTTCCCCATGCGGTGTTAGTATTGTATCTCTTCCATCCCGGTCAAAAAGCTTAAGGTTTAAACTTTTCTCTAATGCCTTAATATGTGAACTAACTGTCGATTGACTTAAAAAAACGTCATCGGCAGCTTTCGAAAAATTTTTATGCTCGACAACCTTTGTAAAAACAAATAATTGGTGCATATCCATTTTCTGCACCTCCAATCTCATTGATAATATCGATTGAATACTATATATGATATCAATTAATTGTATTTATATAAGAATACCATTTCTATCTAAGATAGGGGTGTGGAGTTTTGTCCAAAATTAAAAACTTTATACGAAATAGAGGAAAAATGATTAATAATAGGAAGAGAGAATTGGAAAGGAACATTTACTAACGTTTATTAGGTTCTTGCAGAATCTTAAACGACTAAATATAGACTATTCTGTTAATAATGATTCTAAAACGCTAGAAAGGGTGAGGGGTCTTTGATTCAGGTTAAATTATTTGATCAAGAGCATGAGAAAGATCTCGAGTTGGAAATGAATCGTTTTTTACAGAAAATAGAAGAGAAAAAGCTGCTCGATATTAAATATAATGTAGCCGCTGTTCATGAGGATGAAGATGAACAGATTTACTGTTTTTCAGCAATGATTATTTATCGAGCCTGAATGGGTTGCGGTCACTTTTTGTGATCTTTAATTTTTTGGGGTGTGTCCTAAAATGGGTATTTTTGCAAAAAGAAGTCACGTGAAAAGATTTACGTGCTCGAATATGGTAATTAATGCAAAAAGAGGTCCACATAAAAAGATATACGTGCCCGAATGCGGTAATTAATGCAAAAAGAGGTCCACATAAAAAGATATACGTGCCCGAATATGGAAATTAATGTAAAAAAAGGTCACATAAAAAGATATACGTGCCCGAATGTGGTAATTAATGCAAAAAGAGGTCACATAAAAAGATATACGTGCCCGAGTATGGTAATTAATATAAAAAGAGGTCACATAAAATTTTTATGTGACCGCAAAAATCATCATTCTTGTAAATACTTCTGTGCAATCGCTACATTTATTTTTGGCTCCGCGCTGCTAAGGCTGCATTTATTCCTGCAAGCCTTCCCGTGACAAGTGCAGAGGTGATATTATATCCGCCTGTGTAGCCATGGATATCAAGAATTTCCCCACAGAAAAACAATCCATCCATTAATTTAGATGCCATTGTTTGCGGCTCAATCTCTTTAACAGAAACACCCCCGCCAGTAACAAACGCTTTATCTAATGGCAGTGTTCCATTGACATGAAATTGAAACTTCTTACAGCTGCTTACAAAACTTCGCAGCTTTTCGTTTGAAATCATTGCACCTTGAGTGGGAGGATCTATTTCACATTGCTCAAGAAGGAACAATAAATATCTTTCAGGCAAAAAGCCTTTTAACAGGTTTTTAATGCTTTTCTTTGGTTCATCTTTAATAAGCTTATATATTTCTTGTAGTAACGGTTCTTCTTTTTTATCAGGGATGGCATCAAGACTCATAGTAACCTCACGTAAGTCCCACTTTTTCATTGCCTTGACGACAAATTGGCTGCAACGTAAAACGGCTGGACCACTGACACCAAAGTGGGTGAAAATCATATCCATCCTATGTGTAATCAAAGGCTTTCCTTTCGGATTCAATACACTAAGCGCTACATTTCTCAAAGATAAACCTTGCAAAGTTTTCTCTTTAATAAAAGGTTCTGCGGATGTGACTGGAACTTCCGTTGGAAATAAATCCGTTACCGTATGACCGCCCTTTTTCGCCCATGCATACCCATCTCCAGTAGATCCTGTATGTGGCACAGACTTTCCTCCGACAGCAATGACAACAGAATCAGCCTCGTACACTTGTCCATTCTTCAGTTCGACGGAATGGACTTTTCCGTTCTTATAATGAACATCGTTAATCGGGCTGTTCGTTTTAATATCTACCCTTAAATCTTTTAATCTCGAAAGCAAGGCATCTACAACCGATTGTGCCTTATCTGTAACAGGAAACATTCTCCCGTGATCTTCTTCTTTGAGTTGAATCCCAAGTTTCTCAAAAAACTTAATAATATCCTCATTGCTGAAAAGTGAAAAGGCACTGTACAAAAAACGGCCATTTCCTGGGATATGCTTAATAATTTCATCAACAGGCAGCCTGTTCGTGACATTGCACCTTCCCCCGCCTGAAATGGCAAGCTTTCTTCCTAGCTTGTCCCCTTTATCAATAAGGAGAACTTTTGCTTTGTTTTCAGCCGCGCCAATGGCTGCCATCAAACCTGAAGGGCCTCCGCCAATCACTATTACATCATACTTCATTTCGTCACCAACTTATTTCATCCTTAATTTACTTAACAATTATAAACGATTCGTAATGAAATACATAATATGCACAAAATTTCTTGAGTTTGAACTTTACTAATTAGAATGATTCTCTATCTATTCGAAAAGACGATACATATTCATCGATACTATAGATAGATTGAATTTATTTTGTAAAACGTATTCATTATAATTGGGAGGAAAGCGCTTTTATTTATTAGAGGTTCCAAGTCTATTTTCTTCTTTTTTATCATTAATCGTATAAAAAGGTGGTGTCAAATGGAAAGTCACATTTCAGTAGATGTCACTTATGATGCCGGCCCGACTGGGTGTGGAGAGCTAATAATGAATTTATTCCTTACGATGAGGAAAATGGCAGAGGGGGAAATCATTAAAGTGATCTCGTATGACCCTGGTGCACGTGAAGATTTGCCTGCATGGTGCCGAATGCAGCACCATACATTGATAAACCGTCTCGATGAAGGGAATATCAGCCATTATTTTATTAAAAAAGGAAAGTAGCTTAGACCAATTATCTAATCTAGTAAACTAAATTTTGGGAGGAATCATCATGTCAGGAAAATTCGCAGTGAGTATTACAAGTGCTAAAAATGATACAGATAAAGCAACGGTTGGGTTTGTAGTAGCCAATGCTGCCGTTGCATCTGGTCAGGAAACAGTTGTCTTTTTAAATGTTGAAGGTGCATTTCTAGCTGAAAAGGGATATGCAGAAGATATTCATGAAGAAGGCTTTGCGCCATTAAAGCAATTAATGGATCAATTTGTTGAAGCGGGAGGAATCATTTGGGTATGCAGTCCTTGTTACAAAAAGAGAGGGCTATCAGAGGATAATTTAATAGAAGGAGCAACAATCGTCGGAGGAGCTAGATTAGTAGAATTCCTAACACAAGGTGCAGCTTCGATTACATATTAATTTTTCCGTTAGGGGGCAGCTCTCATGTTAAATCCTCATGCCGTTTGCGATGGTGGAGACCTTGATTGCGGGTCAGGTTTGTTATTAATTATTAATAAGAGTATGAGTCCTCTTGATCCCGGACAAGTTTTGGAAATTAGAAGCAGAGAAAGAACGGTTGCTGATGATTTACCAGCATGGTGCCGAATGGTCAAGCATGAATTTATCGGATCAGAACCAGGTGAGAATACGGTTAGGTATTTTGTACGAAAAGGTCAAAGCAAATCAGCATTAGAGAGCGATCTTGCGGCTGCGAAAGGGTACAAATGGAATGTTCGTGTGCAAGGGGAGAAGGATTTAAAGGCTAAAGTATTTGCAAGAAATCACCATTTTTACTCAGGTCAGCCAGCAGAATTTAGTGCTCGTGTGGATGCTCCTAGTTCAATCGATTATTTCATTGCTTCCCTTGCTTCATGCTTAACAGTTGGCTTCAAAGCGCATGCATCTAGAAGGAATGTCGTTGTTGATCAAATCGAGCTTTCGCTTAAAGGTTCCATCGAAAATATTTTATCTCATATGGAAATTGAAGAAAACGGGAGTCCGAGCATACAGCAGATTTCAGGTACATGCTATGTATCGTCAGCAGCGGATGAAGATTTGTTGAAAGAGATTTGGCAAATTACTTTAAATAAATCACCTATCTATCAAACGTTGAAAAAAGCAGTTGAAATCAAACTGACCTTTTCAATTGTATATTAGGAGGAAATACGATGGAATCAACACTCTTTCCTACATCTGTCATTGGCAGCTGGCCTAGGTCGGTTGAAGTGCAGAAGGCGATGAGAGAAAAAAGAGCAGGCAGAATGACAGATGAGGCATTTCAAGCGGTTGCGGATCAAGCGGTTATTGAATGCCTCCGTCTGCAAGAAGAAGCAGGCATAGATATTGTATCTGATGGCGAGCAAAGAAGAGATAATTATATTTCGTTTGTTGCTGAGCATTTACATAATGTGAAAATGCTAACAGTCTCTGAATTGCTAGAATACATTGATGATAAAGCAAGTTTTGAAGAAATTCTCGGTACGCTTGATGTTCCTGCATTTTCCCTATCTAATCCTGCAGCAGCAGGGAAAATCAGCCGAAAAAAACCGCTTGCATTAAATGACTTTCGTTTTTTAAAGAAGCATACGGATAGAAAAATAAAAGTAACGCTTCCTGGTCCCTATTTATTAACAAGATCCATGTGGGTTGAAGGGCTATCGGAAGAAGCTTATCCAACGAAAGAAGACTTAGCAATCGATATTGTAAGCGTTTTAAGAGAAGAATTGGAAGATCTGATTGCCGAAGGCGTCGATTTTGTGCAATTCGATGAACCTGTACTGACTGAGCTCGTATTTACACAAAAGAATGCCAATCGCACATTTATGTGTGGAGCTTTGACTGCAAAAGCGGATGCAGAGGTGGAAATTGAGTTTGCTCTAGGGTTAATGAATCAAGTGATGGAAGGCATGCGAGGCAGAGGAACAAAATTAGGAGTCCATATTTGCCGCGGGAATTGGAGCAGAGAAGACGATATCCTTCTAAGAGGTCCATATTTCCCGCTTATCCCTTATTTATCAAGGGTAAATGTTGATCAGCTCGTTCTTGAGTATGCGACACCAAGAGCAGGGGAAATCGAGGCAATAAAGGAGTTCACTCATGCTGAAATTGGATTTGGAATTGTGAATCCACGAACGGAAGAAATTGAAACGGAAGAAGAAATTGTTGAGAAGGTCAATCAATTATTAAAGCTTATGCCGGCTAATCAAATCTATTTAAATCCAGATTGCGGGTTTGGAACCTTTGCCCAAAGACCGATGAATAGTGAAGTGATTGCTATTCAAAAGCTCGAGGTAATGAGTAAGGCCGCAAATTTATTAAGAGGGCAAATTAAATTAGCAAGTCTGTGATTATCAGGAGGGGAATTGGATGAGCAAAAAACTTACATTCAAATTAGATGTCACTGGTTCTGGAATGAGGACAGATGCTACGAATGGCAAACATATAATAAGCATTGATGAACCAGTATCTTTTGGGGGAAAAGATTCTGCGCCTGATCCAATGTCTACAATGTTAGCCGCCCTTGCAGCTTGTGAGAATGTAATGGTACAGATAATTTCAAAAGAAATGAATATCCAAATAGAGGATATATCATTTAAAGTCGAAGGAGAACTTGATCCTAGCGGGTTAATGGGAAATTTAGATGTAAAACCATACTTCGAAAAAGTGAAGGTAGAGGCTTTCTTGAAAACATCAGCCTCCCAAGAGCAAGTGGATGAATTACAAAAAAAAGTGGATCAAAGATGCCCTATATACCGAACAATAAAGGATGCTGGAATTCCAATTGAGAATTTATGGGTAAAAAACTGAATAGTATTACATAAAAAAGCCAATTGTTTCATTGGCTTTTTTTACGTTCAAAGTACTTTAACTGCAGAAAACACCATTTTCGTCAGCTCTAAGTAGAAATCCTGTAAGAAGAAGAGTAGAATACAAATAGTGTGCAAAAAAAATTGTGATTATTATTTACATAATTAAATTTTCCGATAGAATTATCTTTTGCTACGATAACTTAATGGTGGAACTTACACAGCTAGGGCTTCTTAAATAAGAGGACTTTAACTGTTAATGTTCAGCGCTTTTTTGAAGGGGAATGGGGTTCTATGTCATCAAAGCTTTTAAGGGGTACTTTTATAATGACCCTAGCGACGATCATTTCAAAAGTACTCGGGTTATTTTATGTGATTCCTTTTTATCATATTGTAGGGGAAGAAGGAAATGCGCTTTATTCCTTCGCCTATATTCCTTATACAATCTTCATTAGTTTAGCAACAGCAGGCATACCTGCCGCGGTTTCAAAATTTATTTCGAAATACAATGCATTAGAGGAATATGCCGTAGGGAGAAAGCTATTTAAATCAGGGCTAGTTGTGATGTTTTGTACGGGAACGATATCCTTTCTATTCCTATATTTTCTAGCTCCATCGTTAGCTGATTTTATTATTCCTGATAATGTGGATACGAGTGTGAAGGATGTAGCGACTGTTATCAGAGCTGTAAGCTTTGCGCTTATTGTTGTTCCTTTTATGAGTTTGATTCGCGGCTTTTTTCAGGGACACCAATCCATGGGACCTTCGGCTTTATCACAGGTCATTGAACAAATTGTACGTATTGTGTTTGTTCTTGCAGGTGCTTTTATTGTTTTATATATCATGAAAGGCAGTCTTGTTCAGGCAGTAAGTGTAGCCACCTTTGCCGCATGTATTGGTGCAATCGGTGGTCTAGGAGCACTTTTATGGTATTGGTATAAAAGAAAGCCTTATTTGGATGGCCTTTTATTGAATGACAAAGGCACAATGGACATTTCTTTAAAGGATATGTACAAAGAAATCGTTGTGTATGCCGCGCCTTTTATTTTTGTAGGCTTATCCGGTTCGCTTTTCCAATTTATTGATCAGCTCACTTTTATCCGGACGATGGCGGAAATTGGCTTAGCCGATCAGGCGGTATCATCCTTTGCCGTATTAAACTTCCAGACGCATAAGCTTGTCATTATTCCTGTGTCTTTGGCTACTGCTTTTTCTTTAACACTCGTTCCGAGTATTACGAAAGCATTTGTTGAGAGCGATCGTACTAGTTTAAATTATCAATTGAATCAAGCATTTCAGGTGCTATTATTTCTAACTCTTCCGGCAGTTGTAGGACTTTCGTTATTAGCAGAGCCTATTTTTACATTGTTTTACGATCCGAGCGAGCTTGGAACTGAAGTGCTTAGAACGTATGCGCCTGTAGCAATTCTTTTTGCTTATTTCTTAGTAACCGCTGCGATTTTACAAGGAATCAATGAACAGCGTTATACGGTACTTAGCTTGCTTGTTGGATTATTGCTTAAATTGAGCTTAAATATCCCTCTTATCAAGATGATGGAAACACAGGGAGCTGTTGTGGCCACTGCTATAGGCTATACAGCTGCTATCTTGATTAATTTAATTGTAATAAAAACGTATGCTAAGTATCCATTTCGACTTGTGCTCAGAAGAGGAATTTTGATTGTTATTTTCACAGCGCTGATGTTTGCAGGTGCGGGAATCACGTATAAGCTTCTTACGCTTTTCTTAACACCGACAACTAATTTACAAGCCTTCATTATCGTAGTCATTTGTGCAGCGGTGGGTGCAGGAGTTTACTTCTATTTAAGCTTTAAAACAAAACTTGTTTACTTCTTATTTGGACAAAAGGTCGATCGGCTATTGAAGAAGGTCAGGTTGCGCGGATAATGTGAAAACATTTCAAGTATCCTGCAAATCAGCAATAAAAGAGGTGATGATATGAGAATTGATAAAATGCTTGCTAATTTAGGCTTTGGAAGCCGGAAGGATGTAAAACAGCTTTTGAAGAGCGGGGCTGTTGAAGTCAATGAGCAGAAGGTGAAGGATGCCAGCAAGCATGTGGATCCTAATAAGGATGTTGTAACAATCAATGGAGAAGAAGTGGTGTATAAAGAGTTCATCTATTTAATGTTGAACAAGCCACAAGGAGTCATTTCCGCTACTGAGGATTCGCAGCATGAAACGGTTTTAGATATATTGGAGCCAGAAGACTTAGTATTCTCGCCTTTTCCAGTTGGGCGGCTTGATAAAGATACTGAAGGGCTGCTGCTGTTAACGAATGACGGTCAGCTTGCCCACCGCCTCTTATCTCCAAAAAAGCATGTGCCGAAAACTTATTTTGCTGTTATAAACAGTGAAGTAACTGAAGAGGATATTGCTGCTTTTAAAAAGGGCGTTATTTTGGATGATGGGTATGAAACAAAACCAGGGGAATTGAAGATCATTAAATCCGGTCTCACATCAGATATTGAACTCACAATTACTGAAGGGAAATTTCATCAAGTGAAAAGAATGTTTGAGGCGGTTGGGAAGCGCGTCATTTATTTACAAAGGATTTCGATGGGGCCGCTGCAGCTAGATGAAACACTGGAGCTTGGTGAATACCGGGAATTAACAGAGGAAGAACTAGAAAGCTTAATGGAATATGAGGTCAAATAAAAATCGCCTAGCTTGGCGATTTTTTTCATCCTATTTTTTTTGTTAACAATCGAATCTGGGATCATCACTTCAGACATCAGACCTCATATGAGATCAGTGCACGAAAGGAAACTTATGATGACATCTTTACCTTCTTTTTTGTAGTCGTCCATTTTCCTCGACTGGGGCTTTTTACTAAGTCGTTGTAAACAAGAACGTTTAAATCTCTCTGAATGGTGCGAGGAGTAATACCAAATTCCTCTACAAGCTCTCCCGTTGTTACAGTTCCACGCTTATTAATAAACATGTAGACGGATTTGATACGGTTTAACATCCGGTTAGTTGAAGGTTTCAAAAAACCACTCCCTATCCTTTTTTCAAACCAATGGCAAATTCCTGCAACTGACAGTTCATTGAAGAACCTTTGTCCTTCAAGCATATGTAGTTTTCTTTTCCTCAGCCAACTCCTTTGCAAATATCAGATGTTTTTTCAAGAGATGTCAATCTTACCTTCATTGTACTCCTATTTTTTGATAATTTCTACTTTATTAAAGAATTTCCACCATATTCATGAACTTTTCCTTTCTCTTTATTAAAATCTTAGTATATCCTATGGTCTTTCATGGGTGTATTGTAAAAAATTCTAAAAACAATTTTTCTCCTGATTCCAAAAGAATACTTTCCGAAAAAAGTAAACCTTTTCCACTTCTCATTCGTACAAATTAGATAGGAGGAGTATCAGATGACTTTATTAAATGTAGACATTAAATCAGCAGGCTATGACAAGGAAAAGGAAATTATCCATAATATTCATTTCAATGTTAAAGAAGGAGAGCTAATTGGATTAATTGGACCTAATGGCGCTGGAAAGAGCACGACAATTAAAACGATTCTTGGATTATTGGAAAACAAAGAGGGGGAAATTTCTTTTAGGGAGAATACAAAATATTCTTATGTACCGGAAAGACCCATTTTCTATGATGAGCTGACATTATGGGAGCATCTTGATTTTATCGCAGCAGTGGAGGCTCTCCCTGATAAGGAATACAAGGAGAAAGCAAAAGATTTTCTTGAGCAGTACAAGCTAACGGAACATGCGCATGAATATCCTGGCAAGTATTCAAAGGGCATGCAGCAAAAAGCCATGCTGATCTTAGCGATGATTACAAGTCCAAAGGTATATATTATTGATGAGCCATTTATTGGGCTCGATCCGAACGCGATGAAGCTTTTTTTAAAGTTAATTGAAACGGAACAAAAGCGGGGGGCAGGAATATTGATGTCCACGCATGTATTAGATACAGCGGAAAAGGTATGTGATCGGTTCTTAATGATCCATAATGGGCAGCTGCAAGCAGCTGGTACACTCAAGGATATTCGAGAACAGTGTAATCTTCCTGATGGTTCCCTGTATGACTGCTTTCATTTAGTAGCTGAGGGTAATCCGGATGAGTAGTTGGAAACTTTTTCGTGACCGATACATAAGAGATCGAAAATATCAGTATGGGGTTATCCGGTCAATTGCCGATTGGACAATCATTGTATATCTTATTATTCCAGCCATTTTATTTATAATCTTTCGATACCGCTCTTGGTGGGTGGAGCTGCCAAGATGGATAGAATCCATTCCGTTTATCCTTGTATTCATGCTTATTTATCTTTTGTCCTGGAATGGAAGCATTCGTACATATGTTGAAGAAGCAGACAAAGTATTTCTCATAAAAATGCAGTCAATCTTTTTTGGGATGAAAAAATGGGGATATATATACTCTCTCTTTTCCCAATCGCTAGTAACAGCAATTACATTTCTTATTCTGCTGCCGTTCTTAAGTAATCATTTCTTTCTTAGCTGGCAGAAAATAGGTGCATTACTTTTTTTCTTTATTGCATTAAAAGCGCTAATTATGCTCGTAAAATATCATTTGAAGAAAATAGACAAAAGGTTTAAAAAATTAGTGCTTAGTTTTCTATTTTTTGCTGCCTTAAGCTGGATTAGTCAGCTGATCTATATCCTTTGGGATAAAGGTGCCTTGTTTCTCGTTTGCTTATGCGGAATCGTCTTTCTGACAGCTTCCATTTATTTCAGCTTAAAGTCAATCCAGAAATTATCTGCAATCGATCATGAAATAGATATGGGCCGAGCGGATAAGACGAAAAATATTGAGCTTATTTTCATACTTTCAAATGAAATTGAAAAACCAATTGTTTCGAAAAGAACAAAGCCGCTTCTATTCCGCCGTTCAAAGCGAATTTTAAAAAAGCGAGTACCGGCAAATGGATTTATTGAGTTGTTTTTAAAGGTTTTTCTAAGAAACCGCTCGTATGTAATAAGCTATTTTCAAATTATTTCCGTTGGAACCGTTGCAATCGTACTCATTCCACCTCTCTGGATAAAAATAATCATATTCTTCGGTTTTCTTATCATGATGAATTCATGGCTTTCACTTGTTTGGGATAAAATTGCACCATCCAATCCACTAAGTAAAAAATTCAGTGAAACAGACTTCTATTTTAAGGCACGGAAAAGGGCTGTTTTGTTCTTATTTATGACAGCGATCACCCTTCTAGCCGTTTTTGTAGTATGTTGGCATATTATACTGTCTCAATTCGGCATGCCATTTGGTTTGTTCCGAAGGTAGGAAAGTATTTTTATTTATTTGTGATAGGTGTATGATGGTGCATAAGGAAAAATGAATTGATATAATTTTAAATAGATTTAATTTTTTTCTTACACTGGAGGATTAGTAATGAACGTGATTGATTGGCAAAAAGAAGTGGAACAAAGACAAGACGCACTGATTGAAGATGCAAAAAAGCTTCTGCAAATAAAAAGTGTATTGGACGAAGATCAAGCAACAGAAGATGCTCCATTAGGGGAAGGGGTAAAGGAAGCGTTAGATTTCATGCTTCAGCTTGGCGAGAAAGATGGGTTTATACCTAAGAACGTTGGAAACCTTGCAGGACATTTAGAATTTGGACAAGGTGAGGAAATTGTCGGGATTCTTTGTCATGTGGATGTCGTACCAGAAGGAGATGGCTGGTCAAGTGATCCGTATGGTGCCGAAATCCGCGATGGCAAAATATTTGCAAGAGGAGCCATTGATGATAAAGGCCCAACGATGGCTGCTTATTATGCGATGAAGATTGTGAAGGAGCTTGAACTGCCACTAAATAAGCGTGTACGCATGATCATTGGAACGGATGAGGAAAGTGATTGGCGTTGTGTAGATCATTACTTTGAACATGAGGAAATGCCGGCAATGGGATTCGCACCAGATGCTGATTTCCCTATCATCTATGCAGAAAAAGGGATAGCTGATTTCGACCTTGTCCAAAGTGGAGAAGGTTCTACGTACGATGGAGAAATAAAGGCAGCTGTGCTCTCTTTCGAATCTGGCAGAAGATATAATATGGTTCCAGACTTTGCAAAGGCTTCACTTGAAGTGAATAATGAGCCAACAGAGATCGTGCAAATGTATGCTGATTTTCTTAAACAGAATGAACTGCCTGGAAAATACTACATTGAAAACGGTGTATTAATTCTTGAGGCGGAAGGGGTTTCTGCCCACGGAATGGAGCCGAAAAATGGAAAAAATGCAGGTCTCTACATGGCTAAGTTTTTATCAGAATTGAAAATTGACTCGAAGGCAAGTCACTATTTTCAGTTTGCGACTACATATTTCTATGATGAGTCAAGAGGTAAGAAGCTTGGTATCGCCTATTCAGACGACATTACAGGTGACTTAACAATCAATGTAGGAAAGCTTTCCTATACACAGGAGAATGGCGGTCGACTTGGATTAAATGTTCGCTACCCTGTTACGAATCATATGGATGATACAAAAGGCAGACTTGAAGGTTTACTAAAAGAAGAAAACTTTATAATTGAAAACTTTACTGACTCAAAGCCTCATCACGTGGCTGAGGAAGATTTTCTCATTCAAACGTTAAAGAGTGTATATGAGGAACAAACAGGGGAGAAGGCTGAACTGCTTTCAATTGGCGGAGGAACATATGCCCGTTCCTTGAAGTCTGGTGTGGCATTCGGTCCGCTGTTCCCTGGAAGAGAGGACATTGCCCATCAAAAGGATGAATATATGTATATTGAAGACATGCTAAGAGCAACAGCCATTTATGCACAGGCTATATATGAACTTGCAAAATAAAAATATACAAGCAGGGAGTCAAGGGAAAATGACATACGTTATAGTAAATGGAGAGTTCATTAACCGTTCGGAAGCAAAAATAGATATTGAAGATCGCGGCTACCAATTTGGGGATGGCGTTTACGAGGTGATCCGTGTATATAACGGGAAAATGTTTACAGGTACGGAGCATCTTGAACGCCTTATTGATAGCGGCAAGAAGATTGGTATGGATATTCCTTATACAGTTTCTGAAATAAAGCAACAGCTTGAAAGCTTAATTGATAAAAATAGGCTTAATTTAGGAACCTTGTACTTGCAGGTGACACGAGGAATAGCCCCAAGAAATCATGCATTTCCTTCAAATGATGTTTCTCCAACCTTTGTTGCGTATTCAAAGGAAGTGGGGAGACCTGTTGAAAATATGAAAACAGGGGTAAAGACGATTCTGAACGCGGATATCCGTTGGCTTCTATGTGATATTAAAAGTTTGAATCTACTAGGTAATTTAATGGCAAAACAAAAAGCGGTGGAGGCAGGCTGCTTTGAAGCAATCCAGCACCGTGATGGAGTAGTAACCGAAGGAAGCTTATCGAATATTTCAATAATCAAAAATGGAAAAGTAATCACACACCCTGCTGACAATTTAATTCTTAACGGGATAACAAGACAGAAGGTTTTGGAAATATGCAGGAATAATGATATTCCTTCTTCTGAGACCCCTTTCACAGTTGATGATCTAAAGAGTGCGGATGAAGTTTTCCTTTCAGGAACAACAGTTGAAATTACACCAATTGTTGAAATCGAGGGAGAAAAAGTGGGGAATGGCAGCCTGGGTCCAATTACGGAGCATTTACAGGCACTTTTTGTTAAAGAAATTGAAAAGGAATGCGGCACCATTAGCTAAAAAATTTTTGGAAAAAAGTAAGCAATGTTCATATGAAATCATTGCTTGCTTTTTTCTGTCTGGACCAATATTCATCATTACTGCTGAATAGAGTAGAACCTGTCTCCAACTTCTGCTAAAATAAGTGCAAATGTTGGTTAATTAATGGAGGATGAAAATGGATCGGAAAGCTCATTTTTTCTTTGCTGTTAGCTTACCAGAGGAAGTAAAGAAGGAATTAAATAATCTCTGCTTAACTATAAAGGAAAAGCTTCCTTTTCAGCGTTGGGTTCACCAAGAGGATTATCATATCACATTGGCCTTTCTAGGTGTTGCATCAGAGGACAAGCTTAAGGAAGCTACAAAGCTGGTTTTTAAACAGTTAAATGGACAAAGCTCCTTTCCTCTTCATATTAATCAGCTTGGTGTGTTTGGGAAAAAGGATTCACCAAGAATATTTTGGGCAGATACAGCGAAAGAGGAGCAATTAACGAAGATTCGTGAACTCGTATTTTCTGCTTGCCTAGAGGCTGGATTTGAATTAGAGACTAGGGCCTATAAGCCACATATTACTTTAGCAAGAAAATGGACTGGAAGTAATCCATTCGAGGAGTACTGTTTGAAACAAAATAATCCTTTCATAAACGCACCTCTTACTTTTCAAGCAAAGGAAGTTGTTCTGTATCAAACACATATTGATCGATTCCCCAAATACGAAAAAATAGCAGCATACCCGCTGCTAGAAGAATAAATGAATACTAGAGACATGATGAGGCAGGCAAGATAAATGGGACAGTTAATTAAAATGCAAGATTACGTTTCACGGTATGAACAGAATATTTATTTATATCCATCCCGCTATGTCAGGCTTAAAAAGCATCAATGGGAAAAGTTGAAAGCTGCGTGGGATAATAATGATGATTCTTTTTTTATGAACCATTCGCAGGAAGAAAATCCTGATTGGCTTGAAGAAGAGAAAAAACCTTTAATAGATAAGCTAAAAGGGCTATGGAAGCTAGGGAAGAAGGATAATGAAGAGGAAGATTTGTTAAACCTAGATCAAATGGATCATAACAACGATGAAAGTGGAGACGAAGCAATTCTTCAATTCAAAACAAACTTTACCTATCGTCCTGATTCAGTGGAGGAATTAAAGCATCAATTCCTGGATCAATTATTCCGCTTTCAAATGAAATGGGCGAGCTCTACTTTGACTGAAAAATCGTTTGTGGATAAACGATTTTATTTTGATGAGAGATTAAAGTTCTTTCTTCAACGATTTCCTGATACGTTTCTCGTTCTCTATTTACCGCTTTTTTTGTTGAAAAAGGCACCAGTGGAGGTAGAAACAATTATTTTAAGTCCGACAGGCGTCTGGTGTATTAGTCTTCTAGAGGAAGAAGACTCTTCCGTTTTTATCGGATCAAAAGAACGCTTCTGGGTGAAACGGGTGAATGGCGAAGAGAAAAAGGTGTTGAATCCATTATTAGCATTAAATCGAACAGCGAAAATTGTTCACCAAATATTCCGCATGAATGAAATCGATTTGCCGATACATAAGGCGGTTCTTTGCAGAAATGGATACATTGACCATCCTGCAGTTCCCTTTGATGTCCAAATGATTGAAAAAAGAAATTATGAGGAATGGTTTAAAAGCATGAGAAATCTTCGTTCTCCGCTGAAACATGTACAGCTTAAAGCAGCCCAAAGCTTATTGCAATATTGCCAAACGACATCAATTAGAAGGCTTGAATGGGAGATTTCTGAAGAAGAATAATTAGACAAAGTCTATATAGAAGGTAGAATAATGTGATGAAAAAGCTCTATTTTATCATTAATCCTCAGGCGAAAAATGGCCGTTGTCAAAAGGTTTGGAGAAAACTAGAAAAAATACTTGATGAACAAAATATTTCATACGAGGCTTTTTTTACAGCGTATCACGGCCATGGAAAAGAAATTGTTCAGTTGATTTCCGAAAAAGAGACAGGGAAAAAAGTAGTCATCGTTGTTGTTGGAGGAGACGGAACAATGCACGAAGTGGTGAATGGGGCAGTGGTTAACAAGCATATCCAGCTTGCATATATTCCTGGTGGTTCTGGTAATGACTTTTCTAGAGGATTTGGCATTCCAAGAAATCCAGTTGCTGCGCTCTACCATCTCTTGAGACAATTGAAGGAAGAAGCCTCACTAATTGATTTAGGGAGGATAACGAATAAAGATGAAGAATACATCTATTTTGTCAATAATATGGGTGTTGGACTGGATGCTCATATTGCAAGGAAAGTAAATCTTTCAAAAATTAAAAAGCTGTTAAACCGTGTTTCTCTAGGAAAGCTAGTCTATGTTTATTTTTTGCTAAAAAGTGTATTTACCTATCAACGATCATCCATTGAAATAATTATAGATGGGAAAAAAATTGCGTTTGATTCCACTTGGTTTGTAACTGTTTCAAATCAGCCTTTTTTTGGCGGAGGAATGAAAATATCCCCTAATGCCTCCCCTTTTGATGGTCAGCTAAATATTACTGTTGTCCATAATTTATCAAGATTGAAGCTCTTATTTGTATTTATTACTGTTTTTTGGGGAGGACATGTTGCATTCAAGGAAGTGGAGACGTTTACTGGTAGTGAGATTAGAATTTCTTCTCCTGATTCGATACAGGCTCATGCAGATGGTGAGGATATCGGCTGTACTCCATTGACAACCATTACTTGCCGAAGATTCCTTCCAATCCTTTCAAAGGCAAGTGGAATGGAATAAATACATGAAATTGGAGGTAAGATCATGAAAGCGATTAATCGAAAATTTTCTGCTTACTTAGATGACATGCAAATCATTACGATCTTACTTCCTAAAGATTATTTCGGAGGGAGCTCTTCAAAATTTTCTATTAGAAAAATGAATAGGAATGAGTATGTTCTTCTGACAATTATGAATCGAATACCGTTAGAAAAAAGCGTTAAATATACTTGTCAGATAGAAGAAAAACTAGTAATTGGTGAACAATATTGGGTAATTGATGAGCATGGTGAAAAAACAGACTTGCAAATAGGCGCTGTCATTCGCACAGCTGCTTTTGATAAAGAGTTTTTCTATGATGGCCTACTAGGTTCTTTTTATCATTCAGATCACACGTTATTCAAGCTGTGGGCGCCTACTGCAACAAAGGTGAAATTAAAATTGCTCCCAACAGATACATCAAAGAGTGAAATATTTCATTCGATGATGAGAAAGGAGAAAGGTGTATGGCACGTAACTGTAAAAGGAGATCTTGAATGCTATTATTATTCCTTTCAAGTCTTTGTAAATTTAGAATGGAGAGAGGCAGCGGATCCTTATGCTACGTCGGTTAGCCTCAATGGAGAATATGCTGCTGTCATTGATCTGAACAAAACAAAAATGACAAAACCCCCCCTTCCCCTTTTCAAACAACCTACTGATGCGATTATCTACGAAACACACATAAGGGACTTAACCATCCATTCAAATAGCGGAATCATAAATAAAGGTACGTATCTTGGTGCTGCAGAGCTGAATACTGTGGCGATAGACGGAACGCCAACAGGGCTCTCCTATATACAGGAACTCGGTATCACGCATATTGAATTTCTTCCAATTAATGATTTTGAGGGGATTGATGAAAGAAAGGATACGGATGAATACAATTGGGGTTATAATCCATTGCATTTTAATGCACCTGATGGCAGCTTTTCCACAGCCCCTTCTAATCCATATGCAAGAGTTAAAGAATTGAAAGCAATGATACATGCGGTCCATACACAAGGAATAAGGGTAATAATGGATGTTGTTTATAATCACGTATATATTCGAGAGTGCTCATCTTTTGAAAACATTGTTCCCGGCTACTATTTTCGTCATGATGAATTTGGAATGCCTTCCAATGGAACAGGCGTAGGCAATGATTTTGCTTCAGAACGGCTGATGGGAAGAAAATTTATTATTGATTCGGTTATGTTTTGGCTGAAAGAATACGAAATAGATGGCTTTCGATTTGACTTGATGGGGATTTTGGACATTGAAACAATGAATGAAATCCGGAAAGCAGTTGATTCATTTGATCCTTCCATTCTTATTATTGGAGAAGGCTGGGATTTGGATACACCAATTTCCGCTGATAAGAAGGCTTGTATTCGCAACCAAGAAAGTCTTCCGAGAATTGGCCAGTTTAATGATTGGTTCAGGGATACGGTTAAAGGGAGTACATTTCATTTAGATGATAAAGGCTATGCATTTGGAAATGTCCATTATTATGAGGCAGCTAAACAAGTTCTTGCCGGAAGTATTGGTATGGAAAAAACTGAGGCTGGATTATTCCACTCCCCTGTTCAGTCGGTCAATTACGTAGAATCACATGATAACCACACATTATGGGATAAATTAGCGGTCTGTTCCGCGTCTCTAAGTAAGGGAACAAGGCAAAAGCAGCATAGACTTGCAACAGTAATGGTGCTGCTTTCACAAGGAATTCCCTTTTTGCATAGCGGGCAGGAGTTTTTTCGAACGAAGAAAGGGGAAGGAAATAGTTATCAATCATCCGATGAAATAAATCAGCTTGATTGGGATCGAAAATCCTTTTTTGCTGCAAATGTAATCTATCTTCGTGAAATAATTCGGATTCGCAAGTCACATGGCGCCTTTCGGTTCTCTAATCAGAAGCACATACGTGAGCATATGTGTTTTCTTCCGGCTGAGGAGCCAGTAATTGGATTTTTTTTAAATGATGTTGATGAATATGGGGATTGGGCAAAGATTATTGTATTTTTTAATCCTTCCTTCTCACAAAAAACTGTCGAGCTTCCGGATGGGCTATGGCTGGTACTTGCGGATGACCAAACTGCGAATGTGAAGCCAAAAAGGAAGCTAGAAAAAAATACGCTAGAGTTGCCTCCTATATGTTCGTACGTCCTTGTAAGCAAGTGAAAAATAAATAAGCTTGACGTTAAAAGCATGAAAGAGATAAAATTTATAAAGATAGCTATTGGGAGATCGTAAAGCGATAGCTATCTTTATTTTTTGAAATGAAAAGTTATTTGAAATAGATTGTCTAGCGTAAGCAGCTTATCCTAGATGCAAAGGGCTATTTACCCTTGTTGATGAGCTAGGCGCTTGCGCTTTTCTACTAAGCAGGTGAACAATTTTGGAATATATATTAGGACAAGAGTGGGAGATTGTTCCCGCGGGTGGGGCGACAGGTGAAGCCTTTTTTGCTAAGCATGATGGGCAGCAGCTGTTTCTGAAACGGAACACATCTCCATTTCTTGCTGTACTATCCGCTGAGGGAATTGTTCCTAAGCTTATTTGGACAAAGAGACTGGAAAATGGGGACGTTATCACTGCCCAGCAATGGGAAAGTGGAAGAGAACTTAAGCAAGCAGACATGAACAATGAACGAGTCGCTAGGCTGCTGAAAAAGATCCATGGCTCTAAGCCTTTACTAAGCATGCTCGAAAGACTAGGGAAATCCCCTCTAACCGCGGAAATTATCCTTCAAATCATTGAAGAAGATTTGGATGCTGAGTTAAGGAATATGGATGTAATTGTCCAATCAATCGAGTTTTTAAAGAAGGAAATCGATCATATTCATTGTGAAGAGATGACCGTATGCCATTGTGATGTCAATCATAACAACTGGCTGCTGGCAGAAAACAACCAGTTGTATTTAATTGATTGGGATGGAGCAATGATAGCTGATCCTGCCATTGATCTTGGCATGCTATTGTATTGGTATATTCCGAAACAAGAATGGGATGAATGGATTAATCGGTACGGTTTAACACTGACAGATGATTTACTGTTACGTATGAAATGGTATGTAATCGCACAAACGATTAATTCCATTCAATGGCATAAAGGCAAAAACAGGTTTAAGGAAATGGATAAATGGATCCAGTTCCTTACAGACCTTCATAGATCCTATGAAAATTGATTAATTGAATCTACCCATCCAGACAATTCTTGCTGATGCATTTCGATATGATTGTCCAATTGAGAAGAGTTAATTCCATTCTGACTGTAATTATATATTTCTTCTAAAACTGCTTTTGCACTTTGGTCTACATTCGGACTGCTAATTAATGATTTAACTAATCGTTCAAGCTGCTCACATTCTGATACTGATCCGTAACAATCTGTTTGATGGTTGCTTAATATATCTTTTAATAAATTTAGCTGATCCTGCTGATTAATTGGCATGATCGACACCCTTTCAACTATAATAAAAGGAATTCACCTTAGGTTGTGAGTTCCTTTTTCGATTTATACATGTTTCACCAAGAAGCAGTCATGTTACCAGTCATTTTTTTGCTAATCAGAATTTATATCCATAAATTCTGAATGCATAAGAAAAACTAAGGCATTCGCCGAAAAATTTAGCGAATGTCAAGTTTTTCTAATTGCATCACTGCCAATTGCATGATAATGTTTGAGCGATATAACTTTTATAGGAGTGTAAGTATGAGACAAAGAAATAAACCATGGGCAAAGGAAAAGCTTGCTGAGTATCCGCAATATGTCATTCAATCTCCTGATCAATGGAAGGGGAAATGGCATGAAGTATTTGAAAAAAATCAGCCGCTTCATATAGAAATTGGAACTGGGAAGGGCCGTTTTATTAGCGGAATGGCGAAGGCGAATCCTGATATTAACTATATTGGAATTGAGTTACAAGACAGCGTGATTGTTACCGCCCTTGACCATATTATTGAAGCTGAATTACCAAATGTAAAACTTATGAATGTTAATGCAAATGATCTCCATACTTTTTTTGAAAAAGGAGAAGTGGATAGAGTTTATTTGAATTTCTCAGATCCTTGGCCAAAATCACGTCATGCTAAGCGGAGATTAACTTACAAAACCTTTCTTAAAACATATGAGGAGATCCTAGTTGATCAAGGGGAAATTCATTTTAAAACAGATAATCAAGGACTATTTGAATATTCTCTAACTAGCTTCTCTGAATATGGGCTGCTATTGAAGTATGTAAGTCTTGACCTTCACAATAGTAATTTTGATGGGAATATTATGACTGAATACGAAGAGAAGTTCTCTAATAAAGGAAATCGTATTTATCGTTGTGAAGTTCAATATAGATAAAGTTAAGCTTATCCAATTGGATAAGCTTATTTTTTTCGAATGATCAGGTACTTACGAAAAAGGGAATTAATAAGTAGTGTAGGAAGCAAATTCTCTGATAACAGCTAGTTTGTTTTAATCGACAGTTTACTTAAAATAATATGTTATAATTAGTGATAATACAGAAAATTATGTATATTCATCTTGGAAATATAAAAATGGAAGGAATAGTATATATTATGATGGCTGAAAA
The DNA here is from genome assembly GCF_001420595.1 of Cytobacillus solani. GTDB lineage: Bacteria > Bacillota > Bacilli > Bacillales > Cytobacillaceae > Cytobacillus > Cytobacillus solani. Next base: position 3,874,546 of record NZ_LJIX01000006.1, on the reverse strand, counting down.
TGAAGTTTTGTTTGAAGAGAACCATGGGGCTGGATGGGTCATACTAAATCGTCCTAAAGCTTTAAATGCACTATCCCTTCAGATGGTTAAAGATATTTATAACCAACTAATGGTGTGGGCTCATAATGAAAGCATTTCATTGGTTTGTGTAAAGAGTCAAAGTGAAAAGTCATTTTGTTCAGGTGGAGATGTCCGGGCTATATATGAAAGTGTAAAACTGAATTCTGATAGTATGGTCCCTAAAGAATATTTTACAACTGAGTATAAAATGGACTTGCTCATTCATGAATATAACAAGCCTGTAATAGTATTTATGGATGGTATTGTAATGGGAGGAGGCGTGGGTCTCTCTGTTGGCGCTCGATTTAGAGTAATCACAGAAAGAACGAAATGGGCAATGCCTGAAATGAATATTGGTTTTTTTCCTGATGTAGGGGCGAATTATTTTCTTAATCAAATGCCCGGTAGAATTGGATTATATCTCGCATTAACAGCAAAGATAATTTTGAAAGGGGATATTCTATCTACAGATATGGCAGATTATTATCTTGATAGTAGTAGATTGATGGAAGTAGAGGAGTTTATAAAGGCACATGTATGGAAACCGGAAAATGTAGAGGAAAAACTAGTTGAATTTTTAGAAAGTATTTGTGTGAGATCTCATGAATTACCTCATAACTTGAATGTGGAAAAAATTAATCAGTATTTTCAATATGAAACGATAGAACAAATAATAAATTCATTAGATGAGGGTGCTAGTAATGGAGATGATTGGGCGTTAGAAACGAAGAACACTCTTCTTAAGAAATCACCTACATCATTAAAAGTAACTCTAGAATTAATGAAGAGAGGGAAAAGAAAAACCCTTAGGGAGAGCTTTGCAATGGATACTGAAGTTGCTCTAAATTTTTTACATACTAAAGATTTCTTCGAAGGAGTCCGGGCAGTATTGGTGGATAAAAATCATATGCCAAAATGGAACCCAGATTCTTTTAATGAAATTAGTGATGAAAGTATTGACCAATTCTTTCAAGTTGATTGGAAAAATGGATGTAATCCGTTTAATAGCCCCAACGATAATTAGTAGAGATGATGCTGCTAATAAAGGAGAGGTTATATGAAGTTAGAAAAACATTTGCTGTCTATTTTGGAATCACTCCATGATGCAGTTATTGTTATTGTAAAGGATAGTACAATCGTTTTTGTAAATAAAGCTTATTCTGAACAATTTCAAGTACCTGCCAAAAAAATTATTGGCAGAAAGCTAAAGGAAATAGAAGGGGATTCTCGGATTTTAGAAGTTTTAAAAAGCGGTAAATCCTTGATCAATGATTGCAGTTACGTCCATTCTCTAAAAAAGGATGTGTGTGCAAATATCACACCATTAATTGAGAATGGAGAAATGATTGGTGTGGTTACAATCATGAAGGATATTACAGAATTAACTAAAGTTCAGGATGAATTAACAAAATATAAACGGGATTTGTCCTATCTCCAAGAGCAATTAGATAGAAGATATTTCTATAAGCTTGAAAGTAAATCAAGCGTAATGCAAAAAGCCGTTCAGTTATCAAAGCAAGTGGCCGATACGGATGCATCTGTTATTCTTTATGGGGAAAGTGGAACAGGTAAAGAAATCTTCGCAAATTCTATTCACGAAGCTAGCAAAAGAAATAATAAACCATATATCGCTATTAATATTGCTTCAATACCCGATTCTTTATTTGAAAGTGAAATGTTCGGGTATGAAGATGGATCATTTACCGGTTCTAGGAAAGGTGGAAAAAAGGGACTTCTTGAAATGGCAAGTGGCGGGACTCTCCTTCTAGATGAAATTGGAGAAATGTCATTAAATTCGCAAGCGAAGATTCTTAGAGTTATCCAAGAGCGAAAATTTCAAAAAGTGGGCGGAACTAAGCTCTATTCGATTGATGTAAGAATCATATGTGCAACCCACCGAAATTTAAAAGATATGATTAAAGCTGGACAGTTTAGAGAGGATTTATATTATCGAATTAATGTTGTTCCAATCCATATTCCACCTCTACGGAATAGAAAGGAAGATTTGCCTTTTTTATCAAATACAATTCTCAATGAGTTATGTTTAAAATATAGCAAGCATGTAAGAATGAGTGAAGAAGTACTGCGGATTATGGAACAGTATGAGTGGCCAGGAAATGTCAGAGAATTAGTCAATGTATTAGAAAGAATGCTTGTCGTTTGTACAAAACAATTTTTTGAATCAGACGATCTCCCAGAATATTTCTTCTTAGATAGACATCCTTCATCAATTAATTCTAATAATAAAATTAGCCCATCTATCGTTTCGCCCTTATTTACGACCAAATTAGACGTTCTTTTAGAAAAAATGGAGAGAGAACATATTGAGTTTATTATAAAAAATACCCGAAATCGAACCGAAGCAATTCAGAAACTAGGGATAAGCAGAAAATCCTTTTATACTAAACTGAAAAAATATCAAATTGAATAAGGAAATTAAATAGTTTCCTTCCCTTGTTACATTTTATTATTAGTACAATTAATTGTGGCATGAAATTTGCATTAAATTATAATAATTTTGACAAGGAGGAAAAACAAATGAAAGTTGATATTCAAAGAATGAAAGCTGAACAAGCCAAAATTATCTATCAAGAAACAGCTGGATTAGCTATTATCACTATACACAGGCCCCAAAAAAGAAATGCATTAACCGCAAAGATGTGGAAATATTTAACTGAAATAGGACAAAAGATTTTGCAAAATCCCAAAAATAAGGTTGTGATTTTAAGGGGAGCAGGGGAACAATTTACAGCTGGTTCAGATATTAAAGAGTTTCATCAAATGTCACTAGAAGAAGCTGAAAACTCTTTTATCCTAATGGAAGAGGCTATTTCAACATTTGAGAATTTACCAATTCCGACAATAGGCGTTATTAATGGGCCAGCGATGGGAGCTGGTCTTGAGTTGGCCTTAGCATGTGATTTACGGATTGGTTCCGGTAGATCCCGATTAGGTATTCCTGTAGGAAAATTGGGAATTACATTAAACAATAAATTTGCACAACGCCTAGTTAATTTAATTGGCCCAAGTCTAACGAAGGATTTGGTGTATACAGGACGAGTATTAAAAGCGGAAGAAGCATATCGTTTAGGAATGCTAAATTACTTGGTGAATGATGACATTTTAGATCGTTATTCAATTAGAATGGGTAAGCTGGTAGCCTCTCAAGCACCTTCTTCATTACTAGCTGTCAAGCAATCTGTAAGTCAATGTGTGAATAGTGTACCAGAATTATGGAAGGGGACGACGCCTTTTGTAGATAATTATGATTTTCCGGAAGGAGTAGCTGCGTTTGTTGAAAAACGAATCCCACGTTTTTCTCGACGCTCAATTTCAAATTAAAGGATTTTACAATCTTCCCCTGCTCAGTTTTATGTCGAATGCTACACCTGTTTTTTTAAGGAAGCTCATCTTCTTAGAGGGCTTCCTTTCTCTATTTTGATAACTGAAATATTGATTGCGTATAGTTCAATATTCATATGGTCAAGAAAATGTTGATAAATTTCCATTTGCAGAGCTGTTAATTTCTCAAGAATATTATTATGAATAGGAAAACTAATGGATACGTTTAAATTTAGTGTTGGGAGTCCTTGTAAATGGATTGAAACGGATTCGTAATTCACAAATTCTTTAAAGTTAACACAAATATATTCAACAAGTTGCTTAAAAACCTTTTTATGGATTTTAATAGTTCCATGATGAAAATCAGGATAAACGATTGTTGTTTCTCCAATTCTTTCTTCCTTAGTTGAAAAAACCTCCATTCCTTTATAAATTAATTTCTTAAAGAAATTTTGATCAACTTGCTTATATGGTATAGGTATCACATGCTTTCCCTCTGTCTTTCTTACATATTGTGCTATTTTTATTTCACTAGATGAACGTATGTTTTCAACATAATAATAATGTTTAATTTCACTTAACTCCAAGCGTTTGGCTATTAAATTTGCCATCTTATCTGAAGTTCCAATGATTAGGATTTTGCCGATAAAATGACTATGAATGGCTTGTTGAACCTCTTTCTTATGCTGATCATCAAAAAAAGTAGCTCTTTTTACTGCTGAAATATAATTCTTTTCGAATTTCGCAGATGAACCAGCAATCTTTTGCCCATTCAATATTAAGAGGCCATCATCAATGATTGCTGGGATTCTTTTTTTGTACGCAAAAGATAAGGCACTGGTACTTTTCCCTGTCCCACTTGACCCACTTAATGCATAAACTTCCATAATGTTCACTCCCTGATTTATATTTGTTTACGGTGAATAGTTTAAATAAATTGAAAGTAGTTGACATTCTCTTTTACTCATTATAAAGTAAGGGACAAGTTTAATAAATTGAATATTTTAAATATTTTCTTATCAAGAGAGGTTGAGGGACTGGCCCAATGACACCTCGGCAACGGACTTATTGTACCGTGCCAAATCCAGCAAGCATCGCTTGAGAGATAAGAAGAGGTGTTACTAGTAGTTTTTCCCTCTTCTTTGCAATGAAGGGGGTTTTTTTATTGTTTCTTCTGAATAACAAGTGTGTCAAATAGAAACAAAGTTGTGTCATTTGGAAACAGTTATTGCAAACATTTAAATATTGATAATGGGGATAGATGATTTAATTTCACTTTATTTTAGATAAATAAACGTTTAGTTTTTGGCACGATAATTGCAAGTTTAAATTTGAAGGTCAAGAAAAATTAGGAGTGATGAATATGGGAAAAGTCAGGTATGAAAAGAAAGATAATATTGGGATTATTACTATCGATTCCCCCCCTGTGAATTCCTTAGATCGTGATGTTTTTAATGATTTAGAAGAAGTTGTTCTGCAAATTGGAGATTGTGTGAGAGTTGTTATTATCGAAGGTGCTGGCACAAAAGCATTTGTAGCTGGTGCGGATATTAAAGAATTTCCTGGATTAACATCAGAAGCAGGGGAAGCACTTTGTTTGAGGGGGCAGGCAGTATTTAATCGAATAGCTAATCTTACACAACCTGTGATTGCTGCCATTGATGGATTCACATTAGGTGGAGGTCTAGAGCTTGCGCTTGCTTGTGATATTCGTATTGCTTCTAATCACTCACAATTTGGTCTCCCAGAAGTAAAGCTTGGAATTATTCCTGGGTATGGAGGTACACAAAGACTGCCACGGCTGATTGGACAAGGAATGGCGAAGAGGTTAATTTTTTCTGGTGAGTTCATTTCTGCTGAAACAGCTTATAATTACGGCCTCATTGAGGAGGTAACAGAGGACAATGTATTATCTAAAGCGATTGAGCTAGCAAATATTATCGCTTCAAGAGGACCTATCGCTGTACAAAAGGCGAAGGAAGCAATCAATATGGGAGCGGAAGTGTCTTTAAATGAAGGTCAACAACTAGAAGCGAAATTATTTGGAGATATATGTTTAACAGATGATAAGGAAGAAGGCGTAGTTGCATTTTTGAAAAAAAGAGAGCCATCATTTACAGGAAATTAAGGAGGAGAATCATATGAAAACAATAGGTGTAATTGGCTTTGGAACAATGGGATCGGGTATTTCTCAAGTATGTGTTGAGGCTGGGTACGAAGTAATTGCAATAGAACAGGAAAAGGCATATTTTGATCGAGGCTTAAAACAAATAGGTAAAAATTGGAACAGAGCTATTGAAAAAGGAAGAGCCAATAAAGAAACAATAGATGGATACGAACAATTATTAAGTACTTCTACTGAGTGGGAAAGCATTGCAGAAGCTGATTTCATCATTGAAGCAGTAAGTGAAGACATGGAGCTAAAAAAGGAAATCTTCAGGAGAATTGATCAAATAGTTAATGAGAAAGCAATTATTGTAAGTAATACATCTGGATTGAGTATTACAGAAATTGCAAGTGTAATGAAAGATCCTGGTAGAGTAATGGGATTCCACTTTTTTAATCCAGTACCAGTAATGAAATTGGTAGAACTCATAAAAGGATATGATACAACTGAAGAAACCTATCAAAGGTCAAAAGAGCTGGTGGAATCCCTTGGGAAGGAGGCTGTTGCTGTCAAGGAATCACCATTGTTCGCAGTTAATCGTATTTTGGTCCCTATGATTAATGAGGCAATTTTTGTGTTACAGGAAGGTGTAGCTAGTGCTGATGATATTGATAAAGGGATGAGGCTAGGTGCGAACCATCCAATCGGGCCGCTTGCCCTAGCCGATTTAATTGGGTTAGATACTTTATTATTTGTTCAGGATTCATTATATGAAGAAACACAGGATTCAAAATATCGAGCAGCGCCGCTACTTAGAAAATTAGTTCGAGCGGGGCATTTAGGTAGAAAAACGGGAAAAGGATTTTATGAATATTAAGAGTTTGATAATGGTAGAGGTAGATTAAAAGTTGAGTATTGAACAAAGGAGGAATAGAGATGACAACAACGGTCGGAGAAATAATAGAATGGTCGGCACATAATTATCCTGATAAATCAGCTCTTATTTATAAAGAGAAAAATCAGCACTTTACTTTTAAAGAATTAAATAAAAAAATTAATCAATTTGCCAACTCATTAGCAGAACTGGGTGTACAGAAGGGAGATGTTGTTTCTACTTTTCTCTATAACAATAGTGAATTTATTATTGCATTATTTGCTTCGGCAAAACTTGGAGCTGTTTTTAATCCAATTAATTATCGTTTAACAGCAAATGAACTTTATTTTATTTTAAACAACGCCGGTTCTAAGGTGCTTTTGTTTGAAAAAGAAGTGGCAGAAACTGTGAAAGAGACAATTCAATTAGGAATCAAAGTTGAACAGTTTATATATACGGATAAGGATGTTCCGATCGGTTCAATTGATTTTTACAAGATGTTAGAAAAATGTAATGAGACAGCGCCAGATGTTCATGTAACTGAAAATGATACTTATATCATGATGTACACGAGTGGAACAACCGGCCGCCCTAAAGGGGTAATCCATAAACATCGAGACATGGTTCATCATAATTTTTTAATGATTGAATGTATGAAATTGAATAAAAATGATATTGGATTTTCAGTCGCACCCTTAAATCATACAGCGGAGCTACATACATCATTTCTTCCAAGAGTAATGGTGGGGGCAACTACTATTATCATGCATCATTTTGAAGCAGAAAAGGTGCTAAGGACAATTGATGAAGAAAAAGTAACACATATCTTTGCGGCACCAACGATGGTGAATATGCTGCTAAATGTTGCGAATTTTGATGCATTTGATTTATCCTCTCTCAGATTATTGGGTTACGGGGGAGCATCAATGGCTCCAGTATTAATCAGGAGATTTCAAGAGAAAACAAATGCAGATCTGGTGCAGATGTTTGGTACAACAGAAATGGGACCTGTGATGAGCGTTTTGTATCCAGACGAACAATTGAACAAAGCAGGGTCAGCTGGAAAAGCAATACTTACCCATCAAATAAAGATTGGCCGTATTGAGGAGAATGGCAGACCTACAAATCCAGAAAATGAATGTTTGGTTGGAGAGATTGGTGAAATCTTAGTCAAAGGTCCATGTATGATGAAAGAATACTATTGCCGTCCAGAATCAACTGAAAAGGCACTTGCTTACGGCTGGTATCATACAGGGGATATGGGCTATGTAGATTCTGATGGCTATATATGGATTAAAGACCGCATGGATTATATGATCAACACTGGAGCTGAGAATGTATATCCGCGAGAAGTGGAGGATCAAATACTTGAGCATCCAGAGGTATTAGAAGTAGCGGTAATTGGGAAAAGCGATCCAATCTGGGGTGAAACAGTTGTTGCGTTCGTAGTCAAAAAACCAGGAAGTAATATAACGAAACAAACAATTGATAGGTTTTTAGTTGAAGGAAAAAAAATAGCAAAATATAAGAGGCCACGAGAATATTACTTTGTGGAAAGTCTCCCGAAAACTACAAGCGGAAAAATGCAAAAGTTTGTCCTTACAAAACAGCTTTCGGAATATAGCGAGGAGGGAGTTCAATGAACGCCGAAAAAATCGTATTTAATAATTTTGATTTATCTGAAGACCATCTTCAAATTAAACAGGAAATTCACCGTTTAGCACAGGAACGGATTAAACCAAGAGCAATTGAGATTGATGAGAATGCTGAATATCCAATGGATATTTTGCACCTTCTTTCGGAATATGGATATATTGGTGCAAATATGCCTGAAGAATATGGTGGATTGGGGCTTGATTTACTTAGTTTTTGCTTGATTGTCGAGGAAATTTCCCGCGTTTGTGCCTCTTCTTCACAGGTGGCTGTTGTACAAGAATTAGGCTCATTGCCAATTATTATCGGTGGAAATGATGCTTTGAAAAAAAGATTCCTTCCAGATTTAGCGACTGGACAAAAGATTGCGGCTTACGCTTTGACAGAACCAGATGCAGGATCTGATGTAAAGAGTTTAAAAACTCGTGCTGAGCGAGATGGGGACTCCTATATTTTAAATGGGCAAAAGATGTTTATTAGCAATGGTGGCGTAGCAGATGTATATTCTGTTTTTGCACAGACGGCTAAAGGAATTACAGCATTTGTAGTAGAGAAGGATACCCCTGGCTTTGTTGTAGGAAAGCTGGAGAAAAAGATGGGAATCAAAGGATCACCAACAGCCCAACTATATTTTGATAATTGTAGAATTCCTATAGAAAATAGGATTGGTGATGAGGGAGATGGCTGGATGATCGCCATGAAAACCTTTGATAAGTCTAGACCTACTGTTGCTGCACAAGCTCTGGGAATTGCCCAAGGAGCATACGATGCTGCATTAGAATATGTACAAGAAAGGGAACAGTTTGGGAAAAATATTTCTTCATTTCAAGCGGTTCAATTCATGCTTGCAGATATGGCAACACAGATAGAAGCTGCACGTGGTCTTGTGTATAAAGCTGCTTCGAAAGTGAACGAACTTACAGCTACTGGGAAAAACCCGGAATTGACACAAGCATCCTCAATGGCAAAAATGTTTGCTGCAGACGTTGCAATGAAGGTGACGACAGATGCTGTTCAGCTTCTAGGTGGATATGGATTTATTCAAGAGTACCATGTTGAGAGAATGATGAGAGATGCAAAAATCACACAGATTTATGAGGGAACAAATCAAATTCAGAGAGTTATTATTGCAAGAACAATTTTAGGAGGTAAATAATGGGGAATTTAAAACTACTATTTATTCATGGTGCAGGGGGAACAAGGAGCAAATGGAGATCACTTAAGAATTTTTCATCTTCGGTATATGAAGTAATAGATCTGCCTGCACATGGAGATAACGAGTTTAATATTATTTCCTCTATTCAAGATTATGCTGCTTATATTGATCAATCTATTCAAGAAGATACGATCGTGGTCGGGCACTCAATGGGGGGCTTAATTGCCATTGAATTAGCTGCGCGAAACAAAAAAGTGAAAGGATTAGTTCTTGTAGCAAGCTTCTATGAACTACCAGTACACCCAAAAATACTTGATAAACTGGCCGATGGTGAATTCCCAGAATCTCTATTTCATGCATCGTATAGTAAAGAGGTGAGTGAATCACTTCTAGAAGAGGAAAGACAAGAGTTGGACTTAGTGCCAATAGAAATCACTCATGCTGATTTTCAAGCATGTACTGAGTATTTGGAGGGAAGGGCAGTATTATCATCTCTAAAAATTCCAATATGTGCTATCTTAGGCAGTCAAGATAAGCTATTGCCTAGGGGGGCAGGAGATTTACTAAGGAATATTAAACCTGATATGCACATTTTAGAGATTGAGGGTTCAGGTCATTATGTAATGCTGGAAAAGCAAGAGGAATTTCATAATGCACTAAATGAGTTTGTACAAATAGTTGAGAAACAAACAGTATAAATGCAAATAATGCTTTAAACATAGAAATCAACATGAGAAAAGAGGAGTTTTAACTTAAAAACGAATTGCAATATGAAGGGGTGGGAAGATGGGTCTATATAAAAAGAGGAAAGATGGCAGTGAGCAACCTTCAATGCTAGGACCATTAAAGTTAAGGTTGCCATTTATTCATTATAAACTTGAATATCCTGATTGGATTCAAGGTGCAATATTATGTGTAGTTCCAATGGGCATAACAGCTGTAATGATGGATGTGCTAGGTATTCCGTTTGAATTGGCGATTGCCTTCGTCGTTATTAATAACTTTCTTTATCTTCTCCATACTCATTTCGGTGATCCCTCAATTGCAGGGTGGATTACAGCGGGAATACCGCTGTACGTTGGGTTTCTGGTTGGTTTTCCAGAAGGGGATGCAAGAATTCTTGCATTAATAGCACTTCAATTAACAGTGGCTCTTATTTTTTTAATAATGGGACTATTTAAAGGGGCAGACATCTTAGTTAAACGGCTGCCTACTTCACTAAAAGCTGGTATTTTGCTAGGAGCTGGGTTTGCTGCCATTTATGGAGAGTTTTCAGCAAATGGCCGTGTTTGGACAATGCCAGTTACCATCCTGTTGGGTGCAGCGTTTGGATTTTTTATGATGTTTTCTAGAACAGCTGCACCACTTAGGGAAAAATATTCATTTTTTCGGTATATAGCTCAATTTGGAATAGCAATCCCTTTTGCAGTATCATATATTTTTGGTTTGGTGATCGGCGAAGTAGCTGCCCCAAATATTTCTTGGAACTTAGTACCACTCCCAATAGGAGAAATCATTGCTAATTATAGTATTTTCGGAGTAGGTTTTCCACCTTTTGAATATTTTTTGAAAGCGCTACCGTTAGCGATTGCAGCCTATATTATTGCTTTTGGTGATATATTAGTTGTCAGTTCCCTTCTAAATAACGCAAATGAAGTTCGGAAGGATGAAAGAATTGTATTTAGTGCTAGCAGAAATAGTATTATTGTTTCAATTCGTAATTTTATTGAAGGGATATTTATGCCTTATTTACCTTTATCCGGTCCGCAATGGACTGCTGGACAGGTGCTTGTTGTAAATAGGTTTATGAGTAATGGCCGAAGTCAGGTGGACAGCTATTGGGGAGGAGCTACAGGGATTTTTTGGGGAATGAGTATTGCGTTAATGCTTGGACCAGTTGTTTCGATCTTTCAGCCTGGAATCAATATTGGAATGGCACTGACAATGCTCATACAAGGGTATTTATGCGGCTACCTAGCAATGGACGTATTAAAAGAGAAAGGCACCCTAGAGAAAGGAATTGCAGTAATTGTAGGAGCGGTACTAGCAACACAAGGTGCTGCGTGGGGGCTTGGTGTTGGAATTGTATTATGGCTTCTACTTGAGAGAAATTGGTTTAAGGATGAAGATAAAAAGGTAAATGAAACAAGGATAGCATAATAAATTGCGGACGAATAATTCAGAATGTTATGATAAAAAGAGGGGTTACTCTCTCTTTTTTTATTATCTTGAAAGTATAACTTTTAGATTAGACAATTGTCTAACACTACTGCTTCTCTTATAAGGAGGTTTTTAATTTGCTTTATATTGATGGTAAATGGACTGAATCAGAATCGAAAAATAGTTTCCCTGTTTTTAATCCGGCAGATGGCCAGGAAATTAATAAAGTGGCAGACGGAAATAGAAACGATACAAAAAAGGCGATTGAAGCGGCTGCATCAAGTTTTCGTAATTGGTCGCGACTTACCGCTTATGAACGTTCTAGTTATTTATACAGAGCATATGAAATCATGATGAAGCGGAAAGAGGAACTTGCTCAATTAATGACATTAGAGCAAGGAAAGCCATTGAAATCTTCACGTAATGAAGTTCAATATGCTGCAGATTTTCTTTTATGGTATGCAGAAGAGGCAAAACGTGTTTATGGCGAAGTGATTCCTTCATCAAGAAGGGATCAGAGATTTATTTCAATCCGAAAGGCAATAGGGGTGGTGGGTGCAATCACTCCATGGAATTACCCTGTCTCTATGATAACTCGGAAAATTGCTCCGGCTCTTGCTGCGGGCTGTACAATTGTTTTAAAACCTGCAGAAGAAACACCTTTGTGTGCGATGGAAGTATTTAAAGTTTTTGACGATGCCGGGATTCCAAATGGGGTAGTAAATTTAATTTCCTCAACAAATGCTGAAATGGTAGGTAATGAATTATTAACTAATCCTGCAGTTAAAAAGATAACATTTACTGGATCAACTGAGGTAGGTAAGTTTATTGCTGAAAAAGCAGCAAGGAATGTAAAAAGAGTTTCTATGGAACTAGGGGGCCATGCGCCATTTATCGTTTATGAGGATGCAGATCCTGTCCATTCTGCAAAAGGAGTAGCACTAGTGAAGTTTCTAAATGCGGGGCAGGCATGCATTAGCCCAAATAGGATATTTGTACATCGCTCAATTGCTGAAGAATTTACAAATACACTTATTGATAGAGTCAGAAAATTAAGGGCAGGGAATGGTTTGGAGGAAGGTATTAGTATCGGTCCTCTTGTAAATGAAGCAGCGATTGAGAAAGTTGATGGACAAGTAAGGGATGCAGTGGAAAGGGGCGCAACGTTAGAATTAGGTGGATATAGACTGAAAGAAAATGGGTTAGACAAAGGAGTTTTTTATGCACCAACGATATTATCGGGGGTTCATAAAGATATGAGAATTTTTCGAGAAGAAACATTTGGCCCAGTTGCTCCTATTAGTATTTTTGACAATAGTGAAGAAGTAATAGAGATGGCTAATGATACACATTACGGTCTTGCTGCATATGTTTACACGAAAGATATTTCGAAAGCGATGAGAGCATTTGAGGAATTAAACTTTGGTATAATTGGTATTAATGACATTAACCCTACCGCTGCTTCAGCACCTTTCGGGGGAATGAATGAAAGTGGATTGGGAAGAGAAGGTGGTAAGGAAGGGATCGAAGAGTATCTTGAAACAAAACTAGGAGGATTTTCGATCTAGCTTTACATGCCAATTCATCTTACAAAGATAAATTAAAGGAAATAAAAATATATTGAATTGTTTTCCTTTAATTAGGAGAAATCACATCTCGTGGAGCAAGGCTGGTTTTTCTGCGAGATGTGATTTTAGAAAGTGTAAATGAAGAAAATATCAGAGTTGAATCATTTGGAAAAAATAATTGATGTAATGTAAAAAAGCGAAATAGACCTCTAATACTATTCTTGTTTTGTGTTAATGTATGGATTTAATGGTAACTGGCGCTAATTTTCTTTTAGCTGAGCTTGTAAGCATCAAGAATGATTCCTGTGCCAGCATCTGCAATAAATTCAAATTGCTCCTGTGTTTCACCGATTTTTCTTGATATGCCTCCCCGATATATTTCGTATGCTAAATGCCCTTTTTTATAGGGTTCCTTCGTCATTTGGATCCATGAACCGCTGATCGGTCCATTTTTCTTGAATGCGTCCTTTGCATTGGACAATGCTCTTTCAGGAGAGACAGATGTTTTTTGTGCAAGCAGCTCCCTTGCTGCATATCCACTCGCTAATCCGACTCCAACACCTAATAAAAATGATTTCCAGTTCATATGACACACCTCCATAAAGTAATATTCATGCCAATCTTTCTAAGCTTCTTAACCATCTTACCAAAAATTACGGGATGTTAAAAATTGAATTAGTGGCAAGTGCTGTGAAAGTTCTGTAAAATAAAAGAATACATAATATTATTCTAATTCAAGGAGAAAAAAGATGAACGAAAAAACATTGCAGCTCTTCAAAACATTAACCGAACTGCCTGGTGCACCGGGAAATGAGCATTTTGTCCGTAATTTTATGCGTGAGCAGCTTAGCCAATATGCAGATGAAGTAGTTCAGGATAAGCTAGGCGGTATTTTTGGTGTGAAAAAAGGAGACGAAAATGGACCAACAATTATGGTGGCAGGCCATATGGATGAAGTTGGTTTTATGGTTACTTCCATTACAGAGAACGGGATGATTCGTTTTCAAACACTTGGCGGATGGTGGAGCCAAGTGCTGCTAGCACAAAGGGTACAAATTATGACAGATAATGGACCAGTGATAGGCGTAATTGGTTCTATTCCACCACACCTCTTAGATGAAGCAAAACGCAGCAAGCCGATGGAAATTAGTAATATGCTGATTGATATTGGTGCGGATGATCGCGAGGATGCGAAAAAAATAGGTATTAAGCCAGGACAGCAAATTGTCCCTAATTGTCCGTTTACACCGATGGCAAATGAGAAGAAAATTCTTGCAAAAGCTTGGGATAACCGTTATGGCTGCGGACTAGCAATTGAATTGCTAGAAGAAGTGAAGGATATTCAACTTCCGAACATTCTTTATTCCGGAGCTACGGTTCAAGAAGAGGTTGGACTAAGAGGAGCGCAAACGGCGGCTAACATGATCAATCCTGATCTCTTCTTTGCAATGGATGCAAGCCCTGCGAATGATATGTCAGGAGATAAAAATGAGTTTGGTCAATTAGGAAAAGGAACGCTTCTAAGAATTCTTGACCGTTCAATGGTAACTCATCGCGGAATGAGAGAATTTGTCTTAGATACAGCAGAATCAAATAAGATTCCTTACCAATACTTCGTTTCCCAAGGTGGTACAGATGCGGGCCGTGTACATGTTTCTAATGAAGGAGTCCCTAGTGCAGTAATAGGGATTTGCTCCCGCTATATTCATACACATGCTTCAATCATTCATATTGATGATTATGCGGCTGCTAAAGAATTAATTGTTAAGCTAGTGAAGGCATGTGACCGTACAACAGTTGAAACCATTCGACAAAACAGCTAAGCTTTTGGGAGGCAACATGAGGTTGCCTCTTTTTTATTTCTGTAAAAAGGAGTTAAGTTTCATGAAAATCATTATTGGATCAAAAAATCCTGCGAAGATAAAGGCAGTTAAAGGTGCATTTCAAAGGTATGAAGCAGAGTATATAACTTTAGATATTCCATCTGGGGTGAATGATCAACCTTTTTCAGATGAAGAAACAATTAAGGGTGCGGTTAATCGGGCTTACGGAGCGTTAGAGGCAGGAAATGGTGAAATCGGTATTGGGCTTGAAGGTGGCGTGCAAGACACTGAATATGGCTTGTTTTTATGTAACTGGGGCGCACTAGCTGTGAAAGGGGAACCGCCAATTATAGCTGGGGGAGCAAGAATTCCACTGCCTGATGCTGTTGCAGCACAACTAGTAGCAGGTAAGGAACTTGGTCCTGTGATGGATGCTTTTACAAATAAAAATGATATTAGGAAAAAAGAAGGAGCAATCGGTGTTTTTACTGATGGGGAGATTAGCCGATCTGACATGTTCTCACATGTAATGAAGCTATTGATCGGGCAGTATGAATACCGGAAAAAATGACGGAATAAGTGATTTGTTTTTACCCTTTTTCTAGTATATTAATTACGATAAGCCTGATCATTCAAAATGAAGGGTTGTCAGACTATTAGGAAGAAATGTATGATAGAAAAGGATGATGGATTTCCCAGCAAGGAGGAAAATAGTATGAGAAACATATCAAAAGCTGCCTTGCTCTTATTTACTGTCGTTTTACTGCTAAGTGCTTGTTCTGCTTCTTTAAAAGAAGAGCAAAAAGCTGCTAAGGATGCTGTAAATGAGGCATTCAAAGGTACACCAACAGAAACTAACAACAAAAATGAAGATATTGCGTTTTATCTGCCTTTTGGTGTAGAAGTGAAAGAAACATCGCCTAATAATATCATCTTAAAAAATGGCTCAAAAACCTATATTCTTTTCTATAATCAGCATGAGGGTCCAGAAAGTAAAGTGGTATATGAAGCGACAATGAAGCAAAAAAAATATGATTTAAACGAAATTTATGAAAAAGATCAGCATTTTGGGTTTTTACTAATTAAGAATACGGATAAAAATATGAATGAAATGACTATTGGTGTCGGCGGTGTAAAAATTACTTCACAATCAAAAACAAAACAATTAACATCTGATGCCGCAATTATGAGTGAAATTGTAAATTCTGTTACGATGAAATAAAATAAAGCGAAGGGGTCACACTCCTTTCGCTTTATTTATTTTCATTGATTTAGAATTTTGTTATGATCAGAATAGATGAGGAAAATAGGATGGATGTTATTTGAAGATAAAACTGTCCAAATAGGAGGAAGGAAATATGAAAAAGCTTGAATCAATGGAGCAGTTTGAACAATTAAAAGACAATGGAAAACATATCTTTATGTTTTCCGCAGATTGGTGTCCGGATTGCCGCATCATTGAACCGATTTTGCCAGAAATTGAAGCAAAATATCAAGAATACACGTTTATTTATGTTGATCGGGATCAGTTTATTGATTTGTGTATTCAGCTTGAGGTATTTGGAATCCCAAGCTTTATTGGCTTTAAAGATGGGCAGGAAACTGGACGCTTTGTCAGCAAGGATCGTAAAACCCAAGAAGAAATTGAGAATTTTATTGATGGCCTAAGCAAATAAGATTCGTTAAATCTCCTATCCTTTCAAATGTGGGGGTCACACGTTAAAAAAATGTATAAATTTTCAGCTGGAAGTCTATTCGACGTAGCGGAAAATTTCAGGAATTAAGTATAAGCGCAACTACGCCTCTGTCTTTGCCTTTTCAGGGCTCGCCAATCGGCGAGTCTTCTTTAAATACAATAAAGTTGAAATAGCTCCTTTAAGGAGGGACTTATATGAAAATGGATAGTATAAAAATGAAGAAGGAATTAGAAAAACGATTAACAAATTCCAATCGATCCTTTTCTTTCGACAAGAAGAAAGATGAACTGAGGATTGAAAATAAACAAACAGGTAAAGGGATTACGATATCTCTGCCAGGAATCATCGCCAAATGGGAATTACAAAAGGAAAAGGCGATTGATGAAGTGGTTTATTATGTAGAAGAAGGACTTCAAGCGATGGAAGGAGATATTCAGCTTTCAGGGCAGGAGAAAAACATCTTTCCAGTTATCCGTTCAACCTCATTTCCATCTGAATCTGAAGAAGGGGTACCCTTCTTATTTGATGAACATACAGCGGAAACTAGAATCTATTATGCGCTTGATTTAGGCACAACTTACCGGCTAATCGATAGGAAACTCATAGAAAAAGAAGGCTGGGTTCCCGAAAGAATCAAGGAAACGGCATTATTTAATGTACGCTCTCTTTCTACTGAAATGAAAAGTGATGAGGTTGCAGGCAATACGTATTACTTTCTAAATAAAAATGACGGCTATGATGCGAGCAGAATATTAAACGAGCCATTTATTAAAAAGATGGAGCAGAAAATTGAAGGTTCCATGGCAGTAGCTGTTCCTCATCAGGATGTATTAATCATTGCTGATATTAAGAATGAGACTGGGTATGATATTCTTGCTGAGTTAACAATGAGCTTTTTTGCAAGCGGACGTGTGCCGATTACGGCATTATCCTTTGTCTATGAAAATGGATCATTCGAACCAATTTTTATCCTCGGGAAAAATCGAAAAAAATAAATACAAATACTTATAAGAGGATCACTCCAAGTGGTCCTTTTTGTCTTATTTCTTTTTTTTCTCCAAATTTCGCGAAATACTGCTAAAATAAGATAGATAGAATGAAAGAAAGAGTTGGTATACATTGAGTTTGTTTAAGAAGTTTTTTCAAATGTTTAAGAATGAGGAAGAAGAATATAAAGAAGATGAAAGTCAAGAATACGTGGATTACGAGCATGTAAACAGACAATATGAAACGCCAAAAGAGATTGATGCAAAAATCGTGTATCAATATCCAAAAGGTCAATTTCGCTTCCCGTTAATTCCTGATGAGCCAAAGAATAGAGAGCCAAGAGTTAGACAGGCAAATAAAAGAGAGCCGTTGAAAAAACGAGCAGAACAACAATCCTTCCCTACCCCTAATCCACCGTCTAAAAAGACGAAAGAGAAGGAAGAACCTGTAAAAAAGAGAGGCCCATTTCGACCAACAGAAATTCCTTCTCCGATATACGGATTTGACCGCCCAAAAATGAAAACTAGACTTGCGGAACATGAGAACCTAGAACCAATTGAGTACGAATTAAGCGATGCTCCTAAAATGGAAGAAGCATATGTAGTAGAAGAAATAGATGTATGTGAAACAAATGATCGATCTATTCATCCACAGGATGCAGCTGAAAATAAAATAGATCCTTTTTCAAATCATGAGGAAGTTCATGTGGAAACATTATTGGAAGAGCCTGAGCTAGCTATGGAAGAGATCTATCCTATTTCTAGAGAAGTTGAATTTGCTGAAGAATCGGAGGAAGTGACAGACGATAGTAGTCAATTCCTCGAAAGTCAAGAGAGCATTGACGAAGAACCGGAACCAGTTTCTTCAGCAAGAAAGCATATTCCATTTAATGTAATCATGTTAAACCAAGATAAAAAAAATCTTACTGAAAAATTAACTCCTTTCAAATCTGGTTTAGAAGCTAAACGGCCTTTTGTACCGAAGGAAGCTCCGGTTCTGCCTGTCGATAAACCAATGATTCAGGATCAACCGATCAGTCAGAATGAAGAAATTTCCTATTATGAATTTCCATCAAGAACACTGCTTACTGCTCCTATCTATCAGGAGGAATCATTTGAATGGATACAAGAACAGGAGCAGTTATTGAATTCTACGTTAAAAAACTTTAATGTTCATGCGAAAGTAGTTAATATTACGCAAGGACCATCCGTAACGAGGTATGAAGTCCAGCCTGAACCTGGTGTAAAGGTGAACAAAATCACAAATCTTTCAGATGATATTAAGTTAAGCCTTGCTGCAAGGGACATTAGGATTGAAGCCCCAATTCCTGGCAAGCATACAATTGGAATTGAAGTGCCAAATAAGAAAAGCAGACCTGTATATATAAGTGAAATTATTAATAGTCCTGAATTTCGTGATAGTGCTTCGCCTTTAACAGCAGTACTTGGTTTAGATATTGCCGGCAATCCAATTGTAACAGACTTACGTAAAATGCCTCATGGATTAATTGCAGGAGCAACAGGCTCAGGAAAAAGTGTTTGTATCAATTCCATTTTAGTCAGCCTTTTATATAAGGCAACGCCTGATGAATTAAAGTTAATCCTCATAGATCCAAAAATGGTTGAATTAGCACCGTATAACCGCATCCCCCATTTAGTTAGTCCGGTTATTACAGATGTGAAAGCTGCAACTGCTGCCTTAAAATGGGCTGTCGAAGAAATGGAACGGCGCTATGAGTTATTTGCTCATGCAGGTGTAAGGGATATCAACCGCTTTAATGAACTGGCAATGGAACACAAACGCTATGCTGATAAGCTTCCATTCATGGTTATTATTATTGATGAGCTTGCAGATTTAATGATGATGTCACCAGCAGATGTGGAGGAAGCCATTTGCCGAATTGCACAAAAGGCAAGGGCATGTGGCATTCATTTGATCATCGCTACACAAAGACCATCCGTTGATGTAATTACAGGCTTAATCAAAGCAAATGTTCCAACTAGAATTGCTTTTTCTGTATCATCACAAATTGATTCACGGACGATTATTGATATAAGCGGAGCTGAAAAATTGCTTGGCCGAGGAGATATGTTATTTTTGGAAAATGGCAGCTCTAAACCTGTTCGTCTGCAGGGTACTTATGTGTCTGATAATGAAATCGACGATGTCGTTGCACATGTTAGAAAAGAAAGAGAGCCTGAATATTTATTTGAACAGGAAGAATTATTGAAAAAGGCACAAATGATTGAAGAAGAGGATGAGCTTTTTTATGAAGCCTGTGAATTTGTTGTGGATCAAGGCTCAGCCTCGACCTCAAGTCTGCAAAGAAGGTTTAAAATCGGCTATAATCGAGCAGCACGGTTAATCGATATGATGGAAAAACAAGGAATGATCTCTGAAGCACGCGGAAGCAAGCCGCGTGATGTTCTAATTACTGAAGCTGATCTTGAATCAGTCCAAGGTACTAGTACAATAAATTAATCCATGGTATTCTTTACTTGCATGTTTAAAATACTAAGAATAAATATTTGTTATTTACTGAGGAGCTTTTAGAAATGAAAGAAATTGAGTTAAAACTTCAAGGGGAAATCAAACGTCTTACAAACCAGACATTTAAATTCGATGAGCGTGTGAAAGACGGCTGGTTTTCCGCTGTATATTTTTTAAAGACGAGAGAGATCGTGAATAAATATAAGAAGGATAACATTGTCACGATGCAGTTTTTTCAAAAAAATCATGCAGTATTATGCGGGACAGATGAAGTTATTGCACTTCTTAAAACTTTTGCTGATAATCCGGATGAACTTGAAATATATTCTTTAAAGGATGGCGACAAAATATCACCATTCGAAACAGTATTAACCATTACAGGTCAATATCAAACGTTTGGCTACCTCGAAGGGGTCATTGACGGGATTCTTTCGAGACGGACGTCTGTCGCAACAAACGTATACAACGTCGTTAAGGCGGCGAGTGCTTCAGGAAAGCAGAAGCAAGTGATTTTCATGGGTGACCGCGACGATCACTATATTACTCAGGCGGGGGATGGATATGCAGCCCATATTGGAGGGGCAACAGCACAAGCAACTCATGCAATGAATGAGTGGTGGGGAAAACAAGGCATGGGAACGATGCCTCATGCACTTATCCAACTATTCAATGGAGATATTGTAGCTGCTACGAAAGCCTATCAAGAAACCTTCCCTGAAGATGACCTAGTTGCTTTAGTTGATTACAATAATGATGTAATTACGGATTCTCTTAAGGTTGCGAGAACATTTGGTAAGGATTTAAAGGGAGTGCGCTTAGATACTTCACGGACATTGATCGATCAATACTTCTTACGAAATCAGCATCTGCTAGGGACGTTTGACCCTAGGGGTGTAAATGCAGAATTAGTATTCGCCCTTAGAAATGCTTTGGATAAAGAAGGATTTACCCATGTGAAAATTGTTGTAAGTGGCGGATTTAATGAATCACGAATTCAAGAATTTGAGGAAAATGGTGTCCCAGTTGATACCTATGGTGTTGGAAGCAGTTTGTTGAAGATTAATATTGGGTTTACAGGTGATAATGTATTAATTAATGGAAAACATGCAGCTAAAGCAGGCAGGCGGTACCGTCCAAACCCAAGACTAGAAAAAGTGGAATAAATAGAAAAAACAGCAGGTATAGGAACAATCAACAAGTGGATTGTTCCTAGCTTTTACTTGAAAGTAAAAAAGGATTACTTTTTAATCCTTTTTATTACATAGTTATTAACGATAAATAATGGTATAATATTTGAATATGAATTTTAATTGGATAATTTATCGCAGATTAACGGGCTGTAAGACCCCTACTTTAAGAAGTTGTGGGAACAAAAATTCTAAGTGGGGGATCAACAGCCCGTAAATACCCGACGACGGACAGGATGTCCTAGTCAGGCGAAGGCCACAGGACGTGGCGTTTCTGAGCGTGATTGGTTCAACTATCAATTAGTGGGGGATGAAGAAAACCCCCACTGATTGAAGTTTCACTTTATTGTTCTTTTAAATTTGTTCTGCTTAAAAAGCATGTCCTAGATTGGGATGTGCGCAAAACTAGATAAATGTCATATACTGTTTTACAGATATACGATGGTTGGAGGTTCTTTTTATGACTATTTACCATTTCGTAGGTATTAAGGGGTCTGGAATGAGTGCCTTGGCTCAAGTTCTCCATGATATGAATTTTCAGGTTCAAGGCTCAGACTATGAAAAACATTTCTTTACTCAACTCGCCCTTGAGCAATCTGGAATAAAGATCCTTCCCTTTCAAAAGGAGAATATACAGCCAGGTATGACGATTATTGCCGGGAATGCCTTTCCGGATACTCATGAAGAAATACAAGAAGCGATGAAGATAGGCTTGCCAATTATACGTTACCATCGCTTTCTAGGTGACTTTATGAATAACTTTACGAGTATCGCCATCACTGGTGCACACGGGAAAACGTCAACTACAGGCTTGCTTGCACATGTAATGAAAGGTGCTAAGCCAACTTCATTCCTTATTGGAGACGGTACAGGAAGAGGAGAAGAGAACGCGGAGTATTTCGTTTTCGAGGCATGCGAATATAGAAGACATTTCTTGTCATATTTCCCTGATTATGCAATTATGACAAATATTGATTTTGATCACCCAGATTACTTTGCTAATATTGACGATGTATTTTCGGCTTTCCAGGAAATGTCATGGCAAGTAAATAAGGGTATTTTTGCATGTGGAGATGATGAACATCTGCAAAAAATTCAAGCAAAAGTCCCCGTCCTTTTTTATGGATTTGGTGAGGAAAATGATTTTCAAGCACGGAATATCGTGAAAACAACAGAAGGAACAACATTTGATGTTTTTGTTAGAAATACTTTTTTCGAAACGTTCTCCATTCGTTCCTTTGGGGATCATAACATCCTAAATTCACTGGCAGTCATTGCTATTTGTCACTATGAGGAAATCGATTCACGCATTGTTCAGGAATATCTTCAATCTTTTGAAGGGGTAAAAAGAAGATTTTCTGAAAAAGAGATTGGAACGCAAGTTATCATAGATGATTATGCACACCATCCGACAGAAATTAAAGCGACAATCGATGCGGCCAGACAAAAGTATCCTGAACGTGAGATTGTTAGTGTTTTTCAGCCACATACATTTACAAGAACACAAACCTTCCTTGATGATTTTGCTGATAGTTTAAATTTAGCGGATAAAGTTTATCTATGTGAAATCTTCGGGTCTGCACGGGAAGTTCATGGACAGCTTTCCATTGAGGATTTAAAAGCAAAAGTTCCTAATGCGGAAATTTTGCTAGAAGAAGAAACAGCTATTTTAAAAACATATGATAATGCCGTTATTATTTTTATGGGGGCAGGAGATATTCAGAAGTTTCAGGAAGCCTATGAAAAACAGCTTTAAAAAAAGATGCAGCTAAATTAAGCTGCATCTTTTTTTGTACACGTGCATTTCATTATTTAAGGTTCTCAGGATTTAGTGCCTCTAGCTCTGGGATAACGAAACGGCCGTCCTTACGGATAAGGCGATCGTCAAAATAGATTTCACCGCCGCCATAATCAGGGCGCTGAATATTGACCATATCCCAATGAATATTTGATTTGTTTCCATTATATGCATCATCATATGCCTGGCCTGGAGTAAAGTGGAAGCTGCCATCAATTTTTTCATCGAATAGGATATCCTGCATTGGATGTTGGATAAAAGGATTTACGCCAATGGCGAATTCGCCAATATAACGGGCACCTTCATCTGTATTGAATATTTTATTAATTCTTTTACTATCATTTGCTACTGCTTCAACAATCTTTCCATCCTTAAAGGTTAATTTCACATTTTCAAATGTGAAGCCTTGATATGGAGAAGGAGTATTATATGTGATCACTCCATTCACCGAATCACGAACAGGTGCCGTGTAAACCTCTCCGTCAGGTATATTCATTTGCCCCGAGCATTTAATTGCTGGAATATCCTTGATTGAGAATGTTAAGTCTGTTCCAGGCCCTGTGATTTTAACTTTGTCAGTATTGTTCATTAATTCAACTAGATTGTCCATTGCTTGATCCATTTTGCCATAGTCAAGATTACATACTTTGAAGTAGAAATCTTCGAAAGCTTCAGTACTCATCTTAGCCAGCTGTGCCATTGAAGAATTTGGGTATCTAAGAACAACCCATTTGGTTTTTGGTACGCGAATGTCACTGTGGACTTTTCTGCCAATCGTTGAACCTTGAATTCTCATTTTTTCATCTGGCACATCCGCATGCTCATTAATGTTATCGCCTGATCTAAGACCTATGTATGCATCCATTTTACTCATTACATTTGCTTCAAAATCTGCCATCATATTAAATTGTTCTTCCTGTGCTCCTAATAATAGAGCACGGTCCACTTGATGATCTTTCAGTGAAACAAATGGATAGCCGCCAGCCGCATATGCTTCTTTAACTAGCGCTGTTACAAGCTCTCTTTGCAGCCCAAAGTTTTCAATAAGAACCTTTTCACCCTTTTGCAGGCGCACTGAATAGTTTATTAAATTTTTTGCGAGTGTTTCAATTCGAGGATCTTTCATTGTTATCCCTCCGAATAAGTATTAGTATGTCACCATACTATTGTACCCGAAATAACCATTTTTGTTTATTTAAACCCTTCAGATATGATAAATTTATATTTGTAATGGAAAATGTCGAAAGCAAAAGAAGGTATGTGCACGGTAGTATGGAAATGTATTAAGGAAAAAAAGGTTTATGTCGAACGAAATAGGGTAGAAAGATAGTAGTAATATTCCATTTGGAGGTGCTTTTATTGCAAATTATATTATATTTGAGTATAGCGGTTATTGCGATTGCATTTTTAATTCTTGTTATTTATTTATCTAAAACATTAAAATCTTTACAGGTAACACTAGATAGTGTGTCGAAGACATTAGTAGGGTTAGAAAAACAATTAGATGGGGTAACAAGAGAAACAACCGAACTTTTACATAAAACCAATGCACTTGCAGAGGATATACAGCATAAGTCAAAAAGCTTGAATAGTGTAGTTGTTGCGGTTAAAGATGTAGGAGATACCGTTCGCAGTTTTAATGGTTCGATCCAAAAGGTCACTACCTCTGTGAATAGTCAATTTGAAGAAAATAAGGACAAGATTGCTGCAGTGGTTCAGTGGAGTCAGATTTTTCTCGAAATGAAGGATAAATGGAAAATGAGAAAACAAAACGAAAAGTCTATAGTGGAGGACGAACAAGTCCTTCAGAAGAAAAGGGTTAGAGGAAGAAACTAAAGGAGGAGTAATGAATATGGGTAGTCAAGAACGAATCCAAAATGATCAAAATCAGTTGAAATCAGAAGAAAGTATAAACACAAAAGATTTTTTGATTGGCGCTTTAATCGGTGGGATCGTCGGTGCTGCCACAGCACTTTTCCTGGCGCCTAAATCTGGTAAAGAATTAAGAAGTAATATGAACGATCAGGCGATTGTTCTGAAAGCAAAAACAGGTCAAATACGTGAAACTGCAGTTGCGAAGGGAACAGAATTGGCAAGTGCAGCAAAGGAAAAAACAAGTGCCATTACAAATACAGTCTCCAAGCAGAGTGCAGAAATCATGAATAAGGTAAAGAATTTGAAGGCTGGAGATGAATCGCAGGCTCATGCTGAGGAAAGGAATACAGGACATATCCCTTTGCCTGCACATGACTCTGAAATTCAAAAGAGACTGGAAGAAACGAAGAAAGCTTTCGACGAAACAGAGGAAAAGGTTCGTCAATAAATGGAAATTTGTATTAGAAACGGTGAAGTGGTAAGTGAGCTTCACCGTTATTTGTAACGGAGGGATTACAGTGGAAAGAATAAATGAAAATGCAGCATTCGATAAGAAAATTGGAGAAGAGGATTTGTTTCTTCTCTTCAAGCATAGCTCGACATGTCCAATTAGCCAGGCTGCTTATGAGGAATATGAAACATTTGCAAATGAAAATATGAAGGTAAAGACGTATTATCTTGTTGTACAAGAGGATCGTCCTCTTTCCAATCATATTGCTGAAAGCTTTCAGATTAAACATGAATCACCGCAAGCGATTCTCTTTAAAAAGAGTGAACCGGTTTGGCATGCATCTCATTGGAAAATTACAAATGATTCACTAGCAAAAGCAATGAAGGAAAATGAATAACAAAAAACATCCATTTTTTTAAATGGATGTTTTTTGTTTAGATGGCCAGACAATTGTCAGGTCATCCCCTGGCTCAAGCCTGCTATGAAATGTTGCCTGTTCCCCGTTTTTTAATAAAACAAAGTTCCCATTAGCCTGTGCGGGCATTTCAATATCGACATGACCAAATAAATCCTGAAATAGGAAAGGTTCTAGCTTACGATGCTCAATTACAATATGATCTCCATCCTGGATGGGATCATTTTCTGCCAGAATCGTATTATTTCTTCTAATGATAGAAATAGGCTTGTGAAGATGGATGTTTTCCCCATTAAATGAGATGGGAATCGTATGTGACAGCATAATTTGTTTTACTTCAGCTAATTCCTTAATTGTTGGCATCATTTTTTTCTCTATGATAATATGGTCTTTATGCTCATAGCTGTTATGTAGCTTAACCTCTATGCCATTTCGATAAACCTTGCCTGAGAACGATGGGATAAATGTTTCTTTTTCATTTATTTTCACTCTGAATGGTCGAGACTCTATTATATATTCATGTAAATTTAGTGAGGTAAGCAGGTCTTCAATCGACTCTGGAATTTTGCATTCAATTACATCACGATCTTCAACAAAGTTGTCAGCTGAAACAACCTTTCTATTACAGGTAATGATCGCTTCTATCGAATAATCGTTTTCGTTTATCATTACTTCTCTTTTTGGAATTTCATCGATTAAATCTTTTATTTGTAATTCTGCCCTCTGGCCATCCTTCCCTTTTTCAATATGGAGCTGGTCTCCATTTTCGATTTCGCTGTCTAAAGAACTAACTTGCCCATTAAGCAGTATGACTGGTGCATCCCCATGACCGCCAGGAATGGTAATATTTTGCCCATTTAAAGTAACAATAAGAGCTAAGCCTGGTTTTCCATATAGCTTATTCATCTTTATTCCAGCAGCAAGCAGACAATCACCTACAGTCAGTTTTTTGACTTCGAATAATCGGACAGGCTGTTCATTCACATAAACCGTTTTGTATTGAACAGGTGAGTGATGCGCAGCGATGGCGATCCCGATTGGTGTTACAAGCTCTGGTCCTTGAGCAATATGATCAGCGATTGTTAATGAGCGAATGGCATCGATTCCCCTAATTGCAACCCTGTTTTCAGGGAGATTTAGTTTCTCAGCGACCCTTTTTGGCAGTTCGGGAGTGAGACTGCCGCCGCCGACGAGCATAACTGCTTTAGGGGGTTTGTTATTGTTCAATTCGAATATTTCATTGCAAATAGAAGAGGCAAGCCGATCAAGTACAGGGGAAATTTGTGACACAAGATCTTCTTTTCTCACTTCAGTTTCAAATCCTAGTATATCTGTAACTGTTATTGTATCATTCTTATATAATTCTCTTTTCGCTTCCTCTGCAAAGGGGAAATCTAAGAGCAATTGGTCGCTAATTGCTTCAGTTATTTCGTCACCAGCAACAGGAACCATTCCATAAGCAATGACTGTTCCTAGATCTGTTATGGCAATATCCGATGTCCCAGCACCAATATCAACTAATGCAACATTTAGTCGGCGCATAGAAGGAGGAATTAATACATGAATAGCTGCAATTGGCTCAAGTGTTAATGCTTCCATTTCAAGACCGGCTCTGTGAAGGGCTGATAGCAGCGATTCAACAACAACCTTTGGCAAGAATGTAGCAATAATTTCAACTGAAGCTTCTTTCCCTTGCTGATCGATTAAATTGCCGATCTCTTCGCCATCGAGACGGTAATAAAGAACAGAATAGCCAACACAATAATAATAATAGGTTTGTTCGGACTCATGTTTCTCTGCGACAACAGATTGAGCTTGTTGGACTGCCGAAAGTTCAAGGTGGAGAATATCCTGGTTCTTAATAAGCGGTTTGCCATTAATATCGATCGTTACTTTTGAACGTTCTGTTTTTAACGCTCTGCCGGCAGCAGCAACACAAACTTTTTTAAGTGGACCGTGTTTTTCCTCGAGCTGTTGTTTAATTTCAGAAATGATCTTTGATACGGATAGGACATCATGTATTTGTCCATCTAGCATTGCTCGTTCTGTATGCTCTTTAACTAAACTGTCTACAACATGGTAGTGCCCATCCTGTTCTTCTAAGATAATACCAATCACAGAACGTGTGCCAATATCTAATGCGAAAAGCTTTTTATGTTTTTGCAAAGGAAAACACCTTCTTCATAGTT
The DNA here is from genome assembly GCF_001420595.1 of Cytobacillus solani. Lineage (GTDB taxonomy): Bacteria > Bacillota > Bacilli > Bacillales > Cytobacillaceae > Cytobacillus > Cytobacillus solani. Next base: position 3,846,714 of record NZ_LJIX01000006.1, on the reverse strand, counting down.
CATTTGTTACTTTATTGCTTAAAAGCGTTTAATTGATAAAGAAATTATTAGTGACATACTCAGATAATTCATATATAATAACTCTAATTATTTAAAATGTAACATATAATATCGGGTCGATAAAGAAGAAAAGCGTAAGCGCCTTAATCATCGCTGTATAAACTGGAGGAGACTTGAAGTTTGATTAGCGATAGGTGCTTGCACTAGACAATTATCAAAGTAACACTCTTTTTCTGACTCAACATTTAAAAATGGAAAGGAAGGGATTGTAATGAGTAAGGAACTTGATCAACTACGTAATCGTGTGGACGAACTAAACCTACAGCTTTTATCATTAATTAATGAAAGAGCCAAGCTTGTTCAGGAAATTGGAAAGGCGAAGGAAACACAGGGGGTTTATCGTTATGATCCTGTCCGTGAGAGAAAAATGCTTGATCAGATTAAGGAGCATAATGATGGGCCATTTGAAAACTCAACCATTGAACATGTATTTAAGGAAATTTTCAAAGCTGGATTAGAGCTTCAAGAGGATGATCACCGCAAAGCTCTATTAGTTTCTAGAAAAAAGAAACCTGAAAACACGATTGTTGAACTTAAAGGAGAAAGAATAGGTGATGGGAAACCTCATTTAGTCTTTGGTCCATGTGCGGTGGAATCCTATGAACAAGTAGCGACTGTTGCAAATGCTGTAAGAGCAAAGGGGCTTAAGCTTTTACGTGGAGGAGCCTTTAAACCTAGAACATCTCCTTATGATTTCCAAGGTCTTGGATTAGAAGGCTTAAAAATATTAAAAAGAATTGGCGATGAGTTTGACCTAGCTGTTATTAGTGAGATTGTTAGCCCTGCTGACATTGAAGTAGCAGTGGACTATCTAGATGTCATTCAAATAGGCGCAAGAAACATGCAAAACTTTGAACTGTTGAAGGCAGCCGGAGCAGTAAATAAGCCAATCCTTTTAAAACGGGGGATTTCTGCTACAATTGAAGAGTTCATAAATGCGGCTGAGTATATTATGGCTCAAGGCAATGGACAAATTATTCTTTGTGAACGTGGAATTCGAACGTATGAACGTGCAACAAGAAATACACTAGATATTTCTGCTGTCCCAATTTTGAAGAAAGAAACCCATTTACCAGTATTGGTTGATGTCACGCATTCTACTGGAAGAAGAGACTTGCTTCTCCCTACAGCTAAGGCAGCTTTAGCAATTGGTGCTGATGGAGTAATGGCTGAGGTTCATCCGGATCCAGCAGTAGCGTTATCAGATAATGCACAACAAATGGATTTAAAGCAATTTGATGAATTTATGAACGAACTTCGATCATTCGCCTTTGCCAGAGTTTAATAGTGAAAGCCTTCTGCATCGTGTAGAAGGCTTTTTATTGTGTATTTTTTATAAAAAAACAAGTCTTTACATTGCGGCTTGTCAATTACTGTCGTATGATTGAATACATAATTATACATATATTTTTAATCAGATTCCAAGAGAATGAGTAGGTTGCTGCAGCTTGCAGTAAACTATGATAAACCATATGGATCGTTATTAGAATAAGGAGTGAAAATTTATGAATGTAACAATATATGATGTGGCAAGAGAAGCCAATGTATCAATGGCAACTGTTTCAAGGGTTGTTAATGGGAATCCTAACGTGAAGCCAGCTACCCGAAAGAAAGTATTGGAGGTAATTGAAAAACTAGGTTATCGTCCAAATGCTGTTGCTCGCGGTCTTGCCAGTAAAAAAACAACAACTGTAGGTGTAATTATTCCGGATATTTCAAGTACATTTTTTGCTGAGCTTGCCAGAGGAATTGAAGATATCGCAACAATGTACAAATATAATATTATTCTTAGCAATTCAGATCAAAACTTGGATAAAGAACTGCATTTATTAAATACAATGCTTGGAAAACAAGTGGATGGAATTGTTTTTATGGGAGGAAATATTACTCCAGAACTTGTTGAGGAATTTGAAAAATCTCCTGTACCGATTGTACTTGCAGGTTCTATTGAAGAAAGTGAGAAAATCCCGTCAGTAAATATTAACTACGAACAAGCCACATTTGATGCGATTCATTCCTTTATCGAAAAGGGACATAAGGAAATTGCAATCGCTATCGGTCCCTTAGTAGAGCCAATTAACCGGGATAAAAAATTAGCAGGATATAAACGGGCACTTGCTGAAGCCGGAATTGAATACAATGAAGACTTCGTGGTAGAAGGGGATTATACATATGATTCCGGAATAGAAGTATTTGAAAAGCTTCTTGAACAAAGTAAGAAACCAACTGCGATCTTTTCAGGATCGGATGAAATGGCCTTAGGCGTTGTTCATGGAGCAGAGGATAGAGGCTTCAAAATCCCCGAGGATTTTGAAGTAATTAGTTCGGATAATACTCGTTTATCATTAATGGTAAGACCACAGCTCACTACTGTTGTGCAGCCTTTATACGATATTGGTGCAGTTGCAATGAGACTCCTTACAAAATTAATGAATAAAGAAGAAATCTCTGATCATATTATTGTTCTTCCTCATCGAATCGAACAGCGAAACTCAACTAAATAATAAAAAAGCAGATAACACATTATTTTTAAATGATCGGGAGAGGGAATATGAAAAGGTTTGATGCGTTAACACCTATTGGTTTAATCGTTGGTTTGGGGATGCTTATTTTTGGGGTTATTACAAACGGTGGAATGAGTGGATTTCTTTCGTTTATTGACCCTGCTTCTATGTTAATTGTAGTGGGCGGTCTACTCGCTGGACTGCTTGTCAGCTTCCCGTTAAAGGATATGAAGCATATGTTCACTGTCATTAGGCATGGCTTTTCACATAATGAGCAAAACTTAAGCGGATTAATTAAGACATTTGTTCATCTATCTGACCGTGCACGGCGAGAGGGATTATTATCTTTAGAGACACAATTGGATGAGGTTAATGATCCTTTCATACGCAAGGGGATTTTACTTGCAGTTGATGGAATTGAGCCAGATGTTATTAACGATATTATGAATGCAGAAATAGTGGCTATGGAAGAAAGACATAGAAAAGGTAGAAGTATACTTGAAAAGGCTGGGGAATATGCTCCTGCATGGGGGATGATCGGAACACTGATTGGACTAGTCCTTATGTTAAAAAGTCTGAATGATCCATCCTCTTTAGGACCTAATATGGCAATTGCTTTATTAACTACTTTATATGGAACATTGTTAGCTAATTTATTTTTCCTGCCGTTAGCTTCTAAGCTTGCTTTAAAGACAGAACAAGAGGTATTTTTTAAGCAAATCATTATTGAAGGAGTTATCGGCGTGCAATCTGGCCAGAATCCTAAACTATTAGAAGAGAAATTAAGTGCCTTTCTATCCTCTAAAGAGAGAAAAGAAGCGATTCAAGCTATGAATTCAGGGGAGGCTCTGAATGATGAAGCTTAAGAGAAGGACAGCTGGGCAAGCGAAAGGCGCCCCGGCCTGGATGGTCACATTCTCTGATTTAGTTACACTCATATTAGTTTTCTTTATTTTGCTGTTTTCAATGTCCCAAATTGATATGATTAAGTTTAAAGCAATTACTGAATCATTCCAGGAGCATTTTTTTGACTTCTACCCTTCAATGATCCCGCTGGAAAACCCAGCTGCCGTGGAGACGGAATTGCCGGAGAATAATGAAGAGAAAGATATGTCCGAGGAATCCTTACAGAATTTATTAACTGAAGTACAAAACTACCTGGACAAAAATGGCTTGGAGGATGTAATTATTGCCAACCGGACGGAACGTGGAGTCGTACTTGTATTGCAAGAGCAGGTTCTATTTGATCCGGGGCAAGCGACCCTTCTTGGGGATTCACATGCCTTTTTAACTAAAGTAGGCGAGCTTTTGGTGAAGCTGCCTAATTTAGTTAAGGTAGAAGGCCATACAGATGATATTCCAATGAGTTCTTTTAGATATCCATCCAATTGGGAGCTTTCAGCTGCACGTGCCAGCAGTGTAATAAATTATCTGATAGCTAATCATCAGCTTGATAGCCGCCGATTTATTGCAGTTGGCTATGCGGATACAAGACCAGTTATTTCTAATGATAGTCCGGAAAATCGTCAGAAAAATCGCCGGGTAGAAATAATTATTTCAGATCCAAAATATAGTGAAGATGATCTAGCTTCATAATAAAAAGGACCAATGCGGTCCTTTTTATTGTCTAGCTCCAGCGCCTATCGCCTATCAAACTTCAGGCCCCCTCCCTGCGATAAGTCAACATCGGTTCGCTTTCGCTTACCGTGTTTCCTTTATCTCAGTCGCGGTCCTTCCAGTTTGTACGGCGATGATCAAGGCGCTTGCGCTTTTCTTATATCGATTCTGTTTTTTTCTGATTCCTAATTGGGTACAGTGCTTTATCTAATGTTTGTTTATTTTTTTCGGTTATTTCTAATTTGCGAGGAATCGGCTTGTACATATCTTCCGGATCATCCCAGCTTACTGGAAGCGGGATAGGTGCTTGATCCTGCCATCCATTGATCCATTCGGATGGCAAACTGCCATAACAATTTGAGTTTTCAGTCATTTCTAGCCAGATTAGTGCCCAAGCTCTTGGAACGACACGCCATATGTCATAGCCGCCTCCTCCAACAGCTATCCATCTTCCATCGCAATACTGATGGGCAATTTCATGAGCCAACTTTGGAATTTCACGATAAATGTTCATAGTTGCTGATAAATGGGTAAGGGGATCATGAAAATGTGAATCAGCACCGTTTTGAGTAAGGATGACATCGGGTTTGAAAAATTCAGCTACCTCCCTAATGGATGTGCGATATACATCAAGCCAAGATTCATCTTCAGTAAATGCATCTAGCGGAATATTAAAAGAATATCCGTATCCTTTTCCCTGTCCTCTTTCATTTACATTTCCGGTCCCAGGAAATAAATATCTGCCGGTTTCATGGATGGAAAGTGTACAAACATTCGGATCATCATAAAAGGACCACTGGACACCATCTCCATGATGGGCATCTGTATCGATATAGAGCACTCTTGCTTTATATTTTTCTTGCATATACTTAATAGCAACTGAACTGTCATTGTACACACAAAAGCCGGATGCCTTCCCTCGAAAACCATGGTGCAGACCGCCGCCTAAATGTAGGGCATGTCTTGCATGCCCGTTCATTACCAAGTCAACTGCCGTTAGTGTTCCTCCTACGAGTAATGAACTAGCTTCATGCATATTTTGAAAAATTGGAACATCTTCTGTGCCAAGTCCATAATTATCTGCTTGTTCAGCAGACAGCTGGCCGCTTCCTGCGAGCTTGACTGCATGAATATATCTAGGGTCATGAATTAATTCCAGCTCGTCGTCTGTCGCAGGACGCGGAGGTATGAGATGATCGTCCCGAATAGCTTGCAAATGTTGAAGCAAATCAAGTGTTAATTTGATTCTTATTTGATTAAAGGGATGATTTGTATTGAATTTGTAGCTCAGCAAATCCTCTGAATAAATAAAAACTGAATCCTGCATCATGATGACATCCCTGGATAATTGGGCCATAGAACTTGAAGACCAGCATTTTTTAAATCCTCTATTAATGAAAGAGGGTTCATTGTTTGAAGTCTTATGACAATAATTTTATATTTTTCATCACTTTTATCAGGGTAGACGAGGACACTTTGAATATTTGCATTTTTATTCCTAATTACAGATGAAATTTCATGGAGCATTCCTGTTTTGTTTGGAACACGTACCTCAATTTGAGATCCTGGCTGGTGTGCTCCAGTCAATTCAACTAACGTTCGAAGCAAATCTGTTTCTGTTACTATCCCAATTAATTTTTTATTGTTTATTATAGGCAGGCAGCCAATCCGATGCTCATATATAATGGCGGAGATTTCTTCAACAAAGTCAAGCGGGTGCCCGGTAATTACATCAGTTTTCATGATCATTTTCAGTGGATTTTGTAATCCAGCTTTAAACTTCTCTGTTTCAAATATGGACGGTGTTGCATCACGAATATCTCTATCTGTGACTAGGCCAACTAAATGTTGTTCAATATTTATAATTGGAAGGTGACGAATTTTCTTCTCACCCATTAATCGAATAGCATCTGCTATACTATCATTCTCAAATAATGAAATAACGTCCTTCTTCATAATTTCTTCAACAATCACTTACGACCCCTCCATTCTAAAAATGATTGTAAATCTAGTACATAAATCGGTTCATGAAACGGAGACGGTCAAACCGCTGAACGGAGTCTAAATCGACTCTTTTGCCAATTTTGGCCATTAAACAATTAGCGGGATGTGAACTGATCTCAGGATCATCTGTTGCATACCAAACAAGACCGCCAGCATTCATCATTTTCTCCATTATTTTTCGGTATTCCCATACATTTAACCCTGTGCCTTTTAGGTCCCAGTGCCAATAATATTCGGTAGTGATGGTAATATAATCTTCCATTGCGTCATCCATCATAGAAACCTTCAATAAGTTTTTACCTGTTCCAGATCCTCTGAACTCAGGTATGACCTCAATTGCCCCTAGCTCAATTAAATTTTCCATTTGCCCCTCAGACCATCTTTCTAGTGGATCAGGGTACACATAAGTAACGTAACCGATAATCATATCTCTGCTTCGAGCAACAATTATTCTTCCTTCAGGAAGACCGGCAATTTCAATAAGTGCTTTTTTTTGCTGTTCTGATGGACGAAAAGCTGTTAAATCTTTATGAAACTCGTATCCCATTAATTTTTCAGGTGAGATAGGACCTTCGATAAGCACTGGTCCCCTTGGAGTCTTAATTTCTTTCGCATTATACGTTTTTCGATGTTCCATTTATACACCGCCTATAAATATGATTATGAGTAATTCTATTATACATAATATCTTGTATTTTTAAGCGCTTTCAAATGATTTTCCATTGTATTCAGATTTTTTTGTGACAATTATGGATCTATTCTACTAAGTTAATAAAAAATTGGCGAGACAATATTTTTAAAATTGAGAATTGATTGAACTTATACTATAATAGTAAACAATTAAGAAATGCAAGAGCGCCCTGCTTACTCTTGAATATTCTTTCTTACATATGAAATGGGAAGGGCTGAAGTTTTATTTTTATTTAAAGGGGGATTTTTTTATGAAAGTGGAAGCGTTGCCAGCAACTAAAGGGGACTATAATCTTAAAAATTATGATGATCTGTACAACAACTTTGATTGGAAGGTTGTTGAGAAAGAATTTTCTTGGAATAAAACGGGCCGTGTCAATATGGCCTATGAGGCAATTGACCGGCATGCAGAAACCTACAGAAAAAATAAGATTGCCCTTTATTTCAGGGACGGCTTAAGGAAAGAAAAATATACGTTTAAAGAAATGAAGGAGTTTTCGAATAAAGCAGGAAATGCTTTGAAAGCATATGGAGATGTCGAAAAAGGAGATAGGGTCTTTATCTTTATGCCTCGTTCCCCAGAGTTGTATTTTGCTGCTTTAGGCGCAATAAAGCTTGGTGCAATTGTAGGGCCATTATTTGAAGCATTCATGGAGGGAGCTGTACGTGACAGATTAGAGGATAGTGAAGCAAAGGTTCTGATCACGACACCAGATCTATTAAAGCGTGTTCCTGTCGATGAGCTTCCATCATTAAAAACTATTTTCCTAGTAGGAGAAAATATTGTTGAGGACGGACCATATGTAGATTTTAATAAACGATCTGCAGAAGCAAGCAATAAGCTTTCAATTGAGTGGGTAGAGCGGACAGATGGTCTTATTCTTCATTATACTTCTGGCTCCACAGGAAAGCCAAAAGGGGTTCTTCACGTTCATAATGCAATGATTCAGCATTATCAAACAGCCAAATGGGTGCTCGATTTACAAGAGGATGATATTTACTGGTGTACAGCCGATCCGGGTTGGGTTACCGGCACATCCTATGGGATGTTTGGGCCATGGTTAGCGGGAGCATCAAATGTAATTATCGGGGGAAGATTTAATCCCGAATCATGGTATAAAATGATTGAAGAATATGGTGTTTCCGTCTGGTATAGTGCGCCTACTGCATTTAGAATGCTAATGGGTGCTGGAGATGAAATCGTTAAGAGATTCGATCTGAGCACTCTTCGACATGTTGTGAGTGTCGGGGAGCCACTGAATCCAGAGGTCGTTAAATGGGGGATGAAGGTATTCCATTTAAGAATTCATGATACATGGTGGATGACAGAAACTGGCGGGCTGTTAATCTGTAATTATCCATGTCTGGAAATTAAACCTGGATCTATGGGGAAACCAATTCCTGGAGTAGTTGCTGCAATTGTGGATGATCAAGGGAATGAGCTGCCTCCATATCGCATGGGAAACTTAGCTATTAAAAAGGGCTGGCCAGCGATGATGCATACGATCTGGAATAATAAACAAAAATATGAATCTTACTTCATGCCTGGTGATTGGTATGTCTCTGGTGATTCTGCCTACATGGATGAAGCAGGCTATTTCTGGTTCCAGGGACGGGTAGATGATGTTATTATGACCTCAGGTGAGCGGGTTGGCCCATTTGAAGTAGAAAGTAAGCTGCTGGAGCATCCAGCTGTTGCAGAGGCTGGTGTCATCGGCAAGCCAGACCCTGTAAGAGGAGAAATTATTAAAGCATTTATTGCGTTGCTGGATGGTCATGAACCATCGGAGGAATTAATTGAGGATATTCGCCAATTTGTGAAAAAAGGGCTTGCAGCCCATGCTGCACCACGCGAAATTGAATTTCGTGATAAACTGCCAAAAACAAGAAGTGGAAAGATAATGCGCCGGGTATTAAAGGCATGGGAGCTGGATCTTCCGACTGGCGATCTTTCGACAATGGAAGACTAATTAATTGTGAATAAATATAAAAAGAACCGCGACCAAAATGGTCCGGTTCTTTTTCATTTATTCCTCTTAAAAGATTATTCGTTTTTCGGAGGAGGAGGCTCTGTGCCTTCCTCATGATCTCCATTTTCATCACCATCACCAGGCGCCGTGCCGGAACCATCAGGATTTTTATTCTCGCCTTCACCAGAGGGATCCTTTGGTTTTTCCTCTACTGGAGGTGTAGTTACCTCTTGTTCTTTTTCTGGCGGCTTTCCAAGCTGAATGATATTGGATGGAGGAGATTCTTTGCCTGCAATATCAACTGCAGTTATATAATATTCGCCATTCGCTGCACTAAATGATAACGAATGCCCAGCGGAAATACTGCTTACTTTCTTTGCTCCGCCTTCTGTCTTTTGGTAGACACGGTATCCGATTACATCTCCTTCAGGGTGTTTGCTCCATGTAATAAGGGAATCTTTTCCGCTGATACTTGGTGCACCAGGATTTTTACCATTTTCCGATAGCTTTGACTCTGCAACAAGAAGATTTCCCCATCTGTCTAATCTAGGTATTAATTTTGTCGTATCCTTTATTGGGATTCCATATTTATCCTCAAAGTATTTTGGACTTAATAAAACGCCAGAGGATGTAAACTCTTCAGGAGTACTCGCCAATGCCATATAGCGATTTTCCCCTATTTGAACATATCTTCCATCCGCAAAGCTGTCATCAGAGCCGGAAGGGACAAATTTTGCGTTATACCAATCTGATTCAACGAGACCGGCTTTTGAACAAGCATCTGTTGGAAGAAGACCAGATGCTGCACAATAGGATCTGCGGACGATTCCTCCAGGCATTTGGAATTGTTTTTCAGGGTCCACTATACTTGGGGCTACATCATAAGCAGCATTCATTAAGTGTGCCCATAAATAAATAGTACGCGGACTATGGTGAATCCCTTTGTAACGAAGCTCTAATGCCTTTGGTGTATCATATCCAGTCCAGACACCGAAGCTAACGTTTGGATTGACAGCTACAAACCAAGTATCCTTTAAATCCTGGCCTGTTCCAGTTTTTCCAGCCCAATCTGAGCTGAACTTTAACCGGCTTTTTAACGAATTAGCTGTCCCGCTTTTCACAACATCTCTCATCATATCAATGGTTAACCAAGCGGTTTGTGGGCTAAATACTTCAACTGGTTTTGCCTCATGCTGATAAAGAATATTTCCGGAATTATCAACGATTTTTTCAATGATATAACTATCAATAAATTTTCCGCCATTGGCAAATGTACCGAAAGCATTGACGTTTTCTTCAACAGTGACACCGTTTGTTATCCCTCCAAGAGCGAGAGAAGGATTTTGATAGTCGCTTTCTATAACGGATGTGAAACCCATTTTCTCTAGATATTGTGCTGGACGTTGATTCATAATTGTTTTGTACGTCAGCATGGCTGGTACATTATAAGACATCTTTAATGCATGGCGGGCTGACACTAATCCGCTGTAACGCTTATCATAGTTGGTCGGATAAGGAACACCCGGCTTAGCAGGATTAAGGTACACAGGGACATCAGGTATGACTGTCCCTGGTGCAACAGCACCAAGCTCCAGAGCGGGAGCATAAACAACTAATGGTTTCATTGTCGAACCGTTCGGTCTTAATGTATCAGTAGCATGGTTTAGCTGCTTTGTTTCATAATCTCTTCCTCCAACAAAAGAAAGGATCTTTCCGGTACTGTTTTCAATCAGAACCGCACCAAGTTGAACAGGTTCAATTACTTCTTTCGTTTCTCCGGTTTCTGGATCTTTGACCATTTCTACTTTATCACTGCCATAGTATTGATAGCTATCTTTAGCCGCTTGCATGGCATCATATATTTCCTTGTTTATCGTCGTATGAATTTGATAGCCATTCTGCCTTAAATTTCGGTCAGCGAGAATTTTGTACTCATTTTTAAGCTCACTATCCTCGTTTAAATCCACTTCATCATAGCCATCTTTTTCCGCTAAAATAAGAGACATTACTTCTACTGCACGTTTTTCGATTTCCATTGTTAAATATGGATATTTTTCAACTGAACTTTCAACACGTGGGATGAAATCCTTCGTAATATCATAGGCAACTGCCTCATTATATTGTTTCTGATCTATTCTTCCATCATCAAACATTCTTTGCAGAACGGTTTTCATCCTTGTTAATCCAGGCTCCATCCCTTCTGGGGACTTTAGTTCTCCCCCTTGTGTATAAGGGGTATAACCGAATGGACTTTGCGGAAGACCTGCAATAAACGCCGCTTGTGGAAGGTTTAATTCCTTTGCATTCACGCCAAATAACCCTTTTGATGCTGACTGGACACCAGCAATGTTTCTGCCAGAGGAGTTTCTTCCGAATGTTGAAACATTTAAGTAGGCTTCTAAAATTTCTTTCTTATCAAAGAATTTTTCAAGACGAAGAGCAAGCAGGATTTCCTTCGCTTTCCGTTCAAAAGATACTTCATTTGTTAACAATTGATTCTTAATTAATTGCTGTGTGAGCGTACTTCCTCCAGATTGGACAGAGGAATTTGTAACTTCTTGGAAAATGGCACGCATAATAGCTTTAGGCACGACGCCATCATGCTCATAAAAATATTCATCTTCCGTAGCGATGACAGCATCAATGATGTGCTGGGAAACATCTTCTAGTTTGACTTCTTCACGCTCTAAATCGGTCCGAAGCTTACCGAGATATACATTATCAGAAAAATATAATTCGGATGTTTCTTCATAGTTGTAAATATCCTTTTTCATGTTTTCATATGGCCGTATTTGCTCATCTTTCACGAGAGAGGCAAAATAGCCAGCACCAACGCCGCCAGCAAACGATCCCCCAAGAACGATTAAGATAATGAATAACAAGACAAGATTCCATGTTACTTGTAAGGTAATGCTGGCACCCTTCGTCGTTTTTTTATTTGTAAAAATAGAAAGCCATGATTTCAATTTATCCAAAAGGTTCCGGTTTTCTTTCATTCAATCATCCCCCTAAAATCACATACATTATAGCATAAACTGGCATACTATTATCTCAAGGTTCGCTTTTTTTCAGAAATTCCCTTCTTTTCTTTGTCGAAAGAAATGAGTGTTAAGTTTCAATATTTAAGTATATTTCATTGTTACTCATGTTGACATTTGATTGGTGTATATGATAAAAATGATGCTATATCCTAAAAAAATATTTTATAAGCATTGACGGGATTCTAAGTAGTGCTTCTATCTCTGTTTCAGAAAGCTGACGGCTGCTGCGAGTCAGTACATGTAGAAGGATGAATTACCTCCCTGAGCTTTCACTGTCAACTTGCATTCGCAATAGTAGCAGTGGACGGTAATCCGTTATCATGTAAGAGTGGAGGATTTATATGTCCTCAATTTGGGTGGTACCGCGCAAATAAATATGCGTCCCTGCATTTAAGCAGGGGCGCTTTTTTGTTTTTAGGAAAGATTCATGCATTAAAAAATATAAGTGGAGGTACTTTATATGAATTTACTTGAAGATTTGCAATGGAGAGGCATTGTCTACCAGCAAACAGATGCAGAGGGAATGAAGGAAACGCTTGAAAAGGAGAAAATATCCTTATACTGCGGAATGGATCCAACCGGTGACAGCATGCATATTGGACACCTGCTGCCATTCCTTACATTAAGAAGATTTCAAAACCATGGCCACCGCCCGATTGTTCTTGTTGGCGGTGCGACAGGATTAATTGGTGACCCAAAAGCAACAGAAGAAAGAACCTTGCAAACGATTGAAACTGTTCAGCATAATGTTCAATGTTTAACTGAACAACTTAAAACAATTTTTGATTTTGACGGTGAGAATGGTGCGATCATGGTAAATAACTATGATTGGACGTCAGAGATGAATATGATTACATTCCTAAGAGATTACGGGAAGCATATCGGAATCAATTATATGCTGGCAAAGGACACGATAGCGAGCCGGTTAGAAACGGGAATCTCGTTCACAGAATTTGCTTATACGATTATGCAAGGAATGGATTTCAAGCATTTATACGAGAATCATCAGTGTAAATTGCAAATTGGCGGCAGTGACCAATGGGGAAATATTACGACTGGTCTTGAGCTTATCCGCAAAATGGTTGGGGAAGGCTCAAAAGCATACGGCATGACAATCCCGCTTGTGACAAAAGCAGATGGAACGAAATTCGGCAAGACAGAAAGTGGAGCAGTTTGGTTAGATCCCGAGAAAACAACTCCTTATGAGTTCTACCAATTCTGGATTAATGCTGCAGATGCCGATGTGATTAAATATTTAAAATACTTCACATTCCTTTCTAAAGAAGAGATTGAAGCACTAGAACAATCTGTTCAAGAAGAGGCACATCTTCGCAAAGCACAAAAAGCGCTTGCTGAGGAAATGACTCGTATGATTCACGGGGAAGAAGCATTAAATCAGGCGATAAAAATCTCTGAGGCGCTTTTCAGTGGAGAGATTAGAAATCTTTCAGCCTCTGAAATTAAACAAGGATTTAAAGATGTTCCATCTTATGAGCATACAACAGGTGAAGAGATCAATATCGTTGAACTTCTTGTTGAGGCTAAAATTTCCCCGTCCAAACGCCAAGCGCGGGAAGATGTTGGAAATGGGGCTGTTTATGTGAATGGAGAACGTGTAACAGAACTTGAATATGTTCTTTCTGAAAAGGACCGGATTGAGGGGCAATTTACTGTCATTCGACGCGGGAAAAAGAAATATTTCTTAATTAAATACTAATTAGTAAAGCCTTCCTTTAGTGGAGGGCTTTATTTATGAAAAAAAGACCCGCCGATAACGGCAGGTCCATTAGAAAAACTATTAACGAGAATAGAATTCTACGATTAGTGATTCGTTAATTTCAGCAGGAAGTTCAGAACGCTCAGGTAAACGAGTGAAAGTTCCTTCTAATTTATCAGCATCGAAAGTTACGAAGTCAGGAACGAAGTTGTTTACTTCGATTGCTTCTTTAACGATGTCAAGATTGCGAGATTTTTCGCGAAGTGTAATTGTTTGACCAGGTGCTACGCGGTATGATGGGATATCAACACGACGTCCATCAACCATGATGTGTCCGTGGTTTACAATTTGACGAGCTTGGCGACGAGTACGAGCAAGACCTAAACGATAAACTACGTTATCAAGACGTGATTCTAAAAGAATCATGAAGTTTTCACCGTGCTTACCAGCCATTTTGCCAGCTTTATCAAATAAGTTACGGAATTGGCGCTCATTTACACCATACATATGACGAAGCTTTTGCTTCTCTTGTAATTGTAATCCGTACTCAGATAATTTTTTGCGTTGGTTTGGACCATGTTGTCCAGGAGCGTAAGGACGCTTTTCTAATTCTTTACCAGTACCGCTTAGTGAAATACCAAGACGACGTGATAATTTCCAGCTTGGGCCAGTATAACGAGCCATGAATGACTCCTCCTTTAATGTTTTTATTTTGTAAAATAAAAACAGATGCACGCAACTTTCATGTCCATTTTGTTTTCATGTACCTTCGCCCCAGCAGCAGGGGGTTACACAGTACCCCATCATCGCAATTTACGTGATAAATTCGATTGAGGAACAAAATGAGAGCATCAAGGCGCTCACATAGGCTGCAATATTTTACACAAAGAGTATTATATAATTATTTAGGATTAAAAGTCAAGGTGTATTTCCTCGTGTGAAAAAGTGAGTATCAAACTTTTTTACTATTCCCCACTTTAAATATGATATAATAACTATAGATGTGAACATATAATAAAGAGTGGTTTTATATGAAAGAATCGTTGAAAGAAAAACGTATCCGGTTTGTATTAATCGGTTTTTTTGTTTTTTTAGTTATTTGCGGGTTTTTATACCGCTTTGAAATGCGGGAAACTAGAGATAACGACTATTCTCCTTTAGCCCTTGTTTTAAAAAAAAGTGCTGATATGAATGACAATCCAAATATAGTTCTATATGAATATAAAAACAGCAAACATATATTAGCTGCCTATGAAATTGAAAGAATGAATAGGTATAAGTTTAATACGCTGCATGTAATTGAATTGGAAGAAGCCCCCGAACAAATTTCGCCTGACAGGACAGCTGAAGGAATATGGGTTAAAGCTAATAGGAAGTGGACGTATTATTCACAAAGTTTACATGAAGAAGATAGACCACCTGAGAATAGAATAACGGATTCTTCTTCTGGAACCCCTTACAGCTATGATGACAAGAAAGCAATTTTAACTATTAATAACAATCATTCTATCGTCTTGGAGAAAGGTGAGAAGCCAACAGGATTATTATCTTTATCCTATGATGGATCGGTATGGCTCGTCATTACAGAAAGAAATATAAAAATAGCTGCGATTGATACGAAATAGACAAAAATATGCGAGAAATTTCAGATAAATATATATATAATAGATTATGAAAGAATATGCAATTTTCGTTTCGTAGCAATAGGGAATAGTTATTACTAATAGGTGATGATTAAAGATGGAACAGCTTGAACAAAAATTGATAATGAAATTAAAAAGTCATTTTTTAGATATCATGGATATAGAAAATGGCTTATTACATTTTGATGAAATTTTAAAATCCATGCTTCATTTGATAAAAGATTTAACTGGAGCTACGGACGCTACTTTTTTCAGCGTGAATGAGTGGAACAAGCAATTACTAATGGAAGCATCAACCATTATAGATAAAAAGCCATCTGTCATTCCACCTTCCTTATCGGATTTAAATTGCCAAAGAACAGTCATAAGACAAGTGCTTCCTGGATTTGAAGAATATAATCTTATTCTGCTATTTAAAATGAATCAAGGCTGTGTTGCGCTAAAAGGAGATAATCAAACCTTCAGCCAATTTTCTGATGAAATCCTTGAAAAAATAAGTGGAGAATGTGCGCGATTTTTACATACTGCCCGATATTTCGTGAAAACAATTTTAGAAGAAAGAAGATATAAGCAGCTCTATCGAGTAACGGAGAAATTCCATTCCTCTATGAATATGGATGACGTATTGGGAGAAATCATCAATACATTACAGGAAGTGTACCCAACCTTTACTTATTATCTTCTCCTATCACATGATAATAATAAGCTTGAAGATTTGCCGATTAAGGATTTAGAATATGATAGTGAAAATATTGCTGCCATGCAGGCATATGTAACAGGTGTCCCTCAATTTGAAGATTCCCTTCAAGAAAAAAGGTCGGTGTTGTATGCACCTCTAAAAGGAAAGCAGGGAGTATACGGGGTGCTGCAGGTGATCGCTCCGAATACAATTGTCTTTCCAACTAATGAGGTTGAGTTCATCACCTTATTGGCAAATACAGCAGGGACAGCACTCGAAAATGCGCAGCTTTATCAGCAATCAAAGCGCTTAATTAAGGATCTTCAG
Organism: Cytobacillus solani; assembly: GCF_001420595.1. Taxonomy (GTDB): domain Bacteria; phylum Bacillota; class Bacilli; order Bacillales; family Cytobacillaceae; genus Cytobacillus; species Cytobacillus solani. The sequence goes on along the minus strand of NZ_LJIX01000006.1, from coordinate 3,830,462 downwards.
CTAATTAATGAAACGTCCCATCGACTTAACTCGAATTTACGATTAACTGAAACGATGGCATTTATTACTGAACAGATTATTCAATCATTCAATGCAGAAGAAGTCGGATTTATTTTGTTTTCGAAGGATTATAAAGAATTAAAAGTATTACAAGGAAGTACCGGCTTTTTTCAGCATATAGATGCGATACCTTATATTGAATTTATAAAAGGCAAAGTAGAAGTTGATGAAGAAGCACTTTTTATAGGGGACTTTAATTTAGAAGACGAAAGTAAACCTGCATACTATAAGTCAATTATGGCGGTCCCTATGACTCAGTCAGGCGTCCTTAAGGGCATCGCACTAGTTATGCATCATTCACCATACCATTTCTCTTTTGAAACGTTTAAACTGCTGCAATCACTTGTACACCATTCTACACTTGCAGTTACTAACTCAATACTAAGAGAAGAGCTTGAGAAAATGGTTGTCACAGACCACTTAACAAAACTATATTCTCGAAGCTATCTGGATGACAAAATTCACCAATCCATGAATGAAGACCATGAGGGAACTTTCATGATGATTGATATTGACAATTTTAAATTGATAAATGATACGTTTGGCCATCAAGTTGGTGACGATGTAATCATTCAGGTTGCTAACCTCATTAATGCAAACATAAGAGGTTCAGATATTGGTGCAAGATGGGGCGGCGAAGAGCTGGCAATTTACTTGCCAGGTGTATCTTTAACAGCTGGCCTAGTAATAGCAGAAAGGCTTGTAAAAAGAGTATCTGAAAGCACAGAGCCACAAGTGACGATTTCATGTGGTGTTTCACATTGGAATAGAGGACGTCATGATTCATACCCAACATTATTTAAGCGCGCTGATAAAGCGCTTTATATAGCAAAGCAGTCTGGCAAAAATAAGGTCATTGTTCAAGAACATGAAGATCGTAGTAAATAAGACTGGGCCAATCGCTCTGAAAGTGATTGGTCCTTATTTTTTGTAATAGAAATTATATAATCGGATGATGTGTTCATGATAACGAGTAGATCTGCGTTCAGCTCTACAAGGAATGCTTCGACAATGATTACATGCACGAGTAATAAGCGGTTGCTTATAGGAGTAGCGTCTACCCTCAACGTAAAGGACGTACTAGTGTCACAATGCAATTTTGATCAATTCTTCCAAAAAGGTAAAGGACAACCTTTCCGAGAGGCTCATCGTGTGCTTGTCGGGTATGATCAAGGCGCTTACACACTTGTTCTTACAAATTACTTTCCAAATAGTTGGAATTATCATATGATAATAACGTAAATATTTTTTTGTGAATAATTGAAAGCGTTTACAAAGAGGGGGATATGAATAATGACAGAAACCAATCCAACAAAAATTGAAACAAAAGTTATTCATGAAGGATATAATTCGGAAAAATATAGTGGCAGTTTGGCACCGCCCTTATTTCAAACATCAACCTTTACATTCGAAACAGCTGAGCAAGGAGAAAGACGCTTTGCTGGAGAAGAAGAAGGCTATATATACTCAAGACTTGGCAATCCAACAGTGACCATGCTTGAGGAAAGAATGGCTGCTCTAGAAAATGGAGAAGCAGCTCTAGCGTTTAGTTCGGGGATGGCAGGTGTGTCAGCCATCCTGCTTGGATTAACGAAAACAGGTGATCATATTTTATGCTCACAAGGAGTATATGGCTGCACCTTTGGATTATTAGAGATGATGAATGAAAAATATAATATTAGCCACGATTTTTCGGCTATGGAATCAAGAGAGCAATTATTACAAGCAATTCGTCCAGAAACAGTTTGTATTTATGTGGAAACACCTATTAACCCTACAATGAAACTAGTAGATTTACAAATGATTGCGGAAGTTGGAAGAGATAAAGGAATCCCGGTTGTGGTGGATAATACCTTCTGTTCCCCATACTTGCAAAACCCAATCACGCTTGGATGTGATGTCGTTATCCATAGTGCGACGAAATATATATGCGGCCATGGCGATGTGATCGCAGGCATAGCCGTTGGAAAAAAAGAGTTCATTGGGAGAATAGCGCTCACAACACAGAAGGATATCGGAGGTGTCATTTCTCCATTTGATGCCTGGCTTTTGCTTCGTGGGTTAAAAACGCTGGCGGTAAGAATGGATCGTCATTGTGAGAATGCTGAAAAGCTAGCTGGTTTTCTAATAAGCCATCCGAAAGTATCCAAGGTATTTTATCCTGGGGATGAACAAAATCCAGATTTTCCGATTGCACAAAAGCAAATGAGGAAGCCTGGTGGATTAATTTCCTTTACGCTAAACGGAAATAAGACAACAGCACAAGCACTTATGAATGAACTTAATCTCATTAAAATTGCCGTCAGCCTTGGAGATGCAGAAACATTAATTCAGCACCCAGCAACGATGACACATGCAGTAGTACCGAAAGAATCCAGAGAGAGAATGGGAATTGATGATACACTCCTCAGATTATCCGTAGGTCTGGAGTCTTGGGAGGATATACGAAGCGATCTAGAGGAAGCATTAAACAAAATTTAACGAAAAGAGGGGGCAGTGATTAAAAATCATTGCCTCTTATGGCTAATCAGAATGTATATCCATACATTCTGAACGTATAAAAAAACTAAGACATTTGCCGAAAGGCCTGGCGAATGTCTTAGTTTTTACTAGAGAAATGAATCTATAGAAACTTTATTAAAACATCAACAAACTCTTCTAATTTCTGCTGGTCAAGCTCGTCGAAACGGTTTTTTTCAGGTGAATCAATATCTAAAACGCCGATCAGCTGGCCATTTTTCATAAGCGGAACAACAATCTCTGATTGCGATGAAGCATCACAGGCGATGTGCCCAGGGAACAGATTTACATCCTCCACACGTATAGTTTCTGCTAATTTAGCAGAAGTTCCGCAAACTCCTCTTCCGAGAGGAATCCTAACACAAGCAGGAAGTCCTTGAAAGGGACCTAGTACAAGTTCCTTGTCCTCGAGCAGATAAAATCCCACCCAGTTGATCCGATCTAGAAAAAGATTTAAAAGGGCTGATGCATTACTTAAATTGGCTATTCGGTTCGACTCGCCTTCCATTAATGCAGCTAGCTGTTTTATGACTAAAGTGTAATTTTCCTCACGAGTCCCTTTATAGGCTTCGACATTAAACATATAAAAATCACCTAACTTTCTAAAATATTATTTAGATTATAGCAAAACTAGAAGAAATAGGTGAAACTTTGTCGAGAATTATATAAAGGAAAAGGCTAATTTAACAAGAATGTCTATATAATAACGAATATTGTTGAACTATTTTGCGATAAAAATGGCGACTTAAGATTATCAAGGCCCCGGATAAAATGTGAAAGTGGTGGTTGTATGAAAGGGAATGCCAAAGAAGCAATTGTTCGTGCATCAATTAATTTGTTTAATGTGAATGGGTTTCATGGAACATCTATTAGGGATATTGCGAAAAAAGCCAAGGTAAATCCAGCTAATATTGCCTACTATTTTGATAGTAAGCATGGTTTGCTAGAGCATTGTTTTACAATCTTTTTTGAGAGATACGTGAAGGAGATAGAAAACGGATATGGATTCCTTGAACAAGGAGCAGCCCTTTCTTTAAAAAAAATAGTGGAGAACATCATGATATATCAGTTTGAAAATATTCATTTAACGAGATTAATTTTGCGGGAAATATCATTGGATACGCAAATTGTACGTGAGATTATGTCTACTTATTTAATGAAGGAAAGATTTTATATTAATAAAGTAATTGAGCGAGGAATGAAAGCAAAGGAGTTTCGCCATTCAATGCCTGATTACATTACTTTACAGCTTAAAGGTCTTTTGAACATGCCGTTTTTAAATACACATTATATGAATGAAGTGCTTCATGTTCGTCCGAATGAGCGGTATTTTGCTGAGAAGTATTTAATAGAGGTTTATAAATGGATTGATGGTGTACTATGTCAAAGCGAATACGACAGAGCCTATTTAGCAGTGAATTAAATGTGGAAAAGGAATCCGCTATTGGTTCCCCTTCCACAATGGCATCATACTAAGGCCTTGTCCCAGTTCCTTCATTTGATGTGCATCAGAACCGTAAACGAGGGGGATTTTCAGGTTTATCGCTTCTTCAGCTACCCAGTCAGGGGGATATGCCTCTTTACAGAGGGGCTTGGAAAATCCAGCTCCGTTATAGTCAATTTCATAGCCTTTAATCTTGATAGCCTTTAATATTTCCATTATTTCATTTGTAAAAGCCTTTTTTACAGGATACTTTTTTTGGAATTTTTTCACTAATGTCATATGTCCAATACGCTTTGGTTTATATGGACCTAAATTACAATTAATAGATTGGAGCAAGGTTTTGAAATAAGCGCGATATACGTTCTCAGTAGCTCCGTATACTTCAACCATTTGGCCGAAAGCTTCCGGTGAATAATCAATGCAAGCATACTGGCTTCCAAATTTTAAAAAATGAACAGAGAGGATCGCATCATCTAAATATTTGCCGTATTGATCAAGCAGTTGTGTAGTCTCCTGTTCAAAGCCTTCGATAAAATCAACCTCCAGCCCCGTATTAATTTTTATTTTTCCACTGTAAAGAGACTTAACCTTGTTAATCTTGTCAAAATAGCTTTCCAATTGTTCAATGTCCATTGAACTGTCTTGTTCAGGGGTAGGATCAATAAATCCTGGTGGCAATGGGGCGTGCTCAGTAAAAGAAATTTCTTGAAAACCTAATGAAAGAGCCTTTTCGACATATGCTTCTAATGTATCCTTCGTGCCATGTGGACAAAATGGGGTATGGATATGGCCATCTTTTATCATATATCTTTCCACCTGCCTTAAATAAGTTGATAAAAACGAAGTGAAATATTTGAAAATTTGTACAATAAAAAGATAAAATGTTTAAGTGAATATGCTTTTTCACAATAATTTAGATAAAAAAATGAAATAAATAGTCAAAAAATGTCGTTTACATGGTATCATAAAAACATTGAACTGAACATGATAATAAATATTTACATAGATCATCATATATTGGCTCGGAACAGAACAGGGGGCTTTAAAAAGTGGAATGGATTATTGGCGTTATCGTCATTCTTATCGGCTTATTTTTAACAGGATTTATATTAAAGAAAAAATACTTTAAAGAAATTGATCGGCTTGAAGCATGGAAGATGGATATTGTGAATCGCCCTGTTCTCGAAGAAATGTCAAAGGTAAAGCAATTGAATATGACAGGCCAAACAGAGGAGTTATTTGAGCGCTGGCGAACAGAATGGGATGATATTGTTACAGCACAATTGCCAAATGTTGAAGAGTATTTATTTGATGCCGAGGAATTTATCGATAAATATCGTTTTAATAAAGCAAAGCAAGTACAGGGAGAAATTGATAAGTACTTAACAGAAATTGAAGAGAACATAAAGAAATTATTAAATGAACTAAATGATCTCGTAGGCAGTGAGGAGAAAAACAGAACGGAAATTGAAGAACTAAAAGACATCTACCGTGAGAATAAAAAAACACTGCTTGCCCACCGTCATACATATGGAAAAGCAGCAGATATACTTGAAAAGCAATTAGATGAGTCATTTGCGAAGTTTCAAGATTTTAATGAGAAAACAGAGAGCGGAAACTATTTAGAAGCAAGAGAGATTGTTTTAACCATACAGGCAGAATTAGATCATGTGAAAGAGAAAATGGAAGTCATCCCGAGTTTTATGGTTGAATGCTTCTCGAAAATTCCTGCACAACTAAAAGAATTAAAAGATGGGTATAAAGATATGCTAGAGCAAGGATTTATTCTTGATCATATTCAGTTAGAGAAAGAAACAGAGAGGTTAGAAGAATCCATCAAGGGCTATGCGATATTGATTGAACAGACAGAAATTACGGATGTTCAAAAAGGAATCAGTGACGTGAAAGATAGTATTGATTTATTATACGATCTTCTTGAAGAGGAAGTACATTCAAGGCATTTTATTGACAAACAAGATGAAGTAACTAGAAATATGCTGTTTACAAACAGGGAAATTAATAAACAATTGAAGAATGAGCTTGAAATCGTTCGTCAAAGCTATCATGTATCAGATAAGGATATAGAAGTTCAGACACAGCTCGAAAAAAGATTAACACAGCTTGTTAAAAGGTTCGAAGTGCTTGAACATAAAATTGTCAGTCAAACGACTGCACACTCTATCCTAAAAGCAGAACTTGACGAAATTAGAAGTCAGCTTGAAGAAGTGGAGGATGAACATGCTTCATTTGCTGAAAAGCTGCAGATGCTCAGAAAAGATGAAATGAGTGCCCGAGAAAAGGTAAAGGAACTCAGAAAGAAAATGGCTGAAACGGTTAGACGTGTTTCAAAAAGCAATGTCCCAGGCTTGCCGCAGGATTATAAATATTTAATGCAGGACGCAAAAGAAAGTATTGAAAATGTAATCGCCAAGCTCGAGGAGCAGCCGCTAAATATTCAAACAATCCAGCAGTATTTAGAAGTAGCTGTGTTAACAGTAGAAAAAGTAGTTAACACAACAGATGAAATGATTGAAACGATCGTTCTTGTGGAAAAGGTCATTCAATATGGGAATAGATATCGAAGCAGATACCCGTCTGTTGAAAAAGGATTACTTGAAGCGGAAAGCTTATTTAGAGGATATGATTACAGAACAGCATTGGAGCAAGCGGCAACTACTATAGAAGAAATTGATCCAGGTGCAATAAAAAGAATAGAAGAATTAACAAGTGAACAGTAAGCAAAGAGTCCGCCAATTTAGTTTAGGCGGACTCTTTTTTGTATATTTTACTCTATTTAAAAAAGGAATTGGCCAAAACCAATTCTTTTCATTTCATTTTCACTTAGTTACTTGTTGGAACAGTTTTCTTTGATTCTCCAGCTGCAAGAGCGATACAATAGCCGACGATTGCACCAACGATTGCTGGAACTAACCAGCCGATGCCTTGGCTAAAGAATGGAAGGACACTTAGTACATCTGTAGCAGCAGAGATATTCAATCCAGCAGCATTTAAACCATCTACAAGACCTACTAGACCTGTTGGAATTAATGCACAAATATAAACTAATGAGTAGCCATTAAATAAATTATGGACAAATGACAGTAAGATTAGAACGATAGCTAAAGGATAGATAAACACTAATACTGGTACAGAGAAACTGATTAGCTGTGTTAATCCTACATTCGCAATAACTGCACTAAATAGGGAGAAAACAAGAACGAACGTTTTATAAGAAATCTTAGGCATTAGCTTATTAAAATATTGTGCACATGATGAAATTAAACCGATCGCAGTTGTTAAACAAGCAAATAGAATAGCTAAACCAAGCACAACAGCTCCAAATGATCCGAACAAGTGGTTAGCTGCAGCTGAAAGAAGTGATCCTCCATTTTCATGGATACCAATAGCATCAGGGCTTGTAGAACCGATATAAGCTAAAGATAAATAAACAAGTCCAAGACCTACTACTGCAATTAATGCAGCTTTTATACAAAGTTTTGATATTGATTTTTTGCTTGTTACGCCTAATCCTTTAATTGAAGCAATAACCATTCCGCCGAATACAAGAGAAGCGATGGCATCCATTGTTAAATACCCTTCAATAAACCCCTTGAAAAATGGACCTTCCGCATAAGGACCAACTGGTGCTTTCGGTTCTCCCAGTGGCGTAATAAAGCTTTTTATAACGAATAAAGCAAGAACTGTTAATAATGCGGGTGTCAATAGCTTACCAATTGTATCAACAAGTTTTGTAGGATTCATAGACAGCCAAGCACAGATAGCAAAATATATAACAGAAAATATTAAAAGTCCTAATCCGTTTGGTGTTGATCCTTCAGATAAAAATGGCAATACACCGATTTCAAAAGCAACTGTTCCAGTACGCGGGATAGCGAAAAGCGGTCCGATTACTAGAAATAAAACAACTGTAAATATAACAGCGTAAACAGGGTGAACTCTATTTGCTAATGTTTCTAAATCACCAACCTTGGCAATTGCGATTACTCCCAGCAATGGCAAGCCAACACCAGTGATTAAGAATCCAAAGATGGCAGTCCAGACACTCGTTCCGGCATCCTGTCCCAGAAATGGAGGGAAAATCATATTCCCGGCACCGAAAAACATTGCGAATAACATAAGTCCAATTGCTAAAATTTGTTTTCCTGATAAATTTGTATTCATTATTATTCCTCCTGCTGCATTTACAAAATTTTATGAAAATTTAGATTGAAATAATGAAAGAATTATTCTTAATTATATTAAGGAAATAATTCGCTAAATAAATTTACATCCATTCTTTTTTCCTCCAAGTAAATAATGACAAAATTTTGTGACAATTTATTTTAAAAAATTATTTAAGAATACTAAAATTATTATGATTATATATTAAGGTGAAGATTCTGTAAATTGTAATTATAAAAAAAATAACTTCCTTTTTTTTGAAACAGGAGCAATTTTATGAATTGCCCCTGTAATTTTGTGAGTGATTAAATCAGTTAGATTGTACTGTCTTTTTTGATTCACCAGTAGCTAATGCGATAACATAGCCAACTAAAGCTCCAGCAATAGCCGGTACAATCCAGCCGATTCCTTGATCAAATAGCGGAAGGAAGCTTAGTGCATCTGTTAGAGCAGTAACATTTAATCCTGCAGTTTTTAAACCGTCAATAAGGCTAATAATGCCGGTTGGAATTAAAGCAACAATATAAACTAATGAAGAACCTTTAAAGAAATTATGGAAAAATGATAAAACGATTAATACTATCGCTAATGGATAAATAATAACCAATACTGGAACAGAAAAAGCAATAAGCTGTGTTAAGCCGATATTAGCAATAATCATACTAAAGATTGAGAAAATTAAAACGATGGTTTTATAAGAAAATCGCGGCATAAGCTTATTAAAATAAGTTGCACAAGCTGAAACGAGACCGATTGACGTTGTTAAACAAGCAAATACAATAGCTAGTGCAAGAATAATGGAACCGAATGATCCGAATAAATGGTCAGCCGCTTTTGAAAGCAGTGCTCCGCCATTTTCTTGAATTCCTATAGCATCTGGTGCAGTTGAACCAATATAAGCTAGTGATATATAAACAAGAGCAAGGCCAGCTGCGGCAATTAAACCAGCTTGAACACAAATCTTTGTAATTGACTTCTTATTTGAAACCCCTAATCCCTGAATAGAACTAATTACAATAATACCGAAAACTAGTGCAGCAATCGTATCCATCGTTAAATAGCCTTCAACAAATCCTTTAAAGAAAGGACCATCAACATAAGGACCTGTTGGAGCTTGTGGATCACCTAGTGGTGTAATAAGTGCCTTAATAACAATTACTGCTAAAATAATTAATAGCGCTGGTGTTAATATTTTTCCAATCGTATCTACTAATTTTGTTGGATTCATTGCAAGCCATGCTGTGATGGCAAAGAAGACAACAGAAAATATCGCGAGCGGCAATGGACTATTGACAGCGTTTTCAGATAAAAACGGAATTACTCCAATTTCATATGAAACGGTTCCGGTACGTGGAATAGCAAACAGCGGTCCAATAACTAAATACATGACAACTGTAAAGATCACTCCATATACTGGATGAACGCGGCTTGCCATTGTTTGTACATCACCAACTCTTGCAATCGCGATGATGGCCAAAAGCGGCAGCCCAACACCAGTGATTAAAAATCCAATAATTGCAGTCCACACATGTGTACCTGCATCTTGTCCTAGAAATGGAGGGAAAATCATGTTTCCTGCTCCGAAAAATAGTGCAAATAACATGAGCCCAACGGCCATGATTTGCTTTGCTGATAAATTTGTATTCATACTTCATCCCCCTGAATCAGTACCCTAAATATTTTGAACATTTTACATAGTAACATAGTTGTTAAAAAAATTGTCGAATATTATAAAAGTCTTAATTTTAAATATATTGAGATAATAATATCTAGGCAATTTTCCTTGCTTATTCTAGTATAATTATTCCCGAATATAAAGAGTTTTATTGAATTTTTATTTGATGTGATTTTCCTAATAAATGATGCGCATGAATAAAATTAAATAATAAAAATAACATTTCTCAATTCAATTATCTAGTATTTGTGGAATTTACTTATTTAACTACTGCAACATTTATGGTATGATTTAAAGTTGGCAATACGTTTTGTATGGAAGGAGAAGACAATGATCTACTTGGATAATAGTGCAACAACCAAACCATATCGAGAAGTATTGGAGTCATTTAACAAAGTATCCACAGAATATTTTGGTAATCCCTCCTCCTTACATGGTCTTGGAGGGGATGCAGAAAAGCTCCTTTCGCAGGCAAGAGAACAAATCGCTAAGCTTTTAAAGGCGCAAGCAAAAGAAATCCTCTTCACTTCTGGGGGAACTGAGAGTAACAATATTGCTATTAAAGGTACAGCCCTCATGTATAGAGGGAGGGGCCGTCATATAATAACGACAGAAATCGAACATCCTTCAGTGAAAGAATCAATGGAACAGCTAAAAGCACTTGGATTTCGAATTACTTATATTCCAGTAGACAGCAATGGGACAGTAAGTGTAACTGATATTGAAAAGGCTATTTCACAAGAAACCATTTTAGTATCTGTTATGCATGTGAATAATGAAACAGGGTCTATCCAGCCAATCAAAGAGATTGGTCAGCTAATCAAGCAGTATTCAAAAATCATTTTTCATGTGGATTATGTTCAAGGAATTGGAAAAGTGCCTCTTCAATTCCATGATTGCCAAATCGATTTATGTACGTTTTCCGGCCATAAATTTCATGGATTAAAGGGGACTGGTGCACTTTTTGTTCGTCAAGGAGTAAAGATTTCTCCATTATTTTCTGGCGGAGGACAAGAGTGGCAGCAAAGAAGCGGGACCGAAAATGTCGCCGGGATCGTTGCAATGGCAAAAGCGTTAAGATTAACATTGCTAAATCAGGAAAACAGTGTAGCTGAGATGAAGAAAATAAGGGATTTTATTCGGTTAGAATTGGAAAAAATAGATGGGATAAAGATTCATACGCCAGTTCTCCATTGTGCACCACATATCATAAATTTCTCTATTCATGGCTTTAAAGCGGAAGTGTTCGTTCATGCACTTGAGGAAAAGGGAATTTATGTCTCAACGACGAGTGCATGCTCTTCTAAGATAAAAAAGGCAAGCAGTACACTTCTTGCAATGGGAGTTCCAGAAGAGGAAGCGCTTAGCTCCATTCGGGTGAGTCTATCCTATGAGAATACAATGGAAGAAGCAATCCAGTTTATTGAAACGGTAAATGAAGCTATAAATAGGCTAAGAAAGGTTATGAATTAATATGAATTATGATCGCATTCTTATTCGTTATGGAGAACTATCGACAAAAGGAAAAAATCGAAAAGTATTTATCCATAAATTAAAACGGAATATTAAACGAGTTTTACGAAACTTTGAAAAGATTAACATTGAAGCGGACAGAGAGCGAATGTTTATTCTTTTAAATGGAGAAAACGGCCTTGAAATTATTGAGCTGCTGAAGAATGTCTTTGGTATTCAGTCCTTTAGTCCAGCAATAAAAACGGATAAAGAGCTTGAAAATATGAAAAATGCTGCTCTTGATTTGTTTAAAAAGATCCATCAGGCTGGAGAAACATTCAAAATTACGACAAAAAGATCAGATAAAACCTATTATTTAGATACGAATGAAATCAATCAAATATTTGGTGCTCATTTGTTGAAAAATATCCCTGAACTAAAGGTAGATGTGAAAAAGCCAGATATCAATCTTCAAATTGAAATTAGAGAAAAAGCTGTTTACTTTTCATGTGAAAATATTCCTGGGGCTGGCGGTCTTCCAGTAGGCTCAAGCGGTAAAGGGATGCTTATGTTATCAGGTGGGATTGATAGTCCAGTTGCAGGATTTTTATCAATGAAAAGAGGGGTTGAGATTGAAGCTGTCCATTTCTATAGCCCGCCTTTTACAAGTGAACGCTCCAAACAGAAAGTGATCGACTTAACAGAAAAACTGGCAAATATAAGTGGTGCAGTTAAACTTCATATTGTTCCTTTTACTGAAATTCAACAGCTTATCGCGAAGCAGGTCCCTGAGAATTACTCGATGACGACGACAAGACGGTTAATGCTCCGTATTACAGATGAGATTAGAAGAAAAAATGATGGATTGGCAATTATTACTGGTGAAAGTCTAGGACAAGTTGCCAGCCAAACACTTGAAAGTATGTATGCAATTAATGATGTCACAAATACGCCTATTTTAAGACCGTTAATTACAATGGATAAATCTGAAATCATTGATATTTCAAGAGCCATTGATACATTTGAGATTTCTAATCGGCCTTATGAGGATTGCTGTACGGTATTTGTTCCAGCATCACCAAAAACAAAACCAAAAAAAGAAAAGGTTCAATACTTTGAAAGTTATATTGAGTTCGAACCGCTCATTAGCAAAGCAGTTGAAAATACAGAAACAATAGCAATTGCTCCAAAAGCAGCTGAGCAAGACGGGTTTGGAGATTTATTTTAATAAAGTTTCCGCTGGCTCGCTCTGGTTTTCCAAGCATTAATTACCAGTAAATATTTGAATATGGCCATGTGATTTTACACATTCTATACTCACAAGGAGGTGAACATCACATGGCAAACAACAACAGCAACTCAAATCAACTTTTAGTTCCTGGGGTACAACAAGCTCTAGACCAAATGAAATACGAAATTGCTTCTGAGTTCGGCGTGAACTTAGGTGCAGATACTACTTCTCGTGCTAACGGTTCAGTTGGTGGAGAAATTACGAAGCGTTTAGTTCAAACTGCTCAACAACAAATGGCTGGTTTTGGACGATAATTTAAAAAATAAATAATATGGCTACAAGGAGCAGGATTCACTTCCTGCTCCTTATTTGTATTATGCGAAAATATATAATTTAAAATTTTTGGATAATTTAGTATAATAATTTTTAATGATAACCATCTTTGTATAGACATTCGTTCGACTTACTTTTAGGGGGAGATATGATGAAACGAGAAGATCTATTGGCACCGGAAAAGTATAATCTAGTTGCTGAAATGGAGCGGTTTGCAGAAGATACTAGCAGGTTGGCAATCAGATGGGAAGATGAACAGGGTGAGAAAAAAGAAGTTACATATAGTGATTTATTAAAAAATGCAAATAAAATTAGCAATGTTTTTGCGAAATATGGTTTAGAAAAAGGGGATGTCGTTCTTGTTATCGTTCCGCGATTAATTGAAGCTTATCAGGCATATATTGCTGCTCTTAAGGCAGGATTAGTTGTTATTCCAAGCTCAGAAATGCTCCGCTCAAAAGATCTTCAGTATCGAATTACACATGGAGATGTAAAGGGGATTGTCAGTTATTATCCTTATGTAAACCAATTTTCACAAATAGAAGAGGCTGAATCTTTGCCGAAATTCGTTATCGGCGGCCAATCAGAGAATTGGATCGATTTAAATAGTGAGATGGATCATGCGTCTAATGAATTTTCAATTGCAGATACGAACCAAGAGGACATGGCGTTTCTTTCTTATACGTCAGGTACAACAGGAAACCCAAAAGGAGTCGTGCATACTCATGGTTGGGCTTTTGCACATCTTCGTACAGCCGCGCCAAACTGGTTATGTATTGAAGAGGGTGATACCGTTTGGGCAACGGCAGGGCCAGGATGGCAAAAGTGGATATGGAGTCCATTCCTATCTGTTCTTGGTTCGGGAGCAACTGGATTCGTGTATAATGGCAAATTCGAGCCGGAAAAATATTTACAGCTTTTAGGAGATTACAATGTAAATGTTCTATGCTGTACACCGACAGAGTACCGCATAATGGCTAAAGCGGACAATCTCCATGAATACAATCTTCCTAATCTTCGCAGTGCTGTATCAGCGGGTGAACCGTTGAATCGTGAGGTTATCGATATTTTTAAGAAAAACTTTAATGTAGATGTTCGCGATGGCTATGGACAAACGGAAAATACTTTGCTTGTTGGTGTGACAAAAGGAATGGCACTGAAGTCTGGTTCAATGGGGAAACCAACCCCTGGTAATCGTGTGGAAATTATTAACGAAGATGGAAAACCGTGTAGCGTTAATGTTGTAGGTGATATCGCTGTACATATCGAAACACCAGCTTTATTTAAAAACTACTACAAAGATCCGGAAAGAACGGCGATGCAATTCCGTGGGGATTATTATGTAACAGGAGACAAAGCGAAAATGGATGAGGAGGGCTACTTCTGGTTTGAAGGGAGGGGTGATGATATTATCATCAGTTCAGGCTATACGATTGGCCCGTTTGAAGTGGAAGATGCCCTTGTTAAGCATCCTTCAGTTAAGGAATGTGCAGTTGTTGCAAGTCCAGACGAAGTGCGCGGCTACATTGTTAAAGCTTTTGTAGTATTGCGTGAAGGCGTGGATGAAAAGGATCCTGATTTGATAAAGAATCTTCAGGATCATGTCAAGGAGCTTACTGCCCCATATAAATATCCACGCAAAATTGAATTTTTAGCTGAGCTGCCAAAGACTACTTCAGGGAAAATTCGTCGGGTAGAGCTTAGGAAAAAGGAAATGGAAACAGCTGCGCAAAAATAAAAGAGGCATATGGATGCAGGCGTGTAATCGCCTGCATTTTTGATATGATAAAAATGAAGAATTGAGGGAGGAATTTTCTTTGGGAACTTTATGGTATGGGGGAAATATTTATACACTGCAAGAAGCAAATCATCAAGTAGAAGCCGTCTTTACGTGTGCAGACAAAATTGTAGAGATTGGATCGATTCAATCCCTTGAGGAAAAGTATGGAAATGAAATTGTGAGCAGGATGGATTTACAAGGGCGAACAATGCTTCCGGGATTTACTGATAGTCATATGCATTTAATTGGGCATGGAGAAAGGTTAATTCGCTTGGATTTGTCTAACTGTCTTTCGAAGGAATCGGTTTTTCAAGCAGTGCAGCAATATGCAGAATCTCTTGAAGAGGGTGAATGGCTAATAGGCGAAGGCTGGAATGAAAACTTATGGAAGAAATCCGATCCTATTGTTGCAGCGGAGTTAGATGGCCTGGTGCCTGATCATCCTGTTATATTAAAACGGGTTTGCCGCCATGCTCTTGTTGTTAATTCACTTGCTTTAAAGGCTGCTTCCATTAACGAAAATACAGAAAATCCTCCTGGTGGTGTCATTGAAAAGGATGAGTTAGGCAAGCCAAATGGATTGTTAAAGGATCAGGCGCAGGAATTGGTATTTGATGTACTTCCTGAGGTATCTGAAGCCTATTTAAAAAAAGCTCTTCGTGCAGCAATAAAAGATGCCTATAAACTTGGATTCATAGGTGCACATACGGAAGACTTAAATTACTATGGAGGCTATGAAAAGACTTTCCGTGCTTTCAAGCAAGTGATTGAGGAAGAGGGCAAGCTATTCCGTGCACATCTTCTTGTCCATCATGAGGTTGTTGATGAAATGAAAAATGCGGGGCAGCACTTTTTAAGCGGCGATGACTGGATTGAATTCGGAGCAATGAAAATTTTTGCTGATGGAGCATTAGGTGGTAGAACGGCATTGCTAAGTCACCCCTATGCAGATGATCCGTCTACATCAGGAATAGCCATTTTATCACAGCAGCAATTGGATGACCTTATAAAAAAGGCAAGGGAATTCAAGCTGCCAGTTGCCATCCATGCCATTGGAGACTTGGCGTTCGAAATGGCACTGAACGCAATCGAAAAGTATCCTATAACCGGGGAAGGAAGAGACCGGCTCATCCATGCTCAGATTCTGAGGAAAGAACTAATTGACCGATCGAAGAACTTACCCCTTATTCTTGACATTCAGCCAAGATTTCTTGCTTCAGATTTTCCATGGGTTATCGATCGTATTGGAGAGGAGCATATGAATTATTGTTATGCTTGGAAAACATTGCTTAATGAAGGGCCACCTTGTGCGGGAGGATCAGATGCCCCGATCGAACCATTAAACCCGTTCTTAGGCATTCATGCTGCAGTAACAAGGACGAATATCAATGATCCTGAGAAAAAAGTTTATTATCAAAGTGAAGCTTTAACAATTTATGAAGCAGTTTGCTTATTTACAAAAGGCAGTGCTTACGCTGCCAGTCATGAAAATGATCGAGGTGTAATAAAGGAAGGCTTTTTAGCCGATTTCACTATTTTAGAAGAAGATATCTTTAAAGTGACTCCAGATGAAATTGCTGACATAGCGGTTGCTCAAACGGTAATCGGCGGACAGATTGTTTTCGATTCAAAAACGAATACGAGCGAATCTCCTATTCAGTAATTTTATTAGAAAAAATAAACATTGTCAGCATCTTACAATTCAGCCTATAATATAAATATTTCGATAATAGAAAGAATTGAGGCTAGTGAAGATGAAAAACAATGAAGGACAAATGGGGATTATTTATGCAGGCTTTTCGTACTTTTTATGGGGATTATTGCCGATTTATTGGAAGCTTGTACAACATGTGAGTGCAGATGAAATTTTGGCTAATCGAATTTTTTGGTCCTTTTTCTTTATGGTAGCGGTCCTGCTCTTTACTAAGAAATGGGGGGCGTTTACCCAAACGCTTATTCATTTTCGCTCCAATAAAAAACAATTAGCAGCGCTTGTTATTGCCTCACTTTTTGTTAGCTGCAATTGGTTTATCTACATATGGGCGGTTAACTCTGGTCATTTAATTGAAGCAAGTCTCGGTTATTATATTAACCCGTTAGTCAGTGTGATCCTTGGGATGATTGTTTTTAGAGAAAAGCTGTCATTGGCACAGTATACATCATTTGGTATGGCTTTAGTCGGTGTGCTAATATTAACAATTTCGTATGGACAGTTCCCTTGGATATCCCTTTTTCTTGCATTAACATTTGGATTATACGGTTTAGTGAAAAAAATGGTAACAGTAGATTCTGCAATTGGTTTAACATTAGAAACACTTGTTGTTGCACCATTTGCGTTTATTTACATGATTATTCTATTTGTGAATGGTTCCCATTCATTTTTAGCTGTATCAACTGGTACTGATTTATTATTGATAGGTGCTGGGGCAGCAACAGCAGTACCCCTTCTTTATTTTGCAAAAGGAGCACAGAAGATTCCTATGTCAACGCTTGGATTTTTACAATTTATTGCGCCAACCTTGACATTAATTCTAGGGGTCTTTATTTATCATGAACATTTCTCTAACATTCACTTAATCTCGTTTTTATTTATCTGGACAGCTATTTCGATCTATTCTCTTACAAAAACAAAGTTATTTACCCAGCTTGAAGCAAAGTGGAGGAAAGGGAAAAGTGTTGGAATATAAACAGTAAATTCTCTTAACGAAAGCGAACAAGAAGGAGTCATTAAAGTGATGGAAAAAATGAAGATGCAGTCAGCTGAGCAATTACTCAATTTATTAAATGATCTCGTTTCGATTGGCAGTATTTCTTTATCAGAGGCAGAAATACAATTCCCATTAAGAGTCGAGCATCATTTAAAGCAAGTCCCTTATTTCTCGACTCATCCTTCCTATATCAAGAACCATTTAATGATGGATGGGAGATCCTTTTTAACTGCATTATATAAACATGAAGAAGCAGTTAAAACAGTTGTTATGATAAGCCATTTTGATGTTGTCAATGTTGAAGATTATGGGGATTTGAACCATCTTGCTTTTCAGCCTGTTGAGCTGACGGAGGCACTTTTTAATCGGGCAGATGAACTGCCAGAGGACGCGAGAGAAGATTTGGAAAGTAGGGAGTGGCTTTTTGGACGAGGAACAATGGATATGAAATGTGGACTTGTTCAGCATATTTCCTTGCTGGAAAGAGCTTCAATGGAGCAATGGAAGCTTAATTTATTATTACTAACGGTTCCTGATGAAGAGGTCAATTCTGTTGGGATGAGGGAAGCCGTTCCGAAACTGTTGGAGCTTGCAGAGGAGCATAAGCTAAACTACTCGCTCTTTTTAAACTCTGAGCCAATGTTTGCGTTAGAACCGAACGATAAAAATCATTATTTTTACACCGGAACTATTGGGAAAATCATGCCTGCGGCGCTATGCTTTGGAAAGGAGACCCATGTAGGGGAACCTCTTTCAGGTTTGAATGCTGCTTGGATGACATCCGTGCTCACACAAGAGATTGAATGGAATGAAAGACTATGTGAAACTGTAAATGGTCAAATGAGCCCTCCGCCGACATTGTTATGGCAGCGGGATTTAAAAAAGGACTATACAACGCAAATCCCTCATCGGTCTGTTAGTCTTTATAATCTTTTATTAATGAAAAGAAATGCTGCAGATGTCATGGAAGAGATGAAAGACATTGCTGAAGCAGCAGCAAATAAGATGGAACATTTTATGAAGGAAAAATATCGCACCTTTCAGGTTGATTTAAGTCAGCCTCCAAGTATTCGTGTATTATTATTTGAAGAATTAAAAGAATATGCTTGTAAGAAATTAGGGAATGAGTTTATTTCAGTTCTAGAGCAGTCCATAGTCACACAAACAATAGGCGATAGCAGGGAACAATCCATTCAAGTTGTTGATCAATTAGCGATGCTTTGCCAAGAGCTTGGCCCAATGATTATTTTGTTCTATGCCCCTCCCTACTATCCAGCCATTAATACTGCTGATCATCCGATCATACAAGAGCTTTCTGACTCGATCGTTCATTATTCAACTGAGAAGCTTGGGTTTGAATTAATGCCGGTTGATTATTTCAATGGAATATGTGATTTGAGCTATGCTGGCCTTCAAGGAGAACTTGCGGATATGCACCGGTTTGATACGAATTTGCCTGGAGGCCGGGTGCTATACTCTATTCCGTTTCAGGACATGTCAAAGTTAACTGCCCCTGTCATTAACGTTGGTCCTATAGGCAGAGATGCCCATAAAAAAACAGAGCGGCTCCATATGCCATTTGCATTCGAACAGCTACCGAAACTATTAACTCATCTTTTGTTAACACATATAGAACAGTAAGAAGGTAACAATGTAAATACTTAGAGTTTAGCATGAATATAGAAGTGTAAAGAGCAGAAAAATTCAAACGGATTCTTCTGCTCTTTCGTATTATGAAGGACAAAGAGTGACTAGTTAACGAGAGGAAAGTCGTTCATCAAAGGTATGAAGGCCCTAACTCAATTAGAAAACAGGAGTACGGCCCTTCATTAGGGGGATTTCAAGATGCTTGTGCTTTTCTTATAAAAACGTCCTCTTCACTTTCTCCCAGAATGAGTTATCCTTCAGCTTTACAGTTTTAATTTTCTTGTCACTAAGTTTTATATCTATTTTCTTCACATGTTGAATGCTTAATGCCTCATTATCCATCCCCATGGATGGATGGTCATTTCCGTCCTGTACAACTTCCAATGTAAGCTTTCGCTCCCCGCTTAGAATAAAGGAGGATCCAAGTGTTCGATAGCGGTTATTATTTAACGAAGCCATTTCACTTACTTGCAGACAAGGAAGCAGCGGATCAACCACAGATCCCCTTAATGATTTATTGTATGCAGTGCTTCCTGTTGGAGTAGCTACAACCATGCCGTCTCCTCGGAATGTTTCGAAATGAAGGTCGTCAATATACACATCTAATAAAAAGGTTTTAATAATCGCAGATCGGATGCTAAATTCATTTAAGCAATGAAAGGATGTTTGATCGTCTACAGTGATTTCGATGGTCGGGTAGCGGCGAACTTCAATTTGCTCCTTTGTCATTGCTTCGATCATTTTTGGCTGGTCATCTAAATGGAAGTCACAGTATAGACTAAGGCTTCCAGTTGTAGAAATTCCTGCATATAAACAATCATCCCGAAACCCCGTTTTCCTTACTGCCTGCAAAAATGCACCATCCCCGCCAATACTGACAATAATGTTAGCCTTTTTAAAATCAGAAATAATATTGAAATCATATCTAGTAGCAAGCTCATAAAGGGGTTTCACCTTTTCCAGCATCTCCGCATCCTTCTTATGATAAAAAAATAAATTTCGACGAACGGACATAGCGATTCCTCCAGACGATGGGTATTGCACGTAAGTTTTACCCATATTATTAATTTTTTGGTATGATAATGGTTGTCGAAATCAGTTTACACGTTTTTGAAACATTTTAAAAGTGAATCACGTAAAGACTATTGGACAATAAGGAGGATGATTAGATGAATGGAAAACGATGGGCTGCATTAGCCATCGCAGCAGCAATATTTGTATTCTCAGTAATTACAAATATTGCAACAGGAATTATGTATAGTGATGTAGAAGGTTCTATAACTGAATTATTTGCTGGCAGTGATGCCGCATTTATGGAAGAAGTAGTGGAAGAGGGCAGTGAATTGAAAAAGATTGCTGTGCTCGACGTGAATGGAACGATCCAGGACACAGGTGAAGCGACATCTCTTTTTGCATCTGGCGGCTATAACCATAAAGGATTTATGGACAGGCTAGAGCAAGTAAAAGAAGATGACACAGTAAAGGCTGTCATTATTCAAGTGAACACTCCAGGAGGCGGAGTTGTTGAAAGCGCACAAATTCATGACAAAATAAAAGAAATTCAAGCAGAAACAAAAAAGCCAATTTATATTTCAATGGGCTCTATGGCTGCATCTGGCGGCTATTATATTTCTGCGCCAGCAGATAAAATCTTTGCAAGCCCGGAAACGTTAACCGGATCCCTCGGTGTCATTATGCAAGGAGTCAATTATGCTGGTCTTGCTGAAAAATATGGGGTTGATTTCGTTACAATCAAAAGCGGTCCTTACAAAGACATTATGAGTCCATCAAGAGAAATGACAGAGGAGGAGAAACAAATTCTTCAATCGATGATTAATAATTCCTATGAAGGATTTGTGAAGGTCATTTCTGAAGGCCGTAATATTCCAGCAGCAAAAGTGAAAGAAATTGCTGATGGAAGAATATATGATGGCCGACAAGCACTAGAACTAAATTTAATTGACGGGTTTGGATATGTAGAAGATGTGATTGATGTCTTAAAGAAAGATCATAAATTAAAAGGAGCAAAGGTAGTTAAATATACGGACAACCTTGGCTTCGGCTCTTTATTTAGTATGGGAGCGCAAAAAATAATGGGGCAAGATATCGAAATGGCAGGCTTGATGAAGATGCTATCACAGCCTAATTCTCCAAGACTGATGTATCTATATGCGGAATAGGAGGTGTAAAGATGACTTCAAATGAAACGAATGAAAAGGATCTAAGAAATAGTGAGATGATAATCAATGATCAAACTATTGAAATGGAAGATCCGGTTTTGATTAAAGACACCTCTTCTAAACCACAGCTTTCTAGAGAAAATGGCCATTTAATCGGCAATCATATTCCTGTTAGATTTGCTGGATTCTGGATGCGCTTTTGGGCGTATTTACTTGATTTAATTGTCATCGGCAGTATTGAGCGATTGATTGTCAATCCAGTATTCAGACTGCTTGATATTTCATTAAATGAGTTTAGCATCTTTGCACCAATCTCGATTGTGACAGCCATTATCTTCTATGCGTATTTTGTGTTAATGACACGATTCTTTAATCAAACATTAGGGAAGATGGTATTTGGTATTAAGGTTGTTGATTTGGAGGGGAATCACTTGTCATGGCGCACCATTCTATTTAGAGAATGGATTGGACGATTTATATCCGCCACGCTTGTTGTTGGTTATATAATCGTTGCATTTTTGCCAAAAAAGCAAGGATTACATGATTTGTTTTCAGATACAACGGTTGTTCATGAAAAATAGCAATAAACCTGCCGGCAGGCAGGTTTATTTTTTGTGTAATCGGAAATACTATTAGGCTGAAAGGTTGTGAAGTAATTGAAATGGCTGCTCATCACCTTAAGCGTTCTTATTCTATTAATTATTAGTGTCATTCTAACGAAAGTAAAAATTCTCCTTTATTATTATCACAACAATGATAATGACCATTTAAAAATTGAGTTTAAAGCATGGTTTGGATTAATCAAGTATAAAAAGGAAATTCCCCTTATTAAAATTGATGATAATTCCCCAACCATTGTGACAAAGGAAAAGAAAACTGCTGGACCTTTAGGGAGTACGGAGAAGAAAGATACGAAACAATATTCAGCCGCAGACCTATTGAATAGTATTCAAGATGCTAAAGAGCTTCTAACACATGTTGTTTCACTCCATCGGATTGTTAAAAGTTTCTTAAAGAAAATTTCTATTAAGGAATTCTCGTGGCATACGATGGTCGGGATTGGAGATGCAGCTTATACAGGTATGCTTACAGGTGCTTTTTGGGCGTTAAAAGGGAGTGTAATTGGGCTTATTAGTCACTATATGAAATTAAAGGCTGCTCCTACTATAACAATCACTCCGCAATTTCAATTTGCCGTATCACAAACGATAATTACATGTATTTTTCAATTTCGAATCGGACATGCTATGGTAGCAGGTATCAAATTAATTAAATATTGGAAAGGCGGAAGGGCTGCTTTTAAAACAAAGCCTTTATCTGCCTTATCCAATGATAAAACTAAAACAGTATAGAAGGGGAGGCTTTCGTTATGTCTGACCATCCAATTCAAGGGCTAATGACGACTGCTATGGAAAATCTGAAGGAAATGATCGATGTTAACACGATCATTGGTGATCCTGTTGAAACACCTGATGGCAGCGTGATACTAACTGTTTCAAAAGTAGGTTTTGGGTTTGCTGCTGGAGGAAGCGAATTTAAACTTGATAGTCAATCAAGCAGCGGCGGGCAAGGGCAATCAGGCGGACATCCATTTGGCGGAGGGAGCGGAGGCGGTGTTTCCATCACTCCAATTGCATTCCTCATTGTTAATTCGAAAGAAGTAAAAATGGTGCATTTGGATGAAAGTACGCATTTATATGAGAAAATTCTTGATCTAGCTCCTCAGGCGGTAGATAAAATTCAGCAGATGTTTAATAGTAAAAATAGCAATAACAATAATCAAGGCAGTAATCAGTCTGCGAGCAATAAACAAGATTATGATGGGGCGAAGCATGAGTTAGATATTTAATGCAAAGGGTTAACTTTCCGAGGATGGAAAGTTAACTTTTTTCATGCTTTTCTAAACTTAACCTTTGCAAAAAGGATGCTGAAAAGATATATTTACAATGTACATATATGAGTTTAAGGAGGATGAGTGTAGTGGCATCAATTACATTTAAAGGAAACCCAGTTACGTTATTAGGTAATGAAGTAAAGGTTGGGAAGAAAGCTCCTGATTTTAAAGTTCTTGCAAATGATTTAACCGAAGTAACTTTAGCAGATTCAAAAGGGCAAGTACGATTAATTAGTGTTGTTCCTTCCATTGATACAGGCGTTTGCGATGCGCAGACTCGTCGATTCAATGAAGAAGCTTCTAAATTAGGAAATGTTAAAATCCTTACTGTAAGTGTGGATTTACCATTTGCGCAGAAACGCTGGTGTGCTGCAGCTGGAATTGAAAATGTTCAAACGGTTTCAGATCATCGCGATTTATCTTTTGGTGAAGCATATGGAGTTGCTATTCAAGAGCTTCGTCTTTTAGCACGTGCAGTTTTTGTTGTTGATTCAAACGATACAGTAACATATGCAGAATATGTGAGCGAAGCAACAGATCATCCAAACTATGAAGCAGCAATCGAAGCAGCAAAACAAGCGAAGTAATAAAGTAAGCCCCGGGTCAATATCCGGGGCGTTTTTTCTTAAACTTGAGATATCAATCAATCCACTTTAAAATAGGACAATAGAATACGAACGGGAGGATTTTGGAATGAGCGTAGTACCGGTAGAAGAATTATTTACCGTTTTTAATGAAACAGCGATGATTATTCAAGAAGAGTTAGCATGTACATATTTAGAGGCATTAGCTGAAACAGGAGAGAATATTTTCCAGGGGAGTATTCTGCAAAGAGATGAATTGAGTGAATTGACGATTAAAAGATTAACAAAAAGTTATGACTCGATCCATTTAAATCGCTTCTCTAATGAAGAAATTCGAAAATCATTCCAGCTAGCTATCCTTAAGGGCATGAAAGAGATTGTCCAGCATAATCATCAAATGACTCCTGATGCCGTCGGGATGCTGGTTGGTTATTTAGTTGATAAATTTGTACACGATCAGTCTTTTCGACTTCTCGATCCGGCAGTTGGAACGGGTAACTTATTAACGACTGTTATTAATCAGCAGCAATCGAAGGCAGTAGAGGCGATTGGACTTGATATTGATGATATCCTAATTAAGTTAAGCTATGTAAATGCGAATTTACAGCAGCACCCAATCCAATTTTTTAATCAGGATAGTCTGGAACCTTTATTTATAGAAGAAGCAGATGTAGTTGTCAGCGATTTGCCTGTTGGTTATTACCCTAATGATCTAAGGGCAGCTGATTATGAAATGAAAGCAGAAAAAGGGCATACATATGCACATCATCTGTTCATTGAGCAGAGCATGAGACATGTGAAAGCAGGCGGCTACCTATTTTTTATTGTACCGAATGGGATTTTTGAGAGTGAGCAAGCTCCAATGCTTCATGAATACATAAAGAAGTATGGAATTATTCAAGGCCTATTGCAGCTTCCCCTTAGTTTATTCAAAAATAAAAACGCTGCGAAAAGCATCTTTATTCTCCAAAAAAAGGGAGAGGGAGTAAAGCCGCCAAAGCAGGTACTTCTCGTCAATCTGCCTAGCTTATCGAAAACAGCCGAAGTAGAAAAAATCCTAAGTAAAATTGATGGATGGTATAAAGAAAATAAATAAATACTCGAGAAGCCGATTTGGATTTCGGCTTCTTTTTATATAGGAGAAGGAAATATAACTTTTAGTAGAGTTGTCTAGCGCAAGCGACCTATCCCCTATCAAAATTCAGGTCTCCTCCCTACGATAAGTCAACACCGGTTCGCTCACTCTCACCGTGTTTCCTTTATCTCAGTCATTAGCTGGATTGGAAGCCCTTCCAGTTTGTACGTTGATGACCATGGCGCTTCCGCATTTCTTAATTCTGAAATATTTTATTTTAATGTGAAAATGAAAACATTTGCAGATCAATCTTGAAAAGTTCGGCTGACAATGTTTAAATGAGGAATTGAGAGATATTAATGATGTCCGTTGTACAAAATAAGATTGTACTGTTAGTGATGTTGTTAAGTAAAAGGAGCGGTAGAATGATGGCAAAGATTATTGCAATTAACGCCGGCAGTTCCTCATTAAAGTTTCAATTATTTGAAATGCCAAGTGAGGAAGTGATTACAAAAGGTTTAATTGAACGGATAGGCTTAAACGATTCAATCTTTAATATAGTAGCAAATGGGGAAAAAATAAAAGAGACATTAGATATTCCTAATCATGAAGTAGCAGTTAAGCTTTTACTAGAAAAATTAACAGGTTTAGGAATTATTCAATCACTTAATGAAATTGAAGGAATCGGTCATCGTGTTGTACATGGCGGGGAAGAGTTTACAGATTCTGTTCTTATTACTGATGATGTTTTAGCAAAAATTGAAGCATTATCTGAGCTAGCCCCACTACATAATCCAGCGAATATTACGGGGATTAAAGCATTTCAGCAAGTGCTGCCTAATGTACCGGCAGTAGCTGTATTTGATACAGCATTTCATCAAACGATGCCTGCAAGCTCATTTCTTTATAGTTTGCCATATGAATATTATAAGAAATATGGGATTCGTAAATATGGCTTCCACGGTACCTCCCATAAATATGTGTCACAGCGTGCAGCAGAAATGCTCGGACGTCCATTGGATCAATTGCGCTTAATTTCCTGCCATTTGGGTAACGGAGCAAGTATTGCAGCGATTGAAGGCGGAAAATCAATTGATACATCCATGGGATTTACCCCGCTTGCGGGTGTGACAATGGGAACCCGTTCAGGGAATATTGACCCTGCATTAATTCCTTTTATCATGGAAAAAACGAATCAAACAGCGGATGAAGTATTGGATGTTTTGAATAAAAAGAGCGGAATGCTTGCAGTATCTGGATTCTCAAGTGATTTGCGCGATATTGAGGTCCAAGCATCTGAAGGAAATGAACGCGCAAAATTAGCACTCGAAGTGTTCGCGGGAAGAATTCATAAATATATCGGCTCTTATGCAGCTAAAATGTACGGTGTAGACGCCATTATCTTCACAGCAGGAATTGGAGAAAATAGCGATGTTATTCGTGCACGAGTCCTTCAAGGTCTTGAGTTCATGGGCGTATATTTTGACCCTTCACTTAACAAAGTGCGTGGGGAAGAAGCATTTGTTAACTATCCGCATTCACCAGTTAAAGTCATGATCATCCCTACGGATGAAGAAGTCATGATTGCTAGAGATGTTGTGAGATTGTCGAAATAATTTGTTGCCACAGCTTTTATGAGCTGTGGTATTTTTGTAGTTGGATTAGGGGGTTGTCCAATATATTAGCTCCTTTGGCGAATAAAAAAGAATTTTGTCCAATATAGTTATTTTTTGTCTAATAAATCGTCTGTTTTGTCCAATAAATTTATGAGATAGAAAATACCATCCCATTAGACATTTCTTCGTAAAGAATTCACCATTTCAACTGTGCTATAATTTAGCAAAAGAGGTAGGAGATGGAGGAATTCATTATGGCATTGTCTGAGCGGGATAAACGGGTTTTAACTGAAATTCAAGAATGGGAAATGAAATTATATAGCTATGAGCCCAATGATTTTGAATTGACGTATGAAAAATACTTGGAAAAATCGTTTTCATTGCTGCCAAAACACATTCAGGACCAGTTCTTTTCAACTCTTGATAACTGGCTATTCCACCTACATGCACTTATTCAAGGATCAAATATGCAATTAGACGCAAAAGAACGGATATTAACAGCCGGTCGTGTGTTTAATCCGGAGTTAGTATCAATTGAAGATTTGAGTCATTTACGAATGGATCAGCTTCAATACATCGCTGATCAGCAAATAGCCCGGCATCGGCTTTATTCCTTTGCCCAGGGAGGAATGGCGGGAACGGGCAGTTCACTTATGCTTGGTGCAGATATTCCAGCAATTGCCGTAATTAATTTAAGAGTAGTTCAGCTAATTGCAATGACCTATGGAATAGAAGTGAATACGCCTTATGAAATGATGACTTCCCTAAAGGTTTTCCATGCTTCTACCCTACCAGCGCGCATGCAAAGCGGGGCATGGGATGAACTAATGAGTGAACTTCAAAGCCAAGAGGAATATTATTTTTATGAAGGCAAGGAAGAACTGGCTGATGTGACCTGGATTGAGCAGCCTGCCAAACAATTATTAAAAGGATTAGCTATTTTTATTTTTCGCAAAAAAACAATTCAAGGCATTCCATTCATCAGTATGGCTATTGGCGCCAGTGCAAATTACCAGCTGACAAGAAAAGTAACAGAATTCGCCCACAAATATTACCAGTATAGATACTTACATATGAAAGAAGGGAAAAATGAATGAGTACACATGAGCATAAAATGGAGGCGCCAAAACAGGTTGCCTGTAAGGTGATTACTGTAAGTGATACAAGAGATAAGGTTACAGACAAAAGCGGGAAGCTAATGATCGATTTATTAGAAGGAGCAGGACATCATGTACGAAGCTATTGCATTGTTAAGGATGAAGCGGATGAGCTCCGTACAGAGGTACTTAAAGGGTGTAGTGATCCGGAAATAGATGTCGTACTTACAAATGGCGGAACGGGCATTGCCCTAAGAGATATCACGATTGAAACAGTAAAGGCATTATTTGATAAGGAAATTAGCGGGTTTGGTGAGCTTTTCCGCATGCTCAGCTATCAAGAAGATATTGGTTCTGCAGCGATTTTATCGCGTGCCGTAGCAGGGACCATTAAAGACAAAGCAGTCTTCTCAACACCAGGCTCATCAGGTGCAGTGAAGTTAGCGATGAACAAGCTGATTTTGCCAGAGCTTGGACATGTGGTAAGAGAGTTGAAAAAAGATTTATAAGGTTCTCTATCATTTTGAAGGGAAGCAGGGGAATGAACCGCTATAAATAAATATGAGCTCTAATTATACAAGTTTTGGATAAAGCGGTAGCTATAAAATAAATATGAGCCTAAATCATACGATTTTATAAAAAAATGGTCTAAAAAATCCTTTCTTCATTATAGAAAGGATTTTTATTTTCTACATATGAATCTTTTCTGAAATATCCTGATGAGTACGGTACCATAGCCATAGATCATTAATAATGGATGCAAGTTCCGCAATTTCGCTGTTTAACTCGCAAGATTTATTAAAGTTTTCTTCATTTGAAAGCAGAGCTTGTTTCGAATTGATATGGTCTTCTAATTCTGCAATTCTGTCTGGAATTCTGCCTCTGATTTTCTCCCAGTGAAATAAAACGGCTTGCTGTATCTCTTTTGAATAATCATCCCAATCCTGATGAAAATAAGGGATAGGAATACCTAGTCGTTCATTATATAAAAAATAATCCACGATTAACATCCTCCAGCAATAGGTTGCTTATATTCTACTATACTATGAACATTCCTTCCACGTATTGCTAGCCTGAATAAAACAGAATAAATAAATTATTATACATTTTGATGAATAACTATTGATTTATATTTGAAATATGGTATCTTATAACATATAAATGAATAAAAACAAACAACGATGAATAATTATTCGTAATTAGAGGAGGAAAAATTTCATGTCAAATCCAAAAGTTGTACTAGCCTATTCAGGCGGATTAGATACTTCAGTTGCTATTAAATGGTTGGGAGATCAAGGATATTCAGTGGTAGCCTGCTGTTTAGATGTTGGGGAAGGAAAGGATCTTAACTTTATCCAAGAAAAAGCGTTAACGGTCGGTGCTGTTCAATCGTATGTGATTGATGCGAAAGAAGAGTTTGCGAGTGAATATGCATTAATGGCCATGCAAGCACATGCATTATATGAAAATAAGTATCCATTAATCTCTGCACTTTCAAGACCGCTAATTGCAAAAAAACTTGTTGAAGTTGCTGAAAAAGAAGGAGCGGTAGCTGTAGCGCATGGCTGTACAGGGAAAGGAAATGACCAAGTGCGCTTTGAAGTGGCTATTCAAGCCTTAAATCCAGACCTTGAAGTATTAGCACCTGTCCGTGAGTGGAGCTGGTCACGTGAAGAAGAAATTGAATATGCAAAGCAAAAGAATATTCCTATTCCTATTAATCTAGATTCTCCATTTTCGATCGATCAAAATTTATGGGGAAGAAGCAATGAGTGCGGTATTTTAGAGGATCCATGGGCTGCACCGCCAGAGGAAGCATATGAGCTTACAGCAAGCCTGGAGAATACACCGAATACGCCAGATATCATAGAAATTGGCTTCGAAAAAGGAGTTCCTGTTAGCTTAGATGGGAAAAACTACTCATTGGCAGAGCTTATTTTAGAATTAAATACAATAGCTGGAAAGCATGGTGTTGGCCGTGTGGACCACGTTGAAAATCGCTTAGTAGGGATTAAGTCACGTGAAGTATATGAATGTCCGGGAGCGATGACTTTAATTAAAGCACATAAAGAATTAGAAGATTTAACTTTAGTAAAAGAAGTCGCACATTTCAAACCAGTGATTGAGAAGAAAATTGCAGAACTTATCTATGAAGGACTATGGTTCTCTCCACTGCAAAATGCTTTGGCAGCCTTCCTTCAAGAAACGCAAACTTTTGTTACTGGAACAGTAAGAGTAAAACTATTTAAAGGCCATGCCATTATAGAAGGAAGAAAATCTCCGTATTCTTTATATGATGAAAAGCTTGCTACTTATACATCTGAGGACGAATTTGATCATAATGCTGCTGTTGGATTCATTAAGCTTTGGGGGCTGCCAACAAAGGTGCAAAGCATTGTTCAAAAGAATAAGAAGGTGACAGTGTGAAAAAACTATGGGGCGGCAGATTTACAAAATCAGCAGAAGAATGGGTCGATGAATTTGGCGCCTCCATTTCGTTTGACCAAGAATTAATAATGGAAGATATTGAAGGAAGCCTTGCACATGTATCGATGCTAGCTAAAAGTGGAATTATTTCTGATGAAGAGGCAAGCACGATTATAGATGGACTGAAGCAGCTTAGGAAAAAGGCAGAAAATGATGAGCTTTCTTATTCGGTTAAATTGGAGGATATTCACTTAAATCTTGAAAGCTATTTAACTGAACTGGTTGGTCCAGTTGGCGGCAAGCTGCATACAGCCAGAAGCAGAAATGACCAAGTGGCAACGGATATGCATCTATACTTGCGGAAGCAGGTTAAAGTGATTATTGAACTAATTCAGGAAATGCAGGAAGCTCTAATTGATCAAGCAGAAATGAATATTGAGACGGTCATGCCTGGCTATACACATCTTCAGAGAGCACAGCCTATTTCATTTGCTCATCACCTTATGGCCTATTTTTGGATGCTTGAAAGAGATAAAGAACGTTTCAGCGAAAGTATGAAGCGAATTAATCTCTCTCCATTGGGTGCTGGAGCACTAGCAGGAACGACATTCCCGATTGATCGATATGTAACGGCTGATTTGCTTGGATTTGAGGGCATTTACGAAAACAGCCTTGATGCTGTTTCTGATCGGGATTTCATTCTCGAATTTTTATCGAATTCATCTACGTTAATGATGCACCTGTCTAGATTAAGCGAGGAATTTATCCTTTGGTCCAGTCAGGAGTTTAAGTTTATTGAACTGGATGACAGTTTTGCAACGGGAAGCAGTATCATGCCGCAAAAGAAAAACCCGGATATGGCAGAGCTTATCCGCGGGAAAACTGGCAGGGTTTATGGAAACTTGATGGGGCTATTAACAGTTCTTAAAGGTCTGCCTTTAGCCTATAATAAGGATATGCAAGAGGATAAAGAAGGTATGTTTGATACAGTGAAAACCGTAGCAGGTTCACTCAAAATCTTTGCTGGTATGATTCAAACAATGAAGGTGAACAAGGACCATATGGAAAAAGCAACGAAAACAGACTTTTCTAATGCGACTGAGCTTGCTGATTATCTTTCAGATAAAGGCATTCCGTTCAGAGAAGCTCATGAAATTGTTGGGAAACTTGTGTTGACATGTGTCCAGCAAGGCTGTTATCTTGGTGACTTGCCATTAGCAGAATATCAAAAGGCAAATCCACTATTTGAAGAAGATATTTATGTGGTGTTAGACCCAGTTACTGCTGTGAAGAGAAGAAATAGTGCAGGTGGAACTGGATTTAAACAAGTTGCCATTGCGCTCGAGAAAGCAAAAGCATTGGTAAATAACAAACTAGAAATTTAATAGCAAGTCAAAAAAAGAGCTGATCCAATTGGGTCAGCTCTCTATTGTGCTGCGATCTTATTTTATTTAATCTTCTTTATTCGTCCGAACTACTAACACATCACAAGGAGCATAGCGGGTAATATTTTCTGATACGCTGCCGATTAGGAAACGTTCAACTGCATTCATCCCTGTAGCACCACAAATTATTAGGTCCACTTCATGCTTCTTTGCAAGATCCTTTGGAATTTTAATTTTCGGAGAACCGTAATCAATGACGAAATCTACCTGTGTAACACCAGCTTCTTCAGCTTCGCTTTTGTATTTTTCCATTAATTCTTTTGCGAACATATTTGCTCTTTCAGCAATAGTGCGGTCATATGCCTCTACGGTTGCAAACGTGCGAGTATCAATAATATGAGCAAGCAAAATATGTGCATCATTTCTTTTTGCGATTTCAATTGCCTTCTTAAATGCCCATTCTGCCTCTGTTGAACCATCTACAGCCACTAAAATATTTTTATATTTCATTCCCATATCAATCTCCTCCTTTACCTTTATTATACAGTAAGAATAAGGGTATATCTGTAGCAATAAATCGAACAATAAAAAAGTCAGTTCAATTTATGAATAAAAGGAGAGAATACCCCATGAATAAACGGGAACCTAACAGCCAATCAAATTTATTCTTCGATGAGGAAGGAACAAATGCAATCAGCGAGCAAATTATGGATGTTTATAATAGTGGAGTAATTGACCAATCAAATGCTAATTTTGATTTGGATGCAGGACAAGAAGGATCAGAAGGAGAACATTAATTTCCTAAAAACATAAAAAAAGCTGTCATGCGTATGACAGCTTTTTTTAAATTAACTAATGATTTGAAGCTCTTTTGGAAATTTCGTTAAGATTTCTACCCCGTTTTTTGTTACAGCTAAATCATCCTCAATTCGAACGCCGGCAACTTTAGGAACATATATCCCTGGTTCGATTGTAAATACCATTCCCTCTTCAAGTAAAAGCGAGTTTGTTTCTGTTAAGGATGGATACTCGTGAACACTTATACCTAAGCCATGTCCAAGACGGTGCGGAAAATATTCGCCATATCCTGCTTCAGCAATAATGTTTCTAGCGGTCAGATCCACTTCTGAACAAGCAATGCCTGGCTTACTTGCCTCAACTGCAGCAAGCTGTGCTTTTAAAACTGTATCATAGATTTCTTTTTGCTTGTCATTAATGTCTCCGAAAGCAACTGTTCTTGTAATATCAGAGCAATAACCGTTCCAAACGACTCCTAAATCAAATAGAACGAGATCACCTTTTTGAATCTTCGTCATACCTGGCGTACCATGCGGAGAGGCCCCATTCGCACCAGTTAATACCATGGTAGAGAACGACATTTCATTCACGCCTTTTTTCTTTAAGGCAAATTCAATGGCTGCCAGCACATCGAGCTCCGTCTTGCCTTCCTTGATTTCTGCACATCCCGTTTCAATGGCAAAATCAGCTAAAGCACATGCCTCACGAATGATTTCAAGCTCTTTCTCATCCTTCACCATCCGCAGCTTTCTTAGCTTTTCTTCAGCAGATACAAATGTAGCCCCATTGAAAAGACTAGAAATCGCTTCGTAGCGTTCAACATTCATATGTTCTTTTTCAATCGCTACTTTAGAAACCTTTGATACGCGTGCTTCGATTGCCTTATGTATAAACTCCCAAGGATTTTCAATATCGCTATAACCGATAATTTCTTGATCCCAGCCAGCATTTTTTGCATCTGGTTTTTCCATTGCCGGACATACAAGGAATGGCTCTTCCTCTTGAAAAACGGCTAAGCCGAGAAGCCTTTCATGAGGATCACTCAAAAAGCCGCTAAAATAAAATACATTTTCAGGTGCTGTAACGAAACAAACCTGTACATCGTTTTCTTTCATCCAATCAGATAGCTTCTTTAATCGTGTGTTCACGGATTTAACCCCCTAATTGTTTATGCCTATATAAAAAGAGTAGCAACTAACGAATAAAAAGTAAACTTTTAGAACTGTCTGCAAAAGGGAATGACATTTAAAGGCAGGAGAAAATGAATACTTCGTTGAAGTTAACTACCGTAATAGAAGAATGGAAAGGGGAATAAAAATGAAGGTATCCTATCATGGACATTCTGTTGTTAAAGTTGAAACAAACGGGAAGACAATTTTATTTGACCCATTTATTATTGGCAATGATTTAACTGACTTAAAAGTGGATGAATTGAAGCCAGATGTCATTATCGTCACGCATGGGCATGGCGATCATCTCGGTGATACGATTGAATTAGCTAAGAAAAATAATTCATTAGTTATTGCCAATTTTGAACTTGCTACTTATTTAAGCTGGCAAGGGCTGAATACTCATGGGATGAGTATCGGCGGTGCATATGAATTTGATTTCGGCAAGGTTAAACTGACACCAGCTTTTCATGGGACAGGTTTGGTGACAGAAAATAATGAAATAATTTACCTTGGTATGCCTGCTGGTGTGCTTCTAACTATCGAGGGCAAAACGATTTATCATGCAGGGGATACCGGATTATTTATGGATATGAGACTGATTGGTGATCGTCACCCGATTGATCTTGCCTTCCTCCCGATTGGCGATAATTTCACCATGGGTCCTGAAGATGCAGCATATGCTGCTAAAATTTTAGGGGCCAAAAAGGTTGTCCCTATTCACTTCAATACCTTCCCGCCAATAAAGCAGGATCCGCATCAATTTGTACAAATGCTTGATGAAGGCGTTGGTCAAGTATTGAATGCAGGAGAAACAATTGAATTATAACGGAAAAGCACAGCTAAATAAGAGCTGTGCTTTTTTCAATACATGAATTCGGCCTGTCCGCATAAATATTAGAGAAGAAGTTTGAGGAGGAATGTTAATGAATAAAAATCGGTATTTGCTTTGCTTGTTAGTTTGTGGCCTTCTCCTTTATTATGCTGCACCGAGGCTTGATGTGTTCAGTGAGGGATTGGCAGGGGTATTCGCGATTTCCTGGCTGGCATTTGCTCTCGTTGTGATTGCAGGGAATTTGACTGCATTGCTTTATTCACCAAAGAATACAACAGCAAATATAAAAACAAGAGGGAAAATGACGGAGAAAAAGAGGGCACGCTCCTTCTAGTTCTAAATAAATATTATTGATGACATTTTCACATCGAATTGTATTTAAGGCGTTTTTAACCTTATAATGAAAATATAGGAATTATATAAAAAGGGTGAACGTCTTGGCTACGAAGCATGAACAAATTTTACAATATATCGATGGATTGCCTGTTGGGGAGAAAATATCAGTTAGACAGATCGCCAAGGCACTGACAGTAAGTGAAGGAACTGCATACAGAGCCATTAAAGAGGCTGAAAATAAGGGGTATGTCAGCACGATTGAACGTGTGGGGACGATTCGAATTGAACGGAAGAAGAAAGAGAATATTGAAAAGCTTACATTTGCAGAGGTTGTAAATATCGTAGATGGTCAAGTATTAGGCGGAAGAGATGGCTTGCATAAAACGTTAAATAAGTTTGTCATCGGTGCGATGAAGCTCGAGGCGATGATGAGATATACAGATGCTGGTAGTCTGTTGATTGTAGGCAATCGTACACAGGTACACGAATTTGCCCTAAAAGCTGGCGCTGCCGTTCTCATAACTGGAGGCTTTGATACAGATGATAGTGTCAAGAAATTGGCAGACGAACTGCAGCTTCCAATTATTTCTAGCAGTTATGATACATTTACGGTTGCAACGATGATTAATCGTGCAATCTATGATCAGTTAATCAAAAAGGAGATTGTTCTTGTAGAGGATATTCTGACACCTGTGGAAGAAACGATTTGTGTGAAAACGACAGATAAGATCTATGATTGGCTAAAATATAATCGAGAAACACAGCATAGCAGATTTCCGGTTATTGATAAAAATTCAAAAGTTGTTGGCATGGTTACCTCAAAGGATATTATGGGACATGATCCAAATACGCCGATTGATAAAATCATGACAAAAAATCCAATGACAGTGGGTAGAAAGACAAGTGTAGCTTCATCCTCTCATATGATGGTTTGGGAAGGAATCGAGGTGCTTCCGGTTGTTGATGATTCGAATAGAATTGAAGGAATTATCAGCAGACAGGATGTACTAAAGGCTCTTCAAATGATTCAGCGTCAGCCCCAAGTTGGTGAGACTATCGATGACATTGTTACCAATCAGCTTGTACTTACAAGCGGGAAGACAAAAGGGGAAGATATATACGGTTGTGATGTGACACCGCAGATGACCAATCATCTAGGAACCATCTCATACGGTGTATTTACTACGATTGTTTCTGAGGCAGCTAGCAGGGTGTTAAGAAATTATAAAAAAGGGGATTTAGTCGTAGAGAATATGACTATCTATTTCCTTAAGCCTGTTCAAATTGAAAGCACCCTAGCTATTTATCCGAAAGTACTCGAAGTCGGAAGAAAATTCGGTAAGGTAGATGTTGAAGTTTTCAATGAGGGCATTCTAGTTGGGAAAGCAATGATGATGTGTCAGCTGATTGAGAGATAATTAAATCAACATTGCGTGATGCAAGAAGTAAAAGACGTTCCTAATTGGAGCGTCTTTAGCAATAAGAAAATTATGCTTCTTGTGCTTCCTTTGCTGCAAGCGGCAAATAATATTTATAGGCTTTAAAGCCAGCATATATGCTGAAGCCGCCTATCAGGATAAAAATACCAGCTACGATATATGTTACCGTGTTTCCGTTTAAGAACAACTGGTTTACACCGAATAGAGCAACAAAAAGACCAAGGGCGATACTTGATTTAGCTGAAATCCACTTTCTTTCTGCTGGTTTCTTACTGCGGACATATTTCACTTTATAAACCAAATAAAAAGCAAGTGAGATAACGATTAATATAACTAAAACAGGCATTTTATTCCCTCCAAGATTCGACAATCTCTTATTATTTTAACGGGAAACAGGAGAAAATGCTATCTTTAGCCTCATGTTTCTTTTCTTTTTTTGACAGAAAAGTTTAAAATTGAATTATCTAATGAATATAAATAAAGGAGCAAAAAATGAAGGAGAAAATTTTAGAGGTTATTAAACAATATGAAACAATTATTATTCACCGGCATGTACGACCTGATCCGGATGCATACGGTTCACAGGGGGGACTCGCAGAAATTCTGAAAGCATCCTTCCCAGAAAAAAATATTTTTACAGTTGGTAAAGAGGAAGAGACACTAAACTTCTTGCGCAGATTGGATGAAATTTCTGATGAGACATATAAAGGTGCTCTAGTAATTGTATGTGATACGGCAAACGCTGAACGAATTTGTGATACTCGTTATCACTTAGGAGATAAACTTATTAAAATTGATCACCATCCAAATGTAGATGCATATGGAGATATGATGTGGGTGGATACAGATGCGAGTTCTGTCAGTGAGATGATTTATGAATTTTACCTTGCGGGTAAAGCGAATGGGTTAAAAATGTCTGATGAAGCGGCAAGGCTATTGTTCGCCGGTATTGTAGGAGATACAGGCCGCTTCCTTTTTCCAAGTACATCAGAAAAAACATTTACATACGCAGGAGAGTTAATCCATTATAATTTCTCACGAACGGAGCTATTTGATAAAATGTATGAATTATCTCCGAATGTCGTAAAATTAAATGGCTATGTCCTTCAAAATTTTGAAATGAAACAAAATGGTGCAGCTGCCATGGTATTAAGGAAGGAATTGTTGGAAGAATTTCAAGTGAAAGCTTCTGAAGCTTCCCTTCTTGTCGGCGCATTAGGCAATATTGCCGGAATAAAAGCTTGGGTGTTCTTTATTGAAGAAGAGGACCAAATTCGTGTGAGACTACGTTCAAAAGGTCCGATTATTAATGATATCGCAAGAAATTATAATGGCGGGGGCCATCCGCTTGCTGCAGGAGCCTCCATTTATTCTTGGGATAACATGGATGCAGTAATCAAAGAGCTAGAAGAAACTTGTAAGAACTAGAGATTGCCCTGTTTATCGCTGACTAACGAGCTGGTAAGCTCCCTAAAAGTAGAGAGAACTAAGAATTTTATGTGGGGGTTGAAGGAACCCCCACACTAATTGAAGTTTCACTGAAGGCCAGACTAACTATATTTGCCAATCTATCTAACTTAATCTAGCATAATATCTATCTGAATGAACAGCGTTGTATAGATCACCATCTTCTTTACCTCAAGCTTATAGCGTTTTTCATTAACCTTTATCGTTTTATTCTCGATAATTCTTTCTATTAGCTCTCTGCTCTTATAGACGGTATCAATGTCTTTCGCCTTCATGTTTAAAATGTCCTCTTTAATTTGTTCTTCTATTTCAAACATACTAAAGGAGTCTAATTTATATTTCTCACTGTTTCCTATTTTTACTTTAATATCTTGTACCGTCAGCAGTTCACGATTCTTTTTATTAAGTGCTTTAAATTCTTCCTGCCATATTTCTTTTTCCTTTTTCAATTCAGCAATTTCATCTTCCTGATTTTTTATTTCTTTGCTATATTTCTCCTGCCACTCACCAAAAATATACAAAAATACAAACCAGCTGATCATCCCGCCAATAGCTATGCCTGCTAAAAAACGCTGCCAGACAGGCTGTCGATAATGAGGCGGAATTCTCATGAAATATGCTCCTGTGTCAGCCAGTTAATTAGCAATGCACCTGTTTGTGCACCGCCAAACGCAGATAAAATAAGCAGGAACTGTTTGAAAATATCCTTTGTTTCTCCTTGCAGGACTCCTTTTTCAAAGCTGTACAATGTATCAAATGTACCCCCAATCGCAGCGATAATTGCCCATATTCGAATGATATTTGAGATTCGATAGGCTTCTGTTAAAGGAGGCTTCCCGGTAAGAAAAGCGGAAAGGCTTCCAATAATGGAACCGCCAATTAGCACACCGAGTGCAATGAAATAACTATCAAATAATGTCGCGAAAAAAGGCTGGATCTTCATAACATCCTTCCTTACTGGAGATTTATTCGTTGGAAAGATAAACCGATTACTTCATCATATGGACAAACCGTTCATAATATGTTTATTTGTTTTATCCTTTTTGTATCCGGTAAAAAAGAGAACGTATTTTCTTTTTTTATGGATGCGTCTTATAATAGAACAAGTAGAAGAAATAAGGGTGTGAGAAATGTGTCATTTATTCACCTTCATGTATATAGTGCATATAGCTTGCTGACAAGTACGGCCACGGTTGACCAGTTAGTAGCCGATGCGAAACGAAAAGGGTTCGGCTCACTTGCATTAACCGATCGAAACGTCATGTACGGAACCGTTGCTTTTTATAAAGAATGTTTAAAGCAATCGATCAAACCAATTTTGGGATTGACGGTTGATGTGATTAGTGAACAATCCACAGATATGTCATTTCCAATTGTTCTCCTAGCCAAAAATCAAGTAGGGTTTCAAAATCTATTAAAAATAACCAGTGTTGTGCAAACGAAATCTCCTGAAGGAATTCCGATGAAATGGTTAAAAGCATATTCTGCTGGTTTAATAGCTATCAGTCCAGGAATGGAAGGAGAAATTGAATACTATTTGGTTCATGACGAATATGAAAAGGCAAAAAATACAGCAGCCAAGTATCTACAAATTTTTGAAAAGAATCAATTTTATCTTTCGCTGCAAAAACATAGCATAGATGCTGAGAAGAAAATCCTTACGCATATTGTAACGATCGCTAATGAAATGAACATACAGCTAGCCGCTTCTAATCAGGTTTATTATTTATCTAAGGAAGATGCCTTTGCACAAGAATGCTTATTAGCAATTAAAAATGGTGTGAAGCTACAGGATGATGATTGGGAAAGGCTGAAGAGTGATGAATATTACTTGAAAAATGCTCAAGAAATGGTTGAGTTATTTGCGGAGTATCCAGATGCACTGGAAAATACTATCAATATCGCCGAGCAATGTAATGTCATGCTGGAGCTTCATCAGCAAAATTTGCCAAAATATCCGGTTGAAAAGGATCAAACGGCAGATCAGCTTCTTGAAGAATTGTGCTGGGAAGGGTTTAAGGAAAGGTACCGTCATGCGACAGAAGTGCATTATGAGCGATTAAAATATGAGCTGCAAATTATTAAAAAGATGAAGTTTAGTGATTACTTCTTAATTGTCTGGGACTTCATGAAGTTTTCAAAGAAGAGCGGGATTTTGACAGGACCTGGACGGGGCTCTGCAGCTGGATCGATGGTTGCGTTTGTTTTACATATAACTGACGTAGACCCAATAGAATATCAGCTTTTATTCGAAAGATTCCTGAATCCTGAACGAATCTCTATGCCTGATATTGATATAGATTTTCCTGATCATCGCAGAGACGAAGTAATTAAATATGTTTCTGAGAAATATGGGGAGCTTCATGTCGCACAAATCATTACGTTTGGGACACTGGCAGCAAAAGCAGCCTTGCGTGATGTCGGCAGAGCTTTCGGGTTAAATCCAAAGGAACTTGATAGTCTATCAAGAAGAATCCCCTCCAAGACTGGTATCACTTTAAAAGCTGCGTATAAAGAGTCGAACACGTTAAGAATGTTTATCGAAGAATCAAGCTTAAATCGAAGGCTGTTCGAAACAGCACTTAAGCTTGAAGGGTTGCCACGACATACTTCCACACATGCTGCTGGCGTTGTCATTAGTGAAAAACCACTAGTCAGTATGATTCCAATACAAAGCGGACATGAAAATGTATATTTGACACAATATTCGATGGAGCATCTTGAAGATGTAGGCTTATTAAAAATGGATTTTCTTGGGCTGCGTAATTTAACATTAATTGAAAATATTTTAATGTCTATTCAAAAAAAGACAGGCAAGAAGCTCGAAATGAATTCCATTCCGCTTCATGATAAAGCTACCTTTGATTTATTAAGCCGTGCGGAAACAACAGGTGTTTTTCAGCTCGAATCAGAAGGAATGAGAAAAGTATTAAAAAAACTTTGCCCGAACAGTTTTGAAGATATAGTAGCAGTAAATGCTTTATACCGACCTGGACCAATGGAAAACATCCCTTTTTTCATTGAGAGAAAGCATGGGATGAAAAAGGTTGAATATCCACATCCAGATCTCATTCCGATTCTTGAAAATACGTATGGTGTCATTATCTATCAGGAGCAAATTATGCAAATAGCTGCTAAAATGGCAGGGTTTACACTTGGCGAGGCTGATATGCTGCGGCGTGCCGTAAGTAAGAAACAAAAGGAAGTGCTTGATCGGGAACGGGGACATTTCGTTGGCGGTGCACTGGAAAACGGATACAACGAGAAAACAGCGAATGAAATATATGATTTAATTGTCCGTTTTGCAAACTATGGCTTCAACCGAAGCCACGCTGTTGCGTATAGTTTAATTTCCTATCAGCTAGCCTACTTAAAAGCGCACTATCCGCTGTATTTTATGGCCGCTCTGCTAACGTCAGCTATCGGAAATGAGGGAAAAGTCTCTCAATATATTAGAGAACTGAAACAAATGAATCTTAACATTTTGTCTCCTTCTGTTAATAGCAGCGGCTATTCATTTTTAGTAGAAAAGGAAGCCATTAGATATAGCTTAGCTGCGATTAAAGGGATTGGAGCAGCGGTACTGAAAGAGATTTTTCAAGCAAGGAAAAATAAAAAATTTCATGATCTGTTTGATTTTTGCATTCGAGTCTCATCCAAAGCAGCTAACCGAAATATTATAGAGGCGCTCATTCATTCAGGAAGCTTTGATGAATTTGGGGAAGACCGCGCTGTATTGCTTGCAACGATTGATGCGGCCATCGATCATGCTCAATTAATGAAAACAGATGATGAGCATTTTGATTTTCTTTCTGAAGCTGACTTTTTTCCAAAGCCAATATATACAAAGGTTGACCCGATCCCAGCAAAGGAAAAACTTGCTTTCGAAAAAGAGGTTCTAGGATTTTTTCTATCCAATCATCCTGTTTCCATTTATACGGAGAAATTGACCGTTTTAAGTGCGGCCCCTCTATTTGAATTGCAGCCTTCCATTAAAAGGGGAAGGGCGGTTGTCTATCTAACAGAAGTGAAGAAAATCCGTACGAAAAAAGGGGTGCCGATGGCGTTTTTATCAATTAGTGATGAAACGGACGAGTTGGAAGCCGTGGTATTTCCAGACGTGTTTAATCGTTTTTCCCATTTTATAAAACAGGGAAATATCCTTTTTATCGAAGGGAAGATCGAAACAAGAGAAGGGAACCGTCAATTTATCATTCAATCAATGGATGAAGTTCATGCAG
This sequence comes from Cytobacillus solani, assembly GCF_001420595.1. Classification (GTDB taxonomy): domain Bacteria; phylum Bacillota; class Bacilli; order Bacillales; family Cytobacillaceae; genus Cytobacillus; species Cytobacillus solani. The sequence goes on along the minus strand of NZ_LJIX01000006.1, from coordinate 3,788,887 downwards.
CAATCGAAAAGGAAGAAAATAAAGAGCCGACTTTATATTTGAAAATAACAAAAGAGCATGAAAGTGCAGAATTACTTTATGGATTAAAAAGTTTATTCAAACAAAATGAAGGAAAAAATCAAGTTGTCATATTCTATGAAAGCTCGAATAAAAGCCTTCGATTAGGTGAGGAGGATCTGGTAAATCCGTCAGCAAACTTTATTGAAAAACTAAAGGAAATACTAGGTGAAAATAATGTCGTCCTCAAACGCTAGTACTTTACAACATCAACATTTATGGTATATTTGTTAAGAAACGACTGGTCTGACCACTGTACTAGAAGTGAAATATGTGCAGGGCAGGGGCAGAATTAAAAGAGAAAGATTACCTTGAATTTTATCGTTTAATGACTATGTCCATGTTGTTAATATAAGGAGTGAATATTAGATGACTTTACGTGAAGAAGCACTTCATATGCATAGAATGAACAAAGGGAAATTAGAATCAAAGTCTAAGGTAGAAGTGAAAAATGCCGCAGATTTAAGCTTAGCTTATTCCCCAGGTGTTGCCGAGCCGTGTAAGGAGATCTATGATAAGCCGGAAACGGTATATGAGTATACAATGAAGGGAAATATGGTAGCTGTTGTTTCAGACGGTACGGCGGTGCTTGGTCTAGGTAACATTGGCCCTGAAGCAGCACTTCCAGTAATGGAAGGAAAGGCAGTTCTTTTTAAAAGCTTTGCGGGGGTAGATGCATTTCCAATTTGCTTGAATACAACAGATGTTGATAAAATCGTCGAAACGGTTAAATTGCTTGAACCAACTTTCGGTGGAGTCAATCTTGAAGATATTGCTGCCCCAAGATGTTTTGAAATTGAAGAACGTCTAAAAAAAGAAGCAAACATTCCAGTTTTTCACGATGATCAGCATGGAACGGCGATTGTAACTGTTGCTGGTCTAGTAAATGCGTTAAAGATTGTCGGAAAGAAAATGAATGAAATTCGTGTAGTTGCTAATGGTGCAGGAGCTGCAGGAATCGCAATTATTAAGCTTTTATACACGTATGGAGTGCGCGATATTATCATGTGCGATCGAAAAGGGGCTATTTACGAAGGACGTCCTGAAGGAATGAATGATATAAAAAATGAAGTAGCAAAATATACAAATCGGGATAATGCAAAAGGAAGCCTTGCAGACGCCATTAAAGGTGCAGATGTATTTATCGGTGTTTCAGCTGCTGGCTCATTAACTGCAGAAATGGTTCAAACAATGAATCAGGATCCGATTATTTTTGCAATGGCTAACCCAACACCTGAAATCATGCCAGAGGAAGCAAAATCAGCAGGAGCCTCTGTCATCGGAACGGGAAGATCTGATTTTCCTAACCAAGTGAATAATGTTCTTGCATTCCCAGGGATTTTCCGCGGTGCTTTAGATGTTAGAGCAACACATATCAATGAAAAAATGAAAATTGCAGCTGTCGAGGCAATTGCAAGCTTAGTAAAAGATGAGGAATTACATGCTGACTATGTTATTCCTGCTCCATTTGATCCCAGAGTAGCGCCTGAAGTTGCGGCAGCAGTGGCAAAAGCAGCTATGGAAACAGGCGTTGCACGGATTAAAGTGGATCCAGATGAAATTAAAGAAAAAACAAGAAAACTATCTGTTATTGGGAAAAGTGAGTGATCCATTAACGTGAGTCAGTCTCGAAAAGACACAAAGATTTATGTTGAAATTGTAAATGAGCTTAGGCTTATGATTGAAAGAAAAAACTTAAAGCCTGGTGATAAATTACCTTCTGAACGTGAACTGTCTGAGCGCCTAAATGTTGGGCGCTCATCCGTTCGTGAAGCACTAAGGGCTCTTGAACTTCTGGGTCTCATTGAGACGAGAAGAGGGGAAGGAACATATATCCGTGATTATGGCGGACATCAGCTCGTTCAGTTATTAAGTACATTTATTCTTCAGGATGAGAATGCAAAAAGAGATATTATTGAAACAAAATATTTAATTGAGTTAGACTGCTTATGGCTGAATCTTCATAAGTCGTCAGATGGTCAGCTTCAAGAATTTAAAAGCTGGGCTGAGACAGCTCATTACACAGATGATGAATTCTTTTTAAAGGTCGTTCGATTAACTGAAAATCATTTATTCCTTAGAATGTGGATTATTTTAAAAGATTATTATAATTCCTTGCAGCTAGATCAAATAGCTACATCAAAAGAAGAATATGTTCAATTAATCGACATGTTGATAACAAGGAATGAATCGTTGATTAGAAACGCATATAAATCATTGAGAAAATTGTCGAAGAATTAACGACAATTTTTTGCACATTTTGTAGCGGTTTTATTTTATATTGAATAGAATAGACGAGCCACTCTTGATTTGAACAATGTATTTTCAGGGGTATTATTTTTTGAAAAGGTGGTCTGACCACTTAAAATATGAACGAACGTTACAGGGAGGTTTCACTTTGCTAAAAGTTTTTACAAAATCAAAAAAGAAAAAATATGCCACAATCCCTTCGGAAATGGCAAAGCAGGATGTTCCCGAAGGAATTATGACAAAATGTCCTAATTGTAAAAAAATCATGTATACAAAAGAACTTGTCAAAAATTTAAAGGTATGTTTTCATTGCCAATACCATCATTCAATGAACTCAAAAGAGCGTTTGGCTAGCTTCCTTGATGAAAATAGTTTTGAAGAATTGAATGCTGGTATGATCTCAGAGAATCCATTGAACTTTCCAGATTATCTTGAAAAGCTGGAAAAGGACAGAAAGAAAACGGAAATTAATGAAGCTGTTGTAACAGGAATAGGGACAGTTGATGGTCAAACGATCGTTGTCGCAGTGATGGATTCAACCTTCCGAATGGGAAGTATGGGATCTGTTGTAGGAGAAAAAATTACACTGGCCATTGAAAAAGCAGATGAGTTATCCGTTCCTTTTATCATTTTTACTGCCTCTGGCGGCGCAAGAATGCAAGAAGGAGTCCTTAGCCTAATGCAAATGGCCAAAACAAGTGTTGCGTTAAAAAGATTTAGTGATAATGGCGGATTAATTATCTCCATTATGACTCATCCGACTACTGGAGGCGTATCTGCAAGCTTCGCTTCTCTTGGTGACTATAATTTAGCTGAACCGGGTGCGTTAATTGGTTTTGCAGGTAGAAGAATTATCGAACAAACGATACGAGAAGAATTACCTGAGGATTTCCAGACATCTGAGTTTCTGATGAAGCATGGGCAATTGGATGCAGTGATTTCAAGAATTGAGCTGAAAGAAAAGATTGCTACTATATTATCTATACATCAACAAGGCGGTGACCTCGAATGGTAGGGGAGCTTGAATTTGAAAAACCGGTGATTGAACTTAGAAAAAAAATAGCCGAACTTAAGGAATTTACGATGAATGCGGATGTTGATCTATCTTCTGAAATAGAAAAGCTGGAAGCTCGATTAGAAAAATTAGAAGCAGATATTTATGATCATATGAAGCCTTGGGATCGGGTGCAAATTGCTCGTCATCCTGGACGCCCGACTACTTTAGAGTATATCTCCCTTCTTTTTACTGATTTCTTTGAATGTCATGGAGATCGGACGTATGGCGATGATGAGGCAATCGTTGGGGGAATTGCCAAATATAGAGGATTACCTGTTACGGTAATTGGTCATCAAAGAGGAAAGGATACGAAAGAAAATATCCGCAGAAACTTTGGAATGCCACATCCGGAAGGGTATCGAAAAGCGTTAAGACTTATGAAACAGGCGGATAAGTTTAGAAGGCCAATCATTTGCTTTATCGATACGAAGGGAGCCTATCCTGGAAAAGCAGCAGAGGAGCGTGGGCAGAGTGAAGCAATCGCACGCAACCTATTTGAAATGGCCAGTTTAAAAGTACCCGTTATCTGTATTGTAATCGGAGAAGGCGGAAGTGGCGGAGCACTAGCTTTAGGGGTTGGCAACCATATTCATATGCTGGAAAACTCCACATACTCGGTCATCTCACCTGAGGGGGCGGCTGCGATTTTATGGAAGGATGCTGGACAAGCAAAGAGAGCAGCTGAAAGCATGAAAATCACTGCACCTGACTTGAAGGAATTAGGAATTGTTGATGAAATTATTCCAGAAGTTAAAGGTGGAGCACATAAAGATGTAAAGGCCCAGGCGGAAAAAATGGATACTATTCTTCATAAATCACTTAAGGAGCTTCGCAGCTTGAGTGAGGAAAAGTTAGTCTCGCATCGATATGATAAATACAAATCAATTGGTGAGCACTCCGTTATAAAGGAGTTTATCGGTGTAAATTAAAAGCGTGCTTGAAGCATGCTTTTCTTTTGTGGTAAAGAGTTAGAATTGTTTGTATTCTTTAATTTGATCACTGATTTTTGCACCTTTTTTATAGATTGCTTTCATTAAGTTGTGATAGCTGATTCTTCATGGTATTTTAATAGGGAGAAGAAAAATATACCTATTCGCTTATGAATGGCATGCCTGTTCTAAGTGGAAAAATAATACTGCTTGTTTTGATTATAATAAGATGGTATGAATGATCAAATGAATAGGATTGATCTGTGAAGTGCCTACATCAGTAATTGGGAAATTTTTTCGAGGTGATCCATTTGAAAAGAATTGGCGTACTGACAAGCGGGGGAGATTCTCCCGGTATGAACGCGGCCGTTCGGGCAGTTGTTCGGAAGGCAATCTATCATAATGTAGAAATTTATGGAATATTTGGCGGATATGCAGGCTTAATCAGCGGAAATATTAAAAAGCTTGAGCTTGGTTCAGTTGGAGACATCATCCACCGAGGAGGTACGATTCTTTATTCGGCGAGATGCGAAGAATTTAGAACGAAGGAAGGTCAGCAAAAAGGAATCGAGCAATTAAAAAAACATGGAATTGAAGGTCTAGTTGTCATCGGTGGTGATGGTTCGTACCGAGGGGCAAAAGCTTTGACTGAACAAGGGTTTCCATGTTCAGGTGTGCCTGGAACAATAGATAATGATATTGAAGGTACACAATTTACGATTGGCTTTGATACAGCATTAAATACAGTTATTGATGCAATAGATAAGATTCGTGATACGGCAACTTCTCATGAACGAACATTTATCATTGAAGTTATGGGAAGAAATGCAGGTGATATTGCACTTTGGTCAGGACTAGCAGGAGGAGCGGAAACGATTTTGATTCCAGAAGAAAATTATAATATGGATGAAATCGCTTCTCGATTAATGAAGGGGCATGAACGCGGCAAGAAACATAGTATTATTATCGTTGCTGAAGGTGTATCAAGCGGCATGGAATTTGCGAAAGAGTTGGAGGAAGCAACTAATTTTGATACAAGAGTTTCTGTTCTAGGCCATATGCAGCGCGGTGGCTCTCCTACGGCTTTTGACCGTGTCCTGGCAAGTCGCCTTGGGGCACGAGCGGTAGAGCTTTTGCTGGAGGGCAAAGGTGGGCGCGCAGTGGGGATTGTGAATAATCAGGTTGTTGATCATGACATTATTGATATTCTCGACAAAGAGCATGTAATCGATATGGATCTATATAAATTATCAAAAGAGCTTTCTATTTAATTTTTATAACTTTTTAGTCAGATGATTGTCTAGCGCAAGCGGCCTGCCTCCGGGTGTGCACTAAGGAAAGCTCCTATGAGTAATCCTCGCAGGAACTAGCTGCACTTTGGTTGTTCCAAAGGCGCTTGCGCTTTTCTAATGAGGAGGAGTAAGTATGCGTAAAACCAAGATAGTTTGTACGATTGGACCGGCAAGTGAAAGTGTAGAAAAATTAGTTCAACTCATTGAAGCTGGTATGAATGTTGCCCGTTTGAATTTTTCACATGGCAATTTTGAAGAACATGGCATGCGAATTCGAAATATTCGGGAAGCAGCAAAACGAACAGGAAAAACAATTGCTATTCTTTTGGATACAAAGGGACCAGAAATTCGCACACATAATATGAAAAATGATGCGATAGAATTAGTTGCTGGAAACGATATTATTGTTTCTATGAATGAAGTAGAAGGTACAACAGAGAAATTTTCTGTTACATATTCAGGTTTAATTGATGATATTCATACAGGTTCCAAAATTTTGCTAGATGATGGATTAATTGGTCTTGAAGTGATAAAAATTGACCAAGAAGCGAAAGAAATTTATACGAAAATATTAAATACCGGTACATTAAAAAATAAAAAGGGTGTTAACGTACCAGGTGTTTCTGTCAACTTGCCTGGAATTACTGAAAAAGATGCAAAAGACATCCTTTTTGGAATTGAACAAGGAATTGATTTCATCGCTGCTTCTTTTGTTCGAAGGGCTTCAGATGTTTTAGAAATTCGGCAGTTATTAGAAGAAAATAATGCTTCACATATTAATATCATACCCAAAATTGAAAATCAGGAAGGTGTCGATAAAATCGATGAAATTCTTGAGATTTCAGATGGCCTGATGGTTGCAAGGGGTGATTTGGGAGTTGAAATTCCTGCGGAGGAAGTACCATTAGTTCAAAAGGAATTAATCAAAAAATGTAATGCTCAAGGAAAACCAGTCATTACTGCGACTCAAATGCTCGATTCCATGCAGCGAAATCCTCGTCCGACCCGTGCAGAAGCAAGCGATGTTGCTAATGCTATATTTGATGGGACAGATGCTATCATGCTTTCAGGTGAAACAGCTGCTGGAACATACCCTGTTGAGGCTGTTCAAACGATGCATAATATTGCTTCACGGGCAGAAACGGCATTAGCTCATAAAGAAATATTATCTACTCGCAGTAAAGATAACGAGCATAATATTACCGATGCCATTGGCCAATCGGTTGCACATACGGCATTAAATTTAGATGTAGACGCGATTATTACTCCGACTGAAAGTGGCCATACAGCAAGAATGATATCTAAATATCGACCAAAGGCGCCAATCGTTGCTGTTACATCCAATGACTATGTATCACGCCGGCTTGCATTAGCTTGGGGCGTTTACCCGTGTATTGGTAAAAAAGCTACAACAACAGATGATATGCTAGATACTGCTGTGGAAGAAAGCCTAAATAGCGGAATTGTTTCTTCTGGTGATTTAGTTGTTATAACTGCAGGTGTGCCGGTTGGTGAGGCAGGAACAACGAACCTTATGAAAATTCATGTAATAGGCGACATTCTTGCAAAGGCACAGGGAATTGGTCGTAAATCTGCGTTTGGAAGGGTTGTTATCGCTCGTAATGCTGCAGAAGCATTAGCAAAGGTAACAGAAGGGTCTATATTAGTTACAATTGGATCAGATCGTGAGATGGTGCCTGCGATTGAAAAATGCAGTGCATTAATAACTGAAGAAGGCGGGCTGACAAGCCACGCAGCAGTCGTTGGTTTAAATGTAGGGATTCCAGTCATTGTTGGTGTTGAAAATGCCACAACCTTACTAAAAGACGGGCAGGAAATTACTGTTGACTCTAATCGTGGTGTTATCTACAATGGGCATGCAAGTGTTCTATAAATAAATTATATAGACAATTGGATTTCTGCTATAATAGGGAATAATCCAATTTAAAAGAGGTGGCATCATGCGCTACTTACTCTTACTAATTATCATTGTACCCGCAGCGGAAATCGGTGTCTTACTGCTATCAGGCAATGTGATTGGTGTATGGCCTACGTTAGGAGTCATTCTTTTTACAGGAGTTCTAGGTGCCTATCTTGCAAAAAAGCAAGGGTTAGAGGCGATAAGAAAAGTGCAGGAGCAGCTTCGGTATGGACAAATGCCTGGTGAGGCTATTTTAGAAGGCATTTGTATTTTAGCTGGCGGCATTCTCTTGCTTACCCCAGGATTTATTACCGATATTACTGGCTTTTTGCTGCTGGCTCCACCAACACAATCCTTCTTTAGAAAACTGATTTTAAAAGGTTTTAGAAGATGGATGGATAGAAATACGATCACGGTCATACGATAATGAAATATAAGAAGGTCACTCCAGAAGGAGTGACCTTTTTTATGATTTGGCGAATATAGTTGGTGCGACGGCTAATATATATTATTATTGTCCAATATCATGCGATCGACGGCGAATATATTATTTTTTTGTCCAATATAGCTGAAACAACTTCGAATATTACATCGAATTGAGTTATTCCATATTTTTTATCTAGGCTTTGTTTTCATTCTTCCCTATAATAAACGCCCAAATATCTCGGAATACGTTTGCCCGATGAAGGGTAGTTAAAATAACAAGGGTAACAGGTCCAACAATCAAACCAAGAAAGCCAATGAGCTTAAATCCAACAAATAATGCAACCAATGTAGCTAGCGGATCCATACCGATATTAGATGATAGTATTTTTGGCTCCATCACTTGGCGCTGTACAAGAACAATCACATACAAAACGCCTAAGCCGATAGCCATGCTCATTTCCCCTGCTATGGCTTCATAGATGATCCAGGGGACGAAAATTAACCCCGTTCCTAAGTATGGAATGACATCAACAATTCCTGTAATTAAAGCAATTGTGATTGCATAATCTACACGAAGGATTAGTAATCCGATTAGAATAATGACTGTTGTAATCGAAATTAAGGTAGCCTGAGCCTTAACAAATCCGAATAGTGCCTTTTTTAAATCGGTAAAAACTGTTTTGCCGCTTACTCTAGCCCTGCTAGGAATAAGCTTGCTGCCAAGTGTCGAAAGACGATACCAATCTTTACTAATGAAAAATGTCCCTAGTAAAGAGAAAATCAGCACTGTTGCAGCATTAGGAAACCAGGAAATAATATTAGGGATTTTCCCGAAAAAGTTTTGGATGAAAGCACCTACAGTTGTGCCAATATGACTGCCAACATTTTTAATATTTTCTACGATTGTATCCTGCTGTCCCATATCTAAATTTTTGAATAAGCTAGTCAGCTGATTATAAAGAGGAATGATTTGTGCTGCAAAGAATTCCTCAATATAGTTAATTAACGTATCTAAATGCTTTGGAACCACATTTGAAAGATAGTCTGCACCAGAAACAATTTCTGCAATAAGTAAAGTAATCAGGCCAGCAAAGATCCCGATGATGATTACTATGCTAACAAGTACAGCTAAGGTGCGCGGCATGCGTCCCTTTTTTTCTAAGAAGTTAACAAGTGGGTTAATTAGAAAGGCGATGGCGAATCCGATAATAAAAGGATACGTTACTTTAGATAAATAAAAACAGCTTAAGAGAAGGAGCACAACGAAGCCGAGCACTAAAAGAAATCTAAATGTCCTATGTAAATATACAGGATTCAAAAAAATACCTCCTATTTTTAGGAATGTTAACTATCTTTCATCATACACCATTCCACTACGAGTTATAAATGCAAAAGGATTCAAATTCAGCTATAAAATAAGAAAATACTGTAAATCTATCATCTGAAAGAGGATGGTAGAAAAAGCAAATATATTTCTAATATTTATAAAGTTATGTTAGAATAGCTTCATGGAAGAAAAGTTGTAAAAAATTGTTTTAACATGATCCAATGCTTTATTCTAATTCTTATCTAGCAAGGGAATGATAAATAACTTTTCTTGAAAAATAATAATTTTTTCACATTTTCGCCACTTTTCATTCACAAAAGTCAGATAATTGTTTATAATAGGACTTAAATGTACAACCATTTTCACAGGGCTCTATGAAAATTATCTTTCATCCTATTATTCTAGTATTTTTGTTATGATTTGTGGAAAAATGTAAGCATTTTCTTTTTTATTGTATTGAGCAATCGCTCATTAAATGATGATTTTATGTCTCTTAAGAATTGGTCTGTATGTTGGCGTATAAGCCGCATGTAAAAAGGCTAAAATTGCGCCTTTAAATATCAGAATATTTTTTCAAAGGTTAAATGATGGGATTTAACTTCAAAAGGTAGTACAGACAAAGGGTATGGGGAAATTTATTATGTAAAGGAGAGATTCAGTATGACAGCAACACGCGGACTCGAAGGGGTAGTGGCTACTACATCATCTATCAGCTCTATCATTGATGATACTTTAACTTATGTTGGTTATAATATTGATGATTTAGCTGTAAATGCAAGTTTTGAAGAAGTAATTTACCTTTTATGGCATAGAAAACTACCTACTCAATCAGAGTTGGAGGAATTGAAAAATCAGTTAGCTGAAAATGCAGAGTTGCCTAAGGAAGTGTTAGAACATTTCAAAATGTATCCAATCGATAAAGTACACCCGATGGCTGCCCTTCGTTCAGCTGTTTCTCTTTTAGGTTTGTATGATGCAGAAGCGGATTTAATGGATACAGAAGCTAATTATAAAAAAGCGATTCGCTTGCAAGCAAAAATGCCTTCTATTGTAGCAGCATTTGCTCGGGTTAGAAAAGGTTTAGAACCAATTGCGCCAAGAAAAGACCTTGGTTTTGCAGCGAATTTCTTATACATGTTATCTGGCAAGGAACCGGAGCCTATTGCAATTGAAGCAATTGATAAAGCTTTAGTTCTGCATGCTGATCATGAATTAAATGCTTCTACTTTCACAGCACGTGTATGTGTCGCGACTTTATCAGATATATATTCTGGAATCACAGCTGCTATTGGTGCACTTAAGGGGCCGTTACACGGGGGAGCCAATGAAGCAGTTATGAAAATGCTGACCGATATCGGCACACTTGAAAATGTAGATTCATATATTCGTGAAAAACTAGAAAAGAAAGAAAAAATTATGGGCTTTGGTCATCGTGTATACCGTCAAGGAGATCCACGTGCAAAGCACTTAAGAGAAATGTCAAAGAAACTTACTGAGCTTACTGGTGAACCACATTGGTATCAAATGTCTACTCAAATCGAAGAAATTGTTACAGGTGAAAAAAATCTGCCACCAAATGTTGACTTCTATTCTGCATCTGTTTACCACAGCTTAGGTATCGATCATGACTTATTCACGCCAATTTTTGCTGTAAGCCGTGTATCTGGCTGGCTGGCTCATATACTTGAGCAATATGAAAACAACCGACTAATCCGCCCGCGTGCCGATTACACAGGTCCGGGAATGCAAGAATATGTACCTGTAGGTTTAAGAGGATAAGTAGAAAAGCTCACGCGATTAAAAGTTGTTAAAATGGCGTTTACTTTTATATTAAAAGTTGCTGTAATAAAGAAAGAAGAAGGTGGGTTAGGGGCATTTGCCTTCTAACCTTTGATTCTGATATATGCAAGGCAGTTTTATATACATATAAAAGCCAAAGGCTTAGAAACTGCCGCTGCTTTTTAAAAATGGAGGGAATAAACAATGCAAGGTGAAAAAATCACAGTTAGCAATGGAGTATTAAACGTACCAAACAATCCAATCGTTCCATTTATTGAAGGAGACGGAACAGGTCCTGATATTTGGGCTTCAGCTTCAAGAGTATTAGATGCAGCAGTGGAAAAGGCATATAACGGTGAACGTAAAATTGTCTGGAAAGAAGTGTTAGCAGGAGAAAAAGCATTCAACCAAACAGGCGAATGGCTGCCTTCAGAAACTTTAGACGTAATTAATGAATATTTAATCGCGATTAAAGGTCCTTTAACAACTCCAATCGGTGGTGGGATTCGTTCATTAAACGTTGCTCTTCGCCAAGAATTAGATCTTTTTGTTTGCTTGCGCCCTGTTCGCTGGTTTGAAGGTGTTCCTTCACCAGTTAAGCGTCCTCAGGATACAGACATGGTTATTTTCCGTGAAAATACTGAGGATATTTATGCGGGAATTGAGTATGCAAAAGGTTCAGATGATGTAAAGAAATTAATTGCTTTCCTTCAAGATGAAATGGGTGTTAATAAAATCCGTTTCCCTGAAACATCTGGTATTGGAATTAAGCCAGTTTCTGAAGAAGGCACAAGCCGTTTAGTTCGTGCAGCAATCGAATATGCAATCAAAGAAGGCCGTAAATCGCTAACTTTAGTGCATAAAGGAAATATCATGAAGTTCACTGAAGGTGCCTTTAAAAACTGGGGCTATGAGCTTGCTGAAAGAGAATATGGCGATAAAGTATTCACTTGGGCGCAGTATGACCGTATTAAAGACGAGCAAGGAGCAGAAGCAGCAAACAAAGCTCAAGCTGATGCTGAAGCAGCAGGTAAAATCATCGTTAAGGATGCAATTGCAGACATTTTCTTACAACAGATTCTAACTCGTCCAAAAGAATTTGATGTTGTCGCAACTATGAACCTGAACGGGGACTATATTTCTGATGCACTTGCTGCACAGGTTGGCGGAATTGGTATTGCTCCAGGAGCAAATATCAACTATGAAACTGGCCATGCAATTTTTGAAGCAACACATGGAACGGCTCCAAAATATGCAGGATTAGATAAAGTAAATCCTTCTTCAGTCATCCTTTCTGGTGTATTAATGCTTGAACATTTAGGCTGGAACGAGGCTGCAGACATGATTGTGAAATCAATGGAAAAATCAATTGCTTCTAAAGTTGTAACATATGACTTTGCCCGTCTAATGGATGGTGCAACAGAAGTGAAATGCTCTGAATTCGGTGATGAATTAATCAAAAATATGGAGTAATATATGTTAGTAGGAGGCTGTTCTTGGATCAAGAACAGCCCTCCTTGCATACGATCATAATTCTAAGGAGGAACGAGTCATGTCATTGAAACGTAAAAAGATTTCCGTTATTGGTGGAGGTTTTACTGGTGCAACTACTGCATTCCTGCTTGCACAAAAGGAATTAGGAAATGTTGTTTTAGTTGATATTCCTCAAATGGAAAACCCAACAAAGGGAAAAGCTTTAGATATGCTTGAAGCAAGCCCTGTTCAAGGATTTGATGCGAACATTACTGGTACTTCCAGCTATGAAGATACAGCTGATTCCGATATCGTTGTTGTAACAGCTGGTATTGCGCGTAAGCCTGGCATGAGCCGTGATGACTTAGTACAAACAAACCAAAAAATTATGAAGAGTGTTGCACAAGAAATTGCAAAGCATTCTCCTAATTGTTTCATTGTTGTTTTAACAAATCCTGTTGATGCAATGACATATACAATTTTTAAAGAGTCTGGATTTCCTAAAAATCGTGTAATTGGTCAATCGGGTATTCTTGATACAGCTCGCTTCCGCACATTTATTGCTCAAGAATTAAATCTGTCTGTAAAAGATATTACAGGCTTTGTGCTAGGTGGTCATGGAGACGATATGGTTCCGTTAGTACGCTACTCCTATGCAGGCGGGATCCCTCTTGAGACGCTAATTTCAAAAGAGCGTCTTGAATCGATTGTTGAACGTACGCGTAAAGGCGGCGGAGAAATTGTTAACTTATTAGGCAACGGCAGTGCTTATTATGCACCAGCTGCTTCATTAGTTGAAATGTGCGAAGCCATCCTTAAAGATCAACGCCGTGTGCTTCCATCTATCGCATATCTAGAAGGGGAATATGGATATGATGGCATTTATTTAGGTGTTCCGACTATTCTTGGCGCAAATGGCATTGAAAAAGTAATCGAACTTGAATTAACAGCAGATGAAAAAGCTGCATTAGATAAATCAGCTGAAGCAGTACGAAATGTAATGGCTGTCCTAGTATAATTTTTGCACGATAGTAAGATAAATAAAAAAATTCGGGAAATTCCCGAATTTTTTTATTTAATTCCTTTTTTGGATAATATAATAGTGATATAATAGAGTAAATAGACTGATAATTTTAATAATTATTAGCTATTTTTTTAAGTATCATTGAAATCGTTTACATAACTTTGGAGGTGCAGAAAAATGTTACTTGGGAAAAAAAGAAAATTAGGTAGAAAGATTGAAGAAATCTCTGTTGGAGAGAAATTAACTTTAACTGAAAAAATAGAAGATAAGGACTTATTATTATATTTAGGTTTAACGAATGATGCCAATCCACTTTATATTCAACATGACTATGCCTCTCAGACGCCTTATAAAAAACCAATTGTTCCGAGTATTATGTTGAATGGGATTGTTAATTCGGCTATTTCGAAATATCTTCCTGGACCAGGAAGCCATATTTTAAAGCAAGAAATCGAATTTTTAAAACCTGTTTACCACTATGGTACGGTACAGTTTCTATTTGAAGTAACTGAGGTTAGCAATAGCAGTCACACGATCCAAATAGAAGTAATCGGTACAAACGAGGAGGAGGAAACTGTGATCAAAGGGAAATTGCTTGTATGCCCTCCTCATCGCCTTAATAAAATGGAAGGCGAAGCGCTTGATAATTTTTAATTGACTGTTTTAAGAAGGGGCATGCTGCTGCATGTCTCTTTTTTTATATATTGTTTAGTGTTACCCTTGTTACAAATAGATACACAGTTTATATTAGAGGTAAGATACATGATTTGGGGAATTTTTCAATCTTGGATGAGTAATAGGGGAATATATCAACTTGGAGGCAAATATGGAGAAGATAATTCTTGTTGTTGATGATGAACAATCAATCCTAACATTATTGGAGTATAATCTGCAGCAGGCAGGCTTCAAAGTGATTACAGCGATGGATGGAGAGGCGGGAATTAATCAAGCTTTATCCCATTCACCAGATTTAATTGTACTTGACCTTATGCTTCCAAAACTTGATGGGATTGAGGTATGCAAGCAACTCCGTCAACAGAAGGTGCTCATACCTATATTAATGTTAACTGCAAAAGATGATGAGTTTGATAAAGTGCTTGGCCTAGAATTGGGTGCAGATGACTATATGACGAAGCCGTTTAGCCCCAGAGAAGTAGTGGCAAGGGTAAAAGCTATTTTGCGGAGAACACAAATACAGATGGATACACCGATCATGCCAGAGGAAGAATCGGGATATGTTCGTATTGCGGGTCTAAAAATCATTCCGGATCATTATGAAGCGTATATTGAAAATGAACTATTAGAATTAACACCAAAGGAATTCGAGCTCCTATTATATTTAGCAAAAAATAAGGGGCGTGTTCTGACGAGAGATCAGCTTCTTAGTGCCGTATGGAACTATGACTTTGCAGGGGATACTCGTATTGTAGACGTACATATAAGCCATTTACGAGAGAAGATTGAGCAAAATACGAAAAAGCCTGTTTATATAAAAACCATTCGCGGATTAGGCTATAAGCTGGAGGAGCCGAAAGGAGAATGACAAAATTTCGATCTAGGCTTCTTTTCGCATTAATCACATTAATATTTGCAGTTCTCATTGGATTAGGGCTTTTACTTGGACAGCTTTATAAAAGTTATTATTTGAATGCTTTCGATGAGCGACTAAAAAAAGAGACTAAAATGATTTCAAGTTATGTTGAAGATGAGGGTGGCATTCTAGCTTTAAAAAGTGAGTCAATTGATACATTCAGCAAGGTGTTAAATGCCCGTGTAACGATTGTCGATATTTCAGGAGTCATTGTTTATGATAGTAAACCGTTAAATGATGCTAGCAGCAATAACGAACATCATGCTGTTATAAAGAGTATGATCAAAAAGGACGCTGCAGGGCATCATTTAGTCGAGGTGGATGACGGGTATGACCTTCATTATTACTGGAGACCAATTGTTCAATCAGGAGCAGATGAGGGATTTGTTCTGCTTAGTACAAAAATGACAGAAATCAATAAAGCCTATCAACAGATTTGGTGGATCTTAATAATTTGTTTAGGATTTGCCTTCATTGTTATCCTTCTATTAGGAACTAGAATTACAAATCGTTACACAAAGCCTATTGAAGCCGCAACTAAAACAGCTATTGAACTAGCAAAAGGAAACTATCGTGCTCGTACGTATGAAGATCAGATTGATGAGACTGGGATGCTTAGTGCTTCTATAAATATCCTTGCAAGGAATCTTCAAGAAATGCGAAAATTACAGGAAATGCATCAGGATCGGCTTGCAGCCCTTATTGAAAATATGGGAAGCGGCTTAATATTAATTGATAAAAAAGGATATATCAGCTTAATCAATCGTCCTTATAAAGAACTGTTTCGTGTTAATGATTCCGAATATACGAATAAACTTTATTATGAAGTGATTCAGCAACAGGAAGTTACCTCCATAATCGAAGAGCTTTTTATGACAGAACAAAAAGTAAGGAAACAAATTTTTATTCCACTTAGTCATGGAAGGCAGCATTTTGAAATATACGGAGTACCCATCATTGGAACAAATGATGTTTGGAGGGGGATATTACTCGTATTTCATGATATATCAGACATAAAAAAACTTGAACAAGTAAGAAAAGACTTTGTGGCGAATGTCTCTCATGAATTGAAAACACCCATTACTTCAATAAAAGGGTTTTCTGAAACACTTTTAGATGGGGCGATGGAGGATAAGCAAGCACTAGAAGCTTTTTTGAAAATTATTTTGCAAGAAAGTGATCGTTTGCAATCGCTTGTACAAGATTTATTAGATCTATCAAAAATGGAACAGCTTGGTTTTCACCTTTCTATCCAACAATTTAATATAAGAACAACACTTGAAGAAGTAATCGCGATTTTGAATAAGAAGGCTGATGAAAAAGAGATTAAACTTCAGTTTGAAGCGGATAAAAAATCCATTTTAATCGATGGAGATGCAGATCGTTTGAAACAAGTCTTTCTAAATCTAGTTTCGAATGCCATATCCTATACACCAAATTGCGGGCATGTTTTCCTAGGTTTAAAAGAATCAGCATCCAACATATTTGTTGAAGTGAAGGATACAGGAATTGGAATGGAAGAGAGTGAAGTTCCAAGGATATTTGAAAGGTTTTATCGTATCGACAAGGCACGCAGCCGCAATTCCGGGGGAACAGGTCTTGGGCTTGCTATTGTTAAACATATTGTCGAGGCTCATAAAGGAAATATTATTGTCACTAGTCAAGTTGGAAAAGGAACGACATTTTTAGTCGAGCTTAATAAACAGTTCCTTGATGAGTGATACATAGCAGGCTCTATATAAATTTACATGTTTTTTACAACCTCTTTATAATCTCTTAATATCTGCCAGTTACAATAATAATTGAAAAACCCCTTCATCCAAGGAGTTAGAAAAAGGAGAAAGCAACCCCTGCTTTCTCCTTTTTCATATTTGTTTTGTCATATAATTGAAACCTTTTTATGATCAAATCGTATAAAAAGTTAACGAAATGTATTGGAGGGGGAGAGACAATGGTCAGTCTAAAGAGAATTTACACACTAACCGGACTAGTATTTTTAATCATTATATTAGGCATTACTGCCTTTACGACATGGTATACAGTAGATGAGTCTGATCAAGCGGTAATTTTAACCTTTGGAAAAGTTGAAGAAGGAATAACAGAGCCGGGTCTTCATTTTAAACTGCCATGGCCGATTCAAAGTGTAGAAAAGCTTTCAAAGGAAACATTTAGTCTTCAATTTGGTTATGAAGATAAGAGCGGGAAGTCTAAAGATTTTCCTGAAGAAACAAAGATGATTACTGGGGACGAGAATATTGTCATGGCCGATCTCGTTGTTCAATGGAAGATTACCAATCCGGAAAAATATTTATATAATTCATCAAATCCAAAAGAGATTCTTCATGATGCTACGTCCGCATCATTAAGGAGTATTATCGGAAATTCAAAAATTGATGATGCCTTGACATCTGGAAAAGCTGATATTGAGTCAGATGTCAGGGAGCTGCTAACATCGCTAATACAAAAATATGATATCGGAATATCTGTCTTGGCGGTTAAGCTTCAGGATGTAGAGCTGCCTAATGATGAAGTGCGAAAGGCATTTACAGATGTAACAGATGCGAGAGAAACAGCGAATACAAAGTTGAATGAAGCCCAAAAATACAAAAATCAAAAAATGAATGAAGCAGAGGGTGAGAAAGACGCACTTATTTCGAGGGCACAAGGAGAGAAGTCTGCTCGTATAGAAAGAGCGCGTGGGGATGTAGCAGTATTCAATAAGCTATATACAGAATACAAGAATAATCCAGATATTACTAGAGAGCGTCTTGTGATTGAAACACTTGAGCAGGTGCTTCCAAATGCAGAAATTTATATTATGAACGATGACGGAAATACAATGAAATACTTTCCGATTCGTCCTCTAGAAAAAGAGGAGCCTAAGCCTGCAGCAGAAGGAAGTGAAAATAATGAGTGATCAAAATGTTGTTAATATGAATGAGCGCGGAGGCGGAAATAATCTTCAATGGAGAAAGTATATTAAGCTCGGTATTTTCTTCGTCATCCTTTTTGTCTTAATTGGCATCCTTATTAGCAATCTTTTCATTGTAAAAGAAGGGGAATATAAAGTAATCAGGCAGTTTGGTGAAGTAGTTAGAATAGAGAGTGAACCAGGTCTGTCTTATAAAATTCCTTTTATCCAAAGTGTGTCTACTTTGCCTCAATATCAAATGACCTATGATGTTTCAGAAGCAGAAATAAATACAAAGGATAAAAAGCGGATTATCATTGACAACTATGCAGTTTGGCGAATAGAGGATCCTAAGAAAATGATTGCTAACGCGAGAACATTAGAAAGTGCAGAATCGAGAATGGAAGAATTCATTTACTCCGTCACACGTACAGAGCTAGGTCAGCTTAATTATGAAGAGATCATTAATGATGGGAAGTCTTCCAGAGGTTCATTAAATGACCGAATTACGGAAAAAGTGAATGAACTGCTTGACAAGGATAATTACGGAATTATTGTTACTGATGTAAGAATGAAGCGTACGGATTTGCCTTCAGAGAATGAGCAGTCGGTTTATACGAGAATGATTTCTGAACGTCAATCGAAAGCTCAGGAATATTTATCAAAAGGGGATGCGGATAAGAATGTTATTATCGCAAAAACCGATAAAGAGGTAAAAGAAATAATATCAAAGGCTCAAGCAGATGCAGAAGAAATTCGAGCAGATGGAGAAGGCGGAGCTGCGAAAATATATAATGAAGCTTTTTCAAAAGACCCTAGCTTCTATTCCCTGTACCGTACATTAGAATCATATAAAAAGACAATCAATGGGGAAACGGTTATTGTCTTGCCATCTGATTCGCCATATGCCCGCTTATTAATGGGAAATACAAACTAAACACTTTATAAACCGTTATTTTTCATTCTTTATCTACTCATGATAAAATGGAGGAAAATAACGGTTTTTTGCTTTAGGCAAAGGAAGGAGAATTTTTTTGAAAAAGAAGCTTGTTTTAATTGACGGCAACAGCATTGCTTACCGTGCTTTTTTTGCCTTACCTCTTCTAAACAATGACAAAGGGATTCATACGAACGCAGTTTATGGGTTTACAATGATGCTCAATCGAATTCTTGAGGATGAAAAGCCTACCCATCTATTAGTTGCATTTGATGCAGGGAAGACAACATTTCGTCATAAGACATTTAGTGAATATAAAGGAGGGAGACAAAAGACGCCACCAGAACTATCCGAGCAGTTTCCCTTTATTCGTGAGCTGTTGGATGCTTATGGGATTTCACGTTATGAATTAGAAAATTATGAAGCAGATGACATTATCGGTACGCTCTCCCTCCATGCCGAAAATGATGACTTTGAAGTGAAGATAATTTCTGGTGATAAAGATCTCACACAATTAAGCTCTGAAAAAACAACGGTTTCGATCACTCGTAAAGGGATTACAGAGATTGAAGATTATACTCCAGCCTACATTCAAGAAAAATATGGAATTACACCGGATCGAATTATTGATATGAAGGGTCTTATGGGGGATGCTTCGGATAATATCCCTGGTGTGCCAGGTGTTGGTGAAAAGACGGCACTAAAATTGCTTAAGGAATTTGGAGCACTTGAGACGGTTTTATCTTCTGTTGACAAAGTTGGCGGAAATAAATTGAAGGAAAAGCTGGAGGAATTTAAAGATCAGGCCTTAATGAGTAAGGAATTAGCGACGATTACGAGGGAAGCACCTATAGAAATCGAGCTAAGTGAAGTGGAATACGAAGGATATGAAAGAGACAAGGTAGTCAGCATTTATAAAGAACTAGGCTTTAATTCATTATTGGACAAACTTAGCGGTGAAACAGGATCAGAAGAAGTTGAACTTGAAGAAATTGAGTTTGAAGTGATTAATGAGATAACAGAAGATATTTTTTCAGGTGAGAATGCTTTTTATATTGAATTGCTTGAAGATAATTATCATTATGCAGATATTATCGGCTTTTCAATTGCTAATGATAAAGGAACCTTTTTTATTTCCACAGAGAAAGCATTAGCTTCACAAGTTTTTAAACAATGGGCAGAGGATGCAAGTAAAGAAAAAATTGTCTATGATGCGAAAAGGTCGGAGGTATCGCTTCGCCATCATGGCATTCATTTAGCGGGAGTGAGCTTTGATCTGCTAATTGCTTCCTATCTAATTAACCCATCAGCAACAATAGAGGATGTTGCCTCCGTTGCAAAAAGCCATGGCTATGAATCCATTCAATCGGATGAAGCGTTCTATGGAAAAGGAGCTAAAAGACAGGTTCCCGAAGAAGGCATGTTAGCTATGCACCTTGCAAGAAAAGCGGCTGCAATAGAAGCGCTGAAAGATAAGCTTGATAAGGAACTGAAGGATAATCAGCAGGCAGAGTTATTTTATGAATTAGAAATGCCTTTATCATTAATTCTTGCAGATATGGAATCCTGTGGGGTAAAAATGGATATTAAACGTTTAAAAGCCATGGGAGAAGAGATTTACTCAAAATTAGTAGGAATTGAGAGCCGTATACATGAATTAGCTGGAGAAAAGTTTAATATCAACTCACCGAAACAGCTAGGGGTTATTCTTTTCGAAAAGCTGGGGCTTCCTGTTTATAAAAAGACAAAGACGGGTTATTCAACCTCAGCAGATGTACTAGAGAAGCTTGAGACGAAGCATGAAATCGTTAGAGAAATCCTCGATTATCGTCAGCTTGGAAAGCTTCAGTCCACATATATCGAGGGCTTGCTTAAAATTGTCAACAAGGACAATGAAAAAGTGCACACAAGATTTAATCAGGCTTTAACACAAACAGGAAGACTTAGCTCAACAGATCCAAATCTTCAGAATATCCCTATCCGTCTAGAAGAAGGAAGAAAAATAAGACAGGCATTTATCCCTTCTGAAAAAGACTGGGTCATCTTTGCTGCTGATTATTCTCAAATTGAGCTTCGGGTGCTTGCACATATTGCGAAGGATGATAAGCTAATTGAGGCATTTAATCACGATATGGACATCCATACAAAAACTGCGATGGAAGTGTTTCATGTTAGTGAAGAGAACGTTACTTCCAATATGCGCCGTCATGCAAAAGCAGTTAACTTTGGCATTGTGT
This sequence comes from Cytobacillus solani, assembly GCF_001420595.1. Taxonomy (GTDB): domain Bacteria; phylum Bacillota; class Bacilli; order Bacillales; family Cytobacillaceae; genus Cytobacillus; species Cytobacillus solani. The sequence continues at coordinate 3,767,676 of NZ_LJIX01000006.1, read as the reverse complement.
ACGGTATTAGTGATTATGGATTATCCCAAAGTCTTGGAATTACCCGAAAAGAAGCAGGTCAATTTATTGAACGGTATTTAGAAAGCTATCCAGGGGTCAAAGCGTATATGGAAGATATTGTTGCCGATGCCAAGCAAAAAGGATATGTTTCAACCCTACTTCATCGCAGAAGATATCTTCCTGAAATCACAAGCCGTAATTTTAATCTGCGCAGCTTTGCAGAACGCACAGCGATGAATACGCCAATCCAAGGAAGTGCAGCAGATATTATAAAAAAAGCAATGATAGATATGGCAGAACGTTTGAAAAGTGAAAACTTAAAAACACGTTTGCTTTTACAGGTACATGATGAATTGATCTTTGAAGCACCAAAGGATGAATTAGATATTTTGAAAAAAATTGTCCCTGAGGTGATGGAAAATGCAGTTGTGCTTGAGGTTCCGCTCAAAGTTGATTACGCTTATGGACCAACATGGTTTGATGCAAAATAACGATAGATAAAGATAAAGTAAATGATTGTACTGGAAGTGATTAAATATGCCTGAATTACCAGAGGTAGAAACCGTCCGCAGGACCCTGCAGGAATTAGTGAATAATAAAGAAATTGAACAGATTTCCGTTTTTTGGCCCAAAATAATTAAGCATCCGGAAGAAATTGCTCAATTTCAGGATGCATTAGTCGGACAGACTGTGAAGGATGTTGGAAGAAGAGGGAAATTTCTTATCCTTTATACGGATGATTTTGCTCTTGTTTCACATTTGAGAATGGAAGGAAGATACGGCGTATTTAAAAAAGATGAGCCCGTAGATAAACATACCCATGTTATTTTTCATTTTACAGATGGCACCGAATTGCGATATAAGGATGTAAGAAAGTTTGGAACGATGCATCTATATGTGAGAGGAGAGGAGTTTAACACACTTCCTCTGTCACAATTAGGACCAGAGCCATTTTCTCCTGACTTTACGATTGGAGCATTGGCTTCCAAGCTATCGAAAACAAAAAGGAATATAAAGGCTGTTTTACTTGATCAAAAAGTTGTAGTTGGTCTTGGAAATATTTATGTGGATGAAGCATTATTTCGCTCGGGAATTCATCCAGAAAGAGCGGCTGATGATTTATCCAAAGAAGAAATAGAAAGACTTCATAAGGAAATTTCAGATACCTTATTAGAAGCAGTTCAAAAAGGGGGGAGTACGATTCGATCGTACGTAAACTCTCAAGGGCAAATTGGCATGTTTCAGCTTGAGCTTTTTGTCTATGGCAGAAAAGGAGAAGAGTGCAGGGTTTGCGGAAGTACACTTGAAAGAATGGTTTCAGGTGGACGTGGAACGGTCTTTTGTCCAAAATGCCAAGTAAAATAAGTTTTTAAAAAGGGGCTGACCAGTCGCCTCCGCATTTCATGTTAACAAAGGATAGGCTTCTTCCATATACTATCTTAGCGATTGTCAGGGAGGAGTCCTGTTCATATGGTGTACTCGATCACACTTTTGTTATTAGCGTTTGCTGTAAGTCTGGATAGCTTTAGTGTTGGATTAACTTATGGCATAAGAAAAATGCATATTCCATTTAAATCAATTGGCATAATCGCCTGTTGTTCTGCCATTGCATTAATGACTGCAATGATGATTGGCCGTGTTTCAGCTCAATTTTTATCTCCTGCATTTGCGGAAAGCTTAGGAGGAATCATTCTTATTGGTCTCGGTGCTTGGGTTTTGTATCAATTTTTCCGGACTGAAAAAGCTAAGGATGTTCTTCCGCATGAGAAAACGATTGTCAATTTTGAAATAAAATCACTAGGGATAGTGATTAATATTTTGCAAAAGCCGATGTCTGCAGATTTTGATAAATCAGGGACGATTACAGGAATAGAAGCATTAATGCTCGGGGTTGCTTTATCACTTGATGCTTTTGGTGCGGGAATTGGAGCAGCAATGCTTGGCTATTCTCCATATTATTTAGCATTAACTGTGGCGATCATGAGTTCGCTATTTGTTTTTATGGGGATGAAAATCGGTACATTTTTTTCTAAAAGCAGTTGGGTACAAAAATGTTCATTCATTCCTGGCGTTCTATTAATTCTGCTGGGAATTTGGAAAATTTAATAGTTTAGGGAGAATTAACGAATGTCTATTGTTGTTGGCTTAACAGGTGGAATTGCAAGTGGTAAAAGCACCGTTTCTTCCATCTTAATTGAGAAAGGAATAACAGTCATTGATGCAGATATTGAAGCTCGGTTAGCCGTTGAAAATGGCGAGGAAGCCTATTATGAAATTGTCCGCCACTTTGGTGACGAAGTTCTGCTTACGGATGGTTCAATTGATCGGGGAAAATTAGGTTCGATTATATTTCATAATCAAGAAAAACGTCTTATGCTCAATAATATTGTACATCCAGCTGTGCGGAAAAGAATGATCGTGAAAAAAGAAATGGCCATTGGTAATGGGGAAAGGTTAATTATTATGGACATTCCATTGCTCTTCGAGAGTAAACTTACATTTCTAGTGGATAAGACATTATTAGTGTATGTAGATGAAACGGTTCAATTAGATCGACTAATGGAGCGTAATCAGCTTTCGAAAGAGGACGCAATTGCGAGAATCCGCTCGCAAATGTCATTAAGGGAAAAAATTCACTTGGCAGATGCGGTGATTAATAATAATGGAACAATTGAAGAAACAAAGAAGCAGTTAGTAGACATCCTGAAAAAATGGAATGCGATTTAAAAGAGCCGGAGGGCTCTTTTTTTATCCTTTTTTTTCATGAATTAACAGAATAATAAAACATTTAATTTCCACATTTTAATTATCGCAAATGTCCACCAATATGTTATACTAATTACAACAACAAACATTAAAAGTATAACATTAATGTGGAAGGGGCCGTAATATGAAGGCGAATATTGCAATTAATGGTTTTGGAAGAATTGGACGAATGGTATTTAGAAAGGCCATTCTTGACGACAAACTTAATGTGGTTGCCATCAATGCAAGCTATCCTGCAGAGACTTTGGCACACTTAATAAAATATGATACAAACCATGGGCAATTTGAAGGGGAAGTTATTGCTGAAGAGGGAGCTATTATTGTAAACGGAAAGAGAGTTCAATTATTGAGCAACCGTAATCCAGAAGAACTTCCTTGGCAGCAATTAAATATTGATATCGTCATTGAAGCAACAGGGAAATTTAATTCACGAGATAAAGCTGCTCTTCATTTAGAAGCTGGTGCAAAGAAAGTTATCTTAACGGCACCAGGAAAGAATGAAGATGTGACAATTGTTATGGGGGTAAATGAAAGCGCATTAAACATTGATGAGCATGATATTATTTCTAATGCCTCTTGTACAACAAACTGCTTAGCACCTGTTGCGAAGGTGCTTGATGAACAATTCGGAATTGAAAATGGCTTAATGACAACTGTTCATGCGTATACAAATGATCAGAAAAATATTGATAATCCACATAAGGATTTACGTCGTGCACGTGCATGTGGCCAGTCAATCATTCCGACATCAACAGGTGCAGCAAAGGCATTGTCATTAGTACTTCCGCATTTAAAAGGAAAGCTGCATGGAATGGCTTTACGAGTACCGACACCGAACGTATCGTTAGTTGATTTAGTTGTTGATCTTAAATCGGATGTAACAATTGATCAGATCAACGATGCTTTTGAAGCCGCGTCTAAAGGTTCATTAAATGGTGTTTTAGATATTACAGATGAGCCATTAGTATCCATCGATTTTAATACAAATGAACATTCAGCAATTATCGACGGATTATCAACAATGGTAATTGGTTCGAATAAAGTGAAAGTTCTAGCATGGTATGATAATGAATGGGGTTATTCTTGCCGTGTTGTTGACTTAACAAAATATGTGGCTCAGGAATTATTCAATTCCTCAATTGTAAAAGTTGCCAACTAAATAATTGCAAATGATTAAGGCTTGCCGTTCCAGCGGCAGGCCTATTTTAAATTGGAAGTATTTGTTATATCTGCATGCTCTCAGTCCTTTTGGAAAAGGGATAAAGGTGGAAATCGAAGACCCCTTAACAATTTTTTTAAAAGCATATATTGCAAAAAGAAATCAAACAAAGTATACTAGTCCTCGTGAACTTCTTAAATTTTGGTTATAATGGCTACTTAAAGGGTTAGGACCTCTCTGGACTAACTTTCCCCCGTGGTAGTTGTGAACCATTGGAAACTTAGAAATTCATTATTATTGTTAAAGGGGGAAATTTGAATATGGAAACAATGGGTCGTCATGTTATCTCAGAATTATGGGGATGCGATTTTGAAAAGTTAAATGATATGGATTTTATTGAAAGAACTTTTGTAGGTGCCGCATTAAAGTCTGGTGCTGAAATTCGCGAGGTTGCCTTTCATAAATTTGCACCACAAGGTGTAAGCGGTGTGGTTATTATTTCCGAATCACATTTAACAATTCATAGCTTCCCAGAACATGGATATGCAAGTATTGATGTGTATACATGCGGTGATCTTGATCCTAGCATTGCTGCTAATTTCATTGCAGAGGCTTTAGGAGCCGAGACATGTGAGAATATTGAGATTCCTCGCGGAATGGGTCCTGTTCAAGTTAAGCAATCTAACATTCTATAATGATTATTGAGATGTGAAACTCAAGAGGTGTATTTTATACACCTCTTTTTATTTTGTCTAGATTATACTGTTGGGGTTTTTCATAAAAAATAGTACAATAAGATTATCATATATGAACGATTAGGATTCGGAGCTGATAATATGAAATGTCCTTCATGTCAAAGTAACAATACCCGTGTTCTCGATTCCCGTCCAGTCGATGATTACCGATCGATCCGTCGCAGAAGGGAATGCGAGGCATGCGGATACCGTTTCACAACCTTTGAGAAGGTGGAGGAAATTCCGCTTATTGTTGTCAAAAAAGAGGGAACAAGAGAAGAGTTTAGCCGTGACAAGATTTTACGAGGATTAATTAAAGCGTGTGAAAAAAGACCAGTTGCTCTAAAGGAATTAGAGGAAATTACTTCTGGCGTTGAAAAAGAATTACGCAGCAATGGTGTTTCGGAAATTAAGAGTGAAGCTGTTGGCGAAATGGTTATGGACAGGTTAGCAAAGGTTGATGACGTAGCATATGTAAGATTTGCCTCTGTCTATAGACAATTTAAGGATATTAATGTATTTATTGAAGAGCTGAAGGAATTGATAAAGAAAGAAAAGTAATTTTACTTGAGCTAAAAGATTCTCTTTAGCTCTTTTTTTACTTTGATTTGGATGAATAAAATGAAAGGTTGATGATGATGGCTCAGCATTGGCAAGAAATGCTCCCTGTAGATAGATATGCGGTTGCTGCTAATGGGTTATTGCATGAATATGACCGGAAAGTACTAACCTTTTTATATCAGCCTTTAATTGGGTCAACCTGCTTTAGTTTATATATGACATTGTGGGCAGAGCTTGCAGAAAATCGATTATGGTCCAGTTCAAATACTCATCATAGTTTAATGAACTTTATGGATATGAATCTGGAGAGGATTTATCAGGCACGTGTAAAGCTAGAAGGAATCGGTCTTCTAAAAGTATATGAGCGAAAAGATGAGGAATCCCGTTCATTTATTTATGAGCTTATTCCCCCATTAACGCCTGAAGAATTTTTTTTAGATGGAATGCTCAATATTTATTTGTATAGAAAAGTGGGAAAGAATCAATATTCAAGATTGAAACGGTTTTTTGCTGAGGATAATATCCATTCAACGGAAGAGTATCAAGAAGTAACAAAATCTTTTCAGGATGTGTACATGTCAGGACACCAGGAGACAATCTCCATTACTAAAGATACAGAACAAGCGATGCTTCCGCCTGATGGACAGCGTTTTATTGGAAGAAATGAACCAGAGAGCATTCAAGTTAGCCAAGTACTATTTAATTTCGACCTTCTAGCTGCTGGTTTAAATGAATCTCTTGTTCCGAAGAAGGCTTTAACGAATAGAGTAAGAAATGCAATAAGTAATCTTGCCTTTTTATATGGGATCGACCCAATCCAAATGAAAAATATTGTGATTAGTGCCCTGACAGAAAATAATGAAATTAATATTGAAGAGCTAAGAAAATCAGCAAGAGACTGGTATCAGCTGCAAAATTATGATCAGTTGCCATCACTTGTTGATCGAACACAGCCTAGTCTGCATCAAACGCAAAAAAAAGAGCCTGAAACGAAGGAAGAGGAATTACTACGTTACTTAGAGATGACTTCTCCACGGCAATTATTAAAAGATATATCAGGCGGTGCAGAGCCTTCAAAGACGGACTTGCAAATTATTGAAGATGTGATGTTTCAGCAAAAGCTGCTGCCAGGAGTCGTTAATGTTCTAATTCAATATGTTATGCTAAAGTCAGATATGAAATTAACCAAAGCGTACGTAGAAAAAATTGCGAGTCATTGGGCAAGAAAGAAAATTACAACAGCAAAAGAAGCCATGCTTTTAGCAAAAAATGAACATAAACAATACACCGAATGGGCAGAAGGGAAGAAAACACCAAAGACAACAAAATCTTCTGGTAAAAAGAAGCCGATTCGGACCGAAATGCTGCCGGAATGGTTTGATGATCAAGAGAAGACAAAGCCAGCTGACAAGAAGAAAGATGATGAAGAACTGAAATTGAAAAAAAGGGAACTGGAAGAAACTTTGAAGAAATTGCGTTCAGGGGAGGGAACTGAGTGATGGAGAAAATTAATGATACATTAAAACGTCTTGCTGGAAAGGGAGACTTTAAAAAAAGGTATGAAATGCAGCGCAGAGAGACATTGAACAACCCTGATGTGCAAGATTTCTTAAAAATCCATGAGGATGAAATAACAGCTGATATGATAAATAAAAGCTTAATAAAACTATATGAATATACCCAGCAATGCAAGGAATGCAATCAATGTTCGAGCCTTGATAACTGTATAAATATGATGAAGGGCTATCACCCAAAGCTTGTTATTCAAAGGGGAAGCATTGATCTTCATTATGATAAATGTCCGCGGAAAGTGATGGATGATGAAAAGCGTAAAAATGAAAAACTAATACAAAGTTTATATGTCCCTAGCGATATTCTTCATGCGTCCTTTGACTCTATTTACGAGGATGATGACCGGATTGATGCTGTCCAGAAAGCGGCATCTTTTCTTATGAGCTACAAACCTGACTCGAAACAAAAAGGGATCTACTTCTATGGGAAGTTTGGGGTTGGAAAATCGTATTTATTGGGTGCCATTGCCAATGAACTCGCGAAAAAGAAAGTATCTTCAATGATCGTCTATGTACCTGAATTTTTACGGGAAATGAAAAGCTCGATTGCGGATTCCACTTTAAATGACAAAATTGCTGCTATTAAAAAGGTTCCTGTTTTGATGTTTGATGATATTGGAGCAGAGACGATGTCGAGCTGGACAAGAGATGAAGTGCTCGGTCCGATTCTTCAGTTTAGAATGCTTGAAAGTTTGCCGACATTCTTTACGTCAAACTTCGATTTTCACGAGCTGGAGCATCATTTATCATACAGTCAGCGTGGCGAAGAGGAGAAGATGAAAGCAAGACGAATCATGGAACGTATTAAATACTTAGCCGAATCCGTTTTAGTTGAAGGACCTAATCGGAGGGTATAATCAATATTTAATTTAGCTGTCAGATAATCTGGCAGCTTTTTTTAGGTTCTTTTTTAAATGAGTGTTGTTTTTGGATAGAATGTGAGAATGAAAATAGTTGATAAAATGTTTGGTTGACTGGAGCGTAAGGTGCGAGACTCCTGCGGGAGGAGTGGGACAGGTGAGACCCCACAGGAGCTTGTGTTCCGAGGAGGCTCACCGCCCACCCCGCGGGTCGCTGCGCATCCTGGAGTGGAAGTCAACCTCTACTCACTAAATATTAATTAGTAACAGTGTTTGCAGAAAAAGGTCCTTATTTAAAAACCCTTAAGACTTTTATGTGGATACTTCTATTTTGTCCAAGTCCCCCATATACATTTAAAACAGAGATTTTAACAAAGGGGGGATTTGGTTGATCGAAATCATTTTCCAAAAGAATGAAGATGCAAAGGATTTTTACAAGTATCTACAGCTTTATCTAGCATCTTCTGCATTATCTAATCATCTTCTTCATTTTGAAGATCAACATATAGTAAAAATGAATATTGGGTCAAACGGTGAGAAGTATGTAGAAATTGTCAAGGAAGCTTTTTACCAATTTATAATAAAAAGCAAACAGGATCATTGGTTTCGCAGAATTTTGGCAGAGCATTATTACTATGAAGACGAAGAGGAACAGCAGCAAATCCTTGAAATCATCCACTCCATCCTTGAAGGAAGCAGGGAAGACCTGACAGCGTTTGTTAGTGAGCTAGATGTTGAAAAGAATTTGAAGGAAGCCATCAGACAAATTTTTCAAGAAAATATTGCCTTTTCCTTTGATTCTTTTGTGAAATTTAGGATGCGTCCGTTAATGGACCAAATGGCGAAGTATGTAGAAATATCAATTGATGAATATAAGATGGAGCAGGAATACCAGATGTTTATTCAAACATTGAGGGATTTTCTGTCAGGCAGGGAAGCAAAGCTAAACCAAATTCATTTACTTATTGATGACGGGATTCACTTTTTTGATGATCAATTTTATGAAATCAAGCGTTCAGACCTTTCAAGAATGATTGACCGCAAGCTATTGTTTAACCATCCAGTATATATAGATTCTGTAACAATCGCTCCTTTGCTCTCTATTGCGCCAAGCTCTATTTATTTATATGCGGAGGATATTGAACAGCCGCTTGTCAGAACGATTCATAATATTTTTGAAGAAAGGCTAATTTTTGTTCCCATTGCAAAGTTCTATGATAGTAAGAGGCAGTTTTCCTTTATTGCCGATGAAAAAATATAGTGTGAGCCCTTGCATTTCCGATAATAACAAACTATAATACAGTACATATTAAGTTAATTAGTAATTGTAATGATGAGGACAAGGGCATTCAAAAAACGGTTCATAGAGAGGGAAGGCAAGGCTGAAACCTTCCTAACACGATTGAAATGCTTACCGCCTTTGAACTTCAACTTTGAATTTTTGATTGATTATAATGCGGATTGTTTCAGCTAAACCTGTTTTTTTGACGAAGGAGAAGCAAGGGAGTGAGGACCGGAGCGTACGGTTTATACGTGAGGATCCGAATGAGTGCAGCTGACGAAGAGATTCGCCGCTTATCATCGTCAAAATAGTATGGGTTGACGGAACAAGCCGTTATCTTGCTACAAGTCATTTTTCGTATTTTTCGTTAAATGAGAAGTAGGGTGGAACCACGTGTGTATACAAACTCGTCCCTTTTTTAGGGACGGGTTTTTTTATTTTATTTTCATTATTAGTTAGTTGGCGTTTTAGGAGCAAGTTTTGAATCTAGTTCCAGCGTCTAGCCCCTCTTGGGTCTAAGACAGTCTTACAAGAAGGTTAAAGAACAACCTTCTTGCCAATTTGTCTTATGCTTGTCGGGGCTGGGCGAGACGCTTGCACTTTATAATTTAGGAGGAAAAGATATGTCAGAAGTTGTAAAAGTTTCGTTCCCAGATGGCGCAGTGAAGGAGTTTCCTAAAGGAACGACAACTGAAGAGATTGCTGCATCTATCAGTCCAGGACTGAAGAAAAAATCACTTGCCGGAAAATTTAATGGGCAAATGTATGATCTTCGCCGTCCAATCGAGGAAGATGGAGCAATTGAGATTATTACTCAAGATAGTGAAGAAGCATTAGAAATTCTTCGTCACAGCTCAGCTCACTTAATGGCTCAGGCGATTAAGCGTTTATATAAAAACGTCAAGCTAGGGGTTGGTCCTGTAATTGAAGGCGGATTTTACTATGATATCGATCTTGAAGAATCGATCACACCAGAAGATCTGCCGCTGATTGAAAAAGAAATGAAGAAAATTATTAATGAAAATATTGAGATTGTCCGCAAAGAAGTGAGCCGCGATGAAGCAGTTCAGCTTTTCAAGGAAATCGATGATGAATACAAGCTTGAGCTAATCGAAGCTATTCCAGCTGATGAAACGGTTACACTTTATGAGCAAGGTGAGTTCGTTGACCTTTGCCGCGGCGTTCATGTTCCTTCTACCGGGAAGCTGAAGGAATTTAAACTGTTGAGCATTGCGGGTGCATACTGGCGTGGAAACAGCGATAATAAAATGCTTCAGCGTATTTATGGTACAGCTTTCTTCAAGAAGGAAGATTTAGCTGAGCATTTACGTTTGCTTGAAGAAGCGAAAGAGCGCGACCACCGTAAAATCGGAAAAGAATTAAGCTTATTTACGAGCTCACAACTAGTTGGACAAGGCTTGCCGCTATGGCTTCCAAAAGGAGCAACGATTCGCCGAGTAGTTGAGCGTTACATCGTTGATAAAGAAGAACGACTTGGCTATAGCCATGTGTATACACCAATAATGGGAAGCGTGGATTTATACAAAACTTCAGGTCACTGGGATCATTACCAAGAGGATATGTTCCCAATCATGGATATGGATAATGAACAGCTTGTCCTGCGCCCAATGAACTGTCCACACCATATGATGGTGTATAAGAATAGCATTCATAGCTACCGAGAGCTTCCAATCCGAATTGCAGAACTTGGTACTATGCACCGCTATGAAATGTCTGGTGCATTATCCGGACTTCAGCGGGTACGTGGAATGACTTTAAATGATGCACATCTCTTTGTTCGTCCTGACCAAATTAAAGATGAATTCAAACGAGTAGTTAACTTAATCCTAGCGGTATATAAGGATTTTAATTTAAATGATTATTCATTCCGCTTGTCTTACCGTGATCCTGCAGATACAGAGAAGTACTTTGATGATGATGCAATGTGGGAAAAAGCTCAATCCATGTTAAAAGAAGCAATGGATGACTTAGGCCTCGATTATTATGAAGCTGAAGGTGAAGCAGCTTTCTATGGTCCGAAACTAGATGTTCAGGTGAAAACAGCACTTGGTAAGGATGAAACTTTATCTACAGTACAGTTGGATTTCTTACTTCCTGAGCGCTTTGATTTATCTTATGTTGGTGAAGATGGAAAACCGCATCGTCCGGTTGTTATCCACCGTGGTGTCGTTTCAACAATGGAACGCTTTGTTGCCTTCTTAATTGAAGAATACAAAGGCGCATTCCCAACCTGGCTTGCTCCAGTACAAGTACAAGTCATTCCTGTTTCTCCAGACATTCATTTTGACTATGCGAAACAGGTTCAGGAGCAATTGCAGGCGGAAGGCTTCCGTGTCGAACTAGATAACCGTAATGAGAAAATCGGATATAAAATCCGTGAAGCACAAATGCAGAAAATCCCTTATATGCTCGTAGTTGGCGACAATGAAGTGGCAGAAAAAGCGGTAAATGTCCGCAAATATGGGGAACAGAATTCTGAAACGGTTTCATTCGAGAACTTTGTTTCAGGTCTAAAAGCTGAAGTAAAACATTAATTAAAAGAGAGGCTTATGCCTCTCTTTTGTTCGTGAAAAATAGTATTCCGCAAATTAGTACATTTTTAAATCATAAAAACCACTTGCATGATTTCCTTTCTGTTGTTATAATTCAATTCGTTGTTATAAAAATGATACGTTTGACATGATATACACTTTGTGATATAGTATCTAAGGTAATTGAATACAGTTTGAGGAAAAGAAGAAGCACCCGCTTCTCACCTGATTGACGCTTATGTCAGCTGTTAGCAGGTTTTACGTGAACATTTTTTAAGTTTAAATTTGTCCGTAAAGTGTGGGTGTTTTCATCCACACTTTTTTTATTTGCTTAAAACTAATCTGCTCAACCTGAGCCAGAATGGAATGTATTACTTGCGACTTTAGTTTTGGTCTAGTGCAGCTGGCAGCTTCTTATAAAAGCAAGGCGCACCGCGCTTTTCGTGTCATTCTTGACCCAAACATTGTGTTCGCATTAAACCTTGGAGGTGTCTAACTATTAGCAAAGATATGTTGTTAAACGAGGGCATTCGCGCCCGCGAAATTCGTCTCATTGATCAGAATGGCGAGCAATTAGGTATTAAAACAAAAACCGAAGCACTTGAAATTGCAGCTCGTGTAAATCTGGATCTTGTTCTAGTTGCACCGAATGCAAAGCCTCCTGTAGGCCGTATCATGGACTACGGAAAGTTCAAATTCGAGCAGCAGAAGAAAGAGAAAGAAGCTCGTAAAAATCAAAAGATCATCAGTATTAAAGAAGTTCGTCTAAGTCCAACAATTGAGGAACATGATTTTAATACAAAGCTTCGCAATGCGATTAAATTCCTTGAAAAAGGCGATAAAGTAAAAGCATCTATCCGTTTTAAAGGACGTGCGATTACTCATAAGGAAATTGGCCAGCGCGTTTTAATCCGATTTGCACAAGCGTGTAATGAAGTTGGGGTTGTGGAATCACATCCAAAAATGGACGGCCGAAGCATGTTTATGGTCTTAGCACCTAAAAACAACGACAAGTAAGAGGAGGAATTCCAAATGCCAAAAATGAAAACTCACCGCGGCGCTGCTAAGCGTTTCAAAAGAACAGGATCTGGTAAACTTAAGCGTTCACATGCTTACAGAAGCCATATGTTCGCTAACAAATCTCAAAAACAAAAGCGTAAGCTTCGCAAAGGAACTCTTGTTTCTTCAGGCGATTACAAACGCATCCGTAATTTACTAGTAAATCTTAAGTAATATCTCGAAATTAGGAGGGAAATCATATGCCACGTGTAAAAGGCGGTACTGTTACTCGCAAACGTCGTAAAAAAGTTCTTAAATTAGCTAAAGGTTATTATGGTTCAAAACATACATTATATAAAGTTGCTAACCAACAAGTAATGAAATCATTAATGTATGCATACCGCGATCGTCGTCAGAAAAAGCGCGACTTCCGCAAACTATGGGTTACTCGTATCAACGCAGCAGCTCGTATGAACGGTCTTTCTTACAGCCGTTTAATGCATGGTTTAAAGCTTGCTGGCATCGAAGTAAACCGCAAAATGCTTGCTGAATTAGCAATCGCTGACGAAAAAGCATTTGCTGAATTAGCATCAGTAGCTAAGCAAAACCTAAATAAATAATTTTGCTAAAATATAAAAAGCCATTCTCAAATAAAGAGGATGGCTTTTTGTCTATTGAAGACGTGACAAAAAGGAGAGTAGAAATGCTTAATTTATTGATGATTTATTTTATTATAATAAATGTTATCGGCTTTTACATCATGAGGGCAGATAAGGCAAAAGCAAGGAAGAATGAGTATCGCATTAGTGAAAAAACACTGTGGCTAGTTGCGCTATTCCTTGGGGCTACGGGGATGACTCTTGGAATGAAAACCTTTAGACACAAAACAAAGCATCTTCAGTTTAGTATTGGATTGCCTGTCCTCGCTTTGCTCGAAATGGCTCTTTGCATTTACCTTCTTTATTCTTTTGTCATAAGCGGCTTGGCTCTTCAATAAGCTGTAAGAGACCAGTAGAATACAGCTTAAAGAGGTGAGTGAAGGTGGATGATCAACTAACAATGCTGTTTGTGATGGTTGAAACGGCTGGTATATTAGCACCAATTGCCTTTATTTTATTTCATATTCTACGACAGTTTTTATTTATTCCTGTTCCTCTTGTATGCTTAACGGGCGGAATTTTGTTCGGGAGCTTCTTTGGCAGTATTTTTTCAATGATCGGTTTAATGCTTAGCAGTATTCTCTTTTACGTGCTTATTAACAAAATGCCGAAAACGCATAAAAAGCTAACCAAACTAAAAAAACGCTGGTTCGGAGAATACCGGAATTTAACGGTAGGCCAAGTAGCTGTATTACGATTAATCCCATTTATTCATTATCATCTATTAAACTTTTGCCTCATTGAGAGAAACAAAAGCTTTCAAGATTACTTGAAGCATTCGTGGATTACCAATTTACCATTAGCCGTTTTTTATACTGTATTTGGAGAGTTTATTAGCAGATTTACTCCTTCCATGATTCTGTTAATCTTGTTCTCATTGGCCATCCTTGTATTTATCTTGAGGGAAAAAGTAACGATCATTAAGTGGAGAGAATTTTTTAAAACGGTATGAAAAAAAACGTTCGGAAAATAACCGAACGTTTTTTAGATGAGGTCACCAAATGGGGTAGCAGAAGAATGGTTCTTTTCCATAAATTCTTTGATAGGACTTTTCCAATCGACTCTCGCATTTGGGTATTGCTCCGTAATTTTTCTCTCAATGAAATGAAAATCCTCCCGCACCATTCCTTTAAGAGCTGATGTACTGCGTGGCCAAACAAAGATGGATATGACCTCGAAGGCATTATCAGTCGTGCCTAAATATTTTTCTCCTTCAAACAACACACCTTTATAAGTAATTAAGAAGTTTTTTCGGACATTGTTTTGGTCATCCAAAAAATAATAGCGCTTTTGCTCATGGGCAAGTTCCAGCTTGCGCTTTGGATTTAGTAAATATCTTACTGTCGTATATATTAGAAAGATAATAAGAGCAAATAAAAGAAAGCGTAACAGCCACATCATAACAAGCCCTCCAATACATTTTCCTTTACATACGGATGGACACTAAAAAGGTTTCATCTTTTTTTTTATTTGTTATAATTTTTATATCCTCATAAAGCAATAGGTAAACGGATAGGTTGAAAATTTAGGATGGTGACACATGAATTATCAAAAAATATTTACTATGCAAAAAGGCCTTGATCAGCATATCGAAAGCCAGCATCAATTGGAGAAAGAAGATTTGTTTGATCGTAAAATACTAGCTTTATTAGTAGAGTTAGGTGAGTTGGCAAATGAAACAAGATGTTTCAAGTTTTGGAGTCTAAAACAGGCCTCAGAAAGGAAAATTATCTTGGAGGAATATGTGGATGGCATCCATTTTATATTGTCACTTGGTCTCGAATGCGAATTTGAACGGGAAGAAGATTACCGTGCAAATATACAAAAAGCAGAATCAGTAAATGATCAATTCTTATTGATTTACGAACTGACTAGTAAATTTAGGGTAAGTAAGTCTTTGCAGGATTACAAAATTTTATTCCAAGCCTACTTGCATTTAGGTGAGCAATTAGGATTTCATTCGGAAGAGACTGAACAGGCCTATTTTGATAAAAATGAAGTGAATTATCAGAGGCAACAGGAAGGATATTGAAGAAGTATGGCTACCACAGTTACTGTGGTAGTTTTTATTTTTTTTGTGGAAATATATTGTAAACAACTCAACTTTTGTGTATATTGTATATAAAGTGTATATACAATATTTCTAAAAGAGGGTTTTGCATGCAAATCATCATTTCAAATCATTCAAAAGAACCTATTTATGAGCAGATTTATGCACAAATTAAGAAGCATATTTTGACCAATGAATTGCAAGCTGGGCAGTTTTTACCTTCTATGCGCCAATTAGCCAAGGATTTAGATGTAAGTGTCATAACAACAAAACGAGCATATGAAGAGCTTGAAAAAAACGGCTTTATCTTTTCGGTAGTTGGAAAAGGCTCGTTCGTATCTGAACAAAATAATGAATTGATTCGGGAGCGGAAAATGAAAGTAATAGAAGAACAGTTAGTGGCTGCGATTCAAAATAGTAAAGAAATAGGTATAGAATTAACAGAATTAAAAGAACTGCTTACGATGTTATATAAGGAGGAAATATGATGGAGAATGTAATTGAACTACAGCATGTGAATAAGGCTTTTAACGGATTCCAGATGAAAGATTTATCCATCTCAGTTAAGAAAGGCTTTGTTACCGGTTTTATTGGTGGGAATGGAGTCGGGAAGTCAACAACAATAAAGATGATTATGAATTTATTGCAGCCGGATAGCGGTACGATTTCATTATTTGGCATGGATTACAAAAAGCATGAAAAAGAAATAAAACAACGAATTGGCTTTGTGTTCGATGACAATATTTTTTATGAAAATATTACATTGGCTGAAATGAAACAAATGATTAAACCAGCTTATAAAAACTGGGACGATGCAATCTTTAAACAGTATGTAGATATGTTTGAATTGCCATTAAAGAAAAATATAAAAACCTTTTCAAAAGGCATGATGATGAAGGCTTCTTTAACAATGGCATTATCACACCATGCTGAATTGATTATTATGGATGAGCCGACATCTGGATTAGATCCAATATTTCGGAGAGAACTGTTAGATATTCTTCATGATCTCATGCAGAATGGGGAAAGAACCATCTTCTTTTCAACGCATATTACGACAGATTTAGATAGAATAGCAGATTACATCACATTTATTCATAATGGGCAGCATATTTTTACAAAGGAGTATTATAAAATCGAAGAAGAATATGCGATTGTGAAAGGTGAAACGAATCTATTAGATCGTGATACAGAGAAAGAATTCATCGCTATTCGAAAATCCAATCATGGATTTGAGGCATTAACGACTAACAAAAAAAGAACAGAAGATATTTTTGGAGAGACGGTCATTATAGAGAAACCGACACTTGAAGATATTATGCTGTATACAAAGAAAGGAAGAGAAAACGATGTTCAATCTCGTTCTTAAGGATATTTTATTACAGAAAAAAACGTTAATGATTCTGTTGCCCATTTTATTTTTCTATTTGTTTACAGGTGCTTCTACTAGCTATGTAGCTATTATATTTTGCATTGCCATCATTATGAATGCTTTTGCACTTGATGAAAAATCTTCAATCAATCTCTTATTAAATTCTTTGCCGTATACGCGAAAAGAAATTGTCAGTTCCAAATACATTGGCGCTATCGTTTTTATTATTCTAGTTCTTTTGACTATTTTTATTGGAAATTGGATTATTCATGGAGAAATAATACAGTGGAAACAATTGTTATTCACTATTAGTATTGTTGCTATATTTGTGTCTCTATCTTTCCCATTTTCTTACTTATTAAAGAGCCAGTATTTAATGATCGCAATGGGTGTTTCATTTGTTATTTATATGATTATTGCTAATAAATTTATACCTGATATAAATGATAGAATAAGAGAAGCAGTTCAAACAGTCCTATCCTTTAGCAATTCACAGCAGTATTTATTACTGTTTTTACCAGTAGTGATTCTCTACAGTTTTTCATGGATGCTTTCGATCCGAATTTATAGTAAAAAGGTATTTTAGAGGAGCTTGTGGAACTGCTCCTCTTTTTATTTTGGGTACCTCTTTATTAAAAATGCTTGCTTATTTAATGAATAGTCTTAAAATTAAATGGAGGTTCTTTTTTTCTCGTTGTTATCATTTAAAAATCGAGGGTGTTTAAGGTGTTAGTAAAAACCTGATGTGAACCAGCAGAGTTAAAGCTTCTTAGATATTTAAATAGAAGAAAGACATTATCAGAAAAAGATAAGAATTACTATTTGAATTTGGAAAAAGGTTTTTTGGGTGAAAAAATGTTTGATGAATGGATACAGACGAACTTATCGAAGGATTGGCTAGTATTACATGATTTGTTACTGGAATACAATTATACTGTATTTCAAATCGATTTGTTGATCATATCCCCAGAGGTGATTTACCTTTTCGAAGTGAAAAATTATGAAGGTGATTTTTATTTTAATGGGGAAAGATGGTATCCCATTTCAAAGGCAGAAATCAAGAATCCCATACACCAGTTGAGTCGAAATGAATCCTTATTCCGCCGTTTGCTTCAAGATCTTGGATACAAACCTTCGACTGAAGCGAAGATTATTTTTATTAACCCAGAATTTGACTTATATCAAGCTCCTCTTAATACTCCCATTTTTCCCCTCTCAGCTAAATCGATTTGCAAACACATTAAATATGAATACTTTTGAAATTAAAGAAAGACAGCTAACGCTAACTGAAAAATTAGTCACTCTCCATTTAAAAGAATCGCCATACAACAGACTGCCTGATTATAGTTATGACCTGTTAGTAAAGGGAATTCCTTGTGCAGCCTGCCATTCCTTTTTGGCTACAGACCTTGGTGCTTATGAAAAATCGGTAGCCATGGAGCTTTCATGCTACCCGAAATTAGTAGCCCCCGAAAAATCGGTAGCCATGAAGTATTCATATCGCCCGAAATTAATAACCCCCGAAAAATCAGTAGTCATAAATCATTCACATCTCCCGAAGACCCATCAAGTGAATATTCCTTTGCTGTTTACTGGAATCGTTTCTATCCACGTTGTATCTTTTATCGAAAAAACAAATGTAAAAATAAGAAGAATGAGCGTAAGGATAAAAAAATTTTCAAAAAAAATATAAGTTAAGGTTACTTGTCCACTCCAATTTTATTTATTGACATAAGTTATAGAGAAACAAAAAGCAAAAACAATATCTAATAAGGAGTGGAATGAATGAGAAAAATTAATAATGGGTGTTGTGGGCAAGGTGTTAAGCTAAATGGTAAACATGAAGTGTGTCCACCACTGCCGGCATGTCAAGAGGCTAAATCAAAGACCTTATTTTGTGAAGCTGATCAGTTTGCAGTGGCAGACACAATAGAAGAAACGGTTGTTCTTGCAGATGTATTAATTCAAACATTATCTGAAGCAGATGTACACCTTCCTGTGCCCGCAAGAGACATCAAACAAATCAGAAAAAATGTCAAATTAACACAATGCAAGGCTCTTCCAGTTGTTGGAAACCCGCTTTTAGTTAAGCTATTTGTGGAAGGTTTTGTTCACAAAAATATTCAATTTGTCGATAGCTGCAGCGGATTCGTAAGGGACTTTAATGTAAATGTTCCATTTAAGTGCTTTCAACAAGTAGAATTGGCTAACCCTGTTGCCTTTCCTTTCGGTGAATTTAGCGTGAAAAGTAATGTTCTTGAAAGAAGACAGCTTGCTAAGGATGGAATGGGAGCAGATCGCTGCAATTTTGGTTCATTAACTTTTGAAGTGAATACTGAGCCAATTAATTGCAAATTGCTTGCATCAGCTGTGAATCAATGGGATATTCTACACAATTTCGATCAATGGGGCCGATTCAATAAAATTACAGAAAAGATGGAAGTTATTCTAATTTTAAAATTGACTCAAAAACAGCAAATTGTAGCCGATGGAGCAGGAGCTCATGGAGCTGCTGGAGATCTTTGTGAACCGGCAGTGACTGATTTAAAGACTATGGATACAATTCAAAATGAAGCAACACCATTAAATGTTTGGGAAAAGTTTAAAAACATTACAGGTCAATAATGATCAATGAATGAAGGGGAAGGGGTGCTATAATCGAAGCACCCCTTTCTCTAATTTTAATGATTACAGGAAAGTTCATAATGAATGAACGTCTATATACTGTTTCTGTAAGAGATCAATTGATAATTGGATGCTGCCTTTAATATGAAGAAAGGATGTTTTTTTCTCTGAGCTAAGCTCCTTATGCCAAGTAATACTTGTGTTGCGCAGTTCAAACTCTATGTCATCAGCAAAAACTTGTTCACATGTTTCATGGGTGCTGATTTCATTTTCAAGAGGACATGAAAACAAAAATTCCCTTTGATTCTTAATAGGCAAAATTGGCGGGGAAATCCAATGAATGTTTGCGGTTTTTTTCCATAAGAAAGGAATCTTAAGGACACAAATATCGCGAGAAGGATCATCCTTTACATATTCAATATTAGCCATTAATGTTCCGTTCAATAGTAAAGTATCTGAAGGAAAAAGGATGTGACAATCTAAAGATGGACTGGACCATTCAATTTTTGTTACATTGGCTGTTGGCTTTAATAAATCGAAGGAATCCCAAATATCAGTATTTATGTCTACTTTAGCAAGCAAAACTGGGAACTTTACTATTTTTTTTGGTGTATTCACGGTCGAAGTATTCTTGTACTGTGTAAAATGGCTAGATTCATTTGTGTCATCACTAATGATGGAAGACTCCTCTAATGAAAGATATGGTCTATCCTGTAAAGAAGAACGTTCTTCTTCCTCTTCCTCTACTTTTTCTTCTTCTTCTAAGAAAGGAAATTGTTCCTTTGCTGTATGTACTTCACTCAGCATGGAGGAAATCCTTTCGAGAATAGTCGGAAGTTCTTTTTGCTCTGGTAGAGGTTCTAGCAGCTGATCTAAATGAAAAGATGATTCATCCGGGATGAATTCCACATCTGGACTAGCTTCTTCCAGTAATGATGAATAAAAAGGGGACTCTTCTTTAATATTAGAAGAGTCATTATTTTGTATTGAAGAAGATTCATCCTGTTTTCCAAAAATCAATTCGTTTATAGGTTCCTCATAGCTGTTATCCGTATATTCCTGGATCAAAGCATCATCCGTTATGCGATCATTATTCTCCTGTTGTATTGCATCGTCATTCCTTCTGGCAGTCTCTCTAAATGTCGAACGTGTATCTCTGATCATTGGTGAAGTTGGAGTCAGCAAAGACGTTTTTTTCTCCTTCCTTTGTACAGGGGGATCAATGAATTCCTCCCTGATTTCCTCCACTTCGTTCAATAAATGCTCATGTTCGTATTCAAAATCGGCTTTTGCATGCTCCAATTGATTTCTATTGATAACCGGAGGAGGATATATTAAGGGAGTAGAGCTGGTTTGCTGGTTAGTTTTACTATAGATTGAACCATATGAATGAATATTAGATTTACGATGAGTATCGATATTTTTTATTTTTTTCATCACTTCTGGAAGGTGCTGCCTATATAAGCATCCTCTCCAATGCCTCCTCACTTTTTTTTTGCCTTGCATTCCTTTAATAATCACAATCATGATCATCTTCATGTGCTTTAGAATGATAAATTTGTACTTGTTGTTTTTGCAGTACTTTAATAATGAGATCAAGAACCATTTTTTCTTCTATTTTTGTAAAAGTTCCTTCTCCTAGGTGATATGGGAGAGGGCATCGATCGATCGCTTCATCCCATTCAATAATATTGCTAGAGACTAGTTCACAGTAAGGAAGCTCATTATAAAATTGAGTACTTTCTTGATGAAACTGGGAAAGATCATTTGTTTGTAATTCTTTATTTTCTGGACATCCATTAGGCAGGTGCCTAGATACGAGAAAGTCAAATTCATTGCGCATATTCACTTCTGGCATGTCGAGCTTTGACAAAAAGTCTTTTATTTCTGTTACACATTGAAAAGGAATATCAACAGTGAGTGAAAGTATATCTGATGCAATGTTCTTTTTTCTGTAATCTATGTTATTTTTGCATGGGCTTGCATACTGTATATTTTTACGGACAAATCCCTTTACAAATAATTTGTTTGTTGGTAGTAGAAGTCTGCATTGAGTTAATTTTACATTCTTTTTAATATCTTTAATTTCTAATACGGGTGCTGGAAACTTGATTAAGGCATCTAAATGTATTTGTACGTCAACCTCAGCTAATACGACCGGAACTTTAGTAAGTATTAAAGGTTGATCATGACAGTGGCAATCATCATCATTATTATTATTAAAGGTTAAATGATAGTCATTCATGTTATTTTCTTCAGACATTTGGGGTCCTCCTCCATTCATACTAATGCATCCTATGCAGGAAATTAGTCTATGTTTCGGTTAACTCCCATTGGTTTTGGAAATTAATAAAAGTAAGAAAGCCCAATATAAATATTGGGCTTGGCTTAAATCAACAAATCTATAAATATACTGCTGGCAAGCAAGTGATCGCACACAAACATGAGAGGTCAATATTAATAAATATTCCGGTTTTAACTAAGTCATCTACCTTTTTGCCGTCGATTTGATTACATGGCGTTTTTGGTTCATTATTTTCACATTTTTGATCAGATTTAATGATTAATAATTCAAGAGTTACACACTTTTCATCAAGATCTTTAATTTTGAAAATGAACGAAGAAATACAAGCAAACTTTTTCTGTTTTGAATAGGATGAAAAGGATGTTACTCCAGTGGCTTTAAAAGGTTTGCAATTGCCACAATAAAGAATAAAAGGGATCGTGTTTTTCTTTCGTTTTCTTCCTTCCTCATATACTTCATATGAATGTTTACAATGATCGTCATCCCCGGCTTTTCTCTGTGCTAAGAGTATCGCATGTAATATTTCTTCCACACAGGTTTCATTGTCTTTATGATGATTTTTACATGGCTTTTTGTTATTCTCTTTGTGGTCGACTTCGTCATGATCCCAAAGATATTCATAGCTTTCTCTTTCATATGAATTTTTGCACCTTTTACATATATCCATACCTTTCACCCCTTAATAAAATATTCATGATTAGCATACGGCTAACATGCCAAAATGATTGAGTTCTTGTCCATAATGAGTAGATAATTAAGATAGTTATTTTTAAAGACAAGCACGCAGTATTTATTGAATCTTTGTACAATAAGTCTTCGGTTTTGTATAATGGTAAAGAATATATATTAAGGGAGGCGAAGGAATGACGAAATTAGATGCAACGTTAACAATGCTAAAGGAATTAACGGATGCAAAAGGGATTCCAGGCAATGAGCGCGAGCCGCGCGAGGTCATGAAGAAATACATAAGCCAATATGCAGATGAGGTAACAACAGATGGGCTTGGCAGCTTAATTGCGAAAAAGATTGGAAAAGAAGACGGACCGAAAATTATGGTAGCAGGTCACTTGGATGAAGTGGGCTTCATGATCACGAATATTGATGATAAAGGATTCCTCCGCTTTCAAACAGTAGGCGGCTGGTGGTCTCAAGTGATGCTAGCTCAGCGTGTAACTATCGTAACGAGCAAGGGAGAGGTGACAGGCGTTATCGGTTCAAAGCCTCCGCATATTCTCTCTCCAGAAGCCCGTAAAAAACCGGTAGATATTAAAGATATGTTTATTGATATCGGTGCATCTAGCCGTGAAGAAGCAACAGGATGGGGAGTAAAGCCAGGAGATATGGTTGTTCCTTATTTCGAATTTACCGTTATGAATAATGAGAAAATGCTTTTAGCAAAAGCATGGGACAACCGCATCGGCTGTGCGATCGCCATTGATGTGTTAAAAGAACTGAAAGATGTAGATCATCCAAATGTTGTTTATGGAGTGGGAACCGTTCAGGAAGAAGTAGGTCTCCGCGGTGCACGTACATCTGCACAAAAAATCGAGCCGGACATTGCTTTCGGTGTTGATGTAGGGATTGCAGGGGATACACCTGGAATTACTGAAAAAGAAGCCCTCAGCAAAATGGGAAAAGGCCCGCAAATTATTCTTTATGATGCATCTATGGTTTCTCATAAAGGATTGCGTGACCTTGTAACTGATACGGCAGATGAATTGAATATTCCATACCAATTTGATTCGGTTCCTGGAGGCGGTACAGATTCGGGTGCGATCCATTTGACCCATAACGGAGTACCAGCTCTTTCCATTACCATTGCAACACGCTATATCCATTCACACGCAGCAATGCTTCACCGTGATGATTATGAGAATGCAGTTAAGCTCATTGCTGAAGTAATTAAACGACTTGATAGAGAAACAGTGGATAAGATTACGTTTAACTAAATAACTAAAATGATACCCCGATCAACTCGGGGTATTATTTTTTCGTGTGTCGGATTTCTTAAGTTCGGACAGATTAATGCTTGATTGCCCGAAAGAAGTCTGAAGTAGCCCCAGGTTCGGACAAGTTAGCTCTTGATTGCACAAAAGAAGTCTGAAGTAGCCCCAAGTTCGGACCGGTTAGCCCTTGATTGCGCAAAAGAAGTCTGAAGTAACCTCAGGTTCAGACAGGTTAGCTCTTGATAGAGGATAAGAAGTCTGAAGTAGCCTCAAAATCGGACAAGTTATCCCTTGATTACGTAAAAGAAGTCTGAAGTAGCCCCAGGTTCGGACAGGTTATCCCTTGATTGGACAAAAGAAGTCTGAAGTAACCTCAAAATCGGACAAGCTAGCCCTTGATTACGTAAAAGAAGTCTGAAGTAACCTCAAAATCGGACAAGCTAGCCCTTGATTACGCAAAGAAGTCTGAAGTAACCTCAAGTTCGGACAGGATAGCCTTTAATTGCGCAAAAGAAGTCTGAAGTAGCCTTAGGTTCGGACAGGTTAGTACTTGATAAAGGATAAGAAGTCTGAAGTAACCTCAGGTTCAGACAGGTTAGCTCTTGATAAAGGATAAGTAGTCTGAAGTAACCTCAAGTTCGGACAGGTTAGCTATTGATTGCACAAAAGAAGTCTGAATTAGCCTCAAGTTGGGGACAAGTTAGCCCTTAAAATGGCCGAACTAGTCCGAAGCCGCCTTAAGTCCGAATACAATAACCCTTGACTTTACCTGAAAATAAAGAAAGGCACGAAAACCATTGTGATTTCGTACCCCCTCACTTTATGACCTACTGTTTGGCATACTTAAAGAGAACCTAGATCATTCTCTTATTTCAACCCGCTTTCCAACGTTTCCAGCATCTCTTGTTTGTCCTGATCAGAGGAATTCTTCCAAATGACTTCAAATAAAACACCTAATCCAGGAAGCATTTTTTCTTCTCCATTTTGAATAGCATCGACGATTGTCTCTTTTAACTCATCCTGAGAATTGCCAGTAACATTGTGTATGATCGCATTGCGGAGGTTCAAGTTCATCTATTCATACTCCTTTCAAATAGTCATTTCAATAATATGGTTTTCTATTTTGGGATTTATTATGTAAGATAGAAGAAGAAAAGTGGAGGCGGCTGTTTAGCTCCGACAAACATAAGGCGAGCTGATGGAAGGTTGTTCTTTACTTTATAGCCAGAGTGGCTAGGAGCCGTAGCTAGACAAAGAAAATTTGTAAAGGAGGAAGAGTGTTGAAGCATATTCACTCAGCAAAAAATCCTCAAATAAAACAATGGAAAAAGCTATTAACGAAGAAGGAACGGGATAAAACCGGCACTTTTTTAGTGGAAGGCTTTCACCTTGTAGAAGAAGCGCTTTTAGGGGATCAAATTATTGAAATCATTATTAGTGAAAATAAAGATCTGCCCCCAAGCTGGGATTATGGTTCGATTTCTGTAACAGTTGTAACCGATGAAATTATTCTGCAGCTTTCTGATACGGAAGCTCCGCAAGGGATTGTAGCGGTATGTCGTCCGCAGGAAATGAATGCTGAAACAGCTAATGGAAAAAAACTATTATTAATTGACGCCGTTCAGGATCCGGGCAACTTAGGGACAATGATCAGAACTGCTGATGCTGCGGGAATCGATGCTGTTATTGTTGGGGAGGGGAGTGTAGATATTTACAATCCGAAAGTTCTACGTTCCGCACAAGGCAGTCATTTTCATTTGCCAGTAATCAGAGGCAATCTTTTTGAATGGGTAAAGAAGTTGAATGAGGCAGCAATCCCTATATATGGTACAGCTTTGGAAAATGCGAAAGAGTACACAGATATACATCAAAGCGAAATGTTTGCATTAATCGTCGGCAATGAAGGAAGCGGTGTAAATAAAGAGCTATTGGCTGTAACTACTGCTAATCTTTACATTCCGATTTTGGGAAAAAGCGAATCATTAAATGTCGCTGTTGCAACTGGAATTCTGCTTTATCATTTACGAAATAAAAAATAGGCATTATTTTGCCGGAAACTGTTTGAAAGTATGCGTAGAATATACTATAATAAACAGCAAATTATATTTATAAAACAATGACGGAGAAAAGTAGCTTGCGAAAGAACTTTTCAGGGAGAGAATGCCTAGACTGAAAGCATTCTTAAGGGATTGCAAAGGAACATTCACCTCCAGAGTTGACATCGGGACCATTGGAAACGGATGTGAGCTAGATTTCTAGCTCATCAAGGCTGAAAGAGCCACTGCCGAATTCCATTGTAAAGATGTACCGGCTTGTCGCCGTTATCGAGAATGAAGCGAATACATAAGCTTGCTTTTTGCTTTTGTGTTAAAAAGGGTGGTACCGCGAATCCAAAACCTCGTCCCTTTATTGGGAGAGGTTTTTTATTTTGCCAAAAAACAGAAATTGAAGGAGGAAGTAAGATGCAAGAACGTTTAAAGGAATTGCAAACGGAAGCGTTGGAAAAAATTAGCCAGACATCAGATTTAAAAGAATTGAATGACATTCGTGTCTCCTATTTAGGAAAAAAGGGCCCAATTACGGAAGTACTTAAAGGCATGGGGAAATTATCTGCTGAAGAACGTCCAAAAATGGGTGCTCTTGCAAATGAAGTAAGGGATGCCATTGCAGCCGGCATTGAAGAAAAGCAGAAGCATTTAGAAGAAGCAGCTGTACAGGAGAAGCTGGCGCTTGAGAAAATTGACGTCACACTGCCAGGCCGTCCAATTAAAACAGGGAACCATCACCCGTTAACACGCATTATTGAAGAAATTGAAGATTTATTCATCGGAATGGGCTATACCGTAGCTGAAGGACCTGAAGTGGAAAAAGATTATTATAACTTTGAAGCATTAAACCTTCCAAAAGGTCACCCTGCACGTGATATGCAAGATTCATTCTATATTACAGAAGAAATTCTACTTCGTACTCATACATCTCCTGTTCAAGCAAGAACAATGGAGAAGCATGAAGGAAAAGGTCCTGTGAAAATCATTTGTCCTGGGAAAGTGTACCGCCGCGATAATGATGATGCGACACACTCCCATCAATTTATGCAGATTGAAGGACTTGTTGTTGATGAAAATATCCGCATGACTGACTTAAAGGGGACACTTGAAGTGTTTGCAAAGAAAATGTTCGGAGAGGATCGAGAAATTCGTCTTCGCCCAAGCTTCTTCCCATTCACTGAGCCTTCAGTTGAAATGGATATTTCTTGTAAAATTTGCTCAGGAAAAGGCTGCAGCGTATGTAAAGGAACAGGCTGGATTGAAATTCTTGGTGCAGGAATGGTTCATCCGAATGTTCTGGAGATGGCTGGATTCGACTCGAAAAAATACACAGGCTTTGCATTCGGAATGGGACCAGAACGAATTGCCATGCTGAAATACGGTGTAGATGATATTCGTCATTTCTATACAAATGATGTTCGGTTCTTAAAGCAATTTTCAATTCATGAATAAGACAAGGTAGAGGAGGATTTATTATGTACGTATCATATAAATGGCTGCAGGAATACGTTGACTTATCCGGCGTTTCCCCTGAAGAACTAGCGGAAAAAATTACGAAGAGCGGAATTGAAGTGGAAGGCGTAGAAGCCCTTAATAAAGGAATCAGCGGCGTTGTCGTTGGTCATGTTCTTGAAAGAGAGCAGCATCCAAATGCAGATAAATTAAATAAATGTTTAGTTGATATTGGTGCAGAAGAACCTGTACAAATCATCTGTGGAGCACCTAATGTTGATAAGGGTCAAAAAGTAGCAGTAGCAACCGTTGGAGCGGTTCTGCCAGGCAATTTCAAAATTAAAAAAGCAAAGCTGCGTGGAGAAGAGTCAAACGGGATGATTTGTTCACTGCAAGAATTAGGATTTGAAAGCAAGCTCGTTGCAAAAGAATTTGCAGAAGGCATTTATAACTTCCCTCAAGATGTGGAAGTAGGGTTAAATGCAATCGAGCAATTACATCGTGATGATCAAGTGTTAGAGCTTGGTTTAACACCGAACCGTGCAGATTGCTTAAGCATGCTCGGCGTTGCTTATGAGGTAGCTGCGATTTTGGGCAGAGAAGTGAAGCTTACTGTTTCTCAAGTTGAGACTTCTACAGAAAAAGCTGCTGATTATATTCAAGTGACTGTTGATGCGAAAGAGGATAACCCGTTATATGTGGCAAAAGTGATTAAAAATGTAAAAATTGGTCCTTCTCCACTATGGATGCAAGCAAGATTAACGGCAGCAGGCATCCGCCCGCATAATAATGTTGTCGATATTACAAACTACATCCTGCTTGAATATGGGCAGCCGCTTCACGCTTTTGATTATGACCGTCTTGGCTCAAAAGAAATTCTTGTGCGCAGAGCGAAGGATGGAGAGGAAATTGTTACTCTTGATGAGGCAAAGCGGAAGTTAATTGCTGATCATTTAGTTATTACTAATGGCGAGACTCCTGTTGCCCTTGCAGGTGTAATGGGTGGGGCAAATTCTGAGGTTCAAGCAGACACAACAACTGTTCTTTTAGAATCTGCTTATTTCATTGGGGCACCTGTTCGAAAAGCATCAAAAGACCATGGATTAAGAAGTGAAGCAAGTGCACGCTATGAAAAGGGTGTTGATCCTAATCGAGTAAGACCAGCTGCAGAGAGAGCGGCACAGCTTCTTGCAGAATATGCAGGTGGCGAAGTACTGGAAGGTTCAGTCGAAGCTGATTCCTTAACAGTTGAGCCAGCAGTTGTTTCCGTAACTTTAGAGAAAATTAACCGTGTTCTTGGAACAGGGTTAACGATGAAGGATGTAGAGGATATATTTGCTCGTCTGCAATTTGAAACAGCGACTGACAATGGAACGATCGTTGTAACTGTGCCAACACGACGCGGGGATATTACGATTGAAGAAGACTTAATCGAAGAAGTGGGCCGATTATATGGCTATGATAATCTTGTTTCCACGCTTCCAATCGGATCAGCTACACCAGGCCATCTTTCACCATACCAAAACAGGCGGAGAATGGTTCGCCGCTATCTTGAAGGGGCTGGGCTTTATCAAGCTGTTACGTACTCTTTAACAAACGAAGCGAAAGCAGCACAATATGCGCTTGAAAACCGTGAGCCTGTAAGATTAGCGATGCCGATGAGTGAAGATCGGAGCATTCTTCGCCTAAGCATCATTCCACAGCTGCTTGAAGTGTTAAAATACAATGCGGCACGTCAGCATGACAGCCTTGCTTTATATGAAACAGGTGCTGTATTTTTAGCGAATGGATCAGATGAATTGCCTGAAGAAAGAGAGCATCTTGCTGGTGCAGTCACTGGCTTATGGCAGACTCACCCATGGCAGGGAGAGAAGAAGCCTGTAGATTTCTTTGTTGTTAAGGGAATCCTTGAAGGGTTATTTGATAAGCTTGGGATTGCAAGCGCAGTAGAATTCCGCCAATCTGAAAAGGATGGTCTGCATCCTGGAAGAACGGCAGAAATCTATTTGTCAGGAACATCTGTTGGTTTTGTTGGTCAAACACATCCAACAGTGGAAAAAGAATATGATTTAAAAGAAACGTATGTGTTTGAATTATCGCTTAAGGCGATTTTAGAGGCAGAAGTATCACCATTGCATTATGTAACAATTCCGCGTTTCCCATCCATTACACGTGATATTGCACTAGTTGTCGATAAGGAAAAAGCTGCAGGTGAATTGGATGCTATTATTAAAGAGGCTGGCGGAGCTTTACTGAAGGAAGTCCAAGTGTTTGACTTGTATGAAGGGGAGCGAATGGAGGCTGGCAAGAAATCAATTGCCTTCTCATTAAAATATTTTGATCCTGAACGCACGTTAACAGATGAAGAGGTTGTAAAAGCACATGATAAAGTATTAAATGCAGTGAAAGAAAAGGCTGGAGCTGTATTGAGAGGATAAGGATGAGGGGATGCTGCTTAGCATCCCCTTTTAATATCGATTACTTTTAAGTCTCTTTTATTTCCTTTTCTAGATCTCTTTCATCATTGTCATCGATTAACCCCTTCGTAGATCTTTTGAACTCTTTTAAAGATTGTCCCATCGCTCGTCCAATTTCTGGGAGCTTTTTAGGACCGAAAATAATGAGAGCAAGGACAAGAACAATGATTAAACCTGGTATCCCAATATTTGATAGCATGAGTCACACATCCTTTTTTATTTTAGAAAGGTACCAAATGATTCCCTCTTTTTGCACATTACACATTTGTCATTATTTATAGACAACGTTTTATATTTGCTATTACAAGTGGTACATTCCTTTGTATAAAGTGAATGAGAAATCTTTACTGCTGGCTGAATTTTCTCTTCAACTGTAATTGCCTTTTCAGGACAGATATCTTGGCATAGCATGCATCCTGAGCAGCGTTGAGCTGATAGTGTAAAATCTGTTTCAGTTATTTGCAAACAATTCTTTTTACAAAGCATTTGACAAGCTTTGCAAGTAGTACATTTGCTAGTATCTAGCGATATAATCGTAAATTGATCATTCGGGTAAAAGATAGATAGATCTAATTCCCTGTGGTTAAAGCGCCATTTTGCAGGTGCTATTTGTTTCATTGTTGATTGAGCTTCTTTTTTCCATATGGAGAAAACTTCTCTCCGCGTATATTTCTCTTCTTTTATTTCTCCTTTTTTTCTCTGAATGGAAAAGGGAGGTTCATTAAGCTGCTTTAATCGGTCGTTCGCTTCCGAAACAGCCTGTTTCCAGTCGGTATTCACTACTTCTTGTTCATAAATAAGTGTTTTTACGCCCTTTTTATATAATACGAGCAGCTCTCTAATAGAAGGGGGATGTTCATCAGTCGCAATAAGCTGATTTTGATGAATCATTCTTTTTGGAAGAAAGCCTTCAATCGCCTGAGCTGGACATTCCACGATACAGTCCCCGCATTCTGTACATTTTTCATGATTTATAATTGGTTTGCCACTTACGAATGTAATAGCAGCTTCCGTACAGCTATCGAAACATTTACTGCATGTGGAGAGTGGGCTTAGATGCCGGGAACAGGCGTCTAAAACACGAAATTCATAATCGAGACTCTCAATCCACCTGTTTAATAATCCCATCAAAGCCACTCCCTCTCAATTATTTTTGTTTGCTTTAAACCTATGAACCCAGTACGTAAAATACATATCTACTTAATCCTTCAGCGAAGCCAATGACGATTAATGCCGCAAACGCCATAGCAATAGATGTTTTCTTTACAGGTGACAGGGCCATATATCCTAATAAAATTAATCCGAGAATTTCAATTCCCCATCTTAATGCAATGGTTCCCTGATACGCCTCAAGAGAGGAATGTGCAGCAGAAGTCGCAATCATATTGACATCTGTTAAAGATGCAGGGAATAATGCAACACCTATTAGCTGAATGGCGATACCGAATAAAGCAGAATAAAACGATAATCGAACAATCTTTTTTGCTGTGTCGTCCATATTTTTGGCACGTAATGCAGGTACAGTAAAGCTAGCAACAAGAACTGCTCCTAATATAAAGGCTGTTCCATAAAAGGAAGTGAAGGTGTTAATTGAATTCCATCCGCTTACTAATGAATTGGAATAGATCATTGCCATACAGAAAATATCAACAAATCCGATGATAACTGTAGCAATCATCAGCAGTGGGTTGACTTTTTTCTGAACAATCGTAAGTCCAGCTGTTATACAAGCGCTGCCAATAAATACGCCTGTCACAAGAATTTCACGGCTCATCCAAGATGTGCCAATGTTTCTGATTGTGTTCAAGGCATTGCTCGGTGTTCCTAAATGCGCAAAAGATGCAATTAGGCCCACTAATGATAATGCTGCAATAATGATAAGTGGTATCTTCAAAATGGCAAAGGAGTCCTCCTTACCAGCTTTGCTAATTTCACGCTGAAACAGCCATAGCATAAACATTCCGCCAATTGCTGTTTGAACACAAATTGTAAAGATTAATAATGCCCACTCATGCATGGGATTTCCTCCTCTTTTATTGAATTACTTTATCTGAGTAAAAGGGGGCAAGCCCCCGTGATAAACTATGTTTAATTACGAATGAATGACAATATTTGGTTTTGTAATCGATGCACTTGGCATCCCTTTCATTTCATTGACTGTTCCGTATTTAGCCCGCAGCTCGTCAATTGGACCAAATTCAATCGCACGCATTATACAGGAACTTACACATACAGGATCTTCACCTTTTTCACGTAAATCGATACAAGTATCACATTTCGTCATTTTTCCAAGCTCTTCAGAATATTGTGGGGCACCGTAAGGACAATTCCACTCACAGTAGCGACATCCTACACATTTATTATGGTCGACTAAGACAACGCCATCTTCAGCACGCTTGAACATTGCACCAGTTGGGCATCCTTGCATGCACCCAGGTTCATCACAATGATTACAAGAAAGTGAAACGTGATAAATCGACGGCTTAGGATAGCTCCCTTCTTGAAAGTCATATACTCTCCGGAAGTTTCTTCCGACTTCTAAATCATTTTTATCTTTACAGGCTACCGTACATGTTTTGCAGCCCACACATTCAGCTACATTTATATAAAAGCCCATTTGAGCCATAATTTATGACCTCCTTTGAATTAAAATTTGATGATCCGCTGTTCCCATTTCACATCTTCTTCAAGTGGTTCGCCTTTCCATTTTTCAAAATTGACACGAGCTGTATTGAAACCAGAGGATCCCAGTCCTTTTGGAATATGAGGGACGAATAAATTATCAGCTCCGCCTCGATCAATCCCGGTCTTTTCATCAATATCCACCCAAGCTCCATGCGGAAGCCCAATGACACCAGGCATAATGGTTTCGACCACTGCTGCAGGCCGTAAAGACTTCGCATATTCATTTGATAAAAGAACGCTATCTCCATCCTTAATTCCTTTTTCGTCCGCATCTTTTCTACTAATGTAAACAGGGTTAGGCCATGCCTCACGCAGCTGTGGCACATTATCTAACGTACTATGAGAGCGTCTTAAATAATGTGGATTGATCATTTGGTACGGATATTTTCCTTTTTTCTTTGATTCCCAATCTTCAAAAGTCGCTTCATAGCCATGTACTTTTACCTCATATTTTGGAATAGGGGCTATTTCGGAATATGCAGTTTTAGACAATTCATTTATAGCTTTACAATAGATTTCAAATTTTCCACTTTCACTTGATACTGGATTTGCTTCCGGATCGTCGATAAAATCTTTATACGCGATAAAGCCGAAATTATCGCCTGGCTTCCTTGGCACTTGGTAAATTCCTGTATCAACAAACTCTTTAAGTGGAATACGCCCTTTTTGTGGTGTTCCTTCAACACCCCACTCCTTTATATCGTGGGCAGTAATGGTACATAATGGTTCATAGTCAACCCCGTTATCTTTCATCACCATACTACCTGCAAGTTGATTAAAGTATTGCTGTTCTTCTGTAATCGGGAATACTTCTTTCGGATCTTTTCCTAATTTTTTCAATAGAGCCTTTGCAATCTCTTGGTCTGTTTTTGATTCATACAATGGTTCAATGATTTTTGACCAATTGATAAGGATTTCACGGTTTCCACCTTTCACTGCTCCAGCTGTTTCCCATTGGGTAGCAACAGGTAACACAATATCGGAATACTTTGCATTTGTTGTTAATGCATACGCATTTGTGACAACAAATTCAACTTCTCTATGGGCTTTTATCCCTTTTGCAATATTGCTTCGAGTTTGTAGATGATTCTCATAGTTATGGTAAATAAATTGGATGTTTACGTTTCTTTCTTTTTCATATCTTTGTAGGAATTTCCCATCTAATACAGCATCCCACATTTCATTTTCATTAATTTGATTGTCAATAGGGTTCGTTATGGAAGGTAGGCCTTTCCCACCAGCGGTTAAAAGGAATGGCCCCATATTCCCTGCATATTCCCAACAGCTAACCCCAGTCATTTTTCCAGAACCACCCATTTGCCCGGTCATCATTCCGAGTGTTGAAAAGGCTTGAACCCAGCCTTCCCCATTAGCAATTCGAGCAGGCGCCCATGCTGTTAATAAAGCAACTCGTTCTGTGCCGCCGATTTCACGGGCAAGTTCACGAATTTTACTTGGTTCTACCCCACAAATTTCCGCTGCCCATTCAGGTGTTTTTGGTTGACCGTCATAGGTTCCTAATAAATAGTCCATAAAATTATCTTTTGGATCTGCTCCTTCTGGCATATGAGCTTCATCAAATCCGATTGTATATTTATTTAAGAAATCCCATTTTACCAATGGATTTGTAGCAGGATTGTCTTCATCAAGCAATGTATACATGATGCCGAAAGCTAATGCATCGTCTGTTCCTGGTCTAACGGGAACCCAATCTGCATCAAATACATTTGCAGAATCAGTATAAATCGGGTCAATTGTAATGAATCGAGCACCTGCCTTTTTTGCTTGTAAAAAGTTGTAAGTGACACTGCCCATAGAGCTCCAAGCTGGATTAGCGCCCCATAGGACGATTAATTGGGAATTTCTTAAATCAATTCGGTCGTTGATTCCATTTACAATTAGGCCTTCTCCAATCCCCATGTTTTCCCATATCCATCGCCAAGCACCCCATGAAGAGCTGCCATAACAAGCACTAAATCCACCGATTGCTGACATCGCACTTCTTATATTTGCATCCCCACCAGTTACCATGATGGCTTCATTGCCATACTTTCCTTTAATTCTTTTTGTCTCAGATGCGACAATATCGAGCGCCTCATCCCAAGAGAGTCGAACCCACTGATCTTTCCCGCGAAGTTCCTTCTTGCCTCCGCCAGGCTCCCAATTCTTTCGTTTCATTGGATATTTCAATCGATCTGCATTAAATACTTGATGACGTTGTGAGCGACCTCTTAAACAGCCACGCTGTTGTGGGAAATCTGGACTATCTTCATGCGTATCATCCGTTTTTTGTCGAATCACAACCCCGTCTTTAATGAGCACCTTATTTAGACAGCGGCCACCACAGTTATGCCAGCATGCAGCTGTTTTCCAGATGCCTTCATCATCTGTTTCTGCTATCCCGATATTATTGTCCGCTTTTGCAACTAACCCACGGCTAACTGGGATCGCTGTTGTTACTGCAATTGCGGAGGTCCAACCGATAAATGCTCTTCTAGACATTTTAAATTCTTTGATTTTACTCACGATATCAAGCATTCTACTTGCCCCCTCTTATAAAGTGTCTATAGTCATAAGTTCTTGAAGAACCTCTGAATCTATCAGTAAATAATGATGTAATACTTGTGCTAGTCCAATGAAAAATGATGTATTTGCTTCTTTCATGACTAATCGACTGAATTCAGGTACGAATTTAAGCAGATGGTCATCGATAAATCTTTGTTGATCCCGAAGCAATTGCCTTAAGCCTTTGCTTTCATTTTGTTCAGCCAATTTTATACAACGTTCATTGAGGTGATAAATAAAATCAAGCTCAAGTCCGATATGATCATCCGCTTCAATATTAAAATCACTGACAATAATACCGTATTTATCATAATAGCCTCGCACATTCATTGTTGTTCCTTGAAATAAAAGCCGATCCTTCCTCACATAAGAAGATTCCCAAGGAGGTGTTGTCAATTCAAAAGGTCCGACAAACAATCTTGTATAATCCCAATGCAAGTCATCATAATGATGTTCAATAGTAAGGACATCATGAGTGGACAGGTATGACTTTATCTTGTTCAATCCTTCTTGGATCTCTTCTGAATCCTCTTTAAATGGAAATAAATCGATCATGTTTTTCTGAATAAATGGTTTCAAATATTCTTTAGATGGCTCCTCAACGAAAAACCTTCGTAAAATGTCGTAGGCAAAACGTCTTGCGTGAAAAATATTATTTAACTCTGTTAGAGCTACTCTTTCTTCCATTGCTATCCCTCCTAAAAGCACTTAGCTTACATCTCCTAATTGAAATAAAGTGGGTGTTGTCCAATCAATGCTGACCTCGCGGATGATGCTTTCTTTATTATCGAATTCGATGATGCATGAAACGATTGCAATTTCAATGTTGATACCCGCTAATTGTTTGATGGCCTCAATAGGAAACTGAATGAAGTCGTATTGTTGATTGAATTCGAATATTATTTTGTTTTTTTTGAGCAGGGCGATTACTTTTTGCTTGTCCTTTCCAAAAACTTTAGCTGTTTTAAAGAAATAATCTTGATTTGAAAAGGAATACGTTTTATCCACCACTTGATTATGGTTTTGCTGATAGATTTGGCCCGTGAATTTATTTTCAAGAGAACAGTAATGAACACCGAGCTTTAATTTTTGCTCAATCGCAAACTCTGTAAGCGCAAGACATAGTTCTTCACTCATTGATATTGCTAATCCACCTGCATACCAGTAGTTATAATACATTTCGTAAGGTGGGTTTTTTAGTTTGAATCCTCGATCGATAAAAGGCTTAGGGTCTTTAAGTGGGAAGCAGAACTCTAGTAAGTTGATTCCGAAAATATCCAATTTATCTAATTCGATAAGCAGCTCTTTCATTTCATCCAATGTTCCTGGAATGACAGGCATTTCAACTAAGACATTAGGAATATAGCGTTTTGCTAATTCGATTTTCCCTAAAATATGCTTTCGCTTCTGCGGTGAATCCTCCATCTTTATGCTAAAGCGAATTTCATTTAAGTCAGCATCTCCTAATTGTTGCAGGAGCTCTTCAGTTAAAAGGTCACCAGCCGTATATAATCTTGTATAGCCTTCAGGTACTTTTTCTTTTGCAAATTGGAAAAATTGGATCGTTTCATTTTTAAATAAAAGAGGTTCTCCTCCTGTTAATGCGATGTGCTTTAATTTGTATCCTGCATCGATTAATTCTGCTAATTCATTCCGAGCATCTCTCTTGTTTTCTAAAAAGTGCATATAATTATCTTGATTTTCATTGAAACAAAAATAGCAATTACGGTGGCATTTCATTGAAACAAAGGTTGTATAGCTGTCTGTACCTGTTTGACATGCTTCACAGGCACTTGATATTCGATTAATATAGATGCTTTTATTATTATTTCGGAAATGTGCTCGTTTCTCTTTTAATCTAGTAAGTGTTCTTTCTCTTTCATTGGCCAGTTGAGCCAGCTCAAGTTTTAAACCGAAGGACTCAATAGTTTCCAATGTGTCACTCTCTATATTCGTGAATAATTGAGCATATCGTAAATAAGATTGGTTTTTAATCATATACATGCTATCTTTTGTAACTTTCTTTATCATTTTCTCACTCCTTTTGTGAAAACAATCACATTTCAACCCTGCTTTTATTATAGAAAATCGCACCTTCTTAAGATATATAACCGATGCACAAAGATAACCGTCTATTTTTGTACGGTTGGACAATGAGTTTTTTACGTTCCTGTGACATCCATTGTTCCTGATGGCACCTTCATATATGATGAGGGTGAGCGACCCAGTAAAGATCAGAAAGGAATGGATTTAGTGGAAAATACTTTCTTTGTCCCGGATTACTTACATGATTTGCTTGTCGCTTCAGAAAAAGGGTTAAAGGGGATTTGTGCAGAGTTAGCGAGTCTTTTGTCGTTTCCTGTAATCATAACGGATCCTTTATTTAACCAGTTGGCAACTGAGCAAGTCGTGAATAAAGTGGAAATTAACTATATAGATAATCAATATAGAGAAATTACTGGGGATAAACCAGCAGTCGTCAATTGTCAATTAACATCTGATGGTGTCCCCACAAAGGGAATTTGTTCGGCAATCATATTGGATGGTCGATTAAGGGGCTATTTATTTGTTCAGATAGATGAGGTATCTGATGAGACAATCGCACGAATTCATTCGATTATTGCTTACGCATCTTCATTATGTTCACTCGAATTACGAAAAAAGCTGGAATTGAAACAGGAGCGGCAGCAGTTTAAGGAAGCTTTTATCTATGACTTGCTCTACGGAAATATGAAGCAAAAAGATGAGATAATCTCCTATGGGAATATATGGGGATGGGATTTTACCCAATCACATACAATTATTGTTTTTTCATTAGTAGATTTTGATTATTATTCAGAGGATCAGAAACGTATTGATTCTATGTTTTTTCTAATTGAAAGAGTACTGATTGAAAGCAATCTAAAACCAATAGCAATGAAAAAGCGTGGAGAAATCGTTGTTATTTATCAGATACCTGGTGAAGAAATGGACAAAAATGAGTATGTAATTAAAGAGTTTATTCAGCGGGTAATGACCCAAGCCGAAATAATGGATATGAATACTCGAATTGCCACAGGGATTGGCAGGGAAAGTACAAATCCAGAGGAGCTTTATAAGAGCTACCAAGAGGCAAAGGTTGCATACGAAGTTGGGTTATTATTGAATATTCATACACCATTTTTTAATGGGTTAGGACTGGAACGAATTCTATATAAACACGATTTACAAGACGTAAAAGAATACTATGATCACACATTAGGTAAATTGGAGAAATATGATCAAGTTCATGGAGGCGAGCTAATGCATACGCTCGAATTCTATGCGGCCAATCAATATGACTTAACAAAGACGGCTGAAGCACTGTTTCTTCATCGTAATACATTGCGGTATCGCTTTAAAAAGGTCGAAGAAATTTTAGATAAGAAGCTAGATGATATGAACGTCAGATTAAATATCACTGCCGCCTTTAAGATTAGACAGCTCAGGAAAATTTAACCTTAGAAAAAGTGCAGGTGCTAAAAGCTGATGGAAATTTACAGACATGCTTGTCCTCGTAATTGTTTCTCAACATGTGGAATGCTATCGTACATTGAAGACGGAAAACTAATGAAGGTTTCTGGTGATGCGAAGCATGGCTATAATCAAGGGCGTTTGTGTGCAAAGGGATATGCCTATACCCAATATGTATATAATCCTTATCGATTGAAACATCCAATCAAACAGACGCCAAGGGGCTCAGGGAATTGGGAAAGAATATCATGGGAAGAGGCATACGATACCATTGCTGACAAAATCTTAGAGTTAAATAAAAGATACGGATCCAATCTCGCTTCTGGCTATAATAAATTTTCCGGTAATATCGGTTTGCTTCATTATGCAGTTGAGGGGATGTTTAATAGTATAGGTCCACATACGAAACCGATAGGAAACCCATGTTTAATAACTGGTGAGCAAGCCATGAGAAAGTCTTTTGGTCAAATGAACAGCATGATGCCAGAAAAAATGGCGAAAATGAATGCAATTGTTATTTGGGGAGCAAACCCAGCTGTTACAAATGTCCATCAAATGAAGTTTATTTTACAGGCACGGCAAAAAGGGGCAAAACTAATTGTCATTGATCCTGTTTTTACAAGAACAGCGGCAACAGCTGATATCTTTATTCAAATCAACCCAGGGACAGATGGATGGCTTGCGCTTGGAGCTGCTAAGCTTCTTATTCAATCAGAGTCGTATGATCAAGAATTCGTCCGAAATCAAACAGTGAACTGGGAAGAATTTCACCAATATGTGAATGAACAAGTCGATTTACATGAAGTTTGTCGTCAAACAGGAATAGCACTTGATGTGATATGTGAACTTGTGAGCATATATTCAATGGCTGAACCTTGTGCGACCTGGATTGGCTTTGGGATTCAACGAAATGTAAATGGGGGGAAAAATATTAGTGCAATCAACACATTAGCCGTGTTGGGTTGTCATTCTGGACAAGAGAACAGGTGTGTTTACTATTCACATAGTGGGATAGATGACTTTCCGGTTAATCTCCTGAACCATGAAGAACCAGAACATCCAATCGTTCTACATTCTAGAGAAATTGATATTAATAATTTTGCAGAAAATGCTAGTAAGCTAGTGGATCCACCATTGAAGTTATTATGGATTGCCTTGCGTAATCCCCTTTCACAAGACCAGGATTTTCAGGCATGGGAATCATTAATGAACGAACTTGAATTAATTGTCACTGTTGATTTATTTATGACGAAATCTGCGGAGATGTCTGATATCGTCCTGCCAGCCGCAAGTCATTTTGAAGAAATGGATTTAAATGTTAGTTATTGGCACCACTGGTTGTCCATAAATGAAAAGGCAATCCCTCCATACTATGAAGCAAAAAGTGATTTGCAAATCGCAAGAGAATTAATGAAAAAACTGAATGACCGTTCTCCAGGCTTCTCTAATTTCCCTTCGGAACGCGAACCGATTGATTGGATTAGAATGGAATTAACTCCATCAGTAAAGAAGCTGTATTCGGTAGAGTGCATTGATGACTTACTAGAAGGTCCTCGGTTACGGACAGAGGAAGTATCTAATTCATCTTCAAGTTCATTCAAATTCCGTCTTTTTTCCCAAGGGAACAAGGGTACTTCCACACATTTTATTAATAGGAGAAAGACAGATGTTGAAGAATCATATCCATTTCAACTGCTAACCCCGCAATCTTTACTGAAGATTCATTCACAATATGAGACGATGCCTTGGCTGAATCAAGCTGCAGAGCAAGAAGTTGTTGAACTTTCCGAATATGCAGCAGAAAAGAATGGGATTATGGAAGGGGATAAGGTTGAATTATTCAATCAAAATGGAAAAATAGCAGCAATTGCTAGAATAAGCAGATTTCTCCCTCAAAAGGTGATCTTAGTAAAACAAGCAGGGAAAAATCCTATCAATCGATTAATCGTTCATAGGCCACAGGAAAACAAAGAGAAATCCAGTATGAATTTTTATGACAGCAGCGTAAATATCCGGAAATGGCGTGAGAAAAATGGTTAAACAAATGGGGTTCGTGTTTAATGTGGATCTTTGTTTCGGTTGTATGGCTTGCGAAATTGCCTGTAGAAATGAAAATCAGACGGATAGTACAGTGAGGTGGCGAAAGGTTTCTAGACTTATAGATGATACCTTCTTGTCCGTTTCCTGTAATCATTGCAACAGTCCAGAATGTTTTCGGGTTTGCCCAGAGAATGCCTTCACAAAACGAGGGGATGGAATTGTGCATATTAATTCCGATCTTTGCACAGGCTGTGGTTTATGTATTGAAGCTTGTCCATATGGGGCACCCCAGTATGATCCAGTAACACAGAAGGCAAGTAAATGCCATATGTGTTACCCTCGCCAAGATAGGGGGCTGCCTCCTGCATGTGTTGAATCCTGTTCTACAGAAGCGTTAACGTTTGTTGATTTAAATACATTTTGTGATAAGAAAATGGTCGGTACAATTCCAGGTTTCCCGGATACTCGATTAACAAATCCTTCGATTGCTTTTTATCCTGCAAAGGAGAGAAATAGATATTTCTTAAAATAAGCTAATAAATGAAAATGCGAGCTCCCAGTCGCATTTTCATTTATTCTTTGTATGTTGATGCTTAAAATCGAATGGCTATTTCTGCATTTGCAAAGAATTCAGTAGGATTTTATTTCTATTTTTCATGGCTGCCTATTTAACTGTACTTTTTCCTATATATGTTCATTGCCTTCTCCGTATTTGCAAAATGCAGCTTAACAAATGTCGGTAAAGAGTCCTTTCCTTTTTCGTGAATCAGCCTGGCAGCTGCTTCATCCACTTTCGAACCAGCACCTTTTGTTAGTGTAAACCCAGCTACCTTGCTTAAATTTTCAAAATGCCTGACAAATGCATATCTTGCTAAAATGGATGCGGCAGCAACTGCGAGATGAACACTCTCTGCTTTTGTGCTGAAAAAGACATTGTTCCTCTGGATGATTTTTTCATTTTTAAGATACTGATAGTAGATTTCCTTTTTAGCAAATTGGTCAATTAAAATAGCATCAGGCTGTTCGGGTGCAATCTTTCCGAGCACATGTCCGATTGCTTGGTTATGAAGGAGTGCTTTCATTTTTCCTTGCGACATGCCGGATTTCTGAAGCTTATTGTATTTTTCATTATGTAAGGTTAAAAGGCTATGTGGAACAATATCTTTAATTTGTTTCGCAATGCTGATGATTTGTTCATCTTTCAGGTTTTTAGAGTCCTTCACACCTAACTCTTTTAATAATGGAATCTGTTCCTTTTTTACATACGCAGCAACAACTGTAATGGGTCCAAAGAAATCACCCGTACCTACTTCATCTGAGCCAACAACAGAAAGCGTTTCAAATTGATCTGGCAGATAGGTACTTGTGGTGCTCTTCTTTTTCTCAGGGCTTTCTGATAAGATCGATTTCCCCCATTTGGCTGCTTCGACTTCGCAGCCACCGCCTTGAAACAATACCTTGCCTGATTTATAAGCTGTGATTGCGCAAGTGGGTGTTTTCGCAGCAAATACACTTCCAGGAGGGAGTTTATCGATAAGATAGGATTGATAGTATCGTTTCATTTCATCTATTTCATTCATTTTTTTTACTAAAACAGTATTTCCCATAGCTTTCACCTTTTTCAATTAGTGGTGTACAAAAGATAGATTCTATTAAGTTATGACAAGCTTCTACTTCCCACGTTTTTATGTTCATGTTATGATATTGTGTAGGATTCTTAAGAATGGGGGCATAAATGTTGTCAGATGTACAAAAAAACCGTACAAGTGTTGATATATATGGAACGCAGTATATCATTTTAGGTACTGAAAGCCCCGGTCATATTCGCCTCGTAGCTTCAATGGTTGATGAGAAAATGCGTGAAATCAGCTCGAAGAATCCCTCCCTTGACAGCAGTAAACTCGCCGTATTAACAGCAGTCAATATCGTTAATGATTATATTAAGGCGAAGGATCGTTTAGAGCAGCTTGAAAATGAATTAAAAAGAGTAAAGGACTGAATAAGTCATGCTAGATCTCGCAATCATTATTATTTTAGTTTTTGGTTTCTTTATCGGTTTAAAAAGGGGCTTTATCCTTCAAGTTATCCATTTGATTGGCTTCATCCTTGCATTTATTGTAGCCAATATGTATTATGAAAAACTTGCTCCTAAGCTAACATTATGGATTCCATACCCAAGCTTTGGTGATCAATCTGCCTTTCAAATGTTATTTGATCAGGCCAATCTTGAAGATGCATACTATCGCGCAATTGCCTATGTCGCCATTTTCCTTGCTGTGAAAATTGTGCTTCAGATTATTGGCAGTATGCTTGATTTTGTAACAAATCTGCCAGTACTTAAACAGTTAAATGTTTGGGCAGGAGGTATTTTAGGATTTGCAGAAGTATATCTTATCATGTTTATTTTATTATACATAGCTGCGCTCGTACCAGTAGAAATAATACAAACCCATTTAAATGATTCATTTATGGCTAAAGGAATCATTAAACATACGCCAATATTTTCACAGCAAATTAAAGAGATGTGGATCGAATATATAGGTTGAGTAACTTCTCTGAAATAGAGAAGTTTTCTTTTTATAAGATAAGAATGTATAACTTTGGAGTTAAAGAATTGTCTAGCTCCAGCGCCTATCGCCTATCAAACTTCGGGTCTCCTCCCTACGATAAGTCAACATCGAATCGCTATCGCTCTTCGTGTTTCCTTTATCTCAGTCGGAGCCCCTCCAGTTTGTACGGCGATGACCAAGGCGCTTGCGCTTTTCTAATTAGCGATTCTCATGAAAGTATGACAACCTATAATAGAGAAAACAATACTAAAAAAGAGTTCGTCAATAAGGTAGGTGCGTTCTGTGATAGATAAAAAAGATGTCATTCGGCTACTGGAAACAATAGCTATTTATATGGAGCTAAAAGGAGAAAATACGTTTAAAATAGCGGCCTTTCGAAAAGCTGCTGCCGCACTTGAAGCAAATGATGAAAGCTTAAATGAAATAGAAGATTTTACGAAGCTGCCTGGGATCGGAAAGGGTACATCCGCAGTGATTATTGAGTATATGAAAGAAGGAAAATCTACTGCTCTTAAAGAGTTGAAGGAAGCGGTTCCAAAGGGGCTGATTCCGCTTCTGCAGCTTCCTGGATTAGGCGGGAAGAAAATTGCTAAGTTAAATAAAGAACTAGGCATTGAGAATGCTGCGGATTTAGAGGAAGCGTGCATAAAGGGGCAGGTACAAGCACTTGCGGGTTTCGGAAAGAAATCAGAAGAAAAGATTCTTGCTGCCCTTCGAAATGCCGGAACAAGACCGGAAAGGCTGCCAATCGCCTATATGCTGCCAATTGCAGAAGCGATTGAAGAGCAGCTGCAGCACGTTAACGAAATCAAGAAGTTTTCTCGTGCGGGAAGCTTACGAAGAGTGAGAGAAACAATAAAAGACTTAGATTTCATTATTGCAACAGAAAATCCTTCAGCGGTAAGGGACGAACTATTA
Source organism: Cytobacillus solani (assembly GCF_001420595.1). Classification (GTDB taxonomy): domain Bacteria; phylum Bacillota; class Bacilli; order Bacillales; family Cytobacillaceae; genus Cytobacillus; species Cytobacillus solani. The sequence goes on along the minus strand of NZ_LJIX01000006.1, from coordinate 3,723,988 downwards.
AAGCTTGCAAACATAAAAGAAACAATCGCAGCTGGAGACACAAAGGTTTCTGTTATTTTTGAATACAGCTATGATATATCTGTAGATTTCCGTCTTGTTAAGCCTCATGAATTTATCACAACTCTTCACCATTTCACAGGCTCAAAAGAGCATAATGTGCGCATGAGGCAGCTAGCGAAGGAACGCGGCGAAAAAATTAGTGAATATGGGGTAGAGAATATCGAAACAGGTGAAATGTTAACCTTTTCATCAGAAGAAGCATTTTATCGCCATTTCGGACTCCCTCTCATACCACCTGAGATCAGGGAAGACGGAAAAGAAGTTGATGAGTACACTGAGGCTTATGGTATAATTTCTCTTGCTGATATTAAGGGAGATTTACATATGCACTCAACCTGGAGTGATGGGGCTGCATCCATTGAGGAAATGGTAAAGGCCTGTATCAAAAAAGGCTATAAATATATGGCAATTACGGATCATTCCCAATATTTAAAGGTTGCGAACGGACTCACCCCAGAAAGATTAAGGCAGCAAAAGGAAGAAATTAAACGTTTGAATGAACAGTATGAGGAGATTACCATTTTATCAGGTGTAGAAATGGATATATTGCCTGATGGGTCTCTTGATTATGATGATGAATTACTTGCTGAAATGGATCTTGTTATTGCATCCATCCACTCTGCATTTTCACAATCAAAGGAAAAAATCATGGAGCGATTAAAAAATGCGATGAGGAATCCTCATGTTGACATCATCGCCCATCCTACGGGCCGAAAGATCGGCATTAGAGAAGGCTATGAAGTGGATATTGATATGCTCATAGAACTGGCAAAAGAAACGGATACGGTACTTGAATTAAATGCCAATCCTAATCGTTTAGATCTCGCACCTGCGTATATTCAAAAGGCTCAGGAAGCTGGAGTAAAAATTGTTATTAATACAGATGCACATAAATTGGAGACATTAAACCACATGGACATTGGGGTCTCCACAGCAAGTAAAGGGTGGATTAAGAAAAACTCTGTCCTTAATGCTATGGATACGGAAGAATTATTGTCATTTTTGTCGAGAAAGCAAAAATGAATGGAATAGGAGGTAGAATCCTCATGCAGGAACGTATTTTAAGAGTACTTGAATTTCATAAAGTGAAGGATCAGCTAGTTGAACATGTGTCCTCTTCACTAGGGAAAAGAAAAGCGGAAAGTTTAATGCCGTCAATTGACTATGCCGAGGTAGTACGCTGGCAAGAGGAAACAGATGAGGCGGTTAAAGTATTGCGTATAAAAGGAAATGTGCCTCTTGGAGGAATCTTTGATATTCGCCCGCATGTTAAACGGTCTGTTATAGGTGGAATGCTCAGCCCACAAGAACTGACTCAAGTTGCGAGCACCATCCATGCAAGCAGACAAATCAAAAGGTTTATTGAAGAATTTGTGGATGAAAGAAGCAGCCTCCCCATCTTGTTAGACTACGTGAGCAGATACAATGTGCTAGCTAATTTAGAAACAACAATAAAAAATGCCATAGATGATAATGGGGAAGTGCTTGATAGTGCGAGCGAAGCCCTTCGATCTCTCCGCAATCAATTACGTACGAAGGAATCGCGAGTGCGTGAGCGGCTAGAAAGTATGATTCGTTCTTCAAATGCACAGAAGATGCTTTCTGATGCGATTATTACGATTCGAAATGACCGCTTCGTTATCCCGGTTAAGCAGGAGTATAAGGGACATTACGGCGGAATTGTTCATGATCAAAGTTCCTCTGGGCAAACATTATTTATTGAACCGCAATCGATCGTTCAATTAAATAATGAACTTCAGGAAATACGTGTGAAGGAACAGCAGGAAGTTGAACGAATTTTGATTGAACTTTCGGGTAAGGTTTCTGAAGAAAGTGCGGAGCTTGAAATCATTGTTGACGTGCTGGCGGAAATTGATTTTATGTTTGCTAAGGCTCGTTACAGTAAACGAATGAAGGGAACAATGCCACAAGTAAATAATGAAGGCCGAATTTCTCTATTTAAAGCACGTCATCCGCTTATTCCAGCTGATGAGGTAGTGGCTAATGATGTGACATTAGGGAAAGACTTTACAACCATTGTTATTACAGGTCCAAATACGGGCGGAAAAACAGTCACATTAAAGACGGTTGGCTTATGTACGTTAATGGCACAAGCAGGCTTGCAGATCCCTGCACTGGATGGGTCTGAAACAGCTGTCTTCGGTGCTGTTTATGCCGATATTGGGGATGAACAATCAATAGAGCAGAGTCTAAGTACCTTCTCATCACATATGGTGAATATCGTTGATATCCTAAATAAAGTGGATGATAACAGCCTTGTTCTTTTTGATGAATTAGGAGCGGGTACAGATCCGCAAGAAGGAGCTGCACTTGCTATCTCGATTCTTGATGAAGTGTATAAACGAGGAGCAAGGGTAATAGCAACAACTCATTACCCTGAATTGAAGGCATACGGCTATAATCGAGAAGGAGTCATTAACGCGAGTGTAGAATTTGATATTGAGTCATTGAGTCCTACATACAAGCTGTTAATTGGCGTACCAGGGCGAAGCAATGCGTTTGAAATATCCAAAAGGCTAGGTTTAAATGATGAGGTGATTCGGACTGCGCGTTCCTATATTAGCGCAGACAGCAATCAGGTTGAAAATATGATTGCCTCATTGGAAGAGAGCAAAAGGATTGCCGAGACTGAGCGGGAAGAAGCAAATGACTTCCTAAAAAGTGCCGAAAAGCTGCATAAGGATTTGCAGAAGCAAATGATTGAATTTTATGATCAAAAGGATACACTTCATGAAAAAGCCGCTGAAAAAGCCGCTGCGATTATTGAGCAAGCAAAAGCTGAAGCAGAGAAAATCATTAGCGATTTAAGAAAAATGCGCATTGAAAAGGCTGCAGAAATAAAAGAACATGAACTTATTGATGCAAAAAGACGATTAGAAGAAGCAGCACCGAAAATAAACAAAACGAAAATATCAGTAAAAGGGAAAGAAAAACACACCTTTACTAAAGGGGATGAAGTTAAGGTATTAAGCTTTGATCAAAAGGGGCATCTCATTAAAAAGACCTCTGACAACGAGTGGCAAGTGCAAATAGGAATCCTGAAAATGAAAGTCGCTGAAAAAGATTTAGAGTTCATTAAAAGTCCAAAACCAGTTGAAACAAAACCAATGGCGATTGTAAAGGGAAGAGATTTCCATGTTAGTCTTGAATTAGACTTAAGGGGAGAGCGATACGAAAATGCCTTGCTGCGTGTTGAGAAATATATTGATGATGCACTTTTAGCTGCTTACCCTCGTGTTTCTATTATCCACGGAAAAGGAACAGGTGCGTTAAGACAAGGAGTACAGGAATATTTACGCAATCATCGTGCAGTTAAGAATATTCGCTTTGGTGAAGCTGGTGAAGGCGGTTCTGGTGTCACCGTAGTAGAATTTAAATAATTGGCGGGGAGAATGGGTATGAACCAATTCTGGGAAAATGAGTTTGTGCAAACGGCTGGGTATTTTAGTGTTGTTATCCTCTGTATGATTGTTTTTCTGGCCATTTTTGAACTGGTCACAAAATACAAAAACTGGGAAGAAATAAAAAATGGAAACGTCGCAGTTGCTATGGCTACCGGGGGGAAAATCTTTGGAATTGCTAATGTTTTTCGGCATTCCATTATGCATAATGATAAATTGCTAATGATGATCAGCTGGGGGGTCTTTGGATTTATCCTTCTGCTTATCGGTTATTTTATATTTGAATTTTTAACTCCAAAATTCAATATAGACAAGGAAATCGAAAATAATAATAAGGCTGTTGGCTTAATTTCAATGATTATTTCAATTGGCTTGTCCTATATTATTGGTGCTGGAATTTCTTAAGGAGCGATCATTCACGTGGAAAAATTAGCAAAAGTATTATTTGTCCTATGTGGTGTATTTATTCTGCTAGGTGCTTATTATGTGTTTTTTTAAGCCTAATCATTAATAACTTTTTTAAGTAAATCGTCATATTCATATGGCGATTTTTTATATATGTTTAATTTCCATATAAGCGTTTAGGCTTATTCTAATTGTCATGTAATCCTCATTATATTATAATAGGAGCGAACAGTTTGAATGTTCGAAAAATTTATTTAGTATAAAGGAGGGACTACAATGTTAGAACAAAAGCCATGGCTTAAAAATTATCCGGACGAAATCCCCTCAACTTTGAATTATATAAAGCAATCCGTCCAGGATTATTTAAAAAAGGCTGCAGATGAGCATCCGAATAAAATCGCTATTCACTTTATGGGTAAGGAATATACCTTTAGTGAAATCTATGAATCTGCATTGAAATTTGCTGGGTATCTACAAGAAATGGGAATTGAAAAAGGCGATCGGGTAGCCATTATGCTGCCGAATATGCCGGCTGCAGTGATAAGCTATTATGGAATATTAATGGCTGGAGGAGTGGTTGTTCAAACGAATCCGCTTTATATGGAACGTGAACTTGAATACCAAATGAAAGATTCAGGTGCAAAGGCAATCATCACAATGGATATATTATTTCCGCGTGTAACAAAAGTGATGGCTCAAACGGATTTGCAGCATGTAATTGTAACCGCTATCAAAGACTTCCTCCCCTTTCCAAAAAACTTGATCTATCCATTTATTCAAAAAAAGCAGTATGGAATAGTTGTGAACGTTAAGCATGAAGGCAATCATCATTTATTAACTGAAATATTAAAGCATCCAAATCGAAAGCTAAAGGAGTATGACTTTGATTTCGAAGAGGATTTAGCCTTATTACAATACACTGGGGGGACAACAGGTTTTCCAAAAGGTGTGATGCTTACTCATCGAAATCTTGTTTCGAATGCTGCCATGTGCCGTGCGTGGTTGTATAAAACAACACCAGGACAGGAAGTTGTATTGGGGATTTTACCGTTCTTCCATGTATACGGGATGACCACCGTTTTAATTTTGTCCGTGATGGATGCTAATAAAATGGTATTGCTCCCGAAATTCGATGCTGAGACGACACTTAAAACGATTCAAAAACAGCGGCCAACATTATTTCCTGGAGCACCAACCATCTATATTGGTCTATTGAACCATCCAGATTTGAAAAAGTATGACCTATCATCGATTGATTCATGTATTAGCGGCTCGGCGGCACTGCCAGTTGAAGTCCAGCAAAAATTTGAAGAAGTGACTGGCGGAAAGCTTGTTGAAGGGTACGGGCTAACAGAATCCTCTCCTGTTACACATGCAAACTTCCTTTGGGATCGCCCACGTGTAAAAGGAAGCATTGGCGTGCCATGGCCGGATACAGATGCTGCTATTTTTTCAATGGAAACAGGTGAGCAATTGCCGCCAGGTGAAGTAGGAGAAATAGCTGTTAAAGGCCCGCAAGTTATGAAAGGGTATTGGAATCGCCCAGATGATACGGCAGATACATTAAGGGATGGCTGGCTCCTAACAGGCGATCTTGGTTATATGGATGAAAGCGGATATTTCTATGTTGTTGATCGGAAGAAAGATATGATTATTGCTGGGGGCTACAATATTTATCCTCGAGAAATAGAAGAGGTTCTTTATGAACATCCAGCAGTACAGGAAGTTGTTGCAGCTGGTGTACCAGACCCTTATCGGGGAGAAACAGTTAAAGCTTATATTGTTTTGAAAGATGGGGCGACTGTTAGTGAGGAAGAGCTAAATAAATTTGCTAGAAAGCATCTTGCTGCGTTTAAGGCACCTAGAATTTATGAATTTCGTGATGAGCTTCCGAAAACAGCGGTTGGCAAAATTCTGAGAAGAGCATTAGTGGATGAAGATAAAAAGAAGATTCAAGCTGAACAAGAAAAACGGGCTTAATCCAGAGACCGATTTATCGGCTCTTTATTTTCGAACTTATTAGCTTGTCCGTATTCTCTACAGTAGTTATTCTAAATGAAGTCGGTTATAATAATATTTATCCCGTAATTTCTTGACAGAAATGAATAGTGCCATTATTATAAAAATATGAATGATGATTCATTCATTATCAAAAATGCTCCATATATACACATCAAAGTAATAGCTTGAAATTGTCAAAGATAAGAAAGTAAATAATTTTTGTCTTTGGGAGTTGTCTAGCTTCAGCGCCTATCACCTATCAAACTTCAGGTCCCCTCCCTACGATAAGTCAACATCGGTTCGCTCTCGCTCACCGTGTTTCCTTTATCGAAAGAACCGGCCCTTCCAGTTTGTACGGTGATGACCAAGGCGCTTGCGCATTTCTTGGAGGAGGGAAAGTTTGAAAAAGAATAAACCGAAATATCGCCAAATCATTGATGCGGCTGTCATTGTTATCGCAGAAAATGGCTACCACCAGGCTCAAGTTTCAAAAATTGCTAAACAGGCTGGTGTAGCTGATGGAACCATCTACTTATATTTCAAGAATAAAGAAGATATATTAATCTCTCTCTTTCAAGAAAAAATGGGTAATTTTGTAGAAATGGCAGAAGAGAAAATTGTAGGGACAGAATCTGCTGCCGAGAAATTGCGAATGATTGTAGAAACACATTTTCAAATTCTTTCAGATGACAGGCATCTGGCAATTGTCACTCAATTAGAGCTGCGACAATCAAACATAGATCTCCGTCATAAAATAAATGAAGTGCTAAAAGGGTATCTTGCCTTAATCGAACAAATTTTAATGAATGGAAAAGAAAGCGGCGAATTTTCTTCCACTCTTGATATAAGGTTGGCTAGGCAGATGATTTTTGGTACGATGGACGAGACAGCTACCACATGGGTGATGAATGATCAAAAGTATGACATCACAGCTTTAGCAGACCCGGTTCACAAGTTACTTCTTAATGGGTTCATGAGGAGCTAGCACAGTCAGCCAAAAAGGGGGATGGAAATGGAATTTTTAAATTGGTCTTATCAGGATATGGTTGCAACGATTACGATTAACAGACCGCCTGCAAACGCTCTTTCATCAGGCGTGTTAAAGGAATTATCTGCTGTACTTGATGAAGTAGAATCAAATGATGAGATTCGAGTGGTTTTGATTCAGGGTGAGGGCCGATTCTTTTCTGCAGGAGCTGATATTAAGGAATTCACTACAATTGAAACGGGCGATGCATTCGCTAAATTGTCTACATATGGGCAAGACCTTTTTGAACGAATGGAAAGATTTCCAAAGCCTATTATTGCAGCCATTCATGGGGCCGCTCTTGGCGGTGGTTTAGAGCTTGCAATGGGATGCCATTTCAGGCTAGTTGCGGATAATGCAAAGCTAGGATTGCCAGAGCTGCAGCTAGGACTAATACCTGGATTTGCTGGGACTCAGCGTTTGCCTCGATATGTCGGTGCTGCAAGAGCTGCTGAAATGCTGTTTACGAGTGAGCCGATCACAGGACTAGAGGCTGTTCAATACGGATTAGCCAACCATGCGTATCCGGAAAGCGAGCTTTTAGAAAATGCTTATAAATTGGCAAAGAAAATTGCCAAGAAAAGCCCTGTTTCTATTAAAGCTGCAATCGAACTATTAAATTATTCCAAAACAGACAAGTTCCTAGATGGGGTCAAAAAGGAAGCAGAGCTCTTTGGAGAAGTGTTCGTTTCTAATGATGGAAAAGAAGGAATCTCAGCTTTTATCGAAAAAAGAGAACCGAAGTTTACAGGCAAATAGAAATTGCATGAATATTCGTTTTCAAAGAACTAGTTATCTATTATAATAGTTTGTAAAGGGAGATTCTTATCTCTTTTTATGCAATAAATTATCATAATCTTTTGAAGTGGTGAAATGTTTCTATTTGTCACTTACTAGCTTCTAGAACCTAGGGGTATCTATTTACTGCCTCTGGTGAAGGGCTTCCACTTTTTATAATTAGGAGGGAAATCATGAACATCTATGTTTTAATGAAAAGAACCTTTGATACAGAGGAAAAAATCACGATTTCAGGTGGGCAAATAAATGAAGATGGTGCAGAATTTATTATTAATCCGTATGATGAATATGCAATAGAAGAAGCAATCCAAGTGCGTGATGCACAAGGTGGAGAAGTTACTGTTGTTTCTGTAGGGAATGAAGAAACAGAAAAGCAGCTGCGAACGGCATTAGCAATGGGAGCAGATAAAGCCGTTTTAATTAATACAGAAGATGATTTAGATTATGGAGATCAATTTACGACTGCGAAAATTCTATCTGAATATTTAAAGGATAAGGATGCTGACTTAATCATTGCAGGTAATGTTGCAATTGATGGCGGTTCTGGCCAAGTTGGACCACGAGTAGCAGAGCTTCTGAATATCCCTTATGTAACGACAATTACGAAGCTGGATATTGCTGGAAGCAATGCAACAGTTGTACGTGACGTAGAGGGAGATTCTGAAGTTATTGAAACAACTCTTCCACTTTTAGTTACTGCACAACAAGGATTAAATGAACCTCGTTATCCTTCACTTCCGGGGATTATGAAAGCGAAGAAAAAGCCGCTTGATGAACTTGAGCTTGATGATCTTGATCTTGAAGAAGCTGATGTAGAAGCAAAAACAAAAACAATTGAAATCTATTTGCCGCCAAAGAAAGAAGCAGGGAAGGTGCTTGAAGGCGAGCTTGCTGATCAAGTAAAAGAACTCGTGAATCTTCTTCATACAGAAGCGAAAGTAGTCTGATCGAATATTCAAGAATATGAACGCAGGGGGTAAAACTCGAATGGCTAGAAAAATTATCGTATTAGGTGAGGTCCGTGATGGATCATTGCGTAATGTATCTTTTGAAGCAGTAGCAGCAGCAAAAATAGCATCAGAAGGCGGAGAAGTTGTCGGTGTTCTAATTGGCGATTCTGTAAGCGCTTTATCCGGAGAGTTAATCCACTATGGTGCGGATCGTGTAATTACAGTTGAAGATGAAAAATTAAAGCAATATACACCAGACGGATACTCACAAGCATTGATGGCAATTGTTGATGCTGAAAGTCCAGAAGGTCTAGTATTCGGTCATACATCATTAGGCAAGGACCTTGCTCCTAAAGTTGCGGCGAAATTAAATTCAGGCTTAATTTCTGATGTTACCGGCTTAGAAGTTGCTGGCGGAAATTTAGTTTTTACTAGACCAATTTACTCTGGTAAAGCTTTTGAGAAGAAAATCGTTACAGATGGTTTAGTTTTTGCAACGATTCGTCCCAATAATATTAGCCCATTAGAAAAAGACGAATCTAGAACTGGAGAGGCATCTTCTCTATCAGTTGATATTAAAGATCTTCGTACCGTTATTAAAGAGGTTGTGCGCAAAGCAAGTGAAGGCGTTGATTTATCCGAAGCAAAAGTAATTATCGCCGGTGGACGTGGAGTGAAGAGTGAAGAAGGATTTGAACCATTAAAAGAGCTTGCAAAAGTTTTAAATGGTGCTGTTGGCGCCTCTCGTGGAGCGTGTGATGCGGATTATTGCGATTACTCCTTACAGATTGGCCAAACAGGAAAAGTAGTTACTCCTGATCTTTATATTGCATGTGGAATTTCAGGTGCGATTCAGCATCTTGCAGGAATGTCTAATTCTAAAGTAATTGTTGCCATCAATAAAGATCCAGAAGCAAATATCTTTAAAGTAGCTGATTATGGAATTGTCGGCGATTTATTTGAAGTTGTACCGATGCTAACAGAAGAGTTTCGAAAAATATTAGTAAATGCTTAATAACAATACGGGCGGCCTGTGCCGCTCGTTTTCTTCATTACGTAGGGCTTTGCTATTGTTCTGCATATTAAAAAGGCTTTAAGGGGACATTACAATTTGAAGCAAATAGATAGCATCATTACATAAACGATGATATACTGTCGTTAGAATTTGAGTAGAATTTTTTAGGAGGAAATAAATATGGCAATTACAAATGTGACAGATCAAACTTTTACTAATGAAACGGCTTCAGGCGCAGTGCTTGTAGATTTCTGGGCTCCATGGTGTGGACCATGTAAAATGATCGCTCCAGTATTAGAAGAAGTGGATGCTGAAATGGGTGATAAAGTAAAAATCGTTAAGCTTGATGTGGATGAAAATCAAGAAACAGCAGCTAAATATGGTGTGATGAGTATTCCAACTTTACTAGTTCTTAAAGACGGAGAAGTTGTGGATAAGGTTGTTGGCTTCCAGCCGAAAGAAGCACTTGTTGAACTTCTTAGCAAACATGCGTAAATAAATAAGGTTGTTTTTGTAAATTTGCAGAGTTGATTGGAGCGGAGGGCACTTGACTCCTGCGGAGGGAGCGGGAGACCCCGCAGACGCAAAGCGTCGAGGAGGCTCCCGTTCCTCCCCGCGGAAAGCAAGTGCCCGTAGCGGAAATCAACGGGCTAAATTCATTAACAAAAACAACAATCTATTGGAAAAGAGCATAAAAAAAAATAATTAAAATCCTCGGCTTTATTTAAGCCGGGGATTTTTGTATGATCAATTTAGGAATATCCTCGGGAGGTGACATCGGATGAATGAAATTATAAAAAATAAATTAATGCTCCTGCCTGATCAGCCGGGCTGTTATTTAATGAAAGACCGTCAAGGGACGATCATTTATGTTGGGAAAGCAAAAGTATTAAAAAATCGAGTCCGCTCTTATTTTACAGGATCACACGACGGGAAGACATTAAGGCTTGTAAATGAAATTGAAGACCTCGAATATATTGTAACCTCCTCCAATATGGAAGCACTCATTCTTGAAATGAATTTAATTAAAAAATATGATCCGAAATATAATGTTATGCTTAAGGATGATAAAAGCTATCCTTTTATTAAATTAACAGCAGAGAGGCATCCGCGCCTGATTACAACAAGAAAAGTAAAAAAAGATAAAGGGAAATATTTCGGTCCTTATCCAAATGTACAAGCAGCAAATGAGACGAAGAAGCTATTAGATCGGATTTATCCATTAAGGAAATGTACAACCTTGCCTGACCGAGTTTGCCTATATTACCATTTAGGACAATGTCTCGCACCATGTGTGAACGAGGTAGGCGAACAGGAATATAAACAGATGGTTGATGAGATTACAAAGTTTCTTAACGGGGGCTATAAGGATATTAAAAAGGATTTAACAGAGAAGATGACGGCAGCTGCTGAAGAGCTGGATTTTGAAAGGGCAAAGGAATTTCGAGATAAGATTGCTCATATTGATGCGACAATGGAAAAACAAAAGATTACTTCTACAGATATGACTGATCGTGATGTGTTTGGTTATGCGGTCGACAAAGGATGGATGTGTGTACAAGTTTTCTTTATTAGACAGGGGAAATTAATCGAGCGTGATGTATCGATGTTTCCGATCCATAATGAGCCAGAAGAAGAAATGTTGACCTTTCTTGGTCAATTTTACTCAAAAGCCAACCATTTTAAGCCACGTGAAATCTTGGTTCCAGACTCCATCAATGCTGAAATGGCAGCAGAATTTTTGGAGGTTAAAGTTTTAGTCCCTCAGCGTGGACAGAAAAAAGAATTGGTAAAGCTTGCATATAAAAATGCGAAGATAGCATTGAAGGAGAAGTTCTCTCTAATTGAGCGTGATGAGGATCGAACGATTAAGGCGGTAGAAAGCCTAGGTCAGCAGCTTGGAATTTATACCCCGCACCGAATTGAGGCATTTGATAATTCCAATATTCAAGGAACAGATCCAGTTTCTGCGATGATTGTTTTTATCGACGGCAAACCAGAAAAAAGGGAATATCGAAAATACAAAATAAAATCTGTCCAAGGTCCTGATGATTATGAATCTATGAGGGAGGTTGTTCGCAGGCGTTATACACGTGTGCTGAAGGAAGGCTTGGCTCTCCCGGATTTAATCATTATTGATGGAGGCAAAGGGCATGTTGAAGCGGTAAGAGATATACTAGAAAATGAGCTGAATCTAGATATTCCTATTTCAGGACTAGTTAAGGATGAGAAGCATCGGACATCCCAGCTCCTATACGGAAATCCGCTTGCAATCATTCCATTGGCACGAAACAGCCAGGAATTTTATTTGCTGCAAAGGATTCAAGATGAAGTACATCGTTTTGCAATCACCTTCCATAGACAGCTTCGTGGAAAAAGTGCATTTCAATCGATGCTTGATGATATCCCGGGAATTGGCGAAAAACGAAAAAAACAGCTGTTAAAAACGTTTGGATCTATAAAGAAAATGAAAGAAGCAACGATCGAAGAGTTCACACAAATTGGCATTCCGGTAAATGTAGCGGAGGAATTAATGAAAAAATTGCAAGAATAGTATTGTTTGAAAAAAATGAATATGCTATAATTACTGAAAATTTAATATCACTTTATAACGTTAAAGTGAAGGTAGAGGTGCAAACTTCATAAGTAAAGGCTTGGAGAAGAATGAGCTTCAATGAAAAGCTTTGAAAGGGAATGTTTGCCGAAGTGAAGAAAGTCTCATCGCTTTCTTTGCTGGTTTTGCATTTAATAAATGCAAGATTGTCAAGATAATTAATATCTTGGAGAGCTATCTCACTGTGTGCACGTATGTCTTTTTATACGGGTGACTCACAGCAATGGGATAGATTCTCATTGCTTTTTTCTATGCCCAAAATTCATTCGTACTAAATAGTTTTTAGAGGATGAGTATAAGTAAGAAGAAATCAGCCACAAGAAAAGGCAGAGAGAGGGAATAAAGTGGGAGTAATCGTGCAGAAATTTGGTGGAACCTCAGTAGGAGATGCTAAGAAAATTCAAGGCGTGGCAAGTCGGGTAATCGAGGAAAGAGAAAAAGGAAACAATGTTGTTGTCGTCGTATCAGCAATGGGAAAATCGACTGATCATCTCGTTGATCTCGCAAAAGGAATTTCTTCACAGCCGAGCAGAAGAGAAATGGACATGCTTTTAACAACTGGGGAGCAGATCACCATTTCATTATTAGCAATGGCATTAACAGAAAGAGGGTATCCAGCTATATCTCTCACTGGCTGGCAGGCAGGAATTAAGACAGAGCCTGTTCATGGGAATGCTAGAATAATAGGTATAAATACAGAAAAAGTAGAAAAAGAACTGGCAGAGGGGACAATTGTTGTTGTGGCTGGATTCCAGGGAATAACGGAGGAAGGGGCTATTTCAACCCTAGGCAGAGGCGGGTCTGATACAACTGCTGTAGCTTTGGCTGCGGCACTTAATGCGGATAAATGTGAAATATTCACGGATGTGACTGGTGTTTTTACAACAGATCCCCGCTATGTTAAAGATGCAAGAAAGCTTTTGGCGGTATCATATGACGAAATGCTAGAGCTTGCCCATTTAGGTGCAGGTGTTTTACATCCAAGAGCAGTTGAGTTTGCCAAAAACTATCAAATACTGTTAGAAGTCAGGTCAAGTATAGAAAAAGAAGCAGGTACGATTATTGAGGAGGAAGCGGCAATGGAACAAAATTTAGTAGTACGGGGAGTAGCCTTTGAAGATAATATTACGAGAGTAACTGTTATTGGCATGCCGAATTCCTTAACAGGGCTATCTGTAATTTTTACTGAATTAGCCAAAAATCATATAAATGTAGATATTATTATACAGAGCACACTAGCAGAACAATTGACTAACTTATCTTTTTCAATTAAAAATGAAGATTTGGCAGAAACGATTCATGTACTAGAAGACAGTAAGAAGAAGCTGAATTATGAACGGATAGAATCAGAGGCTGGACTTGCCAAAGTATCGATTGTGGGGTCAGGAATGGTTTCAAACCCAGGGGTAGCAGCTGAAATGTTTGAAGTATTGGCGGAGAATAATATTGCTGTTAAAATGGTCAGCACCTCTGAGATCAAGGTATCTACGGTCATAGAGCATGAAGAAATGATTCATGCAGTTGAAGTATTGCATGAGGCCTTTCAGCTTTCAGGTTCTCCAGTTATATCCTAGTAAAAAAGCTTTCAAGCATTCGAATGCTTGAAAGCTTTTTACATGAATGATTATTTAGGGCTGAATGGTATCCTTTTTATCCCACTTAACGGTAAAGTATATTTTTCCCTTTTTCTTTTTATTAGGATGTTCAAATGCCTCACAGATTACTTCTTTTTGGAGTTCAATCTGCTGTGCAATAAATCCAGCTTCGAGCTGAAAAGTAGATTCACTGTTTTCCCTGCAGCGCTGTTTAATTAATGGGCTGAATAATTCCAGCTCCATTTCATTTTTTGACTCTTTAATGATCGTTAGGCTGCCCCAAGCTGCTTGTTGAAAAAACGCTGAAATTTCATCAAAAGTTTCCATAGGATATTTACGTGCAAGTCTTTTTCCTGCCCAGTATAAAATCTCTGGTGCATCATCTCCTAATAATTCATGCAAAAGAACTTCCCGAATGAGTTCATAACCGAATACGGGAACGGTTTCAGTTGTATTTTCAAGTGTCATGATTTCAGATGCTGATTCGCTCAAACTTGATTCCCCTCTTTCTAGTATTCTTCTATTATATACAAAACAGATGAAAATTAGACATTTATTCAGGGAAAAAAGGTTATTTTTGCTCAAGGAAATTATTGCTATATTAATATAAATAGCCATGATAGTGGCTTATTGAAAAATAAGGGTTTTTATTTTTATTTTGCAATACCAATATATTTTAATAATTTTATTTTTTATGAACATTTTATGTAATCGTTTCCTTGACGCTCTATGGTGTTGAGAGTAAAATGGACATGTCACATAATTGTAAGAAAATGCAGTAACATTTTTATGGTGATGTTTAGGTGGAATAATTTAATACTTATTTTTCAAAAAATGAAAAATGATACCTTGACATCTTTAAAATCTAGGGGGGTAAAACATGGCGGGAAATCGAGAGTTTTTTAATCGCAGATTGCATTCATTACTTGGTGTTATTCCGATTGGCTTGTTTTTAATTCAGCATCTTGTAGTGAATCATTTTGCAACAGGAGGAGAAGAGTCGTTTAACAAAGCGGCTGGTTTCATGGAACATCTTCCGTTCCGAATTATTTTAGAGACTTTTATTATCTTCCTTCCAATATTATTTCATGCAATTTACGGCCTATATATTGCTTTTACTGCAAAAAATAATGCGAGCAGATTTGGCTTCTTCCGTAACTGGATGTTTTTACTTCAACGTGTAACTGGAGTTATAACCCTTATATTTATTGTTTGGCATGTTTGGCAGACTCGTGTGCAGGCAGCCTTTGGAGCAGAAGTAAACTTTCAAATGATGGAGAATATCTTGTCTAATCCATTTATGCTATGGTTCTACATTATTTGTGTTGTGTCGGCAATTTTCCACTTTGCAAACGGGCTTTGGTCTTTCTGCGTTAGCTGGGGGATTACGATTTCACCACGCTCTCAATTAATTTCAACATATGTAACAATGGGTATTTTTGTGGCCCTTTCAATTGTGGGAATTCGTGCGATTTTTGCATTTGTTTAATAGAAAATTAAAAACTATCAAACTCAGTTCGGTTCTTTGATAAAGTTTGGATTTACTAAGTATTAGGGAGTGAGTCACAATGGGTAAAGGTAAGGTTATCGTTGTCGGCGGTGGTCTAGCTGGCTTAATGGCAACAATTAAAGTTGCAGAAACAGGGACTCCGGTTGAATTATTTTCTTTAGTGCCGGTTAAACGATCTCACTCTGTTTGTGCCCAAGGGGGTATTAACGGAGCGGTAAATACAAAAGGAGAAGGCGATTCACCATGGATTCATTTTGACGATACAATCTATGGCGGAGACTTCTTAGCCAATCAGCCTCCTGTTAAAGCAATGGCAGAAGCGGCACCAGGAATTATTCACTTATTGGATCGTATGGGAGTTATGTTTAACCGTACGCCTGAAGGATTACTTGACTTCCGCCGTTTCGGAGGTACACAGCATCACCGTACAGCGTTTGCAGGTGCAACAACTGGTCAGCAATTGCTTTATGCGTTGGACGAGCAGGTGCGCCGTCATGAAGTTTCGGGATTAGTAACAAAGTATGAGGGCTGGGAATTTCTAGGTGCGGTTGTTGATGAAGAAGGCATTTGCCGCGGAGTTGTTGCGCAGAACCTAATTTCGATGGAGATTAAATCATTTGCGGGCGATGCGGTGATTATGGCGACGGGTGGCCCTGGAATTATCTTTGGAAAATCAACGAACTCTGTAATCAATACTGGTTCTGCGGCATCTATTGTTTATCAGCAAGGCGTCTATTATGCGAATGGTGAGTTCATTCAAATTCACCCGACAGCGATTCCTGGGGATGACAAGCTTCGTTTAATGAGTGAATCAGCTCGTGGTGAAGGTGGCCGTATTTGGACATATAAGGACGGAAAACCATGGTATTTCTTAGAAGAGAAGTATCCTGCTTACGGAAACCTTGTTCCTCGTGATATTGCAACACGTGAAATCTTCGATGTTTGTGTGAGTCAGAAGTTAGGGATTAATGGGGAAAACATGGTTTACCTTGATCTCTCTCATAAAGATCCTCATGAACTAGATGTGAAACTTGGCGGAATTATTGAAATTTATGAAAAGTTTACTGGCGATGACCCACGTAAGCTTCCAATGAAAATATTCCCTGCTGTCCACTATTCAATGGGCGGTCTGTGGGTAGATTATGATCAAATGACAAATATTCCAGGATTATTTGCTGCTGGAGAATGTGATTATTCTCAGCACGGTGCAAACCGCCTTGGTGCAAACTCATTGCTTTCAGCTATTTTCGGAGGAATGGTAGCTGGTCCAAAGGCATTGGAATACATGGCAGGTCTTAATAAGCGAGCTGAAGATGTTTCTTCTTCTGTATTTGACGGTTTTGTTAAGCAGGAAGAAGATAAATGGAATAAGATTATGTCAATGAACGGAACTGAAAATGCTTACGTTCTTCATAAAGAGCTTGGCGAATGGATGACTGACAATGTGACAGTTGTACGACATAATGACAGACTTCTTAAAACAGATGAAAAAATTGTTGAGTTATTGGAGCGTTACCAGAATATTAACATTAATGATACATCAAAATGGAGCAATCAAGGTGCATTCTTTACGCGTCAGCTGCAAAACATGCTTCAATTGGCACGTGTTATTACAATTGGTGCTTATAACCGTAATGAAAGCCGTGGGGCTCATTACAAGCCAGAATTCCCTAAACGTAACGATGAAGAGTTCTTAAAAACAACGATGGCAAAGTTCGTTGATGCTAACTCTGCTCCGGCCTTCCATTATGAAGAGGTCGATACTGGCATGATCAAACCACGTGAACGTGACTATACAAAAAAACATTAATAGAAAGGGAGAGTAATGATGAGTGACAAAAAAACAGTTCGCTTTATAATAACTCGTCAAGATAATCCAGATTCTGCCCCTTACCAACAAGAGTTCGAACTTGATTATCGTCCGAATATGAACGTCATCTCAGCGTTAATGGAAATCAGACGTAACCCGGTAGATGTGAAAGGAAATCAAACAGCTCCTGTTTCATGGGATATGAACTGTCTTGAGGAAGTTTGCGGTGCCTGCTCAATGGTAATCAATGGCAAGCCTCGTCAATCCTGTACAGCTCTTGTAGACCAGCTTGAGCAGCCAATCCGCTTAGAACCAATGCGTACCTTCCCTGTTGTCCGTGACTTGCAGGTTGATAGAAGCCGCATGTTTGATTCCTTGAAAAAGGTAAAGGCTTGGATTCCTATTGACGGAACATATGACCTTGGTCCGGGACCACGTATGCCTGAGCCGAAGCGTCAATGGGCATATGAATTATCAAAATGTATGACATGTGGCGTATGTTTAGAAGCATGTCCGAATGTAAATAGCAAAACAAACTTTATGGGACCAGCTGTCTTTAACCAAGTCCGCTTATTCAATGCACACCCAACTGGCGCAATGAATAAGGCAGAACGTTTAAACGCCTTTATGGATGATGGCGGTATGCAAGGCTGCGGTAACTCACAAAACTGTGTACAATCGTGTCCAAAAGGGATTCCAATTACAACTTCCATCGCGGCAGTCAACCGTGATGCCACATTGCAATCATTCAAGAACTTCTTTGGAAGCGATCAGGTTTAATATTAGAAATACCCCGCTCTTTATTAAGAGTGGGGTATTTTTGTATCAACAATGTTGGCCAAGTATCTTGGTTGACTGTAGCGGAAGGTGCGAGACTCCTGCGGGAGGAGTGGGACAGGTGAGACTCCGCAGGAGCGTTGTGCTCCGAGGAGGCTCAGCGCCCACCCCGCGGAAAGCGAGCAACCTGTAGCGGAAGTCAACACCTGCCTATTAGATTTAATTAGCAATTATTTCAGTGAAATTAATGAAAGGTCTAATAATAGGAGACTCTACTTTTCAAATAATTCAAATTAAACTATAATAAATATAATGAATGGTGATTCATTTTGAAGTGGAGGTAGGAAAATGTCAAAAATAAATTATATTCCTGATATGGCTGAGTGGGAAAAGGATTTCGAATTTTATTATGAAATGAAAGTCCGCTTCTCGGAAACAGATATGTTCGGCCACCTAAACAATACAGTTCCTTTCACGTATTTTGAGATGGCAAGAATCGAATTTTTTAAGTATAAGGGTTTTATGCAGGAATGGGTAAAACCAACGAACGAAACCATACCTGTTGTTGCTGATCTCCAATGTGATTTCCTTCAACAAGTCTTTTTTGATGAAAATCTGAAGGTATATGTGAAGGCAAATTCGATTGGAAAATCTTCAGTTGATATTCACTATATGGGCAAAAAGGAAGATGGCACGATTTGTTTCACAGGTAGAGGGGCAATGGTGCAAATGTCAAAAAGAGTAGGAAAAGGTGTTCCTTGGACAGAAGACCAGCGAAAATTGCTTAAAGATCATGAGAAAATAAAAGCTTAATTACGCAGAAACACATTTTCTAAAATAAAACGTTCTCCTTCAAGGAATTGCAGTCACTTCAGGTCCGTGCCTGACATATGATATGGTGACTAAATATATACCCACCCCACGGTTCATAGCTGGCGAAAGGCAAGGAGGGTTACAATACTTGAAGGAGAACGAATATACTCACAAGCCGTTACTCACCAAACGAGAAAGAGAAGTATTCGAACTGTTAGTACAAGATAAAACAACAAGAGAAATCGCTGGTGAATTGTTTATAAGCGAGAAAACAGTTCGGAACCACATTTCGAATGCCATGCAAAAGCTTGGTGTTAAGGGGCGATCACAAGCTGTTGTAGAGCTCCTTCGTATGGGAGAGCTAGAACTTTAATTTAGACCGGCAATCCATTTTATTGGATGCCGGTTAAAATTATTTTTGGCAAGACTTATTATTGCTTTTATTTCTCCTTGAAATTTACTCGAAAAAAGGCGAAAATAAATGAAAAAGAAAGTCATTTTAGTAGGATATAGATGATTAGAAAAGCAATTATGGGAGTTGTTTCTAATGGAGCTAGAAGATGTGATCATTAACGAAGAAGTAGATTCTGTGGCAGCAATTGAAAAAGAACTGCGATACATATCAGGAATTATTAAACAAAAAGGCCGCGAAATTTTAAGTAATTACAAGATTACTCCACCCCAATTTGTTGCTCTACAGTGGCTTTTTGAAGATGGAGATATGACGATTGGCGAGCTTTCTAATAAAATGTATCTTGCATTTAGTACAACAACCGACCTTGTTGATCGGATGGAAAAGAATACACTTGTAAAACGGGTGAAAGACCCAAATGATCGCAGAGTCGTCCGCATCCATCTTCTTGAAGAGGGCGAACGGATTATTGATGAAGTTATCCAAAAAAGACAGTTATACTTAAAAGAGGTGCTGATTAATTTTTCACATGAAGAAGTTCAGCTCCTTAAGACAAATCTTTTGAAATTACACCAAGATATGCGCGGAGAATGAGGCGGTATGTTTGAAACGACCAATTGGAATCATTGATTCAGGTGTCGGAGGGCTGACTGTAGCAAAAGAGGTTATGCGTCAGCTGCCGAATGAAAATATTGTATACCTAGGCGATACAGCTCGCTGTCCATATGGACCAAGACCTGGTGAAGAAGTAAAAGCGTTTACATGGGAATTAACTCAATTTCTGTTAACGAAAGATATAAAAATGTTAATAATAGCTTGTAATACTGCAACAGCCGTGGTGCTGGATGAAATTCGCAATGAGTTATCCATTCCTGTCATTGGTGTTATTTCTCCTGGGGCAAGGGCGGCTATTAAGAAAACAGAAAATCATAGGATTGGCGTAATCGGAACAATTGGGACAATAAAAAGCGGGGCATATGAACAAGCGTTAAAGCAAATAAACAGAAGGGCGGTCGTGCATAGTTTGGCATGTCCAAAATTTGTTCCGCTTGTTGAAAGCGGAGAATACGGTGGTCCTTTAACAAAAAAGGTTGTTACCGAAACGCTGCAGCCCCTTTTAAATCATAATTTAGATACCTTAATATTAGGATGTACGCATTATCCTCTACTGGAACAGCCGATTCAACATGTGATGGGGGATCGAGTGAAAGTAATTAGCTCTGGTGAGGAAACTGCAAGAGAAGCTAGTGCCATTCTCTCTCATTATGAAATGCTTAATTCATACGAGAATGAAACGGAGCACCAATTTTTTACGACAGGCTCTAGAACGATTTTTAAAAAGATTGCGGCTGAATGGCTTCAGCTGCCTATCATAAATGTAAAAAAAATTACACTTTAAAACCTTCATACTGAAGGTTTTTTTGATATAGAATCATGATAGAATAAAGAAAATGAATGAGAATAAGGTGATAGATTTGTTGAAAGAAGCTGAAGATTATTTAAAGCAATATTTTGGTTACTCCTCCTTCCGCCCGGGTCAAGGAGAGATCATCCGTAATCTATTGAAACAGACAAATACCCTCGGGATCCTTCCAACCGGAGGCGGGAAATCTCTTTGCTTCCAAATCCCAGCTCTTATGCTCCCAGGTCTTGCCGTTGTTATTTCTCCATTAATCTCTCTCATGAAAGATCAAGTTGATGCATTATTAGCGGCAAATATAGATGCCACATTTATAAATAGTTCTCTTTCAAGTCAGGAATATCAGGAAAGAATGTCCGGTATACGCCAAGGTGATTTCAAGCTTGTTTATGTTGCACCTGAACGATTTGAATCAGAGAGTTTCTTAGATATGCTTAATTCTTTAGATATTTCAATGATTGTATTTGATGAAGCACATTGTATCTCACAATGGGGACATGATTTCAGACCGAGCTATCGATCAATCGTTATGAATTTAAATAAATTAAATAAAAAACCTGTAATTGCCGCACTAACAGCTACCGCAACAAAGGATGTAGCGGATGATATTCGAAATTTATTAAATATAACTGAAGGAGATAGTTTTATCACCGGCTTTGCTAGAGAGAATCTAGCTTTTCATATGATAAAGGGCATGAATAAAAGAGATTTTATCAGTCAATTTATAAAAAAACATCCAAATGATTCAGGGATTATTTACACTACTAGCCGAAAAGAGACAGATCAGCTTTATAATCATTTGAAAAAACTTAATCATTCCGTTGCAAAATACCATGCTGGGCTGGGAGAAGCAGACCGGAAACAGGCGCAGGATAAGTTTGTTTATGATGAAGCTGATATTATGATCGCAACAAATGCATTTGGCATGGGGATTGATAAATCGAATGTTCGTTTTGTTATTCACTATAACCTTCCCCGAAACATTGAAGCATATTATCAAGAAGCAGGACGTGCTGGCAGAGATGGAGAAGAAAGTTCTTGTTATTTACTTTTTTCTCCACAGGATATTCAGCTCCAAAAATTTTTAATTGAAGAATCAAATCTAGATTTTCAGAAGCGGGAACAAGAATACAATAAATTAAAGCAAATGGTGAACTACTGCCATACAGAAAAATGCTTGCAATCCTATATTATTGAGTATTTTGATGCAAATAGTAAAATGGAGGCTTGCGGGAAATGCAGCAATTGCATGGATAAACGTGAGCAAGTAGATATTACGAAGGAAGCGCTGATGATCTTTTCGTGCATCAAAAGGATGGGGGAGCGATTTGGTGTAACACTTACTGCCCAGGTTTTAAAAGGTTCGCAAAATAAGCGAATTAAAGAATTACGTTTTAACGAATTATCTACTTATGGACTGTTAAAACATTATAAGGAAAAAGAAATAAGTGATATCATTAACTATTTGCTTGCTGAAGGCTACCTTCTATTGACTGACAGCCAGTTCCCGGTTGTCAAGCTTAGTGAAAAATCATTGCCAGTTTTAAAGCAACAGGAAAAGCTTTATATGAAAATGACGATTCAAGCATTTGACACTCCAGTTGAAGAAAATAGTGATCTATTTATCGTTCTTCGTACACTTCGCAAGCAACTGGCAGACCAGGAAAAGGTCCCTCCATACGTTGTCTTTGCAGATACAGCTTTAAGAGAAATGAGCCAGTATTACCCTACAGAGAAAGACGAAATGTTGAAAATTAAAGGTGTTGGCCAAATGAAATATGAAAAGTATGGAGTATTTTTCGTAGAAGAAATCCAAAAATATATGTCTGAGAATAATATCGAAGTGGAGAAGAAAACTTCTGAGAGAGATCAGAATATTCCTTTGAGGAATCAAGAAAAGCCAGATGTACCAAGCTATTTGCATTCCTATCAATCTTATACGGATGGGATGTCAATTAATGAAATTGCGAAAGCTCGTAATTTTTCTCCAATTACGATTCAAGAACATATCTTGCGTGCGGTTCGAGAGGGGCAGGAAATTAACTGGAAAAATATATTTGATGACGAAACTGAAGTACTTATTTTAGAAGCGGTACAAAAAGTAGGGACAGAAAAGCTTAAACCCATTAAGGAAGAACTGCCTGATGAAGTTGATTATTTTTCAATTAAAGCAGTGCTGACAAAGAATGGTCTATGAAAAAGAGAAGCTAAGAAAAATCAAATTTTTTTCTCCGAAGGCGGTCTAATTTACAAACAGGCTCGTATACATGTTAGTACAAACTGTCTTTGGAGGGATTAAATATGTCCATAAATAAAAAATCAACAATCGTGTCTGCAGTCTTAGTCTCATCCGTTTTATTGTCTGGATGCGGATTGTTTGGAAGCGGAGGAAAAGAAAAAATCGATCCTCCTCAATCATCGGTAACCTATACAGATGATGAAACAGCTGTGACAGGGGAAACAGCCAATACAGAAACAGGCACGGACACAGCTGGAAATGAAGAAGCTGTAACTGGAACGATTCAAACAGAGCTATACTTAATTAATAAGGATGGCTTAGTTGTGCCGCAAACATTGGAATTGCCAAAAACAGAATCAGTAGCTACACAAGCACTTGAATATCTAGTAAAGGATGGCAAAGTAACGGAGCTGCTGCCAAATGATTTCAGGGCGGTTCTGCCAGCTGATACGAAAGTATCCGTCGATATTAAGGACAAAGTTGCGACGGTCAATTTCTCCAAGGAATTTAAAGATTATCAAGTGGACGATGAATCGAAAATTCTTCAGGCTGTCACATGGACATTAACACAATTTGATTCTGTTGATAAAGTTAAGTTTCAGCTAAACGGAAATGCATTGAATGAAATGCCTGTAGGTGGAACACCGATTGGGGAATCATATAGCAGAGGAAATGGGATTAATCTCGATACGACAGATGTTCTTGATATAAATAATACAAGACCTGTCACGGTTTATTATATTGGTGGAAGTGAAGGCTCTTATTATTATGTTCCGGTCACAAAGCGTGTCTCCAATAATGAGAAGAATGAATACAAAGCTGTCGTGAATGAACTCATTAAAGGGCCAAGCTATGTGTCGAATCTTGATAGTGAGTTTTTACCGGATGTAAAACTATTAGAAGATCCGAAAATTGAAAACGGGAAAATTACCTTGAATTTTAACGAAGCTGTATATAGCAGTGAGGAAAAAATCATTTCTGAGCATTTATTAAATGCATTAGTCTTGTCATTAACTGAGCAAAAAGACATCGAAAGTGTTGCAATAACTGTTGATGGAAAAGCAGAGCTAGTGAATGAAAAGGGAGAAAAGCTGACAGAGCCAGTGACTCGTCCTGAAAAATTGAACACAGGTAGTTTTTAATCATCCGATTTTTGATATACTATAGGAATAAGTAAAAGAGGAGGCATTTTCTGCCACCTCTTCTTTATTGTGTTAGAGGCTATCGAGCTTCAGCATTTCTATTTAGGAGGAATCATCTTATGCGTGCAGATGGACGTGAACAGCTACAATTAAGGCCTATACATATTGAAACGAATTATTTAATGCATCCTGAAGGCTCTGTTTTAATAAGTGTTGGAAATACGAAGGTAATTTGTACAGCAAGCATTGATGATCGCGTGCCGCCTTTTATGAGGGGAGAGGGGAAAGGATGGATCACTGCTGAGTACTCCATGCTCCCTAGGGCAACGGAGACAAGGAATATTAGAGAATCAGCAAAGGGGAAAATTACCGGGCGGACAATGGAAATCCAGCGCTTAATTGGACGAGCTCTTCGTGCGGTTGTTGATCTTGAAGCGCTCGGAGAAAGAACGATCTGGCTTGACTGCGATGTCATTCAGGCAGATGGAGGTACAAGAACAGCTTCGATTACAGGTGCGTTCGTTGCAATGGCACTCGCTTTAGAAAAAGTTAGTAAAACGAAAAAGCTTGCGAAATATCCAATCAAGGATTTTCTTGCTGCAACAAGTGTCGGAATATTAGAGAATAAGCAAGTGGTTGTCGATTTAAATTATATCGAGGATTCAAAGGCACTTGTCGATATGAATATTGTCATGACGGGAAATGGTGAATTTGTCGAACTGCAAGGGACAGGTGAGGAATCCACTTTTTCTTACAGCGAGCTTCAAGAATTGCTAAAAGCTGGACAGGATGGAATTGTCCAATTATTTGAAATTCAAAGAGAGGCGTTCGGGGAAGAAATCACTAGTAAAATTTACTCAAGAAACGGAAAATAAGGGAAGGTGCTTAAAGAATGTCAGAAGTGATTATAGCAACAAAGAATCAGGGAAAAGCAAAGGAATTTACACGAATGTTCCAGCCGCTCGGCATTGAGGTTAAGACACTGCTAGATTTTCCTGAAATACAGGATGTGGAAGAGACAGGAGCCACCTTCGAGGAAAATGCGATATTAAAAGCGGAAACGATATCTAAGGTTTTGGGCAGAATGGTGATTGCTGATGATTCAGGTCTAGCGATTGATGCACTCGATGGGAGACCTGGAATTTTTTCTGCTCGGTATGCAGGAGAAGAGAAAAATGATGAAGCAAATATGACCAAAGTGCTAAAAGAGCTTGAAAATGTCCCTGAAAATGAACGACATGCAAGATTTTACTGTGCCCTTGCAGTTGCTTCTCCAGACCAGGAAACGTTTACTGTCTTAGGGACTTGTGAAGGAAGGATCCTACGAGAAAAAAGGGGTTCCTACGGATTTGGCTACGATCCGATATTCTTTGCAATTGAGAAAGGAAAAGCAATGGCAGAGCTGGAACCAGAAGAAAAAGCTCAGATTAGTCATCGTGCACATGCACTTCGAAAATTAGAAAGCGAGCTGCCTTCTCTTCTGGCGGGAGCTGAAAAAAGGTGAAAATTTTAATTGTCAGTGATAGTCATGGACTTACGGAAGAGCTGCTGGAAATAAAAGCTCGATATGCCCATGAAGTACAGATGATGATTCATTGTGGAGATTCAGAGCTGCAAGCTGACGAGGAAGCTCTAGAAAACTTCCATGTTGTTCAGGGAAATTGTGACTTCATAGGGACATTTCCTGAAGACCTAATTAAAGAACTTGGCGGCCTTCGTGTTTTTGTTACACATGGTCATCGGTATGGAGTTAAATCTACATTATTAAATCTTTCCTTACGTGCGCAAGAAGCAGCCGCTAATATTGTCTGTTTCGGGCATTCTCATTTCCTTGGTGCAGAAATGATTGAAGGTATTATGTTTATTAATCCTGGGAGTATTAGGCTGCCAAGGGGTAGAACGGAAAAAACATTTGTTATTTTAGAGTTAAGTGAAAATGAAATGAAGCTGCATGTTCACGATCTTACACATGGAAAGCTAGATGATTTAACTCAAGTATTTTCACTTCCAAAAAGAGATTGAACAGCATATACTGTTAGGGAAGCTAAAAAGCTTCCCTGACAAAAAAACATTTATTTTTGTGTTGACTTTTAATTGTATGCCTTATATAATAAAACTTGTCTTTGAATTACTTTTTTGAAAATATTAAGTCCCAGTAGCTCAGCTGGATAGAGCATACGCCTTCTAAGCGTACGGTCGGGAGTTCGAATCTCTCCTGGGACGCCATTTACACATCAGTTAAACTACATATCTTACCGTTTAAACTCACTTTTAAAAGTGAGTTTTTTTATTTTAAAAAAGTAACAACGTTTCAAGAAATAAAAAAATTTTTAAATGTATAGATTGTGTATACCTCAACAATGAAAGCGGATACAATAAATCAGATTAATTTAAATTATCAAATAATTTTCAAAAAGGGTGTTGACGGTTTAATAAAATGGGCGTAAGATAGTCCTCAATATAAGAAATCAAAAAATTATGAAATAAAAACCAGCCAACTTTTAGGTTAGCGAAACCAATTAATACATAGTTTTTTTAACCTAAAAATTCAATGGTTTAAAGTGTTAAAACATAAAATTTCATAGCCATAAAGTGAAGAAGAGGATAAGTAGTTTTATGAATTGGAATTTTGCAGAGAGCCGGAGCTGCTGTGAACCGGTAATTCCACCATAAGATGAACTCACCTCAGAGCATCAGCTTGAAAGAGTCAATCGAGTAGAGTTGGTCGGGTGTCTACCACCCGTTATCAAAACGGACAGGAACAGATGTCCATAAGTGCATGCGTAATGCGTGAATTTAGGGTGGTACCGTGGAATGGGATTAAAGCCTTTCACCCCTTATACCTAGGATTAGTAGGTTTTTAAGGGGCGGAAAGGCTTTTTATATTGAATTAAAGGAAAAAGAGGAGGTTTTATACAAATGTTGCAGCAAGCTGCCATGACAGAATCAAAGGCTAAGACCGAAATGGTCACTGGTGCCGATCTGTTATTAGAGGCCTTGGAAAAAGAAAAGGTGGAAGTGATTTTTGGATATCCTGGAGGGGCTGTGCTTCCGATTTATGACAAGCTTTATGATTCAAAAATTCTCCACGTTTTGCCAAGACATGAGCAAGGAGGAATTCATGCAGCGGAGGGGTATGCAAGAATTTCCGGAAAGCCTGGAGTTGTGATTGCTACTTCTGGCCCAGGAGCAACTAATATTGTTACGGGTCTCACAGACGCAATGATGGACTCTCTGCCGCTCGTTGTATTCACTGGTCAGGTCCAGACAAGTGTAATCGGTTCTGATGCTTTCCAGGAAGCGGATGTTCTAGGAATTACAACACCGATTACAAAATACAATTACCAGGTGCGAAGCATTGAAGACATCCCTCGAATTGTGAAAGAGGCATTTTATATTGCCACAAGCGGAAGGCCGGGGCCAGTCTTGATAGACATTCCAAAAGATATTGCAGCGTCTGTATCAAAACCTCCAGAAGAACAAGAGATAAAGCTACCTGGCTATCAGCCAACCGTACAGCCTAACTATTTGCAAATTAGAAAACTATCTGAGGCAGTTAGCCGAGCGAGAAAGCCAGTTATTCTTGCTGGAGCTGGTGTCCTTCTTGCGCAGGCTTCGAATGAATTAAAAGAATACGCAGAACAGCAGCAGCTTCCAGTCATTCATACACTTCTCGGATTAGGGGGATTCCCAGCAGACCATCGGCTGTTCGTCGGATTAGCAGGTATGCATGGCTGTTATGCATCGAATATGGGCTTAAGTGAATGTGATTTATTAATTAATATCGGAGCAAGATTTGATGACAGGCTTACAGGGAATTTACAATTTTTTGCCCCTCAAGCAACGGTTGCTCACATCGATATTGATCCAGCTGAAATTGGAAAAAATGTTCCAACAGCCATACCAGTTGTTGCAGATGCAAAAGAAGCATTGAAGGAATTAATCAAGCAAAATGGAAAACCGCCAGCCCATTTGGAATGGCTGGAACAAATTCATAAATGGCAAGTGGAATATCCTTATCATTACGGGGAGTCAGACACTCTTAAGCCACAAAAAGTGTTAGAGATGCTTTATGAAAAAACAGCCGGGGATGCAATCGTCGTCACGGATGTTGGGCAGCACCAAATGTGGGCAGCACAGTATTATCAATTTAAAAAGGCGAATAGATGGGTGACTTCAGGTGGCCTTGGAACCATGGGATTTGGTTTACCAGCAAGCGTTGGAGCGCAGCTTGCTGATCCGGACCGGTGTGTCATTGCTGTTCTTGGGGATGGGGGATTTCAAATGTCTACACAAGAGCTGACGGTCATTAAAGAACTAAATCTCCCTATAAAAATCGCAATATTCAATAATTTATCACTCGGAATGGTACGGCAATGGCAGGAAATTTTTTATGACAAACGGTATTCCCATAGTAAAATTCCTATCCAGCCTTCCTTTGTAAAGCTAGCAGAAGCTTATGGGATAAAAGGATATGAAATAAATAATGCGGAGGAAGCAGATGTCCTTTTTGAAGAAGTGTTGAATAGCCGAGAGCCTGTTCTGCTTGATATCCGAATTGATCCTGATGAGAATGTCTATCCGATGATTGCCCCAGGGAAAGGGCTGCATGAAATGGTAGGTGTGAAACCTTGAAAAAAATTATTAGTATGACTGTTATGAATCGCCCTGGTGTTCTCAATCGGATTACGAATCTTTTTTCAAAGAGGAATTATAATATTGAAAGCATTTCTGTAGGATTGACCGAACAGGAAGGAATATCAAGAATTACTTGTGTGATTCATGTAGAAAGTGATCGGGAAGCTGAGCAAATTACAAAACAGCTGAATAAACAGATTGATATTTTAAAAGTAACAGATATTAGTGATCAGGCAATTGTTGCAAGAGAACTGGCATTAATTAAAGTGCTCTCTACCCCGCAAACAAGAAATGAACTTTACGCATTAATCGAACCATTTCGGGCAGCGGTTATTGATATAAGCAAGGATAGCTTAGTCATTCAAATAACAGGAGAATCAGATAAAATTGAAGCATTTATCGAACTGATTAAGCCTTATGGAATTAAGGAGCTTGCTCGCACAGGAACGACAGCATTCCCAAGAGGAACACAAAAACCTGTTAATCCGCAAAAAACATATTCAATCGTTTAATTTTAAAAAAAGAAAGGAAGATAATAATGGCGAAAATGTACTATAACGGAGATGCGAATCCAGCTTATTTAAATGGAAAGAAGGTAGCGGTGATCGGGTATGGATCACAAGGTCATGCACATGCATTAAACCTGAGAGACAGCGGAGTTGAAGTCGTTATTGGGCTTCGCAAAGGGAAATCATGGGATAAAGCAGCAGAAGATGGCTTTCAAGTATATTCAGTAGGGGAAGCAACAGCACAGGCAGACGTGGTCATGATTCTTTTGCCAGATGAACTCCAGACGAAAGTATATAAAGAAGAAATTGAACCGAATTTAACAAATCAGGCACTCATGTTTGCACACGGTTTTAATGTTCATTTCAATCAAATTGTTCCACCAAAGGAAAGCGATGTGCTTCTCGTTGCCCCTAAAGGTCCTGGCCATCTTGTAAGGAGAACATTTGAACAAGATGCAGGCGTCCCAGCTTTGTTTGCCATCTATCAAGATGTATCTGGTGAAGCACAAGAGCTTGCTCTAGCTTATGCAAGAGGCATTGGGGCATTACGTGCAGGTGCATTAGAAACCACCTTTAAGGAGGAAACAGAAACCGATCTATTTGGGGAACAGGCTGTCCTTTGTGGAGGATTGACCTCACTTGTTAAAGCAGGCTTTGAAACGTTAGTCGAAGCAGGATATCAGCCAGAATTAGCCTACTTTGAATGCTTGCATGAATTGAAGCTGATTGTTGACTTAATGTATGAAGGCGGATTAGAAGGAATGCGCTATTCAATTTCAGATACAGCACAATGGGGAGATTTTGTCAGCGGACCACGAGTAGTTGATGGAAGAGTGAAGGAAGAAATGAAAGCTGTTCTTAAAGATATTCAGGAAGGGAAATTTGCGAAAGGCTGGATCTTAGAAAATCAAGCAAATCGTCCTGTATTTAATGCAGTAAATGAAAGAGAAAAGCAGCATCAAATTGAGCAGGTGGGCAGAGAACTTAGAAAAATGATGCCGTTCGTTAATAGCGGAAAAAAGAAGGAAGCTGTTGCTAGTGCAAACCATTAAAATATTCGACACGACCTTAAGGGATGGAGAACAGTCAGCAGGTGTGAATCTTAATTTTTCGGAAAAGCTAGAAATCGCTAAGCAGCTGGAAAGATTAGATGTAGATATTATGGAAGCTGGTTTTCCTGCCGCATCGAAAGGCGACTTCTCATCCGTACAAAAAATTGCCCAAACGATAAAAAATTGTTCTGTCACAGGACTTGCTCGTGCAGTTATCTCAGATATCGATGCAGCATGGGAAGCGCTGAAAGACGGTGCAGAGCCAAGACTCCATACCTTTCTTGCAACTTCGCCGATTCATCGAGAATACAAATTGAAAATGTCGAAAGAAGAAGTCATTCATACAGCTGTAGAAACAGTAAAATATGCAGCGAAGAAATTCCCGATTATTCAATGGTCTGCAGAAGACGCTTCGAGAACGGAGCTGCCGTTTTTGGCAGAAATTATTGAAAAAGTCATTCAGGCTGGGGCGAGAGTAATTAATATTCCTGATACTGTCGGATATGGAACACCACAAGAATATGGAGCTATTTTTAAATACTTAAAAGAAAATGTTCCTTCTATTAATAAAGTTTCTTTATCAACCCATTGTCATGATGATTTAGGAATGGCCATCGCAAATTCACTTGCAGCAGTAGAAAATGGTGCCACGCAAGTGGAAGGGACAATAAATGGCATTGGGGAAAGAGCAGGAAATGCTGCATTGGAGGAATTTGCGGTAGCCTTGCATATCAGAAAGGATTACTATCAGGCATCCACCCGGTTAAATCTTCATGAGATAAGCCGAACAAGCAGTCTTGTTAGCAAGCTTACTGGAATGATCGTTCCTGCTAATAAGGCAGTTGTCGGCAAAAATGCATATGCACACGAATCTGGGATTCATCAGGATGGCGTACTTAAGGAAAAAACAACCTATGAAATTATTTCTCCGGACTTAGTAGGCTTCCAGTCCAACTCATTAGTTTTAGGAAAGCATTCTGGCAGACATGCCTTTAAAAACCGGTTAGATGAATTGGGACTTAACGTTCCTGAGGAAAATATTAAGCCGCTATTTAGCGCATTTAAGGATTTGGCTGACCGCAAAAAAGAAATGACTGACGAAGACTTGGTTGCTCTTGTCCTTGAGGAAGAGCTGTCAAAGGAAGAGCGATTCTATGAATTAATTCATTTGCAAATCCAATATGGGACAAATCAAATACCAACCGCAACGGTTACTTTATCAGGGGCGGATAAAGAAGTCATCCAGGAGGCTGGAACGGGAGCAGGAAGTATAGAAGCCCTCTATAATACATTGGAAAAATGTGTGGAAGGGTCAATCAACCTCTTAGATTACCGTATCCAGTCTGTCGGGGGAGGGAGAGATGCCCTGGCACAAGTATATGTGAAGCTTACTTATCTGGATATTGAAACAAGTGGACGGGGGCTTGCACAAGATGTGCTGGAGGCATCGGCAAAAGCTTATTTAAATGCGATTAACAGAGTCATCTATATGAAGGATAAGGGGCCAGAACCGGAAATGTGCTTTACTCCATAACTAGAAAGACCGGTTGTAATCAACAGTTATCAAGATTCATCATAATCACAAGACGGAGGGATAACAATGAAAAAACGTATCGCAGTACTACCAGGAGATGGAATCGGAAAAGAAGTGACTAAGGGAGCTATTGAAGTTTTGCAAGCTGTTGGAGAGCGTTTCGGACACCAGTTCTATTTTCAATACGGATTAATCGGTGGAGAAGCAATCGATGCGGTTGGGTCCCCACTTCCGAATGAAACAATTGAGCTGTGTAAACAAAGCGATGCGATTTTACTAGGTGCAGTTGGCGGTCCGAAATGGGAAAGTCAGCCTACCCACCTTCGTCCTGAGCGTGGACTATTAAAAATTCGAAAAGAACTTAGTCTATATGCGAACCTTAGACCAACGAGCTATTATGCCAGTCTTGCAGAATCTTCACCGCTTCGCAAGGAAGTAATTGAAGGCGTAGACATGGTCATGGTAAGAGAATTAACTGGCGGTCTTTATTTCGGCAAACCGAGCGAGCGTACACGAAAAAATGGTGAAGACGAAGTAGTGGATACGCTTTATTACAAAAGAGCAGAAATGGAAAGAGTGATTAAACTAGCATTCCAGCTTGCTAAAGAAAGAAAAGGGAAAGTAACTTCTGTCGACAAAGCAAATGTGTTAGAATCCAGCCGAATGTGGAGGGAAGTAGCAGAATCCGTTGCTAAAGAATATCCAGCTGTCGAACTTGAACACATGCTTGTAGACAATGCAGCCATGCAAATGATTAAAAAACCGAAACGTTTTGATGTCGTTGTTACCGAGAATATGTTTGGCGATATTTTAAGCGATGAGGCATCCGTTTTAACTGGATCATTAGGCATGCTTCCTTCAGCAAGTCTATCTGAAGATGGCCCATATCTTTATGAACCAATCCATGGCTCAGCACCTGATATTGAAGGGGAAAATACAGCAAATCCACTAGCTATGATTCTGTCAGCTGCCATGATGCTTCGTCTATCATTTAGTATGCATGAGGAGGCTGAAGCGGTTGAGCAAGCTGTAAACCAAGTGCTTGAAGCAGGATACAGAACAAAAGATATTATGACATTTGGCAAAAAGCCTGTAACAACTAAAGAAATGGTTGAAGAAGTAAAAGCAACACTTATGGATAATGAAGCAATTATGCATATCATGAGTGCGTACGCATAGAAAAGCGAAGCCTGCTCGCATAGGGGCGACAGTCTACCGTTATTGAGTACAGTTTGAATTTAAATTACACACTTAGAGGTATCAATAGCCCCTATAGAGTCCAGTTTGAACTAAAACTAGACATTTAGAGGAATCAATAGCCCATATAGAGTCCGGTTTGAACTAAAACTAGACATTTAGAGGAACCAATAGCCTCTATTGAGTGCAGTTTGAACTAAAACTACACATGTTGAGGAATCAATAGCCCCTATTGAGTACCAATTTATCTAAAATTACTTATTTACTGAAATCAAGGTGAGCAAGGTGTTACTTGATAATTGTTCTCTCTCCTTCAAGTTGGATTGCTTTGTTGATCCTAAAGGGCCGAGTAGCAGCAATGGCAGAAATGAAATTTATTAATAGGAAACACGACCAAACATGGTCGTGTTTCTTTTAAAAAAGAAAGCAGGAGGAAAAAATGGGGAAAACAATTATTGATAAGATATGGGAAAAGCATGTAGTCCATCAAGAGGAAGGGGAACCAGATTTAATCTATATTGATCTTCACTTAGTACATGAGGTAACCTCCCCACAGGCATTTTCTGGGTTGAGAATGAAAAAACGACGAGTTAGACAACCAGAGAGAACGTTTGCGACGATGGATCATAATGTACCAACCGTTAATCGATATAAAATCGATGACCCAGTTGCTTTAAATCAAATGACGACTTTGGAAAAAAACTGTTTGGAATTCGGCATCCCGCTTGCTGGAATGGACAGTCCAGAGCAGGGAATCGTTCATGTGATAGGTCCAGAGCTTGGACTAACACAGCCGGGGATGACGATTGTTTGCGGTGACAGTCATACTTCTACACACGGGGCATTGGGAGCAATTGCCTTTGGAATAGGTACGAGCGAAGTGGAACATGTGTTAGCGACACAAACGCTTTGGCAAACGAAACCGAAAACATTAAAAATCGAAATAAATGGACAGCTTCGAAAAGGGGTTACGTCTAAAGATGTCATCCTTTATATTCTTTCCAAACATGGTGTCAATTTTGGGCAAGGGCACGTCATTGAATATTGTGGAGAGGTTATTAAAAGGATGTCAATGGAAGAGCGGATGACCATTTGTAATATGTCAATAGAAGGAGGCGCAAGAGCTGGTTTGATAAGCCCGGATGAAACAACATTTTCTTATTTAGAAGGAAGGAAGCACACACCAAAAGGAGAAGCGTTTAAAAAGACTGTCATGCAGTGGAGAGAGCTTGCATCTGACGATGATGCCGGATTTGATCGGACGATAATGATTGATGCGAATGTAATTACACCGATGGTAAGCTGGGGAACAAATCCCTCGATGACATCCGGTATAAAAGATTCTATTCCATACTTAAAAGATTGTAAAAATGAACTCGAACAAAAGTCGCTAGAAAGAGCAATTGATTACATGGGTCTAAAAGAAGGACAGAAAATTGCTGACATTGAAATACAACATGTGTTTATTGGTTCATGTACAAATTCACGTTTAGAAGATTTACGTCAAGCCGCTGAAATGGTAAAAGGAAAAAATGTTCACCCAACTGTAAGGGCTTTAGTCGTACCAGGATCTCAGCAAGTTAAGAAGGAAGCTGAGTCTGAAGGATTAGATGTAATTTTTCAAAAGGCTGGGTTCGAATGGCGGGAATCAGGCTGCAGCATGTGTCTGAGTATGAATAATGATATTGTTCCAAGCGGGGAGCGTTGTGCATCCACTTCAAATCGTAATTTCGAAGGGAGACAAGGGACAGGCGCTAGAACGCATTTAGTCAGCCCAGTGATGGCTGCTGCCGCCGCACTATATGGGCGTTTTGTTGATGTCAGTGAAAAGGTATCTGTTGAAGCACTGTAAATAAAAAGGATGTGAAAATATGAGTGGATTTAGAACGATAGTAGGAAAAGCAGTTGCAATGGATCGGGCGAATGTAGATACAGATCAAATTATTCCGAAGCAATTTTTGAAAAGAATTGAGAAAACAGGGTTTGGTCAATATTTATTTTATGATTGGCGGTATACAAAAGAAGGCGAGGAGAATCCTGATTTTGAATTGAACCAGCCGAAAAATCAAAGTGCATCGATCCTAATTGCCAATGAGAACTTTGGGTGTGGATCCTCTAGAGAACATGCGCCTTGGGCGCTGTCGGATTACGGCTTTAAAGTTGTGATTGCACCATCATTTGCAGATATTTTCCATCAAAATTGCTTAAAAAATGGGATGCTTCCTCTCAAACTGCAAGCAGAAGAAGTAGCGTATTTAATTGAAAAGGCACAAAATCAGCCATACCACTTAACGATTGATCTCGAAAAGGAAACGGTAACAGATAATAATGGCTTTTTAGCCTCCTTTCCGATCACAGCGTATTGGAAGAGGATGCTTTTAAATGGATGGGACGAAATTGAAATTACCCTGCAATTAGATGAGAAAATAGCACAATTTGAGCGTTCCAGAGCGGTTATATCATGATTGCCAAAAGGTTCACAGCGGAGGTGAGAGCTGTGGATCTTTTTTGTTTTTTTAAAGTTTTCATGCTAAACTTACTTCAAAATCAAGTAGGGCGGGGACTGCATGAAGAAACGAGATCGGAAAAAACTAAATAATAAAGTAATCCTTTTTCCCGATCTGGAAAAAAGGCTTCTTGAAAAAGGGCTTGAAAAAATGCAACAGAAAAGATTCCGGGAAGCGACCGAGCACTTAGAAGAAGCAAAACAATTAGACCCAGAAAATAGCGATATTTATATTGGATTAGTACTCGCATATTTTGAATGGGGATCATTGCAAAAGGCAAAGGAAATAGCGGCGGATATGCTGCAAAAGGGAATTGGGGAATACATCCAAATTATTGACTTATACTTAATGATTCTTGTTCAGCTTCATCAATATGATGAAATTGTAACGACGATAGAGATTCTATTAGAGGAAAAGGAGATTCCAACGGAAAAATATGAAAGCTTTACCCAAATGTTAGAATTTAGCAGGAGAATGGCAAAGGACAAGCCTGAAATGCAAGATGAAGAAGCGGCAATGGAAGAATTGGATAAAGACCTTGATTTGTTCGCTTTCAAGACCCAACAAGCACAAATGAATTTGGCTGCCCAGTTAGCAGAGAAAAATATTCGGGCGTATATTGGTGAGATAAGTACATATCTCCACTCGCAGGAGGGATCTCCTTTCTTCAAAACGATGCTGCTTAATGTATTAATTGAGCATGAATATGACAAAGAAGTCCTTGTTGAAAAGCTGGGAAGAACGTTATCGGTTATTCCGGTTCAGCTTCCTCCTGTTCATAAGCAGCCAGAGATAGAGTCGCTACTTCACCTCCTTAGCAGCCAAATCGAGCATGAAGACCCAATCTTGTTTGAAAATATAAAAAGCCTAATTAGCCGCCATTCTTTTATTCTCTATCCGTTTCAGCTAGATACGTATGAGGAAAAAGTTTGGGCAGCAGCCTATCATGCCCTCATAGCTGAATACCTAGGTTTAAGCATGGATGAAGAACTCGTATTGCTATATGATGTGAGAATAGAAGAGATGAAAGCTGCACTGCTAGAATTAAAACAGCTTGAAGAAATTTCATCTTCCGATTTTTAGTCTTCCTTGTTGAAAGAAAAGGAACGTGTGGTATAATATAATGGTTGTATATGTAGATGGTATTTTTTATGTTAAAAATGTATAAAGCTTGCTAACCAAGCTTTATCCATATCCATTTGTTACGTATGAAATGATAATAGATTGTTGGAGGGAATTAAATTTATGTCTGCAAAATTTGAAAAGCTAGAAGGGAACCAAGGGGTTCTTACAATTGAAGTAAATGCAGAAAAAGTTAATGAAGGTTTAGACGCTGCATTCAAAAAAGTAGTAAAACAAGTAAATGTACCAGGTTTCCGTAAAGGAAAAATGCCTCGCGGAATGTTCGAAAAGCGTTTCGGTATTGAATCACTTTATCAAGATGCAGTTGATATTCTTCTTCCAGAAGCATATGCAAATGCAATCGAAGAAACTGGTATTGAGCCAGTTGATCGTCCTGAAATTGATGTAGAGCAAATTGAAAAAGGCAAGAGCTTAATCTTCAAAGCAACTGTAACTGTAAAGCCAGAAGTTAAATTAGGCGAATACAAAGGGCTTGAAGTAGAAAAGTTTGATACTGAAGTAACAGAAGAAGATGTTGACAATGAATTAAAGTCTATGCAAGAAAGACTTGCTGAGCTTGTTGTAAAAGAAGAAGGCAAAGCTGAAAACGGCGACACAGTTGTTATGGACTTTGAAGGATTTGTTGATGGAGAAGCATTTGAAGGCGGAAAAGCAGAAAATTATTCTCTTGAACTTGGTTCAGGTCAATTCATTCCAGGATTTGAAGAGAAATTAGTTGGTGTTGCTTCTGGAGAATCAAAAGATGTTGAAGTTACTTTCCCTGAAGAATACCATGCTGCTGAATTAGCAGGAAAACCTGCAGTATTTAAAGTGACTGTTCATGAAATCAAAACGAAAGAACTTCCTGAATTAAATGATGAATTTGCAAAAGACGCAGATGAAGAAGTTGAAACTTTAGCTGCTCTTAAAGAAAAACTAAGAACTCGTCTTGAAGAAAGCAAGAAGCATGAAGCTGAACATTTTGTTCAAGATACTGTAGTGGAAAAAGCTTCTGCAAATGCAGAAATTGATCTTCCATCAGTAATGGTTGATACAGAAATTGACCGTATGATGAACGAATTTGAACAACGCCTGCAAATGCAAGGAATGAATCTTGAGCTTTACTTCCAATTCTCAGGTCAAGAAGAGAGTGCATTACGTGAGCAAATGAAGGAAGATGCTGAAAAGCGTGTTCGTATGAACTTAACACTTGAAGCAATTGCAAAAGCAGAAAACATCGAAGTAACAGATGAAGAAGTAACTGCAGAGCTTAATAAAATGGCTGAAATGTACAACATGACAGTTGAAAATATCCAAAAAGCTCTAGGCAGTCTTGAAGGCATAAAAGCAGATCTTCAAGTTAAAAAAGCAGTTGATTTCATTGTAGAAAACAGTAAAACTGTTTAATAAATATTATTAAAGCTAGATAAAACATAATGAACAAGGCGCGAGTAATCGTGCCTTGTTTTGTACAATAGAATAGAAGAAATGATAATACATACACATACATATGAAGTTTTTGGATAAAATCTATTGACTTAACTTGACCATAATTGGTTAAGCTTATTTAGAATATCTTTTTTTACAGCCAACCTTAAACGAATCCGCTATGCAAGCAGTCATACATAATCTAATTAAGTAATTAAGAGTTTTCATTTCCTGTCCAAAGTGGAAATGTGTTACAATGCAATACATAACAATTGTTGTAAGAAAAGGTAAGTCTAAATAGGATGAGCATTGGATTACGTGCTTAATATATTTAGTAACAAACGGCTGAATTTTATTTGTTTGCATATGATTCGCACAAGCTTAATATAATGATTTGAAGTTTTCAAGGGGTGAAGGATTTGTTTAAATTTAATGATGAAAAAGGGCAATTAAAGTGTTCATTCTGTGGCAAAACACAGGATCAAGTACGAAAGCTTGTTGCCGGACCAGGTGTTTATATATGTGATGAGTGTATAGAACTCTGCACAGAAATTGTAGAAGAAGAGCTTGGAACAGAAGAAGAAGTAGAATTTAAAGATGTACCAAAGCCGTCAGAAATCCGAGATATTCTTGACGAATATGTCATTGGTCAAGACCAAGCAAAGAAATCGTTATCCGTTGCCGTGTATAACCATTACAAGCGCATTAACTCTAACAGCAAAATTGATGATGTGGAACTTTCAAAAAGTAATATTGCCATGATCGGGCCGACTGGAAGCGGGAAAACATTACTTGCACAAACATTAGCCCGTATTTTAAATGTTCCGTTTGCTATTGCTGATGCGACTTCATTAACAGAAGCAGGGTATGTGGGAGAGGATGTAGAGAACATCCTTTTAAAGCTCATTCAATCTGCTGACTATGACGTTGAAAAAGCGGAAAAGGGAATTATTTATATTGATGAAATTGATAAGGTAGCGAGAAAGTCTGAAAACCCATCCATTACTAGAGATGTATCTGGGGAAGGGGTACAGCAAGCACTGTTGAAAATATTAGAGGGAACGGTTGCAAGTGTACCACCTCAAGGTGGACGTAAACATCCTCATCAAGAATTTATCCAAATTGATACAACAAATATTTTGTTTATTTGTGGTGGAGCCTTTGATGGGATTGAGCAAATTATTAAACGCCGATTAGGTCAAAAGGTCATTGGGTTTGGATCAGATACGAAACAAAATGAACTTGATCAAAAGAGCCTGTTATCAAAAGTACTTCCTGAGGATTTATTAAGATTTGGGCTTATTCCAGAATTCATCGGTCGTCTTCCAGTTATTTCAAGTCTAACACCATTAGATGAAGAAGCATTAATTGAAATTTTAACAAAGCCAAAAAATGCGCTTGTTAAACAATATCAAAAAATGCTTGAACTTGATGAAGTAGAGCTTGAGTTCGAGGAAGAGGCACTTACTGAAATTGCTAAAAAGGCAATTGAACGTAAAACAGGTGCTCGCGGACTGCGTTCTATCATTGAAGGAATCATGTTAGATGTGATGTTTGAGCTTCCTTCACGTGAGGATATTAAGAAATGCATTATTACGAAAGAAGCGATCACTGATAATGCTTCACCAAAGCTGATTCTTGAAGATGGTACAATTATTGATGAGGAACGAAAAACTTCAGCTTGAATAAAATTTAGAGAGGCCAAACCATTATAGGGTTTGGTTTTTCTCATTGTGTCTCGTTTATCTCATTCGTGGCACTTCCAGTTTGTACGGCGATGATCTAAGGCGCTTCCGCATTTCTTGCAGCCCAATTTTTTACAACAGATTCTTGTTTATTCCAACTCTGTGAAGGAGATACTAGCATTATCAGCGAGAACTTTTAATGCAGGAGGGAAAAGTATGAGTTGGACGGGGATCGCCTTATTTATACAATTGTTTTTTGGAATTGTCATTGGGCTTTATTTTTGGAATTTGTTAAAAAACCAGCGGACTCAAAAGGTTTCAATCGATCGGGAGTCAAAAAAAGAAATGGATCAATTAAAAAAAATGAGAGCCATTTCTTTAACAGAGCCTCTGGCGGAAAGGGTACGGCCTTCTAGTTTTGCGGATATTGTTGGACAGGAAGATGGGATCAAATCTTTAAAAGCTGCTTTATGCAGTCCAAACCCGCAGCATGTAATTATTTATGGACCACCAGGTGTTGGAAAGACAGCAGCAGCAAGACTCGTATTAGAAGAAGCAAAGAAAACAGCCAAGTCTCCGTTTAAACCGTCTTCTGTTTTTATTGAATTAGATGCAACGACTGCTCGCTTTGATGAACGTGGGATTGCTGATCCTCTTATTGGTTCTGTTCATGATCCTATTTATCAAGGAGCTGGTGCAATGGGACAAGCTGGTATACCTCAGCCGAAACAAGGAGCGGTAACCAATGCCCATGGAGGGGTACTTTTTATTGATGAAATAGGCGAGCTTCACCCAATACAAATGAATAAATTATTGAAGGTATTAGAAGATAGAAAAGTTCTTTTTGAAAGTGCCTATTATAATGAAGAAAATACTCAAATTCCTAATCATATTCACGATATTTTTAAGAATGGCCTTCCAGCCGATTTCAGATTAATTGGTGCAACAACAAGAACGCCAAGTGAAATTCCCCCAGCGATTCGTTCAAGATGTATGGAGGTATTTTTCAGAGAATTATTAGAAGAGGAAATTATTGAAATTGGAAGAAAGGCTGCTAAAAAGGTCAATCTCACGATTAGTGAAAATGCATTAACAATACTAGCATCGTACGCAAGAAATGGGCGTGAAGCAGTCAATCTTATTCAGATTTCAGCTGGATTAGCAATAACGGAAGATAGAGATTACATAAAGGATGAAGATATTGAGTGGGTGATTCAGTCAAGTCAGCTTACTCCTAGAATGGAAAGAAAAATAAATGAGAAATCAGCTATAGGTCTAGTTAACGGTCTTGCCGTATACGGGCCGAATACGGGTGCCCTTCTTGAAATTGAAGTGACTGTCATTCCTGCCACTGATAAAGGAAGTATCAATATTACTGGGATCGTTGAAGAGGAAAGTATCGGCGGACAAGGAAAATCGATACGGAGAAAAAGTATGGCAAGAGGGTCCATTGAAAATGTAATTACTGTTCTTCGTTCAATGGGTGTTCCTGCGAATGATTACGATATTCATGTGAATTTTCCAGGAGGAGTTCCCATTGATGGGCCCTCTGCAGGAATCGCAATGGCGACCGGGATATATTCCGCTATTTATAAGCTTCCAATTGACCATACAGTAGCAATGACAGGAGAAATAAGTATTCACGGGCATGTGAAACCGATCGGTGGTGTGTATCCAAAGGTTAAAGCAGCGAAAAAAGCTGGTGCAAAAACAGTGATTATTCCTGAAGAAAACATGCAATCCATTTTAAAAGAAATTACAGGAATAAAGATTGTTCCTGTAAGCCATTTGAATGAAGTTTTTGATCTAGCCCTTCTAAAGAATATTCATATGGAGCAATCGATAACGGCTTCAGTCGAACTGGTGAAAAAAGAAAGCATTTAGTTGGTGAAAAAACTTCGGCTTGCAATGGATGCGAAAAGCCGAAGTTTTATTTATGCGTTTTGGCTTGTCTTGTGCTTGTCGGGGGTGACCAAACCGCCTCCGCATTTCAAATTAGACACTATCTTATAAATACGATAGAATTGTACAAAGAAATTATTAGAAATTTTATGCTTATAAAGATTTGCATTTGGAGGTGTTTTAGTTTGGCGAAAAAGAAAGAAATCATCGTCCCCCTCCTGCCGCTTCGGGGTTTGCTTGTTTATCCAACAATGGTTCTTCATTTAGATGTTGGCCGTGAAAAATCGGTACAGGCACTTGAAAAAGCGATGGTAGATGACCATTTAATTTTCCTAACTACACAAAAAGAGATCTCGATAGATGAACCTGCAGAAGAAGATTTGTTCACAAGAGGCACATTAACACGTGTCAAACAAATGCTTAAACTTCCAAACGGAACGATTCGAGTGTTAGTAGAAGGTCTTCAACGAGCTGAAATTATTGAATTCTATGATGAAACCAGTCATTATGCTGTCAGTGTGGAAGTGTTTGAAGAACCAACTACAAAGGATGTTGAAGACCAAGCATTGATGAGAACGATGCTTGAATATTTTGAGCAGTACATAAAGGTTTCTAAGAAAATTTCAGCTGAAACGTATTCTGCGGTTGCGGATATTGAGGAACCAGGAAGAATGGCTGATATTATCGCTTCACACCTTCCTTTAAAATTAAAGGAAAAGCAACAAATCTTAGAAACGACCAATATAAAAGAGCGAATGAATCAAGTAATTGAAATTATTCATAATGAGAAAGAAGTTCTAAATTTAGAAAAGAAAATTGGTCAGCGAGTTAAAAAATCGATGGAACGAACGCAAAAGGAATATTATTTACGTGAACAGATGAAGGCGATTCAAAAAGAACTTGGTGATAAAGAAGGAAAGACAGGGGAAATCGCTGCCCTCACGGAAAAAATTGAAAAAGCCGGCATGCCAGAACATATTCAACTAACAGCCCTAAAGGAATTGGACAGATATGAAAAGATTCCTTC
This sequence comes from Cytobacillus solani, assembly GCF_001420595.1. GTDB lineage: Bacteria > Bacillota > Bacilli > Bacillales > Cytobacillaceae > Cytobacillus > Cytobacillus solani. Next base: position 3,681,377 of record NZ_LJIX01000006.1, on the reverse strand, counting down.
TAGTTCAGCTGAAAGTGCGGTTATTCGCAACTATATTGAATGGCTAGTTGCTTTGCCATGGAGTCATGCAACGGAAGACGATTTAAATATTCATAAAGCTGAACGGATATTAAACGAGGATCATTACGGACTTGAAAAGGTAAAGGAGCGCGTTCTTGAATATTTGGCAGTTCAAAAGCTAACCAATTCATTGAAAGGGCCAATTCTATGTCTTGCTGGACCTCCAGGAGTGGGGAAGACAAGTCTAGCCCGTTCAATCGCTGCTTCTCTAAATCGAAAATTTGTCCGAATCTCCTTAGGTGGGGTACGTGATGAATCTGAGATTCGTGGTCATAGAAGGACTTATGTAGGAGCGATGCCAGGCCGTATTATTCAAGGAATGAAAAAAGCAGGTACCATTAATCCTGTGTTCCTTTTAGATGAAATAGACAAGATGTCGAATGATTTCCGTGGCGACCCATCTTCAGCAATGTTAGAAGTGTTAGATCCGGAACAAAATCATAATTTCAGTGATCATTATATTGAAGAGCCATATGATCTTTCTAAGGTAATGTTTATTGCAACGGCAAATGATTTAGGAACCATTCCTGGTCCACTCCGTGATCGAATGGAGATTATTACAATTGCCGGCTATACAGAACTGGAAAAGATTCATATTGCGAAAGATCATCTCTTGCCGAAACAGATTAAAGAGCATGGGCTTTCAAAGTCTCAACTTCAGATTAGAGAAGACGGGATTCAAAAAATCGTTCGTTATTACACGAGAGAAGCAGGTGTGCGCAGCTTAGAACGCCAACTTGCCACAGTATGCCGAAAAACGGCAAAAATTCTTGTTTCTGGTGAAAAGAAAAAAGTAGTGATAACGGAGAAAAACATAGAAGATTTCCTTGGGAAAACAAAGTTTCGTTATGGCCAGGCAGAGCTGGAAGACCAAGTTGGAGTGGCTACTGGGTTAGCTTATACAACGGTTGGCGGAGACACACTGCAAATTGAAGTTTCTCTAGCACCGGGAAAAGGGAAGCTCGTTTTAACAGGGAAGCTTGGCGATGTAATGAAAGAATCGGCACAAGCAGCGTTTAGCTATGTTCGTTCGAAAGCAAAGGAATTGGGTATTGAAGAAGACTTCCATGAAAAATATGATATTCATATCCATGTACCTGAGGGAGCGGTTCCAAAAGATGGACCATCTGCTGGAATTACAATTACAACGGCACTTGTATCTGCACTTTCCGGAAAACCGATCCGTAAAGAGGTAGGAATGACAGGTGAGATTACTTTAAGAGGACGCGTTCTTCCAATTGGCGGTTTGAAAGAGAAATCATTAAGTGCACATCGGGCTGGGCTTACAAAGATTATCATTCCTAAGGATAACGAAAAGGATATTGATGATATCCCTGAAAGTGTCCGGGAAGATCTTAACTTTGTCCTTGTTTCTCATGTTGATGACGTTCTAAAACATGCATTGAATGGCGGTGAACAAGGATGAAAGTAAATTCGGCTGAAATCGTAATTAGTGCGGTAAAACCAGAACAATATCCTGTTGAAGCTTTACCAGAGTTTGCCTTAGCGGGCAGATCGAATGTCGGGAAGTCTTCATTTATTAATAAAATGCTCAATCGAAAAAATTTAGCAAGAACATCATCGAAGCCAGGAAAAACACAAACATTAAACTTTTATCTCATTAATGAAATCATGCATTTTGTCGATGTACCTGGTTATGGCTATGCGAAAGTCTCCAAGAAGGAAAGAGAAGCTTGGGGGAAAATGATTGAAACATATTTAAAGGATAGAGAGCAGCTCAAGGCTGTTGTTCAAATTGTTGATCTTCGTCACCCGCCATCAAAGGATGATGTGATGATGTATAATTTCTTAAAGCATTTTGAAATTCCGTGCATCATTATCGCAACAAAAGCAGATAAGATTCCAAAATCCAAATGGCAGAAGCATTTGAAAGTAGCTAAAGAAACATTAGAATTAGACCCAAATGATCATATCATTCTCTTTTCTTCTGAAACAGGACAGGGAAAAGATCAGGCTTGGGCATTATTACAAGCTTATATGTAAGAATGGAATCCCATTGCAAATATGCAATGGGATTCTTTTTATTATATAAAATGCGAATTTTAGAGGATTCAAAAACATAGAATGGGGTAGGACAAATATTAAGCTAAAAAATAAAGGGGGTATTTACACTAGTGAAACATTTTTGGAAAGGCGCATTTTTGCTCTTGCTTATAGTTGTACTAGCTGCATGCGGATCAAAAGAAGCGTCGAATAAAGGCATGAAACTAGTAGATGATGGTAAGTTTACTTATGCATCTTCAGGTGAGTTTAATCCATTCAGTGTAACGAATAAAGATGGAACAATGAGCGGGTTCGATATTGAAGTTGGAGAAGCTGTTGCAAAGGAATTAGGACTGGAACCAGTCCAGCATAAATTTAAGTTTGGCGGAATTGTCGAAGGTGTTAAATCGGGTCGATTTGATGCAGCGGTAGCAAGTCATACAATTACTGAAGAACGATTGGAAGCCGTTAATTTTTCGATTCCTTATTATTTTTCTGGTCCGCAAATCTATGTTCGTCCTGATAGCTCAGTGGAAACGTTTGATGATTTAAAAAGGCTGGAAGTTGCCGTAGCAAAAGGCACTACATATACAACAGAAGCAGAAAAAGCTACAAATAATATTAAATTCTATGATAGCGATGTAGTAGCTCTAGAGGCATTAAGCAAAGGAAAGCATGATGCGGTTATTACTGACTTTATCACAGGAAAAGAAGCAATCGGTGCTGGAATGAATATTGTCGGCAAAGAATTGCTTGGCCGCAGTGAACAAGCCATTGCTGTGGCAAAAGAAAATACAGAGCTTCTAGAAAAAATTAATAAAGCGCTTGAAAACCTGCATGAGAATGGAACGCTAACAGAAATAAGCAAAAAATATATCGGTGAGGATATCACTGTTGTTCCTGAGTAGGAATAAACATACCGGGCGAATGTAGCAGAAATTACATTCGTCTTTTTTCATAAGCATAACATGTTTAAAGGAGGAAACCTGTGGACTTATTAACAAAATTTATCGACACATATCCAGTCTTTTTAAAAGGAATGCTTCTCACCTTTGAAATAACAATCGTTTCTATTTTTATTGCCATTTTTATAGGATTATTCTTTGCCTTTTTAAAAATATCCAATATAAAAATACTGGAATGGATTGCTGATTTATACATTTTCTTAGTTCGTGGCACCCCGCTTGTTGTCCAGATCTTTATCTTCTACTTTGGATTAACTGCTTTTAATATTTCCGATTTTCTGGCTGTTGTACTAGGACTAGCCTTTCATAACGGGGCTTATATTGCAGAGATTTTCAGAGGGGCTATTCAATCGATTGATCATGGACAAATGGAAGCTGGCCGCTCACTTGGAATGACAATGGGTTTAACAATGAGAAGAATTATTTTGCCGCAAGCAAGCCGCAGAGCGCTTCCACCGTTAGGAAATCAATTCATTATTGCTTTAAAGGACTCCTCGCTCGCCTCGTTTATTGGCATGTACGAGCTCTTTAATGTTGCAACCACGCACGGTTCTCTTAAATATGATTATATGAGCTACTTGCTTATTGTTGCTGTCTATTATCTAGTTCTCGTTCTATTCTTCTCTATTATCGTAAGAATAATTGAGAAAAAAATGTCTAGCAGCGATTAAAGGAGGGAAGATAAATATGAGTAAAGATATTATGATCAATGTAGAGAAGCTGAATAAATCTTTTGGGGATTTACATGTCTTAAGGGATATCGATATGACGGTAAACCAGAGTGAGGTTGTTTGCCTTATTGGTGCGAGCGGGTCTGGAAAAAGCACGCTTCTCCGCTGCATTAATTTTTTAGAATTAAAAGATAGTGGACTTGTTATGATCGGCGGAGAAAAAATCGAGAAAGAAACGCATGATCTAAATGAAGTAAGAGCAAGAGTCGGAATGGTATTTCAGCATTTTAATTTATTTCCGCATAAAACGGTGCTACAAAACGTGATGGAGGCACCAATTTATGTTAAAAAGTATCCAAAAGAAGAAGCGAAGATGGAAGCAAGAGCTTTGCTGAAAAAAGTAGGTCTTTTAGATAAAGAGAATGTGTATCCTTCAAAGCTTTCCGGTGGGCAAAAGCAGCGTGTAGCAATAGCAAGGGCTCTTGCTATGAAACCGGAGATTATGCTCTTTGATGAACCAACCTCTGCGCTTGATCCTGAATTAGTAGGAGAGGTGCTTGCGACAATGAAGGAATTGGCTGAAGAGGGAATGACAATGGTTGTTGTTACCCATGAAATGGGCTTTGCAAGAGAGGTTGCTGATTGGGCTGTCTATATGCATGAGGGACGAATTGTTGAAGTAGGACACCCAGAGCAATTATTCTCAAATCCAAAAGAAGCACGAACAAAAAACTTTTTAGATTCTGTATTGTAATCGAAAAAGACAGGGGAAACTATGTATCCCTGTCTCTTTTCTATTTTTTCTTAATAAAGAGGAAATAACCGCCAATAAGAATGAGGATGACAGGCCAAAATTTCCAAACATTCGAGACTCCGTTATTCAATAGGCCGAACCAGACAATCATGCGATCATAAAAAAGCAGCAAAATCGATAAAAATAAGAAGAGAAGCCCATGAAATAAACCTGATCCAGTCTTTTGATGCTGCAGCAGCAAGCCAAGAGCTAGAATTAAAATAAAAATGCCAATATGATCTGGCCATATTTCCAGCCGATTGACCACATGAAAATGGAGACCAAAACCAGTCAGAATGACGCCAGGCAGGATGGCATGGTATTCTTTTGCGCCGTAGCCCTGAAATAAAAAAGCGACACCAATAATTATTAGTAAGGATGGCCACGTGAAATAAGGCTGCAAAACAGGAATATTGGATTGCTCAAGATAAAAGTAGGCGCCAAAGCCAATTAGGATAATTCCTAGAAAAAAACGTTGATTTTTCATCGTTACACCCTTCCAATAAGGTTCACTTGAATCTGCTATGTTTTTTTGTTACTGTACATATGGGAGGATTTTGTCGAATGATAGAAAGTGGATAGAGCAATGGATTTTCTTTATCTGCACTCTTACTTTATTTTACCATATGAATTCACTATCTGTTCACATTTTACCATTGGATAAAGGGATAGAAATGTTACAATTATAGTAGTATTTTGTGCAATTTAATTGGGGGGGTCAATTGAAACATGCATATTTTAGTTGTCGGTATAAATTATAAAACAGCCCCTGTCGAAATTCGTGAGCGTTTGACATTTAACCCGTCTCAGCTTGCAGATGCTATGAACACATTAAAGAATAAGAAGAGCATCTTAGAGAACGTGATATTGTCAACATGTAATCGGACTGAGATTTATGCAGTTGTTGATCAGCTTCATACAGGCCGATATTATATTAAAGAATTTTTGTCAGAGTGGTTTCAAATAGAGAAGGAAGAATTTTCACCATATTTGTTTATATATGAACAAGAAGGCGCAATGGAGCATTTATTTAGTGTGTCTTGCGGGTTAAACTCCATGATTCTTGGGGAAACCCAAATTTTAGGACAGGTTCGCACAAGCTTCCTGCAAGCTCAGGAAGAGAATACGACTGGAACCGTGTTCAATCATCTGTTTAAGCAAGCCATTACGCTTGCCAAACGGGCCCATTCAGAAACAGAGATCGGTGCAAATGCAGTTTCTGTAAGTTATGCAGCTGTTGAATTAGCGAAGAAAATTTTTGGTTCCTTAGAGAATAAGCATGTCCTTATTTTAGGTGCTGGAAAAATGGGTGAGCTTGCGATTCAAAACCTGCATGCAAACGGTGCAAGTAAGGTAACGGTTATTAATCGTACGTTTGAAAAGGCGCAGGACTTAGCAAACCGCTATGAAGGGCAAGCAAAGACACTGAAAGAGCTTCAATGTGCATTACTTGAAGCAGATATTCTTATTAGCTCAACAGGTGCAAAAGAATTTGTCATTACAAAATGCATGATGCTGCAAGTGGAAAAACTGCGCAAAGGCAAGCCGTTATTCATGGTTGATATTGCTGTTCCGCGTGATTTAGATCCATTGCTTGCTGAATTAGATAGTGTGTTCCTCTATGACATTGATGATCTTGAGGGAATCGTTGAAGCGAATCTTCAGGAGCGTAAAAAAGAAGCCGAAAAGATTCAGCTAATGATTGAAGGAGAAATAGTTGAATTCAAACAATGGCTGAATTTACTTGGAGTTGTTCCAGTCATTTCTGCGTTGCGTGAAAAAGCCCTAGCAATTCAAGCAGAAACGATGACGAGCATAGAAAGAAAGATGCCGAATTTAAGTGATCGGGATAAAAAGGTGTTAAATAAACATACGAAGAGTATTATTAATCAGTTATTGAAGGATCCTATTTTACAGGCTAAAGAAATGGCTGGCCAAAAAGATGCAGATAAGGCATTGGATCTATTCGTGAAAATTTTTAATATAGGAGAACTTGTTAATGAGCGGCAGGAAGTGAGTGCAGCAGAACTAAGGCACTCGGTTGCTCAATCGCCACAGGCTTCCTTTCAATCATAAAAGGAGTACTGTCCATGTTTGAAATTTATATGACACGGCTGCATGAGTTTACAGTCGTTCTTTATGCCTTATGTGTCTTATTATATTTTGTTGATTTTCTGACGTCTAACCGGAAGGCAAACCGAATTGCCTTCTGGTTACTTGCATTTGTATGGGGTTTACAAACAATATTCCTTTTTTTGTATATGTTGAAGACGGGGAGATTTCCTGTCTTGACGATATTTGAAGGGCTTTATTTTTATGCTTGGGTACTGATAAGTTTATCTTTAGCCATAAATCGCTTACTTCGAGTAGATTTTATCGTGTTCTTTACAAATGTGCTTGGATTTATGATCATGGCAATTCATACATTTGCACCCATACAATATGAATCCCATGTTATGGCACAGCAGCTGATTTCTGAATTGCTGCTTATTCATATTACTGTGGCCATTCTATCTTATGGAGCCTTTTCCCTCTCATTTGTGTTTTCGCTGCTGTATCTAATTCAGTACGATCTTTTAAAAAGAAAAAAGTGGGGAACGCGCCTGAAGCGGCTTGCTGACCTTTCAAAGCTTGACAAAATGTCTTTCGTCTTAAATCTTATTGGGGTTCCTATGCTAATTATAAGTTTAATTCTTGGAACAACTTGGGCATACATAAAGGTTCCTGATATGATTTGGTACGATCCTAAGGTGATTGGCTCTTTCATCGTACTCGCGATCTACAGCATTTATTTATATTTAAAGGTTGGGAAAGGACTGACTGGGAATAAGCTTGCTTTATGGAATCTTGCATCCTTTCTCGTCGTTCTTATTAATTTCTTCTTATTTGGAAAACTTTCATCTTTCCATTTCTGGTATTCATAATCGCTTTAAATTTAGGAGGCAATCATGAGAAAAATTATCGTTGGTTCGCGCAGAAGTAAACTTGCATTAACACAGACTAATTGGGTTATTAATCAGTTAAAGGCACTAGATCCGTCTTTTGAATTTGAAGTAAAGGAGATCGTCACAAAAGGCGATCGAATTCTTGATGTAACTTTATCAAAAGTTGGCGGCAAAGGACTTTTTGTGAAGGAAATTGAGCAGGCCATGCTTGATAAGGAAATCGATATGGCGGTACATAGCATGAAGGATATGCCTGCCGTTCTCCCAGATGGCCTCGTCATCGGCTGTATACCAGAAAGAGAAGATCATCGAGATGCACTTATTTCAAAAAATCATATTCGATTTGATGACCTTAAGCCTGGCGCTATCGTTGGAACAAGCAGCTTAAGAAGAGCAGCCCAGCTGTTAGCCCGTCGTCCTGATATCGAAATTAAATGGATTCGCGGAAATATTGATACAAGACTGGAAAAGTTAGAAACAGAAGAATATGATGCGATTATTTTAGCAGCTGCAGGTCTTTCAAGATTAGGGTGGGCATCTGATGTAGTAACAGAATTTCTAGATCCAGATATTTGCCTCCCAGCGATCGGACAAGGTGCATTATCTATTGAGTGCCGTGGAGATGATGAAGAACTGCTTGGATTGTTAAAGAAATTTACATGTGAAAAGACTGATGCCACGGTTAGAGCGGAACGCGCATTCCTTCATAAAATGGAAGGCGGTTGTCAAGTGCCGATTGCAGGATTCGCAGAGTTGAATGACAAGGATCAAGTCGTATTAACCGCACTTGTTGGTTCACCAGATGGAAAAATTATTTATAAAGAACAGATAACTGGCATAAATCCCGAAGAAGTTGGAATTGCTGCCGCAAATAGCTTAATAAAGCTTGGAGGAAAAGAATTGATTGATCAGGTTAAAGCGGAGATGGAAGGCAAATGACAGCCTCCTCCCTTCCTTTAAGAGGAAAAAATATTCTTGTTCCAAGAAGTAAAGGGCAGGCACAATCCTTTTCGGATTTAGTGGAGAAATATGGAGGAAATCCTGTTGAAATCCCTCTGCTTGCCTTTAAACCTGCTCGTTCACCAGAAATACATGCCATCATCAATCAGCTGCATTCGTATGATTGGCTAATTTTTACGAGCAGTATAACGGTTGAAACGTTTCTATCCTTCCTTCATCCATCTGATAGAAAGCAAATGCCAAAAATTGCTGCCATCGGAAGGAAAACAGAAAGCTTTTTATTGGCTAAAGGGCTTCAAGTGGACTTTACGCCAGAGGAGTTCGTTGCTGAAGGATTTGCTGAAGAATTTAAACCATATGTACAAAAGGGAATGAAAGTACTCATTCCGAAGGGGAATTTAGCCCGTAATTATATTGCTGCTTATTTATCTAAATATGGCGCTGTTGTTGATGAAGCAATCATTTACGACACATATTTTCCAGAAGAAAGCAGAGAACTCATTAAAGAAAAGCTAACTCATAGCCAATTAGATATCTTAACCTTTACTAGCCCATCTACAATTGACCATTTAATGGCTGTTGTGAAAGAAAACAATCTTTATGAAAAGGTAGAAGCATGTGTCATCGGCTGTATCGGACCTGTTACAAAGGAAAGAATTGAGTCATATGGGTTAAAGGTTCATATTGCACCGAATGTATACACCGTCCATCACATGATAAAAAGCATAATTGACTATTTAGAAAATGAATATCGGAGGGCATTATAATGGATTTACAATTCACCCGTCATAGACGTTTACGCCAAAGTGCAAATATGCGTGCACTCGTACGTGAAAATCATTTAACAATAGATGATTTCATTTATCCTATTTTCGTAGCAGAGGGAGAGGATGTTAAGAAAGAAATCACGTCGATGCCTGGCATTTATAATTTATCGCTGGATCATCTTGAAGAGGAAATGAATGAGGTTGTTGCTTTAGGGATTAAATCCGTTCTGTTATTCGGTATTCCTTTAGAAAAGGACGAATGCGGCGGGCAAGCTTACCATGATCATGGAATCGTCCAAGAAGCAACCCGTTTAATTAAAGCGAAGTTCCCTGAAATCATCGTTATTGCTGACACTTGTCTTTGTGAATACACAAGCCATGGCCATTGCGGCTTGATAGAAGGAGATCAAGTTTTAAATGATGCCTCGCTTGAATTGCTTGTTCAGACAGCTGTTAGCCAGGCAAAGGCTGGAGCGGACATTATTGCACCATCTAATATGATGGATGGATTTGTCGTTGCTATTCGTGCTGGATTAGATGAGGCTGGTTTTGAAAATGTGCCAATTATGTCTTATGCGGTGAAGTATGCCTCTGCTTTCTATGGCCCATTCCGTGACGCGGCTGATAGTACACCTCAATTTGGCGACCGAAAGGCTTATCAAATGGACCCTGCAAATCGTATGGAAGCATTGCGTGAAGCAGAGTCTGATTTAATGGAAGGCGCTGACTTCCTAATAGTGAAACCTGGTATGCCTTATCTGGATATTGTTCGTGATGTGAAAAATAATTTCAATCTTCCACTCGTTATTTATAATGTAAGCGGCGAATATTCCATGGTTAAAGCAGCTGCTCAGAACGGATGGATTGATGAAAAAAGAATCGTAATGGAAATGCTGACTGGGATGAAACGCGCTGGCTGCGACCTTATCATTACATACCATGCAAAAGATGCAGCTAGATGGCTAAAAGAACAATAATTTTTAAGTTTTAGGTACTAACAAAAGGTATTTGTACGGCAATATAGATGAATATGTTGGAATAAAGTTAGGTTGATTGGAGCGTAAGGTGTGAGACTCCTGCGGAAGGAGTGGGACAGGTGAGACCCCGCAGGAGCGTAGGCGACGAGGAGGCTCAGCGCCCGCCCCGCGGAAAGCGAGCATCCTGAAGCGGAAAACAACCTTTGCCAAAACTGCATTATTTTCAACAATAAAAAAGTGAAAAGAGGGATTAGATGCGCTCTTACGATAAATCCATTCAAGCTTTTAAGGAAGCGAAAAAATTTATGCCGGGAGGAGTTAACTCTCCTGTGCGTGCGTTTAAATCAGTAAACATGGATCCAATTTTTATGGAAAGAGGAAAAGGCTCGAAAATCTATGATATCGATGGAAATGAATACATTGACTACGTATTATCATGGGGACCGCTCATTTTAGGACATACAAATGACCGTGTCGTCGAAGCACTTAAAAAGGTTGCAGAATTAGGTACAAGCTTTGGTGCACCGACAGTTACTGAAAATGAGCTTGCTAAGCTAGTAATTGAAAGAGTTCCGTCTATTGAAATCATACGTATGGTTTCCTCTGGAACAGAAGCAACAATGAGTGCGCTAAGACTTGCACGCGGCTATACTGGCCGAAACAAAATTCTGAAGTTTGAAGGCTGCTATCATGGTCATGGAGATTCCTTATTGATTAAAGCTGGCTCTGGAGTGGCAACGCTTGGTCTTCCAGATAGTCCTGGGGTACCAGAAGGAATCGCAAAGAATACGATTACTGTTCCTTACAATGATTTGGAAAGCGTAAAGTATGCTTTCGAGCAATTCGGTGAAGATATTGCTGGAATTATTGTGGAGCCTGTTGCGGGTAATATGGGCGTTGTACCACCGCTTCCGGGCTTTTTAGAAGGACTAAGAGAAATTACGACACAATACGGAGCATTGCTGATTTTTGACGAAGTAATGACTGGATTCCGTGTCGGATATAACTGTGCTCAAGGCTACTTCAATGTTACTCCGGATATCACTTGTTTAGGAAAAGTAATCGGCGGAGGTCTTCCAGTAGGTGCTTACGGTGGTAAGGCTGAAATTATGGAGCAAATTGCACCGAGCGGCCCTATCTATCAAGCTGGAACATTATCAGGAAACCCACTAGCTATGACAGCTGGATATGAAACATTAAGTCAGCTAACACCTGAGGCATATACGGAATTTACACGTAAAGGGGATATGCTTGAAGCGGGGATTAAAGTGGCTGCTGAAAAGTATGATATTCCGAATACCGTTAATCGTGCTGGCTCAATGATCGGCTTCTTCTTTACGAATGAAAATGTCATTAATTATGATAAAGCAAAAGCTTCAAACCTAGACTATTTTGCAGCATACTACCGTGAAATGGCAAATCAAGGCGTCTTCCTGCCACCATCTCAATTTGAAGGCTTGTTCTTATCAACTGCACATAGTGACGAAGATATAGAAAAAACACTACAAGCAATCGAAATTGCTTTTTCGAAAATTAAAGGGTAATTATTAGGCACTCATCTCTAATAGATGGGTGTTTTTTTTGTGCTGCTTCGTTTTTCAATCATAAAAGAATTAACTTTCTCATAAAGTGTAAATGACATAGTGATAAAGCGTGTTGTGTTATGAAAGGAGGAGTCGCTTTGTCTCAGGGGAGCCAATCGTGTTTACGATTTTCTTTGGAAGAGTCTGTCTGGTTTCAAAAAGGACAGGAAGTACTAGATTTGATTTCTATCTCGTTAGACCCTGATATTTTTATTCAGGAAGATGATCAATATGTTACGATTCAAGGAGCGCTCGAGCTATCAGGTGAATATAAACGCAATGAAATAGAGACAGCGGAAGATGAAGGAACTTTTGCCGCTCCAAAATTCATTCAAGTGGTAGAAGAAAGAGAAGAAGGAGTTTGTGAATTTAGACATTACTTCCCAGTTGATATAACTATACCGATCAATAGGATTCAAAGCCTAAATGACATTGATGTTCAAGTAGAATCCTTTGATTATATCTTTCCTGAAAGAAGCTGTTTGAAGCTATCTGCTAATTTAATGATCACTGGCTTATATGGGGAGCAACAGTCATCCTACGAAGTGGATACGCAGGATGAGGAGGAATTAGAACCATTTTTGGCAAGATCGCCTGCTGCAGAAGATGTAGTGGATGTGAGTCCGTTAGAAAAAGCTTTTGCAGAAGAAGAGGATCAAAAGGAAGATCGAACAGAAATTTTTGTTAGTTCAGCAAATGAAATTGAAAAGCATGATGAGTTTAAGGAAAAAGTCTATATTCCATTTGAAGCTGAGGCAAGAAAAGAGCCTGAACCAGAGCCAGAGCCGAAAGAAGAAGTAAAAAAGGCAGATGAGCCAGAAATCACATTTTATTCTTCAAAAAGAAGTGAAGAATCACCTCCATCAGCAGAAGATATTTTTGAAATTCCGGTAGATGAAAGTCTAGTACAGGATGTGAATATGCCTAAGGTCGAAAGCCCTGAACAAGAAGCAAAACCAGAATCTCCTGAGATTATTGATGAAAGTCCTGAGAAAACGGATAAGAAAAAGAAGAAATCGAAAAAGAAAAGCATGACCTTAACAGAATTTTTTGCCCGTAAGGAAGAGTCCGATCATGTGGCAAAATTAAAGGTATGCATTGTTCAAAGCGGAGATACACTGGATCTCATTGCAGAAAGGTATGCGATTGGTGTTCACCAGCTGTTAAGTGTCAATCATTTAGAAATTAATCAAGATATCTCTGAAGGGCAAGTACTTTATATTCCAGCTGTTGTAGCCCGTTAAAAAATGCAAAAACAGGCTGGGCAGGTTAGCGAACACCTGCTTAGGCTGTTTTCTTTTTTAAAGGATAAGAAAAATATATCACTTTTTAAATTGGGAACTGTCTAGCGCAAGCAGCCTATCGCCTATCAAACTTTAGGTCTCCTCCCTACGATAAGTCAACATCGGCTTGCTTACGCTTTTCTTAAGAAAGAGAGTGGATTCTTATGGAAAAGGAGAATCGATTACTAAAGGTTGCACCGATATTAAAGAACTATGCCCTTGAACCGCATTTTGTTGAGGAGCGTGGCCGCATACGGAAAATTTATACGAATAAAGGGGTCTTTGCCTTAAAGAAAATTGATCCAAAGCATGGTGGTGATTTCATACGCCATGTCCAGTCTCTCTTTCAAAAAGGCTATAACCGAATTGTCCCTATTTTTCCTGCAGTTGATGGGAGATATGCGGTTTTACATGAAAATGAACTATATTACTTAATGCCATGGCTAGCAAATGAAGTGAAGGAAAATCGATTCGAGCGGAATCAGCAGCTGTTTCGTGAACTGGCAAGACTTCATACTTTATCTGTTAGGGAAGTAACAATCAGTAAGGAGGATCGTTCAGAGCATTATGAGAAGACATTGCTTGAATGGGAGAAAGAAAACGAATTTTTAATTGGATTTATAGAATCATGTGAAAGCAGAGAGTACTTATCTCCCTTCGAGCTAATGTTTTCTCTTTCTTATCACGACATTAGCCAGGCATTGCAATTTTCCATCAAAAGATTTAAAACGTGGTTTGAAAAAACGGAGGAAAGTGAAAAAGCTCGCACTGTGATTATTCATGGTAAGATCTCCACTGAACATTTCTTATTTGATGATAAAGGACATGGGTACTTCACGAATTTTGAAAAGTCCAGACTAGGCTCCCCTCTTCATGATTTATTGCCGTTCTTATCGAGAACGTTAAAAACCTATCCGAAACGATCAGAGGAATGCATAGAGTGGATATATACGTATTTAAAGTATTTTCCGTTTAAAGAGGATGAGTTATTACTTTTTCAGAGTTATTTTGCCCATCCAGGTGCAGTCATACGATCCGCAGAAAACTATTTTAAAGCATCAGATCGTAAAGGTGAAAGAAAATCAGTCTTGCACTTCCAAAGACAATACTGGCTTCTGAAAAATACAGAATATATACTAATGAGAATTGAAGAGATTGAGGCACAAAAGAAGCAGGCAAAAGCAATGGCAGAGGCTGAAGGGCAAAGCGGAGCCCAGAATTGAAACACGAATTTTGGGCTCCTATAGTAATTCGAAGTGAAAAGCAATAGCTAATAATATTAGCACAGTTAGCAGCAATACATCGAGTGTAAATGGAAAAAGAATTGTACGAATTCCTTGAAAAACACAAATAGGGATAATAAATTGTGCACAAACACCTCTGACTTTTCTTAACCACGGTGGAAGAATATACGGATTATATCTTCTTTTCACTCGGCAAACCCCTTTCCTAACATTCCTTTCTCATACTATTCTATGTTCACTTCTCTTTGTTAGTGCCTATATTTTAATAAGGCCTTTTTTATAAAAATGAGGTACAAAAAAATTTAATTGAATAAATTATAAAGAAATCGGCAATTAATATTGACTATAGCCATCATTTTTCGGTAGTATATTTATAAATTAAAATCACAAGCAAAGACAGGGAAGAGTACATTAGCTATTTGCTTTTAGAGAGGAAAACCATCAGCTGAAAGGTTTTCTAAGCGGAACTATTGGAAGGTCGCCCTCGAGCTTCTTTCGCGAAAGGACTATCGTCCAAGTAGTGAAAGACGGGAAATCCGTTATCTATTTAAGAGTCAACTACATCTCTATTGTAGTTGAAAAAAAGGTGGTACCGCGAAGCAAACTCCATTCGTCCTTTAAGGCGATGGGGTTTTTTTATTTTCTTTTATAGTATTGAATGATCATTGATTGGAAAGGAAGATTGACGATGGAGACAAAGGAACTGACAATGCCGACGAAATATGATCCACAGGCAATTGAACAAGGGCGTTATGATTGGTGGCTTAAGGGGAAATTTTTTGAGGCGAAGGATGACGAAAAGAAGGAGCCCTATACGATTGTTATTCCACCGCCTAACGTAACAGGAAGACTGCATCTTGGGCATGCATGGGACACGACCCTCCAAGATATTCTAACTCGTATGAAACGGATGCAAGGCTACGATGTATTGTGGCTTCCAGGAATGGACCATGCAGGAATTGCTACACAGGCAAAAGTAGAAGAAAAGCTTCGCAATGAAGGAAAGAGCCGCTACGATTTAGGCCGTGAAAAATTTGTTGAAGAAACATGGAAATGGAAAGAGGAATATGCAAGCCATATCCGTCAGCAATGGTCCAAGCTTGGTCTAGGTCTTGATTACAGCCGTGAGCGTTTTACGCTTGATGAAGGGCTATCAAAGGCTGTTCGTGAAGTATTTGTATCCCTTTATAATAAGGGACTTATCTATCGCGGCGAATATATTATTAACTGGGACCCATCAACGAAAACAGCCCTATCTGACATTGAGGTTATCCATAAAGATGTTCAGGGTGCCTTCTATCATATGAGATATCCTCTTGCCGATGGGTCAGGACATATTGAAATTGCGACGACACGTCCTGAAACCATGCTTGGGGATACCGCTGTAGCTGTTCACCCTGAAGACGAGCGCTATAAGCATTTAATTGGCAAAACGGTTAAGCTCCCAATCGTTGGACGTGAAATTCCAATTGTTGCGGATGATTATGTAGACATGGAGTTTGGTTCAGGTGCTGTGAAAATTACTCCTGCTCATGACCCGAATGACTTCGAAATCGGAAATCGCCACAATCTTGAACGCGTTCTTGTCATGAATGAAGATGGAACGATGAATGCAAAGGCTGATAAGTACCAAGGGATGGATCGGTTCGAATGCCGCAAGCAGATTGTTAAAGATCTGCAGGAGCAAGGTGTATTGTTTAAAATTGAAGAGCATATGCATTCAGTTGGCCACTCAGAACGAAGCGGTGCGGTCGTTGAACCATATCTCTCCACTCAATGGTTTGTAAAAATGCAGCCATTAGCTGATGAAGCAATTGCCCTTCAGGAGAAAGAAAATAAAGTAAACTTTGTTCCAAACCGTTTTGAAAATACGTATCTTCGCTGGATGGAAAATATCCGTGACTGGTGTATTTCACGTCAGCTTTGGTGGGGACACCGCATCCCTGCTTGGTATCATAAGGAAACGGGTGAGGTGTTCGTTGCCCATGAAGCACCTGAAGATATCGAGAATTGGGAACAGGATAAGGATGTTTTAGACACATGGTTCAGTTCTGCGTTATGGCCTTTCTCGACAATGGGCTGGCCTGATACAGAGTCTGCTGATTATAAACGCTATTATCCAACGGCAGCTTTAGTTACAGGATATGACATTATCTTCTTCTGGGTATCAAGGATGATTTTCCAAGGACTTAAATTTACAGACGAACGTCCATTTAAAGATGTACTCATCCATGGCTTAGTTCGTGATGCAGAAGGCCGCAAAATGAGTAAGTCGCTCGGAAATGGTGTCGATCCAATGGATGTTATTGATAAATATGGAGCAGATTCTTTACGATACTTCTTATCAACAGGAAGCTCACCAGGGCAAGATTTACGATTCAGCATGGAGAAGGTTGAAGCGACATGGAACTTTGCGAATAAGATTTGGAATGCATCCCGTTTTGCGTTAATGAATATGAACGGCTTAACCTATGACGAAATTGATCTAAGCGGAGAAAAATCAGTAGCTGATAAATGGATTTTAACTCGTTTGAATGAAACAATTGAAACCGTAACGAGATTATCAGACCGCTATGAGTTCGGTGAAGTTGGCCGTATTCTTTATAACTTCATTTGGGACGATTTCTGTGACTGGTATATTGAAATGGCTAAGCTTCCTCTATACGGAGAAGACGAAGCAGCGAAGAAAACGACTCGTTCTATTTTGGCTTATGTACTAGACAATACAATGAGATTGCTGCATCCGTTTATGCCATTCATTACCGAGGAAATTTGGCAGAACCTTCCTCATTCAGGTGAATCAATTACAACAGCTTCATGGCCAGAAGTGAATCCTGAATTCACGGATGAGAAGGCTGCTGATGAAATGAAGCTATTAGTTGAAATCATCCGTTCAGTTCGCAATAGCCGTGCGGAAGTGAACACACCAATGAGTAAAAAGATTAAGATGATTTTAAAAGCAAAGGATGAAGCGATTCTGAGCACATTAGAAAGCAATCGTGGCTATATTGAGCGTTTCTGTAATCCGGAGGAACTGATCCTTGCAACGGATGTTGAAACCCCTGAAAAAGCGATGACAGCGGTTGTAACTGGTGCAGAAATCATCTTGCCGCTTGAGGGCTTAATTAATATTGAAGAGGAAATTACCCGATTAGAAAAAGAATGGGATAAACTCAACAAAGAAGTTGAGCGTGTTCAGAAGAAATTGAGCAATGAGGGCTTTGTTAAAAAGGCACCGGAAAAAGTAATAGAAGAAGAAAAAGCAAAAGAGCTTGATTATAGTGAGAAGCGAGCGGCTGTCGAAGCGCGTATTAGAGAATTAAAAGGCGAATAACAAAGTAATTTGAAGGCGAATCCAACTATATTGGATTCGTCTTCCTATGTGTAGTTAGGAGGGACTAGCATGTTTAATACATATGAAGAAGCAGTTACTTGGATACACTCTCGCTTAAGACTTGGAGTGAAGCCTGGGTTGAAAAGAATGGAATGGATGATGGAGAAGCTGGGTCATCCTGAAAGAAGAATGAAATCAATCCATATCGGTGGAACAAATGGAAAGGGTTCAACATTAACATATCTTCGCCATATTCTTCAGGAATCTGGCTGTTCAGTAGGGACTTTTACCTCTCCCTATTTCGAGCAATTTAATGAAAGAATTGCATTGAATGGTGTTCCGATTCAAGATGAGGATATTGTTCGGCTGGCAAATGATATTTACCCGCTTTCCGTGGAACTGGAAGCGACTGATCTTGGCGGTCCGACTGAATTTGAAATCATCACAGCGATGGCGATGCAATATTTTGGTCATGTACAGCCAGTGGATATTGTTCTATTTGAGGTTGGACTTGGCGGAAGGTTCGATTCCACTAATATTATCTTTCCGATTTTATCCATTATTACAAATATCGGGTTGGATCATACAGGCATACTCGGATCTACCCATGCAGAAATTGCTTTTGAAAAAGCCGGTATTATTAAACCGGGAACGAGCATCATTACGGCAGTAAAACAAGAAGAGGCTAAGAAGGTTATTGAAAATAAAGCACTTGAAATGAAGGCACCCTTGTATTCTCTTGGCAGCCAGTTTTCAATTGAAGGCCATCACTCAACAACGACGGGGGAAATATTTTCGCAAATAACACCTTTTCGTAAATGGAGTCATTTAGAAATTTCTATGGCAGGCAGCCACCAAACAGAAAATGCCTCATTAGCACTAATGGCCGTGGAGCTATTAAATAAATACTATTCTTTCTTAATTGAAGACGAGCATATATACTCAGGTCTGAAAAAGTCATACTGGCCTGGCCGATTTGAAACGATTTCAATGGATCCATTGATTATTATTGATGGGGCTCATAATGAAGAAGGAATCACAGCATTAGTAAATGAATTGAATAAGCGCTATTCTGAAAAGAAAATCAGAATCATCTTTACAGCTCTTTCTGATAAAAAAATGGATAAGATGATCCTAAATTTAGATGCGGCTGCAGATAAAATCACCTTTGTAAGCTTTGATTTTCCAAGAGCAGCAAGTGCAGAATCTTTATTCAGCATAAGTCAAAATGAAAATAAGCATTACGCACCGAATTGGAAAGCAGCAATAGATGAGGAAATCCATTCTCTTCGAAGCGATGAAGTCCTCGTTATTACAGGGTCTCTATACTTCCTATCCGAGGCGAAGCCATATCTGTCTGAAGCTGTAAACAGGTAAAATGAAGAAGGATTCGTGTGACATCATTTTGAAAATTTGGTAAGATAGTCATATTATATGACAAATGACCTATAAATGTTTTGAGGAAGGGGGATATAAGTGGTGAGTTTGCTTAAGAAAAGGATGACTTGGATTATTTGGTTGCTAGTATTTCCGTTAGGTCTATGGGTAACTTACCAAAATTATCCTCCTCAAATCTCTGGTCGCGAATTAGATGTATTGCTATTCTTATTGCTTGCTTCATTTGTAGCAGCTACACCAATGATTATAAATAGATCTCCTGTATTTTTAATCCAATGGGTTTCCTGGGCGGTCTTTTTATCATTTGGTCTGTTTGTTGAATTAGTAATCATCCAAGTTGCACTCATTGTTTTACTTATCCGCGTTAAGCTTCCTAGTACTGAATTTTTTCGAGTTCCGTTAAACTCTCTCATGTTCTTTCTTGTTTCTCTATTGAGTGGTATTTTTTATTACTCACTTGGTGGGAAAACGGGAATCCATATAGGTGAGTTACATGATTCTTTTTGGCTTATCGTAATCTATCCTATTACTAATTACCTTTTGAATCATTTCATCATCATTATTATAAATCTACTAGTTTATAATGGTCGTAAAAATATTTTTGGAAAAGACTTTGTTTGGGAGACGGTTGCAACATTGATAACCTTTCCAATCGGTTTTGTCCTATACACGCTCTATATAGAAATCGGACTTATTGCCGTTTTGTTCGTTGGTGTACCATTTTCTAGTCTATCGATTATTTTGAATCTTTATTATTCAAGCGATAAAATTAATGGTTTTTTACAAAAGGCCACAGAAATCGGACACCAGCTAGCAGAAAAATTAATCGTAAATGAAGTTCTCGACTTATTTATTGAGAAGATAACAGAGATGCTTACCGTTGATAGCGCATACATCCTTGATGTGGTAGATGAAAAGGAATTACAGATTCTTCGTTATATAGAAAAAGGTGAAGTAATATCATCATATGCTGGCTCGCTTACAAAGAAGGAAGGAATAAGTGGACTAGTTTGGGATCAGCGTAAGCCGATGTTATTTCATAAGAAGGAAGAATGGAGCCATCTTCCCAAAGGCTATTTGCCTGACACGATTGAGAGTGTCTTAAGTGTTCCAGTGATTCGAAATAATCAAGTAACAGGGGTTTTGGTACTTGCCTCGACACAAAAAAGAGCATATGAGAAGTCCCAGCTAATGATTATCGATATCCTTTGTTCACATTTTGCAGTAGCAATCGAGAATGCTAGACATTACGAGGAAACAAAGGCACAAAGCGAACGCTGTGCGTTAACACAGCTTTATAATTACCGTTATTTTGATAATCTATTGAGCAGAGAATTTGATCGACTTGAAACCTTTGAAAGAGAACAGTTATCACTGATTATTCTAGACATCGATCACTTTAAATCAATAAATGATACATACGGTCATCAAAGCGGCAATGAAATTCTTTGCCAGCTTGCCGATAAATTAGGGCAATTAATAGGTGATAGAGGAACGGTCGCTAGGTATGGAGGAGAGGAATTTATTATCCTTCTTCCAGATGTGACAAAAGAAGTTGCACTTATAACAGCAGAAACCATCAGGCAAACGATTGCCTTACATACCTTCACACTGACACAGCATATGGAGTGGGATGGGAACCCGCTTGGTGTAAATATCACAGCCTCAATTGGTGTTGCAGCTGCCCCACTTGATGCAGAAGATTCCCTTTCTCTCATCCGTCATGCTGATCGAGCTTTATATGTTGGCGCGAAGAGAGCTGGACGGAATCGGGTGGCGGAGTATGTGAAGTGAAGATTCCAGTGAGTTGGGATCTTTTTTTATGGTAGAAAACCCCAGGCTATGCCCAGGGTTTAAAAAAGTTATCAGCTTAGAATAAAAGCTCTTTGTAATGTTAAATTAAATGTGGTTCGTTGTTAAAAAGTATTAGTTTATATATCAAAACATGTGAGTATATACAGATTAGAATTATAAATTCTACACTTCTTTACGGACTACAAATTTTCTTGAATGTTACCGTTAGTCACTTTAGCACGTCTAAGGTTAATGTATTTTGTAAGTCCCATTAAATAAGTGGTAGTTGGTACATTATTAATATTTATAATCATAATCTGCAATTATTGAAGGATCACCCCAAGAAATGGATGGACCAGAATTTCTAGAGCATGCACCACCTTCTTTAAATGCTCCATCACCTTTAATTACATTATTGTTGTTACTGTTCTTAGCATAAACTTTACTATTAGAGTTATTATTAAAATTATTTTCAATTTTTAAGTATCCATTGATACAGATAATAGAATTAGATCCTATATCTAATCCTTTTATTACAGCATCTGAATTAACAAAAATCTTGGAATCATTCATTCCATTTATTTGCCCGAAATTTGCTTTATATTTATCTACATAAATGGTAGATCTTAAAAGTTTCATATTATCAAAGCTGGCATTTCCTCCGATTTCTATTATTGAATCAGTTAGTCCATTTCCATTAAAATGGCCGAAATTTGCTGCTCCATTTACATGTATTTTTGACTTATTTAGGCTATTCATATTTCCAGTTGTCATACTTCCTAGTATATATAGTGTTGAATGATTCATATCCTTGTTATTCATATTCTGAAAGTGTAATGCCCCAGTAACTTTAAAAATTGATTGGTCAAACTCTAATTTATCATTTTGATAAAAGGTTTTACTTCCATTTATTTGACACACTGTATTTGTAAAGTCAGTCTGACTATTACTGCAGATTTTTAAATTTCCTGGATCAGCAATTTCATTCCCGGAGGGTAATTTTAATTCTTGGTCTCCATTATTTTCTTCACCTTTGCCATCTGATGACATTAAATTACTAAAGTCAATCGTCATTGTTGTGCCTATTGTGGTACTTTTGTCGTTCTCAGTACCTACACTATTAAAAGTAATCCTGATATCCTTTCCATTTGAATGGATATCATTTTCACTATATTGAATATTAAATTTTGCGTTTGGTTTTCCATCAATAGAAATTGATGTTTGCTTTAATTTAGATTTAAATTGTTCTATCATTAAGACTATTGCATACTGTATATATTCATCATCTGCTTTAAATATTCCATCCTTTATATCTTTGTTGCGTGCCTCTTTTACTTGGGCGATAATTGATTGGTGATTAGATTTAAAAACATTTTGAACTGCTAGTTGAAAATACGTAACGCCCATTTCGGCAAGCGCAACAGACTGTGATTTGGTTTCAATAACTTTATTCTGCTTTACATTATTTGCAGCTTGTCCCATAAATGAAAAAGCAAGAATCATAAATATAGTCATTGTTAATAGAACAGCAACTAGTGCATATCCCTTTTCATTAGAAACCCGCATGGGTTATCCCCCACCTTTCAAGCGGTATAGAACGGTATCTATAGAAATGGTATTATTTGAATTTTTTTCGTTAACAGTGATAGTTAATGGAGTATCATTTTTATTTGGTATTACATTATTAATAGATTGTGTAAAAAAATCTAAATGGCTATCGTCAAAAGTAATTTTATGTGTCGACCCCTTTTTATCTTCATAGTCAACAATTATGATTCCACCATTTGAATGAATGGAATAGATTTCTGCGGTTTGATGAATTTTTGTTAATTTGGAAATGATAATATTTGCCTCTTGCTGCATTTGATTTTTGGTTACAGCTATATTAGAATATTTTGTTCCTTGAAAAAAAACACCCCAAATAATTACTCCGATAATTGAAAGAATGGCTATTGCTGCTAATAATTCAACTAAAGTAATTCCGCGTTGATTTTGATTTAACATTGCTAACCTCCTAGTTAACAATAATATATCCATAAGTTTCACTGATTGTTGTTTCTCGATCGTTTTTAAGTTTAATATGAACTAAATATGCTTTTGAAGGGGTAGTATTTAAGTCAGGAGTCTTTTTAATTTTAATTTCAACATCTAATTTTCCTTTTTTATTTTTAAAATAATAGTAATTAGCATCATTATGGTCATAACCAGATAAGGCACCACTCGATGGATCTGCAAGGAATGTTTTTAAATTATCCCCTTTTTTTTGCCAATCAATTAATAATTCTTTTACATCATTCACTGCTTGCTGTTTGGTCCCATTCTGGTTGTTCAACATTCCCATCTGGGGGAAAAACTTCATTGCTGTTACAAGGATAATCGTAAGAATTACTATAGATAAAAGAATTTCTATTAGTGTCATTCCTTTTTGATTACGTAGAAGCATTATATATTTCTCCTTTATCCTCTATTTTATTAAAGAGAAAATAGAAATTCTTTGAAGATAATAAGTTTTGATTAATCCTTCATTTTTCTTCTCTTCCCAACTTGCTAACTCTATTATACAATAACTAGTATACTAAATTTGTGAAAAATAGGATAAAAGTTATATTTTTTTTGGAAAATTGCCACAATTTTTATGTGTATCAATAATTTAAAATTATATACTCTTTATATGTTTAATCAAATATAAGATTGTACATCTTTTAGGGAGGAAAAAATGGAGAATTTATTACTAGCAGTAATATCTTTAGTTATTCTAGTCCCTATTATTTATTTTTTGCCGCTCGGTCTTTCATCGAAAGGAAAAATACTCGTTATTATCATTTCCTTTTTTCTGGCAAATTTAGGGCTACTAGCTCAATTATCCTTTCCTTTATGGCAGACTAGTTTAATATTGCTGCTTCTAGTTTTTTTGTCATCAATTGTGATTGATTCAAGACTGAGAAAGATTATTTATCCACTTTCTATGAAAAAAATTTTTCATTCACATGACGAGATGACTCTAGATTTGATAGAACGTGAAGTAGATTTGGAGAATGAATTACCTGCTTTGCAAAATGCAATAGAGGTTTCCAGCAGGAAAACATCGAACCTTGTTAAAATAATAGCTTCTCTTTCTGAAATGAGAACAGATGATTATCGAGAAGATGTATTAATAGATGAAATTACACCTGAAGTAAAAATAGAATCTCTAAAAAAAGAAGTTTTTCAAAAGCAATTATCATTCGAAAAAGATAATTTACCAGAAGAAGTAAAGTTAATTGAAGATAGTGGCGAAGACTTTGAAGAGGATATCTCCTTCTTATTTAATAGAGAGGAGCTATTTAAAGAAAGTTTTAATGGGTATACCCATCAAACTCAAGTGAAGGAAGAAGATTTAGGGTATATGTCGGAGATTGAAAGAATGATAGCAGAAACCGATAGCAGTGGACAAACTGAAAATATTGAACTTAATCTATTAAATTATCAGCTCGAGGAAGTTGCAGCAACAAAAGAAATTAATAATGAAACTAGTAATATAACATCACTTGATAATGACGAAATCCAAGTGTTAAAGCTCGAAAAAATAGAACCAAGACTGGAGACAGCAGATTCTATAGAAGATGATGAACCGGTTATTTGGGAAGATGTAATTGAACCAATTAAGATATTTAAAATAAATAACAGCAATCAGGGAGGGTAGTTCATATGGGAAATAAGCAGACAGTTAGATTGTTTCTTGTTATGATCTTCTCTACCGCCTATATTTTCAGTTTCTCCCATTTTGGTGTCTCAGCTTACGATGCCATAATGAATAAAAGCAATTCATTTGATAATGGTACGTTTATTGGAACGGTAGATGTCTCAGGGAAAACAAAGTCTGAAGCGATGAGAATGGTTGATGAACAATTAACGAAGTGGCTAAATGGGACCACTATTTTTCTTCATTTTAAAGAAAAGATGATTGAGTTTAACGTTCACGATATCAGCTTTGATATTGAGAAAACTGTCAATAATGCTCAGCAAGGGAAAAAAAATAAGCTAATGGTTACTACCGATGAAGTAGGGGTATTATTAGAAGAACTTTCACCAACCATTACAGCTGATGAATATAATATTGAAAAAATTAATAGTGAAATTTTAAATATAGCTAGTTCATTACAAATAGAGCAATTTAATTTTAAAATAGAAGATTTTCTCTTGGATACAGCCTCTCAAAATAAACAAGTAATTAATCAGGTAACATTGGACTTGAATACGATTGATTTTGATGAGAAATTTATGGAGCAACTGAAAGATTTTGATATTGAACCATCTTCTCAATTTTCCCTTCTTTCTCAAATGGATGAATTAGGATTAGGCGATGCCTCAATTGAAACGATGAATATCTTAGCTTCAAGTATTTATGAACTGATATTGCCAACAAACTTCTTAGTTATTGAAAGACATATCAGTGAAAACCTGCCAGCATATGCAAAACTGGGATATGAAGCTAAGGTGAATCCTGAAATGGATATGGATTTCATTTTTATGAATGAGAATGCTGGACCCTATAAAGTCTATTTTGAAAAGACGAACTCAAATTTAGTTATTTCGTTAATAGGTCCTAGTTTTTTAAATCAGTATAAAATCTTTGAGAAGGATGAGAAAACCTTTAAGCCAAAAACGATTGTTCAATTTAATCCACAACTAAGCCCAATTGAAAAGAGTGTCAAAACCAAAGGGAAAGAGGGGCGTTTCGTACGGATATATCGCGAGACATATGATGAAAAGGGCGAAAGGTTAAAGGAAGAGAAGGTATCTGAAGATTTCTATCCGCCAGTCCATCAGGTTGAGGTTCGCGGATTAATAAAAGATGAGAATACTTCCAGTACCGATAACAGTGATACAAATGGTGAATTAGAAAACCAGACAAGTCAAGCAACGAATGATGATGCGGATTTAAATCAAACAAATAATGAGGAGGAATCTGCTCATCAAGGAACACAAGAAATAAATTCTAATGATGATAATGATCTTTGGGGAAAGCCTAATGAGACATTTAAATAATGATCGTCGAAAAGCGTGGTGATAGCATGCAGCAAACCCGAAAACGGCTTGGAGATTTACTTGTTGAATCCGGCCTGTTGACCGAAAATCAATTGCAAACAACATTAAAAGAAAAAAGCCAGGGACAAAAACTTGGAGATGCATTGTTACAAAGAGGCTATATTACAGAGCAGCAATTAATTGAGGTATTAGAGTTTCAGCTCGGTATCCCTCATATTAGCTTATATCGCTATCCGTTCGATACGAAACTTTTCAATCTGGTACCAAAGGAAATAGCAAAAAGAAATCAATTAATTCCATTAAAAAAAGAAGGGGACAAGCTTTTTGTTGCAATGGCTGACCCGATGGACTTTTTTGCTATTGATGATTTACGTCTTTCGACAGGATTTCAAATTGAGACAGCGATTGCCACAAAGGATGATATTTTAAGGGCAATCAATAAGTATTACGATATTGATGAGGGCTTTGAAGAATTAATGGGAACCCTTCCTGAAACAAGATCTACTCAGGAAGAAAAAATCAACGATCAGGACTCTCCGATTGTTCGTCTAGTCAATCAGCTTCTATCTAATGCTGTAGTATTGAAAGCAAGTGATGTGCATATTGATCCGCAGGAAACTAAAGTCGTCATTCGCTATCGTATTGATGGGATTCTTAGAACGGAAAGGGTATTGCCAAAGCATATGCAAAGTTTGCTTATTGCTAGAATAAAAATTATGTCCAATCTTGACATAACAGAGCACCGGATCCCACAGGATGGCAGAATTAAGGTTAATCTAGATTTCCACCCCATTGATCTCCGTGTATCTTCTTTACCGACTGTTTTCGGTGAAAAAATAGTTATGCGGATACTAGATTTAGGAAGCTCCTTAAATGATATAAACAAACTAGGATTTAATAAATTGAATTTAAATCGATTTATGAAAATGATCGAAAAACCAACAGGGATCGTCCTCATTACTGGTCCAACAGGGTCAGGGAAATCTTCTACCTTGTATGCTGCTTTAAATAAGCTTAATAGTGAAGAAGTAAATATTATTACTGTTGAAGATCCAGTCGAATACCAAGTAGAAGGGGTTAATCAAATCCAAGTAAGTCCTAATGTCGGGATGACATTTGCAACAGGGCTTCGCTCCATTCTCCGCCAAGACCCCAATATTATTATGGTCGGGGAAATTCGCGATAAAGAAACGGTGGAAGTAGCCATCCGCGCATCACTGACTGGGCATTTAGTGTTGAGTACAATTCATACAAACGACTCATTAAGTACAGTGACAAGACTCGTTGATATGGGAGTAGAACCATTCCTAGTTGCTTCCTCGTTAAGTGGGATTGTCGCACAGCGGTTAATACGGAGAGTGTGCAGAGACTGTGCTGAAGAACAGGTTCCTTCAAAGCGTGAGGTTGAAATATTTGCAAAACGTGGAATGAGAATTGATAAAATCATTCGTGGCAGAGGGTGTTCTTCCTGCAGTATGACTGGTTATAAAGGTCGAATTGCCATCCATGAGGTACTTGTCATTAATGATGAAATGAAACAAGTAATTATGAATGGAGAATCCTTTACGAAACTTCGAGAGTTAGCCATCAAAAATAAAATGATTTTTCTTATTGATGATGGTTTATTAAAGGTAAAACAAGGATTAACAACTACTGAAGAAGTATTAAGAGTGGCAATACCTGAATAGAGGTGCAAATGATGAAAGAAATGATTGACCATTTGCTTCATGCAGCCTTTGAGCTGAAAGCATCAGATATTCATTTAACGGTGGGGGTACCGCCGATTATGAGGATAAATGGGGATTTGAAGAAATATGGGAAGGAATCGCTGAAGCCGGAAGATACGGAAGGAATGGCAAGAGCGATCATTCCTGATCATATGTGGGAGCAATTTAAAGAAAAAGGTGAATTAGATTTTTCCTATGGGATTCCGAAAGTATCCAGATTTCGCGTGAATACGTATTTCCAGCGGTCATGTATTGCCCTGGCAATTAGAATCGTTCCGACAAGAATACCGACAATAGAGGAATTGGAATTGCCGAATGTATTAAAGCGAATTGCTGAAAAACCACAAGGGCTTGTGTTGGTAACAGGCCCAACCGGGAGCGGAAAATCAACAACCTTGGCATCTATGATTCAATATATGAACCATCATATGAGAAAGCATATTATTACGCTGGAAGATCCAATTGAGTATCTTCATAAACATGGAAATTCAATTATCGATCAGCGAGAAGTTGGTTTTGATACGAATAATTTTGCCAATGGACTTAGAGCATCCTTAAGACAAGATCCTGATGTCATACTTGTTGGGGAAATGAGAGATTTAGAGACGATCCAGACGGCGATCACTGCAGCCGAAACGGGGCATTTAGTTTTTGGAACCTTGCATACGTCAAGTGCGCCAGCAACAATCAACCGAATTATTGATGTTTTTCCGCCGTCTCAGCAGGCACAGGTTAGAATTCAATTGGCTTCTGTACTTGTATCCGTTATTTCGCAGCGCTTATTTCCAACGATTGATAAAAAAGGGCGGAGAGCTGCAACTGAGATTTTGATTAACAACTCGGCTGTTGCTAATTTGATTCGCAATGAAAAAATCTATCAGATTGTTAATATTATGCAGACTTCAAGGGCATCTGGCATGCATACGCTTGAAACAAGCATCAAAGAACTTGTTCAATTAGGAGTTATTTCAAAAGAAGCAGCAGAACCATTCATACAGGAGATGCTGAGTTAAAATGGCAAGATT
This sequence comes from Cytobacillus solani, assembly GCF_001420595.1. GTDB lineage: Bacteria > Bacillota > Bacilli > Bacillales > Cytobacillaceae > Cytobacillus > Cytobacillus solani. Next base: position 3,652,819 of record NZ_LJIX01000006.1, on the reverse strand, counting down.
TAAATATACTGGACGGGACAGGAAAGGAAAGCTACAAGGGGTAATAACAGCTTCTTCGAAGAGAGATGCCATGCAAAAGCTTGGGAAAAACGGGATTAAAGTATTGGAAATGGTTGAAGTTCAAGAGTCTATTTTGACAAAGGAAATTTCTATCGGTTCTCCAGTGAAGCTTGAGCATATGGTCATTTACTTGCGACAGTTTTCTACCCTTCTTAAAGCAGGTGTTTCTGTTGTTGATTCAACCAATATTCTTGCAGCACAAACGGAAAGTAAAGGCTTAAAGAAAGCACTTCTCGATATTGAGCTAGAATTACGTGAAGGGAAGCCGTTATCAGATTCTGCAGCCAAGCATAGAAAAATATTTTCTTCGATGTTTGTTAATATGGTACGTGCCGGTGAAGCGGGAGGAAGTATGGATGAAACACTTGAACGTTTAGCCATTCACTACGAAAAGCAGCATACGACAAGGTCGAAAATTAAATCGGCACTTGCCTATCCGATAGTAGTCGGGATAATCGCAATAGCCGTTGTTATTTTTCTTCTTGTATCGGTTGTTCCGACATTTGTGGACATGTTTGCTGATTTCGGCGGAGAGCTCCCAGCTATTACTCAATTTGTCTTAAATGCCAGCGAATTTATGCAGCGCTTTTGGTGGCTGGTCATACTCTTGGTTGGCGGCTTAATTGGAGGGATAATTTTTATTCAACAGAATAAAAAGACAAAATATTATCTCGATTATTTCGTCCTGCGAATTCCAATATTCGGGAAAATGATGCAAAAAGCAGTATTGGCTCGGATGACGAGAACATTAAGTTCGTTGTTTACAAGTTCTGTCCCCATCCTTCAAGCGATGTCCATAGTTGAAAATGTCGTCGGAAACGAAGTCATTTCCCGAGTAATCCGTGCGTCACGGGATTCATTGGAAAGAGGAGAGTCCTTAACAGATCCAATGAGAAAGCACTGGGCATTTCCTCCACTTGTTACACAAATGATAGCGATTGGAGAAGAAACAGGCTCCTTAGATGCCATGCTTGGAAAAGTAGCTGATTTCTATGAAAGAGAAGTAGACACGAGCACAGATCGGATAAAATCTCTAATAGAACCATTAATGATTGTTGTATTAGCTGGCGTGGTTGGTGTAATTGTCTTGGCGATCATGGTACCGATGTTTGAAATTTTCAATCAAGTAGGATAGTAGATTTAGTAAATGAAAAATGCCAAAAAAAAGTAATAATTTTACTGGGGATAATGTGATATTCTTCATAGAAATATGATACAGTAAAATTGAAATAGTAAAATATAACTAGTAAAAGGGAGAGGAAAGTATGTTAAAGAATCTGAAGAAACGTTTAAAAGATCAGCGTGGATTAACATTAGTAGAATTACTTGCAGTTATTGTTATTTTGGGGATTATTGCGGCAATTGCGGTGCCAAGTATTGGGAATATTATTGCTAAATCAAAATATGATGCAGCAAAGGCGGATGCAATTCAAGTTTTAAATGCCACTAATTTGTACATTGCTTCTAGTGGCGTTAAAACAGATACAATAAAATCAACAGATTCTGTTGACACTCATAAATTAGCTGATTATCTAGAGAACGTAACACCTGATGGTCTTGAATCTTATACCGTAACTATTACTAATGGAAAAGCAACCATATCAGCAATATCTAAACATCCTGCAAAGAAGGTAGATGCCCCTACATTTAACGGTGGAATTTCCGATATTAATAAGTTAACATATGATAGCCCAGGGACTACACCAGATCCTGATTCTAACCCAAGTTCATAATAGAATATAAGATTGAATTGGATTTACTTAATTGAGTAACTTATATATTTGGGAGTGTTAGACTTGAATATCTTATTAATATTAATCCTAATTTATGGTCTGGCACTCGGCTCCTTCTACAACGTAGTCGGCCTTCGAGTCCCTGTCAAAAAATCAATCGTCAAACCACGCTCATCCTGTCCAAACTGCAATCATCAGTTAACAGTAATTGAGCTCATCCCTGTGCTATCCTATATGATTCAAAGGGGAAAATGCCGCCAATGCAAGGCGCGCATTTCTCCTATTTATCCAATGATGGAACTGATAACAGGGCTACTATTTGTTTCAGCACCGCTCGTGATAGGCTGGACTGCAGAGCTAGTTGTGGCATGGACGCTCATTTCATTATTGATTATTATTTTTGTTACTGATATTACTTATATGTTGATCCCTGATAAAATTTTAGCAGTGTTTGCAGGGATTTTTTTAATAGAGAGACTGCTGATTCCTCTCTCCCCGTGGTGGGATTCCCTTTTAGGTGCAGCAATTGGTTTTACCCTGCTGCTTGTCATAGCCATCATTAGTAAAGGTGGCATGGGTGGAGGGGATATTAAACTATTTGCTCTTATTGGTTTTATTATCGGTACAAAGGCGATGTTGCTAACTTTTTTTCTTGCTACTTTATATGGTGCCCTTTTTGGAATTGTAGGGTTATTATTGAAGAAAGTAAAAAGAGGAAAGCCAATTCCTTTTGGCCCATTTATTGCTGCAGGTACTTTAACAGCTTATTACTATTACGATGCGATAATTGAAGCGTATCTGCAATATTTATCATCAGGATTTTAATGAGGGGTTTTACTATGTCTCCTAACTTCTTTTCTCCCAAAAAACGTGTTATAAATATCATCATTAACGATCATTCCATTCGTTTTTTAGAGCTAAAGCAAGCAAATCCCCCGATTCCTTCTAAATGGGGAGAACGCTACCTACCGGCTGGGATTATTAACAATGGGAAAATTAATGATTATGAAACTCTTTCCACGATTTTAGAAGAGTGTATAAATGATTGGAAGCTTCGGAATCGACAAGTCCGTTTTTTAATCCCTGAATCATTTGTTATCATTCGAAAAGTCACCATCCCTGCTGATGTGAAGGATGACGAAATCAAAGGCCATCTATATTTAGAGCTAGGTACGAGCATCCATCTTCCATTTGATGAGCCTGTTTTCGATGCAGTTGTTTTATCTGAGGACAAAGAGAAAAAGGAAATACTAATTTTTGCTGCTCAAGAGGAAAGTGTTAAAGAATATTCTAATCTACTATCAGACAACAAATTAAAGCCAATCGAAGCTGAAATTTCACCGCTTTCGATCTATCGTCTTTTCTATCATCTAAACCAAGCAAAGAAGAATGAAGATTTACTTGTTGTTCAATTTGATTTAAACAACGTCAATATTTCTATATTTGAAAATCAATTTCCAATTTTTATGCATCATATGCCAATTGAATTTAATGATTCAAAATGGGAAAAACAGCTGAATCGGAGCGGAACATATGAAATGACTTATAATGGTGAACCGGACGATTTGGTTTATCAATTTGATGATATCTACAAAGAAATTAGCCGTCTGATGGATTTTTACCGTTATTCCTTACACAAAGGACAAAAACAAGTTTCAAGGATTTTATTAAATGGGGATTATCCATTGCTAGCAAAGATAAAAATGGACTTGGAAAATCGTTTTGAAGTTCCATTAGAAACTTTTGCTTATGATGAACTTGTACCTTTGGAACAAAAACTGCCTCCAACACATTACCTAGCACTGGGGCTCGCATTAAAAGGGGTGTAAACATGTTAGTAGAAATTAACTTATTGCCTCAAAAAGAGGAGAAAAATAAATCCCTTTTACTGCTTGTTATTATTTCCGTCATCCTCCTCCTTATTGGCGGATTTTTTGCATACTGGGTCAATCGTTCCAATAACATCAAATTAAATACATTAGATCAGCAAATTGCTGCAAATGAAGAGTTAGTAGCATATGAACAGGAAAAGAGTAAGTCCGATGAGTCTTCTACCTCTTATACAAAGCTAGAAAATACTGTAAAATGGGCGGAGGAATATCCGGCCAAAACGGTTCCGGTGCTGCAAAAATTGACTGCACTTTTACCAGAACGAGGATTTATTCAAACTTTTAATTATGTAGAGACTGGGATCATTCAAGTAGGTATTCAATTTGAATCAAGCCGAGAAGCCGCATACTATTTAAATTCCTTACAGGAATCTAATTGGGTAGAGGATTCAAAACTCCTTTCAGTGGATGCAATTACTAGTTTCTATGATAAAAAGTTTGGTGAGTCTGAAGATGAAATCGATAAAAGTAAATTGAAAAATGAAACATACCTCCCGCGATATTTAAGTCAATTTGAAATTAGCTTGGACAGAGATGTAATGAAGAACGAAGCAAATAATCATTCCTCCAATGAATTAGGAGGAGATGAATAATGAATAGACCCTTGCAAAAAAATAATATTTTGTTGATTATCTTATCGATTTTTCTATTAACTGCTTTTTTTGTAGGTATATACTTTTTCTTACTTTATCCTAAAATGGAAAAAATCAAGCTGAAGGAAATGGAATTACAATCACAGGAACAGCTTTTAGCAACTCTCAAAAATAAAGGGGAAAATACGGAAAAACATCCTGTTGAAAGCACAATCCACCTGCAAGAGCAGGTTCCTGTTAAACCAATGGCACAGCAGTTGTTGCTGGATATAGAAAAAGCTGAAGTTGTTTCAGGAAGCTTTGTAGCCAATATGACCTTCCAAGATGGCGGAGTAATTGAATTGGATGACAATAAAAACGTGGACGCTGAGAATTCTGAGGAAGCTGAAACGGATGGGACAGCAGAAGAGGAAAGTTCAACTCCACTTCCGGAAGGCGTTGAAAAGACTACTGTGAATCTAACAATAGAATCACCAAGTTATTTTGACTTCGAATCCTTTTTGCAGATACTAGAAAACTTAAATCGGATAGTTGTAGTAGAAGCTATTGATTTTACTGCAAACGAGGAAATTATCGAAGAAAGTCAAGAGAATACACCTATAACCTATCAGGTGACACTTTCCGCTTTTTATATGCCAACATTATCAGATTTAATTGATCAACTGCCAAAGATTGAGACACCAAAGCCAGCAAATAAGAAAAATCCTTTTAGCAGCTTTGGAGAATATACAAATGAAAAAGTGCAAAACAATCAATCGAAATCAATAAACTCATCGAACAATTCAAATGTTGAAATTGAAAATGGAGAAGTAGAAATAACAGATTCAAATGGTGAAAACGATATTGTAAATGATCGCGAAAATACAACTAATCATGTTGTAAAGCCTGGAGACACAATTTATAAACTAGCAATAAAATATTATAATTCAAACAATGGGATAGAGATTATTAGAGAAGCGAATCATTTAAAGGATAATAAAATTATCACTGGCCAAGTTTTAATCATTCCTCTTGCCAAAAATGAATAACCCAATATCCTTAATCTCACTAGTAAAAAATTTGACGAAAATCCCAAGTAACAAGACGACAAAAGTCTTGTTATTTTTTTTTGCCATTATGATAGGATGGAACAAAATTAGCAATTGATAGGAAAGAGAGGAGGAGGAAATGGTGGACAGACGAGAGAAGGGAAAAACCATTACAATTAAAATAAATGGCAAAAACCATACGTTCCTTGAAACGGCGAGAAAAGAGAATGAAAGATTGAAAATGGAAGATAAAAGTGAGAGATTGATAGAAGAGACTATTCAAAACAACAAGTATGACTATTCCTCTGCGATTGAAGCGGCTGCCTCAAAAGAAGCAGCGGATGAAGAAAATTTTGACTGGATTTTGCCGGATGAATCATCGGATGTAGATATGGATGTGCAGGAATACAAAATTGCCAAACAGCCAAAAAAGCAAAATCAAAAAGGCATCGGGGCGATTAGTAAAAATTTCAAGAAGAATAATCGCAATGGTTTGCTTTCTTCTGTGTTTTTGACGGTGTTTTTTGCTATTCTCTTAGGGACAAGTTTTGGCTTGCTTTTGTTAAAGCTAGTGATTACTGAAAATGAAATTCCTGTTGATCAGCCAGTGATTGCCGAACCAACCCCAGAAAAAACGGAGGATACATCTGCTAGAGAGACAGGGTCAATCGCTCTTGACCCATTATCTACATTTATTGTACAAGGCGGTGTGTTCTCGAATAAAGAGGCAGCAGATCAAATGAAGGAAGGGGCCATTCAATTGGGAGCTCCTGCACAAGTAGTAGAAATGAACGGACAAGCTATTTTATATGTAAGTGCAGCAGACAGTATCGAACATGCGAAGGAAATCGGTGCACAGTTAAAAACCAAAGGAATAGAAGTATTTGCAAAACCAATTACTCTTGAGGGCAAAACGATTAAAGACCTTCAAAAAGAAGAGAAAAAGGTAATGGAGGCAGCTGGAGTAATTTATCAATCATTAGCTGCTGGTGCTTCAGAAGCTGCTGTAAGTCAAACGATTTCTGCATCAACAATTGAAGATATTGAAAAACAAGGTTCGATCCTGAAGGATATTACTGAAGATAAGCTTAAACATGAAGGGGTTATTGCAATAAAAGCAGAGCTTGATCAAGCAATTGAGCAGCTTAGCGCGTATAAACAAAAACCAGAACCATCTATCCAAACAAAGCTTCAACAGCATTTGCTTGGTTTTCTTGCTGTTTATCAATCTCTATAGATCATTTTTTCTATAAATGACAAATCCTTTCATTTTTCGAATATTTTCTGGGAAATAACACATGTTATTGAAGTCTGTTCGATGATTTTCGACAGGCTTCTTTTCGATTGGCTAACATATTAGGGTAAGGGGAACGTTAACCAAATGAGTATTCGATGATTGCAGGCATATTCTGGCAGTATGTAAGAACTTTTTCGCTATTTGTCGGTTTAAAAATTGTTTGTCCTGCTGAATTTTGGTACGATGATGATGTATCTCCCAAATCGATACAAAAATTAAGGTAAGGTGATGAAATGCAAAACCTCATTTTAGCCTCTTCTTCTCCACGACGAAAAGAACTTCTTGAAAACCTTCATTTAACATTTGAAGTTTCCAGCAGTGATGTTGATGAAAGCTTTAATCCCGAACTAGCACCGGGAGAGATTGTCATGGAGCTTAGCAGTAGAAAAGCAAAAGCGGTGAGCAAGAAATACCCAGGCTCATATGTAATTGGAGCCGATACCGTTGTAGTTTTAGATGGGACGATATTAGGCAAGCCGCAAGATAAAGCAGAAGCATTCTCAATGCTGAGAGCTTTAGCCGGAAGAACACATGCAGTTTATACAGGGGTATCAATTATCGCTCCTGGAAAGGATAATAATTTTTACGTGAAAACGGATGTGGTGTTTTGGGAGCTTACAGATGATGAAATCAATGCTTACATTAACACCGGTGAACCGTTTGACAAAGCAGGCGCATATGGCATTCAAGGCCAAGGCAGTGTACTCGTCAAAGAAATAACAGGAGATTATTTTTCTGTTGTTGGTCTGCCTGTTTCAAGAACTGTTCGAGAATTAAGGAATTTAGAGTTTGAGATTCCTATCTGATTTTTTCTTATCTTCAGATCCCTTACGCCCGGAATAGGGAGGAATACTCTTCATGCAAACTGAATCCTTGATGATTAAGAATTTTCCACAGGATGAGCGTCCAAGGGAACGCTTTATCCAAAATGGTCCACAAAGTTTATCCACTCATGAACTTGTGGCGATTCTGCTTAGGACAGGAACGAAGGATGAATCTGTGCTGCAATTATCTAACAGGCTTATCAATCATTTTGAAGGCCTTAGGTTATTAAAGGATGCATCCTTAGATGAAATAACAGCGATAAAAGGAATTGGGAAAGCTAAGGCTATTCAGCTACTTGCTGCAGTTGAAATTGGCAGAAGAATCTCGAATCTTTCTTTTGATGATCGCTATGTCATCCGCTCACCAGAGGATGGAGCGAAATATGTAATGAATGACATGAGATTTCTTTCGCAGGAGCATTTCGTATGCCTATATTTAAATACGAAAAACCAAGTCCTGCACAAACAGACCATTTTTATTGGCAGTCTAAATTCCTCCATTGTACATCCGAGAGAGGTATTCAAAGAGGCATTTAGACGCTCAGCAGCATCAATTATTTGCCTTCATAACCACCCGAGCGGAGACCCAACACCGAGCAGAGAGGATATTGACGTAACGAAACGACTTTCTGAGTGTGGGAAAATTATTGGAATTGAAGTGCTCGATCATCTGATTATCGGGGATAATAAATTTGTGAGCCTGAAGGAAAAAGGGTATTTATAACACTTTAGTTTTGTCCGCTGATAAGCTATAATATTATCTATGCTTTTTTACGTTTAATTAAATAAAGTTAGCGTTTTTAGCTTAAAAAAAAATGGCATTTTATCTTAATTTATTGCATTTCGTATCAGAAAGGGAGATACACTTATGTTTGGAACAAAGGACCTAGGAATCGATTTGGGGACTGCTAATACACTCGTTTATATTAAAGGAAAAGGTATCGTAGTAAGGGAACCATCAGTAGTTGCTTTACAAACAGATACGAAAAATATTGTTGCTGTCGGTAATGATGCCAAAAATATGATCGGCCGAACACCAGGGAATATTGTTGCGCTTCGTCCGATGAAAGATGGCGTTATCGCTGATTATGAAACAACAGCTGTGATGATGAAATATTATATTAATCAAGCGATAAAAAATAAAGGATTATTCTCTGGAAAGCCATATGTAATGGTTTGTGTTCCTTCGGGGATTACTGCTGTTGAGCAGCGTGCAGTTATCGATGCAACACGCCAAGCTGGGGCAAGAGATGCTTATCCGATTGAAGAGCCATTTGCTGCAGCAATTGGAGCGAACCTTCCTGTGTGGGAGCCAACTGGCAGTATGGTCGTTGATATTGGCGGCGGAACGACTGAGGTTGCCATTATTTCATTAGGAGGAATTGTAACAAGTCAATCTGTCAGAGTTGCAGGGAATGAAATGGATGACGCGATTATTAATTATATTAGAAAGCACTATAACCTTTTAATCGGGGATAGAACAGCAGAAATTATTAAAATGGAGATCGGTTCTGCTGGGGAGCCTGAAGGAATTGATAATTTCGAAATCCGCGGGCGTGACCTTTTAACTGGACTTCCGAAGACGATTGAAATCACGGCAGAAGAAATTTCTCGTGCCTTACATGATACAGTGTACTCCATTGTAGAGGCGGTTAAAGTAACACTTGAAAAAACACCGCCAGAATTAGCGGCAGACATTATGGATCGAGGAATTGTACTTACTGGCGGCGGTGCATTGCTCCGTAACTTAGATCGAGTGATCAGTGAAGAAACAAGTATGCCTGTTCTGATTGCAGAAAATCCGTTAGATTGTGTTGCGATCGGTACAGGAAAGGCGCTAGATCATATTGATTTATTTAAAAACAAAGCGAAAGACTCTCGTTAATTTAAAAAATACAAATGTATGAACAAGAAGAGTATGCTCGTCCACGCAGATTTTGTGGCGAGCGCCTTTCTTGTGAATTGATATACTTAAGAGAGAAAAAATATATCGAGGTGTAGGGAATGCCACAGTTCTTTTTGAATAAACGCCTGATTATTTTGCTTGTCAGTATCATTATTCTAGTGGCATTGATTGGGTTTTCTTTAAGTGGGCGTTCAAAATTAAGCTGGCCTGAACAATTTATTAAAGATACAACCGGCTGGGTTCAAACAGCCGTTTCACGCCCAACTCATTATGTTGCGAACTTTTTTGAAAATCTGAAAGACTTGCAAAATACATATACGGAAAATAAAGAATTGAAATCAAGGTTAGATGAGCTCGCGCGGCTTGAATCAGAGGTACAAAAATTAAAGAAAGACAATGCTGAGCTTCAAGAGATTCTAGATATAAAGGATTCATTAAGTGCTTTTGAGCCAAAACAAGCAACTGTTATTGGGAGAAATCCAGATAAATGGACGGAATTGCTTATTATTAATAAAGGAACAAATGACGGAATCGAGAAAAATATGCCTGTTATTACGGCGAATGGCTTAATTGGAAAAGTGAAAAGTAGCCAGTCCTTTACTTCAACTGTTCAGTTGCTTAGTTCAATGGACCCTACGAACCGGATATCTGCAGAAATTCAAGCGGGTGGAGAAAGTATTTTTGGGTTTATTGAGGGATATGACGATGAAAAAGGTCTTCTCATGATGAAACGAATCCCATCGGATGCAAAGGTTAAGAAGGGTCAGACTGTCATTAGTTCTGGTAAAGGAGGCGTATTCCCGAAAGGTCTTCTTATTGGGAAAGTAGTGGAGGTTGCGCCGGCAGAGTATGGCCTTACACAGACAGCCTACATTGAACCAGGTGCAAATTTCGATGATATCGAGCATGTCATGGTGGCAAAAAGAGGTTCGATACAGCCTGAATTAGAAGATATGATTGATGATAAGGAGGAGGAACTGTGAGAAAATTCCTTCTTCCTATTCTATTAATGGTTTTTTTCATTGTTGAAAGTATCTTTGTCGAGTTAATGCCTCCTAAGGTGTTTGGAAATGAGTATATCCTTGTTCCGCATTTTTTAATGATTGCGATTATTTTGCTTACAGTGTATGGGCCGAAAAACTATGGAGTTCTCTATGGTTTTCTTTTTGGATTATTGTTCGATATTGTCTACACAGAAATTATGGGTATTTATTTATGTCTGTTTCCATTAGTGGCGTATATATGTTACAAATTAATGAAAATCTTACAAACGAATATTGTAATGGTGACGTTCATTTCAATTGTAGGTGTCGCTCTATTAGAGCTTGGAGCATATGAAATGAATGTATTAATTAATCGTACAGATATGACCTTTGTTTCTTATAGTATGGATCGCTTAATACCAACACTTACCCTCAATTTAATTTTTATTATTCTTACTGTTTATCCGTTTAAAAGGCATTATGAGAAGTTAGCTTTGAGCTTGGATGCATAAAAATAGTTACTAAACATTGTATTAGAGTAAACTTGCAAAAGATTCATTGATTTTATTTACGATTGGCCAAATTTTTTTGTGCAAAAAAGGATTTTTTAACGTCCATGTCGAATTGTAGTAAAATAAAGTTTAGGAGCAAGGTTATATTTAGAAACGGCTCACTGCAGCTGATTTCTATAACGAACGTTAGCCTCCTCCTTCTGAAAAAACGCGCTGCGTTTTTTCTTAGTGTTTAGCTAAAGCGTCCCACTCCTTTAAATGGGTGGCAAGACGTTTACGCATTTGCTCTGAGGTGAACAGCTTGTTATGAAGAAATTCCAAAATGTAACGATTAAAGGGACAAAAGATGGGTTGACTCTTCATCTTGACGACTCCTGTTCCTATGTAGAATTAAAGGAAGAATTAGATCGAAAGCTTTCGGAAAGCTCTCAGTCTCGTGAGGACCGGTTAATCTCTGTCCATGTTCAGGTTGGTAATAGATATTTAACAGCTGAGCAGGAAGAGGAAGTAAAAGACTTAGTGCGGCAAAAGAAAAATCTTGTCGTCGATTCAATTAGCTCCAACGTAATGACGAAAGATGAAGCAGAGAAGATAAAGAGAGAAAATGAAATTGTACCTGTTGCTAGAATCGTTCGATCGGGACAGGTTCTTCAAGTGCCTGGTGATTTGCTCCTTGTTGGAGACGTGAATCCGGGAGGTACGGTTATTGCAGGCGGAAACATTTTTATAATGGGGGCATTAAAAGGAACTGCTCATGCAGGTTTTAACGGAGATAAGCAAGCGATTATCGCAGCATCCATTATGAAGCCTTCTCAAATCCGAATTAGTGATTGTATTACAAGAGCTCCTGACCATTATCAGGATGATGAAAAAAGAGAAATGGAATGTGCTTACATAAATGATTTGGATCAAATAACTGTTGATAGATTACAAGTTTTAATGCATATTAGACCGAATATTACTAGATTGGAAGGGGGATTCTAGAATGGGAGAAGCCATTGTGATTACATCCGGTAAGGGAGGGGTCGGTAAAACGACGACAAGTGCGAATGTAGGAACGGCCCTTGCTTTACAAGGGAAAAAAGTTTGCCTTGTAGATACAGATATCGGCCTTCGTAATTTAGATGTTGTCATGGGACTTGAAAATCGGATTATTTATGATCTTGTCGATGTTTTGGAAGGTCGATGCAAAATTCACCAGGCACTTGTAAAAGATAAGAGATTTGAAGATCTTTTATATCTATTGCCTGCCGCACAAACAAGTGATAAAACAGCCGTCACACCGGAGCAAATGAAGATACTAATCGATGAATTGAAGCAAGATTATGATTATGTCATCATTGATTGCCCTGCAGGGATTGAACACGGTTACAGAAATGCAGTGGCTGGTGCTGATAAAGCCATTGTTGTGACGACCCCAGAAGTTTCAGCTGTTAGAGATGCGGACCGTATTATTGGTTTGCTGGAAAAAGAGGAAAATGTAGAGTCGCCTAGACTCATAATCAACCGCATTCGTAACCAAATGATGAAAAATGGGGATATGCTTGACGTAGATGAAATTGCTACCCACTTATCGATAGATTTAATCGGTATCGTAGCTGATGATGATGAAGTCATTAGAGCTTCTAATCACGGCGAGCCAATAGCGTTAAATCCGAACAGCAAGGCATCCATTGCTTACCGAAATATTGCCCGCCGAATTTTAGGCGAGTCCATTCCCCTACAGTCGCTTGAAGAGGATAATCCAGGTGTCTTTTCAAAGCTGAAAAAGTTTTTTGGTGTGAAATAGAAAAATCAAAAAGTCAGGGATCCCCTGGCTTTTTTTCTATCCAGCCCGTCTTATGCTTGTCGGGGCTGAACAGTCGCCTCCGCTTTTCAGTGATGTCTAGCTGCAGCGGCTAGGGGCTCGAGGTCTTAAGCCATTCCGGCAAAAAGGTAAAGATCAACCTTTCTGCCGGCCTGTCTTAAGCTTGTCGCCCCTGTGCAAGCCACCTCCGCTTTTCTTTGTTGTCATACTCTTTTCGGACATGTCATAGACTTGTACAAAAGATAAGTAGGGGAATGGTGAGGGATGAGCAATAGAGCGGAGGATATTCGGAAACGGGTTGCACGAAGAAAACGTGAACGTGAAAGAATGACAAAAAATATTGATAATCGTGTTCTTTGGGCAGAAGATGAAGAACGCTATGGCTTTGATAAGCTATCTTCCTATGATGGAGGCAGTGGAGAAGGAAATCATCCTTTATTTCGAAAGGAATGGTTTTTATTTAAGCTGCTAGCTTCAGCCTGTTTATTTTTGATCGTAGCAATTATGTTTAAAAATAATGCCGTAACCTTTGATTCTGCTAGAAATTTTGTTAAAACATCGATGGAAAAGGACTTTCAGTTTGTTGCAGTTTCCAACTGGTATGAGGAGCAATTCGGAAAGCCGTTAGCTTTATTGCCTTTTAAAGAGCAAAAAAATGATGAAGGCAAAAAGAGTACCGCTTCAAATACAGAATATGCCTTACCAGCTTCTGCAAAAATTCTTGAGGAATTTAGTGTGAATGGTCAAAGAATAACGATTGAAACAGGAAAAGGCACTGCCGTTCAAGCGATGAGTGAAGGGCTAGTCAGTTTTGCTGGGAAAAAGGATGGCTTTGGAAAAACAGTGATCATCAAGCATGCGGATAATAGTGAATCATGGTATGGAAATTTGGAGGAAATAAGTGTGGAATTCATGGAATATATCGAAAGTGGAACGGAAGTAGGGATACCGACTGCAACCGAGGACGGCAACAAAGGGTCTTTTTACTTCGCGATCAAGCAGGGGGATGACTTCATCGACCCGATCCAGGTGATTCCATTTGATTAAATTGGCAGGATTGATAAAATATATTCATATTCATCCGCTCTTATGGGTAGTGATCGGTTTAGCGATTATGACTGCTCATTTTATTGAGCTATCGCTGTTTCTATTTATTATCCTTGTACATGAACTGGGACATGCAGGTGCAGCGTCTTTTTTTTCGTGGAGGATTAAAAGAATTGCTCTTTTGCCATTTGGTGGGGTTGCAGAAATGGAGGAGCATGGGAATCGGCCATTAAAAGAAGAAATGATTGTGATTTTGGCAGGGCCCTTTCAGCATCTTTGGATGATGGGGATGGGCTATATTCTATTTCAGTTTTCATTGCTGCCTGACATGATTTATCAGCATTTTATTCAATTCAACCTAATGGTACTATTATTTAATCTTCTTCCGATTTGGCCGCTTGATGGGGGGAAGCTTATATTCCTCTGGCTGTCGCTTTATCATCCATTCCCTGATGCCCATCGGAAATGTTTATTGTTTTCGGTTGGGAGCATAGCTGTTTTTATCATGATCACCTTGTTCATTTCCCCATTTAATTTAAATATATGGGTGGTTGTTTCATTTTTGCTGTTTGCTCTTTATCATGAATGGAAGCAGGGCAGATATGTGTTTATCCGCTTTCTCCTCGAACGGTACTATGGGAAGAACCGAGCTTTCCGTACATTAAAGCCGCTTGTTGTCAAAGAGGAGGAAATGGTGATTCATGTGCTCGAGAAGTTTCAGAGAGGGTATAAGCATCCAATTATTATTGAAAAAGACGGACAAGAAAAAGGATCCTTAGATGAAAATGAGCTATTGCATGCTTATTTTGCGGAAAAGATTGTGACCGCACGCATTGGGGATCTGCTATACGTGTATTAATCAAGAAGTGAGGAAGTATATTGAAGACAATAATTGTTAACCATCTTAATCGCGAAAAGCGTTACGCTGTTTTGAATGATCATGTAGTTGAAAAGCTAATTATTGATCAGCCAAAACAGCATTCTTCTGTAGGAAATATTTATTTAGGAATCGTAGAAAAGGTGCTTCCGGGAATGAATGCAGCATTTGTATCCATTGGGGAAGAAAAAAGCGGGTTTTTACATAGAGATAAGCTAGCTTCTTTTGTACAATCGGATGATGAAATGTCTGTAAAAGCTGCACGCAGCATCTCTGCCTTTGTTCATCAAGGAGAAAAAATTCTTGTTCAAGTTGAAAAGGATGCAGCTGGAACGAAGGGCCCAAGATTAACAGGCATTATTGAACTCCCTGGCAATCACCTCATCTATATGCCGCAAGGACGCTATGTGGCAGTGTCAAAGAAATTTGCAGATGAACGAATCAGAGAGGATTGGCGCAGATTTGGACAACGAATGAAAGAAGCTGAAGAAGGACTTGTTTTTCGTACATCCTGTGAAAAACAAACAGAAGAAGAACTAATAAATGAATTGCAGAATTTACGTCTTGAATACAAAGAATTGGTAACAAAGTCTGGGCAGCTAAAGAGAGCGGGGAAGGTGCTTGAACGCAACTCTTTTGCTGAAGAGATTATGGAAGAATTAAAGAAACTTGATTCAGGTGAAGTAATTATTGACGATCTAGAAATGAAGAAGCTGTTTCAAAGTAACAGCCATCTCTCAGTCAAACATTATATAGGCAAAGAAAATATTTTTTCAGCTTATCGGTTAGAACATGAAATTGAAAAAGCTTTGAAACGAATTGTTTGGCTTGATAATGGGGCTTATTTAATTATTGATGAAGCAGAAGCTTTAACAGTTATCGATGTAAATACAGGGAAATTTGCCGGAAAGACGGATCAGCGTGAAACCATTTTAAAGACAAATAAAGCGGCAGCTGAGGAAGCGGCAAGGCAAATTCGCCTCCGTGATATCGGCGGGATGATTTTGGTTGATTTTATTGACATGAAAGAAGATAGAGATAGAAGAGCTGTTTTGAATATAATGGAAGCTGCATTGAAAAAGGATGAGCGCCGGACCAATTTGATTGGTTTTTCGCCACTCGGCATTTTACAAATGACAAGAAAGAAAACGAAGCCGGCGATCTCTGAAGCTCTGACGGTGAAATGTCCTTCGTGTGAAGGGACGGGAAGGGTTTTAAGCTCAGAAACCATTGCTTTCCGTCTAGAAAGAGAGCTTTGGGAGCATCGTGGAGCCGATTATGAGGCTGTTCACATTTATACAACTGAAGAAGTGGAAAAGATTTTTTCAGGGGAACGGGAGATACATAAAAAGCGGATAGAGGAACTGCTAGGAATGAAAATTGTTTTTACCGTGATCAATAACGAAAAACCTTTTTATGAAATTGGTCAGTTGCAATAGTTGATAGGAAAAGTATATTGACATAACTGAATATCTTATGTTAGTATTTTCATGTTATGTTTGTAGCGCACCCGTGCTACAACCGCACAGAACAGGTAATAAGATTTTGCTCGAGGCCACGTGCATGCGAGTGAAGCGCCTGAGGATGGCGAGTCTTAGTCTAAGAGGAGGTGCAGTTCATGTACGCGATTATTGAAACTGGTGGTAAGCAAGTAAAGGTAGAAGAAGGTCAAACAATCTACATTGAAAAGCTAAACGCAGAAGCAGGCGAAACAGTTACTTTTGATAAAGTTCTTTTCGTTGGCGGAGATAGTGTGAAAGTAGGAAGCCCTGTTGTTGCAGGTGCTACTGTTACAGCTAAAGTTGAAAAGCAAGGTCGTCAAAAGAAGATCATTGTTTTCAAGTATAAAGCGAAGAAAAACTATCACAAAAAGCAAGGTCATCGTCAGCCTTACACTAAAGTTGTGATTGAAAAAATCAACGCTTAAGGCATCCGATGATTGATGTTACGGTTATTCGTAATAAATCCGATAAGATTCAATCATTTGTAATAAGCGGCCATGCCTTTTTTGCCAAGCGGGGCAAGGATATCGTCTGTGCAGGCGTATCTGCTGTATCGGTTGGCGCAATTAATGCGGTGCATGCCTTAACAGGGGTGACCCCTTTGATTGAGCAGAAGGATGATGGATTTCTCAGCTGTGAGATTCCGGGCAATCTTCCGGAAGATACAATGGAGAAGATTCAGCTTCTTCTAGAAGGAATGGTTGTCTCATTGCGGACAATTGAAGAAGAATACGGACAGCATATAAAAATTACCTTCAAAAAGCAGGAGGTGGAATAAATGTTACTAAAATTAGATCTTCAGTTATTTGCTTCTAAAAAAGGAGTAGGTTCTACAAAGAACGGTCGTGATTCAATCTCTAAGCGTCTTGGCGCTAAGCGTGCGGATGGACAATTCGTAACTGGCGGTTCTATCCTTTACCGTCAGCGTGGAACAAAAATCTACCCTGGAGTAAACGTAGGTAGAGGCGGCGACGATACACTTTTCGCAAAAGTTGACGGCGTTGTTAAATTTGAACGTCTTGGCCGTGACCGTAAGCAAGTGAGCGTATACCCTGCAGCTCAAGAAGCATAAGCAATTGATGGGAAAACTCTAGCCATTAAGGTTAGAGTTTTCTTTTTGGATTTAAATAGGGAGTGAAAGTTTTCAATATTTCCTAATAAATGCTTACGATTTCTCATCTTTTTGGTATACTTACAGCAGGCAGTCTTCACAAAAAAATCGTGTAGGAGTGCATGTATGAATAAGGACTGGAATATGATCGAGGTGCTGCGCTATGCACGCCACGACTGGCTAAATAAAATCCAATTAATAAAAGGCAATCTTGCGCTTAATAAAATTGATCGGGCAAAAGAAATTATCGACGAGATCGTCGCCTGCGCCCAACAGGAAGCAAAGCTTTCTAATTTGAAAATTCCTCAATTCGCCTCGCTGATTCTTACATATAATTGGGAAAATCATATGTTTCAATTGGAATACGATGTGTTGGATGGTTCGAAATGTGATTATTTGGATGATGAATGGCTTGTTAGCTGGACAGGATCATTTTTTGATTGTTTAAATTCATCCATTAAGCAGTATTATGACAACCATTTATCTGTGACAATTGAGCCTCAAATAGAAGGTACTCGTTTCTTTTTCGATTTTAGAGGAATAATAACAAATAAGGAACAGATTGAACGTTTCTTTGAAAGAACGGTTACTGCTCCAAAAATTAATTTTCATCTTTTAACAGAACAAGAACTCTCGCTTGAATTTTTTCTACATAAGTGAAAACAATCAGTTCTTGCTGTCTTTTAGGATAAAGACAGCCAAGACAGGAGGAATAATATGTTTGTCGATCAGGTCAAAATTTATATAAAGGGCGGAGATGGAGGCAATGGAATGGTTGCCTTCCGCCGTGAAAAATATGTTCCAAATGGCGGTCCTGCAGGTGGGGATGGCGGAAAAGGAGCAGATGTTGTTTTTGAAGTGAATGAAGGCTTAAGAACATTAATGGATTTCCGCTATCAGCGTCATTTCAAAGCCCCTCGTGGGGAGCATGGAATGTCCAAGAACATGCATGGCAAAAATTCTAAGGATATGATAGTTAAAGTTCCCCCTGGTACGGTGGTCACTGATGCAGAAACACATGAAGTGATTGCTGACCTTGTTGAGCATGGACAAAGAGCGGTCATTGCTAAGGGTGGTCGAGGCGGCAGAGGAAACACTCGATTTGCCACACCTGCGAATCCAGCACCAGAATTATCTGAGCATGGGGAGCCAGGGGTTGAACGGGAAGTTATTCTTGAACTGAAGCTATTGGCTGATGCCGGGCTAGTAGGTTTCCCGAGTGTTGGAAAATCAACGCTTTTATCTGTTGTCTCTTCAGCAAGACCGAAAATTGCGGAATATCATTTCACGACCATTGCTCCAAATTTAGGAATGGTGGAAACTGAAGATGGCCGTAGCTTTGTATTGGCGGACTTGCCAGGTTTAATTGAAGGTGCCCACTCAGGAGTAGGGTTAGGTCATCAGTTTTTAAGACATATTGAACGTACAAGAGTCATTGTTCATGTAATTGATATGGCAGCAATGGAAGGCAGAGATCCATACGAGGACTATCTAACGATTAATAAAGAATTGAAAGAGTATAACTTGCGACTGACAGAAAGACCGCAAGTCATTGTTGCGAATAAAATGGAAATGCCTGGTGCGGAAGAGAATCTGGAGAAATTTAAAGAGCAGCTGGTAGACGATCACCCTATTTTTCCAATATCAGCAGTTACGCGTCAAGGGTTAAGGGATTTATTGTTTGCCATAGCTAATAAAATTGAAGAAACTCCTGAATTCCCGCTCATCCAAGAGGAAGAGGAAACAGGTGTTCATCGTGTTCTTTATAAGCACGAAGCAGAACAAACAGAATTTGTCATTACTAGAGATTCCGCAGGAGACTTCATAGTTTCAGGAGATGCGATTGAAAAGCTCTTTAAGATGACAGATTTCTCAAGAGATGAATCGGTCAGACGTTTTGCAAGACAGCTTCGTGGGATGGGTGTTGATGATGCTCTTCGCCAAAAAGGGGCAAAAGACGGCGATATCGTCAAGCTGCTTGATTATGAATTCGAGTTTATTGAGTAACCACTAGGGGCAGGTGGAGTGGAGAAATGAGACATGAGAAACTGGATAAAAAATTTTTCTTAGTCCGAGAAGATGTTTTACCAGAAGCAATGAAAAAAACATTAGATGCGAAAGAAATGATTGAAAGAGGGAAAGCAGAATCTGTTTGGGATGCAGCTCAAAAGGTAGATTTAAGCCGCAGTGCTTTTTATAAATATAGAGATACGGTCTTTCCTTTTCATACGGTCGTAAAAGAACGGTTAATTACATTATTTTTTTATTTAGAAGATCGGTCAGGTACATTATCCCATTTATTAGGTGAAGTAGCATCGTCAGGCTGCAATGTGTTGACGATTCATCAAACAATTCCACTCATGGGAAGGGCAAACGTTACGCTTTCCTTAAATACAGCAGGAATGCAAATTGAAATTGAAGAATTATTAATTAGGCTAAGAAAATTAGAGTTTGTTGAAAGAGTTGAGGTGCTTGGTTCAGGTGCATGATTAATCGTGCACCTGTGCCTATCACCTTTTTTTATTTTTACTTATGCCATGTAAAGTGGTAAAGTGTTAGTAATCAATTATACATATCGTGCTTTTTAAGGGGAGAGAAGATACTGTGAAAATAGGTTTTTTAGGTCCGAAAGCAACTTTTACAGACATTGCCGTTCGTGAAATGTTTCCTAAAGAAGAATCTGTTCCATATGCAACAATTCCAGATTGTTTTGATGCATTAAGCGAGGATGAAATTGAACTAGCAGTTGTACCTTTAGAGAATGCACTTGAAGGGTCTGTAAATATTACACTTGATTATTTAGTTCACGAAGTAAATTTACCGATTATTGCAGAGCTTACTTCCCCCATTCGCCAGCATTTTATGGTGCATCCAGACAATAAAGACAGCTGGAAGGAGACTGAAAGGATTTATAGCCACTCCCATGCCATTGCACAATGCCACAAGTTTTTACATAAAGAATTGAAAGGAGTTCCTTATACGAATACAACCTCCACAGCAGCGGCAGCACAATTTATTAAGGAACATCCGGATATGAAAGCTGGAGCGATTGCCAATGAGCTGGCAGCAAAGGAATATGGCCTTTCGATTGTTCGGAAAGATGTGCATGATATCCATTATAATCATACTCGTTTTATCGTTCTTTCAAAAAATGAAATGCCGTTATGTGAGGATGGTTCTGCGTTTAAAGGATACAAAACAACGGTGATGATCACATTGCCATCCGATCGTGCAGGTGCACTTCACCAGGTTTTATCCGCATTTGCTTGGAGAAGATTGAATCTTTCTAAAATTGAATCCAGGCCGATGAAAACTGGCTTGGGTAATTATTTTTTTATCATTGATATTGATATGAAACAGGATGATGTATTAATTCCAGGAGTTGTTGCGGAGTTAGAGGCGCTTGATTGTAAAGTAAAGATCTTAGGGAGCTATCCTTATTATCAGCTAGGTTTAGAGACTTCTAAATCGAATACTTACCTGTAAACAGAAAAGGAGCACAAATGTGTGCTCTTTTTTCATTTGAAAGAAAATATATCATTTAATGTTATATATAATCTTTGTAATGAGGCTGTCTATGTCTAGCTCCATAAGTTGTTCTTTACTCAACTAAAAAATTTGCATCCTTTAATGCTTTTTCAGCTTCATCTAGCTTTTCCTTAGTTGCTGCTGAAATTGTATGAAGATGAATGCCGCCTGTAAGCTCAGATAAATAGGAGGCATTCGTTGATTTGATTTTTTTCATAAATTGACTGACTTCTTTTCGACTAGAAACCATAACAGATGCCGTTAAATCTCCATAGACAGGATGTTCAATGCGAACATCCTTTACCGTGACCCCATAATCAACAAGTAAATTAAGTTCTTCTTCTGTTCTTTCAGGTGTATGGTTGCTAGCAATGATACGCTCTACTATGGGGGCCTGACTGCCATTTTGAATTAGAAACATATAGCCTTGGCTTGTGGCTATAATTGGTTCACCCTTTGCTTTTAAAAGGGTAATGTCGCCGACAATGACTTGTCTGCTTACGTTTGTGATCGATGCAAGCTCACTGCCTGTTATCGGCTCTCCCTTATCCTTCAAAAGCTGGAGCAGCATCTCTCTTCTCTCTTCACCGAGCACCTTTCGTTGATTCTTCATTATATAAACTCCCTCACATCCCAATAATAACTAATTTTATCATAATTATGGGCTGAAATTAACTGAATTAGCTTTGGAATGATTTTAACAAAGTGTAAGAGTGCCTGATAAATCAAATTTTTATCACCAAGGGGATCAGAGATATGAATATATTTCAAACAGTCGATCGTAAATTAATTTAATCAGCAGCAAAGAATTTTATTCTTACCTAATCAGCATTTAGAAAGAATGCTAGCATATGTCTAAAACCGCCTTCATTATGGGAGGTTTTTTTCTTCTAAAAAAACCTTTGTAACTAGTTACTCAAACATATTTCTCATAATAAAAGCATAAGTTTTTATGTAAAGTAATAGCAATTTGCCCATTTTGTCATACACTATATGGACTTATGACTAGTAGGAGGGATCAGAGTGAAGATCCATATCGTACAAAAAGGGGATACTCTTTGGAAGATCGCCAAAAAGTACGGCGTGAATTTTGAAGAGCTGAAAAAGATGAATACACAGCTCAGCAACCCTGATATGATTATGCCCGGTATGAAAATAAAAGTTCCTGGAGCAGGAGGATCAGTGAAGAAGGAAGCTCCTATTGGAGGCATGCCGGACACAAAAATTAATATGGGTGCTAAAAAAGAAATGCCAAAAGCGGAACACCCTTTAGCAAAAGAGAAACCGAAGACAATGCCTGTTGTAGAAGCGCCTAAGGAAGTGCCAGTCGCACCTGCACCGCCTAAAAAAGAAGTACCGAAAGTAACGGCACCACAGGTTGAGATACCGAAAGAAGTCCCTAAGAAACCATTTATTCCGAAAATGCCAAAACCAATTATGCCGGAAATCGATATAAATAATTATTATATGATGAATATGGCTAATCTATCTGTTCAGCAGCCGGCACCGCAATTGCCGCCAAAGCCAGTCAATATACTCCCGGAAGTAAAGCCGATAGAAAAAAAACCAATCGAATCCAAACCGATTAAACCCGTTAAACCAATAGCTGAAAAAACACCAAAGCCAAAAGCAGTTGAAAGTGAGCTATTTGCAGAAACACAACAAGGAGGTTTCGAACAGCCGATGTATCCATATTATCCAAGTCATCTTTATCCTGTTTCTCCAGTCATGCCTGGACCTGGTTTTCAAGGGGGGTATCCTCAGCAAATGGGCTTTCCACAAGTTCAAGGAGCTGCGATGCCAATGCATCAAATGCCTCAAATGCCTCACCAAAATTATGGTTTAGCAGGAGTAGAAAGTCCAGGTCATTATGAGGAATCCTCTCCATTCATGCCGATGCATCAAATGCCGCATATGAATCCGGAATATACCATGCCATCTCATGCACAGAATCCTGCACCTGTGATGGGTGCCCAGGACATTGGGCAACAACAATTGCCGCTTCAGCCAACATACACAGCTCCGGTCATGCAGCCAAATTATGGCTATCCGTGCCCGCCAAATCCGTGTCCGCCGTATCCAACTCATTTAATCCCAGTGTCTCCAGTCATGCCTGGATCTGGCTTTTGTGGTCCCGTACCATACGGCCAAATGCCATTTGGATTTCCACAAATGACTCCACAGGTGCAAGGGGTCATGGAGGAAACACCTAATATGGCACAAATGCCATTAATGCCAGCGCAAAGTCAAATGCCAATAATGCCTCCACAAAGTCAAATGCCATTAATGCCGACTGAACATGTGAAAGAAGCAGATTGTGGATGTGGAGGAGGTGCGCCACAAATGTCTCCTTATGGATTCGGTCAAGGTTTTGTTCCAGGCGTACAGCCATACGGACAGCAAATGGGATTCGCACAGCCATTCCCAATGAACCCTTATGGGCAGGGGCAAATGGGTGGGCAAGCGTTTGGAATGCCGCGAAACTATGATGAGAGCAGTGAATTTGACGTTTAAAGGTGAAAGAGACGATTTATATCAAAATCGTCTCTTCTCCTATTTACAGAAACAACTCCATGTGCCAATTAAGGAAATATCGCAAATAAGGAAGCAAGTGTATAAAGTAAAAGCAGAAGAGTTAGATTTTATCCTAAAAGGCTTTTCTTCATATCATCAGTTCAATTTACAGAAGGATTTTTTAACAGCGTTAAAACAAGTGGGATTTCAAAAAACCTATTCATTTTACCCATTAGAGAAAGAACTCCCTCTATTATTTGAACAAACGTACTATGGATGCATTGAATGGATCGAGACATCTAAAACCGAATTTACCTTTTACAAGCAGCAAGATCGTTTAAAAGGCTTAAAGCTTCTCTCACATTTTCATGATAGGAATGAAAAATTAGTTGAACAATATACAGGGAGTATTTCAAGCTTTAACCAGGTTGAAAAATGGCAGGAAAGAACCGTTTCATTTTTGAAAAATCTCCCGGTTATCCGCTATTTTGTCCAGAAAGAAATAATTAATGAAAT
Organism: Cytobacillus solani; assembly: GCF_001420595.1. Lineage (GTDB taxonomy): Bacteria > Bacillota > Bacilli > Bacillales > Cytobacillaceae > Cytobacillus > Cytobacillus solani. The sequence goes on along the minus strand of NZ_LJIX01000006.1, from coordinate 3,629,092 downwards.
GCTTATTTGGGCGGATTGGTCATTAAAAGGAATAGAAAAAGAATCAGGTGTATTTGAAAACGGTAAGAAGGTTATTCTGCACGGAGATGTAGCTCATCATAATTTTTTACGAGCGAAGAATAAAGATATTTATTTAATTGACTTTGATTTAATAAGTATAGGCACCCCTCGTTCTGACTACCTGCAATATGCTAATCGCATTCTTCCATTTCTCCAATGGTCATTCCGAGATTTAGCAAATTATAAGGAAATCGCAGCTTATTTGAATGAAAAAGGATTTATATACGCCCTTGCATTTCCTACGGATATCTTCAGGGAGTGGAATCGGGCGATTCGTGAACAAACCTACTTACAGCCAATAAAAATCCAGCATTTAGTAGAAATGACTGTTGGACAATTTCACAAAAGACAAAACTTTATAAAAGAATTGAAACGGTTTCTTGTATTGTAAATTGGCGGTGCTGGTAATCATTTAAAGAATGAATCCCTTCCTTTTTTGGCAACCTACTGATGAGCATAATGCTCATTGGTTGATTAGCGAAGGAGGGTTTTCGCTTGGAAAAGAAATTACTTGTACTTCCGTTTACAGTATTGATGTCATTAGGGTTAACAGGCTGCGGTGCAAATGATGAATCTGCTGGTCAGCAGCGTTATAAGGATGGTGCTCAGCCAATTGGCTATTATTCAAATGAAAACCATCAGAATAAGGGTGGAAATGTTCAATTTCTTGATGGGGCCGATAATGATGGAGCACTAACTGAGATGATGGACCATACACTTGGTGGGGAAGGCCAAAATGGAAGAAACAATCTCCAAAACAGGAATGCAAATGAACCTGCACCCCAAAGGGTAAGTGATAATGGGGAACCCTACCTTTTTAGGCGTGATGATGCCAATTTCCATGGTCATTTGGGCTATGATAAAAGAGCAAGCAACTCCTATTATGAGGCCTATAATGGGGCTATGGTTGAAAGGATAAACCAAGCTGCAGCAGCTGTTACCAATGTAAATGATGTTCAATCAGTCGTAAATGGGAATTACGTCATCATAGCAGCGGACATTAATGATGCTGCACGAAAAAAAGCAACAATAGCAGACATTAAACAGGCCGTTCAGCCTTATTTAAATGGAAAAACAAGTAAGGTTGTTACAGATGAAAGTACATTCAACCGCTTGAAAGTGATTGATAATGATTTACGGGATGGAGGTCCAAGAGACCAGCTTTATTTAGATGTCAAAAATCTGTTCCGAAACATGACTGATTAAGTGTAAGTGAAAAGAGGCAGGGCATCAATGTCCTGTCTTTTTCTGTTCGATTAAAAACTTTAATAATTTATCCGGATAAGCTTGAAAAAAATGGTCACACTAGATACTGATATTAAACTTAGATGTCCCATTTATTTAAGAGGTGACCAAACATGAGAACCAATTGGTGGGCTTCTGGCCTCCTTTGTTTATCTGGCTTTTTATTTATTTTTTTTCAGAATAGTCTTTTATATAAAATGCACGCAGAAAATATAGTATACGCAAATAATGAGGTAACGAATCCGATCCAAAGGAATGTCGTACTGGAAAGAGTATATGTAGATGGAGAGATTAGTCAAGAATCAGTAAAAGAAACGATTGTGAATATGGAAGACTTTTGGGCTAAATATAGCGGATGGCAGCTTATTCACATGGATAATAGAAAAATTGTATTTCGAATGCAGATGGATGATATTTCGCCTTTGTTGAAAGCAAATGGATATTTTGGCATCACAGAAGAAGGGGTGCTGACCATTTTTAACGGCAGACCTCAAAAGACAAATATTATTCAATCCTTTTTTCAAATTGATTTAGGAAAACTTGAAAGCAAGACATGTGAGGAATTGAAAAAGGGGATTCCAATAAAGACGAAAGAAAACTTTGTTGAAGTGCTTGAAACGTTTAAAACTTATTCAAAAGGAGATAAAATGGAACTTCAATCAGCTAGGGTCTTACAGCCCGTTATCTATAATAAACAAGCAAAATAAAATCAAAAGCTCCAGCAACTAGAAAGAATAGGTTGCGGAGCTTTTGATTTTTTATTTTTCAATATTAGTAATTACGTATTGTCCATCCTTTAATTCCATTTGGTAAGTAACATTTTCAGTGGTTTTGAGTGTTGCCTTATTTTCGTCACCTTCAATCGTTACATCTTCTTGATTTATTTCAAGGAAGGATGGGGTGAAATAGGGTTCAGCATTGATAATCATTTGTCCTTCAGCTGTTTTTTCCTCTGAAGCATAGTGTGAATAAATGTCCTTTGCTAATTCCTTGCTATAGTATTTGGATAGGAATTCAACTGACTTCTCTTCATCTGCAAAATTAGCATTAATGACAGGTGTCGTTTCGTCAGCAGCAACTTCTTTATGGAATACTTCATTTACTTTCAATTCTGCGACTCTTACGGAATTATATATTTTTGATTTAACAGATTCTGTAAGCTCAGCAGTCTTTTTCTCTGATGTTTTTTCAGCTGGCTCTTCCGTTGATGATGAACAGCCTGCAACTGTAAAAAAGAGAGAGAAAATTGTGAATAAAGCTAATAGTTTTTTCATTAGTATGACCCCCGATGATATTTGGAAACATTTTCAATTATAATAATTCTTAGTCTCCTTTTGCAACCTTTTTTTCTACGAACGCAATTTAAAGTATGGTACAATGAGGTACAGAAAAACTCAAGGAGCGAGTATGTTGTTTGAATTCATTAAAGGTCGGGTCGAATATATCGGACCGGAATTTGTCGTGATTGAAAATAATGGGGTAGGCTTTCAAATTTCTACACCGAATCCGTTTAGTTTTAAACAAGATTATGGACAGGAAGTAAAGGTATTTACATACCATCATGTTAGGCAAGATTTCATGGCACTATACGGCTTTCACTCTCGCGAGGAAAAAACATTGTTTATAAAGCTATTAGATGTAACAGGAATCGGCCCAAAGGGAGCATTAGCCATTCTTGCGTCTGGAGAACCTGAGCAGGTCGTTCAAGCGATTGAGAATGAAGATGAAGCATTCCTTGTCAAATTCCCAGGAGTAGGAAAGAAAACAGCAAGACAAATTATTCTAGATTTAAAAGGAAAGCTGCAAAACATTGTACCAGATTTCTTTCCGGACTTATTCTCTGTTGATAAAATACAGCCTATGCAAAATGTTCATTCATCAGAGTTTGAAGAAGCAATGCTCGCATTGCAAGCGCTCGGTTATTCGGAAAAGGAAATTAAAAAGATTTCACCTGAGCTAAAAAAGGAACAGCTTACAACAGACCAATACATAAAAAAGGCGCTGCAGCGACTATTAAAATAATATAAATTGTTTGAATAAAAGGCGTGATAAACAAATGGAAGATCGGATTATTTCTGGCGAAGCAGATATTCAGGAACTATCCTTTGAGCAGAACTTACGGCCGCAGAACTTAAAGCAGTATATTGGTCAGGATAAAGTGAAGGAAAACTTGGAAATTTTCATTCAAGCTGCTAAACTTCGTCAGGAAACACTTGACCACGTATTGCTTTACGGTCCACCAGGTCTCGGAAAAACGACTCTTGCTGCAATTATTGCAAATGAAATGGGCGTAAACATTCGAACGACTGCTGGGCCCGCCATTGAAAGACCGGGTGATTTAGCAGCTATTCTTACTGCATTGGAGCCAGGGGATGTCCTGTTTATTGATGAAATTCACCGGCTTCCTCGAACAATTGAAGAAGTTCTATATCCTGCAATGGAAGACTTTTGCCTAGATATTGTCATTGGAAAAGGTCCAAGTGCCAGGTCTGTACGGCTTGACCTCCCTCCATTTACATTAGTAGGAGCGACAACAAGAGCAGGTTCTTTATCGGCACCACTAAGAGATCGGTTCGGTGTGCTTAGCAGGCTGGAATATTATAATGAGACACAGTTAACAGATATTGTTATTAGAACGGCAGAGGTATTAGATACGGAGATAGATAATCTTGCTGCGGTGGAAATAGCAAGAAGGTCTAGGGGAACCCCAAGAATTGCGAACCGGCTTTTAAGAAGAGTAAGAGACTTTGCACAAGTAAGAGGAAATGGGATCGTTGACGAACAGCTTGCGAAAGAAGCATTAGAGCTTTTGCAAGTAGACCGTTTAGGGCTGGATCATATTGACCATAAATTATTAAGAGGGATTATTGAAAAGTTCCGCGGCGGACCAGTAGGCCTAGAAACCATTTCAGCTACAATTGGTGAAGAGGCACATACAATTGAAGATGTTTACGAACCATATTTATTGCAGATTGGTTTTCTTCAGCGTACGCCAAGGGGCAGGATTGTTACAGATTTAGTGTACCGTCATTTTCAGATGGAGGTACCGAAAACAGAATAATAATAAAGTTGGTGCATCATGAAAGTAGATTTATTTGATTTCCATTTACCAGAAGAATTAATTGCCCAGACTCCTCTCATTGAGAGAACGAGCAGCAGATTAATGGTTTTGGATAAGGAGAAAGGAACGACCCGGCATACTGTTTTTAAACAGATTAAAGAACATTTGAAAGCAGGAGACTGTCTTGTTTTAAATGATACAAGGGTTCTTCCCGCTCGGCTTTTTGGGGAAAAAGAAGGAACTGGTGCTAAAATAGAAGTTCTTCTATTAAAACAGCTGGAAGGCGATTCGTGGGAGACACTCATTAAACCAGCTAAACGTGTAAAAGAAGGCACACGAATTGTATTTGGTGATGGGAAATTAAGTGCTGTGTGTACACAGACCTCTGAGCATGGCGGAAGAGTGCTTGAATTTCAATACGACGGGATTTTTTATGAGGTTCTCGAGCAATTAGGGGAAATGCCGCTGCCGCCATACATTAAAGAACAGCTGGATGATCAAGAACGTTATCAAACTGTTTTTGCCCGAGAACGCGGCTCAGCAGCTGCTCCGACTGCCGGTCTTCATTTTACAGAACAATTGCTTGAAGAAATTAAAGAATTAGGTGTCCATATTGCCTTTATTACGCTTCATGTTGGACTTGGAACATTTCGTCCTGTGAATGTCGAGGATTTAAATGAGCATGAAATGCATTCTGAATTCTATCAAATGACTGAGGGCACAGCTAGGCTATTGAACGAAGTGCGAGAGGATGGCGGAAGGATTATATCTGTTGGAACGACTTCAACAAGAACGCTTGAAACCATTGCTTCAGCCAATAATGGCCGTTTTGAAGAGGCAAGCGGCTGGACAGATATTTTTATTTATCCAGGCTATGAATTCAAGGCTATCGATGGGATGATCACTAATTTCCATTTGCCGAAATCAACGCTTATTATGCTTGTCAGTGCATTAGCGGGCAGAGAAAATGTTTTGAATGCCTATCGTGAAGCAGTTGAAGAGAAATACAGATTCTTTAGCTTTGGCGATGCAATGCTAATTATTTAAGCTGAAACAGACGAGTTGGAAGGAGAACAAATCAATTGACAGCTATTCGTTATGAATTAATTAAAACATGTAAACAAACAGGTGCAAGACTTGGCCGTGTCCATACGCCACATGGGTCTTTTGAAACCCCGGTATTTATGCCGGTTGGAACGCTTGCCACTGTGAAGACCATGTCTCCTGAAGAGCTTGTGGAGATGGGTGCAGGGATTATTTTAAGTAATACCTATCATCTATGGCTTCGTCCTGGACAGGAGATTGTAGAGGAAGCAGGCGGCCTGCATAAATTTATGAATTGGGATCGTGCGATATTAACTGATTCCGGCGGGTTTCAAGTGTTTAGTTTAAGTGAATTCCGTAAGATTGAGGAAGAAGGTGTCCATTTCCGCAATCATTTAAATGGAGACAAGCTATTTTTGTCACCAGAGAAAGCAATGGAAATTCAAAACTCGCTTGGCTCAGATATTATGATGGCATTTGATGAATGTCCACCGTATCCGGCAACCTATGAATATATGCAGAAATCAGTTGAACGAACTTCACGCTGGGCGGAGCGCTGTTTACAAGCACACAAACGTCCAAAAGATCAAGGCCTATTCGGGATTGTTCAAGGCGGTGAGTATGAAGAATTAAGAAAACAAAGTGCGAAAGATTTAGTTTCGCTTGATTTTCCAGGGTATGCTGTGGGAGGATTATCAGTAGGTGAGCCAAAGGATATTATGAATAGAGTGCTTGAATTTACAACGCCATTGCTACCTGCTAATAAACCAAGATACCTAATGGGCGTAGGATCACCAGACTCCTTAATCGATGGAGCAATACGCGGAATTGATATGTTCGATTGTGTGCTTCCGACGAGGATTGCCCGTAATGGAACATTGATGACAAGTGAAGGCCGCTTAGTCGTTAAAAATGCGAAGTTTGCAAGAGATTTTGGTCCGATTGATGAACATTGTGACTGCTATACTTGCCGTAATTATAGCCGGGCGTATATCCGCCATTTAATTCGCTGTGATGAGACATTCGGAATAAGACTTACAACTTATCATAATCTCTATTTTCTGTTAAAATTAATGGAACAGGTCAGACAAGCGATCAGAGAGGATCGTCTGGGGGACTTTAGAGAAGAATTTTTCGAAAGATATGGGTTTAATAAACCAAATGCGAAAAACTTCTAAAACATATGGATGTTCGATAATGGGACAAACCCACGATCTTTTGAACATTCGTTACTTGGTGAAAGGGGTGAAAATGATATGGAAATGATTAGTACATTAGGACCACTATTGTTAATGTTTGTTTTATTTTACTTTTTGTTAATTCGTCCGCAGCAGAAGCGCCAAAAGGCAGTTCAGCAAATGCAGAACGATTTGAAAAAGGGAGATAAAATCGTAACAATTGGAGGACTTCACGGCTTTGTCGATGCAATCGATGAGGGGAAAGTTGTCATCAAGTGTGGAGATGGAAGCCGTCTTACATACGATCGCGCAGCAATTCGCGAAGTAACAGAAGTAGCTGCTGGCGGAGATATGCTTGCTAAATCTTAATAGTGAAAGAAGCGGAATCCTTTTGGATTCCGTTTCTTTTTTTATAAGGTAGGATAATAACGTTATATCAGAGTGTTGTCTAGCTCCAGCGCCTATCGCCTATCAAACTTCAGGTCTCCTCCCTACGATAAGTCAACATCGGTTCGCTCACGCTTACCGTGTTTCCTTTATCTCAGTCATTAAAATGCGAGGCGACTGTCCAGCCCCGACAATCATAAGATGGACTGTGGCGTGGCGTAGTTTGCCACAGAGTAGTACAGCTTATGACCTCGAGGGGCTAGAAGCCGCAGCTAGATTGCGAAGCCCCTCCAGTTTGTACGGCGATGATCAAGGCGCTTGCGCTTTTCTTATGCTGCTCTTGATTTATTATTAGACATATTCACACCTAAAATTCCGCCCATCATCGCTGTAAGGATATAACAGACATGATAGATCGTCTGCTGCAGATTAAATAAACTATCCTGGCCTAAATACTGAAAGAGAAAAATAATGAGGGAATAGCTTAACCCGGTTAATCCTCCAATCATCCATCCTTTTTGTTTGCCTTTTCCTCCAGAGATAAATCCCCCAATGAAAAGTGAAACAAAGGAAATGGCTGTAACAACAAATTGTACGGAAGACTCCTGAAGAGATGTAAAAGTTAATAATAGAGAAATGATTAAGCTGCTAATTATGGCAAGAACAAAAACTACAATTAAGCCGAAAAGAATTCCCCCGCCTACATTTTTTGAATCTTCTATTTTGCTCCTCTCCCTTCTAAGTTAAAGGATCAATCAGTACAGCCTTCCAGACTGCCTGATTCCTTAGTACAAGCATATTCACTTAAAGAAAAAATAGAATATAAAACTTAAAACAAGATGAGTAAATGAAAAAGTATATAACATAATTTCTCTTATGTTGTTCAGAATAAAAAGGAATGTCATTAAAGGAGGAATGGTGTATGGGGGAATATTCCATGATTATTTTACGGACCATTTTTTTATACATCATTATCATGGTTATATTTCGAACGATGGGAAAAAAGGAACTTGGTCAGTTAAGTACCGTAGATCTTGTTGTATCGATCATGATTGCAGAGATGGCTGTATTGGCGATTGAAAAACCAGAAAGCCCATTGTTTACAAATATATTGCCTATGTTGATATTGATGCTTATCCAAATCATTTTTTCATTTGCTACACTAAAAAGTAAGCGAATCCGTGATCTAGTGGATGGAAAGCCAACAATTATTATTAATAAGGGGAAAATTGATGAAGAGGCGATGAAAAAACATCGCTATAATTTTGATGATCTCTTGTTGCAGCTTAGAGGAAAAGATATTCGTAATATTACAGACGTAGAGTTTGCCATCCTTGAAACAACTGGGGAATTATCTGTATTGAAAAAGGAAAAAAAGAAGAAGGGGAATATGACGATTCCACTTATTCTTGATGGGATTGTTCAAGAAGAAAATCTAGGAGTTATAAATGAAACGAATTTTTGGCTTCGGCAGCAGCTAAAAAAAAGAGGGTATAACGATATGAACAAAATCTCTTTTTGCAGCTATGAAAATGGCCATTTCTATATTGATTTAAAAAATGAAAAAAAATAAGAGACACCCAATCTAGGTAAATGGTGTCTCAACTATCCACGCTATTTAAAAGCAAACTTTGATAGGTGCTCTCCAATCCAAGGAATCCGTTTTAATTCATCCTGTTTTACTAAACCCAGCAGTAAAGAAAGAATGGAATAACTAACTGTTATAAGAATAGCAATAAGTAACACCTGGATGATGAGATGCATCTCGCCAGTTAAGTTTTTAAGAACGAAATAACCAATATATCCTGATAATCCCATAACGAGAAATGTTTTTATATAATCACGAACATAAAAAGTAAAAGAAATTTTCTTCAATATAGTTGCGAAGTGCAGTAATGTGACAAGGACAAAGCCAACGAGTATACCCATTGCAACACCAGTAATTCCAAACTCAGCTTGACGTGCTAATAAATAAATGACCGCTGTTTTTACAACGGCTCCAATCAAGCTATTAATCATCGCTGCTCTTGCAAGGTTCAAGGCTTGAAGTGCTGCCTGAAGTGGTCCTTGGAAATAATGGAATAAAAAGAATGGTGCCATTAACTTAATAAACTGCGTGCCACTTGATGAGTTATACATGACTTTCATTAGTTCATCAGATAGAACATATATAATGACCACGGCTAGTCCACCAGATAATAGACAGAAACGAAGTGCCTGCCGCAATCGATACTCAATTAATCGATCATTATTATTTGTGTTTGCTTCACTTATAGCGGGAACGAGAGCGGTTGAAAGAGAAAGGGTTACAAAGGAAGGCAGCATTAATAATGGCATGGCAAAACCAGTAAGCGCCCCATATTGTTTTGTAGCTTCAATTGCTGCTACGCCTGCAATAGCTAAACTATAGGATACGACGATTGGTTCAAAAAACCAGGCTAAGGAACCAATCATTCGGCTGCCTGTTGTCGGTAAGGCAATACTCATAAGTTCATTAAATGTATTTTTTCCTGTTTTAACATATTTGAAAAATTGTTTCCTTACCCGGAATTTCTTTTTAAGCTTAAAGGTTGCTAACAGATAGACTAGTGATGCTAATTCTCCTAAAACAGAAGCAAACATAGCACCTGCAGCAGCATATTCGATCCCGTATGGAAGAAATGCTTTCGTTAAGGCGGCAATTAAAGTGATTCTCACGATTTGCTCAAGCATTTGAGAAATCGCTGCTGGTTTCATATTTTGTCTGCCTTGAAAATAGCCCCGAATGACGGACGAAATCGCAATTATAGGTACGATCGGTGCAATAACAAGCAGCGGAAGTTTTATACGCGGATCCGTGAATAATGTTTCAGAAAGGATTGGCGCGAGCAAGATTAATGCGGGTGTAAAAATAGCTGAAAGTGTAATCGTGATGGCTAGTGAAACGACCAATATTTTCTTAACCTTTGCTGCGTCCCCTTGCGCTTCGGCTTCTGCTACATTTTTTGAGATGGCAACAGGCAGCCCAAGCTGTGTAATCGTAACAACAAGAATTAATGTTGGAAAGGCCATCATATAAAGCCCGACGCCTTCCTCTCCGGTAAATCGTGCAATAACTATTCTGTTTATAAATCCAAGCACCCTTGTGACAAGTCCGGCTGCCAGTAGGATCATTGTACCTTTTAAAAACTTAGACATTGCTTTCCCTGCCTTCTCAAAATAGGTGTTATCATATACAATTAACTATATGCAAGAACAAGGACAAAGCATGACAAGCAATCATTATTTTTTCAATGTAATTATTCATTGTAAGTGGATTGGGAAATGAAATATTTTCGTTAACAGTTAATCAAAGGGGGTTCTAATGTGAAGGCGAGCCATAAATATGATTCTTTTCGTTATCAAGTTCAGCCGGCAATCAAAAGTAAATTAGATGAGTTTTTTTTATTAGGGTACGGTCATGTGAAGGAACAGGAGCTTTGGGATTTTTTAACAACGAAGAAATGGCGGAAGACTGCCCAGGACAAACGAATTGCTGAGATTGTTGACGATATCCTCTCTGTAAAAGTAGGGGATTACTTTAATTTTGCAACAATCGAAGCTTTTAAAGAAGCAGAGTTTGCATTTGATAATGAAGATGAACTTCGAGAGTTATTGAAATAGGAAATTTACATCTTACAAATATCTAACCAATACTTCTGACATTAGACTTCTGCGAAAATTGACAGCTTTTATAAACTGTTTCATAATGAAAATATTGAAATTACCGGCCGACTTATCTATTTTAATGTTGGATGCTGTCATAGCGTTCAATACAGATGGCATTGCCGGTTTACGCTAAGGAGCCGTTGTAGGCTTGTATTTAAGGAGGACAATTACATAATGGTAAAGCGCGGTCGCATTGTTGCCTTCTTCCTGATTGTTTTATTAATAGGAAGCTTGATAGGAACAACAACAAATGGCATTACAAAAAACATTAAACTTGGGCTGGATCTACAAGGGGGCTTTGAGGTCCTATATAAAGTAACTACCTTAGACGGTAAAAAGGTTGACAAAGCTGCCTTAGCCAGTACAGCCAAAGCACTTGATAAGCGGATTAATGTTCTAGGTGTCAGTGAGCCTAGTATTCAAATTGAAGGGGAAGATAGAATTCGCGTACAGCTAGCTGGCGTCACGGATCAAAATAAAGCCCGTGAAATGTTATCAACACAAGCTAATCTATCCTTCAGAGATGTTAACGATGTGAAATTAATGGATGGTTCGGATCTTGCAGAAGGCGGAGCGAAACAAACCTTCGATGAAAATGGTAATCCGAGTGTTTCACTTAAGCTGACTAGTGCAAGTAAATTTAAAGATGTAACGCAAAAAATTGTTAATATGGGCGCACCAAATAATTTACTTGTTATTTGGCTAGATTTTGAAGAAGGGGACTCCTTTAAAGCGGAGGCAGCTAAAGAAAATCCGGCTTATTTATCTGCTCCACAGGTAAGTCAGGTGTTTAACCAGGACACTGTTTCGATTACCGGCAGTTTTACTATGGAAGAGGCAAATACTTTAGCTGACCTTTTAAATGCAGGTTCACTACCAGTAAAATTAGATGAAGTCTATTCAACATCAGTAGGAGCTCAGTTTGGAGAGCAAGCATTGCAAAAAACAGTTCTTGGAGGAATTGTTGGAATTGCAATCATTTACCTATTTATGCTTTTCTTCTACCGATTCCCTGGTTTAATTGCAACGATTACGTTATCTATTTATATTTTCCTCATTCTTCTCATATTTGATTGGATGAATGCCGTATTAACTCTGCCTGCTATTGCAGCACTTGTGCTTGGGGTGGGGATGGCTGTTGATGCTAATATTATCACCTATGAAAGAATAAAAGAAGAAATGAAGGTTGGAAGAACAGTTAAGTCAGCCTTCAAAGCGGGAAATCAAAACTCATTTGCATCTATTTTTGATGCCAATATTACAACTCTTCTTGCAGCAGGTGTCTTATTTGTATATGGTACAAGCTCGATAAAGGGCTTTGCAACAATGCTAATCATTAGTATTCTTGTCAGCTTTTTAACAGCTGTTTATGGTTCAAGGCTATTGCTTGGTCTATGGGTAAACAGTAATCTATTTAATAAAAAACCTAGTTGGTTTGGTGTGAAAAAAAGCGAAATTAGAAATATTTCTGAGAATGTAGATACACATGATTTACCGACCATATATGATAAAATCGATTTTGTGCATACCCGGAAAATATATTATATTATTTCTGGTGCTTTAATGGCTTTAGGGATTATTTTAGTGTCTGTCTTCGGTTTAAATCTAGGAATTGACTTCTCGAGCGGGACGCGAATTGATATTCAATCAACGCATGCCTTGACGAAGGAAGAAGTGAAATCAGAATTATTGAAGCTTGATATCGATACTGACAATATTGTTATTTCTGGAGACGAAAAAAATATTGGGGTTGCAAGGTTAAAAGGTGTTTTAACGAAGGAAGAGATCGCAACCTTAAAAACGGAATTCCATAAAACATATGGAGCGGACCCAACAGTTAGTACGGTTTCACCGACAGTTGGAAAAGAGCTAGCGAAAAATGGCATAAAGTCATTAATCATTGCCTCAATTGGAATCATTATTTATGTATCGATCCGTTTTGAAATGAAAATGGCAGTACCAGCTGTAGTCGCATTGTTACATGATGCATTCTTAATTGTTGTTTTCTTTAGTATCACGAGATTAGAGGTTGATATTACTTTTATCGCTGCGATCTTGACGGTTATTGGATATTCCATTAATGATACGATTGTAACGTTTGATAGAATGCGTGAAAATATGCAAAAGAAAAAGCGTTTAAAGACAAAAGAAGATATTGCTGATGTTGTAAATAGGGCATTACGCCAAGTGATGACGAGGTCAATCAACACTGTTTTAACGGTTATTATCGCTATTCTGGGATTACTCATCTTTGGTAGTGAGTCCATTCGAAACTTCTCTATTGCCTTACTTGTCGGTACGGTGATAGGAGTGTATTCTTCCATATTCCTAGCTGCACAATGGTGGTATGACTGGAAAGTGAAGGAACTAAAGCAAAAAGGTGTAATAAAAACGGTTAAAGAAAAGCGGAAAACAAGCGATGAACCTCAAGTATAAATAAGCGTTGGTATTAATAGAACGAAACCTCAGGAATCTCCTGAGGTTTTTACTTTCTCTAACGGTATTATTGCGGCAAATGGGTTAAACTAATAGTAAGATTATGGGAGGAAGGAAGTTTCTAGTGAGTAATCAAGATCGTTTTAAGAAAGCCGAATTTGCTGCTATGCTTGGGATCATTATAAATATTGTTCTTGCTATTGTTAAATGGGGAATTGGGGTTTATGCTGGAAGCCGTGCATTAGTAGCAGATGCGGTTCACTCTGCTTCAGACGTAGCTGGATCTTTTGCCGTTTATTTAGGTTTGAAGGCTGCGAAGCAACCACCTGATGAAGATCACCCATATGGCCATGGAAAAGCAGAGTCCATTGCTGCCATTATTGTTGCCGTTCTTTTATTATTAGTAGGGATTGAAATTGGAAAGTCATCCTTTGAAGCATTTTTTCAGCCGATTGAACCACCTAAAACAATTGCGATCGCTGCAGTGATCCTATCAATAATTGTAAAAGAAATCTTATTCCGCTATAAGTATAAATTAGGCCGTGAATTAAATAGCGATGCATTAATTGTGAATGCTTATGAGCACCGTTCGGATGTCTATTCATCCATTGCTGCTTTAGCAGGGATTGGCAGTGCCATTATTGGAGGCAAGCTTGGAATTGAATGGCTTGAGTATGCAGATCCAGTCGCAGGAATTATCGTATCATTGATGGTTCTTAAAATGGCCTGGTCACTTGGGAAAGAATCGATACATAATACACTTGACCATGTTCTACATGAAGAAGATACGGTTGAATTGCGGCGTGCAGTTGAAGAATTTGAAGAAGTGAAGCAAATTGATGAATTACATGCAAGAGAGCATGGCCATTATGTGATCATTGATTTAAAAATATCAGTAGATCCATATATGACCGTAGAAGAAGGTCATCGAGTTGGAAAAAAGGTAAAGAAAAGGTTACTAGAAATGGACAATGTCCAAAATGTCTTTGTTCATATTAACCCATTTAATGATGGGAAGCATGAGGTAGAGTAAAGATCTTTTTATCATCTAGCTTTGAAACGGCGTGCTTCACGCTGTTTTTATTGTTTTTATGACTTTATTTAAGATGAATGTATGTTAATTTTTATCTTCGTTGTTTGTAGAGGAGGCTCACAGCCCCCCCCGCGGAAAGCGAGTGCCTGCAGCGAAAATCAACAGCAATGATTAAACATTGCCTAAAAATAAATGATTTGGTACCTTTTTCTCTCATTGAATCAATAGGGTGCCTCCTGTATAATTAAACAGTTGAGGGGTGAACAGATGTTACATTCAAAAACACGATGGATTGTTCGGAATTCAGATGAAGAAAAGGAAAATCTGCTTGTACAAGAATTAAATATAACGCCTCTCGTGGCTTCGCTCCTTGTTAATCGTGGATTAGAAACTCCGGAATTAGCACGACATTTTTTATTTGATCAAAAGCATGAATTTCACGATCCTTTTTTATTAACAGATATGAATGCTGCGGTATCAAGAATAAAAGAGGGAATCGAGAATCAGGAAGCTATATTAATATTCGGTGATTATGACGCAGATGGTGTAACAAGTACGACTGTGATGATGAAGACTCTTCAAGAGCTTGGTGCGAATGTAGAATTTTACATACCAAACCGCTTTACAGAAGGGTATGGACCAAATATACCAGCTTTTCAGCATGCAGCAGAAGCAGGTATTAAACTGATTATTACCGTTGATACAGGCATAGCTGCTGTAAATGAGGCGAAGGCTGCCAAAGAGCTTGGGCTTGATCTTATTATTACTGACCATCATGAACCAGGTCCTGAGTTGCCTGAAGCATTGGCAATCATTCACCCGAAACTTGAAAATAGCGAATATCCTTTCCGTGATTTAGCTGGTGTAGGTGTAGCATTTAAATTAGCCCATGCTCTGTTAGGCAGGGTGCCTGAACATTTGCTTGAAATTGCTGCAATCGGAACAATTGCAGATCTTGTATCTCTAAAAGGAGAAAACCGCTTAATTGTTAAAAAAGGGATTAAAAAGCTTCAATTGACTTCAAATGTCGGTTTAAAAGCATTATTAAAATTAAATAAAGTAGAACCCAATTCAATAAATGAAGAAACAATTGGTTTTCTAATTGCTCCTCGCTTGAATGCGGCAGGAAGATTGGAAAGTGCTGACCCTGCAGTTGATTTGCTGTTAACGGAAGATAGTCTTGAAGCTGAAGCAATTGCAGAAGAAATTGAGCAATTAAATAAGGATCGAAAGTCTTTAGTCAATGAAATTACAGAGCAGGCCATTCGTGAAGTTGAAGAAAAATATCCATTGACTGATAATGCTGTTCTTGTCATTGGAAAAGAAGGCTGGAATGCTGGGGTAATTGGAATTGTCGCTTCAAAGCTCGTAGATAAATTCTATCGGCCTGCCATTGTACTAAGCTATGATGTAGAAAAGGGTCTTGCTAAAGGATCTGCTAGGAGTATAGCAGGTTTTGACCTTTTTAAAAATCTGTCAGATTGCAGAGAGATTTTGCCTCATTTTGGCGGACATCCGATGGCAGCAGGGATGACATTGAAACTTGATGATGTGAATGAGCTTCGGAGCAGACTCAATACTGCTGCAAAAGATCAGTTATCAGAGGAGGATTTTATTCCTGTAACCCAACTGGATGGGGAAATCGCATTACATGATATTCATTTGTCTTCTTTAGAAGAACTGCAAATGCTCTCTCCATATGGAATGGATAACCCAAAACCAAAAATAATGATTAAAAATGCCAATATATCTGCAATGCGTAAGATTGGTTCGGATCAGAATCATTTGAAAATGACGATTGAAAATGATGGTCACACATTAGATGGAGTCGGTTTTGGACTTGGTTCATTATTCGAACATATTTCTCCAAGTTCGCAAATTTCGGTTATCGGGGAATTATCGATTAATGAATGGAATAATATTCGCAAACCGCAAATGTTTCTCCAAGATATAGCTATTGATGCATGGCAGCTATTTGATGTTAGGGGAGTAAAGCGCCTTGAAAGTTTAGTCGAGCTCATCCCGAAGGATCGTTCGAAATGGATTGTATTTAATCAAGAGAATATGAGTAAATTTCAAAGATATACAAACGATCATTTAATAACGGTAAGTTCAGAGGAGGAAGCCTCTGCACTATTCATAGAGAAAGAAAATGTGATTTTGATCGATCTTCCTGACTCTAAGGAAATATTGGCTGCAGTATTTGCCGGAAAAAAGCCAGCTAGAGTGTATGCGCATTTTTATAATGAAAAGGATGCGTATTTTAGTACGATTCCAACTAGAGATCATTTCAAATGGTTCTATGCCTTATTAGTAAAGAAAGGACCTTTTGATCTTAGAAAATATGGAGATGACATTGCTAAATTTAAGGGCTGGAGCAGACAAACAATTGACTTCATGTCAAAGGTGTTTTTTGAACTCGATTTTGTTAAAATAGAAAATGGATTCATTTCAGTTAATAAAGCTACACAAAAACGTGATTTAACTGATTCATTAACATACCAGAAGGTGCTGGCACAGTATACACTTGAAAGGGATATGGTGTATTCTTCCTATCAGCAATTAAAAAGATGGTTTGACGAAGTGATCCAAGGTTCTGTGAAATATGAGGAGGAAATGAAAGAATGGACTTAAAACAATATATTACAATTGTCCAAGACTGGCCAAAACCAGGTATTCAATTCAAGGATATAACGACATTAATGGATAATGGCGATGCATATCGCTATGCAACAGACAAAATCGTGGAATATGCACGAGAAAAACATATTGACCTTGTAGTTGGTCCTGAAGCAAGAGGCTTTATTATCGGTTGTCCGGTTGCTTATTCACTTGGAGTAGGTTTTGCCCCTGTAAGAAAGGAAGGCAAGCTTCCCCGTGAAACAATTAAGGTTGATTACGGTCTTGAATATGGGAAAGCTGTTCTTACGATCCATAAAGATGCAATCAAACCTGGACAGCGTGTCTTAATTACTGATGATTTGCTGGCAACAGGGGGAACGATTGAAGCAACGATTCAATTAGTTGAAGAACTAGGCGGAATCGTAGCTGGAATTGCCTTCTTGATTGAATTATCGTATTTAAAAGGTCGCGATAAGCTTGAAAAATATGATATACTTACTTTAATGGAATTTTAATTTTCATGAGAGCGCTAAAAAGAGCGCTCTTTTTATATTTTGATTTAATCAAATAAAAGAATTTATATAGCAAACATACAAAATTCGACAGAATTTTTGTTTTTCCTTTAAAAATAACCTCCTAACCCTTTACATCTTCGTTTTTTTTTTCGATAATAGTAACAATCATAATTTTTTAAATAAATGTAAACGGAAATTTAGATAAAACTACTATTAGATAAAGGTGATCCCATGGCGAACGATCATGTTCTGACCGCTGAACAAGTCATCGACAGGACAAAAGTATATTTAAATGATGAGCATGCGGCACTAGTGAAGAAGGCATATGATTTTGCAAGGCATGCACATCGTGAACAATATCGAAAATCGGGTGAGCCTTATATCATCCACCCCATTCAAGTTGCGGGAATATTAGCTGATTTGGAGATGGATCCTTCCACAGTTGCAGCCGGTTTTCTTCATGATGTTGTAGAGGATACTGATGTCACACTTGCAGATATTAAAGAAGCCTTTAATGAGGAAGTGGCGATGCTCGTAGATGGCGTTACAAAGCTAGGAAAGATTAAATACAAATCGAAGGAAGAACAACAAGCCGAAAACCATCGGAAAATGTTCGTAGCAATGGCACAGGATATTCGGGTCATACTGATAAAACTAGCTGATAGACTTCACAATATGCGTACATTGAAGCATCTTCCTGCTGAAAAACAGCGTAGAATTTCAAATGAAACACTTGAAATATTCGCACCTCTTGCCCATCGACTAGGAATTTCAAAAATCAAATGGGAGCTTGAAGATACTGCTTTAAGATATTTAAATCCGCAGCAATACTATCGGATTGTCAACCTTATGAAAAAGAAGAGGGCTGAACGGGAGCAATATCTTGAAGATGTCATCGATGTGATGCGGACGAGGATGGAAGATGTATCGATTAAGTCCGAGATTTCAGGCCGCCCGAAGCATATTTACAGCATTTATCGGAAAATGGCTTTGCAAAATAAGCAATTTAGTGAAATATATGATTTGCTTGCAGTAAGAATTGTTGTTAATAGTATTAAAGATTGCTACGCAGTGCTAGGAATCATTCATACGTGCTGGAAGCCAATGCCAGGGCGTTTTAAGGATTATATTGCTATGCCGAAGCAAAACATGTATCAATCTCTTCATACGACTGTCATAGGTCCAAAGGGAGACCCGCTTGAGGTGCAGATTCGTACATTTGATATGCACCGAATCGCTGAGTTCGGGATTGCCGCTCACTGGGCTTATAAAGAAGGAAAAAAGGTCAATGAAGGAGCCCCCTCAATTGAAGACAAGCTGACATGGTTCCGTGAAATATTGGAGTTTCAGGATGATACGGTGAATGCAGAGGAATTCATGGAATCCCTGAAAATTGATCTGTTCTCTGATATGGTTTTTGTATTTACGCCTAAAGGAGATGTGATTGAGCTTCCTTCAGGTTCGGTTCCAATAGATTTCGCCTATCGGATTCACTCGGAAATCGGCAATAAAACAATTGGTTCAAAAGTAAATGGAAAAATGGTGACGTTGGATTATAAACTGAAAACGGGGGATATTATTGAAATATTAACGTCCAAGCATTCTTATGGACCAAGTAAGGACTGGCTAAAGCTTGCCCAAACCTCGCAGGCCAAAAATAAAATCCGGCAGTTCTTTAAAAAGCAAAGACGTGATGAGAATGTTGAGAAGGGCAAAGAATTAGTTGAAAAAGAAATCCGTAATATGGATTTTGATTTAAAAGAAATCTTAACGAATGAAAATGTTAAAAGAGTCATAGAAAAGTTTAATTTTACAAATGAAGAAGATATGTATGCGGCTGTGGGCTATAATGGTGTAACAGCTTTACAAGTTGCTAACAGGCTGACGGAAAAGTGGCGCAAAAAGCGCGATATGGAGCAAGCAGATATTATTACGAATGCAGTCTCTGAATTAAAATCATTCCCATCTACCAAAAAACGAGAGTCGGGCGTCCGGGTTGCAGGAATCGATAATTTACTTATTCGTCTGTCACGCTGCTGTAATCCAGTGCCAGGAGATGAAATTGTCGGTTTCATTACGAAGGGGCGTGGCGTCTCTGTCCATCGAGCCGATTGTACGAATATTGTCACAGAGGATGCGAAAGCTAGATTGATTCCCGTAGAATGGGAAACAGCCTTAAATGATCGGAAAGAATATAGTGTTGAGATTGAGATCACTGGATATGATAGACGTGGATTATTAAATGAGGTTCTTCAAGCGGTAAATGAGACAAAGACGAATATTTCTGCAGTAACAGGCCGTTCGGATCGCAATAAATCAGCAACGATTAATATGACAATAGCTATCCATAATGTCAGCCATTTACAAAAAGTTGTCGACCGGATTAAACAAATTCCGGATGTATATGCTGTTCGCAGGATTATGAATTAAGGAGTATTTGTTATGCGTGTTGTTGTACAGCGAAGCAAGGAAGCAAGTGTAACCGTTGACGGAGAAATTGTCGGAAGCATTACAAAGGGGTTTGTATTGCTTGTCGGTGTCACACATGAAGATACAATCGAAGATGCGCAGTTTTTAGCTGAGAAAATCGCCAATCTGCGTGTCTTCGAAGATGATACTGGAAAAATGAACCTTTCCATTCTAGACCAAGGCGGAGAGATTTTATCTGTTTCGCAATTTACTTTATACGGAGATTGTCGGAAAGGGCGCAGACCAAACTTTATGGAGGCAGCAAGACCAGAGCATGCAGTAAAAATATATGAAGCTTTAAATACTTGCCTTGAGGATAAAGGGATTAAGGTAGCGACCGGCATATTCGGAGCAATGATGGACGTTCAATTAATCAATGACGGACCGGTAACATTAATTGTTGAAAGTAAATAGAAAAAGGGCGAGATGATACTCACCCTTTTAAAATTGCCCTGTGTGGGATACGGGCAGAATGTTGATCCGTCCTTTGGATCACTTTCTGTACATGTACCACACAGTTTTTTATATTCTGTAAGCTGTTGCTTAATTAAAATGCTTTGCCAGCCCTTGATAAATACCAGTCGTCACCATCTCCTGGTATTGACCTGAAGTAACAATCATTTCTTCTGTTGGATTACTTAAGTAACCAAGCTCCAACAGAATCGCATTGCGTTTATTTTCCCTTAATACATAATAGTCGCCAAATCGATAGTCGCGATTTTTTAAACTAGAATTAGAGGCAACAGAAGAATGAACATCAGCCGCAAGTCCTTTTTGATAGGAGTGATAGTAGTATGTAGTCATTCCTCTTACACTGCGATCTGCAATACTATCATAATGGATGCTAATAAATGCATCTGCATTATGATATTGTGCTGTGTATACCCTTGAGGACAAGGGAATAAATGTATCGGTATTTCTCGTAAGAATCACATTGGCGCCAGCTGCTTTTAATTTATCATATAATAGCTTTGCGGTTTTTAATGTCACTGTCTTCTCTATTGTTCCACTAACACCGGTCGTTCCATTATCTCTGCCTCCGTGACCAGGATCAATAACAATCTTCTTATTTTTTAAACTTGTTGTAGATCCCGGTTTTTGAACAACAGGTGCTGGACCGTTTACAGATACAATCCAACCTGCTATAAACCCGCTTTTTCCATTGGCCAGACGTACTTCATACCAATCATTTTGTATACTTATGACATCATAGGTTGCCCCTTGATCTGCTCTTTCAACAATCGCGGAAGATGGATCGGCGCTTTTTCTAATATTTGAACCATTATGAAGGATCGTAATGGTACTTTCCTGAACAGTCTGTTTGCTAGGTTCAGTTCCTTTATGATCAGGTTTTTCCAAGTACCAGTTTGCAACCCATCCATAGGAACCTTTTTTAAATTCAATTTTTACCCAATTATTTGCTTCCTCTAAGATTGTAAAGGTTTGTCCCATCGAAACAGAACCAATCGCTTTCCCGTTAAGTGAGCCTTTGCTTCTTACAGTTAAGGTGGTTGCGGTAACTGTGCCTGTCCCAGGCTTACTTGATTTTGAAGATTCTTGCGGTGTTTGCTCTTTTATTTCCGCATTCCCTCCGTCCACTTCAACATACTGACTGCTGACCCAGGCATGGTTACCTGAATAGGAGATTTCTGTCCATCCATTTTTTTGAGATAAAATTTTTACTTTATCCCCTGCATTCAATTTTCCAATAATTGAACCATTCAGTGACGGTTCACTACGAATATTAAGTGAATTAGAGGTGATTTTCCCAATTATCGTTTTTGAGGGCGTGCTATTAACAGAATTACTTTTGAATTGGACAAATTCACTTGAAACCCAACCTGCTCCATTTGGTGTATCAAGCTGAATCCAATCTCCATCTGTTGCAAGAACCTGAAAATTTTTCCCTTTGTTAATTGTCCCGATTACTTGATAATTTGTGCCTGGACCTTTTCTAACTCTAAGTCCGTCAGCAATTATAGTTGCATGATTGTTCTTAGACTGTGAAACAGAAGTGCTGTTGATTTCACCGCTCTCCAATGTTACTAGCCAGTCAGCTGCCCAGCCCTTTTTTCCATCTTTTAATTGAATTTCAATCCAATCTTTCTTCTCGGAAAGATACGTGTAGCTTTCCCCTTTATTCACTTGCGCAACAACAGGATAGCTTAATCCGGGGCCCTCTCGAATATTTAAGCGATCAATCCCGATCTTGACGTTTTGTCCTGCAGCACTCGCAGGTGACAAATGTATAGGTGAAATTCCGATTAAAAGTATGAAACAAAAAAATAGGATTGCTTTTTTCTTTCTATGCATGTGCACACTCCTCTCCTTGATAGATTAACCGTTCCTCATCTTATTAGAAAAACAAAATTGCTTCAGTCAGTCAAGTCTTTCACGAGAATTGCCCTACTATAATTTCTCCTTTTGCTATCGATTTCCTTCTAAAAGTTTCATTCGACAAGCAATTAGATTAAAGAATAGTTTATTCACATTCATGGGAATACTAGAAAAGAATAAGTGAACGAGGGTGATAGAAATGAGATTTGGTGACAAGGGAATGTCTGTTCAATTAGGGGAAAATCAGCTTTTTGGCGTGGATTTTCATGATTTTATTCAGAAGGAGCAAGGTTCAAATATGGTTGAATTAGCTTCAGAATTTGGATTATCCGTTAAGGATGTCCGGAAATTGAAAAAACATTTAGAACGATCTTAACAAATCACTATTGACAATGCTCTTGATGATACGTATTATTATATAAATATTAAGAGAAGTTTCTCGCTGACAACGCGCACTTGGCGCAATAATACTACCGTTTGATGAAGAAGAGTAATTAAACCCCACATGAAAAGAGAAGAAATGTCATGGGCTGAAAGCATTTCTGCATGATGATTTAATGAATGAACACTTCGTAGGTTTCTCTCTGAAAGAAGCAATTGCTTTTAGTAGGAGTTGAACGTTAACAGGCGTTAACTGTAAAAGAGGAAGATCGTCAAGTTTGGCGGCTTCAACTAGGGTGGCACCACGGGAATCTCAGAAGCTCTCGTCCCTTGTATTTATATACAAGGAGGCGGGGGCTTTTTTATATTTAATAAACTTTTACACAATAATTTATTAGTAGGGGGAGACATACAATGTCTATTCGTTTACCAAGAGGAACTCAGGATATTCTCCCAGGTGAGATTGAAAAGTGGCACCTGATTGAAGAAAAGGCGAGAGAGCTTTGTGCAAAATTCCAGTATCGTGAAATTAGAACACCAATTTTTGAACATACAGAGCTGTTTCTCCGAAGTGTAGGGGATACAACGGATATTGTTCAAAAGGAAATGTATACTTTCGAGGATCGCGGTGAACGGAGCTTAACATTGCGACCAGAAGGCACGGCTGCTGTTGTTCGATCATTTGTTGAGCATAAAATGTTCGGTGATGCGAATCAGCCAGTCAAGCTTTATTATATGGGACCAATGTTCCGATATGAACGCCCGCAGGCTGGCCGCTACCGCCAATTTGTTCAATTTGGTGTGGAGGCAATTGGCAGTGCTGATCCGGCTATTGATGCGGAAGTGATTGCTGTAGCCATGTCACTTTACCAATCACTAGGCTTGAAAAAGCTGAAGCTAGTCATTAATAGTCTTGGAGATAAAGAAAGCAGAGCCGCACATCGAGATGCGTTAATCAATCACTTCAAACCGAGAATTGGTGAGTTTTGTAATGATTGTCAAAACCGTCTTGAAAAAAATCCGATGCGCATCCTTGATTGTAAGCAGGATAGGGATCATAAGCTAATGGCAACTGCTCCATCAATCATCGATTACTTAAACGAGGATTCGAAGCACTATTTTGAAAAAGTTCAACAATATTTAAGAGATCTTAATATTGCTTTCGAGGTTGACTCGAATCTTGTTCGCGGACTAGATTATTACAATCACACTGCCTTTGAAATCATGAGTGATGCAGAAGGCTTTGGAGCAATTACCACTCTTTGCGGGGGCGGCCGCTACAATGGGCTTACCGAGGAAATTGGCGGACCAGAGGCACCAGGAATCGGCTTTGCGATGAGCATTGAACGCTTTATTGCCGCATTAGAAGCTGAAAAAGTAGAGCTTCCAATTGATAAAGCAATTGATTGCTACCTTGTTTCATTAGGAGAGGAAGCGAAGGATTATACAGTCGGGCTGCTTCACAAGCTCCGTCTAGCAGGCTTTTCTGCTGAGAGAGACTATCTCGATCGAAAAATAAAAGCTCAATTTAAAGCAGCAGATCGTGCAAAGGCGAAGTATGTAGCTGTTCTTGGTGAGGATGAGCTGAAAGCTAATAAAATCAACCTGAAGTCAATGGATACAGGTGAACAAACAGAGTTTGACCTTGAAACCTTTGTAGAAAAATTTGCTGAATTACTATAAAAATAATGTATATTTGCGAAATCTAATATTATTTTGCGAAAATCTAGATTTAATTGCAAAATCCTAATTTTATATGCAAAATCAAAGATTTATTTGCAAAAAAACATTTATAATTGCAAATCCAATTATTACTCATAAAAATTACTGTCTAAATAATAGGAGGAATCATCATGTTTGGGAGATCGTATTACTGCGGAGAAATAACAGAGGCGGCAATTGGTGAAAAAGTAATTTTAAAAGGATGGGTGCAAAAAAGACGTGATCTAGGCGGATTGATTTTCATTGATCTGCGTGACCGAACGGGAATCGTGCAAGTTGTATTTAATCCGGAAACATCTCCTGAGGCTTTAGTTTCAGCGGAGCGAGTAAGAAATGAGTTTGTACTCGATATCGAAGGTGTCGTAGTTGCTAGGGAAGAAGGAACAGTAAACCCGAACTTAAAAACAGGTCATATCGAAATTAAAGCAGAAAAAATTACCATATTAAATGAAGCAAAAACACCGCCATTTATGCTGGATGACAAAACGGATGTTTCAGAGGATGTCCGCCTTAAATATCGTTATCTTGATTTAAGAAGACCAGTCATGTTTGAAACATTAAAAATGCGCCATCAAGTAACGAAGGCGATGAGAGAGTTTCTTGATGGGGAAGGCTTCCTTGACATTGAAACACCTATTCTAACAAAGAGTACTCCTGAAGGAGCACGTGACTACTTAGTTCCGAGCCGCGTTCATCCTGGTGAATTCTATGCACTCCCACAATCACCGCAAATTTTTAAACAGCTGTTAATGGTTGGCGGCTTCGAACGCTACTATCAAATTGCCCGCTGTTTCCGTGATGAGGATTTACGTGCTGACCGCCAGCCGGAATTTACACAAGTCGATATGGAAATGAGCTTCATGAGTCAAGCTGATATTATCCATTTAATGGAGAATATGATGAGCAAAATTATGAAAGAGGTCAAAGGAATTGACGTTCAAATCCCATTCCCGCAAATGACTTATCAAGAGGCAATGGACCGCTATGGTTCGGATAAGCCTGATACACGTTTTGAAATGGAATTAACGGACCTATCTGAAATTGTTAAGGACTCAAGCTTTAAGGTATTTGCGGGTGCTGTTTCTTCTGGAGGCCAAGTAAAGGCGATCAACGTGAAGAATGGAGCAGGCAAGTACTCTAGAAAAGATATTGATGCGTTAACAGAGTTTGTCTCCGTCTATGGAGCAAAGGGGCTCGCATGGTTAAAAGCGGAGGAAGATGGACTAAAAGGGCCGATTTCTAAATTTGTTACAGAAGAAGAGCAAAACGCAATTAAAACTGCGCTTTCTGTTGAAGCAGGTGACCTTCTCTTATTTGTAGCCGATAAGACAAGTGTTGTAGCGGATGCTTTAGGTGCACTTCGTATCAAGATAGGAAAAGAGCTTGAACTAATTGATCAAAGCAAGTTCAACTTCCTTTGGGTAACGGATTGGCCATTGCTTGAGTATGCTGAAGAGGAAGGCCGCTATTATGCAGCGCATCATCCATTTACCATGCCTGCGAGGGAAGACCTAGCTCTTCTTGATTCTGACCCATCGCAAGTAAGAGCTCAAGCCTATGACCTTGTATTAAATGGCTATGAGCTTGGAGGGGGATCTCTTCGAATTTTTGAAAGAGAAGTGCAGGAAAAAATGTTTAATGTCCTTGGCTTTTCAAAAGAGGAAGCGTATGAGCAGTTTGGCTTCTTAATGGATGCGTTTGAATATGGAACTCCTCCACATGGAGGGATTGCTTTAGGACTTGACAGACTTGTCATGATTTTGGCTGGAAGAACCAATCTTCGTGACACGATTGCCTTCCCGAAAACGGCTAGTGCAAGCTGTGTCTTAACAGAAGCACCTGGTGAAGTAAGTGAATCACAATTAGATGATTTACACTTAAAGTTAAATTTAAAAAAATGAGAATTGACCTATTTGTGAGTGCTTGAAAGAGCAAATTGGATATGATAAAATACAGGTAATCAAATAAAGAGTCCTGATGTGTTCGTTGTGTAACCTAAAATTTTGACCAACATTATTTCTTCGGGAGATCGGGTTTTCCAGCCGCGTAAATGCCTTATGGATGAGGACTTACAAAAGCGGAAACAGGTCACCCACCTGCTGAGTGCGGGTTCAAAACGAAGGCATCAAGGCGACGGCACGATTGGGACTCTTTACGTACATATGAATAATAAAATCCATGTCAATTGCGACATGGATTTATTTTTTGTTACCAGGCAGCTCTATACTCTGATGTAATTGTATTGATAATATCCCGTACTGACATGATTTTTTTAATTTCTGCTACTCTTGATCCGGCAAATACTAAGCCGTTTTCAACATCTCCTCCAACTGATTTCAGCAGAGAATCTAAAGTACAAAAGCGGTAAGAGCAATTTTTTAAACAATCATGACATTTTTCAATTTTTAATTTACCAGAGCCTGAAATTAATTCCGTAAATTTATTTTTTATCGCTCTCCCCTGTAGTCCAACGGTTGTTTTGACTAGAATGGTATCCTCTTCTTTGGCATGAACATATTTCTCTTTAAATACAAGTGGAGCATCGCATTCTTCACTGGCAACAAATCTAGTCCCCATTTGGACACCTGATGCCCCTAATCGAATAGCCTTAGCTAAATCCAGCCCTGTTAATATCCCTCCGGCTGCTATCACTGGAATTTTTACTGCTTCCACAACTTCAGGCAGAATCTCAAATAGCGGTCGGTCTGTTCCAAGATGTCCTCCAGCTTCATGTCCTTCCACGACAACGGCAGCTGCACCTAATCTTTCAGATAGCTTAGCAAGTTTTGCTGAGGATACGATCGATATAACAGGAACACAAAATTCCTTTCCCCAAGCGTACATATCGCGAGAAATTCCTGCACCAGAAATGATAAAATCTACCTTCTCTTCAAGCGCAGCCTTCATTTTTTCTGCAAAATCGTTCATAGCAAATAGAACATTCACACCGATATAGCCGGTATCATTTATAAGCTCCTTTGCCCTTCTTATGTGGAAACGCAATTCTTCTGTAGAGATCCCTGTACCTGAAATAATTCCGATCCCGCCTGCATTGGCAACAGCTGAAGCCAGCCCGCTGAGCGATATGCCAACTCCCATCCCTCCTTGAAGGATTGGAACTTTTGGCTCCATATGTCCAATTTTTAATTGCGGTAAGCTCATACGATTTCCCCATTTCTTCCCATATTTTTCATCCCCGCCTAAGCGTATCACCCGAAGAAAAAATATAATAGTGACAACTGTCATCTGGTCATAACAGTTAGTATAAAAATTTTTTGGTTAGTGTAGATGCTTATTTTTTTCAAAAAGTATGATATATTCATTATCGGGAAAAAAATAAGGGAGTATCATTTTAAAAGTTATGGAGTTGAGATAGATGTTGCATCAATTTTCACGAAATGAATTGGCTTTTGGCAAGGAAGGCCTTGAAATAATGAAAAATAGTACGGTAGCTGTTCTTGGTGTTGGCGGAGTAGGGACCTTTGCAGCTGAAGCATTAGCTCGTTCTGGGGTTGGCCGATTAGTTCTTGTTGATAAGGACGATGTAGATATTACGAATGTGAATCGGCAAATCATTGCCTTACTTTCAACCATTGGGCAGCCAAAGGTTGATTTAATGAAAGAAAGAATTAAAGATATTAATCCAGAATGTGAAGTTATTGCACTGAAAATGTTTTACACTGAAGAAACATATGAACAGTTTTTCGAGCATGGTCTCGATTTTGTCATTGATGCGTCAGATACAATATCCTATAAAATCCATTTAATGAAGGAATGCTTAAAGCGAAACATCCCAATTATTTCAAGTATGGGTGCTGCAAATAAAATAGATCCAACGCGATTCCAAATTGCGGATATTTCCAAAACGCATACAGATCCAATTGCAAAAGTTATTCGCACCCGCTTGAGAAAAGAAGGAATTAGAAAAGGCATTCCAGTTGTTTTCTCTGATGAAAGTCCGATTGTCATTCGGGAAGATGTTCGGAAGGTTGTAGGAAAGGAAGATGCAGAAATCCGCAAAGCCAAAATGCCGCCTGCATCTAACGCTTTCTGCCCGTCAACAGCAGGTTTGATTATGGCAAGCTATGTGACTAGAAAGCTGTTAAAGGATATTAAAATTTATCGTGTGAATGATTAATAATCGATTGAACGAGCCTGGCTAGTGAATAGTCAGGCTTTTTTGTCTTAAAAAGATAGTGCGATAATAAATAACTAAAAATGTAGAATTCTAATTGACGAATGATTATGTATCAGTGTACTATGTAACTAGAACACTAAAACACCGATACGGAGGTCGGAACATGTGGAATTTTTTAAAGGTCTGATCTATAAAGAATTAAAACTAACGAAAAATTGGTTTGTGGTCGGAATTGCTTTATTAATTTTGGGTGTAGTGGCCGGATTAGGCCTAACAAAATATTTCAATGAGCCGAATATTTTTGCTGTAGTAGCAGTCACGATCTTAGTAGGACATGGTTTTTATCTTCCAGCATACCTTCTTCATTCTCTTAATATAGAGGCCCAAACACAGCTTTGGCTTCATAATCCAAATAGCGGAGCCATTCTCTTTCTTGCTAAATTAACAGCTGGGTTTATTTTATATGTAGTTTCTTTTTTTATAGCATTTGTAATTGCGATATGGGGATTAACTCATGCTGTGAATGGGGAAAGCTTATTTAATTTAACTGGTGAACCAGTTCTTAATATCACTTTAATAGGACTGGGGATTACGCTTGGAACACTTTTTTTGGGAGTCTGGGTTTTATTTTATTGGTCCTTATTTCATTCACTAAAAAAGGTTCCATTTCTGCACTCTATCCGCTGGCCGATTGTTATTGGCACTTGGATTCTGCTTACTGCTATAGGCAATTATGTGAACAATCTTCCTATTTATCAAAAACTTAAAAACATAGGAATAATTAAACTCGATGCATACTCAATTGAGTTTTTGGTAGGGAAGTCTTCTGCTTCAGCTGGTTTTGTAGATAATGCTGAACTTTCAATAATGAATGGAGCTATTTATACAATTCTTGTTATTATTGTTTTTTCTGCTTCTGTATGGCTGTTAGAGCGGAAAGTTGAGGTGTGACGCCATGGTTGAGGAATTCCAAGCATCAAAGCCAATTTATATGCAAATTGCTGACAAAATTAATCAGCAGATTATCAGAGGGGATTTATTGCCGGGAAACAAACTCCCTTCCGTTCGTGAAATGGCAGTACAGACGGGAGTTAATCCAAATACGATTCAACGAACATACAGTGAATTGGAGAGGATGGAGATCGTGGAAACGAAGCGAGGACAAGGAACGTTTGTAACAGAGAATGAAGGGATGATTCATCAATTAAAGCTCGGTATGCAAATGGACATTATTGAATCGTTTGTCAAAAATATGAAGGAACTTGGACTTACAGAAGAGGATATGATCTCTGGCTTAAAAAGATTTTTTAATGGGAAGCGGGAGATGTAAGATGATTGAGTTTAAGAATATATCAAAAAAATATGGCCGGTATTCTGGATTAGAGGATGTTTCCTTCACGCTGGAAAAAGGAAAAATTTACGGATTAATTGGCCCGAACGGAAGCGGGAAATCAACAACATTAAAAATAATAGCTGGACTGGTGCATCCATCAAAGGGGACAGTTCTTGTTAAAGGAACAGAAGTCAATAGAAGAATCGCCAAAGAAGTTGCGTATTTATCGGAACTAGATATATTTTATCAGCCTTTTAAAGTGAAGGATATGATTGACTTTTATGCCTCTCAGTTTGAGGATTTTCGAATAGAGCGTGCAAATGAATTGCTTACATTTATGAAACTGGATCCCGACAAGAAGCTAAAGCAATTGTCAAAAGGAAATCGGGGCAGATTAAAACTTGTGCTTGCATTGGCGAGAGAGACATCCGTTTTGCTTTTAGATGAGCCTTTTTCAGGTCTTGACCCAATGGTAAGAGATTCGATTGTAAAAGGTTTACTATCCTATATCGATTTTGAAAATCAGACAGTTGTTATCGCGACTCATGAAATAGATGAGATCGAGCCGCTTTTGGATGAGGTACTTGCCATTAAAGATGGAAAAGTAATTGATTGGCAAAATGTCGAGAATTTAAGAGAAACTAAAGGTTTATCGATTATTCAGTGGATGAAGGAGACTTTTAAAGAATGAGAGGAGAAAAAACTATGGATACCCTCGTGGAAATTCAAAATGTAACTAAAACTATAAAGGTCAGAACGATTATTGATTCTCTGAGCTTTAATGTCAATAAAGGGGAAGTATTTGGCTTCCTAGGCCCAAATGGAGCAGGAAAAACAACAACGATTCGAATGATTGTCGGCTTGATTGGCATGACTTCCGGTGATATTAAAATCCTCGGTCACAGTATTAAAACAGATTTTGAGCAGGCAATTAAACATGTTGGAGGCATCGTTGAAAATCCGGAAATGTATAAATTCATGAGCGGTTATCAAAATCTTGTTCATTTTGCCAGGATGTCTCAAGGGGTTACAAAAGAAAAAATTGCTGAAACAGTAGAGTTCGTGGGTCTGACAGATCGAATCCATGACAAGGTAAAAACGTATTCACTTGGCATGAGGCAGCGTCTTGGTTTAGCTCAGTGTCTTTTGCATGATCCGAAAATTTTAATTCTGGATGAGCCGACGAATGGTTTGGATCCTGCAGGAATTCGTGAAATCAGGGATCATGTTAGAAAGCTGGCAAAAGAAAAGGATATGGCTGTTATCGTATCAAGCCATTTGCTATCAGAAATGGAAATGATGTGCGATCGAATTGGAATTATTCAACAAGGAAAGCTTATTGATGTTCAGCTTATGACTGATTTTGTTCAGGGAAATGAGAAAATTTATGAAATTGAGGTAGAAGGAAAAGAGAAGGCCGGTCGAATTGTAAAAGAGATGTATCCCGATTTGAGAGTTCAATTAACTGAAATTGGTGTTGCTCTGCCGCTTAAAAGAGAGAATATTCCTGAGGTAATAAAACACCTTGTTAATCAAGACATTCATATTTTTGGAGTGAAGGAAGTAACGAAGACATTAGAAGATCGTTTCCTTGAAGTTACTTCACAAAAGGGGGAACTTGTTCATGATTAAATTGATTCAAAATGAATGGATGAAAATATTTAGAAGGACGGGAACGTATGTTATGATCGGGCTGCTCCTTTTTGTATTAATCGTTATGGGCGGCTTTATAAAATACCAGGATAGCAAAGGAAGTGTTCCGGACAATTCGGAGTGGAAAAAGGGACTTCAAGTTCAGAATGAAAGCTATCAAAAAGAATTAACTGAAATGGGAGATGCCATTCCTCCAGAAGTAAAACTTAGCTATGAAAGAGAAATCGCCATAAACGAATATAGAATTGAAAATGATTTATCGCCAAATGAAGAGTATTCTGTTTGGGGATTTCTAACAGATACATCGCAGATGATTGAATTTGCAGGTCTATTCACTATCATCATTGCGGCAGGAATTGTTGCCAGTGAATTTAACTGGGGAACAATCAAGCTCCTTTTAATAAGACCGATTAAACGAGGAAAAATATTAGCGGCAAAGTATTTGACAGTCTTGCTATTTGGCTTATTCATGCTTTTCATTCTGTTTGCATTTTCAGCTATTTTAGGAATGGCTCTCTTTGGTTTCCCTAATGAAGCTGTACCATATTTGAACTATTATGATGGTTCTGTAACGGAGCAGAGTATGCTTCTGCATCTAATCAATTATTTCGGACTGAAATCGATTAATATGATTATGCTAGCAACCATGGCATTCATGATATCTGCAGCATTCAGAAATAGCTCATTAGCAATCGGCTTGTCCCTTTTCCTTATGTTCATGGGAGGCCAACTGACAAGACTAATTGCAATCAAATACGAATGGGCGAAATATATCCTTTTTGCAAACACAGATCTTCTTCAATATTTTGAGGGAGCTCCAATGGTGGAAGGAATGACAATCGGCTTTTCGATTACAATGATCATTGTTTACTTCCTTCTGTTTCAAGCTATTGCGTTTTACGTATTTAAGAAGAGGGATGTTGCTGCATAGAAAGAGGGATGGCGCCTGCCATCCCTTTCTTATTTCATTATCTTACTATAAATTGTTGCCAATGCCTGTTCAAATTTCCCTGTCTTCTTCGGCTCATAGTAGGTTTTATTTTTTAAACGGTCAGGCAAATATTGCTGTTTTACCCAGCCGCCTTCGTAATCATGCGGGTATTTGTATTCAATTCCCCGGCCTAGCTCTTTAGCT
Source organism: Cytobacillus solani (assembly GCF_001420595.1). GTDB lineage: Bacteria > Bacillota > Bacilli > Bacillales > Cytobacillaceae > Cytobacillus > Cytobacillus solani. The sequence continues at coordinate 3,596,656 of NZ_LJIX01000006.1, read as the reverse complement.
CCTTTATAATGAGCATCCTTTAAGTGATCAGGCACTTCTCCGCTTCTGCCAGCTCTTATATCTGCTAAGGCTGCATCAATGGCAATGATAGCTGAATTGGATTTTGGCGACAAACATAATTCAATGACAGCATTTGCAAGCGGAATCCTTGCTTCAGGAAATCCGATTCGTTCAGCTGTTTCAATAGCAGCGAGTGTTCTTGCTCCAGCCTGCGGCGAAGCAAGTCCAATATCTTCATAGGCAATCACGATTAATCTTCTGGAGATGCTTTGCAGATCTCCTGCTTCAATTAATCGTCCTAAATAGTGTAATGCGGCATTTACATCACTGCCGCGAATCGATTTCTGGAAGGCTGACAGCACATCATAATGTGCGTCCCCGTCTTTGTCATGTGACAGACTCTTTCGCTGCATACATTCCTCGGCAGATTGCAAATCAATGTGGATAATGCCAGAATCATCAGACTCTGTAGATAAAACAGCTAGCTCTAATGCATTTAAAGAGCTTCGGACATCTCCGTTAGAAGCAGTTGCAAAGTGTGTTAGCGCATCTTCACTAATATTGACATGTTTTTCACCTAATCCATATTCACTATCTCCAAGTGCTCTTAGTAGCGCCTCTTTAATATTTTCTACTGATAAAGGCTTTAATTCGAAAATTTGACAGCGGCTTCTGATCGCCGGATTGATAGCATGATATGGATTGCTTGTCGTTGCCCCAATTAATGTAATCATTCCATTTTCTAAATAAGGAAGCAGAAAATCTTGTTTTCCTTTATCCAGCCGGTGAACCTCATCAAGAAGAAGAATGACCTTTCCAGACATTTTTGCTTCTGCTGCAACGACTTCCATATCCTTTTTGTTGTTTGTTACTGCGTTAAGCGTGCGAAAAGCATAGCTTGTACTTCCAGCGATGGCACTTGCAATGGAGGTTTTGCCGATTCCAGGGGGACCGTATAGGATCATCGAGGATAGCTGTTTTGCCTTTACCATCCGATGAATGATTTTGCCTTCAGCTACAAGATGCTCCTGACCAATGATCTCTTCAATGGACCTCGGCCGCATTCGAAAGGCCAACGGTTTAATACTCATTTCTATCACTCCAAAACGTTCAAAAGTTATTAAAATAAACATACCATATTCCATGTTCCGGCAAAATGATAAAGCTGATTAAATATGTTATAATGACAAAAGTCTATCTAATTACTAAGAATAAACCTTTCATGGCGGGGAGATAAAAGCAATGAATGCGAAAAAAAGCGGTCAAATAGTTGCGAGATTTATTGTGTATTTAACCGGTCTCCTCGTTATGAGCCTAGGGATTGTATTATTAATAGTTGCTGATTTAGGCGCAACGCCATGGGATGTTCTGCATGTCGGCCTGTATTATCAGTTAGGGCTGACAATTGGAAGCTGGTCAGTAATTGTTGGGATTGTGATATTGACCGTTGCCTCACTTATCTCAAAAGAGTTCCCGAAAATGGGTGCTTTTTTAAATATGGTTTTGATTGGTGTTTTTATTGATCTTTATTTATTGCTGCCATTTATGCAGACTCCCTCCTCCTTAGCTGGCCAGATCGTAATGTTTCTGTTCGGGATTATTATCTATTGTTATGGAATGGGCATCTATATTTCAGCACAGTTTGGAGCAGGTCCAAGGGATAGTCTAATGATTGCCTTAACATCGAAGACAGGCTGGAAGGTTGGCCGTGTTCGAAGCTGCATGGAGGTGGTCGTTCTAATGATTGGCTGGCAGCTTGGTGGCCCAGTATTTTGGGGAACAGTGATCATTGGTTTAGCAATCGGACCACTGGCAGGGAAGGCATTGCCACAATGTCAGATGGCAACAGACCGATTTTTAGCAAGTTTGAAAAAGCAAGTATACACAACAATTGATAAAGAGAAGGATAGAGGTGTAAGTTGATGAAAATATCGACAAAAGGACGATATGGGTTAACGATTATGATTGAATTAGCAAAAAAACATGGAGAAGGTCCGATCTCATTGAAATCAATTGCACAGACGAATAATTTATCTGAGCATTATCTAGAACAGCTCATTGCCCCTTTAAGAAATGCCGGTTTAGTAAAAAGTATTCGTGGTGCATACGGTGGCTATGTTCTTGGAGATGTCCCAGCAAATATTACAGCCGGCGATATTATTCGAGTGCTGGAAGGACCAATTAGTCCTGTTGAAGGAATTGAAGATGAGGAACCAGCTAAAAAACATCTATGGATGCGTATTCGTGATGCTGTGAAAGATGTTTTGGACAGTACAACAGTTGAAGATTTAGCCAACTATAACGATGATGGCGGATCTGATGGATATATGTTCTATATTTAATTAGGCCGAGGAATTTGAAAGGGACAATCGACCGGAAAAATGGCATTTTTGACCGGAATACTAATAAAATCGACCGGAAAAACAATAAAATAGCCGGAATATCCGAAAATTGACCGGAAAGTTAAAAAGAGTACCATAGAAGAAGGTGAATAAATTGGAACGGATTTACGTTGACCATGCGGCTACTTCGCCTATGCATCCAAAAGTATTCGACAAAATGATAGAGGTAATGGGTGCGGAATTTGGCAATCCGTCAAGCATCCACCATTTCGGCCGCAGGGCCCGTCATATTATTGATGAAGCTCGTGCCGAATTAGCGAAAAGCATTGGTGCTGAAGCGAATGAAATTATTTTTACAAGTGGTGGAACGGAAGCGGATAATCATGCCGTTTTTGGCGTGGCAGAATTGTACGGAGAGCTTGGAAAGCATATTATTACAACGCAAATGGAGCACCATGCGGTTTTGCATGCATGTCAGCAATTGGAAAATCTAGGGTTTGAAGTTACTTATCTGCCAGTTGACAAAGAAGGAAGGGTCCAGGCGGCAGATGTTGAGAAAGCATTAAGAGATGATACAATCCTTGTGACAATCATGTATGGCAATAATGAGGTTGGAACGATACAGCCGATTAAAGAAATCGGACAAATTCTCGCTGAACATCCTGCTATTTTCCATACAGATGCTGTCCAGGCGTATGGATTGGAAAAAATAAACGTAAAAGAATCTGGAATCGATTTATTATCAGTTTCCGCTCATAAAATAAATGGACCTAAAGGAATCGGATTTTTATATGCAAGCAAAGATGTGAAGCTTTCTCCCCGTTTATTTGGCGGCGAACAGGAAAGAAAGAGACGTGCAGGGACAGAAAACGTTCCTTCCATTGCGGGTTTTCTTGAGGCTGTTCGGATTAGTCAGCAAGAGATGGAAAGCAAGGGAAAAGAGTATCGAGGGTTTAAGTCAGCTTTTTTAAAAAAACTAACTGAAAATCAAATTGAATTCAGTCAAAACGGATCACTTGATTATTCATTGCCTCATGTTTTAAACTTAAGCTTTCCTGGAACAAATGTGGAGGCCATGCTTGTGAATTTAGATTTAGCAGGTATTGCTGCATCAAGCGGGTCTGCATGTACAGCGGGCTCAATTGATCCATCGCATGTGCTTGTTGCCATGTTTGGTCAAGGAGATGAACGCCTGCAAAATTCAATTCGCTTTAGTTTTGGTCTTTTCAATACATTAGAGCAGGTTGAAAAAGCAGCAGAAGAAACGAGCAAAATTGTTAAGCGATTATCTAAATAGATTATTTTAATGGGAAACGTGGTGAAATGAAATGACTAAAGCACCGAAGGATACCCGCGTTGTTGTAGGGATGTCCGGTGGAGTCGATTCCTCGGTTGCCGCACTTCTTCTTAAGGAGCAAGGCTATGATGTGATCGGCATTTTTATGAAAAATTGGGATGATACCGATGAAAACGGAGTATGTACAGCAACAGAGGATTATGAAGATGTGATTCGTGTTTGTAATCAAATTGGGATTCCTTACTATGCAGTTAATTTCGAAAAGCAATATTGGGACAAGGTGTTTACTTATTTCCTTGATGAGTATAAAGCAGGAAGAACGCCAAACCCTGATGTAATGTGTAATAAAGAAATTAAGTTTAAGGCATTTCTTGAGCATGCAATGAATCTGGGTGCAGATTATTTAGCAACCGGCCATTATGCAAGAGTAGAGCATCGCGATGGTGAGGTTAAAATGCTTCGTGGGATCGATGAAAATAAGGATCAAACGTATTTCTTAAACCAATTAAGCCAAGAACAGCTCGAAAAGGTGATGTTTCCAATTGGAAACATTGAAAAATCTAAAGTACGGGAGCTAGCAGCAGCTGCTGACCTTGCAACGGCAACGAAGAAGGACAGTACAGGTATTTGTTTTATTGGCGAACGGAATTTCAAAGAATTTTTGGGCAACTATTTGCCTGCTCAGCCTGGGAATATGGAAACCTTCGATGGGAAAGTAATGGGCAAGCATGATGGGCTCATGTACTATACGATCGGTCAGCGTCATGGATTGGGAATTGGCGGATCTGGAGAACCTTGGTTTGCGATTGGGAAGGATTTAAAGAGAAATATCCTTTATGTCGGACAAGGCTTCCACAATGAAAAACTATATTCACATTCCATTACAGCGGTGAATGTAAGGTGGGTTTCAAATGATGAGAAGCCAAAAACATTTGAATGTACAGCAAAATTTAGATACCGCCAGCCAGATAATAAAGTAACTGTTGAGCAATTGGATGACAATAAAGTGAGAGTCATCTTTGATGAACCAATTCGTGCAATTACACCTGGTCAAGCAGTCGTTTTCTACAATGGGGATGAGTGTCTTGGCGGCGGAACGATTGATGAAGTATATAAGGACGGGAAACGTTTAGATTATGTTGGATAATTTGGCTGCCTCAATTCTATCAATTAGAGTTGGGGCTTCTTCATGATTCAGAATTTATATCCTTTGCACTTTGAAAAGTGTCTAGCTACAGCGCCTATGTCCTATCAAACTTCGGGTCTCCTCCGTAACGATTGCGTCAACCACGGCTCGCACTCGCTCACCGTGGTTCCTTTATCTCAGTCATTAAAAGGAGGGGCGACTGTTTATCCCCGACAAGCATAAGATGAACTGCGGCGTGGCGTATTTTGCCACAGAGCAGTTCAGCTAGACCAAAGAGGGGCTAGGAGGCGCAGCTAGATTGCGGAGACCCTCTGCGTTTGTACGGCGAATAGCAAGGCGCTTCCGCTTTTCTTATGCTATAATTTTGACAGAAGAATGGAGTGAACTTAGATGGATCGTAACCAATTAGGTATTCAATATATGCAAGAAGGAAAATGGGAAGAAGCAGCAAAGACTTTTATGGAAGCAATTGAACAGAATCCAACAGATCCCGTTTCCTATATAAACTTTGGCAATGTTCTTTCCGCAGTCGGTGAGGTTGAAAAATCGCTCAAGTTTTACGAAAAAGCGATTGAATTGGATGAAAATGCGGCAGCTGCCTATTATAGTGCCGGTAATTTATATTATGAGCTTGAAAAGTTTGAACAAGCAAAAAATATGTTTGAGACAGCAATGAAAAAAGGTTTAGAGTCAGGTGATAATTACTTTATGCTTGGTTTGACTTTAGTTGCCCTTGAACAAGGAAAATTAGCACTTCCTTATCTTCAAAGAAGCACTGAGCTTAATCCAAATGATGCGGAGGCATTTTTTCAATATGGATTATGTTTAGCACAGCTTAATTTTGTGGATGAATCTATTTTGCAGTTTGAGCAATGTATTCATATTGATTCTAAGCATGCAGATGCCTTTTATAATCTCGGAGTTGCATATGGTTTTAAAGAAGAAGTAGAAAAAGCACTTGAATATTTCAATCAGGCACTCGAGATTCAACCGGACCATTTACTTGCCGGATACGGAAAGAAGTTAATTGAAAAAGGGGATTCTGACGTCTGATCATTAATAGATATCATGAGGGAAAGGAGGAAAAATGATGGAGAAACAGGACTCCTTAGACTTGTTTTCCGAACAAGGAAAATACATAAAGGGAAAGCATCTTGTAACCATCTTTCATAATGAGCAAAACCTATACACCGTTTTGCGTATTCGGGTAGAGGAAACGAATGATCAGTATGAGGATAAGGAAGCAGTGGTAACTGGATATTTTCCGAAGATGCATGAACAGGAAACGTATATTTTTTATGGGGAATTGAAAGATCACCCGAAATTTGGAGTCCAGTTTCAGGCCAATCATTTTCGTAAGGATATCCCTCAGACGAAACAAGGTGTTGTCAATTATTTATCAAGCGAGCTGTTTAAAGGTATTGGAAAAAAGACGGCTGAAAGCATCGTTGAAACATTAGGGGAAAATGCGATATCAAGAATTCTAAACCAGCCATCCTTGCTTGATCAAATTCCAAAACTTGCTCCGGAAAAAGCAAAAACCTTATATGATACATTAATGGAGCATCAAGGCCTTGAACAGGCAATGATCGCTTTAAATCAATATGGGTTTGGTCCACAGCTTTCCATGAAGATTTATCAAGCTTATAAAGATCAAACGGTTGAGGTTGTTCAAAATAATCCGTATAAGCTCGTCGAGGATATTGAAGGAATTGGTTTTGGCAGAGCGGATGAACTAGGCTATCAGCTTGGGATTTCAGGGAGCCATCCAGATCGCATTAGAGCGGCTTGCTTATACATACTTGAAACGGAAAGCATGCAGGCCGGGCATGTGTACACAGAGGCAAGAGTGCTATTGCCTAGTGTAAAAAGGCTTCTTGAAGAAAATAAACGTGATGGTATTGAGTTCGAAAGCATTTCTAATGAAATTGTAAAGCTTGGGGAAGAAGGAAAAATAATGATCGAAGAGCAACGATTGTATGTGCCTTCCCTTTATTTTTCTGAAAAAGGACTAGTAACCAACATAAAGCGGGTATTAAGGCAAACACAATATGAAGATCAGTTTCCTGAGTCAGAATTTCTGCTTGCATTAGGAAAACTAGAAGAGCGATTGAAGGTACAGTATGCGCCGACTCAAAAAGATGCCATCCAAACGGCTTTAATGTCGCCTATGCTAATATTAACAGGTGGTCCAGGTACGGGAAAGACAACAGTTATTAAAGGGATTGTTGAGTTATATGCGGACTTGCATGGCTGCTCATTAGACCCGAAGGATTATAAAAAGGAAGAACCTTTTCCGTTTATCTTAGCAGCTCCGACTGGTCGAGCCGCCAAAAGAATGACGGAGTCAACAGGCTTGCCTGCCTTAACGATTCATAGACTTCTTGGATGGAATGGGACAGAAGGATTTGATCGGCACGAAGAAAATCCATTAGAGGGTAAAATTATCATTGTTGATGAAACATCCATGGTTGATATTTGGCTTGCCAATCAGCTCTTTAAAGCAATTCCGGAAAATATGCAAGTCATTTTAGTAGGGGATGAGGATCAGCTGCCTTCAGTTGGTCCTGGGCAGGTGTTAAAGGACTTACTTAGTTCAGAACGAATCCCAACGGTTAAATTAACGGATATTTACAGGCAGGCAGAAGGTTCATCCATTATTGAGCTTGCACATGAAATGAAAAAAGGCAGGCTCCCAGCGAATATTTCTGCCCAGCAGGCTGATCGTTCCTTTATTCAATGCAATCCTGGACAAATAGCAGCTGCGATCGAAAAAGTAGTTTTAAATGCAAAGAAAAAGGGTTATACAGCAAAGGATATTCAAGTGCTAGCACCGATGTATAAGGGACCTGCTGGAATTGATCGTTTAAATGAAATCATCCAGGAAATTTTTAATCCAAATGACGGATCGCGAAAAGAATTAGCTTTCGGTGACGTAAAATACCGAATTGGTGATAAAGTTCTTCAACTAGTGAATCAGCCAGAAAATCATGTTTTTAATGGCGATATGGGTGAAATTGTTTCGATTTTTTATGCGAAAGAGAACACGGAGAAACAAGACATGGTTGTCGTGTCTTTTGACGGTGCCGAAGCAACCTATACTCGTCAGGATTTAACTCAAATTACCCACGCGTATTGCTGCTCTGTACATAAATCGCAGGGAAGTGAATTCCCTATTGTGATTCTTCCCGTTGTGAAGAGTTATTTTCGAATGCTGCGAAGAAACTTGCTTTATACCGCCATCACACGCAGTAAGCAGTTTCTTATCCTATGTGGGGAAGAAGAAGCATTGAGGATAGGTGTCGAAAGAGCAGACGAGCAATCCCGATTAACAAGTCTTACTGATAAACTTAAAGAAGCGATTTCAGAACAAATTCCCGCAGAAAAAGAATTTGATGGTGAATCTTTAACTTATGAAGAGGAAATAATGAATGTTGACCCGTTAATCGGGATGGAAAATATAACGCCGTATGATTTTATGGAAATAGATAATACCTAAAAAGGACAGCCAATGAAGGCTGTTTTTTTAAAAAGAAAAGAGGTATTTAAATGAGAAAATGGAATCAAGAAGCAGCTCCTAATAATAATTTAACCTCTGTGCAAATTCAAACATCCAATCTGATCAGTAAGAAGCAGGAACATGAGTTTTCCGAAGAGCTTTCTGATGGTGGTGAAAGGAACGAGAGGTTCAACAAACCGAGATACAATAAACGTTAATCGTTTTTTTTACTGGTGAGAATGGAAAGCGTTTCACGTCATTTTTTATCATAGATGAAGCAAACTAAGAATGTTCCGGGAAGGTGGGACCAACTTTGCGGACATTTTCTTTATTAAAAGGACTCCCAGTAATTGAATTAAATAGCGGTGCCAAAATTGGCGAGGTTTGTGATATTTGTATATCTGGCAGTGGGGTTGTTAGAGGCTTGCTTGTCCGAAAAGGAGCCTTGCTGAAAAAAACGTTTCATTTGAATGTTAAAGATGTGTCTTCCTTCGGCTGGGACGGAGTCATGATTGAGAATCAAGCGATTCTGACCCCAATTAAAAAGCCACATGAATTTACATTTGAAGGAAGAAATCGTTTAACTGGCAAAACGATTATGACCAGCGAGGGCGAGCGGCTTGGCTTATTAGAAGATGTATATTTTCAGGAAGAAGTGGGGACAATTGTAGGGTATGAATTATCGGATGGGTTCTTTTCAGATATGCTGGAAGGAAAACGCGTAATCAAAACCGAATTGCCTCCAGCAATTGGAAAGGACACCATCATCGTAAACGTTAAAGAGTGAGGTGTCTTTTCCATGCTGAAATGTCCCAACTGCCAGAGTAAGGATATCGGAAAAATTGGAATAAGCCAATATTATTGCTGGAGCTGCTTTATCGAGCTTTCTTTATCTAAAGGTGTAATTAATACACATCAGGTGGAAGAAGACGGAACATTAAGTTCACTTGATGATTTGTTTGAAGAAGACGAACGTCGCTACCTTTTATAATTTATAAAAAATCGAGGTGAGACAAATGAATCGAGTGTTAACCTCAGCGCTTGTTTTTGGTGCAGGAATGGCCGCATACGGCCTAGCACAAAAAAATAACCTAATGTCGGAACGGCAAAGAAAGAAAATTCAAAAGCGAATAACAAAAGCTCTGTTTTAAAAATAGGGGCTGACATCTAGAGATGTCAGCCCTTTTTGCATAAATCCAAATGTATACACTCACAATAAGAGGAGGAGGGTACAGTGTGGATATTCGATTAAAATGGTATTATCGATTGGGATTTCTCCTTTTATTATTTATTGTCTTATTTGTTTTTCTAAAGCTTCAGCAACTGTGGATGCCTGTATTAAAAATTATTTTGGCTGTCTTTTTTCCATTTATTATTGCAGCCTTCATAACCTATTTACTTCATCCGATTGTCAAGAAGTTGCATGAAAGTGGATTACATAAAGGAGTAGCCGTTTTTTGCATTTATATTCTTTTTTTCGGCGGGGCAGGTTTTGCACTTTATAAAGGAATTCCAGCTTTTATTCATCAATTAAGAGATTTAACAGAAAATGCCCCGCAATTTGCAAATCAATACAGAGAGTGGATCGAAATCATTCAGCATAAAACCTCCACTTGGCCGGATGGATTGCAAACTAGAATTGATGATGGAATACTGGCCATGGAATCGGCTTTAGATAAGCTCCTATCTAAAAGTGTAAACATATTATTAAGTATTATAAATTACTCTTTAATCATCGCCATCATTCCTTTTATTTCTTTTTACATGCTTAAGGATTATGAATTAATGAAACGAACCGTATGGTATGTAACACCAAGAAAGTGGAGACAGGAAGGTATTCTCTTTCTGCGTGATGTTGATAAATCATTAGGAAGCTATATTAGAGGCCAGCTTTTAGTTTGTGTGATCATCGGAGCCATTTCAGCCTTGCTATTTTGGATTGTTGGGATGAAATATCCACTGCTCCTTGGCATGCTAATTGGCGTGACGAATGTTATCCCTTATTTTGGACCCATTTTTGGAGCTATCCCAGCTGTGATCATCGCTTCCACAATATCTGTAAAAATGATTATCATCTCAATTGTTATCGTTTTTGTTCTCCAATTTGTTGAAGGAAATATTTTGTCTCCATTCATTGTTGGGAAAAGCCTTCATATGCACCCGCTTTTAATTATGCTGGCACTCCTTGCTGGAGGAGAAGCAGGTGGAGTGATTGGGCTAATCATTGCAGTCCCTATTTTAGCGGTGATAAAGGTAAGTCTAATTCATGCAAGATCCCATTTTGTGAAAGGACCAAACCCGAAATTCACCCGTTCTTGACAAATCTATTTTGAACTCGATATAATTCGACTATAATCAAAAGTATAAGTGTAACATGAAGAAGGAATGAGTATGTTATTGCCCATCTCAAGAGAAGGAATTCCTAGGCTGGAAGAATTCCTAGATGAAGGATAACAGAACGCTAATCCGGAGTGCAGCTAATTCCTGCCGTCTATCCGCGTTAAGGATTTGAGAGATGAATAGAAGGCAGATATTTTTTGAAGCTTTTCTATTCAAATCAGGGTGGTACCACGAGATAGCTCTTCGTCCCTGTCCGGGAGGAGGGCTTTTTTTGTTGATAAAAATAACTTTAGGAGGCATATACATGAAACAATTATCTGGATCAGAAATTCGACGTTTATTTTTAGAGTTTTTTAAAGAAAAAGGGCATGCAATTGAACCAAGTGCTTCACTTGTTCCGCATGAAGATCCTTCTTTGCTTTGGATCAATAGCGGTGTGGCGACCTTAAAGAAGTATTTTGACGGTCGTGTGATTCCTGAAAATCCAAGAATTACGAATGCCCAAAAGTCTATCCGGACAAATGACATTGAAAATGTAGGTAAAACAGCACGCCATCATACTTTTTTTGAAATGCTTGGCAACTTTTCAATTGGCGATTACTTTAAAGTAGAGGCAATTGAATGGGCATGGGAATTTCTAACGGATGAGAAATGGATTGGTTTTGATGAGGAAAAATTATCTGTTACTATCCATCCAGAGGATAATGAGGCTTTTGATATTTGGCGTCAAAAAATTGGTGTGCCTGAGGAAAGAATCATTCGACTTGAAGGAAACTTCTGGGATATCGGGGAAGGTCCAAGTGGTCCGAATACAGAGATCTTCTATGATCGCGGACCTGAATATGGAAATGACGTAAATGATCCAGAATTATATCCTGGCGGTGAAAATGATCGATATTTAGAAGTTTGGAACCTTGTGTTCTCTGAATTCAACCATAATCCTGATGGCACATATACTCCGCTTCCAAAGAAAAACATTGATACGGGTATGGGCCTTGAACGAATGGCTTCTGTCGTTCAAAATGTGCCGACAAACTTTGATACAGATTTATTTATGCCAATTATCCGTGGAACAGAAGAGATTTCAGGAGAAAAATACGGTGTGAATAAAGAAATAGATGTAGCATTTAAGGTTATTGCTGACCATATTCGTACTGTAGCTTTTGCAGTAGGTGATGGGGCGCTTCCATCTAATGAAGGACGTGGCTATGTATTGCGCCGATTACTGCGCAGAGCTGTACGTTATGCTAAGCAGATTAATATTAATCGTCCATTTATGTACGAACTAGTCCCAGTTGTAGGCGAGATCATGAATGACTTTTACCCAGAGGTTAAAGCAAAAATAGAATTCATTCAGAAAGTAATTAAAAATGAAGAAGAACGTTTCCATGAAACATTACATGACGGCTTAGCGATTCTTTCATCTGTTATTAAAAAGGAAAAAGCAGCTGGAAATGATACGATTCAAGGAGAAGATGTTTTCCGTTTATATGATACGTATGGTTTCCCTGTTGAACTAACAGAAGAATATGCAGAAGAAGAAGGTATGAAAATTGATCATGAAGGCTTCGAAAGAGAGATGGAGCTTCAGCGCGAACGAGCTCGTGCTGCTAGACAGGACGTTGATTCCATGCAAGTCCAAGGCGGAGTGCTCGGAGAGATTAAAGTTGAAAGCAAGTTTGTCGGCTATGATTCACTTGTAACTGAATCAAAAGTAGTGGCACTTATTAAAGATGGTCAATCAATCAATTCAGCAAAAGCTGGAGAAGAAGTACAGCTGATTTTGGATATCACACCATTCTATGCTGAAAGCGGCGGACAAATTGCTGATCAAGGTTTATTAGAGTCAGAAGGACTAAGAGTAGCTATTAAGGATGTTCAAAAGGCTCCAAACGGGCAGAACCTTCACCGTGCAATTGTAGAAACTGGAAACTTAAAAATAGACCATCAAGTAAAAGCTACAGTGAATGAATCAATCCGCTCTAAAGTAATTAAAAACCATACTGCCACACATTTGCTTCATCAAGCATTAAAGGATGTGCTTGGAACGCATGTAAATCAGGCAGGATCACTTGTTGAACAAGATCGTTTACGTTTCGACTTCTCTCATTTCGGTCAGATTACTTCAGAGGAATTAGAGAAAATTGAAAGCATTGTGAATGAAAAAATTTGGCACAGTATTGACGTGGAAATTAACTTTAAAAATATTGAAGAAGCAAAAGCAATGGGTGCGATGGCATTGTTCGGTGAAAAGTATGGGAAGATCGTCCGTGTTGTTCAAGTTGGCGACTATAGCCTAGAGCTTTGCGGCGGATGTCATGTACCTAATACTTCGACAATAGGATTATTTAAAATTTTATCTGAGAGTGGAATTGGAGCAGGTACTCGTCGAATCGAAGCGGTTACTGGAGAAGCTGCTTATCAATTATTAAATGAACAGATTAGCATTCTTAAAGAAGCTGCAGCGAAATTAAAAGGGAACCCGAAGGAATTGGCTTCAAGAATTGAGACTTTACTCGGAGAAATGAAGCAGCTTCAGCGTGAAAATGAATCATTAGCAGCAAAATTGGGTAATATTGAAGCTAGCAGCCTTGTCTCAAATACGAAAGAGGTAAATGGAGTAACCGTGTTATCCGCTCAAGTTGCAGCGACAGATATGAATAACCTGCGCAATATGGCAGATGATTTAAAGAATAAGCTCGGCTCAGCAGTCGTTGTTCTCGGCAGTGTGAATGAAGGCAAAGTAAATATAATTGCCGGTGTCACAAATGATCTGATTGATAAAGGATACCATGCAGGGAAAATTGTAAAGGAAGTAGCTACACGATGCGGCGGAGGCGGTGGAGGCCGTCCAGATATGGCGCAAGCTGGCGGAAAAGACCCGGAAAAGCTCGAAAGTGCATTGAATTTTGTTGAAGAATGGGTCAAATCCGTTTGATAACGCAACAAAGTAGTGTAGAATGAAAGAAAAGCGCAGGTGGCTTGCTTAGGGGCGACAAGCATAAGACAGATCGGCAGGAAGGTTGTACTTTAACCTTCTTGACGAGATGGCTTATGACCTCGGGCCCCTAGCCACCGAAGCTGGACAAAGAAAAGCGGAATCGGCTTGCTCTAGCTCCCCGCTTAACGCTCAATCAAAAAAGAGGTGTAAAGTATGAGCTCATTTGATAAAACAATGAGGTTTAATTTTCCTGAAGAGCCAATCGAGCATGATGTGAATCAAGTGCTATTCCAAGTATACGAGGCTCTTCAAGATAAAGGGTATAACCCAATCAACCAAATTGTTGGTTACCTTCTTTCTGGGGATCCTGCGTACATCCCCCGTCATAAGGATGCACGTAACATTATCCGCAAACTTGAAAGGGACGAAATCATCGAAGAGCTTGTTAAATCATACTTGAAGCAGCAGCGAAAGGGATAATGTATGCGTACGATGGGATTGGATGTCGGCTCGAAAACAGTCGGCGTAGCGCTTAGCGATGCATTTGGCTGGACAGCGCAAGGATTAGAAACCATAAAGATTAACGAAGAAGAAAATGAATTTGGTTTCGAGCAAATAGGAAAAATTATTAAAGAGCATGAAGTAAGTAAAATCGTTGTAGGTTTGCCAAAGAATATGAATGGATCAATTGGTCCGCGCGGAGAAGCCAATCAAAAGTATGCTGCGGAGCTTGAAAGGCTCTATCACTTACCTGTCATATTATGGGATGAGCGTTTGACAACAGTGGCTGCTGAAAGGGTTTTACTTGAAGCGGATGTCAGCCGCAAAAAAAGAAAAAAGGTTATTGATAAAATGGCTGCCGTCATGATTTTACAAGGCTTTTTAGATAGCAAAAATTAATGAGGTGAAGAAAATGGAACATGGAGAAAAAAATATTACAGTAGTAGATGAAGAGGGTAACGAGCAATTATGTGAAGTGCTTTTTACATTTGATTCAGAGGAATTCGGTAAATCATATGTCCTTTATTATCCAATTGGTGCGGAAGAAGATGAAGATGGAGAAATTGATATTCATGCATCTGCATTTATTCCAAGTGATGATAATCAAGACGGTGAACTTATTCCGATTGAACCAGATGCGGATGAAGAGTGGGAAATGATTGAAGAGATGCTAAACGCATTTCTTGCTGAAGAGGAAGAGGAATAATAAAGTGATTAAACTGGCTTGCCTATGGACAAGCCAGTTTTTTGTTTGTTTTCTTTGATTTTTGTATTATTTTGCGACTGCTAAAAGAAATATAGTATAATAAGCGAGATGTAAAAAAAGAAAGTTGACAAGACAGGTTTAAGCTGAAAATGTGAAGTTTGCAGCTTGATTGGAGGGGAAACAGTGTCTCAAGAAAATAAAAAAGATAAAAGAGATATCATTCGGCAAAAGATGATCGAGCGCCAAAGCGAAGCAAGATTAGTCCGAAAAATTGTTTTGATTATCGCCATTATTTTAGTTATTACAGTTGGTGCTATTGCAGGCGGCGGCTATTTTTATATTAAATCTGCCATCCAGCCGGTAGACCCGGATAATAAAAAAGAGAAAAAAATTGAAATACCAATTGGGTCATCATCCACGGGTATTGGTAAAATTCTAGAGAAGAATGGAATTATTAAGGATGCCAGAGTATTTAAATATTATATTAAGTTTAAGAATGAAACAGGATTTATGGCTGGTGAATATACATTAAATCCTTCTATGACTATTCCTGAGATAATTAACAGCCTCAAAACTGGAATGCTACAGGAAGAATTAGTTTTTAAATTAACTATTCCTGAAGGAAAGCAACTAGAACAAATTGCAGGGATTATTGCCGAAAAAACAAATCGAAGTGCAAATGAAGTAATGAAGCAGCTTAATGACCCATCCTTGATTAAGTCATTAATGGAGAAATACCCTAACCTTCTAACAGAGGATATCCTTGATAAAGATATAAAATACCCGTTAGAGGGATATTTATTTCCTGCAACTTATTCGTTTTATAAAGAGAATCCAACAATTGAAGAAATTATTACACCTATGCTGGACAAAACGGTTGATGTTCTCGATGAATACCAGATTGCCATGGAAGAGCGTGGATTCTCGGTACATGAACTATTAACGATTTCATCATTAATTGAGGAAGAAGCAACGGAAAAAGTAGATCGCAATAAAATTGCCAGTGTGTTTTATAATCGAATGGAAACGGGGATGCCATTACAAACAGACCCGACTGTATTATATGCACAAGGAGAACATAAAGATAAAGTTCTTTATAAAGATCTGGAGATTGATTCACCGTACAATACTTATAAATATCCAGGTCTGACACCTGGACCGATTGCTAATGCAGGTGTAGTCTCGATTGAAGCCGCTTTAGTACCAGATGAATCTGATTTTCTATATTTCTTAGCAACTTCAACAGGTGAAGTTCTATTTTCAAAAACACTAGAGGAACATAATCAAAAGAAAGCTAAACATATTCAATAATAAATGAAAGGGGAATGGATGAAAAGTTAGCATTCCCCTTTTATTTATGTTAAAATAGTTCAAGTGTTTTATATTTTTTACGATAGCGTGACCCACGGTCGAGTAAGGATGACAGCTTTAAAAAAGCTGATATTATGCAAAAGGTCTTTGCATTACTAATTATCCTCTTTCGTGAACGCTATTTTTTTCATGTCTAAATGATTGAGGTGATGGCAGCTTGGAAAATGAAAAGCTGCATGCTTATATAGAGGGAATTATACCTGCAAGGCTTGAATTTTTTCAAAGAATGGAGTCATATGCCAAAGATCATGGTGTACCGATTATGGAGCTTGTAGGAATTGAAGCGATGCTTCAGCTTTTGCGAATCCAACAGCCAAAAAATATTCTAGAGGTTGGAACAGCAATCGGGTATTCTGCTCTTCGAATGGCTGATGCACTCCCAAACTGTAAAATAGTAACCATTGAAAGAGATGCAGAGCGTTACGAGCTAGCTGAGCAATATATTTTAGAGGCTGGCAAGGAAACCCAAATCCTAATCATTAAAGGGGATGCACTTGAAGCTGAACCGCAGGTAAAAGAGCATGGTCCTTTTCAGGCAATCTTTATCGATGCAGCAAAAGGTCAATATCAGCGTTTTTTTGAAATGTATTCTCAGTATCTTGATGATTATGGGGTCATTATTACAGATAATGTTCTTTTTAAAGGACTAGTATGTGAGGAAGAAATCGAAAATAAACGTACACGCAATCTTGTGAAAAAAATTGATTCTTTTAATAGATGGCTGATGAATCATCCTGACTTCTACACGGTGATTTTACCGGTAGGTGACGGGGTTGCGATTAGTAAAAAGAGGTGAATGAAATGTCAAAACCAGAATTGTTAGTTACACCCATTCATGTGGAAGATATCAATCCATTAGCAGATGCAGGAGCAGATGCTTTTGTATTAGGTGAACAGCGTTACGGTTTACGTCTTGCAGGTGAATTTTCAAGGGATGAAGTTAAAAAGGCGATCGAGCTTGCCCATGAAAAAGGGAAGAAAGTATATGTCGCTATGAATGCGATTTTTCATAATGAAAAGATTGAGGAGCTATCTGATTATATTGCATTCTTGCAGGAAGCAAATGCTGATGCAGTCATCTTTGGCGATCCTGCCGTGCTAATGGCAGCTCGTGAAGCGGCACCTAATATGAAATTGCATTGGAGTACGGAAACAACGGGAACAAATTGGTATACATGTAATTATTGGGGCAGAAAAGGGGCAAAGCGAGCGATTCTAGCCCGTGAAATGAATATGGATGCCATTGTTGAAATGAAAGAGAATGCGGAAGTAGAGATTGAGGTTCAAGTTCATGGGATGATGACAATGTTCCAATCTAAGCGTTCACTTTTAGGCAATTATTATGAATATCAAGGAAAAGTTATGGAAGTAGAAAATCGTAAGCAAGAACATAATATGTTTCTGCATGATAAAGAGCGGGGTAACAAATATCCGATCTTTGAAGATGAGAATGGAACTCATATAATGAGTCCAAATGATATTTGTATCATTGACGAGCTTCAAGAAATGATTGAGGCAAATATTGACTCATTTAAAATCGATGGGATCTTGAAAAATCCAGAATATATCCTTGAAGTAACGAAGCTGTATCGGAAAGCGATTGATCTTTGTGTGGAAGATCCAGATCAATATGAAGATGTGAAGGACGAGCTATTAAACGAGATAGAAGAAATTCAGCCTGCCAATCGTCCATTGGACACAGGGTTTTTCTTTAAAGAAACGGTTTATTAAAAATATCTAGCTTCAGCGCCTAGCCCCTCGATGGTCATAAGCTAATCCTCCCAAAAAGGTAAAGAGCACCTTTCTGTGAGGCTTGTCTTATGCTTGTCGGGGCTGAGCACTAAGGAAAGCTCCTTTGAGCAATCCTTGCAGGAACAATCTGCATTTAGATTGTTCCAAAGGCGCTTACGCTTTTAAATTAGGAGGATTACCTATGACAGTAGTGGAAGATGAAATTTCCCAAATTGTGGACGGCAAAAGGGTAATCGTGAAGAAACCCGAATTGCTAGCACCAGCAGGGAACTTAGAAAAACTGAAAATTGCCGTTCATTATGGAGCGGATGCTGTATTTATTGGCGGTCAAGAATATGGCTTACGTTCAAATGCAGATAATTTTACATTTGAGGAAATGAAAGAGGGCGTAGAATTCGCCAAAAAATACGGTGCGAAAATATACGTAACAACAAATATTTATGCTCATAATGAAAACATTGATGGACTAGAAGAGTATTTGCTTGGGCTAAAAGAAGCAGGAATCGCAGGGATTATCGTAGCAGACCCGTTAATTATTGAGACTTGCCGCAAAGTTGCACCTGAAATCGAGGTGCATTTAAGTACACAGCAATCTTTATCCAACTGGAAGGCTGTACAGTTTTGGAAAGAAGAAGGATTAGAGCGTGTCGTACTTGCTCGTGAAACAAGTGCCGAAGAAATCCGTGAAATGAAAGAGAAGGTAGATATTGAAATTGAGACCTTTGTTCATGGTGCGATGTGTATAGCTTATTCAGGTCGCTGTACGCTAAGTAACCATATGACAGCTCGTGACTCGAATCGTGGGGGCTGCTGCCAGTCATGCCGCTGGGATTATGATCTCTACCAATTAGAAGGGGAAAATGAGGTTCCTTTCTTTAATGAAGGAGATTCCCCTTTTGCTATGAGCCCGAAGGATCTCAATTTAATTCAATCCATACCACAAATGATTGAGCTTGGAATTGACAGCTTAAAAATTGAAGGACGGATGAAATCTATTCATTATATTGCAACAGTTGTTAGCGTGTATCGTAAAGTAATCGACGAATATTGCGCAGATCCAGCGAACTTTGAAATTAAGCAGGAATGGCTAGAAGAATTAGCGAAATGTGCCAACCGTGAAACAGCGCCAGCATTTTTTGAAGGTGTTCCAGGGTATAAGGAGCAAATGTTTGGAAATCATAGCAAAAAGACGAATTTTGATTTCGTTGGCTTGGTTCTAGACTATAATCCTGAAACGCAAATCGTCACACTTCAGCAGCGTAATCATTTTAAACCGGGGCAGGAAGTAGAGTTTTTCGGACCAGAAATTGAGAACTTTACTCATGTAATTGATAAAATTTGGGATGAAGATGGAAACGAGCTGGACGCAGCGCGGCACCCGCTCCAAATTGTTCAATTTAAGCTTGATAAACCTGTATTCTCGAACAACATGATGCGAAAGGAGATTTAACCCCTATGGAACGCAAACCTGTTGTCATCGGTGTGACCGGCGGCTCTGGTTCAGGAAAGACGAGTGTGACGAAATCAATTTATGAATTTTTTAAAGGACACTCGATTCTGATGCTAGAGCAGGATTACTATTATAAGGATCAAGCACACTTGCCTTTTGAAGAACGATTGAAAACAAATTATGATCATCCCCTTGCGTTTGATAATGATTTATTAATTGAACATATTCAAAAGCTGCTAAGGCACGAGGAAATTAACAAGCCTGTATATGATTATGCGATGCATACGAGATCAGATGAAGTGATTACAGTTGAACCAAAAGATGTAATAATTTTAGAAGGAATTCTAGTCTTAGAGGATGAGCGTCTTCGTGATTTAATGGATATCAAACTTTTTGTAGATACAGATGCTGATCTCCGCATTATTCGCCGTTTGTCTAGAGATATTAATGAACGCGGCAGAACAATGGATTCTGTTATTGATCAATATGTTAATGTTGTGCGCCCAATGCATAATCAATTCATTGAACCGACAAAACGTTATGCGGATATCATTATTCCTGAAGGCGGACATAATCATGTGGCTATTGACTTAATGGTCACAAAAATTCAAACAATTCTTGAACAAAAGTCTTTTTTATGACACAATAGCATAGAAAATATATAATAAGTCCTGTAGTAGACAATTCAATGCGCGTCCTTTAGCGAAGGACGCGCTCCTATGCATTTTTCTTCTTACATAAAAAAGAAAGAACACAATCACGATGTGAGCTGTGAAAATTTGAAGGAGTGAAGGTTTTGGCAATGGAAAAAGTTTTCCCTATGACACAAGCTGGAAAAGAAAAGCTTGAACAGGAATTAGAATATTTAAAATCAGTTAAGCGTAAAGAAGTTGTTGAACGAATTAAAATTGCCCGTAGCTTCGGAGACTTATCAGAAAACTCTGAGTACGATTCAGCAAAAGAAGAGCAGGCATTCGTGGAAGGTCGTATTACTACAATTGAAAATATGATCCGTAATGCAAAAATCATTTCAGAAGATGAAATGAGCGGAGATACAGTCGGATTAGGCCGCTCTGTTACATTTATTGAGCTTCCTGATGGAGAAGAAGAAACTTATACAATTGTTGGAAGTGCTGAAGCAGATCCATTTGATGGCAAGATTTCTAATGATTCTCCAATTGCAAAAAGCTTAATCGGCCATAAAGTAGGCGAAGAAGTTAAAGTGCAAACACCTGGTGGAGAAATGGACGTACGAATCATAACGATTAAGTAAAAAAAATAGTTAGACGAAAGGAGAAGGGGTTAACCTTCTCCTTTCATCATGTACGTGCCCATATTTTGGGAAAAAGAACAAAATGGAAGAAATGACCTAATTCGGTCACAAAAGAAGAATTTATGTGTCCATAAATACAAATACAAAGCAAACACGGTCACATAAAATATTCTCGCCTCTCAATAATCAGCTAATAAATAGTTTGAAAAGTCGAATCCTCGTCAAAACTTTTGACGAGGTGTTTTTATGTGGAAAAAACGAGCAATTATGTGGTTATGTATATGTTTAGCTGGATTAATGATTTTGCTTGCTAGGCTGACACAGCTTCAATTAGTGGAGACAGAACATTTTACAAAAAGGGGGATCAATCTATTGGAGGCAAGTGTGAGTCAGCGCTCTCAGGAGATGATCCTTGATACAGGCAGAGGAAATTTTCTTTACAGAGATGGAACACCTATTACTCACCAAAGCAAACCAGTACTTATCCTTTTCCCTTTTTTGAAAAAAATGGACTGGGACAGTAAGCGTATATCTGAAATCATTGGTGCATCAGAATATGCACTTGAGCATGCAGTGGAAAAGGCAAAGAAGCCGTTTGCATATGGCGAGCCTAATCCAATTGAATTGACTGAACCCCAAATGGAGAAAATCAATGCTCTGCAAATCCCTGGTGTGTTTGCCGTTGAAAAAAAATATCATTTAACACAAAACCCAGCTGAGCATTTAATTGGCATTACAGGAGAAAATGAAACATTGCTTCGTAATCGTTACCCGGATAAAGAACTTTCCTCCAAAACGATGGTAGGACTTACTGGAATGGAGAAAAGCTTTGATGAATTTCTATTGCCGGATGGAAAATCAAAGCTCGTCTATCATGTTGATGCAACAGGAGGGCCTTTATTTGGGATAAATGTGAAATATGTTGAACCAGCTAACCCATTTTATCCTGTAAATATAAAAACGACATTAGATCCTGATTTACAGGCGTTGGTTGAGCAATTGGTCGATCAGCATGAAATTGATCGGGGCGGTGCAGTGCTTCTTGATATAGAAACGAACACTGTATTAGCGATGGTATCCCGTCCGGCAATCAACCAAAATGATCCCTTTAATAAAGAGAATGGGGGTACGGAAAACCTCATGCTAAAGGAGCAAATTATCGGATCTGTTTTTAAAACGGTAGTAACAGCAGCGGCAATTGATCACGAGCTTACAAATCCATCCCGTCGATTTGATTGCAGCAAGACTATTACAGGAGATCCAGACCCTTTATTTCAATATGGAATGCTTGATTTTCCTGCAAGCTTTGCTAGAAGCTGCAATAATACGTTTGCTACGATAGCGAAAGAATTAAAGGAAATAGATCCTAATATTCTTGAAAATTATGCTGGAAAGTTATCATTAACTGGATCTGTTGGTTGGATGGGAGATATTTATCATTTTGAAGATTTCAAACAGCTGCAAGAAGATAAAGGAAGAATCTTCTTATCTGAGGAGGCGAAGAAGGATAATAATTTTGTTGCGCTTACAGGTATTGGTCAGCATGAGGTTCGTGCAACGCCGTTAGCCGTTGCTAATATGATGGCAACGATTGCAAGGGGCGGAAATAAAGAAATGGTTCGTGTGGCATCAAAAATTGAATATAAGAACAGTACCTCATTGCTTGATTTTAAAGAGAAAGAGCTTGAAGGTGAGACCATATCTCCTTATACTGCTATGAAGCTTCAGAAACTTCTCCGTGAAGTAGTAGTCAATAAGAATGGAACTGGAAGGAGTTTACAAGACCTTCCATATGAAGTAGCAGGAAAATCTGGTACAGGGGAAACGGGGAGAATGAGCGGGGGGAAGCCGCTTTATAATAAATGGTTTGCGGGTTATTTTCCATTTGATAAACCGAAATATGCACTTGTTACTGTAAGGCTAGGAGCAACAGGGAACGCAAGCAGTACCAATCCCCTATTCGCTGATATTGTAAAAGAAATCTATAACAATGATCATGAACAAAATTAAATCATTAGCCTCTTTTCTCTTTGTAAGGATCATGTTAAAGTGAAACTTTCCTTGCCGATTTTCCGTCTGGTATGGAGAGGATTAATCAGAGGTTATAAACAGAGATATTTTTCAATGTTTAGTCAGTCATGTTAAAATATTGAAAGAATATATTACAAAGTAGATTGAAAAAAATGGGAAGGAGAATCTTTCTTATGAACCGCAATTACGATTCATCAAGTCGGGAATCACGATCCGAATTGAGGGGAAAACGCAGAAAAACCAATTTAGTTTTAAATATGCTCATCGGGCTTGTCATACTGCTAATTATTTTTGTTTCTGTAAAAATTTTTTTTGGAGGCAATGATGAAAATGCAGCGGAAAAAGAACAGAAGATAGAGTCAAAACAAGATGAGAAAGATATAGATACAGAAGAAAATAAGAATTCTGCTATTGATGAGAATAAAGATGAAAAGCAAACTGAGTCTGAAACAGAAAACACAGATGAAAGCGAAGAAAATTCTGCAGATACAGAAGCTGACGATGAGATAGATCCAATTCCGGCCAATGAAGAAGAGGAGGTTGTTACTGAAGGCGGTAGTAATGGAAATGTGAAAAAGACCATTGAAAATCCAAGCTGGAACCCAATTGGAACTACGCAGACTGGGGAACATTATGCTGTTTACGATAAAGAATCTGTAGACTGGGCAGAAATGCTTCAGGCAATATCTTATGCAACTGGTGTTGATCAAAGCAATATGAATGTTTGGTTCCTTGGAAACAACGGATTTAATAAATCAGTTGGAACAATTACAACGAAGGACCAAAAGCAAATATATCGCGTCTATATTGACTGGGTCGATGGTCAAGGATGGAAACCAACGAAAGTAGAAGAATTAAATAAAGTAGAAAAGAAGTAGAAAAGAAGTAGAAAAGAAGTAAGAAATGAAAAAAGATGAGGACAGCTATTTAGCTTTCCTCATCTTTTTGCCTTAAAATGCACAACAGCCGAATAATGCTTTCTCCCATTTTCATCCACGCTCATCTGATGTGAAACATGATGTACAGAGAGTAATATAGCTTTATTGTTTTCAATTTGCATTTGAATATTTTTCTCTAATGTTTTTAAATCATAAGCTTCATAAAATTCGATCTTATCCTCAATTAAATCTAGCTGAAAGTTCATCTCTCAAAATCCTCCTATATCTATTTCTGTTGATTATTTTAATACATTTTACGTATAAACCGCTATATAGTATTCCCTTTTGTGCAAGATTCACGTTTTTAATGGTAGAAAATTCTGATAAAATAAAAGTAACATTAATTTTCTTGGAGGAACAATGACCGCTATATATCGTCACTTATTGAATCTTTTTTTATTACTTATCCTCGCTGCTCTCCCTTTAGGTTTATTGAATATGGATGAAAAAGTATCAATCGATTTAGATGGAATGGTTACAGTCATTAAAGAATTTTTTAGGGGACTTTTTTCCGGAGAGGCTTGGTATTATTCTCAAGGCGGACGAGCTCGTTTGATTCTTAGTGACTTAGTTTCCTATTTTTTATCATCTTATTTATATTTAATCATCTCAGCAATCATCGTTATGATTATTTCAATCTCCTTAGGAATTTTCCTTTGGAAAAAAACAAATCGCTGGATAAATGCAAGCTTAGGATTCATAGGAATGGTTCCTGATTTTCTTTTGGTACTTATGTTGCAGATGGCTGTCGTTTATATAAATAAAAGTTTAGGAGTAAAGACTTTTAAAGTAGCCTCTTCTTCTATTGATGATCCGGCAATTTTTCTACCCATCCTTACATTAATCCTCATCCCCGCGATCTATTTAGTAAGAAGTTTATCTGAAGCAACATCGGAAATAACGACTGAGGACTACATCCTATTGGCAAAGTCAAAAGGACTCGGTAAAAAATATATTTATTTATACCATGTGACAACAAATGTTCTTCCTTTTTTGAAGGCTGATTTACATAAAGTTATAAGTATTATGATTGGCAATCTCTTCATTGTGGAGTACTTATATAATACTCGTGGACTAACATCGTTCATATTTGTTCATTCAAGTAAATTTGGGTATCAATATAATCTTGTGATCATTTGCCTTCTATCCTTATTTGTCCTTTATATGTTCTGTTATTATTCACTAAGATTATTATTGGCGGCTGCTGAAAGGTGGTTAGCCAAATGAGACGAAAACCCAATATATTACTGATTATAGGAATCGTTCTCTTATCCTTTTTTGTCATTATTTCCATAATTGGACCATATGTAGCACCCTATGATTTAGAGTATTCCAAAAAAATAGGGTATATAGAGAATGATGATGGAAAACAGCAACTGAAAGGTTCCCCTTTTCCGCCTTCCAAAGAACATGTATTTGGGACTGACAAATGGGGGTATGATATTCTTACTCTATTGCTTTATGGGGCAAAATACACTGTTTTTACAGTGCTGATTGTAGCTGTTATCAGACTGATTATAGGAACAGCTTTCGGTATCTTAAATGGGGTAATATCCCTGGCCGATCAGAGAAGAAATAAACAAGTATCGCTATTTAGCGGCATTCCGATTTTTATAATTATTTATTTTATTATGGTCGGAATAAATGTCGAGCCGACTCTTCCACCAACTATTTTAGTTTTCATTCAGGGTTTTTTAATGACGATATTAGGGATACCTGGGGTTTACAACGTCATTTTTAATTTAACGATTGAAATAAAGAAAAATGCCTATGTAGAAGCTGCGAAGACACTTGGAGGAAGTAATCGCCACATTTCCAGTAAACATATATATCCTGCTTTGAAAGGCAATCTGCTTGCTTTGTTTGTAAATGAATGCATACAAGTATTACATATCATCGGACAGCTAGGAATCTTTAATCTTTTTCTAGGAGGAACAGAAAAACAGTATTTTCCCACAATCTATCTTTCAATAACAAATGAATGGTCAGGGCTAATCGGTCAGTCCCGATCCTTTTTATACCACTCCCAATGGATCATCCTATATCCATTAATCGCTTATATGCTCTTGCTATTTTCATTTTATCTTCTTTCATCTGGTTTAAATGCCTCATTGAAAAATAAAGCTAGAAGGACTAGTCACCTATAATTATTAAGATTATAACACCCAAAATTTTAAAAAATGGGTGTTTTTTTATTGAAAACTGACTAGCTTCCATTGTTGAATGTTTTACACACTTATGCTAAATTAAGAACATGTTTTTGTTTAATTCATACTATACTCATAGGAATTATAAGTGTATAATATAGAGGAGTGAGTGAGATGGGGAAGGAGTTTATCGAGCTATTTGAAAAGTGGGCTGACACCTACGATGAAAGTGTAACTGGACACGATATAGAATATAAGGAAGTGTTTAAACATTATGATCAATTATTGCAGAAAGTTGCCAATCGCTCTTTTGGACACGTCCTTGAATTTGGACCTGGTACGGGAAATTTAACAGCAAAGATGATTGAAAAAGGGTTGAAGGTAACGGGAGTGGAGCCATCTCCTTCGATGAGAAAAATAGCTAAGGAAAAGCTGGCAAATAAGACTGAGATTGTAGATGGCGATTTTCTAAGCTTTCCTGTTGATCAACCAATCGATACATTTGTAAGTTCTTATGCTTTTCACCATTTAACCGATGAGGAAAAAGAAACTGCTATTGCCAAGTATGGAAACCTACTTGCTTCTGGTGGTAAAATAGTCTTTGCGGATACAATGTATGAGTCTGCTAAAAGCTATAAGAGAGCAATAGAAAAAGCAATGGAAAACGGCTTTCATAATCTTGCAGAAGATTTGCAGCGAGAATACTATACGACAATCCCACTCTTAAAAGGATTGTTAGAACAGAATGGTTTTACACCAAGATTCAAGCAGTGCAATGATTTCGTGTGGATTATGGAAGGAGTGAAAAAATAAGAAAGAGGTTTTGATAATGAAAATAGCAATCATCGGAGCAATGGAAGAAGAAGTAACACTTTTGAGAGAAAAAATTGAAGATAAAACACAAGAAGTGGTCGCGGGCTGCGAGTATACAAGCGGCAAAATGGATGGAGTAAACGTTGTGCTTTTGCGCTCAGGAATTGGCAAAGTAAATGCAGCATTATCAACTGCTATTCTTCTTGAAAGGTACAAACCCGATTACGTCATTAATACAGGGTCTGCTGGAGGCTTTAATCCACAGTTAAATGTAGGGGATGTTGTTATTTCTACTGAAGTAAGACATCACGATGTCGATGTAACAGTATTTGGTTATGAATATGGTCAGGTTCCGCAGCTGCCGCCAGCCTTTGAAGCAAACAGCCGATTAATCCAGGTTGCGGAGGAATGTGCGAAAGAAATTAAAGATATTCAAGTTGTGCGCGGTTTGATTGCTACAGGGGATTCATTTATGAATGATCCTGCTCGAGTAGAGTTCATTCGTGACAAATTTACAGATCTTCAAGCTGTTGAAATGGAAGCTGCGGCAATTGCACAAGTGTCCTATCAGTTTGGAACACCATTTGTCGTTATCCGCTCACTTTCAGATATTGCAGGAAAGGAATCAGATGTCTCATTTGATCAATTCCTTGAAAAGGCTGCATTACATTCAGCTGATTTGGTCATGAAGATCGTAGCAGCGATGAAACAATAACTCCGAACGAAGGAGGGATATGTTTGAACATCGTTAAAAATGTTCATCAATTAATTGGGAATACACCCATTCTGGAGTTAAATCAATTTGCTCTTCCAGCAGGTGTTCGCTTATTTGCTAAGCTTGAGTTTTTAAACCCAGGAGGAAGTGTGAAAGACCGTCTTGGGCAGGAGCTTTTAAAGGATGCAATGGAGAGCGGGAAGCTGAAGGAAGGCGGAACTGTCATTGAACCGACAGCAGGAAATACAGGTATAGGTTTAGCACTTGCTGCTTTAAATAAAGGGATTAAAGTGATTGTGTGTATGCCAGAAAAATTTAGTTTGGAAAAACAAGTCATTATGAAGGCGCTAGGAGCTGAAATTGTCCATACACCTACAAGTGAAGGGATGGCAGGCGCAATTGCAAAGGCGCAGGAGCTGCTTGATGAAATTCCGAATTCCTTTTGTCCGCAGCAATTTGCGAATCCTGCGAATCCACATACTTACTATAAAACGCTAGGTCCTGAACTTTGGGAACAGATGGATGGACATATTGATATTTTTGTTGCTGGAGCGGGATCTGGTGGCACCTTTATGGGCACTTCCCGCTTTTTAAAAGAAAAGAATCCTAAGATAAAAACTGTGATTGTGGAGCCAGAAGGATCAATCCTTAATGGCGGTGAATCTGGTCCGCATAAAACAGAAGGGATTGGAATGGAGTTCCTGCCTGAATTTATCGAACCTTCTTATTTCAATGCAATCCATACGGTCCTTGATCAGAACGCTTTTCGCTTAGTTCAGGAATTAGCATTAAAGGAAGGATTATTGGTTGGAAGCTCTTCTGGTGCAGCTCTTTATGCTGCAATAGAAGAAGCGAAGAAGGCAAAGGAAGGAACAAATATTGTTACAATTTTTCCTGATGGCAGTGACCGATATATTAGCAAAAAAATTTATGAAGGCGGTATATAAATGAGAAGAAAAACAAAACTCATTCATGGCGGAATTTCAGGAGATCCAAACACAGGTGCGGTATCAGTGCCTATTTACCAAGTGAGCACATACAAACAAGAAAGTGTAGGGAAGCATAGTGGATTTGAATACTCACGGACGGGCAACCCGACACGACATGCGCTGGAAGAATTAATTAAAGATTTAGAAGGCGGAAAAGCAGGATTTGCCTTTGGTTCAGGGATGGCAGCTATTACTGCGGTTATGATGCTGTTTAATAGCGGAGATCATGTAATCATGACAGATGATGTATATGGTGGTTCATATCGCGTGATGACAAAGGTGTTGAACCGTTTTGGCATCGAGTCAACCTTTGTTGATACGAGTAAGCTTGAAAATATTAAGGCTGAGATCAGACCAAATACGAAAGCTCTTTACTTAGAATCGCCGACTAACCCGCTATTAAAAATTACGGATATTGCTGAGGCGGCAAAAGTAGCAAAGGAACATCAATTGCTGACAATTGTTGATAATACATTCTCGACACCTTACTGGCAAACACCGATTGAGCTGGGGGCAGACATTGTCCTCCATAGTGCAACGAAATATATTGGCGGACATAGTGATGTTGTTGCTGGATTAGTAGTTGTGAATAGTGATGAACTAGCTACAGATATGCATTTTGTACAAAACTCAACAGGCGGTGTGCTTGGTCCTCAGGATTCATGGCTCTTAATGAGAGGAATTAAAACATTGGGTATTCGTATGGAAGAAACAGAGAGCAATACGAGAGCGATCGTTGAGTTTCTGGAAAGCCATCCTTCTGTAACGAAGGTTTATTATCCTGGTCTTGAAACACACCCAAATCATGACATAGCCAAAAAACAAGCCAGAGGCTTTGGCGGAATGATTTCCTTTGATGTAGGCAGTGAAAAAAATGCAGATATTCTTCTGGAGAAAATAAAGTATTTTACATTAGCAGAAAGTCTCGGAGCTGTAGAAAGCTTAATTTCTGTTCCAGCTCGAATGACACATGCTTCCATTCCGCAGGAGCGTCGTGCGGAGCTTGGAATAACAGATGGATTAGTTCGTATTTCCGTTGGGCTTGAAGATGTAGAAGATTTAATGGAAGACTTACAACAGGCATTGGAAAATTAATACTATTTTTAAACGCCCTTATGAGGGCGTTTTTTGTCGAGCGATATAAATGGGAAAATTAAAAATTTAGGCAAATAAGTGTTTACAAACAGATCGGATGTGGCTATAATTACCAATGTAAGTGAAAAAATTTCTGAAAAAGGAGGTCGAATGAAATGATGATGAACTTATTAGCAATTGAAAAATTAAATGCAGTTTTATATTTTACGAATTCGACCTACAGGGAATGGATCGCTTAATTTATTTTATTTTGCCCATCCATGCCGCAGGGAGAATCGTGTTCCTGCGGCTTTTTTGTGCCCAAAATTAAGACGCCGCAGGAGCTATGTCTCTTTGCGGTTTTTTTGTCCCTAAAAGGACTATTTAAAGGAGGTGAAACCCATCATGACATTAAACATATTGTTTTTTACAATTACCATTAAGAAACGCAATGTTTCAGTTGAAGAAGTACTTCATAATCAAATGGTTAAAAAAATTCACGAAGAAAACCGTAATCGCCAATTCTCAATGTATCGTCACTTTTAATTTACCTAAAAATAAACAATGAAAGGTGGTAGTTTAAGATGAATCTTTTAATGCAATGCCGTCAAGCAATCTTATGGGTGGAGAAAGATTCCACCTAGCTTATGTTAGAGGAGGAGATCTGATGTCGCTTCATGTACTGCTGCTGACTCTTGAATTCAGAAAAAAGAAGCGTAAAGCCTAGACTCATTTATATTTTCCTTCCTTAACAGAATGTTCATATTTGTTTTAAATATACTCGTTGTGTTTATGGTAAATTTAAAATGAATAAGGGAGTTTAAAGGGAGGCTATATCATGTTCACAATTGTGATGGGGCTAGTACTTTGCACAACTATAGGATTAATTATTTACTCAGAAGTGAGTGTTGTTGAATAAACGAGAAAAAGGGATTAACCGAATGGTTAATCCCTTTTTTAATAGATAAATAAATGGTGCTTTTTGGAAATGTTATCAGGTTCGGACAAGATTTCACTTGAAAAAGCCAAAGCAGTCCGAAAGGGGCTCAAGTTCGGACAAGATTTCACTTGAAAAAGCCAAAGCAGTCCGAAAGGGGCTCAAGTTCGGACAAGAATTCACTCGAATAAGTCAAAACAGTCCGTAGTAGGCTCAAGTTCGGACAAGATTTCACTCGAATCAGCTAAAGCAGTCCGAAGTAGCCTCAGGTTCGGACAAGATTTCACTCGAACAAGTCAAGGTAGTCCGCAGAACCCTCAAATTCATACAAAGATTAAATGGAGGGACTAATCCCTATTTTTCGGACTCATCCACAAAAATGCAATAAGTATAATAGTAGCGATTAATAAGAGAATTGTTTTTAATGAAAAGCCTTCAAAAATAATTTCTGCAAGACTTGCTACTACAACGATAAAAAAAACGAGTACTAAAACTACACGATTAATCAAGTTTTTCCCACCTCAAAATATACTCCTTATATCTTAGCGAAAGGGAGTAAGTATTGTCCATTAAAATAGTGTTTGGAAATAATTCCCCTATAAAATATATAGGTGGACAGACAAAAACAACTCCTTTGCTACATAGGAATTATGTATAGGCAAAAGGCCGAAAAAGCGGGGGTGGAAAAATGTCTGGGATTTTAACTGCACTTGGTTATTTAGTTAAGGAGATTGTCTTTCTTGTTTCTTATGTAAAGAACAATGCATTTCCTCAACCGTTATCTGCTGCTGATGAAAAAAGGTATTTGCAGCTAATGGCTGCTGGCGATTCACATGCACGCAACATGCTGATTGAACACAATTTGCGATTAGTTGCTCATATTGTCAAAAAATTTGAAAATACGGGTGAGGATGCGGAAGATCTCATCTCCATCGGCACAATAGGGTTAATAAAGGCGATAGAGAGTTATTCAGAAGGAAAGGGTACAAAGCTTGCGACTTATGCAGCTCGTTGTATTGAAAACGAGATTCTCATGCATTTGAGAGCGTTGAAAAAGACGAAGAAAGATGTCTCACTTCATGACCCGATAGGTCAAGATAAAGAAGGGAATGAAATATCACTAATTGATGTTCTCAAATCGGATTCAGAGGATGTCATTAATACGATCCAATTAAATATGGAGCTAGAAAAAGTAAAGGAATACATCACTGTGCTTGATGACAGGGAAAAGGAAGTTATAGTTGGGCGTTTTGGACTTGATTTAAAAAAGGAAAAAACACAAAGAGAAATCGCCAAAGAGCTGGGTATATCCAGAAGCTATGTGTCGCGAATTGAAAAGCGGGCATTGATGAAGATGTTTCACGAGTTTTACCGGGCGGAGAAGGAGAAGAGGAAGAATAGTTAGTATCATCATTGAAAATGATTAAAAGTTGACACTGAAAATCATTATCAATTACTATAGATGTATCACTAGTAATTGGAGATGATTTCATGTTTGTCCAAATGAAAAAAATTGTTGTAACTGAAGGAAATGCAGAGCAAGTGGTTAACCGCTTTAGCGGTCAAGGAATTATTGAAAAACAAGAAGGCTTTATTGATTCAACGGTAATGGTGAAGAAGAGCCGTCGTGGGGATGAAGAGGTTATTGTGATGATCCGCTGGGAGTCTGAGGAGTTTTGGAAGAAGTGGGAGAAGAGTGAAGAGCATATCGCTGGCCACAAGGCTAATTTAGGTAAGCCAAAGCCAGAATATATTGTTAGTTCTGAAGGCGGATTATATGAAGTAAAAGCGGTGAAAAATGCAGTTCAGCAGCAAATATAAAAAAAATCTCAGGCTAAATTTACTTGCCTGAGATTTTTTTCTATTCTATTTTCCCATTCTTTAATACTAAGTCCCAATTTTTCCCGTCATCATTCGACTCATACACATCGTTTAAATACGTTGCAAAGGCAATTGTGGCGTTATTCTTGTGATTCACAGCAATAAATGTAACGGGGTTATCATAATTTAAGAATGGAATTTCTAGCTGAACAGCTTTTTTCGTATGTATATCCATTCGATAAAAAAGTACTTTGTTTTCCTCGACCGCTGAATAGTAGAGGTTTTCTTCCGAAAATGCTAGAGCTGTCGTCATGACCGGAGCGGTTGCCCTTTCCATATTTGCCCCTTTATCTTTGGACAAAAAAATGCCGCTTCTAGTAGACATTGCCATCTTGTTGCTATTCGTAGGATGTGCTGCAATCATACCTAACGTATCCGCTTCAAACCCTTTTAATGCAACTGGGCTCCATGATTTTCCTTCATCATCTGAAAGATAGACCCCTGGCTCTAGCATCGAATTTTCCTCTTGATTGATCATATATATCGTATTTGTCCCGTAGCCTTTTGATAAAAACTGAAAATTGCTTTCACCGTAAAAAGCGAGTTTCTTTAGCGTAGCCCCTTTGTCCGTACTTTTTACTAACCCAAGCGGTGATTTTAAATCGGAGCTTTCTTCTGGAATGCCGCTCGCATAGAAGCCATCTTCACTTGCCTGAAAACCCATGTATTCATGTTTTTGGGTGGATCCCTCAAGCCAGCCCTTATCAGTGAAAACCTTTATTCCTTGATGTGAAGCAATATATAACCCCTCATCATTTCCTGGATACCCTAACCCATTAATGCGTTCAAGACGTTGGGGAGATGCCTTTTTGATTTCAAATTTGCTCACCTGAACAGGTTCACTTTTTTTGCTGGGCTGTTCTTTTTCCGTTTGCTCTCCGTTTGAACAGCCAGCCATGAATAGGGAAAATCCAATCATACATGGCAGAAATAACTTTTTTAATCCATTCATTCTTTTCACTCCAACTGCTAATTAGTCATATTTGTCTTCCCCAATAGTAACGGAAAATAGGAGACAGAAGCAAAGGATTCATCCTAAAAAAGGATGGAAAATACACATAAGCCTATACAAGTTCCCAATGACACACATCATTTATTAATACAAGAAGGGAGGCAGAAGTTTATGCCATATGGATATCCATACACATACAGTTGTCCGCCACCCCCCTGTCCAGCTCGCTATTACGGTGGAGGCGGTTTCTGGTTAGCCCTCGCAGTAGTGCTCTTAATTTTACTCCTCGTCTTTGGTGGCTGGTTTTATTACTGAGGGAATTGCTAGTGAAAGCTTATGCTCTTCTTGCATAAGCTTTTTGTTTGTTCAAGAATCAGAGGACTTTTCTCCCTCTCCTACGATAAGTCAAGCACGTATGCGCTTTCGCTCTTCGTGTTCCCTTTATCTAGTCGGGAAAGGTCCAGTCCATACGGAGCTGAGAAATGCGGCTTGCACTTCTAGTTGTTATTGATAGAAATTTCCGAAAAGTTACCTTATAATATAGCTGTAATTAGATATAGAAGGAAAGAGGAGGAAGATGCATGACAGCAACTACATATTCACCAGTATGGGATTTGGATGTTTTTTTTAAAGGTGGAAGTTCTTCCGAAGCATTTCTTGCACATTTAAGAGAAACAAAAGAAAAAATAAATGATTTCGAAACAAGCGTACATAACTGGGAACAAACGAATTCCATTTCTGATCAGACAGAAATCGAAAGCTTAATGGGAAAATTTCAATCTGTTACAAAAAAGCTGCGTGAAGCAGGGGCATTTGTTAGTTGTTTACAGGCTCAGGATACAGACGACAAGAAAGCGGCTGAACATCGTGCAGCCATTACACAATTAAGCGCATCCTTCCTGTCAGTTCTTACACTTTTTGATGAAAAGCTTACAAGCTATGATTCTGATGTGTGGGCTGAATTAGTAGAAACATCGGGTCTAAAAGAATTGGCTTTTGTTCTTACCGAACGTCGAAAGACAGCTTCTGAAAAACTATCTAAAGAGGAAGAAAGCCTAATCAATGCACTTGGGGTTGATGGGTATCATAGCTGGAGCCAGCTTTATGATTTAGTTGTTGGCAATATAAAAATTCCTTTTATAGAGAATGGAGAAGAAAAGAGTTTATCTGTCGGTCAAGCTGCCAATACATTTTCAAACCCTGATAGAAGCGTTCGAAAAGAGATGTTTGCTAAGTGGGAAGAGGCATGGAAGGGTCAATCAGATTACTTATCAAAGGCGCTCAACCACTTAGCTGGCTTTAGACTGAATGTCTATAAACAGCGCGGCTGGGAGGATGTATTAAAAGAGCCGCTTAATATTAATCGGATGTCAAAAGATACGCTAACTGCAATGTGGGATGTTATTTCGAAAAATAAACAACCGCTCGTAAAGTTTTTAAATAGAAAGGCAGAGCTTCTCGGACTTGAAAAGTTAAGCTGGTATGATTTAGATGCGCCAATTGATCATACAGAATCAAAGGTATCCTATCAAGAAGGAGCAGAATTTATTTTAGAGCAGTTTTCTCACTTCGGTGATGAAATGACATCATTTGCTAAAATGGCTTTTGAGGAAAAATGGATTGAAGCAGAAGATCGGCCAGGGAAATCACCTGGGGGCTTTCATACGTATTTCCCTGAGAGCAGTCAATCAAGGATTTTTATGACCTATTCTGGAACACCATCTAACATTTCGACATTAGCTCACGAGCTTGGTCATGGTTTCCATACGTATGCGATGAGGGATCTTCACCTCTTAAATCGCAATTATGCGATGAATGTTGCGGAAACTGCATCTACTTTGGCAGAAATGATTGTATCTGATGCTTCAGTGAAAAATGCGAAAATCGAGCAGGAGAAAATAACGCTTCTTGAAGATAAGGTACAACGTTCTGTTGCCCTGTTAATGAACATACACGCTCGATTCTTATTTGAAACCCGGTTTTATGAAGAGAGGAAAAACGGGACTGTTAGTACGGAAAAATTGAATCTATTGATGGAGGAAGCCCAGAAAGAAGCTTACGGAAATGCACT
This sequence comes from Cytobacillus solani, assembly GCF_001420595.1. Lineage (GTDB taxonomy): Bacteria > Bacillota > Bacilli > Bacillales > Cytobacillaceae > Cytobacillus > Cytobacillus solani. Next base: position 3,561,489 of record NZ_LJIX01000006.1, on the reverse strand, counting down.
TGATGAATATCATCCATTATTCTGGGGCTCTAAAATGCATTTCTATATAACAGGTGTGCCATTTTATAACTTCCCATATACTTTCGGCTACCTTTTCTCGCTCGGTATTTATGCAAAAGCTTTGGAAGAAGGAAAAGGGTACGAAGAAAAGTATATTGCGCTGTTAAAGGATACAGCTTCAATGACTGTAGAGGATCTCGCGATGAAGCATTTACATGTTGATTTAACAAAGCCTGATTTCTGGGAAAAGGCAGTACAATTATGTATGGATGATGTAGAGGAGTTTTTACTGCTGACAGAAAAAAAATAAATAAAAGCCGTACCCAATAAATAAACTGGGTGCGGCTTTTATCATTTTATCGCAGATTAACGGGCTGTAAGACCCCCACTGATTGAAGTTTTACTTTATACTTTCCTTAACTTAAACGGACTGACCATTAAAAAAGAAAGAATAATCATCATAAATAAGAAAAATTGTGCTGGAAAGTAAGGAATTGCAAGATAACTTAGAGTAGCAAGACACCCTGCAGCAGTTATCGGAAGACCTGTAAAATACCCATTGTTCTCACTAATATTAAAGCGAGCAAGACGGAAAGCGCCGCAGCCAATGTAAAAAATAGTGAAAAATGCGCCAGGATCACCAAATTCAAATAAAATTCCTTGATATATTAATAGTGCAGGGGCAACACCAAATGATATAATATCACTCATGGAATCTAATTGCTTGCCCAGCTCCGATTCAATATTAAGCTTGCGTGCTATCATGCCATCAAACCGATCAGCTAAAGCAGCAATAAAAATAAGCAGCAAGCTTAATTCAAGATTCCCTTTTAAGGTGAAAATAATCGCAAAGCCGCCAAGTGATAAGTTTGCTAAAGTTAATACATTTGCTGTCTGTGCTTTTAATTTCTTAATCGTTTGATCAAGTACATCGGATAAAAACATTCACGGAACACCTCATTTGTTTAAAAGAACACATACTATAAATAAGTTCATTAAAGGGTATTTATTTGTTGATATAATTAATAGTATTTAATTTTATAGCTTTTATGACTATACGTAAAGAGTAAATTTACACTTAAATGGAGGCGGGATTTTTGATTCAATCCTTTTATCGACTGATGATTGAACTGACAAATGGAAAATGGACTTCAAGCATTTTAAAAAGATTTGCCCTGTCAAAGGCAAGCCGGTTTTTCATTCCTTCTTTTACTAAATTGTATCAAATCAATGAAAGTGAAATGGAAAAAAACCTGAAAGACTATCATACTTTACATGACTTTTTTACCCGCAAGCTTAAAGCTGGGGCAAGAACGCCAGATCAGAACCCACAATCGGTTAGCAGTCCAGTGGATGCTGTGATAGAAGACGTGGGCATCATTGAGCCGAGTCACATCATCACTGTGAAAGGAAAGGATTATTCGATTAAAGAAATGTTAGGTGATGATCGGAAGGTCGAAAAGTATTCAGGTGGACATTATATGATCTTCTATCTTAGTCCGAGTCATTATCATCGAATTCATAGCCCGGTGTCAGGAAAAGTTGTTGATCAATGGACACTTGGCGGAAAATCCTATCCAGTTAATAAGTACGGATTAAAATACGGAAAAGATTCATTATCAAAAAATTATCGAAAAATTACAGAGGTAAAACAAGATGAGGGCGGATTTATATCGATTGTGAAAGTTGGGGCCATGTTTGTTAATTCGATTGAAGTCATTCACGAAGGGGATGAATTAGTGAAGGGAAATGAAATGGCCTACTTTTCCTTTGGTTCAACAGTAGTGCTTCTTTTTGAAAAAAATAGCTTCGAGCCGTTGCCTTCCATTCATGTACCTTTTGATGTGAACGTAGGAGACTGTATCGGATACATTTCGTCGGTTAGATCTACCTAAGAAAAGCGCAAGTGCCTTGGTCATCGCCGTACAGACGCAGAAGGGCCGGTTCTTTCGATAAAGGAGACACAATGAGTGGAGCGAATTGATGTCGACTTATCGTAGGGAGGGGACCTGAAGTTTGATAGGCGATAGGACGCTTGCGCTAGGCAATTCTCTAACTCCCAAGTTATACTTTCTTATTTTTTAAAAAGAAAAAAGCCCTGATTGGGCTTGTATATTTTATGAAGAGACTTTTATTCTATGGGATAATGAGCGTCTGTGAATTTCTGTTTCTATAAGGCGGATGAAATCGGGACTCAGTTTCAGCTCTCTTGCTTTTTGATATGATTCGATTAATAATTCGTCTGATAGCTTGCGCATGTCCATTCACCTCCATAAAGAATATAAAGTTTGATTCTATTTACGCTTCTTCATACATATAATGTAGTTTCTATGTTGTACCCTTACTCTAGCAAAAATAAACGGTTAGAACAACCGTTCTGTTATCCACAGTATTTAGTGGATAACTTGTGGTTAAGTTGTTTATAAAATTTAGAAAAGTATATAAATGAGTGTGTTTTATGTGTATAAAGTTATCCACAGGTAAGAGGATAAAGAATATTGTCGAAAAATATTTCCATTAAAAAGGATATACTATACTTATTAGGCGCTTCCGCTTTTCGTTTGTCTAGCTGCAGCGCCTAGGGGCTCGAGGTCATAAGCCAATCCGCCTAGAAGGTTAAAGGACAACCTTCCATCCGGCTTGTCTTATGCTTGTCGCCCCTGACCAAGGCGCTTCCGCTTTTCGTTTGTCTAGCTGCAGCGCCTAGGGGCTCGAGGTTATAAGCCAATCCGCCTAGAAGGTTAAAGGACAACCTTCCATCCGGCTTGTCTTATGCTTGTCGCCCCTGACCAAGGCGCTTCCGCTTTTCGTATTTGATAGAAAGCTTTATATTGGTTATGATTGTTAAGAAAAATAGACGATTGATTTTAATTTCGAAAGGTAACTGAGGTGTGATATAGTGTTAAAGCAATTTTTGCCGGATCAGCATGCTAAAAGCATTTTTGAAATAACCCCTGAAGTTTTAAAGGAAAAAGGTATTAAAGGAATCATTACTGATTTAGATAATACGCTGGTCGAATGGGATCGGCCAAACGCTACGCCACGATTAATTAAATGGTTTGAAGAAATGAAACATAGCAATGTGAAGATTACGATTGTTTCTAATAATAATGAGGACCGTGTAAGATCATTTTCAGATCCCCTAAATATCCCGTTTATCCCTGCAGCAAGGAAGCCATTAGGACGAGCATTTAATCGTGCACTAATGGAGATGGGGCTTGCAAAGGAAGAGACAGTTGTGATTGGCGATCAATTATTAACTGACGTGCTCGGAGGGAATCGCAGTGGATTCAGGACAATTCTTGTTGTTCCAGTTGCACAAACAGATGGATTTATAACCCGTTTTAATCGAAAAGTAGAAAGAAAAATATTAAATTGGTTCCGAAAAAAAGGAATGATCCAATGGGAGGATTAATTAGTGAGTGAACAATATTCATGCATCGGGTGCGGTGTGAAGATTCAAACTGAAGACAGGGAAGCAATCGGCTATGCACCGACATCTGCTCTTGAGAAAGAAGAAGTTATTTGCCAGCGCTGCTTTCGCTTGAAGCATTATAATGAAGTACAGGACGTTCATTTAACGGATGACGACTTTCTGAAAATATTAAATGAAATCGGAAAAAGCGATGCATTAATCGTTAAAATTGTTGATATTTTTGATTTTAACGGCAGCTGGCTTCCAGGACTGCATCGATTCGTTGGGAACAATAAAATTCTTCTTGTTGGGAATAAAGTAGATTTGCTCCCGAAATCTGTGAAACCGAATAAGCTAATCAACTGGATGAAGCAGGAAGCAAAAGAGTTTGGCTTAAGACCAGAGGAAGTTTTTCTTGTAAGTGCAGCGAAAGGACAGTTTATTAATGAAGTAGCTGCAGCTATTGATGAATATCGTGAAGGAAAAGACGTATATGTCGTCGGATGTACAAATGTGGGGAAATCAACATTTATTAACCGCATATTAAAAGAAGTGACAGGAGAAGGTGATGTCATTACGACATCTCATTTCCCAGGAACCACTCTAGATATTATTGAAATTCCATTATCTGATGGAAAAGCACTTGTTGATACACCTGGAATCATTAATCATCACCAGATGGCCCATTACGTTGATAAACGTGATTTGAAAATCATTACACCCAAAAAAGAGATCAAGCCAAAGGTGTATCAGCTAAACGAAGGACAAACGCTTTTCTTTGGTGGCCTTGCTCGATTTGATTACTTATCAGGTGGGCGCAGGTCCTTCGTCTGCCATTTCTCAAATGATATCAATATTCACCGTACGAAATTAGAAAAAGCGGATGAGTTATATAGTAATCATGCCGGGGAATTACTGACTCCACCGAGAATCGAAGATATGGAGACTTTCCCTGAATTAGTTAAGCATGAATTTACAATTAAGGAAGGAAAAACAGATATTGTTTTTTCAGGTCTTGGCTGGATTACAATCAATGACCCTGGTGCAAAAGTGGCCGCTTTTGTGCCAAAAGGCGTTCATGCACTTGTGAGAAAATCCTTAATCTAAAGACAAAGAAAAGATATTGTGTGAAATCGGAGTTTCTCCTAATAAATAGATCGTATAAATAGGGGGATGGAACATGAAGAAGCTTTTTGCTGTAATAGGGGATCCAATCGCTCATTCGATGTCGCCTGCTATGCATAATGATTTATTTCAAGCTTATGGCATAGATGCTCATTACCAGCCACTAAATGTGAAAAGAGAGAACCTGAAGGAAGCTGTGATTGGTTTAAAAGCCATTGGAATAGCTGGATTTAATATTACCATCCCGCATAAAGAAACAATTATCCCATTTTTGGACAAACTGGACCCGCTTGCAGAAGCCATTGGAGCAGTGAACACGGTTGTGAATGAGGATGGAAAATTTGTCGGCTATAATACAGATGGCAGCGGGTATTTACAAGGTTTATTAACGCTGCTGCCGGAGATAACAGAGAAAAACATTCTGATTATCGGAGCAGGCGGTGCAGCAAGAGCTCTCTATTTCACATTGGCTCAAGCTGGAGTAAACAGATTAGACATATATAATCGAACGACACAAAAGGCAAAAGCGCTGATTAATGATTGCCCATTTCGTGTTCCTTCAGCCGCCATTGGAAAAGAAGAAGCAGAAAAAAACCTTGCTGATTACCAATTGCTCATTCAAACTACACCGATAGGGATGGCTCCGAATATAGAAAGTCTTCCGCTTTCATTACATAATCTACAGACTGATGCACTTGTAAGTGATATAATATATAATCCGCTTGAATCAAAGTTTTTGCGGGAAGCTAAAAACAAAGGTGCAAAAATACAAAATGGGTTAGATATGTTTGTTTATCAAGGAGCACTTGCTTTTGAAAAATGGACAGGCATTTTTCCAAATATCGAACGCATGAAAAATATTGTACTCAACCAACTGGGGGGATAAGGAAAATGTTAACAGGAAAACAAAAGCGTTTTTTACGCTCAATGGCTCACAGCCTGAACCCGATTTTTCAAGTCGGTAAAGGCGGGGTCAATGATAATATGATTAAACAAATTAGTGAAGCGCTAGAAGCGCGTGAGCTTATGAAAATTAGTATTTTGCAAAACTGTGATGAGGACAAGCATACAGTTGCAGAACAATTAGCAAAAGGAACAAGAGCGGAGCTTGTACAAATTATAGGGAACATCATTGTCCTCTATAAACAATCGAGAGAAAATAAACAAATCGTTTTACCTAAGAGGTAACAGAGGGAGCAGGAGGAGAGCACTTGAAGAAAATCGGCATATTGGGAGGCACTTTTGATCCGCCGCATCTCGGCCATTTAATTATTGCAAATGAAGTTTTGCATGCGCATAAGTTAAATGAAATATGGTTTATGCCTAATCAAGAGCCTCCGCATAAAAAAAAGACAAATGCAGTTAAAGATGAAGATCGGGTGAATATGCTCAAGTTGGCTACTGAAGGGCATCCTCATTTTAAAATTGAATTGATTGAGTTAGAAAGAAAAGGACCTTCATATACGTTTGATACAATGAAAATCCTTAAGGAAGACCATCCAGATAACCAATTCTATTTTATTATTGGTGCAGATATGATTGAGTATTTGCCAAAATGGAAAAATATTAATCAGCTAGTTGATATTGTTCAATTTATCGGTGTTAGAAGACCTTCTTATCGCCATGAAAGCCTATATCCCATTCTTTACGCGGAAGTACCTGAAATGGGTATTTCATCCAGTTTTATCCGCGGCCGTTTAAAGGAAAATAAAACGATATGTTATCTTGTTCCCGAAACAGTAAGGAGATATATTAAGGAGAATCATTTATATGGAGCGTAACCTTGCCTTATTAAAAGTGAAGGAACAATTAACAGAACATCGCTATAACCATACAATTGGTGTCATGGAAACAGCGATTATACTTGCGAAAAAATATGGCGCGAATGAAAAGAAAGCGGAGCTTGCTGCGATTTTTCATGATTATGCCAAGTTTCGCCCGAAAGAGGAAATGAAACAAATCATTATGGATCAGAAGATGGATGCCAGACTCCTGCAATTCAATAGTGAACTTTGGCATGCTCCAGTAGGAGCTTTTCTTGTTCATAAAGAAGCAGGGATTGAAGATGAGGAAATACTGGATGCAATCAGATTTCATACCTCTGGCAGAGTAGGAATGACTTTATTAGAGAAGGTTATTTATTTAGCTGATTATATTGAACCAGGCAGGCATTTTCCAGGTGTAGAAGAAGTAAGGGAATTAGCTGAGAAAAGCTTGAATGATGCATTAAAAAAATCCATTTCAAATACGATATTTTTTTTAATGAAAAAGGGTCAGCCGGTTTTTCCGGCAACATTTCACACATATAATGACCTAATTATGAATTCGGAGGATTGATTGAATGAGTGAAAGAGATTTATTATTAACCACTGTAAAGGCAGCGGATGACAAAAGAGCAGAACAAATAGTTGCATTAAATATGAAAGGAATTTCTCTAATTGCAGATTATTTTCTTATTTGCCACGGAAATTCCGACAAGCAGGTTCAAGCAATCGCCAAGGAAATGAAGGAGAAGGCTGAGGAATTAGGCTATTTTGTTAAGAGAATGGAAGGCTTTGATGAAGCAAGATGGATTCTTGTTGATTTTGGCGATGTTGTTGCCCATATATTCCATCGAGATGAAAGAGGCTATTATAATTTAGAACGCCTATGGGGCGATGCGCCGATTGAAAGTTTTCAGAGCGAGCTTAACCAATGACCTATGGAAAGTTTGCTTATCTTTACGATGAATTAATGAAGGATGTCCCCTATGATAAATGGGTGGAACTCGTAAAGGATCATGTAAGTAAATATAATACTAATGGAAAAAAGCTCCTTGACCTTGCTTGCGGAACAGGAGAGCTCTCCATTAAATTTGCTGAAGAAGGCTTTGAAGTGACTGGCGTTGACCTTTCTGAGGATATGCTGATGGTTGCTCAAGGAAAGGCTGCAGACAAGGCAATGAACGTGCAATTTTACCAGCAAAACATGGCTGAACTTGAAGGGCTTGGTCGATTCGATGTAATCGGTATTTTTTGCGATTCTCTAAATTATCTGCAGTCAGAGCAAGAGGTTTTTGATACTTTTTCGCGTGTCCATGAGCATTTGGATGACAATGGGCTCTTTATCTTTGATGTTCATTCGATCCATAAGATTATGCAAATATTTATGAATCAGACTTTTGCATTAAATGATGAAGAGATCAGCTATATTTGGCATAGCTATCAGGGGGAGCATCCGAACAGTGTGGAGCATGATTTAAGTTTCTTTGTTCTTGATCAAGGGTCAGGTCAATATGAGCGCTATGATGAACTTCATTTCCAGCGAACGTTTCCAATTGATGTGTATGTGAATTGGCTTAAGGAGACTGGGTTTGAAGTACTTGAAGTGACTGCTGACTTTGAAGCAGTGTCTCCGCAAACACATTCAGAACGGATTTTCTTTATTTGCCGGAAAGTATAGTTCAGAAAAAAGGCAAGGTCAGCTTAAAGAGCTATCTTGCCTTTTCTAATTTATTTTAAAAATAAGAAGGATTGAGTCGATGTTTGTAGAATATTATGACTGAATGGTGTAGTGTTTTTTTACTTGTTCAAGATCTTCTTTAAATTTTGCATGGGTTGCCTGAAAAACATGCTCGAATATATCCCCTAGTTCATTTTCGAGCACCTTAATTCCTTCACCCGTAATTCCTCCTTTTACACATACCTTTTCCTGCAACGTTGGCAACGTATAAAAGCCTTTTTTCATTAGTTCTCCCATTCCCATCAGCATTTCCTCAGCAAGTGTTGTTGCTGTGTCTTGGTCGATTTCTGTCTCTTTTACTGCTGCAAGAATAAAACGCTGTGTTAAATAGCTAAAAAATGCTGGTCCACAGCTCACGATATCAGAGGCTACCCGGGTAATGTTCTCTTCAATTTCGATCGGTTTTGAAATCCGATCAAACAAACTGTGTATTTGTTTTTTCCAATAATCACTGCATTCACCAAACGATAGTAATGAAACGCCGGTTAGGGCCCGATTCGTAATACTAGGAATGACTCTAGCAACAGAACAATCGGCAATGGATTCTAATTGTTTGACACTTATCGGACTAGTAATAGAAACAATACATTTTTCCTTCGTTAGGAAAGGTGAAATCTCTTTAATCACGCTATGAACATCATGAGGCTTCACGCAAACAAAGATAAGTGAAGAGCGTTCCGCCACATCTCTTCCGTTTTCTCCTACATAAATTTCCTCGTATATTTTCTTTATTTCTGCTGCTTTTGAGATTGTTCGATTTGTAATCGCCATGGATAAAGGGGAAACGGCTTTTCCATCAAGTAATGCTTCTGCCAATATTCTCCCCATATTCCCTGTACCAATGATTCCAACGTTCATGCTCATCCCCCCTTCACAAGCAAACTTACTCATATACGATATGAAATTCCCATGCAGTTTATGCTAAAAAAAGAAAGGATGGTATAGATGATTGAATGGATAAAAACCAATAAACTTGTTGTATTAGGTGGAATTTTTATTATCCTTGCAGGAGCTTATTTTTTACTTGAACCAGCATCAGAAGAAAGTAATGTACTTGATAATGAGGAGGAATGGCTAACTAGTGAAAGGACTGTAAACGAAAATATAGTGGAACACGAAGAAGAAGTAATTGTCATTGTCGATGTGAAAGGTGCTGTAAATAACCCAGGTGTGTATGAAGCTGAAAATGAAGATCGAGTGATTGACATGATTAATATGGCTGGCGGATTGAAGGAATCAGCAGATGAGGCGAAGATTAATTTTGCTACACGAGTAGAGGATGAAATGGTTATTTATGTCCCTGAAATAGGAGAGGAGATGGAGCAGGAAGGCGGGATGATGACAGTGATGGGAGGAACCGATCAAAAAGATGGGAAGGTAAATATTAATACGGCAGATGACACCGAACTGCAAACATTAACTGGCATAGGACCAGCAAAGGCAGCTGCTATTATCGATTATCGGGAAAAAAATGGTCCATTTAAAGTAATAGAAGATTTGAAGTTAATTAGTGGAATTGGAGAAAAAAGCTTTGAAAAATTAAAAGAGCAAATAAAAGTAAAATGAAGAATCCATTGACCCATTTTTCATAGGGGCTTACACTTGATGGTAAGGTGGAATTTTACGAGAATTTGTCGAAAGAGAAATGGGAGAGTGGGATGAAATGGAAAGAATATCTTGGAATCAGTATTTTATTGCTCAAAGTCATCTGCTTGCATTAAGAAGCACATGTACAAGGTTATCTGTTGGAGCAACGATCGTAAGAGATAAGAGAATCATAGCTGGCGGATACAATGGTTCCATAGCTGGTGGGGAGCATTGTATCGATGAAGGATGCTATGTGATTGATAACCATTGTGTCCGAACAATCCACGCGGAAATGAATGCAATTCTTCAATGTGCGAAGTTTGGGGTACCAACAAGTGGAGCAGATTTATATGTCACGCATTTTCCTTGCCTTCAATGCTGTAAAGCAATTATTCAAGCAGGAATTAAAACCGTGTTCTATTCAAAGGATTATAAAAATCATCCATATGCAATGAATCTTTTTGAAATGGCAGGGGTAAAGGTCGAACAAGTAGAAGGAAATGAGATCTCAATCGAATTTCATTCACAAGGAAGCGATAAGTAGAGAATAATAATAGTGGGGATCATCGCCTTGGATGATGGTTCTCACAAGACCTCTTGAGGAAAAAGGAGAATCGTAGATGTGAAAGGAAGCTGGATTTATTTCACTGCCACCGCACTCGCCGGTATTCTAGCAGCTTTTGTCCATTTTGTTGTCTTTATCATGGTGTTCTTTTTTCTGCTTCTATTTCTATGTAAAATAAAGGGTTTTTCGAAAAAAAATCTTTTCATTATTAGTATAATTTTTTTCTTTTTTCTAATAAGGAGTGAACTAGTTGAAAAGGCAAATAATACAGAATTTGCAGCTAATGAGACTAATTTTTATATTTTGTTTCAGAAGGATATAAAAGTAGATGGAGACCGTCTGTCAGCCGTTAGTAAAGAACTGATTCGTAAAGAAAAAATCGTTATTTCCTATCAAATAAAATCAGAAAAAGAGAAAAAATGGATTGTTGAAAATCTAAAAACAGGGATAGCTTGTAAGGTAACAGGCACCCTTTCAGAACCAAGTACGGCAACAAATGTAAATGCCTTTAACTACAAGGAGTATTTACGAAGAAATCAAATTTTTTGGATTTTAAAAGCGGATCAAGTAAATATGTCTCAATGTACCTCTCAAAAGAAAACCCCCTTCTCCTTCTTCCAGTATGTTAGGGAAAATGGCATTCAATATGTACAGGACCATTTTCCAAGCGAATCAGCTCCATTAGCAATCGCTCTCCTCTTTGGGGAACGGGATTATATTGACACCAATGTATTAGAAACATATGAGAAACTTGGTATTGTGCATTTATTGGCAATCTCAGGTCTTCATGTCGGTATGCTGGCAGGAATGATTTACTATTTAGGAATTCGCATCGGGATAACAAGAGAACGAATGACAATCGGATTATTACTTTTTTTACCTTGTTATGCATTACTGACAGGTGCAGCCCCTTCAGTAATTCGTGCTGTATCCATGATGGTTCTCTTCTTATCCTTGAGAAAATGGAGCATACACGCTATAAATACAATCGATATTATTAGCATTGTTTTTCTCGTGTATACTTTTCTTACCCCGTATGTCATTTATGATGTAGGGTTCCAGCTTTCATTCAGTGTAAGCTTTGCTCTCATACTTTCTGCGCCAATCCTCTTAAAAAGATTCCACCAGGCTATCCCCCTTCTGCTTGCAACATCGATGATTTGTCAATTAGCAGCAGTTCCTATCATGCTTTATTACTTTTATGAAGTTTCCCTTATTTCTATCGTAGCCAACGCGATCTATATTCCGTTATTTTCATTGATTATATTGCCGGCCATCTTTCTTTTATTTCTTCTTCATTTGCTGCTCGGAACAACGATAGGGGTCCTAATTCAGCCATTAAATTTGCTCATCATGGGAATGAATGACCTCGCACGTCAGCTATCCCTTGTTCCCTTTGCTATGCTTACTTTTGGCAGACCCTCTATGTTTGTCATGTTCTTGTATTTATGGAGCATTCCGTCGTTTTTCTCATTATGGGAGCGGATAAAAGGAGCCAAACGTTTTGTGCAAGCTTTGCTTCTTCCACTTAGTATCATGTGCATTCATTTGTTGGGAAATGCCTTATCCCCATACGGAGAAATTACTTTTATTGATGTTGGACAAGGCGACAGCATCTTAATCAAACTGCCTTTTGGAAGAGGAACTTACTTAATTGATACAGGAGGGACCATTCAATTCAATAGTGAGGAATGGAAAATAAGAAAGAAGGAATTTGAGGTTGGAAAAGAGGTTGTCGTTCCATTTCTAAAAAGTAGGGGAATCGCAACAATTGATAAGCTTATTATTACGCATGGGGATGCCGATCATATCGGTGGTGCTTTATCCGTATTGAAAGAGCTCCATGTAAAAGAAATCATTTTGCCAAAAACTCAAGAGCAATCTGAGCTTGAAAAAGAATTGCTAACAATGGCAAAAAAGCTTAGAATTCCGTGGGATTTTGTAAGTGCAGGTGATAGCTGGAAAGGAGGAGAAACTATTTTTCATGTCGTTTCACCGCAAGCTGGAGTGGAGGTAGAGCGTAACAATGGTTCAACTGTTCTCTTTGTAAAAATCGGCGGGCTTAGATGGCTTTTTACAGGTGATTTAGAAGAAGAAGGAGAAAAGCAATTAATAAATGATTACGATAAACTAAAAATTGATGTGCTAAAGGCTGGTCATCACGGCAGTAAATCTTCAACAACAGAATCATTTCTTGATCAGCTCGAACCGAAGATTGCTATCATTTCGGCAGGGAAAAATAACCGTTATGGTCATCCAGCCGAAGAAGTGTTAACGAATTTGAATGAACGAAAGATAATAATTTTACGAACAGATCAGCATGGGGCAATTACCTATTTTTTTAAAGGTGAAACTGGAACCTTTTCTGCGGTACATCCATAAGATAATATAAATCAGCTGAACAAATGAAAAGAGGCTGCAAACGCAGCCTCTCAAAAATCCTTATACAGTCTAGCTTCAGGTGCTATCGGCTCTTTGTCCTAAGCCAATCGTCAAAAAGGTTACAGAATGACCTTTCTGCCGGCTCATCTTATACTTGTCGCCGATAACCCGCACCTTCCGCAGTTCTTTCTATGTAGTCATTAAGATCCGATTACTTTAATGACTGTTGCAATAATAAACACAGTTGCGAAGAAGCCGAAAGATACGATGAATCCAATTCCAGAGTCAATGGCATCATTCTGCTTATATTGGACGTCTTTTTCAAATTCGTTCACAGTCTACCCCTCCTATTTCCTATATAGTATAAGGCATTAGAATGAAAAAATCTAGCGTTCCTCGCCGTATTTCCACTTGTGACAAGAGTTGTCACAAATAAGTAAAGATTGTGAGGAAAGAATAGTATTACATTGGTGCACCGTCAGGACAGGAGTATCCTAGGCCTCTTGTTTTGACGTTCTATATAGATGGAGGAATTGACATTTTTATGATGTGTCAATTCCTTTTATATTTTTTTATATTATCAGAATTTATAACTTTGGGATTGAAGAATTGTCTAGCTACAGCGCCTATCGCCTATCAAACTTCGGGTCTCCTCCCTACGATAAGTCAACATCGGTTCGTTATCGCTCACCGTGTTTCCTATATCTCAGTCGGAACCCCTCCAGTTTGTACGGCGATGACCAAGGCGCTTTCGCTTTTCTAATTACTTGTCAAACGCTTCAAGCTTCATTAGGATAATAATAGGTAATCCAAAATGTGAACGGAGCGAAGGCTAGTGATTTTTGATCTTTGGAAACAAATTAAAGCAAGGAAATTTTCTTCATTATATTTATTATATGGTCCGGAAGCCTTTCTTATTAATGAGACGAAACAGCTGCTAATCAGCCATTTATTAAATGAGGAGGAGATTGATTTTAATCTATCCTCTTATGATTTAGAGGAAACCCCGATTGATGTGGCGCTAGAGGATGCCGAAACGTTTCCATTTATGGGAGAAAAAAGATTGATTTTTTTGCAAAACCCAGTTTTTCTTACTTCTGTTAAAACAAAAGAGAAAGTAGAACATAACCTGACAAAGCTTGAAGCCTATCTGAAAGAACCTTCTCCTTATTCCATTGTTGTCTTTACTGCCCCATATGAAAAGTTAGATGAACGGAAAAAAGTGACAAAGGAAATCAAGAGAAGTGCTGCGATATTAGAGGCGAAAAAGCTGAGTGAGGCTGAATTGAAGGCTTGGATTAGGGACCGGACTGCTTTAAATGGAGTAGAAATAGATGATAAGGCGACGGAAATGCTGCTTACACTGGCAGGTACAAATTTATTTACACTCACTAGTGAGGTGGACAAGCTCGCACTATACATTGGTTCAGGCTCAAAAATTGATGAAGGAACGGTAGAAATGCTTGTTGCCCGGTCATTAGAGCAAAATATCTTTTCCTTAATTGACAAAATAGTGAACAGACAAGTAGAAGGGGCATTAAGAATCTATTATGATTTATTGAAACAGAATGAAGAACCTATTAAAATCCTGTCGCTAATTACAGGTCAATTTAGACTCATTTATCAAGTGAAAGAGCTTGCACGAAGAGGATACGGTCAACAGCAAATTGCTGGTCATTTAAAGATTCATCCATTTCGAATTAAGCTTGCTGCTGGACAGGCCAGACTTTTTGCTGATGAAGAGCTTGCTCATATTATAAATTTATTAGCTGAAGCGGATTATCAAATGAAAACGGGTGGAATGAATAAAGTAATGCTAATTGAGATGTTCTTATTTCGATTACATGATCAAGCTTATAAAAAATAGGCAGCCTAAGTTAAATCTTAGGCTGCCTTTTTTAAAGTAGTGTCTAGCTACAGCGCCTATCGCCTATCAAACTTCAGGTCCCCTCCCTGCGATAAGTCAACATCGAATACGCTATCGCTCTTCGTGTTTCCTTTATCGAAAGAACCGGCCCTTCTGCGTTTGTACGGAGATGATCAAGGCGCTTCCGCTTTTCGTGTAAAATAAAAGGCTATCCATGAAAGATAGCCGTTATTCTTTAAACTTATGCGTTTAAAGCGTTCATTTTTTTTGTTAAACGAGATTTTTTACGAGCAGCAGCATTTTTGTGGATTAGACCTTTTGCAGCAGCTTTATCTAGCTTACGAGCAGCTTCAGCAAAAGTATTCTTTGCAGCAGCAGCATCGTTAGTAACGATTGCAGCTTCAACCTTTTTAACAGCTGTACGCATAGAAGATTTAACAGTTGCGTTATGAGCGTTACGCGCTTCACTTGTTTTCACACGCTTAATAGCAGATTTAATGTTTGGCATTCCATTCACCTCCTACAAAAAGCATCGAGATTATATTAACTCGACTTTCACATCATTCATTAACAATCAAATATTAAGAACAAGTGATATTTTATCAAACACTCCGTTCTTTTGCAATACTCTTCGTCTATTTTGATAAGTTGAAGACTTTAAATGAGGGAAAAGAAGTGAAAGAATTGCCTGCCATTAAATGAATGTTTTTCCATCTAGAAGGAAAGGATAGAAGAAAGTCATGTCATTTGACGACTAAAGAGAAGAATGCGAGGGGAACATCTTGGAACAATTGGATTTGAGTAAATATGCTATTAGAACTGATCTTGCAATTGAAGCACGGGAAATGGCCATCGCAGATCAGCAAAAGCATGTACATGATCAGGAAGATCTTTCACAAATTGAAGGAGTTATTATTAAAGAAAAAGAAGAGGAAGATATAAAGATTTCCTTTGTCGAGGTAACAAAAAAAGGGGCAGCAGCGATTGGGAAAAAAGAGGGAAGATATTTAACCTTGGAGGCTGTAGGAATTCGTCAGCAGGATACAGTTATGCAGCAAAAGGTAGCAAAGATATTTGCTGAGGAATTTTCTCAGTTTTTAAAGCAGCTTGGAATAAGGGACGATGCGTCATGTTTAGTTGTAGGCTTAGGGAATTGGAATGTGACACCCGACGCTCTAGGACCACAGGTTTGTGAAAACTTGCTCGTCACCCGTCATCTTTATCAGCTGCAGCCAGAAAGTGTGGAGGAAGGGTATCGCCCAGTTAGTGCGATTGCTCCTGGAGTTATGGGGTTAACTGGTATTGAAACGAGTGATATCATCTTTGGCATTGTTGAAAAGACGAAGCCAAATTTTGTCATTGCGATCGATGCATTGGCATCAAGATCCATTGAGCGTGTGAACTCAACGATCCAAATTTCAGATACAGGAATTCATCCTGGTTCAGGAGTTGGAAATAAACGAAAAGAAATAAGCAAGGAAACATTAGGAATTCCAGTTGTAGCAATCGGTGTGCCAACTGTGGTAGATGCAGTTTCTATTACTAGCGATACGATAGATTTTATTTTGAAGCATTTTGGAAAGGAATTGAAAGAAGGGGACAGACCTTCAAGAGCATTGGCTCCTGCTGGTATGACCTTTGGAAAAAGAAAAAAGCTCACAGAGGAAGATTTGCCGGAGGAAGAGCATCGAAAGACATTTTTAGGCATGATAGGAACACTGCCTGAAGATGAAAAGCGGAAATTAATTTATGAAGTGCTTTCTCCGATTGGGCATAACCTAATGGTAACGCCAAAAGAAGTAGATGTGTTTATAGAAGACATGGCAAATCTAATTGCCAATGGACTAAATGCAGCGCTGCACAGCAACGTAAAACAGGAAAATGCAGGTTTTTATACAAGATAACGAGACAAAGGGTAAGGTCCCTTGTCCCCTGTTGTGAAAAAATAACTATATTAATGTTTTGAGTTCTATCTTCTCTAGCAATGTCATATGAATTACTAGACTTGCTTAAAGAGAGGTGGAACGATGAAACCTTTGAAACCCAATGGGTTTATTGTTTTTGTACAAGGGACAAGCTTATTAAAAATCTGTGGAGGTTTTCTCCTATTTCTATTATTAATCTTTTCAATTAGTGGTGTACTTACGTCGTTAAAGCCTGAATTTCGAATCAGTTCTTCGTCTGTAAATACGGCAACGAATAAAGTGACAGGAGAAATGCTCTATCACTTGCTTGGTTGGGAGAATCACCATCTATTGCAAGGATTAGGGGAAGAGAAAGACAAGCCGACTTTAATGAACTTTGTTTTTAAGCTATCAACGAATATTAATTTAGATGATCCGCGAAGTTTATTAGGAAGAGAGCTGCCTTCTTTTTCTTTATATGATAGTAAGATTGTTGTAGCAAGTGAAGGGACCGACTATACGAATATGCCAATGGAGTCTACCCCTCCTCTTGAGGTGCTGAGGGCAGAGCAAGAAGCGACCTTGCAGAATACGGAAAATATTGATCAGCCGGGTGAAGGAAATCAAGTTCCGGATTCTGGGTTAACAACAGGAGAAAGAAAAGTTGTTCATCTTTACTTTTCGCATAATCGTGAATCCTATTTGCCGTATTTAAAAGGAGAGACAGATCCAAATAGAGCGTACCATTCCCAATTAAATGTGACAAAAATTGGGGATAAACTGAAGGAAGAACTTGAAAGTCGAGGGATTGGTACTTCCGTTGATAAAACGGATATTAATGCCATCTTAAATAAAAAGGAACTTGGATACGGTGCATCTTATCGCGAATCTAGACCTGTTGTTCAGGAGGCAATGGCTGGGAACAAGGATATACAATATATTATTGATATCCATCGAGATGCAAAAAGAAAAGAACATACAACACTCACAATTAATGGGGAAAATTATGCTAAACTCGCATTTGTCATAGGAAAGAAACACGCGAATTATGAAAAAAACCTGCAGCTTGCTGAGAAATTGCATAAGCTGATTAACGAAAAATATCCAGGGTTAAGCAGAGCTGTAATTGTAAAGTCTGAAGGAAATGCCAAATATAATCAAGATCTATCCGAAAACGCTATGCTTATCGAATTCGGCGGGGTGGACAATACCTTTGAAGAGCTATACCTTTCTGCAGGAGCGTTAGCAGATGTCTTCAGTGATTTTTATTGGCAAGCTGAAAAGGTCAATCAGCCGGTACAAGGACAAACAGATAAAAAATAAAATTGATAGGTGATTTGTTATGAAGTGGTTTATGGTGAAAGCATTTTTCCTTATCTCACTTATGTTTATTGCGGTGTTATTTGGCATGCAGCTTGCAAATGAAGGCATCCACAATATGAAAGGCTATGATGATGCAAATTTCAAGGATCCATTTGCTGTAAATGAAAATGAAGGAGGGGAGCTCCAAGCTTCTATCCTTGGGAATGATATTTCCAGCCATGACTTGCAGCGGAAAAAAGAGAAGCTTGAGGAAATGAAAGCTTATAATTTCTTTTCATCCTTAGGCAAGTCACTTTCGGAAGGGATATCAGAGGCAACGGAAAAAACGATTCACCATATAACCAATTTAATAAATGGAGAGTAGCGGCTGCATTTTCGAGCAGTCGTTTTTCTTTTGGCTAAACACCAATTACCGTAAAACTTTCTCTTACTGTTTAGCATTGAATCTTCATAAACGTACTGCTATAATCAAAAAATAGTGCATGTTCGATAAAATGTAAAAGAATAGCTTTTTTGAAGTTAGACGGATGTCTAGCCCCAGGTATTGTGAGATGAACCTGGTGCTTTTCTTAGTAGGAGTGAAAAGAAAAACAATGAACAGAGAAGAAAGATTAAAGAGACAAGCAAAAATACGGAATTTTTCCATCATTGCTCATATTGATCATGGGAAATCAACTTTAGCTGACCGCATTCTTGAAAAAACGAATGCATTGTCTTCACGTGAAATGAAGGATCAGCTATTAGATTCGATGGATTTAGAGAGAGAACGCGGAATTACGATTAAATTAAATTCCGTTCAATTAAAATATAAAGCAAAAGATGGAGAAACGTATATTTTCCATTTGATTGATACACCTGGGCATGTCGACTTTACTTATGAGGTTTCCCGGAGCTTAGCTGCCTGTGAGGGGGCAATCTTAGTAGTTGATGCAGCTCAAGGGATTGAAGCACAGACGCTTGCCAATGTTTATTTGGCACTTGATAACGATTTGGAGATTCTTCCAATCATTAACAAAATTGATCTGCCGAGTGCAGATCCAGAACGAGTAAGAAATGAAATTGAAGAAGTAATCGGACTCGATGCTTCTGAAGCGGTTCTTGCTTCTGCGAAAGCTGGAATTGGAATCGAAGAAATATTAGAACAAGTGGTCGAAAAGGTTCCTGCTCCAACAGGTGATCCTGACGCGCCATTAAAGGCTCTCATATTTGATTCTCTCTTTGATGCGTATCGAGGGGTAGTTGCCTATATTCGTGTAGTTGAAGGGACAGTTAAAGCCGGAGACAAAATAAGAATGATGGCAACAGGGAAAGAATTTGAAGTAGTTGAAGTCGGCGTATTTTCACCGAAAGCACAGGTACAAGATGAATTGACTGTTGGTGATGTTGGTTTCCTAACGGCATCCATTAAAAATGTTGGGGATACGCGTGTAGGGGATACAATTACGAACGCGAAAAATGGTGCAACAGAAGCGTTGCCTGGTTATCGAAAATTAAACCCAATGGTATACTGCGGACTTTATCCAATTGATAGTGCAAAGTTTAATGATTTGCGTGAAGCACTTGAGAAGCTGGAGTTAAATGATTCGGCTTTGCAATTTGAACCAGAAACATCACAGGCATTGGGCTTTGGCTTCCGTTGCGGATTCCTTGGATTGCTTCATATGGAAATTATTCAAGAGCGGATTGAACGTGAATTTAAAATTGATTTAATCACGACAGCGCCAAGTGTAATTTATGATGTTATCATGACAGATGGCTCACAATTGAAAGTTGATAATCCTTCAAATATGCCTGACCCGCAAAAGATTGACCGTGTGGAAGAACCATATGTAAAAGCAACAATGATGGCGCCGAATGACTATGTTGGTGCGATTATGGAACTTTGTCAGGCAAAGCGCGGAATTTTCATTGATATGCAATACATGGATGAAACTCGTGTAAATATTATTTATGAAATTCCATTATCTGAAATTGTCTATGATTTCTTTGATCAGCTGAAATCAAATACAAAAGGATACGCTTCTTTCGACTATGAATTAATTGGCTACAAGCCATCCAAGCTTGTTAAGATGGATATTCTTTTAAATGCGGAAAAAGTAGATGCTCTAAGCTTTATCGTTCATAAGGACTTTGCTTATGAGCGTGGAAAGGTGATTGTTGATAAGCTAAAGGATCTGATTCCTCGTCAGCAATTTGAGGTTCCCATTCAAGCAGCGATCGGTCAGAAAATTGTTGCTCGTTCAACCATTAAAGCGATGCGCAAAAACGTTCTAGCTAAATGTTATGGCGGTGACATTTCCCGGAAAAGAAAGCTTTTAGAAAAGCAAAAGGAAGGGAAAAAACGGATGAAGCAAGTTGGATCTGTTGAAGTTCCGCAAGAAGCATTCATGGCAGTCCTAAAAATGGACGATAACGGCTCGAAGAAGTAAAGATAATTGCATTGTAAAGGGAGGTTGGATATGCTTTTTTAATAAAGCAGATCAGCCTCTTTTTTATTTTAATAAAGGTAGTGAAAAAATGATTAAAGCAGCATACATTCATATTCCCTTTTGTGAGCATATTTGCCACTATTGTGATTTTAATAAAGTATTTCTTAAGGGACAGCCTGTTGATGAGTACCTTGAGTCACTTGAAAGAGAAATCAAGATGACGCTAAATGAAACACCAACCAAACATTTAGAAACCATTTTCATTGGCGGCGGCACGCCGACAGCATTAAATGAGCAGCAGCTCGAAAAACTTTGCCAAATCATTAAGACCCATCTCCCTTATAGCGATGAAACAGAATTCACTTTTGAGGCAAATCCTGGGGATCTTTTCGAAGAAAAACTACAGATTTTATATCATGCTGGAGTGAATAGAATTAGCTTTGGCGTTCAGACTTTTAATGAGGAGCTATTAAAGCGGATTGGAAGAGTTCATCGTGCTAAAGATGTTTTTCAATCGATAGACTCAGCCAAAAAAACTGGTTTTAAAAACATAAGCATTGATCTTATTTACAGTTTGCCTGGACAAACGCTTTCCGATTTTAAAGAAACACTGGAAACCTCTTTTCGTCTAGATATCCAACACTACTCTGGTTATTCCTTAATCATTGAACCAAAAACTGTTTTTTATAATTTGATGCGTAAAGGTCAGCTTCTATCACCTGGCGAGGATGTAGAAGCGGAAATGTATGAAGTGTTGATGGAAGAAATGGTCAAGCGTGGATTCGAACAATACGAAATCAGTAATTTCTCAAAACCTGGTTGTGAAAGCAAACATAATTTAACTTATTGGAATAATGAATGGTACTACGGATTTGGTGCAGGGGCACATAGCTATGTTAATGGCAGCCGAATTTCTAATCATGGTCCATTAAAAAAATATATGGATTCGGTAAATGATCGCAGCTTGCCTATTCTCGAAAAGCATCTAGTAACAAAGGTGGAGCAGATGGAAGAAGAAATGTTCTTAGGGTTACGGAAAACAGCCGGGGTTTCCATTTTACGGTTTAAAGAGAAATTTGCTGAAAATCCCTTATCTTTATTTGAAATTGAATTAAAAACACTCATCGAAAGAGACTTAATTCAAGTGACAGATCAGCAAATATGTTTGACGAAAAAGGGACGCCTCTTAGGCAACGAGGTTTTCCAGTCATTTTTAAAGTAGCCGGCTGCTATATAACGGCAGGATTCAGCAAAATTTTCTTTATATTGTGTTTGCGCATTAAATGTGAAAATCAAGGTAAATGAATTGACACAACCCCTGTCATTTGATAATTTATTATTAGAATTAGCACTCGCTATTAATGAGTGCTAACAGAGGTGATAACCGTGTTGACCGATAGGCAATTATTGATACTTCAGGTTATTATTGATGACTTTATTCAATCGGCACAGCCAGTTGGATCTAGAAGCTTGTCGAAAAAAGAAGAGATTTCTTTTAGTTCTGCAACGATACGCAATGAAATGTCTGATTTAGAAGAGCTAGGCTTTATTGAAAAGACACACACATCTTCAGGAAGAATTCCATCAGACAAGGGCTATCGATACTATGTAGACCATTTGCTGGCACCGCAAAAGCTTGACCAGGAAGACGTTTATAAAGTGAAATCGATCTTTGCAGAGAGAATTTACGAACTGGAGAAAATCGTCCAAAATTCAGCCAGAATCCTTTCTGAATTAACGAACTACACAGCGATTGCGTTAGGACCTGCAGTTAGGGAAAATAAATTGAAGAAAATTCAAATCATCCCTATTAATAAACAAACGGCAGTGGCAATCATTGTGACTGATTCAGGTCATGTGCAGAATCGTATGTTCCAATTGCCAGAAACGATGGATTTAGGGGAGCTAGAGAAATTAGCAAATATTTTAAATGACCGTTTAGCAGGCTCATCCATTGAAAGTTTAAATGATAAAATTTATAAAGAAGTTGCCCTTATGTTAAGGCAGCATATAAATAATTATGATTTCATTCTGCATTCTATTGCTGATACACTGCTTATCCCGTCCCATGAAAAATTATTTTTTGGCGGAAAAACCAATATGTTAAGTCAGCCAGAATTTCATGATTTTGAGAAGATTAAAAGCCTTATGACGATGATTGAACAGGAAGACAGTATATATGAGCTTATTCGTAAAAATCAATCTGGCATCAACATAAAAATTGGTCGTGAGAATAATAATACGGCAATGGAAAATTGCAGTTTGATTACTGCTACCTACTCAATAGGAACAGAGCAGCTCGGGTCCATTTCTATATTAGGACCTACAAGAATGGAATATTCACGAGTAATTAGTTTACTGGACTATATAAGCCGTGATTTAACAGCTGTTCTGACTAAGCTGTATCAAGGCAATTAACCATGTAAATAGCAGCGATGGGTGGGGATTTTCCATCCCTTGCTTATGTTTTTTTGCGGCTGAAAATAGTAAAATAATCAACCTGTAAATACTTTAGGGGAGGTGAACAAGTTGGCAGAGGAAAAAGATATTCTAAATGAAGAGGCAACTGAAGAAACAGAAGCGGTAGAAACGAATGAAAATACTGCTGAAGCTGTTGAAACAAAAACTGCTTCACCTGAAGTCAATGAAGAAATTTCAATTGAGGACCAGTTAAAGGCAGCGCAAGAAAAAACAGCAGAATTAGAAGCAAAGCTAGAAGAGGCGGAAAATCGCTATTATCGTCTTCAGGCTGATTTTGAAAATAGCAGACGCCGTGCACGATTGGATCTTGAAGCGTCTGAAAAATATAGAGCACAAAGTTTAATCATCAATCTATTGCCAGCAATAGACAATTTTGAGAGAGCTCTTCAAATGGAAGCTGATGAGGAACAAGCTAAATCTATTTTACAAGGAATGGAAATGGTTTACCGCAGTTTGCTGGAGGCTTTAAAAAATGAAGGTGCTGAACCAATTGAAGCTGTAGGGAAAGAATTCGATCCGCATATTCACCAAGCAGTCATGCAAGTGAATGAAGAAGGCTTTGATTCTAATCATGTTGTAGAAGAGTTTCAAAAAGGATATATCCTGAAGGACAGAGTCATTCGTCCAAGCATGGTAAAAGTAAATCAGTAATTACATATTCGCGGGAGGTAACTAGTATGAGCAAAATCATCGGTATAGATTTAGGTACAACAAACTCATGTGTCTCTGTTTTAGAGGGTGGAGAAGCAAAAGTAATTCCTAATCCAGAAGGCAATCGTACAACTCCTTCAGTTGTAGCATTTAAAAATGGTGAACGCCAAGTTGGGGAAGTTGCTAAACGTCAATCGATTACCAATCCAAATACAATTATGTCTGTTAAACGTCACATGGGAACAGACTACAAGGTAGAAGTTGAAGGAAAAGAGTATTCACCACAAGAAGTTTCTGCCATCATTCTTCAGTATTTAAAATCATATGCTGAAGAATATCTTGGTGAAAAAGTGGAAAAAGCAGTTATTACTGTTCCAGCATACTTTAACGATGCAGAACGTCAAGCAACAAAGGATGCAGGTAAAATTGCTGGACTTGAAGTAGAACGTATCATTAATGAACCAACAGCTGCTGCATTAGCATATGGTATGGATAAAACGGATGAAGACCAAACGATTCTTGTATATGACCTTGGTGGCGGAACGTTTGACGTTTCCATTCTTGAATTAGGGGATGGAGTGTTTGAAGTAAAATCTACTGCAGGTGATAACCGCCTTGGGGGAGACGACTTTGACCAAGTAATCATCGATTATTTAGTTGAACAATTTAAAAAGGAAAATGGCATTGATCTTTCTAAAGACAAGATGGCTGTACAACGATTAAAAGATGCAGCTGAAAAGGCGAAAAAAGATCTTTCTGGTGTAACAACAACGCAAATTTCCTTGCCGTTTATTACAGCTGGTGAAGCAGGACCGCTACATCTTGAAGTTTCTTTATCAAGAGCAAAATTCGATGAGCTTTCTTCCCATTTGGTAGAACGTACAATGGGACCAACTCGTCAAGCATTAAGCGATGCTGGCCTATCAGCTTCTGAAATTGATCGAGTGATTCTTGTTGGTGGATCTACTCGTATTCCTGCTGTTCAAGAAGCAATCAAAAAAGCAACAGGAAAAGAGCCTCATAAAGGGGTTAACCCTGATGAAGTAGTTGCAATGGGTGCAGCTATTCAAGGTGGAGTAATCACTGGCGATGTGAAAGATGTTGTTCTACTAGATGTAACACCGCTTTCACTTGGTATCGAAACAATGGGTGGAGTATTCACGAAACTAATCGATCGTAATACAACCATTCCAACATCAAAATCACAAGTATTCTCAACTGCTGCTGATAACCAATCTGCTGTTGATATTCACGTGTTGCAAGGCGAACGTCCAATGGCTGCCGACAACAAGACATTAGGTCGCTTCCAGCTTGGTGATATTCCTCCAGCACCACGAGGTATTCCGCAAATTGAGGTTTCTTTTGATATCGATAAAAACGGAATTGTAAATGTACGTGCGAAAGATCTAGGAACAAATAAAGAGCAAACCATTACAATTAAATCTTCAACTGGCTTATCGGATGAAGAAATCGATAAAATGGTAAGAGAAGCAGAAGAAAATGCGGAAGCTGATAAGAAGCGCAAGGAAGAAGTAGAGCTTCGCAATGAAGCAGATCAGCTTGTATTCACGACTGAAAAGACATTGAAGGATCTTGAAGGAAAAGTGGATGAAGCGGAAGTCGCAAAAGCAAACGAAGCGAAGGATGCTTTAAAAGCAGCGATTGAAAAGAATGAATTAGAGGAAATTAAAGCGAAGAAAGATGCTTTACAAGAAATCGTTCAAGCTTTGACAATGAAGCTATATGAACAAGCGGCACAGCAGGCTCAGGCAGCACAAGGAGCAGAAGGTCAAGCAGGAAAAAGCAATGATGACAATGTAGTTGACGCAGAATTCGAAGAGGTTAACGACGATAAATAAGTTAAGACCTTTATTCTTTAAAAGTCAAAGTCAGGATATCTTGGCTTTGGCTTTTATTTTTGGTCGATGTTAAAGCGAGTATTCAGTTTGGAAATCATAGGGCAGTAACATTCTATAGTTGCACAATTAAAACAGACAATGATAAAATAATCTTTATGTGAAATGATTCGGGGAGTGTAAATCTCATGGACAAAAGGGATTACTATGAAGTCCTTGGTGTCAGCAAAAGCGCATCCAAGGATGAAATAAAAAAGGCTTATCGAAAGCTATCCAAAAAGTATCATCCGGATATTAATAAAGAACCGGATGCAGATGAAAAATTTAAAGAAGTAAAAGAAGCCTACGAAGTGTTAAGTGATGATCAGAAAAAGGCTCATTACGATCAGTTTGGCCATACAGATCCGAATCAAGGCTTTGGCGGCGGCGGATTTGAAGGCTTCGGCGGCTTTGAAGATATTTTCAGTTCATTCTTTGGCGGCGGCGGTTCCAGACGTCGTGACCCTAATGCACCTCGACAAGGGGCTGACTTGCAATATACAATGACTCTCTCATTTGAGGATGCTGTATTTGGGAAAGAGACGGAGATTGAAATTCCTCGTGAAGAAACATGTGAAACATGTAACGGATCAGGGGCAAAACCAGGAACAAAACCTGAAACATGCGGACATTGCCATGGGTCAGGACAGCTAAATGTAGAACAAAACACACCATTTGGAAAAATTGTCAATCGCCGCGTGTGTCACCACTGTAGTGGAACAGGGAAACAAATTAAACATAAGTGCTCGACATGTGGCGGAGCAGGCAAGGTGAAAAAACGCAAAAAGATTCAGGTTAAAATTCCAGCTGGGATTGACGATGGTCAGCAGCTGCGAGTATCTGGACAAGGTGAACCTGGTATAAATGGCGGACCTTCAGGCGATTTATATGTTGTGTTCCATGTTCGTTCACATGAGTTCTTTGAGCGTGATGGCGATGATGTTTACTGTGAAATGCCGATAACATTTGTTCAAGCGGCATTAGGAGATGAAGTGGAAGTACCGACTCTTTACGGAAAAGTGAAGCTTAAGGTACCAGCTGGTACGCAAACAGGAACAAAGTTCCGCCTAAAGGATAAAGGAATACAAAATGTAAGAGGCTATGGCAAGGGAGATCAGCATATTATTGTCCGTGTGATTACGCCTACGAAGCTGACAGAAAAACAAAAGCAGCTGCTTCATGATTTTGCAGAGGTTAGTGGACAGGTTCCGCAGGGAGAGCAAGAAGAAAGCTTTTTTGCGAAGGTGAAACGAGCATTTAAGGGTGAATAAAGGGAAATGGAGTTGGTAGAAGTGAAATGGTCAGAAATCAGTATTCATACAACAAATGAGGCAGTGGAGCCGATTTCGAATATTTTACATGAGGCCGGAGCAAGTGGTGTTGTTATTGAGGATCCATTCGAGCTTATTAAAGAGAGAAGAGATCAGTTCGGCGAAATCTACCAGCTTAATCCAGACGACTATCCTGAAGAAGGAGTAATCGTGAAAGCCTATTTACCTGAAAATAGTTTTCTCGCTGAGAATGTAGAAGAAATAAAAGAAGCGATTAATAATCTCGTTTTATATAATATTGATATTGGAAAAAATGATGTTAGCATTAGTGAAGTAAATGAAGAAGAATGGGCAACAGCGTGGAAGAAATATTATCATCCAGTGAAAATTTCTGAACGGTTTACAATTGTTCCAACTTGGGAAGATTATACACCTGTATCAAGCGATGAACTAATTATTGAACTTGACCCTGGCATGGCGTTCGGAACTGGAACACATCCAACAACAGTGATGTGTATCCAAGCATTAGAACGAACGGTTAAAGCAGGAGATAAGGTCGTCGATGTTGGTACTGGTTCAGGCGTATTAAGCATTGCTGCAGCAATGCTTAGTGCTGATAAAGTAACTGCGCTTGATCTTGATGAAGTGGCTGTAAACTCAGCAAAGCTGAATATCGAATTGAACAAAGTCCATCATGTAGTAGATGTGAAGCAAAATAATTTGCTTGATGGGGTAGAGCCTGGTGCTGATATTGTTGTAGCCAATATTTTGGCTGAGGTTATTCTCCGCTTTACTAATGATGTCTCTTCCGTTGTTAAACAAGATGGCTATTTCATCGCTTCTGGAATCATTCAACCGAAAAAACAAGAAGTAAAGGAAGCAATGATTGAAGCGGGTTTTGAAATTGCAGAAACACTGCAAATGGAGGATTGGGTAGCAATCATCGGAAGAAGAAAGTAATAGTAAAAAAGGGGGACTTGATATTGTCCTCCTTTTTATACGTTATTTATCTAAATGAAGGAAGGTGCCGGAATGCAGCGTTATTTTGTCAATCAATCTGCTGATGAAACCCGTTTTACCATTGCAGGTGATGACTATCATCATATTGCTCGGGTGATGCGGATGAAGGAAGGGGATCAGATTATTTGTGTGACTCCTTTAAATAAAAGCGCTGTCTGTGCAATTGCAGAAATTACCGATGAACAAGTAATAACAGAAGTTGTACAATGGATCAGTGGGACATCAGAACTTCCAATTGAAGTAACAATTGTGAGTGGACTACCTAAAGGGGATAAGCTCGAATGGATTATTCAAAAAGGGACCGAGCTTGGCGCTTTTCAGTTTATCCCTTTTATTTCAGCGCGCTCAGTTGTAAAATGGGATGAGAAAAAGGCTGAAAAAAAGTTGGAACGGTGGCAAAAGATTGCGAAAGAAGCAGCCGAACAATCCCATCGAACAATTCTTCCAAAGGTAAAAAGTCCTATAAATATAAAATCCTTAATAAAAATAAGTGAGGACTTTGACTATAAATTAATAGCTTTTGAAGAAGAAGCGAAACAAGGAGAGGCTTCTGTCCTTTCAAAAATATTGGCTGAAATGGAAAAAGGCCAAACATTATTGTTTGTTTTCGGACCTGAAGGTGGTTTAACTGAGCAAGAAGTTTCTAGCTTAAGGGAACACGGATTCTGTTCTTGTGGACTTGGTCCAAGGATTTTAAGAACTGAAACAGCTCCACTATATGCACTTTCAGCTGTTTCCTATCATTTTGAATTAATGGAGTGAATTTATATGCCTACAGTTGCATTTCATACACTTGGTTGTAAGGTAAACCATTACGAAACAGAAGCGATTTGGCAGCTTTTTAAAGAAGAAGGCTATGACCGGGTTGATTTTGAATCAATGTCAGATGTTTATATCATCAACACTTGCACCGTTACAAATACTGGCGATAAAAAAAGCCGCCAGGTAATTCGCAGGGCTATAAGAAAAAATCCAGATGCCGTTATTTGTGTAACAGGCTGCTATGCTCAAACCTCACCTGCAGAGATTATGGCTATCCCTGGAGTGGATATTGTAGTTGGAACACAAGACCGCGTGAAGATGCTTGATTATATTAAACAATATAAAGAAGAACGCCAGCCAATTAACGGAGTTGGCAATATTATGAAAAACCGTGTTTACGAAGAGCTTGATGTCCCGGCATTTACGGACCGGACACGTGCATCTTTAAAAATCCAAGAGGGATGCAACAATTTCTGTACATTTTGTATTATTCCATGGGCGCGCGGGCTAATGAGATCTAGAGATCCGAAAGAGGTTATCCGTCAAGCGCAGCAGCTAGTTGATGCAGGATATAAAGAAATCGTGCTAACAGGTATTCATACTGGCGGATATGGGGAAGACATGAAGGATTATAATCTTGCCATGCTGCTTCGTGATATGGAAGCACAAGTAAAGGGATTAAAGCGAATCCGTATTTCTTCGATTGAAGCAAGTCAAATTACAGATGAAGTGATTGAAGCAATCAAGGAATCAACAATGATTGTTAGACATCTTCATATTCCAATTCAATCTGGTTCTAATACAGTATTAAAAAGAATGCGCCGTAAATATACGATGGAATTTTTCGGCGAACGTTTGGAGCGTTTGAAAGAAGTGCTTCCAGGTTTAGCTATAACTTCTGATGTGATTGTAGGTTTTCCTGGAGAAACAGAAGAAGAATTTATGGAAACATATCATTTTATTAAAGAGCATAAATTCTCTGAACTGCATGTTTTCCCATATTCTAAACGTACAGGTACGCCAGCAGCGAGAATGGAAGACCAAGTAGATGAAGAAGTAAAAAATGATCGGGTTCACCGTCTAATTTCTTTATCTGATCAGCTCGCAAAGGAATACGCTTCTCAATTTGATGGCGAAGTACTTGAAGTTATTCCTGAGGAAGAATATAAGGATGAACCGACAACAGGTCTATATGTGGGCTATACAGATAATTATCTAAAAGTTGTTTTCCCTGCAACTGAGGAAATGGTAGGCCGAATTGTTAAGGTGAAAATTAAAAAAGCGGGCTACCCATACAATGAAGGAGAATTTGTAAGGATCCTTGACCAGCTGGAAGAACAGGAAGAAGCTGCAGTTTAAATACTAGATTAAGGAATTACCACGTAGGTAGTTCCTTTTTGTTTAGCTGCGGCTCCTAGCCCCGACGTACAGGACGTACTAGTGTCGACATGCAACAGGACGTCGCGCTTTTGCTGACCTCGAGATCATAAGCCTTCGCATTTCGATTTAATGGGATTAATGAATTTGGAAAAGCTATCAGTGTAAGGAGAAAAATTCGAGATTCGACTCGATATTTTTATGAAGGCATGATATGATGTGAGAGGTACGGACAACTCGTTTATTTGAAAGGAGTTTAGAATAATGACAACTAATGTCGCAAAAATGATCGATCATACATTATTGAAAGCGGATGCAACAAAAGAGCAAATTGAAAAAATATGTGCAGAGGCAAAAGAATATAATTTTGCTTCAGTATGTGTAAATCCTGCTTGGGTAAAGCGATCAGCTGAACTTTTAAATGGTACAGACGTAAAGGTTTGTACGGTTATTGGCTTCCCATTAGGTGCTTCAACACCTGAGACAAAAGCATTTGAAACAAAAAATGCGATTGAAAACGGGGCCACAGAAGTAGATATGGTCATCAATATTGGTGCTTTAAAGGGCGGAGACGATGAGTTAGTGGAAAGTGATATCCGAGCTGTTGTTGATGCAGCGAAGGGAAAAGCTCTTACAAAAGTAATTATTGAAACTTGTCTGTTAAGTGAAGATGAAAAGGTTAGAGCATGCGAATTATCAGTTAAAGCAGGTGCTGACTTTGTAAAAACATCTACTGGTTTTTCAACTGGGGGAGCAACAGCAGAAGATATTGCTCTTATGAGAAAAACAGTTGGACCAACAATTGGTGTTAAAGCATCGGGTGGCGTTAGAAGTGCAGAAGATGCGCAAGAAATGATCAAAGCGGGCGCTACAAGAATTGGGGCAAGCTCTGGTGCAGCCATCGTCAACGGACTAACAAGTGATTCAGACTACTAAAAAAAGAAATGCCGGATATCCGGCATTTCTTTTTACTATCTTATTATTTATCATGAATCTTTATAATAAATCGCCCAAATTGAGTGGCAAACGGCAGAACGAGCAATGATGAGACAACATTAAAAATGACACTTATATGAGCAAGCTGAACATCTGCTTGTCCTGCAAGCTGGAGTCCAATCTCAGTTAACATATAAATAAATGGATAGAAAATTATTACACCTAAAACATTTAGCCATATATGCGCATATGCAGCAAGCTTTGCTTCCTTCCCTGAACCGATTGATGCGAGATAAGCATCCACACAAGTACCGATATTCGATCCGAGCATAATTGCGATCCCTGTGTCTAGATCCATCGTCCCTGCCGTTAGAAAGCCCATAATGATTCCAGTTGTTGCAGTGCTTGATTGGATAATTGCTGTAATGATGATGCCTGCCAAAACGCCGTACAGATGACTTTCATCTAATGCAAGCAGCAAACGATTTATTTGCTCAACATTTTTCAGTGTACCCGCAAAATACTCAAATCCCCTCATGGCGGCAAACACACAGGATATGCCTAATAGAACCAATCCAATGCTGCGAAGATTTTTCCTCTTCAATAAAACAAGAATGCTGCCTGTGATTGCCAGTGGAATTAAATAAGCCTCTATATCAAAAGTAATTAATTCGGTTGTAAACGTAGTTCCAATATTTGTTCCTAATATAATTCCGATTGATTGTGGAAAAGTTAGCAGTCGTGCTGAAACAAATCCAATTGTAATAATCATCACAGCTGAGCTGCTTTGTAAGACAGCTGTAATGAGAGTGCCAATTATTACACCTTTCCAGGGAGCATTCGTTAATTTAATGAGCCATTTCTTTAATGATTCTGCTGAAAGGTTCATGAGACCAGACCTTAATAGCGTCATCCCATATATGAATAAACCGATTAAGAGTATAAAAAATAATAGCTTGATCAAGTATCCACCCCCCTAGATATATATCTATGGCTAGAGGGATGAGGACATGCCATTTAAGTAAATTTCGTTAACCTTTGCTTTTTACTTCTGATATCTCAATATTTCCAAGGTAAAAACAAGTCCATTACAGGCTAAATACAGTTGACCTCAGGCATGCTATTATATTATAATTGCAAAGTACATGGAAAACCATGTTGTGTTAGTGTGTTGTGCTCGGAGGGAGGGAAAGAGAATGTCTAAAACCGTCGTTCGTAAAAACGAATCGCTTGAAGATGCTCTTCGTCGCTTCAAACGTTCAGTTTCTAAAACTGGTACTTTGCAAGAAGCTAGAAAGCGCGAATTCTACGAAAAACCTAGTATTAAACGTAAGAAAAAGTCTGAGGCTGCAAGAAAACGTAAGTGGTAAGAGAGGGTGTATGTAATTGAGTCTTCTCGAGCGTCTAAATGAGGATATGAAACAAGCGATGAGGAATAAAGAAAAAGATAAGCTAACTGTCATTCGGATGATCAAAGCTTCGATTCAAAATGAATCAATTAAGCTTGGATCAGACTTAAACGAAGAACAGGAGCTTACTGTCCTTTCTCGCGAAGTAAAGCAACGCAAGGATTCCCTCCATGAATTTGAAAAAGCAGGTCGTGAAGATCTTGTTGAAAAAATTCGTACTGAACTTCAGTTCGTCGAAATATATATGCCTAAGCAGCTATCTGAAGATGAGGTTTCACAAATCGTACAAGAAACGGTTGCTGAAACAGGAGCAAAATCAAAAGCTGATATGGGTAAAGTAATGGCTGCCATCATGCCGAAAGTAAAAGGTAAAGCAGATGGAGCACTTGTAAATAAACTTGTACAACAACACCTTTCATAAAAAAATAAGTATAAAAGACCGAGAGCATTTGCTTTTCGGTCTTTTTAACATTGGAAATAAAAAGAAAATGAACCATTTAATGAAACCTTTCTTCAAGTGGAAACGTATAGAATAGAAGGAATTATTTGAAGGGAGGGGAAGGTTTGAGAAAAAGAAGAAGCATGACCATTTTTGCCTTTCTTTTTGCATTTTTTCTAATGTTCGTACCTTTTAAAGGTAATGCCAGTAATGAAATAATTTATGTAGTTCCTATTACAGAAACAGTCGAAAAAGGAATGTATGCCTTTTTAAACAGAGCTGTGCAAACGGCTGAGGAAGAAAATGCTTCTGCAATCATTTTTGAAGTGGATACACCAGGCGGCGCTGTTGATGCGGCTGGAAAGATCGGAAAATTATTATCATCGACAAAAGTGAAAACGATTGCTTTTATTAATAAACAGGCTCTTTCAGCAGGTGCTTATATCTCGCTAAATACAGATGATATATATATGACTCCTGGCTCTACAATGGGATCAGCTGCCATTATTAACAGCGAAGGGAATACAGCGGGTAAGAAAGCTGAATCCTATTGGTTTGCAGCAATGGAAGAGGCGGCAAAACAAACAAAAAGAGATCCGATTTATGCACTTGCGATGGCAGATGAATCCATTCACCTACCCGACTATAACGCACCAAAAGGGAAGCTGCTGACGCTCGGTAGTGAAGCTGCGTATAAAGTAGGCTATTCAAAAGGTACAGTGAATAATTTAGAAGAGTTGTTGGAGAAACTTGAATATTCGGATGCGGAAATTCAGACATTAGAAGAGAGTTTTGCTGAAAAAATCGCACGATTGATCACACACCCTGTGATCATCCCTATCTTACTTTCAATCGGCAGTTTAGGACTTGTCCTAGAATTATATTCACCTGGATTTGGTATTCCTGGCTTTATGGGGTTATCTGCATTATTTCTCTTCTTCTATGGACACTTAGTTGCCGGGCTGGCAGGTTATGAGACAATTATTTTGTTTGTCATTGGAATGGGACTGATTATCGCAGAGTTTTTCCTCCCCGGAGGAATTGCGGGGATACTCGGTTTAACTGCGATACTAGGAAGTTTATTCTTAGCATCTGATAATATTGTTCATATGGGAATCTCCATATTAATAGCAATTAGTGTTTCTATTCTAGCATCTATATTAATGATAAAGGTGTTTGGTAAAAAAATGAAAATATTTAAGAAGCTAATATTAACCGATTCCACTAAAACGGAACAAGGCTATGTATCCAATAAGAACAGACTTGAGCTGATTGGCTTGGAGGGCTATGCCTTAACAGCACTAAGACCATCGGGAACCATTGTCATTGAGGATGAGCGAATTGATGCGGTTAGTGAAGGTGCATTTATTTTGAAAGATGCAAGAGTTCGAGTGGTAAAAGCTGAGGGTTCGCGAATTGTGGTTAGAGAGATACAAAAAATAGACAAATAAAAAATTTTAGGAGGAATGAAAAATGCCATTTGATGCTATTTCAATTTTCACTTTGGTCATTATTGTCGTTGCAATAATCCTATTGGGCGTTTTATTCACGTTTGTTCCGGTCATGCTGTGGATCTCCGCATTAGCGGCTGGGGTAAGAGTAAGTATTTTCACATTAATCGGAATGCGTCTTCGCCGGGTTATTCCCAGTCGAGTAATTAATCCGTTGATTAAGGCACATAAAGCTGGTTTGGATGTGACAACGAACCAATTAGAAAGCCACTATCTGGCAGGAGGAAATGTAGATCGGGTCGTTAATGCGCTAATTGCTGCACATCGGGCAAATATTGAATTGCAATTTGAACGGAGTGCTGCTATTGATTTAGCTGGCCGAGATGTATTAGAAGCTGTACAAATGAGTGTTAATCCAAATGTGATTGAAACGCCATTTATTGCTGGTGTAGCCATGGATGGGATTGAAGTAAAGGCGAAAGCAAGAATTACTGTAAGAGCAAATATCGACCGTCTTGTCGGTGGTGCGGGTGAAGAAACAATTGTTGCCCGTGTAGGTGAAGGGATTGTATCAACAATCGGATCCTCTGAAAACCATAAAAAAGTACTAGAAAACCCAGATATGATTTCACAGACAGTTCTTGCAAAAGGGCTGGATGCGGGTACTGCTTTTGAAATCCTCTCCATTGATATTGCGGATGTGGATATCGGTAAAAACATTGGAGCGGAATTACAAACCGAACAGGCAGAGGCAGATAAAAAGATCGCCCAAGCAAAAGCGGAAGAGCGCCGTGCCATGGCTGTTGCCCAAGAGCAGGAAATGAAGGCACGCGTAGAAGAAATGAGAGCGAAAGTGGTAGAAGCAGAATCACAAGTTCCTCTTGCAATGTCTGAAGCACTCCGATCTGGCAATATTGGTGTCATGGATTATATGAATTATAAAAATATCTCTGCTGATACAGATATGAGAGACTCCATTGGCAGAATAACGGATGAGAATAAAGACGG
The DNA here is from genome assembly GCF_001420595.1 of Cytobacillus solani. GTDB lineage: Bacteria > Bacillota > Bacilli > Bacillales > Cytobacillaceae > Cytobacillus > Cytobacillus solani. The sequence continues at coordinate 3,526,691 of NZ_LJIX01000006.1, read as the reverse complement.
ACGGAAAAATGATTAATTCCTGTTCTTCTTTCGGCAGAAGGGAGGGTTTCCCTTATGGAATTTATATTTGAAAATCCATGGCTTCTTTTCATCGTGATCGGTATTATCACCTCAATATTTAATAAATTAACAGGTAACCAAGGAAAGCAAAAAAGCCGGCCGCAGCGACAGCCTATACAGCCTCAAAAGGGTGCGAATCATTCGACTAGCAGCCCAATACGAGAAGTAAAAAAGAACGAAGCTTTGCCTGCAATTCCAAAAAAAGTCATTAATAATATTGAAAAGGAATATGCAGAAAGAAAAAAGCAGGCGGAAGAAACTTTGCATAGCTTGAAAGATAAACAGAGAGCACTGGAAAATAAGACTCAATCCCTACTGGCAGTTTCTGAAAGGGGATCAATGCGATTGGATTTCAATTCTGAAAAAGATGAAAAACCCTCATTTTTAATTGAAAAACAAAAGCTTGCTGAGGGCGTTGTATGGGCGGAGATTTTAGGTCCTCCAAGAGCGCTCAATCCCCACAAGTCAATCAGACAAAAAAGATAAGCGAGTAAAAGGAAAGAAAAATAAGTGCTAGAACCCCCCTTCCATTCATACATATGAGATGAAGGGGGGTTCTTTTTTATGGCAAAAAAGTGGGGACAATTCATCAGGAAATGGATGACAACGAATATGGAGCTTCCTCAAGATGTTATGATGGATTTACCCCGGATTACAATGATCGGACAAATTCATATATATATTGAGAACCACCGCGGTCTAATTGCCTTTTCAGATAAAGAGCTAAGACTTCTTCTTAAACAAGGACAGCTGCTTATTAAGGGGAAATCATTTGTTATCAAGACAATATTACCTGAAGAAATATTGCTAGAGGGAAAAATTGATCAGGTTACCTATATCAGTGAGTAGGATAAGGAATGAAAGCGAGGATACCCACTTATAGGAAGTCCGCACTTCTTCAAGTGGTTTTTAGTATAAGTTGCCTGTTCGTTAAGGGGGAAGGATATGAAAAATCTGTGGACTGAGTTTTTTTGGGGTATTATTACTGTTGAAACAAGAGGGAAGGGGATTGAACGGTTAATAAACACATTAACCAGAAATGGCATTATTATTTGGAATGTAAAAAGGCATGGCAGTGAATCGGTTACTTTCAAAATTAAGCTTGATGATGTGAAGAAAATAAGAGGGGCTGTGAAAGACAGCGATTGTAAAATTAGATTTTTAAGGCGGTCAGGCATGCCCTTTCTTTTCAAACGGCTTTTGAAAAATAGTGGCTTTATTATTGGAGCATTCACATTTCTACTTGTTATTTTTATTTTATCAAATATGGTATGGGGAATTGAAATTAAGGGGGCGGATCCCGAAACAGAGCATAAAATTCGTAAAGAATTGGACGAGATGGGTGTCAAGAAGGGGAAGGTTCAGTTTTTTCTTGAAAATGTTGAAGCCATCCAGCGAAGGCTTACAGATAATATTGTGGCGATTACATGGGTTGGTGTGGAATTAAAAGGGACAACCTATCATCTTCAAGTTGTCGAAAAGAATGAGCCAGATAAACCTGAACTATTAAGCCCAAGAGATTTAGTTGCTAAAAAGAAAGGCGTAATTGTCGACATGTTTGTTGAAGAAGGGCAGCCGAAAGTTAATATTCATGATCATGTAAAACAAGGACAGCTCCTTGTTTCTGGGGTGATTGGGAAAGAAGGGCAGACAGAAATAGTGCCAGCTAAGGGAGAGGTTTATGCAGAAACCTGGTATATAACGAAGGTAACTCAGCCGCTCAAGAGTACCTTCCATGTCTTAAATGGCAATGAAAAACAGAAGCACTTTATTGAAATAGGGAAATGGCAAATTCCAGTTTGGGGTTTTGGGAAGGCTGATTACAAGGAATTTGAAACAGAAACGAATACAAAAGATTTTCATTTTCTAAAATGGAAGCTTCCAATTTCGTATACAAATACAACAATAAGGGAAAGAGAACAAGAGGTAAGAATATACTCCAATGAAGAAGCGTTCGATGCTGCAATAATTAGAGCTCGTAATGATATAAAAGGTCGCTTATCTGAAAATGCTAAAATAAAAGGGGAAAAGGTTTTACACAAGTCTGTTGACGATGGTAAAGTAAGTATATCAATACATTTCCAAATTATTGAGAATATTGCTGAAGCAAAACCTTTAATTCAAGGAGAGACAGAATGACAGAAGAGCTGAAGACAATCAATGTACAACTAGAAAATCCGAATGAAGCGATTTCGCTGTTAGGCAATTCGGATGCAAATATAATAATGATCGAACAAGAATTAAATGTTTCAATAATAACAAGAGGCGAATTGGTATACGTATCGGGGGATATGGAGCAAGCAGAAACAGCCGGTAAAGTATTAGCCGAACTTCTAATGGTGATTAGAAAAGGGATAAATATTAATCAGAGAGATGTAATGTATGCCCTCCAAATGGCTAAAAAGGGGACCTTGGATTATTTTAGTGATCTGTATGATGAAGAAATCACAAGAAATGCCAAGGGGAAAGTAATCCGGGTAAAGACGATCGGCCAAAGCGAGTATATTCGAGCGATGCGAAAAACTGATCTTGTTTTTGGTATTGGGCCAGCTGGGACAGGAAAAACATACCTAGCCGTTGTTATGGCAGTAAGTGCTTTGAAAAATGGTCATGTTAAACGGATTATTCTTACTCGTCCAGCTGTTGAAGCTGGTGAGAGTCTTGGTTTTTTACCTGGTGATTTAAAGGAAAAGGTGGATCCATACTTAAGACCTTTATATGACGCCCTTCATGATATTTTAGGCAATGAGCATACAGAAAGAATGATTGAAAGAGGTACAATTGAAATTGCCCCGTTAGCTTATATGAGGGGAAGAACACTAGATGATGCTTTTGTCATTTTAGATGAAGCGCAAAATACTACACATGCCCAAATGAAGATGTTCTTAACCCGGCTTGGCTTTGGTTCGAAAATGGTTATAACCGGAGATAAAACTCAGGTTGATTTACCAAAAGGAGCTAAGTCCGGATTAATTGTTGGGGAAGAAATATTACGAGATGTAAAAGGGATCTCTTTCGTACATTTAGAAGAAAGTGATGTTGTTCGTCACCCTCTTGTAGCAAAAATTATTCAAGCATATGGAAAGCAAGAGAACTAAGCCGTCGGAAATTCCGTACGGTTTTCTTTTGGCTATTACCAGCTATTTACATAATTTATTAATAAAGATGCATCTTAACTAAAAAACTGTTATCATTTTACATAATTACATTTCTATCTTCTTAAAAAGTGATAAATAAAGGCGAAAGATAGGAGGGTGAAAAAGTGGAAAAGCTCCATCGGCATATGACGAAAATTAAAGGCTTGTTAGAGATGACTTTTTTTAAAGTCTTATTATTTGTATTGCTTGGATTTGTGATGTATTTTTCGATGTTTAGCAACGTAAAACCGGAAAAGCTTGACCTAAGTTTATTTTCAGTTGCTGAACAGACCATTCGATCTCCTATCACAATTGAAGATAAGGCAAGTACGGAGAAAAAGAAAAAGGATGCAGCAGACCTAGTAAAGGATGTTTATGTAGTAAAAAGAGAAATTGCACAAAACCGAGTGGATTTGATTACATCCATATTTGGTACTGCGACAGAAGTAAATGATGCCATTAAAGAAGAAATGGAAGCGAAGGAAAAATCGTCGCAACAGTCAGATGAGGAAGAGGATCAATCAACTTTTATCGAGCCAACACCTAGTGATAAATTATCACGAATGAAAGAAAAACTAACAGAGGATGTAACAAAGGATATTTCTGATCAAACATTGCTTGCATTAGTACAGGCCTCCAGAACAGAGCTGTCTTTAGCAAAGGATGTGACAGTAACTGCAATAAATAATGTCATGAGCAATCGGATTCCAGCTGATGAGGTTGAAAATGCGAAAAAAAGACTTGAAGAGGAATTAAGATTTACAAGTTTGAATACAAATTTAAAATCAGCTGCCATTGAGCTTGGCCGTTATGCGGTATATCAGAATGAATTTTATGACCCAAATGCAACGGAGGAGCATCGCCAGCAAGCAATAGAAAGTGTGGAGCCAGTAAAGATTCTTCAAGGACAGATTATTGTGGAGGAGCAACAATTAATAAGCAGCGATGTTTATCGGCAGTTAGAGCTAATAGGGATGTTAGACAGCGTTAATTCCAATCAGCCGTTTATTGGTCTTGCATTAATCACTTTTGTCATTCTTGCTGCCCTTTACTATTATTTTTATGAACTGAAAGTACAATCTGAGACTAAGCAAAGTTATTTATTGCTGTTTAGTATTATTTTTGCTTTATCGATTTTACTTATGAAAAGCATAAGCTTTTTTCATGAATTTAAGTATTCTGAGATTAGCTATATCTTTCCTGCTGCCATGGGAGCTATGTTAATAAAAATTCTTATTGATGAACGGATGGCTGTCCTATTTACAATTATTATGGGGATTTGCGGAAGTATTATTTTTAATGAAGGCATTACAGGTACCTTTCATGTTTCTGCTGGCATCTATATTATTTGTAGTGGAATCGCAGGAATCTTATTCCTAACGAAACAAAATCAGCGTTCAAAAATTCTTCAGGCGGGAACATTTGTAGCAGGTGTAAATATTATTGTTATCTTTTCATTGATGCTCCTAAGAAATGGTCAATACGAGGGGATGGAATACGGATTTTATGTTATTCTTGGTTTAATTTCGGGGATTACATCTGCAGTTCTGACCATAGGCCTTCTGCCGTTTTTTGAAGCTGGATTTGGGATCCTTTCTACAATGAGATTAATTGAATTATCAAGTCCGAATCATCCGCTGCTGCGGAAGATTTTAACAGAGGCGCCAGGAACGTATCATCATAGTGTAATGGTCGCGAATTTATCTGAATCTGCTTGCGAAGCTATTGGTGCCAATGGGCTCCTTGCCAGAGTTGGCTGTTATTATCATGATATTGGGAAGACGAAACGGCCGCAGTTCTTTATTGAAAATCAAATGAATATTGAGAATCCGCACGATCGACTTCCTCCACAAACGAGTAAGAATATTATAATTGCTCATGCAACTGATGGAGCTGAAATGTTAAAAAAACATAAGATGCCAAAAGAAATCATCGATATCGCTGAGCAGCATCATGGGACAACATTACTTAAATTCTTTTATCATAAAGCCAATCAAAATGATCTTGAGGTTAGAGAGGAAGATTATCGCTATCCAGGTCCGAAAGCGCAGACTAAGGAGACAGCTGTTATCGGAATTGCTGATAGTGTAGAGGCAGCTGTACGATCGATGACCCACCCAACCCCTGAACAAATAGAAGGGTTAGTTAGAAAAATTATTGCTGATCGTCTGCAGGATGGGCAGCTAAATGAATGTGATTTAACTTTAAAGGAGCTTGAAACGGTAGCAAACGCTCTTTGTGAGACGTTAAATGGAATTTTCCATTCTCGTATTGAGTATCCTGAAATGACAAAACAGAAGGTGAAACAAGCATGAGTTTAAATATTGACTTAATCGATGAAACAAACGAGCTTTCGGAAAAGGAATCAGCTTATATTGGGGAGCTGCTCAACTTTGCGGCTGTGTCCGAAAAGGTTGAAGCCCAAAGTGAAGTGTCGATTACATTTGTTAGTAATGAAAAAATAAAAGAAATAAATAAAGAATATCGTCATAAGGATTCTGTAACAGATGTCATTTCTTTCGCGATGGAGGAAATCGGTGAGGGTGAGATGGAGCTAGTCGGTCTTGATATGCCTCGAGTTTTAGGGGATATCGTTATTTCTGTTTCAAGAGCAAGAGAGCAAGCCGACGAATATGGGCATACATTTATGCGTGAATTAGGCTTCTTAGCTGTCCATGGATTTCTTCATCTTCTTGGCTATGATCATGAAACAATAGAAGATGAGAAAGTAATGTTTTCTCGTCAAAAGGTAATTCTAGATGAGTTCGGGCTCCAGCGCTAAGAAGCATCGCCTCATTCAGTCGTTTGGCTTTGCCTACACTGGGATACGTTCAGTAGTGATGAATGAAAGAAATATGAAAATCCATCTAGTTATATCACTAATTGTTATTATGACTGGTCTTTGGCTTTCATTATCTATGCTTGAGTGGTTATTTATCTTTCTAGCAATTGGTGGTATGCTTTCCCTGGAAATGATCAATACTGCGATTGAACGTGTAGTTGATCTTGTAACAGACCAATATCATCCTTTAGCAAAGGATGCGAAGGATATTGCTGCTGGTGCAGTTCTCCTTTATGCAATCATGTCAGTTATTATCGGGTTAATCATATTTGCACCAAAGATTATGATGATTTTAACATGAAAAAACTGTCCGTTTTCGGGCAGTTTTTTCATTCTTTATCAGTCACTTTAGTTAAGGATTTGAAAAGGTACACTAAATTAGATAAAATGACAAAGCAATAGCTAAATACTACGCTATCATTTTTGGAAAATTCAATTTTTGTATTACGTTTTTGCTACAACGGATGTATTTGATGTCAAAATGAGGTAAAATAAAAGAAGGAATCCCCTTCTTAAGGAAAGGAAGCATTATAGGTGAACGTTGAAAAATTAATTGAAGAAGCAAAAATCGCAAGAGATAAAGCATATGTACCGTATTCAAAATTTAAAGTTGGTGCGGCGCTCTTAACGGAGGATGGGAAGATTTATCACGGATGTAATATTGAAAATGCTGCATATAGCATGTGTAACTGTGCTGAACGAACAGCAATATTTAAAGCATATTCAGAGGGTGATAAAAAGTTTACTGCAATGGCTGTAGTAGCGGATACAGACCGTCCATGCTCTCCATGTGGGGCATGTCGTCAGGTCATCGCGGAATTATGCCCGAAAGACATGAAGGTTTTCTTAACGAATTTAAAAGGGGATATTCAGGAAATTTCTATAGAAGGATTATTACCTGGCGCTTTCTCACCGGAGGATTTACATGGATAATTCGACACAAGGACATAAATCAGGATTTATTTCAATTATTGGCCGACCAAATGTTGGAAAATCTACCTTTTTAAATCGTGTCATCGGTCAAAAGATTGCGATTATGAGTGATAAGCCACAAACGACACGAAACAAAGTACAAGGTGTTCTAACAACAGATGATGCACAGTTTATTTTTATCGACACTCCAGGAATTCATAAGCCTAAACATAAGCTTGGTGACTTTATGATGAAGGTCGCACAAAATACGCTAAAAGAAGTAGATGTTATTTTGTTTATGGTAAATGCTGAAGAAGGATATGGCCGTGGCGAAGAGTTTATTTTGGAAAAGTTTCAGTCTGTTCGTACGCCAATTTTCCTTGTCATTAATAAGATTGATAAGATTCATCCCGATAAGTTGATGAATTTGATCGAATCTTATAAGGAAAAATACGAATTTAGTGAAATTATTCCGATTTCTGCACTAGAAGGAAATAATGTTGAAACCCTTTTAGAACAAATTAAAACGTATTTACCTGAAGGACCGCAATACTATCCAGCTGACCAAGTGACAGACCATCCCGAAAGGTTTATCGTTTCTGAGCTAATTAGGGAAAAAGCTCTTCATTTAACTCGGGAGGAGATTCCTCATTCCCTAGCTGTGTTGATTGATAAGATGGAGCGCCGTGAAGATAAAGATGTGGTTCATGTGATGGCTACGATTATTGTTGAGCGGGATTCACAAAAAGGAATTGTTATTGGAAAACAAGGAAAGATGCTGAAGGAAATTGGCCAGCGAGCACGCATGGATATCGAAAATCTCCTTGGATCGAAAGTGTTTCTTGAACTTTGGGTAAAAGTCCAAAAAGATTGGCGCAATAAAATGTCCCAGCTCCGGGACTTCGGCTTCCGTGAGGATGAGTACTAACAGAAAAGTGGAGGCGACTGTCCACTAATCGCCAGGAGCCGCAGCTAGACGAATAACATTTTTTCTCAGCCACATAACTAGAATATTATGGACAATCGCCAATTATGTATGTTTTTGATTTACAATATTTTTCTCTTATGAAATTTGAAAGACAGGCTATGATAAGTGATAAGGATTTGGGATGAAAAATTGCGTTGAATAACGGAAAGGTGGGGTTTTCGATGATGGATTTTACCTGGAAAGTTTTTTCGCAGACAGGTAACATTGACACATATCTTCTCTTTAAGGAGCTAGAAAAGGAAACTCAAGATATACCCGGAAATCTGGACGCAGAGCAAGAAATTGATTTTCCCATCTCATAGGTTTGTCTAATCGTTAGGGATGGTGCTAGGATGCTTGAAAAATGTGAGGGCATCGTCATTAGAACAACAAGCTATGGTGAAACAAATAAAATTGTGACTCTTTATACACGTGAATGGGGAAAGGTTGGTGTGATGGCACGCGGTGCTAAAAAGCCGAATAGCAGGCTTGCGGCTGTCACCCAGCCTTTTACATACGGGTACTTTTTAGTACAAAGAAGCAATGGCTTAGGGACGTTACAGCAGGGAGAAATGATATCCTCTATGCGGTCAATTAAAGAAGATATCTTTCTAACTGCTTATGCTAGTTATATCGTTGACTTAACGGATAAAAGTACAGATGATAGGAAGCCCAATCCTTATTTGTTTGAATTGGTCTATCAAATATTAAATTTAATTAATGAAGGTTTTGATGCAGAGATTATCGTTAATATTTTTGAAATGAAAATGCTTAATACGCTCGGGCTTTATCCTGTATTAAATCAATGTGCTGTTTGTGGGAATACGGACGGGCATTTTTCTTTTTCGATTCGGGAAGGCGGCTTGCTCTGCCACCGCTGTATAGAGAAAGATCCTTACCATTATAAAATTTCAGCGGCAGCTGTAAAGCTTTTGCGTGTTTTTTACTATCTTGATTTATCACGCCTTGGGAATATATCTGTTAAGCAGGAAACAAAGGAAGAATTGAAAAAAATCATTTCTGCTTACTATGAGGAATATTCCGGATTAAATCTAAAGACCAAGAAATTCCTTAATCAAATGGCTAAGTTTGATGGAATGATTTAAACTCTTATTTAGTTGACATTCGCGAATAATTCGGCTATGATTCAAATTATTAAATTAATAGTTGCTGTGAAAGAGAAGAGTACTTAACTCGCTCTATAAAAGCGAACCTAGGATAGTGAGAGCTAGGGTATAGAAGGTTAAGGAAGGCGTTCTGGAGCAACAGTCACATTTGACAATCAAGTCGGCTGCCTTTCAATTGCAGCAAATAGGGTGGAACCGCGGGTTAACTCTCGTCCCTATGCTTTACGCATAGAGACGGGAGTTTTTTGTTTTCTATTTTTTAAAAGGAAGGTGTCTTATGAATATCCAAAACATGATTTTAACATTGCAGAAGCATTGGTCTGAACAGGGCTGTATTCTTATGCAATCCTATGATGTAGAAAAAGGGGCAGGAACAATGAGTCCTTATACGTTTTTACGTGCCATTGGTCCTGAGCCGTGGAGTGTAGCTTATGTGGAGCCGTCTCGCCGTCCTGCTGATGGACGCTATGGAGAAAATCCAAACCGTTTATACCAGCATCATCAGTTCCAAGTAATTATGAAGCCTTCACCGGACAATATTCAGGAACTGTATCTTGAATCATTAAAGGCATTAGGCATTAATCCGCTTGAACATGATATTCGCTTTGTTGAAGATAACTGGGAAAACCCATCGCTTGGGTGTGCTGGCTTAGGCTGGGAAGTATGGCTTGATGGAATGGAAATTACACAGTTCACTTATTTTCAGCAGGTTGGCGGTTTAGAATGTAAGCCAGTTTCTGTAGAAATTACATACGGAATTGAAAGGCTTGCCTCGTACATTCAAGAAAAGGAAAATGTGTTTGATCTTGAGTGGACAAATGGATTTACCGTCAGAGATATTTTTGGACAACCGGAATATGAGCATTCAAAATATACATTTGAAACATCTGATACTGACATGCTGTTTAATCTATTTAATATTTACGAGAAAGAAGCTCATAGACAAATGGATGAAGGACTTGTTCATCCAGCATATGACTATGTTTTAAAATGCTCCCATACGTTTAACCTTTTGGATGCAAAAGGTGCGATTTCAGTAACAGAACGTACAGGTTATATCGGCCGCTGCCGAAATTTAGCAAGGAAGATTGCGAAAACGTTCTATGAAGAACGTGAAAAGCTAGGATTCCCAATTCTACAAACAAAGGAGGAGAATTAATATGGCTAAAAGAGATCTCCTTTTAGAAATCGGTTTGGAAGAAATGCCGGCAAGATTTGTAACAAACTCGATGAATCAGTTATCTGATAAGGTTCAAGCCTGGTTAATGGAAAAGAAAATTTCATTTGATCATATAAAAGCTTTTTCTTCACCGCGTCGATTAGCCGTGCTAGTAGAAGGTGTTAATGAAGCCCAGGAAGATATTAATGAAGAAGCAAAAGGCCCAGCGAGAAAAATTGCTTTGAGTGAGGATGGAGAATGGTCAAAAGCGGCTATTGGTTTTTGCCGTGGTCAAGGGGCAAGTGTAGAGGATATCTTTTTTAAAGAAATAAACGGAGTCGAATATGTTCATGTAAAGAAATTTATTAAAGGACAAGAAACGATTGTCTTATTGCCTGAGTTGCAGCATATTATTACAGCCATGACATTTCCGAAAAATATGCGCTGGGCAGATAAAGAGCTTCGCTTTGTGCGTCCGATTAAGTGGATCGTTGCTTTATTTGGCCAAGAAATTATTCCATTCCAGATTACTAATGTTGAAACAGGAAATTGGACAGTAGGGCACAGGTTCCTAGGCGGGAAAATTGAAATGCCTGAGCCGAAGAAATATGAAGAAGCTTTGCTTGGACAGTATGTCATTGTTAATTATGAAGAAAGAAAAAGTGCAATCCTTTCACAATTAAAACGATTAGAAGAAGAAAACAAATGGATCATCCCGATTGATGAAGATTTGTTAGAAGAGGTGACAAATCTTGTTGAATACCCTACAGCATTGTTCGGTCGCTTTGAAGAGGAATTCTTAGAAATACCAGAAGAGGTTCTTATTACGTCGATGAAGGAGCATCAACGTTATTTTCCTGTTAAATCAAACGCTGGAAAGCTTCTCCCATATTTTGTTACTGTCCGCAATGGCGGCCATGAACATATTGACAAGGTAGCGAAGGGAAATGAAAAGGTATTAAGAGCAAGACTTTCAGATGCAGCCTTCTTCTATAAAGAAGACCAAAAGACGCCAATTGAAGCGTCGCTCTCAAAACTAACCTCAATTGTATACCATGAGGAAATTGGCACACTTGCAGAAAAGATAAGCCGAGTTCGCAAACTTACGAATCAAATAGCGGAACAGATTAACTTTAACAGCGATGATAAAGGCTTTGCAGACCGTGCTGCAGAAATCTGCAAATTTGATCTTGTTTCAAATATGGTCTATGAATTTCCAGAGCTTCAAGGATTTATGGGTGAAAAATATGCATTGCAAAAGGGAGAAAATCTAGCAGTAGCGAAAGCAATTAACGAGCATTATATGCCTAGAAATGCCGAAGATCAAACGCCAGCAAGTAATGCTGGGGCAGCTCTTTCAATTGCGGAGAAGATGGATACCATTGCATCTTGTTTCGCTATTGGCATCATCCCGAGCGGTTCTCAGGATCCATATGCACTAAGACGCCAAGCTACAGGTATTGTCCAAACATTATTAACGAAAGAGTGGGCAATTTCCTTAGAATGGATCATTAGTACTTCGTTGCAACTTATCGAAGATGCTGGAATAGCTAAAAAAGCGGTAGAAGAGATTAGTAAAGAAATAATCGCATTCTTTAAACTGCGGATTAAGCATCTTCTTCAAGAAAAGCATGTACGATATGATTTAATTGAGGCGGTGTTAGGAAGTAACATTGGAACTATTCCTGCACTTGTGAAAAAAGCGGTAGTGCTTGAAACTAGGAAGGAAGAAGCGGGCTTCAAAGAGAGCATTGAAGCATTAAGCCGAGTACTAAATATTTCCTCAAAGGCGGAAGCAATAGGAGAAGTCGAGAAGAGTTTATTTGAAAATGAATATGAATCCATTCTTTATGATAAGTTTATTCTTGTTAATGAACAGCTAAGCAAAGAAATCTCCGAAGATGAAACATTTGCACTCCTTGTATCAATGAAGCCCGAGATTGACCAATATTTTGATCATACAATGGTAATGGCTGATAATCGTGACATTCGTGAGAATAGGCTAAGCCTAATGGGGAAACTAGCAAATATTATCAAGAATTTTGCAAATATGAATGAAATCATCGTAAAATAAACTTCTTTTTTGCCTTTTTTTAAAAGGACAATTATGATAAAGAAGAGTCTGCGCTTTGCAGACTCTTCTTCTATACTATAATTACTATTTCTATTCTTTTCATTTCTAAGATTTAAGTTATAATATTTATAAATAGTATGACACTTTAGATTGACGGGTGGTGAGGACAATCGAATTAAATAAGCGTCAAGAAAAAATATTAGAGATCGTGAAGGAAAATGGTCCGATTACTGGAGAACATATTGCCGAGCAATTAAACTTAACAAGGGCAACTTTAAGACCCGATTTGGCAATATTAACAATGGCTGGTTTCTTGGATGCAAGACCGCGTGTCGGTTATTTTTACACTGGAAAATCAGGTGCACAGCTGCTGACAGAGAACCTTCAGAAGCTTCGTGTAAAGGATTATCAATCAATCCCTGTAGTCGTAAATGAAAATGTCTCTGTATATGATGCAATTGTAACGATGTTTTTAGAAGATGTTGGAACATTATTTGTTGTTGATCAGTCATCATTGCTTGTAGGGGTTCTTTCGCGAAAAGATTTGTTGCGGGCTAGCATAGGGAAACAAGAATTAACGACTATCCCTGTTAATATCATCATGACCCGGATGCCAAATATTACGATGTGCGAGAAAGAGGATTTGTTAATTGACATCGCAAAGAAACTAATCGAAAAACAAATTGATGCTTTACCTGTTGTAAAAGAAACAGATAAAGGATTTGAAGTGATAGGCAGGATTACAAAAACGAATTTAACGAAGGCATTTGTCGCTTTAGCTGATAATAAATAAGAATTTGAACAGAGGAGATGGTTTTAAAGGATGAATAAAAAGCCTATCATCTATGTTGTATCCGACTCTGTTGGAGAGACTGCAGAGCTTGTAACAAAAGCTGCTGTCAGCCAATTTAATGGAAGTGAAGTCATAATCAAACGTTTTCCATATGTAGAGGATAAAGTACATATTGACGAAGTGATTTCTCTTGCAAAACTAGATAATGGAATGATAGTTTATACACTTGTTAAGCCTGAAATTCGCTTTTATATTAATGAGCAAGCAGCAAAGGAAGGAATCTACGCTTGTGATATTATTGGACCGTTAATGGACCAAATTCAAGTATTGTACGGAAAAACGCCACTTCATGAACCGGGACTTGTTCGAAAGTTAGATGAGGACTATTTCAAAAAAGTTGAGGCGATTGAATTTGCTGTTAAATATGATGATGGCCGTGACCCGCGTGGAATACTTAAGGCAGATATTGTCCTTGTTGGGGTTTCGAGAACTTCTAAAACACCGCTTTCTCAATACTTGGCCCATAAAAGGCTTAAGGTTGCTAATGTTCCTTTAGTACCTGAAGTAGATCCGCCAGAAGAGTTATACCTTGTACCACCGGAAAAGTGCTTTGGTTTAAAAATCAGTCCAGAAAAGCTGAACAATATTCGCAGAGAGAGGCTTATTTCTTTAGGATTAAGTGATAGCGCGAGCTACGCTAATATTGAAAGAATTAAAGAAGAAATAAATTATTTTGAAACGGTTGTCAGCAAAATTAATTGTCATGTCATTGATGTGACGAATAAGGCTGTAGAAGAAACTGCAAATTTAATCTTAAATCAATATCGAAAGAGCTTTCCGAAAAGCTAGCACATACACTGTTATGTGCCCTTTTCTTTTATTGGGAAGTTTTAAACTATTTTCTATGTAGTGAGAAAAAATAATAGAAAACTACAGTTTTTTATACTATAATAAAAAATTGTGATAAAAATGTTATAGATTAGGTTTAGAGTTCAATGTGAACGAATAAACTATTTATTGTGAGAAGTCAAGGGCATGACCTGAAAAAAATTCGACACAATAGTAAACTTTGTAGTATTTTTCTTATTAAAACATCTTATAAATGTATGTTCAATAATATTTAGCGATTCTCACTATATCAGTGCAGGTCAGTATGATTATACAAAAGTTATGTTTGAAAGAAGGAATATGCAGAGTGATGTAGAATTATTAGAACATTAGGCAAACCAGTCATTATGGTTGATGCCGATTCTTGTCCTGAAAAGGAAGAGATTGTCGAAAGAAGTAATAACTTTTCTATCGAAGTTATATTTATTGCCTCCTATGCCCATATGAAAAATGACCTAGCCCAAGTAAATTGGAAGTTCGTTGATTCTAGTAAAGAAGCAGTAGACTAATTTATCATGAATCATGTAAAGGCAGGGGATATCGTAGTTACACAAGATATCGGATTAGCATCGAAGCTTTTATTGAAAGAAGTTCATGTTATGAGCCCTAGAGGGATTATATTTGAAGGTAATGAAATTTATACTGCGCTTGATAAATGAGATAACTATCTGCAAAAGCGCGGCGAAGGGGGATATAAGGAAAAGGTCCCGAGCCTTTTAGTCAAGATGACCGTATAAGGTTTATAAAACAATTAACAAAAATATTGTCGAATTTTGAAGGAATTCGATAATTTTTCTAGAATTAAGCATTATGAAGAAACGCGCTTGCGCATTTCTTATTGTCTAGCTTCAGCGCCTCCCCCCTCGAGGTCACAAGCCAACCCTCCCAGAAAGGTAAAGTACACCTTTCCGTGACGTTCGTCTTGTGCTTGTCGGGGGTGAGCGAGGCGCTTGTGCATTTCTTATTAAATGGAGGTGGTGTTCTCATGGCAGAGCGCATCGCCGAGGAAAAAGTAAATGAAATTCGGCAAGCTGTCGATATTGTTGATGTAATTGGTGATTACGTCCAATTAAAGAAGCAAGGACGAAATTATTTTGGACTATGTCCTTTTCATGGAGAAAACACACCATCTTTTTCCGTTTCACCAGATAAGCAAATTTTCCATTGCTTTGGCTGCGGTGCTGGTGGAAATGCTTTTTCATTTTTAATGGACCTTGAGGGGTATTCCTTCCAGGAGGCTGCAATGAAGCTTGCTGAAAAAGGGAACATTAAGCTAGATATTGAAGCTTCATCGATATCCGTCCGAAAGTCCGTACCTCCAGACATTGAGCAAATGTTTGAAGCTCATGAGCTATTGCGTAAATTCTATCATCATCTGCTTGTAAACACAAAAGATGGCCAACATGCATTAGAATATTTGCTTGGCAGAGGGTTTACAATGGAATCGATTGAGAAGTTTCAAATCGGCTATTCACTGAATTCATGGGACTTTGTCTTAAACTTTTTAACGAAGAGAAAATTTCCAATACAAGTGATAGAAAAAGCCGGTTTGATCATTAAACGGGAAAAGGATGGGAAATATTTTGATCGATTTCGCGATCGGATCATGTTTCCAATCTTTGACCGAGGCGGTCAAACGATTGCCTTTTCAGGAAGATCATTAGGGGCCGATGAGCCCAAATACCTGAACAGTCCTGAAACGGCAATTTTTAATAAAAGTAAAATTTTATATAATTTTCATTTAGCCAGACCTCAAATGAAAAAGTTGCAGCAGGCAGTCCTTTTTGAAGGATTTGCCGATGTAATTGCTGCAGATCGTGCAAGTGTTGAAAACGGTGTTGGCACAATGGGAACATCCCTAACTGAGGATCATGTGTCAGTCTTAAAAAGAAATGTTCAGTCAATCACGATCTGTTATGACTCTGATCATGCGGGGATTGAAGCCGCATGGAGGGCAGGGAATATGCTTTCAGAGGCAGGGGTGCATGTAAGAGTTGCATTAATGCCGGACGGGATGGATCCAGACGATTACATTGGTCAGTTTGGAAAAGAGAAATTCCGCAAAGAGGTCATTGATGCAAGTGTTACCTTAATGGCTTTCAAGCTGCAGTATTATAAAAGAGGAAAAAGACTTCATGATGAAGGAGATCGTCTCCGCTATATCGAAGAAGTATTAGCAGAAATAAGCAAGCTTGATAATGCAGTCGAAAGGGATCATTATCTCAGACAATTAGCAAATGAATTTACCCTTTCTTTAGAGGCACTTAAAGAACAGTTAAAACAGGTTTCTTTTGCTGAAAAGCGGAAAAACAATGGGAAAAATAATGATGTAAAAATAAAGCTCCAGCCTATAACAAAGGCTAACCAGCTAAAGCCTGCATATTATACAGCAGAAAGAAGCTTAATTGCACATATGTTAAGGAACAGTGATATTGCCTTTAAGGTTCAAGATTTGCTTCAAGGAAACACGTTTAATGTTGATGAGCATCAAGCAATTATCACTTATTTACTTGGATATTATGAAAATGGCCATTCACCAGACCCAAGTGCATTTATTGATTTTATTCAGGATGAAAAGCTTAAAAGAGTAGTTGCTAACATTGAAATGATGTTAATAAATGAAGAATTAAGCGAACAGGAATTAACGGATTACATGAAACAGGTGTTTAATTATCAAAAAATGTTAAAGATAAAAGAAAAAATGATTGAGGAGAAAGAAGCAGAGAGACAGGGTGATTTTGGGAAGGCAGCACGAATTGCTATGGAAATCATCCAGTTACGAAAGTCTCTTTGATGGATTTTTCAAGTTAGATGAAAGTCTAACTACGGCGTCTGCCATCCGAAGTTAAGGATTCGGGGGTAAGATCGGCGCTTTTCGCATTTCATGGAAGGAGGGGGACAATATGGCTGAAAAATCGGCTCGATCAAAAGAAGTTGATTCAGAATTGACCCTAGAACAAGTAAAAGAGCAATTAATACAAATCGGAAAAAAAACTGGTGTCCTTGCCTATGATGATATAGCAGAAAGAATGGGTCATTTTGAATTAGATTCACATCAAATGGATGAATTCTATGAATTCCTTGGTGATCAGGGTGTTGAACTGGTTGGTGACAATGATGAAGACGCTGACCCAAATGCACAGGAATTAGCTAAAGGGGAAGAAGAATTTGATTTAAATGACCTTAGTGTTCCACCTGGGGTGAAAATAAATGACCCTGTGCGTATGTATTTAAAAGAGATTGGCCGTGTGGATCTCTTATCTGCTGAAGAAGAGATTTCACTTGCTGAACGAATTGAGCAAGGGGATGAAGAGGCAAAAAGACGCCTTGCTGAAGCAAACCTCCGCTTAGTGGTTAGTATTGCAAAGAGATATGTTGGCCGTGGGATGCTTTTCCTTGATTTAATTCAAGAAGGAAATATGGGCTTAATTAAAGCTGTTGAAAAATTTGATTATCGTAAAGGCTTTAAATTTAGTACTTACGCTACTTGGTGGATCCGTCAAGCAATTACAAGAGCGATTGCCGACCAGGCTAGAACGATTCGTATTCCTGTTCATATGGTTGAAACGATTAATAAATTAATTCGGGTCCAACGCCAATTACTTCAAGATCTTGGACGTGAACCATCACCTGAAGAAATTGCTGAAGATATGGATTTAACGCCTGATAAGGTTAGAGAAATCTTAAAGATTGCACAAGAGCCAGTTTCCTTGGAAACACCGATTGGGGAAGAAGATGATTCCCATCTCGGAGATTTCATTGAAGACCAGGATGCTACATCCCCTTCTGAGCATGCTGCTTACGAGCTTCTAAAAGAGCAGCTTGAGGATGTTCTAGACACCTTAACTGATCGTGAGGAAAATGTATTGCGTCTTCGCTTTGGACTTGATGATGGACGTACACGAACGTTAGAAGAGGTTGGTAAAGTGTTTGGTGTTACTCGTGAGCGTATTCGTCAAATTGAAGCGAAAGCATTGCGTAAATTAAGACATCCTAGCAGAAGCAAACGATTGAAAGACTTTCTAGAATAAATATAATTCCGAATTTCCTTTTTAGAAAAGGATTGCCAGAAAATAGTTTACTTCTTACAATAGAAGTAAACTATTTTTTTTAGTTTGGAAGTATAAATCTTGTACAGTCGAAGCCCCTCCAGTTTGTACGGCCATGATCAAGGCGCTTGTGCATTTCTTAAAGGATGTGTAACTTTTGAATGAAAATAGAAAAAACATCATTGTAAATGAAATTTTATCTTGGAAAAAAGCCCGTATGCTCCCAGAACAATATTGTGACTATCTTTTGGCCTTATATACAGAAGGAAATCAGCCGGAGATTTCAAAAAAAGGGATAAGTAGAGGGGGTTTTTGGAAAAACCACTATCTTTTTATTTTGCTTATTCCACTGACCCTTTTTTTAATCCATTTTACTGAATTGTCTATTACTTTGCAAATGCCGTTGTTCATTTTATTTGTTTTAGCAGGAATTATCTTTACAATTTATTTTTCTAGAAAAGGATTATTGCTGCAAATCCCAATGATTGTATCAGCGTTAATTCTATTGCTGACCTCAGTTGAATTTTTTTCTAGTGTTTTCCCAGAAAGACCGCTATTCCTTTATTTCAATCTGGTCATTAACTGTTTTCTCTGGTTGCTGTGCGGCTGGAAACTGAAGCAGCTCGCGTTTGCAATTTCAGGTGTATTGGGGCTGGTTTTACTGATTATTTATATTTTTGTATAATAAAATATTTTATAAAATTTTTAAATGTTGTGAAAATTATCTATTCTCTTTTATAATAGAGTTGTAAGCGTATACAACGAGTATAAGGGGGATGGACTGGTGAATTTTGATTTAACTTCTGAACAAGAAATGATTCTGAAAACGATTCGTGAATTTGCGGATGAAGAGGTTGCCCCTGGGGCATTAGACAGGGATCGCACGAAAGAATTTCCCGTTGATATTTTTAAGAAAATGGCTGATCTTGGTTTAATGGGTCTGCCTTTCCCAGAAGAATATGGGGGTGCTGGTGCAGATTCTGTGAGTTTTGCGATTGTTACAGAAGAGCTGAGCCGTGCGTGCGGATCGACAGGAATTACATATTCGGCTCATATTTCTTTAGGCGGTGCTCCGCTATATTTGTTTGGAACAGATGAACAAAAACAAAAGTATTTAGTCCCTATTTGTACAGGTGAAACCTTTGGCGCGTTTGGATTAACAGAGCCGAGTGCTGGTTCGGATGCGGGGGGGACAAGAACCACTGCGGTTGAAAAAGATGGAGAATATATCATCAATGGAAATAAGTGTTTTATTACTAATGCAAGCTATGCAAAGCATTTGGCTCTTACAGCAATAACAGGTGAAACAGATGGCAAAAAGGAAATAAGTGCAATCATCGTTCCTACTGATGCGGATGGATTTAAGGTGATTGATAATTATGAGAAAATGGGATTACATTCGTCGAATACGACAGAACTTGTCCTTGAAGATGTGCGCGTTCCGACTGAGCACTTGCTCGGCAAAAAGGGTGAAGGCTTTAAACAATTTTTAATCACCTTAGATGGAGGCAGAATTGGTATAGGTGCAATGGCTGTCGGCATCGCTCAGGCAGCTTATGAAAAGGCCGTTCAATATGCAAAGGAACGTCAGCAATTTGGGCGCTCCTTATCCAATTTCCAAGCGATTCAGTTTAAATTAGCAGATATGGCTATGAAAATCGAATTGGCACGAAATATGGTTTATAAGGCAGCTTGGCTGAAAGATCATGGAAGACCTTTTTCAAAAGAAGCATCCATGTGTAAGTTGTATGCCTCTGAGATATGCATGGAAATCACAGACCAGGCAGTTCAAATTCATGGCGGGTATGGATATATGAGGGATTATCATGTTGAGAGATATATGAGAGATGGCAAGTTAACTGAAATTGGCGAAGGTACATCCGAAGTTCAACGTTTAGTTATCGCTCGTCAAATCTTAAGTAACTAATAACAAGGTAGGGAAAACTCCATCTAAGTGATGGAGTTTTTGTCTATTTTCCGAATTTGCTGTGACAAAGTTTGCTTTAGGTCTTTTCCTTCGGTAGAATTTGAAGTAGAATAGAGATTGTTTGTACATTACTTAATATTTTGATGTTCTTACATAAGGGAGGTTAAAACATGAAAAATACAGCAATGCCGTATCTTATTATCTTTGCATTCGGTATCGTAGCAATTTTCTTTATGTCATTTATTGGTCTTAATAACATGGATGAAATTGCTGCAGAAAAAGAAGGCGGCGGAGACAAAGCTGAAGAGCAGGTTGCAGCAAGCCCTGAAGACACTTATAAGCAAAGTTGTATCGCCTGTCATGGTGATCAATATCAAGGAGCAGTGGGACCAGCTTTGACTGGTACTGGTGACCGTCACTCTAAGGAAGAACTTGTAGATATCTTAACTAATGGTACGGCCAATGGAATGCCTGGCGGATTAGTCGCTGGTCAAGAAGATGCAATGGCTGAATGGTTAATGACACTTAAATAATTGTTTAAAAAGAAAGTCCTTTGCATATGTAAAGGACTTTTTCTATACTTATTAAGACGGGCTATCGTTAAAACGGTAGCTATTTAAAATATGAAAGTATAAGTGGTGACTGAATGAATACTGAGAAATTATCACAGCGACTAGAAGCTGTTGCAAATTATATTCCTAGAGGATCACGTTTGGCAGACATTGGGTCTGATCATGCCTATTTGCCATGCTATGCAGTAAAGAAGGGTGTAGTTCCCTTTGCTGTTGCTGGAGAGGTCGTTGAAGGCCCTTATCAGTCAGCAAAACGGCAGGTGAAAATGAAAGGGCTTGATGAACAAATTATTGTGCGAAAGGGAAATGGATTGGAAGTCATTGCACTAGGAGAAATTGACTGCGTAACAATTGCCGGAATGGGCGGTGCTTTAATTGCGAGCATTTTGGAAGAAGGGAAGAATAAGCTGGATTCGGTTAAACGATTAATTTTGCAGCCGAATATTAGCGCACTGACGACAAGACAATGGCTTTTAGATAATGCATGGGAGTTAATTGCGGAAGAGATACTTGAAGAAGATGACAAAATATACGAAATAGTAGTAGCTGAAAAAGGAGATCCATTGAAACCATATAAAAATTTACAAAAGGAGCTTTTACTTGGTCCACTATTAATGAAACAATCCTCTGCTCCCTTTCAGAAGAAGTGGAGAAACGAGCTGAAAAATTGGCAGCGAATTTTAAAACAGCTGGAAAATGCAGCGGAATCAGAAGAAACAATACTGAAAAAGAAAGAGCTTAATGAAAAGATCCGAATGGTTGAGGAGGTTTTAGACAAATGAAAAAGGTGAATGGACATGAAATCATCCAGTTATTTGAACAATTCTCTCCGAAAAGCTACGCAATGGAAGGAGATAAAGTCGGTCTGCAAATCGGAAGGTTAAATAAACCGATTGAGAATGTAATGATTGCTCTCGATGTATTGGAGGAAGTAGTTGATGAGGCGATTGAAAAAAATGTGCAGCTTATCATCGCCCACCACCCGCCTATTTTTCGTCCATTGAAAGCGATAGCAACAGAAACACCGGCTGGCAAAATAATAGAAAAGCTTATTAAGCACGATATCGCTGTTTATGCCGCCCATACAAATCTTGATGTCGCGTCTGGCGGGGTAAACGATATGCTTGCCGAAGCACTTCAGCTTACAGATACGGAAGTGCTTTATCCAACATATGAAACAAAATTAAAAAAGCTAGTGGTATATGTTCCAGAGGAAAATGCAGAAGAGCTTAAGCATGCCCTAGGGAACGCTGGAGCAGGTGCAATCGGAAACTATAGTCATTGTTCATTCTCGTCCACTGGTATTGGGCAGTTTCTACCGGGTGAGGGAACAAACCCGCATATCGGTCAAACAGGAAAGCTTGAAATGGTTAAAGAAGAAAGAATTGAAACCATCTTTCCAGAACATTTTGAGAAAAGAATTCTCTCAGCTATGTTTAAATCTCACCCATATGAAGAAGTCGCTTACGATATTTATAGCTTAGAAAATAAGGGAGAGATCCTTGGTCTAGGGAGAATTGGCGATATTCCAGAAATGTCGCTAGCAGAGTTTGCATCCCATGTAAAACGCTGTCTTGATGTGAAAGGAGTTCGTGTCGTAGGCGATATGGCTGATAAGGTAAAGAGAGTAGCAGTACTTGGCGGTGATGGGAACAAATATTTCACTTCGGCAAAATTTAAAGGCGCAGATGTGTACGTTACGGGTGATATGTACTACCATGTGGCACATGATGCGATGATGATGGGACTAAATATTGTTGATCCAGGTCATAATGTCGAGAAAGTAATGAAAAAAGGCGTTGCCAAACAACTAGAGAAAATGTGTAAGGAAAAGGGCTATGATGTCTCCATTTTTGCTTCTGAATTGCATACAGATCCTTTTCAATTTGTGTAAGGGGTTTGGCTGATAACATGTTCAATGGCTAATAACATCATTGACTTGGCTGATAAATTGTAAAACAAAAAGGACCGGTATTTTTCTTTCCGAACCGGTCCTTTTTGTTATCTTTTAATTTTTGGAAGTATTTTACTTAATGGTACCTTCTTCTCTCTTGTCCAAGTTGATTCATCATTAGGATTAAACTGCTCGATAAAGGCAATTACCTCTTTTGTAATAGGTGTTGGAGTGGAGGCGCCAGAAGTAACAGCAACGGTTGAGGCATCCTTAATCCAATTGATATCAAGCTCGGTTACATCAGCAATCCGGTAGGCTTTTGTGTTAGCAATCTCTTCAGAAACTTGTGCTAAGCGATTGGAGTTATTGCTTTTGGGGTCACCAACAACAATCGTTACATCCGCTTGTCCAGCTTGGGTCGCAACCGCTTCTTGGCGAACCTGTGTGGCATTGCAAATTTCTTTATGAAACTCTGCATGAGGAAACTTTTCTTCTAGCTTATCCATTACCTCTTTAACATCCCATTGACTCATTGTCGTTTGATTAGTGACAACGATTTTTTCGCTTTGTATCTGCAGTGTCTCTACATCGTCTAGTGATTCAACCAGATGAACGGCTTGTGGAGCAACACCGATTGCTCCTTCAGGCTCAGGGTGCCCTTTTTTTCCGATATAAATAATCTGGAAGCCTTCTTTCACCTTTTCTTCGATTAAAGCATGTGTTCTCGTAACATCAGGACAAGTGGCATCGAGTGTCACAAGCCCCTTCGCTTTAGCTAATTCTCTAACTTCTGGTGAAATACCATGAGCAGTGAAGATCACCGTTCCCTTATCAACCTTGCTAAGAATATCCATTCGGTCTTTTCCATCAAGAGTAATAATTCCTTCTTCTTCAAAGGCATCTGTCACATGCTTGTTATGAACAATCATCCCAAGGATATAGATTGGCCGTGGCAGTGATTTATCTAGGGCTGCATTTCTTGCTATAACCATTGCATCGACTACCCCATAACAATAACCGCGTGGTGATATCTTAATGATCTCCATATTTCAAACCTCCAATAATAAAAACATCTATGATAAAGTTCGTCTATTTTTCCTTTTAATGATCATTCATGCGGTAAAAAGTGAATGATCCGTATACTATTATATAGAACTTTTGCTAATAATAATACTAAAAGGCTGTTAAGCGGGCTGTGCATATGATCATAAAGCTAGGAAAAGTTGATAAAGGTAAAATAAAAAAGAATGCGGCTGCATCCTTTTATACATACAATTTTGGCACAGATTGGCCATTTCTTTTTCCTTGTTTAGTGGAGCTGTTATCGATGTCCACATCTTTGCTTTCTTTTTTTATCGTTTTTTTAGTTTTAACGGATGTTGTCTCTTTTTTAGGCTTTTCATCCACTGCAGCCGGTTCGTCATCCCCATTTTTCAACCCTCTATAAAGCTTCCACATGGCAGGAATGTTTTTTACGAGCGGTCCATATTGTTGCACCATTGGTCCTACTTGCTGGGCAGTATTTAATACCTTTTGTGTGTTTGATAAAAAGCCATTGATTGCTGTAGGATTGCTTAAAGCTTTTAAGATTCCGCCTGCTCCAGACCCGCCAGTTCCAGCAGCCCTGCTTGCTGTTCCCGCGGCTCCTCTCGCTTGACCGCCACCCATAAGTTTGGCAAGAAGGCCTCCACCGCCCTGTCTCATTTGTGGTGCACCTCTCATCATTGAACCCATTGGTGGGCGAGCTTGCATTGGTGGCAATGATTGCGGAGGCATTCCTTCTCGAAAAGGCATTCTCGGTCCAGTCCTCATTCTCATAGCCTCCTTTCTATTTCTTAATACTAATAGGGTATGCATCATTGCTGAATTGGTTTAGGCGGGGGAACAGCAGAATTCTGGTAGAAAAAGTAAAAACAAGTGCCAATATGAAACTATTCTATAGTATGAGTGGTTATTTCTTTAAAACTTTATTATAATAACAGGATGATTATAAGAATCGACACATGAGGAGTTAATAAAAAATGAACGAAACAAAATTTGAACGGTATGAATTAAAGCCATTTATTATTGAAGCGGTGAAAAAGCTAGGCTTTTATGAGCCTACTGAAATACAAGAACGCCTAATTCCGACAATCCTTAAAGGGGATAGCGCAATCGGCCAATCACAAACAGGAACGGGAAAAACGCATGCGTATATTTTACCGATCCTGCAAAAGCTGGATTCTGCAAGAAATGAAGTACAAGCAATTATTACGGCACCTACACGGGAGCTTGCGAATCAAATCTATCAAGAAATTCTCAAAGTAACAGAGCATTGTCTAGAAGGTGAAGAAATAACGGCTCGTTGTTATATCGGAGGAACGGACAAGCAGCGAACAATTGAAAAATTAAAAAAGCAGCCGCAAATTGTTGTTGGTACACCTGGAAGAATTAATGACCTTGTGAAGGAGCAGGCTTTATTTGTTCATAAAGCAACGATGCTTGTTGTTGACGAAGCAGATTTAATGCTGGATATGGGATTTCTTGAAGATGTGGACCAAATAGCTGGAAGAATGCCAGAGAAGCTGCAAATGCTCGTTTTCTCAGCGACCATCCCTGAAAAGCTGAAACCATTCTTGAAAAAATATATGGAAAACCCAAAGTATATCCACGTGGAGCCGCAACAAGCCACAGCGGCTAAAATTGAACAATGGATTTTGCCATCAAAGCACCGAAATAAGGTGAATCTTGTTCACGAAGCCTTATCTGCATTTAATCCATATTTAGCGATTGTCTTTACAAATACGAAGAAAAAAGCAGACGAGGTTGCCGATGCCTTGATCGTAAAAGGGTTAAAAGTAGGCAGAATTCACGGTGACTTGAATCCGCGTGAACGAAAAAAAATGATGAAGCAAATTATTGATTTGGAATTTCAGTATATCGTTGCGACGGATTTAGCTGCACGGGGAATCGATATCCAAGGAATAAGCCATGTCATCAATTATGAACTGCCGACGGATTTAGACTTTTATATTCATCGTGTTGGCCGAACAGCGCGTGCTGGAAATTCGGGTATCGCTTTAACAATCTACGAAACCGCTGATGAAGATGCACTCAATCGCCTTGAAAAAATGGGCATTGAATTTCACCATGTTGATTTGCAAAAGGGTGAATGGACGAAGTTGGATGAACGTAACAAGCGTAAGAATCGACAAAGAAAAACAGATGATATCGATAAAAAAGCATCTTCGCTCGTTCAAAAACCGAAAAAAGTCAAACCGGGCTATAAGAAGAAAATGAAGTGGGAAATGGATAAAATTAAAAAACGCGAAAGAAGAATAAAGAAAAAATAAAAGTTTGGGGAGAGAGAAACAAATGTTGAAAATTGGTTCACATGTATCGATGAGTGGGAAAAAAATGCTTTTAGCAGCTAGTGAAGAGGCTGTATCATACGGATCCAATACATTTATGATCTATACGGGTGCTCCGCAAAACACGAGAAGGAAAAAAATTGAAGAATTAAATATAGAAGCAGGTTTGAAGCATATGGAGGAAAACGGGATAAGCGATATTGTTGTTCATGCTCCATATATTATCAATATCGGGAATACAACGAATCCGAGTACCTTTGAGCTGGGTGTGAATTTCCTGCGCTCTGAAATCGATCGTACAGAGGCATTAGGTGCGAGACAAATCGTTCTCCACCCTGGTGCGCATGTTGGTGCAGGAACAGAGGCAGGCATCAAAAAAATAGTTGAAGGCTTAAATGAAGTATTAAAAGGAGACGAAAAGGTTCAAATCGCTCTTGAAACGATGGCAGGCAAAGGCTCTGAATGCGGAAAGTCATTTGAGGAGCTTGCGATGATTATTGATGGAGTAAACTACAATGATCACTTATCTGTTTGCTTTGATACTTGTCATACACATGATGCCGGATACAATATCGTCGAGGATTTTGATGGGGTTTTAGAGGAATTTGACCGGATCATTGGCATAGATCGATTAAAGGTTCTTCATATTAATGATAGTAAAAATGAGCGGGGAATGAGAAAAGACCGCCATGAAAACATCGGATTTGGCCATATTGGCTTTAAAGCATTGAATAACATTGTTCATCATCCACAGCTGATGAATGTGCCAAAAATACTAGAAACACCATATGTGGGAGAAGACAAAAATAATAAAAAAGCACCTTATAAGCATGAAATAGCTATGCTTCGTGCCCAAGAATATAACGAAAATCTTTTGGATTTAATTATGCAGGGATCATCCCATTAAGAAAAAAGCTGTGAAATTTTCACAGCTTTTTTCAATGTATTTAGAGAAAAGTTATTTAGTAAATTGAATAAATAGCTTATTTACAGCTCGAGCCGTTTCAGGTCCAGCAATTTTTGCAATCTCCTTTACTACTCTTGTACGCTCCTCATCATTAAATATATTTACTTGTTTTCCTCGAAGATAATCGGCTATTTTGTCAGCTTGCTGTTTTGTAATGATGATTTGAAATTGTTTCCCATACTTTAGTAATTCATCACCAGTAATAGTCCCTATCTTATGATTAATGATGTTTTCAAAAATTTTCATTCTCCATCACTCCTCCAATGTACTGTATGAGAAGAGAAGGGAATTTGTTACAGTTTTTGCATCGAGGAAAGGAAGTAATTATTCTTTACAATTTTTTATCCTTGCTGTATACTACTAAATCGTAATGATTCTTATATTCGAAGCTGTTGTTATGAAAATTACAGCTGGATTTTTAGGTGATAAAATGGAAAAACAATTACATTCGATTATCGAAATAGAGCAAGTATCCTACCGTTATGAAAAGGAGGATGTTCTTGAAAATATTAATCTTACCATACATGAAGGTGCATTCTTAGGTATTGTTGGGCCAAATGGTTCGGGAAAATCTACTTTATTAAAGCTTGTTCTTGGACTTCTCAAAACACAAAATGGAGAAATTCGGCTTTTTGGTCAGGAAATCAGCCGATTCAAAGACTGGCATAAAATTGGTTTTGTATCACAAAAGGCAAATTCCTTTAATACTGGTTTCCCTGCAACGGTTTATGAAGTCGTTTCAAGCGGATTAACTAAAAAGCTTGGGCTTTTCAAGTTTATGAAAAGAGAGCATCACATGAAGGTTACGCAAGCCATCGACTCCGTTGGACTTCTTGCATTTAAAGATAGAAATATTGGGGAGCTTTCAGGAGGACAGCAGCAGCGTGTTTTCATCGCTAGAGCATTAGTAAGTGATCCAAAGTTAATGATTCTTGATGAGCCAACAGTTGGGGTTGATGCCCAAAATGTTCAATCCTTTTACGAAATGCTTGATGAGTTAAATAAAAAATTAGGTATTACCCTTTTATTAGTGACTCATGATATCGGTACCATTTCTGATAAAGTCACACATGTTGCCTGTTTAAATAAACATTTGCATTTTCATGGGAAAACAGAGGAATTTGAACAGCTAAAAATGGATGAAATGTCTGAATTTTACGGTCATGATGTCCATATCCTCACACACGAGCACGATCATCATCACCATCATCACGGAGGATCAGAGCAATGATTGCAGGAATATTACAATATGAATTTTTACAAAACGCCTTTTTAACAGGGATTATTATTGGGATTATTGCTCCGTTAATCGGTGTATTTATTGTTGTCCGCAGGCTTTCTCTTATTGCTGATGCGCTAAGTCATGTTACACTTGCTGGGATTGCTGCAAGTCTTCTGCTAGAAAAGAAATTTATCGGATTAAGCGGCTTAAATCCATTATATATGGGAATGGTTTTTTCAGTAACAGGCTCCCTCTTTATCGAAAAGCTACGTGCAGTGTATAAGCATTATCAAGAACTAGCTATTCCTATCATTTTATCTGGAGGAATTGGTTTAGGAGCTATTTTCATCTCACTTGCCGATGGATTTAATACCGATTTATTTAGCTATTTATTTGGCAGTGTAAGTGCGGTGAGCCGTGCAGATTTATGGACAATCTTGGTGATTAGCATCTTTGTTATTGCAATGATCCTTTTATTATATAAAGAATTATTTTTATTATCCTTTGATGAAGAACATGCAAAAGCTTCTGGTATAGCAGCAAAGAGTATACATTTTATTTTTATTGTTATGGTGGCTTTAGTCATTGCAGCATCTATGCGAATTGTCGGTATCCTGCTGGTTTCCTCTTTAATGACCTTGCCTGTTGCTGCAAGCATTCGAATTGCCAAAGGATTTAAACAAACCATTTTTTACTCCGTTCTTTTCGGTGAGACTTCTGTTTTAGGCGGGCTCATGCTTTCTTATTATTTAGATTTAGCACCAGGTGGAATGATCGTCATTATCGCAGTTCTCATTTTGATCCTTACTATTTTAATAAAAAAACTCACAGTAAAGGTGGCCGTCTAGGTTAAAGTGCCTCCAAACGTGTAAATAGAATTATTAGAGGTGAATAAAATGGATGTGAATGAAGCGTTACAGCTTTTAAAGGAAAAGGGCTATAAGCATACGGGGAAACGGGAAGAAATGCTTGAACTTTTTGCGAAAAGCAATAAATATTTAACGGCAAGAGATGTGCTCGCTTGGATGAAGGATGACTACCCTGGTTTAAGTTTTGATACGATTTACAGGAATTTATCATTATTTGTTGATCTTGGAATTTTTGAAATGACAGAGTTGTCCGGGGAAAAGCATTTTCGTTATACATGTGCGCATGAGCATCACCACCATCATTTTATTTGTTTAGATTGCGGAAAAACGAAGGAAATAAATACATGTCCAATGAAAGAAGTGCAGGATCATCTTAGAGGCTACGATATTTCAGGTCATAAATTTGAGATTTATGGAAAATGTCCTGAATGCTTCGAGCATACGGATGCAGCATATAGTTAAAATAAAAAAACGGCATAGCCGTTTTTTTATTGTTGTTTTAACCAGTTGTCCACCCACGCATTTGCCTCAGACCATGAATTTACCCGGATTACCCCATTTGGAATGGGCTCTCGATTGTAAGGGGTATCAAATAAGATAACGGGAATATGACATTCCTCGTGAAGCATGACTGCATTGTCGTGCTTGTCTTCAAAGAATATATCCACTTGAAAGTTTTTCGCAGCCTCAATTTTATTATGTGTGCCTAGTAAGTCAATATGATTAAACTGCAGGGCATTTTTTAAAAACCATTCCTTTGTTATTTCAAGAAGGTGAGGACCACGTGCACTAATAAAAATTAAGTCATGCACAGTCTCCCACTTTTTTAATACTTCTTTTGCTCCTTTTGCTAGTGGAGATGCTGCATAAATGATAGGTTCGCTTTTCAAAAACCAATCGGCAAACTCTATTTCGGTACAATCGACAACATGGGTTAAATCATATTGCTTTACATCATTTAATGTAATATTTACGTTAAACTCTTTATTTATATAGGGAATGATGGAGGAAGGACATGTAACGGTTCCATCAATATCAATTCCAAATCGCTTCTTCATTTGAAACGCTCCTTTAAAAATAATCTCACTTTTATCTTAGCGCAGTTGAATGGTTCGGTCGAGAATGGATTTCAGATCATTAGAAAATTTCAGGTGAAGAGTTAAAGATTAACAACAATATTTTGGTCCTTTAGGTGAACAATAATAATGCTCCAAAGTAAGCGAGACAAGATCATAAGGGAATCTACATGATTCCACTAATGAAAGTGAGGGATCAAGTAAATGGCAGATCAAGACCGCGATTATGAGGATTACGATCTTCGGCATAGCGAGCAAATTGGAGATAAAGACCAATATGGAACTGCAGATTTCACGGAAGAAACCTCAGCTGAACTCGCTGCACCGATTTCCTATGATAGACGCATAAGTAGAACGGATGAGCGGGAAAGGGAATCTGTAACCGCAGGAAAAGGCGTGGGCATTGCTGCTCTTGCACTTTCTATTCTTTCCTTATTCGTGTTACCTATCCTGTTTGGAGCAACAGGCATTGTGCTCGGTTTCATTGCCAGAAGAAGAGGTGCTACTGCCCTTGGCAGCTGGGCGATTGGAATTGGAGTCGTGTCAATTATTGTAGGGATGTTTATACTGCCGTTTTTTTAAAGCGGAGAAAAATAGAGCCTGGCATCAAATGCCAGGCTCTTATCCTTTTGATTAGTTTACACTTTCAGCTTTTTTCTTTTCCTCTTCTTGTTTCGCAAAGTACTCTTCAGCAATTTTATCGATTTCAATTTTTAATTCCTCAACCATTGTTGCTTCAGGTACTTTACGGACAATTTCCCCTTTGCGGAACAGAAGTCCTTCGCCCCGTGCACCAGCAATTCCAATATCAGCTTCACGTGCTTCACCTGGTCCATTTACAGCACAGCCCAGTACGGCTACTTTAATTGGAGCTTTAATTTTTTGGATATATTCTTCTACTTCATTGGCGATGCTAATTAAGTCAATTTCTATTCTGCCGCATGTTGGACAGGAAATTAATGTTGCAGCATTGGAAGACAAGCCAAATACCTTAAGTAATTCCCGAGCCACTTTAACCTCTTCTACAGGGTCTGCGCTTAAAGAAATTCTTAATGTATTTCCGATGCCCTTATGAAGAATTGCACCTAATCCTGCTGCACTTTTAACTGTACCCGCAAATAATGTACCCGATTCAGTAATACCTAAATGTAATGGGTAATCAAATGCTTTTGCTGCCTTTTCGTAGGCTTCAATGGCTAAATTAACATCAGAAGCTTTCATCGATACGATAATATCATGAAAATCAAGGTCCTCTAGGATTTTAATATGATGCAAAGCACTTTCAACCATCCCATCAGCAGTAGGATATCCATATTTCTCAAGAATTCGTTTTTCAAGAGATCCCGCATTTACGCCAATTCGAATAGGAATCCCCTTTGCTTTTGCAGCTTTAACAACTGCTTCCACCTTTTCACGTTTCCCGATATTTCCTGGATTGATCCTGATTTTATCTGCTCCGCCTTCAATTGCCTTAAGAGCAAGCTTGTAATCAAAATGGATATCTACAACAAGTGGAATATTGATTTGTTTTTTTATATCTGCAATGGCATTTGCTGCACGTTCGTCAGGACAAGCAACGCGGACAATTTGACAGCCTGCTTCCTCTAGACGTTTGATTTCAGCAACTGTTGCCTCAACGTCATGTGTTTTTGTTGTTGTCATACTTTGGATAAACAGCTCATTGCTGCCGCCAATTGTTAATGGTCCCACTTTAACTGGACGTGTTTTTGTACGATGTATCATTTCAGTCAATGGAGATTCGCTCCTTTAATTTACAGTTAATTATTTAAACAATCCACTTTCATATTGTATCA
Organism: Cytobacillus solani; assembly: GCF_001420595.1. Lineage (GTDB taxonomy): Bacteria > Bacillota > Bacilli > Bacillales > Cytobacillaceae > Cytobacillus > Cytobacillus solani. The sequence continues at coordinate 3,494,992 of NZ_LJIX01000006.1, read as the reverse complement.
ATGAATCAATCGAATTGACAAGAATGATGGTTTATCCAATAAAGGGAACTTTTTAGTTTTTGCTGCTATATAAAGGAAACTTGTACGTTTCTCCATATTTTAGTTCTTCAGGCTTTAAACCACTATTCAAATTTGAAAAGTCAGAGATTACATCTGTGATACTAACTGGAAGGGGACCTTTCATTTTTTGTTCAATAATGGAAAGGACCGTTTCTCCTGGGTTGACCTTTTTTTCAAAGAAGGATTCGGCTGTATTTGTCATGGAGGTTGCTTCGATTGATTGTTCATTATCAACTGGCAGCGTCCCTTTGCTTAAGTCATAATAAATAACAAAAATCGTCAGTGCTGCTAATAATAGTGCGACTAATCTTTTCATATTGAGCAATACCTCCGGAATAATTTGCTTGCATATCCCATATGTATGCTTGTCCAATAAAGATTAGAACTTAGATAAAACTTTAAGATTGTAATCATGTTTACGATAATCTTACCTATCATTTACATATTCTTAATATTCCTTTGTCATAATGTAGGTAGAAAGTCGGAACGTAATCGTGTTTGTTAAAGAGATGGGAAAGGTAGGAATCATATCTTGCTAAAGAAATTATCGCTACAAACAAAATTATTAGTCATGATTTTAGGCCTACTGCTGTTGACGGTTTCAACCGTTGCGTATATTTCATACGGGAAGTCTAAGGATACTGCGATAAAGTTAATGGAGCAGCGTCTGAATAAAGAGGTGGCAGGCATTTATGATATGGCCCAAAATGTGATGCTCATTTATGTAGGCCAGGAGGAAAAATTCCACAAAAAAATGAATCAGGTTATTAAAACCCAGGATGCTGATCTAGCACAAGATGGGTTTGAAGGGAATTATTTTTTAGTTAATAACAAAGGAGCGACTCCTTTTCTAATAAGTAAGAACTCAACGATTAGTTTTACAGAAAATATACTTGAGAAAATTAGAAAAAAGCAGAATGGCTTACTCCATCAGAAAATAGATGGGGAGCTTTATACACTTTCCTTTCATTCAGTTCAAGAATTAAAAGGGATTTATCTCATTGCTATACCTCAAGAACAATATTTACAAGATATAAATGAGATGGCGAAATACATATTTATTGTTGCATGCATTAGCCTTATTCTAACATCTGCTATTCTCATAATAATGGTACGAAGTTTGACCAATCCCCTTATTAAGCTAAGAGAGGTCATGAAAGAAGCAAGGAGCGGAAATTTAGATGTCCGAATAGAAACAAATACAACCACCTCTGAAATCACTTCGCTTGTGAAGAGCTTTAATGCGATGATTGGTCAAATGAGCATGCTTTTATTTAAAATTTCATCGACGACTAAGGATCTATCCTATACCGGGAAAGAACTAAGAAATAGCTCTGGACAAGTATTGGAGGAAAATGAACAGCTAATGGATGCGATCCAAGTGGTTAAAATGGGTGCTGAACAAACAGCTGTCAGTTCTGAGGACAGTATTCAAATGTTTCAAGAAATGAACGAATCTCTTAATAACATTTTTGAACATATGAAAGCTGTTATGGAAAAAGTACTAACAATGAATTATTCAGCCAATGAGGGTGAAAAAAAAGTTGGGAATCTAATTGCTGCATTTAATCATTTTGAAATAGAGTTTAAAGATGTTGCGTCATCAGTTCAGGCTGTTAAAGATCACTCAGAATCAATTGCCAATGTAGTTATGATTATTCAGCAAATTGCAGAGCAAACGAAGCTCTTGGCTTTAAATGCTGCGATTGAAGCAGCAAGAGCAGGTGAATCGGGGAAAGGCTTTGCGGTTGTTGCCAATGAAGTAAAAAAGTTAGCTGACCAATCGTCGATTGCAACGAGTGAAATAAAGAACACAATTTGGAAAATGACATCTATTTCGGTTAAGGCTTCCAATGAATTTGCTGGGATGATGAATAATTTCCAATCGCATGTCCAAACAGCATCGGCAAGCAAGGAATCTTTTGATCAATTAATGCTTGAAATTGCAATGGTTAGCAAGATGATTGAAAAGGCACAAGGGGAGTTAGCCGGCTTGAATCTCTTATTGCCAAAGATAGAGTCAGCTACGGAGAATTATGTTTCTGTTTCCCAAGAAACGGTAGCAAGTGCAGAACAGATGATGAAAGCATCAGAAAGGCAAATGATCAAGATGAAACAAAGTCATGAAGCAGGTGAGAGACTGACTGATTTATCTCAATCACTTGCAATGCTAAATGCGGAATTTCGATACGCTAAATAAAGAGAGTACCTAAAGGAAAACGCGCAGATTTGCGCGTTTTATTTTTTCTCTAGTTTTGGTATCTCTTTTATTACTAATAATAAAATGATAAACGCAACAAACCAATTAATAATGGCACCATTAGGAACCAACGTCCTTAGACTGTCCATCACCGTAAAGAAAACTGCAGGCAGCGTTACACTATATGCCGCTATTCTCCAAGTGTGACGATATTGCATATTAACGTCCATAAGCTTTTGCAATAAAAGACCGACTAAGGCAAGAAATGAAATTTCGATAAATTTCAACCCGGCAGCAACAATATAAATAACTACCGCAATAAGTGGAATGATAATGGCTAACGAAGAATCAATTGAAGCTAAAATATTCTCCAAATCATCATTTGTTAATGTGAAATCCGGTACCATGGAATAAGGGAAGGATTGAGTTTGACCTCCTGCTTTAATAAAGGCTTCATTCTTTAATAATGCAATCGTATTATTACTGTTAGACAATTCCTCTTGGTCAACTGTTCCAGTTGGGTCAAGGATAATAGTAAATTCATCTTTATTAATAATTTTTGGAGCTTCAAGATCTGCTTGCATTTCACCATTTTCAATAACAAATGAAGGAAGTTCCGTTTTAACGCTAGATTGTATTGCTTCCATACCATTTATTAAAGCTGTACTGAAATAAATAATTGAGGGAATAAGGGATAGAAAGGTTAGAAAAAACACATACAATATCGTTTTGCCGATTCCTTGAAATCGATATTGTGCAATATCCTTCGGTGAATAAAGACTTTTTATAAACTGGTTGAAAATATTCATTTGGACACACCCTTAATAGAATTCATCCTTTATTCTACCCGCATAAAAACTTCTGTACAAGTAGTAGAAATTTAACGCTGCAAAAAAATTGTAACATAAATGTAATATTAAGCATGTTTGTTAAGGTGTTGTAAATTTAGCTGTAGAAAACTTTACTCTTTATTCATATTCATTAATAATTGTAAGGAGTTTGATGAAATATGTCGAATAAAGGTATAGGGGTTGGGAAATAGTGGAATTGGATATTCAGCAAATGATTTTTGAATTTCTAGGAGGCCTTGGAATTTTTCTTTACGGGATTAAAACAATGGGCGACGGGCTTCAGAAATCGGCTGGTGATCGGTTAAGGGATTTACTTGATCGTTTCACAACGAATCCTGTAATGGGAGTATTTGCGGGAATGCTTGTGACTATTCTTATTCAGAGCAGTTCTGCAACTACAGTTATAACAGTTGGATTAGTTAGTGCCGGATTCATGACACTCAGACAAGCAATTGGTGTGATTATGGGTGCAAATATAGGAACGACCGTAACTGCCTTCATTATAGGAATCGATGTGGGTGCATATGCTCTGCCTATTATTGCATTAGGAGCAATTTTACTATTCTTCTTCAAAAGCCAAAAAATACATAATATTGGTCAAATCGTGTTTGGTTTTGGTGCTCTCTTTTATGGATTAGAATTAATGAGTGGCGGAATGAAGCCATTAAGGACACTTGAAGCTTTCCATGAGCTGACACTGAATATGAGTGAGAATCCAATTCTAGGTGTAATTGTTGGAACGGTTTTTACGGTAATTGTCCAAAGCTCAAGTGCAACGATTGGGATTCTTCAAGGACTGTTTTCTGAACAGCTTATTGATATCCATGCCGCATTACCTGTTCTGTTTGGAGACAATATTGGAACAACAATAACAGCGGTATTAGCATCAATCGGCGCATCTGTTGCCGCAAAAAGAGCAGCTGCTGTTCATGTTCTATTTAATTTAATTGGGACAACTATTTTCTTGATTCTTTTAAAGCCATTTACATTATTAATCGAATTTATTCAGTCAGCCATGGGGCTAAATCCTGAGATGACCATTGCTTTTGCACATGGGATATTCAATGCGTCAAATACAATTATTCAATTGCCATTTGTTGCAGTATTAGCAATCATCGTAACCAAATTAATTCCTGGTGAAGATGCTGTAATGGAATACAAAGCTAAACATCTTGATCCTGTATTTATCCAGCAATCTCCTTCTATTGCCCTTGGCCAAGCTAAGGAAGAAGTGTTAAGAATGGGGCAATTTGCTATTCGAGGTCTTGATGAAACATGTGAATTCTTAAAAACAAAAAACACAAAGCATTCAAGCAATGCCATGCAGCTGGAGGATGCGATTAATAATCTCGATCGGAAAATTACGGATTATTTAATTGAGCTTTCTACAAGCTCATTATCTGCTCATGAATCAGAAGAGCATACAATGCTTATGGATACTGTCAGAGATATCGAGCGTATCGGGGATCATTATGAAAATATTATTGAGCTTGCAGAGTACCAACAAGCAAATAAAGTGCAAATCTCGGAAAATGCATCCGCAGATTTAGAAGAAATGTTTAAACTTACAATCTCAACTGTGAAAGAATCTATCCATGCATTGGATCATAAAGATAGAATAGCAGCATTAGATGTTGTGAAAAAAGAAGAAGCCATTGATAAAATGGAAAGAAAACTGCGAAAACAGCATATTCTTCGTTTAAATGAGGGTCTCTGCTCAGCTCAAGCTGGGATTGTTTATGTTGATATTGTGAGTAATCTTGAACGGATTGGCGATCATGCGGTAAATATTGCAGAAGCGATTTTAGGTGAAGAATGATTGAATGAAGGGTATAAGCAAGGAGGGGCATCTCCTTCCTTTATTATATAAAAAAGGCTGGTGAGTAATAGAGTCATGGATACTTTGTATTGGACATTAATTATTATATTATTTGTGATTGCTTTCATTGGGCTTGTCTATCCTATTATCCCTAGTGTGCTGTTTGTTGCAGGCGGATTTATTCTATACGGGATATTCTTTTCCTTTGAGCCATTTAACTGGCTCTTTTGGGTGATACAAGGACTTTTTGTGTTGTTGCTATTTGGAGCAGATTACATTTCAAATTTAATCGGAGTGAAAAAGTTCGGCGGTTCAAAAGCAGGGATATGGGGGAGCACAATAGGCCTCCTAGTGGGTCCCTTTGTCATCCCTGTCTTTGGAATTATCATTGGTCCGTTTTTAGGTGCCTTTATAGCAGAGCTTGCCGTTCATAAAAAAGAATGGAAGGAAGCTGCAAAAATCGGATTTGGCTCTGTTATCGGTTTCATCAGCAGTGTTGTAACAAAGGGAATTATACAAGCTGTAATGATCGTTTATTTTATTTTTGTTGTTTTATAATGTTATTTTAAACTAGAAAGGACCCCTTTAAATGCAGTGGGTCCTTTTCATCTATTTAATTAATTCCGCAGATCTCGAAAGGACAATTTAGGCAATCCACTTCCTTTTTTAAGTAATTTAAATTTTTAATGGTGAATTTTTGGCGTTCATAGGAAATGATATCATTTTCTCTTAGCTCCTTCAGCATTCGCTGGATGACTTCCCTTGTCCCAAATGTTAAATTCGCTAACTCCTGATGTGTAAGCGGAAAATCAATTAGAATTCCTTCTTCTGTTTTGACCCCATAGCTGTTGCATAGCCTGATTAAAATGGAATAAAGTCCGCCTTTTTTTCCGTGAATAATTAAATCCTGACAGATCATCTGCGCCTTTAAATATCTAGTACTCAACCATGATGTCAAGTTACTTAATCGTTCCCGGTCCTGTAAAATAAATTCCTCGAATAGCTCTCTTTTTACGATAATCATTTCACAATCAGTAATCGCCTTTGCGAAAAAGTGGTACTTAGGAGCATGTCTGAATATCTGATATTCAATAATGATTTCTTCTCCATTTAATAATTTCAGGATAAATTCTTTTCCGTGAATATTCATTCTTCCTATGGAAACTTTTCCAGATAATAATATGTAAACATTGTTAACCTTGTCCTTCTCTTGAAAGAGGATTGATCCAGACTTAATTAGTTGAACAGTTTCGTTTCCAATAAAATGCTGGATAAGTACGCTATATAGTGAAAGGTTAAAATTTTTCATAATTATAGACTCCTTTCCATGAATTTATAATTTTGATTAAAAGGAAATACGGGTAAGCTGTCAATGACATAGTTGGATTTTATTAGATGACTCCGGTTGATTATATGACTTAAGTCGTTGACTGATAGGTGTTCGTCAAAATCATGACAATTTAACGAAATATGGAATAGTTGTATGATTTATAAAAAAATAGGGGAAGGTATATTTGTAATTTGGAGAAATCTTCAAGTTAAATGAAAAGCAATTGCTTAAGCATTTTCATTGAAAGGATTATCTTATTTTGGTAATCTTATATGGAAGGCCTGAATAATCATTCTAAAATTAGAATGATAGGAATCGTAAAAGAATTCTGAAGGCTTAATTTATTTACATAGGGAGGAATTTATAATGGCATTCGAATTACCGCAATTACCTTATGCGTATGACGCACTAGAACCAAATATCGACAAAGAAACAATGAATATTCATCACACTAAACACCATAACACATATGTGACTAATCTTAATAATGCATTAGAAGGAAACGATGAGCTTCTTTCTAAATCAGTTGAAGAAGTAATCTCAAATCTTGATGCTGTTCCAGAAGCAGCTCGTACGGCTGTCCGCAATAATGGCGGTGGTCATGCAAACCACTCATTATTCTGGCAGGTTATTTCTCCAAACGGTGGCGGTGAGCCAACAGGAGATTTAGCTGCTGCAATTAACAGCAAATTTGGCAGCTTCGATAGCTTTAAAGAAGAGTTTGCAAAAGCAGCTACTACTCGCTTCGGTTCTGGCTGGGCATGGCTTGCAGTAAACAATGGCGAGCTTGAAGTAACTAGCACTCCAAACCAAGATTCACCATTAATGGAAGGCAAGACTCCATTATTAGGTTTAGATGTTTGGGAGCATGCATACTACTTGAAATATCAAAACCGTCGCCCAGAATACATTAATTCTTTCTGGAATGTTGTAAATTGGGATGAAGTTTCTAAGCGTTATAGCGCTGCAAAATAATAGGGTTGATACAGAGAAGCACGGCAGAAATTTCTGCCGTGTTTTCTATTTGATTGATTAGAGAATTATTGAATAAGCAACTCCGTTTTGATGAAAACTACCCTTTAGATGTGAAGGGGAGTTTTTTTATGAGTAAAGTGAAAAAGTTGATCGGAGATGTAGAATTAACAAAGGATTTAGGTTTACTGCTATTGATAGGCGGACTCTATTCATTAAGTGTGGCTTTATCGAATACATTTGTGAACATTTATCTATGGAAGCAGTCTGGTGAATTTAAGGATTTAGGATTATATAATTTAACTATTGTTGTCATACAACCGCTGACCTTTATATTAGCAGGCAGATGGGCTAAGAAAATTGATCGGGTGATCGTTCTAAGGATTGGTGTCATATTTTTGGCGGCATTTTATTTAACCGTTTTAGCTGTAGGTACATATGCGTCCAAATTTTTATTGCTTTTAGGTGCGTTATTAGGGGTAGGGTATGGCTTTTATTGGCTTGCATTTAATGTGTTAACCTTTGAAATTACTGAACCAGAAAATCGGGATTTCTTTAACGGATTTCTCGGCATTCTGACGTCTGTCGGGGGAATGATTGGTCCCATTGCTGCAGGTTTAATTATTTCAAGAATGGAAAAGTTCACTGGATATTCGATCATATTTGGAATTTCACTAGGACTCTTTTCATTGGCTGTTTTTTTAAGCTTCTTTATTAAAAGACGGCCAGCAAATGGAAAGTACTGGTTTAAACGAATTATTGCAGAAAGAAAAAACAATATGAATTGGCGGCTCATTACGAACGCACATTTTTTCCAAGGTTTACGTGAAGGGACATTTGCCTTTATCATATCTGTTTTTGTATTTATTTCCACAGGAAGTGAAATGGCATTAGGAACATTTGGTCTTGTTAATTCAGGTGTTTCATTTATTACATACTACAGCGTATCGAGGCTGCTTAAGAAAAATCAGCGAAAAAAAGCCATTCTCATTGGTGGAGTCATTTTGTATGCTGCCATTTTTTTAATCATTTTTAATTTAACTTATCCCAAGCTGTTATTTTACGCTGGAATTATTGCTATTGCCTACCCACTATTACTAGTTCCATATATATCCATGACTTATGATGTGATAGGGAAGGGATGGAAGGCAGCTGAAATGAGGATAGAATATATTGTGGTTCGTGAAATTTTTTTGAATTCTGGAAGAGTTGTTTCTATACTTGCCTTCCTCGGTGTGGTTGTTTTTCTTAATGAAGAAAAAGGAATACCCATTCTTCTTCTTGCTTTAGGCATCGGTCATTTAATCATCTATTTGTTTATCAGGAAAATTCATTTCCAGTCAATCTAACTGCCTGCGTACACATTTCTTTTTTAGGGAAATATTTCTTATCACAATTATAGGTTCTTAATAGAATAATTTATTGTTTTCTTATAGAATAAAGATAAGTGATAAAGTGAACTGGATAAAGGATGTGTAAATAAACATTGAAGCAAAAAAAGAAGAAGAAGTCACATGTACCATTCCGGGTAAATGTCTTATTCTTTATCGTTTTTATTCTGTTTTCGGTATTAATTCTTAGACTTGGATTTGTGCAAATTGTTTATGGAGATGATTATCGACGAGAGATAGAGCGGACAGAAGACATTACAGTGAATAATCCTGTACCAAGAGGAAAAATGATGGATCGGACAGGGAAGATAATCGTTGATAATACCCCGCAAAACGCAATCACGTATACAAATAGAGGGGCAAAGCAGGATGAAATGATAGAAGTTGCAAAGAAACTTGCAACGCTTATTGAAAAAGATACAAGTAAAGTCCAGGAAAGAGATAAAAAGGATTATTGGATTTTAGAAAACTCGAAGCGTGCAGATGCGAAGGTATCTGATGAGGAAATAGAAAAATTAAAGAAGAAGCTGGAAGGTAAAGAGTTAGACAAGAAAATCTATCAGCTTAAGCTTGACCGTATCACAGAGGAAGAATTAAATGAATTAACTGCATTTGATCTAGAAGTTCTTGCGATTTACCGTGATTTTTCAAGTGGTTATGCGCTAACACCGCAAATGGTAAAAAATAAGGGAGTAACTGATGAGGAATTTGCTGTTGTCAGTGAAAACCTGCAGCTGCTGCCTGGCGTGGATACAACAACAGATTGGGAAAGATATTATGCGTTTGGCGATACATTGAAGTCTGTCCTTGGCAATGTGTCTGATGATGGACTTCCTGCTGAGCAGCTTGAATATTATTTAGCACGGGATTACAGCCGTAATGACCGCGTGGGAAAAAGTCAAATTGAGCTGCAATATGAGGATGTACTGCATGGGCAGAAAGCAAAAGTGAAGAACATCACCGATAAGGCAGGAAATGTGTTAGAAACGATTCCGATTTCAGAAGGTAAAAGAGGGAAGGATCTTGTACTAAGTATAGATATGGACCTTCAGATGGCTGTTGACAAAATTGTAGAAGAGGAATTAAGAGCAGCGAAGGGAAAATCAGGCACTCTTTTACTCGATCGTTCCTATGTTGTCCTGATGGATCCTCGTACCGGGGAGATTCTCTCAATGTCTGGAAAACGAATCGTGAAGAAGGAAAATGGGGAAAAAGTCATTATGGATGATGCGCTTGGAAATATCCAAACGACTTACAACGTTGGATCAACGGTTAAAGGTGCGACGATTATGACTGGTTTTAACACTGGGGCAATCCGTCCAGGAGATACCTTTTACGATACCCCTGTAAGAATTAAAGGAACACCACCTAAAAAATCTTGGAAAGCTGGACTTGGCACGATGTCAGATATCACTGCCCTTAAGTACTCTTCAAACGTTTATATGTTCCAGACTGCGATAAATATTGGAGGGGGCACTTACATCCCTGATCGTCCATTAAAGTTAGATTCAAAGGGCTTTAGTACCATTCGTGACTCCTTTGCACAATATGGTCTAGGTATTAAAACAGGAATTGATCTCCCAAATGAACAGTCTGGCTTTAAAGGGACTGGAACAAAGCCAGGTTTCATGCTTGACTTAGTGATCGGGCAGTATGACACGTATTCGAATATGCAGCTTGCTCAATACGTTTCAACGATTGCAAATGGCGGGAACCGAATGGAGCCGCATATAGTGAAAGAAATCCGCGAGCCATTAATGGAAAACGGAGAAATTGGACCAATTATCCAGGAAATTGAACCGAAAGTACTTAACCGCATCGAAGGAAAAGAAGAATGGCTAGACCGTGTTCAGGAAGGTTTCAAAAAAGTTACTCAGGAACCTGGTGGAACAGCTTATTCTAGCTTTGGCGCGAAAGGGAAGGATTATAATCCAGCAGGAAAGACTGGTACAGCCGAGGCGTTCTATGATGGACCTGAACGGAGCAAATATGGCAAAGAGCCGCCAGAGGTTATTAACTTAAGCTATGTGGGTTACGCTCCTTATGACAATCCTGAAGTCGCAATCGCTGTCTTAGTCCCATGGGCCTACCAAGGAAGCCATGGCCATTATGCGAATAGAAATATTGCTGAACGTGTGTTAGATACGTATTTTGAATTAAAGAAGCAAAGACAATCCGGTACAGCCAATACGGATCATTCAACCGAAGATCAGAAAGAAACGGATGGCGAAAAAACGGAACAAGAATAGAAGAATTATACAATAGGCCTGTTCCCTTAAGGGGGAGCAGGCTTTTTGTATGCAAATAACTAGTTATTCTTTTCGTGAAATCAATTTTTATACATCGCTTTGCTGTAATTTACAAAAGCTTTACATTCAATTAAAACTAGGTTAATGCTGGAGCATTATTCTATACGTGTAGGACAAAATAACCAATCTCTTAGGGGGAATAAAGAAATGAAAAGCTTTAAGTACTTAGCACTTTCAACAATGATTGGAGCAGCGCTTGCGTTCACTGCAGCTTGTGGAAAAACAGATAATGAAGCGACAGCAAACGGATCACAAGCGGAAGGAACTAGTACAGAGCAGAAAGCTAGTGAAGAGAATAAGCAGCTTCAAGGTGAAATAAATCTTGATGGATCCTCAACGGTTTATCCGATTATGGAGGCAGTTGTTGAAGAGTTTGGTATGGAGCAGCCAGGAGTGAAGGTTTCTGTGGCATCCTCAGGTACAGGTGGCGGTTTCAAAGCCTTTATCGCAGGAAGTACAGATATGAGCAATGCTTCTCGTCCAATTAAAGATGAAGAGAAGGCGCAATTAGAAGAAGCGGGAATTAATTATACTGAATTTAAATTAGCAAATGACGGACTATCCGTTGTTGTTCATAAAGATAATACGTGGGTTGACCACTTAACAGTTGATGAATTGAAGAAAATGTGGGTTGAAGATGGAAAAGCAAGAAAATGGTCAGATATTCGTGAAGGATGGCCGGAAGAAGAAATTAAATTCTATTCTCCAGGTACGGATTCTGGAACATACGATTACTTCAATGAAGTCATTTTAGAAGATGCACCAATTGTTGAAAATGCAACACTTTCTGAGGATGACAATGTATTAGTACAAGGTGTTACAGGTGATAAAAATGCAATCGGTTATTTTGGCTATGCGTATTATGCTGAAAACAAAGATAAATTAAAGGTTGTTCCAGTTGATGGAGGAAATGGACCAGTTGAACCGACGAATGAAACGGTTGAAAGCGGAGAATATGCTCCATTATCACGTCCTCTTTTCACATATGTAAAAAATGAATCATTGAAAAATGAAGAAGTGTATGAGTTCGTTAAATATACACTTGATAATGCAGCGGTGCTTTCTGAAGATGTAGGCTACGTAAAATTAAAAGATGAAGAGTATGAAGCGGCACTTAAAGTATTAGAGGGGTTAAAGTAAGAATAAATGCAATAAACTTCACTTGAAGATGGGAAGTGCGTAAATATGGTGCTTCTCATCTTCCTTCGTTACACGGATGAAAGGGGTTTTCATTTTGGCCTTACAAAAAACATCAAATTCTTTTTCTGTTCAAGAACTCATACAGAAAAAGAAGCAAAAGAAGAGTAAGATTCTTCAAGTAGAGAAAATTGTCCCATTTGTATTATTGCTTACAGCCATCGTATCAGTGCTGACAACGCTTGGGATTGTTCTAACATTAATTGCTGAAACCATTACCTTTTTTACGAAAGTTCCCATTCAAGAGTTTTTGACTGCACAAAAGTGGTATCCTTTCTCAGAAACACAAGGATCATATGGGATTCTTCCACTTGTTGCAGGAACATTGAAGGTTTCAATGATTGCAGCAATTGTTGCAGTACCGATTGGCTTAGCATCTGCCATTTTTTTGAGTGAGTACGCATCTGATCGAACACGCAGAATCATTAAACCGATACTGGAAGTACTAGCAGGCATTCCGACAATTGTTTATGGATTCTTTGCTTTAACTTTTGTAACACCTTTATTAAGAGAAATCATACCTTCCCTTGAAATTTTTAATGCGCTAAGCCCAGGGATTGTCATTGGGATTATGATTACTCCCATGATTGCTTCACTATCTGAGGATGCCATGTCAAGCGTCCCAAATTCGATGCGCGAAGGTGCTCTGGCTCTTGGCTCAACAAAATTTGAAGTAGCGATAAAGGTTGTTCTTCCAGCAGCTATTTCAGGAATTATTGCTTCCATCGTCTTAGCGATATCAAGAGCGATAGGAGAAACGATGATTGTAGCCGTTGCAGGGGGTTCTACACCAAATCTTAGCTGGGATGTCACAAGCTCCATTCAGACGATGACGGCTTATATTGTGCAAGTAAGCCAAGGGGATGCGGGATATGGGACGACAATCTATTACAGCATTTATGCTGTCGGGTTTACGTTATTCTTGTTCACATTGGGAATGAATTTGCTCGCTCAATTTATCTCTCGCCGTTTCAGGGAGGAGTATTAAATGAAATTAATCGACCATACAAAAGTGCTAAAGCATATGAAGCCAAGAATCGTTTCAAATATTTTCTTTCGGCTGTTATTTATGGCTGCAACAATATTTGGCTTGTTAATCCTAGGCATATTATTATATCGGGTAATTACTCAAGGAATTGGCTATCTTGATTTTCAGTTTTTGCAAAACCTTCCGTCACGGAAACCAGAGCAAGCGGGAGTTAAAACGGCCCTAATCGGGACAATTTGGTTAATGGGTGTAGTTGCACCTGTCACTTTACTGCTAAGTGTTGGAACTGCGATTTATCTTGAAGAGTATGCACAGAAAAGTCGATTTACAAGGTTTATTCAGGTGAATATTTCGAATCTTGCAGGGGTTCCTTCGATCGTTTTTGGTTTATTAGGTTTGACTGTTTTCGTCCGGGCATTAGCTCTTGGAACAAGCGTTTTAGCGGCTGGATTAACGATGAGCCTGCTTGTCCTTCCAATTATTATTGTTGCATCACAGGAGGCGATAAAGGCAGTTCCAAAGGAATTAAGAGAAGCTTCCTATGGGATGGGGGCAACAAAGTGGCAAACCATTCTTCATGTTGTACTGCCAGCAGCAATCCCTGGGATTTTAACGGGTGGAATTCTTGCTTTATCAAGGGCAATTGGTGAAACAGCTCCATTAGTTGTTCTCGGCTTGCCATTATTTCTTGCCTTTTTGCCAAAGTCTGTTTTCGATATGTTTACGGTATTGCCAATGCAAATTTATAACTGGACAGGACGTCCACAAGAGGAATTCCAAGGTGTAGCAGCGGCAGGGATTATCGTATTGCTGACCATGCTGATTATTATGAATTCTATCGCCGTTTTCATTCGAAATAAATTTCAAAAACGCTACTAAGTCAAGCTGTATAGGATGAAGGGAGACAGAAACGATGAACGCAACGATTGAAAAACCAAGAGTAAGACTTGTGATGACTGATACTAACAGGGATGCACTTCAAAATAAAGAGCTTGTCTATAAAACCAGTGAATTAAACTTATGGTATGGGGATAACCATGCGCTCAAAAATATTGATCTAGATATTTATGAAAATGAAGTAACGGCGATCATTGGACCATCAGGATGTGGAAAATCCACATACATCAAGACGTTAAACCGAATGATTGAATTAGTGCCAGGTGTAAAGACATCAGGAAAAATTGAATATCGCGGACGAAATATTTTTGATAAATCATATGGCGTAGAAGAGCTTCGTACAAGAGTAGGGATGGTCTTCCAAAAGCCGAATCCTTTTCCTAAATCAATCTATGAAAATGTTGTATACGGTCCAAAGATTCACGGAATAAAGGATAAAAAAGTGCTTGACCAAATTGTAGAGGAAAGTTTAAAAGGAGCAGCTATTTGGGATGAGGTCAAGGATCGCTTAAATGAAAATGCATTTGGGCTGTCAGGGGGACAGCAGCAGCGTCTTTGTATTGCCCGCTGTCTTGCCATTGAACCTGATGTCATCTTAATGGATGAACCAACATCTGCTCTTGATCCAATTTCGACATTAAAAGTCGAAGAACTTGTTCAAAAATTAAAGAAGGAATTCAGCATTATTATTGTCACACATAATATGCAGCAGGCTGCACGTATTTCAGATAAAACAGCGTTCTTCTTAAATGGGGAGGTCATTGAGTTTACGAACACAGACAAAATTTTCTCCAATCCTGCTGACAAACGAACAGAAGATTATATCACCGGCAGATTTGGCTAATAAACAAGATGTGAATGATCTGCTAACAGCTTGAAGGATGAAAGGAGAAATAGTGGCATGTCTGTAAGAGGAAAGTTTGATTATGATTTAAAGGAATTACAAGGGAAATTACTGGAGATTGGCAGCTTTGCTCAAGAGGCATTAACAAAATCGATTGAGGCACTTGAAACACAGAATATTGAATTGGCTCTTGAGATTATGGATGATGATGCACAGGCTGATTTGATGTATGAGGAAATCAATGATTTTGCGATTCTTTTGATTGCTAAGCAGGCACCTGTTGCGATTGATTTAAGGCGAATAATTGTTGCAATCAAAATTGCGACAGATATTGAGAGGATTGCCGATTATGCAGTAAATATTGCAAAATCAACGATTCGTATCGGTGCAGAACCACTAGTGAAACCGATTATTCATATCAAACAAATGCATATGCTTACTTTAGAAATGCTGAAATTATCTTTAGAGGCATTTAACGATGAAGATATTGTTAAGGCAAAGAATGTTGCTCATATGGATGATGAAGTTGATGATTTATATGGTCAAACAATCAGGGACCTATTACACATCAATCTGCAAAATCCAGAGTTTTTACCGCAAATTACTCAGCTCTCCTTTATTTGCCGTTTCCTGGAAAGGGCTGCAGACCATGTAACGAATATTTCTGAACATATTTTCTATCTTGTTAAGGGACGGCAATATGATTTGAACAATAGCTAACAAACAAAAAAGCTAAAGGACTGACTCCTTTAGCTTTTTGTAATGATTTTTGCAATATCCTTGTAGCTCATTTTTGCTGTTAAATTAAATGAGCCAAGCTGGATTTTTTTGCTGTATCCATTTTCTTCTAAGTAGACTTCAAATCTGTTTGCATCATCGATAACTTTTTCTTTTGCAAGTATCTCCGCAATATCACGTGAAACCATCCCACTCACAATTTCTAGCTGATATGCAGCAGTTGATTCTTCGGATTTAGGGGGATCAGGCAGTGGGGATTGCTCTTTTTCTGCTTTATTTGTCTGATTAGAAAGGGTCTTTTCCATCTGATCATATTTGTCTTTTGATAAAACAACATATCCCTTTTCCTCTAAAAAGTTTTTTGCATGATCTATATTCATTTCAGGTATTTTCTTATCACCTATATTAAAATAAAAAATTCCAATGATACAAACAGAGATCAGTACTCCAAAGGCAAAAGCTCGTGTATTTCTTCTATTCATACCGTTTCCCTCTTTCAATCATCTCGCTTAAAATAGTTTCCACCTCATTCGATGATAAGGATGATTGTCGAGAAATTTGATCAACAGTTAATCCTTGCTGAGCTAGTGACCAAACTTGATTTTTAATAATTTCATGTACTTCTTTTCTTTCCGAAGGAAATGGTTGTCGTATCGATGGAGAGGGACGAAATGCTTCATCGCCTACAAGCAATTCTTCTTCTAACACTTTTAGTTTCTTTTTTATTACATACATTTCTTGAATTTGCTGCATGGAAAGTTGATCGATTTCCTCCCGTATCATTTTATAGGGGTCTTTTAAAAAAGCGGAAATAATCAACAAAATCAATGCAAAGGCAAGTAGACCAATCATTACATATTCCAAAAAAAACACCTCGATTTTGTACAATACAAAATGAATATTGACACTTACTGCATGTCATGAACATATTTTACCATGATTATCGACAAAATTCGATGAGATTCATTTTACCAGAGAAAATGGCCAATTGTTTTGTCGTTTTAATTAATGAAAATAAGCTGGATTTTGTCGATTTACATAATTATAGCTGAGCGATAAATTTTTTTTTCTCTATTTTACTAGTGAAGTAAGGATGTAGCATGAAACGACAATTTCTGTTCATTGTGAGACATGTGTTTCGATGCTAACATAAAGATAGAGAAATAGGAATATTATGCTTCTTTTTATCATAATTTAGTTATTTGTCTTTCGTGTTTATTGTAGTGGGGTGGATGATGGATAGAGGTAGGAAGAAAAGCATGAATATCGGTTATTCGAAGCAGAGTGAGTTGCCCACTTATTCATTGCCATGGTCAGAACATGTGAGTACATATAGTTATTATGAAAAAGCAGCTGAAAGAAAATTTATAGGTGAAAAAAGCAAGGACCTAGAAAAACTCTTGCAAGAGTACGTATTGGATGAAAGTCATTGTCCTGCATTAGAAAAGGCTGAATATTTATCGATTCTTCTACTGGCATGGGAATATCCCCCACATCTAATTGGTGGCCTTGCAAAGCATGTGTATGGCCTTTCAATTGCTCTTCAAAAATTAGGGTATAAGGTGTATGTGATAACAGCAAATCCAGGCCATTTGAACGATCAGGAAATTGCTGAGGGAGTTTATATTTATCGTGTGCAATCTTACAGTGAAAACAACAGTGATTTCTTCAAATGGGTTGAGGGTTTAAATGTAGCAATTGCTGAGAAGGCATTACACCTAGCAAGAAAACATTATTTTTCGATTATACATGCCCATGATTGGCTTGTTGGTGAAAGTGCAATCTTTATTAAATCTAGTCTTAAACTCCCCCTTATTAGTACCATTCATGCGACAGAGTATGGAAGAAACAATGGAATCTATACTGAACTGCAAAGCTATATTCATGAAAAGGAACAACAGTTAGTAATAACATCCGATTATTTAATTGTTTGCAGTGAATATATGAATGACGAGCTTGTTCAGATCTTTGAAGTAAGTGAAAAAAAGATCGCCATTATCCCAAATGGTGTCGAGAAAAGTTTGCCTATTGGATGGGAAAAGGATGTTTTATCGTCTATACCGCTGCAGGAAAACAAACAACTAATTTTTTCTATTGGGCGAATCGTCAAGGAAAAGGGGTTTGACACGCTGATAGAAGCAGCTTTTTTAATGAAGGATCGATTTCCTGACGTTTATTTTATTATTGCCGGAAAAGGACCGATGCTTGAAGAATATCGAAGAAGAGTCATGCAGCTTAAATTAAACAATGTGTTTTTTGTCGGATTTATTTCTGAGGAGATAAAGAATGCCCTTTTTAAAATTTGTACGTTAGCTGTTTTTCCAAGCAAATATGAGCCGTTTGGTATTGTAGCTTTAGAAGCGATGCAGCATGGGAAGCCAGTCATCGTTTCTCGGACAGGAGGGTTACAATCCATAGTCAAGCATGGAATTTCAGGTCTATTGATGACAGCAGGAGATGCATCAAGCTTTATCGAATTGGCTTCTAATCTTCTGGTAAATAAAATAGAGGCTAAAAAAATGGGTCTTAATGGGAAAAGTATGGTTGAAAAAAACTTTAGTTGGCAAAGAATTGCAGAGGAAACAATCAGAGTTTATAAGGAAACATTAAAGGCTTACTATTTAGATTTTTAGTACTTGCGGAGGTGAAGGAACAATGAAAATAGAAACTTGTATTCAATCACATTTTTCTGAGGATAAACAGCAAGCATTAATAGATGGGCTTCTTGTGATCCCAGGAATTTGGGTGAGCGGGAAAACGTACTGGATGAAACAAGGGAAAGAAAAACTTCTTTTAGAAGAAGGGATATCATTGCATTTAAAACAAGAATACGATCAAAATCATACGCAATTAGTTAGTTTTGAGCTTACCAATCATCACAATCATCCTGAAACTGTTAAAGTTCTTTTCCAACACCGATCCCAATATTGGGATAACGACCATGTCTCATTTATATCGCCATCAGAAGATGCTGTTTTCCATATGACTGCTGATCAGGTACATCTAGTTAATGGATGTATGGGCAGAGGGGAAGTAAGAAAAACATGTACGGTCCAACCACTTTGGAATATTTATAAGAACAGAATATGGGATTGCCTAGAATCTGGAAAGATACAATATCGACCAATGGCCAAAGGAAATGTGGTTAGTTTGTTAATATATGACTATCATTTTAAGGGGAAAGGAACATTTGCTGGTGAAACATGGGTCATTAATGGGAAAAATGATGCTGAATTAATACATTTAAACAGCTCACTTTTAACAGGTAAAATTATTAATTAATTCACATCCTATGCGATAAAATAAAGCCTTGCAGAGATTCCACTCAGCAAGGCTTCTTCTAATTAGTTTAATGTAATAGTATACGTTTTAGCTTTTGTAATCAATTTATGAGAATCTCCATCAAGAATATCAGAGGTTGTAAATGAAAAAGAGGTTAGCTCATCGATGTTTTTATCAGGATCAATTAATAATCCGATTAGCCCTTCTCTTTCCTCATTTGATTTATTATCAATTCTGCTTACACTTTTTGTTCCCATTAATGTATCTCCCGAATAAATGAAGTTTTTTTCAGGCACATTGTAATTTATTTGATTATTGAAAGATACGTTTTCCATACTGAAAAATTGAAGCTCATTTGAAGAAGTATTTTCCACGGTATAAGAGATTTCAAAATATGTAATTTCTTTCCCTATATCACTTTTTGTTAATGCTTCTTTCTCGTATATCTCTGCCATGGTTAGATTATCTTTATAATATAATTCATACGTTTCAGCAAAGCTCAATCCAGTAAATTCCCTTAGTTCCTCTTTTCTTTCTTCATTTATCTGGGATAGCTTTATCATTTTTATCTCTTTTAACTGTATGACCATAGTGGATATTTTAAACGTTTTGTTTATTGGTGATATTTGCTGCAATGTAAAGGTTCCCCAGTCTTTTTGTCGAACCTTTTGTCCAATGGTATGAAGATAACTTCCTCCATACCCATCCACAATAGGAATGGTTTCTTCCTTTATATTTTTTTCCTCTTCCTTTTCAGTTATATGATTCTCTGACGAAGGATAAATAAAGAAATAACAAACGGTCAGTATACCAAGAAGAAAAATCAGCATCGAGGAAATAACAATGACTAACAATTTTTTGGTACCGTCACTTTTTTCTTTCTTGTTAACGTACAATTAGTTGGACTCCTTTCGGGTAAGGTAATGATGTAGAATGGGCTTTATTTTCGCTGTTACATAATGACTCTCACCACGATTTTTCACATCCTCTACAAGGGCTGTAATTAATATAGAGGGAGATTTTGTGTCGAAAACAACAGCAAAACCATTTTCTAATCCATCTTCTCCTTTTTTGCTCTTAAGCTCGGCGGTTCCTGTCTTCGCTCCAAGAATCTCCATATTCGTCTTCAAATTATGAGCGGTACCCCCTTGCAGCTGTACTACTTGAATTAATGCCTCTTTCACACGATTAGCCACATCATTTGTAATGATCGTTTTGCGCACCGGTGCTTTTTCATCATCAAGCAGTACAGGCATGACCATATCTCCACCATTAATGAAAGGGGTAAAGGCAATACCTAAATGAACAGGAGACATTAGTACCTCTCCTTGACCATAGGCGGAATCAGCCAGTAAAATTTCATTCCTAATTCCATTATTCGACAGTTGGCTTTTCTTTAAATAAATTGGCAGACTAAATCCTTCTTTAAAACCAAAGGTAAGAGCATGTTCTTCAAATACGTCAGCCCCCATTTCAAGAGCTTCCTGTGCAAAATAAATATTATCTGAATAGGCTAATGCCTCTCCCATATTAACTGAAGGCACATCTTTCACACGTGTTACATAGTAGCCTCCCCAGCTATTGTCCTTTTTCCAGCGCAAGCCGGAAATTTCCCGTCTTTTCTCAGGGAAGGTTGTTCCAACTGTCAGTCCGATAGCAGCGGTTATCGCTTTAAAAGTTGAACCTGGAGCATACAAGCTTGAGAAACGGCTTAAAAATGGAAGCTTTGGATCTTCACTATATGCTTTCCATTGCTCTACTGTCATTCCGCTTACCATTAAATTCGGGTCGAAGGAAGGATAGCTGACCAATGCGAGCATTTCCCCAGTTACAGGATTCATTGCTGTTACGGCACCTGCATCCTGTTTCATAGCCTGATACATTTCATTTTGCAAAGTTGAATCGATCGTAAGGTTAATGTTTTCCCCATCGACGGCATCAACTTTTTTGATAATACTTTTCTGCTTTCCTGACTCATCTTGGATTTGGATGATGCCACCCTTTTTCCCTCTTAATTGTTTTTCATATACTTCCTCCAGTCCCGATTTTCCGATATAATCACCGATTGTATATTCCGGGGCTTTTTCCAAGTCCTCAAGCGTCACTTCTTTCACATAGCCAATTAGATGTGCGCTGCTTTCCTTATCTGGATAATACCTAACTTTTTTTGATTGGAAGGAGATGCCTGGCAGATCCTCTCCGGCGATACTATCTACTTGAAAACCTTTAGGCATTGTTGCAATAGGCACAAAGACATCATCAGATACCCATTTTTGATTTAGAGCCTGAATAAAGGTTTCTTGAGGGAGATCAAAATAATCACTGAGCTTTTTGATGCTTTCCTCTTTTGCACTTCCTAGCTTGCCTGGGATAATGCCCATTTCATATACTTCCGTATCCATCGCCATTGGATTTCCATGCCTATCAAGGATTTCACCTCTCTTTGGGGAAAATGTACGGACATTTATTTTATCTCCTTTTTCCATTCCCGGAAAGATCATAGAAGGATCCCATTTCACTTTCCATCCCTTGCCATTATTCCCCCTATCACCTTTGGAAAAATTAGCCTTGTATGCTGTCTCTATATCACCAAGGAAGGTTTTAATCTTTACATTAAAGCGTCCTTCATATTCTTTGCTAGCCTCATCGTATTGAAGTTCCTTTGATAATACACTGATTGAAGATGCCTCCATACCAGTAAAGATCGCGTCATATTTATCAGTTAGGTTTTCTTTTGTATAATTATAGTTTTCTAATTCTTCTATTGATGCATGATCCAGCATACCATCAAAATTTTGTTCAGAGAATTGTTTTACATAATCATTAAATACTTGTTCAGGTGACCCTTGGTCAACTTGGAGAAATTGCCACATAAGAACTCCTCCCAACCCCACTAAAATAATCAGCAAAAATAATAATCCTTTCTTCATTAAAAAATCCCTCTTTCACAATTTGGCGTTATATTGCTTTTTCTTTATTTATAAGCGTTTGATCCTTTATAATTATAAAATTGAGTCTATGGATCAACCATGTATAGGAAATGATAAGTGTATAAAAAGACTCGCAATATTTCGATTTTTAAGGAGATTATAAGAGAATGAGCACCAAAACTTTTCAGATTGTGTTGAAATCTACTCATAAAGGGCAAGCTGAGGATTTTGCTTACATCTCTGAGGGGAAAAGCCTTTTGATTGGCCGTGCTAGCCAGCATTCTAAAGTTGATTTCAAGCTTTATAATGATTTCGTATCAAGGGAACATTGTCGAATTCATATGAAGGGAGGCAAGCTCCATATAGAGGATTTGGGGAGCAAACATGGCACAGCAGTAAACGAGATGGAACTTGTGCCCAATGAGCCCTGTTATATAGAACCTGGTGATAAAATAACTTTGATTCATGGGTTGATTGAACTATATATATGTATTGACAATGAAGTCACAAGGGAATTTACCTCAATGAATGTAGCCATACCGCAAAATATTGCAATTAATGATCATCTTCAAACTTTTATCATTGGTGAAACACCGATTAAATTATCTGCAAAGGAATTTACTTGCTTAAAATTATTGTATGAGAATATGGATCATCTAATTTTGAAGGAAGAGATTATCAAAAATGTATGGCCTGAGAGAGTTGGAGACCCTGATCAAGTTGTGACTGCAGAAGAAATTGCTTCACTGCTATACCGGGTACGTAAGCGTGTAAAAGGCTACTTCGCAATAAAATCAGTCGCTCAAAAGGGATATTATATGGAATCCATCAAAAGTTAACAACAAATATGACTTAATGGAAACAATAAAATAGATAGAAATCCAAGTCGAATGATAATTAAAAAACTCACTTTTAAAAAACACACTAGCATTTCATAATAAAAAGTGATATTATAGAAAAGTCGTATGAACGAACTAGTCATCAATAGTTTGGAGGGAAATTACATGCGTGTGAATATTACGTTAGCTTGCACAGAATGTGGAGATCGTAACTATATTTCTAAAAAAAATAAACGAAACAATCCAGATCGTCTTGAGCTTAAAAAATACTGCCCAAGAGATAAGCGTTCTACTACACATCGTGAGACAAAATAAGCAGTGGGGTGATTCCTACTGCTTTTTTTGTTGAATAAAATTAGAAAAGCGAAGGCGACTGAACAGCGACGTATGGACTGGAGGGCTCCGGACTGAGATAAAGGAAACACGAAGAGCGATAGTGATTCGAGAGATAAAGGAAACACGAAGAGCGATAGCGATTCGATGTTGACTTATCGTAAGGAGGAAGCCTGAAGTCTAGTAGTCGCTAGGAGCCGCAGCTAGACAAAGAAAAGCGAAGGCGACTGAACAGTAATAATTGGGGGATGAAGAGATGATCAATGAGAAGCAAATGATTCGTAAGCAAATAATGGATAAACTTGCAAAAATTGAGAAGCCTCAATATGAACATGATTCTTATGAAATTGCCCAGCTACTTTTCCGGGATGCACTTTGGAAGGAAGCAAGAACAGTAGGGGTGACAATTTCTAAATCTCCAGAAGTCGATACATACCAGATCATTAGAAAAGCATGGGAAGAAGGGAAGCGAGTAGTCATTCCTAAATGTCTTCCTAGAAATAAGGAAATGGTCTTTCGGACATTAACGAAATTTAATCAATTAGAATCCGTTTATTATGGATTACTAGAGCCGATTGAAACAGTGACAAAAGAAGTTCCAGCAAATGAAATTGATTTAATCATTGTACCAGGGCTTGCATTTACACAGAATGGTTACAGAGTTGGATTTGGCGGAGGTTATTATGATCGTTACCTTGCGAGTTTTACAGGACAGACGATTTCACTCGCATTTACCCCGCAGCTTGTAACAGAACTTCCGATTGAAGGGCATGATATCCCAGTTAACAAAATAATTACTGTGAAGAAGGCTGAGAAAATGAATGATTAATATTATTTTTCTTATTTTATTTATTGCTGCTATGGCATATTGTGGGTATTCTTATCGATTATTGACGATGTCAGGCACTATTGCTGCCTTCTTTGTCGGTCTTGCTGTTAGTCTTGGTTTTGGGATAAAAGGATTAATCATTCTCGGCTTCTTTTTTGCCAGCTCTAGCTATTGGTCAAAATATAAAAGAAGAAATAAATTGGAAATAGAAGGACGTCATGAAAAAGGATCAAGACGTGATTGGCAGCAAGTTGTCGCAAATGGTGGAACGGCTGCTCTTTTTAGTCTTTTATACCTTATTTTTCCTAAAACGATATGGATCATTGGCTTTGCTATATCACTTGCTGCTGCAAACTCAGATACATGGGCTTCGGAAATTGGTTCTTTAAGTAAGCGGCGTCCTTTCTTCATTCGAACATTTAAACCAATTGATGCAGGAACATCTGGAGCGGTGAGTTTATTAGGGTCCTTTGCGGCAATCAGCGGAGCTTTCACGATTTCTTTATTAGCTTTTTATTTTTTTCATCTGACAATTATTGAAGCAACTGTTATTTTTGTGTTTGGATTTATTGGCAATCTTTTTGATACCGTACTTGGTGCTTTCATTCAGGCAGTCTACCGATGCGAAGTATGCAAGACAGAAGTTGAGGCCTTAAGCCATTGTGGGAAAAAAACAATATTCATTAGAGGACTACCCTTTATGAATAATGACCTTGTTAACTATTCTTCTGGTCTGTTAGCGGCTCTTCTAGGGATTCTATTCGTTTGGATAAAATAATAAAGATTATCCCAAACTAGAAATAGGAGGGATGAAATGGGCCGCATACTATCTATTCTACTAATTGGGTTTGGTGGATATTTTCTTTTCCAGAATCGTTATCGCGCAATGAATGTTTTATTTAAGACCCCATTTTTGCGTCGTCTAGCAGTTAGTTCATTCATGGGGATTCCTGGAGTCCGTGATCGATTGATGAAAATGGTGTTTCCGCCTGAATCTGCAGAATTGAAATGAAAAAAGACCTTAATAAAGGTCTTTTTCTTTTGGGGTTAAACGTATATTTACAAGGGAAAAATGTGAATATGTATCTTGCTTTACAAAAGGAAGGATTATTGCCTATAGTTAAAGGAAGGCAAGTGCAATTATTAATAAAAGAAAGCCTAATGGAAAAAATTGATTTTTGTTTAGAGAGTAGGAGAAAATTTGAATTTTCAAGAGGAATATCTTTTTTGGCGGCTAGCCCATTATTTTATTTCTGTTCAAGAATATCGGATTGTTCAATTATCAAAGGAGCAAAACGAAATATGGCTAGAAAAAATGGAGAATAAAGAAGCGCAGGTCATCCGATTACTCCTTTATAATTTGGACTGGAGCAATTGGATGCAAAAGGATATTGAACTGACCGCGATGAATGGGGAAAGGATCAGAAAACAACTTTCAAAGAGCAGCATGAATGTTATTAATATGTATGTGACTCCATACCCTCCGGTAGATGATTATGAATTTAGAATAAGAGAGCCTTTTCAATTCCCTTCCAATGGAAAAACAAGGGTGCAATCAATCATTTTTGATCGTGCTCATTACGAACATGGTTTTCAGAAAGCCGAAGGGATCTTCCGTGATTCATTCGCCTTCGCACTAGAAGAAAGCTACACTGAAAATGACGTTGACAAATTAAAGCTTTCAGCATTATCTATTGCTTCAAACAAAGCAAAAGAAGAGACGCGTATTTTTAATCAAGGGAAACCTTTTTTTACATATATGTTCATGATTATTCAAGTAGCTGTTTTTCTGTTTATTGAATCAGTTGGGAGCAGCACGGATACATCTACATTGATTAAGTATGGGGCGAAGTTTAATCCGCTTATTCTGGAAGGCGAGTGGTGGCGCTTCTTTACCCCCATTATTCTCCATATAGGGGTATTGCATTTGTTAATGAATACCGTGTCCTTATATTATTTAGGAACAATTATTGAGAGGATCTTTGGCAAGTGGCGATTTCTTCTTATCTATTTAATTGCTGGTTTCGGCGGTTCTATCGCCAGCTTTATTTTCAGCCCTTCCATATCTGCAGGGGCAAGTGGAGCGATATATGGGCTCTTTGGAGCACTCCTCTACTTTGGGGTGATTTTTCCGAAGCTTTTCTTCCGAACGATGGGATTTAATATCTTAATTATATTAGGTATTAATTTAATGTTTGGATTTTCCATGCCAAGTATTGATATGGCTGGGCATATTGGGGGGTTAATCGCTGGATTTCTTGCTGCGGGAATCGTGCATTTTCCAAAGAAAAAGAGATTGGCTTTGCAGCTGCTGTTTTTAGTAATAACGGCTAGTCTTTTTGCAAGTCTGTTGAAATATGGTTTTAATGAACCTGGGAGACGAATGAATGAACAATCCGCTTTACTTATGGCACAGGAATATATGGAGACAGAAGCATATGATCAGGCTCAAAATTTATTGAAGGATTATTCAAAAGATAAGGAAGTTTCAGCCGAGGTATATTTTTTACTTTCTTATGCAGAAATTAATTTGAATGAAATCACTCAAGCAAAAGAGCATTTGCAATTGGCTGTTGATAAGAGAGCAGATTTTCACGAAGCTTATTATAATTTAGCTTTAATCTATATAGATGAGAAGAACTACTCTGAAGCAAAGAAATGTGTGGAAATGGCAGTTGAACTAAAGCCTGAACAAACAGATTATCAAAATTTGCTTAAAGAAATTAACAAGTATATAAAGTGAAACTTCAATCAGTGGGGGTTTTCCTTCATCCCCCACTGATTGTTAATTGAACTAATCGGGCATTTACGGGCTGTTGATCCCCCACTTAGAATTTTTTGTTCCCTCTACTTCTTGAAGGGGGGCTTACAGCCCGTTAATCTGCGATAAAATTGTTGATCCTTATTCTTTAATCATACCAATTATTGGTATGATTTTTTTTTTGAATGTCTAAGCTGTTAAATAGGATTCAAGGAATAGTATGGAAGAATGATGGGGTGGAAATGTTTTGGAGCCACAGGAAAAGAGGAAAGTGCAGTTTAATTTAGTTGAAAACACCAACTATCTAAAGAAAGCGCTGGGAGTAGAAAAAAGCTTCGATGTGATTCAGCTTGATGCTGTATATGCAGAAAGAACAATGGCTTTCTTTTTTGTAGATGGTTTTGTCAAAGACGATATCCTGCATTATTTAATGAAAGAGCTCAGTGATTTAGAGAAAGAGCAGTTAGAAGGAGATACTCTTTCAAAGCTTGTTAAAATATATATTCCGTATGTTGAAGTGGAAACAACTGATGATCTTGATACAGTAGTTGATTCGGTACTAGCTGGTCAAACAGCGCTAGTTGTTGATGGAATTAATAAGGTAATTCTAATTGATGCTCGTACATATCCGGTCAGAGGTCCCGAAGAACCTGATACGGAAAGGGTTGTTCGCGGATCACGAGATGGCTATGTTGAGACCATTGTCTTTAATACAGCATTAACACGCAGAAGAGTAAGGGACCGCACATTGAGAATGGAATATATGCAAGTAGGCAGACGTTCAAAGACGGATATCGTTGTGAGTTATATTGAGGATATTGCTGATCCTGATATGGTCAAGAAGATTAAAGAATCTTTATCAAACATTGATACGGATGGGCTGCCAATGGCTGAAAAAACGATTGAGGAATTTATTTCTGGCCGTCATTGGAATCCTTACCCTATGGTTAGATATACGGAAAGACCAGATACGGCAGCTGCACATTTATATGAAGGGCATGTATGCATCATTGTTGACGGCTCGCCTAGTGTGATCATTACACCAACTACTTTTTGGCATCATTTGCAGCATGCTGAGGAATACCGTAACAAACCTATAGTTGGAGCATATTTAAGATTGGTTCGTTTTCTAGCCGTTTGGGCATCCATTTTTCTGTTGCCTCTTTGGTATTTATTTGCAATCCAGCCCGAGCTGTTGCCTGAAAATTTATCTTATATTGGACCAAATGATACGGGCGAGCTTCCTTTAATTGTTCAGTTCCTATTAATTGAGCTTGGTTTGGATATTCTTAGGATGGCTGCAATCCATACTCCATCTTCACTAGCTACGGCACTGGGACTTGTAGCGGCATTAATGATTGGTCAAGTTGCGGTTGAGGTTGGTCTATTTATTAATGAAGTGGTTTTGTACTTGGCAATTGCCGCAATTGGCACCTTTTCGACACCTAGCTATGAAATGAGTCTTGCCAACCGGCTCATGAGAATTGGTTTGCTGCTAGCGACAAGCATCTTTCATTCATATGGATTTGTGATCGGAATAGTGTTTTTCATTCTCATGCTTGCAAGACTAAAGTCCTTTGGCGTACCGTATCTATGGCCGTTTATTCCCTTTAATTTTCGGGCATTTAGAGATGTCCTCCTCCGGTCTCCCATTCCGCTAAAGAATCGAAGACCGAGATTTTTACATCCAAAGGATCCGGACAGGTAAAGAATAATCATCCTACTTGTGATATGAATGGATTTCACATATACTTTTTATGTGAAAATGCCAATTATATTTCTAAGACAATGGGGTAAAGAATGAAAACAATTTACGACATTCAACAACTGCTTAAAAGGTTTGGAACCATTATTTATATTGGTGACAGGGTAGCTGATTTAGAATTAATGGAGGAGGAAGTAAAGGAACTATACAAAGCCCAATTTATCGATACAAAAGATTATCAAACAGCCATATTGTTATTAAGACATGAGGCTCAGCTACTAAGAGAAAAAGCTAAATAAATTTTAGAAAGAGCAGCCGTTTTTTCGCCTGCTCTTTTTGTTTATAAAAATTAAAAATTCCCTAAAATTGGACAATCATGAAACTTTTTGAGGTTTCAAACGTCTAATACTGTGGGTAATGGTAAATTAGCCATCCTTACATTCTATAAAACTAGTGTAAATGGACAATTGATTTTTTGTAAAAAAAGTATTAAGATATTGTTTGATTTATCCGATTCATCCTGAAATTGGTAAAAAATATGGGAATTCCACATCTGTTCTTTAAAAAAACAGGGAGGGTATCAGCCAGTATGAATAAATTGAAAGGGTCAAAGCTATCGCTTATTGTGATTGCAACTGTATTGCTTTGGCTAAAAACGTATATAGTCTATAAGACTAGCTTTGATATAAAGATAGAAAACTGGAAGCAAGAGTTTATTTTGTTTATCAATCCGTTAAGTTTTCTGCTTTTTATTTTTGGTATTAGCCTATTTATGAAGGAGAAAAATAAAAATCGCTATATTCTTATAACTAGCTTTTTCATTTCCTTTGTTTTGTTTGCAAATGTAGTGTTTTACCGCTTTTTTAATGATTTTCTAACGATTCCTGTCCTTTTTCAAACGAGCAATATGAGTGATTTAGGAAGCAGTGTTAGTGATCTATTAAGTGTGACGGATCTTGTTTATTTTGCCGATTTTCTATTGTTGGTGCTTATTGTCAAATTCAAACCGACCTTTATTTCCAGCAAATCATTCACAAAAGTAGATCGCAGAGCTTATTTCCTTATAGCGATTGCCTTTGCTTTTTTTAATCTTGGATTGGCTGAAACAGAACGTCCACAGCTGCTTACCCGCACATTTGACCGTGAAATGCTCGTGAAGAATATAGGCACATACAATTATCATATTTATGATGTTTTTCTCCAATCAAAATCTTCCGCGCAACGGGCATTAGCTGACGGAAGCGAATTAGTGGATATCGATAACTATATCCATGCGAATTATAAAAAGCCGAATGATGAAATGTTTGGCATGGCTAAAGGAAAAAATGTCATCTTGATTTCAATGGAATCTACGCAAAACTTTGTTATTAATGAGAAGGTAAACGGCCAGGAGATTACTCCATTCCTTAATGATTTTATTAAAGAAAGTTATTACTTTGATAACTTTTACCACCAGACTGAACAAGGAAAAACATCGGATTCAGAGTTTCTTCTAGATAACTCGCTTTACCCGCTTAACCGCGGTGCTGTATTTTTTACCCATTCGGGGAATGAATTTAATGCAACTCCAGAAATATTAAAGGATTACGGTTACTATTCAGCAACGTTGCATGCAAATAGCAAAAGCTTCTGGAATCGGGATATTATGTATGATTCCTTTGGCTATGACCGATATTATTCATTGACTGATTATGATGTATCTGATGCGAATTCGGTTGGATGGGGAATGAAGGACATCGATTTCTTCGAACAGTCTATTCAGCATTTGAAAGAAATGCCGAAGCCATTTTATACAAAATTCATTACCTTAACCAATCATCATCCATTTGAATTAGGGGAAGAAGATCGACTGATTGAACCATATACTTCTGGTAATAAAACAGTTGATAACTACTTCCCAACTGTTCGCTATACGGATGAAGCCATTAAATTATTTATTGAACGGTTGAAACAGGAAGGATTATATGAGGATTCAATTATCGTCCTCTACGGGGACCATTATGGAATTTCTCAAAACCATAATAAAGCAATGAGTGAATTTCTAGGTGAGGAAGTTACCCCATTTGTAAGCACACAACTGCAGAGGGTTCCTTTAATCATTCATATTCCTGGTCAAGAAGGGAAAACAATCTCAACTGTCTCAGGTCAAATTGACTTGAAACCGACTCTTCTGCACTTACTCGGTGTGAATACAAAGAATACGATTGAATTTGGTTCCGATCTTTTTTCAGACGACAAAATGGAATTTACCGTGTTGCGTGATGGAAGTTTTATCACGAGAGATAATATTTATACTCGTGAAACATGTTATGATAAAAAGACCGGTGAGCCGACCGATGGTGCAGCATGTGAACCATTTATTGAAAAAGCATCACAGGAACTTGAGTATTCAGATAAAATCATCTATGGGGATTTACTAAGATTTTACGAAAATGATCAAGTGCATAATTCAACATTGATGAAAAATGAGCCAGTAATTGATGAAAATTAGATCGTAGAAAAAATATGTATTTTAGGGGCTGTTGAGAAATACCCCTTCAAACAAAAAGAAGACGAATCTCTACAAAATGTAGTGTTCGTCTTTTTTTATTAACTATATTCTTTGTCTAATTATAAGGCTATTTAGATTGTTAATCCCCCACTATTTCAGTTTTTTTATGGGAATGACATACAGTCATTTTTCTCTTCTTTTTTTCATATGAATGAATGGATGAAGGAGGGTAAAAATAATGAAGGTGCAAGTACGTTCAGGCGATACATTATGGCATTATAGCCGGCTTTTCATGATCCCATTAAACTTGATCATTGATTCGAATCCAACGATTAATTCATCCACTTTACAAATTGGGCAAGAAGTGCAGATCCCTGGATTTACTATACAGAAATATACGCTGAGAAAAGGCGATACATTTTGGAAACTTAGTGAGGCTAGACATTTATCAGTTGATGCACTTCTTTTGCTAAATCAAAACGTGAACCCAAATCAATTGCAGGTTGGAAAAACAATCATTATTCCCCAAAGAGTAATCTCGCCGGTCGTTAATGGGAAAAGGCAGTATAACTTTAAAGCTTTAACAGCTGACATAGCGCAACTGAAATCCATCTTTCCATTCATTCAAGTAAATAATATTGGCAAAAGTGTATTAGGAAAGCCCATTCAAGAAATCCGTCTTGGCAAGGGAACAAAGAAAGTTCATTTTAATGCCTCGTTTCATGCAAATGAATGGATCACTTCAGGTGTTTTAATGTCACTTCTGAATCATTTTCTGTCATCATTAACAAATGTGAAGCCAATAAGAGGACTGACAACCATGCCCTTATATCACGCTGTAGATCTTTCCATTGTGCCAATGGTAAATCCAGATGGAGTTGACTTGGTTTTAAATGGACCTCCAGATGAGATGAGAGAAGAAGTGATACGGATTAATAATGGAAGTACTGATTTTACTGGCTGGAAGGCAAATATAAGAGGTGTGGACTTAAATAATCAATTCCCGGCAAAGTGGGAGATTGAGAAGGAAAGAAAAGCAGAGAAAGCACCTGCACCGCGTGACTATCCTGGGGATGCGCCTTTAACTGAACCAGAATCGATAGCTATGGCTAATCTTGCAAGTACAAGACAATTTAATCGTATGCTTGCTTTCCATACCCAAGGCGAAGAATTTTATTGGGGATTTGAAGGGCTTGAACCGCCAGAATCAAGAGGCTTAGCTGCTGAATTTGCAAGAGTGAGCGGATATACACCTGTACAATATATTGATAGCTATGCGGGATATAAGGATTGGTTTATTCAAGATTTTCGCAGACCTGGCTTTACAATCGAATTAGGGTCTGGAATTAATCCGTTGCCATTATCTCAGTTTGATGAAATATTTGAAGAGGTGCTAGGCATTTACCTGGCTGCATTATATATGTAAAATGAAAAAGCCGCTATTGGCTTTTCTTTTTGAAATAATTTTGAAATAATTGAAACATTCTTCTCATATTTTCGTATAATTAGTTAAATGGATTGGAGGGAGGGGTGGAGTTGCTTTGGAAAAAAAGAAAGAAATACAGAATGGCTCTTTTTTTATGCATTTTCCTTTCGCTATTTCTTGCAGGTTGTACAGTAAATAAAGAGTCAGAACTGCATTCATTCAAAAATCATCAAAAGGAACCAGGAAAGGAAGCGATTCCACCTTCCTTTTTTGGTCAAGAAATAAAGCTGCCCATCCAAATAGAACAGGGGCAATTTAACAGTATGAGCAGCTGGCTAAATAATGAAGAAATAGTGTACATAACAAATGTCGGGTTAGGATCTCATGTGTATACTTATAATATATTTACTGGTAAGAACCAATTGATTTTTGAAAGTGAGTCACCAGTAGCCTCAGTTACTGCTAGTCCTTCAGGGGAACGTTTATTAGTTCATACTGCACCCACAACCTTTGAAGGCATTATTACAATTATTGATCGCAACGGGAATGAGATAATGTCTGAAAGGATAGAGGCGTTTGACTTTGTTTTTGAGTGGAACCCATATGATGAGGATCAGCTGCTCCTTTCTTCATTTACAGAAAGCTGGGATTTTTCCACATATCAAATGAATCTTAAAGAAAAAAAGCTGACTCCTATTCAACTAAAAGAGCCATTTGTGGGCTGGAAGAGTAAGGAAGAGCTCGTTTATTTAGATTGGGGTCAAGAGGAAGCCTTATTATTCGCACCTTTAAAGAAGAAATCTATTTTTAGCGAGCAGGACGATACAATTTTAGACAAGATATACTATATGAAGGCAATTAAGAATTTAATCATGACCATTACTGTTCCTTCTGATAAAATAAATGAGTCAGCATATACTTTTCTATCCAGTGACCTTAATAAGCTAGCAGATTTAAACATTCCCCATTTAACAAGATTTTCTGATTGGCTTATCCCATATTTTGATTTTGATGAGGGAGATCACTTTTACACCTTTGCCCCACTGTATAGTTCGGAAGCTGATACGTACGCGGAAGGATTTCAGCTTCTTTCACTAAACATCAAAAATGGAGACGAGAAAGTGCTTTTCGAGAATTTGGAAAACGAGCCTTTAAGCTGCTCTCCAAATGGAAGTCATTGTTTATATGGGTTTTATTTTGAAAAGCTAATAAATATGGATTCAAAAGAAATTATGCCTATCATTAAGGAATAATAATTGAAAAAAAGGATGATAAAAAATGGCAATAGTTGATGTAACCGTTATTCCTATAGGAACTGAGTCACCAAGTGTAAGCAGTTATGTAGCTGATATTCAGCGTGTATTAATGGAATACGAAAAGAAGGGCCAAATACGGTTCCAATTAACTCCGATGAATACAATAATTGAAGGAGAACTTCCGGTATTATTCGAAGTCATTCAAGCTATGCATGAGGTGCCTTTTGAAAAAGGACTTATGAGGGTAGCAACGAATATACGTATTGATGATAGAAGAGATGTTAAAAGAAAAATGGAAGAAAAGGTTCAACGTGTTGAAAGCCAGCTTAATCAATAAAAAAAGAAGGATTCCCAAAGATGGGATCCTTTTTTTTTTCGCCCTTGATCACTAAGGAAAGCTCCTTAAAATAATCGTCGCAGGAACAATCGGCAAATTGATTGTTTCGAAGGCGCCTTCGCTTTTCTTTGTCTAGCTACTGCTCCTATCGACTAGTGGACTTCAGGCTTCCTCCTTACGATAAGTCAACATCGAATCTCTTTCGCTCTTCGTGTTTCCTTTATCTCAGTCCGGAGCCCTCCAGTCCATACGTCGTTGAACAATCGCCTTCGCTTTTCTTTGTCCAGCTCCAGCACCTAGGGGCTCGAGGTCATAAGTCAAGCCGACAAAAAGGTTAAAGAACAACCTTTCTGCCGGCTCGTCTTATGCTTGTCGCCCCGAACAAGGTGCTTCCGCTTTTCTAGTGTGCTGCAGGGTATCCGCTGTTGATTAGAGTTAATAATGCAAATCCGCCAAATACAACGAATGAACCGGCTGCAAATACGAAACCTAGAATATTCTTGTTTTTAAGTGCACTCCAAGCACCATAAGCTGCTAAAATGGCAACTAAAAAGAAGATAATAACGATTCCCATTAATAAAAAGCCCCCTTTTGTTATGATAATCAGGCAAATGCCCATTGAAAAATCATATTCAGGTATGGAACCTGTATGTAATGCTATATATACATTCGTATTATATTCTATATTTTTTTCTCTTGTTTGTCGAGGTCAAAAAATGACACTTCTATGTCGTTCATTCTACTATTCCCTTTAAAAGTATAAAAAATCTTCATTTTCCGATAATAAACAAGTTTCCTTTAATTTCTTTGTTAATATAGTGTAAAATTAGTGCATATATCCACAACTGGAGGTGTTGATTATGGAATGGCATCAAATTCCATTAGGCCTATTACAAACAAATTGTTATATTGTATCAAAGGAAGACAATACTTGTTTAATTTTTGATCCAGGTGAAGAAGGGGATAAATTAAGCAGCTTTATTCTTGAAAATAAGCTAAGTCCCCTTGCCATTATCCTTACACACGCACATTTTGATCATATAGGGGCAGTGGAAGAGATTAGAGAGACATTCAATATCCCAGTCTATATTCACGAAAATGAAGCAGATTGGCTAATTGACCCCAGTCAAAATGGGTCACAATTGTTTGAAATAGGTAAGTTAGTCAAGGGGAACCGTGCGGATTATGTATTGACGAACGAAAAAGAGTTGAAAATTGGTGATTTCTCCTTTCAAATCGCAGAAACACCAGGCCATTCACCAGGAAGCCTATCTTTTTATTTTAAAGAAGCGGGATTTGTGATATCCGGTGACGCATTATTTAGCGGCAGTATTGGGCGGACGGATCTTCCTGGGGGGAACCATGCTCAACTGCTTAAAAGCATCCATGAACAATTGCTAATTCTTCCCGAAGAAACGATTGTGCTCTCAGGACATGGACCTGCCACAACAATTGGACAAGAAATGGATTCAAATCCCTTTTTAAATGGGTTTTAATCAGAAAAGCGGAGGCGACTGTTCAGCGACGTATGGACTGGAGGGCTCCGGACTGAGATAAAGGAAACACGAAGAGCGATAGCGATTCGAATGTTGACTTATCGTAAGGAGGAAGCCTGAAGTCCACTAGTCGCTAGGAGCCGCAGCTAGACAATCAGAAAAGCGGAGGCGACTGTTCAGCGACGTATGGACTGGAGGGCTCCGGACTGAGATAAAGGAAACACGAAGAGCGATAGCGATTCGAATGTTGACTTAACGTAAGGAGGAAGCCTGAAGTCCATTAGTCGCTAGGAGCCGCAGCTGGACATAGAAAAGCCCTTCTCAAAAGAGAAGGGCTTTTCTGGGGGATGTTCTATTCATATAATGGGAGGGGATATAGTTAAGCTACTAATAGTAGAATATAATAAAGTTAACACTATGTCAATGGTGAAAATATATTGTGTGAAAAATAAACTAGATTTGTGTGTTACTGT
Organism: Cytobacillus solani; assembly: GCF_001420595.1. Taxonomy (GTDB): domain Bacteria; phylum Bacillota; class Bacilli; order Bacillales; family Cytobacillaceae; genus Cytobacillus; species Cytobacillus solani. The sequence goes on along the minus strand of NZ_LJIX01000006.1, from coordinate 3,459,238 downwards.
ATCTATTATCTTTTTAATATATAGGGGAATTGTAAATGATAAATTATTTAAAGGATTATATTCTAAAGAGCCCATCGCAGAAAATTACATATGCAGATTACATAATGCAAACTCTGTACCATTCGCAATATGGCTATTATATGAATGATAAAAGGAAAATAGGACGTGAAGGAGATTTTATTACGACAAGTAATATTTCTGATATTTATGGCAGATCCATTGCTAAATGGTTTTACAGGAAAGCAATTGAACTGAACCTCCCATTTTCCATTTGCGAAATTGGTGCAGGGACAGGTCGGTTTGCTAAAGCCTTTATTGATGAATGGAAGACTATTTCGGCTGAACCGATCCAATATTATATTTTAGAAGAAAGCCCATATCATCGGAAATTGCAGCAGGAGGAACTAATTCTTGATGAGAATACAAAGCAAATCTCATGCTTGGAGGAAATTACTCCTTTTGAAGGTTTGATTTTTTCAAATGAGTTGTTTGATGCATTTCCGGTTCATGTAATAGAAAACCAGGACGGGCAATTACTAGAGGTTATGGTTGCTGTTAAGGATGATATGCTCATTGAGAGCATTGTACCTTTAAAAAATGAAGAAATTAAATCTTTTCTCGAACGAAGCGGGTTAAAGTTGAACGATCAGCAACGTATTGAAATCCCTTTACAGTTGGAATCGATGATGACAAGCATGGCTAATACCCTGCAAAGAGGGCTAGTGCTCACGGTTGATTATGGATACACAAATGAAGAATGGATGGAGCCATCAAGAAGGAATGGAAGTTTAAGGGGCTATTACAAACATCAGCAAATGAATAATATTCTTGAACATCCAGGGGAAATGGATATAACAAGTCATGTCCATTTTGATGCGTTAATCAAAAAGGGGAATCAGCTTGGGTTAATGTATGTTCATAAATGGAGGCAGGATGAATTTCTGCTTGCTGCAGGAATTCTAGAGGAATTGCAGGAGAATTATGATCCGAATCCTTTTTCAGCTATAAGCAAAAGAAATCGGGCAATACGCAGCCTTATTATACCTGGAGGAATGAGTTCTTTTTTTCATGTAATTTTGCAGCAGAAAGGAGTATAAAGGGATAATAAAAAAGCGATGGAATCCATCGCTTTTTTATTATGTAGCTAAACTTTGGTTTTTAGTGGCCTGCACCTGGAACCATCATAAACGTGCTCCAATACGTGAAGCCTACGAAAAACACAGTTAAATATCCTGCAAAAACATATAAATACATACGTTCTGAAAGCTTTAAGTAGCTTAAAAGCAGGAAGAATCCTGTTTGGGCAAAGAAGATTAAAGACGTTGTATACATATCGCCTAAGAAGAACATGACAGCAAATATTCCCGTCCAGAATCCACAAACCTTGTACATACGATCCATATGTATCCCTCCTTTTCCCCTAGCAATTCACATTATTACATCATTACATATTATAAGTTAAATGATAGACAAAAGTAAATAACCTTTGTTGCTACTTTGTGACGATTGCATGATAAGAACAAGAATCACATCCACCAAGCATATTTTCCTTTTCAACTAACTCAATGGAATGAAACAGTACTTCAAACATTCCTTTTAAAAATTCATAATGCATATTACAGACCGATTCAGAATGTTCAAGAGCTACTTCTTTAAATGGACAGTTATAAATTTGAAAATAAATTTTGCTTTGATCCTCATTTACTTCAAATTCAGGGTGGAAGCCTGATAAGGTAGAAGCATTTTTAAGGATGTTCAGTTTTTGATCGAATGAAAGCTCTTCGTTATTGTTAGGAGTACGGTTTATTTCCTGTTCAACCAATTCCTTGCCAAATGACTTCCCAGTCAAATACAATGCCTTTTTTCCTTCTTCTCCAAGAGAAAGCATGGTTTGCATGGCGATTTTTGAGAGAAGCTGATAGTCGCGATATGGGAAATGAAGCTGAATTACATCATCAGATAAGCGATAAAGCCTGCTTGGTCTTCCGCCTTTCCCTGTCTTCTGGGTATCAGAAACGAGCATGTTAACATCCTCAAGTTTTGACAGATGAAGTCTGGCTACGTTTGGATGAATGTCGAAATTATCTGCGATTTCCTGAACAGTCACATCCTTATGTCTTTTTGTAATGTATTGATAAATATAATAGCGTGTTGGATCTGATAATACATTTGTTATTTTTAGCGTTTGTTCCACTTCTATTCACCTCAGAACGGATTTGATTCTATTATAATACAGCTAGTTAGGGTTAACACTGTATTCACTATTAGTTTATAAAAAGTTCACATTTAAACCAATAACATAAGTCACAAATTTATATAAATTTTGATAAATTTCAACAAATTTACATTGTGATTTGTGTATGTGGCTAATCTTTGAATTCTTATTTTATGAAAATTTCATATTATTAATCGAATTGTTTGTCAAAAAAAGCAGGAGAATATATAATAGGGTCGAATCATATTCCTAACAAAAGAAAAGGTGGTGTACGATTTAATTGAATACAATTGAAAAGCTTGCAGAAAGAATTATTAAAGATGCTGTCAGAAATCATGCATCAGATATCCACATTGTTCCCCGCAGAAGCGATACCCTCATCCAATTACGTCTTGCTAACAAACTAATTCCCAGACTCTATTTGCCGAAAGAAGAATGCGACAGACTGATTTCACACTTTAAATTTACGGCTTCAATGGATATCGGTGAAAAGAGAAGACCGCAAAGCGGTGCAAACTCCTATCAAATTGATGGTCAAATGATCGGCTTTCGCTTTTCAACGCTCCCCTCTAGTCATAATGAAAGCCTAGTTATTCGAATCCTCCCTCAGCAAGAACAAATTCCTTTCTACCAAATTTCTTTATTCCCGAGTATGACCCGAAAACTACTTGCATTATTAAAGCATGCCCACGGATTAATCATATTTACTGGTCCGACTGGATCAGGTAAAACTACCACCCTATACTCGCTTCTCAATGAAACCTCACATATGTTCAATCGCAATGTCATCACCCTTGAAGACCCAATTGAAAAAGAAAATGATATGGTGCTCCAGGTTCAAGTGAATGAAAAAGCTGGTGTGTCCTATGCAACTGGATTAAAAGCCATTCTAAGACATGATCCAGATATCATTATGGTGGGGGAAATCAGAGATGCAGAAACGGCAAAGATAGCAGTAAGAGCTGCACTAACAGGTCATCTAGTTAGTTTAATAGGCACATGCATGTCTACAAAAAGTCAAAATCAACTATTTCAACTGACTCTGGTTTCTGCAATTTTTTAATTTTATTTACACTGATTGTTTTAAAAGTTAGATGAACCAATTGTTTTTTCTCATGAATTTCTAGATTAGACCAGTTTAATTGGATGTCAGAAAGTATATCAACTATGTTATAATTATCCATGATAGGATTCTCAATTTTTGTAAGTGCTTCTAACTCTTCTAGAAGCATTTTTTCTTTTTTATTTTCTTCATTTGTTCTTTTCTTAAAATCCTCATCTGAAATCATTTCGTTTACCCAAGCATATTGCCATTTAGATCGTCTTTTTTTAATTTCTTCAATTTCTTTATTTATATTTGCAATAGAATCTGTGTTATCAACAGATTTTTTATCCTCAATAATAGCTTCATTAACTTCTTTATTTAAGTTCCAGTGGCTAATTCTATTTAAAAATTGGTGTTCCAGATAATTTTGATTAATTAGTGGTTGGTCGCAACTGCCGAATTTTGAATTATGGCAATAATAGTTGTATGAATGATACTTTTTATCTCCTCTTTTTGAGATTGAGTATTTCCCTGCCATGCATCCACCACAACGAGAACATCTGAGAACCCCCGTGAAAATAAACTTACTGGTTGCTGACCTAGGGTGCTTAGTTTTCCGGGAATTTATTATAGCTTGTACTCTTTGAAAACTAACTTCATCTATTATTGCAGGTACAGCATTCTCAATTTCAAAATACTGCTCTTTATTAACTCTGTAGTTATACCTCATCGTTCCGATATAAAGCGGATTTCGCAAAATATAACTAACAGTATTGTATTGCCATGTATTATTCTTTTTAGAAGTAAGATCTTCTTCATTTAATAATCTGGCGATCTTGGCAATTCCATATTTACCAGTCATGTACATTTCATAAATTTTCCTTACGACTGCAGCTTCTGATTCAATAATTTTTAAATAATCTCCATCTTTCTCATATCCATATGGGGGAAGGTTGATTACCCATTTTCCTTCTCTAGCTTTTTCATCCATTCCCATTCTTACACGTTCTCCGAGGTTCTCACGCTCCCACTGAGCCATGGAAGCAACAAGTCGTATAAAAAGTCTACCTGTTGCTGTCGTCGTGTCATAGACCTCTGTAGCACTTTTAAACATGACTTCATGATCAGAGAATATCTTTAGCATTCTATCTAAATCAATTACGGATCGAGTTAATCTATCGAGCTTGTACACTAATACAATATCAAATAACTTTTCTTTAACTCCCTCAAGCATTCTTTTAAGCTCAGGTCTTTCCATATCCTTAGCAGAAATCCCTTCATCCACATAAAACTGTACAATTTCCCAATTCTGAGAAAAAGCAAATGCCTTTAACCTTTCCTTTTGAGCTGACAAGGAGTATCCTTCCTCTACCTGCATCTGTGTTGAAACGCGGATATAAGCAGCAACTCTCAATATAATGATACCTCTTCTCTTTTGTGTAATAGATTTTCGAAAAATGATTCTCTTTCCATGATTTCCTCGAATATCTCACGTTGTAAATATTTATTTTTATCCATTATAAAAATAAAAGCCCTAGAGTGATTCATTTCCATAGATTTTATTCTATAGTCTTCTGTAACCATTAGAGCTAGTCTGTAATCAGTATTATATTTAAACATAACATAACGGTGGATTCGCCATTTTAAAGCTTCAGTAGAAACTCCTATAGTATTAGATATACGGAAGTAGTTAAATTTTTTAACCAGCATTTTTTCTAATACTTCTTCTGGAATTAGTAATTCGCTCGCAAATAAATTTGCTTCGCGCTCAATAAGCACTTCACCAAGGGAATATAGATTTTCACTTAATTTTGTCTCAGTAAAAGTTTTTCTTTTATGACTATGTAAGTAGAAATGACCTAGCTCATGTGCAATAGTGAATGTCTGTCTGTTTTGAGAGTGGTTAGAGTTTACTGCAATTGTTGTCCCCAATTCATCAATTTCTAATCGACCACTTATCTTTTGTAGTTCAAAATTAAAAGGCATTAAGAAAATTTCGTTATGATCTAATAATAATTCTAAGGAGGCTAATGCGTCATAAGTTAAGAAATATTGCTCATGAAAGTATTTGAAACTATCAAATACATTCATGGCTTTTTCTATAATCTCCATCCTCACCATTGTCATCATCGTTTTTTCCTTAACTTTAGTAGAAATTCTTTTCGTGATTCAATATATTTTTCAATATCGTCTTTAAAAAGTTCTTTTTCATCTTTTGAAAGGTTTGATATATCTGCTCGGAAAAAAATTTGTTCTTGTGTTTTTTCTTCATTCTGTTGAACTTCGTCTAAACCTAAAAGATAGTTGGCATTTACACCATAAACCTTCGATAATATCCCTAATATTTCAGGATCCGGCTTAGTTCCATCGTTTTCATACCTACTCAATGTTTTGTTATTTATATTTGCCTTTTGAGCTGCTTCTAACTGAGTAAGTCCTCTCCTTTCTCTGGCTTTTTTTAATCTTTCTCCTAATGTTGACATGTTAAATCCTCCTTAATGAGAAATTTTATCACAAAGTACTCAATATCTGAGATTTTTTCTTAAAAAATGAGATAAATACTGTTGACTTCTTAGAAAATGAGATTTATTATAAAGATATAAAATCTCAGAAAGTGAGAAGTGAGGTGAGAATATGGATGCACACAAAAAAATTCGAGACTATATAGAATCGAATGGATTAAAGTTTAACTTTGTAGCAGATAAGTCAGAAATACCTTTAAAAACATTCTATAGGCTCATAAATGGCCATAAAAAAATGTCGGTTGAGGAACTTGAAAAAATATGCAGGAAGGGATTATCCGTTGATCCGGCATTTTTTTTACAATGAATTCTCGGAAACTGAGAATAACGTGTTGTCATTACAATTAAATTCTCTATTAATGTCAAGAAATCCTTTTTAAAGGAGGAAGAAATTTTGAAGAAAAAAGAACCTTCTGCTGAACAAAAGAAAATGATTGTACAATTCTTTGCTAAAACGTCATTACCTAGAATTATTAAACAAATGGAAGAACAGAAGGAGCAAAAAATATCTTAGTTATTATTTGAGGAGGGCTAATAAGTAATGCAAAAAGAAAAATTAATGCAGTTCTTATCAGATTGCATCGACAAAAACATGGGAATTTCAATTGTTCGCACATCAACAAATACAACTGAGGAAGAAGCAAAAGAGTTCGCGATGCGGTTAAGTGAGATTGTTGAAGCACCTCTTAAAATCACTCAAGGTGATAAACATGAGTGGTTCAGTGTGGATGGTAAAAAAATCTCCGGAAGTTTCTTTCACGAAAACTCTGATAAGGGAAGTTCTCACTTCATGGAAGAAGATGTTGATCTATCAGGAAGTGCTGAAATTGCCTAAGAACAAAATTTGGAACTATATCAATGATCAATATGATGACGAAGGTATTATTCCGAGTTTGGATGATATCTACATGGCTTTCCGTAAACAGTTTGATAACTGGTGGTCAGTGGATTTGATCGAAGAAGTTAGAACAGGTTTTATGTCCGCACATAACTTAAGTGGAATCATTATAAAGGAGTGAAGTTGAGTGACAAGTTTAGAAGCAGTTTTACATCAAATTGAGGAAGAAGAAGTGTTGGAACTTCAAAATATTTTTACTGTAGTGGATCTCGATACAGCAGCAGAAGCACAACGACGCATTGCATGGTTTGAAGAAAAGAAAAGGGAAGTTGATGTAATCATTGAAAAGCAAATTGCGCCTTTCCTTGAAAAGATTGAAAAAATCAAAATGTGGGGTGAGCAAGCTAAAGTTGAGCATGAAGAAAAGCGTGTTCATTACACAAATATGCTTGAGCAGTATATGAGAAATGAAGTTGCTAAACAACTGGAACTTGGAAAAAAGCCAAAGAAAACCTTATCTCTTCCTTACGGAAAAATCAGTTTAAAGAAACAGCAACCTGAATTCCAAAAGAATGAAGAAGAATTACTGGAATATGCGAAGTCTACAGGGCTTGTGAAAGTGAAAGAAAGTACAGATTGGGCATTATTGAAGAAAAATTGTGTGGTTTCTGATGGGAAGCTTTATGACACTACAACAGGCGAAGAGGTACCTGGTGTAGTTGTGATTGAACGTGATGAAAAATTCACAGTTGAATTAAATGATTAAAGGGAGCTGCCGCAAACAGACTCCCTTCAAAAACAATTGATAGTGGAAGTTTAACACAAAAGGAGCTGATTGGGAAATGAGTCAATTAAAAAGCATTTATTCAAAGATAGGCGAAGTAATGTCTAAAGTAAGCCGGGTCCCTAAAAACGGCTACAATCAATTTCATAAATATAATTATGCAACTGAAAGTGACTTAACAGAATCAATCAGGCCAATTCTTCAAGAATCGGGTTTAGCGTTTTTTTCAAATGTCTTGGAACAAGATCGTGAAGGTGAATTCACAAAAGTTAAGATGGAATTCACATTAGCTGATATAGAAACTGGAGAGGTGCTTACTTCAACTTATTGGGGAGAAGGTCAAGACAAAGGGGATAAAGGGCTTTATAAAGCTTATACCGGAGCAACTAAGTACTTCTTAATGAAAACATTCCTTATTCCTACTGGTGATGACCCAGAAGCTGACAGCACAGTCGATGAACGTAATAATCAGAAGCCGAAAAATAACAAAGGACAAAAAACACAGCAACAAGTGGCTAGTGATGCTCAACTGAATTTAATTAACAAATTATTAGTTGATGTTGCAAATGCTACTGGAAGTACCAAAGAAAAAGCATACCTATCACTTAAAAACCAAATGAAAAAAGAAATGGAATGGTATACGCAAGATGAAGCTGGTGAAGCCATTGTGATATTAAACAAAGTTCTTAAAAAAGGTGCGTAGGGAGGAAACATCATGAAATGGACTGTTGATGCTATTGAACTACACTTCCAAAAGCAACAACAATTATTCGGCAATTTAGCAGATGAAGAATCCTTTAATATGATCTTTGGTTTAATTGAACGATACCGAAGACTGGATCAGGAATCTGAAAAGTTAGCTGCTTTAAATCGCCATTACTTCTTCAAGTTTTACAATGGTGATCTTAACAAGATGAAAGCTGATTGTGCTTATCTAATAGATTGAGGTGGAAACACCTCTTCCTTTTTAAAATCATAGCGAAATTTGGCTAATGAAATGTGGAATAGGAGGGGTTAAGTTGCAGGAGCAGACTTATAATCACTCACCTAGTACATACACCTTAGAAGTTTTATCTAGCGAATATCGGTCATCTGATCTTGCTAGAACAGAAAAGAAACAAATAGATGTAACAGACGAGGAAGTTTGCTTGTTCTTAGATCACGCACATAAATGCTGGCCAATCGTATTTTGGGTATTTTCATCTGTAATTGCAGTCCTGTTCATGTTTGGTGTCATTCAAAACTAAATAAGGAGTGAGAACGATTGAAAACCGTTCAGCCAATACGAGACATTGCAATGATTGCGGCTATGAAAGATGTTCTTATGAAGCAACATTATCGCAACTATTTCTTGTTTGTATTAGGCATTAACACTGGACTACGCATAAGTGACCTACTCGCATTAAGAGTGGGGGATGTAAGGGGTAAAAGCCATATCGTCATTACTGAGCAGAAAACAGGAAAGTTAAAACGGTTTAAGATCAATAACGAGCTCCAGCAACATATCAGCAAGTTTACGATTGATAAGAACACAGCAGCATACCTTTTCCAGTCGAGAAGAGGGCAGGATCGCATACACAGGGTTCAAGCATGGAAGATTCTCAATGCTGCAGCTCAAGAGGTTGGATTGAGTGAGATAGGCACTCACACCCTTAGAAAGACGTTTGGATATCACTTTTATCAAAAGTACAAGGATGTTGCAGTCTTGCAACAGATATTTAATCATTCTAGTCCGGCTGTGACTATGAGATACATCGGCATTAACCAGGACATTATGGATGAAAAGGTTGATGGATTTAGTCTTTAGGAAAAGGTATTTCCACGAAGGGAGGATTGATGGATTTTGTTTATAGAAGTTACAGATAGTCAAACTGGATCGAAAGTATCCATTAACCTGCAACAAATATGTATGATGATTGATGCAGGTGACGAAACGATTATCAATACATCAAATGGTAAATATCTGTGGATTAAAGAAAACTATTCTGAAGTACTAAAAAAGATTAATGCTTAACGGATTTTGTATTATGTTTCGTAAAAATTGGAGGGATAGAAATGGAGAGAAAAATATACAATGGTTGGGCTTTTACCGAAAATGAAGCAGAGAAAGGGAAAGTGAATCGAGAGATTTTCCAAGAACTCAAAACCAAATATAAGGTTTACAGGGATGATATAAACTTCAATCCTACCGTTAATTTGGACGAGTATGATGTGGTCATCGGAAGAGAGCCGGGCTATCATCATGCTGTTTACAACATCGTAAAGAATGCCCCGGACTTAAGTACAGATGAATTGCTACTTTTGTGCGATGGTGGAAATCTATGTTTCGGTGGTTCAAGGAAAAGCAATAATCATCTAAGGGTTTCAGAAGATTAATGCAATTTTAATTAAGGAGGAATAAACGTGCGTGAGATTAAGTTTCGAGGGAAACCAATTGAAGATTACGGTGATATTAAATGGTTTGTCGGCAGTTTGATTTTAAGTTGTGAAGATGAATTGGCTTACATTGAAGCAGATGGCCAAGGCACTGTTCCTGTTGAATGGGAATCAGTCGGACAATACACATGCCTAAAAGACAAGAACGGCAAGGAGATTTATGAAGGGGATATAATTGCACTTCCTTATAAAAGAACCTTTCCTGAATTAGGTTTGCAAAATCATACAGTTATTTTTAAAAATGGATATTTTTCATGTTCGGATTATAACACTTATGCAAGTGAAGTCATCGGCAACATTTACGAGAATCCAGAGTTACTGAACATTAAATAAAAAAGAGCCTTTTCAGGCTCATAGCATGGCGAAAAACTGATTTCATTACATTGTATGTCAATTATTTTTAGTGGTATAGGCTGATGTTGGTGCAAGACATGACGATTAGGTGTATCTAAGATGTTTTGTGCCTTGCCCAACAATTTTATTTTATGACCAATTGAAGTAAAACATGCAGAAACACAAGAATTATTGTGTTTACTAGAAAAAAAGAAAGAGCCATTTACTCTTCCTTTTTCCCAATATTAGTTCCATCTAATTTAGATGAGATTTCTCTTAAGATCTGGTTCCTCTCTTTTTGTGCAGTAATAAGACTTGTACAAAACCAAATAGTGAAACCAATAAGAGCTAAATAAAATAATAATGGAATAATAGCAAAAAACGCTCCATTCATAGCAACAAGACCACCTTCATGTGTAATTTCCTAATTATAACACATTTATGGATTTTTATGGTTTTAGATTCAAATCTTTAAGTTTACTAGAACGGAGGGATTCGGAATGGCGATACCTAGGATATTGCATTACCCGGGCAGTAAATGGAGTATGGCAAGTTGGATAATCAGCCATATGCCTGAGCATAAGACATATCTGGAACCTTTCTTTGGATCAGGAGCAGTCTTTTTCAAAAAGCAACCTTCCCAGATTGAGACTATAAACGACTTAGATAGTAACATAGTTAATCTTTTTAAAGTCATTCGAGATCATTCTGAGGAACTATCAGAAAAAATTTACTGGACCCCACTTTCTAGAGAGGAATATTACTCAAGTTATGAGTATTCCGGATCCTGTGAAATTGAAGCAGCAAGAACATTTTTAGTTAGGTGTTGGCAGGCTATCGGGGCTAAGACATCGGATAGAACTGGTTGGAGAAGTTTAATATCTTCTAATGGACCAGACACAGCGAAGGAATGGGGGAAGTTACCTGATAAGATTCTCCTAGTAGCAAAAAGATTAAAGGAAGCACAAATAGAGAATCAACCAGCTGTGAAATTACTTGAACGATATAAGAGACGAGAAGTACTAATATATGCAGATCCGCCTTACATTATTGAGACTCGAACAAAAAGGCACTACAAGCATGAAATGTCGATAGATGATCATATTGAGTTATTGGAAACATTAGATGCACATCCCGGTCCAGTTATTCTCTCTGGATACGCTCATCATATTTATGATGAAAGATTGAAACATTGGCACAGGGAAACATTAGATGTGGCAGCAGAAGCAGGGGCCAAAAGGCAGGAAGTTCTTTGGGTAAATGAAGTAGCAGCTGGTGGTTATTTTCAGCAGTCACTATTTTAAATCATTCTCTTTCACAGGCACCTCAGTGATGGAGTTACTAAAGATTGCAATATTCACAGCGAGCAAAATTATTTGCACCAAGATTTGTAGACCGTTTAAGCTAGTAAACATTTCTTTCATAACGACCACTCCCTTTTCAATGATTTTCACTGAGGTGTTATCCTGTACAGATTCCAGTCCCGGGAGATGAGCCTGTGAAAAAGAACGAGTAATAATAATTATAAGTATACTAGCAGATTAAGTAAACAAAAGAGTAATTATGTATAAAAAAAGGAGCCATAATGGCTCCGAAGCAAACTGTATGGCAAAAGAATTTATTATACAAGTTTATTGTATGAAACATTTTCGAATAATGACTGGGACAAGTAAAATAATTGCATTTAAATAAATAATGCAGGCACAACATTTCTAGTGCCTGCAAAGAGGGAGTTCATGAGCTTACAACCTGAGGATATGATTGTGCTATATAGTATTCAATTTTAATGGATTTGTCCAAGTTCTATAAAAAAATGTGCTTTTTCACTAAATATATTAAGCAAAATGTTAATTAGGGGGAAGGAAGAATGAGTGTTAAAGCCTTAAAGAAAGGCGACAAAGTAGTAATGCACACTTGTATTGAAGCTGAAGCTCACAACGGTAAGATTTGGACTTGCCGAACTGACGAATTTAAACATCATCCAAAACACGACTATACAGTTGTTATGCTCGAAGGTTTTAGTGGTTCTTTTCAGACGGAATATCTACAAAAGGTAAATATTTAATTAACATAATGATAGCTTTGTTCAATAGCAAAAAAGTGAATTAAGAAAGGGTGGGTAAATGAGTAAGTGTGCTTCTTGCGAAGATGAATTTGTATGGAATGATGATGTGATAATTGTTGAAGATAATCTTTATCACAAAGATTGCGTTACATTGTATCCAACAGGATATGTCGCTTTTATTGATGATGAATTTTTAGGGGAAACCGAAAACGATGATGGTCAAATGGCTTATGAAATTATAGATGATCTTCTAAATGATGATGAAGATTAGTTGATTAGGAGGGAAAGAGGATGTACGACAAAGAGAAAGTATATGACGAAGAAATTTCGCCGTTAATGGCTGAAATTATTAAAATCTGTAAAAGAGAAAATCTTCCTATGGCAGCTCAGTTTTATTTAAAAAAAGAACGTGCAGAGCACGATGAATTCCCTGGTGAACCAATGTATTGCACAACGACTATTATTCCAGCAAAAAATGAAATGGATGCAGATGCTCATGATTGGTTGAAGAATGTAGCTACAGCAATGAGATACGGACCGAGTGGACCACCATATGTTATGGCGGCCACAATTAAAACATCATAAATAAACACAAGGTAGGAGGAGTTTAATAGTGGGATATATTCGACATAATTCATTTGTGGTTACTGGGGACAGTTATCCAGAGGCACAAAGAAAATTGGATTTAGCACATGAAAAGGCAGTAGAGCTTTTCTCAAATTTAGTTTCCCCGGTAATTCAAGGTAAAACAAATGGTTATCAATCTTTCTTTGTTGCACCAGATGGAAGTAAAGAAGGCTGGGATTTATCAGACGAATATGATGAAAAAAGAAAACAGCTCGCAGATTTTATTGATTCTTTGGCATATGGTGATGGCTCTAATTGTGTTCAATTTGTAGATGTAGGCTTTGATGAATGTTATGAAGCAGAAGTTGATCGTACTAATAAAAAACGTCCAGAAGAAGATTAAGTAAACAAAAGATAGAAGGTGTTTCATGTGAGTGGTAAAGCTTCTTTAAAAGATAGAGTAGCCTGGGTATTTGATGGATTAATTAAAGACGGAGTTTGGTTCGCGGATGAGATGAAGCAAGAATTATTAGATGTTATTAATAGGTATGAGGAACAGGAGAAGAAGATTGAAGAATTGAGTAGGTTGGGATTGCAAACTGCGATAAGTAGCTTGAAGAGTAGGGAAGGTCACTTAGAATCGTTGAACGAACAAAAAGAGTTAGTTGTTCTTCTAATGAAGGCTAAAGAAGAAATAGAACGGCTGAAAAAAATTTGAATAAAAAAGGATGCTCGGCTGTTTTATCCAAGCATCCTCTCAGCTTCACGTTGCTTCTTCTTTTCAACAAGTTCTAAGTATTTCAATCCGTACTGGATCAGTTCGTTGACACCTTTGCTTCGATTTCCTTTACGGTTTTCGTACCAGTAATCATCAACTTTCTTAAGAACGTTAGGATCAAATGCAATAGTAGTTGTTGGTTTGTAATTATCTCCACGTACATGACCAGCCATTTTGTGTTCGCTCCTTTTTAAATAAGTTAGTGTAATACAGTAATAATTATTCCTGATCATCCTCAACGATCGTAAATAATTCGCCTATTGAACATTCGAAGAAGTTGCAAAGTTTATAAATAGTTTCAAATTCTATTCTGTCACTTTGGTCATTGTAAATTCTAGTAAGTGTAGGGCGGCTAATCCCGGTGTCTTTAGACAATTGATTAATGCTACGGATTTTCTTTTCACCCATTAGAATATGAAGATTTGATTTAATTTTACCCATTGGTTTCACCGTCCTTATTTTATAGTATGCACACATAGTACACAATTATGATATCAAAGCATAACAATTTGTGCAACTAATAATTATTATTGGAAATTTAGGATTGTAAAATTGTAAAGCTACTGTTACAATTAAGTTGTAAAGCTAGTGTTACAATTCCCTTGAAAGGAGGGATGAAATGGTACAAGATCCTCAGGCTCTTTTTCTCTTTAAACTCGAAGATTTAATGTGGCAAAACCGCATCAAGTCAATTAATGAGTTGAGTGAAAAAACTAACATCTCCAGAAGTGCGCTTACAGCCTTAAAGAAAGGTGAGTCAAAAATGCTACACCTCTCCACGGTGTACACGCTCTGCAAAGAATTTAACTGTGGGATTGACGATCTTATCGAATTAAAGAAAGGATGATGGTGTTTGAATCGATTAGTTTTTATTGAGAAGGGACAAGCAGTTACTGATAGTTTGACTGTCGCAGAAGTATTTGGAAAGGAGCACAATAAGGTATTAAGAGATATACGTACACAAATGGAATATGCAGGAGAAGAATTCTCACTGTCCAATTTTGGACAGCGAACGTATCAAAACTCGCGAAATCAAGAAATGCCCAAAATTGATATGACAGAGGATGCATTTGCGCTTGTTGTAATGAGTTACAACACAAAAGAAGCTGTACAAATGAAAATCAAATTCATTCAAGAGTTTAAGAGAATAAAAGAGCAGTTGCACAGACAATTTGCAGTGCCTACTTCATTTGCCGAAGCATTAAGACTTGCTGCTGATCTCCAAGAAGAAAATGAGCGTAATAAGCCGAAGGTGGAAGCACACGATAAATTTATCAGTGGAGAGAATTATCAGAAGGTTGGACAGGTTGCGAAGGTTTTGGGGATTGGTCGGAACAAACTGTTTGCTTTCTTAAGAGAAAACAAGATTTTCATGGGTGATAACACTCCTTATCAGCAGTTCATTGACCGTGGATACTTTGTAGTAAAAGAGAAGCCAATAGAAATGGGCTCTCAGGTCATAAATAAGCCACAAACATATGTAACGGCAAAAGGTGTAGATTACATCCATAAATTATTGGGCAAAAAAACAGCCTAGTTGCGCCAACAACTAGACCAGAAAATTCAAGTTCATTATAAAGTTTATTCCTTGTAGTCAATTATATACCAAGTATTGACTATTGGCTACAGGGAACTGTTGTTCTAAAAATACCGAGAAGGTGAATGTATGCAAAGACATTACTATGCGATAATTCCAGCTAACGTTCGGTATGACAAAGAATTAACCCCCAATGCAAAGCTATTATACGGAGAAATTACAGCTTTATGTAATGAAAAAGGCTATTGCTGGGCAAGTAATTCTTACTTTTCGGATTTATATAACGTTAGTAAAGTTTCGATTTCGAAATGGATCAATCAACTTGTGGAAAAAGGATATATCCATTCGGAAATTCAATTCAAAGAGGGTACTAAAGAAATCTTAAATAGGTATTTAAGAATTGTTAATGACCCTATTAAAGAAAAGTTAAATACCCCTATTAAAGAAAAGTTTAAAGATAATAATACATCTTTTAATACTACATTTAATAATACAAAAGAAAATATACCTTATGTCGAGATAATAAATTATCTCAACGATGCAGCTCGATCAAACTATCGTTCATCAACGAAAGCAACACAACGAGTTATTAAAGCTCGATGGAATGAAGGGTTTACTTTGGAGGACTTTAAAAAGGTCATAGATAATAAGTCAGCAGAATGGCTTAATGACTCCAAAATGAATAAATTCTTACGTCCAGAGACCTTATTTGGAACTAAGTTTGAATCATATTTAAACCAAAAGGGCGGTGGGCCACCAAATGGAACGCATCCAAATGCCGGAGCGATTGCAGAGGAATACGAATTCGGTTTCTGATAATCGATGCTCGTCATGCAGCAGGAAGTTACTTTTGAAAGAAGGTAAAGAGTATTGCTTCTACTGCGACCTGATCGCGCCTGAAGATAAAAAAATTGCTGATGAAGTAAATGAGTGGATAGAAAACCGTGAAGTGAATGAACTGCAAGAATATTTTAAAGGCAAAAGTTTAATGAATCGAGATTTGGAGGAAGCAACGCTTAGTGGTTATGATCCACAAAATGACTCACAGAGACTTGCTTTGGAGCAAGCTTATCAATACATTGGAACATTCAACAAAAGGCAAGGAATGCTCCTGCAAGGTCGTCCAGGTCTAGGTAAAAGCCATTTAGCTGCGGCAATCGTCAAAGAGATCATTAATCAAAAGCACACAGGGATATTCATATCATTACCTCGCTTAATGACTGAGTTAAAAGCTACGTATGGGAAAAATAGTAGCTTGAAAGAAACAGACTTACTGGTAGCACTACAAAAAGTTGATCTGTTAGTAATGGATGATCTTGGTGTTGAAAGAGATGGGAAAGATGAAGCATCCTCCTGGGCTAAACAAAAGATATATGAAATCGTAGACAGTCGAATAGGACAAGCCACAATTTATACCACAAACTATACTGCCAAGGAATTGCTTTCGATGTATGGAGAAAGAGATTTCAGCAGGATGGTTCAAGACTGTTCAATATTAAAACTCGAAGGTAAGAATTATAGATTACGAAACTTTATGTGAGGTGCCGTATGTGTAGAAAATGTAACGGATTAGGTCGGAAATACACAGAGGTCTTTCCTGGAGCATGGCAGTTAAACCCATGCTCCTGTATTGAACCAGTAGAACGTGACTGGAAAGCCTACTTTGAAAGGTGGGAACAGAAGATTGAAGAGCGTAGAGCAGAAAGAGAACTTAGTGATAGCCCGAATGGAGAACTTTTACTTTCAAAATGAAAGAAAATTGATTCATATTTCACTAGAAGATTTAGAAGACGTAGATTGGTTTTGGGCTCACTCTGAAATTGAAAGATTCGATAAACTTTGGAAAGTTAACATGAGTTTGACAGGGATTGCAGAGGAATTAGGTCGGTCAAGGGTTGCAGTCTTGTTATTAGCTTTAGATCGCATGTATACAGGTCAAGTTACGTTGAGAAATTGGGATATATGGTGAGGTGGACCGATGGAAATCCTAGAAGCTTTACAAGCAGTGAGAGATGTATTCGTAAACTATCCAAAACGATATGAAGAGATAAGAGAAGGTATCAAACGTTGTGAGCTTGAAATCGAGGATTTAGAACATCTAATGGAATTTGCCAACTTGAACGCAAGCCAGGGTTATCAAATGTATAAAGCCATGAAAGAAGTACGGAACAGAAGAAGGGAGCTCAAGAATGAATTAGAGCTCTTGGAAATATCAAAGCGAATTAATAATGTTGGTAAGCCTAATGAAAAAATATTGAATCAAGCAATTGGGGATATGCGGAAGGTTATGAAGCAACAGAATGACCGATGCTACTCTATGAGAATTAGACATGATTTACAAGAATTAATTAAATGAGGTGATTAAGTGAATATGAATTACGAGAATGTGCCACGATCAACTAAGTACGAAGAAATAGCTATTAAAATTGGGCAACTTGTAGACGAAAAGAACCAATCCTATGGAGATGCATTTAATAAGTCAGATGAATTTCTTAAACTACTATATCCTAACGGAGTTAAGCCAGATCAATACAGTGATATGTTAGCTATTGTTCGGATATTTGATAAATTAATGCGGATCGCCACAAACAAAGGTGCCTTTGAAGAAAATCCTTGGAGAGACATAGCTGGTTACGGTGTATTAAAAAGTGAAGGATGAAGCTAATGAATGCCATTATCCGAGTAACAAACTTAATAGATCAGCATGGAGAAACGTTTGTAGACTGTGAAGGCTGCCATATATGCGAAGAAATCAAATCCTTGCGTAAAGATATTAGCAACAATAATGTTCCAAAGGGATTTAAACATATTCTTGCAAAAGGTGAGGATATGACCAGAAGTGACATTGCAACCTTGATAGAGGGTGGAGTGCCAAAGAATGAAATTAGAAAGGCTTTAAAACTTCATAAAGATAAATTTGCGCAATTACTTTGGAACTTCGGTTTAGAAAGAGGGTACGAGAAAAAATCGGTTATGGGGGTTGTAGATGTGGAGATAACTGCTGAAGAATATTATGCACTTAAAGAAAAAGGTTTGAAGGATGCTGAAATAGCATTGAAAAAAGGTGTAAATGAATACACTTTGAGGAACTGGAAGTATCAGAACCGAATTAAGGCTAATAAGAAGGCAAAACGGCCCAAATTAATGGCAAAGCAAGACTCCGAGACTAAACCCACCAAAGAAGATCAAAACGCTGAATATCGCCAATTAATCGATGAACTAAGCACAGCCCTGAATGATGAGAAGAAAAGTGGAAAAGAGAAAGATGCGCTCATTGAAAAATTAGAAGCAAAAGTAAGTGAATTAGAGAGTATCCATGCTGCATGTGATGATGTAGAGTCAGAGCTTACTAGTTTGAGAGAAGAACGTAACAACTATCGTGATCAGTTACTTGATACCAGGCATGAGCTAACTCAGTTAGATTATTCTCACGAAAACATTAAGAAAGAAAATGAAAAGATGATAAAATCCATGGCACTCTATGAAACAGAGAATATGGCAATGAGGGAGTTGCTAAGGTTATGGATTTAGGATTCCATCCAGTCGCTAAGCCGTCATATAGTCGCAGGGTAAAGAAGCGTGGAGATAGGAATAAGTTTTCAAAGTATGTCAGGGATCAAATAAAAGACCATTTCGAAGATACTTGCCAAATGTGCATGGGTAGAGGTTGTCATATCCACCATGTGCAGCCTAAGGGGAGTGGCAAAGGTCGCGGGGTATTTACAAATGGATTGTTACTCTGTAACGAGTGCCATAAGAAAGTGCATGCTGATGATGCGCTATTAAGATACTGGAAAAAAGTGTTCAGAAAAAAGTATGGTCCGTTATATTTCATGGACGAAGAAGATATTAAAGCTAAACAACTCACCAAAGAATTACAGCAGGAAGAAAAAGCTGTAAGGGAGTGGAAAAATCATAATGGCAACTAATTACGCTGAATGGTTAGAGTGGCAGAAGAAGGTCATTCGTGAGGAATATATTTTAGCTGATAAGAAAAAAGGCAAATAAAAACCCATATTAATTATATGTCAATCCATATGGGAACGGAAAGGGGAACAAGCAAATGAATAGAGTAGTACTTGTTGGAAGATTAACAAAGGATCCAGAGCTTAGATATACGCCCAACGGGGTGCCGGTAGCAACTTTTACTCTTGCGGTAAATCGAACATTTGCCAACCAGCAAGGTGAGAAGGAAGCTGACTTTATAAATTGTGTGATATGGAGAAAGCCAGCTGAGAACGTGGCGAACTTCTTGAAAAAGGGTGCTCAAGCAGGAGTGGACGGAAGGATTCAAACACGTAGCTATGAAGGGCAGGATGGAAAGCGTGTTTATGTAACAGAGGTACAGGCTGAAAGTGTTCAATTCCTTGATAAGAAGAATGATAATCATCAACCTAATAACAATCAATCTAGTAATCAGCAAAACAAGCAACAAAGAGACCCATTCGCTAATGATGGTCAACAAATAGATATTGACGATTCTGACTTACCTTTTTGATCAATGCATTTTGAAGATGCAACAAAAGAACAGTTAATACAAATTTGCCTTTGGGAAGAATGCTCCATCGATTATAAATTTGAAGCAGCAAGAGAGCTCCAATTAAGAGAATGGAATGATGATTATTTAAAAGACCTGGTGCGGTTATGGGGGGAGGGTAAGTCCTCTTTCCAAATCGCAATTGAATTAGGAATAGATAGAAACGTAGTTTACTGGCAACTTGAAAAACACGGATTGTACGGAAGGAGAATAACAAGATGAAATTAAATGACTATCAACAAGTGTCACAAAGAACAATGCCGGCAAGTGATGATAAGGGAGTGTCAAACTACGCTTTAGGGTTAGTTTGTGAAGCAGGAGAAGTAGGAGACATAATCAAAAAAGAAGTGTTTCATGGACATGAAGTAGATCGTAAAAAAATAAAAGATGAATTAGGAGATGTGCTTCATTATTTAGCTGGGTTAGCAACAATGTACGGATTTACTCTTGAACAAGTAGCAATGACTAACATCGAAAAACTGATGAAACGGTACCCTGATGGTTTTAGTTCTGAAAGGTCGGTGAATCGCATTGATTAAACTCGATGCTTGGGAAAGAGACAACATGATCAGTGTATTGGAATGGAGAACAGGATTTAACCGTGAATATTTGCTGAAACTTGATGATGAACAACTCAACAAGCTTTACAAGGAGCGTGTGGGCTGATGCGCTTTGTAGGAATAGACCCATCAACTAAGACTGGATTAGTTATTATCGATAAATCGGAAATCTGGTCAAAAGAAATTACAACAACAATAGAAAATGATCCTGAAAGATTTATGGATATTACTAAACAAGTTATAAGTCCGATATGCGAAAGTGATGTTATTTGTATAGAAGGCTTCTCATACGGCTCTAAAGGTGCAGGAGTATCCACTCAATACGGCATAGGTTGGTTGATTCGTGCAGAGTTGATACGGAATGGATACTCCTATTATGAAGTTTCCCCATCGTCATTAAAGAAATTCGCAACAGGAAAAGGGAATGCTGCTAAAGATGCGATGGTTTTGCCTATCTATAAGCATTGGGGATTTGATCATCCTTCAGATAACGTCAGGGATGCTTTTGTTTTAGCAAAGATGGCTCAAGGACTAAAAGGTCTTAGTACGCTAACAAAATATCAAATAGAAGCACTGGAGAAGGTGAGTGTGTGACTGCACTACCAATTCAAGAAACTATATTATCTCCCGAACAGTTGAAAGAAGCGATTAAGGAAGAATTGCCGGCAGGAGCAGCTAGGGCGATTAAACAGCACAATGAATTATTAAAAAGCATCGATGCTTTTGAAGAAAACTTAGACTCACTTACACCTTTTCAAATAGCAACGCTAGAACACTATTATAATCGAGCTGAACGAGAAGCGTGGAAGATTGCCGGCTTTTATAAATCGCAGTATCAGTTTTATTTCGGTAGGGCATCAACGGAACGCGGGCAAATGTATGTATACGAGCGTGAAACAAATAAGATGGCAATAAACGATTCCAATTATAAGAGTAAAATAGCCGAGGGTTTAAACCTTGAGAAGTCAGGCATATACGAAGGGTATTATGTCACTTGGAAAGGCGTGGCATTATCTTATCAAGGCATGCAGAACACATTAAAAGACATGATGAAAGCTATTGTAGTTGAAGGGGGCAAATAATCTTGCTTGATACATTCATCCTATACAATGACCTTTGTTTAGAAATCGAAATATTAAAAGAGCAATTAAACTTAGCTGAATCAGAACGTGAACAATGGTGGATGGGTGGTAGGCTTTTTCATACGGTACCAATGGATAATGCAGCTGAGCGTTTTGATAGACTATCTAATAAAATTGAACGAGTAGAAGCACTTCTCAAGAAGAAAGAAGAAACAAAAAGGCGAGTAGAGTCCTTGATGAACAATTATGAGGAACTGCCAAGGAAAATAGCTTATTTGAGGTTTGTGCAAGGGAGAAGTTTAAAAGAGATAGCTAGTGAATTGAATTACAGTCACCAGTATGTAAGGAAAGTAATGAGTCAGATGAAAAGGGCAATGTAACAAGCAACAAACAGGCAACACTTATGTTGTTTCAAGCATGGTAAAATGGTAATAAGTAATAATATCGGTTGCGGAAACAATCGAATAATGCTTAATTGTTAATTGATAGTAACCTTCAAGCTTTATACGATCGAATTGATTTAATGAATAGTGTACATGCCTTCAACATGTATACGAGCGCAGTGTGGAGCGTGGCGATAGCTTAATCTGCATAAACTGTATAATCCCTTTTATTAAGACGGTGCTTCTTAGAGGTGAGAGCATCGTCTTTTTTCTATAGGAGTGCATGTTCTAAGGTAGCGAGTTGGTCTCCAAAACCGACTGTTGCAGGTTCGATTCCTGTCCCTCCTGTCAATTAATTATGATTTGTGGGAAACTGCACTAACGGACAGTAAGGGTGTGCAGATAGTTGTCTATGGTGGGATGATGACAATAAATAGGTCTTAGTGGGAAAATCAAGCGACACAATTACGTCAAGGGGTGGGTGGCGGTCGCTTATTATTTTTTGTAAACAAGGTATCCAGTAAGCCATGTATACAACACCCTTTCACTGGTGATAGCTGACGAGCTTGTTTGTCGTGCGTGGGTATCTTGTTTAGAAAGAATAAAAAGGGGAAATCACTTCATTTGTCGAATATTCCTATATTACGAAGAAAACCTTTAATGATTCTTCAAAAAAGGAGTTGAGTAAAATGAGAGTTGGAGTTACTTTTCAACTTTTCAAAAAAGTAGGAGACAACATGGTTGCTGAGAAATTTGAAAGTTATAAAGAGATTGATGTGGATACGAGTTATAAAGGTGATTTACACCAGTTAATTAAAGTTGAACTAGCAGAGGTTTTAGGGGTACCAAAGCAACAATTTAAAGTAAAAACTTATAAACAAATATAGTAATTAAGAGTCACTCAAATCGAGTGGCTTTTTTATTTGATTATTAATAAATGAGAGGTGTTAAGAATGACATGCATTATAGCAATAGTATTAATCCTTATAACATTCATCACATATGTAGTGTTGAGTATGAAACAAACACAAAAGCTAGTTGATAAGGTACTGGCAAAAGATTACACAGAGTATAAGAGAGAGCAACGAGCCGATAACATGCAGCAGGCGCAAATTGAAATGGATAAAGTGTTTCCTCCTATGAAAGAAGATAAGAGGGATGATGATTATCTATGAGGTCTTATTTTAGATACCTCAAGCTTGTTTGGGATGATTGGAAAGAAGGAATATGGATAGATAACTTTTCAGATGTTATCCGTTTTTTATTATGTAAAAGAATAGGTTGCAAGTACTATTATTACCAAGATGTTTATGGGACGAAAAAAAGAATATGTAAAAGGTGCGGTTGTTTTCAAGTGGTTAATCCTAAAAATGATTTGTAGGTGTTCAGGTAACCTACAAAGGGAGGTAGGTGAGTATGTAATGGCTAAAGGTAAATATCAAGAGTGGTTGGAGCCTGAGGGGTTGCTACTCATCGAGGGATGGTCGAGAGATGGTCTTACAGATGAACAGATATCTCATAACATGGGTATTAACCCAGCTACTTTTTATAGGTGGAAGGATAAGTATTGCGAGATTTGCGAGGCCCTAAAAAAGGGCAAGGAAATTGTTGACCGTCAAGTAGAAAACGCCTTGCTCAAACGTGCTTTAGGCTATGAGTATAAAGAAAAGAAGTATGGTCAGGTAGAAATGTCTGCAGAAGAATATTATGCTTTGAAAAAGGTCACTGTGAATCGTTTTAAAATGGAGAACCCAGAAGCCACAATGGAAGAAATTCAATTAGTCGAGCTTCAAGTTTCAAAATATAAAAGTGTTTTGGTTGAAGAGAAAACAAAAGAAGTTATTCCTGATACTACAGCACAAATATTCTGGTTGAAAAATCGCAAGCCGAATGAATGGCGCGATAAACAAGAGATTAATCATTCAGGCGGCATGAATAACACATATATAGAACTATCACCAGAAGAACGACAGCAACGTATTGAAGAATTGAAAAAGAAGTTGATTAAGTCATGATAACCGATCAAGAGCTACAAGAATTAGAATATCTCCAAAGATTAGAACTAAGGGATAAGGCTATTGATAGCTACGTTGATTATGTTGAGTATATCCATAATGGTGCATGGGTTAGAGGAAAGCATGTTGAGTTAGTTTGTGATTCAGTTGAAAAGCTGATAGCAAATGAATTGATTAATGATAAAGGTCAAACGGTTAATCTGTTAATTGTCAGTATGCCGCCACAACATGGAAAGTCCCAAGCGATTACCGAAACGTTACCTAGTTGGTATTTAGGTAAGTACCCAACCAAGAGGGTTATAGAAGTATCTTATGGGGATGATCTAGCTAGAAAGTTTGGTAGGCGCAATAAGCAGAAAATTAATGAGTTTGGTCAAGGGTTATTTGGTATCGAACTATCCAATGAAAGTAAATCAGATACCGAATTTGAAATAAAAGACCATAAAGGCAGTATGATAAGCCGTGGTATTATGGCAGGGATTACTGGACAGCCTGGGGATTTAGTTATTATTGATGACCCGATAAAGAACCGTCAAGAAGCTGATTCCGAAACGTATCGTGAAAGAATATGGGAAGAATGGTTAAACTCCATCAAAACGCGCCTTTCCGCAAATGGGAAGGTTATTTTAATTCAAACAAGATGGCATGAGGATGATTTAGCAGGTCGATTCATTAAACATGGAACAGAAAAGCTTATGGTTCTTAATCTTCCTTGTGAAGCAGAAGAGAACGATCCACTAGGTCGAGAAGTAGGAGAATCGTTGTTCCCTGAGATCGGCAAGGATAAAGAGTGGATGGAAGATTTCAAACGTGCTTATGAAACGAAAGAAGGTTCAAGAGCATGGTTAGCTTTATTCCAAGGCAGACCGACAGCACAAGAAGGAACGATGCTTAAACGTCAATGGTGGAAGTATTACATGCAATTGCCATTGTTGGATGAACTTATTCAATCGTGGGATTGTACCTTTAAAGATTCAGATGGCAGCGACTTTGTTGCTGGGCATGTTTGGGGCAGGAAGGGTGCTCAATACTTTTTAGTTGATCGTGTGAAGTCTAGGATGGATTTACCTACCACTGTTCAATCAGTAAGGAATATGACAGCTAAATACCCTAAAGCCTTAATGAAGTTGATTGAGGATAAGGCCAATGGACCTGCGGTCATTCAATTATTAAAAAATAAGATACCAGGTATGATTGCGGTCAATCCAGAGGGAGGAAAGATTGCTCGTGCTAGTGCTGTATCTCCTGCAATTGAAGCAGGGAATGTGTTTTTACCTGATCCAGTGAATGCGCCATGGATACATGATTTCGTAGAAGAGTGCGCTGCGTTCCCTAAAGGATCACATGACGATGATGTGGATGCCATGACACAAGCTTTAAATAGATTGATATATCATATGACACCTGTTGATGAGAAAACGCCACAGCCAAGCGATTACGACCACTATAGCCATTGGGAAGATGCTACAGGGCTAGAGTATCACGAGGATGGAGAGGGGTATTTGTAGATGCCTATATACCGTAAGAAACCAGTAGAAATTGAAGCGTGGCAGTTCACGAAGAAGAATTTTACAAAAGGGGTGCCGGAATTTATTAGGCATGCTCCTAATAAGCCGGTAACCTTGTATAGTCAATACGCTGGAGAGGTTATATTTGGAGAGATTCAAACACTTGAAGGCTTAATGAAAGTATCGGAAGGTGACTATATTATCAAAGGTGTTCAAGGTGAGTTCTACCCTTGTAAGCCTGAAATATTTAAAAAAACATATGTACTAGTCGAATAGGGGTGAATACCCAATGGAATTAACAAAGGAAAAGGTTGAAAAGAATGATTCATCCGAAAAACAAAAACAGAACGAACAAAAACTTGTTCAACTCATTCAAAATAGATTCATAGAATCCCGAACCATCAAAGCAGCAGAAGAGAAGTCTTGGCAAAGGCAAGAAGACTTCTACCGAGGGAAACAATGGAAGAGTAAACCAGCATATGAAGGTCAGGTTCAACCCGTGACTAACATATGCTTTTCTATTGTTGAAAGCATTATTCCACAGTTGACAGATAACAGACCGCAGATTGTTACCTTGCCGACAGAACCAGGTGATGAACAAAAGGCTGATATTCTTTCCAAGATCATTGAGTATGTTTGGGATGTTCGAGACATGGATTATAAACTAATCCTCAATGAACGTACTCGAATAAAGCATGGTATGGGCATTTACAAGGTGTTCTGGAATCCTGAACTAATAAAAGGTTTAGGAGATATAGACATCATTAATGTGCCATTAGATCAGTTCTTTATCTCACCAAGGGCTAAGAGTGTACAAGACAGTGATTATGTTATCTATGCTTCTCAAAAGAGTGTTGAGTACATTAAAAAGCGTTACGGCAAAGATGTACAGGCAGATAAGAAGTATGAGGAAATTGCTGTCTTTGACGATACTGACGATTCACCACGGAGAGATAACAAAGTCCTATTGATTGAGTATTGGGCGAAGGAAAACGGCAAGATACGGCTTGTAACGATTGCTGGAGATACTTTACTAAGGGATGAGAAAGAATTCTATAAACATGGCCGTTATCCATTCGTAGCTATTCCAGCATTCCCTGTAGAGAAGAAGTTCTGGGCGATGGGTGTGCTTGCTCAAATCATTTCTCCACAGATGATTGTTAATCTATTGGATCAGCAGATATTGGATAATGCTAGATTAGGTGGGAATGGAACGATATTCTATGAACCGACTGCAGGAATTAACCAAAATCAATTTACAAATATGCCTATGAAGATGGTTCCGGTTCAGAATGTTAATGGTGTTAAACAAGAAAGTGGATTAGGGATACCAAACTTTATCCCTAATCATCTAACAACTAAGAAAAGGGATGCTGAATCAGTTTCAGGTATTCATGATGTAACGCAAGGAAAGGCTCCTAGTGGGGTTACAGCTGCAAGTGCTATTCTTGCCCTTCAAGAGAGTGCTAACCAACGTGTAAGGCTATTAGGGCGAACATTGGAAGCTGGATTAAAAGAGATTGGTGAGTTGATCATTGAGCTAGTCAGAGAGTTTTATCAAGAACCACGGTATATTCGTATTCTTGGAGATAATTATCAAGCTCAGTTCATTAGATTTAAGGCAGATGAGTTGAAAACAAAAAGAGAATATGATGAATTCAATGGGGAAAAAGGACAATTAGAGAAACAAGTAATTGAAATAGATCCTGACTTTGATGTTCGTGTTGAAGTTGGTTCCTCGATGCAATATTCAAAGGCATTCTTGTATGAACAAGCAAAAGAATTGTTCCAGATGAAGGTTATTGATGAACAAGCGTTATTAGAAACAGTTAAGTTCCCTAAAGCCGAGGAAGTGCTTCAGAGGAAACAAGAAATGATGATGCAACAACAAGCAATGCAAAAACAACCACAAGGACCACCTGACTTTAATACATTTATGCAAGGAGCTCCACCAGAAGTGCAACAGGAAGCACAAGAAATGATGCAGCAGGGAATGAATGAAGATCAAATAATGCAAACATTATTAGCACCTAGATAATTTTGTGGAGGATACCTTGTTCAAAGAAGGTGAGAAAATGAAAACATTCATATATTGGTTAAAAGATATTAAAAATGATACATGGCTAGACGCTATCGGTGACGTGATTCATACCTGTATATGCTCGTGGGCCAAATGTAAAAAGGAAACCTATTACTGCTACGTCTTAAAGGCGAAAAAGACTGCCTGTAAACGTTGCGGCTACTGGTCTAGGAGTGAATAGTAATGATTTTCACTCTTGTATTTTGGGGCTTTATAATCCTTATTTCTATTGCTTTAGGTACAGCATTATGGATTCTATTAGAGAAGGTTAGCTAATGTACTGGGTATTTCATGCTTTGTTCTGGGGAACTTTATTGTTTGGCTCTATTTTCATAGGTTTAACTGCATTGTTAGAACTAACTGAATAAGTATCGGGCTAGGGATGAGACTTCCTTAGCCTTTTTATATTATTTTGTCGGCTACCATACCGAGGGAGGATAAGAAATATGACAATCGCCAACCATAGCGAATTTTTATTGAAGTTAGATTTACAGTACCACAGTGATGAACCACCAGTAGAAGAAGCACCAATTGAAGAAACAATTGATCCGGGTATCGAAACAGAGCCTACACAGGTTCAAGATGAAGAACCTCCTGCCACCACACAGGATGAAGATTTCTTTGAAGTAAAGTACAACAAAGAAAATATGAGGATTAGTCGTGATGAAGCTCCCGCTTACATTCAGAAGGGTCTAAATTATGACAAGGTAAATCAGAAGGCTACCGATTATGAGCAACACTTACAAAGGGTAGCACAAATTACAGGGTATTCATCAATTGATGAATTAATCCAAGCTGCACAAGAAGCTGAACAAGAAAGACATATACAACAAGAAGCACATCGTTTGGGTATGGATGAAGAAGCATACAAACAATATGTTGCACCTGTAAATGAAAAACTATCAACAGTAGAAAAACAACTTGAAGAGATGCGGTTCCAAGCTTTTCAACAGCAAGTTAATACAGAATTAAATGAACTTAAAAAGGATGAAAATTTCCCTAAGTTTGAACAAGAGATGTTTGAACTAGCAACTAAACATAAAAATATGACTCTTACAGAAGCCTATGAGTTTGCTAGTTTGCGTGGGTTAAAGGAACAAATTCCTTCTCTCCAGCAACAGGCAGAACAGAAAGTGGTGGATCAGATTAAAGCGAGACAAGGTAAGCATGTGGAAACACACGATGAAAATGCGATGGTTAGTCTGAATTTAAGCCAAGAAGAAATTACAATGGCTCAAAAATTAGGGTTAAGCCCTGAAGAATACGCAAAATGGAAATCCTAAGGAGGAATAGTAAATGACTTTACAAACAACTACAGCTGGTTTTGGTAAATTATTAGAACCGGGGTTAAGAAAAATTTTCTTCGAAACTTATCCGGAGAAGTCTGAACAATTTAATAAGATTTATAATGTGAAAGCATCTAAAAAGCATATGGAACATGATTTATCACTAGGTGGATTCACACCGTGGGAGGAAAAAACCGAAACTGGTTCTGTTAGCTATGAAGATCCAGCACCAGGTTGGGAGATGCACTACAAACATAAATCTTTCGCAAAAGGATTTAAAGTATCACGAGAAATGCATGATGATGAGTTGTATGGAATTATCAATAAAAAACCTAAAAACCTTGCCCGTGCAGGACGAACAAAGGTTGAAAATGATGCAGCAGGCATCCTGAACAATGGTTTTGATGGTGTGGCAAATGCAATTTATGATGGCAAAGCATTATTTGCTAATGATCATGTTTTAAAAGGTGGGGGCGCAGGGGGAAACCTTGTAACAGGTGCTCTAAATGATGCAAATTTAAAAATCGCCATTCAGTGCATGCATGAACAGGTGGATGAAGTTGGAAATAAAATTCAATTCCAACCTCGTAAACTAATCGTTCCGCGTAAACTTGAATTTGTGGCACGAGAAATTGTTGGATCAGAAAAGAAATCCGGAACTGATTTTAACGATATTAATACAATTAAAGGCGCTCTTGAAGTTGTAGTTTATGATTATCTAACTTCTGATACTGCTTGGTTTATTCAAGATCCTGATGTATCAGAATTGAACTTCTTCTGGCGTGTGAAGCCTGAATTCAAGCAAGAAGAAGATTTTGATACACTAGAAGCAAAATATCGCGGTTATATGCGCTATTCTTACGGTGTAAGTGATTGGAGAGGTATCGTCGGCTCAACTGGTGTAGTTGGACCCTAATAAAAGCTAGGGAGGGCATAAGCCTTCCCTTTTTCTAATTTAAAGGAGGAATCAATGTGAGTGAAATTAAACTTCCAAACAGTGAAGATGGCAAACTATTAGCTGCATTTATCAAAAATGAAATCAAAGAAGCTAAAGAGGAAATTCTCAAGGAATTAAAGCCAAAGACCACCACTAAAAAGTAGGTGATTGCATGAATCTATCAAGTTTAATAAAAGAAGTAAACAAGGATATAGATGATTCCTTATCCAATGCCGAGATAATTCAATGGATTAATAGGGGATTGGATGATCTTACTCCTGTAGCAAAGTATAAACAGACTGCTGTCATTCCTTTAGTTATTGGTCAGGATAAATATGATTTACCTTCTGACTTTCATAAGATTGAACTAATCATGGATGATAACGAACTCTTTGAAATCCCTTTAAAAGACCGTACAAGCCGAGGTTATAAAAAGTGGGGCAATGCCTTAACTATTCAGCCAAAGCCTGAAAATAACGGAGAATTAACGCTATATTACTATGCGAAATTACCGCACCTTGTAAACCCTGATGATGAACCTGTACTTCCATCGAATTATCACGATCTATTAGTCTTGTATGCAGTTGCTCGAGCAAAATATCAAGATGAGGAACCAGAAATGCAAATGAATGCATGGAGTGAGTACCAGGCAAAGAAAAGAGATTTTGCTATTGAGCAGAATCAGGATGGAGAAGTCGGGCAAGTAAGGTTGGTGACTTGATGGCTAAGAAATTACTTTATCCACTCCGAACATTTGAATTAGGTATTAATGATAAAACAGCAGCCAATCTCATACCTGATCAGGCGGTAGTTGATGCCGAAAATGTGGTATTTGGCAAGGGGCCGATATCCAAGAGAAACGGCTATGTGAAATACTCTAATCATTTACCAAATCCAATTACAAAGCACTATCAGCACAACAGATTTAATGGAGATAGGGCTTATTTGGCAGTCAGTGATAAAAAGGTTTACTCGGAATCAAACGGCAATCTGAGCGTAATTACAGGCTCTTTATCTAGTTCCGAAGTACAAATGATTAGCTATAAAGACCGTAACATTGGGGATGTAGTGCTGTTTGCCGATGGCGGTAAGTTAAAACAATATCAAGCTGGGGTTGTATCTGAAGTAATTCCACATGTTCCGGTTGTGGAAGGGACCGAGGGAACAGGAGTGAATGAAGAACAAGATCCCGGGCTTAATGATTTAGCTAATCTCACTAATTTTAGGGCATTGGCTATTAAACAAGACCGAATTTATGCTGCAGCACACCCAACAGTTAAAAATCGACTTTCCTTCTGCCATCATGATCCAAAGCTTGGATATGCGGTATATGATTATTGGCCAGCCATATTCTTTATTGATGTAGCGACTGATAATAACGATGTGATCAACCAGTTAGAAGCTTTCCGTGACGGTTTAGTTATCCTTTGTGAAAGCTCTGTGTGGTTCTTACGGGGTGATGGCCGAACAATCGAAGCGTTTGACCTTCAGAAAATAAATGTACCTACAGGGTGTATTGCTCCAAACTCCGTTAAAATGGTCGGCAATGACCTTTTCTACCTTGCGGAAGATGGTGTATATGCCATGTATTCCACTGATCAGAACTATGTAAGTGCAAGGCAAGTGTCTACTCTTACTAGTCAAGGCAGGGTACTATCTAGTATTGAAAGCACTCTGAAAGGTATTTCGCTTGCTGACAAAAGAAAAGCTGTTGGACATTACTTTGATAACAAATACTATCTCTCTTTCCCAAGTGGTTTAACACTTGTTTACGATACAATTCTTCAATGCTGGACCAAGTTTACAAACATTAAGGCAAACTCCTTTTTATCTAAAGAAGGGGTTTTATTTTTTGCTTCTGACTTAGGGTACATCTATAGATTTGATGAAAATGTATATTCAGATGATGGTGCAGCTATTACTTTTAGACTTCAAACAAAGAATTTTGATTTTGGAAAAGAGGTTCAAGATAAGAAGTTCCGTAAGTTTTGGACTTTATGTAAGCAATATGACAAAGAACAATCAGTATTTAATCTCTCGGCTAAAGTGGATTATATAGATGTTGATATAGAGGAAGTTTCAACGGATGAATCTGACCCATGGGGAGAGGCAATCTGGGGTGAATCCTTCTGGGGCTACAGGGATGTTGTTGAGAATGAGTTAAGGATTCAAAAAAGAGGTAAAAACATTCAGTTAATCATCACCAATGATAAAGTAGATCAGCCCTTAACAATTTTAGGAATGACATTTCAATACAAAGTAAAGAAGCCATAAGGAGTGATAATATGGCAAAGATTCAAAGGAAATATGATTTTCAGAACGGAACTAGAACAAATGCTGAACAGGTAGATGAGGAATTTAATAATATTATAGATGCCCATAATAGTCTTGATGATGAAGTGAAGAAAAAAGTTGATGAAACTGGTGACTTTAAAGGTACCTGGAATGGCCATTCATTTCAAGAAGCAGATCCTTTAATCTCTTCACGAGTCACAGAAATGGAAAACATGGTCAAGGAAGAAGAAAAGATAACAGTAACCCTAAAGCGTGGAGAAAATACCATTGAAGCTCCTGAAAATGCTGCGCTTGTTCCGGTTGAAATACTAGGGGATGAAGTGAAAAACCATGCTCTTGATTTCAATCATTGGACCTTACATGCAAACGTGGTTAAAAACAGCCCTGATAAAGTTACCTTGAATGCTGCCAGTGCTAAAGAAGTAAGTTCTATTAGAGTTGAAATCAAACGCAATCAGGATTATGTGTATAGTATGAAGCATTCTGGAGCGATTGCAATTCTTGACTCTACAATGAGTGATACGGCAGTAGTAGCTTATACAGATGCGCAATTTATTAAATTTAATTCGGCAAACAACTCTATAATTCATCTTGCTTTTAAAAATAAAAATGATGAACCTGGTACTTTCACTTTTGAGGGTCCGATGCTTGTCGAGGGAACTGTTGAAAGGGAATTTGTGCAAAACTATCAGCCAGTGAGAGGGCCGTATATTGAAATAGATAATGGCTCTGGCTTATATTTTGATGAATATTTATATAAAGGCGATAAGCTGTATCAAGATGATCGCGGAAATTGGCGTAAGAAACAGAATAAAATTGAATGTGAATTGACTGCTGAAACCGTTAAAAATCCAACTATTAACAGTAGCTATATAGGTGGTAAGGCTATAAAGATACCATTAAGTGATTTTTCTAAAGGGATTGATATATACGATGTAGAGGTTATTAAATTCAATAACTCTTACTTTACTCGTACCGATTCTGCTGCCAATATTACTAACAATCGATATTATCTCGATAATGATAGTTTAATATTGTTTGTTTCTGCAACAGATACTGGATGGCAAGATGATCCTGCGCCACCTGTAAGTGGACAACCAACTTACAATATTATTCCAAATAAGCATGAGATTTTAGCATTTATACTAGGATGGAAAATGGCTCACGCTGATGGTACAGTACCTTATGTCGATGCAAACAAAGCAACAAAAGGTGACAAAAAATGGCTCCGTATAATCGGCACGGGTGAAAGCTTAACTCTACCAACAGCGAGTTACCATGACTGGAAGCCAATAAAAGTCATTTATAAAACTGTTTCTGAACAAGATGTTTCTACTAAGTATGAGGGTGCTTTGCGTTTAGTAAAGGGCACAAATAAGGTTACTTTAGGTGAAGGTGTTGTAATAAGAGAAGTAACTAATCCAGTTCACATTGAAAAGCTTTACCGTATTAATGATAAAGGTCTACAAGATTCATCGTTAAAAAATGAGGTTTCACAGTTTTTAGGTGTTTATAAAAATAATAAGAAGGATAATTTGTGGAGTTATTATGAAAAAACAGATGTTCCTAACGCATTCGGTGACTATATTGCCCAAATAGATGATAGTCTCTATGACCCTGTAGCTATTTATACAGCCACCTACAAAGTTCTAGATCGCTTTAGATATTCTTGTTATGTAAAAGACACACTAGTAAAGGGCAACGTTAACTTCCATATGGAAAGTGACGAACAAGTAGTCCAGATTGAAGAATTGAAAAGGCGAGTTTCCCAAATTGAGCTAGACATTGTTGATAAACTAGGTAAGCCGTACGGTATTCCTATGATTGGAAAAGACGGATATCCTCGTACACCTGACGGTAAGACTGTAGGAAAACTAAGATATAAAAGGTTTTATTGGGAAGTCTACACTACTGATAATATATCATTGTACCCTGCCCATTTGGAAGCTCCTGACAAACCGAATAAGTATACTAAAACAATTCCATTGGATGGTATCGTTCCTAAAATGATTAAGGTATATTTTAGTAAAATAGCTACCAAACCATCAACCGCAACCGTTATAGAGTCAGCGAATGTTAGGAGACAAGATCCAACTTTTGGGTATACGATGGGCGTGGAGGAATGGCTTACTACTGGCAGAGTGTGGATTGAAGATCGTTCAAGCTCTGATGCTACCAGAAAGTATTATGTTCAGTTTAATAAGGACATCGATCCTAAAAATCCCTATAATTCCTCATCCGCACCGCCGGGGCATAGTCATGGTAGCACATATTCAAATAGCGGCGGCATATATCTAACTAAGTTTTATAATCTCGATCCTTTATTTAGTGCTTTTCTTCTTGAATTTACAAACACTGTAAATAACACTGTAAACACACCTATTAACCTGACAGCACAAGTGGAAGTGGAGGTTTGGGGAATATGAGTGTTAAAATCTATCGTAAATCTGATTTAAAGATTGTTTCTACCGTTCCTGTAGGGATAAGTCCTGAAAGAGATTTTGAATTAAATGTAGGCGGGAATGTAGAAGATTACGGATTTATTGAGGTAACAATACCATACTTTCGATTAGAGAGGGTAAAAGGAGAAGTAGTAGCAGTAGAAATTGAAGCACCGCCTTCCCCTCCTGAACCACCACAACCACCAACAGAAACAGAAATACTCATGGATTATGTGGTGAATGTAGATTATCGTGTAACTGCCCTTGAACTAGGAATCATTTAAAATAGGAGGAATGGAAAATGAATTTAACTTATATTGGATGTAAATCAGTTATAGAGAGAAAATCATTTGAAACAAAAGAAGATATGCAACAAAAACTAGACATTTTCTTACTTGGGAATCGCATTACTCAAGAACAATATACAGAATTAGTTACATTCTTGAACGCTGCTTAATAGTAGGCGTTATTTTTTATGCCTGAAGGGAGTGTAAGGCGTGAGTAGCTTAAAAGATTACCAAGACAGTGTTAAAGACAAATTAACAAGTGGTTATTATGACAATCCGGACAACCGAAAGATGGCTGATCCGGATTCGTTGCGTAATTATTATATATTTAAGCAAACGGGAAAAACAGATCATGTGGGAAACTATGATTCTAAATATGATGATCTTCCAGGTTATTATGGTGTCGATAGTAATCAATGGGGGAAAATGAGCCATGAACAACGACAAGGAACCATTAGTGGGAAGGTTAACGAAGAGTATAACAAAGAACCTGAGGTTACTTATACAGGTGGTTCAAGTTCAAGAGGTTCGTTCACACCTAACCAGCGAAATGCATTATCTTATGGTGAAGCTGCTGACCGTGCTAAACAACAACTCGATCCTCTTTATGAACGAGCATTAGAAACTGTTAGAAAAAATAGGTACCAAAATGAGTTAAACGCTTCCGAGGTTTCTAGTGCACGAGGATTGGCTCACAGTGGTCTAGCAGCAGACCAAATGAATAAGATTGGTATTGCTACTCAATCGAATATTTCTGATCTTGATGCTCAACGTGCTGCAAAGACTGCTGAGATGGCTCAACGTATGATGGAATTTGACCAAAACTTGGCATTGCAAGAAAGAGGGCAGGCTCTAAGTGAGTATCTTGGTATTGAAGGTCTTAACCTTAACCGAGAGCAATTCGATTGGGGTAAGTACACTAATCAGCGTGATTTTGACTACGGTAGGTCACGAGATTTAGTAGGTGATCAACGATATAATCAGGAATTTGATTATCAGAGGGCGCTTAATGACCGTAACTTCGGTTACCAACAACAACGAGATAAACGCCGTGATGCAGAGTGGGAATCTGAACAAAAGGATAATCGAGCTTGGCGCAAATATGTATTTGAGAATATGTCTGCATCTGAAAAAGCACAGCTTGAATGGGCTAAAGCACAATATGGTGAAGATGCTGCTTGGCGCATGTATGAAATGGAATATAAAGGTAACCTTGATCAATCTATGAATCAAGCCATGATTGATTACTATAACAACGCAAATTTTAAATCAGATGTGAAAGGAGATGGTTGGGTACCTAACTTAAAAGATTACAAGATTACTTCTGGTTTTGGAGGACGAACACACCCTGTTACTGGTCAGAAAAATTCACAACATAGAGGGATGGATATAGCTGTTCCTAAGGGTACGCCTGTTGCATCTACCGTTGCCGGAAAGGTAGTTTCAACTTCTGGTAGTTCGAGTTATGGAAACACCATAGTTATTCAGGATGCTAAAGGCTTCTTACATCGTTATGCCCACCTTGACAGCATTGGTGTAAAAGTTGGCCAGAACGTTTCAAGAGGTAGTTTAGTAGGTAAATCAGGTAATACAGGACGTTCAACAGGGCCTCACTTACATTATGAAGTAACCAATGCAAAAGGTGCTGTGTTAGATCCATCACCATTTTTAAGATAAAGAGAGGTGCGACATGCCTTCTAATTTTCACTGTAATGGTATGAAGAAAGAAACTTATGTATTTATCCGAGATAATCTTCACAAATTAGAATTAGACTTAGAGAATGGAAAAGTGTTAAATCGTAATGTAAATGCATTAAATAAGGGATATTTAAGAATGAAGTTAGCAGGAAAACGCGTTTTTCAACATCAAGTTTTAGCTGTTGCACGTTGGGGAGAAAAATGTATAGGGATGACAGTCAATCATATCAATGAGAATAAAATTGATAATAGTTGGAATAACCTTGAGCTACTAAGCCATGCAGATAATGTTAGAGTTATGACGACACATGGAAACCACCTTAGGCAACCTATTAAAGCTATCAGGATTGAAACAAATGAAGAAATAGTATTTGAATCTCAAAGAGAAGCAGCGAGAAAGTTGAGTTTATCACAGGCTCATATTAGTAGTATCCTATACGGCAAACGTAGAAGTACAGGTGGATATAAATTCGAAAGAGTAGTCTAATGGCTACTCTTTTTATTATGCCTGTTTAGGAGGGTAGATATGGCAGGATTTAATCGAGAAAAATATAAAGATGTATTTGAGCAACGTTTCGGAAAAGGCTCATATGATGCCGGTCTTTCTAATGCACGGAATATTGGAGCAACAAAAGCACAGGTTGATATTTCAAAAGATGAATATAATCATCGTTTAAAGGAATATCAAAAGGCTCAAAAGGAAGCTGAAAAGAAAGCTTCTAAGAAGACGTATGAGGATGCTCTCGCTTATTGGAAAGAGCCTGAAAATAATACAGCACTTCGTAAACAAGGAGCTAATAGGAATGCTGAAAACATTCGTAATAATCCTATGTTACAAGCGCAGATTAAAGAGCAAGGATTCACTGTTAATGATTATATCAACGCTATGTATAACGCATCTTCAAATGGGCAATTCCGTTCTGAAAGAGAATTTAAGGAATATACAAAGCGATTGACAAAGGAAGTCAAAGCGGAAAAAAATAATGTTTATAAAAAATATAACCTTCAAGAACCTACTCCCAAAAAGAACGAGCAGAAAAAAGGTGACTTGAGTGTCTTAAAAAAAAACAATGATAACAAGAGCAAGAAGGATAAAAACAATGGATCGTTAATAAATGACATCATGACTCCCTTAAAAAACTTTGGTCAAGCGATTAACCCATTTGATGATGTTAGCTTTACTGAAGCCTTTAAAAACAACGTGGATGA
Organism: Cytobacillus solani; assembly: GCF_001420595.1. Lineage (GTDB taxonomy): Bacteria > Bacillota > Bacilli > Bacillales > Cytobacillaceae > Cytobacillus > Cytobacillus solani. Next base: position 3,421,800 of record NZ_LJIX01000006.1, on the reverse strand, counting down.
TGCGGTGAGTACGGATAGAAGTAAATTCACCAAAGAATCAACTAGAGGGCTTACAAGGCTTGCTAACACAGCGACACTAGGCACTCTTGACCAAGTTTATAAGAAAACAAACGATGGTCAACGGGCAGCGCAGTTTACAAATGAAGATAGATCATTAGCAGGAAAGATAACAGACTTTGGTTATGATGCCTTAGGATATCTTGTTCCTGGTATGGGAACTTATAAAGCAATCCGTGGAGCTGGTTTAGGATTAAAGCCGGGTTCAAAAGGTTTAGATAAACTTAAGCAATTAGCTCAAGAAGGTGCAATTGCTGGTGGTATGATTGGTGGGGGCGAAGTGGGTGTTCGTGAAGCTATAAACCCTCAAGATACCAATTATATAGATAACTTGAAACATATCGGGTTGGGAGTTGGGCTTGGAGCTATTGCCGACCCTGCCTTATATGGTTTAGGAAAAGGAATAAGTAAAGCCATTCAAACTAGCTTATCACCCTTTGCTAAAGGTGATGTACCAACATTCTCTGGGGCACCTAGTAAATCAGTAGTAAATAGCCTGCCAACTAGTAACCTAGCCAACTCAAGAAAATCAAACGAATTGTATAATCGATTATCAGGTCTTGCGCGCCCTAAAGGAGAGATGCTTCCAGTTGATAACGTCACTCTTCCGAATCGACCAAGGCAAAATGATCTAATTGCTAATAACCAAGAAATTTCCCAGAAGTCGATACAAGAAATTGATAATGAGATAGAACAATTAACTAATTTTATAAGGGCTAATCAAGAAAATGAAATTATCTTTGGTCCAGAGATAGAAGCACTACAACAAGAGAAAGCTGAGCTATTAAGGTTGATGGATAATGCGGATGGTTCGACTGTGGCAGCATCAATCGAACCTTCATTAGCTAGATTGAGTGAATTACGAAGTAGTGCAGAGCCTACCCAACAGCCAGCTTTGGATCGTTTGCGTCCGGGAAGGGATTTTGAACCTATTGAATCAGGTGTAAATGAGGTGCCTATGGTTCGTGGAACACCAATTGACCGTACACCGATTGATATAGATAATCCGAAAGAAATTGTTAAACAACAAATTGATTCAACTGGTAACCGTGAAAAGTCTAAGTGGTCATTTGATAAAGCTTATACTGCGATTGTGAGTGATTTACATGCAGTAAATAAGGCATCAAAGGATTTAGGGGGCAAAGGATTAAAAATTGACAATGACCCTCATAAACTGGCTCAACTGGCTCGTGGCGTAGCAGGAAAAGCTGAAACCTATCTAAATGGTGGTGTATTTAGTGACTCTGGCCAAAAGCTAGAAAAATCATTGAAAGAAATCATTAAACCAATTGAAAATAATATAGATGATTTCTTAGCTTACACTACTTCAAAACGTGCATTGGATTACGATAGTAAAGGGCTAACAGCAGGAATTAAACCGAAGAATGTCGAAGGTATGAATGATTACCAATTAGCAGAAGCGACCATTCGCCAAATTGAAGCAGAATCACCTAACTTTAAGACGCATCAAAAGGAATTAGTTAAGTACAGTCAAAATTTAATGAAAGAATTGAAGGATTCAGGATATTATACTGACGATGCTCTTAAAAAGATTTTTAAGGAAAATCCTAACTATATTCCAATGAATCGGGTGCAAGAGCCACGAGTTAGAGGGTTTGAACCTTTAACTAGTCCTAAAATGAAGTTTGCTAGTCAAGCTAACCCAATCAAACAAAGAACTGGATCTACAAAACCTATTATTAATCCTATTGAAAGCATTGTGAAAAACACGTATGTTATAACTAACATCGCAGAAAGAAATAAAGTTGGAGTAGCATTGTATGACTTATTGAAAAGTGCTCCAGAAAATAATATGTGGGGTAGAATTACAAACGTAACAAAACAAGATGCTTCCATCGACAATCTTTCAAGTGTCCTGGATGATGCAACAGTACAAATGAATGATGGCAGAACAGACGCGATTGATAATCTATTTAAAGGTGAAGGTAACAAGGTTTATGTGTACAAAGATGGGCAAAAGATTGAAATGGAGCTACAAGACGATTTATACAAAGCTATGCTTTCATTGGATGCACAAAAGCAAAACTTCTTCATTAACTTAATGGGGGTTCCTGCTAAAACATTACGAGCCGGTGCTGTGCTATCTCCTGATTTCGGACCTGTAAATATATTCCGTGATCAGTTATCAGCTTTCGTTAACTCAAAATATGGATTTATTCCATTTGTGGATATGGCTAAAGGGATGAAGAGCGTTCTCAAAAGAGACAGTGATTACTGGTTATGGAAACAAAGTGGTGGAGCGAACTCAGTATTATCTACTCTTGATCGCGAATATCTACAAGCCGACCTACGTAAAATGGTAAAACAATCCCTAAGTCAGAAAGTTAAAAATAACTTTGGCACCCCTTTAAAAGCTTTAGATACTTTTCTTAGACCATTACGAAAGGTATCGGAAATTACGGAAGAATCCACTAGGTTAGGAGAATTTAAAAAGGGTTTGAAAAAAGGAGCTACTCCAAAAGAAGCAGCCTTTTCTTCTCGTGATTTGATTGATTTTAGTCGAGCTGGAACGGTAGGTAGGCAATATAATCAAGTGACAGCATTTTTTAATGCAGCTGTTCAATCTATGGATAAACTTGCCCGTACCTTTAAAGAAAGAAAAGTTGAAGCTACTGTTAAATCGTTAGCTAGTATCACTTTGCCTTCGGTTGTTGCGTATTATTATAACCAAGATAAAGATTGGTATAAAGAAATTCCACAACGTGAAAGGGATCTATTCTGGCATTTTGAAATAGGAGATCAAATTTACAAACTCCCTAAACCTTTTGAAGCTGGAATTATGTTTGGAACTTCATTTGAACGAATGCTCGACTACATGAAAACAAATGATCCAAAAGCGTTTGAGGGATTTGGAAAGACAGTTAGAGAAGCCTTTACTCCAAACTGGATTCCTACAGCTATCCTTCCTTGGATTGAAGTTTACGGAAATAAAAGTATGCATTTTGACTCTCCAATTGTTCCGAGACGCGAACAGGATATGTTACCAGAAGATCAGTACGGTCCATATCAATCCGAATTATCGAAAGGCCTTGGAGCATTATCGGAAAAGTCACCTAGAAAAATTGAACATGTATTTAAGGGGTATACTGGCGGCTTAGGTGGCTATTTCTTAAAGGGTACAGATTTAGGTTATAAGTTAGCGGGTAATGATAAACCAGAGCTTCCTGATAAAGGCTTAGCTGGTGCTCCTATTCTTAATCGTTTCGTAGTCAAGAATCTTGAGGGAAATAATCAAAGTGTTAATGACTTCTATAAGCGTATGGACAAATTAAAGAGAGAAAACTTATCAGCTAAGAAGCATGATCCGGAACATGAAAATACTGAAACATTGAAAACAATAAATCAGTTATCAAAAGAAATAAGCGAATTACAAGCAGCTAAGCGTGCTGTGATTGATGAACCAAACATGAGTGGAAAAGAAAAAGCAGACGTTATTAAACAGATTGATCAGATAATAACTCAAATAGCAAAAGCAGGGAATAGAATCCCGTAGGTGGTGAGAACTTGAGAAAATTTCTATTTAGTGCATTTTCACCTTTGATATGGATTCCATTGGGGATCGTTGTTTATTTATCTTACATTCACTTAATATCTTGGCTATCCTATCCAATTGGTGCGGTTGTGGTTATATTTTTCGGTGTAGCTATAATATGTTGGCTTTTCTTCTTTATGAAGGATGTCATCTATTTCATTAAAAGACTATTTAAGGACGATAACACCAGAGATGAAAAGGGATTTAAAAAACATTTTTAGAGGACTCATTGAGTCCTCTTTTAATTTTGGGAGGTAACAAATGAAAAATACTACGGACACACTTTATACATTTATAACAGGCGGCACTTTTGCAAGTGCTGCTTTTCTTTTAGGAGGGATTGATAAACTGCTAATTGCTCTTGCTGTTATTATGCTTACGGACTATTTAACTGGCATACTCGCAAGTCTTGGTGAGAAGACGACATCCTCTAAGAAAGCCTTTCGCGGATTAGTAAAAAAGGGAGCTATGATCTCGCTTGTTATTGTCGCGAACCAACTAGATGTTATTTCAGGATCAGATAGCAACTTCTTAAGAAATGCTATGATCTTCTTTTTGATTGGTACTGAGGGTATTAGCATTACTGAAAACATGCATCGATTAGGAATTCCAGTACCATCTTTTATTAGTGATAGATTTGAACAATTGAAAAGTGAAAAAGGTGATAGCAAGTGAAGGTTGTTCAAAGGCTGGTTCCAGATAATAAAAAGCCTAAATATAACGTTAATGGAAAACTGGTTATATTACCGATGACGCCTGAATATATCACCATTCACGAAACAGATAACACTAATACGGGAGCTAATGCTGATGCACACTCCCGACTACAATTAAACGGAAACAGCAGAAAAGCTTCATGGCACATACAAGTTGATTGCCAACAAGCAATACAATCATTACCTTTTTACGAAGCAGGAATGCATGCTGGTGATGGAACAAACGGTTCTGGTAATAGAAAATCAATTGGAGTAGAAATCTGCGTAAACTCTGATGGAGATTATGAAAAAGCATTACAAAATGCTGCAGAAGTTGTTGGACAACTAATGAAACAATTCAGTATTCCTTCCCATAAAGTTGTTCCTCATAAACATTGGAGTGGAAAGAATTGTCCGAGAAACCTTTTACAAGGTCGTTGGCAAGAGTTTGTTAATCGTTGTATAGCTGAGAGAGGGAAATTAGAACAAGGGGTTGATGAGGTGAAAGAACAAAAATTATCTGATGCTCAAGAAGATGTAAGACAAGAAGCTATACGCCTTGGCATTACAGATGGAAATGATCCATTTCGAGTAGTGAATCAATATTATGTTTGGAATGCGACGATTCCATTAGCAAAACGAATTGAGGAATTAGAAAAGAAAATGAAGTAATAAGAATAGCCCCTCTCTTATTTGAGAGGGGCTTAATTAAAATGGCAAATCATCTGGTGGTTCGATTGGTCTTATTTGTTTAACAAGATCAGTAATATCATGCTGTTCATCCCAAATAACTTTCTCTATTTCCATCCTTCTGAAACCAAACTCTCTCCGTCTGCTCTGAATCCATTCATAAGCAATTATTCCTACTGCAAAGTCTGCATCTTTCTTAAAGTCACTATCTTTTACATAAAACGTTGCCCGACTGGCACTTATGCTATCTTCGACGTTTAGATGTATTGCTATATGCACTTTCATCTTATACCTCTATGCAGTTTTACTTTTGGTACGGTTATTTTCTTTTTTATTGATTTTTATTAGGTCAAATACTAACCAAATAAAAAGAGCAGGTAAATAGATAATGAATCCTGCCACAATTCCCATTGTAAAACTTGTGACAATTAATATCAAAATAGAAGAACCAATAAACGAAACATATCGAAGTGTTTTTGGATCAAGAAATCTCATTAAAATTATTTGAAAAATATTATATATCGCCCATGTAATAATGAATGCACCTATGAAATCAAATACCAACTCCAAATTATTCACTCCTTTCGTATAAATCATCCACTTTTACACCCAACAATTCAGATAATACGTATGCTTTGTCAATAGGAATTAGACTATGTCCAGTTTCGTAGTTTCTTAACTGCGCTACACTCACCTTCAATTTTTCCGCAATAAACTTCTTTTTTAATCCACTTTCGTTAATTAAATCACCGATTTTGCTAATTAATTTAACCACGCTTGTCATCACCTAATACAATATTCAACAAAATTTGGTGTTTTCCTTTCGTCAATTTAATTCAATAAAACAAGCAATTTAATTGACATATCGAACAATCCTTACCTCATACCCTTTACTATACCTAATCTTTTACCACTCTGGAATACTATCGAGAATATGCCCTATATAGCAATGGTGTGTGGATTTAACGACATTTTGCATTCCTGATGAATGGGAGAACTTACTCTGTAAGTTTCAATGAGGTGGCGTTGAAAGGAGGAAATATCTAATGATTTTTGAAGCAGTCACAACAGTTTTGATGGGAGGGTTGGCTCTTAATGCATATTTGTCCAAAAACGGAGAGGGAAATGATTCGAAAAAAATAAATAAAATCTTTACCCTCAGTGGTTTGAATGTGAAAGATGGAAAGCAAACCTTCACAACTCAGTTAGTGAAGAAAAGAAATTATGATTGGGGGAACGAATATCGTTATCGCATACCGTTGGGGCGAAGTTTCGAAGATTATTTAGCTAAACAAAGGACTATTGAAGCTGGAATTAATACTCGTTCAGTAAAAATACAGTTCAAAGACCTTAAAACCCTTAAATTAGATGGCAATATTCTTTCTAACATCAAAAGCCTATACACAAAGAAGCTAACTGCCAGAAAGGAAATTGAGCTTTCATATGATGGTATGTTAATTATCAGGGTTTATAATGATCCTTTGCCAACAAAAGTTGATTTTCATCCATCCTCAGATTGGAAAGTTTTTTTCGGAGTAACGAGAGAACAGAACAAACCTATCAATCACGATTTTAGCAAAATTCCTCATTTAGCTTTAGGAGGGGCAACTAGATATGGCAAATCAAATACTATTAATTGCATTATTACCTCATTGCTTCAACAGCAACCAGATAATACAAAATTACACCTAATTGATTTAAAGGGCGGTGTGGAATTGTGTGATTATGAAAATATTAAACAAACAATCTCGATAGCTTATGAGCCAGAAGAAGCTCTCTTAACACTTGAAAATGCCTATAATCAAATGAAATTAATGCAGCAAAGGATTAAGCGATTAGGTAAAAAGAAAATTGAAGATACAAATATTAAAGAAAGAAACTTTATCATCATAGATGAAGTAGGGGAATTAAACCCTGATGAAGCAGTTGATACAGATGAAAAAAAATTAAAGCAGAAGTGTCAAAAGTATATGTCTCAAATAGCTCGATTAGGAGCTGGCCTTGGCTTTTATCAAGTGCTTGCCACTCAATATCCCACTGGTGATGTTATTCCTCGCCAATGCAAGCAAAACAGCGATGGTAAGTTATGCTTTCGTGTACAGTCCGGCACTGCTTCAAGGGTTGTATTAGATAGTGATGGTGCTGAGAATCTTCCAGAAATAAAAGGACGCGCTATATATCAAACAGCAGATAAACGTATTATTGTTCAAACCCCTCTTATCACATCAGATATTATCCAGAAAACCGTTAAGCCCCACATTATAAACAAAGGAGGGGCTAGAGAGGGGCTAGAATTGAAGCAGCTGAACGAGAGACAAGAAAGAATACTGTTATCATTGAAGAAACTGGACTTTCTTAACAGGGATCAATTAATGAAATTACACAGGCTAGGAAAGAAAAGAAATGCAAATCGAATTCTGCATGACTTATCTTATTATCTATCAAGTTTTAGGGAAGGATACCAGGCTATTTATTACCTTAACAAAGAAGGAAGAGAATATGTTAACTCCCAAAAAGTACGTAAAAAGAATAGCTTTGTAAACCACGTTTTAATGCGAAATGACTTCTATATATTCATGGGTTTTCCTCATGAATGGATAAATGAAGCCAAGGTGAAAGACAGTAAATATTCTGTTGTTTGTGATGCTTGGTTTAAGAAGGGTGGACTATATCATATTTTAGAAGTGGATCACACTCAAAAGATGAAAGAAAATAAAGTGAAAGTCGCGGAGTATAAGAATCTATATAAATCGGGAGAAATGGCTGCTCATTTTGGATATTTTCCTAAATTAATATGGATTACTACTACTGAATTAAGAAGAAAACAGTTAACAGAACTTTGTAAAGGCCTCCCTTGTACAGTGTATACAATCAGTGATATTCGATAAAAAGGAGAGGAAGAGAATGAAAACGATAGCTTTTAAGGACTTCATGAGTGGGGATTTTAAGGAAAAAGAAAAAAATAAAAGGAAAAAGATAGTTAAGAGAACTCTAAGTGCAGCAAGTACCATTTCAATCCCTTTAATGTTAACTGGTTCAGTAGGAGCTGTAGGGCTTGCTATTTCAGGTGTAAAGGTATTAGCTTCTACTTCTGTAGCAATACCTGTACATGAAGCTATACCGGTAACTGCTAAAGAATGGATGGGTGAACAAACTTTGTCGGCATTGGCCCATGTTTTAGATCCAGTCGTAGATATATTGGTTGCATTAAGTTTTCCTGTTGCATCTGTAGTTATAGTAGGAGCATGTTTCTTCTTTATATTTGGAAATGCTGAAAAAGCGTGGAGTATGATTCAAAATGCTGGATTAGGTTATGTGTTGATACAAGTGTCTCCTTTAATTCTAAATGTTTTGAAGCAAGTGGGTAATGCAGTTTGATTTATCTTTTACAGTACAAAAATAGTATTATATGTGCCTATTAACATAACTGCGCATTTAGTTCTTTCAACGATGCATACGAGGGATGCTAGAGGAGCGATTTACAGGTTGAGTGAATTTGGTGTGGATGCAGTAGAAATAGAACAGACCCTTGTTGCTGTAACCGCGCAGAGACTTGTGGAATTATCCTGTCCGTTTTGTAAGGGGGAATGTTCCCCATACTGCTATTGCTATGGCAGATTGAAAAGAGCAAGTATTTTTGAGCTTTTAACTGGGAGGGCATTAAATGCCTCTATGAAAGTGGCGAGAGGTGAAGAGGCTGTTATTAAATACCGAAACTTAAAGGATATCATTAAAAAGGGAATAGCACTTGGTTTTATTAAAGAAACAGAATATGAGCGGTGGGTGCTTGAGCATGATCAAACGTAAGTGGAGTTTGCAGGAGCAATGCCAGTTTTTAAAACGAATGGGTGAATTGCTTACTAGAGGCTATCCTTTATCAGAAGCAATTGAGTCTCTATTATATCAAATGCCAAATAAAAAGAAGCTTGAGCTTAGTCAATGTCTAGCAGATTTAAGAGAAGGCTATCCTTTTTATCAAGTTTTGGCTAAACTCCACTTTAATCAGCATCTGATTGGCTATGTGTATTTTGCTGAGCAGCATGGGGGGTTAGCTGCAGCCTTTCAAGATGGAAGTGAAATGATGCTGAAGAGGGATAGAGATTTTGAAAAGCTAAAGAAATTGTTTGTATATCCTTTATTTTTAATCTTTATAACTGCTGTCTTATTTATATTTGTTGAGAGAATTATATTGCCGAGATTTTCCTCGCTGTTTATCTCAATGAGCCTCAAGCCTAATTTTTTCACAAAGGTTGTTTCCACATTTGGAGAACTATTGCCGTACCTAACGATAGGGATCCTCTTTTTATTCCTGCTTCTCCTATGCTACTACTTCTTCAGATTCCGTCATTTTTCTCAAATCGGACAAAAGAAAATGCTAGTCTCCCTTCCGGTAATCGGGATATTTTTCAAATTGTTTTATACCCATTATTTTTCCGTACAAATTAGTTATTTGTTAGCTGGAGGATTATCTGTTCATGAAGCACTAAGCTTATTTGAAAACAATGATAAACAGCCACTTTACAAAGAGCTAGGTAGGGAATTAAAGCATGGTTTACGAAAGGGCGATAAGCTTGAGGACATTTTAATTAGTTATCCATTTTTTGAAAGAGAGCTTGCTCATATTATTAGGCACGGACAAAGGAATGGAAAATTAGACCAAGAGCTATTCTTTTTTAGCCGATATTGTTTAAACCTCTTAGAGGAAAGAACGGAAAAAATGTTAAAAACGATCCAGCCATGTTTGTATGTATTTATTGGCTTTTTAATTGTATCTATGTATTTAGCTGTATTATTACCAATGTTCCATCTATTGGAGGGATTTTAATGACAAAACGACTAAAAGGTGAAAAAGGATTTACATTGCTGGAGATGATGATTGTCCTTCTTGTTATATCAGTTCTGCTGATTATTACAATACCGAATATTACGAAGCATAATGGAAACATCAATAAAAAGGGATGTGAAGCTTTTGTAAAGATGGTTCAAGCCCAAGTACAGGCATATGAAATTGAACATAAAAAGCCCCCTGCAGATATAAAAGCATTAGTGGATGAAAAATATTTAAACGAGAATGAAACAACGTGTCCAAATGGAGAAGCCATTGTGATTACAGACGGAAAAGTGTCCTCGAAACAAAAGGAATCTTCTACAAATGAATAACACAGAAGATGGCTTTACATTATTAGAGTCCCTCTTTGTACTTAGCGTATTCCTCATTATCGCCTCTGTTTCTGCCATCCTGTTAAAAGCTCAATTTGTCTCTCTTGAAAAACAGCAATTTATTAGCCAATTAAAAGCAGACTTATTATATGGACAGCAATATGCCATGTCACATCAGATTTTGATCACTGTTCATATCCTTCCAGAGGAAAATTACTACTATTTGCGTGAGGGGCATAATAAAGGCTTCTTAATCGAAAGGGACATCCCTGAAGCAATTACGATAAGGGAAGGCACGATGAAGCTTTTTTTTCAATATCATCCTAATGGGAATATCAATCGATTTGGCTCCTTTATTATCATCGTTGATAAAGTTCGTTACAGAATGACCTTCTTAATTGGAAAGGGGAGATTTTATGTGGCGAAAGAATGACGGATTTTTTTTGGCAGAATTATTATTAACTCTTTCTGCATGGCTAGTCATAGCCAGTGTTCTTTTTCCATTGATTATTCAAGCAGTTAATCAATCTCTCCAAGTAAGACAGGAATTCTTTGCTGCTAAGATTTTATACGAAAGTTTAATAGATGCGAAGAAGAAAGCGGTATATCCAGCCACTGAAACAATTGTTGTTAATCAAACTGTATATGAGATCTTTCAAAATGGAAATGGGGAAACCGCTAATATGGAGGTATGCATTAAATATGAAGATCTTCTTCAACAGCCCTATAAAAAGTGTGAAACATTTTAATGATAAAGGCTTTACGATGGTAGAAATGCTTTATGCATTCTCCATTTTTCTCTTAATTGTGTCCTTTTTTCCTCTTAGCTTTAAGTACCTTTTCCAAAATGAACAGTTTGAAGCAAGAAATAAAATAATGGAATGGCATGTTTTTGTGCAGCAATTGAAAAAGGAAGTTCGGCTATCTGATGAGATGTATGTATTTAATGACAGGATTATTTTATGGAAGGATGGACAAAGTATCCAGTTTGATAAGCATGGGTCAAATATTAGGCGAAGAGTAGATGAAAAGGGTCATGAAATTGTCTTTCAGCAAGTGGAAACAGTCTGTTTCGATGAGTTAAAAGACGGCTTCCGGTTGACTGTAAATGATTTATTCCAGCAACAGCATGCTGCCTCCTTCATTTCATTTCTCGATTTGGAGGCAGACGATGATCCGGAATGAAAAAGGTTTTTCTTATCCGCTAACTTTTTGTGTGATTCTCCTAGCTTTCGTTGTGCTCTCCATTCAGCTTGAATTATATGTGTCTGAGAGAAAAATGAATAATGAATCAGTAACGATGTTAAAACAGGAATATTATTATTTAAGTGCGGTGAAATGGACGGAAGAACGATTTTTAGAGGAAGAAAGTGGGGAGGTATCAGGAGTATATTCGTTCACAGCAGGGGAAGTGAATTATCATACCATAAAAGTAACAGACAGCCTATATCGGGTGACATTTATGTTAAAAATAAAGGATCTTCCAGAAATTGAAGGAACCGGTTACTATGACAAAGATCTTCAGAAAATGATAAAATGGAATGAAAAAAATTGAGTGGGGATTTGTGAATGAAATCAATCTATTTGACTGGATTTATGGGGGCAGGAAAAACGACGATTGGAAAAGCACTGGGTGAATACTTGAAGATGCCGGTTTTTGATACAGATGAAGAAATCGAAAAGAAAGAAGCACTTACAATCAGTGAAATATTCGAGCGGCAAGGGGAGGCGTATTTTCGGGCATGTGAGACTAGAATATTAGGAGAACTGCCTGTAGAAGATACAATTATTACAACAGGTGGAGGTATTGTCTGCAAGAATGAAAATAGGAAGTTATTAAAAGAACAAGGAATCGTGATTTTCCTATTTGCGAGTGAAGAGGAAATCGCAAAACGACTTGAACGAGACGAAACAAGACCATTGCTTAGAGGGGATAAACTAGAAAGGATAGGAACACTTTATAAAGAAAGGCTGCCAATATACAAACAGGCTGCAGATAATATAATTAATACGACTGGAAAAGGAATCAGTGAGGTGGTAAAAGAAATTGTCGCCTGTTTAAATTTGCAATAAAGGGGCATACTTGGACGTGTAGTCTGGATTTATTTAATAGAAATCAGCTAAGTGCAGGTGTATGGCAATGAAATCAAATGATTATGTAAAATACATTACGCAGACAGTAGTCAAATATATCGATCAGCCAAAGGATGAACGGAAAAAATACCGGATAGAAAAAAAGAATACAAAAGAGCCTTTTTTATTGAAATGGTTTGGAATTATTCCATATGCCCTTTATGCTTTGTTCAAAAGAAAATAATTAGAAAAGAAACCGGCCGATCGTGGCCGGTTTCTTTTTAACTCACAATTGAACGCTGGAATGCATTTTCTGTCAAATAAAATAACCCGCCATTAATGATCGATATATTTATTCTTGGTTCATATTGCTCCTTTAAAGCTGTTTTTTCAATTTCATAGCTTTCTTCCTTTTCTTCCATTTCTTTATAAAAATGTTCAAGCAAATTCAAATCCTTCTCCCAGCGTGCTGTCGCTTCTTCTGCCCATGTGTGATCCTCTTTATCTATTTCATTTTGTAAAAAATGCTGAATCCTAATCATTCCGCTTTTGGGCATGATTAAAGGGGATAAGGTAAAGGAGTAGTCAGGAATTTTAGGCGTGAGCTCTAGTTCCAAAAGCTTGTCATGAAAACCCTCCACCATTTGTCCATTGATTAATTGTAATCCGATCGACCTGAATACATCTCTTTTGCGATCACATTGGTAGGAGATACGAACGTTCATCCCAAGCCATGGACGTAAAGGGGTTTGCTGCCCAAATGTATTTTTATGTTTTTCATATAAACGAATATAGCCTGCGAGCTTCTTCGTAGATTCGAAAATTTGATGCAGCCGTGGAGAGCCAAAGTGGATCGTTTCCCCTTTTAATGCTTTTGGGGCAGCTTCAGGATTTGTGATCATAGTCAGCTGCAACGGATTCGGAATGCCACCTGTTTTTTCTAGATAATGCCAGTAGAATGGTCGATTCATTAGCTGTTTGTCTAGCTCAATTGTTAATTGTACAGTTAGATAGCCAGGTCCCGACTCAATCATCTCACAGTAGTTTGCATGAAAATACCTTTCAAGAAAATGCTGAATTTCCTGTTGCTGCACGCTGTTCACCCGCTTTCATCTCTTCTGCAAATTGAATCATCGAAGTTAAATTGTCCATTTTTATTCTCATTTCACCTTCTGAAGAAGACTTGCCAAAAATGTCGATAAGATGGTCATCGATATTTCCGAAGTCAAGCTTTGTTAGAATATCATCTAAGTCACCAATTACTTTTTCAAAAAGATGTATTTTTTCATACAATAGCTTCAGAACATGTTCCTCCACTGTATCCTTTATGGCGAAGTTGTAAATGTTTACATCTTTCTCCTGTCCAAGCCGGTGGATCCGCCCAATTCTTTGTTCTAGCCGCATAGGATTCCATGGCAAATCGAAATTAATAATATGATTGCAAAATTGAAGGTTAATGCCTTCTCCTCCCGCTTCCGTAGCGATAAGAACTTGAGCGTTTTTTTGAAATAGCTCTCTCATCCAATCTTTTTTTCCACGCCTGAATCCGCCTCTAAAAGGGACTGATGTAATTCCGTGCTGCTTAAGAAACCATTGTAAATACATTTGTGTGGCTCGATATTCAGTAAAAATAATAACTTTATCATTTATTTGCTTAATTAATTCCAGTGCCTTTTCTGCTTTTGCATTCTTTTGAACTTCTTCTACCTTCGTGATTAAATATAGAATTTTATCCTGATATTCTTTTGTAGGCTCTTCTTTTTTCTGGAGCATATTTCTTAATGTGAAAAAAACAGCCTCTCTGCTGCTGCATGCTTCCCGTTGAAGGGTCATAACAGAAAATTGGCTTGAGCTCATCCAGTTCCCATCTCCACGAAGGTTTGTAACTGCTTCATATAGCTCTCTTTCTTCCTTTGAAAATTCAATTGGCAATGTTTCCACATTTCGTTTCGTCCATTCAATCCCTGTATCTGCTCTTCGGTTTCGAATCATCACTTTATTGACAAGCTCTTTTAAATATTCATTATCATCCAGTGATCGTGAATCCTTTTGATATTTTTCATAGAAATCAGCTTCATTGCCTAAATGACCAGGCTTTAATAGGGAAACTAAGTTAAAGATTTCACTGATTCGATTCTGAATAGGTGTAGCGGTCAGAAGCAGGCAGAATTTCTTTTTTAATTTTTGAACAAACTCATAGTTTTTTGTCTTATTGTTTTTCAGTTTGTGAGCTTCATCGATTATGACTAAATCATAGTCTTGATTATAGATAATATCCTTATGGGGATTTCGCTTAGCTGTATCAATCGAAGATACGACCACATCACATTGTTCCCATACATAGCTTTTCCGCTGTGCAATCGCAGGGATGAAAAACTTTGAATTTAATTCGATGGCCCACTGTGTGACAAGAGAAGCAGGAACAAGGATGAGCACCTTTTTCACTAGTCCTCTAATCATATATTCTTTTAAGATCAAGCCAGCTTCTATCGTTTTTCCCAAGCCAACTTCATCAGCAAGAATCGCTTTTCCATTCATATTTTCTACTACCTGTTTAGCCACTTCCAGTTGATGTGGCAAAGGAATAAGGCTTGATAGATGCTTGGGTGCCTGAAGTCCTTCAAATTCAGGAATGATTGTATGATTTTCTACTTCTATGGCTAGTTTATAAAGCTCCCAGCTTCCCCATGGTCCGTCCTCTTCAATTCTATGTAAAAACTCATTTTGCCATGAAGAATCAAAATTTATTTGCACTGTCATCTAATCCAACTCCTTAAAAAGAGAAAAATAATTCCCCATTGCTCAAAAGTGGTTCTAATGGTAGGATAAAATTAGCTTTGAAAGTTTTGAAATTTGCCACTTTACTTAGTTAATCGAAATAATATTGTTTACTTTTATTTTCCGTAATCGTTCAGTTGGTATTTGCGTTTAGTATGAACCAATTGGGAAAATTTTATAAATGCGGATGAAGGCAAGGGGAGAGACTACATTTGTAGCGCCGAAGGAGCAAGCAATATTTATTGTGAATCTCTCAGGCAAAAGAACCCTTGTTGGACGTAGCTCTGGAGAGAGCTCATTTTTATTGTCTAGCTCCAGCGCCTAACCCTCGAGGTCACAAGCCATCCTGAGGGTGACCAGGTGCTTGCGCTTTTCTCGATAAATGAGCCACCAAAGGGGAAAACCGTAAACGGTAAACTTTCAGGTGCAAGGACAGAGATCTTCTCACGATACGAGGGGATTCTCTGTCTTTTTTTATGGATGTAAGGTAAATTTTCAAACCTTTCAAAAGGATTAAAGGGGGACGAGTAAATGTCACAGTTAAAACGAACACCATTATTTGATGTTTACAAAGACTATGGTGCAAAGACAATCGACTTTGGAGGCTGGGATCTGCCTGTTCAGTTTTCAAGCATCAAAGAAGAGCATGAAGCAGTAAGAACAAAAGCTGGTTTGTTTGATGTATCCCATATGGGTGAAATTGAAGTAAAGGGTTCTGACAGCCTTTCATACCTTCAAAAAATGATGACGAATGACATCTCAAAATTAAAAAACTCAGCAGCCCAGTATACAGCTATGTGTTATGAAAATGGCGGAACTGTTGATGATTTGCTCGTTTACAAATTAGAAGATAATCACTATTTACTTGTTGTGAACGCATCAAATATTGAAAAAGATTATAAATGGCTAGAAGAGCATCTTGAAGGCAATGTGGAGCTAAAAAATCTTTCAGATGAAACGGCTCAGGTGGCAATCCAAGGCCCATTGGCTGAGGAAATACTGCAAAAGCTTGCAGGAGACATAAATTTAGCTGATATTGGTTTCTTTAAATTTCAGGAGAATGTAGATTTAAATGGAAAGAAAGCACTTGTTTCTAGAACTGGCTATACAGGTGAGGACGGCTTTGAAATATATTGCGATGCTAAAGACGTTGTGGCAATCTGGAAAGATATTTTAGAAGCTGGTAAGGATGAAGGAGTTCTCCCTTGTGGTTTAGGAGCTCGTGATACATTGCGCTTCGAAGCCAATCTTGCTCTATATGGGCAAGAATTATCACCAGAAATTTCTCCTCTTGAAGCAGGAATTGGCTTCGCGGTTAAAGTACAAAAAGAAGCAGATTTTATTGGAAAAGAAGCACTTGCCGCTCAAAAAGAGAAGGGTTTACCAAGAAAATTAGCAGGGATTGAAATGATTGACCGCGGGATTCCTCGTCACGGCTATCCTGTATATAAAGGCGATGAACAAATTGGCGAAGTGACTACAGGTACACAATCACCTACATTAAAGAAAAACATTGGCCTCGCTCTATTAAAAACAGAACATACAGATATTGGTTCTGAAGTAGAAGTTGAAATACGCGGAAAACGCTTGAAAGCTGTTGTGGCGGCTACGCCTTTCTATAAAAGAGAGAAAAAATAGGAGAGGAGATATAACAATGAAACATCGCTACTTACCGATGACAGAGACTGATAAGCAAGAAATGCTCGAAACAATCGGAGTCAACTCAATTGATGAATTATTCAGTGATATTCCTGAACGTGTAAGATTTAAAGGGGAATATAACATTAAACCGAAGAAAACAGAAACGGCATTAATGAAAGAACTTACACAAATGGCACAAAAAAATGCCGATTTAAGAAGCCATACATCCTTTCTAGGTGCAGGTGTCTATGATCACTATATGCCAGTAATTGTCGACCATGTGTTATCACGTTCTGAATTTTACACAGCTTATACGCCATATCAGCCTGAAATTTCACAGGGAGAGCTGCAAGCAATTTTTGAATTCCAGTCCATGATCTGCGAATTAACGGGGATGGATGTAGCGAACTCTTCTATGTACGATGGAGGAACGGCTTTGGCTGAAGCAGCGATGCTTAGTGCAGGGCAAACACGCCGCAAAAAAGTGCTCATTTCAAGCGCTGTTCATCCAGAAGCAAAAGAAGTGGTGAAAACCTATGCAAAGGGCCAATATATTGAAGTAATAGAAATTCCGCACAAGGATGGAATTACAGATGTTGCTGCTTTAAAAGACATGATCAATGATGAAATCGCCTCGGTCATTGTTCAGTATCCGAACTTTTTTGGCCGTATTGAACCGTTAAAAGAGCTTGAAGAAATCATTCACGCACAGAAATCATTGTTTGTTGTTTCAAGCAATCCGCTGTCTCTTGGGGCATTAACACCTCCAGGGAAATTGGGTGCAGATATTGTTGCCGGTGATGCTCAGCCATTTGGTATCCCAACTGCATTCGGTGGTCCACACTGCGGTTATTTCGCTGTAACAAATAAATTGATGAGGAAGGTTCCGGGTCGTCTTGTTGGTCAAACAGTTGATGAAGAAGGACGCCGCGGTTTTGTCCTTACTCTTCAAGCACGTGAGCAGCATATTCGCCGTGATAAAGCAACATCTAATATTTGTTCAAACCAAGCATTAAATGCTTTGGCTGCATCTGTTGCAATGACAGCTCTTGGAAAAAATGGCGTGAAAGAAATGGCTATCTCCAACATCCAAAAAGCACACTATGCGAAGGAAGCATTTAAGACCAAAGGGTTTGAGATTGCGTTTGAAGGTCCTTCCTTCAATGAATTTGTGGTGAAGTTAAATGCGTCTGTTAAAGATGTAAATAAAAAGCTGCTTGAAAAAGGGATGATTGGCGGCTATGATTTAGGCCGTGATTATTCAGATCTAAAGAATCATATGTTAGTTGCTGTCACTGAACTAAGAACAAAAGAAGAAATTGATACATTTGTAAATGAAATGGGGGATTACCATGCATAAGGATGATCAAGCACTCATTTTTGAAATATCGAAGCCTGGCCGCATCGGTTATAGCCTCCCGGAAATGGATGTTCCGGAAATAGATATAAACGAACTAATTCCTGCCGGATATTTAAGAGAAGAGGAGCCCGAGCTTCCTGAAGTATCAGAGCTTGATATTATGCGTCATTACACAGCTCTGTCTAATCGGAACCATGGGGTTGACTCAGGCTTTTATCCGCTTGGATCATGTACAATGAAATATAATCCGAAAATCAATGAGAATGTGGCGCGTTACCCTGGATTTGCCCACTTGCATCCATTGCAGGATGAGAGTTCTGTTCAAGGAGCATTAGAGCTTATGTACGATTTACAGGAGCATTTAATTGAGATTACTGGTATGGACCAAGTAACGCTTCAGCCTGCTGCTGGTGCCCATGGCGAATGGACAGCTCTTATGATGGTCCGTGCATTCCATGAAGCAAATGGAGATCATAAACGGACGAAAGTGCTCATTCCTGACTCTGCGCATGGGACGAACCCTGCATCTGCAACAGTTGCTGGTTTTGAAACTATTACCGTTAAATCTGGCGAGAATGGGTTAGTCGACTTAGATGATCTCCGCCGGGTAGTTGGGGAAGACACGGCAGCTCTTATGCTGACCAATCCTAACACTTTAGGGCTTTTTGAAGAAGATATTCTTGAGATGGCTGAGATTGTTCATGCTGCTGGAGGGAAGCTCTATTATGACGGAGCCAACTTAAATGCAGTTATGTCAAAGGCACGCCCAGGAGATATGGGATTTGATCTTGTGCATTTAAATCTTCATAAAACATTTACTGGTCCACATGGCGGCGGCGGTCCTGGTTCAGGTCCTGTCGGAGTAAAGGCGGATTTAATTCCGTTCCTTCCAAAGCCTGTGCTTGTGAAGCAAGGAGATCAATTTGTATTGGATTATGACCGCCCGCAATCGATTGGCCGTGTGAAGCCTTATTATGGTAACTTTGGCATAAATGTTCGTGCATATACGTATATTCGCACGATGGGTCCAGATGGACTTAAAGCGGTGACTGAATATGCCGTATTAAATGCAAACTATATGATGAGAAGATTGCAAGAATCGTATGATCTTCCATTTGATAGACATTGTAAGCATGAATTCGTCCTTAGTGGAAAGCGTCAGAAGAAGTTAGGAGTAAGAACACTTGATATTGCGAAGAGGCTTTTAGACTTCGGTTATCATCCGCCAACCATTTACTTCCCATTAAACGTGGAAGAATGCATCATGATTGAGCCGACTGAAACGGAATCAAAAGAAACACTAGATGCATTCTGCGATGCTATGATCCAAATTGCGAAGGAAGCAGAAGTGAATCCAGAAATCGTGCAAGAAGCGCCTCATAATACAGTGATTGGGCGTCTGGACGAAACTTTGGCAGCTCGTAAACCTGTCCTGCGCTATCAAAAACAATAACCTGACAAGACTGGTTCTTTATAAGAGCCAGTCTATTTTTGTTCACTGATAGAATTTATAAATCGCTAGTTTGAAGGTATTTAAGGTAATTGCAACTGTTAGATAGGGGCAATTGCAAATAAAATCAGTTTTTGGCAAATAAAATAGGTAGATTGCAAATAAAATCTGTTTTTCGCAAATAAGATAGGAGAATTGCAAATAAAATCTGTTTTTCGCAAAAAAATAGGACGCTAACCACTAAAAATTGTTACGTTGTACATAAAAAATCCTCTGCGCGAATAGGCTAGAGGATTTCACTATTAGTTTTTCGCTTTTATTTTGCCGCCCCATTTTTTAAAGCCGCCTTGAAGTTGAGATAGGTCTTTATAGCCTCTGCGGTAAAGGAATTGTGCTGCTCTTCCACTTCTCATTCCGCTTTGGCAATATAAATAAACAGGCTTGTCTGTACGAAGCTCTTTCAATCGTACTTTCAATTGAGACATGGGAATATTTCGGGCGCCGAGAATATGTCCTGCTTCAAATTCATTCTGTTCTCGGACATCAATTAATTGGGCTTTACGATAACCCTCGCGAAATTGTTCTTCTGTTAACGTCTTGACAATTTTTCGCTGATATAACCATGTAATAACTGAGTAGACAATAATTGCCCCTAACATAATTAGAAGTAAATAAAGGGTATTCAATGCGTCTTTCTCCTTTCAATCTTAGCTAGGCCATCTTTTATTATATAGGTCTTTCTTGATATGAGTAAAGGAATTCAGATAAATTTTCTTCTATTTCCCTATTTTCTTCAACTTCCTTTGTTTTTTTATTGTATTTTGATAGACTAAAAACGTACACATAGCAAAACAAATCGTAAAAGAGGTTTTATAATGACAAAAGAAGTTTGGCGTTTTATTGATTCTGGTGCAGGGTCACCTTCCTTTAATATGGCATTGGACGAAGCACTTCTTGATTGGAATAGCGAAGGGAAAATCCCGCCTGTTATCCGTTTTTATGGATGGGATCCGGCTACTCTATCGATTGGTTATTTTCAAAAGGTAGATAAGGAAATTGATATGGAACAGGTGAAGGCACATGGACTTGGATTTGTCCGTCGTCCGACTGGCGGCAGAGGAGTGCTCCATGAGCATGAACTTACATATAGTGTGATTGTATCTGAGGAGCATCCTGATATGCCAAAAACTGTTACTGAGGCTTATCGAGTGATTTCTGAGGGAATATTGAAAGGATTTCACCATTTGGGAATGGATGCTTACTTTGCCGTTCCAAGAACTGCGGAAGAACGTGATTCATTGAAAAATCCCCGCTCAGCTGTTTGCTTTGATGCACCAAGCTGGTATGAGCTAGTTGTAGAAGGCCGGAAAGTGGCCGGAAGTGCACAAACTAGGCAAAAGGGAGTAATTCTGCAGCATGGTTCTATTCTGCTTGATATAGAAGAAGATAAGCTGTTTAGCTTATTCAAATATCCAAGTGATAGAGTAAAAGAGCGGATGCAAAAAGCCTTTAAAAATAAAGCAGTTGCGATAAATGAAATAAGTAAAGAAAGAATTACGTTAGAGCAGGCAAAAGAAGCATTTAAGAAGGGCTTTGCCGAAGGACTGAATATTGAACTTGAGCCATATGATCTTTCAGCAGAAGAGCTTGCTTATGTAAATAAAATTGCTAAAGAGCGTTATGAACAAGATGAATGGAATTTCAAAAGATAAAAGCGGCCTCGGCCGTTTTTTTTGCTTTTAAGCATATATAAATTTTAAGTAAGACGATTATTCGACGTAGTCGATATGAATTAAGTATAAGTGCAACTGCTGCGTCTCTTTCTTCGTCTTTTTTTATAGACTTTTTGTTCTAACTCTCTGTTTTCAAATATGACAAATGTCATCTGAAATAAATGACATAATCCACTAATCCAATATCTTCCTACAGCTTAAGATTAAAGTAGAAAAGCTGGAGGTGGAAAAATGGATTCGATTGTGGTTCTCGATCATGTTACGAAAACATTTAAAAATAAAAAAGCGGTGGATCAGGTTTCATTTTCGATAAAAAAAGGAGAAGTTGTTGCGATTCTTGGTCCGAATGGAGCGGGGAAAACAACATCTATTATGATGATGCTTGGGCTGCTCGATCCAACAAGCGGGGAGGTAAGAGTATTTAACAGTCACCCAAAGGAAAAGAAGATCCGAGAGAGAATCGGTGCGATGCTTCAGGAGGTTAGTGTGATTGATGCTTTAAAGGTGAAAGAAATTATTCAATTATTTAGAAGCTACTATCCAAATCCAATGCCTTTTGAAGAACTAGTCGCATTTACTGGTTTAAATAAGGATGATTTAAAGAGAAGAGCTGATAAGCTTTCGGGAGGGCAGAAACGCCGCCTTGGGTTTGCACTTGCATTGGCAGGAGATCCTGAATTAGTCTTTTTTGATGAACCGACTGTTGGATTGGATATTACTTCTCGAAAACTGTTTTGGAATACAATTGGTGAATTAAAGGCTCGGGGAAAAACGATTATTTTCACAACACATTATCTTCAGGAAGCAGATGATGTTGCAGATCGAATTATTTTATTTAACCATGGAACAATTATTGAAGACGGGACACCAGCAGAAATAAAAGCAAAATTATCTAAACAATCAGTTTCGTTTGCTGCAAGTGAAGCAATAGATATTGCAGATTTAAAGCGGCTTCCTCATGTATCAGATGTATATAAAAGAAACGATAGAATCTATGTGATAACTGATCAAACGGATGCTGTCATAGCTGCATTATTTGAAAAGAACATTAAAATAAGTGGAATTCAAATCGAACATGGACGTTTAGATGAAGCTTTTGAGCAATTGACTGAAAACAAGGAGGCAATATAATGAGTGCTTTTCGTATGCAATGTAAAGTAGAAATCATCCGTATTTTGCGGAATCCATACTTTGTCTTTTGGTCCTTGCTTATGCCGATTGTATTCTATATTATTTTCACAAAAGTCTTTAATACGAATATTCAAGATAAACAAGAGTGGCAGGCCCATTACTTAATGTCGATGACAGCCTTTAGTGTGATGGGTTCAGCGATTATGACACTTGGAATTAGGCTTGTGGAGGAACGGACAAAGGGCTGGTCTTTATTTATGCGGATCACTCCATTATCTGACCATGCTTATTTTGCCGCAAAAATGATTGGGCAAACAGTCATTCATCTATTTTCTATTGTAATTATTTTTATTGCTGGTGCTTTAATTAATGGTGTTACGCTAACAGCTTTTGAGTGGCTGATGAGCGGTATATGGATTTTGCTTGGGTCACTTCCATTTCTTGCCTTAGGTACGTTAGTAGGAACGATGAAGAGAGTAGATACCGCTTCTGGTATTTCAAATGTTATTTATATGATTCTCGCAATATCAGGGGGTATGTGGATGCCGATGGATGTGATGCCAGCGTTTATCCAAAAAATTGGGATATGGCTTCCGTCGTATAATTTTGGTAACGGTGCCTGGGAAATCATCCGTGGGAATACCCCAGAGTGGATAAATTTTCTTCTATTAATAGGATATCTTTTCCTTTTCATGCTATTATCTAGTTATATTAGGAGAAAGCAGGAAGCGGCGGTGTAAATTGAATGTCAAAAGGAAAATTAGAGATTTTCCCTGCAAGGTATGGGTTTTTCCCTTATATGTTTTTAATCTATCTATTTATGCCGGGTTACTATATTTACTTTGAGACAGGCTGGAAGCTGTATGCCGGTTATGTATTATTAGGATTATTCCTAGTTACATACCGGCAGCTTTATTTTGCTATGAAGTCATTTACAAATTGGTTGATCCTTCAGATTGCTATTGTCTTATTCTTATCTGTCTTTATTAATATTAATATTGTCTTTTTAGGTTTTTTTCCAGCGCATTTTATTGGCTGGTATAAGGAAAAGAAGCAATTCTTTACTGCGCTGATCCTTTTTGGGTTATCCATCTTCACACCGATCATTATTCATTATAATCATTTAAATCCAAATACCTTATTTTATATTATCCCCTTTATTCTCATTATGTTGTTTTCTCCATTCGGGATTCGTTCAATGAATAGCAGAATGGAGCTAGAAAGACAGCTTGATGAAGCGAATGAGCGGATTGAAGAACTAGTGAAACGTGAAGAACGACTAAGAATCGCTCGCGATCTTCATGATACGCTCGGTCATACACTCTCGTTGATTACATTAAAGAGCCAGCTAGTTGGGAAACTGCTAATGAAAGATATTGAACGTGCCAAACATGAAGTCAAGGAAATAGAAAGAACATCAAGGGCAGCATTATCCCAAGTAAGAGAGCTTGTCTCAGATATGAGGGCAATTACAATTACGGAGGAGCTACAGGCATCTTCTGCTATTTTAGAAGCTGCTGGAATCAGTTTTCAATACCATGATGATTCAATACTTGAGGATGCTTCTGGAGTTACACAAAATATCGTAAGCATGTGTCTTCGTGAGGCAGTGACGAATGTGGTAAAGCACAGTCAAGCAAAAAATTGTTATATTGCAATCATTGAAAATGCAGGAGAAATGATGATTAGTATTCAAGATGATGGGAAAGGGATAGGGATAAATAATCAGGCAGGCAATGGACTGAAGGGCATCTCAGAAAGGCTTGAATTGATTGATGGGGCATTGAAAATTACCTCTCATAAGGGAACGAAGTTATTGATTACTGTCCCAGTTATTGTGAAGGAGAGAGAGGGGGATGTTGTTTCATGATCAGAATCGTAATAGCAGAAGATCAAGGAATGCTTCGAGGAGCACTTGGTTCCCTTCTTGATTTTGAAGAGGATATTGAAGTGATTGCCCAAGCAAAAAATGGAAAGGAAGCACTTTATTTCATTCAAACCCTTGAACCAGACGTCTGTTTGATGGATATTGAGATGCCGCTTATGAGTGGTTTGGAAGTAGCGGAAATATTAATGAAGCAGGGGTCTAATTGTAAGATTATCATTTTGACAACATTTGCCCGTCCAGGTTATTTTGAACGTGCTGTTAAAGCAGATGTTCACGGGTACTTGCTTAAAGATGGGTCAAGTGATGAACTGGCAGAGTCGATTAGAAGTGTGATGAAAGGGAAACGCGAATTTGCCCCTGAGCTGATTTTTGGCAGTATGAAGGATGAAAATCCGCTAACCGAGCGTGAACGTGAAGTGTTAAGGATGGTGGCTGATGGGAAAACAGCTAAAGAGATTTCTGCCATCCTCTTTTTATCTGCAGGAACTGTTAGAAATTATATGTCTGAAATCATTAGCAAGCTGCACGTAAAGAACCGAATTGAAGCAATTAGCATAGCGGAAGAAAAGGGATGGATATAAAGAAAACGAGGCATCGTTAAATGCCTCGTTTTCTATTACTCTTTTAAATCTTCAATTGAATTAATATCCATGTATGCAGGGACAACTAATCCGATTTTTGTCCCTTCTAGGTTTGCACCTAAATCCTCAAACTTACCTTCGAATTCTTTATAATAATCCGCGTGTGTTAATGGAAGCCAGCCTGCGATATGGGCATCAAGGCTTCCCTCAGCAACACCAGCCCACATTGGACCTGCTTCAACTTGACGAAGGGTAACTTTGTAGCCTAGATCAGTTAACACTTGTGCAACCACATTTGTACTTGCGATTTCCGTATCCCATGCGACATAACCAAGAGTGATTTTGTCACCGTCTACTTTCTCAGCACCTTCTGTCCATTCAGCCACTTTATCCGCATTCTCATCAACCCAATTGCGAGCAGCTGTTTCCGGATCTTCCCCATCAGTAATTTGAACCATCACTGCATTCATATCTTCCTCAGGCCAGTGGAATTGATCCAAAACCTTGTAAGCGGAAGGATGATCCTCGGAAAGCCCATTACGTGCAATGGAATGTATATTTTCTGCATCTCCATAAGTCCCTTTAGGATCTTCTAAATATTTTAAATCAAATTTCGAAAACTTCCAGTGTGGACTCCATCCAGTAACAATGATTGGTTCTTCTTTATCATAGGCTTTCTTTAAAGCTGCAGTCATCGCTGCACCTGAACCTTCTACTAATGTCCAGTCATCTAGCTCATATTCTTCAATGACATTAGCTGTTGCTTTCATTAAGCCAGCTCCCGGATCAATACCGATGATTTTGTAATCAACGCTTTCTCCAACTGAAGCTTTAGATGCCCCATTATCCGATTTTTCTTTGTCGCTGCTTGCGTCATCAGACCCACAAGCTGCTAGACTGAATGCTAAGGCAGGTACCATAAAAAAGGACAACCATTTTTTCTTCATTATATTTTTCCCCCTTGTTTTTTAATGCCTATATTTTGGGTAATCCGATCAAGGATAATGGCCATAACCACAATCGCAAGACCAGCCTCAAAACCTCTTCCGATTTGAATCTGAGTGACCGCACGGTATACGTCTGCTCCAAGACCGGGTGACCCAACCATTGAGGCAATCACAACCATCGACAATGAAAGCATAATGCTTTGATTAATACCTGCCATGATTGTTGGCATAGCAAGCGGCAGCTGTACCTTGAGCAAACGCTGAGTAGTAGTAGACCCAAAAGCCTCTGTTGCTTCAATGATGTCTGCAGGTACTTGCTGGATTCCTAGAATTGTCAGCCGTATCGTTGGCGGTACGGCAAAAATAACAGAAGCGACTACTCCTGGTACAACCCCGATGCTAAAGAAGAAAATTGCTGGGATTAAATAGACAAATGCAGGCATCGTTTGCATAAAGTCTAAGATAGGTGTAATGATTTGTTTTACTGTATTCTTTTGAGAAGCCCAAATGCCCATTGGAATCCCAATAACGACTGTTATTAAGACAGCGGTTAAAACTAATGAAAGGGTTTCAAGCATTCCTTCCCAATAACCTAAATTATCTATTAAGAACAGGCCAATAACAGCAAATAGGGCGATACCCTTTGTTGCTAGTTTCCACGCTAATAAACCAATAAGGATGATAAGAATATACGATGGAATAAATGCTAAAGCGGCAAAAAGCCCTTCCACAATCCCCTCTAAACTGACAGTAATTGCATCAAATACGACTGCAAAGGTAACTGTTAGCCAATCTACAAAGCGATCAATCCAATCGGCAAGCGGGAGTTTTGGTAATAAGCCTTCCATTAATGAGTCCCTCCTTTGCTTGACTGATCAGCAGCCACTTCTTCTTTTGCTTTTTCTAAAACATTAATGACTTCATTATTTCCTGCGAGACCACCAATGACCGCACCTCTTACAAGAATGCCATAGAGCCGATTGTTTTCATCTACGACTGCAACAGGGATGGTTGCAGTTGACACTTTGTCAAATAAATCTGTTAACAATGTTTCACCTGTTACTTTTTGAACATTCGGATTAATGATTGCCTGTAGTGTTTGCCCGTTCTCTGCAGCTGTCTTTGCATCATCAGCTGTTATGGCACCGAGAAGGATTTGCTTTTTATCAACCACATAAATACTTGAAATCCCAAGCTTCTTCATCATTTGCAAAGCAACTCTAGGACCTTTATCGATTTGAACGGTTTCCGCTCTTTTCATTACATGGCTTGCAGTTAATACCTTTGAAAGATCAACGTCTTCTACAAATCTCTCAACATATTGATTAGATGGGTTCATAAGGATTTCCTCAGGTGACCCAATTTGGACAATTTCCCCATCCTTCATTAAGGCTATTTTGTCCCCAATTCTAAGTGCTTCATCTAAATCATGTGTAATAAAGATAATCGTTTTTTCCATTGCGGACTGTAGCTCAAGTAATTCATCCTGCATGTCTTTTCTAATTAATGGATCCAATGCGCTGAATGCTTCGTCCATTAATAAAATGTCTGTGTCATTTGCCAGTGCCCGAGCTAATCCGACACGCTGCTGCATTCCTCCGCTTAACTGTTTAGGAAATTGGCTTTCATAGCCCTCTAGACCTACTAGCTTTAAAGCATTTAGTGCCTTTTTCTTTCTTTCTTCCTTATCTACTCCTTGTATTTCCAGTCCATACTCTGTATTTTCAAGGATGGTGCGATGGGGGAGTAAGGCAAAATTCTGAAATACCATGCTGATTTTTTTGCGCCGTACATTCCTTAGCTCTTCTTTTTTCATTTTTGTTATATCTTTTCCGTCAATCAAAACTTCTCCTACTGTTGGATCAATAAGTCTATTTAATGTACGAACTAATGTGGACTTTCCGCTACCAGATAGACCCATGATGACAAAAATTTCACCAGCATGGACATTAAATGTTGCTTGATTGACACCGACTGTGGAGCCGGTTCTTTTTAAAATATCTGTTTTTGAATTCCCTTCATTTAAAAGCTGCAGTGCTTTTTTAGGATTTTTTCCAAAAACCTTTGTTACGTTTTTAACACTTAATTTCACGTGTTGTTCTTTCAAATCTTTCACCTCGTTCAATTGAAACTTCTGGACTAGTAGCCTTTACTAATTAAGCTAATCAGTAATATTTGCCGCGCAATAAGGACCATTTAATTGTATTTGTTTTAAAAAAATAGGGCAAAGCTGGTAAATAGCCATATTCAGCTGTAAACTTTGTACAGTAAAAACTGAACGTACTGTATAACGTGAATCCTTACAATTCCTATCTTTTCCTCCAAGATGCTATGCTATATCCATCTTTACATTCTGAAAAATAGTGGTAGTCTAATAAATGATTATTTCATTTTTGAGGGTAAACTAATGAAATATTGAAACAGTTAATTTTACATTTATGGATGTGAATAATTACATGGATGGGAAAGAACAGCTCGAACGTGTTCGAGAAAGGGTCATTGAAACCATTGCGAAAAATATGAATTTATATGGTATTACCGATTCTATAGGGCGATTATATGGAATGTTATATTTTCAAAATCATCCGATGACGCTTGACGAGATGAAGGAAGAGCTCGGTATGAGCAAAACAAGCATGAGCACCTCAGTCCGCACCTTAACGGATTTAAAAATGGTAGAGAAGGTGTGGAAAAAGGGAACAAGAAAAGATTTATATCAAGCAGAAGAGGACTGGTACCAAACCTTTATTGATTTCTTCTCCATTAAATGGCGTGCAGGAATTTCAATGAACATTGCTGCGATGACTAAATCCATATTAGAGCTTGAAAGGTTAGCAAAATCTGAAGAGGCAGATGAGGAAGTGCGCACTGCCGCAGAAATTGATATTACGAAAATGAAGGCCGCACTTAGTTATTATGAATGGTTAAATCGTTTGGTGGATAGCTTTGAATCAGAAGAGATTTTTGATTTTATCCCGAAAAACAAAGACGAATTGTAAGTTTATTGAAAGCACAGGATCCTGTGCTTTTTCGTTTTTTAAACATTAGTATCTAATTAGAAGTGCAAGCCGCAAAAAATATTGAAATTTGTCTTATTTTGTTATAAACCTATGAATCTCTCTTATTTTCTCCCGATTCTAGTTTTTTTTGATTTTGACAAATTTAACTTCACGTGAATCAAACACAATATGTAGTGGTGTCGAAAATAATTCAGGTACTATATGTTGATTTTAGAGTTCTGGTATGGTAACTTTAGGTTATTCATTAAATCAACTAGATTTAACATAGGTTTGAAGTTACTATCAAAATTGAATATTTTTATTTGAAGGAGTTGTAAAAATGTCTGTTGCATTAGGACAAAAAATGAGTTTAAACATTGAGCGCTTGAATGAAGACATCCGTCTATTTCCTCAAGTACACCCTATCACCTCTGATATGAAAATGACCCACAAAGGGGTATCCCGTTTAGTCATGTTGGATAGGTATACATTTAAAGATACAGAAAAAATAACTCTAACTAATGGGGACTTCGTCGTTCTTACCATCAAAGAAGATCCAAAATTCCCTGCTCGAGGGCTTGGCTATATCCTAGATATTGATTGGGAAAACAAAGCAGCATCTGTTCTAGTGGAAGAAGATTATCGCGGGGTTCTTGATGACCCAGAAGAAGCACAAACTGGAATCATCAAGCGATCCCTAGATGTCATTGAAAAACCGCTGGAGCTTTTTTATGAGCAAATTGCAAAACGTAATGCAACAGGTCTTGCTTCCGTTGAGAAAACAGAAGAGAAAAGACAAGAATGGTTTGAGAAATTCTACCAAGAGCTTGCAAGCTTAAACTTTATCCCTGCTGGCCGTGTTCTATATGGGGCGGGAGCAGATACGGACGTAACATACTTTAACTGCTATGTTATGCCATTTGTTCAAGATTCCCGTGAAGGCATCTCTGAACACCGTAAGCAGGTGATGGAAATCATGAGCCGCGGAGGCGGAGTCGGAACGAACGGTTCCACCTTAAGACCACGAAACACGCTGGCAAAAGGGGTTAATGGAAAATCATCAGGCTCTGTTTCATGGTTAGATGATATTGCGAAATTGACTCATCTTGTTGAGCAAGGCGGTTCCCGCAGGGGGGCCCAGATGATCATGCTTAGTGATTGGCATCCTGATATTATTGAATTCATCATTTCAAAAATGCAAAATCCAAGAATTTTGCGATTCTTGCTTGAAACGACGAATGATGAAACAATTAAAAAATATGCAAAAGAAAAATTAAAATATACCCCTTTTACTGAGCAAGAACTAGCAATGTACCAAGGAATTGTAAATTATAAACAAATTCCAGGACATGGCGGCTTTAATGAGAAAATTATTAATGATGCGGAAGAGAAATTAGCAACTGGCGGAAATTACTCTGTTCATAATTCTGAATTCCTTACTGGAGCGAATATTTCTGTTTGCTTAACGAAGGAATTCATGAATGCAGTTGAGAATGATGCTGAATATGAACTTCGATTCCCAGATGTAGAGAGCTATGATCAAGATGAAATGCGTATCTACAATGAGGAATGGCATAAAATTGGGGATGTCCGCGAATGGGAAAAGCTTGGTCATAAAGTCCGAGTTTATCGCAAAATCCAAGCAAAAGAGCTTTGGAATTTAATCAACATATGTGCGACTTACTCAGCAGAACCAGGCATTTTCTTTATCGATAATGCAAATGATATGACAAATGCAAGAGCATATGGACAGAAGGTAGTAGCAACAAACCCGTGTGGGGAACAGCCTCTCGCACCATACAGTGTCTGCAATTTGGCTGCGGTTAACCTAGCAGAAATGGCAGATAAGGAGAACAAAACAGTAAACTTTGAGAAACTAAAACGTACAGTTGAAGTTGGTGTACGGATGCAGGATAACGTAATAGATGCAACTCCATATTTTCTTGCAGAAAATAAAAAACAGGCTCTTGGTGAACGCCGTGTTGGTTTAGGAGTCATGGGTCTGCACGATTTATTAATCTATTGTGAAACAGAATATGGTTCTGAAAAGGGCAATGAGCTTGTTGATAAAGTATTTGAAACAATTGCGACGACTGCCTACCGTTCTTCTGTTGAACTTGCCAAGGAAAAAGGAAGCTTCCCGTTCTTAACTGGGGAAACAGAAGAAGAGACAAATCGTTTAAGAAAAGCCTTTACAGAAACTGGATTTATGCAAAAAATGCCTGCAGATATTCAACAATCAATTATCGAAAACGGAATTCGCAACTCCCATCTTTTAACCGTGGCTCCTACAGGATCCACAGGAACGATGGTTGGGGTATCAACAGGCCTTGAACCTTACTTCTCCTTCTCTTACTTCAGAAGCGGCCGCTTAGGCAAATTCATTGAAGTGAAGGCAGATATTGTTCAAGAATATTTAGATGCAAATCCGGATGCAGATCCGAATAACCTGCCTGAATGGTTTATTGCTGCTATGGACTTAGCACCAGAAGCGCATGCAGATGTTCAGTGCATTATTCAGCGCTGGATTGACAGCTCTATCAGTAAAACGGTTAATGCACCGAAAGGATATAGTGTTGAACAGGTAGAAAAGGTGTACGAGCGATTATACCGCGGCGGTGCAAAAGGCGGAACTGTGTATGTTGACGGTTCACGTGATTCGCAAGTTTTAACGTTAAAAGCTGAGGAAAACAGCTTCGATGATACGAGCTATGATAAAAAAGAAAAAACGAAACAACATGTTGTACTTGTTGATACAATCAATGATCTTCGTTCTACAAATGTAACGATTGGTTCAGAGGTTGGGAACACATGTCCAGTCTGCCGCAAAGGAAGCGTTGAGGAAATTGGTGGATGCAACACATGTACAAATTGCAACGCTCAGCTAAAATGCGGATTGTAGAATAAAAACGAAAGAAAAAGAAGATGGAGTCTTAGTCCATCTTCTTTTTTGCGTATCAAAATAAAAAACATCATGTCCACCGTACTATTTTTGTGTGTCCTTGATTAAAAATGTATCAAGTGAGTACATCGACGGGAGTGGCTTGCATGTATATAGACGGTGTTTTTTCAGGAGGGGGAATAAAAGGGTTTGCACTAATAGGTGCCTATGCTGAGGTTGAGAAAAGAGGCTTTCGTTTCAAAAGAGTAGCTGGGACAAGTGCAGGATCAATTGTCGCAGCTTTAATTGCTGCAAAATATACAAGTGAAGAAATTTATCAATTAATGGATGAACTTGAATTGGAGAAGTTTCTTGATTCGAGAAAAACCTATATCCCTTTAGCAGTGACGAAATGGGTGTTCCTTTATTGGCGACTCGGATTGTACAAAGGAGATGAACTGGAGAAATGGGTTAAAGAAAAGCTGGCTGCCAGAGGGTTAAGAAAGTTTTCTGATCTTCCTCAGCAGGCACTGAGAGTCGTTGCTTCTGACTTAACCAATGGCCGTCTCGTCGTTCTGCCGGATGATTTAATTCATTACGGCATTGATCCTGGGTCATTTTCAATTGCTAAAGCTATCCGAATGAGCTGCAGCCTTCCGTATTTTTTTGAACCAGTAAAGCTTCATACAAGGGGGGAGGCAAGTATTATTGTTGATGGCGGAGTACTGAGTAATTTTCCGATGTGGCTATTTGATAAAGACAATGTGAAAAAAATACGTCCAGTATTAGGAATAAAGCTAAGTCATAATGCCGTTGACCGACCGAAAAATAAAATCAAAAATGCGATCCAAATGTACGAAGCGTTATTTGAAACGATGAAGGATGCGCATGATTCGAGATATATTTCCAGAAAGCATGCGAAAAATATTATCTTTATTCCAACGGAGGGGGCATTAACAACAGAATTTCAATTAACTCAGGAGAAGAAACAAGCACTTGTCCAGTTAGGAGAGCAATGTGCAAATCAGTTCTTTTCACAATGGACGTATTAGACAAAAATAAAAAAGGTCGAGCTTATTATAGGGAAGCCCGATCTTTCTTTTTGCCTTTTTTTCCTTGAATCACGGTTAAATGTGTGGAAGATTTTTTTTTCGACTTTTTAAGAGATGTTAAGGAATTCCCGGAATTGGTCTTACGGGTATGTCCTTTCCCTAAGTGATTCGTCTGAAAACGCTTTTTTGATTTTTTTGCTGCGCGTATAAAGGCTTGTTGTTCACGTTTTCTTGGGCTAGCTTTATAAAAACGCTGAAAAATATAGTAAATTACAGCACCAACTAATAAAATGACAGCAATCCTTAGCAAAAAACCGGTAGGATTTGAGAACAAATTAGCAGTCATTCCCACGACAGCAAGTAAGATAAGGCCGAGGACTACGAATACTGAAATCCGATTTTTCAAGAAAGCCACCTCCCTATGAGCATGATGAGCATATTTTCTATCTTTTAAACTTGATCTACCTAGAAATTATTCGATATTTTTTGTTATTAACTCGTAAAAAGCTGTCTGTACCTATCTCTATTCTACAGAAAATATGAAAAAACCTCTAGGAAGGAGGCTTAATTTCCTTTAGGGTGTTTATCTAAATTCTTTTTCATGCAAGGGAATAAACCGGAAAGGACATAATAAGAAATGGAGGTGGTAAAAATGGCAGTAGAAAAGCAACTGGAACAAAATCAACGTGAAAAACCAATGTCCTTTATTACCTTGGTAATAGTAACTGGATTAATTGGTGGAATATTGTGGAGTGGTCTTGGCTATTTAGCCTACGTATTTAATTTAACAGGTATTAGACCCAATGTTATATTGGAGCCATGGACAATTGGGGACTGGAAAGAGGGCTGGCTTGGAACGGTTATTAGTATTGTAATGATTGGTGGAATATCCATTGTTCCAGCTTTTATCTATTATATTTTCTTACGCAGGTTCCCGAGTATCTGGGTAGGGGCAGGTTATGGCATCGGTTTATTTATCGTTGTTTTTTTTATCCTCAATCCAATATTTCCAGGTATTGACCCTTTTAATGAACTTGAGAGAAATACCATTTTTACTTCTGTTTGTTTTTATATTTTATATGGTGTATTTGTAGGATATTCCATTTCATATGAAGAGAGCGAAATCAAATATAAAGAAAGAATGGAAAAAGACGCACAGCAGGATTCTAATTGAGAGAACTTAAAAAGCAGTTATATCCCCTGTTTGATCCTATCCTATTAAAGAAGCATTCTTAAAGTAGTGGAAAAGAAATCATTTATGATAAAATATTCTTGTAAATCAATCTTTTCCACGGGAGTGCGTAAATGAATAAAATATTATTATTGAATGGTCCCAATCTTAATTTATTGGGGAGACGTGAACCAGGTATATATGGTTCTACAACGTTAAAGCAGCTGGAAGAGAAAATTGTGGCTTTAGGCGAATCTAATGACACAGAAGTAGTCTGTTTTCAATCCAATCATGAAGGGGAGATCATTGATAAGCTTCATGAAGCAAATGATATCGGTGTGAATGGAATTATTTTTAACCCAGGTGCCTTCACGCATTATAGCTATGCAATAAGAGATGCAATTGCAGGGATACAGGTTTCTGTGATTGAGGTACATATTTCAAACGTCCATTCCCGTGAGTCCTTCCGTCATACCTCGGTCATTGCCCCAGTTGTGGCTGGACAAATTGTAGGCTTAGGCATGATTGGATATGAATTAGCCTTCCATGCTTTTCTAGAAAGAATAAAGGGGAGAGAATAAAAATGGAAAAATTACAAAGATTACGCTCAAGCTTTGAAAAACTAGGAATAGACGGCATGCTCATTACAAGTACATATAATCGCCGTTATATGACAAATTTTACTGGTTCTTCAGGGGTAGTGCTTATCAGCGGGGAGCATGCTCAATTTATTACAGATTTTCGCTATATTGAACAAGCTACTGCTCAATGTGCAGGGTATGAAATTGTTAAACATGCAGGCTCTATTCCAGATGAAGTAGCAGTACAAGTGAAGAAATTAGGAATAAAAAAGCTCGGCTTTGAACAAGATTATTTAACTTTTTCTGCTTTTAAAACATATGAAAAGGCCGTTCAGTCGGAATTAGTCCCTGTTTCTGGCGAAATTGAAAAATTACGCTTGATTAAGACGGATGCAGAGATTAAGATATTAAAGGTAGCGGCAGACATTGCGGATGCTGCCTTTAAACATATGGTTGAATACATCCGCCCAGGATTAACTGAGATGGAAGTTTCCAATGAGTTAGAGTTCTTTATGAGAAAAGCGGGTGCTGCCTCATCATCCTTTGATACAATTGTCGCTTCAGGCTATCGTGGTGCCCTTCCACACGGTGTGGCAAGTGATAAGGTAATTGAAAAAGGGGATATGGTAACTCTCGACTATGGTGCTTATTATAAAGGGTATGTCTCTGATATTACACGAACAGTAGCAGTCGGTGAACCTGATAAAAAGCTTAAGGAAATATATGACATTGTATTACAAGCACAAATGCGCGGAATGGATGGCATTAAGCCAGGGATGAGCGGAAAAGAAGCAGATGCTTTAACACTTGATTATATTACCGAAAAGGGGTACGGAGAATATTTCGGACATTCTACTGGCCATGGGATAGGCTTGGAAGTTCATGAAGGACCATCTCTTGCTTCTAAATCAGATATTATTCTTGAACCTGGAATGGTCGTAACGGTAGAGCCTGGCATTTACATACCAGGATTAGGCGGTGTCCGTATTGAAGATGATACTTTGATTACGAATGACCATAATGAAACGCTAACACATTCAACAAAGGATTTAATTATTCTTTAATAGCTTGCGTCTGGGGCTAGTGAATTATAGTAGCAGAGGCGTTGAAACTAGGCACGAAAAGCTAGACAATTAGGAGGAGTTACATGATTTCAGTAAATGATTTTCGTACAGGTTTAACAATTGAAGTTGATAACGGGATTTGGCGTGTAATGGATTTCCAACATGTTAAGCCGGGAAAAGGAGCGGCATTTGTCCGTTCAAAATTGCGTAATTTGCGTAACGGTGCTATTCAGGAAAAGACTTTCCGTGCAGGTGAAAAAGTTGCAAAAGCACAAATTGACAATCGCAGAATGCAATATTTATATGCAAATGGAGATCAGCATGTTTTCATGGATAACGAATCTTATGAACAAATTGAACTGCCAGCAGCATCTATTGAATATGAACTAAAGTTTCTAAAAGAAAATATGGAAGTTCAAATCATGTTGTATCAAAGTGAAACACTTGGGGTCGAACTCCCAAATACGGTTGAATTAGAAGTAACTGAAACAGAACCCGGCATTAAAGGTGATACTGCTTCAGGCGGCACTAAACCAGCAACACTTGAAACAGGTCTAATTGTTCAAGTCCCTTTCTTTATCAACCAAGGCGATAAATTAATTATTAATACTACAGAAGCTTCATACGTTTCACGTGCATAATATGGAAAATGAAAATCCCGAAAGGAAGTCCTTTCGGGATTTTTAGTTGTCTTTTTTTATTGTTGACCGGCCTTCTGCCCCAGGGGAAATATCTGTATCACTTCGATTATTATAGGTAGGATCAGAAATTGCTTCGGTTCTATTATCACGTGTTCCTCCAAGATATCTGTACTTTAAATCTCTTTGGTTTTTTAAGAATTCTTCGCGATTTTCGTTTGTCATAAATACTTTCCCTTCATTTCTTTATTTCAGCCATATATAGTATTGTTATCTACTTCCAATAGATTATGATAATAAATATCAGATTTCTCCTTCTATTTATTTCCACTTGTACAGTTGGCTAATATAAGCTAAGATAGGAATACAGAAGCTGCGTTGTTCGCTTGTATATGAAGTTTCAACCTTTATTTAGAATGAGGGAGTTCAATATCATTGCTGGAACATCATGCCTCCATTTGATGAGGACGAATGAGAAAGCAATTGCGGACACCCACCTGTTGGAGCAGGTATGAAACTCCGTATAAATCGGCGGCAAAGGCGGCTATACATAACAAATGAGAAAAGCAATAACCAAATGGGTTATTGCTTTTTTTATTTCATGAATATATATATTCAGCAGTGATATAACTTTTAAATTCTATTGTCCCTGGCTGAATTGGAGTAGCAGCCTCGCTTTTTGCAAAGGCGGTTGCCTGGAAGGGAATAGGGGCACCTTGCTGATGTATATTTTCTATCACTTGTATTGGTGTTTTTATTAATTTGACACCTAAAGTCCCCGCAATTGTTTCTGCTTTCTGGAAGGAATTCACAACTGCTAAGGATAGCGCCTGTTGGACGAACTGGTCAGCATCCTTTGTAGTAAATTGTATTCCAGAGACGATGTTTGCACCATTGCTGACAGCTGTATCAATGACTATCCCGGTATTTTCTATATGTTCAATAGTAACAAGGAGAAGATGTTGAACTTTATACCCTCTAAAAATTTGTTCTCCATCCTTATAATCATATTGCGGAAAGATAGAATAGTCGACAGTTTGAATCTGTTGCTCCGGCACTCCAAGTTTCTTTAATGCCTCCTTAATCCTCGCTATGATTATTGAATTATTATTCTGAGCCTGTGTTACATCCATAGCCTCAGTAGATGCCCCTAATGTCACCTTAGCCATATTTGGCTGCACTGAAACCCTGCCTTCCCCAAAAACACTTATTATATTCATCCTTTTATTTGACATGTAATTATTTCTATATGGCGGATAGTAGTACATTCTCTCCTGCACTTCCCTTCACTATTTTGGCTTTATTTATATGTACGATAAAAGGAAAGGCAACATTCGAAAATTTTAATAGAATTTAGGGCAACAGAAGAAATCAAGTCATATTGTTTTAAAGCAGGCATACATTTTAAGTAGTGCTAGTCCAAATAGAAAAGCGAAAGCGCCTTGTTCAGGGGCGACAAGCATAAGACGAGCCGACGGGAAGGTTGCTCTTTAACCTTCATGGCGGATGGGCTTATGACCTCGAGCCCCTAGGCGCAGCAGCTAGACAAATAGAAAAGCGAAAGCGCCTTGTTCAGGGGCGACAAGCATAAGACGAGCCGACGGGAAGGTTGCTCTTTAACCTTCATGGCGGATGGGCTTATGACCTCGAGCCCCTAGGCGCAGCAGCTAGACAAATAGAAAAGCGAAAGCGCCTTCGGAACAATCAAAGTGCCGATTGTTCCTGCGGGGATTACTCAAAGGAGATTTCCTTAGTGCCCACCCCCGACAAGCACAAGTTTGCTAGTAAATCAGACTATGATTAGGAGGATTAGTGCATTGGAAACGATTCTAGCCTTTTTGCCGAAAACGATAGCTGATCAATTGCAGCATTTTTCCCCTCCTCAATTGCTGGAGTTAGAAGAGATACGAGTCCGAATTCATCGACCCGTTGAATTAACTGTGAAAGGAATTCCGACGTTTTTACCCTATATTGTAAAACCGGATGATGCTGTTCATCTGCTAAATAAAATTAGCCACTTTTCCATCTATACCCTTGAGGAAGAATTGCGGAGGGGTTATATCACAATTGAGGGTGGACATCGTGTGGGATTGGCAGGCAAGGTTATTCTTGAATCTGGCAAGGTAAAAGCGATAAGAGACATTTCATCCTTTAATATCCGAATTGCCAGAGAACAAATTGGTATTGCCGACAGGCTAGTCCCTCATTTATATAATGAGAGCTGGCTTCATACGATGATTATCGGTCCACCTCAAACAGGTAAAACAACGCTTTTGCGTGATATTGCAAGAATCATATCTAGCGGGGATAAGAATGGGCTTTTCCATTCATATAAAGTAGGGATCGTTGACGAACGATCAGAAATTGCAGGAAGTGTAAATGGAATCCCGCAAATGACATTTGGCCCTCGAATCGATGTCCTTGATGCATGTCCGAAAGTAGAAGGGATGATGATGATGATTCGCTCGATGAGCCCCGACGTACTGATAGTTGATGAAATTGGCAGGCAGGAAGATGCAGATGCCATTATGGAAGCGGTAAATGCCGGAATCAAATTAATGATGACAACACACGGCACCTCATTAGAAGAGATAAGAAAACGGCCAACCATTCGACCTATTCTTGAGATGGGTATTTTTCAGCGCTTCATTGAATTGAACAGGAGAAGCGGGCCCGGAAGCATAACGAGCATGAAAGATGGGACAGGCAGAGAACTCCTGAATGAAGTGAGAAGTGATGTAAGATGGTGAAAGTCATAGGGGCTATTTTCATCATTATAGCTACTACTTGGGCTGGATTTGAGGCGGCCAGACATCTAAATGAGCGGCCGCGTCAGCTGCGGCAATTAAAATCAGCACTCCAGTCTTTAGAGGCGGAAATTATGTACGGCCACACCCCACTGCACGAGGCCGCAAGAAGGCTTGCTTCTCAGCTATCAAAACCGCTGTCTTCCTTCTTTGAGTCCTTTGCGAAAAGATTGACTCATTCAGAAACAACAGTGAAAGATGCCTGGGAGCAGAGTTTAAAGGAAATATGGAAAATTACTGCACTAAAGCAAGGGGAATTTGAAATCATGAAACAATTCGGGGAAACATTAGGCAGGCATGATCGGACTTCTCAGCAAAAGCAAATTATGCTTACCTTGGCCCATTTAGAACGTGAAGAAGCAGATGCATATGATAAGCAGGCAAAATACGAAAAAATGGTTAAAAGCTTAGGTTTCTTATCAGGGCTTTTACTAATTATCTTATTAATGTAGAACGAGGCGGAGGAGAGGTTATGGGCTTAGAGGTCGATATTATTTTTAAAATTGCTGGTGTGGGGATTGTTGTTGCATTTTTACACACAATCCTTGATCAAGTGGGGAAGAAGGAATATGCCCAGTGGGTGACATTGTTTGGCTTTATCTACATTTTATTTATGGTTGCTTCCATTGTTGATGATCTGTTTCAAAAAATTAAGTCTGTCTTTCTATTCCAAGGCTAAAGGAGGGCTTCGCCATTGAAATTCTCCAAATAGTTGGTGTGGCACTTGTTGCTACATTTCTTGCATTGATTGTAAAAGAACAAAAGCCAAATTTCGCCTTCTTACTAATTGTATTTGTTGGCTGTGCAATTTTCCTTTTTTTGGTTGATCAAATTTATGCGATTATCCACATGATTGAACAAATAGCAGTAAATGCAAAAATCAATATGATGTATATTGAAACAATCTTAAAAGTAATTGGGATCGCCTATATTGCTGAATTTGCTGCCCAAATCACAAAAGATGCGGGTCAAGGAGCCATTGCTTCCAAGATCGAGTTAGCAGGGAAAATTTTAATCCTTGCAATGGCCATTCCTATTTTGACAGTAATGATTGAAACAATCATTCAAATGATTCCTGGCTAGACCGATTCCAACTTTAGTTCCCACCTCACGATGCTGTATAGCTCTCCTTCCATTCCAATTTTATTGAATCCAGAATTTTCAAAAACAGCCTTCTAAAATGAGGTGTAACAATGAAGCATTTGATGCTGAAAGTGATGTTTCTCAATCTTTTCCTGTTTTTTTTACTAATTCAAAGTGTACAAGCCTCTCCAGATACTACTAACGTAAATGAAGATTTAGATGTAATTAACCCGCAGGCAATCGTTGACTCCCAACTTGATTCACTTAATATCGACGAATTAAAAGGGTTTTGGGAAAAAATCAGCAATGAATATGGCGGTTTTTTACCAGAGAGTCAAAAAGGAAGTCTATATGAATTTTTAAAAGGAGAAAAAAGCTTTTCCTTTCAGGAATGGGTTTCGGGTTTTATAAAGTTCATTTTCCATGAGTTTATTGTCAATGGGAAACTGCTGGGTTCGTTAATCCTTCTGACTGTATTCAGCATGTTTCTGCAATCACTGCAAAACTCTTTTGAAAAGAGCACAGTCAGTAAAGCGGCATATGCGATTGTTTTTATGGTTTTAATCATTATTGCATTAAATAGCTTCCATGTTGCCATTAGCTATACACAGGAAGCAATTGACACGATGATTTCTTTCATTATGGCGCTTATTCCGTTGTTGTTAGCATTAATTGCTTCCTCAGGCGGAATCGTATCAGCTGCATTCTTTCATCCGGTCATCCTCTTTTTAATGAATATGAGTGGATTATTTATCCAATATGTGGTTCTCCCATTATTATTTCTATCTGCATTACTTAGCATTGTTAGTACATTATCAGAGAATTACAAGGTGACCCAGCTTGCTAATTTGCTGAAAAATTGGAGCATAGGACTTCTCGGAACATTCCTAACTGTCTTTCTCGGCGTTATCTCTGTTCAAGGGGCATCTGCCGCTGTAACAGACGGAATTACGCTGCGGACGGCAAAATTTATCACCGGAAACTTTATCCCGGTCATAGGACGAATGTTTACAGATGCTACAGATACGGTGATTAGTGCCTCTGTCTTATTAAAAAACACAGTAGGGATCGCAGGTGTAGCGATTTTAATCATCATTGCTGCCTTTCCAGCAATCAAAATATTAATGATTGCTTTCATATATAAATTTGCAGCTGCGATTTTGCAGCCCTTAGGCGGAGGGCCAATCATTACCTGCTTGGACATCATCAGCAAGAGTGTCATTTATGTTTTTGCCGCTCTCGCTATTGTCTCGCTAATGTTTTTTTTAAGCATTACAGTTATTATCGCAGCCGGAAACTTGACGATGATGGTCAGG
Source organism: Cytobacillus solani (assembly GCF_001420595.1). Taxonomy (GTDB): domain Bacteria; phylum Bacillota; class Bacilli; order Bacillales; family Cytobacillaceae; genus Cytobacillus; species Cytobacillus solani. Next base: position 3,380,471 of record NZ_LJIX01000006.1, on the reverse strand, counting down.
TAGGAGGTGAGCTAAATGGATTTTATTAAAGAATGGATAACGAATATCATCTTATTTGTGCTCTTGGCAACTGTTATTGATATGCTCCTTCCAAATTCAAATTTGCAAAAATATATCAAAATGGTTACGGGACTTCTTCTGATTGCGATTATTTTGACGCCAATATTGAAGTTAGTCTCCAATGATTTTGAAGAAGTGCTCGCAGCAATCCCTTCTATTGAAGCATCTGGAGAAAAAAACTTAGAAAATTCCATCGAAATGCAGAAAAAAGAAATACAAGCATTCCAACATGCATATATTTTAGAAGAAATGCGTGTCCAATTAAAAAAGGATACGGAAGAGGAGTTGATGGAACAGTACGGATTGGAAATTGTGAATGTAGATTTTTTAGCAGATGAATATGATCAGCGTGCTTCCCCAGAAAACTTGCAAAAGGTTGTAGTCTATCTTAAACACATGGATGAAGTAACCGAAGCTGTTGAAGTGGTAAAAAGGGTAGAAATTAATACTGAAGAAACTCTTCCTTCAAATCAGGCAAATGATGAAACAAAAAAAGTTGCTTCACTAATCGCACAAAAATTGGGTGTGGATGAAAACATGATCGAAGTATCGGTAGAAGGAGGGAAGATGAATAAGGATGGATAAGGATAAAGGACCTTTAAATTTTTTAAAAAAGCTATTATCAAAGGATGAACAGTCAGATAAAAAGCCAGGCAAATATCAATATTTGCTGCTTGTCCTTCTCTTTGGAGCTGCAATCATGCTAGTCAGTAATATCTTTTTTAAAGATAAAACGGCAGATACAAGCTTGCCAGTTTTTAATAATCAAGCTGGAGCTAAGAATGAAGAGGATGTTGCTACCTTTGGCAAGGAGCAGCCAGAAGGCAATAGTGTCATTGCTGATTATGAGCGAGCATATGAAACACAAATAAAAGAAATTCTTGATGACATTGTAGGAGTCGAGGGTGCCACAGTTCTTGTGAACGTGGATGCAACCGAACAAAAGGTGTTAGAGAAAAATACAACAAGTAAGACACAAACGACGGATGAAACAGACCGTGAAGGTGGAAAGAGAAAGGTAGAAGATCAATCGAAGGAAGAGCAGCTAGTCATCATTAGAGAGGGAGAAAAAGAGGTTCCAATTGTTCTGGAAACGAAAAAACCAAAAATTAGAGGTGTGGCCATCGTGGCAAAAGGAGCAGAAAATATTCAAGTGAAAAGCTGGATCATTGAGGCGGTATCAAGGGGTCTTGATGTACCAAGTCATCGAATATCAGTCATGCCGAAAAAAACGAAAGCTAAGGGGGAATAATAAATGTTATTGAAAAAACAAACAGTCTGGTTGTTAACAATGCTAAGCCTTGTTGTCGTATTGTCTGTGTACTATATTACTTCACCTGAACAAAGAGGAAATGATTTAGCAGATACGGAAGAAAATGCAGAACAAAAAAATGAAGAAGCGGTAAATACGGACTCTGCTGATGCTGATAGTGATATCATTACAAATGCTGCTGGCGATGAAAAGTTCGAGGCATTACGACTACAGTTAAATGACGAGCGCAACAAACAAGTTGAAGAATTGACTGAAGTGATGGCTACTACAGATCTACCTGCAGAAGAAATTAGCGGAGCAAAGGACCAAATTGATAAGCTTGATGAATTAGCAGAAAAGGAATACATTCTTGAAACGCTTATTAAGGCGATGAATTATGAAGATGTTCTTGTTCGTGCAGATGAGAAAAATGTTCAAGTGACTGTGAAAGCAGAAAAGCTTTCTCGCACAGAAGCGAATGAAATTATTCGCCAGGTAAAAAGTGAAATTGGTGACCTGCAATTAGTAACAGTGGAATTTCAGCCTGAATAATATCAAATTCGGAAGCTGTGCTTAGACAAAATAGCGAGGGGAGATCCCTCGCTATTTCTTTTGTAACTCGATCAGCTGTTCTATTGAATCATGGGCATTGGATACAGAAATAAATAACTGTTCATGATGATTTGTTTGAAGGCCAACTGTTGATGCAATCTCTTGCAGGGAAGCACTAGCTTGTTCAATTACCGAGCTAAATTCACTAATGGATTCACCAATTAGGTTTGATGAATGGTAAATTTGTTTAGTATGTGAATCGTATTGTGTAATATCATCTTTAAGATTGAAAAAGGTTTTCTGGATCTTTTGAAAGACCTCTTGTGTTTCATTGGCAAGGGAAAGATTATTCGTTAATTTTTCTCCTGTAGTATAAATTGTATTTTTTGTGCGTTCTGTATCCATCATTACATTTTGTAAGTTTTCAGTGATTTGCGCAGCTGTTTTTCTTGAAATATCTGCAAGCTTCCTTACTTCTTCAGCTACTACAGCGAATCCCTTTCCGCTAGCACCAGTCCTAGCAGCCTCAATGGATGCATTTAAAGCGAGAAGATTTGTTTGATTCGCGATATCCTGAATCGCTGAAGCAAATTGGGATGTTTCTTTCACAAGGCTTCCTAATGAGGAAATTTGGGTATTTACAACACTCATTTCAGCTAAAGAAAAAGAAATATCCTCACGAAGATTCGTTACTAAAGAATCTCCTTCATAGGTTGTTTGTTCAGCGTCAATCGCATCTTTATGAAGTTTATCGACGAGATGGGCTGTATTTTCAGCAAGTTGATTCGCTTCGTTAAGCGCGTGCGTAATATCAATAATCGTATCTGTTTGCGTTTGTATGCCTGCTGAGATTTCTGTAATTGTATCATTCATTTCAATTGCAGATTGGTAATTTTCTTTACTAAGCCGTTTGACATCTTCTATAAGAGAAGAAATACTAGTGGTACTGTTAGCAACGGTTTCCTTCATTGTGATGTTATTCTCCAATAATAATTGCGTTTCTTTTTGGGCTGAAACAATATTCTTCGATAATTTTTTTGCTAGTGCGAGCTGAAAAGTTAGCAGAATTGTTATTAGTATAAAGAGTAAATACACGGTCACATAATTTTTTCCTTCTAGTGGAAGCTGATCGTGGTGCATAACCGTAAATACAGTTATTACAACTAAACCGATAGCTGAAGCGAGCCATAATAAACATCGTTCCATATAAATAGCTGCAAGGGCAAGAATGAAAAAGATGAGAAAATAAGCAGTTGGAGAAACACTATTTTCCATAATGATAAACATAACACCAGCTACTAAAAAAATGGATAAATAGGGAATGACTTTCATTGCTCTCTTTAAATAGTGGATGATAGCGACAATGCCAACCCCTACACCACCAGCAATTATAATGGATAAAATAACGGCAATTTCTTTTTTCATTACTATATCCACAAGGGCTGCTAGGATGACACATACAAAGGCAGCTTTCACAACTAGGGAGTTTTTCCTTATTAAGTCTTCCTTTTTAATCTCTTCAATCGTCTTCATTTCCACTCTCCCTCTCACTTCTAGTCCATTTGAATGATTATTTCGCTATATTTATTCAAATTTCCTCTGTAAATAGTCACAAAGTTTTCAAAAACAGAGAAATGCATCTTTAAAGTGAAGGTTTCAAATGATAAGGTTGAAAGAAGGAAAATGAAAATATTATGCATAGTTGATAATCCCGTATTGAATTTTAATAAGATCTTATCGTATGATATTAGTAGCTAGTCATAATTTTTTCATCGTATTATTTTCTAATGTTTTTTTAGGAATAAACGAATTGATAATAAGGGGTGCCAAAAATGTTAAAAGTTCAGGAAATTCGTGAACTGATTAAACTTGTTGATCAGTCGAATATTGATGAGTTTGTATATGAGCATGATGGATCGAAAATTAAGATGAAGAAGAAAACAGCAGAGGCTGTTGTTGTTCAGCCGGCTAAAACGGTTATTGAAGAAGTTCAAACACCTAAAGAAGCTGTAAAAGCTCCGGTTAAACAAGAGACAGTTGTAGAACCAGCTGTTACTGAAGCAGTTAAAGAAACTGAAAATCTACATAAAATTGTTTCGCCAATGGTAGGAACGTTCTATCAATCATCCTCACCAGATGCTGAAAGCTATGTAAAAACAGGATCGAAAGTATCAAAAGATTCAATTGTTTGCATCGTAGAAGCAATGAAGCTGTTTAATGAAATTGAAGCTGAAATTAATGGAGAAATTGTTGAAATATTAGTTAGTGATGGACAATTAGTTGAATACGGTCAGCCATTATTTTTAGTAAAGCCTGAGTAAGGAGCGGTAACAGGATGATTAAAAAACTGTTAATTGCAAATAGAGGAGAAATTGCTGTTCGTATTATTCGCGCTTGCCGCGAAATGGGCATTGAATCTGTTGCAGTATATTCTGAAGCTGATAAGGAATCGCTTCATGTTCAGCTTGCAGATGAAGCCTATTGCATTGGTCCGACAGCATCAAAGGATAGTTATTTAAATTTCACGAATATTATTAGCGTCGCTAAGCTAACGGGTTGTGATGCGATTCATCCGGGATATGGATTTTTAGCAGAGAATGCCGATTTTGCAGACCTTTGCCGAGAATGTAATATTATTTTTGTCGGTCCTACTCCAGAGGCAATTACGAAGATGGGAACGAAGGATATCGCAAGAGAGACAATGAAGGAAGCTGGCGTTCCGATTGTTCCTGGTTCAAATGGGATAATTAAAGATGTAGAAGAAGCCATTGAACTGGCTAATAAAATTGAATATCCGGTGATTATTAAAGCTACGGCTGGCGGCGGCGGAAAAGGAATTCGTGTCGCACGTAACGAGGCAGAGCTTGTAAAAGGGATTACGATTACCCAGCAAGAAGCCTTAACTGCATTTGGAAACCCAGGTGTTTATATAGAAAAATATATTGAAGATTTCCGCCATGTTGAAATACAAGTGCTTGCAGATTCGTTTGGAAACGTTGTTCACCTAGGGGAAAGAGACTGCTCTATTCAAAGACGTCTGCAAAAACTGCTTGAAGAAACTCCTTCACCTGCATTGGATGAGGAAACGCGTAATAAAATGGGTAATGCAGCTGTAAAGGCAGCACAAGCAGTTGATTATACTGGGGCAGGAACGATAGAATTTATCTATGATTACCATGGACGCAACTTTTATTTCATGGAAATGAATACACGGATTCAGGTTGAACACCCAGTAACAGAAATGGTAACGGGTGTGGATTTAATTAAAGAGCAGATTAAAGTGGCATCAGGTGAGAAGCTGGAATTTAGCCAGCAGGATGTAACTTTTAGTGGCTGGTCGATTGAATGCCGTATCAATGCTGAAAATCCAGAAAAGAACTTTATGCCATCTGCAGGGAAAATTACCATGTATCTCCCTCCTGGCGGTTATGGTGTTCGAGTTGATTCTGCTGCGTACCCAGGGTATGTGATTCCGCCTTACTACGATTCCATGATTGCAAAGGTAATCACTTATGGACATACAAGGGATGAAGCTATTGCTCGGATGAAAAGAGCATTAAGTGAATTTGTTGTAGAGGGTATCCATACGACAATTCCGTTCCATTTAAAGCTTTTAAGCCATGAACAGTTTATAGATGGAAATTTTAATACAAAGTTTTTAGAAATATATAATGTAATGGATAAAAAAGATTAAAATGGAGGTGCAAGGATGAGCGAAAATATTTTAGAGATGAATAAAGAAAACGCTGGTCTTGGTAAAGTTGAAATTGCTCCTGAAGTGATAGAAGTGATAGCTGGTATCGCGGCATCAGAGGTCGAGGGGGTTGCCCAAATGCGCGGGAACTTTGCTTCAGGTGTTGTTGAACGTTTAGGAAAGAAAAACCATGGTAAAGGCGTTAAGGTTGAGTTATCTGATGAGGGAATTAAAGTGGATGTTTATTGCTCAATGACGTTCGGTATATCCATTCCGAATGTAGCGCAAAAAATTCAAGATAATATCCGCCAGGCTCTTCTGAATATGACAGCGCTAGAAGCACAAGAAGTAAATATTCATGTAGTCGGTATTACATTTGAAAACCAAAAGCATGAAGTGGAAGTAGATCAGGAAATGTAAAGAGTGAGGCCAAAGACGTTCATTTTGTCTTTGGCTTTTTTACGTTACAAAAAAACTTTTTATACTGTGATCTAAGACGTTTAATTACTAAATATTTCTTGCTAAAGTAATGAATGACGGTTTATAACCGTTTTTACAAGGGGAATGATGATGGTATAAGAAGATGCGTATTCGATATACTTATGCTATGATTACTAATGTATTTTTTGAACGATTATAGCAGAAATTTTCCCTGTAAAAGGAGTTATGGAATAGATGAAAAGAAGAACAGCCAGAGAAAAGGCATTACAAGCATTATTTCAAATTGATATGAGTCAGGTAGAACCAGGTTCAGCCATTGAACATGTACTGGAAGGTGCGCCAAATGATAAATATTTAAGCAAATTAGTACATGGTGTATTAGAGAATAAAGACCATATTGATCAATCAATTAAGAAGCACCTTTCAAATTGGACACTGGAAAGATTGGCAACCGTAGATCGAAATCTATTAAGATTATCCGTTTATGAGTTACAGTTTGGCAGTGAAGAGATTCCGCCAAATGTTGCAATTGATGAAGCCATAGAAATTGCAAAAATGTATGGTGACGATCAATCAAGTAAGTTTATAAACGGTGTTCTATCAAAGATTAAACAGCAACTGTGATTCATTCAACCAGCGGTTTACTCACATTACATTAGGAGGAAGCTTAAATGGGGAAAAGTTTAATTGATGGAAAAGAAATTGCTAGACAAAAGAAAACCTTAATTGCTGAAGAGGTTGAGAAACTAAAAAAGGACGGTATCGTTCCTGGTCTTGCTGTTATCTTAGTTGGAAATAATCCAGCCTCTAAAACTTATGTAACCAACAAAGAAAGAACATGTCGTGAGCTTGGCATGCATTCTGTGTTAATTGAACTTCCTGAATCAGTAAGTGAAGAAGCCTTATTAAATCAAGTAGCTGAATTAAATGAAGATTCGAGCATTCATGGCATTCTTGTACAAATGCCATTGCCAGACCATATTAATGAAAAAAAGGTAATTGAAGCGATTTCACCTGAAAAAGATGTGGATGGATTTCACCCTGTAAATGTCGGCCGGATGATGACAGGTCAGGATTCTTTCTTACCATGTACACCTTATGGGGTTATGGAAATGTTAGATTACATAGGTGCTGATATTGCCGGGAAACACGTAGTTGTTGTTGGGCGCAGTAATATTGTTGGGAAACCAGCTGGACAGCTATTTTTAAATAAGAATGCTACCGTTACTTATTGCCATTCCAAAACACCTGACTTGAAAGCTTTTACAACGCAGGCAGATATTCTTGTTGCAGCTGTTGGCAAGGTTAATATAATTACGAAGGACCATGTGAAAGAAGGAGCAATTGTCATCGATGTCGGCATGAATAGAAATAGTGAAGGCAAGCTCTGTGGCGATGTGGACTTTAGCAATGTGAAGGAAATTGCAAGCTATATTACTCCAGTTCCTGGAGGCGTAGGCCCAATGACCATTACAATGCTCATGTTCAATACCTTAAAAGCAGCGAAAGCCATTAAGAACAAAGCGACTACAGTGTAAAAATTAAATAAAAATAATCACTCTGCCTTTTCATTAGACACCTTTCCAATCCGTTTATATGTGACGGCTGGAATAACTAAATCTATCATGAAAGGGCAGTTTTATTGTCGTATTATTCTAAGAAGAGAAAGATTTTAATTTTGGATTTTAAGAATTGTCTAGCTACAACGCCTATCGCCTATCAAACTTCGGCGATTACCAAGGCGCTTACGCTTTTCTAATTTTAAGGAGACTGACTATTTTATGAATGATAAGCGATATTTAACAGTCAATGCTCTAACGAAATACATAAAAAGAAAATTCGATGCAGACCCACATTTACAGGATGTCATGGTAAAGGGAGAAATATCAAATTTTAAACAGCATTCGAGCGGACATATGTATTTTACCTTAAAGGATGAAAAAGCTCGGGTTCTTGCTGTTATGTTCTCGAGATATAACCATATGATGAAGTTTTCTCCTGAAAACGGAATGAAGGTGCTAATAAGAGGGGACCTAACTGTTTATGAACCGAGCGGTCAATATCAAATTTACATTAAGGAAATGCAGCCAGACGGAATCGGGGATTTATATTTAGCTTATGAACAGCTAAAGGAAAAATTGGAAAAGGAAGGCTTGTTCTCGGCAGAATCTAAAAAACCAATCCCAAAGTTTCCGAAAACTGTCGGAGTGGTCACTTCACCGACGGGGGCTGCCATCCGTGATATTATTACAACGATTAAAAGGCGTTATCCTGTAGCGAACATTCTTATTTTTCCTGCTCTCGTTCAAGGTGGACAAGCAGCTCCTTCCATTGTGAAAGCCATTCAAATGGCTAATAGCCGTGAGGAAGCAGATGTCCTGATTATTGGACGCGGAGGCGGATCTATTGAAGAATTATGGGCCTTTAACGAAGAAATAGTAGCAAAATCTATTTTTCATTCTCGTATTCCGATTATTTCTGCGGTTGGTCATGAAACAGATTTTACAATTGCAGATTTTGTAGCTGATTTAAGAGCGCCTACACCGACTGGAGCAGCAGAAATGGCAGTGCCGCATATTGAAGATTTATCGGAACGGATTTTTAATAGACAGTCTCGGATGATTCGAGCATTAAAAGAGCAATTAAATCTACAAAATGAAAGGCTTGCAAGAATTCAAAAATCTTATGCATTCCGCTATCCTCATAAATTATATGAACAAAAGCTTGAGCAGGTCGACAAATGGACAGAGCAGCTCCAGAGAGGTTCAAAAAAGCTTTTTGAATTGAAAGCTGAAGAGTGGATAAACCTGCAAAAAAGATTGAAGCGAAGCCATCCAAATGAAAGAATCGATGAAGCCAAGCTGCATCAGGAAAAGGTGCAGAAATCATTAAATCGAGCGATAGCAACAATTTTTGCATTGAAAGAAAAAGACTTTTCCCACATGCTTACAACATTGGAAGCGCTAAGCCCATTGAAAATTATGGATAGAGGGTATAGTCTTGTTTATTCTGATGAGGGAAAATTGATTAAAACAGTCAATCAAGTGAAGCGGAATGAGCAAATAAAGGTAAAGGTATCGGATGGTGCTATTCATTGTTTAGTAACAGATATTGAGGAGTGAGAAGGATGTCTGCAGAACAAAAACTTACTTTTGAAGAAGCGATGAAACATTTAGAAGAAATTGTTGATAAACTGGAGGAAGGAGATGTACCTTTAGAAGAAGCTATTAATATTTACAAAAAAGGAATGGAATTATCAAAGCTGTGCCATGATAAATTGAAAAATGTGGAGTCTCAGCTAACAGAAATTTTGACAGAGGACGGACGAAAAGAAAATTTCGTCATAACTGAGGAGGAGTAATTTTGTCACAAGAATCGTTTTCAACATTTGCAAGCACACACAAACTGTTACTTGAAAAGGAATTAAGGGATCGTGTGAATCAATTAACTGCCCCTCCAGTTATTAAGGAATCAATGCTTTATTCTTTGGAGGCAGGCGGTAAGCGGATTAGGCCATTGCTGCTTTTTGCAACATTATCTGCTTTTGGGGAGGACACAAGAAAAGGATTACAAGCGGCTGCAGCAATCGAAATGATTCATACGTACTCCCTTATTCATGATGATCTGCCGAGTATGGATAATGATGATTTAAGAAGGGGAAAGCCGACAAATCATAAAGTTTTCGGGGATGCCTTTGCTATTCTGGCAGGAGATGCTCTTTTAACATACAGTTTTCAGCTGCTTGCGGAAACGCCTGATGATTTTGCAGATGCGTCGACAAAGCTTGCTTTAATCAAGGAGCTAACTAAAGCATCTGGCGCAGAAGGAATGGTAGGCGGCCAAGTTGCGGATATAAGCGGAGAAGAGAAAGATTTATCGTTAAGTGATTTAGAGTATATTCATATTCATAAAACTGGCAAACTCCTTGAATGCAGCGTTGTTTCCGGAGCTATTTTAGCTGGAGCAACAGAAGAGCAAATCAAAATTCTTGCAAAATTTGCTTATCATCTTGGTCTTGCTTTTCAAATTCGAGATGATATTCTTGATTTGGAAGGAGTCGAAGAGATAATTGGCAAACGCGTAGGAAGTGACGAGATCAATCATAAAGTAACCTATCCATCCCTTTTATCTCTAGATGGGGCGAAGGATGCCCTGCATCAACATATTGAATTAGCAAAACACCAATTAAAGACAATAGGATTAAATGTCGAATGGCTTGAGGCAATTACAAATTTGATTGAGACAAGAGATCACTAATAAATAACTGAAGTATTTCCACAAGAACAAGCAATTTTGCTTTTTCTTGTGGATTTATTTCATACTGTTATAATATACACTATAAAAAACTTTTGAATTAGAAAATTGTCTAGCTTCTGCGCCTACCCCCTGACAAGCACAAGCCAATCCTCCCAGAAAGGAAAGAACGCCTTTCCGAGAGGCTCGTCTTGTGCTTGTCAGGGGTGACCACTAAGGAAAGCTCCTTAGAATAATCGTCGCAGGAACAATCTGTAGTTTGATTGTTCCGAAGGCGCCTCCGCATTTCTATGAACTAATGAAAGTGAGTGATCCGTTGAATGGATCTTATGAAAATTAAGGACCCTTCTTTTTTAAAGAAACTCTCAAATAAAGAATTACAAACATTGAGTCAGGATATACGACAATTCCTGATTGAAAGGTTATCAAGCACTGGCGGCCATATAGGACCTAACTTAGGTGTTGTTGAGCTAACAATTGCCCTGCATAAATGTTTTGACAGCCCTAAGGATAAAATTATTTGGGATGTTGGTCACCAATCGTATGTGCACAAAATTTTAACGGGCCGTGCAGATCAATTTGATACTTTAAGACAGTATAAAGGTTTATGCGGGTTTCCAAAAATGGCTGAAAGTGAACATGATGTGTGGGAGACAGGGCATAGCTCCACTTCCTTATCAGCTGCAATGGGAATGGCTATTGCGAGAGATTTGAAAAAAGAGAGTTCCTATGTTGTACCAGTCATTGGGGATGGTGCATTAACAGGTGGGATGGCTTTAGAAGCATTAAACCATATTGGTCATGAAAAGAAGAATATGATTGTGATTCTAAATGATAATGAAATGTCTATTGCACCGAATGTTGGAGCTTTACACAATGTTCTCGGCAAACTTCGCACGGCTGGGAAATATCAGTGGGCAAAGGATGAGCTCGAATATCTTCTTAAGAAGATCCCGGCAGTTGGAGGTAAGCTTGCTGCAACTGCTGAGAGAGTAAAGGACAGCCTTAAATATCTGTTTGTCTCCGGTGTGTTTTTTGAAGAGTTAGGCTTTACGTATTTAGGCCCAGTTGATGGACATGATTTCGAAAATTTATTCGAAAATCTAAGTTATGCGAAGAAAACAGAAGGACCGGTTCTTCTTCATGTGATTACAAAAAAAGGAAAAGGCTACAAACCAGCTGAAAATGATACGGTTGGAACATGGCATGGGACAGGTCCATATAAAATGGACACAGGCGATTTTGTTAAGCCAGTGAATACACCACCTGCGTGGAGCAAGCTAGTGAGTGAAACGGTTCGGAAACTGGCAAGAAAAGATGAACGAATTGTTGCGATTACCCCAGCCATGCCAGTTGGATCCAAGCTTGAAGGCTTTGCCAATGAATTTCCAGAGAGAATGTATGATGTGGGAATTGCAGAACAGCATGCGGCAACAGTAGCTGCAGGCCTTGCGACACAAAAAATGAAGCCATTTCTAGCGATATATTCAACATTCCTTCAACGTGCATATGACCAAGTCGTACATGATATTTGCCGCCAAAACTTAAATGTTTTTATCGGGATTGATCGTGCTGGTCTTGTAGGTGCCGATGGTGAAACGCATCAAGGTGTATTTGATATTGCTTTTTTAAGGCATGTTCCGAATATCGTTCTAATGATGCCGAAGGATGAAAATGAAGGACAGCACATGGTTTATACAGCTGTCCAATATGATGAAGGGCCAATAGCAATGAGATTTCCGCGAGGCAATGGACTTGGAGTACCGATGGATGAGACACTAAAGCCAATCCCTATAGGAACGTGGGAGGTACTAAAAAAAGGTCAGGATGCAGCTATTTTAACGTTTGGCACAACAATTCCGATGGCTTTGGAAGCGGCAGGCATTTTAGAAAAACGCGGAGTTTCAGTTAAAGTAATTAACGCAAGATTCATTAAGCCGTTAGATCAGGAAATGCTTTTAAAACTATTTAAAGAAAATATGCCGATTTTAACTATTGAAGAAGCGGTTCTCCAAGGAGGATTCGGCAGCTCTATACTAGAATATGCTCATGAAAAGGGATTCCACCATATGGAAATTGACTGTATGGGAATTCCTGATCAGTTTATTGAGCATGGAAGTGTAGAGAAACTTTTAGAAGAAATCGGCATGACCACGGATGATGTAGTAAAGCGAATGAACATTCTAGCAAGAAAAAAACAAAAAAGGGCTTAAGCATGAAAATAAAGAAAGAACGATTAGATGTTTTATTAGTTGAAAGAGGATTGGCAGAAACAAGAGAAAAAGCAAAAAGAACCATTATGGCCGGACTTGTATTCAGTAATGAAAATCGCCTTGATAAGCCAGGAGAAAAAGTAAATAGTGATATTCCATTAAGAATAAAAGGGAAGGTTTTACCTTATGTAAGCAGGGGTGGTCTAAAGCTTGAAAAGGCTTTAAAAATATTTAACTTAAATGTGAAGGATAAAGTTCTTTTAGATATTGGCGCCTCTACAGGTGGCTTTACGGATTGTGCACTGCAGAATGGGGCAAAAATGTCCTATGCTTTAGATGTTGGCTATAACCAGCTAGCGTGGAAGTTAAGGCAGGATGAGCGTGTTATTGTGATGGAACGAACGAATTTCCGTTATGTGACACCTGCAGACCTGACAGAAGGGATGCCGAATCTTGCATCCATCGATGTATCCTTTATCTCATTAAAATTGATCCTTCCTGTACTAAAGACGCTGCTCGTATTGAATAGTGATGTGGTTGCACTTGTAAAACCTCAGTTTGAAGCAGGCCGTGAACAAGTAGGGAAAAAAGGAATTGTCAGGGATTCGAAGGTACATGAACAGGTCCTTGAAATGATTATAGAATTCTCACTTGGTCTTGGATATAATGTATGCGATCTATCGTTCTCTCCAATAACTGGAGGAGATGGTAATATAGAATTTTTACTCCACCTTTCCTGGACTGGAGAAAAGGCGATTGGGGAAAACATGCTTCAAACAAAGCCAAAGGATATCGTACAGGAAGCTCATTCAGAATTAAAAACAAAACAATCCAATCAAGAGGAATAGGCTGTGGCTTATTTCTTTTTTTTTCGGGGAGAATAACAAAAAATATTTATGTTAGATTGCAGTAAATATTCCCCCGGAAATTGAAGAAAAATTGTACATTATAGGGAAAATCAGCTAACATATAGGTAGGATTTAGTGTTTTTTCCTTAAAATATTTATTAAATTCACGAGTAAAGTCTTATGGAAAAGAAACATAAATTGAGGTGAAATAATGAATAAAGGCCAACGCCATATTAAAATTCGGGAGATTATTGCAAATAATGATATTGAGACACAGGATGATCTTGTCGATGAGTTAAAAAGTGCTGGTTACAATGTAACACAGGCAACCGTTTCAAGAGATATTAAAGAACTTCATCTTGTAAAAGTACCTTTAATTGATGGGCGGTATAAATATAGTCTCCCAGCTGACCAACGTTTTAATCCATTACAAAAGCTAAGAAGAAATCTTATGGATGCATTTGTTCGAATTGACACTGCGGGTCATCTTCTCGTTATGAAGACCTTGCCAGGAAATGCAATGGCCATTGGAGCATTAATTGATAATCTGGATTGGGAAGAGATATTAGGAACGATTTGCGGGGATGATACAATCTTAATTATTTGTAGAACACCTGAGGATACGGAAGCTATTTCAAACCGCTTTCTTGAAATGCTATAACTTTAATCAGCATAAGTCTTGCTTTTAGAAAAGAAATGAATATAAAAAAGCATTCCATTTTTACACGGTCAAACCAAGCTGAATAAAGTTAAAGACTCCGGCAGATGACTCAGATTTTTTGGAACTTATTGAGCATGCTCGTTAAAAATCTGGGCGCAAATCCGCCAGGGCGTATTTGATATGGGGTGAGAAGATTCATGATAACTGAATTATCGATAAGAAATTTTGCAATTATTGAAGCCCTATCAATTTCCTTTGATAAGGGCTTAACTGTATTAAGCGGGGAAACAGGAGCGGGAAAATCAATTATTATTGATGCTATACATTTACTTGTAGGTGGAAGAGGATCTGCTGAGTTTGTCCGTCATGGATCCGAAAAGGCGGAAATTGAAGGATTATTTCAACTAGACGATCCAAACCATCCATGCTTTGCAAAAGCAAATGAATTTGGCATTGAGCTTGAGGATGGAATGGCTATTTTACGAAGAGATATTTCTAGCAATGGAAAAAGTGTTTGTCGAATAAACGGAAAGCTTGTTACAATTTCAACTTTAAGGGAAATTGGCAGTACACTTATTGATATACATGGACAGCATGAGCATCAAGAGCTCATGGATGAAACGATGCACCTTTCTCTTCTTGATCAATTTGGAGGCGAAAAGATTACTTCGGCTCTTAAAGAATACCAGCAAGTGTACCATACTTACGAGCAAAAGGTAAAACAATTAAAGAATCTAAGCGAAAATGACCAGCAAATGGCACATCGACTTGATTTGATTCAATTTCAGCTTGATGAAATTCGCTCAGCTGACTTGAAGTTAAATGAAGATGAGGAGATGCTAGAAGAAAAACGGAAGCTTAGTAACTTTGAACGGGTATATGATTCCTTGCAATCAGGTTACAATGGATTACAAGGAGAATATAAAGGGCTGGATTGGATTGGGCTAGTGATGGGGCATATTCAAAATGCGGCAGAGCTTGATCCTGCATATAAGGAATTAGCCGAGTCTGTTTCTAATAGCTTCTATCAGCTGGAAGACGCAGCACGCACGATTCGTAATGAAATGGATTTTCTTGAATATGATCCAGTTAGATTAGCCGAAATCGAAGATAGATTGAATGAAATCAATCAATTGAAGCGGAAATATGGCAAAACTGTAGAAGAAGTCTTGGAATATGCTTCGAAAATTGAGGAAGAAATAGAAACATTGTTAAATAAGGAAACGCATATTGACCAACTAGAAAAGGAAATTGCTTCTCTAAAGAAGGACCTTTTAATCGAAGCAGAAGAATTAAGTGCACTTCGGAAAATTTCCGCACAAAATTTAACAGAATTTATTCACAAAGAATTAAAAGAGCTCTATATGGAGAAAACTGTATTTGAGGTTCAATTTATCAAAAATACAGAAAGCTTCATGAGGAATGGAATGGATAAAGGTGAATTTTATATTTCTACAAATCCAGGGGAACCATTAAAGCCCCTTTCTAAAATTGCCTCAGGAGGAGAGCTTTCTAGAATTATGCTTGCGTTAAAGAGTATTCTTTCTAAGCATCAAGGCGTAACCTCCATCATATTTGATGAAGTTGACACGGGAGTAAGTGGCCGGGTTGCCCAGGCAATTGCAGAAAAGATTCATAAAGTGGCTGTTAATTCCCAAGTTTTATGTATTTCTCATTTGCCTCAAGTGGCAGCAATGGCTGACACACATTTATATATTGCAAAGAATATCATTGATGGACGAACAAAAACAACGGTTAAATCACTAAATGAATCCGAAAAGATTAAAGAAATTGGCCGGATGATTTCTGGTGTCGAAATTACTGAATTAACGAAGGAACATGCAAAGGAGCTTCTTCAACTTGCAGAGCAATTAAAGATACATTGAAAAGCTATCCAAAGGAGGATAGCTTTTTTCTCTCTATACCAGTTATAAATGCTCGCCTTGCAGGCAAAATTAAAGATGTAGCCATTTGACGTTGTGGATTAGAAGCGAGGAGAGTGAAAAATTTGACATTAAATGTTTTTAGAAAAATAATTGGTGGAATTCTCCTTGTTTCATTAATTGCAATTGGTTTCTCAAAACCCTTTCAAGAATATTTGCATATACCAAATACGATTACTCTTTTTGAAGGTCAGCATTTTGAAATGACAAAGGCCAAATTGGTGTCTGCAGAGCTGTCTTCAATGAGTGAAAGCATTGCTCTTAAAGAAGACATACATTCAGTCTCCCTGGAAGGAAATAAGCATGGAGAAAATGAAATGTTTTTAGAGCTAGCAGGTTTTCCGATCAAAAAGGTTGATGTAAATGTATTGAAAGATTTTAAAGTTATTCCTGGCGGTCAATCAATCGGTGTAAAATTAAATACGATTGGCGTACTTGTTGTTGGCCACCATCAGATTGACACTTTAGATGGTAAAGCATCCCCTGGAGAGATAGCGGGAATCAAAATAGGGGACATCATAACTGAAATAAATGGGAAAAAGATTGAAAAAATGTCGGATGTTGCTCCCTTTGTTCAAGAAGCAGGAAATACAAGCACACCTCTAAAAATAATGCTTAATCGTGAAAATGAAAAAATATCAACTGAATTAACTCCGATGAAAGATAAGGCGGAGGGTTCATATAAACTTGGCTTATATATTAGAGATTCGGCAGCAGGAATTGGAACGATGACTTTTTACCATCCAGAATCAAGAAAGTATGGTGCGTTAGGTCATGTTATATCTGATATGGATACGAAGAAGGCAATTGTTGTGGATGATGGACAGATTGTTCGTTCAACGGTCACCTCAATTGAAAAAGGAAGCAATGGGAATCCTGGTGAAAAGCTAGCTCGTTTCTCGCCTGATAAAGAAGTCATAGGAAATATTGTTAAAAACAGTCCATTTGGTATTTTTGGCAAGTTAAATCAAGATGTTAAGAATGGCGTTTTTGATAAGCCGATGCCGATTGCTTTATCCCATCAAGTAAAAGAAGGTCCAGCTCAAATATTAACAGTTGTGGATAATGACGAAGTTAATCTTTTTGACATCGAAATTGTAAGCACGATCCCCCAAAAGTTTCCAGCTACAAAAGGGATGGTCATAAAAGTAACGGATCCTAAGCTATTAGCAAAAACAGGCGGTATTGTTCAAGGGATGAGCGGGAGTCCTATTATACAAAATGATAAAGTAATTGGGGCAGTTACCCATGTCTTTGTAAATGATCCAACCTCTGGCTATGGTGTCCATATAGAATGGATGCTGCATGAAGCCGGGATTAACATCTATGAACAGCCAAGAGAGAAAGCATCTTAATAATAAGGGTTAATGATGGGAGACAGAAGGAAAACCTTCTGTCTCTTCATTTATGTTATAATGGAGTAAAGATTATTCGACAAATATAATGAAATTAGTCGAATTTGAGAGAAAATAAAAGAAAACTAATGAATTTATCCTATTTTTGAGAAAATTTAAAAAAACTAAAGGATTTTCTGTTGCATTGTCGAATTTCTCAATTAGAATAAAAATATAGATGGCAAAGAGACTAACATGGTTCGAGGAGGAAAGAATAAGTGAAGAAAATTAGAGTATGTGTGGTTGATGACAATCGAGAGCTTGTCGGACTTTTAGATGAATACATTTCATCTCAAGAGGATATGGAAGTTATAGGTGTTGCTCATAATGGACAGGATTGCTTGGATATTCTTGAGCATGAAGAATTAGATGTACTTGTATTAGATATTATTATGCCACATTTAGATGGTCTTGCAGTGCTTGAAAAATTACGGGATATGAAGAAAGCGCAATTGCCAAACGTGATCATGCTTACTGCATTTGGCCAGGAAGATGTAACAAAGAAAGCAGTTGATTTAGGGGCATCTTATTTTATCTTAAAACCATTTGATATGGATAATTTAGCTAGACATATTCGTCAAGTTAGCGGAAAAACAAATCCGATTATTAGAAAATCCTCATCGAGCTATCGTCCTCATGTAGAATCTAAGCCAAAGAATCTTGATGCTAGTATTACAAGCATTATTCATGAAATTGGTGTGCCTGCACATATTAAAGGATACATGTATCTTCGTGAGGCAATTTCGATGGTTTATAATGATATTGAACTTCTTGGTTCTATTACGAAGGTTTTATATCCAGATATCGCAAAAAAATATAATACAACGGCAAGCCGTGTAGAACGGGCGATTCGCCATGCAATTGAAGTTGCTTGGAGCCGGGGCAATATTGATTCAATCTCTTCACTATTCGGTTATACGGTAAGTATGTCTAAGGCTAAGCCGACAAATTCGGAGTTCATTGCGATGGTTGCTGATAAACTGCGTTTAGAACATAAAGCGTCTTGAAAGGGCTAGAACCCGTGTAATAATAATGAATTAGAGCGCCCTTAATTAGGAGCGCTCTTTTTTACTGATCGCACATTTACTTATTACGATCGTTATTCTTGGGTAGTTTTCTTATCTGCATCCAGCATTTTTTGCATCAAAATATGCTGAGGCATGTGCATGATTTGTTCAATTGGGAGTTTTAATTTTTCAGCAAGCATTTTTGCTGTTTCAGCCGATATTTGTAAAGGTTTCATTTTTTATTCCTCCAAAGGGGTGATTTGATGACACTTGTATTTGCTCATAGAGGGTATTCGCAGGCATACCCTGAAAATACAATGAAAGCATTTAAAGAAGCAGCCTTAGCGGGTGCTCATGGTCTTGAGCTTGATGTACAGCTAACAAAGGATGGACAATTAGTTGTCATCCATGATGAAAAAGTGGATCGGACCACGAATGGAAAAGGCTTTGTTAAAGATTTTACCTTTAAAGAAATTAGAAAGCTAGATGCTAGTTATAAAAAGAAGAGGCTTTTGCAAAAAGAACCTATCCCTTCATTAGAGGAAGTATTAGAATGGATGACGACGAATCAAATTATCTGTAATATCGAATTAAAGAATGGGGTATTTCCTTATAAAGGAATGGAGGAAAAGGTAATTGATCTTATCCATACGTATAAGATGAAAGATAGAGTAATCCTTTCTTCATTTAATCATTATAGTATTGTTTACTGCTATAGGATTGATCAAGAGATAGAAACGGCTCCGTTGTTTTCGGAAGGGTTATATATGCCTTGGGTTTATGCTCAATCGATTGGTGCAAAGAGTATTCATCCTAGACATACTGCTGCACCTAATGAATTGGTTAGGGCTTCTATAGAATATGGAATTGCTGTACGGCCATATACTGTAAATAAAGAGAAGGATTTGCAAAGATTTTTTGCAATTGGATGCTCAGCTGTTATTACTGATGACCCTGTTAAGGCATTGCAAATTAGAAATAGATAAAATGAAAAAAAGCAATCGGCACATATCGCCGATTGCTTTATTTTTTAAAACGGTTTTGTACTTTATTTCTTTTTCGATCACGGTAAAGGATAAAGCCAGCAACAAAACCCAGTCCTAGTAAAAATAAGAGCAAACCGGCTAGGAACTGCATCCATAAATAGGGGAACGGGCTTTGCAAAATGCCAAAAACCATATCTCTCATCAATTTAATGCCATAAGCTGCTAAAAATCCAGGTATTAATAATATGATTAAAGCAAATATTCTTATCATCAGTAGATCCCTTCATTTTTTTCCTTCTAAAAAAAGTATTCAATTTATATAGAAATTTGTCAAGCACAACAATCATGTATAAAATAAGAATATATGAAAAAAATTGCGTAATAGATAGAAAATTCGTGAAATAATTTTCAAGGCATAAAGGTGGTATTACACATGCAAACAGTCATGATTGTTGGAGCGGGTAAAGGCGGTTCGGCGATCTTAAAGATAATGAGAGAAACAGAGATGCTAAAAGTTACTGCGGTAGTGGATTGTAACCCAGAAGCACCTGGTATAGAAAAAGCAGGGAATGTAGGAATTCCAACAGGTACAGATTGGAGGCAATTTATTGACCAGGATATTGATATCATCGTTGAAGTAACAGGGAGGCAGGATGTTTTCCTAGAACTTCGAGAGGCAAAAAAGAAAGATTCTGTATTGATACCGGGAACTGTCGCCTTTTTAATTGCTGGTCTCATAGAAGAAAAAGAAAAACTTATTTCAAGTATCGAAAATGAGACGTATAAGCGTGATCTAATTTTTAATACAACTGGTGATGGGATGATCGGAATTAACCAAGATTCAGAAATCATTCTTTTTAACCGGAGCGCGGAAAAAATGACAGGGATAAAGGCAAAGGAAGCAATTGGCCGCCCGATAGATCAAATCATTTCAAATACTCGATTAAAACGGGTAATGAAGACTAGGCGAATAGAATCTAATCAGGAACTTATATTGAATAACGGACTAAAAGTTATTACGACAAGGATTCCGATGATTGGTGAGAAAAATGAATTGCTTGGTGCGTTTTCCGTTTTTAAAGACATAACTGAAGTCATGAATTTAGCTGAGGAAATAACGGATTTAAAGGAAATTCAAACGATGCTTCAGGCGATTATCCAATCAAGTGATGAAGCAATATCAGTAGTAGATGAAAATGGAAAAGGGTTATTAATTAATCCCGCTTATTCTCGTATTACTGGTCTTTCGGAGGAAGAAATCATTGGAAAACCCGCAACGACTGATATTTCCGAGGGGGAAAGTGTGCATATGAAGGTCCTTCAAACGAGAAGGGCTGTAAGGGGAGTGGCAATGAGAGTTGGTCCCAATAAAAAGGAAGTCGTTGTCAATGTAGCACCTGTCATTGTGGATGGCATCATTAAAGGAAGTGTTGGGGTTATCCATGATGTTTCTGAGATTGAATCATTAAATAGAGAATTGCATCGGGCCCGACAAATAATACGTACACTTGAAGCAAAATATTCCTTTGATGATATCATTGGGCGTTCTGAGGAGATGACCATTGCTATTGAACAAGCACGCCTTGGTGCCAAAACCCCTGCAACCGTATTGCTGAGAGGGGAATCAGGAACTGGAAAAGAGTTATTTGCCCATGCTATTCATAATGGTAGTGATCGGAGGTACAATAAATTTATTCGTGTTAACTGTGCCGCTTTATCTGAGTCACTTTTAGAAAGCGAACTGTTCGGTTATGAAGAGGGAGCGTTTTCGGGAGCGAAAAGAGGCGGGAAGAGAGGACTATTTGAAGAGGCGAACAATGGGAGTATTTTCCTTGATGAGATTGGTGAGTTAACTGCGAATACACAGGCTAAACTATTAAGGGTTTTGCAAGAAAAAGAAATCACCCGTGTCGGCGGGACTAAGTCCATCCCGATTAACGTAAGAGTGATTGCGGCAACTAATGTTAATTTAGAAAAAGGAATTGCTAGCGGAACTTTTAGGGAAGACTTGTATTATAGGCTAAATCGGATGCCTATTCATATCCCTTCATTACGAAAAAGGAAGGAAGATATTCCTTTACTATGCACTCGGCTTATTCAAAAAATCAATCAAGAATATGGGCGAAATGTAGAAAGTATATCAGATTTTGCTATGAAAAAGCTGATGGAATATGATTGGCCGGGCAATGTTCGGGAGCTGGAAAATATTCTAGGCAGAGCAATTATTTTTATGAATTACAATGAAATTCAGCTAGAAGAACACCATGTTCCTGAATTAATTAAAAAAACGAATAAACCGAATGTACAAATGGAAATGCCGATAAAAAATGATAAAACATTGGCACAGTTAGTTGAACAATATGAAGAAAGAATGATCCTAAAGACCCTCCAGGAAATGGAGGGGAATAAAACGATGACGGCAAAATCCCTCGGGTTGTCCGTAAGGAATTTGTACTATAAGCTAGAAAAATACGGCATTGCAAATAGTAGCATGCAATAATTTTCATGTGTGAAATTTTTTTCACAATAAAACTATTGTAAAAAAGCGTTTTCGCCGCATTTGTATTTTGGCACGCTTCTTGCATATTAGAATAATGAGTGTAGCAACATGAAATTGTAATAAGTGCTTTAAAGGGGTTGAGACGATGGAATTGGATTCGCTTATACAGAGAGCAACCCAATACGAAGAAAAAACTGTAGCAGTTGCTGCCGCAGAAGATCATGAAGTGATCGAAGCTGTCGCTTCCGCGCTCGAAAGGAATTTAGCAAAATTCATATTATTTGGAGATAAAGAAAAAATTCTTCAAATAATGGAAGAGCATCATGGCGATTTAGCTAAGAACGAAAATCTTCAAATCATTCATACTCATTCACCAGCTGCATCTGCAGAACATGCGGTTAAAGCTGTCAAACTGAATGAAGCAAATGTATTGATGAAGGGGAATGTCCCAACTGCTACGATATTAAAGGCTGTATTAAACAAAGAATATGGTCTGAGAGCAGGAAGTGTTTTATCACACGTTGCTGTTTTTGAGGTACCCGGTTTTGACCGGTTTACAATTGTAACCGATGCAGCAATGAATATTGCACCAGATTTAGAGCAAAAGGCGCAAATCACAAGAAATGCTGTCGGAATCGCAAAAAGCATTGGTGTTGACAATCCGCGTGTTGCACCTATCGCAGCTGTGGAAGTAGTTAACCCAGCGATGCAGGCAACTTTAGATGCTGCCGCTTTGACTACTATGAATAAGCGTGGTCAATTGACTGGTTGTATTGTAGATGGTCCACTTGCTTTAGATAATGCAGTATCCTTAACTGCTGCTGAACATAAAGGGATAAAAAGCGATGTTGCTGGACAAGCAGATATTCTGCTAGTACCAACAATTGAAGTGGGAAATGCCCTTTATAAGTCATTGATTTACTTTGCAAAAGCAAAAGTTGGAGCAGTTATTGCTGGGGCAAAAGCACCGATCGTTTTAACATCTAGAGCTGATTCAGCTGAGAGCAAGCTATACTCATTAGCATTAGCGATCTGCTCTGCTTCAAAATAATAAACAAACGTATAATTATTGGGAGGAATTTTAACATGGAAATTTTCAAATATCTAGAAAAGTATGATTATGAACAAGTAGTAATTTGCCAAGATAAAACATCAGGTTTAAAAGCAATCATCGCAATCCATGACACTACATTAGGACCAGCACTTGGTGGTACGCGTATGTGGACATATGCTTCAGAAGATGCTGCAATTGAAGATGCATTACGTCTTGCAAAAGGTATGACTTACAAAAATGCTGCAGCTGGTCTTAACCTAGGCGGCGGTAAAACAGTTATCATTGGTGATCCTAAGAAAGACAAGAACGAAGAAATGTTCCGTGCGTTTGGCCGCTACGTTCAAGGCTTAAATGGCCGTTACATCACTGCTGAGGATGTAGGTACAACTGTTGCTGATATGGACCTTATCCATGAAGAAACTGACTATGTAACAGGTATTTCTCCTGCATTCGGATCATCAGGTAACCCATCTCCAGTAACAGCTTATGGTGTTTACGTAGGGATGAAAGCTGCAGCTAAAGCAGCATTTGGCACTGATTCTTTAGAAGGCAAAGTAGTTGCAGTACAAGGTGTAGGTAACGTAGCGTACCACCTATGTAAACATCTTCATGAAGAAGGCGCTCAATTAATCGTTACAGACATTAATAAAGAAGCTGTACAACGTGCAGTTAACGACTTTGGTGCTAAAGCAGTTGAACCAGATGAAATTTACGGCGTTGAATGTGATATCTATGCACCATGTGCACTTGGCGCAACAGTGAATGACGATACAATTCCACAATTCAAATGTAAAGTTATTGCTGGATCAGCTAACAACCAATTAAAAGAAGAGCGTCATGGCGATATTATTGATGAAATGGGTATCGTTTATGCTCCAGACTATGTAATCAACGCTGGTGGCGTTATTAACGTTGCTGACGAATTATATGGCTACAATGCAGAACGTGCAATGAAAAAAGTTGAAGGTTTATACGATACGATTGAAAAAGTTATCGAAATCTCAAAACGCGATGGCATTCCAACTTATAAAGCAGCTGACCGTATGGCTGAAGAAAGAATTGAAAGAATGCGTAATTCTCGCAGCCAATTCCTTCAAAATGGCCACCACATTTTAAGTCGTAAAAAATAATAAACAGTAAATGTAAGAACAAAAGATAAGGTCAAAGCGCTAAATTGATATTTAGCGTCTTTGACTCATTTAGTAAAAATAGAGCGGATTTATCTCAGCACCTTGTCTTTAAGGTGCCAGACTGCTTTTTAAATGGAGGTTTAACTGTGCAAGAACAAGGACATCGAATTCTCGTTATCAACCCTGGTTCTACTTCAACGAAAATTGGAGTTTTCGATAATGATATTTCTATTTTAGAAAAAACATTACGCCATGATACAGATGTAATTAACTCATTCGAAAATATTATTGATCAATATGAATTCCGAAAAAACGCTATTCTTGAGACTTTGGATCAAGAAGGCTTTAATATATCTAAACTAAGCGCTGTTTGTGGTCGCGGTGGATTGCTAAGACCAATTGAAGGCGGAACGTACTCTGTAAATGATGCCATGCTTCAAGATTTACGTGAAGGATTTGCTGGTCAGCATGCTTCCAATCTGGGCGGTATTATTGCATATGAAATTGCAACAGCTTTAAATATACCTTCTTATATCGTTGACCCTGTTGTTGTTGACGAAATGGATCCAATTGCTCGTATTTCTGGTTTATCTAAAATTGAACGTGTAAGTATTTTCCATGCCTTAAATCAAAAAGCGGTTGCTCGCAGAGTAGCCAAAGAATTAGGCAAAAAGTACGAAGATATGAACTTAATTGTCACTCATATGGGTGGAGGAATTACAGTTGGTGCTCATAAGAAAGGCAGAGTAATCGATGTAAATAACGGACTGCATGGGGAAGGTCCTTTCAGCCCTGAACGTGCTGGAACTGTTCCGATTGGCGATTTAGTTTCATTATGCTTCTCCGGTCAATACTACCGTGAAGAAATTACGAAAATGCTTGTTGGCCAAGGTGGTCTTGTTGGATACCTAGGTACGAACGATGCAGTTAAAGTAGAAAAAATGATCGAAGCTGGCGATGAAAAAGCGAAGCTGGTATATTCAGCAATGGCTTATCAAGTTGCTAAAGAGATTGGTGCTGCTAGTGCCGTCCTTAATGGAAAAGTTGATGCTATCATCATTACTGGCGGACTTGCTTACGGTAAGGGCTTCGTAAAAGAAATCAGCGACCGTATTAGCTGGATTGCCGATGTAATTGTTCAACCAGGCGAAGACGAATTACAAGCTCTTGCTGAAGGTGCACTTCGTGTCCTTCGTGGAGAAGAAAATGAAAAAGTATATCCAGGAAATGTGAATGTAGAAGCTACTGTTTAATAGTAGGGAACTTCTCTTCTTGTAGTATAAATACTGTCTAGCGCAAGCTGCCAGCCCCCCGCAGTACAGGACGTTCTCGTGTCGACTATCCGACAGGATAAGGAAAGCTTCGGCAGCGACACATCGCACGATCAAAAGCGAAGCTTTTGGGAGGACGTCACGCATTTGTTGACCTCGAGGTCACAAGACAACTCTCCCGCAAAAGGTAAAGAATACTTTTCTGTGGGAGAATTGTGTTGTGGGACTGAAGGGTGAGCAAGGCGCTTGCGCTTTTCTGATTAGGAGGAAATATTGTGGCAGAAGAATATGATTTGGTCATTCTTGGTGGAGGAACTGGCGGATATGTAGCAGCTATCCGTGCATCTCAACTTGGATTAAAAACTGCATTAGTAGAAAAAGGAAAACTTGGTGGTACATGCTTACATAAGGGATGTATTCCAAGTAAAGCATTACTTCGCAGTGCGGAAGTATATGCACAAACAAAGCATAGTGAAGACTTTGGTGTTATCACAAGTGATGTTTCTGTGAACTTTGGTAAAGTTCAAGAGAGAAAAGGCAAAATCGTTGATCAGCTTCATAAAGGTGTTCAGCACTTAATGAAGCAAGGAAAAATTGACGTGTTTGAAGGAATGGGACGTATTTTAGGTCCTTCAATCTTCTCTCCAATGCCAGGAACAATTTCTGTTGAAATGAACAACGGAGAAGAAAATGCTATGCTAGTTCCTAAAAATGTCATCGTTGCAACTGGCTCACGTCCACGTACTTTGCCTGGGCTTGAGATTGGCGGTAATGTAATGACATCTGATGAAGCTTTAGCAATGGAAGAAATTCCAAAGTCAATCATTATTGTTGGCGGCGGCGTTATCGGTATTGAGTGGGCTTCAATGCTATCAGATTTCGGAGCAGAAGTTACTGTTATCGAATATTCAGATCGTATTATCCCAACAGAAGATAAAGAAATCTCAAAAGAAATGCAGCGCTTGATGAAGAAAAAGGGTGTAAACATCGTAACAAGTGCAAAAGTTCTTCCTGAAACATTAAAACAAGGGAATACTGTTTCAATTTCTGCAGAAGTTAAAGGCGAACAAAAAGAATTTACAGCTGAGAAAATTCTTGTATCTGTTGGCCGTCAAGCGAACGTAGAAGGCATCGGACTTGAAAATACAGATATCCAAGTGGAAAAAGGCTATATCGTTGCAAATGAATTCTTCCAAACAAAAGAATCTCATATTTATGCGATTGGTGATGTAATCGGCGGATTACAGCTTGCACACGTTGCTTCACATGAAGGAATCGTTGCAGTTGAACATATTGCTGGTGAAAATCCATCTCCAATCGACTATGATCTTGTTTCTAAATGCATCTACAGTTCTCCTGAAGCTGCAAGCGTTGGGATAACTGAAGATCAAGCAAAAGAAAAAGGATTTAAAGTGAAAACTGGGAAGTTCTCTTTTAAAGGAATCGGAAAAGCACTTGTATTTGGTGAATCTGATGGTTTCGTGAAAATCGTTGCCGATGAAGAAACAAATGATATTCTTGGCGTGCATATGATTGGTCCACACGTAACAGACATGATTTCTGAAGCTGGACTTGCTAAAGTACTTGATGCAACTCCTTGGGAAGTTGCGCATACAATTCATCCGCACCCAACATTGTCAGAAGCAATTGGTGAAGCAGCTCTAGCTGTGGATGGAAAAGCTATTCATGGATAAAAATATAGAGAGCTAAAAGATAGCTCTCTAGTACATATTTATTTAGGAGGTTACAAAATGGCTAAAAAAAATCGTCATAAAGATTTAGGTTTAAGCGATGAGAAAGTATTAGAAATGTATGAAATGATGCTTTTATCACGTCGTATTGATGAGCGTATGTGGCTATTAAACCGCGCTGGTAAAATTCCATTTGTTATTTCATGTCAAGGTCAAGAGGCAGCTCAAATTGGTGCAGCATATGCACTTGATAAAGAGAAGGATTATGTTCTTCCATACTACCGTGACATGGGTGTTGTATTAACTTTTGGTATGACTGCAAGAGACTTAATGCTTTCAGCATTCGCAAAAGCAGAAGATCCAAACTCAGGCGGCCGTCAAATGCCAGGACACTTTGGTCAAAAGAAAAATCGCATCGTAACAGGTTCTTCTCCAGTTACTACGCAAGTTCCACACGCAGTTGGTATTGCTTTAGCTGGAAAAATGGAAGGAAAAGACTTAGTAACTTTTGTAACATTTGGTGAAGGTTCTTCTAACCAAGGAGACTTCCATGAAGGTGCAAACTTTGCTGGAGTTCACAAGCTTCCTGTTATTTTCATGTGTGAAAATAATAAGTATGCGATCTCAATTCCAATTGAAAAACAATTAGCATGTGAAAAAGTTTCTGATCGTGCAATTGGTTACGGTATGCCAGGGGTTACTGTAGACGGAAATGATCCACTTGAAGTGTATAAAGCAGTTAAAGAAGCAGCTGATAGAGGCCGCCGTGGTGAAGGTCCATCACTTGTTGAAACGGTATCTTACCGCTTAACTCCACACTCTTCTGATGATGATGATCGTCCATATCGTTCACGTGAAGAAGTTGAAGAAGCAAAATCGAAAGATTCTATTATTACTTTCGCTGCTTACTTAAAAGAAAATGGCATTTTAAATGATGAAAAAGAAAAAGAAATGAACGATCGTATTATGGCAATCGTTAATGATGCAACAGATTATGCTGAAAATGCTCCATATGCTGATCCAGAACATGCATTGAAATACGTATACGCAGAATAGTAAGGGGGAACAAACATGGCTGTAATTTCATATATTGACGCGGTAACAATGGCAATCCGCGAAGAAATGGAAAGAGATCCAAAAGTTTTTGTTTTAGGTGAAGATGTTGGATTAAAGGGTGGAGTTTTTAAAGCTACCACTGGTTTATATGATAAATTTGGTGAAGACCGTGTACTTGATACACCACTTGCAGAATCTGCAATTGCTGGTGTAGGTGTTGGAGCAGCAATGTACGGATTACGTCCAATCGCAGAAATGCAATTTGCTGATTTCATTATGCCTGCTGTAAACCAAATTATTTCTGAAGCAGCAAAAGTTCGTTACCGTTCAAATAATGATTGGACTTGTCCAATGGTTATTCGTGCACCATATGGCGGCGGCGTTCACGGTGCATTATATCACTCTCAATCTGTAGAGGCTGTTTTTGCAAACCAACCTGGTTTAAAAATTGTCATGCCTTCTACTCCATATGATGTAAAAGGATTACTTAAAGCGGCAATTCGTGACGAAGATCCCGTTCTATTCTTCGAACACAAGCGTGCATACCGTCTAATCAAAGGCGAAGTTCCTGATGATGATTATGTATTGCCAATTGGTAAAGCTGATGTGAAGCGTGAAGGAGAAGACCTAACAATCATCACTTACGGTCTATGTGTACATTTTGCACTTCAAGCTGCTGAAAAGTTAGCAAAAGATGGTATTTCTGTACATGTACTTGATTTAAGAACGGTTTACCCGCTTGATAAAGAAGCTATCATCGAAGCTGCTTCAAAAACAGGTAAAGTTTTACTATTAACTGAGGATACAAAAGAAGGAAGCATCATGGGTGAAGTGGCAGCAATCATTGCTGAAAACTGCCTATTTGATCTGGATGCACCAATTATGCGTCTTGCTGGTCCTGATGTTCCTGCAATGCCATACGCTCCTACTATGGAGAAATTCTTCATGGTTAACCCAGATAAAGTAGAAAAAGCAGCACGAGAATTAGCTGAGTACTAAGAAAAGCGAAGGCGACTGTACAGCCGTCGACAAGCATAAGACAGTCAGTTGGTAGGAAGTGATTTTCTTCCTATCAGCTGAATGGCTTATGACCTCGAGGGCTAGGAGCCGCAGCAGGAGAAAAGAAAAGCTTAGGCGGTTGTACAGGACTTTAAGTTCCTGAACAACTGTTGTTTGACTTTTGCTAGAAATTTAAAACAGATCTTAGATAAATTGCAACTAGAAATATAAATGCTTGAAGGAGGTCAATTCCATTGGCTATCGAACAAATTAAAATGCCCCAGCTTGGGGAAAGTGTAACAGAAGGTACAATTAATCAATGGTTAGTTTCTGTTGGTGATAAAGTAAGTAAATATGATCCACTTGCAGAAGTAACGACAGACAAAGTAAATTCTGAAGTACCATCTTCTTTTGATGGTGTTATTAAAGAATTGATTGCTCAAGAAGGAGAAACGTATGAAGTCGGTGCAGTAATCCTTACTATTGAAACAGAAGGCGGCGGTTCAGCAGCTCCTGAAGCTCCAGCAGCACCAGCGACTGAAGCACCTGCAACACCTGCTGCTAGCACTCCTGCTCCAGCAGCAGCAGCTCCAGTTGCAAAAACTGACAATGGCGGCGCACGTTATTCACCAGCAGTTCTTAAGCTTTCTCAAGAGCACGGAATTGACTTAAGCCAAGTAACTGGCACTGGTGCTGGCGGCCGTATTACTCGTAAAGACTTAAATGCATTAATCGAGTCTGGCAATATTCCTAAAGCAGGCGCTGCACCAGCTGCACCTGTACAAGAAACTGCACCAGCAGCAGCAGCTCCAGCTCCACAAGCTGCGGCACCTAAAGCGGCAGCGGCTACAAATGTACCAGTTGTACCTGGTGATATCGAAATTCCAGTATCTGGCGTTCGTAAAGCAATCGCAGCAAACATGCTTAAGAGCAAGCACGAAGCTCCACATGCATGGACAATGATTGAAGTGGATGTGACAAATCTAATGAGTTTCCGTAACTCATTAAAAGCTGACTTCAAGAAGAAGGAAGGCTTCAACCTTACACCATTTGCTTTCTTCGTAAAAGCAGTTGCTCAAGCGCTTAAAGAGTTCCCTATGATCAACTCTATGTGGGCTGGCGACAAAATTGTTCAGAAGAAGGATATCAACCTTTCAATCGCAGTTGCTACTGAAGATGCATTATACGTTCCAGTAATCAAAAATGCTGATGAAAAAACAATCAAAGGCATTGCTCGTGAAATCGGTGAACTTGCTGGTAAAGTACGTTCAGGTAAATTATCTGGAGCAGATATGTCTGGTGGTACGTTCACAGTAAATAACACTGGTTCATTCGGTTCTATCCAATCAAACGGTATCATCAACCATCCACAAGCTGCAATTTTACAAGTTGAATCAATCGTAAAACGCGCAGTTGTTATGGATAACGGAATGATCGCTGTTCGCGACATGGTTAACCTATGTATGTCACTTGACCACCGCGTTTTAGACGGACTTGTATGTGGTAACTTCTTAAAACGTGTGAAAGAAATCCTTGAAAACACTTCTAAAGAAAATACATCTGTTTATTAATATCAAGAAAAAGATTCGCTACAATTATTGTAGCGGGTCTTTTTTATTTTGAAATAACTTATAGCCCTAGAGGTTTAATAGCGGAGAGTTATCCTTACTCTAAAAAGAAAATGATGGTTTCACCTATTTAGTTCGGACATTAAGTAAATTTTTTAAAGAATGGATACATACATTTAGATGGGCACAAAACAGTATATAAACAGAATCGCTGCAGCGCAGAGGATTAATTTCTAAAGAAATCAGTAAACTTGATGCCTAATCATGAATTGCTTGTTTTTCGTATGTATATTAAAATAATAACGTAATGACAATTTTGAATTTTAATTTAATTTTACTGGAGAATCCGAATTGCAGGTAAGGGGGGAAAGCTGTCTATTTTCGGGCAGTCAAGATGACATTAAATAAGATGATTAATGAAACTTTTGAAGCGTATACACTGGAGACTTGGGAGAAAAAATCAGAAGAATCATTAAAGGGTAAATCCATTGCTTCCTTATCCAAAAATACATATGAAAACATCCTTTTGAAACCGCTTTATTCAAAAGAGGATTTGAAAATAAACAGTACTGGGCAGTTTCCAGGACAAACTGATTTTAGAAGAGGGGCAGATCCGGCAGGCTATCTATCCAGTCCGTGGAAGGTGGCACAAAGGATTGATGCAGAGAATGGAGAAGAATTACGAAAAAAACTGCATGCGTCTTTTGAAAGAGGACAAACGGCTATTTCCTTTCATTTAGACAAGGACATTGTAAAGGATTTTGTGAAGATTATAGATGGCATATATGCAACATTCGCCTTTGGTATCGAAGCAGGCAATGATCAAGCGGAAGTTTTGGAAAAATTATCTGATTTAGCTGATTGTGACAAAGTTTCAGGCTATATTGGCAGGGATCTCTTACAAATAGCATCTAATGATGGGCTGAAACAGGAATATGATAAATGGTCCGAAATGATCCAGTTATTCGATAGGAAAATGCCCAATTTGCGAACAATCCTAGTGGATACTAGTGTATATCATAAAGCAGGGGCAAATGCTATTCAGGAATTAGCTGCCGCTCTTTCTACTGGAGTTCAACATATTCAGGAGCTTCTTGAAAGAGGGATGTCCTTAGAGAAAATTTTATCAAAAATGGTTTTTAAATTTTCCATTGGCGCAAACTTCTTTATGGAGATGGCAAAGCTTCGTGCAGCAAGAATTCTATGGAGCAAGATAGCAGAAGCATACGGTGCAAAGTCGGAAGAACAAAAGATGGTGATTTCAGCTGAAACGTCCCCTTTTACCAAAACAGCTTATGACCCATATGTAAATTTGTTGAGGGCCGGAAATGAAGCTTTTGCAGGTGTACTAGGCGGAGTTCAATTTCTACATGTAAGCCCATTTAATGAGCCTGAAGGGAAAACAACCCACTTTTCTGATCGAATTGCACGAAATACTCAGCTTATTTTAAAAGAAGAAGCCCATTTAAAGAATATTGTCGATCCAGCAGGCGGTTCATGGTATGTGGAGAATCTGACAAATGAACTTGCTGAAAAGGCTTGGGGATTATTTCTGAAGATAGAAGAGAAGGACGGAATGGCTTCAGTATTGAAAACAGGATGGATTCAAGAACAAATTGCCGAGGTAATGAAGAAGAGAAACGAAGATCTCTTCATGCGAAAACAAAGTATGATCGGAACGAATATTTATGCTAATCTTAACGATCACCCATTGCAGAATGTGATGGAAAGCTTAGAAGCCAATCATGCATTGCCAAATAATCGTCTATCAGAACCATTTGAAAAATTACGCAGGGCAGCTCAAAGGCTAGTGCAATCAGGCAGTGAACCAAAGGCTGGACTTATTTGTATCGGTGAGTTAAAGAAGCATAAAGCTAGAGCAGATTTCATGACAGGTTTTCTGGCACCTGGCGGGATTAAAGCGGATGCTAGCGAAAATATTGATCATCCGAAATCCGCTTTACAATTCATTCAGGAATCCAATTTACACCATTATGTCTTATGTGGAACGGACAAGCAATATGATGAGTTAGCGCTGGAGCTGGTCCACTCAATAAAGGAAAATTATCCGGATGTACGGCTATACTTGGCGGGACTTCCTGAGGAAAGCAAACAAGCAGCATTACAGCAGGCGGGAATCGAGCAATTTATTCATGCGAAAAGCAATTGTTATGAAATATTAACTTCCTTGCTTAGTGAAATGGAGGCGGAAGTCAATGAGTAAAAAACCTGATTTTAATAAAATTTCGCTTTTTGATCATAAGCAAGCTTCAAAAGAAGAATGGAAAAAAACAGTACAGGAAGAGTTACATGAATCAATAGATAATCTTCTATTTGAAACGTACGAACAAATTCATGTAAAGCCTCTTTATACAGAAGAAGATGTTAATACTCTCGAACATCTTGACGGAAAACCAGGTCTTCCTCCGTATACTCGTGGGCCTTACCCGACTATGTATGTGAATAGACCATGGACGGTCCGTCAGTATGCTGGGTTCTCAACCGCGGAAGAAAGCAATGCTTTTTATCGCCGCAATCTAGCAATGGGGCAGAAGGGCCTTTCAGTGGCCTTTGACCTTGCAACACACAGAGGCTATGACTCTGACCATCCAAGGGTAGTAGGGGATGTTGGAAAAGCTGGTGTAGCAATTGACTCTGTTCTTGATATGAAAACACTTTTTGACGGGATTCCTTTGGATCAAATGTCTGTCTCAATGACAATGAATGGAGCCGTACTTCCCGTCATGGCCTTCTTTATTGTTACAGCTGAGGAACAGGGTGTAAGTCAGGAAAAACTTTCAGGTACGATCCAAAATGATATTTTGAAAGAGTACATGGTGCGTAATACGTACATTTACCCTCCGGAAATATCAATGAAAATTATTGCAGATATATTTGAATATACATCCAAATATATGCCTAAATTTAATAGCATCAGTATTTCTGGCTATCATATGCAAGAAGCAGGAGCACCAGCTGACATTGAATTAGCCTATACACTTGCTGACGGTCTAGAGTACGTAAGAACTGGACTCTCGGCAGGGATTGATATTGATTCATTTGCGCCAAGGCTCTCTTTCTTCTGGGCGATCGGGATGAACTACTTTATGGAAGTGGCAAAAATGCGTGCTGCCCGTTTTATCTGGGCAAAGATGATGAAAACATTTGAACCGAAAAATCCTAAGTCTATGGCATTAAGAACGCATTCCCAAACATCAGGCTGGAGTTTAACAGAGCAGGATCCATTTAACAATGTTACAAGGACGCTGATTGAAGCCCATGCAGCTGCGATGGGACATACACAGTCCCTCCATACGAATGCACTTGATGAAGCAATTGCCTTGCCGACAGATTTTTCGGCACGTATTGCCCGAAATACACAGCTATTTCTGCAGGAAGAAACGGGAATTACGAATGTGATTGATCCATGGGCGGGCTCATATTATGTAGAAGCATTAACAGATCAATTGATAAAGCGAGCTTGGGAGCATATTGAAGAGATTGAAAACCTCGGCGGGATGGCAAAAGCGATTGAAACTGGCTTGCCAAAGATGAAAATTGAAGAGGCAGCTGCCCGCAGACAAGCACAAATTGATTCTGGAAAAGAGACGATTATCGGCGTGAATAAATATCGCCTTGATCAAGAAGAACCAATTGAAATCCTTGATATTGATAACACGGCTGTTCGCTTAAAACAAATTGAAAAGCTGGAGAATTTAAAAGCAGCACGTGATGAGGAGAAGGTTATAGAAGCACTTGAAGCAATAACGAAAGCTGTAGAAACAGGAGAAGGCAATCTACTTGATCTTTCTGTACAGGCTGCAAGAGTGCGTGCAACACTTGGAGAAATTTCATATGCCATTGAAAAGGTAGCTAATCGCCATAAGGCAATTATTCGCTCCATAAGCGGCGTGTATAGCTCAGCATTCTCAAATGAAGAAGAGATTACAGAAGTGAAGCTTATGACTGATGAATTTCTTGAAAATGAAGGAAGAAGACCAAGGATTCTCGTAGCAAAAATGGGGCAGGATGGTCATGATCGAGGAGCTAAAGTCATTGCCACAGCATTCGCGGATTTAGGCTTTGACGTCGATATCGGCCCATTATTCCAAACACCGGAAGAAACGGCAAGACAAGCAGTAGAAAACGACGTCCATGTGATCGGTATGAGTTCACTTGCTGCAGGTCATAAAACTCTTCTTCCTCAGTTAATTGAAGAGCTTGCGAAGCTTGAAAGAGAGGACATCCTAGTTGTGATTGGCGGAGTGATTCCTGCACAGGATTATCAATTTCTTCTTGAAAATGGAGCTGCTGCAATTTTTGGACCTGGAACTATTATCCCAGTCGCTGCTCAAAAAGTAATTCGTGCCATCTATAACCGTCTTGGATATGAGGAAGTGTCACAGTAAAATGGATAAAAGACCAGAATGGTTTGAAGGGGAAAATCCTGATAATTTTGCTAGCGTTGTTAGAAAAGGTGTTCAAACAGGTCAGTCTGAATCTTCCTTTATTAAAAAAGGACGCTTTCAAAAGAAGAATCGGCCAGAAGTGAATATTGATGAATGGACTGAAGGCATTTTAACAGGAAACCGTGGAATGCTAGCTCAAGCGATCACATTAATTGAAAGCAATGCAGAGCATCATTTTCGAACAGCCCAAAAACTTCTGCAAGAGCTTCTTCCGCATTCAGGTAATGCTATCCGCATTGGAATTACAGGTGTACCAGGTGCTGGGAAAAGTACATTTATTGAAGCATTTGGCACATTCCTATGTGATCTAGGATTGAAGGTTGCTGTGCTCGCAGTTGATCCAAGTTCAAGTATAAGCGGAGGCAGTATTCTTGGGGACAAAACGAGAATGGAACAGCTTTCGCGAAACCCAAGAGCATTTATTCGCCCCTCTCCATCTGCTGGTAAACTCGGAGGGGTTCATCGGAAGACGCGCGAAACAATTACTTTGTGCGAAGCAGCTGGCTTCAATGTCATTCTTGTAGAAACAGTTGGCGTGGGGCAAAGTGAAGTACTTGTTAGAGACATGGTCGATTTTTTCATGCTACTAGTTTTGACTGGTGCGGGAGATGAGCTGCAAGGGATGAAGAAAGGGATCATGGAGCTGGCAGATGCTGTACTTGTTAACAAAGCGGATGGAGAGAACAAACGATTGGCATTAAAAACGAAAGCTGAATACAATCGGATTCTTCATTTTCTCCAGCCAGCAACAAAAGGATGGCAAACAAAAGCAGCCACATGCTCTGCGATCTATCAAGAAGGAATGAAAGATATTTGGGATACTATTCAATCATTCGAAAAGACAACAAAGAAATCTGGCGTATTTGAAAATAGGAGAAGAGCGCAAACGAAGGAATGGATCTACTCAATGATTATTGATCAGCTCCAATTTAGTTTTTTCAACCATCAAGAGGTGAAACCGC
Source organism: Cytobacillus solani (assembly GCF_001420595.1). GTDB lineage: Bacteria > Bacillota > Bacilli > Bacillales > Cytobacillaceae > Cytobacillus > Cytobacillus solani. Next base: position 3,344,466 of record NZ_LJIX01000006.1, on the reverse strand, counting down.
TGCTGCCTCAAATGGAAAATGAAGTAATCGCAGGAGCCCGAACAGTGACATCTGCAGTAGAGGAATTATTCCAAGCATATTCGATTAATAAAAAGTTGTAAAAAGCTGCCTTTGGCAGCTTTTTAACTTAATGGGCTAGGAAAACTATTATTTAAAAAGGTCAAATGTAATTGTGACAATCCACCTATTATTGCAAAACGCCAAAAATAATTGCGTCCCTCTAATTATTTTTGCAAATCACCCAAATAGATTAACGGGTACCTTAAAGCCCTCTACGTTGAAAAGAATGTTCATCTATTGGTATGATGTAGGTATGGAAGTTTTATATCCAAAAAGGAGCGAACATACAGATGAATATGGATTTTAATTTTTTTATGAATGATGTTGTAGCAAATGCACGCAGAGAAATTGTTGATGCTGGCTATACAGAATTAAAAACACCTGATGAGGTTGAAAAAGCAATTGCAGAAAAAGGAACAACTCTTGTAATGGTTAACTCTGTTTGTGGATGTGCGGGTGGGATTGCTCGTCCAGCAGCTGCTCATGCGCTGCATTATGATAAGCGTCCAGATCATTTAGTGACAGTATTTGCTGGTCAGGATAAAGAAGCAACTGAAACAGCACGCAGCTATTTTACTGGATTCCCGCCATCTTCTCCTTCCTTCGCATTATTAAAAGACGGAAAGCTATGTGCGATGATTGAGCGTCATGATATTGAAGGACATGAACCAATGGCAGTTATTCAAAAGCTTCAAAATGCATTTGAGCAGCATTGCGAAGATCTATAATGTAGAAAAAAGCCTCGTATGAGGCTTTTTTTTATTTCTGTTACATAATATCCTTAGAAAAAATAGGACTAAATATTTATTTTCAAAAGAATAATATATAAAAATAGTATTGCATAAATATAATAATGTGTTAAAATACATTCAAGTGAATAATTATTAATATACGATTGATACTTGAAAATTAATAATTTATCGCTAATAATAGATAATGGTTAATTATAATAATTTTCAGAAAAGTTATAGGGGGAAAATAATAATGAAAAAAATAGTTTCTATCTTTTTTATTAGTATTCTATTAATTGGATTACTAGCAGCTTGTGGAACAAGTGAAGAGACATCATCTAATGGCTCTAAGGATAAGGATTCTGATAAAAAGGTACTAACGATGGGAACATCAGCAGACTATGCGCCATTTGAATATATTGATACGGCAAAAGGTGATGAGATTATCGGAATCGATGTTGATATTGCAAAAGCAGTAACTGAAAAGCTTGGCTATGAATTTGAGATTCGCGATATGGATTTTGGCGGATTAATTCAGGCACTTCAATCTGGTCAAGTTGATTTTGTCCTATCTGCAATGTCTGCAACAGACGATAGAAAAGAGAGTGTAGACTTTAGTGAAATCTATTATACGTCGAAACATATGATTGTTTCTAAAAAGGATAGTGGAATTACGAAGGTAGAAGATCTTAAAGGCAAAAAGATTGGTGCACAGCTAGGCTCTATTCAAGAGGAAAAGGCAAAGGAATTAGCGGAAGAAGTGGATATGACGGTTGAAAACCGCAATCGTATTCCAGAATTAATTCAAGAAATTAAGGCAGGACGTTTTGATGCAGCCATTATTGAAGATACAGTCGCACAAGGCTATTTAGAAAATAATGACGATATTGAAGGCTTTACAGTTGAGGATGCGGATGGCGGCTATGCGATTGCTCTGCCAAAGGACAGTGAATTGACTGAAGAATTCAACAAAGCACTAAAAGAAATGATTGATAACGGAGAATTAGATAAGATTTTGAAAAAGTGGTTTGAAGGTGAATGATTATAAGCTAGGCTTCTAATCTACTAAAAACGTTCAGAAGGATACTCACTTCTGAACATTTTTGCCCTAAAGGCGCATCCGCATTTCTTATTGTCTAGCTTCTGCGACTAGGGGCTCGAGATCATAAGCCAATCCAGCAAGAAGGTTAAAGACCACCTTCCCGCTGGCTCGTCTTATGCTTGTCGCCCCTGATCAAGTCGCATCCGCATTTCTTAATTGAGAGGATTGTTATACATGAACCTAGATTTTACATCCATTCTGCCTTCCCTGCCTTATATATTAAGAGGGATTGGCGTGACATTGCAAATTGTCGCTTTGGCAGGACTATTAGGGTTTTTACTTGGAATTATTCTATCCCTATTTAAAATAAGCTCCATTAAAGTGCTAGGATGGCTAGCAGATGCGTATACATCGATCTTTCGAGGCACACCTTTAGTATTGCAGCTAATGATTATTTATTTTGGTTCACCGCAAATATTTGGCTATCAAATTGAACCATATGTGGCTGCTGTACTTGCCTTTGGTTTGAATTCTGCTGCTTATATTTCTGAAATTATTCGTGCGGGTATTCTTGCAGTTGATAAAGGACAAAGTGAAGCAGCAATGGCACTAGGCGTTCCTTACCCCAAGATGATGCTTAACATCATTCTTCCACAGGCTTTGAAAAATATTTTACCAGCATTAATGAATGAATTTATTACTCTGACTAAGGAGTCGGCCATCGTTACTACCATTGGGGTAATGGATATCATGCGCAGAGCTTACCAAGTAGGAGCGGACAAGTTTCGTTTCTTTGAACCATTATTATTAGCAGGTCTCATCTATTACTTAATGGTCATTACATTAACCATTCTTGGAAAAGTTGTTGAAAGGAGGATGAGACGCGGTGATTAAAATTGAAAATCTGCATAAACAGTTTGGAAAGCTTGAAGTGCTTAAAGGGATTTCCACAACGATAAAGGAAGGCGAAGTTGTGGCAATTATCGGTCCATCAGGTTCAGGAAAGTCAACCTTCCTCCGTTGTATTAACCTTTTAGAAAAGCCTACAAACGGGCGTATCTTTATCGGTGAGCAAGATATTACAGACAAAAAAACAAATATCATGAAGGTCCGTCAAAATGTAGGAATGGTTTTTCAGCATTTTCATTTATTCCCGCATAAGTCAGTCCTTGAGAATTTAACCTATGCACCTATGAAAGTGAAGGGGCAGTCCAAGCAGGAAGCTGAGAAAATTGGTCTTGAGCTATTAGCAAAAGTTGGACTATCTTCGAAAGCAAATGAATATCCTGGCCGATTATCAGGAGGGCAAAAACAAAGGGTTGCGATTGCCCGTGCATTAGCGATGCAGCCTGAGGTCATGCTTTTTGATGAACCGACATCAGCACTTGACCCAGAAATGGTTAAAGAGGTGTTAGATGTAATGAAATCACTAGCACATACAGGAATGACGATGGCCATTGTTACCCACGAAATGGGATTTGCTAGAGAAGTAGCAGATCGTGTCCTATTTTTAGACGGTGGTGTACTCGTAGAAGATGCACCGCCTAGTGAATTCTTTTCCAATCCGACCTCTGATCGTGCAAAAGACTTCTTGCAAAAAATGCTTTGAATTGTATAATAAAATGGATGAAGATGGTCTTAATGATCATCTTCTCTTTTTTTGGACATAATTTGTTAAGAAGTTAAAAAAGTAATTGTAGGAGTTTTTTATATGAAGTTTAAAATAGGCTATCGAACAATAAAAACAGCCATTGGCACATCCGCAGCGATCATTCTTGCTCAGATTTTGGGGTTCGATAATTTTGTTTCGGCGGGAATATTAACCATTCTATGTATCCAGGTAACGAAAAAGAAATCGATAAAGACTTCTTGGAACCGTTTCAGCGCCTGTTTGTTAGCGATGTTATTTTCTATAGTTTTTTTCGAAGGGATGGCTTATCATCCGATCATCATCGGTTTTTTATTACTATTTTTCATCCCGACAGCTGTTATGCTTAAAATTAGTGATGGCATCGTGACGAGCAGTGTCATCATTCTGCATATTTATTCGGCTGGAGAGGTCACTTTTGATATTCTAATGAATGAATTAGGGATTATAACGATTGGGATCGGTGTTGCACTTCTGGCCAATCTTTATATGCCAAGCCTTGATCAAAAACTGCTGGAATATCAAATCCAGATTGAAGAAAATTTTAAAAGAATATTTGATGAAATTGTTATTTATTTGCGTACAAACGAAAGTAATTGGGATGGGCTGGAGATAACCGAAACAGCGCAGTTAATTGAAGAAGCACAAGTTCTTGCCTATAGAGATGTGGAAAATCGAATACTCCGTAATGAAAATGTGTATTATCACTATTTTAAAATGCGGGAAAAGCAATTTGAAATCATTGAAAGAGTTCTCCCTATTGTCATTTCGATTTCCTATACAATTGAACAAGGGGAAATGGTGGCTGATTTTATGGAAGAGTTAGCTGCAAATATCCATCCAGGAAATACAGCGAACCGCTTCTTGGAAAAGTTATACGAAATGAAATCTTCCTTTAAAAGCATGGAGCTGCCAAAAACGAGAGAAGAATTTGAAGCGCGTGCGGCTCTTTTTCAATTTGTAAGGGAAATGGAAGAGTATTTATGGATTAAAAGCTCTGCAAAGGAGTTAAAGCGGGGAAGAAAGGAGAATCATTTCACTGAATCCGGTGCAAACTAACGGAAAAAAGAGGTGATTCTTTGCTTAAAATCATTTCCTCGCTACTGATTGCGTTTATTTTCTCGCCTATTTGGCCATTGGGACCTAATCCGCTGCCTGGAGATCCATTCATTATCGTGAATAAAAAGCTAAATGAAGTAGTCTTTATTAATGACAATAGAGTTCAAACAGTGATTACTGCAGCGACAGGAAAGACAGAAGATTTAACCCCTGAGGGTATCTTTACGATAACGGTGAAGGCGAAGGATCCCTATTACAGAAAAAAGGATATAAAGGGTGGAGATGCAAATAATCCATTGGGTACGAGGTGGATTGGATTTGATGCCGAAGATACAGATGGGAGAATATATGGGCTTCATGGGACTAACGATCCTTCCTCTATTGGTAAATACGTATCTCAAGGATGTATTCGCCTGCAAAATGAAGCCATTGAATCGTTATATGACTTTGTTCCAGTTGGAACGAAAATATTAGTTACTTCTACTTCTGAAAACTATGAACAGCTTGGACAAACATATGGCGCAATAAAATGAAGGGACTGTCAATTTGACAGTCCCTCTTTATATGCAATTAGTTTCTCTATAAAATCATCGTTAGTCCAATTAACAATGTTGAGGCAAGCATGGCAAAGATCATTAAATATACGATTATTTTTTGCATCTTTCTATTAGACAATGAATATACCCTCCTCTAGATCATCATTTTCTTATCTCTATTTTACTAGGAATTCTTAAATTGAACAACCGCTCGATTTTTTAAAGGATTTTCGACATGTTTAGCGAATATTAAAATATCTGTATATTCTTATTATAAAAAAAAGCGTATAATTTTTGAATGTAGAGAACTAACGTGAAATTAGATTGGAAAGGAAGGAGAACGAGTTGATTAAAAAAATTGATCATATTGGTATTGCTGTCCGTTCACTTGATGAGGCGCTGCCATTCTATACAGAAATTCTTAAACTTCCACTGCTTGGCATGGAAGAAGTGGAAAGTGAAAAATTAAGGGTAGCCTTTTTGAAGGCGGGAGAGACGAAGCTCGAGCTTTTAGAGCCGACGCATGAAGATAGCGCAGTTGCAAAATTTATTGAGAAGCGTGGGGAAGGACTGCATCATGTTGCGCTTGGTGTAGACTCAATCCAGGATCGAATCAATGAAATAAAGGAAAAAGGCATTCGTATGATCCAGGATGTACCGAAAACTGGAGCAGGAGGAGCCAAGGTAGCTTTCATGCACCCGAAATCAACTGGGAGCGTTTTATATGAATTATGTGAGAAGAAAGGATTGAAATGAACTCATGACAGACATCTATGAAAAAATCAATGAACTATATGATCGCAAGCGAGAGATAGAATTAGGCGGCGGAGATGAGAAAATTGAAAAGCAGCATGAAAAAGGGAAGCTGACTGCTAGAGAACGAATCGAATTATTAGTTGATCCAGGAACATTTGTCGAGCTAAACCCGTTTATTGAACACCGATGCATGGACTTTGGTCTTGATGGTCAAAAAGGACCTGGTGATGGAGTTGTGACGGGTTATGGAAAAGTGAATGGCAGACCGATTTTCTTATTCTCACAGGATTTTACAGTTTTCGGCGGGGCACTGGGAGAGATGCATGCGAAGAAAATTGCTAATGTGATGGATCTGGCTGCAGAAAATGGAGCTCCTTTTGTTGGCTTGAATGATTCGGGCGGTGCGCGGATTCAAGAAGGCGTAGTTTCCTTAGATGGGTATGGGCATATTTTTTACCGGAACTCGATTTATTCAGGTGTCATACCGCAAATTTCCGTAATTATGGGACCTTGTGCGGGGGGTGCCGTTTATTCTCCAGCGATTACGGATTTTGTTTTTATGGTGGAGAAGACAAGTCAGATGTTTATTACAGGTCCAAAGGTGATTGAAACTGTAACCGGTGAAAAAATTTCATCGGAAGATTTAGGCGGGGCTAGCGTACATAATTCAATTAGCGGAAATGCTCATTTTAAAGGGCAAACAGAAGCTGAAGTGATTGAACAGGTCCGTCGATTACTAAGCTACCTTCCTCAAAATAATGAAGAAAAGCCACCTAGAGCAGAGAGGGATTTGGAAGAAGATTACCGGCCCGATCTAACAGATGTCATTCCTTTCGATGCCGTTCGTCCTTATGACGTCAGAAAAGTCATCGAACAGGTTGTTGATACCGCTTCATTTATGGAGGTTCAGCCTGACTTTGCAAAAAATATTGTTGTTGGTCTTGCGCGAATCAAAGGAGAGGTGGTTGGATTAGTTTGCAATCAGCCGAAAGTCATGGCAGGTGGTCTTGATATTGATTCATCTGACAAAGCGGCTAGATTCATCCGTTTCTGTGATTCATTCAATATTCCACTCATTACTTTTGAGGATGTAACAGGCTTCTTTCCTGGTGTAAAACAGGAGCATGGCGGCATTATCCGGCATGGTGCAAAGATTTTATATGCTTATTCCGAAGCAACTGTTCCGAAGCTTACTGTTATTTTACGAAAGGCTTATGGTGGAGCCTATGTGGCCTTGAACAGTAAGTCTATCGGTGCAGACCTTGTATTTGCTTGGCCAAATGCGGAAGTAGCTGTTATGGGTCCTCAGGGAGCAGCGAATATCATTTTTGCAAGGGAAATTTCAAATAGTGATGATCCTGAAGCGATCAGAGCACAAAAAATTGAAGAGTATCGCGAAAAGTTTGCCAATCCCTATGTCGCAGCAAGCAGAGGAATGATCGATGACGTGATTGATCCTCGGGAAACAAGGATAAAGCTCATTCAAGCACTTGACATGCTGAGAAACAAGAAGGAAACGAGACCGAAAAAGAAGCATGGAAATATCCCGTTATAAAAATAGAGATTTCTTTGGAAAATAGAATTATATTCGCAAATACTCATCTATTTGCAAACAGATTCTATAAAGGTATACTAGAATAGTAAATAAGTAAATATATACATAAATCGGGAGGATTGGACGAATATGATTAATCATGAACGGTTATTAAATGAGTTTTTAGAGCTTGTACAAATTGATTCTGAAACAAAATATGAAACGGAAATTGCAAAGGTTTTAAAGAAGAAGTTTACTGACTTGGGCGTTGAGGTATTTGAAGATGATACAACTGCACAAACTGGCCATGGAGCAGGAAATTTAATTTGTACACTTCAAGGGACAAAAGAGGGGGTAGATACGATTTACTTTACATCTCATATGGATACAGTAGTCCCTGGAAAAGGCATTAAACCATCTATTAAAGATGGGTATGTTGTAACTGATGGAACAACGATTCTTGGTGCAGATGATAAAGCAGGTCTTGCTGCAATGTTTGAAGTAATAAAAGTACTAAAAGAACAAAGCATCCCTCATGGAAAAATTGAATTTATTATTACAGTTGGTGAAGAATCTGGTCTTGTTGGTGCAAAGGCACTTGATTCTTCATTAGTTACTGCTAAATATGGCTATGCGCTTGATAGTGATGGCAAGGTAGGCAATATTATTGTTGCTGCGCCTACACAAGCAAAGGTGAAGGCAACAATTCTTGGAAAAACGGCTCATGCTGGTGTTGCACCAGAAAAAGGAGTTTCTGCTATCACAATCGCTGCTAAAGCGATTTCAAGAATGCCTCTAGGACGTATTGATGAAGAAACAACTGCGAATATTGGCCGTTTCGAAGGTGGTACGCAAACAAACATCGTTTGTGACCATGTTGAAATTTTGGCTGAGGCTCGCTCATTAGTGAATGAAAAAATGGAGCAGCAAGTAAGTAAAATGAAAGAAGCTTTTGAAACAGCAGCTGTCGAAATGGGCGGTAAAGCTGAAGTGGAAGTAGAAGTTATGTACCCAGGCTTTAAATTTGGCGAAGGTGATCATGTGGTTGAAGTGGCACGCAAAGCTGCTGCAAAAATTGGCCGCAGCTGTGAGTTATTAAAGAGCGGGGGCGGAAGTGATGCGAACGTGATTGCAGGCTTTGACATCCCAACTGTTAATCTTGCAGTTGGCTACGAGGAAATTCATACAACGAATGAGCGGATGCCGATTGAGGAATTAAATAAATTAGCAGAAATGGTGATTGCAATTATTGAGGAAGTAACAGCCCAATAAAAAAATGAGAGAAGAGAACCTTATTAAAAATGGGTTCTCTTATCTATTTAAAAAAGACTCTATTCAAAAGATTGTTTTTGGATAAATGGTGTGAGTGAAAATCCTAGGCAAAATAAGGTTGATTGTAGCGGAAGATGTGAGACTCTTCGGGAGGAGCGGACAGTTGAGACACCACAGGCGCTTTAGCAATGAGAAGGTTCAGGGCACACCCTGCAGAAAGCGAGTGACCTGGAGCGGAAATCAACTTCTGCGAATTCGTGTTAGGGGCAACAGTGTTTACGAAAACATCCTTTAAAAAAGAAAGCAGCAGGAAGTAGAATATGTTATATTTAATCTAGTAATAGTGGTACTATACACCCACTTGAGTGCAGGAGGGGTAGATTTTGGAAGAGATGAATAAGGTAGTTGTGTTTCAAGTTGGCAATGAAGAATACGCCATTCCCATTCATTTTGTTATGTCGATTGAAAAAGTAGAGGGGATTACACCAATCCCTCATTTACCTGCTTATGTAAATGGGATTACAAGAGTACGGGATGAGCTTATTCCGGTCGTTGACTTTGAAAGAATTCTTTATAACCGCTCATTTAAAGCAAATGAATCGACAAAAATGATTGTTTTACAAACAGAAATGCTGTCAATTGGCGTTATTGTTTCAGATGCGAAGGAAATCATTGACATTCCATCTGATAAATTAAAACAGCTAGGTCTTCTTGCTTATCAAAAAACAACATATTTTACTGGCGTTGCAAACCTGGATTCACGAGTGATTACAATGATTGACCCATCTATTCTCGTTCAATCACTAGATGGGATTAGAGAGATTCAGGAGTTTATGAAGACACAAAAGGAAACGGCATAAATAGGATTGAACAGAGGATTATTGAATCCTCTGTTTTCTTTTTGTTAGATAAATTTGTTAAAATAGTAGAAGAATAAGTACAAGGAAGTGCCGGCATGAAACAAATGTATCCGAAAAATGGACGAGTCATTTTGCATGTTGATATGAATAGTTTTTATGCTTCGGTCGAAATGGCCTATGATCCATCTTTAAAGGGGAAACCATTAGCGATTGCAGGCAATCCAAAGGAACGGCGGGGAATTATTGTGACGTGCAGCTATGAGGCGAGAAAGTTCGGTGTGAAAACAACGATGCCTCTTTGGGAGGCACAAAAGCTTTGCCCGCAGCTGATTGTTAAAAAGCCTAATTTTGATCGGTATCGTGCCGCTTCTATCGGGATGTTTGAAATATTAAATCAATATTCGTCATTAGTTGAGCCCGTTTCAATTGATGAAGGCTATGTAGACATAACGGAAAGCTATGAATTTGGAACCCCGCTTGAAATTGCTGAAACGATCCAAAGGCAAATTCAGAGGCAGCTTGATTTACCGTGCAGCATAGGGGTTGCACCGAATAAATTTCTAGCAAAAATGGCTTCTGATATGAAAAAGCCAATGGGGATCACTGTTCTTCGAAAAAGGGATGTGCCATCCGTTTTATGGCCGCTCGATGTGGAAGAAATGCATGGGGTTGGGAAGAAAACAGGGGAAAAACTACGGACCATCCATATAAAAACGATTGGTGATCTAGCAAAAGCAAATGATGTTCAAGTGAAATCTGTTCTAGGAATCAATGGTCCGAGATTAAAGGAGAGGGCGAATGGAAATGATCAAAGACCTGTTGACCCTGATGCAGCTTCCGAATTCAAAAGCATTGGCAATTCAACCACTTTGCCTCGTGATGTTTCCAATCAGCAGGAGCTCTTGCAGGTACTTGAAAAACTATCTGAAACTGTGTGTGTCAGACTAAAAAGAAAAAAAGTTCTTGCTTCTTCATTAGGGATAACTATCCGTTTCAAGGATCGAAAAACAATTACGAGAAGCAGGAAGCTTCAAAACCCAGTTCAAAAGGAAGAGGAGCTATTTCAGATAGCTAAACAGCTTTTTCTAAAGCATTGGAATGGTGATTCCGTTCGGCTGCTTGGCATTACGGGAATGGATTTAATTGAGTATAATGAGGCAGTTAAACAGCTAGACCTCTTTAGCTATGAAAAAGAGGCAAGGAAAGAGCCTTTGTTAGCAACATTAGCAACTCTTCGTGAAAAATTTGGCTCACATATTATTGATCGAGCAGTGATGATGCCGGAGGTTAAATCCGAGCAGCGAAATATTGGGGCAGAAACGAGCTTTAATAAAGATTTTTTGCAGGATTTCCCTTATAGGAAGGCCGAAAAAGAGGAATAGTATGCGAGAATTGCATTAATAATTGAATCTTGCTACAGTATAGAGGATTCTTAGCATGAAGATAGGCTTTAGAAGGGGTGTTAAAGGATGGAAAAAACACAAATTGGAATTATAGGTTTAGCGGTTATGGGAAAAAATCTTGCTATGAATATTGAGAGCAGAGGGTATTCCGTTTCCGTCTATAATCGATCACGAGAAAAGACAGATGAGATGCTGAAGGAGACAAACGGAAAAAATATTAAGGGTACATATTCCATTGAAGAGTTTGTGAATTCGATTGAAAAGCCAAGAAAGATTATGTTAATGGTGAAAGCTGGCGCTCCTACGGATGCAACCATTGAGCAATTAAAACCCCTCCTTAAAAAAGGGGATATCTTAATTGACGGCGGCAATACGTTATTTACAGATACACAGCGCCGCAATAAAGAGCTAAGTGAATTAGGCTTCCATTTCATCGGTACAGGTGTTTCTGGCGGCGAAGAAGGAGCATTGCTCGGTCCTTCCCTTATGCCTGGCGGCCAAAAGGAAGCGTATGAGCTTGTTGCTCCAATTTTTAAAGATATTTCTGCAAAAGTGAATGGGGAACCTTGTACAACGTATATCGGCCCGGATGGTGCAGGACATTATGTAAAGATGGTGCATAACGGGATTGAATATGGAGATATGCAGCTGATTTCAGAGGCTTATTTCCTATTAAAACATGTTCTTGGTCTTGGAGCAGATGAGCTTCATGATGTATTTGCAGAATGGAATAAAGGGGAACTTGATAGTTATTTAATCGAGATTACTGCGGATATTTTTGCGAACAAGGATGATGAGACAGGTGAACCGCTTGTCGATCGCATTCTTGATACAGCTGGTCAAAAAGGGACAGGGAAATGGACAAGCCAAAGCGCATTAGATATGGGCGTGCCGCTTCCAATTATTACTGAGTCTGTGTTTGCCCGCTATATTTCTGCAATGAAGGCTGAGCGTGTCTCTGCAAGCAAGGTGCTAAGCGGCCCTAGTAAACAAGCTTTTTCAGGGGATAAAAAAGCTTTCATTGAATCTGTCCGCAAAGCACTTTACATGAGCAAGATTTGCTCATATGCACAAGGATTTGCCCAAATGCGTGCAGCATCTGAGGAGTATAATTGGGATTTACGCTATGGCGATATTGCGATGATTTTCCGTGGAGGCTGTATTATTCGTGCACAGTTCCTGCAAAAGATTAAGGATGCCTATGATCGGGATGCAGGCTTGAAAAATTTACTGCTTGACCCTTATTTCAAAGAAATTGTAGAAAGCTATCAGGGTGCACTTCGTGAAATCATTGGTGTGGCTGTTCAAAATGGCATTCCTGTGCCATGCTTATCAGCAGCTATTTCTTATTATGACAGCTACCGGACAGAAACCTTGCCAGCCAATCTCATTCAGGCACAGCGTGATTATTTCGGTGCCCATACATACGAGCGTATTGATAAAGAAGGCGTGTTTCATACAGAATGGATGAAATAAAAGAATACAAAAAACAGCAGCGTTCAATATGAATGCTGCTGTTTTTTGTACAAATTAGAAAAGGGGATTAAAAATATAATTAACTCTATTAAAAAATTCGTTCTAATGAAAAAAAAGCAGGGATTAGCTATTATTCATATGAGCAAACTCAATGGTTGACAGAGAAAACGCGAAGAAGGTTAATGCAGAAATAGGATTAAAAGCTATAGAAACATCCATATCTACAAGCTAGGAAGTCAAGCAGGCTGGGCTGAATCATTAACCGGAAGAGCAGCTGAATTCTATATTTCAAAGGACAATCCAGTCGCAACAGCCCTTGAATCTATATATTACTGGAGCAAATGCAAGGGGATTCCAATGTTTGACATTGAAGGGAATTCTGCAAAGTGTAGAGATTTTGTTTCATACGGACTTGACTATCATGTCTAGGACATTCAACAGGAACAGTGGCAGCCGGCATCCTAAATGGAAAAAGCCAAGTGATATTCCAGTGTGGGATTCTCAGAAAACTTAAGGTTTGTCATTAATAAAAAGGCAGGTGAGGGTGGGAGTCTTAAAAGGATGCTAAAAATTGTAGGGAATAGGAAAAAATCACACTGCTAATTTAAAGCAGTGTGATTTTTTATTTTTCGAAATATTTTAATAAATTAATGGTTTATTCAGGTAGGTAATCAGCAAATTAGGGAGGCTTAGGAAGAGAGCATCCGCCCCCTCCCTTTGCAATTCAAAAGAACTAAGTCGTCTACCCAATTCGTCAAAGGTGAGATGTGATTAATTTCCAAAAAATGAACAATTTGTACTAATAAAATTAACATTTGTAACATAAAAAAGGTGAATTAATTCAATGAAATTTACAAAAGTAACTAAAAGATGACTTAGGAATGAGACAAGTATAGTCCATTAGTTTTATTAATTATTCTAGTTTCAAGACAATATCAGGAATATTTTAACAGACAAAATTCGACATTTTTTTTGGGAGTATTTGACCAATTTGTGAACAGGTGGTAATTAATATTAAAGGCAAAAAAAATTAAGAATGTATATTTCATACTACAAAAAGTGAATCGCTAAGAGAGGTAACAAATTATGTTGGAATCAAAGAGAAGAGCCATTATTTTCTTATCAATCTCTTTAATATTGGCGTTTATTGCTGGACTATTTTTTCTGCAAAAAATTAAAGAATTAAATAGTGAATTAGGGGGGATGACCAAAATATACGTGGCAGCAACTGATATCCCATCACGATCTTTACTTCAGCCTACCCATGTTATACAGGAGGAAATTCCAAATCGCTATGTGAATAATTCACATGTGACAAATGTTGAAGATTTGATTGATAAGGTTTTAGTTGTTCCATTAGTTGAGGGAGATATTATCACGAAATCGATGTTAAAACCTGTCTCAAATGCAACAGATGAAAATAATAGATTAGTAACGATGCTCCAATCAGATCGGATACGTTTTGATGAAGAATTAGAAGGACTTGATCGTGTTGATATTGTAGTATCACATAATTTTGACGGGAAGCCCGTTACTGAAATCTTTATGAAGGATGTTTTAGTTGCTGCCGTCTCTAAAAGCGAGAAAAACTTTTCTGGAGTAGCTGTTGAAGTTCCAGCCGAAGATGCGCCGAAAATTATCCATATGCAAAATTACGCGGATTCCATTCGAATACTAAAGGCGAATGTTGGAAAAGGACTCCAAATGAATACAGAGACCGATAAGCCGGAAGCCGAGCAGGAGAAAAAAGAAGAAAGTGCAGAAACTCAAAAGGCCCCAGTAACTCCAGTCGCACCACCGCAGGAGCAAAATAAAGAAAAAGTTGAAACAACTGAAAACGGGGCTGAAAACGTAAATAATAAAAAATAGAACCGAACTTAATTTGGAGGGTGCAAATGAGTGCTGAGATAAAAATATTACTCGTTGGTGATCAAGAACAATCGAAAAATCATTTAAGGGGTGTATTAAATAGCTTCGAAAAAGTTGATTTAATCTCTTATCGTGATTTGAAGACTGAGCTGGATCGATTAGCTCCAGATTTAATATTTTTAATTGAATCTGACGATGAATCCTCTGCAGATGCCATTGAATATATCCATGCAGTTAATCCGATGGCTCTAGTGGTTTTTATCGCATTCTCGCAAAATTTTGATGTATTAAAAAGCGTAATGAGAGCAGGCATTAAAGATTTCTTCGTATTGCCTGATGAAAATGCGATGCTGTATGGCCGAATGGATAGCATTATTCAAATGGTCTATCAACGAAAAAAACAATTAATGGAAACCGCCGTTGCAAGCCAGTCCTTTAAAAGAGGCAGGGGAAAAATATATTCGTTTTATAGTGGAAAAGGCGGATCAGGCAAAACGTTAATATCTAGTGCTTTTGCACAAACTTTAAAGTTTGAATCGACTGCTCAAGTAATCTTCATCGATTTAAATTTACACTATGGTGGTGCAGAGGCTTTTCTTTCAATCACTTCTAACCGTTCCTTTGCCGATCTAATGCCGGTTATTGATGAACTAAACGAAAGCCATATTCGAAATGTATCCCAAGTGGAGAAGCTATCCAAATTAGAAGTGCTGCTAAGTCCGCGCGATGCAGAAATAGCTGAGCATTTGCCAGAAGGGTTCATTGCAAGACTATTAAGAACTTGCAGGAGAAGCTATGACTTTGTCATAGTGGATTTGCCTGTGGCCATGAATATTCATTCCTATGCGGCTCTTGAAGAATCCGACAAGATTTTTTACATATTAAATTTAGATACCCCTTCTATTAACACTTTAAAACAAGTGGAGGGGCTATTTCAAAGGCTAGGAATTGAAACCGAGAGCAGAATGGAAATCCTCATTAACCAAGTGGGAAAAGAAAATGAGATTAAACCGAGTGATGTAAAGAATATCATTACTTACCCAATTGCTGCTAAGTTTCCTCGTGATTTTAAAGGAGTGCAGGCACATATTAATAAAAGCGTGCCCTTTAGAAAGGAAGCTAATGAAAAGAAATTAATCCCATTTGCAAAAGGTGTTAGAAAATGGGTTGTTCAAATGGTGGAATAACTCTTAAAAGGATTGATGACAGATGTCATTATTTGAAAGAAGAACGATCAAGTTAAAAGAAGAACATAAAGGAAATTATGAAAATCAATATATTAGTGAACTAGTCGATCATTACAAAACGAGAATTTTGCGTGAAGCGAACTTAGAACTGTTAACAAGTCTTCCTCAAGGTGAAATGAGATTAAGAATTGAACAACTAATTAGCCAATTTATGAGTGAAGAAAAAGTTGTCATCCCTAGACTTGATAAAGAAGAGCTATTGACAAGAATTATTGATGAATCGGTAGGCTACGGGCCGCTAGAGCCGCTGCTCGATGATCCAACGATCACAGAGATTTTAATCAATGGCCATAAGGAAATTTATATTGAGAAGCTTGGTAAGCTGCAGCTTGCTCCCGTTGCGTTTAAGGATGACAATCATGTGCGGCATGTCATTGATCGAATTGTTGCCCCTATCGGCCGGCGAATAGATGAAAGTTCACCGATGGTAGATGCTAGATTACCAGATGGAAGCCGTGTAAATGCCGTTATACCGCCAATTAGCTTAATTGGTCCAGTTGTTTCCATCAGGAAGTTTCGAAAAGAACCATTTCAAATGACTGATTTGCTTAATTTTGAATCATTAAATAATGAAATGTCGATATTTTTAGATGCTGTTGTAAGGGCAAAATTAAATATTTTGATATCAGGCGGTACTGGAAGCGGAAAGACAACTTTGTTAAATGTAATGGGCAACTCCATTCCAAATGGGGAGAGAATCGTAACGATTGAGGATTCCGCGGAGCTGCGTCTTGATAAACAGAATGTTGTTGGTTTGGAAGCAAGACCTCCTAACGTTGAGGGCTCAGGTGAAATTACCATTCGACATTTAGTGAAAAACTCGTTGAGAATGCGTCCTGACAGAATTATCGTCGGAGAGGTACGTGGTGCGGAAGCGTTTGATATGCTTCAAGCAATGAATACTGGACATGAAGGGTCAATTACAACCGTCCATGCCAATACTCCATTTGATGCATTAAGGCGTGTAGAGGGGATGGTTGTCATGGCGGGAATGGATTTACCTACACATATCATCCGTGAGTATATTGTTGGTGCGTTGGATATTATCGTTCAAGGAGAAAGGCTAACGGATGGAACGAGAAAGTTAACATCCATTTGCGAGATTCATAGGGAAGACAATGGAGAAATTGTCATTAAGGAAATTTTCGCATTCAGAAGAATTGGGATGAAGAAAACGGGAGAAGTTGAAGGGTATTTTGCACCTACTGGAGTAGTACCGAGATGTTTAGAAAGGATAAAAATGTTCGGCATTACTCTACCAGAAAATCTTTTTGAAAGTAAATAGAGGGGGGGACATTTTGGAAATTGCCTCTATATTCGGTATTTCTGTCTTGTTTTTTATTTGGGGAATTTATCAATTGCTCGGCTATAGAAAAGAGAAACGGGAAATAACAAAAAAGTATGAAAATATGTTTAAGAAAGAGAATGGTAGAAGCAGCTTTATTTCAAAGCTAGGTGATCGCTTTGATCAAACCCCATTCGCAAAGAAATTCAAGATTAAATTATTGTATGCGAATATATTAATCCTTCCTTCCGAGTTTTTTGCTATTTTGCTATTTTATTGCTTTGTCATGGTCATTATCTTTATGTGGCTATTTTCATTGAAGTTTAAGATTAGCATTATCATAGCAGCCGTCATAACTTTAGTATCTTACTGGCTTTTATTTCTAGGAAGAAGAAACAAGTATATTGAAAAGCTAAATAATCAGCTTTCAGAAGTTTGCCGATTGCTGGGAAATAGTACAAAAGCCGGAATGACGATTAATCAGGGAATTGAAGTTGTTGCTGCAGAGGTCGGATTTCCAGCAAGAGATGAATTTAAAGATCTAGCCCATAATTTACGTCTCGGCGTAGACTTTGAAAGGGCCTTAAAGGAAATTGAAAAAAGAGTGCCGACAAAAGAATTTAAATTATTTATTGCTGCTTTATTAATACAGAAGAAATCAGGCGGAAACTTAACAAAGGTTTTGGAGGAAATGGCCAAAACATTAGAAGAACGAAAAATTTTAAGGCAGACGATTAAAACAGCAACAGCTGAACAGCGCTTTATTTCATATATTTTACCGGCAATGCCGATATTTTTAATTTTAATGCTGAATTCAATGATGGATGGTTTTATTGATTTGATATTTACCATTCCGGGTGCCATATTAACAACGGTTTTCTTAATCGGAATGGTCATATCTTTCATACTGGTTAGAGCTGTCACAAATATAAGGGTGTAGACGATATGGACGGAGTAATACTTTCAGCAATTTTATTATTTTGGTTGTTCTTAGTGCTAAGCTTTTTGAATTTATATAGTTATTCCAAAAGCAAGGAAACACTTAAAGTGCACTTAAATGAAGTTGCTCTAACTCAAGCAATGATAAGGGAAAAGAAAAGATCATTATTCGACAGAATGATTATGTTTCTATCCCGTTATGCTGATGATTTTTCAGCAATTGGAGAGAGAATTAATTTTTATAGTGAATCACCTGATGTTGAAGTCTTGCTGACGAAGGCAGGGAAGCCATATGGACTAACGGTAGCCCGCTTCCAGGGATTTAAAATTGTTTGCGTCATCCTTGGGTTTATTATTGGAACTTTTCTCTTCATTTTGGGCTTTCCTTTTGCAAATGTTCTTTTTGTTACACTTCCGTTTATTGGATTTTTTATCCCTATTTTCTTAGTAAGGGGAAAGGCGAAAAAGCGTCAGGAGCAGCTCCGACGAGATTTGCCGGACTTCCTTGATACGGTAAGTATAAGTTTGCAGGCAGGATCTGGATTAGATGGAGCAATAAAGGAAGTAATCAGTTATTATATCGGGCCAATTCAGGAAGAGTTTTCAAGGTTTATTCAAGAAATAGAACTTGGTGTTCCGAGAGAAAAAGCATATTTGGAAATGCTGAATCGAAACGATAATCAGGATTTTCAAAATGTCATTAAATCTTTAATTCAAGGATCAAGATTAGGTGTGCCCGTTGCTACAACGTTTCAAAATCAAGCGAATGAAATGAGAAGGATAAGCCTAGAGCAAGTGAAGGAAAAAGCTGCAAAAGCTTCTCCGAAGGTGACACTCATTACGTCATTTCTTATCGCACCACTGATTATGTTAATGATTTTAGGTTTGATCATTCTCAATATGATCTATGGGGAAGACAGTATTATTAATCTATTTTCAACGTAAAAAGACTCTTTGAAAGGGGTGGTGTTTCAAAGGTTAGAAGAAACGATGACTTTGTTGTTATGATTTAAGATTGGAATTAAACATATTGAGGAGGAAGAAAATGAAGAAGAAATTGATTGAAATTAGAGAAAAAGTGAATAACAGCTTAACGTCTATGTACTTTGGTCTTAAAGGAAGAGTAGCAAATGAGAAGGGTGTTTCAACTATTGAGTGGGTTGGCTTAGCGGCGGTTATTATTGCCTTGATGTTCGCATTAGCTACAGCGATGAAGACGAGTGGCGGGGATCTTTCTGAAGTAATCATAACTAAATTAAAGGAAATGATCGAGGGTATAAACAGCTGATTACGGTATGAAACAACTTTGAAAGGAGGGAGTTCATGCTTAGACTATTTACTCCTGCAGCTATTATATTTTTTTGCTTTATCTTTTTGGCTGGGTGCCAAGATAAACAGGAAACGGTTGATAAAGTAAAAGAAAAAGAGGTTGTTAAGGTAGAGGAAGAGAAACCTGCTTCCGAGGAAACGACAGCAGAGCCTGAAGAAATACCGTTTCATATTGACGTTCCTGAAATGCCTAGCAATCTTGAAGAAGTAGTTTCCTATCCCGTTGGATTATTCGCATCCAAGGATACCAAGGTAAAAGATGAAGCGGTTCAAGAAGCGTTAGACGTAATCCCTCCTCTTTCTGAAACAGCTAATGATGAAGAACTATCTAATTTATTGGCTTATGTATACTCTCTTTTCAAGATGGATTATGATGACCCAAAGGTTATTATTGATTCGTTAAGTATTGCGACAACACCAGAATCGGAGGGAATTTCTGAAGAAGAGAAGACGGAGACATTCAATGTGGAAATCATACTGGATGCCAGTGGAAGTATGAAGAAAACGATTGGCTCTAAGTCTATGATGGAGATTGCCAAGGAGGCTATTCAAGAATTTGCCTCAACCTTACCTGAAGAGGCAAATGTTGGTTTGCGTGTTTATGGCCATAAAGGAACGGGTTCTGACGCGGATAAAGCCATGTCCTGTGCTGCAAATGAATTAGTCTACCCTATTCAGCCGTACAGTGACTCGGGACTGAAAGAGGCATTAGGAAAATTTAATCCTTCGGGCTGGACACCGCTTGCCCAATCATTACTTGAAGCCCAGCAAGATCTAGCTCAATTCAAAGGTGAAAACCATCGAAATATTATTTACTTAGTAAGTGATGGAGTAGAAACATGTGATGGCGATCCAATTGCTGCTGCAAAAAGCTTAAAGGCATCTGAGATTTCACCAGTTGTTAATATCATTGGATTTGATTTAGGCAGTAAAGACGAGCAGCAATTAATGGACGTAGCAGAAGCAGCTGGTGGAACATACGTAAATGTTCGCAATCATGAGCAATTAAAAAGTCAATTTAATAAGGCTTCGGCTGATGCAAATAAATGGATGACGTGGTATCAGAAGGAAAAGTCAGCCACTTATGATTTAGCAATTAGTCAACAGTCGGCAATTTATAAGCTATCAAACTCATGGAAAAATAATATTTTCAAAGAGAAATATTTAGTTCAATTTTCACTGCAAAGCTTGCATACAAAGGGGAAAATTGAAAAAGAGCAGGAATTAAAAATGTATAACATGGCAAAAGAATTCTACAAGGAGCATTTTGAGTCAGTTGAAGAAATGAAGAATACGCTCATTGATGCAAGAGATGAGAATTTAGCCTCATCTTTAAAAGAAATTAAAGAAATATATAACCAAAACGTCTCTCCAGGAAAAAAAGAGTAGGGGGACTTGATAAGTAAATGAAGAAATTACTTAAAAATGAACGAGGGTCGGCAATCATTGAATTTATTTCAATGGTGCCCCTTGTCTTACTTTTAATGATGATCCTTTGGCAATTTCTTGTAGCTGGATATGCTGTTATTATCACTCAGTCAGCCGCAAACGAAGCCGCAAAAAACTACTCTGTAACAAAAGACCGTATGGAAGCTAATGCTGCAGCGGAGAAAATTGTTCAAAATGCTAAAGGTATATTAAAGCTAAATGGAAATGTAAATATTCAAAACTTGAGCTCAAGAGATTTCAAGGCGACAGTTACTGTTGATATGTCGCTAAAGTTTTTGCCTAAAGATTTTCTTGGAATCCTTCCGCCATTAACTTTTGATAAGTCAATAAATGGCAGGACGGTGGAGTAAGTGAAGAGATTTATTGCAAATGAAAAAGGGAATACGATGATTTTTATGCTTGGCTCGATGACGATGCTTGTGTTAATGTTTGTCATTATTGGGAGCTTTGCCAATGTCTTTATTATTAAGGAAAAGGCATCCAATAATGCTGAACAGGCAAGTTTAGCAGCATCGGGGGAAATTTTGGCGGGTTTAAACACAGCGATCGAGCAGTATGACCAATTTCAGTATAATTACTATCTAAGTATTGAGAGGCTAGACTTATATACTGCAAATTCAATCCTAAAAAAGCTTGGTGAAGAAAAAGTAAAGCTAAGCAGCTCCGGGAGAGATTTATCAACTATAGAGATTAACCACAATGCCATAAATAATGTGATAAAGGCAGAATTAGAATCTTCAGGGATTACTAGTAGTGCATTGCAAGGGTATGTAACCAGTGAACTGAGTACTGCAGTTAGCAGAGTCCATAATGCTGTTGAAAAAAATATTAATGACAACAATGGTGTGCTTTCTGGAACAACAGTAGTTATTTTTAACAAGAATAAAAGGGTTGAAGTAGAGACAGCAACCAAATATAAGGCTATTAAATATGATAGCTTGTTTCCCGAAGATAAAAGGCTCATCAAGCAAAAAGGTGAAGGGTTAAAATTTGAGTTTTTAAGCGGTTTCGGCACGTTCAAATCGGAATACACATTTCCGTGATAAGAAATTTTAGGCAATAAATAAATCTGCAAGAAAGGAGAGGAGATATGATTAAACGATTAAGGATCGTTTTTGCGATCATAGCAACAGCAGCATTGTTGTTTCTCAACACGGGTCCATTTATTTTATATGCGTCAGCATGGGGTGAATCGAACACATGGACGACTTCTCCATCGTGGAATAACGAGCCCACATGGAAAACCGCGCCTAAATGGGAGACTCCACAGTGGAAATCTCCTGGCTGGAATACACAGCCCACATGGAAAACGCAGCCAAACTGGCAGAATCCTGGTTGGAATACCGAACCATCATGGAAAACATCACCAGATTGGAGTTCACCTGGATGGGAGAATCAGCCAAATTGGAATTCACCTGGATGGGAAACTCAGCCTGGGTGGGAAAATCAGCCAAATTGGAATTCACCTGGATGGGAAACTCAGCCTGGATGGGAAAACCAGCCTAATTGGCAAGATCCAAACTGGAATGACCCTAATGGGGGAAACTCTAATTCGAACCCAACACCCGGCCAAAACAACAATATAAATGATCCTACTTCTCCAGATGGAACAAAGCCAAATAATCCGGGTGACCCAAACTCCCCAAACCCACCAGATGATAATAATCCACAATCGAATGATCAGACAGATAATCAAAATGACTCTAATACGGAAAATAAGAATAATAATGATAAGTCAGGGGATGACCTAGATGGCCCATTCTTTGATTTCAAAGATCCTAAAGTTAAAGATAGTATTGATTATATTGTAAAGGATATTGCTGGAGGGACGATTAATCTAGTAGACCAGAGTCTAAGAAAAGGAGACATTACTCTACAAGACTTTCTTAAAAGCAAGGGTTCAATGGGGTTCTCCGGGTTTAAGGTATTTACAAAAGGAGATCCCACACTTGATGGATTGTATGATGGAATTGATCTAGTAAAAAACTCTAAAGAAGTTTATGATAAGTACAAAATTTTTAAAGAAGTAAAAGATGTTGATAACCTAAGAAAAGCTGGAGATTTACTAGAGTATGCTAGACATTCTCAAGATTTATATGAGGCTGGTAAATCCTTCTCAACTGGAAATGCAATAGTTTCAGCTATTACGATGCCATTAACGATATATGACACCGTCGGTAACGTTAAGAAACTAAATAATGCCAAAACGGCTGAAGAAAAGACGGATGCTAAATGGGATATAGCAGAAAATACCGGAAGTCTAATAACTGGCGCTGCCCCATTTGTTGCAATGATTCCAGGTGCACAGCCTATTGCCGCAGGAATGGTTGTTGTAGGTACAGCAATAACTGCCGTAGCCGCAGGTAGAAAACTTTGGAAAAACCGTAAAGAAATTGGAAAAGATATAGTGAAAAAGGCTAAGAAGGTAGGAAAATGGTTTAAGTCATTATTTAAGGGGTGAGTTGCAGCATTGATCGACACAAAGCCTACAAAACTGCACGAAAAAAATATCAAACAGTATAAAAAAGTCTTTGAAAAATGGGATATGTGGGATTTTGCCTATTTTGATGGAAAAGATTATTATTTTTTAACTTTATATGAGCAGGTCCTTAAAGGAATAACAGGCTATTTGATCCTAGACTACAAAGGGAATATTGTTCCCTTTGTACAGGCAAAATCCCCAGCTCTTTCTTTAATTAGATTTAATACGATGATCCATGGGGCAATGCAGGAAATGGTTCCGCAAATGCGGAAAAATATGACTCCGTATAAAGAAGTAGTATCCTTGTTATCAAAATATAAAACAAATTTAGTTAGTAAGCATCCCAAATTGGAATCATCTGTTGAAAAGGTCATTCAATACACAACACATGCGTTAGGAAACAGTACGCGAATTGAGGAGTTTATTAACAAATTAGGCCATTTGCAGCGTTTTGCTACGAGAGAACATGGATATTTTGATGATGAAATCTTAAAGGCAATGAAAGAAGAAAGTGTTAAGTATAATGCCATGATGTATGAGTATGGTCTCAATGAATTTGATATGATGAATGATTACCAGCAAATAATCAATGCTTTAAGCGAGGGATCTTCTACTATTCCTTTTACTGACCGTAAAAAAATAAATGAATTATTGAAGGCAGCAATGCAATCAAATAATGGTTCGTTAAAAAGGACAATGCAGGAATTTGATGATGGATTTAAGGAGGTCAATGTACTTCTAAATCCAGCAAATTTAGAGCAATCGTTTAATGAAAAAATGTTGAAAAGCGGATTGAAGGCATTTGAAGAAAAAATAGTCCCTATCATTCGAAATCCATCATAATGGCAGGTAAAGTACATGAAAAGAATTTTGTCTAACTCATTATACTTGTATTCAAGTAAATTTGTTCCACTTATTTGTATGTCATTATTGACGTATGTCCCCTTATTATTTTTGCATACGATCATAGTTAACTATATTTATAATGAATCGCGTTTTATGGAATATCCTGGTGTGATCGGGGATGCAGCCAATGGGATATTCATGCTCGTTTTTCTAACTATTGCCCAAGTTCCGTTTATTAAGCTAACCATACTGGATCATGAAGATGAGGAATCCATATTTCGAAAATCTCTAGGGTTTTCACTGGATAGAATGATTTCTTTATATGTTTTTGCTTGCTTGTATTCATTATTGGTATTTCTTGGGGGACTGCTTTTTGTCATTCCGGGGTTAATTGTTTTACTTCTTTTTTATTTTGTTCCATATTTTATTGCGGATGGTGTTAAGTCATATAAAGTAGCCATTCGAAAGTCTGTCAGCTTAGTAAAAAAGCGAGTTTTAATTACATTTGTAATCATTGGAGCAGTAACGGCCATTCAGTTATTATTTGAAAATGTTTTATTCCTCTTTATTTCTATCTATACGGATGTGTATTTCGTATTTCTATTTACAAAAATTATTTTACAAATGTTTATTTTGCCATTCCAAATTATCCTTGTTACAAATTTATTTATTGATATTAAGGAAGAAAACACGGTTGAACTCGAAACGAATTCCATCATTAAAGCTAGAATGTAAAATGAGTGTCAAATGTTAAAGGGAAAAATGCTGAGACAAAAGGAGCTTGACATTTTATGATAAAACTGACGAAGAAGCACTATATTATCCTATTAATTGTATTTGTTTCTATTATCTCAGCATTTTTATTCAGTATGGCTTTCTCGGGAAATCAGCCGAAGGAAGCATCTGTACAGCCCGAAAGTAATCAAGAAGAAATAGAAGAATCAGAGAAGGATGCAGAAGAGGGTCTGCAACCGAAGCAGCAATTGAATGCAGATGAAATATTGGCTAATCTTCCATCAACATTAGAAAAGGTCGATGAGATCGTCAACTACCCAGTTGGGGGCTTTTCGGGAAGGAGTTACCGCGAGTTAAATAAAGAAGAAAAGCAATATATATTAGAACACTTTGAAAAGCTTCCTATTATCGAAGATTCAGATGGGAAACAAAGTCAGCCTGCAGAGGAAGAAATCGAAGCTTATTGGCGATTAGCCTATTCTTTGTTTCATGAGAACTATCCAGGTCCAAATGAAATTTTAAAAGAATTAAATACAATCCTATTTGGAAGACCGGATTTAGAGGATGACCGGTATCGCTTTAAAGAGCATTTGAATGTGGAAATCATATTAGATGCCAGTGGCAGCATGGCAAAAAAAATTGACGGCAAGCCTATGATGGATATGGCCAAAGAGGCAATAAAAGAATTTACTGCAGACTTGCCGAATGATGCACATGTGGCTCTTCGCGTTTATGGACATAAAGGAAGCGGCTCAAATCAAGATAAAAAGCTTTCATGCTCGAGCAATGAACTTGTTTACCCGTTAAAGAAATATAGTGCATCTAGTTTAAATTCAGCGTTAAGGAAATTTAAACCTTCCGGATGGACGCCACTTGCTAAGGCTATTGAAGAAGCCAAAAATGACTTAAAGGATTTTAATGGCGAAAATCATACGAATATTATTTATTTAGTAAGTGATGGGGTTGAAACGTGTGAAGGTGACCCTGTAAAGGAAGCGAAGGAACTAGCAGATTCAAATATTACGCCTATCGTTAATATTATTGGCTTCAATGTGGATAGTGAAGGGCAAAGACAATTAAAAGAGATTGCAGATGCTGCAAAAGGAACATATACAACGGTTTTAAACCAAGAAGGGCTATCAGAAGAATTCGACCGTTCAAAAGAAATCGCTCAAAAATGGGAAGAATGGGTTACAGATGCTGTTAAGCAATTAGAGGATGAAAATAATCATCAATGGGATAACATCTTTAATGCTTCAACGATATGGCTGGAAAAGAATAAACAGCAAAGAATGAACATTATGGATGTTACAGATGATCTACATAAAAGCGGTCAAATCAATAAGAAATCCGCTGAGATGATAAAAGAAAAAGCAAATGACCAATCTAGGAAGATATTAAAACTAAGTGCAGATTTAAGAGACGGTCTTTGGGTGCTAAAAGATAAAAAATACGAGGAAGTTAAAGAAGAAATTGATAAGCTATTTAATGAAAATGTCGAGCGGCTAAAAAATAGGGAGAAGTAAGACATTGCCAATCTAGCTGCATGACCAATAGCAAGATAGGATTAATAAAAACAAGCACTCCTATCATTCAATTTAAAAAGGTAATATGGAGTACTCTAAGCTGATAGTTATATCTCTATCGGCTTATTAAATTTCCAAAATTCTTGATAGAGGTAAGCCTTTAATCAAATCGTTCAAATAGTGTAGCAGAATCAATTTCATCTTCAGATTAAAGGGATAATTTATGAAACAAGAAGACTATTTTATTGTAGGGAAGTTAAGAACAAGGACGTATATATGTGGAAAAACGGAAAGTGGAGTAAAAAATCTTTACAAAGCTTTCCATTTTATTTTTGCATACCTTTTGAAGAGGACTTCTAGAATGGATGTGTTTTTCGGAAGTAAGCCTTTAGTCTATTGTTTAAATAGGGATTTATACCTAGAAACTAAACTGCAGCCCAAACGTAAAAGATGATAAAGGCATGTAAATGTTTGTTTTGTTATTTAAGGGGGTGAGTTGCAGTATTGATAGACACAAAGCCTACCAAACTACACGAAAAAAATATCAAACAATACAAAAAAATATTTGAAAAATGGGATATGTGGGATTTTGCCTATTTTGATGGAAAAGATTATTATTTTTTAACTTTATATGAGCAGGTCCTTAAAGGAATAACAGGCTATTTGATCCTAGACTGCAAAGGGCATATTGTTCCCTTTGTACAGGCAAAAGCTTCAGCTCTTTCTTTAATTAGATTTAATACGATGATCCATGGGGCAATGCAGGAAATGGTTCCGCAAATGCGGAAAAATATGACTCCGTACAAAGAAGTAGTATCCTTATTATCAAAATATAAAACAAATTTAGTTAGTAAGCATCCCAAATTGGAATCATCTGTTGAAAAGGTCATTCAATACACAACACATGCGTTAGGAAACAGTACGCGAATTGAGGAGTTTATTAACAAATTAGGCCATTTGCAGCGTTTTGCTACGAGAGAACATGGATATTTTGATGATGAAATCTTAAAGGCAATGAAAGAAGAAAGTGTTAAGTATAATGCCATGATGTATGAGTATGGTCTCAATGAATTTGATATGATGAATGATTACCAGCAAATTATCAATGTTTTAAGCGAGGGATCTTCTACTATTCCTTTTGCTGACCGTAAAAAAATAAATGAACTATTGAAGGCAGCGATGCAATCAAATAATGGTTCGTTAAAAAGGACAATGCAGGAATTTGATGATGGGTTTATGGAAGTTAATGTACAGCTAAATCCAGCAAATTTAGAACAATCGTTTGATGAAAAAATGTCAAAAAGCGGGTTGAAGGCATTTGAAGAAAAAATAGTCCCTATCATTCGAAATCCATTATAATGCAGGTATAGTACATATAAAAATAAGAACCCCTTTCATTCAATTTGAAAAGGGTTCTTATTTTTATTTAGCAATTATCCACATTTAAATCGGTCACGGGCCACCAGAAGAATCCATCTTTTTCTAATAATTGATCTGCTTCTCTTGGTCCCATCGTTCCGGATTCATAGTTCGGGAAGTTTTCCGCTTTTTCCGACTCCCAAACCTCAGATATTTTATCGACGAAGCTCCAAGAAAGGGCCACTTCGTCCCAATGGGTAAAGTTTGTTGCGTCTCCGCGCATGCAGTCAAATAATAGCTTTTCATATGCTTCTGGCGTATTGATTCCATCAATCCCTTTATTGGCAAAGTTTAACTTTACAGGTGTAGCCTCCACATTTTGTCCGCTCTTTTTAGCATTCAAATAGAGCGAAATTCCTTCGCCCGGCTGAATGTGGATAACGAGTAAATTTGGATTTAGTGTTTGCTCAGATTGATAGTACAAGTTCATCGGAATATCTTTAAATTGGATAACAATTTTAGTTGACTTTGTTTCCATTCTTTTTCCTG
This sequence comes from Cytobacillus solani, assembly GCF_001420595.1. Classification (GTDB taxonomy): domain Bacteria; phylum Bacillota; class Bacilli; order Bacillales; family Cytobacillaceae; genus Cytobacillus; species Cytobacillus solani. Next base: position 3,316,474 of record NZ_LJIX01000006.1, on the reverse strand, counting down.
TACGGATATAGATTGGTACGCCTGCCCAGCGGAAATTATCAATTAAGAGCTTTCCAGCGACAAATGTTTCGGTATTAGAAGAAGGGTCCACCATCGGCTCATCGCGATAGGCTGGCACTTCTTCTTCGTCTATTTTCCCTTTGCCATATTGACCGCGGACAAAATGCTCATTGACGGCATCGCCTTCTAACGGCCTCATTGCACGAAGTACTTTTACTTTCTCAGATCTAATTTCTTCTGTTGTCAGGCGAATAGGAGGTTCCATCGCGAGGAGGGCGACCATTTGCAGCATATGGTTTTGGACCATGTCTCGGAGAGCACCGCTTGTTTCATAGTAGCGGCCTCGTTCCTCTACTCCAAGCACTTCACTTGATGTCAACTGGATATTAGAAATGTAGCGATTATTCCATAGCGGTTCAAAAATCGCATTTGCAAAACGGATCACTTCAATATTTTGTACCATTTCTTTTCCTAAGTAGTGGTCAATTCGGTAAATCTCATCTTCTGAAAACGCATTTCTGATTTGTTTATTCAGCTGCTTCGCGGATTCTACATCATGGCCAAAAGGCTTTTCAATGACAAGCCGCTTAAAGCCTGCTACATCTGTCAATCCATCTGCCTTTAAATGCTCAGCAATTGTCCCAAAAAACTCAGGAGCCATTGCTAAATAAAAGATCCGATTTCCCCCTAATCCATAGTGACTATCTAAATCTGATGCCATTTGTTTTAAGGATAGATAGGAACTTGAATCTGTAACATCATGTGAATGATAGTGAAAGTGGGAAATAAACTCATCATGATTTCCGTTTTTATCAGATGCTGCCTCAATCGATTCCTTTACACTTAACTGAAATTCTTCATTTGAGAGTGCACGTCTTGCAACACCTACTACTGCAAATCGTTCAGATAGCTTGCCTTTTTGATACAATCGATAAAGTGATGGGAATAATTTTCTCTTAGCTAAATCTCCTGTTGCGCCAAATATCATAATTAATGCAGTTGGTTTTTCAGTATGTATCACGTTTCTTGAACCTCTTTTCAACAAGAATTCTTTAATTATAAAAGAATAAAGGATGTTTTTCATCATAAATATCTCGCAAATATAGTTTTTCGCGAATACATCCTTCCTATCCAAATGTTTTTAATTAAAGATTATATGGTATAGTAAGTACATTCAATATAGCACGAATTTATTTTTAAAGCTTTAAAGGGGAGTTATGTATGGAAGTCTTTTTTTTAGGCACAGGTGCGGGAATGCCCGCTAAACTGCGAAATGTTACTTCAATTGCGTTGAAATTGCTAGAAGAGCGGGGAGCCATCTGGCTTTTTGACTGTGGAGAAGCAACCCAGCATCAAATTTTACATACATCGATTAAGCCGCGCAGAATAGAAAAAATTTTCATTACCCATTTGCATGGGGATCATATTTATGGGCTTCCAGGACTATTATCAAGCAGATCGTTTCAAGGAGGAGAATCAGAGGTTGTTTTGTATGGACCAAAGGGGATAAAGGAATTTGTTGACATCTCACTATCTGTTAGCCAGACCTATTTGAAATATCCGCTGAAAATAGTAGAAATCAAGGAAGGAATTATTTTTGAGGATGAAGAATTTACAGTAGAAGCAAGGCTTCTTGAACATGGGATTCCTTCGTATGGCTTTCGAGTGAGCGAAAAGGACAGACCTGGTACATTGCTCGCAGATAAGCTTATGGAAGCAGGAGTAAAGCCAGGACCGCTTTATAAAAAAATAAAAAATGGAGAGGCAGTAAAGCTTGAAAATGGAAATGTAATTGAGCCTGGAGCTTTTTTAGGACCTTCGCAAAAGGGACGAATCATAACGATTCTTGGGGATACGAGAATTTGTGAGGCAGCCGCCTATTTAGCCCAAGAGGCGGATTTGCTTGTTCATGAAGCAACATTCTCGAATGGAGAAGAAAAGCTCGCATATGATTACTTTCACTCAACAACTGTTCAAGCCGCACAGGTCGCCAAAGAGGCAGGTGTGAAAAAGCTGTGCTTAACTCATATTAGCTCAAGGTATGATCGTACTGATTGGAATCATCTTGAGGAAGAGGCAAGAAAGATTTTCCAGAATACAGTTATTTCAGAGGATTTTAAGGAAATATCATTGCCAATTTGTAAAGGAAATTGAATTTTTCCGATAATTTTATTGACTTGACTAAAAATGCATACTATAATCTCATTTAAACCTAAACATTATATTTATAAAGCTATGAAGAGTATCTATTAAGTCTTATTTCCCTGTTATAGAGAGTCAGTGGTTGGTGAAAACTGATACAAAGGTAAGATGAATTTCAGCTTGGAGCTTTTTCTTGCTGCATGTATTATGCAGGAAGAACGGAAGAATCCGTTAACATGTCAAGTGGAAAGTCACATGCTTTCAAAAAGGGTGGTACCGCGTGAATCAAATCACGTCCCTTTTAGATAGCTGTGACTTTTTTGTTTTTAGTAAGAAATCGGCCAATTTCTGAACGATTCAATCTTAATTGAAACTAGAGGGGGAGCAAATGATGCAAAATGAACAATGGTCTTCAAAAATTGGCTTTATATTAGCTTCTGCCGGTTCAGCAATTGGACTTGGAGCAATTTGGAAGCTTCCATATGTAACAGGGAATAGCGGGGGCGGTGCATTTATTCTTTTATTCTTAATTTTTTCCTTGCTTATCGGGTTTCCGCTTTTACTAGGTGAGTTTATTGTTGGGCGCAGTACAGGAAAAGAGGCGATTTCTGCATACAAGACGATTGCCCCGAAATCCAGATGGCATTGGATCGGTTATATAGGGGTATTTACATGTTTCCTGCTTCTGTCATTTTATAGTGTAATTGGCGGCTGGATTATTAAATATTTATTTGCAAGTGTTACGGGGGGAATGCCTGCCGAAGCTGATGGCTATGTAGCATTTTTTAATCAATCAGTTGGAAATCCTCTTGAAGTTATTATTTTCCAAGCAATCTTTTTAATTATCACTATTGTTGTTGTTGCAAGAGGTGTGCAGCAAGGAATTGAACAAATTAGCAAAATCATGATGCCCGCTTTGTTCTTATTATTTATCGTTCTAATTGTCCGTTCCTTAACATTAGAGGGGGCAATGGCTGGAGTTACGTTCTTTTTAAAGCCTGATTTTTCAAGCTTAACTTCTGAAAGTGTGCTTTATGCGATGGGACAATCATTCTTCTCATTGAGTGTAGGGGTTTCTGTGATGGTCACGTATAGCTCGTATTTATCCAAAAAGGAAAGTCTCCTGCAGCCAGCGCTATCCATTGTGGCGATGAATCTATTCATTTCTATCTTAGCTGGATTGGCAATTTTTCCAGCTGTGTTTTCATTAGGGTATGAACCTGAAGGTGGACCTGGATTGTTATTTATTGTTCTGCCATCTGTTTTTGATCAAATTGTTTTTGGAAAAGTATTTTTATTGCTATTCCTTTCCTTATTTTTATTTGCTACGCTCACATCCGCTTTTTCGATGCTTGAAATTGTCGTGGCAGCATTGATGTCTAACAAGGGAAAAGGAAGAGGCCGAATGGCTTGGCTAATTGGTGCAGCGATTTTCCTAGTCGGAATTCCTTCTGCTCTATCCTTCAGCACATTATCTGAAATCTCTATTTTTGGTAAAAGTATTTTTGACAGTGCTGATTTTCTAGTTAGTAATATTTTGATGCCGATTGGCGCGTTGCTCATCTCTATTTTCGTATCATATAAAATGAAGAAGGATCTTTTAAGAAGTGAACTGATTCAAGGGAAAAAAAGTTTGAACTTAATTTTTACAGTGTGGTTCTTCCTGATGAGATATGTCGTTCCTCTTGTCATTATTATTGTGTTCCTTGATGCAGTGGGTCTTATTTAAACAATAAAAGGGATGGACATATAAGTGTCCATCCCTTTTATTACCTATACAAGCCATCCGCGTTCATATTGCTTCGGCGAATCAATGTTGACACCAAGCTCTTTCGCTGCTGTGCGCGGCCAGTATGGGTCACGCAGAAGCTCACGAGCAAGGAAAATTAAGTCGGCACGTTCATTTTGCAGAATCTCTTCTGCATGCAGCGGTGCTGTAATTAAGCCTACCGCACCAGTAGGGATACCAGCCTCCTCTTTAATTTTTTCGGAGAACTTTACCTGATAGCCAGGGTACGTGTGAATCCTAGCTGGGACTACTGCGCCAGAGCTAACATCAATAAGATCGATTCCTTGTTCTTTCATCCATTTCCCAAATCGTACATAATCTTCAGCAGTTAAGCCTTTCTCATGATAATCATGTGCAGAAACTCGAACAAATAATGGCCCATCCCATACAGTTTTAATTGCCTCAATGATTTCACGAAGGAAACGATAACGATTTTCAGGAGATCCACCGTATTCGTCTGTCCGCTGGTTAGAAAGAGGGGATAGGAATTCATTAATTAGATAGCCATGGGCCCCGTGAATTTCGATGATATCAAAGCCTGCTTTTTGTGCTCTTTCTGCTCCTTGCTTGAATGCTTCTATTGTTTCTTGTATTTCTTCAATCGTCATTTCTTTTGGCTGTTTCATTTTTTCATTGAATGCTAGAGCGGATGGTGCAAGGATTTCACCCTCAAGCACTGCTTTTCGGCCAGCATGGGCAAGCTGAATGCCGGTTGCTGCTCCATGTTCCTTCATTAAATCAGTGAGTTCCTTTAACCCAGCAATGTGGTCATCGCTCCAAATCCCTAAGTCATTTGGGGAAATCCGTCCTTGTGGAGTGACAGCAGTTGCTTCTAAAATAATCAGTCCTACTTGACCGACTGCTCTGCTCGTATAATGTGTTTTATGCCAATTCTCTACCATGCCATCCTCGTTCGGGCACGAGTACATGCACATCGGTGCCATGACAATCCGGTTTTTAATCGTCGTATTCTTAATCGTAAAAGGGGTAAAAAGCTTTGCTTCCATTCGAAAAACCTCCTCTTATATATGTAGCTTTTCTCTAGTATAACAATCGTTTCTTAAAATGAAAAAGAACTAGCTTCTCTTTTCACGCAATTCACTCAGACGGTACTTTGTTCCCCTCCATATGATGCCGCCTCTTTAAATGTCAAGAAGCTCGCACGGATAATTGAATAAATAAAGACAAGTGCTGTTATTGGAAATAAGAGAAAGGGGAGCGGGGAGAAGGCCGTCATCCGCTTTATGATCAATGTGTAAACAATAGCTAGCAGAAGGATATTGGCTGCACTTAAAGCAATATGGTCTTGGGAAAACAATGTGAAGAAAGGAAGAACTTGTGAAAGGAACACACCGGCTATCGCGAATAGAACCATACTGATCCGATAATGGAGACTGGCAAACGTATTTTTCTCAAGGCCAATTAATGCTTCTTTTAAGCTTCTATACCACTCTACCTCAAGTAATTCCATTGCAGTCACCATTCGCTGATGATGCCCCATTTCCTTCATTTTCTTCCCGAGCATTAAATCATCGTCCGGGCGCATTTTAATCGCTTCATGCGTTCCGAAAGCATGATATCCTTTTTTGTTAGCATATTGAAAGCACCGATGCCCATTCCCGTTTTCGAAGTCGGTCTATTTGCCATCCACGGACGCTTATAGTAAGAAAAGCCAAACATGAAAAAGGCAATAAAGGATTGGAGCATGATGCTTCTTCCATATAGATTTGGAGCGGCAGTTAAGTGATCAAGTTTATTGTTTGTAAAATAGCTGATTGCCTTGCCAATGGTTTGTTCTTGGAATTGAACATCTGCATCCGTAAATAATAAGAGTCTCCGGCGGCTTCTTTTGTACCTGTATAAAGCGCATAATTTTTCCCAAGCCAGCCTTTAGGGAGCTCCTGAATATGAATGATTTTTATTCGTTTGTCAGTTTCCCGCAATTGGTCCATTATCTTTCCAGTTTTGTCAGTAGATCGATCATTCACTAAGACCCATTCAATGTTTTTATAGTTTTGTTTCAGCTGGCTGATGATGCTGCTTTCGATGTTCTCTTCTTCATTCCGAGCTGCAACAATAATTGAAAGCAGCGGTCCATTTATTTGTTCCGCTTCATCTTCCAGCCGTTCTAATTTTCTAAAGCCTGCACTGGCATCAAATAGAACCGCCAGCCAAACAAACAAGCTTAAAAAAAGCAGAGCGGTTAGCATGGAGACACTTCCTTAAGAAATTTGTATAAAAAATTGGCGTTTTGCAAATTTAACTTGATTTTCACAAATATATTATTTGGTTTGCAAATAAACAAAGAATACCGAAAAAAAAAATTTAAAAAGGTTAGTAATCGGGATCTTGCAAAAATTATGTCATATTTCGCAAATATATAAAAACAATTTGCTAATAAACTAATTTACAGAAGGAATTTTTGCCAACTAGATTGAATATATTCTTGACATTACGAAAGGTGTGATCTAATTGATTGTAATGGAACGTGTTAAGCCGGTGAGAGTGCTCAAAAATGAGGCATTATTAAGGCGGCTTCCCAAAAGCCATGTGAAACGTCCCATAATTGAAACTGAACAAGGGAAAAGAACTGCTGGCCCGATTCTCCAAGCGAAGAGGTAGCAAAGTGAATTTACAAACTGGCTAAAAGAGCTAAAAGTTCATTTACCTTCAGAATGTTTAATTACCATTAGCAATCCCTCAACAATTATTAAATCAGATCCCCATCATTATGAAGCACATCAAAAGGTTGTGCGACCACAAGAGATAGTAGAAAAGATCGTTAAAATTAGTAAGCAATTTATGAAGGAGCAATTGTCCTCTTATGAATTAAAAAAAGTAATCAAAACCTTAATAAATAGGCATGTTCCAGAGTCTTTTGATGCCTTAGCCTATTTTAAAATACCCGAAACGGATGTTATTACTGGTGTTCAGTGCAAAGAATGTGAAGTGTTTGGTATGGAACGAATACATGGGACTTGGTATTGTCCATCATGCAAAGCGAAAAATAAAGATGCACATATTCAAGCAATTAATGATTATTTTCTTATAATAAATACAACGATTACGAATAAAAAGCTATGTGAATTTCTCCATTTAACCTCACCATATATTGCTAGCCGTCTCTTAACAAAAATGAACCTTCCCTTTACTGGTACGAAAAAAGGTAGAGTGTATAAGCAAAAACACTAAATTTGTGCTTTGCAAAAATAAGGTAGATCTTGCAAATAAAATGAGTATTTCACAAAAATAAGGTTGATATTGCAAATAAAATGAGCTATTTGCAAAAATAAGGTAGATATAGCAAATAAGAAGAGCATTTCGCAAAAATAAGGTTGGTATTGCAAATAAAATGAGCATTTCGCAAAAATAAAGCGGATCTAGCAAATAAAATCAGCTAATTGCAATTAACCAGCTATACGTTCATTCCTGCAGAGATATCTTCGCCAAGGCGCTTTGATTGGGCAGTTGCTTCTTTTATACAATCGATAAATGCATGCTGTACGCGATAGTTTTCCAAGACTTTCAGTCCCGCTTCTGTTGTGCCGCCAGGACTTGTTACTTCCTTCCGAAGCTGCTTGGGTTCTTTTGCTGACTTTGATAGCATTTCTGCCGCTCCCAGTAATGTTTGTACAATGAATTCTTTTGCGATTTCTTTCTCGAGACCGACGTCGACTGCACTTTTTTCCATTGCTTCTGCCAGATAGTAAATATAGGCTGGGCCACTTCCCGACAAACCTGTCACGGCATCAAGCTGCTCTTCTTCAACGATTGCTGTTACACCAACCGTTGCAAACATGTTTGACACAAGCGTCATCTGTTCAGCTGATACTTTCTGATTGATCGCAAGGGCAGTAGCTGATTTTCCGACAGCTGCTGATGTATTTGGCATGGCCCTTACAATGGCTAATGATTGTCCGGCAAGCATTTCAACACTGTTCATCGATACGCCAGCTAATACCGAAATAATTAGCATTTCCTCTGTTAAGTACTTCTTAATATGCTCTATTGCCTCAGCTGCATCCTTTGGTTTCATTGCTAATATAACAATGCTGGCATTTTGAAAAAGTTCATTTAAATTATAGGTCGTTTGCACATCATATTGATTTTGTAAGGATATTAATTTTTCATGATCTGTCTTGTTTGTAACCCATATTCGCCTGCTATCCATTAGCTTATTTTTTACAATGCCGGCTATTAAAGCCTCCGCCATAGAGCCTGCGCCAACGACTGCTAATTTTTCCATTTCATATTCCTCCAGTGTGAATGAATGTGTAAACAAAAAAGTCCTTCCATCCTGTAAAGGACGAAAGGACTAAGCTATTCGCGGTACCACCTTCAATTACCTTTTTCATCTAACCGAAAAAGGCATCTCGACTCCGTTAACGCCGGAAAACACGTTTAGGTTTGCCTAACCGCTCATAAGGTAGGTTCAATGGTCAAGTGGACGGTGAAGCCTTTCAGCCTGTCGAGCTTCACTCTCTTACGTCTTTTTCCATTTACTGGCCTTACTCATCGCTATTTCCATTCTAAAGATATTAATAGTGATTATGAAGGGGGACAAGCATAGTTGTCAAGAGTTAATTGTTTAAATAAACAGAAAATGATCTTTTGTTATTGTAACTCCAAATGCTCCCTTAATTCATCTTGAACCCTCTGTTTTTCTTCGTCAGGCACAATAAAATAATAAATATCTTTGATTAATTTTCCATCACCGGCAATAGACATTGGTTCTACCGTTTTTGCAGCATTACGGTAATTTTTTTGGATATCGACCATTTCGTTGAAAATAAGGTTTGTCTTAATGTTTTTTCCTAACGCACTAAAAATCTTCTGATAATTTGTTAAGGATGAAAGGCTTGCTCCTTTTTTAATCACCGCCTGGATTACTTCTCTCTGTCTTAGCTGGCGTCCAAAATCACCTCTCGCATCCTCGTATCTCATACGTGAAAACATTAACGCTTCTTTTCCATTTAAAGTGATTTCGCCTTTAGGAAAATGGTTCCCATCAACAGTAAAGTCTAAATCATTGTTTACGGTTACACCACCAACAGAATCGACGATATCCTTGAAGCCCTCCATATTAATTTGCAAGTAGTAATCAATGGGAATATCCAAGAAATCCTCTACGGTTGCCATCGACATTTCAATTCCGCCAAATGCATAGGCATGATTAATTTTATCTTCTGATCCATGACCAACAATTTCTGTTCTCGTATCCCGTGGAATGCTGAGCATTTTGATGGTATTTTGATTTGGGTTTACTGTTAAGACAATCATCGTATCAGAACGTCCACGATCACCTTTGCGCTCATCAACCCCAAGCATTAGAACAGAGAACGGTTCTTTCTTTTCAAAAGTCACCTCTTCCATTCTTTTTTCAGATAATTCTCTTTCAATGGGCTGATGCATGGTGTCAACTGCATCTGTCAATGATTTATATACTGAATATCCGTATACTCCGGTACAGATTAGCATAAATAAAATGACAATCCCAGTTACGCGGAGCCAGGTTCTTTTTTTTCTTTTGGAATCAGATCTCATTTCCTTGTCCTCCATTAAAGGGTAGATCTATATTAATTAAAAGAATAACAGATATTCTTTTAAAAGAACACTAAATACTTATGTGAAGAATGTGAATATTCAATCGTCAGTGGTTCCGAACATTAGGGGAAAAACCGCTATATTTGTCTCACGATTGTTTCCAGTACTAATTAATTATGTGAAAATAATGACAATTACCTAAAAGAGGGTTACACTTATTTATATACACGGAAGTCAGCAAAAATACGTGAAGATAATCCTATCGAGAAATAGTAATTTTTGAGGAGTTGGAAAAATGGCACAGTGGAAAGACGGCATTGCAAAACTAATCATCCCGACCCCTTTTCCAGTCGGAGATGTAAATGTATATGTGGTGAAGGGAGAGAGGCTGACACTCGTTGATGTTGGGCCGAAAACAGAAGAGGCATGGGAGGCATTGACTGAGCAGCTGAAGGAGTTAGCATTAACACCAGAGGATATTGAGCAGGTCGTGCTCACCCATCATCACCCGGATCATTCAGGTCTGCTGGATTATTTTTCACCAGCCTTGGAAGTGTATGGGCATCGATTTAATCAAAGATGGCTTTCCCGTACCGATCAGTTTCTAGAGGCACATGACGAATTTTATCATCAGCTTTTTGGTGAATTTGGCATTCCCGAACAATATTTTCCGCTCATTGGGGCATTGAAAAAAACGCTGCGTTTTGCATGCCATCGTTCTCTTACCGGTGAATTGGCAGAAGGAGATACGCCTGTTGGTCTGGAGGAGTGGATGGTGATTGAAACACCGGGACATGCCCAGAGCCATATCGGTCTCCTGCGTGAAAAGGACGGCGTGTATATAGGCGGGGATCATTTGCTCGCCCATATCTCGCCGAATCCATTATTAGAACCGCCTCTTCCAGGCGAAACGGTGCGTCCGAAACCCCAATTACAATACAATGAATCATTAAGAAAGCTTTCGACGCTTCCGATTCAGCTCGTTTATTCGGGACATGGCGACGATATTTATCAGGTGAACATGCTAATTGAAAAAAGATTGTCTCGCCAGCGCGACAGAGCAATGGATGTAAGAAAATGGCTTGAGACAGAAAGGCTTACTGTTTTTGACATTTGCCGCCGGCTGTTTCCAACGGTCTATGAAAGGGAGCTTTCTCTTACTATCTCTGAAACAATCGCCCAGCTTGACTATTTGTATGCAATCGGGGAAATTAAGGTAAGTAAAGAGGAGAAAGCATTTTTATATTATGTTTAGTTCTAAAGTCAAAGTGAGGTAACTGCATGTCTGATCGATTAAAAAATAAAAATATAATTATTACAGGAGCGTCAGGGGGAATTGGAGCAGAAATGGCTGCGCTTTGTGCCAAGAGCGGGGCGAATCTTGTGCTGCTCGCCCGAAATTTTGAAAAGCTTAATGCCTTGAAGACACAATTAGAAAATCAATTTCATGTTCAAGTTGACGTACATAAACTTGATGTTTCCAATACGGATGATGTGCAGGCTGTTTTTTCAAACATACTTGCTAAGATTGATCACGTCGATGTCCTTGTGAATAATGCTGGCTTCGGGATTTTCCGTGAGGCCCATGAGGCAAAAATTGATGAAATAAAGGGAATGTTTGATGTAAATGTTGTCGGATTGATGGCTTGTACAAGTATGGTGCTGCCAAAAATGAGGCAGAAGCAAAGCGGACACATTATTAATATTGCTTCCCAGGCTGGGAAAATTGCGACGCCAAAATCGAGTGTATATTCCGCAACGAAGCATGCGGTTCTCGGGTATACAAACAGCCTTCGGATGGAGCTTGCCCGCACGAATGTCTATGTAACAGCTGTGAATCCAGGACCGATAGAAACGGACTTTTTTACAATTGCTGATGAAAAAGGCACATATGTTAAAAATGTACAGAGATACATGTTAAAACCCACGTATGTGGCAAGAAAAGTTGTTGATGCCATGCTTACTCCTACTAGAGAAATTAATTTGCCGCGCTGGATGAATGCAGGAAGTATTGTTTACGCACTTTTTCCCCGTATGTTCGAACGGCTTGGCCGAAAGGCGTTCGAAAAAAAATAGCCGCCAGTTCTTGGCGGTTTTTTTTTTGTCTAAAAATAAGGGGAATCCGTTATGTAACCGTAAACAACATCATTAACGATATCATGCAAATCATCTTCCTCTTTTTTTGTTGCAATAATTTTATTATAGATCTCCTCGAATGTTTTGCTGTTTAGTGTGATCGAATCGCCATCCTCATTGTATTGCTTCAAGCAGTTTTGTACCATTTTTAAAATAAGTTTACGATCCATTTTTTTGCCTCCTTCTACAAGATTATACATGCTAAGGGGGGAATAGCTTCTCACGTTTAAGAAATTAGTCGATAAATTCCTGTTGTAAACGAACGTATATTCGATTAATATAATGGATATAATCAGAACAAACGTTCCCTTTGGTTTTAGGAGATGACGAATATGATTGATTACAGCATGATGCCAAAGAACAAAATTCTGTGTGTTGATATGAAAAGTTTTTATGCAAGCTGCTCTGCTGTCATGCGAGGGCTTGATCCGCTTGAGTGCTATCTTGTTGTAGCCGGCAATCAGGAGCGAAAGGGGAGTGTTGTTTTGGCAGCATCTCCCCAGATGAAAAAGGTATTTGGAATAAAGACAGGTGCTCGCCTTTACGAAGTTCCGAATGACTCGCGGATCATCATTGATGAACCGAAAATGGCAACATATTTAAGAGTTGCTGCTGAAATTACACGTGTTTTTAATCGCTATGTCCCGAAGGAGGACATTCATGTGTACAGCGTGGATGAGAGTTTTATTAAAGTCGATAGTGTCCTTCATCTTTGGGGGGATGCATTTACGATTGCAAGGAAAATAAAAGATGATATTGAGCGGGAATTTCAATTGCCGTGTGCTATTGGAATTGGACCAAACATGCTGCTGGCCAAGCTTGTGCTTGATTTAGAGGCAAAAACGAAAGAAATTGCTCAATGGACATATGAGGATGTCCAAACAAAACTATGGAAAGTTTCTCCTTTAAGGGAAATGTGGGGAATCGGGCGCCGTGTGGAAAAAACGCTGAATGGGATGGGGATTTTTTCAGTTGGCCAGTTAGCCAAATATGATTTAGAAAAACTTGAAAAAAAGTTTGGGGTTATGGGCAATCAGCTGTACCATCATGCATGGGGAATTGACCTTTCAGACTTGGGTGCACCGATCATGGAAGGGCAAATCAGTTTTGGGAAAAGTCAAATTTTGTTACGGGATTACAAAGAAGAGCATGAAATCAAGGCTGTTATGTTGGAAATGTGTGAGGAGGTAGCAAGAAGGGCACGAGACCATCGAAAAGCCGCACGCACTGTTAGTTTTGGCGTCAGCTATAGCCAAGATGAATTTGGCGGCGGTTTTTATCGTTCCCAAACAATCGATGAGCCGACGAATATCACAATGGAAATTTACGGTGTCTGTTTAAAACTTTTTCACAAACATTATGAAGGTAAAACCGTTAGGCAAATTTCTATTTCACTTAGCAAGCTTGTTGATGATACGGAAATGCAGCTAAATCTTTTTGATGCGAATGGCTGGAAGAAGCGGGAGTTAGGCTACACCGTTGACCATATTCGTTCTAAATTTGGAGCTGGGGCTCTTTTGAGGGCCGTTTCTTATACAAGCGCAGGAACTGCTAAACACCGAGCAACACTTGTTGGCGGTCATAAAATGTAGACAAGGGAGGATCAATCATATGATTCGGGATCGCGGCAGAATAAAATGGACAGCAATGATGCTTCCTGAACATGTAAAGTTATTGAGAGACTGGGCCGAGGAAGATAGGCACGAACAAAAGCGGGAAATTGACGAGCAGGCATTAGAAAGCATGAACGACTGTATTTCCGAGGCAATGGAATATGGAAGAGCGGTGACACTTACCTACTATCAGCATAAAAATTACCATCTCGTCATTGGGAACATTCATTATTGGGATGAAATCAATCATAAAGTGCATATTGTCGATCACTTCGGGGAGGTACATCAAATTCGAATTTCTGAGATAGCCGATGTGCGGTTTACGGATTGAAAATGAAAAAATGTAAAAAGAAGGGCTAGTTTTCCAATGATTGAAGCAACTTAACATGTAGGAGGTGATTCTTGTGCCAAGAGGAAAAGAGCTTGAACAGCTTCCCATGTCGACGATTGCTTCAGGTGCAGGAGAGGATAGCACGAGGATGGATCGGGAAAATCTCCAAGGAATGATGGATGAGGAAGAAGTGACCCCAGCAAAGGCTGGAAATGACAAGAAAAAGCGAGGTTGAATTCCTCGCTTTTTCTTTATATCCCCTAATTTAATCCTTAGCTGGCTTCGGTGCACGAACAACAGATTCAAATACACCTTTATGGCTTCCATCACAAAATGGAGCGTTGGACGACCTTCCACATCTGCATAGCGAAAATGTTGGCTTCGTAACAAATGGATTTCCTTCCGCGTCAACGAGCTCAACATCACCAGTAATACGATAAGAACCATTATCATTCACTTTAATTGTAACCTTTGACATACATATCTATCCCTTCACAAAATTGACATATTTTCCTCTGATGTTAAAGGGAATGGAGGAAAAAAGCAATAGAAAGGGTCTACATGCCAATTTATGATAAAATCAAGCGATAGAGGGGGTTATATAATTGGAAATTATCGTAACCGAGGAAGCAGCAAATAAAATAAAAGCGAAAATAGCCGGCAAAAATGGCTGCCTAAAGCTAAAATACGATACAGAAGGCTGCGGATGTGTGGTCAGTGGTGTATCAGCTCTTTGGCTCGTAAATGAGCTAGACGATGATGACCATGAGATTAAAACAAATATTGGCAGTATCTATATTGAAAAATCAAAGGAAGTCTTTTTTGAGGAAACAATGACAATCGATTTTTCGGAGAAAGCGAACTGCTTTCAATTAAAAAGTCCAAATCAATACTTAAATCCAAGAATGAGTTTGTATGACCGAAAAATAGTTAAATAGCATGGTAAAAAGTGAAACTTCAAGCGGGGGCCTCTCTTAGAAGTTTCACTTTTTATTTTCCACACAAGCAGATAGGTATGTACCTTAATAGATTTATGAACAACTATTATCACCCCATCCTCTTTATCCTTTTTTAGCTCCTATTATATACAGTTCCTAGCATGTCTACCTGTTGCACAGTATTTTTTAAAAATACCAATATAATTTTTTTGGAGAGAGTCTCCAGAAGGACACTCTCTCATTATTTTATTTCAAATCTTCAATCGAATCAATGTCGACATACTCTGGTACAACTAGTCCATTCTTCGTCCCATGAAGATTTTGTCCAAGGTCAATGAAATCCTTCTTATAGGTATTATAATACTCAACATGCGTAGTTGGGAGCCATGCACCAACCATCCCATCCACACTTCCATTGGCTACACCAGCAAACATTGGCCCAACTTCAACTTGGCTTAATGTCACATCATAACCATTTTGCTCAAGAACCTTGCCAATAACATATGTACTAGCTATTTCTGTGTCCCAAGCAACAAAAACAAGGTTGATCGGTTGGCCACTTCCTGATTGGGCACCGTTTTTCCATTCAGAAACTTTGTCAGGATTGGCATCAACCCACTTTTCAGCCGCTTCTGTTGGATCCATTCCATCTGTAATATCGACCATCACGGCTTCCATATCACTTGGTTCCCAAGAAAATTGATCAAGGATTTTATAGGCACCAGGTGCATCTTGTTCAAGACCTTTTCTTACGATTGTATGAATACTTTCAGCCCCACCAAAGGATCCTTTCGGGTCGTCGAGATATTTCAAATCGAATGCGGAGAACATCCAATGTGGTGACCATCCAGTGATAATAATGGGTTCTTGATTATTATAGGCTTTCTGCAGTTCAGCAACCATTGCAGCAGAAGAGCCTTCAAGTAACGTCCAATCATCTAACTGGTAATCTTCTAGTGCTGTACTTGTCAAACCCATCAAGCCTGCTCCAGGTTCAATCCCAACAATTTCGTATTCTGTTTGGGCACCAATCCCATTCACATTTCCATTCACAGCAGCCTTGTCTTTTGGAATCGCTAATACAATAGCTGTACCAACTGCAAGTAAAGCAAAAATAGAAAAGACTATTTTAGGCTTCACAGCATGCCCATAAGCCGGCTTACGTAAGTTTTGCGTGATACGGTCAAGAATGATGGCGATGAAGACGATCGATAATCCAGCTTCAAAGCCTTGCCCAACGTCAATTTGACTAACTGCCCGGTAAACATCTGCTCCAAGTCCAGGCGCCCCAACTAATGAAGCGGTAACAACCATTGATAGGGCAAGCATAATACTTTGGTTAACCCCAGCCAAAATGGTTGGAGTTGCCAAAGGTAATTGAACTTTGAACAATTTTTGACTGGTAGTTGCACCAAAAGCATTCGACGCTTCAATTAAATCTTTAGGCACTTTCTGAATACCAAGATTTGTCATACGAATGGTTGGTGCAATAGCGAAAATAAAGGAAGCGATAATTCCTGGTACGACTCCAATCCCGAAAAATAAAATGGATGGAATTAAATACACAAATGCAGGCATGGTCTGCATAAAGTCTAAAATAGGTGTAACGATGCTCTGCACTGTTTTTCTTTGCGCACACCATATTCCAATAGGGATACCAATAATGATCGTAAGCAATCCCGATAATAATACAATCGCAAGAGTTTGTATACTTGAATCCCAATAACCAAGATTATCAATCAATAGTAAACTAATGAACGTAAAAACTCCTAATGGCCATCTGCTTGTATAGGTAACTAAAAGAGTCAAGATGAGAATTAAGATGATAGGAGGTCCTACACTTAATACATCCGCTATAACATCCAATAAACCATCGATTAAATTGGTTATAAAGGTAAAAAGTCCAGCCCATGCAATGGTTAACCATGCGACAAAAGAATCTACCCATTCTCCTAAGGGAATTTTGGGAATATCCATTTATTAGTCACTCTCCAATTCATTCAAAGAATCTTTATTTCCCGTTAAAGCACCAATAACGGCCCCGCGTATCACAATTCCTTTGAATCGATTTTCTTCATCAATAACAGATATCGGCAAATTGGATGTTGCAATCACATCCATCAGATCTGTAAGTAATGTATCTTCTGAAACCGTTGGGATATCTGTGGTCATGGCTTCGGCAATGGTTTGATTTTGATCAATGGCTTGACGTGCTTGTTCAGCAGTAATTGCCCCCAACAATTTATTTTTACGGTCTACGATAAATATGCTGGAATATCCTTGATTCCGCATTATTTCCAACGCAACCCTTGGACCTCGGTCTACACCGATTTTTTCTCCTCGCTTCATCACATGTGAGGCTGTTATGATCTTCGATAAATCAACATCTTCAACAAACTTTTCAACAAATTCATTTGCGGGCTTGATCATAATTTCTTCAGGTGTCCCTAATTGAATGACACTGCCATCTTTCATCAGGGCAATTCGATCCCCAATTCTTAGTGCTTCATCTAAATCATGGGTGATAAAAATAATCGTTTTCTGGTATTGTTCTTGAATGCCCATTAATTCATCCTGCATATCTTTACGAATTAACGGATCTAGGGCGCTGAAGGCTTCGTCCATCAAGATAATATCTGTATCGCTTGCAAGAGCTCTAGCTAGACCAACCCTTTGTTGCATTCCACCGCTTAATTGTGATGGGTATTGATGTTCGTAACCTTTTAACCCGACAGCTTCTAAAGCCTGCATCGCTTTTTTGCGGCGTTCATCCGGAGCGACTTTCTTAATTTCAAGACCAAATTCAGCGTTTTCGAGAATTGTTTTATGTGGAAAAAGGGCAAAGTTTTGAAAAACCATACTGATTCTTTTTTGTCTGGTTTCCCGTAATCTTGCGGCATTCATTTTAACGATATCTTCATTTTTTATTAGTATTTCTCCAATTGTAGGATCGATCAGCCTGTTAAACATTCGAATTAAGGTTGATTTTCCGCTTCCAGATAAACCCATGATGACAAAAATTTCACTGGGATAAATTTTAAAACTAACATTATTAACACCAACCGTGAGCCCTGTTTCTTTTAAGATTTCTTTCTTTGATTTGCCCTGTTTCAATAAATCAATGGCAACTTTAGGAGATTTACCAAAAATCTTCGAGACATTCCTGACTTCTACATATGGATTCACCAAATCACCTCATTTTATTAATCGCCTAGTCCCTATTTAGTTTTCCCTATTGTGTATCTCAGTATGAAAGGTTCCAAAGGAGAAGGGAAAAAAGCATGAACTTATTGAATGAAATCCTCATGATGCGGTACAGGAGTATGGATGAAAAGAAAGCAGCGTTAATTGCGATTGCCAAGACAATTTTAAAATAATCCTGTTCTTTATCCAAAATTTACAAAAAACAGGTATGTTCTCTCCCTAACCAACATTTAATGATAAAGATGTTGCTAAAGTGGAGGGAACTGTGTGAATCATAAATGGATTGTCGTATTGCTAACAGTGATGCTATTGCTGACAGCCTGCAGGGCAGTGCCGATGAATCAGGTAATTGAAGAGGACATCCCATTTAATGTAAAAGAAGTTATACATACAGAAAAAGTGAAGGATGGCGTAATTCTGTTATATGTAACAAGGCAGAAAAATGAAAAGAAAGAGGAATTTGATGCGGTCACAGTAGCCTTTTTAAAGGGAAATGATCGGGACGGATGGGAAAATGCGGGGCATAATCATTGGGATTATGATGAAGATGAACTGCTGACTGTCTTTAAAAATGTTTTCTATGAATATAATGGCAATGGCGACTTAGAAAACAGAATCCCTGTGATCTATGGAAAAATAGAAGATAGCAGCATTAACAGTATTGAAGTGATCGGGAATGAAGGATTGGAAAGAGCACAAATGATTAAAAAAGATAGTGGTCGCTACTTTTTTAAAGTAGGGGATTATGAAACTGCTAGGGGTTTGTCAGGGAGTGAAAATGAAATAAAGCTGCTAAAATAAAAAGAGGCCAGCATCAAGGCCTCTTTATTCATGTGAAGACATATTCCTCTAAAAACTCATCAATCACCTTTTCATAATCATTTTTATTCTCGTTCAATGACTGTGCATGGACCCCATTGGAGGCTAAGTAAAGCTTTTTGGGTCCTTTTTTTAATTCATATAAGGCTTCAGACATTGTCGGTAAAATAAAATCATCTTTCTGGCTATGAATAAAGAGAATGGGTTTTTGAATATTCTCAATGACCGAAATCGGGGAAACATCTTTAATTGAATACTTTTGCCGCATGCGTAAAAATAAATCACCGACAGATAGGATAAGCCTTGGCGGCAGCTTCAATTCTCTTTTAATTTGGTAAGCAAGCTGTTCCTTAAAGTCAGAAAAAGGACAGTCTGCAATATAAAAATCTGCACCATCCTCAAGCATACCAGCATAAAGCAGCATCGTTGCTGCTCCCATCGATTCCCCGTGGATCCCTATCTCGATGTTTGGACCGTGCTTTTTTTTCAGCCAGTCCACAATGGTCTTTAAGTCGAATTTTTCATAGTGACCAAAGCTTGTTGTTTTTCCGCCAGACTCCCCGTGGCGGCGATGATCGTAAATCACTGCATTAAACTCGCGTTCTAAAAAAAGATTCATATATTTAATGGAGTTCATTTTATTTTCCGTTACTCCATGAGAAATAATGATAAAGCGATTATTTTTGTGTGGTTCAATAATGACAGTCTTGAGATTATAGCCAAAAGGGGAAGGAATGAGAACTTCTTTCTTTGGAAGCCCGTCATATTCCATTAAATCAAGCCTTCCTGCTCCTTGTTCCCGATCCAAAATAAATTGATCTTCTTTCTTCTTCATATACATAAGCCGATTCGTAAAATAAACACCGATTGATGTGAAAAAGAGAAGGAAAGAAATAAAGTAACGAGTTAAACGAAGCAGTCTTTTCATGTCGATCCTCCCGATAATCTTTTTCTTTATTTTACCATTCTGGAGGGGATTAAAACATGAATTCGACTTATATGGAAAAGGAAAAATAATCACTAATTATTGTCGGCCGAACATTGGAGAAAAAAGATAAAAGGGTATCCAATCGCCCCTATTGGTGAATGAACACTGGAGAAAAAAGACAGAAGGGTATCCAATTGCCGTTATTGTCGACCGAATACTGGAGAAAAAAGACAGAAGGGTATCCAATCGCCATTATTGGTGACCGAACACTGGAGAAAAAAGACAGAAGGGTATCCAATCGCCGTTATTGTCGACCGAACTCCCGAGAAAAAAGTAAGAAGGGTAGCCAATCCCTGTCATTGGCTACCGACTTTCCGGGAAAAAGGATAAAACGGTAGTCAATCGCTCCCGCCAGCTTACTGCTCTGAATTTTGCCGTTTCGTCGGATGGATCGCCTTTTCTAATTCCTCGGCAGCGATTGTTTGATTTACTGTATCACTATTTGGCTTGCCCTTCTGGCTAAAGCCTTTATCTCGTTTCCGGCTCATTTGGAATGGTCCCCCTTTTCGTATGGTTTACCTAATAAGATGGATGATCAAAGGGAAGTTTATTCATTATTTAAACGTTTTGTTGATGAAGGCGATAATAGGTACTTTCAATCGCCCGAGATAAATGCGGCGTGACGATTGAAATCGCCTCAACTAATTTTTCTAAATTAACATTTGTTTGAATCCCCATTCGCTCAAGCATGTAGACGACATCTTCTGTTGCAGCATTTCCTGCGGCCCCGGGAGCAAATGGACACCCGCCAAGCCCACCGGCTGAAGTATCGAACCGGTCAATCCCGGCTTGCAAAGCAGCAAATATATTAGTAAGGGCAAGCTTCCTCGTATCATGGAAATGAGCAGTCAGCAAGGTATCCGTAAACGCCCGCTTCAAGCTGCTGAACAAAGCAAAAGATTCATGAGGCGCAGCCATTCCAATGGTATCAGCCACACTCAGCTCATCAACACCAGCATCAACAAATTGTCGGCATAACCTCAAAGTATCATCCGGCTCGATTTTTCCTTCATATGGACAGTAGAAAGCAGTGGAAATACAAGCACGGACAAAGTATCCTTTCTCCTTTAATTCGCCAATAATCGGCAGGAGCTCAGTCATGCTTTCCTTTGTAGATTTATTGATATTCTTTCGATTAAACGTATTACTGACCCCAACAAAAACAGCAACAGCTTGGCAATTGGTCAAATAAACTCTTTCAATTCCTATACGGTTTGGTGCCAAAACGATGTTGCGTGTTTCGTTATCAAGACAGTCAGCGACAATTTCAGCTGCATCTCCCATTTGCGGAACCCATTTTGGCGAAACGAAAGAAGTAAGCTCCATTTCTGTTAAGCCAGCCATTTTCAATCCCTTAATAAACTCCTTTTTAATCTCTGTAGGCACAAAAGCTTTTTCGTTTTGAAGCCCATCACGCGGACCGACTTCAATAATTGTTACTTTAGCAGGTAATTGCAGCGTCATGTTTTCCTCTCCAGTCTCATAGTTTATAAGGGTAGAATCAAAAGTTGTAAACGTTTTCTACTTGTCTAGGAATTTCTAAAATCGGATATTGTGGGTACTTTGTATAAGGTTTGGTCTACGTTTAGCGCAAGCGTCCTATCGCCTATCAAACTTCAGGTCTCCTCCGCAACGATTGCGTCAACATCGGTTCGCTCACTCACCGTGTTTCCTTTATCGCTGTCGTTGTCCCTTCTGCGTTTGTACGGCGATGATCAAGGCGCTTACGCATTTGTACTTCAAACTGAGCGGGCGCTCTCCTATTCTCTTATTTTATTCAATTTGTTTTTTAAAAAGCAAGAATAATAGAAATTTTGACATAATAAAAGGGTTTTTGCGTTTTTTCTCGAAATAGTATGATTGAAACTGATTGTGAAAGGGTGGGAAATATGACACAAACAGAAGTAGTAATTGTAAGTGCTGTAAGAACAGCGATTGGCAGTTTTAATGGGAGTTTAAAGGATATTTCCGCTCCTGAACTAGGGGCAGTGGCAATTAAAGGTGCACTTGAAAAAGCGGGTTTGAAGCCTGAGCAAATAGACGAGGTTATTCTTGGAAATGTATTGCAGGCAGGGCTTGGTCAGAACCCAGCAAGGCAAGCGGCACTTAAAGCGGGTCTTCCTGTAAGCGTTTCCGCAATGACGATCAATAAAGTATGCGGTTCTGGATTAAAGGCAGTCCATTTGGCGACACAAGCGATTATCGCCGGGGATGCTGAGGTTGTGGTAGCTGGTGGAATAGAAAATATGAGCCAAGCTCCATACATATTAAAAAATGCCCGCAATGGATTCAAAATGGGTGATCAGAAGCTGATCGATACGATGACTTCTGATGGCTTAACATGTGTATTCAATGATTATCATATGGGTGTAACAGCAGAAAATCTTTGCGAAAAATATGAATTAACAAGAGAAGAGCAGGATGAATTTGCTGCAGCGAGTCAAGAAAAGGCAGTGAATGCGATTGAAGCAGGCAGATTTAAGGATGAGATTGTTCCTGTTGAAATCCCGCAAAGAAAAAGCGATCCAATTATTTTTGATACAGATGAATATCCGAAGAAAGGAACAACAGCTGAAAAGCTGGCAAAGCTGAGACCGGCGTTTAAAAAAGACGGCAGTGTCACAGCTGGTAATGCTTCAGGGATTAACGATGGTGCAGCTATTCTAGTTGTTATGAGCAGGAAAAGGGCGGATGAGCTAGGAATCAAGCCACTTGTAACGATAAAAGGAAATGCAAGTGCTGGAGTAGATCCAAGCATCATGGGCATTGGTCCGGTCCAAGCGGTAAAAAAAGCGCTTGAAAAAGCAGCTGTATCCATGGAAGAGTTGGAGCTGATTGAAGCGAATGAAGCATTTGCAGCCCAGTCGCTGGCCGTTGATAGAGAGCTTGCGTTTAACAAAGACATTCTTAATGTCAACGGAGGAGCAATCGCGCTAGGTCATCCGATTGGTGCGAGCGGAGCCAGAATTCTTGTCACTTTGATTCATGAAATGCAGAAGCGGCAGGCAAAAAAAGGTCTTGCCACGCTTTGCATCGGCGGGGGCCAAGGTGTTGCAACAGTAGTTGAACTGGCATAAACAAGTACCTATTCATATAAACAAAAAGTTCTCGGAAAAGAGGGGGAGAATGACATGAAAACAATTTGTACTTCCTTTAATGAAGCAGTGAAGGATATTCATGATGGCGCTGTTTTAATGGTGGGCGGATTTGGTCTCTGTGGAATCCCGGAAAACTTAATCCTTGCATTGGTTGAAAAAGGCGTGAAGGATTTGACCGTTATTTCGAATAACTGTGGAGTGGATGACTGGGGACTTGGACTGCTTTTGAAAAATAAGCAGATTAAGAAAATGGTAGGTTCCTATGTAGGGGAAAATAAAGAGTTCGAAAGACAGGTGCTTTCAGGGGAGATTGAGGTAGAGCTCCTCCCGCAAGGAACGCTTGCCGAGAAAATTCGAGCAGGCGGAGCAGGAATTCCTGCCTTTTATACACCTGCTGGAGTTGGTACGCCAGTTGCTGAAGGGAAAGAAACAAAGATCTTTAATGGAAAAGAATATTTGCTGGAGGAAGCGTTGATCGCGGACTTTAGTTTAGTGAGAGCGTGGAAGGGCGATAAAATGGGAAATCTCGTCTATCACAAGACGGCAAGGAACTTTAACCCCATGATTGCTGCGGCAGGGAAAGTAACAATTGCTGAAGTAGAAAAGCTGTATGAAATTGGTGAGCTTGATCCGAATGGGATTCATACACCAAGCATTTATGTGCAGTCTTTAATCGAAGGAAACCAAGAAAAACGAATTGAAAGGCTGACTGTCCAAAAGTAAAAACGATGAGGAAGGAGACGCTGCAAATGACTAATGATAAAGCTTCTGTTCGAGAAAAAATTGCTAGACGTGCAGAAAAGGAAATTGAAAATGGATTCTATGTAAATCTTGGGATTGGCATGCCAACACTTGTAGCAAATTATATTTCAGATAATAAAGAAGTGGTGCTGCAATCAGAGAATGGCTTGCTTGGCATTGGTCCATATCCTGCAAATGAAGAAGTAGATCCTGATTTAATTAATGCGGGGAAAGAAACAGTTACGGCCATTCCTGGGTCTGCTTACTTTGATAGTGCGGAATCCTTTGCCATGATCCGCGGCGGTCATGTAAATATAGCAATCCTTGGCGGAATGGAGGTCTCCGAAAAAGGCGATCTCGCAAATTGGATGATTCCTGGTAAAATGATTAAAGGAATGGGCGGCGCGATGGACCTCGTTCATGGAGCAAAGAAAATCATTGTCATCATGGATCATACGAACAAAAATGGCGAGTCAAAAATTTTGAAGAAATGCACGCTGCCATTAACAGGAAAAGCGGTTGTGAACCGAATCATTACGGAACGTGCCGTTATTGATGTAACGGAGTCCGGCTTAAAGCTTATAGAAGTAGCAAAGGGCTTTACGATCGAAGAGATCATTCAATCAACAGAAGCGGAATTGCAAGTAGATGAGAACGTTCTTACAGAAGCTTATTAATTGATTTTGAAAAGTGCGGCTGTAAAAGCTGTGCTTTTCTCTATTTTAGGAGGAGAATGTACATGAGATTTTCATTTAAGGGAATTGATCATATTCAATTAGTAGCACCCGAAGGCTGTGAATCACAGGCTAGAACATTTTTCGGAGAGATCCTCGGACTTAAGGAAATTCCAAAACCAGAAAATCTGCGAAAACGTGGTGGATGCTGGTTTCAGTGCGGGAACCAGGAAATCCATATAGGTATTCAAGAAGGTTTCGTGCCTGCCAAAAAAGCACATCCGGGATTGGTAGTAGAAAATTTGGAAGCATTGCGTGAAAGCTTGCTAAGTCAAGAGATTATCATAAAAGAAGAACCGCCAATCGAAGGAAGAAACCGATTTTTCGTTGATGATCCCTTCGGAAATCGGATTGAGTTTCTCGAATTTTTGAAGTGAAAATGATATAATAATTTGTAAATTATTTATATGAGGGGATTTCCATGAAAAAGAAAAAACAGCATTCCCAACCAAAAAAGGATGATAAGCCAGTAACACTTGGTGATATGCTTAACCAAGATTTAATGGCAAAACTAAAAGATACAAAGCAGCAATTAAAAGCGGCTGAAGATAAGAAAATGGAAGAAGAAGAACAACGCAAGAAAGAGGAAAGACGATTGCGCGAAAAGAACAAGAGCTTCGAAGAATTGCTAGGTGAAAGCAATTTGAACTGGAAGGAATATAAATAAAGCAGAAATAAAAATGCCGCTTGGAACGCAAGCGTCATTTTGTTTATCGCGGATTAACGGGAACGAAAAATTCTAAGTGGGCATCAACAGACCGTAAAGGCCCGATTAGTTCAACTAACAATCAGTGGGATGAAAGAAAACCTCATTGATTGAAGTTTGACTTTATAATCGATGCTGTTCATATTTGTTCGCTTTAGTAATCGATTGAATAAGTGAAATTTCATTTTCTGAAAGTGGATTGGCCCGTACCGCCTTTGCATTTTCTCTAATCTGTTCTACCTTGCTTGCCCCTGCCACTACTGAGGAAACCACAGGCTGGGCCAAATTAAACTGGAGGGCAATCTCCGTCGTTGTCCGGGAATCGGCAAACTTTTCTCTCAGTAAAGGTAAAATCGAGTTTAATTCTTGGTTGCTATAATCGAGAAAGCCTTGTTCTGAGGCTTTCTCAAGCATCTTATTACTTAATAACCCCTTTGCCAGCGGTCCTCTAGTAACAATATTAATGTTATTTTCCTGTAGTAGCGGTATTGCCTGCTCATCAGGACGGCGGTCTAACATACTGTATTGCATCATGACAGAGACAATACTTGATTTTTTCGCGTATTCACGTATGACATTCGGACGAATCGAGGAAATGCCATAATAACGGATAAAACCTTCTGCTTTCAGCTCTTCGAAAGCTTCAATGGTTTCATCAATTGGATCCTCCATTGTTCCTCCATGGAGCTGGTATAAATCAATGTAATCTGTACCGAGCCTTGTTAAGCTATTCTTAACTGCTTCTTTAATATATCGTTTGGAAGGGTCCCAGTGCCAGCCATCCATTTCCTCTCCCCACCGGTTTCCGACTTTCGTAGCAATAATGACTTTGTCTCTTACATGCTTTAATGATTGCCCGACGATTTGCTCGTTTTGACCGAAATCGTAAAGGTCAGCAGTATCAAAATAATTAATGCCTTCTTCTAGTGCAGTTTCGATGATTTCCTGTGCCTTTTTCGGTTCAGTACTAAGGGACATGCACCCAAGCCCAAGCTCACTCACATATAAATCTGATTTCCCAACTTTTCTTTTTTTCATTTGATATCCTCAATTTTCTTTTCTTTCTATTGTATAAAATAATTAAAGCTAATCGCAATGAAAGTGAATATGCAAATAAAGATCGAATTTCGCAAATATAATCATTTTTTCACAAAAATATTGTAGAAAATGCAAATAAAAAGAAATTATTGCAAAAATAATGATTTATTAAAGGAAATAAGGGAATTAATCTTCTTTATTTCTGTTGTTTTTTGTACAAGAATAAACCCAATCCTTTAACAAATAATAATCCTTGCTGTATTCTTTTAATTTCGCTCGAATTTCCCATGCTTTTCCGACGAGTGTAATCCCTTTCTCATGCACGTATATTTTCACGGTCTGCTCCCCCAATTAAAGTATGATAATATGTATGAGAGAACATAATCGGAATAGAACAGGAGTGGGCCGCAAATATGAGTCACCTAGAAGAAAAGACGTTACATACAGAGAAAGTTTTCACTGGTAAGATGATTAGCCTTCAAGTGGAAGATGTAGAATTGCCGAATGGAAACGTTTCAAAACGGGAAATCATTAAGCACCCAGGTGCGGTAGCGATTTTGGCGTTAACAGATGATGATAAAATAGTCATGGTCGAGCAGTACCGTAAAGCGCTGGAAAAGACAATCATCGAGATACCTGCAGGAAAGCTTGAGCATGGAGAAGCCCCAGAAACCTGTGCTAAAAGGGAATTAGAGGAAGAAACTGGTTATGCCTGCAAGAAAATGGAGTGGCTGATCTCTTTTTATACATCACCAGGTTTTGCAGATGAAATTGTCCATCTATACATAGCTGAAGGGCTGGAGAAAAAGGAAAATGCTGCATCCCTTGATGAGGATGAATTTGTCAATTTGATGGAGATCACTTTAGAAGAAGCGCAAGCATACTTGAAAGAACAAAGAATATATGATGCAAAAACAGCATATGCTGTTCAATTTCTGCAATTACAAAAGGCGTTGAAGAAGTAAATGGAGAATTATTATTCTGATCTGCATATTCATATCGGAAGAACACGATCTGGAAAACCAGTGAAAATAACAGGGGCTAAATCCTTAACCTTTACGAATATTATTGAACATGCAAGAAATGAAAAAGGATTGAACATCATTGGGATTATTGATTGCCATTCACCAGAGGTGATTTTGGAAATCGCGGAGCTTATGGAAACAGGTGATGTGACGGAGCATCCTGATGGCGGCTTACAGTATGGGGACTTAACGATTATTCCTGGGTCAGAGCTGGAAATATATGATGAGAATTGTCACGGTCCGATTCATGTTCTTGCGTATTTTCCTACTCTTTCCATCATGCGGGAATTTTCGATGTGGCTATCGAATCATTTGAAAAACATCACACTTAGCTCACAAAGAATTTATGTTTCAGGCAGGGAGCTCCAATTAAAAGTAAAAGAGCTTGGCGGATTATTTATTCCTGCCCATGTTTTTACCCCGTTTAAAAGCCTGTTCGGAAAAGGTGTTCAAAAATCATTAACAGAAGTGTTTGATAAGAGGCTGATAGACGGAATTGAGCTCGGTCTAAGTGCTGATACTGTGATGGCAGATCAAATAAAAGAACTGCATGACTATTCATTTGTAACGAATTCTGATGCTCATTCTTTAAAGAAGATTGCTAGAGAATACCATGTTCTTCAGATGGCAGCACCAACCTTTAATGAACTTGAAAAGGCATTGAAAAAAATCGATGGAAGAAAAGTAAAAGCTAATTATGGCCTTGATCCACTCCTTGGAAAGTATCATCAGACCGTGTGCTCCCAGTGTTTTGCCCCGTTTGATCCTGAAAAGGGAGAATGCAGTAATTGCGGCAGTTCCAAGTTTATTAAAGGAGTCGCAGATCGAATTACTGAACTAAAAACAGCAAGCATATCCCCTGTTCATCGACCGCCATACATCCATCAAGTACCACTTGAATTTATTCCAGGGCTCGGACCGAAAATGCTAGAGAAGCTTCTTGATCATTTTGGAACGGAAATGGCGATCTTACATGAAGTTGCTATAGAAAAATTGGAACAGATTATTCCAGCAAAAACAGCGGAAATGATCATCAAAGCACGTGAAGGAAAACTAAGTTTATCTGCTGGCGGCGGAGGGAAATACGGGAAAATCGCAGATTAATAAAAAAGGGTCTAGTTCCTAAAAGAACTAGATCTTTTTTTGTGTCATACAAAGCAAGGACAAGCATACAATTTAATAACAGAAATATAGCAGGAGGATCGCAATGAGAAAAAAAATATACCAGAACGTCGTCGCAAATCATTTCCGTGAGCATTCCTCAATTTATTTATTTGTAGTTGTATTATTTTTAATGGGTGTTATTTTCGGAGCAATTATTGTGAATAGTTTGAGCTTTACACAAAAAGAGGACTTATTTTTTTACCTCTCACAATTTTTTGGACAAGTATCGGACGGAAATGTAGCGGCTGCAAATGACTTATTCAAGCAAAGCTTCTTCCATAATACGAAATTTATCGGGTTAATGTGGATTTTAGGAATATCTATCATTGGTCTGCCTGTCATCCTAATTCTCTTATTTATGAAGGGGATGGTTGTTGGATTTACGGTTGGATTTTTAGTAAACCAAATGGGCTGGGATGGCTTTTTGCTTTCATTTGTTACAGTTTTGCCGCAAAATTTAATTATCATTCCTGTCTTCATTGTCGCCTCAACGATCTCAGTCGCATTTTCATTAAAAATGATTAGGAGACAATTTATGAAAAAGGTTGGTCAGCCGATCATGCCGATGTTAGGAAAGTATATGTTTGCTTTTGTTGTTGCAGTGCTATTTTTATGTGCTGCAGCCGGAATTGAGGCACTGCTCTCACCAATATTAATGAAATCAGTAATCAATTCATTCTAGCTTGAGAACATACTTCATCTTATATATAATGGGCGAATAAACCAGTTTGGTTTATTCGCCTTTTCTCATTAAATAACGAATAATTACTCTTCTCTTTTGATAATAATTATTATATAATATAAATTATCAACTCTTATTTGTAATAATTTTATTTTGAATCTATCCCATAATCTGTTATAATGAGAATGTTAGTGGCGAGGGAGGAACTTCAGATGGAAAGTAGAATTGATAGAATAAAGAAACAGTTGCATTCGTCAAGCTATAAATTAACGCCTCAGCGTGAAGCAACCGTTCGCGTTTTGCTGGAGAATGAAGAGGACCATTTAAGTGCGGAAGATGTCTACCTCCTTGTAAAAGAAAAATCGCCTGAGATAGGCTTGGCAACTGTATATAGAACACTTGAATTATTAACAGAACTGAAAATTGTTGATAAAATTAATTTTGGTGATGGGGTTTCTCGCTATGATCTTCGTCAAGAAGGAGCAGCACATTTCCATCATCATTTAGTATGTATTGAATGTGGAGCAGTAGATGAGATCCAGGAAGATTTATTAGAGGATGTTGAAGAAGTTGTTGAACGAAGATGGAATTTTAAAATAAAAGACCATCGTTTGACATTCCATGGCATTTGCTATCGTTGTCATGATAAAGCCAATAGTGAAGAAACTGAAAAAGTTGAACAACAATAGCCCAAAAACCTTTTCTGTTAGTGGAAAAGGTTTTTTATTTTTAAAACTAAACATAAGCGGGATCAGGTATAATTCTTGTCCAAAATGGCATATCTTTTACTATTAATGATATGGTGGGGGACAAATATGATGAAATCCTGGCTAAAAATTGTTTTTCAAACGTTCAAAGTGTTCGTGCTTTTCACAGGATGCACAATCCTTTTTTATTATGGTATTATGTGGTTAAATGAAGAATATCAAGATTATCACCGCTATGATGAACCAGAGGGCACTGCTGTAAAAGTATCCTCTAGCGGAAATGCTGAAAATTCATCAAACTGGTTTGATCGGTTAATTCTTTTCTATTTAAATGGAGAGTAGGGCCATCCATGGAGGACAATCTGAAAGATTTCATACATTATTTAATAGTAGAAAAAGGGCTGGCGAAAAATACAATCGTTTCTTATGAGAGAGATCTGAAAAGCTATATAAAGTATTTAAAAAAGGTTGAAGTGATAGCGGCAATGAATGATGTCCAGCGTGTTCAAATCATTCATTTTCTAAAGAGCTTGAAAGAACAGGGGAAATCATCTAAAACTTTGGCAAGGCATATTGCTTCAATTAGAGCGTTTCATCAATTTCTCTTGAGGGAGAAAGCAGTAGACCAAGACCCTTCCGTACATATTGAATCTCCTCAGCATGAACGTTCACTGCCAAAGGTATTGAATATGCAAGAGGTGGAAACATTGTTAGATTCACCGAAAGCCCATGATCATTATGGACTTCGTGATAAAGCAATGCTTGAATTACTATATGCAACAGGAATCAGGGTTAGTGAGTTAATCGGTTTGAAGATTGGAGATGTCCATTTAACTATGGGGTTTGTTCGCTGTATTGGAAAGGGCAATAAGGAGCGAATCATTCCAATTGGAAAGACAGCTACAGAAGCACTTGACCGGTATCTGCATGACGGAAGAAGCCACTTTGTTTCAAAGAAACAAAGAGATGAATCCTTATTTTTAAATCATCATGGCCGTGGGCTATCCAGACAAGGCTTCTGGAAAATACTTAAACGTCTTGCTGCTGAAGCAGGTATTGAAAAGGATTTAACTCCGCATACGCTCAGGCATTCCTTTGCAACCCATCTTCTTGAGAATGGGGCGGATTTACGTGCCGTACAAGAAATGCTTGGGCATGCGGATATATCAACAACACAAATTTACACTCATGTAACAAAAACTAGATTAAAAGATGTATATAGTCAATATCATCCGCGAGCCTAAGGTGATGCGGAAGTACCTTCGGAAAAAATATAATGATGTCTAGCTCCAGCGCCTACCCCTTCGAGGTCACAAGTCAATCCTCCCAGAAAGGTAAAGAGCACCTTTCCGGGAGGCTCGTCTTGTGCTTGTCGGGGGTGAGCACAAAGGAAAGCTCCTAAGAGCAATCTTCGCAGGAACAATCGGCACTTTGATTGTTCCGAAGGCGCTTGCACTTTTCAAAGTTGCCATAAAATATGGCAGCTTTTTCTTTCATTTATGATAAATATTAGGTAAAATATAGATGTCAGACTTCCGACATATAGAATGGAAAAAATGTGATAAACGTATGTATAAAGGGTAACCTAATTTATATTTACTAATGTAACCGCATTCACTTAAAAAGGAGGAGTTCTAATGACTTCATATGCATATAAAAGAATTTTCGTCGTTGTAATGGATTCAGTTGGAATCGGTGAAGCACCGGATGCTGAAAAGTTCGGGGACAAAGGGGCCGATACGCTTGGCCATATTGCAGAAAAAATGAATGGCCTAAAGATGCCGAATATGGGTAAGCTTGGTCTCAGCAATATTCGTGAAATAAAAGGTATTGAAAAAGCAGAGAAGCCACTCGCATTCTTTACGAAAATGAAGGAAGCATCGAATGGAAAAGATACGATGACAGGTCATTGGGAGATTATGGGGCTTAATATTCAAACCCCTTTTCAAGTATTTCCTGAAGGCTTCCCGCAAGAATTAATTGCTGAACTAGAATCACGCACTGGCAGAAAAGTGATCGGCAATAAACCTGCAAGCGGAACGGAAATTCTCGTTGAACTTGGGGAAGAACATATGAAGACTGGTGCACTTATAGTCTATACATCAGCTGATTCGGTTCTGCAAATTGCTGCACATGAAGAAATTATTCCATTAGAAGAGCAATATAAAATTTGTCAAATCGCTAGAGAACTTACATTGGATGAGAAATATATGGTTGGCCGGGTAATTGCTAGACCATTTATAGGTGAACCAGGACACTTTCAGCGAACATCTAATCGTCATGATTATGCCTTAAAGCCTTTTGATCGGACAGTCATGTCAGAAATGAAGGATGCAGGTTTTGACGTTATTGCTATAGGGAAAATTTCTGATATTTTTGATGGCGAAGGTGTAACAAAGTCCCTTCGTACTGTTTCAAACATGGATGGAATGGATAAATTATTGCAATCATTTGATATGGACTTTACAGGTATGAGCTTCTTGAATTTAGTAGATTTTGATGCCCTTTACGGACACCGAAGAGATCCTGAAGGATATGGAAAAGCGCTTGAAGAGTATGACGCCCGTCTGCCGGAAGTATTTGAAAAGATGCAAGCTGGGGATTTGCTGATGATTACGGCTGACCATGGAAATGATCCGATTCACCAAGGAACAGACCATACAAGAGAATATGTACCACTTCTTGTTTATGCAAAAAATAATGAAAATGGCAAAGAGCTCACGATTCGTGAAACATTCGCAGACATTGGCGCAACGATTGCAGAAAACTTCCATGTTAAAATGCCTGCTTATGGAAAGAGTTTTTTACAGGAATTGAAATAGGAGGAAATGAAATATGTCATTCGAAAAAATTGAAACAGCAGCAAGCTTCTTAAAAGGAAAGTATGAGCAGACACCACAAATCGGTCTAATCCTTGGGTCAGGCCTTGGCGTTTTAGCAGATGAAATCGAAAACCCTGTGAAAATTCCATATAATGAAATTCCAGATTTTCCTGTTTCTACTGTTGAAGGCCATGCAGGCCAGCTTGTATTTGGCTTGCTTAATGGCATTCATGTCGTAGCGATGCAAGGGCGTTTTCATTATTACGAAGGATACTCATTTGAAAAGGTAACATTCCCTGTCCGTGTAATGAAAGAGCTTGGAATCGAACAGTTAATTGTAACAAATGCAGCCGGCGGAGTGAACGAAAGCTTTTCACCTGGCGATTTAATGCTTATTAGTGATCATATTAATAATATGGGAAGCAATCCGCTAATTGGTTCGAATGATTCTCGTCTCGGTGTTCGTTTCCCTGATATGTCTGAAGCCTACTCCTTAGAACTGCGACGATTGGCAAAAGGAATAGCAGCGGAATTAGGCTTAAACATTCAAGAAGGTGTCTATGTCGGCAATACGGGTCCAACATACGAAACACCTGCTGAAATACGCATGCTTCGCAAGTTAGGTGGAGATGCAGTTGGCATGTCTACAGTGCCTGAAGTAATTGTCGCGAGACATGCAGGCATGAAAGTATTAGGAATTTCCTGTATTTCAAATATGGCCGCTGGAATTTTAGATCAGCCGTTAAATCATGAAGAAGTAATTGAAACAACTGAAAAAGTGAAAGCTGATTTTCTTAGCTATGTAAAAGCGTTAGTGCAAAAGCTTGGTACAAAGTAGGAAATAGAAGAAAGCGAGCGGTGATTTAATATGAGAATGGTAGATATTATTGAGAATAAAAGAGATGGAAAAGAATTATCGACAGAGGAAATCCAATTTATTATTAAAGGATATACAGACGGCTCGATTCCTGATTATCAGGTAAGTGCCTTAATGATGGCGATTTTCTTTCAAGGGATGACGGAACAAGAAAGAGCAGATTTAACAATGGCAATGGTTGAATCTGGCGATAAAATCGATTTATCCAAAATAGAAGGTATCAAAGTGGATAAGCATTCGACTGGCGGGGTTGGAGATACAACAACACTTGTATTAGGACCTTTAGTGGCAGCCGTTGGTGTTCCAGTCGCAAAAATGTCTGGAAGAGGGCTAGGGCATACTGGAGGAACGATTGACAAGCTTGAATCTGTTGAAGGCTTCCATGTAGAAATCGAAAATGAAGAATTTATCAATCTTGTGAACACAAATAAAATTGCCGTTATTGGGCAAAGCGGAAATTTAACCCCTGCAGACAAAAAGCTCTATGCTCTTCGTGATGTCACAGCAACCGTTGATAGCATTCCATTAATTGCAAGCTCGATTATGAGCAAGAAAATTGCCGCAGGAGCAGATGCGATTGTGCTTGATGTGAAAACAGGTGCTGGTGCATTTATGAAAACTCTTGATGATTCAAAAGAGCTCGCTAAAGCAATGGTTAGTATCGGTAATAATGTCGGAAGAAATACAATGGCCGTTATTTCTGATATGAGTCAGCCGCTTGGATTTGCGATTGGAAATGCGCTTGAAGTAAAAGAGGCGATTGATACGCTTAAAGGAGAAGGACCGGAAGATCTAACAGAGCTTTGCTTAACATTAGGAAGCCATATGGTTCTTCTTGCTAAAAAAGCAGACAGCTTAAAGGAAGCACGTGAAATGCTTGAAGAAGCCATGAAAGACGGTACAGCTTTAGAAACATTTAAAACATTCCTAAGCTCACAAGGCGGCGACGCGTCAGTCGTTGATGATCCAGCAAAGCTTCCACAAGCAAAATTCACATTTGAACTAGAAGCGAAGGAAGATGGCTATGTTTCCGAAATAGTGGCAGATGAAATTGGCACAGCAGCCATGCTACTCGGCGCTGGAAGAGCTACGAAAGAATCAGTTATTGACCTTGCAGTTGGTCTTATGCTTCGAAAAAAAATCGGTGATCAAGTGCAAAAGGGAGAGTCGCTTGTGACGATTTACAGCAATTTTAAAGAAATTGATGAAGTAAAAGCAAAACTTTATGCAAATATTACCTTATCAAAGGAAAAAGTAGCTGCACCAACGTTAATACATGGAGAAATTACCGAATAAGTAAAAAGTGTCAGGGGAAATTTACCTCTGACATTTTTTATTTTTGTCATTCAAAATATAAAATTTTTACGAATAGAAAATTGTATAAATTTGTTACAAATGGAAATGATGGAGGCTATAAAGAATGGAGGTTTATGTGATGAAACGAATTGTCTCTTTAATAGTTATCTCTTTCCTATTGTCAACACTCTTTGTACCTGCAGCATTGGCAAAAGAAAACGATGGACTAGATTTAGCTAAAAATGTAAAATCCGCCATCTTAATCGAACGAGATACAGGTGCAATTTTATACGAAAAGAATAGCAATGACCAACTCCCTCCCGCAAGCATGACGAAAGTAATGACAATGCTATTAATTATGGAGGCATTAGATGAAGGCAGGCTGTCGATGGATGAAAAAATTCGCACGAGTGAATATGCTGCCTCAATGGGAGGATCACAAATTTTTCTTGAGCCGGGAGAGGAAATGACGACAGAGCAAATGCTAGCGGGAATTGCCATTGGATCTGGCAATGATGCTTCTGTTGCGATGGCAGAGAGGCTTGCTGGTTCTGAAGAAGAGTTTGTAAAGCTTATGAATAAAAAAGCAAAGGAACTCGGGCTAAAAAATACAGAATTTAAAACAGCAACGGGTTTGCCTGGCCATGGAGATTATAGTACTGCTCATGATATGTCAATGATGGCTAAGGAGCTTCTCAAATATGAAGGAATAACGAAATTTACTGGTACTTATGAATCTTATCTTCGTGAAAATACAGATAAAAAATTCTGGCTAGTAAATACAAATCGCCTCGTCAAATTTTATCCGGGTGTTGATGGGTTGAAAACGGGATTCACAAATGAAGCAAAATACTGTTTAACAGCAACGGCTGAAAAGGATGGTATGCGCGTAATTGCAGTCGTATTTGGAGCTCCGACCTCAAAGGAGAGAAATGCCCAAGTAACAAAGATGCTTGATTATGCATTCAGCCAATATGAGACGCACCCGCTGTATAAGCGAAATGTGGCACTTGGAAAAGTAGCTATTAGTAAAGGTGAGAAGAAAAGGGTTGAAGCAATGACAAGTGAGCCTATTTCCCTTTTAACAAAGAAAGGCGAGGGCATTGAAAATATAAAACAAGCTGTTGAATTAAATAAAAATGTGAAAGCACCTGTAAATAAAGGGGATAAAGTAGGAACCTTAAAACTGAAACAGGATGGAAAAACAATCGTTGAAACACCATTAGTAGCAAAGGAAGATAGCAAGGAAGCTAGCTGGTGGACCTTGTATAAACGTTCAATGGGCATGTTTACGAAAGCGGGACAATAGGGAGATGCAAGGCGCTTCCGCTTTTCTATTTTGTCGAAATGTTGATTATACATTCTAGTTTTAGCGAAATGTCACTAGTTTTGTCTTTCGGAAGGAAATGCGTAAGTAAATATCGAATTTGACTCACTATAAAGGCCAATGTATGTCATGTAAATGATACGGTCAACCGATCCTGTCAAGGCTTTTACATAGACAATCGGGATCCTAGATAAGGAGGCTATGATAGTGAGTCTTACCATTAATTTAGAAGTGAAAAAAGATGTCCTATGTATTCGTTTAAGCGGGGAATTAGATCATCATTCTGCTGATGAGCTTCGGAGACAGGCGTCTAACGCAATTGAAGAATATGATATTCATCATATTATCTTAAATCTTGAACAGCTTTCCTTTATGGATAGCTCAGGTTTAGGCGTCATTCTAGGCAGATATAAACAAATTAAACAGCAACATGGCGAAATGGTTGTTTGTGCAATTTCTCCAGCAGTCCAAAGATTATTTGATATGTCGGGTTTATTTAAAATTATCCGTTTAGAACCGACAGAAGAATTTGCTTTGCAAAGACTGGGGGTTGCATGATCAATGAAAAATGAAATGCAAATTAAATTCAGTGCATTAAGCCAAAATGAATCGTTTGCGCGTGTAACAGTCGCAGCATTTATTAGTCAGCTTGATCCGACAATGGATGAGTTAACTGAAATTAAAACAGTTGTATCTGAGGCAGTTACCAATTCAATCATTCACGGCTATGAACAAGATCCAGACGGGCTTGTGTATATAACTGTGAAAATTGAGGATGGTTTCATCGATATGTCCATCCGTGATGAGGGATTGGGAATAATGAACGTGGATGAAGCGCGTCAGCCGCTGTTTACAACAAAGCCAGAACTTGAGAGATCAGGCATGGGCTTTACGATTATGGAAAATTTCATGGATGAAATCGAAATTCAATCGCAACCGGGGAAAGGCACAGAGATCCGATTAAGAAAGCATTTATCAAATAGTAAAATGCTATGCAATTAAGGGAGTCTTGCTATGGATGTGGAGGTTAAAACAGAAAAGAGCCAAACTTTTTTGAAGGATCATGAAGTCAAGGAGTTAATCCAAAAAAGCCAGGCGGGAGATCAGGAGTCTAGAGATTTAATTGTCCAAAAGAATATGCGTCTCGTCTGGTCGGTTGTTCAGCGGTTTTTAAACCGCGGATATGAGCCGGATGATCTCTTTCAAATCGGTTGTATTGGATTATTGAAGTCAGTCGATAAATTTGACCTAACATTTGATGTGAAATTTTCAACGTATGCCGTTCCAATGATCATTGGAGAGATTCAACGTTTTATCCGTGATGATGGAACAGTCAAGGTAAGCCGCTCATTAAAAGAAATGGGAAATAAAATTCGGAAAGCAAAGGATGAATTGTCAAAATCGCTTGGCAGAATTCCGACTGTATCAGAGCTTTCTGAATTCCTAGATATCCCGCCTGAAGACATCATCCTTGCTCAAGAAGCTAGCCGAACCCCATCATCCATTCATGAAACGGTTTACGAAAATGATGGGGACCCAATCACATTGCTGGATCAAATAGATGATGGAAATGAAGGAAAATGGTTTGACAAGATTGCTTTAAAAGAAGCGATTAATGAACTAGAAGACAGGGAACGTTTAATCGTCTATTTGCGCTATTATAAAGATCAAACGCAATCTGAAGTGGCCGCAAGACTTGGCATCTCACAAGTTCAAGTATCTAGGCTAGAAAAAAAGATCCTCCAGCAAATGAAAGACCGTATGGATTTATAATCCATACGGTCTTTTTTTCGATTTAGCTAACAATTTTGCGGAATCCGGTATTATATTTGCAAATTATCTATTATTTTTGCAATTGCTCTAATAATTACGCGGAACCTCATTATTTATTCGATACCCAATTATTGGTCGTCATGAAGTAAATATATGTAACTCATACTAGTGATACAAGGAAATAACTGTGTGGGAAGTGAACGAAATGGAACGAACGGTTTATATTCGATTGCGACACCGCATACAAGTTCGAGCACGTGAAGAGATTTTGCTAAAGGATATTGCGCAATTAATTGTCGATGAAATGCTATATGAGCAGTTAAGTAAAATGAAGATTTATGAAGTTTCTGAACAAGACCGCAATATAATTATTATCGATGTCATGATGGTGATCCGTTTAATTACAGAAATACTGCCGAACTTAGAAATTCAAACACAGGGCCCATCTCAAGTTATCGTTGAAGTGGTTCCGAAAAAAAAGAGGGTATCCCTGCCACTTTTTATTTTAGTATGGCTTTTATTGTTTATTGGTGCTGCCCTTACCATTATGAACTTTCATGAAGATGTTAGCATGCAGGCTGTTCAGCAGCGAATTTACACAATCATTACGGGAGAAATTGATGACAAACCTTTAATCTTTCAGATTCCATATTCCATCGGTTTAGGCCTAGGAATGATTCTTTTCTTTAATCATCTTTTTAAGAAGCGTCTTAATGAAGAGCCGAGCCCGCTAGAAGTAGAAATGTTTAATTATCAGCTGGATCTAGACAATTATGTGGCAATGAAGGAAAACAAAGAAAGTATGAAAAATATTGACGAGCGGTAATGTTGTCTTAGTTATGTTTGTCGGTCTTGCGGGAGGATTAGCAGTAGGCTCAGGGTTTGTAGCGTTTTTGTCAGTATTAGGTGTGATCCCAAGACTTATGCAGCTGACAAAAACAATGAAAATGATCCGGTTCTATGAGTGGGCTGTTGTAATTGGAGCTGTTATTGGTGGAATGAGTACGTTATGGGATCCACTCTTTCACCTTACTTCCTACCTATTAGTCCCGATTGGTTTGGCAGCAGGGATATTTGTAGGTATGATTGCTGCAGCTCTGACAGAAGTACTAAATGTCCTTCCGATTCTTGCAAAGCGAATAGGGATTGATGGACAAATTATTTTTTTATTAATGGCTATTGTATTTGGGAAGATTGTAGGATCTTTCTTTCAGTGGATCTATTTTGTCGATAAGTAGCAGGGAAATAGCTGATTTAAGATAGCTGTATCAACCTATGACGAAAGGATAATAAAATATGGAGGACCATCGAAGGCACGTAGTTTTAATTACAGATGGAGATGACTATGCTAGAAAATCAATCGAACACATAGCCAATGAAATCGGGGGGAGATGTATCTCCCTATCCCACGGAAATCCTACCACATTAGACGGAGCCCTAATTGTTAAGCTTATCAAAAAAGCATCGCATGACCCAGTATTTGTTATGTTTGATGATAGTGGTTTTGTCGGTGAAGGTGCAGGAGAACGTGCGTTAAAGTATGTAGCAAGCCATAAAGATATTGATGTACTCGGGATTATTGCAGTCGCCGCAAAAACAAGACAAGCCGAATGGGCTAAAGTAGATGTTTGCATCGACCGAGATGGTGAAATAACCCCTTATGGAGTCG
The DNA here is from genome assembly GCF_001420595.1 of Cytobacillus solani. Classification (GTDB taxonomy): domain Bacteria; phylum Bacillota; class Bacilli; order Bacillales; family Cytobacillaceae; genus Cytobacillus; species Cytobacillus solani. The sequence continues at coordinate 3,277,311 of NZ_LJIX01000006.1, read as the reverse complement.
ATAAATATGGTCTACAAGAAATGGATAAAGGAAGACTTTATGGTGACACGGTATATTGTCTCGATGAAATAGATGTCCCGATTAAAGTAGGAATTGGCGATATAGGAAAAATGGCGAAAAAAGACCATTATGAAAATGGCTCACCAATTACGAAAAAAGCCGTAGAACTCGTATTGGAAAGGAGTGGTTATCGTGGCAGACAATAAGATAAAAAATAAAATGCCCATTCCTGATTCAGTAGATGAAATTGAAAAGTATATGAAAAATAGAATTGGGCTGGGAGATAGTTTCGATTTAGGTGTAAGGAAACTAAAAGTTCTCAGAAAAGACGTGCATATTTATTTTGTAAATGGGTTAACCGATACACAATTTATTATCGAAATTGTTGAAGAGCTTGTTGCAATCAATGATAACGAGAAATTATCAACGAATCTAAGTAAAATAGTTGAAAACAGGTTAGTTCACCAATCAGTTGCCCAAATAAAAACAATGGATGAGCTTGTGGACCAAGTCTTATCAGGCCTAATTGTTGTTGTAATGGAAGGGGTTACCCATGGATTAGTTATTGATGTCCGCAGTTATCCGGGCAGAACACCGATGGAGCCGGATACGGAAAAAGTGGTGCGGGGATCAAGGGATGGGTATGTAGAAAATATTATCATTAATACTGCACTGACAAGAAGAAGAATTCGAGATGAAAGACTTCGCTTTGAAATTATGAGAGTTGGTGAAAGATCAAAAACGGATGTGGCAATAGGATACATTAAAGATGTTGCCAATCCCGATTTAATTAATATCATTCGAAAGGAAATTGCAGCCATAGACATTGATGGAATTACAATGGCTGATAAAACAATCGAGGAATTTCTATTAAAACAAGGATTTAATCCTTTTCCGCTAGTACGTTATACAGAGCGAGCGGACGTTGCTGCAACCCATTTGCTCGAAGGGCATGTTCTAATATTTGTGGATACCTCACCAAGTGTGATGATTTCACCTACAACATACTTTCATCATTTGCAGCATGCGGAAGAGTATCGACAATCCCCTGCAGTAGGTACGTTTATCCGCTGGATTCGTTTTCTTGGAGTAGCTTCTTCTTTGTTTTTGCTGCCGCTTTGGTTTTTATTTGTATTAGAGCCGTCACTATTACCCGAAAGTATTGCATTTATTGGACCGAACGAAGAAACAAATATACCTGTGATTCTTCAATTATTTCTTGCTGAAATAGGGATTGAATTGCTGCGGATTGCTGCCATTCATACACCAACTCCATTATCAACAGCTATGGGCTTAATTGCGGCTGTCTTAATTGGACAAATTGCTATTGATGTTGGTTTATTTGTTCCGGAGGTCATTTTATATGTGTCACTTGCTGCAATTGGGACTTATACGACACCAAGCTATGAATTAAGTATCGCAAACAAGCTATTCCGGCTTTTATTTTTAGTTCTGGTCGCAATATTCCATACACCGGGATTTGTCGTTGGGATTACGCTGTTTATCCTATTCCTTGCGAATATGAAACCGTTGAATACACCGTATTTATGGCCATTTATTCCGTTTCATCCAAAAGCATTATGGCGAATTTTAGTTCGTGCATCAGTACCTGGTTCGAGTATACGACCGAGTATTGTTCATACGACAAACCGTTATAAGCAGCCGCCAAAAAACAGTTCCTCAAAATGATGTCTACTCATTGCGAATTTCACTGAATTGTGTTAAAATTTCTTAAAATTAATAAACAAAATACGACAGCAAGCAGAAAATAGACAGTTTCTTATAAAGATACTGTCTATTTTCTAATTAATATAAGCCAAGAGGGAAGAGGTAGATCTATGCATTTAAACGGTACATCGAAGGTTAATAACAAGGGACATTTGGAGATAGGCGGATTGGACACTATAGAGCTAGCCGAACAATTTGGTACACCTTTATACGTTTACGATGTTTCTTTAATTAGAGAAAGAGCGAGAGGATTTAAGCAAACATTTGATAAATTAGGGGTAACTGCTCAAGTAGCATACGCGAGCAAAGCCTTTTCTACGATTGCGATGGTTCAGCTTGCTGACGAAGAAGGGCTTTCACTTGATGTTGTTTCTGGCGGAGAATTATATACAGCGTTAGCAGCTGAATTCCCAACTGATAGAATTCATTTTCATGGGAACAACAAAAGCAAAGAAGAGTTGGAAATGGCTCTTAAACACGGTGTTGGCTGTATAGTAGTCGATAATTTCTATGAGTTGGAGCTCCTTCAATCCATTTGTGAAGAGATGGAAACGAACGCGAAGATTCTATTACGGGTTACACCTGGGGTTGAAGCACATACACATGAATATATTACAACTGGGCAGGCAGATTCTAAGTTTGGCTTTGATCTTCAAAATGGACAAGCAGAGAAAGCAATGAAGGCTGCTTTACAATTTTCCAAAATTGAACTGCTGGGCTTGCATTGTCATATCGGTTCACAAATATTTGAAACTGCTGGGTTTCTTGTAGCGGCACAGAAAATATTTGAGAAACTAAATGAATGGAAAGAGTCATATGCTTTTGAATCAAAGGTATTGAACTTAGGTGGCGGTTTTGGTATTCGCTATACGAATGAGGATCAGCCTCTGCCGGCAGGTCAATATGTGGAAGAGATTATCGAAGAAGTACAAAGACAGGCTGATCATTTTGCAATGAACATGCCCGAAATATGGATTGAACCAGGTCGTTCTCTTGTTGGGGATGCCGGTAGCACATTATACAAGATAGGCTCTAGTAAGGATGTTCCTAGCATACGCAAATATATCGCTGTGGATGGTGGAATGAGCGATAATATTAGACCCGCTCTTTATCAAGCAAGGTATGAAGCCATCTTAGCTAATAAAGCATTAGAGAAAGCAGAGGAAACTGTCTCTGTTGCTGGAAAATGCTGTGAATCCGGTGATATGCTCATATGGGATATTCCACTTCCAAAGTCGGATCATAATGATTTGCTAGCAGTTTTTTGCACAGGGGCTTATGGATATGCGATGGCAAATAATTATAATCGAATTCCAAGACCGCCTGTCGTCTTTGTTGAAAATGGGGAAGCAAAGCTAGTTGTAAGAAGAGAAACGTATGAAGATCTCATTCGGATGGATTTATCAATCAAAGAAAAGATTAATAATTAATCGTAGCATTTTATTAGTTAGAGAATGCAGTGAAAAAGCTTGTAGGATAGGAGTGCATGTTATTTGGGTCATTAACTGGACGTGCTTCCTGCAGGCTTTTTTGTATTTAATCGTATTAATTAATCGAGTAGCATGGAAAAATAGTAAGGATTCGTGTAGAATAGAACTAATCCTTGGATATGTGAAGACATAATGAGTTTGTAACAGGAGGTTTTATGAAAAAAAGCAATTGGATTCTTTTTATTCTATTAATAGCGATGAGTTTAGCATGGGGACTTTATTATTGGTTTTTTATCGTTCCATCTAAGTAGAGCCCAGTAATAATTTTTAGAATAAGTAAACAGTTAAAAGATCAGTTATTAGTGTACAAACTAGTGCTGTATACATATATTATTATTACAGTTTGAAATACTAAATTTTTGGGGAAAATAAGATGGAATGCTAAAATCTAATGAGGGATAAAAATGTTAATTCGATATAAAAAAACATTCGAAAAGATTGCTATGGGTTTGTTATCTTTTATGCCAAATGAAAAAGATCTCAAGAAGCTCCAGCAAACGATGAAACAATACGAAAGTGAGGAGAACCTGCAATTATTTCTATGGAAAGCAGGGGAAGATATAATTGGATTAGTGGGTGTTCTTATGAATGAAGATTCAGCCAAGATCCAGCATATCTCTGTCAATCCTTCTCATAGACAGCAAGGGATTGGGAAGTCAATGGTCAAGGCATTAAACGAACTATTCCCAGACAAAAAGATCATAGCAAATGAAAATACCGAATCATTCTTGAGCAAGTGTGATATTACGATTCATACAGAAAAAGGCAGCGAATAATTATTCATTGCCTTTTTTTATGTGTTGTTGTATGAATCTTGTGTTCCTTTTTAATGCTTCTAATCGTTCCTCGATGACACTGCTTCGGTCTCTAGTGGAATGGCGATGAACCACTTCTATATTATTCATATCACTAACTGATCCCCATATGAAACCGCGATCGATGCAGCCAGCTTGGCAGCTCGCAATTAACATCGGATCAATGATTGGAATTGTATAGCTATCATAGGGTTTTCCTAAGGCAATAGCCTTTTGTCTTAATAGGAGGTCGTACATTAATTTATCAGCATCGATTCCTAAAGGGAGAAGCTTATTTTTTTCGTTTTTTAGGATGGCAATTGATTTGGCAATGGTCTTTTTAGCACCAAGGTAATTTTCACGCCGGTGATGATAATTTGAAACCGCTAGGAGGATCAGACCTACCCAAATAGACTGTTTATTGTTTGGGTCAATCTCTTTCCAGTATTCTTCAAGGACTTCATGACATTCGAAATAATCTCTATCCCCATGAAAATGTATCAAAAATTCGATATATGCTTTTGGATACACCACTTCACCTCCCTATTAATATATGTTAATCATATCATAGAACACTCGTCCTAAAAATCAAACAACAGTTTTAAATCAAACAAAAAAACCCGGAAAAAACCGGGTCATAAATACATAATTAGCTTAGCACCAAGCAGCTCCTACAATAATCAGCAGGATGAACAAAACGACAAGTAAAGCAAACCCTGTTCCACCGCACCAGTTGTTTCCTTTAGACATACATCATACCTCCTGTTTCCTTTTTTTGTTTCAAGATCATTTTATGTAGGCAAATACCAAATTGTATGGGCGAATGAAGGAATAATTTCATATGCTTTGAATCAGATAGTTGTCTGGCTACAGCGCCTATCGCCTATCAAACTTCAGGTCCCCTCCCTACGATAAGTCAGCATCGGTTCGCTTACACTCACCGTGTTTCCTTTATCTCAGTCGTGACCCTTCCAGTTTGTACGGCGATGACCAAGGCGTTTTCGCATTTCTAATATTTTTCTATTGGATAGCTCACTTTTATAATTTATACTATAGTAGTCTTTAATGAGGAACTTAATAAGGAAATTTTGGTGAGTAGTAATGGAACATTATAATGTAAAGATTGATGCGTTTGAAGGACCGCTTGATTTGCTTCTTCATTTAATAAATCGGCTTGAGATTGATATATACGATATTCCAGTAGCGGAAATTACTGAGCAATATTTATTGTATATCCATACGATGCAAGTGCTGCAGCTTGATGTGGCAAGTGAATATCTTGTTATGGCGGCCACGTTGCTTGCGATTAAGAGCAAAATGCTTCTCCCAAAGCACGAGGAAGATTTGCTTGATGATGAGTTAGGCTTAGGACATGAAGAAGACACGATGGAAGAGCTTGTTGAAAGATTAGTTGAATACAGAAAATATAAAGAGGCTGCAGTTGATTTTAAAGAAATGGAAAAAGAGCGAGGCTTAATGTTTACAAAGCCTCCAAGTGATTTAAGCGATTATGCAAAAGACATTCAACCGGAAAAAACGGAATTAAACGTCTCCTTGTATGACATGCTTGGAGCATTTCAAAAACTATTAAGAAGACAAAAGCTGCAAAAACCGCTTTCAACAAAAATAGCACGTCAAGAAATCCCAATAGAAACGAGAATGGCTGAAATCCTTGATGATTTAAGGCAATTCAAGGTGCGTAAAAGCTTTTATGACCTCTTTCCCGTTCTTGACCGTGAAAATATTGTGGTTACTTTTTTAGCAGTGTTAGAGCTAATAAAACGCCATGACATCTTTATTGAGCAGGAAGGCAATTTTTCGGAGATTTATGTAAGTGCAATGGAAGGGGGAGAAGAGTATTAATATTATAAATTGGAAGGGCATTGTTGAAAGTCTATTATTTGCTGCAGGAGATGAAGGACTAACTTTAAAGCAGATGGCTCTTGTTCTCGAAGTCGAGGAGCTGCAAGCAGAAGAGATTATTCATGAATTAATGGAAGATTATCGTAATGATGCCATGCGAGGCATCACAGTTATAGAGCTAGCAGGCACTTTCCAGCTCGCTACAAAAAAGGAGAATTCAGCCTATCTAAAAAGGCTTGTCGTTACGCCGCAGGCTTCGACATTATCGCAAGCAGCGTTAGAAACACTAGCAATTATTGCTTATAAACAGCCCATTACAAGAGCAGAGATTGAGGAAATAAGAGGAGTGAAAACGGAGCGGCCAATACATACACTCATGGCTAAGGCACTCATTAAAGAAGTGGGTCGAGCAGATGGCTCGGGAAGAGCATACCTATATGGCACTACGAAAGAATTTCTTGATTATTTTGGATTAAAAAAGATTGAAGAGCTGCCGCCGCTTCCTGAAAAGATAGAAGATGATTACCAGCAGGATGATGCAGATTTGTTTTTTGGCAGGTTTCAAGAAACAATGGACTCTTGAATTTTTCATACAATTTAATTTTTTTGTGATAATATATACTTGTAAAATAATGCTTCATTTTCAAAATGGAGCATTTTCTATATCGTTTTTGTTATTACATATGGGGAAATGTTCGAGGAGGCGTTAAGATGCTAATTAAACAATGCAAGGGATATGAACTGGAAAAGGAGAAATCGAATACATCTGAGGATTTCTTTAATCGAAGTGAAGTTACCTTTGAAGAAGATGGACAAGAAAAGACACTACATGTCCTATATGTCAGGTATTTTGATGAACTGGTTCATGAATTTACTTCATTTGAAGCAAATCCAATTTTTAAAGCAGGGACTAGGGAAGTTGAATTTAAAGATATTGTGGCACTGATTTGTTTATTGAAGAATCCAGGTTTCCGCCATCGCAAGCGTGTATACATCAATTCTAAGTTTGATTTCGCATCCTATTTCCAGGATGTTGACTACGCTAAGCTGCCAGCTATCTTTGAAGATTTAGAAACGAAAAAAAGCTTTAATCTTCGTTCACCCTTAGAGTACATTGTTCAGCCTCAATAAGAATATTATTTTTTAAAAGGAGCAGCCTTTAGGTTGCTTTTTTTATTAGAAAATTGCCAGCTGTTTGCATATAAAACACTGGAAAAGCAATTTTTCTTCTGGCTGCTCATACGATAGAAAGGGACTATTTAGGAAAGAGGGATCGTATGAGCAAAATGAATGACTATATTCATGATGTGTTTAAGTGGAATAAGGAACTTCGGGCGTTTCTCGAATCAGAAAATGTCGACGAAAACAATGAGCTTTGGCAGAAGATGAATCGCATGACTGATATTATGGAGGGAATCCAAAATCCATTAGATAATCATGAATTGTTGGAGATTCAGAACTATGTAGAAGAACTGCACGCGGACATGGAGAACTATTTCGTGAAAAGGCAAGAGCTTGGAAGTGTTTATGTCAATCCCCCTCAAGTTGCTGCGGGCAATCATTCATTGCCTCCTTTGCCATATGCATACAATGCATTAGAGCCGTATATTTCTGAGGAAATTATGAGATTACATCATGAAAAGCATCATCAATCATATGTAGATGGACTGAATAAAGCGGAAAAAGAGCTAAATAAGGCAAGGAAATCAGGAGATTTTTCTTTAGTTAAGCATTGGTCACGGGAGCTTGCCTTTCATGGGTCCGGTCATTATCTTCATACGATTTTCTGGAATAATATGATGCCTAAAGGCGGGGGAAAGCCCTCAGGAAGCTTGTTAAAAGCAATAGAAAAGTATTTTGGCAGTTTTGAAGCATTTAAAAAGCAATTTACTGAAGCAGCAAAGCAGGTGGAAGGTGTTGGCTGGGCTGTTCTTGTCTGGTCACCTAGAGCCCATCATCTCGAAATACTGCAATCAGAGAGGCATATGCTTTTAACACAATGGGATACGATCCCTCTGCTTGTATTGGATGTCTGGGAGCATGCCTACTATCTTCAATATAAAACTGACCGTGCTGGCTATGTGAAAAATTGGTGGAATATTGTTAATTGGAAAGATGTGGAACAACGGTTTATGAAAGCTTCTGAGCTTAAATGGAAACCATTTTAATAGATTTAAAAGGCGAAAAACAATCTATGTTTTTCGCCTTTTATTGTCATATCAATACTTGTCCTGCATAAAATTGTACAAACCAGTGAAGGAGACTGCAATGAAAAATATGAAAAAGCTGATAATCTTTCCCCTGATTGCTGCAATTCTAATCTCGTTTATTCCTCAGGTGGCACATGCTTCTTTTTCTGTTAGTGCACATAGTGCCATTTTAATGGAGCAAAGTTCTGGCCGGGTTTTATATGATAAAAATGCAAATAAGCCGATGAGAATTGCAAGTATTACAAAAATCATGACAGCTATTTTAGCTATTGAATCAGGAAAAATGGATGAATTGGTAAAGGTAAGTGAAAAGGCAGTCCGTGCTGAAGGCTCCTCCATTTATTTAGTTCCGGGTGAAAAAATAAAGCTGGAGGATTTAGTTTACGGTCTAATGCTCCGATCAGGCAATGACGCAGCTGTTGCTATTGCAGAGCATGTTGGTGGAAGCCTGGATGGTTTTGTTTATTTAATGAATCAGAAGGCAGAAGAAATTGGTATGAAGAATACTCATTTTGCCAATCCGCATGGGCTTGATGACCATGAAAATCATATGTCAACGGCATATGATATGGCACTTTTAACACGTTATGCAATGAATAATGATGATTATGAGAAAATTTCAGGCACGAAAGTCCATAGTGCACCACATCCAACAGAAGAGTGGGATCGGAAGTGGAAGAATAAAAATAGACTGCTAACAGAGCTTTACAAATATACAACAGGTGGAAAGACAGGCTTTACGAAACGTGCGAAGCGCACATTAGTAACGACAGCTGCAAAAGGGGAGCTGAACTTAATTGCTGTGACTCTAAATGGTCCGGATGATTGGAATGACCATATTCAAATGTATGAGTCAGGGTTTAATACTTATCGTTTAGTAGAGGTTTTGCCAAAGGGAAATATTGCCCAGGTGAAGGATAAATTTTATAAAAAGAAGGTATATGTTGAACATGGATTTGACTACCCAGTAACATCAAAAGAAAAGAAACAATTCAAAATTGAATATAAATTAATAAAGCCAGAAAAGGAATGGAAAGAGAATCCCCCTGAAATTGTTGGTCAAGTAACTGTTTATTTCAACAAACAGCAGGTGAAAAAGATGCCAATATATTACAAGCATGCTGATAATAAAGACAAGCAATCGTTTTTTGAGCAATTTAGAAATATATTTCTCGTGATGATTGGTGTGAAAACAGATGGTTAATATTATATGGGTGTTCTTAACAGTCATAGGGATTATCTTTGCAATGGTTAATGGGACGATGGATCAAGTGAATGAAGCTATCTTTAATGGGGCAGCGGAAGCCGTTACTTTATGCATCGGATTAATCAGTGTTCTTGTTTTTTGGCTAGGAATGATGAAAATAGCCGAGGATGCTGGGCTATTAAAAAAACTGTCACTCTTATTTAGACCAATTGTGAAAAAGCTTTTTCCGGATGTACCGAATGATCATCCTGCAATGGGCTACATACTTTCCAATATGATGGCAAATATGTTTGGGCTTGGGAATGCAGCAACCCCGCTGGGAATTAAGGCGATGGAAGAACTGAAACGATTAAATGGCGGATTGGATGTAGCCAGCCGTTCGATGATCACCTTTCTGGCGATTAATACTTCAAGTATAACGCTAATACCAACGATGGTTATAGCCATACGGATGAAATATGAATCCGCATCTCCGACAGAGATTGTCGGTCCCACGTTAATTGCATCCTTCTGCTCTGCAATAGGCGCCATAATCATTGACCGATATTTTTATTATAGAAGAAAGAAAAAAGCGTAAACGCCTTGAATAGTCCCGACAAGTATAAGACAAGTCTCACTAAAAAGGTGTACTTTACCTTTCTGGGAGGGTTAGCTTGTGACTTCGAGGTCGACAAATACGCGACGTCCTCTTAAAAGCTTCACTTTTAGTCGTGCGATGCATTGCTGACGAAGCTTTCCTTGTCCTGTCGCATTGTCGACACTAGTACGTCCTGTACGTCGGGGCTAGACAGCTTGCGCTTGGTGCAGAAAATTAACTCAAAAAGAGGTGGACATCATATAGATGAAAACTATCTAAAAGAGCGAGAAAAGGATGAAGTCGTATGCAAGTTGTATCGGTTATCTCCCTCTGGTTTATTCCTGTTCTAATTGGTTTTATATTAATATATGGGACGATAAAACGTGTGCCTACTTATGAAAGCTTTGTTGAAGGCGGAAAAGAAGGGATAAAAATCGCTGTCTCGATTATCCCTTTTCTTGTTGGAATGCTCGTGGCTATTTCCGTTTTTCGGGCTTCTGGAGCCCTGGAGTATTTCATGGAGTTTATTCGGCCAGTGCTGGAGGCAATCGGCATACCTCCTGATATTGTCCCGCTCGCCATCATTCGTCCGATTTCAGGTTCAGCCGCACTTGGAATAACAAGTGATCTTATCGCCGTTCATGGCCCAGATTCATTTATCGGAAGGTTAGCATCTGTTCTCCAAGGCAGCACAGACACAACTTTTTATGTTTTGACTGTTTATTTTGGTGCGGTTGGAATTAGGAAAATGGGAGACGCCTTAAAGGTCGGACTATTGGCAGATTTAATTGGAATCATCGCAGCAATCGTAGTTGTGACGCTTATTTTCGGCAGAATATGAAAGATACAAACAATCTAAAAACCATTCAAAGATACCTAAAACAATAGGTATTTTTTTTGCTTTATTATTTGAAAAAAGCGTCTACTTTGAAAAAAAGATGATTTATGTCATAATTCATAAGGATGGAAATAGGTATAATTCTTATTAAGTATTAGTCGGGGTGACATAAATGGAAAGATTGCAAAAGGTAATTGCTCATGCAGGATTTGCTTCACGCAGAAAAGCAGAGGAGCTTATCAAGGAAGGTCATGTAAGGGTTAATGGAAAAACTGTAAAGGAACTTGGTGTTAAGGTTTCATCTTCAGATCGAGTAGAAGTGAATGGGATTCCAGTTGAAAGGGAAGAACCCGTTTATTTTCTTCTATACAAACCAAGAGGTGTTATTTCAAGTGTAACAGATGATAAAGGGAGAAAAGTGGTAACTGACTTTTTTCAACAAATTGAGCAGCGAATTTATCCAGTAGGGCGTTTAGACTTTGATACTTCAGGCCTGCTGCTTTTAACAAATGATGGGGAGTTTGCGAATCTGCTCATGCACCCAAAGAATGAGATTGAAAAGGTGTATGTTGCAAAGGTGAAAGGAATTCCTTCAAGAGAGAAAATGAGAAGCCTTGAAAAAGGAGTTCGCCTGGAGGATGGGAAAACAGCTCCTGCAAAGACAAAAGTGCTTTCAATTGATAAGAAAAAGCAAACCGCAATCATTGAATTAACCATTCATGAGGGGCGAAATCGTCAAGTCAGAAGGATGCTCGAGGCAATCGGCCATCCAGTCATAAAATTAAAAAGAGAAAGATACGGCTTTTTAACACTGCAAGGGTTAAAAGCGGGAGAAGCAAGAGAATTAACAGCACATGAAGTCAAGCAATTACGCACGCTATCCAAATCATAAAATCTTTTGCTTATTTGTGTTAATTTTCGACCAATTAAGGGAAATTTCATAGAAAAGTCACAGTTACTTCAAATTGTAAACATTATTAGAATGTTGATAAATGGTATAATAAAAATCGGCTGTTTCGTTTTAAGACGCACAGTGTTTTTTAAAGGGGAGAGTGTGATGAAAAAGCGTCGTTTAGTGATAAGAACGATTATTTTGCTAATTTTGGGTGCAGCTGTCGCCTATACTTTGTATGCAAATTTCACAAAAGATGATATTAAAAAGGTTGTAATTGGAGAACAAGCACCTGATTTCGTTCTCGTCGATTTGAATGGAGAAGAGCATCGTCTCTCAGATTATAAAGGTCAGGGTGTCTTTCTTAATTTCTGGGGTACATATTGCAAGCCATGTGAAAAAGAAATGCCGTATATGGATAACCAGTACAAGCAATTTAAAGACAAAGGTGTACAAACTTTAGCTGTTAACGTAGGTGAGTCTGAGTTATCGGTTAGTAAATTTGCTGAAAGACATAAGTTAACTTTTCCAATTGTATTGGATAAAGACGGGCAAGTTCAGACTGCTTATAAAATTGGCGCACTTCCTGCAACATTTATGATTGATAAAGATGGAAAAGTTGTTAAATATCACACAGGTCAATTGACGGAAGAAATGATTAAAGAGTTAATGGAACAAGTTCAACCATAAGCTACGGGGAGTTTTTTAAATGAAACATGTAAAATGTGAATGCGGGCATGTGAATCCGCATGGAACCATTCTTTGTGAAGCATGTGGAAGAGTTCTTCAGGAATCGGAAAAAGATAAGAAACTTGTTGATATGCGCTATGAAGGCAGTGCACGTCGTTCACAAACATACAACAAAACAATCATTGATAAAATTTGGAACTTTTTCTCATCTGTAAAAGTTGGTGTTTGGCTGATAGTTATTACACTGATTGCTTCAGCACTCGGAACGATTTTACCGCAAGAAATGTACATACCTCCTGTTATGCCTGCTGCAGAGTATTATGAGGATCAGTATGGATGGATAGGGAAATTGTATTATGAACTTGGATTTCATAATTTGTATAGCTCATGGTGGTATCTTGTATTAATCGCATCAATTGGTATTTCCTTAGTCATATGCAGTCTTGACCGGATGATACCGTTATGGCGGGCTTTAAAAGCGCAACGTGTCGCAAGGCATGAAGGGTTTTTAAAACGCCAGCGAATCTTTGGCGTCTCAGAGGCTAGCAATCTTGATGTATCCTATGAAAAGATAAAAGAAAGATTAAAAGCAAAGAGATATAATATCCGAGAAGAAGATGGGAATATTCTTGCAGAAAAGGGCAGATTCTCTAGATGGGGTCCATATGTTAACCATATCGGTCTAATTATCTTCTTAATCGGCGGAATGCTTCGGTTTGTTCCAGGGATGTATATTGATGAAGTCCTTTGGGTTCGTGAGGGTGAAACAAAAGTTATTCCGGAAACAGACGGACAATACTATTTAAAGAATAATAAGTTTATTTTAGAAGTTTATGATAAGGATAAAGATAATAAAGCGTTTAGTAATGCAATTGAGGAAAAAGGGATGGTAGCTAAGAATTACCAATCAGATGTAACCCTATATAAAAAGAAGGGTGAAACGGTTGCAGGACAAGCACCAGAACTTGAGAAGGTAAAGGATTATTCGATTAAAGTAAATGAGCCGTTAAAGTTTGAAGGATATGCACTCTATCAAGTTAGTTATAAATTAGATGAATTAAATCAAATGACCTTTAGACTAAATAAAAAGGATTCAGAGGAATCGTTTGGCGAAATAAAAATTGATTTAAATGACCCGAAGGATCGCTATGATCTTGGCAATGGCTATGCAGTAGAAGTAGTAAGCTATTTTCCTGACTTTGAATTTGATGATAGCGGGGAGCCGATCACGAAATCAAAGGTTCCAAACAATCCCGCTTTTGTATTCAAAATGATTAGTCCTGATAAAAAAGATGGAGAAATCAGCTTCGTAGCGATTCAGCAAACGATCGAGCCATTTGGTGATAATGAATATAAAATGAATTTTGCTGGTATTGATACGAAACATGTTTCATCCATAACAGTTCGTAAAGATTTAACACTATGGATCATCGCTTTAGGCGGACTAATCTTTATGATAGGCGTTGCGCAAGGATCGTATTGGAATCATCGCCGTATCTGGCTTCGCAGAGTAAATGATGAAGTTTGGATTGCTGGACATACGAATAAAAACTGGCATGGATTAAAAAGAGAAATTCAGTCTGTACTAGAGGGTACTGGAATTGATGATCCTGAAGATCAAGTGCAGAAGGAAACTAAAGAATAAGGAGGGAAATCAGTGGTAAGTTTGAGTGGAAATTTATTATTTTCTTCGTTTATCCTGTATTTAATCGCCACTGTCTTTTTTGCTGGTTCGATTAAGGATAAAAAAGGAAAGATGAAAGAAAAAGGCCCAAATAAATGGGCGAAAATTGCTGTTTTTATAACAATTGTTGGATTCATTTGTCAATTAGGTTATTTTATTACTCGCTGGATTGTTGCTGGACATGCTCCAGTAAGTAATATGTTTGAATTTGGAACGTTTTTTGCATTATCATTAGTCGGTGCATTTATCGTTTTATACTATATGTATAAAACACCATTGCTCGGTGTATTCACCTTGCCTGTAGCACTCTTGCTAATCGCATTTTCAAGCATGTTTTCACGTGATATATCACCACTCATTCCTGCACTGCAAAGTCATTGGCTTTATATTCATGTAACAACGGCGGCAATGGGACAAGCAATTTTAGGAATGAGTTTTGCAGCAGGCTTAATTTATCTTGTAAAAGCAGTAGACCAATCAAAACCAAGTAAACGGACTTTTTGGCTAGAAACAATCATGTTTGGTCTCATTTGTACTCTTGGATTTGTACTTGTAACAACTACATTTTCATTATTAGATTATAAAGCTGAATTTAATTGGATTGATAAGAACGGACAACAGTTAAAACAAGAATATACGATGCCTGCGATCACTGGCCCGAATGAGGGCGAGTTATTAACAGCAGGAAAATTTGAGCCGCTTGTAGAAATGCCTGGCATTATTAATGCGAAAAAGCTGAATACCGTTATATGGTCCTTATTGTCAGGAACTATTATATACTTATTATTCAGGTTGATTATTCGTAAACGTGTAGGGGCTGTGTTGCAGCCAGTAGTGAAAAATATTAAACTAGATTTAGTAGACGAAATTGGCTACCGCTCAGTGTTAATTGGTTTCCCAGTATTTACCTTGGGGGCATTAATATTTGCCATGATTTGGGCCCAAATTGCTTGGACACGATTTTGGGGCTGGGACCCGAAAGAAGTTTGGGCACTCATCACCTTCCTATTCTATGCAGCTTTCCTGCACTTACGATTATCAAAAGGGTGGCATGGCGAAAAGTCTGCTTGGCTAGCTGTTATTGGATTTGTCATTATTATGTTTAACTTTGTAGCAGTAAATCTTGTTATTGCTGGTCTGCATTCCTATGCAGGTTAATCAAGCAGTAATATATTTTCGAAAAAGAAAGAGTATCGACTTAAATTAGGGAAAAAGCCTTCACTTCACGTTAGTGAAGGCTTCTTTTAAAAGATATTTTGGGGGATATATGAAAAGAGGGGGATATGAGTTATGGACAAAGACGTTAGGATTTTAGTAGTGGATGATGAGGAAAGGATTCGACGTTTATTAAAAATGTACCTAGAGAGGGAAAACTATTTCATAGACGAAGCTGAGGATGGGAATGAAGCGGTAGCAAAGGCATTAGGAAATGAGTATGATGTCATTCTGCTCGATTTAATGATGCCCGGGAAAGATGGAATCGAAGTATGCCGTGAAGTAAGAGAGAAAAAAGCTACGCCAATTATCATGTTAACAGCCAAAGGGGAGGAAGTTAACAGAGTACAAGGTTTTGAGGTTGGCACTGATGATTATATTGTGAAGCCGTTTAGTCCAAGAGAAGTTGTTTTGCGTGTAAAGGCATTGCTGCGCCGTTCATCAAAAACATCTTTCATTCAAACAGAAACGACTGCGAAAGATGTCATTGTCTTTCCTCATTTAACAATTGATCATGATGCGCATCGTGTATTAGCGGATGGAAAAGAAGTAAGTCTTACTCCGAAAGAATATGAACTGCTTTATTTCTTAGCAAAATCTCCTGATAAAGTTTTCGATCGGGAACAATTGCTTAAAGAAGTGTGGCATTATGAGTTTTTTGGTGACTTAAGAACGGTCGATACACATGTAAAGCGCTTGCGTGAAAAGTTAAATAAAGTGTCAGAACAAGCGGCAAAAATGATTGTAACTGTTTGGGGAGTCGGCTATAAGTTTGAGGTTATTAATGAATGATGCTGTGGCGCAGTGTTGTAGGTAAACTGTGGATTACCACACTTTTGCTCGTATCTTTTGTGTTATTTATTTTAACGATTATGCTCCTTGAGTTCTTTGAAAATTATCATATCAACGAAACAGAAAAAGGGCTTACAGATACTGCGCAAAAAATTGCTCGGATTCTGGAGGAACATGAGAAAGAAATCGGGCTGGAAATTGCGTGGGAATTAGTTGATGACTTTACAAAAATTGTTATCATTCACAAAGAAAATGAATACAATTATTCACCTAATAAAAACCAATCATTTCAGTTGCCTTTGTCGTACTTAACGGAAGATAAAGATTTACAAAAGGTATTTACCGAAAAGAAAACAGTACAGAAGATTTCCCCCTTTTCTATAAAAGAGGAAATGGATAATGATAAGACGAAAATATTAATTATTGGTGTGCCTTTAAAGGAAACAGATAATGAAAATGGTGCTGTTTTTATATACCAGTCATTAGAGGTTATGCAGGAAACAACTCGGACGACAACGAAATTTATTTTTCTTGCTGCGGGTGTAGCCATTATTTTAACAACTATTTTTGCCTTTTTCTTATCCACTCGTATTACTGCTCCACTTCGTAAAATGAGAGAGGCTGCATTTGAAGTGGCAAGGGGGAAATTTGATACGAAAATCCCTTTAACCTCTCATGACGAGATTGGTGAATTGGCGATTGCCTTTAACCAAATGGGGAAACAGCTGAAATTTAATATGAATGCTTTAAGTCAGGAAAAAGAGCAATTTGCCAGTATTTTAAGTGGGATGGCAGATGGTGTCATTACGTTTAATAGAGATGGTACGATTTTAATCACTAACCCTCCTGCAGATCGCTTTTTGCATAATTGGTATTATGAACAAGAGGAAGGCAATGCAGATACAGCGGCTGTTCCTTCAAAAGTAATGGAGCTTTTCCAACAGGCTGTTAATACAGAAAAAGAACAAGTTGGTGAAATCTCTATTCAGGGAAGGTTCTGGGTGATGATTGTAAGTCCACTCTATAATAATAAATATATTCGTGGTGCGGTAGCTGTTATCCGTGATATGACAGAAGAAAGACAGCTGGATAAGCTTAGGCAGGATTTTATCGCAAATGTTTCGCATGAACTTCGGACACCCATTTCAATGATGCAAGGGTATAGCGAAGCCATTGTAGATGATATAGCTGGAACTGATGACGAAAAGAAAGAGATGGCTCGAGTCATTTATGATGAATCCTTAAGAATGGGCAGGCTTGTCAATGAATTGCTAGATCTTGCTAGAATGGAAGCTGGTCATATCCAATTAACAATTGAAGAGATTGAAGTTCATTCTTATTTTCAAAAAATTATTCGGAAGTTTCAAGGACTTGCAAAAGACAAGGGGATTATGCTGGAGCAGGAACTTGAAGGAACTGAAGCTTGGTTTAAATTTGATCCTGATCGATTAGATCAAGTATTAACCAACCTAATTGATAACGCGATTCGCCATACACCTGAAAATGGATTTGTAAAGGTCTCCGAACAAATGGATGAACGCGGCTTGATCATAGAGGTGAAAGATTCGGGTTCAGGTATTCCAGAGGAAGATTTGCCTTTTGTTTTTGAACGGTTTTATAAAGCAGACAAAGCGAGAACAAGAGGACGATCAGGAACAGGATTAGGACTGGCCATTGCCAAAAATATTGTCAATGCACATAAAGGTCAAATTACCGTACAAAGCAAGCTTGGTCAAGGAACGACATTTTCTATCCTTATTCCTCGAAAAAACGAATAATATTGTAGACCATGCCGATTGTTCTTGATTCACGGGAAACAATAGAAAAGCGGAAGCGCCTTGATCATCGCCGTACAAACTGGAAGGGCCTGTTCTTTCGATAAAGGAAACACAATGAGTGATAGCGAATTGATGTTGACTTATCGTAGGGAGGGGACCTGAAGTTTGGTAGGCGATAGGCGCTGTAGCTAGACAATTCTCGTCTTTTTAAAACAAATGAATCATGAACAAATGCAAAAGGAAGGATTCCTGAGAAAATCCTTCCTTTTTTGTATAGAAAATACTATATTTAAAGGTGTAACTTTTTCATTTTTTTATTCGACTAAATTAATGAACGGGGAGGGGAATCGATGGACTCCGTTTTTGATGAATTATATAGAAAATATCATCATGACGTTTTTCAATTTCTTTTTTATATGGTCAAAAACAAAGAACAGGCTGAAGACCTTGTACAAGAGGTATATATAAGAGTATTAAAATCGTATGAAAGATTTGAAGGAAAAAGCAGTGAAAAGACATGGCTTTTTTCGATTGCGCGTAATGTGGCAATTGATTCTTTTCGTAAACAAAAAGGGTGGAAGCAAAGAATTTTAGAAAAGTTTGATTGGTCTACCTCTCAGGTTAAGGATGATCAGCCCATACCTGAAGATATCGCGGTACAAAATGAGGAGATTCAACAAATATACAAGTGTTTGGATCAGTGTACGGTTGATCAGCGGCTTGTCATCGTTATGAGGTATATTCATGAGTTTTCAATCTTAGAAACCGCGGAAAGCTTAGGCTGGACGGAAAGTAAGGTAAAGACGACTCAGCACAGAGCATTAAAAATTTTAAAGAAACAGATGGAAGAAACGATTGGAAAGGAGGGGATGGAAAGTGAAAAAATCAGAATGGAGCGATGAACAGCTTAAAGAATTATTAAGCCAAATGCCAAAAATTAAAGATGAACGTGATCCTCGTGAGATATACCAAAATATTACCATTCGGATGAATAAGCGAAAACAACGAACATGGATCATGCCTTCTGCAGCAGCTGCTTTAGCCGCCGTTCTATTTTTTATTCTTGTCCCTAACCTTTTTAATTGGCAGAGCTCAGAAGAACAGGTGGCAGATCTTGCAAATCAATCGGAATCCTCTCAAAAAATTTCAATGAAGGAAAATGCTGATTTACAAGAAACAGAGGAAAAAGTAAGCATTGAAGAAGAAAATGCGATCCCGTATACGGCAGAGCAGAACCCTGAAGTGCAAGACAAGATGGAAATCAGATCATTGGACATGGAAGATCTAACAACGGCTGTATATGAAGAGGATATTGGCGGGATGGAAGTACTGACTTATGCGATCCCTGATGAAAAGGCAATGATGGCGGTACCAGTTAGTGTACTAGTAGCAAAGGAAGAAGATAAAACCAAATTTGATCTTTTTGAAGAAAATATGATGAATTTAAATGAAAAAGAGTGGGGACTGAAGGATTATTTCCCATTAAAAGCAGAATTTATGCTTGATGAGCAAAGCAAAGTACTAACAGTCGATTTTCCTGTCGACCATCCATACGGAGACGGTTCAGCAGCTGAAACGGTTTTTAATGTAGCGCTTAGCTACACGCTGTCCGCTTTAGATATTAGTGAAATTAAGTTTACAACAGATGGGAAGCCTGGGATGGACCTTGGGAATAGTGGCGTTATAGAAGAATTTATACCTGAATATGGAAATCATGCGTATTATTTTTATTATCCGAATGAGACGGTAAAAAAGCCTTATATTGTTCCGTATGGAGAAAAGTTTAGTTCAATCAGCGAAGCATTAGCGGCTATGAAAGAAAACCAGGAAAAAGCAAAATTATTTGCTTCAATACCTGATGATATAAATTTTGAAACAGAGGTAAACCAGGAAGAAAAGAAGTTAACCATTCACTTTGGAGAAGGTTCCGTCATTAATAACGATGAGTCTACATTGCATACAATCGAGGCCATTCTCTTAACAGCTAAAGACTTTAATTACCAGGCAGTAAAAATGGAGAATGCGAAAGTAGAGATGGTAGGCAGATTTAATTTAACCGAGGAAATTAAAGTACCGGTTGCAGCAAATAAGCGCAGCTTACCATAAGTAAAGCGGAAGCGACTTCGTAACAAATAAAAACAGTTTGGTAAAGAACAAAAGAAGATGAGCCAATGGCTTGTCTTCTTTTTATGTAATAAACATAAGATCCACATCATATGGTGAATATGGCAGGAATTAAAGAAAGAAGAGGAGCGGGGAGCAAGGTGGATTACATCAAACGTTTTATTATTGCAATTATAATGGTACTCTGTGTCAGCCTATTATTTCTTGGCGGAAAAAATACACGGGCACATCACGCAGAAGCAATAGACACACCAGTGGAGTTATCTCAATTTATTTCATAGAATCTATGATTTGCTAGTCTGTAGCCTTCAAAGTATAATAGGTAAAAATTAGGGAGGCGAAAAGGTGCTTACAGATTATCATAATCATTTGGAAATGGGTACTTTGAGTTTAGACTATTTACGGCAGTTTACAGATATGGCAAAACAAAAAGGAATAAATAGCTTTGGTATTTCAGAGCATGCCTATCATTTTTATCAGACAGCAGACATTTTGCAGAATCCATGGGTAAATGAGAGACGTTATTATGATATGAAGGATTATATAAGTCTATTTCAAGAAGCATGGACAAAAGAGATAGATGTAAAAATGTCGATCGAAATGGATTACACTCCAGGGAAGCATGAGGAAATGAAGCAATTCATTCAAGCCTATTCCTTTGATTATGTAATAGGCTCGATCCACTGGATAGGCGATTTTGGCATTGACTTAGCAGAGTATAAACATGAATGGGAAAAAAGGGATATTTACGAAATTTACAAGCAGTATTTTGACCAGGTTGTTACCCTGGCCCAGTCCAATTTGTTTGATATTATTGGACATATTGATTTAGTAAAAATCTTTAAATATGTACCGGAAAATGAGGAGTTTCTTTTAGAACAGTATGAGCGTGCTACAGATGCTTTAGCCGAATCAAAGACATGTGTGGAAATAAGCACAGCAGGCATAAGAAAACCGGTGGGAGAGCTATACCCAGATAAACGGCTATTAGAAAAATGTTTTGCGAAAAATATCCCAATCGTATTGTCATCAGATGCTCATTTCCCGGAGCATGTGGGTGCGGACTTTGATCAAGCAATAACTTTGGCAAAAGAAGTTGGATATACATCAATCATGACTTTTTCAAAAGGAGAACGACAAACATACCCACTAGGTTAATAAAATAAGAAAAGCGCAAGCGCCTTGATCATCGCCGTACAAACTGGAAGGGACAACGACAGCGATAAAGGAAACACGGTAAGTGAGCGAACCGATGTTGACGCAATCGTTGCGGAGGAGACCTGAAGTTTGATAGGCGATAGGACGCTTGCGCTAGACAATTTCCTTTTTCCAAAGTTATCCACAACATTCGATTTTATTATTTCCTAGACTACAAGAAAGGGAGGACTCCACTTGCGAGTCATCCCTTTCTTGTTTATTCAGATACTGTTATTCGATTGATTGAAACAATATCATCAAGCTTTGTTAGTAATGCGAATGTGTCGTCCTCCAATGGCTTATCAAAAGAAAGCACCATGATGGCCTCACCGCCTGCCTCTTTTCTTCCTACCTGCATTGTCGCGATATTAATGGAATAATCCCCTAGTATTCTTCCAACACGTCCAATGACACCAGGGCGATCCATATGCTGAATGTAAAGGAGGTTTCCTTCTGGGAGAAAATCAATATTAAATCCATTTAGATAAACAATACGAGGCCCGTAATGCTCAATATATGTTCCTCTGATTGTAAATGAAGTTTCTTCACCCTTAGCAGTTACAGTAATGCAGTTAGCATAGCCATAAGAATCAGCAGATATTTTTTCTCCAACGGTGATGCCACGTTCTTTGGCTGTCAGCAGGGCATTTACTTCGTTAACATTAACAGCGATTCTATTTTTAAAGAATCCTGCTAATGTTGCTTTCGTCAAATAGGAAGTTTCTAATTCGGCAACAGTTCCTGAATATGTAATCGATAGTTCACGAATCCCTTCTTTTATGCATTGAGATATAATATAACCCATTTGTTTGGACATTTGATGAAATGGACGAATTTTCTCAAAAATATCTTTTGAGATTGCCGGTAGATTGATAGAGTTTGAGACTGGATTATTTTCTAAAAATAATCGCACTTCCCTTGCCACTTGGGTAGCCACATTTAGCTGTGCTTCTTTTGTTGAAGCGCCTAGATGAGGAGTGGCAATCACATTATCGAATTTAAACAGTGGATTTTCACCTGGAGGCTCCGTTTCAAAGACGTCAAGAGCAGCACCGGCTACATGTCCAATCCCAATATACTTAGCAAGTGCTTGTTCATCAATAATGCCTCCGCGGGCGCAATTAAGAAAGAAAACCCCTTTCTTCGTTTTGCTTAAAGCTTGTTCATTAATCATGCCTTTTGTTTCTGCAGTGAGTGGGGTATGGACAGTTATAATGTCCGAGTCCTGTAATACTGAATCAATGGGACAAGACTCAACTCCTAGCTTTGCTGCGCGGTCTTTTGTTAAAAATGGATCAAATACTTTAATCATCATGCCAAATGCTTTTGATCGCTTAGCAAGTTCTGTACCAATCCTACCCATCCCGATAATACCTAATGTTTTTCCAAAGAGCTCTGTTCCAAGATAGTTATTTCGCTTCCATTCTAAATTTTTGACTGTTTGATGGGCTTGGGGAATATTTCTCATCAAGGAGGCCATCATGGCAAAGGTGTGTTCGGCGGTAGAAATTGTATTGCCATCAGGTGCATTAATGACAACGATGCCTTTGCGTGTGGCTGCATCAACTTCAATATTATCAACTCCTACACCAGCACGGGCGATAATTTTTAAATTCGGCATCTTGTTTAATAATTCATCGTTAACCTTAGTTGCACTTCTTACAAGTAAGGCATCAATGACCTCTAGGCTAACTTCTGGATCTGAGGCTTTTTTTTGAATAATCGTAGCATTATCCATTTCTAATAACGGTTGTAAACCTTCTTCGCTAATTGCATCAGCAATTAAAATAGTAAACATGTAAACACCTCGAATGGAAATAATATTCAGATAATTTTACAAGACAGACAGACATCTGTCAATTCACTAAGCATACTTATTTCGTTTGGAAGCGCTTTAATATTATAAAGTTAATAAATTGTCATTTTATAGCCTGAATGGTGGCAAAGTTAAAGCCTTCCCTTTTTATTTTTTTTCGAGTATAATAATATTTGTAAAAAATTATACGGTCTATCTTCGGGGCAGGGTGAAATTCCCGACCGGCGGTGATGAGTATTATTTACTCTAAGCCCGCGAGCCTATAATAGCTAAAGCATAATTCAATGAAACCTTAGCAGCAAAATGCTGATGTGATCTTTGGATGTTCTAGCTTGGGGCAGGATTTGGTGCGAATCCAAAGCCGACAGTACAGTCTGGATGGGAGAAGATGGAGGTTCTGCAGACGTTCAAAAAATGCAGGTTATTTGAACGTTTATTTAGTGAGCCTTTGTAATCTCCCTCAAGCGATGTGCTTGAGGGTTTTCTTTTGCTTAGGCTTTATAATACTGCTGAACCTTTCTTCTTTAGGAGAGATAGTCCTAACAAGGAGAGAGGAACATGAAAAAACTTACGGTTAAAGCTTTAGTTGGAATTGGGATGCTCAGCAGCATTTCGTACATTTTGATGCTATTAAATTTCCCATTGCCGCCATTTCCAAATTTTCTAATGATTGACTTTAGCGATATACCTGCATTGATTGCTGCGTTAATCTTTGGTCCAGTGGCTGGGATTTTAGTGGAATTGATTAAGAACATATTAGATTACTTTATGACTGGAAGTGCAACTGGTGTGCCAGTAGGCCATATTGCAAACTTTGTGGCGGGTATCCTATTTATATTACCGACATACTTCGTGTATAAGAAATTAAAAACAAAAAAAAGTATGACAGTTGGATTAGTAATTGGCACCTTTATCATGGCTGTGATCATGAGTGTATTAAATTACTTTATCATTTATCCGGCATATACCCTCTTTTTGAATATGCCAGCAATGTCTGCTCCAGAAATACGTACAGTCGTTGTAACGGCTATCTTGCCTTTTAATATTATCAAGGGGTTATTAATTACTCTTGTATTTATGCTATTATTTACACGCATGAGTCCTTGGATTAACAAGCAAGGTTCATATAAGAATGCGATCTAATATAAAAAAGAAAGCAACGGCCTGCACCGTTGCTTTTTCTTTATATTAAAAAACTCCCTTTTAATAAAAAAAGGGAGCAGTAGCGTTCACTATAAAAGAAAACTATTCGAATTTAAGTGGATCTCCATCGAATGAATCATCAGCAACTTTAATGGAATCAGTTGGGCAGCCTTCGAAAGCATCCATCATATCGTCGATTAATACATCTGGAATTTCAACAATTCCTTGGTTATCATCTAGTGTAACGAACGCAATGCCTTCGTCATCGTAATCATAAATGTCTGGTGCTGCAGCTCCACATGCCCCACATGCGATACATGTTTCTTTGTCAACAATTGTATACTTTGCCATGAAAAAACCTCCCAAAATTTAAAACAAATATTCTGATATTTTTTGAAGATTAAAACGTATTCCTCATACCTATTGTAAAACTGAATGGTCAACATTTCAATAGAAAAAGTATTGAGAATGCTTATCACAACAAGTTTGAGCGATTTCCTATAAAAGTGAGATTTAATCAGACTCAAAATTTTTATTCATGATAAAATGTAAGATGATAGAAAGTTCCTATCATATAAAGAATAAATTTCCAAAGAAAAATAGAATTATTTTAATTATGGATATGTTTGTTTCAGTAAATCTAAGGCTGTGTGATATGATGAAAAATTCTTATCTTTCTATGATTGTTTTATACTGTTTACATAAAATAAATGGGGAGCGGACCATTTATTCCATTCTTCATCTATTGAATGGAAAGAAATCATCGCAAACTATTCAGGATGCTCACATTTTTAATTTAACGACATTTTTTAGTACGTTCCCATTACTAAAAAGAGCAGAATTAGACATGCACATTGACATTTTGAACAAGCAAGGATTCGTTTCAACAAATGCGGAGCAGAGCTATTGTGTGACGTCCGTGGGTTTAAAGCAGCTTGAAGAGTACTTCAAACCAAATCCTATTCCCGCCAATTTGAATGGCTGGAAATTTCATAACTTAACAGATCTTTTTTGGGAAAGGCTTTCACTAGCTATCCAAGTAATCTCCCATCTGAAAAATCGCAATTCTAAATATTTGCCCATACAAAAGAGCAAGGAACATCATAAGTGGCTAAAGGGTTACTTATATAAATGTAAGCTTAGCAAGGATGAACTAGCTGAGAAGTTATATGATGAACTTGTGGCATGCCTGGAAACAATGGACGGTCTAGATCCGTCTATATTTGTGAAGAGAGTAACAGGCTATCAAATAATTGGATTAACTGAAGCACAGGCTGCTGATCAATTTGATATGGATGAAGAAGCTTATCATATACAATTCCTTAGTATACTTCATTATATGCTGGAAAAAGTCGGAACGAAACAAGGCGATTTTCCGCTTCTTAGCTGTATGATTGAGGACAAAAAAAGGGCCACGCCACTCACAGAGTCAAGTAATCGAACGTTTAATCTATTACAGATGGGATACAGACTTGAAGAAATTGCCCAAATGCGGAAATTGAAAAAGAACACGATTGAGGATCATCTCGTCGAAATCGCCTTGAATATTCCTAATTTTGATATCTCAGCCTTTGTAAATATAGACAAGCAAAAGGAAATAAAAATGGCAATCAACTCAGTATCATCAAAACAGCTTAAATATATTCGAGAATTAGTTCCAGATGTAGACTATTTTGAAATCCGTTTAGTTTTAGCAAAAGGCGGTGAAAAGAAATGAAGCTGGAGGAGCATTTGAAAAAGTATTTTAACTACACGACTTTTAGAACTGGACAAAAAGAAGTGATTTCCTCCATTTTAGAAGGAAATCATACGATAGCGATGCTCCCCACTGGAACGGGAAAATCATTATGCTATCAGTTGTCAGGTTATTTGTTAAAAGGACAGGTTATCATTATTTCTCCACTTTTATCTTTAATGCAGGATCAGACGGAGCAGTTAATGATGAACGGGGAAAAGAGAGTAATAGCATTCAATTCTTTTTTAACGCCACAGGAGAGAAAACAAGCCTTATCTCAATTGAATACGTATAAATTTATCTTTCTTTCTCCAGAAATGCTGAAATCTGATTTTATCTTGAATAGACTGAGGGAGCTTCAAATCGCACTTTTCGTTATTGACGAAGCACACTGTATTTCTCAGTGGGGGTATGACTTTAGACCTGATTATTTAAAGCTTGGGGATTTCAGGCGGAAATTAGGAAACCCGTTAACCCTTGCGTTAACTGCAACGGCAACACCTGAAGTAAAGGAAGAATTAATTTCTTCACTAAGCTTGAAAAATTGGAATGAATATATATATTCAGTAGACCGCCCGAATATTGTATTAGCTGTTGAGGTCATTGACTCCTATCATGATAAATCTGATCGATTAGTGGAGCTGGTACAAAACCTTGAAGGTCCAGGGATTGTATATTTTTCCAGTAAAAAAATGGCTGAAAAGATGACAATTCACTTAAAGCAAAATGGGATCGATCGGGTGATGGCGTATCATGGAGGGATGGAACAAGAAAATAGGGTTCTTATTCAACAGCAATTTCTTCATGACCAGCTGGATGTCATTTGTGCTACTAGTGCATTTGGGATGGGGATTAATAAAGAAAATATTCGTTATGTGATCCATTTTCATATGCCGCTCCAGCTCGAATCCTATTTGCAGGAAATTGGGAGAGCAGGCAGGGATGGAATGAAAAGCATTGCCCTCCTTCTATATTCTCCAGGAGATGAGCAGCTGCCATTTCAGCTTGCAGAGGGAGAACTGCCAAGTGAGGCACAGCTTGATTTTGTCTATCATTTACTTGAAGAAAAAAATAATTCAATTAATGATTTAGGTGAACTTGAAAATGAACTGATAAGTCTTTCCGGCTTAACAGAGGTCCAGTGGAGGGTAGTAGCAGATTATTTATTTGGGAACACTAAAGAGCCTATGCAGCAAAGGTATGTACAATTAAAAGTCTTCATTAACGAGCGTTTACAGGTGAAGAGGAAAAAAATTAACGATATGCTTATATGGACACAAGCACAATTAAATGGCTGCAGAAGAAAAAATATCTTGAAGTATTTTAAAGAAGACAAGACAATAGAGATAGATGATTGCTGCGATCAATGTGGAATTGATTTAACTGTTTTTTATCCGAAAACAAAAAATCATAAAACTGCTGATAATTTTTTTGATTGGAAAAAACATCTGGCAAAAATTCTTTTAGTAAGTGAGCGAGGCTGATGAAGAACAATTATGCTGATATGATTAAGGAAATTTCTACTAAACAGCTATTATTTCATCTCTATTTTACCCAATTGATCCTATTAACGATTTCACTTATTTTAGGTATCATTTTATTTGATAGTCTTTCAGAGTTTTTGAACCTGTTTCAATGGAATGATTATCGGATATTTTTAATTGGGGGAGTGGCTGGATTAGCAGTGGTCTTACTTGACCTTATTTTAATGAGAATCCTGCCGGCATCTTATTATGATGATGGGGGATTAAATGAGAGAATCTTTCGTAACCGAAATATCATACACATAGCATTCATTGCAGCAGTAGTTGCCTTCTGCGAGGAAGTATTATTTCGGGGCATTATCCAGACGCATGTCGGATTAGTATTCTCTAGTATAATTTTTGCTATCGTTCATTATCGCTATTTATTTAACTGGTTTTTATTTGTAAATATTATTGTTTTAAGCTTTTTTATTGGTTATCTTTTTTTACTAACGGGGAATTTATGGGTAACCATTTTTATGCATTTTATTATAGATTTTTTACTTGGTATACTTATAAGGAACCGTAATAACAAACAGGAAGGGATGTTCAATGAATAGAGAAGATCCTTACAGAGATCAAGCTGAACGGCTTAGGAAGAAAATTGAGAAAAATTTAGATAATGAAAATGAACCGGTTAAAGAAAAATTGCCGCCGAGGAGCAGGCTTCACCACCAGAAAAAAAAGAAAAATAAATGGAAAATAAAGTATCCTGTCATTAGTTTACTTGCTTTATTTTTTATCTTGCTGCCAATAGCGGTTTTAAGTATTTATCATTCTTTGAATGGTGATAGCCCGAGAAGTTCTGAAAAGGCGAGCACAGCGAATTCAGGGTTTGAAACGGTAGGCTACGAAAATAAAAAAGACAAAGAGACAGTGATAGAAGTAAAAGAAGATACCCCGAATACAAAAGATGACGCAGCTAAAAATAATAATCAGGCAGATTCTGATTCTTCTATCCCAACTCCAAGGGATCCAGTTAATGGCGACGAAAATGATAAAGGTTTGACGGAAACCTCAAAAGAATCCGAAAATCAATCAAATCAAGAACTGCCAAAAGAACAAGAAGAACAAAAAGAGGAAGCAGCAGTCATTTATCATACAGTTAAGTCAAATGAAAATCTGTTTCGTATTGCTTTGAAATATTACCAATCTCAAGATGGCGTTGAAATTATAAGAAAGGCGAATAATTTAAACGGTACCGACATTCATGTAGGTCAAGTATTAACGATTCCCAAGAAGTAATTTCATCTTCCTTAATCATATACCTGCGTACAAGCTCATATAGTAGGAGTATAGTGAGCTGTATGGGTATACGAGGAGGGGGAAAATGGAATCATCGATTAAAATGCTTGATGAAAGAACGGATCAAGCAACAAGAAAAATGCTTCAAAAGGTAGTAGAAAGAAAAAGAAAGTTTGATAATTTTAAGCGCCGACATTTATATGTTATGTGGGCAACGGTTTTTATAACCTTCTTCTACTTACTTTATATTAATCAAACCGTGATTGAACCGTATTCCTACTCCTTTGCTGCCATGTTTTCTGCTTATGTGAATAATTCAGCTAATTTATATTTAATTGTTTTTACAGTTGGATTGTATGGGTTAATGAATTTATTAAAAGCCAAAAGAGAAAAAGCAGAGAAAGAATACCATGCATTAAGATGTGAAATCATTGATAAAAGCAAGGATCTCTGGAAGAAGGAAGAGGAATGGAAAAACAGGCATCTTGTTTTTGACATGATGAAAGCAAATTATGATATTAATCTTTTTCATGAAAATAAATAAACTAGAAAAGAAGCATGGTGAATTGCTTCTTTTCCAGTCTATTAAAATATTCTCTTTTTACCTTGTTCATCTTTCAGGATTTCAACGGCCTCTCTAAAGCGCTGGGAATGTATAATCTCTCGTTCTCTTAAAAAGCGTAAACTATCATTTAAATCTGTATCGTCACTCATATTGATAATCCATTGATAGGTAGCTCGAGCCTTTTCTTCCGCAGCAATATCCTCGTATAAATCCGCGATCGGATCTCCTTTTGCTTGAATATACGTAGCAGTCCAAGGGACACCGCCCGCATTTTCATAGTAAAGGGCGTTATCGTGATTTGCGTAATGTGCACCTAACCCTGCGGCCTTCATTTGTTCTGGTGTTGCATCTTTAGTTAGCTTGAATACCATTGTGGCAATCATCTCTAAATGTGCAAACTCTTCTGTTCCGATATCTGTTAAAAGTCCTATCACCTTATCTGGAATCGTATACCTTTGGTTTAAATATCTTAATGCAGCTGAAAGTTCTCCGTCCGCTCCGCCGTATTGTTCAATCAAAAATTTTGCAAGCATCGGGTTACAAGTACTGACTCGAACAGGATATTGTAATTTCTTTTCGTAGACCCACATAGAACCCCTCCTTCATTCTTTCTAATAATACTTTCAAAATCTGCTATCTTACTGCCCGAACCGAATCCTTCCTCCAGTCCTTAAACTTGCCATGGCCATGGGGCATCGTCCCAATTCCAAGGGGTACCTGAATAGCTGTGGCCGAAGTGCATTAGTGGACCGTACCTGCTTTCATATGCTTTCCTTAACTTTTTCCGCTCACTGACATAATGGTTAAATTGCTTTATTGCCTCTTCATCTCCATTATGTGTGTCAAGGTATAAATTGAGTTCAACTAATACGAAGTCTACTGCCTGAAGCTGTTCTAAAAGCTGATAATATTCTGCTGGCAGCTGTTTCATGAGCGTCCCTCCTTTACCTTCTCATATGGACTGAAATATGGATCATAGAATGGTTTCCATAGAGTTCCTGCTCTGAGAGCCTCCATGGGGCTGAATTGAGGAAGATTAGGAGGCTGAAAACCCATATAAAGATTGGGGGGAGTGGAGTAGGTTTTTACTTTAATGGGTGGGCAAGGATCGAAAGGACTAATATATGGGTAGTAAGCTTTAGTAGGTGTAAACATGTAATCCCTCCTTTGTAAGTAGGTCATTCAATCATATGAATAAAATTTTGCTTTCATGTTAAATTTTAAGAAGGGTTTTGCTGTTTCGTGTGGAATAATAAATTTGTAGCTGTAAATAATACTTTGAGGTGATAAATATGTTTGTGAAAAGCGTCATGATTCCAAAGTTTAAGAGTTATACGATTGATCACGACAAGACAATTAAGGAGGCCCTTGAAAAATTAGAAGAACATCAAATTGATGGGTTACCAGTTTTAGATGGGGATTCCTATGTTGGAATTGTTACACGATACGGAATTTATGAAAATTATTTTAAAGCTGAACAAACGAAGGAAGATTATTTACAGAATACACAAGTGAAGCAAATTGCAACTCATAAAGAACATTATTTACGTGGGGATGAAATATTTGAACATACCCTTATTGATTTGAAAGATTTCCCATTGCTTGCTGTGTTGGATGACAGTCTTAAGTTCTTGGGGGTCGTGACACGTTATGACGTTCTTGCACAATTTCAATCTGCTTTTGGAATGAATAAGCCAGGCATTCGAATTGCTTTTACTTCATCTGAAACAGAGGGAAGACTGGCACGTTTAGCAGATATCTCCCAGCAGTTCCACGAACAAATTATCTCTCTCGTTACTTTTGATGAAACGGATCGACTTATTCGAAGAATCGTCATGAAAATCGAGAAGAAAGACAACATTGACAAGTTTATTGAAAAGCTTGAAGGATCAGGTTTTCGTGTTCTTGATGTAAAGGAAAGCTAGCATTAAAGAGGAATAATGGGCACCCCCTCTCACACAATTATAATGGGAGGGGATTTTTTTGTTTCGATTATGGTATTATTTCTAAAGACTGAAAATAGCTAGGAATTTTGAGCAGGAGGAAATATGGGATATTTGTTCTTAGTCGTATTTATCTTAGTAATTGGACTGATTATTTATATGGTAAAGGAGGCCTTTGCTAATCGTGTCATTTATAAGGAGATTACTTTTTCTGATTTTCCCGAAACGTTTGGTGAAGTAAAGCTGTTTTTTATTTCTGATATACATAAAAGAGTTATTTCGGATCATATTATTCAAGAAGTTCAGCGTTCGAAAGCGGATATTGTAATTATTGGCGGCGATTTAGCAGAGAAAGGTGTTCCTTTTGAAAGAGTAAAAGAAAACCTCCTCAAATTGAAGACGCTCGGGGATGTTCTTTTTGTATGGGGCAATAATGATTATGAGGTGGATTATCGGTATTTAGATGCACTAATGCTCGATTGTGGTGTGAAAATTCTCGATAATACGGCTGCTTTTTTTGAATCAGCAGAAGGCGAACGGCTGATTTTTATGGGAATTGATGATATAAGCTTGAAAAGAGATCGATTTGACCTTGCATTAGCAGATGCAGGCATTGATGAGGGCTTCAAAATCCTGGTAAGCCATAATCCGCAAGTAGTTAGCAAAATAAAAAGCGAACATCAGATACGACTTGTTTTAAGTGGACATACCCACGGGGGGCAAATTCATATTCTGGGATACAGTCCATATGAAAAAGGAAAACTAAAAAAAATGAAACAGACGACACTGTTAATAAGTAATGGGTATGGAACAACTGCTCTCCCGCTTAGATTAGGTGCCAAAGCGGAAACCCATCTAATTACCTTAAAAAGAGGATAATATGGCTTAAAAAATATAAGCGCCATTTAGTATATGGGTGGACGACTCACAAACATTAATTGCTCTCATATACTAAACAAAAGAGTTGGTTCACGGCAGGGGGCATTTACATGCGCTTAGAACGATTGAATTATAATAAAATCAAAATTTTTCTAACGTTAGATGATTTATCAGAAAGAGGTTTGACGAAAGAAGATATATGGAAAGATTCCATGAAATGGCATCAGCTATTCCATGAAATGCTTGAGGAAGCAAGTGATGAGTTTGGTGTGGAATTTCAAGGGTCTGTTGCAGTTGAGATATTTTCTATGCAGGCACAAGGAATGATTATGATCGTTACGATGGAAGAAGAGCAGGAAGATAGCTTTGAAGACGGCTTTATCGAGATGCAATTAATTATAGAGGGCAAGGATATTCTTTTTGAATTTGAGGAATTTGAATATGTAATCCAGCTAACGAAAAGGTTATGCACGATTCCGATGAATTTTGGTTCACTATATGCTCTTCATAATAAATATTATATTCACCTCGGGCTAAACGACCCGAATGAATTAAACAAGCTTATTGCGATCCTTGCTGAATATGGAAATCCATCATTAGTAAGTATTCATACATTGCAGGAATATGGAAAAGAAGTTATCAAGGATCATGCCATTGAAACAATTATCAAGTATTTTCATTGAAAAGGGGAGAGATAGCACTCTCCTCTTAAACATATATCCCTGTTTTTAAATTCTTAAAAGAATAAGTATAACATTTTAGAATTTGGCAGCTGTCTAGCACAAGCAGTCTATCGTCTATCAAACTTCAGGTCTCCTTCCTCCGATAAGTCAACCTCGGTTTGCTCACGCTCAACGTGTTTCCTTTATCGCTGCAGTTGTTCTCTCCAGTTTGTAAGGCGATGATCAAGGCGCTTGTGGTTTTCGTATTTGAGAGCGTTTACATAAAATTATCGAAAAATGCAAAAAAAACCTTTTTTCATCTTGCATAAATTAAACAAAGGTGTATACTATGTCATGAAAGCGGACAACAAATGAAAGAGATTTCTAGGAGGTTTACTAATGGTAGCCAATAATGGTACTGAAACGAATAAAGAAGACAAACTTGACGTATTAAAGTCAACTCAAACTGTCATTCACAAGGCATTGGAGAAGCTAGGATATTCAGATGAAGTGTTTGAGCTTTTAAAAGAGCCACTTCGGATGATGACAGTGAAAATTCCAGTCCGGATGGATGATGGAACTGTGAAAGTCTTTACTGGCTACCGGGCGCAGCATAATGATGCAGTTGGCCCAACTAAAGGTGGTATTCGTTTCCATCCAGGTGTAACAGAGAAAGAAGTGAAAGCACTTTCTATTTGGATGAGTTTAAAATGTGGAATTGTGGACCTTCCCTATGGCGGAGGAAAAGGCGGAATTGTATGTGATCCAAGAAACATGTCCTTCCGTGAATTAGAAGCGCTAAGCCGCGGGTATGTTCGTGCAATTAGCCAAATCGTTGGCCCGACGAAAGATATCCCTGCACCAGATGTCTTTACTAACTCACAAATCATGGCATGGATGATGGATGAATATAGCAGAATGGATGAGTTTAACTCACCAGGGTTTATTACTGGGAAACCTTTAGTTCTAGGTGGATCTCATGGCCGTGAATCTGCAACGGCAAAAGGGGTAACAATCTGCATTAATGAAGCAGCTAAAAGAAGAGGGTTTGATTTAAAAGGTGCAAGAGTGGTTGTGCAAGGATTTGGGAATGCAGGAAGTTTCTTGTCTAAATTCTTACATGATGCCGGAGCAAAAGTAATTGGTATTTCAGATGCTTATGGTGCATTACATGATCCAAACGGTTTGGATATCGATTATTTACTTGACCGTCGCGATAGCTTCGGAACCGTAACGAATTTATTTAATGATACAATTACTAATAAAGAGCTTTTGGAATTAGAGTGTGATATATTAGTTCCAGCAGCAATTGAAAATCAAATTACAGATGAAAATGCTCATAACATAAAAGCTAAGATTGTTGTTGAGGCTGCAAATGGGCCAACTACTTTAGAGGCAACACAAATTTTGACTGAGCGAGGCATCTTGTTAGTTCCAGATGTATTAGCTTCTGCAGGTGGAGTAACAGTATCCTATTTTGAATGGGTTCAAAATAATCAAGGGTACTACTGGTCTGAAGAAGAAGTTGAAGAAAAATTGGAAAAGATTTTAGTCAAATCTTTTGAAAATATTTATGAAACTGCTGAATCCCGCAAAGTAGATATGCGTTTAGCTGCCTATATGGTTGGTGTTAGAAAAATGGCTGAAGCATCAAGATTCCGCGGTTGGGTATAAAGTGTATTTGAATATTTTTGAAAAATCCCCTATCCTAATGGATAGGGGATTTTTTGAAGACTCTTATCTAAAAAGTATTGTTTTGTCATATGAAGGACGACTGTTGAAAAAATACAAAGTTGACTGAAGCGTAAGTCAACATCTACCGCTATATTTAATTAGCAGCAAAACTATTTACGAAAACACGGTTTTGTAATGAAGTATAACAATTAAAGGAGTAAAAAAATGTATAAAGAAGATGCCATTATCGTTGGGGGAGGTCCATGTGGGCTTGCTGCAGCCATTGCACTGCAGGAGATTGGGCTAAATCCTTTAATTATTGAAAAGGGTAATATTGTGAATGCGATCTGCCATTATCCAACACATCAAACTTTTTTTAGTACAAGTGAAAAGTTAGAAATAGGGAGCATTCCTTTTATAACGGTTGAATATAAGCCTCGAAGAAATGAGGCTTTAACCTATTATCGTGAAGTGGTTAAAAGAAAAAATATTAAGGTGAATGCATATGAAAAGGTTACCAAAGTAGTAAAGCAGGATGGAAATGATTTTCTAATCATGACAAACAAGAATCAATATGCAGCAAGTCATGTGATTATTGCAACAGGATATTATGACAATCCGAACTTTATGAATATTCCAGGTGAAGATTTATCAAAGGTGTTCCATTATTTTAAAGAAGCCCACCCATATTTTGATAAAGATGTTGTTGTTGTAGGAGGAAAGAATTCCAGTGTAGATGCCGCGTTAGAATTGGTTAAGGCTGGGGCAAGGGTAACAGTCATTTACCGGGGAAAAGAATACTCTCCAAGCATTAAACCTTGGATATTGCCAGAGTTTGATTCACTCGTTCGAAATGGGGTGATCCGAATGGCGTTTCAATCACATGTGAAAGAAATTCTTGATGATAAAGTCATCTATACAAAAGAAGGGCGAGATTTCGAGGTTAAGAATGATTTTGTATTTGCAATGACAGGCTATCACCCTGATCATCGTTTTTTAGAAGCGATGGGTGTTCAGATAGACCATAAATCAGGCAGACCCTTATTTAATGGTGAAACGATGGAAACAAATATAGAAGGCATTTATATCGCCGGAGTGATAGCTGCAGGAAACAATGCGAATGAAATTTTTATTGAAAATGGACGTTTCCATGGAGGACTTATTGCACAAGCGATTAAAAATAAGCAATAAATGTAAGCGAAAAGAAATCAGCTGGATGGCCGATTTCTTTTCGTTCAAACGATTAAACTTGGAATATTTTCTCTATATCCATTATGTTTTGTGAGCTCTCTAGTCCAATTAGGAGTTTTAGTCTTGCTTTTTGTCCATTCAACCCATTAGAAAAGATAACCCCAAAATCTTTTAAATGTTTTCCGCCGCCTTCATATCCATAAACATCCTGAGCAATCCCGTTAAAACAGCGGGAAACGATAACGATCGGGATATTTTTTTCAATCAGTGCTTTAATCCCATCAACAGTAGCAGGCGGTAAATTGCCCTGTCCCAGAGCTTCGATAACTACACCATGATATTCCAAATCTCTTATCGCCCATAAAAGAGTAGAATCCATTCCAGCATGAGCTTTAATTAATGCGACCTTCTTTGATATTCCGGAAATTTGATAATATTCATTTACAGTCGGTAGATGGTGGAAAAATACCCCTCTCTTCGTGACAATTCCGATAGGTCCATATTGTGGGCTTTGGAAAGTGGAAACATTACTTGTATGGGTTTTAGTTACATTTTCTGCGGTATGAATCTCATCATTAAGAACAACAAGAACTCCTTTGTTCTTTGCCTCTTCACAAGAGGCAACGCGAATAGATGAAATTAAATTGTAAAGACCATCTGCACCAATTTCATTGCTTGAACGCATGGCGCCTGTTACAACAATTGGCATGGATGTTTCAATGGTTAAGTGAAGAAAATAGGCAGTTTCTTCTAGTGTATCTGTTCCATGTGTAATGACTACACCTGAAATTTCATTCAAAGCAATATATTTATCAATTATTTTTTTTAGCTCGTACATTTCAACAGGAGTTATGTGTGGAGAAGGAAGATGAAATGGTTCCTCGATGACAATGTCTGCTAAAGTTAATAATTCATTTGTTTTTTGTGTCAGTGGGTTATTTTCGGTTGGTTTCACAGCTCCAGTTGAGGCATCTTCGCTCATAGAAATTGTTCCGCCTGTATGGATAACTAGTATCTTTTTCTTCTGCATCTTACATTCCTCCGAGGTTGAATTTAAATGACTGTCTTGCTCCTGTGCCCAGCGGCTAGTTGTACTTAAGGCTCCTCCAATACATACATTGCTATGCATGGCACTTTTCGCATTTCGATTCCAAATTTTGAAAAATCATTTTCAATCTTTACATATCATGTTACGATTAAAGAAAACTAAAATTGAAATGAGGGCAGCTCATGCTTGGAATATTATCTGCGGGGATTGCTCCAGGATTAGCATTATTAAGCTACTTTTATTTGAAGGACCAATATAGCTCTGAGCCCATTTCAATGGTGTTCAAAACCTTTTTTTTCGGCGCGCTGCTTGTTTTTCCAATCGCGTTTATTCAGTATGTACTTGAAACGGAAAACTTGATTCATTCAAGTTTTATAAATGCTTTTCTCTCAGCGAGTATGCTAGAAGAATTTTTTAAATGGTTTATCCTATTTTATGCTGTGTATCAGCATGTAGAGTTTGATGAACCATATGATGGAATTGTGTATGGTGCTTCTGTTTCATTAGGATTTGCTACTTTAGAAAATATATTTTATCTAATTGCCCACGGGGTGGACCATGCTATAGGAAGAGCGCTTTTACCAGTATCTAGTCATGCCTTATTTGGTGTCATCATGGGTTATTATATCGGAAAAGGGAAATTTACAGCAACCAAAAAATTCAAATGGATATTTTTATCCTTATTTTTTCCTTTTGTTCTTCATGGAACATATGATTTTATTTTAATAACGCAAAAGAACTGGATGTTCATTATGTTTCCATTTATGATTTTCCTATGGTGGCTGGGTTTAAGAAAGGTTAAAATGGCACGGGCATTAACTGCCAAACATATAGAAAATCAGCTTCACTATTAAAAAACTCTTCATTGTGAAAAATGAAGAGTTTTTTTTATTACACAATTATCACTATCATCATTGCATAAAAAGTTAGTTACTACAAAATATAGAGATAATGAGATAAAGATTTCCACTGGAGGTTACAATTCCATGAAAAAGAATTTGTTTATAACGAAAGTCATTTTAATCATTTCTCTCTGCATGCTGTTTGTGCCAATTAGCGGAAATGATAGGAAGGTAACAGCCTTTACAAATCAAGTCATTCAGCAAGGTGCTGTAGGGGATGATGTAATTGAACTTCAATCAAGGCTGCAATATCTTGGATTTTATAACGGAAAGATTGATGGGGTGTTTGGATGGGGGACATATTGGGCTTTAAGGAATTTTCAATATGAATTCGGGTTGGATATTGATGGAATGGCAGGGGGAAAAACGAAGAAAAAGCTTGTAGATGCGTCAAAGTATGATAAGGCATTTGTGAAAGAACAAATAAATAAAGGAAGCAAATTTACTCATTATGGGGGAGTGGATTTAGAAAAGCAGAAAAAGCCTGCTGGGCAATCTGCAGAGAAGCCAAAGGCACCTGCAAATAACAATGGCGGCGGCCAAAAAGCCGAGCAGAAACCAACAGCAACTAACATCCCTAATGGATTTTCTCAAAATGATATCCAATTAATGGCTAATGCCGTTTATGGGGAAGCGAGGGGAGAACCATATACAGGTCAGGTAGCTGTTGCTGCTGTCATATTAAATCGTGTAGATAGCGCATCCTTCCCAAATACGGTTTCAGGCGTTATTTTTGAACCGCGTGCCTTTACAGCTGTAGCGGATGGGCAAATATGGCTAACACCGAATGAAACAGCTAAGAAAGCAGTTATGGATGCTTTAAATGGATGGGATCCAACTGGAAATGCCCTTTATTATTTTAATCCTGATACAGCTACAAGCGGCTGGATTTGGTCTCGCCCGCAAATAAAACAGATCGGCAAACATATTTTTTGTAAATAGAGAGGTGAAGAATATTGCTTAGAGGAATATTAATTGGTGTACTTGCGTTAGGTGTGGCAGGAACTGCTTTTTGGGGGTATCAGGAGCATCGTGAAAAGAATGCTATCCTGATCAATGCAGAAAATAATTATCAACGAGCCTTTCATGATTTAACCTATCAAATAGATGTTTTACACGACAAAATTGGGACAACTTTAGCAATGAATTCTCGGAATTCCTTATCGCCAGCATTGGCTGATGTTTGGAAACTTACATCTGAGGCACATTCCAATGTTGGACAGCTGCCATTAACCTTGCTGCCATTTAATAAGACGGAAGAATTTCTTGCTAGCATTGGAGATTTCAGCTATAAGACTGCAGTAAGGGATTTAGATAAGGAGCCGCTATCTGAGAAGGAATACCAATCATTGAAGAAATTGTATTCACAGGCTGGAGAAATCCAGCAAGATTTACGAAAGGTACAGCATATGGTGTTAAAAAATAATCTTCGCTGGATGGACGTGGAAATGGCATTAGCGACGGATTCTCAGCCAGCAGATAATACAATTATTGACGGGTTTAAAACAGTTGAAAAAACAGTTGATGGCTATGGAGAGACAGATTTTGGTCCAGCATTTGTAAATATGCAAAAAAAGGACGAAAATTTCAAATACCTTGAAGGCAAAGAAATTACAAAAAAAGAAGCTGAGAATATTGCGAAAAAGTATGCTGCCTTCGGTAATAATGTAAATATAAAGGTAACAGAAAATGGAGATGGATCGAAATATGGCTTCTTCAGTGTAACCGTTCAAGACAACAAAACAAAGAATGAAGCAAACATGGATATCACAAAAAAAGGCGGCTATCCAATCTGGTTCATCCTTGCAAGAGATGTGAAAAAACAAGCAATCAGTCTGAATGATGCTAGTATAAAAGCAATACAATTTTTGAAAGATAATGGGTTCGAAAGCTTGGATTTATTTGAAAGTGCACAGTATGATAATGTAGGTGTATTTACATTTGTAACGAACGAAAATGATATCAGAATTTATCCGGATTCTATAAAGATAAAAATAGCGCTGGACAATGGAAAATTATTAGGGTTTTCAGCAGAGGATTATTTGAGAGCCCATCATGTTCGAGATATTCCTAAACCTGTAATAACTAGAGAAGATGCACGTTCAAAAATTAATCCCCAAGTAAAGGTCATGGAAGAGGGAATGGCGATTATTATAAATGATATAAATCAAGAAGTTCTTTGCTACGAATTCCTTGGCACATTAGGGGATGATACGTATCGAGTATTTATTAACGCAGACGATGGCAATGAAGAACGAGTAGAGAAATTAAAAAATGCAGAACAAATATTTGATGATGTTGTTTAAAGGAAAAGCCGCAAGGCTTTTCCTTTTAATATGAATGACAAAACTGTTTATCCATGTCATAATTAAGTATCTAGATGATCCTTTTGAACAAGAAAGTGTGGTCTGTATGATAAATATTGGTGATGTTTTACTGTTAGAACCTAGTCATTCTGAAAAAGTTGAAAAATATAAATGTAAGATTGTTGAAAAGTCAGAGAGCAAAATATATATCGATTACCCGATTAATATGGATACCAATAAAACAGTATTTTTGATGGATGGCACTCAATTAAAAGGGACGTTTGTTTCTGAGGATGGTTCTGTGTATTTATTTGAAACGGAAGTCCTTAGAAGGGTGAAACAGAAGATTCCAATGATTGTTCTTTCCTATCCTGGTGAAGAACAATTAGTTAGAATTCAGCGAAGACAATTTGTCAGAGTAGAAACAGCTGTCGATGTTGCGATGCATCCTATACATATGGAATTTTCTCCAATGATATCTATAACAGAGGATATTAGTGCTGGCGGAGCAGCGATTATCTGCCAAAATTCATCAGTGATTAAACCAAATATGATGATACATAACTTGTTTGTATTGCCAATGCAAAATGGAGAAATTCATTATTTAAAGTTAAAGAGCAAAATAGTTAGGGTGCTCGAGAAAAAGGATTCAAAGCCTGTCGCTTCTGTCCAATTTGTAGATACTTCGCCTAGTGACCGTCAAATGCTTCTTCGTTTTTGTTTTGATAGACAGCTCGCGTATAAGAAAAAAGGGTTAGAATAAAAATGATGGAATAATTTTTTCAAAATGATCGCATACTAATCGTAAAGTAAAAAAGAGCGGAGCGATTGTGATGAAGACATTTGAAAGAATCCTAGTGAAAATTGCCATAATACAATGTTTATTCCTAATTATTACGCAAATATTTTTTCACAAATTGAATGCTTTTCCCGAATTAAATCAGATCAGCCAGTATGAAGGTGTGACAGATAATAATTTCATGGAATTGCTAGAAACATTTAAAGGGAAATAAGTAAGCAGACAAATTGTCTGCTTACTTTTTATTTTTAAGTAAAGATTAAAAAAGCTCATTTTGTATCATCATATGTTAAAATATAATCTAAAATAGAGCATTAAGGTTATTTTAGGAGGCATTATGACGAATAAAATTTCAATTGCAATTGATGGGCCAGCAGCTGCTGGGAAAAGTACAGTTGCAAAAATCGTAGCAGAAAAACTTTCTTATATTTATATTGATACAGGTGCTATGTACAGGGCATTAACGTATAAAGCAATCTTAAACAATAGTAACTTAGAAGATGAACACGATCTAATGAAAATATTAAATGAAACAGTTATTGAGCTGCAGCCTGGAAATCAAGGTCAATTGATTTACTTAGATGGAAAGGATGTAACAAGCGAAATCAGAACATCTGAGGTAACCAATTCTGTGTCCATTGTAGCTAAACATAAACTGGTTAGAGAAGAAATGGTAAGAAGACAGCAAAGCTTTGCAGTAAATGGCGGTGTTGTTATGGATGGAAGAGATATCGGAACGCATGTGCTGCCTAATGCAGAAGTGAAAACCTTCCTTTTAGCTTCTGTGGAGGAAAGGGCAATTCGCAGACATAATGAAAATATTCAAAAAGGGTTTTCGTCTAATTTGGAGAAATTAAAGGAAGAGATTTCTTTAAGAGATAAGTTGGATTCTGAACGCGAAGTGGCCCCGTTAAAAAAAGCAGACTGCGCTGTTGAAATTGATACAACTGCCTTATCGATTGAACAGGTTGTAGAAAAAATTATGAACCTGGCTAATGAAAGGATCGGATGAATCGTGACGTTTTACTCTTTTGCAAAATCGGTCGTATATGGAGTATTAAAACCTATCTATCGATTTGAAGTAATTGGGAGAGAGCATTTTCCTAAAGAAGGCGGTGTGCTCCTCTGTTCAAACCATATTCACAATTTTGATCCTCCTGTGGTTGGCATCAATGCCCCAAGGCCTGTTCATTTTATGGCAAAGGAAGAACTATTTAGTGTTCCGATTCTCGGGAAGCTCGTCCCGCATTTAAATGCATTTCCAGTTAAAAGGGGAATGAGTGACCGAGAGGCATTAAGAAAAGGACTTTCTATTTTAAAGGATGGCCATGTTCTAGGACTGTTTCCAGAAGGTACACGAAGCCAAACTGGCGAATTAAAAAAAGGGCTAGCAGGTGCTGGTTTTTTTGCCCTGCGAACAGATGCAGCTATTGTTCCTTGTGCAATTATTGGTCCTTACAAGGCTTTTAAAAAATTAAAGGTAGTTTACGGAAAACCGATAGACATGGAAAATTTACGTGAAAGAAAAGCTTCTGCTGAAGAGACAACAGAAATAATTATGGGTGAAATTCGCAAACTGATTGACGAACATCGCTAGACCTTCTTGCTTGACAAAAGAAGTCGTTTGTAAGAAGTTAAATAAAAGGCATTTTTTTAAAATAGAATAGGTGTATAACAGTTTGGTTGCTATTTAATCTTAGCATCATCTAACTAAAGCACTTTTCGCATTTTAAATTAGGAGGAATACATATGTCAGAAGAGATGAATCAAGTTGATGTGAGAAATTTCGAAGTTGGCGATAAGGTTTCTGGCCTTGTTACGAAAGTGGAAGAGAAGCAAGTCATCGTTGATATTAGTGACAGCAAATTAGATGGAATTATTCCAATTAGTGAACTATCAAGTCTTCATGTTGAAAAAGCTAGTGATGTAGTTGCAGTTGGGGATCAGCTAGACCTTGAAGTATTAAAGGTGGAAGAAGAAGCACTAATCTTATCAAAGCGTAAAGTAGATGCGGAAAAATC
This sequence comes from Cytobacillus solani, assembly GCF_001420595.1. GTDB lineage: Bacteria > Bacillota > Bacilli > Bacillales > Cytobacillaceae > Cytobacillus > Cytobacillus solani. The sequence continues at coordinate 3,234,780 of NZ_LJIX01000006.1, read as the reverse complement.
TTGGCAGGAGCTTGAAGAGAAATTTAATAATGGCGAGATTTTTGAAGCAGAAATTAAAGATGTTGTTAAAGGTGGACTTGTTGTTGATTTAGGTGTGCGCGGATTTGTACCGGCATCACTTGTTGAAGCATTTTTTGTTGAAGATTTTTCTGAGTATAAAGGAAAAACGATGACATTTAAGATTGCAGAGTTAGAAAAAGATAAGAACCGCTTAATCCTTTCTCATCGTGCAGTAGTAGAAGAGGAAAAAGGAAAGCAAAAGCATCAAATACTTGATTCGTTGAAACCTGGTCAGATTATTGAGGGGACCGTACAAAGAATTACTGATTTTGGCGCGTTTGTTAACATTGGCGGAATTGACGGACTTGTTCATATTTCACAGCTTTCATATGAACATGTTGATAAACCATCAGAAGTAGTTGAAGAAGGACAAAAGGTTCAAGTGAAAGTGTTAAGTGTTGACCGTGACAATGAGCGAATTTCTTTATCGATTAAAGAAACATTGCCTGGACCTTGGAGCAATATTGCAGAGAAAGCACCAAAAGGAAGTTCACTTAGCGGTGTCGTAAAAAGATTAGTTTCCTACGGTGCGTTTGTCGAATTATTCCCAGGGGTAGAAGGTCTAGTTCATATCTCACAAATTTCTCATAAGCATATTGGAACTCCACATGAAGTATTAAAAGAGGGTCAGGAAGTTCAAGTGAAAGTTCTGGATGTAAATGAAAAGGATCAGCGATTATCATTAAGTATTAAAGAACTGCAAGAAAGAGAACAGGAATATGTAATTGACTATGAGCTTCCAGAAGAATCAAAAGGATTCCAGCTCGGTGAAATGATTGGGGATCAATTAAAGAATTTAAAAAAATAATGGTGATAAATGGTGTCTAGATCAAAAAGAAAATGGGATCATATACGGCTTGCTCTAGCAACTGGGCAGGAAAGAAATGCTGGTTTTGAGGATATTACCTTTATCCATCAAAGCTTGCCAAATACTTCTTTAGAGCAGGTAAAGCTGGACACGAAAATTGGCGAACTTTCCGTAAGTTCGCCAATTTTTATCAATGCGATGACTGGTGGCGGTGGAACCCGTACGTTAGAAATCAATCGAGACCTTGCTTTTGCTGCTAAAGAACTGGGGATGGCAATTTCTGTCGGATCACAAATGTCTGCACTAAAGGACCCGGCAGAATCGGAGTCTTACCGGGTAATACGAACAACATATCCGGATGGAATCGTGATTGGAAATTTAGGAAGTGAGGCAACAATTGACCAGGCAAAAACAGCGGTTGATATGATTGAAGCAAATGCGCTGCAAATTCACTTAAATGTTGTCCAAGAGTTGACGATGCCTGAAGGAGATCGGAATTTTTGCTCTGCGCTTACACGGATTGAAGATATTGTGAAAAGTTTAAATGTCCCAATTATTGTAAAAGAAGTTGGGTTTGGTATGAATAAAGAAGCGGTATCAAGGCTCCTTTCAATCGGTGTGTCTGCGGTAGATGTGGGTGGGTATGGCGGAACTAATTTTGCTAAGATTGAAAATAATCGTCGGGAAAATGCATTTTCCTTTTTTAATGATTGGGGAATTTCAACCACTGTATCTATTGCAGAAGCTAAAGCTGCGGGTAAAGAATTATCAGTGTTGGGCTCTGGAGGGGTACAAAATAGCTTGGATATAGCAAAAGCTATTGCTCTTGGAGCAGATGCTGTCGGTGTGGCAGGCTATTTCTTGAAAATCCTGATGAAAGAGGGAGTGGATGCTCTAATAGAAGAGCTTCATCTCATTCATGGAGAAATTACGATGATGATGACCGCACTTGGTGTTAGGACAATAAAAGAGCTTCAACTAGTCCCAATTATTATTTCCGGTAAAACTCATCATTGGTTAAATGAAAGAAATATTGATACAAAGCAATACAGCCAAAGATAAAAAATTAACAAAAAAAGGTTCTCGCATTTGCGAGAACTTTTTTTGTTGCAAATGAAAATTTAAAATCATCTGTTGTGTACCACTTTGTGAATAGTTTGGCTACGTTCAGCTCCAGCACCTACCCCCTCTTGGGGCTAAGCCAAGCCTCCCAGAAAGGTAAATTACGCCTTTCCGTGATGCGCGTCTTATGCTTGCCGGGGTGAGCACTAAGGAAAGCTTCTTAGAATAATCTCCGCAGGAACAATCGGGTTTAAGATTGTTCCGAAGGCGCTTCCGCATTTGTTCTTATAGTTTATTATTATTCAAATCTCTAGCTTCTTCAGGGCTTTGCATTTTCGTAGCTCCAGGATAATGAAGGGCTTGGTCACGATCTGATTCCACCTTTTTACTTTGTTTTAATTTTCTTTCCTGACGATCCTTACCCATAAATACACCTCCCTCTCTTTAACATGGAACGAGTATGGCGAATTTAATCGTAAATTTATTTATTTCTTTTGATAAAGATTAAAGTACATAGTAGACAGCCATAATGGGAATAGTAGGAGGTGAGTATTTTGGAAGGATTAACCTTTTATTGGGTATCATGGTTTTTTTGGATTATAGCAACCTTTTTTATGAATAAGAATGGTCGTTCAAGGCTCATGCTATCATTGTTTCTTTTACTATTAATAATTGTCTCTCCATACACGGTTGTGCTTTTCAATTTTGAGTTATCGATTGCTGGTCTATTACTATGCTGTCCATTATATTCTTTTGCTGCACGTTTAGATTGGAAAAAGAGGATGTATTTATTAATTTGTTCTTTTATTATTATGCTGGCATATGTTTGTTTCCATTTATTTGCCCTATTTGATCCGGTATGGCTTATTTTTCCTCGTAATTGGATGCTTGCTGTCATACTCATGCTCTTGTCTTTTGTATTAAATGGAAAAAAAATCCATCGAATGTATATCGTTGTACTTGGGGCAATCCAAGGTGAGTTTTTGTATGCACTTATTTTAAGTAAATATTCATTTCCCTATGTAATTGGTTCACTGACATTCTTAGATGTTCTTTCACTTTCAACGATACTCATTGTTTTGTGGAGTGGAATGGAGTCATTAGCGTCATTCTATGAAAGACATTTTAATCAACTGGAAAGGGAGAAACAAAAACTATCATGAATGAATATACATTACCGATTATATTCGGGATCACAATTGGCACTTTAACAAGAATATACATGCTAAGGACTGACTATCGCCAGTATCCCACCTATCTTCATGGGAAAATTATTCATACGGCACTTGGTTTTATAGCGGCTGGTCTTGGATCAGTGGCCATCCCATCTATCCTGAATGAAGAATTTACAGCGATTACTTTTCTAACGTTAGCTGCTTCCCAATTTCGAGAGGTACGGAATATGGAAAGAAATACATTAACTGAGTTAGATAGCTACGAAATGGTTCCTAGAGGAAAGACGTATATCGAAGGAATAGCTATTGCTTTTGAAAGCAGAAATTATTTGGTCATCTTTACTTCTCTTGTCAGCGTTCTTGGTTATTTGCTATTCAATATTTGGGTTGGACTCATCTTTGCAGTGATTGCCTTAATAATCTCAAGAGTCCTTATGTCGGGGGGCAAAATAGGTGATATTGTAGATGTTGAATATGTTAAACCACGCTTTGATGGTGCAGGTTTATATGTTGATAACATTTATATAATGAATATCGGACTTCCGCAAAGACAAGAAGAAGTTTTAAGATATGGAATGGGGTTTATTCTTAGACCAAAGAATTTTAATGCTCGCTCAACCATTGCCAATTTAGGGCAGAGACAAGCGATTCTCCATGATGTGTCAACTGCATTGGGTGTTTATCGGGATTCAGGTACACCTGCACTTGTGCCGCTCGCCAAACGAGATTTAAATGATGGGAGAGTAGGAGTATTTGTCTTGCCGCAAGAGAAAAATATCGATAAGGCTTTAAAGATCATAGGGGCTGTACCGACCCTTGAAAACGCGATTCGTATGCCTACAGAAAGAAATACTTCCGAAGAAAGGAGTCAATCGTGATGGTGCTGGAAAAATATATACTCGCAGTTATTACGACAAATCCTTCGAAGGTGCCTAGCGGTGCAACGGTATTCTCTTGCGAAAACAAAGAAGAAATGGAATCGATCGCCGCAAATCTTGAAGCTATTCTTGACGGAATCGCACACGCATTAAATGAAGAATTATATGTAATAGTGAAACATTAACCACTCTGCCAAGTTTTTCTGCATTCAGCTCCACAAGGACCACTTCGGCAGCATAGGCATCAAACGAGTATAAGCGGTAGCTTATAGGAGGAGCGCCTACCCCTGACGTACAGGACGTACTAATGTCGACAATGCGACAGGACAAGGAAAGCTTCGTCAGCGATGCATCGCACGACTAAAAGTGAAGCTTTTAGGAGGACGTCGCGATTTTGTCGACCTCGAGGTCACAAGCTTGTCTAGTTGCGGCTCCTAGGAACTCGTGTCTTTAGCCAATCCCTTTCAGAAGGCAAAATACACCTTCTTACAGGTCTTGAATTATGCAGTCGTCCCTGGACAGTCGCCTCCACATTTCAATCAATCCTCCCAGAAAGGTAAAGGACACCTTTCCGGAAGGCTTGTCTTGTGCTTGTCAGGGGTGATTAAGGCGCTTGCGCATTTGTTCTTGATAGTATGGTACTGCTTTGATAATATAATGAAGTTAGGCCCTTCTATTTAAGAAGGGTTTATTTTATAAAGAATTACTTTTGTACGTTCTTAGGCTGCAGGTTAGGATACATTCGAATGTTTAAGTAATGTTTGAAAGAAATAAAGGTAAAGGGGTGATGTTCATGGCAAAACCAGTAGTGGCGATTGTCGGACGTCCAAACGTTGGAAAATCAACGATTTTTAACAGAATTGTAGGTTCTCGAATTTCAATTGTTGAAGATATTCCTGGTGTTACAAGGGATCGTATATACAGTTCAGGGGAATGGCTAACACATGAATTTAATATTATTGATACAGGTGGAATCGATATAGGGGACGAGCCTTTCTTAGAGCAAATTCGCCAGCAGGCAGAAATTGCTATTGATGAAGCGGATGTGATTATTTTTCTTACAAACGGAAGAGAAGGTGTAACATCTGCAGATGAAGAGGTAGCAAAAATCCTTTATAAAGCAAAGAAGCCTGTAGTACTCGGTGTAAATAAAATCGATAATCCGGAAATGAAGGACCAAATTTACGACTTCTACGCATTAGGATTCGGGGAACCATTCCCTATTTCGGGTTCACATGGGTTAGGACTTGGTGATTTACTTGATGAAGCAGCCAAGCACTTCCCGAAATCGGGTCAAAAGGATTACGAGGATGATGTGATTAAGTTTTCTTTAATTGGGCGTCCGAATGTTGGGAAATCCTCTCTTGTTAATGCAATTCTTGGTGAAGATCGAGTGATTGTGAGCAATATTGCGGGCACGACTAGAGATGCGATTGATTCCGAGCTGAAGTTTAATGGGGATAAATATGTCATCATTGATACAGCGGGTATGCGTAAAAAGGGAAAAGTTTATGAGACAACTGAAAAGTATAGTGTTCTTCGGGCATTAAGAGCGATTGAACGTTCTGATGTCGTTCTGGTTGTTATTGATGGTGAGGAAGGCATTATTGAACAGGATAAACGTATCGCTGGATATGCGCATGAAGCGGGAAGAGCGGTCGTTATCGTTGTGAATAAGTGGGATGCTGTTGAAAAAGACGAAAAGACGATGAAAGAATTTGAACAAAAAATTCGCGAACATTTCTTATTTCTTGACTATGCTCCAATTGTTTTCTTATCTGCAAAAACAAAAAAACGAATTCATACCTTGATTCCAATGATAAATAAAGCAAGTGAAAATCATGCACTGCGTGTAGAGACTAGTGTGTTAAATGATGTCATTATGGATGCGGTGGCTATGAATCCAACTCCGACAGATAAAGGAAAGCGTCTAAGAATATATTATGCAACACAAGTCGCTGTAAAGCCGCCTGCTTTTGTTGTGTTTGTAAATGATCCAGAGCTTCTGCATTTCTCATATGAGCGTTTCTTAGAAAATAGAATTAGAGATGCTTTCGGCTTTGAAGGAACCCCGATTAAGATATACGCTAGAGAGAGAAAATAACTAGAAAAGCGAAGCGGCTTGCCCAGGGGCGACAAGCATAAGAAAAGCCGGCATGAAGGTTGTATTTTAACCTTCGTGACGGAATGGCTTATGACCTCGAGCCCCTAGCCGCTGCAGCTGGACAAAGAAAAGCGAAGCGGCTTGCCCAGGGGCATTAAGCCCCTAGCCATGCAAGATAGACAATATCATTTAAAGGTAGTGATCTTATGGAGCGGAAAAGGGAAAGCATTGCTGTCATCGGAGCTGGCAGTTGGGGAACTGCTTTAGCAATGGTGTTAGCTGATAATAATCATGAAGTAAAGCTCTGGGGACATAACCCTGAACAAATTAAAGAAATAAATGAACACCATATTAATAAAAAATATTTGCCAGATATCCTGCTGCCAGATGGAATTACCGGCTTTGCATCATTAGAGGAAGCCTTATTTGGAGTAAATACAATTATTCTTGCGGTCCCTACGAAAGCGATTAGGGAAGTGATCGGCAAAATTCGCGCCATTAGAAAAGAACCTTTGACTGTTGTCCACGTAAGTAAAGGGATTGAACCAGATACGCTGCTGCGCATATCTGAAATGATTGAAGAAGAAATGCCAGCAAGCCTTTTAGCAAGCGTAGTTGTGCTTTCAGGACCAAGTCATGCGGAAGAGGTTAGCTTAAGGCATCCGACAACAGTCACTGTCTCCTCTAAAAATATGGCAGCTGCGGATCAAGTTCAAGATTTATTTATTAATAATAATTTCCGGGTATATACAAATCCGGATATTGTTGGTGTTGAAATTGGCGGAGCACTTAAAAATATTATTGCTCTGGCTGCAGGAATTACGGATGGCTTAGGTTATGGAGATAATGCCAAGGCTGCATTGATTACACGTGGTTTAGCTGAAATTGCCCGCTTAGGAATGAAAATGGGTGCAAGCCCGTTAACCTTTTCTGGGTTAACAGGAATAGGCGACTTAATTGTGACATGCACGAGTGTCCATTCCCGAAATTGGAGAGCGGGTCATTTGCTTGGGAAAGGCCAAAATCTTCAAGAGGTTTTGGACAATATGGGAATGGTCGTTGAAGGGGTAAGAACGACAAAGGCTGCTAAGCAGCTCGCAGAGAAATATGAAGTCAACATGCCGATAGCAGATGCTCTTTATGACGTCTTATTTAATAATATAAATGCAAAAGATGCAGTTGACCGCTTGATGGCTCGTGGAAAAAAAGATGAAATGGAGGACCTCACAAACGTTCTCGATATATAAAAATGAGTATCGATGCAAATAAATATTTGAAATATAGGCATTCGAGGATACGCGAGAGAAACTATTTGCATACAATGCAACGAAGCAAACTGGTGAATTGAACAGGGTATTAGGGTTATTTAGTCACAGGCTAAGTTAAAGAATTGCCCCTCTTTAACTTAGCTTTTTTTTCGTTAAGAGTGTTTAAGGGTAGAAACATCGGTTTGTGCAGCTAAACTGGCTGTAAGACCCCACTTCAAGAAGTTAAGGGAATAGAAATTTTTAAGTAGGGGAAGAAGGAGTTCCTTACTAATTGAAGTTTCACTTTATGTGCCAATCGTCTTGGTGATATGATATAATACTTCTCGGAAAAAGGAGTTGAAATCATGTCACCATCATTAATGAAAATGTGGATATCACTTGCGTCTATGGGGTTTATGTTTTTGGCCATATTACTGATATATTTTAGTCGTTTTAAATTAGGCGGGGTTTTTAAGTTTGTAACCGCTCTAGTTGCCTATATTTTAATGATTGTATCAGGAATTATCATATTTCTTGTTGTCTTTAGCGGTCCCACCCCTGAGTAGAAGAGGAAATGTAGCGGCCGTTTTATGAAAGTACAATAAATACATAGCCAAAAAGGATTGATTCGGTTGAAAAAGGAAATACGGCTTCTTTCTTTGCTTCTATTAGTTATTTCAGTATTATCGGGATGCATGTATCCTGAAGAAAGACTTGCAGAAAATCAAATCCCTTATGAGGACCAGATTCAAGCTGTTCAATCAGTAATAAATAAATATAAAGAGGATACTGGAGGACTTCTTCCAATTAAAACGAGGGATCAAACGACTCCTATCTATCAAAAGTATCCGATTGATTTTAAAATGGTCGTACCAAAGTATATGGCGGAACCGCCCGGAAATGCATTTGAATCCGGGGGCATTTTTCAATATGTACTTGTTGATGTAGAAACGAACCCAACAGTTAAAATATTTGATTTAAGAATGGCTGAAACCATTCGCGATATTAAACTGCGGATAAAAACTCAAGGGTATCCACCATATAAAGAACAAATTGCTGACCATGTTTTTTCATTGGATTTTAGCAAATTAGGCTATAAAGAAGATCCAACAGCTAAAAGTCCATACACGGGACTTCCTTTGCCATTTGTTGTAACAGGAGATGGGGAGGTTTATGTGGATTATACAAGTGATCTTTTTGAAGCAGTAAAAACGAAAAAAATGAATTATCAGCCGGGTGAAGATATCAGAGGGATACTTGTTGAAGACTCAGCATTTGTGCCTGCTTATTCTTTGCCATATACAATTGATGAGAATACGAAACAGCCAATCTTTTTGGCGAAATAGTCATAACCCTTCTTCTGCAAAATATATTGTAGGAGAAGGGTTTTTTCTTCGTTTTGATTATGACCTTAACAGTAATGAATTGGAAATAAAGTGTTTAAGTTTTACTTTCAAAACGGGGTGATTTAAAAAAAACTGTCATAACGGAGTAGGACAACATCATAAACATATAATGTCCAAACGTAATTGATAGGATAATTTTATCCCACAGATTTTAGGAGGGGATCACTTGGAAAAGGTAGATATTTTCAAAGATATTGCCGAAAGAACTGGCGGTGATATCTATTTCGGTGTAGTTGGAGCTGTACGTACAGGCAAATCAACTTTTATAAAAAAATTTATGGAGCTTGTTGTATTGCCGAATATGAGCAATGAAGCTGACCGCGCTCGCACCCAGGATGAACTCCCTCAAAGTGCGGCCGGTAAAACAATCATGACAACTGAACCGAAATTTGTACCAAACCAGGCAGCTACTGTTCACGTTGATGAAGGTTTAGATGTAAACATCCGCTTGGTCGATTGTGTCGGCTACACGGTACCTGGGGCAAAGGGTTATGAGGATGAAAATGGTCCAAGAATGATCAATACTCCATGGTATGAAGAACCAATTCCTTTCCATGAGGCAGCAGAGATTGGTACAAGGAAAGTGATTCAGGAGCATTCAACGATTGGGGTTGTTATTACTACGGATGGTACAATTGGCGAAATCCCGCGTAGCAACTACCTTGAAGCTGAAGGAAGAGTGATTGATGAACTAAAAGAAGTTGGAAAGCCATTTATAATGGTCATCAATAGTGTTCAACCGCACCACCCTAATACGGAAGCGCTTAGGAATGAATTAGCTGAAAAGTATGATATCCCAGTACTGGCCATGAGTGTAGAAGGAATGAGGGAATCGGATGTATTAAACGTCATGCGTGAAGCATTATATGAATTCCCTGTGCTTGAGGTGAATGTGAATTTGCCAAGCTGGGTCATGGTTTTACATGAAAACCACTGGTTAAGAGAAAGCTATCAAGACGCCGTAAAAGAAACAGTTAAAGATATTAAGCGACTAAGAGATGTCGATCGAGTGGTCCATCAATTTAGTGATTTTGAGTTTATTGATCGTGCCGGCTTAGCAGGAATAGAAATGGGTCAGGGAGTAGCCGAAATTGATTTGTTTGCTCCAGATGACCTTTATGATGAAGTATTAAAAGAAATTGTCGGGGTAGAAATAAGAGGGAAAGATCATTTACTTGAGCTTATGCAGGATTTTGCACATGCTAAAACAGAGTATGATCAAATCTCAGATGCTTTGAAAATGGTAAAACAAACAGGTTATGGGATTGCGGCACCATCACTTTCTGATATGAGCTTAGATGAACCGGAAATCACCCGCCATGGCTCGAGATTTGGTGTTAGATTAAAAGCAGTTGCCCCTTCCATTCATATGATTAAAGTCGATGTTGAATCGGAATTTTCGCCAATTATTGGAACAGAAAAACAGAGTGAGGAGCTAGTCCGCTACTTAATGCAGGATTTTGAGGATGATCCGTTATCTATTTGGAATTCAGATATTTTTGGACGCAGCTTAAGTTCTATTGTGAGAGAGGGAATCCAAGCGAAGTTAGCGATGATGCCGGAAAATGCCCGATATAAACTAAAAGAAACGCTTGAAAGAATAATAAATGAAGGTTCAGGCGGATTAATTGCAATAATTTTATAATTAAAGGACTCCATTGGGGGTCTTTTTCTTGTTTTATTCCCTAATAAAAGAGGGATAATCAAATATTTTCGTCAAAATATATGAAAACTTCCCATTTAAATATGAAATATTCTTGATAACCGCAAATGATTGTGATAATCTTTAAACTGAATTACACGAAAAGTGCTTTAACCCTTAGTATTAAAGGATTTTTAATACAAATGAATTGATATTTTTTCAAATATGATTTATTATTGGGCATGTTAAACAAAAATACATGAAAACGTTTAGAAATCAGTAAATTTGTTTACAAATGTAAGTAAGAATACTATTATGACTTAAGAAGATTCTACTTTTACGAGTTAGACAGGTGTCTAGCTTCAGCGCCTAGGGGCTCGAGGTCATAAGCCAATCCGTCAAGAAGGTTAAAGTACAACCTTTCTGCCGGCTCGTCTTATGCTTGTCGCCCCTGATCATGGCGCTTCCGCATTTCGTTTTTTGGGAGGAGGTGAAAGGCATGAATAAGACAGAACTAATTAATGCAGTTGCTGAAAGCAGTGAGCTTTCTAAGAAAGACGCTACTAAAGCAGTTGATGCTGTTTTTGATGCAATCTTAGATGCTTTAAAAAATGGTGATAAAGTTCAACTAATTGGTTTCGGAAACTTTGAGGTACGTGAGCGTGCTGCTCGTAAAGGACGCAACCCTCAAACAGGTGAAGAAATTGAAATCGCTGCAAGCAAAGTACCTGCTTTCAAACCAGGTAAAGCATTGAAAGATGCAGTTAAATAAGTACATATTGTGCTAAAAGCTTTTGCTTGAGCTAAAAACCGCGACTCTCTCGCGGTTTTTTCTTTTAAAAAAAACAAAATATACATACTAGAAATTTTACAAAAGGATCAATGGATTTTATTGCTTTTTTACAAAGATTATCTGTATGGCCAGCTTCCGCTTTTCTTTTTTGCTAGTAACGAAATGATTGTGCTAATATGGACATATTACGTTAGATTTAGATAGTTGTGAACTTGAGGAGGATGTATGATGGCAGAGGTAAATCGTGCGCAGATTGAGGATGCGGTACGTTTAATATTAGAAGCAATCGGAGAGGATCCTAATCGTGAGGGTCTGCTCGATACACCGAAAAGAGTGGCAAAAATGTATGAGGAAGTATTCCAAGGATTGAATCAAGATCCAAAGGAATATTTTGAAACGGTATTTGGCGAGGACCATGAAGAAGTTGTACTAGTAAAAGATATACCTTTTTACTCTATGTGTGAACATCATCTTGTCCCGTTTTACGGCAAAGCTCATGTTGCTTATATTCCAAGGAACGGAAAGGTAACAGGATTAAGTAAGCTGGCAAGAGCAGTGGACGCAGTTGCGAAAAGGCCGCAGCTGCAAGAAAGAATAACATCAACCATTGCGGAGTCAATCTTAGAGAAGCTTGATCCACATGGAGTTATGGTCGTTGTAGAAGCAGAGCATATGTGTATGACCATGCGCGGTGTGAAGAAGCCTGGTTCACAAACAGTGACTACTGCAGCAAGAGGCGTATTTGCTGATGATGAAAGAGCACGTGCTGAAGTGCTTTCATTGATTAAATTCTAAACTGTGTTAAAGGTGAATGTTGATTGCCGCAGAACGTACGAGAATCCTCGGAAATGCTGTCGTATTGACTAGATGCGGTGTTAGTATTCAAAGATGCTTATTCTGCAGGAGTAGGACAGGTAAGTCGCCACATGAGCTTGTTCTTCGATAAGGCTTACTGTCCATTCTGCGATAAGCGTGTGCTTCCAGCGAAAATCAACTGCAACATTCAGCACAGCCAAATTCTAAGATCAAATCACTATAGGCAAAAGGGTGTTTATATGGAGAATAGAATTCAAGTAGGAAATGAATATGTCATTATTAAAGCAAAAGAAGACGGTGTAAATGTAATTGGGTTGACAAGAGGGTCAGATACTAGATTTCATCATTCTGAGAAACTAGATCATGGAGAAGTAATGATTGCTCAATTTACTGAACATACGTCTGCAATAAAAATTAGAGGAAATGCCGTCATAATGACTGCCTATGGAGAAGTTGAAAGCGAATCAAAAAAATAAAATTCATACTAAATGTAAATTAACGTTCACAAAGCCGCGGTTTCTTCGAAAATTCCCTGACATTGATTTGTAATATATGATATAATGGTCTCTGCCTTATGTATACGTAAAAATAGACTAGTAAAGGGTCTATTTTCCTTAAATATAAATAGAGATCTTATTGAAATGAAGAAGAAAACTCAGGGAAAACAAGGGTGATTGTATGCAAAACTTGATGGTTAAATTAGCAGATGTGAAAGAGCAAATCAATGAAAAGATTAAGCACCCTTATTTACTTAAGCATATTGAACCGCCAATAATCGATGAAGACAAGCTTTTGCTCCTTCTTTCACTTCTTAATAAAGGAAGTGTACCGGAATTAATCGCGAAAAAATATTGCATAACAATCATGCTTATTCAAATTGCCCTTGATACTCATGAGCTTGTATCGAATCACAGACTAGATTCTGAGGAACTAAAGTCTAGGCAGCTTACCGTACTAGCTGGTGTATATTATAGCGGATTATATTATAAAATTCTTGCCGGTATTGATGATATTGAAATGATTCGTTCATTAGCTGAAGGGATAAAAGAGGTAAATGAACATAAAATTTCCCTCTACCAAAAATCAGCTAATACTTTTGATGAGTTAATGAATGATATAAAAAAGATTGAGTCTTCTTTATTTGTAAAGGTCGCTTCTTATTTGGATGACACGGAATGGAATGATTTTTCAGCTAATCTTTTATTCGTCAAAAGGCTAAACGCTGAGAGAGAATTATTCCTACAAGGAAGAAAGTCAATTGTTTTTGAAGCAATCAAGAATATAGTTGGCAAAAATGAAACATGTCATGATACGAATGATCAAGACAAGGATTTGCTCGCTATTTGTGATCATTATATTGACTGCTCAAAAAATCTCATTCAAAAGCAATTCAGGAAGTTCCCAATAATGGATGAATTATTAGTTAAGAAAATTCAGTCGGTACTTAGTAAGAATGAATCCTATGCAAATACATTAGTGGAAGAAGGGTAAGCAGTATGCAGCAATCTAAAGAAGAACGTGTCCATCATGTATTCGAAAAGATTTATGGGAATTATGACAAAATGAATTCCGTCATCAGCTTTCAGCAGCATTTAAGATGGCGTAAAGATACAATGAAGAAAATGAACGTCCAAAAGGGTGCGAAGGCTCTTGATGTGTGCTGTGGAACAGCTGATTGGACAATTGCATTAGCTGAGGCAGTCGGTCAAAAAGGCGAAGTGATCGGATTAGATTTCAGTAAAAATATGCTGAAAATCGGGGAACAAAAAGTAAAAGAAATGAATCTTAAACAAGTCCAGCTAGTGCATGGAAATGCGATGGAACTCCCTTTTCCTGATAATACTTTTGATTTTGTAACAATCGGATTTGGTTTGCGAAATGTACCGGATTATTTACAAGTATTAAAAGAAATGCATCGAGTTGTAAAGCCAGGAGGATTGGCTGTTTGTCTTGAAACATCTCAGCCAACGATGATTGGCTATAAACAAGCTTATTACTTCTATTTCCGCTTTATTATGCCGATGTTTGGTAAGATATTTGCGAAAAGCTATAAAGAATATTCATGGCTACAAGAATCTGCACGAGACTTCCCAGGAATGAAGGAGCTTGCCCGCATGTTCGAAAATGCTGGTTTTGATCAGGTTAGCTACAAACCATATACCGGAGGAGTAGCAGCTGTTCATATAGGGAAAAAAGAAAAATAATATTTTTTCTGAATGCTTTTTCATAGGAATGTTTGTGCATATAATAACATGATGTATGGAAGCAGCAGACAGGATATAAGCTGGGTGAGTATAGATATGAAGTTGAAAATGATGTATTCATTTTTGAATTCAGATTTAACGATTATTGAAGAAGCACTCGAGGAGACAGTCCAAGCAGAGTCTCCTTTATTGCATCAAGCATCCTTGCATTTATTAAAAGCCGGGGGAAAACGAATCCGCCCAGTTTTTGTTTTGCTAGCTGGAAAGTTTGGAAATTATGATATCAGTAGAATAAAAAATGTTGCTGTATCGCTCGAACTAATTCATATGGCCTCACTTGTTCATGATGATGTCATTGATGATGCTGAACTAAGAAGGGGCAAACCTACGATAAAGGCTAAATGGGATAATCGCATTGCGATGTATACAGGGGATTATATATTTGCACGCGCGCTTGAATTAATGACTAAGATTGAAAAGCCATTTGCTCATCAAATTTTAGCGGATACCTTAGTTGAGCTATGTATTGGTGAAATTGAGCAAATTAAAGATAAATATAATTTTGATCAGAATGTACGTAATTATTTTCGGCGAATAAAAAGAAAAACGGCGATTTTAATTGCTGTTAGCTGTCAGCTAGGTGCGATTGCAGCTGATGTTGAAGATGAGGTGCATAAAAAGCTTTACCAATTTGGCTATTATGTTGGAATGTCTTATCAAATTATTGATGATGTGCTTGATTTCACTGGTACAGAGAAACAGCTAGGAAAGCCAGCAGGTGATGATCTCCACCAAGGAAACATTACACTTCCCGTTTTATTTGCGATGAAAAATGAGGAAATCCGCGAAAAAATAATTAAAGTAAATGTGGCGACAAAGCGTGAGGAAATTGAACAAATGATTTCTTTGATTAAGAATTCCGGTGCAATTGAAAAGTCTTTGAAGGTAAGTGACAATTACTTAAATAAAGCGCTTGAAATCTTAAATGAGCTTCCACATAATCGAGCTAAAAAAACACTAAGAGATATTGCTAATATGATTGGTAAACGGAAGTTTTAAACGCTGTTTTCCGAATATATTGCTAAATTATCAAAAAAATGTTACTATTTTCATGGGTTGTCTTCTTAGGTAATTCACTATACATATGTTTTAGGAGTGGAAATCATGGAAAAAACATTTTTAATGGTAAAGCCTGATGGTGTTCAACGTAATTTAATTGGAGAGATTGTCTCTCGTTTCGAAAAGAAAGGGTTTCAACTTGTAGGCGGTAAGCTTATGAGCATTCCGCAAGCGCTTGCAGAGGAGCATTACGGAGAACATAAAGAGCGCCCATTCTTTGGAGAATTAGTTGACTTTATTACTTCTGGACCTGTATTTGCAATGGTTTGGGAAGGTGAAAATGTCATCGCTACAGCTCGTCAAATGATGGGGTCTACTAATCCTAAAGATGCAGCACCAGGTACAATCCGCGGTGACTTCGGAGTTACAGTTGGTAAGAACATCATTCACGGATCCGACTCACCTGCAAGTGCTGAACGAGAAATTGGTCTTTTCTTTAAAGAGGAAGAACTTGTAGAATATGCTAAACTAATGAATGAATGGATCAATTAATTGATTTGTTTGAAAAGCACTTGCTTTTAGCGAGTGCTTTTTTTGTTAGGTCGTTTAGATATTTTCATTTCTATATTGACCAATGATATCCAATTTGTTACGTTAAATCCATCTTTATTTAATAGAGTTGATGGGTGGAATGATCTTGCTTTCTTTTCGTATTCGTTTTATTTTATTATTTTCAATTTGGGCATTAATCATCCTTTCTCCTAGTAAGAATACTGGCGTGTTCGTATTGCTCTTTTGTGCTCTTTCACTATCTGTTTATTTTCTTCTTCCTCTTTTTAAAAAAAAGCTGCCTATTACCCTAATCTTACTAGCTATTACGTACATGTATGCATTTTTATTTGAGGAAAAACTCATGCCATTTTTTGTATTATTAATTCTCTTATATAAATTGGAGTCTGCTTTTTATTTATCCCCACTCTATTTTCGTAGTTTGCTAATTGGAGTAAATATTATTTTAATAATTTACCTTGTTGTAACGGTGGAGTCAGCAAGTGTACTGGCAAGTCTGTTTATTTTGATCCTCCTCCTCTTTTATGCTTTTTGGTACTTAAATACTCATTATTTTAATCTCATTCATCAATCCCAATTATATGAACAGCTTATTGATGAATATAGAAAGGTAAAAAGATATGCAGCAAAAAATGAGAAAGCAATACGAATGGAGGAAAGGACTCGGATCGCAAGAGAAATGCATGATTCTGTCGGACATAAGCTAACCGCTCTAAGTATGCAATTAGAAATACTCCTTATGAATGAGAAAAATGATGTCCTTCAATCGATGAAGGACATTGTTAATGAAAGTTTAGAAGAGACAAGAAAAGCTGTTAGGGCTTTAAATATGGATGATGTCGAAGGAATATCTTCAGTTATTCAATTAATAAGAAAACTGGAATCAGAGAGTCACTTACGAGTACATTTTACAACAAAGCAGGGAGCTTTAAGTCTCACCTTATCTAATCAAAACAGCATCACCTTATACCGGGTTTTACAGGAATCCTTAACAAATGCAATGAAGTATGGACAATCTAGGGAAGTGTTTGTCACATTAGGAACAACTCCGCTTGGCCATTTATATTTTGATATTAGAAATTCATATGATCATATGAAACCATTTCATGAAGGTTTTGGTTTGAAAAATATGAAGCAAAGGGTGGAAGAAGCGGGTGGTACGCTCGAAATTTATCAATTAGATCATACCTTTATTATTGAGGGGTCATTGCCATAGAGGAGAGATGAAATTGATTCGTGTATTAATTGTAGAAGACCAAAGCATCGTCCGCCAAGGGATAAAAATGATTCTGGAACAAAACGAGCTATTTTCCGTTGTTGGAGAAGCGGAAAATGGCTTAGTGGCGATTGATTTTTTGGAAAATCATCTTGTAGATGTTGCTTTAATGGATATACGGATGCCGAAGATGAATGGAATAGAGGCAGCTCACAAAATGAAAGAAAGATGGCCGAATATTAAGATTCTAATCCTTACGACATTTAATGATGAGGAATATGCACTCCAAGCCTTAAAGCTTGGTGTAGATGGATTTCTGTTAAAAACCTCAGATGGGCATAAGTTAATTCATTCAATAAATAGCTGTCTTGAAGGTGGCATGGCAATACATGAACAAGTAGCAGCAAAGGTGCTGCCAAGGCTGTTAGAAAAACCAGAAATCGATTCAATCGACATTCATTTAACACCAAGAGAATTAGAAATTACAAAGCTGATTGGAAGAGGAAAGACGAATAAAGAGATTGCAAGTGAACTCTACTTGTCCATTGGGACGGTTAAAAATCATCTAACACAGATTTTACAAAAACTTGGTTTAAGAGATCGCACTCAGCTGGCGATCTTTGCTATTAAGCATGATCTTCTATAAGCAAAAGCTTTTTTTATGAGTTATGTCAATTGACATAGCTTTTTTCATGATAAGGAAAATGACTAAGGTCATGGATAAAGGGTTTTTTAATGACTTAGGGCAGTGTAGAAAGCTTTAAATCTTTTCTATACTAATCATGTACAAAGGAGGGAATTTCATGTTAGAAGTGGTGGAGTTATCCAAGCATTTTAAAAATAAAAAGGCAGTTAAAGGAGTTAACCTGTATTTGGAAAAAGGGGAGACAGTTGGCTTGCTCGGTCCAAATGGTGCAGGAAAGTCAACAACGATATCATTAATCTCTTCATTGGTTCATCCAACGAGCGGAGATGTTCGGCTTAAAAATGAAAGTATAATAAGGAAACCGGAGAAAATAAGAAAGATTCTAGGCGTCGTTCCTCAGGATATTGCCCTGTATATGGATTTAACAGCAGAAGAGAATCTCGAGTTTTTTGGAAGGATTCATCGTATTAAGAAAAAAGACTTACAGAGAAAAGTGGAAGAAGTATTAGATATAATTGGCCTTACAGATCGAAAAAAGGATTTGGTAAAAACCTTCTCAGGTGGGATGAAAAGACGTTTAAATATTGGTGTTGCATTACTTCATGAACCTGAATTAATCATTATGGATGAGCCGACAGTCGGCATTGACCCCCAATCAAGGAACTATATCCTTGAAACGGTCAAACGATTAAATACGGAAAAAAATATAACTGTATTATATACAAGTCATTATATGGAGGAAGTAGAGTATCTGTGTGACCGTATTTATATAATGGACCATGGGGAAGTGATTGCAGCAGGCACGAAGGAGGAAATAAAGGCCATATTATCTTCAGAACAGTCCATTGCAATAAAAGTAGAAATCTTGAAAGGGGAATATTTACAACTTCTGCAAGCCCTTCCTAATGTAAAAAATATCTCAGTTCAAGACCCAGCAATTACTTTAATTGTCCCTAAAAAGGCAAATATTCTAAAAGACCTTTTCAAATTAGCAGAAGAGACAAAAACAAATATTATCTCTGTTCATATTGAGACACCCACTCTGGAAGATGTGTTCCTCCATTTAACAGGCAGGCAATTAAGGGATTAGGGGGAGGACGAAAATGATAGCTCAATTAATTAAAAAAGAATTGCTCATGGTATGGAGAAGACCACGTGAACTAGTCATCCTCCTCTTTATGCCTTTTGTCCTCATCACTATTTTAGGAGCTGCATTAGGATCAATTATTGATGGTGAAGCTCCTGATTTGGATATTAAACTCGCAGTTATTCAAAAGGATGATGCCGCTTACGGAGAAGAAAAAATGATTAAAAAAATGGCAAGCTTGCCGATCTCTCCAGAAGAAAAAGCAGTGGCAATTGAAGGAATAAAAAGCTTCAATCCGATAAGAATCTTATTTGATGACGTATTTGCAAGCGAGGAATTTAAAGATAGTATTCAAGTAACAGAAATGGAAACTGTGCCATCTGACAAAGAGGCACTTGAATATAGTGGAATTCTAGAGATTCCTGCAGGCTTTACGGAACAATTTTATCTTCATGCTTTTTTTAATGAGGACGAAGTCCCTAAATTAAACCTTAAACTAAATGAATCAAGCACACTAGAAGGCAGCGTGTTAAATGATATATTTACCTCTTTTCAAGAAGATATTTCTCTATGGTCAGCTCTGCCATCACTAGGAATTGATCCGGAAACACTGCAAAACAGTATTATTTCTAAAGTAGGAAAAACAGAAACAGTAACAAAGAAAAAGCCAGTTAATGCTGTCACTTATTACGCAATTGGGATGTGCGTGATGTTTATGTTTTACGTAGCAGGAAATTCGGCGGCGTTGGCATTAGAAGAAAAGGAAAATCAGATTTATGGACGGATTTTGTTAGCAAACGTACCCGTACCGATATTTTTTGTTGGCATTTTTGTGTCAACGATTATTATCACCTTTGTGCAAATGAATATATTGTTTGGCTTATCTGCACTTATCCATGGTGTAAGCTGGCCAAATGTTATTGATTATTTTGTTGTCACTTTTACTTTATGTGTGATGGTTGGAGGGTTTGCTGTTTTTATTTCAGCAATTAATTATCGTTCGAATTCAAGAAGTGCAACACAAGTATTTTCAAGCTTTTTAATACCAATTATAGCTTTTGTTGGCGGAAGTTTTATTCCAGTTTCACAAATCGGTGGTTTTTTTGAAATGATATCTCAATACTCACCTGGTGGGGCAGGGATTTCTGCCTACTATAAAATCATGCAGGGATATTCTCTAAGTGACGTATCAAGTCAATTATTGTCTGTGTCGATTACAACTGTCCTGTTACTATTGTTGTCAATTTTGATCCGGCCGAGAAGAGGTGAATCGATATGAGAGGAATCATATGGGCGAATTTCCGCTTGCTACTTAGGAAGCCAGGTGCATTTATTACAACGACGATTATTTGTATCGCATTTGCCTATTTATTAGGGAAGTCATCCTTCACAAAAGTTGAAGTTCCCGTTTATAGTTCCTTACCTGAAGAAGAGGTAAATTTAATTATAGAAGATCTTAATAAGGGTGACGCATTTGAATTTGTCGTTGAAGATGAACAAGAGGTTAAGAACAAGGTTGCTGCAGGAAGTGTAGAAGCAGGTATTTTACTTGAAGCTGATTCCTTTACATTATATCAAGTGGGCAATACTGAGAATTTTCATCTGATTAATCAATATGTGGAAAGATACTATATAAAAAGATTAAAAGAAAAAGCAGTCATTGACCTTGCTGTTGATACAAATAAAGCGTTAGAAAAAATTAATGAAGTGAAAGAAAATCAACTTTTCCAGCTTTCCTTAGCATCTTTTTCAGATGAAGAACAATGGGTTTATGATCCGGGTCTGCAATCATTATTTGGATTTGCCTTGTTCTTCTCAATTTATACTGTTGCATTTAATGTAGTTGAAATATTGCGAGAGAAACAAATGGGAATTTGGGATCGGCTGATTCTATCTTCTACGACAAAGATGGAAATGTATATCGGGAATTTACTTTATTGTTTTTTCATTGGCTATATACAGATTGCCTTAATATTTGTCGTTTTTAAATACGGTGCAGGAGTGGACTTTTATGGTTCATTTGGTAAGACCTTGATCCTGATTATTCCTTATTTATTTTCGATTGTCGCATTATCAATCTTTTTAACTGGCATCGTTAAAACAATCGGTCAATTTAATGCATTAGTTCCGTTAATAAGTGTGAGCTTTGCTATGCTTGGTGGAGCTTATTGGCCAATTGAAATTATTACTTCTGAGACACTTTTAACTATTTCAAAGGCTATCCCCATTACATATGGGATGGAGCTTTTAAAAGGGGCAACGATATCTGGATTATCATATAGCGAATTATTATATCCGATTTCTATATTAATTTTAATGGGTGTAGTCATGATGGGGATTGGCATTCGGTTAATGGAAAGAAGGCATGTATAATCGCGAGTCACCCACATTTTACGCAAAATTTTCAACAAAATACACTCCAATATGCCAAATTTCAGCTATACTAATAATGTATATAAGAAAAATTAGCAATGAATAGAGGAGTAGGCAATGTCGCAGGATTATCAGAATTTCATTGTAAATATTAAAAAGAAAACAGGGATAGATTTATCCTTGTATAAAGAAGCACAAATGAAAAGAAGGCTCCAATCGTTATATGAAAAAAAGGGGTTTAAGTCTTTTAACGATTTTTTTGATTCTATGAATAAAGATAGAGAATTACTAAATGAATTTCTTGATCGAATGACAATTAATGTGTCAGAGTTTTATCGAAATGCCAAAAGATGGGAAGTGCTTGAAAAAAAAATTATTCCAAAACTGCTTACGAAGAATAAGCGTTTGAAAATTTGGAGTGCCGCATGTTCGACAGGAGAAGAACCATATACACTTGCCATGGTTATGTCGAATTTTATGCCATTATCACAAGTCCAAATCTTAGCAACAGATTTAGATGAAAATGTAATTGCTAGAGCAAAAATGGGTGTGTATCCGGAAAGGTCTTTAAATGAAGTGCCAGAGGAAAAGAAAAAGAAATATTTCACGAAAGATGGAACTTTTTTTACAGTATCTGATGATGTGAAGAAAACAGTAACCTTTCGCAAGCAAAATCTCTTAGCTGATACTTTTGGGGGTCCATTTGATTTAATCGTCTGCCGAAATGTGCTTATTTATTTTACAGAAGAGGCGAAGGATGAGCTCTATTATAAATTTAGCGGGGCATTAAACAAAGATGGCATCTTTTTTGTAGGAAGTACGGAGCAAATCTTTAATCCAGGGAAATATGAGTTTGAAACAGAAGACACATTCTTTTATCGGAAAAAGTAACTGAGGACCTGGAGAAATCCAGCCTCTTTTTTTTACATTGCATTGCTTTTCTTTTTTGAGTAACCAACCATTTCATGTTAAAATGCATTAAATATAGAAATAAATTATAGGAATTTTCTTTTTTTAACTATTTTTATTATTTATCCTATGTTATATTGGTACATAATCCTTTAATGAGTTGAAGGGGGAAAGAGTTTTGCGATACTTAACTTCGGGTGAATCCCATGGTCCGCAGCTGACGGCCATTATTGAAGGGCTGCCAGCAGGTTTGCCGTTACTGGATACAGATATTAACTTTGAATTGGCAAGACGGCAAAAAGGACATGGCAGAGGAAGAAGAATGCAAATCGAAAAAGATACTGTCCAAATTGTAGGAGGCATTAGACATGGGTATACCCTTGGATCGCCAGTTGGATTAGTTGTTGAAAATAACGACTGGAAGCATTGGACGAAAATTATGGGACAGGGACCAATTGCCCCTGATGAAGAGGAAGAAATCAAAAGAAAGATTACACGTCCTCGCCCAGGTCATGCTGACTTAAATGGTGCACTAAAATATGGACATCGGGATATGCGAAATGTTCTTGAGCGCTCATCGGCAAGGGAAACAACAGTGAGAGTAGCGGCAGGAGCAGTCGCAAAAAAACTATTAAAAGAGCTTGGAATCGAGGTTGCTTCACATGTTATTGAAATTGGCGGAGTGACGTCTGCTATTAAAGAATATGAATCTCTTCAAAAATTACAAGAAATCACTGAAGGTTCGCCAGTAAGATGCCTTGATCCAGTCGCAGAAAAGAAGATGATGGATGCCATTGACGAGGCAAAACAACAAGGTGATTCTATTGGTGGAATTGTTGAAGTTATTATCGAAGGTATGCCTCCTGGAGTAGGAAGCTATGTTCATTATGACAGAAAGCTTGATGCGAAACTAGCTAGTGGAATGATGAGCATCAATGCATTTAAGGGCGTTGAGATTGGTATTGGTTTTGAAGCTGCTAGTAAGTCTGGCAGTGAGGTTCATGATGAAATTGCCTGGAGTGAGGAACGGGGCTATTACCGGAAAACCAATCGTTTAGGCGGCCTTGAGGGCGGGATGTCTACAGGCATGCCAATTGTTGTCAGAGGGGTAATGAAGCCGATACCTACTCTTTATAAACCGCTTCAAAGTGTTGATATTGAAACGAAAGAACCCTATTCGGCGAGTATTGAACGTTCAGACAGCTGTGCTGTTCCCGCTGCAGCAGTCGTTGCCGAAAATGTGATCGCTTGGGAGCTTGCAGCTGCGATTGTTGATCAATTTTATTCTGATCGATTGGAAACATTGAAGGAGACAGTTGATAGGCAAAGAGCTTTTGCAAGGGAGTTTTAATATGAAACAAATTACCATTCAAACTGCCTCAAAAACATATCCTGTTTTTGTTGGTTCGGGTGTTATTAAGGAATTGTGTACATTTATTAATAGTGCATTCTCTTCCATATCAAAAGTAATGATTATTACGGATGAAACTGTTGCCGATTTGTATTTATTTGACATTGAACATGCGTTGGCAGATTTCCAAACACATACATGTATCGTCCCAAGCGGAGAAATAGCAAAAACGTTTGATGTGTATTACCAATGCATAACCTTTGCGCTTGAGAACAAGCTTGACAGGAAATCGCTTGTCATTACGTTTGGCGGAGGTGCAGTTGGTGATCTTGGAGGATTTGTTGCTTCTACTTTTATGAGGGGAATCCCATTTATACAAGCGCCGACAACCATTCTTGCCCATGACAGTGCAGTAGGTGGGAAAGTAGCTATTAATCATCCTTCGGGGAAAAATATGATTGGAGCCTTCTACCAGCCGGAAGCTGTTTTTTATGACTTGAATTTTCTTCAGTCGCTTCCATTGCATGAAAAAAGATCTGGCTTTGCCGAAGTGATTAAGCACGGACTGATTCATGATTCATCCTTTTTTTTCTGGCTGCATGATCACATTCTTTCATTGGAAAAGCTACCAGTGCCTGATTTAGGTTATATGCTTGCTAGAGGAATTGAAATTAAACGGGATTTTGTTTCTGTTGATGAAAGAGAGACAGGCATTCGTGCATTTCTCAATTTTGGTCATACACTTGGCCATGCGATCGAAGCGGAGGCAGGTTACGGCAAGTGGACCCATGGAGAGGCAGTTGTAATTGGAATGTTATTTGCATTGGAGCTAAGCCGGAAAAAAATGGGTCTATCTTTTAATCATGAACATTTGAAGAGATGGCTCGAGCAGTTGGGATATGCTACAGAACTTCCGAAAGAATTAAGACTTAATAAACTTCTTGAGCGTATGAAACAAGACAAAAAGTCGATCAATCAAAAGGTGAATTTTGTATTGTTAAAGGATATTGGTAGCCCCATCTCATATGAAATGACGGATGAAGAGTTATTAAATGGGCTGTACATATTTCAGAAGGGGGAATGATTGTGATTCGAGGTATAAGGGGAGCCACTACTGTAACTGAGAATATAGAAGATGAAATTATCGAAGCTACAGAAATCCTGCTAAGACAGATGATTGAACAGAACAAGATTGAAGCAAATATGGTTGCATCTGTTTTTATTTCTGTGACAGAAGACATTACTGCTGCATTCCCGGCAAAAGCCATCCGTTTAATTAATGGCTGGACGTTTGTCCCTGTTATGTGTATGAGAGAAATTCCTGTTCCATCTGCATTGGCAAAATGTATCCGCGTTATGATGCATGTAAATACAATGATTCCGCAAGAAGAGATAAGCCATATTTATTTAGGTAATGCAATAAGTTTAAGGCCAGATTTGAAAGTTGAGAATAAGTCCTTATAATTCATAGAATTGTATTCGCAAAAATGATAGGAAAAGGTGAATGATCATGAAATGGAAAGAGCAGCTGCTTCAATTAACTCCCTATCAGCCAGGGAAATCAATCGATGAAGTGAAAAAGCAATATGGCCTAGATAAGATCATCAAGCTCGCATCCAATGAAAATCCCTTTGGGTGTTCAGAAAAAGTTGTTGAAGCTTTAAATAATGCTCCTTTAACATTCCCGTTATACCCAGATGGATATGCGACAGAATTAAGAACAGCAGTAGCAGAACATTTGAAGGTCAATGAGGAGCAATTAATCTTTGGGAATGGTTCAGATGAGATTATTCAAATGATTTCAAGGTCATTACTAGGAAAAGGAACAAATACAATCATGGCAGAACGGACATTTCCACAGTATAAGCATAATGCCATTGTTGAAGGAGCAGAAATTCGGGAAGTTCCTTTAATAAATGGAGAACATGATCTTGATAACATGCTAGCGTCTATGGATGAGAATACGTCTGTTGTTTGGATTTGCAACCCGAATAATCCTACAGGCCATTATATTCCTGAGCACCAATTGCTCTCTTTCTTAGAAAAAGTACCGAAAGATGTTCTTGTTGTTCTTGATGAAGCTTACTGCGAATATGTGGATGCTTCAGATTATTGTGAATCTATTTCTCTATTGCAGCTTTTTCCTAACTTGATTATTCTGCGAACATTTTCGAAAATTTATGGGCTTGCAAGCTTGCGTATAGGCTATGGAATTAGTCTGCCAAATACTATACGTGCACTAGAACCAGTTAGAGAACCCTTTAATGTGAATCGTGCAGCACAAGCAGCGGCAATTGCTGCGATTAATGATCGATCATATGTTGAGCAATGTAAGCAGAAAAATCGGGAAGGGCTGGAACTTTTCTATCATTTTTGTATGGAAAACAAGCTCGAGTGTTACCCTTCACAAGGCAATTTCCTTTTAATTGACTTCAAAACAGATGGAAATGAAGTGTTTCAATATTTACTTGAAAGAGGATACATTGTACGCTCCGGTAAGGCTCTCGGTTTCCCGACTTCGGTTCGTGTAACTGTTGGGTCAAAAGAGCAAAATGAGGGTGTAATGAAAGTAATGGGAGACTATTTAACGTATAAAGCATCGTGCTTGGAGAGTGCGAAAGCTCAGTAATAATGATAAAAGTGTAACTTTTCAGAGGCTGTCTATAGCCTCTGAATTTATTTAAAAAGGTGGTGAGGAGCTTGAATGGCCGCGTATTTATCATTGGATTAGGATTGATTGGAGGTTCCCTCGCACTATGTATCAAGAAGCAGCATAAGAATGCAACTATTATTGGCTTTGATGTCATTTTCGAGCAGGCAAAGCTCGCAAAAATGCTTTCTGTTATTGATGAAATTGCCCCTTCAATCGAAGATGGTGCGAAAGAAGCCGATCTCATTTTAATCGCTACACCTGTCCAAGAGACGGAAAGAATTATGCAAGCTTTAGTGAATATGGAGCTAAAGGATCAAGTAATTATCTCAGATGCTGGGAGTACAAAAAAGGAAATCGTTAAGCGGTCAAAATTATTGGCAGATAAAGGGGTTGCATTTATTGGCGGACATCCAATGGCTGGATCTCATAAAAGCGGGATCACTGCTGCAAAGTCAATCTTGTTTGAAAATGCTTTTTACTTGTTAACACCTGAAGATCATATTCGTGCTGAACAGGTACAGCAGCTGCAAAGCTGGCTTTCAGGGACGAAAGCAAGATTTATCACGTTGTCTCCAGATGAGCATGATTATTTAACAGGTGTTATTAGTCATTTTCCTCACGTAATTGCAGCTTCGCTTGTGCATCAAGCAGAGAAAACAAGTGAAACGAAAAAGCTTGTTCCACGTTTAGCAGCCGGTGGTTTCCGCGATGTGACGAGAATTGCATCTAGCAGTCCTGAAATGTGGAGAGATATTTTATTACATAATAAAGAGGTTCTTCTAAGTCTATTAGTAAACTGGCAGGAAGAAATGCAAAAAGTTACAAATATGCTGGAAACTGAAAATAGTGAAGAAATCTATGATTACTTTTTAAGAGCAAAGCAATTTAGGGATGAATTGCCGCAAAAACAAAAGGGGGCAATCCCTGCCTTTTACGATCTTTTTGTAGATGTTCCTGATTATCCTGGTGTCATTTCAGAAATAACAGGAATTCTGGCCAAAGAGGAAATAAGTATTACAAATATTCGTATTCTTGAAACAAGAGAAGAAATATACGGTGTACTAGTAATTAGCTTTCAAACTGAAGAGGATCGTGAACGTGCGGAAGCATGTATTCATTTACATACAAGCTATGAGACTTCAGTTGCCCTATAAAAGATTATGAATATTAGTTTCCATTAATATTTGCGAAAGGATGATGAGGATGCCAAAAAAACTAGTAACCAAAGTGGAAGGCTTGAATGGGGAAATTGCCATTCCAGGAGATAAGTCGATTTCCCATCGGTCAATCATGTTTGGGTCAATAGCGGATGGAAAAACTGTTGTGACAAATTTTTTATTAGGTGAGGATTGTTTAAGTACAATCGATTGTTTCAAAAAAATGGGTGTCATGATCGAGCGGCAGGAAGAAAAGGTTATTATTCATGGCAATGGCTTTGAAGGGCTAAATGAGCCTTCAGAGATACTAGATGTTGGTAACTCTGGCACGACGATCCGTTTATTATTAGGGATATTGGCTGCGCGGCCGTTTCACTCTGTTTTGATTGGTGACCAATCAATTGGAAAAAGACCGATGACAAGAGTAACAAAGCCTTTGCAATTATTTGGTGCAGCCATTAATGGGAGAAAGAATGGTGAATTCACACCTTTATCCATTAAGGGCGGGAATCTAAAAGGAATTGAATACGAGCTTCCTGTAGCGAGTGCTCAGGTTAAATCTTCGCTACTTTTTGCTGGTTTACAAGCTAGCGGAACGACAACTGTCATTGAACCGGTGAAAACAAGAGATCATACTGAACGAATGATCAAACAATTCGGCGGAGAAGTAGAGAAAACCGGAACAGCGATCCGAATAAAAGGCGGACAGAAACTAACGGGTACATCGATTCATGTTCCAGGAGATATTTCATCTGCAGCCTTCTTTTTAGTTGCGGGTGCCATTGTACCAGGCAGTGAAATTAAATTGACAAATGTAGGTCTGAATCCGACCAGAACGGGCATTATTGATATTATGAAAGAAATGGGTGCAAAGATAACGATTAAACAGCTTACAGAGGATGAGTTTGAGCCAAGAGGAGATATCGTCATTCAATCATCTGCATTAAAAGGAATGACGATTGCAGGTGAGATCATTCCAAAGTTGATTGATGAAATTCCGATTATTGCTTTATTGGCTACCCAAGCCGAAGGTGTTACAGTAATTAAAGATGCACACGAATTAAAGGTAAAGGAAACGAATCGGATTGATACCGTTGTGGCTGAACTAACGAAGCTTGGAGCTACTATTGAGGCAACCGAAGACGGAATGATTATCTATGGCAAAACAGAATTAATTGGTGGCACTGTATCAAGTCATGGGGATCATCGGATTGGCATGATGCTATCTGTTGCGGCGACATTATGTAAAGAGGATGTCTACCTTGAGAATGAAGAGGCTATTTATGTATCCTATCCTACATTCTTTACTCATTTACAAAGTCTTATTTAGTTATTTGTCCACTTGGAGCTGCCTAAGCAGCTCCTTTTGTGTGAAATGTAAAACGTCAATCGATATTTACATGCTTGGTTGTGAACATTGCTCTAATAGATATTTGTCATATTTTATTTAACAAATACATAGCTTGTCATAAGACCGTATAAGAGGGGGGTTTTATGACTTATATTATTGAAAATGCAACCATATTAAAGGAACGAAAGATGACAAAGGCGTCACTGCTGATTGAAAATGGGAAGATTTTATCGATTAAACCGGATTATAAACGTTATGGGTTTATTCGAATGAATGCAGCTTCTTTTATTATGACCCCCACATCGACTCTTTTACTTAAAGAGTTCCCGTTAAATTTGCCTTTCCAAGAGTTAAAAAAATTCTTTATTGATGAATTCATTCTCAAAGGTTGTACAACCTTTTTAACGTTAGCTGTGGTTGCTCATGAGCAAGCGTTATTGAAAGAAATTAAACGAATTCATACACGGTTGTTAAATAGTCCAATCGATTATATTATTGGTGTAAAAATCTCTTCACGATTATTAACTCCGTCTATATTAAGAAAGTGCAAGCGTGAAAAGGTACCTGCTATCTTTGTAGAAATACATCATGTGGACGAGTTAGATGTTCTTCCTTGGGGATGGCTGAGGGAGGCAATGTTTCCATACAATAGTCCGCTGATCCCGATTTTTGTAAATGACAATGAGAAAGAAAGAAACGAAGCAAAAATCAAATGGAAGCGGGTCATGGAAAAAGAAAAAATTCCATCTATTAATGATGAAATAGCAGAAAATGAACCGATCCCATATCCTGTTTTGAAAAAAATAGGAATTTTCCCGAAGAAATCAAGTATTCATCAAGGCCTTGAGTTATCATATAACTTATACTTGAAGAGCAGGGAAATCAGAAATATTGAAGAAGTCGAGCTCTTTCATTATCATAGACATATGCTTGTTCATACTATCCATAAGGGCGAAGTCATCCGGGCACAGGATTATATTGATTTTCGTCCAGGGTTCGGTGAACATGTTAAAATAAACACACCATCCTATTTTACTATTTAATATACTGTAAGTTAGACAATCGTCCTGAAAGGAATTAATTATGGAAAAAGTAGATAATATTATTGAGCTAATAGAAAAAGGCCAGCATGAAGAAGCGATGAAGCAGCAGAAACAAATTTTGCTGCAAGGATCCCATGAGGAAAGATTTGTACTTGCGGAAGAGCTGTTTCAATATGGTTTTGTAGAGGAAGCAAAGGCTTTGTTTGAGCGATTACTGGAAGCATATCCAGAAGAAGGGGAGCTGCTCGTTCTTCTAGCAGAGGCTCATATCGACCTTGGTCAGGAAGATGAAGCAATCCTCGTCCTTGAACGAGTGCAGGAGGATGATCCAAGCTTTCCGCAATCGCTTCTCCTGCTAGCGGATCTTTACCAAATGGAAGGACTCTATGAGGTCAGTGAACAAAAGCTGCAGGAGGCTAAGTCCATCTTGCCAAATGAAATCATTATTGATTTTGCACTTGGAGAGCTATATGCTGAGCAAGGTAAATTTCTAGAAGCTACAAGAGCTTACGAAATGGTATTGCATAAAGAAGATGTAATTGCGGGTGTGAATGTTAACCAACGGATGGCTGAAGTCTTGAGTGTTGGTGGTGCATTTGAGGAATCAATGCCTTATTATGAAAAGGCATTGGATGATAAAATTGAAATTAATACATTGTTTAGCTATGCGTTCACAGCAATGCAAGCAGGCTTTAATCGGACCGCGATTGAAAAGTTTAATGAGCTAAAAGAGCTGGATCCTGAGTATCATTCTTTATATTTAAATCTGGCAAAAGCCTATGAACGGGAAGAGGAGCTTGAAAATAGCTACCAAGCGATAAAACTGGGAATCAAGCAGGATGAATATAATAAAGAGCTGTATTTTAGTGGTGGGAAGCTTGCATTAAAGCTTGGCAAGGGAGAAGAAGCGGAAAAGTTATTTAGGGAGTCATTAGCTTTAGATCCAGAGTTTACAGAAGCTGCTGTCACGTTGACAAAGCTGTTCCTTAAACAAGAGCGGTATGAAGATATTATAGAAATTACTGAAATGATGAACGATCTTGAAGAAGAAGAGCCACGGCTTCTATGGGATGCTGCAATCGCCCATCAGCACCTTGAAGAATATTCACAGGCATTAAACAAATACGACAGTGCATATACTTTTTTTAAGGAGCAGCCAGATTTTCTTTCAGACTATGGATATTTTCTAATTGAAGAAGGAAAAAGTGCCGAGGCTGCCGAAATTTTTAATACACTGATAAAAATAGAACCAAACAACTTAGAATATCAAGATATAGTACAAAGACTCTCGGAATAATCAACGAGGAGCTTGTCGCATTACAATTTGCAGAGGAGGGAATCTAATCATGTCAGCCCCTGTTTCTGTCAACGAGAAGAAAGATTTTATTCGCTGGTTTCTCAATCATTATCAATTAAAAAGGCGAGAATGCGTATGGATATTAAATTATTTAATGAGCCACGACCAACTAATGGAAAAGGTCCATTTTGTAGAGCAAGCGCAATATTGCCCAAAGGGTTTAGTGATGTCTACTCATTGTGTGGATGAAGTCCCTTTTCGTTTTTATAAGGAAAATGTCATGACTACAGACGCGGAGAAATCATTCCATGATATTAGATTGAACCGGGAGGAAGAAATCTTTATTCAATTAAACTTTCATGCATCAAACAAAACCCACCAATATGCAGCTGTTCTTGAGGAAAATCCTTTCATGCCAAAAAAGCTTCGAATTAATGAAAAAGACCGGCTGATTGCGGAACGATTCTTAGATAACTGTTTAGAAAGGTTTCAAAGGGATCATCTCTTGCAAAAAATTGATGAAGCGCTTGATAATCATGATGAACAGACCTTTTTACTGCTAACTGAGAAATTAAAAAAACTAAAGACAGATTTTCATTAGCTTGCTATACTGGCAAGCTTTTATTTTTTGCTTTGCTAGTGTGCTAAACTTCCTTTTAGTAAGTGAATTATAGTGATATGATTAGAAAGGATTATGGAATGTCAGTTATTTATTAGGACAAATTAAAGATATGGAGTGAAATGGATGAAGTGGATTTCCCAGGATATTGATATGTACTTAAAATCAAAGGAATATGTAGATACAGCTGTCCTGCCTTTGTTTCCTGTATCGTTACGAGATGATATAAAGCAAACGGCTGCGATGTCAGAGTTTATTTCTTTATTGAGTATTCAGCTTGAAAGACAGTTCAGAGGAAGATTGGTTATGTTCCCAGGCTATTCTTACTTAAAATCATTCCCTGAGGACAAGCTTATAAGTGATATAAAGCTATGGGAGAAAGAACTGACAGAGAAAGGATTCAAACACGTACTCTACTTAACATCTGATAGCAGTTGGAAAGCGCTTGAAAGTCAATTTGATGGTGGATTGATATGGCTGCCTTCCCTTCCGCTAGAACATATGGATGAGCAGTATAAAAATACGATTCTTGATGATCAAGTAAAGCAGCTCCTTCAATTGTTTCTGCAAAAATGGCAATCAGGCGAGTAAATGGCAATTTTAGTCACACAGTTGACATGTTTTCGTCAAACGATATATTGACCTTCAATTAAGATTGATATATCATTGTTATGTCCTAGTTTTATATTGTGTTGAATTTTGTCCGTTGGACTTAACTTCATAATAGAGGGGGGAAAGGTATGAGCAAAAATCGTGTTTCAAGACGTCAATTTCTAAGCTATACACTAACTGGTGTAGGCGGCTTCATGGCTGCTGGAATGTTGATGCCAATGGTTCGTTTTGCAGTTGATCCAGTATTGCAGGCAAAAGCTGGCGGTAATTACATTCCAACTCCGCAAAAGGTTGCTGATATTACAGAAGTGCCAACTCGTGTTGACTTTACATTTGAACAACAGGATGCATGGTACAATTCTGAAGAAACTGGAACTGCGTGGGTATACAAGGACGACAAGGGAGAAATTGTCGCACTTTCACCTGTTTGTAAGCATTTAGGGTGTGTGGTTAACTGGGAAGGGGATAAATCTAATCCTGACCATTTCTACTGCCCATGTCATGGAGGACTTTATACAAAAGATGGTACAAATGTTCCAGGTACACCACCTATTGCACCACTTGATGTATATCCTTACATTGAAAAAGATGGTTACCTGCACTTAGGTAAAGCAGAGCCAAAGAAGGGGGCGTAATCCTTGTTAAACAAAATTTATGATTGGGTAGACGAGCGTTTAGATATTACGCCTTTATGGCGCGATATTGCAGATCATGAAGTGCCAGAGCATGTAAACCCTGCCCATCACTTTTCTGCTTTCGTTTATTGCTTCGGCGGTTTAACATTCTTTGTTACCGTTATTCAAATTTTATCTGGAATGTTCTTAACGATGTATTATGTTCCAGATATTAAAAATGCATGGGAATCCGTGTATTACTTGCAAAACCATGTGGCATTTGGACAAATTGTTCGAGGAATGCATCACTGGGGAGCGAGTTTAGTCATCGTAATGATGTTCTTACATACGTTACGCGTATTCTTCCAAGGTGCTTACAAGAAACCGCGTGAATTGAACTGGGTTGTCGGCGTATTAATTTTCTTCGTTATGCTGGCTCTTGGTTTAACAGGCTACTTACTGCCTTGGGATATGAAAGCATTATTTGCAACAAAAGTTACAATGCAAATTATTGAATCTGTTCCGTTAATTGGGGTATATCTAAAAACCCTCATTGCTGGATCACCGGATATTGTCGGAGCGCAAACAATTACTCGTTTCTTTGCGATTCACGTATTCTTCTTGCCAGCAGCATTGTTCGCATTAATGGCTGCTCACTTTGTAATGATTCGTAAGCAAGGTATTTCAGGACCATTGTAAGATGAAATGAACAAAAAGAGGATTTTTAGATAAAGGAGGGGGAATCGCCCAATGCATCGTGGTAAAGGTATGAAATTCGTAGGAGACTCTCGTGTTTCTGCTGAACGAAAACCGAACATTCCGAAAGACTATTCGGAGTACCCTGGCAAAACGGAAGCATTCTGGCCTAACTTCCTATTAAAAGAATGGATGATAGGTGCCGTTTTCCTAATCGGATTTTTATGTTTAACAATTGCACATGAGCCGCCACTTGAAAAAATCGCGGATCCAAGTGATACAGCATATATTCCATTGCCAGACTGGTATTTCTTATTCTTATACCAACTATTAAAGTATACTTACGCATCAGGTCCATTTAATATTGTAGGTGCCTTAGTAATTCCAGGTCTTGCTTTCGGAGCATTGCTGCTTGCACCATTTATCGACCGTGGACCAGAACGCCGTCCATCAAAGCGTCCATTGGCAACAGGCTTTATGTTATTGGCAGTAGCAGCAATTACATTCTTAACTTGGCAGTCTGTAGCAACCCATGACTGGGAAGCAGCAGCGAACCAAGGGAAAATTGTTGCAGAAGTTGAAATTGATACAGAAGCTGAAGGCTACAAGATTATGGAAGCGAATACTTGTTTAACTTGTCATGGTGGAGAACTCCAAGGTGGAGGAGGAGCACCTGCTCTTATTGACACTGGTCTAACTCCTGAAGAAATAAAAGAAATAGTTACAAACGGTAAAGGTGCAATGCCAGGAGGACTTTTCAAAGGTACGGATGAAGAGTTTGACAAATTGGCTGAGTATATTTCAGGTATCGTAAGTGAATAAATAACAAGGCTGACGTTGATTCGTCAGCTTTTTTATTTTGTCTAGCGCAAGCAGCCTACCCCCGACGTACAGGAAGTACTAGTGTCGACAATGCGACAGGACAAGGAAAGCTTCGTCAGCGATGCATCGCACGACTAAAAGTGAAGCTTTTAGGAGGATGTCGCGCTTTTGTCGACCTCGAGGTCACAAGCTTGTCTAGTTGCGGCTCCTAAGGACTCGTGTCATAAGCCAATCCCTTTCAGAAGGAAATACACCTTCTTACAGGTCTTGTCTTATGCAGTCGTCCCTGGACAGTCGCCTCCACATTTCGATCAAGCCTCACAGAAAGGTAAAGAACACCTTTCCGTGAGGCTCGTCTTGTGCTTGTCGGGGGTGAGCACCAATGCAAACTTTCTTGAATATTCCTCGCAGGAACAAGCGGGTTTTGCTTGTTCCGAAGGCGCTTCCGCTTTTTTTAGTTTGCGTGCATATATTGTTCAGGCCTCTATGGTAAAATAATGAAGAAAATAAACATATATAGAGAAGAGGACAATCATGAAGTGGATTTATCCTGTTTTAGGAAATAAAGCTGTATTATGGCTACTGTTAGTTATCAATAGTGCAGGAACGATATACGGGTATATTTGGTATAAATGGCAGCTGGTTGATACACCTGCAATATTCTTGCCTTTTGTACCTGACAGTCCGACCGCAAGCCTATTCTTTGTATTTGTTTTAATTGCTTTTCTGTTAGGAAAAAATTGGCCATTATTTGAAGCTTTGGCAATCGTAACGTTAATTAAATATGGCATCTGGGCTGTTGTAATGAATTTATTAGTATTCCAAGTGACCGGAGAGCTTGATTGGATAGCATTGATGCTTATATTCTCTCATGGGGCAATGGCTATACAGGGAATGCTATATGCGCCTTTTTACCGTGTAAAAACGTGGCATCTTGTTGTTACAGGTATTTGGACGCTGCATAATGATGTCATTGATTATGTGTTTTTTATGCTTCCGCGCTACACGATTTTGGACTTATATACTCCACAAATTGGCTATTTTACATTTTGGCTAAGTGTATTTTCTTTAGGGATCACTTACTTTTTGACGATTAAAAAAAATCGTTTTCAACTAGAAATTAAATAACTGCTAATACTACTAGATAATAGAATTTAAACAACCGAAAATGGATTTCTGGTCTATCCTTGTCCCATCTCTCATACATATTTAATAGTAATTTGAGGGGGGACAAGTATGAAATCCAGAATAATGATTGCAATCATGATTTTTCTTCTATTGCCTATAGCAGGATATGCGGAAGAAACCTCATCTATTGATAGATTGGATCAATTATCAGATGAAGCACTGCAAATGGTCAAGCTTCATCGATATGAGGATGCCAAAAAGCTTCTAGATTATTTTTCAGATCAATTTCGTGCAACATCAGGACAAGTTAGCATATTGACTTCTGATGAGATGCGAATCCTTACTGTTTCTCATGATGAAGCGGTACAAGCTACCGCTAATGCCACCATTAATCATAATGAGAAAATCAATCGTGTAACAAAGTTTAGACTCGTTATGGATGCCATTTCCTCTCAAAATCAGCCTTTATGGACAGAAATGGAAGCCCCGATTATGACTGTATTTGGAGAAATGAAAGAGGCAGTCTACAACGGAGATAAAGAACATTTTCAATCGAAATTTAATACTTTTTTGTCTTTATATGATGTTATTTATCCAAGTATGAAAATTAATGTAACTGGGGAACGTATTCAAAGATTAGATACTCGTATTGATTATATCGATCGTTACCGTCCTCAAGTGTTGGCTGATGAAGGGACACAGCAGGAACTTGAGGCGCTCGAAGCTGATTTACAGCTTTTATTTGATGAAATGTCTGATGATGAAGCAGATCCATCTCTCTGGTGGGTGATTATTTCAACAGGCAGCATTATTATTCTTACATTGTCTTATGTTGGCTGGAGAAAGTATAAGGGGGACCAGCAAAAGGAAAAGAACCGTTCAAGAGGGCAAAAATAGTGACTTCATATTTCAGCAAGTGTACAATATAAAAAAACAACTAGAATTAGCGGAAATGGGAGGTTAATTATGGGTGGATACCTTATTTACTTCGCTATCATCATTTTAGTGCCCCTTTGGGCACAATTTAGAGTAAAGGGCTCTTATGCAAAGTATTCAAAAGTCTCATCTTCATCCCATATGAGGGGGGAAGAAGTAGCGAGAAAGATACTAGATGCAAATGGTTTATTCCATGTTGGAATAGAAGAGACAAGAGGACATTTAACAGATCATTATGATCCTCGTTCAAAGACTATCCGTCTTTCTTCAGCAAATTATCATGGACATTCTGTTGCAGCTGCAGCAATAGCAGCACATGAAGTTGGTCATGCGATACAGGATCAGCAGGATTATGCGTTTTTAAGATTCCGCCATGCGCTTGTCCCGGTTGCAAATCTCGGGTCTAACTTTTCCTGGATATTAATTATGATTGGATTTCTTGCAGGCTACAGCGGCTTTGTTTTATTAGGGATTATCTTTATGGCAGCTGCTGTTGTTTTTCAGCTTATTACCTTACCGGTCGAATTTAATGCATCCAATCGAGCGATGGATCAGGTGGTTTCACTTGGCGTCATTCGAAATGATGAAGAAAGAGAGACCAAAAAGGTTCTAAACGCGGCAGCTCTCACTTATGTAGCTGCAGCAGCAGTAGCAGTGATGGAACTGCTTCGTTTAATTCTAATTTATACTGGTATGCAAAGAAATGATTAAAACCAGCCACTTGGCTGGTTTTCTTTTGTCTTATCCTTGTCGAGGCTGAACAGTTTCAATGGATTAATGTTCGAGTGGTTTTTTGTTTTCATCTAATGTGAACCCTTCTCCAAGGACGTCATGAACAACGCTAACGGAGACAAATGCATGTGGGTCAACGGATGTAATGACATTCTTCAACCGGACAATTTCATTTTTCCCTACAACACAATATAGGACTTCTCGTTCTTTTTTTGTAAAAGAGCCGTGCCCCTTTAAAACAGTTACTCCTCTTTCCATTTCATTCATAATTTTAGCGGCAATTTCTTCATTGAGATCTGAAATGATCATTGCCCCTCTAGCAGAATAGGCTCCTTCCTGCATGAAATCAATCACTCTTGCACCGACAAAAACGCAAACAAGCGTATACATGGCTTCTTGATAGGACAGGTAGAAAATTAAAGAGAGAGTAATAACAACTGCATCAAACATAAACATTGTTTTCCCCATGCTCACCCCAGCATATTTATTTACTAAACGGGCGATAATATCAACCCCGCCAGTTGTACCGCCAAAGCGGAAGATAATACCAAGTCCAACACCAATAAAAACCCCGGCAAATAAAGCGGCTAATGTTAAATCCTCGTTCAGCGGCATGTTAATTTGATAGCGCTGGAAAATCCATAAAAAGACTGAAACGCTGACTGTTCCGATTATAGTATACAAAAAGGCGTTCCGCCCTAGCAATTTCCATCCAATAAAGAAAAGTGGGATGTTTAAGAGTAAATTCGTGTAAGAAGGATCCCATTTGAAAAGGAAGTATAGAAGTAATGTAATTCCAGTAAAGCCACCCTCAGCCAAATTATTTTGCATATTAAAATGTACAATCCCAAATGAAAAAATGATTGATCCAAGAAGGATAAAGATAATATTTTTAAGTTTAAGTCCAATTTTCATATAAACCCTCCACTACCAAAATTTCACTTAGATAATTGTGCATGTAATGGAATAGGAAAGTCAAGTTTGTTCATTAAAGGAATCAAGCGAGGGCAAAAATGTTTGTAAAAGAACCGTTGATTAGCTAACATGAAAGAAGGCAAATGAATCAATTTTCAAAGCATTAAAATGGAGAGTGGAATAATTGAAAGAAAAAACAATGAAAGAGCTTCAAACAGAAGTTGATGAATACATTGGTCAATTTAAAGAGGGTTATTTCAGCCCGCTTGCGATGCTAGCAAGAATGACTGAGGAGCTTGGTGAGCTTGCTCGGGAAATCAATCACCAATACGGTGAGAAGCCAAAGAAATCGTCTGAGAAAGATAAAGCAATTGAAGAAGAAATGGGTGATATGCTGTTTGTTCTCATTTGCCTTGCAAATTCTTTAAATATTGATCTGGAGAAAGCACATGATCTAGTAATGAACAAATTCAACACCCGGGATAAGGACCGATGGACGAGAATCAAAGAGTAGAGGAGTAATATAATGAGGGATATTAAGATTGTCATTGCTGGTCCCCGTGGACGTATGGGGAGAGAGGCGGTCAGACTTGTACAACAAACAGATAATTTTCATTTAGTTGCTGTTGTTGATCATAAAAATGATGGTGGATCTTTAAGTGATTTTGACGGGTTTTCAGGGCTGGATATTCCTGTTTATTCGAATATAGAAGAATGCTTTCAAAAGGTGGAAGCTGATGTTCTTATTGTTTTAACCACTCCTGAATTTGGGATGCTGCATACAAAGACAGCACTATCATACGGAGTGAGACCTGTGGTGGGAACAACTGGGTTTACAAAAGAGAACGTAAATGAGCTTGAAGCCATTTGCAAGGAAAAGGGTCTTGGCTGTATTATCGCGCCTAATTTTGCGATTGGAGCCGTTCTTATGATGAAATTTGCCCAATTAGCAGGTAAGTATTTTAACGATGTGGAAATCATTGAATTACATCATGATGAAAAGCTAGATGCTCCTTCTGGAACAGCAGTGAAAACTGCAGAAATGATCGCAGAAGTAAGAGAGGCTAAGCAGCAAGGACACCTAAATGAAAAGGAAACGATAGCTGGTGCAAGAGGTGCCGATTTTGATGGTATGCGTATTCATTCTGTCCGTTTGCCTGGATTAATTGCCCATCAGCAAGTAATGTTTGGAGCGACCGGACAGACGCTAACCATTCGTCATGACTCATATAACCGTGCTTCATTCATGTCTGGTGTAAAGCTGGCTGTAGATACAGTGATGAAAATAGATACGCTCATATACGGGCTAGAAAACATTATTGAATGATGGAGGGCAAAACGATGAATATAGCTTTAATTGCTCATGATAAGAAGAAAGACCATCTCGTCAGCTTTACGACTGCTTATAAAGATATATTGTCTAAGCATCATCTTTTTGCTACTGGAACGACAGGTTTAAGAATAATTAATGAAGCAGGCCTGGATGTTCATCGCTTTCAATCTGGTCCGTATGGAGGCGACCAAGAAATCGGCGCATTGGTTGCGAATAATAAAATGGATATTGTCATTTTTTTTCGTGACCCTTTAACATCACAGCCACATGAGCCTGATATTAGTGCGTTAATTCGGTTATGTGATGTATATTCTGTGCCGCTTGCGACAAATCTTGGAACAGCAGAGATATTAATCAAAGGGCTTGAACGAGGAGATTTAGCTTGGAGAACGATTGTGAATGGAAGAAGTGGTGAAACAAATGGAGCAGATCAAGCTTGATAT
This sequence comes from Cytobacillus solani, assembly GCF_001420595.1. Taxonomy (GTDB): domain Bacteria; phylum Bacillota; class Bacilli; order Bacillales; family Cytobacillaceae; genus Cytobacillus; species Cytobacillus solani. Next base: position 3,195,023 of record NZ_LJIX01000006.1, on the reverse strand, counting down.
ACTTGCATTTGGCGCACATGCAGATGATGTTGAAATAGGCATGGGTGGTTCCATTGCAAAATATGCAGAGAATGGAAAGAAAATAGGGATATGTGATTTAACAAAAGCGGAGCTGTCATCAAACGGAACGGTTGAAATTAGGCAAATGGAAGCAAAAGAAGCGGCAGAAATCCTAGGAGTTGTTACAAGGGAAACACTTGATTTACCTGATAGGGGACTTTTTCATAATCAGGAATACATAAAAAAAGCTGTTCGTGTAATTCGTAAATATCAGCCGGCTATTGTGTTTGCTCCATATTATAAGGATCGCCACCCAGATCATGGCGGCTGTGCCCGCTTGGTTAAGGAGGCTGTATTTTCTGCAGGCATAAAGAATTATGATCCAGAGGATGGGATTCCTCCCCATAAGGTGAAAAATCTATTTTTTTATATGATCAATGGATTTCTTGAACCTGATTTTGTTGTCGATGTATCTTCCTATATGGATAAAAAGATAGCTAGCTTACAAGCGTATAAAAGCCAATTTACAAAAACAGCTCAATCCTTTAATACGCCATTAGTAAACGGTTATGTTGACATGATTGAAGCAAGGGAAAGACTTTTTGGCAGCCAAGTGGGTATTACATATGCGGAAGGTTTTAAACAAAATAAACCGCTAATTATGAATGATGATTTATTTGGAGAAGAGTTATGAAAGAGAAAAAATTAAAAATCGGCATTACCTGTTACCCAACTGTTGGGGGATCAGGTGCAATCGCAACAGAGTTAGGAAAAATGCTTGCGGAAAGAGGACATGAAATTCATTTCATTTCTTCAAGTGTTCCTTTTCGTTTAAATAAAATGAATCCGAATATTTATTATCATCAAGTTGAGGTAAATCAATATTCTGTTTTTCAGTACCCGCCATATGATATCGCCTTGGCAAGTAAGATGGCGGAAGTAATTAATCGTGAGAAACTGGATCTCCTACATGTGCACTATGCCATTCCTCATGCAGTTTGTGCCATCTTAGCGAAACAAATGTGTGATAGAGATATCAAAATTGTAACAACCCTCCACGGAACAGATATAACAGTCCTAGGCTATGATTCAACTTTAACGGATGCGATCCGATTCGGAATCGAAAAATCAGATGCTGTAACGGCGGTATCAAATGCTTTAATCGCTCAAACATATGATGTCGTCAAACCGAATAAAGAAATCGAGGTTGTTTACAATTTTATTGATGAACGTGTGTATCGATTAACTAATTCTTCGTATTTAAAAAAAGAGTTTGGGATTAATGAAGGGGAAAAGGTAGTCATTCATGTTTCGAATTTTCGAGCAGTAAAAAGGGTTCAAGATGTAGTGAAAGCATTTTCGAGAATGGCAGAAGATATTCCTGCCAAGCTTCTTCTAGTCGGTGATGGTCCAGAAATGACGGTCATTTGTAAGCTTGTTAGCCAATTAGGGATTGCCGATCAAGTTATCTTCCTAGGGAAGCAAGATAATCTAGAGGAATTATATTCTATCAGTGACCTTATGCTTTTACTATCTGAAAAAGAAAGCTTTGGATTAGTGGCGTTAGAAGCCATGGCTTGTGGTGTTCCGTGTATAGGGACGAATGTTGGCGGAATTCCAGAAGTAATTAAGGATGGAAAGAACGGCTATTTATGTGAATTAGGGGATATAGAAGCAATCGCCATAAAAGGTGTTTCATTGCTTACTGATGAAAATCTTCATCAAAAATTTTCTACGGAAGCGGTAAATTCTGCTTATATTCATTTTCGTTCAGGACTTATTGTAGCTCAATATGAAGAAATTTATTATGATCTTTTAAAGAATAGGGAGGACATATGAACGAGCCATTTTTATCTGCTGTTCCCTTACTAACAAAAATTGAAGATGAGGGATTCGAAGCTTATTTTGTTGGAGGCTCTGTCAGAGATTTATTACTCGGAAGGGATATAGCAGACATTGATATTGCGACATCGGCAACTCCTCAAGAGATTCAAGCTATTTTTCCGAAAACGATTGATGTCGGTGTAGAACATGGAACAATTGTTGTTCTATTTAGTGGGAAGACGTATGAGGTAACAACCTTTCGTACAGAAGCAGAATATGAAGATTGCCGTAGACCATCCGAGGTACAATTCATTCGATCACTGGAAGAAGACTTGAAGAGAAGAGATTTTACGATGAATGCCATTGCGATGGATAAGAGAGGGCAGTTCATTGATCCCTTTCATGGCAAACGAGCAATAGAGAATAGGGTGATTCAAACGGTTGGGAAGGCTGAAGAGCGTTTTAGCGAGGACGCATTAAGAATGATGCGTGCTGTACGGTTTTTCAGTCAGCTTAATTTTCAAATTGAAACCACAACAAGAGCTGCGCTTATTCAATATGCTCATTTGCTCAAACACATTTCAACGGAAAGAAAACTCATTGAGTTTGAAAAATTATTAGTCGGAAAAAATCGTAAGCATGCATTAGAAATGCTGCATGAAACTAGATTATATATGTATTTGCCTGGAATGGCTCCTTATTCAGAAGGATTAACTCGAATGTGCAAATACGATACTACGAGTTTGACAATTGAAGAAATGTGGGCATTTCTTATTTATCAGTTGAGAATAAATAATGATGAAATCAATTCCTTTTTGAAAACATGGAAGCTGCCTGTAAAGAAAATCAAAAAAATTATTCACTTAGTAAAATGGCTAATGATAAGATTGAAAATAGATTGGACGGATGAAGCCCTTTATAAGGCCGGAATGAATACAATTTTTTCAACAGAAAGAATATATAACTTATTACATAATCAGGAAATAGACAGCCGAATTGATCGCTTATTGGAACAATATGAAACACTGCCAATTAAACAACGAAGCGAGCTTAATGTGACAGGAAATGATTTACTGGATTGGTTTCAGAAGAAGCAAGGTCCTTGGATAAGGGAAAAAATAGAAATGGTTGAAAAGGCTGTGATTCATCGCAAAGTTAGTAATCACAATCAATCCATAAGGGAGTGGCTAATCGAGTGCAATCAGAACTAAGAAAAAAGCTGCTTGATGCATTTTCCAATAATCAGGAAGAGTTTTTATCGGGACAAGCGCTAGCCGATTTAGTAGGATGCTCAAGGACGGCAGTCTGGAAGCATATTGAAGAGCTGCGAAAAGAAGGCTTTGAACTGGAAGCTGTAAGAAGAAAAGGCTATAAGATTATTAAGACTCCTGAGAGGGTAACTGCTGATGAAATAAGACTTGGGTTAAAAACGGAATTCATGGGCAGACATATTCATTCGGAGGATGTTGTTGATTCCACTCAAAAAGTAGCCCATCGCCTTGTTTTTGAGGGGGCGTCAGAGGGAACAATTATTATTGCTGAAGAGCAGCTATCAGGGAGAGGACGAATGGATCGAAAGTGGCATTCGCCTAAATATACGGGTATTTGGATGAGTGTCATTTTACGTCCGAATCTTCCGCCTGCAAAGGCGCCACAGTTAACTTTAATTACTGCTGTTGCAGTTGTCCAAGCGATTGAGGAAATGACTGGTATGACACCAGAAATCAAGTGGCCAAATGATATATTACTAAATGGGAAGAAAGTAACCGGTATTTTAACGGAAATGCAGGCAGATGCAGATCGTATCCAATCGATAATTATCGGAATTGGAATCAATGTGAATCAGCAGTTGGAAGACTATCCTGAGGAATTAAGACCGATAGCAACTTCCCTAGCGATCGAATATGGGAAGAAGCTGGAACGGGCTGAACTAATTAAAGTTCTGCTCGTAAAATTAGAAAAGCTGTATTCCTTATATTTAGATCAAGGTTTCTATCCAATTAAGCTTCTTTGGGAAAGCTACGCCATCAGCATCGGGAAGAATATTACAGCAAGAACGATAACGGGAAGCATATCTGGACAAGCATTAGGAATAACGGATGATGGAGTTCTAATGATCGAGGATTCTCACGGGATCGTTCATCATGTCTATTCCGCTGATATTGAATTGGAAAAATAATATTTTTGTAGTCAGGTTATTCCTTGATTTGATATACTTTATTTGAAAAACGAAAGTGTTTTTCTCGGGCAGTATCCTCTTGTTGAACTGCACCAATTTGATATCAAATAAATTAAAGATTTCTGCCTAGATCCATAATGGACCGGGACAGAGGGATGAATTGCAAATCTGAGCTAAATTTCTATCCTTCTGTGTATTCAGAAGGGTTTTTATTTTGCAAAAAATAGCTCTAGCTTTATATCACCCTCTTCCTTAAAAAAAGGAGGACAAGAAATGAAGCAAACGACCGATTTCATGAAAATGAAAGAAAATGGTGAAAAGATTGTCATGTTAACGGCCTATGATTATCCAGAAGCGAAACTAGCTGAGAAATCTGGAGTCGACATGATATTAGTCGGGGATTCATTAGGAATGGTTGTCTTAGGGTATGAATCAACCATTCCGGTAACAATGGATGATATGGTTCACCATGCGAAGGCAGTGAAGCGCGGAGCAAAGGATACATTTATTGTTGTCGATCTTCCGTTTATGAGTTATCACTTATCCATGAGAGACACGCTTTTAAATGGAGCAAGACTGATTCAAGAAACAGGTGCACATGCGGTCAAGATCGAAGGGGCAGATGAGGTTATTAACAGCATTCGCGCATTAACAAAAGCAGGCATTCCAGTTGTCGCTCATTTAGGACTGACTCCGCAATCGGTTGGTGTTTTAGGAGGATATAAGGTTCAAGGCAAAAATGCAGAAGCTGCGAAAAAGTTAATTGAGGATGCCAAAAAATGTGAAGAGGCTGGGGCTTTTGCCCTTGTATTAGAATGTGTTCCCAAGCAATTGGCAAAAGAAATTTCCACATCCATTAAGATTCCAACAATTGGAATTGGAGCTGGAGTGGATACTGATGGACAAGTTCTTGTCTACCATGACGTGCTTACTTATGGTGTGGAACGTGTTCCGAAATTTGTTAAGCAATACTCGCAGTTGAACGATCATGTTGAACAAGGGTTAAAATCCTATTGTCAGGAAGTGAAACAAGGTTTATTTCCGAATGATCAGCACAGCTTTACGATGAAGGAAGAAGAATTGCTTAGTTTGTACGGAGGGAAAGCATGAGAGTAATAACAACAATTGAGGAAATGCAGAACACGATATCGCATGCAAAACAAGACGGACAATCAATCGGATATGTTCCAACAATGGGCTTTTTACATGAAGGCCACTTAACCTTGATGGAAAAAGCCCGAGAAGAAAATGACATAGTTGTCATAAGCATTTTTGTCAACCCACTTCAATTTGGTCCAACGGAAGATCTCAGTTCTTATCCAAGGGATTTTGAAAGAGACAAAGAATTAGCGGAAAAGAAAATGGTTGATTACATCTTTTACCCATCGGTGGAAGAGATGTATCCGCACCCATCTTCTATTACGATAAAAGTAAATGAAAGAACAGATGTCTTGTGCGGGAAATCTCGACCTGGTCATTTTGATGGTGTGGCAACTGTGCTGACAAAACTCTTTCATATTGTACAACCTGAAAGGGCTTATTTTGGGACGAAGGATGCACAGCAGGTGGCTGTCGTGGAAGGGCTAGTAAATGATTTTCACTTTCCGATTGAAATTATTCCTGTCGAAACGGTCAGAGAAATGGATGGGCTGGCAAAAAGCTCAAGGAATGTAAACTTGCTTCCAAATGAAAGAGAACAGGCTCCTATACTTTATCAAAGTCTTTTAAGAGCAAAAGAAATGATTCTTGAAGGAGAAAGAAATCCACAAACAGTGATCACTTTCATAACAGAGATGATAGCTGAGAATACGGATGGCAAGATTGATTATATTGAAGCATATTCCTATCCGATGCTGGAAGAAATGACTAAGTTAAATGGGAAGTTTATTATTGCGATGGCAGTAAAGTTTTCGAAAGCACGTTTGATTGATAATATCATTTTAGAAATTAATGAAAAATAGGGGGAAACATCATGTTCCGCACCATGATGAACGGCAAAATTCATCGTGCCGTTGTCACAGAGGCAAATTTAAATTATGTAGGAAGTATTACGATTGATACAGACATTCTTGATGCAGTCGGCATGGTTCCAAATGAGAAAGTGCAAATTGTTAACAATAATAATGGTGCAAGATTTGAAACATATATTATCCCCGGGGAAAGAGGTTCTGGTGTTATTTGTGTAAACGGAGCGGCAGCACGCCTTGTTCAAGAGGGGGATATCGTTATTATTATTTCCTACGCAATGATTGCTGAGGAAAATGTTCCGAATCATGAACCAAAAGTAGCCATCATGGATGAAAACAATCGAATCAAAAATATGATCAACCATGAACCGGAGAAGACGATTTATTAAATGTGATGATCAATAGCTGACTGGATATATCTGGTCAGCTTTTCTTATTCAGGTATGGATACAGGTAAATATAGCTAAAAATATAATTAGAAAGGTATATGTCTTTTTCTTTTTCCATTTTTGTGATACCGTTTGATTGACTGAATGTTAGAGGTGTTTAGTATGGGTAATAAATATGTTGTAATTGATTTAGAAACAACTGGTAACGCTCCAAAGAAGGGCGATAAAATCATACAATTTGCTGCAGTTGTCATTGAAAATGGAAAAATTACTGAAGAATATTCTTCTTTCGTCAATCCCGGAAAAGCGATTCCGCCTTTTATTGAAGAATTAACCGGCTTAAATGACCAGATGGTTGAGAATGCCCCTGATTTTTCAGAAATTGCCCCTAAAGTATTAACCCTATTAGAGGGAGCATATTTTGTTGCCCATAACGTACTTTTTGACCTTTCATTTTTACAAGAGGAATTAATTGAAACAGGGTATAACGGATTTTATGGCCCAATATTGGATACAGTGGAAATGTCGAGAGTACTTATGCCAACGGCAGATAGCTTTCAATTATCTGAACTTGCGATAAGAGAAGGGTTAAACCATGAACGTCCACATCAAGCTGATAGTGATGCATACGTTACAGCAGAGCTTCTTTTGCGTCTTTTAGAAAGACTTGAGCAACTGCCATTAAATACGGTAAAACAGCTTCATAAGCTTTCTAGCGGCTTAAAAAGTGATTTAGACCTTCTTATTGACAATATTATTGTAAAAAAAGAATCGTCGATCGAAACTATTCCAGATATTCTTGAAATTCATCATGGAATTGCGCTTAAAAAAGGAATGGATCAAACAGAAAATAGCAAAATGCAGCAAATTAACTATCCCGTGGGCAATGAGGAGAAAGAGGAGCTATTTCGAAAAGCTTTTTCCGCTTTTGAAACCCGCTTAGGTCAATTCGACATGATGGATTCTGTTTATGATGCTTTTAATCAAGAGAGGCATGCGATGATCGAAGCAGGTACTGGTGTTGGAAAATCCCTTGCCTATTTGATTCCTTCTGCTATTTATGCGAAAGAAAATAACCGAACGATCATAATTAGTACATATACGACTCAGCTGCAGGAACAATTGCTGTCTAATGATATTCCAAGGCTTGCAAAAATGCTTTCTTTTCCAATTAAAGCGGTGTTGTTAAAAGGCAGAAGCCATTATATAAGCCTTGCCAAATTTGAACAAACATTAAAGGACCAAGACGATAATTATGATACGATTCTTACGAAAATGCAGATTCTTGTTTGGTTGACAGAAACGATTTATGGAGATATCGATGAGTTGAATTTATCTAGTGGGGGGATGCTCTACTGGAATAAAATAAAAAATGACGAAACCGTCTTCTTGAAAAATAAATCTTGGCTGTCTAGGGATTTTTATATGCGTGCAAGAAAAGAAGCCTTGCAATCAGATATAATTATTACAAATCACTCCTTACTTTTAACCGATCTTGTAACAGATCATAAAATATTGCCTGAATATACCCATGTGGTTATTGATGAAGGACATCATTTTATGAAAGTATCGGGAAAGCATTTCGGTTTTACATTTGATTATTTATCTACCCGATTGCTTCTTAGTCAAATTGGTCTCATCGAGCAAAAGCAACTGCTGCATAAGCTAGAGCAAATTTTGGAAAAGGAATGGATAAACAAGCATGAACTCCTTCATTCTTTTGAAGTGAACCAAATGATGGCTGAGCTAAGTCTAGAAGCAGATGAACTATTTAAAGTGATCAGCTATTATGCTAAAAAGAGAAAGAAGGCGAGTAAAGGATATAACAGAATTAGCTGTCGATTGACTGTTGATGATGCAAATATGGAATGGAGAGCGGTTGAAATTTCTGCTGAGCGATTTATTTTCTTCGTTAAAGATTTCGTTGAAATGGTTCATGCAAGACTTGATTTCATCAAAACAGTTCAGGAATCGTTATCCGCTAGGGAAAAGTCCTCAATGGAAGAATTAACGTCACTTGTTGAAGAATTAAAGGACCTCTCTTTCGTTGTCAAAAATATCTTTTTACACCCTTCTGAGCAATTTGTATCATGGATTGAAATGGACGAGCGTGCCATGCAAAATGCAACAACAGTGTACGCACAGCCAGTTACTGTTGAGAATTATTTAAAAGAGCAATTCTTTGAAAAAAAGAAGTGTGCAATCATAACTTCTGCAACTTTATCAGTGAAAAATTCGTTTAATTATATGTTAACAGAGCTTGGATTAACGGCATCAGATTGTTCAGTACAGCAAATTCAATCACCATTTAACTATAAGGAACAAGTAAAGCTTATTATTCCTGATGATCTACCTGAGGTAAATGCCGTTCCGCTGGAAGAATACGTTGCATCGATTACGGAACATATTATTTCCATTGCAGAAGTAACAAAAGGGCGAATGCTTATTTTATTTACCTCTCATGAAATGCTTAGAAAAACGTATGAACTCATAAAGGAATCAGGATTTCTAAATGACTATGCAATTATTGCCCAAGGAATTTCAAGTGGAAGCAGGTCAAGATTAACGAGGAATTTTCAAAAGTTTGATAAAGCAATCCTATTAGGAACGAGCAGCTTCTGGGAAGGTGTAGATATACCTGGCGAGGATTTAACTTGTTTAATTATTGTTCGCTTGCCTTTCTCACCTCCGGATGAACCGTTAACAGATGCGAAGTGCGACCAAATTAAACAAAGCGGCGGTAACCCTTTCTCTGATTATTCATTGCCAGAAGCGATTATCCGTTTTAAACAAGGCTTCGGCAGATTAATTCGAACGAAAAATGACCGAGGGCTCATTTTTATTTTTGACCGCAGGCTAGTGACTACCAAATATGGGAAAGCATTTTTACAATCGATACCGGAAGTACCAGTTGAAAAAAGTGGGATAAATGAAATTATTCCATTGATTAAAGAGTGGATTTAAAAAAATGCTGCGCTAATTCTAGCGCAGCCAAAAGACGTAAGTGGATTAGAAGAAATTTAAAGTTGATATTTAATGCAAATCATTTAGCTGTTATACTAATTTAAAGGTTTGAACAGTTACGTACATATAGTTTATCCGTATGAATCAAACATATAAGTTACAAATTTTGTTGCCTATGAGGAGGATTTCCAGTATGGAAAGTAAAATTGAAGTCATTTCGACAGTTAAAATTCAGTTAAGCCCAGATCTTTATAAGGTGGTTGATGTGTTAAATCGTACATTAAAAGAAAAGGATTTAATGTTTGGGTTAGCACTTGACAAAGAAGATCAAAATAAAGCTGTATTTTCAATTTATCGTACATAAGAAGAGTGACATTCGTGAAAAAAATAATTATTATAAGTATATTCATAATTCTCATTGTTTTGGTTTCTGGAACAATTATTTATCAAAAAGCATTAAAGCCTGTGAAAACAGCTGAGGAAAAAGCCGTTCAAACAGCGATGGAGGAAACGGAACTTACGAAGGCAGAAGATTTTTATTTATACAACGGACAAGAAACTTATTATGTTGTAAAAGGTAAAAATGCTAAAGGTACAAACATTTATGTATGGATTCCTGAAAAAGAAGGAAGAATCATTGTTCGGAAGCAGTCAGACGGTGTTTCTGAAAAAGAAGCGGTAAGTAAACTTCGTGAGGAAAAAAATCCGAAAGAAATAGTTTCTGTACGCTTAGGGATAGAAAAAAATATTCCCTTATGGGAAATTTACTACCGTTCCGAAGGTGATTTAATCAATTATTATTATGTTAACTTTGAAACAGGTGAATGGCTGAAAAAAATTGAAAACTTATAGATGGAGGAAGAAAATGGAGATCCAATTAGCACAACGAGTGAAAACATTAACCCCTTCTTCAACATTGGCAATTACTGCGAAGGCGAAAGAATTGAAAGCACAAGGTTTTGATGTCATTGGTTTAGGCGCGGGGGAACCAGATTTTAATACCCCACAGCATATAATTGATGCGGCGATACAATCAATGAATGAAGGGCATACGAAATATACTCCTTCTGCTGGACTTCCGGCTTTAAAAAAGGAAATCGTAAATAAATTTGCTCAAGATCAAGGAATTACTTATGATCCAAGTGAAATTATCGTTACGAACGGTGCTAAGCATGCATTGTATACATTATTCCAAGCCTTCCTTAATGAGGGGGATGAAGTCATTATTCCAACTCCTTATTGGGTCAGCTATCCTGAACAAGTAAAGCTAGCGGGCGGACTTCCTGTTTACATTGAAGGAAAAGAAGAAAATGATTATAAAATTACTCCAGAGCAATTAACGTCGGCAATATCTAAGAAAACAAAGGCAGTCATTATTAACTCACCGAGCAACCCAACAGGAATGCTCTATTCACAATCTGAGCTAGAAGCAATTGGTGAAGTTTGTCTGAAGCATGAAGTTTTAATTATTTCGGATGAGATTTATGAAAAATTAGTATACGGCAATAATAGGCACGTCTCTATTGCTGGGCTTTCACCAGAATTAAAGGAACAAACGATAATCATTAATGGTGTATCGAAATCACACTCAATGACTGGCTGGAGAATTGGCTATGCTGCAGGAAATAAGGAGCTTATTAAAGCGATGACAAATCTTGCAAGCCATAGTACATCCAACCCAACAACAACAGCACAATACGGATCTATTGCAGCTTACGCTGGATCACAGAAAATGCTTCAAGAAATGCGTGAAGCGTTTGAGCATAGACTTAATACCATTTATGAAAAATTAATTGCCATTCCTGGTTTTACATGCTTAAAGCCGCAGGGAGCCTTTTATCTATTTCCAAATGTAAGCAAGGCATGCGAATTAACAGGCTTTGCAAATGTAGATGATTTCTCCCAAGCTTTATTAGAAGAAGCGATGGTTGCAGTGATTCCTGGCTCCGGTTTTGGTGCACCAAATAATATTCGTCTATCCTATGCAACATCACTTGAATTATTAGAAGAGGCTGTTCGTCGGATGCATGAATTTGTTGAAAGCAAACTGAAATAATTTGTGAGCTGGCAGCCGAATTAGGCTGCCGCTTTTATCATTATAGGGCATTGGCGAATATGTATGGTATTTTGGCGAATAAATTGAATAGCACGGCGCATATATCGGCTGCTACGGCCAATATATGCGAATAACGGCGAATAAACATACCATATTGGCGAATAAGTTTAAGTCGGGGCTGAACAGTCGCCTCCGCTTTTCATTTGTCTAGCTGCGGCTCCTAGCCCCTCGAGGTCATAAGCCAATCTGGCTAGAAGGTTAAAAAACAACCTTCTAGCCAGCTTGTCTTATGCTTGTCGAGGCTGAACCAGTCGCCTCCGCTTTTCTTAGTTGCTTGTCACAATGTCGGAAGGTATAATAAAAAGGATACATAAGTCGAGATTTACTAGTTTTTGGAGGGAACACAGTGGTTAAAACAACGATATCTGAAGTTTACAAATATGAAGATCAAGAAGTGAAGATTGGGGCTTGGATTGCTAATAAACGCTCAAGCGGAAAGATTGCATTCCTTCAGCTTCGTGATGGAACAGGCTTTATTCAAGGGGTTATCGTAAAAACAGATGTACCTGAAGAAGTATTCCAAGAAGCAAAATCAGTAACACAAGAGTCATCCGTTTATGTTACTGGAAAAGTACAAAAGGATGAGCGTTCTCCAATTGGCTATGAATTGCTTGTAACGAATATTGAAGTCATCTCAAGAGCTGTAGATTATCCAATTACTCCAAAGGAACATGGAACAGAGTTTTTAATGGATAATCGTCATTTATGGCTTCGTTCACGCCGTCAGCATGCGGTGATGAAAATTCGTAACGAAATTATTCGTGCTACGTATGAATTTTATAATGAGCAAGGATTCGTGAAGGTGGACCCGCCGATATTAACTGGAAGTGCACCAGAAGGAACATCTGAATTATTTGCAACAAAATATTTTGATGAAGATGCGTATCTTTCACAAAGTGGACAATTATATATGGAAGCAGCTGCAATGGCGCTTGGAAAAGTATTCTCTTTCGGGCCAACCTTCCGTGCGGAAAAGTCAAAGACACGCCGACACTTAATTGAGTTCTGGATGATAGAGCCTGAAATGGCATTCTATGAGCATGAGGATAGCTTAAAGGTTCAAGAAGAATATGTATCATTTATCGTACAATCTGTTTTGAAAAACTGCAGCCTAGAATTAAAAACGCTTGGCCGTGATACATCAAAGCTTGAAAACATTAAAGCACCGTTCCCGCGTATTTCTTACGATGATGCAATCAAATTCTTAAATGAAAAAGGCTTTGATGATATTAAGTGGGGCGATGATTTTGGTGCGCCACATGAAACAGCTATTGCTGAGAGCTACGATAAACCAGTGTTTATTACTCATTATCCGAAAGCAATAAAGCCATTCTACATGCAGCCTCATCCTGAGCGTGATGATGTTGTTCTATGTGCAGATTTGATCGCTCCTGAGGGGTATGGAGAAATCATTGGCGGCTCTGAGCGTATTCATGACTATGACTTAATGAAGAAGCGTCTTGAAGAGCATAATTTAGAAATGGACGCTTATAAATGGTATTTAGAATTGCGTCAATATGGATCTGTACCACATTCTGGGTTTGGACTTGGACTGGAAAGAACGGTTGCCTGGATTAGTGGGGTTGAACATGTTCGTGAAACGATCCCATTCCCGCGTCTATTAAATCGTTTATATCCATAATTATTTAAGGGAAAATCCGCTTTTTGCGGATTTTTTCTATTAAAGTGAAGAAACTCTTTAATGTCAAGTAGCGATTAATAGGAATGATTGCCTTTCATATTCTCCTTACTAGCTAGGGGTGTTCATGCTATACTTATGAAGAGGTGTCTAGAATGTCAAAAACAAGTTTATTAAAGTGGATCCAGGAAGGAAATGTAACGATCCCTGGAGTTTTACTCACTCATTATAAAGAGATGAATTTAGATGAAAATGAGCTAGTGCTTTTACTGCAAGTTATCTCCTTTATTGAAAATGGAAATGAATTTCCTACTCCTTTTGAATTGTCTTCCCGCATGACTATATCCGTTTCAGAATGTACTGGAATTCTCCGAAAATTAGTTCAAAAAGGATTTATTGAAATAAAAGAAAGTTATTCAGGAGACGATGTTCGATATGAAAGATATGATGTAGAACCGTTATGGGGAAAATTAATTGATTGCTTTTTGCTAAGAGGTAAACAGGAAGCTGTGATAGCTAATCAAAAAAATGAAACGGATTTGTATACTTGCTTTGAACAAGAATTCGGGCGCCCTTTATCTCCATTCGAATGTGAAACACTTGCTATGTGGATGGATGATGATCATCATGACCCGCATATTATAAAAGCTGCGTTAAGGGAATCGGTTATTTCCGGCAAGCTAAACTTTCGTTATATTGACCGAATTTTATTTGAATGGAAAAAGAATGGAATTAAAACCATTGAACAAGCCAAGAGCTACGGAAAAAAATTCAGACAAAGTCAAACTCCGCAGCGAAACAAACAAAATGAGGATGCCAATCCAACATTAAAATCTGTTCCGTTTTATAATTGGCTTGAGCAATAATTAGAAGAAGTAAGTGGTGGATACATGTTAAATAAAACTCAAATAAGATATTGTCTTGATCAAATGGGGGAAATGTTTCCCCATGCACATTGTGAATTAACACATTCCAATCCTTTTGAACTAGTCATTGCAGTGGCTTTGTCAGCTCAATGCACGGATGTTTTAGTAAATAAAGTAACAAAAAACCTATTTCAAAAATATAAAACACCTGAAGACTATTTAAATGTTTCTTTAGAAGAGCTGCAAGGGGATATTCGTTCAATCGGATTGTATCGGAATAAAGCAAAGAACATTCAAAAATTATGCCGGATGCTACTGGATGAATATGGTGGCATTGTTCCGCATGATCGGGATGAATTAACAAAGCTTCCTGGAGTCGGACGGAAAACGGCAAATGTTGTTGTCTCAGTTGCGTACGGCATTCCAGCAATTGCGGTTGACACACATGTAGAGCGAGTAAGCAAAAGATTAGCCTTTTGCAGATGGAAGGACTCCGTATTAGAAGTAGAAAAGACATTGATGAGAAAAGTACCCATGGACGAATGGTCTGTTACGCATCATCGAATGATATTTTTTGGAAGGTATCATTGCAAGGCGCAAAATCCCCAATGTTCTGTATGTCCATTGCTCGAACTTTGCAGAGAAGGGAAAAAGCGCATGAAGGAGAAGGGTGCATAATGAGTGAGCAATTAATTTTATCCATTCCGAATGAATTGAATAATCCTTTCTTTTTTTCTGCTAATGAAAGAATGACTGTTGAGAAAAGTCAATTACAAAATATGGTACTGAACATTCCTTTTCTGTATGAAGCAGCCTTTTATGCAAATATTGAGGCACTTAAGCCCTGGCAGTCACATGAGAATTCCATTCCTTTAATAAAAAGTGAGTGGGATACTGAAAAAAATAAACTTGAGCAAATCTTTACCAAAAGAAATTATAAGGATGCAATCGTACCTATGAAAAAAGGGATAGGTTTATTTTTGCAGTTTGTTTATTGGGCAAATGGTCAGCCCGTTCATTTTGGTATGCCATTATCAAGTAAATCATTAAAAGTTCAGCCTGTAAATTTAGAGGAGAGAATCGGCTTTATTATTCAGCGGCCAGCTCTTTATCATTCTTTTATACAATTAAATGAGCTTTTGATTGAAATGGAAAAGCAGTATGTAAAACATATGGCTATCAAAAAAGCGTCTAAGCAATAGCTTAGGACGCTTTTTTTTATATTTCATATTCTTATTGTCCGCCTGATCCTTGAGTCCCATCTGGATTGGTTGATCCATTGTTTGTATCGTCTCCGCCTGAGGTGTTTCCGCCGCCTTGGCCATTTTCGGTCCCGTTGTTATTTCCGTTACCGTTACCCCAGCCAGAACCCGAACCATCGCCATTTCCATTATTGCCGTTTCCGTTGTTTCCAGATGTTCCATCTTCTATCTCTTCTTCTTCTTCAAAGTCATCCATTGGATCACCGTCTCCAAATCCATCATCAATTTCAGATTCTGGAATAGGTATTTCAACTTTTACAGCAGCTGGATCACTGCGCATTTCACCTCGAATGGCAACTACCTTAAATTGATAGATGCCTCCAGGTACAGGATTGGCAATTTTTATGCCTTTTTCTGATACAACCTGTAGTGGCTGCTCTGTTCCATCATTTAGTGCAACCGAGACTTCATATTGTACATCTTCTGCTTCCTCAGGATATTCCCAAGTTAATGCAATTTCATTTGTTAGCTGATCATAAGATCCGTTAACATTTACAGGTGCATCAAGCTTTTCGAATTTGTCAGAAACCTCCTTAGGTGCCTGGCCTTTTACTGCATATTCGTAAATGATCTGATCTTTAGGTGTAAACTCACTTGCAAGCTTAGCAGGCATGGTTCCTTTTTCAATTGCTACCTTTTCAACACTATTTGGCATTTTAAAGTCTGGTGTATCAACATCCTTTGAAACATATGCCATTAAATTTTTGAACAATGCTTGGGCTATCTTTTGATCCTTAGGAGCAATCGAACTTTTCATGTTTGGATATCCAGTCCATATGGCTGCTGTATAGTTTGTCGTATAGCCAGCAAACCAAATATCAGGAACACCGCCGCTTTGGATTTGCCAATCTTTCTTTTCTTTAGAAGAATAGTTTGTCGTACCTGTTTTTCCTGCTAAATGGAGGTTAGGTACATTCGCTTGCTTACCAGTTCCGAAGGAATCCTTCACAACACTTTTTAAGACGTCAGTGATCATGAACGCTGTATAATCCTGCATAACAGCTTCAGTCTTAGGTGTCGCATCAATCGTTGTCTTATCTCGCATTTCAATCTTCTTAATGGAATGTGGCTCAGTATAGAAGCCTTCGTTGCCAAAAGCACTATAAGCCCCAGCCATTTCTAATGATGAAACTTCCTCAGTACCAATTGCACTTGATTCATAGACTTCATCCATATCAATACCCAGTTTATTAACGAATTCCTTTGCCTTATCTAAGCCAACCTCTTTTTCAACTGCCTGTAATGTTTGCAGGGCAGCCGTATTACGTGAACGCGCTAGCGCTTCCCGTAATGACATTTTTCCCATATGCTTCCGGTCCCAGTTATTCATCTGCTGACCGCTTGAATAGGTGGTAGGTTTATCATCAAGGGTATGGTACGTACCCCATTTTAAATATTCAACTGCTGGACCGTAATCCATAATTGGTTTAAATGTCGAACCCGCTTGTCGTTTTGAATCGGTAGCATAATTAAATCCTCTTTTTACTTCTTGATTTCTGCCACCGCCAATTGCTCTAATTTCCCCTGTTTTCGTATCAAGTAAGGTTATTCCTGCCTGAAATTCATCATTTGGAAATTGAACAATATCGTTCGAACTTAGCATTTTTTCAACATAGTCCTGTGCTTTTGTATCTAATGTTGTATAAATAGTTAGTCCATCAGAAGAGATATCTAAATCAGGATATTTACTTTCTACTTCCTCAATTACTACATCAACAAAGGCATCATATGGTGAATCATTTCTTTTTCTATCTTCTTCCTTAACTAGACTTGATTCGACTGGGATGGCTTGTGCAGCCTTCATTTCTTCCTTTGTAATAAATCCGTGCTGATTCATTAATGAAAGAACAATATTTCTTCTTTTCTCTGCACGGTCTGGATGTTTAAATGGGTTGTAATTTTCTGGGCTTTGTGGCATCCCGGCCAGCAAAGCTGCTTCGTGTAATTCTAATTCGTTAAGTTCTTTGCCAAAATAAATATGGGAAGCAGTCAATACTCCATGGCTTCTCTCTGACATCCATATTTTATTGACATACATTTCAAAAATTTGCTGTTTCGTATATTTCCGTTCTAGCTGGAAGGCAAGCCAAGCCTCCTGTGCTTTTCTGCTTAACGTTTTTTCATTATTAAGGAAGGAGTTCTTTACAACCTGCTGTGTAATCGTACTAGCTCCCTCTGATCCAAAACCACGGGTAACGTTGGCAAGTACTGCACCGCCTAAGCGGATTAAATCCATACCGTTATGCTTATAGAATCGGACATCTTCTGTAGCGAGAAATGCATCTTCAACTAGTTTAGGAATGTCCTCATAATTAACGTATTCTCGATTTTCTAAGCCAACTTCCGTAATTAGCTCTCCATTAATATCGAGAATTTTTGAAGAAATAGGGTCCTTTAATGCTTTCTCATCAAGCTTAGGTGCATCCTTTACCATAAAGGCAAAGGTAGCGGCACCAACTAGCATACCTGCAATGCCAAGGGCAATTAATATTAAAAAGATTCGTTTAAAAATACCTTTAGAAGGCTGTTTTCCGCCTTTTTTCTTTTGTTTAGAAGCATGCTGTTTTCTGCGCTCCTCTCTTGATTGATAATTCTCTGCCATATCTATTCATCCTTTCTGGACTGTAAAGAAAATATGATTCCTTTTAAATTTGTTTAACTAAGTTTATAAAGATAATCGATTTTTTTAATATAGTCAATTCTGGGCTGATATCCAAGTGGAATCAGATGACCAAATGTTTCAATTTCATCCTTTGTAATCGATTTTCTTCCTCCATCTTCCATCCTTTTCCAGAAGGTGAGCAAATGATCTGCTTCAAGAAGAAATATTTCTTCAGTAAGTGAAAACCTGAGCAGGACAAAGCAAATACCATCTTGCTTAAGGATCGTTTCCATGTGCTTGATCTGGTGATCATGAAAATTCTTTAATGGAAAAGATGTTGGATTTTGTGTTTCCTTTGCTTCAAAATCAATATATCTCCCTTTATATACCCCATTATAGTCGGTTGTAGAAGCTTGTTTAAAATAAGCTTCCTTAATGACTGCTGCACTTCTTTTAGGGTAGTCGACTTGAACGATTTGAAGAGGTGTTGGTTTTTTATGGATGGCTGCAATGTTCTGTTCCAAGTAATATTCGTTTGTTATGTTAATATCTTCCTCCAAAGTCATTCCACGGTTGCTGTAGGACCATTTTTTCTCTTTCTTTATTTTTATTGTCTCCTTTTTTTCCGGTATATATCTCTTGCCGTTAGGATAATTGAAATTCATTACACTCACCTCACAAGCTATTTCTTATCATACCAAAACTTTGTTCGATTTGGTTGAATAAAAAGTATTAGTTTGCAAAAGTTAAGCTAAATGCTTAAGGAGAGGCTGAGTGAACAATGTTTTATCAAAAAGGACTAACATTGAAACAGCTTTCCGTGGAGGAAATTGAATTAATTACCCAAATTAATAAAAAGACGAAAAGATGTAATATGGATAACATCTCCAGAACAAAAGCCTATCATCATTATTATAGTAAAAATCCGGAAATTAAATGGTCCTTTCTTGCCAGTATGGTATCCCGAAATGCTGGGTGGAACATGTGTGATCTTGAAGGGACTTTATTTTTAAGAGCATTAGATAAAGGTTTTCGGAAAAAGCTTTTTTTTACATACGAGCGTGCTAACTGGCTTATTTTTCAGGATGCTTTTCCACAATTGCTGCTCTATCAATATTCGACGAAAATAAAACGGCCAATGTTTCATTTATTAAAATTTTTTCATGTTTCTTCTTTTATGGAAAGAGAGTGGCAAATGTTTTGGGAGGAACGACATGTAAACAGATTAATGACGTCATTAATTATAAATGAGCAGAATGTGATTCAAAAACCAGTTATAAAGCATCCTGTCTATGAATCTACTGTTTTTCGTTCATTTTTATTTTTTTTTCAAGATTGGCTTCATTTTAGCTCAGTTATTTTTCCAACATGTGAAGGTGAATTATTTGGGGCCAGTGTGAATGGGTTTAAGTCCGTTTCTAAACGAATTGATTTAGGGAAGAGATTAGCAGATATTTTGTTTGAGAAGATGCTTTACCCTAGATTTTATGAATTTGCATATCGTACAGAGCATACGGGCTCAAGATTTGACTATGAACAATATTTTGCGCAAAAAAAAATAAGAACAACTCCATTTTTACGTTGTACTTATCCGATTGTGAAGCATCATCGCCATGATCGGAGAGACTGGTCAAGATCTGGACGAATTAAGAAAAAATGGATAAAAGAGATGGTAGATCATAAACATCCCATACAAATAACTGATTGGTATGAAAAGAAGCAGGATCAATTAAAAAAAGGGGTCTATTTAAGCGAATGGGTTAAATCTAACAAATAAAAGAGCTGAAATCGACGCGTGCTGATTTCAGCTCTTTTATTTATAGTACAAGCTGCTAGCTAAGTCTCTTATGTAGAAGGGCGGTCAGGTCCTTCAAGTTTTTTATCGCCGTACCCTGTTTTTGTTTCGTTTAGATTCTTGGGCTGTGTTTTATTTTGTTTTTGTTGCTTTTTCATTTTTCACACCTCCTTTAGTTAGTGTTCTTTTTTTTCATCACTTTTATTCTGATTTAATCTTGTCGAATAAGCGGGTTAGTGATTAAAAAATACTTCTTTATTTGCCGAATCACTTCTAGTTTTGTCAGTGATGAAGGATTGATAAAAGACAAGACGAATAGTGTGTAATAAGACAACATACATTTGGGTTAGATTGTGTACTTTTGCATTAATAAGGAGGCCAAATCAATGGATAAAAAGATCATTGCAAAAGAAGAACTGTTAAGCATGCTTACGGAGATTTCTGACCAATTGGAAGAACTGGAAGGGATTTTGGAAACGAGTCTATCTAAAGCTCGTCAAAATGTCCAAAGTGAATATACCGCAAAAATAATTGCATGTGAAGAACAACTTACTGCACTTGAAAATGAGACAGCAAACACCTTAAAAGAAAATGAAGCACTTGCAAATGCCAGTAAATTACATCGTCCAAATAGCATGAAGCTTGAACTAGGATATTAATTAAATTACAATGAAATGATCAGCAGCTTGAAATATAAAGCTGCGTTTATTTTTGGAGTTGAAGAGAAATGAAAGATTATAAAGAGCTTTTACAATTAACACAAAAATTACTTTCATACGTAGATACCCTTTCATTGAAATACATTCAAGTTAGAGAAACAGGCGAGAGCGGAGACTTTTTCGGAGAAGTAAAGCCATTTGCAGATGAAGTGAAGGAAGTAAACGATGAATGGAAGAAGCAGGCATATGAATGGATTAAAGATGTGGGACCAAAAAACTTGTATCATCAGCAAATCGATTCTGCCTCTGAACATATTGAAACCATTTCGGTCCAAGCATTTTTCCCGAACACGAGCCGTTCAAGATTTAATGATGTAGTAGCTTCAGCAAAATTTATCCTAACAAGTATCATTCATGAAATAGAAGGGGAGTCCTTGAAATAAGGACTCCCTTTAATTTTTTTGAGCATTTGGGAAATAGATTAGAAGCTTTCAGGAACTTCTGCTCCTTGAGCTTCGAGCTCACGAACTAGCTGCCGATAAACATTAATACAAATATCATTTTGAATATACGCCTTCTTCGTAAAATCTAGTAATTCATTTACATTTTCAGGACTGTAATTTCGCATTTGAAGAAACTTCATGTTTAGTTCGTGAACATTCATTTATAATTCCCTCCTCAAATTTGTATAAAAATGCTTTTTTCTTTTTATATATACTATCATGAAATTGAAGCTGTCCATTATTTTTAAAAAATTTAGACTTCCGACAGTTTATTTCATAATCTGACAAAGTGTTTAAATTTCATTTTTATTCACATGGTGGGCATTATGAACATAAATTACATTAATGAATAATACATTAAGGAGGAAGTCTGCCCATGTTTGGACGAAGAGGACACTCAGCATATACAGCTCCATTTCCTGCCCATCAGCCGTATTCAAACATGAATCGCTATGGACCGAGCATGTACAATCAACATTTTTACCGTCAGCAACAGTCAGCTTTTTACCCGAATCTCCCAGAACAATGGGGAAGTTCCTATTCCCAGCAAACAGTACCATATAATCAAATGCCACCCCATGGATATAATCCCTATCCGATCTCGCATCCATCGGTAAATCCATACCATGGGGCGGCCCCTTACCATAATTATGGCATACAGCCGTATGGACAGCAGAAACAGCCTAATGATATCCAAAGTATTTTTCAAAACCCGTTAGAGCCTGAACCAGACTCTAATTTTACAAACTCGAAGCAGCAATATTCTGTTAATCCATACATGAATCCTTATCCTAAACAATCATTTATTGCGAAACAGCCTTCAGGAGTTAAATCGATTATGAACTCCTTTAAAGGTCAGGATGGAACGCTAGATATTAATAAAATGGTTGATACAGCTGGTTCGATGATGAATGCTGTGAGTCAGGTCTCTTCAATGGTAAAGGGGTTAGGGGGAATAATAAAAGTGTAGGAAGAAAAATGGCTGTATGGCCATTTTTTTCATTTGTAGAATTATATGAATTCACATAATTTTATTGACAATTGCTAACGTAAAGTGAAAAAATAGATTTTGATAAGAAAGGAGGAGTGGATGTGTTAAGAATCATACAGCAATTTATTATTATCTTCCTCTTAATACTTTCATTAGCTGCACTGCCGATGATCATAGAAGTGAATTCGGCTGAGAACAAGCTGGAATGGAACTTTGAACAACTACCTAAAATATATGGATCATTTATAAGTGAAGTAAGTAAAGGAAGTCTCGGCTCATACCAATTGGGCACACAGGTTAGGGAAATCGAACAAGACATAGGAGACAACTTTTTAACGAGTTTAAAAGTTATGCTTATCGGAGTAAATGCAAGCATAATCATCAGTTTGCTATTTGGCATTTTCCTTAGTCGTTTCCGGTTAACTAAAATATTCAACTTTTTTATTAATATCTTGGCTGCCATACCCGATTTTATTATCATAATTATGTCAATGATTCTTGCTGTGAAAATTTATAGATGGACAGGAATAAGAGTAATCTCGCTAAGACCAGATGCGGGTGCATTAAATACTTGGTTTCCAACACTACTCGTTGCAATCGCACCAACGCTCTATTTATTTAAATTAATTGCTGTTAAGTATTTTCAAACGAGCAGCGAAGATTATATTAAAACAGCTGTCGCAAAAGGGATGAGTTTAAATTATATAAATTTCCAGCATGTATATAAAAATATTGAACCTTTCATTACAGCTGAATTAGTAAAGGTCATTTCTCTAGCGATTGGAAACCTTTTTATCATTGAATACATATTAAATGTTTCAGGCATTACAAAGTTTATTTTTCAAAGCAATGAGATTCAGCCGATTGCGATTGGGCTGTTTGCCATGCTGTTAATATCAGCGATTGTCTATGTATCAGTAAGATTAGTATTCTATCTATTCAAACGAGGATTTATTTATGAATAAACTATTAAAAATTAACTTCTCACTATACATAGGAATATTCTGTGTTTCGCTCTTACTTTTTCTATGTGTATTTGGACCGATGATGGCGTCGCATTCGTTGACAGAAACACTAGAAACACAGTATACGGATGGAAAAGTTATATCACCCCCAATGGAGCCGTTTGAATCAAAGGACTATCCATTAGGAACCGATAAATGGGGGTACGACTTACTGTCAATGATTTTTCATGGCATTCGTTATACGGTGTTTATTGCATTAGCAATCACATTGATAAAAATGCTGGTCGGTACGGTACTTGGTTTATATATAGGGCAATGGAAAAGGACACCTAGCTGGATGATTGCCTTTGAAAATGCATGGAGCTACGTGCCTTTATTTTTGATTCTTTACTTTTTTATGAGACCGATCAATTTTAATAGTCAGCTAGAAACGAATACACTGCTAGGCTATTTTATTCTTATTGCATCCATAATAAGTATACCGAGTATTGTTTCTTCTGTTAGGCTGAAAACAGCTGAACTAAATAAATCCGTTTATATAGAGGCAGCAAGAGCGTTAGGAGCAAGTAGGAACAGACTCATTTGGAAGCATATTTTTCCGCAATTGAAAGAAACCATTTTAGTTATGTTTATTCTTGAAATTGTCTATGTCATTACTATTATGGGTCAGCTTGCTTTGGTAAATATATTTGTTGGAGGAACGCTCGTGCGTTTTGACCCACTTATTTACCTTTCAGTAACGAAGGAGTTATCAGGCTTAGTTGGTCAGGCAAGATTAAATATATATGGGAATACTCATATTCTCATTGTTCCATTAATCGTGTTATTATTTACGACTATTTCATTTAGTCTGCTTGCAAATGGTTTGAAGAATCGATTTCAATCGAATTATGCTAGGACACCTTGGATAAAAATTGGACAAGTACCACGTATGAAGCCTGTTAGAAAACAGTTTGGCGAAAAAAGTAAATTTAGGTCACCGAGCGGGGAAAAATTAGCATTCCTTTCATTGATTATCGTCTTTATTGGGGCAGGCACATATGTTTATTTAACGAAAGATTCTGATGTGGGTGTGAAGAATTTTAGTAAAGCTGCGTACGAAATGCAGCTTGAAATGGATGAAAATGGGGAATTTGATACGGCAGTAACCATTCAAGTGAAGAACAAATCGGATGATGATTGGGATGAGCTCGTATTTTATTTTATTCCTAATGTATTTAAAGAGGGGCATGCTTTTGAATCAGTTAAAGGCAGTGCCAAAGTGAAAATGAAGGAGATTGAAGTAAATGGGGAAAAGGCTGATTACAGCTTGGAAAAGGATACACTAAAGATAGTCCTCCCTAACAATATGAAAGAAAAAAGGAAACATACGGTAAAGGTTGAATATGAGTTTACCCCTCCAGAACAGGGAGTTCGCTTTTCCAAAGAAAAAGATAATTATTACTTAGCTCAATGGTATCCAATGCTTGCAACTTATCAGAATGGCAAGTGGAACAAAGAGGATTATTCTGATGGTGTAGAGACCTATCATGTTGACTTTGCCAATTATAGGGTAGAATATAAGCTTCCAGAAGGCTATACATTAATTTCCTCCGCGGAAAAGGACCCTAAACCTGGAGTAAATAAGGGAACTGTAAAAATGAAAAAGGTAAGGGACTTTTTCATTGCTGTTACAAAGGATATGGATATCCATGAAACGACTGCAAATGATGGAGTGAAGATCCGCTTGTTTACAAAAAGCGATCATGACAAGAAAATCGATGATTCATTAGCACTTGCTAAAGGTGCACTTTCATTCTATCAAGAAAAAATTGGTGCTTACCCTCATAAACAATTGGATATCATCCTTGATAACGGACCTTTTATGGAATACCCTGGAGTTGTAACGATCAATCCGTATATTCAAGATATGAATTTTTACCGTACCTCGATAGTCCATGAAATTGCCCATCAATATTTCTATGGGGTCGTGGCGAATGATCAATATAATGAGGGCTGGATTGACGAAGGGATAACAGAATTTGCGACATCTATGTATTTTTATGCTGCGGAAAATCAGAGGGAGGAACAGGCGTTTGCTATTCCTAAACACCGGATGGATTTGATTAAAGAAGCTGGTCTGGGCAGACAATATTCTAACGTTCCAGTCCATGAATTGAAGCATACCGGCTACATGTATGGGCAGCCTACAGTCGAATTGTTAAAAATGATGAAGGTAAAGTATCGATTAAAAGGGGATGATGTAAAGGAAGTGAGCATGCAGTTCCTTTCAGATTACTATCATCACTT
The DNA here is from genome assembly GCF_001420595.1 of Cytobacillus solani. Classification (GTDB taxonomy): domain Bacteria; phylum Bacillota; class Bacilli; order Bacillales; family Cytobacillaceae; genus Cytobacillus; species Cytobacillus solani. Next base: position 3,170,013 of record NZ_LJIX01000006.1, on the reverse strand, counting down.
TATGTATAAGGAAGTGAATACGGAAGAATTTGTTCGTTTTACAAAGGATTATTTCTTAGTTCCATCTGGTTATTTTAATGGTTGGTTAAATAAATAGACAAAAAAACAAGCAGTCTAAAACGCTGCTTGTTTTTTATTCGATTTTATCAATCATTATTTTTTTTCCTTTTTGCTTAGGTATACGTATTTTTAATAAACCATTTTGATAGGAAGCTTTTACTTTATTTTCATCGATTGGCTGTGGAAGAGGAATACTTCTAATTGATTTTTTCATTGAAGTCTGTTTTTTGATGATTTCCTTATGATCGTTTTCTTCTTTGATGGATTCTAAGGAAAGGACAGTGATTGTGACATAATTATCAATCACATCAAGTTGGATTTGTTCTTTATTCACACCTGGAAGTTCAGCGGAGATGACGTGCTCATCATCCGTTTCGCTTACACTTACCTGAAATGATGATGCAGAAGAAGTGAACGGATTTTTGAAGAATTCATCCATCGTTTGTAACAAACCTCTTACAGGCTTTTCATGGAAAAATTGATTCATTGATTTCATTAAATCTCCAAAAGGCTCATTTTTTTCTTTTTTATTCCGCTCATTCATAATTATAGCTCCTTTCATAGAAAAGCGTAGGCCGTCTTTGTAGTATTTACGCCATGATATCTTATGAAAAAAGGTGGGTAATTGTTCCAGTTGGCGAAAAAAAGAAAGAACCGTAGGAATCACGGTTCTTGTTAAATAATCTCTTCTAATAACTTTTCGGAATCGATAATGATATTGCCAGAGGCATCTGTTTCAATTAATTTATCTTTTTTCAACTTAGTTAACGTCCTGCTGACAGTTTCTCTTGTCGTACCAATCATATTGGCAAGATCTTTGTTTGTAAATTCAGCTTTCAAAAGGAATAAACCATTTTCAAGCACCTCTCCATGAAGCTTTGCTAAACGTACGAGTAGTTTAATTATTTGTTCATACGTGTTATTTAATACTTGTGCTTCCAATCGTTCTTGTAAATCCACAATTTTTTCACCCAGAACATTAAATACTTTAATGCATAATTCAGGGTTTTCAATTAAGACACTCTCAAACTGATCAATCGGAACAACAACTAGTTTGGCATTTTCGAGTACTTCTGAGAAAGCTGGATATCCCCCTTTACGGAAGAAGCCGACATGAGGGAACATATCCCCGCTTTTGGCAATTGTGACAATCTGCTCTTTTCCGTTTATATCACTTTTATAAATTTTGATCCGGCCGCTTTGAATGAAGTAAACATTTTCAAGCGGATCGTCCTGCATAAAGATGTGGCTTCCTTTCTTCCATTCTCTTGAGATTGAAATACCGACTATTTTGTCCATCTCTTTATCACTAAGCCCGCGGAAAAGGGTAAATTGAGAAAGCATTTTTTTAATTTCGATTGTTTCCATATTTTCACCTCTACTGGTAAAAGCCATTATTACCAATATTGTAACAAAAAAAACATTTGAAAAAAGCGTATTCATGACAAAAATTTGAACGTTATATGAAAGGATTTAATGAAAGGGTAAATTTGGCAATGGAAATAAGAAAAAAATACAAGGAATCTCTTTTTTAACGAACGCTTATTCGCTAGAATGATAGGTATGAGGTGAATGAAATGAAAGTGCGAAAAGACCTTAATGAAATAATGAATCATTTAAAAGTAGCTGAATCATTTAAAGAAAACATTGTTCATTGGCAAACAATTGAAGAAAAGGAAGCTAGTACGGATGAGCTGCCTTTAGACATACACCCAGCTCTTAAGGAAGCATTACAGAAACGGGGAATTACAAGACTTTACACCCATCAGAAATCTGCTTATGAAGAAGCCATTCAAGGAAAAAGTATTGTGGCTGTTACTCCGACTGCTTCAGGGAAAACATTATGCTATAACCTGCCAGTTTTGCAGACGATCATAAATGATGCAAATTCTAGGGCATTATACATGTTTCCGACAAAAGCCTTAGCACAGGATCAAAAGAGTGAAATTAATGAAATTATCGAAGAGGCAGGCCTGCCAATTAACAGCTATACATATGATGGAGATACCCCTTCGAATATTCGTCAAAAGGTACGAAAAGCGGGACATGTTGTAATTACAAATCCGGATATGCTCCATTCGGCTATTTTACCTCATCATACGAAATGGGTCTCGCTATTCGAAAATCTGAAATATGTTGTGATTGATGAACTCCATATATACAGAGGTGTTTTTGGAAGCCATGTAGCAAATGTGATCAGACGTTTACAAAGAATTTGCAGGTTTTATGGAAGTAATCCTACCTTTATTTGTACATCTGCGACGATTGCCAATCCGCTTGAGTTAGCAGAAAGTCTCACAGAAAAACGTATTTCTCTTATTGATAATAATGGAGCACCAAGTGGGAGGAAACATTTTGTCTTTTACAATCCTCCGATTGTTAATCATCCGTTAAATATTAGAAGAAGTGCTACACTAGAAGTAAGAAAACTTGCAAGTGAACTATTGAAAAATAAGGTTCAGACGATTGTTTTTGCAAGAAGCCGTGTGCGGGTGGAGATATTAGTCACTTATCTGCAAGAGCTTATCAAGCATAAATTGGGGCCAAAAGCTATACGCGGGTATCGTGGAGGCTATTTGCCAACGGAAAGGCGTGAGATCGAAAAAGGCCTCCGTTCAGGCGAGATATTTGGAGTAGTAAGTACCAATGCACTTGAATTAGGTGTTGATATTGGGCAGCTGCAGGTTTGTATTATGACAGGATATCCTGGAACGATTGCAAGCGCATGGCAGCAGGCTGGACGGGCAGGAAGAAGGCATAGTGAATCCCTTGTGATTATGGTCGCATCAAGCAGTCCTCTTGATCAATTTATTATTCAAAACCCTGATTATTTTTTCAAGCGCAGTCCGGAAACGGCAAGAATTAATCCAGATAATTTGATCATATTAATTGACCATATGAAGTGTGCAGCTTACGAGCTTCCATTCAAGGCAGGTGAGCAGTTCGGTTCCTTTGAAACAGAAGAAGTGCTTGAGTACTTGGCAGAGGAGCGGGTTCTTTATCAAAATGGCGATAAATATTACTGGATGAATGACTCATTTCCAGCTCACAATATAAGCCTTCGTTCTGCCTCCCAAGAAAATGTTGTCATTATTGATCAAACTGATGTAGCGAATGTTAAGGTTATTGGTGAAATGGATCGTTTTTCCGCAATGACTTTATTACATGAGGAAGCCGTTTATTTGCATCAAGGCAGACAGTTTCAAGTAGAACTGCTTGATTGGGAGGAAAAGAAGGCATTTGTAAGAGAAGTGGATGTTGATTATTTCACAGATGCTAATCTTGCCGTGCAGCTAAAAGTTCTAGAACAGGATAAGCAGCAATTCATCTCATCAGGCGAAATCGGTTATGGGGATATAAGTATCACAGCAATGGCAACAATTTTTAAGAAAATTAAATTTGAAACACATGAAAATATAGGTTCTGGACCGATCTCGCTCCCAGAAGAGGAACTGCACACAAGTGCTGCTTGGATTTCTTTACATAAAGATATCGGGCAATTTAATCAAGAAAGATTAGAGCAAGGGCTAATAGGTACATCACATGCGCTTAAATCAATTGCTCCTTTATTTGTCATGTGTGATCCACAAGATATTCATGTTGTTCCTCAAGTGAAAGCAGCTCATAATGAAAAACCAACTATTTTCTTCTATGATCGCTACCCAGGAGGAGTCGGATTGAGTGAAAAAATATTTGATGGATTCCAGCTTGTTTTGAAAGAGGCTAGTGATCTAGTGAAGAAATGTCAATGTGCCCATGGATGTCCTTCATGCATTGGCATTGATTCCTCTTCACAAACAGCAAAGGCTGATGTTCTGAAAGTATTTGAAACGTTTATGAATGGTGAGATACATGTCAATTAAAAAGAAGCTGAACAGGCTAAAATCACATCTGTCACACGAAGTGAGCACAAAAAGTGTCCTCACAACATGTCAATCCATCGAAAGTGAAATTCCCTTTATAGAAGTATGGGAAAACGAAGGCGTGACTCCTTATTTTTTTGATGGAAGCTATTGCCTAATTAGAGAACGAAGGTTTCCAATTGACCAACAACATGGAATCTATACATTTTCCCAATTCTCAATTGCAGTGAATGCTTGGAATGAAAGCGGGATGAAACATCCGCTTTCAGCTGCAGGCATTAAACCTGAAAGCTTCGTTTTCTTTGATACAGAAACAACAGGTTTAGGCGGAGGTGTGGGAAATTCAATCTTTATTCTTGGCCATGCTAGATTGTCAGGAGATGAAATTCATTTAAAACAACATATCCTTCCCTCTCCTGGAGCAGAGGTCCCTTTATATCAAAGTTTTCTTGAAAGTGCGGACTATACAACGATGGCTACGTATAATGGGAAGTCCTTTGATTGGCCACAGGTAAAAACCCAGCATACATTAATACGAGAACATGTGCCTAAACTCCCATCGTTTGGACACTTTGATTTATACCATGCATCAAGAAGAATGTGGAAGCATAAATTAGAACGAATGAAGTTGTCTATTGTAGAGAAGGAAGTGCTAGGAATTGAACGAAAGGATGATCTTCCAGGCTTTTTAGCACCGATGATCTATTTTGACTTTGTGGAAAGGAAAGATCCACAAGGAATGCTAGGGATATTAAAGCACAATGAAATAGATATTTTATCGCTCATCAGCCTATATACACATCTGTCATTTCAAATTCTTGGCCTTGATCAAAAACAAACAGCTAAGGAAATGTATGAAATAGGAAGATGGTTTTCTCACGTAGGAGAAGCAGAAGGAGCGAAAGAATCATTTTCTCGTTTGGCAAACACCACTAACAGTGAAACGGCTGCAGCCAAGCATGCACTTGCATTTGAATACAAGAAAGAAAAAAAATGGATGGATGCACTACACATATGGGAAGACGTTGTGGATCAAGGAAATGAAGACGTGATAAGGCTAGAGGCATGTATTGAAATAGCAAAGATATATGAGCATCGAGAAAAAAATCTGCAAAAGGCGATTCATTTTACTAGAAATGCAGAAGCAATTTCTCAAAAATTGCAAAGTGTTAACAATAGGAAACTAACAATTAGTCATCAAGAAATCATGAAAAGATTAGAGAGGCTTAACAAGAGATTATATCGTTCATTTTGAGCAACTATCAAATTATTTTAAAAACCCACTATTTCCTAGTTGTTTGTCCATATTGAAAACTGTAAAATGTATAATTGTGTGGTGTATTTAGGCAGGAATAATTTATGTGAGGCTGACTGGCATGTATAAGACAATCTTGTTCATATTTTTTATCGTTATTATCTTTACAGCTATACTTTTTAGTAATTTTAGAGATAGTTTTTATAGCATGTTTTAAATTCATTTTTAAATTGGGTATAAATTAGACTTTTTCATTAGTACAAGATTAACCCTTTTAACATAGGCTGTTAATGTAAGTAAACTATGTAGAAAGGGGATCTTTAAATGTATTGCGGACCAAGACCTACTAATGTATTGCCAGCAATTGTTCATCCAACAAAATGTTGTGTAAACCATACGTTCCAAAACAATGTGGTTCCACATATTCATCCAACACATACAACGAATGTAAACCACATTAACTTCCAGCACCAACATTATTTCCCACAAACGCAATCAACTGTGAATCAAGTAACGAATCAGCAGTTTGTTGCATCACCAGGTCCAGTTCCTGGTGGCTTTGGCGGGCCTGGCCCAGGAGGCTTCGGTGGCCCAGCAGCAGGAGGCTTCGGTGTACCAAGACCGGGCTTTTTTGGTAGATAGGTAGGTTTGCGAAAGAGATGCGGTTTCGTTTGGAACAAGGGCATAGAGCCCTTGTTTCCTTATATAATATAATAATAAATGCTAATTTTCCTAATAAAAATAATAATTGACTCTCATTCCCTTTTAAGGCAAAATTTCAAGTATTAGAGCATACATAGAGGGGCTTACGAAAATTGGCAAAGATTGCGATCATTTCAGGTTACAAACCTTTTGAAATTGGAATCTTTAAGGATGATGATCCTGCAGTTGCATTTATCAAGAAAGCAATAAGAAATCAGCTTATTTCTTTACTGGAGGAAGGGCTGGAGTGGGTGATTATTAGCGGCCAGCTTGGTACGGAATTATGGGCTGCTGAGGTTGTCTTTGAACTGCAATTAGAAGAATATCCTGACCTGCAGCTAGGGGTAATTACTCCTTTTCTGAACCAGGAGGAGACTTGGAAAGAACAGAACAAGGAATGGTATGAATCGATTTTAGCCCAAGCGGACTTTATTGACTCTGTTTCAAGAAAGCCCTATGAAAATTCTTGGCAATTTCGCTTAAAAAATCGATTCTTTGTCGAAAAAAGTGATGTCCTTCTGCTGTTTTATGATACAGAAAAAGAAGGAAGCCCAAAGTACCTATTTGAGACTGCAAAAAGACAGCAAGAAAAGAACAATTATGATATTCGCTTAATTAATTTTTATGATTTACAAGTAATTGTTGAAGAAGAACAAATGAAAGAACAAGACTATTTTTAAAAGAGTAAGAAAAATTGACAAATATGCATATCTTTGAAAAAATATAAATACTGATTGGTGTATATTGAGGTGAGTGTTATGCATTCGGATAAAATCAAATTAACAGCAAAAGATATTTTAGAGAAAGAATTTAAGTCAGGCATGCGAGGCTATAAACCAGAGGATGTTGACAAGTTCTTAGATTTAGTCATTAAAGATTACGAAATGTTTTATCAGGAAATTGAAGATTTGCAGCAGGAAAACATGAAATTAAAGAAGCAATTAGATGATGCTTCTAGGCGACCAACAGCATCACAAACAGCGGGTACGACAAATTTTGACATTTTAAAACGTTTATCTAACTTAGAAAAACATGTTTTTGGCAGCAAATTGTACGATTGACATTTTTTTCTATTTCTTCAAATTAAATACCATTGCTATATGAGCGAAAGTTGCATATAATAACTTTTGTACTCATTAATGACGTTCGGGTAATCGCTGCAATGAGCATTATGCTACATTGTAGAGGAAAGTCCATGCTCGCACGGAGCTGAGATGCCTGTAGTGATCGTGCCTAGCCAATTCATAAGCTAGGGCAGTTTGGCTTTAAGCTGAACTGACGGCAGGGAAAATGCCTAAGTCCTTTGGATATGGCATGACTACCTTGAAAGTGCCACAGTGACGGAGCCTTTTCAGAAATGAAAAGGGTGGAACGAGGTAAACCCCACGAGCGAGAAACCCAAATAATGGTAGGGGCACTTTCTCTGAGGAAATGAACAAGGAGAAGGACAGGTGACGAATGGTAACCTGTAGATAGATGATTACCACCTAAGTACGAGGTCTATGACCGTTTGTAGTACAAAGGAACAAAACATGGCTTACAGAACGTTATTGGTGAATAATTTATGAAACATGATTAAAGCTCTCCTTTTTTAAGGGGAGCTTTCTTGTATTTACGCATAAATACATATATGATAAGAGGATGTGAATGACTTATCAAACGTGATAATAGAAGAAACGTAAAAGACTCATAACGTTATGCGAGCAAGGATGAATATATTATGTTGGAGTTTATAAAACAAAGAGATTCACTTAATATCGTTAAGATTGCAATGAAAGTCTTTGAAAATACGAGTGAAGGAGTTATGATTACCGATGCCCGCGGCAGAATCATATCAGTCAATCCCGCATTTGAAATTGTCACAGGTTATAATGCGGAAGAAGTAATTGGTAATAATCCTAATATCCTGCAATCGGGTGTACATGATGAAGCTTTTTATCAAACTATGTGGAAGCAAATATATAAAACGGGCGTATGGAAGGGTGAAATCTGGAATAAACGTAAAAACGATGAGCTCTATCCGGAATGGCTGACGATTAGCGTGATTAAAGATGATAGTGGAAATGTAACAAACTATGTTGGTGTATTCAGTGATATTTCAGATCAAAAGACCACAGAAAAACAGCTTAGGTTTTTAGCACATTATGATTCATTAACAGGTGTTGCGAATAGGTACAGTTTGAATAAACGATTAGAAGGTTTATTACAAACGGCAGAAAAATATCAGCAGCAGCTGGCCATCCTATTTCTTGATTTGGATCGGTTTAAGCAAGTGAATGATACGTTAGGACATAATTATGGGGATTTATTGTTAAAACAAGTATCTTCTAGGCTAAAAGGCTTGCTCAAAAATAAAGATATGATAGCCCGTCTTGGCGGAGATGAGTTTGTCATCGTTTTGCCAAATTTTAAGCACCCGAAAGAAGCTATTCATATCGCTGAACGTATCATCGAGTCTTTATCCAAATCATTTTTTCTTGATAGGTATGAAGTGTATGTCACAGCAAGTATCGGTATTAGCCTGTATCCACTTGATGGAAGCGATGCGGAAACCTTGCTAAAGAATGCAGATAAAGCGATGTATGATGCAAAATCTGGCGGGAAAAATCAGTACGAGCTTTACCATCAGGATATGCATCAGAATGAAACTAAACAAATGATATTAGAGACATACTTACGGAAGGCTTTGGAACGTAACGAATTATATCTTGTTTATCATCCAATTGTAGATACAAATACAATGGAAATAGTAGGTGTGGAAGCACTTGTAAGGTGGAAACAAAAAACACTTGGCAATATCCCTCCATCAGAATTTATCCCTCTAGCGGAAGAGACAGGGCTAATTGTTCCATTAAGTGAGTGGATCATCCAAAAGGCATGTGAAGACCTAAACAGCATCCATCTAAACGGCTCAAAAATTAGAATGAATATCAATGTTTCTTCCCTCCATTTTAGTCAGGATGGATTTATTAAATCATTAAATGAGATTTTCCAAAAGACAAATGTTAGCACACGACATATTGTATTAGAGCTAACAGAAAGCATGATCATGCCAAATGCACTAGAAACAGTAGATAAACTTGTTAAACTAAAGCAGCTTGGTATAAAATTATCAATAGATGATTTTGGGACTGGCTATTCCTCATTAAGCTACTTAAGACGCTTTCCTCTCGATACATTGAAAATTGATCAAAGCTTTATTAAAGGAATAGCCATGTATAAAGAGGATAGTTCGATTGTTGAAGCGATCATTATGATGGCTAATCGCTTGAATTTAAAGGTCGTTGCTGAAGGGGTAGAAAATAAGAAACAATACGAACTATTGAAAAAAGAAAAGTGTGACTATATTCAAGGATATTACATAACAAAACCACTCCCGAAACATCAGCTACTAGCATTATTGCAAAACTGGGATGAGAACAATTTAATATAAGGGTGAAATTATGTTTGATTTAATTGCAACATCAGCTATGGGGCTTGAAGCCTTAGTAGCAAAGGAAGTACGAGATCTTGGATACGAATGCGCGGTTGAAAATGGACGAATCTCATATAAGGGGGATGCGTCAGCAATTGTGCGCTCAAATCTATGGCTGCGGACAGCTGACAGAATTAGAATTAAGATTGGAGAGTTTAAGGCAACAACCTTTGATGAGCTTTTTGAGAAAACAAAAGCACTTCCATGGGAAAACTTTTTGCCTGAAGATGCTGAATTTCCGGTTACAGGGAAATCTGTTAAATCCAAGTTGTTTAGTGTATCAGATTGCCAGGCAATTGTAAAAAAGGCAATTGTTGAAAGAATGAGAAAGCACTATAAGAAATCTGGCTGGTTTGATGAAAATGGTCCACTTTTTAAAATCGAAGTGGCACTTCATAAGGATGTAGCCCTATTAACAATCGATGCCAGCGGAAGCGGACTGCACAAACGCGGGTACCGTGCGGGACAAGGGGAAGCGCCTTTAAAAGAGACACTTGCTGCAGCTCTTGTTATGCTAACGAATTGGACACCAGACAAGCCGTTTGTTGATCCGTTTTGCGGCTCTGGTACGATTCCGATTGAAGCCGCATTAATTGGCCAAAACATTGCTCCTGGCTTCAATCGAGAATTTGTTTCTGAAGGCTGGCACTGGATTCCTGAAAAGGTTTGGGAAGAAGCAAGGCTGGAGACAGAAGATTTAGCAAACTATGATCAGCCATTAGATATTACAGGTACTGATATCGATCATAGAATGGTAAAAATTGCTGAAGAAAATGCATTTGAAGCAGGTCTTGGCGATTTAATTCATTTCAAGCAAATGCAGGTGAGAGATTTCACCACAACAAAGGAATATGGTGTAATTGTAGGCAATCCGCCATATGGAGAACGGTTAGGAGATAAGGATGCAGTTCAAAAAATGTATGCGGAAATGGGTGCGGCATTGGCTCCTTTGGATACATGGTCTGTTTATATCCTTACTTCGAATGAACAATTTGAGCAATTCTATGGAAAACCTGCCACTAAGAAGCGAAAGCTATTTAATGGATTTATTCGTACAGATTATTATCAGTATTGGGGAAAACGCCCGCCTAGAACAAAATAACGGGCATATATTCTCCTGATCATGAATACCATATACTTATATCAAAAATGGTCAGGAGGGCTCTTTATATGTACGATACAAGAATTGATTTTAATAAAATCTCCCAATCTTTAACTGATACGATCGAAGCAATAAAGGCAGATCCGAATATATTATCAACCACAGCTCTCGAACAGCTTCAACATGCACAAAATGAACTCCATCAAGCCATGTCCTACTCATTCTCAACCTTACATAAATAGAGAATGAAAAATAATGATTAAAAATCCCCGTTTGTTGGCAAACGGGGATTTTTTTATTTTGACTTAAGAAACTTTATTAGTCACCTCTACGTTCGTTCTAAGCTGCTTAAACCTGAGATAGAAGGAGGCTGTCATAAACAGGGATAACGCACCAAAAATGATGGCCATATGCTGGAGACCTACTGTATCTAACAAGAACCCTGTCATTAAAAGTACGACCTGGAAGGTAACACGATCAAGCATATTTTTGAATGAAAAGAATCTGCCGTGAAACTCCTTTGGTACTCTTGTTTGAAAAATGGTTGCAGCTGTTGGGAAGAAGCAGCCAACAGCAAAGCCGAATACTAAAAAGGCCAAAACAGTTAATATCGGTACATTTGCAAAATAAAGCAGGAGCTGAGAGAAGCCGATAACAAATGAAAACAGAAACAGAATCGTGTACGGTGAGCTTCTTAAGCTAATTTGCTTTACAAGGAAAGCACCAAGCATGAAGCCAATCCCTTCTGTTGCGTAAATCCAGCTCTTAATAACTGAACTATCTTGAATCTCACTTATATTTATGACCATTAAATTAAATCCGCCGATAAACAAAAGTGGGACAAGCGTTAATACTAAGGTCATTAACACAATAGGAAGCCCCTTGATAATCGGAAATATATCCTTAAAGCTTGTGCTAGCAGCCGACGCTTTGTTTGGATGGTTCTGTAATGTAATTGGCTCATTAATTTTCAGAAAGCATGTAATCACGAATAATCCCGCATATGCTGCTAGAGACATAACATAAAGCATAGATAATGGCATAATAACTAATAAAATGCCGGCAACCGCAGTTCCTAGTACACGTGAAAGAGTGGACACATTCATGTGCACTCCGTTAAGCTGTAAAAGGTTATTTTCTTCAACAACAAGTGGGATTGCTGCTTGTAAAGCTGGGAAATAGAAGGCAGCGGAGATTTGGAGAAAAACAAGAAAGACAACCATCCACCAAACAGAACCTGTTTCAATAGCGATTAGCATAAAAACTACACTTACTGTCCGAACGGCTCCAGAAACAAGCATAACTGTTTTTTTGTTCATTTGATCAGTAACTTTTCCTGCCCAGGGGCCAACTGCAATACCGGCAAGCAATCCTGCCGCCAGAATAAGTGATTTGACAAAATCAGAGGGGACTTTTTCCTGCATAAACTCAAGATTTCCAATAATACCAAGCCAAAGTCCTAAACCAGCAATAAATTCACCGATAAGTAAAATCCATACATTTTTATTTTTCCACATAAATCTGCCTCTCGTTCGTTTGTATTTCGTCTCTCTAAAGATACTACAAATAATATTGAAAATGAATCAATTTTATAAATATTTTTGCAGATTTAAAGATGACGCACTTCAGCTAAGCACCATAAAATTTCAAATAAGCGCTTGGGATAAGTTAACCGGAGGTCGTTCATGTGGTTGATGGAGACCCAAATCGAGTAACAGCAAGGGGGAAAGGTCATTCATACAGCAAATGAAGTCCCCAATCGAGGAAGGGCACGAAAAAAAGGTTGTCTTACTACTGATGAAGTCCAATATGACATAAGTGAAACGAAGCAAAGTAGTGACTTTTTTTTCGGGGAAAAGCAGTTTGAATTCCTTCACATTTCTCATCACTGCAGTTTCAACGGATTCCTCGTACCTGCATTCTTGGCAAATGCATATTTTACCATTAATGAAAACCGAAATAGAGGTGCAATTGTCACAAGTAATTCCTTTTTGCAGCTGCTCGTATTTATAAGAAGGCAATAGTTTAATAGGAGAGTCTTCAATATGGTGGAAAATGATTTTGTCAGCTAACCATCTGTGTTTTTCATTTAAATTAGAGGAGTTCAGATTTAGTTTTTTCAAATAACTATTAATTTGTGTTGGCAATATAAATGGTTTATTGAGAGGTGTTTGATATAAAATGAATTCGGGGTTGATAAATACGACTTTTACATTGATGGGTAGATTGGATCCAATGGTTTGAAGGAACTGACCCAGAAGGGATTCACTTCTATTCATTTGAATTAAAGGATTAATAATTCAGATTTAGTTCGAGGTTTAAATAACATAGTCTACTCCCTTTCCTGTTTTTAAAGCTCCAAAACTATTATAATAAAAAAATGGATCAATTTTTTCAAAATAAATGAACACTTTTATAAATTGCCATAACTATTCTTTATTAGAGCAGAGTCTTGCGTTAAGAGGCTGCTGTTTATACATATGAAATAGTGTCTATAATATATTAAACTGTTCCGCATTGTTCTTTGCAAGCATGCGAATAATAGCAGTTACATATTGCTAATGATGAAAGAGCGGGCAGAAGGCACGCTCTTTCACTATTTATTACCTATCCAGAAACATTACTTGACACTGTCTCAATATACGTTAAAATGATTGTTGGTCTTTTATTTATGAAATCGTATAAAAATATTAAATTCCTAGAGCGGATTGAAGGAGAGAACTCGTAGTGTTGGGAAAAAGAAAGCTATCCCAACCGTTATACCTCTAACCTTCGAACTCTAGAACGGAGGGATACTATGCAAAGCAGAATGCCATTTGCATTGTCCAAAAGTGAATCGTTTTTTGAGAAATTAAGTGAATGGATTGGTGATGTTTTTTACGATATATTGCCTGAAGCAGGCTTTGAATTACGTGATGAACAAATTTTTATGGCTTTTCAGGTGGAAAAGGCATTTAAAGAAAAGAAGGTTATCTTTGCAGAAGCAGGTGTGGGAACAGGAAAAACACTTGTTTATTTACTCTATTGTATTGCTTATGCTAGATATGTAAATAAGCCCGCGATTATTGCCTGTGCGGATGAAACATTAATTGAGCAGCTCGTGAAAAAAGAAGGAGACATTGCGAAGCTTGAAAAAGCGCTAGGATTAACAATTGATGTAAGGCTGGCGAAATCAAGAGATCAATATTTATGTTTAAATAAGCTCGACCGGCTGATTGCAACAGAAGATATGGATGCATATAACTCTATCTATGACCGACTCCCAGAATTCGTACACACTGGCTCTTCTATGCAGATTTTTGAAAAATATGGTGACCGAAAGGAATTTCCAGAACTCCCTGATGAGAAATGGGGAAATATTGCTTGGGATCCACTTCAAGATTGCTTCACATGTGAAAAGCGTCATCGTTGTGGACAAACCCTCAATCGGGACTACTATCGAAATGCGAAAGATATCATTATATGCTCGCATGATTTTTACATGGAGCATATATGGACGAAGGAATCCAGAAAGCGGGAAGGACAGCTGCCATTGCTGCCAGAGAGTTCTTGTGTGGTATTCGATGAAGGGCATTTGCTTGAATATGCTTCTCAAAAAGCACTCACCTATAGACTGACTGAACAAACGCTTGAAACACTTTTAACAAGATTAATGGAGAATGATGTAAGGGAAAAAACTTTAAATATTATTGATGAAGCGATTATTCAAAATGAGCTGTTCTTTTCTGCCTTGACGAATACTTCAACTGTTTCTGAGGGATCGGATAAAAGAACGATTCAAAAAACGGCAGAGGTTATGAAACAAGGAAAAAAATTGCTTGATTTAATAAGTGCACTTGAAGAAGAGCTTGTGTTTGAGAGTGAAATGTATGTAATTAATGAGTATGATTTAAAAATTGTTGAAGAATATTTGGAACAGATCTCTTATTCCCTTTCTCTTTTCTTAAAGGATTTAAAAGGGATTACTTGGTTTGAAGAGAATGATGGGGAAAGGACACTCGTCATTATGCCGCGTATGGTTGAGGATATTATGAGAGAAGAAGTCTTTTCGCAAAAGAAACCATTCATTTTCTCTTCAGCTACCTTATCAGAAAATAAATCATTTGATTATATGGCAAAAAGCCTTGGAATTGATAATTTTTTATCTTTTTCCGTAGCCTCTCCATTTGATTATGAAGAGAATATGGCCATTTCCATGCCTAGTTTTTCTGAAAATAAACTCGAAGCAAAAATGCAATATGTCCATGAGCAAATTGAAAAATCTGAGGGCAGAGCATTAGTATTGTTTACAAATAAACAAGAGCTTGCAAGCTTTAAAAAGTATATAACTGGAAAGACCACTCTTTCTCTATACTTTGAAGGGGATGCTGAAATTAGCACATTAGTATCCAACTTTCAAAATGATGAGCATTCTGTCCTTTGCTCTGTTCATCTATGGGAAGGGTTGGATATTCCAGGAAGATCACTAGAAAATGTGATTCTATTTACATTGCCTTTTCCTCCACATGACCCTGTTTTTACAGCAAAAAGGGAAAGTGTGAATGATCCTTTTAAAGAAGTCGATTTGCCATACATGCTCCTTCGTTTAAGGCAAGGCATTGGCCGTTTAATTCGAACACATGAGGATAATGGAACCGTTCATATTTTAATGAGGGAAAATGAAAAACCAGAAGTAATCGAATTCGTGAAAAGTGTGCTGCCTACTGCATTGTCAGTGAAATAAGAAAATCCCCTCATTGTGAGGGGATTTTCTTATTAACGGCCGATTTGCTTTAATCCATCCGGAGTCATCTTTTCAGGTGACCAGGCAGGCTCCCATACGAGATTAACCTCTACCTTCGAGATTTCCTCCATCTCTTCAAGACAGTATTTTACACCGCTTGTTATGCTGTCATGCAAGGGACATCCAGGTGTTGTTAATGTCATTGTAACATAAACAAAATCCTCTTCAGGAAACTCAATATCATAAATTAAGCCTAAATCAACAACATTTATATTAAGCTCAGGATCCATTACTCTTTTTAAATTGCTTAGTACTTTTTCTTTTAATGTCATGATAGAACCCTCCTATTTTGTAACTACTTTGGCAATGGCAAAACAGAATAAGAAGCAGGCGATTGTAAATAATAACTGACCAGATATGAACAGTGCCTTGCTGCCGATGAATAAAGAAAGATCTACACCAATTATTCCGATTACTAGACAAGCAAACACAGGTGTAGATGCTCGATCATTGACCATATCTTTTAGTGATGGAACATCTTTTTTTCCAATTTCCTTGCTGTACTTTGCTGTCCACCATAAGAAGGGGACAATTTTATACAAGTAGCCAATGATACTAAAGGCAATCCAAAAGAAAAGATACATCATTAATAAAGGACCAACTGCTTTTGAAAAAACACCGGTTAGTGCTGTGATAAACGCAGCAAAATGAATTAATCCGCCACTTAAAATAGCAATTAATGCAAATGTAAACGAACGGTCAAGCTTCTTTTTCACTCTTTTTTTAAGGATGAGCGAAATATGATAAATAAATATGGCAAAACCAATGAGCTGCAGCAATAGACCAGCTATTAAAGCAACGCTTGACTCTGTAAAGAAGGAGACAATTGCTACAAACAGTCCTCCAGCATAAAACGGATAAACAAACTTCGCAGGCTTCATGCTGTATCCATGGGATAGAGAGAACATCGGCACCATTTTATAAGAAAAGCCGAAAATTAGCATCGTAAACCAGCCAGCCGTTCCAAGCAGTAAATGGCTTTTAAAGATCGCAAAATATTGATTGGCTGCTGCACCTGATTTCATGCTATAAAGCATAGTGATACCAAGTCCAATCGTTAGAAGCAGACAAACTAATGCGGTGCCAACATATAATGTTAATATATTTGGCTTTGCTTGTTTACGTAAGGTCATAAACATTTGAAAAAGGAACATGAGTATCCCAATTAACGTAATGATTCCTGGGATGAGCGCATTTTGTGGATCATGAAACAAGAAATGCGCGAATGCAAAAGTCCCGATGGCAGTCACACCAAATTGAATAAAACCGAATTTTTCATTCCAAATGGGGGTCAAGAAAGCGACGGGAACGAGCTGGTACATCGCTCCCATTCCTATCATTAATGCCCAGCCTAAAATGAACAGATGAGCTGCCGACCAGATGCCAGGAACACGGAATTGACCATCCATTAAAAAATCGCCCTGAAATAAAAGTAGAATCTGTGATGCCAACAAAGCGACCATGCTGACAAAAATAAAAGAAAATGGGAGTTTAATATTTGTTTCATTGCCTGAAGCTGAAGGACCCAACTTCATCACCTTCTTTATTTCGTAATTTCAATTAAATAGCTTCCATCTTCCCGTTCAGATGTTACATGTTTATATCCTTTTTCATCTAATTGTTCATATAAAAACATCGGTCTTCGATCATTAATAATTGATAATGTTTCACCAACGGATAAGGATTCCAGCGCATCAAGCGTCCTCATCATTGGCTGAGGCGGTTCAAGACCCCGATTATCTAGAATCATAGCCATTACCCTCTTTTCGTAAAAGTAACTTTCCAATGTTTCTTCTCTAATTCCTCTGCTTCATGTTCAAACCCTTTTGCTTTCAAAACAGTAAATAAGGGAGCTGGCTTAAATGGAGCATGAAGGATAAATACATCTCCTTTTTCCAGTCCGTTTATCGCTTGCATGATCTTTTGAAATGGTTCTAATTTGTTTTTAATATCTTCCCTAACATCTAATTCGATTACTTTATTTTCCATGTTTAACTCTCTCCTTCAAATATGAAATATATAAT
Organism: Cytobacillus solani; assembly: GCF_001420595.1. Lineage (GTDB taxonomy): Bacteria > Bacillota > Bacilli > Bacillales > Cytobacillaceae > Cytobacillus > Cytobacillus solani. The sequence goes on along the minus strand of NZ_LJIX01000006.1, from coordinate 3,152,749 downwards.
TATAGAATTTCTTGTTTAAGACCATCTCGATTAACTAGAAAGAATCCCTCTTCATCCGTTAACAAAAAGTCCTTTTTCTTTAATTGGCTGATTGTTCTGCTCACTGTTTCCCTCGAAGTTCCAATCATATTTGCCAGTTCCCGATTGGTGAAATGAGTAGTGATTTTATATAAATCATCTAATTTCATTCCATTTGTTTTGCAAAGCCTTAAAAATAGCATGATTATTTGCTCATACGTATTATGAAGAATTTGTTCCTCCAGCCGGTTTTGTAAATCAACAATCTTTTCCCCTAATACTTTGAATAGCTTAATACAAAGCAATGGATTAGTAAGGAGGATTTTTTCAAAATCATCGATTGGGATTGTTATTAGTTGTGCTTCTTCAATCACTTCCGCGTGTGCTGGATAATTCCCTTGTCTGAAAAAACCAGCGTGGGGGAACATTTCTCCGGCTTCAAGAACGGAAACAATTTGCTCTCTGCCAGATGTATCTGTTTTATAAATCTTTATTTTCCCCGAATGGATGAAGAACACGCGATCAAGCGGATCGCCCTGCATGAATACATATAATTTATACTTATACAATCGGGTTTGGGCGATATCTACAATATGGGAAAGCTCCTCTTTCTCTAAATCTTTAAATAGAGGAACTGCCTTGAGGCGTTTTTCAATATCCTCAATTCTCAATTAGCTCACCTTCTTACAATTTTCTAGCTTAATATAAACCAAGTGTAGCACGATATTTTTGGAGAATAAGTGACCTGAATCATAGTAAATAAATATTTTGATTCTCATTCTCAACTAAGAAAAAGCAGAAAAAAAGGAACCCACTCCTAAGTGGATTCCTTTTCCTCTGCGCAATCAAAACAAAGTGTTTGCTGCTCATCTGTATGAATACCATTGAAAAAACCATCGATACAATAAAGATCCTTCCCGCATAAGTGACATTTACTTACGAGCTCTCTCAATATTTTCACTCCATTCCTTCATGTAATGCTGCTTTTCTTTTGAAATAAATAAATATCCAAATACTGTTAGCAAATAGTAGACAGGCTGCAATAATAAATCCTGTACTAAAAGAAACAGATAAAATGCCTGTTAATGAAGACCCAGCAACAACACCGAGTGAGAAAAATGCATAAAACAACCCAAATGCTTTTCCTCTTGTCTCTTCATCCGTTTGTTCAACAAGCATGGCAGATATAGAAGGAAATAAAAAGGCAAAGCCAGCACCGTATAAAATCATACAAATAAATAGATATGGAAGGGAAGCTGCATTGCTTAATAGAATGAGAGCAAATCCAATGATGGTCATTCCAAGCACCATCGTATGATGATGCGGATATTTATCAAATATCCGATTGGTCGGCAACCCGAAAATTAAAATCGCAGTAATTCCGAATGTACTTAGCAGCATCCCGCTAAAATGAGTTCCGTAGTTAAGCGATTCAACCTGTAAAGGAAGCATATAAGCTAAAACACCTTGAGCGAACATCAATGAAAAAGCACCAATGAAACTAAAGGCTAATACAGGAGTCTTCAAAATGGAAAACAACGTATAAAAAGACGATTCGACCTTGCTGCTCAGTGTGACTGATCGATTTGGCAAAATAAACGCTGAACAACCCGCAATCAGCAGCATTGCACAGGCGATGATTATAAACACCCATTCAACATTGTATTTAGATGCGACAATTCCTCCAAATGCAGGACCGATAATAGCGGAAATCCCAACAGCAACGCCTGAAATTGCCATTGATTTCCCCTGTTTACTCTCTGTTTCTCTATTTGCAAGAACAGTAAATGCAGCTGGAACGAGAAATCCGCTAAATAAACCATGAAAGAACCTTACGGCCATTAACTGGCCAGGTGTAGTGACGATCGTATACAGCAGCAATATTGCAGCGGTTAGGGGAAAGCCGAAAAGTAAAACCTTTTTGCCGCCTTGTTTATCAATCCAATAACCGGCCAAAATATTTCCGAACATATTAGAGAATGAGTACATCCCGACAATTAAACCAATGAAAGCGGGGGATGCACCTAAGCTTTTAGCAAAAGGACTCATGATCGGCAATTGGGAGAACATATCGAAAAAAGATATCAAAACGATAATTAAGATAAATTGTTTCATATAAACTAATCTCTTCCTATTATATAGATTTCCTTATTCCTATTATAACGGTTTCTAAAAAATAAAACGATGATTGTTCATTTTGAACCGATATTTTTGCTGTGGGGGAAATATCATAGGATAAATGTGACCCCTCTCACTAATTGTTTTCCACTAATTATATAAAATGAGGTTGTTAATAAATGATTAGGGGGAAAGAAACATGAAAGAATTTGCTCAAACAATCAATGCACCTGATTATCCGCCAAGAGAAAAGCATCCAACAATTTTTAAAGCATTTGATTCATTACAATCAGGTGAATGTATGCAATTAATCAATGATCATGACCCTAGACCGTTACAATACCAATTTATGATGGAAAGAGAAGAGCAGTTTACTTGGGAATACCTTGAAGAGGGTCCTGATACTTGGAGAGTAGCAATCGGAAAGAAATAGACCTTTGCTTCATTATATTGAACGAAAAGGCAACAGTTTGAATGCTGTTGTCTTTTTCCATTTTTCGAAAGAATATGATAATATAGAAGGGGTCATATGAAAATGAGGGGGAATATGAATGAGCGAGACTGTAAAACTAGTAGAAAAAGAGTTTTTGGATTACGTGAAAAAGATGGAAGCGTATAAAGAAGCCCTCGGATTAATTTATTGGGATTTACGGACAGGGGCTCCAAAACAAGGGGTGGAGCAGCGCTCGGAAGTAATTGGCATGTTATCTACTGATGTATTTAAAATGTCTACGTCAGAAGAAATGGAAGCTTACATAGTAGAATTAAGTGGCAATGAGTCGATTCTCTCTGAAATTACGATGAAAACACTACTTGAATGTAAAAAGGAATATGATCTCAACAAAAAAATTCCTGCTGAAGAGTATAAGGAATATGTCATTCTCCAGTCAAAGTCTGAAAGTATTTGGGAAGAAGCAAAAGCAAAATCAGATTTCGAAATGTTTCGCCCATACCTTGAGAAGCTTGTAGCAATGACAAAGCGTTTTATTCAGTATTGGGGTTTTAAAGGGAATAAATATAATACATTATTAGACATGTATGAACCAGGTGTGACGGTGGAAGTGCTCGATCAGGTATTTGGCCAGTTGAGAGAAAAAATCGTCCCGCTTGTACATAGTATTTCACAGTCAGAGCAAAAGTTAGAAACTGGCTTCTTATTTGAACATTTCCCTAAGGAAAAGCAGCGTGATTTTAGTTTAGAAATTCTTAAGCAAATGGGCTATAACTTTAATGCTGGGCGCCTTGATGAAACAGTACATCCGTTTGCGACCGGGTTAAATCCTGGTGATGTTCGTGTAACCACTAAATATGATGAACACGACTTCCGGACAGCTGTATTTGGGACGATTCATGAAGGTGGTCATGCACTTTATGAACAGAATATATCTACAGATTTAATTGGTACGCCTTTATGTGATGGAACTTCAATGGGAATTCATGAATCTCAATCACTTTTCTATGAAAACTTTGTTGGAAGGCATTACTCCTTCTGGAAAAAGAATTACGATTTACTAAAGGAGTATTCTGCCGGACAGTTTGATGAAGTTGGCTTAGATGACTTTTATCGGGCGATAAATGAATCGAAGCCTTCCCTCATTCGGATAGAAGCAGATGAATTAACTTATCCCCTGCATATCATCATTCGCTATGAAATTGAAAAAGGTTTATTTAACGATGAAATGGAAGTAAAGGATTTGCCGGAAATTTGGAATAAGAAGTATGAGCAATATCTAGGTGTTAGACCAGAAAATGACGCGCAAGGGGTTCTGCAGGATGTTCACTGGTCAGGCGGAAGCTTTGGATACTTCCCTTCTTATGCATTAGGATATATGTATGCAGCACAACTGAAGAATGCGATGATCAAGGATCTCCCAAACTATGATCAATTAGTAGAAGAGGGGAACCTATTGCCGATTAAAGAGTGGTTTACCGATCACATTCACAAATTTGGAAAGATGAAAAAGCCGCTTGATATCTTAAAAGATGTTACTGGTGAGGAATTAAATGCAAATTATTTAATTGATTATTTATATGAAAAGTATAGTAATGTGTACCAATTAAAATAAGTAGGATGAAGGGGATGGCATCTGTCATCCTCTTTCATCATATATGGAGAGAATGCTTTGAAGAAAATATTGCCTTATATCATGATTGCATCAGGAGCAAGCCTATGGGGGATAATTGCTTTCTTTGTTAAAGGGTTAGGAGCATATGATTTTACAGCGATGGAAATTGTGGCAATTCGTGTGATATTTGCAGCTGTTTTTTTACTAATTATCGGCATTGTCCGATATCCGAAGGAGATGAAACTAAAAGAAGTAAAGGATGTCAGGCTATTTGTCGGAACAGGAATCTTGAGTATTGTATTTTTTAACTTTTGTTATTTTACAACCATAAGTCAAATGAATATTTCTGTTGCGGTTATTCTCCTTTATACATCTCCTGCATTTGTGACAATCCTTTCCTTTATTTTTCTCAAAGAAAGCTTAACTATAACAAAGATCGCTGCAGTAGCAGGGACAATCCTAGGCTGTGTATTAATTGCGGGAATATCAATGGAAGATAGCAATATTACCTTTTTGGGAATTATCACTGGATTAGGGTCAGGGCTAGGATATGCACTGTACACGATATTTGGAAAGTTTGCCCTAAAAAAATATCAGCCCTTCACGATTACTTTATATACTTTTCTTATTGCGGCAATTGCACTCATTCCGGTAACAAGGCTTTGGACCAGGCTTGAAATATTAATGGACATGAAGGTTTTGCTGTATGGGATTGGCTTAGGATTAATTCCTACTGTACTAGCTTATTTCTTGTATACCTGGGGACTAGAGAAAACAGAGGGGAGCAAAGCGGCTATTATTGCCACAGTAGAACCAGTTGTTGCAACAATGTTAGGCGTATTCCTATATGGGGAAAGACTTGGCGTATTTCAAGTAATTGGTGCCTTATTAATCCTAGGATCTGTATTAATCGTTAACCTCTCTTTCCGGAAGAGGAGATTGAATGAAAGTGGGAATACGGATATAGCACAATAAAAACACTCCGATCGATTGATCGGAGTGTTTGAACTTACCAAAGTTTAAATCCTTTTGATCCTGGAGGAGCATTTTGAATTAAATCAATGAGCGGAAGAGTGTAAGCGAAAACGATAAGTATAGCTGAAATTCCAAGCCATAGCTTCCAATTATCGAATACTAATGGTGTTTTTTCTGCCCCTTTAGCTACTTCACCAACAGGGAATTCTTGTTCTCCTTTAGGAGCAAAGAAAGCAAGATTAATAAAGACATAAACCATAAGAATGATAGAAATGAATAGAATTGATCCACCAACTGCTTGAGCAATTTGATATGGTATCCATTCCGCAGCTTGAGCTGCTCCGCCATATTCAGAGAATGCAGAACGACGTGGTCCTCCGAGCAGCCCCTGAATATGCATTGAACTTGACATGAATAACATACCGATTGTCCATGTTATTCCTTGGATCATCGCTAATTTATTCATTTTCTTTGTTAAAATTCTTCCTGTTAAATGAGGGATTAGCCAATAAGCAACCCCATAGAATGTTAGAATAACAGCAAATGCAACAGTCATATGGAAGTGTCCAGTAATCCAAATCGTATTATGGACAAGCTGGTTCATTTGGTGTGAAGCGTTAACAATACCGCCTGCACCGCCTGGAATAAATCCTAGCATACCAATGAACGGAATCGTAAATCTTGCATCACCCCAAGGCAGCTTTTTGAACCAGCCAAAAAGTCCTTTTGCCCCTTTCGAACGTCCATAGCTTTCAAACGTTGCGAATAATGAGAATGCGGTCATTAAAGAAGGAATGACAACTAAGAAAGTTAAGATAACTTGTATAAACTTCCAAGCTGGATCAATTCCAGGCTCTACTAACTGATGGTGTAAACCGACAGGAATGGAGAAAAATAAGAGCAATACAAAAGACAAACGTGCTAAAGAATCAGAGAATATTTTTCCGCCAATAATTTTCGGAATAATAGCATACCAAACCATATAAGCTGGCAATAACCAGAAGTATACAAGTGGATGTCCAAAATACCAGAATAATGTTCGTGAAAGACCAACATTAATCGTTTCTACCAACCCTAGAGACCAAGGCAATATTTGGAATAAAACGGTTGTCGCTACACCAATCGTAGCGATATCCCACATCATTAATGTAATTACTGCCATAAAGGTTAATAATGGGCTTGATTGACCTGGATTAGCTTTTCTCCATTCACCATATTTCATGAAAACAGCTGCACTGCCTACCCAAGAACCAACGACAACTAATGTTAGTCCTATGTAAAAAACTGCATGAGCTTGCAATGGTGCATAGAAAGTATAAAGTACAGATGCTTCATTTAATAGGATCATAATAGCTGCCATAATTGTACCAATTGTTAATAAAGCAAAACTGATCCATGCTAAAGTACGCTGGCGATTTGTATAAGTACCTGCAGTTTTACTAACGACTGCATGTAAGAAGCCCATAATAAAGAATGTAGTCATAACGAGTGCTAAAACAACGCCGTGCAGGGTTAATAATTGATAATAGCCAATTCCAAAGGGTAATTCAAATTTACCGGATCGAACGAATGTTTGTAATAAACCTGCTAGACCCCCTATTGCCAAAGCAACGATGAAAACATAGAAGTGAGCCATTGCTAGTTTTCCATCACGCGGATCCACCTTAAGTTTCGCTTGTATGTTCATTATTCAACCACCTCAATCATCGAGTGCATCATATGGTGTCCAACACCACAATATTCATTACATACAATTAAGAATTCACCTGGGTTTTTAAATGTTGTTACAACTTCACTTATATATCCAGGTTCAAGCATCATATTGACATTTGTACCTGCAGCTTGGAATCCGTGCATAACATCCTTTGATGTAGCGATTACTTTTACCTTTGCTCCAAGCGGTACTTCGACGCGTGCCGGGCTATAAGAGAACGCAGAAGCTACAAAAACTAATTCGTAATCCCATTCTTTTCCTTCTACCTTTTTCAGTCCTGGCTCATTAAATGGTGCAGTAGTGTCAACCTTTTCAGGATCAATTGTTGCCAAACAGCTTGGCGGCTGGTTTCCAAGATAAAATGCGCTGACACCAATTACTGTTAGAAATACTAACAGCGCACCAAACCCAAAAATAAGCCAGATCTTTTCAAACTTATGCATGTGCATGGTTTTTTTCCCCTTTCATTATTAACGGCTTAAAAATAGCATATAAAGTCCAACCCATGTAATAATTAGGATAGCTCCTAGAATCATTACGGAAGCTAATGTTCCATTTAGATTTGTACTATCCTCAACTTCTGTTTCAGTATCTATCTTCCTGTTGAGTTCCGTCTTCGCCATTTTCTTTCACTCCCTTCGAAAATTTGAAAAAAGTAAATGATTACAATTTCATAATACAAGACAATCGCTAGGAATCTACACCGTTATTGGGATTTCACAAAATGTTCATTCCTAACTTAATTACTATAGTAATAGTGAAAAATTGATTTTTCAGTGATAAATATCACGTCTAGAGTGTGATAAATGTGAAGAAATTGTGAAGCTTAATATGGTATCTTGACAAGATTATTTATCAAACAGAATATTTCGTGAAATCAAGTAAAAGTCTATAGATATTGAATATTTTAAATACACGAACATTTGTGGTTTTTGGTTTAATATAGTTCGTTTTGTTTTTGGGAAAACTATTGATTTTTAAAAAGAGGATGGTATAATAACTTTATTAATTTAATAGTCTTTCACTCATATAATCGCGGGGATATGGCCTGCAAGTTTCTACCGAGTTACCGTAAATAACTTGACTATGAGTGAGCAATGGATAGAGATTTTCTGTCTCTTTCTCGCCATTCACTTTACTTGTAAAGCCTGAAGGTCATTGCTTCACTCATTTTATGATGTGAATGCATTGTCCTTCAGGCTTTTTTATATTTGATCAACCTGAAGAAATCATTAGAGGAGGTACAAACAACATGGATTTACTTATTCAAACGATTAAAGAGGAAGGAATTGTTCTGTCTGATTCAGTATTAAAAGTAGATTCCTTTCTAAATCATCAGATTAATCCTCAACTAATGTTTGAGATCGGGAAGGAATTTGCAAACCGTTTTAAAGAGGATGGAATTACAAAGATCGTAACGATTGAGTCTTCTGGAATTGCACCATCCGTTATGGCAGGCTTACAATTAGGCATTCCAGTTATCTTTGCTCGAAAGAAGAAATCACTAACATTAGTAAATGATTTACTAACGGCGAAAGTTTATTCATTTACAAAGCAGGAATCAAATGATATATCCGTGTCGAAAAAATATATAAATGAAAATGACCGTGTTCTTATTATTGATGATTTTCTTGCAAACGGTCAGGCTGCGATTGGACTAGCGGAAATTGTCAAACAGGCAAATGCTGAAATTGCAGGTATTGGGATCGTCATTGAGAAAGGCTTTCAATCTGGCGGTAAGCTTCTTCGAGAACAAGGCTACAGAGTTGAATCACTAGCAACCATTCATTCACTAAATGAAGGAAAAGTGACATTTACATTGGATAAAACAGAGGAGGCAGTAAGATGAAACAGCACCCATTTAAAATTGCTTCACTAGGTATCCAGCATGTATTAGCCATGTATGCAGGTGCTGTTATCGTTCCGTTAATTATTGGAGGAGCACTTGGATTAACTGGGGAACAGCTGACTTACCTCGTATCAATTGATATTATGACAAGTGGCTTGGCAACCATTCTGCAAGTATGGAGAAATAAATATTTTGGCATTGGACTTCCGATTGTCCTCGGATGTACATTTACTGCAGTAGCTCCAATTATTGCGATTGGAAATTCATACGGGATTTCGGCGATTTATGGAGCCATTATTGTATCAGGTATATTTGTCGTTTTAATCGGTAAATACTTTGGCAAGCTTGTTCGATTTTTCCCTCCGGTTGTAACAGGATCTGTTGTAACAATTATTGGGATTACACTTGTTCCGGTTGCTATGAACAATATGGCTGGCGGGCAAGGAAGTCCAGACTTTGGCTCATTATCCAATATTGGTCTGGCATTTGGAACGTTGCTATTTATTGTTCTTCTTTTCCGTTTTTCGAAAGGATTCATTCGTTCTATTTCGATTTTAATTGGCTTAATTGCTGGAACAATCGTTGCTTTCTTCATGGGAAAGGTTGATTTTAGTGCTGTTGGGGATGCTTCATGGTTCCATATGGCAAAGCCATTTTATTTTGGAATGCCAACATTTGAAATAACTCCAATCATTACAATGATTCTCGTGGCAATGGTAAGTTTAGTTGAGTCTTCTGGTGTTTATTTTGCACTTGGGGATATTTGCGGAAAGAAAATTGAAGAAAAGGATCTTGTTAAAGGCTATCGTGCGGAAGGGTTAGCAAGTATTATTGGCGGGATATTCAACTCATTCCCATATACAACCTATTCACAAAACGTGGGTCTTATCCAAATATCAGGTGTAAGAACAAGCAATGTCATTTATACAGCTGCTGGAATGTTAATTTTGCTTGGGTTTGTTCCGAAAATTGGTGCACTCACAACCGTTATTCCTCCATCCGTTCTAGGTGGCGCAATGATCGCAATGTTTGGGATGGTTGTTGCTTCTGGGATTAAAATGCTAAGTAAAGTAGAATTTGCTTCACAGGAAAATTTATTAATTATTGCTTGTTCAGTAGGGATGGGACTTGGTGTCTCCGTTGTACCAGGATTATTTTCACAGCTCCCAGAAAACATCCGAATTTTAACGGAGAATGGAATTGTCGCTGGAAGCTTAACTGCTATCTTGTTAAATATCTTATTTAATGAATTAAAAATAAAACAAAAGCAGCCTGATATCATTGAGGAGCCAAAAGCTTCTTAAGGTGTTTTTAATTTTAATGTGGCTTTGCGAATACTAATAAAGTTGAAACTATCGTAATTTTCATCATTTAACTCTTTATCAAAAAAACAGCTCATCAAGATATTAGCTGTTTTTTTGTAATAAAAGTCAGTTCCTTCACTCTATCTAACAAGAAAAAATATGAGTTCCTGATGGAGGAATTGAATTTTCACCTCATAAATTAGGTGATTTAGTTATACCATTTACCTTGACAAAACTATTTGCAGAGAAAAACCATGCTTCATCAATAATTAATGCCTTATGGGAAAATGAATAAATCAACTAAAAAAACTTTTCTTCACACATTCATCAAAGGAGTAATATGATAGCTTATAGTTTACATTCAGGATGTGTATTGAAGATGATGGAGAAATATTATTGCGATAACTGCAGGCTTTTATATAATCAAGAAGGAAGTTGTACAGTATGCGGTACAATAGTGAAAAACAAATTAGTCATTGAAGTGCATAAGCAAAATAATTCGAACAATTATGCAGAACCGGAGTAATCCGGTGTTTTTTTTTTGAAGAAAACGGTACTGTAATGTACCGTTTTAGCTTCCTTCTATCATAAGCACAATCATTAAATCTCCAACATTTTGAATTTGAATAGGTAATTTTAATGCCTTAGAAAAGCCATAAACCTTCGCACCCCCAACAAGAACGGTTGGTGGGGTAATATCCATTTCAAATCCTTTATCGGAAATAAAAGTAGAAAGATTGCCAGCGATCATATTTCCAAGTTCTCCAGAAAATGATTCCAGCATTTCACCTTCAAGTGCCATTCCAAACATTGCCTCGCCAATTTTGCCAAAAACAATTGAATCGCCATCAATTATTATTCGGCCTCTTACATCGCCTGTCATCCCGATTAAGACACCAATAGAATGCTGCGTGAAAGGTTGTGTAAATATTGATGGTTTATCTACAGTTATTTCTAACGGCAATATGGCTTTGACTGCATGTATAGTACCGTTTAAAATGTCTGTTACACTTTTCGTAATTGTTGTCACACCGCATTCCTCCAATAAAAAGCTATTTTTAATATTATCATATTTGTCGAATTTTAGATGTAAAGAATCATAAAAAACTATGCAATTTTTTCATAGATGATAGATTAAATAAAAGTTGGAAAATATTTGTTAATGAAGAGGGTGTGAAATAATCTTATAATGAATGTGCACAACAACTCCTTCAAAACAATATGCTTCCTCCGTAATGGGGGAAGTATTTTTTTTGTATAATAATTTCCTTTGTGGAAAAAATATCCTTAACTAGTTGAAGGAGAGGGTATGTATGCCATCAATTGTTTCGGTAGGGGAGGCCATACCTAAACATATATTAAAACAGGATGAAGTAATGATTTTTGCCAAGGAATTATTTTCTGAATCCTTTCGGGATATCGGTCGATTATTAAATGTGTTTCATAATGGTCAAATCGAAAAAAGACATTTTGTAAAAGGGATGGATTGGTTTCGTGAAGATCGATCATTTAAAGAAAGAAATGATGCTTACATAGATGGAGCTGTCGAGTTGGGGATTGAGGCCATTGAGAACTGTTTAAAAAGTAATCGATTTCTAAAAAAAGAAATATCGACAAATGATATTGATGCAATCTTTTGTATATCAAGTTCAGGCCTTGCTACGCCAAGTATTGAAGCGCGAATTATGAATAAGCTTCCCTTTGCACCACATACAAAAAGAATTCCGATTTGGGGTTTAGGTTGTGCAGGCGGTGCATCGGGACTTTCCCGAGCATATGAATATTGCCTTGCTTTTCCCGATGCAAAAGTATTAGTGCTTACTATTGAATTATGCAGCTTGACATTTCAAAGAAATGACCGCTCCAAAAGTAATTTAATAGGTACATCTCTTTTTGCGGATGGGGTCGCATGTACACTCGTAACTGGTGATCATACGGACAAAGCTTCCTTTCAAAGGCTTGAATGCAGTCCCTTAATTATTGCTACACAGTCGACGCTATTGCCTGATTCTTTGGGTATTATGGGGTGGGAAGTGAAGAATGAAGGATTGTATGTTGTTTTCTCGAAGGATATCCCTTCGATTGTTGAAGGCTGGCTCAAGCCGAATGTAACTTCCTTTTTATCCGAACAGCAGATGGGGATCAAAGAGATTCAGCATTTTATTGCCCATCCAGGCGGAAAGAAGGTGCTTGACGCATATGTTCAATCATTAGGGATTGATCCTTCTATGACCAATAAATCACTAGAAGTATTAAAATCTTACGGAAATATGTCTTCATCAACGATTCTATATGTACTGAAACGATTTATGGAGGAAGGACGGGCAGGTGATTACGGACTTGCTACAGCACTAGGACCTGGATTTAGCTCTGAGTTGCTCTTATTGAAATGGGAGGCATAAACGGATGTTATTTTATACTTTTGTTTTCCTTTTAATTAGTCAAAGGGTGTTAGAATTATTGATTGCTAAACGAAATGAACGCAGCTTGAAACAAAAGGGCGCAATCGAATTTGGACACTCCCATTATCCTTTTATTGTGGCTGTCCATAGTTTATTTTTTGTTTCTTTAATCTTAGAAGTAATTCTTTTCCAAAAGCATTTAACGCCAAGTTGGCCGATTTTTCTTTCTCTTTTTTTAATTGCTCAGTTTGGCAGACTATGGGCGTTAACTTCACTAGGGACATTTTGGAATACGAAAATTATTGTCTTGCCTGAAGGGGATATTGTCAAAAAGGGACCTTACAAGTATGTAAAGCATCCAAATTATATCATTGTTTCGATTGAGCTGATCGTCATCCCACTCCTATTTCAAGCCTATATGACCGCCCTATTATTTACGATTCTTAATGCTATTATCCTAAGTATCCGTATCCCTGCGGAGGAAAGAGCATTAAATTCATTAACTGAATACAAAGAAGCTTTTGCAAAAGACCCTTCCCAAATAAATGATGTTAAAAAAGTGTGACGATTTAACTTTTATATTGATAATGATTATCGTTCGTGATAAAATTCTAATTGAAGATGAAAATTGTTCTCATTTCAATTTTAACAGGAAGGTGTTGTTACATATGGTAGCGATATTTATTGCAGGCACAGTAACCGCCTACGCATTAGTAATGAAGCATGTTTTAAACAATGTTGTGAAGCCGCATACTCGATAAATTTGATAGGATAGATGGAAACCAGGTGCCCCCCTGGTTTTTTTATTTTGTCTAGACATAGGAATTATTAGAAAAATCATTTAAAATAGAGAGTAAATTTAATGAACAAGGGGATACGAATTCATGGTTCAAAAGGTATTACAACTAGAAGCAACGGAACTTATGAGTAAAATAATTGCTTTATATGATTATTTTCATACAAATGGAGATAAGAAGACGGCTGAGAGGGCAAAGGATTTAGCCGTGAAGCTCAATAAAGAGGAATATTCGATTGCCTTTTGTGGGCATTTTTCTGCCGGGAAATCGAGTATGATTAATCAAATCATTGGTGAAAATTTACTGCCATCCAGTCCGATTCCAACGAGTGCTAATCTGGTGAAAATCAAATCGGGAGATAGTTACGCAAAAGTGGTTTTTAAAGAAGGGAAATCGCGAATCTATCCGGCTCCTTATGATTATGATCAAATTAAATCATATTGCAAGGATGGTGACCAAATACATTCGATTGAAATTAGCTATGCGAACACGAGCCTACCGAAGGATGCCATAATTATGGACACACCTGGCATTGATTCAACAGATGATGCACACCGAATTGCAACAGAGTCCGCTCTGCATCTTGCTGATCTCGTATTTTATGTCATGGATTATAATCATGTACAGTCTGAATTAAACTTTCTTTTTACAAAAGAATTAACAGCTGCTGGGAAACAAGTTTATTTAATTATTAATCAAATTGATAAGCATCGTGACGATGAATTAAGCTTTGATGAATTTAAGTCAAGTGTACAGGATTCATTTGCCTCATGGGGAGTAAAACCGGCAAGAATCTTTTACACCTCTTTAAAGGATTTGTTTTATGAAGAAAATGAGTTTTCTGACCTGCAGCAATTCATCGAAGACACGATCACGAAAAGAAAATCATTGCTTCCTGAATCCGTTTTACAGTCATTAACAAAATTGACGGAGGAGCATCTAATCTTTTTAGAGGAAAAACAATGGGAAGCTAGAGAGAAATACGAAGGTATTCTAGCTGAACTATCTTCTGAAGAGAGAAAGTTATTACCAGAACAATTGGAAGCGAACAGAAATATGTTAGCTGAAATGACAGCAATCGCAGCGACTACCGAAAATAGTCTCAACAATAAAGTAGATGAAATATTAAAAAATGCCTATTTAATGCCTTTCCAAACGAGAGAGTTGGCTGAGGCGTATATCGAGTCACGGCAATCTAATTTTAAGGTCGGCCTTTTCTTTTCAAAGCAAAAGACGGAACAGGAAAGAGAATCTCGTTTGAGTCAATTTCATAAAGGCTTTTTAGAAAATGTTCAATCACAGCTTGATTGGCATTTAAAAGAACTGTATGTGAAGGAAATGAAAAAATTTGATATTCATGATTCAGCACTTTTGGCAAAAGCACAAAGCTTTCAGCTAGATGTGCCAGAATCGTTGCTTGTTCAAGCTGTAAAGGACGGGGCCATGTTATCTGGTGATTATGTTCTCCAATATACAAATGAAGTGGCAGAGCTCGTTAAAAAGCTAGCAAAAAATAGCTTATTGCCATTAAAAGCCTCATTCCTTGAAGCACTGCAATCAATAAATGAGCATGAGAAGCAAAAGCTGGAAAAAGAATGCGAACAATTAAAAATTTATGCGGATGCATGGGAAGGATTAAAAAGTATAAAAGAAGTTCAAGGTCAATCCAAGAAACAAGTCTCTGATTTTCTAGCTGGGAAATTTTCAATGGAGCAAATGGAAGAAAAAACAGAACAATTATTAACTAGTGCAACAGAGGACGCAGAAATTGTCTATCAAATAGAGGAATCATCCATAAATTCTGAAAAAGACGAGCAGGATATTAAAGAAGAAACCGATGTACTAATAAAAGATAAAAAAGGTCTTGATCCATCTTCCATTCATAATTTAGTAGAGAAACTAAACTTTACGGCAAAAAAAGTTCAAACTGTTCCAGGCTTTAAAAAAATGGCTGAAGAGTTAGTACAAAAAGCAAAACGTCTTCAGAATAAGCAATTTACTGTTGCACTTTTTGGTGCTTTCAGTGCAGGAAAATCTTCTTTTGCCAATGCACTAATTGGAGAAAAGGTTCTTCCAGTTTCGCCAAATCCAACAACAGCGGCAATCAATAAAATTATGCCGATAAATGGGCAGCATGGACATGGAACGGTGTTAGTAAAGGTAAAGGATTCTCATATATTATTTGACGATGTGAGCCGTTCACTTAAATTATTTGATTTGACCGCTATCGATTTTGATGATGCATTAAAAAAAATAGCTAAAGTTATAAATGGAAAAATAGATTTTGAAGCAAATGAAAAGACTCACTTTGCCTTTTTACAAGCTTTTTTACGAGGGTTTGAAGCATTCCGTCAAGTACTTGGAACAACTGTGGAGACGGATCTAGATCAATTAAAGGATTATGTGGCAATCGAGGAAAAATCTTGTTTTGTAGAAATGATCGAAGTGTATTATGACTGTGCGCTCACTCGACAGGGAATTACGCTCGTGGATACACCTGGAGCAGATTCGATTAATGCTCGCCATACAGGCGTTGCTTTTGATTATATTAAAAATTCAGATGCCATTCTTTTTGTTACTTATTATAACCATGCATTTTCAAAGGCTGATCGCGAGTTTCTCATTCAACTTGGTCGTGTAAAGGATTCATTCGAGCTTGATAAAATGTTTTTCATTGTGAATGCAATTGATTTAGCTAATAATGAGGAAGAAAAAGATTCTGTACTTGAGTATGTGAGAGAACAGCTCACCCAATATGGGATTCGCCGGCCGAATCTATTTGGCCTATCCAGTCTCCAGGCATTGGCAGAAAAGCTAAATCAAAAGGCAGCGACCGAGTCAAAATTGAGTATTTTTGAAGAAAGCTTTTATTCATTTATAACGAATGAATTGATGGAAATATCCGTAACATCGGCTGAGATGGAATGGCAGCGTGTGTTAGAGCAGCTTAGAAACTTTATCCAATCATCCCAGGACGATAAAGAAAGTAAGAATCAGAGACGAAATCATTTAGAAAATGAGCAAAAAATGATTGAAGATATGATTCGCAAGCAAGATGCAGCTTTTTTTTCACAAAGGCTGACACAGGAAGCAGACGAGCTTGTCTATTATATAAGGCAGCGTGTTTTTTTACGATTTAATGATTTTGTTAAAGAAGCGTTTAATCCAGCTCTCCTTAAAGACGATGGAAGAAATTTAAAGAAAGCGCTGCAAACGGCACACACTGATTTTCTGCAAAGCTTCGGCTTTGATTTTGCTCAGGAGCTGAGAGCAACAACCGTTCGAATGGAGGTATATATCGGAAAACTTCTAAAGGAAGCGCAGGATAGACTAATTGCTTCAACACGTGAAATTAATTTAGAGCTTAAGTTTAGTCCGTTTGAAGGGAAAAAGCTTGAAGGCATCGATTTTGAAACAGCTTTCCAGAATGAAGACCAAGCCCAATTTAAAAAGGCACTTGCTCATTTTAAAAACCCGAAATCCTTTTTTGAGAAGAACGAACGGAAACATCTTAGTGATGAGCTTGAGGAAAATATGCAGGACCCTTCTGCTATTTATTTGCAAACGGAAAGTATGCGGCTGAAAAATTATTATGAGGACATGCTGAATGAAGAATTTGCTCGTTTTCTAGCCGTTCATATGGAGCAGGCAGAGGAATACTATAATGGTTTGTTAGCTGTCTTAAGGGATGACTTCCCGATTGAACAGCTAAAAGAAATGGAGAAGGAAATAACGGGCAAAGGGTGAAAAGATGAATATTGAAGCCTTTCATGCGTGTGCAACCTGTATCCACTTCCATGCTGAAAAAACTAAAACAGGAATGAGTTATTTTTGTAAGCGTTTGGGCTATGAAACCCGTCCCAATTATCAGTTTAACTGCTGGACACCGAAAAAACATGTCCAAGAATTAATCAATAAGCGAATGGAGGAGAAGAACCGATGAATTATTTTATTGAGAAAGAATGGCTGCTGGAGCATTTACAGGATAAGAATATTCGAATTGCCGATTGCCGATATAATTTGGGTTTATCTGAGGAAGGGTACGACTCTTACGTAAAGGATCATATTCCAGGAGCAGTTTATTTCCATTTATCAAAGGATTTATCAGGTCCTGTTTCTGTACATGGCGGCAGACATCCATTACCTGCTATCGAAGATTTACAGGAAACGTTTAGTCTCGCTGGAATTTCTGAGGAAACAACTGTCATCGCATACGATGGTGGCGAAGGTTCATATGCTGCTCGTCTATGGTGGCTATTAAATTATGTTGGTCATGAAAAGGTTTATATTTTGAATGGAGGATATAAAGCCTGGAAAGATGCTGGATATCCAACAAATGACACTATACCAACGTATTTAAAGACAGAATTTAAGGTTCATTTGAACGATAAAATATTTGCCTCGCAGGAAGAGGTAAAGAAAATGGTTGAAGCGAAGAATGACGAAACAGTTATCATCGATTCTAGAGAAAATAAACGCTATTTAGGCATGGAAGAGCCGATTGATAAAAAAGCGGGCCATATTCCGGGAGCAATTAATAAAGTTTGGACGGAAGGCTTTGAAAATGGCCGTATCAAATCCATTAAAGAACAAGAGAAAAGATTTAAAGAAATAGATAAAGATAAGCAAGTGATTGTCTACTGTGGTTCAGGAGTGACAGCAACGCCAAACTTCATCGCACTTAAGATGGCAGGCTATAACAATGTCAAACTATACGCCGGAAGCTTCAGCGATTGGATCACATATGAAGAAAACGAAGTGGAAACGGGAAAAAATGTTAGATAAGGATATTTTCAGCTATCCTAGTTGTAAAAGTTTACATTCTTATTCACACAAGACCCATGTTATAATGGTATTTATGAAATAAAGGACATGGGAGAGAAAAAATTGATTAATGAAAAAAAACCTTCATTTATGCTAGTAGATGGAATGGCTTTATTATTTAGAGCCTATTTTGCCACTGCTGTTACAGGGCAGTTTATGATCAATTCGAAAGGGATTCCAACTAATGGAGTATATGGATTTGTGAAGCATTTTCTAACTGCAGTTTCCACATTCAATCCATCCCATGTAGCCGTATGTTGGGATATGGGAAGCAAAACGTTTAGGACTGACATGTATGATGGGTATAAAGCAAATCGACCTGATGCTCCCGTTGAATTGATTCCTCAATTCGATTTAGTAAAGGAAATGGTTGAAGCCTTCGATGTGCCTAATATCGGACTGGCAGGCTATGAAGCAGATGACTGTATTGGAACGATTGCCAAAGGTGTCGGGGGAGATGCGAGTGTTAGAATCATAACGGGAGATCAAGATATTCTGCAGCTGATAGATGAACATATTACCGTTGCTTTATTACAAAAAGGCTTTGGGAACTATTTAGTTCATACAAAGGATACCTTTTTTGAAGCAAAAGGCATTCTACCGAAACAAATGATTGATTTAAAAGCATTTATGGGTGATTCTAGCGATAATTATCCAGGAGTGAAAGGCATTGGAGAAAAAACTGCCCTGAAGCTTTTACAGCAATACGAGCATATAGAAGGTGTACTTGCTAATTTAGAACTGCTTACAAAGGGACAAAGGCAAAAGATCGAGCAAGATCTTGAAATGCTGCATTTAAGTCGCCAGCTAGCAGAAATTAAATGCGATGTTCCTATTCAATATGATATAAATAAAGCCATTTTCCAATTTAACCGCGATAAGGTAATGGGCAAGTTCGAGGAAATTGAATTCCGTGGACTTCATCGTTTTCTGGATATAAAAGAATATGCATAAAAAAGTGCTGTCTCAATTTGAGACAGCACTTTTTTACTTTGTATTTTTCTTTTTCGCCGCATTCTCTAATTTACTTTTTGGTTCTTCAGCAAATTCAGCATCCTGCCCATAACCTTGTGGTGTCACACCAGGTGCTTTGGTTCCTCGATTTCGGTTCTTACGGTTACTCATTTGTGATACCTCCTATAATTTTTCCTCGCAAGTAGTAGTATTTCCTAAAAGAATAATATCACTCCGATTTCTTCACACTAGAGGTAGAGGTGAATTGATTATGAATAAAGGGGTTTACATTGCCTTATTAAGTATAGGACTGGCTCAAGGGTTAAAGATTCCAATCCATTTTATTAAGAAAAAGGAATTTCGTCCTGAATTGTTTTTTCAAACAGGCGGGATGCCAAGCTCTCACTCTGCGGGAGTAGCGTCATTAACTACATTTATTGCGTTAAAACGCGGATTGCCGACCATTGATTTTGCTCTTTCCCTTATCTATGGATTAATTGTTATGTATGATGCACAGGGAATTAGAAGACAGACAGGGGAATTAACATTAAAAGTGAATAGTATGGGTGAACTAATGGAGAAAATCCATAAAGATGAGGCAGTCGAATTTAAAGAAGAAAAGCCAAGAAAGCTGAAAGAAATGCTAGGGCATCAGCCCGCAGAAGTAATTGGCGGAGCATTGCTAGGAGTGGTAACAGGATTAATCGGCCATAAATTAACAAAAAAATAATAGATAATTGTCAAAATTTGCGATAAAATAAATAGGGCTTTGGGAGTAAAGGGAGTGGGATGGCATGTCTTTAATGACAGTGGAAGAATATATACAATTTTTACAGGGAAAAGGATTTCAGCTTCAAGAAGATGCAATCGGTTTTATTCAATTTGGCAAACAATACACTAATGCTTCAGATGAACTGACAAATACAGCGATTGAATTAACATTAAAGGCACAAAAAGGTTTTGACGGAAGCTTCTATGTTTCATTGCTTGAAATGCTTGTTTCAAATCAAATAAAAACGAGGCCTGAAGCTATAAAATATGTCAAAGAAAAAGATTTAATTTCTATTTAATTCTAGAAACGCGTGCCGAAAACATGCCTTTTTTGTCTAGCGTAAGCGTCTTACCCATGACGTACAGGACGTCCTATTGTTCGATAATGCGACAGGAAAAGAAGAGCATCGACAGTGACACATCGCACGAACAAGTGGGTTTTGCTTGTTCCGAAGACGCTTACGATTTTCTTACATTGCCTCTTTCTGTTTCTTTTTTAAGAGCTGCTGCGTCTTTTTCAGTGGGACTTCTGCAAAAATCATTCCAGCAAAGATGAGAAGGCAGCCAATGATTGCACTATATGAAAGTCGTTCATTTGCCCAGAGAAAAGCTGTTCCAGCTGCAAATACAGGTTCCATCGCAAAAATAAGGGCAACTCTCGTCGGTGTTGTGAATTTTTGGAATCTTGTTTGTGCAAAAAATGCAAGTGCTGTTGCAAAGACAGAAGTAATGACTAAAGCAGATATTACATTTCCTTGAAAGATCACCTCAGGATTGATCGCCTGTCTCCAGTCCTCAGTAAAAAATGCGAATACAATCGACAGGACGGAAACGGTTGTAATTTGGATAACTGTTAATAGCAGTGAAGGAAAATGACTGCTGTACTTCCCAGTAAAGATAATATGCATGGCAAATCCAATTGCACAAATAAATACAAGTCCATCACCAATATTTAATCCAACCCGATCGGTCATTGTCAGTAAATATAAACCAACTGTAGCAATGGATACACCAATTATTGCATTCATTCCAGGCTTACTTTTTAATAATAGCAATGAAAATAATGGAACCAATACTACGCTTAGTCCTGTGATAAAGCCAGCTTTAGATGATGATGTATATAATAGCCCCATTGTTTGAAAGGCATAGCCGATAAATAGCCAGATCCCAATTATGATTCCCGAAACGACTATTTTCCAGTTTAATTGTTTTAGCTGTTCTATTTCAAAAATGAGAAGCCAAGCACACAGCAAGCTGGCTGCAATTAAAAATCTTAATCCATTAAAAGAATGAGGCTCTAAAAAGGCAATGGCGTTTTGGACAATGACAAATGTAGCTCCCCAAATAAATGCAACAAGTAAAAGGCTTGCATCTGCAAAGAAAACGTTTTTTTTCAATCGAGTTTCTCCTTCCGTCTAGTTTAATCGTATGGCAGCTCTAGCGAGTTCATCAGCTGTTTTGTTTTCGCTGCTAGGAACCCATTTCATGAAAAATAAATCTAACTGCTTGCTTAATCCTAAAGCTTTTTCTAAAAGAGGGGCATATCCTTTATTTTTTACATATTCCTTTTCAATCGCTCGGTTCACTGCTTGGGAATCCGTTCGAAACGAAACGACCTTGTAATTATTCTTTATACAGATTTCAAGTGCTTGAATTAAGGCTTGAAATTCTGCTGCATGATTTTCCATATTTCCAAGAGGGATAGAGAATTTTTCTACTTTGCCATCATAATTTATAAAAATGCCAGCACCACTTGGTCCAGGATTGCCAGCACTTGCTCCATCTATATATACTTCAATCAATAGAAACTCCTCCAATATTTAATTCAGATTCACCATATTTATTATCAAAGGGCATATCAGGGTAAGATAAAGTGAAACTTCTATCAGTTAGGTTCTTACTGCCCGTTAATCTGCGATAAAATTAGTTTATCATAAGAAAGGCTGAAAAAAATGAAATATAAATTAGAATGGAAATATAAACTAAAAGGAACAGAAGGAACCATTTTTACATCAGATTGGTTAGATGGAGAGTTGGCATTACAAATAGGCGAAGACCTTGAAAGGAGTGGAAAGACTTCCGAGGTTATTTATCATGACGAGCGTGGCACAACCTGGATCACAAAGGAAATGAAAAAGCTATTAGAAGAAATTGAAGAGGATCCACATGACTTGACCATTTATTTTGATGGCGGATTTAATAAAAAGACTTTCCAAGCGGGGTTAGGAGCGGTCATTTATTTTAAGCAAGGGAAAAAGAAATACCGTATTCGCTCGAATGAGCTGTTTGATGAAATTGAAAATAATAGCGAAGCAGAGTATGCTGCAATGTATTATACAGTTAATATGCTTGAAGAAATGGGAGTTCACCACATGACCTGTGAGTTTAAAGGAGATGCACAAGGTGTGTTAATGCAGCTAAAAGGGGAATGGCCATGCTACGAAGAAAACTTAAATCGCTGGCTTGATCGAATTGAAGAAAAGCTGAAATCACTGAAGGTTGATGCAAAGTTTACTCCAATCCCCAGAACTGAAAATAAAGAAGCAGATAAGCTTGCAACCCAAGCACTTGAAGGGAAAATGATCAATAGTAAGATGCAAATTATTTAAGCTGATGTGAGGTGAAAGGACGGTGTCAGGGATTGAAACGAAAGCAATTATTTAATGAAGTTGAGGAATTATTAAACAATTACTGCGATGGATGTTTTCTTTATAAGCATCATAAGGCTGATAAAGGTCGTCTATATGCGCATAAATTCTGTATTTCAAAATGTACAGTTGGCGAGAAAATAAAGGCAATTGGTAGTAAATTGTCTTGAGAATAAATAAAGGCTGGCAAGATGCCAGCCAGATTATTTATTAGATTATAGTTTAACAACGTTTGCAGCTTGTGGTCCACGGTTGCCTTCAACGATTTCGAAAGAAACTTCTTGACCTTCTTCTAATGATTTGAAGCCTTCGCCAGTGATAGCTGTGAAGTGTACGAATACATCGTCTCCGCCTTCAACTTCGATAAAACCAAAACCTTTTTCATTATTGAACCATTTTACTTTACCGTTTTGCATGTAACTTTTCCTCCTAAACCTTTCAAGACACGTTAAAGGTGTCTTCGATGAATATTATCACTCAACATCCTACACAACAGATATTTTCTAGAAATAACGGAAATATATTCTGTTAAATGATGCCTTTAATATACACGATACTTCATTATCAGTCAAGGAGTTTCACAGGATTTTCACAAAAAACTATTAAAAATTCGAAATATTAAAAATTTACTTCTTTACTAGATTTAATTCTTATTCATAATTATCAAATTTTCTCATAGCTATTATTAATTATACTCTTTTTAAGCAAGAGGGTGAAGCAATGTACCGATTTTCTATTGGCAGTCAGGAATGGATTTTGCGATTTTCTCCACATATTGAAATTGAGCCAGAAATTAAACAGGCTATTGTAAGCACGATCCTCCAGCTTGGAAGTGAACTTCAAACATACTCACATGGTGAATCTTTTGTAATCATAAATGACTACGTAGGCATAATTGTCTTTAATGTTGAAAAACTCCCTTCTTTCATGTTAACAGTCTCAAATATTGTCAGTGAGGAGAATTGGTACATTCAAAATAATTTAACGCTTAAAAAATACAAGCAGTAAATTATTAAAATCGGCTAGTTGCCGATCTTTTTCTTTTAGAAGGAACGATAATCATGTTTGACAAAAAAGTAACAATCCATTATTATCTTGAATTAGAGATTATTTAATTAAAAATAATTAAATTCAAATGATTATTTTCGGCAAGTAATGAAAAAATATAAAAAAGGAGAAAAAAGCATGAAGCATATTTTCGAAAAAGGAACAGATTTAATTAAACCAACTTTATTATTACTTCATGGTACAGGAGGTAATGAATTAGATTTATTGCCGCTTGCTAAAAAAATCGACAATGAGGCTTCAGTGTTAAGTGTCCGGGGAAATGTGCTTGAAAATGGAATGCCTCGGTTTTTTCGGCGATTAGCCGAGGGTGTTTTTGATGAAGAGGATCTCGTATTTCGAACGAAGGAATTATATGCGTTTCTTGATGAGGCTTCAATTTCATATGGGTTTGATAGACATAATGTAATTGCTGTTGGCTATTCCAACGGAGCGAATATTGCGGCAAGTTTATTATTTCATTATCAAGATGCATTGAAAGGGGCGATCCTTCATCATCCAATGGTTCCAAGAAGAGGGATTGAATTGCCCGACTTAACAGGTAAAAAAGTGTTTATTGGTGCAGGGAAGAACGATCCGATATGTCCTTCTGAGGAATCGGAAGAACTAAAATTTTTATTGGAAAATGCAAATGCTAACGTTCTTTTACACTGGGAAAATCGCGGCCATCAGCTGACATTTGATGAGGTTGCTGCGGCAGCAGAATGGTTTCGAAAACAAATTTAAAAATATTAATTAGGATGTTGTCATCAAGAATAATCTCCCTTTTTAAGGACAAGATTTTATATGAATCAATTGTTTTTAGAATAGGGGGTTGATTAGCATAAGAATAAACTAGGGGTGTAGAAATTGGGTTTTTTAAATAAATTATTTGGCAGAACAAATGATCAGGAGGAACAAACAATGACAAATGTAAAGCTAGCGGTAATCTATTACAGTTCCGGAGGCACTAACTTTCAATTAGCAAAATGGGCTGAGGAAGGTGCGAAAGACGCAGGTGCCGAGGTGAAGGTATTAAAAATTCCTGAAACAGCTCCACAAGCAGCCATTGAATCAAATCCTGCATGGAAAGCACATACGGAAGCAACTAAGGATGTACCAGAAGTGACCTTAAATGATTTAGAATGGGCAGATGCCATTATTTTCAGTGTGCCAACACGCTTTGGAAATATAGCCTCACAGGTTCAAGCCTTTATAGATACAACAGGCGGTTTGTGGTTCCATGGGAAGCTTGCCAATAAAGTAGTAAGTGCGATGAGCTCAGCACAGAACCCACACGGAGGACAAGAGGCTACTATTTTATCACTCTATACTACCATGTATCATTGGGGTGCCATTGTTGCAGCACCTGGTTTTACAGATCCAGTCACATTTGCTGCCGGCGGGAATCCTTATGGAACTAGTGTAACAGTAGGGCAGGACGGAAAGATGATTGAGGATGTTCAGGCAGCAGTTAAACATCAAGCAAAACGTACTGTCACTGTTGCGGAATGGGTGAAAAAAGGAAATCAATAATTAATTAAATAAGTATAAAACAAAAAATCGGTGAAAGCCGATTTTTTTATTTTGTCCAAGCTTAAAATGTTGCATAAGGGAAACTTTTATAGTTTAATATAAAACAAGTGGATAAACAAAAAATATGTGCACTTAAGTAAAAAAAGTGCATAGACTCATTTAAGAGGCTGTAACAAAAATCATAAAAAAGGGAGATGGGAAAAGATGAAAAAAATAGTAGGGATATTTCTTGTTATTTCTTTGATCTTTGTCAGCGCTTGTTCGAAGCAGAAGGTTAATGAAGGAAATGATGACAGCAAAATAATCGTAACTACTACGATTGGGCAAATTGCTGATGCGGTTAAACATATTGGCGGGGAGAAAGTAGCTGTAAAAAGTCTGATGGGACCAGGAACAGATCCACATTTATATAAAGCAACACAAGGGGATATAGCTAAGCTTGAAAAAGCCGATATTATTTTCTACAGTGGTCTTCACCTTGAGGGGAAAATACTTGATGTATTAGAGAGAATAAACAAAACGAAACCAACCTATGCGATTGCCGAAGCAATCGATAAAGAATCGCTATTATCTGCAAACGGTGGCAGCTATGCGTATGATCCACATGTGTGGTTCGATATAAACCTATGGAAACAGGCACTGGAGGAAGTGAAAACAGGCTTGATTGAAATAGACCCTGATAATGAGGCCTACTATGAGGAAAATGCGCAAAACTATTTTAAACAGCTTAATGAATTACATGCGTATGCTGCTGAGGAAATGGCCCGAATTCCGGAGGAGCAAAGAGTGCTTGTCACTGCACATGATGCATTTGGATACTTTGGCAAGGCATTTGATATGGAAGTGATGGGGCTGCAAGGTCTAAGTACAGATTCGGAGTATGGTCTCGGAGATGTCCAAAAATTAGTAGATACATTAGTTAAGAGAAATATTAAAGCGGTGTTTATTGAATCAAGTATTTCTGAACGTTCCATCAATGCGGTCATTGAAGGGGCTAAGAAAAAGGGGCATAAAGTGAAAATCGGCGGAGAATTATACTCAGACGCGATGGGTAAAGAAGGAACGGATGAGGGTACTTATATTGGCATGTATAAACATAACGTGAAAACTATTTCAGAATCAATTAAATAGGAGGGAGTAAAATGAAGCCTGTTGTTGTGGAAAATCTAACAGTTGCTTATCAGAAAAAGCCTGTTTTATCAAATGTCAGCTTTGAAGTGCCTGAAGGTAAGTTAATTGGAATCATCGGACCGAATGGGGCTGGAAAGTCGACATTGATTAAAGCTATTTTGGGCTTGATACCAAAAGCGGCTGGGGAAATAAAAATTTATGATAAAAAATATCGCGCAAAAGATAGAGTTGTTGGTTATGTTCCACAAAGAGGTTCTGTAGACTGGGATTTTCCGACAAATGCCCTTGATGTTGTATTAATGGGGCGATATGGCCATGTCGGCTGGTTTAAGCGTCCTGGAAAAAAGGATACAGAAATAGCTATGGAATGTTTAAAGAAAGTTGGAATGGAGGAATACGCAAGCAGACAAATCAGCCAGTTATCAGGAGGACAGCAGCAAAGAGTCTTTCTAGCACGTGCTCTTGCACAGGATGCAAAGGTTTATTTCATGGATGAACCGTTCGTAGGGGTAGATGCAGCCACAGAAAGAGCCATCATTGAATTATTAAATGAATTGAAAAGGCAAGGAAAAACCGTTCTAGTTGTTCATCATGATCTGCAGACCGTCAAAGAATATTTTGATCATGTCATTTTATTAAACGTCAACACCGTTGCTGCTGGAGCAACAGAGGAAGTATTTACACTTGAGAATCTGCATCGAACGTATGGCGGAAAACTATCCTTTTTGGAAAAAGACCAATTGGTTGTAGAACAAAAATGAGGTGCTGAGGATGAACGATCTTTTGAAAATGATTCTTTTTGATGCGAATACTCAGTGGGTATTGATCGGGACGATGCTGCTAGGAGTTGCAAGCGGAGTTCTTGGAAGCATTGCACTTTTAAGAAAACAGAGTTTAATAGGGGATGCTGTAGCACATGCGGCGCTGCCAGGCATATGTATTGCATTCTTGCTTTCCGGGGAAAAATCTTTATTTGTCTTATTGATTGGGGCAACCATGACAGGACTATTGGCTGCCTATTGTATTCAGTTCATTATTTCTTCATCAATTATTAAAGAAGATGCCGCCATCTGCTTAGTTTTATCTGTGTTTTTCGGCTTTGGAATTGTACTTTTAACAAAGGTATCTCAGACTCCATCCGGTAATAAGAGTGGGTTAGATGATTTCATTTTCGGTCAGGCTGCTTCTCTAGTTGGAAATGATGTGAAACTAATGGCAGGTGCAGCAGCCGTTTTAATTTTTATAACAGCATTAATTTTTAAAGAACTGAAGGTATTAACCTTTGATCCTTCATTTGCTAAAGGGCTTGGATTGCCAACAGGCTTGCTGAATTTTCTTTTCCTCTCCCTGCTAGTTGCTGCTGTTGTCGTTGGAATTCAGGCAGTAGGGGTCATTTTAATGGCTGCTCTCCTTATTACGCCTGCGATTGCTGCACGATATTGGACGAATTCATTAAGTAAAATGATTGTTATATCTGGTATATTTGGCGCTTTATCAGGCATGGCAGGAACGCTTATAAGTACGATAGGTGAGGGACTCCCGACAGGGCCATTCATCGTTGTAACTGCAACGGCATTATTTCTTCTTTCGATGCTGTTTGCTCCTGAAAGAGGTTTAGTAACAAAGTGGGTAAAAAGAATGGCAAATAATAAGCAGCTTAGAAGGAATAAGCTTCTGCAGGGAGAAAAAAGGAGCGGTTTTCATGAGCTATGAGTCTTGGATTTTAATTGTAGGTTCCTTAGCTGGGATTACGTGTGGAATTACCGGCTGCTTTTTGATATTGAGGAAACTCTCAATGCTTGCTGACGCGATTAGTCATACTGTCTTGCTTGGGATTGTACTCGCGTTTATCGTCAGTCAAAGCATGAGTGGAGTTTATATGCTAATTGGGGCAGCTGTTGTCGGCTTACTCACTGCCGTAGGTGTCCAAATGCTCCATCAGGCTGGGATACAGGAGGATGCTTCAATTGGGGTAGTGTTCACATTTCTGTTTGCCGTAGGGGTTATTTTGATTACAGTGTTTGCAGATGATGTTCATTTAGATGTGGATCATGCGCTAATGGGAGAAATTACTTTTGTTCCTTGGGATCTCGTGCAATGGGGCTTCCTTCCAGAGCTTCCAAAAGCATTCTTGATGCTATCAACGGTGCTAGTCATTAACCTAGTTATTATTGGATTATTTTATAAAGAACTGAAGATTACTTCATTTGATCCTCAAATGGCCGCTGCCATCGGTATACCAGTCTTGCTAATCCACTATTTGTTAATGGGATTAGTATCTATTACAACGGTGGCCTCCTTTGATAGTGTAGGAGCCATTCTAGTTGTCGCTATGCTGATTGCCCCCGGTGCCTCCGCCTATTTAATAACGGATAAATTAAGTATCATGCTTCTTTTAAGCGCATTAATAGGGGTTGCAGCAGCTGTGATCGGCTATTATCTTGCTAGCTGGCTAGACGTGTCAATTTCAGGAAGCATGGCAACGATTAATGGAATCATCTTTGCTTTAGTTTTCTTATTCTCACCAACAAAAGGGTTACTATCGAAGAAAATTTCAATGAAAAGGTTAAAAATGGATTGAGTGTAAGCTCCTCGTTATTTTAATGAGGAGCTTTTTTATTGTACCATGTTTTTCCTAGTCCTTTACTGATTAATTGAGTAGAATTAAAATAAGTATCTAATCTAGTAAACTGGAAGTGAGCAAAAAAATGAAACTCATTATTGCGGAGAAGCCTGACCAAGGGCTGACTCTTGCTTCTATTTTTAAAATAAAAAAGCATCAAGGGTTTGTTGAAATTTTCCCAAATGATGTTTTTCCTGAAGGTGCTTATGTAACGTGGGCAGTAGGGCATCTTTGTCAGCTCGTTGCACCGGAAAGTTATAATTCTCAGTGGAAGAAGTGGTCATTGAATACTTTACCGATCATTCCTTCTCAATTTGAATATGAAGTAACGAAAGATAAAACGAAGCAGTATGCTGTTATTAAAAAGCTGATAAACAATCCTTCTTTAACAGAAGTCATACATGCTGGAGATGCAGGGCGAGAGGGAGAGTTGATTATTCGTAATATCCTTCGTATGACGAAATCAAGCCTTCCGATGAAAAGATTATGGATCTCCTCATTAACACCAAAAGCAATCAAGGAAGGATTCCTATCATTATTAAATGAATCAGATACTAGAAACCTCTATTATGAGGCATATACGAGAGCTTGCGCGGATTGGGTTGTTGGAATGAATGCTTCAAGGCTGTATAGCCTTCTTCTTCAGCAGCAAGGATTCTCTGATGTTTTTTCAGTAGGCAGAGTGCAGACACCGACACTTGCACTAATTGTCAAACGAGAATTAGAGATTCAAAGCTTTGTTTCCGAGCCTTTTTGGGAGGTACAGGCTAGATTTAATATCGATGGAAAAAAATATCTAGGAAAATGGGAAAAGGATGGGGAAACAAGAATTAAGACGAAGGAGCTAGCTGAAAAGATTGCTGCTTTTTGTGAGAAAAAAGCAGCAGAGGTCACAGATGTTAAGGCTGAAAAAAAGGAATTTCTTCCGCCTATGCTCTATAATTTATCTGCCCTCCAAGCAGAGGCAAATCGACGATTCAAATTTCCGCCAAAGAAAACGCTCGATGTGCTGCAAAAGCTGTACCAAAAAGGAATTGTCTCTTATCCCCGTTCTGATTCAAGGCACGTTACACAAGGGGAAGCAGAAATGTTTGCTGAAACATTGAATAAAATAGCCGCGATCGATGAATACAAAACGCTCTTTCCTTTGCCGACCAGTTCAATTATGGATAATAAGAGATATGTAAATGACAAGAAAGTGACCGATCACTACGCCATTATCCCAACAGAACAAGTTCCTGGCATGAATAAGCTTTCTCCAGATGAAAACACTCTTTATGACCTCATTGTAAGAAGCTTAATTGCTGCTCATTATGGGAAGGCAGTAACCGAGTATACAACAGTCACCACCCTTGTCGATGGGAGGGCTGCATTCCTATCAAAAGGAAAGGTTCAGCTTGAAGAGGGCTGGCGTAAGGTAATTCCGCCGTTTGAAAAGGATAAGGAGGCACTTCTCCCTTCGATACAAATAGGAGAAAAAGGAAATGTCATGAAGGCAGAGGTGAAAGAAAGCAAAACTCAGCCGCCAAAAAGGTATACGGAAGGCCAGCTGATTACACTGATGAAAACAGCCGGAAAGCATATTGAGGATAAGGAATTAGAAAAGGTACTTATGAAAACAGAGGGTCTTGGTACTGAAGCAACAAGGGCAGGAATTATAACGATGTTAAAAGATCGAAAGTATATTGATATTAATAAGAACCTCGTGTATGCAACACCGAAGGCAAAAATATTAATTGGTGCAATTGGATCTGAAATTCTTGCCTCCCCTGAAATGACGGCAAAATGGGAGAAGCGATTAAAGGATATTTCGGAAGGAGAGGCTTCACCGAAACAATTTATGGAACAAACGAATAAAATGATATCACACCTCATTGAAGTATCTGTAAAAAACGCAGGGGATTGGGCTTTTGATGAGGAGGACAAAAGCAGCTTTACCTCAGCGAAGTCTAAATTTAAACGTCCAACTCAATTAGGGAAATGCAAGCAATGTGATGGCCAGGTTATTGACAAAGGCAGCTTTTATGGCTGTTCATATTACAGCAAAACAAAATGTAATTTTACAATCTCCAAAAAGATTTTGGGTAAATCAATCACTCAAAAAATAGTCAAACAGCTCTTGAAAGACGATGAGACAGAAATGATAGAAGGTTTTTCAAATAAGGACAAATTATTTTCAGCTAAATTAACTTGGAATGATAATGAGCGGAAATTAAAGTTTATTTTTCCAAATAAATAGACACATTCCTTCTATAATAGATAACCTTGTCTCGCCTACCCTTATATAGTAAACTTTTACTTGACTGTCTTCATAAAATGTAATGATTGATAAAAATGGAACTAACAGAGACCTTCAGCACGGTTCCTATGGGAGGGTTTGGGATGCCAACACCTAGTATGGAAGATTATATTGAACAAATATATATATTGATTGAAGAGAAAGGGTATGCCCGTGTGTCTGATATCGCAGAAAACCTTTCCGTTCATCCCTCCTCTGTAACAAAAATGGTTCAAAAGCTCGATAAAGATGAATATCTTGTTTATGAAAAATACAGAGGACTGATTTTAACTCCAAAAGGAAAGAAAATTGGCAAGCGGCTTGTATATCGCCACGAATTACTTGAACAGCTTCTTCGCTTAATTGGGGTTAAGGAAGAAAATATATACGAGGATGTAGAAGGAATTGAGCATCATTTAAGCTGGGATGCAATAGACCGAGTAGGAGACCTTGTTCAATTTTTCGAAGAGGATGATAGCAGGATTGAAGCGTTAAGAGAGATTCAAAGAAATAATGAGGATATAGCAGAGGGTCCATAAATGGACCCTTTTAGTATACATTCGGCAACTCATCAAATGAGGATGTGAAAGCTGGCGTAAGATAGGGAGTACCATTCTGCCCTTCTTCTATAGTTACCCCGGTTATTACCCCTTCCTTCGCTTCTTTCAATGCTTTTCTGTAAGAAATCATTCTCCCCTCAGAAGTTTGAAAAGAAATGATTTCCCCCAGATAGTTGCGATGAACAGCGACTAACTGTTCTCCTAACATATAATCAACTCCTTCCGAGTCATAATTAAATTACTCGTCTATTCAATCTACATCTTCATTGTTGCACCATTTTCTTTTCTTTAATCAAAGGGATATTTACTTTTCTTGGCGAAAATATAATAGTCTGAAACTTTTTAAGCGAGTGAACGTATAAATGGTGAGGGAAAAGCGAGGGATACGATGAGCGATTTTAATTGGAGTAAGGAAGCAGAAAAACAATGGGATGAGCGTTCATCTGGATGGAATACAATGAGTAAGGAGATGTGGAAGTCAGGAAGCCGGAAGGAGATTGCTCCGTTTTTCGCAAAGCATGTAGAGCTTAATGGAGCGGTTTGTGATCTTGGCTGTGGAGATGGGTATGGATCATTAAAGTTAGCTGAATTAGGTTATTTAGTAACCGGTTTAGATGTTTCAGAGGAAATGATACATAAAGCGAGAGTAACAAATAAAGGAAATACGGCTCAATTTATTAAGGGAGATATTTCAAATTTACCATTTGAGAATGATTCCTTTGATGCGGTATTAGCCATTAATTCACTTGAATGGACAGAAGATCCGCTTAAAGTGATAATGGAAATTCAGCGGATTGTAAAGCCTGGAGGGTTTGCTTGTATTGGCATTCTTGGTCCTACGGCTGCCCCAAGAATAAATAGCTACCGACGCCTATATAATGAAAAAGTCATTTGTAATACGATGATGCCTTGGGAATTAGACCAGCTTGCTGAAGAAAATGGCTGGGGCAAGGCTGATAGCTTAGGGGTATATAAGCGAGGGACTGATCAAATGCCTATTGGATCATTGTCTACTGAACTAAGGCAAGCCCTCTCGTTCATGTGGGTTTCCATGCTTAGAAATAATAAATAAGAAGGGTTGGAATACGATGAGTCGCTATTCAATTGAAGATTTTGTAAAACAAACACAACAGCAAGATAAAGGAGAAGGGTTATTTGAACTAGAATCTCCGAGAATTCTTGAAATCAATTTAACGAACCAAATATGGACAAAAGCTGGAGCTATGATTTCTTACCGCGGAAATATTAAATTTGAACGAGAAGGAATTCTCGAACACGGCTTAGGAAAATTATTTAAAAAGGCACTAACGGGTGAAGGAACTGCCTTAATGAAAGCTACAGGAAATGGGAAGCTTTATGTGGCTGATCAAGGGAAAAAAATATCCATTTTAAATTTGCAAGGGGACTCCATTTTCGTTAACGGCAATGATTTACTTGCTTTTGAACCATCAATAAGTTGGGACATTAAATTAATGAGAAAGGTCGCTGGTATGCTTTCTGGCGGATTATTTAACGTGCGTCTTGAGGGGAGTGGAATGATTGCCATCACTTCCCACTACGAACCACTAACCCTGCTAGTTACACCAGATAATCCGGTATTTACTGATCCGAACGCAACTGTCGCATGGTCAGGAAATCTGCAGCCTGAATTTGTGACCGATATTTCCTTTAAAACCTTCTTAGGAAGAGGTAGCGGCGAATCTGTACAAATGAAATTTGCTGGGAATGGATTTGTTGTCGTTCAGCCGTTTGAAGAGGTCTACTATTCAGAGCAATCTTAAATGCTAATCATTAAATTCAGGATCGTTTTTAAAAAGGCAGCAACAAATATTAGAGCATATGCAGAAGCTCAACATTAACTTTCACTAAAGAAAAAAGAATATTATATACTTAAAGAATGGCTCATGATTTAGAGCCATTTTTCTATTTTAAGTGGATGATTATACGCATTTTTTGCTGGTTCTACGAGAATTCCCTTTAGTTCAGACGAGACTATTTTTACTCAGCTTTACCTGTCAAATTAGCTTAATAGATCGTAATTTTGGGGTAGTAAAGTCTAACCTAAATCGACCTCTGACATCTTTGTTAATATTATGGGTAATCGAGTCCGAACTGCGGTGTAGTTTAGATAGCTATGGTGATTCTAGGTGAAGTGAGTCCGAACCGCAGTCGAGTTCAGACAGCTTTTGTGACTTCCAGGTGGATCGAGTCCGAACACCAGTCAAGTTCGGACAGCAATGGCGATTTTAAGGTGAATCGAGTCCGAACACCAATCAAGTTCAGACAGCAATGGCGATTTTAAGGTGAATCAAGTCCGAATAGCAGTCGAGTTCAGACAACTTTGGCGATCTAAAGGTCAATCGAGTCCGAACACCAGTCAAGTTCAGACAGCAATGGCGATTTTAAGGTGAATCAAGTCCGAATAGCAGTCGAGTTCAGACAACTTTGCCAAGACTCGAGTTCTGATAGGACCAGGTAACTTTCATCTACCCTTATCTGAAATCACTATCAATAAATATTTTTTATTTCTAATATACTCAGATCTGAAAATAACACCTTTTCAATCACCGAAAAAATAATTATTTCCACTCTTTTGATTCCTCCTTGAATAGACTGCTTATAACTCCATTGCTATAAAAATAACAAAACACACGATATTTCCAATGTGAAATGTCGTGTGTTCCAATTCAACTTTATTAATAAACTACTTATTTAAACAGGTTTGTCTGTTTTTCTTGCATCTTTTTCGGCAGCTTAATCCCATTCAAACGGAGTTTCTTGGTATACATAATAATTTAACCAATTCGAAAATAATAAATGGGCATGTGATCGCCACTTATTTGATGGGC
The DNA here is from genome assembly GCF_001420595.1 of Cytobacillus solani. Classification (GTDB taxonomy): domain Bacteria; phylum Bacillota; class Bacilli; order Bacillales; family Cytobacillaceae; genus Cytobacillus; species Cytobacillus solani. Next base: position 3,118,288 of record NZ_LJIX01000006.1, on the reverse strand, counting down.
TTTTCGAAGGATCATCATTTGGAAAATAATGCTGTGGAAGAATATTTAGCCCTTTTTCCAAATCCCGTCTATATTCTTCTGCTAGTGTACTAGCTTCATATTCTAAATGGCCGGTGATCATAATTTGCTTGCCGTCATTGGCACACATAATAAATGGACCTGCTTCTTCAGAAGAAGAAAGTAATTTAACAGTTGAATTCGCTTGCAGCTGCTTGATAAAAATATCTGTATTTCTTGAATGAGGTGCTAAATAAACATCATCAAACCCTCTTAATAATTTTTCTGATTTGTCGTCAATATGATGCCAGAAAACACCAGTGCATTTTTGTGGAAGCTCATATTTCATGATGCCAAAGTGATGATACAACGCTGCTTGTGCTCCCCAGCAAATATGTAGAGTAGATGTTACATTATCTTTCGTCCAATCCATAATATCGGTAAGCTCTTTCCAATAATCCACCTCTTCGAATGCAAGCAGTTCGATTGGTGCTCCAGTGATGATCATTCCATCAAATTTCCGCTGCTTAATCTCCATGAAGGTTGTGTAGAATTGATCCAAGTGCAGCGAGCTTGTATTTTTTGATTCATGCGAAGCTGTCTTCAGAAACGAGATATTAACTTGCAGAGGGGTGTTTCCTAACAGTCTTAAAAGGTGTGCCTCCGTTTTCTCTTTCTCCGGCATTAAATTTAATATAAGGATATTGAGCGGGCGAATATCTTGTGTTAATGCACGATCCTCATCCATAACAAAAATGTTTTCTTCTTCTAATATTTCTCTGGCTGGAAGCAGTCTTGGAATTTTAATTGGCAATTCATCATCCCCCTTTTAGAAAATTCAATTAAATTCATTATAAAGACGATTAAACCTCACCGCAATCATATGTTTAAAAAATCACAAAATTGACTATCTACTAATATGGCATGGAATGGTACAATGTAATAGTAGGAAAACGTTTTCAATAATTGAATGCTTAGGGGGATATTTATGAACGTAAAACCTGTTGTCAAATCAGACATTGAAATCGCTCAACAATCATTTATGAAACCAATTACAGAGGTCGCAGAAAACATCGGCCTTCATGAGGATGACCTCGAATTATTTGGAAAATATAAAGCAAAATTATCGACAGAGGCATTGAAAAAGCTTGAAACAAAGAAGAGTGGGAAAATTATTCTTGTAACTTCAATTAATCCAACACCAGCTGGAGAAGGAAAATCAACAGTAACTGTTGGATTAGGAGATGCATTTACGAAAATTGGCAAGAAAGCAATTATTGCCATGCGTGAACCGTCTCTTGGACCAACGATGGGTGTGAAAGGGGGAGCAACTGGCGGAGGATATTCGCAAGTATTGCCGATGGAAGATATTAATTTACATTTTACTGGTGACTTGCATGCGATTACGACTGCTAATAATGCACTTGCAGCCTTCATCGATAATCATCTTCAGCAAGGGAACGAGCTTGGCATTGACCAGCGCAGGATTGTATGGAAGCGTGCCCTTGATATGAATGACCGTGCTTTAAGAAAGGTAGTGATCGGCTTAGGTGGTCCAATGCAAGGGGTTCCTCGTGAAGATGGTTTTGATATTACGGTGGCCTCTGAAATCATGGCCGTATTGTGCTTATCAACCGATCTCCAAGATTTGAAAAAGCGCTTAGGTCAAATGGTCATTGCCTATAACTATGATAAACAGCCTGTAACAGTAGCAGATCTTGGTGTTCAAGGGGCATTAACAATGCTGCTGAAAGAGGCAGTTAAACCGAACTTAGTACAAACCATTGAACATACGCCTGCATTTATTCATGGTGGTCCTTTTGCAAATATTGCCCATGGATGCAATAGTGTCATCGCTACCAAAACAGCGTCAAAGCTTGCTGATTTTGTTGTTACTGAAGGAGGCTTTGGAGCTGATTTAGGAGCCGAAAAGTTCCTTCATATTAAGGCTAGAAGTGCAGGGATTAAACCAGAAGCAGTAGTCATCGTTGCAACGATTCGTGCATTAAAAATGCATGGAGGTGTACCGAAAACCGACCTTAGCCATGAAAATGTACAAGCACTTACGACAGGATTTGCCAACTTAAAGAAGCATATTGAAACAATTGAAAGCTTCGGCTTGCCGTTTGTCGTTGCGGTTAATAAATTCATTACAGATACGGACCAAGAGGTTAAAACACTAATGGATCTTTGTAATCAAACAGGCATTCCTGTGTCCTTAACTGAAGTATGGGAAAAAGGCGGGGAAGGCGGAGTAGACCTCGCAAACAAGCTGTTAGAGGTCATTGATAAGAAAGAGTCAAACTTCCAGCCATTATACGATTTGTCCGACTCACTTGAAAATAAAATTCTTACGATTGCCCAAAGGGTTTATGGAGCTGAAAAAGTCGAATTTTCATCAAAAGCGAAGAAACAGCTGAAGGATTTTGATAGCTTTGGCTGGAGCCACTTACCAATTTGTATGGCAAAAACGCAGTATTCTTTATCTGATGATCCAACAAAGCTTGGACGACCAACTGGGTTTACAATCACAATTCGTGAATTTAAACCTTCCATTGGTGCTGGATTCATCGTCGCTTTAACAGGAGATGTGATGACAATGCCTGGATTGCCTAAGTTACCTGCCGCACTGAGGATGGATGTGGATGAGAACGGCAATGCCATTGGACTATTTTAACAGGTTGACTTGAATGTTTGATCCAACTGCATTTGAAAATATGAAAGTTGTCATTGATGGCGCGATATATGATGAGGATTTATCAGGTGGTATCACAATTATTGATCGAAATGATTTATTAAACTCTGCAAAGCTTTCTCGGAAATACGAAGTAACTTTTACTTCTCAAGCGGATAACCGAGTTGCTTGCACATTTATGATGGAGGCAGGATTGGAAAATTTGGCTGCCGAGCTTTTGCCATCTGCTCAATCGGAGATTCTTGCTGGGTGCCAATTGTTTGTGAAATTTACTTTTATGCATCCGAATGAACACTACTACTTTCAAACGATTGAAAGATGTCTTAAAGACATTTGGGGTCCTGAACGGACAATCAGTCAATCTGCCTTCTTCAATCCTTTTGACGAGGACAATACGATAAAGAATGAGGCAATCATTTCTTTTAACCGCTTAGTTTACGAAGATCAAATGGATGATATCCTAGAGATGGTTAATTACATGATTATTAGCCTAGAAAGATTGAGGGCCATAATATAACCACGAAAAGCTCTGCCTGTACACGTTCAGGCGGAGCTTTTTTATCAGAAATGGAGGTAGAAGATTCAAAATTATCTTTACATTACAACGAGCAGCTTTTACGATATAGAAGAATGTGGAAAACATTCAAATAAATTAAAGGAGGAGAAGGTAATGAGTAAGATAGAGGCAAAAGGTGAAGGAATCGATAGAAAAAGGAATGAAGTAACCTAGTTAGGGAGGAACAAAAGGATGAGCCAAATGACGAATACAATCATAATCACGGAATACCGAGAAGAACATGCACAGGCAATTGCGAAAATGTGGAACCTTAGCCGTGACAGCTGGGGTGGGGATACAAGGGTTTATACGGAAGAATCGGTCAAAACGAAGGAAGCGAATGCGGGGAATATTGCTCTATATTTAGCTATAGATGGGGGAGAGGTTGTAGGCTATTGCAGCTTGTCAGAATATAAGGAGGATGTTGGCTCCTTATACATCCCTTTGCTAAATGTTAGACCTGATTATCATGGCAAGAAGATCGGTAAAATGCTTGTTATGAAAGCAGTTGAAAAAACAATTGAGCTTGGCTGTCCAAGGGTTGATCTATACACATGGCCGGGCAATGTAAAGGCTGTACCTCTGTATAAGAAATGTGGATTTTTTTGGGAGGATCGGGATGACACAACCCACTTGATGAATTTTATTCCTGCGGTCATCAATACACCCCTATTAAAGTCAGTTTTCGCAAAAGTAGATTGGTATGATGCAAGTATAAGAGAAATAGAAGTTAAACCGGACGGATTGAAGGAAAATGGCTTTACCTTCTACGAATATGAGTGGAAAGATCAACAGACGAGTGCACGTGTAAGATTTGAACGAAGCGGAAGAGGCATTAGCTTGATTGAAACGGATGATTATCTGCTCGAGCTAAAAATGGCTGACCATGAAGTAATTGAAGAGATGCCACAAAAAGTTGAACTGCTATTTGTAAATAAAACGGCTAAACCAGCCATGTTAAAAGTAGACGGAAACGATCATGAGCGTACTGTATCTGCTTTTAAGGATGAATTATTAGTAGCAAAGCGAGCGATACTCTCAGATCAAGTGATTTTTAAAAAAGGGGAAGAACCAAGTGAGTGGAAAACACACCCGTTTTTCTCTGTAAATGTGTCCATTAATGGAGAAGAATGTGAATTGAGGCTTGGAGTGAAACCAAAACAGCCAGCGAAATTAACCGCAAAAATTGATGGGAACTTGAGCTTCCTAGGCGAAAAAAAAGGGATAGAACTAGAGGTAGAAAACAGTGTAAAGGAAGAGGCTGTTTTTGAACTAGTTTTTTCTTCGGATGAACATGTCGAGTTAGAAAGGAACACTTTCTCTGTTTCTTTAAAAAAGAATGAGAGAAAACTAGTTGTGATTCCATTTGTTGTGAAGAAATTTGGTTATTACCAGCCACATATTACGATCACAGCACAAAATGAGAATGGTTCAGAGTATACCTTTGAAAATAACTTAGTTGGAATAGCTCTGAAAGGCTTTGGTGAAAAATTTGGCGGGGAAACGAAAGATTTTTGGCATATATATAATGGCAGTTACCAAGTGAATATACGAAAACGGGATTTTTTAATAACGGCTGGAAGAAATCAACAAATGAATCATCCTTTTGCATTTTTTGTGCCAAAGCTCGGTAAGCCCTATTCAACGGAATTTTCTAAGCAAAAGCCGGTAACAGTGGAGTGGTATTTCAATGACACAGCGATGATTTTTAAAATGGTTTTTCACTCTACTGAATTTGCAGGAGTCACCCTTACTCTTTATACAGCCCTCTATGGGGATGGAATCGTGAAGAAGTGGGCTGAGGTTGAGAATGAAAGCAACGAAACTATACAACAACTATACTTGAATCAATCACTGTATCATGAAAAAAGTCATGCGTATTTCCCGCTTGAAAAAGAAATAATTGAGTTTTCGGAAATAAAAGCTGTCGATTTTGGAGATATTCACTCTCAGCATTTAACAGAGAATTGGTATTTTACAGTGGATCATGGAGAACCAACTGGCTTTTGCTGGCCAGCAGAATGTAAGGCAAATTTTGAAGGCTGGCAATTTTACTTAGAATATGAACTTGGGGCCATTCAGCCAAAAGAATGTAAACGACTAGAACCATGTTATTTATCTATTGGTGCGTTTCGGACATGGCAGGAGCAAAAGGCATTTGCAAATAAAGTGTCGAATGTGGTGCCTACCCAATCTATTAACGAAAAATCATTAAAATTAGAGAGTAATAATCCAGTCGTTTACAAAGATCATCTATCCTTAGAGTTGCAGACCTCCCGTACGAGCTTTATTAGCGGATCTATTGAGCTGTTTTTAAATGGTGAACCGAAGCTATCTGATCAAATTTCATCAGAAGATGAGAGAACAAATTATCAAGCTTCTATCCCAGTTATTGATGCACAGCCTATCTCATTAGTAATGGGAAGTATGCAAAGTGATAGTACAACGACAAACTTAAATCAATTAATGGTTGTTCCAAGAGGTAAAGTGGAAGCCTTTAATGAAGCAGAACAAGGGATCACTTCCTATATTTTAGATAATGGCATCATTCGAATCAAAGCGGCACCGGAATTTTACCCAGGTTTATATTCACTCGTCTATAATGAGAATGAATGGTTTGATACTTCCTTTCCTGAGAAAGTTGCAAAGGGATGGTGGAATCCTTGGGCAGGTGGAATGAAAACATCCCCTGCACAGCTAAATACATTTTCATTAATGAAAGAGTGCACAACTGCTGAGTTTATGGATATTGAAGATAAGCATGGAAATCAGTGGAGAAGCATCGCCTTGCACACGAAAATAGTGAATCATCCAATTTGGAAGGGGCTTCACTATACACAGTATTTTGCACTTCTTCCTGGTGTGCCAGTTCTCGCCTATTTTGTAAAGGTCGTTGATTCTGGCGGCAAATCATTGCTTTCAGAGACGTTGGAAACGGACATTTACTTAGTAGGAGAATCTTTAAAAGATCTTAATGTCATTTCCAATTTCAATGACAATAAAATAAATGCAGGAATGGAAGAACAGGGATTAAATTTGAAAAATGTAAGCTACATCTCCTCAGAGATCAGAAAAGAAAAACTTTATCATATTGAAGGAGAAGAAAATGATATCTTTGAAGGATATATGAATAAAGATGCGTTTGAAGTGATCCTTCTCCAGGAAATAAAGGAAACAACAAAACCGGGGTTTATTTTATTTGATCAAAGAGAGATTTCGAAAGCAATCCTCGAGAATCTTCGGCGGATCGTATTTTAAAGGAGACAATATGAAGATTATTGATGCACACGTCCATTTCTCGAACATCCAATCCTTTCACCAAACAGCTAAAGAGCTTTCTTTTGTCGACTATTCTTTTGAGGGATTTGTAAAAGAATACAGCGAGGCAAATGTCGCTTTAAGTATAGCGATGGGGGTTACAGAAACGAATGGAATGGGATTTCCAGATTATGATGTAACAACACCGATGGGGATTGACCTGGCTGAGGCAATTCCTGAAAAAATGGTCTATTGTCCTGGGATAAATCCCTATGATTTAAATGAACAGACTCTGGAAAAGCTAGAGCTTGAAATTCAACATCCGCGGGCTGTTGGGATTAAAATATATTTAGGCTATTACCCTTTCTATGCGTATGATCAAGTGTATGAACCTGTTTATGCATTAGCACAACAATATCAGCTGCCTGTTGTGTTCCATACAGGGGATACGTATTCGGAGAGAGGCCTGTTAAAATATGCACATCCATTAACGATTGATGAGGTGGCAGTGAAGCATCGCAAAGTAAATTTTATGATGGCTCATTTTGGTGATCCGTGGACACTTACAGGCGCTGAGCTCATATATAAAAACTCCAATGTGTATGCAGACCTTTCGGGTTTAATCGTCGGAACGGAAAAGGAATTGAAAAAACATAGTGAAAGCAGATTTTTGGATCATTTACGGCACGCACTTGTCTTTTCTGATTCATATGATAAGCTCTTATTCGGTACTGATTGGCCGCTGGCACCTATTGGCCCATATATTGAATTTATTAAAGCATTAATTCCTGAACAATATCATGAGGATGTTTTCTACAATACAGCATTAAAGGTATTCCCAAAGATTAAGCCGTTTTTAACATAAGCAATATATGCTGGAGACTGGCATTTTTTCGTCAGTCTCCAGATATTTTAAACCGCGATTCCTACATAATAAATGAAACAGAAAAGGGGTAGAGATTTTGACAAAAATCGCATGGGTTATAGATAGTACAGCTTTCATTGATGAGGAATTGATCAACCACCCTCATGTGTATCCCATTCCAATTACGATTTTACTTGATGAAAAGGAGTATACAGAAGGGGTAGATATTACACCAACCGAGCTCTATGAAAAATTGAAAACGTTAAAAACTCCTCCGAAAACATCGCAGCCCTCGATTGGGGCATTTCAGGAATTATATGAGCGTTTGAAAGAGAAATACGAGCTTGTTATTGCCGTGTTGCTTTCTAGTAAATTAAGCGGTACCGTTTCTTCAAGCGAGCAAGCTGCACAGCTGGTTGATATCCCGGTTTTAACCATTGATTCGAAAATATTAACTTATCCCCTAACAAGAATTTTGAAAAAAGGTGTGGAACTGGCAAATTCAGGTTTTGAACCAGATGAGATCAAACGTAAATTAGAAGAGTTAAGTGATACAAGTGAAACGTACGTATTGATAGGAAGCTTAGAACAGCTGCATAGAAGCGGCAGAATGTCGGGTGTGCAATTTTTCCTTGGAAGTATGCTCAATGTAAAGCCGATCATCTCCATTGAGGGTGGTACTTTGCATGTGAAAGAAAAAGCTAGAAGTGAACGAAAGGCGAAGGATAAAATAATTCAGCTGCTCCGTATTGCTCATGAAAAGAAGCCTTTAAAAGAAGCATACATTTTATATGGATTACATGAGGAGGAGGCACTGAATTGGAAAGAAGAACTCATTAAGGAATTTCCTGAGATCGAATTCGGACACTATCCAATCGGTGCCGCAATCGGCGTGCATGCTGGAGAAAATACATTGGGGATCAATTGGTTTAATGGATTGGATTAATTTTTGAGGTTCATTTTTACCTTATTATGTAAAAATAGGTAACGTAAATTAGTATATGAGCTGTAATTTTCTATATTTTGGGATATAAGGGTTCAAAAAGTGTTTTGGAGCTCAATTTTACCGTTTAATGTAAAATCGAGTATTATAAAAATATTATAGAGCCCTTTATTCCTATATATTGGAATAATGCAGTTCCAACCCTTATCTTATAAATTAAAGTGCTGAATAAAGCACTTTTTCTTTTGCTTATTTTTCTTCCTATCCTCCTCTTCATGGTAAAATAAATCTGGAATGAAAAAGGATGGTGCTTTTAGTGAAAGAAGATATGATTGTGAGAACGGAAAGCTTTGTGAGAGATGTGCTTAGTGATGACAGTACCGGACATGATTGGTATCATATTGAACGCGTAAGAAAAAATGCCTTATATATAGCGGAAAAAGAAAACAAGGGCGACCGTTTTATTATTGAAATGGCTGCATTGCTGCATGATATTCCTGATGAAAAGTTGAACGAATCGAAAGAGGCTGGGGAAAAGAAACTAACGGATTTCCTCGAATTATTAACACTAGAAAAAACGACTCAAGAGAAAATTGTTGAAATTATACATTCCATCTCCTTTAAAGGTGGAAGAAAAACAGAATTAATGAGTGTGGAAGCTGAAATTGTTCAGGATGCAGACCGATTGGATGCAATTGGAGCGATTGGGATTGGACGGACCTTCGCTTACGGTGGAAAAAAAGGTCATCTTCTTTACGATCCAACGATTAAAGTTAGAGAAGAAATGACAGAGAAGGAATACCGCACTGGAAAATCATCAACGATCCATCACTTTTATGAGAAGCTATTAAAGCTAAAAGATCTGCTTAATACGGATACAGCACGAGAATTGGCTTCGAAACGGCATCAATTTATGGAACAATTCCTTGAGCAATTTTACAGTGAATGGAATGGTCAGATATGAAAATGCTTTCAGTTGAACATGTAACAAAAACATATGGGGAAAAAGAGCTTTTTAACGATATTTCCTTTACGATTTCTGAAAAGGACAGGATTGGACTTATCGGTGTAAATGGAACAGGTAAGTCTTCCTTATTAAAAATAGTTGCAGGTGTGGATCTTCCAGACTCTGGTGAAATCAGCTCTCCGAAGGATTATACAATTTCCTACTCAGCCCAGCAGCCGGATTTAAATCCTGAACTTTCTGTTCTGGCACAGGTGTTTGCAGGTGATGCACCAGTACTTGTCTTGCTTCGAGAATATGAAGAGACACTTCTTGAGTTAAATAAGACTCCTGATAATCAAGCGATTCAAGAGAAGCTTTTTGAGCAGCAAAAGAAAATGGATGCCTTGAACGCTTGGGATGCAAGTACGAATGCAAAATCAATTTTAACGAAACTTGGTATTGAAAGTTTTGATAAAAAAATCGGGGAGCTTTCCGGTGGACAAAAGAAAAGGGTTACCCTCGCCCAAGCACTTATTCAGTCACCTGATTTGCTGATTCTTGATGAGCCGACAAACCATCTTGATTATGAGTCGGTTAAATGGCTTGAAGAATACTTAGGACGATATCAAGGTGCTCTCTTACTCGTTACCCATGACCGCTATTTCCTTGACCGTGTAACCAATCGAATGTTTGAACTGGATGGCGGGAACTTATATAGCTATAAAGGAAACTACGGTGCCTTTCTTGAAGCGAAAGCCATTCGTGAAGAAAACGAAGCCGCCACGATAGAAAAAAGAAAAAATCTTTATCGAAGAGAGTTAGAATGGATTCGTAGAGGAGCGAAAGCGAGAACAACAAAACAAAAAGCACGAATCCAGCGTTTTGATCAATTAGATGATCAGCTTGCGTCTGTGAAACAAACAGAAAAGCTTGATATGTCTTTAAACGGAAGCCGGCTTGGGAAGCAAGTGTTTGAATTAAAGGATGCGTCAAAGAAATATGCGGATCAAACCATCTTACATTCATTTGACCTTCTTGTGAAGCCTGGAGATCGAATTGGAATTATCGGAAAGAATGGAACAGGAAAATCGACTCTTCTCAATATCCTTGCTGGAAAAATCCCATTAGATTCTGGTGAACGAATCATCGGACAAACAGTGAAAATCGCTTACTACACACAAGAAAGCGAAGATATGGACGAGAATAAGCGAATGATTGAGTATTTGAAGGAAACGGCACAAGTTGTAGAAACCTCAGATGGGAAAACCATTTCCGCAGCTCAAATGCTTGAGCGCTTTCTTTTTCCCACCTTTACACATGGAACCCCGATCCGCAAACTTTCAGGCGGGGAGAAGCGCCGTCTGTATTTATTGAAAATCTTAATGACAGAACCGAACGTTCTTCTACTGGATGAACCAACAAATAATTTGGATACACAAACATTAACGGTGCTTGAGGATTATCTTGAAGATTTCCCCGGAGTAGTTATTACTGTATCCCATGATCGCTATTTCTTGGATAAGGTGGCTGATCAGCTTCTTGTCTTGCAAGGAGAGGGACGGATTGACACTTTCTTTGGCAATTATAGCGAATATCTTGAAAAAGAAAATGAAAAACCTGTTGTGCAAGTAAAGACCGCGGCTCCTGTTCTCAAAGAACAGGAAAAACCAAAGAAGAAAAAGCTAAGCTATAACGAACAGCGTGAATGGGAAGGAATCGAGGATAATATAGCGAATACAGAAGCTCGTTTAGAGGAAATTGCTGTAGAAATGAACAATACAGGCAGTGATTTCGAAAAAGCAAGCTCATTAATGGAGGAAGAAGCCACTCTAAATGAAAAACTGGAACAGTTGATTGAGAGATGGAGCTATCTTTCAGAGATTGCCGAACAATGAATTTACAGCAGCCTGCCCTATATGGGCAGGCTGCTTTTGTACATGAAGCTCATCTTATGATTCGTAACATCTATTATGTTAAAATGATTTTAGTTATTACTGTGACAATATTGCAAAGGGTGAAAAACTGTGAAAATAAATGCAATTGAGCCAACACCAAGTCCAAATACGATGAAGGTTATTCTGAATGAAGAGCTTCCAATGGGGAAAAGCAATAATTATAAAAAAGATCATCGTGAAGGTGCACCTAAAGTCATTCAAGATATTCTTGAAATTGAAGGCGTAAAGGGTGTTTACCATGTAGCTGACTTCTTAGCTGTTGAAAGAAATGCAAAATATGATTGGAAAGATCTTCTGCCGCAGGTAAGAAGTGCTTTTGGCGAAGACGCGGAGACAGATACTGAAAACCAATCTGCGATGAATGAACACTTTGGTGAAATAAAAGCGTTTGTCCAAAAGTATAAAGATATTCCTATGCAAGTAAAGCTAACTGACGGGACAGAGGAACGGAGATTCGGATTGCCTGAAGCGTTTATGAATGCATTGGCAGCAGCACAGCTTGAAGGAGATAATGTAGTTTTAGTTCGAAAATGGGTAGAGGTTGGAGTCCGTTATGGCGACTTCGAACAGATTGGCCATGATGTAGTTGAAGAATTAATTGCAGCCTATCCTGAAAGCAGATTACAAATGCTTGTTGATCAGGCAATAAATCCAGACAATGTGCATGAGAAGCATAGCCGGCAGCTGCTGAAACTTACATTAGGGGATTTAGATCATCCGGATTGGCGGGAACGCTATCAAAAACTAGAACAAATGAATGATCCAGAGCTAGAGGATTTACCTGTTTTAGAAAAAGCATTACAAGATGAAAAAGCTTCAATCCGAAGACTGGCAACGGTTTATTTAGGTATGATTGAAGATCAAAACGTTCTTCCGCTCCTATATAAAGCTTTAAAGGATAAAACGGTCACAGTGAGAAGAACAGCTGGTGATTGCCTATCAGATCTTGGCTTTAAAAAAGCAATGCCTGCTATGATAGAAGCATTGAAGGATACGAGCAAGCTCGTGCGCTGGCGGGCAGCGATGTTCCTCTACGAAGTAGGGGATGAAGAAGCCATTCCTGCATTAAAAGCAGCAGAAAATGATCCTGAATTTGAGGTAAGCATGCAAATTAAGCTTGCGATTGAAAGAATTGAGCAAGGGGAAGAAGCAAAGGGCTCTGTTTGGAAGCAAATGACGGAATCTAGAAAGAAATAATAGTAAAAATAAGATATATTTGTGGAAAAATAACTTTATTTGCAAATCCAGATTTTTAATTGCAAAAAACTAAATATATTTGCAAATCCAGATTTTTAATTGCGAAAAACCAATTATTTTTGCAAAGCTATGTTTTGTTTGCGAAAAACCAAATATCATTACAAAATCTGAATTTTAGTTTGTTTACGATAGACAAGATATTTTTATAATTTCAAGACGCCATCGCTCTTTGCAGCATGGCGTCTTTCTGTTTGTGGAATAAAATTAATTTTGGGAAAATTGTTGCAATTCTATTGAAAAAGGTCTATATTGGAAAGAAATTATTTTTGGGGGGAATCATCGATGTCGAAGGATTTAAGAATTCGCAGTCATGTAATTAGTGATGATGAAAGAAGGGCACCTAACCGGGCGATGCTCCGAGCGGTAGGATTTACAGATGAGGATTTTCAAAAACCAATGATCGGGATTGCAAGTACTTGGAGTGAAGTGACACCATGTAATATACATATTGATGAACTAGCTGTTCAAGCAAAGAATGGGGCAAGAGAAGCTGGGGGTGCTCCGTTAATTTTTAATACAATTACTGTTTCTGACGGAATTTCCATGGGGACAGAAGGAATGAGGTATTCGCTTCCAAGCCGTGATTTAATTGCCGATTCTATCGAAACCGTTGTAGGCGGTGAATCTTTGGATGGATTTGTGGCAATTGGAGGCTGTGATAAAAACATGCCAGGCTGTATGATGGCTATCGCCCGAATGAATTTGCCTTCTATTTTCGTCTATGGCGGCACGATCAAACCAGGGAAGCTGCATGACAAAGACATTGACATTGTTTCCGTCTTTGAGGGGGTTGGTCAATTCAATGGAGGTGCTATTGACAAGGAAGAGTTAACAAAAATCGAATGCCATGCTTGTCCAGGGTCGGGTTCCTGTGGTGGAATGTATACTGCAAACACGATGGCAAGTGCGATTGAAGCACTTGGACTAAGCTTGCCAGGAAGTTCTTCGAATCCAGCCGAAACAGCCGAAAAGCGCAATGATTGCGTAGAAGCTGGCAAGGCAGTATACAAACTGCTAGAAAACAATATTCGCCCGCGTGATATTTTAACGAAAAAGGCGTTTGAAAACGCAATAACAGTCGTGATGGCACTTGGAGGCTCAACCAATGCGATCTTGCATTTAATGGCCATTGCCCATGCGGCAGAAGTTGATTTGTCTTTAGATGATTTCAATCGATTGCAGAAAACGGTTCCCCATATTGCTGACCTAAAGCCGAGCGGCAAATATGTGATGCAGGATCTCTTCGAGGTCGGCGGAGTACAAGCAGTAATGAAGCTGCTATTAAGAGAAGGCTTGCTTCATGGGGATTGCTTGACGGTTACAGGCAAGACTTTAGCTGAAAACCTTGCAAAAGCAGCAGACTTAAAGGAAGGTCAAAAGGTTATCTACCCGCTTCAACAGCCGTTAAGAGAAAATGGACCGCTAGTTGTTCTTAAGGGGAATCTTGCACCTTCTGGGGCAGTTGCTAAAGTTTCGGGATTAAAGGTCACCCGTATGACTGGACCTGCAAAAGTATTTGATGACGAAGAGTCAGCCACAGTTGCAGTTATGAACGGTGACATTCAGGCAGGAGATGTTCTTGTTATCCGCTATGAAGGGCCAAAGGGCGGACCAGGTATGCCAGAAATGTTATCGATTTCGGGTATTTTAGTAGGAAAGGGCTTAGGAGAAAGTGTAGCCTTATTAACGGATGGCCGTTTCTCAGGCGGTTCGCACGGATTCGTTATTGGTCATATTGCGCCAGAAGCACAAGTTGGCGGCTCAATTGCATTAATTGAGAATGGTGACTTGATTACGATTGATAGCGAAACCCAGGAATTATCTGTAAATTTAACAGGCGAAGAATTTGCTAGAAGGAAGGAAAACTGGACTGCACCTCCTTTACTATCTAGAGGAACATTGGCAAAATACACTAGGCTTGTCTCTTGTGCATCTAGAGGTGCGGTGACAGATTACTTTGAAGAGGCAGAAGAGAAAGTCAACCAGAAAGTTTAAACACTTCCTTTTGCAAAATAACCATAGATTATAGTATGCTTACAATACAAATGTTGTAATGGAGGCTGATTGAACATGTCTATGGCATATGAGGAATATATGAAGCAAATGGTTCAACCGATGAGACAAGAGCTTGTAAATGCTGGGTTTAATGAATTACTATCTGCAGAGAAAGTAGAAGCATTTATGGAAAAGACTGAGGGGACAACGCTTGTTGTTGTTAACTCTGTATGCGGTTGTGCGGCAGGACTTGCACGTCCAGCAGCAACGCAGGCTGTACTAAGAACTGAAAAGAAACCAGATCATTTAGTAACTGTATTTGCAGGACAAGATAAAGAAGCAACAGCGAAAATGCGAGAGTACTTTGCTGGATATGAGCCATCTTCTCCGTCTATGGCTTTATTAAAAGGAAAAGAAGTTGTCCATTTTATCCATCGTTATGATATTGAAGATCATCCGATGGAAGCAATTATGGAAAACTTGCTTGCTGCATTTGAAGCGAATAATTAAAGTGAAAAAACAAAAGGATGTCTAATGACGTCCTTTTGTTTTTTCGTAACTCGAAGGAAAAGGTGACATCATTACAATGATTATTACGACAGCAGGCAGGACAAATGAAGAAATGACGAGGCAAGCGATCAAAGTGGCTCAAGATTTAGATGGCCGCTTTGTTGAAAGGAAGAAGCGTTCGGTCCAAATGATTCAGCAAGTGGAAAAAGAGGATTGCATAGTTGTAGGGAAAGAGAGGTTAGAACTCTATCCAATCGATGAATTGGAACCATTCTTTTTCCACCCTAATTCCGCCATGTTTAGAGTGAAGCGATTAATGAAGGGGGAGCATGATCCGTTTGTGGATGCAGCGAGGCTTCATGCAGGCAAAACGCTTCTCGATTGCACATTAGGTCTTGCCTCTGATAGCATTGTTGCGAGCTTTATCATTGGAAGAGAAGGAAAAGTGACCGGTATCGAAGGAAATCCGTATTTAGGTTACATTGTGAAAAATGGGCTGCAATCATGGGTCTCTGGGATTCAGGAAATGGATCAGGCGATGAAAAGAATACAGGTAAAAAATAATATGACCTTGCCATTCCTAAAAAGTATTCCTGATCAATCCTATGACTGCGTATATTTTGATCCAATGTTTGAGGAGCATATTCTGGAATCTGATGGCATTAAAGCATTAAGTCATTTTGCTATTTACGAGGAAATGACTGAACAAGTGATAGAGGAAGCTAAGAGAGTAGCGAAGGAGTGCGTTGTTCTAAAGGATCATTTTCGAAGTCCGCGGTTTGAAAGATTTAACTTTCATGTACATAAGAGAAAAACAGCAAAATTCCATTTTGGAGTCATCGAAAAATAAAAACGGAATAGAGAATGGTCTCTATTCCGTTCCGCTTATTCTGCAATAGCTAAATAAACAAAGTAACCTAGCAAGATAAATGAAATAATAACAATGAATACAGTCCAGTCCATATAAAGATTCTCCTTTCCTTTGGCTAATCAGAATTTATGACCATAAATTCTGAACGCATAAGACTAAGGCATTCGCCGGAATGCTTGGCGAATGCCAAGTCTTTCTAATATTCAATTTAGTTATATGGTCTTTTTCCCTTACTATTCCCAAAATATAAGTAACTATTCATAGATTTTATTTTTTTTGCGAAAAAATAAAGCCTATTTTTCCATTTTTCTGAAGAACAAAGTATAATAATAGTATAAGAGTATTTGGGGATTTAAAGATCGATTGATTACATATAGATGGTTAAAGATTAGAAGGGAGACTAAAATCATGCCAAATTGGCTTCGTAAATCGTTCGTCGTCATGGTAACTATCTTAACCTTTGGACTAGTTACCCCTTCACATGCTATATTTTATGATAATTCTAGTACAGATAAGAACCCGAAAAGGGATATTATTGAACCTACAAATGAGGAAGGCCGTTCAGCCAATATCCAGTCTTCTACTTCCGAAGAAATTGGGCATATTAATAAAGAAGAATTTATCAGGAAAATGATACATGAGGCTGAAAATCAGTCATATGCTAAGTTTGGACCAAAAATAAAACCTGTAATTGAAAATGAATTTTCTGAAGTCGTTCTGCCAAATATCGAAAAAGCAATTCAAAACGTGGCTGAGCAGTATCCAGAGGAAGAATTGGCTTTTTTAGCGGTGACTGAACGTCCTGGCGGCGGTCAATCCGAGAAAATTTTCCATATAAAAAATGAAACAACAGATGAAGACATTATCCGTTTTCATGTTAGAAGAGATCAGCCGCCTCAGCAGGGCTATTGGTTTAATTTTCATTACCATACTTACCATGATCAATTTCAGGCACACCATGAGCTAGGAACAATTTATTGGGATAAAAACACCCCGCCAAAATGGATGAGTTAAATTTTGGCAAGGGATTTTTTATATTTTTTTTGAAACCTTTTTGAAAACCTATCGTATTAAAAAGTATTCTATTAAATGGAGGTAAAAAAATGGCAGTTAGCTTATCAAAAGGACAAAAAGTAGATTTAACAAAAACAAATCCAGGACTAACAAAGGTGGTAGTAGGTGTTGGTTGGGATGTTAACAAATATGATGGCGGAAATGATTTCGATCTAGATTCATCCGTTTTCCTTTTAGGAGATAATGGAAAAGTAACTTCTGATAGTGACTTCGTATTTTATAATAATGCGAATGGCGGAAATGGTTCTGTTGTACATACAGGGGATAATCGCACTGGAGCAGGAGATGGGGATGATGAGCAAGTAAAAGTAGACTTAGCTAATGTTCCAGCCAATATTCAGCGTATTACATTTACAATTACTATCCATGACGGGGAAGCCCGAAATCAAAACTTTGGTCAAGTTTCAAATTCATATGTCCGAATTATGAGTGAAGATTCTGGTGAAGAATTGATTCGTTATGATTTAGGTGAAGATTTCTCGATTGAAACAGCTATTGTAGTTGGTGAATTATACCGTCATAATGCAGAATGGAAATTTAGCGCAATTGGAAGCGGCTATCAAGGTGGTTTGGCAGCACTTGCGAAAGATTTTGGACTGCAAATTGGCTAAGTAGAAAATTTTTGAAAAGATTCGGATTAACTGGGTCTTTTTAAATCAAAATTATAGATATATAATCAGGAGGAACATACAAGAATGGCGATTTTAGAAGGTATATTAAATACCTATGCCCAGTTTTTTGATTGGGGAATGTGGGTAGAGGTTTTAACAAATCCAGTCAGCTGGGGATTAATTGGAACACTGGTTATCATGGAAGGGCTTTTATCAGCGGATAATGCACTCGTTCTTGCGGTTATGGTTAAGCATTTACCAGAAAAACAGCGAAAAAAAGCATTGTTTTATGGATTGCTAGGTGCTTATATTTTCCGTTTTATTGCGATTGGGATCGGTGTATTCTTAATCGAACTTTGGTGGGTAAAAGTATTAGGAGCAGGATATCTTGCATGGCTAGCAATTAAATATTTCATTGATAAGAAAAAAGAAGCAGATAGTGAAGATGAAGAAGAAGCTCAAGGAATAAATAAAGGCGGCATCCTCATTCGACTATTTGGAACATTTTGGGGAACCGTTGCAGCTGTTGAAATAATGGATATTGCCTTTTCCGTTGATAGTGTTCTTGCTGCCTTCGGGATTAGCCAGGAAGTATGGGTCTTGTTGCTCGGAGGAATGCTTGGTGTATTGATGATGCGAGGAGTTGCAGGCGTATTCTTGAAATTAATTGATGCAGTGCCTGAACTGGAAACCTCTGCATATATTCTCATCTTGATCATTTCTGCCAAAATGCTATTGGGTGTTTTCGGCATTCATATTGAACATATTTATTTCTTCATCCTATTACTAGTTGTATTTGCAGCTACATTCATTATCCACTTCATGAATAAAAAGAAAGAAGCAACTAGTGGAGAATAATTAATTGCATAATCAATAAACCAAAAGGGAACAGACAATTGTCCGCTCCCTTTCTTTTTACCTTTTTAAGGGAATTAATGAGGATTCTATGCTATCCTATCTTTTATAAAGTTATAATCAAAGACCTATTTATTTTTTTGAAACGGAGTTAGTGGGATGAGATTATTTTCAGATCTTCATGAAGAAGAATATGACCGAATTTTCTATAAAAAACCTTATCATTTTTCAAAAAATTCTCAGAGGAAAATCCTTGCGTATGCACTAGGTGCAACCCTTTATATGCCAGCAACCCGGCCTAACATCCATCAAGATTTACTATCGAAGAAACACGCCGGACTGACTTCGATGGTTATTGATTTAGAGGATGCGATTGGTGACGAAGAAGTACAGGTAGCTGAAACACTTCTCATTGAGGAACTGAACAACTTAAGTCAAGAGATGGAGAAAGGTTTGCTAAATGAGGATGACCTTCCGTTAATCTTTATTCGGATAAGGGATATTGATCAATTTATGCGGCTGAAAAATCGTATACAGAAAGGGCTGCAACTGCTCACGGGCTTTGTTATCCCTAAATTTTCTCCAGAACATGGCGAACCCATTTTACAAGAAATTAAACTACTAAATGATAGAGGACATCAACTATATGCTTTACCCATTTTAGAAACAAAAAAAGTGATTGAAAAGGAAACGAGGCTACGGGAGCTTCTTTCTATTAAAACTCTCGTTGATCAGTATGAGGAATATATTTTAAATATTCGTATTGGTGCAACTGATTTTTGTGGTCTTTATGGCATCCGCAGAAACTCAGATACAACGGTATATGATATTGCTGTAATAAGAGATTGTATATCAGATATTATCAATGTATTTTTACGCTCCGATCATCCGTACGTTATCTCAGGTCCTGTATGGGAGTACTTTTCTTCGAAGGAAAGAATGCTGAAGCCTCAATTAAGACAAACGCCATTTCGTGAACGCTTTGGCCAGGATGGAATAGATTTAAGATCGAAGTTAATTGATAAGCATATGGATGGCCTTATTCGGGAAATTCTGATGGATATTACGAATGGATTAACTGGAAAGACAATTATTCATCCGACACATATACGTCCTGTTCAGGCATTGAATACTGTAACCTATGAAGAATATTTGGATGCAAAAAGCATTATTAGCCAAGCGAATGGGGAAATCGGGGTAATGAAAAGTGCGTTCCAAAATAAAATGAATGAAATAAAGCCTCATTATTATTGGGCGCAAAAAGTACTTTTGAAATCAGAAATATACGGGGTGCTAAATGAAGAATACACATACATTGACCTGCTTACCAATGAAATTAACACTTCCAATCCTGAACCAGTTAACAGTTGAGATAGAAATTACGGATAATCCATATGGGCTAACACTGGATGATTTATTTCAGATGGCTGCCAGAATGAATAAAAAAAGATCGTTTCTATTTGTTAGTAAAGTATTGGGAAAGCATATTCCAATCAATCCGAAAATGGGGCTATTAACCGGAGCATTGCTGGCAAACCGTTATATAGAAACGGTGAAAGGGATTGAGACAGGATGCAGGGAAGATTTGCTTTTCTCGTTCTTAAACGATTCAAAAAGGTATGTAGACGATCCATTTATTGATGAACGAGTGAATCCTGTCATCATCGGCTTTGCTGAAACAGCTACTGCACTTGGACATGCATTCTATCATTCTTTTAAACAGGCGGATTTCTTCCATACAACAAGGGAGGAACTGCTGGGAATCGCCCCGGTTATTACATTTGAGGAAGAGCACTCACATGCGACATCTCACCGCTGCTATGTAGATGAATCGATTCTAAATAACGATCGTGAAATCATACTTGTCGATGATGAAATGACGACAGGAAAAACAAATGTGAATATCATTCGTTCCATACATGCAAGATTTCCAAGAAAGATGTATACAGTTGTCTCCATATTGGATTGGCGTGCGGAAGAACATCTACAATTGTATAAAAAACTTGAACATGAACTAGGAATTACCATTCATTCAGTTAGTTTACTTAAAGGGAACATCGAAGTAGCAGGTTCCCCAGAGATTGAAGAACAATTATCCGAAGAAACAGAGAGTATATGTCCTACGGCAGCAGTATCGACTATTCATATAAATGAAAGATTTTCTAATGAGTTAACACCAATTAATTATTCCTCTATTTCCCAAGAGAGGGTAGTCAGGGATATTCCTTTTTCAACTGAAACGGGACGCTTTGGTTTAAGTGCCGGATCGAATAAGCTGATTGATCAATCACTTGAGGAAATAGGACAATTTTTAGCAACTGTGAGAACCGGAAAAAAAGTCCTTTGTCTTGGGACAGGTGAATTTATGTATGTGCCGATGAAGCTAGCTTCCTATATGGGACAAGGAGTCAGCTACCAATCAACCACACGAAGTCCGATATATATAGAAAATCACAAACAATATGGGGCAAAATATGGGATCGCCTTTCCAAACCCAGAAGATTGGGGAATCAAGCAGTTTGTTTATAATATTCCTCCGAATGAATATGATCAGTTATTCGTATTTTTTGAAAGAGCTGTTTCAATGGATAAATTGCAGCCAATGCTAAATGAGCTGATGAAAGCAAAAATTCCTGAAATAAAAGTAGTTTTCTTTAATGGTTAGGAATTTAGTATCTTTGAATTTTGATTACTGTCTAGCTTCAGCGGCCAGCAGCTATTGTACTTCGGTCGCTTCCCTTCGATAAGTTAACATCGAATCGTTATCGATCTTCGTGTTTTCTTTATCTTAGGCAGAGCTCTTCAGTCCATACGTTGCTATGCGGGGCGCATATGTATTTCTAATGGGAGTTGTTAGAATGAATAAAGTTATAGACAAAAAAAGTCAGTTTGGCTCATATCATGAGAATGATGTTATTTTTTTATTAAAGGATTTAAGTAGCTATGAGCTTGAAGGCACTACTGAGAATCGAGAGAAAAATATTCAGTCAGGGCAGCATTATAGTGAGACATTGCCTATTGAGTACCAGCCGCCAGCACATTATATGCAGGTTTTCAGGAAAACGCTTGAAGAGTACAAGCGAATGGTTGCTTTATGTTCGGGGATTGTTGCTGAGCAAATTTTTCACCAAAAAGGAAAAAATACTGTTTTGGTGTCTTTAGCTCGTGCAGGGACTCCAATTGGCGTTCTCATTAAACGTTATATTCTATCAAAATATCAAGTGGATCTTCCACATTATAGCATCTCGATTATCCGGGACAAAGGAATCGATGAAAATGCTATTCATCATATTCTAAATAATCATCCTGAAAAACAAATTCAGTTCATTGATGGCTGGACTGGAAAAGGGGCGATATCAATTGAATTGACAAAAGCATGCAAGGTATATAAGGAAAAGTACGGGATTGTTCTTGATGATACACTCGCTGTTTTGGCAGACCCAGGACAATGTACAAGTCTTTATGGAACAAGAGAGGATTTTCTCATCCCGAGCGCATGTTTAAATTCTACTGTTTCAGGCTTAGTCAGCAGAACGGTATTAAATGATCAATTGATCGGACCGAAAGACTTTCATGGGGCTAAATATTATGAAAACTTGATTGATACCGATGTTTCCAATGAGTATATTGATATTGTTTCAAAGGAATTTCCAGCGATCCAGAAAGAGGCATTTGAAGAGTCTGAACGGTTACTGAAAAATCAAAATGAGGCTGCTTTTAAAGGGATGGATGAAGTGGTAAGAATGGCTAAAGAATTTGATGTTGATTCCACCCATTTTATCAAACCGGGGGTCGGAGAAACAACGAGAGTCTTGCTCCGCAGAGTCCCTTGGAAAATATTAATGAAAGATCCTGATAGTCCATATGTTCGGCATATCTCGCTGCTAGCTAAAGAAAGAAACGTGGAGGTCGTTCATTATCCAAACATGAGCTATACCTGCTGTGGACTAATAAAAAAGGTAAGTGATAGTCAATGATGATGTTTGCCTCTGATTTAGACCGTACCCTGATCTATTCCAATCGGGCACTCGCTGATTTTAAGCAGCAAACAGTAAGCGATCTAATTGCTGTTGAGCTAAAAAATGCTCAAGAAGTTGCCTTCATGACAAACAAAGCATACAGTTTATTAAAGGACCTAGCTGCTTCTCTTTTATTTATCCCTGTTACAACGAGAACATATGAGCAATATAAAAGAGTTTTTATTTTTACAGAGTCTTTTTGCTTAAAATATGCAGTCACATCAAATGGAGCAACAATCATTTATAATGGTCTTCCCCTTCAGGAATGGAGAGAATCCGTTCAAAAACGGCTAGAAAATGAGTGTGTACCTCTTCAGAAAATGATGGAAGAAATGAACGGGCTGGAGATAAATGGTGCCTTAAAAAAAGTAGAAAATCTTTTCTTTTATTATATTTTAGAGGCTCCATTAGCTCTGGATGCAAAGAATGTTATTCAAAAAATTGCAGACACGAGCGGCTGGAGAATTTCCATCCAAGGAAGAAAGCTGTATTTAATGCCGAAACCAGTTTGTAAAGGGGAAGCAGTTAAGTTTATTAAAGAAAGGGAAGGGATCCATACTGTTTTTGGTGCGGGTGATTCCATCCTTGATAATGATTTCCTAAAAATATGTGATTACGCATTTGTTCCTTCCCATGGTGAATTAAAAAATGAGGGGATTCATTGTTCCAATTATTTATTTACTGTTCAGCAAGGAGTGATGGCGGGAGAAGAAATTTTACATAGGATTTCAAACGCAGCGACAGAAAAGAGCTCTTAATTTTGTGGTTCTTTCATCCATCTTCTTAAAAACAAGTGCAGGCTTGCTCCAAAAATATAGGAACTAATAAAAATGGTACATGCCCCAAGTAATGAAAAATGAAGGGATAATGTGAGTAGGGTCATTAATAGTGACCAAAAAAACAAATCTATGAAAATAAAAAAGTCAGAACTCAAAACATCCTCTACTACTTTTGTATCCAATTCATGTGTACGGTATTTTGCCCTTCTATAAAGAAACCTCATAGCTGCTCACCTTCTAATCATAGTACTCAACTATATGCATGGACAAGTTGAAAGGTGAAAGGATAAAACGAAAGAAAATTACGATATGCGGGTTTAGCCGCAGGAACTTGAATGATTTTTTATGATATTTGGAGGAATCGTTTTAGAATTCAATGGCACGTATGGTATCATGGTAATAAGTTTACATTTATTTTTAACTCCATTCCTTTTTGGAGTTAGATTTTAGTAGTTTTTATTATTCTTTATTATTCTTATTACAGTCTTTCGCTCATAGAGGGAAGGGATTATTAAATGAACGAGACATATAGTCAAATGAAACCTCATTTATTGCCGATTTCTAATGAGAATTGGCTACCAACATTAAAAAAAGAAACAAAGGAAAGGCCGCAATTTTCCATTGAACAAAGAACGATTCATTTTGGTCAAGTGGTTGCTCGTTTTTTGGGTGTTCCATTAGATGAAGATGAGTACTACAACAAGCTGTATGATTTTATTCATACGGAAGCAGCAGGACTTGTTTTGCTAAGCGAGGACACCCTTGATAAAACGATTGATAATCAGCAATTTCAATCCATCCAAAAGGTTTTGAATATTAATCGGGAACAGAATTTATCAATTAATCGATTTGTTGCCTTCCTTGATGGAGAACAGCTTTTACTGAAATCAACCATTCCTTCATTACATAGGAAAACAAGAGAAGCGATGATTGCTGTTCTCGAGCTGTTTTCAATCCAGGAACCAGAGGGATTAAAGAGTCAGGAATTGAGACGTGTCCTTGTTGATATCATTAAATGGACCATTAATCATCTTGGTGTGGATTGGAATAAGGTAAACCCTGAAAAGTCGATGCCAAAATTTTTATGGTATGGGAATTCGAATAAAAGCCAGCATTATTTTCTATACTATTTATTCCAAATGGGATGTGACATCATTGTTTTCTCTCCATCCGGGGATGACATTGCAATTGGTGGTCATACAGAATTAGAGAAAGCGTTTATTCACAACTATCCGGAGCAAAAACAGCCTGAGCCATTCCCAACTGAAAAAAGCAGGCGTTCTTCTACCGTTGCCTATCGTGCTTCTAGAGAAATTGAATCCATATTAAACCATGAAGGTTCGGGATTTTATAAGCCGTGGCAGCTTCGAGAGTATACTCCATTATCGGTAACGTTGAAAACGACCTATGATGAACTATTTCTTTTAATTAAGGAAAAGGCAATGGTACGGCCAAACTTTGAGGTGAAGAATGGCCAAGTGAAAATTCCTGCTATTTTTGCTAAGGTGCAGGGAGTGAGCAAGAACCGGAAAGAATATTGGGATCGATTACAGATGATTAGCCAAATGGATCATAGTCTTCTTATCCAAAGGTTTCCATTCACGAATAATGTTAACAACGATTTCCGTTTTCATTATCGAAATGCACTCGGAAATGATGGCTTACTCGATACGAAAAAAATGGTGTCAGCTCATTATTGGAAGTATCAGCAATTGCCAACAGGGCTTCAGAACGGGATTGCAACGGCTATCCGTAATATATGTGCGAGACCTTACATTAAGCCGGTTTATCATGAGGATATAGAGGAACTCGGATCATTTCTCTTTACTCAAGGAATGCAAATACCTGTCAGTATTTTGCAGCTTCTGCAAAAGTTTGATTATTCCCAGGACGTACCAAAGCTAGTTCTATATAATAATGAGCTTAATGGCACGATGACGCGAACAGACGCTGCATTGCTGTTGTTACTTAATCAATTTGGCATTGATATTGTTTTGTATAATCCTCCAGGGCATAATGATTTAGAAAACTTTATTGAAGAAGGGGTCTATGATGTCCATTGGCTAGAGGATGTAGTTTTCGAACAAGAATTTAAAGAACCATCACTGTTAAATAGAGTAAAGGGCATTTTCAAAAATTTAAGAGGAGATTGAAGCAATGAATCAAATGCAGCCAACAAATCTTGATCTTACATTAACGAAACCAACAGAAGATAAATTGACGGAAACCACTGCTTCAGAAATTAAGCTGGCTCTTCGTCAAGACCCAGAAGTGCAAAATCTAGCACGGTCGATTGATGAACGAGATCAAATTCAAATTCTTGAATTCGGGAAAGAGCCAGCAACACAAATCTCTCGTTTCTCCGATCAAATTCTAGGCAATATGCGAGCAACAAAGGTCGAAGATTCAGGTGAATTATTAAAGCAGCTCGGTCGTATCATGGATAAGTTTGATAAGAAGGATTTTGAAAAAACTTCAGGCGGATTATTCGGAAAGCTGTTCAAAAAAGGTGAAAAGCTTATTGATAAGCTGTTTGGAAAATATCAAACGATGGGACATGAAATTGACAAGGTATATGTAGAAATTTCAAAGTACCAAAATGAGATGGTTGAATCGACAACCATGCTGGATCAAATGTATGAGCAGAACTATCAATACTATTTAGCGCTTGAAAAATATGCGGTAGCAGGGCAAATGAAGGCGGATGAGCTGAAAGCCAATCAGCTTCCCCAGCTGGAATCACGAGCAGCTGCTGGCGACCAAATGGCATCGATGCAGCTGGATACCCTCAGAAATGGCATTGAATTACTAGAGCAGCGTGTATATGATCTGGAAATGGCGAAAATGGTTTCCTTACAAACCGCACCCCAAATACGTCTTTTACAAAGAGGAAACACAAAGCTTATCGGGAAAATTAATTCAGCTTTTGTAACAACAATTCCGATATTCAAAAATGGAATCATTCAAGCCGTTGCAGCGAAAAGACAGAAGCTTGTGGCTGACTCAATGAATGAGCTTGACAGAAGAACAAATGAAATGCTTTTGCGCAATGCACAAAATATTTCTACCCAAAGTGCTGATATTGCAAGACTTGCAGGTAGTCCAAGCATTAAGATTGAAACCATTGAAGAGTCTTGGAACATCATTATTAAAGGAATGCAGGAAACAAAAGCAATTGAAGAAGAGAATAAGCGTATGCGTGAAGAAGGAACAAGAAGACTTGAACAGCTTCAGGATAATTTTAAAAAAATTAAGCTGCAAGGTTAATAGGCAATTGGTTTTTTGCCAATTGTTTACATAAAATTACAACCAATAAAATTATGAGGTGAAAATGATGGCAATTAACTTACAAAAAGGACAACGTGTTGATCTTACAAAAGGAAATCCAGGTCTTTCAAAAATCATGGTAGGCCTAGGCTGGGATCCGGTTCAAAACCGTGGTGGCGGCGGGCTGCTTGGCTCTTTATTCGGAGGTGGCGGAGGAGGTGCAAATATCGACTGTGATGCGTCCGTGATTATGCTTGGTGAAAATGGAAAAATTAGAAGCAACAGTGATGTCATTTATTTCGGAAACTTAAAGAGCAGCGATGGTAGTGTCCAGCACACAGGCGATAATTTAACAGGAGACGGAGACGGCGATGATGAGCAAATCTTAGTTGATTTAAGCCGTGTACCTTCTCAAGTACACAAGCTTGTCTTTGTGGTTAATATTTATGATTGTGTGAAAAGAAAGCAGCATTTCGGAATGATTCAAAATGCATTCATTCGTATCGTGAACTCAGCTAATAATCAAGAAATGATCCATTTTAACTTAACCGATGATTACAGTGGACAAACATGTCTAGTTGTTGGCGAAATTTACCGTCATGGAAATGAGTGGAAGTTTGCAGCAGTGGGAACTGGGACGTCAGCACCAGGCTTAGGTGATGTTGTCCGTTCATTCTCTTAATCAATTGAATGTTGCTTAAAGCAGGGACCAGACAATATTGTCTGTGTCCTGTTTTTTTGGAAAACATTGGACCGCCCCCTATATTCTTCTAGATAACAACTACTCAATTAGATATTCCCACATGATATAATAATAGTATTCTATTAAAAATCACTTGACCTCAACGAATGATAGAAGGTGTACTTCTTATGCGAAAAGTGAGCCTATTTATATTTATCCTGTTTATTTCTCTAGCATTAATGGGCAGTTCTCAAGCAGCAATGGGTGGTATCCAGCTAAAAGATTATCCAAGTCACTCAACCTTAAAAAAATCACTTGTGCTTAATTCTCCATCTGTTCTTGGAAGTATTATTCTTTTACCAACGGACCCATTTGATGAGCGTGAAGCCTCACAAATTATTTCTAGAGTAGATAATTTGCCATTTTCCTTATTATCAAAAGTAGGGGAAGAAAATATTAAACTTAAATTATTTATTGGCAGACTAACTGATAATCCAACGGCAGCCCATCTTGAAGGAATGATTCCAAGAGGATATAATGGCGGAACAACATGGGATGACGTACCTGGCATTGGAGGGTCCAAAACAGTCCTAGTGAAGATTGGCTTCAGTGATAAGGGAAGTGGTCATAGTTCGGTGAATTTAGAGCTTCATGAGCTAGCTCATTCTATTGATCGCTATGTTTATGATGGGATGCGTAATAATCAGAAATTCTTAAAGATTTGGAAGAAGGAAAAACCGTTATTATTCCCAGCACAGGATTATTTCTTAACCTTTCCTGAAGAATATTTTGCGGAGACCTTTGCGATGTATTTCCTTGGTGGGGATTCAAGGAATCTGCTCAAGGCCAAGGCACCCGAAACATATCGTTTTATGAAAAGCTTAAAATAGAGGAAAGTATTTTTTTACCCCTCCCAATTTGATACAATAAAAACAATGCGAAAATAAAAGGTTGGGTTGAAATGAAACAATATTTAGAGCTTTGCAAGCATGTCCTTGAAAAAGGAGTGAAGAAGGAAGATCGAACAGGAACGGGCACGATTAGTACATTTGGCTATCAAATGCGATTCAATTTAGCAGAAGGTTTTCCGCTTTTAACAACAAAAAAGCTGCATATGCGGTCAATCATTTATGAATTGCTTTGGTTTTTAAATGGGGATACAAATGTCAAATTTCTTCAAGATAATGGTGTAAGGATCTGGAATGAATGGGCAGATAAAAACGGAGAGCTTGGTCCTGTATATGGTCATCAATGGCGTTCATGGACAGGGGCAGACGGGAACACGATTGATCAGATCAGCGAACTCATTCAGCAAATAAAAACAAATCCTGATTCAAGACGGATGATCGTAAATGCGTGGAATGTCGGTGACCTTGATAAAATGGCTTTGCCGCCATGCCACTGTATGTTTCAATTTTATGTAGCAGATGGGAAGCTATCATGCCAGCTCTATCAGCGTTCAGCAGACGTATTTCTTGGTGTGCCATTTAATATCGCTTCATATGCTCTGCTTACACTTATGATTGCACAGGTTTGTGATTTAGAGCCAGGTGAATTTATCCATACATTTGGTGATACACATATTTATTTAAATCATCTCGAACAAATTGAGCTACAGTTAAGCCGTGAGCCGCGAGCTCTTCCAAAATTGAGAATAAATCCAGAAGTGAAGGATCTCAACGGATTTCAGTTTGAAGACTTTGTTCTCGAGGAATATGATCCACATCCACATATTAAAGGAGTGGTAAGTGTATGATTTCACTCATGTGGGCAATGGACAATAACCATGTTATTGGTTATAATAATCAGCTTCCTTGGCATCTTCCAGAAGATTTAAAGTTTTTTAAGAGAACTACGATGGGACATCCAATCGCAATGGGCAGGAAAACATGGGATTCCATTGGACGGCCGCTTCCTGGAAGAGAAAACATCGTAATCACTCGCAATCCTGAATTCACATGTGAAGGATGTACAGTCCTAAACTCAGTTGAAGCCCTTCTTGAATATAGCCGACAAAAAGAAGAGGAAATCTTTGTGATCGGCGGGGCGGAAATTTTCAAACTCATTTTGCCTGATGCGGACAAGCTTTATTTAACTCGAATATACGATGAATTTAAAGGAGATACCTTTTTCCCAGCACTAAATTTGGAAGAATGGTCCTTGCTCTCTCGAGAAAAAGGCATTAAAGATGAGAAGAACCCATATGATTATGAATTTATGATTTATGAAAAAAAATAGTGTACAGAAGCTGCTCATATGTGAGCAGCTTTTCTTTTGATCCTAGTTAAAATAGCCTATCTATTATATAATAATAAGATGCAGATAGATTGGGAGGAACAGCATGATTCGATTAATCGCATTTGTAGTATATATGATTAGCTATTTAGTTTATAGTTTGCCGACTCTAGCAAAAATGAAGAAGCTACATCCAGAAATGCCAGTTGCTGAAAGGGATCGACTCATTCATCAATTACCTAGTAAATGGTCAAGCACAATCATGAAGATCACTGGCTCAAAGGTGGAAGTGAAGGGACAGGAATTTTTACCTGAAGGTCCAGTTGTGTTCGTATGCAATCATGAAGGTGATTTTGATATTCCGGTTTTATTAGCGTGTATTGATAAGCCATTTGGTTTTATTTCAAAGGTAGAAGTGAAAAAGGCACCGATTATCTCATCATGGATGGAAGTAATGAATTGTGTCTTCATTGATCGTAAAGATCGGAGAAGTGCGGTCAAATCTATTCGGGATGGGGTTGAAAAGCTAAAGAGCGGGCATTCCATCGTTATTTTTCCTGAAGGTACAAGAAGCAAGGGTGGACCTATTGGGGATTTTAAAGCAGGGGGCTTACGATTGGCGAAGGATGCTGGGGTTCCGATTGTTCCAATTGGAATAAAGGGCACCGCAGATATTTTTGAAAAGAATAATCGGCTTGTTCGTCCTGCAAATGTTCAAATTAATATTTGCCAGCCAATTGAACCACACTTGATTCGTGAAAAAGACATGAAAGAAATTGCCGCAGACGTAAGAAATATAATTATTTCGAGCTTTATAAAAGAGAAAAAAGCTTCGTAACAATCAAAGACTCCTGAAAATGTGTCTGAAGGCACCAAAATTGGTACAACTGTATTAGGACATTTCTTAACGATTATAGAGGCGCTTCAAGTTCAGACAAGAATGTGCTTTGAAATACGAAAGCAGTCCGAAGCGGTTTAGAGTTCAGCCAAGATTGTACTTTAAAAGTCAAAAGCAGTCCAAAATAGCCACAAGTTCTGATTTGTTAGTAACGATCGAATTAGTTTCAAGTTTTTTAAAATTTACATAATAAGGGTGCATAACAAAAAATAGGGTATGAAACTATTGCAGTTTCATACCCTTTTGCTGCTTTGCTCATGTGTAGGCTAGTACGTCGGATTGATCAAATAGTCTGTTAATGCATTCACCATGACTTGAAACTCATTTGGATCACAAAATTCCTCAGGAGAAAAATTACTTTTTACCCATTGGATTAATTCGTGTGGAGTGTTGAAAAACTCCCCACTTGAATCACTTTTGCGAATCATATACCGCCCGTTATCCTCATCCAATGTCACTTCCACCGGCAGTGCACAGTCAAGACTGCATAATGAAAACTCCACTTTTCCACCTCCCGAGAAATTATAGGAATCTGTTTTACTTAACTTTCGATTAGTATATGTAAATATCCTTCTTTTCTATTCAGTTAAATATCGGAAAAATAAAAATTTTTAAATTATATGATTGAAATCAAAAACTCACATGGTATAATGAACAAATTAATATCGGAAGAGAAATGAGGGGGACATATGGAACAGAAGGTAATGAAGAAAAAATGGGTGCAGTTGGAGGAGATTTTGATTGCATACCAGCAATTGAAGGATATTGTTGCCCATACCCCACTGCAAAAAAATGAACGCCTATCAGAGAAATATAGCTGTAATATTTATTTGAAGAGGGAAGATTTACAACATGTACGATCATTCAAACTGAGAGGAGCATACTACTCGGTTAAATCATTGAATGAAGAAGAGGTCAAAAATGGGGTTGTCTGTGCAAGTGCAGGCAATCATGCACAAGGTGTTGCTTATGCTTGCCGTCATTTAGGGGTACGTGGAAAGATCTTTATGCCAGCAACGACGCCTAAACAAAAAGTATTTCAAGTTGAAATGTTTGGAAGGGAATTTGTCGATATTGTTCTCATAGGTGATACTTTTGATGATTCCTATGAACAGGCAATGAAATGTGCTGAGGAAGATCAGAGTGCTTTTATCCACCCATTTGATAACGAGAAAGTAATTGCCGGACAAGGAACGGTTGCTGTCGAACTACTGAATGATTGTGAGGAGCCAGTGGACTATGTTTTTGCAAGCATTGGAGGCGGAGGACTAGTCGCAGGAATTAGTACATATGTTAAAAGCATTTCCCCGAATACAAAAATTATTGGTGTTGAGCCGGCTGGAGCACCATCTATGCTCACTTCTTTTCAAAATAAGGCTGTCATCGCATTAGATGAGATTGATAAGTTTGTAGATGGGGCAGCGGTGAAATGTGTAGGATCAAAAACCTTTGATATCTGTTCTGAATTGGTTGATGATATTTTGCTTGTTCCTGAGGGAAAGGTTTGTACAACGATTCTTGAGTTGTACAATGAGCACGCGATTGTGGCTGAACCAGCAGGTGCGCTGCCAATTTCCGCATTGGATTTGTATAAAGAGGAAATCAAAGGGAAAAATATTGTATGTATCGTAAGCGGTGGGAATAATGATATTGAACGGATGCAAGAAATGAAGGAACGGTCTTTATTGCATGAGGGTTTGTTGCGTTATTTTATTGTTAATTTTCCTCAGCGTGCAGGGGCCTTACGTGAATTTCTCGATGAAGTGCTTGGAAAATCAGATGATATTATTCGCTTTGAATATACGAAAAAAAATAATAAAGAAAATGGACCGGCATTAGTAGGAATTGAGTTGAAGAATAAGGGAGATTACAGCAGCTTAATTGAGCGGATGGATAAAAAGGGGTTCGCTTATAAGGAGATAAATAAGGACAGTAACCTTTTCCATTTGCTTATTTAGTTGGTTTAGGAGTAATATAGTACATGTAGGAATGGCTGTCCGTAAATGGATGGCATAGGAAAGGCTAGTGAAAAGAAATTTAAATTGTTCAAGATAGAAATGAAAAAAGTCACATATTCAAAAATTAGTTTTTTTATGTGAACTAAATATGAACTTTTTTATTCTTTTCCCACAAGCTGCGCTAAAACCACTATAATGATACTAGAATGACTAGTAAGCACTTTAAGGAGGATGTTTTATGCTATCAAACATCGGTATTCCTGGATTAATATTAATTCTTGTATTAGCATTAATTATTTTTGGTCCAAAAAAATTACCTGAAATCGGTCGTGCATTTGGGCAGACGTTAAGAGAATTTAAAAAATCTACGCGTGAATTAACAAGTGATGTCATGGAAGAATTTGAAGAAGACGATAAGAAAAAAACGGTTAAATAAGGTGCGAGATTTAATATCTTGCCCTTTTTTTATCGTGTTTTTCATCGTTTAATAAGATATTCACTTCAAATTGGCAGGAGAAAAATATGAAAGATAAAGAATTGAATTTAGTTGATCATTTAGATGAATTAAGGAAAAGGCTCATTATTACAGTTGGTGCATTTTTAGTTTTTTTTGTTGTTGGATTTATATATGTCAAAGATATTTATCAATGGTTTGTTCGAGATCTTGATGTAAAATTAATTGTTCTTGGTCCAAGTGACATTGTTTGGGTTTACTTTATGATTGCCTCTGTCATTGCAATTGCGGGGACCATACCGATTTTAGCTTTGCAAATATGGTTATTTGTTAAGCCTGCATTAAAACCGATCGAACGAAAAATTTCTCTATCGTATGTTCCAGCTCTATTTATTTTATTTATCATTGGACTTTGTTTCGGCTATTTTGTCATTTTTCCAACCGTACTAGGTTTTCTAGTTGAATTGGGGGGGCAAATGCTAGAGACCAATTTTACAGCTGATAAATATTTTAGATTTATCATGCATATGACAATCCCTTTTGGTATTCTTTTTGAATTGCCGGTAGTGATAATGTTCTTAACATCACTCGGTGTAATTAATCCATATGCCCTTCAAAAGATCAGAAAATATGCGTATTTTATTTTGATTGTTATTTCTATAGTTATTTCTCCGCCAGATTTTATGTCAGATATTCTTGTGGCGATACCATTGCTGTTTTTGTATGAAATTAGTATTAATTTATCAAAAATTGTTTATAAGCGTAAGCTGAAAAAAGAAAAGGAATGGGAAGAAAGCAACGAATTTGAAACGCTGGACGAGAACTAGTAAAAATTTTTTTACTCCCCAAAATTAGACAGTTTTTGAACAGAAATTAGGGTATAATATAGTCAAACGGGTGAAAAAGAGGATTGATATTTTGCTATTCAAAAGCCTAGAGTTCAAAAATGCTGTTGGACAGAAGGTAAAGATCACAGAAATTCCTGTATTAAACAGAAATAGCCCTGATTATTTCATGATTCAAGTCCGTTTGCAAGCCTTCATACAATCAATTTATGGGGTTCAGAAAAAGGATGCCATATACTCTTATCGAGAGTATTTGAAGAGAGTCTTAAAATGGCCTGATTACCAGAAATTATTTAAGACTCCAGAACTAAAAAATAATGCATAATATTTTCGAGTACCGGCAGATTTTGCCGGTGCTTTTTTTGATCATGCATAAAAAAAGCCTGAGCATATTGCTCAGACTCTTTAACCTGGAAATGGAGTTGGTGTAGGTTCTGCGTAGCCTTCTTTGTAAGTATCATCTATGTATTGGCGAATCTCTTTAATTGATTTTCCTTCATTTAACATATTAATGCTCTTTGCTGCTGTATCTAGACAGGTTCCACACCGAGTTCCATGATCATCCCATACAACTGCGCCATTTTCTTTGTTCTCATTGATAAAACAATCATAATTATCTTTATGGGCTGCTGAATCGCCGCATCCGCAATAACATGGAATATCTTCTAAAAGATCCTGGTATTCTCCGACAGCACTATAAACCATTTGGATTTGTTCATGTTGATCTTCGAGAAATATAGGGGCCACAGAAAGGGAGGCCGTCGTTTCTCGTAAATCACCATTTTCTGCATGATAAGAATGCTTGTCTTGATTCTTATCTGCTTTTGATTCTTCTGTCGATGAACAGGCTGATAACAAAATGATTATCGTTGTAAAGAATAGGAAATATGCAAATATATTTCTTTTCATAAAATTATCACCTATTTTCTCCTTATTATTCACTTCAATCCCATCATAGCATAATCGCAAACACGAATTATAAAAAAACAGCCCTATACTTTTATGAAAAACTCAATTGTGCTTAAATCGTAAAATTTTGTGTTTTTAGAGGATTTATGTAAACCTCTGTCGAATGGAAGATTTATAAAGTGGAAAAAGGACTCGGTGAATGAATAATGAAGGAACAAATAAACAACTTGCCTTTATTCAGAAAAATTTTGTTATTCTCCTTTTTTGTAAGCTTAACTTTAGTTATTGCAACAGCTGGAATTAGTTTATTGCTTCAAACGAAGCAAATGGAAAAGCAGCTCCGGTTTCGCGTTGTTGAAATGTCAACATTATGGGGAACAATTATTGATATCGATGACATTGCAAAAGTAAAAGCGGAAAGAAACCGGGAGTATTCCTCTTTTCAATCCTTAAAGCATAGCTTAACAATTGTGAATGAAAATGCTCCTTATTCAAACGCTGTTTTACTTTCACCGGAAGTTTCTGCTAATGGAGAGGTATTTGTTCTTGTTAGCTCAGAAGACTACGAAAAAAAAGGTGTAAAGTCACTCTCATCCTTGGAGGTTGATGAAACATATTTAGAATCATTCAATGAAGCCATTCGAAAAGAGATGGTTGTATCTAGTCCATTGTATCGGGATGAATTAGGTTATTGGATTACTTCATTTGTTCCAATTTTAGATCATAATGGTAAACTTGCTGCTATTTTAGCAATGGATATTAATGCTGCCATCCTAAGTGAATACCAAAAGAATATTACCTTTTACCTAATCGGAATCTTTGTTCTTATATTAATATTATATTATTACATATTGAAAAGAGGGCTAAGGAAATTCCTAAACCCTGTGAATGAAATTATTTCTGGATTTAATGAAGTTAGTAAAGGAAACTTTGAGGTGAAATTAAAAACGTCTGATGAGTCAGATTTAGGGATATTGGTCGAACGATTTAATGCAATGACAAATCAGCTATCCCAACTTTTTGAGCGTTTATCGGCAACAACTGAACAATTTGGAACGATTAATAAAAATATTGCTCCATTGCATCGATTTGAAGAGGCTATTGATGAAATGGAACAAATTCTGCAAAGAACAAAAATTCAGCGTGAGCTCCAACGTGCAGAAAAAATGAATGCCATTGGTCAGCTGGCAGCTTCAGTTGCTCATGAAATCAGGAATCCAATGACCGTTGTGAAAGGCTTTCTGCAAATCTTCTTGGCAAAAGAGCAGATGAGTGAAGAAGAACGAATGTATATCAGATTGATGATTGAAGAAATGCATAGGGCAGAAACGATTATCAATGATTATTTATCTTTAGCTAAGCCTGATATTGAACATATGGAACTGGTAGATGCTGGTGAATTTGCTTCGAGGGTAATGGATTTAATGAACTCATATGCGATGATGTCTAAGAATATTTCAATTGAGATAAGTTTAAACCATGGGGTATACATAAAGAGCAATCCAAGTGAGTTAAGGCAAGTCCTCATAAATATTTTAAAAAATGGCATTGAAGCGATGAAAGATGGAGGAAATCTGACTCTTTCTGTTTTTAAAGAAAATGGATATGGGGTATTTAAAATTAGTGACACAGGTATAGGTATGTCAAAAATAGAATTGGATAGATTAGGCACTCCCTTTTACTCATTAAAGGAAAAGGGCACGGGAATTGGCATGATGGTATGCTACCAGATTATTGACAGAATGAAAGGGAAGATAGAGGTAGAAAGTGAAGTTGGCATAGGAACGACATTTAACATATTTATCCCATTAGCTGATGAATAAAGCAATGAAAATATTGCCATTTATTCCATCCTCCAGAATATGTTAATGAAGAGGAGGTGGGTAAGGATGAAAAAGAAAAATGTCCTTTTATTCAGTGATTTTGGGATTGATGATGTTGTTGCAGCTATATTTGCTCTCTTTTCTAAAGAAATAAATGTAGTCGGTATAGTTGCAGATTATGGAAATGTTTCGAGGAAGGATGCATTAAGAAATGCTGCCTTTCTACAAAATGTAACAGGAATTACGACTATTCCAATATTTGGCGGAGCTGTGCTTCCATTAACAGGTGAAAGACCAGTCTACTATCCTGAGGTGCATGGTTTTGAAGGCCTTGGCCCCTTAGATCCACAATTGGAAGTAGATCCAGATTTACTGGAAAACTTTAACGAAATTGTTCCATTAATCGAACAACATGAAAATAACTTGTTAATTGTTAACATCGGCAGATTGTCTTCATTAGCCACTGCATTTATTTTGTACCCAAATCTAATGAAGAAAATTACTGATTTCTATATTATGGGGGGAGCATTTAACTTTCCAGGAAATGTAACTCCGGTCGCAGAGGCAAACTTTTATGGGGATCCTTATGCTGCGAAAATCCTGATTAATGAGGCGCCAAAAAAACTTCATATCATTCCATTAAATGTAACGATGTCTGCCATTATTACACCATCTATTATAAATACGCTTCATCAGCATTATCAAAAAACGCAGAACAAAACGGGTTTGATTGTCAAACCGATGGTTGATTATTATTATTCATTTTATCAAAAAACGAATCCAGGTATAAGCGGGAGCCCCTTGCATGACGTATTTACTTTATGGGCGTTATTTAACGAATCAGAAGTTGTCTATCAGGAAGCCCCTGTTCAAGTCGTTGTGGATCAAGGAATTGCTTTCGGTCAAAGTATTGGCGATTTCAGAAAAGCTCCTGATTTAGAATCGAAAGACTTTAAAATTCATAATGTTGCTGTACAGTTTAATTATCGTTCTTTTATTAAGTCTTTTTTTGATATTATGAAAAATCATAATGGGAATTTTGCATAAAAACAGAAGATTAAAAGTTAGTTCACAAGTTTGTCACCGAATTTTCTTCCTTCTTTCTTATACGTCTGCTAAAATAAGTTCGTATATGGATAGGAGCGGATATTAAAAATGAAAATACGATTACTGACAATTATAAGCATACTAACAGTCATTCTTCTTTCGGCATGTGGCAAAGGTGAGTTAAAGGATGCTAAGAACTGGCCAGTTCCAGATTTTACTTACACAGATCAAAATAATAAATCTTTTGGATTAGCAGATCTAGAAGGCAAGGTTTGGGTTGCAGATTTTATTTATACAGCCTGCCCAGATATTTGTCAGCCAATGACTTTTAATATGAGTAAACTACAAGAAATGGCAAAAAAGGAAGAAGTTGAAAATATTGAATTTGTTTCCTTTAGTATAGATCCTTCAGTTGATAAACCAGAGGTGTTAACTGAATATAGCAAGCAATTTAATGCAGATTTAAAGAATTGGCATTTTCTCACTGGTTATGAACAGAAAGATATCGAAGCATTTGCAAAAGGTTTCAAAACAATCGCACAAAAGCCGGAAAATAGTGATATCGTTATTCATCAATCATACTTCTATTTAATTAATCAAGAAGGGAAAATTCAACAGTTGTATAAAGGGGATAAAGAAGTCCCATATGAAGAAATTATTGATGATATAAAAACATTGCAATAGACCTAGTCGATAGGTCTATTTTTTCTTGAAACTTTTCGTAGTCAATATTTACTTACAGATCTATCAGGTTTGAAACGTTATGTATTCCATTTTACGTGTTATAATATCAATACGAAAGTGTCAAACAGCCCTACAGCTAGATGCTTCACTTTTCTATATAAGCCGGGTGATAATATGAGAAAGATCTTGCCATTCATTCTATTTAGTTTACTGTTTTTGGCTTCATGCAATTCTAATACGTTCATAAATGAAAAACTAGAACAGCATAAAGAAGTTACGTTAATGATCAAGGAAAAGGTGCCAGAAGAATTTTTTCCTCAGGATGTTAAAATTGTTTCTGTAGGTGATTCATTAACACAAGGTGTTGGAGATAGTACGAATCGTGGCGGCTATGTCCCATATCTGGAGGAGCTGCTTGAAAAAGACAAATCGATTAATGATGCTTTATTTGATAATTTTGGCATAAGAGGAAATCGATCGGATCAGCTCTTAAAAAGGATTGCATCAAGCGAGGTAAGGGATGCTGTGAAAGAAGCTGATTACGTCATTGTAACTATTGGGGGCAATGATGTAATGAAGGTTGTACGAGAGAATTTCTCAAACTTGAACCTCAAAGCATTTAGTCAGCAAAGAAAAGTATATGAAAAGAATTTGAAGGAAGTATTGACTACCGTTCGCAACGACAATCCAAATAGCAAAATCATCTTAGTTGGCCTGTACAATCCGTTCTTTAAATGGTTTGCAGATATACGTGAAATTAATGAAATTATTGGGGAGTGGAATCAAGTAAGTCAAGATGTATTAATGAAATATCCCAATACTTATTTTGTAGGGATTGCAGATCTTTTCTATGATGAAGGAGAAAATCTTCTGCACACAGATTATTTCCATCCGAATGATCAAGGATATGAATTAATTGCGAATCGAATTTTTGAAAAAATAAATGAAGAAGTACTAGAAAAGGCTTCAACTGAAAACAAGGAGAATGGAAATTGAAGGATCAGAAATGGAAAAAGCTATTTTTTCTTTTGCTAAGCCTCATTGTTATATTTATACTGGTCATTTTCATCTTATTGAAAACACCAGCAACTGAGGAGAATTATATTGCAGAAAATTTAAATACAGACGATTATGTCCCTTTTAAAATACAGACAGATAAACAAGATCTAAATAAAGTAATCAATCATTATCTCAAAAAAGAAGGATTGACAGGGGCAATTGATTATAAAGTGTTATTAAATGATGAAGTTGAGTTATATGGGCTGATTCCGGTATTTAGTCAAGATATCCAGCTAAAGCTTACGTTTGAACCACAGGTTTTAGATAATGGAGACATCGTTCTGCAGCAGAAGTCTATATCTGTAGGGAAGCTTCAATTACCTGTATCGTATGTATTAAAATTTATTGGCGACAAATACAAGCTTCCAAAAGGGGTAACCATTCATCCGAACGAAGAAAAAATATATGTTTCATTGCAAAAAATGAAATTAAAGAGTGATGTCAAAGTAAAGGTTGATGAATTCAACTTAAAGAATGATGATATTCGGTTTACTTTATTAGTTCCGGTAAAAGAGTAAAAAGGCGTGACAACAGTCATGCCTTTTTATCCTTCAAGCATTATGGCTTCAAGATCAGGTCCGTCAGTAACTGAACCTATTAACAAGATTGAATATACTTTATTCGGTTCTAAACGAACGTGTGGGATGGATAATACCACATTTTTGGACCCTGCAATTCGTGTCTCAAGATCAACGGTCATTGGTGAAAGTCCGAGATAGCTTGTGAATTTTCGGTAGGCAATATTAGAAAAAATCACATCTCTGTTTTTTACTGCTATATCGAATGCAGGTGCATCATGTGCTAGATGAATGAACCTTACTTTTGTTTCCCCGTATGGCACGTGATGCTCGTCTTCCAATGCAAGCCATTTTAAATTTTTCCCGGTCCCGCTGAATAGAAAAGAGTAGTTTTTTCCTTGTCCCACAATAATCTTTCTGCTTAATACGGTTGATACCATATTTCCTGCAGGATAAATATCGACTTGGTATTTTCCTGCAGGAAGAGATAAGTAGGTACTTGCTTCTTTAAATGGAAAGTCATTTAATACCCTTAAACCATTTACATAAATATCAACATTTGATGCATCATTGGAGGCATGAACGAACCGAATCTTTGCAGGGAATGCCGTCCCGCTTTGAGGTGGGTTCATTTGCGTGCGCAAGGAATGAGCAGCTAATGTCATATATTTTAAATGCTTCTGATAATAAGCAATATGCTTAGCTGGGTCTATATATTTATAATAATTGGCTAATAAATCGTATTGTCCCGCTTTTTGAAAGTGACTATCCTGATTTCTATTTAGAGACATACTCCTCGCTCCTATCTAGATCGTATACTTTAGTAACATATGCAAATCGAACTAGGTTGGTGTCACGAGTTAGGACTTCAAAGTAAAAATATAGTTTTATGAAATTTTTACGAAATGACAAAATTTCAGCTTTACTTATGGCTGAAAATTCCATATAATAAATTTATATCAACGGAAGGCGGGTGAAGTGTAATGGAAAACTTATTAATTGTTCGTACATTAATTGTTGTTGACACTTGCACAGCCCAAATCCATTCTGTTTGATAGTTGTAGAATTTCGTATGTCTTTCTATGCTTATTAAACCATGGGCTGTGCTGCCTATGGTTTTTTTGTTGTACTTAATTTAAATAGCATGGAGGAACAAACATTGAATTTACAAACATTTGGTTTTAACGATTATTTTGAAAAAGAATTTGAACAATATCAAGATGCGGGCTATGCTGTTGGACGGGTAGCTCTTGAACATAAAAGAATGTATCGGGTTTGGACAGAAGAGGAAGAGCTTTTATGTGAAGTATCAGGTAAATTCTCCTTTTTAGCAGAATCAAGGGATGATTTTCCGGCAGTTGGAGATTGGGTTGTTTTGAAAACGCGAGCTGGAGAGAATCGCGGAACGATTCATGCAGTTTTACCTAGAAAAAGTAAGTTTTCAAGAAAGGCAGCAGGAACAAATACAGAAGAGCAAATAGTTGCCGCGAATGTTGATACTATCTTTTTAGTTAATTCACTGAATGATGATTTAAACCTAAGACGCATAGAAAGGTATTTACTGCTTTCTTGGGAGAGTGGGGCAAATCCTGTAATTGTCTTAACAAAAGCAGATTTATGCAAGGATCTAGAAGAAAAGCTTGCTGAAGTTGAATCGATTTCGATGGGCGTTCCTGTCGTATCTGTCAGTGTGGTTGAAGAGAGTGGCCTTGCTGGGTTACAGCCCTATTTATTACCGGGAAAAACGGTCGCACTCCTTGGGTCGTCTGGTGTAGGAAAGTCTACTTTAACGAACTACCTTTTAGGCGATGATAAACAAAAAGTACAAACGATTCGTGAAGGGGATGATAAGGGCAGACATACAACCACCCATCGGGAATTGATTCTGCTTCCACAGGGAACTGTATTGATTGATACGCCGGGTATGAGAGAGCTACAGTTATGGGATAGTGAGAATGGTCTGGCTGAAAGCTTTACAGATATTGAGAACATGGCAGACGAATGTAAATTTCGTGATTGCACACATGTGAATGAACCAGGCTGTGCGGTCATTCAAGCAATTGAAAATGGCTCGTTGGATCAAAATCGCTTAACTAGTTATAAAAAACTTCAAAAAGAACTAGCTTATCTTGAAAGAAAGCAAGATAAGCGGGCACAGTCTGAAGAGAAAAAACGCTGGAAAAGCATCAGTACCGGTCTGAAGCAAAAATATAAAAAAGTTTGAGTTCGAACACAATGCCTCTTCGTGATGAAGAGGTTATTTTTATATTAATTTGGGTCTGTGAACAGGTAATTGCACTTTTCCATTTTAAATGGGCAAATACCCGTACAGGTCAAGCACCTACAACATAACTTAATATAGAAAATGCCCTAAAACTTATGAGGAGTGAATGAAGATGCAATATGGATATGATTGCGGTTTTGATCCATGCTTTTCAGGTTACGGTTATCCGGTAGCCGGAGCTAATACAGGAAATTGTTGCGGATTCTCAGGTGGCTTTGCATTGATCGTTGTATTGTTTATTCTGCTAATTATCATTGGTGCCAGCTGCTACGGTGCTTGGTAAATAAAAAACTTAGTTGCTGTCTCCTTATGGGAGGCAGCTTTTTATATTTTTATTAAAAAGAAGTAGAATAATAGAATTTCATATTCTCTAAGAAAGAATCAGACAATCCTTTCATATACTTAATTAGTTGAAATTTAAAGCCTAGCAGTGCTTCAAATTGGATGGAGGGAGCTTATGACGCAAACGAATTTAATTAAGCCAATGCTCGAAACGCTTTATCCCGTCATTGACTATGGAAAGGGAGTCTACTTGTACGACAAAACTGGAAAGGAATATTTGGATGCGTCATCGGGTGCGATTACAGCGAACATTGGTCATGGTGTAGAGGAAATTATTGAGGCCATGCATGAACAAGCGAAGCGGGTTTCCTTTGTCTACCGTTCACAGTTTACAAGTGAAGCTGCAGAGAATCTCGCAAAAAAGATTGCTGAATTGTCAATTGGTGATTTAAATTGGAGTTTTTTTGTGAATAGCGGTTCAGAAGCTACAGAGACGGCAATGAAAATCGCAATCCAATATTGGCAGGAAAAGGGAATATACACAAAAAACAAGGTTCTTTCGCGCTGGATGAGTTATCACGGCATCACACTTGGAGCTCTCTCCATGTCTGGGCATACTGGCAGAAGAGCTAGATTCATCCCGCTTCTTGAAGACTTCCCTGTCATTCATCCACCATATTGCTACAGATGCCCTTATAATCGTGAGGCACCAGAATGCGGATATGTTTGTGCACAGGAGCTTGATACCGTCATTAAACGGATAGGTGCAGAACAAATCGCGGCATTTATTGCGGAACCAATTATTGGTGCTTCGGGCGGAGCAATCACGCCTCCGAAAGATTACTATAAGGTGATCAAAGAGATATGCGATAAAAACAACATTCTTTTCATCGCTGATGAAGTGATGACAGGGTTCGGTCGGACTGGTCCGATGCTGGCATGTGAGCACTGGGACATTGAACCAGATATCGTCGCACTTGGAAAAGGAATGGGTGCTGGGTACGCACCGATTGCTGCTGCATTAGTTAGTGACCGAATTATGGAGCCCATTCTACAAGGATCAAAAGTTGTTATGAGCGGGCATACATTAAGTGCAAATCCGCAAAGCTGCGCTGTTTCCCTGGCAGTCTTGGAATATTTGGATAAAAACGAAATTATGAAAGAGATCGATGAGAAAAGCACATATATATTTCAAAGACTAAAGGTGCTTCAGAAGATGTTTCCATTCATAGGAGATATTCGTGGAAAAGGACTGATGATTGGTCTGGAATTTGTGGAAAATCAAGCTAATAAAACTCCATTTCCACGCTCATTTCTTTTCACACAAAAGCTCATTGGGCAAGCGGAAAAATGCGGATTAATCCTATATCCGGCAGGAGCAGGGATAGATGGGGTGAACGGAGATGCTATCTTAATTGCTCCTCCT
This sequence comes from Cytobacillus solani, assembly GCF_001420595.1. GTDB lineage: Bacteria > Bacillota > Bacilli > Bacillales > Cytobacillaceae > Cytobacillus > Cytobacillus solani. Next base: position 3,074,731 of record NZ_LJIX01000006.1, on the reverse strand, counting down.
CTAACGATAACGATTCCGGAAATAGATGAATTAGTGAAGCGTCTACATGAAACATTCCAACTATTCACAGCAAACAATTTAATTAAAGAGGATGATGCTTAATGGAAAACGCCTTTAATAAAATCATCACAATTGAACAAGCAATGGAGAACTTTCATGATGGAATGACTATTATTTTTGGCGGATTCGGGGGAATTGGATCACCACCAACGATCATTGATGGCCTCCTTGAAAAAGGAGTAAAAGAATTAACGCTAATTGGAAATGATACAGGATTCCCTCACATCGGGATCGGCAAAATTGTAAGTGAAGGAAGAGCGGTAAAAATTATTGCCTCACACATCGGTTCAAACCCTGTCGCAGGGCAGTTAATGACCGATGGCAAGCTGGAAGTTGAATTTTCACCACAAGGAATTTTAGCCGAAAGAATTCGTGCCGGTGGAGTAGGATTGGGGGCGATTCTATCAGATATCGGGATGGACAATGAAATGGTTGCAGGCGGAAAACAAAGAATGTTAGTGGAAGGAAAGGAATACTTAGTTGAAACCGCTTTAACGGGTGACGTCTCTATTATTTTTGCAAAAAAAGCGGACCCGTATGGAAACTTAATTTATGACAAAAGTGCGCGAAATACGAATCCTTTAGTTGCAATGGCTGGGAATATCACCATTGCCGAGGTAGAGGAGATTGTTTCGCTAGGAAACTTGAAACCTGATGAGATTACAACCCCAGGTGTGTTTGTTGATTATATAGTTCCTTCAAAAGGGGTGAATTGGACATGGGCTTGGGAATAGATGTTAGAAATCGGATCGCTAAAAGAGCAGCTGAGGAAATAAAAAACGGAATGGTTGTGAATTTAGGGATTGGCATTCCATCTCTTGTACCCAATCATTTACCGGATGATATCAATGTCATGTTTCATGCGGAAAATGGAATCACGGGGATGGGGCCGAGCCCGAAAAAGGGAGAAGAGGATGAAAATCTATGCAATGCAGGCGGTTTTCCTGTAACAGTAGTATCGGGAGCTTCTTATTGTGATAGTGCAATTTCCTTTGGGATGATCCGGAGAGGAAGAGTAGACATGACGATCCTTGGTTCTTTAGAAGTTAGTGAAAATGGTGACCTTGCCAATTGGATCGTTCCAGGAAAAAAAGTGCCGGGAATGGGTGGTGCCATGGAGCTTGCTCAAAAAGCCAAAAAAGTTATTGTGTTAATGAATCATGTCGATAAGCAGGGGAAGCCAAAAATTGTGAAAGAATGCTCTCTCCCTCTAACATCAGCGAGATGTGTGGATTTAATCATTACGGAAATGGGTGTATTTGAGGTTACGAATAATGGCTTACACTTAAAAGAAATTTTCCCACCATATTCATTTGAAGAAATTAAAACAAATACAGGCTGTGATTTTCATTGGTAAGCACGTTTCCATAGGATGAAAAAGGGAGTGTTGTCATGCAGGCAGAAAAGAAAATAAAAGAGTGGCTCGGTGAAAATCGTCCAAAAGGAATACGCTTTCTTCAGCGGCTTGTACAAGAAGGAAGTACAAGAGGAAATGAAAGCAAAGCACAGGCAATTATCATAGAAAAATGCCGAAAGCTTGGCCTTTCATTAGATATTTGGGAAATTGGGGAGGATGTGCTGCTAAAGCATCCTGTTTTTTGTTCGGATCGAACGGATTTTACGGGAAATCCAAATGTTGTCGGAATATTAAAGGGAACTGGCGGAGGACGTTCCATTCTATTAAATGGGCATATCGATGTTGTTCCTGAAGGAGATCGGAAAGATTGGCAGTGTGATCCTTTTAGCGGCTTATTGGAAGACGGGAAATTATATGGCAGAGGCTCAACAGATATGAAGGGTGGGACCGTATCTCTTATTCTTGCAATGGAAGCGATCATTCAATCCGGGATTCAATTAAAAGGTGATATTATTTTTCAAAGTGTCATAGAGGAAGAGAGCGGAGGTGCAGGGACCTTAGCAGCCGTATTAAGAGGCTATACAGCGGATGGAGCGATTATCCCAGAGCCGACTAATATGAAGCTCTTTCCAAAGCAGCAAGGCTCGATGTGGTTTCGAATCACAGTGAAAGGGCGCTCAGCACATGGCGGGACTCGTTACGAAGGAATCAATGCCATTGAAAAAGCGATGCTCGTGATAACGAAGCTGCAAGAGCTGGAAGAGAAGCGAAATGAGAAGATCACCGAACCTCTGTATCAAAACACGCCAATTCCGGTTCCCATTAACATAGGAAAAATTTATAGCGGGGAATGGCCTTCATCGGTTCCTGATCTAGCAATTATTGAAGGAAGGATCGGTGTTGCACCGAACGAGGAAATGAAGGCTGTTGAAAAAGAATTGGAAAACTGCCTGCTAGAACTAACACAAACAGATGAATGGCTAAGTAAGAATCTACCGACAGTCGAATGGTTTGGAGGAAGATGGCTGCCTGGAAATCTAGATGCAAATCATCCGCTGATGGAAACAATAACGAATAGCTTTGAAAAAGTAAAAGATTCAAGCCCCATCATTGAAGCATCGCCATGGGGAACAGATGGCGGGATACTATCACGGGTTGGCGATACCCCAGTTGTCGTATTCGGACCTGGTGTGACAGAGGTTGCACATGATGCAAATGAATATATTTCAATTAATGATGTGTTTGCAGCAGCCGAAATCATTGCCTTAGCTATTCTAGATTGGTGTGAAATAGATTCCTAGTTTATATTAGTAATAAGCTGACTAGCATGACAATATTTGAATAATAAAGCCCGGCCATATTCAGCCGGGTATTTTGTGAAAAAGGGAGTGAGAATGAATGGTTGCTGATACCCATCGGATAAGGACAGAAAACTGCACGGCAGAAATATATATAGATGTTTTTAATAAACGTCTCCGTGTCGACGATATAAGGGGAAACATGGTCGAAGCAATTGAAAAAGCTGAAGAATTAATACAAGTTTTTCAAGCAGAAAAACTAATTATTAAGGGAAGACAAGAGCAATATGTAATGTTAGTCGAATATGGATTTAAATGTGAGGCAGTGATTGAGGGCTATTTTCTCGGTTCCAATCTATTTTTCTTTTGTAAATATTACACGAATGAAAGAAGGACAAACCATCAGTGGCTACAAGAAGACCAAATTGTCAAACAGGTTCTTGCACTTGAAGGCCAGAAACAAACAATGCCTCCAGCAGATTACCAAATGAAAAAATGCAGTTATGAAGATGTCGATGCTCTCGCATCCCTCTATGGAAAAGTGTTTCAAATCTATCCAACTCCACTTAATGATCCGCAATATATTAGAAGAACGCTTGATGAAGGAACGATCTATTATGGATTCCAAACCAATGGAGTAATAGTGAGTGCTGCCTCCGCTGAAGTAAACTCCTTTTACAAAAATGCAGAACTAACCGATTGTGCTACATTACCTGAACATAGAAAACATGGATTAATGAAAATTTTATTAGAAAAGCTAGAAGAAGAGCTAAAGTTGGCTGACATCTATTGTGCATATTCAATCGCAAGGTCTCTTTCCTTCGGGATGAATGCAGCACTACATCAGCTAAGTTATTCCTATAGAGGTCGATTAATGAATAATTGCTACATTTTTGACAAGCTAGAGGATATGAATGTATGGGTGAAAAACCTTTCGAAAGGATAGGGGGAGATTGGAATCACTGAAATGAAAGTGAATTCAAGTGAGGTGCTTTCGGCAATATTAAATGCAATTGATGAAGGAATTCATGTTGTAGATCTGCATGGGAAAACTATTTATTATAATGAGATTGCTGCAAAACATGATGGAATGACTGTAAAAGAAGTATTGGGAAGGCCATTATTATCCGTATTTCCATCCTTATCTGAACAAACAAGTACATTGTTAAAGGTCATGAGGACAAGTAAACCGATTTACAATCAGACCCAAGGCTATGTCAATGTTCATGGGGAACAAATTGAGACAATAAATACCACCCTGCCCATTTGGGTAGAAGGAGAAATTGCAGGAGCAGTTGAGATTGCCAAAGATTACTCAAGAATAAAAAAACTTTCTGAGAGTTTACTGGATTTACAGAAAAAAATGAATGGACAAACAAAGAAGAGAAGGAAAAATCCAAGCGGCACACAGTATACACTTGATAGTTTGTTAACAGTAAATCCTGAACTAATAGAAGTAAAAAAGGAAGCAAAGAAGCTGGCAAAGTCTAATTCTCCGATTATGGTTTTTGGGGAAAGCGGCTGTGGGAAGGAACTATTTGTTCAAGGAATCCATCATGCCTCTTTACGGCCGAATGGACCATTTATTGCACAAAATTGTGCAGCTATACCAGAGACCTTATTAGAAAGTATATTATTTGGTACATCGAAAGGCAGCTACACAGGGGCTGTTGAGCGGCCAGGCTTATTTGAATTAGCGGATGGAGGGACACTTTTTCTAGATGAGATTCATATGATGCCGATTGAATTGCAGGCCAAGCTGCTTAGGGTGCTTGAAGATGGGCATGTCAGAAGGATCGGCAGCACAGAAAGTAGTTTCGTGAATGTCCGTATTATTGCAGCAATGAATATTCATCCGAAAAAGGCACTTGAAATAAAGCAAATTCGTGCAGATCTTTTCTATCGTCTGAATGTTCTCACCTTCAAACTTCCTCCATTACGAGAAAGAAAGGAGGATTTAAGTTACTTAACTAATCATTTTGTCCTATTATTTAACGAGATATTTAAGAAAAGTGTAAAGGGTGCAAGTGAGAAACTAATGTCCCTTTTTCATACTTACAGCTGGCCTGGGAATGTTAGAGAGCTCAAACATACGATTGAATATATGATGAATGTATGTGAACAAGAGCTTCTGAGTGAAAATGATCTTCCGGTTATGCTGAAGCAGCATTTTCAGTCATCAGCCAGGAAAACAAATCAAAAAAGTTTATCCCTGAGAACAAATTTGCTGCAGCTAGAAAAGGATCTTATTTCTAATGCCTTGAGGCAAACGGACGGAAATATCAAGCAAGCAGCTAAAATCCTCGATATTCCAAGGCAAACATTACAATATAAAATTCAGAAACTGCAAATTGAATAAAACAAAAAGGGTGAGCCTTTTCTGAAATTAAAAAAGAAAGGGTTCATCCTTTTTGTCCTTATCGCTCATGAAATTCAATCAATCTACTTAACTTCTTTTTATGTATTAGAATATTTTCTTCAACTGTAAATTTAATTACACCTTGTTTCCTTAAATCATTTAAATACCGATTAATCGTTTCTCTAGTTGAACCAATTAGGCTTGCTAATTCACGATTAGAAAAATGATTCTGAATCAAAATCCATTCATTATTAAGTTCGTGCCCGTATTGGTCACGAAGCCTTATTAATAATAATATGACTTGTTCACAGAGTGGATAGAGCATTTTTTCTTCTAATCGCGATTGTAAATCAATCATTTTATCCTCCATTATATTGATTAATTTTTCGCAAATAATAGGATTTTTGTTAATGAATCGGTTAAATGGCTGTAAAGAAATGGCTAGAGCAGCTGTAGTTTTCATCGTTTCTGCATAGGCGGGATAAGATTGCGGCCGGAAAAATCCAATATGCGGAAACATCTCCCCTTCACAAGCGATATTTACAATTTGTTCATTTCCTCTATGATCCATCCGATAAAGCTTTACCTGACCCTCCAACAAAAAATAAATATGTTCTATTGGTTCAAATTGTGCAAATAATTGTGTTTTTCTTGTGAACGTTTTGCTTTGTGTATCAATTGAAATTTCTTCGAGCTGATAGTTATGTAAGTCTTTGAAAATTTGAAATGTCTTTAAATGATTCAAGATATCTGTTGCGGCTGCCAACAAAATCACTCCTGTTTGAATTGATGAAATATTAAAAGTATGTGATTGCAATCACATGTAATGAGAAGTATTATCAATTACAATTATACACATATTAGCTAATATTGATAATCATTTTCAATTAAAAAGGTGATGATAAAAAAACATAAATTAATAGATTTTAAGAAATTAAGGAATTGTATGAAGGGATCATGCTATGAATCAGATAAATGAACAAGTAGAAACAAACAGACAACATGTTCTGCAAAAGAGAAGAATGCTCTACATTATTTGTTTTTTACTAGTCATTGCTTCCATTTTGTACGGACTGGCAACAGGATCGGTTCAGCTTTCGATTAATGAGATATGGGCTGGATTAACAGAGAAGAATCAAACGTTAGAACACCAAATCGTATGGAATTTACGGCTTCCAAGGATATTAACGGGGATGCTAGTAGGTATGTGCCTAGCTGTTGCTGGAGGCTTGCTGCAAGGAATTATGAGAAATCCCCTTGCAGATCCAGGAATTATCGGAATCTCTTCAGGTGCAGGGCTAGTTGCTATCATTACCATGCTTATTTTTCCCCAGTATACAAGCTTATTGCCTTTTGGGGCATTTCTGGGAGCTTTCATTGCAGCAGCATTTGTATATTTGCTTGCTTGGGACGGGGGAGTTTCACCATTAAAGCTTATATTAGCGGGGGTTGCAATCAATACACTATTGGGAGCGATTACATCTGCAATTATGATTATTTACAGTGATAAAGTTCAAGCTGTTCTCCCGTGGCTAATGGGTGGGTTAAGCGAAAGAAGCTGGCCACATTTTTGGATGATATTCCCCTATGCTTCAATCGGATTAATTCTCTCATTATTTGCAGCAAGAACAGCAAATATTTTACGGCTTGGAGACGATACAGCCAAGCTATTAGGTCATCATGTTGAAAAAAGCCGCTTCTTATTAATCCTGCTGAGTACTTTTCTTGCGGGTGCAGCTGTTAGTGTTGCTGGCTTGCTCGGCTTTGTAGGGCTTGTTGTACCGCATATCATCCGAATCCTTATTGGCGATGATTATCGTTACCTACTGCCAATATCCGCATTATTTGGAGGGATGCTCGTTGTTTTTGCAGACACAGCTGCACGAAGCTGGTTTGATCCCATTGAATTGCCTGTAGGTATTTTATTAGCTAGTGTAGGCGGACCATTCTTTTTATTTTTATTAAAAAAAGGAAGCATTATTGGAAAAAGATAAATGAGACTATGGAGAAAAGATGAGGGATATAGAAGATGTTAAATAGAAAAAGTTTTATTTCATTCGCAATATTGATAATTTTATTACTAACTGTTTCTGGATGCGGAAAGAACGAAGCATCATCAAAGGAAAAGACAAATGAGGAACACGTCTCTGAAGAGAATCAGGAGGTTTCAAAAGAGGAGAAAGCAGAACAATCAACACCTATTACTGTTACAGATCTTGCAGACAATAAAGTGAAATTTGAAGAAGCTCCGAAGCGAATCATTGCATTTAGTTCAGGGGATATGGAAACCATTTATGCCTTGGGAGGAGAGGTTGTTGGCCGGCCAACTATTGAAGGAGAACTCCAAGTTGAGGAAGCAAAGGATGTGTCGGAAATCGGTTCGACAAACAGCATTAATATTGAAAAGGTCGCTGAGCTTAGCCCTGATTTAGTTATTGCACATAAACAACTAAATGCAAAGGATATTCCTGCATTAAAGCAACTTGGAATTAATGTCTTATTAACTGGTGCACAATCCATTGATGAAATTAATCAATCCATTGAAATGCTAGGAACAGTGATGGATAAAGAGGAAGAAGCAACGAAATTAATGACTGAAATCAATACGAAAATAGCGGAATTTAAAGATTTAAATGACGAACAGCTTCGCTCAATGATCATATTTGGTGTTCCAGGCAACTGGATGGTGGCATTGCCAAATTCATTGTCAGGCAATTTCCTAGAAGCCATTGGCGGCTATAACATTGCAAAGGATTATCCGAAATTAGAAAAATTCCCTCAATATGCACAGTTAAATATTGAACGGATCATTGAAGCGGATCCAGAAGCCATTTTCTTAATTACACCAGGCTCTGCTGAAGCGGCAAAGGTTAGCTTTATGAAGGAAATGGAAAAAAATCCATCATGGAAAAATGTGTATGCTGTTAAGAATGAACATTTTGTATCATTGCCAAATCACTTATTTGGATCGAATCCAGGGCCGCGTGTCATTGAATCATTAGATTACTTAAACAAAGAACTTCAGAAGATTTTGCAGGGAAAGTAAAGGAGGATTTTGATGCCAATTTCATTAGCAGCAGAGCATGTCAGCTATAAGCAGTCATCAACTTTTTCCATACATAATTTATCTTTACACGTTCAATCAGAAAAAATTACGAGCATTATCGGTCCGAATGGGTCAGGAAAATCAACATTGCTGCGAATAATGACGAATTTGATTCATCCAAACGAAGGCATTGTTTCAATTGATGGAAAAAAAGTTTCTATCATTCATTCACGTGAATTGGCGAAAACGATTACGATGCTTTCCCAAACTCAGAATTATGAACTTGAATTAACCGTTAGGGATCTTGTTTCACACGGCAGGCTCCCACATCGTAAATGGTATGAAAATTTATCACAAAAAGATGAGGAAATGATTAATTGGGCCATTTCTATTACAAATCTTACTCATTTACAGCATCAATCGCTTAAAAGACTTTCTGGCGGTGAGCGGCAGCGTGCCTGGATTGCGATGGCTGTCGTTCAATCTCCAAAAATTCTTTTGCTCGATGAGCCAACAACCTATTTAGATATTGCTCACCAGCTAGAAATTATGGAGCTAGTAAAGTATTTAAATAAAGAATTACAAATGACGATTATGATGGTGCTTCATGATATTAATCAAGCTTCTAAATATAGTGATCACATCGTTGTCATGAAAAATGGGGAAATTTATACATCAGGAAAACCAATGGATGTTATTAATCAAAACCTATTTAGAACCGTTTTTTCAATAGATGCAAAAATAAGTGAGGAAGACGGTGCCCCTTTTTTTACACCAAAAAGCCTAATAGCTAGAAACTAGTACGTGGTTTAGCAACTACAAGGAGGATAAAAATGGTTCAACATAAATTGTATCCTTTAACAGAAATTGTTGGTCAGGAAAATATGAAGCTAGCATTAATCTTAAATGTAATTAATCCATTTCTTGGCGGAGTGTTAATTCGCGGGGAAAAAGGAACAGCGAAATCTACCGCGGTCAGGGCACTAGCAGAAATTATTCCTTCCTGGGCAACGAAAGAAGAGTATTCATCTGTATCATTAAAAGTCATTGATTTGCCAATTAGTGCAACTGAGGATCGGGTAGTGGGAACAATCGATGTGGAATATGCCATTAAAACAGGTGAAAAGAAATTCGAACCTGGCATTCTAGCTGAAGCACATAACCAGATTTTGTACGTCGATGAAGTTAATCTTCTTGAGGATCACATTGTTGATGTCCTTTTAGATGCCGCGGCTATGGGAGTAAACATGATTGAACGTGAAGGAATTTCACATTCCTACCCAGCTAAATTTATTTTGGTAGGAACAATGAATCCAGAAGAGGGTGATTTAAGACCACAGCTCCTTGACCGATTTGCTTTATCAATAGAGGTTTATGGGGAGAAGGAACTGAGTAAGCGAATGGAGGTTATTCAGCGAAGATTACAATTTGAAGATAACCCCGATGCATTTATTGAACGGTTTAATTACGATCAGCAGCACTTAAGAAATTCGATTTTATCAGCAAGAGACATACTTAAAGATGTAGTTGTTCCTGATCAGCTGATTGAAATGGCTGTGAAGATCGCAATCATGAATGAAGTGGAAGGGCATCGATGTGATATAACGATGATAAAGACGGCGATCACCATTGCTGCATTTGAAAATCGAACAGAGGTTATTGTTGAGGATATTTCAAGAGCAGCAGCCCTTGTTGTGCCCCATCGCTTAAAAAGAAAGCCTTTTGAAAAACGCACATTTGATACAGCTATTATTGAATCGGTAATTAATAGTTATCAAGTGCTGCAATAGAGGTGTCAAAAATGAATGGGAAATGGTCGTACCCCTTTACAGCGATATATGGACAGGAGAAAGCCAAAAAGGCGATTCTCCTTGCCTTAATAATATGGACAGGAGAAAGCCAAAAAGGCGATTCTCCTTGCCTTAATAAACCCAAAAATTGGCGGTGTATTACTTGCAGGTGATAAAGGAACTGCTAAATCTACTTTAGTCAGAGGAATCTTGCCGTTGCTAGAAGAGTCAGCCTCATTAATTGAGCTTCCGCTAAATGCAACGGAAGAGCAGATTCTCGGAGGAATAAATTTTGAACATGTATTAAAGACTGGAAAAAGAAAATTCCAGCACGGGTTATTGGCTAGAGCCCATGGGAAAATCTTATACATAGATGAAGTCAACCTTTTATCTAATGGTGTGGCAAATATACTAATGAATGTGAAAGAAACGAAAGAAATTAAGATCGAAAGGGAAGGGATCTCATCTGATTATTATTCTGATTTCTTGTTAATTGGAACGATGAATCCAGACGAAGGGGTGCTTTCATCTAAATTCTTGGATCGGTTTGGTTTGTATGTACATGTTAAGGGAGAAACAGATATTCAGCTAAGAAAGCAAATTATTGAGAGCAGATTGGCATATGAACGTGATAAAGAAGGCTTTTGTAAGCAGCAACAGTGGCAGCTTGCTGATCTGCAAAACCACATCCAGCTGGCTAAGAGATTACTCGCGAAACTCTCCGTGCAAGAAGAAATAGAGAGGTTTGCAGCTGAAATTACCTTACAAGCATGCTGTGAAGGGCATCGTGCCGACTTGCTTCTTATTGAAACCGCTAAGGCAATGGCCGCTCTCAATCAAGAAAACACACTATCTATAAAGCATATACAGGAGGCAGCCGAATTTGTGCTTCCACACCGTATGCGTGATGTGATTAATCAGCAGCAAAAAGAATCAAGTAAAGATGAGTCTGTTCAAACTGATATAGAGAATAATCAGACAGAGATGGAGAGTATAAAGGAACCGTTTCAAGCAGAACAGACAAATAAGGATGGGGAATTTGAACAAGAAAGCATTATAAAGGAAAGTGTGGAAGCGCCACAAGAATTAATTGATTTGTCTCTTATCGAGCCTTTTGTGCAAAAAAGCTCAATAAGAAAAGAAGGCAATGGAAAAAGGACACGAACAAAAACGTCAAAAAAAGTCGGCCGCTATATTAAAAGCAAGCTTCCAATAGGGAAGCCATCCGATATCGCTTTTGATGCCACAATAAGAGTAGCAGCAAGATATCAAAAAGTAAGGAAATCGAATGGCAATTTTATTGTCATTCATTCTTCAGATCTTCGGCAAAAGGTGAGGGAAAAGCGGACAGGAAATTTGATTTTATTTTTAGTTGATGCAAGCGGTTCGATGGGTGTAAAAAAACGGATGAGCATCGTTAAATCGGCGATATTATCTTTACTGCAAGAGGCGTATCAAAAAAGAGACAAAGTTGGGTTAATTACCTTTTCAAATGATGAAAGCAAGGTTCTGCTTGAACCGACTAGAAGTATTGAGCTTGCAATTAAAGAATTAGCTGAAATTCCGACGGGCGGAAATACCCCTTTAGCATTAGGACTTGAAACTGCCTTGAATAAAATAAGGTTGATCAACTATAAAGATCCTGATTATGCACCGTTTCTAGTTTTAATCACTGATGGTCGTGCTAATTCAATGAAATCAGCTGGTAATCAATGGAAGGAAGCAATAACAATATGTGATGAGATTCAGTCTCAAAAGATAAAAAGCATGGTTATTGATACAGAAACAGGATTTATCCAACTGGGACTTGCGAAAGAATTAGCAAAGGAATTCGGCGCATCGTATTGCAAAATGGAAGATATTCGTTCAGACAGTATTGTGAAAGCAATTAACTCTAGTTGAAAAAAGTGGAGGAAGAATGACGCATATTACATTCATCACATCGGCAACTGCTATATTAGCAGATTCTGCAACAGCCTATCGAAAATTTAATACGAACTATCCGAGCATTTTAACAATGAGTTTATTCGATGCAAAAGGCTCTGTTGAAAATAATGAGAAGAGTCGTATATTAATAGAGGCAATTAGGAAATCTGACTTGATTATTGTTGATTTACGACTCTGTCCAGAAGAATGGGTAGCGGTTATTGCTGAATATCTGCAATATGCACGTCCTGATGCAGAAAAGGTATACTTCTCGATTCAGGATGAACTGATGAAAAGTCAATTTAAATTAGGATATTTAACTGGTGAGGACGTGTTCCAGGTTCTTGTCAGCAATGGAAAGCCCGCATCTTTATTTGTCTTAGATAACGAGGATAAGATAAATGAATACACTTCAAAGTTGCCTGAAGAAAAGAGGGACAATTTTCTTCAGCTTGCGACGATTGTAGAATATTGGATGTATGCAAATGAGGAATATGTAAATCAGCTGCTTATATTTCTTGCTAGAGAGTATGGAGAAGGAGATAAACATTATTTACCAGTGCCGTATAAGCCACTTATTAAAGATGAGCTTTATATTTATGATGATAAACGAAAAAAGGTATATGATTCATTAATTGAATATGAGAAAGAATTTCCTTTTGATCAAGAAAAACCGGTTATAGGTGTTTTGTTTTTAGGCTATCATTTTCGTGCCAGCAATGTGAAATGTGTCCAGCAAATTATTGAGAGACTTAAGCCGATGGCCAATATCATCCCGATTCTAGCACCTGGTGTAGCTAGTATTGATGTTAATCGTTTTCGAAATTTGCTAGTCAATGAAAGCATTAAGGTGAATGTACTGCTGAATTTTGTGCCATTTCGTATTGGTGCTGGTCCTATAGGAGGGAATTCGAATGAGGTTGTCCCTTTTTTAGAGGAGTTAGATGTGCCGATTTTTCACCCATTTTTTATCACAAGAAGAACAGTTGAAAAATGGAAGGAATCCATTCAAGGAATAGATTCATCTGAATATTTAACATCTGTCATGCTGCCTGAATTAGATGGCTCTATTGGAACATTTCCGGTTGGGGCACTTGAGGATGTGAATGATGATCAAACCTTTGAATTTAATCATCAAGAACTTGTCTTAATAGAAGAGCGAGTCCAGAGTCTTTTAAATCGGGTGGAGAAAACTTTAGCGTTACAGAAGAAAGAAAATCGGGACAAAAAGGTTGCGATTATTTGCTATAACTATCCTCCAGGTGAGGACAGTCTATTTTCTGCTTCCTATATTGATACATTTCCTTCTGTCATAAATATCCTAAAATTATTGCGAACAGAAGGATATTCAGTACCAGAAGTAACGAAAGAACAGCTGATGGATCAATTCACTGCTGGAAAGCTAGTCAATTCAGGGAAATGGGGAACAGAGAAAACCTTCAGTGGTTTCCTGCGATATCAATCAGCTGCATATGAAAGCTATATTGAAGAGAAGAAAATTTTTAAAGAGCTGACCCATGACTGGGGACATACTCCGGGGACGATCATGGCAGACGGATCAGATTTTCTTATACCTGGCATGATACTAGGCAATGTATTTATAGGATTACAACCTGCTAGAAGTTCTGATGACAAACTAGCAAATACGTATCATGACAAGTCATTAAATCCCCACCATCAATATGCTGCTTTCTATTGCTGGTTAAAGGATGCCTTTCAGGCAGATGCCATGGTCCATGTTGGAACGCACGGTACACTTGAATTCTTAAAGGGAAAGGAAGTTGCCGTATCAGGTGATTGTGTTCCTGATGAGTTAATTGGGGATGTCCCTCATGTATACATCTATTATATTGGAAACCCATCAGAGGCTATGATTGCTAAACGGCGTACACATGCTGTCTTAGTAAGCTATCAAACTCCTCCCTTTGTGACTAGTGATTTATATGGGGAATATGTAGAGCTTGAGGAGCTTCTAGCTAACTATTCTGAAGCAGAAAAGCTGGACCTGAATCGATGTGCCAGCTTAAATACGGAAATTATGAAGAAAATTCATGCTCTTCATTTCACAGCAACTACTATTCATGATATTGAAATCGAATTATATCACATGAAACGATCGCTCATCCCTAAAGGGCTGCATATCTTTGGCAAAGGCTATAATGATGAAGAGGCAAGAAATTATATGAAGCATGTTCTTCGGTATGACCGTGGATCGTTAAAATCAATCAAAAGAATTATTTCAGAGGATAATGGAAAGGATTACAGCAAGATACTAGAGGATTGTTTGCAAGAAGAAATGGAACAGCTAGATGAAGTGGAGAACCAAATTGTTAATCAATTTATTGAAACATGCTATTTTGATAATTGTTTACTTGCATCGGAGGAATCCCGCAAAAACTGCTATGAATCACTGAAATTTGGTTATCATGCCTTTATGAATAGTATGAAAACATATGAGGAGCAAGGCTTGCTTCAAGCATTGTCAGGGAAATACCTTCCAGTAAAATTAGCCGGGGATATCGTGAAAAATCCAGAGATTCTTCCATCTGGGCATAATCTATACCAATTCGATCCACGTCTAATCCCTGAAAAAACAGCTGCTGAAAGAGGGAAGATCATTGCAGAAAATACAATCGCTCAATATTACGAGGAATTTGGCAACTATCCAGCTTCAACAGGGATTGTTCTTTGGGGATTTGAAACCTCCCGCACTCAAGGTGAAACCATTGGGCAAATTTTGCACTATTTAGGTGTCCGTGTGCAAGCCTCAAAGGGAAGCTTTAAACCAAACTATGAAATTATTCCAATTAAGGAGCTTGGAAGACCTAGAATAGATGTTGTCATTTATATGACTGGCTTTTTCCGAGACATTTTCCCAAATGTAATAGAGGACTTAAGCGACCTATTTTTAAAGAGAGCTAGATTAGATGAATCTGACAATAATAATTGTTTGAAAGCAAATACAAAGAGGATATTCGAACAATTAATCAGTCAAGGATATGAAGTGGAGGAAGCTAACCAGCTTGCCGCAGCAAGGATATTTGGTCCTTCAGAAGGTGCGTATAGTACAAGGGTTACAAGCCTTGTCGGGGAAAGAAATTGGCAAGAGGAAGCGGATTTGGCAAAAGGCTATGTAAATGACATTCAATATGTATATGGAATTGGCTCTCGGGGCAAACCGAGCTCACAACTGTTAAAGCTTCATCTGCAAGCAGTTGATCTAGTATCACAAATTAGAAGTAATTTAGAGCTTGAAGTGATCGATCTTGACCATTACTATGAATATTTTGGCGGTTTTTCAAAGGCGGTTGAGGTTGAAAGAGGAAGGAAGACACCAGTCTATATTTCTGATACAACAGGAGAATTGGTCCAAACTGAAGATGTGAAAAAATCCATTGAGCGGGGTGTACGTACAAGAGTATTAAATCCGAAATGGATTGATGGTTTACTTGCCCATGAACAGCATGGTACTCAACAAATCCTCGAAAGGTTTGAAAACCTGATTGGATTAGCTGCAACAACAAATAAGGTGGATAGTTGGATTTTTAGTGAGTTGAATTCTACGTATATAGCCGATGAGAAACGTAGAGAAGAGCTAATGAAGAATAATCGCTTTGCACTCCATAGTATGATGGAAAGATTGCTTGAAAGTCAGACACGAGGCTATTGGGAAGCAACTGAAGATGAGTTTCACCAGCTTAAAGAAGCCTATTTACAACTGGAGGGTTCAATAGAAGAAAAGGTGTAAATATAGTTGTGCTAAATAATCGGCATGTGAATGACAGTTTTCTGGCAGCTTATATAAGCTGAAAAAGTATATAAATGACATTTTAAGAAGGAAAGAGTGCCGATAAATCGGCACTCTTTCCTATTTTTTCCTTGAATATCAAATAAATAAATAAGGTGTGAAAATATTTATAACTGTCACATAGAACGGCTGGGGCATATTCTATAGTGATTATTCTGAATATTGGCACGGAAGTTGCATGGTAGGTATAAAGAGAATTTATAGGAGGAATTTGAATGAAATCATTCTTATACAAGCCTAGCCGTTATTGGAAAGACATTGAACTATGGAAAGATGTGACAGAAGAACAATGGAATGATTGGCTATGGCAGCTGACGAATACCATTCGTACTGTTGATGATTTAAAGAAAGTGATTAATCTTACACCTGAAGAAGAGGAAGGTGTACGCATATCCACGAAAACGATTCCATTAAATATTACTCCTTATTATGCTTCACTTATGAACCCAGATGATCCGCGATGTCCGATCAGAATGCAGTCAGTCCCTATTTCTAAAGAAATATATAAGACTAAATACGATCTCGAAGATCCGCTTCATGAAGATGAAGATTCGCCTGTTCCTGGACTTACTCATCGATATCCTGACCGCGTGTTATTTCTTGTTACTAACCAATGCTCTATGTACTGCCGTTATTGTACGAGGCGAAGATTTTCTGGCCAGATTGGCATGGGAGTTCCGAAGAAGCAGCTCGATGGAGCAATAGACTATATTAGAAATACCCCAGAAGTTAGAGATGTACTCATTTCTGGCGGAGACGGTCTATTAATTAATGACAATATATTAGAATACATCCTAAAAAATCTAAGGGAAATTGATCATGTCGAAATTATTCGCATTGGAACGAGAGCACCAGTTGTTTTCCCGCAAAGAATCACGGAAAACCTTTGCAGCATATTAAAAAAATATCATCCCATTTGGCTGAACACTCATTTCAACACCTCGATTGAAATTACCGAGGAATCGAAAAAGGCATGTGAGATGCTGGCAAATGCGGGTGTACCTGTCGGAAACCAGTCAGTCATCCTCGCGGGCATTAATGACAGCGTTCCAATTATGAAAAGACTTATGCATGACCTAGTAAAAATTAGAGTGCGTCCATATTATATTTACCAATGTGATCTATCTGAAGGGATTGGCCATTTCCGTGCACCTGTGTCAAAAGGGCTTGAAATTATTGAAGGACTCCGTGGACATACTTCAGGATATGCAGTGCCGACATTTGTTGTAGATGCTCCTGGTGGCGGAGGGAAAATTTCACTTCAGCCTAATTATTTAATCTCCCAAAGTGCTGATAAAGTGGTTTTGCGGAACTTTGAAGGGGTCATCACTACCTATCCAGAACCAGAAAACTATATTCCAGGAAGAGCGGAAGGGTATTTCAAGGAAGTATACCCTGATATGGATGAGAAGAGGTCTAATGTTGGAATTGCTGCTTTAATGAATGATGAAAAATTTAATCTTGTACCTGAAGACTTGGTAAGACTAAATCGAAGAGAGCAATATGAGCATGACCCAACACATGCATCATTAAAAAATAAACGTGAGAAGCGTGATGAACTAAAAGAAAAGAAATTTATTGCACAGCAGCAAAAAGATAAAAAATACGATCAAGAAGAAAAAGCTGTTACGAGCGAGTAGGGGGCAATATGCATGAGTGAACAATGTGAATGGTGTGAGAGTAATAATATTACAAAGGGAACAGATCATGTTTATTGGGAGCTTCCTGACGGTACGAGAGCGATTAAAATCAGTGATGTCCCATCAACCATTTGTCATGATTGTCAAATGATTTATCAATCGGATTTACTAATTAGAGAAATTGAGGATCAATTGTTTTTAATTAATACGAAGGAAATCGGTCCGGAAACAAGCTTTACTAACCTGATGGCTCAGCCTAGGCTGTTGAAAAGAAACTATTTTGATTTCACTTCTTAAATAAGTCAAGGATATATTTCACAAATTATTCAACATTTAACGTAAAATCCTAACCTTCTCCCTATATAATAAATTTTAGTACCTATTCCATTCAGTGTTAGCATGTAAGGAATATTCTTTTAAAGAATTTGAATTTGGGGGATATGGAATGAAAATTGTTTTAATGATTATGCTTGCGGCTGGGATGTTTGTATTGTTTTTCTGCGGTTATTTTACAGGTGTAATAAAAGAAAAACTCGGGAAAAATTGGCTACTTGCTGTTCCTATTTCCATTTCATTATTAATGTTTAATATCATTTGGGCGATTACGGAATTAGCAAAAGCAGATCGTTGGCAATAGAACTTAAATAAAAGATATCAATGAAAAGCAATCCAAAGCTGGGTTGCTTTTTTCTATGATTATAAAATTACAAAACATTTTAACTATGAATGTTCGTATATGTGTATTCATTGTGGCAGGACAAATGATAGAAGTGTAGCGGAGAATGCTAGCAGCATTTGTTTCGTAATGTCAGATAATAAGGAAAATACAGAAATCATTTCTTTTTTCATTAATAATGTTGAATTAGAACAGAATGCAAGGAAAACGCTTACATAGTATGTTATTTATAAGCGTTATAACATGAAAAGGAGGTGAATAAATAACGATGCTTGTTACTTCAAAAAAGTTATTTGAAATTGCTTTAAATAAACGTTTTGCCATTCCTGCAACAAATTTTGTTGATCAGAACACATTGCGTGCATATATCTCGGTTGCAGAAAATAAACGGTTTCCACTTATCATTTCATTTGCTCAAGCACATCATGAGGTTATGTGTTTAGAAGAAGCTGCTTTACTCGGAAAATTTTATGCAGAAAAAGCAAAAGTTCCAATTGTTCTTCATTTAGATCATGGGCAGGAAATCGAATTTGTAAAACAAGCGGTAGATCTGGGCTTTACTTCAGTCATGATCGATGCATCAAAAGATACGCTCGAAGACAATATTGCGAAGACAAAAGAGGTTATTGCTTATGCACGGCAAAAAGGAGTTGTTGTGGAAGCGGAGATTGGTCACGTTGGTTCAGGAGAAAACTATGAAGATTTGGAGCAGACGGAGTCACTATTAACAACTGTAAATGATGCAAAGGAGTTTTATGAAAAAACGTTAGTAGATTCATTAGCGATTTCTATTGGGACGGCTCATGGTAATTATACTGGAACACCAAAAATTAATTTTGAAAGACTCCATGAAATTTCTCAAATAGTCCCTATTCCGCTTGTATTACACGGTGGATCTTCATCTGGAGATTCGAATCTTCGTCGATGCGCTTTAAGCAACATTGTAAAAATAAATGTGTTTACTGATTTAATGAATGCTGCTGTTCGTGATTTAAAGGGTGAACTAAACTACTTTGATATTCAACATCAGTTACGCGCTGGAATGGAAGAATGTCTTGTACACTACTATTCAGTATTTAATACGCAAACAATCCGTATCTAATTAAAAAAGGGGGTAGTTCCAGACGGTGAATAATGAGAAATTACAAGCACCTTTTTTTGTTATTAATCCGAAGACTTTCTTAATTGGAGAGAAGTTACTAGATTTAGCAAGACATGCGAACCGTTTAGCAAAACAATATCATGTAACTCTCTTATTTACTGCTCCGCATACCGAATTAGGAAACATCGTAAAGGAGTGTCCGAGTCTTATTGTTACTGCTCAACATATGGACAGTATCGCACCTGGTGATTCAATGGGACATATTTCAGCGCATTCATTAGTATATGTAGGAGTACAAGCTGTAGTATTAAATCACGCTGACCATCCTATGACCTTAACGGCGATTGCAAAAGCAATTGAGCGAGCAAAAGAAGTAGGAATACTAACAATTGTTTGTGCAGATTCGGTTCTTGAAGCGCAAGCAATCGCTATGCTTGGCCCGAATGTAATCTTGGCAGAACCAACAGAACTCATTGGTCAAAATCAAAAAAGTGATCGGTTCTATGTAACATCAACAATTGCAAAAATAAAAAAAGTGAATCCGGATATATTAGTCGAACAAGGAGCTGGAATCCGTTCTGAAAAAGATGTAACGGAACTGCTGGAACTAGGGGCTGATGGGGTAGGTGTGACAAGTGGAATCGTGAAAGCAAATAATCCGAAAGAAATGATGGAAAAAATGATTCAAGCAGTTGCCAGCTATCAAGAAAAAGGAAGTGTTTGAATGTGGTTTATTCAGGAAAACTGACGCTTTCTTCACATGGAGGGCGCGTAACTTATCATGAAATAACACAACAAGTACGAGATATTGTTGGAAAAAGTAACATTAAAGATGGAATTTGTGTTGTTGCATCTCCTCACACAACCTGTTCCGTTATATTTGAAGAATTCTCATATGATCAAAACTCTTATGGTTATGAATATTTACAAGTAGATTTAAACATTCTTTTAGAAAAGCTCATTCCAAGATGCACAACTGAAGGGCAATATTATCATCCAGGTCCGAAACACATAAAAGTCGGATTAGAAGACTTTAAAGGAAAGATTAGTCCAGAAGCTTATACGATGTTAAATACAGATGCACATCTAAAAAGCACATTATTAGGAACAAGTGAAACCTTTATTATTGAGAATGGAGATTTACAATTAGGTCTAGTAGGCTACATCTATTTTATCGATTGGGATCAAATTCGACCTAGAGATCGAACTTGCCATATAAAAATCATAGGAGAGTAAATTTATATTCGGATTGGTCGAAAAATGGACTTCATATCACATGGCAATTCGGAAAGTTGAAACAGAAATCGAAGACTTTTATGATACAAGGATGTGTCAATATTGTTTGATATTACATCGCGTCAAGCAAAATTACTCGATTTTCTTTCAAAAACAGAAGAGTATTTACCGGCGAAACAGTATGCAGATTATTTAAATGTTTCGGAGAGAACCATTTTTAATGATTTGGATAAATTAGAGAAAATCTGTAAGAGTTTTAATCTAGTTATAGATAAAAAGCAGAATCAAGGAATTAAGCTGATTGGAGATACCTCCACTTCTAACGGATTTATTCAAAAAGTAATCACGAATCATAAAGCGAAGGATCGGGATGCATTATCATCTTTGGAACGTCAAATCCTAATTACTAAGTGGTTGTTGATTAATAGTCAAACTGTAACTTACCAATCTCTCTCATTGGATCTGTATATTAGTACGAGTTCATTAATTAAAGACATCAACCGCATTCGCAGTTTTATGGATGAGGAGTTGCAGCTTGTTTCTAATGGAAACGGTACTAGGGTAAATGGAAATGAGATTGCCATCCAAAGGACAATTAAACGATTTGCTTACTATTTGATTGAGAAAGAGCTGAATAATAATTCCCTATCAACTTATGCGCATATTCTTGAACCTCTGTTTGATAAAAAAATCATAGAAGCTGTATATGACACGGTTTTCGAATTCCTATCTGTTATGGAGCATAGTATTTCAGAACAATATATCAAGTCACTCTTTATTTCTATATTGATTTTAACCGAGCGCTCTTACCGTGGATTTCATTTAACCAAACTTCCTGAAATACAGTTAGAGGGAGCAGAGTATTTAACAACCTATCCATTAGCATTTGAAATGTGCCGTAAAATCTCTTCTGAACTACAATTTGATTTTACTGAACTGGAGCATCACTTTGTTAGTAATCAATTATTTGCCCATCGTATTCAAGTCAAAATAAATAATAAGCAAATTGAAAAGTTAATTTCAGAAGATATCAAGGACATGATTACAGGTGTAAGCAGAGCAATTGATATTGACTTAAAAGAGGATGATCGATTATTTGATTCACTCATCTATCATGTTTTCCCAATGATCTACCGACTAAAATCAGATATTAACGTCTATAATCCGTTATTGAATGAAATAAAGAATAATTATGGCGTACTTTTTCGTATTATTTGGTATTCAATAGAAAGTTTTGAAAAGAAATATGATATCAAATTAACAGATGATGACGTCGCTTTTATTACGATACATTTTCAAGTCGCCATTGAACGGAAAAATCAAATGTCACAAATATTAGTTGTTTGTCAATCTGGTCTAGTAACATCGGACTTAATTATTCACCGTATAAAAAATTTATTACCATCTAATATTCAATTTAAACTAATCGCAAAACCTCTTTTGAAAAGCGAAGACTTATCAAAGGTTGATTTTATTATTTCATCTGTTCAACTGAAAGAACAATCATGTCCGATTGTTTATGTGTCTCCTTTAGTGAGGGATTCTGATTTGAAAAAGATTTATGATTATTATTTAAAGTATTCCTCAAAAAATAGAAAACAAGAAGATGTTGTATTAACCCCCCATCTAATCTCCAAATATATTAATAGTCGCTATATGTTCATTAATGAAGAGGTAGAGACGAAGGAAGACTGTTTAAATAAAATGATTCAAAGGCTTGAAGAAGATCAAATTGTGAAATCCTCATTTAAAAAGTCGGTGTATGAACGAGAAAAATTAGGAAATACGATTGTGCAAGGATGGGCTGCCATTCCTCATGCAATGTCAACTATGGCGAATGAGACAAAGATTTCCATAATGAAGACGAAACAGCCGATTAAATGGAACCACGAAACTTACGTGTCATTTATTATTTTACTAGCAGTAGCTGAGGAAGATCTTAATCAAGTTCGTAGTTTACTAGCCCATCTATATAAAATAATTATTAATTCAGATCGACTTGGGAGTGGTCATTCGTTTAAGTCGATGACTACACCTGATGATTTAATAGCATTTTTACTATGTAAAGATACAATTCAATAAATCTCTCTCGAATATTGGAGGAAGCAACATGTATGTGGAAGAAAACTTAATTTTCTATAATCAACGATTCGAATCTCAGAGCCAGCTCTTTGATTTTATAGCTGATGAATTAGAGGAGAAAAATTATGTCACAGAACAGTTCAGGGAAGCAATTAAAATCCGCGAACAAAACTTTCCTACTGGTTTACAATTGCAGAATTTGAATGTAGCGATTGTGCATACAGAAGTCGAATATTCAAGAACAGAAAAGCTTGTCATTATTAAGCTTGAAAAACCGATAACGTTTAAAAACATCGAAACATTAAAACCATTGGAAGTGGATTTTATTATTGGTCTTATATTACAAGATAGTTATAAGCACTTAGAGGTTTTACAAAAGGTTAGTCGTTTATTACAAAATGAAGAAGTTATTCAAGAAATTCGACAAGCATCTTCTCATGCTGAATTAACAATCCTTATGCAAGATTATTTTAATAAAAAGGAGAATGAAATATGAAAAAGAGAATTGTTGTTGCGTGCGGAGCTGGGCTTGCTACTTCCACAATGATTTTACAGAAAGTTGAAGAGTTTGTAAAAGAACTTGGAGTTAGCTATTCAATCTCCCAATCGCAAATTTATGAGTTAGATTTTTATGATGGGGAAGCAGATTTATTTATTACTTCGATGAAATTAGACCAATCAAAATATAAGACACCAATCGTTGTCGGCACTCCATTTTTAATAGGGTTAAATGAAGATGTGCTGAAAGAACAAATAAAACAAATTCTATTAAATTAAGGGGGATTCATGTGGGAATGATCGATTATTTTTTATCTCTTGGTTCAACCGTTTTTGTACCTATCGTATTGATAATTATAGGCTTGATTTTAGGGCAAGGGATATTACGCTCAATTAGAAGCGGGATTATGGTTGGAATTGGCTTTATTGGTTTAGGTTTGGCGATTTCATTAATCTCTGATCGATTAGAACCAGCAGTAAATCAAATTGTTGAACGATTCTCCTTTAATCTTACAGTAATTGATATTGGATCTGGTGCTGCAGCAGGAGTTGCGTTTTCCACATTAGTTGGTGCTCTAATAATTCCAGCGGTATTCCTGCTTAATATTCTTTTGTTAATAGTTGGTTTTACAAAAACGATGAACATTGATATTTTTAATTATTCTCATTATGCGTTTACAGGAGCGGTTGTTCATTTAATAACAGGGAGCATCGTACTTGGAATTGGAGCCAGCTTAATCCAAGCGACCTGGTCATTATTATCTGCTGATTATTCGGCAAAAAAAGTACAAGAATCTCTAGGAGTCGAAGGGATATCCATACCACAAGGATACGCTGCTAGTACTGTCCCTCTTTTTACAATACTAGAAAAAATATATAATCGTATCCCATTTTTACGTAATTCCCAACTTGATATTTCTTATTTACAAGGAAAAATCGGTATGTTTGGAGATCCAGTCATAATTGGTGCAGTTCTTGGGGTAATTTTAGCTCTGTTAGCAGGTTACAATTTTGTAGAAGGTACAAATCTGTTAATGAGTGTAGTGGCTATAATGGTGCTTTTTCCAAGAATGGTAAAAATAATAGTAGAAGGCTTGCTTCCGATTTCTGAATCAGCAAAAAGCTTCTTTAATAAGCGATTCAAAGGAAAAGAAGTGTTTATTGGGTTGGACTCTGCGATAACGTTAGGTTTGCCAACTACACAAATCGTTGGAACTATGTTAATTCCAATTACGCTAGTACTAGCTGTTATTTTACCAGGAAATCAGGTCTTACCTTTAGGTGATTTAGCATTTGTAGCTTTCTTTACATGCATGGCGACGATTATTCACAATGGGAATATTTTGAAGACTATCATAAGCGGGATTATAAACATGATTGGAGTTCTTTATATAGCTAGTTGGTTCGCACCTTATTTTAGTAAACTTTCTGCAAATAGTGGAGGTACCTCAATAAAAGGTCAAACGACGGCACTTTGGAACGGAAATGTATTTGATTATATTATTGCTCAAATCGGTGGATTTGGAATGATTGGCTTAATTGTGTTGATTGTCATAACGATTCCAATCGGACTATATGTCAAGAAAGTGACAAATCCAAAATCTGCCAGGTGATAGAGGAAGTGAGTGGATTACATGCTAGTTTCAACTTCGATTTTAAGTGCTGATTTTCTAAATCTAGAAAGAGATATTTTGCAATTAGAAGCAGCTGGTGCGGACTTTATCCATATTGATATTATGGACGGTGTATTTGTATCCAATGTAACTTGGGGTTCGTCTACTGTGAAAGCCATTCGTAAACTAACATCATTGCCATTAGATGTTCATTTGATGATAGATAAACCTGAACGTTTACTTGACAGTTATTTAGAAACGAAGGCAGACATCATTATCATTCATCCAGAAAGTACGAAGGTATTGAGAAAAACTTTACTCAAAATTAAAAGTTTTGGTGTGAAGGCGGGGGTGGCATTAAAGCTTGAAACTTCAGTTGATTCAATTCAACATTGTTTAGATTTACTCGATGTTGTTCTTTTTCTCACTTGCGATGAAGGATTCGGGGGGCAAACATTTCATCCTCCTACCTTAGAGAAAATTGCACAAGTAGCAAAATGGCGGAATGAAAAAGAGTTGAGCTATCTTATTGAAGTTGATGGCGGTATCAATCCAAAAACATGCCGGGATTGTAAAGAAGCGGGAGCTGATATTGCAGTTGCTGGATCTTATGTGTTTAACAATAGAATGAAATCAGCAATACAGGAATTACAAAGTATTTAATATCTTTGTGTTATCGAATAAAGAATCTGTTGAATAGACAGAATATTATATCTATTAAAAGTATTAATTGATAATGTAATAGAAATGGAGGGAGACGATCATGAATCAAACATATCAACTTTCAAAAAAAGTGTCAGATTTTTTAAAAGGGACAAAGAAATTATTCATTAATGGAAGTTTTGTAGAATCTGACATGGGGAGAACATTTAAAACGTTTAATCCTTCGAATGGAGAAGTTTTGGCGGATGTGAGTGAGGCTCAAACGGGAGATATCGATAAAGCTGTTAAGGCAGCTAAAACAGCTTTTGAAGAAGGACCTTGGTCTCGGATGAGCTCAGCTGAACGAGGAAAACTAATGTATAGACTTGCAGATTTAATAGAAAAAAACAAACAGGAATTAGCTGAAATCGACTCGCTTGATAATGGAAAGCCTTTACGTGATTTGCTGGATAATGATATTCCAAATGCAATAGGTCAATTTGAATATTATGCAGGATGGACTACGAAAATTGTTGGGCAAACAATTCCGGTTTCAGGGCCTTATTTTAACTATACTCACCATGAACCCGTAGGTGTAGTTGGGCAAATAATCCCTTGGAACTTTCCATTGATGATGGCGGCTTGGAAAATAGCGCCGGCACTAGCTACAGGCTGTACAGTTATACTAAAGCCTGCAGAACAGACTCCATTATCCGCACTGTATCTTGCAGAACTAATAACTGAAGCAGGTTTTCCAGATGGTGTAATCAATATTGTCCCTGGTTTTGGAGAGATTGCAGGAGATGCTCTTGTCAAACATCCACATGTGAATAAAATCGCTTTTACAGGCTCGACGATAGTCGGCAAGCAAATTATGCAAGAAGCTGCAAACACTTTGAAACGTGTTACGCTGGAGTTAGGAGGTAAATCTCCAAACATTATTTTACAAGATGCTGATTTAACGAAAGCAACTTCAGGAGTCTTTACTGGGATTATGGCGAATCAAGGGGAAGTTTGCAGTGCTGGTTCGAGAGTGTATATTCAAAAAAGTCATTTCGATAATGTTGTTGCTGATTTGGTGTCTTACGCTAAAAATGTCAAGCTTGGAAGTGGATTATCTCCAGACACAGAGATGGGACCACTGGTTTCAAAAGAGCAGCAAAACCGTGTTCTCAATTATATTAATAAAGGTAAAAACGAAGGTGCAGAAATGTTATGTGGTGGTGGACACACTTCAAAAGGATATTTTGTAGAGCCAACAGTATTTGTAAGCGTAAATGAGAAGATGTCGATTGCAAGAGAAGAAATCTTTGGACCTGTAGTGGTGGCGATGCCTTTTGACAGCCTAGATGAAATGATTAATCGTGCAAATAATTCATCATTTGGTCTTGCTGCTGGTCTATGGACGGAAAATTTAAAAAATGCGCATTACGTAGCTAATCGATTAAAAGCCGGTTCGGTGTGGGTGAATTGCTATAACGTGACAGACCCGGCATCCCCTTTTGGCGGGTTTAAAGAATCTGGTTTTGGTCGTGAGATGGGATCCTATGCATTAGACAATTACACCGAAGTGAAAAGTGTGTGGATAAATTTGGATTAAAAATTCTTGATTGATATATAAAAGGAAGGAAGGCTAGTTTATATGGTAGAAAAAGATTACAAAGTGATTGATTATGCTGGTATTCATGCGCGCCCAGCATCTTTATTAGTACAGGTTGCGAACCAATATAATTGTGATATAGATATTATGTTCAATAATAGGAAGGCAAACTTAAAATCGATTATTGGGGTAATGTCTTTAGCAATACCGCTGAATTCCGTAATAAAAATCTGTGCATCTGGTTCAGATGAAAATGAAGCAATTGACGCACTTAGCGATATAATTTTACAGCAAGAACTAGGTGTTTAAGATGGAAAGAAACGGAATTAGTGAATTGGCAGGTAATGCAATCGTCACTATCTATAGTTTGAAAACTAGGAGTTAGCAATAGAAAAAAGAGAAATAAAAGAAATCGATGAAAAAGCAATCCAAATTTGGGTTGCTTTTTCATATAGACGGAAGGGCACTTTTTCGTATATAGTAATCGATAGAATATGTATACAATAGAATAAATACCCGTACTTTAATAAAGGCTGGTGATAAAGATGGCAAAAACCTTCTATCATTATTTAATGAAGTATCGACATCCCAATCCAAAAGACTCTATTAGTAAATTTGCTAATCATGCATATAAGGATCATAGTTTTCCGAAGACTTCATCAGATTATCATGAGTTAAGTTTGTACTTGGAATTAAATGGATCTTATATTGAGAATATGACGATATTTGATGAGGCGTGGGATTTATATTTGAATAGTGAAGCTTAAGACAGGCGATCACAAAAACACTCCATTTCATGAATGGGGTGTTTTCATTTCTTATCGGTCCAAACTTCTCCTATTCCGGAGCGATTTTTCCCTTCCATGCATATACTAAAGCAAAGAATTACTCACGACTGAATACTTGAGAGGATGGAGGACATGAGCGATCGAAAAAAACCAAAATACAATATCGGTGATACAGTCGTGATCACTATGTATGGAACCGTAGGGAAAATCACGGATGTAAAGTGGCTAGATGGAATGCATGTTTACGAAGTAAACAAAAGTGAAGGGCTCTATATGGAATCCAGTCTTCAATTATTATCGGATTATGAAGGAGAAGTACTGGAAAAGGAACATATTGATATAGAATATAAATATTTCTTTGGTGATTTAGTTCAAGTGAAAGGATACGGTTCTGATTTATTCAAAATAATGGGGTTTCGAACTGAAATTTGGCGATATAAAGAGGATGCATGGGAAGATATCATTTATGAGCTTTCGAGAATTAGTGATGGGGAATGGCTAGAAGCGGGGGAAGATGAATTGACTCTTGTTGCCGATGCGGAAAGTGCCGATGTTTTTATAGAAAAGTTAGGTCTCCTATATTTTATGAACAAAAAAGAAAAACTTCCTGAAATAAAAAAACTGCAAGGAAACACTTTTCGTAAAGCTGAAAGGGAGTTGCTGGCAAATATTAAAGAAAAAAGAATGTTAATTGATGGATTGCTAGATATTTATAATGATTACCGAATTTTATATGAACTGTTTCAAGATGAAGAGTATTTGCATATCATGCGTGTGATTGTTAGAAAGCTGAAACTAATTGTTAATAATGATGGAAAAAGCACAGTTTAGCGGAGGTTACTTAGCTGCAGTACGAGATAAACTAGCAAAGGTATACCAACCCCTAATGATACCTTAAATAAGCCATTTAAAAACCGGCTAAACACCACAAGAATCATACTCTCTTCTTTATTCAAATCTTCCTTTACTTCTGCTATTGCTCTAGAAATACTAGTCATTTTCTTCCTCCATTTTCTAAATATTTTCTTATGTTCATATGTATGCTTGACCTTTTATAAAATGTCAGATTATCAGATTTATTTGTGTTGAAAGTTAAAGAATTCCTTTTTCAAAAGAAGATTTGCATGAAACCGGAAAGGACATCATACATTCTCTACAAAGGGGGCGATGCTGTGAGGGAAATTGAAGTATTTATTGACACGGAAGAAATTGCAGAATTTTTCTTTCATGAGCTGACAAAACGAGGATTTGTGCCTGCTGAAGGAGAAATAGAGGAGCTTGCTGATATTACCTTTGACTACTTATTACAAAAATGCATTATTGATGAAGAAATTGAAGAGGAATAAAAGAACGAAATGGCGAGGGTGATCTCGTCATTTTTTGCTTTTATGAAAAAATAAACTAATTTTTGAAACCATAAAGTGAAAACACTCGTATAATTTGTATAAGGAAAAAAAGTGATCACTAGGAGGAGTTTGAAAATGTCATTTTTCAATAAGATGTTAGCGAGTGTTGGGATCGGTTCGGCAAAGGTAGATACGAAGCTTGATAGCGATACAGCTATACCAGGCGGAGAAATTCGGGGAGTCGTTGAAATTCAAGGGGGAAATGTAGAACAAAGAATTGATGATATCTATTTAACTTTAAATACGACGTATATAAAGGAAGCCGATGATAAAAAATATACAGTTCCAGCTCAAATTGATAGATTCCGATTAACAGAATCGTTCATGCTTATGGCAAACGAGAGAAAAGTTATTCCATTCTCATTCATTCTTCCTCCAGACACACCTGTATCAATTGGAAGAACGAAGGTATGGATTGCGACAGGCTTAGATATAAAAAATGCGGTGGATCCAACAGATAAAGATTATCTTCGAGTTGTACCTAATCAGTTAATGGATTCCGTGCTTCAAGCAATTAATGGTTTAGGTTTCAGATTAAGGGAAGCTGATTGTGAACAAGCACCCCATCGTTTACGCCGAAGACTTCCGTTTATCCAAGAATTCGAATTCGTACCAGTTTCAGGTCCATTTCATGGAAGATTAGATGAATTAGAAATAACTTTTTTCCCTGCTTCTGCCAATGACATTGAAATTTTGATGCAGGTAGATCGAAAAGTGCGAGGTTTAAGCAGTCTATTCTCAGAGGCGCTAAATATGGATGAATCAAATCTTCGTTTTACAGTGAACCAGGGAGATATACCACATATGCAGCAAAAAATTCAATCAATCATTCAAAGCTATTCTTGATCTAAAAAAATAAGCCTTAACAGGGCTTATTTTTTTGTCTATCATTGAAAGATTAATGTAAGGAGGTTACTGTTTGATTCTTTACATTCCTCATCTGAAATAATGCCATTTACACCCAATCTTTGCATTATTTGAAATTGATACTGTTTTTTTATTGTCCACGAAAAAATATCAAACCCGTATTGTTTTGCCTGATGAATAATGGACTTAGAGAGGAGGTGATGATTGACGGATAGGAATGAGGCAAACTTTCTATAGGTTTCAAAATGAAGGATATTAAGCGGTTTTTCTAATAGAATTCCTGAGGAAATAGTTGGAGTTAATTCATGGAATTTTTTTATCTCGTTTATATTGAAGGATTGAACTTTTAATGTGGAAGGTTTTACGCCGTTATCTATATATCTCATCAATATATCTGATAATACCTTTGTCAATTGAGGCTGATTTTCTGAAGATTTCATATCAATAAGTAATCCAATCTTCCCGCCAAATTGCTTCAAAACATCCTCGAGTAATGGAATTCTTTCATTGGAGAATTCAGGGGAATACCAGGATCCTGCATCAAGCATTTTAATTTCCTGAACAGTTAAATCCCCGATATAACCGACTCCATCCGTTGTCCTTTGTACATCAGCATCATGGATAACAACAAGATGGCCATCCTTGCTTAACCGAACATCAAACTCAATAAAATCAAAGCCAAGATCAACAGCTTTTTGAAAAGCAGCCATTGTATTTTCAGGTGCATAGAACGATGCACCACGATGAGCAATAGATTGAAAAGGCTGTAGAGGGTGAAGAATAAAAGAAAATATAGAAATGATTAACCATATGATGAGTGATAAGAAAAAAGGTTTTTTGGCTGCTGTGGAAACCCACAATTTACATCCCCCCATAAGAAGTAGGTTATTAATTACTCTGTTTATCTCCAGCTCCTAGCTTGACGTCCATGATGTACTTGTGTCGACCTCGAGGATTTGGCTAGTAGGTTAAAAAACAATCTTCCATCCAGCTCGTCTAATGCATGTCGGAGGCTGAACAGTCGTCTCCTTTTTCTATAGTATATGAGAAAAAACCCAAAATGTAAGCGCTGTCATACCGATAAATTGTACTATCGACAAAAATCGTATTTTTTCTTTGAAGGAAACGACAGGAGTAAAGGCGAAAACGATATTTAAATAAAGACAGTTATTTTGATTATTAGAATGAAGGGATGCAGGAGGGGAGACACATTGCTAAAAGAGCTTACTAGGGTGAAAACAAAGCTATTTGATGTGACCATTTTTCAAACGCCTAAATTTCGGCAAACAAAGGGATATAGACAAGTGTACAGGCTGTCAATGGAGGGGGTCGATCATGAGGAATGCTTATATTCCGTATTTGCGACATTTAATGTCCCAGATCTCATTCCTAAAGATTTTTCAGGCCGCTTTATTGCGACAGGTGATATTTTATTTATTGATGAAGGGCGTAAAGGGCAATATTATTATCAATTGCAGCCTGGTGGATGGAAGATAATTAATCGTATACAAATTAGATAGGGAGAGCATTATGCTCTCCTTATTCCGTGTTGGAACCGGGGTTCCCCTTTCTTCCTCCGCTTGCGGAAAATTCCTTCCCATGTGCTTCCTGCTCAGCGATGATGGCTTCTTTAGGAATATGGTTATTTTTCTTCGGTGAATTGATTCGGTTTCGATGTTTTTTTCCCATAATGATGCTCCTTTATTTATTTATTGCTTTTTGTTTTCACTGTTTTAGAAGTATGAGGTTCCGTATTTGCTCTTGATGTTGGGTTTGTCTCATTGGCATGTTGAACAGCCTGTCTTAATTTCTTTCTCATTTTTTCCTGTGACATGAATGCAACCTCCTTTGGAAAAGCTATTGATAGCTTTCCCGTATCCAATAAATTAATGCTTAAACTTAAAGTGAATCTTCAATCAGTGGGGGGCTTACAGCCCGTTATTCTGCGATAAACGCTTATCGGAAAGTGTTATATATGGTATAGTGGGAAAGACAGGTAAGTTTTTGATAAATGGAGGTTACATAATGAGTGTTCATATCGGTGCAAAAGAAAATGAGATTGCAGAAACGGTTCTTTTACCAGGAGATCCGCTTCGCGCCAAATATATTGCTGAAACATTTTTAGAAAATACTACTTGCTATAATGAAGTTCGTAATATGTTTGGATATACGGGTACATATAAAGGAAAGCGCATCTCTGTACAAGGGACAGGAATGGGTGTCCCTTCGATATCAATTTATATAAATGAATTAATGAATAGCTACAATGTGCAAAATCTAATTCGGGTAGGTACTTGTGGTGCTATTCAAAAAGATGTAAAAGTAAGAGATGTTATTCTTGCGATGACAGCTTCTACAGATTCACAAATGAATCGCCTTACTTTTGGCGGTGTTGACTTTGCTCCGACTGCTAATTTTGAGCTATTAAAGAATGCATATGATGCAGGCACGAAGAAAGGCTTAAACTTGAAAGTCGGAAATGTATTTACAGCTGATATGTTTTATAATGACAACGCAGAATTAGAAAAATGGGCAAAGTATCAAATTTTAGCGATTGAAATGGAAACTGCTGCTCTTTATACACTTGCTGCAAAATTTAATCGAAAAGCATTATCCGTTTTAACAGTCAGTGATCATATTTTAACGGGTGAGGAAACAACAGCTGAAGAAAGACAAACAACATTCAACGAAATGATTGAGGTAGCACTCGAAGCAGCAATTAAAGAATAATGAATGGTTTATTGAACTGGTTCATACATTGAGCCAGTTTTAATTTTTTATAGGCGATATTAAAGCTATTGCTGATTTTTATACTAGTTGATAGTAGCTGAAAGCGAGTCTGGTAGTGGAAATCAACAGCAAAGATTAATATAGTCATTTATAATTAAATTCAGGTAGTCGTACCTATATAGCATGTTCCAATTTTGGGATATTATTTAACTCTGAAAATGTTATTTTTTCATGTTAAAATAAATAATGCTTACTAGTTTTATAGGGAATAGGTGGAAAAAATGAAAAAAATCATTGCTTTAACAGTTATTTTAAGCTTGCTGCTCGCTGGATGCAGTCAATTAGATCCCATTTTGGAAAAGATTCCGTTTTTGAAAAAAAATAATGAATCTGAAAGTACGGCAGATGTAATTGATGAAGAAGCAGAAAAGAATAAGGAAGAAGAGAAAAATCAAACAGAGGAACAAAGTCAGCCAGAAGATGATGTACTAACGCTTGAAGCTGCTTTTTTTAATGATGTGAAAGTTGTTAATGGAAGAAATGTCATTCAAAATCCGACAAACTTTATGGTTTTAGTAAATAAGGAATTCAGCCTCCCTGACGGTTATACCCCAGAGGATTTAGTGCGCCCAAATGTATTGTACTCATTTGGGGATCAGGATATTGAAAAAGCCTATATGCGAAAAGATGCAGCTGCAGCACTTGAAACGATGTTTGCCGAAGCAAAAAAACAAGGGATTCACTTGTTTGCTGTTTCAGGCTACCGGTCCTTTAACAGGCAAACGCAAGTATATAATGCAGAGGTAAGTAAATTTGGGGAAGAGAAAGCAGCCTTAGCAGTAGCTGTTCCAGGGACAAGTGAACACCAAACAGGCTTGACTATGGATTTATCTAGTCAAAGTGCTAAATTTGAACTCTCTGAACAATTTGGGGAGACGCCTGAAGGGAAATGGATTGCAGCCAATGCCCATCTTTATGGATTCATCCTGCGCTATCCAAAAGGAAAAGAAGCCATTACAGGTTATAAATATGAACCATGGCATTTTAGATATGTAGGAAAAGAAGCAGCAACAACAATTTATAATAAGGGTTGGACCTTAGAGGAATATTTCGGAACAGTTAAGAAAATATAAATGATCAACTGTAATTGATTGCTTAACTTTGTTATTTCTATCAAAAAAATGGTATTCTATTCAATAAGGATTAGAGGAATTTTTATGTAATACGAAAGTGGTGAAGGTTTTGCAAACGGAGGATTTAAACCAGGATCAACCAGAAAAGCCAACTGGCTTTATCCGAATGAAGAAGTTTCCATTTGTCATGATGCTTTTATTAGTTGTAATTATTTCTGCGGGGATTACAGCTGTTGCATTTTTGATTGGTACACAAAAGGCAGTGAATAGCAGTGGAGGAGATCGTAATGAGTTTCAAAAGCTATATGCTGCCTTTGATTCGCTAAAAACCTCCTATTTTCAGGAACTAGATGAGGATAAGTTAATTAATGGAGCGATTAACGGGATGGTAGATGCCCTAGAGGATCCATATTCTGATTATATGAGTGTAGATGAGGCAAAAAACTTTCATCAAAGCATCTCCTCTTCATTTGAAGGCATTGGAGCTGAAATTCAAGAAAAGGAAGGATCGATTGTCATTGTTTCTCCTATAAAAGGTTCACCGGCTGAAAAAGCTGGACTAAAGCCAAATGACAAGGTAGTATCTGTAGATGGAAAAAGCCTGCAGGGCATGAGTTCATCTGAGGCTGTACTTTTAATTAGAGGAGAAAAAGGAACAAAGGTGGAGCTTTCGATATTGCGTCCAGGAGTAGATGATGCAATGACCGTTCCGATTGTCCGCGATACGATTCCTATAGAAACGGTATATGGAGAAATGCTTGAAGATGGCATCGCAAAGGTGCAAATTACTTCTTTTTCTGAGAATACTTCCAATGAGCTTGTAACCAAGTTAAATGAATTGCAGGATCAAGGGATGAAAGGCCTCATTCTTGACTTAAGACAAAACCCTGGTGGATTATTAGATCAAGCGGTTAAAATTTCAAGTTTATTTGTACCAAAGGGAGAAATTATTTTCCAAGTAGAAGATCGGAGTGGCAAGCGAGAGGAATATAAATCAGCTGGCACTAAAAATCCAAAGATTCCGCTCGTAGTCGTCATTGATAAAGGAAGTGCAAGTGCATCAGAGATTCTTGCTGGAGCGGTAAAGGAAGCGGCTAATATCCCACTTGTAGGAGAAAAATCATTCGGAAAGGGTACTGTCCAAAGAGCACAAGATTTTTCTGACGGTTCTAATATGAAGTTTACAACAGAAAAATGGCTAACTCCGAAAGGAAACTGGATTCATAAGAAAGGAATTACACCTGATTATGAAGTAGCATTGCCTGAATATGCGACATTGCCTTTCATTAATCCAGATTTGGAATTAAAGCTTTCTATGTCTTCAAAAGAAGTGAAGGCAGCTCAGCAGATGCTTATTGCTATTGGTTATAACCCTGGCAGGGAAGACGGCTTCTTCGATGAGCATACAAAATCGGCTATTGAAAAGTTCCAATCGGCAGAAAAGTTAAAGGCGGATGGAGTGCTAACGGGTCAATCTACCCTCGTTCTCATGGAGAAGTTACGAGAAAAGCTTGATAAAGACGACACACAAATCAAAAAAGCCGAAGAAATTCTAAAGCAGGAAATGGGTTCATAGTCTTTATAAAGAAAAGCGCTCTCCTAATTTTTGGTGGGTGCTTTCTTTATGCACAGATATAAAAGGTCTAACAAAGAGCAAACGCAAAGAGGTGTTACTTTGAAACAAATTCCTCATCTTAATGAACAGATAAGACAGGAAATTATGAATATTGAATTGCAATGTGAACGTTTAGGTCAAAAGCTGGAAACTATTTTTACCGATGATTTTCATGAATTAAAAGAACAAATTGTCATTGAACTGATTCGTGAGGTAAAAGGGCGACCAGCGAAAAGCGAGGATATCTTTAATGAAAACTATGAGTCCTATCTTGAGGTGGGTGTCGAAAAGAAAGACGTGTATTTTCCGAATGCATATATCCCTGTCTGGAAATGTAAAAGAGAGATGTTTCATTCGATTGGATTATTAATGAACGATAATTTAAACTTACTTGAAAAGAAATTATGCAAAATTATTACTGAAATGCACGAAGATCATATGAAGGAAAGGGATTCTTAATGAATAAAACGGAAATATATATTTTATCTGGTTTTTTGGGGAGCGGAAAAACTACTTTACTTAAACAGCTTTTAACGGAGGAGAAGAAACAAAATCGAAAAGTTGCTGTGATGATGAATGAGCTTGGAAAAGTGTCAATTGATTCGGATGCAGTCGATGAGGACATTCCGCTTAAAGAATTGCTTGATGGCTGTATTTGCTGCACGATTCAGGATAAGCTTGAGTCGCAATTACAAGGGCTGCTAGTGATAGATAAACCTGATGCAATATATATTGAGGCAACAGGAGCTGCTCATCCGGTCGAGGTTTTAGATGCAGTTATGTCCCCGTTATTTGCAGATCGAATTGAAGTTAAGGGGATCATCTCTGTTGTTGACGGAAAACGCTGGCTAAATCGACACTCACTCAGTCCTCAAGTACAGCAGCTTCTCATTGAACAAATACGTCATGCTGATTTAATTTTACTAAATAAAACGGATGAGTTAACGGATGGGGAGCAATCGAAACTAACGATGGAAATCCAAGCCCTTAATTCTCATGCATTTTCTATTTTGACGACTTTTGCGAAAGTACCGATGCAGCAGATAAAAAGATTATCTTCAAGTATAAAAACAGATAGAGCACAAGCACATGTAAGTACAGACTTAAAGTTAAGTACATATGTGTATCAGTTTAAACAAGCCATTGGCCAAATGGAATTTGAATCCTTTTTAAGAAAGCTTCCAGATACGATATATCGAATAAAAGGATATGTAAAATTTCATTCTGCGGAGTTTCCAAGTCTGTTTCAATATTCCTACGGCATGCCTTTATATATGAAGGAAAATATGAATATGCCGCTTAATATGGTTTTTATCGGTGAAAATATTGACTGGAAGCAAGTAGAAGAAGAACTACATGCACTAGAGGCCAGATAAATCTTCATTTTAGAAAAACGTGTTCAGTTTAAGATGAACACGTTTTTTTATTGGAGAATTTCAAACTTCAGTCTCCTTTTGTTTGTATGAAGATGATTATGGAGCTTGTGCATTTATTATGAATACAAACTCTTCCATTATGGAAAACTTTTTAAATATAGGGTTTTTGAAAATAAATAATGAAATTGAGTGGGAAATATGAAGTTCCGTATTGCAGTTATATTAGTGATTGCTGTGCTATTAAATAGTTCACCTATACTTGCAGACAAGAGCAATGTAAGTATCCAGATTGAGATGCTTCCATGGGATAAGGTAAATAAAATTCTTCCAAAATATAGTAAATTTATTGTTATGGATGTTGAGACTGGAGAGAAATTTCATGTGCAAAGACGTGCAGGTAGTAATCATGCAGATGTTCAGCCGTTAACCTCGAAAGATACGAAGATCATGAAGAAAGTATATGACGGAAAATGGAGCTGGAAGCGAAGAGCGATTATTGTTATTAATGGGAATCAATGGATAGCAGCCTCCATGCACGGAATGCCGCATGGTGCAGGGGCACTAAAAAATAATTTTCCTGGGCATTTTTGTATCCATTTTTATGGGAGTGCAACCCATCGAACAAATTTTATGGATCTATCACATAAATTAATGATCTTAAAATCTGCTGGTAAGCTACAAGAGTATATAAACCAAGCTGACCCTTATGAAGTCATTCGTGCATTTTTTGCCGGAATGAAACAGCAGGATATTCGAATTGTTTCTGCAGTCTCCTTGCAGAAAATTGAATGGAAAAATCATCTTAAATATGTAGAAAACATAAATTTATCGCGTATGCTCGTTATGCCGATAGAAGATCTTACAGAAGACTTAAGTCTTGAAATTCCTGTTGAGGTTGATATGGTCATAAAAAATTCCGGGAGAAGGTCTTTCAAAGGCAAAGTGTATTTAGTTAGATTTTCTCCTTATGATGCTTGGGAAATTGACAGCATCCAATTTTTAGAGGACAGCAAATTATTATTTATAAGCAATAAAAAAGCTTGAGAGGATGGTCTCTCAAGCTTTAATTTTTTTCTCCGAACTTGATAAAGGTTCTTTCATCCTCTACTAAACCGCAGGCGCCGCATTGAACCCGATAATCTGGACCTCTATATCCCATATGGAAAGGGCTTAAATTTTCACTCGTGTATTCTTCAAGGATCACACCGGAATGGGGATCCATTTTAACCGATTGTGGAACTTGTTTTATAATGTTAAAGCGGCTCTTATTTGTTTTACAATTGGGACAGCAATATGGCGAACTCATGTAAAATATTCTCCTTTCGTAATTATTTACATCTATTTTTTGCACAATTGTTTTTATTTATGTAAAAATGGGAGTGATGCTAACGGTGAATAGGAGGAAGCCCCATTGAATAAGGAAATAAATTTTAATCAATTATTAATAGAATATCGTACATTATGGAATAACCGTCTGCTTTCTACAGATGAAGAAGCCGAATATATTCTTAAAACTGCAATAACAAGAGAATTAAAGGATGAAAATTCTCATCCAAGAGTAAGGAAATCGCCACATGAGAAATTTTATTTTGCTGTGAAAAGAGTGATGGAATCTCACTTAACTGAGAATGATAAACAGCTGCTTATTCAAGTTCATCTTGAAATGATGGAGAATATAAAATAACAATATCCACAAACCCATTTCACATTTTTATCACAAACTTTGTGTATGATGAGGGATAGTATATGTGAAGGAGATTCCTGAAAATGATGCGGAGTTTACTTAAAGTTGTGATTTTCCTGGTTGCTGTTTTTTTTCTATCATCCTGTTCGAATAAAGGATATCCGCCAATCCAAGAGGATCGTTCGATCGCAGCAACTGTGAATATTAAAGATAAATCCCTTTCATTTATAGACCTGGACAAAATGGAAAAAATGCTTGATTGGGAAATGGACAAGCCATATACCGGAGCTATTATTTTTCCTGATGGAGACACGATTCTTCTGTATGGCAAGCAGGTGGAAACGGTTGATCTTTATTCACTGAAAAGAGGACAGAAGATTGATAGCTGGAAAACAGGCAAAGGGATTGTTAATGGCAAATTGCTGCAAGTGGGTTCAGAGATTGCCTTAGTTGATCAGGATTTAAACAAAATTAGGTTCTTTAATCTTGAAGGGGAAGAACTATGGAAAGTGAGCACAGAATTAAATCCCCTTACTATACTAGAGGCAGAGAAGGAGAAAAAGCTTTTTGTTCTTAGTTTTAATAAAGAACAGTTAACAGTTATTGACCTAGTGAAAAAGGAAAAAATGGCTGGCTATCCCATTCACCCATCGGCAGCAGGGGCGTGGTTAAATGAAGAGAAGGGTGAAATTTGGATTGGCGGACATGGAACGGGAGCAGAAATTGAAAGAGATATTCATGTGTACGACTCCATTTCAGGGAACTTTAAACGTAAGATCCCAGCCCCATCTATGCCAATAAACTTTATTGGCAATCACAATCATGTATTTGTCCTAAGCCATGGAACAAGTAAGCTATATCAATTAGATGAAGATGGAAATGTGCTCGGTTCAATTGTTGTTGGGGCGAATCCATTTGAAATGCTGCTTGTTGACAATCAATTGATCATAGCAGGATATGATAGCAATGATCTTCATATTGTTGATTCAGAGAATCTAAAAATAATCAAAACGATTTCCGTCGGAAATGGGCCATTTCAAATTGTAGTGAGGGAGAGATAATAATGGGGCAAACAAATATCTTAATAATCGATGATGAAGAAGATATGCGTCATCTTGCGGAAATGTATCTCGAAAACTCTGGCTTCCATTGCTTTCTTGCTGCTAGTGGACTGGAAGGGTACGAAGTATTAAAAAATAAAACGATCGATTTGATTATTCTTGATATCATGATGCCTGATGAAAATGGTTATCAAGTTTGTGCACGAATAAGGGAGAAGTATAATATTCCGATCATTTTTTTATCAGCAAAAGGTGAGGAATGGGACAAGGTGAAAGGATTACAGCTTGGTGGGGATGATTATATCGTAAAGCCATTTAGTCCTGGAGAAATGATTGCAAGGATACAGGCTGTTTTAAGAAGAACAGGAATGACCGCTACAGAGGCACAGTCACGCATACAATTAGGAGAAATAGTTATTGAGCGAATGGCAAGAACAGTGATGGTAGCTGACACGATGGTTGCTCTTACATTGAAGGAGTACGAGCTATTGCTTTTTTTTGCTGATCATTATGCGCAAGCTTTAAGCAGAGAGCAGCTATTGGAGCATATTTGGGGGATCGATTACATAGGGAGTTTACGTACTGTAGATACACATATAAAGACACTCCGAATGAAGCTTGGGGTAGCGGATTATATTCAAACAGTGTGGGGAATTGGCTACAAATTTGAGGTACAGACGAAATGACATTCAACATGGATAGCATTGCAAAAAAGCTTTGGCTGACGATCACGGCTGCCATTGTCGTTACGATTATTTACTCTTATTTTTTGTCCTATCTTTTTTATGAAAAGCTTTATGTTGAAAATGTAGAAGAAAATTTACTCGAAGAAGGGCACCGTCTTGCTGCTGAGTATGAAGGTGGCCCGTTAACGGACGAATTGAAGGATAGGATTGATTGGTATAGTTCAAAATCCGAAACAGAAATATTTATTGTTAGTAATCCAAGAGAATTAAGCGCATGTCTCCCTTTTGATATTGATTATGAAACATTAATTAGCGGAACGGAAAGAGAAAAACTGCTTAAAGGGAAACCAGTCCAGAAAATAGGCTACGAAGAGCGGTTTGATAGAAAAATAATGGCAGTTGTCATTCCTTTATTGGACGAAAATCGATTGGAAGGCATTATTTATCTCTATATTCCTTTAGCAAAAATATCAGAGGTAATGACAGATTTTGCTTATTTGTGGATGATTGCAGGGATTTTATTTCTCGTCATTGCCATTTTTACAGGTACGATGCTCGTTAGAAAACTGACAAAACCGTTAATTGATATGAAGGATGCTGCAGAAAAAGTGTCACTAGGAGACTACTCAGTAAAAATTACGAATGATTCCATGGATGAAATTGGACAGCTTGCTCAAGCATTTAATCATATGGCTTCTTCTATTCAAAAAGAGGATGAACGCAAGAAAGAGTTTCTTGCAAATGTATCACATGAATTAAGAACCCCAATTAGCTACATTAAAGGGTATAGTGATGCTTTACATACTGGAATTATCAAAGAAGAAGATCAGAGCAAATATTTAAGCCTAATTCATCGGGAAGCAGGCAGAATGGAGAGGCTTGTTGGAGATCTTCTTGATCTGTCAAAGCTTGATTCAAATGAATTTAAGATTGAAAAAACCCCTCTTCCACTCGGGCAATTAATTGAGGATTCCGTTCAGAAATACATATTAAAGATGAGAGAAAAAGAGATCGAATTTAATTATGAAGTAGATCCTGACATTATCATTAATGGAGATGCTGGAAGAATAGAACAAGTGCTTCAAAATATTCTCGATAATTCGATTCGTTATACAGATAAGGGTAGGATTACATTGAAGATGTTTAAAACTTATAGTGGGTGTTCGATTGAAATTACTGATACTGGTGTTGGGATACCTGCTGAGGATATGGATAAAATCAAACAGCGTTTCTTTCGGGTGAATAGAGCGCGAACAAGAAAAGATGGTGGCACAGGCTTAGGGCTCGCAATTGCTGAAAAACTCATTTCACTTCATGGTGGTACATTAAACATTGATAGTCAGCTTGGAAAAGGGACAATGGTACAAATCAATCTACCTGTTCTAGATATTTAAAATTTTTTTCACATATACCACACAACTTAGAGTTAATATGACTGCAAAGCAAGACTAAGATAAAGGGGATCATACAAATGAGAAAATTATTATTACTGCTCGTTTTATTAGTAATCGCAGTTTTTACTGCAGCATGTTCATCAGAGAGTAAAGAAGAAGAGCTTGCCATTCTTGATGTGAAATTAACAATTAATCCGGAAAAAGCTGAAATAAATGAACCAGTTGTTTTTGAGGCAAACGTTACGTATGGAGAGGAAGAAGTGACAGACGCGGAGGAAGTCAAATTTGAAATTTGGCGGGCAAATGACGAAAACCATGAAAAAGTGGCAGTTGAGCACGCAGAAAATGGCATCTATCGATTAGAAAAAAGCTTTACTGAAGAAGGCACCTATTATATCTATTCACATGTTACGGCAAAGAATATGCATAGTATGCCAAAAAAAGAGTTCGTCATCGGTCAGCCAAGTGAGCCTGAGCAAGATAACTCCGAAATGAAGATGGATATGGATGGGGAAGAAGGAGAACACAGTGGTAATCATTAAAGAAAGCAGCCAAGAGGCTGCTTTTTAGGTTTTAAGATGGCTATTCCTCCTATTCCTTCCATTCTATCCATCATGGTACATTCACAAATGTAACATCCGCGTAATATAAGTAAAAGAAGTACACCGTCAAAAAACCTGTCAATACTAATTTTCTAGTATTAAACTGGAAGTTTCTTAATTGGAGCACCATATATGTAAATCTTACCCACGGAAAAATTAGCCAGAGATTTAATAC
This sequence comes from Cytobacillus solani, assembly GCF_001420595.1. Lineage (GTDB taxonomy): Bacteria > Bacillota > Bacilli > Bacillales > Cytobacillaceae > Cytobacillus > Cytobacillus solani. The sequence goes on along the minus strand of NZ_LJIX01000006.1, from coordinate 3,032,481 downwards.
TAAAAACTAGTTAAATAAAGGTTAATCTCTAATTCTAGTATTTTCACAAACTTTCAATTTTCTAATAATTGCTAGTAAACTAGTTAAATGTAAATTCCTTCCTAAAATATTACTAGAAACTGTGTGTTATGATGATTGTGCAAGTTACACAGCACTACAAAAAATAAACCAAACACATCAGGGAGGAATTATATAATGAATAAAAAAGTAATTTTTTCAGTAGCAGCTGCAGCAGCATTATTAGTATCTAATCCAGTAGTGAACAAGGCGGACGCAGCATCAAATTGTCCAACTCCACAACAGGTGAAAGTTGTTAACTTACAACAATCTACTATTATTAATAAGGATCAAATCAATAACGAGATTCAAAAATTAATGAAAGAATACAATATTACTTGGAATCAAGCAAATAACCAAATAGTAGTAAATCAGCCAGTGCAAAAGCAACCAGTACAAAATCAGGCTCAAAAGCCAGCACAAACTCAGACTCAAAAGCCAGCACAAACTCAGACTCAAAAGCCAGCACAAACTCAGACTCAAAAGCCAGCACAAACACAAACTCAAAAGCCAGCACAAACACAAACTCAAAAGCCAGCACAAACACAGCCATCAACACCTGCATCCTCATCAGTAAGCGCTTATGAGCAAAAGGTGTTAGATTTAACAAACCAAGAACGTGCAAAAAATGGCGTACCTGCTTTGAAGCTTGATGTAGAATTAAGCAAGGTTGCACGTGCAAAATCAGCTGATATGAAGGCAAAAGGATATTTTGATCATAATAGCCCAACTTACGGATCACCGTTCGATATGATGAAGCAATTCGGTATCACATATAAGTCAGCTGGTGAAAATATTGCCATGGGTCAACGTACACCTGAAGAAGTAGTGAACGCATGGATGAACAGTGAAGGCCACCGTAAAAACATTTTAAATGCAAGCTATACACATCTTGGAGTAGGCTATGTTGCAGATGGAAACTATTGGACACAAATGTTTATTGGAAAATAAGTAAATAAAAACAAATGAGCAGTTCCATGAGGGACTGTTCTTTTTGTATTCCGGGAATTTATATAATCAGATATTGTGTATAATTATGTGATGAATTGATTTCCGTTCAGCTCCATTAGAAATGCTTCAGCAGCATTTACTTCGCACGAGTGTTAGAGATAGATTATAGGAGGAGCCTCCCTCTTTGGGGCTAAATAAATCCTCCCAGAAAGGTACAGAACATCTTCTTGTGAGGCTCGTTTTATGCTTGTCGGGGGTGATTAAGGCGAATCCGCATTTATTTTTATAAAATATCAGTAACATCAACTTCAGAAAACTGCATATCTACATTTTTGGGAATTTTCACTTCTAGTATGTCATCCTTGATATGGGCAGTCGTTCCTTTTTTTTTGACAAGGGCTGGGAGTGTAATGATATGTTTATCTTCATATTCCGGGATATGCTCAATAATCATTTGGTTTGAGGTATGAAAGAGCCTCAAATTTTTCCGCCATGACTCTTCTTTTAGCGGGATTCTTACAAATACAAAATCATGTGTTTCAAATACTGAAGAGGACAATGTAGAAGAACTGGAGGGCTGTTGCTTCTGCTTTCCAAAACCTTGCATGAAATCTTGAGCATTCATCATCCCCTGCATTTGTTCGGGGATCATTTGTCCCATCATGTTTTGGATATATTTATTGATATCTTCAGGGTTCATTTGCTGCATCGCTTTTTTAGCATCTTTATGAAATGGGAAGAGATTCCAAGGAAACATGGGGCATCATCCTTTCAAATACAGGAAAAGTCATTTAAGAATTATGGATTCTTTTCATAATATGCTGAGAAGGACTTAATCGTTAAGGAAAGTTTTGAGATAATAGGTAAATACATTTCATTTGCATATCCTTATGGTTACGAATAATATATTAGATAAAAAGCTATATTACTGTGGGGTATGCTTGTGAGAGAAAAAGCCGCATTAATAACTGGAGGGGCTACTGGAATCGGAAGACAAACAGCTTTTATCCTTGCCAAAAACGGGATTCATTTAGTTATTAATTACCGAAACAGCAAGGAAAGAGCTGAATCGCTCGCCTATGAGTTGTCTGAAAGGTTTGGAACAAGGAATATTGCTGTAAGCGGTGATATATGTGATGTAGCGGATTGCCAAAAGATTGCAGCGGCAGCACTTTCAGCTTTTTCAACGATTAATATTCTGGTACATAATGCTGGCCCTTACATACATGAAAGAAAAACGATGACGGAGTACTCATTTGAAAACTGGCATTATATTATTAATGGGAACTTAAACGCTGTTTTTTATTTATCCAAATTATTACTTCCTAGAATGAGAGAAGAACGGTGGGGCCGCATTATAACAATTGGCTTTGATCGTGTAGAGTCAGCTCCAGGATGGATATACCGTTCAGCCTTTGCTGCGGCAAAAAGTGGAGCTGTTTCATTAACAAAAACAATGGCTCTTGAGGAAGCGGATAACGGAATTACTGCTAATATGGTTTGTCCTGGTGATATTACAGGTGAATGGAAGGAAACGGGAATTCTTAAGGCGCTTGAAGGAATGGATGGAAATTCTCCTGTTGGCAGGCCAGGAACAGGGGAGGACATTGCAAGGGTTATTCAATTTCTAATCGATGAAAAATCTGATTTCATAACCGGCAGCGTGATTTCTGTAACTGGTGGAAAAGATGTATTAGGAAAGGTATTCAGGGACTAGGATAAAAAAAGACTAGGGAAGTAAGAATTTTCTTTCTTCCCTAGTCTTTTTTATATAGCAGATTTAGCGTTCAATCTTTTTCTCTGTATAAAAATGAGTCTGCTTGATAAGCAGACTGCACCTGCTGCAAGCCCAATAATTAATCCAATCCAGTAGCCGAACGCTCCCCAGTTTGTATGGTTTGCTAGGTAATACCCGACAGGCAAGCCGATTATCCAATACGAGATCAGTGACATAATAAATGTGATGTTGACATCCTTATAGCCACGTAAAGCCCCTTGTACAGAAGCTTGAATCGCATCTGATAGCTGGAAAAAGATTGCAAATATTAAAAATTGTGCTGTTAGTTTAATGACCATTGGATCCTTCGTATAAATGCCTGCAACTTCTGGGCGAAAGAAGAGGAGAATTACTCCGCAGACAAAAGCCATGAGGACGGCGATAGACACACCTATCCAGCTATATTCTTTTGCATCTTTTAATCTATTCGCGCCTACCTCAAATCCAACGACTATTGTCAATGCCATGGAGATGCTCAAAGGAATCATGTAGAGAAAAGATGAAAAGTTTAATGCTGCTTGATGTGCAGCAATCGTAGCTGTGTCAAATTCACTCATAAACAGTGTAACCGCTGCAAAAATACTTGTTTCAAAAAAGATAGAAAACCCAATAGGTACACCAATGACCAAAATTTCCTTCCATTTGCCTAAGGAAATTCGATAGAATGTCTGGAATATCCCAAATCCAGAAAAGGGCATTTGCTTATGAATGATAACAATCGAAATAACTGTAATTACCCAATACGTAATTGCCGTTGCATAGCCTGCTCCGACTCCACCTAGTTCAGGAAACCCTAACTTACCGTAAATGAGGAGATAGTTAAAGATCACATTTATCGGCAGGGTAAGCAGGGTGATCATCATAGTTACACGTGTTTTGCCTAGTGCATCAATAAATGAACGAAGAACACTATAAATAAATAAAGGAATCATTCCGAAGCTTAAAGCAATTAAATAATCACGTGCTGTTGCGTAAACCTCGGCTTCAAGACTCATTCCATTTAAGACTGGAGTAAGCGCAAAACTGCCGGAAATGATAACGATGATAGCCATAGCAACCGCAAGATAAATGCCTTGGATAACCGAACTTGCAACCTGATCCCGTTTTTTGCCGCCGATTAACTGAGCAACAATGGGAGTGATGGAAAGGAGTATCCCGCTAAGACCAGTGAATACTGGCATCCAAAGTGAAGAACCAATTGCAACTCCTGCTAAATCCTTTGAACTGTAGTGACCAGACATAGTCGTGTCAAAGAAACTCATTGAATACATAGCAAGCTGAGTGATGAGAATGGGAATCAAAATAATCAGCAGCTGCTTAATCTTCCCTTTTTTGCTAAATGTTTGATTCATATCAATTATCCTCTTTCTATTTCAGTACAAAATAAAATTATAGCATATTTTATTCATGACTGTTCAGTTCTTAGGAAATTAGCATTTTGGGTTATTTTTGTCAGAAAGAAGACATAACAATTTTGCAATTATGTGAACTTTTAAAAATTGTGAATGAAATGATATTCAAATGTGAAATATATTTAGTAAATGAAACAGTCTATTGTATTGAAGGAATTGTTAATGAAGGAGAGATGGTCATGAACTTCAATTTAAACAGAATTAATCCAAATCAGACCCAGGTGTTATTTCACGATGGCCGCTTTGAAACACTAACAAACGAAGAACTAGAAGATCTAATGGCACAGATGGGGATCAGTGAGAGGGCAGATGAATTGGAATCGAATGTAACAGATTAGGAGCTGCTTAAATGTATGGGCAGCTTTGTAAAAATAAAAAAGCCAATTTTAATTAAAAAATTGGCTTCGTTTATGCTAATATTAAGCTTCCAGCAGATGTGAGGACTCTTGAAAATCGGCTGCGCCGTTTCGTAAAACATCCAACGTGTATAAATCCTTTGGAATCTCATATAAATTATATATCGGTCCATTTGCATTAAGCTGTTCATAAATAGCTTTTCTAGTTTCATTGGCAGAAATTACATATGGCAGCTTCTCTGCTGCTTTTTGGGAACGAATATTTTCTTTTCTAATTCGCATGAAAATTGTATCAATTCCCATTTCATAGAATAGTTCATTAAAAAAGGCATCTTTCGCTAATTTATTATAGCCTTTTCCATGGTATGGTTTTCCAAGCCAAGTGCCTAAAAATCCAGCATTCTCTTGAATATCAAATAAATTTATTGTCCCAATCGGAGCTCCCCATTCATCAAGAATCGTGCGTGAAATTAGTTCTCCACGTTCTTCTGCTTCGATTGTTTGTTTTGTCATAAAAACAAATTCATCATAGGAATAGGCTTTTTGGCGCACAAAAGGAAAGACATCAGGATGCGTCATTAAATCATATAGTTCATGGCATTCTTGGAAATCACGTTTCTTGAGCATAGGTTATCCCTCCATTATGAGGACGTTCCTACTCCATGCCAAATAGAGCATACGGTCCACCCTCGAAATTTTTTGTATGTTGCTAAAAAATTTCGGGGTGGGAATCGAACCCACTAGAACCAGTATGACTGGTGGCGCACCATTTGCCTTCCCTATTCTATCGTTACCGATATTATGATTTTCTAAAAGATAAGCAGATATAACTTTGAAGTTAGAGTTGTCTAGCTCCAGCGCCTATCGCCTATCAAACTTCAGGTCCCCTCCCTACGATAAGACGACATCAATTCGCTATCGCTCATTGTGTCTCCTATATCTCAGTCTTAGCCCTTCCAGTTTGTACGACGATGATCAAGACGCTTCCGCTTTTCTAATTTTGCTAAAAAACGATTTCACTATCGTATAATACTAAAAAAAAATAAAAAAGGAAATAGTTTTTTTACTTATTTTTATTGCGATTTTGTGGCAAAAATCTACAGCGAATTTCTACAAAATTCAAGCTTCTTCATATTCGAAAGTACCGCTGATCATTGTCCATTTTGGTTTAGCAAGATAATGAAATGGATGATGACTCCAAAGAACTAAATCAGCATCTTTTCCTTCTTCAATACTTCCTAGACTTTTATCAATCCGCAAGTTTTTTGCAGGCAGGATGGTAATTCCTTCTAATGCTTTTTGCTCAGACAATCCCTCACGTACAGCAATGGATGCGCACACATTTAAATACTGAATCGGAATATAAGGATGGTCGGTTGTAATTGATACTTCAACACCATTATTTGTAAGCTCCTGATATGTTTTCCACGTTTTATTTTTCAGTTCAACCTTTGAACGCCTTGTTAATGTTGGACCAACTGAAACCTTTAAATCAAGTCCAGCTAATTCCTCGGCAATGAGGTGCCCCTCTGTACAATGCTCGATCCGCAAATCTAAATCAAATTCCTCTGCGAATCGCAGTGCAGATATGATATCATCTGCACGATGAGCATGGATACGCACAGGAATCTCTTTATTTAATGCCTGTATAATGGGGGCGGTTCTAAGGGAATCGGGGTGATATAATTGACTGGCATCATAGAAAGCTTCCCTGAGCATTCCCATGATTCCCATTCGAGTGATAGAATCCTTATTTCCTTGGCTATGTATACGTTTCGGATTTTCGCCAAGAGCAATTTTTAATCCAGCCGTTTCTTGTACAATCATTTTTTTAATATTCTTTCCAGCGGTTTTAATAACAGATGTAGTACCCCCGATCACATTGGCGCTTCCAGGCATGATATGTACAGTTGTAATCCCATGCTTAACTGCATCGGAAAAGGCTGGATCTAGCGGGTAAACACCATCCATGGCACGAACATGAGGACTCATAGCTTCTGCTGTTTCATTTGCATCATTGCCAGCCCAGCCTGTCCCTTCATCATACAAGCCTAAATGTGTATGAACATCAATAAAACCAGGGAATAAGTAGCTGCAGTTACAGTCAATGATCTTTACATCCGAATCTGTCTTGATAAAATCCCCGATCTTTGAAATTTTACCTGTATCTACTAAAACATCTCCATGAAATGCCGGAGACGTAATTGGATGAATAAAAGCATTTTTTAATAAGATTTTAGTCATGGATTTCCCTTTCTCACTCAGTAATCAATTGTTTTTACTATTTTAACAAGAGATATGTTGATAGGAAATACAAATTTAGTTTACTGTCTTTTTTTATAAAGAAAATAGATGACGACTGATGTAATAGCAAAAATAATGATGGGGAGTAGAACAGGTTTGGCATATTCTTTAATTTCTCGCCAATGATCACCAAGCTGAATGCCTAATAATAGGAATAATACGGTCCAAGGGATCATTGCTGCTATCGTATACATGCTGAAGGTTGATAGCGGCATTTTTGCAATGCCTGCTGGGATGGAGATCGCATGGCGGATGACAGGAACGAAGCGAGCAGTAAAAATAACACCGGTTCCATATTTTTGAAACCATTGCTCGGATGCATCTAAATGTGATTTCTTAATTAATAAAAATTTCCCATATTTATCAAGAAATGGTCTTCCGCCATATAGTCCGATCCAATAAAGAAAAAGCTGGGCAATGGTTCCGCCGATTATACCTGCAGCGAGCGCTCCCCAAAAGTGAATTTTCCCTGTACTTACCAAGTAGCCTCCGTAGCTGAGGACAATTTCACTAGGAATGACTTCAACCATTAATCCTAGGGCAATCCCTATGTATCCAAGCTGGGATAAAACCTCGAATATAGAAAAGAAAAGTTCTTTCAACTTCCTATCCCCTTTATCATAAAAATTAAAAAATGCCTGTCATCTGTAAAATGAGTATGGAAGATCCTAAGATCCAAACATAAACAGCAAATATTTTCAAGGACTTCCGTTTAAGAAAATTAATCATGTACACAACGGCTATGTAGCCAAATATTGCGGAGGCAAGTGTTGCCACGAACAGGCTGCCAATTGAGATAGCTTCGATATGTCCAGCTGCCATTTCCCCAAATTGGAGGATAATTCCGCCTGCAATTGCTGGAATGGAGAGAAGAAAAGAAAAATAAGCAGCGGTCTCTCTGTCTAATTTTCGGATTAATCCTGCCGCAATTGTGAGACCCGATCTTGAAATAGCAGGAAAAATGGCGGCTGCTTGAAAGGTTCCAATAAATAAAGCATCCCCATAACTAATTGTCTCCATTTTCTTTCTGCCGTTTTTAATGCTGTCTGCAAACCATAAAATGAATCCAGTAATTAAAAATTCCCACCCAATTGTAACGCCTGTTTTTGAAATAGAATCGAATAGATCACTGAATAGAAAGCCAACAATAACAGCAGGAATCGTTCCAACGACAAGAAGCATAGAAAGTTTCCCAAAAGGATTCTTTAAAATCTGAAAGAGCTCGTTTTTATAAACCACAAGAACGGCGAGCAAGGTACCAACATGAAGCATCGTATCAAGAAATAAACCTGCATCATCCAGGCCGAATAAATGCCGGCCTAAATATAAATGGCCAGTACTTGATATTGGCAGAAATTCTGTCAGTCCTTGAATGATTCCAAGAATAAAAGCTTCTAATTTAGACATCAAATTCCATCATCCTCTTCATATATGAATATAGGTTGTCTTTACCAATTTTATTCAAGTTGTCCCAAACAAGAACTGAAATTAGATAAAGCAAAGAGAGAAGGAATTTATAAATCCGCTAAAATGTATGAAACTTTATTCAAGTTAGCGCGTACATAATATCATAAGAGAACTCATCCTAGCTTCATATATAAATTAGAACTACTTAAGGAAGTTTTCGAATGAAAAAGGAGGAACGAACATGCCATCAAATGATGAAAGGTTGCTGGCTACAGCTATTTACGTTACAAGTTTCTTTACAACCATTATTGGACCACTGGTAATCTGGCTGTTAAAGAAGGATGAGTCCGAGTATATTAACTATCATGGAAAAGAGTATTTCAACTTCATTATTTCTTATGGAGTATATTCCATCATTAGTATGATTTTAATGATCATTTTAATCGGGTTCCTTACAATTTGGATTGTTGGGATAGCGGCATTTGTCTTTACGATTATTGCAGCTGTGAAAGCTTATGAAGGGAAGGAATATCGTTTCCCTCTCGTCTTCAGACTTATACGATAATCGGAAAAATCCAAGAGATTTCATCTCTTGGATTTTTTTTTGAACGAAATTGAAACTTGTGCGTCTTATAGGTAATTACAGATGAAAGAAGCAAAGGAGGATTTTGAAATGGAACTATCACAGGTTAATTGGGAAGTTATTATACCAATTGTTGCACCTATCATTTTGATTCAACTAATACTTTTGGCCATTGCCATTATTGATTTAGTGCGGATTGAAAAAGTAAACGGGCCTAAATGGGTGTGGATTCTTGTTATCCTTTTCGTAAATATTGTCGGACCCATTCTATATTTTGTAATCGGAAGGAGAAATGATTAATGTCAGTTGTTCATGTGAAGAACCTCAAGAAAAACTATCAAAAGCATGAAGTGATAAAAGGGATAGACTTCGAATTAATGGATAAGAAATGTATCGCATTGCTAGGTGCGAACGGAGCTGGAAAAACAACCACTTTACAAATGCTTTCAGGATTAATGAAGCCAACAAATGGGGAAATCTTATTCTCAGGATCCCGGGAAGGAGATGATTTTCGTCATTTAATCGGTTATCTTCCACAACACCCGGTGTTTTATGACTGGATGACCGGTAGGGAATTTTTAGAATATGCTGGGAAGCTTTCAGGTTTATCAAAAAAGGATTCAAAAAAAAGAACACAGGAATTATTGGAATTAGTTGGCATTGAAGAAGCGAAAAATCGTCGAATTGGGAAGTATTCAGGAGGGATGAAGCAAAGATTGGGGATTGCCCAAGCGATTATACACCGTCCTAAATTAGTTATCCTAGATGAACCGGTCTCTGCCCTTGATCCATTTGGACGAAGGGAAGTACTTGAATTGATGGGAAGATTGAAAAAGGAAACAGCTATTCTTTTTTCAACTCATATCTTAAATGATGCCGAAGAGGTGTGTGATGAAATTCTCTTTCTTCATAATGGAAGATTAGTAGAGTCAGGTACAATGGAACAGCTTCGAGATAAGCATCAGCAGGCAAAAATAGATCTTGAGTTCAAAGAGGACGCTGCACGTTATGCGGACCTGTTCACTGCTCTTGTAAAAGTACAATCACACGCCATTAAAAGAAATAAAATAAGTTTTTTCGTCGAAGATATAGAGCTTGCGAAAATAGGTTTTCTAAAGGTGATTGCAGAGAGGAACCTTCCGCTTGTAAAATTTGAGATTAGCCGCACAAGTTTAGAGGAAGTATTTATGAAGGTGGTAGAGAAATGAAACAGTGGATGACTTTGTTAAATAAAGAGCTGCTAGAGATGACACGAAATTTCAAATGGATATGGGTTCCTATTGTTTTTATTCTAATAGCGGTAATGGAACCGATTACCGCCTATTATATGCCGCAAATAATTGATTCTCTTGGTGATTTGCCAGATGGTGCTGTAATTGAATTACCAGTACCATCTGCGGAAGAGGTATTAGTTGCTTCGTTAAGTCAATATAATACACTAGGCCTGTTAGTGATTATCTTAAGTTCCATGGGGATCATCGCAGGTGAAAGAAAAAGCGGGGTTGCAGGATTAATATTAGTAAAGCCTGTTTCATATACGGCATTTGTAACTGCAAAATGGGCTGGGGCCATGCTATTACTTTGGATATCTTATTTCATCGGGTATTTTGTATCCTGGTATTATGTTGGAATCCTTTTTGACACGATTCCTTTTATAGATTTTATCCAATCGTTTTTCATATACGGTTTATGGCTTTCTTTCGTTCTTACGATTACGGTTTTCTTTAACTCATTTCTTAAATCACCAGGTGCAGTCGGATTTCTTTCGTTCGCAGCTGTTATCGTATTAATCGTTATAAGCGGGACATTTTCGAAATGGTTTGAATGGAGTCCAGCTCAATTACTTTCCTATGCAAGTACGTTTATAATGAGTGGCCCAATCTCTTCTGATGTTTGGGCGGCGATTATCCTATCCGTTTCCGGAATCATTATGTTATTAGGAGGAAGCATTGCCATTTTTCGACGAAAAGAACTTGCATAAGTTCATTCATTTTGTCAAAGCAAAATCTTAACCTCCTCACTAAAAGTTTTGGTAAGATAATAAGCGAAACTGTAAATGAGAGGAAGAAGTTCGGTAATGAATGATATTGGACTCGTTTTGGAAGGAGGAGGGATGCGCGGCGTCTATACGGCTGGTGTTCTAGAATATTTCTTGGAGCAGGAAATAAATTTTCCTTATGTGATTGGCGTTTCCGCTGGTGCCGGTGTAGCTGCCTCCTATTTATCAAAACAAAAGGGACGGAACAAAATTGTAAATATTGAATATGTATCAGATCCCCGCTATATTTCATGGCGAAACTTCATTAAGTCCCGGCAATTTTTTGGGATGGATTTCATTTTTGATGAGATTCCTAACAAATATGTTCCCTATCACTTTGATGAATTTTACGGCAATCATGCGGAATTTGTGATAGGAACGACGGATTGTCAAACAGGGGAACCAGTCTATTTCGGAAAAAAGGACTATGGAGAGGATCTGCTGAAAATTGTTAGAGCTTCCAGCTCATTGCCATTTATTGCTCCTGAAGTGCATTTTAAAAATCGTATTTTGCTTGATGGAGGAATTAGTGATCCAATCCCAATAAAAAAAGCTCAAAATGATGGCTTCAATCGGTCGGTAGTTATTTTAACTAGAAACAAAGGATACAGAAAGAAGCCTTCGAAATTTCATTTTCTTGTCAAAAGAAAATACCCGCAGTATGACGGATTACAGCAAGCATTGGCAAGCCGTTATCAAAAATATAATGATACGGTCCGCTATCTCGAAGAAGAAGAAAGAAACGGCAGAGTTTTAATCATTCAGCCTCTAGAACCTTTAGAGGTAGGAAGAATGGAAAGAGACCCAAATAAGCTGGAAAAATTATATCTTCAAGGATTTGAAGATGCAAAAAGGTATAGAGATAGAATCCTCAATTGGTAAGCAATTATTGTTATTTTATAATGAAAAGCTATCGTTTTCACGATAGCTTTTTTCTATTTTATGAACCAAATACTTTCATTTTAATGACTGCTGCATATTCGCGGATAAAAAGTGTTGCCTTCACTACCTTTGGCGTTTCAGCAGCTAAAGGGTAGCCGATGATGCCAACTTTATTTGCGAAAGTGGTCGCTCGATAGAGATGAAAGTCATTACTGACAATGACAGCTTCATCAATTTCGTAAAGTTCTTTAGTGAATTTTAAGTTTTCGTATGTGGAAGTGGAGCGATCTTCAACCAGGATACGGTTTTCATTAATATGATTCTCAATGAAAAATCGACTAAGTGCTTCTGCCTCTGTAATATTTTCGCCTTTTCCTTTGCCGCCAGTAACAATGACAACGGTGTTAGGGTTGTCTTCTAAATAGGAAAGTGCTGTTTTTGCTCGATAAAGCAGACTTAGAGACATTTCCTCCCCGTTCACTTTTGCTCCGAGAACGATAAGGTACGGAATATTTGCAGGAGGAGTCTGATTCGCGGTTTTGACCATCTGGATATGAATTATCAAAATGATAACAAGCGGGATTATCAGCAATCCACCAAAATAGATGAATTTTTTCATGTTTTTCCTCCTAAAAATCATGTTTGGGAAAGTTCTTTAATAGAATATAAGAGATTCAATTAATTAATAGCATATTTTCAGTTTAGAAGGAAGGATTTTCCTTCTTGCTTAGTTAGGAGTTTTACATATGAATATACAGCAATATTATAGAAGAACAGCATCCCTTTCCTTAAGTGTCAGCCTCGCTACACTGATTCCTCTATTTTTTCTTATTATTTACGGAATTATGATTGCAAGGGATGGAAGAGTTGTCTTGGTTGTTCTTCCCTTTCTCGTATATAGTTTTTTTTGTTATCAACATTATTTGGTCTGTGATCGGCGGTCGAAAGCATTTTCAGAGAACCTGCTGGAAAATAAAAACAAGAATGAAACACTAGTAAAGACAGATTATGTACTGCTTCATTTTTTGCCGGCTCCCTCATTACGAATACTATTCTTTAGCAGTGATGGGCAATTATTGGGAGAGCTTAGAGAAAGGAAACTTCTTTTTTTTAAATGGTTTTTACCGCGTTTTTTGGACAAGCTTTTGGAAAGAAAGTTTGGGCTTTATGATGAATCAAACCATATGTTTGCAATCTTTACATTTAATAAGAATCAGATAGAAATAATGGATAAAGATCAGAACTTAATAAATATCATCAGCGTATTGGATGAAATGCGTTCAAAAACAATTTTTGAAAGTAAGGGAGAGGAAATCGTTGTTACGCGTGCACATATGTATATGGATTATCAGTTTTTCCATAATCAAATAAGGGTTTCTAGGCTCCAAAAGGGCATAATGCCGATAGAGTGGGAGAATAAAATTAAGGATCCGAATACGCCAGTACTTTCTTTCGAAAAAAGTTTAAGTGAAGAACAAAAATTAAACATGTTCGCTATCCTTGCGAATATCCTCCACTAAATAATGGTGTGCCAGGAACTGTTCAGGTTTTTGAGGGTGGAAATTTAATGCACCTTAATAGTCTTTAGGTGAAGGGTCATGTATGATATAGCATATAGGATTCATCTTAAAGAGGTGTGTGTATGAAGAATTGGATTGTAGGAGCAGCAATTGTCACTGTTCTGTTAATCATCGCTGATAGGTATATTTTTAATGACAACAATAATGAGATTGAACAAATAGATAAATATGAGAAGTTAGAGAATGCTAGCGAGCTGCCAATTGGATTAAATGAAGGAAAACGGGCACCTGAATTTGAATTAGTTGATTTAAATGGGAAGTCAGTTCAGTTAAGCGATTATAAAGGCAAGCCTGTTCTTCTTAATTTCTGGGCGACCTGGTGTCCGCCTTGTAAAGATGAAATGCCTCATATGGAAAAGCTTTATAAAAAATATAAAAAAGATGGGTTTGAAATCCTTGCAGTCAATGTGACAACTTCAGAAAAAGACCCAAAGCATGTGGGGCAGTTTGTAGATGAATACAAACTGACATTTCCAATCCCATTAGATGAAAATGGGGCTGTTTTTCATGATTATGCGATCATTGGCTATCCAACAAGCTTTTTCATTGATTCAGATGGGGTCATTCGAAGAAAAGTAATGGGTCCGGTAGAGGAAGACGAATTAGAAAAGGAAATCCTGAAACTTTTATAAAAGAAAACGGTGCTGCCATTTTGAGCAGTACCGTTTTCTTTTATTCAGCTAATCGTTCTTTAATTCTTCTTTTTCGGTACAGCATCATGCCTGCTTCAGCAATATCATTAACAGCTGAGCGATTAATAAAGGCGCCAAATAGCAAACCAGCAATCGGAATCATCTGAAAGAGCTTTTTCCAGCCAACCTGATCTCGATAAGTAAATACGACTTCCCGCCATCCTTGAAGTTCAGAGACCACTTCTCTTTTCGCCTGTTCATCTTCTGGGGAGTCGATGAGAGAAAGCTGATTTAAGATCGCTTTTTTTCCAACAATATCGGAAGAGACAAACTGTAGAACTTTAACAATGTACATTCTTTCTTTTTTATCATTCGGATTATAGCCATAGCATATCGCAATATCCTGAAGGGTTTTTAACTGCATACCAAGCAGTAATGGGATATCGATTGTTAGCGTAAAGATGCCTCCGATTCCCGTACTCGCCCCTTGAACGGTGGCAAGTTTTTTGCGGTTTCCGGTTAGCTTTGTAACTGTTTGATCCATTTCAAGGATCGGTATCGCTGCAACATCCTCTAAATTTTCCACATCCCGATTAGGGTAATACGACTTAATGGAGGAAACGGAGCTTAAATAGCTTCCTCCTGATTGTACATATTGACCTAATTCATCCAAGATAACGCCGATCTTATTTTGCAAAAAAGCAGGGGTAAACTTGTCCAATAATTTAAAGGGCAGCCGGCCGATTTTCTCCCAAAACCATAAATCACTTTGATCCTTTTCCCAATCCTCACTCTTTTTCAATTCAGTTAGCAATTGTTCTTTTGTTTCATTCACAGTCCATGTATCCTTCCATTCCTAAGATATAATTCTATACGTGCCATTGTACAAAAAAGTTTCATACCTATTGGCAAACTGAAAAATTTTTGTTAAAATAATGCCTTGTGGCTCACCTGAAATTTTCAGGGGGAGCGGGTAGGGAGAGGGCTAATTGAATAGTTAGGTCGTTTCATTATGAAGAAAAACTGGTTTACCCATTTCTTTCAGCTTGAGGAAAATCAGACTTCGATTAAACGTGAAGTTTTGGCAGGGATGATTGGATTTTTTACAATCGTATATATTATTGCCGTTAATTCACTTATTTTATCGGAAGCTGGGATTCCACTTGAAGCAGCTATTTTTGCAACGATAATTACATCTGTTGTTGGCTGCCTATTAATGGGCTTATGGGCAAATGTGCCAATTCTTCTTGTACCAGGCATGGGGATTAATGCATTATTTTCCTACACCATTGTTCAATCAATGGGAATGTCTTGGCAGGAAGCGTTAGCCGTCGTCTTTGTTTCTGGTTTAATCTTTACTTTTGTTGCTTTTTCTCGTTTTTCGACTGTTTTAAGTGAATCCATTCCACAATCTTTGAAAGAAGCAATAACAGTGGGACTTGGATTATTTTTAATGCTAATCGGACTAGAGAAGGGCGGAATTGTCGAGAAAGGGACAAATTCAATCATTGCTCTTGGTGAACTTGGAGAACCGCAAGTACTTGCGACCATTCTTACCTTCCTAATAGCCATAATTCTTTTTATGCGCAATACACCGGGGAATTTTTTGATTACGGTGGTTGCAGGCTCAGTAATTGCATGGTTATTTGGCTTGATTGACTTTACACAATCAGAGGAGAAGGCATTCTCATTATCGGATTATATGGAAGTTTTCGGTGCCATGTCATTTGATAATATCCTATCAATTACCTTCTGGATTGCCGTCTTTTCATTAACAATGGTTCTTGTGTTTGAAAATATCGGTTTAGTTCATGGCCATGTTTCATTTATTAATCGTTCAGATAGGTTTACTCGTGCTTTCCAGGCGAATTCGATATCGGCGATGTTATCCGGGGTATTTGGAACAAGTCCAACTGTGGCAACAGTTGAAAGCACAGCTGGTATGGCGGCAGGAGGCAGAACAGGATTAACGACAATCATCACTGGTTTGCTCTTTTTACTTTCTGCGTTTTTTATTCCGGTTATTAAGCTGATCCCTAATAGTGCCATTGCACCGATTTTAATGATTATTGGCGGATTGATGCTGCAAAATATTCGTAATCTAGATTTGAAAGATTTAAGTGAAAGCTTTCCAGCGTTTTTTATTATTGCGATGATTCCGTTTACGTATAGCATTGCAGACGGAATCGCTGTCGGGTTTATCCTTTATCCGATTCTCAAAATTGCGATTGGCAAAGCAAAGGAAGTTTCCTTATCCTTATATGTCATTGCAGGACTCTTTCTTTTTAATTTTGTTTTTCATGTGATAGGTTAATAGATTGTAAATAGATGAAAGAAGTACTTTTGGGTGCTTCTTTTTTTGTAGAAAAAACACTTCAAATTGTAAATTTTATTTACTCGTGATAAAATTCAACTAATCGAATAGGATTCCTTCGGGGCTGGGTGAAATTCCCAACCGGCGGTGATGAGGGTGACCTCTTAGTCCGTGACCCGTTTTCAAATGTTGGAAACGGTGGATTTGGTGAAATTCCAAAGCCGACAGTTAAAGTCTGGATGGGAGAAGGAATGACTAATTTGCGTAAAAATTGTATTGTTTTACGCTTCTTTGGTTATGTTTTTTTTGCCCCGTACATATTTGTGCGGGGCTTTGTTTTTTCTGGAGAAATCAATGGATGAAAGGAGAATAAGAAAACTAGTATGAAAGATGAAGAATATATGAAACTGGCATTAAGAATGGCACTATCTATGAAAGGGCAAACAAACCCGAATCCGATAGTTGGAGCTGTTGTTGTTAAAAACGGCCAAATCATTGGAATGGGCGCTCATTTAAAAGCTGGAACTGCCCATGCGGAAGTACACGCCATTCGTATGGCTGGGAATGAAGCAAATGGAGCGGATTTGTATGTTACCCTTGAACCTTGCAGCCATTTCGGAAAAACACCCCCTTGTACAGCATTAATCTGTAAATCAGGAATCAAAAGGGTTGTTATCGCAGTGCTTGATCCAAACCCTCTTGCAGCTGGTCAAGGGATCGCTCAACTGAAAAGGGCTGGTATTGAAGTAGAGGTAGGCGTTGGAAAAGAAGACGCCTATACAATGAATGAACCATTTTTTCATTTTATTCAGACGAACACCCCTTACGTAACAATCAAATCGGCAGCCTCTTTAGATGGAAAGACTGCTGCAAAAACAGGTGACAGCAAATGGATTACCTCTCCAGAATCCAGATTGGATGTTCATCAACTAAGACACGAACATGATGCTATCCTAACAGGCGTGAATACGATTATTCACGATAATCCACATTTAACCACCAGACTGCCCCGAGGTGGAAAAAATCCCATTCGAATCGTATTAGATACACATCTACGAACACCTGTTGAATCCAATGTCATACAGGATGGAGCCGCAAAAACCATTATATTTACCGGAAGAGAAATAAATGAAAATAAAGTAGAAGCAATCCAGCAATATGGAGTAGAGGTTTTTCCTTTCTCAACACAGACTGTACTTATTCCAGATGTATTAAATGAACTGGGAAGTAGAAACATCATGTCTGTTTTAGTAGAAGGCGGTTCTGAAATTCATGCATCCTTCGTCAAAAATGATGCATTCCAGCAAATCGTTTTGTATATAGCGCCCATAATCATTGGCGGAAAAGAGGCAATTCCTTTTATTGGGGAAACTGGCATTGAATTCGTCAAACATGCAAAAAAGCTTTCATTTGAATCCATTGAGTATGTTGGTAAAGACATAAAGTTATTGGCAAAGCCTATAAAGGAGGGATAACGCTTTGTTTACGGGAATCATTGAAGAACTCGGTACAGTAAATAGTGCCGTCAAGTATGGGAAGACAATTAAGTTAACAATTAAGGCATCTAAAATCTTAAAGGATATTCATTTAGGAGACAGTATTTCCGTCAATGGTGTTTGTTTAACTGTAACAGAAATAAATAGTGATGAGTTTTCCACAGATGTCATGCCAGAAACTTTTAAAAGCACTTCATTATCATCTGTTAAAGAGCAGACAAAGGTTAACTTAGAAAGAGCGCTGGCGGTTAATGGAAGATTTGGAGGGCATTTTGTCACAGGACACGTAGATGGCATTGGACAAATACTAAAAAAGGCTGTTAAAGAAAATGCTATATATTTTGATATTTCAGTCCCTATATCATTCAGTCACCTCCTTTTAATGAAGGGCTCAATCGCAATAGATGGCATATCCTTAACCATATTTGGGGTAACGGATGATTCGGTAACTGTTTCGATTATTCCACATACAGCAAAAGAGACCGTACTAGATATGAAACATGTAGGTGATACAGTCAACATTGAGTTTGATATGCTAGCAAAATATTTGTTTTCATTTATGAAAAGAGAACAAAAAGAAACGAGTCGCAAACAAATTTTGTCAGAAAGCTTTCTACAAGAACACGGCTTTCTTTCTTAAGAAAGGACAATTGGAGGTAAATGAAATGCTTAGTGAAATAGAAGTAGCCATAGAAGATTTAAAGTCAGGGAAGGTCATTATTGTTTGCGATGATGAAGACAGGGAAAATGAAGGTGATTTTGTTTCGATTGCACAGTATGTAACACCGGAAACAATCAATTTTATGGCGAAAGAAGGAAGGGGCCTAATTTGTGTCCCGATTGCAGAATCATTGGCTACAAAGCTGGATCTGCAACCGATGGTAACTAGTAACACGGATAGCCATAAAACAGCTTTTACTGTCTCAATCGATCATAAAGATACCTCAACCGGAATTAGTGCATTTGAGCGTTCATTAACAATTGAGAAAATGCTTGATAAGAGTGTGTCTCCAACAGATTTTAACCGCCCTGGACATATATTTCCCCTTATTGGGAAAGAAGGCGGCGTCCTTAGGAGAGCAGGTCATACTGAAGCAGCCATTGACCTTGCAAGACTAGCTGGAGCGGAACCAGCAGGAGTTATTTGCGAAATTATGAAAGATGATGGGACAATGGCCCGTATGAATGACCTTGAAGCTGTTGCTCAAAAGTACGATTTAAAAATAATAACGATAAAACAATTAATCGAGTACCGATACAAGCATGAAAATCTTGTTAAAAGAGAAGTAGACATTCAATTACCAACAGAGTTTGGATTATTTAGAGCTATAGGTTATTCGAATTCAATTGATGGGAAAGATCATGTTGCATTAGTTAAAGGAGAGATCACTAAAGATGAACCTGTTTTATTGCGGGTCCATTCGGAATGCTTAACAGGTGACGTTTTTGGCTCTAATCGCTGTGACTGTGGTCCCCAATTGGAAGCGGCTCTTACACAAATCGAGAAAGAAGGAAAAGGAATACTTCTTTATATGAGGCAGGAAGGCAGAGGGATAGGACTTATAAATAAGTTGAAAGCTTATAAGCTGCAGGAAGAAGGATATGACACAGTCGAAGCAAACCATAAACTAGGCTTTGCAGATGATTTGCGCGATTACGGAGTTGGTGCACAAATACTAGTCGATTTAGGTGTAAGGAAAATGAGGCTCTTAACCAATAACCCGCGAAAGATTGCCGGATTAGGAGGATATGGTCTTGAAATAACAGAGCGTGTCTCATTGCAAATGCCGACGAAAAAAGAAAATGATTCATATTTAAAAACTAAAAAGTCAAAGCTTGACCATTTATTAACTTTTTAATAGGAGAGATGAGAGATGAAAAACGTAATTGAAGGCCATTTAGTTGGCACAGGTTTAAAAATGGCAATTGTCGTTTCCCGCTTTAATGAGTTTATTACTAGCAAATTATTAAGTGGTGCTGAAGACGCCTTAAAACGTCATGGTGTGAATGAAGAGGACGTAACAATCGTTTGGGTGCCTGGAGCTTTTGAAATTCCTCTTGCAGCGAAGAAGCTCGCTCAATCGGGAGCATATGATGCTATCATTACTCTTGGAACAGTCATTCGTGGAGCGACACCTCATTTTGATTATGTCAGTAATGAGGTTGCTAAGGGGGTTGCATCCACTGGAATGGAAAGCGGCATTCCCATTATCTTTGGTGTTTTAACAACAGATACAATTGAACAGGCGATTGAACGTGCCGGGACGAAAGCAGGTAATAAAGGCTGGGATTCTGCAGTGGGAGCAATAGAAATGGGTAATTTATACAAACAGCTTAAATAGCATTTTGATAGAATAAAGAAGTAATGGGGCACTGAATAATTCAGTGCCCCATTTTAATGACAGAAGAATTAAAATATGAGAGAATATTTTTGTAATCAACATATTTCGACTTTTTAAATATTTGTTTTTATATATAATGAAAAAAGTGTTATATTTTGTTAATTTTTTGTCGGAGGTAAGATAATGGAAGTTTTTGTTGCAAGGCAGCCGATTTTTAATCTTACAGAAGAAGTGTTTGGTTATGAGCTTCTTTATCGAAAGGATAAAAATGAGAATGCTTTCCCTGAGGTAGATGGAGACCAGGCAACCACTGAACTTATTATAAATAGCTTTTTAAGTATTGGGATTGATAAGCTTTCTAATGGCAAACCTTGTTTCATTAATTTTACAGAGAATTTGCTTAAGTTAGGCCTTCCAACGTATTTTAGACCTCGAGAGATCGTCGTAGAAATTTTAGAAACGGTTATCCCGAGTCCGGAATTAATCGAAATATGTATGGATCTGAGAGCACAAGGCTATCTAATTGCACTAGATGACTTCGTACTGAATGAATTAAATCCATATACACATGATCTATTAAAATTTGCGGATTTTATTAAAGTTGATTTTTTGTCTACTCCTTTTGAGGTGAGGGAAAAAATAGAAGCGATTGCGAAAGATTTGAATATTGAATTGGTCGCTGAAAAGGTCGAAACAAGAGAAGAATTTGAAGAGGCAAAGAAACGGGGCTATCACTATTTTCAAGGTTATTTCTTTGCGAAGCCGGTAATTATTTCGACACATGATGTACCGACCTATTTTCATTCATATTATGAAATGATTCAAAATTTGTCGATGACTGAACCGAATATTGATCGAATTACGGAGTTAATTGAACGAGATATTTCTTTATCGTATAAGTTATTAAAATTAATCAATTCTCCCGCTTTTCGACCAAAGCAAAAGATTAATTCAATCCGGCAGGCGGTTGTCTTGCTTGGACTAATTGAGCTTCAAAAATGGATTTATGTACTTGCTGTTCGGGAATCAACAATTGGGGAAAGAGAGATTTCTCAAGAAATGATCCATATTAGCCTTACAAGAGCGCGAATGTGTGAAGAAATCGAAAAAATCAGACAGAACCGGCCATCCTCACCAAGTAATTTTATGACAGGCATGTTTTCTATGGTTGATTCATTATTGAGTATGCCTATGGAAATGATTCTAAGAGATTTACCGCTAGAAGAGGAGATTTGTGAAGCATTAACGGGTAAAGATAATCAGCTAAAAGATGTGCTCGATCTCGTTCTCGCTGTTGAAAAGGCAGAGTGGACGGTTATCAGTGAAAAATGTAAAGATCTAACAATTGATGAGAAGGATTTATTCAAAATTTATGCAGAATCACTTAGCTGGGCGAATGAGCTCAGTTTTGGAGAACAATTGATCTAAATGATAGAAGACCTGCCATATGAAGATTAGGCAGGCTTTTTCTATTTTTTTAAGAAATCAAGGACAGGCTGAAGATTTTGTTTTTCTTTCGCTGCAAAATATTGATGAAAAGGGTCACCATACTGATTAATTCTTTTTAGAATGGCAGGAATTTGAAAGTCAGCGATCCGTAAATGTTCATTTACTTCTTCCCAGTGAAGGGGAGTAGCAACTGTGGCTTCTTTAGTTCCTCTTGATGAATAAGGAGCAATAATCGTTTTCCCTTCTGCATGTTGAATATAGTCGACGTAGAGGCGATTGCCACGATTTTTTTTCATCCGTTCAATTGTAAAGGAATCTGGTTCTTTTGAGACTAAGTAATCGGCAATAAAGGCTGTGAATAGTCTAGTCTCTTCAAACGTATACGTATTTTCCTGGAGAGGAAGGTAAATTTGCAATCCTTTATTCCCGGATGTTTTTACAAAGCCAATTAGTTCAAGCTGATCGAGAATTTCCTTAATATATTTTGCGGCTTTAACGGCAAGTCCAAATGCCTCTCTTGATGGAGGATCAAGGTCAAAAACAATTTCACATGGTCTATGATTATTTATCGTTTGAAAAGGAATATGATATTCAAATGCAAGCTGATTCCCAAGCCACAGTAAGGTTTTAAGATTATTACAAACGATGTAATTAATCCCATCAGCCATTTTAGTTTCAACGAAATCTGGCGCATATTCTGGGCAGCTCTTTTGGTAAAAAGACTCTCCGAAAATTCCATGTGGGTAGCGGATAACTGTTAATAATCGATCTTTTAGAAAAGGAAGCATATATGGGGAAATCTCTCTTAAATAATGGATGAAATCAATCTTTTGTAAAGGAGGCTCTTCCCATAATGGTTTATTTGGATGGGTAATGATCACATCTGGCGGCAGATTCTTCTGTCCCTGAATGAATTGATCATACGTACACGAATCCGGTTTTATTTCAAATTTAAATTGATGGAAATGTGGTTCACGCATCTGTTCCTCATAGATTTCCAAATATTTGATTTCTACACAAATGGCCGGCTCTACATAAATATATTGATTGTCCTCATCTGCTTTATTTTCTTTAATGATTTGGGCAAGTGCTTTCTTCTCATCGGGCTTTATACCAAAGATAAATTGCCCAATAGGAATAATTGTCTGATTCCTGTATACACCAACATAAAAATAACCATTGGATTTTTCATATGAGGTGATAAAACAAGTGGCATATTTCCAATTTTTATATTTAACCCATAAAGAGGTTCTTTTTCCATCTTCCCATCTATTATTTTGCTGTTTGGCTACAATTCCTTCTCCATCATAAAGAGTAACCTTTTCCCAAACCTCGGCGAAATTTTTATAATATGGAAGCATTTGAATGAGTTTAACACTTTTTTCATCGGGTTTAAGGGGGAGATCACATTGTTTAAATAATGCCAGCAATATTGCTTTCCTCGAAAGATACAGTTCATTTACTACTGATTTTCCGCTTAATTCGATTACATCAAATATGAGAAGTCTGCAAGGGGAAGCATTTGCTTTATCCGCAATCCTTTTTTTTGACCGCATTCTTCCCCTAACTTGAATGGAGCCAAAATGTGCCTTATAGGCATTTTCGAGAAAGACCAATTCTCCATCTAAAGTAAGAGGCAGATAAGGGGCAAATTTGTCCTTGTTCGTTTCAAGGAATAATCGTACTTCTGGAAATAATTCCAATAATGATTTGCCGTTTCTGCTCGTAAGCGTTATTTCATTATCGTCCCAATGTAAAATCGCCCGAAACCCATCGTACTTAACTTCATAAAGCCACTCTTTTCCTTCAGGAATCTCAAAAGAAAGACTAGGCAGCATCGGCTTCAAATGGTTAAACCTCCTAAATTGCAAACGTATCTTTTATTTTTTCCAGTTGTATAAAAACTACTCTTTCTAAAAGAAATCTTTCCAACATTTAAAATGTATGCATTAGGTACAGTAACGCAAATTAAGAACAAAAAGATAGGAGCATGCATTATGCATACAATCTGGAAAGGCAGCATTAGCTTTGGACTTGTCAACATACCAATCAAGCTGCATGCAGCCACCGAAGATAAGGATATCAAACTGAGAAATCTGCATAAAGAGTGTCATTCGCCGATTAAATATGAAAAAGTTTGTCCTGTTTGTGATGTAGAGGTTAAGACGGAGGAAATTGTTAAGGCATATGAATATACGAAGGGGAAGTTTGTCGTTCTTGACGAGGAGGATTTGGAAAAGTTAAAGAAAGAGAATGAAGATAAAGCAGTCGAAATTATTGATTTTGTAATGATGGAACAAATTGATCCGATTTATTATGACCGTACGTACTATATGTCACCTGGTGATGGAGGGGGAAAGGCATACTCTTTATTGCGGAAAGCGCTGGAAGAATCTGAAAAAGTAGGGTTGGCAAAAATTATTATCCGCTCTAAAGAGCAGTTAGCTGTGCTCCGTGTGTATGAAAACACACTTGTTATGGAAACCATTCATTACCCTGATGAGGTTCGAAAAGCGGGTGATGTTCCTAATGTTCCTGCTGAAGATAAAGTAACGAAGAAGGAAATTGATACGGCAATTCTGCTAATTGATCAACTAACAACAGATTTCGAGCCCGATAAATATACGGATGAATACCGAACAGCGCTTCTTGAGCTGATTGAATCGAAACGGACTGGAAAAGAAATTGTTACACCGGTTGAAAAAGCACCTGCTACAAATGTGACTGATCTAATGGCAGCACTACAAGCGTCGATTGACAAGACGAAACCGAAAAAACCTGCGGCAAAAAAGAAACGTGTGTCTTCAAAAGCCAAAAAAGAAGCATAAAATTGAATGGATCATGTAAAAGCCGATTTTGAATTAGAAAATCGGCTTTCTTTCAATTTATTATTGAGTTATTTTCTATTTCCTTCTAGTATATGGGATATAGTCATAAACTGGAGCTGAAAAAAATGGAACAAAAAATATTGCCTGCATCGACAACGATGAAGGAGTTTGAGCACTTTTTGAAAAGCCCCTATAAAATTGGTGTCTTTTTGGACATGCATATTGCCCAATTGAAAAATGTAAATCAAATGGCTAAAGCATGTAATAAAAAAATGATTTACCACGTTGATATGATTCATGGAATAAAAAGTGATGATTATGCAACAGAATATATTTGTCAAGAGTATAAACCGTTTGGAATAATTTCTACGAAATCGAGTGTAATTTTAAAAGCAAAGCAAAAGGGAGTTGTAGCGATTCAAAGGATATTTCTCATTGATTCTCATGCGCTTGAAAAAAGCTATAAGCTAATAGAGAAAACGAGGC
This sequence comes from Cytobacillus solani, assembly GCF_001420595.1. Classification (GTDB taxonomy): domain Bacteria; phylum Bacillota; class Bacilli; order Bacillales; family Cytobacillaceae; genus Cytobacillus; species Cytobacillus solani. The sequence continues at coordinate 3,007,587 of NZ_LJIX01000006.1, read as the reverse complement.
CTGATTATATTGAAGTCATGCCAGGAGCGATGCCATGGATGATAGAAGAGGTCAATCAGCGGTTAAATACACCCATTTTGGCTGGAGGTCTTATAAGGACGAAGGAAGAAGTAGTAAATGCATTGCAAGCTGGAGCCTCAGCAATCACCACTTCCAAGATAGATTTATGGGAAATATTTAATGACTAAATCTAATTGACAACGTTTTCATAGAGTTGTATACTCAATTTACAAGTTAATTCTATGTGTCGGAGATTAGGAGATTCACACAGTTTTGCCTTTTTAAGGTGTATTCTGTTGTGGATCTCTTTTTTTCGTCTATTTTGTCTTTAAGATGAGAGAGGGGATATGAGATGTCAGCTTTTATGGGAGAAGTTGTCGGAACGATGATTTTGATTTTATTTGGGGGAGGCGTCGTTGCCGGAGCGAATTTAAAGAAAACATTCTCTTTTAATGGAGGATGGATTGTCGTTACAATTGCTTGGGGTTTAGCGGTAACAATGGGGGTATTTGCAGTTGGATCGATTAGTGGTGCCCATTTGAATCCTGCTGTAACCATTGGTTTAGCTTTAAATGGGGATTTTCCTTGGGCGGAAGTGCCTGAATATATTATCGCTCAACTTATTGGTGGATTTTTAGGCGGTGTACTTGTTTTCCTTCATTACTTGCCGCATTGGAAGGCAACGGAGGATCAGGGAGCGAAATTAGCTGTATTTTCAACCAGCCCTGCCATTCCTCATACTTTTTCGAATCTATTAAGTGAAGTGATAGGTACATTTATTCTTGTCCTAGGTCTATTATTTATAGGTGCAAATAAGTTTTCAGAAGGTTTGAATCCGATTGCAGTGGGACTATTGATTGTAGTAATCGGAATGTCACTTGGGGGTACTACAGGCTATGCAATTAATCCTGCACGTGATCTTGGTCCTCGTATTGCGCATTTTGTGCTTCCAATTCACGGAAAAGGGAAATCAGGCTGGGGCTATGCGTGGATCCCTGTTCTAGGACCGATTATGGGAGGATCACTTGGATCTATTTTCTATCAGATTTTCTTTACGGAAAAACTTTCAAACATGTTATGGACAGTTCTAGCTGTTAATATAATAATATTAATCATTGTTTATCTTATGGGTAAAAAAGAAAAAATGAATACAGAATCTTCTAAAGCTGCGGCATGATCGAAAGATTTTAAGATTGAACGGGGGAAGGGAAAATGGAAAAATTTATATTATCACTGGATCAAGGGACAACGAGTTCAAGAGCGATTCTTTTTAATAATGATGGGGAGATTACGCATTCAGCTCAGAGGGAGTTCACGCAATATTTTCCAAAGCCCGGCTGGGTAGAGCATAATGCTAATGAGATCTGGGGTTCTATTCTTTCTGTTATTGCTGAAGTGCTTTCAGAATCAGGGGTCAAACCAGAGCAAATTGCGGGGATCGGGATTACAAACCAGCGCGAAACAACGGTTGTATGGGATAAAGAAACAGGGAAGCCAATCTACAACGCGATTGTTTGGCAATCAAGACAAACAAGTGATATATGTGAAGAATTGAAAGCGGCAGGATATAATGATACTTTCAGAGAAAAAACAGGCTTATTGATTGACGCTTATTTTTCTGGGACAAAGGTGAAGTGGATCTTAGATCATGTGGATGGGGCAAGAGAAAAAGCAGAGCAAGGGAAGTTATTGTTTGGTACAATCGATACTTGGCTCATTTGGAAGCTTTCCGGTGGTAAAGCCCATGTGACTGATTATTCAAATGCTTCACGAACATTAATGTTTAACATATATGAGTTAAAATGGGATGAAGAGTTGTTGAAAATTCTAGGTGTTCCAGCTTCCATGCTTCCTGAAGTACGGCCATCTTCAGAAATCTATGGGCATACAGTTGATTATCATTTCTTCGGCAAAGAAATTCCAATTGCAGGTGCGGCAGGAGATCAGCAGGCAGCCCTTTTCGGACAAGCATGCTTTGAAGAAGGAATGGCAAAAAATACTTATGGTACAGGCTGCTTCATGCTGATGAATACAGGTGAAAAGGCAGTGCGATCTGAAAATGGCTTACTAACTACGATTGCTTGGGGATTAAATGGGAAAGTGGAATATGCCTTAGAAGGTAGTATTTTTGTCGCTGGATCTGCCATTCAATGGCTGCGAGATGGAATGAGAATGCTTCATAATGCCAAAGACAGTGAGGGCTATGCGAAAAAGGTAGATTCAACGGATGGTGTTTATGTTGTTCCTGCTTTTGTTGGGCTCGGAACTCCTTACTGGGATAGTGAAGTAAGAGGGGCAGTATTTGGTTTAACAAGAGGTACATCTAAGGAGCATTTTATCCGTGCTACGTTAGAATCGCTTGCCTACCAAACGAAAGATGTACTGTCCGCTATGGAAGCAGATTCAGGAATTGAATTAAAGACTTTGCGTGTCGATGGCGGGGCAGTAAAAAATGACTTTCTCATGGAGTTTCAAAGTGATATCTTGAATGTGCCAGTTGAAAGACCGACAATTAACGAAACGACGGCTCTAGGCGCTGCCTATTTAGCAGGACTTGCAGTAGGCTATTGGAAAAATGAAGATGAGATTTCGAATCAATGGGCAATTGACAAATCCTTTGAACCAAGCATGGAAGAGGAAAGCCGCAAAAACTTATATAACGGCTGGAAGAAAGCTGTGAAGGCAGCGATGGCATTTAAATAAATGTTTTCAATGATTATAAAGTATGATATAATGAAGATAAGTTAATAGCTCGGCAGGAGAACCGGAGAGACCACAAAGTCATTATCGCTAGTCGATAATGTATTTTGTGGTCTCTTTTTTGTGTTCTTCTCCAGTGCCAAACCATGACCGCATGTGCATTTATTGTTGCGGGCTGTCATTAAAGGGAATAACTTATACTAATTACCTTTTAATAAAGGGAGGACAAAGAAATGAATTTCTCAAATCATAATCGAAGTGATATTATAAATAAACTTAAAAATGAAACGTTTGATGTGTTAGTGATTGGCGGGGGGATTACAGGTGCTGGGATCGCATTAGATGCATCAACTAGAGGGATGAATGTTGCGCTTGTAGAGATGCAGGATTTTGCAGCGGGAACGTCTAGCCGATCAACAAAGTTAGTTCATGGTGGACTTCGTTATTTAAAGCAATTTGAAGTGCAGATGGTTGCAGAGGTGGGAAAAGAACGTGCGATTGTTTATGAAAATGGTCCTCATGTAACAACTCCTGAGTGGATGCTGCTGCCAATGCATAAAGGGGGCACATTTGGTAAGTTTAGTACTTCTATTGGCTTAAGAGTATACGACTTTCTTGCAGGGGTTAAAAAGGCAGAACGCAGAACGATGCTTAATGTGCAGGGAACAATCAATAAAGAGCCTTTAGTTAAGAGAAATGGACTAAAGGGCGGTGGCTATTATGTGGAATACCGTACAGATGATGCCCGTTTAACAATCGAAGTGATGAAGGCTGCAGCGGATAAAGGTGCGATACCGTTAAATTATACGAAGGTTGACCAGTTGCTATATGAAAATGGAAAAGTAGTTGGTGTCCTTGTAGTTGATCAGCTTACTGGAGAAAAATATGAAATTAAAGCAGCGAAGATTGTCAATGCAGCTGGTCCATGGGTTGACACGATTCGTGAAAAGGATGGCTCGAAAAAAGGGAAGACATTAAAGCTGACAAAAGGGGTTCACTTAGTGATAGATCAATCTCGTTTCCCTTTAAAACAAGCTGTATATTTTGATACACCAGATAAAAGAATGGTCTTTGCCATTCCGAGAGAAGGTAAAGCATATGTAGGGACTACGGATACCTTTTATGGGGACGATCCAGTAAGCCCGCACATGACTTCTGAGGACCGTACGTATATTATTCAAGCAATTAATTATATGTTCCCAGAGGTGAAAATGACGGAGGCAGATGTTGAATCAAGCTGGGCAGGTGTTCGTCCGCTTATATGGGAAGAAGGAAAAGATCCTTCTGAAATATCTCGTAAGGATGAAATATGGGAGTCTGAAACGGGCCTGATCACTATTGCTGGAGGGAAATTAACTGGCTATCGAAAAATGGCGGAAACGATTGTTGATGTTCTTGCAAAGAAATTCACTGAAGAACAAAATAGAAATTTCCCAAGCTGTCAAACCAAGCATTTGCCAATCTCTGGTGGGGGAGTTGGCGGCTCAAGTAAATTTAAGGATTTTATTGCTGGACAAATTGAAACAGGCGTTGCTGCCGGCTTAACGAAAGAGGATGCGGCACATCTTGCGGCTATGTATGGTTCAAACGTTTCAGCTTTATTTAAAATGGTAGAAGATCAAGGCAAAAAAGAGGCTGAAAACTATCAATTGCCAGTAAAATTATGGGTTAAATTAAAATATGCTCTTGAAAATGAAATGGCAGCAACACCAATCGACTTTTTCAACCGCAGAACAGGTGCCATCTTGTTTGATATTGAAACGGTAAAAACCTACCAAGAGCAAGTAATTAATTATATGGCAGACTACTTTGAATGGAATCAGGATGTAAGATCAAAATTTGAAGCGGGGTTACACCAAGCACTAAAAGATGCTACAATTCCATCTGATTTGCAATAATATTTTTTGAGGGAAATGAATATTTAAGAAGAGTGAACCAGACCCAATCGTTTTCGATTAGGTCTGGTTTTTGTTGAAGAAATAATGACTGTAAACGTTGAAAAAGTGCAATGGCTGTAACCAAGTGGTACATATAGTGAACAGAAACAGCCCTCTACATCTTAGATTTTCTAAATCTGCTTAACCCCATACTTCCTCTAAAGTTTCTCTGAAAATCTCATTCAAATATTGAGTTGGATCTGTAATGTGTACGTTCAAACTCCTAGCATAATCCTCTAAATGGTTGATTTCTTTGTCTAAAAAAAGATTAATTAGATCAATTCTCGGTTCCAAATCCAACTCATCACCAGACATTTTTCTTTTCAATAAAATATCGATTTCGTTCCTAAGCGCGCCCGAAGGCAATAGATCCTCAACTAAGCTCTGAAACTCAATAGGTGGAAGAGTATTTTTCTTTTCGATCCATTTTGCTGCTAAGATTGGCCTAAGCACATAAAAATATTTTTTTATTTTTACATGTTCACCTTGTAGATACTCTCGATAATTGCCTTTTGCCATATTGAGGTAATGATATGTACAGGATGCTGGTGAAAACACCTTCTCTGCTAAGGTTTTTAATTTTTCCTTTGTTGAGAATGCCTCATAATAGTCGATGTTTGAATGTAACCATTCCAAAAGTGGCGGATTTGACTTTCTAAACAGTCTCAAGGCTTTCGTTAACTCCCAGCCACTTACATCTAAGAGTTCATCAATTGGAATGGAAATCGGGTCATTTTTGGGTATTTCAATCACATCTCGACCACGGTCAATGGAAAGATACCAATTTTTTTGATGAATATAAATAAACCGAACATCATAATCACTGTCCTTAGAAGGGAAGCCCCATGCACGACTGCCAGATTCACAGGCATAGAGTATTTTTATTTTGTGATCAATCTCTATTTGTTTTAATACTTCCTGAATATGTTTTTCCAACATTCATCCTCCATTTTTATAGACCTCTTTAATTATTTTCTCCAATAATTATAAACCTGCACCAAAATGAAGGAGAGGCAGGTATTATAACTCTACTTATTGTTTATATTTACTCCCTTTACTTTTTAGACGAATCTTTTCCATTAAGTCATTCGTATTCTGTTTTTCAGAAAAGGAGGTTTGATTGCTGTGCTGAATAGAAATTAGGTCTCTATCTTTAATCGTTAAATCAAACCACATACCTGGTTTGCTTCCAAATGGTAACTTCGCTTGTTTAATAACAAATTGTTCGTTTATTTCTTCGACAAGAATAACGGCAAGTTGTTGATCTTCTATTCGATCGAAATAACCTTTCATCTTCATCCTCCCACACAGGCTATGCCCTCTGATTGAATCTCTTTTATTCTTGCAGGACCAATTCCTTTTATTCTTGATAAATCTTCAACAGATTCGTAAGGTCTTAGTTTGATTAAGTCATCGGCTCGCTCAGGTCCAATATGAATAATTTTTTCTACTTGTTCTTGTGATGCATGGTTTATATCAATACAGCTATTATTTGGTTGTTTTTGTTTTATTACAGGAGGCTGTTCATCAGGACTTTTCATAGTCTCTGTTTTTTTTTGAGCAGATGGGATAATTTTACCTTCATGCTCCGCTTTTATTGAATATGAACTGCCATCAGTTGTAACAATAATCGTCCCATGCACATTTGTCCCGTATAAATCGATGCCAGATTTCTGAATTAAGCTAACGACTTCTTGATGCGGATGCCCATAGGAGTTATCAACTCCTGCACTATATATTGCTGCTTGCGGTTTCACAGCCTGTAAAAATTCCTTGCTAGTTGAGGTAGAAGATCCATGATGCCCAAGCTGTAAAATATCAGCTTCTACATTTATTCCACTAGCAATCATTTCTAATTCGTTTTCTGCTGCAGCATCTCCTGTGAAGACAAAGCGGACATCTCCATAGGTTAGTTTTAATGATATGGATTCCTCATTTGTTTTTCCAGTTAGCTCTTTTGGATATAGCACATCTATTTTCAATGGCCCAACTTCATAATGATCACCCATTCTAGGCTCTTCATACTCAGCTCCAGTTTCATCAATTGCTTCTAAAACCCTTTGGAAGGTCTGAGAACTACTTGGATTACCAGAAAGCCATACTTCACCAACGGTAAATTGAGTAATTACCTTATCTAATTGACCAATATGGTCGGCATCAGGGTGTGTCCCGATCGCGATATCAATATCTGTAATATTTTGCGAGTGTAAGTATTGTATGACATCATTCGCATTAAAATCCCCAGCATCAATGAGGATGGCGTGGTTTTTGCCACCATCGGTAAATTGAAGGAAGGTTGAATCCGCTTGTCCTACATTTATATAATGGACGGTCAATTCATTTTCCAGTTTGTTTTGTCCAACTTCTTCTGAAATCGTTTTTGTTGCTTGTGAATGTTCTTCTAGTCCCTTGTCATTAATGAATGTGGGATTTGTTGCACATCCTCCTAATATAATGAATACTAGGAAAAAAATAAGGAATTTGCGAATATTTATTAACATAACTTTCCCCCTCATTCTTATATTAACACAAGGATTAGATAGGGAAGGGTGCATCAATTCAGGCAAATAATTGGAAAATGTAATATTTATTTATTAAAGGTTGACATCAATTGCTATTTTTGTTATATTAATTATCGATGTATTTGGGATGTAGAGGTAAGTCGTGAGTTCAGACAAAATGTCACAGTTGGAGACGTCTCATTTTGTAGAGAATACGACTTTTTATTTTTTATCGATAAGTTAAATTATGCTCTTTTTGATTAAAGTTGCGCAATAGGTTTGGAATTAAGAATAATTTTGTGGACAACAGATTATGTTGAATTTCTTCTTAAATCATCCTCTGACAAACAGAGAGGACCTCGCTTTTTACACTTCAGTTTTTACACATAACTTGAAAATCACGAGAGAGTGAACATTTCCCTTATAATTTTTGTAATACCTGATTCCCGCTGGCACGGCCTAGGAGCCGTAAGGATGGAAGAGAGGAAGGGCTTTCATTGTTTTAGGTTTAAGAATTTGCGAAACGTCTTTGCGAACATTACTTTGACGCTTACGCTAGACTAGAAAATGAAATCTCGAATATATCGAATGGAATGACTCGATGTCATGAAATAAAAAAGGTTTGACAAATGAGGGGTATGCCCTTATGATTAGGGTAACGCTAAAGTTCGTTATATATTTTATGGATAAGTGGTCGTAGCTGCAATGAAATGTAGGCGATTTTTATTCCCCCATTTCATTGTACTACGACTTTATTATGTTTAAGTTTATATAATAAAGACTTATAGTGAACACATTTTTGGAGGTAATCTCATGAACACAGGTAAAGTAAAATGGTTTAACGCAGAAAAAGGTTTCGGATTCATCGAATCTTCAGAAGGTCAAGATGTATTCGTACATTTCTCAGCTATCCAATCTGAAGGCTTCAAAACTTTAGAAGAAGGTCAAGCTGTAACTTTCGAAATCGTTGAAGGTAACCGTGGACCACAAGCTGCTAACGTAGAAAAAGCATAATCATTGAAAAATGAGGTGATGCATGTCAGTCATGCATCACTTTTTTACGTTTAAAAAATATGATGCTTACACATTTGTTCGAGTTCTCCACTTTGTATTCTTCATTTATTCCTCAAAAGAGAATCCAATCACTGTTTGCTTTTTCGGAATTGTAATTTCACTTTTTCCTCGGGAGCGATTTGGAAAAAAGGCTCTAATGAATGTTGTTTAAATGGAAAAATAAATAAAGCACATGTAAAAAAGATGCAAACTGGAAAACCTATTAACGTAACTATTGATTTTAGAAAAAACCTTGAAATAGATAAGAAATAAGGAGGAACAACTACTTTGACAACTTTTTCAGATTTTGGTCTTAGTAATGAATTAGAAAAAGCATTATCGAATATGGGATTTGAGGAGCCAACTCCGATTCAGGCACAGGCGATTCCAATTGGCCTGCAAGGGAAAGATATGATTGGACAGGCACAAACAGGAACAGGGAAAACAACTGCATTTGGTGTTCCGTTGTTAGAGCAAGTTAGCAAAGAAGAAGGCGTTCAAGGACTGGTACTTGCGCCAACGCGTGAACTTGCAGTCCAGGTTGCGGAAGAATTAAATCGTATTGGCCAAGTAAAGGGAATTAAAACCTTGCCAATTTATGGTGGGCAGGATATTAACCGTCAAATTCGCGGATTGAAAAATAGACCGCAAATTATTGCTGCAACACCTGGAAGATTAATTGACCATATTGAAAGAAAAACAATTCGTCTTGCCGACTTAAAAATGGTTGTTTTAGATGAAGCGGATGAAATGCTCAATATGGGCTTTATTGAGGATATTGAAAGAATTCTTGGTGAGATTAAAGGGGAACGCCAAACAATGCTTTTCTCTGCAACCATGCCAAAAAGAATTCAATCACTTGCAGAAAAATTCATGCAAGAACCTGAATTAGTAAAAATCAAAGCAAAAGAAATGACTGTAACAAATATTGAACAGCATTATATGGAAGTACATGAAAAACAAAAATTTGATGTGCTTTGCAGCCTCTTAGATATTCAATCACCTGAGCTTGCGATTGTATTTGGCCGGACAAAAAGACGTGTAGATGAAGTGGTTGAAGGCTTAATCAAGCGCGGATACTCGGCAGAAGGAATTCATGGTGATATTCCGCAATCAAAGCGTGATCAAGTGATCCGCCGTTTTAAAGAGCAAACAATTGATATTATGGTCGCAACGGATGTAGCAGCAAGGGGTCTAGACATTAGCGGGGTTTCTCATGTATACAATTTTGATATTCCTCAGGATCCTGAAAGTTATGTCCACCGGATTGGAAGAACTGGACGTGCTGGAAAGAAAGGGCTTGCAGTTACATTTGTATCACCAAGAGAAATTGATCATTTGAAAATTATCGAAAATGTAACAAAAAGCAAGATGGCGAAAATGCCAGTTCCATCTATTAAGGATGTGCTAATTGGAAATCAGCAGGCAACGATTAATCGCTTAATGACAGTAATTGAAAATAATGATCATGCGGATTATAAGAGGATTGCTGAGTCATTGCTTGATGATACAGATTCTGTTTCATTACTAGCAGCTGCGTTAAAATTGTTAACGAAAGATCCTGATGTCACTCCGGTTAAATTAACGGCTGTTGAACCAATTCGCGTAAGAAAGCCTAGAGGCGATCGTGGCGGAGATAGAAAACGTTATAATGACCGTGGCAGAGATCGTGGAAGAACTGCTGGCGGTGGCGGCGGCAGAGACAGAAGAGATAGAAGCAGAAATAGAACAAGAAGCAAATAAAACTTCTGTTTTCTATTCATTTTCATCTATTTAAATGGATAAGATCCGAAATAAATAGCTATACTAATTGATGCAGGATAACTATCGTGTTCTGTTAGCGTTAATATTTAGGAGGATTTGAAAATGGCAACAGGTAAAGTAAAATGGTTTAATTCGGAAAAAGGCTTTGGATTCATTGAAGTTGAAGGTGGAGAAGATGTATTTGTACACTTTTCCGCGATACAAAGTGAAGGCTTTAAAACACTTGATGAAGGCCAAGAGGTTCATTTTGACATAGAAGAAGGCCAACGTGGCCCTCAAGCTGTTAATGTAACGAAAGCATAAACCTTAAACCATAAACAAAAAAGAGCCCGCTTAGGGTTCTTTTTTATTTGGATTCATCTATGAGATGTAGGTAATAATATGAATGCTTCAATATTTGTGTTAGATTAGTAAAGAAAAGGGGGAAAGACCATGAAAGAATTTACAGTTCAATTTCATAAAGAAGATCAAGTGGATGCAATGAAGGTGCAAAAGTTAAGTGAAGAGGATTTTGAAAGGCTAACCGAAGGCGGGACAAGACATTTATTTGAGTTAGATACGAATATCGGATTTTTTATTTACTTTGATGCAGTTGATGCGAATGGGAACGAATCTTATATGGTTCTTCAATATGAAGAAGAAAATGAAGACCCAAGTGCTTGCTATGCATTTGAACTGAAAGATTTCTACCAATTTGCGGCTTTGCATTTAAATGATCTTGAGTTTAATGAGGAGTATGAGGATGAAGAGGAAGATGCTGAGGAAGCGTATAGTCCGATTCATCATCTAGCACACCTTATGTACCACATTGCAGAAGATGGAAAGAATATCGAAGTTTAAATGAGGAATTTTCAAGATGAAAAAAGAGCAGGAAATCCTGCTCTTTTTATTCTTCTGCATCTGACAGATGTTCATAGCAAAATTTTGTAACGATTTGTTCTTCTTCCTCATCAAGTGCAAATTCTAATATTTTTTCGGAAGCAAGAAAATGATAGTTCAATATTCGACAATCTTCGTCATTCTTATAAAAAAGCACTCGAAGCTGTATACCATTTTCTGAAAACAATTCATCTTCTTCATCTACTTCGATATCTAAAAAGAATTCAAAACGCTCTCCTATCAAAATGCCAGTTGGATCATTTAATTGTTCAACGGAGTAGCCTGTGATCTTCATAGGTTTCACCCTTCCTTTTAAAGCGTAAACAGAACTTAACTAAAACATTATACACCTTTCCCATAAGGATAGGATAGTATTACATATAATTTGAAAAAGGTTTTCACTTTTTGATATATTATTGTGGCATGGAGGAATATTTGTCCTATTTGCACAATATAATAAAGTATCTGAAATAAGATTTTGACGATGTAGGGAATTTATGTTATACTAATAAATGAACTGAACATTGAAAATAAGTTGCCCATAATTCACTTGTTATTTAGAGTTGATATTTTTATGTCCCTTTATTTAACAAGTGTTTTTATTTTTTTTGCGAATAAAAGTCAAGGTTTTGTCCAGCTACAGCGCCTACCCTGACGTACAGGACGTACTAGTGTCGATAAAGCGGCAAGACAAGGAAAGCATTGTCAGCGATACATCGCACGACTAAATGTGAAGCTTATAGATGGACGTCGCGGCATTGTCGGCCTTGAGATCAAAAGCTAATCAACCCAAAATGGTAAAGAACACCATTCCGGGAGGCTTGTCTCCTGCTTGTCGCGGGTGAAAAGGCGCTTGCGCATTTCTAATAGGAGGTGCCTAATATGGCAATGGGTTTTGGGAGAAAAAACACTGAAGAAGTAAAATTGGAAGAAGTAAAGGTGTGGGAATGTACTTCAGAGAAGTGCAATTGCTGGATAAGAGACAATTTTAAAAGCAGCCAGACACCAGCATGTCCAATCTGCAAGAGTGAGATGAGAGAAACAACGAAAGAATTGCAGGTTGTCAATAATAATAGCATTTATGCGAATAGCTGATATACAAAAAGTTAAGAAATAGAAATTACAATGCCACCCACATTTAATAAAAGGGGTGGCATTTACTTTTTATCCTTCTTTTAATTCTGTAATATCAACTTCAGATCGTTCCTCAAGTGGTCCCCGTAAATGTACGGTAGCTGTTTTTCCATCTTCATTTAACTGGTCAATCCAGACGGAAGCACCATTATATGTTACTTCTATTTCTGCAGACGAAGATAGGATTTGTTTGACTCGTCTTATATCCACTGATATCACTCCTCATCAATTATCATTATATTTTTTGTTAGATCCCACGTTTTATACGTAAAAAACATTTCTTCGCCATTTAGCAAATATGGCACATAAACTTATGTCCTTCGTTCAATAATAATTTGGATTGAATGGAGGGAAAATGATGGAGATACCAGTGCGTTCTGGCGGACAAGGAGATAAGAAAAACGACAAAAAATTATCATGGTGGCAGCTTTCATTAATAGGGGTTGGCTGCATTATCGGGACAGGTTATTTTCTCGGATCAGGTATTGGAATTAAAATGACAGGTCCTTCGATTTTGATCTCCTTTATTCTCGCTGGTTTAGGTACTTATATTGTCGCTGATGCCCTTGGGAAGATGTCTGCACAGGATCCACAAGAGGGATCATTTCGCTCTTATGCAAAAAAGGCTTATGGTCCTTGGGCGGGTTTTAGCAGCGGGTGGGTATATTGGTTTTCAGAAATGCTTATTACTGGAAGCCAGTTAACAGCTCTTTCAATTCTTTCGCGGTTCTGGTTTTCAAATGTTCCTCTGTGGATTTTTGCTTCAGGGTATGCCGTTCTAGGTATAATCGTAGTCATTATTGGAACAAAGGGATTTGAACGTGCACAAAATGTGTTTGCAGTTATCAAGATTGCTGCCATTTTGATGTTTATTATTTTAGCAATTTCTGTTTTATTTGGTTTGTTCGGTGGAAGCAGTAGGGATTTTACGATTCCAAATGAAATGAATGAATTTATGCCAAAAGGTGTAAAAGGTTTATGGTCTTCACTCATCTATGGGTTTTACGCATTTGGCGGAATAGAAATTATGGGCATAATGGCACCGAGATTAAAAAATAAAGAAGATGCACGAAAATCTGGAACGATTATGTTAATGATCTTAATGACTATCTATTTAATCTCCCTTGCGTTGGCAACTGGGCTAGTAGCAGTGAATAAATTTAATACGAAAGAAAGTCCATTTGTCATTGCTCTAGATAAATATAATTTAGACTTTTTTCCTCATGTCTTTAATGGCGGGATAATTATTGCTGGATTTTCAACGATGGCAGCATCTTTATTTGCTGTGACAAGCATGCTTGTCACATTATCAGAGGACGGGGATGCACCGAAAATCTTTTCGAAAAAAGGAAAGTTGAAGGTACCGCCTCTTGCATTAAGTTTAACAATCTGCGGGCTTATTACATCGATTGTTCTTTCGCTCGTTATGCCAGATAGTATTTATGAATATATTACGACTGCCGCAGGATTAATGCTTCTATATAATTGGTTCTTTATTCTTGTTTCATTTCCAAGACTAATTAAGGCAACCGGGTTCGATCACTTTAAAAGGTTTGCCGGGATGGCCCTTATTTTAACAGCGGTTAGTGGGACATTATTACACAAGTCAAGCAGACCAGGTTTTTTCGTCAGTATATTAATTGTCGGTCTCGTTCTAATTGTCCTTACTATTATGCATTTTATAAAAAAAAAGAAAGCAAGCTAAAAAGTGAAGAACTCCACTTTTTCGAAAATGGAGTTCTTTATCTAGATAGGAAATATTAGAATTAGAGCTTGATATCCAAAGTAAAAGCCAAATCCAATCAAAGACAGTCCAGATAACATGGAAATCGCTGTAAGAACCTTCATGGATAAAAATCTCCTGAAACTGCTGGAAACACCTGCCATCGTGATATCCCACAGCAATAATCCGATAATGATAGCGAGACTGTAGATGGCTACTTGTGTTTGGTTATACTTAGTAGCTGTTTCTGCCAGAACTGAACCATAGATGCCGAGCCAGAAAAGGATAGTTAGCGGGTTTGATATCGACATGAAAAATCCTGAGAAAAAAGACTTTATGGCTGATTCCTCGTTATTCCTAGTACTAGAAACGATTTTGCCTGCACTGATTAAACTTTCTATCCCTGTGTAAACGAGAACAAAAAAGCCAAATGACCACAGGAATGCCTTCATAAATGGGATTTCTAGAAAGTGAACGATACCAAGAAAAACGGCCAACATATAAATAATGTCTGCAATCATAGCGCCTAGGCCAACTAGCCAAGCGTGGAAAAATCCGCTTTTAATCCCCTTATCCAATTGTGCTGCATTCACTGGTCCGATAGGTGCGGCGAGGGATAGTCCAAGAAAGATATAGCCAATAAAAATACTCATAAGTACCTCTCCTTATATTGCTGTTTCGTTCTTACCTATTTTATTCATAGTGGAAGGCTTGTACGACAATAATTTCTACCATAGCAGCTAATAATGAAGCGTAGTTGCATTGAAGAGTGAATTCCTAATGGAGTAAAGTGAATATTTTCTTTAAAATAGAAGAGATGATTAGAAGAGGGTGAGAAAATGCAATCGGTGCTAGTAACTGATGATGATCAGCATGTGCGTTATTTAGTGAAGGAGCTTTTAATGAGAGAAGGATTTAAGGTTATTGAGGCTAGCAATGGGGAAGAGGCTTTAGAATTACTCCAGCAGCATGCATGTGTTATAGCCGTTGTCGATATTATGATGCCTTATATGGATGGTTACACTTTAACAGAAGAAATAAGAAGAATTTATGATATTCCTATTGTTTTACTGACTGCAAAAAGTCAAATTGAAGATAAGGAAAAAGGATATTCATCTGGTACAGACGATTATTTAGTTAAACCGTTTGAACCAAAAGAACTCTTATTTAGAGTGAATGCTTTACTAAGAAGATACGGAAAAGCAGGTGAATCAAATATAAAAATCGGTTCCATCCTTATTAATAAAAAAAGCTATGAGATTGATTGGAACGGCAAAACATTCATTCTGCCATTAAAGGAGTTTGAACTTTTGTATTATTTAGCATCACGTCCAAATCAAGTGTTTAGCAGGGGCCAATTGATTGAACAAGTGTGGGGAATGGATTATGTGGGGGACGAAAGGACAGTCGATGTACATATTAAACGTTTAAGAGAGCGTTTTTCGAAAGCATTCGATGATTTTTCAATAAAAACGATAAGAGGCATTGGCTATTCTCTTGAGGTTCATAAATGAAGTCACTTTACTCAAAATTTGCTGTCACAACGATTTTAATTATGTTTTTTAGTGGAATTCTTTCATTTTTGTTTACTAATATGTATTATCAAAACCATTTAAAAAAGCAAAATGACCTCAAAATGGTAAAAATAGCAGCTGAAATTTCAGGCTTTCTTCATTCACATGAACAGATAAATTTGAATGAATACCTAGAACATCTTGGATCAATTGGCTATCAGTTGTACCTAACCGATGGTCAAGGAATGAACGAGTTTTATGGTGCAGAATTCAGAGAACGTGAACTATCGAAAAATGCTGTAAACAAAGTGTTAAATGGCAAAACCTATCATGGGATCATTCATTTCCCACATAAAACTTTTGTGACTGGTTTTTTTGCAAATGAATTAAAAAATACAGTAGGAGTCCCGATAGAATATGAAAATAAAACCTATGGGCTCTTTCTCCGTCCTGATATTAAACTATTATTTAACGAAATGCATTTTATGTTTGGCTGGCTTGTAGCTGGTATGATACTAATTAGCATGATTTTCGTATTAATTAGTACAAAATTTCTAGTGAATCCAATCAGTAAACTGAACAAAGCTACAAAATTAATAGCAGAAGGGGATTTTGGGATTCAGCTTTCTATTCATCAGAAAGATGAAATTGGTGCCCTTGCAGCAAGCTTTAAAAAGATGGCAAGCAAGCTTGAAAATGTAAATGAAATGCGTAAAGAATTTATTTCAAATATTTCACATGATATTCAATCTCCTTTATCAAATATAAAGGGATATATAAAGCTATTGAAATCAAGGAAATTAGATAATGAGGAGAAGCATTATCTCGAAGTAGTCGAATCTGAAGTAACTCGTTTATCCAATTTGACAAAGCAGCTTTTATTATTATCCTCCATCGATAGTAAAAAGGATTTAATGGATGTAAAGCGTTTTGATGTAAGTGAGCAAATCAAAACCGTCATTAGGCAGTTCCAATGGAATTTAAGTGAGAAAGAAGTAATGATGAGTTATACTTTGCCGGAAACCTATGTCTCTGGCGACCCATCTTTGCTTTACTCAGTCTGGGAAAATTTATTAACGAATGCAATAAAATATAATGTCGACAATGGAGAGATTGACATTTCTCTCACGGAAAGCGATTCGTGCTTTGTGATTACATTTAGGGATACTGGTATTGGAATGGATGAAGGAGAGGTAAAGCGCATTTATGATCGGTTTTATAGGGTTGATTCTTCTAGAACGCGTGCTGTTGAAGGAACTGGACTGGGCTTAGCCATTGTTTATTCAATCATTGAGATGCACCACGGTGAAATAAAAGTAGAGAGTAAAAAAGAAAGAGGGACTGCGTTTACTATTTATTTACCAAAAAGTTAAGGGAAAACAAAAAGAATTGTAATGTTACATTCATCATCTGTTCATATTCATTATATAAATTAACATTATGGAGATAGTGATAATTTATATTAAGGGAGAATCGTTTGATGAACAATAATTACAGTTTGTTATTGCTAAGATTATCAGCTTTGTTTGCATTAATTGGTGCATTCTTAGGTTCACATATGGCAGGCTCAGGCAGTTATGCCTTTAGACCAATTCATGCGCATATTTTAGTTGTTGGCTGGTTAACAATATTTGCGTGGGCCGTTTATTATAAAATATTTACACCCAAAATAGGACTGCTAGCAAAGCTTCATGTATACTCAGCTATTGTAGGTTCAATAGGGTTAACTGGGGGAATGACTATATTTATATTTAAACCTGCGTTCCTCCCTCCTATGATGAATACAATCCTAAATATCACTGGCGGCTCTGTATTATTACTAAGCTTTTTATTCTTTTTTTTATTAACCTTTACTAAAGAAAAATAAGGTAGAAAAGTACTTGGATGACCAAGTGCTTTTTTATCTTTTTTTCACATCGGTTTCATCCAAATTTGATATGATGATAGTAAGACATTTTAGAATTATTTGGGGGTGGCGTTATAAAATCTTTGTATAAAATAATCATTCTATTGACAGTGCTTATCGTCGCCATTTATTTCTTGTTTCATTCAAACTTATACCACGTGTTAAAATCTGGCGAAATTGAAACAATAACAACCTTTCTCGGTGAAAATTTATATTATACACTGGGCATCACCTTTATTATCATGATCATTCAAAATTCATTTACCATTATTCCGCTTATCCTAGTTATTTCTTTAAATATTGCTTTGTATGGTTTGTATTATGGCTTTTTATGGAGCTGGATAACGAGCATAATTTCAAGCATTTTCGTTTTTCTTGGCATTCGGTTCGGTTTTCAGGATTGGATATTGAAAAAATTAAAACCAGAACTAGTAAATTTAGGAGAAAAGCATGGGTTTTTATATGTTCTTCAAGCAAGAGTCATTCCCTTTATTCCGACGAGCATTATTAATATTACTGCAGGATTAAGCCCCATTCGATTGAAGGAATTCATTACAGCTACTTCTATCGGTAATTTTATCTATTTTATCATTTTATCCCTTATTCCAGCGGGATTATTTTCAGGGAAAATAAACGAATATGTATTAGGAATTCTAGCATTCTTCTTCATATTACTTTTTTATTTAATTAAGAAATTCTATCACAAAAATAATAGGAATACAGCAGGAGAAAAGCAAGAATAAGCTTCACAAGTGCATATAATCCAAAGGTCATGAATAATATTTCTGTCAGTTTTTATTCAGAAAAACAGAAGATGAGACTGACAGATGTTTCAAAAAATTGAAAACTACTTGCATAAAGTTTTCCGACTATTTATAATAATCTTAACAGACGGAGTTTTACAAAATTGTTACAAAACTTAATCCTTTGCGACTATTTATTTACATTCGTGCTTAAAGCTAGTAATCTTCGGGACTAAACTACTAGTGAATAATTAAAATACATAAGGCATATGGTCGCGTATTAAGTGATAGCAAAGTGTAACATCCGTTTGAGATAAATTATAGGGGGGAAAATTGTGAATAAGAGATTATCGTTCTTTTTTAGTATGCTTCTTATTCTTAGTATGTTTCTCGCTGCATGTAGCGGCGGCAAAAGCAATGAACCAGCTTCGGGGGGCGAAAAGGCTGAAGGCAATGAAAATGCTGAGGCAAAACCTGATGTACCACAAAATTTACGTGTAAACATTAATACTGAACCACCTTCACTGCATCCTGGATTAGCAAAAGATGCTACTTCTGGAACAGTACTTCGTCAAACATTCGAAGGTTTGACTAGAATTAATAAAGATGGTGCGCCTGAAGAGGCTGCTGCAGAAAAAATTGATGTTTCTGAAGATCAAACGGTTTATACTTTCACTTTACGTGATGCTACATGGTCAAATGGCGATCCTGTTATTGCAAAAGACTTTGAATATGCTTGGAAATGGGCATTAGATCCGAAAAACCAATCCGAGTATGCATACCAGCTTTATTATCTTAAAGGTGGGGAAGATGCAAACTTAAATGGCGGATCACTTGATGATGTAGGTGTTGTTGCAAAGGATGACAAAACACTTGAAGTTACTCTAGCAAATCCAACTCCTTACTTTTTAGAGTTAACAGCATTCTATACTTATCTGCCAGTTAACAGCAAAATTGCTGAAGCTAACCCTGAGTGGGCAAATGATGCAGGTGAAAACTATACGTCTAACGGACCTTTCGTTATGACTGAATGGTCTCATAGTGATAAAATCCTTCTTGAAAAGAATGACACATATTGGGATGCAGACACAGTAAAATTAGAAACAATTGAAATGATTATGATTAATGATCCAAACACGGAATTATCCATGTTCGATAACGGTGAGCTTGATTGGGCAGGTGCTCCAACAGGTGCCCTTCCAACTGATGCAATGCAGGCACTTAAAGATGATGGACGTTTAATTACTCAACCAATTGCGGGTGTTTATAACTATAAGTTCAATACAACTGAAGGACCAACTGCTAACGTAAATATTCGTAAAGCTCTTGCACATGCAATTAACCGTCAGGAATTAATTGATAATATTACTCAAGGTGCACAATTGCCGGCAATGGGGATTGTACCGCCATCTATGTTCCCTGAAAATGAAAAAGGACATTTCCCTGATAATGATGTTGATGCTGCAAAAGAATTTTTACAAAAAGGTTTAGAAGAGCTTGGCTTCAAAGATCCTTCTGAGCTTCCGGCTATTGTGCTTTCATACAACACATCTGAGGCACACCAAAAGATTGCTCAAGCAATTCAAGATATGTGGAAGAAAAACCTTGGTATTGAAGTAACTCTTGATAACCAAGAATGGGCTGTATATTTAGATAAAGTACATGCGTTAGATTACCAAGTTGCTCGTATGGGCTGGTTAGGTGACTTTAACGATGCTATCAACTTCCTCGAAATGTATCGTGATGCTGCAGGTGGTAACAATGATACAGGGTGGGAAAGCAAAGAGTTCCAAGATTTATTAGCTAAATCTGCAACTGAAGGCGACCATGATGCACGTCAGCAGTTATTAAAAGATGCTGAAAAAATATTTATGGAAGATATGCCAGTTGCACCTATCTATTTCTACACAAATAACTGGGTACAAGCTGACAATTTGAAAGATGTGGCTGTTTCTGGTCTTGGTGATGTTCAGTATAAATGGGCTTATTTCGAATAAGCACAAATGTAATAAAAGTAAAAAGGCTGTCGAGATGTCTCGACAGCCTTTTTCTTATTAAGAAGCGATAGATTCACCGGAAGAGAATCTTCCTTTCGATTGTTTACGAATAAATGGGATAACGTAACGATCGAGACCGATTTTTCCAGCGTTGAACCCAGCAATTAAGATGAAAAATGTTAACAAAACCATTTGGGCATTTGTGCTGACAGTTCCTGAGAAAAGGAATGAGAAGTTCATAAATATTCCAAAGAATGCGGCAGCAGTAGTTAAACATCCTAGAATAAGTCCAAGTCCAACTAATAGCTCACCCCACGAAACAAGGAAACTGAATAAACCAGCATTTGGTATTGCAATCCCTTCTAAGAAGCTCGCCCACCATGCTTGCACCGCAGGATGATCTCCAGTGGCGTTAGCAACTGCCCCTTGTAAGAAACCTGAAGCATCAAACCCCCCTGTCAATTTACCGTAACCAGCAGTTATCCATGAATAGCCAACATATAAACGAATAATCGTTAATATCCCTGCAGCAATTTGACTTTCTCTAATCCATTTGATAAACATAAAGATTGCTCCTTCCAAAACATATTTAAAGATTACATCTAAAAAATACCATAAATATGAATCTCGAATTAATCTTTGTGATAAAATTCACACATACGTAAAATTGTTATGAACATATTATGAACATTTTAATTTAATGATGAGAAATAAAAATCAATAGAGAAAATTAAAAAAAAATGACAATTTAGTGAGCTAAATCATTTAGTATATGCTGGAAATAGATTATAATAATTATAATTAGATGAAGGGAGGGAAAAGTTTGATACGGATAACAGCTGCTGGGATTGGGGGATTTATCCTCGTTTTCATTGAAGCCTATATAGTCTTGTTATTAAAAAGCTACCAAACAATCGATTTTGGTGGCATTGGACCGTTTGTATCTGTATGGGCGATGAACTTTTTTCTTCTATTTTCGATCTTCACTCACTTAAAGCTATGGTATGAAGAACGTGAAAAAGCAAGAGGAGAAGTAGTCCAAGAAAAATAATTGGAAAACTTTAATAATTATTTTGTTTAAGGCACTAACAGTCGTTAGTGTCTTTTTTTCACTTGTTATACATAATTTATTGAAATGATTGTGAACTCTGTTTGTAAAGATATGAAAAATAGGTAAAAAGTAATAAAATAATTTAATGGGAAAAATCGACAAAGAAGGTGTAGGAAATAGCAATAGAAAAAAACATGGATCATAGAGGGAATAATGATGATTTACATAAACTGCTTACTTCCTCAAATGTCGTTTATTCAGTATTCCAAGGAATGAAAGAAGGCCTAGTTATTACAGATATAAATGCAAATATCCTAAATGTCAATCAAGCATATTGCACGATTACAGGCTATTCTGTACAAGAATTAATAGGGAAAAATCTTAATATTATTAAATCTAACCTTCATGATCAAGCCTTTTACCGTGAATTATGGAAGAGGATTACTTCGGAAGGGAGATGGGAAGGAGAGATATGGAATCGGCATAAAAGTGGTCGTTTGTTTCTTCAAAAGCTAAGCATCATTGCTGTTAGAGATAAGCAAGATACTATTAACCAATACGTGGGGGTTGTGTCCGACATCTCAGAGGAAGAAAAATTGCGTAAGGATATCGTAAGAACCGGTATGCTGCAAAGAACCTTGCTCCCTTCACCAATGAATATAAAAATGCTAGAAATCGAAACTGTTTTCAGGCCGTTAAATTATCTTGGAGGCGATTTCTTTGATTATTACTGGGACCCTGAAAAAAGGATTTTATCTGGTTATATCATCGATATAATGGGTCATGGGGTAACTGCTTCTTTCCAAAATTCAGTATTACGAGTCTTGTTCCGTCAAAACTTTGATCACAATCGTACGCTAGTAGAGGTACTGAAGACCATTAACCAAGAGTCAATGAGCTATTTTTTAGAAGATACTTTTGCTGCGGCTCTTTGTTTCAGAATTAATTTAGAAGATGGTCTATTGACATATGCCTGTGCAGGAATAAATAAATTTATTAAATGTCAATCAAATGGTAAATTAAAGGTTATCAAACAGCCTGGCCCATATTTGGGAATATTGAGTGATCCTGTTTTTGATGAGATAACAGAGGAGATTAAAATGGGAGAATTACTGTTTTTCATGACTGATGGTTTTATGGATATTTTTGAAATGAATAATCCATTATATGCAAATGACTTAAAAGGATATATGAACAAGTTAAGAAGGATTAGCATTTCCGATTTAAAAGATGATGCATCCGCCATCGGAGTCTTGGTAAAACAAGTTGGAGGGGGATGAATGAATACACTTCAGCTTAGATTTCGTACACATGAAGAATTTCGTCAGCTTCGTTCTTTAATTAAAGCAGATGTGCAGCACATTTTTGGTGATAAAGATTCTTTTCTAATGGAAGTGGCAATTAATGAAGCGGTAAATAATGCCCTATGTTCTACCCATTCGCGGAAACCAATTACATTGAGTATGAGAGTTACCGCTGGCAATCGTCTCGTTATTCGAATTAAAGATTCAGGTGCGGGTTTTAATGTTAGAAAAGCACTAGAAGAGATGGCAAGTTGCCCAGAGTTATTATTTGAGAAAAATTTAACGAGTGAATGTGGGAGAGGGCTTAGCATCATAAGAATGGCTACTGATAAAATGATTTATAATCGAAAAGGTAATGAATTGCTTCTAATGAAATACATAAGACAGAATGTAATAAAAAAGTCCAAAACAAAAAAGCGTTGAGGTGCTCAGATAGATGTCGAAGTTAACCAAGAAACTCCTATTTTCGTATTTTATTATTGTTGTTATGATGGCCGGACTTGGCGTTACAGCAGTATCGACACTCTCTTCAGTAAATGATAATGGAATATTAATGCATGAGGACAGTGTTGTTCCGTTAAGTCAAATTGCTGAAATAGCCAAGTATTCAGAGAATACTAGAGTTCAAATGGTAACAGCCGGAAATACAAAGGATCCTGCTCTAACAACGATTGCTGAGGAAAATATTGCCTATATAAGTGAACTAATTAGTGAATACGAAAAAGGCAGCATGAAGTCAATTGAAAAGAAAAAGTTTGATGAGTTTCAAACGAATTGGACGTTGTTTACAGATCGTGTCACAAAAAATATTTCCCTTATTAGAAATGGGAAGTATGAGGAAGCAAATGAAGGATTAAAGCTAGGTAGGGAACCTTTTACTCTTGCTAGTGAGAACTTAAAAGAGCTGATCGTAATCAAGAAACAAGTTGCTGAAGATTTAATTAGGCAAAGTGAGAAAGAATATGTTCAATCAAGAATAACATTATTAATTATTGTTTTATTTGCTGTTGTATTAGCAATTGGAATTGGATTATTTGAAGGGAAAATGATTGCCCAGCCAGTAAAAAAAATATCTGAAAGAGCCTTCAAGATAGCTAATGGAGATTTGACGGGTGAAGCGATTCAAGTGAAAAATAAGGATGAAATTGGTGATCTTGCACGCTCGTTTAATGAGATGAATACTTCTTTGAGAAGAGTAGTTTCTTCTGTTTATCAGTCTTCGAATGAATTATCAGCATTTTCAGACGAAATGGCAGCATCAAGCGAACAAGTAGCTGCTTCAGCTACAGAGGTGTCAGTTTCAATGAATCAAGTAGCTGAGAACACTGAAAAAGGAAACCGATCAGTCATGGATGTAACGAAGGTTTTGTTAGAGCTATCCTCTCTCATCCAAATTGCTAAGGGAAAAGCTTCATCAGCTTTACTCAATTCAAAATCTACCTATGAGACTGCAAGCGAAGGCAAGGAAATTGTAAATGAATCCATTCATAAAATGGAAACCATTAAAAGAAGAACAATAGAAACAGAAGGACTTATTCAGCGATTAGATCAGTATTCCATCGAAATCGGACATATAACGCAAATGATAACAAGCATAGCTGATCAAACGAATCTTCTAGCGTTAAATGCTTCCATTGAAGCTGCAAGAGCAGGGGACCAGGGACGTGGGTTTGCAGTTGTTGCAGAAGAAGTACGTAAATTGGCAGAACAATCCAATGATGGAGCACATCAAGTAGGAGAGCTTGTAAGGAAAATCTCTGGCAGCACGGGTGAAGCGGTACAAGCAATGCAGCAGAATAGAATGGAGGTTGAGCATGGGGTGAAAATTGTAGCTAGTGCCGGTCATGCACTAGATCGCATACTTTCAGCTGTTTCTGTCACATCAAAGGAAGTAGATGGGATTACAGATGTAACAGATGAAGAAGTGGCAAGCTCTGAAAAAATTGTTTCACTTATTGATGAGCTATCAACCGTAATGGAAAATACTACTGCGAAAACAGAAGAAGTCTCCATTGCGACCGAAGAATCGACAGCGGCAATTGAGACATTATCGGGGAGTGCAGAGGAAGTAAGTGCGATGGCCATGGAACTAAAAACATCCGTACAAATTTTTAAAATATAAGGAGATTAACCGGCCATGATGAAGAATATGGAGATTTCATCAACTACACCAACTAGGATAAAGGTTGTTTTGGAAGGGGATTTATATGTTGAAGAGGCGGCAGAATTACGTGAACGACTTCTTCGGCAGCTAGATAAAGGTATTCATACGATGGATATAGAGATAGGCGGATTAAACTATATAGATAGTTCAGGCTTAGGTGTGCTCATTGCTCTTCATAAAAGATGTACACAAAAGGGAGGGGCATTGACAATAAAAGGTGTCCGCGGGAAAATAAAGGAACTGTTTGAACTAACTAGATTAAATAAAGTATTTGATATGGAATAAAAAAGCTGTGATGGATGATTGTGTAAGAACAATTCATCCAACACAGCTTTTTTTATTGAAAAAGTTAATTAATCTAAAAATTAGATTGATTTCATATAAAATACGTATTGATTAGATTGATTGTAGAATATACAATGTAAAAATAAGAAAATTATAAATGTTTAATCAGATTATTAATTAAAAAGTAATCTTTTATTTTTAATAATCATCAAGAAAGGGTGAAATGATGAAAAATAACATGATTCCTTTGAAACAAGGTTTATATGATCCAGTGTTTGAACATGATGCATGCGGAATCGGCTTTATTGCCAATGTAAATGGCTGTATATCCAATCAAATAATTAGGCAGGGATTATCGATGCTTAACCGGTTAGAGCATCGAGGAGGTCAAGGAAGTGACCCGGCCACTGGAGATGGGGCAGGTATCATGACTCAGCTTCCCCATCAGTTTTTCTTAACGAAATGTGTGAAGATGAGCATTCCTGAAATCGGAAATTATGGGGTTGGAATGATCTTCTTACCGCAAAAGCCACAATGGCGAGAGCGCTGTGAACATGTATTAAAAGAAATCATTGAGGAAGAAGGCCAACAATTATTAGGGTGGAGAACGGTGCCAACCGATGATTCTACTCTTGGGACTTCTGCGAAAAAAAGTCAGCCATATATTCGCCAAGTGTTTATTGGGAAATCGGATAAAGAAATGGAAGATGCTTCATTCGAAAGAAGGCTCTATGTTATCCGAAAAAGAACGGAAAAAGCCATTCAAGAAAAACAATTGGCCGGAAATGAAATATTCTATTTTTCCAGTCTCTCTTCCCGTACGATTGTTTACAAAGGGATGCTGACTCCCGAACAGCTGGATACTTATTATGTTGATCTGCAAGAGGAAGCGTTTGAATCATCCTTTTCTCTTGTCCATTCAAGATTTAGTACGAATACCTTTCCAAGTTGGGAAAGGGCACATCCAAATCGATATTTAATTCATAATGGAGAAATAAATACGGTAAATGGGAACGTCAATTGGATGAAGGCACGTGAAAAAATAATTGAATCTTCAGTTTTTGAAACAGAAATAAGTGAAATATTGCCTATTATTGATTTAGAAGGCAGTGACTCTTCATCATTTGATAATTGTTTAGAATTTTTAGTGTTATCTGGGCGCTCCCTACCTCATGCAGCATTGATGATGGTACCTGAACCTTGGGAAAAAGACGAAGGAATGGAGGATTCATTAAAAGCATTTTATGAATATCACAGCCATTTGATGGAGCCATGGGATGGACCTGCAGCTTTTGCTTTTACGGATGGTAAGCAAATCGGCGCGATGCTTGATCGCAATGGTCTTCGTCCAGCACGCTATTATGTAACAGCAGATGATTCGATCATATTCTCATCTGAGGCAGGAGTCATTGATATAGAGCCTGATTTAATTATTCAAAAAGGCAGATTAAGTCCTGGAGAAATGCTATTAGTAGATTTACAAAAAGGTCGAATTCTATTGAATGAGGAAATAAAACGAAACATGGCTAAGAGCTCTCCCTACCGCAAATGGTTAGATGAGAAGCAAATTCATTTGAATGAGCTCATGGAAGTGAAAGAGTCTCACCAGAAAAACAGCTTTAAGCTGTCACAGTTTCAACGAGCATTCGGATACACGTATGAAGAATTGACAAAGCATATTGAACCAATGGCGATAGAAGGAAAAGAGCCTGTTGGTTCTATGGGAAACGATACACCATTAGCTATTCTCTCCAATCGATCACAGCTTTTGTACAATTACTTTAGACAGCTGTTTGCCCAAGTGACGAATCCTCCAATTGATGCCATACGTGAGGCATTTGTTACCTCAACAATCACTCTGCTAGGTGGTGAAGGGAATTTGCTTAATCCAACATCAGAAAGCTGCCGCCGCATTCGGATGGAGACGCCCATTTGCACGGAGGATCAGCTTAACCGGCTACGCCATAATCCCTTTGATTCATTTAAAACCGAAACATTTCCTATTATATTTGATATTAATAATGAGGAACGAGGCTTAGAAAAGGCATTAAATCATTTATTTTTTTCGGTTGATCAAGCGGTTAAAAGTGGGGTCTCCATCATTATTTTGTCTGATCGTAATATGGATAAAACTGCTGCAGCCATTCCAGCACTGCTTGCGGTTAGCGGGCTTCATCATCATTTAGTACGACAAGGAACTAGAACAAAAGTAAGTATTATCGTAGAAACAGGGGAGGCGCGAGATGCTCATCATTTTTGTATGCTGATCGGATATGGGGCTGATGCAGTTAATCCTTATCTTGTATTTCAGACGATTAGAAATATGCTAGATAGCAGGAAAAATCAAACACTAGATACCTTTGAAGCAATAGAGAACTATATTCAAGCTGCAACGAATGGAGTGATAAAGGTCCTATCTAAAATGGGGATTTCTACTATTCAAAGTTATCGAGGGGCACAAATTTTTGAGTCTGTTGGGATTGATTCTCACGTTATTGATAAGTATTTTACTGGAACACCAGCAAGATTAGGTGGATTGAAACTTGAAGCAATTGCGAAAGAAACGCTGCTTCGACATGCTGAAGCATTCCATCTGAAGAATAAAAAAGATTCATTAGAGAGCGGCAGTGACTTTCAATGGCGTCAAGGAGGGGAAGCCCATGCTTTTCGTCCAGAAACCATACATCTTCTGCAGCATGCATGCCGTACAAATGATTATCAGCTTTATAAAAAATATGCAGAACTGGCCAATGAAGAACAACTTATATTCTTGCGTGGGATGTTGGGATTTAGAAAGTCTTCACCGATTCCTATAGATGAAGTGGAAAGTATTGAATCCATTTGCAGACGTTTTAAAACGGGGGCGATGTCATACGGTTCTTTAAGTCAAGAGGCACATGAAACAATCGCAATTGCAATGAACCGGATTTGCGGCAAAAGCAATAGCGGGGAAGGGGGAGAACATCCTGATCGCTGTATTCCTGATGAAAATGGCGATAGAAGAGGAAGTGCGATTAAGCAAGTCGCTTCAGGAAGATTTGGTGTATCAAGTCATTATTTAGTTCATGCCGAGGAAATTCAAATTAAGATGGCTCAAGGGGCAAAGCCGGGTGAAGGAGGCCATTTACCTGGGAGCAAAGTATATCCATGGATTGCAGAGGTGCGAGGTTCTACACCAGGTGTTGGTCTAATTTCACCACCGCCGCACCATGATATCTATTCAATAGAAGACCTCGCCCAGTTGATTCATGATTTAAAAAATGCCAATCCGCAGGCAAGAATTAGTGTCAAGCTAGTCTCGAAGGCGGGTGTTGGCACAATTGCAGCAGGTGTTGCAAAGGGGCTGGCAGATGTCATTTTGATCAGCGGATCTGAAGGAGGTACGGGTGCTGCACCGAAAACGAGCATCAAGCATACAGGTATCCCTTGGGAGATTGGACTTGCAGAAACGCATCAAACCTTGATACTAAATGGACTAAGAGACAGGGTTGCAATAGAAGCGGATGGGAAAATGATGACAGGCCGTGATATTGTCATAGCAACTCTTCTAGGGGCAGAGGAATTCGGTTTCGGAACAGCGCCCCTCGTTGTCCTAGGCTGTGTTCTTGTTCGAGCTTGTCATTTAAATACTTGTCCTGTTGGGATTGCTACCCAAGACCCAGAACTGCGCAAAAAATTCCATGGGGAAGCGGAATATCTCGTTAATTTCATGCGATTTATTGCGAAGGATGTTCGTGAAATTATGGCAGGGCTTGGATTTAGAACAATTAATGAAATGGTTGGGCAAACAAATAGACTAATGCAGATAGATAAATCAAAAATACATTGGAAAACAAAAGACTTGGATCTTTCAACAATATTATATGAGCCAAATGATTTAAATAATGGGGGATCGTATAATCAAAGGCGACAAAATCACAAGCTTGAACATTCTCTTGATCAGAAAGAGCTTCTCGCTGTTTGTCAGCCTGCAATTACACAAAAAAAGAAAGTAAAAGCAAGTTTTCCCATTAAAAATATTCACCGGACAGTGGGCACGTTAGTAGGAAGTGAAATAACAAAACAATATGGGCAAGCTGGTCTTCCCGAAGATACGATTGATTTGCAATTTTCGGGAGCTGCTGGTCAAAGCTTTGGTGCCTTTTTACCGAAAGGGGTTACGTTAACTCTTGAAGGCGAAGCGAATGATTATGTCGGCAAAGGGTTATCTGGTGGAAAAATCATTGTAAAGCCATCAGTAAAATCTGTTTTTATCCCTGAAGAGAATATGATTATCGGAAATGTTGCCTTCTATGGAGCGACATCTGGTGAAGCGTACATTCGTGGTTTAGCAGGTGAGCGTTTTTGTGTGAGGAATAGTGGTGTACATGCGGTTGTAGAGGGAATGGGCGATCATGGCTGTGAATATATGACAGGGGGGCGTGTTGCTGTCCTTGGTCCGGTTGGCAAAAATTTTGCAGCTGGAATGTCTGGCGGGATAGCTTATGTCTTTGCGGAGGAGTATGAAAGCTTTTATAAAAAATGCAATCGGTGTTTAGTTTACTTGGAGCCGCTTGATAAATGGGAAGAAGTAGATGAGCTTAAGCAGCTGATTCAAAACCATCACATGTATACCAATAGTTCACGAGCTCAATATATTCTCCAACATTGGAATGACCTATTATCGACATGGGTAAAAGTGATCCCGAAGGAATATAAACGTGCTGTTCAAAAAGAGGACCGAAATCAAAAGAGGGCAGAAAGATTAGCTGATGTTTTTAATCCGAATCAAGCAGATCCGATATCAAGAACTTTAAGCTTAATGAATTAAAGAAAGGAGTGCATCGATGGGGAAGCATACTGGTTTTATTGAATATGACAGGAAAGTCCCGATAGAAAGAAAACCAAGCGACCGCTTGAACGACTGGAGTGAATATCAGCTGCTTCTTTCGAAAGAAAACTTGGAAATACAAGGTGCACGATGTATGGATTGTGCTACTCCGTTTTGTCATACAGGGATTCAATTAGGAAGATCAATGATAGGGTGCCCAACAAATAATTTAATTCCAGAATGGAATGATCTTATTTACCGTGGAAGATGGAAGGAAGCACTTGAGAGGCTAGTCAAAACAAATAATTTTCCCGAGTTCACAGGTCGTGTATGCCCAGCTCCATGTGAAGGATCCTGTACAGTTGCTATCAATGATTCAGCCGTTGCCATAAAAAGCATTGAACGGGCAATTATTGATAAAGGTTTCGCAGAAGGGTGGATTACTCCAAACCCGCCAGCAATCCGCACTAGTAAGACAGTTGCAATAGTCGGTTCAGGTCCAGCAGGGCTTGCATGTGCAGATCAATTGAACAAAATGGGGCATTCAGTGACTGTTTTTGAACGTTCAGATCGGATAGGCGGATTGCTCATGTATGGCATCCCGAATATGAAGCTTGAAAAAGATATTGTTGAGCGAAGAGTGTGTTTATTAGAAGCTGAAGGCATACTGTTTGTTGCAAATACGGAAATTGGAAAAGACATTCAAGCAAACGAATTACGCGAGAGTTTTGATGCAGTTATACTATGTACCGGAGCACATAAACCAAGAGACTTATTTATAGAAGGAAGAGAGCTAAAGGGAATTCATTTTGCGATGGATTATTTAACAGCAAATACGAAAAGTCTGCTAGATTCTCATTTTGCGGATCAAGCTTATCTTTCGGCAGAAGGAATGGATGTCATCGTCATTGGCGGGGGTGATACAGGGGCAGACTGTATCGCAACTGCCTTACGCCATAAATGTAAAAGGATTGTACAGTTCGGGAAGCATCCGCAGCTCCCAATGGGGCGTACAGATGCTAATCCGTGGCCCGAATTTCCAAATACCTTCTCATTGGATTATGCATATGAAGAAGCAAGTGTACAAACGGGTAAAGATCCAAGGGAATATTCAATTTTAACGAAGAGATTTATTGGCGATGGCAGCGGGCGTGTAAAAGAACTGCACACAGTACAAATTGAGACAAGAACGGACCAGCATGGAAATACTTTTATTCATGAAATCCCCGGGAGTGAAAAAATATGGCCCGCTGACCTTGTATTAATTGCCATTGGATTCAGTGGCCCAGAAGAGGAAGTGCTTAAAGCATTTGCGCTCAAACAAGATAAACATCAGAAAATAAAGGCAACGAATGAAAAGTATGCAACAAATATAGAAGGGGTATTTATGGCTGGAGATGTAAGAAGAGGCCAAAGTTTAGTAGTCTGGGCAATACAAGAAGGGAGGGAGGCTGCTATAGCATGTGATAGTTACATGATGAGCAAGATAAAATAGTTATATAAAAAAATGGGGGAATGGGAATGGCTGAATTATTTTTAGTAAACAGTTTATGGATTATGTTAGGTGCAATTTTGGTCATTTTCATGCAAGGTGGGTTTATTTTATTAGAAGCAGGCTCCACAAGAATGAAAAATGCTGGTCATATTGCAGGTAAGACCATATTTTCTTTTGGTATTGCCTCTATTATTTTTTGGGCAGTTGGCTACGGTTTTATTTTTGGCAGCAATGGAAACTTTTTTGTAGGTATGTCTGACTTTTTCTATTCAGGACAAGAAACGGGAGAAGCTAGTTATTCTAAGGCTGCATTCTTCGTTTTTCAGCTTGCGTTTGCAGGAATTGCCTTAACCATTGCATTTGGCGGCTTTGCAGAGCGGGCGAAGTTATCGGTATATCTTATTTTCGCCCTTATTTTTTCAAGCATCATTTATCCGATTGTTGCACATTGGATATGGGGAGGAGGCTGGCTGGCAGAGCATGGGAAACAAGATTTTGCTGGTTCGACAGTTGTTCATTTAACAGGGGCGATGGCTGCTCTTGCAGCAACCATTCTATTAAAGCCGCGTATTGGAAAATACAATAAGGATGGCTCTGCAAATAATCTTCATGGTCACAACCAGGTATTCACTGCTTTAGGCGTACTGATTTTGTGGATTGGCTGGTTTGGCTTTAATGCAGGAAGTACTTTAGGAGTTGAAGGAGGATTCTTTGGATTTATTGCATTAAATACAAATTTGGCTGCAGCTGCAGGTGCTATCAGTGCTTTGCTTATTTCATGGGCAATGATGGGAAAATCGGATGTTCCGACAATGTTGAATGGGGCATTGGCAGGACTCGTTGCCATTACAGCCTCATGTGCATTTGTTGAAACATGGGCAGCGGTTGTTATTGGGATCATTGCCGGATTATTAGTTTTTTACGGAGCCAGGCTTGTTGAAAAACTAAAGATTGATGATCCGATTTTTGCACTTTCCGTCCATGGCATAGCAGGTATATGGGGAACTTTATCTACAGGATTGTTTGCTACACCTGAATTAGCATCAGTTGGCAAACCAGGCTTGTTTTATGGTGGCGGGCTTTCACAGCTATGGGTCCAACTAATGGGTGTGACTGTATCAGCGGTTTTTGCTTTTACTGTCTCATTCACTGCATTATTTGTAATGAAAAAAGTAATGAATGGTATCCGAGTGACAAAAGAAGAAGAATTAATGGGCTTAGATTTAAGTGAACATGGCAGTTACGGATACCCTGAAGAATTTACAAAAAAGGAACAAAAAAACTCGAATGATTTAATTGTGCAACCAACATTGAATACTCAGTCTTAAAAAGTTATATTGGATTAGCCTGTAAGTAAACTCACTATTCCTTGATAGCCAAAATAAAGTCCAAAACCAATTAAGGAAAAACCAGAAATAATTGAAATCATTTTAAGGCTTCTGCTATTTAGAAATCTTCTAAAACCAGTAGTCAGCCCAGCAACAAGAATATCCCAAAGTGTTAAACCGAGAAATATCATACTGCTGTAAATTAATAGCGATGCGGTTCCATTCGTTTGCGCCGTTTTTGCCAAGACTGAACCATAAATGCCTAGCCAAAAGAGAATCGACATAGGGCTTGTAATTGACATAATAAATCCTGTAAAAAAACATTTCATAATTGATTCTTTTCCTCTGCTATCAGCTAGAGTAATTGAGCCTGCTCCGATGATACTTTCAATGCCAGAATAGAAAAGGATAAATCCGCCGAATAACCAGAGAAAGATTTGGACGATAGGAATCTCAAGAAAATGAACCATTCCTAAATAAACGATCATCATGAAGATGCCATCCGCGATCATTGAACCAGCACCAACCATCCATGCATGCCAAAATCCGTTTTTTATCCCTTTATCTAAACGTGCAGAATTTACCGGACCAATCGGAGCTGCTAGGGTAAATCCTAATAAAATATAGCTAAGTAAGATACTGCTATTCAAACATCCACCACTCCACTCAGAATAGAGTTCTATAACTTGTACATTTTATGTGTCAATTCGGACGATATGACAACTAGTCCAACAAATATTCATGAAAAAAAGACCTTACGTTGAAGGTCTTTTTTCATTGTGTTTAGCATTTATTTTATTTTTTATCTCATATTCATTTCGCTTGGTTTTGGTCCTTTGCGTTCTTTGCGATTTAGCTTATTGATTTCTTCCATTTCGTTTGCAGAAAGTTCAAAATCAAATACATTGAAGTTTTCCTCAATTCTAGCTGGTGTTACAGATTTTGGAATGACAATGGTGTTATTTTGTAAGTGCCAGCGCAAGACGATTTGTGCTGGTGATTTCCCATGGTCTTTTGCAATTTTTTGAATGATTTCTTCGTTTAGCACTTCGCCGCCTTGTTGTAATGGACTCCATGCTTCGACAAAAATTTCATGCTTCGCACAAAAGTCTTTCAGCTCTTTTTGATCAAGGTACGGATGACACTCAATTTGGTTAAGGACTGGCTTGACATCACATTCTTTTAAAATACGCTCTAGATGTTCGATGTCAAAGTTACACACCCCAATCGCTTTCACACGTCCAGCATGATAAAGTTTTTCTAAAGCCTTATATGTATCAACATATTGATCGAACTCTGGCGTTGGCCAATGAATCAAGTATAGGTCAACATAATCAAGGCCAAGCTTTTCTAAGCTTTCATCAAATGCACGTAATGTATTTTCATACCCTTGATCACTATTCCAAACTTTTGTAGTAATAAAAAGCTCTTCACGTGGAACAGAGGAAGCTTGAATGGCTTTTCCGACCCCACTTTCATTCTGATAAATCATTGCAGTATCAATAGACGTATAGCCCACTTCAATTGCCTTGGCTACGGCAACCTCTGCTTGTTCATTTTCCACTTGCCATACACCGAAACCAAGCTGCGGCATTTTTAATCCATTATTTAAGGTTACAAAATTCATCAAAATGTCTCCTTTATAACTTATTTCCCTTCAATTGCAGTATTAGGATAACAATTTGGGATAGAAATATCAAATAATTGAAACGATAAAAGGAGTAAATATTTCAAGTTTAGGATGAAGAAAAAAGCGCAAATTAATATTGCCTTGTTAAAAATATGATTAGGAGGGCGCTTGTTATGAAGAAAAAATTACTAGCTACAGTTGTAACTGCTGTATTTTCATTAGGTGTATTATCTGCTTGTGGTGTAAATAACAACAGAATGAACGATACAGAGGATGTAAACTATCGACCTGTTCGATATGAACAGAATAATAATGATCGATTGGATCCTGCAGACTCAAATATGAATCCGGCTAGAGATAATACAAATAATAGGGATAACAACCGTGGATTGTTAAATGATGTACAGCAAAATGACCGGTTATATAATGATGGCAGAAACCATCAAAATCCTGGGACAGGCGGTACGATGAGAGGGCAATAAACGTATGGGAGCTGTGGAAAGAACTCGGTGAGAATTGTAGGCTAATTGAAATGAATAAACAGGTTTTAATTAACCTGTTTATTCATTGGTTTTCTATTGGCCAACATGAATATTTTTCTACATATGTTCATGTCTCGGTCTGCGTTTACGATAAATAACATAGCTTCGAGTTAAATATCGAACCGGCACACTAAATACATGTACAAGACGTGTGAATGGCCATGCGGCAATTAAACCAAATACTGCGAGCAAATGAATTTTGAACCAAACGGGAACATCTATTAATAGGCTTGAATCAGCACGGAAGATGGTCCAATTGTTGTCCGATAATCAAATCCGTGGGAATTAATATTTGAAAAAGTGGCAGACATGCCTGATAAAATGACAATAAGTAAACAAAAAAGAGAAACCCAATCACCTTTTGTACTATTTGCAATAAGTCTGTGTACAGTCATCCGGCGGTAAAGGAGAATGAATATCCCAAAGGTAGCAGCAATTCCAGCAGGGATTCCCCCTATAAGAGCAATCGTATGGTACTGATGCATAGAAATCCCCATAGTTTCATACACACCAATAGGAATTAACAGCCCCATTACATGCCCGCCGAAAACAAGGATGATTCCCCAATGAAATAGATTGCTGCCAAATCGAAGGAGTCTCTTTTCCAACAATTCGCTTGATTTGGATGTCCATCCAAATTGGTCGTTTTGATAGCGATAGATATGTCCGCCGATAAATATAGTCAGAACAATATAGGGGAGGACTATCCAGAGAAACTGGTCGAGCATAGTGCTGCACTCCTTCTTGCAGTTTTGGTAATTCCAATCGCCTCAAGAGCTAATATAATGGCTTTCATTATGTGCCCATAATGATTATCTTCTGGGTTAATATTTTCAGAAATTTCCTTTATGCTTGCAAAGTATCTGGAGAAAACAGGCATTATTGTTTCTTGGTCTACATGGCTTGCAAATTCAAGCATAATCGGCAGATAGTCTGGAAGTTCTTGATCAGTTATATCAAACCCATGTATTTTGTAATAATTTTTTAAAAAAAGGAGATCCATTCCTCGTTCACGTTGTTCTCCATTTGACATATACGTGACATATAGATTGGTTTTCTTGCCAAAATCAAACGTATTTATATACACAGAAATCAGTTCAGACGGCGACATCTGTTTGCATTTTTGAATAAACTTTAATAACTCCTCTTTAATAAAAGGAAAAGTGGGGGAATCAATATCCTCGTTTAGGTCATCAATAGAATCAAGAAATTCTTTATTCGGATAGCTTAATAAATAGGAACAAACTTGAAAAGTTTGTTGAATTTCATGAAAAATCATTTGTTTGCCACCTGCTTCCTATTAAATATAATCGTCAGACCTGCTAAAAAAGGGAGGGAGATGAAATACCTTCATCAGAATTCCTAGAGCGTTCCACAAGCTCCTGGTCCACCAGCAAATGCAAGGCCGCAGCTTCCTTGTTCATCATATAGATCTGCCACCTCTTCACGATGGGAAGCTGGGATTACAAAACGATCTTCATATTTAGCAATGGCTAGCAGACGGTACATATCTTTAATGTCTTGTTCTGTTAATCCTAGCTGTTCAATTAGGGAAGTGTTAGGCAGCTTTTTTGTTTGTACACTTCTCATATAAGTTCTCATGACAGCCATTTTCTTCAAGACCTTCCGAATATGTGATTCATCACCTGCCGTAAGTAAATTGGCTAAGTATTGGATTGGAATCCGCATTTCATCAATTGCAGGGAAAATGTCCTCTGCATTTGATGAACTGCCAACTCCTTCAAACATATTCATAATTGGGCTTAGTGGCGGAATATACCATACCATTGGCATCGTCCGATATTCAGGGTGAAGCGGCAGCGCAATTTTCCAATCTATAATCATTTTATAGAGAGGTGATTTTTGTGCTGCTTCAATGAATTCCAATGGGATGCCTTCATTCTTAGCAGCTTCCACGACATCAGGATCATTAGGGTCTAAAAAGATGTCTAATTGTGCATGATAAAGATCTTTTTCATCAGATAAAGCGGCTTCTTCGACCTTATCTGCATCATAAAGCATAACTCCGAGGTAGCGAATACGGCCAACACAAGTTTCAGAGCAGATTGTTGGCAGTCCAGCCTCAATTCTTGGGAAACATAAGGTGCATTTTTCTGCTTTATTTGTTTGCCAGTTGAAATACACCTTTTTATAAGGACAAGAAGTCACACAGTGTCTCCATGCACGGCAAGCATTTTGGTCAACAAGAACAATCCCGTCCTCATCCCGTTTATACATAGCACCTGACGGGCATGCACTCACGCAGGATGGGTTGATGCAGTGCTCACATATTCTTGGCAAGTACATCATGAATACCTCTTCAAATTCAGTGCGAATTTGATTTTCCATTGCGACAACTTTCGGATCCTGTAACCCAGTGATATGACCACCAGCAAGGTCATCCTCCCAGTTTGGACCTGTGATTTGCTTAGAAAAAGAAATTTGTGTGAAATAGAAAGGCTGACATAAAAAAAGACTGACAATTTTATGTCAGTCTTTTTTATTATGATTCTTATTCAATACTGCAATAAGTAGCAGGGCAATTTTCACAGCCAATTTCTTCTTTAAGGAATTTGAGATTATGGACTGTAATTTTCCCTTTCTTAATGGAGATAATTCCTTCTCGCTTTAATTCATTAAGCATTCGGTTCGTGCTTTCTCTTGATGTTCCACAAAAATTCCCTAGCTCTTGGTTTGTTAAAGGAAGATCAATTAGAATGCCATCACTTTTTTTTATCCCATAGCTATTCGTCATACGAATAAGAGTAGAGAATAATGCTCCTTTTTTCCCGTTTAAAACAAGGTCACGAAATTTTGTTTGCGTTTTACGAAAATGATCACTCATCCATTTCATAAATTCGAATGCTAGTGCACTATTTTGGAAGATTTCCCTTTCAATGACTTCTTTCTTGATCGCTGCTATTTCGCCATCTTCTAGTATTAGGGCACTTAGCAAATATCTTGGTGCATGTGTAAATAAAGTTAATTCCCCACAAATATCATTATCTCCACAAATTCGTAAGGCAAGCTCTCGGCCATCCTTAGAAATTTTACTTATTTGGACTTTACCGGAAATGATTAGGTAAAGTTCCTCTGCATGTTCTCCTTCTTGAAATAAATATTGTCCTTTAGTCGTTTTTATTGTCCGATCTGCTAGCTGAAGCAATTCTTTTATCTCAATTGAATGTGTTGGTTTCATTGATTGCACCATATGCTTATCACCCTTTATTTTAACATCCATGTTGTTAACTATATTCTAACACTAAGGGGTGGAAAACTGTCTGTTTTAAACTGTGAATTATTTATGAACTTCATTTGAAATGTGAAGATCTTCACATCTTATCACATCCAAATTTTTTACGATGTACTCAAATAACCGAAAGGGGAATTTTAAAATGAAATCGAAAGCGATACAATTACCTCTTCAAACACTTAGTTTAGTTGCTGGATTTATGGTATGGGTCATTTTATCAGCATTAATGCCTTTTATTAAAGAAGAAATCCAATTATCAGCCAATCAATTAGCACTAGTAACAGCGATTCCAGTAGTCCTAGGATCAATATTAAGGATACCGATAGGATATTGGACGAATCGTTTTGGGGCAAGAAAATTATTTTCTATTAGCTTTATTCTGTTGCTTTTTCCAATTTACTACATCAGTATATCTAGTTCATTCACTGACTTACTCATCGGAGGACTATTCTTAGGGATTAGTGGAGCAGTATTTTCAGTGGGAGTTACTTCTTTACCTAAATACTATCCAAAGGAGAAGCATGGATTTGTTAACGGTATCTATGGTGTAGGGAATGTCGGAACTGCGATTACTACATTCTCAGCACCGGTCATTGCCACTCAATTTGGATGGCAGACAACTGTTCAGCTATTCTTAATCATTGTATTAGTTGTGGCGGTAGTGAACTTTTTCTTAGGTGATAAAAATGAACCAAAAGTAGTCACTCCATTAAAGGATCAAATCAAAAGTGTTTACAAAAATGAAAAGCTATGGTGTTTAAGTTTGTTCTATTTCTTAACATTTGGTGCATTTGTTGCATTTACAATTTATCTGCCAAACTTCCTCGTAGCAAATTTTGAGCTGGATAAAGTTGATGCAGGTTTAAGAACAGCAGGATTTATTGCAATCGCAACGTTTGTCCGTCCATTAGGCGGATGGCTTGGTGATAAATTTAATTCATTTAAGATTTTAATGATCGTTTTTGCAGGTCTAACCTTATCAGGTATCTTATTAGCATTTAATCCAACATTGACATTTTATTCTATCGGCTGTTTAACAATTGCCTTCTGTGCGGGTATTGGCAATGGAACTATTTTCAAGCTGGTACCGATGTATTTCTCAAAGCAAGGCGGAATTGTTAATGGGATTGTTTCAGCAATGGGAGGCTTAGGAGGATTCTTTCCACCGCTCATGCTCTCATTCTTATTTAATTTGACTGGCCATTATGCAATAGGGTTTATGGCGTTGTCTCAAGTAGCACTTGCTAGTTTAATTATCGTTGTTTGGATGTATTATCAGGAAAAAATGGGGTCTGCTGTTCAAAAAGGGAAACCATTTAATGGAAGAGGGCAATTATCTCAATAATAATAATAATAATAATAGGAAAATCCTCAAATGCTTATGAGGATTTTTCCTTTATCAAGTCATATTTTTGAAAGTTTTTATTCCTCAAAGAAAGCTCTAAATGTTTTTAAATCGGTATTGTTTTTGTTTTGAAGATAAGGATTATCAATAGTTGAATCCTTTGGATCTAAATTGGTTTTTATTTTTAACATCGGTCCAGTTGTTCTTCGTTTAGCAATAATCCGATCATTTAATTCATTAAAATCGGGAAGACTCTGATTACCTGGTTGTCTCGGTTCTGACATTCGGGCACCTCCTTTAAATTAGCTTGCTTATATCAATCAAATATATGTGATGCCAATTAACCGATCTTATGATTATTTTTATAAAGAATAAGCACAATAAGAAGGTACACAAAGTTAAAAAGGGGGGAACGAAGTGTCAAAAAATAAACAAACACCTTCTGCAGAAGTCGATCAAAAGAAATTATTAGACGACAAAGTTGAAGCCCTTCGAAAAAACAACTTTGAAGATGACCATGTTCGAAGAGTTACTTCAAATGGGGCCCAAGGGCAATAAGGAAGAAAAAAGGAGTTGCAAATGCAGCTCTTTTTTTTGAATATATAACTTAACAAATGAATCAAATAGGTATAAAATAATTTAGTGATAGATACCAAGGTTAATTTTATTAAAATATGATTTGGTTTTTTTGAAGCGACCAATTCATATTTGATTTTTGATTCAATCTCGAAAGTGAGTGTTCATTATGGGTCGTAAATGGAATAATATTAAAGAAAAAAAAGCGGCAAAAGACGCAAATACAAGTCGGATTTATGCAAAATTTGGCCGTGAAATTTATGTTGTTGCAAGACAAGGTGAGCCAGATCCAGAAGCAAATCAGGCATTAAAGTTTACATTAGAACGTGCAAAAACATACAATGTACCTAAACATATTATTGACCGTGCAATAGAAAAAGCTAAAGGCGGTTCAGATGAAAACTATGACGAGCTTCGCTATGAAGGCTTCGGACCAAATGGATCAATGGTCATTGTAGATGCTTTGACAAATAACGTCAATCGTACAGCTGCAGATGTACGCGCTGCCTTTGGTAAGAATGGCGGGAATATGGGCGTGAGTGGATCGGTTGCCTATATGTTTGATGCGACAGCTGTCATTGGATTAGAGGGAAAAACGGCAGATGAAGTGCTTGAAATCCTAATGGAAGCAGATGTTGACGTTCGTGATATTATCGAAGAAGATGAATCTGTGATCGTTTACGCAGATCCTGATCAATTCCATGCGGTGCAAGAAGCGTTTAAGAATGCAGGTATTACGGAATTTACAGTTGCTGAACAAACCATGCTTGCACAAAATGACGTAACTCTTTCAGAGGATGCACAGGCAAAGTTCGAAAAAATGATTGATGCACTAGAAGATTTAGAAGATGTTCAACAAGTGTATCATAATGTTGATTTAGGAGAATAGAAGAAGCAGACCTTGTTTTAGAAGGTCTGCTCTTTTTTATTTTTGTGCAACTTATATTAGCAATTACCAGTTTATATTTAGGTGAAGAGGCGTCGGTCGATGATTTTAAGGGATAGCTTAAATTATGAACGAGGCAATTGCAATTGCAGATAAAAAAATTAAGGTTGTGACGGCTATGTAGAATACCTCTTAAAAGAATAAACCAATAACAATAGTACAAATCTTGAAAGAGTTAGAGCGAATGAATAAGAAAAGTTTAATAAAGCTAATGTTAAAACTTATAAGAGAATAAGCACTATTAGAACGGAATGCTGCCAAATGATTTTTGAATATTTTTCCTTTTGTTTGTTTTATTAATGATATTCGTGATAAAAAAGCTAGAAGAATAAATAGACTGATATTAATAATTTTGATAAAGAAGTTAAGTGCAATTATTAACAAAAATGCACAGTTCCAAGATTTAACATAACAAAAGAGTAATTATGTATAATAAAAAGAGCCTTTTTAGGCTCAGAAGTCGATTAGAAAAATACTATCGTGAATTGTTATCTATATAGGCTGAAAACTTAAATTGGTTCAGACAATGCTTTATTAGCTATATTTACATCGTTTTTAAGTAATTTATTTAGATTATATGAAGGATAAAAACCCTTATCATATATGTATTTATAAACATTAGCATGAGTGTCAATAGCTCGTAGAAGCTGTTGAGTTAATACCTTTCTTAGTGATGGTGTTGCAGTTTCGGTAATTGCAATAGCATAGTTTCTAACAGATGTTTTCGCTGAGGGCGTGCATTATTGTGTTCCATTTACCTACCTCCTAAAAATACTCTTTAATACTGTATTCATGTGGAAGGTTCTGGGACATTGTCTTTACAATTTTATGCTTGTACTATTAAAACATTTGTTTACAGGGCAAGCATGCGTTGAAGGTTGAATATGTTAGGATTTTTTTGGATCTTGCCCTGTAGAGCTAAATATAGGAATATAGAATATAGCTCATTATTTTAGAGTTCCCAATATTTAATAAAGAAATACAGATAAATGAATATGATGCCGAGCAAAACCTGAATCTTTTGAGTTCTCGTTCTTCGGAGGGCCTTGCTTGGCATGGATTAAAGTACCCAATTTTGATTTGTATATGCAAAAGAGTAAAAAGGTAAAAAACTATTAAGAATTCCTATTTTTATTTAAAGATTTAAGAAATTTGAAGTGCAATAATTGAAGCCACAATAGAAATGGGTATGAGAAAGCTGAATACAGGTATTTCCAACCGTTGTAATAAAAATAACCAGCCACTAAAGAGATGTATTCGAAAACCAAACTAAAAATAGTCCACCCAATAATGTAAAGTAACTTACTCATTAATGGTTTTCTATTCGGATAGAAATTTATGAATACAATACCTGCAACCGGAAAGAAAATTAAAATCGGCAAGAAACCTAAGTATTGGACACCAGGATAAATATAGCCATACAGATGATACTTAATGTCGAAAACTACATCTACCATCAAGCCTAAGAGAATTGAAAATAATGCGATTGTGTATTGTTCAGACTTCGTTATGTTTTTGGGAATCAGATATAGCACAAATATAAAAATAAAACAAAAGAAAATTAAGAAGAAGGTCATTTTATATATCATTCCCTATAAAAACAAGAATTAAAAATTAGTTTATCCAATCATGAAAAAATAATACGATTAAAGTTTGATTTTTAATTTGAAGAAGATTTTCAACTTTAAGCTGGATTAATAAATTATCTGCTTGGGCTGAGGAATTGCAAAATAGGAAATTGGATTTAATCGAAATTACTTCAAACGCATACAGAAGTTGCTTACCGCTGCAGAATCAGGATATACATACATCATTTTACGGAAATTTCAGCTTTGCCGTTTTTGCTTCGGAAGCTTACTTATAAAGGGGGGAATTCCTGGAGTAATAAAAGAAAGTTGGTAACACAGTCTTGGAAAAACCCCTTGAAAAGAAGGGGAATACTTCTTTTTCCAAGGGGTTTTTCCATTAAAACTGGTTGTCAGGGTGTAAATTATTTTGCATAAATTCTTGCACCTTGTGTATTTCTTCAATAGAGGCTTTTTCAGTTTTATACCAGCCTTTTTCATTCATTATTTCATAGAGCCTGTATTGATTGGTATTTGCATTATCAAAGCACTGCTGGTATATTTCACGCAAATCCTTATGGCTCGATTCTAATATCGCATTACTTACACTTCTGCATCTTCCTTTCTCTAATTCCAGGCAAAGCTGCAGCGTTTCTCGATCTGTTAAGCCACGCCCCTCCATATTATTTGGCATTTGTATGTCTCCTTTCCTCGTTATTGGATCATTTTCGAACGATTAAAATATTGTGAAAGTCCGGCGATTTTTAATTGATGACTTTCTGCTAGTTGTTCAAGAATTTTTCTTAGTTCTTGGTCCTCACACAGAGATGCACACCAATTCATTGTTTTGGCAGTAATTTCCTCAGCGCGGATCTCATCCTCTATATATGAAAGTTCTTTAGTCGTTAGTTCATTCATTCTTTTCACCCCCAGGAACAATAATCCTTTTCTTTGCTAGTATTCATAGAAATGCTCCATTTTATCCACATGACAATATACTTGATTATTGAATAAGATTAAATTTATGATCCAAAATATTGTTTAAAGGAGATGAAAAGATGAAACATGTAATAGCATTTGCTGTAAAAGGTATTGCAAGCCTTGTCCTTTTATATTTAATACTTGGCATGATGTTTGGGATGAGTTTTGGAAATGTATTGTTCATCACCTTAGTTTTGGGGATGGTAGCTTATATAATTGGTGATATGCTCATCCTGCCGAGGACAAATAACTTAGTAGCATCAGTTGCTGACTTTGGGCTTGCATTGATGGTCATTTGGCTAATGAGCAGTGTTCTACCGAATGGCGGGAATTTGTTCTCAATGTCCTTAATTTCATCATTAGGGGTCGCACTTTTTGAGTTTTTTTACCATAAATATATTTCAAATAATGTGATTAATAATTCTCAGACATCTCAAAATTATTCTGGAAATTTACGTTTTCAAACAGAGGCTTCAGAGGAGCTGACACCGAAAAGGGCAGAAATTAAAAATAGGAAAGAAGATAAATAATTGCCAAACGGGATACACTTGAAGGATTTTCATTCTTCAGGTGTTCTTTTTTGTTGGTCTTTCAGTTTTTGCTTGATATAGCAATTCTTTAATATGATAAAACAAAGATAACCACCTCATCTGAATAATTCAGTTCATAGCATCAACCTAGTATTTTAGAAGATGTAAAATGGGTGTATATCCTTCGGTTAACGGAAAAAGTATTCTTCATTAAAATAACTTGTCCTTCTCCAAGACGATGGTGCATATATTAGTGGAAGAAATCGTTTGGGAGGATTATTATGTTTCAAATTTTTGAAAAGGCAATTATGGGCATGGCATTATTACGAATTCTTTCGGGCAGCATCGAAATCTTTGTTGCCATATTGATTTTAAGAATTAATGATATTGAAAAGGCGCTTTTTGTTAATAGTTCTCTAGCTTTAGTTGGACCCATTATATTGATGATCACAACAACGATCGGCCTTGTTGGATTATCTGAGAAGGTTTCTTTTATAAAACTTATTTGGATATTTGGAGGAGTTGCATGTATCCTTTATGGTGTTAAAAGTAATTAATTATTGATGGAATGTTAGGAAACTAAACATTACAGAGTACATCAAGTGAGGTTGGGTTAAGAAAATAAGACTTATACATTACATATATTTGAAAAGAAAACCTGTGCGTATATGTACATATGATAAGGGATCAGGCAAGGCAGATCGAAATGAATCATTTATCAAGAGAAGATTATCTTGTTATAAGAGTTTCAAAACAAGGGAAGCTTATACTTAATGGTTAAGAGTAAATGAAGGGACTGTTTAAGTATGCTTTCAAATCAGGAATTATCCCAGTTTAAGGAAAGACTAAACCATTTAA
Source organism: Cytobacillus solani (assembly GCF_001420595.1). GTDB lineage: Bacteria > Bacillota > Bacilli > Bacillales > Cytobacillaceae > Cytobacillus > Cytobacillus solani. Next base: position 2,963,073 of record NZ_LJIX01000006.1, on the reverse strand, counting down.
AACAGGAAATTCAGAGTAGGTTCAAGCAAAATGAGCATTTTGGTTTAAAGGAATCATTTTGGAAGGAATCAATGGGCGAACTTTCAAATTATGACAATCACCCGGGAGATGCTGGGACAGAGCTATTTGAAAGAGAAAAAGATATCGCCTTAAATGAACATTTAGAAGATGAGTTGAAGAACATCGACAAAGCTTTAATAGCCATACAAAATGAGACCTATGGAAAATGTGAAGTTTGTTCGAAGGATATCCCGTCTGAACGATTGGACGCATTACCTACAACTACTTTCTGCATAGAACATTCACAGGATCAACGCACATCTCACAAACGCCCTGTTGAAGAAGAAATTATCGGGCCGCCTTTTAAAAAGTTTTTCAAAGATGAGGACGGAGATGAAAATGTTGCCTTTGATGCAGAGGATTCATGGCAAGAGGTGGCAAAATGGGGAACAAGCGAATCGCCATCTGATATGTCTGATCCGCCAGACGATTACAATGAAATATATACAGATTCAGGAGAAAATGTAGGGTATGTTGAGGATTTCGAAAATTTCGTTGGTGTCGATATTGAAGGAAAAAATATTACAGTTTACCGAAATGCCCAGCATGAGGAGCTAGAGGATCGGTTAGATGAAGAAGATATTATGACATCTTATGGGGATTTATCTGCCTATGAAAAAGACCCATACACTGCTGAATATCTTGAAAGAGAAAGGGATAACGAAGATAATTCTTAAGGAGCCGTTAAATAATATTTCTGTTTTAAAGGACGATCTCTAGAAGATTTCGTCCTTTTTGATTATATTTCAGGAAGGATGATGATGTGAGTAAGTAATACTGAAATTTTCTATTATTTTCTAAAAACATAAAGCCTTTGCCCGAAGTAATTCGTGATCATATAGACTGCAGTTCCAATTATTATAGCTAAATTTTCGCCAGTAAGCCTGATAAGGGGAAATTTACCTATAATCATACCAGCTGCCATTTCACTTACTTTATATGAAAATAAGTAACAAAAAAGAATGACTGCGATGAAGCGGGGGACACTTTTTTTGATCGTAACTTTAGATTGAAAAGTAAAAGTCCGATTTAAACTATAACTGACAATCGCTCCAATACTATTCCCAATAAAAGTAGAAAACCAATAGGAAAGTTCTGCAATATTTAAGAGCAGAAACATCGTACTAAGACCAGTCAGTGTATTTATGACCCCCACGATAAAAAAACGGATAAAGGAATTAGTTCGTTTCAGGCAGCTTTCCAAGATCAGTGCGATAGAACTCATTTTCATTCCCTCCATCATTTATAATATGGCGGGGCATCGGCATATTAAATGTATCAATGTCGATGATATATTTCGGTCTTCTCTTGGATTCTTTATATATTTTTCCGATATATTCCCCAACTAGTCCAATGGCAATAAGCTGAAGTCCACCAATAAGCCATATGGAAATGATTAAAGATGTCCAGCCTATTTCTGTCTTCCCAAAAAACTTTAAGCCGAGAAAATAAGCACCGAATAAAAGACTAATAAAGAAAGATAAAACACCAGCTAACATGACGAAGCGAATAGGGGTAACAGAAAAAGATGTAATTCCTTCAAATGAGAAGGCAAGCATTTTTTTAAATGGATATTTTGTCTCACCGGCCAGCCGTTCCTTTCGGTCGTAGTACACATTAGTTGACTTAAAGCCGATAAGGGGAACAATACCTCGCAGAAACATATTAACTTCCTCAAAATGTTGGAGCTCATGTAACGCACGTTTGCTCATTAAACGGAAATCTGCGTGGTTATAAACAAGATTCACACCCATTTTTTTCATTAGCATGTAAAAGCCCTGTGCTGTGCTTCTTTTGAAAAAAGTATCGCTATCTCGTTTTCTCCTTACGCCATAAACAATTTCACAGCCTTCTTGAAATTTAAGGATAAATTCCCGAATGACAGTAATATCATCCTGAAGATCTGCATCAATGGAAATCACACAATCAGATGCCTCTCTAGCAGCTGCTAAACCAGCGAGAAGAGCATTCTGATGCCCCACATTTCTTGAAAGTTTTAATCCACGAATATTCTCGTCATGTAAGCTTTTTTTGTAAATAATCTTCCAAGTTTCATCCTTACTTCCATCATCCACAAATAATATTTTGCTTTTATTTGAAATGAGTCCTTCTTCCTTTATCTCTCTAAGAAAACTGCTTAGCTGCAAAATCGTTTTTGGAAGAACATCCTCCTCGTTATAGCAGGGGACGACAATAGTAAGTACTGGATTTTTCATGTGGCATTCTCCTATCCTCTATATTGCTTTATAAAGGTAGATTTTCCAGACAGAGCTTTTTGATTCAAACGTTTTTTCTAGCACTAGGCTATTTTCTGAAGCGTTATCAATTGGAACCGCTGAAAATATGTATCTCCCACCCATTTCTTTAAAGTGCTCTATATTAAGCTCCAGTTTTTTCAGCCTTTTTTTTGTCTTTTTTTTAAACATATAATGCTTCCCAAGTTCGGCCGTAAAGATATAACAACGACCGCCCCATTCATCAAAGTATGTCCGAATAGTTTTGTTTTTGGCAAGTTCTTTTTCAATTATTTTCCTGAACTGATATTTATAGCTTAAAGGATAAAAGTTATTATATGTATCAAGCGTGTAGAACCCATTGTACTGTGCGATTGCAGGGTGAATGCCGATACTGGCCACTCGATAATCCTCTTGAGGAATGCCGATAAAATCCTTAATATTATTGAATTGTTCTTCCGCATAAAATTGCTTAACTGTAGGCTTATTACGAAACAAAAACTCTTCATTGGCAAATGAAACAACTAAAATCTGTGCAAGGACAAGGATAAGCCCGATTCTTTTCCAGTTTTTCAAATAAGAACAGATGATTTTTAATGACAATGCAAACAACAAATATACAATAAGAGGTCTTAAAAAGTGATACCTCGCAAAGTTAAATGTGTCAAGAAAGTGGAAACGTTGAGTAAGCGGAAGCCACCCTTTGTAAAACCAAAATGCATACCAAGCAGATAAAACAATGTTTAGCAAAAATAAAAATACAAATACTTTTTCCATTCTCCACTTTTTTTTCATAAAAACGATTGCTAAAGCAATAAGCATCGCTGGCAATATGATAAAAGTATGTACAGTTGCAGCATGATGGTGACCATAAATAAAATTCTTAAAAGTAAGGCGGAGTGCGTGGGTAGCTGATAATCTAGCATGAAAATATTCATCCCGACTGTTTGGGTCATCATCAAATAATAAGGAATATACGAGCCGATATTCAACTAGTAAAAACATGACAGTCATATAAGCGATCGATAAAAGAAAGCGAAAATTCCACCCTTTTCCTCTAATCAAGTCTGAAAGCCAGAATATCCCCATAGCACTAAGAAAAAAGAAAAAACCAAGTACAATACTAGAATAGAATGGGAGAACGGTTAAAATGAGATAGTTCTTCCACAATCTTTCCCCATTCCGTATATTCAAGAAAGCCCATAATGCGAGTGGCATACCAAGTGTACTTAACATCCCTGAAGGCCAAAAAGGAGTAAATGCAAAAGCTAGTGAGATGCCAATATTGAAGGCTATCCATTCCTTATCTTCAAGGAAGTGTGTTTTCAAAAGTAAATACATGCCCAAAAATGCCGTAAATCTTGTTATTGTTTGGCTTATTGCGTAGGCAATCATGGTTGGGAATAGTACATAAAGCCAGACAATCAGGCTATATTCAGTACCAAAGGCATTCCGTGACAAATTCCCGTTAATTATTTGAGGAATAACAGCGTTTGCAGGTCCGGTAATTTGACCGCTTTCAGCTAGGACTTTATACCATGCAAGATTGGAATCCAAATTATCATGGACGCGTATGTGAGCATTGTCTCCTAATATGAATAAGGGGGAGATGAAGATAGTCAATGCAAGTAATGACAAGATAATTAGTAATTTCTCTATATAATTATTTCTTTTTGACAGCAATCTTTACGCACCTCTGAATACAATTCTTTTCTAAGTGAACTTTATTTAAGGTTGCACTATCGTATGAATAATATTCCTTTTGAGTTGTAAATCTTCAATTGAAAAAAGGCCAGATCGAAAAAAAACACCGTCATATAACGGTGTCTAAATGTTAACCTATAGCCTATTGCAAACTTGTTTGTATCCGTTCAGTAAACAACTCAACAAACTTTTTACACTTGGATAAGTCTTGTTTTTGCGGCAATAATTCAACCTTTAAGGTTACAGCTAAATTCGTATTTGTTTTTAATGCATTTTTAAACGTATCGACAGCTCCGCAGTAGTGGGGGTAAAATCGGTCACCCGTACCAAAGATAGCTGTAACCATTTTTTTATCTCTTAAACCTTTAAACTCATTATATATAGGCTCCATTTCTATGGGGATTTCTCCGTCTCCCCATGTATAAGTGCCAATTGCGATTGCATCGTATTCAGCTAACTCGTGAACCGGGAAGTCAGTTATGTTCATTAGTTGAGATCTATATTTCTGTTCAATTAATAGTTCATGTAGTAATCGTGCTAATTCTTCTGTATTGCCGGAAACAGATGTATAAACAATACCAATTCTCATAACTCATCAAAGCCATTGTCTTGCGAGACTTTGGTATATGTTCGTGACTTCTGTTCGAAGAAATCGGACTTCGTTTCGTTCATCATTTCATCACTGAATACATGAATCCATGGCATTGGATTTTCTCGATCTTCATAGAGATTTTCAAGTCCTAGTTGGCGAAGCCTCTTGTTTGCTAAGTACTCAACATAGCCTTCAAATTCTTCAATGTTAATTCCTTTAATGTCTTTTAATATATAATGTGCCCATTCTTTTTCAAGCTGAACTGCTTTATGGATGGTATCATAAACAAATTCAATATTACTCTCTGTATTTAATTCTGGCATTTCAGTTAATAAAATCCGAACAAATTGTGAAATGAAATAGGCGTGCTGCATCTCATCGCGTTGGATATAGCTTATCATTGTGCTCGTTTTTAACATTTTTTGCTGACGTGCTAAGTGGTAGAAGAAAGCAAATCCAGCGTAAAAGTAAATTCCTTCAAGATTTATTGAGTTAATACAGAGCTCAAATAAATGTTGTGGAGTTGGCTCGTTTCGAAATTTTTCGTATGCATCCAAAATAAGCTCATTCCGTTTTCGAACGATGGGATCATCCTTTGCTTGATCGAACCGAGCGTTTTGTTCACTTAGTGGAACAAGTGAGCTCAAAATATAGGAATAAGATTCATTATGAACAGCTTCTTGCTGTGATATAACTGCAAAAATAGCCTTAAAGCTTGGGTCGGTTACATAATCCATCACTTGTGTCATTGTAGGTGTTTGTAAGCTATCGAGAGAAGCCAGCTGTGTATTGATTCTTAAAAATACATCTTGCTCAGTTGTACTTAATAAATCCCATTGTTTAATATCATCCTGCATATTAATTTCTTGGGCTTTCCAAAAATTTGATAATAATGTTTGATACATTCGGTACATTTGCGGATATTTAATGTCGTTCCAATTTAAAATTCCGGAAGAATGACCATTAATGATCCGAGTTGCTTTATTTGGATACTCTGGATTAAGCAGTTTTATTTTAGTAAGGGCTTGTTTGGTGCTCATTTGACTACATCCTCCTCAAGATTTAGCTATGACAAGCTTCACATTCATCAATTTCTGTTTGTGAAGTACTGCGTACATAATATGTCGTTTTCAATCCATGCTTCCATGCTTCCAAATGAAGCTGCAATAATTCCCGCGCTTTTATATCATGGCGAACATAGAGATTAAAGCTAATGGATTGATCAATATGTCGTTGACGTGCAGCATTGTGCTTAATACTCCATAATTGGCTTAATTCATGGCGAACACGACGGTAATAATTGTAAGTATGGTGATTTAAATCAGGAGCAGTCACTTTAAATTTAAAGTTTTTCTTTTCCTCTGCATATTCAATCGCATATAGTGGATCAATTCCATCAGTTGATCCGCCAATTTTTGCTGTAGACGAATTAGGCGCAACAGCAAGCATCCATCCATTCCGAACTCCAAATGTTTGAATATCCTTCTGCAGCATAGTCCAGCGCTCGGAAGTGTAGCCTTTTCGTTCAAAGTAAGCGCCAGTTTGCCATTCAGATCCAGAAAACATTCGATAGGATCCTTTTTCCTTTGCAAGCTCCATTGAAGAATGAATAGTGTGATAACTGATTTCTTCGTACAAAGCATCTGCAAATTCAACGGCTGCTTCAGATTCCCAATGAATTTCCTTGAGTGCAAGTAAGTGATGCCATCCAAACGTTCCTAGTCCAACAGCTCGATACCTTTCGTTTGTCCATTTGGCTTGTCCAACTGAAATATTGTTAATATCAATCGTATTATCGAGCATTCGCATTTGAATTCGGATGAGTCGTTCTAACACATTCGATTGTATTGCATTAGGAAGATGGATAGATGATAAATTACAAACTACAAAGTCTCCTGGTTTTCTAACTATGACAATATTGCCATCATCGTCTTGAAATTCTTTCTGAATCACTGTTGCAGACATATTTTGCATAATTTCAGTACAGAGATTACTGCAATAAATAGAAGTGTGTCCTCTACCTTTCACATGCTTATTTGGATTTTGACGATTTACCTCATCTCTATAGAACATATATGGAGTACCTGATTCTAGCTGAGATACCATAATTCGAGCCATAATATCCATCGCCCGGTATGTTCTTCTTGGAAGTAGAGGGTGATTAACAGCTTCTTCATATTTTTGAGTAAAATATTTAATATCTGTCTCATCGTAATAGTCTTCTAGCCCTAATGGATTCCCAACTTCATCTTTCCAGCCCATGATTTGCTTTACTTGGTGTGGACAGAAGGTATGCCATTCACCAATGCTTCTTCCTGTTTCATCAACTTTCTCTAATTTTTTCATGAATAAATCAGGAATGGCTACACCTGTAAAAATATCATGAGCTTTCCGTCGCTCATCCCCGTTATTCGTCTTTAAATCTAAGAATCCATTCATAATGTCTTTATGGAATATATCTAGATAAATAGCTACAGCTCCTTGCCTTTGTCCCAATTGATCTACGCTGACTGCTGTATCGTTGATTAGTCGAATCCATGGAATGACACCTGAGGAGTTCCCTTTAAATCTCTTAATATCTGAACCTAAAGCACGCACCTTTCCATAATAAATACCGATTCCTCCACCGTCTTTGCTTAATCTAGCAATATCCCAATTATTTAAATAGATACTATCCAAAGAATCTTCAACTGTGTCAATAAAGCAAGAGGATAGTTGACCATAACTTTTCCCTGCATTAGCAAGAGTTGGAGTGGCAACCGTCATATAAAGATTGCTTAATGCCCAGTAGGCCTCTTTAACAAGAGAAAGTCGATTAGATTTACTTTCATGCTTCATTAAAGTCATCGCGATGATCATAAATCGTTCCTGTGGCAATTCAAAGACATTTTTTTCATAGTCTTTCGCTAGATAGCGGTCGGCGAGCAGGAATAAGCCAACATAATTAAATAAATAATCCTTTTCCGGATCAATTGCATTTTCAATTTCAGCGATCTCTTCCTTAGTATATAAATTTAATAAATCATCTGAATAAATTCCTATATTTGTGAGTTCTTTAATAAGTTCATAGAAAGGTCCATACTTTTGTTCCTTGTGATAACCTCTGTTAACAGCTGCTTTTGAATAAAGATCATTTAAATATAACCCGGCAGCAAGAAAGGTCCAATTGGGCTGTTCCATTGAGATCTTGTTCAAGGAATAATGGAGTACCTGTTCATTCGCTTCAGAAAAAGTCTGATCATTCTCCAATATTTTCTGTTTTATCTCCCGGATGTCAATATTGTAAATAGTAGCTGCTCTTTCTAAAGCATCCAAAACAGAATTTAATTCATTTTGAAGCATTGTTTTCATAATATAAATTCCCCTTTCATTACTTTCATTCGATTCTTGGAATAGGGGGAAAATAAAAACCCATCACTCAATAAAGAGGATGGGTTTAACAAACGTTGATAAGATCATAGACAAAAAAGGTCTATCAAAATACCCTCGTTCTATCTTCCCAGCTCCCGAAGAAGATAACACGTTATAAATATGGCAGGTCTCCTGACTCGTGCTTTGCACCTACTTTAAGTCCTTCCCATCCTAATGGACAGTGGATCACTTATTTCGTCAGCACTTACAGTTGCGGGAACAGCTCTGGAATTGCACCAGATTCCCTATTAAGTCTTACTAGACACCGTATTTATAGGTTAATCACTGTATATTGTAGTATTGTGATCGTGTAAATACTATATATGTACTTTTATGATTATAAGCTAAACTCCAACTTTAGACAACCTATTTAGAGATTTGTTTAAATTAGGATGTGGTAAACTGTTGATCTAATGCAGGTTTTTATCAACATATTTCCCAAAGTCAGGTACTGCAATTTGATCAAAGTCATGAACAAGTTTTTCAAGGCTTTTTGTTAATAGTTCACCTGACATTGGCAATCCATGCCCTGTAATTGCAACAGATGGGCTTAAAGATGCTAATTTGATTACCGATTCTTTAGCAGCTTCCCAATCAGTTGTAAAATATCTGGGAGGTCCGTTTATCTCTTGTTTTTGGGTAATTACTTTATATAGTGAATCTTGTTTGACGGTTACAAATGCGTCTCCAACAATCAATGTATTGTCTGATTCCCTGAATAAAGAAATGTGTCCAGGAGAATGTCCGGGAGTATGAATCCAGCAAAAATCAGGCAAATATGGAATCGTCCCATCTGCAGGAAGCTTTTCCACATGATTGTCTAGGTTAATTGGTTCATTTGGAAACAGTGGAGACATTTTTGCTATCAAGCCTCCTTCAACTGTTGGGTCAGGTTCAGGATAACTCTTCTGTCCAGTTAAATAAGGCAGCTCTAATTCATGAGCATAAACAGGTATTTCCCAATGCTTAACCAATTCAATAATTGCACCTACATGATCAAAATGCCCATGTGTCAAGATGATTGCTTTCGGGTGGCTATTTGCGCCATAGTATTCTTCAACAACGGAGATGATCTCATTTGCTGAATGGGGCATTCCAGCATCAACTAGAATAAAATCTTTTGTATTAGGATCCCCTGCTAATATAATATTGACAATTTGTACAGTGTGGCAAAACAAGTCAGGCAAGACCTGAATAGTCATTCCACTCCCTATGGAAGTGGCGGGAATGTATTTATAATCACTGCCATAATTCATATCCTTATCCATTGGCTGTATCCTCCTTTAGATTAATTTCATTGATTCTTGGAAGCTGTTATTAGTATTTAAGGGGATATTTATTTTATACATAGGTAGGATTATTTATGGAAATAAGGAAAAAAAGATTACCTATTTAATGCATTATTTCTGCATTTAAAGTGAAAAAAGGGCAATCCCTTTATTTAAGCAGAATAAGATTAGACCTATAATAGATCAAATATTCCCATTTGCAGATATCCAACAGGCACATTATCATATGGAGGCAAATAAGAATATAAGGAAATTAGTGATACTTGTTAGCTAAATGAAGTTCAATTAAATTCTAATGTTTTAAAGAGATCCACTAGGAAAATAAATTGTTCCAGCTTTTATTATTTTTATCGAAAAATACCTAACATAGCCGATAATATTAAAAAGTAATTATTATTCTAGCGGGGGAACAAAATGAATGCAATCGAACAATTAAAGCTAATGGATTTGAAAAGTAAAAACAAACTAATGCTAACAATATACTTGATATTAACGGTCATTGGGTTAATCAGTATGTTCGCATTAGACCCGAAATCTATAATGACTATGCTAAACCTAGTACAAGTAATTATCTATCCTATTGTTTATTTTATGACGAATAAAAGTAAGAGAGAGTATTTATTTCCCTATGTAATTGTCATAGGAATGAATACATGTATGTTGATTACGACTTTAATAACGGGGGGCAATCTAGCTGGTGTTATTAGTGTATTTTTCTTTACTATTTTTGCTGCAGTTCCCTTTAATAAAAAAATCTTTGGAATCGGTATTGTTTTTGGTTTAATCATCCTTTCCTATAATAGTTTTTTTCCAGTAGCAACATACGCTTACTTGAAAGAGGAATTTGCATCGTTTTTCCTAATATATTTGCTATCAACGGTCCTTTTAAGCGTTTTAATTCATTTGAATGATAAGCAATACAAAATGCTCCAAGAATATATGGATCAAGAAGAAGCAAATTCAAGAGCAAAGGAAGAACAAAAAGTTAAGCTTGAAAAAGAGCTGTTTACCATTGTAGACAGTTTAAGTAAGGTGAATGAAAAAATTCAATTTAGTGTATCTTCACAAGATGAAATGAGAATTGCCATAAGTGAAGTTTCAGCAGGCAGCCAGGTTCAGAGTGAACAAATCTCAGGCATTGCTACCAATGCACATAATAATTTAGTGGTTTTGAATGATATGAATCAGTCAACTAAGGAACTTATTGAAGAATCTGTTCAATCTAGTATTGCTGCTGAGGAAGGTCAATTGAAAGCAAAGCATCTAATGAATGAGATGGATAACTTACAAATGGTTATTAAGGAGCTTAATGAAAACTTTAGGACATTAACTCAAAAAATTGAAGAAACAAATCAATTTGCACAACAAATTCAGCAAATTACAGAGCAAACAAATTTATTGGCATTAAATGCTTCAATTGAGGCTGCGTGAGCAGGTGAAGCAGGGAAAGGATTTTCTGTTGTAGCAGAAGAGATTAGAAAATTAGCTGATACAACGAAAGTAATCACAATTAAAATTACTGAAAATCTCGTAGAGGTTAACAAAACAAATGAATTAGCCCAAGGAAATATGAAAGACAGCAGTGTGAATTTGAACCAAAGTGTCGAATCATCTAACGAAGTGGAAAAAAAATTCTCTGAACTTCATTCAATGCTGAAAAAAGTAAATAAAAAGTTTCAGGAATTTGACACTCTGTCTAAAAAAGTGGGAAGAAATAGTGAAAAAGTTGAATCATCTACAAATGATTTTGCTGCAATTATTGAGGAAGCAACAGCAAGCTTGCAGCAAGTAAATGCATCAATTGAAACAATCACAGCAGATAATCGATTAATCGCAGAATATATCCAACAAACAGCAGAGAGTGCAGAAAATATTAAGAAATCATTTATATGAGAATAAGTGATAACGAGAAGAGTGAAATTGGTATGGTGCTGATTTTACTCTTCTTTTTTTTACTTACGATTAAGATAACTATTGTCAAAATAAAGTCAGTTCAATATAATTAAGATGCAAATACGATATGTTGTATTTGTTTTATGGTAAATACACTATATATAGTGTTAACCAGATAAATGAGGTGCTCTTTCAAGGGCTGAAAAGGGAATCTGGTGTGAAACCAGAACTGTACCCGCAACTGTAAATGCTGATGATTCAAACAAGAACCACTGTCGTTTTTGATGGGAAGGTGTTTGAAAAAAATGAAGCATGAGTCAGGAGACCTGCCTTATTTATACCGTGTTATCTTCTTCGGGAGCTGGGAGGATGGAACGATGGTAGATTTGTAGAATTTTTCTGCAAGTGTGTCAACGTGATGTCAGCCATTTCTCTAAAGAGAAGTGGTTTTTTTATTCTCTTATTATCCTTGGATACATCATGGTTTAGAAAAAGTAAGGAGGTTAAAAAGCAAACCACGTAATTGAATTTTTGGAAAATGAAGTAATGGGGGAGTTACAATGGGACAATTAAGCTACAAGGTGAACAAAAGTACATGGGGGTTAATTAAGAGTTTTGAGGAAATAACAAATGCTTCAGATCAAGAAATTATGAATGAGAATGCAAATATGGACGGAAGATCTCCAATGGGTCAAATGAATAAATTTGGAAGTGAATCCGCCAAATTCTATGCAATAGAGCATCAACTGTCGGAGTCGATAAAAAATTCTGTATTGGAAAATTATATTCATATTCATGACATGGATTACATGCCAATGGGTACGACAACTTGCTGTCAAATCCCTCTAGGTAAGCTTCTTTCTACCGGTTTTAATACAGGGCATGGCTTTATGAGGCAGCCGCAAAATATTAAAAGTGCATTAGCTCTTGCATCAATTATTTTACAGGCAAATCAAAATATGCAGCATGGCGGACAAGCTTATCCGATGTTTGATTATGATTTGGCTCCTTATGTAAAGTTAACATTTGAAAAGCATTTAAGCCGAATTAATGGGTATGAAACAACTTACACAACCGAAGAAAAAGAAAAAATTGCTTGGAAGGAAACTGATCAAGATGTATACCAGGCATGTGAGGCATTTATTCATAATAGTAATTCCATGCATTCACGAGGAGGTTCGCAAGTTCCATTTATTTCAATCAATTATGGAACTGATACGTCAAAAGAGGGCAGGATGATTACTAAGAATATTCTATTAGCTACACAAAGTGGGCTGGGAAAAGGAGAAACTCCGATATTTCCTATTCAAATATTTAAGGTAAAAAAAGGAATAAACTTTGATCCTGATGAACCTAATTATGATCTGTATCAATTAGCATTAGAAACAACAGCCAAGCGTCTTTTTCCGAATTTTAGTTTTATTGATGCTCCCTTTAATCTTAAATATTACGATGGAACGCCAGAAAGTGAAATTTCCTATATGGGCTGCCGTACAAGGGTAATGGCAAATCGCCATGGGGAGGAAAATAGCATTGGACGGGGAAACCTTTCCTTTACAAGTATAAACCTTGTAAAAATAGCATTAACAAGTAATAATGAGGAACAATTTTTTAATAAATTGGATTATTATTGTGATATTGTCATTCAACAATTATACGAGCGATTCTTATATCAGAGAAAGAAAAGCGCACAAGATTTTGCCTTTTTATATTCTCAGCGGATATGGCGGGGAAGTGAGGAACTAGGGAGAGAAGATACACTCGAAGAAGTGCTCCTGCAGGGGACATTGTCCATTGGATTTATTGGACTTGCCGAAGCTTTAAAAGCCTTAATTGGCACTCATCATGGAGAGAATGAGGAGGCTTGGAAACTTGGCTATAAAATTGTTGAATTTCTAAGAAAAAAGGCGGATCAAGCAGCTGAACAGCGTAATCTAAATTTCACACTTATAGCAACACCTGCAGAAGGCTTATCAGGAAAATTTACGAAAAGAGATCAAGCTGAATTTGGGGAAATAAGGGATATAACGGATCGATCTTACTATACTAATTCATTTCATATTCCAGTCTATTATCCAATAAAGGCGATTGATAAAATTAGAAAAGAAGGCCCCTTTCATGAGCTCTGCAATGCCGGTCATATTACATATATCGAATGTGATGGGTATTTAAAAAATAATCTTCAAGCCATAGATCAGCTAGTAAAAGCTATGTACGATAATAAGATTGGCTACGGTTCTATCAATCATCCAGTAGACTACTGTAAGAAGTGCAGCTATTCTGGCATTATTCATAACGAGTGTCCAAGCTGTCATACGACTGATGAATCGGATATTTCTAGAATTCGACGCATTACAGGGTATTTAGTAGGTGATATGTCTAAGTGGAATGTTGCTAAAAAACAGGAAGAAAAAAATCGAGTAAAACATTTATGAAGGTAATGGGCATACATCATGATTCTGTAGTTGATGGAGTAGGATTAAGAACTGTAATATTCTTCGCAGGATGTCCACACCATTGCTTCGGCTGTCATAATCCTGAGAGCTGGAATCTTAAAAACGGGAAAGAAATGTCAGTGGAGGAGATAATGGATGAAGTACTGTCAAATCCACTCACCGATATTACTTTATCGGGAGGAGAACCATTCTATCAGGCGAAAGAGGTAAAAGAACTAGCAAAGGCATTAAAAAATCTTAATAAAAATATTTGGATATACAGTGGATATAAATTAGAACAGTTAAAAAGCTGCGAGGATAAACATGTCAATGAATTGTTGGAATATTGCGATGTGCTAGTGGATGGTCCATTTATAATAGAGAAAAGAGATATCACACTGCCATTCCGCGGAAGCTCCAATCAAAGAATTATTAAACTGAACTAGAGTAGTTTAACAATGTAATAAAACTTATTATAGAAGGAGGTTATCGAATGGAGAATAGCCCCTATGATAGTAATGTTCTTTATGTAATTTTATTATCTATTAATCATGGAAAAAAGCTAACTGAACCAGTCATCCGTGAACATATTTCATTTTTAAGAAAACTTGATGAGAAGAATCAGTTAGTTCTTTGCGGCCCTTTTCTTGACTATAAAGGCGGAATGGTGATAATTCGAGCAACATCCATGGAGGAGGCAAAAGCAATAGCTGAAGCTGATCCATTTATAACATCTGGGTTGGAAAGCTATGAAATTCGTACAATGGAGGTTTCCTCTGAAGAGAACAACCATCTTGGTATGGGATAAGAGTTGTATAACATCTAAGTTTTGGCCGTTGGTGTAACAGTACTAACGGTCTTTTCTTTACAATAATGGTTTTCTTTATCCATATACATAGTTAAAAGACGTTTGTATACAATTTATGAACTTTGCAGTAGCAAAATGATTTTCTTGAGAACAATACTTATAATGGAATAGATAGGAGAATGGAAGTACAGTAGCCTATTCATCAGATGATTTTAACAGAAAGGGTTTACTTTTAAAATGCAGCTTATATTAACATTTGTCATTCTAGGTCTAATAATCTTTCTTTTTATGAGTAATCGTATCCGTGCAGATTTAGTCGCTATTCTCGCATTGCTGGCATTTGTTATTGCTGGTATTTTAGAGCCTGCTGAGGCACTGGCGGGCTTTTCGAATTCAGTTGTGATTATGATTGCAGCATTATTTGTTGTAGGAGCGGGGATTCTTCGTACAGGTCTTGCAAGAAAGGCAAGTAATTTGCTTTTGCGCTGGACTAGTAATAGCGAGAAAAAGTTATTTTTTCTCTTGCTAGTCATTGTTGCTTCTGTAGGAGCCTTTATGAGCAATACAGGGACGGTAGCGATTATGCTGCCAGTTGTTATCAGTATTGCTGTAAGTATGAAGGTGAGCTCATCAAAGTTTTTGATTCCACTTTCTTATGTTGCGAGCTTATCAGGATTATTAACACTAATCGCTTCTCCCCCCAATTTAATTGTCAGTCAAGTCCTTGTTGATCATGGTTTTGAGCGACTTCGTTTTTTTGATATTACGCCAGTCGGTATTGCGGCAGTCATAACAGGAATTATTTATTTAATGATTGTCAGAAAAGCCCTGCTACCGAATAGCAACAATAAGAAACAAATGAGCAATACTCAACTTTCTCCAAAGGAACTCATTCAGCATTATCATTTGGACGAGAACTTACATCGTGTTCATGTACTAATTGAGTCCCCGATGGTGGATCGGCCATTATCTGAATTGAAAATTCCAGCATTGTATCATCTTTGTATATTGAAAATTGACCGTAAATCAGCTGAGGGCAGGAATCTTTTACCTATTACCTATCAAGAAATGGCTGGACCAAAGAGTGTCATACACGGTAAAGATATCCTCTATATTCAAGGATCGAAAAGCCAAGTAGAGAAATTAGCCAAAGATTATCAGCTTGTGTTTGAAACAGATCAATCAAAGAATGATTTAGTTTCAAGTCAACTTGGTATTGCTGAAGTACTGTTAACACCACATTCAAGTTTGATTAATGAAACGATTGAGGATATTGGGTTTAGAGAAAAATACAATTTGAATATTATTGGAATTAATCGAAAAGGCACTTATATTTTAAAGGATATGTCCAATGTACGACTTCGTTTTGGAGATGCTCTCCTTGTACAAGGCTCATGGGAAGAAATCGAATTGCTTTCAAGAGAAACCAAAAATGTTGTGGTCGTTGGTCAGCCGAAAGAGCACGCAAGCGTGGCAGCAGCAAATGGAAAAGCACCAATTGCTGGTGGAATCATGCTTTTAATGATTGCAATGATGATTCTGGAAGTGTTCCCAACTGTTATTTCTGTATTAATCGGTGCTGTTCTTATGATCATCACTGGGTGTTTACGAAATATGGATGATGCCTATGGCCATTTGAATTGGGAAAGTATTGTGTTAATCGCCTGCATGCTCCCTGTGGCAACGGCATTAGAAAAAACAGGGGGAATGGTGCTTCTATCAGAAGGTATTATAGATGTAGCTGGCGGGTATGGACCATTAGGTGTGTTAGCTGGTATTTATTTGATTACAATGGTTTTCGGTCAATTTATTAGTAATACGGCAACTGCGGTGTTATTTGCTCCGATTGCGATGAATGCGGCTATGAATATCGGGGTTAGCCCCTATCCATTCTTAATAACGGTAGCGGCTGCAGCGAGCATGGCATTTGCAACTCCAGTTGCATCCCCAACAAATGCAATGGTCATGACAGCGGGAGGATATAAATTCAGTGACTTTTTAAAGATAGGAATCCCCTTACAAATAGTCATGTTCCTTGTTATGATGTTTATTATTCCGTTAATTTTTCCATTTTAATCAGGCGCTCTCCTTAATGGATAAGCGCCATTTTTTGTATAGGAATATTGTAATTCTGAACTTTATGTGAAATTATTGAGCTTTATTTTAAATTTAGGTGTCTTAGAAAAACGAAATATTTGATTGCCTAATTAATTTAGAGATATATTTAATGCAGTTAATAATTATATGGTTTATAAAAGATTCCAACTTAATAAGGAATGTGACTGCTATGAAACGATTGACTAAATTATTTTCAAAACAAAAAAAGGTTCAAATTGATTTTTGTGAAAAAAATCTTGATCGGTTTTTAAACGAAGAAAATAGCCCTGATTATGAGCGTTTCCTGAATCAGAATCATATTCAATATAAGGAATACAGCTGTCAAAGCAAATGTGAGCAGTGCAAGAAATCCCCATATGCGATTGTAGACGGTGAGTTCATTGCAGCAGAAAATTCCGATGAACTCTTAGGAAGGCTTAAACATATCGCAAGTAACAATAATAAGGAGTAGAGAGCAGTGCCAAGATTATTTGTTCATTTTACATTTTTCTTTTTTACGCTAACAGCTTTGTCAGGTGTTTGGATGCGTATTGTCCCATTTAATCCGACTACTTCGATTCCGTATGAAAATGTGCTTCATGGGCATTCCCATTTAGCTATTCTAGGATGGGCATTTTTGGGTGCGTTTATTATTTTCCTGTCTGTATATTGGCGTACGATTAGGCAGCGGAATCAGGCAATCGCACTGACCATGACGTTATTTTTTACATCCCTATTGATGTTTGCCGCTTTCTTATACCAGGGGTACGGTATCATTTCTATCGTCATGTCTAGTATTCATATTTTTGTAGAATATTGGGCAGCAGTATTTATTTTACGGCAATTAAAAATTCAGAATGAAGTGCCAAAGTCAGGGTTATTATTTATTAAAGCCTCTTTATTAACATTAGTTATCTCATCATTTGGCCCATTTTCACTTGGATATATTTCGGCAAACGGGATGAAGGATTCGATATTCTTTGATGTTGCGATTTATTTTTATTTGCACTTTCAATATAATGGCTGGCTATATTTATTCTTAGTCGGTATGTTTATCATTCTTGTCCATTCGAAAAATATTTTTATTCAAAGCTCTTTTATAAGCTATGGATTTTGGTTCTATATAATCTCCTTGTTCCCAAGTTATTTTTCTAGTATTTTGTGGGTGGATTTAGGTGAAATCAGTATGATCCTTGCAGCTATTGGGAGTATTGGACAATGGATTGGAGTTATTTTTACCTTGGTTGCTTTTAAAGCAATTGGAGGAGAGCTTGCCCGTCACTTTTCGAAATTTACTATAACTTGTCTTTACATAACCTTTTTGTTGTTGTTTTTTAAAAGTACAATGGAGTTAGGATTAATATCGCCTACTTTAGCAAATTTAATCTATGATACGAGAAGTATTGTTATAGGTTATTTACATTTTACTTTATTAGGCTTTGTTAGTATTTTTATTTTAGCTCAATATCAGATGATGAATATTATCACTTCTAAATGGTTATCTATTCTCGGTTTTTCAATTTTTTTTGCAGGATTCCTTCTAAATAAACTTCTATTATTCGGCCAAGGACTTCTTCAATGGCTTGATTTTCCAAGATTAACTTTTGATACAGGTGGCCTTTTACTTGCAAGCGGCCTACTATTAATTGGGATTCTCATTCTTTGGCTTTCTTTTTTTCAGAAAAATAATAACCGTCTAGTAAATCATTAGTTGAATAAGAAAAAATAAGCCCGTTCGCAATGAATAAAAGCGAACGGGTTTTGCTGTTTAATAGAGCTGGAATATTCTTTTGAATGCAGGATAAAGTAAATAACCAATAAAAATTCCAAACAGATTTAAAATAAGATCGTCAATATCTAAACTGCCGCGATGTGTGATAAATTGCAGAATTTCTATTAAAGAAATGAGTAGAAAAGGTATTTCTATTGGATGGCTCTGTTCGTAAACGGAGTTATTTTTATTTAAGGTTTATGTAAGGTTTACATTCATTTCGTGTAAGGTAGGTGAGCTATGATGATTATACAATTATAAAACAATTATTAAGGAGTTTAACAGAATGAATCCATCCATTACACAAAAAGAGAGAATCATTTCATTAGACATTATACGTGGAATTGCGTTATTAGGTATTTTGTTTATTAATGTAGGAGCATTTAAGATTGTTATAGAAGGGGGGCCAATGCCAAACTATAGCGGGATAAATGGCGTGATTGACATTTTAATTGATATCTTTATAGAAAAGAAATTCTTTTCGATTTTTTCATTTTTATTTGGAATCGGGTTTTATATATTCGCTTCCCGTGCTGAAAGCCGTGGAGACAAGCCAAGACTACGATTTTTCCGACGTTTAATGGCTCTGTTATTGCTGGGGATTATTCATATATTTATTTTTTGGGGTTCGATCCTAGCAATATATGCCATCATAGGTTTATTTCTTATCCCTTTTTACCATGCAAAGATATCGATAATAGGCAAATGGCTTGGGGTAATCATAAGTCTTCATATTATTTCGAACCTAATTATGCTATATGTTTCTGATATAGGTATATTAACTAATATTATTGCGTTTCTTGCTAATGATGTAATTGCCATCTTCATTATGTTCTTATCAGGATTTTTGGCTGCAAAAGCAGAATGGATTATGCATATTAGCAAGTGGTCCAAACAAATTAAATGGATACAAGCGGGGACATTGCCTCTATTTATTGGATTCTCTATTTGGATATGGTTTTCTTACCAAGCAAAAAGCCAAAGTCTCGATACAATCATTTCATTAGGTGTATTGCCTACGACTTTATTTTACTTATCTACCTTATTTTTAATCTTAGAAAATAAACTCATTGCGAAATTTCTCCAGCCAATTGCGCGTGTAGGACAAATGGCTTTTACTAATTATGTAGCACAAAGCATTATTGGGCTGGTAATCATCTCAGTTTTAGGTCTTGAGGCTGTATCACCAAATGATATTATCATCATTTCAGTTTTGATTTATGCCCTCCAAATCATCTTTAGTGTCATTTGGTTTAAGTACTTTAAGATGGGACCGCTAGAGAAGGTATGGAGATTTATGACCTATGGAAGAATGAGTAACCTAAAATCATCGTAAAAGTCGAAAAGAATGCTAGAACGACTATTAGGATTGAGGATCAAGGAAAAGGAATAAAAAAGAAGAATTGGACAGAAATTTTGACCGCTATTATCGGGGCACAAATACTGGAGAATCACACAAAGGATCTGGTCTAGGAATGGCAATTGCGAAGGATATCATTAGGGCACACAATGGTGAAATAAACGTCAAAAGTTCACTTGGATGTGGGACAACGATTGAAATTTTTATAAGGACTGTAATCAAATAGTTAAAATCCAGTGAAACAAGTAAGGTAACATTAATAAACCTGTCAAAACCCTTTTATAACAAAGGTGTATTGACAGGCTTTATATTTTCTATAGATTGCAATGTTTATATTTTTCTAGAAAATAGCTTTAGTAACGGATGCATTTTCCTATCTATGATTTTTAACTCATTCATTAATAAATCATCCTGATGCTCAGCTAACCATTTCTTTAGTTCATGTTTGTCCTGACAATGGGTTAAATAAGTTTGTCCGCCTTTTCCGACAGCATTAACAATAAATCTACAAGAGGATTTCCTCATGCTTTCCCGCCTTTAATAAAAAATATGAATGTCCGTCAATTCTGTGAAGTGAATAATCTATAAATATCAGCTGAAACATTTCTCTAAGTCTTTATCCATAATGAACACTTCAATTCTTTCTCCAGTTTTTGTACTAATATCGCTATGAGAAGATAGAACCTTGCAGCCAGTGTGATGTTCTACGATGTTTTCATAATCTTCACTGTACATTTCACGGAGAAGCGATCGCATTTGTTTTACAAGTTTTTTACCAGAAGTATTATTGACAAGATGTTTTTCTTCAACAGTAAGGACACCTTTAAAACGGATGATTAGCATATCATTGATAATATAAGTTTTGGCTTCCTGTGGTCCTCTACCGATTAGATTACGCTGGAATTTAATAAATGCTGCACTTATTTCAGCTTCTAATTTCTTTTTAGAATTTAACATAATGCCTCCATTAGTCTTCTGATTTTCATGAAATTTATCATAATGTCCACGCTTCATTCTTGTCAAGATAAAATTATGTTGATTAAGTTTTCGAAAAACAAAGGAATAATTAGCAAGGTCGAGTTTTTATAGTGTTATCTTATGAAAATGAACGGATATAGATAAATAGGACAATTTATTGACAAAAAAGGGGGTTTACAAAGATTTATAGCTGGCGTAAAATACTTCCATAAATAATAATTTGATATCGGCCAAATCTCAATTTTGAGAACGGAGGACCCAATTTTTGGGGTTAATTCTGCATGCAGAAGGGATGAGTTACTCTTTCGCCATCCTACCCGTCAGCTAACTTCGTCGGCTAAAGCGAAGGAGGTCATAAGACCACCTTAATTCAGGGGGCTTTTTTGTTATGTGAAAGCAAGGGAGCAGCCTGACTAATACGTAGGTCTTTTTGTTATGCGTATGAATATTAAAGTTTCTTGGAAGACGGAACGCAAAGAGAGTTTAATGACTTGCTGGGCGTTAAGTAGACCATGATTACTTTCTCTTTATAAAGAATGTGGGAATGCAAAATTTATCAAACAACAGTCAGGTGCGTGATAGTCTTTCACGACATGACCAGGACAGATATTGCATGCCACATTTTGGAGAAACGTTATCATGGTCTTTTTGTGTTCAGTTTATTGGTATTAAATAGGTCAGAATAGTCAGGAGATAACAATGAAAAAACATAAATTCAATCTTGATCCTCCAAAACTTCTTGTTTTGGGCTTTGCAGCTGTCATTCTAATAGGCGCGTTACTATTGACTCTCCCCGTTGCTACAGAAGATGGGAAAGGTCTTTCATTCATTAATGCATTATTCACTGCCACATCTGCCACTTGTGTAACAGGTCTTGTAGTGGTAGATACGGGTGATACCTTTACAATGTTTGGTGAATTGGTGATATTATCTCTTATTCAAATTGGCGGCCTAGGATTTATGACATTTGCCACTTTTTTATTTCTTCTTCTTGGAAAAAGGATTTCATTGAAAGATAGATTACTTTTGAAAGAAGCTGTTAACCATCTTTCCATTGCAGGTGTCGTAAGGTTAGTGAAACGAATTCTGCTTTTTACTGCTTTGATTGAGATGGCAGGTGGAATCATTCTTTCTATTCGTTTTTCTCTGGATATGCCAATAGGGAAAGCGATTTATTACGGCTTCTTTCATGCGATATCCAATTTTAATAACGCTGGCTTTGATTTAATGGGCAACTTTCAGAGTTTAACGTCCTATGTAGGAGATCCAACAGTAGTTCTTACGATTAGTGCGTTAATCACACTTGGTGGATTAGGTTTTCTTGTAATGAATGATTTGTATGAATATAGGGAGACCCGCCGGCTATCCTTACATTCAAAGGTTGTAATTTATACAACATTAATGCTAACGATAGGAGCAGCGATTTTCATTTTTCTCTTTGAATTTGGAAATGTTAAAACAATAGAACCGCTATCCATTCAAGGAAAGGTATTAGGCTCTTTGTTTCAAGCGGTAACCCCAAGAACGGCAGGTGCTAATACGTTGCCGATAGGGGATTTAACACACTCGACTTTATTTTTGACAATCATTCTAATGTTTATTGGTGCAGGTTCTGGATCAACAGCAGGGGGAATCAAAATAACGACCTTAGCCGTCTTAGCAGCTGCAGTTTGGACACAGATCAGGGGAAAAGAAGATGTTGTGCTTTTTAGACGCAAAATTGTGATGGAGACGATATTAAAGGCCCTTACAGTTACCGTAATCGGACTATTTATCGTTGTTACAGTAACCATGATTCTATCCATTACAGATAGAGGGCACAATTTTATTATGTATCTCTTTGAAGCTACCTCAGCTTTTGGAACTGTAGGGCTTTCCATGGGATTAACACCAGAATTATCTTTGATGGGAAGAATTATAATCATTTTAACTATGTTTGCTGGGAGAGTCGGTCCTCTTACCATTGCACTTGCAATAACAATGAGACGTAAGCGGGATGCTTTTCATTATCCAGAGGGAAAAATAATGATTGGTTAATTTGCTAGGAAAAAGGGAGAGGAAAAATTGTCTAAGCGGGTGTTGGATAAGAAAACGAAATGGAAATTCCGAATGATAAGAAATAAAGGAGATATCAATGAAGATTCGATTTGGCTATGTGGCAAACGCATTAGGTTTATGGGATGCGAGTCCTTCAAAGTCCTTAACATTTGCTCGCTATTCGGCACTTCCTAAGGATGAACGGATGGATAAGGTAAAAGAAGTAACTGCACAAAATATACATCATACAAAGAGAATTCTATATTATAACATGGCACATGAAATAGAATTGTATCGGTTCTCAAGCTCACTTGTTCCACTAGCCACTCATCCAGAAGTTATGTGGGATTTCATGACACCGTTTAAAGCAGAGTGGGAAGAACTAGGACAAATAGTAAAAGATCAAAAGTTACGTCCAAGCTTTCATCCAAATCAATTTACATTATTTACAAGTCCGCGGGAAGAAGTGACAGTGAATTCGATTAAAGATATGCAATTTCATTATATGATGCTTGAAGCCATGGGGATTACCGAACATGCGATCATTAATATTCATATTGGCGGAGCATATGGGGATAAAGAAACGGCTTTAAGACGATTTCATCAAAATATTAAAAGCTTGCCTACTCATATAAAAAAATTAACAACACTTGAAAATGATGATAAGACTTTTAATATAGTAGAAACACTCCGTACTTGTGAGAAAGAGAATATGCCAATGATCCTTGATTATCACCATTACATGGCAAATAAAGGAAATGGTGACCTTTCACAGTATTTGCATCGAATTTTTAACACGTGGGAAAATTCTGGGCTCATTCCGAAGGTTCATCTTTCTTCACCAAAGTCTGAAAAGGCATTTCGATCTCATGCAGATTTCGTCTCATTGGATTTTGTCCTTCCTTTTTTGAAAATGGCTAGAGAACATAATACCGATATAGATATTATGATAGAGGCAAAACAGAAAAATCTTGCGATGCAAAAGCTTGTAGAAGAAATAGCCACTATCCGTGGAGTAAAACGGTTAACAAGCTCGTCATTAGTATGGTAAACGGGACAGAAGGGCAAGAATATTGTCCTTTTTGTTTCGGTTATGTAGCTAGGTAAACTTTTAATGCATGAGACTCAAATTTATGAAAGATTATTCAACTAGATATCATCATATCCTTGATTCATAATTATACGCTAATTGGCAAATAATATTTTTTATATCAAAGAAAATATTATTTGGAGGGAATACAGTTATGACTGTCCATCATCCTCAATTGACTTCTTCTGAAATTGCTTGTTTTTGGACTTCTTACTTGAATGATAGTATGTCCCAATGCGTCTTAGGGTATTTTTTAGCCACTATAGAAGATGAAGATATACGTCCGATTATTCAATTTGCTTATAATCTATCTTCCACCAACATAGAAAAGATGACTCGCCTATTTCAGGAAGAAGCCATTGCATTACCAATAGGATTTACTGAAAGTGATGTGAATTTAAATGCCCCACGCTTATATACGGACCCTTTTATGCTTTCGTATATAGCTCATATGGCAAAAGTTGGGATGCTTGCGTATGGTGGATTTGTTTCTATGAGTGCTAGGAAAGATGTAAAAAAATATTTCATGGAGGGTCTTCAAAAAACTTCGGATTTATTTGATAAAAGTACGGATGTTTTACTTTCTAAAGGTTTATTTATTAGATCACCTTATATTCCCTATCCAACTAAAACAGATTATGTAGACAGTAAAAAGTATTTAAGCGGGTACTCTCTTTTCAGTAAACAAAGACCACTGAATGCGGTTGAGATCTCACATTTATATATGAATGGGTTAACGAATCAAATTGGAAGTAAGCTATCACTTAGTTTTGCACAAACTTCTCCAAATAAAAATATTCAAAAATGGATGTTAAGAGGAAGAGATATTTCACAAAAGCACTTGAAAATATTCGCAGATGCTCTCAATAATAATAATGTACAAGCACCTGTTTCAGCAGATGTCTCTATTACTGATTCAACAATCCCACCATTTTCAGATAAACTAATGATGTTTCATATGGCATTATTAAGTGCAGCAGGAACAGGCAACTATGCAACATCAGCAGCTGCAAGTCAACGAACCGATCTAGTATTGAATTATGAACGACTATCTCTTGAAGTTGCAATATACGCCAAGGATGGAGCGGACATCATGATTAAGAATGAATGGATGGAACAGCCGCCCACTACATCTGATAAAGATAAACTCGCCAAGAAAAAAGAGAAATAGTTATGTGAGGATGTGGAGAATGACGATTGTAAGACTTGGCTATGTGGCAATGAGTATGGAGTTAAAGAATGCTTCTCCTTCGAAAACAATGACCTTTTCACAGTTTCAGAAGATTGAAGATCGTGAGGCAGCGGTTCGAAAACTAGAGAGAATTTCGATATCAAATCTTGAAAATACATTGAGACTGCTCAGGCATAATGCAGCATCATCCATTCACTTTTATCGCTTAACTTCTCGGCTGATTCCGTTGGCTAACCATGAGGAATTGCTTGACTGGAATTATATGAAGCCGCTTAAGGCGTTATTAAAGGAAATTGGGGATTTTTCTAAAAAACATCAGATGAGGATTGATTTTCACCCAGATCATTTTGTCGTACTTAATTCTCATAAAAGAGGATGTTTTGAAAAATTCTATATTAACACTTATAATGCACTATCGTTTACTAAAAGGAATGGGAATCGATCCTACACACCGGTGTGTCATGCATGTTGGTGGCAACTATAATGAAACTGAACAATCCCTTGAGCGATTTATAGAAAATTGGATGGATGTCCCAAAATCAATCCAAAAAATGATCATGCTTGAAAATGATGACACTAGTTTTAACCTTGAAGATACGCTGTACTTGTGTGAAAAGCTCGGAATTCCTCTCGTTTTTGATTACCATCACCATCTAGCATTATACCAAAATCCTCGTTGGGAGGTAAATTGGGAACGAGTCGTGGATACGTGGAAATACTCGCTACTTCCACTGAAAATCCATATATCAAGCCCAAAATCTGAAGAGAAGTTCCGGCATCATGCTGATTATATTGATCTTTCCTTGTTCTTTGACTTTTTAAAAGAAGTGAATGGGTCAATTCCACAAATTGATTGTATGATTGAAGCAAAAATGAAAGATCAAGCACTTTTTCAATTAATGGAAGAAGTAAAGCAGAGGAATGATGTTGAGTTGATTGATGGATCTAGTTTTAAATTATTATGAAAAAATCATTTTTATATGCTCATACTAAATACGAATGAAATTGTCTGTATAGAAAAAAGGGAAGTTGTAGTGAGGCACTAACAAATGGTTTTGAACTCATTTTAATCATTACTCTGATGGCAACATGGAAATTTAAGGAAAGTGCTGGGTGGTTAATCATTATAAATAAATGATAGGGACGGGGAATTTTCCCTGTCCCTTGACTCTTTACAAAATCAGTTCTTGTGATGGCTCTCCATGAATGTTTAAGAGCCGAATCACTTCTGGCTGTATTTGAAGTAATACATAATTGGGATCTTCAGGTCCATCAAACCAGTTAGAAAAAGATTCGTTCCATAATTTTGTTTTGACTTCTGGGCTGTCTTTTATCATCGTTTTTCCGGAAATTTCAACATAGGCATCTTCTAGCCCTTTGTCTTCAAATCCAAGGAGAATAGAAACTGAAGGATTTTTTTTCATTTCTTCTATTTTTTCAGTACCCTTCTTCGTAGGTGTAAATAAGGTCAAATCATCATTATAAAAAGTCATATATCGTGAATGGGGTTTATTATTTTCAACTGATGAAAGGACCCCAGTCCGATGGTTAGAAATAATCTTAACAATTTGTTCCTTTAAATCTTTTTGGACCATGCATTCTACTCCTTTATTGCTTTCTTTGGTTCAATTCCACAATACATTCTTGAACAAGAGTAACTCCCTGACTCATGGATGCTCCACCGCCAAAAGCTGCTGTTACACCGACAGCTTCAAGAATTTCTTGTTCAGAACATCCTTGGTCAAGGCAGCCCTTTGTATGGTAAATAATACAATATTCATCCTGTGCGTGAAGACTAATCCCTAGTGCGATTAATTGCTTCTCTCTTTGAGTTAACGAACCTTCTTGAAAGCAAGCTTCGGTAAAAGAATTAAAATGACTGGCAAATTCAGGCATTTTTTTCATAAACATGCCGAGTCCTTCTTTGTATTTAATAAGTGCAGCTTCAGTAGAGTTCCTAGCCTCAAATGTCATTTTGCAATCAACTCCAATTTCATATTTAGGTGTATCAAAGGTTATTATGAGCTGATTAAAGAACTTTAAACAAAAAAGTTCTATTCGCCAAGTTTAACACTTTCCATAAAAAAGAAAACATAAACTCAAGAACAAAAGGCAAAATTGTATAGAGAGATAACGGGACAAAGAGATAGGAACCTTGTCCCAATTAATGAGGTGAGATAATGAATAATTTTCAAGCAGGCGATGTTGTTTATGTTTTCTACCGAAATCCGCATACACAGGATGTGGCAAATATTCAAGCGGCAGCTGTAGTGAATAATCCTGATAAACCTAACGAGTTGGCTTTGTTTTTATATGAGACCTATTATCCTTTATCAAATGAAATGGCTGTTTATTCCACTGAAGAAGAGGCAAATGCTGCTTATAATTATTATTACGGAGATTTGTCTGAAGGGGTGTTAGAATGAATAAACCGTTTACACCTAGACTTGTATATTTTGAGCCACAAAGCTTAGATTATCCATTAGGAAAAGAACTACTGGAAAAATTTAAAAAGATGGATGTGGAAATTCGGTATACTACTTCTCACAACCAAGTAAGGAATCTCCCTGGTGATAATGATTTACAAAGATACCGGTTGGCAAAGTCAACGCTCGTTGTTGGTATTCGAAAAACATTAAAGTTTGATACGTCAAAGCCATCAGCCGAATATGCCATTCCATTTGCAACAGGGTGTATGGGACATTGCCACTATTGCTATTTACAAACAACGATGGGGAGTAAACCATATATTCGAACTTACGTAAATGTGGATGAAATTCTAGAAGCCGCCGATAAATATATGGAAGAGCGGGCACCAGAGCTGACAAGATTTGAAGCGTCCTGTACATCTGACATTGTAGGGATAGACCACTTAACCCATTCCTTGAAAAGGGCAATTGAGCACTTTGGAAAATCTGAACTTGGAAAGCTGCGATTTGTCACAAAGTTTCATCATGTCGATCATCTGCTTGATGCGAAACATAATGGAAGGACAAGGTTTCGCTTTAGTGTAAATGCAGATTACGTCATTAAGAACTTTGAGCCGGGGACTTCTCCTTTAGAAAAAAGAATAGAGGCGGCAGGGAAAGTTGCAAGAGCGGGATATCCCCTTGGCTTTATCGTCGCCCCCATTTACCTGCATGAAGGCTGGGAGGAAGGTTACTATCATATGTTTGAACGATTAGAAAAGGAACTGCCTCCAGAAGGGAAAGAAGATTTAACCTTTGAGTTCATTCAGCATCGTTTTACAAAACCAGCAAAAAGAGTCATTGAAAAGAACTATCCAATGACAAAATTAGAGTTAGATGAAGAGAAGCGACGATACAAATGGGGAAAATACGGGATTGGTAAATATATTTATCAAAAAGAGGAAGAAGAGGATTTGAAAAGTCATCTTTTTGAATATATGAAAAAGTTCTTTCCGAATGCAAAACTTGAATACTTCACTTGATCAAAAATCTGCCTTGATAAAAGGATGTGTAACTAAAATGTAGGTACACCATGTGATACAAACACTAAATAAATTTTTACAAAGTCAATATGCATTAAAAATGAACATAAATAATGTTTAGAATCAAATATAGCAATGGGATGGTGACGATACATAGCAAAGTAGTGATTAATACACCTAACGAAGCAAATAAAGTGTCTGCACCATATTTCTGTGAGAACAGTGTGATCGTTGGGGCAGCAGGCATTCCAGATACGAGAATGGCAGTAATCAGCAATGAAAACGGAAAAGATATAAAAGCAAACGGGAGTAATAAAAAGGGAATGAATAACAGTCTAGCTATTGCCATTTTCCATAAGTATCTATTTTTGATCGATAGAAAAAGATCTTTATAATTTACATTGGCGACCAGGCTGCCAATCAGCATCATGGAAAGAGGAATTGTCATTTTGCCCACGCTTTCTAATCCACTAGAAACCATTACAGGCAAATTGACTGGAAGCAGAAAAAGAATAAGTCCGACGAATGTAGAAAGAATTCCAGGATTCAAAAAAATTTGTTTCCAGTTGATTGTACTATTACTAAATAGGAATATTCCGTACGTCCATATGAGTATTAAATAACATAAATTAAAGATAGTTAAATAAATAATTCCTTGCTCTTCAAAAAGAATGAAACTAACAGCATAGCCAATAAACCCTTGATTCCCAAAAATAATCAAGCCCTCATATACATTTTTTTGTTTCTTTTCAAGCCTCGCCCGTTTTTTCATCCACTTTGCTAAAAAGCAAGAAAGGACAAGGATATACATAGACATAGAAATGAGCCAAAGAAAATCTTTTACAATATCGACGGAAAATGAAATATCTAATGAGAATAAAATGAGGGCAGGTAATGTGATAGATAAAATCAAATGTGTCAGCACATCATTGGCGTGTTCATTTAAAACTCCTTTTTTCCTTACAATAAACCCCAGAATCCCAATACCGTACAGTACAAACATTTCTTGCAAAAAAACTCCTGCAGAAGACATTGTATCACCCCTTGCTACTATATGTACTAAGTATCAGGGACGTTAATTTCCCCTTAAAATGAAACACTCTTAGCATCCTCAATTAATATGATGAGGGGAGGAGGGGATAGTTCAAATGCAACTATTAGAAGGAAAACAAATTGAAAGTGTTCCCTATTTATTAGATCAACAATGGCAATATGAGGCATTTAAACATTTTAAAGAAAAAATGTCCGATACCAATGGTCCTTTTCCATGTATCCCTGCTACTATTGGTTTTAAATTAAATCACTTTAGATATGGTTTTTTAGGTGATCCGAGGTTAAAAGAAACGTCAGCTGAACTAGCTGAATTACTTAAAACCTTTGGTCAAAATTCGAAAAGTTTTGGTCACTATACATCATTAATTGCTATATTCCATACACCAGAAGATTTAATTAGAAAATATTCATTAGCAGACTATCGTCTGCTATTTTGGTCTCTATTAAGTGAAATAAGTAAATTAGACGAAAGAGAATGGCCACCTCATATCCCGCGAGATCCAGAACATCATGTTTGGGAATACTGCTTTGGAGGAGAGCAATACTTTATGTATTGTGCTACACCCTCTCATAAGAAAAGGAAAACCAGGCATTTTCCTTACTTTATTTTTGCCATTACTCCACGTTGGGTGTTGGTAGAATTCAATTCAGCGATTGAATCAGCAAAAAAGATGAGAGAAAAGATACGAGAAAGAATTGTTAATTATGATACTATAGAGATTCATCCAGATTTAAATCTATATGGAAGCAAAGGGAATTTTGAATGGAAACAATATTTTCTTAGCGATGATCTCTCAACCCCTTCCCGCTGTCCTTTTACATCGTTTCATGCAGACAAATTTGAGTAAAGAGTAAGTTCCCAAATCCTCTAACTGTTTAAGACAGTATAATTCCCCTTTCGAAGGTGAAAATAAGAGTGGTGATACACACCACTACCTGCGATGTGGAGGGAAATAACAATGAAAATACGTGAAGGGTTAATACCTACTGCATTAGGATCAGCTGTCACAGCAGCGGGATACGCAATGAAGCAACAGCGTCGTTCAAATAAAATGATTGCCAATACAGTTTTTGGTTTTGGCTTAGCACACGTAGTATTAGGTGTTATTGACCTAGTTGAACATCGTCGTTAAGAAATGTCGAGTACCATTGGTACTCGACATTTTCAGTTCAATAAAGCTGTTTATTTAGTAGTTAATAATGACAAAACTTATTTGTATGAAACTTGTTATTAATACAAAGGATAGTAATGTATCTTAGACGATGCTTAGATCCAATTTATCAAAAATAATCTTTCATTATCGTGCTATGAAAAGGAGATGTCATGTAAATGAGGACTTTACAACGTATTGCTTTAGCGCTTACCATTATTGGTGCGCTCAATTGGGGTCTAATTGGATTTTTTAATTTTGATTTGGTTGCTGCTATATTTGGTGGACAAGACGCTGCTTTTTCAAGAATTATCTATAGTCTTGTTGGACTAAGTGGAATCGTCTGTCTGTCTCTTCTGTTTAAAGAGTGGGAAGAGAAAGATACTGTCACAACAACAAATCGTCAGGGATACGGAAAAGTCAATTACGGGACGGAGTTTGCAGAAGAAACAGATTTATCAGATCTAAGCGATCGTTCATTAATAACGGACGACGATAAAAAAGAATAATACAATATATTTTAAAAAGTCGAGTGCTTACGAACTCGACTTTTAATCTTATTGATTGTCTTAATTAAGATATTGGAATTATTTGTATTGTAAATATCCTTTGGGAGCTAAACACTTGTCTGCAAACTTGTTATGAGCTTAAGAGTGTATCAATCGAATTTAAAATCCGGTTAATTTTCTCTTCTCCTGCCAATTCCCATCTACTCTTATCTCTTATGTACCCATCTTTATCAAGAGGCTCCTGAAATTGAGTTAGCCCTGTTGTACCTGTCAATAAGGAGTGTTCATCATAATCCAAACCAATATTTACTACATGTTTAATTACATAAGGTGTACCAAATTCAATATAGGCACTCGAATGATCTAATGCTCCCTCCAGAACATTAATCGGAACTCTTAAATAAATAGTTTCACCGCCCTCACGCCATAGAACCGCGTCAAATTTCCCCTGGTGGTAGTCAAAATTACTGCAGAAACTGCATCCGTTTAAGTCAAATAAATCTTTTACAATGCCAAAATAAGCTCTTTTTCCTTCTATTTCAGACTGCAGCTTTATCATAATTATTCACTCCTGTAAAAATGTTTGTTACTATTTTGTACAAAAAAGTGAAATAAATACCAATAAGAATTCTCGATGAAGTTGAAGAAAGCAGGAGCTCTCTTATGTGTATTTCTTTATTAAAGCAAGGAATAGGATATCTACCAATTTTTTGCTATGATAAGGAATATGAAAAATTTTTGTTGGTGAGGAAATGATTGTGAGAAAACGATATGAAAATTTGGATCGTGTAGAGAATAATCATTCATTTAAGGCATTGTCCCAGTGGCGAAAGGAACGTCGAGCGAAAGTTAAGAATTTAACGATCCAGATTCCACAGGCTGAAAACAAAGAAATAGAGGCGCTTCAACTTAATCGTGACAAGGCAAGTATAACTTGGATAGGTCATTCTACTTTTCTTATCCAGTTAGATGGGCTAAACATATTAACGGATCCCGTCTGGGCGAAATGGCAGGGCACAGATAAGCGGCTAACAAATCCAGGAATTGCAATAGAGGAATTGCCGGAAATTGATATGGTTGTTATTTCACATGGTCATTATGATCATTTGGATTTTGGTTCGATTCGCCGTTTAAAAGGGAATCCAACCTATTATGTTCCACATGGATTAAGAGGACTTTTTGTCAAAAGAGGTTATCACAAAACAGTTGAGGCAAATTGGTGGGATTCATTTGCTAATCAAAATCTTAAAATAACTTTTGTTCCGGCCCAGCATTGGACACGGCGTAGCTTATTTGATACAAACTCTTCTCATTGGGGAGGATGGATAATAGAAGAAGCATCCTCTGGCAAAACGATCTATTTTGTTGGTGATACCGGTTATTTTCGCGGTTTTAAGGAAATAGCAAAACGATTTCATTCTATTAATTATGTGTTAATGCCAATCGGAGCGTACGAACCTGAGTGGTTCATGAAAACCTCACATATCAACCCAGAAGATGCGGCTAAAGCATTCAGAGAATTAAACGCCTCCACCTTTATCCCGATGCATTATGGTGCATATCGTTTAGCTGATGATACAGGCCCAGAAGCACTTGATCGTTTGTATAAAGAGTGGGAACACCTCAAATTGAACAAGGAACAGTTGCGTGTGCTTGATATTGGCGGTACTTTATGGATGGACGCTGAGTAGGAATTGCTTTAGAAGATCGAGTATAGAGGTTAAAGGTAAGGATTTTTTGTGAATTCATATAATAAATTCAAATTGAATATACCTATTTTCAGTCGGTTAATAGTGAAACTAAAGGATGGTTTTATGATTATTTGGATAAATGGCACTTTTGGTTCGGGAAAAACGACAGCTGCTTATGAACTGCATAGGAGAGTTGAAAATTCTTTTGTGTATGATCCAGAGAGATTTGGATATGTATTTATGAGGAATGTACCGAAGGATTTAGCAAAAGATGATTTTCAGGACTATCCATTATGGCGTGAAGCAAACTATACATTATTAAAACAACTATCTGATGAATTTAAAGGAGTCATTATCGTACCAATGACACTTACAAATGAATTATATTTCTTAGAGATTATCGGAAGGCTCAGAGAAAATAATGTACTAGTGAAACATTTTACATTAACAGCTTCAAAATCTACAATACAAAAACGTCTAAGGAAGAGACTAGAGGGAAAAAATTCTTGGGCTTTTCAGCAGATGGATAAACGGTTGAGCAGTTTATCGAATGGCTTATTCAAAGAACATATCCAAACGGATGCTATGTCTATTGTAGAAGTTGTAGAAACGATTGCGAAAAATTCAGGTATCGCTTTGAAGCCAGATAACCGTTCGATATTTAGAAAAATGGCAGATAGATTAGGTGTGAAGGCAAAAGAAATTAGTATTTTTAAATGAACCGATGATAGATTAATGTAAAATTTACAATTGCTTTAGCCTAGTAGAATGCTTGGGGATAAATCCTCAAGCTTATTTTGCATTATCTTATCTGAGAAATAAGAAGAAAAGAAGCTATAATTTTTGGGGAAATTATTTTGAAAGCTGGAGGTATTCTCAAAAATTGTCGAATTGGAAAACCCAATTAGTCATGGTGGTAACAATTCTTTTTTAAGACGCATATTGTCAATAATTTTGGGGGCAGAATGATTTTTTTCCTAGATACGAATAAAACAATTTATTGGAGGTAACTTCCAGGTAAATTAAAAAAGTCCGCTTCCATAAAGAAGCGGAAAAGAAAAAGAGACTATGGATCGAGTTGAATTAGTGAAATCAAACGACATATAGTATATGAAGTGAAATATATATACTATATATCGTTAAATGTGATTCTAGCATATTAGCAATGAATTAGCAATAATTTTATGGATATTTCTTAATTTTTACACAATTATCGTCTCTTATGCAATTATTCCTCTAGCATCCTCGCTACTTAATATTCTATTCCATTTGATGAATACAAAAAATATGTGAAAATAATCACTCCATTTTTCCATAAGGAATTGAAAACACTGTAAATATTATGTAGAGTTAAGAGAGTAGATTTATAGCGAAAATTTAATAGTTTTGTAAAATAAAACAGAAATATGACAACTTTTTTTACATCTCTAACGTCTATTTTATAACTACACAAAAGCAATGATTATACAAAACATCCAGAAAATGAAAAGGAGTGATAATTTACTCGTACTTTTGTTATACAACCTGGTTGACAGTAAAGAGTTCTTTATTGTTTATGATTGCTTCTAAGATTAACAAGAAATGGAAAGGTGAATTCTCGTGAGAAGAACAAGGGCAGGAAGAAGTAGAAAATTAATTAAGACAAAGGAAAAAGTAATCATTTCGGCTTTAGTATGTATCGCTTTAGTAGCAATGATTTTACAACCAGGAAGCAATAATGAAGCATTAGCTGTATCTAATTTCAAGCAACCAATTAATATGATGTATTCTTTTATGTCTCAGAGGAATTTTAATCAAGTTGATGAAATGAACGGCTCCATTTATCATTATTTCCGCTCAGTACATCTAAAGAAAAAAGAGGCAGTAAGTAAGCAAGATCAAGCAACTCCTGATGATAAGGTTCCGGACAAAGAGGTGAAAAAAGAAGAAGATACTGAGGCTGAAAAAGATGAGAATAATAATCAGGTAGGTTCAGAGAAAGCCGACAACCGAGGTGTAACACAGGTGCAAGATCATCAGGATGTAAACCTTCAAAAGGTTTATCTAACTTTTGACGATGGACCATCAGCCTATACGACTAGTATTTTAGAATCACTAAATTCACACGGGATGAAGGCAACATTCTTTATGCTCGAACCAAATATGAAAAAGTATCCTGATGAACTCAATCAAATCATTAATGAAGGACATGTCCCAGCATTACATGGGGTAACCCATGACGTATCGAAAATTTATCGTTCGGAGCAAACAGTTGTTGATGAAATGAAACAAGGGCAAGCAACATTATTGAACTTAACAGGGGCATTAACGCATTTAATCCGTACACCTTATGGGTCTGCTCCATATATGAAGCCTTCATATAAAGAGGCGGTTCAAGCGGCAGGTTTCCAATTATGGGATTGGACAATTGACAGCAACGATTGGAAATATCATAACGGTGAATTCGTCGGTCAGGTTATTCAACAAATGGAGAATTACCGATATAAGAGCAGCCCGATTGTTATTCTCCTCCACGATCGCAAATCAACGGCAGAGTATTTGCCATCTCTTTTAAAGTACTTACAATCACATGGCTATGAAACGGATGTTCTTAATGAAAAGCTATCTGCCTATAATTTTTAAATAAGAGTCCCCGGCATCCATTTGTGATGCCGGTATTTTTTTTGTCAAGAGGCAGCGTTTTTACATCTGGATTCATGTCATAAAAGACATATACAAACGATAAGCTGTTATGAGTGAATGTAAAAAGGGGGAGTGGAAGTTGGCTGTAAGCTTTGAAAAGACCGCTAAATTTGAGCACCGGTTTTGGCTGCAGGTGCTTGGTGATCATGCTCGTTTTTTGCATGATTCTTTAGCACCACAGGAAACTGAGCTAATTGATGCGGCAAACTATTTTATCCAAACGTTTGATCAGCTATTAGGCAGGATTGAAGTAGATCATTTAATTGAGCTGAGTGTAAGGGCTGAGGAGGAATCTTTAAAACTAAGAGAGTACAAATTGACTATTATTGAACGGCATCTTGTTGGAAAAGTGACCATTCACCTTGGTCCAACCTTTATTAATCATATGGTAAATGAACTGGATGAATATGTATTACTATTAAAGTATTTGAAAAAAGGGGAAGTGCCGCCAGTATTTCATGAATTACATCATCATTTAATTTGGTTATTGGATGCGGCTGGTCATTCAGGGGCAATTTCAGATAATATGGATCGGATTGAAAAGAAAATTAAAAGTGTAAGTGATGGGTACACAAAGGATTTTGAAGCCTTTTATTTAAAAGCAGTGGAAATGGCTGGATTTTTGCGTACGGGGGTGACCTCTTTCCCGGCGTTAGATAGATTTAATAATGACATTGCAGCAGAAATGAAATTATATATGAATTTTCTTCATGAAATTGAGGAGCTTGAGCTTAGTAAAGAAGCATTAGGAACATTTGCTCCTTTAATGGCTGATCACATGTATAGAGAAGAATGCTATTATTTAACGAAGCTAGCCGAAACAACACAAATAGAAGCACCTAAATGTGACCCGACAAAGCCAAGATTAAAGGAATGAAAAAGGACGAAAAGACCGCAATATACCTATTGCGGTTATTTTTCATCTGGCTTAATAGCTTTAAAGGTGGCTATCGCCGCTACAAGGGCGAGGATGCTTAGTATATAAAACAATGATTTTTCAGCATGCTTCATCAGGACTGCGATTGCAGGAGGACCAGCAGCTACTCCGACAAATCTCATTGAGCTATAAATAGATGTAATCGTTCCTCGTTCCTGTCTTTCAATTCCTTCTGTAATCAAAGTATCCAGGCATGGAAGACCAACACCAATCCCGACACCGCCAAATAGGAATAAGATGATCATAAACCATAAACTATCTGAAAA
This sequence comes from Cytobacillus solani, assembly GCF_001420595.1. GTDB lineage: Bacteria > Bacillota > Bacilli > Bacillales > Cytobacillaceae > Cytobacillus > Cytobacillus solani. Next base: position 2,926,382 of record NZ_LJIX01000006.1, on the reverse strand, counting down.
ACTGAGGATGGCAATTGAAATGGCGGTAAGAACGGACCCGCCAAAAATAAGCCATTTCATTAATACTTTATTTTCCTTGATTACTTTCCCGGTTATAAAAGAAGCTGTACATAGGGCTCCAAGCGGGATGGCTAGGAAAAAGCCTTTTTTCACATTTTTTATATCATACGTTTTCTCTAGAATATCTGATAAATAAAACAATACACCAAAAAGAACAAACATCAAGATAGCGCCAATAATAAAAATAGCATATAACCATCTTCCGTTATTCTTAAAGGTTTCTTTAATGTTGGCAAAAAATTGTTTTAAAGGGACTGGCTCGAACTCCATATTTGCAGTTTTCACAAGAAAGATCATAAGTAAAATCGATATTAAACAAAAAACGGGAAATGAAAAAAAAGGTAAAAACCAAATAAATCCTGCTAATAATGAACCGAGTATTGGACTTAATACTTTTCCAAATGTATTAGCTGTTTCAATAATTCCAAGAGATGTACTCATCTCATCTTCATTTTTAAATATATCTCCTACTAAAGGCATGACAATAGGTGCTGCCCCTGCAGCCCCAATTCCCTGTATCGCCCGCCCAATTAAGATAAGCCAATAAGCATCATTCATTTTCCAAGCAGCCCAGCCAGAAATAAGTCCGCCAATACCAGCTATCAACAGACTAGGGATAATCACTTTTTTCCTCCCAATATGGTCTGAAATGATTCCAGCAACCGGTATTAGGATGATGGCTACGATTGAATACACGGTTAAAATCATGCTTGCTTGAAATGATGAAATGTTTAATTGCTTCTCCATTGCTGGCAAAACAGGGATAAGCATTGAGTTGCCTAGCGTCATTACAAGCGGGATTGATGCAAGAGCAAGGATTGCCCATTTTTTAATGGGAACATCGCCACCGTTTTTCCTATTATTCGAATCCTTACCGTTGCTCTGCAACTTTTCAACATGCTCCATTTGCTATTCCTTCCTTGAACATAATCAACCTACTATTAATATGGATTACTTTCATAAAAGTAAAAGATACATTTTTTGGTAAAATCACGAATGGTAAAAACTGTTTAGCTTTAAAGGTAATAAAAGGATAAAATGTAAAAAAACAGAGGTGATTAAATGGAGCAGAAAATACTTTCACTAAATATTGGCAGACCGAATTTACATGTTTGGAAGGGGAAGACGGAAAATTCGGCAATAGCAAAAAAAGGAATAGAAGAAGTTCTGTTGACGAAAAATGGTTTTATAGGAGATTATGTTGCAAATCGTGAATTTCATGGGGGACCCGAAAGAGCAGTTTGTCTCTATCCATATGAACATTATTGGCAATGGGAACAGGAGTTTAACCAGACATTGTGCAATCCAGCTTTTGGAGAAAATATAAGTGTAGAAAATATGCTGGAAGAGAATGTTTATATTGGGGATACTTTTACATTGGGCGATGCGATCATTCAGGTTTCTCAAGGACGGATTCCGTGTTCCACGATTTCAAAGCATAATCGTGTGGATTCACTGCTAAGGAGAATCGTCGAAACGGGCTATACGGGTTATTTCTTTCGTGTTCTGCAAGAAGGGACTATAACAAAAAATTCTAAGCTCACTTTAATCGATCGTAAACAGGAGAAATTTTCAGTGCTTAAAGGCAATCAGTTAATGTTCCATGATCGAAAAAACCGTGAGGCGATTGAAGAATTTCTGGAAATAAAGGAGCTCGCGGAAGTATGGAGAGAGAAATTTTTGAGGATGTTAGAAAATTAAAATAATTACGAAAGTCCTCTTGACACTTCATTCATTTTCAAATATTATAAAAAACAATATATCGGAAGGCAATGACGAAGAAGAGTAGCAAATACGGATACTTAAGAGAGCTGATGGCTGGTGTGAATCAGTGTGGATGTATGTGTGAATGGACTTCAGAGCCCCAAACTGAAAGCTGGTGAAAGCAAGTAGGCTTTGGCGAAAAGTCTCATCGTTACAGGAGACAGGCATTTAAATATTTTTTTTAGATGCTTGTTAAGTGAGCTGAATTTTTAGCTAATGAAGGTGGTACCACGGGTTTCTCGTCCTTTAGTGACGGGAAGCCCTTTTTGCGTTTACAAAACTTAATAATGAAATCGATGAGTAAGAGTAGTACATTGATTCGAATCGTTTCAGAGAGCCGGGAGAGGTGTGAGCCGGCACGAGGAGAGCAATCGGAATGGACTTACGAGAGGCTTCTTGAATGGCAGTAGGGGAGCACGGAATTCCACCGTTAATGGGATAGGGTATCGATGGAAATGTTTTTTTAAATGCCATTTTCAATCCGTACCTGATTGAGGGAGCATCTTTTATGCTCCGAACTTGAGGTGGCACCACGAATCAGCTTAAATCGTCCTCTATACGCACAAATTTTTTGTGTGTATAGGGGACTTTTTTATTTTTAAATAGGGCAGGAGGGAAATATTTTGGAAGCGGCAGAGCCATTTTTATTAACGGAAATAGAAGGAGATTTGTTCACACCTATTTTGATTTATCAAAGGTTAAGCGGTAAGAAAAAGTTTCTGTTGGAAAGCTCTTTAAAGCATGAGAATTCTGGGAGATACTCTTTCATCGGTGCTGACCCAGTTATGGAGTTAAAGGGGTTTGGTAATCAAACAATGGTTATCTCAGCTAAAGAGGCGGAATGGATACAAGATAAACCATTAGAAGTCTTGAAATCGATGATGCCGGAGAAAAAAATCGTACAGCAGGAAAGATTCCCTTTTTTCGGCGGAGCGGTAGGCTATGTTGGGTATGATGCGATTGCGCAATATGAACAGATTGGACTTACCCCGATTGATGAATTAGGTATTCCAGATGTGCATCTTCTGCTTTTTGAAGATGTAATCATATTTGATCATTATGAACAAAAGGTATTTTTTGCTGCCACTTCGCTATCAAATGATACCGATAAATCAAAGCTCAAACTTCGGCTTGAGAAGAGAAGAAAAGAAATTATGTATGGAACGGTTTGTGAAGATAGGAATCGCGTATGTATATCAGCCTTTTCACCTTTTATGAAAAAAGAGGAATTTATTCAAAAGGTAAAAATAGCAAAGGAGTACATTGAAAGCGGTGATATTTTTCAAGTGGTTCTTTCTCAGCGACTTCAAGCAACAATAAAAGGCGATCCTTTCTCCTTCTATCGGAAGCTGAGGGTGCAAAATCCATCTCCATATATGTATTATCTGGATTTTGGTTCCTATCAGATAGCCGGGGCGTCACCTGAGAGCTTAATTAAAGTGAAAAACGGCAAGATGACTGCAAATCCAATCGCGGGGACGAGACCAAGGGGAAAAACGGAAAAGGAGGATCTAAAATTAGAGTTTGATTTGCTTACGGATGAGAAGGAGCTTGCTGAACATCGCATGCTTTTGGATCTAGGGAGAAATGATCTTGGGCGTGTTTGTGAATTTGGCTCGATCCAGATAGAGAAAAACATGAAGGTTGAAAGATTCAAGCATGTCATACATCTCGTTTCTGAAGTAAGCGGGAAATTAACTAACTCTTTCTCGACAATGGATGCATTGATTTCATGTTTGCCAGCGGGGACTGTCTCTGGCGCACCCAAAATAAGAGCTATGGAAATTATCAATGAGCTGGAAGAAGTGAAACGAGGTCTATATGCAGGTGCGGTCGGTTATGTTTCCTGGAATGGTAGTTTGGATTTTGCTCTAGCCATCCGCACAATGGTTATTAAGGAGGGCAAAGCCTACATTCAGGCGGGTGCGGGAATTGTCCATGATTCCATCCCAGAAAAGGAGTACGAGGAAACACTTCATAAATTAAGAGCATTTTTGGAGGATCAAGATGATACTGCTGATTGATAATTACGATTCGTTTACGTATAACCTATATCAGTATTTAGGGGAATTAGGTGAGGATGTACTTGTTGTTAGAAATGACAAAATTACAATAGATGACATTGTTGGTTTAACTCCTGATGCAATTGTCCTTTCGCCAGGACCTGGAAGACCGGAACATGCAGGGATCTGTCTAGAAATCATACAAATATTTTTTCAAACTGTGCCTATTCTAGGCATTTGCCTTGGGCATCAAGCGATAGGATTTGCCTTTGGAGCCACTATTGATCGTGCTAAGGTGATCAAGCATGGAAAAATATCAAAGCTCAAACATAATGGCTCAAGTTTATTTCAATACATGCCACAGCCAATTGATGTCATGCGTTACCATTCATTAGTAATTGTTTCAGGCTCTTTGCCTGGAAGCTTTAAGGTGCTTGCTAGATCATTGGAAGACAATGAGATTATGGCGATCCAACACGAACAATATCCCTTATTTGGATTGCAATTTCATCCGGAATCAATTGGAACAGTGCTAGGGAAAAAAATAATCGAAAACTTCTTAAATCATATTGGGAGGGAGAAGAAGAATGAAGCACATTCTACAGCAGCTATCTGAAGGGAAGTCATTATCCTCAGACGAAATCAATCGTGCCTCAGAAAGTCTCTTTTCAAAGGAGATAACCGATAGTGAAATAGCTGCCTTTTTAATCGGATTGAAAATGAAGGGAGAAACGGCAGAAGAAATTGCTGGGATTGCAGCAGCATTAAGAGAAAGATCGCTGAAGTTTGACAAGAGAATTCCGGATATTATGGATAATTGCGGGACAGGTGGCGATGGAGTAAAGAGCTTTAATATTAGTACAACATCCGCATTTGTCATTGCTGGTGCAGGAATACCTGTAGCTAAACATGGAAACAGGAGCATTTCAAGTAAGACAGGGAGTGCAGATGTTTTAGAGCAACTTGGCATCGATTTAGCCTCAACTCCAGAGGTGACAGAAGAAACGTTGGAAAAGGTGGGGATTGCCTTTTTATACGCTCCTCATGTTCATCCCCAATTAAAAAAGATCATGAAGGTTCGAAAAGATCTGCGAATACCAACCATTTTTAATTTAATTGGCCCACTGACAAACCCAGTTGAATTAGAAACACAGCTACTTGGTATTTACAGGCGTGACATAGTTGTTCTATTCGCAGAGGTATTAAAAAAGCTAGGCAGAAAACGGGCGATTGTCATTAATGGGGCCGGATATATGGATGAAGCTTCTCTTCAGGGCGAGAATTTTTTAGCCATTCTGGAAAATGGATTGATCACGGAAAAAGTATTACACCCTGAAGAATTCGGTCTATCTATCTATTCAAATGATTCAGTCAGAGGAGGAGATGCAAAGGAAAATGCGGATATTCTTCTGAGAGTGTTAAAAGGCAAAAAAGGACCGTATAGAGAAACCGTTCTTCTTAATGCAGGCATTGGTATATTCACCGCTGGGAAGGCAAAGTCAATTCATAAAGGAATTGAGCTAGCAAAAGAAAGCATTGATTCCGGGACTGCCCTTAATAAATTGCAGCAGCTTATTACAGAAAGTCAAAAGAATCAAAAACAGGTGATATAAATGTCTACTATTCTTGATGCAATATTGGCAGAAAAAAGAAAGCAGATTGTGAAATTAAAAGAGGAAATGAATGAGGTTCGGCTGCCAGTCCAACGTAAAAAAAGGTCATTTATTAAACATCTGCAAACAACGGATGATCTTGCAATCATTGCTGAGTTCAAACGGGCTTCCCCATCCAAAGGGGATATAAATGTAAATATGAATCTACAAGCTCAAGTACTTGATTATGTTCATTTTGGTGCAGATGCCATTTCTATTTTAACGGATACTCCTTTCTTTAAAGGCAGCTTTGCAGATTTGGCTGCAGGTAGAGGGGCAGTGGATGTACCGATCCTATGCAAGGATTTCATTATCGATGAAGTACAAATGATGAAGGCGAAAATGGTTGGAGCGGATTTAATTTTATTAATAGCGGCTGCATTAGATGAATCAAGATTGATAGAGCTCTCTCATTTTGCAATGGAACATGGGCTCGAGGTATTAATGGAGGTTCATAATGAAGCAGAAATGGAAATGGCACTATCGTCTGGTGCAAAGTTGATTGGGGTAAATAACCGAGATTTAAAATCCTTTACCGTCGATTTATCTGTAACTGAAACGCTAGGTCCTATCATTAGAAAAGAGGGAGCTTTTCTAATTAGTGAGAGCGGGATCAAATCCCCGGTGGATGTGCAGCGGGTGATAGCTGCAGGAGCAAATGGTGTTCTTGTTGGTGAGACGTTTATGGAAGCAGATAACCTAGAAGAGATATTTAAAGGAATGAAACATCCTCATATAGGAGGGACTGTAAAATGAAGATAAAGATATGCGGTATTACAGATCTTGATACAGCAATAGCGGCAGTTGAATATGGTGCGGATGCTCTTGGTTTCGTGTTTGCTGAAAGTAAAAGAAGAATCACCATTGATCGTGCGAAAGAAATTATTAAGGTACTTCCTAAAAATTTTTTAAAAATAGGTGTATTTGTGAATGAGCAAAAGGAAACGATCGAGAGAATTTTAGAGGAAACTGAAATTAATGCGATCCAGCTTCATGGGGATGAGTCACCGGATGATTGTGCCGGCTTTTTAACTCCAGTCATAAAAGCAATAAGTATTGGATCAGCAAAGGATATATTAAAAGCCGATGAATACGAATGTGAGTATCTATTGCTTGATAGTCCTAAAGGCAAATACCGAGGCGGGAATGGCACCTCTTTTGATTGGGGAGTAGCAGCTGGGCAAAAAGTGAAAAGAAAAAAAGTCATTTTGGCGGGAGGTCTAACACCTGGTAATGTGATAGAAGCCATTCAAATCGTTCAACCTTATATGGTTGATGTCAGCAGCGGGGTTGAATTAGATGGGAAGAAGGATAAAGAGAAAATTAAAAGGTTTATAGATGAAGTAAAGGGGAGGAAGAGAAATGGAAACATACAAATTGCCAGATGAACGCGGGCACTATGGAATGTATGGAGGCAAATTTGTTCCTGAAACATTAATCCAAGCGATTGTAGAACTGGAGGATGAGTATAAGAAAGCAATTGAAGATGAACAATTTAACGATGAATTAAATACGCTTTTGAAAGAATATGTTGGACGTGAAACGCCCTTATATTTTGCGGAACGACTAACGACATTTGCAAATGGTGCGAAAATTTATTTAAAGCGTGAAGATTTAAATCATACAGGCGCACATAAAATTAATAATTCTTTAGGTCAGGCGCTTTTAGCTTCGAGGATGGGAAAGAAAAAAGTGGTCGCTGAAACGGGTGCTGGTCAGCACGGGGTTGCAACAGCAACCGCATGCGCGTTATTGGATCTTGATTGCATTATTTTTATGGGGGCAGAGGACATTAAAAGGCAGCAGTTAAATGTATTCCGAATGGAGCTACTTGGTGCAAAGGTGATCAGTGTTGATACAGGAAGTGCAACCTTAAAGGATGCTGTTAATGAAGCACTGCGATACTGGGTTGCGAATGTAGAGGACACCCATTATATTCTTGGATCAGTTATGGGACCTCATCCATTCCCAATGATTGTCCGTGATTTTCAAAGTGTAATTGGGATGGAAACGAGACAGCAGTATGTGGAAAAGGAAGGAAGACTGCCTAATGCAGTAGTCGCTTGCATTGGGGGTGGAAGCAATGCAATGGGAATGTTTTATCCATTTATTAATGATGAAAGTGTGCGAATGTATGGAATAGAAGCAGCAGGATTCGGGCTAGAAACGAACAAACATGCGGCATCATTGACGAAAGGCAGTCCAGGCATCCTCCATGGGGCATTCATGTATTTGCTGCAAGATGCAAATGGACAAATTCAGGAAGCCCACTCGATTTCAGCTGGGCTTGATTATCCAGGGGTAGGACCAGAACATAGTTATTTAAAAGATATTGGCCGTGTCCAATATGAATCCATTTCGGATAAAGAGGCATTGGAGGCTTTAAAGCTTCTTAGCCAATTAGAAGGAATCATTCCAGCTTTAGAAAGTGCTCACGCTGTTGCCTATGCGCTTAAGCTTGCGAAGAAACTGAATGCCGATGAAGGGCTAGTGGTTTGCTTATCAGGTAGAGGAGATAAAGATATGGATACTGTTAGAGCTAAAATGGGAGGGGGAGTATAATGAATCGAATTGAAAAGGTGATGCGAAGGATAAAAGAAAATAATGAAAAAGCGTTTATTCCATATATAATGGCGGGTGATGAAGGATTAGATGCATTGCCAAAACAAATAACCTTCTTGGAGAAAGCAGGGGCAACAGCTATAGAAATCGGCATCCCTTTTTCAGATCCTGTTGCTGACGGACCCGTAATTCAAGCGGCTGGGATAAGGGCACTGCAAGAAGGCACGACACTAAAGGCGGTCATTCAAACAATGGCAGGGGTTCGTCCAATTGTTCATGTCCCCCTAATTATAATGACATACATGAACCCCATCATTGCTTACGGGATTGAGAAATTTATTGAAGATAGCTATCATGCAGGAGTTGATGGACTGATATTACCTGATTTACCAGTTGAGGAAGAAGGGCTGGTGGCTCCTTTAGCAGAAAAATACGGTGTTGAAATCATTAGGCTTGTGACATTAACGAGTCCGCTTGAACGTATTAAGGAGATCTCATCGAAGGGAAAAGGATTTATTTATGCGGTAACGGTAAAGGGGATTACCGGCGCAAGAAATAGGTTTGATAAGCAGGTCGGGGAGCATTTGCAAAGGGTAAAAAGTGTTAGCTCCTTGCCAGTATTTGCTGGGTTTGGTATTTCAACCCCTTTGCATGTAAAGGAAATGAATCGTTATTGTGATGGAGTCATAGTCGGAAGTAAGATTGTTGAGCTATTTAGAGAGAAAGAACTGTCAGCGATTGAAGAGCTGATTAAAGCTGCAAACATAATGAGGACAATAAAATAGTGAACAATATTTATAGTAAGGTAAAAATCCCCATTTAAATTAACGGGGATTTTTACCTTACTTTTTATTCACTTGCTTTCCGCTTTTTTTCTGACTTTGTGAAGAATTATTCCTAATTTGGAACTCTGAACCAAGTTCGATATCATTATGCTTATCTTGTTTTTCAATTTGTCCCCTAGTTTGATCAGAGTTAGAATGTCCTTGTTTATTCATTGTAAACCCTCCAATAAAATGATTACATTATTAATATGCACATTTTGTATTGGGTTAGTCAGGTGATTTCTTCCTTCTTTCATAAGAGGATTCCGTTAAATCAAAATATTTTTCAATAGTTTAGGGTTTCAACGTTTAATCAATAATCTTATTCCTGGTTGATAGACTTAGGGTAAATAATCTTTTTGAATTTTTTAAATAGCAGCTTGAACCCTTTAACCGAAGCAAGTTCTAAATTTGAAGGGCCAAAGACCCTTTTGTTTACAAAAAAATAAATCAGCTCTTCAACAATGGCAATCACGCAAATTGGAATGACAAACAATAGGATCCAGAAAGTCATGTTTTTCCCCTTCCTTCATTCGCTTTCTTCATGTATATTCAAAGGAAACAATGATTTTACCTTTTTAATACCCAATTCTATATAATTTTTGTATAATATTGGATATGAATAGTGGGACAGAATTTGTTATGATTTTGTTATAGAAGATTCATCCCTACTTCTCAAGTCCTAGAGAATAATAGTTCTCTAGATTCTTATGGCGATTGTTAGACTTTGATTTAATAAAAGCGTAAAGAACGAATAGGATTATGATTTTAGATGATTCCTTTTCGATAAGTGATTGCAGGAGGATGATTTATGGGAGAAAGGAAAGTGTATCTTCTGCTTACCGATACAGGGACATTATTTACTAGAATGATAAGGTTATATACGAAGGAAAGTCATAACCACGCATCCATAGGCTTTGATTGTGATTTAACGGAAGTATATAGCTTTGGCAGAAAAAGACCAAGAAATCCATTTATTGGCGGATTTGTAAAGGAAGATATGCATTCGGAATTATTCCGAAATGCCACATGTGCAGTGTATGTTTATTCGGTAACAGAAAAGCAGTATGAAAATATGCTTCGTCTAATTAAGGAAATAGAAGAGAATAAGCAAAAATATCGCTATAATTTACTAGGTTTATTCGCACTGGCTTTAAATAAGCGAATTCAACGCAAGCATGCTTATTTTTGTTCTCATTTTGTCGCAACTATTTTAAAAGAAGGCAAGCTTTTAGAAACAAACAAACATCTTTGTATGATTACCCCTCAGGACTTAAAACATGCATCTTCTAAAAAACTAGTTTATCAAGGGGATCTCCAATCTTATTTTTCATTTAAAGAAAATCAATTAGAAGTCAACTGATTTTGCCATTATATTCTTATTTATATAAACAAAAGAACCATCACTTATATCATTATAAGGTAGATGGTTCTTTTGTTTTTTCTGATAAAGTAAATCTTTTTTTGTTTTGGTTTTTCTTGTCCGCATATCTGCAAAAACAAATGGACTTCGATTCTCTTCCGGATTCCTTTTTCCTTCGCGAGTTAACTTTTCACGAATTTTCTTCGCTTTTGATTTTGTCATTACCTAACACTCCTTTTTTTATCTAACTTCATAATGAAAGAATAAACCTAAGCTGGCGAGATCACATTTGTTATTAGTAGTACAAAGAAAATGAGCCCTATAAATAGAAAAGTGATCGAAGCAAAGATAACATAGTTCAAACGTAAAGTAAATTCCTCTCTTTTCGATATGATTCCAGTCATTGCACTTGTCTGGCTGTCAATATGTCTTGTCATTGCCCCTCCACTGCTCGAAAACGAGATCGTAATTGCCGAAAATGCAATCCCAGTAAAAAACATTAATTCAATAAAGCGAACAGAGAACCATCTGGCAAGCAGCATCGTTAACCCAATTTCTATAATTAGTATTAAGGCAAATTTTAACATATTTTTCTTCATTTAATTGCCCCCTCTATTAAGTATACGATCGAATAGGTAAAAGGTTTCGAATATTCATTCAGTTAACTGTTTTATATATGATTTTAATATCAGGGGATTTCCCCAAAAAGATAAGGAGTTTCCCCTATATATTATAAATCTACAAACTTCTACAATGAAAGTAAGTTAAATGTTTTGAGGGGGAATATGAAATGCAGGCAAAAGCTGCTGTTAACGAAAAGCCGGTCCATTCAATTAATAATGCATTTGCTTCAAAGTTTGCAAAATCTATGTTTCTGGCTATCTGTGGACTTTTCATCTTAACATTCATTGGTACTAGGATGTTCACACATATCGATTTAAATTTATATGGCTATATGGTTGGAACGATTGTCTTTCTTGGCGGGTTCTTTTACCGATTTATTGCTTGGGGAGAAAGACCGCCGACAAAAATAATTATTAAAAAGGGAATCAAGCTGCTTTTTAGAAAATCAACACCCAAAACATCTGTAGAGCATTTAGCCACATATCGTTTCATCTGGAATAGGGGAATTTACCGATGGACGCAGCACGTGTTAATCGGCTGGGGATGTATCCTCGCTTGCTGTGTAACATTCCCGCTCGTGTTTGGCTGGATGTACTTCACAATGGATGATAATGGCATGTACAATATTATTCTTTTCGGAATGCAAATCTTGACAGTACCAGCTGATGGAATTATCGCAAACCTTTCCTATAATGCCTTGAATATTACTGCTGTCATGGTAATTGCAGGTGTGTGCATGGTGCTTTACCGCCGTTTCAAAAATATGCAGGCAAGAGCAGAACAGAAATTCATGTACGATTTCTTGCCATTAGTTATGTTGATATTAGTAAGTGTGACAGGATTACTTCTAACCTTTTTAAATATGTTTATGCATGGTCATGGTCAGCCAGCCATGTCTTTAATCCACCAATGGACAGTTATTATTACTTTAATCTATCTTCCGTTCGGAAAACTTGCTCATATCCCGTTCCGTCCGTTGAGTGTATTTGCGAAAAATTACCGCGAGTACTATGGGGAGCAATCGATGAAAAAATGTAAAGTATGTGAAACAGAATTTGTCTCAACAGAACAATCAAAAGATGTCGTCGAAGTTCTCGGCGTGAACGATATTCATTTTAAAACAGAGGAAGGCTACCATCTCGCTGAATTATGTCTTCCATGTCGCAGAAAATACCGGATTGCACAATTTTCCGGCTTCCCTACCCATGAGGTAAAAGTGAAGGAGGCAAACCAAAATGCAAAGGGATAAGTTCTTCAAAGAAATAGAGAATGTAAGACATCCGAATGAAACGCTCGTAAAAACACATTGCAGCTATTGCGGTATGCAATGCGGCATGAATTTACGGGTAAATACGTTAACAAATAAAATCATCGGGGTTGAGCCCCGTTATGATTGGCCGGTTACAGTTGGAAAGATGTGTCCGAAAGGGGTTACCGCTTACCAGCAAACTAATCATGATGATCGAATCTTAAAACCGCTTATTCGTGATGATGCTTCATTAAAAGGAACGAAAGAAGGCTTCCGTGAAGCAAGCTGGGAAGAAGCATACGATTTAATTGCTAAGAAATTTACTGAAATGCAAAAACAATATGGGAATGACACACTATCCGTATTCAGCGGTGTGTCAATGACGAACGAAAAGTGCTACTTAACAGGGAAATTTGCACGTGTAGCTCTCGGAACACGCTATATCGATTATAATGGGCGCTTCTGTATGTCAAGTGCTGCCGGTGGCTTCCTCCGTTCATTTGGGGTGGATAGAGGTTCAACATTGCCTTGGACAGATATTCATGAAACAGACTGCTTGTTCATTGCCGGAAGCAACACAGCGGAATGCCATCCAACATCGATGTTCCGGGTCTGGAACGTACAGGAAAGAGGCGGCTACATTATTGTCGCTGATCCGCGAGAAACACCAATTGCTAGAAGAGCAGATGTACATCTCGACTTGAAACCAGGAACAGATCTTGCACTTGCAAATGGAATCTTAAATCTATTAATTCAAAACGGGTATGCAGATGAAGAATTTGTTAATCAGCATACGAACGGATTTGAAGAAACAAAAGAGCTGGTTAAAGAATTCACTCCAGAATATACAAGTGAACTAACAGGTGTTGCACCAGAAAAAATCATCAAAGCAGCAGAAATTTACGGGAAAGCTCCAAATGCAGTTGTCATGTTTGCACGTGGAATCGAACAACAGCATAAAGGGGTAGATAATGTATCAGGCTATACAAATATGGCGCTAGTTACAGGTAAAATTGGCCGTCCGAAATCAGGTGTTGCGACATTCACTGGCCAAGGGAATGGTCAAGGCGGCCGTGAGCATGGACAGAAATCCGATTTGCTGCCAGGCTACCGGAAAATTACGAACCCTGAGCATGTAAAGGAAGTATGCCAAGTATGGGGTATTACACCAGATGAAATGCCAGAGCCAGGGGTTTCTGCCTATGAAATGTTCGAATTAATGGAAGAAAAAACAATTAGAGGCTTATACCTATTATGCTCAAACCCAGCTGTATCTGCTCCCAACTTAAATTTTGTCAGAAAAGCATTAAAAGGCTTAGACTTCATGGTATGTGCTGATTTCTATCTTTCTGAATCAGCAGAATTTGCGGATGTTGTTCTCCCTACGGTTACATGGTCAGAGGATGAAGGAACAGTGACAAACCTTGAAGGCCGTATTATTAAAATTAACAAGGCACAAGAGCCGCTTGGCGAATCCAAGCCGGATTGGCAAATTCAAGCAGAGCTTGCAGAACGGTTAGGCAAAGGAAAATACTTCTCTCACTTAAAAACAGCAAAAGACGTAGCAGACGAATTCCGCTTGGCAAGTAAGGGCGGTTATGCAGATTACTACGGTGCGACATGGGATAAAATTGATAAGCAAGATGGTGTGTTCTGGCCATGTAAGGATGAAAATGATCAAGGGACTCCGCATATGTTCCTAGACAAGAAATTCTATCATCCAGACGGAAAAGCAAAAATTTGCGCACTTCCTTACCGTCCGCCAGCAGAGGAGCCAGATGAAAAGTTTCCATTGCGCTTAACAACTGGACGTGTTGTTTACCATTACCTATCAGGGAACCAAACGAGAAGAATTCCATTCCTTCGCGATATGTGTCCAGAGCCGTTTGTGGAAGTGCATCCGGAAACAGCAGCAAAATATAAGATGGAGCATGAAGAAAGAGTCCGCCTATTTACAAGAAGAGGCGAAGCTATTTACAAAGTAAAAATAACAGAAGCGATTCGTAAGGATACGGTCTTTGTTCCATATCACTTTGGTCACGAACAATCTATTAATCTATTAACAATTGCAGCATTGGATCCAATTTCAAGAATGCCAGAATTTAAAGCATGTGCTGCACAATTAGAAAAAGTAGAAAATGCTGAAATGAAGAAGGTGCAATAAATGACTAAAAAGAGGCTGTATTTAGAACTAGAAAACTGTATCGGCTGCCGTTCATGCCTTGCAGCATGTACACAATGCGGCGGACACGAAGAAAGAAACAGAAACTATGTTTATGATGTAAACCCTCTAGTTAACAGACAAACGATGCCTTTAATGTGCCTTCATTGTGTCAATCCTGCATGTGCGAGAAGCTGTCCGGCGCAAGCGATACAAATCCATGAAACAGGGGCTGTTTTATCTGCTTTAGTGGAGAAATGTATTGGCTGTCAAAACTGTACGATTGCTTGTCCTTATGGCATACCGAAATTTGATACAGAACAAAACTTAATGTATAAATGTGATTTATGTATTGACCGGACAAAGGATGGCATTCCGCCGATGTGTGCAAGTGTTTGTCCATCTAATACACTTCAATGGCTAACAGACGAAGAGATTGAAAACAAGAAGCAGCAATTCAATTTAGATAATGGCAAATGGGTAACAAGCCTGCCTTATCTAGAAGGTGAAACAAACGTGAAAGTAAATCTCCCTGGTATTTTACAGGGTGTTACTAAGCTATTTTAGGAGGGATTCGGAATGCCATCAGATAAAAATAATAAAATTCCCTTTAATGAAGATAATTACACACACAATATTGAACGGAATAATGAAAGAAAATTGGATAGACGCGGGTTTATGAAAACATTGGCTGGGGCTGCTGGTGTATTCGCTGTTTCCTCCCTTCCATGGGGAGCTGTTGCAGCAAAGGAATTAATGGGACTAGGAGAGAAAGAGTATCCGCATAAAAAAATTACGGATGTAAGCAAATTAGCGGTAGGAGATTCATTGGAATTTAAATTCCCTGGTGATCATGATGATGCGATTATTATCAGACTAAATGAAAACAAATATGTTGCTTATCAAAATGCATGTACACATCTTCGCTGCCCAGTATTTTGGGTGAAAGAACAAAACCAAATGGTTTGTCCTTGCCATCATGGGTTCTTTGATGCAGAAACAGGTGCACCGACAGCCGGACCACCAAGACGTCCGCTTCCAGAAATTCAAGTGAAAGTAGAAAATGGAGCAATTTATGCAGTAAGGGTGAAACGTTATGAAGCGTAGTTACGTAGGAGTTGCCGTCCTTGCATTCATTTTGTTCCTAAACATTATTTTTACACAATATATGGTTCATCAATTCTTTTATGAAAATTATGTCAACACATTGATATTTTGCGGATTAAATATCGTGTTGTTCCCAATCGCATTATTTGCTTATAAAAAGATGAAAAATGTAAAGGCGTGAGTCAAATGAACAGTGAAACATACCTTGATTTTTGTTTTATTAGAAAATCTTCCGGAAATTTTGCAGCAGAAGTAGACGAAATGTTATCGAGGCTATTTAAAGGTGTTCGCTTAAATTGGTATTTAGACGAGAAAATTGAAGATGACATGGAAATTGTCGTAGCTGAAGTAAAAGGCATGAGCAAATGGCAATCAGAAGAAGAAACCATTGCCTATATTGAGGAACATGCAGAAGATACATTTTGGGATACACTTCAAGGCTATAAAATGTTTATCTATCCGGCAAAGAGAGGGTGCGGTAGCTGTGGGACCCACTGAAATGGAAAAAATCGAGTCATTTATTTCCCATCGGGCTGAAGTAGCGATCTTAGATCAGCCCGGTGAAGATCAAGCACCTTTTGTAAAAAAAACGATAACGAAAACAGGACTATGTCCTGATAAGACGCATCTGCGTATTTACTTTGATGATAAATATTTCTTCGCTGTGCCGTTAAAAGCAGATGTGAAAATGAGCAAATATGAATGGTCTGCATATGACCATGAAGCAGGATTAAATTATGTTATTAGAAGAGAGCGTGGACCAGATGCTTAGAAAAATACAGCTCCCATTACAAACATTAAATCTTGTAGTCGGCTTTATGATTTGGGTGTTGATATCATCTTTACTTCCGTTTATTAAAGAAGATATTGCCATTCCCGATAATCAATTGGCACTTGTGACAGCTATCCCAGTTATTCTAGGGTCAATATTACGTGTTCCGCTCGGGTATTATGCCAATCAATTTGGGGCAAGGAAAATTTTTCTCATCAGCTTTGTTCTGCTATTATTCCCAGTTTATTATATTAGTGTTGCGAATTCTTTAGCAGATTTATTGGTAGGGGGATTATTTCTTGGAATTGGTGGAGCCGTGTTCTCTGTTGGGGTTACTTCTCTGCCAAAGTATTATCCAAAGGAAAAACATGGGTTTGTAAATGGGATATACGGTGCCGGAAATCTTGGTACTGCCATATCTGCATTTGCAGCACCTGTGGTTGCAACAAAATTGGGCTGGTCAACAACTGTACAGCTATATCTCATTATTCTAGGTATTTTCATTATTGCTAACTTCCTTTTAGGGGATAAACAAGAAACAAAAGTAAAAACACCGCTTTTAGAACAAATTAAAGGTGTATATAAGAATGAAAAGCTTTGGCTGCTAAGCTTGTTCTATTTTATCACATTTGGATCCTTTGTAGCTTTCACCATCTATTTGCCAAACTTTCTAGTTGCGAATTTTGGTCTTGATAAGGTAGATGCAGGTTTTCGTACAGCTGGATTTATTGTCATTGCCACACTTATGAGACCAATAGGAGGATGGCTGGCAGACCGTTTTCATTCACTAATTCTTCTGATGTTTGTATTCGGCGTTTACACGGTTTCAGCCATGATCCTATCATTTGCTCCATCCATCGGCTGGTATACGTTCGGGTGTTTAACAATCGCACTTTGCGCTGGTATCGGGAACGGTGTGATCTTTAAGCTGGTACCGATGTACTTTAGTAAACAAGCGGGAATTGTGAACGGGATTGTTTCGGCAATGGGTGGATTGGGCGGATTTTTCCCGCCAATTATCCTCACCTTGCTATTTAATCTGACTGGTCACTATGCGATTGGCTTTATGGCTCTGTCAGAGGTGGCTCTCGCAAGCTTGATTTTAGTTGTTTGGATGTATTTCCAAGGGAAAATGAGTCTTGCTAATGAAGTTATAAATCACACAGTTGAGGGGATTATGATTACAGATATGAGCGGGAAAATCATTTCTGTCAATCCAGCTTTTACTAAGATTACAGGCTTTGAAGCAGCTGAAGCAATTGGAAAGAACCCGAATATTCTTAAATCGAATAAACAACCGAAGACTTTTTATGAAGATCTCTGGCGTTCAATTGAAACTAACGGGTTCTGGCAAGGTGAAATATGGAATAGCCGTAAAGATGGAGAGGAATATCTCCAATGGCTGACGATTAGTGCAGTAAAGAACGATGCTGGTGAAGTAGTTCAATATGCGGGGATGTTTAGTGATATTTCAAATCATAAGAATAAAAAGGCATAAGGAGGGGTGACATGGAAAGACAGCCAGTTAAAAACGATATTAGTTCCTATATTATTCAATCTCAGGAAGAGGAGATTAAACGAATTGCACTCGAACTGCATGAAGGGGTCGGACAAACATTATATAGTCTTTATACAGGGATGCAGTTTATTGGGAATGCGGTTGAACAGGTTGAGATGAAGGGATATGTTAGTGATATGGCTGAATTGCTTGAAAAAACGATTCAAGAAATCCGGCTGCTGGCTGTTGAGCTCCATCCTCCTACTCTTACGACTTTAGGGCTGCTTCCTGCGATGAAAAGCTATCTAAAGCTGTACACTTCGACATACGGAATAGAGGTAGAGTTAGAGACTTCCGGTAAAGAAATTCCGTTAGAGGAAAGGCAAAGAATCACTCTCTTTCGAGTATGTCAAGAAGCTTTGGCGAATATTGCAAGATATGCAGACACAGTGAAGGCAGAAATGACTTTTGCGTGGCAATTCGATCATTTATCCATTATCATTAAAGATAATGGCAAAGGATTTAATATTGATAAAGGGTGGCATCAATCGACTGGACTTGCAGCGATGAAGGAAAGAATGCATTTAATCGGGGGAGAATGGCATCTTTCATCAAAGATTGGCGAAGGGACAGTAGTCGAACTTTATCTTCCATTTATATAAGAGAAAAAACAAGGGATTTGCGAAAATGCAATCCCTTGTTATGTATTTTCACTTTACAATCGAACAAAGATAGGGGGAGCTGGCATGATCAAAATTCTGCTTTGTGATGACCATGCAGTCGTAAGAATGGGGTTGAAAATGCTTTTAAACAATCATTCAGATATAGAAGTGATAGGGGAAGCTTCTGAAGGGAATGAAGGCATTCAAAAGTCACTCGAATTAAAGCCAAATGTCGTTGTGATGGATTTAAGCATGCCGCATGGGAAAGATGGTCTTTCAGCAACAACAGAATTAAAAAAGCTGTTGCCTGAAACGGCCATCCTCATTCTAACAATGCATGATGATGAGGAATATTTATTCAGAGCCATTCAAGCAGGGGCCTCTGGATGTATTTTAAAAAGTGCTCCACATGATGAACTTCTTTCAGCGATCCG
This sequence comes from Cytobacillus solani, assembly GCF_001420595.1. Classification (GTDB taxonomy): domain Bacteria; phylum Bacillota; class Bacilli; order Bacillales; family Cytobacillaceae; genus Cytobacillus; species Cytobacillus solani. The sequence goes on along the minus strand of NZ_LJIX01000006.1, from coordinate 2,907,647 downwards.
TTCAGTAGCTGCAGGTAATGCTTATTTGCATCCTTCAGCTACGAAAAGATTAATGGAGGAATATATTGGAAATGCGAGAAATGGGAATGTTGACACGTTTAATCTTCTTTCTGATCGGGAAAAAGAGGTGCTGACTTTAATTGCGAAAGGATTTTCAAATAAGGAAATTGCTGAACAGCTAGTTATCAGTGTCAAAACGGTTGAAACTCATAAAGGAAATTTGATGGAAAAACTTCAAATGAAAACAAGGCCAGAGCTTGTTGAGATTGCGTTGAAAAAGGGGTTACTAGGATATGGAATTTAAAGGGGGAGTGCAATCTTGAATCAATCATTTGAGATTGCTCATACATGTGAATCCATTTTATCTAAAATAGCTACTGATTTTGTTGGCCTTGCCCTACAGAATAGAGAAGGACCTGATGTAAGGTGGCATTATGCGGCTGGGAATAGTAATGACAAATATAAGAAAATCACTGTTCGATATGGAAAAGGCATTGCTGGGAAAGTGATCTCGACAGGAAGTCCGATAACGATTAATAATTTTCCTGAGAATATCCATGGAAAAGCACTTGAATATCCGATAATGCTTGCTGAAAAGCTGCTTTATGCTTTCGCCGTTCCGATTTTTTATAAGGGTGCACCAAAAGGTGTTTTATTGGTAGGGCGAAGAACGAATACACCAATAAACAAAGAGGAACAAAATATTGTCAGACAGGCGGCCATTACTTTGGAAGGGATGATAAGCAGTCTGTTTTAAATGGCAATCAGGAGGAACAGATATGGACAGGGATAGTCAGATACAATTTAATAAAAACAATACTCCTGCTTCGGGGGATGCGACTATTCTAGTGAATGAAAAAGGGATAATATCAGATTCGAATCAACGGGCATGTCACATATTTGGCTATGAAAGGATAGAAATGATTGGGGCAGAGCTAAATAAATTTATGCCTGAGATGAATCTTTTTGCTGCAGAAGAAGGAATGATCATTCATCAGTTTGGAAAACATCGAGAAGGTCATGATTTTTCATTGTTTTTTCGGATAAATGCTTTTTCACTTGGAAATGAAAATTACTTCCTAATTATTTTTAATAGTGTAAAAGATCAATCAAGACTAAAATCTCAGAATGCCTATCAATTAAATGAGCTTGTTGATTTAAAGTATGCCCTTGATGCATCAACAATTGTTGCTTTTACTGACCAAAGGGGAATTATCACTTATGTAAATGAAAAATTTTGCGAGGTTTCGAAGTATTCAGCTGAGGAACTAATAGGGAAAGATCATCGAATTATTAATTCAGGTTATCATTCAAAGGAATTTATGAAAGAACTTTGGCAGACAATTGGAAATGGGGAAGTATGGCGTGGGGAAGTTAAGAATAAGGCCAAGGATGGTTCCTATTACTGGGTAGATACGACCATTGTTCCTTTTCTTAATGAAAAGGGCAAACCATTTAAATATTTAGCTATCCGTAATGAAATAACGGAGTATAAACAAGTTGTGGAAGAACTGAAGAAGTCGGTTAATGAGTTGAGTGACCTTAAATTTGCTCTTGATGCATCGTCTATTGTTGCTATTACTGATCAAAAAGGGACTATCCATTATGTTAATGACCAATTTTGCCGTATTTCTAAATATTCAAGAGATGAATTAATTGGAAGAGATCATCGGATTATTAATTCGGGATATCATCCTAAACGATTCTTTGCAGATTTGTGGCGAACCATAGCGTCAGGCAGAGTGTGGAAGGGTGAAATTAAAAATCGTGCGAAAGATGGTACATATTATTGGGTAGACACGACAATCGTTCCATTCCTGGATGAGTATAGACGACCATATCAATATTTGGCTATTCGACACGAAATAACTAAGAGAAAAAAGGTAGAAGAAGAACTCCAATTAATGATGGCGAAAATCATAAATGTTCAGGAGGATGAGCGAAGACGGCTATCTCGTGAACTGCATGATGGGATTGGGCAAAACCTTTATAGCCATCTTATTACAATCAATCGTTTGCAATCGGAATTTAATCATCTTTTATTAGATCAAATGCAGGAGGAAGCAACTGAAATTATCGAAGAACTAAGGGATCTTTCTTGGGCATTGCGGCCTTCTGTGCTTGATGATCTTGGATTAATTCCGGCTATTCGTTCCTACCTTGTACGTTTTTCTGATCATAGTCATATTAATGTTCATTTTGACTGTTATTTGAATACAAGACTGAGTGAAAATAAAGAAATTACCATTTATCGAATAATTCAGGAGGCATTGACGAATATACGAAAATATGCGGATACGGAAGAAGCAACGGTAACGATTCGAGAAATGGAAGATGAAGTAAGAGTAATGATAGAAGATAAGGGAAAAGGGTTTGATATACTAGAGGTTTCTCGTGGAGTTGGTCTTTTTAGTATGGAAGAAAGAGCGAAAGCCGTTCAAGGGAGCATCACGATTCAATCAATTAAGGATAGAGGGACAAAGATTATTTTAGACGTTCCGCTATAGTTGAAAAGCTGCCTGTTCGGCAGCTTTTTTCTCTGGTTGTATCATGAGGCTTTTGTCGAAACATCGATATTTCCGATTTTTCGAAGATAAACCATCTACTTTCGGAGATATATTTACATTTTGTAGATAAATTTATTATTTCGCAGATATAATTATATTTCGAAGATTTTTATATTGACGTGCAAGGCAAAACTTTCTTGATTTCTCTTTAATTCATGATACATTTCCTTTATTATGAAGAAATATAATTGAATGTGGCAATGTATTATTGTTTAGGAGGGAAAAGGGTGGAAAATAGATTTCCCCAAACATATGAAGTGATTGAATTATGTCTGCTTGCTGGGAAAATTATGCTGCAGTGCGGAGGAGAAACGTATCGAGTAGAGGATACAATGACAAGGATTGCTGCTACGTTCGGCATTCCCCAATCACATAGCTATGTAACACCGACAGGGATTATTTTTTCTATTGATGGAACAGAGCCTGCCAAATTTATTCGAATATCAGAGCGAACAACGGATTTATATAAAGTAACGCTGGTAAACGGGGTTTCCAGGAAGTTAAGCAGCGGGGAGTTGACAGCTGAACAAGCTCTGAATCGATTGAAGGAAATTCAAGATGCAGACTTTACTTTTCCAATCTATCAGCAAATCATTGCAGCCTCCATTTCCAGCGGCTGCTTCTTAATGATGTTTTTAGGCCAATGGAGCGATTTTATACCAGCCGTCATCGCAGGAGGATTAGGATTTGTCTGTTTTGTCTATATTCATCAAATTCTAAAGGTCCGATTTTTCTCGGAGTTTGTTGCCTCACTTGTAATCGGTTTAATCGCCTTTCTATTTGTAAAAATTGGTGTCGGAACACAGCTTGATAAAATCATTATTGGTTCTGTCATGCCGCTAGTTCCAGGTTTATTAATTACGAATGCTGTAAGGGATTTGATGGCCGGGCATTTAGTGTCTGGATTATCAAAAGGGGCAGATGCATTTTTAACTGCTTGTGCAATAGGTACAGGAATTGCAGTTGTCGTCGCCTTTTATTAGTGTAAACGGAGGTATACAGTAAATGATTGTACACTTAATAACAAGTTTTATTGCCTCTGCAGCGTTTGGTATACTTTTTAATGCGCCTAAAAAGTCATTACTTAAATGTGGGTTCGTAGGCATGGCTGGCTGGTTTATTTATATCTTCCTCGTAAATAAGGAATTCGATGCAGTTGTCGCTTCCTTAGTTGCCGCATTTGTGATTGCGGTTATCAGTCAGACTTTTGCTAGAATGTATAAAACACCGATTATCATTTTCAGTGTTTCTGGGATTATTCCCCTAGTTCCAGGTGGCTTAGCATATGACGCGATGCGTCATTTTGTTGTCAATGATTACAATGTTGCTATTCAGTTAGCAGCAAAAGCATTTATGATTTCTGGTGCGATTGCCGTTGGCCTTGTTATATCAGAAGTACTCAATCAGTTATTAATGAAGATAAAATTTAAAAAAAAGAAAAAAGCTAATGAAGTCAATTAACTTGTATGTTTATCAGCTACACCATATAATCCTAGTAATTATAGTTTGAGGACAAGGAGAAAAATGTTATGATTCGCCGATTTTTTTCGTATTATAAACCGCATAAAAAACTTTTTACGATTGATTTTAGCAGTGCAGTCATAGTCGCGATTTTGGAGCTTGCATTCCCGCTTGCTGTACAATGGTTTGTTGATGATTTACTGCCAAGTGGAAACTGGTCAAAGATTGTTTCCGTCAGTGCCGGACTTTTAACGCTATATTTAGTAAGCACATTTTTGCAATATATCGTAAACTATTGGGGGCATATGCTTGGCATCAATATTGAAACAGATATGAGGCAGCAGCTGTTTCAGCATGTTCAGCGTCAATCCTTCCGTTTCTTTGATAATACAAAAACAGGTCATATTATGAGCCGTGTAACAAATGACCTGTTTGATATTGGAGAACTTGCCCATCACGGTCCAGAGGATTTATTTATTGCAATCATGACATTTGTTGGGGCATTCTGGATTATGCTTACGATTAATGTGAAACTAGCATTGGTGACGATTATTATCACACCATTTCTTGTTTGGCTCATTTCCTTCTGCAATATTCGTATGAATAAAGCATGGAAGAAAATGTACGGTGAAATTGCTGATGTAAATGCTCGAGTAGAAGACAGTGTTTCAGGCGTGCGTGTTGTACAATCTTTTACTAACGAAGAATATGAGATTAGCCGATTCAGAACGAACAATCAGAGATTTCGATTAGCAAAGCTTTCTGCTTACAAAATTATGAGCTTTAGTTCGTCAGGTATATATATGCTAACGCGCTTAATGACACTTGTCGTCTTAGTATTTGGTGCGTGGCTAAGCTTTACAGGCCAGCTAACATATGGTGAACTAGTCGGTTTCGTTCTTTATGTGAATGTTCTTTTGAAACCAATTGATAAAATTAGCGCATTGCTTGAGCTGTATCCCAAAGGTATGGCAGGATTTAAACGTTTCCTTGAATTATTGGATTCAGAACCAGAAGTGGAAGATGCAGAAGATGCCATAGAAGTGGCTACCCTTCGTGGAGATATTACGTTTAACAATGTTACCTTCAGCTATGATGAACATAAACCTGTGCTGGAAGGGATTAGTCTTCGAATGAATAAAGGGGAGACTGTCGCTTTTGTCGGTCCTTCTGGTGCCGGGAAAACAACCATTTGCTCTCTTATTCCCCGATTTTATGATGTAAACAGTGGAAGTATAACAATCGATGGCATGGATGTAAGAGATATAACTAAGAAATCGCTGCGGTCACAAATCGGAATTGTGCAGCAGGACGTATTTCTTTTTACAGGAACGTTAAAAGAAAACATTGCTTATGGTATGCTCGGTGCAACAGATGAACAAGTAGAAGAAGCAGCAAGAAGAGCCCATTTGGAAGATTTCATTGCTTCACTCCCACTTGGCTACGAAACGCAAATTGGGGAAAGAGGATTGAAGCTTTCTGGCGGTCAAAAGCAGCGGATTGCGATCGCACGAATGTTTCTAAAGAACCCGCCTATTCTTATTCTTGATGAAGCAACATCTGCATTAGATACAGAAACAGAACAAATAATTCAAACAGCATTGACCGAGCTTGCACAAGACCGGACTACACTTGTCATTGCACATAGACTAGCTACGATTCGCAATGCTGATCGCATTGTTGTCGTAACTGAAGATGGAATTGCAGAAGAAGGGCGCCATGATGAATTGATTGACCTTGGTGGCATATTCGCAAATCTTCATAGAGTTCAATTTCAGAGATAAAAAAATGCACAAGCATTATGCTTGTGCATTTTTTTTGCCTATTTTTATGAATATAGGGTGTTTCATTATGCATGTCCATAACTCATACATAACATGGAACTGTAAGGGTCCCTTAAATCTTTATGAAAGGGGGGACTATTTATGCTAGTAATCCTTCTTCTTCTAATCATTCTGTTGTTTGCTTGGATTTTGGCGTTGATTTTTGGCAGTGAAAGTCAAGCGCATGCTATCAGAAAAGCCATTCGTTCATTATTTGTACAAGCACCTGCTGCATAATTAGAAGGTACACTGGGAAATGATCCTCCCAGTGTATTCATTAGAAGTTGCCTATATTTTTTTGCAAATTTGAAGGGAGAGTTCACCAAGTGACAAGTAATAGTGAAGGAACTGTAAAGCAATTCCTTAATAATCAATCAGCGATGACCTTAGTTGAAAGCCTGCTTAAAAATGAAGATTCACTTAACTACAGTGCTTTAATGAATATGGCAAACAAACTATTGAATGATGAAACACTAATGGAGCTGGTTGGAGAAATTGGCAATTCACCTGATGAAATGAAGGAAGAGCAGGATTTACATCAACAAGAGGATCAAAAGCTTTACGTTTTACAAAAACAAATAGAGGCGATGAACAAAGAGCTTACAAAAACAAAACAAGAATTAGCCAGCTTAAAGAAGCAAGACACATCAATCATTACTTTAGGTATGAAGGTCATTCATGCAGCAAGCCAAGATTTGAAAAAAGGTGTAAACATACTCACTGGAGTAAGGAATCTATTGAAATAGAAAGCATTGCTTTTATAGTAATGCTTTTTAACTGGAGTTCAAAAAGCTACTAAATAATCATAGAAGGAATCTAGACTTTTGATGAAGAATAAAGATATTAATACAAATGAATAAGAGAGCGAGTCTATGTTTTTAAAAGGGGGATTTATGGTCAATGGGATCAAATGAAGGAAATATCATCGGGTGAGAAAGGCATATGGCTATGTGACAAGAATGAAAGATGGCAAAAGACAGCTGTTAGTATTCCAGCATTCCATTCCTGAAGCAGGGATACAAATTCCTAAAGGGACTGTAAAACCTAATGAGGATACATATAAGGCAGTTATAAGACAATTGGAAGAAGAAACGGGATTAAAAGATTTTGAAATTGAAAGTTTAAATTGCAGAGGATTATTGGGCAGCTGATGATGGTGTAATACATAATCGATTTTTTTATAAAATAACAGTAAGAGATGCCCAAGATAAGTGGGACCATCGGCAAACAGGCGGAGGAGAAGAAGAGGGATTAACATTTAAACTATTTTTGGATATTTTCTATAAAGGAAGTTGATCTTGTTCAAGGTCATGGGGATTACTTACATTATATTTTGGATTATAATTAACCGGGGAAATCATCAAATCTCAGCTTGATAGCACAAACTGAAAAAATAGAGAAATGGAGAACATTGATGAATATACATGAAGAGAATTTGATAAGCGGAAAAGTACTTGCTGTAAGCTTGAGCAGTACCCATACATTTAGTAAGAAGAATATAGATAAGATTAAATTAGTGGCAGGATTTGGGGTTGAAGGAGACGCACATTTTGGCTCAACAGTTAAGCATCGCTCTAGAGTGGCGCAGAATCCGAATCAACCTAATTTAAGACAGGTTCATTTGATTCATTCCGAATTGTTTGAGGAATTAAAGGCACATTTTGATATTAAGCCTGGACAGCTAGGTGAAAATATTACGACTCAAGGGATCAATCTTCTTGAACTGCCTACTGACACAATTCTGTATATAGGGGAAGAAGCGATTATTAAAGTAACAGGTTTACGAAATCCGTGTCCACAAATAGAAAACTTTAAACCTGGTCTTTTGCAAGCTGTTTTAGATAGAGATAGTGAAGGGAATCTTATTCGAAAGGCTGGTATTATGGGGGTCGTTTTAAAAAGCGGTGAGGTTAATCCAGAGGATTCTATCCATATTCAATTGCCCGCCAAGCCATATCGTAAACTTGAGCGTGTATAAGCAAAAGGAGTGTAATCTATGGATATTAAATATGTATATTTTGATTCAACGCCTGATAATAAGATAATGGAAGGCATTTTATTTCTACATAAGAATATATTTGGCAATTCTGATCACTTGTGTCACCGAATGGAAAGTAAAACAAATTTATTAATTAATATTGCTATACAAAATTCAAAAGTAATTGGCTATAAAATTGGTTATTCTTTGGATAACGATAAATTTTATAGCTGGTTAGGTGGAGTGGATGTAAAGTATAGAAATCAAGGAATAGCAAGCTATTTGATGGAAAAGCAGCATGAAATGCTGAGAAAAAAAGGATATATAGCAGTTCAAACAAAAACGAAAAACAAATGGCGCAGTATGCTAATATTGAACATTAAAAATGGCTTTGATATCATTGGTACTTATACTGATGATGAAGGTGAACCAAAAATCATTCTAGAAAAAAAGTTATAAATAATTCATAAAAACGATTAATGTACCAAGTATAAAATATAAAAGGGAACCCCGTTTAAATAGTATGGGGTGCCCTAGTATAATAATAAGATTATAATTGTTTATATACTGCAATTGCATCTGTTATATTGTATTGTTCTGTCTGATGATCTCCATTTGCCCCTGCGGTAATAAGGAGATATTCCTGCCCATTAATTTCAGCGATGCTCGCCAGACATAGTCCAGCTTGCTCTGTATAGCCGGTTTTTCCGCCAATAATCTCCCCGCTCATTAAATTGGAGGACTCGATATTTTTAAACATACTGCTCTTAAACGTGATCCCATCTGGATGAAGATTTGATGGTGATGTAGAATACCTTTCTGCTGTAAAAATGGTTCGAAAGGTTTGATTTTTCAATGCATATTCCAGTAACATTGAAATATCCTTCACACTAGAATAATGATCTCTGTGATGAAGACCAGTAGCGTTTGTAAAATGAGTATCCTCCATCCCGAGCTGCTTTGCCTTCTCATTCATAAGATGAACAAACGCTGTTTCTGATCCAGCAATCTCATTCGCCAGTCCAATAGAAGCTTCGGCACCAGATGGAAGCATTGTTCCATAAAGCAGATCAATGGCAGCTACTTTTTCATTTGGGAGAAATCCTGCCATGGATGCATTAGCCGTGTAAAGGTCAGAAAACATGTTTTCAGGAAGGGAAATCCGCTTTTTTAAATCAGATATATTCTCAATTGCGACCAAGGCAGTCATAATTTTTGTGAGGGAGGCAGGGAAGATAATTTCTTTACTGTGTTTTTCCATCAAGATTGTTTGATCATTCAAATTTATTAAAATGGCATTTTGACTATGCAGATCACTATTTATTGTTTCATTGCTATCGAGTGTGGTATCACTTTCTGAAGGATATTCCGTCGTATAATGATTAAGCATGTCCTGTATCAGTCCATCAAACTTTTCATAAGGTATAAAAAAAATCGTTAAGACAATTAAAAAAGTAAAGATCCAAGCAGTACGATTTGTACGTTTTCTTTTTCTCATAAAAACAACTCCTTCTCATTGCTTCACTAATTAAAACATGAAAGAAGGAGTTAGTTTTTAATTTTCCATTATTGAAATCTTAAGATTTTCTTAAGAGTGGATCGGAATCGTAACCGTAAATACCGTTTTTTCATCAATACTTTCCGCAGAAATGCTCCCTCCATGAGCATGGACAATTTCTTTAGCAATAGCTAGCCCTAATCCAGCCCCACCTGTCTGAGTAGCACGTGAAGTATCTAGTCTATAGAATTTTTCAAAAATCATATCTAACTTTTGAGGAGGAATGATCTTCCCTTTATTGGTAAAAGTAATGATTGCCTGTTCATTCTTCCTAGTACCGCTAATTTCAATGATGCTATTCTCATAGCTATAGGCGATTGCATTTTTCAATATATTGTTAAATACCCTTGCTAATTTATTTGCATCAGCATCGATCTTAAGATCTTCCTCGACCTCCACAATTGCTTGCTTTCCGTTTGGGGCAAGTAAGGGATAGAATTCATCTGCCATTTGCATGAGCATATAGTTCAGATTGATTGTTTCTTTTTCAAGCAAAATCGATTGTAAATTGAATCTTGTAATATCGAAAAATTCATTGATCAAATGTTCTAAACGCGTTGCTTTTTCCAACGTAATTTTCAAATATTTCTCTTTTTGCTCCATTGGCATATCGGATGCCTCATCTAAAAGACTTAAATAGCCAATGACTGATGTCAATGGAGTTTTTATATCATGGGCTAAATAGACGACAAGATCATTTTTTCGCTGTTCTGCTTCCTTTGCATCCATTGCACGCTTTTCAAGTTTACTTTTGACGGTATTCAGCTTTTTTTCCATAAAATCCAATTCCGCAGGAAGTTGAATTTCGGCTTCTGATTCCTCAGTTAGCCTATCAACTCCTTCACTAATTTTATTAAAATAGCGTGTAAATCGAGAGAGTGCCAGGTAAAAAATAACAAGCAGCAATAGTATGAACCCAATCGCAAGCCACAATGGTTTATTCAGTTGAAATATAGATGAGTAAATATTTTGTGCAGTATAGAAATCGAGCTGAAGCACCTTTTCACAAAAGTTAATAAACATATTGGCAAAAGGAGCCTGCAAGACACCATCAATTAAAGCAAAGTAAATAAAATAACCGACAATGATCGTTAAGAGTAAAATTAAAGTAATCTGAAGAATGATTTTCCTTTTTAATTTGCTAAATTCATTTTTCAATCGTATACCCCACTCCCCAGACCGTTTTTATATATTTGGGATTTTCAGCGGAATCAGTCATTTTTTCACGTATATGTCTAATATGAACCATGACCGTATTATTGCTGCTAAAATATTTTTCACCCCATACTTCCTTGAATAATTCCTCTGAACTAACAACACGACCTCGATTTAGGCATAGAAACCAAAGAATGGAGAATTCTGTCGGTGTCAGCGATAAGGTTTTTTCGTTTAATTGGCACTTCCTCGTATTTTGATCAAGGACTAAACCTGAGATGGTGATGATATGTTCATTTTCTTCTGTATCCTGCTGATTATACTTTGTAAATCTCCGAAGCTGAGCTTTTACACGGGCAATCAGCTCCAAAGGACGAAAGGGTTTTGTTAAATAATCATCCGCACCTAATGTTAAGCCAGTAATTTTATCGATTTCTTCATCCTTGGCGGTTAGCATTATAATAGGGAAATGGAATTTTTCTCTGATTTTCTGACAAATGGCAAATCCATCTATTTCCGGCAACATCACATCAAGAATGGCAAGGTCCAGTTTTTCCGTGTTAATGCAATTAAGAGCTTCCTTAGCAGTATAAAACTTAAAAACAGTATAATTTTCATTTTTTAAATAAACTTCGACTAAATCTGCAATTTCCTTTTCATCATCAACGACTAAAATATTTATACTCATTTCTATGGTTCCTCCAAAAATTTCTTCCCTTCATTCATACTTTAACAGCTTTTCGCTTGGATTCAACTATTTGGACAAGTTGATACAATTGTAAAAATAAATAAGCCAAAAAAGAGGAATGTATTCTGAAATAACGAATCTAGTAATTTAAATACAAGAAGCATTTGCTAACTTTTCTAAATTATAGGAGGGCGATTTTATGAAGATCTATTCTTTTAATAAAGATAATGGAAAAGAAATCAGAAAGTTCAATTCTGATTTTAAAATGTCACGTATCATTCAAACAAAAGCAGAAGCACATATCGGATGCATGCACTTAGGTGAAAATGGAGTTATTGGGTTTCACCAAGCGCTTGTACCCCAGCTTCTTTTAATTGTTAGTGGTGAAGGCTACGTACGTGGGGAAATAAAAGAGTATGTAAAGGTACATCCCGGAGAGGCAGTTTTTTGGGAGAAAGGCGAGTGGCATGAAACAAAAACAGATGCAGGGTTAACGGCAATTGTTATAGAAAGTGAAGAATTATGTCCATTGGATTTTATGCCATTGAAGAATACGAATAAGTAGGTATTTTAATGAAAAGGGTGCATATTATATCGTTATTTTTATTGATTTTCATTATGTTCGGATGTACAAGTGAGGCTAAAATAGTGAATCCCCAAAATGATAAGAGTGATACGGAGCAATCTAACAAAAATATTACTTATTTTGGAGAAGGGGAAGAATGGTTCAGTACGTATACAATATCAAGAGTAAGAACTTCAGTCTTTGAATCCTTATACATTCAGTATATTACAGATCGAACAGCTTCAGTTGAAGAACAAGGAACACATGGAATTGGGGAAATTGAGTATTCACTCAAGATTGGGGATTCATCTAGTTTGGAAAGCAGCTTTCCTCAGCCCTTAAAGGGAGTCCGTAATTTTCATACAGCAACTGAAATAAATGCAGAATTAGTTAATGGGGATTTTCCAGAAACGATTAAATTAACAATTATGTGGGATGAAAAAAAAGAAATGATCGAGTTAGTAAAGCAAGATTAATAATTTTTTCTAAGATGAAAGCAACGATATAACAATTCACATATAAAGGCAGTTGAAAATGAAAAAATTTTTTTACTTTATTTTTGGAGGGTATATTGTTCTATACGTGTTAATTTATTTTGGTTACAGTATTTACATCCATTCACTTCATCCTACATTTAGTGGTTTAAGTGTATCAGCCATTCTTATGCCAGTGGGCCTATTAATTTTATTATTACTAGTTTTATGGAAGTATACGGATATAAGGCATCATAGGGAGGGGAGATTTGCTTGTTTGATCGTTACAACCCTATGCTTTGTACTCCTTATCTATTGTTTTACTGTTATAGGTAGGAATGAAAACAAAGCAAATTTTTCTTCCGAACGTTGGCTGGCTAAATCTGATGAGCGAGTATATATGGTTGATGATCTGCTGAGTAGAACTAAATTAATCGGGCTGTCAAAAGAAGAGGTCATCACGTTATTGGGAAAACCTGATGATACAGAGTATTTTACAGATGATAACAATATTGTCTATTACCTTGGAAATGAGAGGGGATTTATTAGTATAGATAGTGAATGGCTGGTTATTTGGTTTGATGTTGACGAAACGGTGTTTAAATATGAAATTCAGACAGATTAGTAAAATGTAAAAATAACTTGTTGTTAAAATATTTTAAGTTACTCAAATTTCTGAGTAACTTTTTTAAATCTTGAATTCAAGATATTCTGCTTGATCGATTTTAAGTTGAGGATTAAAGTGAAATGAAAGATAGCCATGTAGATGGAAACGATATGTGAGATCGTATGATGGATCTGGTCAACAAAGATTCATGACATAAATTGACTTTGGTAGCATGCAAAAAAATAAAATGGTGAAAAAAATTGAGCTGATTGCTGCAGAGATCCTCCCAGCAATCCAAGAGGAGAAACAATTACTGGCATTGTAATCGTAGAAATTTGTGATGGGAGTTAAATAAATGAATTGATTATAACGAATAAATAATTACTTTTTCGAAAGGATGAAAAAATTAGGATAGTATGGTATAGTAGCAAGGAGTTTTTATACATTTTGGTATAAAAACTTAATAATGTTCTATCAGGGGTAGTCATTTGATCGAACACATTTCTAGGATAGATATCATTAAATATAGGGGAATAGGATATCTATTTAGGATTGAAGGAGAAAAATGATGAGTGAATATCAGCTTTTTATGAACAGTATATCGGATGAGGTAATGGAGGAAAATATTAAATTATTGGAGCCGATTAAACATCATACGTTTACAAAACTTGGTGGAGAGGCAGATCTTTTTATTACGCCATCTAGTTTATCTGAAATAAAGACAGTCTTGAAGCAGGCAAAAAAGTTCAAAATTCCTGTCACAATACTTGGAAGTGGTTCTAACGTCATCGTGAGAGATGGCGGCATTCGTGGAATTACTTTATGTCTTTCAAAGTTTAATCATATAAGTATAAAAAATGATGTTATAACAGCTCAAAGCGGAGCTGCCATTATTGCTGTCTCTAGCTTTGCATTAGAACATGAATTGACTGGTTTAGAGTTCGCATGTGGAATTCCAGGTAGTGTTGGCGGAGCATTATATATGAATGCTGGTGCATATGGAGGACAAATTTCAGATGTACTTGATAAAGCTACGGCTTTGACAAGGGATGGTGAAATTTTAACTTTATCAAAAGAAGAATTGCAACTAAACTATCGTAAAAGCATTTTCATGAATAGGGACTATGTTATTTTAGAAGCTGTATTTCAGCTGAAAAAGGGTGATCCCAAATGGATCAAACAAAAGATGCATGAATTCACCACTGCCAGAAAATCAAAACAGCCGCTGGAATATCCGTCTTGTGGGAGTGTTTTTAAGCGACCACCTGGACACTTTGCCGGGAAATTAATTCAAGATAGCAAGCTTCAAGGTACCAGAGTTGGCGGAGCAGAGGTATCGACAAAACATGCTGGCTTTATCGTTAATATTGATCAGGCTACCTCAAAAGACTATATTGATTTAATTAATGTAATTAAAGAGACAGTTAAGAAAAATTTTGATATTGATTTAGAAACAGAAGTAATTATTATAGGTGAAGAATTATAGAAATAGTAAAATTGTAAGAATAGCAATAAGGTATGTTTGATCCTACCTAAATGCATTAATATCTTGCAAATATTAATAATGATAGGTGGTAGTTTTAAAATGTCAGAACAAAATAAACCGTTTAGAGTCCTTTTGTATTATCTGTATGTTCCTATTGAAAATCCTGAAGAGTTTGCAAGTGACCATTTGAAATTGTGTAAAGAGCTTGAACTAAAGGGCAGAATTCTTGTCGCTGAAGAAGGGATAAATGGAACGGTTTCCGGTACATTCGAACAAACCGAACGTTACATGGAGACAATGAAAGCAGATACTCGATTTGCAGAAATTGTTTTTAAAATAGATGAAGCTGAACACCATGCTTTTAAAAAGATGCATGTACGTCCAAGAAAAGAGCTTGTTACTCTTCGTTTAGAGGATGACATTAATCCGAAAGAGGTAACTGGTCAATATTTAAGCCCGAAAGAATTTTATGAAGCGATGCAGGATGAGAATACAGTAGTGATTGACGCTAGAAATGATTATGAATATGATTTAGGTCATTTTAGAGGTGCAGTAAGACCAGACATTAAGGCATTCCGCGAATTACCTCAATGGATAAAGGAAAATAAAGAGGAGTTTGCTGATAAAAAAATCCTAACTTACTGCACTGGCGGCATCCGCTGTGAAAAGTTCTCCGGCTGGCTAGTAAAAGAAGGATTCCAAGATGTAGGCCAGCTGCATGGGGGTATTGTGACGTACGGAAAAGATTCTGAGGTTCAAGGGGAACTTTGGGATGGACAATGTTATGTATTTGATGAGCGAATTAGCGTTCCGATTAATCAGAAAGAACATGTTATTGTTGGGAAAGATTACTTTTCGGGAGAACCAAGTGAGCGCTACGTAAACTGTGCTAATCCTGAGTGCAACAAACAAATTATTTGTTCCGAAGAAAATGAGCACAAATATTTACGCGGATGTACACATGAATGTCGGGTTCACCCACGAAACCGTTATGTGAAAGAACATGAATTAAGGGATGAAGAGGTTTCTGAGAGATTGAAGTTAATAGAAGAAAATATGGTAGAAGTTAGATGAGAACCCCTGAATTTGTGTATCATGAATAATAGTTTGTCAATTTCCCGATAAGATTTGATGTCATATCTTATCGGGGAATTTTTATTTTTCATGCAGTTTTACAGTATCAAGATTATGATCATGTGCCCATGAAAGTTAAAAGAGAGAAAAAAAGGTAACAAGAGAAGGCAGCATGTGCCCGACAAAGGTCAAAAAAGCGAGATCACGGTAACAAGAAAATAAAAAATGCTAACGATAAAGGTTCGTTAGCATTTTTCTATTTCAAGTCAGTATCCTTCATTAAAAATCTACAGTGCTCATCATTATCAGCTTTACAGGTTAATCTTTTTACATTGCTGGTTCCTAAGACTTCCTTAAACATTTCAGTTTCACAAGAACAAGCTTTTTTATACTCTTTTGCTACAGTAAAGATAGGACAGTTATATTCTACTAATTCATATGTCTCGTTATCTATTTTTGTTACATCTGCCATATATCCCTTTTTTATTTGAATATTTTTAAGCTCTTCTATCTTTTCTTCGAAGTTCTTATTTTGCATGTTTTGTAAGTAACTATTTTTAAGTCGTTCACTTCTTTTTTCTAGTAGATAATCAATCATTCCTTCTCCATGTAATTCTTTTAGATCATGGAGAAATTCAACGGTTAAATTTTCATAACTTTTTGGGAATAGCTCTTCTGCTTTTAGAGATAATGAATAAACCAGGATGGGTCTTCCCATTGGTTGTCTAACCTCATTTATGACAAGGAATGAATCTCGTTCTAGAATATGTAAATGTTTTCGGATAGCCATTTCTGTAATTCCTAAAGACGTCGAAAGTTCACCAACAGTTAAATTAGTCTCTTTTTTTAATAATTCAAGTATTTTATCTCTCGTAGAGACCTTAGATACCAATGACAGTCACCGTCCCTATTTTTGACTAATAAGCATTAAATAGTATATATAACATCCTTAATAAATAAAAAAAAGTAAAAATGATATAATGGAACTAGAATGTTTATTTTATCATATTTTTGACAAAGAAAATACACATGTTCAGCTAAATCAAATGCATAAAATCTGCATATTTTTTTGGTATAGTAAGCATTGATTGTGAAAGGAGGATAAATCGTAGATGAAAAGATTAATTCTTGGTATTACTTTATTGGTTTCCATTGTGTTAGCTGCTTGCAGCGGCGGAGACACGAAGGAAGAAGCCTCTCCAAAAAAAGAGAAGACAGAAGACATTAAGGAACTGGTGCAAGATTACAGTGTCGGCAACATAAAAGATCAGACCGCTTCAATTACATCAAAGCAACTAATTGTAACCGACAGTGATGAGAGTCAGTTAACCTATGACTTACCTGAGGGTGAATTTTTCGTATCAATCGCCCCTTACGTGAATGAAACTCATCCATGAACGAATCATAGCTTGACAGGTTGTCAAGGTGAAATGGTGAATGAAGAGTTTGACGTATACATTGAAGATACAGAAGGCAACGTAATTGTAGACGAAACAATGAAATCTCAAGCAAATGGATTTATTGATTTTTGGTTACCGCGAGATAAAAAATATCGTATAACGATCTCTAAAGATGGAAAAACGGTGGAGTCAGAGCTTTCTACTTATGAAAATGACGCCACATGTATAACAACCATGCAATTAACATAACAGAAAGAAACCATTTTGATTTCCTTTGATTCAAAATGGTTTCTTTTGTTTGTCTAAAACTATGGCCCTGTGAAAGATGCTCTAAGGAGAAACTATTGGCGTCTTTTATCAGTAGACTGCTGAATGGATACATCTTTTGGACGTTTTGGATAGGAAGCCTTTCCGTTATCGTCAGGTCCAGTAAGATCATTTCTTTGATCCAAAACTCTTCCTGTATATTCAATAGGTTGTTTGTCTGGCATTTATTATCTACTCCATACTCAATTTAGTGTTTAATGACAACACTTGAGTTATTATTATTTAACATTCGTCTCTAAACTAATCATGTATTACTATTTTTTGTTTTTTAAAGGAACCTGAATGCTGAAGTGAAATATAAGCTTTGAAATCATTAATAATATCTTCCTCAAGAAATGGCTCATTGTTTTTTTTCATTTGTTTCCATTCTCTATTGTGTTTTCGATATAATTGATGTTCTATGTTTAAAAAATCTATATTTTTGTCTAAACCCAATTGATAAAAATCCTTTATTTGAGTAATTATGTTGTCTTTAACAAGATTTTGCATATGTTTTACGTTTAAAACGTTATTTTTTAGTCTATTGCTGATATATCCATTAGCAAAAAAAACTACATCATATTTATATTTTCCATTTACATTAATGGGTATGATTTTTACATATTTTTCTTCAAAAACTGCAAGAAATTCAGGTTTTTCTTTACTTGGAACTAAAATTGGAACCCGTTTTGATTCTGATGCAATCCAGCGAATGCCTTTAATATCATTTAATTCGAAAAAACCCTTATACTCTTTATTATTAAGAAAAAAGGCTCCATTTATTGCTAGTTTCGGCTCGACCCCTTTATTTTTTTTCCACTGTTTCTTGTTGATTGTTAATGTAGGAATATATGTTGTTTGGACGGGTTCCAATAGCTCCCTAGCAAATTTATTTAATTTAATGGGTCTAATCCATGAACTTTGTTCATATGAGCTCTGCGGGCTATGCAATATTGTATTCAATGAGGATTGATTAAAAAAGCCATTGGTAGATAATATATTATCAATCGGTTCCAACGTCCCAAAAACCCAAGGTGTAGATCTAAATTCATAATATCTTGTTAAGCCATCATAAATATTTTCTATCCCTTTATTTAAGGCTGATTCACTAAGAACAATAGCTGTTACATGCGCCCAAATAATTCGTTCTTGAGAAGTTCGGTAGGCCTTGAAAAATGCATCAATGAACGTTTCTCCAATTGTTTCTGATATATATACCTGAGGAGGAACATTTGTGCCATCTTCTAATTTTGCTACGGAACTTAAACCTAACATTTGAATATAAATATGGAATTTGTCATCTTTAAAGTCTACCCCTATTGCTGTTCCAAAATTTAGATTTTGAACTTCATTAATATCATTGTTACATCCTGAAATTAATAATAATGAAGGAAGTAAGAAGAGGATTCGTAATTTAAATAACATGTTTTTCATCCTTTTCCCCTTTTCTGCAACATTTTCGCGGTGAAATTTCTCCGCTTAAAAGGGTTAACTAGTAACGCTGATAACATTTCTTTGATGTTTAAGGAAGATATTGGTTCAAGATAGGCTATTTTAAATGATTCAAGCCGGGATATGTAAACAAGGATACTTAGGGCACTAATAAATAGCCCATAAATCCCTAAGAATATACAAATTGACATAACAAAGATTCTTAGGATACTCACAGTACCTACCAAAGATTGATTAACCAGCGTGTAGTTAGCAACTGCAGTCATTGCAATAATTACTATCATAGTTGGAGATGCGAGACCTGCTCGAATAGCTGCATCCCCGATGATTAATCCCCCAACAATTGAAATGGTTTGTCCAACTACTGTAGGCATACGAATGCCTGCCTCTCTAAGAAACTCAAATAAGCCTAGAATAATAAATGCCTCTAAGGCGATTGGGAAAGGTAACCCTGCTCTTGATACTACAACAGTTGATAAAAGGGAAAATGGGAGTTGATCCATATTAACAGAAGCTAAAGAAATCCAAAAACCTGGAAGAAATATGGCGATTGCTAATCCTAATATTCTTAAAATACGTTGAAATGCAACGATATAAAAAGGAAAATGGACATCTTCTGGTGATTTAACAAGCTCAAAAATATTTATTGGCCCAATGAGCGCTAAGGGGGATCCATTTACAATGATGATGAATCTTCCACGCAATAGGCATTCGATTGCAAAATCTGGTCGAGTAATGTAATCGAGTAATGGGAATAAAGAATATGTACGATCTGAAATCCATTGCTCTAATTGCCCACTGCTTGTCACACTTTCTGTTTGAAAATTTTCTAAGCGAGTTCTTACTTCATTTATTATATCGATATTTATTTTGTTTTTTAGGTAAAGTAGTGCAACCTGGGTTTGACTTAAGGACCCTATTTCGAAAGATTCACAGTATAAATCAATTGTCTTTATTCTTTTTCGTATAAGTGAAATATTCACATGAAGTTCTTCAGTAAAACCATCTTTTGGCCCCTTGATTGATACTTCTGTATTGGATTCTTCAGGTGTTCTTTGCGGAAGCTTTGAAAGATCAACTCCATAAAAATATTGCTTGCCTTCTTTGTACAAAATCAAAAAACCAGAAAATGTCTTTTTAATCATTTCTTCTGTATTGCCAATTTGAATGATTGGAGGTAAATCTCCATAGTGAGATCGGTTTATAAGATTATTTTCATTCTTAATATGCAGAAGAAGATTATTAAAAATCTCATTAAGCTGAACAGTATCAATCATTCCAGTACAATAAAACAACTGAATATCGATATCAGTATTAATTGGAATAAAATGGATATCAGAATAGTGGCACATCATCCCTTTTAGCTCTTCACCAGTTAATTTTCCCATTTTAAGTGAATGATTTATAGTGGTTATACTATGTGTTTTGTCGAAATTCATGTGCTTATTATTCCTTTCCGTAAAGGTAAAAAACTGATGATAAACAGGAATAATGATATGAAGAAAGCTAATATAACAGAACTTGAATAAAAATATTTTCCTACCATATGTTGAACCCACATATCACTAATTGGAAAAATGGTAACACTCGCTAATATAATTGAGAAAAAGATAAATATAAGACTTTTTGTCTTTTTTGAATTAGTTTCAATAACATCTGATACTAAAAATAAACATAAAGATATTCTGATGATCGCTCCACTTAATAATTGAAATACAGCTAAAAAATCAACATGTGAAATGTGTTGGCCAAGCGTGATTAGCCTCCATTGTTCAAATGCTGGAAATCGCATATCAGCAGCAATGCTCGGTCCGAATGCAGCAAGTGATCCTAGTGTGGGACCAAGAACGAGTCCGAGCAAAATAGAAATTAGAATAAATATATATATAAAGGAGTACGATTTATTTAAATGATGCTGAAGAAGTAGTAGAACTAGTAGGTCAACACTTCCTCCTAATATAGTAATAGTCCCCTTCATAATAGGATTATATCCATTTATTAATACAGGGAAAATATATGAATAATCTTTAGCGTCCATTGTGAAAAAAGCAACAAAATGCCCCAAAAGCCAGACAAGGGGCAATAATACTGTAGATATATATACGATTGATTTCAACCCGCTATAAGCTGTCCAAACACAAAGGAGTAGGAAGGGCAGCATGACTAACCAACTAGGTGAGAGTGGAAGGAAATATATTTGAACGGTTTGAATTAAATCATAAAAGGATATTACACCTACAGATACAATATATAACATTAATAATGTGAGGATGAATTTTGAGAGTTGTTTTCCAGATCTTGCTTGTAGCCAATAATAAAGTTTCTGTCTTTGTGAATTTTTTGAAATAATACGATAGATTAAATATCCCCAGCAAAGCAAGATAAAATATGCAAAAAAGACACAAACCCATGAATCCCGTTTTGCACTGCTTAATAAATGAGGCAGAATAAGTACATGGTTTGAAATTCCAATGAATAAGATTAATACAAAAAATAGCTGAAGTCTGGAAAACTGCATATATGCACCACCAATATTTCATTATATTATGGTAGTATTTGTGATTTTATCGTTTTTATGTAAATAAAAAATATAAATAGGCAAGCATACGAACATGCCTGCCTAATATTTACACAAAAGCGGAAAAGAGCGATACGAAAAGAATATTCATGCTTAATTGTAAGAAGGCATTCTTAGCAATTCATCTAATTTCCAATTTATTTTTTTCATTAAGAATGCACTTTTTATAAACAACGTTAAAAAAGCAGAAAGTAAGCGGAAAAGAATATTCAAGATGTATCCCTCCACATTTAAATTTAGTGTTAGTAGTTAACACTAGTTTTATTATTAATCGGTGAAACCAAATTTATTCAGGTGAGAAAAATCATCCTATTCATTTTTTATTTTTTCCTTTTATTATTTGAGGTCGATCCTCCATTTGCGGTGGTTCTTCTAGCCAGCCATTTTTTATCATAATTTTAATGCCATCATTTGCATAAAAGAAGATATCTTTGGCAAATAATGAAGTTTTCAAGATGACATCATTTCTTAAACTAAATACTGCTCCGAAACTTCCGCCGACAATTCCAAAACTATTAAGAAGGTATACGCAAAACATCATAAGTTTTTGAGAAAATGGAGCTATTGTTGAGGGTGTTACAATGCTTCCAGAATTTGCAGAAAACTGAACATCGCTTTCAAGAAGTATTTGTTCAAATTCTTTTATTTGTTTCTTTGCCAGCTCCTTCCCCTTTACAAAGAATTGTTTCACTTCCTCATCATCTGCACATTGTGCAAAACCAGTAATAAGCTGCATGCCAATATTATTTGTTTCAATCCCATGATGAAGATATCCTAATTCAATGTCATTTAATGATCGCTTGTCGCCAAATAGTTTAAAACCCTTTAAATAGCTCTTGCTTTTTATAAACTCTGTTGATTTGGGCATTGTTACATTTGGAGGAAGCGTGAGTATTCCTCTTTCAAGCAAATACAAAGTAGATAGTTTATAAATTTTTTGGGTAACAGCAGTTAGTCCTTCATATATAGCCATTACATCATCACGGTACGCCATATTCAGGTTTATTGTGTACATCCCCATGCTTATTTCCTTTAATATTCGAATAAACATGATATCAAACCCATTGTCAAATAATTTCGGTGCTTCTAAGTTGACATCTTCATTTGTAAACCCTTTGGGAATCACAGCTCCTTCATTTTTAAAAATTTTCTCTATTTTTTGGACATATAAATGAAGCTCCTGCCATAATCCGCCCATAATATTAATAGCTTGCTGGTCATCAGCTTTCGCAATGAAGTACTCTAAAACTCTTAGAATGAGGGTTTTTTCTTGGTATGTAAGCCATAGCGCTCCAAGCTCCGATGAACTTAAAGGATTTTCATTATTCATGAGTTAATCACTCCACAAACTTTTTTAATTAAATTATGTTCTTTAAAGCTATGAATTATTCTATTAATCCAAATTACGATTTCGTCTCTCTAAATTAATAAAAAAGACTGGAGAGAATCTCCAGCCCTTCTAAAACCATATCATTAAATATTCTGTACATACCTTTCATCGGGAATCTTATTTAACATAACATACAAAGTTGTATTTACATTTCCATTGTTTAAAAAGGCAAATTCCTCTTCGCCTCCAGCTAAAATGACATCTTTTTCATTTACCTCTGCAGGGACCCCATCAATTGTTAAGGTACCGCTTCCTTGAAGCACCATTAAATAAACGCTCGTTCCAGGATGCTTATGTGCAGGAAGCTGTTGTCCAGGCATAAAGTTTAGTACAAACACGGTACTTTCTTCTTCACGAAAAAGAATTCGTTTTGTAAATTGTTTATCATTGAATTCTTGAGCAGCGGCAATTGATTTTTTCTCCATTATAATTAACCTCCATATTAGAGAGCATATTGTACATATTAATGATAATTAATCTCAATTAAGGGAGGAGTGATGATTATCACATTGATCGGAATTGAAACAAGTTTTTCATTGCTTTTTATTTTTTCCAGAAAGTAGCTTTCATATTGTGGAGGAAAAAAGAAATAATATCTCTGTAAGATATATCTAAAAGAAAGAAGGAAATGAAATGACTGTAGGAACGAATATTAAGCAAACAATAGCAGGGTTAAAAAGTGCACAAGCAAGCTTTGAAACGTTCGCATTAGCGACGGATAATAAAGCAGCAAAGCAGTTATACCAAGATGCAGCTCAACAGACTCAGGCGATTATTGACAATGTTCAACCACGTCTGCAGCAAATTCAGCAAGAAGAGCCGCAATATAAATAATAGCTTGAATGGTTGGCTTCTTGCCAACCTTTTCATCATTTTAAAGAGGTGGAAGGATGACAACAATTTCAAATGTGAATCAATGTGTAGCAACTATTCGTTCGATCGAAGCACAGCTTTCAAGTTTAGCATTGAATTCACAAGAAGTAACAGTCCAAAGGACTTTCCATGACATGATGAATATCATGAATGAAATTAAGAAAGATCTCCAATACCGGGTGAATGAAATGGTGTTAGAGGAACCACAATATAAACAAACATAAGGTGAGGTGAGAATATGTCGGATTGGAGCCATATTATTGTTCGTTCAATTTTATTTATGATCGTTTTATTTTTCTTTACAAAAATATTAGGGAAAAAACAAATTTCGGAAATCTCCTTTTTTGAATATATTTCTGGTATTACGATAGGAAGTATAGCAGGGGAAGTTATTATGGGACTGGAAAGTAATATGGCTCATGGGATTCTTGCCATTTTCTTATTCGGAAGCATAACATATTTAGTCGATTTTCTTTCCTTAAAAAGCAATTCATTCCGTGATTTTGTCGAAGGAAAAAGCACGATTTTTATTAAAGATGGAAAGATCATGGAGGATAATTTAAAGAAAGAAAAATATTCTACGGATGAGCTGGGAAGCCTACTAAGACAAAAGAATGTCTTTAATGTAGCTGACGTTGAATTTGCTGTCTTAGAACCGACAGGCGATTTAAGTGTACTATTGAAAAGGGAAAACAGATCTTTAACAGCAAAAGACTTAAATATAAAGGTGCCAAATGAAAAAGCACCTCAGATGATCATTAGAGATGGAGAAATTGTTTATGATGCACTTGCTGCGGTGGGGAAGAGTAGAAAATGGCTAGATCTTGAATTAGAAAAGCTCAATGTGACATTAGATAATGTCTTTTATGGACAAGTTGACTCGTATGGAGAACTGACTGTTGATTTATTCGATGATAAAATCCAAGTGCCGACTCCGCAAACAAGACCATTATTAATGGCAATGATGAAAAAATGTCAGGCGGATTTGGAAATTTTCAGCCTTGAAACCGAATCCGAAGATGCAAAAAAAATGTATGAGAAAAATGCTAAAAAACTTAACGAGGCCATTAAAATATTGGGACCATATTTAAGTAACTAAGAAAACCCCCAGCTAAAAAGCTAGGGGCTCATAGAAGGAGAGTTACAAAACTAAGGATTTTTTGGCCACCGACCGGTCCATTGCCATAGTTGGTCATCGGTTACGGGTAATAAAGTAAATGGTTATTAGTCATTGGTTTGCCTTCACCATAATACTGTACTTGAAAGGTACATAGATCTTCTCCTTCTATGCCTTGAAGCGGAATCTCACCACTTCAAGGTTTAGAAATATCTTTCACTGTCAAAATCCAATTCAACCGTATAATTTTTCGCATTAATTAAATTGGACAGCCTGTTTGCCTGACGATCCATATCAAGTGCTTTCTTGCGATAGTCTTCAGGGTCAAAAAGTGCCACTTTAATCATTGATCCTGAGTCACCGAGAGGATAGAGAAATTCTTCCTTTAATGCAGAACCGAACTCTTTGTATTTGCGTGCTCTGGCCCGGAGCTGTGAAGCAAGTTCAATTGCTTCGACTATAGGAAGAGACTCCTTGTTAAATTGTATTTCATAATCGATATTTGCTCTATACATTAATCGATCGAGCAGTCGAAAGTCCAGTCGAACCTGTTCCATTTCTCCTTCTACATCCTTCAATTGACGTGACTGTTTTGGCAATTGGCTTCCTTTTTCTATTTCGATAAAGGAAACACGGTCCATTTCCTCCTCTAATTCATGAATTCTCTTTGATAATACACTTTTTAGTTTAACAGCCTCTGCAAGCGAGATTTTTGTCATATGAAATCTCCTTTACTATAGTCATAGGGGTACAATAATAACAACTTGATTATATTACCAATAATTCACTAGTATTTCCAGCCAAAATACATATTAAAACTATTTTACAATTTTTTGGAACTGAATGAAATATTCTTGTAATATTAATAACATCTTCCTGTCAAATTACGATGATATAATTCATCATGGAAGTGGAAGAAATAGATATTTTGTCAAAATAAATCGAAATAACAAGAAAAAATACATATCATTTGAAAATTATACATATAAAACCAACTAGAGTATATCGGAAGGCAGGCAAAATAATGAAAAAGCAACTAGTAATCTTAAATACGACATTAATGCTTGGATTAGGAGGAGCGTTTGCAATTCCGTCTGTAAAAGCTGATTCCTTAAATACACAAAAATCATCGATTCAAAAACAGCGACAAGGCATTCAATCTAGCCTCTCAAAGGCAGATCAGGAATTAACTTCAGTCCTTGAAGAACTAGCAAAACTAGATACCCAATTAAAAAGAATTGATCAAGCTATTCTTGATAATACTCAATTAATAAAGAAAACAGAAACAGACATTACTAGTACGAATGCAGAAATCGAAGAACTCAATAAAGAAAAAGCTGTCATTCAAGAAAGAATTGACAAGCGAAGCGTTATTTTAAAACAACGTGCAGTTTCTTACCAGGAAAATGGAAGCTCACCGATTGGCTATGTTGAGGTCCTTCTAGGATCAACTAGCTTTGGTGACTTTGTTGAAAGAGTCGGTGCTGTAACAAAAATCGTGCAGGCAGACCAAGATATTTTAGCTGAGCATGAAGCAGATAAAAAAGTTTTAGAAGAAAATCAAGCAAAAATAGAAAAGAAGTTAAGTGAACTCCAAGAAATGAAAACAGAGCTTGAAGGTATGCAAGTGTTAATGAATGAGCAAAAGGCACAAAATGATGCATTAAAGAAAGACCTTGAAGCAAAGGAAAAAGAAATCGCTGTACTTAAAGAAAGCTTACAGTACAAAGATAGTGAGCTTGCGGCTAGAGAAGCAGAAATCAGACATAGAATTGCGAGCCAGTTCACACCAAAAAGTGTTACTGTAAGTTCAAATTCAAGTTCAAATTCAAGTTCAAATTCAAATTCATCTTCGAATGAAAGCAGTTCTTCCAATATTGTTCCTTCTGCAAGTGGTGACTTAAGTACAATCATTTCAGCTGGATATAAATATATCGGGAATTCCGTGTATGTTTTTGGTGCGGGAAGAACAGCCTCAGATATTGCGAATGGAAGATTTGACTGTTCAGGTTTTGTTTCATGGGCGTTCTCCCAAGGCGGAATCAATCTTCCTGCAAGTACTTCATCATTAAGATATTCAGGATCGAAAATATCACCTAGTGATTTAAAACCAGGAGATTTAGTATTCTTTGACACATATAAAAAAGATGGACACGTAGGCATCTATATTGGTGGAGGAAGATTCATTGGTTCTCAAACCTCTACAGGTGTTGCTGTTGCCAGTATGACAAGCGGGTATTGGAAAGACCATTTTAACGGACATACTCGTCGTATATAAGAAAGTATAAGACCACGGATGCAAACTGCACCTGTGGTTTTTTTATTTTGCTGATTTTTTAGAAAATTATTGAAACAATTCCTGAACCTATGCTATTCTTTTTTTAACGATAGAATGGAACACTGTTTCGTAATAGCAAACAAAAAAATAAAGGAGGCAAAAATAATGACAAATTATCAAGGGGTTGGAAATTTACAAGTCGCAGTCGAGTTATACGATTTTATTAATTCTGAAGCACTGCCTGGATCGAGTGTGGAACAGGAGAAGTTTTGGCAAGGATTTGGAGCAATGGTGAAGGAGCTTTCCCCTCTAAATAAACAGCTCCTTACTGAACGAGGAGAGCTTCAAAACAAAATTAATGCATGGCATCGAGAGAACAGAGTCTTTGATTTTGCGAGATATAAAACCTTTCTAGAGGAGATCGGTTATCTTGAGGATGAAGGAGAAGATTTTGAAATAACAACAGATGCAGTTGATGAGGAAGTTGCTATTCAGGCAGGTCCGCAGCTAGTAGTGCCTGTAAATGATCATCGCTATGCACTTAATGCAGCTAATGCTCGTTGGGGCAGTTTGTATGATGCGCTATACGGAACGGATGTCATAAGTGAGGAGAATGGTGCCAATCGCAGTGGAGGATACAATCCAGTTCGAGGAGCAAAGGTCATTGCCTTTGCTCGTGCATTTCTTGATCAAACCGTCCCATTACTTGATGGATCACATAAGGATGTGGTGCAATATAAGATTATGGATGGGCGATTCCTAGCACTATTGAACAATGGGAATGAAAGTAAATTAATTAGCGACGAAAAATTCGCAGGCTATCAAGGGGATACGCATAATCCTTCAGCTATATTATTAAAAAATAACGGATTACATTTCGAAATACAATTGGACCGCAATCACCCGATCGGTAGAACAGATGATGCAGGTGTGAAAGATATTCTTCTTGAAGCGGCATTGTCAACGATTATGGATTGTGAGGATTCTGTTGCAGCTGTTGATGCGGAGGATAAAGTCCAAGTGTATCGCAGCTGGCTAGGTTTAATGAAGGGGGACCTGACTGCAACTTTTACCAAAGATCATAAAACTGTTATAAGAAAGTTAAATCCTGACCGCAATTATACTTCACCGAAGGGCCAAACTTTCGCTTTGCATGGGCGGTCATTAATGTTTGTTCGCAATGTTGGTCATTTAATGACAAATCCCTCTATTTTAGACGATAATGGGGAGGAAGTGTACGAAGGAATTCTTGATGCGGTTGTTACAAGCTTAATTGCAAAGCATTCACTAATTGGTAATGGGCAATTTCAAAACTCAAAAAAGGGTTCTGTCTATATTGTTAAACCAAAAATGCATGGTTCAAAAGAGGTCGCTTTTGCAAATGAATTATTTAATCGAGTAGAAGATTTACTCGGTTTAGAAAGAAGCACGCTTAAGATTGGAGTAATGGATGAAGAGCGCAGAACCTCCCTTAACTTAAAAGCTTGTATACGCGAAGTAAAGGATCGAGTAGCCTTCATCAATACAGGCTTTCTTGACCGTACTGGGGATGAAATGCATACATCAATGGAAGCTGGGCCAATGATTCGTAAAAATGAGATGAAGTCATCGATTTGGCTGCATGCCTATGAAAAGTCAAATGTGAATAATGGGCTTGCAACAGGGTTTCAAGGTCGTGCCCAAATTGGTAAAGGAATGTGGGCAATGCCTGACTTAATGGCAGAAATGATTAAGCAAAAGGTGATGCATGTAAAATCAGGAGCAAATACGGCTTGGGTGCCATCCCCAACAGCTGCCACCCTGCATGCCCTCCATTACCATCAAGTCGATGTTAAAAAAGTACAAAACGAATTATTACTTGAATTGACAAGCTTACGGGATGAAATCTTGCAAATTCCAGTTGCTGCTAATCGAAACTGGGGAGATGAGGAGGTACAGGCAGAACTGGATAATAATGCACAAGGAATACTTGGCTATGTTGTCCGCTGGGTTGAACAAGGAATTGGCTGTTCCAAAGTACCTGATATAAATAATATTGGTCTAATGGAGGACCGTGCCACATTAAGAATTTCCAGCCAGCATGTAGCTAACTGGCTCCATCATGGGGTATGTACGAAGAAACAAGTGGAAGAAACTTTAAAGCGAATGGCTAAAGTTGTAGATAAACAAAATAATGGGGATCCGATGTATCGTCCAATGGCTCCAAATTATGAGGAGTCTGTTGCCTTCCAAGCAGCATGCGAATTGATATTCTCCGGGTATGAACAGCCAAGCGGTTATACAGAGCCGATCCTGCATCGTAGCAGACTGGAAGCTAAGGGGAAGTTTGCGATCAAGCAGTAATCAGGCGTTATCAATCAGGAGTTGAGGAATGTTGGATAGAGAAAATATGGTGAAATCTGTTAGTCGGGCACTTGATATTATTAACCTTGTCAGCATGAAAAAAGGCGGGCTTGGAGTAACAGAGATTGCTAATCAGATGGATATTAACAAAAGCTCCGTATACAGAATCCTTTCCACACTCGTTCAATATGGGTATATTGAACAGGATAAAGGCACGGAACGGTATAAATTAGGCTATCAATTTTTAGAAGTGAGCTCAAGACTGTTAGAATCACTTGATTTACGGATAGAGGCGAAGCCATTTTTACAAGAGCTTGAAAAAGAGACAAACGAAGTCATTCATCTCGTAGTATATGATCAAGGAGAAGTCGTATATATCGAGAAGCTAGATGGAAATGAAGCATTGCGAATGCACTCCAAGGTTGGAAAAAGAGCGCCGATGCATTGTACGTCTGTGGGTAAAGCTATTCTTGCCCATCTGCCGTCAGAAATTGTTCAGGAAATAATAGAAAGAAAGGGTCTGCCAGTTCACACAGATAAGACCATTACCGATATAAATGTTTTTATTGAGGAACTTAAAGAGGTGAAGAGGAAAGGATTCGCTCTTGACTTGGAGGAAAATGAATATGGGATTACATGTATTGCAGTTCCGATTCTTGATCATTTAGGAAAAGTTGCCGCTGCTGTCAGCATTTCAGGACCGACGATTAGAATGACTGAGGCGAGGCTAATAGAGCTTGAGC
Source organism: Cytobacillus solani (assembly GCF_001420595.1). Taxonomy (GTDB): domain Bacteria; phylum Bacillota; class Bacilli; order Bacillales; family Cytobacillaceae; genus Cytobacillus; species Cytobacillus solani. The sequence goes on along the minus strand of NZ_LJIX01000006.1, from coordinate 2,877,732 downwards.
CTCGAATGATTGAAATTGGCAAGCTAATATCAGCAAGGCTTGGGTTTATAAATTAAGAAAAGTCCGAAACACATTTAATATGGTGTTTCGGACTTTTTTTGATGAAAATCCTGCTGATTTTAATGAAATTCGGTCATTATTTAACAAACCACATTTTAATCTTGTTTGAAAAAAAAAATTTTGCAAATTTTATATTATTCTTGCGAACACCATGTAAGATACTAGATTATTTTTTCCATTCCTTTGAAAGTGAATCTGTTAAATCTGTAAATACCCCGGTAATACCCCATTTGATTAACTGATCCAAGTCTTGTTTTGAATTGACCGTATAGGGATGAACAAGCAATCCCGCTCTTCTAGCCTTTTTAATATATGCTCTATCAACCATTTGATAATTGGGGCCAATGCCAACTGCATATTGTTTCCATTTTTTGATTTCTGCTTCCGTTAATTTTGCAGGCTTTTGATATGAGAGAAGCTGGATTAAAGGAATCTTTGGCTCGGCTTTATGGATTCGTTTAAGGCTTTTTTCGCTAAAGGACTGAATAATCACCTTTGCCCCATCTATAAGATCATAGCTCCGAAGTAATCTGATGAGTTTTTCCTCCATTTCTGGATATTTATCAGGTGACTTGGTCTCGATATAATAGTTTGTCTCTTTCCCGAAATGGGCAAAAATTTCTTCTAAAGTCGGAACGGTTAAATATTCATATTTAGAGTCAGCATATAATGGGAATTTTTTATTGAACCATGAACCTGCATTAAGTCTCTTTAACTCCTCTAGTGAATGAGATTCTACGCTTCCAATTCCGTTTGTTGTTCGATCTACCGTCTGATCATGCATGGCAACAAGGACGCCATCCTTTGACATTTGCAAATCAATTTCAATATAATCAGCACCTAGTTCTTGCGCTAACTGATAGGATACGAGTGTATGTTCAGGAGCATAGGTTGAGGCCCCGCGATGACCTATGATAATAAAAGAATCTGAAATAATAGATGGATCGGGTGTCTCTGGCTTCGTGCATCCCCCAATGAAAAATAGGGTAAAACCCCATATTAATAGTGTTTTTTTCTTCATCTTTATCTCCTTATTTTTAATAGGATGAAAGACTCCTTGTATAGGCAATTTTGATATTGTTAGCATATTTAAGTTTTTTTCTAATTAGAATAAAAGGAGAGAAATTTTTTCCAATCTTAAAGCTCCCAAAAGGCATGGAGGGATGAATAGTTGAAAAGAGTAGAGCTAATGAATGTTTCAAAGACTTACGATAAAAAAACAGAGGTCATTTCTAATATTAATGTAATGATAGAACCAGGTGAATTTTTCGTACTAGTTGGTCCTTCAGGCTGTGGGAAAAGCACAATGCTGCGGATGATTGCAGGTTTGGAGGAAATAACAGGAGGGATCTTGCGAATAGGTGAAAAGGAAGCCAATCACTTACCTCCCAGTAAAAGAGATATATCAATGGTCTTTCAAAACTATGCGCTTTATCCACATTTAAGTGTTATGGAAAATATCGTTTTTGGTCTGCATGTGAAGAAAATACCAAAGCTAGAACGAAAGACTCGATGTAAGGATGTCGCGGCCATGCTTGGCTTAAGTGAGTATTTAAACCGAAAGCCTCGTGAGCTTTCAGGTGGACAGCGCCAGCGGGTGGCCCTCGCTCGAGCAATTGTGAATGAAGCGCCTATTTGTTTAATGGACGAACCTCTATCCAACTTAGATGCAAAACTGCGAGCACATATGCGATCGGAAATTAGACAAATTCAAAGACGCCTCGGGATTACGATGATTTATGTTACCCATGATCAAGTGGAGGCAATGACGATGGGGGATCGAATAATGATTCTTCACGATGGCAAGATTCAGCAGGTCGGTAAGCCGATTGATATTTATAATCATCCTGCAAATCCGTTTGTTGCAACGTTTATTGGCTCCCCGCCGATGAATATTGCTGAAGGCGTAATGAAAAGATTGCAATCTGAAATACTGGTTGGCGATGAATGTGAAATTAAAATTCCGGTCGAAGATAGCAGGCTTTTACAAACGGAGCAGGTTCTCGTAGGCATAAGGCCAGAGCATATAAAGGTAGCATCAAAAGAGACGAGCCATGAGAATCGTATGGTAGTAGAAGCGATCAATGTAGAAATCCTCGGCAATGAAACGATCTTTTCGTTTAAAATTGGCAGTCACGAATGGATGGCTAAATGGAATGGCCAATGGCACTTACACATTGGTGATCAAATACCGATTCAAATGGATTATGAATCACTATGTTTATTTGATCGTAAAACAAATGAGCGGATAAAATCAGCAACAGATATTGAAAATAATATCCTCGATAAAGAGGTGTTTTTATGAAAGGCAGCAGTAGTCTTCATGCAAAACAAAGCATCTGGAAAAAATCATTAAATGCTCGAACCGCACTGCTTTATTTGTTCCCTTCGATTTTGCTGTTTTCTGTGTTTGTTTTTTATCCGATGTTTCGGACAATCTATTTAAGTTTCTTCTTAACCGATCAGCATGGGAGTGCGGCTCTGTTTGTCGGGCTTGAAAACTATGCCTACTTATTGGAATCGCAAGCTTTTCGCAATAGTATAAAGGCGACAGTATTATTTGTTTTATATACAGTTCCTGCAGGCGTTATTCTTGCTTTATTCCTGGCGCTTATTGCAAATGAAAAACTGAAAGGCATCGGCTTTTTTCGAACAATTTATTCCTCTTCGATGGGGATCTCAGTTGCTGCTTCATCTGTTGTCTGGCTTTTTCTTTTCCATCCAAGCGTTGGTATGTTTAACCGTCTATTAACTCTCGTGCATTTGCCAGAGGTTCAATGGCTGCTGGACCCGGATTGGGCATTGTTGTCCGTCTCGATTTCTACAATTTGGCTGAATACAGGATTTTCATTCCTGATTCTTTTGGGCGGCCTGCAAAACATTGATGGGTATTTATATGAAAGTGCGAAAATTGATGGGGCAGGCTATTGGTATCAGCTCCGTAGAATAACAATCCCGATGCTGTCGCCGACTTTGTTTTTTATTATTACTATTTCATTAATTAATGCTTTTCAATCATTTGGACAAATTGATATTTTGACAAAAGGCGGTCCCTCGCAGGCTACAAATTTAATCGTCTATTCCATTTATCGGGAGGCGTTTGTAAACTATCAGTTTGGTACAGCAAGTGCTCAGGCAGTCTTTTTATTTTTGTGCATACTTATTGTTACGATTTTACAATTTAAGTTTGGCGAAAGGAAGGTGCATTATCAATGAGCTTTCCAAGAAAAGTCGTTTTCTACTTCCTGCTGTTATTCTCAGCCTTCCTGCTCTTTTTCCCTGTTCTGTACGCTTTCATGATTTCCTTTATGACAGGTGGGGAAATCATGCAAGGCAAGTTCTTTCCACAAACATTCACTTTAGATAATTATTTCAGAGTATTTGAACGTTTGCCATTGATGAAATATTTAATGAATAGTTTTGTTGTTTCAACCGGGGTAATGATGGGGCAGTTAATCGTTTGCAGTATGGCCGCCTATGTATTCGTATTCATTCCCTTTAAGGGAAGGGATTTAGTCTTCTTCCTATTCATATCAACGATGATGATCCCTTGGGAAGCAACAATGATCCCGAATTTTTTTACAATCCAAAAATTGGACTGGACAAACACGTACCAAGGATTGACTGTCCCATTTTTCGCACTGGCATTCGGTACATTTCTGTTGAGGCAGCATTTTAAAACGATTCCGAAAGAATTATTTGAAGCCTCGCAAATTGCAGGTTTAAGTCGGTTTGCTTTCTTTTGGCGGGTGATACTTCCAGTTTCAAAAACAAGTCTGGTCACTTTAGGTGCCTACGGATTTTTAACGACTTGGAATATGTATTTGTGGCCTTTATTAGTTACAAACAACGATCAAGTTCGAACAGTCCAGATTGGACTGAAGCAGCTCCAGTCCCAAGAGGTCGCAACCGAATGGGGGGTGGTCATGGCTGGAGTAATTGTTGTTATTATCCCAACATTGCTGCTGTTGTTTATCGGTCAAAAGCAATTGCAAAAAGGATTAACCCAAGGGGCATTAAAGTAAATTAGGGGGCGTTGGCCATCGTGAAAAAGAATGTTAGGCTACTTTTTATATTCAGCGTAATTTTCAGCGTGATGTTTATGACAGCCTGTACGAATAATGAAAGTAAGCCGGAGCCATCGAATATGAATGAGAAGCAGAAGGGAACAGAGGAAAGCCCAGGCAAGGTGGAAATAAACTTCTGGCATGCGATGTCTGGTGCGGGCCAAGAAGCTTTAGATCGCATTGTGGCTGATTTCAATAGCTCACAGGATAAGTATACAGTCAATGCCGAATTTCAAGGCTCTTATGAGGAGTCATTAACAAAACTTCGCAGTGTAGGTGGAACAAAAGATGCACCGGCAATCACACAAGTATTTGAGGTCGGTACAAAGTTTATGATTGACAGCGGCTATATTGAGCCGATGCAATCGTTCATTGATAAAGATAATTATGATCTCTCACAACTGGAAGAGAATATCTTAAACTATTACCGAGTAGATGGTAAATTGTATTCGATGCCATTCAATTCCTCCACACCGGTGATGATCTATAACAAGGATGCATTTAAAGAAGCAGGGCTTGATCCTGAAAAGCCGCCACAAACATTTAATGAAGTAAAAGCAACAGCAGAAAAGTTGACAAAGCCTGGTGAGCAATACGGTTTTTCAATGCTAACTTATGGCTGGTTCTTTGAACAGCTTGTTGCTACACAAGGTGGTTTATATGTAAACGAAGAAAATGGACGTGCAGGCGATGCGACTGAGGCAGTATTCAATGGGGAAGAGGGGTTACGTGTCTTTAATTTCTTAAATGAAATGAACAAGGCGGGTACATTCGGGAATTATGGCACGAATTGGGATGATATCCGCGCAGCCTTCCAGACAGGAAAAGTAGCGATGTATATGGATTCGTCCGCAGGTGTTGCTGCTGCTGTTAACAATTCTCCTTTCGAGGTGGGTGTTGCGTTTATCCCATATGCAGATGAAGTAGAGCGGCAAGGGGTAGCCATTGGCGGGGCATCTTTATGGATGTCAAAAGGTATTGCAGAGGAAGAACAGGAAGCAGCATGGGAGTTCATGAAATACTTAACTACACCGGAAGTTCAGGCAAAATGGCATATTGGAACTGGTTATTTTGCTATAAATCCCGCAGCATACGATGAGGATATTGTAAAGGCAGAGTGGGAGAAATACCCGCAATTTAAGGTAACGGTTGATCAGCTTCAGCAAACGAAGCCGTCTCTTGCGACACAAGGTGCGCTCATTTCAGTCTTCCCAGAATCACGTCAGCAAATTGTTACCGCTTTGGAAAACCTGTATCAAGGGGCGGACCCGCAGGAAGTTCTTGATCAAGCAGCAGAGGGTACAAATCGGGCAATAGAAATTGCAAACAAAACAAAGAAGTAATAAGTAAGGTCATTGAGGTTTAGAAAAGAATCAGTCCCTATGATTGGACTGATTCTTTTCTATAACGCTAACCCATTTTTCAAATATTCATAATGTAGTATAATAGAAAGTGTATTATGTGAATTGTGAAGTGATATGAGGAATATTGGAATCGCTTTCAAAAGATAGGGAAGAGGTTGAATTCAACTATTCTTACGTAAAGGGAGGATAAATGATGAGTGAAGCTGCAAAGATAAAAACAGTCTGCGGCTATTGCGGAACAGGCTGTGGGCTCGTTGTCGAAGTTGACAATAATAAAATTGTGAAGATACGAGGAGATAAGGAAGCGCCTGTTAATAAAGGGCAAACATGTGTCAAGGGGTCGTTTGCTTATGAATATGTTCATGATAAAAGCCGTTTAACTTCTCCATTAATCCGCAAAGCGGGAGAGCTTGTAGAAACTACTTGGGAAGAAGCATATGCTTTTATTGCAGAGAAGCTTCAAGCAATCAAATCACAATTCGGTCCTGAAGCTATCACGATGTTTGCGACGGCTAGAAGCACAAATGAAGTGAATTATGTAACCCAGAAGTTTATGAGAACGGTCATCGGCAGCAATAATATTGATGGCTGTAACCGAACGTGACACGCTCCGAGTGTTGCCGGTCTGGCAACTGTATTTGGAAGTGGATTTCCAACGAATAGATTAGAAGATTTTGATCATACGGAAGTTCTATTACTCATGGGTTCGAATACTACCGAAGCCCATCCAATCATTGCTAATCGCATGAAAAAGGCAGTAAAATCCGGCTTGAAAATCATTGTGATCGATCCGCGTCGGATTGATATGGTGAAAAGCGCCCACCGCCATTTGCAAATTCATGTCGGTTCAGATATCGCCTTAATGAATGCTATGATTCACGTTATTATTGAGGAAGAATTATATAATCCAGCCTTTATTAATCAATTCACAGTTGATTTTGACACGTTAAAAGCACAAGTGAAAAGGTATACGCCAGAATTTGCTGCAGCCATTACTGGACTTGAACCGCAGGATATTATTGAAACGGCAAGAGAATATGCAAAAGCAGATAAAGCCATGATTGCCTACACACTTGGAATTACAGAGCATCATTGCGGGGTCAATAATGTTTTTGATATCGCAAATCTAGCTTTATTAACTGGCCATATCGGAAAACCTGGAAGCGGGATTATGCCTCTTCGCGGGCAGAATAATGTGCAAGGAGCAGGCGATATGGGCTGTCTGCCGAACCAGCTGCCAGGTGCAGTCAGCCTAACAAATGATGAATACCGTGGCCGATTTGAAAAAGCTTGGGGCATGGAGATTAACCCTATCGCAGGCGATACGCAAACAAGAGCATTCGATAAAATGGAAACGGGAGCAGTCAAAGCGCTTTATTGTCTTGGCGAAAATCCGTTAGTGGCAGATGTTCATATGACCCACACAAGAAAGCTGCTCGAAAAATTAGATCTTTTAGTTGTTCAAGATATTTTCTTAACGGAAACGGCGAAGCTAGCTGATGTGGTTTTGCCTGCAAGGTCATGGGGAGAAGTGGAAGGCACGTATACGAATACAGACCGTCGAATTCAACGTGTACGAAAAGCAGTCGATGCCCATCCGAATACGAAGGATGACTGGGTCATTCTTTGTGAACTAGCCACATTAATGGGGTATCCGATGAGCTATAATAATAGTGAAGAAATTTGGGATGAGCTGCGTGAGCTTGCATGGGAAATGTATGGAGGGATGCCTTATTCAAGGCTGGAAAAAGAATACAGTCTCCATTATCCTTGTCCAGATGAGTCCCATCCGGGTACATTTATTTTGCACGAAAGATATCATAACCCGGAAGCAGCAAGCGGAAAGCAATCTCCATTTGTTCCAGTTATGTATACGGAGCCGGTTGAGCTGCCAGATGAGGACTATCCATTTACGCTTACAACCGGTAGACGGTATGAATCGTATAATACCCATACGCAAACACGTTTTTATGCAGGCGGGGTAAAAATAAAACAAACAGAGGAATCACTTGATATTCATCCTGACGATGCAGCCAAGTTAGGTATTGAAACGGGTGAACTAGTTGAAATCAGCTCAAGAAGGGGCAGCTTGCAGGTAAAAGTGAAAGTCACTGAGCAAGTTGCACCAGGATTAGTATTCATGAGCTTCCATTTCAGTGATGTTCCAACGAATGTTTTAACAATCAATGAATTTGATCCAATTTCAGGTACAGCTGAATTTAAAGCATGTGCGGTAAACATTCGGTCATTAAAATAATTGCTTAAAGGAAAAGTGCCCAGCACTTTTCTTTTTTTTTTCCTAGAATGAGGTCTATTTCATTTTATACATAAATCTGATTTTATCTAGTAATTCTAAATAGTAATCTAGCACTTCTTATAATGTATCTAGCATTATCTAAACTTTATCTAGCAATTTTACATGTTTATCTAGCATTTTGAAAATAGCCTCTAAGAATTTTTAAAAAGGGATTGATTTCCTACCAATTTGTACTATAATCAAACTGTATCAACTGTACTATGATTCGTAGTACAGTACATACAGATGGGAGAGTGCATATGTTCGAGTTGGATATAAGGAGCCGCAAGCCGATTTATGAACAATTGGTTGAAAGGCTTAAAGAACTCATCATAACTGAAGTGTTAAAAACAGATGAACAGCTGCCTTCCGTCCGGACGCTAGCCCAACAGCTAACGATCAATCCGAATACGATTCAAAAAGCGTATCGCGAACTTGAAATCCAAGGATACATCTATTCGATTAAAGGTAAAGGAAGCTTTGTCAGTCCGGCAAATGACAGCCAAAATACAGAAAAGCTTCTTAAAGTAAAAAACGACTTAATGAAGCTGTTATCAGAAGCGATGTATTTAGGTATAACTGCGGATGAATTAATAGAAGTGATAAAAGAAGTACATGCTTCGATCGGGGGAGGGATAGAAAATGATCAAAATTAGTCATATCCGAAAATCATTTGATGGGTTAGAAGCAGTAGAAAATGTAAGTCTAACTGTCAATAGAGGTTCGATTTACGGCTTGCTCGGCTCGAACGGTGCAGGGAAAACAACCCTTTTAAAACTTTTAACAGGGTTATATGTGCCAGATGAAGGATTGATTTCGATTGACGGGCAGCCAGTCTATGAAAGCCCGGAAGTGAAAGAAAAGATCTTTTTTATCCAGGATACACCCTATTTTCTGCCGCATTACACGACCAAACAAATGGCACAGTTTTACGAAAGCATTTACCCACGTTGGAGTAATGAACGCTTTCAAGAGCTTGTAGCTATTTTTCAGGTGGATGTACATAAGAAAATTCATCGTTTTTCAAAAGGAATCCAAAGACAGGTGGCATTTATTCTTGCCTTATCGACACTTCCAGAAGTATTGATTCTTGACGAGCCTTTAGATGGATTAGATCCGGTCATGAGAAAAAAGGTAAAGAGTCTTATGATTGACGATGTCGCTGAAAGAGAAATGACCGTCTTAATTTCTTCACACAACTTAAGAGAAGTAGAGGATCTATGTGATTTTGTAGGAATTATGCATAAAGGACAAATGATGATTGAAAAAGATTTAGATGACCTTAAATCAGATACACATAAAGTACAGATCGCATTTAAGGGTGGTGCCCCGATTCCACCAAGTATTTTGGATTCTGTTAAAGTGCTGCATAAAGAGAAACGGGGTAGTATTCTCTTATTAATCGTAAAAGGAAAAGAAGAGGAAGTTACGGAAAGTATAGTAAAATATCAACCTGTCATTTTCGATATCCTTCCATTGACGCTTGAAGAAATCTTTATTTATGAAATGGGGGATGTTGGGTATGCAGTCGAAAATATTCTTGGTTAATAAAGAAATCCGAAAGACGATTATGAGAAGTATCGGTTGGGTTGCGATCGTTCACTTTCTAGGATTAATTTTTGCAGTTCCATTAGAAATTTTAATGACGACTACAGGAGAACAAAGACAATATATTAGAGCAGAAAGCTTATTCTATTTTCACTTTGAGATTCAAGCAGTTTTAAATATTGGGATTCCTGTTATACTAGCAGTTTTTTTATTCCGATACCTGCAGGTGAAGCCTTATAGTGATTTCATGCATAGTTTGCCGATTAAGAGGGATCGACTCTTTCATCAATATGCATTAACAGGAATGATCCTATTAATCTTGCCAGTATTGTTGATTGCGATCATCATTTCAGCATTGTATATTCCGCTGAATTTATCTGAGTTTATTACATGGGCAGATATTTTTAAGTGGCTTGGCATCACGATTATGTTTAATCTTCTTGTCTTTTTGGCAGGCGTTTTTACAGGGATGATTTCAGGTATTTCAGCAGTACAAGGGATTTTAACGTATATATTTTTACTATTGCCAATGGGATTACTCGTCTTATTAGCTTATAATCTTCCATTCTACCTGTATGGATTTGCTGATCGGTATGTGATGGAAAGTAAGGTTGAATCATTTTCTCCATTAGTTGCACTCAGTCAAGTAGATTACAGACCACTAGGGGCAATTGAAATCATTGTTTATTGCCTACTCATATTCATTTTATACGGTGTTTCTTTATGGGTATATAAAAACAGAAGGCTTGAAGCTGTCACACAATCACTCGTATTTCCCTTGTTAAAACCAATTTTTAAGTATGGGATGACCTTTTGTACGATGCTGCTAGGCGGTTTGTACTTTGGAATTATGGAGGGAAATACGACTTGGCTCATTGCAGGCTATGTGATTGGGGCTATCCTTGGTTATTTTGTAGCTGAGATGGTTCTGCAAAAATCTTGGCGGATCATTATTCACATAAAAGAGCTTATTATTTATGCAGGGGCAATGGCACTGTTAGTCATTCTTTTTCAATTTGATTTCACTCAATTTGAAAAAAAGGTGCCCAATTTAAGTGAGGTCGAGCGGATTCACTTAAGTGAAAATTATTTTATGTATAATGATGCCAATGATCCATTTTTCCTGACTAGTGCTGAAAATATGGATTTAATTAGAAGGCTTCATAAGGAAATTGTTGCTAATAAAAATCAAAACAAAAATAGAGTAAATGACAGTAGTGATCATGCCTTTTTTGTGTATGAATTGAAAAATGGCAAGAAGCTCGTACGGGATTACATGATAGATAAAAAGGAATATGCTCATTTTTATAAACTGATCCATGAGTCCGAAGAATATAAAAGGGTAACTAATGGGATTTTCAAAGTGAATGAGGAGCAAATTGAAAAAATCTCGATTCACCCTTATGGACCTACTCAGAAAAAAGCTGTAATTGTAGATCCAGAGGACTTGAAGGAAGCAATCGCAGTATTAAAAGATGAAATCAATACAGCAACCTATGAGGAAACAATCGATAATAGAGATCCTCATGCATTCATCGAAATCATGCAAAAAAATGACAAAACGGTGGGACTTGAATGGAGAATTTCATATAAGAAGTTTGAGGAATGGCTGGATAAAAAGGGGTTACTGGAACAGGCAAAAGTAACTGCAGCCGATATTTCATATGCCTATATTGTTGACACGAACGATCTTCAAATCAATTATGCTCAAGGCTATTCCTATGAAGAGCTATTTGAGCAAATGAGTAAGATTGGCCGTTCCATCAAAGTGACAGATAAAAACAGACTTGAAGAAAGCTTATTAAATGCCAGCGGATTCCATGATGGTCCATACATGATTGGCTATTATTATAAAGCGGACGGGTCTATTGATATTAAAAGCTTTAGTGGTGAGCATATTCCTGATTTCGTTCAGCAATATTTTAATTAAGTCAATGAATTTAAGGCAGAGGGGAGGGATAAGAGTGGATTGCTTCTGTATGGATATGAACGAACTATGTAAATTGTATAATAAACGGTTATTTCAAGTTGCCTACGGTATCACTAGAGACTATTATTTGGCTCAAGATGCCGTGCAGGAAGCATTGATTAAGGCTTACCAAAAAATGGATACAATTGAAGACCCTGAAAAAGTGGGGGCATGGCTGTCAGCAATCACAACAAGAACAGCCATTGATATTGTCCGAAAGGAAAGAAAGTTAAACGATCGAACCGCGAGCAATATTGAAATAGAGACAGCTAATATCAAAATGGACCAAAACGTCGAACAGGAAGTGGAAATGAACCTCTTAAAAGAACAGATCAATCTAGCTATTAACTCTCTTTCCCTTGATCAAAGGAAAGTGTTTCTTCTAAAAATAAATAGCGGTTTAAAGGAAAGAGAAATTGCCAAGCTATTAAAGATAAACCAAAATACAGTTAAAACGAAAATATATCGAGTAAGAAAGCAGCTGAAGGACATGTTAATGGAAAGCTTTTCTGCATAAATTTTAAGAAATATAAATAGAAAACACATGGCCATTTATAATAGAAAATTGCCATGTGTTTTTTTGTAATACATATACAGAAGGCAGGATGAGGATCATATGAAAATTTTAATTGTTGAGGATGATAAAACCATTGCATCTGGGCTTGAGTATTCCCTGCAGCAGGATTCCTATACAACCGTCATTTGTTATGATGTTGCTTCAGCAAAAAAGATACTAGTAGAACAATCTGATCAATTGGATATATGCTTATTCGATTTAGCCTTGCCAGATGGCAGCGGCTATGAATTATGTAAGCTTGTGAAGGAAAAGAGCGATACGCCAGTCATATTTTTAACAGCAAATGATGATGAGATCAATGTCGTCATGGGACTCGATATGGGGGCGGATGATTATATTACGAAGCCTTTCCGTATTCGAGAGCTTCTTTCGCGGATTAAATCAGTCCTCAGAAGATACAAAAAACATCCACAAATAAATTCAACCATCGCTATAGAAAATATTCGTATCAACTCTCTCGAAGGCAAGGTTTATAAACATAATGAAGAGATAACCTTAACAGCTCTTGAGTACCGATTATTGCTTACTTTTGCCAATCATATTGGACAAGTACTGACAAGGAATCAGCTGCTTGAACAAATTTGGGATGTAGCAGGAGATTTTGTCAATGACAATACTTTGACTGTTTACATAAAGAGACTCCGCGAAAAACTGGAGGATGATCCACAAAATCCAACAATGATTAAAACGATAAGAGGAATGGGCTATAAGGTAGGTGGGTAGGGTGCTCCGTAATCGAGAAATTGTGATTTTGCTGACGTCCATGTGCATAATTTGTGTAGCATCTTTTATAGCTGCGGCTGCTTTTTTTTCATTTAAGGCAGCATTGTTTACCTTGATTACATCTGTACTTCTAATCGGGTGCAGCTTGTTATTTACCCGCTGGCGGTATAGAGAAATAGAAAAGCTTTCAAGTTATCTGCGTCAAATAACTAGCGGCAATTATTCCCTCGATGTACGTGATAATCAAGAGGGAGAGCTAAGTATTTTAAAAAATGAAATGTACAAGGTGACACTCATGCTGTCTGAACAAAAATCACTTCTAAAACGGGACAAAGTTTTGTTAACAGATGCGATCTCTGATATATCTCATCAGCTAAAAACGCCATTAACCTCGATGATGATGATGGCTGATTTATTAAATGAGGCCAAGCTTCCAGTGAAAAAAAGGGCTGAATTTTTACACAGTATTCGTATGCAGCTTGAACGAATGGAATGGCTTGTTTCCTCCTTATTAAAACTTTCAAAAATTGATGCGGGCACCGTTGCATTCAAAAACGATCAAATAATCGTAAAGAAACTAATTGAAAAAGCATTAGAGGCCGTAATGATTCCGATGGATATTAAAGAACAAACTGTATCGATAAAAGGGGAAGATAAAACCTCCTTTATTGGGGACCTCAACTGGACGTGTGAAGCGATCATAAATATTTTAAAAAACTGTGTAGAGCATACGCCAGCAGGTGGTGCCCTATCCATTTCTTTTTCTGAAAATGTGCTTTTTACGGAAATATCGATTGCTGATAACGGTGAAGGTATTCCAAAGGAAGATATACCATACATTTTTAACCGTTTTTATAAAGGGAAGAATGCTGGTGAGGATAGCGTTGGCATTGGCCTTGCGATGGCTCACAGTATCATCAAAAGTCAAAGTGGCGACATTTATGTTAAAAGCAAACGGTATAAAGGCACACAATTTCAACTGAAGTTTTATAAACAAATTATTTAAGTGACTAAATTGTCATATTCTAAGTCACTTAATAGTCATTTTAGGCAGATAAACTAGTACCATCAGCAAAACATGGAGGGATATCAATGGATATTTTAAAAATAGAGAATCTGTCTAAAATTTACGGAAAAGGGGAAACGGCAGTAAAGGCACTTGATGATGTTTCATTTTCGATCAAGAAAGGGGAGTTTGTCGCGATTATTGGTCCGTCTGGATCTGGTAAATCTACCTTGCTTCACATGCTTGGAGGAGTAGACAGACCGACAAGAGGAAAGGTGCTTGTTGATAACACAGATATTTATCAGCTAAATGAAACTCAGCTTGCTATTTTCAGGCGCAGACAAATTGGCTTAATCTATCAATTTTATAATCTTATCCCTGTTCTAACAGTAGAGGAAAATATTACTCTCCCATTGCTGTTGGATGAACATAAAGTTGATAAGAAGCAATTCAAAGAGGTTGTAAACATACTAAATCTGCAAAACCGTTTAACTCATCTTCCTAATCAGCTTTCTGGCGGACAGCAGCAAAGGGTTTCGATCGGCAGAGCTTTGATTAGCCATCCTGCGATTATGCTGGCAGACGAGCCAACAGGCAATCTTGACAGTAAAAATAGCAGTGAAATCATTGATCTTTTAAAAATGTTTAATAAAACCTTTAACCAAACACTTATTGTGATTACCCATGATGAACGAATTGCATTGCAAGCGGATCGAGTCATAACCATTGAAGACGGAAGGATTGCCAATGATGAGGTGATTCGTCCATGAATATCGTGAATAAATTAACGATTAGGCATTTGAAGCAAAATAAGAAACGGACACTTGTGACAATTATTGGTGTCATTATTTCTGTTGCAATGGTAACAGCTGTTGCAACGCTCGGATTCTCGTTTATGGATCTGATGCAAAGACAGACAATTGCAAGCGATGGAGAATGGCATGTTCAATATAAGAACGTCAATCAAGATCAGCTCCAAGCAATTACAGCGGATGAAGAAACGGAAAAAGTGATCCTATCAAGGGATATTGGCTATGCATTCTTAGAAGGAAGTGATAATGATTACAAGCCGTATGTATTTGTGAAAGAATACAATGATGATGGCTTCAAGCAGTTCCCTATAGAATTAAGTCAAGGAAGACTTCCAGAGTCACCGAATGAAGTTGTCCTTTCAGAAGAAATTGCTTTAAATTCGAAAGTTGAGTATAACATGGGGGATTCATTGCTCCTTGAAGTGGGTGACCGGATAAGTCCAAATGGAGACAAAATACTAACACAAAATGACCTATTGCAAATAGAAAATGGGGAATTGCTTGAAAGCTTAAATATTGAGCAAACAAAAAATTACACTATTGTCGGTTTTATCAAGCGTCCCACATGGGAGCCGGCATGGTCACCAGG
This sequence comes from Cytobacillus solani, assembly GCF_001420595.1. Taxonomy (GTDB): domain Bacteria; phylum Bacillota; class Bacilli; order Bacillales; family Cytobacillaceae; genus Cytobacillus; species Cytobacillus solani. The sequence goes on along the minus strand of NZ_LJIX01000006.1, from coordinate 2,862,721 downwards.
TTATACGATTCTCACATATTTGGATGAGCATGCGATCTCGGAAAAAAATACCGTAAATGCAACCGTCGTACTAAAGAAAGTTAAGCGTTCATTATATGATCATGCGGAAAAATTGGCGAAGAAGAATAATATTCCGACAAAATCTATTGCCTATAATAATGATTTGCTGCATTATTATGGTTTGACAAATAATAATGGACTTAAGAATACGCTTCTTTCTTTATCAGTCATTATTATGGCAGTCATTATTATTGGATCAGTTTCATTGATCTATAATGCCTTTGCCATTTCCGTCTCGGAACGATCTCGTCACTTAGGAATGCTTTCAAGTGTTGGAGCGACGAAACGGCAGAAGAGAAATTCTGTGTTTTTTGAAGGCGTGATTATTGGTTTAATCAGTATTCCTATAGGGATTGTTAGCGGACTTGCTGGCATCGGGATTACTTTTTTGTTTATTAACTCGATTATTCAGGGTGCTCTAGGGGTTACTGAAAAGTTAATGGTTACTGTCACACCAGTCTCTATTCTTATTGCCTGTGGCGTTTCTGCAATAACCATTTTTATTTCAACTTTTGTCCCAGCAATGAGAGCATCAAAAATTTCTGCTATTGATGCCATTCGACAAACAGCAGATGTGAAGCTAACTGGGGAAGCAGTAAAAACGTCAAAATTCATACGTAGGCTTTTCGGCATTGAAGCAGAAATCGGTTTGAAAAACTTAAAGAGAAACAAACGCAGATACCGGGCAACAATTTTTTCTTTAGTAATTAGTATTGTTTTATTTTTATCCGTGTCTTATTTTACAGCGAGCTTGAAGAAATCATTAGAATTGTCGCAGTCCGGTGTAGAATTTGATATACAGGTTTCTATTGAAGATGAAAGAGATGACCTAATAGAAAAAATTACATCCCTAGGGGATGTGAATGAATTTAATGTGATTAAAGAATTAAGCGCGACCTCAATGATAAAAGATTCTGCAATTGCCAATGAATTAAAGGTAATGGTAGAGGCTGGGGAAACCTCCCTAGAAAATGGGAAGTATTCGTATTATATTCGATTACATGCACTAGGTGAAGATGCCTTGAAATCATATGCGAAAGTAACAGGCACGGATGTTGAGAAGCTTAACAATCCAGAGCATATCGCAGGTATTATTGTTGATACAATTACGTATGAAGATATGAATGCAGGAAAGTTTGTTGAAACAAAAGCGATTCATACGAAAATTGGGGAAAAAATTAATTTACTTTATGCAGATTGGGAAACTGGAGAGCAGACGAAGCTCGAAAATATTGAAGTGGCAGCAACGACTGATCAATACCCTATGGGCGTTCAATCAGGAGGAGTTGGCGGATTAGATATCATTGTTTCTGAACAAGTGATGAAAAAGCTGACTGATCAGCTTCCTAATCCGGAAATTGCCACCTCCATTTATTTGAAAAGCTCAGATCCGATGAAAACGCAGCAGGAAATGGAAGAGATGAAGGAAAATGGGCTATCTATTTATAATGTTTTTCAACAGAGACAACAGGAAGAGCAAATGATTATGCTTATGTCCGTTTTTACTTATGGATTTATTGTCTTAATTACGGCTATCTCGATTGCAAATATTTTTAACACAATCTCGACAAGCATTGCCCTTCGAAAACGTGAATTTGCGATGCTAAAATCAGTTGGAATGACACCAAAGGGCTTTAATAAAATGATTAATTATGAAAGCATCTTTTATGGAGTCAACTCATTACTCTTTGGACTCCCAATTAGCATCATCGTCATGTATTTAATTTATAAGGGAACGATGAACAGCTTTTCTTACGCATTCTCCCTCCCTTGGGTCAGTATATTGTATTGTCTAATTGCGGTCTTTGTCATCGTCATTTCTGCCATGCTTTACTCAAGTACAAAAGTGAAAAAAGAAAATATTATCGACGGATTGAAGCAGGAGAGTATATAGAGTTCCAAATAAGAAGATGAGTTTCTACAGTATGTGGGATTCATCTTCCTTTTTTTATGAATGATGTGTTACCTTCATATATAGCTACATATTGTAAAAAAGGGGAGAAGACAAATGAACGTCTATATCATAACAGGTGCATCAAAAGGAATCGGGTTTGAACTTGCAAAACAATTGAGCGAAGCAGGGGAGTATGTTATTGGAGTTGCACGAACAGATACAAGTCTAAAGGGAGTAAAATGTTATCAGGCAGATTTATCTGTGTTAGAGAAATTAGAATCACTTATGAGTGATATCGTTGCCTCTGTCCCGCAAGAGGTAGAATCCTTCACACTTATAAATAATGCAGGAATGGTTGATCCCATTGGAATAATTGGTACTGTACATGCTGCAGAAATGGCAAAGGCAATGGCAGTTAATTTAACCGCACCCATGATTATTTCTAATGTGTTTATCTCAAAGCTGGAGAATTATAACGGGAAAAAGCAAATTGTTAATATCTCTTCTGGAGCAGGCAGAAATCCATATGAAGGCTGGGGAACGTACTGCACGACAAAAGCAGGTTTGGACCATTTTTCAAGGGTTATTGCTCTTGAGCAAGAAAATGCAGAATATCCAGTCGAAATTATTTCGATTGCCCCAGGGATTATCGACACCGGCATGCAGGAAGCCATACGCGCTAGCAGTGAAGAGGCATTCCCACTCTTAGACCGGTTCATTGATTATAAAGAACAAGGAAAGCTAGTCAGTGCGGAGGAAACTGCAAAGAAACTTATATCAATTATAGAAAATGGCAATTTTAATGAGATCGGTCCCATTGCTGATATTCGGAATTTTTAAGTGTAAGGGTGATTGTTAAGGGGAAAAAGGCAAGTAGCGGTAAACATAAGAGCATGATGATGCCCGAAAACAAGAAAAAAGGGATCAGCGGTAATAATAGGAGTTTTATGATGCCAAAAAAAGAATATGTCAAAAGTGGTAATAAGAACTCACTTAGCTAAATAGAGTAAGTAAAATAAAAGTAAGTTTTTTTTCGTACCCGTATCTTTCTTCCCTCCTATATCCGTTATAAAGGCAAGGAGGTTCAAAAGGAGTGAATAGAATGGTTTCTAATAAAAGCTTGTTTGCCAATGAAGGGGTTCAGATAGAGAAAGGAAGTAGTCACTTGAATCAGCTGTATCCAGGCCTTTTGCGGTATTGTCGTTTTTTAGCGAAAAACAAATGGGATGCTGACGACCTTGTTCAGGAATCAGTCTTAAAAGCGATTCAGCATTATCATTCTTCCGATGTAAGTCCTGCACTTTTGAACAAAATCGCTTACCATCAATGGATTGATACCATTAGAAAAAGAAATCGCGAAGTTGTTGGAGTGCTCGAGGATCAATCGGGGAAGGTTGATGCAATTAGCACAGATGAACTGCTTGATACAGTAAAGCTATTAGTAAATAATTTAACACCAAAACAAGCAATCATTTTCTTATTGAAAGAGGCTTTCAGCTACCAAACAAAGGAAATTGCTGATTTGCTGGATACAACAGAAATGGCTGTGAAAGCGATCATCCATAGAACAAGGAAACGGCTGGAGAAGGAAACGAACCTGCAATCAGTGGATTCCTACTGGTGTGAGGAAGAAAGGGAAATGATAGGGAATCTGATATATCAATCCTTACAATCTGAAGACCCATCCATTTTAATTGAGTATGTATCTGACATTCCTCCATTGGCAGAAGTCCCTAAGCTTGCTAAGAAAACGTATACTCAATCTCCTATTGACCTTTATAGTTTCGCAGCATAATAAAGGGAGGAATTTTTATGGGTACGATTCCATATGTGATTGAACATTCCAATCGTGGGGAACGATCTTATGATATTTACTCACGTCTATTGAAAGACCGAATCATCATTATTGGCGAAGAAATTAATGAGCAGGTTGCAAACAGTGTCATTGCCCAGCTATTGTTTTTAGAAGCTGACAATGCAGAAAAAGATATTTCCATTTATATTAATAGCCCTGGCGGCTCGACAACTGCAGGCTTTGCGATTTTTGATACAATGGAGTACATTAAACCAGATGTAAGCACGATTTGTATGGGAATGGCTGCATCATTTGGAGCATTGCTGCTTATCGCTGGTACGAAGGGAAAAAGGTATGCCCTTCCAAACAGCGAGATTATGATCCATCAGCCGCTTGGCGGTGTAAGAGGACAGGCAACAGAAATTGAAATCTCTGCACGAAGAATTCTCAAACTCCGTGATCATGTCAATGGAATTATTGCCGATCGCACCGGACAGCCGGTTGAAAAAATCGCTAAAGACAGTGACCGTGATTTCTATATGACTGCCCAGGAAGCACTGGAATATGGGATTATTGATAAAATTATTACCAAAAAATAAAGGAACCTATTATTAGGCTATGTTAAAGCTTAATGCTGATATGTAAGTGAAATGAAAGGAAGCCATTACAGTGGCTTCCAATTTTTATCTATTGCTTCCATTTAAGCTATCATTGTATATTTGTATCCATTTTTTACGCTTTGAAAAAAATTGAAAGCAAAACAACCTCACCCACAACTATTAAACTTAATCCTAAAACTAAACCACCAAAAAACAAAAATTCATTAACTTTCCAAGAGAAGAAAAACCAAACCATTATCCCAAACACACCTAATGCTAAGTTAATTGTCCCCGCAATTAGGGCTTGTGGCAGAAAGAGACCTGTTTTCTTAATCATAGCGGAACCATATTTAAAGCTTATAAATAATGCTGCCATAAAAAAATCACATATATCATCATGACAATATCTATCTTATTCACTCGTTAAACCCCCCTTAAAACGAGTTTACCATAAAGTACCATTCTCTTTTTGGATTATAAAAAGTTAGGGTGAACATTTAATTTTGGTAGACGTAAACTGTACATTAATGACCGTCATTTCAAATACAAAAGATATCAATAATAATTCCTGGCTGGTATGTTTGTACTTTCGTTACTGATACTCTCTACTAATAAGAACAACCTATTATTTAAACAACGGTAAGGAGTAAAGTTCTTTTTTTGTATAAAGTTAAATGTCAGAATTTGTGGTAAAATTTAGAAAAAGGAGTGTGTGTATGTTAGTAGATAATTTTGAAGAATATGAGGACCCAATGGCTTACGATAGTGAAAACGAAACGTATAAAGAGGACCTTCCTTTTCTAATGAAGTGGGCTGCGAAGATAGACGGAACGATTATCGATCTAGCTTGCGGGACAGGCAGGGTAACGATTCCGCTAGCTAAAAAAGGATACAAGCTAGTAGGTGTGGACATTCATAAGGGAATGCTAGCTGAAGCAAGGAGAAAATCAGCTAATCAACATTCGCCAATCAAATGGATTGAACAGGATTGTACGAATCTCCATTTGAATGCAAAAAGCAGGTTCATTTTTACAGTTGGCAACTCATTTCAGCATTTTCTAATGAATAAATCACAGGATGGATTATTGGACTCTGTGAATAGACATTTGGAATTGGGCGGAATATTTATCTTCGGCACACGGTTTCCAAGTGCTGAGGCGCTGCTCCAGCCAAGTACAGAAGAATATTGGAAAACATATGTAGACAACGATACGATGAATAAAGTGGATGTATACACGATAAGTAAGTATGACCCCCTTACCCAAGTTCAACATTATATAACGATTAGAAGAATGATAAATAAAGCGGGAGAAATAATTGAAGAAAAAAAGACAAATATACTTTTGCGCTATACGTACCCGAGAGAAATGGAACGCATTTTATCTGCAAACGGCTTTGAAATTGTTGATCTGTATCAAGATTGGAATGAAACGTCAATAACTGATGACAGTACGCAAATGGTATATGTTTGTAAGAAAGTAAAGTGATCCATTAATGATGAGGGTTAGAAATGTATGTGAAAATGTACTAAATTCCTTTTTTGACTTTCTTTTAGCTCCATTTAATTTATTTCTAATCGCCGTTTGTATTGTGATTGTTGCCATTATAAGAGTTTATTTTTTAAAATAAAGAAAACAGTGGTGATAGCTGTAACGGATGTTGCAATAGGAACAATCCTCATTTTCAACCAAATGAAATACACCACCTATGAAAAGTAATTTGCAAATCAACTCAGTAGAGCTGCTTGTTTCCCATTTTTAAAGAATTCGAGTGAATAGTGTACTCAATAGGACTGCTTGTTTCCCGTTTCTAAAGAATTCGAGTGAATAGTGTACTCAATAGAGCTGCTTGTTTCCTATTTTTACAAAATTCAAGTGGATTCTGTACTCAATAAGGCTGCTTGTTTCCCATTTTTAAAGAATTCGAGTAAATAGTGTATTCAATAGGACTGCTTGTTTCCCGTTTCTAAAGAATTCGAGTGAATAGTGTACTCAATAGAGCTGCTTGTTTCCTATTTTTACAAAATTCAAGTGAATACTGTACTTAATAGGGCTGGTTGTCTCCGATTTACAAGAACTCTATCAAATGTGTCTTCATTAAGGTTGATAGGTGCCAATTATCCAAAGTCCAAGTGATTTTTAAATATCCATAGCTTTGCTCACTATCGGTATTTTTGTGAAATTCTCATAATTATTCTTTCGGCTCACCATTTTCAGCATATACTGGATAGACGCTGGACTCAAGTGACCAGGACGAGGAGGTAGGCTCCTTGTCCCATTAATTATATGGGACAGTAAACGTGACTCTCTGTCCCAAAAAGGGATTGACTAGTTAGATAATAAGGAGAGGTTCTATGGACAGGGAATACAATGATCTAATAGGTGAGATTTTGGAGCGTGCTGGTGAGAAAGATAATTTTGATTATAAAGGTAAAGGAAAGCCGCTATCTAAAGAATATTTGCAGATGGACACATTCCAGCACTTTCAAAAGATTGCAAAAGATGCTGGATATTTACCACAATGGGTGAAGCTGCAAAAGGAAATCTCCCAATTAGTCCATTCTTGTAAAACAAATAATGATGTAGAAGAGATTAATAAAAAAATCAAAAAATACAATAAGATTTGTCCACATCAATTACAAAAGGCACCTATAAGCTTGGAGCATATTGAAAAGTATAAGAAAATTTGGTAAAAGAACGGTTATGCTCTATTAATTATATTTTCAGGTACCGAGAAGGAGTATAAGAATCTGCTAAATAACTAAGCTAAATTATTGGGGGTAGGTAAAGCATGGAAGAATTTATGGGTCTTTTGTTAGGTGCTTTGAAGCTGTTTTATCCTTTACTTATAGCATCAGTCATATTTTTTATCTATGCACTTATAAAGCGATCTTGGAAACTGATGTTGATGAGTGCCATTTTACTTTATCCGGATGCTTGGTATTTTAGCGAGTCCCCACGATTTCCTTGGGCAATATTTGTTCCTCTTATTCAATTCGTATTAGCAATATTATTTTATCTAAAAAGAGAAAATTCAAGGGAAATTGATTGAAAGTTCATTCAGGAGGTATAAAAGGCTTTAATTTAAAAATTTGGATAGCTTCTCCACAGCTAACATTCATTAATTGAAAAAAATTCACTTAAAATGAACTCTTTTCCCTTCTCATATGTAATGTAAGTAATGAGAGAAAAGGAGTTGTTACTAATGGATACTGGCTGGATTATTTCCCTGATTGTGGGTGGAGTGTTCATGGTGCTAATATTAGCGATTGCGATTCCAATGGATCGTAAACATATTGTCCGTGAGAATGGTAAAATCAATTTTAAGAAGACAAAAATATATTTACGCTGGAATGTTTTTGATACACTTACACTCTGTCTAGCTATTTATGCAATAATTTGTGTTCAAGTTCTAAATCTATTAATTTCGAACGGACAAAATGTAGAGAATAATTTTGTCCAGTTTTTTACGAATCAAGCACAAGTATGGACACTTGTATCAATGATTTACTTAATTTCAAGAGTTTCACTAACGCTAAAGGCGATTAAAGAGCGCTGGGGAGATCAAATTGATTGAGCGTGCAGATGAGTTAATGATTGCTTATCAAAATGGGGATGATGATGCATTGGCAGGTATTTATACCCTTTTAAAGCCTGCTTTATATTCGTTTATTTATCGATATACAAGGGATCAGCAATTATCGATTGATATCGTTCAAGATTCATTTGTAAAGCTTCAGCGTTACAAACATCATTATCATCCAGGCAAAGGGAAAATTAAATCCTATCTTTTTCAAATAGCTTACCGTTTATTGATAGATAAATTAAATCGGCGCAAAAAATGGCAATCGTTTATGCCTTTTCTTACCCCAATAACGAAAGAAGAACTTCATCATACAGATCGGCTGACGATTCGGGAAGCCATTTCAAATCTTCCTGATAAACAGCGGGCAGTCATTCTTTTATTCTATTATCATGATATGAAACATGAAGAAATTGCAGAAATACTTACTATACCAAAAGGTACGGTCAAATCGAGATTACACACAGCAATCCAAAGTTTAAAAGTAGAATTGGAGGATGATTTCAATGAATCACGATCCCTTTAAAAAAGAAAATCATCTTCGGACAAAGTTAGATGAATATCATTTGGATATACCCGATTTTCAAATGAAACCTAAAGGGAAAAGATGGGAGCGTATAATCAACTTTCTTGCCTCACCTGCTAAAGACCCATTAGAGCCACTAGTTTCAACAACAGCAGGGTTTACTGTATTGAAATTGGCCCCAATTATGGGGATGGCAGCCATCTCTATTATTCAGCTTTTCTTTTTCCTTTAAAAAAATAGGGACGAGGGGTCTGGCCCCTTGTCCCATCCATTTTATTTTCAGTTATATAAGACATTGAACATGTCCCTCTATCTTACGGCAAGTTCAGACTCTTTCTTTCTAATAAGTACACCTGTTACAACAAATGAACAGATGGCTAAGACAACGAGTAAGATAAATACGGAATGCAAGCTTGATTCTAATGCGGGTCCTTTTAGCTGATCACTTAGCAATAGACCGGAAACGGCGATTCCGATGGTTTGTCCTAAGTTTTTCATTAAATTATGTGATCCCATCGCAGCACCTCGGAGATGCCATTCAACAGCTGATTGTACGGCAACCGTAAATGCGGTAAAGGCTAGCCCAAAACCGAGTCCAATAAATGCGGTAACCACCATCATGATATGCACTGGCGTATTTGTCTGGAAGAATACAAATCCTGTACAGCTTAGAATAACCACTAAAGTACCTATTAAAGTAACATGGGCAATCGATTTATTTCCTAACCATTTTCCGCAAAAGATCGCTCCAATCGGCCATGTGACAGACATTGGCAGCATCGCGATTCCCGAATAGGTGGCATTTAAATTAGTTACTCCCTGAACCCATAATGGAATATAGAACGTTACCGTTACAAGGATAAAGCCTAATAAAAATCCGGCAATATTCGAAACGGTAATAAATGTATTTTTAAATAGAGAAAGTGGCAGCATGGGCTCTTTCCCTTTAGCTTCAATCCAAATAAAGAAGCAAAGACCAATAAGAGCAACAACAAGGTATGCAGTGATGCTTCCTGTTAATTGCTTGTGCTCTTTTAGCAGTGTTAGTGCGTATAAGAAGGATGTCATACATATGGCAAACATGAGAATCCCGGCATAGTCGATTATTTGCTTTTTCTTTTCAATTTGCTCTTTTAAAGAAACCCAAAGTAGGATTAATGAAATAATCCCAAATGGCAGATTCATGTAGAAAATCCAATGCCATGAGATGGTGTCGACAATAAACCCGCCGACAAGCGGACCTGCAATACCTGCAATTCCCCACATACTGCTGATCCAACCTTGAATTTTCGCTCGCTGTTTAAATTCAAATACATCTCCAATAATGGTGAATGGAATCGTTGTTAAGGCTCCAGCTCCAATCCCTTGAATCAATCGGAATAGAACAAGCTGTTCCATCGTTTGTGATAGTCCGGATAACATGGAACCAATGAGAAAGATAATTGTTCCAATAGTAAACATTAGCTTTCTGCCGTATAAATCAGCGAGTTTTCCAAATACTGGTGTGCTGATAACTGTAGCTAAAAGGTAAACAGATATTACCCAAGTATATAGCTCACTTCCGCCTAAATCTTCCACAATTTTTGGCATTGCCGTACTTACAATTGTGCCTTCAATTGCGGTCAGAAAGGTTGCAATTAACAAGGCAACAATAACGGATTTATGCTTTGTTTCGTTATTCAATTTTGTCTCCTCTTTTCTTACTTAATTCGCCAATAGAAAACCTTCCAATTGCAGAAAATTGGAAGGTGATTAATATGCATTATATAGTATAGCATGTTTTACTGAAAAAATTTATTTGAAATATTGTTTTTAATTAGCGTTAATAGATTTATAGAGAAAATAATAGAATATAGAGGATCTATTTATTTCCTTTTTGTAAGTAGTATGGATGAAATTAAAACATATCTCTAAAGATTACACAACAGCATCATCTATCGTTCCAACGGCAGCTATTTCTTCGTTTTTAAGTAGAATGCCTAATCCATGACCAGGTTCCCAACTGCATTCGAAAGTAATTCCCATTTTCCTTAAGCCTGCTTCTTCTCTATCGGCAATAAAGATGCCCATATCTGTTAATAAACTGCCAATCTCATTTTTATTTTTTAAAAATGGGGCATCATACACTTCACGATTATTTTGGTAGTATTCAAATATGGCAGTTTCTAGATTTGAGATGATTTCATGGCGTTTTTCCTGAAATTTCACCAATGCTTCAACTTGCTCTTCTTGGAAGTATCCTTTTGTATCTTCTTCAAATTCTACGACCTGTTCGAATTCTTCATCATATTCCAGGAAATCAATATTTGCTTCAAATGTCTTATTAAATATGGATATTTTTCTAACCTGCCTCCATACGCATTGTTCCTCTTCGAAATGAAACCTACCTAATAATACATGATTTATTTCTTTCATTAATAACCTCTCCCGTTCTAAAAACCCTTTCCTAATTATGGTAGTTCTTTAAAGGAACTTTTACAAGTAATATTCACTCACTTTATAAAACAGGAGTTAATAATACTAGGTATAAAATTTACTTATTCTGCACGGCAAGCCACCATCTACTGTAAAATATGTTTATATTTACTGCCTAGCTGCCCTAATTTAAAGTGAAATAGCTGCAAGGAGTTACTGAGAATATGGAAAAGATGTATGGTATCCTAATATATCTTTACATAAATTTTACGTAGTCTGGCTATCTTTATGTCTTAATTTCTTTTTAATATTAAAGAAAGGAAAGATAGGCAGGTGTATAGGATGAGAAGTGATTTTGAAAATAAAATTAAGTGGATCCCGTTAATATTACAAATCATTTTGAATGTTTCTCTAGTACTGTTGGCTGGGATTTTATCTGTTTTACTAGTAAAAGAGTTACTTGTTTTTTTTCAAATGCTTTTGAATAATGATAGCAATGACTATAAGCTTTTTCTTGCCAATATTCTTATCTTCTTTTTGTATTTTGAATTTATATCAATGATTGTAAAGTATTTTAAGGAGAATTATCATTTTCCGCTGAGATATTTTATCTATATTGGCATTACCGCGATGATTAGGTTAATTATTGTAGACCATGATCATCCCCTGAATACATTACTCTATTCAATTGTTATTTTAGTTTTAATATTTGGGTATTACATCATGTACATTACCCCTCGTGAAAAGAGGTAGATTCGCTTATTGCCTTTCATAGATCTCATGCAAAAATGTGACCAAAATTGTAAAGTGAATTTTACGAAGGAGCCTTGTCCAATTATTATTGGACAGGTTTTTTTAAATGATGGAATATCCTATTTTGTAGTTAAATGGAGTTAGTCTGCCAGATTCAATATTCTGATGCAAAATGTTTTTCGAACCGTAATGAGCGTTAAATAAAAATATATATTTTTTGAATTTGCGAGAAAAAATCTTTTTCATCACGTTGTATAGGTTGTAAAAGCTTTTACAAAAGAATAAGGGGAATTGATATGAAATGTAATGAAAACAATTATATCCAACGGTTGCAGCGTCAAAAGGAAGATGCGTTAGAGTTTATCGTTGATAAATATTTGCCATTAATTAAGGGGATTGCCTATAAGATCCTTTCCCCGCTTCAGAATGATGGAATTATTGAAGAATGTGTTAACGATATTTTTCTATCAATATGGAACCATTCAAAGAAATTTCAAGGAGATGCCATTGATTTTAGAAAATGGATATGCGCGATTGCTAAATTTAAAGCAATTGATTACTACCGAAGAACGAGTAATGGGAAGGAATTTTCTAGAGATATTATTGAGGAGACTGTTGAGAAATCAGCAGAGGATGAACTAGTAATTTTAGAAGATAAAACAGAATTAATCCGCTTAATTAATCAGTTAGAACCTGTTGACAGGAAGATTTTTATAATGAAATTCTACTTGGGTTTAAAAACGGAGGATATATCAAAAAAGCTTGGATTAACCGAATCTGCAATAAGCAATCGAATTTATCGGGGAAAAAAGAAACTGCATACAAAAGCAGCAAATCTTGATTTTGGAGGGAGTCTCGTATGAAGGATATTTATGAATTATTAAATGATATAGACATTGACGAAACTGAATTTGAAGAAATCGAAGTGGATGAACTGGAAAAGGCAAGAGTGAAAAAAGCATTAAAAAAATCAATCCGCCAAAAGAAAAAAAGAATGGGATGGAAAAAGAATGTAGCTGCAGCAGCCATTTTATGCGGCTTATCAGTGACCACCATTGGATTAACGTTTCCAGCATACGCTGGCAGTATCCCCGTTATTGGAGATATTTTTAGATTTTTGGATAATGGGCGTACAGGTCTTTATGATGATTACAAAGAATATTCGACAGAGATCAATATGACTGATGAAAGCAATGGCATTAGAGTGACGCTCAATGATGCAATCTTTGATGGAAAAACGATTTCATTAACTTATTCAATCGAAAGCGAGCAGGATTTAGGAGATCAGCCTATCTTAGAAGACTTTTTAGAAATTAAAGGAGTGAGCAGCCAATCAGGGAGTGCGCACATCTCAAAAGTGGACGACCACAATTATGTTGGCATCGTGACAGCTACTAATCTTGATCGTGATCAAGAAGATGTGGCTAAGATCAAGTGGGGGATCGATCGCATTACATTGCCAGATCAGCAATATAAAGAAATTAAAGGCAGTTGGAAGTTTGCTCTTGCTTTAGATGCAACTGAAAGAAAAGACTTTATTAGTGAGGGTAGTTCAGAACTTGCGGGAGTAAAGGTGAATATTGGAAAAATATCCTTCACTCCGATGTCATTCATTGTTTATTACGATCAGATCATTTCTAAGGAAGTTAGAGACAAATGGCATGCAGTAGATGTTGAAATTGAGATTAGAGATGATTTAGGAAACTCGTATTCCGGTGAAGGAAATGGCGGTTCAGGTGACGGCTATAACATGAACTGGAGTAAGACCTTTGAAAAACTAGATGAAAATGCATCAAAACTAATTATAACCCCTCAAATTATGTTAAGAGAACATACACCTGATAATTTCGGCTCAGTCGAAATCACGAAAGATGGACCAAAGGAAATTCCAATCCCTGAAAAACCAGGCAAAGGGAAAGAAGAATTTGTATTAGAGGATATAGTAATTGATATTAACGGGCTCTCAACTGAAGAATAAACAAGAAAAAAAAAGGCAAATCAAAAAGTGTTAATCATTCATATTCATAATAAAAAAGGCAGGAAAATTTAAAAGAAATTTTCCTGTTTTTTCTTATGTTCTAAGTAAAATAACCTTCCTATGTAAGATAAATTATTTGTAAAATGAGGGGAGATCCTTCATTGGGGATATGAAGTCCCAACTTGAGTGGAAAATGTGCGAGAAGGTCCTTCATCGAGGGTATGAAGTCCCAACTTGAGTAGAATACGTGAGGGAAGGTCCTTCATCATTAGGTAGACTCTCCGTCTATACTATAATCTGACATCCTTTTGCCACTTTAACTAATAGTTTTAAAAATTCTAATTAGTATTGCAGGAGAATACATATATGAAATGGAAAACAGTAAGCAAACAACTAATTTGGGGGTTATCAAATGAACATAAAGCATTGTCGGGCGATTGTGACTGGCGGAGCTTCAGGTTTAGGGGAAGCAACGGTAAGAAATATTGTGAAAAAAGGGGGAAAAGCACTAATTCTTGATGTATCAGAAGAACGTGCTAAAAAGCTTAAAGTGGAGCTTGGCGATCAAGTTACATACAAAATGACGGATATTACAAATGAAACAAAAGTAAAGGAAGCAATTGACTTTGGCTGTGAACAGCTTGGTTATATCGACACTGTTATAAACTGCGCAGGCATTGGAAATGCAGCCAAGCTTCTAGGTCGTAAAGGTGTTCATGAGCTTGACATGTTCACGAAGGTGATTTCGATTAATTTAATTGGAACATTCAACGTGATTCGGCTGGCAGCGGAGCGGATGGTGCAAAATAAGGCGAATGAAAATGGCGAAAGAGGCGTCATCATTAATACGGCTTCCGTTGCTGCCTTCGAAGGGCAAATCGGCCAAGCGGCATACAGTGCATCAAAGGGTGGTGTTGTCAGCATGACATTACCGATCGCTAGAGAGCTTGCAGCATACGGCATTCGAGTGATGACAATTGCTCCCGGTCTATTCCATACCCCAATGTTTGATACTCTGCCAGAAGAAGCTAGAAATTCTTTAGGAAAAATGGTGCCATTCCCATCTAGATTAGGATTACCTGAAGAATATGCCATGCTGACAGAGAGTATTATTACTAATCCGATGCTGAATGGGGAAACTATTCGATTGGATGGCGGGATTCGGATGCAGCCGAGGTAAATGGGTACTAATGAAAAGTGAAGAGATGAGTCAGTGTAATGGAACTGATGAATGTTTTGACCAAAATAATATATTTGAGGTGTATAAATGTTAAAAGCTGTAATATTTGATTTTGATGGAACAATTGCAGATACTCTACCTGTTTGTTTTTATGCCTTCCAAGCAGTATTTAAGGAGTTTGATAACATAGAATATACAATTGATGAAATTAAAGGGATGTTTGGACCATCTGAGACAGGAATAATTACTGGAAATCTTCAAAATGAAAATCATAATGAGGCTATTGAACATTTTTATAAAAAATATGATGAAAAACATAGTGATCATAATTACTACAATGACGAAATGAATGAGTTATTGCAATATTTAAAGATGGAAGGCTACAAAATAGGGATTGTAACAGGGAAAGCAAGAAGAAGTTTAAATATTTCATTGAAGTATCTTAACATGGAGAATCTGTTTGATGTTGTTATTACAGGGGATGATGTATCCATGCCAAAACCTCATCCAGAAGGAATTAATAAGGCACTGGAGCAGCTTGGAATTTTAACTAGCGAAGCTATTTTTGTTGGGGACAGTGACGCCGATATTCAGGCAGGAATTCAAGCAAAGGTATTTTCAATCGGTGTACAGTGGCTTCCAAATTATCAAACTTCTGATTTTGCATTTCAGCCAAATCTTACTTTTTATAATGTGTCAAAATTCAAGGAAGCACTAGTAAAAAAGGAGATTCTTCTTTAAACACTGAATTTTTGGTTTAGTTGAACTCCAAAGAGATAAAAAAGCATTTGGGGATATATTTATCTTGTTGCTTCCTTATCTATATTATTTGTTTCCATCCGCATCTTTACTTTAACTTAAATATGAAAATAATAGGTGATCGAAAAAAAACGTAAAGGGATATTTAGCTGACTATTTTGGGATCCAGCTACTTATGATGGATCGCAGGGGAGAAGGGAAAATGTACGATTATCCCACTCCCCTACGACTCAGAAAAGTAAATTGATTATATAACAATTATCCGATTGTTCCTTTTTCTCAAGAACGCTCATTTCCTCTTTTAAAATTACCTGTGATCTTTGCTAATATCAATTGTACAGCCTTTTCATCCTCTGCATGTTTAATTTTCTCCAAACATCTTTCAGCTTCTTTTCCGCTTAAAATTCTCACTTGTTTCCCATAATATTCTATAAATAGTTTATTGTTTTTAGTGACTCGGTAGCTAAATGGAGCTTCGTCTAATCGATTCCTTTTATCAATCTTGTCCATGTAGGTCTCCACAAGGTTCAATCAACGGTAGTCATTATGGGTTGGTTTAAACAATTCCTCTTGAGTATTCCTGACCATGGAAAAATGATCAACATTGTAATGACCATGAAGGATTTTGTTATGATGGTTAATGATCTGTTCGGCATGCAGAATGGAAGAATTAGTTGTCGAATGACCATCCCCCACTAATGTGACATCAAAATGATTAACTGTTGCAGTCCTTACAGCAGTATCAATACAGTGTTCTGTTTTACATCCCATCAACACAAGATGTTCAATCTGATTATCCTTTAAAAAGCTTAATAATGGTGTGCCATAAAAAGAATTTGTCGCCTTCTTATCAAATATTTTTGCTGCTGAAGGTACCTTAATGTCTTGATGAATTTGAAATCCCACACCTTCCCCATTAGCTACATCTGTATCTCTAATAAAAACTACGATTGCATCTGATTCATACGCTTTTTCAATGGCAATATTAATGTTATTTACAAGTTTTTCTTTATTAAAAACACTTTCCTCTTTTTCATTTCCCTCAATTAATTCTTGCTGGGCATCGATGACTAGCAGTGCTTGCTTCAATAGAATGACCTCTTTTCATTTAGTTTGTTCCCCATCAATTTCGTCATTAAAGGGAGACAATCCTTTTTTTTATATAAAAAGCTTTTTGGGGGCATGATCGTTATGGGCGTAAAATGATTACAAGGAAAGGGGGATGCCATATATATTTTTAACTGTATAGCTCTTTATTAGGGTTTATGCGTATTGAAGAAGTGAATTTAAAGTATGTTCATAGAAATAGAATTATGTAGTAAAATGGAAACAATAGGAAGATTAGTGGGAGTGAATAATCAATGTTGATTAGAAACATTCGTCCGAATGATTCAGAAAAATTTGTGAAATTAGTTAAGGCTGTTGAAAATGAATCAAATTTTATGCTTTTTGAACCTGGTGAAAGAATGATGGAACCTGGGCAACAGAAAAGAAGAATAGAAGCAATGGAAAAAGAGGGGAATTCAACCATTATTCTAGCAGAAGACAATAATGATTTAATTGGATACTTAATCGCAATCGGAGGAAGTGCGAGGAGGAAAAGGCATTCAGCCTATCTTGTCATTGGGATTTTAAAAGAATATAGGGGTCTAGGAATAGGAACAAAACTATTTAAAAATCTCGAGGAATGGGCTCATGAACATCATATTCATAGATTAGAATTAACAGTTATCGCCAATAATGAAGCAGGATTGGGTCTATATAAAAAAATCGGCTTTGTATCAGAAGGTATAAAGAAGCATTCGTTATTGATAAATGATAATTATGTTGATGAATACTATATGGCTAAGTTGCTATGAAATATGAGATTAAGCAATAGGGGGAGTTGTGTATGTCAAAGTATATTAGTATTTTCTTTTTAAGTGTTATGATCGGTGTCATTCTATTTATGATTTTAGGAGCTGTTTTTATGGGAGGCGGCGACCCGGCAGAGGAAGTAGTTTATATCTTCGGAACGATAACGGTAATCCTTCTTTCATTTATAATTTCACAATTATTTTATTTAATTGATACGATTAATAAGAAATTTTAGTGTACATAATTTATAGAATACTGGGTTTTATACGAACCTAGAAAAAATTGAAAACAATTTTTATTAAGAATGAGAAAAATAAATAAAGATAGGATGTTTCTCTATGTTAAAGTATGTCATTTTTGATTTTGATGGGACAATTGCTGATTCCAGAGTCGTGTTTGTATCAGCCTGGAATGAAATCGCTGAAAAATATCATTTCAAAAAAATGAAATTAGCTGAATTAGAAAATATGAAAAAATTGACCATAAGAGAACGCTGTAAAATGTTGGACTTCCCAATGTATAAAATACCTATTTTCATTCCTCAACTCTATAAACTATACCGTCAATCAATAAATGATCTACTCTTGTATGATGGCATGAAGGATGTTTTAAACGAACTGAATAAAAAAGGGTATAAAACAGCGATCATTTCCTCCAATTCAGAGGAGAATATTAAGCTGTTCCTTAGACGAAACAGCATTGAAAATGTTACAGATATTCTCTGTTCCAGCCATATATTCGGAAAGGACAAGCTGCTGTCAAAATTTTTAAAACAAAAACAGCTGGATACAACAGAAGTTATTTACGTAGGGGATGAGCAAAGAGATATTATTGCTTGTAAAAAAGCCGGAATAAAGATTATTTGGGTAACATGGGGCTATGATTCTATTGAAGTCGTCCAATCAGAAGAACCAGATTACAAGGCATCATTGCCGGGAGAAATTATGCAATTAATTTGATACGTATAGAGATTTTTCATTTAAGAAAAAGCTCGCAAAATAGGGGGAGGAAGTAGTGAATTATCTTATAAAAATAACAATCTATTTAAGTATGTTAATACTAATCGTTATTATAATGGCCTCTTGTGAGCAAAAGGAACCCGCCTCGATTGATGAGCAAGATGAAATGAAAGAACATCAGGCTTCGGAAGAGCTGTTCGAATCATTTAAGAATTCGCAAACAGGGCAAACGGATAAAATCGTTAATGTATATAAGCTGTTTACTAATTACATAGATAAGATGGAAAAAAATCCTGATGCTTCACAGCTCCATACATATAAAAAAGAAGTAATCGAACCGATTTATAATGATTGTTTTCAAGGTGCAGAGTATCTTCACATGGTCGAATCCCTAATAAATGAAGCACCCAACCGCTATACTGTGTTGAAAAAAATAATCGAAAAGATTGAAATGGAAGATACAAATACAATGATCAAGGAAGCATTAGAAAAATCTGCATCCTTTTTGCCTTCCGATAACGAAACAACAGTTTGTATATTCCCTTCAGCTAATGGGAATTCTGCGATGGTAAATGCCGGAACTGGAAAAATAATCGTACTGTATAATTTGTATTATACAGAAGGAATAATGAAAGCTGGAATCGCCCACGAATACCATCACAGTGCATGGACTGAAAAGTATTTAAGAAAAGCTTTACCCATCTCTGTATTAGATAATCTAATTTTTGAAGGAAAGGCTGTCATGTTTGAAAAATTAGTTTACCCTGAACATGTTCTTACCCCAATTAATATGAACTATGAAAAGGAATATTGGTCCAATATTGAAGCTGACTTGGGCTCCTATGATTTTAATAGGTCTCATGAAATTATTATGGGCGGCAATGACCTTCCACCTATATACGGATATAGTGAAGGATACAAAATGGTTAAATCATACCTAGATTTAAATCCAGATGCAACAATTGAAGAATGGACAGCTATGAGTGCAAAGGACATATTTGAAAAAGGGAAATACGCGGAAAAATACGAGTGATGTGATGAAAAAGAAAAACCTAAATAATATCCTTATTAAGGATATTATTTAGGTTATAGAGTGCTGAATTGGACCAGCAGTCACTAAACATTATTTCTTCTTTATTGGGATCCATATTTCGCTGACAAAAGCTGGTGAGGTTACATCCTTATCCTTATTCCATAAGATTTCTGGACCATCTACTTGTTCATAATGAGAGGATGGAAACCATTCAGAATAAATTCGCCCCCACACATTTTGCAAAGTCTCAGGAAATGGACCAACTGCTTCAAAAACTGCCCAAGTGGATGCAGAGACTTCAAGAAGTGTTAAGTTTGGAGGACATTTCTTAGTTGTGGCAACCCCAATATAGTGATCAAGCTCGCCCTTTTCTTCCATTCTCCCTTCAGAAAAGTTCGTAGATGCACTAAGAAGTCCGATCGGTTCAACATTAGATAGCGCTTTAAGATCAGTGATGGTTTCACTACTTAGACTTTCCCACATAGAGGCGATCTCCGGATTCACCCCATTAAAAATGATAGGTACCCTTTTCTTAACACCAACAATGTGAAATGCCTCTTTCTCAACAATACGATAGTTCATTTCGTTTCCCCCTTTAATTGATAAATGGAAGGTCATTGGAGGAAAAGCTTTGAGTGAATGGCCAGTATGTCTTGCTTCAAATGGTGTAACCCCGTGCATTTGTTGAAAAGCTCTAGTAAATGAATCGGGTGAGTTATATCCGTATTTCACCGCAAGGTCAATAACTTTTACATTGCTTTCTTTTAAATCAAATGCTGCAAGGGTAAGGCGTCTATGACGAATATATTCTGCAAGTGTAATGCCTGATAAGAAGGAAAACATTCTTTTGAAATGATATTCTGAGCATATTGCAATACGAGCAACTTCTTGAAAGTCAATTTCATTTGTAAGATTATTTTCAATATACTTGAGTGCCTCATTCATGTGTTTAAGCAAATCCATTTAATGACCTCCTTCATTTTTAGAATAGCAGGGGCTAGAACCTTCCATCCGACTTTTCGTGCACAATATTGCAGGGCACTGTATAAATTCTATATTAAAGATTTAAGCTGAGAGAACCTGTCAAGAGCCGATTCCCAATTCATCTTTTGCTTATTTTTTATCACATGTAATAATTCATGAAATACAGGCTGTAACCCGTAAAAGGTACGCACTCTATTAAAAATTAAGTCAGCACATTCCGTGTTGTTGTACCAGGATAGAACCTTTTGGGTAAAATCAGGACCAAATGTCCAATATAATCCAGCAAAATCGAATGCTGGATCACCGAATTGAGCGTCAGTGAAGTCAATAATACCATCAATTCGGTTTATTGTTTTATTAAAAATAATGTTTGAAGGTGTCAAATCTCCATGTATTAGCGTTTTTTTATAGGAAAGGGATGAGTAGTTATTTATAAATGAAATAAATACTTCGCTAATCTCGCTTTGCTGATACGTATTTAAAAAAGGGAAGACATCCTGTTTAACTAAAGAATATAGATTTTCCCAATAATGAAGTGTGTGAATTGCTGTTAAATTTGTATCATTCATAACTGAAATATCAATGCTATGGAGTTTAGTTAGAAAATCAGCCATTAGTTTAGCGTTTTCAGGTTCCTCATTTAATTGACAATCAGTATATTCACTTAAAGACTTGCCTTTAAGAAAGGCATATTTAACACCAATTAATTTATTTTCGTTAAATACCGGCTCATATTTTGGTATTTTGATAATAGGTTCTATCACTGCTAAATGATCCAGTATTTTCATTTCATCAATCACCTTTGTTATTAGGTGTTCTGATTTTGGGAACCTAAAGACTATTTCATCGTTTATGATTAGAATGTCATTATCCCAGCCATTATTATTTATTCGTACTTCATTTATTTCTAAGTGGGGATATGTTTTTTTTATAATCATTAAGTTTTCAGTCGGCAGCATATGGAATACCTCCTTTTTATACAAGTTTACTATTAATCTATTTTCAAAGGAAGAAACATGGAATATTATACTTTATAAGCATGATTATGTAATATATTTGGAATAAGAGGTGCTCAAATGATTCAAATTTTCCTCACGATTGGAGTATTCTGTATCATTATTTCTGGATTAATATTAGGCGTATGGACTGATGGTGAACGACAGAGAGCAGTTTTCCATTCGGAGTCTGAGCAGTATAGAAATTTAAGAACGAAAATTGCTTTGTATGCGGGGATAGTGGGGGTAGTCTCTTTATCCATAGCTGGAATAGGGTATTCTTTATAATGTTCCTTCTGTACTAGAAATTTTCTAAGGAGAAATAAAATGAGTCTATATCGTTTCATTGCTTCTGATAAGCCTTTGCTTGAAGTAGATTAGTTATTTCATGGATACTGGATTGAGGCGAAGAAATAAACGAAATGAATTCTGAATGTTCAAAAAATCGTCAATAAGGTACAATAGAAAAAAGTGCAGTTGAAAGGAGATCTATATGACAGCTCCATATATAAAAGAAGAACATAAAATCTTTCGTAAATCACTGCGAAAGTTTTTAGAAAAGGAAGCGTATCCATATTATGAACAATGGGAAGAAGACCGAATGATCCCCAGGGATTTCTGGCTGAAAATGGGGGAGCAGGGATTTCTTTGCCCAACAATTGAAGAACAGTATGGCGGAAGTGAGGTGGATTGGGGCTTTTCTGTAGTCATCAATGAAGAACTGGAGCGTGTTGGCTCTGGCTTAGTCGGTATCGGTCTCCATAATGATATCGTTGTTCCCTATATTACCGCCTACGGAACAGAGGAACAGAAACAAAAATGGCTGCCGCGCTGTGCAACAGGGGAAATCATCACTGCGATTGCGATGACTGAACCAGGTACAGGCTCTGATTTAGCTGGCATCAAAACAACCGCACGACTAGAGGGGGAACATTACGTTGTCAATGGGCAGAAGACCTTCATCACGAATGGCGTCCATTCTGATTTAATTATTGTCGCTTGCAAAACAAATCCTGATGCAGTGCCAGCTCATAAAGGCATCAGCCTGCTTTCGATTGAACGAGATGCACCTGGCTTCACGAGGGGAAGAAAGCTGAACAAAATCGGCCTCCACTGTCAAGATACAGCAGAGTTAATTTTTGAAGACTGTATCGTGCCTAAGGAAAATTTAATTGGTCAAGAAGGAAAAGGATTCCTTTATTTAATGGAAAAATTGCAGCAGGAACGCCTTGTTGTTGCTATTGCCGCACAAGTTGCTGCCGAGGAAATGCTAAAAATGACGATTGATTATGTTAAAGCGAGAGAGGCATTTGGAAAATCAATCAGCCGCTTTCAAAATACCCAGTTTAAAATCGCAGAAATAGCGACTGATGTTGAAATGGGCAGAGCGTTTCTCGATCAGCTGATTTCTGAACATATGCTTGGAAAGGATGTCGTCACAAAAGTATCGATGGCAAAGTGGAAATTAACTGAGAATGCAAGGAAAATAGCTACAGAATGCATGCAGCTTCATGGAGGGTATGGCTATATGGAAGAATACGAGATTGCAAGAAGATATCGAGATGTACCGGTTGCCAGTATTTATGCGGGAACGAATGAAATAATGAAAGTGATAATAGCAAAAAATATCGGTTTATAGAGAGGAAGAGAAAGATGCGTGAAGCAGTCATTGTAGAAGGAATCAGAACGCCGGTAGGGAGAAGAAATGGATATTTAAAGGATATTCGGGCAGATGATCTAGCTGGACATTGCTTAAAAGCGTTAGTAGAGAAAGCAGGAATCGATCCGGCAATCATTGACGATGTAATACTCGGTTGCGTGTCACAAATCGGTGAGCAGAGCGGGGATATTGCAAGGGTGGCTGCCCTCATTGCTGGATTGCCAATTGAAGTTCCAGGTACGACGATTGACCGTCAATGTGGATCAAGCCAGCAAGCAGTTCATTTTGCTGCACAGGCTATTCTTGCTGGAGACATGGATGTTGTCATTGCAGGCGGAGTAGAGAGCATGTCAAGAGTGCCGATTGGTTCAAGTTATCAAGGTGTTCCATTCAGTGAAAAATTAACGAGCCAGTATGAAATTATTCATCAAGGGTTGTCCGCAGAGAGAATTGCTGAAAAATATGGGTTTTCTCGTAAAGAATTGGATCAATTTTCATATGAAAGTCATCAAAAGGCTTTGAATGCACAGGAGAACGGTTATTTTAACAGGGAAATTACTCCAATTGAAGTGACACTGCCGGATGGAGAGACATTCACGGTTACAGAAGACGCTGGTCCGCGAAAGGAGACTACTGTTGAAAAGCTAGGTACGCTAAAGACAGTCTTTAAAGAAAATGGTGTGATTCATGCAGGGAATGCCAGTCAAATTAGTGATGGTGCAGCTGCATTATTAATCATGTCCCGCGAGAAAGCAGAGGAATTAGGGCTGAAGCCAAGATTCCGCATCCTTGCCCGTTCTGTTGTCGGCTCAGATCCAACGTTAATGCTTACAGGACCCATCCCCGCAACGGAAAAAGTATTAAAGAAAGCTGGCTTGACAATAGAGGAAATTGATATTTTCGAAGTAAATGAAGCCTTTGCACCAGTTACGCTGGCTTGGCTGAAGGAGACGGGAGCCGATCCAGCTAAACTGAACCCGAATGGCGGCGCGATTGCTCTTGGTCATCCACTTGGTGGCAGTGGAGCTCGATTAATGGTGACCATGTTGCATGAACTTGAACGAACAGGCGGAAGATACGGGCTGCAAACCATGTGCGAAGGTCATGGAATGGCCAATGCAACAATAATTGAGCGCTTAGATTAAATGGAAAGGGGAGGTACCGCCTAAATGAAATAGTTGTCCTTCACAATCATTTAAAGAGATAATAATTTCTTTTATCACACAAAAAGTAAATAGAAGGTAATGAAAAAGAAGAAAACGTACCCTCATCAATCAAAATAACAAATCTGCGGTAACAAACAGGCATTATTAAAAAGGAGGAA
This sequence comes from Cytobacillus solani, assembly GCF_001420595.1. Taxonomy (GTDB): domain Bacteria; phylum Bacillota; class Bacilli; order Bacillales; family Cytobacillaceae; genus Cytobacillus; species Cytobacillus solani. Next base: position 2,838,368 of record NZ_LJIX01000006.1, on the reverse strand, counting down.
AGCTAGAATGGCGACAACGATTGGAAAAGTATTCGATTTAACGGTTGGCAAATATCCGAACAAGGAAGCTCTTTTTGATGTCAGAAAAAATTTGCGTCTTACCTATAAAGAATGGAGTCTGGAGATCGATAAGCTAGCCAATGCTCTCTTGCAGGAGGGAGTGCGAAAAGGGGATATTATTTCAACCTACTTATTTAATACAGAAGAACTGGCTACTGCCTTTTTTGCCTGTGCGAAAATAGGGGCGATCTTTAATCCAATAAATTTTCGGTTAATGTCTGAAGAAGTGGCATATATCTTATCAGATGCCAATCCGAAGATCGTTTTGTTTGAAAAAATGCTTGAATCTGGTATTGACCCCATCGCTAAACGTTTTCCGCAGACTGCTTTCTGGTATATTGATGAAGATGCACCGTCATATGCAGCAAGCTATAAAGCAAAGGTAGCTTCTGCACCTAGATCAAAAGTTAAAGCCTCTATTGATGAAAATGATGTTTATGCCATTATGTATACGAGTGGAACTACCGGAAGACCAAAGGGTGTTCTTCACCGGCACCGGGAAATTGTCGAACAAAGTTTAATCGTTATTAGTGCAACAAAACTAGATAGTAATGATAATGGTCTTGTAACCGCACCAATGTTCCATTGCGCTGAACTTCATTGTGCCTTCCTTCCACGTGTGCATGTCGGAGCGAAAAATACCATCCTCCATCATTTCGAACCGAAGCAAGTACTCCAATTAATTACAGAGGAAAAAATAACCAAGTTTTTCGCTGCACCCACGATGTGGAATATGCTTCTGCAGGAAAATTTCGATGAATACCAGCTGGATAGCTTAACATTAGGTCTTTACGGAGCAGCTCCTATGGCGCCAACACTTGTATATGCCTGCAAGGATAAATTAGGGATATCCCTTGTTCAGGCATATGGTATGACAGAAATGGGTCCTGCGATTACCTTCTTATTCGATGATGATCAAATACGAAAAGCTGGATCAGCTGGGCAGGCATGCCTAAATCATGAAATAAGGATTGTGCGCCCGAATGAGGATGGTCCATCAGATCCAGATGATACAGTTCCGGCTGGTGAAACAGGTGAAATCATTGTCCAGGGACCATGCATGATGAGCGGATATTATCATAATGAAGAAGCATCAGCCAATTCCTTGTATATGGGATGGTACCATTCCGGTGACATTGGCTATCTTGATGATGAAGGGTATTTATTTGTTAAGGATCGTGTGGATGACATGATTATCAGTGGCGGAGAGAATATATATCCTCGTGAAGTGGAGGATGTTTTGTATACACATAGTGGTGTTCTTGATGTTGCCGTCATTGGTCAGCCAGATGATCGTTGGGGTGAAACGGTAACCGCATTTATCGTGAGAAAGGATCCAGACCTTACAGAAGAGATGCTCGATGAAGTTTGTAAAAACAGTGAAGAACTGGCGAATTATAAACGGCCGCGGCAATATATTTTCTGTGATGCCTTACCGAGAAATGCAAGCGGGAAGATTCAAAAATTCATGCTGCGCAAACGGCTGGAGGATTTATTTTCAAATGGGTAAACATGAAAATGAAAGGGTGATTCGATGTTAAAAGGTGTAAGAATCATCGACTTTTCAAATTATCTTCCAGGACCTTATGCGACGATGAGATTAGCCGAGCTTGGCGTAGAAGTAATCAAAGTAGAACCGATAGAAGGCGATCCTGCAAGGCATCTTGGGATTAAAAAAGATGACACAGGCATTGTTTTCTTAGCAAATAACCGCCAGAAGAAAAGTATTGCCCTTAACTTAAAAGAAAAAGAGGGAATAGAACTGGCATTAAAGCTAATCGAAACAGCGGATGCTGTTCTTGAAAGCTTTCGCCCAGGTGTTATGAAAAAGCTTGGTCTTGATTACGAAACAGTGATCAAGCATAAAGAAGATATTGTTTATTGCTCCTTAACCGGTTATGGGAATGCTGGCAGCTTCTCTCATCTTGGAAGCCATGATATTAACTATATGGGGGTTAGCGGCGTTCTTTCTCAATTAAAGGATGAGCGTGGGAAACCAGTTCACCCATCGATTCAAATTGGAGACTATTTAGGAGGAATGGCGGCGAGCGAACGGATATTGGCAGGGATTGTTGCTAAGATACTAACAGGAAAAGGAAGCTATCATTGTATCTCTATCGCAGAAACAGTTGCTTCAATTATGGGGAATCATCTACTTATCGCGCAAGAAACGGACGATCAAACAGGAATTAAAGAATTAAACGGGGTGCTTGTTTCCTATGCAATGTATGAAACGAAGGATCATCGTTATGTGACATTAGGTGCTCTTGAACAAAAATTTTGGTTGAATTTTTGTCAGGCACTAGGTAGAGATGAGTGGATTAATGCTCATTTTTCTAAGGCTGAAACAAACAACCCAGTATTCATGCAGGTATGTGAATTATTTCGAAGCCGGGAATTAACAGAATGGATGGAATTCGGAAAAATAGTGGATTGTTGTTTAACACCTGTTTTAGAACCAAATGAGTTGCATTCATTTGCATACTTCCAAGAAAAAGAAATTTTATGGGAAAATAACAACGAAAGCATGTATGTAAAAATGCATAGAAATCAAAAACAGAATGGGGCATCCTCGCCAGCATTAGGTCAAAATACAAAGGAACTTGTAGCAGAATTAATTCGTAAAGCATCGGAATAACCGATGCTTTTTTAATTATTTTTCATTAAGGACATTTAACGACAGGAATAAAATGTTATAATTCTAGTGGCCGGTATTCCTTTGTGTGAAATAAGAGTTTTCTACATAAAATAAAGAAAATAATTAGGAGTGATACATCCTCGTGCGATTTACTAAAGCGATTCCTAATATGGTGACATTAGGAAATTTATATTGTGGTTTTTTATCTATTGGTTTTGCTGCAAATGGGGGATTCAAAAATGCAGCAATATTAATCTTAATTGGGATGATGCTTGACAGTATGGACGGAAGACTTGCGCGAATGTTGCATGCAGATAGTACATTGGGGAAAGAGCTGGACTCTCTTGCAGATATCGTTACATTTGGAGTTGCGCCATCATTTTTAGTCTATTATACATATTTTTATCAATTTGGCATGCTAGGGTTTGTTGTTGCAGGTTTATTTCCTCTGTTCGGTGCTTATCGTTTAGCTAGATTTAATATTAGCTCAAGTAAAACATCCATGAATTATTTTGTTGGGGTTCCAATTACGGCAGCAGGTGGAATATTAGCCATTCTTACATTATTTGGCCATATTATTCCACAAATTATTACGACAGTTGTTTTTACAGGTATGTGCTTTTTAATGGTGAGTAAAATCCGTATTCCAAGCTTAAAAGAAGTACCTCTTCCAAAATACGGTACAATCGTGACCATTTTTCTTGGCTGCGTTCTATTTATTATAGTCAAAGGAACTCACGGCCAATTTCCTTACTTGATCTACATCGCCACTCCATTATATATTGCATACCTCGCATATCGTTTTGTGAAAGGAAAAAAAGATAAAGAATAAAAAAAGGAGGAAGACCCTCCTTTTTTTTAAAAAGATAAGAAAGTATAACTTTGGAGTTAGAGAATTGTCTAGTTCCAGCGCCTACCGCCTATCAAACTTCAGGTCCCCTCCACAACGATTGCGTCAACATCGGTTCACTCTCGCTCACCGTGCTTCCTTTATCGAAAGAACCGGCCCTTCCAGTTTGTACGGCGATGACCAAGGCGCTTGCACTTTTCTTATCGATAGAATACTTTTTCAATATTATATTTTGCTTTAAGTGTATTAATAATATATGTTTCGTATATTTCTCTTTCCATTGGATCCTCGACTAAACATACAGCAATTTTATAAACTTCATCTCGATACTTTTTCATTGGAGAAACAGTATCCTCAAAATGCTTCTTGACTCTCGGTCTTAATTTCCTCGCTTTTCCAACAAATAAAAGCTCCTCATCTTTATTAAAGAAAAGAATCAGTCCACCTTTATCTCTCGGGATACGATGATATTCTGTAAATCCGTAAACACTGCTAATCTCTGACCCACTTGTCTCTCCGGCTAGATTCCGTTTTTTTGTTATCACAATTTCTGGAGAGGGCATATCAATTTTTATCATTATTATCACTTCCTAATCTTAATAGATGGTATCACACTCTAACAGTAAAAATCTACATGCGCTATGAATAAATATTTCTAATGAACCATTCATTCATCCATTGATGTATTTTCTAAAAATACATCTTATATAAATTAGTATACTTGCATAAATAGTCATTATTTGCGGATGAAAAAATTTCATAAATTGAAGGAATAATATGAACAGCAGAGAATATATTTAAATATTCTAAATTTTTAAAAATGTAAGCGTTTTTTGTAAGAGATTGGAGGATGAAAGTCGAGTGGGAATTTTAGAAATTAATGATGTAACACTAAGGTTTGGAGGAGTTGTGGCACTTGACAAAGTTTCTTATGAGGTAAAGAAAGGGGAGATATTTTCTTTAATTGGGCCTAATGGTGCCGGTAAAACGAGTATGCTGAATTGCATTAGCGGGCTGTACAAGCCATCCTCAGGTTCGGTGTGCTTTAACGGAGAAGAAATTACACACTTCAAGCCCCATAAACGTGCAGCACTTGGAATCGCTAGAGCTTTTCAAAATATCGAATTGTTTCCTCATTTATCTGTATTAGACAATCTGATGCTGGGCAGACACGTCCGTATGAAAACTGGAATTCTCTCTGGTGGATTGTATTGGGGGAAAGCTCAAAAGGAAGAAGTGCTGCATCGCCAAAAAGTAGAGGAAGTAATTGATTTTTTGGAAATTGAACATATCCGTGACACGCCTGTTGGGAGACTGGCCTATGGATTGCAAAAGCGGGTCGAGGTCGGTCGTGCATTAGCATTAGAGCCGGAGATTCTATTATTGGATGAACCAATGGCTGGAATGAATAGTGAAGAAAAGGAGGATATGGCTCGCTATATCATTGACATTCATGAGGAAATGGAAACTACGATCATTCTAATTGAGCATGATATGGGTGTTGTCATGGATCTTTCTGATCATATTGCTGTTCTTGATTTTGGAAAATTAATTGGCTATGGCACTCCATATGAAATTCAAAATAACCAAAAGGTGATTGACGCGTATCTTGGAGTAGAAAATGTTGGCTAGGAAATATCTCGACTAAAGAGTAAAGGCAGTGGATATTAGGTGCTTAAAGAGGAGGCAGCCATTATATGTCAAGCTTGAATATGACATTTCCTCAATTATTACTTGAGAGGACGGCAAGAGCTGGTTTGAAAGTTGCTTTAAGAGAAAAAGATTTTGGTATTTGGAATGAGATTACGTATCAAGAATATTTAGATCAAGTAAAAAGTCTAAGTCTTGGATTTGCGAAGCTTGGCTTAAAAAGGGGCGATAAACTAGCAATAGTTGGCGATAATCGGCCTGAGTGGGTTATGAGTGAACTGGCAGCCCAAGCGTTAGGAGGAATTTCAGTCGGAATTTATCAAGAATCGCTGCCGAATGAAATGAGCTTTATTTTGGATCACTGTGATGCAACGATTGTTGTGGTTGAAGACCAAGAGCAGGTCGATAAGATGTTTGAAATTAAGGAAGAAATTCCGAACGTAACAAAAATTATTTATTATGATCCGCGTGGAATGAGGAATTACCAGGACGATGCTTTGATAAGCTTTGAAGAAGTCCAAGCCCTCGGGAGAATGCTTGATGAAGAAGATCCCGCCTTTTTTCAATCAGAAGTAAAAAAAGGAAGTGAGCATGATGTCGCAATTTTTTCTTATACATCCGGTACAACAGGCAATCCGAAAGCAACCATGCTTACATATAAGAACCTTCTTGATATGGCAAAAAACTTATCAACTATTGACCCGCTAACAGATAAGGATGAGTATGTATCCTTTTTGCCCCTTGCTTGGATAGGCGAGCAAATGATGACCATGGGAATGGGCCTATATAATGGCATGACGATAAACTTCCCTGAAGAACCTTCCACTGTGTTAGAGAATCTGCGTGAAATTGGACCTCAAGTTATGTTCTCACCACCTAGAATCTATGAAGATATGGTTTCAAGATTTCAAGTGAAAATTCAAGATGCCGGCTGGCTAAAAAGAAAGATATACAAATGGTGCAAGCCAATCGGTGAAAAGGTGGCAAGAGCCTATTTTGAAAATAAAGAAATTTCATTTACAACAAAGCTGCAATACAAAATAGCCGATTATTTCATGTTTAGTGCGATAAGGGATCACTTAGGCTTGCTCGGCATGAAGCGTGCATATACTGGTGGTGCTCCTCTTGGACCGGATGTTTTTGAATTTTTCCATAGCATTGGTGTCAATGTGAAGAGTATTTATGGACAGACAGAAGTATCGGGTATTTCGATTGTTCATCGTGATGGGGATATAAAGCTGGATAGTGTTGGCATCCCGATCCCTGGGACAGAAGTGAAAATTTCAGATGAAGGAGAAATACTCATCAAGAGCTCAAGTATTTGCAAAGGCTATTATAAAAATGAAAAATCAACGAAGGAAACAATACAATCTGGATGGCTGCATACTGGAGATGCTGGCAGATTGGATGAAGAAGGGCATCTCTATGTCATCGACCGGATAAAGGATGTCATTCGCTTGAATTCAGGGGAAATGTTTTCACCGAACTTTATTGAAAATAAACTGAAATTTAGTTCGTATATCCAAGAGGCTGTAGCTATTGGCAAGGATCGACCATATGTCGTAGCTATGATAAATATAGACATGGAAAATGTCGGCAGATGGGCGGAGAAAAATCAAATTAGTTATACAACCTATACAGATCTGTCCTCGAAGCCGGAAGTGTTGGCGTTAATTCAGAAACAAGTGAATGATATTAATCAAACATTGCCAGAGAAAGCTCGGGTAAGAAAATTCGTTCTTCTTTATAAAGAGCTTGATGCAGATGATGAAGAGCTGACAAGAACAAAGAAGGTAAGAAGACAATTTGTTGCAAAAAAATATGAGACGCTTATTGAAGGGATGTACACACAAGAAGAACGGATAAAGGTTGAAGGAAAAATTAAGTATCGTGATGGAAAGGAACAAACGATTCATACAACACTTCAGGTGATCTTTATGGATGAAGGAGAGGGAGCTGCATAATGGCCTTTTTTTTGCAAATGCTCGTTACGGGGATCGTTGTTGGCAGTGTATATGCCCTAGTAGCACTCGGATTTGTACTAATCTATAAATCTAGTGATGCCATCAATTTTGCACAAGGTGAATTCCTATTAATTGGGACCTATGTTTGTCTCACGTTAATAACTGCTTACAATATTCCATTTATTGCTGCACTATTCATAGCACTTATGTTCAGCGCTATTCTTGGATTTGTCATAGAGCGAATTGTTCTTCGGCCATTTATTGGAGAACCAGTTATCTCTATGATCATGGCAACAATTGGCTTATCAAGTGCATTAGCTGGGCTTGTTCATATCATTTGGGGGCATGAAACAAGAGTTTTTCCGCAGATTTTCCCAGAGGCACCCGTTCGGTTAGGAGAAGTAGTCATATCACCTGTATATATTTGGTCGCTTGTCATCGTAGTCATCATGCTCGTTATTTTCACCTTCTTTTTCAAATTTTCAAAGCTTGGGATTGCCATGAGAGCAACCGCAGATGATCAGCAGGCAGCAATGTCAATGGGGATTAGTGTGAAAACTATTTTCGCCGTTTCATGGGCTATTGCTGCAGTCGTGTCTGCTGTAGGGGGAATCCTCCTGGGCAATATTAATGGAGTGAATGCCTCACTTTCAGCTATTGGGCTGAAAGTATTGCCAGTTGCCATTCTTGGCGGACTTGATAGTATTCCCGGAGCGATAATCGGAGGTTTAATTATTGGTGTTATTGAAACGATGACTGGCGGTTACTTAGATCCATTAGTAGGCGGAGGATTAAAAGAAGTCATGCCATTTATTATTCTAGTATTTATACTCATGTTCAAGCCGTATGGGCTATTTGGGAAAAAAGAAATCGAGAGGGTGTAATCGGATGAAGAATCCTTTTGTAATGGGGTGTGGAGAATTCCATGTGAACTATAAACAAGATATGGCTATATGGAAAATCTCCCGTGTAAGGGTGCGTGTCATGATTATGGTCGCATTACTAGCCATCTTTCCATTAATTGCTTCCGATTACATTGTGGGTCTTGCCACCTTATGTGGAATCGCCGCGATTGGTGCTATAGGACTTAATATTTTAACTGGTTTTACAGGACAAATATCGATTGGAGTAGGCGCCTTTTTAGGGGTAGGCGGTTATACATCGGCCATTTTAACTGCAAAACTTGGTTTAAGCTTTTGGATTGCTATGCCGACCGCTGGTATTATTACTGCAGTCGTAGGCGGTCTTTTTGGATTGCCATCCTTAAGACTGAAAGGACTGTACTTAGCAATTGCGACGCTTGCTGCACAAGTGATCATTCTGTTTGTCATTTCGAGATGGGATACATTGACTGGCGGAACGGCAGGAATGGTGCTTTCAAGGCCGGAAATTGGCAGCTTCGTTTTTAATAGTGAAACAAGCTATTACTATTTAATGTTTGTGATTCTTGTCATTACCACTATATTTACCTTGAATCTTTTCCGGTCTCGAGTCGGAAGAGCGTTCATTGCAGTAAGAGATCGAGATATTGCCGCAGAGGTTATGGGGATCGATTTATTTAAATATAAAGTTCTTGCTTTTATTGTCAGTTCTTTCTTTGTAGGAGTGGCGGGTGCCTTGCTTGGACATTATACGATGGTAGTGAGCCCAGAATTATATAGTATAACCGTCTCTATTGAATATCTGGCTATCATTCTAGTTGGTGGACTTGGCAGTGTTTTTGGTTCTATCTATGGAGCTGTTTTTATTACATTGCTGCCTGTTTTCCTTCGTACAGGAGTAGAATTATTAAGCGGTGTATTCCCTGATTTATCAAATGTGCTAAATGGGATGAAAGAGGTCGTATTTGGGCTTGTTATTATTCTATTTCTAATTTACGAACCAGAGGGGCTAGCGAAAATATGGAAAAATATAAAAGACTATTTTAAGTTATGGCCGTTTTCCTATTAATTTAGTAATGATGAAAGTAATTCTATAGAACTTTCATTTATGAAAGAATTTTTCACATTATGAGGGGGAGAAGAATGAAAAAAATTTGGTCGATTTTTCTCGTATTCGTTTTAGTAGCAGGAGTACTTGCGGCATGTTCAGGCGAAGAAAAAAGTTCAGGCAGCGGCAAAGGAACAATCAAAATCGGTGGAATCTTCGACCTTACTGGTGGAACGGGGGATGTAGGTACACCGTATGCTGAAGGAGCTGAAGCCTATTTTGACTCTATCAAAGATGAAGAGATCAATGGCTACAAGCTTGAGTTAATTGGTGACGACTATGCATACAAAATTCCAGAAGCTCAAAAAATGTATCAAAAATTAAAATCAAAAGATAAAGTTTCAGGCATTCTAGGGTGGGGAACAGGCGATACTGAGGCACTAAGGCAGCAAGTCGCTGCTGACAAGCTTCCATATTTCTCGGGCTCATATTCTGAAAACCTTAAAGATATTAAAGAGAGTCCATATAATTTTTTAACGGCAGCCTCCTATTCAGATCAGGCAAGATCCGCGTTGACTTGGATTAAAGAAAACCATAGCGGCGGTACACCAAAAATCGCTTTCCTATATAATGATACAGCCTTTGGAAAGTCTCCTATTGAAGATGCGAAAAGCTTTGCAAAGGAATTAGGCATGGAAGTTGTTGATGAGCAAATTATTGATGTGCAGGCATTAGATGCAACTTCACAACTTTTAAATATGGAAAAGAAAAACCCTGATTATGCAATCATCCAGCAAACATGGGGGGCAACAGCAACCATTTTAAAGGATGCGAAAAAGCTTGGGATTGATACGCAATTCATTGGTTTAAACTGGGCGACAGGAGAAGGCTTAATTCCGCTTGCTGGGGATGCGGCAGAAGGATTCATTGGTGTTGTTACCCATGCGTTTCCTTATGAAGATCTTCCAGGAATGGAAGAAATCAAAAAGTATTTGGAAGGCAGAGGAGAGAAATTAGAGGATAAAAACCAAAAATTTATCCAAGGATGGGTGTCAGCAAAAATTATGGTTGAGGCGATTAAAATAGCAGACGACCCAACGACAGGAGAAGGAATCCGTAAAGGAATTGAAAAGCTAAAAGAGTTAGATCTTGGCGGATTAGCTGCACCGGTTACATTTACAGCAGATAATCATGCAGGTACGAACAAAATCCGTCTTGCAGAAGTAAAGGGTGGGAAATTTGAAGTCATAACCGATTATATTAGTTACTAAGAAATAGAGGGAGCGTTCGGTAGACGCTCCTTTTTTATAAGTAAGGCAGTGGTCGATTAATGGGAGCAAGTAGCCCGTTAACGATAATAATTGGGTGATAAGACCATACGGCAGTAGCAAAAACGGCAGGAGGAGGTAGCATATGCTGACGATCAATAATGTAGAAGTGATGTACGATCGGGTCATTCTTGTGTTAAAAGGAATGTCGATGGTCGTTCCAAAAGGGAAAATAGTCGCGCTGCTAGGAAGCAATGGCGCTGGAAAAACAACGACACTTAAAGCTATTTCTGGTCTATTAAAAAGTGAAAATGGCGAGGTAACGGATGGATTTATCGATCTGTATGGCGAACGGATTGATGTAAGTGATGCTGAAACAATTGTCAAGAAGGGAATTTTCCAATGTATGGAGGGGCGCCGTGTATTTGAACATTTAACTGTAGAGGAAAATTTAATTGCGGGTGCACATACAAGAAAGGATCGAAAAAATATTAAGGATGATATCCAAAAGGTGTATCACTACTTTCCAAAACTAGAAATGCTGAAAAATAGACAGGCAGGGTATTTGTCCGGAGGAGAGCAGCAAATGCTTGCCATCGGCAGAGGAATTATGGCAAAGCCGAAAGTATTGCTATTAGATGAGCCATCACTTGGATTAGCCCCTTTACTTGTAAAAGAAATCTTCGCCATCATCAAAAAAATAAATGAAGAAGAGGGAACGACGATTCTAGTAGTAGAACAAAACGCAAATGTGGCGCTATCCATTGCGGATTACGGCTATATTATGGAGAATGGCAGAATTGTTATGGACGGAACGGTTGAGCGGCTTTTAGCAAACCAGGATGTGAGAGAGTTTTATTTAGGTATGAGTGATAAAGGTAGAAAAAACTATAAACATATTAAATCATATAAAAGAAGAAAGAGGTGGCTGTGATGGATTCGCTTCAGGCTGTTATCCAATATGCATTCGATCATGCGGCTGGCTTTAAAAAACGAATGGTTAAAGCCGGATTGAGTCCCATAGATATTCAATCAAAAATGGATTTGTCTAAGATTCAGGTAATGAAAAAGGATGATTTGCCTGAAATACAAAAAGAAAATCCGGCATTCGGTCTTTTAGCAACTATCAGCACAACTGAGATGGCAAGAGTTTTTATGTCCCCAGGACCGATTTATGATCCGCAAACACATGAAAAAGATTTTTGGCGTTTTTCTGAAGCACTTTACGCAGCAGGTTTTAATGAAAAGGATATTGTCCAAAATACTTTTTCCTACCATTTGTCCCCTGCAGGATTTATGTTTGATTCCGCACTAAGAGAATTAGGAGCAACGGTAATTCCAGCAGGGACTGGTAATCGAGAACTTCAAATTCAAGTAATGAAAGATTTACAGGTTACTGGATACGTAGGTACGCCAAGTTTCTTCTCGATTTTACTCGATGCAATAGAAGAGAAGGGCTGGACGTTTGGAAAAGATATTCACCTGGAAAGGGCATTTTTTATCGCCGAAATGCTGACAACTGAGATGCGAAAAAGATGCGAGGAAAAAGGGATATCTGTATTCGAAGGCTATGGAACGGCAGATTGCGGCTGTCTAGCATATGAAGATAAACAAGGCCCAGGATTAAAGATATCAAGTTCAGCCATTGTCCAAATTTGTGATCTTTTGACAGGAGAGGAGCTTTCAACCGGTGAAGGAGAAGTGGTTGTCACACTTTATGATAAAAGCTATCCGCTTATTCGTTTCGGAACGGGTGACCTTTCGAGATGGGTTGAGGGATATGAAGGAAAAAGAATAACAGGTGTTCTAGGCAGAATTAGTGATGGAGTGAAAGTGAAAGGCATGTTTGTGAGGGAAAAACAGCTCTTAACTGTGCTTGAACAAGCTGGTTACAGCAACTTTCAAGGAATCATTAAAAGAGAGAATAATCAAGATGTATTCCAGTTATTCGTTGAGTCTGATGAAGAACTTCAAAGGGATTTAGGTGAAAAAGTGCAAGATGTTATACGTGTATCACCAATTCTTACAAAAGTGGATAAAGGTCACATTAACCGGAGTGAAAAACGATTAATTGATCAGCGTTCTTATGAATTGAAAAAATCCTAGAAATAAATGGAGAGTAAAACAGCTCTCCATTTATTTTTTTGTAATAAAAATGCATAATTATTCACTAAATGGTAACTTTTAAAAATATTATCATGGTGGCTGAAATATTACAAATTATTCATAATTCTAGCTGTTTTTTATTACAAGTCTTTATAATTCAGCTTTTTTTATTCGCACCATGCGTACAGTGTAAATTCGACATAATATTGTACTAATTGACAATATATGATAAAAAAGAACTAGTATAATAATGGTATCCATCATAATGTATAAAAATGAGCTCTATAGTTTTTGTTTTGGGTTAGGGAGTGAGTATATGTTCGATCAGAATCAAGTGCAGCCATGGATTGATTCTTTACAGGAGATTTTTAGAAATAGCCGTTCGAATTATAATAATTTGCTTCAAATGGAAAAGGATATTCAGCAAATAAGCACCTTTTTAGAGGATTATGCAAATTTGCGATATGCGTTAGATGCTTCAGCAATTGTTGCTGTTACAGATACGAGCGGAAAAATAATCTATGCTAATCAAAAGTTTTGTGAACTGTCAAAATATTCCACAGAAGAGCTAATTGGCCAAAATCATCGAATCCTCAATTCTGGCTACCATGAGAAGGGATTTTTTGGAAAAATGTGGAGAACAATTAATAAAGGCGACATATGGGAGGGTGAGGTAAAAAATAAAGCAAAGGATGGGACCTTTTATTGGGTAAAAACGACGATTGTTCCTTTAAAGGATCAGGATGACAAACCAATCATGCATATTGCGATAAGAACAGATATATCAGAAGGAAAGCTTGCCCAAGAAAAGTTGGTTGAAGCATTGCAAAATGATTTCACACATGTCGTTAATTCCATGAATAACTTAATTTTCAAAGTAGCAAAAGATCCAGATGAAAAATTTATTTACATACTGAATGAAGGAAAACTTGCCTATCAATTAGGCTTAGAAAATGAGAAAATGCGTAACAAAAGACCTAATGAAGTCTTCACATCAGAAATTGCCAATATGCTAGTAAGTAAATATGAGCAAGCTTTTCTTGGTCAACCGATTACATATAATTATGCTTATAAGGATCGACAACTATTAACCTACTTATCTCCGATTCATCGTGATGGCAAGGTTGTTGAAATTATCGGCTGTATTAATGACATTACGGAGCTTCATCATGTTCAAGAAGAAGTAGAATTTATGGCCTTTCATGACATATTGACAAGTTTACCAAATCGAAGAAAATTCTGTGATGACTTACATCACTTAATGGGAAAATCTCAAGAAAAAAAAGAGAAAATTGCCGTTTTTTTTCTTGATTTAGATCGGTTTAAACAAGTTAATGATTCTTTAGGACATTCGGTTGGAGACCAATTAATTAAGGCAGTAGCTAAAAAATTGAAAAAGGGTATAAGACCCAATGCGGAAATTTATCGTCTTGCTGGAGATGAATTTATCATTATTTATCCAGAACTGACAAGTACTGATATGGCTAGTAAATATGCTGAAGAGATTCTATCAATCTTTGACCAATCTATTCAATTAGATAGAAATGAAATTATTACCACATGCAGCATGGGAATAAGCTTTTATCCTGAGCACGGGGAAGATTGTGATTCTATATTAAAGAAAGCAGATATTGCCATGTACGCGGCAAAGCTGAAAGGGCGTAATCATTTTTGCATCTATGAACAGGAAATGAACCAAGCGAATGAAGAAGCCCTGCTAATTGAAAATCATTTGCGTAAAGCCATTGATAACAATGAGCTTGAATTATATTTCCAGCCAAAATTAGATTTATATACAAGAAAAATCAATGGAATGGAGGCTTTATTACGGTGGAAAAGTCCCATGTTTGGAAATATCCCGCCGGATAAATTTATCCCCATTGCTGAAGATACCGGTTTGATTATTAAGATCGATAATTGGGTTCTAGAAAAAGCTTGTGTACAAAATAAGGAGTGGAATCATACTTGCTTTTCCACACCCTTAAGAGTGGCGGTGAATATTTCGCCATTACATTTTCGATTGCCAAACTTCCAGCAAGTAGTCGAAGATGTATTGGAAAAAACGGGTTTGGACCCACAATTGCTAGAATTAGAAATTACGGAGAATAGCTTTATCGACAATATAGACGAATGTATTGAATGTTTAGAGAAGCTAAGAAAAATGGGCATAGTTGTTGCTATTGATGACTTTGGAAAAGGGTACTCTTCCTTAAACTACTTAAGAAAATTCCCCATTCAGTCACTTAAAATTGACCGGAGTTTTATTCATGAAGTATCAAAAAATAGAGAAGATATTGCTATAGTGAAAGCGATTACTTTTCTTGCACATGAATTAAATTTAAAGGTTGTTGCAGAAGGGATTGAAACGAAGGAAGTTATAGACATACTAGAGGAAATAGGCTGTGATGAAATTCAAGGGTATTATATTAGCAGGCCGCTTCCTAAGCAAGAGTTCGAAACCATCTATCGTACGTGGATCTAATAAAATAATAAAAAGTGCTTAGTATTTAATGATCCATTTGGTCTAAATACTAAGCACTTTTTAAATTCTAGTAAATGTTAAGATTTGGTTTTAGTAATATTCTAATTAAAGCTTACTTATCGCCACTCGTCCTGAAAAGAAGGTTGCGCCACCGCCCATATCAGACAAACGATCCGGTGTAAGAGTGTTTACAAGTTGTTTTGTTCCCGGAATATTTGCCCATAGACCTTGTGAAACGATCACGCCAGGAAGAACATTGTCGCCAACGGAAACCTTTAATTCACATTCTCCGCGCTGATTCCAAACCATTACAGTTTCTCCGTTCTCAATTCCCTCAGCCTCTGCATCAAGAACATTCATATGAATCCGTGGCTCTTTTTCAAGCGATTGATGCTTTTGAATATTTGAGAATGTTGAGTTTAAGAAATTATGATTAGGTGCTGGAACGAATAAGTATGGAAAATCACCATCATCAACAATTGGAAAATATGTTGGCAATGGGGGATGACCATCCTGTTTCATCTTCTCTGAATATAACTCAATTTTACCACTTGGTGTTGGCAGTTTTCCAGGTAAAAGCGGCTTCACATTCGCCTTCACGTATTGCTTTTCAATTAAAGACTCATATTGAATGTCTGTAAGGTAAGGATTTTCAGGATGATCGAGTGCACGAGTAATCATTTCAGCTTCTGTTTCTGTAAAAGCGTCCTCAGTGAATCCCATTCCTTTTGCTAATAAACGAAAGACCTCTACATTTGATTTGGATTCCCCATAGGATTCAATGACAGGCTGTTGAATTTGCATATAATGATGCCAGTAAGAACCATAAAAATCGGTATTCTCAAATGAAGATGTCGATGGCAAAACAATATCAGCATATTTGGCTGTTTCAGTCATGAACAAATCATGAACGACAAGAAATAAATCCTCTCGTCTCAAGCCTTCCCGAACCTTATTTCCCTCTGGTGCTACAACTGCAGGGTTGCAGCTATATACATACATGGACTTAATTGGGGGGGTTAATTCGAGCAGCTTTTTGCCAATTTCATTCATATTAACTACACGTGTTTCTTTGTTTATTAATAGATCTGGCCGTTGAAGTTTTTCTTCATTAAATGCTAAAAAGCCGGAATTTGATTTAATAGCGCCTCCGCCTTTGACAAGCCATTGTCCAGTTAAGGCAGGCAGACAAGCGATCGTACGTGTGGACATCCCGCCGTTGTCATGATGCTGCAGGCCGTTTCCAATTCTAATATATGAAGGAGTAGTCTCCCCATACATTCTTGCTAGCTTATAAATGTCTTCTATAGGTACACCAGTAATTCTCGAAACGGATAAAGGATCATATTGCTTCACATGTTCCCGAAGTTCATGATGGCCTACTGTAAATGCTTGTAAAAATTCTTCATTAACCATGTTTTCAGCAAATAAGATATGCATCATTCCAAGTGCTAGCGCGCCATCTGTCCCTGGTAAAATCGGAATAAACCAATCTGCCATTCTGCCAGTTTGATTTTTATGAACGTCAATAACAATCATTTTTGCCCCGTTTTTTCTCGCTTTTTGGGCAAGGGTAATTTGATGCATGTTCGTACTAACTGCATTGATTCCCCAGAAGATAAACAGCTTTGTATGAATGGTGTCTTCTGGATCTATGCCAATATTTCCGCCCATCGTATATTTATAGCCTGTCGTACCTGCAGACTGGCAAATGGTTCGATTTAACTGTGACGCTCCTAACCGATGGAAGAATCGACGATCCATTCCTTCAGCAGTAAGGTTTCCCATGTTTCCATAAAAGCTATAAGGAAGAATACTTTCTGGACCATCTATATCGATTAACTTCTTCCAGCGCGAAGTAATCGTATCGATCGCTTCTTCCCAGCTAATTTGTTCAAATTTCCCTTCTCCTTTTGCTCCTACTCGCTTCATTGGAAACTGCAGACGGTTTTTATCATATATTCTTTCTTTCATATTCCGTACTTTGTTGCAAATATTACCCTGGGTTACCGGATGATTCGGGTCCCCCTCTACCTTAATAATTTTTCCATCCTCCTTATGGAGCAGTAATCCGCATTGATCAGGGCAATCTAGTGGGCATACAGATGGAAATATCCCATCGCGTTGGTTAACAAAAGTGGTCATAGTAATCTCCTTTTCTGTTTTTTAAATAGTTGTCGGTCAGCTTAATTGAATAAGACTTTATGTATCAGCATAGTAAATGAAGAGCAGCCGACTATTTCATAATGAGTTCTTAAATATTTTTATTATCGAAATATTTGTTGTTATTATCATAAAATAGATTAATAAGTCTAGCAATAAAAGATTGTTATAAAAATTAGTGAATTCTATTTAAGTACAAATACGAGTCTGCTATTATGGGATAATATTATATTCAAGGAGTATTTAATAATGAACCAAACATTTACCATACAGGAAAAGATGAAGCAAATATTCATTTTATTGATTCCTATTTTAATTACACAACTCGGCATGTTTTCGATGGTATTTTTCAATACGATTATGTCAGGAAAGTATCATTCATCAGATCTAGCAGGAGTCGCAATAGGGTCATCCATTTGGAATCCAGTATTTACAGGGTTGAGTGGAATTCTTCTTGCCGTTTCACCAATTGTCGCCCAAAGCTACGGGGAGAAGAAGACAGGGGAAGTGACATCGATTGTTAAAAATGGCATATATTTAGCGATTATGATTGCCGTTTCAGTTATCATTATTGGTTTCTTCCTGTTAGACCCTTTATTAACGAAAATGAATCTCCCAAGCGGTGTGCAAGATACCGCTCGTAACTATTTGATCGGGCTTAGCTTTGGAATTATTCCGTTATTTGCTTTCAATGTATTAAGATCCTTTATTTATGCATTGGGAAAAACTCGTGTAGTCATGGTTATTTTGATCGTGGCTTTACCGATAAATTTATTATTTAACTATGTACTAATTTTCGGGCGTTTTGGCTTTCCTGAGCTAGGTGGTGCAGGGGGAGGCTATGCAACTGCAGTCACGTATTGGTTTATTTTAGGAATGATTATTTTCGTCATTAAAACGCAAAGCCCTTTTTCATCCTTTGAAGTATTTGCAAGCTTTAAAGGGTTCTCACTGGAAAAGTGTAAAGAAATACTGAAAATTGGTGTGCCAATGGGGCTTTCAATTTTTTTTGAAACAAGTATGTTTGCCGTGGTAACGATTCTATTAAGTAAATTTAATGTGACGACAATCGCAGCCTATCAATCAGCTCTGAATATCGTTTCTTTTTTATATATGATACCAATGAGCATTTCAATGGCTCAAACTGTACTTGTTGGATTTGAGGTTGGAGCAGGAAGGTATAAAGATGCGAGGGCATATAGTTGGTTGGGCATCTATTTATCCATTATTATTGCGTTAGTAACAGGCTTACTAGTCGTTTTATTTCGATATCAGGTTGCGGGATTCTATTCTAATGAAGCGGCAGTAATTTCACTCACCGCCCATTTTCTAATTTATGCGCTATTTTTCCAAATATCTGATGCCATTCAAGCCACAGCACAAGCAGCTCTAAGAGGATATAAGGATGTAAATATATCATTTATCATTACATTAATTGCTTACTGGTTAATCTGTCTCCCGGTTGGCTATCTCCTTGCACATCAAACAAATCTAGGAGCAACGGGATATTGGATTGGGTTAACGATTGGCTTACTTGCCGCAGGTGTTTGTCTGTCACTAAGGCTTATCTATATTCAGAAGAAGAAGTATATTATCGAACAAGCGGGCTAATTTGTTTAAAAGGGAATTTACCTTTCCCTTTTAAGCATTACAGTATTAAAATTTAGCATCTGTATGATAAAATATAATCAAAAGGCTCAAGTTAAGAAGGAATGACCTGCTCCTATTTCTTTAACCAGCTATTTTTAGCATGATTTCTATGAAAATCAATTGACTATGGTAAATAAGAACTATATAGTATTAATATAACCATTTTGTGATTTTTCAGAATTCTAACTTAATAGGAGAAAAGGGCAAATTCATTGAAAAATGAGGACGCAAAGCTAGAGGGGCTAAAGTCATTTGATCATGCCAGCCAGCTGCCGAATATAACTATAATTGAGTTAGGTTAATCGGTATGCGATTAATCTTTTTCTTGTGAAAAAATAATACGTTGGAAGTGTATGGAATGAGTAAGCAAATGGAAGGAATTCATAAAGTTCTTCGGATTGTTACAAAATTGCTGAAAAAAATCGGCTCTGAAAAAAACATCATTACACGGGATGTATATTCAGAAATAGTATGTTCAGTTGGGGACTGTGGAGATAAAGAAGCGATTGATTCCTTATTATCACAATTGCAAAAAGTGAACGTTCAAATGGAAAATATGAGCTGGCTAAACGAACATTATAAAATTTTGCATGATTTTGCCCAAGTATGCAGCAAAACATTAAACGAAGAAATTCTTCTCAAGAAGGCATATGAAATGGTTTCTCAAGTAATGCCGACTGATTCGTTTTTTATCGCTTTATATACAGAAGGAAATCCGCTTATTCACTTTATTTTTATGGTGGAAAATGGAATTTTCTTTCCGCAGGAATACATAAAAATGGGAAATAATTTTACTTCAAGAGCAATCAGAACAAAAGAAATTGTTCATCCGAGAAAAGTGAGCCAAGATCAGACTGATTCAACGTTCGGAGTAACAGATACGAAATCAGGCATTTTTGTACCAGTCATCATTGATGATCAGGTGAAAGCAGTTATTTCTGCACAAAGTGTGTCTGATTTCGCTTATCGAAAAGAACATGAAGAACTATTGCAGATTATTGGAAACCAGGTCATTCATTCCATTGAAACGGCGAGACTTTATGAAAAAATTTATTTAATGTCACAGACAGATGAATTAACCGGATTGAAGAATCACCGTGCATTCCATAATGATCTCTCCAATTTAATCGGCGAAGATGGGAAAGAAATAACCTTGATGATGATTGATTCAGACCGATTAAAGAAAGTGAATGATAATTTTGGTCATGATATTGGAGATTTATATTTAAAAGTATTAGGGGATGGAATTAAAAGCATTTGTAATGATGATATTGTGGGCTATCGGTATGCTGGAGATGAATTTATGATTATCATAAATTCTAGTTTAAATAGCTTGGCTGAAACTATCCATGAGAATTTATCTGAGTATTTAATACAGCACCCAATCAAAATAGGAGAAAATGAAATAACTGTTTCGATTAGTACAGGTGTTGCCATTTTTCCAGAGCACGGGTCTAGCGTTGATTCGTTAAAGAAATCAGCTGATCAAGCCCAATATAAAGCAAAAAAACAGGGTGGAAACCAAATGGTTACTGCTTAAAAACGAAAGTGCCGGGACAGCAAAAAAGGATCTTTTGCTGTTCCGGCACTTTCTTATTGGTATTCCTCCCAGTCTGAGTATGTGCCGCCTCCGTTACAGCCTGGACAATCATATAAATTTGCGTGATAGGCATATTCGTTACCTGGATAAATGGAAAACCCTCGTCCGTAGCATTCTGGACATTTATTCTCATCCTTCATATTCGATAGATGTTTTTCGTGTCGATTGGCCCTCCACTCATTAAAAGAATTTAGTAATCCCATATTATTCACCCCAAGCTTTTTTACTTAGTTTTTATTAAATTGGCCGTTTTTATACACGATGTGTTTTAATTCTCATTTAGCAGGAAAAAGTGTATGATAAAAGCAAGAAAAGTAACTATCGTTCGCATATTGGTAATAACAATAAACAGGTTCGAACGGCAGGAACATCATAGGAAGGAGAAACATCGAATGAAATTACTCGGAATATCTGGCACTATCTTAGGGGCAAAGACAGCCATTTTAGTGGACACTGTTCTAAAAAGGGTAAAGGAAAAATACCCTGAAATAGAAATTGATCTTCTTGACTTAAGAGATTATCAAATGGAATTTTGTGATGGCAGAAATCCGGATCTGTATAATGAAGACACGAAGAAATTAATTCAAGCGGTTTCGGAAGCAGATTTTTATTTAATCGGATTTCCTATTTTTAATGGTTCATTTCCTGCGCCTTTAAAGAATGTGTTTGATATTGTTCATCCATCTGCTTTTCGTCATAAAGTGATGGGGTTTGTTGCAAATGGAGGGACTTATCAGCATTATCTTGTCGTTGAAAATCAGGTGAAGCCAATTGCTGGGTATTTGCGTTCATTTGTTGCACCAAGCTATGTGTATGCAAATGGGGAACATTTCAATGCAGATAATGTAATTGTTGATGAGGGTGTTTTATCCCGAATTGACGCACTTGCAGAAGAATTAGTTTTGATGCACAAAGGTTTGTCAAATAAAAGATAAACCCTAATCCAAAATGGAACAAAAAACAACTGGATGGTATACCCATTCAGTTGTTTTTTTATTTTGATTGATATCGTAAACAGGTTAAACCAGTGGCTATTTAATTGGTATTTTAGTATAATTATAATAGAATTAGCCCTCAATTTTAGACAGGACTGTTTAAATGCATAAAATTTGCGCTGTGCATGACACTAATTGATAGCTTTAGCTATCTTTTTTTAGTGATTTATAAATGCAAACATTTTATTTTTAAAGGGGTCTTTTAAGTGGAAATCCTGAATCAGTTGTTAGACACATATGCCTCGTTTTTCGATTGGAAAATGTGGGGAGAGGTGTTAACAGATCCAGTATCATGGGGGTATATCGGCACATTAGTGATTCTGGAAGGTCTATTGTCTGCCGATAACGCATTAGTACTGGCTGTAATGGTGAAGCATCTGCCTAAACAACAACAGAAGAAGGCGTTAACATACGGATTGTTTGGCGCATATTTCTTTCGTTTCTTATTCATAGGTCTTGGCATGCTTTTAATTAAGTTTTGGTGGATCAAGGTGATAGGTGCTGGATATTTAGCATGGCTTGTAATTAAACATTTCTGGATTGGTGAAGGAGATGACGAAACCGAAGGATTGAAAAAGGACAGCTGGCTCACCCGAACCTTTGGGGTTTTTTGGGCAACAGTTATATCTGTTGAGATTATGGATTTAGCGTTTTCAGTTGATAGTATTTTAGCTGCATTTGCAGTATCTGAGAAGGTTTGGATATTGCTCATTGGCGGGATGCTCGGAATCCTAATGATGCGGACTGTTGCGAAGGGATTTCTTGTCCTCATTGAAAAAATTCCAGAGCTTGAAAATACAGCCTTCATTTTGATTGCAATTATCGCTATTAAAATGTTCTTAAGTGTATTTGGCATTGAAATTGACCATCTCATATTTTTCGGTATTATCATTTTGGCTTTCGTTGCAACCTTTGCGGTCCATTACTTCAAAAAGAATCATGATGGACAAGATAAAATAGCTTAAATGATTAAAATAATGAGAACATGTGTACAAAAGCTGTTCACTTTTTGTGAATAGCTTCTTATATTTGCACTCCAAACAAAGGAATATTACAATCAACATATAAGAAAAAGGGGGCAGCATACGGTGAGTGAAAAGACTAATTTACATAATGATGCGATAGAGATGTTAAAGGAGACGAGTCGGACTTTTTTTATTCCCATTAGTCTTTTAACACCGGGTTTAAAAGAAGCAGTATCCTCTGCCTACTTATGCATGAGAGCTATTGATGAAATTGAAGATCATACTGAACTTGAATCAGCGGTGAAGAGTGAACTATTGCTATCTGTAAGCAAATTATTACGTAGGCCATTTCATGACAATGAGTTAATGGACATTTTCCAACCATATCTATCAATCTTACCTGAAGTCACCATTCGACTTGGTGACTGGATTAAAGTATGCCCGGAAATAATTAAAGAAAAAATTCTGGATGCTACATCTGTTATGGCGGAGGGAATGGCAAAATGGGCCAGAAAAGATTGGGATATTAAAGATGAAAATGATTTAGATGAGTATACGTTCTATGTTGCTGGATTGGTAGGGGTTATGCTGACAGATATTTGGAAGTGGTATGATCAAACCGATACAGATAAAGATCTTGCGATTGCGTTTGGACGTGGATTACAGTCAGTGAATATTCTCCGTAATCATGCGGAAGATGCGAGCAGAGGGGTTAACTTTTTTCCTGTAGGATGGGATTTTGAAGATATGTTAACGTATGCACGCAGAAATTTAGCCTTAGCTGACGAGTATGTGAAAGATATTAAAACGGCTACAATTCTCCATTTTTGCAAAATCCCGTTAGCGCTAGCACATGGTACGCTAGATGCTTTAACAGCTGGGAAGGAAAAAATGAGCAGATCCGAAGTAACCGAGCTAGTAAGCCGAGTAGTTGGAAAATAAGAAAAGCGCTTGGTCTCCTTTTTCATAAATACTTGGAGCCAGGCGCTTTTTCTATTTTTACCATTCTTTCGGCTGGTAGTTCAGTTCATTAAATAAGGCAGTACGTTCTTTTTTGGTTAAATCGCGCCATTGTCCAACAGGCAGGTTGCCTAAATGGATATTCATAATACGGATGCGCTGCAAACGATACACATCGTATCCAAGTTCGGCGCACATACGGCGAATTTGCCGATTTAGCCCTTGAGTCAATATAATTTGAAAATCATATTTTGATAACTGTCTTACTTCGCAAGGAAGCGTTTTTGTCCCGAGTATTTTCACACCATCAGACATTTTCTTCAAAAAATCTGGAGTAATCGGCTTATCTACTGAAACAATATATTCTTTTTCGTGTTTATTCTCTGAACGAAGTATTTCGTTAACGATATCTCCGTCATTTGTTAAAAGAATAAGACCATCAGAGTCCTTATCGAGTCTTCCAATATTAAAAACCCTTAGTGGATGATTAACTAAGTCAACGATATTTCCTTTTACATTTTTTTCAGTAGTGCTCGTAATCCCAGCAGGTTTATTTAAGGCAATATACACATAGTTTCTTGCCATTCGGATCGGGTGTCCGCTAACGAGAACATCATCACCAGGTTCAACTTGACTGCCAACCTTTGCAACTTTTCCGTTGATTGTGACTCTTCCTTCACTAATTAATTTGTCTGCACCTCGCCTTGAGGCATAACCAGATTCACTAATGTATTTATTAATACGCATGATAACCAATCCTTAAGAAGTTAATTTTTTTCAAGAATAACATGAAAAATTTGATCATATCAAGATTAAATAGCAAATTAATCAGAAGGATTCAAGTGTATCATGTTGAGAAAAGTTAGGAAAGCTGTTTTCTACAAACCTTTAATCCTAAGAGCAGTTGGCTGGCTATTTAAATCTACATTTGTTTTTTTCTTGTGATTTACTAAATGCAGGGCTAATCCGGTAAAGATAAATCCGCCAATAAAGTTACCGATTGTGACCGGAATTTGATTCCAAAGCCACCAGTCTCCAAATGAGAGGTCTGCACCCATAAGGATGGCTGTTGGAATGACAAACATGTTTACGACAGCGTGCTCAAATCCATGGGCGAAAAATAAAAATACCGGAAGCCACATTGCAGCAATTTTTCCAATCGTTGAGCTAGAAACGAATGCCATGAATGCTCCTAATGTTACCATCCAATTACATAATACAGCCTTGGTCAAGGCAACGATAATCCCTTCTCCACCAAGGTTTTTATATGTAAGTGTTTTTGCTTCTGCAACGCTAACAATCTTATCAATCATTGGTCCATCTGTTACATGCCCAAGCTTCGTTGCGGATATATAAAATAAAAGACCATACAAAAGGCAGCCTAAAAGGTTTCCTGTAAAAGCCCAAAAGAAGTTGTAGCTAATGTTTGTGATGGTAGTTTGTCCTCTTAATCTAGCAAGTGGGAGCATGGCAAAGTTTCCAGTCACCAGTTCTAAGCCTAATAATAAAATAAGTACAAAACCAACAGGAAAAACAAGTGCTCCAACAATACTTAAATTTGTCTCTATTGTAGCTGTATATGCAAGTGTAGTGGCAAAGCCTAATAAGGCACCGGATAGAATTCCTTTAATTAAGATATCCCTGATTCCCAGTTTTGATTTATAAGCACCTGCTTGTGCAACATCCTCTACTAGCTGTGCTGGTTTAATATAATCCAAGCTCATTCCTCCAAATTCATAAAAATTTAGTTAGGCTTTATTTATTGTAATGAGGGGGAAATCAGTATATCAAGCATTATTTACAAAAAATTACATTTAATATTTTATATAGTGATTACCTTATGTACAGTGGTAAATATGATATTTAAAGAGTGGTTTTAATTGATTTTCTTCTGCAATACAGATATGGTTTGATAGGAAGAAAGAATTGAGTAACTAAAAGGATGGTAATTATTTGTTTATAAGAAAAGAAAGACCTGAATTTATCTATACATTTGCATGCCAAAAGGAAGAACAATCGCTTTCTCATTTAGAAATGCGCTCCTTTTTTGGAGAACAGGCAGAAAACAATATTCTAAAAAGTACGACAGAAATCGATCCAAGCCGCAGTCCATTTATTAAAGAGCGGATTGAAGTGATATATGAAGGAGACAGCTTGCCGGAAATCGTGGAACAAGCTGGTCAAATCGATATGGAGGAGTCAACCTTCAAAGTTATCTTTGTTAAAATCAATGATTTAGAAGCTAGTGAAAAAATTGAATATGATAAGCGGCGTTTGATTGAACGAGAAATCGGCTGGGAAATCAAGGGAGAGGCAGATGTGCGTCATCCGGATCATTTGTTTGGAATAGTCACTTTGGGTGGACGCTGGTACTTTGGAAACTTACAAAAAAATGAAGCGCTTTGGCTGCACCATATGAAGAAACCGCAAACTTTTTCTACTGCTCTAAGCACACGGGTTGCTAGGGCTGTGGCAAATATCGCTGTACCTGAACCTGATGGAGTGAAAGCTATAGATCCTTGCTGTGGAATTGGAACGGTTTTAGTAGAGGCGCTTTCCATGGGCATTGATATTGTCGGGCGTGATATTAATCCGCTTGTTACATCAGGATCAAGGGAGAATATTGCCTTTTTTGGTTATGAAGGGGATGTCAGGGTGGGTCCTATATCAGATGTAACTGAACAATATGATGTAGCTATTATTGATTTGCCTTACAATTTGTATACCCATGCTACACCAGAGGAACAGTTTGCCATTCTGAAACATGCTCGCCGCATAGCTAGGAAGGCTGTAATTATCACGATCGAGACAATTGACGAAATGATTATGGAAGCAGGATTTAAAATCCAAGACCGCTGTATAGCGAGTAAAGGGGTATTTTCTAGGCAAATACTTGTTTGTGAGTAATAGAGGCTAGATGGCTTTACAAAGAAGATACGTATGTCGTCAAATTAGGAATTATATGTGCCCGTGGAAGCAGAAAAAGCAAGAGAGCGGTAACAAGAGTGGTGCACATGTGCTCATGGAAGTAGAAAAAAGCTAGGGAGCGGTAACAAGAGTGGCGCACACGTGCCCGTAGAAGCAAAAAAAACAAGAGAGCGGTAACAAGAGATGTGCCCTTGTGCCCGTGACAGCAAAAAAAAGCAAGAGAGCGGTAACAAGAGGGGCGCACATGTGCCCGTGGAAGCAGAAAAAGCAAGAAAGCGGTAACAAGAGGGGCGCACATGTGCCCGTGGTAGCAGAAAAAGCAAGGGAGCGGTAACAAGAGATGTGTCCTTGTGCCCGTGACAGCCGAATAAACTATAGAGTGGTTACAAGCAGAGCTTATATGTACTCGAGAAAGTATAAAAAGCTATAGACGGTCAGATGCACACTTTGCATGTGACCGTAAACATTCTAAAAAAGTATATACGTTCACTAAAATAGTAGATGTCACCGAGTAACAAATAAAAATCATTAATAGATACCTATTAATCACTTACATAATATGACGAACTGCCATAGCCAATATGTTTAAAGTTCGTTCTTAGAATTCTCCGAATCGTTTTCCTCGATTTAATCACTGCACACCATTCATAAATCATTTGCGTCGTGATCTTCTTATTAGGAAAAAGCAGCTTAAACTCCTCAACACTGCGCAAAACTGCTAATTCAACAGGCTCAACGCATCCACACTTCAGGCACACCACCTTATCCTTGTTCAAATTAAGATTAATCGAACTGCATGACGAACAGACTATGCCCTTATTTAGTTGTTCATAATCATAATCAGGTATTTGAGTATAAAAGGAAGTTGTTTTATGAAGTGATATTAATAGTTTAGCCATTTTAGAGTGTCTATCATTTAATTTTGCAGTCTGCTTATTTAATTTATTTTTAAAACGTTCTAGCTGTGCTGGATAAATAATCGGCAGGTTCATAGGGGCTTGGTAAAGGTGGAAATGGGGATTGATGAATACAAGGAGTGCTTCAGTAGAATAGTTAGGAAATCCAAGGCTACGGATCAGCTGCTGTAATAAGTAGTCACTTCGCTTTAGCTGGAGCAGAGGATCTTTAATTTCTGATCGAGATAGGGTAAACCATTTTGCTGATTCATAATAATAGTCACCATCATAATTCTTCACATTAATTAAGTAAAAAGTTTCATGAGTGATTAGTAGTGTATCTATTTGAAAAACATTATGATCATATTCAAGCAGTAAATCATTTAAAATGAAACAATCGCATGAAAGATTTTCTGTCCACTTGTCAAACTCTTTTTCGCCTTCATAACCTTTAAGGAGCACCGAATAATTTTTCATCTCCGTTGCAGATAACGTTGATCTGACTTTTATATATTTCATTATCTCTAATTCTATTGGTTCGCAGCGTTCTTTTATAATCATGTCCCACTTCCTGTTCATTTTTACCTTAATTTTAAGAGTATCCGTCTTTGATTACAAGAGCAAAAAAACATCCTCAGTAAAAGGATGTTTTTCACGATGTTTTTTTCTCTGTATCATGGATTTGTATGAGTGAGCCTTTTTTTATCCAATATTGAAAGCTATCTAATGGAAAGACACCTCTGCAATCAGGATCGTTCATTTGAATGATGACACTTGACGATGTAACGTCCAGAACCTTTAATGAATGAGAATTGCTAATGTTTGGTGTGAAGCAGCTTTTTATTTCGAATTCCATATTACTCGTTAAATCTAACACTTAAACACCTCCTTATATTAAAAGCGGAAGCGCCTTGTCGGGGCTAGGCGCTGGAGCTAGATATTACTAAATATTCCCAGACCTAGTATACCCGTATTCTTTGCTTATATCCACCAATTAGCTATTGCTCTTAATCCATTCCATCAATTCGTCAGGAATCATTGGTTTAGCAAAATAATAGCCTTGTAATAAGAGTAGGGATCCTGAAGAGGATAAAAAGTCTACTTGATTTTTAGTTTCTACCCCTTCAATAACCACATTTAAATTTAATGAATGACCAAGTGCGATAATCGCTTCTAAGATAGCTGAATCTTTTTCAGATTGAGGCACTTCATCCACAAAGGACTTATCTATCTTAAGGGTTGAAATAGGCATTTGTCTTAAATTTGAGAGCGAGGAAATGCCAGTCCCGAAATCATCGAGTGCAACGGAAAAACCGGTTTCTCTAAAGGTATTTATTGCTCTCATAGAAGATTCTGCTGATTCCATGACGCTCGTTTCTGTTATTTCTAGCTCCAAATGACTAGGACTAATACTATATTTATTTAATGCTTTTTTTAATGTTTTTAATAGTCTCGGAGAAGTAACATACTCTCCAGGGATATTAATCGCTATTTGGTAAAGAGGTAATTTCTGCTCCTCCCAAATTTTAATTTGATTACACACTTTATAAATGACCCAGTTTGTCACGTCGCTTATCCGATGGCTTTGTTCTAAAATTGGGATAAAAACACCTGGGGAGAGAAATCCATGTTCAGGATGATTCCATCTGATCAGCGCTTCCAGTCCTACCATTTTATGTGTGCCAGCATATACTTTCGGTTGATAGACTAGAAATAGATCATCATTTTTCATCGCTTGATCAATGCTATTTAAAATCTCTTGCTCAAATGAATATGTATGAATGAGCGGATCGAAACGGATGACCTCGTTCTGATATTGAATACCCGGACTGGATAGTACGGCAAGAATATCTGAATATAACCTTTTTGGGCTTTGATGATCATCTATAGTTGATATGGCACAGACACCCTGTAAGAGAATTTTCTTTTCTTGGATCATAATCGGTTGAGTCCATTTTGCAGAGAGGGTTTTCATGGCCTGCTGAAGCTCAACAAGTCGGTCTTTTCCCTGCAAAAGCAGTGCTAGGCGATTTCCATCAATTCGATAAAGGCTGCTTAATGGGAGGTTTAGCTGATGTAAGGCATTAGCAGCATATTGAATCACTTCGTCACCAAAATGATATCCTTGATCATTATTCACCTTTTCGAGATTATGGAGATTCCATACGGCTATGCTTCGATAGACATCTTCATCGTTAATAGCCTTCTCAAAACTGCGTCTATTTGGCAGTTTAGTCAATATATCAATATGACTCACTCGAAAATCTACATAGCGATCGACTAAACTTGATAATTGCAATAAACCTAATAATAAGATAATGCCGATTGTGACCCCAGTAATCAATAATGTCATGTTCATATGATGCTCAGTAGCCATCGCTTGTTGTCGGGGCAGATAAAAGGTTGTCCCTGCCATACCGATATAATGCATACTCGGAACTGCTAATCCCATCATGATTGATGTAATGGCTTTTATATAGTTATTTTTCGCATATCTTTGCTGGCGGGAAAATATATAAATAGCAACAAATGAGACCAAGATAGCAATGATAATGGAGGTGATAAACATCCATGGATTATATACATAATAGGCGTCCATGACCATTGATGCCATACCGGTATAGTGCATGGTGGCTATGCCGATCCCCATGAAAATTCCTGATAATAAATAGGACGCAAAGGATCGCTTTTTTTGGTTCACGATGTAAAAGGCCAAAAATGAAGCAATAATAGAAGGGATAATGGATAAACATGTAAGTAAATAATCATAATGCATCATAAAAGGGAGTGAAAGTGCACTCATACCTACAAAGTGCATGGACCATATACCAAAACCCATTGCAATCGATGCTAATATTAACCAAAAATTACGGTGGAAGAAGCTGTTTTTTTGGATTCGTTCATTCATAGAAATAGCTGTAAATGATGCAAGACTAGCGATGATGATGGATAAGATAACGATTGGAAGTGAGTATTCCCCACTGACCTCAATGCTGTTATTGATTGGAGGTGGTGAAAACACGATAAACCCTCTTTCTAAAACTATGTAATATGGAAAATATGACTATTAAACTACTCATGATTTTAGAAGGATTACACTATAAGGTCAATAGAAATGCTATTAATCATTATTTTCAAATTATTCGTGGGACACAAAAGAAAAAAGCAGGCAATTCGCCTGCTTGTGACATAATATGCATATGTAAAAAAAGCGCATTGCACAAAAAGCAATAGCATGCTAAAATAAAAGTCGCGTCTAAATGTCTAATTAATGTAAAAATTAATATTTATCCATCTTTAATATTATCACAAAAACAACCAATTGTCAAACATTGAAATATTGGGAGTGATTTCATGAGTAATGAACAAATGGAAAAACAAGAAGAGCAAAAAAGAATTTATTTTATCGCAGAGGGAATTCAGCAAAAAATAGACAGCCTTAGTCAGCACGTGAAAAAAGTCAGTTCTGATGCTCTTGAAATAAGAAAAACGTTTTGGGATGATGTGAGGGTTAACATGGATGGACCAGATGACATCGATGAAACATTCTTCAGTATTAAACAGCAAGCAGAGCTGCTTCTAGAACGTGAAAGAAGTCAAGGGCAACTAGATCGGCAAATTAAAACACTTAACAGATTAAAGCATTCTCCCTATTTTGGTCGTGTAGATTTTAAGGAAGAGGGTGAATCCAATCTGGAATCGATTTATATTGGCATTACTTCCTTCTTAGATAAAGAAAATGAAAATTTCCTTATTTATGATTGGAGAGCACCGATTTCCAGTCTTTATTATGATTATCCGCCTGGGGAGGCAAGGTATACAACACCTGAAGGAATCATTGAAGGGGATATGACTCTTAAAAGGCAATTTATTATTCGCAACAGTGAGATAGAAGGTATGTTTGATACGGGCGTTACCATTGGTGACCAAGTTCTTCAGGAGGTATTGGGCAATAATGCGAATACCCAAATGAAAAGCATCGTTGCTACCATACAAAGAGAGCAAAATCAAATCATTCGCAATGAAAAAAGCAAGCTATTGATTGTTCAGGGAGTTGCCGGAAGTGGAAAAACATCTGCAGCCCTTCAGCGGATTGCCTATTTGCTCTATCGATATAGAGGCATGTTATCTTCCCAAAATATTATGCTTTTTTCACCTAATCCACTATTTAATAGTTATGTCGCGACCGTACTCCCTGAGTTAGGGGAGGAGAATATGCAGCAAACAACCTTCCAAGAATATTTAAATCATCGAGCAGGCGGCTCATTAAAGCTAGAAGATCCGTTTTCACAGCTAGAATATTTGCTTAACACAGATGAATCATCTGAATATGAAAATCGTGTCCGCAGCATTCAATTAAAATCAAATCTCCAGTTTAAAGACATCGTTGACAGTTATCTCCGATTTTTAAATACAGGAGGATTTCTGTTTAAAGATATAAAACTAAAGAATAAACCATTATTAACAAAAGAGCAGCTAAGTGAAAAATTTTATTCCTTTAACACAGCTATTTCCATTCCGAACCGGATTCAGCTTTTACAGGAATGGATTGTAAAAGAATTAAAGAAACGAAAGAAATTAGAAAAACGTAAGGATTGGGTGAAGGAAGAAATTCAATTCCTAGAAAAAGAAGACTATGCTGAAGTATTTAAGAAACTTCAAGTTGAAAAACGATTTAGTGAAGATACGTTCGATGATTTCGCCCAAGAAGAAGAGCTGCTGTCTGAAATTGTCGTCACTCGCTATTTTAAACCGATTATTAAACGAGTGAGATCATTCGGTTTTATTCATTATTTGGGTATGTATAATCAGCTATTTAAAGAGAATATGCTAAACAAATTGAATGTGCCTATTCCAGAAAATTGGGATGATATACGTAAGTTATCATTCATGCAACTTAATTCGCTAGAAATCAGCTATGAAGATGCTACTCCATTTGTTTACTTTAAAGACAAAATAGAAGGAAGGAAGACGCATTCGTCGATTCGCCATTTGTTCATCGATGAGGCGCAAGATTATAGCCCGTTCCAGCTTGCTTATTTAAAACAATTATTTCCTAATAGTAAAATGACGTTACTCGGAGATATCAATCAAGGTATCTACATGCATTCACATGAAGAGGTAGCGATGGCAGCAAACGGATTAGAAGAAGAGGACAAGGAAATGATTGTGTTGACTCGAAGCTATCGCTCTACTCGTCCAATCGTTGAATTTACAAAGACATTGCTAAAAGATGGATATCACATAGAAGCATTTAACCGTGATGGGGATGAGCCAACTTTAACAATAGTAGAAAAGGAGCAATTAATCCCTTCTATTATTGAAAGAGTGAAGGAATTGAATAGAAACGGTCATGAAACGATTGCGATTATTTGCAAGACAGCAAAGGAAAGCACAGAAGTATATGAGAAGATTAGCGGAGACTTACCTGTACGTTTAATGGAAAAAGGAACTGTAACATTTGAAACAGGTGTTTTAGTCATCCCATCTTATTTAGCAAAAGGCATTGAGTTTGATGCAGTCATTATCCATAATACGTCAGCCTACGGTAAAGATAGCGAGCGCAGACTTTTCTATACAGCATGTACTCGAGCGATGCACGAGTTACATCTCTATTCAACAGAATAGGGCCAGGGGATTTACCCTGTCCCTATTGCCAAATTTCATCCTACTCCACATTTGCAGCCAAGTCCCCAAAGGAACCAAAAAATTCATAATGAATTCTATCAGAAGGTACTCCCCATTGTTTTAAAGCTCGATTCACTACCCTCATAAAAGGTTCTGGTCCACAGAAATAATAGTCAGCCTCCTTTGTTGGAAGAATCTCCTGGAGCCACTCAAGTGTAACATAGCCTTCTTTAGCTATTACTCCTGACTTCCGGTCTTCTTCTGATGGATGATCATAGACAAAAATGGATTTTACTTGTTTATTTTCTTTTGCAAGCCCCTCTACATGCTCCTTGAATGCATGTACACGACTGTTTCTCGCAGCATGAATAAAGTACACTTCTTTCTCCGGCTGTTCAGCGATTAAAGCATTTAGCATGGAGATGGTAGGAGTGAGTCCTACTCCTCCACTTAATAAAACAACAGGCAGAGGACTCTCGGTATTTAAATAAAAATCACCTGCAGGAGCTGTCATTGGTAAAATATCGCCAGCTTTCATTTGATGATGGAGGAAGGAGGAGACAATCCCAGCTGGAATATCATTTTCCTTCTCATCCTCCCGTTTTACACTAATACGGTAATAGTCAACCCCTGGGCGATCTGACAGGCTATATTGCCGTAAATGAGTATTGATTTGACCGGGAATTTCAGCTTTGATTGTGATATATTGTCCTGGAATAAATCGTGCGATATCTTGTCCATCCTTTGGCTTTAAATAAAAGGAAGTAATAATTTCACTCTCGTCCACTTTTTTATCGATGATAAAGTCTCTGAAACCGCCCCATCCTCCAGGCTGTGCCTCAGTTGTTTTGTACATATTACTCTCCATGCGAATAAAGACATCAGAAATGATTTCATAGGCATCTGCCCATGCATCAAGTACTTCTTCAGTTGCTCCACCGCCTAATATTTCCTTTATCGCACCAAGGAGGTTCTCGTCTACAATTGGATAGTGTTCAGGTTTAATTTGCAAGCTTCGATGCTTTTCTCCAATTCTCTCAAGTGCCGGCATGATTTTACTCATATCTTCAATATTGGCTGCCGCTGCATAGACTGCATCTGCTAATGCCTTTGGCTGATGTCCAGTCTTTTGATGTGTTTGATTAAAAATATTAAGTAATTCAGGATGACTTTTAAACATTCGCTGATAAAAATGCTTCGTAATCGTCTCACCATGTTCCTTCAGGATTGGTAAGGTAGATTTTACAATCTCTAATTTTTTCGGGTCTAATTGCTTAACGATTTTTAAAACTTCTCTCCATTCATTTTTTTGCTTTAAAAAGTTGTTCATCTGCATATCCTCCACAAAATTTTTAGCCCTTGTTATTTTAACCAACAGCAAATGATGCATCCTTCTGTTTAGAAGGGAAAATTTTGAAGCATGACAGGAAAGAAAATTTAAAATGTATGCGTATTTTTATACAAATATTTCGAATGGTATAGTATCATGTACCTATAAGAAATTAGAGGACAAAAATTAATAGGAAATAAGCAACTTGAATATATATTTATAGGGGAAACTGGAGAAGGAATCATGCGTTTAATTAAATTGGATGGATGTAAAACGGGGACGAGATTAGGTAAATCGATTTATCAAGAGAATGGCAGGGTTCTTTTGACAAAGGGAACGTACTTAACCGATAGTTTGATAAGAAAACTAATGAATTTCAATGTATCTACAGTATATGTTGAGGATGAGATGTCTGAAGGGATTGAAATCGTGGATTCTATTCCTGAAGAATTACGCGTTGAAGCAATGAATGTAATTACGGAAGGGTTGGATGATATAGCAGGGTTGAATCCTTATAAATCTAAATTAGAGCATATGGCTAAATCAGGCAGAGCGGTTCGCAGCATGCAAAAGATTTATAAGGATATTCTCTGCAGTTTAACTGAAAACAGAATAGCACTTAATTTATTAGCAACGACAAAAGTATATGAGAATCATGTTTATACACATAGTCTAAATGTGTCGATCTATGCTTGCCAGCTGGCAATAGAGAATGGCCTGCCGCTTAAAAATATCGAAGAAATTGGCCTAGGTGCGATGTTACATGATCTGGGGAAAATATATATTCCCAGGGAAGTTCTAAATAAACCTGGAAAATTAACGGAAGATGAATATGAGCAAATGAAATCCCATTGTGAATTAGGATTTGATCACCTTAAAAGAATTCACGAACTCCCCTTAACTGTTGCACATTGTGCACTCCAACATCATGAACGAATAGATGGAACAGGTTATCCGAGAGGATTGCAGAACAACGAGATTCATAAATACGCAAAAATATTGAGTGTAGCTGATGTATTTGATGCGGTTACGAGTCATAGAGATTATCGTCCGGCCATGCTTCCTCACCAAGGTCTTGAAATTCTGTATAGCGGGAGTGGCACTCAATTCGAAAGTAACCAAATTCAATTATTTAAAAATTGTATTGCCATCTACCCACCTGGACTAACTGTGAAATTAAATGATGGGAGAACAGGCATCGTATCTAAATACAATTTCAATGCGGTTGGCAGACCAGAAATTAGAATTTTAACAGATGAGGAAGGTCTGGAAATAACCCCGTATGAAATGGATTTATCTTTGAAAGAATATTTAACGGTGGAAATTGTTGAGGCAGATGCTTTGTTATAAACGGAGGGGCGAGGGATTAACCCTCAGTCCCATCTAATATCCCTCTGGTAAATGCTCCAACACTTTTTCTATCGGAATAGCAAGCCCTGTCTGGTCTTTTGTTGATAATGCAAAGACCACTCCAATGACATTTCCTTTTGAATCAATTACTGGACTTCCGCTATTCCCTTTATAAATCGGTGCTGAAAGCAGAAGAACCCCGTTTTTATCAGATCCTTCAAGTATTTCTCCATCCATTGCAATTTGATTATGTAAAAGAGGGTTCCCAATTACATAAATTTGATCTGAAATGCTCCAATTACCGGTTTCACTTAAGGAAAGAGCTGGTAAGTTTTCCCCTTCAATATGTAAAAAGGCAAGATCGAGGTCAGGATTAGATTGTAAAATGGAAGCTTGAAAGATTTCTCCGTTAGGGAAAGTAACCGTTATGGGATACATGTCATCGACTACATGGCCATTCGTAATGATTAATCCATTTTTATTGATATTAAATCCAGTTCCTTTGGAATGTTGGTCTTGAACGGTAACAACTGCTTCTTTATATTTTTGGATTTCCTCTTGTTTCGATAACTCAGCTGATTTATGCAAAAAATTAATCGAAGATAGATTAAAGACTTGCGGCCAAATTTGAAGCAAGCTTACTAGTAATGCAATCGCCACACCGATTGTAATGATCCTCTTTGCAATGGTATTTCGCCTTTTCTGCTGTTCGCGTACCCTCTCATCCTCTTCATTAGGTAAAAAATCTTCTAATGGAGGTTCTTCATTTGCATTCTTATCATAATGATTCATCCAATAAAACCCTCTCATTATGTTTTTGTTGAGATTCCGATAGAAGCATTTATTTAAATCTACTATACAATTGCCATAACATTTTTGCGAATAAAAAGGCAAGGTCACTGATGAAAATGGGGAAAATCATTTTAGAACAAAATAATAAATACCTATTGCCAAAAACTAATACTATTAGTTATTATAAAACTAACGCTATTAGTTTTTAGGATGGGGGAATAACTATATGAAAATGACAAAAATAGAAACTATTTATCAAATGACCTTTTTGGCTAATATTTTTCCTGTGAATTGCTATTTAGTTGAGGAAGAGGATACGCTAACACTTATTGATGCAGCATTGCCATTTAGCGCAAAAGGGATATTAGAAGCTGCTAAGAAAATTGGAAAACCAATTACTCGAATCGTCTTAACGCATGCACATGATGACCATGTTGGTGCATTAGATCATTTAAAAGCAGCATTGCCACACGCGGATGTACTGATTTCAGAGAGGGACGCCCGTCTAATGGAAGGGGATCGAAGCTTGGATGAAGGAGAAGCTCAAACACCGATCAAAGGTGGTGTACCAAAATCATTAAAAACACGAGCGAATATTCTGCTTCATGAAGGGGATCGGATCGGTTCACTTTTGTCCATAGCTACTCCAGGACATACACCAGGTTCTTTTTCCTTTCTTGATACACGAAATCAGTCTCTGATTGCTGGTGATGCATTTCAGTCTAGAGGCGGAATGGCAGTAGCGGGACAAGTACAGCTAATGTTTCCCTTTCCAGCTTTTGGAACGTGGAGTAAAGAGGACTCTGTTAAGAGCGCATTAAAAATACGGGACTATTCACCAGCCTTGCTAGCAATTGGCCATGGAAAAATGTTACTTCATCCTCACGAGCAAATAGAGTTAGCTATTAAACGGGCAGAATACAATTTAGGGAAAGGGAGATAAACGATGTCACCAAGAATAGGACTTGATTTGAATACAATTGTAAAGGCAGCAGCTGAAATAGCAGATGCAGATGGTCTAGAAGCAGTGACATTGGCGACCTTATCAAGAAAATTAAATATTCGTCCGCCATCCTTATATAATCATATTGAGGGGTTACCAGGACTTCGCAAGGAATTAGCCTTATATGGGATTGAAGAACTTGAGCGATATTTGTCTCGAGCCGCGGCAGAAAGAGCTGGAGATGATGCAGTTCGTGCTATGGGTGAAGCCTATCTCACATTTGCTCGCAGGAAACCTGGACTTTATGAAGCAACTTTTTACACAATTGATATGGAAGATACCGATATAAAGCTTGCATCAGAAAAGATAGTGAACTTAGTTATTCAAGTTTTGCAGCAATACGGACTTCATGGAGTAAATGCAGTTCATGCGACGAGAGGATTCCGCAGTATTTTACATGGCTTCGCTTCTATTGAACAAAAAGGCGGTTTTGCTATGGAATTAGATATAAATGAAAGCTTCTACTTCCTTATTGAAACTTTTTTAATAGGAATAAAAAAATAAATGCTTTAAGACAACAAATGAAAGTAGAAATGAATAGCCATAAATCAGTCGTAAGCAAATAAGTTTGTTTCTCTTGTCCCAATTGTTACTATAGGAATGAATCTTCAATAAGGAAGGGTAATTGGTAATGACAAATATACAAATTCCAGTATCAGTCTTAAATCTTGCACCGATCCGTCAAGGGCAGGGTGCGAAAGAAGCGATTGATGCGCTGGTTGATTTAGCGCGAGCAACGGAAGATATGGGCTTTTCTCGCTATTGGATTGCGGAACATCATAATTCCCCAACTCTTGTAAGTTCAGCTACTTCCATTTTAATTAAACACGTTTTAGAACATACAAAACAAATACGTATCGGGTCTGGAGGAATTATGCTGCCTAACCATTCCCCATTAGTTGTCGCTGAACAATTTGGGACGATGGCAACCATTTATCCGGATCGTTTAGATTTAGGTTTAGGCCGTGCTCCAGGTACAGATATGATGACAGCAGGTGCACTTAGACGCTCCAAAAATGATTCAGTCTACACGTTTCCTGAAGATGTGAAGGCTTTGCTTACGTATTTTGGCCCAGAAGAAGAGCAAAGTTATGTTAGAGCTTATCCAGGAGTTGGAACAAATATACCGATCTATATCCTTGGATCATCTACGGACTCTGCTTATTTAGCTGCTAAATTAGGCTTGCCTTATGTATTTGCTTCCCATTTTGCCCCAAAATATATGGGCGAAGCAATATCCATTTATCGTGAACGGTTCCAGCCATCGGAATATCTAGCTTCCCCATATATGATGGTATGCTTAAATGTGATTGCAGCTGATAGTGATGAGGAGGCCAAATTCGAATCAACGACGATGCAGCAATTTTTCTTGAATGTTGTCCGCGGTTCGAGAACCCTATTAAGTCCGCCAGTTGATAACATGGATCGTATCTGGAGTCAGCCTGAAAAAGACATGGCTTCAGCCATGTCTAGTGTGACTTTGCTAGGAAGCAAACAATCCATTCGAGAACAGCTTATCAGTTTTCAAAATCAATATAATGTGGATGAAATCATGGCTGTGTCTTATATTTTTGATCCGGTTAAACAAAAGCGTTCCTATGAAATCTTAAAGGAAGTCGTAGACGGGAAATAAACTTCATAAAGTCGAAGAAGACGAGGTCGATTAGGACTTTCGTCTTTTTTTATAGAAAGTATAACAATTTTAATTAGAACTGCTAGTTCCAGCGCCTATCTCCTATCAAACTGGAAGGTCTCCTCCCTACGATAAGTCAACATCGGTTCGCTCGCGCTTACCGTGTTTCTTTTATCTCAGTCGGAGACCTTCCAGTTTGTACGGCAATGACCAAGGCTTATGGTATTTTGTTCAGAAATTGTTCAGAAGTGGGTATTAAACTATATATTGGGCTATTTATGAAATTACTATAGTGTAAATAAGGAATATAGAATTTAATAACTGCTATATTGTAAAATAACGTAATAGCACATGAAGGTCCTTTTTTTTCGGTCATGAAATAGGATTAAAGAAATAGTCAAAAAGGGGTATTCTATGAAAGTGTTAATTACTGGCGGATACGGTTTTATTGGATCTTATGTTTCAGAGAAGTTTTATCGGGAAGGTCATGAAATCCACATACTTGATAATTTGACTACCGGGAAAAAGAGCAATGTTCAATTCCGCCATCAATCTTATCTTCTTAATATTGAAGATGAACAATGTGAACAAATATTTAGAACGAATAAATTTGATATTGTGATACATTTAGCTGCTCAGGTTGATGTAGAAAAGTCTATTCAGAGTCCAGCATTGGATTCTAAAGTAAATATGCTGGGGCTTGTTAATATTTTGCAGCTTGCAAGTAAATATAAGGTTTCAAAATTTGTGTTTGCGTCTTCTGCTGCTGTATATGGAAATAATGAAGAAATTCCATTAAATGAGGAATCAGCGTGTAAACCCTTCTCACCTTATGGGATTAATAAACAGCTAGGTGAATACTATTGTCAAAAGTGGAATGACCTATACCAGCTAGATACTACTTGCTTCCGGTTTTCGAATGTGTATGGTCCAAAACAGAGAAGTGAAGGAGAAGGCGGTGTTATATCCATATTCTCTAACAAAATATTAAATAATGAAGAATTAACGATTTATGGTGACGGTACACAGACAAGAGATTTTATCTACGTGGAAGATGTCGCTGAAGCCATTTTTCGTTCCGTTTTAAGTAATGTAACTGGACTAATGAATCTTTCAACGAATACGGAAACGAGCATTAATCAGCTTGTGGAGTATTTTAAAGAGATGGCTGATCTACCAGAAATAGTTTTCAAGCCAGTGAGAATAGGAGACATAAAATATTCCAGACTTGATAATCATAAAGTAAAACGAGAAGTTGATTGGAGTCCTAAATATCCCTTAGAAGAGGGAGTAAAACGAACGTACGAATGGTTAGCGGCAGAAAAAAATAGTTCTGTTAAGGAGAAAGAACGTGAAAAAAAAGGAAAAGTGCACGCATCCACCAAATTTAACCATTCTGAGAAAACGTATCTACCCTACATTGAAAATATTATTCTATTTATTTTTATTGCCTTTCTTCATTTAAAAGTGGGAGATTTTTTATTCAAAATTGATTTATTACTTTTATATATTCTTTCTGCTGGAATCATCTTTGGTAAAGTACAGGCTCTAATTGGATGTGGGCTTTCGGTTCTAGTATATAGCTGGCAAGGTTTAATGAATGGAAGAGAAATCGTGTCGTTGTTTACAGATCATACGACCTTAATCCAATTCGCTGTTTATTTATTTGTTGCTCTACTCGTTGGATATGTCATTGATCGTAAACATTTAAGAGAGGAAACCGCAAAAAGTGAATTGCAGTTATTTCAAGATAAGTATCAATTGCTTGATGATATTTATACGGAAACCCGGAAAGTAAAGGACGAATTACAAACTCAAATCCTATATTCTGAGGATAGTGTTGGAGAAATATATTCGATTATCAAGAAGATTGATAGTCTTGAACCTGATGATGTATTCAATGGAGTTATTAGTGTACTAGAACAAATTATGAAAACAAAGGAAGCATCTATCTATCTAGTTGGTAAAGGAAATCGTTTTTTACGACTAGTTTCAAAGTCCAATGTTGAGAATTCTCAATTTCCAACATCGATAGAGATCATTCCAAATACTCCTTATGCGAGAGCAGTAGAAGAAAATAAAACTTTTATTAATCGAGAAATGGATCCGAATTTTCCGATGATGATTGCACCAATATGGAAAGATGATCATGCGGTTGCTGTTATATGTACGAATGAAATGAATTTTGACCATCTAACCTTATATTATGAGAATCTATTTCATGTAGTGACCAATCTAATTACTGCATCTGTTGCAAGGGCATATGAGTTTGTCAATGCTACACATCATGAACGCTATATAGAAGGAACAAATATTCTGAAGCCAGACTATTTTAAAATGGCAATAGAGAGTAAGAAGAAAGCAAAAGAACAACTCAATATCCCTTATTACTTATTGCGTATTGTACCTATAGAGAATATGGTAAATGTCATAAATCGAATACATGCTTCATTAAGAGATTCTGACAGCATAGGCAAGGCTGAGGACGGCACCTACTGGATTCTTCTTTCTAATACAGATAAAGAGAATGCGAAATCAGTGATCAATCGTATCCAAAAGGTTATTGAACAACACCATTATAAAGAGGGAGAAGTTCATGTTTAGTGCTTTATTTGTATATTACCTTGCTGCTGTTATTTACTTGATGGTTGAATATCGGAAAAGTAAAAGAAATTTTCCTGTCAAGTTAGTGATGACGTTTTTCAGTCCTTTTGTCGGCTTCATCATTTTGTATTTTATGTTTCATCAATTAAGAAATGAAGGTCAAGTTATTCCAGATAGCTTGATAATAAAAAATAAAGAACAAGTGAAAATTTTACAAAAGGTTGATTTTGAAAAAGAGACTAGCATTGTTCCAATGAAGGATGCTTTGTTATTGAATGATAATCAGACGAAGCGCAGAATGCTAATGGATCTATTAAAAAATGATACATTTAATCATATTGGAATATTGCAAACAGCACTACAAAATGACGATACAGAGACATCGCACTATGCTGCTACAGCGATACAGGATATAAAGGGAAAGCTGTTAAATACTATTGGACAGATGGAATATCAATTAGAGGAAAATCCGAATGACTTGGAGCTTTTGATTGCATTTGGACAAGTGATTAAAAACTATTTAAATACAGGATTCTTGGATGATCGAACAGTGAAACAGTATTCCTATCGATATTCACAAATTCTAGAAAAAATAATTGAAATCATGCCAATTGAAAAAGAGTTTTATATTGAAAAGATTAATTGTGACCTTCAGCTAGGAGAGCTCGAAACAGCTGAAAAATACAGTCAAATCTTTTTACAGCACTGTTCAAATGAAGAGGAAGCCTATTTTATGTCAATGAAACTCTACTATTCAGTTAAAAATCAAAAGAAGTTTCATGAAATTTTACAGGTGCTTAGACAATCATCTGTTAGACTTACTCCCCAAGGATTAAATAAAATAAGATTTTGGTTATATGGTGAGACAAATGGATTATAAATTTAAATTGGAAAAAACAATATACCTTCTTATCTTGTTTGTATTAATTATTGGAGTGTTTCTAGGGGTATTTAACTCAAATTATATTCTTAAATACTTGCCTAATAAGGCAATCATCGGTGTAAATGACAACGTATCAAGTATTTCAAGACTTTCAGATGAAACGTTAAAAGGATTAAAAGAAGAAGAGTACTTACTCCTCTATAATGAAAAGGATTCTTCAAGTATTCATTTGAAGGATAATATTGCGCAAACACTCAGCTATATGAAGAAAAAATCAACGGCTGTCACACTTTCAAATATTCCAGCTTCATTCGATCAATATAAGAATGTTGTTGTTACATTTGAAGAAATTAGTGCACTGCCAAATATGAAGATGCTTGAAGAATACACGGCTGAAGGCGGGAAAGTGTTTTTCGCAATTCGTCCTGAAATAAAAGGTTCTTTGCAAAATTTATATCGAAAATTAGGCATCTATGAGATTGGAGAATTTATCATTCCTAATGGGTTGAAACTTACTTCCAATCTATTAATTAAACAGGACAACCTAGTCATGAAGAACGGGGAGATACCAGAGAATTCCTCTTTATCTGTCGGCCTAGATGAGCGATCTACTATTTATGCTGAATCGATTGATCATGTTCCTTTGTTATGGGATACAACTTATAAAAAAGGAAAATTTATGGTCTTCAATGGGACGATGCTCGAAACAAAAGAAAATAGAGGGATAATCACAGGTGCCTTTAGTTTGTTAAATGAAGACTTTATTTATCCAATTATGGATATGAAGGTCGTGTATATTGATGATTTCCCTGCACCTATTCCGGAAGGAAAGAACAAGATTATCTATGATGAGTATCGAAGAGATACCCCGAGTTTTTACGAGGATATATGGTGGCCAGAAATGCAAAAA
The DNA here is from genome assembly GCF_001420595.1 of Cytobacillus solani. Taxonomy (GTDB): domain Bacteria; phylum Bacillota; class Bacilli; order Bacillales; family Cytobacillaceae; genus Cytobacillus; species Cytobacillus solani. The sequence goes on along the minus strand of NZ_LJIX01000006.1, from coordinate 2,795,131 downwards.
AGTGCCGCTAATTATGATGTGAAATATACGGGGCTTGTGATTCAAACATATACTGATAAGGTCACCCCTCCCTTTAAAGTAGAAGAACATGACCGGAATACATATGTTCAATTCGGTCGTGAGTTGTTAAAGATGGGAGGAGAAATTGGCATCCATGGCTATAACCATCAATCTTTAACAGTGGACCCTAAAGCTGTAGAAGATTTAGGGTATCATGAATGGGAAAATCAGGAAGACATGGAGGCATCACTGAACACAGTGGAAAACTATGTAAAGTCTTTATTTCCTAATTATGAAATAAAGACTTATGTCCCTCCTTCTAATCGGATTGACGAAGTAGGGGAAGCAGCACTTAACAATGCGATTCCATCAATAAGTATTCTGTCATCCATATATATTCCAGATAGCGTAGAATATACAACTGTACATGAATTTAGCAAAGGAGATCCCTTTATTTACTTTCCAAGAATCACATCTGGCTATGAATACACGAAGAAAAAGAAATGGGCCATGGCAAATGCTATGACATCGCTTGGCGTATTTTCTCATTTTATCCATCCTGATGATATTTTAGATGATGACCGTTCAGCGAAGAAAAAATGGAGCAAGCTTGGGAAGGAATATTACCAATTCATGAGTGAAGTTCATACAGATTATCCTTGGCTAAGGAGTATTACGGCAAGTAATGCAGGAAAACAGCTTACTAACTATTTACAAGCTGATGTATATATTGAAGAGAAAAAAGATCGATTAACTATCCAAATAGATAAATTCTCTGGTGAGTTACATTTTATCCTTCGAACGAAGAAGAAAATTGGGAAGCTGGAAAATTGCGAGGTACAAAGAATTGATGATGATGTGTACTTCGTGAAAGCAAAAAAACCAACGATTGAGTTAGGGTTGATTGAGTAAATGAAAATATGCATCATTGCGGAAGGCTCCTATCCATATGTAACGGGAGGGGTGTCAAGTTGGGTTCAAACGATATTAACAAATATGTCAGAGCATGAATTTATTATTTATGCGATTGGCGCAGAAAAAAAATCAAAGGGGAAATTTAAGTATCAGCTTCCCCCTAATGTCAGTCATGTGGAGGAAGTATTCTTAGATGACTTTACTGAGGAAGAAGACAAGTGGGGCCGTGACTATAAATTAACAGAAAAAGAGAAAAAGGCACTTAAATCGTTGTTAGATAGCAGAAAGCCTGATTGGGACACACTGTTATCTATGTTTTCAGGGGAAAGAATTGATTCAGCGGTCAATTTTTTAAAGAGCAAGGATTTCTTTGATATTGTTCATGAAATATGTTTAGAAAAATATGACCAGATCCCGTTTACAGATATGTTTTGGTCGATGCGATCCATGGTTTTGCCGTTGTTAATATGTATTAAGCACCCCCTTCCAGAGGCAGACCTCTATCATAGTGTTTCAACTGGCTATGCGGGAGTCCTTGGCAGCCTAGGGAAATACATGTACCAAAAGCCTTTTCTAATGACTGAACATGGGATCTATACAAGAGAAAGAGAAGAAGAGATCATTAAAGCCCAATGGGTAAAAGGGTACTTTAAAGATTTATGGATTCAATATTTCTACAATATGTCAACTTGTGCATATGATACTGCGGATAAAGTCATCACATTATTTCAAAAGAATATGGAGATACAAGAAGAACTCGGATGTTCTCCAAGCAAAATATCCATCATCCCAAATGGGGTGAATTCCGAAGATTATCATCAGCTGCCAACTGGGAATGCAATTAATCAGAATGGATTAAACATTGGTGCAATTGTACGTGTGGTGCAGATAAAGGATATTAAAACGATGATACAAAGTTTTGCCATCGTAAAACAAGAACTGCCAAGCTCAAAATTCTTTATTATGGGTCCAACCGATGAGGACGAAGAATACTATGAGGAATGCATCCAATTAGCCGAAAATTTGCAAGTAGAAGATGTGATATTCACGGGTGAGGTGAATGTTCGTGAATATATTAACCGAATGGATGTTCTCGTGCTATCAAGTATTAGTGAAGGACAGCCACTTGTGCTTCTCGAAGGCATGGCCAGTGGAAAGCCTTTTGTAGCAACAGATGTAGGAAATTGCAGAGGTATATTGATGGGAGAACGTGATGATTTAGGACAAGCGGGGATCGTCGTTCCAGTCATGCAATATGTTGAAATGGCTAGGGCTATTATTCAATTATGTAAAGATGATCAGAAAAGGCAAAGTATGGGGGCAATAGGAAGGGAACGAGCGATTCTTTTTTATTCGAAAAAAAGCTTTATTGCTCAATACAAACAACTCTACAAAGATATGGTGGATAGCATATGGCAGGGATAGGTTTTCAATTAAAAAAAATGTTTAATGAACGAGGGCTTTTGGCTAATGTCCGTGCATATAGCTATTCTGCAATCGTTACAGTCGGACCGCTTGCATTATGCATTTTACTCATGACTGTCGCACAGCAGCTGCTTATTTCTGTGAATACCCCATATGCTGAAAGAGAATTGTTTTTGGCTGCAACCCAGTATGCCTTGATTTTTTCTCAAATAATTACTGGCGGCTTTAACTTAATTGTATCAAGGTATATAGCAGATCAACTATTCTTAGAAAAATACGAGAATATATTAGCTTCGATGTTTGGTGTGATTGCCATATGCGTGTTCCTTGGCGGTATGAGTGCATTCGTATTTTTTTCCTTTTCTCCATTGGACATAACGTTTAAAATTGTTTCCTACATTCTTTTTGTTGAATTGATTATCGTCTGGATCCAATGCATGTATGTGTCTGCATTGAAGGATTATATGAAAATTGTTAAAAGTTTTTTAATCGGTGTGATTATTTCAGGTTTGGCTGTTTATATCTGTATTAAGTTTCTTCATATTTATAGTGCGACAGCGATGATGATTTGTTTGGATATTGGATTCTTTTTCATGCTGATAAAGTTTACGCAGTATATTCGAGATTTCTTTAAGGTGAATAATTTCAAATACTTTCTTTTCCTATCGTATATGAAGAAGTATCCTTTGCTGTTTATATGCGGCTTTTGCTATACATTAGGGCTATATGGTCATAATTTTATTGTCTGGCAGGGGAAGCATCAGCATATCGTTGAAGATACATTCGTGATTGCACCTTTTTATGATGTACCCGTGTTCTTTGCATACTTAAGTGTCCTTCCCGCGATGGTATTATTTGTTGTTTCTGTTGAAACGAACTTTTATACAGCATATAAAACCTACTATAATCGTATATTAAACTCATTTCCTCTAAAGGATATCTTATCTGCAAAGAGAGATATGTTTAAGGTTTTATCGCTTGAACTGTCTTTTATTGCAGAAATTCAATTATTTGTAGCGATATGCTCTATTGCATTAGGGTTAAAATTTCTTCCCTTATTAGGACTAACCTATGACCAAATTCAATTATTTATCTTTTTCGTTTTAGGATTTCTCTTTTTTATTATAATGTATACCGTTGTTTTATTACTTCTCTACTATGATGATCAAAAAGGGGCAAGCTGGACAACGATTATTTATACAGTAGGGAGTATGCTTTTAACTTTCATTTTCTTGAATATTGGAAATTATGGCTTTTCGATATTTATCACTGCATTTATTGGTTTATCGTTTGCATTATGGAAATTATCCAAATACTTAAATAGAATTGATTATTACACGTTTTGCTCACAACCGCTTATACCGAAGAAAAAAATAAAACAATTCTAGTTTGGCAAATAAGAGTTGTGAGTTGGAGGAATTAGGAAAATGAAAAAATATATTTTATGGTTCTCTTTGATCGCTTCCATACTGATGATTTCTGGATGTACGGACGATATTGGAATGAATAAGGAAGATAAAAATGAGATCCCGCCAGTTCAAACAGAGGATAGTGAAGAAAAAGTTTTTGGTGAGGATCCACGACTGTACGAATTTGAGAAAAAGGATTCTGTCGTTACTTTTTACATTACGATTGGGAAAGAAAATGAAGCATCATTTTATGAACTGAATAATTGGTATAGTATTCATAATAGTGAGACTACCTCACCTAAACTAGATATTATGATTCAGGAGGGGACAGCTAAGGGGATAAAAGAGGGCTTGTTCGGATTCGATGAAACAGAAATGAATGCATCGATTCAATTAAGGGGAAAGTCAACACGTGTCGCTGCTCAAAAATCCTTTAAAATAAAATTGTATGATAGTGCTGGCCTTTGGAGAGGACAAAAAACGTTAAATTTAAATAAACACCCGTATGATGCGACCAGAGTCCGCAATAAACTATCATTTGATTATTTTACGAAAATTCCTGGTTTGACAAGCATGCGTACACAGTTTGTACATTTATATGTAAAGGATTTAACGAAAAAAGATTCAAACGGTAAATTTGAAGACTATGGGTTATACACACAAATTGAGCAGGCGAATGAACGCTTTCTTGCAGCACATGGGCTGGATTCAAATGGGAATCTCTATAAAGCAACAAATTTTGAGTTTTTCCGCTATCATGACCAATTGAAGCTAGAAACGGATTCATTATTTAACAAAGATGAATTTGAAATGGTACTAGAAAGCAAGGGGAGTAATGATCATCGTAAATTACTCACTATGTTAGATGATGTTAACAACCAAAAATTAAATATTAATGAGGTAGTTGAGCGTCATTTTGATAAAGAAAATTATTTAACATGGATAGCAACCAACATACTTATGGGAAATAGTGATGTAACCACACAGAACTTTTATTTGTATTGTCCATCTAATTCAGAAAAATGGTACTTCCTCCCTTGGGATTATGATGGCGCTTGGAGGTCTTCACCTACAGCAGAAAAACATTCAGAACTGGCAGATTGGCAGGATGGATTATCAAATTACTGGGGCTCTGTCCTTCATAAGCGCTTCTTCAAGGATCCAAAAAATGTGGAAGTGTTAACGAAGAAAATCGAAGAACTAACAGCAATTATTAATCCCGAAACCACAAAGAAATTATTAGATCAATACTACCAAACAGTTAGTCAATTTGTGAAAAAGTCACCTGATAAAGATTACTTAGATGTAGAAATTGCTGATTTTGATGATGTATATTACGGAATTGTAAATGAATCACTGCTTAATAAGGAAGTTTACTACAAAAACCTTGAGAAACCCATGCCATTTTTCTTAGATGATTACAAAAATGAGAAAAATCAACATGTATTTACATGGGACCCATCCTACGATATCCAAGGAGATGATTTATTCTATACGCTGCAAATAAGTACAGATCCAGCATTTTCACATATCGTTCACGAGAAAAAAGATATGATAGAAACGCAATACGCTTATCAGCTATCAAAAGGGACTTATTATTGGCGAGTTGTTGCAAAAGATGCAAAAAATAATGTTCAAACAGCCTTTGATCTTTATGAGGATGAGGATGGATCAAAATATTTTGGGGTCAAAAAAATGATCGTTAATTAATTTATTAATGACTAAAGGGAAGTAAAGAATGAAAAAGTTACGACATGAATTGAAGTTTTATATTAATGTCAGAGAGTATGAGCTTTTAAGAAAAAAATTACAAATAGTACTTAAAAGAGACGTGAACATGGTGAATGAAGAGGGATATCACATTCGCAGTCTTTATTTTGACAATGTGTATGATAGTGACTTGTTTGAAAAAAATTATGGCATTTATAAGAGGAAAAAGTTGCGGGTCCGTATATATAATCAAAGTGATCACATCATCAAGCTTGAAAAAAAGAATCGGTATGGAGAGATGATTAACAAAGAATCCATATCTATATCAAGAGATGAATATGAGCGGTTATTAATGTGGGATTATGATTTTTTACTTGATAAAAATAACAGTGTTGCAAAGGATTTTTATCTATTTATGAGAACCCAGCATATGTCGCCCAAAATCATTGTCGATTATGTGAGAGAGGCTTATAAGGAAGATATCGAGGATGTACGAATCACCTTTGATAAGTATTTAAGTGCGGGTATTAATTCGATCGATATCTTTGAAAAGGATATCGTTACAATTGAAGCGCTACACGAACCTTTAATGATTATGGAAGTAAAATTTAATACTTATTTGCCAGACTACATTCGAGATATTCTGCAGCTCGATAGCCATCAGCGCTCAGCCATTTCCAAGTATGTGATTTGCCGGGAAGCAGGCATGACCTATTATAAGCAATAGTGTAGAGAGAGGACATATTTATATGAGTGATCGGATAAATTTTGATGACATTATCAAAAAAAGTATTTTAAATTCAGATACATTTACAAGTGTATCGGTTCTAGAAATTTTCTTTGGAACACTTGCTTCATTCATTGTTGGACTATTTATTTATTATGTGTATAAGAAAACGTTTCGAAGTGTTGTTTATAGTCATAATTTCAATGTAACACTCGTTTTAATGACGATGATTACTTCTCTTGTCATTATGACAATAAGCACGAATATCGTTCTGTCCTTAGGGATGGTTGGAGCATTAAGTATCGTACGTTTTCGGACAGCACTGAAGGACCCGCTGGATATCGTGTTTTTGTTTTGGGCGATTACAGCAGGTATTGCGATTGGAGCAAACGTATATCCAGTAGCGATTTTTGGATCCATTTTTATTTCCATCGCTGTCTTCTTCCTTTCAAAAAAGAAATGGAAGGACGAAACGTATTTATTAGTGATTCATTATGACGAAATGGCCTACGATGAGATTAAAGCACAGGTTGTTAAGTTCAATTATGATCTGAAATCGAAAATTGTTCGAAATAATTGGACAGAGCTAACATTAAAAATCAAGCTTAAGGTGGATAATACCGCATTTGTTCATAAATTATCGAATCTAGAAGGGGTTAAAGATGTATCGCTTGTTCAATACAGCGGTGATTATGCATCTTAATTTCATAATATGAAAGGTCAGCCTCGGGAAAAAAGGCAGACCTTTTATTAATTATAGATACTATTTTTGTTCTCGTATGAAACGAAGCCTTGCTTTTTACTGTAATTTGCACTGCTTTTATTAGGTGCCACAGTAAATACTGCAATATTATCTTCCTTTTGCAGGGTTTGGAAATATTTGATCCAATTTTGTCCCCATCTGCTATTCGTTAAACGCTCTTTATTAAAGCCTTCCCACATAATCGCATCCACGTAATCCTTTGAAGCAGTTTTCAAAGTTTCGAATCCCCAATTTTGCAGTAACAGCAATTCTTTATGTTTACTTGTTATGACTTGAAGAAGCTCGACATACCCATTACGGAGGTCTGCGGCCAATTCCTCGTTATCGCTGTAAAAATCATCAATATCGCCAACAGTGTCTAAAATGATCCCGTCAAACTGCTTTTGAATAATTTCTTCTTCAATTTCTTCAAGCAATAATTGTTGATAATGCTTATTAGTGATATCCATTAGATAGGTATCCCAATCCTCAACATAGACCTTTTGACCGTTAACTTTTAAATAGTCATCTTCCTGTATTTTGGCTACAAACGCCTCATCCCAGTCCTGCAATTCCATAATGCTAATATAACCGAGTGTTATTGTGCCGCTTTTTTTCAATTCAGCCACTTGTTCTTTTGTTGTTTCGTGAGGCTCAATAACAACCAGATCATTTTTGCCAAGCTGTTTGGTTTTTACATCATTTACATGACCATAGTAAATTTGATAATTATTAACGTCCAATAAAGGGTTTTGTGCTTGTCCCATTGCAGGAAAGCATTGGGTTAATAGAAGTGGAAAAATAAACTGAAGAGCGAGAAAGGTTTTCTTAAACATAGGGTAGAGCTCCTTTACGATTTATCTTATGTAAGAGTAAATACGGCAACCCAGCCATCATAGTATGACTACCTTAGATCTGTGGTTTTGCGTCTCAATTTTTCAATTGATTTGCTATTGCTTTTATTATAGTTCAAAAGTCTTTTTCATTAAAGTGACTTTTGACATCTTTACTCAAAGATTGTTGTTAAGCAATTTCGTATAAAGTTGTATGGAGAAGAATTTTGGTCATACTAAAAATGAAGGAAATTGATTCACTTACTCAATAGATGAAAAAATGGGGTATGCAAAATGGCTGAAGATATGACTAAAAAACAGGATAGCAAAGTGAAGAACACGAAAAAACCAAATATGGGTGACATGATACAAATTATTAAAGGGGAGGCAAAAGGGAAAAAAGGAAAAGTAATTGTCCTTCGGGATAACTCAGTCATTGTAGAAATCGGAGTAAATACAAAAACGGACGAACCGATAAAAACGGTTGTCAATCACAAGAACTATAAATTGATTTAGTAAGAAGCAACAAAAAATAATGTTAAAGGTCTACACATTATTTTTGTTGCGTAGAAAATGATACAAAATAGTTTATTGTTAATGATTTCCCATCATCCCCTAATCTATCTATTTTTGTATCAAGTTTTACTGTAAGATAAGAGAGTGTGCAGATGGTCTATTCAATGATTAAGATTTTCTGTACCGTAAGAAAATAGAAAAATAATTACGAATAGGGGAAAATGTTCATGCAAGGTTTGCCAAAATGTCCACAATGTCATTCTGAATATACATATGAGGATGGGAGTCTTTTCGTTTGTCCCGAGTGTGCTCATGAGTGGAGTTTAAACACTGAAAATGACCATACCGAGGAAAATAAATTGATTAAAGATGTAAATGGAAATGTCTTAAATGATGGCGATTCAATAACTATTATTAAAGACCTAAAGGTAAAAGGGAGCTCATCCATTTTAAAAATAGGTACAAAAGTAAAAAATATTCGTTTAGTCGATGGAGCTCATAATATTGACTGCAAAATTGATGGATTTGGTGCAATGAAGTTAAAATCAGAATTTGTTAAAAAGCTATAAAATCGGTACAGCTAGGTGAAATAAAAATAACAGCTAGAATGGCAGTATTTGAAGCAACATATCATTCAACTGGCAATCAGCGGGGATGGTGGAGAACCCTCGCTGATTATGTTTCACTTTATAGATCAAGAAATGCACTCTCTACACTGTGATATCCTTTTAGATCTGTTTTTTGCGGTTCATCTGATTCGATCGTCCATTCGTTTATTATGGGAGAAAGCCCACCGTGTGTGTCTTTTTTATACGGGCTATGAATATGATGCGTTTTCCCATCCTTTTTAATTGTGTAGCCAAAATAGTAAAGATCATCCTGGCCTTCTTCTTCAAAAACTCCAATATCATCCAATCCATATTGATTTATATACATCTGAAACGATTTTTGCATATTATTAATAAGCTGTTCACGGGATAAAGATTCCATCAAATTGACTCCTTTCCAAACACTAAACTCTATCTATAATATGGCTTTCTTTTCTTTTTATAAACACACGTTTCTTGATGAACTCGTTATTCTTCAATAATAAAATCTGCTTTTCCAATGCCCAATTCTGCGTTGACATTGATTTTTATCTTGGCATTTTCATAAGCCTCGTTCACATAGACATCATCTCCCATTGAAATAAATCCTCTAAATTCAGAATGACCGATTCCCTTGGAAGATTTAACTTGAACGCCGACATCTTTAGGTAAAATAATGGTTGATTTTCCAACACCCATTGATAATTGAACATCGAAATCCTGCTCCCAATCACCTGACAGATCAATGGTTGTATCTCCTACACCTACATTCACATTCAAATCACTTAATTGTAGTCCCTGCAAATCAAGGTGTGTTTCAGATGCACCTGTATTTACATTTAAATCAATTGGAACTTTGTTTGAAAGTTGAAGATCCCAGTTACTCTTCATATTTGGACCTTTAAGATCAGAAAATTTTTTATTAGTATGTTCGATTACGATCTTTCCTTTTTTGCCTGACTGTTTGTAGGAAACATTAGGTCTCAATATATCAGTAGTATATTCAAGCTCCCCTTCGACCCATTCTTTTGCACCTTCCGAAACATGTAATTTTCCAGCAGCGATGTTCAAGGACACATCTAATTGTTCAGCCTTGTCCTTTTCTATAAGAACGTTGGCGTGATCTTCTTTTGTAATCACATTAGTGCTGCAGCCAGCTAGTACGAATGAACTAACAAGTATTGATCCAGTGAAAAATAAGCTTTTCATTTTAAGTCCTCCTCTAAATACATTCCTTACTTAAATAGTAAATGAAATAGAGGATGGGCTAAAAAGGCTCTGGAATGATTTTCCACTAAGGCTTAAGACTTAGATGCAGGAATCCAGTGCATAAGAAAGTGAACTTCAACTGTATGTTGAAAAAAAAAATTTATATGTTTGTTATGCGATTAACTCGCTCCTCTAATGAACTTTAGTTTTCTGAATGGAATGTTCTATCAGAAATACTAGCCAAAACTAAAAAGCAAATGATAAGCCTATCTGGTTTTATCATTTGCCTTTTATTTATTTGGTATATAAGCGATAACATATTAAATAGGGGAACCCTTACTGTCAGAGTAGTATCACATTATGCTGGACAATAATCTATTTCAAATCCAAGATCTGTCAACATCTGATGGTCGGCAGTTTCTTCTTGCCCAGCTGTTGTAAGATAATCACCAACAAAGATTGAATTGGCAGGGAATAGTCCAAGTGGCTGCAAGCTTCGCAGGTTAACTTCTCGACCGCCTGAAATTCTTATTTCTTTCGTTGGATTGATAAAGCGCATAAAGCAAAGGACCTTTAAACAGTATCTTGGATTTAATTCGTTCGTTCCTTCCAGCGGTGTTCCATCGATTGCATGCAGAAAGTTAACAGGAATGGAGTCAGCATCCAGTACTTTTAAGCTTCTTGCCATTGCTATTACATCATCCTTCGTTTCCTTCATTCCTATGATAACGCCAGAGCAGGGAGATATCCCAGCTTGCTTAATTAATTCAACAGTTTTCACACGGTCTTGGTATGTATGAGAGGTAGTAATGTTCTCGTGATGGTTTGCTGAGGTATTGATATTATGGTTATACCGATCAACTCCAGCTTCTTTTAATTTCGCTGCTTGCTCTGGTTTTAGCAAACCTAAGCAAGCACAAACCTTCATTTGATATTGTGCTTTTATGTCTTTAACTGCCGAAGCCACTTCATCAATTTCTTTGTTAAAAGGGCCTCTGCCACTAGCAACAATGCAATAGGTGCCAACATTTAAGTCATGGGCCTGGGCGGCACCTTTTATAATAGATGCTTTATCCATCATTCGGTATTTGTCAATCGGTGCGTTTGAGACACTTGATTGTGAGCAATAGCCGCAATTTTCGGGGCAAAGACCAGATTTCGTATTGATAATCATATTTAGTTTTACCTTATTCCCGTAATAGTGATTGCGAATCTTATAAGCACTTTGCAGGAGAGATAATAGCTCCTCGTCGGGGCAGTCTAATATATTCAATGCTTCAACATCTGTTAACTCGTATCCTTGAAGTACTCTTTCCGCAAGATCATCCCAATTTTTCATTTTTTACTCCCCCATTCAAATTAGTACTCTGAAGCTTTCTGAGTTGACTCCGCGACAGTACACGTTTTTCCAATCGATACGCCATTAAACCGGCACATACAGCCAGAATGATATCCTTTGGCAGCGGCGGAATCATCCATAGCCAAGCCATTTGATAGGTAAAGCCATCAGGAGCAGAAGCCCATAGCTTATAAGCAAAAAACATCCAATTGGTTCCAAATAAATAATTAACTGTCATCCCAACTAAAGCAGCTATTATGTAGATTGAAACACTTTTATTCCGCTCAATTAATTTTCCAGTTATATAAGCAGTAAAAATAAATGAAATAATAAATCCAAAAGTTGGACTTAGAAAATGGCTAACTCCTCCGCCGAATTTAGCAAAAACCGGTGCTCCAGCTAATCCGATAAAGGAGTAGACAAGCATGGAAATTGCACCTAAACGACTCCCTAGAATGGCTCCAGCTAAAATGGCAAAGAACGTCTGCAGTGTAATAGGCACACCTCCAACGACCATAAACGGCACGATGGAGGTAATATTTGCACCAATACACATTAGTGCTACAAACATCCCCGCAATGGTTAATTCAAAAGTACTTAAATTTTTTTTCATAAACTACCTCCATATGAAGAATATAAAAAAAGAGTAATAGATTTATAGTTACATTGTCAACTTAAAATCATGAATGGTTAACATAAATTGTGCCATTAGAAATCAAATAAGGGTTTCCTAAAGTGTCTTTAAGGAATTTGTCATGTATTTAAGTAGGGGATTGAAGCAGAAAATTACTTATTGATTGATAGTTTTGTTTTGGGGGTTCAATTTATTCTCTTTAGTTGGTTCACAAGGTGGACAGGGCGATATGAGCATAAAAGAAAGAAAGCCATAAAAAAGTATTACTAACTTGCGTATTTACTAAGCAATGGATTTAGAAACCTGAGTAAAAAGAAACATTACAATTCAAAAAGGTATGTGTTTTTAACTAAATTATGTTATATTTGTAGGTATTAAACATTAATTTCAATTGTACTCATGTGGTTTTATGTGGGAGGAGACGTATGTATGCAACATTTAAGTGTGGGTAAAAAAATAATGACTGGTTTTGGGATTGTACTTATTTTACTCGTTGTATTTGCTGTTGTAACAATAAATAGGATGTTTCATATGCAAGATAAAACAACTTCCATTGTTGATGAGTGGATGCCTTCAGTGGAGCTAATCAACTCGATAGGCTTCCAAACTGAGCATGTTATTACACTTTCATTAAGATATATCCAGTCAGATGATGGACAAGAAAAAGAAATGCTCAATAAAGAAAGAACGATTTTCATAGATGAAGCGGAAAAAACGATGGCTTCCTATGAAAAGCTTATAAACTCAAAAGAAACAAGAGAAAACTTCGATAAATTGACATACAAATGGGCATTCTTTCTAAAGGTAAATGAGGAGACACTAAAGCTTAGTGACAAAGGAAAATCAGAATTCGCCTATCTATATTTTAAGAAAAGTGCGAAAGCCTTTGATTCCATGAAACAAAATATGGATCATCTCGTTTCCATTAATAAAATGGGTGCGGAGCAAGCTGGGGAGGATTCTAAAAAGGTATTTGACCAAACGGTTATTACGATTATAACTTGTATCATCATCTCTTTGATATTAGGAATTGGTGCTGCTCTATTTATAACTAGAATGATAGCGAAGCCTTTACGATTAGTTACAAAAAGAATCGATGAAATATCGAAAGGAAACTTATCCATACCATCTATTGAAATAAACAGCAAAGATGAAATTGGGATTTTAGCAAAATCTGTAAATGAAATGAAAAACAGTCTACATAAAATCGTTACAGAGGTTGTCAATGTTTCTGGATTTGTTAATAAGCAAAGTGATGAGCTTACTGTGTCGTCAGAGGAAGTGAAACTAGGCAGTCAACAAATCGCAACAACCATGCATGAATTATCTTATGGAGCCGAGGAACAAGCAAACTCTGCATCTGAATCGGCTAGGGCGGTTGAGGATGTGAATGTTCAGATTAAACAAGCTGATTTCGCGGGGAAAAACTTGAAGGAAGCTTCAAATGAAGTTCTGGAAAAAGCACAAGAAGGAACAAAATTAATGAATCAATCTGTTCACCAAATTGAGACAATCAGTCAAATTGTATCTGAATCAATGGAAAAAGTAGTTAATTTAGATTTGAAAAATGAAAATATTTACCAGTTGGTCCACGTGATACAAGATGTTGCTGCACAAACCAACTTATTGGCGCTGAATGCGGCAATTGAGGCAGCGAGAGCAGGGGAGTATGGGAAAGGCTTTGCGGTTGTAGCTGATGAAGTGAGAAAATTAGCAGAGCAAGTTTCAAACTCAGTTCAAGATATTACTCATATTACACAAGATATCCAAAGTGATTCCAAACAAGTTGTAGAAACACTTCAAAATGGTGTTTTACAGTCAGAGATTGGAAATAAGCAAATAAAAACTACTGGTGAAACGTTCCATGCGATTTCTAATCTAGTTTTACTTATGGTTGAAAAAATTGACCAAGTAGCTGCCAACTTAGACCAGATTCAACAAGGCAGTGAACAATTAAGCGCGTTCAGTGAAGAAATTTCGGCGGTAACTGAGCAATCTGCTGCTGGGGTACAGCAAGTGTCAGCATCAGCAGAACAACAAGTTGCTTCAATGGAAACAATTTCAGCGAGCACTCAATCACTTAAAGTCCTATCTGTTCAATTGGAGAGCTTAGTTAAGCATTTTAAAATCCAATAAGAAATCTAACTTTAAAAATGGATACGTCAAATTCAAATCGACTGTTAGAAACTATTATTGGTTGAAAAGGGAGATAAGAAAAGATGAAGGAAGGCAGAATAAGATTTATAACCATTAGTTTTATTGCATTAATCATGCTTTTAACTGGATGTGCAAGCAAGAGTGATAAAGTAGTCACGAAAGAAGCAAGTAATCAAGATGGTGTGGGATCACTGGAAAATATTCCTGAAAAGTTTAAAAGTGGTGATAAAATTAAAATCAAGGTTATTCGTAAAATTGGCGGAGATGATCATACAAAACAATTTCTTGCAGGGGCCAAAGAAGAGGGCGAGGCAATGGGGTTGCAGGTAGATGTTTTTTCTGCTGATGGGGATAACCAAAAATTTCATAATGAGATCAAGAAAGCTTTGGATGAAGGATACGATGGATTTATCATTTCCCATGGGGATGATCCTGAAACAATAGATAGTGTGAAAAATTTAGTAGAAAAAGGCAAGAGTGTTGTAACGTTCGATTCAAATATGGAATTAGAAAAAATAGATAGTGTTACGTCTACCTCTCAAAACGATGAGGTATTAGCTACATTTGCGATGGAGCAATTAATTGAGGATTATGATGGACAAGCAAATATTGCTTATTTATGGGTAGATGGATTTCCGCCAATGATCAGACGTAATGCTGTCTACATTGAAAAACTGAAAAATAATCCAGGGATTAAAGAAGTAGCAAGATTTGGGGTTGCATCAGCAGATACATCAGGGGAAACGAAAGCAGCTGTTGCTGAAATGCTAAAAAAGCACCCTAAAGGAGAGCTTGATGCTATATTTGCCACATGGGATGCTTTTGCAATAGGCGCAGTTGAGGCTATTAAAGAAGCAGGTAGAGATGAAGTGAAAATTTATGGCATAGATGTATCGAATTCAGATTTAAAATTGATGAAAGAAAATGGGAGTCCTTGGGAATATACAGCTGCGGTAGATCCGAAATTAATTGGCGCATTAAATATGAGACTTGTTGCCAAAAAAATAGCTGGAGAAGAAACGCCCAAAAATTATAATCTTGAAGCTTATTTGATTGGACAAGATGAACTACAAGTTTCTAAAAAAGATGTAACTATGGATAATCTAGGTGAAGTACTGCCTGGCTGGGGTTTGTCAACCGAATTAGAAGAAGACTGGATGAAAGCTTTAAAAATGATGAACGAGTAGGTCCGGATAAAATACCGATATTCTTTCTAGAATATCGGTATTTTTTTATTATAAGGAAAACATGTTGGTTTTAAAGGGATTTTTGTTGTTTTGACTACAATAATGACTAATAAGGGAAGTGTTATATTGAATATTAAATAGAATTATCATTAAACAAATAAGATATAGGGGTAATTTCCGGTTCGTAATATAAGAATTACGTATAAAACCAAAAAAACTATGAATAATTCAAAATAAATATTGTATAAGATTTGCTCACATGATAAAATTTAGTTAATTTAGAAATGAAAGCGCTATACAATTTCTATCCGCCTATTATTCTATCGGAAAATAAGGAGGATGGACATACTATCAAAGAAGGAGAATTATAGAATGAAAAACTTTTTAAAGAGTGCATTAGTCCTATTGTTAGCTGTTTCACTTCTTTTAACGGGCTGTGCTTCGGGTGAAGAAAGCTCTAAGCCTAAAGAAGGAAACAAGAATGTTTCACTTGATAATGTGCCTGATCGCTTCAAAGATGGCAAAGAAGTAAAAATTAAAGTAGTAAGAAAAATTGGTGGAGACGATCATACTGCTCAATTCTTAGCTGGTGCAAAAGAAGAGGGAGAAGCACTTGGATTTAAAGTAGATGTTTTCACTGCTAACGGAGACACTGCAAAATTCCATGATGCGATTGCTCAAGCATTACAAGAGGATTTTGATGGATTTATTATTTCGCATGGCGATGATGCTGCTACAGTAGAAGATGTAAAGAAAATTGTAGAAGCTGGAAAGAGTGTAGTAACATTTGATTCCAATGGAGATATTGCCTCAATAAATGGAGTGACATTAACTTCACAGGATGATGAAGCATTGGCAACATTATCATTAGACCAATTAATTAAGGATACAAATGGGGAAGCGAATATTGTTTATTTATGGGTAGACGGTTTCCCGCCGATGGTAAGACGTAATGCAGTTTATCAAGAAAAACTAAAAAGCAACCCTGGTATTAAAGAAATTGAGAGATTTGGTGTAGCGGCAGCTGATACATCTGTTCAGACACAAAACGCTGTGGCTGCGATGTTAAACAAACATAAAAAAGGTGAAATTGATGCGATTTTTGCTACTTGGGATGCATTTGCGATTGGTGCGGCACGAGCAATTAAAGAGGCAGGAAGAGATGAAATTGCCCTTTATGGTATTGATGTATCGAATGCAGACCTTCAAATAATGCAAGAAGAAAAAAGCCCGTGGAAATATACGGCGGCTGTTGATCCAAAACTAATTGGTTCTGTAAACATGAGAATTCTTGCTAAGAAAATTGCTGGTGAGGAAACGCCTGCGACATTCGATTTAGAGGCATCTATAATTTCACAAGAAGCGCTGCAAAAATCAAGCTCTCCTGTAAATATGGTAAACCTTGCAGAGGTTGTTGAAGGCTGGGGAGTATCAAGTGCATTTGAAGAAGAATGGATGAAGACTTTAAAAGAATACTATAAATAATAAAATTTGAAACCTTATATCAGAGATAAACAGCTGGTATAGGGTTTCAAAACCATTATAGGCCTTAAATTGTTGAGAATACTGATTGAAATAGAAGGAGGCTTATGTGCGTGACAATATTATTAGAAATGAAAAATATATCTATAGAGTTCCCTGGGGTAAAAGCGCTTAATGAAGTCTATTTTTCTACTAAAACGGGAATGACTCATGCATTGATTGGTGCAAATGGGGCTGGTAAATCAACATTAATGAAAGTTCTTTCCGGAGCCTATGGACACTATACGGGTGAAATCTATATTGATGGAAAGAAAATCGACATACGTACACCGAAGGATGCCCAGGATAATGGGATACAAATCGTTTATCAAGAAGTGGATACAGCATTAATTCCATACTTAACGGTTGGAGAAAATATTATGTTAAATGAAACCGTTAATGATATGGGAAAAAGACAGTTTGTCAAATGGAACCAAATTCACAAAAGAGCTACAGAGATACTTACGCGAATGAATGTGAATATCTCTTCGAAAACACTTGTAAGTGAATTAACTTTAGCTCAAAAACAAATGGTCCTTATTGCTAGATCCATCTCTAAGCAATGTAAATTTTTGATTTTGGATGAACCAACTGCGCCTCTCAGTCATTCTGAAACGACTGAACTATTTAGAATCGTTCGTGAGCTGGTAAAAGAAGATGTAGGCATAATCTTTATTTCTCACCGATTACCGGAGTTATTTGATATTTGCGAAGAGATCACCGTTATGAAAAACGGCGAATTTGTCATTAAGGAAACGATTGCTGAAACAAATCAAAACAGAATCGTGGAGTATATGCTTGGTGAAAAGCTTGAGGAACAATTTCCGAAGTACCACGTTGAAATCGGAGAAACTGTCCTTTCTGTTGAAGGGCTTCATGATATAGGATTAGTGAAAAATTTTAGTATGCATGTAAATGAAGGAGAAATCGTTGGAATTGCCGGTTTAGTCGGGGCTGGAAAAACAGAGATATGTAAAGCGTTATTTGGTGCCTCTAAGGTAACTAAAGGTGAAATAAAAATTAAAGGAAAAAATGTAAAAATTAAGGATCCAAGTGATGCGGTAAGGAAAGGCGTTGCTCTCGTGCCGGAAGAGCGGAGAAAAGAAGGGATTCTCGTTCAAGAATCTGTTTCTACAAATCTTACATCAGCTAGTCTAAGTAAATTCTCGAAGTTTCTCAGCTTTGTAAATACAAAGGAAGAAAAGAAAATCTCAATAGAAATGATAAAAGATTTAGGAATAAAGACACCATCGGAAGAAGCCAAAGTGCAAAATCTTTCGGGGGGGAATCAACAAAAAGTGGCTATTGGAAAATGGCTGATTTCGGATGCTGAGGTGTACATTTTTGATGAACCTACAAAGGGCGTAGACGTAGGGGCAAAAAAAGATATTTTCGAATTGATTTCGGGCTTGGCAAAGCGTGGGAAGTCTGTCATTTACGCATCTTGTGAACTTTCAGAAATTCTCGGGATTACAGACCGTGTATATGTTGTATATGACGGGGAAGTGGCAAAAGAGCTTGAAACAAAAACAACAAATGAAGAAGAATTATTATTCTATTCAACAGGAGGTAAATGAGGATGAACACGGCAAATCCTGTTACAAACACTAAGCCTGTAAAAAAAGGGTTTGAACTTTTTGAGTTCTTATATAAATATGGAACGATTATTACAATTTTTGTTTTGATAGCTATCTTTGCGATCGCTAATCCAAGTTTCATTCAAGGAGCAAACATTGTTAATATTTTAAGGTCTATTTCCATTGTTACTATTATAGCTATAGGGATTACGATTTCGCTTTCAGTAGATGGATTTGATTTATCAGTAGGTTCTACTGTTTCTCTTTCAAATGCGGTTGTAGTTTCTATGTTTGTGTGGTTTTCGCAAAATATATTTATTGCCATTCTTGCAGCTATTGGAGCGGCGCTTCTTGTTGGAGCTTTTAACTCTTTTATGATCGTTAAAGTGAAAATTCCAGACATGCTTATGACACTTGCAACAATGTTTATTATTCAAGGGATCGCTCTTACATATACGAAAGGGGCAACTGTGTCACAAAATATGATCATGCCTGATGGAAGTTTCTCAACAGGTGTGATTCCGCCGTTTTTTGCAAAAATTGGTCAAGTGCCATGGATAATTATTATCATGGTTGTAGTAGTTGCACTTGTTCATATCTTTTTAAATTATACAAAACATGGCCGTTATATGTATGTGATTGGTGGAAATAAGGAAGCTGCAAGACTTTCAGGTATTCCTGTTAATAAATACAAAGTGCTTGCTTACTTATTGTCTGCAACCTTCGCGGCAATTGGAGGAATTGTTCTTGCCTCTCGAGTCATGACAGCTGAGATTAACTCCGGTGCTCCTTACTTAATGGATGCTGTAGCTGCGGCATTTATTGGACTATCTGTTTTAGGTGCTGGAAAGCCAAATGCTTTTGGTACCTTTGTTGGTGCAGTTTTAATCGGAATATTATCGAATGGATTAGTCATGATGTCCGTACCGTACTATGCCATGGATATTGTTAAGGGAACAGTCTTAGCACTTGCGCTGGCATTGACTTATTATCGACAAAAATAAGGTGGAGGGATTTATAATGAAGGATTTTACGAAAGAATATTTTACGATGACTGAAGAAGATGCGATTGATTATGCAAAAGCTAACCTTGATCTTTTTGATGAGGATGCAAAGCTTCAATGTGAGGAAATCGGGGACGGGAATTTAAACTATGTTTTTAAAGTAGTTGATTCAAAAACAAACCGGTCAGTGATCATTAAACAGGCTGGTCCAGTTGCTCGTATTTCTGATGAATTTAAATTATCTCCAGATCGGAATAGAATTGAAAGTGAAATCTTACAATTGCAATATAAATTAGCTCCAGGTTCTGTACCAGAAGTATATAAATATGATCCAATTATGAATTGCTGTGCGATGGAAGATTTGTCTGATCATGAGATGATGCGTGCAGCTCTAATTGCGCACAAGAAATTTCCGCTTTTTGCTGAACATATTTCTACCTTTTTAGTCAATACGTTATTATTAACTTCTGATGTCGTAATGGAACATAAGGAAAAGAAAGCCTTAGTAAAGAGTTTTATCAACCCTGAGCTTTGTGAAATTTCTGAGGACCTTGTGTATTCTGAGCCATTTTATGACTGCCCGCGTAATGATGTTTATCCAGGGACAAGAGAATTTGTACAAAATACAATTTGGAACGATGATGCATTGTTACTCGAGACAGCTAAATTAAAATTTGAATTTATGACGAATGCACAATCCTTAATACATGGTGATTTACATACGGGGTCCATATTTATAAAAGAAGACTCTACTAAAGTTTTTGATCCGGAGTTTGCTTTTTATGGACCGGCAGGCTATGATATCGGAAATGTTATCGCAAATCTGATATTTGCTTATGCGAATGCGAACTTTACAATTGAAGATGAATTAAAGCGAAAAGATTATCTTGATTATCTAGGGAATACAATCAAGGATGTAATCGATTTATTTAATGAGAAATTTATCAGAACTTGGGAAAATCATGTAACAGAATCTGTTGCGAAGTATGCTGGATTTAAAGAATATTATCTAGGCAATGTTATTAGAGATACTGCTGCTGTTGCTGGTCATGAACTTATTAGAAGAATAATAGGGTTAGCACATGTTAAAGACATTACGTCTATTTCAAACGCAGAAGCTCGAGTGCGCGCGGAGAAAATATGTTTGACAATCGGAAAAACCTTTATACTTAATAGAGAAAATATGAAAACAGGTGCTGAGTTTATTGATGTCATTCAATCAGCCGAAGAACAGCTTCTAAAGGAGGCAGAATAAATGGGAAATCCAGTAGAAGTAATACAGTCAGTTAAATTAGATGATGAAAACAGTACATTAATTCTTTTAGACCAAACAGTATTGCCGAATGAAACGGTATTTCTAGAATTGAAAGAAATGGAAGATGTTTGGGATGCAATCTATCAATTAAAGGTAAGAGGAGCACCTGCAATTGGGATTGCAGCAGGATACGGTGTCTACCTAGGTACGAAGAAATCAACAGCAGACACATATGAGGAGCTTTATAGTGATTTTTTAAAGGTGAAAGAATACTTAGCTTCTTCAAGGCCTACTGCAGTTAACCTTTTCTGGGCATTAAATCGAATGGATAATAGATTTAAAAAAGAGGTAGGCAAAAGTGTACCTGAAGTAAAAGCTGCTCTAAAGGAAGAAGCTGAATTAATCCGAGCAGAAGATGAAAAAATTTGTGAATCAATTGGACAGTATGCACTTTCATTGTTAGAGCCAGGCTGGGGCATACTCACTCACTGTAACGCGGGAACAATTGCAACAGCCAAATACGGTACTGCTTTGGCTCCGATTTATTTGGGACAAGAAAAAGGCTATGACTTTAAAGTATATGCTGATGAAACTAGACCCTTGCTTCAAGGTGCTCGCCTAACAGCTTGGGAACTGCAGCAAGCAGGAGTAGATGTAACATTAATTTGTGATAATATGGCTTCAATTGTAATGAAGGAAGGGAAAATTCAAGCGGTTCTTGTTGGTTGTGATCGGGTAGCCGAAAATGGAGATACAGCGAATAAAATCGGGACTTCCGGTGTAGCAATTTTAGCTAAGCATTATAATATACCATTCTATGTATGTGCACCACTATCCACTGTGGACTTAGAATGTAAAACAGGGGACGATATACACATTGAATTAAGGCAGTCTGAGGAAATTACAAGTAAATGGTATGAAAAACCAATGGCGCCTAAAGAAGTGAAGACGTATAATCCTTGTTTTGATGTGACAGATCATTCTTTAATTACAGGGATTATTACTGAAAACGGCATTGCGTATGCGCCTTTTAATGAGTCTCTGCCGAAAATGTTCAAAAGCACGAAGTAAAAAGTAAAAGGGCTGAGGTAATTACCTCAGCCCTTTTAGATTATTTTTATTTAGTTTATTCACATTCATGAAGGGTGACATTTTGTTCTTTTAAAAATTGCTTCCATTCTGTAGAAAGTGTTTTGTCTACTACAACATGATTAATTTTGTCAAAGTCACATATTCTTGCAAAGGATGTTTTATCAAATTTCGTGTAATCAGCAATAAGATAAACGTTGTTGGCGTGTTCGGCAGCTAGTTTTCGGATCCCTGCTTGTTGCTCGTTCGAATCTGTTATGCCGTGCTGCATGCTAACAGAACGGCATGAAATGAAGGCTGTATCAAAGAAGTAATGATTTAACGTGTATTCTGAGCTTCTTCCTGTATTAGACAGTGAAGTGGGAGATAAAGTACCTCCGATGACAACAATATTAATATTCGGTTTTTCAACAAGAGAGTTGATCACTTTAAGAGAATTCGTCACAACTGTTAATTTTTTGTCTTCGAGCATACTAGCAATGACCAAAGAAGTTGTGGAGGCGTCCAAGAAAATCGAATCTCCATTTTTAATAGAGGAAATACACTCTGCTGCAATTTTCTTTTTCCCTTCTACATGGATATGTTCTCTTAAATTAACATTGACATCGTTTTGAACGCCTTCAGATATGTATGCTCCGCCATAAGTACGGTTTAATACGCCTTCTTCCTCAAGTTGTTTCAAGTCCCTTCGAATCGTCTCTTCCGTCACATTAAATTGACTTGTAAGATCAGCAACAGTCACGCTCTTTTTTTCTAGAATGATTTCTTTTATCTTTTTCTTTCGTGCGATTGGAAGCATGATTTTCTCCTTAATTTTATTAGTTTGTAAAAAAATTATACCATATTATGTGGTATTTAATAAGTTCACTCCAAGAAAATAATGGATTAATTTCAGCTAAATACCCATAAAAAAAAGTATTTATTACACGTGTGATTTGGTTTCTTGTGTAACTACAATAAAATACAACAAGAAATAACTATAAAACCAAAATAATATTTGACAAAACCACAAATTAGTAAGAAAATTATAAGTAGTAAAAGAACATAAATATGACTGTTTCAAGAGCTCTTAAACGTACCTAAACGGATTAGGTGAATGATGAAATAGACCGTATGTAAGATTAAGGAGTTGTAACGTATGATAGATAAACAAAAATACTATTCAGATTTTGAAGCGAAAAAGCTAATCTGTGAGATTGGTAGAAGAATATATAATAAGAATTTTGTAGCTGCTAATGATGGGAATATATCTGTTAAGGTAGGTCCAAATACAATTTGGACTACTCCTACAGGGGTTAGCAAAGGGTTCATGACGCCAGATATGATGGTGAAGATGGACCTTTCAGGGAAGGTTATTTCTGGAAAGATGAAGCCCTCTTCAGAAGTGAAAATGCACTTAAGAGTATACAATGAAAATCCAGAAGTGAATGCAGTTGTCCATGCCCATCCGCCAGTAGCGACATCGTTTGCAATTGCTGGGATAAACCTTGATAAACCGGTATCACCAGAAGCTGTTGTTCTTCTAGGAACTGTGCCAGTTGCTCCGTATGCAACTCCGGGTACACAAGAAGTCCCTGATTCAATTGCACCATATTGCAAGGATTATAATGCAGTGCTATTAGCCAATCATGGGGCACTTACATGGGGTGCGGATTTAATTCAAGCTTATTACCGCATGGAATCTCTTGAGCACTACGCACTAATGCTTATGTATTCTAATAATATTATCAATAAAGCGAATGAATTAAGTTGTTCGCAAATCTCAGATTTAATCAACATTCGAGAATCAATGGGTATTAAAACTGGCGGGGTCCCACAATGTGAAATCGAAACGCAAAAATCTGAGCCGGTAAACAATAAAGATGCAGTAATAGAGAGTATTGTACGAAAGGTAACTGAAGAAATCCTAAATAATTATATGAAATAGTATAAGGAGGAGGAACAATGGGAGTAAATATGTCGGAGCAGGATATTCAGAAAATTATCCAATCTGTTCTGCAAAATATAGAATCTGTATCCGAACAGAATTCAGGACATCAAGTACTTCATTCCAATGACAATACAAATACACCGAAACCAATACAGATGAAGAGAGTTCTGCCATTATCGCAACAAATAAATCCGGCAGAACTACCACATCAGGTTCATGAATCAGGTGCTAATGGTGTTTTTGATCGTATAGAGGATGCAATCGAAGCAGGTTACATAGCGCAATTGAACTATGTTAAACAGTTCCAACTAAAAGATAGAGAAAAAATAATCACTGCCATTAGGGAAGCTGTTATTGAAAATAAGGAAAAACTAGCTCAAATGGTTTTTGAAGAAACGAAGCTAGGCCGTTACGAAGATAAGATTGCGAAGCATGAACTTGTTGCCCGCAAGACGCCAGGCACAGAAGATATAACTACAGCTGCTTTTTCAGGAGATGAGGGCTTAACAATTATAGAACAGGCTCCATTTGGATTAGTGGGTGCAGTAACACCAGTAACGAATCCAACTGAAACAATCATTAATAATTCGATTAGTTTATTAGCAGCCGGCAATGCAGTTGTTTTAAACGTTCATCCGTCTTCTAAAGTATCCTGTGCGTTTGTTGTGAACCTTATTAATCAAGCAATAAAAGATACTGGTGGTCCAGAGAATCTAGTATCGATGGTTAAAGACCCAACATTAGAAACTCTCAATAGAATCATAGAAAGTCCAAAAGTTAAATTGCTAGTCGGCACTGGCGGACCTGGAATGGTCAAGACTTTATTAAAGTCAGGGAAGAAGGCAATTGGTGCAGGAGCTGGAAATCCGCCAGTCATTGTGGATGAAACTGCTGACCTAAAACAAGCTGCCAAGAGTATTATCGAAGGTGCATCATTTGATAATAACCTTTTATGTATCGCGGAAAAAGAATTATTTGTTATTGACTCCGTAGCAGATGATTTAATTTTCCATATGTTAAATGAAGGCGCATACATGCTTGATCAGCAGCAGCTATCAAAATTAATGAGTTTTGCACTTGAAGAAAATGTTCATCAAGAAGCGGGTGGATGTTCACTTGATAATAAACGTGAATACCATGTTTCGAAAGATTGGGTTGGCAAGGATGCAGTTTCTTTTCTTCGACAATTAGGAATAGCTCACGAAGAAGATATTAAGCTATTAATTTGTGAAGTGGATTTTGATCATCCGTTTGTCCAGCTAGAACAAATGATGCCAGTCTTCCCTATCGTTAGAGTCGGGAATCTTGATGAAGCTATAGAAATGGCACTTCTAGCGGAACATGGAAATAGACACACAGCTATTATGCATTCAAAAAATGTGGATCATTTAACTAAGTTTGCTAGAGCAATCGAAACGACCATATTTGTCAAGAATGCTTCTTCCTTGGCGGGTGTAGGATTCGGAGGAGAGGGACATACAACCATGACAATTGCGGGTCCTACGGGTGAAGGAATAACATCCGCAAAGACATTTACAAGACAAAGAAGATGTGTACTAGCAGAAGGTGGATTCCGAATCATAGGGTAGGTGAGCATATTGTCAAAAGCAGTTGGTTTTTTAGAGGTTCAAGGCTATAGTATCGCACTTGCTTCAATGGATAAAGCCTGTAAAGCAGCAAATGTAACGATTGAAGGAATTGATGTAAATAATCCCAAAAACGGTGACCAAGCTGCCATTCCTGTTGTCGTACAGGTGAAATTTAGCGGGGAAATCTCCGATGTAAAAGTAGCTCTTGAGGTCGCAGAATACGAGGCAAGGAAATATATCGGTGAAGGAGATATTCTTACTCATCTAATCCCTTCTTCAATGGAAGAAATAGCGAAGTTACTTACAATTGGAAAAGTAAAACGCAAGTAAAGAGGTGTAGGGGAATGTATCGATCTTTCGGTCTAATCGAAGTCATTGGCTTTGTAACAGCTACAGCTTGTATAGATGCTATGGTTAAATCGGCTTTTGTTGAACTTCATGATATGAAGCGTACCGGCTCAGGAATGATTACGATCATTATCAAGGGAGATCTTGCCTCTGTTAAGGAAGCTTTAGAACTTGGGGCAGAAATAGCTCATCGACATGGTGAAGTAATAGCAATGAAGGTAATAGCGAGACCTTACCCGGGTCTTGAAAGACTGCTTGATCCCGAAGAAAAGGGTGAGAAAGAATGAAAAATTACGAAGCATTAGGGGTAGTTGAAACACAGTATTTTACCGTCGCAATGGAATTGTTGGATCAGATGTGTAAGTCTTCAGATGTAGAATTGCTTGCAAGTGAAAATTACTTAGGTGGTAGACTTGTTACTTTGATTGTTGGCGGAAGTTTTTCTGATGTGGATGTAGCTGTTCAAGCAGCTAAGCAAGCAGCAGAACATAAAGCAAATAACCCTTTGAAAATGGCGCTTGTCATTTCCAATCCTCATTCAGAAATTATGAAATACATTGTTTCTTCACAACCAAATATGGTAGTGGAGGACACTGAATTAGAATCTGTGAAAACAGAAAATTCAAAAGGTAAAAAAAAGACAGCTAAAAAATAATAAAAATTTGATTTGGAGGATATTATCATGAATGGATCTTTAGGAATTATTGAAACAAGAGGTTTAACAGCAGCGATTGAGGCAGCAGATGCCATGCTTAAGGCAGCAAATGTTGAAATTGTTGGCAGTGAAAAAATTGGTTCAGGGCTAGTTTCTGTTATTATTCAAGGTGATGTTGGTGCGGTAAAAGCTGCAACAGAGGTTGGAGCTGAAGCAGCTGGAAGAGTTGGAGAACTTGTTGCAGTTCATGTTATTCCAAGACCACATGGGGATGTCTCTAAATTGCTACCAAGTTTAAAATAAATTACTAGTAGAAAGAAAACAAAAAACAAACATTAGGAGGATTTAAAATGAGCAAATCTTTAGGAATCATTGAAACAAAAGGATTAACAGCAGCAATTGAAGCAGCGGATGCCATGCTTAAAGCAGCAAATGTTGAGATTGTCGGCAGTGAAAAAATTGGTTCTGGATTAGTGTCTGTAATCGTTCAAGGTGAAGTTGGAGCAGTTAAAGCTGCAACTGAAGTTGGTGCAGAGGCGGCACAAAGAGTAGGTGAACTGGTAGCGGTTCATGTTATTCCAAGACCACATGCAGATGTTGAAAAATTACTTCCGTTTTTAAAGTAAGCTGGTGATGAACTTTGAATAACACGAATCAATCTGAACTGATCGAAAACATTACTAGATTAGTAGTAAGAGAGCTTGAAAGTCATCGACTGATCGAAAGGGAGAGAAGAACTCATGTGCCGGTAAGCATTTCGGCAAGACATCTTCATCTTCAACAAGAGCATGTTGAGTTATTATTTGGCAAAGGACATGAACTAACAAAATATAAAGAAATATCCCAGCCTGGCCAATTTGCATGCAATGAAAAAGTAACTTTAAAAGGCCCAAAAGGAACAATCGAGAATGTTCGTGTGCTTGGCCCTTTAAGAAAACATACCCAAGTAGAAATATCACGTACAGATGCAAGAAAAATAGGCGTAGCCCCGCCTGTAAGAAATTCTGGGAATATTGCAGGCTCTGCAAGTATTACATTGATTGGTCCAAAAGGTTCCATCTCCATTCAAGAGGGATGTATTATTGCTGACCGGCACATTCATATGACTCCAAAAGATGCGGATGAATTTGCAGTAAAGGACAAGCAAAGGGTGTCTGTCCTTATTGAAGGAGCAAAAGGCGGTGTGATGGGGCAGGTAACAATCAGAGTGAACGATCGTTATGCATTGGACATGCATATTGATACGGATGATGCGAATGCTTTTGATTTAAAAGGAAATGAGTGGCTAAAAATAATAGCTGATTAATGGAGGTTCACAAGGATGATTATCGGCGAGGTAATTAGCAGGGTGGTTTCTACAAGAAAATATGATAGCTTGCAAGGATTCAAGCTTTTAGTTATTCAGCCTTGCTTTGGCAGTAAGGATGACTGCTTTGTTGCAGCGGATGAACTTGGAGCAGGAGAAGGAGAACTCGTTTTAGTTGCTAGAGGACAAGCTGCTCAACATGCCTTAATTAAAGAAACGCCTATTGATGCTCTTGTTGTGGGACTCATTGATGAGAAACCGGCTATTACTATGAGTAATATAGATAGTAAAAATGAATAATAAACCAAGGTCCTAGCTGTTAGTGATCCTGACGTATTCGCCTACACGGACCCAAGAGATGTAAAAATCGATCATTTTGGAAACGTAGAGAGTGCAAATTGACCGTAGGAGATGCGAACATATGAAGTTATTAGTCATTGGAGGGGTAGCAGCCGGTATGTCTGCTGCCTCTAAACTTAAAAGATTAAATAAAGACGCGCAAATTGTTGTTTATGAAAAAGGCAAATTTTTGTCTTATGGTGCATGTGGACTCCCTTACTATGTATCGGGAGAAAACGATGATTATACAAAAATGATTGCCAGAACAAAGGAACAATTTGAGGAAATGGGTATGGAGATTTTTCTTAAGCACGAGGTTGTTAAGGTTGTACCTGAAAAGAATCAGGTGATGATAAAGGATCTTGTCAAGAACAAGCTTTTTATTGATACCTATGACAAACTGATGATTGCTACTGGAACAGTCCCTATAATACCGCCATTTCCAGGTGTCGGTATGAAGAATATATACGGGTTGAAAACCTTAGAAGATGGCATTCGCTTAAAGGAAATTACAGAGCAGCCCGGGATTCAAGATGTAGTAATTGTCGGCGGCGGATATATCGGAATTGAAGTGGTTGAAGCGATGATTAGACAGGGGAAAAGAGTCAGAGTGATCGAGCTTTCAGACAGGATATTGAAAACGTTTGATAAGGAATTGACTGATCTTGCCGAAGAAGAGTTAGTTAAACATGGGGTTGAGTTAAATCTCGAAGAAAAGGTTGAAGCCTTTATTGGTTCGGAACAAGTTGAGGCTGTACAAACAGATAAGGGTACCTATCAAGCTGATCTAGTCCTCCTATCTATAGGTGTTAAGCCAGCAACAAAGTTTTTAGAAGGTTCTGGCATTGCTATAAGCGAAAACGGTGCAGTCATTATTGATAGAGAGATGAGAACGAATATTCGAGATGTGTATTCTGCTGGGGATTGTGCACAGGTCTATCATAAAGTAATGGAGGAAAATACACATATTCCTCTTGGAACTAATGCCAATAAGTGTGGACGAATCGCTGGTTCAAATATAGCAGGACAGCATAATAAATATGTTGGGACACTTGGCAGTGCAGCGATCAAAGTATGTGACTTAGAAATGGGACGAACGGGTCTATCAGAAGAAGAAGCCAAGAAATTAGCAATAGACTACACAACTGTTTTTGTGAAAAGTGCTGACCATCCAAGCTATTACCCAAATCAAACCCCGATATGGATTAAGCTAATCTGCGAAAAGAGATCAAGAAGGATACTTGGTGCTCAAGCAATAGGAAATAAGGGAGCAGTCCTCCGAATCGATATATTTGCTGTTGCTATTCATAATCAAATGACTGCTGATGAATTAGGTATGACTGATTTAGTGTATGCGCCTCCATTTGCGGGTGTATGGGATGCAGTTCATATCGCTTGTAATGCGGTAAAGTAATACATTGCTTTTTAAAAATTAAAAATAGACTACTAAAATGACACCTGAAAGATGGAGGTGGCCAATATGAAAAAGGTTAAAAGCTTAAAGGATGCGGTGAACCTCATTAATGATGGGGATACAATTTCATTCGGAGGAAATGTTCTTCATCGTGCACCAATGGCAGCCGTTCGAGAAATAGCTCGGCAAAATAAAAAATCTCTAAAGCTAGTGAAAACGGCGGGAGCTCAGGATATCGATTTATTATGTGCCATGGATTGCGTGGAATCAGTAGATGCAGGATTTGTCAGCTATGAGACGAAATATGGATTAGCTAACCATTATCGCCAAGGGGTACAATCAGGAAAAATTAAAGGAAACGAACATGCTTGCTATACGGTCATTTGCGCCCTCAGAGGAGCTTCGATGAATGTGCCCTTTATGCCTGTGAAGGGGCTAAATGCTGGTGATCTATTAGTTAAGAATGATTATTTTGTAGTTGTAGAGGATCCGTTTAGTGGAGAACCAATTACCCTTGTAAAATCAATTGTCCCTGATGTTGCGATTATTCATGTACAAGAGTGCGATGAAAATGGGAATGCAATCATTTATGGACCTAAATTTGAAGATATACTCTTAAGCCGAGCTGCAAATAAAGTCATTATTACAACTGAACAAATCGTTCCAGTGAGCAGGATCAAATTAAATGCAGAACGAATAGATATTCCAGGATTTTTGGTTCACTCTATTGTTCATGTTCCGAATGGAGCAGCTCCTGCCTCATGTTACAAAAAGTATGAAGTCGATGATAAATCGGTTGCAGCATTTATAAAAATGAGTAGTAAGGATGAGATTAGGGCCTACTTGAAAGCGTATGAAACAAAAGATTACTTAGGAGAGAGGATGGGAAGACGACTATGAGGACTGAAGGATATAGGGTTAGTGACATCATGACATGCTGTATTTCCAATATGCTTCAAGACAATGAAACCGTCTTTCACGGAGTCTCCTCTCATTTGCCAATGGTTGCTATGAAGTTAGCTAAATCGATGCATGCACCAGATTTAGTACATTTAAACATTCCTGGCGGTGTAAATCCAAGTTCAATCAAACATGCATCCTATTCATCTGCAGGTGCTGATTTATTGGGTACAGCTGAGGCATATTTTCCTTTAGAAGAAGTATTTGACCTTTCTATGCGTGGAAAGCTAGATGTTGCATTTCTTGGAGGAATCCAATTCGATTTGAATGGGAATGTGAATGCATCGGTTATTGGTGATTATCATAAACCTAAAGTTAGACTCCCTGGCGGGGCAGGCAGTGCAGTTCTTATTCCCACTGCCAAAAAAGCAATCATTTGGAGAGTCAAGCATGACAAAAGGACGTTTGTAGAGAAGGTTGACTTTACAACAACAAGAGGGAATTTGTGGAAAATCGTCACTCCTCTTTGTATTTTTGAATATCGCAAAGGAAAACTGCATCTTGAAAGCATCCATCCGACATCAAGTCTAGAAGAAGTAAGGGACAATACTGGTTTTGATCTGATATATGATGAGATCAAATATACGGCTTCTCCAACTAATCATGAGCTTGCTATGTTGAAGAAAATAGACCCATATGATTTTCGTTCAATTGAATTTTAGTATGCAGAGATCTTCATGTTTTCTAACGATCATGAAGGTCTTTTTATTTTTTATTAATCAAGCAGGTTACTTTAACATTCAATATATAAAAAATAATTTGTTCACGTTATAATTGTAATAAAACATTAACTTCAAGGAGTAAGGTTCTAATGAACCCAAGAAATGTCCTAGATGTGGTGCGGGGTTGGTTATGAGTTGGTGTAAGCAGCCATTCCAATTACATGATCGTTCTTTAAACGAAGTGAAGTAGCAACAGCAATCAGAAAAATGTTTGAAGAAAGCAATGTAAACTTATGAATCTTTATTCGAATTTGGAGGTGAGGAAATGGGAATCATTCAAATAACGAAAAGTACAATTGAAACCGAACACATCTGCTGTGCCTTAGGGGCAAAACAATATGAACATGCAGTAAAAGAAAAGAAAAAGTGGCTAAGAGAACGAATGGATGAGGGGCTAGTATTTAGTCGACTAGATGAACGTGCAAAAGTATTTATTGAATATTTGCCAGCTGAAATGGCATGGGTTCCTATACAAGCACAAAATTACATGTATATTAACTGTTTGTGGGTTTCGGGCAGGTATAAAAATAATGGGTATGCAAAGCAATTGTTAAGTGAATGCAAAGAAGATGCAATGAATCGTGGAATGGATGGGATTGTACATATCGTTGGCCAGAAAAAATACCCGTATTTAAGTGATAAAACGTTCTTAGAACATATGGGGTTTGAGACAGTTGACCGAGGAGAACCATATTTTCAATTAATGGCATTAAAATGGAATGACCAAGGTGTGATCCCATCATTTAGCAAACAATTAAAGACAGTATCAGATGATAAAGGGATAGCCATTTATTACACTGCGCAATGCCCATTTGCAGTTGGTATCATAGAAGAGTTAAGAAAAATAGCGGAGAATAAAAATGTAACTTTTAAATCTTTCCAGATTACATCTAAAGAAGAAGCACAAAACTCACCAACCATTTGGACAACGTTTGGGTTATTTTATAACGGAGAATTCATTACCCACGAAATAATCAGTCCAAACAAATTTGAGAAATTATTAACGAAAATTTTAACAGAAGATTCTATTCAAATATAGATGAAGAAATGGGTATGGGGCTTCAGTCAGTTGAAGTCCTTTTTTTATATTATAGAAAGGGGTCATCTTTTACATAGAAGGGTATAATAAATGGAAATGAAAATTGAAAGAGGATGTGAGTTCATTCCAATGGAAGAACAATATAAATTAAATGAAGCTGGCTGGAATTTTGATAATAGTTATGCTGGGCTGCCGAATTCATTTTACTCTAGCATGAGTCCAAATCCTGTTCATGAACCAAAGCTCGTCATTCTTAATGGTTCATTAGCTGCATCATTAGGGCTCGATTTACAGGAACTACAATCAGAAGAAAACGTTTCTGTGTTTGCCGGAAATCAGTTTCCTAAAAGTGCCTCACCACTTGCACAAGCATATGCGGGTCATCAATTTGGTCATTTTACCATGTTAGGGGATGGGCGAGCTATCCTTATAGGAGAGCAGATTACTCCTAATGGTGAACGGTACGATATTCAGCTCAAGGGTTCAGGCAGAACACCATATTCCCGAGGAGGGGATGGCCGTGCTGCACTTGCACCTATGCTTAGAGAATACATTATTAGTGAGGCTATGTACGGGCTTGGAATCCCAACTACCCGCAGTTTGGCAGTGGTAACAACAGGTGAGTCCATTATTCGTGAAACCTATTTACCGGGTGCTATTCTAACGAGAGTGGCAGCCAGCCATATTCGGGTTGGAACTTTTCAATACGCTTCAAAATTGAGCACAGAGGAAAATCTTAAGATTCTTGCAGATTATACAATTGATCGCCATTTTTCGGAAATTGATTCAAGTGATAAACGTTACCTTTCCCTTCTAAAGGAAGTGATCAACCGTCAGGCAAAGCTGGTTGCCAAGTGGCAGCTAGTAGGTTTTATTCATGGGGTGATGAACACTGATAATATGAGCATTTGCGGGGAAACGATTGATTATGGCCCATGTGCTTTCATGGATACGTATAATCCTGCAACGGTATTCAGTTCAATCGATACAAGAGGGCGCTATGCTTATGGCAACCAGCCGTATATCGCTTCATGGAATCTCGCACGATTAGCTGAAACCCTTTTACCGCTTTTGCATGAAAATGAGGAAAAGGCTCTTGAAATGGCGCAGGATGCGATAGGACAATTTACTGAATTATATCAAGCAAACTGGCTAGCAGGAATGAGAGCAAAACTAGGAATCTTTAATACGGAAGAGCAAGATGAAGACCTAGTTAAAGACCTTCTTAAAATGATGGAGATATATCAAGCAGACTTTACTAATACATTCCGTTCCTTAACATTTGATAGGCATGAGGATTTAGTTTTATTTGGCAAGGATGAATTTAGTCAATGGGTAGAGTTGTGGAAGGCAAGACTGCAAAGGCAGCAGGAATCAATAGAAGCCTCTAAACAATTGATGCGGGACTCTAATCCAGCAGTGATTCCTCGTAATCACCGGGTGGAGGAAGCATTGGATGCCGCAGTAGATGAGGGAGATTATAGTGTCATGGAACGTCTTGTTGAAGTTCTATCAAAACCATATGCGCACACAGAAAAACAAGCAGAATATTGTACACAGCCTTTACCGTCTGATCGCCCATACCGAACTTTTTGCGGAACTTAATAAGGGGTTCTATTTATTGATAATGATGATTATTTAAGTTTTTAAAATGGAGGGCATACTTTTGGAAAATAAAATCCAGAAAATCTCTGCGAACCTATGGTTTGATACACAGGCTGAAGAAGCGGCGGAATTTTACACGACTATTTTTAATCATTCCAAAATAGAGAGAATCATCCGTTATGGGAAAGAAAGACATAATATAGATGGAATAACTGAAGGCACCGCTATGACTGTAGAATTTGAATTAGAGGGACAAACCTTTGTCGCATTAAATGGAGGACCACAATTCAAATTCAATGAAGCAATTTCTTTTATTGTTAACTGTGAAACCCAGGAAGAAATTGACTATTATTGGAACAACCTCTCTGAAGATGGAAACGAAAAAGCACAAGTATGCGGCTGGCTGAAAGATAAATACGGTGTCTCTTGGCAAATCGTTCCTTCTAATCTGAATCAATTGTTAAGTGATCCCAGTCCTGAAAAAACAGAAAAAGTGATGAAAGCACTCCTTCAAACGGAGAAAAAAATTGATATGAACGCATTAATGAAGGCGTATGAAGAGGAATAATTGAAAGCTATGCTAATTCATGAAATCATAAAAATCATCTAACTGGCCCCGATTCCGGCAAAAAAGATCAATCTCTCCAGATAAACAATCAAGGGGATTGATCTTTTTCATTTCGGCTCTCTTTTTTTTAATATACTTAAATATTCTATCCAAGGACCAACATCTTTTGTGTACCTTTTTGCCATGACTCGTACGATTTGTGCGATATGGGTTAAATCATGAGCAACCCAAGTGGAAATCACTTCTCTTAACTTCACTGAACCAAATACGGGGTGTGTACCCGATAATTCAAGGCGCTTTTCAGGGTCTATCAAACTTTTTAGTTTCGAAATATTTTGTGATCTTAAAGTGTTAAATTCCTGCAGCTGTTGTTCTAACGCAACTTCGGTATTATTATTTAAATGTGCAAACCGATCATATGGGGGAAAGGTTTTATGACTATCATCAGAAATGATCAATTCTAATCTTTGTATCCAATTATTTTTCTCTCCCTCAATGAGATGTTCAACGACTTCAATAGCATTCCACGTTTCTTCGCCCTCATTACAATGCAGCCATCCATCTGATAAACCAGTTAAAAAATACGTTAATGTTTGTGGGGTTCTTTCCAAAACCTCAATTGCGTCTTTCATATTAAAATTCATAGTATTACTCCTTTCCAATATAAATTCTCTAAATATTAAACCCTAAGTTTATAGTAATGGATGAATGTTGTTATAAATGCTTTTTTCTTGCTAAAAATAAATTAAAACAACACTATTAAGTAAGTACTTTATTTACGTATAAATTATACTAGATTAATCAGTTAAGTATGCTAACCTTTGGTATAAAAAAGTAAATAGTTTCAGAAGGAGGAATTCAAATGGAAATTGGAATAAGCACATTTGTCGAAACAACACCAGATGTTAAAACAGGTGAGGTCATTAGTCACGCACAGCGTATTCGTGAGGTTGTGGAAGAGATTGTCCTAGCAGATAGGGTTGGCTTGGATGTGTTTGGAGTAGGTGAACATCACCGCATCGATTATGCCGCATCATCACCTGCTGTCATCCTAGCTGCAGCTGCGTCTCGTACAGAGAAGATCAGACTTACTAGTGCAGTAACTGTCCTATCTTCAGCTGATCCAGTTCGAGTATTTCAGGATTTTGCAACCGTTGATGCCATCTCAAATGGTCGTGCAGAAATCATGGCAGGAAGGGGCTCTTTTATCGAATCGTTTCCATTGTTTGGCTATGATTTAAATGACTATGACGAGTTGTTCGAAGAGAAGCTTGAATTGTTGTTAAAAATTGTGGCGTCTGAGAAGGTGAATTGGAAAGGCGGACATCGACCAGCCATTCAAAATCTTGGTGTGTATCCACGTCCGGTTCAGGACCCGCTTCCCGTATGGATTGGAAGCGGCGGAAATTCAGAGTCTGTTGTTCGTGCTGGAATATTAGGTCTTCCGCTCGTACTTGCTATAATTGGCGGCCGTCCTCTCCAGTTTGCCGCACTTGTAAAGCTATATA
Organism: Cytobacillus solani; assembly: GCF_001420595.1. Classification (GTDB taxonomy): domain Bacteria; phylum Bacillota; class Bacilli; order Bacillales; family Cytobacillaceae; genus Cytobacillus; species Cytobacillus solani. The sequence goes on along the minus strand of NZ_LJIX01000006.1, from coordinate 2,759,312 downwards.
AAAGAGCAGCAGCCCATGCTGGACATGATTTATCAAAGCTAACTGTTGCTTCTCATTCACACGGGTTTATTGATGAAGATACGGAAACAGCAGCAAATAAATTTTTCCCTTCCACTCAGTATGTAATGAATACATTAGGGAGAGAGCGTGGCTGGGGATCGTATACTCGTTCTAGTTTCGATGATGCCCGCAGCATAGAGGGTGCCTTATACGTTGGTGATCCGCAAACCGTAGCAGAAAAAATCATATACTTACGAAAGAATGTAGGGATTACTCGTTTCATGCTTCATGTACCAGTTGGAACAATGCCGCATGAGGAAGTCATGGGGGCCATTGAGTTGTTAGGGAAAGAAGTGGCGCCTTTAGTTCGTGAAGAGATAGCTAGATGGGAAAGTGAAGGAGTAGAAAGTTAATATTCTTCCTTTATAGGTAAAACTAAAGGCCTTCATATATAAATATAAGAAAATATATCCATTTTTCAGACAAATCAAATAACTATTAGAACAAACGTTCTTGTTGTGCTATAATTATAATAGCAATAGTATAGGAGACTCAAGGGTGGTTAGCATTCCCTAGTGAAAGGGGGTGCTGCCTATGTCGATTTTTCAGACAATCATGATCATGATTGCGTTTGCAAGTTTGATTGTATCGATCATCGCTTTAACACAGAAAAAGTAATCCACCCTTGAGCTCGCCCAGCAAGAGAGATGGATTACTTTTTTAATCTGCTGATCCCCTTAAGGGACCTGGCTATTGCATCGACCGTTCAGTGTAACCAGCACTGGCGGTCATTTTTTATTATATGACTGTTCTATATTTTTATTATACTTAAAGTACTTGAAAAAGCAAACAACAGCATTTGAAAAATATTGTATATTTCCTATTTTCCAAACAGATAATATAAAAGTTAGCATAGCGAGGAAGAATTAAAAACATATTAGGAGATGGGAAAAATGAAAACAAAGGATAATTTTCTAGAGGGCGCTAAGGTGACTAAAGATAATCAAATATTTGGTACACCGAATAGTAAGAGTAAGAATGGAACTGGTGATTCTCCAAATGATCATACAGGTAAAAAGAATTTAAAGTGAAACATCTGGAATACAGCCAAGAAATTCTTGGTTGTTTTTTATTTGTCGTGGAAAATACAGGTCTATATTTTTCTTTCAGGGTGACTGATAGTTTAGTATTCTAATATGGATAAAGTTTTATTATGGCTAGCCAAAGAATATAAGTGAGTAGGTGGAATAAACATGCAAACATTTGAGAAAATCAGTGACCGGTTTTGGTATCAAACACCCGTATCCAAGACGGATCGACCTATTTTGGGAGTAGTTATTGGGGATAAACGGTCATTAATGATCGATGCTGGCAATTCAGAAGACCATGCGAAATATTTTCTTAGTGAGTTAGAAAAGAATAATATTCCGGTCCCGAGTATAGTAGTACTTACTCATTGGCATTGGGATCATACTTTTGGATTATCCGGTTTAGACATGATTTCAGTTTCTTCTAGACGAACAAAAGCTGAGCTTGAAAAGCTGGTCACGTTTGAATGGACTGATGCTGCCTTGGATGAGCGAGTTCAGTCTGGTGTGGAGATAGAATTTTGCGCAAATGCCATTAAAGAAGAGTATGGAAGAGAAAGGAATATTACAATCACACTTCCAGAGATAACTTTCGAAACGAAGATGGAGATCGATCTTGGAGGAGTCACTTGCCAGCTCCAGCATGTTGGCGGAGATCATGCTCAAGACTCTGTCATTGTTTATGTAAAGGAAGAAAAAATATTGTTTTTAGCAGATGCAATATACGCTAACCTTTATTCTAGTAAAAGAAATCACACTGTGAAAAGTACACTACAGCTATTAGATATGATCGACCAATTTGATGCGGAAACCTATATTCTCTCTCATTGGAAGCCAGTATCTAAGCAAGAGTATCAGCAAGAAGCTAATTTGTTGAGGGGAATCGCAAGGTTAACTGAACAATTTGCAGGGCGAAAAGAAGAGATTGTGAGTGCTTATCAGGCACATATTAAACGAGATTTAAATGAAGATGAGCTTGAAACGATTGAGTATTTTATTAATGGTTTTGAACTTGAAGGATAAAGGAAAGAATGCAGATTAACTCCCCTTTTCTTTATTTTTATACTCAATCCGCGTATCCTAGATGTAATGTAGAAAATGGAGGATTTAATCATGAAAAAAGTATTTGCAGATGTCATACCATTTCGTGGCACACATTATGATTTTGGTCTTTTTCAAGGAGAAGGGCTTAAAGATTCATTATTGATCAAGAATAGGGAGCGGCAATGGAAAGTAAGAAAACCGCTCTTTAAGATTAATCTTGAAGAAACTGAACGAGTATTCCAGAGGCTGGCACCCATGATTTGGGATGAGCTGCTAGGATTGCGGGATGCTTTGGGATGGCCAATGGAAAGGGTATTGCAGGAATTTGGCGGGTACAGAGTAAATTTTAATCCTTCTGGGTGTTCTATTTATGTGGGTGACCATTATATGATTCGCAATTATGATTATCATCCCAAAACGTACGACGGCCGATGCGTTATTTTCCAACCAATAGATAAGGGATATGCGACGATTGGCTTGAGTCAGAAAATCACAGGAAGATGTGATGGGATGAATGAAAAAGGTCTAATTATGGGTTATACCTTTATGAATAGGAAACGTCCGGGCGATGGCTTTGTTTGTCACATGATCGGCAGGCTTATTCTCGAATTGTGCGCAAATACCGAAGAAGCGGTTGATTTATTGAAAGAGATTCCACATCGTGGTTCTTTTAGCTATGTATTATACGATTCAAGAGGGGAGCTACCGTTTATTGTGGAGACTTCGCCTAGAAGAGTAGAGGTGCGACAGGGAAATTCTTGCACGAATCATTTTAAAATCATGACGGAAGAAAATCGTCATGTCCTTGATGATTCAAAAAAGAGATTGCAAATAATTGAAGATCACCAAGGATATCCGTTAAGTGGATATGAGGCATTCCAGCTATTAAACGAAACTGATAGAGGGATTTTTTCCAAACTTTATGGAAGCTGGGCAGGAACAATTCATACTTCTGCTTATTTTCCACAAGAATTGGAAGCTTGGATTGCACTAGGTGGAAATCAAGAACCAACAAAAATTGACTTTTCTAACTGGTTAAATAAAGAAGACCTCCCTTTTAAGCGGATAGAGGGGATGGTAGAAACGGATATTCCTTTTGTAAATATGGAGCAGGCAGACTGGTATCGATAATCTATAGCAATGAGTAATTAATGATACTAACAAACTTATTTGTTTTAATATTCATTCTATACTTCGATAAACAAAGTGCCAATTTCTATTAATAGAAATTGGCACTTTGTTTATCTTGATGTTTTTGGCGGCTGGCACACATCACATTTCCGTTGATGATTATTTTTAAATTTCGTAAATGTTTTTTCGAAATTGCTGCCACATGCACATTTAAATAGTAGCTTTTGAGAAAAGCCGAGATATTCTGTCGTTAGCAACTTACTTTCCGAATTCTTCTCAACAAATTCTTTAATTTTATCGATTGTCCATCGCTTATTCATTTTTCTTACCCCTCCAGATTTTATCACTAGGCGGAGGCTACTCTGGCTCCGTTCTAAATTCGTAATTATCCTAAGTTTTTAATTATAGCATGCGTATCCCCATATTTAAAGAGATCATTAGTTGAATCGATAGGCGTCATTCTATTAGGAAAATTTTAAAGGGAATTCGTTAAAATTAGGTAATTTCAGCTAGTGACAGCAAATAAATGTTATGTTATTATTTTAATAACAATTAACGAATTGTTAATTAAAAAATAAAAGGTGTGAAGCAGATGAGTGATACTATTTTCCCTAATTATGATGTAAGCAACTATCGAACACCTGACGGATATACGAGTGATATTGCCGTATTCACAATTATTTCAACCGAAGTTGGTCCATATAAGCCGCCTGAAAAAACATTAAAAATTATGTTGATTAAAAGAACTGAGAAAACAAAAGAAGGCGACCTCAATATAGAAGGGGGAAAATGGGCATTGCCGGGCGGTTTTATAAAACCGGAAGAAACCGCATATGATGCGGCAGGTAGAGAATTAAGTGAGGAAACAGGAATCACAGGGTTAAAAATCAAGCATTTTGGTGTGTACGATCAATTTGGCCGTGATAAACGGGGATGGATTATATCAAATGCCCACTATGCGATTGTTCCAGAAAATAAGCTAGTTAATAGGAGAGCGGCAGATGATGCAGCGGAGGTAGAACTTTTCACTATGGACGAAGTGTTTAAGCTGGACTTGGCTTTCGATCACAGAAATATTATTGAAGAAGCCTTATGGTTCATTAAGAAGGATTTATCCTTAACTACAGTTGCGAAAAATTTTTTACCAAAACAATTTGTTCTTTCGGAACTGCAAGGGGTCTTGTTAACTGTTATGGATGAGCCCTGGCTTAAACTTGATGCCCAATTTTTCCGTAAAGCACCGTCTTTACCTTTTATCGAAAAAGTCGTAAAGGATGGAGAACCGCAAAAGACCAATCGCTGGTCTAAAAATAAAGCACAGCTGTATCGTTTTAATGATTATGAGCCATATGTTTCCATATACAATGCAAAATATTAATTTTTTTGGATATTACAATTAACAAATTGTTAATTAACGATTGATTTGGAGGGATGAAAATGAAGATCATGAAAGATTGGACTGTTTTTGAAAGGATATGGCTTTTAACCTTTACGCTAATCAATATTTACTTGTTTTTTGCTTGGGATGATACGATTCTTGGTCTGATCACCTCCATTTCTGGCATGTTGTGTGTAGTGTTAGTTGCGAAAGGGAAAGTGAGTAACTATTATTTTGGCATTATCCAAACAGGAACCTATGCCTACATCGCTTACGGTTATGGTCTTTATGGTGAGGTGATGCTCAATGCTCTGTTTTATTTCCCGCTCCAATTTGTCGGTATTTATTTATGGAAGCGGCATACAACTGACCGCAAAATAAAAGGGGAAGATATTCAAATCAATGTGTTAACGAAAAGAGGATGGATCGGAACGATCGTGTCATTTCTGGCAATCTTTATACTGTATGCGCTCTTCTTGAAACAACTAGGAGGAAATGTGGTATGGATTGATTCTGCTACCACAACCTTATCTGTCATTGCTCAAATCCTCATGTTAAAACGATACACACAACAATGGTTATTCTGGATCGCTGTAAACGTGTTATCGATTGTACTCTGGCTGAAGGCATTGATCGTACAAGGTGGCAACGATGTATCCATGCTTGTGATGTGGTCAGCGTTTTTAATAAACAGTGTATACGGATATTACAACTGGTCTAAAGTTTATAAGAAACAGAAGGGAGAACGGATGTAAATGAAAAAGGTTGGATTCTTTGGAGGTAAATTTCTGCCATTGCATCAAGGCCATGTGTATTCAATCATAAAAGCTTCCACGATGGTAGATGAGTTATATGTTGTACTTTCACACAGTGAAAAAAGGGATCAGGAATTATGTGCTGGAAGCAGTCTATCCTCCATCCCATGTCACATTAGGCTGCGCTGGCTCTCTCAATTGACAAAGGAAATGGACAATGTAAAGGTCGTGGAAGTAGAGGACCAGGAAGGCAATGATGATTATAATTGGAAGGAAGGATCCTTAAAAATTCGGGAAGCGATTGGGAGAAAAATCGATGTTGTTTTCAGTTCTGAGATCGAATACGCACCTACTTTTAAGGAACTGTATCCTGAAGCAAAACACATATTAATTGATGAAAATAGAGAGCAGGTCCCCATTTCAGCAACCAAGATTCGGGAAAAAGGAGTGTTTGCATATTGGGGTTATATTCCTGAGGTGGCCAAACCCTATTTTATTAAAAAGGTTGTTATTTTAGGGACGGAAAGCTGCGGGAAATCCACTCTAACTAGAAATCTAGCACTTATCTATAACACAACCTATGTCAAAGAGTACGGAAGAGAATATTGCGAAATGTTAGGGGGCTGTGATGGGATTATTTTAGAGGAAGATTACCCGATGATTGCGTACGGCCATAAACTGAAAGAATATGAAGCGATTAGGAATGCAAATAAAATTGTCTTTATTGACACCGAAGCAGTAGTTACTCAATTTTACTCTGAGCTGTACAATCAAAAACATCAAACGGTCCTAGATGAAATCGCTCAGATTCAAAAATATGATCTATGCCTATATCTAGAGCCTGATGTTAAATGGGTCGATGATGGATTAAGAGTACATGGGGATAAAAAGGTGCGTGAAGATAATAATCACCGCTTGAAGGAATTGTTGAAGGAAAATGGGGTTAAGTTTGTTAGCATTGGCGGAACGTATCAAGAACGTTTGGAAAAATCGGTAGAGCTGATAGGCAGAACATTTAAGGAAATATAAAGGTGCAGGGGATGAGATGAGAATGTTAAAAGACGCTGTTTATGGATTTGCAGTAGGCGATGCATTGGGGGTGCCTTTTGAATTTCAAAGAAGAGGGTCGTTTCAATGTACGGATATGGTTGGGTATGGGACTTGGAATCAGATAGCCGGGACATGGTCAGATGATACCTCTATGCTTTTAGCAACTTGCGATTCCCTTAAAGTACATGGTGCAACCATTCATTTAGACGATATGATGGATAAATTCGCTCGATGGTATTCAAAAGCGGACTATACAGCCCACTGTGAGCGATTCGATATTGGAAATACAACCGCTGCTGCCCTTGAACAATATCAACTAGGTTCAAACCCAGTAAAATGTGGTCAAACTGACATTTTTTCAAATGGGAATGGCTCGCTCATGCGAATATTACCCCTCACTTTTATTCAATGTGAAGAGAGTGAAATTATGAATGTATCCAGCCTTACCCATGCCCACTACTTATCGAAAGAAGCATGTGTCATTTATGTGAAAATAGCAAAGCAATTATCACAGGGAGAAGCGATTCAATCCATTCTTTCGAGCGGTTCATGGAAAGAACCGTTTGAAAGAATGGGGAAGCTGTCAGAGTTCTCCGTATCTGAGATCAAGTCATCTGGCTATGTCATAGATACATTGGAAGCAGCTCTTTGGTGTGTTTGTACAACAAATAATTATAAAGATTGTGTGTTGAAAGCTGTGAATCTTGGTGAAGATACAGACACTGTAGCCGCAGTAGCTGGAGGTCTTGCAGGCATCATGTACGGATATGAACAGATCCCTATTGATTGGGTAGACAAATTGGCAAATAAGGCATTGATTGATAGTTGTTTGTTTTAAGAGTGATTGAGTCATTGTCCAAAATTTTTGAAAGGAAATTCTAGGAGGATGGCAACTTTTTGAAGCTGGTAAAGAAACAATTTGAACACTGCAAATAGAATCAGGAGGAGCAACATAAAGGCTCAGGCTAGCAACTTAAAAGATTTTAAGATATCTTTTTAGTAGTAAATAATTTTAACTAGAGGATGAGTAATGAAGAGATATCGTTTAATTAATGAATTTAAAAGCTATGAGAGAGGGACTAAATTTTATGTAGTTGCTGAATCTGAATTTATCGGAGTAAAAGAATATGTATTGCGTACCAGAGATTTAAAGCGCAGGTTAATCATAACTGAAGTTGAATTAAATAGAAATTTCTTAAGAATATATGATGAACATTTGTGATAAATGGAAAAGCCTAATATAGTTTCTTGAGGAGCCCATTTCATGTAAAATAGGATAAGGAAATAAAAATTATTGCAAATAGGCTTGGAGGAAAAATAGTGTCATACATACTTAAGAAGAATTTCAAAATGTTTGCACTTAATTCGAATCGAGGGCTCGCTGAAGAAATGGCGCAGCTTTTAGGCTGTGAACTTGGGAAAAGCTCAAGTACACAATTTAGTGATGGGGAGCTGCAAATTCATATTGAAGAAAGTGTTCGCGGAAGTGAAGTTTTTTTAGTGCAATCTACATCAGAGCCGACTAATGAATATATCATGGAGCTCCTTATTATGATTGATGCCTTGAAAAGAGCTTCAGCAAAGATGATAAATGTTGTCATGCCTTATTTCAGCTATGCCCGTCAGGATCGAAAAGCCCGTTCTCGGGAGCCGATCACAGCGAGGCTCATTGCCAACCTTTTGGAGACGGCTGGAGCTTCTAGAATTTTAACAATAGATTTCCATTCACCGCAAGCTCAAGGATTTTTTGACATACCGGTGGATCATTTAACTGGGATTCCCATTCTTGCGGATTATTTTAAGAAAAAGTCATTAACAGATCTTGTTATTGTTGCCCCGCATAATGGGGGAGTAGTTCGTGCCAGAAAGATAGCTAATATCTTAAATGTGCCCCTTGCCCTGATTGATCGTCGGCGTCCGGAACATGATGAAACAGAAATCATGCACATTATCGGAAATATTGAAGGGAAAAACGCCATTATTGTCGATGATTTAATTGATACAGCTGGCACCATTACGACTGGTGCAAACGCATTGATCGAAAATGGGGCAAAAGCGGTTTATGCTTGCTGCACACATGCGGTGCTATCAGGACCAGCAATCGATCGTATTAAGTCCTCATCCATTGAAGAATTAGTGATAACAAATACGATTAGAGTGCCTGAAGAAAAACGGATTGATAAAATGACAGTGTTATCTGTCGCTCCATTACTTGTAGAAGCAATTGATCGAATTCATAATCAAAAAGCGGTAAGCCCATTATTTGAATAGAAATAATTCAGACCGGACATGCATACAGCATGTTCGGCCTTTTTAATTTCTGAGGAATTTCATCATTTTATAGAGTAGTTACTTTTTGTTTTTTGATAGAACAGCATGGGGGCACTAGAAGAATTATTAAAAAATGGCATAAAAAATGCATCTAAAACCTATATAAGTATAAAACTATTATTTCAGGAGGAATCAATCATGGAAAAAGTTAAAAACAGTGTGCAGGAATTAATGGAGTTAGATAAGAAATATTTTCTTCATCCGACCTCTCCGATTAAACAACAGCAGGATCAAGGACCCTCTTTTATTTTTACTGAGGGAAAAGGTGTCATGCTTACAGATATCCTCGGAAATACGGTTATTGATGGAATGTCCTCATTATGGAATGTGAATGTTGGTCACGGGAGAGAGGAATTAGGAAAAGTGGCGATGGAACAAATGTCAAAGCTTGCATTCTCTTCGTGTTTTGCGACGTATAGCAATGAGCCAGCGATTCGATTAGCTGCAAAACTTGCAGAAATTGCTCCGGGAAATTTAAATGCCACGTTTTTTACTTCTGGCGGTTCCGAGGCAAACGATACGGCATATAAATTAGCGCGGCATTATTGGATATTAAAAGGGCAGCCGAATCGAAAGAAAATTATTTCTCGAACGAAGTCCTATCATGGCGTTGCGATGGGTTCAACAAACGCGACTGGTTTAAAGCCGTTTCGTGAGTTTACAAACGCTTTTGATCCAGATTTTTGCTATGCGGATCACTTTTCGAGTGAAGACTTACGGAGAGTTATTGAAGCGGAAGGACCTGAAACAATTGCCGCTTTTATTGCCGAGCCGGTACAAGGAGCAGGTGGACTCCATGTTGCCCCTGACGACTATTTTAAAGAAGTTAAAAGCATTTGTAATGAATATGGCATTTTATTGATTACAGATGAAGTAATTACAGGGTTTGGTCGGACAGGAAAATACTTTGGGATTGAACATTATGGTGTAGTACCTGATATGATGTGCTTTGCAAAGGGAATAACGAGTGGGTATGCCCAATTAGGCGGTGTAATGCTATCGGAGACTATTCATCAAGATTATATGGAACTTTCGACAGGTACTCTTTTGCATGGATACACGTACAGCGGGCACCCAATGGCTTGTGCGGTTGCATTAAAGAATATAGAATTAATTGAGGAAGAAGGTTTAATTGCAAATGCTGAAAAAATGGGAGCTGAGATGCATAAAGGCTTTCAATGGATAGAAGGAGAACGAAAAATCATTGGCAAGGTAAAAGGTCTAGGGCTAATGGGCGGTTTAGAATTAGTAAAGGATCGCAATACAAATGAAAAGTTCCAAAATCCTGTTGCGCCTTTAGTTGTGACGGAAGCGGCTAAACGAGGACTTATTTGCCGATCGGTTGTTTTCGATGGGCAGGATACAGTTGTATTTGCTCCTCCTTTAATTATTTCTAAGGAAGAGATGGCCAAAATGATTGATATTCTTCATGACGCAATTGCTGCAGTTGAAGCAGAGGTTTTACAATAATTATAGATTTGCCAATGTAAAAGTTTTTATAAAGGAGAGGTTCACGAATGAAAAAGAAGTTATTCATTAATGGAGAGTGGGTGGAAGGGAGCCAATATGCCACTCTTCGATCTCCATATAGTGAAGAGGTAGTAGCAGAGATTCCGACAGCGACGATGGAAGAGGTAGAGAAGGGTCTCCAAGCCGCTTATCATGCGCGAAAAACGATGGCAGTTATGCCGAGTCATCAGCGTGCATCCATTTTAGAAAAAGTAGCCGTTCTATTAGAAAAGCAAGCAGAGGAAGCGGCTGAGATAATTGCCACTGAGGCGGCCAAACCAATTACAGCTGCACGTGCGGAGGTTGCTCGAACCATTCAAACGTATAAATTTGCTGCAGAGGAAGCGAAACGGATTCATGGGGAAACGATTCCGCTAGATGCAGCACCAGGCGGAGAAGGTAGAATCGCTTACACAGTACGAGAGCCGATCGGTGTGATCGGGGCGATTACCCCTTTTAATTTCCCAATGAATTTAGTTGCTCATAAGGTTGGTCCTGCAATTGCTTCTGGTAATTCTGTCATTCTCAAGCCTGCAGGGCAAACACCTTTATCGGCTTTATTTATCGCCGAATTATTTCAGGAAGCTGGACTGCCTGCAGGAGCTTTAAATGTCGTTACAGGAAGTGGCTCCCTGATTGGAGATAAGCTTGTAAAGGATGATCGTGTCCAAAAGATCTCGTTTACAGGCAGTCCAGCGGTAGGGATTGGCATCCGGAATAAAGCGGGTTTAAAGCGTGTCACCTTGGAGCTAGGCTCGAATGCGGCAGTTATTGTTGATAAAGATACGAACTTAGATAAATTCATTTCGCGCTGTGTAGCGGGGGCATTTGGCTTTCAAGGTCAAGTATGCATTTCCTTGCAGCGCATCTATGTACATGAACAACAATATGAAGACTTTGTGGATAAATTTGTAACTGCAGCGAAGGGGCTCACAATCGGTGATCCGCTTAATGCGAAAACAGACGTTTCCGCATTAATTACCCCAAAAGATGTAAGCCGAACCCTTGAATGGATTGAGGAAGCAAGGGCGCAAGGAGCGAAAGTCGTTATTGGAGGTAGAGCTGAAGGAAATGTTTTACTGCCTACTGTGATTGTCGAGGCTGAACCGACAATGAAGGTTTCATGCCAGGAGGTTTTTGCACCAATTGTCTTGATTAATAAGGTGAAAACGGTTGAAGAGGCTATTGAACGAGTAAATGATTCAAACTACGGACTTCAGGCAGGTATATATACTGAAAATATTCATACTGCTTTAGCTGCAGCCGAGCAGCTTCATGTTGGAGGAGTCTTAATTAATGACATTCCTACCTTCCGTGTAGATCATATGCCATATGGAGGGGTAAAAGAAAGTGGTGTTGGCAGGGAAGGCATAAAGTATGCAATCGAAGAAATGACTGAGTTGAAGCTCGTTGTGTTCAATAAGAATGAATAAGCGAGGGACTGCAAAATCTTTAGAACAAAGATTTTGCAGTCCTAATTCAAATCATATTAAAACTAATAATCTATTTATCTGCATTTTCTACCTCTATCTCCTAATTCTATGCTTCGTAAATATATTGCAAGCTAAAATATCATCAACCCAACAAACGTGGATAGGATCAACCCAATAATAACTGGCAAGAAGCTCTTCCGAACAAGCTCCATTACTGGCACTTTTGCAAACCCTGCCACAGCAACAAGAGAGGACCAGGCGATTAATGTACCGCCGCCAACCCATACGGAGCCCATTTGTCCAATAGCTGATAATGTAGCAGCATCCACTCCAACACTATCCCCTAATGCCCCTGATAATGAGCCTACTAATGGCAAGCCGGAAAAACCTGAACCATCTAAGCCAGTAATGGCACCAATTAAAAGGATGCCAAACCCTGCAATAAAGGAGCTTTCTGGAATGTATTGCTGACCAGCCACGACTAAGTCGAATAAGAAGGATGGTGCTTCTTCAGTACCAGTGTTTAAAATCTTTGCAGATAAGTCCCCACTACCTATAAAAAAGAACCCTGCAATAGGGATGACAGGTCCCATTGCTTTAAAGGCAAATACAAACCCCTTCACGAGATGATCGCTAACATTATTCAGTGAAGATCGGACACTTCGGAAGGTAGAAGTCACAATAAGGAGGATTGCCGAAGCACCACCTATTAAAGCGGCCCCTGTTCCTCCTTCGATGACAGGAATTGCATCAGAGAATTTTGCGAGAGCCATATAGACTACGATGATTAAAAATGTTACAGGAACAAGGATAGCGAAGAGGAGACTGTATTTTCTTTTCCTTCCTTGATTATTCCCTGCTTCGTCCTGAAGGTCTTCATTGATTTGACCACTATTTTCCCAAGCAGTAAGGTGTTTGCTAGAAGGCTTTAAAATGTCCTTTTTTAGCATGAAGTAAGCGATAATAATAGCTGCGGCACCAGTGATGATTGACAATACAAAAGCACGGTCAGCTACTGGGCCAACATCTATTCCCGCAGCTGTGGCTGTTAAGGTTGGAGCAATTTGAATGACATAATCTGACGATAAGGCCATACCTTGCCCAGCCAGTGAAATGGCAATAGCCGCGCCAATTGGCGGCAGTCCTGACCGAACAGCTACTGGTATAAGCAAAGCTCCGACAAGTGGGACAGCAGGCGTCGGCCAAAAGAACAGAGAAATGGCATACGTGACAAAAATAATCACCCAGTATGAAATATGCCCATTTTTCATGACCTTCTGAAATGGTGTAATCATTTGCTGATCAGCCCCTATTGATTTCAAAGAATGCAGCAAGGCGGTCATAATGGCAATTATGAGGAAAATATTAAACAACTCGCCAGCCGCTACCAAGCTGCCATTAAATATCGTTTGCAGCCCAGCTGTAAATGAACCAGTAAAAATCCAGCCAACTAAAAAGGTGACAATAATGGAAGGGACAACAACATTTTGCCTAAATAACATCGTGATAATGATGATACATGTTCCAATCAAATACATCCAATGAGCGGCTGTTAAATCCATACGCAAGTAACACTCCCTTCAAGATGAATTACATGATAACTACTTGTAAAGTAGGGTATGCGTACATTTGGGCTTTGGTGAAAGGGGGTGCTAGTGTATGAAGGAAGAAATTCACAAAAGTGTTACAATCTTAAATTTAATTCAAGAAAATGAATTTTCTTATAGATATCAGCATTTTCCAAATGAACCATAAATGCTATAATAGTGCCATTCGTCTTACTAGAATATTCATTTCATGAGGAGGATTATGTAGAATATGTTATTGAGACATAGATCTTTAGCTTTCATTTTTTCAGCATTGCTGGTTCTATTCAGCCTGGCTGGATGTGGAACACAAGCAGATAATGGGACTTCAAAAGATAGCAGCGGTGGAAAATCAGAAAACCAAGCAAGAGAAAAATCAGGATATCCGTCCGATGTAACTGAAAATCCTGTTGTTACGATTACGATGGAAAATAATGATGAGATTAAGCTTGAATTATATCCGGACATTGCACCGAATACAGTAGCAAATTTTGTTACTTTAATAAACAAAGGTTTTTATGATGGATTAATTTTCCATCGAGTCATCCCGGATTTTATGATTCAAGGCGGGGATCCGGCAGGAAATGGGACAGGCGGTCCGGATTATTCAATTTTTGGCGAATTTGCAGCAAATGGGTTTGAAAATAATTTAAAGCATGAACGTGGGGTCCTATCAATGGCACGGACGAATGATCCAAATTCGGCAGGGTCCCAATTTTTTATTATGGTTAACGAATCCTCTCAACTTGATGGGCAATATGCTGCTTTTGGCAAGGTGATAGAAGGTATGGAGGTAGTGGACTCCATTGTTTCTGCGGAAAGGAACGGGGCAGATCTGCCATTAAAGGAACAAAAGATGAAAACGGTGAAGGTCGATACAAAGGGATATAATTATCCAGAGCCTGAGGTTCAATAAACTTATCAAACATATAAAAAGAACGCTCCTTTTGTTGGTTAATAGGAACGTTCTTTTTGTATATAAAATGTTGCATAAATTTTTATTCTATTCCTCTTTATTATCTAATTCGTCTTTCTTTTCTCCATCATCGATGCCATTATCTTGATCCACGCCATCTCCAACTCCCTTTTCCTTTAATGTTTCTTCAATATTTTTTTTCGCTTCAGCCATATTTTCCTTTGCTTCTTGCATAGCATCCTTTGCATCCTGTTCTGTATCGTTATCTACTGCATCTTTTTGCTCTCCATCACTGATGCCATTATCCTGATCAACACCATCTCCACATCCTGTTAGCCCTCCTAATATAAGAAGTGCAGCTAATCCGCCTGTTAAGAATGTTTTCCTATTCATTTCTAAACTCCTCCTTCTATTAATCGAACTGTTGATTGTATTCCCAGCACCAAACAAGATGAAACATGGTATTTTCGAGTGAGAATTCCAATGTTTTGAAATAAATGGACAGGGTATTACATAATCCGACCTACCAATTCAATTTGAAAAAGGGAGAGATGTTTATGAAAGTAGAAGAAATTACGGCTGGATGGTATAGATATACTGATCTGATTCCGAATCTATTATTAGCACTTCTCGTTTTATTAATTGGCTATTTCGTGTCTAAAGGAATTGGAAAAGCAGTGGAAGGGTCATTAAAGAAAACAAGTTTAGATAATCGTTTATTTTCAAATGTAGGTAATCGAAAATACCCATCAGAAGTGATTATTGGAAAAATAGTTTTCTATATTTTATTCGTCTTTGTGTGGATTATCTTTTTTAATATGCTTAATTTGAGCCTGATCGCAACACCACTCGTGAGTATGGTTTCAACATTAACTTCGGCTATTCCCAATCTATTAAAAGCTGCTCTTATTCTGCTATTTGCTTGGATCATCGCATACCTCGTACGCATATTCATTGAAAAGGGTGCAAAATTAAGTCATATCAATCGTCGCCTAGTCAATTGGAAAATGGCAAAGAGTGAACAAGATGCTGCGAGCAAAGTGAATAGTTTGGCAAAGGCAATCTTTTATTTTATCATTTTTTTATTTTTACCTGGGGTACTTGGGGCTTTGCAAATGGAAGGCATTTCTGAACCATTTTCAAAAATGTTGTCTACGATTCTTGCTTTTCTCCCTAAGTTATTTGCGGCCACAATCATTGTGTTAATCGGTTGGCTAGTAGCAAAATTTGTTCGAGATTTATTAACGAACTTTTTAAGCAGTATTGGAACAGATCGTATCGGGCAGCGAATGGGTATAATCAAAAGTGCAGGAGGAACCAATTTTTCAAGCATCCTTGGGAATATTGCGTATATATTCATTTTAATACCGACAATCATTACAGCATTAGAAAAATTAGAACTAAAAGGTATTTCTGAGCCTGCCATTGCGATGCTGCATGATGTATTAACGATGATTCCGAATTTACTAGTAGCTGTAATCTTCATATTAATTGGTATGTGGCTAGGAAAATGGGTTGAAAAAATGGTCGTGCAGATGCTGTGGCGTTTAAAATTTGATCAAGTATTTCACCAGATAGGGATCGGGGCACTAACACCGCAGCAATCAAAGAATTCCTTGTCACAGTTAGTAGGATTACTAGCAAAAATAGTAGTTGTTTTCTTATTTATTGCTGAAGCATTACAAGTTGTCCATTTAGACTTTTTAGTCAATATTGCATCAGGTATCATTGCCTATTTGCCAATGCTGTTCACTGCCATATTAATCTTAGGAATTGGATTATATGCAGGGCATTTAGTAGAGCGTATCCTACAAAATCTATTAAAACTAAAATATTCCCGTACACTCGCAGCTGTTGCAAAGTATTCTATCTTTGCGATGACCCTATTCATGGCATTAGACCAGCTAGGTGTTGCTCATTCGATTGTAAATGCTGCCTTTATTCTGATTCTTGGCAGTTTGGCATTAGCATTTGGCCTAGCGTTTGGGTTAGGAGGAAAATCGTTTGCTGCAAAATATTTAGGGAAATTAGATGAGAAGTTAGAAGAGAAAACAGAGGAACTTTAAGTTTGAACGTTTACAATCCGAAATCTATTCACGATTTCGGATTGTAAATGTTTGATAGAAATGGATTAAAGGGGGTAGTCACATTGCTTTTATTTAATGTATTGTTGATTATTCTATTAATAGCATTAACTGCCTTTTTCGTAGCAGTTGAATTTGCCATTGTTAAGGTACGGAGATCAAGAATTGAACAATTGATGGCTGAAGGGAAAAAGGGTGCTTTTTCTGCTAGAAAAGTAGTTACCCGCTTAGATGAATACCTATCCGCTTGTCAACTAGGGATTACGGTGACAGCCTTAGGACTAGGCTGGTTGGGAGAACCTACGGTGGAAAAGCTTTTTCATCCTTTATTAGCGGCATTCCAAATGAGCGAAACGATTACCCATTTTATTTCCTTCCTTCTCTCATTTGTTTTGGTCACATTTATCCATGTTGTTATAGGAGAGTTAGCTCCTAAATCAATTGCCATTCAAAAAGCGGAAGAAATTACACTGCTCTTCGCAAAACCAATCATCATTTTTTATAAGATAATGTATCCGTTTATATGGCTATTAAACAGCTCAGCACGATTACTTGTTGGTCTATTCGGAGTAAAGCCTGCTTCTGAACATGAATTAGCGCATTCTGAGGAAGAACTGAGAATTCTCCTAGCAGAAAGCTATAAAAGTGGGGAAATTAATCACAATGAATGGACATATGTGAACAATATTTTTGAGTTTGACGAACGTATTGCTAAAGAAATAATGGTTCCGCGTACGGAAATGAGCTGTATATCGGTTCATGATTCAATACAAGAGATTGTTCAGAAATTAAAGACAGAAAGCTATACTCGTTATCCAGTTGTTGAAGAAGATAAAGATCATATCATTGGTATGATAAACATTAAAATGCTCTTAACCGCTACATTCCTGAAAAAAGGTTCTGATCAAGATTGGAATATCAAAACTTTTATACAGCCGATCGGTCAGGTTATTGAATCCATTCCCATTCATGACTTACTAATAAAAATGCAAAAGGAAGGAACCCATATGGCGATTTTGATAGATGAATATGGCGGTACTTCTGGATTAGTAACGGTTGAAGATATTATTGAAGAGATTGTTGGCGATGTAAGGGATGAATTTGATACAGATGAGGTCCCGGATATTCGTAAAATTTCAGATTCTCATTATATTTTGGATGGTAAGGTCTTAATTAGTGCAGTTAACCAATTGCTTCAAATTCATTTATCTTATGAAGAAGTAGATACGATTGGCGGCTGGTTCCTCACACAAAATACTACTGCCAAAATAAGTGAAGGGGCAGTAGTGGAAGAAGAGGGATATGTATTTACAATTAAGGAAGTAGATGGCTATCACATCTCCTTTTTGGATGTAAAAAAGAGTTAAGCCTCAAAATGGGGCTTTTTTCTTTGTAGAAAAATAGTGATTTCTTCCGTCAGGTTTGAAATATGACATTTATTTTTTCTTCAATTCTTTATTTAAAAACTTAGTTAATATCTTTTGAATGGCTGAAAGCTTCAACAAACAAAAAATAAAAATGACTGTTCCAGCTATCGTTATAATTTCTGTCATTCGTATATCCTGTGCTAGGAATTGACTTATGGATGAAATGATTACAGCAAGAGAAAAGGCTCCGAATAATATAAGAAAGGTGGCTAATTTACGGCGAACGGGATGACCCAAAATAAGCTCGGATTCATCAGTTGTAAATCCTGTTCCAGTCATCATTGAAATAACCTGAAACCTAGAAACTTCTACTTTTAACCCAGTTAAGCGAAATAAAATGACAAATATTTCAATTACAACCAAGATAATAATTAGATAAATGAATAAAAATAATATATTCATAGGTCACCTCATAGAATTCTCAAATAATCGTGCCTCAACAGTAATATAAACCTTTAAATACCCATGATTATTTGTACTAAAACATACAGGTTCAAGTTTGGCTTAATGAAGGGAGGGGGAAGAATAATAAAAGGTTACGATAAGGGGTGGATTACTTGCAGGAATATATCGGTGTAAATCAATGGAAATGGGTTCAGGTGAAACAAACTGAAATAGATAATCCCCAATTACAAATGGAAGAGGACGAGTCCATAGACTCATGGCTGAAGGATGTTGACAAAAATAATAAGAATTGCATACGAGTGGACTACTTAAAGAATGGGGAAAAAGCGATGAAAGGTTCACTCATTTATAAACAAAATTTTGAAGTAGAGGAAGACTTTAAAATCTTTCATTTTTATCTGACGTCTGCTCGTTTGATCACGATCAATCTTGATTTCCACATACTAAAACAATTCAATCTCGAAACTTTTCATAAAAGAATAGAATTGACAGAGAATGCAGTTGATGGGTTTTTACTATTTCTTGGTGATCTGATGAATGAAATGTTAGTGGAGATTGATCAGTTTGAAGAAGCGCTAAAACAACTTATTTGGAGTATACGAATAAGGAATGGAACAGGAATTCTTGAACGAGTATTTAAATGCAGACATGAACTATTCATTTGGAAGAATTTATTCATTCCAATTAATGAATTGAAAATGGCTATCGACGAAATGAACTTTCAAGATAGTAAGAAAGGGGAGATCTTAACCTGTACATGTAAGAGGATTGAGCGAGCGATGGTACTATTAGATGGATACGAACGGGAAATCGATTCGATTATTAATCTTGAAGAAGTTATTTCCTCACATCGAGGGAACGAAATTATGAAAACGCTAACTGTTATAACGACGATTTTCACTCCTATTATGGCATTAGGGGCATTATGGGGAATGAATTTTAAGCATATGCCAGAGCTAGAGTGGAAATTCGGTTATATTTTGTCCATTATCTTAATTATTACGTC
The DNA here is from genome assembly GCF_001420595.1 of Cytobacillus solani. Classification (GTDB taxonomy): domain Bacteria; phylum Bacillota; class Bacilli; order Bacillales; family Cytobacillaceae; genus Cytobacillus; species Cytobacillus solani. Next base: position 2,740,169 of record NZ_LJIX01000006.1, on the reverse strand, counting down.
TACTCTCCTTCTTTATGCTTATTTAAAAGTAAAAGGATGGACTGGAGACCTGCTAAAAGGGAAAAAGAAGGGGTCATTTTTTAAGTAGCAAAGGCTTTTTACTAGATTACAAATATTTCAAACAGATTAAATTCCCAGGTAGAGAGTTTTGTATGTATCTTCTAGTGGTAAAACACTAGCAAGGTTATAAATTAGGTAACCTGACCGACTCAAAATCTAGGAGATGGAGAGTGATAGAAATATGTATTTGCTAGAAAAGAAGACTTAAATGATTTAGAAATGTTAACGATTCATTACTTAAAGGGAGGAAAAGTATATGAATATGAATGACCTTAATATTGTAGATATGTTGATAGAAGAAAATAAAACGAATAAAACTGGTACAAAAAAGCAAGAAGACGAGTATCTTAAACAGGACAGCCAAGTATATGGACATGTCACTGATAAAGATATGCAAGAGCAAAGCGGAATCCGATATGGAAATATCACTTCCGAGGATAACGTAAAAGAAAAGTTAGAAAATAAAGAGGAAGTGTCCCAACCGAAATAGGATTTGAACATTTGAATGAATGTGAGAATAAAAAGACTTGCACAATAAAACGTGCAAGTCTTTCTAACTTGAAATCTCTCGTCTGCTCTACATACTAATATTTTATAGTATTAAAATTTTTTAATAGAAAAGAGTTTCAATTTTAATAGGCGAGGGTATAAAAAAACAAATATTTAAAAGGTGTGATGATATGAAGATGAACATCAATAAACAATATAAAGAGAAGGAAGTATTGGTGTTTGTAGAAGGAGAAATCGATGCATTTACAGCTCCAAAGCTTAGAGAGGAACTGTGGCATTTGTCTGAAAAGGAAAACGCAACCGTGACTATTAATCTAAAGGAAGTCACCTATTTAGATAGTACTGGTCTCGGTGTATTTGTCGGATTATTCAAGCGATTAAATAGTAATAATGGAGAGTTGAAGCTAATTGAGTTATCTAACAGACTTTATAAACTCTTCGAAATGACAGGCTTAATAAACATAATGGATATTTGTGTGAATTCTGAAGATGGAGGGCGATGATGGAAGTGATGGATTATATTGAAATGAAGTTACCAGCTAAGCCTGATAATATTGGGATCGTTAGACTAACATTGTCAGGAATAGCCAGCAGCATGGGATTTACATATGAAGATGTTGAGGATCTTAAGATTGCTGTTAGTGAAGCATGTACGAATAGTGTTCAGCATGCTTATGATAATAATGAGGGTGGAGAAGTAGTTATTGGATTTGGGATTTATAAGGACAAGCTAGAAATGATGGTAGCCGATAGCGGAAGGAGCTTCAATTTTAACCGGATTAAAGCAGAGCTAGGCCCATATACCGAATCAAGTACTGTGGATCAGCTTGCAGTGGGAGGGTTAGGGTTGTATTTAATCGAAACACTCATGGATGAAGTTCGTGTAATGAATCATTCAGGGGTAACGGTCTACATGATGAAGTATCTAAATGGGGAGCGTGAAAATTATGGCACAATCAACCCAATCGGTAAGACGGTCTAAGGAAGAGATTGAGAGCCTAATTTTAGAGTTTCAAAATGGAAACTCAGTAGCCCAAACGACATTAATAGAACATTATACTGCACTTGTAGCAAGCCTCGCAAGAAAATATTCCAGAGGGAGAAATTTTCATGAAGATATCGTACAGGTAGGGATGTTGGGGCTACTATCTGCGATAAGAAGATATGACGTAGAAAAGGGAAGCTCATTTGAATCTTATTTATTTCCTACCGTTATCGGAGAAATTAAGCGATATTTAAGGGATAAGACATGGAGTGTCCATGTACCGAGGCGTATTAAAGAAATTTGGCCGAAATTAAATTCAATAGTGGACGAACTCACTAATCTAAATCAGCGATCACCAAAGATTAACGAAATCGCCTATTATCTTGGTATTTCAGAAGAGGAAGTACTTGAAGCAATGGAAATGGGCAAAAGCTATCAAGCTGCTTCAGTCGATCAGCCGATTGAAACTGGGAGAGAGGGCAGCATATTAACTACCTTGGATGTAGTAGGATCGTCAGATATAGGCTTTGAGAGAGTGGATCGGAAACTATTACTTGAAAGTGCACTTCATGTATTAACAGAAAGAGAAAAGGAAATCATCCATTGCACGTTTATTGAGAATAAAAGCCAAAAAGAAACAGGAGAGCAATTGGGTATTTCTCAAATGCATGTTTCAAGACTTCAAAAAAAGGCAATTGAAAAATTACGAAAAGAGCTTAAAATAGAGTTGGACAATAGCTCATGATAAGCATAACGTGTAATTACATTGTAAGCTATTATTAATAGCACAAATTGAGCCGCCCGAAAAGGTAGTATTAATCTTTCCGGGCGGCTCAATTTGTTAATTAGTGGTAGACACTACAACATCCTGACTGTCAGATAATGTCGCTTTTATTCAGAAGATGTAAATGATGCAGCTGGGAAGAAAAATTCACCCCAGCTTAGAGATTAGACTTTACCAATAAGAAATTCAAAATAAATGATATTCTCTGCTTTCGTTTAAAGGGTTTAAGTGATAAATGATGAATAGATTAAAAAGAGTAAAAATGAGGGGGGCTTGAATGAAAAGAATTCTTATCAATATATTTATTTTTACTATCTCCGTAATAACTCTTATTGGATGCTCAAATAATAATTTCCTTAAAGAGTTTGATTTGAACCAGCTAACTAGAGTTGATGTTCAAATATTCACAGGTGAAAAAAGTGATACTGAAACAATAATTTCAGAGGAAGAAAAGATTGTAACTTTAAGAGAATTATTTGCAAAAGTTGAATGGGAAGAGAACGTAAAGGCTGAAATGGCTCGAAAAGAAGATGTGAAATCAACTTTATTCTTCACATATGATAAAAATATGCCAGAAAGATTAATTGAATATTATATATGGTTTAATCAAGGCGGCACAATAGCGACGATTATGGACAGAGAAAAGAATGCTCTAGGAACATTAGACAAAGAAGATGCCCAAACATTAAAAGATACTCTAGTGAATAACTAAAAGAGCAGGGTGACCTGCTCTTTTTTGTGTGATTTGGTAGATTGAATTTTAATATTAATTCAAGTTTTTCATTCGAGAAGAGAACCAGTTAGGATGTTACTGAGACATCCCTTTTAGCAATTTTAAGCGGAGCGTCTCACACTTCTTAAAACGATGCTGACAATGAATACTAGAGCAACGGCACCTATAAGTGCTGGGATAAAGTGAAAACCACCAATAACAGGTCCCCAATTCCCTAAGATGAATGATCCTAGCCAAGCTCCGATAAATCCTGCGATGATGTTTCCGATCACTCCACCTGGTACATCACGACCAAGAATGAGCCCTGCTAACCATCCAATAATTCCTCCGATTATTAATGCCCAAATAAATCCCATGTTACATCACTCCTTTTAAATAGTTATAGCTAATGTGTACCCGCCTCTATAAAAAATAAACATTTTCGATAGAAATGCATGTTCACACATATATATTTATCTAAAAATCCTACATCTATTTAATAGATTAAGTTAAACAAATGTTTTGAAATCTCTTAAACTGGATATACAACTAGTAGAACCACATGCTGATGAATATATCAATCAGCCAAAAGATTTTTTACACTTAAGGAGGAAAATCAAATGGCAAATGTGATCATTGTAGAAAATGGCGTGGAGGCAAAGGAACAAATTCAGCAATTCATCGATCAAGGATTTACGAAGGAAGACATATATTTATTAGCTCATGATAACAACCGTTCGAATGATCTTACAAATGCTTTGAATATAAAGGATATCGGGGTAGAAGAACAAGGTTTTTTTGATTCATTCGCAAATGTTTTTCGAACAAGGGGAGATGAGCTTCGGTCGAAATTAAAGTCACTTGGTGTATCTTCATCAGATGCGGAGCAATATGAAAGAGAAATGGATCAAGGAAAAGTGGTAGTCCTAGCAACTAGATCTGCATAGGCTGAAATAAAAGAAGAATTGCTAGGAAACTAAAAGCCCCCTTTTGTTTCCTAGTAAGCCTTTTAATTAGTTTTAAATGGATAAGGTCTAATTAAAAATATGAGGTGAATGGATATGAAAATTTCTAATCAAAGCTTAGATACATTATTAGGTGCTGTGAAAACGGCTAGACATACTAAGAGGGAAAAACGCACGTTAGAAGATTATTTTAGGAATCCAATTATTCATAGGGAGATAAGTGGGGAGAGGGTATATGTTCCCTTAAATATAAATAGGGTTTGGAATGAGGTTTAAACCAAATAGTGGAGAATTAGTAGTTGGAAAAATGGGAATATAGAAAAGGCAGATCGCTTCAATAAGCATCTGCCTTTTGTTTTCTGTAAAAACTCTTTAATTATTTATATATTTGCTGATTCCGCCCTCGTTTTTCGTATGAAATAAATAGTAATAAGAAGGATGAACCATACTGGAGTGACGAATAAAGCAACCCGTGTATCTTCGGCAAGAGCAAGTACTACAAGAACAAAGGCGAGAAAGGCAAGAATTAAATAATTTGAGAAAGGATAAAGCGGCAATCTGAATTTGCTCGTTCGTGCTAAGTCTGGTCTCGTTTTGCGATATTTTAAATGACAGATAACCGTTATACCCCAGATAAATAGAAAACATACAGTAGAAATACTTGTAATCAGTGTAAAAACGCCTTCAGGCATGACGTAGTTTAATATAACAGCAATCAAAATGACAACAGTGGAAAAGAATAACGCATTAGAAGGCACCTTCCGTGAAGTAAGCTTAGTAAGCGGGATTGGTGCATTCTTATCCTTTGCTAGCGAATATAACATCCGGCTTGTACTAAAAATAGCACTGTTACACGCAGATGCAGCAGACGTTAGAACAACAAAGTTAACGATACCTGCAGCCGCAGCAATCCCAATTGCAAGGAATACTTGTACAAAAGGACTTTCTGCTGGGTTAATCGCATTCCACGGATAAATACTCATAATAATAATTAAAGCACCAACATAAAAAATTAATATTCGGATAGGGATATTATTAATGGCTTTAGGAATAACTTTTTCCGGATCTTCTGTTTCACCAGCAGTTAATCCCACAAGCTCAATGCCGACAAATGCAAACACAACCATTTGGAAGGAGAGGATAAACCCATTTATCCCATTAGGGAACATTCCGCCATGGCTCCATAAATTTGTAAAGCTAGATACGCCAGAGTCAGTCGAAAATCCTTTTACAATCATGATTAGCCCAATAACAATTAAAGCTAATATAGCAATAATTTTTATTAGAGCAAACCAGAATTCCATTTCACCAAAAAGTTTAACAGTTGCTAGATTCATAAACAGTAAGATAACAAGAGCGATTAAGCCTGGCATCCATTGCGGCACTTCCGGGAACCAAAACTGAGTATAAAGTCCAACAGCTGTTAAATCTGCCATTGCAATTGATATCCAGCAGAACCAATATGTCCATCCAGTAATAAATGCAGCCATATCTCCTAAATAGTCTTTTACAAAGTCAACAAAGGAATGGTATTGTAGATTGCTTAACAGCAGTTCGCCTAGTGCACGCATAATTAAAAAGCAGATGATTCCAGTAATGATGTAGGCAAATAGAATCGATGGTCCAGCCAAATGAATTGATTTCCCTGCACCTAGGAATAATCCAGTACCAATTGCTCCCCCAATTGCAATGAGCTGTACATGCCTGTTTTTTAGACCTCTAGCTAGTTTTTCTTCCTGCATAGATATTCCCACTTTCTCTTATCTAGTTGTTTGCATATACTGCTATAATTTTTTTCTATTATTTTAGCTGTGTACTACGACAGCTTGTTAAAGATTGTAACATACTATATGTTAAATCAAAATACTTGAAAAATAAAAATTAATAGAAAGGGTCACAGGACCCATTTCATGTTAAACAACTAGTATAGAAATTGCACAGTACACTAATAACAAGGCCATAACAATATTGAATTGACGTCGATACTTTACAAGAAACCTTTGAAACAACGAACCAAAAAGACTCCATGTAAATGTACTTAGAAATCCTACAAATGCTAGAAATAATGAGAAAAGGAGCAGACTCAAATTGGACGTGTGATAGGGTAGGATAAAGGTAGATACGACTGTCAGACCATACAATATTCCTTTTGGATTAATGAATTGTAAAAGCATTCCTGTTAAGAAACGGTTGTTTTTGTCTGCTTCATCGCTTGACTCATTCGCTTTACTGGTGAGTATTTTATAAGCTAGATATAGCATATAGATCGTCCCAATAATCATCATGACAAATTCAATTTTAGGAATAATGTTTTTAAGAACAAGATTGAAGTAGCTGGAAGTGATCATAATAACAAAGAACCCTGCACTTACGCCTAAACAAAAACGAATGGTCTTCTTTAATCCATATTTGTTAGCAAATAACATCGCCATGATATTATTCGGACCCGGAGTAAAACTTGCAATAAAAACGTAAAGTAAAAAAGATAATATTGGCATATTGGAACCCTCCATTTGTTTGTATGTTATAATGTTCTAAATAATCAATATAACGACTTACTTTTTATTGTACATAATGGACGTTATATTGTACAGAAGAAAAGGGTGATATAATTTGGAAGATATTCATTTAATCCTTGCCAAAAATTTAAAAGCCTTTAGAGAAAGAAAAAAATTTAGTCTAGAAAAGGTTTCAGAATTAACAGGGGTAAGTAAGACAATGATTGGTCAGATAGAAAGAGGGGAGTCAAGCCCAACGATTACGACAATTTGGAAAATCGCGAATGGGTTAAAGATTTCATTTACTTCCCTCATCAATCAATCGCAGCCAGATACTATAGTCATTCCAAAAAAGGAAGTACAAGTTTTAACTGAAGATAACGGAAAATATCGAGTATATCCCTATTTCCCATTTCATGATGAAAGGCGCTTTGAGGTTTACACAGTAGAAATTGAGTCAGGAGGATTTCTAAGTGCGGATTCTCACGGGGAAGGTACGGAAGAATTTATTACTGTGTTTGAAGGGGAATTAATGATCCAAGTAAATAATATGGATTATACCATTAGAAATGGTGATTCCATTCGATTTAAGGCAGATAGGCCACATACTTATCAAAACTCGGGTGAAACAATTACTAGATTAAGCATGACTATTTACTATCCAGCATAAAAAATCCTATTCAGCAGAATAGGACTTTTTTTGTGGTTTGATGCAAATCACAGAAAATTTTCAAATGAAATTATATAATGAAACATACGTCAAAATTTTTGTCTTTGTTTGGTTAATGAAAAGAGGTTTTTGAAAATGCAGGGCAACAATACATATATTCCTTCGAGGTTTAATGCCATCACTCATACAGATGATAATGGAATCGTCCTATTAAATAGTTATAATGGGGCTATTTGTTATTTTTCAGAAAAAGAGAAAGATGAGGTACTGAATTCTCTAAAAAGAGCAGGTACGAATGAATTAGCATCTGAAATAAAACAAGAGTTATATGCAAATGGTTACTTAGTATCTGTACAGGTTGATGAGAAGAGGAGAGCTCAATTTCTCCATCAATCCATGCATCGGACAGATTTAATGCATCTAGTACTTTTACCTACGGAGGCTTGTAACTTTCGTTGTTCCTATTGCTATGAAACATTTCCTCGGGGAAAAATGAATAGAGAAACCATACGTGGATTACATGCATTTGTAAAAGAAAAAGCGACAACCTTATCGAACTTAAATATAAGTTGGTTTGGTGGAGAGCCACTGTTGGCTTTAGATGTGATTGAAGAGCTGTCTACTTCATTTTTAACAATTGCAAAAGAAAATAACATTCATTATTCTTCTGACCTTGTGACAAACGGATATTTTTTAACAAAAGAGGTATGTCAAAAATTGCTGTCTTGGGAAATACGGCAACTGATGGTCACTATTGATGGAATTGGCAAGATTCATGATCGTAGAAGATATTTAGCAGGCGGAGGGAAAACTTTTGACAAAATAATAGACAATCTAACGAAAGTAAAAGAAATATCAGGTGATTTTGATATGACGATTCGTGTGAATTTCGATGAAAGTAATTTGCAAGAAACGTCAAAATTAATTGAATTCCTGAAGGGTCAATTTGCAGATGATAAAAGATTTGGCATCTTCTTTCGACCAGTTGGTAGATGGGGGGGAGCAAATGATGATGAACTCCCTGTGTGCAGCCAGATTACTTCCAATAAAAAAATTTGGGAATTTACAAATGAAGCAATTACAAATGGATTGGGAATTAGTTCAATGATTTCAGGCTCCCTCATGCCAACAGGTTCGGTTTGTTACGCGGCCAAACCAAATTCTCTAGTTATTGGGTCTAATGGACAGTTATACAAATGTACAATTGCACTTAACGAAGAAATGAATAAGGTTGGAAATATTCATGAAGATGGCAGTGTAACACTTGATTACGACAAAATTGCCGTATGGACAACATCTGGGGAAGAAACGGATTCTGTCTGCCAATCTTGCTATTATCGTCCTGCATGCCAGGGAAACCATTGTCCTCTGTATCGAATGAGAACCGGTGATAGACCTTGTCCATATGAAAAAAGAAATATAAAAAAAGTATTAAACATTATTTGGAAAAATAGTTTGAATTAAAATTTGCTTAGAAGATTTTTGCTCATACAAAGGGGGTGAAATGATGCGTGTTCTACGTCCTGCTACATCACCAGTTACTAATATGAACTCAGGAAAAGTGATAAAATCGGTACCTGGAAACCTAAATTAAGATTAGAATCCTGCCTCCCTATTATCAAAGAATGGGAGGCAGGATTTTTCTATACATCAGAATCTTTATCTAATCAATGTTTATTAAAGACCAGAGTTCAACAAGATGATGAAAAAGATAAAGAAATTATACCAGAATTTTTTAGGGTTTTTACTCTGATGTCTGAGTGTGAGGGTGCATCTGAAACGGCTAAGAAAGTAACTGTAAAACAAATCAGACAAATAGTGGAAGAAACCAGTTCTACAGCTAATTTTTTAGTCTGTTTTTTCGAGAAATTATTTAATTATCCCAATTATACAAATGATTATTTTATAATTAGATAGGATGATGAATTCCCTTGTCCCAGATTTAGAAAGGAGTTTTAAGACATGTCCTATCAGAATAAGAACGAGTTTCCAATCCTTTATACAGATCGCCTAGTCTTAAGGGAGGTCACATATTTGGATACTAATGACATCTATCATTATCTCTCAGATGAAGAAGTGATGAAGTATTATGGGTTAGCCCCTTTCGAGTCCTTAAAAGATGCGGAGGAGGAGATTGACTGGTATCGTAAAATTTTTGATCATAATACCGGTATACGCTGGGGTATAACTTTAAAAGGCAATGATAAGGTAATAGGAAGCTGTGGATTTCTTAACTTCACGAAACAGCATTCACGCGCTGAAGTTGGGGCTGAAATAGCGAGAGAGTTTTGGAGAACCGGAATTGTTTCTGAAGCTTTTCAAGCTATTTTAGCTTACGGATTTAAGGAAATGGAACTGATGAGAATACAGGCTCTGATTGAACCGGAAAATATTGCATCGAAAAAACTTGCTGAAAAAAGCGGCTTTGTGAGAGAAGGGCTTCTTAGAAAATATGAATACACGAATGGAAAGTTTGATGATTTGCTCATTTATTCAATTTTAAGGGAAGAATTCCTATAAAGAAATAATAATTGTTTTAAGAATAATACAAGATAGTATTTACATAGTGTTCTATAAAATGCCTAATTTTTTGTAGTTTGTTAATAGGGAAAGATCAAGCTGTTCTGCTTTTGGGAAGGAGCTGGTCACTATGTATAGAAATAAAAATAAAGGAATTGTTTTAATTTTATGCTCAATCCTTTTCATATTTCTAATTGTGAGTGCTTTCCGTAACATTTCAATTTATGTTGTGTATAGTTCAGGTTTCGGTACCTTCATTATTAGTGGATTACTGATACTGGCAATCATTTTTGCATATGTAAAAGGAAAATAAAACAGTTCACGCAAATAAGAGGGACATTATTTTGCCCCTCTTCCCCAAACTACTCACTGCCTAGAAATTCTCCCTTTTTCTTGTTAACCATTTGAATGTATTCTTGTCTATCTAATAATTGGAAAATGAAAATGGATGTTTTAAATGCAATTCTTATTTTTTGTGGATCAGCATTTAATTCTTCTAAGGACAGGCCTTGTTGGTAATAAAGCTGACCAGCCATTGATACATCTTCATTTTCTGAAGAAAGCTTAATTCCTAATTCAGCATGGATTAGGGAATGTTCATAATCCTGCTGTAAAAAATATAGTTTTGCTAAATTATAATGAATTTTTATTTGAAATCGATGATGCTGTTTAAGAAAATCATGATAGGATAGTATGGTATTATATTGCTGCAGACTTTTTTGAAACATACTATTTTCTGCATAAATAATTGCCAGGCTGTTTTGGATTTTGAAATCTATAAAGTCTTGCCCAAAAAGGGGATGATTGCTGTCTAATAAGTCTTCAAGCATAATTACCGCTTTTTTCCAGTTTAATTTTTGTAAATAGTAACTAGAAATGATATGTACCCATTTAATTAATTGATCGAATTTGTATCCTAAATTCCTAGTAGATTGTTTTAGTTCATTTGAGGTAATTTCAAATGTTTCATTGTAGTCTTTTTTTTTCATTAATTCTTCAAGCATCCGTTCAGTGTCTTGTATGTAGCCTTGCGCATCATTCAATAATATTTTATAAAAATAATCCAAGCTTACCTTTAATCGAATCGAGAGTATGTATAGTATATCTACGCTTGGATATCCCCTTCCAGCTTCAATGCCACTGATAGTTGCTTGCGTGCAAATCCCTTCTGCAAGCTGAGCCTGTGAAAGATTATTTGATTTTCTCAATCTTTTAATTTCTTCGCCTAGAGCTTTAGCATTTAAAACTATCATTTTCTCACCATTATATAAAAAATTTTATATTATTTTAGAAAAAACTATTATTTCCAACTATTATTATATCATACCCCTTTTAACAGCCTAGAATCGAGAACGCAACAAAATATGAATTCTTTTAGAATACAATTATAAATATAAGGATAGGGTGATGAAAAAATGAAAAAAGTAGTAGCAATTCTATTATTAGCAGGAATTTTATATTCACAAGTTGGAGTATCCGTTCCAACAGTAAGCGCAGCTGGAGGAGATGTCACACTACCGTTCGAACATTAATATTTTGTTAGATCAATATCCAAAGCATGTATTTGCTTTGGATATTGACATTTTTAAAAAGAAAGAATATCAGCTAAAAGATGTTTGAGATCGTAATGAATTATTCATACAACCCTGGTATTGGGCAACCTTTATAAAGGTGGGGATGATTTGGTGTCCTTAGGCAATAAGGTGAAATATAATGAAGATATTTATATCATTGTTCATATATATGAATCCGGTTTCGTAGAAATCAAAGATGTCAAACATCTTTATAATGTAGAGCTGGTTCGTATGTCAGATATTAAAGTAATCGAATAATCGATCTAACGAAGCACTCATTAATCCAATGGGTGTTTTTTCTTTTTTGCATTAAAAATGCAATAATGTAAAGATAAATATTAATGATAAAGGGGTCGCGGGAATGGATTTCAGAAATAGAGTCGTTGTAATTACCGGTGCATCTAATGGCATTGGAAAAGTACTAGCTGCTGCTTATGCTGAAAAAGGAGCTAAAATTGTCGTTGCTGATATAGATGAGAAAGCTGGAAAACAAATTGAGTCAGATATTAATAACGATAAAGGGAATGCCCTTTATATTCAGACCGACGTTCGGAAAGAAGAAGAAATCATGCATTTAATGAAAACAACGAAGGCGGAGTATGGGCAAATTGATATCCTTATAAATAATGCTGGCATTTCAAAATGGAAATCGCTGTATGAATTATCAGCTGATGAGTGGGATAATATTTTACATACAAATCTTCGCAGTGTATTTCTTTGTTCAAGAGAGGCAGCGAAGTATATGAAAGAAAATAAAAATGGCGGAGCGATTGTCAATCTTGCTTCCACGCGTGCTCTCATGTCAGAACCGAATTCGGAAGCGTATGCAGCTTCGAAAGGGGGGATTGTTGCATTAACACATGCGATGGCTGTTTCATTAAGTAATGACAAAATTATCGTTAACGCCATATCTCCAGGATGGATAGAAACAGGTAATTATAATAACTTAAGAAAAATTGACCATGAGCAACATCCATCTATGCGTGTTGGCAAGCCAGAGGATATAGCTAGAGCTTGCTTTTATTTAACATCAGTGGAAAATGATTTTGTAACTGGTGTGAATCTTGTGGTTGATGGAGGGATGACAAGGAAAATGATTTATAAAGAGTAAACAGCTTCATCAGTGTTTTTCTTTTAAATATAGTGGTAATCTTAGAATATACACTTAAAGTAATAATATAGTACTTTTAAAATGAAGGAGTGAAAGTATCAATGTCTAATCATTATGAAAAAGCAACATTTGCAGGTGGCTGTTTTTGGTGTATGGTAGCACCTTTCGATGAACAGCCAGGGATTAAAGAAGTGGTTTCTGGCTATACAGGCGGGCATACTGAAAATCCTACATATGAAGAGGTTTGTTCAGATACAACGGGTCATTATGAAGCAGTCCAGATAACATTTGATCCAACGATTTTCCCTTACAAGAAGCTGCTTGAGCTTTTTTGGCAGCAAATTGACCCAACAGATGCAGGTGGACAATTTAATGATCGCGGTCTATCCTATCGAACAGCAATATTTTACCATAATGAAGAACAAAAAGTTATGGCCGAAGCTTCAAAAGATGAGCTTGCAGCAAGCGGACGTTTCTTGAAGCCGATTGTTACGGAAATATTGCCAGCTACTCCATTTTACAGAGCGGAAGAAAAGCATCAGCATTATTATAAAAAGAATGCTTTCCACTACAATCTATATAAAGAGGGTTCTGGAAGGGCACCCTTCATACGTGAAAACTGGAAAAAGTCGAAAAGTGATGCACAGTTGAGGAAAGAATTAACTGAGATCCAGTATGAAGTGACAAGAAATAATGCAACAGAGCCTCCATTTCGGAATGAATTTTGGAATCTTACAGAAGAGGGAATATATGTTGATATTATCTCGGGCGAGCCATTATTTAGTTCGAAGGATAAATATGATGCTGGCTGTGGGTGGCCAAGCTTCACAAAGTCACTGCGCAGTTCAGAAATCGAAGAGAAAATGGATACTTCACATGGCATGCGCCGTATCGAAGTTCGTTCAAAAACATCAGACTCTCACTTAGGACATGTCTTTGATGATGGTCCAGGTCCTTTTTATAATCGGTATTGCATTAACTCTGCGGCACTTCGATTTGTTTCGAAAGATAAATTAGAGGAAGAGGGTTATGGCGAGTATTTGAGTTTGTTTGAAAACTAAATTTTTATTTAAGTATTTTATAAGCGCTTGTCCCCTAGTATTTGATAAGGGGAAAAGCGCTATTTTTTATTGGGAAGATATAACCAATGCTGAAAAAAGATGTATGCTTCTATTATTTCTACACTATAGGAATCAAATTTTATATCTATACGGCCTAATTTCTTACGGGATATAGCTATATTCATATCTCTTCCAAAAATGAAGATACTGTTAAAAAAGAAAGGTTATTCTATCGAATGGATTCTATTCTAATCCACGCGTATTTGATATAATAAGACGTATTTTTAAGACATATGGAGGTTCTTCGATGAAGCTGACACATAAGGAATTGGAAATTGTAGAGATTTTGGAAAAAGATGCGCGAATACATACGGATGATCTTGCAAAAATGGTCCAATTAAGCATGCCTGAAACAAAAGAGATCATCAAAAAACTGGAAGAACAAAAGGTAATAGTAAAATACACGTCAGTGATAGATTGGGGGAAAGTAGAAGACCATTCAGGCCTAACCGCTATGATTGATGTAAAAGTAACACCTAAGCGTGGCGTAGGCTTTGATGAAATAGCTGAAAGAATTTACCGCTATAAAGAAGTAAAGTCTGTATATTTAATGTCAGGTGCTTATGATCTATCCGTTGAAATTGAAGGGAAATCCATGAATGAGGTTGCCCATTTTGTTTCGCAGAAGCTATCAACCCTTGACTCTGTTATCTCAACAACTACTCATTTTATATTGAAAAAATATAAGCATGATGGCACCATTTTTGAGTCAGGCGATGATGACAAACGAATTGTGGTGTCACCATAATGAAGAAAAACTATTTATCCAAAAAAGCTCAAGCATTAAAACCTTCAGGCATTCGCCGGTTCTTTGATTTAGCTGCCGGTATGAAAGGTGTCGTTTCCTTAGGCGTCGGTGAGCCGGACTTTGTCACACCTTGGACGGTAAGGGAGGCAGCTATTCTCTCCATTGAGCAAGGCTATACATCGTATTCGGCAAATGCGGGATTGCTGGAGCTGAGGAAAGAAATTTCTGGCTATATGAAAAAGCAATTTAATGTAATGTATTCTCCAAGTTCAGAAATTATTGTTACAGTCGGTGCCAGTCAGGCAATTGACATTGCAATGCGAACCATTCTAGATCCTGGCGATGAGGTTATTATTATTGAACCATGTTTTGTCTCATATTCACCGATGGTTGACATGGCGGGTGGTGTCCCAGTTCATGTACAGGCTTTGAAAGAGAATGATTTCAAAATATTGCCCTCTCAATTAGAAGAAGTAATAACTGAAAAGACGAAAGCCATCTTGCTCTGTTCGCCCAATAATCCAACTGGATCGATGCTGAATAAAAAGGAACTTGAAGAAATTGCAGAGATAGCGGTTAAATACGACTTACTTGTCATTGCTGATGAAATCTACGCGGAGCTTGTTTATGATGAGGAATATACAAGTCTGGCATTGATCAAAGGGATGAGAGAAAGAACGATATTAATTTCTGGTTTTTCTAAAGGATTTGCGATGACAGGCTGGCGTCTTGGATTTGTCTGTGCACCAGAAGAGATTACACAAGCCATGCTGAAAATTCATCAATATGCGATTATGTGTGCACCAACAATGGCCCAATTTGCAGCGATTGAAGCACTGAAAAATGGTCGTTCAGATGTTGAAGAAATGGTGAAAAGCTATCGCAGACGACGTAACTATATTGTTCAGTCATTCAATGATATGGGTTTAACATGCCATACGCCTGGTGGAGCTTTTTATGCATTTCCTTCGATAGAATCTACAGGACTTAGCTCTGAAGAGTTTGCTGAAAGGCTGTTACTTGAAGAGAGTGTAGCTGTTGTCCCAGGAAATGTCTTCGGTGTAAGCGGGGAAGGGCATATCCGCTGTTCTTATGCGACATCCATGGAGCAGCTGCAGGAAGCAGTCAAACGGATGAATCGATTTATAAATAAGTTAATATAGAAAAAGCGCTTGTCTCCCTATTTTTTATTTAGAGAGAACAAGCGCTTTTGTAATTTATTAATAAATTACAATGCATCTTTAATTACTTTCTTAGAATATAGAACAGATAGGACTCCAAATATGGAATACAAAGCTGTGTAAAGAACCATAACAATGATCATTGGTGTCCATACTTCGGAGCCAAATAGAAACCATCCTGATTGAACAGCAAAATAGCTGTGCAGAAGTCCTATGACAAGGGGAATCCCAAAATTAAAGAATTGTTTTGCTTGAATTCCTTTTAAGAGGTCTCCCCGAGTAAATCCAAGCTTTCTTAAGATCGTATAATTTGGTTTCTCATCCTCACTTTCATCCATTTGCTTGAAATAGAGAATACAACCAGATGTTATCAAGAAAGTTAACCCTAAAAATCCAACAATGAACATGATGAGTCCCATATTAATTTTTTGATTTGTGCTCATTTCTAATTGGGAATCATTTCGGCCAGTGAAAGTAAATTCTTGAAATAGCTTATTCGCTTTTTCAAGGTTTTCATCGTCATTAAGATCAATACCGATATATATATTGGATTCCATTTGGATTTCTGGATTTAAATCTTTTTTCAATCGTTCGAATATGGATTCATCCACTATTGCCACGGGCAAGCCACCGCCAGTGAAATAATAAGGAATGATGAAATCCTTATTCAAACCTAAATATTTTTGTGAAATATTTTCCGACTTTCCTAACAGGCTAATTTCGCCAGAGTCTTTAAGTGTCATGAATTTTTGGAGTAAATCATTATAGCCAGTAAAAAGAGTTTCGTTTGAAGATAAATCTAACCCTTCGATTTCATTATCACTAACAACAGGAATCTGCATAACATTTGGATCAAAATTCATTCCATTTAGGTTAAAATCGGCGATTTCCTTTATATTTGCTTCAATCTGAAGGACGTTAATTTTTTTCTCGGTATACTTCATATGATTTTCATCTAACGCCTTTTTAAATTGTTCTGAATCTTCATTGTCTGTTAAGGTAAAATGAGCGGGAACATTGTTCTCAGCACTTTTTTCAGCAGAGTAATAAGAAATAAAACTTAGAGAAAGTAAACCAATAGCAAGTGCTGATACTGTTGTAATAATAGTTAGTAACAATGCATTTGATCTCATTCTGAACATAATGGTTGAAAGAGACAATACTTCATTTATATTCAAATAGCCGTCTTTCTTTTTTCGAATGAGATTAAAAATAAAACTGACAGACCCTTTATAAAATAAATACGTTCCAATAATTACGGATCCAAGTATAAAGAGCATAGCAAGCAGCAGCTCAATCATCGTTGTAAAATCTCCGCCAAAAAGCTTAGAGGAAACATAATAGCCCATGATAATTAAAGCAATTCCCACTATACCAATGAAGATTTCAAAAATTGACAGTTTCTTCACTTTTCCTTCTGTTTTTGAGGTTACCCTGAATAAAGAAAGAATAGTTTGTCTTTTAATAAACAAATAGTTCATAAGCATGATTAATAGGTAAATAGCACCAAATACGATAATTGTCTGGATAAGTGCCTTTAAAGAAAATTGAAGGGAGGCAATGCCTTCAATGCCTGTAATTTTTAACAAAATCATAATGATTAATTTTGATACAGAGAAACCTAACAGGATTCCGACAATTAATGAACCAAAATATAGAAACAGGTTTTCTAAAGTAAGAATGCGGAAGATTTTTCCCTTTGTCATCCCGATTAATTGAAATAACCCAACTTCTTTACTGCGTCTTTTAATAAAGATATTATTGGCATATAAAAGGAAGATTGACACAATTCCAATAAGCAAGACCGTTGCAGCACGAATGGAAGCCGCTCCCTTCACTGTTCCCTTTGTTTCATTCATGGATGGATCATATTGTAATGTGACAAATGCGAAATACAAAGCAACACTAAAGATGAGGGCGAAAACGTAAAGATAATAGTTCTTTAGATTTTTCTTCAGATTGCGGATGATCAGATGATTAATGCTCATTTTGCACCCCGCCTAGTATCGCTTGCGTTTTCATGATGTCATTAAAGAAGGTTTGCCTTGTTTCTTCGCCTTTATTTAATTGAGTATAGATTTGCCCGTCCTTAATAAAAATCACGCGATTGCAGTAGCTTGCTGCAACTGGGTCGTGAGTAACCATTATAATGGTTGCTTGTCTTTTCTTGTTCAATTCACTTAATTTATTTAATAAATCAGACGCAGATTTAGAGTCAAGTGCGCCAGTTGGTTCGTCGGCAAAAATGATGCTTGGCTCATGGATAAAGGCTCTTGCTGCTGAAGTGCGCTGCTTTTGTCCGCCAGATATTTCGTTAGGATACTTATTTTTTAACTCTAAAATACCTAAATCTGCCGCAACCTCATTAAATTTTTTATCTGCTTCTTTCTTGGATATTTTTCGAATAGATAACGGCAATAAAATATTTTCTTTTACCGTTAGCGTATCAAGCAAATTATAATCTTGGAAGATAAAGCCTAAGTAATGTTTCCGAAATATAGCAAGCTGTTTTTCCTTCATGCTTGTCATTTCTTTTCCTTCAATCGTGATTGAACCTGTGCTTGCTTTATCAATGGAGGATAGTACATTTAGCAAGGTAGTTTTTCCTGAGCCGGATGCTCCCATAATACTGACAAATTCTCCTTTGTCTATTTTTACATCTATGCCCTTTAAAACCTCTTGTTTGTTAAATTTATTGCCATAGCTTTTATGGATCTTACTAGCTTCTAAGATATTCATTGTCTTCTCCTTTAATAGTGAAATTCTATTTTTATTATAGAGTTCTCCATTTTGCTATTCCTTCGATTGTCCGAACAAATAATAATAGCATGTGACAATTTTGTCACATGCCTGTTATGTTTACAAATTCATTTTTTTTCGGAAAAATGAGCGTGAAGGTCGTTCCTGAACTAAGCTTCGATTGGACATCGATGTGGACTTTCAAAGATTCTGCCGCTTTTTTGGACAAATATAGTCCCATACCTGTAGCGGAAGTATCTTGATGATTGGTTGTTGAGGTAAATCCTTTATCAAAAATACGCGAAAGGTCCTTTTGCTCGATGCCTCGACCAAAGTCTCTTACATCAAGCATGGTTTGCTCATCCCGCTGATAGCTTTTAATGATAATATCGGACGAGTCACTATATTTCACTGCATTTGTTAACAGCTGACGAATAATGAAACTAAGCCACTTCGCATCACTAAGCACCTCTTCTACTTCTAGATCAATGTCAAAGCCAATGCCTTTTTGCATACACCAGGATTGTAATGTTTTGATTTCCTTGAAAATCAAGTGTTCCAAATTTGTATGTTCGATATATAAATCATTTTTAATAAAGGGAATCCGTTTTTGATGAAGCTGCTGATCAAGTAAAAGATGAATCCGAAGCCATTCGTAAGTCATCTGAGATTTCAGCATTTTATCATCTATACGATCAATCATTAAATTTATTGCAGTCAACGGTGTTTTCACCTCATGTATCCATGAAAGCAGGTCATCCTTTTCTTGCTCTAGCAACAGCAGATTTTGTTCTGATTCATTTTTTAGCCTCATTACTTGATTTGTGATGCTATTTTCGATGATCCATTCAAAAGGGCTTTCTGGTTCTGGAATGCTAGAAACATCGAAGTCATTGTCACGTTCTTCCAAGCTTAAATAAAAGCGAGATTCTTTATGATAACGCACAGTGATAAATACAATAAAAATAATTGTTGATAGAAAAACATAATACTGGACAGATCGGAATGAACCTGCCGAATCTATATATCCGATGATGAGCGAGAGCAATTGGATTGTAATAAAAAACAGAATCCAGCTGCGTCTTTCTTTGAGATAGGTTCTAATCATGGGGATAGTCCTCTTCAATCGCTATATACCCTTGTCCGACCTTCGTTTCTATATAACAGCCTAATCCAATTTCATCTAGTTTTTTTCGTAGACGATTGACATTAACTGTTAACGTATTATCGCTAATAAAGCGTTCATCATCCCAAAGGCTTGTAATGAGTTCCTCACGGCTTACAATTTGATTTTTTCTATCAATAAGCAATTTTAATATAAAGATTTCATTCTTTGTTAATTCTACAGTCCCAGCTTCATTAGTAACCGTATTTTTTTCAAAATCGATCTTCGCATCATACCAGGTTTTTAATTTATTCGCTGTCGTATTGTAATTATAGACACGACGGAGAATGGCCTGTATTTTGGCAACGAGTACATCAAAATGAAAAGGCTTCTGTATAAAATCATCAGCACCCAGCTGCATGGACATCACCATATCAGTTGGATGATCACGTGACGATAGAAAAATAATCGGAACATTTGAATGTGTTCGAATGTTACGGCACCAGTGAAATCCATCGAATTTCGGCAATTGAATATCGATAATGACTAAATCGGGATCCACTGCAGTAAATTCTTGAATCACCTTACTAAAATCTTGAATACCGTATACATCGTATGACCAACCCGTTAATCTTTCTTTTACTTCATTAAATAATGTACGATCATCTTCAATTAATAACAATTTAAACATTTTAAACACCACACTTTTTTTTATTACCTAAATTAATTGTAAAGGAAAATCTTGTTAAGTGCTATAAGTGAAAGGAAAGGGAATAATAGGATAGAACTTTACATTGAATTTATTTCATGTTATATTTATCTCGAATTAAAAATATATTAATTAAGTGTATTTTATATAAATGGAGGAATTATAAATGAATGGATTAAAGGGAATACATCATGTAACAGCTATTACAAGTAGTGCAGAGAAAAACTATGAATTTTTCACCTATGTATTAGGGATGCGTTTAGTAAAGAAAACAGTCAACCAGGATGATATTCAGACCTATCATTTATTTTTTGCGGATGATAAAGGCAGTGCTGGTACAGATATGACCTTCTTCGACTTTCCCGGGATTCCGAAGGGTGTACACGGAACGAATGAAATTTCCAAAACGTCATTCCGAGTTCCAAGTGATGCAGCATTAGAGTATTGGGTCAAGCGCTTTGATCGTCTAGAAGTGAAGCATACCGGAATAAAAGAACAATTTGGCAAGAAGACCCTTTCGTTTGCAGATTTTGATGACCAGCACTATCAGTTAATCTCCGATGAAAAAAATGTAGGGGTTGAAGCTGGTACCCCATGGCAAAAAGGTCCGATTCCGCTCCAATATGCAATCACAGGCTTAGGACCGATTTTTGTTCGCGTAGCAAACTTTGATCACTTTAAAGAAATGATGGAAAAGGTGTTATTATTTAAAGAAATTGACCAAGAAGAATCGTTTCATTTGTTCGAGGTTGGAGAAGGAGGCAACGGTGCACAGGTTATTGTCGAATACAATACCATTCTCCCACAAGCAAGACAAGGGTTTGGAACAGTGCATCACGCTGCATTCCGGGTTGAAGACCGCTCTGTTTTGGAAGAATGGATTGAACGAATGGGGACCTTCGGATTCCATACATCTGGCTTCGTTGATCGTTTCTTTTTCGCATCCCTTTATGCAAGAGTGGCTCCACAAATTCTTTTTGAATTTGCTACAGACGGTCCGGGTTTTATGGGAGATGAACCGTACGAAACATTGGGAGAGAAGCTATCACTGCCTCCATTCCTTGAACATAAGCGAGAGCAAATTGAAAGATTAGTTCGCCCGATCGATACGGTTAGAAGTACGATTGAATTTGATAAAGAATAAGTTAGAAACCTTACTATGCATTTATTTGTGTAGTAGGGTTTTTTCTATTATTAGACTCAGGTAAGAGAAAGCTTCATGTACCCCTGAAAGTAGAAAAAGTGAGTTCATGGTAACAAGAGTGTGTGTCATGTACCCCTGAAAGCAGAAAAAGTGAGTACACGGTAACAAGAAGGTGTGTCATGTACCCCTGAAAGCAGGAAAAGTGAGTTCACGGTAACAAGAATGTGTGTCATGTGCCCCTGAAAGCAGAAAAAGTGAGTTCACGGTAACAAGAGTGTGTGTCATGTGCCCCTGAAAACAGAAAAAGTGAGTTCATGGTAACAAGAGTGTGTGTCATGTACCCCTGAAAGCAGAAAAAGTGAGTACACGGTAACAAGAAGGTGCGTCATGAGCCTAAGAAAGAAAAAAAGCAAGCCATAGTCATAAATGACACGGTGTCATGAAAAACATTGACATATGACAAAGTGTCGTTTAGGATAAATGTATAGGATGACAAGTTGTCATATTGGAGTGAAGAAAACAATGGATATTGAAAAATTAAAGAAGCTCATCAATGAGTTAAAATCAAAAGGTGTCAATGCCTCATTATGTAAAAGACCAGCAATTATTCAAAAACCAATTACTGCTAACGGGCGTTAACCACATAAAAAAGGAGAAAAAGATGGAAGACAAAACACCTAGCAATTTAACGCAATTAAAGTTATTAAAAACAGAACTCATTCGTTTCATGATGTCATACAAGTTTGCATTAGACGAAATGAATACGAAGATAGATATTTTAAAACAAGAATTCCAATATATTCATGACTATAATCCGATTGAACATGTGAAATCTAGGATTAAATCTCCTGAGAGTATTTTAAAGAAGATTCAGAGAAAAGGGTATGAGCTTTCCTTGCCATCTATTAGAAAAAATATAAAAGACATTGCGGCCATTCGTATCACCTGTTCTTTCATTTCTGATATTTATGAAATCAGTAAGATGCTCCAGAATCAAAAAGATATAACAGTTATTGATTGCAAGGATTATATAAAAAATCCTAAACCGAATGGATATCAAAGTCTTCATTTAATCCTACAAATCCCGATTTTTATGTCCGATAGAGAGGATCATATCAATGTAGAAATTCAAATCCGTACCATCGCCATGGATTTCTGGGCAAGCTTGGAACATAAAATTTACTACAAGTATAATAAAGAAGTCCCTCAAACGATTAAAGATGATCTGCGTGAAGCAGCAATGACTGCCACACAATTGGATAAAAAAATGGAGAGTATTCATAAAGAAATGAATAAAATCAAGGAACTTATAAATCATGAAGAAGACTTGAATGAAGTATCAATCAATAATGAAAGATTCCGTCTCCCTAAAGACTTTTTATTACCGATTATGAAAAGAGCAAATTTAGTTGAATAATTAGTAGAATAGGAAGCGAGCAAATTGCCAAAAATTACATTTTTTAACTTACCTGAAGATAAGAAGGAAACATTAATCCAAGCAGCAAAAAAGGAATTTTCAAGGGTGCCCTTATATGATGCTTCGATTACGAATATTATTAAAGAAGCTGGTATCCCACGAGGCAGCTTTTATCAATATTTCGAAGACAAGGAAGACGCGTTTTTCTTTTTATTAAATGAACTGACGAAAGAGCATAAGTATATTTTTATACACTTATTAAGCAGTAATAATGGAGATATATTCGAAACAATGATTGATTTTTTCCGAGTAATCATCTCTGAAGAAGAAAATTTTAATTTCTTAAAGAATACATTTTTGAATATGACTCATCGAATCGAAAGTACTTTTTCAAGAAGCTTTAGCTCGAATGAGAGAAATGAAAACTTCGAGAAATTCAGTTCATTCATTGATAAAAATGTATTAAACATATCAGATGAAAATGAATTGTTTTATGTTTTCCAAATCATTGCAGCAGTTACATTCCGGAGCTTTGTCGATAAATTTGCTCGGGATCTTCCGATTGAAGAAGCAATGAATACGTATTTGATCGAAATGAATTTGTTGAAGAAGGGGCTTTATCGAGATTCGCTTGAGCCAAAATAGGATTTTTAGTAGAGGTGCTTATTCAAACTAAATTATGTTTGGACGAGCACTATTTTTATATTTAAATTTGCTTTTTTTCCTTATTGTCTTAAACTGATAACAGAAGTCTGGTTTATTTTGTAAAAGTATAAGAAGAACTATGCTGCTGTTTGGAAAAAGCCTAAGGAACATGAGGAGGAGTGTTCAATGGATTTAAATCTTAACGGAAAAGTTGCACTTGTTGTTGCCTCAAGCCAAGGTCTAGGAAAAGCAATTGCGACACAGCTTGCCAAGGAAGGGGCTCAAGTTATGATTACGAGCCGTAACTTAGAAAAACTGCAATCGGTCCAAGCTGAATTGCGTGAAGAACATCATTGTGAAGTGAAATTCCATGTTGCTGACATTACAAAGCCAGAGGATATTAAAACGCTTGTGGAAAAAACAAGGGAAGTCTTCGGGAAAATTGATATTCTTGTTAATAATGCAGGCGGACCGCCAGGAGGGACTTTTGAACAATTATCTGATGAGGAATGGGAAAATGCCTTTCAGTTAAATTTATTCAGCTATGTCCGAATGATTCGTGAAGTACTGCCTGATTTAAAGAAAAGTGGCGGCAAAATTATTAATATTGCCTCTACCTCGATTAAACAGCCTATCACTGGACTGATCCTGTCGAATACGTTTCGTTTAGGGATTGTAGGGATGACAAAGACTTTAGCAGAGGAGCTCGGTCCATACAATATTCTCATTAATACAGTGGCTCCTGGCAGAATTGCTACTGATCGAGTAGACTATTTAGATCAATTAAATGCAAATAATCGTAATGTATCTAAGGAAGTGATCGTTGGAGAAGCAATCAGCGCAATTCCGCTTGGAAGATACGGAACACCAGAGGAATTTGCCAATGTAGTTACCTTCCTTGCCTCTGATGTTAACACCTATATTACTGGCAGCTCTATCCTAATTGATGGTGGCATGGTAAAAGCGTTGTGAAAAAAATGAAGTACATATATTGACTCAAAAAATAGGATATGTTATTTAATAGATGATAGGTTTTAGCACTCTGACTGCTAGAGTGCTAAAATGGTGAAATGACTGAAAGGAGCGTTTAATATGGAAAAAAAGCAATTTCAAGCTGAATCTAAAAGATTATTAGAAATGATGATCAACTCTATCTATTCTCAAAAAGAAGTGTTTTTACGCGAATTGATTTCAAATGCAAGTGATGCAATTGATAAAATTTATTATAAGGCACTAACAGACGA
Source organism: Cytobacillus solani (assembly GCF_001420595.1). Lineage (GTDB taxonomy): Bacteria > Bacillota > Bacilli > Bacillales > Cytobacillaceae > Cytobacillus > Cytobacillus solani. The sequence goes on along the minus strand of NZ_LJIX01000006.1, from coordinate 2,715,727 downwards.
GCAGTTAACCTTTGAAAAGGATAGCTACTACATAAAGGTAGTTCCTGATAAAGAAACACGAACATTGAAAATTATTGATACGGGGATTGGAATGACGAAAGAGGAGCTGGAAAACAATCTCGGTGTCATTGCGAAGAGTGGCTCCTTAGCATTTAAAACTGAGAATGAAATCAAGGATGGACACGATATTATTGGTCAATTTGGTGTTGGTTTTTATGCAGCATTCATGGTTGCGGATGTCGTAACTGTTATCAGTAAAGCTCAAGGAAGTGATGAAGCTTACAAATGGGAATCTGAAGGAACGGATGGCTATTCAATCGAGCCCGTTCAAAAGGATTCTGTAGGAACAGAGATCATTTTAAAAATAAAAGAGAACACAGAAGATGATAATTATGATGAGTATTTAGAATCGTATTCATTAAAGTCTACCATCAAAAAATACTCTGATTTCATTCGCTACCCGATTAAGATGGATATGAGCAGCAGCCGTCCGAAAGAAGGCAGTGATAATGAATTTGAAGAGTATGTGGAAGAACAAACAATTAACAGTATGGTTCCAATTTGGCGGAAAAATAAAAGCGAGCTGACGGATGAAGATTATGAGACATTCTACATGGAAAAGCGTTATGGCTTTGATAAGCCATTAAAGCATATTCATGTAAGTGTAGATGGAACGATTCGCTACAATGCGATCCTATTCATTCCTGAGAAAATTCCTTTCGACTATTATTCTAAGGAATTTGAAAAAGGATTGGAGCTTTATTCAAATGGTGTTTTAATTATGAACAAGTGCGCAGATTTACTTCCTGATTATTTCAGTTTTGTTAAAGGGATGGTCGATTCTGAAGACCTGTCTCTCAACATTTCAAGGGAAATTCTTCAGCATGATCGCCAGTTAAAGCTAATAGCAAAAAATATCAGCAAGAAAATCAAAAGCGAGCTTCAAAGCCTACTAAAAAATAATCGTGAAAAATATGATGAGTTTTATAAATCCTTTGGTCGCCAGTTGAAATTTGGCGTATACAGTGATTTCGGCAGCAATAAAGAGATGCTGCAGGATTTATTAATGTTCTATTCTTCAAAAGAAAAGAAAATGGTTACACTCGATGAATATGTCTCAAGAATGCCAGAGGATCAAAAATATATTTACTACGCTTCAGGCGATTCAGTTGAAAGAATTGATAAGCTGCCACAGACAGAGATTGTTGCTGAAAAAGGCTATGAAATTTTATACTTTACAGAAGATATTGATGAGTTTGCGATCAAAATGCTGATGACTTATAAAGAGAAGGAATTTAAATCTGTTTCTAGTGGTGATTTAGGCATTGAAACAGATGAAAATGATAAAAACAATGACGAGCAGAAAGAGGAAAATAAAGAGCTCTTTAGTGCAATGAAAGACATTTTATCAGGAAAAGTCAAAGAAGTAAGAGCCTCAAAACGGTTGAAGTCCCATCCTGTTTGCTTAACAGCAGACGGGGAAGTGACGATTGAAATGGAAAAAGTATTAAATATGATGCCTGACAATCCAAATGTAAAGGCAGATAAAGTATTAGAAATTAATTTAAATCATGATGTATTTAAGTCATTGAAAGAAGCATTTGAACAAGATAAAGAAAAACTGAGCTTGTATACAAATTTGCTTTATAATCAAGCACTCCTTATTGAAGGCTTGCCTATTCAGGATCCAGTTGAATTTACAAATGATATTTGTAAAGTAATGGTATAATATAAAAAAAGTCAGCCCTACTAAATGAATAAAGTAGGGCTGTTCTATTATCGTTTGGAGGTATTTACATATGCTCGCAGTTTTAGAAAGTGTTGAAGGCGGTTATCGTGCAATATTTGAACGTCATCTCAACCATGGAGTTGAACAAGTCTGGGCGATGCTAACTGAAAATGAAAAATTAGCTGCTTGGTTTACTGAGTTAAAAGTAAATGAACTCCGTAAAGGTGGATATATCAAGTTTGATATGGGTGATGGCACGTTTGAAGAAATGGAAATTCTCGAGTTAACAGAAGAGGCTGTTATAGAATACACATGGGGTGAGGACATCATCCGCTTTGAATTGTCAAAAGAATCTGAAGGCTGTAATTTAGTCCTAATTGAAAAAATCAATAAACTCACGGATCATACCCCAAGAGACCTTGCCGGCTGGCATGTATGTTTAGATGTAATCGAGAAACTGCTCGATGGGAAAACAATCCATTCCAGAAACGAAGAATGGCAAAAGTGGTATGAGCATTATGTTAAAGCAGTAGAAGTATTATAATCATTGATTTTTGTGTAAGAAAACGGTTTTTCCGAAAAAAGGAAGAATCGTTTTCTTCTAATAAAAATTGTTAAGTGATGAGGAGAATAAATCTTGTTACAAAAACTGAACAAACAACTAGAAAGAATGATGCCGTTAATCACGCCAACCAGTGTTGTAATAGGTGTTTTGCTAGCTGGTATTTTTAAAGACTATTCTTTTTTAATTCCATGGATTTTTGCATTTATGACTTTTGCAGGCAGTCTTAGTTCCAATTTTTCTTCGTTGAAACAAACATTGAATCATCCATTCTCCTTGTTCTTAGTTCTGTTTATTTTACATATATTGATGCCTGCCTGGGCTTGGGGAGTAGGGCATATTGTATTTAGCGGGGATTTATATACAATTACTGGCTTTATTTTAGCAATGGCAATACCTACTGGAATTTCAAGCTTTATATGGGTATCGATTTACAGAGGAAATATTCCTTTTACTCTAGCCATTATTTTAATTGATACATTCCTATCTCCATTTATCGTGCCATTTACTTTATCTATTTTAGTCGGTGAAAAAATAGAAATGGATGTATTCAGCATGATGAAAGGCTTAATTGGCATGATTGTTCTTCCATCAATTCTAGGCATGTTCTTGAATCAATGGACAAAGGGGAAGGTAAAGGATGTGTGGAGTCCTCGGTTAGCTCCATTTTCGAAAATTGGTATGGGTCTAGTAGTTATTTTAAACGGGGCTGTGGTTGCTCCGTATTTGCAGGAAGTGAATATAAAACTAGTCATTATAACTATAACTGTTTTTTGCATTGCCTTTACTGGTTATTTATTTTCCTTTTTCATAGGAAAATGGTGTAAGTGTGATAAAGAAACAGTCATTGCTTTAACTTTTACCGGTGGGATGAGGAATATAAGTGCAGGGGCTGTTATTGCTGTTTCCTACTTTCCTCCTCAGGTCGCTGTTCCGGTCGTTATTGGCATGCTCTTTCAGCAAGTATTGGCATCCATTTATGGGTTGATGATGGATCGTTATTTTAATCGAACAAGTATGGTAAAAAAAAAGCAAGCAATGTAAGCAAATGTGATTGATGAAAGAAGTGACTCGATTGAAAAAACAGCAGACCTATTTTATTTTGTTTTTTGTTATGGTTGCATGGGGATTCAATGTCACAGCAACTAAAATGTTAGTCGAAAATTTCATGCCTGTAACAATGACAGCACTCCGTATTTTTGTTTCTGGGATTACTGTATTCCTTATTCTTTTTTCGATTAAGAAAGTTCGAATGCTTACAAAAAAGGAATTCCCTTATGTCTTTTTTGGAGGGTTATTTAATGTGGTTGCCCACCAGTATTTTTTATCGACTGGTCTTACACAGACCACTGCTACGAATGGAGGATTGATCCTTGGACTTGGCCCACTGTTAACAGCTATTTTGGCTGTCATTTTTTGGGAAATGTTCTAACAGGCATTCGTGTCATAGGCATTGTATTAGGACTTGCCGGTGTATCTTTTATTGTGTTTCAAGGCAGCAGCGGGATTGATGGCGTTTCAATAGGAGATATTTACATATTCATTTCTATCCTTGCACAGGCAGCCAGTTTTATCCTTATCAAAAAGGGATCAGAGACATTGGATCCTAGGCTAATGACTGGCTATATGCTGTTAATGGGTGCTGTTCTTCTCTTTGTGATCAGTTTATTTGTGGAGCCTGAAGGTTTAGCGAGCATGGCTAATCATTCTATCAGTCTATGGGCTGTATTCTTTGCTTCCGCCAATATTGCAACAGCAATCGGTCATATGGTCTATAACAGTGCCATAGGAAAAGTAGGAGCAGCGGAGGCTTCCATGTTTCTAAATTTAAATCCTTTTTTCGCACTAGTAGGGGCAGCGTTTTTTTTAGGAGAGAATATTACCATCACACATATGTTGGGCTTTATCCTTATATTGTTTGGTGTTGTGCTCGGTTCAGGTGCTTATGAAGAGATATATCGTAAATTTAAAAGGAATCAGGATATGACAGTGGAAAATAGGGGGAAATACATGTGAAGATAAGAAATCGCGGAATAACAATTGGAACTCTTTTACCGGGAAAAAAGAATTGCATTACTGATGTACAAGGAGTAAAAGTTGGACATGTAACCTTGGACTATCCTTTGGATGAAGGAGAATATGCATGCACAGGAGTGACCGCTATTCTGCCTCATGGGGATAATCTCTTTAAAGAAAAAGTTATTGCAGCAAGCTATGTGCTAAATGGGTTCGGAAAAACAACAGGTCTTGTCCAAGTGAATGAGTTAGGTGTGCTTGAATCACCAATTATGCTAACAAATACGTTTGGAGTTTCTGCAGTAACACAGGGCACTTTAGAGTATATGCTTCAAGAAAACCTTGAGATCGGTGATACAACAGGTACAATAAATATTGTCGTTGGCGAATGCAATGATGGTCAGTTAAATTCAATTAGGGAATTTCCTGTAAAGCCAAACCATGCGATTGAAGCGATACAGACTGCAACTGCGGATATCTCTTTGGAGGGGGCAGTCGGTGCGGGGAAAGGTATGGTTTGTTTTGGGTATAAAGGGGGAATTGGTTCCTCGTCTAGAGTGATTGAAGAGGGCAATCAAAAATATACAATCGGTTGTATGGTACTTAGTAATTTTGGCGGGAAGATAGAGTTTCCGTTTGAAAAGTATCGTGGGATTAAAGATGTCCGGAAAGGAATCGATGAAACTTCAGATGGTTCTATCATTATGGTTCTTGCAACAGATGTACCGTTAAGTGACAGACAGCTATTACGTGTTGCTAAACGATGCGGCATAGGATTAGGCCGAACGGGCAGTCATTTTAGCCATGGCAGCGGGGATATCGTCATTGCCTTTTCAACTGCTACTAAAATTCCCCACAATAGCGAAGCCATTCTTCAAACCACAACACATATTAGAGAGGATCATCCACTGATGAACCAGCTATTTGCCGGTGCAGCTGAAGCAACAGAGGAAGCGATTTTAAATTCGCTCTCACAAGCTGTAACAACAAAAGGCAGAAACGGGTTAGTAGTAGAATCAATGTTTTCTTAATAGGTTGAGGACTATAATAATATTATGTAAACAAGAAAAAAAATTACAATTAAAGGGAAATTTAGTTTCATAAAAGACTTAAAGGACCTCAAATTAACAATAAAAGGAATAAGTGGTTTCATAAAAGTAAAACGGTGACCAGAAATTACATAAACAGGAAAAAGAGGGCGCCTAGAATATTCTTTAGTGACCAGTATTAACAGTAAAAGGAAATACTGGTCACTAAAATATTCAGTGCGAGGAAGCTAGGCATCCTACTAATTATTGTTTTTTCGATTTTTTATCTCTGCATTCACTTTTTTCAATGCTTTTTTTGAGCCTCTTTCTATATCTCGCTGGAATTTCCGTTCTTCATAACTGACAAATAATAAATTCATATCGTATCCATCCGGGTATAATTCACTAGCTTTTATCTCAAGCTCCAATCTTTTTGCATTTACCTCTATGAATGCTTCTTTATAAAGGACAGCTACATGATTAAATGAATCTTTCTTTTTGTATACGATCCCAAAATCATCATATTCTGTTAACTTCACTTTATCTCCAACTTCAAAATCATAATCGGCAGCCTCTTCAAATGTCTCTTCATTGTTTTTGCGTATTTTACTATCTTTTACTCGTTCTAAATCGTATTTCTTATTGTTTATATATTGCTGTGCCTTTTGCAAAATATGCTCAGGGATATCCATTTTCCTCGCTATCCACAGTGCATTGCTATCTCCAGATTTCCCAATTATTAGTTTATACAAAGGTTCAAGTGTGTCACTATTGAATTGCATCGCGGCATTCATGAAATCGCTGTGAATCTCTGAATATCGTTTAATTTCTCCGTAATGTGTGGTTGCAACGGTGATGCAACCTTTCTTGTAAAATTCCTCAAGAATAGCGATGGCTAAGGAAGCACCTTCATTTGGTTCTGTTCCACTTCCTATTTCATCAAATAGCAGCAGTGTATGATTATTTGATGCTTTTAATATTTCTGAAAGATTTTTCATATGTGATGAAAAGGTACTTAGTGAATTTTCAATGCTTTGATTATCTCCGATATCAACATATATATGGTCAAATACGGCAAGCTCTGTTCCTTCATCAGCTGTGATGTGAAAACCTGACATAACCGCTAGTGATAAGATCCCAATTGTTTTCAGAACGATCGTTTTTCCGCCTGCATTTGGACCAGTAATGATTAAACTGCGATAATCCTTCCCAATTTCAAAGTCTAGAGGCACAATATTCCCTTGTAATAGAGGATGTTTGCACTTTACCAGTTTGATATATCCATGATTATTCAATTTAGGTTCAATGGCATCCACGCTTTTACTAAACTTAGCTTTAGCAAAGATCATATCGTACTGGCTTATTAATTCAATATTAATCCTAATTGCCCGAATCTCTTCAAGGATTATTCCTGAAAGGGTAGCTAAAATCTGATATTCTTCAATGGCTTCCTCGGCTTTAAGAACAGCTAATTCTGCATTTAATTTTGAGACGGATGCAGGCTCGATAAACACAGTGGATCCTTTAGAAGAAACCTCTACAATCGAACCAGCCACTTTGTTTTTATACGAGGCTTTTATAGGAATCGTAAAGCGGTCATCCTTTTTACTTATAAAAAATTCTTGAATGCATTCTTTGTTGGCACTGCTTCTAAGAAATTTATTTAAGCGTTCCTCAATTTTTTCTTCCGTCTTTGATATGTGATTGCGAATTCGTTTTAACTCTTTACTTGCTTCCGAGTCCACGCTGTTTCCTTTAATCGAGAAATTAATTTCATCTTCAATCCCCCTAAACTCAGTCATTGAGTGCGCATAAGAGTGCAAAATCGGAGCGAAAAATTCTTTGTCCGCCATAAACTTCTTAATGTTTCTGCAGCCTCTTAAAAAGTCAGAAATCGCGATTAGCTCTGATGGACTTAACATCATGCCTTTTTCTAGCTTTTCGATGTGATTGCCGATATTTGTAATCCCTTTTAATGGAAGATGGCTTTCGGCATTCAATAAATTCCGTGCCTCTGTTGTCTCGTTTAATCGGGTTCTTACAACTTTCATGTTTGTGCTTGGGTGAAGTTTATCAATTAATTCCTTACCAAGACTGCTGCTGCAAAAAGTTTTCACGATTTCTTTAAGCTCATGATATTGTAATTTTTCAAAAGTCATTGTATTCATATTTGCCTCCATTGTATCGTCTTAGATATAAAAAAATGCCCGCAAAAACTCTCCTACCTTTCCAAATAACGTAAAAAAATTGTTATTTGGGTAGAAAGCTCCTGCGGGCATCTGCTTTGTATGAAACAAAGCATAAATATCGTCAACAATAAGGGGAATGAAGCAAAAAAGCATGACAGGACAAATCCCGCCATGCTTTTCGTCATAACATACTTAATGTTACACGAATATATGGAAAAGGAAGCAGTCTTAAGGTAGGCATTCACAATGAAACACATTGTGAAAAAAGGCAGACTTAATAAACTGGCTAAACCAGTTATTAAAACCTTATTCAACTAAATTAGTTGATACCTACTCCCGACATAAATCCCCACACCTTTTTTTAGAATAAATAAAATATAGCATTCATAAAATCATGAGTCAACTTAATATTTTATAAATCAGCAAAATTAATTTAAATCAATTAAGCAGGAAAAATAAATAAGTAAGTTGAATTTAAAAGGGACTTTACAAATCAGGAGCTGATTTCATCATTGCAAACTTAAAAAACAGAATGGTTAAACTAAATAGAAATATAAGGAACCTTTATGAGGAGGGAACACATGACTAACCCATCATTTGTTTATGTGACTTATATTGCAACAACTCCTGAAAAACTTTGGCATGCACTTACTGAAGGAGAAATGACGGAGAAGTATTTCTTCGGCAGTAAGATTGAATCAAATTGGCAAGTGGGGTCAGAGGTTACTTATTCTAGAAATGGGACAGTTTGTGACTATGGAACAATCCTTACTTGTGAGCCAAAGCGTTTGCTTTCTTTTACATGGACGTATGTAAATGATAAAGCCATCCGTGACGAACCCACTATTGTAACGTTTAAATTAGCATCGATGGATAATATTGTTAAATTTACTTTAAAACATGAAAACCTGGTTTCGAGTGATATGGTGGAGCAGGAAGATACGTTTGAAGGATTTAACAATGGATGGCCTGCAATATTAAGCAATTTAAAGAGTTTGCTTGAAACAGGCCATACCTTGCCGCCAATTTCAATTACTTAAATAAGAAAGTCGTCCATTTTAAGTAATCGATATTTAAGACGGACGACTTCTTCATTTTCGTTTATTCAATTTCCTTTAAGGCAATTTCCTGATAAACCTTGAAAATGGATGAGCAAAAATCATCCCATTCTATGGCTGCGTCAATTGAAACATCATTAACCTCACCTAGTACAGGTCTTTGTAATAAATCTTCCAGCTGTAAGCTAAACTTATATTTCTTCTCCTCTGATGTACCATCTAAAATACTCGCAACAAATTCAGCAGGAGAATACCAATCCGATACTCTTTGAATATCACGGAAGATTTGCGTCAATAGAAGATTTCGCGGTCCTTCCCATTGCTCATTCACAACAACGTCTCTGAATATTCGCGGCAATGATGAAAATTCCTCCATTACCCCGTGCCCAGCAAAGACTGATATGGCTTCTCGCAAAACATCCGCTCCTTCATTTGTAGTACAATTTTTTTGCAGCAATACTAATTCTCTCAAATTGAATAATTGCTTTCTTAACTCAAGTGGTATTTCTGTTGAGATGCTTTCTGCCTTCTTAAATATTAGGAACAAAAAAGAAAAAGCGTATAATTTAAATGCTTCTTGTAAATTATGAAAATAGGTACTCATTTTGTTATTTTTAAACGGGTGATTTGTAGATGAGAATTTGGAGGAATAAAAAAAAATTAGACAAAAATGAAAAGGATCCTAAAAAGGATGATTCTTTCCAAGTTTTGTTGCAGCAATTATCGGAATCTGACGAATTTACGCAATTTACGTATGCATCAAGGTCATCAACGCTTTGTATAGGATATTACACATCTTTAATAGATACAGAAATTTTGCATCGGGATATTATGCCCTACTTAAAAGAGTTGGAAGTTATTACTTCCTTGCCTAATGTCATTCCCATAGAAGAAGTAACCCTTGAAAAGGATACAACAATAATTCAGGATCAATTGTTAAGAGGTCATGTAATCATTTTTGATGTAAATAATTTAAACCAAATGGGTCTTGCAAAAGCAAGTGTTGAAAGAACACGTCAAGTAGCCATTCCCGAGGTGGAATTTAGTGTTGTAGGTCCGAAAGAGGCATTTGTAGAATCACTTGATACGAATATTAACCTCGTTCGAAAAAGATTGCCATTGCCAGAGTTAATCATAAAGGAATTACATATTGGAAAAATATCAAAAACGAGAGTTTCTGTACTTTATATTGAAGGAATCGCGAATAAAGAGAACGTGAATACAGTTATTCAAAGGTTATCAGAGCTACAGGTGGACCAAATTAATGATAGTTCTTATCTTACACAGTTAATACAGGACAATCAAAATTCGCCATTTCCGCAATTAATCGATACGGAGCGTCCAGATCGGATTGCTTCGGTGCTTGGGGAAGGGAAGGTTGCCATTTTAGTTGATGGTGCTCCTCACGGCTTAATTGGACCGACAACCTTTTTTGAATTTTTTTCTGCATTTGAAGACTATTTTTTAAATTGGACGGTCGCCTCTTTCTTCCGTTTAGTGAGATTTTTTGCCGTCTTATTTTCTATTTTAGTCACGCCCATTTATGTCGCAGTTCTTACATATCATTATGAATTAATTCCTAAAGACATGTTAAGTACATTAATTACTTCAAGAAGCGCGATTCCATTGCCTCCGATCATGGAAGCACTTGTACTGGAATTGACGATTGAATTATTAAGGGAAGCAGGAGCTAGACTCCCTACAAAGGTTGGACAGACAATTGGTATCGTTGGCGGTATTGTTATTGGGACAGCCTCGGTAGAAGCAGGTTTAACAAGTAATGTTTTATTAATTATTGTTGCCTTGGGGGCATTAGCATCCTTCACTACTCCTGTTTACCAAATGGGCAATACGATCCGATTAATTCGTTTCCCCTTTTTATTGATGGCGCATTATATCGGCTTATTAGGCGTTGCAATTAGCTTTTGTTTCCTTCTTATTCATTTATTAAGATTATCTTCACTTGGGAGACCGTTTCTTGAACCATTTTATCCCCTTAGAGTTCAGGATTTAAAGGATTCTCTTATCCGCCTGCCATTTTCAAAGCAAACGAAAAGGCCAATCCTTGAGCAAACGGAAGATACGATGCGATTTGATCCAATGAAAGCAAAAGAAAAGAATGACATATAAAGGGATAGAGAAAGGGAGCGTGTGTTTGATTTGGAAACAAAAGAACTGCAAATATCACCTTTTCTCGTTTTCTTTATCATTAATGCTGTTCAAGTTGGGATTGGCGTGTTAGGATTCCAGCGGGTCATTATGAAGTCCGCTGGGAATGACTCTTGGATGGTTGTTTTAGCTGCGGGTATGATGGTAAGTTTCATTATTTGGTTAATGTATCTACTACTTAACAGACATCAGAAGGATATTGTACAGATTCAAAAGGATATATTTGGAAAGTGGGTTGGCAGCTTCATAAGCTTAATATGGATTATTTATTGGTTATTGATAGGAATTGTAACTTTAAGAAATTATATTGAAATTGTTGAGGTATGGATGTTTCCTACAATAAATATTTACATGTTTAGTCTGATCTTTATTATTCTTGTCTATTATTGTGTATCTGGTGGTTTCCGCGTTGTTACTGGTCTTAGCTTTTTAGGTGTATGCATTCCATTTTATTTATTTTTTACATTTCTATTCCCAATCGAGTTTGCACATTTTCGGAATTTGCTGCCCATTTGGAACCACTCCATTAAGGATATCACTTTTTCTATTAAAGATATGATTATAGGATATTTAGGGTTTTCAACCTTGCTCATGTATTATCCATATATTAAGCACCCAAAAAAATCGCAAAAGTGGGCGCATTTAGGGAATTTATTAACGATGGTCATTTATTTATTCATTTTAATCATCACTATTGGATTTTTTAGTGAGAAGCAAGTAAGTAGGCAAATTTGGGCAACCTTATCATTATGGAAAATTGTTGAAATGCCATTTGTAGAAAGGTTTGAGTACATTGGTATTACATCATGGGCTTTGATCATTCTTCCAAATATCTGTTTATCTGTTTGGGCTTCAACAAAAGGCATTCAAAAAATTTTTAATTTAAAGCCAAAAAGAGTGGTAATCGTAATACTGAGTATATTATTTTGTGTAACTGTAGCAGTACAGGGAAGAGAGGATATTGCTCTGTTAAGTAAAACGATGTCGTTAATAGGATTATGTTTAGGCTTCATTTATGTTCCTTTGCTCACCTTAATATCTTTTCTGCTATCTAAAATGAGGAGGGGGAAGTTTGAGAAGGGTACCTAATTTCCTAATTCTTTGCCTAACAATGCTACTTTTTCTTTCGGGATGTATGAATATTAAGGCAAGAGTGCTGGATGATATTCAATTGGCTACAGCAGCGGGTTACGAATACATTGATGAAGATAAAATAGAGCTTACTGCAGTTTTCCCGAATTTTCAACCAGATAAATCGGTGAAAAATGAAACATTGGTTGCTTCTTCTATTTTAAGTAAAGAAGTTCGCGATAAACTTAGTTTGCAATCAGAAAAACCTTTGGTCAGTGGGAAACTAGAAGTAACTTTATATGAAAAGAAAACTGCAGAAAGAGGAATTAAGGATTTATTAGACACATTGGAGCGGGATCCATCTGTAGGGTCAAATGTTTATCTTGCAGTGGTTGACGGAAGCCCAAAAGAATTGCTAAATAAGCAGTATGGAAATATGGATAATGGGATATTTTTATCTAATCTTATCGAGCAAAATATCGAATCAGGTTTAATTCATAAAACGAATTTACATCAATTTTCATATAAGTATTACGCAGAAGGAATAGACCCGATGCTTCCTATAATTGAACAAAAGAATGGCAAAATAAACCTTAAAGCAATCGGTTTATTTGATGAGGATAAATTGGTCGATCAAATTGAAGAGAAAATGTATTTTTATTTGAAAATTCTCTTGAATCGAAAAGGGGAAAATGATACTCATGCAATTCAATTGGGTGAAAAAACTAAACTTTCTATATTTAATATTAGCTCAAAGAGAAAGTATCATATTCCAAAACCAATGACAAACTCTGAGATTACTGTAAAAGTAAAGTTAAAATCAATGATTCGAGAATATAATGATGGGGAATTAACCGATCGTAAGATAAAGGAGTTAGAAAAGGCATTTGAAGAGGATATAAAACGTAATTCGGAAGAAATGATTAAACAATTTCAAGAAAAAGAAATTGATCCTTTAGGCATTGGTGAAGAGGTTCGTTCTCGAACGCGTAATTGGAATAAGGAAAAATGGGAAGAAATCTATCCGGATATAAAAATATCTGTACAGGTCACGATGGATATTATTCAATCAGGAATCGTTGAATAGCACAGAACTTAATAAATATATATGAAGTAAAAAAATCTTCCTCCGGACGAATAGATTGTAGCGGAGGAAGATTTTAAAATAATGCTCCTAGGCCTTTTGAACTTTCCTAGTTTTTGAAAGCATACCAAGATAAAGAATGATAGAGCAAAGTACAGAAACTGCTGAAACAGCATAAATAGCACTGTATCCAAACCAGTGGGCAATTTGTCCAAACATGATCGCACCGATTCCGACACCAAGATCAAAGAAGGAGAAGAAAGTTGCATTCGCCATTCCTCTGCGATTAGCAGGTGCCTCTTTAACAGACCAAGCTTGTAAAGCAGGCTGAACAGTCCCGAATCCAAGACCATACAAAATCGCAGCAATATAAAGAAATAGACTGTTTGGCAGCCATGATAATAGGATCATAGAAATAATAATTAATAGTGCGCCAGGAATGAAAACAGCACGATGTCCTTTCTGATCATACAGTTTTCCTGCAAAAGTTCGACTAACCATTAAAGCTAGTGCATAGAGGAGGAAATACCATTGAATACCAGGGATTCCTTTCTGAGCTGAATAGATGGGAAGAAAGGATGCGATTCCCCCGAATGTAACTGTGATAAAAAATAAGAGCATGGATGGAGGGAGGGCACTTTTTTCGTAAATATCCCATTTTTTAAGCTGTACAGTCTGCGGCTCAACTTTCTTATATCGAATCGTGGAGGATAAGAAAAATGCAGCAAGGCCAAGAATTGCACAGATTAAAAATAGCTGGGTGAAAGAAACCACACCGACTAAAGCAAGACCTAATGTCGGTCCGAATGCGAGGGCCAAGTTTCCTGAAAGACCATAATAGCCCATCCCTTCCCCGCGTCTTTTAGCTGGTATTAAATCTGTTGCAATTGTACCGGAAGCTGTTGTTGAAAAACCCCATCCCAGTCCTTGGATAATCCTCATAATAAACAAGAAAACTAAACTTTTAACAAATCCAAACGAACCGACAGATAGGACGAAAATTCCAAGTCCAGTCAGGTATACAAACCTTCTTCCTTTAGACTCTAGTGCATGCCCTGCATATGGCCGTAGAAGAAGGGCAGAAAAAGTAAAAATCCCCACAACGATCCCTATTAGTTGATCATTTCCTCCAAGCTCCTCTACAAATAATGGAATTGTTGGCAAGGTCATTTGAAACCCAAGAAAAATAAAAAAATTAGATAAACAAATGATAACAAAATCACGAGTCCATATTTTCTCGGTATGTATCTGCTGTTTTACTGCAGATTCAGAACGTGAATCACTACCCATTAAAGATTTCCTCCTATAATGAAAACTTGTTTTTAGGATACTTTTCCAGAATAATTGCTGATACTGGTAAAATTGCATCCGATAAAGAATAATATTTAGAGTCGCTAAATATATTGTCTATTCTACTAGAAATTTGCTCATTTTTCTATTGGAAGAGGTCAAGAATAAAACGAAATCATTTCAGTACGCCTAGTAAGGCACATACAAATGTCGCCGCTGTTAATGAAAACACAGCAATAGAACCTGCTTTTTTTTTATCTCTCCACAGTGTAATTGTAAATCATAAAGAATAAAGTGAGATAATCATTAAAACAATATTAAATAGTGATCTTCAGAAATATGGAAGAAAGACCAAAAGGTAGCTGGCAGCACTAATGAATCCGGTGAATTATCCATTAACAAAACAATATAACCATCTTCGAGAAAAGCTGAAGCTCGATCCGGTCTTTCTGTATAAAGAATGGATGGGAATAATGAAAGCTTTCTCTCCTCTATATGCTGCTCCAGCAAGGCAAGGTTTTGCACAGAATCTACATTTAATGAGTTAACCCTATTTTTGATATTGTCGAGCAATTGCTCATTTGCTAAATCTTTGATATAGACAATAAAGAGTTCATTATTTGTCCGTTTAGATAAAACAGCCGATTCTACGATAAGGTTTTCATCCCTAATTCTTTTTCGAATGAGAGAGATATTGGACGCTGCCTTTTCAGTAAATGCTTCTTTAGGCCCTTTAAGAACGATTTCATTATCAGCATTGCTTACATCTCTTCCTTGAAAATTAGCAGCCGTGATGCTATAGGCTTTCGTGTAGTCATCAATAAGTAATACAGCATTCCCTTTATTGATTTCATAGATTGCATCCTTATTACAATCGACAGTAGATAAAGCTTGTACCGCTAATAAATTCTCGATACTACATGATGGGTTATCATTGTTCAGCAACGGTTGAATCGCGTATTCATCTAAAAGCTTAATATCGGTTATGGTTGAAATAGAAATAAGACAAGCCTGCTTATTCAATCCGCCAATTTGAAACGTTCGGAATTTGACATCTTTATTATCAGGAAAGGAATAGATTTTTTTAAATATTGACATTGAATATTCAATGTCAGCATGAATTTTTTGTTCTTTAATTTGAATTTCTTCTGTGTTTGATTTTTCATAAAACGGATTGTTCTTCTTATTTGACGAAAAAGTTTTTTTTAGTAAATCACCTAACATTTGCTACCCCTCCCAATAGTAAGTGTTCCACAGTTATATGAAGTTATGTAAAGACTTTCGCGGAGGAATGTTAATCATTCTTGGATAATGCTACAATTTAATTAATTCAATCATGATGAAAAAGGGGGCGCTAAAGTGGAGAAATATGGAGACTTGATAGAGAAACAAAGGAAGTTCTATTTACAGGGAAAAACGAAGGAGCTATCTTTTCGGCTGGAAGCCTTGAAAAAACTACAAAGTCTTATTCGAACAAATGAACAAGAATTGATGGATGCTTTAAAGAAGGATTTAAACAAAAGTGAATTTGATACGTATTTAACAGAAATAGGAATTGTACTTGAAGAGATAAAATTTACTCTGAAGCATTTGCATGCTTGGGCCAAACCGAGAAGGGTGAAATCTTCTCTGGCAACGCTTGGATCAAAAAGCTATATCTATCCAGAACCGTATGGAGTTGCTCTAGTAATCTCTCCGTGGAATTATCCGTTTCAATTAGCTATAGCCCCACTGGCAGGTGCGCTTGCAGCTGGAAACTGTGTAATTTTGAAGCCTTCGGAATTAACACCGAATACATCTGCTTTGTTAGACAAACTGATTAGTGAAAATTTCCCTGAAGAGTATATTGCTGTTGTTGAAGGCGGTGTTGGGGTGAGCACGGCTTTGCTGAATGAAAAGGTTGATTATATCTTTTTTACAGGCAGTGTGTCCGTTGGAAAGGTAGTTATGCAAGCAGCTGCAAAAAATTTAACTCCAGTTACCCTTGAGTTAGGAGGAAAAAGTCCGTGTATTGTTCATGAAGATGCAAACCTGAAATTAGCAGCAAAGAGGATTGCTTGGGGCAAATTTACAAATGCAGGACAAACTTGTGTAGCACCTGATTATTTATATGTACACAGTCGTGTGAAGAATGAATTTTTACATGAACTAAAACTGGCTATTCATGACCTATATAGTGAAAATATTTTTGATTCCGGTCAATTTACAAAAATAGTAAGTGAGAGGCATTTTAAGCGGCTAATATCCTTTCTAAATAATGGCGAACAGTATCTTGGCGGGAAATATGATGAAACCAAACTTACCATCGAACCGACGATATTAGATATGATTCACTGGAATGATGAAGTGATGCAGGATGAAATATTTGGGCCGATTTTGCCTGTGATGGATTATGAATCCTTGCCGAAGATTATCAGTGAGATTCAAAGTAGACATAAACCACTTGCATTATATATTTTTACAGAAAATGAAAAAATACAGAAAAAAATATTGAACGAGATTTCATTTGGCGGGGGCTGTATTAATGACACCGTTTATCACCTTAGCTCCCCTTATTTGCCATTTGGCGGAGTAGGAGAAAGCGGAATAGGCGCGTATCATGGTAAGGGGAGCTTCGATGTATTTACCCATGAAAAAAGTATTTTAAAACAAACAACCATGTTTGATCTTCCCTTTCGATACCCAACAATGAAAAATGGATTAAAATTTATCAAAAGAATTCTGAACTAAAAATCCAATGTAATAATTCGGTAAAAATAGTATAATATTAAATTGTGGAATCATTCTGCAAAAGGAGGGACCTAGATGGAATTTTCATTAGGGTTACTTATTAGTGTAGCTGTGACGATTTATTTAGTAATAGATGCACCTAAGCATAATAAAAGTCCTGTATTATGGGGGATTCTCGGCTTTATTTTAGGATTGCTAGGCCTTGGTATATACCTGATTGTTACTGGAAGAAAAGTATTAGGATGGATCATTGTTGTTCTATATATTATCCTTGTCATTATAATTATTTTGTTCTTTGCAGTAATCTTTGCCGCACTATTTAATATGCAATAAAAAAAACCGTTCTGCTTATTAGCGCAGAACGGTTTTTACTATATCACGTATAAGAAAACACTTAAAAAATGGGCGAGGCTGCCAAGCATAATAAAAATATGAAAAATTTCATGAAAGCCGAAATGTTTGAACTCCAAAAATTTAGGTTTTATTGCATAAATGGCTCCGCCAATGGTGTAAAGAACCCCTCCAAAAATTAATAAAAACAGACCAGGGGAACTTAATGATTCTGAAAGTGGAGAGAATGCAAATATAATAATCCAGCCCATTGCAATATAAAGAGCAGTTGAAAGCCATCTTGGACAGTTGAACCAGATCATTTTAAATAATATGCCAGAGATGGCTACTGCCGTAACGATTCCAAATAATAACCACCCTGTTACTCCGTTTAAGCTGATCAAGCAAAATGGTGTATACGAGCCTGCAATTAATATGAAAATCATGGAATGGTCAAGCCTTCTTAAAAATGCGATTACTTTGTCTTTAGCAATGACCATATGATAGGTTGCCGAAGCTGAATAAAGCAGTATCATGCTAATTCCAAAAATGATTACTGCTGTAATGGCAAGTGCAGATGAGGTTGTCATAGAAGCCTTAATGACCATAGCTAACAACCCAATGAAAGAAAGAATGGCGCCAGCGAGATGGGTCAGTCCATTAATTGGCTCTCGAATATAAGAATTCATAAGTAAATCCCCCTATTAGCGTTTGATGTAGTATTGATAACTACTTATAATCATATAACCATTCTATCAAGTAGTCAACATTTACATAACCCTTTTTTTTAAGTAATATTAAATTAATAAATATTATAGTAGGGGAATAGAATGGATCAAATACAGGATATGATAGATAAACTTGGCTTAAATAATCAAATTACATTAGAAGAGATTCCGCAAATCGATTTATACATGGATCAGGTCATCCAATTGTTTGAAAATAAATTCAGCAACTCTAAACGGAATGAAGATGAAAAGGTTCTAACAAAAACGATGATTAATAATTATGCTAAAGGCAAATTGTTTTTCCCAATCAAGAACAAAAAATATTCCAAAGAACATCTCATTTTAATAAGTCTCATTTATCAATTAAAAGGGGTACTTTCTATTAATGATATTAAGGAGACACTTTTTAAAATTAATGAAAAAACGAGTATGAATCAATTTCATCTAGACGGTTTTTATGAAAGCTATCTGCATGTTGCAAGCAAAAATATCGAAAACTTCAATGAGGACATAGTCGCAAAATCAATCGTTGTCAAAAATGAAATCGATTTGCTCGAAGATCCTGAAAAAGAAGATCTTCAAAAAATATTAATGATAGCTTCCCTTGCAAATATGAGTAATCTTTATCGTAGAGCTGCAGAAAAGCTCGTTGATGAATTAGCTATCGTACAAAAGAAAAAAGAGAAGTAATCTGTAGGAAAATAAGGGACAACAATCGCTTTTAAGGTATACAAAATCGTCTTAGCAAAGAAAAAGGTACGAAACCATGATGGAGGTTTTCGTACCTTTTTTATGTTAAATGTTCAGACTTAAAGAAATCGAGTAGATAGGAAGGCTGAAACTAGACAAGTTCCTCCTTTATCGATCAGGTTAGAAATATTTTCGCAATAATTTCAGAACAAAACAACCTTTATCACTTGATTACACACTTCTTCACAAATCCTTCACACATTTATATGCTTATGTGAGAAAAATCACCTATTTGGATGCGGAATGTCATTATTATAAAAGTATGAAAGGAAATTAAAAAGAGGGGGAAACACAAATGAATAAAGGTGTAAAAATTCTTCTTACTTCCGCTTTAGGCATTGGACTTTTAACAGGATGCAACCAACAAGCAGCAGATTCAAAAAACAACAAGGATATGGAACAAAAGGTATTGGCAGCAGAAAAAGGTGAGGTAGAAGTAATTAAGCCGCATCAAGGGCTGAATCAAAAACCAATTCCATTAAAAATGGAGCGAGTTGGCCCGAACGAAGTAAACGTGGAAATGACTTCACAAATAACTGATATTGAAATTGATAAAGGAAAAATGTACAAGGCATGGACTTTTAATGGAGAGGCACCAGGGCCATTAGTAGTAGTAAATGAAGGAGATACAATTAACTTCACACTAAAAAATATGGATCCAGCCATTCCGCATAGCATGGACTTTCATGCTGTACATGCATCACCTTCAAAGGACTTCACAAATGTAGAGCCTGATGAAACAGGAACATTCAGCTATCCAGCAAATAAACCAGGTGTCTTTATGTATCATTGTGGAACATCACCAGTACTATCACATATTGCGAATGGTATGCATGGAACAATCATTGTTAAACCAAAAGCTGGGTATCCGACAGATAAAGATATCGATAGAGAATTTGTTATCGTTCAAAATGAATGGTATAAGTACAATGATTTAGAAGACTTTACAAATGGTGTTCCTAGTCATGTGGTCATGTCTACAAAAGCATTGAAAGAAGGCGACCAAAACACAAATGGTGATACATTTAGCCTTAAAGATAAACCATTACTAGCTAAGGTTGGTGACAAGGTTAGAATTTATGTTAATAACGTAGGTCCGAATGAAGTAAGCTCATTCCATGTAGTTGGAACTGTCTTCGATGATGTATATATGGACGGCAATCCATTTAATCATATGAAAGGTCTTCAAACAGTTATGCTTCCAGCTAGTGGTGGAGCAGTTGTAGAATTTACAGTTACACGTGAAGGCAGCTATTCAATTCTAACACATCAATTCAACCATGCTCAAAAAGGAGCCGTCGCTATCTTAAAGGTGACTGAAACTGGAGAAGATGACGGCACGGCAACAATGGGCCATTAATAAATTTTCATAAAAACAACACACACATATTATATATAAAAACAATACAAAAGTGAACCCTTTTTGACAAATTAATGGGCAGTACTTTCCCTGAATGATAAAAAATAGATCAATTGGGAATGCTGCCCTTTTATATGGTGGAAATGTGCAGGGCAGGTGAAGCTCACATGTATAAGAAGATTGGAATATTTATCGTGCTCGTTTGGTTCATTTTTATTGGTAAGGCAAATGCTGAAGAAGTTTCAGTAACGGATGGGAATGAGCTGCAAGAGGCATTAGCAAATACGAGTGAAAACAGAGTCATAAAGTTAGAGGCAGGAGAGTATGTAGGAGCTTTTACGATTAGTAAACCCGTCCATTTAATTGGAGAAGAAGGGGCAAAACTGATTGGTCCTGGAAGCGGAAATGTCCTAACGATTGAAGCGGATGATGTGACAGTAGAAGGTCTTCAAATTGAAGGCAGTGGATCACAAAATGCTGGAATATATGTGAAAGGAAATCGTTCCTTTATCCATAAAAATATCATCCAAGATGTTTTCCATGGAATTTATGCTAAGGAAAGCTATGGGCATCGGATGGAGAATAATGTGATAACTAGTTTTAAAGGAAGCAGCAATCATAAAGGGTATGGGATTTATTTAGTAAAAGCACCGAATTCTGTGGCTACAAGCAACTTTATTTATGATACTCAGGATGGTATTTATGTTTCGTATTCCAATTTCTGTGAAATTAGAGGGAATCAAATGGTAAGGGCAAGGTATGGTGTACACACGATGGATTCAAGAACTGTACTCATTGCACAGAATGAGGTCAGGGAAAGTGTAAATGGGTTAATGATTATGCAGAGTAATGAAATATCCATCGTGGCTAATTCTTTCTATTTAAATACGAAGATTGATGGAGCAGGCATGTTTATCTTTGATACCTTTGATTCGAAAATCTCTTCTAATATAATGCAAGGGAACTTTAAGGGGATTTTGCTTGAAAATGCGAAGCGCAATACTTTCGAGTTTAATACCTTTATCGGAAATCACACAGGGCTGGAATTGAGAGAAGCTTCGGATGAGAATACGATTTATTTAAATAATTTTTATCATAATACAAGGCAAATCATTTCAGATCAGGAAAATACAAATCTTTTTACTCAGGATAATTACGGAAACTATTTTGATGATCATGGCTCACTTAATTTGAATAATGACGAGCTCGTTGATTATGCTTACAAAAGCGGAGATGTTTTTTATAATATGACGAGCGAGGAGCCCTATTTAAGCATTTTTTATCAAAGTCCAGCAGTGGAGCTATGGAATATGATTGAGCAGTACACACCGATGCCATCTGATTC
The DNA here is from genome assembly GCF_001420595.1 of Cytobacillus solani. GTDB lineage: Bacteria > Bacillota > Bacilli > Bacillales > Cytobacillaceae > Cytobacillus > Cytobacillus solani. The sequence continues at coordinate 2,694,288 of NZ_LJIX01000006.1, read as the reverse complement.
CTTTGTTATTGATGAATCTCCGCTTGTTAAGCCTGCACCAGTTAGCTGGAATAAAGGAAATTCTGAGGAAGCGGTTATTTCAAATGCTACATTTAATGTAATGCAGATTGTCACCTTTCTTATTGTTTTAATTGGAAGTCTTTCAATTCTTTTGAAGTTGGGGAGGGGTAAGCATGAAGTGTAAAGTGTTGATGCTAATGATTGGATTTATACTTTTATTAGCAGGCTGCCAGTCGAAGGCTGCTGCACCAGTTGAAATAAAGGCAAATGAGGAATCATGTGCTGAATGTAAAATGGGTATTGAGGAGCTGAAATCAGCCGCACAAATTATTTTAGAGGATGGAAAACCACTTTTATTTGATGATATTGGCTGTATGATTAATTATCTACAGCAGAAAAGCCCTAAATATGAAGCAGCATTTATTCATGATTTCGAAACAGAGGAATGGATAGATTTTGATAAAAGTACTTTTGTCCAAGGTACGTCCATTGAAAGTCCAATGAGTTATGGAATTGCAGGATTCGAATCCGAAGAAAAAGCTTCTCAATTCCAAAAAAAACATGATTGTGATATGTATTCGAAAGAGGAGCTATTAAAAGCAGATATGAAAAGCTTTAAGTCTGGAGGTATGGAACACGGTCATTAGGTAAAGGATGATGGTCAACCGATTAGGAGGCAATGGATATGAAGCCTACATTACTATTATCAATGGTAAAGCACGAATTACAACTATTATTACGCAGTAAGTGGCTTTTAAACTTCATGATATTATTTCTATTTTTATCTGTATTACTATATTTTTACGGTTTACAATCGATTAAATCAGATCCTGTAGAAACCACATATGGATTAGAATCAGTTAATACAAATATTGAGACGATGAATGTGAATCCGGAATGGTATGGATTAAAAGAGATTAAGAAAGAGGTTAGCTCATCAGAAGAAGTGAACCAATCGGCATATAATAGATCCATTGCGATGTTAATCAATTTATCCTTATGGCTTATTCCAATCATCTGTTTAATACTAGGAGCAAATTCAATCATTGCTGATAAGGAGAGTGGCAGGTTTTCATTGTTTAAGACCTATCAGGTTTCGTATTGGCATTATATGTGTAGCAAGTTTGTTTCTTTAGTCTTATCATTATTTGTTGTAATGGGGATTTCATACGGCTCATTTGGTCTCATTCTATCTCTGATAGGTAAATCATTTGAAGGATCGATCTATCTTGTTTTTATGGCGGTTAACATGCTGCTCATCGTCGTATTTTCCGCAGCAGCTTTATTCATCGGAGCAGTCAGCAAAACAAGAATGCAAGGTTTATCCTTTGCGTTATTTTTCTGGAGTATTGTTGTATTTGTCTATGAATTTGTCATCTTTTCGATTGTCGATTGGATCCCTTATTCAATGAAGCTAGGGAGTCTATTCTCACTCATCTTACTAAACCCTGTGGAATCCATTCGTGTGTGGTCAATATCAAAATTAAATGCAGAATATGTATTTGGTCCAGAATATTTAATGATAGAAAAATGGGCAGACAATGGCATGCTAACTGGTGCTCTTTTCCTATCGATAATCATTCTACTGTTTCTAACCATTGCCTCATCCACTTATTTATTGAAAAAAAGGGGTGTTTAATATGATTTTAGAGCTGCAGAATATTTCAAAAAAATATAAAAACAAAATAGCCTTGGCCCCTGTAGATCTTACAATAAATAAAGGAGAATGCATTGTATTATGCGGCGGGAATGGTGCTGGAAAAAGTACAATGATTAAAATCTTAACAGGCATTGAAAATTCATCTACTGGCCAGGTCGTTTTTCACTCGGAAAAGAAGAAGCCATTTGCCTATATGCCTGACCAAATGAATTTTCCTCCCGAATTTACCCCTATTGAGATATTAAATTATTATGGGACATTTTTGAACACACCAAAAGTGAGAATTCAAGAAGTTCTAGTAGATGTTGGCTTATGGGAGAAACGTAATCAAAGGGTTGGAGGGTTCTCTAAAGGGATGTCTCAGCGGTTAAATTTAGCCCAATGCCTATTAGCGAATACAGATATTTATATCCTAGATGAACCGACGAACGGTTTGGATCCGTATTGGGTCATTCAATTTAAAGAAGTCATTCAAACATTGAAAAAACAGCAGAAAACGGTGATTGTTAGCAGCCATATTATGAGAGATGCCATTGAAATCGCAGATAAAGTATTAATCTTATTTAATGGAAAGGTTAAGTCATTTGGAACTTTGGACTGTATATATCGTGACCACGAGTGCAAATCGTTAGAAGAAGTATTTTTGTCCATTCATCAAAAGGAGATTAGTGCAAGTTAAAAAGCCAGAACGTCAGCATTCTGGCTTTTTTGATTTTTTTATAAAGAAAAGGGAATGATAATAGTATACCTTCTATATGGAGAAGGACATTATTTACAGAAACATTGGAGGGGGTAAAATAATGAATCAGCAGCCCTTGCATTATGATGGAAGATTTCAGCGAGACAGTAAAAATAACCATGAACTACAAAAGGAAATTCCATTCGAACTAACAGAGGAAATGAGGACAAGTATTGGGCAAAACCCATATTCAGTAAATAGCGAGGATTAGATTTAAATACATTAAGGAAGGTTGAGTGAAAGATGGCAAGAGTTCTATACATAACAGCACACCCTCATAATGAAACACAATCATATAGCATGGCAGTTGGAAAAGCATTCATTGATACTTATAAAGAAGCTAATCCGAATGATGAAATTGTGACCATTGATTTATATAAAGAGCAGATTCCACATATTGATGCAGATGTGTTCAGCGGGTGGGGGAAACTGCGTACTGGTTCAGCTTTTGACGATTTAACAGCAGAGGAGAAAGGTAAAGTGAGTCGCCTGGATGAATTAAGCAGCCAGTTTGTAGAAGGGGATAAGTATGTGTTTGTGACTCCTTTATGGAATTTTTCCTTTCCTCCAATCATGAAAGCATATTTGGACTCTGTCGCAGTAGCAGGAAAGACATTTAAATATACGGAACAAGGACCTATTGGACTACTGCCGGATAAAAAAGCCTTACATATTCAGGCTCGAGGAGGTTATTATTCAGAAGGTCCAGCTGCTGAAATGGAAATGGGCCATCGTTATATTCAAATTATAATGCAATTTTTTGGCATACCAATATTAGAAGGATTGTTCATAGAAGGACATAATGCACAACCAAATAAGGCAGAGGAAATTAAGGCAAATGCGATTGCTCGAGCCAAGGATCTAGCTCATACTTTTTAATAAAAAGAGAAAGTGATCAAACGTCTAGGTGTTGTCTAGACGTTTTTTGATTGATAGTCGTCATACGCGGTAAAGCTGGAGGAAGATGGACGATAATAGATCCTCATTTTTTTTGATAATCTGGAGATCAATTAAAATTTGGTTTAATCTTGCTCCATGGCCTTACTATCTGTTTAAGTTAATGCATATCGCTCCTTATCAACATAAATAAAATAACCAGCATTTCTTGCTCTTTCTCTGCTTATGATTTCGATTCAATCTTGTTTTTTTTGACACAATAATTCCGCCTAAAATGGATGCGATTTAATTTTTTTATATGATATGATTGGATTATCTTCATTACCACAAAAGATGAAGCAGGAAGTTATCGGCCAAGGGGGAATAATAGGTGGGGAAAAATTGGTCAATGGATCTTGAGCATAATGAATATGAAGACAATGTTGATCTAATCATTGAGGATGGGATTAAAGCAGTGCAGGAGACTGAACCAGGCTACTACGTGAATTTAGTAACCTCAGGACAATTTGGAAATCCAACTGATTATTTCGTCCCATTATTAACAGAGGTTTTTGGTGATACGATTCAGATGAAATTTATCGATCAGTGCGGATGTGGGGGGTATGTATTACGAGTATGGAAACAACATTAGCTAATATACATTCTCTAAGCCAATTTAAAAATCAACAAGTGATTATAAACTTTTACGAAGAAGATGAATTAGTTCAAAGAGAAGGTCTTTTTTTTGAATCCCTTCAAATTGTCGATTGTCTGCTTCAATTCAGCAAGGAGGGAATGATTGTTTTTGCACTTCCTTTTGATGGATTTATGTACTTCACACAACGGACTGAATTTAAGAATTTTTATTTTTTGGAAAAAGACAATAAACGAGTAGAGTTATACTTTCCCTAAAAATTTGGCTGGACCCATCCATAGCCCAGCCATTTACCTTCTGAAAAAATTCTCTGTGTAATAAGGATGTGAGTCCTCATTAAAAGCAACTCCGACACCTAAATATTGATATTCGGGACGAAGGATGTTTTCTCGATGCCCAAGTGAATTCATTAGTCCTTCATGTGCAAAAATGCTGCTGAACTGTCCAGTTGCCAAATTCTCTCCAGCAAATGTATAGAAAATATCATCCTCACTCATGCGGTCAAACGGGGATAGTCCATCAAGATTTGTATGAGAAAAGTAATTATTTTCTGCCATATCCTTGCTATGTTTCCTTGCCGTTTCTTTGACGTGTTCATCCCATCCTAATACATTCAATTGATGATTAACTCGAGCAGCATTCGTTAAGTCAAAGAGCTGATATTCAAAGCCTTCTTTTAATTGTTGACTACCGTTAGAATAAAAATTTTTTTTATTTGATTCAAGTTCTTGGGTAATAATTTGAAGAGAAGTGACAGTATTACCCTTGTGCTTATCGTAAAAAATAGTCACAAAACTTTCATCTAGAACGTACACATCATAATCACGATCGTTCTCCAGTTGAAAGTAGGTCATTCCTTTACGGATTTTGTCTAATGGATCTCCTAATTTTTCATGGACGTCGTTTTTTGTACTCCCTTGTTCAATGCCAACAGAAGAAGTAATTAAATCTTGGTTCGTATACAACCCAACAACCGTATTATTTTCATCGTATGCAATCATTAAAAAATTTTGATAATCATCATGATACGTATGCCATTCAGTTCCATATTCATTCCAAGAGGTACGCTTTGCCGTTCCGATTTCTTCCTCCACTTCAGACAGTTGTTCTCCTAGAATGATGTTATGAATCGAAAAGACTTGTTCAGTCGGGATAGATAAATTGGGTTTTTTTACTTGATTTGTTTCAGAATTATTATTTTTATTCGGACTAAGTGGTGAAGGATCTTCGTTTCCTGTTATTTCATTGACTTTTTGATAAATGCTATTTAAGGCGGCAGCAACATCTGGATGTTCGACTATGCCGCGAATTTCCGTCTTTATCGATTCCAATATAGGATAATATTCTGTTTTCTGAATCTGTTTCTCGATAAAAGGCCATGAAACAATGAAAATGAACAGCAGGACTAAAGTACGGAATAACCTTCTCAATGCTTACCCCACCTTTCTGCCATTTAATAAAATCATTTATTCCCTATATTATAAGTTTTAATAATAAAATTGAATAGCAGGACCTCTTTCCCTTTTTTTGGTTACAAATAAATTTGGCAAAATACTTATAAAGGAAAAGGCTGATTTTTATCGGTGAAATAGGGTAATATAACAATATTTAATTGAGGGAAAAACCTTTATAAGGGGGAAATACGATTGGAATTAACGCCTGAACAGCGAATTGAATTGCACGGATTTAATAACTTAACGAAATCGTTGAGCTTTAATATGTATGATATTTGTTATACAAAAACAAAAGAGGAGCGCGAAGCATACATTGAGTACATTGATGAAGAGTATAGTGCAGAAAGATTAACAAAAATACTTAACAGTGTTTCAGATATTATTGGTGCACATGTGTTAAATATTGCCCAACAGGATTATGAGCCTCAAGGTGCAAGTGTGACAATGCTTGTATCGGAAGGACCAGTTGTTGAAGTCCCAACAGAATCATACAATGAATCACCCGGACCTCTTCCAGGGTCAGTTGTCATGCAGCTTGATAAAAGTCATATTACAGTACATACGTATCCTGAATATCACCCGTCTGAAGGGATTAGTACATTTCGGGCAGATATTGACGTGTCTACATGTGGAGAGATTTCTCCACTGAAAGCTTTAAATTTTTTAATTCATTCTTTTGATACGGATATCATGACGATTGATTACCGGGTAAGGGGATTTACAAGGGATAAAGACGGGCATAAGCTTTTTATTGATCACAATATTAGTTCCATTCAAAATTATATTCCAGAAGAAGTGAAAAATGAATTTGATATGATTGATGTCAATATTTATCAATCCCATATTTTTCATACAAAATGCAGAATTCGTGACTTTGATCTCAATAATTATTTATTTGGCTATACGAAGGAAAAGCTCGATTTAGAGGAAGTAGAAGAAATTACTGAAAGATTGACTACTGAGATGGACGAAATCTTTTATGGAACGAATTTTGAATCTATATAATCCACATTATACCTGACACCCCAAGGGTGTCAGGCACCACACGTGGACATTTTCAATGACTATTATACGTTTGTGCTAGACTAGTGCCTGCAGATTATTTCCAGAACTTCCACCATGTCTCCTTCTTTTCTTCGCCTGCCGCAGCACTTCTAAAACTTAAAATCATATCTTGGAACATCACTTCACGCTGGTTGACGTCCCTCCAATACTCCTCACGTTCTCTATGAATCGTTTCCAAATAAATTTCCCGATCTGTGTTTAAAGTCTCAATAAGTGCGCTTATTTCTGTATGTGTAACCTCGGCAGAGCTAGAAATATAGTGAATCATCGTTTTAAACTCTTCTGCTGCAGCTTCTGAAGAATCCGCCACACGATGTGCAAGGTTGCGAATTTGCTCTGTCGTACCTTTTGAAGACTTTGCAATTCTTTTTGATAAAGTTACAAGCTTTTCTGAAGTATGCTCAGAAATTTTATGTATGTCCTCGGAAAGATGATCAATTTCGGCGATCGTTCTTTCGTTTGATTTATATATGGAATCTGATAGACTTTTAACTGTGTGTACTGAACCTTTGAGGATTTCTTTTTTAACCTCGTCAATTACTTCTTTACGAACCCCGTGCCGGATTTCATCACGTACATCATCGATTATTTCGTCCTTCCATGATTTCATTGCTGCTAGAAATTCGTCAATATCATTATTTGATGTGGAGGATTCCACTTTTTCTGATCGTACTGGTAATAATGTTGCTTCGGCAGTGTTGGATACCTTCTGTAATTGAAAATCCTTTTCGATAATTCCTCTGATCATGTCTTTGCTAAGACTTTTATCATAAAGCTGTTTGATTGTTTCCAGCAGACTCATTTCATCATCTGTATAATAACGTGCTCCCTGCTTAGTACGGGGAATCGCGAGCAGCCCATCAAGCTCTTTTTCCCACTGCCTTAATTTTCCAGGTGATACACTTAATTTTTTTGCTGCTTCTTTAATCGCGTATGATTTATTCATTTTGTTTTCCAGCCCTTTCTGAGAAATGAAATGTCTATATTGGATTCTTTTTTTACTAATTCAGCAAGGACCCTTCTATTTTCCTGCCTCGTGACAAAAGCTATCAAAAGAAGACGGATTTCAGCAAAAAAGAAGTATTTTGTAAAAATGACTACTCTGTCATTTATTTATTGACAATGAATAGCTTATGCCATACTATAAAAATGACAGTGATGTCATTTTTACTATAGAAGGTGATTACTATGCCAAAGGTCAACCATGAATATGTGATAAGAAAGAAAAGCAGCATTATAGAAGCTGCTTTATCTGTGTGTAAGGTTAAACCTCTATATGAAATTACGATGAAAGATATCATTAATGCATCAGGATTAAGTCAAGGTGGAATCTATCGATATTATTCGGATTTAGACGAGATACTTGTTGCAGTGATTAATCAGTCCAATTCAAATGTAGAATATACGCAAGAAATTGATGCAATCATTGATAATAGCAATTCTCCCAAAGAAACAATAGAAAATTTGTTTACTTTCCTTGGTGAATACATAAAAGAAAACTTATCAACAGTTGGTAAAATTCAATTTGAGCTCACAATCATATTTGCAAATAATCCTGAAAGACAGAAGAAAATGTTATCAAACATAACTGAAAATGAAAGCGGCCAATATTTGATCGAGCGGTTATTTAGTACAATTCATGAGGGAATTTCAAATGGGAGCTTTAAGCCAGTAGTTTCACTAGAAGACTTATTTCCGTTTATTATGACTTCTATTGATGGCATTGTAAGAGATGTGGTTTTACAAAAATGTTATGGTATGTTCCAAAATGAAGAAAAGCAACTTGACGAAATTCGTCTAATGGATACACTGTGCAAGTCCGTATTATTATTCTTAGGGTCTAAATAAGGGGAGGGTCACGTTTGGGAAAGGGGATAAGAAGGTTTCTAGTTTACACATTTGTTTCCTCATGGATACTATGGGGCAGTTTAGCCATATTAACACAGTTTAATCTGCTCAGTTTTGGAACTCCATTTTCGATGGTGTTGTTTATTCTTGGTGGTGTTACTCCAGCCATTTGTGAGATATGGCTGAAAAAGCGACATAGTTCTAAAGAAGAATTTCAATCATTTGTAAATAATATAAAAAATCCTAGACACCCATTAGGATTGTATCTATTTACCATTGGACTTGCTTTTTCAGCTTGTTTTTTGCCGACTCTTTGGGATGGAGCAACCATGGAGAACCCTTTATATCTGGCGTTGATTGAATTTCCAATTATGATTATTGGAGGCGGATTGGAAGAGATAGGCTGGCGTGGCTATTTACAGTCTGCTTTGCAAAAAAAGTGGTCGTCATTTTCTAGTACGCTCATTGTTGGATGTATTTGGGCAATCTGGCATCTGCCATTATGGTTCGTGGTTGGTTCAAATCAAATGAGTATGAACTTTCTTTGGTTCACTCTTTGTGCACTGGGATTATCTTTTCTGCTTACTGTCATTTATTTATCTTCAAATAGTATTTTTCTATGTATTATTTTTCATGCACTAATCAATTCATTCTGGGATGTATATATCCCGGTTACGAATATTCCGTCTGGATTATATACACTTTTGTTTGCCCTATTTATTTTTACCGTATTTGAAATTAATCAAAAAAGAAATAGTACAAAAGGGCATAATTTACGACTTTAATGACAATGTTTGCAAGCAATCTTTAAATCATACCTCATTATTTTTCCAATAATTTTTTCTAATTGAGGAGGTTTCTTTCATTATGTTTTTAAAAAGAATTAGCCTTTTACGTGACGAAATCCCATCCGCTAATCAGTATCCATTTTCTATCCCTTCCATCAGTAGTATCGAAGAACTTAAGTTGGATCATGCTGTTACATTTTTTGTAGGTGAAAATGGGTCTGGGAAATCAACTTTATTAGAAGCGATTGCTGATAAATGTGAATTTAATACGGCTGGTGGCGGAAGAAATAACATATATGATGTACATGCATCTGGTTCTTCTTTAACGGATTTCATACGTTTATCCTGGATGCCAAAGGTGACAAATGGCTTTTTCCTAAGAGCAGAATCCTTCTATCATTTTGCCTCCTATTTAGATGAGGTTGATTATACAGGATATAGGCAATATGGTGGAAAGTCCTTGCATGAGCAATCACATGGGGAATCTTTTTTCTCTCTATTCTTAAATCGTTTTAAAGGAAATGCTATTTATCTTTTAGATGAGCCTGAAGCAGCACTATCACCGCAAAGGCAGCTGTCCTTCCTGCGGATTATTCATGATTTAACCCGTAATGGAAATGCTCAATTTATCATTGCCAGCCATTCACCTATTCTACTAGGCTATCCGAATGCAAAAATATTTAGCTTTGATCATGGAGAGATTGCTGAAGTGGCCTATGAGGATACGGATCATTACCAGATAACAAAATACTTCTTGCAAAATCGGGAACGGTTTTTGAAGGAACTTTTTTTAGACGATGGTGAATAAGGAATCCTATGACATAGTAGTAAACAAATAGATAACTTTTATTAAGAAGATGGATGTTTCCAAACTGGAGCCATTCATCTTCTTTTTTTGCAAATTACGTCAAAAACTCATAATGTTCACAATTTAAGTCGTATTGACAAGTTTAGTAACTACTAATGTGGGGAAACTGACTAATAAATTTACTAGGACTACTAGACAGTAGTTTGGAAGGATGGAGATAGCGAATGTCAGGACCAAGTTTAAAAAAACCAGATGCCCATTCATCGATCCATGAGGCGGCATTAAATGAAGCAAAGGAATTGAGAGATATTTTTCAGCGCTGTTTGGAGGATGGGCAAAAGGAAAAAGCACTCCAAGTTGCTGAAGTGATCATTGAACATTGGGAGACACGGACACTAAAGCATGCAGAATCGGAAGAAGAGGGCTTATACAAAGAAATGGTCATGGAAAATCCTGAGTTAAAGGATTTAGTTGTTCAACTTACTCGAGATCATGACATCATGAGAAGAATTGTCCAGCAAATGAAAGAATTGCTTCAAAAACAAGAGGTTGATGGGGAGTTCACGACATTAATGGATGGCGTTATCATTGTTGATCTGGTCCATAACGAGGATGAAATGAATAAATTACTGCACAATAGCAAACACTAACGCAGGGAAATTAAGGAAATTGGTAGCGAGGAGGATGCAAATGGGAGAGTTCAAACTGCAAAAGGAAGAATCATTACGGATTGCTGCTCCGAATGTATATAGAAGGATGATAGAAACCTTTGAGAAATATAATATCCATCCGTATGATGCCCATGGAACTGTAATCAAAACGCAAGAGGGTCTAGAAATTACTTTAAGGCTTTCAAATCATTTCAATGAGATCGCGAAAACAGAAATTAGTTTTGAACAAGCACAGCGGCCTGATGAAGAACTTTCTTGCTTTTTCGAACAGGCAGCTGAAAAATGCAAGAATCAATTAATCACTGACTATTTTAAAATGATTAAGCTTTAGAAAGGGCTGGTAGCGTGTTTTCATTTGAAACAGATGCATTACTTGTAAATGATCGAGAAGACCTAATTGCTGTATTACGTATGAGATTCGGATCCCTATCTGGAGAAATCATAGAGAAAATATATGAAATAAATGAATATAGTACATTGCAACGACTCATTCTTGCGGCAGCCAATGCTGCGAATTGGGCTGTTTTTGAAGAGGAATTACTAGCTAGCAAGGACTCATTTCGCATTCTGGGAGAGGAATTTAATCCACTAAGAGATAGCTTAAAAGGAGGAGAATGCATAGATGGAGCAAAGACAAAATAAGCTCATTCAGGCACTCAGGCATTTAAAGCGCGGCGAACGAATCAATGATGGCTGGACGGAAGAAAGCCCTCGTCCTCGTAACTCAGAAGATCTCTATAGAAGGCGTTGGCAGTACGATAAAATCGTTCGCTCTACACATGGAGTAAACTGTACAGGCTCCTGCAGCTGGAGAATTCATGTCAAGGATGGAATTATTGCTTACGAAACTCAGCAAACAGACTATCCATCTACTGGTGAAAACTTTCCAGATTATGAACCCCGAGGATGTCCAAGGGGTGCAAGCTTTTCTTGGTATACGTACAGTCCGACTCGAGTAAAGCATCCATACGTACGAGGGGATCTATATGAATTGTGGAAAGAAGAATTGAAGGCAGCTGATAATCCTGTTCAGGCATGGGAGAACATTGTCACAAATCCTGAAAAGCGAAATAGATATGTGAAGGCAAGAGGGAAAGGGGGGTTTGTCCGTGGAAGCTGGAAGGAGCTTTGTCAATTAATTGCAGCGTCTACCATATATACAATCAAAAAATATGGACCTGACAGGATTGTCGGATTCAGTCCAATTCCAGCGATGTCGATGATTAGTTATTCTGGCGGAACAAGATTTCTATCACTAATTGGCGGAACGATTCTAAGTTTCTATGATTGGTATGCGGATTTGCCGCCAGCTTCTCCCCAAGTATGGGGCGATCAAACGGATGTTCCAGAGAGTGGTGATTGGTACAACACGAAATACTTCATTATCTGGGGGACAAATATCCCGCAAACGAGAACGCCAGACGCGCATTTTATGGTGGAATCCCGCTACAACGGTACGAAAGTTGTCGGAGTGAGTCCAGACTACGCTGAATACGATAAATTTGCCGATATCTGGCTGCCAGCAAAGCCTGGTACAGATGGGGCACTTGCTATGGCAATGACCCATGTCATTTTAAAGGAATTTTATGTAGATAAAGAAACACCATATTTTAATGATTATGCCAAGCAGTATACAGATCTTCCGTTTCTAGTCATTTTAGATAGGAAGGAAGGAGAATTTCGTTCCGACCGCTTTTTAAGAGCTTCCGATATTGAAACGAATCATGAGCTCGGTGAATGGAAAACAGTCGTTTGGGATGAAAAGACGAATCAAATGGTTATTCCTACAGGCAGTCAAGGCTTTCGCTGGGATAGCGGCAATAAGTGGAACCTTGATTTGAAGAGTGAAGACGGGCAAGAAATTAATCCAAAGCTTAGCTTCCTTAAAGATTCAGATCAAGTCGTCATGGTAGATTTCCCTTATTTTGCTGAAAAAGAAGGCGGAAAGGTCGGCCGAGGAGTACCTGTGAAGGTGATTACAGATCAGTTTGGCAATGAAATGACTGTTACAACTGTTTATGATTTAATGATGGCACATACAGGAATTAATCGTGGGCTTGAAGGTAATTATCCTGATGATTATAACGATCCAGATAAGCCGTATACACCCGCTTGGCAGGAGAGTATTACTGGTGTGAAGAAGGAACATGTCATTCAAGTTGCAAGAGAATTTGCCGCTAATGCCGAACAGACAAATGGAAAATCAATGATTGCGATGGGTGGCGGGACGAATCACTGGTTCCACAGTGATCAAATCTATCGTTCCATTTTAAATCTTATTTTATTGACAGGTTCTCAAGGGGTAAATGGGGGTGGCTGGGCTCATTATGTTGGACAAGAGAAGGTACGTCCAATTGAAGGCTTTTCCCAAATTGCCTTTGCAAATGATTGGGTAAAATCACCTCGGTTTATGAACGGTACATCATTTTTCTATTTTGCAACAGAGCAGTTTAGATATGAATATTTAGCTGATGGTGAGAAGAATGAGTGGGGTGGAAAATATAGCAATATGCATCCTGCTGATTTCAATGCAATGTCAGCACGGTTAGGCTGGCTGCCAAGTTTCCCACAGTGGACACAGAATTCACTAGAAGTGATGAAGGAAGCACGGGAAAAATATAAAGACGATGACCAAGCGATTATAAAGGATGTTGCTAAACAAATTTCGGATGGAAAAATAAATTATGCAATCGAAAACCCAAATGATCCACGGAACTTTCCTCACATTTTCTTTAACTGGCGCTCAAACCTTCTTGGAGACAGTGGAAAAGGACATGAATATTTTGTTAAGCATTTAATTGGTGCTGATGACTCAGTCCTGACAGATACGGAAAATTCTTGGCAGCCAGAGAAGATTAAAATTGATGAAAAGCCACCTGAAGGAAAGACCGATTTATTTATTGCAATGGATTTTCGGATGACAAGCTCGGGGCTGTTTTCCGATATTATTTTACCAGCTGCAACATGGTACGAGAAATTTGATATTAGTACGACAGACCTCCATCCATTTGTTCATCCTTTTAATGCGGCAATCTCACCGCCATGGGAAACCAAGAGCGATTGGGATGCTTTTAGAGAAATTACGAAGGAATTTTCCGAGCTTGCTAAGGTGCATCTTCCTGCACAGGAAGATCTAGTGATGTCCCCGTTGGCGCATGATACGGTCAATGAAATTGCACAGCCGATGGGTAAAGTGAAGGATTGGCGAAATGGGGAAGTGGAAGCGATTCCTGGGAAAACGATGTCAAATTTGAACATCGTCAAACGTGATTACCCTAATGTATACAATATGTGGACTACGGTCGGGCCAAATATTCGAAATGGGTACGGAACAAAAGGCGTAAAGGTGAATGGAGAGAAGGCATATCAAGAATTATTAAATCGTCTTGGTGTTTCTAAGCGTGAGGGGGTTGGCAAAGGACATCCAGATCTTTATTCGGATAAACAAGCAATTAATGCTATTCTCCTCATGTCAGGTGCCACAAATGGAAAAAGAGCTGTTGAAGGCTGGAAGTCCATGGAGGAAAAGACTGGGAAAAAGCTTGGTCATATCTCAGAGGCGCGTGAAGAGGAAGATTATACTTTAGATGCCTTAAGTGTTCAGCCTCTTCAAACGATATCAACCCCGGTTTGGAGCGGACTAGAAAATGATAATCGACGCTATTCACCGTTTACAGTGAATAAGGAATACAATATTCCTTGGCATACACTGACAGGCCGCCAAAGCTTTTATATTGATCATGAAGTGATGCTGGATTATGGCGAAGGGCTTCCATTATATTTGCCACCTGTAAATTTATCGCCATTTTTAAAAGGGGAAAAAGAAGTGGAGAACAAAGGGAAATCCTTAACACTCCGCTACATGACGCCACACCAAAAATGGGGCATTCATACAATGTTTACTGATACAAATCAAATGGTTCAGCTATTCCGCGGCTGGCAGGTTGTATGGCTAAATGAAAAGGACGCTGCTTCCGCAGGAATTAAAGACAATGATTGGATTGAAGTATATAACCGAAATGGTGTCGTAGCAGCAAGGGCAATCCTAACATACCGTCTTCCACGCGGTGTTGCCTACATGTATCATGCGCAGGATCGAACGATGGGAGTACCCGGAAACACGATCAACAAAAAACGCGGAGGTACTCATAATAGTGTGACACGAATTAATCCGAAGGCGACACATATGATTGGCGGGTATTCCCAGCTAAGCTATGGATTTAACTACTATGGCCCGACGGGAAGCAACCGAGACACAATGACCGTGATCCGTCCGTTGAAGGAGGTCGATTGGCTTGAGAATTAAAGCTCAAGTAGCGATGGTGATGCACCTGGATAAATGTATTGGCTGTCATACTTGTTCAGTGACATGCAAGAACACATGGACAAACCGCCCTGGCATGGAATATGTCTGGTATAACAATGTGGAAACTCGCCCAGGACCAGGCTACCCGAAGGAATGGGAAAATACAGACCGCTACAAAGGCGGATGGACGTTAAGAAATGGACAGCTGCATTTACGCGCAGGCGGACCTGTATCAAAGCTAGCAAATATTTTCTACAATCCGAATATGGCAACGATCGATGATTTTTACGAGCCATGGACATATGACTTTGAGCATCTTCATAAAGCTCCCAAAAAGGAGAATTTACCAGTTGCACGTCCTAAGTCAATGATTACCGGTAAATATATCGATAAGCCAGAATGGGGATCAAATTGGGATGATGACCTCGCAGGCGGCAGTGAAATTGTGCCGATGGATCCAAATGTGCAAAAGCTGCAGGAACATATTGCGATGGAATATGAGAAAACATTCATGATGTATTTGCCGCGGATATGCGAGCATTGCTTGAATCCATCCTGTGTTGCTTCTTGTCCATCGGGGGCGCTTTATAAAAGAGATGAAGACGGGATTGTCCTTGTAGATCAAGATGCTTGCCGAGGGTGGCGATTCTGCATGAACGGCTGCCCGTATCATAAGGTGTACTACAATTGGAATACACATAAAGCAGAGAAATGTAATTTCTGTTATCCAAGAACTGAAGCGGGGCTTCCGACAGTTTGTTCAGAAACATGTGTGGGACGGATTCGTTATATAGGTGTTGTGCTATATGATGCGGATCGTGTAAAGGAAGCGGCATCTGTTGAAGATCCTAAGGATTTATATGAGGCACAACTATCAGTTTTCCTCGATCCTAATGATCCAGATGTGATTGAAAAAGCGCGTGAAGCAGGCATTAATGAGAGTTGGATCAAAAGTGCGCAGGAGTCACCAATTTATAAAATGGCCATGAAGTGGAAGATTGCTTTGCCGCTCCATCCTGAATATCGCACACTCCCAATGGTTTGGTACGTTCCGCCGCTTAGTCCAATTATGAATCATATTACAAATGAGCAAGATTTAAGCATGGATGGCTATATTCCTGCGGTAGATGATATGAGGATTCCGATGGAATATTTAGCTTCGTTATTATCAGCTGATGATACGAGTGTTATTCGCAGGGTTCTGCTAAAGATGGCTGCGATGCGCGTTCATATGCGAGCGAAAACGGTCGGAGGTATGGATGAAATGAAGGCGAGCAAGCTGCTTCAGGAAGCTGGAACAACTATGGAAGAATTAGAAGATATGGCACGTTTACTAGGCGTAGCAAAATACAATGAACGGTTCGTTATTCCGACTGGAAGACGTGAAATGGATGATAACTTACATTATCGTCAAGGAGCATGCAGTATCGAAGGGTTAGCGCCTGCTGAAGGCATGGTGACGTATCCGTATGAAAGAAGTGATCTTGGATGAAAGAAGAACTAGCAGAAATACTTGTTGTTACTTCACGCTTCCTGGATTATCCTGATCAACAGTTTTATCAGGAATGTTCAAGCTTGGATACTTACTTAAATACTTTCATCACTGCTGAAGAAATGCAAAAGGAAATGTATCAGCGGTTAAAACCACTTTTTTCCTTAGGATTAAAGGATTTACAGGAACTCTATGTGGAGACCTTTGATTATAAGGAGAAAACGGGATTGTATTTAACAGCTCAAGAATTAGGTGATAGCAGAAGACGCGGGGATGCGTTAATTCGCTTACAAAAATTAATTGCTGATTTAGGATTTGAAAAGGTAGGAATAGAATTGACGGACTATATTCCGATGCTGATGGAGCTACTGGCTGTAGCTCCTGAAAACGAGGAAATTCGCCACTTAAAACGGAGACTTGCTTATGCGATCCATCGAATCTTTTCACAGGTTTCAAGCAGCAACCCATACTTTCAAATTTTTGATTCATTAATGACTCATGTCTTTGAGGCACCGAGTTCAGAAGAGATTGCTCGATTGCTCAACGAACGGGAGGAAGCCGATTTAGATGAACTGCCTTACCCGATGCTCTATCGCTAATCGCTGTAATCATATGAATGAAATCTATTAAGGAGGACAGACATGGGATTTTTTTGGTGGGGGATTTTTCCTTATATTGTCGGTACGATTTTAGTCGTTGCTTCTGTTTATCGCTTTGTCTTTCGCGGGACAAGCTGGCATGCACCATCTACAGAAATTTTTGAAAAAAAATGGTTAAGGATCGGTTCATTGCTTTTTCATTGGGGAATACTCTTAGCCTTTATAGGGCATGTAATGGGAGTTTTGATCCCGATTGAATTTTATGAGTCAATTGGTGTGACTGACCATCTTTATCATTTTGGAGCAATTGCAGGTGGAGGAATTGCGGGTCTAATGGTTGTTATTGGTTTGATTATCCTGCTGATTCGTAAGTTTTCAAACCCAAGAGTGAAAGTGCATGCATCATTTGCTGACTATTTTACAGTAATCTGGCTAATTGTCGTTGCTGGTTTAGGTACGTATATGACTCTTGTTTATAATACGACGGTTGTGGCATATGAATATCGGGTAACAATTGGTCCTTGGTTCAGAAGCCTATTTACCCTCCAGCCTGAGTATGAGCTGATGACTGGAGTACCATTATTGTTCCAATTACATGTGTTATCGTCATTCATCTTATTTGCAGCTATTCCTTTTACACAGCTGATCCATATGTTTAGTTTTCCGGGCCGTTATCCTGCTCGTGCACCACAGCAGTATCGGGCACGTGACGGATATAAGAACAGCCGTCCGTAAAAAAATCACTTTCCGTTTTGGAAAGTGATTTTTTTTAATGCTTTTTATTAAATTGAGAGCAACTGCGAAGTTTTATCGAGCATTTCTTAAAATTTATCGTGTCATCATAGATTGATTAAGCATTTTTATTGATTGGTAATATCACTAAACATAGCCACATGCTTTTTTGGATGACCGGAATCGTCCTTAAGTGTACTGATCGTTAGCCATTCTAAATAGGTTTCGCCATTTTTTCGTTTGTTCCAGATTTCTCCTTGCCAATACCCAAATTCATCAATTTCTTTCCACATATGTTTGTAAAATTCCTTATCATGCTTACCCGAATGCAAGATATTTGGTGTTTTGCCGACAGCTTCATCCAGTGTGAAACCAGTCACTTTTGTAAAAGCTGGATTAACCTGCTGAATAATACCATTTAAATCAGTGACCATTATTCCTTGACCAGTGCTTTCCACAATTTGATTGGCAAGACTCAATTTGTCTTGGTAATAAAGCCAAACAACAAGAATTGTACTTGCTAATGCAAATTCAGATAGGGACATGAACCCAATGGCATAGTGACCAGTCCAATTGTGCAAAATGGTTAAAATGATTGGAGGGAAGAAGCCTCCTAGTCCACCCATTGCAGATACGATTCCATTGACAATACCTGCTTGCTTTGAAAAATAAAGCGGGACAAGCTTGAAAATAACTCCATTTCCTATACCAGCACAAATAGCTACTGCCAAGCAGCCAACTGTGTAAATGGGAAGGGAGGGTGTAAAGGATAATAAGAATCCAGCAAAGGTAAGGCCAGAAAAGACAACTACTAAAATTAAAAAGGAATTAAACTTGTCACCTAACCATCCCCCAATAGGACGGAGAAAAGTTGCTAGAGCGATAAAACCTGCTGTTCTAAAGCCTGCATCCACTTTCTCTAATCCAAAATGGTTAACTAGAAAGTTTGGAAGGTAAATCGTAAACGCAACAAATGATCCAAATGTAATGAAATAAAATAGGCTAAGCAGCCAAAGCTTTGGATTTTTATATACACTTTTAAATTGCTGTGAAAAAACAGCATGAACTTTTTTCTCTTTGCGGTCGCCAAGTGTGAAGTTTAATAGTGCCACTAAAATTAATAAGATGATATAAAATTGAATCGTTAATCTCCAGCCAAATGAATCAGCAAGAACGGGTGCTAAAAACGATGTTAGAGCCGTCCCAATATTACCCGCCCCATAAATACCATTTACAAAGCCGTGCTTTTCCTTCGGATAATATTTAGGAAGAGAGGTGACTCCTACTGAAAAGACGGCACCTCCAATTCCGACGAGCAAACCGCCAAGAATCAACATGAAAAATGAATTGGCTAAACTAATGATAATGACAGGCAAGATAAGGATGATAAAACTAATCGTAAAGATTATTCTTGCTCCATATCTGTTTGTCCAGAATCCAATTGGTATTCGAAGGAGTGATCCCAGAATAACAGGTGTAGCTGTTACTAAGGTCATTTGATTGGCTGTAAGTGTAATATCAGCAGAAATGTAGGGCATTAAAGATGAGAGAATGACCCAGACCATAAAGCCAAGAACAAGGCTGGATGTTTGTAATGTTAACTGGAAATTTCCTTTCTGCATGATAAGCTCCTTTCTATTCAATACTATTTGTAGTTTGTGTTTATAGACGCTTTTCATACTTATAACCGTTTTACCCATATAATACACATAAAATAAAAAAATGCTTACTCCACAGTCGGAATAAGCAAAGATGTTTAAAATGTATTATAGACATTTTCACATTCAACAGCTAATGGCTCGTAAAAACAATGCAGTTTAAATCGACCAACGAGTGGTTGGTTGTACCAAGTAGGTGGACAATCCCCGGGAGGACGGAAATACCATAAAGCATATTTTGCTGGCCAAGGCCTTTCTCCTCTTACTGCACGACGAGCTAAACGTCTCTCACTTTCCCTTGGTCTTTGATAAAAATATCCTTTTTGAACTGCTTCAAATGCATGTGGCTGATAGACCATATCTGGAATCGTCCTTAAACCTTTGAAATCAGAACAATTTGCTCGTATTCTGTTTATTCCTACTGCGCCAACAAGCATCATCCCTTGAACTCCTTCACCTTCAGCCTCAGCCCGAAGCAATCTTGCTAACAAATCAATATCTGCTTGTTTATGTGCGACAACTGCCATTTAATCACCACCATTGATGTTATACAGTTAGCATATTGTCGAGGATACAAAATGATGTTTGTCTAAGAACTAGTTCTTCAAAATAGCTGCTTCTAGTTCGATCTCTACATTTCCTTTTAATGCACGTGAAATCATACATGAAGTTTCAGCTTTCTGAGCAAGCTTTAGCGCAAGCTCAGAGTCCTCGTCAGTCGCATCTTTTTTAAGAACAATGACTGGACGGTGAATAATTTTTTTATAGGTAATAATGCCTTTAGTCACATCAACAACACCAACCGACTCCATCGTTAAATCAACTTTTTCCAGTTTGCTTCGCTCCATCATTGCAGCTAACGTAATGATGTAACAAGTCGCTGCAGCTCCAAGCAGCATTTCATCTGGATTTGTTCCTATTCCCGGTCCATCCATTTCAGGTGGGATGGAAACCTTTGTTTTCAATTGTCCTGATTCAATATCACCAACATCATTGCGCAAACCAGGCCAATGAGCCTTTAAATGAAATAGATGTTCTGCCATGTAAATTCCTCCTTTTTTTAACTATAAACGATTTTCAAAAAAACTTCGCTTTATAAAGTATTCTTTAATCTACTGCGAATATCAATATTATGCATGAAAGAGCGATTCATGTTAATCT
Source organism: Cytobacillus solani (assembly GCF_001420595.1). Taxonomy (GTDB): domain Bacteria; phylum Bacillota; class Bacilli; order Bacillales; family Cytobacillaceae; genus Cytobacillus; species Cytobacillus solani. Next base: position 2,673,776 of record NZ_LJIX01000006.1, on the reverse strand, counting down.
AGTATTCTAATAGATTTTTTATAAGGAGTATTTCAACAATGAAATTTGTTTCATGGAATGTTAATGGACTTAGAGCCTGCGTGAAGAAGGGCTTTTTAGATTATTTTAATAAAATTGATGCAGATATTTTCTGTATTCAGGAGTCAAAGCTGCAGGAAGGGCAGATCGTGTTAGAGCTAGAAGGGTATCATCAATTTTGGAATTATGCGTTGAAAAAAGGATATTCAGGAACGGCTGTTTTTACGAAGAAAAAACCAATTTCTGTTAAGTATGGAGTAGGGGAAATAGAGAGTGAAAATGAAGGCAGAATTATTACGCTTGAGTTTGAAGACTTTTACCTAGTTAATGTGTATACACCGAATTCGCAGAGGGATCTAGCCCGACTCTCTTATCGATTGGAATGGGAAGAAGAGCTTCGAACATATCTTCAAGAGCTTGATCAATTAAAACCAGTTGTATATTGCGGGGATTTAAATGTCGCTCATAATGAGATAGATTTAAAAAATGCAAAATCTAATCATGGAAATTCTGGATTTACAACAGAAGAACGGGAGAAAATGACGACACTACTGAATTCTGGTTTTGTTGATTCTTTCAGATATGTTTATCCTGATGCTGAAGGTGCTTATACTTGGTGGTCCTATATGATGAAAGTAAGAGAGAGGAATATCGGCTGGCGGATTGATTATTTCATCGTTTCTGAACGATTAAAAAATTCGATACAAGCGGCTGAAATTCACAGTGAAGTCATGGGGAGTGACCACTGCCCTGTTGTATTGGAAATGGATATTTAGGAATTCGTCGTAAGCAAAAAGAAAAGACATCATATGGTGCCTTTTCTTTTTTTGTTTAATTTAAATACTAAAATTTAGTTTTGTGCATCTTTCAAGTGGGCCGTTTCTCATTATAAAATAGGATAAGACAATCAGAAGACAAGAAATGCCAGCTAAAATATGAACAAACGCAAGATGCTCGTTATTCACGAATTCGATGAATGGGATAATTTCCCCTAAAGCTATATAGGAGATGGCAAGGACGAGAAGAAATGTTGCACCGATCATTGTTCGTACTGTACCAAAGTAGAACCAGAAGCTGCTAACAAATAATCCGATACCGAAAAGAATGATCCCCCATAATAAATCGATCCAAGGATAAAGAAGGGGACTACCGCCTTTAACTAAATCGCCCATATGAATTAATGAAGTCGATATAATCCCCTGATTAGATAAATAATCAGTAAGGTAATAGAAAAAATTTAAGATGAATGTGGTCATTAGTAGAAATAATCCAATGTTTGCAATAGTGCTGAGTAAAAACTGTTTTCTCGTACCGCCTAAAGAAAGCGTGTATTTATATGCTTTTGTATAAGCTAAGAAAGGGTAGTATATATACAAGCTATAATAAGGTCCAAAGCTTGCGCCAATTGTAAAAGTATCGTGTGATGACAATATCTTGCCTATAATTAGATAGACAATGGATAGGACCACGGTGGCCCCAGTCAAAATATAAAATTGGATACGCAAATCTTCGAAAATGACACGAAATGGTCCTTTAAATGTATTCATTTACGTTTTGCCTCCTTATTTCTCTTTGTAATATTAACTAGATAGTCCTGTAGAGGTGCTTTCTCAATATTGATATTCATCTGGGCTGCCGTTGAAATCCATTCCTCATTGAACGGTTCATCTAACATGACACTTAGCTGATTGCCTAATTTGCGCTGTTCTAGGATTCTGCTTCGAGCGGTTAGAGGTTCAATTGAAGAGGCATCACCAGTTAATAAGATTCCGAGCATTTTCATATGCTCTGTCTCATCATAATGGGTAATCGTTTGTTTATCTACAATAGCAATTTTTTCACAAATCGGTTCTATTTCATCAATATGGTGGGAAGATAAAATAAATAAACGTGGATGCTCTTCATGCGTATCAAGCAGGGCATCGTAAAAAACCTTTCTCATATATGCATCGAGACCATTCGTCGGTTCATCCATGATTGTAATGGGGGACTTACTTGCTAATCCAATCACCATCGTTGTCATCGTCTGCATCCCTTTCGAAAAACTTTTTATTTTTTTTCTTCTTGGCAATTCGAACCTTTCAACGAGCTCTTCTGCTAAATCTTGATCCCAGTTCTCATTGAAATACGAAGCGAACCGAAGTGCATCGTTCACGTTCCAAAACTCAGAAAAGGGGTGATTTTCTTGCAAATAGCTAATATATTTCATGCCGTCGCTATTATTATAAGGTGAAAGATTTTTCACGAGTATTTGGCCTGTATCAGGTTTTTCTTGTCCGGAAAGCAATTTCATTAACGTTGTTTTCCCTGCACCATTTCTGCCCCATAAGCCGACAATGATTGGTTCTTCCTCAAGTAAATTGACATTTGTTAGCGCAGGTGTATGCCCATATGAAAATGATAAATCCTTTACATTAATCATTTGAGTCCTCCTTAATAAAATGAATAATCTCCTCTTCCGTTAAATGAATCCGCTTAGCTTCATCTAACATTGGCTGAATATACTGCTTATAAAAATCCTGTTTGCGTTTAGCAAGCAACATCTTTTTGGCACCTTCTGCAACAAACATACCAACACCCCTTTGTTTAAATACAAGGCCAGCATCAACAAGAATCGCTAAACCTTTTTGTGCAGTTGCTCGATTGATCTGATAGAACTTTGAAAGCTCAGTTGTCGAAACGACTTGATCTCCTTCTTTTAACTGTCCATCAACGATATCATCAGCAATCATATCTGCAATTTGCTGGAAAATTGGTTTTGAATCATCAAAAGTAGACTTCACATTTCTCTCCTTCTTTTCATTTATTGTTGATCGGTTGATTACTTGTGTAATCAACTATAACATAAATGGAACTAAATTGAAAACTTTTTTTACAGAAAAATAGAAATTGGGTGTGGAAGGTTGATTTAGGAGGAGGCAAGGTCTTTTTGCTTAAGGGGAATCGAATTTATTTTAGGAAAAGTAGGAAAGCTCACTCATGAATTCTTCTGGTTCCATGATGCGAATAGGCTGTTATTTTCCTGCTTCCGAGAGGTAAATAAATTTTCATGCGTTCACGATGGACGATATACAGACGCTTTTGTTTCGACAAATACTGGTTTTACTTTACTAGAGTGAAAGAGAACCCTTGCATAATGAACTCCACTATTTTAAAACAATAATAGTCGGTTAATTTTCAGAATAGTCATTGTATTAATGGTGAAAATATGTTAGGTTTTTATAAACGAAGTAAAAACTTCATAAAATTAAAATATAAAGTACAAACTGCGTTTCGGGGTGAAAAAAGAAAAGATTATTATGAAAAACGAGATGTTGCCACTTTTTTATTAAGTCAGGGGGAAGTTAGATTGAAAGAATATGTACAACTACTAAAACCGGAAATGAACGAACTATTTACACACTTACATCAAAATCCTGAACTTAGCTGGAAGGAATATAAGACAACGGAGCATTTAAAGAGTTTTTTAGAAGAAAAAGGCTTTCAAGTACAAACTTTCGCAGATTGTCCAGGACTTGTTGCAGAAGTGGGGGAAGGCAGCCCTTGTGTGGCATTAAGGGCAGATATGGATGCACTATGGCAGGAAGTGGACGGTAAATTTCAGGCGATACATTCCTGTGGTCATGATGCCCATATGACAATGGGGATGGGTGCAATTCTCCTTCTTCAAAAAATCGGTTTTCCAGCAAATGGGAAACTTAAATTTATCTTTCAGCCAGCTGAAGAAAAAGGCACCGGCGCATTGAAGATGATCGACCTAGGTGTAGTAGATGATGTGGATTATTTATACAGTGTCCATCTTAGACCGATTCAAGAGCTTCATAATGGGTATGCCTCTGCGGCTATTTATCATGGGGCAGCTAGATTTTTGACAGGAGAAATCATTGGGGAGGACGCACATGGAGCACGTCCCCACCTTGGTCAGAATGCGATTGAAATTGGTGCTTCACTTATTCATGAAATAAATAATATCCATTTAGATCCAATGGTGCCTCACTCAGCGAAAATGACGAAATTTCATGCAGGTAGTGACTCTGGGAATATTATTCCAGGAAAGGCAGCTTTTAGCCTAGATTTACGTGCGCAAACGAATGAAGTAATCAATGAATTGACTGAAAAAATCTTAAATATAACAGAATCCTTAGCAAAATTATATGGAGTAACAATTACATTAGAGACGGGAGCAAACGTTGCAGCAGCACACGTTAATCTGGAAGCAGTTAGTTTTATGGAAAAAGCCATCACCGAGGTGCTCGGAGAAGAACATTTGACCCCTCCGATTATTTCGAGCGGGGGCGAAGATTTCCATTTTTACACATTAAAGAAACCTCATATAAAAGCAACCATGCTTGGCTTGGGGTGTGATTTACAGCCAGGCCTTCATCATCCCAAAATGACCTTTAATATAGAAGCCATATACGCTGGAATGGAAATACTGGCAAAAACGCTCATACTCACTTTGGAAGAAAATCGTGAAAATCGAATGGAGGAGTCACGGTGAATTCGGAAATTGAGATTAGGATTTTAAAAACAGCAGCTGATATGAATCTTATTCAAAAATTGGAGCGTGAGATTTGGAATATGGATCCACTTCCGGTTCATCAAACCATCACGGCTTCGCAAAATGGCGGTCTGCTGCTTGGTGCATTTCTAGAAAATGAGCTGATTGGTTTCAGCTATGGTTTTGCAGGATTTCAAAAAGGCAAAGGATATTTATGTTCGCATATGCTTGGCATTGATCCGAAGCATCGAGATAAAGGAATTGGCGCTCTGTTAAAAGAGAACCAAAAAAGATTTGCATCAGAGCTTGGGTATGACTTAATTACTTGGACATTTGATCCGCTTGAAAGTAGAAATGCTTATTTAAATCTATCTAAATTACATGCTATTTGTTCCACTTATGTTGAAAATTGTTACGGGGAGATGGAAGATAACTTGAATAACGGACTTCCATCGGATCGATTAAAGGTAGAATGGTGGATTACTAGCTCACATGTTAAAGAACCAAATGTCATTGAATATAGGAAAAAGCATAGCCCTTTTCAGTGGCGAAAGACAGAGGAGGGTTTTCCGGAACTTGTACCATGTGAAGATATAGAGTTAATTCCTGAGAGTAGAGACGAACCGATCCTCGTCCCCATCCCGGCAAATTTTCAAACAATTAAAAAGCAGAATCATCAGCTTGCTTTGAATTGGCGCTTAACGATAAGAAAAGTTTTGCCATTACTATTTGCTAAAGATTATGCGATGGTTAGTTTATTGAAAGAAAAAAAGGAACTAGTCCATTATTATGTATTGGTTCCAAGAGAGAAACTCAAATTTTAATAATGGATAAAGGTGGTTATGATGGTGAAAGTGACAGAAGTTGTTTTACGTCAGATGAAAATGAGAATGAAATCCCCGTTTACAACAAGCTTTGGAACATTCCAGGATAAAGAATTTCTTTTACTAGAAGCGAAGGATGAAAACGGTCTAAGCGGATGGGGGGAATCTGTAGCCTTCCATTCCCCTTGGTATAATGAAGAAACGTTAAAAACGAATTGGCATATGCTTGAAGACTTTATTATTCCCCATCTATTAAATAAAGAAATCTCACACCCTGACGATGTGTCAGGCATGCTTTCAACCATACGGAAAAACAATATGGCAAAATCCACATTTGAAGGGGCTGTCTGGGAATTATATGCCAAGCAAAAGGGGATTCCCCTTGCAAAAGCACTCGGAGGATCGAAAAGCCAAATTGACGTTGGGATTAGCATTGGCATACAAAATACGTTCGATGACTTGCTGAGTCTTATTGAAGAATATGTAAATGAAGGCTACAAGCGAATGAAGGTGAAGATCAAGCCAGGCTGGGACGTAGAGGTTATGAGAGAGGTCAGAAAGCACTTTCCAAAGGTTCCTCTTATGGCTGATGCTAATTCTGCTTACCGACTGAAGGACATTTCTTTATTAAAACAACTGGATGAATTTGATCTTATGATGATTGAACAGCCGTTAGCCTCGGATGATATTATAAACCATGCTGTCCTGCAAAGAGAAATCAGTACGCCGATATGTTTAGATGAAAGCATTCATTCCTATGAAGATGCCAGAAAAGCAATTGAATTAGGCAGCTGCAAAATTATCAATATAAAAATTGGCCGAGTTGGTGGGTTAACAGAGGCAAAGAGAATTCATGATCTTTGTCAAGAACTTGGTATACCGGTATGGTGCGGCGGGATGCTTGAGGCTGGTATCGGACGTGCCCATAATATTGCTTTAACTACTCTTTCTAACTTTATCATGCCAGGTGATACAGCAGCATCCTCAAGATATTGGGAAAAGGATATAATTGAACCAGAAGTTGTGGTCGAAAACGGAATGATTACAATACCGGAAATGCCTGGTATCGGTTATGACCCCAATTTGGAAACGATTAAGCAATTTACTGTTTTTGAGAAGACGTATTCTTAATATCAAAGAGAAGGATAGAGAGGAATACTCTGCCGATCCTGGCTCTAGCTAATGAGATTTCTCCAGTCTTTGGTATGTTAATGTTCATTTTATAATTAGGAAAAATCTATAATACGGCAGTTGGCATGTTATATGCATTCACCGCAAGATTTGTAAAGAGAGAAAGCCAAAAGTTCAATTTATTCGTTACTGTATTTGTTTTTGCTGGTTTCGGTGCCAGCTTCATCGGCTTTATTACATTAGTCAGTACTGTTTATCCTCTAACAGGGTACTTAGGCTTTATCCATTCTTTATTCCTGGATAATGAAGATAAGAAAAGGGAAGCATATAGATTCTGAGATTAATATGACATAAAATAATATCAGTCCAAGGCTGTTCCAAGAAGGAATCTATGGACAGCCTTTTATGTTGTAATTTCTCCTGACTATCGGCTCTGAAACGCGACTTTTAGACCAAGACTAATATAGATGACTCCTACAATCCTGCTGCTCCAATGGCCAATCCAGGATATTCGCTTAACTAAGCGACTTAAAAGCTGTATACTCATTGCTACTATCGTTGTGTAAATTGCTCCTAATAGTACGAAGATCAATCCAAGAATCAAAAACTGTAGAAAAGATGAGCCTTGCTCCGGATGAACAAATTGCGGCAAGAATGACAGAAAAAATAGTGCTGTCTTTGGATTTAAAACTTCTATGAAGATTGCTTGGCTATAAGTATTTGACGTTTTCTTCTGAGAGTCATTTGGTAATTGAAGATCTGTTGGCTTTTCTAAAATCGCCCTTAACCCTAGGTAAATTAAGTAGACTGCTCCAATAATTTTTACGAAATTAAAAGCAAGTGATGAAGTCATCAATATGGCTGAGAGTCCAATTGCAGCAAATAGTGTATGAATAATATCCCCAGTGGCGATTCCAAGACCTGCAATAATTCCTGCTTTACGGCCACTTTGTGCTGTACGAGTGGCGATAAGTATAACGGCTGGACCGGGTATTAAAAATAAACCAATAACAATAACTATGAATGTACTTAACGTAGAAAGAGTGAACAATTTAATCTCCTCCAGTCGGTATTTCGAATGTTGGGAATATTGTATCAGTAAATTCTTGATTACGTAACCGATTATGATAAGCAAAAATTTATTTTTGAATAATCGAGAGTAGTATATATACTGAATTTGGTGTAGAAAGAATGTTTTACTTGAAAAATAGAAGGATGCGTAGTAATATGTACAAAGTGATCACAATTAATATAATATAACCTGTATAACCTCAAGAATATGGCTTGAGGGTCTCTACCAGGAACCTTAAAAATCCTGATTACAGAAAATGAATGAATCATTTTTTGTAATCTGGATTTTTTTGTTTTCTAAAAAAGACCTTCAAGCCTATTTCTTTTAGATTCCATTAGAAAGGATGAGTAATAGATTATGAATTTGAAAATCTTTATTTTAGCCTTATCCACTGTTGCAGTTGGGTTGGTTGAATTAGTCGTAGGCGGGATCTTGCCGACGATCGCTGATGATTTTAACATTTCATTAAGCGCTGCCGGACAGCTGATTACCGTGTTTGCTCTAATATATGCTATTGCCGGACCTGTTCTGCTTGTATTAACGAGTAAAGTAGAGCGTAAGAAACTATATCTAACTTCTTTATTTATCTTTTTCCTTGGTAATGTACTAACATATTTCAGTCCTAATTTTACCTTTATGATGATCGCAAGGGTGCTAACCGCAACAAGTACTGCATTAATCGTTGTACTTTCTCTAACGATTGCAGCGAAAGTTGTTGCTCCAGCTCACCGTGCAAAGGCTCTTGGGCTTATTTATATGGGAATTAGTTCGTCACTTGTGCTTGGTGTACCATTAGGTATCTTAATTTCAAATACATTTGGATGGCGTATCATATTCCTTGGAATCGCCGTATTATCAATTGGATCAATGGTGTTGATTTCCCTATTTTTGGAGCGTATTCCTGGGGAAAAAACGATTCCACTTACACAACAATTAAAAGCAGTTGCCAGTGCAAAACTTGGCAGTGCTCATCTGGCAACCTTATTTATGCTTGCCGGACATTATACACTTTATGCTTATTTCACGCCATTTTTGGAAACAAATCTTCATTTAAATTCGAATTGGATTAGTATTTGCTATTTTGTATTTGGAATCGCAGCTGTAAGTGGAGGAGCATTTGGTGGAACACTTTCTGATTGGATTGGTCCACATAAAAGTATTATCATTGTCATCAGTGCATTCGCTATCGTTTTAAGCTTATTGCCATTTACGACTTTCTCACTTGCCTTATTCATACCAGTGATGATGGTTTGGGCTGCATTAAGTTGGAGCCTCGCCCCACCGCAGCAAAGCTATTTGATTCAAACGGATCCTGTAACGTCAGACATCCAGCAAAGCTTTAATAATTCCGCATTGCAAATCGGGATTTCTCTAGGATCGGCAATTGGCGGAATCGTGTTAAACCAAACCGGCACCGTTTCAAGTACGGCCTGGTTTGGAAGTGTCATTGTTATTATCGCCTTACTATGTGCTGTATTTTCTTTGACAAGACCTACAATGGCAAGGGAAAACACAACTGCCGCCTAGACTTTCCTATCGTCTGATGTTAGATTAGAAGAATATGGATGGTGAAATACAACTCATGGAAAAAGTGCTTAATGACTACAAGCATATAGAGATCATGTATCTATTTACCAATGAGTCAGTTCTGGACTTTTACCCGAAATTTGGTTTTAAAAGAACAGATGAAACGCTTTATAGTGTAGAAGTGCAGCCGAGAAGGAATAGTAATCCACCTAAAATTCGAGATTTAATTTTTATTTACGAATGTACTAAAAGAAGGCAACCTTCATCTCATTTCGAAACGAAAGAGAATGAAGAACTGTATATGTTTTACGCAATGAAGGTCTTCGCAGAGGATGTGTACTACCTGGAGCAGGAATCGGCTATTGTTATCAACGAGACGGAAGGCACAACTCTTCATCTTTATGATGTGATCTCTAGTAAGCAAGTAAATCTAGAGAGGATAATAGATCAATTGAGTACAGATACGACATCGAAAGCAGTATTTCATTTTACACCCGATCTTGCTGGCGTTCATAAGGAGAAATCTGAAAACGAAAATGTTCTTTTTATTAGGAACACTGGCAATCTTGAATTTCCTATGTATTTTAAACATCCAATTACCGCACAGGCATAACAAAGTAATCTCTGAACTTGAAAATCTATAGATAGTTGTAAAAAGTTGTACCAAAATTTTCAATTTATTTTCTCCGCTGATAGTAAAAATCGGCTAACATTAGAGCAGGGGGGAAAATATGTTAGCTAATATTGGTGTACCTAGTTTAGTTCTAGTGGTTAATATTATTCTTTTGATTGTTGGCTTATTTATTCTGTATTTAGTAGTTTCAACAGCAGTCAGAACTGGTATTAACAAGTCTGTGGTTGGTCAATTAATCGAAAAAAAGTATGGAGTCGAAGAGAACAAAAAATCATTTCTTGATCGTGATTTAAATAATGATAAGTAGACCGGTTTATTAAGCTAGCTAAGCTAGCCTTGCTACACATAGAATCTAAGCTGCCATTATAGGTAGCTTTTTTTGAACCAAAATTAAAGAGTAGGTATTAAAAAGAGTAGGAATTATTTGTTTCTAATAATAAATAAATGTAGGAAATCAAGTGTTTGAAGATTTCCAATTTTACCTTTAACATTTAAGGGTAAAATATAAGGTTGTTCCATGAAGGATTAAAGAACTCGTTTGTTGAAGTTATTGTACTTAAGGGGAGGTCAATCATAAAGAGGATTAGAATTAGGGGACAAGGCAAGAGAAAAAATAAAAAAACATTCCCTTCATTATTACATAGATGAATTATCTCAAGTTAGAGAAAAGACCTTAACATTCCTTAAATCGAAAAAGGATATCTGGTTATTTGAAGAAAACTGCTGGGGGAATGGTGTTCCTTATAATAATTACTACCTCTGGTTTCACGTGATGGAAGATGAGATTAGCCATCGCGGTCAGATTAGAACCATTAAACGGTTACTTAAAAACGAGTTGATTTCATAGTTTAACTGTTAAGGGAAGAAAGGAAAAGAGGTAGTATTATGAAAAGTTATTATGCTATTTTCTTTTGTTTAGCAATCACATTACATAATCTAGAAGAAGCATTATGGCTCCCTCAATGGTCTCAAATAGGATTTTTTATACAAAAGCCTGTCACACCAAATGAATTTCATTTTGCAGTACTTATCATTACTTCACTTGCCTATTTAATTACTTTTCTTTATTTAAGTTTTCCTGATGCAAATCTATTAAAATGGGCATTTATTGGATTTTTGGGCTCTATGATTTTTAATGCCATTTTTCCACATTTGATTGCTACCATTTTTTTGAAAACTTATGCTCCGGGTCTTGTTACAGCCTTATTATTAAATATACCTATTAATACCGTCATCCTTTATAAATTACAAACGTCAAAGCATATTACGATAAAGGAAGTTCTGATTTCTACAATTGTTGTAGGAATTCTATTAATAGCAATGATTCCTCTTTTGTTTACACTTGGAAACAACATAATCAATTATTAATTTTATTTAAACTACATTAATGTTTAACAGAGCATAATAAAGATTAGAATAATTTTTAATATTTAAGAACGCGCCTTTTTTAAAAAGAATCATTTAATCGAGGAAGATTAACAAGAAAAATTGAATCCTTATGGTTATGATAGTATGGTGTTTGTGAAAGATTATTCGTTAAACTAACTTGGCAGGATATTTTTTAAATTATATTTAATGGGAGGTCAGACTATGAGAATAAAAGGTTTCGGTGGAATTTTTTTGAGATCAAAAGATATTGATGCATTAAAAAATTGGTATAAAGAAACACTAGGAATTTCGATGGGAGATTGGAATGGAACTGTCATCAAACCAGATGCTGACAACGAAACGATCTTTTCTTTCTTTAATGAAGAAAGTGATTATTTTCCTGAAGAACAATCTGTAATGTTAAATTTTCAAGTAGAAGAAATTGAAGCTTGGATGGAGCATTTCAACAGAATTGGAATACCTCTTCTTAAAGAGCCTGAAAAAAGCGAGTATGGAACATTTATTTGGATTTCTGATCCAGAAGGGAGATGGATTGAAATTTGGGAGAAAAAATCACTTAATTAAAAATTGATACACTATTCACTTCTTATGCTAACGTGGACGTTAATTAAAGAAGAATTAAATGTTTTTTAGTTTGAGAACTTTTTTTAGTTATTCAACAAAAGGTCGCGATTGATGAACAAGAAGTAAAGGAGTGTTTTTAGTCCCAGATGATGGGGAATCATACTTATTTTAAGAATTTAAACAGGCAGACAAAATTTCTGCCTGTTTTTTTAATGCCTATTATTTGTTAGAATTTTCTACTAAAATGAGTAAAGAATACTCTTTGATAAATTGGAGATTGGAGTTAAAGGATAGAATGGCTATAGTAATAAGATTTATCGTCGAAATTTTACTTAGTGTTTGGTAGATTAGTGGAATGCGGCTGTAAATAAAAGGATTTTAATGTAGAAAAAGCGAAATAAAAATAGATTATATATTTAATGGAGGGAAGGGAATGAATCAACCACTTTTGAAAGGGATGGAAGGTGTATTTATACCTGTCAAGGATCCTAAATTATCATCAAAATGGTATGAAGAAAATCTTGGATTTAAATTAATCTATCTTGAGGAAGAGGCTGCCGTGATGAAGATTGCGGAAGAGTCCCAAACGGTAGTATGTCTTGTGCGAACGAATAACCATCAGCCAATGAAATTTCCTGAAAATGACTTTGGTGTTGGTAAATACTATAACTTTATTCCTCGAGACATTGATGTGACATACAGAGTGTTACTTGAACAAGGTGTCAAAGTGAATCCGATTGGTGGAGAAGGATATACTAAGTTTTTCACTTTTTATGACCCTGACGGAAATCCATTAGGTGTATGCCAATGAATTGCACTGGTGTCTAAGTTATTTAGAATAAACAGCTCTCGTGAAATTTTAAAACTTTTGAGGTAGGGATTAGCATATGAGCTATCTAAAATTTTTTGTTATTCAAGCTGCTAGCATAATCTTACTCTTTTTTCTTGCTGCCCTACCGTTATACCTATACAACATGGACGGGAGGTTGATTTTTCAGCCTCTTGAAATTCCTAATGAAATTGCAAATTTCATTATTGGGTTATTTACTGGTGAATCTTATTTTTATATGCAAGGGGACAGAAGGAGATTTTTATTAAGTGATCTTTCGAGTTTCTTTCTCTCTTCTTACTTTTATTTATCAATATCATTGCTCATCGTTATCATATTATCCTTTATTCTTGGAATTTGGTTTTGGAAAAAAAGTGAGAAATGGGTTTATTCTGCTTTAGGTTTTATCGGGATTATTCCTGATTTTATCCTTGTGCTCTTACTTCAATTATTAATTACATATATTTATAAAAAAACAGGAGTTAAAGTATTAAAGGTAGCATCATTATCGATGGATGATCCAGCTATCTTTTTACCGATATTTACTCTTTCTATCTTGCCATTATTTTATTTGATTCGGACATTGAATGATAAAACATATGAGGTTTTAACAGAAGATTATATTTTAACAGCAAAAGCGAAAGGATTAACGAAAAGATATATTTATTTAAACCATGTAATTAGCAATGTCCTTCCTTTCTTAAAAGCTGATTTGTATAAAATTGTAGGAATATCACTTAGCAATCTTTTTATTATTGAGTATTTATATAATACAAGAGGATTGACTGAAATTCTATTCGAATATCCCAATAACTTTGGTTATCAATATAATTTAGTTGTGATTACACTTTTGTCTTTCTTTGTATTATACATTGTAACTCTATTGACAATTATACTTTTTATCTTCTTAGTAGAGAGGATTTTTATAAATGGGTAGATTGAATGTAAAGTTAATCATTGGCCTCATTATGATCAGTTTTTTCTTGCTGATCGCTGTCTTTGGTCCTATTTTTGCTCCTTATAAAGTAGATGAACTAGCAGAAGTAAAATATAACTCTACAGAAGAAGGAAGAACGCTATCCGCTCCTCCATTTCCTCCTTCTAAGGAACATCTCTTTGGAACAGACCAATGGGGGTATGATATTCTGACACTGCTATTGTATGGTGCGAAATATACTATTTTTACAGTAATTATCGTAGCTTTATTAAGAGTGATAATTGGGGGTTCTCTTGGTATTTTTGTTGCATTAAATCAGAATTCTCTAAACTTTCCAGCGAAAAGTGCTAAGTTGAAAATCAATATATTTAGCGGGTTTCCAGTCTTTATTATTCTTTATTTCATTTTAATCAGGATCAATATTGAGCCAGTTTTGAGCCCACTCACATTAAGTGCTATAGTTGGCACCTTAATGGTTATTTTGGGTGTGATAGGTGTTTATGAAAACGTCTACAGCAAAACAATGGAATTGCAAAAAAAATTATATATTACTGCTTCCCAATCGTTGGGAGGGAACAAAATACATATTGCGAAACAACATATTCTTCCTAGCCTTAAAAGTCAAATGTACATTATTTTTATGAATGAAGTAATACAAGTTCTTCATTTGATTGGTCAATTAGGGATCTTCAATTTGTTTTTTGGCGGTACTTTCATTCGGATGGATCCGCCTGTCTTTATTTCGATTACCAAAGAATGGGCTGGGCTAATTGGACAGTTCCGCTCAACCATATATTATTATCAATGGATACTTTTCTTTCCATTGATAAGTTATTTATTATTGCTATTTTCTTTATATTTAGTTTCACAAGGGATCATTCAACAAGAAAAAGTAAATCAGAGGAAGAATCCAATATTATAGTAAGAATTCTTTTTCTATAAGAATCTCGTAAATATACTATGTATTTACAGTTAGTTTAATCAAGATTTACTTTTAATAAATGGTATAAAGTGGTTTTGGATGCAATTTAAAAATAATAAATTAGACAAAAATAATACTGAGAATTTTATGTCATTAACTAGTTTGCAACAAGAAATGATAAATTAATTTTTTGATTATGCCTATTTGATTATAGCTTCGAGGGGGTTTATTAAAGAAAATGAATGAAAAAACATATTTAAGTATAGAAGAGATTATTTCATTACCAACCTTATCAGGTACAAATATAAGTGGTGATGGCAAAAACGTAGCATTTGTCAAGAAGACAGCTAACTGGAAAGACAATAAATATAGGAATCATGTATGGATATATGAAAAAGATAAGGGGCAGTGTTACCCATTAACAACTAGGGATATAGATAGTACATATCCATTATGGTCTCCAGATTCTAGAGATATCGCATACCTTAGCCCAGTTGGTGACGGGGATAATAAGAAAAATCAGATCTTTGTTAAGTCAATAGATGGTTATAGTGGGGTTCAAATTACTGATGAGAAAGAAGGGGTCAGTAAATTCAAATGGGAGCCAACTGGCAAGGGTTTTTATTATGTTGCACAGTCAAAAGAATCTGAGGCGATAAAGAAACGTAAGGAACTATATGGAGATTTCCATCATATAGGTAAGGAATACCAGAATGATTGTTTATATTACATTGAAATAGAAAAAGTGATACAAAATGATAAATATCAACACCAAGAAAGTTTTGATAGAGCTGGTGAAGATAAAGATGACCACGAAAATAGCGTTGTTTATCAACTAACTGATGGTAATGATTTTCATATCCTAGAATTTGATATTTCAAATGATGGGAATAAGGTTGTATTTATGGCTACACCAAGCCCAAATATGGGAGATTATATAAATGGAGATCTATACATACTAGATATTAAAGCTGGAGAGCTACAAAAGATGAATATAGATAAGTTGTTGGGAGGGAGCATTTGCATTTCTCCTGAAGGTAGCAAAATTTGTTATTCAGCAAGTATAAGGGAGAAGGATTACTATAAGACCCATATACAAGACAGTACACTAGAGATATATGATATTAATAATGGAGAGCTAATTCAGCATTTAACAGATTTTGATAGTACGGTTATTCCATTACGGTGGACAGCTAAAGGAATTTTAATTAGATGGCAGAATAAAACTAATTATCATATTGGGTTGTTATCTGAGAATGGCACTGTGGAAATGTTAAGCGAAAAAGTAGATAGCTTCATAATGGATGCTTCTATAACAAGGGATGGAAATCATATATCCTATAATATGGCTATAACAAATGAAACCTTTGAAATCTATTTAGACGATAAAAAAATAACGAATGAAAATAGCTTTTTCAAAGGAAAGCTTATAAGTAACAGGGAAGTAATCTCATGGCAAAGTAGTGATGGTCTTGAAATAGAGGGAGTTTTAACAACCCCAGTAGAGTTTGACGCAAATAAAAAATATCCCTTATTAGTGGTAATCCATGGTGGTCCGGCTTGGGCATCCTTTCCAATATTTTCAGACTGTTTTAATGAGAAATATCCTATTGAACAGTTTATCGAAAAAGGCTTTATCGTTTTAGAACCAAACTATAGGGGGAGTTCTGGGTATGGGAATGAATTCTTAAAAGCAAACTATAGGAAATTGGGAATTGCTGACTACGATGATGTTATATCTGGAGTGGATAAACTAGTTGACAGAGGGATTGCAGATAAAGATAGAGTAGGCGTTATGGGATGGAGCAACGGTGGATATATATCAGCTTTCTGTTCTACATTTAGTAGTAGATTTAAAGCTATTTCAGTTGGAGGTGGAATTACTAATTGGAGTACCCATTATGTAAATACAGATATCCCTTACTTTATTAGGATGTATTTAGGAAATAATCCATGGAATGATCCAGAGATATATACTAAAACATCACCAATGACATATATTAAATCAGCCTGTACTCCCACTTTAATCCAACATGGTGAAAAGGATGCAAGAATTCCAACTCCAAATGCATATGAGCTATATCAAGGATTAAGGGATATGGAAGTTGATACAGAATTAATTATATTTAAAGGAATGGCATATAGTTCTGACCATCCAGGAATGAATGTGGCTATTATGAAGCAAAATTTGATGTGGTTTTCACACTATATTCTTGGAGAAAGTAAGAAAGATTTTAGGGTTTTATGATTAATAAATAGATATCCTCACAGGATACATTAGGATGAAACAGTCTTCATAAGGAAGCTTTTTTTCTTATTCCACTAAATTATCTGTAGTCTACTTGACCTTATAATTTCTGTCTAACTTAGTGTAGCCGATCCAAAGGTTTGGTATAAAAAGAAGGACTTGAAATAAAGAAATTGAAGAGCGGGACAACTAATGGGATATTATATACTATCTTTTTAATGATTCTTTATTAAAACAAATTTGTTGTAAAACAACCAATCATACTTTCTACGGAGGTGCACAATGATATATATTGAAACATCAAGATTGCATTTACGCGACTGGGAAGAAACTGATTTAGAGCCATTTAGGCGATTAAATAGGGATGTAAAAGTTATGAAGTATTTTCCTAAAACCTTATCAGCCGAAGAAACAAATAAGTTTTATCAATCAATTGTATCTGAATTTAACGAATGCGGATTTGGGTTATATGCCGTAGAGGAAAAGGAAAATAAAGAATTTATGGGGTTTATAGGATTCCATAGGGCAATATTCGAGGCTGATTTTACACCATGTATAGAAATTGGCTGGCGACTAAAAAAAGAAGCATGGGGAAAAGGATATGCAACAGAGGGTGCCGGAGCATGTTTGCACTACGGATTTAATGAATTGGGGTTTCGTGATGTATACAGTTTTACAGCAGAAATTAATAAGCCTTCGATAAATGTAATGAAAAAAATCGGTTTGAGTTTTATAAATAATTTTGATCATCCCAAAGTTGAAAAGAATAGTCCATTAAATAAGCATGTTCTATATTATATAAATCAATAAAACTGCTGAAATTTAAATATATTATTTTAACTTTTAAACTCAATCGTATGGCACATATGGCATATTGGCCGAATCAATGAAATGACTATGAATAAATTGGTCGCAAATGATCAGCAAATTCTTTTCACTGACAGCTGGCAAGAAAAAATGAATAATGAATTCTCTCATTCAGATAATGATATGACCTTTGAAGACATTGCTAAGTTAAGTGCAACAATCAATTTTGATTCATTTCTTGCATATAGGGAAGCTGTAGGAAGGCAAACACGGAACATCATTTCTAAAATGGTTGTTGGTCAATTTAAAATGAAGGTTGACCATAGCGGTATTAAACGATTGTTTGATGAAAATGCAGTTTTACTAGAATCACAATGGTTAGCCGAGTACTTGAGTAAAAAAACGATTGCCGGATTAATAAGCTGAAATTGAAATGATAATCACAAGTCAATGGCAATATATATGAGAATACATACCGTTAATGCCTACAGACTCCGCAATCCTAATAAAGGACTTTTTCCCTGAAAGGAATGTTAAGGATATGCTTCTACCAGGTATTGGATATGGTAGAAATGCGAAGGTTTTCATTGAAAACGGTATAAAAGTTACAGGTATTGAGATTTCAAAAACAGCAATTGATTTGGCAAGGGAAAATGGGCTTGATAGTAGAATTTTTCATGGTTCAGTAACTGACATGCCTTTTGATGATAAACTTTACAATGGTATATTCTCCCATGATTCACTTATTGAATAAGCATGAGAGAGAAGTTTATTAAAGATTGCTATAATCACTTAAAGCCAAATGGATATATGATTTTTACGACTGTTTCAAAAAAAGCCCCAATGTTTGGTAAGGGCAAACTATTGGATAAAAGACTATTTTGAGATAATGGAAGTTGTAAAAATGTTTTTTATGATTCTGACTCCATCAAACAAGAATTTGGACTGATAGAGATCTCAGAAATTGACGAGCAAAGTAAGGACATGAAAAATAAACCTCCAATGAATTTTATAATGATAAAATGTAAAAAAAGATAATAGGTCTTCCTTCTTCTATTTTATGAACAAAATCAGGATTAGCCTATCTATAACCTGGGATATCATCCTTAATTTCAGACCATTTATATGTAAAGGCTAATATAAATTCCGAAGGTCATGGTTACAACTAAAGTCGTAGGAAGTTTGGGACTTTTCTATGAAGTTATTTATTTGTCTAAATGATAACCTTAATTTCAAGGAGGTCTTAAAATGATACTAGGATTATATGAAGCACATTTACCAGTAAGTGATTTAAAACGTTCAATTGAATATTACAAAGGACTTGGTTTGGAATTATCCCATAGTCATGATGACAGCTTGGCGTTCTTATGGATTGAAAAGAATAAAAGTTGGTTGGGGCTATGGGAAACAAACAAAGTTGAACTTGAATATCACCCTTCTATAAAGCACATAGCTTTTCAAGTTTCTTTAAATGGGTTAAAAAATTCTGTTGCTTGGTTGAATGAAAAAGGATATGAACCCAGAGAGGCATTTGGCTTTAAACCAGTTGAACCATTTGTAATGGCACATAATGGCATGGCTCATGCCAAAATCCACTTTAATGACCCAGATGGGAACAGTTTAGAATTTATATGTAAACTTGAAAACCCTAAAAATATGTCAAAGCGTATGTATTTAAGTGAATGGGAACAGTTAAACGAATTAAATTAGTACCCCATCGCCAATTTCTTATTAACAAATGCTTTTTAGGAATAAAAGTGTAGTCTACATACAGTAAAAGGAACTACCGTAGGGCGCAACCCTTGTACAAGGAATTTTGTTTATTAGTTATGATTTGAACAGGGTCTGAATCCATGAAGGCCTTGTGTAATAATATGCAGCTTATTCTAAAAAATGGCGCTATCCTGGAACTGGTATGCTCCCCTTATAGTAGACACATTTAAAAAGGCGCATTAATCTGTCTACTAGGAGGGGGTATTTTTTATGGAGAAAAAAGCAGAGACTTATGATATATCGTTTAAGAAAAAAGCGTTGGATTTATATCATCAAAAGAAGAATTATTCAGCTGTTTCCAGAGAATTAAACATTCATCGAAAAAACATACAACGGTGGGTTAAACAGTTTAATGTAGATGGAATTGTGGCCTTAGAGAGAAACGCAGAAGAAAAAGTGGGTCTGGTAAAGTCTCTTCATCTACTATTGAAAATCCTCAAAAGAAAATAAAGCGATTAGAAGCTGAGAACGAACTATTAAAAAAGCTTTTAAAGATGTGAAAGGGGGACTTGATTTAGAACCTAGTATTCTATTTCAAATCATTGATGATTTATCAAATCATTCTATACAACTGCTTTGCCATCTGGCTAAAGTATCAAGAAGTGGATACTACAATTGGGTAAAGCGTAAAGCATTTCCTTCGGAAAGGCAGATAGAGGATGAGATGCTAAAGCAGAAAATAATAGAATGCCATCAGAAATATAAGGGCATCTATGGCTATAGAAGAATACAAATTTGGTTAAAGAGGACCTATGATATTCACATTAATCACAAAAAAGTTCAACGGATACTAAGTGAACTAGGTATTAAAGCCATTATCAGGAAGAAACGAATTTATTACGGAAAGAAAGAACCCTATCTTATTTCGAATAATTATTTAAATAGAGCTTTTTACGCTTCTCGCCCTAATGAAAAGTGGGTAACTGATATTACGTACCTCATTTTCAATGGACAGAAACTATACTTGTCTGCCATCAAAGACCTATATAATAACGAAGTTGTTGCGTACCAAATTAGTAGACGCAATGATTATAAAATAGTCTTGGATACTCTAAAAAAAGCCATAAAAGGAAGGAATGTAAAGGGAATCCTTCTCCATAGTGATCAAGGATACCAATACACGTCCCATAACTATAATCAGCTACTTACAAGAAATAAAATGAAAGCTAGTATGTCTAGAAAGGGCAACTGTTGGGATAACGCTAGTATGGAAAATTTCTTTAGTCATTTAAAAACAGAATGTTTTAACCTGCATTCTTTTAAAACTTCACAAGAGGTTAGAAGGGCTATTAAAGACTACATTCTCTTTTATAACCACGAAAGGTTTCAAAACAAGCTAAACAACCTGACTCCTATCGAATATAGAAGTTAGGCTTTTTAACTGCGCTTATTTTTTGTGTCTACTTGACAGGGGTCAGATCAGAACAATGATTAGCGCTCCTTTTTCATTTTTGGGCCAAATAGTTGAATAAGACATTATAAGATAAACCCGAAAGAATTGTTTCTGTTGTAAAATATGGAGAGATAAAAAAGGGGAGATTTAAGTGCATATTAGAAACTCAGCAAAAGCTATTATCATTAAGGATGCCAAGATTTTACTAACAAAAAATCAAGATAATGAGGGGTACTTTTATCTTTTCCCTGGTGGAGGACAAGAACACGGAGAAACACTTCATAACGCTTTAATAAGAGAGTGTATTGAAGAGGTTGGACAGCAAATAGAAATCGGAGAACTTCTCCATATTCGTGAGTATATTGGTAAAAACCACGAGCATTCTTCATTTGATTTTAATGTTCACCAAGTTGAATATTATTTTGTTTGTAGACTCAAAAATGAAATGAATAACTACATAAAACCTACTAAACCTGATAGCTACCAAGTTGGGATTGAATGGATACATATTAATGATTTGCTTCAATACAGATTATATCTAAAAGAGTTTAGAAAATATATAGTGAAACATTTTTTTGATGAAAAATCTCCAGTTTATTTAGGGGATATTAATTGAAACCTTGTTCCACCACGGGTACTTTCTTGTAATAAGGATCAGTGCTTTTTTAATTTTAACGCCATTTAATGGAGTGTGAGTCTTTTAAGTTGTTAACTCTCATAATAAAATAGGCTGACGAGTTGTATTTGTAACTTATCAGCTTTTATATTAAAATCTTTCTAATGTAATATCCATGTTTATACTGAAAGCAGCCTTATTGCCGTCGGCTGCTGTAATCATTAAAGAAGAGGGGCCAGCTTTTTCAGTTTCACCTGCAATATATATCCCATTCACTGTTGTTCGTCCAGCGCCGTCTGTGATAATTCCACCTTTTTCATCCACTAGGCAATTTAATTGTTCAGCAAATTGATTCGGTCGGTAAAAACTTGGAACAACAAAGCCACCACTTCGTAGGATGTTTTCACCTGATTCTAATTCAATGCTTTCTAAATGACCATTATCTCCATGTAATTTTTTAATAACTTCACCAAAAACTTTAATCTTTTTACTCGCAAAGTCATTTCGCACTTTATTGGATAGTTGATGACCATTTGTAAAAACAATTAAATCTTTTGACCAATTAAAAACCAATTTAGTCATATGAATAATGTGTTCATCATCTTCTGCAATGATAGCTAACGGCTGGTCTCTCAGCTCCCAACCATCACAATAAGGACAGCTGAATAGACTTTTACCGTAATATTGTTTAATCTGTGATAAGGGGAATTCTTCTTGAATACCTGTGGCTAACATAATTTTTTCTGCTATAAATGATCTATTGTTCGATGTATTGACTAAAAATACATCATTTTTGACATCTTTAATTACCTCCGTAACTGTCTCATTCCAAATTGATACAGAAGGATAAGATTCTAAATCTTTAGTTGCTATATCTTTAAATTCTTGCGGTTTAATTCCATCCCTTGTTAAAAACCCATGTGACTCATGAGTTACACGATTTCGATTTGTTCCATTATCAAATAGGGCAACCTTTCTACGCGCTCTCCCTAAAGTTAAGGTTGCACTTAATCCGGCTGGCCCTGCACCAATTACAATACAATCATATTTATCCATCAATTATTATCCTCTCTTATCTATAATGCATATTATAGAGTTTTAATATCTGTAATTTAGATATAAGACATTATGATTAATATAGATGTTTTTATTCATTTTGTTAACCAGATCTACTATTCTTTTATGATTCTAGTCGTTACTAATGTTAACTTAAAATGACAATTCTTATTACGGACTTAATATATCTATAATATCCACTTTAGTATTTAATGTCAAATACTAAGATTATTCAATAGACAGCTGCAATTCTGCTGCAAGAATTACACTCTTTCTTTATGTTAAAGTTCAGATTGTGTAATAACTTAGGTAAGTAATGCCTTATATACCTATATATCAAATAGTAAACAGGATTTTGGAGCTAGTATAGAAGTATGGACACATTTTAGTTAAGTCCTTATCCTAGAAATTAAGAGAGGACGTGTCCGTTATGAAACAAAAACGTTACAATCAAGAATTCAAAGAAACGATTGTTGAACTTTATCGTGCTGGTACTCCCGTCAACCAGCTTGCTAGCGAATATGGTGTCTCAGAAGTAACTATTTATAAATGGATTAAAGTGCATTCTCCTATTGGGGGAAATGAGTCATTAACACCCGCTGAAATCGCAGCTATTCAAAAAGAAAATTTACGTTTAAAACAAGAGGTAGAAATATTAAAAAAGGCTATGACCATATTCGCGAAAAAGTAATGGATCAAGAAATTATCGAACATATCAATGAAGAAAAGGCACACTATCCTGTTCAAACCATGTGTCGTGTATTAAAGTTGCCTAAAAGTACTTATTATCAAGCTGCCCATAAAATGCCTTCGGCCTATCAAATAGAAAATGAGGAAATAACCAAACGTATCCGAGAAATCCATAAAGCAAGTAAGGGTCGTTATGGAGCTCCTAAAATTCATTACTTATTGCGTAAAGAAGGATTTCAGGTGAGCATCAAACGTGTACAACGCTTAATGAAACAGGCTGGAGTTCGTTCTATTATTGTTAAAAAATATCGTCCTGCATCATTTTAAAGTCTTATAGAAGAACGTGAAAACAGATTAGAGCAGGATTTTCAAACAACCTCTATTAATGAGAAATGGGTAGCTGATATTACATATATTCACACACATAAAGATGGCTGGTGTTACTTAGCTTCAGTGCTAGACCTTCATTCTAAGAAAATCGTAGGATATAACTTTGCCCGACAAATGACGGTTGAATTGGTTACACAAGCACTAGACAATGCCATTCAAAATCAAGACCCTAATGAAGGGGTTATTTTGCATACGGATTTAGGCACACAATATACGAGTGAAGCATTCCAAAAGCAGTTAAAGCAACATGGATTCATTCAATCGTTTAGTCGAAAAGGTTGTCCGTATGACAATGCATGTATGGAATCATTTCATGCAACATTGAAAAAAGAAGAGGTTTATAGGAACCGATATCTGGACTTTGAAACTGCAAAAGTAGCCTTATTTACTTACATTGAAAGCTGGTACAACCGAAAGCGAATTCATGGCGCAATAAACTATTTAATACCAGATGAAGTAGAAACATTATGCCGAGCAGCATAAGGAATGGGACTTAACTTTTTTATGTCCAAGATATTGACTTAGATCCATTTCTTAATGCAACTATAGAAATTATAAATAGGATCATAAAAAACATTAGGACTGGTTTACTGTAATGGTGATATGTTTTAAAAGTTTTTTTAGAGAAGAACTGTCAATTCATGAGATTCAAGTAGCTATGGATAACGGAGAAATAACTTCAAAAGAATTAGTTATGTATTATTTGTATAGAATTGCAAAGTATGACCAGAATGGACCAAAAATTAATTCCATGCTTGAAATAAATCCTGAAGCGATATTTATTGCAGAAGGACTAGATAATGAAAGGAAATTAAAAGGCGTTAGGGGGCCATTACACGGCATTCCGGTTGTCCTGAAAGACAATATAGAAACAAAGGATTCCATGCATACGAGGCGGGAACCATTGCATTAGAAAACCATTTAGCTAGACAGGATGCATTTATTGTGAAAAAACTTCGTGAGGCAGGAGCTGTTATATTAGGTAAGGCAAACATGACAGAATTAGCAAATGGAATGTCTAGTGAAATGTGGGCAGGATACAGTTCAAGAGGCGGACAAACATTAAACCCATATGGGGATCCAACACTTTTTGTTGGTGGTTCAAGTTCAGGGTTCGCAGTGGCAGTTGCTTCGAATTTTTCAGTTTTATCGGTAGGAACTGAAACGGATGCCTCCATTCTCAGTCCTGCAATTCAAAACTCAGTCGTTGGCATTAAACCCACTGTTGGTTTAATAAGCCGCAGTGGTATTATCCCTTTTACATATTCTCAGGATACAGCAGGACCGTACCTTTCAGTTAAAGAACTATATTTTTCGAATTTTTTCTTTCCTTCTCTTGAAACAGTTATATTAGGAAATTGGGATCTATGTTTTCCTGTATATAGTAAGAAAAAAGACGGATTTAAGAAGTGTAAGGAGATTATTGAACGAAATCAATTATTTATTAGAGAGTAATCTCCTTAATAAAGTACGAATTTAGAAATGAATACTTTAAATGATGTTCTCTGGAACTATTGTTTTTCTATTCAAGAAAAGGGGCGTTTTTCTGAAATAAGGAAAGCGTCTTTCTTCATGAAAAGGGCCAGATTGTTAAACAACGCCTTTTAAGAAAAATGGGTATCTATGTTAATGTTTAGAAGAGATTGTGGAGAAATGTACTTAAAGTAAAGTACAGTTAGTACAATAAGCAATTATTTATCGAACAATTATTTCAATAGAAAAAAGGGATATGTGGAATTTATAGAATACTTTTAATCAGCTTATAAAATTTTGTAGTCAGGAGTTAATTTAATTGGAACTTATGCACGAAGGATGCAGATCCTTCAAATCATTACTACCAGAGTTTTTAACTACTTTAGTAGCTAAGGGAGAAGATTCATGACTCATAATGAGGTTGCTGAAATATGCGAAGCTTATTTACTTCCACTAGTATCAGAGTTGTATGAGTTGGAAGGTTATGAAACAAGTCTAATTAATGCTCATGCAGGAGGGCGGAATGTCGTTTATAACTGTGAGAAAGAGGGCGCTAGTGCAAAAATACTCAGAATCACCTATTTAAATGACAGGAGCCGAGAGGATCTGTTGGGCGAAGTTGAATATATCCAATATTTATTCGAGCATGGCGGTAATGTCTCGAATGTGATCAGCTCCAGGAAGGGAAATCTAGTGGAAGAGATCACTCATAATAATCACACCTTTTTTGTCTGCCTGTTCGAAAAGGCTAGGGGAAAAAGGCTGGTTGAAAATCATTATCAATATCGCGAAGGAGTTCCTATTACGGAATACTATTATAACTGCGGTAAAGTTCTGGGTAAGCTGCACCAATTGTCGAAAGGCTATGCTCCCGTCCATCGCCGGTATAGTTTCTTTGATAAATACAATGTAGAGTATATCGATAAACTGATACCTGGTACGTTATCACTGCTTAAGGAGAAGATGGTAGAGCTCCTTAAAACTTTAGAACGATTGGACAAGAACTCTGAGACTTTCGGGATGGTACATTTTGATTATAGTGATGGTAATTATATGATTGACTTTGATACCGGACAAATCACTGTATTTGATTTCGATAATTCATGTTTTTGTTGGTATATGTATGACTTGGCAAATCTCTGGACACTCGGAATGGGCTGGATACAATTTGAGCCAGACGCCGGTAAACGAAAAAACTTTATGAATGATTATTTCAGAACAGTACTCGTGGGATACACATCCGAGACCAAAATCGAAGATTCGATGTTGGATAAATTGTCTTTATTCATCCAAATAATCCTCATAGAGAATATTGTAGATGCATTCGAGGTAATGCGGAACAACGGTGAAGAGACGAAGTGTGATGAGAGGCTGGCATATTGCATAAAATGCCTTGAAGATGATATCCCGTATTTTGGGTTTTTCCATGAAGTTTTCACATGTGAAGAACCATTTGAGTATGAGGCACGAAATATTTAGTCTTTTTGTAGCAGCCTTTGATTTGAATATTTTTTCAAAATGGATTCTTTTTATTTATCATAAAATGCCGGTTTATAAGGTGTGTTTGTACAAACTTTATTTTAAAGCGACATGAGCGCTTTTTTCTTTTTAAAGTAACAGAAAGAGTTTAATGAGGAATTATATTTCCGATAGAGGTGATGGTTTGATGTTTGATCAATCCCCATATGTTTGTCGTGTGGAATGGGGTAAACGAGGTGCAAGAGAAGCAGCTGAACGTGGCGATATTATTATAATCGTTGATGTTCTAAGTTTTTCAACAACAGTTATATCTGCTTTAAACAATGGAGCAATAATATATCCTTATCCTCCTAATTTAGACGGGAAAGAATACGCTGACAAATTGGGGGCTGAATATATTTTAGGAAGAGCAGAGGCAGCTAAAATAGGAAAACCCACATTATCACCAGTTTCCTTTAATAAAGAACATACAAAAAGGAAGTATGTTTTGTCTTCACTTAATGGTGCATTTTGCACCTGGGTTGCATCTAAGGTTCCCGCACTATTGATTGGTTCTTTACTGAATGCCTCATCAGTGGCATTAGTTGCAAATCAATTAAGATTACAAACTCAAGCAAATATTACTGTCGTCCCTTGTGGTGAACAATGGAGTAACGTAAGAGAATTTGAAGATACTCTTCGACCATCAATTGAAGATTATTTAGGTGCTGGTGCTATTCTATCTTACTTAGAAGGGGAAAAATCACCCGAAGCAGAAGTTTGTATTGGTGCATTCCATAATACAAAACAAAAAATAGATGCATTGATTTGGGAAGGTGGAAGTGGAAGAGAACTGCGTGAACGAGGATTTGAAGCTGATGTAAAGCATAGTAGTCAATTAAATGTTTATCAAACAGTGCCAATATTACATAAAGATCATTTTGTGGTTTCATCATGACAAAGTCTTTCTTCAAACAAACCTGCGCTTAAATGAAATATTATGAAATAATGTATTTAAGCTAGCGGGCAGTTGTCACGAAGAAGGAATATTGGTTTATAGTGAAGAATAGGGAAGAATTATAATGTTGTGGGGAGTGAGAAAATGATGAACAATAATGAAATTATAGGTTCTAAAAATATCCCTTTTAGATTGATTGAGCAAAAAGAAGAAACAACTAACTTAGTTATTGTGTTACCAGGAGCGGGTTACACAACACAAGCTCCATTGTTACACTTTACATCTGGGTTATTTTACAATAAAGGTTTTGATGTATTACACATTAACTATATATTTAGTAGGCAAGAAATGTCTGTTCTAAATGAAAGGGATTTTGCAAGAGATGTACAACTAGCAATCGACAACGCAATTAAGGACAAGAAATACAGTAATTATTATGTAGTGGCTAAATCAATCGGAACTAAAGCTTTGAGTTATCTGCTCGATCATACAATGTTGAAAGATGCTAAAGTAGTATGGTTGACTCCATTACTACAAAATGATGTCGTATTTAATGCAATGGTTAACAGTGATCATAAAGGACTTTGTATTTTTGGAGAAAAAGATCATTTTTGTTTTATTGTGGAACGCTTTGAAAAATTGAAAACTAATCAAAATCTTATATTAAAAGTGGTTGATGGTGGAAATCACAGTTTAGAGCTTGATAAAGAACCCATAACATCTATTGAAATATTAAAAAGTGTAATTTCTGATATAAATGAATTTTAAAACTAACGGGGGCGAAGGGGTATTGCTGTTTTTTGTTGAAGCAATTCAACTATCGGTCAGGTTAATTCAAGTAGAGAATAGTACTATTTATGTTGAATATGTCCTTTTTATTAATTGGCGAGATTGTGGAAAAATTTATGTTAAAATTAAATCAGATTAAAAAGTGATTGGAGATTAAAACATGGGGTTATTCATGGGAATTATTCGTATTGTACTACCTGTCGTAATAGTGGGAGGGATTGCAGTGTTTGTAGTTAAAAGGCTCAAACATAAATATGACCAAGGGAACCTAGGTAAGAATAAATCAAAGGGCGCTCAAGATTTATTAGATAGTTTAATACCACTGGGAATGCTTTTTGGTAGTGCTATCGGTGTAATTTTTAACATGTTTTTCTCAACCTCTCTACTTTTTACAGTTAGTTTAGGAGCTGGAATAGGCTTATTATTTGGATGTGTTGCTTATGGAATTTACAGTAAGAAAAGAACCAATCATTCATAAATAGCTACCTTCCAGAAACTGGAGCTTTCCTAGAGTTAAGGATTAGCGCTTATTTTCATTTAATGGCCATATAATGGAATAATTTCAAGTAATTCTACCATTTATGAATATGACCGATAAAATATCAGTTCAGCTTTACCTAATAGGATAACCATGCCAATAATGAACTCTAAGGTGGTTGCTTTTTTTATCAAAATACACTAAAATAGATAAAATTAATCAGTGAGAAAGGAGGCAAAAAGTAATGGAAACTGTTTTCAGAAGTATAGCACTAGAAGTAAAGTCATTTTTACAATTAGGAGATTTACGTACCACGGGATTAGTCTGTCCTTTTTTAAGTAAACTTCATATGGAAAACAGTTTCCGGAAACTTTTTGTCTTTTTATTTTAGGTTTATAGAAGACAATATAATTGTTAGTGCATTCTGAATAAAACTAAACAATTACTAGATGCCGGTTTTCGCCGGTGTCTTTTTTTGTTCTAAAGGAGAAAAGATTGAGTTGAGTATGTATACAAGGCCTCTTATTGGATGAGAGGTATGAAAAGTTAGCTAGAAAGATGTCGTTAGAAAGGGTGAGGCCAGTGCTTAAAAAACTTAGGCAATATAGAAACGTTTCAGTGTTCCAGGCGCTTCTGAATTGAATTTTAAAAAATTTAGAAGCGAGGAATCTCTATATGGAAAATCAAAGAATATTAAACAAATCATTTCTTTTCATATTTATTAGCAACTTTTTAATTTTTATTGGATTTGAAATGTTGCTTCCTATTTTACCGGCTTATATGATTAGCCTTGATGCGTCACCCATTCAAATAGGTTTAGTGACAACGTTATTCACGATAGGAGCTGTATTAATCAGACCTTTTGTGGGATACTTTCTAATTGATAACAAACGGAAAGCTTTAGCCATCGGTGCTAGTGCATTATTAATGATAATTACCCTTGTTTATCCTTTTCTTAACATTATTTGGATGTTGCTATTGTTACGATTTTTTCATGGTACTGCATGGGGCGTATCAACAACTGTCAATAGTACAATAGCAGTCGACTCGATTCCTAAGTCACGCTTAGGAGAAGGATTAGGGTATTTCTCTATTTCAACAACAGTCGGGGCGATTATTGCACAGAGTTTAGGTATCTTTATATATGGCTTTTATTCTTTTGACATTGTAATTTGGTCATCAGTTATACTAAGCCTATTAGCGTTCATTGCACTTTTATTCGTAAATTCGCACGCCCCGATAAAGAAAGAGAAAGAACCATTTCGTTTTTTTGAAATGATTTTTGAAAAAAGCGTATGGTTCCCAGCATTACTGACGGTCATTACAACACTTGGTTTTGGAGCGATTATTACGTTCTTAGTTGTTTTTGGAGAACAACAGAACTTGGATAATGTTTTTCTGTTTTTTCTTGTCAATGCGACAGTCTCAACTTTGCTACGTCCGTATACAGGAAAATGGTATGATAGAAAAGGACCTTGGTCTATTATCATAGTGTCTGCCATTTTAGGATTTTTATCTTTAGTTGTGTTGTCTTTTGCAACTAACGATTTTCATCTTATTATCGCGGCGATTTTATTTGGAGCAGGTTATGGAACGGTTATGCCATGTCTACAAACACTGGCGGTTCAAAATGTAAGTGAAGAAAAAAGTGGCGCAGCTAACGCAACCTTTTTTTCTAGCTTCGACGTCGGTGTTGGAGTTAGCGCATTCATATTCGGTATTTTAGCTGAATGGATTAGTTTAGAGATGATTTTTCGGATTGCTAGTTTTAGCTTTCTTGTTGTTGCTGTTTTAGTCTATAAGGATTATTTAAATAAAAAAAATAAATAGACTTAAAAACGAATCCACTACTTCTGTGATACTATGAGGTGGATTTGTTTTTATAACTTAAATCACACAAATCTTCATCAGGCAAAATTATATATTGAAGATTGTAGACTTGTTGTTAAAAACTTTTTACGAATGAAATTATTAACTTTTGATCTTCAACAATCGGGAGTGCTCATAATGAACCGAGCAATTTAATGAGCTATGGTTCTGCTTGTTTTTCACTTTAGTTCATTAACCAAAGAATTTTCGATAGAAAGGAAACTGGAAGTGCTCAAAACATTAGGGTTAAAAATTCTTGATGGGACACCAAATTACTATGTTATTGAGGACATCGGAAGGATATCCTCAATAATACACTTTGAAAAACTTCTGCAAGAGATGATGGAATATGTAACAGAGAAGGGGACTCAATCTGTATCAATCGTCTTAAACGAAAAAGAGGCTGTGAACACTGATTATCTTGATCTACTTGAAGATTTCGATTTTTGGCAGCAGGAAACACAATATTTTTATAAACGAGATCTGTCTTCTTTTAAAGAACACAGAGGGATACTAGAAAAGGTTGGGGTTCAACACTTCACACACTTTCCTTGCACTTTCTTAAAAAATTGGAGCTACTTATTATATAGGGGCAACTGGACATAAAAATATTCCTATGCAGCGCATCTTTCAGGCGAATGGTTGTCAATTGTTCGAAAAGAAATTCACCTATAGATTGAAAGGACATTCTATTTGAACTGCTGTAGAATCAAACCTGGCTTTTTCCGCATAATTGTAATTGCTTTCGATCATCTCACTAAATTTTAAAACTTCAGCAATAGGGCGTAATTCTGTAGTAAGAATTACGCTCTTTTTTTATATAGGCTCTGTTAAAGGTAATTGTTGATATTTGATTACTCCTCGAATTCTTAGTATAATTATCGAAAGAACATACATTCGGTGAGGTGAGAAGGTTGAGTAAAGCGTTCAATAATCTACTAAAACATATCGATGGTTTGTCGCACACAGAAAAAGAACGTATTTTTCAATGGGTTAAACGCTATGTTGAACCTTCTTCATCTGTTGGTGGTCGTCTTATCAATGAAATGAGGGAAACTCGTTTCAACGAAGGATTTGAATGCCCTCATTGTGCTTCTGAACACGTTGTTAGGTTTGGAAAATATAATGGTCGCCAACGCTACCGTTGTAAGTGTTGCAGTAAGACATTCACAGACACAACCAATACTGTTCTTTACCGAACAAGAAAAGGCAATGAATGGATTACATTTGTGGATTGTATGTTCAAAGGTTATTCGCTACGAAAATCTGCCGAAATCGTAGGGGTTACTTGGGTTACACTTTTTTATTGGAGACACAAACTATTAAGTGCCTTGAAACAATTGGATTTTGAGCAATTTGAAGGTATCGTTGAAGTTGACGAAACCTATTTCTTATACTCTGAAAAAGGTAAGCGATGCATTTCTGACCGCAAACCTCGTAAGCGTGGAGGAAAATCTAAACATAGAGGAATTAGCCACGAACAGGTCTGCGTACTTGTTGCCAGAGACCGAACCAAGGCAACCGTCTCCAAAGTCGCTTGTATGGGTCGTGTTGTGAAAACTAAGGTCGATAATATGATTGGCTCTAAACTATCGACTGAAAATGTACTTGTAACAGACGCTTGGAGAGCTTATAAAACCTACGCAAGGGAAAAAGGAATAGAACATTATCGAATTAGATCAAATGATGGAAAGCACGTTATTAAAGGCTTATACCACATTCAGAATGTAAATGGACTTCATTCTCGGATGAAACAGTGGTTAGACCGCTTTAAAGGTGTGGCTACAAAATATCTCGATAATTACCTGTCTTGGTTTTTGTTCATTGATAGTCGTAGTAATGAAAGCACTAAACACAATATCAAAGAATTCTTGTTATCATCATTTGTATTTGAAATGACAGATACTTATGATACCTTACGTTTGTCTAAATTCAATATATAAAGGTTGGGGAAGTAGGATGAATGCTAATAAGAACATTTCACAGAGCTTAAAGATAAGACCTTTAACTATAAATGATTATAAAACTGTCTTAAAATGGAGCAAGGATGACTCTTTTTGCTCAGCTAATGGATGGGACTTAAATAGAAGTCCTGAAGAACTATATAGTTGGTGGCTCAAATGTGTTAATAATGTAGCTGAAGATTTTATCAGAATGGGAATAGAGCTTAACGAGAAATTAATTGGATATGCAGATTTAGCCTGTATTAAAGATAATACTGCTGAGTTAGGTATTGCAATTGGCGAAAGTGGGTTGTGGGGTAAAGGGCTTGGATATAATTCTGCCATATGTATGATGGAGTATGCCTCAAAGAAATTAGGAATTACAACTTTTAACGCAGAAACACACGAAGCCAATGTTCGTTCACGAAAAATGCTTCAAAAGATAGGATTTAAAGAAATTAGTAGATTAGGTAGCGAAGAATATTTAGGGATGAACAGCCAACTAATACAATACAAACTAAATTTATAACGGGGAAAACTCAGTTTAGAGGTTCCCCCATATTTCTTTCTAAAATCAACATTAAAATTTAACAGAGCCTTTATATAAAGGGCCATTTAATGGAGGAAGAATCTCAAGGAAAATTAAATACTTATGGTATCAATAGTATGGTTTTTATGAAAACATGTACTAAAACTTGAGGATGGTTAGTTTAATAAAATTAATTTATTTAGTAATATATAGAAAATCGGAGTGTGATTAAAGAAAAATTTTAAGAGGTGATACAGTAATAATGACTACAAATAAAAAATCAAGTGAAAGAATGAAGTTGAATGGTCCCGAGCAGGTAGCAGAATTTATGAACAACCTTGAACATCCACTTAAAGAAGAAATAGAAGAAGTTCGACATATCATTTTAAGTACTGATGATAAAATTACTGAACATATTAAATGGAATGCCCCTAGCTTCTGTTTTGAAGGTGAAGATCGAATTACATTTAATCTTCATGGAAAAGGATATATTCGACTTGTATTTCATTGTGGTGCTAAGGTAAAAGACCGAATGAACAATGAACCTCTAATTGTAGATCATAGTAGTATATTAGAATGGAAAGCAGCCGATAGAGCTATAATGAAATTTACTGATAAAAATGACGTTAAAGCTAAAGAAGAAAAACTTAGAGAAGTGATAACCATGTGGCTTAAAGTTATTTAAGATGGGTGATGCCTCTTCTTCCACTAACGGGTAGCTTTAGTTTAAGAGGGTATAAGTGATTTTAGGAATGATGAAATATTTTGGAATGCTATTAATTGGCGCGTTTGTTCAAGAACGCGTCTTTTATATTAAGGGTTTTAATGGAGGAAGAACCTCAAGATTATTGAATCCTTATGGTAATGATAGTATGGAGTTTGTGCAAGATTGTAATTAAATTATCGAACACATTTGTTCAATAACTGTTGCTTATTTAAAGTAATAATATTAATATTTCAATATACATAGAAATTCTATATACATAAAATAACTAAGTATTAATAAATTAATTTAATCTATTTTGAAAAGGGGGAGAGCTATGAAATAAATAAAGTTTTTTGTAGAACTTATTAGATTAATAAATAAAAATCTCCATTAATAAATAAACAATGAATTCTTAGGAGGCTTTATATGCGAAACATTCCGACACATATTGCAATTATGATGGATGGAAATGGTAGATGGGGAAAAAGTAGAGGACTAACCAGAAGTCAAGGTCATTTTGCTGGTTCCAAAGCAATGGAAAATATTATTGATGCCTCTTTAGAAATAGGAATAAGAATATTAACGTTATATGCGTTTTCTACCGAAAATTGGACACGGCCAAAAGAAGAAGTAAATTATCTTATGGATTTACCTGCAAGGTATTTAAATGAAAAATTACCTGAGTTTATGAGAAAGGGTATAAAAGTTATCATATCGGGTGAAATTGATGGCTTACCAATACATACTAGAGAAGCAGTAAAAGCAGCTGTAAGTAAAACATCAAATAATAGTAAACTAACCATAAATTTCGCTTTAAATTATGGAGGCAGAAATGAAATATTATTTGCAGTTAAATCTATAGTTAAAGATTTTAATAATGCTAAAATAACACCAGAAGATATTAGTGAGAATATTTTAGAAAATTATCTTTATACAAGCGGACTTGCAGACCCAGATATCATTATTCGTACCGGAGGTGAAAAGAGAATTAGCAACTTTTTATTATGGCAAGCTTCAAAGTCTGAAATTTGGTTTACTGATACTTTTTTCCCCGATTTCAACAAACAAATGCTCATTCAAGCAATAAATGAGGTTAATCAAAGAAAGTTGCTTAATAGGAATTAAATCATAGTTGCTATGGTAGCTTTTTCTAAATTAGTTAACAACGAGCAAATTAAGAATTGGTTGCGGGATAATACAGATCAAAAACGAGTTGTAAACTTAAATTATGAACATAGCGATTATATATGGATCCTCCAGAGTAAATTCGTGTTGGAAATAAGAACTTAGTTATGTGAGGAAGCATTATATTAAAAAATTTCCGGAGGGATAATATGAGAACTTTCATATATATGGTAAGACATGGAGATTCACCAAAAGAAGGAAATGATAGAACAAGATGCTTAACTGAAAAAGGAAAATTAGACGCTCAAAGAATAGCAGATGCTTTAAAGGATGAAGGGATTAACACTGTTATCTCAAGTTCATACACTCGTTCAATTTTAACTATTGAGCAGTTAGCTACACAAATAGGACAAGAAGTTTTAGTGTTTGAAGACTTAAAAGAGAGAATTTTTTCTGATGAGGAAAAGAGAATACCTGATAAAGAATTAATTCCTTTATTGGAAAAATCGTATTTAGACCCAAATTTTGCTTTAGATGGTGGAGAATCAAATACCGATTGTCAAAAAAGAGCTATAACAGTTTTAAAAGAGATATTAAATACTTATAAGGGGCAAAAAGTAGTAATTGGCACTCACGGAGCAGTCATGACCCTGATGATGGGGTACTATGATTTAAACTATGATTTGACTTTTTTACATAGTACATCTAAACCTGATATTTATAGAATGGAGTTTAATGGACAGGAATTAGTTGAGGTTAATAGACTATGGGAAATATCATAGTATAAATATTAAACACATTTCTCTGTAATCTTTAGGTTGTTTAATCTTCAATATCGGAGTATCGTCATTTACACAATATAAATATTATTGACAAGCACTTTTAATGAGATATAATATTTTAAAAATAAAGAAAACACTGTGAATAATAGTAGTATGGAGTCAAAGTTGTTCAGAGAGCTATCGGTTGCTGAGAAGGTAGTCAACAAAACTCCCTAAGTCGCTTATGAGTGGTCAGACTGAAATTAAGTAGGTTTGAACGGATAGACTTCGTTAACATGTAACAAGATTATTTGTTTTTAACAATAGACAAATTAATTAGAGTGGTACCGCGTTAGGTTAAGCCTATCGTCTCTATGGAGACGATGGGCTTTTTATATTTATTAAAAAGGAGGGTTAATGAGCTTTCCAGGCTTATTAAAAGGTACATTAAGACTAAAAACAGGAGTGATAAATGATGAAATTCGATAAAATGTATTATTCAATTCATACTGACAGGTTATATTTGAGGCTATTTGAAAAGAATGATGCAGATAAGGTTAGAGAATTATGTAATAATTTCAATATTTATAAAAGTACACTTTACTTGCCATATCCATATACTTTAAACGATGCATTGGTATGGATGGAAAACCATAAGAAAAACTTCGATGAAGATCATTCATATGAGTTTGCTATCACCGATAAAGAAAGAGGAGATATATTAGGAGCAATTTCATTATCTAATAATCAAAAGTTTAAAAATGGAGAAATCGCTTATTGGATTGGTGAAGAATATTGGAGTAAGGGTTATGGTACAGAAGCTGCGAAAGCATTAATAAATTTTGCATTTATAGAAAAGAAATTACATAAGGTATTTGCACGTTATTTTAAATCCAATCCAGCGTCAGGTAGAATTATGGAAAAGATCGGTATGAAACAGGAGGGTTTATTGAAAGATCAGGTAGTAAAAGATGGAAAATATGAAGACTTAATTTATTACGGAATAATAAATCCGTATGAAAGTGACAAAGAACAAACTTAATAGATGTGCTATAAATTTAACAATATCTTGGGTAATTAGATTATGAATTAGTACACATTTGTTTAGCCAATGTTAATGATATTAGTTTATTTAGATCAATGTTTTTATTTGAAAGAAAAGCTCAACAAAAAAATATAAATAGGTTATTCTGCTCTATATATAGTTATTTTATTTTTAAACAAGGAAAAAAACGTTAGAAAACGAATTATAAATATATTGATAATCATGTTTTTTCGAAAGGAGATTAAAGATGAAAGAACGACATATTATTCTATTCAAGCAATTAGAAGCTTACCGAGAAGAAACTCTCCATTGTCTGAAAGATATAAGTGCAGAAGCAGCGGAAATAGTCCCAAATAATTTCAAAAATAATATTAGATGGAATATGGGGCATATTTATCTGGATCAATACCTATGGATTGAGGCTTTAACAAAGAAGAAAACACAGGTCCCAGATATTTTTCGCAATTGGTTTAGTTATGGAACAACGCCGGCTCATTTTTCAGCGGAAACCCCTTCTTATAAAGAACTTAAAAAATTGCTGAAAGAACAACCGGCAAAATTGAAGGAGAACTATGGACATGTTTTAGAAGAAGAGTATCCTCCTACTGAAATGGGTATACGAACAATCGAGCAGGTGTTAATTCGAACGATCTTCCATGAAGGAATGCATTTACAAGCCATTAACGATATTAAAAAGTGTTTATAATAGAAAGAAGAGATTGAACAATGAAAGTAATTTATTTTTCTCAGCTGCCATTGGCAGCTTTTTTTAAATTTTTTGGTACGAAGGATTAATTAAAAACGAAGATACTTTGAAAACCGAAACGAATAATGAGGAACCAATTGAAGCTATCATTCAATATAGAACAGAATTTAGTTATCCATTTTTCATAGATTTATATTGAACTAAACGGGTGCGCTTTTTAAACAAGAAATAATTGATTTTTAGGTTCAAGGATAATCTGAGTTATTCGATTAATGGCCGCATTTCTGAGCAAGAAATGCGCTCTTTTTAATGAATTGGGCAAGATTCTTGGACACCGTCATTAATGATAATTGGATATTTATGGTAAAAAATAAAATGGTTACGGAATACATAAAAGCTAACGGGCAGTTGAAGAAGAAACTTTTGATAGGAATTACCGTCTATATAATAAAGGGGAGAATGTGATGATACAAAGATTATTTTATGTTTTGATTACATTAAATTTATTTACTATTACAGGATGCTCTAATAATGGAGAAACAACAAAAGTAACAATTGACAGTATTGATGCCGAAGAAGTTTTAACATTAGATCCTGATGCTGATATTTTTCAGTATGATGGAGTAATCTACAAGACTGATATTGACTGGGTCGAAGAACTAACTTTAACAAAAGACGTTCAAATCGGTAAAATAAAATCAAGAAATGATGCTAATACAGTCTTCAAAGATGAAATGTCGAATAAACTTCCTATTGGTGCAAAGATATACTCTGCCAAGGATAGAGGAGATATTTTAATCGTTGAATCCAATGGAGAAATTTTGAAATACCTTGCAATCGTTGAAGGGTAATCAATTTATATATTCTTCAATAATCGGGAGCAATTCTGCAGGAATTACGCACTTCTTTATGTAAATGGACATAATCTTGAATGATTGGAAGATAATAGAAAGAAAATTAAAATATTTCAAGGAATTACAATTAAGTAATTGATTTTTAATGAATAAGTTGATATAATTTTCACAATATTATGGAAGGGAGTGAGAATACGCAATGACAAATTTCATGAAGATAACCTTGGAAATTAAATTTATTGCCTCTCACTCATACGGTTTAAATTAGTTAGAAGTTGGTTGATTTGACCTATGATTAGAGCTTGGGCAATTCAAAGCACAGGCTTTTGTTATGAATTAAACATTTTAAGCCACAGGGTTATGTAAAATAATTCTGTGGTTTTTTTGTTTGATTTAAATATCAAAAATTTAATTCCAGTTGGTATTTTCAAAATTTTAATGGATGTAAACAAATGAATTTACAAACACTCGATTGGATGATTTTTTTAAACTCATTTTGAAAGCTATCAAAAACAGTTATTTGAATTACACAGATTAAGTACAAATAGACGATATTGAGAAAAAAATTGAACAAGAACTGATGCTATTTTGGTAATAAGGAGTTGTCTGTTTTATGTTAAAATTAAAATACCTTTTTGACAATGTGAATTTAGCAGAAATGTTATTGGGAAATTGGGAATATGATAAAGAATCTATTGATTTATTTAAATATTATAGAATATCTTCAAATGCTATTTATCCTTTTCAAGCCCGAGGCAAGACACAAATGTTAAGATTTTCTCCAAAATCTGAGAAGTGGCAGGATAATATTCTAGCAGAACTTGAGTTTATTACTTATCTGCGTACTAAAAAGTATGGCGTTTTAGAAACAGTTGTGTCAAAAAATGGGGAAGAACTTGTTGAAGCACAAACTCCATGGGGCGATTACTTTGCTTCTGTATTTAAACGTGTGGCAGGTGTACAGCTTAACAAGACCGATTTAAGTGATAGCATCATCTTCAATTATGGAAAAGCATTAGGAAAACTTCATCAGTTATCTAGTGAGTATAATCCAATTAAAAACAAGCGATGGTCATACAGTGACGTGTTAAATTGGATTCAAACTGTTCTAATTGACTTTCCAAATGAAACATCAGCTTTAATGGAAACAAAATTACTGCAAGACTATTTTGACTCTATTCCTATCACCAAAAACAATTTTGGACTGATTCATTATGATTTTGAATATGATAATGTATTCTATGATGAAAAGTCTCAATCTTGTAACATTATTGATTTTGACGATGCCATGTATCACTGGTATGCAGTAGATATTGAGCAAGCTCTATATAGCTTGCAAGATTGTATTCCAGCTGAAATGTTTCAGCAAAAACAACAATGCTTTTTGGACGGATATCGTACCGAATATGAACTTTCAGCTGATATGATGTCTTTATTACCAGCTTGTAGACGTTTTGCTAATTTATATGGTTATGTTCGTGTATTAAGATCTGTAGAGGAAAAGTGGGAAAATGAACCTGAATGGTTAGTAAATTTGAGAGAGAAATTGAAAGAGGCTATGAAAAATGAATCTTCTTGTTTTGGATTGGATATTTAATTTTAGGAGTTTGCGAATAGTTTAAAGTCTTATTCAAGAATAGGGCGCAATTCTATTATTAGAATTACTATCTTTTATAAAAAGGACAAAATGTTAAGTAAAACCTAGATTTTTAAACGTTTTTATTGTTATATTTTATAGCTAGTAAGTATCTTACATTAAATATTAAACAATTATATTTTTAACCCCGTCCTAATTTTAGAACGGGGTTAGCCTTGATTAAGGATAATATTAAATATATTTTCCACTCTGGGGTGGAAGTGATGTTTTGGATAATGAAATAATTCTCCATCTAATCAACTCCTACATGTCGATTGGTATTTTATATAATTTTTTTTATATTTATATCAATCATTTGATTCTTGTTATTGTTGCCGAACTTACTAGGAACAAAATTGAAAACAGTTAAAGTATAGAAGGAAGATAAATTGCAAAAGATAACCCTTAAGACATACAAAATGGTGGGGTTGGGTTGAAGTATGACAGTTGAAGAAGGCATGAAACAAACGGAAAATGCATACGAACTGCTAATTAAAGTGAATAATTTAATGTCCGAAGCAGTCGTTAACGCTTATATGTTTACATGGGAATGGTGGTTTGGGGTTGGATTATTTATTATTCCATGGATAGTTTGGTTTCTGTTTAGAGATAAGGAAAGTACGGGTCGGCTTCTAATTGGAGGCTTTGTAACCATCATTATATCACTAATTATTGATCTTATAGCCTTGGCTTATGGGCTGTGGTCTTACCCGATGAAATTTTCACCAATAGCTCCACTATTATTTCTCCCTTATCATTTTGCTTTAGATCCGGTTGCAATCATGTTTGTTATTCAAATTAAACCAAGAACTAATCCACTTTTAAAAGGTTTAATATTTGCTGCAATTGCAGCCTTCGGGGGTATGAATTTTTTTGCAATGATTGATTATTACAATCCAAAAGGATGGTCCACGATTTATGACTTTTTTATTTTTCTATCCACTTTCTTAATAGCGTATGGGTTCAGCAACATGGATAGTTTTAAAAAATTAACAGATCGCTC
The DNA here is from genome assembly GCF_001420595.1 of Cytobacillus solani. Classification (GTDB taxonomy): domain Bacteria; phylum Bacillota; class Bacilli; order Bacillales; family Cytobacillaceae; genus Cytobacillus; species Cytobacillus solani. Next base: position 2,633,122 of record NZ_LJIX01000006.1, on the reverse strand, counting down.
TTGAATGATGGGAAGTTATTCTAAAAGAGCCTTCGTTTTGTTCAGTATTGGATGGCATTTCTGCAATATTTAAGATCTAATATAGTCTAGTATATGACTACGCTCTTTCGTTAAATGGTGCTTTCCTAGTATAAGGATTGGCGCTCCAATAGTATGGTATTTCGCAACGTCATTAAGTTTATGTTATAAAAAAACACCTCCGAAATTGGATGGTGTAAAAGTAAAAAAATGCATGTAACTATCGTTCATCGTTAGAGCTTAATCGAGTTTCCTCTTTTACTAGTAAGGATGTCAAACAGGTCAACATATCATTAATATCAATTTCACGAATGGTCAATGCTGGATAAAAACGAAGAAGATTAGCCCTCCAACTCGAACCAACCAAAAACCCTGATTGAAACAGATTCCGATGAATTCCTGATAAATGTTCTGTGCCAAGAGTATCATTAAACTCTGCAACAAGCATCATTCCAACACCTCTAACTTCCTGAATCAAATGACTGACATTAGATATTTCAATCAATTTACGTTTGAATTGTTCACCCAACAATGCACTTTTATTTATTAATTGTTCCTGCTGAAGAACTTTAATCACTTCAAGAGCAACTGCACTACCCAAGGCATCATTTTGATGTGATTGTGCGTAAACGAAGCCTGTGCCGTATACTCTTTTAGCAATATTACTGGAAAGTACAGCTACACTAACCGGGTAACCATTTCCTATACCCTTACCAATAGCCACCATATCTGGAACAATGTCGTAATGCTCGAAACCAAACCAGCGACCAGTACGGCCAATGCCAGTAGTCACTTCATTAGCAATAATTATTCCTTCTTGTCCCTTTATCCTCTTAACAATATTTTTTATAAGTCCTTTTGGAGGTAATTTGGCCATTCCTGATGTATTACCTGGCTCAAATACGAACCCTCCTATGTCATCAAATGGGATTTTTTTTAATATTTCGCAGTCAGGATTACATGTTTCTACAAAAGTGCAACCCTTACATAGGCTCAAGTCAAAAGAAAACCATTCATTGTCTGCTTTTTTGCTAGCAGACCCAAGTGCACTTAAATATGACCCTGACATGGTAAGTAATAGAGGCTTTGCCATGATCCTTTTGGCCATTTGAACGACTAGTTCGACAGCTTCACTCCCTGAGCTAAGGAAAATACATTTTCCATTAGGAAGTGATGTAATACCAAGTATTTTTTCTGCAGCTTCTTCGACGATTCTGCTTTTATACTGATACCCAAGATGCATTATATTCTGTAACTGCTCATAGATTACACCATTAATATGTGGATGACTATGTCCAAGAACGGTACTCCATACTCCTGCTTCGAAATCAATAATCTTGTTACCTTGTTCATCGTATAAGTAGCAGTTTTCTCCCCTCACAATGTATGTATCATACACCTCATATCCAGTAGAGTTAAATACATATCTCATTTCTACACCGCCTTTTATGGTTAATAATTCCATTAGAATTTATAATTACCTTTTGTAAATTATGAATAATTCTTGAATTATTTTTTTACTGAAGGAACAGTGTTCATGGGCATTTAATGCTGCCCATGAAAATCGCAAATTAAATCCGCCTTTAAGGTTTGCTGGTTTATGCCAGCTTTTTATTTCCGTATGGAATAGTTGATGAAACTATACCGTAATATCTACCATAATCGGGCGATAGAGTTGAATACCTTGTGGATCGGAAACGGCTAATTATTATCGACTATCGGAGCATGTAAGTGAAAAAGAAAAGTGATTGAGCTAGAATATTTGTAAGTACATTACATATGAAAGTAGGTAACAAAATGAAAACCGAAAAAGAAAAAATGTTGGATGGAGAAATGTATAATCCAGCTGATGCAGTCCTGTTGAAGGAACGTAAGGAAGCAAGACGAAAGGTTAGGATTTATAATCAAACTTTAGAAACTGAAGGAGAAAAGCGAACTGAATTATTAAAGGAATTACTCGGTTCAACTGGGGAAAACGTATATATGGAGCCAAATATACGCTTTGATTATGGTTATAATACACATGTAGGTGAAAACTTTTTTGCAAACTTTGATTGTACCATCTTAGATGTATGTGAAGTACGTTTTGGGGATAATTGTATGCTTGCGCCTGGGGTACAGATATATACTGCAGCACATCCACTTCATCCCATTGAACGTAATTCAGGTAAAGAATATGCAAAACCGATTGCTATTGGAAACAATGTGTGGATTGGTGGGAGCGCAGTAATAAATCCTGGAGTAACGGTTGGAAACAATGTCGTTATCGCTTCCGGTGCTGTAGTTACTAAAGATGTACCAGATAACGTTGTAGTTGGTGGTAATCCAGCAAAAATCATAAAATATATTGAAATATAATTTTCACTTTAAGATCTGGCTGCCAAATCAGGCAGCTTTTTCTTATTGAACTATCGGAGCAGTTTTGTTTAGGAAATTTGTGAAGGTGAAGTATTGCTCTTAAACTTTCGGGGGGTTGTAGTGAAAGGGAAATAATGGATTTTATGATAAAGATCATATTGTGTCATTCATTAAACGGTGCAATTCCAAAAATTGCACTCTATTTTTATTAAAAGGGGTATTTAATAGAATAAGGCCTTATGAAAGTAATAAAATTCAAATTATTACGGAACGAAAAGACAGATTGAATACTAAAAGCAAAGGAGGTGGAAGAATAGTTCTAACAATTTCTTTGCTTTTAGTGCTATTACTTTGAATTATTACTTATTTTTTTTACAACTTTTGCCGGCACTCCTGCAACAACAGTGTTTTCTGGAATATCCTTAGTCACCATAGCTCCTGCTGCAACAACAGAGTTGTCGCCAATCGAAACGCCAGGTAGTATAGTTGAGTTTGACCCAATCCACACATTTTTGCCAATTATGTCTGGAGAGGGGGATGTCGTGTTTCTTGTTTCTAATGATAAACCATGATTAAGTGTTGCAATCGTGACATTCATACCGATCATTGAACAGTCTCCAATAGTGATTCCACCTCTATCTTGGAAGGAACACCCTGTGTTTAAAAACACGTTTTTTCCGATGGAGATATTTTTGCCAAAGTCATATCCAAAACATGGCTAATCTTTGTGAATTGGAAGCTGAAATGGATTGGGTTGAATCGACAGTAATCTGTATGGAATATCTTGAAAGTAATTATTTATTTTTTTCGATGATGTTGGCGAGTGAAGGAGCAAGATATTTTCGCAGCAGGTTTGTTCAACATAATATCGAAGAGTTCAAAAAAGACGTGGATGTGACTAAAGGCAAAAATCTCGGTCAAAACGAAGAGATAGTTGCCGAATTTGTTGCAAATGCTTACGTAGGTGTAGTGGAATGGTGGTTAAAAAATGACATGCCCTATCCACCACAGGAAATGGCAGAAAAAGTGGGGGATTTATTAGACAGGATTATATAGATTGATCGCATAAAAAATCTCTCATATGTATTATAGAATGAAGAGGATAATGTGACTTTGGTCTTCAATAAATATGGTGTATGTGAAGGGTTGCTCATAAACGATCGGGGAGTTAGTTAAGGAAAAATAAGCAAATTTTCATCCGTGTTTCTATTATCGTTGTTCTATTATTTTACACTTTCCTGTAACAGTATTATGTTAGAGACACAAAATAATAATGTAAGTGAATGTAAGTTTTATGAACGGTATGGGTTCATTATTGGTGGATTTGACAAACTTGTCTACAAAGGCATCAATTAGCTAACTGAAGAAGTTGCGATATTTTGGTATTTAATATTTGAATAGTCCCTTAGCGATGGAGTCGTTACGATTAGGATAACGATCTTTCATATGTGGCGCTTTTCCTAAGTTAGAAGGCGTCTATTTTATATGTCCATACACGTTAAGGGAATAGATTTTGTTACGGTAAAGTTTGATTCTGAGAATTTATACTTATATTAAAAGGTGCGATACTTCAATAACGAAGTATCGTTTTTCGTATTTAACTATATGACAGCATTAGTTGAATATCCAAATACCGATCAGGCTGTTTTTTATTATTCAACAAACAGGGCAGAATTTTGGAATAAAATAGGCGTTTTTCTAATTTATTATTGACTAAACGTTCAGTCAATAATAAAATTAATTTGAATTATAAAATATTGACGAGATGAGGTGTTCGAGTGGATTTATATTATGAGGTTAAAGGACGTGGAAAACCTCTGGTTCTTATTCATAGTGGTGGTTCAGATATCCGTGACTGGACTTATATTGCTCCAGTTTTGTCAAAACATTTTTTGGTGATTACCTTTGATGGCAGGGGTGCCGGAAAGTCTCCTTCTCTCTTACAGCCTGTTAATTATGTTGAGGATTTAAGAATGCTCTTGGAACACCTGAAGATAGAGAATGCAGTAATTATTGGGCATTCCATGGGTGGCCAAATAGCTACTGAATTTTCGCTAACTTACCCGGATAAAGTATCTGAGCTTATATTAATTGCTCCTGGACTAACAGGATTTAATTACTCAAAAGAATTTCAAAATAGTATGAAAGAAGTTAGTGAAGCTGCACCGAATGTTGAAAAGATGGTTCAATTAGCGCTTGCTGTACCAACCAACCGCATTGTGATGAACAGCACACATCGTGAATTAATGATTGATATGATTCGCCAACATATAATAAATACATTTGAGTGGCAATCCTTTGAGATCATTTGGTCTGATCCACCTTCTATAGAAAGGCTTGGAAGTATTAAAGCGAATACGCTTTTCATAATTGGAACAGAGGATATTCCGGATAATTATGCGGTTGCTGAATCGTTCAAGCTGGTTCCTAACATAGAATTTACTGAAATTGCAGGAGCCGACCATATGGTGACATTAACACATCCGGAACAAGTGTCTCAATCGATAATCAAATTTTTAAAGGGATGAAGTGCTATGCCACGAACAGTAGAAGAAAACGAGCGTATTCGTCATTTATCCAAGGAGAAAATCCTTGAAACTGCGATGGGGTTATTTATAAAAAAAGGCTATCATACAACTTCAATAAGTGAAGTCGCCTCACACGCTGGTGTCTCTAAAGGTTTGCTTTACAATTATTTTAAAGGGAAAGAGGAACTTCTTGCATATATGATCAGTTCTAGAGTTACTGGAGTAAGTGAAGTTATGAGTAATGCAATAAGATTTGAAAGACCTGAAGACCAACTAAAATATATTATTGAACATGCACTAGATCATGTTTATGAAAATCCGGCAGAGTTTCGGTTTTATTTAAATTTGCAAACACAGCCGGAGGAAGATGAGCTATTAAATAAATACAGTAAAGTGCTTATAGAAGAAAATGCAAATCAGTTTGAAATTCAATGCAAGATTTTTGAAAAGTTAGGAATCGAAGAGCCAAGAAAACGGTCATTGTATTTTTCATCCACCCTTCACGGGGTCATGCTAATGATAATCTCCTACCCTAAAAATTTCCCTTTAAATGAAATAAAGAAGCAGATAGTTAGGGAGTTCTGCTAACAACCATAACTGCAGTTGTTGATCTCAAGAAGTCACATAACTAATCGAGATAATTATTGGACACGAGCCTATAACATCTCTTTTGAAAACAACTTACTAAAAGAGGACATTTTAACTAACGGGTAGCGATACTTCGATTACGAAGCATCGCTTTTCTTATTTAACTATAGAGGCAGGTTGTACAAGAAGCATTATTAAGAGTTATTTGAGATATTTTAGACAGACTCTTTTATATTCGTTTAAGAAAGTGGGAAGAGAAATCATGATTAAAATGATGGAGTGTTTTAACAATGTGATTAAATGATTTCTCCATCACACTTTTTCACTCCCTGTTTCTATATGATAAATATTCTAAAAATCTTTTGGACGCAAGGGAAAGTGATTTTTGTTCTCTTGTGGCAATACCAATATTTCTAAAAGCAGGAACTTCAAGCTCTTTCGCGATAATTTTGTGAGGGATACGCTGTAAAATCAATTCTGGTAATATACTAATTCCTAGCCCGTTTTCCACCATAGACATAATTGCATAGTCATCCCATGTTGTAAAATTAATTTGTGGTGAAATTTGGTGCTTCTCGAAAATTTCAGAGATTTCTGCTTTTGCACCCTTTTCCAATAGCATAAACGGACTGTTCAATAGTTCGTTGATTGGAAACTTTTTGCAATTAGCGAGTGGATGATTTTGCGGAATCACTACCAGCAAACGGTCTTGCTCCAAAAATGTAGTTTCAAGCTCTGCTTTTGACGGCAGTCGCACAAATCCGAAGTCAACACGTCCATTTTGAATCCAGCTTTCAATTTCTGTATAATCACCAAGCAGAAGTTCAAAGTCAATCTTTGGGTAATCCTTCTTGAAAATTCTAATAATGTTAGGGAGCCAATGGGTTGCTACGCTGGAAAATGTCCCAATTCGAATCATCCCGGACTGCATATCGTGTAAGTCTTCGATCTGTGTCATTAAGATTTCATGTTCAATACAGATACGCTTTAATTGGGGAAGTAACTTTAAACCATCCGAGGTTAAACTGATTCCTGCACGTCCTCTTTCGAAAAGGGAAACCTCCCATTCCGTTTCTAAATCGTTAATCATACGGCTGATCCCAGATTGTGTATAGTCCAAGCTTTGTGCAGCTTTTGTAAAGCTACCGTATTCTACTGCTTTGACAAATGCCATATATTTTTGGATATTCAAATCTCATTCCTCCATCCATCCGGTTTCGTCATGCGTTTCATGAAAAACATTCGTTTTTGTAATAGATGTGAATATGATATGTTATTACTATTAAAAATTCAAGTTGGGAAAAGAGAAGGTGGTTAAAGATGATATTTGTGAGTGAAGTTATGGAAAAAGAATTAGACATCTATAAGTCTCCGCTACAAGAAATGGTCTACGAATCATTGACAAAGTTTCAGCTTTCATTTGAACGAGTGAATACAGATGAAGCAATTTCATCTGCGAACTACAAGCTGTTTCGCAGATTCGAGGGAGTAGACATTGAAATCTAAAATTCAGTTTATATTATCAATGATTATTTTTGGAACAATTGGTTTAGTTGTTCGATACATTAATTTGTCTTCGAGCGAAAGAGCTTTACTAAGCAGTTTCATAGGTTTCTTATTTTTACTGTTAATATTCATTATGATTAAGAAAAGAATATCGTGGAATTTAGTTAAATCGAATGCTTTATTCTTGATTCTTTCAGGAATTGCATTGGGAGGAAATTGGATATTTCTTTACCAATCGTATGACCATACGACAATTGCCAATGCAACGCTAGGTTATTACTTTGCACCTGTGTTTGTGATGATTCTTTCTCCCTTTGTACTTCGTGAACAATTATCCATTAAAAAAATTGTGTGTATTGGTGTTGCGCTCATAGGTATGTTAATGATTGTAGGAGAAGGCATCAGCGCATCTAGATCTGATGATATACTTGGGCTTTCCTTTGGATTAATCGCAGCAGCATTTTACGCCGCGTTATTGCTTTTAAATAAATTTATTATAGATATGGAAAAGTTAGAGCTGACTATCATTCAGCTTGGAATAACTACTTTGCTCCTAATGCCATATGTTTTCTTGACTTCTGGCTTTGGTATCTTTGAAGTATCAAGTTCTTCCATTCCTTTTATTTTCATTTTAGGGATCATCAATACTGGGATTGGATTTTGGTTGTTTTTCGCTGGTATGGAGAATTTAAAAGGACAGAATATAGCTATGCTAAGTTACGTGGATCCATTTGTAGCTATATTGATTTCTGCAATTATATTGCAAGAGCAATTGACAATTGTTCAAATGCTTGGTGGTGCATTGCTACTAGGCTCTACATTTGTTAGTGAAGTTAGATCAATCAATCTTCTAAAACATTTAATGAAAACACGAGCCGAATAATGATAAAAACAGTGCGGACCATTTGATTCCCATTGTTTTGCATTTTAAAGTGTTTTTAGATTAAGAGTTTAATATAAAGTATAATTAAATAATCTTTTCCATACCCTACAGAACGATAGACAATACTTAACTTTTTTACAGGGTGAAGAATTGTATTTAATGTTACGAGTTGCGTTAATCTAAAAGGATTGACGCTTTTTTCATATAGTGAATTGTACGAATAAAGGGGTTTAGTGAAATAAGAAGGGATTTCTTAAGGTTTTGTAGAAGTGGTAAGTTTATGGGAAAATATTAAATATCGGGTAGGAAAGGATCGGTTACTTTTGGCAAGGTTTATAGAAGATTTAGCTGGGGTAAGTTATGATTTCTATAAATTTATTTTCACAAGTGTATGTTACCTTTTGGCTGGGATGTTCATTGTTGGTGTTCCACTTTATCCAATAGCTGTCGCATTTACAATGTTTGATTAACGGCTTCGTTTTTTCAAAAAAGGAAAGACGATTTTTTATTATGGAAGCAGAATACTTACACAAGACAATCGGAAAATTTAAAAGTAGCATAAGTCTAAAGTGGTTTTGGATAGTTTATCTTACTTTTTTATCAGGTTCTCAATCTTTTATGGAGTGGAAGTATATTAAAAACTCAAAACAATATATTACCACACTTATTTTTCTAATTTTAGGATTAATTATTATTTATAATATTGAACACATTTTTTCAATATTAGGCTGGAATTAGTTGTTGAACTTTTTAGACATCAAAAGAGTGGTCTTATAGTACGGGGGTGGTTACAATAGGAATGAAACAAAAGGCTATCAAAACAGTTAAAACCTGAGTTGGAATTATTCAAGGTGATAGTTTGTAAGAAAATATACTCTAGCTAACTTGTTCAAGAGTTGAAGATCAAGGAAGGATTAACATCTTTTTCTTGGCAATGGAGCTTCTTAGTGCAATAAGAACTTTACAGTTAGGAATAGAAGTAATTAGAAGTAATTTTCATTTTTATAGGAAGGTCGGAGTAAAATGAGGAAAGTAGTTACATATTTTGCAGGTGGATTCCTTGTTATTTTAGCAATTATTATAAGTTTTCAAATAGATAAGGATAAATCAGAATTAAGCTTAGAAGCAGTGTTGGGTAACTCAATTTTTAATGCATGGGATAGTCTTAATGAAATTGTTGAAGATTCAACAGAAGAAATTTCAATTGAATCTATAAAAGTGATGAATGAAAATCTAATTTCAATAGAAGCTTATGCGAATGTTATTGATAGAATTGTGGCTGAAGATTTACTTTTACCTATTGTGAGTAAATTATTGAATATAGGAAAAGAAATTGAGGAAAATCATGATAAAAACGGAGAATTTACTGAAGTAGATATAGAAAAATACAAAGTAATTGTAAATGAAGCAAAAAATGTTATTGAGCAAATATACATAGTCTACTATGTTCCTGATTCTGAGGGAAAAGTAAAATTAGAAATTGAGAACTTTAGGGAATTGGCAAATATCAACGAGCGGTTGAATGTTTATGATTTTGAATAATAATCTCTATTTCACAAATGGATTCCTTTTATTAAAAAGCTACTAATTGAATGGTAGGTGGATATAATGAAAAAAAACAAATTTATCATAGGCTTTTTTACAGGATATATTGTCTGTATGTTAATAATCTATTTTATCTTTGATTACTTTTCATGGTCATTTGTCGTCGGCTCATTAACAGGAATAGCCTTATTTGGAATTATAATTAACGTTGTAAGCAAGAAAAGTATATAGGTATTCATTTCAAAAATATTAAATTTAGATGAATTAAAATAAATTGTGATTCAACAAATGATAAGAGTCATGTAATCCCAGAAAAACTTGGTTTTGTATCAGAAGGTACTTTTATGAATGATGATCTTTCCGCAGATGGTAGCAAGCTAACTGACACTTATATTTTATTTGGCTATAAAGTGAAGGATTTCTGTCAGGTGAGCGGATCCAAGAAGGATTAGCTCATTTTTTATAGAACATATTATTCGAACAGGTGTAATCAATAAGATTTATTGGGTTGATAAGTAAAAAGTTGTAAGGAGGATAGTTATGGTTTATATCGCTCTCCTTCGGGGGATAAATGTCGGTGGAAAAAATAAAATTGACATGAAGTTGCTTAAACAAACATTTGAACAAGCCGGGATGAATGATGTGGTGACATATATCAATACAGGTAATATTATTTTTTCATACAAAGGTACATCAAAAACTGAACTATCACGTATTTTGGAAGAAGCGATACAAGGTGATTTCAGATTACAAATAAAAGTAGTAGTTCGAAGTATCGATGATATTAGAGGAATCATTAACGCTATTCCTGACACTTGGAAAAATGACAAAGACATGAAAAGTGATGTCATGTTTTTATGGGATGAAATTGATGATGAATCTGTACTTATGAATTTAATCATTAAACCAAATATTGACACGGTGATATATGTTCCTGGTGCGATTTTATGGTCTGTTGACAAGAAAAATGTAACCAAAAGTGGTATGTTAAAAATAATTGGATCAAAGTTATACAAACAGGTTACGGTAAGAAATGTTAACACCGCTCGTAAGATATATGAACTCATGCAAATTCAAGTTTGTTAGTTCTCCCGATGTTAATTGTACAATAGGTTCTAAATGTAGCAGCAAAACTTTTAAGTTATAGAAAGAGTTAAGTAATGAAGATTGTCATACAGGCAGTCGTTTTTTGTGTTAACAACGGTGAGTAGCCTGTAGTAAGCTGAAAATAAAGTGATAGAGCATTATAAGAATCTCCGTCAAATATCAGGACATCCTATTGTTAGGAGGGATGTTCTTGGGATCTCGTATTTTATTACTGCTAATTTTCTTGTTTTTTCATATATCAATAAAGGTAAATGCAGAAGCCACCCTTACTGCAGCATTTATTCGTGACAATCAACTATGGATTAAAAAAGGAGAACAAGAAATTCAAATTACTAAGAATCGGTATGTATATTCCCCGAAATGGTCCTATGACGGTCGATTTATAGCTTATATTGATGGAGATGAACATGGTGAAAAATCGGATTTATTCATATATGATACGAAAACAAAAGAAAGTTACCAGCCTTATACAAGAGTCGAATCAACTGACTTTAAATGGTCACCGATTAAAAATCAATTAGCCTATATAAATCATGGGGTATTAAACGTAACGAAAGAAAAGAATGGTCGCCCAGAAGGGTTTGTTAATGTTTCATTAGGTGTAAGTGGGTTTGAATGGTTTCCGAATGGGAAAGAATTTATCGTTTCCTCACAAGCAAGTTTACGACCTTCCGGATGGGGTCCAATCCCACTTTATAAAATTCCAGTCAATGCGAATCTTGCAAAAGATAAAATGAAGCTATTTTATACCATTCAAACAAATGAAACGGATTTGTTTGCGATTTATGCTGACCAATTCAAGTGGAGTTTCGATGGAAAATGGGTAAGTTTTATCGCTGTGCCTACAGCTTCCTGGTCCATGGATAGTAATACATTATGTGTTCTTTCTAATATCGGAATCCCATTTCAAACTGTAGGAAAAATGCTAGGATACGAAGATTGGATGAAGTGGGCTCCATCAGTAAATCAGCTAGCATATATTTCAGGAGAAGGAAGATTTTTCGTTGAAAACAAGAACACTACCATTGCCGACATGCCAACAGCTATACAACAAAAAGAATATACGCCTAAAGGGTATGTAGACCTTGATTTAGAATGGTTCTCATCAGATAAGGTAGTTGTTGCACGAGCGATAGAAAACAAGGAGTGGAAGGAAGGACCTGTTCCAACGATGTTAACAGCCCTATACGCCATTAATATAAGAACAGAAGACCAAAAACAAATTTCCTTTCCAAAGAATAATGAAATAGATGAAGATCCCCAAGTGATTGGCTCTCTTCTTACTTGGTTTCGCAAAAAGGAAAAAGATTTTCACGGTGACGTTTGGGTGAAGGATGGTTTAAGTGGTCAAGAGCATAAGTGGCTTAAGAATGTTGAAAACGCTCCTATCTTTTTTACGCCAAAAGAGTGATATTGAAAAAGTGTTAATTAATTTCTTAAATGGATTATCGAACAAGTTAAGAAGTCAAAAGCTTTTCAGGTTCGATAATATTGAGTACGATGAATTTTTAACATTTTGGAATGAATAAATGGGGATTAAAGAACAAGATTATACTGTACAAATAACCTGAGTTATACGAAATGAATCATATGAACCTTAATTGGTAAGAAAATTCACTGATGAAGGAAACATCATCTAAAAATTCAACAATCATACATCGGATGAATATATTGCGAGTAATATCTATATGGGCGGTGGTGAGAAATGAATAAAGAAATGGAACTGCTGCTGACGGGGACAGGGTTTTTGGTGGCGGGAACGTTTTTCTCCGCTGTTGGAGCAACTAAAGTATTCGTGACTAGGGAAGATGATGGTCTTGCATATGTTGTGAAAGGAAATACGATTGAAAGTATTAGAAATAGTCTGCAGGCGATTGCACGTGAAAAATTATTAGAAGATCGAGAAGCAAATGAAAAGGAGCTTTTAGCAATTATCGGCTGCTGGTTTCAAGCGGGAGGAAATGCTGCGAATGCAATTGCATATGAAATGATTTTAAACCGAGTTGAAGAAAAGGCTGGTTTTCAACTGAATGCGATTGGCAGCGGAATTCAAGCGGTCGGTGGTTCGTTTGAGGCATATGGTGTACAGGATGAGGGAAAAGGGGTTGTTCTTGGTGCTGCGCTCATTTCGCTAGGCTCCCTGTTCGATGCTATTTCCAATCTATATATTCTTCGAGAAAAGGAAGATACGGGCAACGCAATTGCAATGGCAGGAACATACATTGAATTTACTGGTTCACTGGTTGCTTTGGCCGCCTTGACACAGTTAATACAAGCAGAAGCAGCAGAGAAAGAGACTAAACGCTATCAATACTCACATTCTTCCATTTGTTTGTCAGATTCATAGTTTTTTCAAGCTTTGGAAGTAGAAATATAAAGATATCGAAGTAGGGATAGTAATGAGAACTATATTGATAATTTGGCTGGAGGAATTTATGATTCTGTCAATTGATACTCACAAGTAGGAGTGCAACTTTATGTTATTGCAGTAGAACAGTGAAGACTTTTGGTTCAAGGATTATTCACAGCCCTTGTATTAATTGTATACAATGGAGAAGCAGTAATAAACTATTTTTCTAATGGTGCGGTATGCTGGGAATCTTCTAATGATGAACTTGATGGAATTTATGTATATGTAAAGTGAGTATTTATCTTAAGATATTACAAAATACTCAAAGCACAGGTAGAAAACCTGTGTTTTTTATTTCAGAAGGCAGTTTTAAAGAAAAATTCTGAATCGTAATTTTCAGTCTATTATCATCGTTTTGTTATTTTTCAACTATTGAGTATTTTTTAAGCATTTATTATCCTATTCATAGTATTTCGGTCATTTTTATCTAATAGAAAAATTGGAGGATATGAAAGTGAAACTTAGAAAAGTATTAAAGTGGGTATCATTTCTAATTCTATTTTTAATCTTGTTTATTTTTGTTAATAACACTGCCATCTTTACAAAGGAGCGTGATGGAAAACCTATTCTTTTAGCCCATCGTGGCTTGGCACAAACCTTTAATATGGAAGGAATAACAGGTGAAACCTGTACTGCGGAGCAAATTTATGAGCCGGAACATCCATATATTGAAAACACCATCTCTTCCATGAAAGCTGCTTTTGATGCTGGTGCAGATATTGTAGAAATAGATGTGCATGTGACGAAAGATGGGGAGTTTGCGATTTTCCATGATTGGACCCTCGATTGTAGAACTGATGGTACGGGAACAACAAGAGATTATACAATGGATGAGCTGAAACAATTAGATGTTGGTTATGGGTATACGGCCGATAATGGGAAAACATATCCTTTTCGTGGGAAAGGCGTAGGGCTAATGCCTACGCTTGATGAAGTTCTATCTAAGTTTCCAGAGAAGTCCTTTCTAATCCATATTAAAAGCAACGACGGAAATGAAGGAAAACAATTAGCTCTGTACCTCTCTAAATACTTAGATGATAGGTTAAGTAAACTTTCCGTTTATGGTGGAAACAAACCAATAGCTGCCTTTAAGGAAAAACTTCCAAATATGCGTGTCATGTCCAAGGAAACATTGAAGAGTTGTTTGCTACCTTATATAGCAGTGGGGTGGATTGGGCATGTTCCATCGTCGTGTAAAAATACTCAATTACATATTCCAGAAAAATATGCTCCTTTTTTATGGGGATTTCCAGACAAGTTTCTTAATCGAATGGATCAAGTGAATACAAGGGTCATCCTTGTTGGGGGAGACGGCGGGTGGTCAGAAGGTTTTGATACAGAACAAGATCTGGATCGTCTTCCGGAAAATTATAATGGTGGGATTTGGACCAATCGAATTGATGTGATTGCTCCTTTCTATAATGAATAAACGCAATTGAACATAAATTCTGAGTAGGTATCCGGAGATCTTTTTTCTTTTGGACTAAGGCTGCTGTTTAATGGATGAAGCAGGTGAAACATTTTTATATTCGTAACGACCAATTATTTAAAGGGGAAGCGTATGAGGAAATTTGTGATTAAGAGCAGACTTGTTAATCTAAGAAGGGAGCGCTCTTTTTAGTAGAATTCATTTAAATAACGAGCAGAATAGATCAAAAGGTATTTTTCTTTATTAGGCGAATTTTTTCTTTGAAACTTTTACAAGAATTGTATAGGCTATTTCAAAAGTAGGGGTGAAACTTTGGCTAGAAATAAGGAGTTGTTAGGGATTGTCAAGGAAATCCGCCGGTTTCCTGTAAAGTCAATTTTAGGAGAGTCTTTATCATCAGTCTCAATAGACAAGAGAGGTCTCTTAGGTGACCGTTTGTGGGCAATAAAAAACCAGAATGGAAAATTTGGGAGTGGTAAGTCAACACGTCGTTTCCAGCAAATGGATGGGTTATTTAAATTTAGTGCAAAATATGAAGGGTCTATTCCAATCCTAACTATGCCAGATGGAACAGATTTTCGTGGTGATAACAATGCTGTCAATGAGGCATTGACTAAGTTTCTCGGATTCCAAGTAACCTTGGAAAGAGAAGAATTAATATCTCATTTTGATGAGGGGCCAATAAGTATCATTACAACTTCTGCTTTACGTTTATTAAGTCAAGAATTAGGAGAGCTAGTTGACTCTCGTCGTTTTCGAGCAAATCTTTTAATTGATACAGAACTAATGGGACATCTCGAAGATGATTGGGTGAACCGACTAATCAAAGTTGGACCAAATGTAACCTTGAGAATTGTTGCCCCTCTTCAAAGATGTGTTATGGTGAACAATTCTCAAGAGGAACTAAAACAGGATGTTCGGGTACTCCGAAATTTGGTAAATTATCATGGTGCCATGTTTGGGGTTTGGGCAAACGTTGAAGTTAACGGTGAGATACATGTGGGAGATGAAGCATTCTTTGAATAAGATCATAATTTTACTAATATAGTAGAACACTTGAATAAGATTGGTTGAAATGGAGAAGTATGGTTGACGTATCAACGAATTTCTCTTAATTAAAAGGGCTATTAAGAACCAGATGAAAATGTAAAAGAATCAAACTTAAGAAATGACCACACTTTTTGTTCATTCAAACGCCTATTTGGATTCTTTAAAATGACTTTTTTCTTTGAGGATCTATATTCTCACCTTTTAAATTAATCATGCCTTATTTGTCATGTTTTACGGATAGTATAGTTTATACCTTATGATTTTATTAACAAGGTGAATTCTACAAAATAAAAGGAGATAAAATTATGGATATGAAAGAAAGACCTAGAAGAATCATTTTAGATTTAGCAGTTTCTTTAGATGGATTTATTGAAGGGCCGAGAGGAGAAGTCGACTGGTGTATTATGGACTCTGAAATGGGGTTTATTGATTTTTTAAATCATATTGATACAATTTTTTATGGGAGAAAAAGCTATGATTTATGGGGGCAATATACTCCAAAAAATGAGGTCTCTGATACTGAAAAAGAAATTTGGAAATCAGTTCATGGCAAAGAAAAATTTATGTTTTCAAAAACTGAAAAAAGGGATGGCCATAAAGTAACAGTCATAAATGATAATATTATTGAACAAGTAAATAAATTAAAAAATAAGCCTGGTAAAGACATCTGGCTTTATGGAGGGGCAAGCCTAATTACATCTTTTTTAAGATTTGGTCTCGTTGATGAATTTAGGTTATCCGTTCACCCAGTTATTTTAGGGGAAGGAAAACCTTTGTTTATTGACATAAAGAAGAGATTGAATTTAAGACTGGTAGATACAAAAAGATTTTCCTCTGGTGTTGTTCAACTTTGCTATCATCTAAAAAAAGAGTAAATGTTACGTATCATGATATGTTTAATTCATGGTGAAAACATATTTCTTCTCCAAATTATAAGAGATTTTGCGAAATAAGAATCATAAAAAACAAAGATCTATTATTAATATTAAAGATTGATTTTAATGAACAAAATAAAAATATTATAGAATAATAATCTATTAAAAGGGGGTGATGGAATGATTTTAGAATCTGTTATGCTGCAAGTTAAAGATGGTATGGAAGAGGATTATGAGGAGGCATTTCGTGAAGCTTCAAAAATCATTTCTTCAATGAAAGGGTACATATCTCACGAATTACAAAGATGTATGGAAGTTAAAGGAAAATATTTATTGCTGGTTAAGTGGGAAACTTTAGAAGACCATACAGTGGGTTTTAGACAATCTAAAGAGTATCAAGAATGGAAAAAGCAACTACATCATTTCTATGACCCATTTCCAACAGTCGAACATTTTGAGAATGTTGTTCTTTAGAAGGTTATCGTACTATCGGAGTGCTTGAGGTGAAGCATGGATATTGCTGCGATATCACTTTTTCTAATGTCATAAACGGGACAGCATTCCTGTAATAACTGAAAATGAGATTTGTACGAAAAATGACCTCTTGATAAGATGAATATGTCCTGAGCTGGCCAGCTAAATAGGACAAAACATCATTCGGAGGTCATACAATGAATTATAACCAAAATCATAAAATAGCTCAAATTACTTCTAAAACCTTGATAATTGGAATTGATATTGCCAAACATCATCATGTAGCTAGAGCACAAGATTATCGAGGAATAGAACTTGGTTCTACTTGCTTTTTTGATAATACACAAGAAGGTTTTAGCACCTTTATGGAGTGGATTAATCAATTAAAAGAGATCTATAAAATGGAATCTGTTATAACTGGAATGGAGCCTACAGGACATTATTGGCTAAACTTAGCTCATATTTTAAAAGAAAAACATATTAAGTTCGTGACGGTTAATCCCCTACATGTCAAGCATAGTAAGGAATTAGATGATAACTCGCCAACTAAAAATGATGTAAAAGACGCAAAAGTCATTGCACAGCTAGTCAAAGATGGTAGATACGCTGAACCAACCATACCACAAGGTGTTTTCGCAGAACTTCGTGTGGCTAAAAATTACGTGATCTATTAAGTATAGACTTACAGATCGTGCAAGGACAGGTCCATAACTGGATTGATCGCTACTTTCCAGAGTTCTTTGACGTTTTTAAAAGTTGGGAAGGAAAGGCAGCTCTTCACTTACTAAAATTTGATGCGTTACCTCATGAATTAGTGAAATACTCAGACGAAGAATTACTCATCTATTTAAGGCAAGAAGTGAAACGAAGTATAGGGATGAAGAAGATTCAAGCTCTAAAAGAAGCTGCCAATCGCTCGATTGGTATACGTCAGGGTGTCATGATGGCCAAAATGGAACTAAGAACATTAATTCAAAAATATGAACTCATTCAAGCCAAGTTCGAAGAACTTGATCATTCACTGGATACCTTACTTCAAGATATACCAGGAGTGAACCAGATGTTAGAGATTACAGGAATTGGACGAGATACAGTGGCAGGTTTTTACGCTGAAGTAGGTGATTTAAGTGAATATAATCATCCTCGTCAAATAACCAAATTAGCTGGACTCAGCCTAAAAGAAAATACATCAGGTAAGCATAAAGGGAAGACCAAGATTACGAAACGTGGTCGGAAGAAATTACGGGCATTATTATTTCGCGCATCTATGATCCTAGTAGCGAAGAATAAAGCCTTTAAAGCTCTTCATCATTACTACACAACGAGATCAGAAAATCCGTTGAAAAAGATGCAGTCTTTAATAGCTTTATGTAATAAACTCATACGAATTCTCTTTTCTATTGGCAAGAAACAGTTTGTGTTTCAGGAAGAAAAGATGTTGAAGGATATTCCCCATATGCATTCATTTATCGATGTACAAATAGCAGCTTAATATTCTATAAAATTTACTTTTAATCAATAGATTTGAAAGATTGAGCAAACAAAATCAGCATAGGATTAGTCGGCAAAGCAACTAACGTAAGGACATAGATCCTGTGGGCCAGCATGACCGACATCCACCTTATGGAAAGGTTGAACGAAGGAATGTAGGAGCGAAGACTCTGTGAGACTTGGGAGGGTTGACCCCCATAAGATATGTGGACATCCATTGGTGCGTACATACCTATTCTTCCAACTTTTTGAAAATAAACGAAAGTTGGCTAGTTTCTTACGCTCTTTTTCTTCATAAACTGCATATTTGTTTTCTTTTCATACTCATCAAATCTATTATCTTTAACAAGTTGTATAGGAATATTAAGAAAAACGGCGAATACAAGAGATAATTGTTTGTTTATTGAGGGAGTTTAGTTGAATAAGAAAAAGTGAAAAATAAAAAATTACGGGGCTTATAAATTTAACTAGTGTGTTGATCCAATGAGGATTAATGCACTTTTTTGCTGAAATTCAGTTTATATTTTAATAATGGCACCACTATAATAATGTGACTATAACTTGTTAAAATTTCAGGATATGATTCCTTTTTCACGCAACCGTAAAGTTGCTTATGTTTGACAAGCAACCATAGAGTTGCTTATACTTAATATATGAATGGGGACAAAGACGCTATATTCAAAGCACTTGGCGACTCGACTCGGAGGCTTATTTTAGACGAACTGTCTGAACGCAACGAGCTGACGTTGTATGAACTTACGGTACGTCTCATTATGAAGTACAACCTTTCCATTTCGCGACAAGCGATAGCTAAACATCTTTCTGCATTAGAAAATGCAGGACTTGTAATTTCAAAACGAAAGGGAAAATATCGAGTAATTATATTCAACAATGAACCACTTAAAAATTTGCTGAAAGGATGGATAGAGTAATTTTATAAAATCAGAACAGGAATTCTAACTAATGGGTGGGTTATTTTTCTTGCAGCTAGAATGTAAAACAGCACAATAAGTCACAATTATCGAAGGGGAAATTACAGAATGAAAATCATTGTTACCAGTATATTCGTAGAAGACCAAGATAAGGCTCTAGAATTTTATTCGGAAATGCTTGGATTTGTAAAAAAGCATGACGTTCCCACTGGAGAATTTAGGTGGATAACGCTAGTTTCTCCCGAGGAACAAAAAGGTCCCGAGCTTTTACTTGAACCGAATAAGCATCCAGCGGCAAAAGAGTATCAAGAGAAGTTATTTGCTGAAGGCATCCCAGTAACAATGTTTGGGGTTGCAGATATTCACGCAGAGTACAAAAGATTAGAAGATAAAGGCGTAAGGTTTACTATGGAACCGACAAAAATGGGCGATGTCACAATAGCTGTCTTCGACGATACATGCGGCAACCTTATTCAGATAATTCAGGAGTAACTTTATAACGAAATATCCTAGATCTAACGAATTTATTGGTATTCTTTAAGTTCGGTGAAATTTTTTTATCAAAGAATAAAAAAATTTATGTGAACCCTGTCCCTATTTTTAGGATGGGGTTATCAATATTACAGTCAAAAAATAAATGAGATTGGTTTCATTTTACAAGAATGAATGATTGAAAATAAGTTAACTTAAACTTACGGGTGAGATACTTAAATAACGAAGTATCGCTTTTTCTTATTCAACTTTAGAGGCAGGTTTGTTTTAATAAAAAAATATGATTTCATTAAAATTATTGAATAATTGGATATTATTACAATATTTTATGGAGGAAAAATTATGAAGACTATAGGGCTAATTGGTGGAATGAGCTGGGAATCGTCGGTTGAATATTACCGAATCATAAATGAAGAGGTAAAAAAAAGATTGGGTGGATTACATTCGGCAAAATGTCTTCTATACAGCGTTAATTTTGAAGAGGTCGAACGTTTCCAGGCAGAAGGTAAGTGGGAGGAAGCGGTTAATCTATTAGGGGATGTAGCTCATGCTTTAGAAAAAGGAGGGGCAGATTTTATTGTTATTTGTACAAATACGATGCATAAAGTAATAGAGTATATTGAAGGAAAAATAAATATACCTATTTTACATATTGCCGAAGCAACTGCTAATCAAATAAAAAAATCAAAACTGAATACTGTAGGATTATTAGGTACTAAGTACACAATGGAGCAAGACTTTTATAAATCACGAATTGAGTCAAATGGTATAAAGGTTTTAGTACCAAATAATACTGAACGAGAGATAGTAAACAAGGTTATATATGAAGAGTTGTGTTTAGGTAATATCCAGTCATCATCAAGAGATTATTACAAAATGGTTATTAAGAATTTAATTAATAATGGCGCTGAAGGAATAATATTAGGATGTACTGAAATAGGATTATTAGTAAAACAAGAAGATTCAGAAGTTCTATTATTTGATACAACATTAATCCATGCGATTGAAACAGTTAATCTAGCATTAGAGAACTAATTTGAAGACATTTTTCATTCGAGGCACCTTTCTTAAATCTTTTTAAATAAACAGGGCGTTAATCTAAGAAGGATTAACGCTATTATTGTTGAGGTTCTTGAACCAAGAGGGCAGAATAGTTTCAGAAGAAAAATTGGAAGTGAAAAACTAAAGGAGAGAAACATGACTGCAAAATTTGTTCACCATATTTGTATCCAAACAAATAATTACGAAGAATCCTTAAATTTTTATAGGGATATTCTTGGTTTTGAATTAATAGCAGAATTTCCTAATTTTCATAATCGTTATTATAACTCTTGGTTAAAATTGGGTGAATTCTATATAGAGCTTCAAACTGGTAAAATAGGTGAGAATCTTAATAGTGTTAACCCAAACACAACGGGGATCATTCATTTTTGTCTTTGGGTAGATGACTTAGTTAAAGAAGTCCAAACTATTAAACAATTGGGTTATAATTTTATACTGAAAAATGGTGAAGAAATTTATCAAGTGGAAAATGGCTGTTTGTGTAAATTGATTGCACCTGAAGGTACAATAGTTGAATTAAGGGATAACAGAGGAATATAACAAATACTATAGAAGTTCTAAGAAATTGATTAGAAATTTACCGATTTGTTCATGGTGGAAGTACAGTGCAAGAAAAAGAGTAATGAAAGACAATTTTTCTGTTATTGGTACTGATGATATTCTGTAATAAAAACGATTTTGCTAATCCATTTAAATAGGTGCGATACTTCAAAAAAGGATTGCTTTTTTATAGTAGTAATGAAGCAGGGGTGTTTATCAAGCATGAGTATTTAAAGGGGGATTATATATGAGTGGCATGCTTAATTTTGGCAGCCTCATGCTAGGACTAATTGCATGGATATTACCTATTGTTAATCTTACACGATATAAAAAGCATGACTCAAGAAATAGGTTTGTTCTTTCTATTTTGAGCATTAGTGCTTGTGCTATTTCGCTCTGTTTTCAGATTTTCTATATCTATCATCTGGTTAAGATTGAGGATTGGTCTGCTCTTATGGACACATCGAGTGCTGTGGTATTGGCAGCAGCAATTCTTCTAATCGTAACCATCATATTAAATGTAATTACTCTGATTGTAAATCGTGATAAAGCAGCCAAGTAGGTTGTCAAAATTCCAGTTGGTATATCATAATGTAAATGAATTAATTCACACAGAATTTATTATGTTTTGAGGATTGTGTAAGGATGTACTTTATGATCGAATTCGTTTATTATTCATCAAAGCATATAGTTGAGGAAATAAAAAATTCAATACCTTGTATTAAAAGAGCATTTCTTTGTATTAAAGAATGCTTTTTATTTTTCTTTAAAATAAAAATAATATTTACATAACGATAAGAATATAATTAAAAATAATAATTTTTTATTGAAAATCGATAAATTATCTGCTAAAATCAAATTGAAAATAAATCAGTGAGGTGCTTTTTATGAAACAAGTGTCAACACTCTTTTTAAAGATAGCAGTTATTCTTATTGGAATACCAATTCTTGCTATGTGCATTTTTTTGGTCCCTGAGATAGGGAATATTGCTGCAGAATTGCTTCCAAAGTTTGCTTATATCAAATATCTCGTTTTCATCGTATTTTATGCTTCAGCGATCCCTTTTTACTTTGCTTTGTATCAGGCTTTTAAACTTCTGCGTTATATTGACAAAAATATGGCCTTCTCGCAAATGTCTGTAAATGCTTTAAAGAAAATCAAATACTGTGCAATCACAATCAGTAGTTTACATGTACTAGTCTTGCCGCTTTTCTATCTGTTTGCAGAGATAGACGACGCTCCAGGTGTTATTTTTATCGGCTTGGTTGTACCTTTTGCATCGCTGGTTATCGCAGTTTTTGCAGCTGTACTCCAAAAACTTTTACAAGAAGCAATTGATATAAAATCAGAAAATGACTTAACGGTCTGAGGTGATTAACATGGCAATAATAATTAATATTGATGTAATGCTAGCTAAAAGAAAAATGAGTGTAACAGAACTTTCGCAAGAGGTTGGAATAACAATGGCTAACCTTTCTATATTGAAAAATGGAAAGGCAAAAGCGATCCGATTGACAACTTTAGAAGCAATTTGTAAGGCTTTAGACTGTCAGCCTGGAGATATTTTAGAATACCGAATGGATGAAGACACACAGGATTAGTAGAATGGGGATATTTCACATTAAAAGGAAAAGAAGATTTCCTTTTCCGTTATTTCATAAGAGGGAGAGCTATTCATGAATTTAACCATGCACAAAGGAAGACAGAAAAGCATGAGAGCAATAAAACAGCTCGTTCATTTTGGGTGGGAACAGGCTTTATCCTGTTTGTTTCCTGTCGTTATTTTTGCTTCGTTGGCTTTAACAAAGTTCTTGCCGCTTCCCTTCCTGCCTCGGTATGACTGGCTGCTTATCATTTGTCTTCTGATGCAGTGGTGGATGGTACATTCTAGGCTTGAAACACGAGACGAACTAAAAGTTATTACATTGTTTCACCTTATTGGTCTTGCTCTTGAACTTTTTAAGGTACACATGGGCTCCTGGTCTTATCCAGAGCAAGGATATTTCAAAATTTTTGGAGTGCCTTTGTATAGCGGATTCATGTACGCAAGTGTAGCGAGTTATCTTTGTCAGGCGTGGAGGAGATTGAAGGTTGACCTGGTAAAATGGCCGCCGTTTTTGCTAGTTGTCCCTCTAGCAGCTGCAATTTACTTAAATTTTTTCACCCACCATTATTGGATTGACGTTCGCTGGTGGTTATCTGGATTAGTCATTATTGTCTTTTGGAAATCTTGGGTCACATATGAGGTTGGTGGAATTCGTTACCGTATGCCACTTGCACTTTCCTTCGTGCTCATCGGATTTTTTATATGGATCGCCGAAAATATCGCAACATTCTTTGGGGCCTGGGAATATCCAAACCAAGCCGATGCATGGAGTCTCGTTCACTTAGGAAAGGTGAGTTCATGGCTCTTACTAGTGATTGTTAGCTTTCTTATAGTAGCGACATTAAAGCAGGTTAAAGGGAAAAATTATCCTAAGATAGACTCTAGTCAATTCTTATAACTGTATATACCCTTGTTTAAAAAAGCCGGTTCCTTAGTATAGCAAGGAACCGGCTTTTTTAGGATGAAGTTCCACTTGCCGTTAGTAAAAAAGAAGGTGTATTTGATTGAATTGTAGAAATTGAAAAATATCGTAAAAAAGGAGGAATATATTATTTAAAGGGTATGCAACTCCTGATAAAAAAGTAATAATTAACAAAATGATTAAAATTTTGTAGTGGTATTTAAATATATCTTCTTCAATAATGTATATTGATATAATAAAATAATCATTAAATGCGGATAAGGATTAAAGTAAAATCTACTATAGTATTATAGTGATCATAGTTTTGGGAAGGGATATTAAATGGAGAGAGAAACTAGAACAGTGATGAATGAAAGCATTCCAACTTTTCAACTTGGGGATAAAATAATAGAAAGAAAGATACGGTACGACTCCGAAATAGTAGAATACAGTTGTCGGCTGTTACAAGCACAAAATCAAAATGTAGTGCTTTTCCATCTTATACAAGATTCCTTTACAATGATAGCAAACCAAACTAAATTAACTATTCCTACAGGTAGTTACACAATTGCCTGTTACTGGAAAGATCGTCCATATAATCTTTACATCTGGAGAGATAATAACGGGCATCACTTAGGTTGTTATTTTAATATTGTAAAGAACACTTATATAACCGATAAAAAGGTATCATTTGAGGATTTGATTATTGATATATTGGTTCTACCAAATGGAGAATACTTTATTTTAGACGAAGATGAATTACCTGAGCCATTAGAACAGTATGAGAATGGTTTTGTCTTAAAAGCTCTAAACTCATTAACGGAATCTATTGATATTCTTCTTCCTCAAATGATTTTAGAAGCTGAAAATACCTATAAACATGAAGGATTTCTTCCTTGGTTGAACAAGAAGAACATTAAAGAATAACCTTTTCATAATTGAATTTGTTAGAAACAGAGAAATATTACTGACATTGATGGAATGTTAAATAACAATTAGGTTATGTAGAAGGATATTTATTGCTGAAAAGTAAATCTATTGAATCCTTTTAAGAAAGAAATCGTATTAATATTAAACTCTTTGTTTTGTACGGATTTCTTTAAGGGGGGAGTTTATGGCTGAAACGATAATATTGGTGATTTTCATGATACCATTTTATGGTATCATGCTTTGGACTTATAAATTTCCTGAAGATAGTATATTGGCTGGAAAGAGATGGATGTATTCTAAAGACCCAGAAATCTCAAAAGCAGCGATCCGTTATACAAAATTCGCTTCAATAACAACGATGGTCGGATTACCTATCGTAATATTAAGTTTCATTTCAAAATTTTACTTTCTCAGATTGTCGATAATGGTATTTTTTTTAATGTTTATATTTGGCACACTTAAAATATTTACTGATGACAAAGATGAATAAATTAATAACATTTTTTTTGCAAAGGCAGAGTGAATTACCAAGATTTTTCCATATTACATAATTATATAAAGTAATGGATTAAATATAGAGAGGGTTATGATATGCCATGTGTACATGAATTTGGGATCATTGATAATTTCGACAATATGAAAAATTACAATGACTATACTCCACAGAAATACAGTTGTATTTCTGTAGATGATGACCTGATTAATAGTTTAAATGAAAAATTATCAATCATGAAAACGTACTTTCATTCATATAAACGTCCGGAATTTGGTTTAGCCTATTGGGGAATTACAATCATTCCACCTGAGTCATTATCATTATTTTATGATGTCGTTTTATCTTCAAGATACTTTAAGAAATCTGCAGAACTTCATGAACTGGCTGCAAAAATCATTCAGGCAACAGAAGAAAAGAAATATATGATACATTATGGGGTTTAATTAACTAAGTATAGATGATCCATAAGAGTAATGAGCAAAGAAAAAAGTACACTGCTTAAAAGCAATGTACTTTCTATTTGGAAGTTATTGATTAAAATAGCGGTATAGCTTTCTAATAATTTTACTGTCTATATCAATAAAATACTGATTATTTAAAGCATAATACAATTCCTCTATTTTGTTCAAAGAATTCATATAGGCATGTTTTAATTGATTTTTATCTAGTTTTGAGGTAAATGAAACATAGTCCTTATAAGATTCGGCACTTATATCCACCTCTAAATTTTTCGTACTGTTTAACCAGCGTTCAACGTTTTTTTCCTGTACTCTTATTAATTGTAATACATACTTTTGTACATGTGTAAGTACTTCTAGAGAACGTGCGAGCTCTCCTCTTTTCATCACGTTTACACCCATCAACCAAGCATTGACAAAATTATTGAAAGCGAAGTTCACATTTTCATTCGTCATTCTTTCTGGCACGGATCCACTTAATCCATCAAGTAAAGGCTTTAATCGTTCTGTAGAATCATAAAGATACATAGACTCAGTATCTGGAAAAACACCTGTTGGCTTGAAACTTTTTATAATATCCATTTCTGATTCAGGAAGAAAATGAAATTCCCCGCGGATCATATTTGAAAATATAGCTACTTCGGTCCCATGTTCATTGAAAAATAATAAATCAACAGCGTTTACCTCAGAAATCCAGTGTCTAGAGTTGAAACGATTTATTAAATCATCTGCAATAAATATATAAAACTCAACATCTGAATGCTGATCTCCTTCACCTTTGGTGAAAGATCCGTACATCATACAAGCTGAGACTGAATCATCTTGAATACATTTGTCTTTAACAATATTAATGATTTTATTTTGAACAAACATACCTAAAACTCCTTATCGTATTTTTCTTTTTAGATAAGGTTTTTATCAACAATTGGACAACATGAGCAGCACATGTGCAATGCTCCTTCCATTCTAAATTACTATCAGTATATCATAATTCTCAGGTTGTTTTATGCGTGAATGTGATGAGATAAAATTGGATCCTGTAATATGGAGGAATTATAGATTTACTATTATTACATTTATGCACTTTTGCGAACGAATTTATTATGAACTAAATTATTGTGGCCAATGAGAAGAAAGTCTGATGTCAGTGCAAGTTCAGACAGGATCGAGAGAAAAAAGCCTGGTCGAGTCTGAAGTCAGTCCAAGTTCAGACAGGATCAAGAGAAAAAAGCCCGATCGAGTCCGAAGTCAGTCCAAGTTCAGACAAGAACAAGAAAAAATAGCACCATCGAGTCCAAAGTCTGCACAAGTTCAGACTGAACTAATAGAAAAGAGCCCGATGAAGTCAAAAGTCTAATTAAATTACCATAACATGTATTAATTACCTCAGGAGAAATGATATATGTACCCGAAGTAACTTATTCGATATGGAAGTGCTAGCGTCAAATTATAGAAGGAATTATTAATAGAAGAAGAGAATAGCAAATTACACATGTAAAAAATAACTAAAGAGAGAAGGACAGTCAAAACCTTCAGATAGCAGCCAGAAATTGTTTTTGTAATTGTAGGATTAGTATGTATTTCTTTCTCAATATTTATGTTTTCACCAGGAAGTGCAGAAATCATTTCGAATTTATTAAATAGGGATTAATAGAAAATCGAAGCAATAATCGATTAGTATTTGTTCAATCGTTTTCAAGGATATTAAAAGATGCCTCTTTGTATACAAAACAGACTATATATGCCTCTATGAAATGGAAACAAAAGTGCTGCGATGCTTCAATAACGAAGGGTCGCTTTTCTTATGGAATCAATGAAACAATACAGAAAAACAATCTTTTAAAAAAGAGATGCAAAAAACACAACTTTTATTTAGCATTTACGCCTAAGCAGTGAACTTTCAAGAAAAGGAGGGTTGAATTTTGTCTGAGTTTAGAAAAAAGGAAATAACGAATTGGTATGACCATCATAGTAAATCAATATTAAGTTTTATTTTATTGATGGTTAAGGATTATCAGCAAGCAGAAGATTTAACTCATGATACATTTGTTAAAGCGTATTTATTTTATGATACTTTTAAACAGCATTCTAGTGAAAAAACATGGCTATTCAGCATCGCACATAACGTAACTGTAGATTTTTTAAGAAGGCAAAAAACTAGCTTATTCTTTAAAGAAAAAATTCTTTCTCACAAGGACAATCACCCATTGCCAGAAGAGATCATTCAAATAAAAGAGGAATCATATGAACTTTATAAAGCATTAGGAGAACTTAAAGATACATATAGAAAAGTAATCATATTAAGAAAGATCAAGGGCTTTTCAATAGAAGATACATCAAAGATATTAGGCTGGTCGGAGAGTAAAGTGAAATCAATGCTTTTCAGAG
Source organism: Cytobacillus solani (assembly GCF_001420595.1). Taxonomy (GTDB): domain Bacteria; phylum Bacillota; class Bacilli; order Bacillales; family Cytobacillaceae; genus Cytobacillus; species Cytobacillus solani. Next base: position 2,605,054 of record NZ_LJIX01000006.1, on the reverse strand, counting down.
CCATTCCTGCACTAAAAAAACAATTAATAAAGGAGGGGTATTGGAATGAAAAGACAAGTTGAAGATAACGATTTCGATGTTTCTTTAAAGAAATTAAATACCGATTTAAAGTGGAAAACAAAGCGAAAACAAGAATTGAGAAACCGAATTATCACTGATATTGATTCTTTGGAGACCAAAGAGAATAGCAAAAACTTTTTTCTATCAACTCGTAAAAAAAGAAAGGTGATCAGGAGTCTATCATATACTGGCATTGCTTTGCTAATAGGGTTTGGTTTATTTATCGGCTCTGCATTTATTTCCCCTGCAATCGCAGAGGTAGCAGCAAAAATTCCATACTTAAATAAGATATTTCATTCAGAACCTATAAATCGGACGATATGGAAGGAATTAGAGGAAAGAGGTTACCATCTATCTGGGGTAGGTGGAAATGCCAGATATCTTCACATATCCATTGATGGATCCGAACAATATTATCAGGATGTTCGTGATGAGGTAAAAGAAATTGCAGCAAATATATTAAAAGAAAAAGATTATGATGGATACAAAATAGAAGTGGAAAGACATGTAAATCGAGTTCCATCGATTTCAGAGCGGGATCAAGCCATATCAGAAGCCTTGGAAGAAAGTTATAATCATTTAATTGAATTGCAATTTAATGTTCTTGCCCAAGGGTATTCCTACTCTGCGCCTAACTCTGAGAAAGTAATTGTCCACATTGATATTCCGAACACTGAAAAAAGGATAGAAGAACTAAAGAATGTCGTCAATGAATGTTTAAAGGCAAAGAATATTGACTCATACTCAATAAAGATTAATAAAATAAATCTTTCCCAAAAAGAAAAAGAAGCCAGGTGGAATGAAATATTCCAAGTGATTATTGAAGGATTAACTGCAAAAAAGGAATATAAAGTAACTGGATTTGCTTACTCCTTTCATCCAGCACCTCTTCAAATTATTATTAAAACATCAATAAATGCTTCTGAAAAAGATGCAGACGAAAAAGTACGTATCATAGAGAGGACGATCAATGAATTCCTAAATTCTGAGGAAATTCAAAGTAAGATTGGCGGGGATCAATATAAAATTATTATTAGAGGCAAGGATAAACAAAGAATAAATTAGATATGTAACTAATAACAAAGTTTATGGAAGTTGCGCTGTAGAATTACATTGCTTTGTAAAAATATAGATAGTTTATTGCAAACCTTTTTTGTGGAAATTTGCGATTCTTCGTTTAGAAGGGTCGCATTTTTTTTACGCTTATTTAGGCAGGACTTTTTTTCGTGATCAGAAAAAAATATCTTAGCCCTTTATTGCCAAATTAATAACAAAATATTGTATTCAAATGAAGTATTTTTATAGATAAATGCTAATACAATTTTAGTGGTGGTTTTTTATCTTGGGTAAGGGGTGACATCGTGATGAATGCTAACTCACAAGATTTGAATAGGGAAATGAATGCTGAAATGTTTGTTACACGATCTTTAGATGAAATTCGATTCTGGTCTAGAATCATGAAAGAACATTCATTGTTTCTCAGGTTAGGGTTTCGATGTGACGATACACAATTAATCGAGGAAGCAAATCAATATTATCGATTGTTTGAACAAATTGAACAGCGATCTTATTCATTTACTAATCAAACGGACCCAGAACAAATAAAACGATTTAATTCAGAAGTTCAACAAGCTGCTACGGGTATATTTGCTTTTAAACGAAAAATATTAGGGTTAATTCTGACATGTAAATTGCCGGGTGCAAATAATTTTCCTTTGTTGGTTGATCATACAAGCCGAGAGGCGAATTATTTTAGAAAACGATTAATTGAATTAAATGAGGGGAAGCTGAAGCCGCTAGCGGATGCAATTATTAAAGAAAATGTTTTTTTCTTAAGAATAATGGCAGATCATGCAAAGTTTATTGGACATCTGCTGGATCCATCGGAAAGAAAGTTAGTTGATATGGCTCGAAACTTTAGCAATGATTTCGATACATTAGTTTTTCAAGCTAGAGATTTAGATTCAATGAGACCACAATCTCAAACAGTTCCTCTGTTAGATCAATTCCTTGATGAAAACCGCGTATCCGTCGTATCACTACGTGACTTTAAGAAAACTGCAAGAGACTTAATCGAAGAATGTAAAATCAAAAGTATCATTCATCCACTTTTAGCAGATCATGTTTTCCGTGAGGCAGAAAGATTTCTTGAAATTATAGATATGTTTGAATCTCATCTTACAGGGGGAAAACCCAAACATAGATAAGAAGTATTATCGAGCCCTCCTGTTTTTCTTTACGTTTCATTATTGTTACACAGAAAATATTCCTAGCTAACAAAATAAAGAGGTACGAATTGGGAGGAATCACATTGCTTTCGCATAGTGATTCTTTTTATTTAAGAACAGGTATTCATAAATTTTACGAGGCAAGGGGTGCTAAATTACTAAAATCTAAAAAAATAAATATATAGGGGAAAGAATTAACTCTTATAGTATATCAATGGAAAGGTTTGAATCATATCCTTTCAAAATAAAAGTGTGTAAGTTCTTTCATTGAGAAAGTGGGTTTAGTGTGTTATCAACCAATCATAGGGCAATAGCTTTGTACAAAAGTATGGGATTTGTAGAGGAAGGCAGAAAAATTAAAGAAGTTAAGTTTGACGAGGACACATATGCAGATGACATTCTAATGTATAAATTCGTTTAATCCATTTTAATAAACAGGGAGAATAGGTGAGTTAAAGAAAGCAGGGGATTTTTTCCCCTGCTTTTTGCAGTTATTTCGATTGCTTAAAAATTTACACAAGTAACAAGAAACTGGGGTCAGTTCCCTTGCTTTTTATTTTTCCTTTGTCATTTTGATAAGCGTAATAATGTCCTTTGAAACTTCATTATAAGGAACGGTGTCTGCTTTTATATCGTTTTTTATCTTTTCAATCAGCTCAACCGCTGCTGGATTCGTTACCGTTAGTGTTTGTACATTGCCATTAAAGACCTTGTTCATAAAACTCTTAGCTTTAATGAGGTTATCGTCCTCTTCTTGAGCGGCTGTAGTATTAGCTGTATCTTTTTTATTTAAGTCTTTTCTAGACATTCCATCGACACCATTCAGTGTATGCTCCTGCATAGCGTCGTATTGAGTAGAAGTCACCTCAGGAGTTGCACGTGCAAGGATGACAGTATCATCAAGAACAAACACCTTTATGCCTGTAATACCTTCACCGCCCAATCTTGATTCAAGATGAGAAGAAATCCCGCCATCATGCAACCCAGAGCTTCCTATTAAGCTGTATACATTTGTTCCTGTTCCATGAGAGGTTCCGCCATGTTCATCCGTTGTTTGCCTTTTTGCCCCGTTTTCACTAGGAATAACTAAGCCATCATTTAAATTTCTTGTTGTTACACTTTTATCATAGACATTTGTTCCTGATGATCCATGTTTGGCATGCTGTCCTTCCTCCGCTTTAACAGTTTCATCCATTCCATTTTGTTGACCTGCACATGCGGAGAGGAAAAAAACCCCGCTAAGGATCGCTGTATTTTTCCAAATTTTTTTCATAATCTTCCACCTCAAAAAATTAGATTTAGTGTTATCATGCCCAACTTTTTTTTATGTATGAATGAATTTTTTTGGGGCAATCTAACCTTAAAATGTAGGAGGTGGATTTTATGCCAGAAAACACCAAACAACAGGATAAGAATGAATCTCTCACACGGCGCAGATTTCTCAAGAGTTCTGGGATAGCACTTGGCGGATTGGCTGTAGGTGGTGCATTAGGCAGTTTAATCCCATTTAAGGAAAAAACAAGTGTTGAAAATGTAAAGAGTGACAAGAAGACTGAAAACTATAATTTAGCATTAATGTATTTTACTCAAGAGCAATTCAGAATGGTGGAAGCTGCAACCGAGCGTATTTTCCCTGCCGACGATAATGGTCCGGGGGCTAAAGAGTTAGGTGTAGCCTACTTTATTGATCACCAGTTAAGTGGAGATTGGGGCTTTAATTCGAGAGAATACATGCAGCCTCCCTTTTTCAAAGGTGAAAAGGTCCAAGGATATCAAGGTCGAATAAGAAGACGTGAAATATTTGATATTGGATTACGAGAACTTCAAAACTATAGTTTAACGAAATATAAAAAAAATTTTATTGACCTGAGCGATGAGGAACAAGACGATGTTTTAACTGATTTTGCAGAGGACAAGGTAAACCTAACAACGATTTCCGCAAGCGGATTTTTTACTATGTTAAGGAGCGGCACATTAGAAGGGGCTTATAGTGATCCATTATATAGCGGGAACCGTAATATGGAAGGCTGGAAAATGCGGAATTACCCAGGCAGTCAAATGGCCTATACGGATGTCATTGATAAAAAATTTACTGTTATTCCGCCAGTAAGTTTAAAGGATCATCTAGGACATTAATTGCACCTAGAAAGAGCTGTATGAAATTGACTAAGAATGAGGTGTAAGAAGTGGCAAAAAAATTACCAAAGGTTGATGTTGTCATCGTTGGCGTTGGCTGGGCGGGCGGAATTATTGCAGCTGAGCTAACAAAACAAGGCTTAAATTGCGTCGGCTTAGAAAGAGGAAAGGAACGAAAAACAGAGGATTATTTTATGGTGCATGATGAGCTTCGTTATGCACTAAGGTACGAGATGATGCAGGATCTATCGAAGGAGACGATTACCTTCCGCGGAAATGAAAAAATCCGTGCGCTGCCAATGCGGCAATATGGATCCTTTTTATTAGGGGATGGTCTAGGAGGAGCCGGTGTCCATTGGAATGGGCAAACATATCGCTTTCTTCCCTATGATTTTGAGATTCGCAGCAAAACAATTGAAAGATACGGTGAAAAAAAGATTCCAAAGGATATGACCATACAAGATTGGGGCATTACCTATGATGAATTGGAGCCATATTTTGATAAATTTGAAAAAATGGCTGGCATTTCAGGGGAAGAAAACCCACTTGGAGGGAAAAGGTCAAATCCATATCCAACCCCACCGATGAAAACAACACCAGTTCTTGAAAAATTTAAAAAAGCTGCGACAAATTTAAAGCTTCATCCATACAATCGGCCATCTGCAAATCTTTCTGAAGCTTATACAAATCCGGACGGTGTATCGCGTGCGGCTTGTCAATATTGTGCTTATTGTGAGCGGTTTGGGTGTGAATATGGGGCAAAAGCAGATCCTGTAGTTACCGTTCTTCCAGTAGCAAAAAAGACAGGGAAGTTTGAAATTCGCACACATTCCAATGTTCGACGGGTATTGAAGACTGGAAATAAGGCAACCGGAGTTTTATATGTAGATACAACAACCGGAGAAGAAATTGAACAGCCCGCAGATATTGTTGTGTTAACAAGCTATGTATTTAATAATGTGCGCTTACTGTTACAATCAGGCATCGGCCGTCCATATGACCCAAAGACCGGGACGGGGGTCATTGGAAAAAATTATGCTTACCAGGTTCAAAAAGGTAGTGCAACGGGTTTCTTTGAAAAGGAAGAATTTAATACCTTTGCTGGTGCAGGTTCGCTTGGTATGGTGATCGATGATTATAACGGAGATAACTTTGATCATTCCAAACTGAATTTTATTCATGGAGGCTCCATTGCCATATCTCAAACAGGTTTGAGGCCAATTTCAAATAACAAGGTTCCTAAAGGTACTCCGTCATGGGGGAAGGAATTTAAAGAGAATTCGATTAAATATGCAAATCGTACACTATCCGTAGGAGGACAAGGGTCAAGCATGCCCTTTAAGCATCATTATTTGGATCTGGATCCAACATATAAGGATGAATTTGGAGATCCGCTTATTCGGATTACATACGATTTTGAGGAACAGGATCGCCAACTAGCTAAGTATTTAAATGAACGATGTGTAGAAATCATGAAAGAAATGGGAGCAGACCAGATTGATTCGATGAATGAGCTAGGTCCTTACGATATAACCACGTATCAATCCACTCATAATACAGGCGGTGTCATTATGGGAGCAGATCCTAATACTTCTGCCGTTAATAATTATATGCAAATGTGGGATGCTGAAAACGTCTTTGTCATCGGTGCAACAGCATTTGCCCATAATGGCGGCTATAATCCAACCGGCACGGTCGGGGCATTATCTTATCGGGCAGCTGAGGGTATTCTGTCCTATAAACAAAAAGGCGGTATCCTAGCATAAAAGACGAAACGAGGGGCAAATATGTTATCAAATATAGGTATCCCTGGCTTACTATTGATTCTAATCATAGCACTAATTGTCTTTGGTCCAAAAAAACTTCCAGAAATCGGATCTGCTTTTGGAAAAACATTATCTGAATTCAAACGGACGGCTACCTCGATCATCGATGATGAAGAGGAAAGTCTTAAAACAAGTAAAAAAGAAAATTCATAAGCGATTAATGAATTCATTTTGTTATGACTTTACGCAAATTAGAAAGCACCCTAAAGGGGTGTTTTTTTGTTTAGGACAACCATGTTATTGTCCTAAAGGATAGAAACAAAGGAAAATATTTGCTTTTATTCAAAATTATTAGCTATAATTAGTACTAGATACTATAACTAACTTCTAAAAAGGATCTGAGGTGTAATTGATGATAGGGGCAAGAATTACAGCAATAGGGACATTTGTCCCCGAAAAAAAATTAACAAATTTTGAGCTAGAACAAATGGTCGAAACGAATAATGAATGGATTATACAAAGAACAGGCATTCATGAACGCAGAATAACCCGTCCAGATGAATTTACAAGTGATATATGTGTATCTGCTGTAAAGGATTTGATGTACAGATTCAATAAAAAAGTTGAAGATGTAGACATGATTATAGTAGCAACAAGTACACCAGATTTTCCATTCCCCTCAGTTTCAAGTATCATCCAAAATCAGTTAAAAATTTCTCAAACAGGAGCAATCGATTTAAGTGCAGCTTGCGCTGGATTTGTATATGCATTGCATACTGCTCACAGCTTAATTTCCAGTGGTCTTCACAAAAAGGTATTAGTGATTGGTGCAGATACACTTTCGAAAATTACTGATTATACAGATAGAAGTACATGTATTTTATTTGGTGATGGAGCTGGTGCAGTGTTAGTTGAAAGAGATGAAGAATCAAAAAGCTTCACTGGATTCCATCTTGGAAGTGATGGGAGCGGCTCCCAGCATGTATACCGCTCTGGGTTATCAAAAAAGGTTAATGGAATTGAATTAATTGATACCCAATTTCTTGTACAGAATGGGAGAGAAGTTTTTCGTTGGGTTGTTAGGAATATTCCCGATAGTGTTAGGATGATTTTGGAAAAAACACAAATGAGTATAGATCAAATTGATTGGTTTATCCCTCATAGTGCTAACTTAAGGTTGATTGAACCGATTTGTGAAAAATTAGAATACCCTATAGAAAAAACACTTTACAGTTTAGTCAACTTTGGAAATACGTCTGCAGCAACCATTCCATTAGCTCTTGATTTAGGAATTCGTACTGGAAAAGTTAAAAATGGAGATCGAGTGTTAATGTATGGTTTTGGATCTGGTTTGGTTCACGCGGGACAACTTTTAGAAATCAATTTAGATGAGCAAAAGAATACACCTAGACCTCTTTGATATTATTTTTAGTCTATAAAAACATTGTGTATTCACAAAGCTTTCACTTCCTTCGATAATATTTATAGTTTATGGACATTTTATTATTATTGGGGGTGAATATTTTGACAGAAAAGGACTTTCAAAATGTTAGTTTAGGCGGAAAGATAGTAAAGGAAAAGGGAAATGGTGGAGATCAAATTCACGGGCACGAGAAAGAAAATAAAAATGGAAAATTTAATACGAATCCCAAAGTTGATTTAAAGTAATAATTATTGAACCAGTTGACCTTTTAGTTAACTGGTTTTCATTTGTTCAAAGTTGATGATAGATTTGATTGGAAAATAGAGCCGAAAATGCTAATAAAATAAATAATTGAAATATGTTTTTTCAAAAAGTTATTGACTAGAGTAAATATAAGTAATAAAATTATTTTGAATTAAAGATATTTTAAATAAAGATATTGTTTTATACATAGTTCTTGAAGATTAACCTTCTTTATACGAATTATTTTATAAGAAATAACAAACTTTTATTACGAGGAGAATGGAAATGGATTTTGTAAATTTGGTACAGGATAGACGATCAGCGAGTAACTTTTTAACAGATCAAGTAATTGAACAGAAAGAATTAAATGAAATTTTTGAATTAGTAAAGCTTGGTCCATCGGCCTTTAATTTACAGCATACAAGATATGTAACTGTTGTAGACCCTGATTTGAAAGAAAAAGTTAGGAAAGCAGCAAATGGACAGTATAAGGTTTCAAGTGCTTCTGCAGTTATTTTTGTAGTTGGTGATAAAAAAGCTTATCAGCAGGCTCCTGAAATTTATGAAGGATTACAGCTATTAGGAATAGTAAATAAGCAAGAATATGATCATATGGTTAATGATACAGTCTCATTCTATGAAACAAGGGGCGAAGTATTTCAACGAGACGAGGCTATCAGAAATGCATCGCTATCAGCCATGCTATTTATGTTAGCTGCTAAGGAAAAAGGGTGGGATACATGTCCGATGATTGGATTTAATCAAGAGGAGATAAGGGGTTTATTGAAGATCGATGAACAATATGAGGTTGTTTTGATGATTACAATCGGGAAAGAAAAGGTTTCAAGCAGAAAACCTAGAGGCTATCGAAAGCCTGTTAGTGAATTCGTCACTTACATCTAAAATTCTAGATTTTAATAAGGAGTGAAAAATAATGAAAAAACAAACGATGGGGATCCACCATATAACAGCAATTGTTGGCCACCCGCAAGAAAATGTAGATTTTTATGCAGCGGTACTAGGACTGCGCTTAGTAAAAAGAACAGTAAACTTTGATGATCCGGGTACATATCATCTTTATTTCGGTAATAATGAAGGAAAACCCGGAACGATAATTACATTTTTTCCTTGGCCAAATGCTTACAAAGGAAAAATCGGAGATGGGCAAGTTGGAGTCACTTCATATGTAGTCCCAATTGGTGCAATGGAATTTTGGGAAAAGAGATTAGAAAAGTTCAATATTCTATATACTAAAACAGAGCGTTTTGGAGAGAAATATTTACAATTTGATGATCCACATGGACTTCACCTGGAAATTGTTGAACGAGAAGGTGGGGAAGAGAATACTTGGGCTTTCGGAGATGTGAAACCAGATGTTGCAATTAAAGGCTTTGGCGGAGCAACGCTTTTCTCAAAACAGCCTGAACAAACAGCTGAAGCACTAGAGAAAGTCATGGGACTCAAGCGAATAGGGAAAGAAAATGATCTTGTCCGTTATCAATCTACAAGTGAGATTGGAAATATTATTGATTTAAAATTGTCGACAGCTGGCCGAAGTCAAATGGGTGTTGGAACAGTCCATCATATTGCATGGAGAGCAAGTAGCGACCAAGATCAATTAGAGTGGAAGAAATATGTTGAAGGCTTTGGCTATGGGGTTACACCTGTGAAAGACAGAAATTACTTTAATGCCGTTTACTTTAGAGAACATGGAGAAATTTTATTTGAGATTGCTACAGATCCTCCAGGATTTGCTCATGATGAACCGGAAGAAACAATGGGTGAACAATTAATGTTGCCTAGCCAATATGAGCCACATAGAGAAAAAATTGAAGAAATTATCCTTCCTATTGAAGTGAGAGAGTTAGATTAAATATAAACAATCGTATATTTAGGAAATGAAATTTTTACATCCCATTAAGCGGAAAAAGTGATGCCCAAGATTTAATTACAGTAAGTGAATCTGGAAAGTTAATTGTTTTTAAACCATAACTAGAATGTTAAAAAGCAACATCTTTAAAATAGATGTTGCTTTTAATGTATTTACAATTGTTTAACCATAATAATATGTGGACCAATAGGGGGATAGTCAAAAACTTCCCCATGAACTTCAAAACCTAATTTAGAATAATATGCTTGTACTGTTGTTCTTCCTTTGCACCATAGCAGGTCAAAGCCTTGCGATTTAATTGAATTTTCCGCATAGGAAATAAGCGATCTCCCTGCACCTAACTTTCGAAACTCCTCGAGAGTTGCCATCCCTCTTAGCCGATACTGCATTTCCGTTTGAAAATCAGGATTTTTCTCGATACAAAATGATCCAACACTTATTAGTATTTTTTGATAAAAGACTCCAACATGAAAGGCACCATTCCCGTGGTCAGTGTCATATTTGCAGTCCTCGATCGTTTGGTGGGGGCGCAATACGGAATGTCTAATAATGTACGTCAACTCTGGCTCTATTTCTCTAATTTCAATCATGCTGTACCTCCCGCTTATTTACATGAATGATAGGAACTTTGTATTAAATAATTCTAGGTTCATTCTATTAATCCTGCTTAAATAAAAAGCTGTATTTATTAAAGGGTAAAGGTTTGTTTCTTATTTTGAGTAAACTATAATATAAGTAATTACTTTTATGTGTTTTGGGTTTTTAATAACAATTTAAAGTGAGGATAAAATGAATAAAGGACCGGATGAACAAAAACAAGTCGTATTACAAGTCGGAGCTGTACTTAAAAAACTCCGTAAAGAAAAGAAATGGAGTCTTGAAGATTTATCGGAATTATCGGGAGTAAGTAAGCTAACTCTAGGAAACATTGAGCGCGGAGAAACAAACCCAACTATAGGAATGTTATGGAAGATTTCGAAAAGCTTATCGATTCCACTCATGTCATTATTTTCTAATGAGGATAGTAGTGTGAATCTGTCCCGTGCTGGAAAAGGATTAAGAATTTCTGGAGAGGAGAAAAACTGGGCAATTGAGCCAATTTTTCAACATACGAATAATGAAATGGAAATGTATCGGGCTTATTTACAACCAAATAGCTCATACTATCCAGAAAAACATCACCAGAATACGACAGAATTAGCAACAGTCATGTCAGGGACCATTTTAATTCAAGTTAATAATGAATCCTACATTTTAAACCAATATGATTCAATTAGTTTCCGTGCAGATGGGGAACATTCTTATACTAATGATTCAAACGAAGTTGTAGTTCTCCATATCATATTAAAATATAGCGTTTAATCATTATATTACATTGTAAACGTTGATTAGCCCTCTATCAATATAAAGGATAGGGGGTTATTCTTTTGAAATTCATAGAATCGGGATGAGAATATAAAAACATAGACAATTTACAAATGATATATTATAGTATACAAAAAACATGTTAAAATATATTTTGCTTTACGACTATCAACTGGAATACTGAAAATGATACTTTATTAAATATAAAGTAGAGGCACAGAGATATTCCATGTAACTGGAGGAAACACCATGAATACAACAAATCAAGCAACGATCGAACAGGAAATAAAGACAGCCCCAAATGGCCGTAAATCATCAGCCTTTTGGGTAATGATCATAGGAATCATATTTGTTGCAACTAATTTACGTTCACCTTTAACTTCGGTAGGGCCATTAGTAGGTTTTATTAGGGATTCAATGCATATTTCAAATACTTTGGCAGGAATGATTACGACATTGCCATTACTTGCTTTTGCATTTTTCTCACCTATTGTCCCTAGGTTAGGACGAAAATTTGGAATGGAACCTATTGTTCTAGCATCCCTCATTATTCTTACACTTGGAATTATCTTGCGTTCTCTTTCTGGAGTAGCAACCTTATATATTGGTACAGCTGTCATAGGTTTAGCTATTTCCGTTTGTAACGTATTGTTGCCAAGTCTTATAAAAAGAGAGTTCCCGACAAAAATTGGCTTAATGACGGGTGTGTATTCCATTTCTATGAACCTACTTGGAGCAATTGCCTCTGGTATTAGTGTACCAATTGCCATTCATTTAGGATTTGGCTGGCAAGGTGCATTGGGAATATGGGGTTTTTTAAGTTTTGTATCCATTTTAACTTGGCTGCCGCAAATGAAACGTCGAAATCGGAATGCAGCCAATATTCATATAAAAACAGATGACAGTAGAGTAAATGTATGGACTTCCGCAATAGCTTGGCAAGTATCATTGTTTATGGGATTACAGTCCATGTTGTTTTACGTCCTTATCGCGTGGCTGCCTGAAATTTTAAAGGTACAAGGAATAAGTTCAGATCGATCTGGCTGGTTGCTTACTATTATGCAGCTAGCTTTGCTCCCATTTACATTTATCGTTCCCGTCATCGCTGGACGAATGTCCAGTCAACGTTCCTTAGTTACCATTACGTCAGGTTTATTATTAGCTGGAACGCTAGGATTGCTATACGGCAGTTCAAGTTTAATTGTTTTGTGGGTGATATTATTTGGTATTGGCGGGGGCTTTGCCTTTAGTTTAGCAATGATGTTCTTTAGCTTGCGTACAAAAAATTCACATCAAGCAGCAGAGCTTTCTGGAATGGCACAATCAGTCGGTTACCTGCTTGCAGCTATTGGTCCAACGCTCTTTGGATATATACATGATGCAACCAGTAGCTGGACGATCCCACTTCTTATCTTGGTTGGTGCTTCAGTTTTGCTCTTAATATGCGGACTAGGTGCTGCTAGAGATCGATTTATCGGTAAATAATATAAAAAATTTATTCATTAATTATTTGCTGTTTATCTATAAATATGATAAATTAATTGGAAATTAGAGGTGGATAAAATGTTTACTTTAAGAAAGTTAATTTCATTGTCTCAATTACATCATCATATTGATTAGCCTTGCTATACGATTTTAAAAGAATCGCTAATAGGAAGGCTATTTATCATTAAACCGTATTTGATTAAGTTCAACACTTACATCAAGTGCGGTTTTTTATTTTCAAAAAAATAGTGGAGGGTTCTGAAAATGAGAAAAATGAATATTCAAAATGTAAAGGGTACACAAGATTACTTGCCAAATGCTGAAATGGTAAGGAAGGAAATTACAAAAATATTAGAAGAGACGTTTGTCCAATACGGCTGCAAGCCTCTGGAAACACCCATTTTGAATTATACTGAATTACTTGCTTCAAAGTATGGCGGAGGAGCTGAAATTTTAGAGGAAATGTATACATTATCAGATAGAGGAGAAAGAGACCTTGCTTTAAGATATGATCTCACAATCCCTTTTGCAAAGGTTGTTGCAATGAATCCGGCAATTAGGATGCCCTTTAAGCGATATGAAATTGGGAAAGTATTTCGAGATGGTCCCATAAAGGCTGGTAGGTTCCGCGAGTTTACTCAATGTGACGTTGATATTGTTGGAGTCGAGTCTCAAATAGCAGAGGCAGAATTAATGAAAATGGCATTAGATGCTTTTAAAAAACTTGAATTGAATGTAATCATTCAATATAACAATCGAAAATTATTGACTGGAATGCTCGAATTCTTTGAAACAGATAATAAACAGATCAATAAAGTAGTACTAATACTTGATAAACTTGAAAAAGTAGGATTAGAAGCTGTACTTTCTGAGCTCACTAAACTAGGATTACAAGCTTCAACTATTAAATTGATCGAACAATTTTTGATTGATAAAAATAATAAAAATTATAGCTACTTTGAGCCAGCCTCCAAAAAAAATGATCTTGTTAAACAAGGACTAGAAGAGTTAAAGGAATTAGATATGTATTTGGAATATCTTGATATTAATGGACAATGTGTATTTAATCCATTTTTAGCAAGGGGGTTAGAAATATATACTGGTACTATTTATGAAATTTTTTTAGCAGATCAATTAATAAAGTCTAGTATTGGAAGTGGCGGAAGATATGACAATGCAATCGGAGGACTGATGGGGACGAATGAAAGCTTTTCTACAGTTGGAATATCGTTCGGATTAGATGTTATTTATTCCGCTATTACGTCATCGGGCAATATTTTTCTGGAAAATTCGAATGTGGATTTTTATATCATCCCATTAAATACAAAGAAAGAATCGTTACTGCTGGCAAGTTATTTAAGGACTAAAGGTTATAATGTTGAGTTAGAGTTGGGTAATAAGAAGATTAGTAAAGCACTTGATAAAGCAAACAAGGAAAAAGTTCGTAACGTCATTATAATCGGTGAAGATGAAGTCAAAAATAATCAATTTAAAATAAAAGATATGGGATCTGGTGAAGAAAAAAATGAAGATTTTATGTTTAAAAAATAGGTATATTGATCGGAAACTTCATTAATGTTAAAAGTGATCCTGTAGGGAGATTTTTTTTACAACCAACAACTATATTATTTTTGTAATCATTTCGACAAGATTTTTTGGTTTGTTAGGTTAAGTGTCATAAATTTAATAGTAGAAAAATTTTTTTGGGAGTCATACTATAGAGGTATGACTTTTTTATCCAAGAAAGATATGGTTAGCTAAATAAAAAGACCACATAAATATTCTTCTAAACTTGGGTTATAAAAATATATTTGAAGGAAGGTTGATCCATAATGGATACACAAATAACAACAAAGTTTAAAATAAATAAATCTGCAAAAGAGGTGTTTGAAGCGATAGTTGATCCAGTGGAAATAGGAAACTTTTGGTTTTCTTCAAGTTCTGAGAGATGGGAACAAGGAAGAATGATTACTTTGAAATATGATGAATACGGAGCGGAAGGAATTATACATGTTTTAGAAGTAGATCCAAACAAGAATATCGTGTTTACATGGGGAGCAGAACATGATGAAGAAACGGTGGTAACAATTACATTAAATGAGTTAGATAAGATGAGTACAACTATAGAAGTATGCGAATCAGGTTTTAAAAAAGAGGATCCTGAACTAGTAAATAAAATGGTAGGTCAAAAGGGAGGTTGGGTATATATGTTATCTTGTTTAAAGAGTTACTTAGAGAATGATGTTAATAATTTGAGGGCTTCCATGCTCAATTAAGTATCGATAGAATATGAAGAATAATATCATGAAAAAGAATGATTAAATTTTAACATTGGAATTATATTTTAATTAGCAGGCTTGTTGTAGAAAAAATGAAAAAAGCCTAAATTCTTAAAAGTAAGCAAGAAACCAGGCTTTTAATTGATTTGGATTTCCTAACATTCATTAATATTGATTTAACTGATCTTAACCTGAACAATCGAGTTTATTATGTGTATGGAATCCCATTCTCCTGAAGAAAACAAGGTGATGGGGTATTTTTTTGGAAAAAGTGTGCTGTTAATCTGGTCTGGTGTCAATCCATCAGTATGGAGCTTGATTACCTTTTCTTGGAGATCTAACAAATAATCTAGCTTTTTTTGTAAAGCAGTTCGCCCATTCTCTAAGTAGCCAGCATGGCTGCAAAACACATCATCAAAGTTATAGGTTAATATTTTATTCAGAGATTCAATGATCGTTGGAATACTTTCTTCACGTAAAATGACCTTTGTCTTTTCCTGGCAATACAAATCACCTGTGAATAGTTGACCGGTTTCACGATTTAAAAAAGCTAAGTGGTCAATTGAATGACCAGGTGTTTCAATGACGTCCCATATTGCATTTCGGGATGAAAAGGTTTTTCCGATTGCCATTGCATAGAATGGACTTCGTTTCCCCCAAAATAATTTTCGATACATGGGATAATCTGGCTTCTTTTTACAGTAATCAAGCATTTTATCACTCATATTAATAGGTAACTGGAGTTCTTTATGTAAAATGGCAGCACAGCCTGTATGGTCCTCATGAAAATGCGTGACCACCACTTGATTAATATCCTGTTGTTTAAAAAATGACATAAATTGCTGTTCTAATGATTTTGCTCCCGTATCAATTAAAACACCATCAACAACGAAACAATGAACATTTAAATGTACCCCTCGAAATGCTACTGTACCGTTTCCGATTTGAACCCCATTTATTGTCTGCTGTTTAAAATTTCTCTTTAATAACAAAAATGAAACCTCCCCATAACCTCCCTTTTGATAAATTCTAACGCAAAATGAACGAAAATTCATTATTATTTAAAAATATTGGTAAAATTATGAAGTGTTGGACTTTAGCGATTGTCCGTATTTTCGCTGAACTAGAACTTTTGCAGCAAAATCAAACAGTGATTATTAGAAATAATAGAATTCTCTTGATATTTTTTTTTATTTATTTTAAGATCAATTACAGTCTTTAAAGGTCTTTAATGTATTTATAAAGGAGAGAAGTGATGAAATACTCAAGAGCCACAAATTATGCATTACACACTATGGTTTATTTAACTTTACAACCAAAGGGAAAAACGATTGGTGTAGAACAATTAGCCAAAATTCAAAATCTCTCACCAACTTATCTATCTAAGATTTTAACAAAACTTGTGAAAGCAGGATTAATTGAATCCATCCCTGGTGTAAAGGGTGGATATAGCATTGTAAGACAGTCTAATGAAATCACTTTTTTAGATGTTATACATGCAATTGAAGGAAAGACATCTTTGTTTAATTGTTCTTTTGATCATGAAGATTTACAAAATGGAGATTGCTTAATTGAAAATGTAATGATCGAGGCAGAAAAAAAGATGAAAGAAGAATTAAACAGCAGATTAATTCTTGATATTGCAAACCAAATCAATAAAGAAACATTATAATAATGACTCTTTTTTATAATATTTATAATATTAAAAGTCTGTAAATAGGCGATTGGAAGAAGGGGAATCACTTAGGAAGCAGCAATCAGGGAGACAAAAGAAGAATCGGGCATAGAAATTGAAGTGACCAAATTTTGTGGTATTTTTCAAAACTTTGATCGATCAATCTGTAATACATTGTTTTTGGGTAAAATGGTAACTTGGAAGAATTTTAGACAAAGAATAGAATACTGTTTGGATGATCGTTATCAGCCCTTTTATGTAGAGTTTACTGGAAGCGGTAATGAGAGTTAATCTCCCCAGCTTATGATCAAAAAATAAAGAAATCTAGATAATAAATTTATTATTATTAATTATTTGATTCTAAATGGATGATCATTCGTAAAAGCTAGATCAGCGGGAGGAAAGAAAAGCGCCAAATAAAATATTTAATTCCAATGTGCTTTATGAAAATGAGTATTTTTTATTAATGATATTTTTTGGGATGATACAAAAAAATTGTGGAGGACTGAAAGTGAAACAAAACAATATCAAAATTATAAAATATATTCCTAAGTATGCAAAACAAACGGTGGAAATGTGGCGAGAATGCAAGGAACTGGCGATTGGTCAGAAAGAAACTCATAGTTTTGACAATCACTTATATTTTTTAAATCATATATTAACTGATCATTTTCAAGTAGACTTAGCGCTTATCGATGAAAAAGTTGTTGGAATGATTGCATATAATGATAGAGAAATAAATCAACTCTACATACATATAGAGTTTCAAGGTATTGGTATCGGCCAAACCTTGTTGGATAGAGTAAAAGCACAATCAAGTGGAAGATTAACATTGTACACATTCGAAGTAAATGAAAAAGCTCAACGATTCTACGAAAAGCATGGATTTGAAATGATAGGCAGAGGGTATGAAAATGAAGAAAACTTACCTGATATTCAATATGAGTGGTCAGCTAAATAATGCATCTTGGATATAACTAGGGGATTTGAATTACAAATAAAAATGATCGAAACTGAAATTAAAACAATATGGATGGCACATAGTATCCCAGGAATGGCTATAGCACTTGTTAATGAGGTTTTATCACATCAATTGATTAAAAAAATTGAACACTAAATCTTGTAACAATACCGTAATATTTGTAAAATTCAATTTTAACCAATATAATTTAGCGGGTACTGCTGATGCATCCTGCTTGATGAATGAAAGCAAAACGGCCGCATGTACTTGCAGCCGTTTTATTTTGGAACAAGTACGTACTTGGTTTATGGTTAAAGATGATCGCCCTTGTCTAAGCTTTACATATACAATTTATCATTTTTGATTACACTATGAGTTTTCCAAAAAGCAATCGGATCACTCCCTGAATAGAACAATAACATTGGCAAGTTTGCCAGACTTTCTATGCACGATGTATGGTACAATGCGATAAAAAGTAGAATAACACAATCGGAAGGATGGTAATCATGAGTGAATCTAATCAGGAATATATCGTAATCTCGGCTGCAAGGGAAAACAATCTCAAGAATGTATCCTTACGTATTCCCAAGCGGAAGATCACAATCTTCACGGGGGTATCTGGATCAGGCAAGTCTTCCATTGTATTTGATACAATTGCCGCTGAATCCACGAGATTGCTGAATGAGAACTTTAGCATGTTTGTGCGTAATTTCCTGCCCCGCTATCCGCAGCCAGATGCGGACGCGATCGAGAATCTAAGCATGGCTGTTATTGTAGATCAGAAGCGGCTGGGTGGTGGTTCCCATTCCACGATGGGCACGATTACCGATATCTCTCCTATTCTCCGCCTTCTCTTCTCCCGAGCGGGTCAGCCCTATATTGGTCAAGCGAACATGTTCTCGTTTAACGATCCTCAAGGCATGTGTCCCGAATGTAACGGGATCGGTAGGAAATTAGGAGTAGACATGAGCATGGCGCTGGATAAGTCAAAGTCGTTGAATGAAGGGGCAATTATGCTGCCTGACTATAAGGTGAGCGGATGGGATTGGTCGATGATCGTGCAATCAGGTTTCTTCAATCCTGACAAGAAGGTGAGCGATTATTCGGATGAAGAACTGAAACAGCTACTGTATGGCAAAGCAAGAAAAGTGAAGATGGATTTCGCAGGGAAGGCAACGAATATTACAGTAGAAGGAATTATCGAGAAGTTCACTAACAAATACATCAAGCGGGATGTGAAGACCAAATCCGAGCGTACACAAAAAGCTGTTGCGCCGTACATCTCTGAGGGTCCATGCCCCAGCTGCCACGGAGCAAGGCTCAGTCAGGCTGCGCTTAGCTGCAAAATTAATGGACTCAACATTGCGGAGATGTCGTCCATGGAGGTCGGACAGCTCATCCGCGTCGTTCGGGAGATTGTCGACGCGACGGCCGCTCCAGTTGTCAAGTCGCTAATGGAGCGGCTGCAGCATTTGGTAGATATCGGACTAGACTACTTAACTCTTGACCGTGAGACTGATACATTGTCTGGAGGAGAGTCGCAGCGCGTAAAGATGGTAAAGCATCTGAGCGGAAGCCTAGTGGATGTCACTTACATCTTTGATGAGCCTAGCGTTGGGTTGCATCCCCGTGATGTACACAGGTTAAATGAATTGCTTCAAAAGCTGCGCGACAAGGGCAATACTGTGATTGTTGTCGAGCATGATCCCGACGTGATCAAGTTGGCGGATCATATCATCGACGTCGGACCCCATGCAGGCAGCCGTGGCGGCACCATTGTGTATGAAGGAAGCTTTCAAGGTTTGCTGGAGGCAGGTACTTTGACAGGCACTCATATGAGGAGGCCGCTTCAGTTGAAGCATGATTGCAGGAAACCATCCGGCAAGCTGTCTGTCAAGGATGCAACAATGCACAACCTCAGGAATGTGAGTGTAGATATTCCAACTGGAGTGCTGACAGTTGTTACGGGTGTTGCCGGTTCGGGCAAGAGTACGCTGATTAACAAAGTATTCCTTGGCCAGCATCCGGATGCGATCGTCATTGACCAATCAGCGGTAGGAGTGTCAACACGCTCGAATCCCGCAACCTACACGGGTATTATGGATGATGTGCGCAAGGCATTTGCTTCCGAGAACAAGGTCAATCAAGGCTTGTTCAGCTTCAACTCCAAGGGGGCTTGCGAGAACTGCCAAGGGCTGGGTGTAGTGTATACAGACCTTGCATTCCTCGACAGTGTAAAGCTGCCATGCGAGGTATGCGATGGAAGACGGTTCAAAGAAGAGGTGCTCGCATACAAGCTGAACGGCAAGTCAATTGCAGAAGTGCTGGAGATGACTGTGGAGCAGGCTTTGAATTACTTTCAGCTGAAAGAGGTCGTGCGCAAGCTCCAAGCGTTAAGTGATGTGGGGCTGGATTATATTACACTTGGTCAGCCACTCAGCACGCTCTCAGGCGGTGAATGCCAGCGCATCAAATTAGCAAGTGAGTTGCATAAAAAGGGCAGCATCTACGTGATGGACGAGCCTACGACTGGCCTTCATATGTCAGATATTGGTCACCTTCTTGAGATCATGAAACGGCTTGTGGAGGCGGGTAATACGGTAATCGTTATCGAGCACAACCTTGATGTTATCAGCCAAGCGGATTGGATCATCGATATGGGACCGGACGGAGGCAGCAAAGGTGGCCAGGTGGTGTTCGAAGGCACACCTTCGCAGATTATCAATAAGGAGCAGTCGATCACAGGAAAATATCTAAACTAATGCAATAATTTCTACTTTTGAAATGGATGGGATTCATAACTTATTTATCAAGTGGTTTTTTAAATATACAAATAAGTATTGCAATTTATATAAGAATGGCTATAATGATTTAAAATACTTCTTAAAAATCAATGACAAAGAGAGTAGTTTTTTGTAACGGCAAAGCGAGTCAGGGATGGTGGAAGCCTGATCACGGAGCAAAAAGTGAACCGCACTTTGGAGATGCTTTCCTGAATACACGTCTTAGGGGAAGTCGGGGTGAACCCCGTTATCAAATAGAGTGGTTTTTATAAAACAAGTAGAGTGGTACCGCGGGTTAATAGGAATCCCGTCTCTTTTTCTTAGGAAAAAGAGACGGGATTTTTTTATTTTGAGGAGGAAAGAGAAATGGATTATAAAATGGCATTGGCAGATGTTCTATACGATCAATTAAAAGATCATTTAAAGAAAAGTAAGTTACTGAATATGATTGAAATACCTAAATTTGCGAATATGGGTGATTTAGCCTTTCCTTGTTTTGAATTGGCTAATATTTACCGTAAGTCACCACAGAACATAGCACTTGAACTCGTACAAAACGTAGAGCTGTCAAACTGTTTCCAGAATGCAGTAGCAGCTAGTGGCTATATCAATGTATTTTTAAATAAAAGTGAAGTATCCTCACGAATTATTCAGGAAGTCATCTCAAGAAAAGAAAAGTATGGAGATATAAACATTGGCAATCAGAACGTTATAACAATTGATTTTTCATCCCCAAACATTGCAAAACCTTTTTCAATGGGACATTTACGTTCCACAGTAATTGGGAACGCACTTGCACTCTTGTCTGAAAAATGTGGGTATAAGCCAATTAGAATAAATCACTTAGGTGATTGGGGCACGCAGTTTGGAAAGTTAATTGTAGCCTATAAAAAGTGGGGTGAAGAGCAAAAGGTAAGACAAAATCCGATCAAAGAGCTGTTAAAATTGTATATTCAATTCCATGAAGAGGCTGAACAGGATACTGATTTAAATGATCAAGGGAGACTGTGGTTTAAGAGGCTAGAAGAAGGAAACGAAGAAGCTTTAGAATTATGGAAATGGTTTAGAGATGAATCATTGAAAGAGTTTTCGAAAATATATACATTATTAGGTGTGAACTTTGATTCAACTCATGGCGAGGCTTTTTACAATGATAAAATGGAGCAAGTAGTTCACCTGCTTGACGATATGCAGTTATTAAAAGAATCAGAAGGAGCAAAAATAGTAGAAATAAACAATGATTCACCTCCTTGTTTAATTAAGAAAAAAGATGGAACCACTCTCTACGCAACCCGTGATTTAGCAGCAGCAATTTATCGGCAAAATCATTACGGATTTGTTAAGTCACTATATGTTGTAGGGAATGAGCAAACACTCCATTTTAAGCAATTATTCGAAGTATTAATGAGAATGGGTTATACATGGCATGAAGGACTTATGCATATTCCTTTTGGAATGATGTTAAAGGATGGTAAGAAAATGTCAACAAGAAAAGGAAAAGTTGTATTATTGGAGCAAGTCTTAATTGATGCGATTAATATAGCCAAGAAAAACATTATTATGAAGAATCCAGAGCTGGAATATAAAGATACGGTTGCTCGTCAGGTTGGCGTCGGTGCCGTCATATTCCATGATTTAAAAAACGATCGATTAAATAATATTGAATTTTCTATTGAAGATATGTTGAGATTTGAAGGAGAAACCGGTCCATATGTTCAATATACACATGCACGTGCATCTTCCATATTGAAAAAGGGGAAATATGAGGAAAGTAATGAGAAGTTTGCCGACATTACCGATGATGAAGCATGGTCAATAATAAAGAATCTCATGGCTTTTCCAGTCGTAATTAAGCGTGCCTTTAATGAATATGATCCATCACAAATTGCCAAATATGTACTCGAACTTTCCAAGGCATTTAATAAATACTATGGATCAGTTCGCATTTTAGATGATCATGAGCGAAAACAAGCAAGATTATCACTCGTTTTCGCAGTTCAAATTGTTCTAAAAGAGGGCTTACGACTATTAGGAATTGAAGCACCAAAAGAAATGTAAACGTAACTAAAGAAAATAACTAAGTTATCAAAACAATCATATTCTATGATAAAATGGAAAAATAAGGCGTGTGAATTGTATGATTTGGTTTCTCATCCTTTTTGTTCTTATGATATTCACATTTGCTTCATTTATAGATAGGAGACATATAAAAATAATAATCATCCTCAGTTACTAATCAATCCACATGCAATGCCAGGAGACCGATCAAACGATATGTGGGGGATAATAAGGACACAGGTGAATTCAATAACTGAGACAATTTTCACTTAATAGAAGAGGAGTTTTCCATTGAACCGATCCTTTTATGCTTTATTAGTCAGTCAAACTTCAACGAATCTCGGATTTGCTTTATATACAATGGTTGTTGTATTACATCTTTATAATGAATCGGACTCTACTGCATTGTCAGCAGCGGTCACCTTAGTAAGTTTCATCGCAAGGATGGGTAGCGGGCTTATTTTGCCAGCCGTATCAGATCGATATAAGCCTACACATTTATTGATGTTTGCTCAGATAAGTCAACTCCTGTTGCTTGCGGGATTATTTATCCTTTTTCAAATAGAACTGACGACGACTATATTAGTAATTGTCTTTATGGTATTAGCTAGTATTTCATTTTTTAATGGATTTTTTTCTCCAATTAAAAGCACTTTAGTAAAATCGATTGTCCATGAAAGTACGAGGGTGAAGGCAAATAGCCTCATTTCCAGTGTGGATCAAACTTTTTTATTTGCAGGATGGACATTTGGCGGCGTGTTGCTTGCATTTTTTGGGAAAGATACAACCTTAGCCTTCACATTTGGACTACTAATCACTTCAATCGTCAGTTTATTATTAGTGAAGGTACAAAAGTCAGTTACTATTCAATCTCAAGACGGATTTTTAGCAAGAATCACGAGCGGATGGCAACATCTTTTTCAACATAAGGGGTTAAGAATCTTAGTTATCATGGATTTAATGGAAGCCTGGGTTGGAACGATATGGATAGGTGCTGTCACTTTAACCTTTGCAAAGGAAGCGTTAGGAAAAGGAGAAATGTGGTGGGGATATATTAATGGCGGGTATTATCTAGGTACTATTATAGGAGGTTTACTTGTCTTTCGATTTTCAAAATGGATGCAAGGTCGCTTAACTCTTTTTATGCTTGCAGGTTCTTTCTTATTTGGGCTGCTCACGTTTTTTTATGGATTTGTTTCTACCCCGTATCTAGCATTAGTGCTAGTTCTCTTAATGGGTCCAGCGTATCAATTAAGAGACTTAGCACAGGAGACGATGTTTCAAAATAGTATAGATGATCAAACATTGATAAAAATCCTAGCTGCACGATCAACGCTAGTCCAGCTTATTTTTATTTTATCGGTTATTGGAATTGGCGTTTTAACAGACCTAATCGGTGTTCGATTAGTTTACATTTTGTCGGGGAGTTTATTACTGTTTTCAGCTATTTATGGATTTTATTATCTCCATATTCAAGGGAATGGAGCATCTTTAGAGTCTAACAAGGTAAAAGCTTCTTAAGTCAAATTGTTTAATTTATGTATGGAAAACGGGTATATTAGATCAATTCGTAAGCGAAATCACGGTTGATTGTGAATGAACAAAGAATGCTTGGATAATTTCCAAGCATTTTCTGTTATATTTGTTTGATATTCCTGTTTACGTTTTAACGGTAGCTATGAGTGAATTATTTTTAGTAGACGTACAAAAATCTTCTAACATTTAATCACAATCTTTTTTTATAAGTATGGTAAACTAGAATTGTGTAAATTCTGAATTTTGACTTTTAAAGGGTGGTTTATATGAGATTACAAGGGAAAACAGCTGTTATTACTGGTGGTGCAAGTGGCATAGGTTTAGAAGCTGTTAAGCTTTTTGCTAGAGAAGGGGCAAATGTAGCAATTGTCGATTATAATGATAAAGCGGGAAAAGAACAAGAAAATGGACATAACATTTTATTTTTCCAAGCCGATGTGGCTAATCGTGAAAGTGTTGATCACGTGATCCGAGATGTAATAGAGGTATTTGGTAAAATCGATATTTTAATTAATAATGCAGGAATTACAAGGGATGCAACTTTACAAAAAATGACGATAGAGGATTTTCAAAAAGTGATTGATGTAAATCTAACTGGTGTTTTTCATTGTACACAAGCAGTTCTTCCATACATGCTTGAGGCAGAAAAGGGGAAAATCATCAATACTTCCTCTGTTGCAGGGGTTGGAGGGAATTTTGGGCAAACCAATTATTCTGCAGCCAAAGCAGGTGTTATTGGATTAACGAAAACATGGGCAAAAGAATTAGGGAGAAAAGGAATAAATGTAAATGCAGTTGCACCAGGTTTTATCGAGACTGATATGATTAGCACGATTCCCGAACATATTCTTGTGCAAATAAAATTAATCACACCGAGTAGCCGGTTAGGGAAACCAGAAGATATTGCTAATGCTTATTTATTCCTCGCTTCAGATGAATCTGATTTTATTAATGGGCATGTATTAAGTGTTGATGGAGGAATGATGAAATAATTTAATTAGTTATAGGTATATAAGAGGGGGAAGAGCAATGATTAAAAAAATTGAGATTACTAATAAACGGAATGCTGAAAATGTAATGAACATTCAAATTCCATCATATGAGATAGAAGCTGAAATAATCGGCTATTTTGATATCCCGCCTTTAAAGGATTCGATCCCTGCATTAATGCATTGTGGAGAAACATTCATTGGATATTACATAAATGAAGAGTTAAGCGGTGTCCTTTCTTTTAAGTGTGAAAAGGACATCATTGATATTCACAGACTGATGGTACATCCATCCCATTTTCGAAAAGGAATTGCAAAGGGGCTCTTAGAGTATATCGAAAGAAATGCTATGGGGATTAAAACATTAATAGTGTCCACTGGTTCAAAAAATATACCAGCTATTCATTTCTATGAAAAATTCGGCTTTGTAAAAACGGGAGAAACTGTTATAAATAGCCAGTTATCTCTATCTTCTTTTATGAAAAAAATAAAATAGACTTATAAAGGAGCTGCATCTAAGCTCCTTTTTTGTACTATTTTGGACATTTTAGGTAAAATATAAAACAGCTTGACGTGAAACTAAAAGGTGTTATATTATTATAAGTGAAACCAAAAGGTGTTATATTTTCTACTTAGAGGAGCGTAAATATGTCAAATCAAAAAAAAGTAAAAGATATCGAACAAAAAGTAATTATTGAGGCGCCGATTCAAAAG
This sequence comes from Cytobacillus solani, assembly GCF_001420595.1. Taxonomy (GTDB): domain Bacteria; phylum Bacillota; class Bacilli; order Bacillales; family Cytobacillaceae; genus Cytobacillus; species Cytobacillus solani. Next base: position 2,579,462 of record NZ_LJIX01000006.1, on the reverse strand, counting down.
GTGTGGGATAAAGTTGCAAATGCAGAAGGGATTGCTTCATGGTTTATGCCAAATGATTTTCAACCTGAGGTAGGTCATGAATTTCATATTCAATCACCATTTGGACCATCCCCATGCAAGGTGTTAGAACTAGATGTACCCAACCGACTCTCCTTTTCATGGGATAAAGATGGATGGATTGTTTCATTTATTTTGAAAGATTTGGGTGGTAAAACGGAGTTTACTCTCATTCATGGCGGATGGAAAGAAGTGGACGCTGTTGTACCAAAAGCGGGTGAACAAGCATCAGTTATTCGCGATCGTATGAATCAAGGCTGGGTTGGAATTACAGAGAAGCTTAAAAAGGTTGTTGAGAGCTAAGTGTCTCAAGCAGCACAAAACTATGATGTATTTCAAGCGATTGCTGATCCTACACGCAGAGAGGTTCTAAGGCTGCTTTCTCAAAAGGAAATGCCTATTTCAAAAATTACAGCACATTTTCCGATGACCCGTACAGCTATTGCCAAACATCTACATGTCCTATCAGAAGCAAAACTAGTTTATGGGCGAAAAGAAGGCAGAGAAAAAATTTATCAGTTGAATCCCGAGCCATTGGAAGAAGTTCAACACTGGCTATCATACTATGAGAAATTTTGGAACAACAAATTATCTATGCTTAAATATCTTGTTGAAAAAGAAGAGAAAAAAGAATGAACCTTAATTAGAGTGACCGACAAGGACAATTGTCGGTCTTTTTATTTATAAAATGGTTTTTTGAAGTGTATCAAGATACCTCGAGAATATATTTTGAATAGAGGAAAATACTATCAAAAAATCAGGCGAAGGAGATGTTATCTTGCAAACCATTAAGCCGATTAAACTAGGTACAACTAAAACAAGCCTTAAGGAAAAGCTAGGATCAGCAGAAATGGGCAAACTGTGGGCAACTTATATGGGGAACAGCATGTCAAAATGTATAATAAGCTACTATCTCCAACATGTGAAGGATCCTGATATTAGAACATTATTAGAAAATGCATTGAAATTATGTAATGAATTCATGAAAATAACAACTGAAATATTTAACAAGGAAAATTTCCCTATTCCAATTGGTTTTGGTAAAGATGATGTCAACCTAGGCGCCCCAAGATTGTTTGAAGATGAATTTTATGTGCATTATTTAAAATATACAGCAAAAGCTGGAATGAGTATTTATAATATTGCCATACCACTTGTATTTAGAAAGGATGTGAAGGAATTTTTTATTTATTGCATGAATTGCACAATTACTTTGATGGAGCAGATCAAAGAACTATTAATGAATAAGGGATTTATCATAAAGCCGCCTATTATTCCTGTTCCAGATAAAGCTGAATTTGTTGATAGCGATTTTTTAAATGGCTTTTTTGGACATGTGCGGCCATTGCATGCATTAGAAATTGCCCATTTCTATGATAATATTGAAAATAATGTAACAAGTAAAGCTCTTATTATGGCATTTGCACAAGTTGTTAAGGATGAGCAAATTAGAGAATTATTTGAAAAGGGAAGAGATTTAACAGCAAAAAATATTGAAAGTTACATGAAAGTACTGCATATGGAAAATTTGCCTGCACCATCATTTCTAGATGATTTAGTGACAAAATCTACTTTCTCTCCATTTTCGGATAAATTAATGTTATTTCATAAGGTGGATATGTTTTCAATGAAAATTAGAGCGTTTGGCAATTCAATAGCAGTAAATGGGAGACATGATATCGGTTTGCTTTATACGAAGTCATTTATGAAGATTGGAGTATTTGTTGAAAAAGCAGCAAAAATAATGATTGAGAAGGGTTGGATGGAGCAGCCTCCCTATGCTGTTGATCGAAAAAAATTAGCATCTGAATAGTAGGCTTCTCTAATGGCATCATCTTGTATTAAGTGCTATTGTAAAATCAAATGAGAAGACTATTAATTGGAATCTTTAGGTGAATAGAGAGAAAGCAGGTACGAAGGGTGAGGGCATTTGTATATAAAATTAAATCAGAAAATCATTACAGATATGTGTGGAATCGTCTCCTATAAACGAGGAGACGCTTTTTATCGTGCGAATAAAGTAAGTTTTGAACATCATGATTCAAATGGCTGCAAAGCAATCGTTGCTGGGAATGAAAACTTTTTTGTAACAATAAAAAAAGAAAAAAATAATGAGTACTTTACAGAATGCAGCTGTCCAAAGCTAGCTTCTTTCGATAAGGATTGTCAGCATATAGCAGCAGTATTGATTGCAATCTCGGAACATCAACGTAATAGAGCGATCCCTTCAAAAAAGCCCCAATCAGATTCAGGAAATAATCATGGGCTCACTGAAGAAATGATGTCCATTTTTAGTGACAAAATTGTCCGTTCAAGCGGTCATCAGAGACACTTTGAAAATAGACAAGTCATTGAAGCAGATTTTATTTGTAGACCTGTTTCTATTGATAAGAGCAACATATTATTAGGAATTGAAATAGCCATTGCTACAACTCAGGTGAAAAATATCCGTGAATTTTTAGTGAATATTAAAGAAGGAAGACCAAGCTTTCTTTCTAATGCATTTACATTTAATCCACATTATCATTGTTTTCATAGGGAATCAGATGCTGTAATCGGACAGCTAATTGAAGTTGTCAAAGTTGAAGACGTGTATAGAAAAAGTTTGTCAGACGAATTAAATAATAAAGTCAGCAATGAAATGTTACTAATACCGCCAACATCATGGGAGAAACTACTTCCTCTATTCACAAGAGCGCCTTCGATTAAACTATCCTATGACGGAACATTATATGAAGGATTTCGATTATCTGATAAAACATTGCCATTACAATTTCACTTTGAAGGAGCCGACGATAAAAGCTATATGTTAAGGATCAAGGGCTTGAATCAAATGATCATCCTTCATGCCTATCGTTCTGTTTTACTAAAAGGAAAGTTTACAGAGTTAAAAAGTGACGATTGTAACCGACTTTATGAACTGAAGAATATACTCGATGCATCCGGTACGAATCAAATTCCCATTCATCGAGACCAAATTGATTTTTTTATTGAAAAAGTAGTTCCTGGTCTGAAGAGATTAGGATATGTCCAAATAACGGAGTCAATTACAAAGCAGTATTTGAAGACACCTTTAATTGCTAAGCTGTATTTGGATCGTGTGAAGAATCGTTTACTTGCTGGACTAGAATTCCATTATGAACATATAGTCATCAACCCGTCCGATGAGCAAGAAGTACTGACGACATCTTTACTGATAAGAGATGATGCAAAAGAGGATGCCATTTTAAAACTGTTGGAAGACAGTTCATTTACGAAAACAGAAGGTGGATTCTTCCTGCATAATGAGGAACTAGAGTATGAATTTTTAACTCATATCCTCCCGAAATTACAAAAGCATGTCCAAGTTTATGCAACTACTGCAGTTAAGAATCGAATTTTCAGAGAGGCTGCACATCCTCAGGTCCGAGTTAAATTGAAAAAAGAACGAACCAACTGGCTTGAATTCAAATTTGAAATGAATGGTGTTTCTGAGAAAGAAATTCGGGAGCTTCTTTCCGCTTTGGAAGAGAAGCGAAAGTATTACCGTTTGCGAAACGGATCGCTGCTCTCATTAGAAACAAGGGAATATCAAGAAATTCAGCGTTTTCTTCATGCACTTCCTGTTCAAAATGAGGATCTTGAAAGTGGTTTAAATGTCCCCATTGTAAGAGGGATCCAACTTATCGACTCCATTGGAGATAGTAAACTATTGACGTTGGAGGAATCATTTAGACATTTTCTTGAAACATTAACTAATCCTGAGAGCTTCGATTTTCATGTTCCTGCTCATTTACAATCGAAATTACGTGACTACCAGAAGACTGGATTTAAATGGATGAAGGCACTTGCAAATTATGGATTTGGCGGAATTTTAGCTGATGATATGGGGCTTGGAAAGACAATACAAAGCATAGCATTTATTTTATCTGAGCTTCCAGTTATTCGTGAAAAGAAGCAACCGGCACTTATTGTTTGTCCATCCTCTTTAACATATAACTGGATGAATGAAATGATGAAATTTGCACCTGAGCTTCAAGCTGTTGTCATAGATGGGACGAAAACAGAAAGAGTTCAATTACAAAAAAATATACTAGGTTTGGATGTTGTCATTACCTCCTATCCGTTAGTGAGAAGGGACATCAAATGGGTAGAAAAACAATTCTTTCATACCGTATTTTTTGATGAGGCTCAATCATTTAAAAATCCGATCACACAAACAGCACGTGCCGTGAAAAAAATTCAGGCAAATCATCGCTTCGCATTAACAGGTACACCGATTGAGAATTCGATCGAAGAATTGTGGTCTATTTTTCATGTCGTTTTTCCTGAGCTGTTCCAGGGTTTAAAAGAATATAGTCATCTATCAAGAAAAACGATTGCCCGAAGAGTCCGACCATTTTTGTTGCGCAGAATGAAGGAGGATGTCCTGTCAGAGCTTCCTGATAAAATCGAGTCAACAGAATCAGCTGAGCTGCTGCCTGATCAAAAGCGGCTCTATGCAGCATATTTAGCAAAATTAAGACATGACACACTTAAGCATTTGAACAAAGATACTTTACGAAAAAATAAAATTAGAATACTGGCTGGATTGACAAGGTTAAGACAAATTTGCTGTCACCCTGCCTTGTTTGTTGACGACTATAAGGGAGATTCCGCAAAGTTTATTCAGCTTATGCAAATTATTGAGGAATCAAAGCTTTCAGGAAGAAGAGTCCTAATTTTTTCTCAGTTTACGAAAATGCTGGAACTCATCGGAAAAGAATTAGCCATTCGAGATATGCCGTTTTTTTATCTTGATGGACAAACGCCATCGGAGGAACGAGTAAAAACCTGCCATCGTTTTAATGAAGGAGAAAGGGACCTCTTTCTCATTTCCTTGAAAGCTGGTGGGACAGGGCTAAATTTGACAGGAGCAGATACTGTGATTCTTTATGATATTTGGTGGAATCCTGCAGTGGAAGAACAAGCAGCTGATAGAGCCCATCGTATTGGTCAGACAAATACAGTGCAGGTAATTAAGCTTATATCACGTGGTACGATTGAAGAGAAGATGAATGAGCTGCAAGAAAAAAAGAAAGATTTAATAGATGAGATTATTGATTCTGAGAAGAACACTGCATCTTTAACTGAAGCAGATATTCGAGAGATACTGAATATATAATCATTTAATAACCATACTACTTTAAGGGTGATACTATGTATAAACTATTGACTCACAATGATTTGGATGGAGTTGGATGTGGAATTTTGGCTAAGCTTGCCTTTGGCAATGATGTGAAGATTCGCTATAATTCCGTATCTGCTCTTAATCGGGAAGTAGAATGGTTTTTGGAAAATGATGAGAAAGAAACCTTTCTAATAATTACAGATTTATCAGTTAATGAAGAAAATGAAAAAAGACTAGAGTCATTTTATCAAAATAAAGGGAAAGTACAATTAATCGATCATCATAAAACATCCCTATCCTTGAATGATTATGAATGGGGTCATGTAGTTGTTGAAGATGAAGAGGGAAAATTAACTTCAGCTACATCTTTGTTATATGACTACTTAATCAAACACCAACAGTTGAATCCAACAAATACTGTAACAGAATTTGTTGAGCTAGTTAGACAGTACGATACTTGGGAATGGGAGAAGAACAACAATCATCATGCACGCCGGCTGAATGCACTTTTTTATCTTCTCTCTATCGAAGAATTTGAGGATAAGATGATTCAGCGATTGCAGTTGGATGATATTTTCTCCTTTGATGAATTTGAGAAGAAATTGCTTGATATGGAGGATGACAAGATTGAACGCTATATTCGCAGGAAAAGAAGAGAACTTGTTCAATCTCATATCGGTGATCATTTCGCAGGAATTGTGTATGCTGAGTCCTATCATTCAGAACTAGGAAATGAGCTAGGAAAGGAATATCCTCATCTTGACTATATTGCAATTATAAATATCGGTGGAAAAAGGTTAGGCTTTCGCACGATTCACGATCATATTGATTTATCCGAAGTGGCAGGAAAATACGGAGGCGGTGGACATGCAAAAGCATCGGGATGTACATTGACAGCTGAGACCTATAAACAATTTGTGATTGATACTTTCCATCTAGAGCCGCTGAGGGAGGATGCTAGACATAATCGATTTAATCTAAAACGCTCTACATTCGGGTCATTATACCAAGATCGAGAAGATAGTCTCTTTCTTCTATATCCTCTAAATGAACAAGAGTGGGCTATTACCGAAAATAAAGCACAGATTGAAATGCTTTTTGCCAGCTTTGAAGAAGGCGAAAGCTTTTTAAAAAGAAAGTTTGCTGTATGGCTAGTCAAAGATGATATATTCGTTCGTTATTTAATGAATGAAGTGAAAAATAGCTAAATTAAGATAAAACCAAGCGATCTTCAGTGACTGAGGATCGTTTTTTGTTAAATTCTTTTGTTTAAGAAATGTGATTATTATAATATTAATAAATTTTATAGTTGTCTGAAAACATTGCTCGTATTAAAGTAAGAGGATAATAAATATTTTGAGGTGATCAGATATGAACAGTCATGTAAAGGTCGAGCAAATAAAAACAAATACAGGAAGAATTAATGAGTTATCTGAGCTTTTAATAAAGGTAGTAGAACATGGTGCATCTGTTGGCTTTTTATCGCCGCTGTCTAACTTTGAAGCTTCAAAGTATTGGGAAAAAGTTTTAAACAATGAAGAGATTCTTTTATTTGCTGCAATTAAAGACAATCGAATTGTCGGAAGTGTTCAGTTGCATTTATGCACAAAACAGAATGGGATTCATCGAGCAGAAATTGCAAAGTTAATGACACATCCAAATTTCCAGCGAAGCGGAATAGGCAGACGACTAATGGAGAATGTAGAAGAACGAGCCAAACAAGAAGAGAGGTCATTATTAATGCTTGATACAAGAGAAGGTGACCCTTCTAACAGATTGTACAAGTCATTAGGATATGAACTGGCTGGAAGAATTCCTAATTATGCAAAATCTTCTAATGGTGAATGGGATGCATCGATTTTCTATTATAAGACCATGGACGATAAGCACTGTCCGAATAAAATATAATTTAATAGAGGAGAAGAAATATGCTGACAAAACTATATTTTGTACGTCATGCACACTCCATATATACGGCTGACGAGTGGAAAAGGCCGCTATCAGACAAAGGCTTTTTAGATGCAGATAAAGTAACAAAATTATTAGAAGCAGAAAAAGTCGATTATGTTATATCAAGTCCATACAAAAGAGCCATACAAACAGTTGAGGGAATTGCAAAATATATCGGGAAAGAAATTATAATCGAAGATGGTTTTAAAGAACGAATTTTATCAGTAGAACCTGTTGAGGATTTTGATTTGGCAGTTCAAAAAGTTTGGCATGAACCTTCATTTTCTTGGATAGGCGGAGAATCAAATCAAGCTGCGCAAACGAGAGGCATTCATGCTACCTTTCAAATATTAGATCGATTCGAAGGAAATAATATTGTCATTGGCACACATGGAAATATAATGGTTTTAATTATGAACTTTTTTGATGGAAAATATAATTTCGAGTTTTGGAAGGAACTTTCCATGCCAGACATATATACACTTGAATTTGATAATGGAAAACTGAGGGATGTTAAGAGATTATTTGATATATGAATTACTTTTTTAGTGAAAGTGAGAAAAAATGAGATGACAAATGAGGAAATAACTAAGGGAATACTTATTAACTATTCAGCGCGTATTAGTAAACAACGTCCGTTCATTGTGGCGTTTGACGGGTTAAGCGGGGCTGGAAAAACAACACTTGTACATAGGATTGATCGTGAATTAAGAAACAATGGCTGTAAGGTTGTTATTATACATATTGATGATCATATTGTTGAGAGAAATAAACGATATGATACAGGTTATGAGGAATGGTATGAATATTATTATCTTCAATGGGATGTGAATCTGCTCTCAACCGATTTATTTAGGAAACTGCATAATAACAAGAATAACCTTATACTTCCATTTTATAATCATTCGGAGGATACATTAACATTAAAGAAAATCTCTATCCCAAATGACTCGATCATTCTTATTGAAGGCATCTTCCTCCTGAGGAAAGAATGGAGGAGTTTTTATGACTACACAATTTTTCTGGATTGCCCTCGTGATGTAAGATATGAAAGAGTGCTAAAACGAGATTCATATATTGGAGATTACCAAGAGAGGCTAAATAAATATAAAAGAAGGTATTGGCCAGGAGAGGGATATTACCTAGAAGGTGATAATCCGATTGGACTAGCTGATCTGGTTATAGACTCTATTGAATAAAGAGGGTGGGAAAACTGGAATATTCATCGATTCATTTTACGGAAAGAATGTTGAGACTTATGAGAAAAGCAGAAAAGGCAGCAAACGAAGACAATGTGTTAATGCCTATTCATCTATTGATAGCAAGCCTTCAGGAAAAAACGGGTGTCCTCGGGGAGATTTCACTAAAATGTGAATTGCAACTATCTTCATTAAGAGAATTTGCTAGAAATGCGCAAGCAAATTCAACTGAGTTTCAAAAAAATAATGTTCTTTTTAATATTCCGGTATCTAAAGAGGTCCAGCTCGTTTTTCAAGAAGCAGTCGAATATATGAAAAACTATAATCAAGTGTTTGTAAATGAAGGGCATTTACTCAAAGCATTATTAACAACAAAAGTCATTGACCATTATTTATCAATTGAAGACAAAAATATCATTATGACCCTCGGTACGACCCCAAGAGATATGATTACTCATTTAGGTCAATTAAACTTTCCACATTCTGATTCAAACATTGTTCGGAAAGCAAATAAAAATGATTATTCTTGCTTATTACAATTTGTTGAAACAAATTTTTCATCTGAATGGTCGAAAACATTGAGGGATGGTTTTTTATTAACTGACCCTTCAATATATATTGCCGTTAGAGAAGAAGAAATTATAGGTTTTGCAGCCTTTGATGTGTATAAAAGGAGAAAATGCTATTTTGGTCCAATGGGCGTATCCAAATCGAATCGGATAAAGGGGGTGGGAACATTACTCCTGCATCATTGTTTAAGAGAGATGAAAGAAATCGGATATGAGTATGCCATTATCGGTGGAGCAGGTCCGATTGAGTTCTATGAAAAAGCTTGTCATGCAGTTGTTATACCTAATTATTGATCCAAAAAAGGAGTGTATCCATTATGTACGAACTAAAAACTAAAAAAACAGATAACAGTGTCATCGAATTTATTGAAGCAGTTGAAAGTCCCAAAAAACGTGAAGATGCCTACAAATTATTAGATATTTTTAAAGAAACTACTGGATTTGAAGCAAAAATGTGGGGACCAAGCATAATAGGATTTGGTTCTTATCATTATAAATATAATTCCGGTCATGAGGGTGATGCACCTCTTGTTGGTTTTTCACCAAGAAAAGCAAAAATTAGCCTTTACTTCGCACCAGGTGAAACGAAACGAGAACAATTGTTAAAGAGTTTCGGAAAACACACAACAGGAAAAGCCTGTGTATATATTAATAAAATCGAAGATATTGATGAAAATGTATTAAAAGAATTGATTATTGAATCAGTAAAATTTTTACGGGAGACCTATCCTGAAAAGTAAATGAAATCTGGCAATTTTCAAAGGGTGATCAAATGAACACTCATCTATTTTTATTTGGCGGGAGCCCGCCGTTTACAAATGTCCACTTTACAGAATGGGACGATGAGAGCCATTTAAGAAATGCAGTGAATAAATTACAAACTTCTTTTAATTATGAGATTGATGAGAAAACAGGTGCCTATTTTCAAAATGGTTATCTCGAAGCCACAGAAGGGAATGGTGTTTATTCAATAAAAAATGGCGTATTAGTTAAAATAAGCGAAAAAGCTTTTGAAATTAGGTGAATAAATGAAGTCTTGGAAAAATCCACTTTTATTGATAGCTGGGATTGGCATATCATATTTAGGCAACTGGATTTACTTAATTGCTCTAAATCTATCAATATTAAACTTAACAGGTTCAGCAGCTGCAGTGGCAGGGCTTTACATGATCAGACCCATTGCCGTATTAATAACAAATACTTGGTCAGGTAGTATCATTGACCGTGTGAATAAAAGAAAATTAATGATAATGGTTGATGTTATTCGGGGGGTATTTGTACTATGCATTCCATTTCTGGGCTCGCTTTGGGCTATCTATGCATTACTCTTATTGATTAATATTGCAGGTTCTTTTTTTGGTCCAAGTTCATCTGTTTATATGACTAAACTTGTTCCTGCTGAAAATAGAAAAAGATTCAATTCATTAATGAGCATGATCAGTTCAGGGGCATTTCTTGTCGGTCCTGCACTTTCTGGATTTCTAATTATGCTTGTGGGAACAAAGTTTTGTATTTTTATAAATGCAATTACATTTTTTATTTGTGCATTTTTTATTTACCTTTTACCGAATGTGGATGAGAAAGTAGAAAATAAAAGAGAACAGATCAATTGGCGAACGCTTATTCAGGATTGGTTAGTAATACGAGATTTTGCCAAATCAGCAAAATACTTTATTACTGTATACATATTATTTCAAAGTGCGATGATAGTAGGCTTTGCCCTTGATTCACAGGAAGCAACGTTCATTAAACAGTATTTACAGTTATCTGATCAGGATTATGGGTGGATTGTTAGCATTACAGGTCTTGGAGCATTGGCTGGTGGGTCTGTCGCTGCTTTTGCAGCAAAAAAGATTCAATTACGCTTATATTTAGGTGTAGGCATGTTTTTAACTGCAGTTGGCTATGTATTTTTTTATGCCTCCTTTAATTTCTTATCGGCAACATTGGCATTTATATTCTTAGGTTTTTTCATGGCCTTTGCAAATTCAGGCTATCAAACCTTTTTCCAAAACAATGTACCAGTCGAACTAATGGGGAGATTTGGAAGTATTGCAGAAATGGTACAGGGTATGATTCAAATTGGATTGACATTACTTCTCGGATTAACTGCTGATTGGTTTTCATTACAGGCAGTTTGTATTATTTTCTCAATCGTTAGTACAGGATTTGCTGGAATACTCTTAGCAACGGTCATGATTCCAGCAAAATCTATGTATTTCGAAGAGAATGTGAAAGTGAATTTGTAAAAAAGTATAGGAAAATAATGTTATTTATGATAGACTTTAAAAGTTCTTAAATATACAAATATTAAAATTTAGAACGATTGATTGGTAAAGGAGGCGTTCAATTATGTTAAATAAAATACTAGTTGTCGTTACGATTAAAAAGGGGAATCTGCCTAGTTAATGTAACTTTGCTATTCCCCTATATTTGAGAGGGGGAATTATCATGATTACAGAGAATATTAAACTCAAGGAATTAAATTCAGATAATTGGTATGAATGCTGCCTATTAGAGGTTTCTGAAAGTCAGAAGGCATTTCTTGAACCGAACGCGGTATCAATCGCACAATCTAAATTTGAACCAACTTTAAAACCATATGCGATATATCTTGAAGATAAAGTAGTAGGCTTTCTCATGTATAATACTGTGCTAGAAGAGCTAGATGGCTATTGGGTATACAGAATTATGGTTGATGAAAATTACCAAGGTAAGGGCATTGGCAAAAAGGCAACGGAGTTAATGATTGCAAAGATTGCTAAATTGCCGAATGCGGAGAAAATAATAGTAGGTTATCACCCGAGTAATTTAGGTGCACATTATTTGTATTCAAGCATAGGATTTATAGACAATGGCGACCGTTTTGGGAAGGAAATGGCGGTTGTAAAGTATATTAATAAATAAGATTTTTTAACAGGTTAAACAATATATTTCAAGGGTAAAATCATTTGATTTTACCCTTATTATTATCAAATATAAATCGTATGCTGCCCATTATTTTGGCGCAGCATTTTTTAATGAATAAAAAAACGAATTGGGCTTAACTTTTGAAACGTTTTACAAGACTCATTTGTCTAACAGGTAGATACTAGATGCGATTTGTGGAAGCGGTTCTGGTGATATTGAAAATGGAGATATTTTGACATGCAAATAGAAGTAATTGTTGATAATAAGGGCACAAGAAATCCAATCTGGTTAGATGATGCTAACGGGAAGAATTTATCTATCTTTAAATGATAAACCATTTGCAGAAAGAATAGAAGGGTATTCAGATTAAAACCGCAAAGTACCTGAAACCAATCCAATATGAAGAATTTGTCATTGAAACACCATAGATGGCTCTTAGCCTTTTCCAGCTTTGGAAAGTGGCTTTTTTTGACTTGAAATAAAATTATTTGATAAACAATGAAATTATTTTACGCCATAACTCGTTTTAATAGGTGTAAGATGAAAACAAGACATGCGCATGATTGTTTTAGCAAGGAGGTCAAAATGGAAGATGAACTTCAATGGGTGCAGGAAGTGCTTTCAGGGAACAAACAAGCCTATGCACACATTATTAATAAATATAAAAACCAATTATATGCCACAATTTTGCGAATGACAAAAAATCCGCAGGATGCGCAAGATCTAGTGCAGGAGGCATTCATTAAGGTATACAACCAGTTAGGAAAATATGATCAAAAAGGACCGTTTTCGAGCTGGATGTATAGGGTAGCGATTAACCATTGTATGGATGAGTTCCGGAAGAAACACTATCAAATGAAGCAGGTGGAAGTCAACGACGAAAAGGTTATTAATCCGAATCATCCAGAAATTATTTTCCTGAAAAAAGAAAAACGCAGACAATTGGAACGGCTAATTGGTACGTTGCCTGAAGATGAGCGAATGATTATTCTTTTGCGATATGTAAATGAATTAAGCTATGACGAGATAAGTGATTTAGCCGAAATCCCTCTCTCACAAGTTCGCAATAAACTTCATAGGGCTAAGAAAAAAATGAGAGATACAGTAAAACGTGAAGGAGGATATTTTCATGGGATGTCATGCGGCAGATAAACTTTCACAGTATGTTGATGAGTTACTTATAGAACAAGAGCAGGTTAAGATACACAATCATATTAAAAACTGTGGAGACTGTTTGCGAGTAGTAAATGCTTTTAAAGAGGAACAGCAATTTTTAAAAGAAACACTGCAAACGCCACCGTTACCTGATCATTTCTCAGAAATGATACTTGATCAGTTAGAACCATATGAACATAAGATAGTCAGTAAGAAAAGAAAACCTTGGAAACGAATTATGTATTCCGCAGCAGCAATTCTGCTAACACTAGGTCTTGGTACAGCACTCAGTCCTAGCTTTGCGGAATGGATAGGTGGGTTATTCTCAACAGATCAAGTTGATGATGGGCTGCGCATGGCATCTGAAGCAGGACTTGCTGAACGGGTCAATCTTGAAGTGAAGAATAACGGACTTACCTTTAAAGTAGAGGATGTAGTCGCCGATACCTCCAGGATAGCCTTGTCATTCCAAGTGTTAAGTGAAAAAGGAGAACCACAGGACACATATCTTGATATTCCAGAATCGCGAAATAAGATTACAGCAATTGATCAAAATGGAAAAACGCTTAATCATCTAGGGAGCGGATGGACAGAAGGCAGTGATTACGGGTTAGTTGAACTATCATTACGGGAACAGCCTGCACTTGATAAAGTTACCATTATGTTTGATTTAGTCGAACTAAATGGTGTAAAAGGCAGCTGGAAATTAAATGTTCCAGTGGATTTAAAAGATAACAGGAAATATACAACAACCCTTCCTCTAAAGGAAGCAAAAATAAGCACAGATGGAGTGGCTATTCAAATGAAGGAAGTGCGATTTGCACCTTCTTCTAACGAATTGTTATATGAAACTGCATTTACAAAGGAAGAAAGAACACGAGTGGCAACTGAAATTGATATGCTTAAAAGGAAATTTGGCGAGGGAAATATCCATTCTTTTACCAATTACGGAACAGCCATTCAATATCATATTGAAAATGAGCAAGGAGAGGCTGTATATTATCATAATACATTTATGGAAGGTAAAGGGCATCCGAGTGGTGAAGGACTTATCCAAGGTTCTGGACAGGATATGGAACAACTTGGTCAAGTGATGTGGAACGAATCATTTATTCCGCAGAAAAATGATCAAAATCTTACTTTTGTATTAGATGGTGTGACAAAGACCGTTCCTTCTAATTTTTCGATAAAAGTCAAACCAAAGGAATTTAAAAATACTCCTGTCAAATTTGAATATGAAGGCAACTATATGACTATTAAAGAAGCGGATACAAAGAATAAATTATCCCTTCGTAAGTCGCTTATTCCAATTGAGAAGGAAACAACCTTTACTATCGAGATGGAAGGCGGAAAAGAACTGCCTGGATCTGACCTGGGTGACTGGGTTATTACTGACAACAAAGGGAAGGTCTATCAAGCCTTTCATAGTGGTTCCGTTTTAAATGAGAAAGATAAGAATGGACGTTATAAGACTACTATCGAGCTCAAAGTGTATGACATTAATGAGATACCAGAAGAGGTAACATTACACTTGCTATCTGTTACTCGTTATTACGATGTTGAAGATAAGTGGGAGATTCCATTATATTAAAAAGAACAAAACATTAGGAACGAAACCAATTATGGCTTCGTTCCTATCTTTTTATTTGCTGTGCAAACTTGCTCCTCCCACTTAAGTTAGCTAAACAACAGAGCTATTAGGGGGTACCGCCAAAGTTGACGGTACCCCCTAGAAGACATGTAAAGAATCGCTCATGAATCGACAAACATAGAATTCAATAAATACATTGATAAAAGTGAGAACTTATGGTAAATTTATATAGATATACATCGTTTATATATTTTTTAATATATTATCCCTATTTTAATTATACGATGTGATCGATGCGTTAGTCAACCCTTTTTATTAATTTTTTTAAAGGAGTGTTTGCTATGAATTCGGAACTTCAGCAGGAGCAAAAACGAGTAGACAGTGTAATGACGACAATTACACAGGAAATCAACAGATTAGAGGAAGAAACCTCCAGGCGTAGAAACGAAGTGGTTCATATCCGCAAGCACTTTTGGGATGAAATCAAGGTAAATACGGATACCTTTGATGATTATCTTGAGACCATTATCGGCTTGAGGCAAGAGGCTCAAGCTCTGGCAGTAAACCAAAGTGCCCATAGACATGCTTCTAAGCGTTTGTCCACGCTGCGGCAAATGCACGAAATTCCCTATTTTGGACGGATTGATTTTATTGAAGAGGGTACTTCAACTCAGGACCAAATCTATATTGGTATCTCATCGCTTAGTGATCCTAGTGGCGAAGATTTCCTTATCTACGACTGGAGGGCTCCGATCTCAAGTGTCTACTACGATTACCAGCCCGGCCCGGCTAAATATGTAACACCCGGAGGCACAATCCAAGGCGTATTGGAGAAGAAGTGGCAATATTTAATCCGAGGCAGCGTTCTTCAATCCATGTTCGATACGAGTCTTACCATTGGAGATGAGGTTTTACAGCAGGTTCTGGGAAAAGGGACCGACAAACAAATGCACAATATTGTAGCGACCATTCAACAGGATCAAAACCGGATCATCCGTCATGATCAAGGGAGACTGCTCATTGTTCAGGGGGCAGCTGGGAGTGGCAAGACTTCAGCAGCTATGCAACGAATTGCTTATTTACTCTACAAATATCGAGATCGTCTGAATGCTGATCAAATCATTCTTTTTTCGCCTAATTCCATCTTTAATAGTTACGTGTCGAATGTGCTGCCGGAACTCGGCGAAGAGAATATGCAACATGTCACTTTCCAAGAATATATGGACCATCGTCTGAGCAAAGAGTTTCAAATTGAAAATCCATTTGATCAATTGGAATATGTTTTAACAGCTGCGAATACTTCTTCGTATAGGTCTAGGGTTGCGAGTATACAATTCAAAGCATCTACTCGTTTTTTTGAAGCAATCAAATCATACAGACAATCCCTAGAAGGTTCGGGAATGCTATTTAAGGACATTAGCTTCAGAGGGAAACCAATCGTTACTGCACGACAAATAGCAGAAAGGTTTTACAGTCATGACGCTTCACACCGTTTCCATAACAGACTTGAAAGTTTGAAGGATTGGCTCATTAAGAAAATAAATGAGGCCCAAAAGGTCGAACAGACAAAGCCATGGATTTTGGAGGAAATCGAAGTCCTTAGCAACGATGATTACCATAAGGCACATTGCTACTTAGCAAAAAACGAGGCTATAAAGCAGAAGTGATAGCCGATTATGAGATCGAACCAGAATCACTCGCCAGATTGATTGCTCACCAGAAAATGAAGCCCTTACGAAAACAAGTCCGAGCGTTTCGTTTCGTTGACATGAATGGGATGTATAAACAGCTATTTGCTGATCCACTAAAGATCAGTGATTGGATAGAAGGTGAGAAACCGGAAAGGTGGCCGGATATTTGTCGAATGACGCTGGAAATGCTAGATGAAGGTAAACTTTTTTATGAGGATGCTACTCCGTTATTACTTTTGAAAGAGCTGATTCTAGGCTTTCAGACGAACAGTTCCATTAAACACCTCGTTGTTGATGAGGCACAGGATTATTCCCCATTTCAATTTGAGTTTTTGAGGCGTTTGTTTCCTGCAGCCAGGATGACTGTGCTCGGCGACTTTAATCAGGCGATATTCGTACATGCCAGCGAAATGGTTGATTTCACAACCCTAACCAACCTATATGGTCTAGATGAAACAGAGGTAATCACAATAGCAAGGAGCTACAGATCTACCAAACCGATTATCGAATTTACACGAAGACTCGTTCCGAACGGTGAAAGTATTATCCCTTTTGAACGGGAGGGTGAACAACCCGTGCTGAAACAAGTTGCCGATCATACAGAATTGCACAGATACATTGCCTCTAATGTCGCAGATTTTAGAGGTTTAGGGTTTAGTAGCATTGCGATTATATGCAAATCTGCTGAGGAAAGTAAAAGTGCATATGAAGCCCTATCTGGCATCGAAGAAATTAAACTCCTGAAGAGTAACTCGATTGAATACGAACAAGGAGTTGTTGTCGTACCATCATATTTGTCCAAAGGTATCGAATTCGATGCTGTCATCATTTATGATGCTTCAGAGGATGTATATGGTGATGAGAATCTGCGCAGTGTTTTCTACACCGCCTGCACCAGAGCTATGCATTATTTGCAGCTTTACAGCGTAGGTGAACCGAGCCAGTTATTGCGAAACGTATTACGAGAAGGTTTCATCCAAGCTTAACTCAGTTTTTAGGCTTGTCATAAAGCGTACTTTTTGACAATAGAAGCACATAAAAAACGCAAAGGTTTAAATATATCAAAAAAAATAAAAAATGTAATGGTTAGGGGAAATGTAGAAATGAATTCTTTGGTTCTTGGTTTCCATGAAATGAAAAAAACACAGCTTTTGCTCGTTGGTGGAAAAGGGTTAAATTTAGGGGAAATATCAAAAATTGAAGGAATTCAAGTACCAGAAGGATTTTGTGTTACAACAGAAGGATATCAGAAAGTAATCGAACAAAACGAAACGTTTCTAGCATTGTTGGATCAACTAACAATGCTAAAAGAAGGGGATCGAGATCAAATTGGTGAAATCAGCAGGAAGATTCGACAAAGCATCTTGGAAGTAGAAATACCTTCCGATGTTGCGCGTGATGTTGGTCACTATCTTTCCCAGCTTGGTGCAGAACATGCTTATGCAGTGCGTTCTAGTGCGACTGCTGAAGATTTACCACATGCCTCTTTTGCTGGTCAGCAAGACACCTATTTAAATATCATCGGAAAAGAAGCAATCTTGCAGCATATCAGAAAATGCTGGGCTTCTCTTTTTACGGATCGAGCGGTAATATACCGAATACAAAATAGATTTGACCACAGACAAGTTTATTTATCTGTTATCGTTCAAAGGATGGTTTTCCCACAGGCTTCAGGGATTTTATTTACCGCTGATCCAATAACCTCTAACCGAAAGCTGCTATCAATCGATGCCGGTTTTGGGTTAGGTGAAGCATTGGTCTCTGGCTTGGTGAATGCCGACTGTTATAAAGTACAGGAAGATAAAATAGTAGATAAGATGATAGCTAACAAGAAATTGGCTATCTATGGACCAAAAGAAGGTGGAACAGAAACTCAACAGATAGATCACGATCAGCAAAAAACACAAACACTTACTGACCAACAGATTTTACAACTAGCAAGTATTGGAAGACAGATCGAAGCTTATTTTGGTAGCCCACAAGATATCGAATGGTGTTTAGTTGATGATATATTTTATATCGTCCAGAGTCGGCCAATCACGACTTTATACCCGATCCCCGAAGCAATTGATCATGAAAATCACGTTTACGTATCTGTCGGTCATCAACAAATGATGACCGATCCTATGAAACCGCTGGGATTGTCTTTTTATCTGTTAACGACTCCTGCACCAATGCGTAAAGCTGGTGGAAGGTTGTTTGTTGATGTCACACATAATCTTGCCTCACCTGTAAGCAGAGAAATTTTATTAGATACCCTTGGACAATCCGATCCGCTCATAAAAGACGCCCTTATGACCATAATAGAGCGAGGAGATTTTATTAAATCGTTACCAAATGAAGAACAAAGTCTCGATAAAAGCAATAAACGTATGTCGTCTGTGGGTTTTCAAACACAAATAGAAAAGAATCCGAAAATCGTTTCTGAGTTGATTAAGAGTTGTCAAACATCGATTGAAGAGTTAAAGCATAACATCCAAACGAAATCTGGCGCGGATTTATTTGATTTTATCCGAAAAGATATCCAGCAATTAAAGAAGATTTTATTTGACCCACAAAGTTCGGGTGTGATTATAGCAGCACAGGATGCTTCATCATGGATCAATGAAAAAATGAACAAGTGGTTGGGTGAAAAAAACGTAGCAGATACGCTTTCTCAATCTGTACCAAACAATATTACTTCTGAAATGGGCCTGGCGCTATTGGATGTTGCAGATGTGATTCGTCCTTATCCGGAAGTAATTACTTATTTACAACATGTAAAAGAAGATCACTTTTTGGATGAACTGGTTATGTTAGATGGGGGACAGGAAACTCTAGACGCAATAATTGCTTATCTTAACAAATATGGAATGCGATGTGCCGGAGAAATCGATATTACGAAAACCCGTTGGAGCGAAAAACCGATTACACTTGTCCCTATGATTCTTAGTAATATCAAAAACTCTGAGCCTAATGCCGGTAATCGGAAATATGAGCAAGGACGGCGTGTTGCTTTGAAAAAAGAACAAGAGTTATTAGATCGATTGAAGCAATTACCGGATGGTGAGCAAAAAGCCAAAGAAACAAAACGAATAATCGACCTAATCCGGAATTTCAGCGGGTTTAGGGAATATCCAAAATACGGCATGATTAATCGTTACTTCGTTTATAAGCAGGCATTACTGAAAGAAGCCGAACAACTTTTACAAGCAGGTGTTATTGATGAAAAAGAAGATATATACTATCTCACTTTTGAAGAACTTCACGAAGTCGTCCGCATAAATAAACTAGATTACCAGATCATCAGCAATCGAAAAGACGAGTACAAATTATATGAGAAACTAACTCCGCCACGTGTTATCACGTCTGATGGTGAAATCATTGCAGGTAAGTACAAACGAGAAAATCTCCCAGCCGACGCTATTGTTGGTCTGCCTGTTTCTGCTGGAGTTATAGAGGGATGCGCTCGTGTCATCTTAAATATGGAAGATGCTGATTTAGAAGATGGAGATATATTAGTCACCTCCTTTACTGACCCTAGCTGGACACCATTGTTTGTATCCATAAAAGGCCTAGTAACAGAAGTTGGTGGATTAATGACCCATGGAGCAGTTATCGCACGTGAATACGGCTTACCAGCAGTTGTCGGAGTAGAAAATGCTACTAAACTAATAAAAGACGGACAACGAATTCGCGTGCACGGTACAGAAGGGTTTATAGAAATATTGTAATTGCTGAATACGTCCAAATTTAATTAGCAGCACCGCTCCAGAGGGTACCGGAGCGGTGCCTCACCAACCGTTATAAATAAAAATGATATTAGGTCACAGCACCAAGATTGATAGTAGAATGAATTAAAAAGAGTAAGCTCTGTAAATATCTCCAATAATCCCTTTCAATTGATGAACACCGAGGTCGGTATTTGTCATTATGACTAGCCCGGTTTCCAAATCAGGCTACCATCATACATTGAAAACCTACACCCCAGCCAAATGATGAAATTTCAATTCCTTTTTCGTTTTTCTCAAGAAAAACACCTAGCCTAGTCCAGTCTTTACCACCTTGTGGAGTTACCAATTCAATGGCTTTATTTACAGGAAGATTAAGTTTACTTTCTCCTTTTAAGGAATTTAATAATTCTATAACCAACAGAGCTAAATCTGAAGGGGTTGTCCATAAACCAGAAGCAGCAGGATATGGATAAATGGGATACTTTCCATTTACTTCATCACCAACTTTGTTATGACCAGCTGAAAAATTGGATAGATCAGCTTCTCCAATAGGAAGTTCAAATGTGCTATTTCCCATAAGTAATGGTTGAAAAATATATTCATTCATTACTTTGTTAAAAGTTTTTCCAGTCACATCTTCTATCAAGAGCTGTATAATACAATAGCCTGCATCTGAATATTGAAAGTCGCTTTCAGGTTCATACTTCATTTCAATAGGAACTTTACAATAGGGGGTTTTTC
The DNA here is from genome assembly GCF_001420595.1 of Cytobacillus solani. GTDB lineage: Bacteria > Bacillota > Bacilli > Bacillales > Cytobacillaceae > Cytobacillus > Cytobacillus solani. The sequence continues at coordinate 2,558,737 of NZ_LJIX01000006.1, read as the reverse complement.
CTTCTAATAGCTGGACTATTGTAGGAAACCCTATTTTCGAATCGAGTTCAGGAAAACTGCCTTCAGGATCGATCATTCCTGATTGGTGACAAAGTAAATTTCTTAGGGTTACTCTTTTTCTTATATTCCATGCATTATAAGGAATTTTCCACGATACAAGTTTTTCATTTACATCCTGATCTAAATCAAGAATACACAGGTCTGTCAATTTCATTACTAACATTGATGTTAGAAATTTACTAATTGAACAGGCGCTAAATATCGAATGACTATCTACGCTTTTTACTGTATTTGTATTAAGTAAACCGTAGCATTCTGTCCTGCTTATTGTACAACCTTCAATACAAGCCATGCTAAGTCCAGTTACATGATAATTATCCATAAGGTTTTGAATATTGATATGCGGTAATTTCATATGAACCTCCATCATCAACTTCCAAGATAAATATAATCTTACTTTACTATATTTTCATTATAATGGTACATTTCTGTATTCGTGTTCTGTTGTTTAAAAGTAAAAAAGAATCATAGTTGAGTTCATAAGCTATGATCTATACAATAAGATTTATAGTGTTTTGGTAAAAATATATAGGATGTGGAAATATTGGAAAATGAAATGCTGAAAATATTTGACCAACAACGGAATCAAATAGGCATTGCTTCAAGAGAAGAAGTCCATCGGGTAGGTTATTGGCACGAAGCCTTTCATTGTTGGTTTTTTAGCAGAGAAGGGGAAGAATGTTATATTTACCTTCAAATTCGGAGCAAAATGAAAAAGGATTATCCGAATCTAATCGATATCACCGCTGCAGGGCATCTCTTAGCACATGAAACAGTTGATGATGGGATTAGAGAGATTAAAGAAGAAATTGGCATTGCTGTTTCCTTTAACGAATTAATTTCAGCAGGTATTTTTAAATATTCTGTTGTAAAAGGAAAATTTATCGATAATGAGCTGGCTCATATTTTTCTATATGAAACGAAACATTTCCTACATAATTTTATATTACAAAGAGAAGAAGTATCAGGGATTGTTAAGGTAAAATGGAAAGAATTCTATGATCTTTGGTTAGGCAAAATAGATAAAGTCAACATTCAAGGGTTTGAAGTAAATAAGGAAGGGCAAAGAACTTCAATTAACCGATTTGCTGGAAGAAATCACTTTGTTCCTCATGATTTGTCTTATTATGAGCATGTTATTAAAACGATTCAAAAAATTAATGAAGATTAGGGTGATCAAATGATAGTATCCTATTTTTTAGTGTTTTTATTGGCGGCTATTCCATTATTTGAGCTGATTACAGTCATCCCTTTAGCAATCATAGGCGGATTGGCGCCGGTTCCGGTAGCTATCCTCGGTTTCTTAGGGAATCTATTAACTATTCTATTGTTAATTGTGTTTGTTGATAAAATTAAACTCCTTCTCAGAACTAGAAAGCAAAAACGTAATGTGGTTACTGAAGTTGAGGGCGGGGAAGACCAGTATACGGAAGGAACAGAACCAGAACAAGATTCCAAAAAGCAAAAACGAGCAAGAGTACTCTTTGATAAATACGGTCTTCCTGGCTTAACAATTTTTGGGCCACTTTTAGTAGGATCACATATTTCTGCATTCATGGGAATGAGTTTTGGATCAAGCAGAGGGTTGGTGACAGGCTGGATGATTGCAAGTCTAGTTATTTGGACCATTGTCTCAACAGTTTTAGCTAATTCAGGGGTATCATTCCTGGCACCTGATTTGAAAGAGAATGGTTTTCTGCTTCGTATCTTCCAGTAAGGGGAATAGGATATATTTGCGCTTTTCATAAATAAAGATTGATGTCAATCTATTAGTGTGGAGGGGTGGAATTTGTGGAAGCATTTATTTTTATCCTTATCATTGGCTTCATTTTTTTATTCGTGTTTCTAAAATTAAATAGAAAAAAGCGTAAACTGCGTTTGAAAAATGAAAGTGTACCATCACATTTAGGCATGCATGTTTCAGAGGGGAAACTAATTGTAAAGGCTTTGGATGCTTCATTCCCCTCCATATTTAAAAGCAATGTAAAAACAAGGATCTTAGAGCAGCATCCTAATTGGACAGAAAATGAATATCAATGGAGATTTTTTGAATTAAAAAGATATTTTGTTATGAATAGCTTGTTGAAATCTGTTCCTATGTTCAGTGAAGAAGTCGATGAAGTTTGGCATGAAATGTTAATGTTTACGAAGGATTATGAAAAATTTTCGATGAAATTTTATGGAGAGTTTTTGCATCATATGCCCAATATGGAATCTGAACCGATACCGGGAGAAAGAGCCTTTTTTGATTGGATGTATTTGAGTTTATTTGAACCAAGATTAAACAGTCATTTACTATGGGGTGTTTTCTTGAAACATCCTATTAAGAAGGAAATTCTTCTAGACTTTAAACATCTTTCAGATGAGGAGCTCTTAAAGAAATATTTTCGGCAAACGACACAATGGGATAACGTAAAGAAATACTTGATCAATAAATTGAAATTAGAAATCCAACAGGCAGAACAATTCCAGCATGAAAAAAATCCATTTATTAAAATAAAGTCGGAAAATGAATTTCACATTATTCTTCCTGCTGCTGTATTCTTCTCCCTTTATGGGGTCGATCACTATGAAAACAATATAAACAGCTTAATTCCTTTTTATTCAGCTAAAGCTGCTGCTTCAGGCAGCTCCTGCTCAGGTTTCGGGTGCGTAAGCTCATCTGATAGTGATTCAGGTGGAGGATCGAGCTGTTCGAGTTGTGGTGGGGGGTGCAGCAGTTAGTTGAAAAGCAAAAAACAAGATCTTCCAGCAAGATCTTGTTTTTCTACTATAAAGATTCAATCCGTTATATCAATCCTTTGTTTTCTCTTGACTTTCCAGCTGATAGCTGCAGTTGGAATCATGATCATGATACTGTAAATAATCCCTATTTCCCATTGAGTTCTTGTAAGGAAAAAGGCTTCAACAGGAAGGGCGCGAGTTTTAATAAGCCAATAGACAACTGCAAATAGTGGCAGTAGTATACCGATAATTGAAATATAGTTCTTGCATATACTTGATACAAAGATAGCTAGTAAACTCATTGACAGCATTATTACATATGTAAGTAAGACCGTCATAAGAATTAATTGAAGAAAAGTGAAATCATACCAATACACAGAACCCATAAAAGAGTTAATTTCACTTTCAAGAAACATCCCAATATCGTTAGTAGAATACATCCCGTAATAAACGATGATTAAAAATGTCGTAATAATGAAAGCTGAGAGCATGCCAGCAGCAACTTTTTTCATAAACAAGCTTCTGCCAATCTTAGAGCTGTATTGTAATCCAAACATATTATTCTTATAATCTCTAATAAAAATGGGAGAAATCATAAAGATGACGCTAACTAGGATCGTAATGGCAATGGAATGACTGATCGTTTGAAAATTGTCTTGAACAGGGTAGGCTGGGAAGATAGCATTCACCGTTCCAGATTGAACGATTTCCTGAATTCTCAGTTCCTGTTTATCAGTTAATTTTCCATCGGTATAACTATAGCCATATCTTTCATTAACAAACTCCATCTCCTCAATAATATTCTCTCTTTCAGGGATCTCCCAGAATAGATCAACCCCATCTTCAAACATAATTCTTGAAGACAATCGCTCAATGGCAGGATTCTCATGATCTCCATTTCTCATTTCTTGGTATTCTCGATAATTTGTAATCCCTAATTTAGCAAATTCTTGATCAGCTTGAATGTACTTATCTGCTTTATTTATTTCCTGTCGAAACACCTTTTTAAAGTCTTTTAATTCATCTTCATCTAATTCATACCCATATTTTTCGACCATTTCAATTCCGATATTGTACATATCAGTTGCTGGCCTTCCGTTTGGAAAAACAGTTACATCAAAATCTATAAAAATATAATACATAAGCAGGTTGATCAATACGAAAATAAGCATCATGACTGGGTGAAAAATCTTCTTCATTTCCTCTATAATGATCCGCAAAATTATTCAACTCCTTTACTTTAAATCGCATTTCCGGAAACTTCTAGTACAGTACATAACAAAGAGTAGTAAAATGACAAACCAGGCAACGATTGTAATTATTTCATAATAAGCAGTAAACGTTATTGCTCTTTGCATAAACCAAACAACTGAATTCAATATGAGATGAACGGGTGTAAAGGAGCCTAGTAAAAATAAAATACTACTATTCGGAAACAGTCCTTGATTGATAAATATCACACCAAATAAACAGAGAAAGGTAAAGAAGACGAGATAACTATTCCGAATCCATCTGGCTAGAACAACAGTCATCAAGGTGAAAAGAACAATTAATAGATAGGCTAATACAATTGCCGCCGCTAAATATTCGATAAATGATAGGTTCCACCATGACATAAACCATTCCTTGCCTGCGTTAAAATAACTGCTAATTGGCACATGCCAAAACTCCTTATACGAAAATACACTGAAATAAGCCGCCAAGCTAATCACAAAGAGAATGGACAAAATAGAAATATTGGTAATTAACGAAGCACAAAATTTATCCAGCCATAATTTTCTTCCTCTTTTAGAGCTATAAGTAAGTAAATAGGTTCCTCGATCAAACTCAAAGTTCATGATATATGCAGTCACTAGAACCGTTAAAATCAGACTTTCTATTAGAAGCGCTTTAAACATTGTTTTAAACAGTAATAAATGAGTTTCCCATACACTCTGAGCAGGGAACAGATGCTTATATTCATTATTTTCATGAACCTCTTTGTATCGTTCCGAAAAATTATCAAATTGACTTCTAATTAATTCCGCTGCTGGTCCGCTGATTCCATATACCTTCAGCTCATATTCAGCTATTTTAATCGGATCACGCGAAAGGAAGCTTTCCTCGATATGAAGACTATTGTTATAGTAAAAATCTAACAAAGCGGTATTATTGAAAAGTTGAATATTTTTCTCAGAAAACTTTTCGGGAATATAAAAGGTACGGTCAGAATATAACTCATCCATGTTTTGATATTTCTTAGACACTACACTGTTAGTTATCTCATTTACTTTTTCCAATGATGCTTCATAATCACTCTGCATCCTTTTTAGCATCTCAGCATTTATTTCTGTTCCATACATATGAGCCAGTTGATTTATGCTGCGTAAATCATCCTTAATATAGGAATTCTCATAGATGAGAAAGAAGTTAAAGCCGAGAAAAAGGACTGTAAGTGCCAGAATAACAGGGGAAAGGATTACTTTGCGAATTTCATACAGCAAAATTCTCATTTCAGTTGCTCCATTACTTGATCCTGATATTCAAATAGAAAGACATCTTCTAACGTCGGACTTACTTGATTCCAATTTGGAGAAGAACATTCTTCTGCAATATAACGAATCAACATTTTGCCATTTTCCTGACGCTCAGAAAGAGATAAATATTGTTCCCGAAATGGCTGAACTTGTCCAAATTCCATCTCTGTTTCAAATACTTTGCCATTAAGCTTTTGACAAATGGCTTGAATACTATCTTTAACAAGGACTTGTTTATCCTTAATCATGATAATTTGATTGGCAATAGACTCGACATCTGAAACGATATGCGTGGACAAAATGACAATTCTGTCTCTTGCCAAGTCTGACAAAAGATTTCTGAACCGAACGCGTTCTTTTGGGTCTAATCCTGCTGTCGGTTCATCAAGAATTAAGATTTTTGGGTCATTCAGCATTGCTTGTGCAATCCCAACTCTTTGAATCATTCCACCCGAAAATGTCCTCATTTTCTTTTTGATGGCATCTTCTAATGCAACTAGCTTAAGTAGTTTTGGGATTTTATTATTTGCTGCTTGTTTAGAAATTCCTTTTAATGCAGCTAGGTATTGTAAATATTGATAAGGATTGTAGTTCTTGTAATAACCAAAGGCTTGCGGGAGATAGCCGATTAAATCTCGGTAATTTTCTCCCATACTAAAAATATTTTGACCTTCAAATAGAATTTCGCCTTTTGTTGGATATAGCAAGGTTGTGAGCATTTTAATTAATGTTGTTTTCCCTGCACCATTTGGGGCTAATAAACCGTATACTCCGTTAGAAAACTCAAGCTGAATATCTTCTAAAACGGAATCCTTCCCAAAGTTCTTACTTACATTATTAACCGTTAACATATCCGTTCGCCCCTCTCATCTTATTGTGACGCATGAATTCTTTCATTTTTTTTACGTATAGGCAGGTTGACAGACAAATAATCGTTCCGTATAAATACCATGGCACTGATACGAGAAACTGATAATAGATAGCTGAATCAAGCATGACTAGTAATAGATTGATGCCTATCCAACAGAATATGATCCCGATCTTTGCAGCTAGTGTTTTTATGATAGAAAGCACATAGATAAACAAAAGTGAAAATAACAGCAAAGAGGTGGTCGATATCAAAAATGCCTGAACAAAGTGCACACTAGAAAATTTCAGTGCCATTGAAATAATCCAAACGGTGTTTAATAGAAAACAAAGAATGCTAAATATAAGCATACGAAAAGCAGCAATTTGATATATATTATATTTACACGACATTTCCACTTCGAATGTTCCATTTAATTTGTTCTGAATAAATGGGAAAATAGAAAGTACAATGTAAAGAATTGGTGAAACAAGCATAATAATGCCGTAATAATTAGTATGTGTGTTATATCTTTCCTGTCCATTAGTCGTCACAACATACATAAAGAATGCCATCAAGACAAAAGCGGTTATGATTACTATATAATCCCTCATAATAAATCGAATCCCAATCTGCTTATACATGCTGCTTAGGAGATTTTTTAAAGAATCTCGTTTGACCATTCCTTTGGCAACAATTGTGTTAATTTCACATTCAACAAATTTCTCATCTGGAAAGGGGGGCTGATCACGCTTGTCCACCATTGTCCCTCACTCCTTTTCTTACAAACTTTATACTGCGATAATATTTCGTTTTTACTGTAGATTCTGGAATCTGTAAGGAGGCAGCGATTTCCTGAAAAGTGTACTCTCCAAACAGTTTTAAGCGAAAAATTTGTTGATGGGATGTTTCCAACCCATTTATAATCTTCATGACAGCGCTAAATTCCTCTTTATACAAAAGCGATTCTGTAAAATCCTTCTTTTCTCCAATTTCAATAGTATCGAGAGAATCTGAAAGATTTCGGAACTTATAATGCTTAGAACGAAAATAATCCACCATTTTATAAGTAGCAATTTTATATAACCATGTTCGAAAAGATGCTCTCTTCCCTTCAAATTGATGTAACCCTTGGAGCATATTAATAAAAATTTCTTGCGTTATATCACGTGATTGTTCCTGATCAAGTGTCTGTTTAAAAACATAATGATAAATTTCGCGGTAATAGTGAGATACAAGCTCATTTGCTGCCGCTTCATTGCCTTTTTTCTGTATCTGTTTAATCAGCTTCAAGTCTCGGTCCATCTTTCACCACTCAATTTCTGAAAATAGTTAAGGTTAAGCAACGTTTTACCTCTAGAAGTATATAAGAGTAAGCTTACATTTATATATTCGTATAAAGATAATGAATAGTTTTGGCTTTTTATCATTTTCTCTAATAAATATAAAAGAAAGTTATACGAGTGTAATAATAGATCTCTTTTCAACCATACATTAATTTAGGAAAATTCCTCCATGTTTTCTTCACGCAATAAAGTTATTTTTTTCTATTTAAAGAAATTTCTCCAATTACATTGAAACTTTCCAACTTTCTTTCCGTAGAAATAATAGGCTGAAATGACGGAGGAGAAACCTTGAAAATATTATTTTGGTTGATTATTGGAATAGTCGCTTTATTTGGAATCGTGATAGGTATTGGGATTCTCAAATATAAAAAAGAAATAAAAGGAACGAACCCGGAATATATAATTGATCTTTTCAAGGAAAAAGCAAAGGATAACAATATTTCGTTATCGATTCATCACAATAATGAGAAGTGGGTAGAAATTAACGAAAAAAAGCTGCTTCCTTTAGCAAGTACAGTAAAAATCATTGTCGCAATTGAATATGCGCAGCAAGTGGCAGAAGGTCGAGTGGATCCGAAGAAAGAGGTAAGTTTACAAGAATTAGACGCATATTATGTTCCAAAAACAGATGGAGGTGCCCATAAGGCGTGGCTTTCAAAATGGAGGAGTGAAAAAGATATCGATCATGTACCTTTAAGCGAGGTTGCGAAGGGAATGATCGATTTCAGCTCGAATGCGAATACTGATTATTTGATGCAGATACTGGGCTTAGAAAATATCAATCGAGTGGCTGAAAGCCTAGGAATAACAAATCATGAGCCTCTATATCCGATTGTTAGTGCACTTTTTATTCCTTCAAGGCTGATGACGGAAAAGAAATTATCAAAAATAGAGACGTTGCAGGAGCTCAAACAGATGGACTTGAATGACTATCGAAATTGGGCGATTGCTATTCACAAACACAATCTCAGCCAGCCGCTAACTTCCCAAGAGAAACAACAATTAATTAAAGTGATGAATATGGATTTTCAAAAAATCTGGTCAGACCGTTTAACACGTTCAACGACAGAAGCCTATGCATCAATTATGAGGAAATTGAATAGCAAGGAGTTTTTTCATAAGAATGTTCATGAACATCTTGATCCAATCATGGAGCAATTAATGAGAAATCCTATCAATCGTGAATGGCTCCAACACGCTGGGCAAAAAGGGGGGTCTACCGCATTTGTTTTTACAATGGCGATGTATGCGACTGATAAGGATGGGAATCAAACCGAGTTAGCCTTTTTCGCCAATGATTTAACGTTAATAGAGCAAACAAAACTATCTTGCGTGATGAATGAGTTTCAGCTGAAGTTTCTAAAGGATTCAGAATTTCGAAAACTTATTAAATCGGAACTGGCACATTTATAAAGGGCATTTGATATGTTCTTTTTAATTTCAATAACAATTAAAAAATAGTAGATTTCTCCAAAGAAAAGCCTAAAATGAATAATGGGAGGTTTTATTCATGCAAGAAATTAGCAATCTCGCATTATTTATTATTCTTTTATTTGTGTTTGTCCCGATTATTATTTCGATGAATCAAAAGTTAGGAATGGGCAAGGATATCCTCTATTCTTCTATTAGAGGATTTATTCAATTATTATTATTAGGATTTTTTATTTCTTTTTTGTTTAGTTTAGAAAATGTTTTCGTCGTATTTGGCTATATTTTTCTAATGATGATAATTGCTTCATTAAATGCATCGAAAAGAGGAATGGACAGGAAGAAGTCTTTTTTTATTTTACTTGTTGGAATTGCACTGTCTGTCCTTCTCTGTATTTGTATTTGGCTAGTTTTTGAAATTATCCCGCTTGAAGCGCAGTATCTCATTCCAGTAGGTGGAATGTTTATTGGAAATGCGATGATTGCTGGCGCAGTTGTTTTAGAAGCAATGAAAAACAATCCAGAAATGGAAGAAGAATTTTTGAAAAAGAATGCTATTAAAATTGCAATGATACCGACAGTTGATATGTTAAAAACGGTAGGTTTGATTCAAATACCAGGAACAATGACTGGCATGATTCTTGCCGGTGCAGATCCTTTCGGTTCCGTAAAATATCAGATTTTCATTATTTTTACCTTATTAGTTGTATCCTCTTTGGCAGCGATAATCGTCTGTTTACTAAATTATAAATATATTATGAAGGAAGTCTCTGTCCAACAGGATACAAGTATTACATTATAAGAGGATGAAATATGTGCAGCAAATTCAAATCCTGCAAAAAGTCATAGATTACATAGATGAACATATAAAAGAAGAGATTTATCCAAAGGACTTAGCTAATCTCGCTGGATATTCTCCATATCATTTTTATCGATTATTTAATAGGCATATTGGCTTTTCTATCATGGAATATGTTTTAAGAAGAAAGCTGCAATATGCCTTATTTGAACTTGCAAATGAAAAGAAAATAATTGAAATTGCCATGGAGTATGGCTTTCATACACATGCTGGATTTACAAAAGCGTTTAAGAGATGTTTTGGATGTCCTCCGAGTCTTTATAAACTTCATTGTCCAGTATCTCGCCCGAACAGGCTAGATTTAAAGAAATTACAGCAAAAGGAGGTTGGAGGGATAATACTCCAGCCAAAATTGATTTCTAGAAATGCCTTTTGGGTGGCTGGAAAAATGTTTGAAATCCAAGCGGGCAATATTTCATTCACAAGAGATGCACCTGCTTTCTGGGAAGATGGTGGATTTAACGATGGCTCAGTAGAGACAGATCTATATAAATTACTCAACCCCAAAAAGCATGGAGAGTATTGCTTTAATATTAGTCATGATATATTTGAAAATCATTTTACGTTTCTCTTTGCAGTAGACTATGATCATATTACTGAAATTCCGCTAGAAATGGTTAAATGGGAGATTCCTGCAGCCACATATGCTGTTTTTAGAACCCCATTGGTGGAAGAAGATCAGTTTGTTTCTTCTATTAAAGGGACTTGGCGCTATATTATTGAAGACTGGCTCCCGCATTCAGGCTATGAAGTAGACGAAAACAGCTATGATTTTGAATACTATGATGAATATTGTCATCATTGGGAGCATGAGAAAATTTTTATGGAAATACATCTCCCAGTGAAAAGAAAAGGAGGGTGACTACTCACCCTCTTGAAATTTTTAATGCTTTTTTTAGTAAGAACAAAACAGGAGATAAGAGGATTGCACTAATAAGGATAGCCGTTTTGATTGAAAATATTGAAGCGATTCCCCCAATGATTGGACCTCCACTAATTTGACCAATCGCATCTACTTGCCCTTTCATTGAGAAAAAGGTTGCACGGACAGATGATTCAGGAATGATTGTATTAAGCCATATTTCTTCCAGCGGCTGCATGATCTGTCTTGCCATTTGAACAATCACATAAAATATAAGCAAAGTGATTAATGACGTCGAGTATGAAAAGCCAATTAATGAACAAATAATAAGGAAGCTTCCAATAAATAAAGAGATATAGATTAACTTCAGGTGCTGATGAATAGAGCTGCGATTAATTATATGCAATACAAAAAAAGAGCCAACAACAACTAAAAATTGAATCCCTCCAGTTACAAGTACAATGCTTCTCTCAGAGAAAAAGGAGAGTTTAGATGCTTCTAAGAAATGTGATAACCATAAACGATCAAAGCCCTCACTATAAAACCCAAAAAACAATGCAATGAGAAAAAGTAGTCGCATCAAGCGGTTTGCCTTAGAGTATATAGCAATTTTGCTTACATTCATCTTCATATTCTTCCATACAGATGATTGACCTTCTATCCTCAATGGTACGAACTTTTCTTCTTTCATATAGATCATTAAATAAACTGCTAGACCCAGCATACAAAGTCCGCCAATTATGATAGGGAGGTTCAGCATAAATATTCCAGTAAAGATACTTAGAGGAATCGCAATCACTTGACCAAGGTTGCCAGCTTTTGCTCCATTAATAAATGCACCAGCCGCAAGTTCTTCGCCAACTTCATCACTCACCCATGCTTGTAATGATCCACTCGTGAATGTATAACCGATCCCCCATAATATTTGAGAAAAAATCACTGCTAAGAAGAAAGGAAACAATCCTTCAAGCAGAAATCCGAATCCGATTAAAAAGTATCCAATAATAATAGAAAGTTTTCTGCTCTTCATATCAGATACGATCCCAGTAGGAATTTCAAAAATAAAAACAGAAAGTTCCAGGACAGTTCCAATCAAAACAAGTTCAAGTGGGTTAAGATTGACAATTTGTACATGATACAACAAATTTACAGTGAAAATATAAGTAAAGAAAAGCTGGGATAAAAAGCAAGTATGGATATAAACGTAATATGGATTTTTCATAAATAACTGTTTCATCATTTCTTCCTCCTTACAATTATCATAGAGGGGAAAAATGGTTATTTCTTTTCCAAACTTGCGGAATAGCAATAAGAAAAGCGCAAGCTCCTTGATCATCGCCGTACAAACTGGAAGGGCTTCGACTGAGATAAAGGAAACACGATGAGTGAGCGAACCGATGTTGACTTATCGTAGGGAGGAGATCTGAAGTTTGATAGGCGATAGGCGCTGGAGCTAGACAATTTCCTCTCTCCAAAGTTATCCACAACATTCGATTTTATAATTTCCTAGACTATCAATAAACCCTGTCCTTTGTTAAAGATTAGGACAGGGTTTTAATTAATTCTTATTTGCAGCAATAACTTTATTTCTTCCTTCTTGCTTTGCTTTATATAATGCTTGATCTGTCATGTCCAGAAGTTCAGAGAAATTGTCAGTGGACTCTGGAAGATGACCTACACCGATAGAAACAGTTACTGGTTTTCCAGTCGGACTGATTGTCGTATCTAACGTTTTTCTTAAACGCTCTGCAATTAATAACGCTTTAGCTAAATCAACGTCAGGAAGGATAATGAGGAATTCTTCTCCGCCCCAACGGAAACAAAGGTCCGTTTCAATAGTAACCTCTGTGATTAATTTTGCAATGTATTGAATGACTTCATCGCCTTTAAGATGACCATACTGATCATTTATTAATTTAAATCGATCAATATCGAAGAGGATAATGGAATATGAATCTGAGTTTAGAGCTAATTTTTCCAGTGCACGGCGATTATAAAGACCTGTTAGATGATCTCGTTTTGATTCGCTTTCTGCAAAATGCAGTTTTTTCTGGTAAAAGTCGATAGCAATTAGAAGAGTCCGTTTCAATTCTCTTATTTCAAAGTACCATTCTGGGATTATTTCTGTTGGTACTGGTTTGTTTTTTGTAACTTGACGAGCATATATTGCTAAATCCCTAATTGGATTAACAATTTTGATTAACATATAGATAGTCAAAACGAATACAAAAATCATAAATGGAATCGTATAGAGGCTAATTTGTTTTCCTAGTTCATACGTTGGTTTATTTACGGCTTTCTGTGAGGTTTGAGAAACAATTCCCCAGCCATTTGAATTCACTGTTGCATAGCCCGCCAACATTTTTTCTCCCAAAGTATTAATAACAACCCTACTGCCACTGTTTCTTTTTATTAATTCTTTAACCACTTCATTTTCTTTTACATTGTCATTAATTCTATTAATATTAGGATGAAAGATGATATTTCCCTTTGAATCAACGACATAAACATATGAATCGTTTTGATGCTTTGGGTGCTGCCCAAGAATTGCCTTTAGGCTATTTTCTTCATGCAGATTAATCGTACCAGCAATAAAGCCAATATATGTACCAACATCATTAAAAACAGGAACAGATATTAGAATAACTAATTTTTCATTAATTCCTACGTATGGGTCAGAAACTGTATGCTTTTTTCTCGTTAGAGCCTCTTGAGTACCAATTGAATTGACCTTTGTTCCTTCAACATTAATATCCGGAACAGATGCAACAAGGATACCGTTGCGGTCAACAAATAATGTGCTGTTAAAATAGGTTGTTGAGTGAAGTAAATCATATAAATCTTTATAAATATACTTTGAATCTAATGTTTTATAATCTTCGTCCCTTGCTTCTACACTTAAGTTTGAAAACATATCACGAAAATGCAAATTCGTTGTATCAGCGAGTTTTTTTGCATAAAATTGATTTTCAATTAGATAATTCTTTTCAAGTGTATTTTTACTTACTATTTGGCTTGATATCAAACTGCCCACATATGTGCCGATCATGGCAAAGCTCAACAAGAGCAAAATTAATAATTTTATACTTAGTTTAATTGGTTTCATATCATTTCCCCAAAAAAAAGTATTATTCATAGTTAGAATAGCCTTATGAAGAGTATACTATTATTTTTGAAACGATAACAATATGAAATTCATTAATAATTGTATAGAAATGTTGGAAATAGCAGATTTACTAATTTTCTAGACGTTTAGTAGATCGGGAATCTCTCAAACATCTCATAAATTTATTTTTCTACTATTATAATAATGTGAGGACCCATCCGCCTAATGCTCCAGCAGCAACAATAACCCAAGGAGGGAGCTTCCAAAAAACGAGCAGGCTAAATAAAATGGCTGCAAAAACAAAGTCAATTGGAGATAATATTGAGGTAGTCCAAATTGGATGATACAGTGCAGCAATTAAAATCCCAACTACAGCAGCGTTTACCCCCATTAATGCACCTTTGATTTTCGGATTTTGCCGTACCATTTCCCAAAAAGGGAGGGCACCTAGAATTAACAAAAATGCAGGTAAGAAAATACCGATTGTAGCGACAATTCCGCCTTTCCATCCATTCATTACTGCACCGAGATAGGCTGCAAAGGTAAATAAAGGACCAGGTACGGCTTGGGCAGCTCCGTAACCGGCTAAGAAGCTTTCTTCACTAATCCAGCCGGTTAGAACAAATTCACGCTCAAGTAAGGGGAGGACGACATGACCACCGCCAAAAACTAAAGAACCGGACCGGTAGAAACTGTCAAACATTGCAATCCAGTAGGATGAAGTTGTTTCTCGTAAAAATGGCAATATAATTAGCAAACTAAAAAATATGATAAGACATCCAATAGCAAAGCCCCGTGATAATGGGAAATTAAATTTTACATCCTTATTTTCATGATTTTGTTTAAAAAGGACTAAGCCAATAAGTGCAGATAAAACAATGATCCCAACTTGAATAAATGCGGTTTGCCATAAGAAAGTAGCAGTTAGTGCAAATAAAGCAATGGCTTTTCTGCTTAAATCTGGGACTAGTTTCTGACCCATACCCAAAATAGCATGGGCGACAACTACTACTGCAACAATCTTTAATCCATGAATCCATCCTGCTTCTCCAATATTAAAACGATTAAGCATAAGTGCAAATAATATCAAGACGATTACCGAGGGCAAGGTAAATCCAATAAACGATACTATCCCACCTAGTACACCGGCACGCATCACTCCAATACCAATACCTACTTGGCTGCTTGCAGGCCCGGGCAAGAACTGGCATAAGGCAACTAAATCAGCATAGCTTTTTTCGTCCATCCATCTCCTTCTTCGAATATATTCTTCATGAAAGTACCCTAAATGGGCGATAGGTCCTCCAAAAGAAGTAAATCCGAGGCGTGTTGAAATGATAAGGATTTCAAATAAAGACGTAATATAATTTTCTGACCTTGTTTTTTTCACAGATGATCACCTTCTTGTTTCTGTTTTAATAGCTAGGAACTGTTGAGCTCTTATTCGCAGTAATTAGCATTATTAAAAATATAACATTAGTTATATTCCAATCAGATTGTTCAATCGAAATTTTACAAAACCTTTACATTGTAATATAGCGATCTTAATACAAACTATATATGAATGGTTATAGGAGGAAAAGATTAACAAATGTCGAATTCTTTATATTATGAGGATTTGATATTTATAATTAGATTCATTAATTAAGGAAGTGTTCAAAGTGATTATGTATCCATTTTTAGAAAAGGGAACAACAATTGGTGTGACGGCGCCTTCCTCTGGAGTAAAACCTGATCTGCATGTGTTGATTAAACAATCGTGTGAACGGATGCAATTAAGAGGATTTGATATTAGATGCGGAGATACAATTTGGACTCAAGACAAAGCCAAATCTGCATCAATTAAGAAACGGGCGGATGAATTTAATGAAATGATGGCTGATGAAAATATTGGCCTAGTCTTTCCTCCTTGGGGCGGAGAATTGCTAATTGAAATACTTGCTGGAATTAATTTTATCAATATTCGAAACAAGTGGGTATTAGGCTATTCAGATACGAGTGTATTATTGCTTGCCATCACTTTAAAGACGGGGCTTGCAACTGCACATGGGACAAATTTAATCGATTTGAGAGGGGAATATTCTGACGAAACGACAGCAATGTGGGAGAAGGTGCTTTCGACTAAGCAAGGTGAATCTGTCCTGCAGCATTCGTCCAGCAAACATCAAGAAAAGTGGCAGCATGATCATCCTACTCCATGTGTATTTCATTTATCAGAACCAACAATATGGAAATCGATTTCAAATAAAAAGGTTGAGATGGAAGGACGATTAATAGGCGGATGTATTGATGTCATCCGACATTTAATTGGGACACCAGTTGGTGATGTTAGAAGCTTTAGAACAAAGTATATCAACGATGACCCAATCCTCTGGTATTTTGAAAATTGTGAGATGACCACCACTGATTTAAGAAGATCTTTAGTACAAATGAAATTAGCTGGCTGGTTTGAAAATTGCGCTGGGATCATGTTTGGCAGAAGTGCAGCGAATACGCCAGTTGATAATTATACAGTTGAGGATGTTTATCAAGATCTTTCAAAAGAACTTCAAATTCCAATTGTTTATGATATCGATTGTGGTCATGTTCCGCCACAAATGACTTTCATCAACGGTTCATATGCTGAGGTAATTGTGGAAGAGGGGAAGGGTACGGTACGCGAATACTTTATATAATGCGTGATTAGAAGGGAGGAGTTCTAATGAAACGAATGAGATATATAAGACCAACCGATTATTATGATGAACGTATTTCGACAATTGATGAACAGCTATGCCATTTAATACAAAAAAGGAAAGAGCTTTCAAACAATGATCCCGGGTTTCCACCTGATGAGTGCATCTCAAAATGGGCTGAAAAATTCGACCTTTACGAGGATTTGTTGAGATCGATATTTGGAACGTTGAAAATAGATGAGGAATTTAAACCTCGTGTTGAACCAACAAATTTTATCAAGCATGTTGCAATTTTAAAAGCAGCTGAGATAGACAAACATTTATACACTTTAACTTTTATTCGGCAATTTGAAAACGCGAGCGTAGTTCAATTAAATGTCGATTGGGATGGCTCAAATGATTCTCATGAAGATATACACCATCGCCATTCCTTTGAAATGAACATAGGAGAGCAATACGATTGTCGTTTTTTTGGAGGGGGTGGATCTACTGGCCGTTATACACACAATTTCGTTGTATCCCCTCCAATCCCAGACAATCCTTCTGGACTTACATTCAATTTTGTAGAATATGATTCCTTTTTTAAAGATAAGCCAACAGGTGTTGAGGTGAAAATTTATGTAGAGTAACGTTCAAATACATTTGGATTAGATAAGCTTGTGAGGGTCTTAAGATGCAATTTTATATTAGAAGAATGACTGAACTTTTTGCAGTGGAAATTCTTAGTTGGAAATATGAAGCTCCCTATGATTTTTATAATAATGACCTATGTTCAGATAATATTCGAGAATTACTTAATCAAACGTATTATGCAGTGGTTAATGATAATGACCAATTAATCGGCTTCTTCTGTATTGGCAGTGCTGCCCAAGTACCAATCGGTTATGAATTTGGTGCATATTCGGATGATCATATTGATATTGGGCTTGGAATGAAGCCAGAATTAACAGGAAATGGTTTTGGATATACATTCTTAGCTTATATCCTTCAATATATTAATGAGACTTATACAGATAAAACCATTCGTTTAACAGTGGCCAAGTTTAATCACCGTGCGATTCATCTGTATGAAAAATTTGGATTTAAAAGAAAAATCGAATTTAAAAATAATTCAACTATTTTCACAACTATGCTAAAGGAATAAGGAAGGATTTTTCGGAAAGGAATGGCCTCCATTCGAATAAAAGTTAATCATCCATTTATCTATTTTTTACCGAGCCAAAGATACTATAGCGTGAAGCTTAGATAATTCATATTATCCTTAAGGGAGGTAATCTGATGAATCCGATGAATATAATGGCATTAGGATTACCATCTGTTATTGTTATATTAGTAATAATTGGATTTTATAAAGTGTTTGTAAAGAAGAAAAGTGTGACGCCTTTTTATACTCCATTTGATAAGATTACTGGTCAAACGGAAGTAGAATTTCATGAAGAACAAGAAATTCTTGCTGAGGATGAGGGAGAAGGCGACGATAAAGATCGGTAATAAGTGCCGGAATACGGGTATTAAAATAAAAGGAAATCACCACATCCTGAATTGATGTGGTGATTTTTTTAGAGATTATTCAACTAAATTATCTTTAGGCACGACCCAAAAAGCAGCTGCTATAGAAAGAAATAAAACAATAAATGGTGCATAAAAAATCATAAAATAACTCATAAAATCTCTCCTTTTAAGGATGATTGCTTTGTTTTCCCTGTACATACTCCTTATTAAACAAAAACAATCTGAGAAGAAGGATCAGCGATGGAATTAATAAAGCAAGTCCGGCAATGAAAGCAATGATTAGCGCTGTTGCCATAGCTTCATTAGTAAAACTGTCATAAATCGTTAGATACGTATACAGTAAATATGGGTAATGAGAAATGCCGTAAGCGAAAAAAGCAAGTGCAAATTGCCCTGTTAAAAGACCAAATGCCAGCCCGTATCTGTGTCGTTTCCATAATAAAATAACGGTTCCAATAAATAATACGAGCGAGATCGCAAATAACCACCATAATTGAATTAAGCGAGTAAAATGTTCATAATTATGTCCATGCATTTCAACAATAATTCCAGCAGCGGTAAGGATACAAGGGCCAGCCCAAATAAGTGCATATTTCCGCATTAGTTCGGTCGCATCCATGTCATTGGCATGATCCGCATACCATGTCAAAAATACAGCAGAAATATATAATACGGCTGTCAAACTTAAAACAACTATGCTCCAACTTAATGGACTCGTAAAAAGCTTAAAATAATCGAGAATTGGACCAGATTGCTCCATATTGACAAATCCGCCTTCCGAAATAGTTATTACAATAGATAAAGAAGCCGGTATAAACAATCCTGATACACCATATAAAAAGACATATATTTTATGTTTAAGACCACCATAAGTTGTAAAGGCGTAATAGGATCCCCGAATAGCCAGCAAAATGATCGCAATGCTAACTGGAACGAGTAAAGTTGTTCCATAATAATAGGCGGTTTTTGGAAAAAATCCGACAATCCCTACAAAGAAAAACACGAGAAAAACGTTCGTAACCTCCCAAACAGGGGATAAGTACCGTTGAATAATTTTCGTTAAAATATGCTGTTTTCCTCTATATAGACTATAGGCATTAAAAAATCCAGCCCCAAAATCAATGGAAGCAACGATAATATACCCAAAAAGGAATAACCAAAGGACTGAAATTCCGATCACTTCTAGAGTCAATACAGTTCACCTGCTTCCTCTAATTCTCGATCAGCTAATTCTTGTTCTATTGTATTTTTCCGAAACATTCTTGAAAGGACAATGTTACTGCCTATTCCTAAAATAATGTATAATCCTGCGAACAAAAGAAGCATCGTATCAACTTGACCACTTGATGTTGCAGCATCCTTTGTTTTCAGAATTCCACGTAAAACCCACGGTTGACGCCCAACCTCATCAAGCCACCAGCCTGCTTCAATCGCAAGAATAGAGAGCGGACCTCCTATGACAATCAACAATCGATACCATTTGGAACGTACGTACGTCCATTTTTTCCACAATCCGACTATGTATGTGATAGATAATACTAACATCAACATGCCGATTGTAATCATTGCATCGAATAAATAGTGAATATAGAGTGGAGGGGTTTCATCCTTTTGAAAGTCATTAAGTCCAATCACTTCGGAATTAGGATTTCCGTGTGCTAATATGCTAAGGGCAAATGGGATTTTGAAAGCATATTTCACTTCACCATCTTCTAGGATTCCATAAAGGATAAGAGGAGCCTTTCCCTCCGATTCAAAATGCCATTCAGCTGCAGCTAATTTTTCCGGCTGGTATTCAGCTAAATACTTGCCAGAGAAATCACCAATGATAACCGTTGCAATGGTAAATATTAACCCAACTTTCATTGTGAAGAATAATGCCTTTTTATGATAGATATGATTGGACCCTTTCAATAAACGGAAAGCAGCAATAGATGCAAGTACAAATGCAGAGGTCATATATGCAGATACAAGAACATGCGCAACCTTAGTAGGCATCGCAGGATTAAACATAGCTAGCAAAGGTTTAATATTTACTAAATGACCATCTATTATGTCAAAGCCTTGGGGTGCATTCATAAATGCATTCACAATCGTTATAAAAATTGCCGAAAAAGAAGCACCAAGAGCTACTGGAATAAGGAGCAGCAAATGCTTTTTCTGGTTTTCAAATCGATCCCATGTGTATAGATAAATGCCTAGAAATATCGCTTCAAAGAAAAAGGCAAATGTCTCCATAAATAATGGAAGGGCAATTACATTCCCAGCAAGCTCCATAAAGTTTGGCCATAGAAGTGAAAGCTGTAAGCCGATCGCTGTACCAGTAACAACACCAACAGCTACTGTTATTACATAGCCTCGCGTCCATCTCCTAGCTAATAGTATATAATGTTCATCATGCTTTTTTATCCCCACCCATTGAGCCATCATAATCATGAGAGGGATACCTACTCCAATTGTGGCGTATATAATATGGAAGGACAAAGTCATTTCAGTTAATACCCGACTGAAAAAAACAGCTTCTTCATTACCCATTTCAAAAACTCCTTTTCTTATCCTGCAAAAACGCGGCCAATAAATGATAAGCCCATAATCATGGCTACAATAAATACTAACCAAGTTAATTTTCTTTCGTGATTTTTATACATGAACTTACACTCCCTCATTCATTCCCTTAATATATCTTTTTCCAAAAGGTAGCATTTCATTTATGAAAGAATATTGCAATAATTAAATAATAGGTAAGTTTACGATATGGGAAAAGATTTCAGGAAATACCATAATCTGTTAGAATTGAAGAAGATACATTACATTTCTAAAGTAAAATACCTATAAAAGATAAAAAAGGAAATCAAACTAATGTTGCTAACAAATACAGAATTAGAGAAATTAAGTCTAAAGATCACTAATGTACTAACGCATGAAATGAACTGGAAAATTAAGGATATTCGGTTGATTGGCAGCGGAGTTATAAATGCCGTATTTTTAATTAAGGATAAAGAAAGAGGGTTGCTTGCGGTAAGAACGCCTTGGAGATCGGAAGAACGGATGATGGACAAAAATTCAAGCGGAATCATTTCTTTGCAAAAGGAAGCGGGAATAGCAGAGCATTGTTATAAACATCAAATTCCCGTTCCAAAGATACATAAGCTTTATTTTAGTAATGAAATCAACTTTCTAGTATCTAATTTTGTGACTGGAGATGATCATGAAATTTCATCTTTTGATGTGGGGAAGTTAACATCAAAAATTCACAAGCTTCCTACGGATGGCTTAACAATTATTGATCAGCAAGAACAAACATTAAGTAAAATTATTTCTGAAAGAATAACTGAACGAGTAGTGTCATTAAGAAAACTAGTTTATACAGATCTTTTCGTTCCAGATTCAGGTGAATTGGAAGCAATATTAAATACTTCAAAAATAACTAATTGCCTCTTGCATCTAGATGTTAGAAGACCAAATATCATTGCAAAAAACGGAATCATTCAAGCGATAATTGATTGGGATAATGCATTTATCGGGAATCCAATAATGGAGTTAATGAGAATATCTGAGACACAGGAGTTAGACGAGGTAGAGTTTCTAAAAGGATATAACGCCGAAAAATTACTTAAAAATACGGAGAAAGTAATTCAATCAATTTATCGTCTTGATACAGCTTTAATGCTTTCTATTTTGTTTATTTCGTTTTTAAATGACAAAGAAAAAAGTGAATACTATATAAATCGTGTTCAATTGTTATTCGATGAAATAAACAAATACCTTTAGAGTTTCCATACGTTGGCTAGATTGTATTAAACAAAAATTTAAAAAATTTATAGATGGGAGTGCTTTATTTTGACCAAATGTGACGACTGTCATTCTATGCAGTAGTTTATAAGAAATTACAAAATATGAATACAAATATGTAAATGTCTCTTAGAAAGAAAATTGGGAAAGTGTGTACGTACATACAATAACTTAATAGAAAGAATCTATAACGAAGTTAGTGTTGGAAAGGAGGGAAATTCGGTGCAAAATGAAAATAAGATTTTGGTTGGGGTAAAAGCAGTTATTGTAAATGAGGGGAAAGCATTAATTATTAAACGCTCCAAAATAGCTCACTTTAGCGGAGGTACGTGGGAGACTGTTGGTGGAAAGGTTGAATTTGGAGAGGATTTAGAAACAGCCTTGAAACGAGAGGTAATGGAAGAAGTAGGTTTAGAAATTAAAATAGAACATATTTTGTATGCGGCTACTTTTAAAACAGATCCGTTTAGACAAATGGTGATAATAACTTATTTATGCAAGAGTGAAAATAAGGATGTAAAATTGTCATCTGAACATGAAGATTACCTTTGGGCTGGTCCAAAAGAGTTAAAACAACTCCTTCCGACGAACATAAATAATGATTTTGATAAGAATCATGTTTTTTCGTTGATTGAACAAAGCAAAATTTCTTAAAGGATAATGAAACTTTCATATGCGATAACCGTACTAAATAGTAAAATATTGTAACGGAGGAGGTAAGCTATTTTGGATAGGAAGAGAAAAGAAAAAATCATAACATGGTTAATAGTCGTTTTAATAGCAACACTTGCTGGCTCGATTGGTTTTATGATTTTAGGCTATTTCAAAA
The DNA here is from genome assembly GCF_001420595.1 of Cytobacillus solani. Lineage (GTDB taxonomy): Bacteria > Bacillota > Bacilli > Bacillales > Cytobacillaceae > Cytobacillus > Cytobacillus solani. Next base: position 2,536,181 of record NZ_LJIX01000006.1, on the reverse strand, counting down.
TAGGATTAGCATCAGGTGGAATATTTATGTTCGTAGCAGCATTTCTTGCTGAATGGACACGAGACAAAAGCACCGTATATATACATAGAAAAGAGTATAAAAGGTGACTGAGGCTGTTTGTAAATATAAGTACAATTTACTGAATATTCTTTCTTTTGATTAAGATAAGCTTAACACTAACTAGTATTTTTTTTCGTAATTATCCAATCATAAACCTTTTCTTATTCATCCAAAATAAGATGGCTTGTTCATTCAAACAAGGGGGATGATTACGGTTGAAATGGCATAAAAGAATGCTTTCTTTATTGCAGCAGCAGCAAGGTAAAAAAGTCGCATTATGTGTAGATACATCGACAAATGAAGTTCCGAAGATGTTGATTAATAATATTGTGAAGCTTTTTGAACAATTAAAACCTGATACATTATTAGTTCAAGCAGATTTTAAAATAAGAAGCATTACCCCCATAAAAAGTGATACGATTAAATATTACACACATGGAAAATCTTCTTACACACTCGTACTTGAGTGGGCACATGAAGAAAAAATTGATACACTTTTTTATATTACAGATGTGACTGGTTTTATTCCGGATGAGATGAATACGGTCGATTTTGAATTATTTTGGCTCGTTCCTGATGATTTCATCCCGCATGTTCCATTTGGGAAAGTGATTAAGGTAGCCTAACAGAAAAGATCCCTCATTAAAAGTGAGGGATCTTTTCTGTTAGCTATGAATGTGTTGCTGTTTTTTTTGATAATCTTTATAAATCAAATGCCATTTTCTAAATTTTGTCCATGCTTTTTCAAAGTCAGGCTGGATAATCGACAGCTGGACCCAGCCTCTTTCAGCCAAGTAAGCACTCTTATAATGCAATTCGAAACCTGATAGGGCTGCATCCTCTGCCATATATTGATCATCTTCATTTCCTTTTAATGTGACAATCATTGGATATCCTTCCGTTGTTAAAAACGACATTTCCTCTTCATTTTCTGCAGCAAGCAGTTGCTCATACCTGCTTTGTAACAGTGTATAGCGCTCATCATTTTCATATGCATGAAGCGCTTGCTCAAAGCTTTTAAATAGCTGGGAAGAGTAGGTGAAAGGGATATTTCCATTTGCATATAACCCTAGATCAAGATAGGAAGGCAAATTCTTGTCAACATCTATCACATGATTGGAAAAAACAACAGCAATCCCGCTCATCGTTCCAATCGCTTTCCCGCTAACTCCTGTTGCTAAATATACATCAGCTAAGGAGAAGGGCAGTGAACCAAATGAACTCACACAATCGACGCATAGTTTGACCTGAAATTTCCGGCAAAGCTGCTGAATCAATTGTAAATTATTAAGCATGCCTGTTGAAGTTTCACCATGCGCCATTAGAAGCCATTCATATTTATTACTTTCAAGCTTTTCATTCATTTGAGCCTCATTAAATGGTTCGCCCCATTCATATGATAGTAAATCGTATTCAAGATTCCACCGATCTGCTTGTGCATGTAATCTTTCTCCAAAAGCCCCATTTGTAAGAATTAACCCTTTCCCAGATAGACGGCTAATTTGCCCAACCATCGCTTCATTTGCAAGGGTACCACTGCCTGTCAATACGTGTACATATTTAGCCTCACTCATTTTCAGAAGTCGATTCTGTACTCTTTTTAACGAGATGGAGAAATCATAAGAACGGTGAGAAATAGGCTCTTGCAGCAAGGCAGCACGAATGTCATTCGTTAATTGAACAGGACCTGGGAAAAAGGAGTACGTTTTTTGTTTTAATCTTGCAGCAACAGACTGTTCATAACGAGCTCTAGTTAGAACCATGGGAATAAATTGCGCATCATCAGAACCAACTGGCTCTGCAAAAGCTTCAAATCCCATTTGATCATATAGTTTTAATTCGCGTACAGTTCCAGATATTACTGCAGCGCTATACCCTTTTTTATAAGCATAATCGGATAATGCCCCAGTAAGCATAAAGAATACACGCCCATTCCGATGCTCTTTCCTAACAGCAAGAAGACGGATTTCACAAAGCTTTCCAGTTAACGCATCCTGTGATAACAGGTTTTCAACAGGACCAAGCTTCTTATCTAAAGAGAAGGGACGTTGATCACGAATAGCAATCATTCCAACAAGCTCTTGCTCTTTTAAAACAATAATATATTGATTTTCATTATGAAATGGATCCACACGTACTCCATTGGGATCTGGGGCGTGTTGTGGAATCTCTTCTACAAAGGTTTCATAGTTTAATTTTGCAATTTCGGCAAACTCTTTTTCAGTACGTGCAATTTTACACCAATACATTTGGAAAAACCTCTCTTTTACAAAGCTACATTCTAATGATATGTATCATGACTAAAATCTATTTTCGCATAAGAAGAGATATATGGAAATACCTTTCTCCTAAAAATGGAAACCTGTTATTGAAATTAAAGGTATTTCTTATGTATGTATGATTTATCCTATTTTATTATTATTGTCAGTTTAATAGAATCAATAGTTAATATTTTTGTTTAAATTTGAATAGTAATAACTCTATGGATTGCAGATTGCCTCGCTTTTATTCCAAATTACACCCCCTAGAACATTAGCCCTATTGTTTAAAATAAAGAGAATATTTATAATTATCTGTATATTATATAAAGGAGGCTAAATATGTCTTTAACGAAAAAGATCCTTTTGGGGATGGGGCTAGGGATCGTTGTTGGATTAATCCTAAATTTAGCTTTGCCTGGTATGTATGATACTGTTCAATCGTATATTTTATATCCATTAGGTAAAATATTCGTCAATCTAATTAAAATGCTGGTTGTACCAATTGTTGTTGTATCCTTAATTCTTGGGACTGCAGGAATCAGCGATCCGAAGAAATTAGGGCGAATTGGTGTGAAGACCATCTCTTTCTTTCTTATCACAACTGCAATAGCTATTATATTGGCAATAGGAATGAGCTACTTGTTTCATCCTGGATCAGGAGACTTTCAATTAGATGGAGCAGATTATGAGGCAACAGAAGCACCACCTGTCATTGATACACTTGTGAACATTATACCAACAAACCCTGTCAATGCGATGGCTCAGGAATCGATGCTGCAAATCATCGTTTTTTCGATTTTTATTGGATATGGTTTGTCCAGACTTGGTGAAAAGGTGAATGGAATCTATCGGCTCATTGAGCAGGCAAATGATGTATTAATGTTTCTAGTTAATGTAATTATGAAATTTGCTCCATTTGGTGCTTTTGCGTTAATTGCTACGGCAATTGGCGGTCAAGGCTTTGATGCGATTATGGCGATGGGCAAATATATGTTTGTTGTATTATTTGTTCTTCTTCTTCAACTGGTACTTGTTTATGGATCAGCTCTTTCCTTCTTAGGAAAAATGAATCCAATCAAGTTTTTTAAAGGATTTTCTCCTGCTATGATTGTTGCTTTCAGCACGTCGAGCAGCAGTGCTACATTACCTATCTCAATGAAATCAGCACAAAATAATTTAAATGTATCTAAGAGTGTCAGTGGTTTTGTCCAACCGCTAGGTGCGACCATCAATATGGATGGTACAGCCATTATGCAAGGTGTTGCAACTGTATTCATTGCGCAGGTTTATGGGAGTAATCTGAGTTTAAGTCAATTGCTTACGATTTTATTAACTGCAACATTGGCTAGTATCGGGACTGCAGGTGTGCCAGGTGTTGGGCTTATCATGCTATCGATGGTATTGACATCCGTAGGGCTTCCTGTTGAGGCAATTGCGTTAGTCCTCGGGGTTGATCGTTTACTTGATATGTGCAGAACCTCTGTCAATATTACCGGCGATGCTGTATGTGCAGTTATTGTAGATCGCTCGGAAGGAAAACAGGAAGATTTAGTATCAGAGGAGAAAAGTGCATAATGTTCTTCATTCTTCAGACTCCCATCGGGAGTCTGTTTTATTTCTTCCTGACTATTTTTGTAAAATGTTTCATAATAAACTATAATAATATCAACTATTAATAGAATTAAAAGTTTTTTGTAAATTGATGGAGGAGCCTATGGAACCAATACGTACTTTTGGCAAGAAGGATCCAAATAATACGTACATAGAGAGACCCGCAGTCTATGCGGTTGTATTTAATGAAACAAATGAGAAGGTAGCGGTTGTCCAAGCAGATTGTGACAAGTACTTTCTTCCTGGCGGTGGTATAGAGGGGGAGGAAACACACACCGAATGCTTAAAAAGAGAAGCAATCGAGGAATTAGGCTCGGAAATAGAAATCATACAGTATATTGGATTCGCTGAAAGATACTTTTTTTCAACAAAGGAATATAGGGATTATTTGAGTCAGGGTTATTTTTATTTATGCAAGCTAGGAAAAAAGCTTTGCGAACCGATTGAAGACGACCATCATTTAGTATGGATGGAATTTGCCGAGGTTCAAAAGAAATTATTTCATGAACATCAAAGCTGGGCGGTGAAAAAAGCATTAGAAATAGGTAGACAAAATGGCAAATAAATTGCTAAAGGGCACTTTTTTACTTTCCTCAGCATCCTTTATATCAAAAATTCTTGGATTTATTTATATTGTTCCTTTAACAGTATTAGTTGGGACTTCTGGCTATGCCTTATACAGATATGCATATGGACCATATACGATTATGCTAAGTCTTTCAACGATGGGCATTCCTTTAGCCATTTCTAAATTAACTGCCAAATACAAACAGCTTAAAAGGGAGGACATCGTTCGAAAAATAGTAAAGTCCGGTATGGCATTCATGCTCGTTACTGGCATGACTTCATTCTTACTATTATATATGCTTGCCCCGCTGCTCGCTGGAATCGTTGTTGATGGCAAAAATGATGGAAATTCGTTAGAGAGTATTACCTATGTCATTCGCGTTGTCAGTTTTGCCTTGATAATTATTCCGCCCATGAGTCTTTTGCGGGGATTTTTTCAGGGGAATGAATCGATGGGACCTTCAGCTATCAGTACAGTTGTCGAACAGCTATCTAGAGTACTATTTATTTTAGCAGGTGTGGTCGTTTCTTTAAAGCTCTTAGATTTATCAATTAAGCATGCTGTAGGGGTAGCAGCATTTGGTGCATTTATTGGCGGAATTGCGGGACTTGCTGTCCTTTTATTTTATTTTCGGAAGAGAAAAAAATTTCTTCTGAAGCCAAGACATGAGATCGTCATACACAATGATATATCAGTCATTTCTATTTTTAAAGAAATGATCAAATATTCCATACCATTTGTCATCATGGGATTAAGCCTGCCACTTTATCAAAATATTGATACGTACTCAATAAATATGGTATTAAGTAACAATGGCTATAACAGGATGGATCCTGAAAATGTTAACTCTGTAATTGGACTCGCACAAATTCTAGTGCTCATTCCCGTTTCCATTACTACTGGACTTAGCGTAACGATTATTCCTAATATAACAAAATCGTTTTTTCAGAATAATTTTTGTTTGTTAAAAGAGCAAATCGGTCAATCTTTATTAATTCTTATGTTTATTATCATCCCTGCTGCTACAGGCATTTATGTGCTCGCAGAACCACTATATCTTTTGTTATTTACAGAAAAGAACTTGCCAATACTTGGTGGTGAGCTGCTGAAATTTTATGCTCCAGCAGCAATTTTGATCGCTTTTTACGGTGTGACTACATCAATTCTTCAGGCAATAAATCAGCAAAAAATATTAATTCTCGGACTTTTTTCAGGAATCCTTATTAAAATTATCCTGAACCTTGTGCTGCCTGGAATATTTTTAGAAAAGGGCTTTATCCTAGCAACTTATTGTGGGTATCTTGTATCACTTACTTTTAACATGATCATCATTCGAAAAAGAATTGGAATGGATCTGATAAAAATCAAATATCGAATTGTCACTGTCATTATCTCGACTTTCATTATGGCTTTTTTTGTTAATATACTGGAAAAGTCTTTAAGTCAATATGTAGGGACATTTTTAATTGTTTTAATATGCAGCTCTTTAGGAATTCTTATTTATATTATTTCTTTATATGGCCTGAATATTATTCGATTAAAAAAATCTCTAAAGGGACAGTAAGTAAGAGATAATTAAAGAATCATTAAGCATTTATAAAGAAATTTACAGATTTTGTTGTTTGCCACGATGTTTTACCTATGTTAAAAATAATATGAATTGAATAAGAATGTTTTCTAGGGTTCCGCAAATTTATTTGGACTGGTCCGAGAGAAAACTCACAGCGTTTGTTGTGCCACGGAAGGATAAAAGCCTGGGAGATGACTGTTTATACAGATCTCTTTGGCTTTTTTTTGATTAAAGGATGATTTGGAGGAACAAGAATGAACTGGGTTAAAGTTTTTATTGCAGCATTTTTTGAAGTATTCTGGGTGATTGGCTTGAAGCACGCTGACGACCTATGGACATGGACAGGGACAGTGATATCGATCATTGTTAGCTTTTATTTAATGATTATGGCTGGGAAAAAACTTCCAGTTGGAACGGTTTATGCCGTATTCGTTGGAATGGGTACAGCTGGAACGGTACTTTCGGATATTATATTCTTTCATGAACCATTAAAGATATCTAAAATTATCCTCGTTTCCATTTTATTAATTGGTGTTGTTGGTCTGAAGCTTGTAACGAAAGATGAACAACTTGAGGGAGGGGAAACAGAATGAGCTGGATGTATCTAGTACTTGCGGGCATCTTTGAAATGATCGGTGTAGCGATGATCAACAGTTTACACAAGAATCGCAACTGGCAATCACTTCTTTTCATGCTTGCTGGTTTCGGATTGAGCTTTTTATTTCTTGCATTTGCCATGGGAAAATTGCCGATGGGAACGGCTTATGCGATCTGGACAGGAATTGGGGCATCAGGAGGAGCCATCTTAGGAATGGTTCTTTATGGGGAACCTAAAGACTGGAAACGTCTGCTTTTTATTACGATGGTGTTAGGAGCTGCGATTGGATTAAAAATCGTATCATAATAAATTTTTATTGGACTGAACATTATGTATTAAAACTTTCCATCACTTTACCGATATAATAAAGTGCGATTAATAATTGTATAAACTGCCTAAAGCTAAACAACAATTCAATTATTTAACACCAAATGGGAGTGACGGAAAGTTGAAAATTAAAACGAGTTTAATCTCTACCATATCCATATTAATATTAACGATAATTGCTCTAGGTTTGTTTTCTATATCTATTATCAATTCAACCATTGATCAAAATCAGTTATTAAAAAATAAAATGGAAGTTCAAAAAGGGATAGTAAAAGTTCAATACCGTCTGACTGGTCTTTCAAATGATGAAAGAGCATTTATCATTACAGGGGATGAACAATATTCTCATGGAATGCACAATAAGGCGAATGAAATTAAGAAAATGCTTAAAGATATTGGAAGCTTAATTAAAGAAGATCAATATAAAAAAGATCTTGCCTCACTTGAAAAGAGCTTCAATGAATTTTGGCAATTGAATCAGCAGGTCATCAGAACTTTCCGCGACAATCCTTCAGAAGCTAGAAGTTTACATTTTGGTGAGGAGAGAGCATTAAGGAAAGAGGTATTAGATCCCGCGGTCAACAAACTTGTTGATGTTCTAGAGAAAGATGTAAATAGTCTTAGTAATATGATAAAAAAGGAAGGGAAATGGAGTAAAACAGCGCTTCTTTCCTCCTCAATCATTGCCACTATCATCGGCATTGTGTTAGGCTTTTACCTATTAAGATCGATCCTGATCCCCCTTGGACAGATTAACAAGCAATTAGAAGAAATTGCTAAAGGAGAGGCTGACTTAACGAAACGTGTAAAAATCAAAGGGGAAAATGAGTTTGGACAATTAGCACAATCGTTTAATTTATTCGTTGAATCATTGAGAGAAATCATTAAACAAGTTGGCAGTTCATCCGAGCAAGTTGCAGCATCATCAGAGGAATTGACAGCAAGTGCAGAACAATCCAAGGCAACCACCGAGCTAGTATCTGCATCAATGCAAACAATTGCAGACAGTAACACACAGCAAAGTGATATGATGGAGAATAGTTTACAAGCAGTTAATCAATCACTGCAAAACTTAGTAGAAGTGACAGGAAACACTGCAAATGTGGCAGAGGTATCCTCAGCTATGAAAATTCAGGCTGAAAGTGGCTCAGAATCTGTTAAAAAGGTTGTGGAGCAAATGGAGTCTATTCATCAGTCTGTAGACTTGGCTGGTGAAGGTGTAAACTCCTTAGTATCAAGTGTTCAAGAAATTAAAGAGATTTCATCTTTAATTACTGATATTTCCAGTCAAACCAATTTGCTTGCACTAAATGCAGCAATCGAAGCAGCAAGAGCAGGTGAACACGGAAAAGGATTTGCTGTAGTGGCAAATGAAGTGAGAAAACTGGCAGACGAAACGAATCTTTCAGTCAATAAAATCCATCATCTAGTTGCAACGATACAAAGTGAATCGGCTGATACGGTTAGCAACATTATTCAGGTGAAGGAAAATGTCGCCTCAGGTATTAATATATCTAAAGAAACGGTTTCTAATTTTAAAGAAATTCTTGATTCAATTGAAAAGGTTACATCACAAATTCAAGGAGTGGCTGCGACCTCACAGCAAATTACTGCTGGTTTTGAATTGGTACAGCATTCAATTGAAGGAATTACTGAAGGAACGAAAGAAACTGCAGCAAGTACAGAAAACATTGCTTCCTCTACAGAAGAGCAGCTTGCCACAATGGAAGAAATCTCATATGCAACTGCATCATTATCTAAATTAGCAGAGGACTTGCAATCAATGGTATCACGATTTAAAGTATAAATTTCTTATAAATTGAGTTTTAAATTTGGCTTAAAACACAGCGCACTGCTGTATATGACACCCCCATATGGGGTGTTTTTTTAGTAGGAAAATAAAATAAATTTAGGAAATTATACCAATCTATGTGTTTATATATTATAATTTTAAGAATATTTAAAAAGGGAGAAGATTAATTATGAATGATTGTTTTATTTGTCATAAACATAGTGGAGCTATAAAAACTGATGGCGTAATAATCTATGAAAATGAGTATGTTTATGTTGGTCATATTGATAGGAAAGGAAAACCTAATTACTTAGGGCATATTATGATAGACTTAAAAAGACATGCACCAACGCTTGGTGATATGACAGCAGAAGAAGCTAAAGCATTTGGGTTAATCATGGCTAAGGTTAGTAAAGCTCTAGTAGAGTCTGAAAAAGCAGAACACGTATATGCTGTTGTTTTAGGGAACTCGGTTCCGCACCTTCATCTTCACCTAATGGCACGATATCCAAATACGCCAAAAGAATTTTGGGGTCCATGGGAAGTATATGATTGGGAGGATGCGCCAATGGGTGACAATAACGCTGTTATTGAACTTTGCACTCGTATAAAAACACACCTAGAGAACAATTCAAATGAGTAATTCAATGAAAGAATTCACATGGATTGGTTGTCAGGAAAATTTTGTTGATAAGATAGATGTTCAAAGAATTAATCAGATAACCATTGGACGTTTTGGAGGAAATTCAACAGCAGGACAGGATAAAAATGAAGATGGCTGTTTGATATGGGTAGACGATAAGAGGGAGTGGGAATTTGCTATCATTTTGGATGCACATCATTCCGCAGAAAGCGCAGAAATAGTAATTGATACATTTATAGTAAAAAAAACAGAAATTGTAACTATATTATCAATGCCGATTAACCAATGTTTTAAAAGACTTGAAGAAATAGTCTTGGATCTATTTCAAGGAGAAGAGTTTCTTTCTTCTTGTCGGAAAGTTAATGGAGAAACTGCCTGTTTAATTGTCGCTCGAAAAAATAAATATGTTTGGTGGCTTTCAGTAGGTGACTGTTCCTCATATATCTTTCACCCAGAACTTGCTTCTCTTGGTCAATACCAAATGAACCAACGGCAATTCTTTGAATGGGTTGGACAAGTCAACACGTTTGAACAAACAGTTCCTTGCTACAGCAGTGGCAAAAGAGAACTAAGAAAAGGATCAAACCGTATATTTTTAACAACCGATGGACTTATTGAATGTCCTAATGAACCCTTTTCAAATCCAAAAGAAATATATAAGATGTTTTCAAGTTCTGAAGATGAAGTGAGCATAAAGCTGCTCCTTCAAAAAATTCAGGTTAACCATGTAAGGGATAGTACTACAATCATTTCTTGGAATGTGAACATTACGAATCAAGTTACAAGACCAAGCAATGAATAGGGAATCTTCTACTACAATGTTAACAAGAGGTGCAATTTGCACCTCTTGTTTTTTAAATGAACAATAGTATCATTTTTTGCTGTTGATAGGTAGTTATGGAATAATACAGCATAATTAACGTCCTCTATTAGCAAATCATTTCAGGAAGCTGAAAATCCTGTTATACTATATTAAGTAAATGTTAGAATTGAATGATAAGCATTCCTTAATTGAAACTAGTTAATTATTGATAAAAGGAAGGGAATATATGTCTGTTGGAAATGAAAATATAACTAGATTGCACATAGAAAATAAAGAATACATATTAATTGGAACTGCACACGTGTCTAAGCACAGCGCGGAATTAGTTAAAGAGGTAATCGAGGCAGAACAGCCAGATGCTATTTGTATTGAATTAGATGAACAAAGATATAAATCCATTATTGATGGGAATAAATGGAAGGAAATGGATATCTTTCAGGTGATTAAAGAAAAAAAAGCCTCCTTGCTTTTAATGAATCTCGCTATTTCTTCCTTCCAGAACCGTATGGCCAAGCAGTTTGGCATAAATGCAGGTCAAGAAATGATTCAAGGGATTGAATCAGCGAAGGAAACGGGTGCTGAACTCGTTCTCGCTGACCGAAATATCCAGATTACCTTTTCTCGCATTTGGGGAGGAATTGGATTAAAAGGAAAAGCAATGCTATTAACACAAGTAATAGCTAGTATATTCAGTAAAGAAAGTATCTCAGAAGAAGAACTGGAGAAGATAAAGGAACAGGACACAATCAATGCCATTTTAAATGAATTCACTGAAACATTTCCGAAATTAAAGACTCCTTTAATTGATGAGCGAGACCAGTATTTAGCTGAGAAAATCAAAAACGCTCCTGGAGAAAAAGTTGTTGCAGTATTAGGTGCCGCACACGTTCCCGGTATTACAAAAGAAATCAAAAAAGAACATGATTTAACCCGCTTAAACGAAGTACCACCTAAATCGAAAGTTCCAAAAATTATCGGATGGCTCATTCCGATCTTTATTATTTCCATTATCGCTTATACCTTCTATACAAACCCATCTGCAGGTATGCAGCAAACATTGAGCTGGGTGCTCTGGCATGGAGCTTTCGCCGCACTTGGAACAGCCATCGCCTTCGGACACCCGTTAGCAATTGTAACAGCCTTTATTGCTGCCCCAATCACTGCATTAGATCCAATCACTGCTGCAGGTTGGTTTGCTGGAACTGTACAAGCCTACTTCCGTAGACCAAGTGTAAAAGATTTTGAGACGCTATCTGAGGACGTTTTTAGTTTCAAAGGATTTTGGAAAAATAAAGTAACTCGAGTACTCCTTGTTGTTGTGCTGGCAAATATCGGTAGTTCACTCGGAACTTTTATTGGCGGTGCAGATGTCATTCGATTATTTATAAAGCATTTATAATGAAAAAGGATGTTGTCTATGAATATAGATAACATCCTCTTTTATAAAAATGAGCCAGGTATGATCCTTGCATCGTTTTAAATAGTTAGAAATCCTAAGCTATGCTTGGAATTATCCCTCTAAGGAATTTGCAAAAACAGTAAGGTTTACCTTTTATTTAGAATTAGGTGTTATCTTTCTTGTTGTGAGTACCTTCATAGCATCCTCTACATCATTTGCAAAGCGAATTGGATTTTCAATTTTTTCAAAATGAATATACATCAGTCTTGGGTCATCAAAAAGCCAATGATTATGAAAGGCTGTCACAATAATATTATGTTCGCGAAGCTCGCTAATGAATGGATTTATCTCTTCTTGTAGAATCACCGTTTCTCCACTGCATAGTGCTCTGCCGTCCGCTGTTAAAGATTCAAAGGCAAACATTTGTGGAATCAATAAAAATGATCTACCACGCCTTCCAAGCACTCGAGGCATAATATTTGTCCGCGATTTCATCACTATGCAAATCCCATCTTCAAATGTATGCATGCTACCTTCCAAAATTCTATTGAACTCTTCACATAGTTCTTCTCCTCGTCTGTTTGATGCTTTTTGAACTCTGCGAGAACTTCCAACATTGCGCGTGATTAATACGTCTAATGCTCTTCTTACTTTTCGAGCAAAAGCCAAAGGTTCATCAATAGATTCGAAATGCATATACATTAGCCGGGGAATATCAAAAAGCCAGTGATTGTGAAGGGCAGTTACAATGATTCCCTCTTTACGCAAAATAGTCATAAATGGGTTAACTTCTTCTTGAAGGAGAACAGTCTCACCAAGACATAATGCCTTTCCATTCTGATCTAGGTTCTCAAAAGAATATGCCTGTGGAACAAACATAAAGGATTCAGCTCTCCGGCCTAATACAACAGGGTGAATATTTGTCCGGGATCTTGTCGCAGTACATACGCCATTAATAACAGAAGGTGTAGCCCCCAAAATTTCCGCAAATTCCTGGCAAAGAGTATCTGGGTTCATGTTGCTCATATTGTCCAATTTCAAATCATCTCCTGAATATTAAATTTCAGGACATTATATTCATGTACCTAAATTAAGGAACTTGACTGAATGATTGGAAGTGAAAGTCTAAGTGTTTTACCAATGCAATAGGCTAAAATTAAGTACAAAATTAGATATAGATTAGAAAGAGTTTTGATGTCTATGAAAAGAGACAATCCCCTTTTTATAAAATTGGGCAGTATGCTCATTGCGTCGTCTAATTAGAAAAAGAGTAATGAGGAGAGAAGTCTGGAGCATCAAGTAATCAATTTAGTTTATTTAGATAATGAAATAAAATCAAAACCAACATAGGATTCCGGTAACTCTTTGTGTAATATATTAGTATAGCAGATATTATGTCAGGAGGGATAATATGACAGGAGCCATTGCTATTGTTATGGTTTTTTCTATTCCAATCATCGCCATCGTAACCGATCACTTTCAAAAACAGTCAAAAATCAAGCATAAAATGATCCAAGATGAATTAGAACTGGAAAGGTTAAAGCATCAAAACTATCTAATTGAAACGCAAAAAATGAGGCTTGAGCTGGAACAAATGCAGCTTGGAGAACAAAAAGATAAGAAGGTACTGTAGGGAGGTATATTATTTGTGTTTTATTGATTGCGGGAATCATTGGTATGATATGATTCCTGCTTTCTTTTAGTTTCTGATAAAAGGTTATTTTGCACTCTCTGATGCTCTCTCGCATTGGTTTTTTTTGCAAAGGGGAATCATCTGCACTCTCTGATGCCGCTCTCATCTATTTCTTACCTACCAAAATTTTTTCATATGTTACCTTCTCAAAGAGTTACAAACCATTTTCCATTCTTTGTCTTGAACTATTAAAGATTATATTTATTAAAATATAAAAAACTGAATTTAAATCGAAAAAAAATTACGCTAAAGAGTAAAATTTATTGCGTTTTAACAGAAAATAATTTACTCTTGAAAGTAAGAGGAGGTGTAAATCTTGGAAGATCTGAGATTAAATGTTTCACTATTACGAAGAAGAGTTCCTAATTTAACAACTGCTGCGAAATCTGTAGGTCTAAGACCTGCTACCGTTTCTAATCTTTGTACGGGTAAGATCCCTGTCGGACGTTCAGAGGTTCGCACATTAGTTGCACTTGCTTCCTTGGCAGAGTGTAGTTTGGATGAGTTGATCATAAGAGGGGAGAAGATTGAGATGATTGAGACGAAAATTAAAACATTGGATTTATTTGCACCACTTGCTAAAGGAGGTACAATTGGGTTAGTTGCTCGCCATGGAATGGGTCAGCTTGTTCTACTGTCGGAGTTATTCTTCCGCTTAAAAAAGGATGACTTTACAACCATTTTGCTCATTCCAAATGGAAACTATCCTGAATTAAATGATGTAACAGAAAATACTGACTTCATCGCTCATACAATCAATGAGGTATATGAAGAAATAGCTGTGAAGGGAAAAACATCAGAAATTGCATTTGCTGCAGATCGAAGAAATGTTGTAACTGGGGAAATTTACGACCTTCAAGAACGATTACAGGGTATAGGGATCACGACAGTCACCACTTTTTTAGTCGATTTAACTGGAGAAGCGGTTGATGAAGACCTGCCATATGGTCCACTTGAAACATTATGGCAATTTGATGCTGATTTATCTGCAAGACATAAATTTCCAGCAGTCAACCCAATTCATTCAACCTCTTCCGTTTTAGAAGGAGCCCATCTAGATCAAAATCACCTCACCACTCAACAACGCGCACAAAAACTACTACGTCGATACCGAGAGCTCCGATCATTAGTAAATGTACGAGGATTGGAGCATCTCCCAGGAGCTGAAATCCAAACATTTAAACGTGGCGAACGGCTGGAAGCCTATTTAACACAGCCATTCTATGTCGCAGAAGCCTTTACAGGACAAAAGGGGGAATCTGTAGCCTTATCAGATACAATTAACGATGTCAGAAAGATCTTAGATGGGGTGACAGATTCCATCCAAGCAGATCAGTTAAGCTATATTGGGCAGTATATTGCGGATTAACAATAAGTTAACAAAATTAGAACTCAGCTATTGGGTTCTTTTTTTTTATGATTATTGATGCAACATTTGTGAAATTACAATACAGAAAAGTTGTTGCAATTATCTACCTACTCTAATTTATATTAGGTATGCTCCTTTTTTCTTAAAATTCAGAAAATATAAAACGTACTATATTCAAAATCATATTGCTTTAAAGAATCCTTTGTTATAAAGAACTAGTAAGGCTAACGAAGTAGTTGTTCTAAGGAGATATTCATCATGGAAACTTCTTCCTGTTGTTTTAGGTTAACTATCTTGGAATAAAGTTTATATTTAATATGGATCATCATTGAGTGTAATACTAGGCAATTATTTACAGTTATGTTATACTAAAAGGGATGTAATTGAGAATGATTTTCAAATTGAACGATAAGTTACATACTTACTATTTTACAAGAGCTAAGAAAGGGGGATTTCCAGAATGAGTAATCAAGAAGGAATAAATGCTGTCGAACAAAACATTATAAATCGTAGAACAATTACATCCTTTAAAAAGGATTCAATCAGTCCTGAGGAGATCATTGAGTTGCTGAATGTGGCCAAGTGGGCGCCCAACCACAAGTTAACAGAGCCTTGGAAATTTCAATTATACGTAGGTGAGGGGAAAGAAAAATTTATACAAGCCTACATTCATTCACAGCCAAAAGTTGATGGCGAGATCTCGGAAAGAGTGAAGAAAAAAGCACAATATTTTAGAGATATTCCCGTGCATTTGGTAGTCATCATGCCCGAAGATCCCCGCCAAAGAAGGTGGGATGAAGATTATGGAGCTGTCTCCTCACTCATTCAAAATTTTCAACTTGCGGCATGGCAAAGAGGAATCGGTATGATTTGGCGTACGAATGATTGGATTTACGATCCAACGTTCAGGGAGGAAATAGGTGTAACTCCTGGCGAGAAAATAGTGGCGACATTGATGATTGGCTATCCTGAATATGTACCTGCTGCTCGGCAACGTACCGATATTCGAGAGCTTCTTAAAATTATAGATAAATAGTGAAAGGAAAAATAGAACGCAGCATTTGGTTCTTTTTTTAAAAAAAATCTGTGATTATCATACATATCAAAGGGTTTAATTCAGATAATTCTATATATTCTATATTGTTATAGAAATACATTTGTGAAATGGGTTATAATTTTACTTAAATTGACAATATTTATTGGCCATTAATATCAAGGGGATGGAAAAATGCATAATACTAAAACAAAATTAATGCAGGATCTTATAAGAATTCAGAAGGAACATTATCAGCTGCAGGAAGGGGAGGAAGTACAGGATTTCGTTACACAGATGCTGCAATATATTGGTGATCCTCAGCCTGAGCTGCGTGATGATCTTATCTATACAACTTTCCAAAAGTGGATTTTTGAAATGAATAAATTTACAGATGAGGAACTGCGAAATCTCTTGTCTATTTTAATCGATAAGCAGCATTTGTTATATCATCTCGGCAATGCAGGTGACCTGACAGTTTTAACAAGAGCTTTTTCTGTCTTGCCCATTGCTCTAATATTACACCGCCACTTGAAACAGCCTTTCTTGGCGTTTTCTGATTTCCAAGCAGTTAAGAATGCATTGCTTCGCTTTTATAAAGAGGAGAAAGATTTACGCGGCTATTTACCTGTGGAAGGCTGGGCTCATAGTGCAGCCCACGGTGCTGATGCTCTAGAAGAGCTCATACAATGCCCTGAAAGCGATATGTCTTTGCAACTTGAGGTATTAGATGTGATAAAAGGGATGCTTCATAATGGCATCTACATTTTCTGTGATGAGGAGGATGAACGGATTGCAAGTATTGTGGATACAATGATTGTCAAAAACCTGATTCCTAATGAGAAAATCACTGACTGGTTAATCTCCTTGGCAGACTGCGCTGATTGGACGAGAAACCGCGATCAAATGATTGCTCAAATAAACAGCAAGAATTTTATACGAAGTCTTTATTTTAGGAGAGAATATGTAAGCCATAATAATCAACTTGCAGCTGCTTTACTTGAAGCAGAAGGTAAACTAAATAATTTTGCAACACATTAAGTATAAATTTAAAAATTATCAATAGATAAAATGGCAAACAAAAATACGGAATAAATTGAGGGGCTTTTTAAAAAAATCGAAGGTGAATACATGTAAATAAAAAAGCATTCTAGGAATACCCATGAATGCTCTTTGTTTTCTTATTTAGAATGGATGTGCTGGATTCTTCCAACTTGCCCGTCTGTTAGTCTAACTTTGATTCCGTGCGGGTGTGTTCCAGAGTTCGTGAGGATGTCTTTAACGACTCCTCTTGTAAGCTTTCCAGTTCTTTGATCCGCTTTTAAAATAATGTCAACTGTTACCCCTGGTGATATATCTTTACGATTATTCCCATTCATTAGCTGCCCATTTTTCTGCGGGTATTACTTGGTTTCTTCGTTTGCTGGCTTTTCATCTTCTTTGCTGAAAGGTCAACATTTGCTTTTCCTTTACTAGATGAATTCTGGTTTTTTTTGTTTTCAAGCTGCTTTTTCATTGCCTCTTGCAGGCTTACTTTCTTTTTTGGTGCTTCAGATTGATTGTTTTCAGTCATAAGAAATTCCTCCAATTGGAATATGTTAGTTAGAAGTATAATCTATTTTTATGATTTATGAAAGAATAAAGAGTGGATTCATTTCACTTCTATAATAATATTTAATCATTATTTGAGGGAGAACAGTAACAATCTAATTAATTTATCAGGGGTGAATAGAATGTGTACTCAAAATAAATTACCTCCCATTGAAGCCGCACATCAATTTATCAATAAACATTTTCCTAATTGTCAAGGGGCTTTATTAGCAGGAAGCGTCGTTCGTGGAGAAGCAACAGAAACATCAGACCTTGATATAATAATTTTTGATAAAAATATTTGTGCATTTTATAGGGAATCGTTAATAGACATAGGTTGGTCAATAGAGGTTTTTGTACATGACTTAACCTCCTATAAATTATTTTTTGAAAGTGATCGGAAACGAGCGAGACCCTCTTTGCCAAGGATGGTTTCAGAAGGAATTATTCTAAAAGATGATGGTATTGTAGAATCTATTAAAAAAGAGGCACATGACTTGTTAGAAAATGGACCAGAAAAATGGTCAGTAGAAACGATAAAAACAAAGCGCTATTTTATAACAGACGCATTAGATGATTTTATTGGATGTTCGAATAGGGCAGAAGAACTCTTTATTGCAAATACTCTTGCTGGATTAGTAAGTGAATTCATTTTAAGAATAAATGTCCAATGGATTGGTGCATCAAAGTGGATCGTACGCTCTTTAAAACATTATGATGAAGAGTTCACAGAAGAATTTGTAGAGGCTTTTGATGTTTTTTATAAGAATGGTGACAAGAGGCAAGTTATTCAATTAGTCGATTCTATCTTGAAACCATATGGCGGACGTTTGTTTGCTGGTTTTTCATTGGGGAAAAATGAAGGATTCTAAAATGAATTAGTATAAGAACTTAAAATTCATACAAATATATTAAAGTTATGAATAAATGACAAATACGGAGGTCAACTAGTGAATAAAACAATTGTATTTACTGGAGGCGGTTCGGCTGGTCATGTAACTCCAAACATTGCCATAATAAGTGAAATGAATAAGGATTGGGATATCCATTATATCGGTTCAAAAAAAGGGATAGAAAAAGAATTAATTCAACGCTTGAATATTCCTTACTTTGGAATTCATAGTGGAAAGTTAAGAAGGTACGCAGACAAAGAAAATTTGATTGATATTTTTAGAGTAATGAAGGGATGTTTTGAAGCAAGATCGATCTTAAAAAAGTTAAAACCAAGTTTAGTTTTTTCTAAAGGCGGATTTGTTTCTGTACCAGTTATTTTAGCTGCGAAAACTCTAAAAATACCTATTTATATTCATGAAAGTGATAAGACTCCTGGATTGGCAAACAAAATCTCTCAAAGATTTGCAACAAAGATATTTACTTCTTTTGATGAGACAAAGCATTATTTTCCAGCACATAAAACGTTTGCCATCGGATCTCCGATTAGAAAAGAAATAGTAAACGGGACGGCTGACAAAGGGAGAAAGCTTCTTGGCTATACTAATCATTTACCGATTTTAACGATCATGGGCGGAAGTTTAGGAGCAAAAAGAATCAATGAGGTAGTTAGAGAATCTTTAAATCAGCTAACAGCAAATTATCAAATTGTCCATATTTGCGGAAAGAATAATCTTGATGGTACGATTACAACCAATTCCAGATATATACAATTTGAATATGTGCAAGATGAATTGCCAGATATTTTAGCTGCTACTGATATTGTCATTACAAGGGGTGGTTCAAATGCTATTTTTGAATTTTTAGCACTACATATTCCCATGATAATCATACCTTTAGGGATGCATCAAAGTAGAGGGGATCAAATTTTAAATGCAAAAGCGTTCGAGAAAAAAGGCTTTTCACTTACATTAGAAGAAGATAGATTAAATCAAAAATCATTAATAGATAGTTTAAATTCAATGAACAAAAACAGGAGTTTTTATCGTGAAAAAATGAAAACCTCTTTTCAGGGGGATGCATTGCAAATATTAGTAAATGAAATAAATAATATTCATATTTAGGTTAGGCAATAATGAAAGGATTTACTGATAATTAATTTGCTTCCCCAAGGATTTTTTTGACAAATTAGTAAAACGACTATATAATATAATTGTAATTTTAAATCATAAGGGAGGATTATTAAAAAATGACACACGCAATGAGACTACGTTTCCAATCTTTGAACCTGTAATTGAATACGTTCAGGAGCTCTGTTAGTGAATGCAGAGTAAATGGGATTAGTCTGTCCTTTTTTAATGATCTTCATTTCAAATATATTTATGTATATGAAGAAAGGCGGATCGTTCTGCCTTTTTTTTAAAATTTTTTCTTTTATATTATGTAAAGGAAAGACTAAATCCTCTTACTCAAAAACCACAGGCAGACGTCTGTGGTTTTTTATTTTAAAGATGAAGGAGAGGAAAGAGATGCAATATTTATTGTTTCATTGATACGGGCGTGCAATAGAAGCTCGTATCGATCCTAGCTATCGATACGAAATCCAAAAAATTTCGGAGGTAGCGAAAATGGAACAAATATGTTTTGAAATAGAAAATGTTGAAGTAACTTATTTAGATAAAGAAATATTGAAGATTGACAGATTAGCAGTCCATCAATTTGACCGCATTGGCGTTGTAGGCAAAAATGGTGCTGGGAAGAGTACGTTAATCAAGTTATTAGCTGGAAAAATATCGCCAACGAGTGGAAGAGTGAATCGTTACATTGATTGTGGATTCTTCGAACAGCTTGAAGCTCCAGCAAAAGTAGAAGCAGATTTATCCTTGCTAGGAAAACTAGCAGTTCCGAAACATTCAAAACAATTAAGCGGCGGGGAGCAAACAAGGCTAAAGCTAGCCCAATTGTTTACTCACTACTATGAAGCTTTGCTAATCGACGAGCCAACAACTCACTTGGATCAAGAAGGGATTTCATTTCTAGTTGAAGAGCTAGCGTATTACTATGGTGCACTTGTGTTAATTAGTCATGATCGCAGCGTATTAGATAAACTCGTCACCACAATTTGGGAAATAGAAGATGAAAAGGTGAATGTTTATACTGGAAATTACAGTGAATATATGGAGCAAAAGCGATTAGAGCGTCAACAGCAAAGACAAGCGCATGAACAATATATGAGGGAAAAGAACCGACTTGAAAAAGCAGCCCAAGAAAAAATGAAAAAGGCTGAAAAAATTGCTCAAGCAGGAAGTATGTCCAAGAAAGAAGCGAATGCAAAACCGAACAAGATGTTTATGACGAAATCTAAAGGAACAAGCCAAAAGGCAGTTCAGCGTGCAGCGAAAGCGATTGAACATCGAATGGAGAAACTTCAAGAAGTTGATGTAGTACAAGAGGAAAGAAAAATCATTTTTCGTCAGTCTGAAACATTAGAATTGCATAATAAGTTTCCGATAATGGCAGACCAGTTCACTCTTCAAGTGGGGAATAAAGTGTTACTGGAAGAGGTGAGTTTCCAACTGCCTCTCGGTAAAAATATTGCGATTACTGGACGAAATGGTAGTGGAAAGAGTACGCTGCTTCACCATATTGCGAATCAGACAGCAGGAATTACAATTTCTCCTAAAGCCAAGATTGGCTGGTTCCGCCAAATGAGCTATCAATTCTCAAGTGACGAAACAGTTCTTCAATTTTTGAAAAGTCGCTCAGACTATGATGAAGGTTTTTTAAGAAGTGTATTACATGCAATGCATTTTACTGGTACAGACATACGAAAAAGGGTGATATCATTAAGTGGTGGAGAAGCGATACGCCTCCAGCTTTGTTATCTGTTTTTAGGAAAATACAATATATTATTGCTAGACGAACCGACCAATTTTTTAGACGTACCTACCATTGAGGCACTAGAAAAGTTTATCGCTGCATATAAAGGAACGATTATTTTCGTATCCCATGATCGTGCATTCATCAATAACACAGCAGACATCAAGTTTAATATTGCGAGTAAAAGATTAAATCAAGAGTGATAGAACTTTTGAAATAAGCTGCCTATAATGTTAGGTGGCTTATTTCTACATCCAAGCATTTATTAAGGCAGCTATTTCAAAAAGGATTAAATTCCCTTTACAATTTCATCACACAAGTGTAGAATCTCTATATACCTAAAAAAACTAGGTAGGTGAAAATATGTTTAATCGTGAATTGGTAAAAGGAAGTACATCGCTCTTATTGCTCCAACTGTTAGAGGAGCGGGACATGTATGGCTATGAACTTGTAAAAGAGCTAGAGAAACGAAGCGGAAACGAATTTTCTGTGAAAGAGGGTACGCTCTATCCAGCGCTTCATAAACTCGAAAAACAGGAATACATTGAATGCTATTGGCAGGAACAAGAGAAAGGACCGGCAAGAAAGTATTATTGCATAACCAATGCAGGCAAGGACATGCTTCTTGAAAAGACACGGGAATGGAATGACTTTGTATCAGTGATGAACAAGCTGATAGGGAGAAAAAAACATGGAACGGCTGAAGAATGAGTTTTTAGCGGAGCTAGCGCAGAGACTTGTCGAACATCCAGATAAAGAATCGATATTGAACGATTATGATGCGCATCTTGATGATCTTCTTGTATCGCTATACAAAGTAGAAAACGAATCAGAGCTACGGCAACAGGTTTATTCAAGATTCGGATCACCGAAAGAGATAGCTGAAATGTGGAAAGAAGAGCTGTCTGTTACTCCTAGTAAAATGAAATGGCTATTCCTTGCAGTAAATATATGTTTGTTTACAGGAGGAGCGATCCTCACTATCGCACATAATCTCCTTGATTGGCGTTGGCTTTCTAATCTATGGGCTCAATTAACTTCATTTCCAATCATCATTGCACTGATTTATTTATTCTTTTGGGCGCTGCTAGGCTATGAAATTGGGAGAGGATTTGGACATAAAGGCAGAAAGCTAATGAAAGGAACATTCCTGTTAGCATTGCTGCCAAATATTCTCTTAATGATATTAACGGTATTCAAAATCATTCCTCATGAATGGTTTAGTCCGCTGCTGACTGAGACGTTTATCGTTTTCTGCATCCTTTTCACCATTCTTTTATATCCCATTTGTCTAATTAGTTACAGGTGGGGCAAAAAAGCTTCTGTATAAGCTTTTTTTTAATCATATACATAGAAATTCTATATATATAGAAAAACTATATGCTTTTGGAGGTTTTTATCATGGAATTGAAAATAGAAAAGGTAGACTGGTTGTTTTTTCTTCTATGCCTATTTGCAGGGGTACTTGCTGAAGAAGCATTTTTCAGGGGCCAAATCGGTGTCTCCTATTTTGTTTTTATTGCTGTTTTCTATACTATATTCTTTTGGCGCTTTCATTCATTTTCGTTTTCACATCAGCGAGTAGGGTATCTTATATTAATTTCAATTTGGCTTTTGGCTGCAGGCTACTATTTAAATGACACCGTTCTTTTTTATGCTCTGAATATACTTGTGATTCCATCCCTTGTTATCTTTCATTTAGCATTAATTACATCACCCAAAAAGATTGAGTGGAATAAGCCATTTTTCATTCTTTACACTGCTTTAAGATTTGGACAGGGAATTCGCTATGCGGGTATTTTCATTAGCTATATTGCCAAAAAATTAAATCGTAGCAGCAACCCAAAGCAGTTTGATGTTTGGAAAAAAATTCTCATCGGTGTTGCTATCGCTATTCCTTTCTTATTTGTCGTTCTTAACCTGCTGATTTCAGCTGATGCCCAATTTGAAAAGCTTGTAAACAACCTCCCAAATTTGTTTAGCTTTCAGACAGAATATGTCTTCCGTGTCATTACCATGCTTATTTATGGATTAGGATTTTTTGGGTTTATGCAAGTTCTTATACAAAAAAATGTCCGAATAGTAAAGAAAGAAGGCACATTAAAGCTTCTTCAAATGGATGGAATCATTACTTTGACTGTGCTGCTGCTTTTGGATTTGGTCTATATTTTATTTGTTATTGTCCAATTTAAATATTTCTTTAGCGGCACACTTGATAACGGCTTCACTTATGCCGAATACGCAAGAAGGGGATTTTTTGAGCTCCTATTTGTTACCCTAATTAACTTGACCATAACAACGGGCGTTATTACTTTTACAAAGGGTGTTCAAGGAAAATTGAAAATAGCCATTCGTTCCGCCTTAACCATACTCGTCTTATCAAGCGGTGTCCTGCTTATATCAGCATTTATGCGCATGTCGATGTATGAGGATGCATATGGCTTCACATTTACAAGAGTTCTCGTCAATTCGTTCATGATTTTCCTAATGGTCATCTTTGCCTACACCCTTGTGAAAATCTGGCTAGACCGACTGTCTTTATTTCATTTTTACTTTATTGCATCTCTGATCTATTATGCCGGCATGAATATCATCAATTTTGACCAGATTGTGGTAGATCGTAATATCGCACGCTATGAGACAACAGGAAAAATTGATATCCATTATTTAAATAGCTTTTCATCAACAGGAATTCTTGGACTAATAGAGCTTTATGAAACAAACCCTGATGTACCAGGTTTAAAAGCATTACTAAAACAACGGAAAGCAGAAAGAGAGTATTTACATCCAGATACATGGCAGTCGCAAAATCTTGTGAGGGATAAAGCGTATAAAAGGCTGGGAGAATTGGATTTAAGGTGATATTTCTCAGTAAAACTGAAAGAAATGTAGTTTAAATAGATTAAGAAGAAAGAATCCATTTTGATAATTTTTACAAAAAAATGGATTCTTTCTTCTATCGCCTATTCATCTTTGATTATCAATGTGATTGATATTCGTCTATTTTTATTTGATCAATAACCGAATTCACATCATAAAAGCCGTCTATTCCATTCCTTTTCTATTTCCTCTAATGGTTTTCCTTAAATATTTTGCAACTTTATTTCTAATTGATCTTGATTGTAAACCTGCTCAATCTTCTCTAAACCATAGGAATCAATTAAAAAAGTAATAAATGATCCTGCATGTGTGTAGCTAATCCATTTTACGATGTAATCTGCATACTCAACTAAAGGTGGACGAAAAAAGAAATCATCGATTGTTAGATCCATTAACTTATTTTCTAGTACTGCAAACACCTGTTACTTCAGCCCCAAATGATTTGGCAATTTGAACAGCGAACGTACCGACCCCGCCAGATGCCCCGTGAATTAATACCTTTTGATTTGTCTTAATTTTACCTTTATCCCTTAGACCCTGTAAGGCTGTAACACCCGCCATAGGTGAAGCGGCTGCTTCCACATACGTAATATTGGGTGGTTTAAGGGCTAGAGCCTCTTCAGCGACAGCTGTATATTCGGCAAAACCACCCCACCGCAAATAGAAAGGTCACCAAACACTTCGTCACCAGGTTTAAATTGTTTAACATCTTTTCCTACTTCTTCAACTTGACGGCTATATCACCCCCGGGAATGGAGTATTTTGGCTTTGTTAATTCGAAAGCAAAGCGAGCAAGAAATGGTTGACCTTTCAAAAGAACTAAGTTACCAAAGTTCAAAGATGATGCATGAATCTTAACTAAAACTTGATTAGCTAAAGGTACAAGTTTATAGAATATGCTAGATTTTAAAAAATCCTCCTAATTTGCAACTTTTTGTTATGCTGAAACGTGGATAGGATGAAAGGGGGCACAGCTTTGGAGTTAGATGAGGCATATGAGGTATATGTAAAGGATCTATACCGTTATTTGTTATCCCTTTCCAAGGATCATTTTACAGCAGAAGACTTAGTACAAGAGGCGTTCTACCGTGCGTATATCCATTTAGGTGATAATGAAATCAATAATATAAAGGCATGGCTATTTAAAGTGGCTTACCGTGCATTTATTGATTTTTCGAGGAAAAATAATCGTTTGGTTATCAGTGACAAAATCGAAGGTATGAACAAAAATCCTATCATTCTTGAAAAGAATCCTGAGAATCGTATGTTAGAGAAGGAGAGCTTTCAACTATTGATAGAAGATATCCATTCTTTAAAGGAAACGGAAACACATGTGATTCTTTTATGTGATTTACATCAGTTATCCCTGAAGGAATCAGCGGAGATACTTGATATAAATCTAAATACATTAAAAAGTCATCTTGTACGCGGTCGAAAAAAATTGATTGAAAGGGTAAAAGACAGGAGGATGAATGATGAAAGAGGATAATCAGAAAGACAAAGAAATTTATCAATCGTATATTAATCATTCCATTCAAGACTTTGAAAATAGTCAGTCCATTAACGTAAAAGATCAAAGGTCTATGATTAAAAAAGGAAAATACATGGCATTAATCACTTCGATTATGATAAGTCTTGCAATACTGCTATTAATCATTCCTGGCATGACACTCGGATCCTATTTATATTATGCCGTCGGCGGGAAGGCAAATCATTTAATTGAGATTGCCACAAAAACGGTCTATGTAACCGAGCCAAACATTAGTTTAGAGGAAATGGAATTGGAGGAAAATATTAAATTCTTCTCTATGGATATTCAATTTGAAGTATTTAAGCGAATTGGTAAAGAAGATTATAAGGCTGGGGAATACCTGATTAAGTATGCGTTTGATAAACCTAGGTTTCCAGAGAAGACGATCCTATTAGATCGGCCATTGCCCAAGATAGCAAGCATGGAATCAAATCGCATATTTCATCCGGATGCTTTAAAGCCACCAGGGCTTGAAGTTGAATGGGACCTATTAAAAAAATTGCCTGATGGGACAGTTAGTGAAGTATATATCTCTTTAAGTAAATTAATGAAGGCAGGAGAATTAGAAAAACAACTTGGAAAAAATGTAGAGGTTCGATGGGTTGCAGTTGATACTGGACTTGAAAAGAAGCAAATAGATAAGGAAGGCTATCCAGTCGCTCCGATTGGCTATCCTTTACAGCTTGATCAGACCACTTGGTCACCTTTTAATGGACGTGATCAAACAAATGAAGAGGTATTTATGGATATACTTGAATTCCTAAGAAACAATGAAGAAAATGCTGCAAAAATAGCAAGTGCAAAAAGCCTTGCCCTTGAAGAAAGAGTTCCTTATTTAAAGAAAAATGGGATTTACGTATACGGGGCTGTAGTGACAGGACCAACCTCAGAATTAAGAAAACTTCAAAAAAATGAAGCCATTCGAACAATGAAGGTAGGGGAAGTTAAACTATGGAATTGGAAGTAAAGAGCAAAAAAAAGAAGCGTCAAAGGCAAAGAGTTCCCACTGTCACAGGTCTTCTTTCCTTTGTTACTGCAATCATAGCACTTGCAGGATTAAATATAGCATTGTTAATGGATTATGATGAGTTTCCAGATTTTTTTCTTATAAAACTGCCTTTAGTTGGTTTGATCCTAGGCGGAATTGGACTTTTCACACAGAAAAGATCAAGATTGTTTTCAATTTGGGGCATGTTCTTATGTCTTTTCATATTTATTTTTACCTTTACGATGTTTGGGCTGGCATGGAGCATTAACCCCAAACCATAATAAAAAGGCAGGGAAATTTCCCAGCCTTTTTTATTTATACTTCTACCTTCTTATCCCTAACCTCTAATACATCCAAAAGGAATACAAACACCGGAATCCCAACAATCAGACCCCAAACACCAAAGAAATGTTCTCCAAAGATTAACACGATAAATGTGTAAAAAACAGGTAAGTCCGTCTTAGCAGACATTAATTTTGGATTAAGAATGTATGCTTCAATTGCATGGATAATCATGATTACAATAAGGATATAGATTACTTGAATAAAGCCCCCAAGTGTATAAGCAATTGTACAAAGCGGGATTAGTGAAATGATCACGCCTGCAACAGGTATTAATCCAAGTAAAAAGATTAAAATCGATAATCCCATTAATTGAGGGAAGTCCATAATCCATAATGCTAATGTAGTCAATCCGCAATTAACAATAGCAATAATAAACTGTGCTTCAATTACTTTACCAAATGTGAGGACAAACTTTTTTGCAAAGAACTCAATTTCATTGTAAAAAGGTGCAATTTTACTGTTTTTAAATTTGGAAGTAAATTCGATTAGCCTTGGCTTTTCTAATAAGAAGAATAAACTTAGAATAAGCGAAAGCATAACCTGGATGGCGATATTACTTACACCGCTAAAGTACTTTAGTAAGAATGTAAATCCTTGCTCCAAATATTTCGAGATTTGGTTCGTTTCTATAAAACTCATGACATAGTTTATAATAATATTATCGTGCTGCTGTGTATAGAAAACGGTAATCTGTGTGACTAGTTGGGAGATTTCAGCAACAATGATCGGCAAGTACTTGCTTATCCCAATCGTTAACAGCCCGATAATAGCCAAATATACAATGAGCACGGTTACTTTTCGATTCAACTTAATCTTTCTAGTAATTAGGTTCACTAATCGATTAAGTAAAAATGAAAAAATAAATGTGATTAGAATTAAATTAATCATGCTTCTAAGTAAGTATAGAACGAATAATAAAATTCCGAAAATAATAAATCTTTTGAACGCACTTTTTTGTAATAAAGTTTGAATCGTCTCCATTAACGTCATATTCCTCCAATATATCGTAGCAGGCGGCTACACTTCTTATCTTCTATTTTAGTCTATTTTTAAAGATAATCATAATGATTTCATAAAAAAACAGATACTTTTTCACATTCACTTCAAGTATATTACATGATTTAATTAAAATGATGAAACCTTCCTAAATTTGGAACGTAACAGTATAATATTTACATATTTTCTAAAGGAGACCAGAATGAGTAGAATCAAGGAATTAATTAGTTGGAAATTTTTATTATTTATTGCAATCGCTATTATTCTGACAAATGTGCCGATCATAGGAAACTACTTTCGTGTGGTGAATACGGTCATTCATGAATCAGGCCATGCCATCGTTGCCCTTTTTGGAGGGAAGGTACATGAAATTTCTCTGTTTATGAATACCGAAGGAGTAACCTACACAAGCCATTCATCCTGGTTTGGCGGCTTTTTCACTGGAGGTGCAGGGTATGTGTTTTCTTCCTTCATTGCATTTCTATCCTTTTGGTTTATTAGCAGAAAACAATACAAGCCGATAATCATTATTCTTTTAGCATTAATTGGGTTAAATCTCATCTTTTGGGTAAGGAATTTTTACGGCATTTTTTGGCTCATCACCTTTGGAGCTGCATTTATCTTTCTATTATTTAAAGGAACAGCCGCCATTGTTGAACATTTCTTACTCATGATAGCAAGTATTCTTTTAGTAGAATCTATTGGGTCATCCTTTACGATCTTCCTCTTAAGTTTTACACAGCCATATTCGGCGGGGGATGCGACAGGACTTGCACAGTCAACACATTTTATTCCTGCACAGTTTTGGGGAATTGTCTTTTTATGTCAAGCCCTTGGATTTGCAATAGCCGGATTTAAGGTTGGGGCTTATCGAATAAATAAATAAATTCTTACATTGTAGACAAGGATGTATTGAGCATACATCCTTGTCTTTTTTGTCTTATAGAGAAAAAATCACCAAAGTTCTTTCTTTAATATGCAAATTTTTCAATAAAAATCTGCCTGTACTGATAGGAATATGGTATTATTACGTTTGAATGTTTGTAAATGTCTAGCTCCTGCGGCAACCCCCGACGTACAGGACGTCGAGTTATGTCGAACTCGAGGTCACAAGATAATCCTTTCAGAAAGGCTCGACTTATGCTTGTCTGGGGTGATCAAACCGCTTGCGCTTTTCTATGTTTCGATTTTTTTCGATGAATTCAAACATACACTAAATGATTGAAGGAGATAAAAATGACAGATCATACAATAATTCGTTTTGAACAAGTAACGAAACAATATGATAATGATCCCCCAGTTTTAAATGACGTAAGCTTTGAAATCGAAAGAGGGAAATTCTATACGCTTCTAGGACCATCTGGATGTGGGAAAACAACGATTCTGAGATTAATTGCTGGATTCATTGAGCCGTCTAAAGGAAAAATCTTTATTAATGGAAAAATTGTTAACGACGTGCCTGCAAACAAACGTCAAGTGAATACAGTTTTTCAGGACTATGCTTTGTTTCCGCATTTAAATGTTTATGAAAATGTGGCATTTGGCTTAAGAATAAAGAAGTTAAAAAGTAATGAGATTGATCGAAAAGTGAAAGAAGCATTAAGGTTTGTCAATCTTGAAGGATATGAAAAAAGAGAAATAAAAGAAATGTCGGGCGGGCAGCGCCAGCGTGTTGCCATCGCACGAGCGATTGTCAATGAACCAGAGGTTATATTATTGGATGAACCTCTTTCTGCACTTGACTTAAAGCTCCGTACTGAAATGCAATATGAATTACGTGAACTGCAGCGCAGACTAGGGATCACATTCATTTTCGTTACCCATGACCAAGAAGAGGCACTTGCGATGTCTGATGAAATCTTTGTTCTTAATAACGGCAATATCGAACAAAGCGGAACGCCAACTGATATTTATGATGAACCTATTAACCGATTTGTTGCAGACTTTATCGGAGAATCAAATATTGTTCCGGGCGTTATGTTAA
The DNA here is from genome assembly GCF_001420595.1 of Cytobacillus solani. Lineage (GTDB taxonomy): Bacteria > Bacillota > Bacilli > Bacillales > Cytobacillaceae > Cytobacillus > Cytobacillus solani. The sequence goes on along the minus strand of NZ_LJIX01000006.1, from coordinate 2,506,349 downwards.
AAGATTTTTCTGTACAATTTGCTGGAAAAACGTTTGAATGTGTTGATGGTGGTTTTGATCCAAATGAGGCAGTCGAAATTGTCATTCGACCTGAGGATTTAGAAATTACGATGCCAGAAAATGGGAGGCTTCGTGTACATGTTGATTCTCAATTATTCCGTGGGGTTCACTATGAGATTAGCTGTAATGACCAGGACGGTAATGAGTGGCTTGTCCATTCAACAAAGAAGGCAATTGTTGGTGAGGAAATAGGGCTAACGTTTGATCCTGAGGCTATTCATGTTATGAGACATGGGGAGACGGAAGAGGAATTCGACAAACGACTAGAAGCATATGAAGAGGGAAGCTATGAAAAGTAAATCACGGAATTTTTACCTCATTCCATATGTTATTTGGATCGCCCTTTTTGTCGTTATGCCGATTCTCCTGGTTCTATATTACTCATTTTTCGATATAGATGGACAATTAACGTTTGATAATTACAAGAAGTTTTTTACACCAGTTTATTTAAAAATGACGTTTAGCTCTTTTTGGTATGCCTTTTTAATTACTATGTTTACATTACTTGTTGCATATCCAATTTCTTACTTGCTTACAAAAACAAAGCATAAACAGCTTTTACTTTTATTAATTATCCTTCCTTCTTGGATCAATTTATTGCTAAAAGCTTACGCATTCATTGGTATATTCGGAACATATGGAGCAGCTAATAGCTTCCTTGAAGTAATTGGGATCGGAACAAAGCAAATCCTTTTCACTGATTTTAGCTTTATCTTTGTTTCTGTATATATATTCTTGCCATTTATGATCCTGCCTATTTTTAACGCATTGGATGAATTGAATCCGTCACTTGTTGATGCATCCAATGATCTTGGTGCATCTAAATGGATTACATTTAAGCGTGTAATATTCCCGCTGACCATTGATGGTGTTAAATCAGGGTGTCAAATTGTTTTCATACCAGCCTTGTCGCTGTTCATGCTTACAAGATTAATAGCTGGTAATCGAGTGATTACACTTGGTACAGCTATTGAACAGCATTTCTTAGTTACGCAAGACTGGGGAATGGGCGCAACGATCGCCGTCTTTTTAATCATTGCCATGGTATTAATTATGATTCTCACTGGGAAAAGAAAGCGGGGGATCTTATGAAGAAATTATCTAAACTATCTACAGTTTATTTAATCATTATGTTTTTCATTCTGTATGCCCCGATATTATATTTAATGTTTTATTCCTTTAATAGCGGGGGAACGATGTACCATTTTGAAGGATTTACACTTGATTGGTACAAGGAGTTATTTGGCGATTCAAGACTGTTGATCATCGTACTAAATACAGCCATTATTGCTCTGCTTTCAGCTGCAATTTCTACGATTCTTGGGGTTGCAGGTGCCCTAGCTATCTACTATGCAAGAAGAAGAAGAGTGAAAAACACATTGCTTTCGCTGAATAATGTTCTGATTGTTAGCCCGGATGTTATTATCGGTGCATCCTTTTTAATTTTGTTTACGATGGTTGGTATTAAGCTTGGGTTTATCTCTGTATTACTTGCTCATATTGCTTTTAGTGTGCCAATTGTTGTCATTATGGTTCTTCCGAAAATTGAAGAGATGAATACATCAATGATTTATGCCGCTCTTGATTTAGGTGCTAGCCGTTGGGATGTCTTGACAAAAGTCGTGCTCCCATATATTACACCAGGGATTTTTGCGGGATTCTTTATGGCATTAACGTATTCATTAGATGATTTTGCTGTTACCTTTTTTGTAACGGGCAATGGCTTTACCACCTTATCAGTGGAAATTTATTCACTTGCCAGAAGAGGGGTTTCCTTAAATATTAATGCTCTTTCAACACTTTTATTTATTTTTACCATGCTCCTAGTTGTCGGTTATTACTTCATCACTAAACGTAATAACAAACCGGGTAGAATGGGGGTTAGATAATGAAACAGCTAATTCGTGCATTATTAGCCGTGTTAATCGTTTCGTTTGTTTTAATATTTATTGTTTTCAGGCTAAATTCCTCACAGGGCTATACGAGCGGAAATACGTTAACCATTTTTAACTGGGGCGATTATATCGATGAGGAACTGATTAAACAATTTGAAGATGAGACAGGAATAAAGGTCATTTACGAGACATTTGATTCCAATGAAGCGATGCTGACGAAAATCGAACAAGGAGGGACCGCCTATGATATTGCCGTTCCTTCCGAGTACATCATCGATAAAATGATTCAGGAAGATCTGCTTCTTCCGATCGATCATTCAAAGCTCCCGAATTTTCAATATCTGGATTCCCGTTTCTTAGATTTGCCATTCGATCACGGGAACAAATATTCGATTCCGTATTTTTGGGGAACGGTAGGCATATTGTACAACACGAAAATACTTGGCGATCGAGAATTAACTAGCTGGAATGACCTTTGGGATCCTGCGTTTAAGAATCAAATTTTGCTAGTTGATAGTGCGCGTGAAGTATTAGGTATGTCATTAAATAGCCTAGGCTATTCATTGAATGATAAAAACAAAGATCACCTTCAGGAAGCAAAGGAAAAGATAGATGCATTAACACCTAATATAAAGGCAATTGTTGGGGACGAAAATCGTTTATTATTGCAAAATGAAGAAGCAGCGATAGGACTTGTCTGGTCTGGGACCGCCCAAGAAATTATGTGGGAAAATGAAAATGTGGAGTATGTGATTCCGAAAGAAGGATCGAATTTATGGTTTGATAATATGGTTATTCCAAAAACGGCGAAAAATGTCGAAGCTGCACATCAATTTATCAATTTTATGCTCGATCCAGAAGTAGCTGCACAAAATACAGATTATGTCGGCTACTCTACACCTAATAAAGAAGCACTAAAATATATGGATGAAGAAGTAGTAAATGATGAGCGTTTTTATCCGGATGAAGAAATGACTTCAAAGCTTGAGGTATATGAAAACCTAGGAAAAAGAATGCTCGCTCATTACAATGATCTTTTTCTTGAATTTAAAATGCATACAAAATAATTGTGAACTGACCGGCTAATAGCTGGTCAGTTTTTTTTGTACCTGTTCTTATCATATTCTTATTGAATTATGGAGAAATTAATGGAAAAAGGAGTGGTGAAATGAAACGATTACTTTGCCTGCTTGTTCTTCTCTTTTCTTTAAACCAGCCCTTATTTACAGAAGCTTCTCAAATGAAAAGAGAACTAGCTATTGTAATAGATGACCTTGGAAACAATATGAAAGGAACAGAAGAAATATTAGAGCTTCCTATTACTTTAACTGCAGCAATCATGCCCTTTATGCCGAGCACGAAAGCAGATGCAGAACTCGCAAAACGAAATGGACATGATGTGATCGTCCATTTGCCAATGGAGCCAAAGAAAGGAAAGAAGAGCTGGCTTGGTCCAGGTGCAATCACAACAGACTTAAGTGATGAAGAGATACGGAAACGAGTTGTTGCTGCGATTAAGGATGTCCCACATGCAATCGGCATGAATCATCATATGGGATCGAAAGCGACAGAAAATGAGCGAGTCATGAGAATTGTCCTGGAGGTTTGCAAAGAATATGGATTTTTTTATCTCGATAGCAAAACAACTGCAAATAGTGTAGTGGGGAAGATTGCCAACCAACTAAACATCCCCTATTTAGAAAATAATTTGTTTTTTGATGACGTATATACCACTCGCCATGTGACAAAACAAGCGAACCTATTAGCCGGAAAGTTGAATAAAAGTGAGCAAATCATTGCAATTGGACATGTTGGTGTTTCTGGTCCAATTATGGCGAGTGTCTTAGAAGCGTATATTCCTGTTTATAAAAACAAAGCAGAACTTGTTCCGCTTTCCAAGCTTATCCCTGGATATGAGTTGCTTGATGAGGGCATTTAAAATGTAAAAACAAACTGGTTGTACTTTGACCAGGTTATTTCTTTTCAGTATAGAAAATAACAAAAAAGCCGCCCACATTCTGATCTGGTTAGTCCCGCAGTCGCTGCGAAAGTAGAAGAGGTGGACGGCCGTGATACTAGTATATGTTTTAGTGAAAAAAAGATTCGAGTTCACACACATTTAGTGAAAGGAAGGGAGTTTTCCACTATTATTAAAGATGATAAGAAATTTTTAGTAATTGAGGTGGAACATATGAAGATTCGTGAAATCACATTGCGACATTTAAAAATGAAAATGAAATCTCCGTTTTCGACAAGTTTTGGGACAATGCAAGATAAAGAATTTCTTCTTCTTGAAGCAAAATCAGAAAATGAGCATATCGGTTGGGGAGAGTCCGTAGCCTTTGACACACCCTGGTATACAGAAGAAACGGTAAAGACGAATTGGCATATGCTCGAAGATTTTATGATCCCGGCGGTAATAAACGAAGAGCTTGACCATCCAAATCAAGTTTCAAATATTCTCTCATCAATAAGAAAAAACAATATGGCTAAATCAACAATTGAAGGGGCTGTATGGGATTTATATGCGAAAGAAAAGGGGTTAAGCCTGACCAAAGCACTTGGAGGAAATAAGAAGAGAATCGAAGTTGGAATAAGCATTGGTATTCAAAATACTATTGATGACCTCTTACAATTAATTGATGGGTATACTGCTAAGGGATACAAGCGAATGAAGGTGAAAATTAAACCAGGCTGGGATCTTGAGGTCATTCGAGAAATCAGAAAGCATTACCCAAAAGTCCCATTAATGGCTGATGCAAACTCAGCGTACACGTTAAATGATATCGATCTGTTTAAATCAATGGATGAATATGGTTTAATGATGATTGAACAGCCATTAGCTGCAAATGACATTATTGATCATGCAAAGCTTCAAAAGGAAATTACAACACCGATTTGTTTGGATGAAAGCATACATTCATATGAGGATGCGCGTCTAGCCATTGAATTGAAAGCCTGTCAAATAATTAATATTAAAATTGGCAGGGTAGGGGGACTATCAGAGGCAAGAAGAATTCATGATCTATGCAAAGAAAACAAGATTCCTGTATGGTGTGGCGGCATGCTTGAAGCAGGCATTGGAAGAGCACATAATATTGCTTTAACTACATTATCTAATTTTATTTTGCCAGGTGATACAGCTGGTTCTTCACATTATTGGGAACAGGATATCATTTATCCAGAGGTAGTAGTAGAAAATGGATATATCAATGTACCAGCGCATCCTGGTATTGGCTTTGATCCAAATATGGAGACCATTCGGCAATTTACTATAAATGAAAAAATATTTTCTTAATAAGCTCCCAGGACATGTGGAGCCTGGGAGTAATTATAAATTACGAAATATTCAATCAATATTTCTTGGGAAAGCGCAGATTCAGACATTTCCTTATTAAAATCGTCATTCTGCAAGTCTGAATTTGTCGTATGTAAAAGATGTTGTCGGTTCTTGAGGAGAGAGGCGGTTACAATGGGAATTTCATATGAAAGGTTGTCCCCGCACTTTCTTTACTAACAATTTTGTAATCGCCATTCATACGTTTAATGATATCAAAACTAATCATTAAACCAAGACCAGTTCCTTTTGTTTTGGTTGAATAATATGGCTGTCCTAGCTGCTTAATCTGATGGGAGGAAATACCAATTCCTTCATCTTTAATATTTATTTTCGCATGTCCATCTTCTTGATAGGCATGCAATTCTAAATTTCCGCCAGAGGGCATGGCCTCAATCCCATTCTTGATTAAATTGATTAATAACTGCTTACATTCATTTGTATTTCCGTTAATAACTAAATTTCCTTCAATATTTGTAATAAGAATAACATTAGACATTACAGCAAATGGATGCATAAATTCTGCAACATCCAATAATGTTTGTGTAAGAGGAATCGACTCGCAAAAATGGCTTGAAGGGCGTGCAAGCGATAGAAAATCTCCAATTATTTTCTGTGTCCGATCCAATTCTTCAAGTGAAACAGATATAAACATTCCTTGTTTGGATGTTAAGTTATTTTCGTCCTTCATGATTTGCAAAAAGCCTCGGATCGTTGTCATTGGATTGCGAATTTCATGTGCAACTGAAGCAGCGAGCTGACTCACTGCATTCAATTTATCTGCGTTTTGTAATTGTTCCAGCATGGCTAGCTGAAGCTTATTCATTTCGATTAAATAGATAATGATCGCAAGTGTCAGTAATGAAACAATGGAAAATGAGCATAGAAATAGGAAATCTTCTGAATGTCCTGATTGTATAAAAGCAATTATGCGTGTACCAGTAATTAAAATATAGAAAGTGACACCAATACAAAGTTTCTTCCAAGGATTTCCTCTTTGATAGTTTTTATAAACAAAGCCAAATAAGGGTATGATGATTAAATAATTTATTAATAATACCAATAATTCCTTAAACTCTCCAAATACGTTTACTCCTAATAAAGCACCAATTGTAATACCACCAGATAGTGGACCCATATAGAAAAAAGATATAAAAATAGGAATAAATTTCAAATCAAATGCCATGCCATCTGCAACTCTTACAGGAAAGGACATAGTCAATAGAAGTGAAAATATAATCGTGATAAGAAAAACAATATATGTTTTCAGTCCTTTTTTGTGTCGGCTAAGTATGATATTTACTAAGGGGATCATCATCATAATAAAGAAGTGAAAAAATAAATCTGCTACAAAATCCTTCAAGAGCACCATTCCTCCATGCTAATCGTTCCATATCTAATTAAACAAGCAGGGAGGGGAATCCTTTATAATATGTAGATAAATGTTGAATGAACAGGAAAAATAATTCTTTCATATTTTACAAAACTCGACAAAAAAATAACCGGCTCATGATGAGCCGGTAAATCTTAAGAAAGAACGAGTTGCTTTTCATTTATCGATGGGTAAATATCCACAAGTTCTTGGACTTCTGTCCCATCTAAAGTCTCTTGCTTTAAGAGGGCTTCTACTAAGTTGTCAAATTGGACTCTGTTCGTATTTATTAGCTTTTCTGATCTCTCTAATGCTTTTTGGAAAAGTTCTTGCATTTTTATTTCTTTATCTGACTTGTTAAAGGTTAAAGTAAAACCATCATCAAGTAAGCCTGTGTCAACCATTTGTTCAATCATCTGTTTTGCCTGTTGAACATCGCCGCCAACACCTATGCTGTGCTCGCCAAGAATCATTCTTTCGGCAACACCGCCAGCTAAAATCATTGCTACTTGATCAAGCATGTCGCTTGTTGTCGAGAGATGCATTTCTTTCGGAACCGGCGCAACATAACCAAGTGCTTGTCCACGGGGAATAATGGTCGCTTTACGAACAGACCCGGGCTTTGTAATTGCTGCAACAAGTGCGTGTCCTGATTCATGGATTGCAACACGTCTTTTCGTTTCTGTGTCCTGAAGCGCACGTGTTGAGCTTCCAAGCACGGTTCTGTCTAAAGCGAAATCAATATCTTCCTTTGAAATGCAAGCTTGTCCATTTTGTACAGCTCTGCGACTGGCTGTTTCAAATAGTGATTGAAGATCGGCACCGGAAAAACCAGAAGTGCTTTCAGCAAGTTCTTCAAGAGAGTTCATTACATTTGTAGCTAATTTTCTATTTTTCGTATGAATCTCGATAATTTCTTTTCTTCCTTTCGTATCAGGAAGAGGCACATGAAACGAAAAGTCAATCCGGCCAGGTCGAAGAAAGGCATCATCAAGCATATCTTTCCGATTTGTCGCCGCAATGAAAAGAATGCCATCATTAGAGTGTCCGCCATCTAGCTGTACTAGAAGTTCAGTTAACGTCTTCTCACTTTCTTCACCGCCATGCTGCTTTCTTTTACCAGCAAGGGCATCGACTTCATCGATAAAAACGACTGCAGGCTTTTGCTTCCTTGCATTTTGGAACAATGTTCGCACGCGGGATGCACCAACACCTACAAACATTTCATTAAATGCTGAGCCGCTCGTTGAAAAGAAGGTTGCACCTAGCTCTTTAGCAATCGCTTGTGCCAGCAATGTTTTCCCTGTTCCAGGAGGACCATATAATAGTATCCCTTTCGGTTGCTTTAAACCCATTTGAATTGCACGTTCCGGTTCTTTCAAAATAGAAAGAGTTTGCATGATCTCATCTTTCATTTCACCTTGAATTCCTCCAACATCAGCAAGAGAAATAGGTGGAAGCGGCTTTGCCCTCGATACACTTTGCTTCATTGTATTTGTTGCACCAAGGCCGCCTCTGCCAGACTTATATAAATAAATGCCTATGGCAGTAATTAAGACAGCGAGCCCGCCCAAAATCCATGGTGTATATGGACTACTAGATGAAAATGTATATTCAACATGATAATTTTCTACTAATTTACCAATCAATTGACTATTTGGCGGGACATGTGAAATAAATTTACCATCACCAGTAATAATCGTAAGTTTTCCATTTATATGTTCATTTATTGTAACCATTTCCCCATTTTGCGATGCAATCAATTCTTCGACAGAAGAATAGGGGACTGTTACGGATTTATTCCCATTCTGAACAACAAAGAAAATGGCTGTTGCTATAACTAATAAGCCTACAATAATCGGAACAATTGTTGAAGCTTTTCTAAAATTTAATTTCAACTTTTTCCCTCCTCATTGTACCTTTTCATTATAAGTACGAAACATATGTGTGAATAGTAGATGATTTATGTAAAAACTAGAAAATATTGTTAAATAACTTATATAGCAAAGATATCCTTAAAAGTACTATTTCCCCTTCACAAATATTGGAAAGCAAGATATAATTACATAGGATATTAAATAAACGTAACCACAAGGGGAGCGTAAAGCTGAGAGTGAACAGTTCGCTGTTCTGACCCTTCGAACCTGTTAGATAATTCTAGCGCAGGAATGTGGATTGAATAGGTGTTTTTTTGTTTTGTATGCTTATTCTCCCCTTGAGGTGTCGTACCATTTGAAAAGGGGAGTATTTTTATGAAAAAATTAAGTTTAATCGCATTGATTGAGGCTTCATTTTTTGCAGCATTTGCCATTATTTTGGATTTATTGCCATCAATCAAGCCAACGCCCAATATATCAATTTCAGTTGCCATGCTGCCCATCTTCATCTTGGCCTTTCGATGGGGGTTTCGTGTAAGTATGATTTCTGGCTTTATGTGGGGCATTCTCCAAATTGTCATGGGAGATGCTTGGATAGTAACACCTGTACAAACATTTATTGAATATGTCTTGGCTTTTGCATTCATCGGTTTTGCTGGACTATTTTACAATTTCATTCAAAAAGATCTGAGATATGGAAAAAAGAAAACTGCGCTTACTTGGATTGTAGCAGCTATATTTATCGGAAGTCTTGCTCGCTATTTCTGGCATTTCTGTGCTGGTATTTTATTTTTTGGCAGCTATGCACCAGAAGGCATGTCACCGTTTCTATTCTCTTTTGCAGTAAATGGAGCAACAGCACTTGGATCATGGGTACTATGTTCAATTGTTGTCGTACTTGTCATTGCCACTGCACCGCAAATAATTATTAGAAAAAATGACTCATTGGCTATAACACATAACAAAGCTTCGTGAAAGATAAAAAATCCTCTCTAAACTTTTTAGAGAGGATTTTTATTTATTGAAAATGAAATGTAATACTATTTTTGAATCATCATATTTAGTGGATAATTATGTGAAGAAAAGAGAGTTGCTACTGGAAAAATATATTGAATATGGAAAAATAATCATTATTTCAGAAAAACTGATTCGAAAGATTTAACAGAGAATTACGAGAACTTTTTAATAATTTTACAAATATGTGAACAACTTTTGAAATCTGAATCAGCTTCAAAAGTTATTTTTTCCTCTAAGAAAGTAGTTTAAATGCAATGTTTATATGTATTCATTGTTATTTCGATATATTAGTTGATCCAATAAAGTAAAAATATTCCTTCGGTTATTTGTCACATTCTTTTCGTTAACAACATGTTAATATTGTAAATGAACCAGCAAGAACATGTTTAGGTGTTCTTTTGTTGAAGATTGTGAAAATATGTACACAATAATTGGTTTTTTTGATTTCTAATAAGAAAGGAGCCCCTGTTATGAAATTGAAATGGGCTGTATTAGCGGTATTTTTCACTATTGTCACTGTGTTAACAGGATGTGAACCATTAACGGTCTTTGATCCTAAAGGGCCTCAAGCTGAAAGGCAAGCCAATGACATACTATTATCGATAGGAATTATGTCGGTAGTTGTTATTGTTGTTTTTGCTATTTTAATATATGTGTTGGTGAAATTCCGCGCTTCAAAACAAAGTGAAGACTATGAACCACCTCACATGGAAGGGAATCCATGGGTCGAAGCAATTTGTGTAGGAATTCCTGTGATAATTGTTGCTTATTTATCATTCGTTTCCGTACAAAGTAACTATATCGTTGAGTCTGCTCCGAAAGGCTATGAAGAACAAGAACCATTGGTTGTCTATGCTTCATCGTCCAACTGGAAATGGCATTTTAGTTATCCTGAAGAAAACATTGAAACAGTCAATTATTTATATATACCAACAGACCGTGCACTTGAATTTAAATTATATTCAAATGGACCGATTACAAGTTTCTGGGTTCCACAACTAGGCGGTCAAAAATATGCAATGGCTGACATGATTACAACATTGCACTTAGCTGCAGACGAACCTGGCGAATTTATGGGTCGTAATGCTAACTTCAGCGGAAAAGGGTTTGCTGAAAATGCATTCAATGTCACTGCCATGTCTCAAAAAGATTTCGATGATTGGGTAAAGGAAGTAAAAGAAACGGCTGATCCACTTTCTGAAGAAAAATACAATGAATTATTAAAGCCTGGACACCTTGGTCAAATGACTTTCACTGGAACTCATTTAGAATTCGCACCACCACCTGAGCATGACCATGGTTCATCAGACAGTGAATCAACAGAAGAAACACATGAAGGACATTCTGATTCTCACGAATCAGAAGAAAATCATTCAGATCATAGCAATCATTAAGAATAACAGAATAGTAAAATAACTTTTCTCGAAAGGAGAAACATACGGATGGAATTCTTTGAACGCTTTGCCATACCACATCCAAGTCCTGCAATTTATGCATCAATGGTTGTTATTGGGCTAACAGTGATCGCAATTATTGCTGGATTAACCTATTTTAAAAAATGGGGCTATTTATGGCGTGAATGGTTGACAACGGTTGACCATAAACGAATTGGTTTAATGTATTTAATATCCGCATTGCTGATGCTTTTTCGTGGTGGGGTAGATGCCATCATGATGCGTGCTCAGCTTGCTACACCAGATAGTAAATTACTTGATGCACAACACTATAATGAAATTTTTACTACACATGGGGTCGTTATGATCATTTTTATGGCGATGCCTTTCATATTTGCATTTATGAACTACATTGTGCCATTACAAATTGGCGCGCGTGATGTTGCGTTCCCACGTTTAAATGCAATTAGTTTCTGGCTATTTTTCATGGGAGCAATGCTATTTAACATCTCATTTGTCATTGGAGGTTCACCTGATGCGGGGTGGACATCATATTTCCCGCTTGCAGGAAATGAATTTAGCGAATCCGTTGGAACGAATTATTATATGATCGCGATCCAAATATCTGGACTTGGTTCTTTAATGACAGGTATTAATATGATCACAACGATTATGAAAATGAGAGCCCCTGGTATGACTATGATGAAAATGCCAATGTTCACATGGTCTACTTTAGTTGCAAACCTTATCATTGTTACAGTGTTCCCAGTTTTAACAGTGGCTCTTGCTATGGGAACAATGGACCGACTTTTTGCAACCAACTTCTTTACAAGTTCGAACGGCGGTATGGATATGCTTTGGGCGAACCTATTCTGGGTTTGGGGACATCCTGAGGTATATATCTTGATTTTGCCAGCTTTCGGAATATACAGCGAGATAATTTCTACTTTCTCAAGCAAAAATTTATATGGCTATAAATCAATGGTCGCTTCTATGGTTATCATTTCAGTACTTTCATGTTTAGTATGGGCTCACCATTTCTTTACAATGGGTCAAGGGGCAGCATCGAATAGCTTCTTCTCGATCACAACGATGGCGATTGCTGTACCAACTGGGGTTAAGATTTTCAACTGGTTATTCACCATGTGGAAAGGGAAGATTCGGTTTACCGTTCCTATGCTTTATTCAATAGGATTTATCCCACTTTTCACAATTGGCGGAGTGACAGGGGTCATGCTTGCGATGTCAGCAGCTGATTACCAATATCATAATACAATGTTCTTAGTTGCTCACTTCCATAATACAATTATTCCTGGTGTTGTATTTGCGATGCTTGCAGGTCTTACGTATTATTGGCCAAAAATGTTTGGCTTTATGTTAAATGAACGAATCGGGAAATGGACGTTCTGGCTCCTCTCAATCGGCTTTGTTCTTGCATTCTTCCCAATGTATATTACTGGTCTAGATGGGCAAGCGCGTCGTATGTACACTTACTCTGAAGCAACTGGCTTCGGTGCATTGAATATGATTTCATTTGTTGGTGCAGGGATTATGGCAATAGCTTTCGCTTTAATCGTCTACAATGTTTATTATAGCATTCGTTATTCACCAAGAAATATCGGTTCAGACCCATGGGATGCTCGTACATTAGAATGGGCAACAAATACACCAGTTCCTGAATATAATTTTGCAATTACACCACAAGTGAATTCTATTCAGCCATTCTGGGATTCTAAGAAAAAGGGACATGTACTATTCCCAGCTAAGTTAGACAAAATTCATATGCCAAATAACAGTGGCATGCCATTTATCTTATGTTCAATCTTCTTTGTATGGGGCTTTTCATTTGTATTTGCTATCTGGCCGCTTGTCATCCTTTCAACAATCGGAATCTTCGCATGTTTGGTATTGCGCTCATTCGAAAAAGATCACGGACGTTATATTTCTATTGAAGAAATTAAAGAAACGGAAGAGAAAACAGGGGGGGCTAAATTATGAAACTAGATCACTCGCAACCTCTTGAATATAGTACTGGGCAAAATAATCTAAATATATTCGGTTTCTGGATTTTCCTTGGTGCCGAAATTATGCTTTTCGCAACACTTTTTACAACTTATTTTACATTAGAGCACCGAACAGGTAATGGTCCTACCGGCGCAGAAATTTTTGAAATAACACCAGTATTAATTGAAACAATTTTGCTTTTAACAAGTAGCTTCGTGATTGGTCTTGGAATTCATGCCATGCGTTTAGGCAAGATAAAAGCAATGATTAGCTTCTTCTCCATCACTTTGCTATTAGGTTTAGGATTCTTAGGGTTTGAAATATTTGAGTTTGTACATTATGTACACATAGGAGCAGGATTGCAAACGAGCGCGTTTACTGCCAGCCTATTAACAACATTAGGAACACATGGAGCACACGTAACATTCGGTTTATTCTGGGGCTTAGCCATCATTCTGCAAGTAAAGAAACGCGGGTTGACTCCTGAAACTGCGAATAAATCATTTATTTTCTCCCTTTACTGGCATTTCTTAGATGTAGTTTGGATCTTCATCTTCAGCTTCATCTACTTGAAAGGAATGATGTAATATGAAAGAATTATTCCCGGCCAAACAAGTAATGGGCTTTGTATTTTCATTAATTCTAACTGCTGTAGCCCTTGCCGTTTATTTCTTAGACATGTCATTCGCAATAGGATTAACAGTTCTTGTTGTGACAGCATTTATTCAAGCATTGCTGCAACTTGTAGTATTCATGCATGCAGGTGAAACAAAGGATAAATGGTCCATATATGGCAATGTCTACTTTATGATTTTCATTGCGTTAATTACAATATTCGGTACACTATTCCTCTTCAACTGGGATATGTAACATATTGCAAAAAAGGAGCATCTAAATGGATGCTCCTTTTTTTGTTTTGTTCAGCATCTCTTCCGTTGCTACAAAGAATATCCCCATCACAAAGATAAAAACCGCACCCATAATTGTTCCAATCCCAATCGGTGTTAATATATTATTCCCGTTTCCAAAGAAACCAAATGTAAAAATGATAAGGCCGATTGTTGATAATGTGACACCAACATAATTTACAATCTTGAGTATGTTCGCATTTAGATTCATTTAACTCATCCTCCTTATATTTAAATTATTCATTTTGTTCACAAAATTGTCAAACTTTTTTTAAAATTTTATTTTATTATTTCTAGATCATAAGATTTAGATACATATAAAAAATGCTTGAAGACAAAGTTTTTTTGAAAACAAGTCTTCAAGCTTTTATGATTTACATTATTTTTTATAGTGTGGCTCCAGTTGTTTTCTAATATCCCTTAGTAATTCCTTAACTGTCATTTGATTTTCACTTTGACCTTTTGTTAATGCAGATTGCATTACCTTCGCTATTTCATTTGAATTTACTTTTGGTTTCATATTCTAACACCTACTAATATTCAATAAACATACGTAATCATTCATTAATGGTGTTACTTTTTTTTAGTATATTCTCCTCCAATACTGTCCGTGAATCGTTGACAATATTACAAAAAAGTGAAAATCGTAGTTTACAAAATGGAAAAATCGGGTAGTAGGATATTGACCCTCATAAAATGGTAGGGGTCAGCGAATACTGTATTAAAACAAACAGGTCTACATGAAAAGGAGGTCTGATTATGAAAAAGAAGAATATGGATATTGATAAGCTTTTGGATGCAACTAAAGAAATAGCTGATGACGACTTTCACTATATGATCAGACACATCGAAATCGATTCATTGCTTGAAAATACAGAGAACTGGTAAAATAAAAATTCCATACATAGATGGTAAATCCACTCATATTGAGTGGATTTTTATTTTTCATTTTTATTACAAATATGTAACAGTTTTCAATCGAAGTGCGTCAATAGCTATAAAGGAGTGAAAAATATGAAGAAAAAGTGGGTACTAGTAGGCGGCGCTCTCGTGATCATGATGTTTATCCTTACTGGCTTCTTTGTAACTCAATTAAAAGTAGTGGGTGGCTTAGACGAAAAGGAAAATTTGATCGTAATGAAAAACAAACTGTGGAAAATCCATTTTTCCGAAAAACTTGATCCATCAAGCATTAATAACCACACCGTTTTTGTTTTGAATCAAAAGGGAGAGAAGCAAAAGACAGTTGTATCATTGAGTGACGATGATAAAACAATTCTTATTGAACCGCCAGAGAACGGTTACGATTTTACCTCTTATACATTACAACTATCAAAAGAGATTCATTCCATAATGGGCAGAAAAATAGTAACCGGTATTACTCAGAGCTTTACTGTAAAAGAATCTTTGCCAATTGCTGAATCGAAAAGCAAGTTAAATGAACATATCTTAAAACGAGTGACTGAAATGTGGGGAAATAAGGATTACTCAGTTAAAGAGGAATCTTCAATGGATTCAGCAGCAGGGGAATCTGAAAAGTCACAAGGTCATTCAGAAACAAATGTGCAAGTGGATGGAATTGATGAGGGAGATATTGTCAAAACAGATGGAAAGCATATTTTTCAACTGAAAGATAATACACTGCAAATTATTAAAGCAATCCCTGCTGATAAAATGTTAATAGAAAAAGAGATTACTTTTAAACAATCATTTTATCCTATTCAAATGTATTTACAAAACGATCAATTAATCGTTATGGGCACGAGTTACGAAGGACAGTCGAGCGAGAAAAAACAAGCAGACATGAAAATAGCACCAGTTCATGAAACAACAAAAGCAATAATTTATGATGTGAAGGATAAAAAGAACCCTGTAGAAATAAGACAGATTGAAATTGAAGGAACACTTGTCACATCAAGGTTAATGGATGGTAATGTTTATTTAATTGCCAATAAATACCCAGATTATTGGCTGCTTCGTGAGAATCCAGAAATCGATATTCGGCCAAGATATTCAGATTCAGCTACTCATACACAAATGCAAGCAGTTAATTACGATAAGATTCAGTACTTTCCAGAATCTAAAGAAACCAATTTTACAAACATTGCTGTGATTGATTTAGATAAACCTACTTCCAAAATTGCTCTCACCACGTATTTAGGCAGTGGAGATCAGATATATATGGCAAAAAACAATCTTTATCTTGCCGTTACGAATTATATGCCCATGGCAATTGAAGGAGATTATTCATACAACCCTGATACAACGGTTTATAAATTTACTGTAGATGGAATGAAGGTTGATTTCCACAGCTCAAGCGAAATTTCAGGAACGATATTAAATCAATTTTCGATGGACGAATATAAAGGTTATTTCCGCATCGCTACTACAAAAGGGCAAGTATGGGATGATTCAAAGCCATCTGCCAATAACCTCTATATCTTAGATGAGAATTTAAAGCAAGTTGGACAGTTAGAGGATTTAGCAAGAGGGGAACGAATATACTCGGCTCGTTTTATGAACGATAGAATCTTCATTGTTACATTCAAGGAAACCGATCCGCTCTTTGTCATTGACGGATCAAATCCTAAACAGCCGAAAGTATTAGGAGAATTAAAAATTCCTGGTTTTAGCAACTATCTCCACCCATATGATGAAAATCATTTAATCGGATTTGGTCATGATACAAAGGTAATCCCTGGCAAGGGCTCAGGAGGGGAGCCGCTTATTTTCACAGATGGGGTAAAACTTTCACTATTTGACATAACAAATTTATCGAATCCAAAGGAGAAATTTACTGAAATAATCGGTGGCAGAGGAACGTATTCCCAATTAAACTATGACCATAAAGCTCTCCTGTTTGATAAAAAGAAAAACCTATTTGCTTTTCCGATAACCGTTTATGAAAATGGAAAATCGACGGATGAAATGGAAAGGGATTCAATTTTTACATTCCAAGGTGCTTACGTTTACAACATTGATCTTAAAAAAGGATTTTCATTGAAAGCAAAAATGACCCACCACGACCCAAATTCCATCTATGAAGAGTGGGAGGACAGCATTCAGCGCGTCCTATATATCGGTAACACGTTGTATGCATTATCGCCGAATAAAATTAGTTCTTATGATTTAGGTTCATATAAATTAAAAGGGGAGTTAAACTTAAAAAAATAATGTGAAAATTAGCACCCAAATTATGGGTGCTAATTTTATTGAAGAATTATAAAAATTGCTTCATAATTAAACGTAAACAATTTTTATTTTTAAAAGACTGGAGTAATCTATGAATCTATTTCTTTATTGTGTTAGCTCTTATTTCATTGGGAACATTTTAACCGCACATTTTCTTATAAAAATTCTTCATAAGGGGAAAATTCTTGGGGAAGGTTCAGGTAATCCTGGAGCAAGAAACGCGGGTCGTTTATATGGCAAAAAAGCTTTTGTTCTTACTTTTCTTGGGGATGCCATTAAAGGAGCTCTGGTTGTTTTCATAGGCAGAATGATTGAATTATCAGCCTTGGAACAGATAATAGGGCTATCCTTTGCATTAATCGGCCACATTAAACCTATTCTTTTCCGGTTTAGAGGAGGAAAGGGAATATCCACTTTTATTGGTGGGGCACTCGCCTTCGAACCTTTATTAGCAATTGTCATCATTATAGCATTTTTAATCACGTATCCATTTACAAAAAGCTTTACTTTTTCCGGTCTTGGTTCCTTTCTTGTCCTGCCTGTTGCCGTTTTTTTTCTGCATGATTCTGTAGAATCAATGTGGGGATTCATTGGGCTAACAATTATTATCCTGTTGGCGCATTCACAAAACTTGATTGAAAAATGGAGAAAAAACAATCCTAACCGAAATTAACTTCGGTTAGGATTGTTTTTATTCAGGATCAGGGCTATTCACCATAATACCAGCAACCTGAGTCAGTCGATCGTAGAAAACAGGACCTGAAGGATGTTCATCAAGCCCTATTTCATGAAAGGCTTCTTTCATACAGCGAAGCCAGCACTTTGCACGTGTTGGTGTAATTTCAAAAGGAAGATGCCTTCTTTGCATCGCTGGGGGGCCAAATTCTTCACTGTAAAGGGCTGGTCCACCAGTAAATTGAGAAAGAAACATCCGCTGCTTTCTTTTTATTTCTTCCATGTCATCTTCAAACAGTGGACGCAAATCTTTATCTGCATACACTCGCGGATAAAAAGCATTGACTAATTTATCAATTGTCTCTGCTCCTCCAATTTCATCAAAAAGATTTTTAAATTTATAATCCATTTTTACTCACCTACTATCGATATTCTATCAGTTATCCTAATTATAATGATTAATAGTATAAATTTTTGTGATTTAAATCACGTTTGGTTAAACGTTCATTAGAGAAGATTTTCTAATTGTACATTATTCATTACTCTTCCTAAAGGATAATAAAATAGAAATATAAATAGGGTAAGGGGAAAGGAAGAAAAAAGATGGTAAAAAATGCGGAAGCGCAGAAGCGGGTCAAAAAGAAGTGGTGAAGGCAGGGAATAGGTTATCAAAAATGCTCGATTTCCAGCATAATAATCTAGTTATCTATTGTAAAAAAACTCTGGCTGCTCTGAATTGTATAATCATCATCTCCAGGGAATGTGCATGAGAAACTGGTTAGGACTCGATTTTTTCTGATTGCAATTAATCTGTCTGAAGACTGCATAGATAAAGACAGAGCTTCCTTTTTATTAGCGATCTTCGCCCAAATTCTACTTTACTACACATATTTTTATTAGCCCTTCAAATTCTGTCATAAACCATTGTGATTTGGGGTATAACCAGCACACGCAATGACCCAATTAGTTTCTAATTTATACATTGTAAAATTAATCTTCAAAAACAAATTTTATTTGCTCATCATGCTTGCTGTTTTCTTCATCCGACATTTCGTAATCCGTTCCAGAGTTTGTTACAGCTGATTCCGTAGTAAATGCACCATTCATGCTTTCTATTAATAATGTCATTTCAGGGATATTATCTTCCATTATCTATTACACCTCCTGATAATAGAGTGCGGAAATTCAACAAAATTATTCACGAACTCATACTCGTTTTGAATAAGCATACTTCCATTAACAAAACATATAAACAAGTCTGATTGGAGGTATGATTTCAATGGAAAAAGATATTGAATGTTTAGATGATAAAGATATTATGCATCATTTAATGTCCGAACAAATTGCCTATATATGTGTGGAAGAAGAGGAAGAACGAATGCGTGCTGAAGCTAATAATACAAAGGGACAAAGTACATGAAGAAGAATGTATTTGCTTGTCTATTGATTATAGGAGGTTTATTATTTTCT
The DNA here is from genome assembly GCF_001420595.1 of Cytobacillus solani. Classification (GTDB taxonomy): domain Bacteria; phylum Bacillota; class Bacilli; order Bacillales; family Cytobacillaceae; genus Cytobacillus; species Cytobacillus solani. Next base: position 2,487,148 of record NZ_LJIX01000006.1, on the reverse strand, counting down.
GGCTATCCTTCTTTTGCATCGCCACCTTCCTATGCAAAATGGGGACAACTCGCTGTTAAGACAGCCAAAGAAAAATATCCTCGTGCGAATATTGTAGACTATTTGCATATTGGTAGAGAGGACAAGCCAAATTCTTCGATAGAAAAGTTTAAGCTTTGGGTGGATGATCAGGGAAAAGAGTTCGGGCTACTCATTCAGATTGAATTTGATCCAAAAAATGATCGGGTTATACGTGTACATACACAAAAAACGAGCAATTAAAAAACCCAATAGCATCCGCACAATACAAGCGGTTGCTATTGGGTTAATTTATACTTTCAACACATTAAAGTATCTTGCCTCAGGATGGGCAAAGACGATAGCCGAAACGGATGCTTCTGGCTCCATCATACATCCATCTGTTAAATGAACTTCGATATCCTCCGGACAGATTAAACGGAAGAGCTTTTTCTGATCTTCTAAGTCCGGACATGCAGGATAACCGAAAGAATAACGCTGCCCATGATATTTAGCTGAGAAACGATCCTTCATTGTCATTTCAACTGGATCAGCGAATCCCCAACGGTCTCTTATTTGACGATGTATGAGTTCAGCAAAACCTTCAGCTGTTTCAAGGGCAAGCGACTGCAGGGCATGGCATTCTAGAAATCTGCCTTGTTCTTTTAAATGGTCTGCCACTTGACGAATCCCTCTTCCAGCAGTAACGGTAAAGAAGGCGACATAATCCATTTGTCCGCTATCTGTAGACTTCAAATAATCTGCTAGACAAAGATATGGTTCAACTTCCTGCCTTGGAAATTCAAATGTTTCAATAATAGCTGTTTGCTCTTCATTATATATAATCACCTTATCGCCATCTGACTGTGCAGGGAAAAATTGATAAACTGCGGCAGGCTTGATCCAATCATTTGCCTTTGATTCCTGAAGCAAGTCATTCACCATATCATTCATTTTAATCGCCTTCTCATCACCTTCATCAAGCAATTTTTCGAACTTGCCTTTTAAGCCAAGATGATGTCCGATTAGCATTTGCTTATTAATATAGGGTTCAATATGTGAAAGGGAATAGGACTTCAATAATCTTCGTTTTAGATCCATTGGAACAAAAACAGGAACATTTATATCTAATTTTGGTCTCATTTTTATGGCGGTTGCGGTATGCCATCCGATTCTTTCAAAAGGTACAGCATTCAAAGCAGCCGTTTGTTTTTCGACCTGCAGAAGCTTCAGTTTTTCTACTTCTGCAGGCTCCTGAAGCTGGTTGGCAAGTGAAAGGCCGTTCATCGCATCCTTTGCATAAAGAACGAGGCCATCATACTCTTTAGCGATTTTTGTATCGGTGAATTTTCGTGATAAGGCTGCACCGCCAACTAAAATTGGGATGTCAATTCCAGCTTGTTTTAAATCATGGGCGGTAATGACCATTTGTTGTGCTGATTTCACAAGCAAACCAGATAATCCGACCATATTGGGCTTTACCTTTTTTATCGTCTCTACTAGCTGCGCTGGTGCCACTTTAATTCCAAGATCAATCACTTCATATCCATTATTGCTTAAAATAATATCGACTAAATTCTTACCAATATCATGTACATCACCCTTAACAGTTGCAAGTACAATTTTTCCTTTTCCAGCTGTTGTGTCATCCTTTTCCAAATAAGGCTCAAGAAATGACACAGAAGTTTTCATCACTTCTGCACTTTGAAGTACCTCGGCTACAATTAGTTGATTATCATTAAACAATCGGCCAACTTCCTTCATTCCAGCCATTAATGGGCCATTTATGATTTCAAGGGGAGCAGGATAGACTTTAAGTGCCTCTTCGAGATCAGCTGTCAGGCCTTCTTTCGTTCCCTCAACAACATAATAGGCAAGACGTTCCTCCAGTGTCATATCAGGTAAAATACTTTTCTTTTCCTTTTTTTTATCACGATAAAAGTCTGTAAACTCTGCTAGCGCTTGATCCGTTGTTTCAAAAAGCAGCTTTTCTGCAAGCAGCACTTCTTCTTTAGGAATAGAAGCGAATCTCTCTAACTTTTCCGTATTGACAATTGCATAATCTAAGCCAGCTTGTGTGCAGTGATAGAGAAAGACAGAATTCAATACCTCACGACCGACAGGAGGGAGGCCAAATGACACATTACTAATACCTAGGATCGTTTGAACTTCGGGCATTTCTTCTTTAATTAACCGAATGCCTTCTACCGTGGCTTTTGCTGATCCAATATATTGTGCGTCACCTGTTCCAACAGGAAAGACAAGCGGATCAAAAATAATATCCTCCGGTTGAATACCGTATTTATTTACAAGTAATTTGTATGAACGCTTCGCAATTTCAAGCTTCTTATCAGCAGTAACACCCATTCCTTTTTCATCAATCGTACCCACGACCACAGCAGCACCATACGTATGAATAAGGGAAGCGGTCACTGCGAATTTTTCTTCTCCATCTTCAAGATTAATCGAGTTAATAATCGCTTTGCCCTGAGAGTACGTCAGAGCCTTTTCTATCACATTTTCATCTGTAGAATCAATGACTAGGGGAGCTTTCACTTTTTTGACAAGTTCTTTCATAAAGTTTTCTACATCTTCAAGCTCTTCTCGATCAGGATCTGCAAGACAAACATCGATTACATGGGCACCACCTTTTATTTGTGCGCGTGCAATTTCAGATGCCTCCTCAAACTTTCCCTCTCTTATCAGCCGCTTAAACTTTCGTGAACCAATGACATTCGTACGTTCGCCAACCATAATTGGACGAAGGGTAGGATCATCATAAATAAATGGTTCGATTCCGGAAACTTTATGAATTGTATTTTTTTCAAACACTCGCGGTGAATACTTTTTCATTTCTTCGGCAATTGCTTTAATGTGTTCAGGGGTAGTTCCACAGCAGCCCCCGACAATATTCAGCCAGCCTTCCGAAGCAAAGCCTCCTAGCTTTTGTGCTAACGTCTCAGGGGTTTCATGGTATTGCCCTTCCTCATCAGGCAGTCCTGCATTCGGATAACAGCTAATTGCTGTAGATGCAAGACTTGATAAGGATCGTATATGATCCTGCATGAATTCAGGGCCTGTTGCACAGTTTAATCCAACAGCCAATGGCTTCATATGTTCTAGTGAGATGTAAAAAGCTTCAATCGATTGTCCAGCAAGTGTGGTCCCCATCGGTTCAATCGTTCCAGATATAATAAGCGGCAATTGTTTACCCGTTTTTTTGAAAGCGTTTTGAATGCCAATGAATCCTGCTTTTACATTCAGCATATCCTGACTCGTTTCAAGTAGAAGAAGGTCAACATTTCCATCAATTAACCCTAGTGCTTGCTCCTCATAAGATTGAATTAGTGTTTCAAATGTCGTACCACCTGTAACACTTAATGTTTTTGTTGTTGGTCCCAGAGAACCAGCAACAAATCTCGGAAATTCATCTGTTGATAGTTGATCAGCTGCCTTTTTAGCAATCTGAGCAGATTTCTTATTAAGCTCATAAGACTTGTGAGCTAGCCCATATTCTTCTAAAACAACACTTGTTGCGCCAAAGGTATTTGTTTCAATGATGTCAGCACCAGCATGTAAGTACTCAAGGTGAATCCGTTCAATAAGAGAAGGGAGGGTAATTGTTAAATACTCATTGCAGCCTTCATATTCCTCACCGCCAAAATCATCTGCAGACAAATTAGCATTTTGAAGCATGGTACCCATTGCACCATCCATAATGAGAATTTTTTTCTCTAGTTGTTCAGTTAATACTGATTTTTGCATTTTTGTTCCTCCTCGTAATCTTAGCGCTCACTTCATGTGCATATAATGCTAATTCAGCAGTAAGATCAAAACGCATAAACGGTGTTATCAAGTAAATTCCATTAAAAAGTTCACATGCTGCATCGATTAAAGATTTCGCAATTGCTACTCCTTCACGAGCTGCATGGACTGGGTCATCCTTTAGATTGGCCATACGGCTGCGTATTTCTTCTGATATTTTTATTCCTGGTACCTCATTATGAAGAAACTCTGTATTTTTACTCCCTGTTAATGGCATAATCCCAATGTATATGGGCTTTTTTAAGTGTTTGACCGCTCCATGGATTTCCAATAATTTTTCCAACGAAAAAACTGGCTGGCTAACGAAATAATCTGCCCCATAAGTAATTTTCTTTTCCAGTCTTTGCACGGCTTTTTCGATGGATCGAACATTCGGATTAAAGGCAGCACCAACAGAAAAAACCGATTGTTCCTGTAAATGTTTTCCTGAGACAGAAATCCCTTCATTAAATTGTTTAATCATCTGAATTAACTCAAATGATGATAAATCGTATACGGAAGAAGCCCCAGGAAAATCACCGACTCTTGCCGGATCACCGGTTAACGCCAATACATCATATAGTCCTAATGTGTGAAGTCCCATCAAATGAGATTGAAGACCAATAATATTCCTGTCTCTGCATGTAATGTGTACCAATGGACGCATGCCCATTTCCTTTTTAACCCGATATCCTAGTGCTGAATTACAAATTCTTGGCGTTGCTAGTGAATTATCAGCAAGAGTTATGGCATCAATTCCAATTTCCTTAAAAGCCTTCACACCCTCGAAAAATTTTGCTGTATTAAGGTGCTTAGGGGGATCAAGTTCGACAATAACAGATGATCTCATTTTTACGATTTCCTCTAAAGGAGTATATTCTCTTACAGGTATATTTCCATCAGAAATACGTATCTGCTCACGTTTCTTAATTAATTTTTCTGAAATTGGAGGGAGGCCCTTGAGTTCAGATGCAAAGGCTTGAATATGATCAGGCGTTGTACCGCAGCATCCGCCAATTAATCGAACACCTTGATTTCGAAAAGCTTTTGCAGATTGTCTGAAATAATTTGGGTCTCCTTCATAATGAAATTTCCCATCCGTATAAGCTGGGATACTTGCATTTGGATAAGCCGATAAATAGGCTCGGCTAGGAAGGGGAATATCCTCTAATGTTACTAGCATATGATGGGGGCCAAGACGGCAATTTAACCCAACAACATCTGCACCAAGATTCTCGAGACGTTCGATAGCTTTTGAAATCGGTGTTTGATCCTGAAGAACACCGACTTCATGAAGGGAAACCTGGGCAATAATAGGTAATTCAGTTTCTTTCCGAACAATTTGGAGTACATTTTCCAGTTCTTCAATGTCATAATACGTTTCAAGTAATATACCATCTACCCCTTCAAGAAGGAGACAATAGAGCTGCTCCCGAAAACTTCTTTTTATCTCCTCAAGAAAAACCATATTTGGCTTCATTCCTCGGATTCCGCCAATCGTCCCAACTACATAGCTGTCTTTTCCAGCAGCTTTTCGGGCATTTCGGACTGCGGCAGTATTGATTTCCTTTACATTATCCTCAAGGCCATATCTTTGCAGCTTAATATAGTTGGCAGCATAGGAATTTGTTTGAATGAGGTTTGCACCCGCATGGATATATGCTTTATGAATTTGCTGGATTTGTTCCGCTTGGGATATATTTAATTCTTCAAAGCAGCAATCTGTCCCATAAGAATAGAGAAGGGTACCCATTGCTCCATCAGCAATGAGGATTTCATTTTTCATTCTTTCAAGTAAACTCATTTTCATCCTCCTCTATGAAATACTTTTTCTTCGAAACTACTTGCAGATAGTGCTGTCTTAAAGTCCCTTAATAAATCCTCTGAGTTCTCCAAACCAACAGAAAGGCGAAGGAGACTATTACTAATTCCTCGTTTTTCACGTTCATGAAGGGGCATGGCTGAATGGGACATTTTTGCAGGATAGGAAAGGATGGATTCCACAGCACCAAGACTCACAGCAAACACAGGAATTTTCACCTTTGAAACAAAATCTCTTAATATACTTTCATTTTCAAGTTCAAATGAGAGGACAGCACCAGCATCTTTTGCTTGCCTGCCTTGTAAAACATAGTGTGGATGGTCCTCCAGGCCAGGATAGTAAACATTTTTGATGGCTGGATTTTCCTTAAGGGCTTGGGCGATTTGTTTGGCCGATTGGATAGATTGAGCAAGTCTCACATGTAACGTTTTGATTCCGCGTAGAACGAGCCAAGCATCCTGTACACCAAGCACTGCTCCAAATGAATTTTGCAAAAATCCGATTTTATCTGCAAGAACTGGGTCCTTTACTACAGTAAGACCAGCAACAACATCACTATGCCCAGATAAAAACTTTGTTGCACTATGCAGTACTACATCTGCTCCTAAAGTTAATGGCTTTTGTAATGCTGGTGTTAGGAAGGTGTTATCAACGAAGGTTAAAGCCCCATGAGACTTAGCGATCGAGCTGATTGCTTTAATATCCGTTACTTTCAACAGTGGATTGGATGGAGTTTCAACGTAAAAGACCTTTGTATTTGGACGAATAGCTTGCTTAACATTATCTAAATCAGTCATATCAACAAAAGTATGGTTAATTCCATATCTTGAAAGCACTTCAGTTACAAAGCGGTATGTTCCGCCGTATACATCCTCTGTAATTACTACATGATCTCCCTTTGACAATAAAAGGAATGCAGTTGAAATTGCAGCCATTCCTGAAGAAAATGCAAAGCCTCTAGTTCCTTCCTCCATATCAGCTATAACCGTTTCCAATGCTTCTCTCGTTGGATTTAAGCTTCGGCTATAGTCATACTTTCCAAATGAATCGATATCATACTGATGGAAGGTAGATGCATGATGAATTGGAACACTGACTGCACCAGTTAGATGATCAATTTTTTGACTATTATGAAGAAGCTTCGTCTGAAAACTCCATGACTCTATCTCACACATTGCATACCCTCCGTCCGAGCTTTAGCAAAAGCCTGCTCTAAATCATTTATTAAATCTTCTACATGCTCAATTCCGACCGAAAAACGCAGTAATCGATTGCATACACCTGTTTCAAACCGGATATGTTCTGGAATATCAGCATGTGTCTGAGTTGCAGGGTATGTTATAAAGCTTTCTACTCCACCAAGACTTTCTGCAAAAGTAATGAGGCGAAGAGTTTGTAAAAACGGATTTACCCATCCTTCATCTTTGATTCGGAATGAAATCATTCCGCCTCGTCCTGGATAAAGTACATCGGTAACGGCATCATGTTCAAATAAAAATCTGAAAATTTCCTTTGCATTTCTTTCATGACGTTCCATTCTTAAAGATAGTGTTTTCATTCCACGTATAAGCAGCCAAGAGTCAAACGGACTTAATACCGCACCTGTAGCATTATGATTAGCAGCTAATGCTTCACAGATTTCCTTGCCCTTAGCTACGATAAGCCCTGCCAATACATCATTATGGCCGCCTAAATATTTTGTTGCACTGTGGATAACAATATCTGCTCCTAGTTTTAAGGGCTGCTGTAAAAGGGGGGTGAAAAACGTGTTATCAACAATCAGCAGAAGCTGATGCCTTTTCACAAAATAAGCAACCTCTTCGATATTGGTTTGCTCCATTAAGGGGTTCGTTGGTGTCTCGATAAAAATGGCCTTTGTTCGTTCAGTAATTTCTTTTTCCAGGACTTCAGCAGAAAAAGTTTGAACATATTTACATCGTAATCCCCATTGCTTACAGCCCTGTTCAAAAAGCCGATAAGTACCACCATATAAATCCTTTGAAACGATAAATTCATCGCCAGATTGAAAGAGGGAGAGGACGGTTAGAATAGCTGACATTCCTGAACTACACGCAAATCCTTGGTCGCCTTCTTCAAGCTCAGCAATTGCCTTTTCAAGCAATTGGCGTGTTGGATTTCCGGTACGGATGTAATCATATCCGGTTGATTGTCCAATTCCTTCATGCCGATAGGCTGTAGAAAAGTAAACGGGTGGATTAACTGTTCCTGTATCTAATTCGCTGCGATTGCCAATTTGGGCAAGGATTGTGTCGAGCTTATGCATTATTTACACTCCTTTTGTCTATAAAAATAAAAAAAAGCCTTCTTTAAGAAGAAGACTTTTTCATAATCAATAATTAGCCGTTCTTCTTATCTTTCAAGTTATAAAACTTGCAGGAATTAGCACCTTATTAATCTCATAGATTAATGGTTGCTGAGGTGTCTACGGGCCTTACCCTCGACCTCTCTTGATAAGAAATCATTATTTAATTATTTCAAACTTTACAACATTCTTATAATAAAAGTCAATGGATTTTAAAAAAATGTGTAAAGGTACAATAATATTATTATGTAAACTATCTATTCTTCTATATATTTTTCGAAAAAGGAAGTGATTAAAAAATTAATTGCACCATTTAACATTTATTTATAAGGATCATAAACACTTTTTTAGAATAAGTTTTTCCTTGGAATAGATAAAAAAAATATTTTTCACTATTTTCATATTAAAAACCTTTGAACAACAGGGTTTTACGTGGTAGAATGGCTTTGAAAACGATTTATCCTCTGAAAAATATTATTATTCTAATAATTATCATTTAATGTTAAAAAGTGGATAAATAGTTTATTATGCATTTAATACAAATTCAGTTATGGAGGTCATTTTCCATGAAAAAGCCATTGAATGGCGAAAAGCCTTTTGCTGAAGGCTTTCATGGCCCGAACCTTGGCTATGTCATTGAACTATATGAAGCATATTTAGAAAACCCTGAGTCTGTTGATCCTGAAATGAGAGCGTACTTTGAAACAACAGGATCTCCAGTTGTAGAAAATCGTACAGGGAAGACGGAAATTAGTGGTGTTAATCAAACTGTTCCGCAATTAGAAAAAACATTGTCTGCTATACGTCTGGCAGATAATATTCGCACATACGGCCATCTTGCCGCAAACATTTATCCATTAAATGACCATGAACCTGAAAAAATGCTTTTTGAGCTATCACATTACGGGTTAATAGAAGAGGATTTGTATGCAATCCCTGCTGGAGTCATCTGTAAAGATGCGCCAATTCCGCTAAAGAATGCGTATGATGCGATTGAATACTTAAAAAGCATGTATATGGGTACAATTGCATTTGAATTTCACCATGTATATGACGCAAATGAAAAGAACTGGCTGCGCCGAAAAGTTGAATCAGGCAGCTTAAAGCTGAAATTGCAAAAAGAAGAAAAAACTAAGATTCTAAAAAGATTGACTGAAGTAGAAGAATTCGAAAAATTTCTTCATCGCACATTTGTCGGTCAAAAACGGTTTTCAATTGAAGGGCTTGATTCAATGGTGCCTTTACTTGATGAAATAGTTGCAGAATCTGTATCAAAAGGGGCAAAAACCATTAATATCGGCATGGCTCACCGCGGGCGCTTAAATGTGCTTGCCCATGTGCTTGGGAAGCCGTATGAAATGATTTTCGCTGAATTTCAGCATGCTCCAAATAAAGAGCTTGTACCTTCTGAAGGTTCAATTGGGATTAGCTATGGCTGGACAGGAGATGTGAAATATCATCTTGGACTTGATAAACAAATTAAAGACGAAAATACTACAGTGACACGTTTGACATTGGCAAATAACCCAAGTCATCTTGAATTTGTCGGTTCTGTTGTCGAGGGATTTACACGAGCAGCACAGGATAATCGATCAACAAAAGGCTATCCAATTGAGAATTTAAACTCGGCAATGTCTATAATTATCCATGGGGATGCCGCATTCCCTGGTCAAGGGATTGTAGCAGAAACTTTAAACTTAGGTCAGTTGAAGGGATATAATACTGGAGGCTCCCTCCATATCATTGCAAATAATACAATCGGCTTTACAACAGAATCACGTGATTCACGTTCTACTAGATATGCGAGTGATCTCGCAAAAGGGTTTGAGATTCCGATCTTGCATGTGAACGCAGATGATCCGGAAAGCTGTATAGCTGCAGCAAGATTTGCTAGTGAATACCGTGAAAAGTTTCAGAAAGACTTCTTAATTGATCTTATCGGTTATCGCCGCTTTGGGCATAATGAAATGGACGAGCCAATGGCAACGAATCCATTAATGTATAAAATCATTAATGAACAGCCAACGGTAAAAGAACTGTATGGAAAGAAACTAGTAAATCAGTTAATCATAAACAAAGATACAGCTGACAAAATAGAAGAAGACGTATTAGTAAAACTGAAAGCTGCATATGAAAAAGTACCAGCAACGAAAAAAGAAACAGAAGAATTAAATCCGCCTGAAACGGTAGAAAAAGGCCTGCCAAAACTCAAAACAGCTGTTCCTTTTGAAAAACTTAAGGAAATTAACCGAGAGCTGTTAACATGGCCTGAAAAGTTTACTGTTTTCAATAAGCTAGACAAAATTCTAAACCGTAGAATGAGCGCTCTTGACGGAGAAAAGAAGATAGATTGGGGTCATGCGGAAACTTTAGCATTTGCATCCATTCTCCATGATGGAACTCCTATCCGCCTGACAGGTCAAGATTCTGAACGAGGCACATTTGCCCACCGAAATATTGTTTTACATGACAGCAGCACAGGTAAATCCTATTCGCCACTTCATTTATTATCATCGGCGAAGGCTTCCTTTGCCGTTCATAATAGTCCATTATCAGAAGCAGCTGTTCTTGGCTTTGAATATGGTTATAATGTATTTGCACCTGAAACGCTCGTTTTATGGGAAGCACAATTTGGAGATTTTGCTAACTCTGCACAGGTGATATTCGATCAATTCATCGCTGCGGGCAGAGCAAAATGGGGACAAAAATCCGGGCTTGTCATGCTGTTGCCACATGGTTATGAAGGACAAGGTCCTGAGCACTCGAGTGCACGCTTAGAAAGATTCTTAACACTAGCCGCTGAAAATAACTGGACTGTAGCTAACTTGACTTCGGCTGCACAATATTTTCATATTTTACGTAGACAGGCAGCGATTCTGAAACGTGAAGAGGTTCGTCCGCTTGTCATTATGGCACCGAAGAGTCTATTACGTCATCCGCTCGTTGCTTCTAGCGGACATGAGCTGAGTGAAGGCGATTTTCAATCAGTTATTGAGCAGCCTGGTTTAGGTCAAAATACGGATAAAGTAACTCGGCTTGTTCTCTCCACAGGAAAAATGGCTATTGATTTAGCAGATAACCTAAAAAATGTTGATAACCAAGAGTGGTTCCATCTTTTACGAGTAGAAGAAATCTACCCATTCCCGTTGGAAACGATTCAAACTATAATGAAACGGTATCCAAACTTAAAGGAAATGGTTTGGGTACAAGAAGAACCAAAAAATATGGGTTCATGGAATTTTGTTGAACCAAGATTACAATTTATTGCACAGAAGGAAATAGATGTTTCCTATATTGGCAGACGCAGAAGATCTAGCCCTTCTGAAGGGGATCCAAATGTCCATAAAAAAGAACAAGCACGAATAATAGAAGAAGCATTTATGCACAAGCAAGAGGGAGGAAATTAAGGTGGCAGACATAAAAGTACCGGAACTAGCTGAATCGATTACAGAAGGAACGATCGCCCAATGGTTAAAAAAACCAGGTGATTTCGTAAATAAAGGGGACTATGTTGTTGAGCTTGAAACAGATAAAGTAAATGTCGAGATCATTTCAGAGCATAGTGGGATTTTAAAGGAAGTTAGAGCAGGGGAAGGCGATACAGTTAATGTCGGTGAAACGATTGCCGTAGTTGATGAAAGCGGGGAAGCAGCTGCTGAGTCAGCAGCTGAACCTCAAGCCGTAACAGAAATAGCTCCAATTCAAGAGGCACCGAAACACGCTGCCTTACAAGAAGAAACGGTTCATGTAAGCAATGAGCAGAAGGGACAGCGTCCGATCGCATCTCCTGCTGCAAGAAAAATGGCTCGTGAGAAAGGGATTGATCTGACACAAGTGCCGACAGTTGATCCGCTTGGACGTGTTCGTGCTCAAGATATATCATCCTTTAGCCCTCGTGAGGAAGTGAAGCAGCAAGCAACACCAGTTCCAAAGCAGCAGGGTGCACCTGCCGTTCAGCCTGCTGGTAAAGAAGTTGAGCGTATTCGTATGACCCGCCGCCGTCAAACGATTGCCAATCGACTAGTAGAAGTACAGCAAACAGCAGCGATGCTGACAACGTTCAATGAAGTAGATATGACAAATGTAATGAACTTGCGAAAACGACGTAAGGATAAGTTTTTGGAAGAAAATGACGTGAAACTTGGATTTATGTCCTTCTTCACAAAAGCTGTTGTTGCTGCATTGAAAAGAAGCCCTTTATTAAATGCAGAAATTCAAGGTGATGAACTCGTTCTGAAAAAATTCTATGATATCGGGATTGCCGTGTCTGCGAACGAAGGTCTAGTCGTACCAGTCGTACGCGATGCAGACCGTAAAAACTTTGCGGAAATCGAAAAGGATATTTTAGATCTTGCCGAAAAGGCAAGAAACAACAAATTAGCCTTACAAGATCTGCAAGGAGGAACATTTACGATTACAAATGGCGGGGTTTTTGGTTCTCTATTATCCACACCTATTCTTAATGGACCACAAGTCGGCATCTTAGGCATGCATTCCATTAAACTGCGTCCAGTTGCTATTGATGCAGAGCGTATGGAGAATCGTCCAATGATGTATATTGCTTTGTCTTATGACCATCGTATTGTCGACGGTAAAGAGGCAGTTACTTTCTTATCTAGAGTGAAAGAATTAATTGAAGATCCTGAATCATTATTATTTGAAGCGTAATAGAGGAAGCAGGGTGGATGTTTGACACCCTGCTTTTTTGTATCATGCGAACTATTTTAAAAAAATAAAAAAGAGCGAAAGGCATCAAAACCTGTCGCTCCACTTCTGAAATTTTCTCATTTACTTTTTAAATGGTTTTAAACCTCGTTTTGTAATCTCCATTTTCAATATCCTAATCCATTCTTTCTCTAACCCAGACTTTAATGCATCACGATACGAGACGACCAATTGTTCATTACTCATAATCTTCATTCTGCATACCTCCTGTAATGGATTGAATATGAAGCTTTCATTCATTTTAATCGTTTCTACTACATTTGAAAACCCCCATTTTCAAAAAATACAAAAAAAGGACTTTTGAACCTTAAAAGTGAAGAAAAAAAGTGGTTTACCCTACATAGGTGAAAAATGGAAGCAAATCTATAGGAGAATGCAATGATGAAATTAGCGAAGTGGATATTTTTTATCCATGCTCATTCTTGTGCTTGCAGCTGATGCTCTCTTTTTTCTTTCCCTTTTTCCATTTACAATAGAAGTATCATACTAAGAAGGAGTGATTCTATGAACTTAGCACTTGATCATATTGTTCACTTTATTAAGGAACATCCTAATGTGGCAGTAGAAAAATGGAAGATGCGCGGTTTTCATGCTGTTATGGGCGGAAGCCATGAAAAATGGGGGACATATAATAGTTTACTTTATGTTGGAGAAGCATATATTGAATACTTAACGATTGAGAATACAGAAATTGCCTCTAAATCTGCTAATCCTTTAATCTTGCAACTTGTTAGAGATCTCACGAACGGAGAAGGGTTTGGTCAAATTTGTTTCCGAACGAATAATATGGTTGACTTGAAAGAACAGATCGAGAATAAAGGATATCAAACATATCCAATTTTTAATGGAAGCAGAAAAAGGCAAGATGGGTCTATAATTAGGTGGAAAATGCTTTTTATTAAAGACTCATCGAGCTTACCTTATCCATTTTTTATTGAATGGGAACAAGAGGATTCGGCTCGGATGAAAGATTTGAAAGATCTTGGATACTTGGATGAAAGTCTAACGAAACATTCCATTCATTTTATTCAAGTTGCTGTGAATGACTGCGAATCTGCAGCAAGGGATTGGGCAAATATATTTGATTGTACCTTACCGGATATTCATATGGATGAACATTCATCGGTGAAAAAGGCAGTACTTAAAGGAGAAACGTTTGAAATTCACTTTTGCCAGCCACATAGTGAGGACAGTCCTATACATAATATCCTATGTAAAAGAGGAGAAAGGCCATTTGAAATTCATTTTGACCCTGTTCTTGATACAAAGTCTTTTACTTTGTTTGGCTCGCAATATAGCTAAATAATAAAAAATGCGTTACAAACTAGTAGCGCATTTTTTATTCCATTTATCATTATTAGAAAATATTGAATATTACGTAATGTGTGATAACATAAAATGTAAGCGTTACAGGGTGGTTCTGTTTTTACTGTTTAAACGAAAGGGTGATGTTCATATGTCAGAGTTGTTACATTTCACTGTTGGGAAGCTATTAGAGGAAAAAGCACAGCTGCATCCAGATCATGAAGCAGTTGTCTACGCAGATAGAGGACTGAGGCTGACGTATAAGCAATTGGATGAATATTGTAGACGTGCTGCAAAAGGCTTGATGAAACTTGGACTGGAAAAAGGAGAGCATATAGCTGCATGGTCAACCAATACACCAGAATGGCTCATTACTCAATTTGCAACAGGTCAAATGGGAGCTGTGCTCGTTACTGTTAACACAAATTATCGAACAGCTGAGCTTGAATATTTATTAAAGCAATCTGATGCAACAACGATTATCCTAATGGAGCATTATCGAGATGCATCATACATAGACATGCTGTATGAAATCGTGCCAGAATTAAAAACGAGTGAACCTGGCCGCCTACAGTGCAGCCGACTTCCTTTCTTAAAAAATGTCATCGTGCTTGGTGAAAATCGATACCCAGGGACATTTAGCTGGGAAGATATTTTAGCTTTAGGTGAAGCAGTGCCTGATAACCTGCTTGATGAGCGCTTGAATAGCCTTGATCCAGATGATGTGATCAATATGCAATATACATCAGGAACAACTGGTTTTCCAAAGGGTGTCATGCTGACACATAATAATGTTGTAAATAATGCATTCAATATCGCTCATTGCATGCGTTTAACAAAGGATGACCGTTTATGTATTCCAGTACCATTCTTCCATTGTTTCGGCTGTGTAATCGGTACGCTCGCATGTGTTTCTGTTGGAGCAACAATGGTTCCCATTCAAGAATTTAATCCAAAAGCAGTACTTCAAACTGTTCAGGATGAGAAATGTACAGCTATCCACGGGGTACCAACTATGTTTATTTCCGAATTAAACGATCCTGATTTCTATCAATATGATCTTTCTACACTCCGTACAGGTGTAATGGCAGGATCTAATTGTCCCATTGAAGTCATGAAGGCAGTGATTGAAAAAATGGGTGTACGGGAAATTACGATTGCCTATGGACAAACTGAATCATCTCCTGTCATTACACAAACAAGAACAGATGATCCAATTGAACTGCGTGTAGAGTCGGTAGGTAAGGCTTTACCAAATGTTGAAGTAAAGGTGGTGGAACCGGGAACAGGTAAAGAAGTCTCAAATGGGATACAAGGGGAGTTATGCTCAAGAGGCTATCAAGTCATGAAGGGCTATTACAAAAATCCTGGGGCAACAAAAGAGGCAATTGATGAAGATGGCTGGCTCCATACTGGAGACTTAGCAGTGATGGATGAAAATGGCTACTGCAAAATCACAGGCCGTTTAAAGGATATGATCATCCGAGGCGGAGAAAATATTTATCCACGTGAAATTGAGGAATTTCTATACTCTCACCCAAGCATCCTTGATGTACAGGTTGTTGGTGTACCTGATGAGATATTTGGCGAAGAAGTTGTTGCATGGATTATATTAAAAGAAGGTAAATTAGCTACAAGCGAAGACATACGTGAATACTGCAAAGGAAAAATTTCTCGTCATAAAATCCCTCGCCATTTTGAATTTACGGATGCCTACCCAATGACAGCATCTGGTAAAATTCAAAAATACCGTTTGCGTGAGCAAGCGAAAGAAAAAATTGAAAGAGTAAATTCGATGAAATGAATTTTCCCAAGATCCATTATCCTCTTAATGTTTAAAACATGCTAAATAGGTGGTATATAACTATTGCCATCTTTTTAGAAAGAGGGTTACTAAAATGGATAATTTTGCGAATGCACGTTTATTAGAATTAGTTTACGATGGGCGGACTTATGAATTTCTAGAATTTATTCGAATAGACCGAATATGTGAAATCACCTATATTACATTAAAGAATGTGATTACGACTGAAATATTTACTTTTGATGAAGAAAAGATCAGAAGTATTCGAATGAAAATTTACCCCCATTCAAAGTCAAATTCAAAAAAACGAGAATCATCTTGCAGGAAGTAGCTCCAATTCTTTATACTATTAAATATAAAGAATGAAGGAGTTGCTACAATGATTCATCTTAATTGGCATGAACGAGAGACAGTGAAAAAGGTTAAATGTGTGCACACAGATGCTGCTAAATATATCGTGAACAGAGCGTTAACAGCTGGCAAAACGTATGAAGTAAAAAATGAAACTGAGGAATTTTATTTTATTATTGATAATTCAGGAAAAGTTGGCGGATTTTACAAAGATTATTTCCAAAATGCATAATGGGAGAAAGGAACTGTCAGTAAAAATGTAAATACTTGCTGCTCACTCATGCATTTGAAATCTGGCAGTTGAATCGTGTTTTTTTCAAAACGGATGCAAGAAATACACGATCTCAGCAGGCCATTGCCCGTCTTGGTGCCGTGAAAGAAGGAGTACTGCGAAAGGATAGAATTATTTCAGATGGCTTTGCTCGTGATACCGTATACTTTAGCATCTTAAAAGAAGAGTGGCCAATGGTAAAAAAGCTCCTTCTAGAAAAAATGAAATAAAGGAAAAGAGGATCAACTTTTGATCCTCTTTTCTTATTAGTCATTACCGTTGATTATTTACATTTGAAGGAAACATCCTGCGGACACTTTCTGTGAACTCTTCAAATAAACCTTCCATTGGTTCCCCATTACGAATATCATTTGAATAGGAAGTCATTCGATCATAAAAATCTGGGTTTGCTGATACATATACATCGTCAATCTCTTGATCAACCGCTTTCACCTGATCAGCAATCTTTCTTTCAACTACACGTGTTAACTCAACACCTTCACCAAGCTGTGCGGCAACATAAGCATTATCATCTGTAACAATTACATTGACATCTTTTACTTCTGGCATTGCCGCAATTCGATCTGCTGCTTTATCAGCTACTCTCATTCTCGGTGAATCATTATTGTCATTTTGCGGGTTATTTCTCACCCGGAGCAAAGGATCAAGGTCGTTCAGATCATTTGTACCATTAAAGCGATTCCCATCATTTACACGTACAGGATCCGTTACATCACGGTTTCCGAGAGCTGTATCATTTCCATTGTTATTTGCCCCGCATGCAGTTAGGAAAACAGCCGTTAAAGCTGCAGTAATCATCCATTTATATTTCAACATTCACTCACTCCTTTCAATTCATTCATATCTATTTTTCCTACTTAAATAGTAGTTATCCATGCTTTATTTTTCATAATGATGAGATTTTTTCCTTATGAATGATATGATAGGGAGGTAAAAGTGTGGAAAGCAGGGAAGAAGCATGACTTATGTTTTTATTGGAATTGGCGGGATTGTCGGCAGCTTGCTACGCTATTTTATTTCTGTTTGGTCTGATCATTTATGGATCCATGCTTTTCCATTTGGAACCCTTATTGCAAATTTGACCGGATCGTTTTTCTTAGGTGTTTTCACGAGGATGTACAGTGAAAATGAGAAGGAAAACCGCATGTTAGTTCTGTCAATTGGTACAGGAGCAATCGGTTCTTATACAACCATGTCAACCTTAAACACGGATATAATCAATCTCATTGATAATGGAGAAATTAGTCTGGTGTTTCTATACATTTTGATTAGTTTATTTGGAGGGCTGGGGGCAGCTTGGTTAGGCTACTTCCGTACATTAAAAAAGAGAGGACATAAATAGATGTTGTTTCATATATGTTTAGTTGCAATAGGTGGATCTTTTGGAGCCATTTGCCGCTATTTAGCAACTTCTTATCTTCAAAGAAAATACCCAGGAAAGATACCATTTGGTACTTTAACAGTAAACTTGATGGGCTCCTTTTTATTAGGCTATCTACTCGGGGCAGCAGAAGATGATAAGTTGACCTTACTTCTTGGAACAGGTTTTATGGGCGCTTTTACAACGTTTTCAACCTTTAATTTAGAAGCAGTAAAGCTGCTGGAAGGCAGAGAAAAAACGTCAGGACTCTTTTATATTGCAGTTACCTATGCAGGAGGAATTACCCTTGCTTTCCTTGGGATGCTTTTAGGAAAAATAGGAAAAGGAGTATAGCATATCGGCTATACTCCTTCATTGTTAATTTGAGCTTACTTCTGTATTTTTTGATTTCTCGGATGGATAAAGTTTTCTCCCAAGCAGAGTTTGCAAGGTTAAGAAAATACCTCCGACTGTCCAATACAAAGGCAAAGCAGCTGGTGCATTTAATGAAATTAAAACAATCATAATAGGGGAGAGAAGCCCCATAAACTTCATTTGCTGCTGAGTTTGAGCAGGCATATTCGCCTGTGAAACTTTGAACTGTAAGTAATAAACGATCCCAGCAACAGCTGTTATCCATATATCTGAATGACCAAGATTAAACCATAAAAACGAATGGGCAGCGATTTCCTCAGAGCCTCTAATCGCATAATAAAATCCCATTAATATAGGCATTTGAATTAGGATTGGAAGGCACCCCATATTAAGCGGATTGACATTATGCTTCTTGTAAAGGGCAAACATCTCTTGCTGTAGCTTTTGCTGTTCTTTCTGATCCTTCGCTGCTTTTAATTTTTTTTGGATGTTATCCATTTCTGGCTTAAGAACATCCATTTTCTCTTTCATTATTTGCTGTTTTTTATATTGTTTTAACATTAAAGGCATTAACAATAATCGAATGGCAAGTGTAATCACAATAATTGCAATCCCATAATTATCATGAAAGAGAACAGCCACTCCATGGATTAAAGAAGCAAATGGTTCAACAACGAACTTTTGGAAGAAACCATCGCTATTTTGAGTATTTGGTGCGCTACATGCGGATAAAAGCATTGTTCCCGCTGCAAGCAACAAAAATAAATGAATGTTTTTCTGATTTTTCATATTTGTCACTCCTCATAATAGTTAATAAATCATGTAACAATTAGAGGAGAAGCACCTTCTGGATCATCACCAGGACTTTGTTTGCTACGAATGCATTTAATCATCCAAATTAATAATGGATTTCTATATTTATAATAAAATAACTGCTGAATCGGTAAATTGGTTGATGTTTCTAATTTATTTGCAGTATTTAATGAGTCATAAAAATGATATTCAATCTTCCAAACCCAAAGAAACTTAACTATCATTCCTAAAAGAAAGCTTGCATAAATTGTGTATTCAGTGGGAATATTCGAAATATCAATTAAAAATTCAGTCATGTTTTTTCACCTCATTACTTAAGGCCAATGGGTAAATTATAGAGTAAATTATCGTTTTAAGCAATTAAGAACATTATCCATTGATTTTTGATACTCAAGGTTTCCTGTTGAACACAAGGGAATAGAGTAATAGAATAGTAGGTAGACTGATTAATTTAGAACGGTGGGGTATTTTGTTATTACCAAAGCAAAAAACACTCGTGAAATATTTAAAAATATTGATTCCCATTTTTATATTATTCATACTTGCCTTTGAATCAAAGGAAATTTTCAAAGATTTTAATTGGCAGCTGCTTAATCATTATTTGGACAAGCTTGCATTAAATAAACTTTTATTTATTTTATTCCTTGGCTTAATTTCCCTTACTCCAATGTTTTTCTATGATGTCATTTTACTTCAAATTTTTCATATATACATACCGAAAAGAAAGCTCATCTTTTTTTCGCTTGCAGCTAATGCTTTTTCTAATCTTATCGGATTTGGCGGAGTTGCAGGAACAACATTGCGATCCTTTTATTATAAATCTCACGTAAGG
The DNA here is from genome assembly GCF_001420595.1 of Cytobacillus solani. Classification (GTDB taxonomy): domain Bacteria; phylum Bacillota; class Bacilli; order Bacillales; family Cytobacillaceae; genus Cytobacillus; species Cytobacillus solani. The sequence continues at coordinate 2,467,345 of NZ_LJIX01000006.1, read as the reverse complement.
AATGACACACCATATATCCAGACAATTGCTAAATTATCACTGTTTTATTTGTCAGGACTTTCCATTCTATCCTGGATCACTGTCTTTTCCGACATGCATGTTTATTCCGAAGTGAAATTTATTAAGATTGCTGTCTTAGCCATTGCCTTATACACGCCTATTCTCTTGATCGTATTCTTTCTTAAAAAGTCCTTTTGGAACTTAGGACATGTAAAACGAGGCTATATTAGTGAATTAATGGCTGTCTCTATATTTGAGTGGTTATTTGTTGTCATCTGTATATGGGGAATCGCAAATTTTTTAGGTGTGTCTGTCCCTTTTACGAAAGTATTTCCAATTGTAATCATTTCTGCATGTGCTGGTATTATAAGCCTGATTCCTGGGGGAATTGGCTCCTTTGATCTCGTTTTTCTAATTGGAATGGAGACAAAGGGTGTGCCTGCAGAACTTAGCCTGTTAATTATAATGTTTTACCGTCTAAGCTATTACATCATTCCAGCTATTTTGGGGACGCCATTTATTATGAGGCATTTTATGGTGAAGAAACATATACGAAAATAGGGGCTGTTGATCAACAGCCCCTTACTTTTATAGTGATTCTTGCTTAATATTAGGATGAGTGGAAAATAAGAGCTTTGCAGAAACTAATCTTTTTCGAATGATGATGCCGATCCATGATGCAAGTGCTGCTTTAATCAAACCAACTACGAGGAACGGAGTAAACCCGCCAGCTAAAGCCATTGTCCATGTAAGATCCGCTGATATTTTTAGCCAAGTGGTTCCAAATGCTAAAGTAATGATCATCCCGATTGTATTTGCAATCATTGCATTTTTAAAAGTAAAACTTGTTTTTTCCATATAGAAGCCTATGATAAATGCTGCTGGTACAAAACCAACTAAAAAGCCACCTGTTGGTCCAACCAATTTAGAAATTCCACCTGAAAGTTCTGCAAATACAGGTACACCAGTTGAACCAATGATTAAATATAGTAAAACTGAAAGCGTTCCATAGCGGGAACCGAGAATCGTTGCAGCTAATCCGATGGCCAGTGTTTGTCCAGTTATCGGAACTTGCGGGAGGGGAATTGTTATTTGTGCCAAAACACCGATAATAGCAGCGAATAATGCAGTAACAATCATAGATCTTAATTTCAGTTGCTGATTTGTCATCTCCGTACTCCTCTCTATGTTAACTATAAATACAATAGAGTTAACAATATTAAAATAATATTTTCTTAATCTTTTGTCAAGCTCTTTTTCCTTGATGTAACATGGCTTGTGTAATCATACTTATTTCAGGGTAATATAACAATACTAATCGCTTACAAGGGGAGGTAAATTTATGAGCACATCATATAATGATGACAGTCTTTCTTTACATACAGATTTATACCAAATTAATATGGCAGAAACGTATTGGAATGACCATATTCATAATAAAAAAGCAGTCTTTGAAGTTTATTTTCGTAAAATTCCCTTTGGGAATGGATATAGCATATTTGCTGGCTTAGAAAGAGTCATTGAATTTATTGAGCAATTCCGTTTTTCAGACAGTGATATCGCCTATTTACGTGATGAATTGCATTATAAAGAAGATTTTCTTGAATATTTACGCTCCCTTACATTTACAGGTTCCATTCGTTCTTTAGAAGAAGGGGAGCTAGTATTCGGGAATGAACCAATTATGCGAGTAGAGGCACCGCTTGCGCAGGCACAATTAATTGAAACAGCCTTGTTGAACATTATTAATTATCAAACATTAATTGCAACGAAGGCCGCGCGAATTAAAGAAGTCGTTGGTGAGGAAATAGCGATGGAGTTTGGAACAAGACGGGCACATGAAATGGATGCTGCCATTTGGGGAGCAAGGGCTGCTTATATTGGCGGCTTTCAATCCACATCAAATGCAAGAGCTGGGAAGAAATTTGGCATGCCTGTTTCTGGTACACATGCACATGCACTCGTACAAGCATACCGTGATGAATATACAGCTTTTCATAAGTATGCTGAAAGACACAAAAATTGTGTATTTCTTGTAGATACATATGATACATTGAAATCCGGAATACCAAATGCCATAAAAGTAGCTCAAGAGCTGGGGGATAAGATTAACTTTGTCGGTATTCGGCTAGATAGCGGTGACCTTGCTTATCTATCAAAGGAAGCCAGGAAAATGCTTGATGCTGCAGGTTTCTATCAAACGAAAATTATCGCCTCTAATGATCTAGATGAATATACAATCTTGAATTTAAAGGGGCAAGGTGCGAAAATTGATGTATGGGGAATTGGAACAAAATTGATTACTGCGTATGATCAGGCTGCACTTGGAGCGGTTTACAAGCTTGTTTCAATAGAAAATGAAGCAGGAGAAATGGTAGACACAATTAAAATCAGCGGCAATCCTGAAAAAGTTACAACACCCGGACTAAAAAGAGTGTATCGAATCATAAATAAAAAATTCAAAAAATCTGAAGGGGATTACATTGCTTTAGATTTTGAGAATCCACAAGAAGAAAAACGTCTGAAAATGTTCCATCCTGTTCATACATATATCAAGAAATTCGTTACAGATTTTGAAGCAAAAGAGCTCCATAAAGATATCTTTTTTAATGGAAAACGTGTATATTCATTGCCAGCACTTTCATCCATTCAGCAATATGCGAGGGGAAATTTAAATCTCTTATGGGAAGAGTATCGAAGATCATTAAATCCAGAAGAGTATCCAGTCGACTTAAGTCAAAAATGTTGGGACAATAAAATGAAGCATATTGATATGGTTAAACAAAAGGTAAAAGAGTATTTAGAAAAGAAAAAATAGGGGGAAGAGAAATGACTTTACAAAAAGAAATCATGCAAAGCCTGCATGTAAATCCAGCTATTGATCCAAAAAACGAAGTTAGAAGACGAATTGACTTCTTAAAAGAGTATCTCATTCGTACAAAAGCGAAAGGGTATGTCCTTGGAATAAGCGGTGGGCAGGATTCCACACTAGCCGGAAGATTAGCACAGCTGGCGGTTGAGGAACTCCGTAATGAGGGGCATAGTGACGTTTTATTTATTGCAGTCCGTCTTCCTTATGGTGTACAAGCAGATGAAACCGATGCTAAGTTAGCTTTATCCTTTATTAAAGCTGATTACGAATATATATTTAATATTAAAGCAGCGGTCGATGAGGTCCAAAAAGAATTTAACTCTAGTATCCAAAGCCAGCCGTTAAGTGATTATCAGAAGGGGAATGTAAAGGCAAGAATGAGAATGATTGCCCAATACGCTTTTGGCGGAGAAAAAGGACTGCTAGTTATTGGAACAGATCATGCTGCAGAAGCGATCACAGGATTTTTTACAAAATATGGGGATGGAGGGGCGGATGTCACCCCATTAACAGGATTAACAAAAAGACAGGGGAAAGCACTGCTGAAAGAATTAAATGCGGATGAAAGATTGTATTTAAAAGTACCAACTGCCGACCTTCTTGATGAAAAACCAGGACAAGCAGATGAAACTGAGCTAGGAATTACATATGAAGAATTAGATGATTACCTTGAAGGGAAGCAAGTATCTGCAGTTGTCGCTGAAAAAATTGAAAAACGCTATTTAATTACCGAACATAAAAGGCAAATTCCAGCATCGATGTTTGATGGGTGGTGGAAATAAAGCAAACGCTTGGGGATCCAAGCGTTTTTTTAAAAAGATAAGAAAGTATAAACTTGAAGTTAGAGAAATGTCTAGCACAAGCGTCCTATCGCCTATCAAACTTCAGGTCCTCTCCCTACGATAAGTCGACATCAATTCGCTTCACTCATTGTGTCTCCTATATCGAAAAAACCGGTCCTTCCAGTTCGTACAGCGATGACCAAGGTGCTTGCGCATTTCTCATACCCAATATGTAATTGAATCCATGATGCCAATCAACAATAGAATCAAACCCGTCATCCTTTAAATAAATTGATCAATTTTCTTATTTTTCCTCATTAAGCCTCCGTCAATGCCCAATACATAAATGATCATTAAAAAAACGATAAGTGGGACAGAGGTGCCAATCGCAAAAATTGGAGGAAGAAAGGCTCCATAAGATGAATTCAAAACTAAAGGCATAAGCCCAAAAAAGAATAGTGAGAACATCGTCGGACAAAACGAAATAGAGAAGGTTGCCCCCATTAAAAATGATCCCGTTTTCCGTTTACTCAGAAACAGTTTCAACCATCACGATTCTTTTTTGAATAGCTTGATAAAAACCATCTGGATCATCAACATTTAAAATGATACATTTAACTTCCTTTTTTATCCCGTAAGCGAAGTTCACCACTTGAGGCTCCTTTAGATTTATTTCAAATTGTGGCTTTTCTTGAAAAAAATCGATTACCCTTGCATCAAATAGCTCATTCAGCTCTTTTTTATTCAACTTTTCCGGTCCATCGTAATATTTAATTTCTTTTATTATTTCTAAAGGAAGCTCCATGCTTTTGGAAAAGCCCGGTTGAAGGAGAAGACAATCTTTTGAGAGAACAAAAGGGGTAAGACGAATCGCATGAATTTCAGCCAGAAAATATAGAATGGCATATAAATTAAGAAATAGAAGAATGTAAGAAGCCATTTCATTCCATTGATGAAGAAAATAATGGAAGCCAATCGATTCAATGACTGTCGCATGAATGAGCATAATATAAACGGCATTAACACTCGTCTTTTTATGATAAGTATAGGAATGACCATTTTGAATATTTACCTTTTTTCGCCAAGCAAAGAGGGAATAATAGAATATGGATAACTCCGACAAGAACACAGCGATTAGACGATTATTCGGCAAATGATTTTTAACAGTTCTCTTAACATTTAATTGAAAAAGTGAATCTTGATTTGAAATGGACCGATAATTTCTAATAAGTCTAGGTAACTTGGATATAACCTTGTAAAGAATGAAGAGTTCAACTAGAATGAGCAGTCCTTCCGAAAGGAAAACAATATATGGCAAAAAGGAATATTGAGAAAAATGCTCATTCGGAATAATAAAGTAAGCAGCCCCATAAGAGGCAGCAATTACGAATCCCAAGTACTTAAGTGAATATCTCTTCCGGATGATAAAAAAGTATGCAAGCAAAGGAATCACAATCATGAAATCGAGTATAGATCCAATAACCGCACCACTGGGAACTGGACCTAATACTGGTATTCTAAATAAAATATAATTAGCAGCGAGTATGAAACTAATAAAAATGAAAAATAGAAGAATTTTAGTTTTTTTGTGTTTTCATTTGTCAAATATAACCACTCCTTCCATTTAATTATACTGTATTTGAAGAAGAAGAAAAACAAAAATGCAGCAATGGCCAAATGCTGCATTTTAGAAAAGTGTGTTAGCTTTTTGTAAGGATTCGGAGAGCCCTTGCAGTTTTTTCTTTGTTTGGCGGCTCGATCTCTTTTAAAGGATAGTCTAGACCGAGCGCTTCCCATTTGTATACACCAAGCTTATGGTAGGGGAGGACTTCAACCTTCTGCACATTTTTTAATGAACGGATGAACTCACCTAGTTTTTTTAAGTCCTGTTCATCATCTGAAATGGTTGGAACAAGTACATGGCGAATCCAAACCGGTACCTCATGGTCAGATAAGTACCAAGCAAATGATAAGATATGTTCATTGGTTAAACCAGTCAGCCTTTTGTGTTTCTCTTTATCAATCTGTTTTAAGTCGAGTAGAACGAGATCAGTATATTGCATTAACTCTTTTAATTGTTTTTGAAATAACGGTGCCTTGGAATAACAGCCACCTGATGAATCAATTGCGGTATGAATCCCAGCATTCTTGCATTCCTTAAAGAGTTCAATAAGGAAGGGGATTTGTAGTAGTGGTTCACCTCCGCTAACAGTAATGCCACCCCCAGATGCTTCAATGAAAGGAAGATAGGATTTTATATCAGACATGATTTCAGAAACAGACATTTGCTTGCCTGTGCCTATCTCCCACGTATCGGCATTATGGCAAAATTGGCAGCGGAGCAGACAGCCCTGTGTAAATACCACATATCGAATGCCTGGTCCATCAACGGTTCCAAATGTTTCAATTGAATGTATGTTTCCGATCATGATAATCTTCCTTTCATTTGAACGGTAAGTGAGTATGAGAGTTTGACAAGGATACCGATTACATTTTTACTTCCGTTTTTTTATTACATAGTCTCGTGAAACGTACGATTTATAACGTCCAGCTGCTGTTCTTTCGTCAGCTTAATAAAGTTTACCGCGTAACCTGATACCCTGATTGTTAATTGCGGGTATAATTCTGGTTGCTCCATTGCATCTACCAATGTTTCCCGATTAAAGACGTTCACATTTAAATGATGCCCAGATTTAATTGTGTAGCCATCAAGTATAGACACGAGATTACGAACACGGCTTTCATTATCTTTACCTAACGCATTAGGCACAATCGAAAAAGTATTTGAAACACCGTCCAATGCATATTGATAGGGGAGCTTCGCTACTGAAGAAAGGGAAGCGAGTGTACCTTTCGTATCACGGCCATGCATTGGGTTAGCTCCTGGTGCAAACGGTTCACCCGCACGTCGTCCATCAGGTGTATTTCCCGTTTTCTTTCCATACACAACATTTGACGTAATTGTTAAAATAGACAATGTATGAACAGAATCACGATAGGTTTGATGCTTTTTCAGTTTTTTCATAAAGCGTTTAAGAATATCAACCGCAATGCTGTCTACACGATCATCATTATTCCCGTATTTGGGATAATCACCTTCAGTAATGAAATCAACTGCTAAACCATTGTCATCACGAACGATTTTTACCTGTCCATATTTGATTGCGCTTAATGAATCAGCAACAACACTTAGCCCCGCGATACCCGTTGCCATTGTACGAATAACATCAGAATCATGAAGCGCCATTTCAATTCTTTCATAGCTGTATTTATCATGCATGAAATGGATAATATTTAACGTATTAATATATAAATCCGCCAGCCATTCCATCATATGATCAAATTTATTCATCACTTCTTCGTAGTTAAGCAGTTCTCCTGTTATCGGTGCATATTCAGGTCCGACTTGAGCATGTAGCTTTTCATCTTTCCCTCCATTAATCGCATAGAGAAGGGCTTTCGCTAAATTGGCACGTGCACCGAAGAATTGCATTTGTTTACCAATTTTCATCGCTGAAACACAGCAGGCAATTCCGTAATCATCTCCGAATTCGGGAAGCATAATGTCGTCATTTTCATATTGAATAGAGCTTGTCTCAATGGACATTTTTGCACAATATTCCTTAAAGTTTTCAGGCAGTTTCGCAGACCAAAGAACAGTTAAATTTGGTTCTGGTGCTGGACCCAGGTTATTTAAAGTATGAAGGAACCGGAAAGAATTCTTCGTTACTAAAGGGCGTCCGTCCAATGCCATCCCGCCAATTGATTCCGTTACCCATGTTGGATCCCCACTAAACAATTCATTGTAATCTGGTGTTCTTGCAAATTTAACAAGACGAAGCTTCATAACAAAATGATCGACAAGTTCTTGCGCTTCTTGTTCAGTCAACACACCGTTTTGAAGATCTCTTTCTAAATAAATATCAAGGAATGTCGATACACGGCCAAGACTCATCGCTGCACCATTTTGTTCCTTTATTGCCGCAAGGTAGGCAAAATATAGCCACTGAAATGCTTCTGCTGCATTGCTGGCAGGATCTGAAATATCAAAGCCATAAATCAATGCGAGCTGCTTCAATTCTTTCAATGAACGAATTTGTTCTGATATCTCTTCACGAAGCCTAATATTCGTTTCTGCCATTACACGGCTCGTTGCTTTTAAATCTGTTTTCTTTTCCTTAATTAGTGCATCAACACCATAGAGCGCTACTCTGCGGTAATCTCCAATAATTCTTCCGCGTCCATAAGCATCTGGTAAACCTGTAATAATTCCGGCTTTACGAGCAAGCTTCATTTCATCTGTATAAGCATCAAATACACCTTGATTATGTGTCTTCCTATATTCAGTAAAAATCTTTTCCATTTCTTTATTAGCTTCATAGCCATAGGATTCGCAGGCGGAAATTGCCATCCGTACACCACCATAGGGCTGAAGGGAGCGTTTAAAAGGCATTTCTGTCTGGAAGCCGACAATTTTTTCTTTATCTTTATTTAAATAACCTGGTCCATGTGAAGTGATTGTTGAAACGATTTCAGTATCCATATCAAGGACACCGCCACTTTCTCGTTCCTGCTTAGTTAGTTCCATCACTTGATTCCAAAGGGAAGTCGTTGAATCAGTTGGACCTTCAAGAAAGTTTTCATTTCCAAGGTATAGAGTGAAATTGTTTATTATAAAATCACGGACATTTACTTCTTTTTCCCAATTTCCAGTTTTAAAGCCTTTCCATTGTTCCATTGTCAATCACCTCGGGTTAATGTTGTATGATACAGGTGCTAAGAACATCTACAATTTGAGTATAACAGATAATTAGTGAAGACAATCACAAACTTTTCGACTGAATTGTGAACATTGATATATCAATGGTTAGATGAAGGTAAATTTGTTAATGTTAAAATTACTCCTTCTATTCTTGATGGACTGTATTATAACTGATACAAAAAATAGTAACCCTGTTATATAAATTCTACTTATCATTAATAAGATTAAACTTTTACCAAAAGAAGAATACAACTAATATGGAAAAATGACGAAATGAATAGGCAGCATTTACCGGTTTAATAGAGTAAGTGAGTTTGGTTTAATAGAATTATGAAAACAATTAAAAAGATTTCACTCACTATTTTGTTGTCTGTCGCTCTAGCCTTTGGACTTTCTATTCATGCAAGCGCTTCTACCATACATACTGTACAGTCCGGTGATACCATGTGGAAAATTGCTGTTAAATACCAAGTAGGTGTTACTGAGATTATCAATGCAAACTCGCAAATTTCTAATCCTAACATGATTTATCCGGGACAAAAAGTAAATATTCCAAGCTTATCAGTAGCTACAACAAGTGTAGAAGATCAAGTTGTACAGCTTGTTAATCAGGAAAGAGCTAAGTATGGACTAAACCCGTTAAAATCAAATTGGGAGCTTGCAAGAGTTGCAAGATACAAATCTCAGGATATGATTGATCGAAAATATTTCGACCACAACTCCCCAACTTATGGAACACCATTCCAAATGATGAAGAGCTTCGGCATATCATACCGTTCGGCTGGAGAAAATATTGCAGCTGGACAGGCTACTCCATATGAAGTCGTTCAAGCATGGATGAACAGCGAAGGGCATCGCAAAAATATTCTTTCAAGCACTTTCACTGAAATCGGCGTCGGTTATGTAAAAGGCGGCTCCTATGGTCATTATTGGACACAGATGTTTATTTTTAGATAATATAAAAAAGACACCGGATTTTTTCCGGTGCCTTTTCTATTAATCAACTACAATGTATGCAATCATCGGTCCGTTTTGTGATTTATCATGATGTGTATGACAAATTAGCCGGTAAACTCCATCTTTTCTAAATTGAAGTGGAACAATGGTTTCCTCGCCTTTTTTCACTATGCCTTCAATATCTGTTCCCTCAATAGAAAAAGGATGCTCTGCACCATTTACACCAGAGATCATTAAATTCACTTTTTCTCCTTTTTCCATAAAGATCGTCCCAGGGTCCCAGCGATATGATTCTATTTCTTTGCCATCGGGCATTGTAGCATTAAATTCCCCTGTAACCATATGAATCTCACGAACTTCATCCTCCGTTTCCTGATTAAAAACTGTTTCAGCACCCGTATTCAAAATTAACCAAATAGATGCCGATGCAACAACAGTAATTAAAATAAGAAACACAATAATGGACCGTTTTTTCAACACAAAAAATGGCATTTTTTCTCCCCCTTACAAATGGTTGTCTATTATTATAGATATGCAGGGAGGGGGGGAGAACTTGTCTACTTTATGATTATTTTCATTGATTTAATCAAACTATTTAATTCTAGTAACAATAAGTAACATAAAAAACGAAATTAAAATCATGGTTAAAACAAGAAGCCACGCAAGCTTCATATTTCCTGATTCAATTGACATATAAATTGCAGTAGACATCGTTTGTGTCTTCCCAGGAATATTTCCGGCAAACATTAATGTGGCACCAAATTCACCTAAAGCTCTTGCAAAGCTAAGTATGGCGCCAGAAATTAGAGAGTGATAAGCAAGAGGCATTGTCACTAGAAGAAATACTTTCCATTCTCCAGCTCCATCTACTCTTGCGGCCTCTTCTACAGCAGGATCAATAGTTGAAAATCCTGTTTTTGCAGACTGATACATAAGTGGCAAAGCAACAACTGTTGACGCAATTACACCAGCCCACCAAGTAAACATCACTGGCTGGTCGAAAATCCACTCTATCCATTTACTCACAGGACTTGTATTCCCAAAAAATACAATTAATAGAAAACCAATAACGGTTGGCGGAAGCACAAGAGGAAGCAAAAGGATTGTTTCAGCGATGACTTTCCCTTTAAACTTCTTTTTAACCATAAATTTTGCTAGGAGAATCCCAAGTATAAAAACAATAATAAGTGACACGAAAGCAATTTTTAATGAGAGTTGTACTGGTAAAAAAAATGAATCATTCATTCCAATCAATCCATTACAATAAATCCGTATTTTTCAAATATTTTTTTAGCGGATTCCTCTTGAAGGAATTGAAAAAAGTTTTCGGCTTCTTGCATATGTTTCGTTCCTTTCAAAATGCCTACAGGATAAACAATAGGATCGTGATTATTGCTATTAGCTTCTTCAACGATTTCAACTTTGTCTGACATTAATGCATCGGTCTTATAAACAATCCCTGCATCGACATTTCCAGTTTCTACATATGTTAACACTTGTCTCACATCTTTTGCAAAGACAAGTTGATTCTCCATTTTATTCCAAAGATTCATATTTTCAAGCGTTTGTTTCCCATATTTTCCAGCAGGGACCGCTTCTGGTGTACCAAGGGCCAGTTTTCCATCCTCAAAGTTTGTCAGATCTTTAAAACCTTTTACCCGATGATCTGATTCTTTTGGTATGATTAAGACAAGCGAATTTTGTAAAAGATCTTTCCCTTTTGTTTTTTCAATAAGATCTTTTTTTATAAGGTCATTGTATTGATCCTGCGCTGCTGAAAAGAAGAGATCAACAGGGGCACCTTGAATAATTTGCTTCTGAAGCGATCCTGAGCCGCCATAATTAAAGAAAAGCTTAATATTTTTGTTTTCCTTTTCAAAGAGAGGCTTCATTTCATTCATCGCATCTTCTAGACTAGCAGCAGCCGAAACCGTAAGTTCTACAGTTTCTGCTATATCTGCATCTGCTGTCTTTTTAGATGGATCATCTGTTTGCTTATTTGAGCATCCACTGATAATCAGCATGAACAGCAAAGACAGAATAAACATTAAACTTTTACATTTCATTTTTCAATCATCCTAACTATTTATATTTTTATTTAACAAGTTATAATTAATTATAATTAGTTATAACTAATTATAACAGTAATATTTATCACATTATTAAAAATGATTGGATGGATTCTATGTCTGATAATGATGTTTCATACACAATTGAAGAAGTTGCTTCCTTATTAAAAGTCTCTAAGCTAACTGTTTATGATTTAATAAAAAAAAATGAATTGCCATCCTATCGGGTCGGCAGGCAAATGAGAGTGGATATGAAGGATTTAGAAGAATATAAAAATAGGAAGAAAACAGGAGGGAGCATAAGAGTACCTGTTAGTAAACAGAGCATTCCTGAAATCCAGCCGAAATCCTTTGTAATTAGCGGGCAGGACCTAGCATTAGACTTACTTGCCAAGCAGCTGGAAAAGGGGGAGACTGAGCTGCGTCCTTTACGTGTATATTCCGGCAGCTTAAACAGTTTAATATCGATGTATAATAACCAATGTGATTTAGTGAGCCTCCATCTTTTTGATGGAGATACAGGGACATATAATATCCCATACGTAAAAAAAATCCTGACGGGTTTTCCGTTTATTGTCATTAACTTTTTATCAAGATGGGCTGGTCTCTATGTAAAAAACGGGAATCCGAAAAACATAAAAGGATGGGCTGATTTAAACAGAGAAGATGTAAAAATTATTAACCGTGAAAGAGGTTCCGGGGCAAGAATCCTATTGGATGAGCAGCTGAGAGTTCATGGGATTAAGTCAAGTGAAGTCAATGGCTATTATCGTGAAGAAACAAGTCATTTAACTATCGCATCAGCGATTGCTGGGGAAAAAGCAGATATAGGAATTGGGATTGAAAAGGCTGCAAAAATTGTTGGAGTTGAATTTATCCCTCTAATTAAAGAACGATATGATCTTGTGTTAATAAAAAGGGAAGAGAATAAAGATATCATTCAACAAATTAAAGACATACTAAGCTCAGGGGAAATGAAAAAAGACATACATTTAATGGGTGATTATGATATTACAGAAACTGGAAAAGTGATGTATGAAACGTTTTAAAAATTAAAAGACTAAAGAGGAAAAATCTTTAGTCTTTTTATCATGTTTATTGTAATCTTGATTCCACCTGTGAACAAACCTCATCTGCTGTTAAGCCGCTAGCCTCAATAACTGGGGCTTTTGTCGATACGTCCTGCATCCCCATTACATTAGAATCAATTCCGCTTACAACACAGCAGGAGCAATTTTCGGCATCGGCAGCCGATTTCAAATCGATGACATCATATCCTTTTTCACGAAGAGCCTCTGAAACATTCGTTAACGATTGTTCAACTGCAATTTTTTTCATAATAAATCACACCTCCTATGTTGTATAATTCCTTTTCTCTCCCCCAATTATTCAACTTTTTTAAGTATAAAAAAGAAAAGAGATTCAAAAAGTAAGGGTGGAGGTGATACATATTGGGAAAGCGTAAAAAGGATCCATCAAAGGCAGGATTGAGCTCCCCGGAAGTAAAAGGGCAGGGGACAACGAATATAGAAACAGGTAATTTCGCCTCATCTTCAGCTCGTCATAAAAAGAAGAAACAGGATATATAAAAAAGAAATCGGCTCTCTCGCCGATTTCTTCCATTCTTTTATTAAATTTCTTATTTATACATATCAGCAATTTGCTTTTGCAAATCCCCATTCTCTAAATATTCATCATATGTCATTTGTTTATCAATCATGCCATTTGGAGTTAATTCGATAATCCGATTGGCAACTGTTTGAATGAACTGATGGTCATGGGAAGCGAAGATCATTGACCCTTTAAAATTAATTAATCCATTATTCAATGCAGTAATCGACTCAAGGTCTAAATGGTTCGTCGGTTCATCAAGCAATAGTACATTTGCACCACTTAACATCATTTTTGATAGCATACAGCGAACCTTTTCTCCTCCAGAAAGAACACTAGATTTCTTCAAAACTTCTTCACCAGAAAATAGCATACGACCTAGGAAGCCTCGAAGGAAACTTTCACTTTGGTCATTCGGTGAAAATTGACGAAGCCAATCAACAAGATTTAAATCACTGTTTTCAAAGTACTTGGAGTTGTCTTTCGGAAAATAGGCTTGAGATGTTGTTACTCCCCATTTAAATGAACCACTATCCGCTTCTAATTCCCCAGCAATAATTTTAAATAAAGTAGTCTTTGCAATCTCATTTGTTCCAACAAGTGCAATTTTATCATCTTTATTCATAATGAAGCTAATATTATCTAATACTTTAACTCCATCAATGGTCTTGCTGATTCCTTCTACACGAAGTAGATCATTCCCGATCTCCCGTTCAGGTGTAAAGCCGACAAATGGATATCGGCGAGAAGAAGGCTTAATATCATCAAGTGAGATTTTATCAAGGAGTTTTTTACGAGATGTTGCTTGCTTTGATTTTGATGCATTTGCACTAAAACGAGCAATAAAGGCTTGAAGCTCTTTAATTTTCTCTTCCTTTTTCTTATTGGCATCTTGAGCCATCCTTGAAGCAAGTTGACTGGATTCATACCAGAAATCATAGTTTCCAACATAGATTTGAATTTTCCCATAATCAAGATCGGCAATATGTGTACATACTTTATTCAAGAAATGACGGTCATGGGAAACAACAATAACTGTATTTTCAAAATTGATTAAGAATTCTTCAAGCCATTGAATCGCTTTGATATCCAAGTGGTTTGTCGGTTCATCCAAAAGGAGAACGTCTGGCTTGCCAAATAATGCCTGTGCAAGCAATACCTTCACTTTTTCAGAACCAGATAATTCAGCCATTTTTTTATCATGAAGATCTTCTCCAATACCTAGACCTTTTAGAAGAATAGCTGCTTCAGACTCAGCTTCCCAACCGTTAAGCTCAGCAAATTCACCCTCAAGCTCTGCGGCCTTCATTCCATCTTCATCCGTAAAATCTGCTTTCATATAGATCGCATCTTTTTCCTGCATAACCTCATACAGACGAGTATGACCCATAATCACAACCTTTAATACTTCGAATTCCTCATACTCGAAGTGGTTCTGTTTTAATACCGCCATACGCTCACCAGGTCCAAGCTGAACATTACCCGTTTGGGCTTCTATTTCCCCTGATAAGATTTTTAGAAAGGTTGATTTTCCCGCACCATTTGCTCCGATTAAACCGTAGCAGTTACCGGGAGTAAATTTAATATTCACATCTTCAAACAGCTTACGATCGCCATAGCGAAGACCTACATTACTTACCGTTATCATCTATTTATATTCCTCCAAAAAACATAATCCTATAAATTATAACATTTTCCTCAACGAATCGCGAATATTATTGAAATGTATTGTATAATAGCCAATCCATCTTTAATGAGCAATAAACCAAAAGAGAAATCAGAAATTTTCGATAACTAGAAGGAAGTGTTAAGAAAGTATCGAATTATAGTAAGAAAGTAAATATTTATTCGCAGATTAGAAGGAGGAAATAAAGCAAAATGGAAGTCGTTCAGAATAGACAAACCAAGCGAAAAACCAATTGGAAGAAAATCTCCGTTTGGTCATTTGCTATCCTAGCTGCAATCATTGTAATTACGGTCATTTCGTTATATCTATATATTTCACGATCACTTCCAATGACAAAGGGGGAAATAACGATCGGCTCCATTTCATCCCCAGTTAAAGTAACACGAGATGACAGCGGGGTCCCGCATATTCTCGCTAAGAATGAACGTGATTTGTACATAGCACAAGGGTATATACAGGCACAGGACCGTCTCTTTCAAATGGATTTAAGCAGACGGCAAGCCTCAGGAAGGTTAAGCGAGGTCATTGGAGAGGCAACTGTGGAAAATGATAAGTATTTTCGTACACTAGGATTAAAGCGTGCTGCTGAAGCCTCATATGATCAATATTCCGATGAAGCAAAAGAAATTTTGAATTGGTTTGCAGAAGGTGTAAATATTTATATGAAAGAACTTGAAGAAAACGGAAAATGGCCAATTGGCTTCAAGCTATTAGGCTATCAGCCAGAGGAATGGAAGCCAATTGATTCATTAACCATCGGAAAATACATGGCATATGATCTTGGTGGTCATTGGGAAAACCAGGCATTTAGATATTATTTGCTGCAGAATTTTTCAGAGGAAAAAGCATATGATCTATTTCCGTCTTACCCAGCTGATGCACCATACATTATTAGCTCAGATAAGCTCGATATAGAAAAAAGTCTGGCATCAGCAATTATTCCGCCAGAATTCAACGGAAGCAACAACTGGGTTGTCAGCGGGGTGAAAACAGCTTCTGGTAAACCGTTATTGGCAGATGATCCACATTTATCACTAAGTACACCTTCCATCTGGTACCAAATGCATTTGCAGTCACCAGAAATGAATGTAAGCGGAGTTATTTTTGCGGGAATTCCAGGTATTATATTAGGACATAACGATCAAGTGGCATGGGGGGTAACAAATACTGGACCAGACGTCCAGGATCTTTATATCGAAAAAAGAAATCCAGACAATCCAAAAGAGTTTCTTTATAATGACAAATGGGTAGAAGCTACAATAGTAGACGAGCCAATAAAGGTAAAGGGAAAAGAAACTATAGAATATGAAGTAACGATAACTCGTCATGGACCAGTTATTTCTGAGTTTGCAGAAGAAAGCGGAAAAGAAGATGTTTTATCTCTACAATGGACAGCTCTTGAACCTTCCATTGAATTGGAGGCAATCGTCGAAATGAACAAAGCGAGTGATTGGGAACAATTTGAGAAAGCACTTGAACTTTTCCATACACCCGCTCAGAATTTTGTATTTGCCTCTCAGGATGGAACCATTGCTTATAAAGCAAACGGAAAAATTCCTATTCGTAAACAAGGTCAAGGTCTTCTTCCGGTTCCTGGGTGGACAGATGAATATGGATGGGAAGGCTATATTCCTTATGAGGAGCTTCCAAAAACGGTTAATCCAGAGGACGGATTCATCTCAACTGCAAACAATAAAGTCATTGATGAAAGCTATCCTTACCATATTAGCAATGATTGGGCCCAACCATATCGTCAAATGAGGATTCAGGAAGTCCTAAAGACGAAGGAAAAACTCACATCCAAAGATATGATGGCTCTTCAGATGGATCAGAAAAACTTACAGGCAGAAGAGTTCGTTCCAATTCTACTAGAAAATCTGGATGCTTCATTAAAAGGATACGAGAAAGAGGCCATTGCTATTTTAAAAGATTGGGATTATCAAGATAGTAAAGATGAAGCAGCACCATTGATCTTTAATCTCTGGATGAAAAAAATTTCTGATGTACTATTTCAAGATGAAATTTCAACGGAAATGAGAGGATTATTTAAAGGGCAAAAACAAGCAGTCGATGAATTAATTAGAAGAGCCGCAAAAGGCAATGAAGGCCCATGGATAAAGGAAAACGGAGGACTTTCTAATGTATTGCATAAATCTTTACAGCTGGCATTAAAGGATGTCGAAAGTCTTCAGGGAAGCACGCTTGCTAAATGGAAGTGGGGGGAATACCATCAAATATACTTCCCACATTCATTATCTAGTGTCAAACCATTAAACTATTTATTTAATAAAGAAGGCAGCATTCCAGTAGGTGGTAGCTCTGTAACTGTACAAGCAGCAGCAAATAAGGAAGACGGCACCGTTAATCATGGAGGCTCTTGGAGATTTGTTATTGATACAGCGGAGATGAACGTAGGCTATCATCTAGTCGGTCCCGGCCAATCAGAACATCCTTTAAGCAAATGGTATCACAACCAGATGAGGGCGTGGGTTGAAGGTGACTATCATCAAACCTATCTAACAGATGTAAAAGGAGAAGAACTGACACTTAATCCATAAAGGATAATCTTTGAATAATTTGTGAAATATGCCAAAATCCTTATTAAATAATTTTAAAAAACCAACCTATTGTTCATAATTTTTTCATATTTTTCATGTACAATAAATCCATACAGGCAGGATAAAAAAGGAGTTTTTATTGTGGCCAAAAAACAACTCGTCGAATTAGTAACCCGTTTAAAAAAAGCAGGTATTAATGTGAGTTTTACAAAACCAAGATCAAAAATGCTGATTGCACTCCCACAGAACAAAAGATTAACTACATCAACAAATTAGAATAACAAAAAGAGGCTGTCACTAATGTCAATGAAAATGGATTTTAGTGGCAGCCTTTATTCTACTTATTATTTCTTTTAGCTAATTTTTCGCGGTCCTCAAATTGTGGTGGCTGTTCCAGCCAATTTCGTTCAATCATTAAATTCATCCCATCTTCACCATATGCCCCTGCTTTAGACATAAACCCTAAATACATTGAAACGATATCTCTGCGCATACTTGTTGAAATACCAGAACCATATGCAGCTATACCAATATTGGAAAGGGCACCTACTATATAAAGCATAAGTTGATCTGAAAATGGAGGACTAGTCGAATTGGTCACATTTTGATCCCATGACATTGCTGTCGGTACATCACTTTCCTCAAGTACATCATGAATTGAACTCAAGAGGTGTGAACATACATGTTTCCCACGAAGAAAATAGTCTCGCAACACTGGTTCTGTTGCAACTTGTGAAAAACCAACACAAGTAGCTTTGCCCACTTCATTATTTATCGCATTCATTACTAAATGGGTTACCTCAATCCCTAACAGTGCTCGACGTCGGCCAAACCAACCTGTTAAAAAATTTTTTTCGTCGACAAAATCAACCTCTTGTGGATAGGTCATAAAAGGAATCCGTACAAATACACCCTTCGATTGCATACAATGAACGACATGCTGATATAACAGGGCAGTATGCCCCATGAAGTCACGGTACATCTGACAAATATCCTCTCGTGCAGACAGCGTAAGAGCAGTTGTATGGGAGGTGACTCCAAATCTAGCTAACTGCAGAACAAATTGTAAATAAAAAATATCTGAAAATAGTTTTGGTGCATTCGGGACAACATGCTTTTCTACTCGAAATCCTTGTGGCACAACAATTTTTTCTTTAAGAAATATAGCTTCAATAGTATCCTTATGGTTTATTGCTACTTGTAAGGTTTCTTCAAGAATTATTTTTACTTCTGGATCTTCCACCGTTTCCAAAAAATGAGTTATCACACATATAACCATACTATCGTTTATATATGTTCCCCATAAGCTTGAAATTTCTGCACAAGTCAATTTAACAATCTCAGTTTTTTCACCCAATACATCTTCCTCCTTTTTACCTATTTTCCCCGATTTATGGAAAAACCATGCAAACTTCTTTTCTTTGTTATAAGAAGTTAAACAAAAAGCGAGGGAAGAAAAATAACCATTTTTCTTCCCTCGCTTTGAACTTCTTTTTTAAATTTCCTTCATGATCTTTTTAAACACGTCATCCTTATTAAAATCTTCTCCCATTGGGAACTTTTTAATAAATTTATTGTTCTCATCAATTAAGAAAACAAAAGTACTATGAACATAGAACCCATCGCCAGGATCACGATATTGAAATTGGAACGTTTCTGCTAATTCACGAATTTCCTTTTGATCTTGTTTCATATTTTCTTGATCACCTGTCAATAACGTCCAATTGCCATCATCCTCGATGTCAAATGTTTTCATATATTTCATCATTTTTTCTGGTGTATCTCGGTATGGATCAATACTAACAGATAAAAATTCAACATTCTTCCCGAAAACACCTTCAGCAACTAAATCGTTTTTTAAAAGGTTCATTCTTTGGGTTGTTGTCGGACAAATATCTGGGCAATGTGTGTACATAAATTCAACAAGCTTTAATTTTTTGTCTGACTTAGAAAATTCATAGTTTTCATTATGCATGGTTACAAGTGAAATATTATCAGGAATCTTTGAAGTCATGTCACGAATGATAAAAAAAGAAATACCAGCGATAATTCCAAGAACAACAATACTTGAGCAAATAATATATATTTTTTTCATTATTAACCCTCCCTTTATAAGGATAATGAAAACTAACCGAAAATCCTATGGATAATCTGTGAACATGTGATATCAATCATAGGTTTTTCAATGAAAGATTTCAAATTTTGGCGTTATTTTACCATATCCAAGAGTGGAGGGGGGAATAGATACAGAATTGTTTGAGAACATGATAGGTTATCAATAGAAAAAAGGAACCGTCAAGTTCCTTTTTTCTGTTACCTATCGTTTATTTCATTGAAATCCAAACACTTTTCACTTCTGTGTAGTTATTTAGCGCATAGGATCCCATTTCTCGTCCCATACCTGACTGTTTATACCCGCCAAATGGAGAAGCGGCATCAAAGGCATTATAGCAATTCACCCATACCGTTCCTGCACGAAGCTTGCTTGCAACGTAATGGGCATTGGCAATATCACGCGTCCAAACACCTGCAGCTAAACCATACTCGCTGTTATTGGCACGATTAATCAATTCATCCAAATCCTCATACGGTAATGCAGAAATAACAGGACCAAAAATTTCTTCTTTCGCAATGGTCATTTCATCCCGAACATCTGCAAAAATAGTAGGGGAGACAAAATATCCTTGCTCCTGTGGCTTTTCACCGCCAACAAGAAGCTGCGCACCTTCACTGACACCTTTTTCAATATAGCCCAGGACTCGATTTTGCTGTTCAGTTGAGACGAGCGGGCCAATTTCAGTATCTGCATGAATACCTGCACCTTGTTTGATTTTCTTAGCATGACTAACCATATCGGCGACAACATTATCAAATTGCTTCTTTTGGATAAAGACTCGAGATCCAGCACAGCATACTTGCCCTTGATTAAACATAACCCCATTTAATGCACCTGGAATCGCCTTTGTTAAATCTGCATCCGGTAGAATGATATTAGGCGATTTTCCTCCTAATTCAAGCGTTACTCTTTTTAAAGTCTTAGAAGCTTTCTCCATTATCAATTTTCCAACTTCAGTTGAACCGGTAAATGCAATTTTGTCCACTAGTGGATGATCGACTAATGGCTGACCAGCTGTTTCACCAAATCCTGGTACAATATTCACTACACCAGCAGGGAAACCGGCTTCTTCAATTAATTCTGCTAAGTATAAAGCAGAAAGCGGTGTTTGCTCCGCAGGCTTCAATACGACTGTACAGCCAGTCGCGAGAGCTGCTCCTATTTTCCACATCGCCATTAGGAGAGGGAAGTTCCATGGAATAATTTGCCCTACTACACCTACTGCTTCATGGCGTGTATAGTTGAAAAATGGACCGCTTACAGGAATCGTTTGTCCTACAATTTTTGTCGACCATCCGGCATAATATCGCATATGCTCAACAGCTAGCGGAATATCCGCATTAGTTGTTTCACGAATAGGTTTCCCATTATCTAATGTTTCCAATTGTGCTAATTCTGCACTGTTTTCTTCCATTAAATCTGCAAGTTTATACATAAGTCTGCTTCTTTTCGCTGCACTCATCTTTGACCAAGGACCTTCATCAAACGCCTTTCTAGCAGCTTTTACAGCAAGATCGATGTCCTCAGGCCCTGCCTCGAATACATTAGCTAGCACCTCGCCAGTAGCTGGATTATATGTTTCAAATGTTTTTTGAGACTTGCTTTCAACAAACTCTCCATTAATATATAGATGTTTTTTTCCGGTTAGAAATTTTTCTACCTTTTCCTTTAGACTAACTGTTAATTGACTCATCATACTCCTCCTTTAAAATAGTAATCTATGTATTTCATGCTGCTAGTTTAAGAAGAATGCCTTTGTGAACGCTTACAATACTATGTTAACACTATGAAAAATTGATAATCAATGAATAATTAAACAAATATTCTGACAACAATCGACACGTCTTTTCTATGAATATCTTTTTCCATCATTGTAAATATGTCAGAAAAATGGCAGTAGTTTGAACTAATGGTGAACAATTTACCTGTCCGACACGAAAAGCCAGTGTTGATGCTATTTTTCCTCTTTTTGAACATTCTGTGATTTGAGGAATATGTCACAGAACTACGATTAGGTTAAGAATACGATAAAGATAAGTATTTCCAGTAATAACTTAAAAGACCTGTATTCAAAGGGGGGCAAGGGAATGAAGGGTACAGGATTATTCAAAATTTTGATTGGCGGGCTAGCTGCATATGAACTTCTCGGGATGATGAAAGCAGGAAATAAAACTGTTCTGCGGCCCCCGGGAGCAGTTGATGAAGATGAATTTCTTGCCCTTTGCATTAGATGCGGGAAGTGTAATCAAGCCTGTCCCTATGACTCTATCAAAATGGGAAAGGAAAACCTAGGCTTTGGGATTGGAACTCCTTATATCGATGCAAGAGATAATCCATGCCGCCTTTGTGATGACTACCCTTGTGTTAATGTTTGCCCAACAGATGCTCTAACAGGAATTAATAATGTATACGATGTAGAAATGGGCCTAGCTGTTATTGATACGAAACATTGTATTGCTTACCAAGGTATGAGGTGCGAAGTATGCTATCGTGAATGTCCATTAATAGACGAAGCAATTAAATTAAATATTTATGTAAAACCTGATGACCCAACACACGCTGTCTTTGCACCTATTATAGATCCTGAGAAATGTGTGGGCTGTGGGATCTGTGAAGAAAGATGTGTCATAGAGAATCCTGTTGCGATAAGAGTTAAACCACGAGTAATAAAGGGGATCTTTTAATAGCGGTTTTTAGTGGCATGAGCACATAGATTAGATACATACTGCTCAACAAATTTAAGCCACTTTAAATAGATAGATAAAGTCTCTTCATTTAAAAGGGAGGAAAGTAAGCTATGGAATTATCTAGAAGAACCTTGCTTAAAGCAACTGCAATCTCCATGACAATGGCTGTTGCTGGCTGTAAAAAGAAGGAGGCAAAACCTTCAGGAACAGAAGTGGCAATAGCTGGAGAATCAACAGAACCAGATGAATGGAAATCGACTGTTTGCCGATTCTGCGGTACAGGATGCGGTGTATTAGTAGGAATAAAAGATGGGAAAGTTGTAGCCACTAAGGGTGACCCAGATAACCGTTCAAGCAGAGGACTTAACTGTATTAAAGGTTTTTATGTAGGGAAAATCTTATTTGGAAAAGATCGCCTGACAAAACCGTTAATACGGGAAGACAAATCAAAAAAAGGTACAATGGAGGGTTTTAGAGAGGCTTCCTGGGAAGAAGCACTTGACCTGGTAGCAAAGAAGTTAAAGGAAAACTATGAAAAGGATCCAAAATCGATCGCATTCTGGGGCTCTGGTCAGCAGACAATCATGGATGGCTATGTATCTGTTAAACTTTGGAAAGCTGGCTTATTAAATAATAATATTGATCCGAATGCAAGACTTTGTATGGCCAGTGCAGTTACTGGGTTTATGTCTACTTTCCAGTCGGACGAACCGATGGGCTCCTATAAAGATTTAGATGAAGCAGATGTTTTTGTTACATGGGGTGCCAATATGGCTGAAATGCATCCTGTTCTGTTTTCACGTTTAACAGCTAGGAAGATTGCAAATCCAGGCGTTAAACTCTATGACATAACCACTAGACATTCTCGGACTTCTGAAGTTGCCGATTCTGTTTTAGTATTTAGACCGCAATCAGATTTAGCAATCGCAAATGCCATTGCAAACTATCTCATTCAAAATAAAAAATATGATCAAAAATTCATAGATGAACATCTCCAGTTTAAGGCAGGAACAGAGAATCTTGGCCATTCCTTTAAAGATGATTATGATGTAACGGATGGAAAAGATGCGGATAAGGTTTGGAATATCACCTTTGAAGAATATAAACAGAGTGTAAGCACTTATACATTTGAAAAAGCGGCAGAAATTTCCGGAGTACCAGCTGCAGATATAGAAACTCTTGCGAAAGAATTTGGAGATCCTGATAAAAAAATCATGTCTCTTTGGACCATGGGAATGAATCAGCATACACGAGGAACATGGATAAATAATCTTGTCTATAATATTCATTTATTAACTGGAAAAATAAGCAAGCCAGGGAACGGACCATTTTCATTAACTGGGCAGCCTAGTGCCTGTGGTACAGCTAGAGAGGTTGGCGTATTCTCCCACAGGCTCCCTTCGGATATGGTCGTAAGCAACCCAGAGCATAGAAGATATACAGAAATGATTTGGAACTTGCCTGCGGGTTATCTTGACCCGATTGAGAAACCAGGGTTCCATACGGTTAAGATGTTTAGGGAATTAGGGAAAGGAAATGTCAAATTCCTTTGGAGTATGTCCAATAACTGGGGACAAACGATGCCAAAACTCAATCGTTATCGCGGGAAGGATGCTGACGGCAAGGGAGTTCTTGATGGATTTATCGTTGTTTCGGAAGTGTATCCTACTAAATCAACAGAACTCGCAGATGTCGTTTTCCCAGCAGCTATGTGGGTTGAACGGGAAGGACAATTTGGCAATGCAGAAAGACGTACGTCAGTGTTCGAAAAATGCACAGAACCTCCAGGGGAAGCTAAATGGGATATATGGACACTTGTGCAAGTAGCCAAACGTGTACTAGATGGCAAAATGATAGGCAATAAGGCAGCTTTTGATGTCCTCTTTGGAAATATATGGGATTATGATAAAAATGATTTGCTAGAAGATGGCCATGAAGTCAATAGCCGTTTGTGGGCTGAATATCGCTCTTTTACAAATCCCCATGAAAGTACAAACAAAGAAATTCAGGAACTCGGTAAAAAACTTAAATTAAAGGCAAAGCAAATGGCTCCATACGAGGAATATTTCAAACAGCACGGAATTTGCTGGCCAGTCCGTGAGGTAAATGGCAAATGGGTAGAAACAAACTGGCGGTATGTACACGGGAAACAAGAAGAAGGCTATGACCAATATGGAGTAGAGGAATTTGGAACAGTAGGAAAATATAAAGATATTGATTTTTATAAATCGGATGATCACCGTCCAAGTGTCATTTTCCGTCCATTTGAAGATGCAGCGGAAATACCTGATGCCGAGTACCCATTCTGGCTTTGTACTGGACGTGTACTAGAACACTGGCACAGCGGTTCAATGACACGACGTGTTCCAGAACTCCATCGAGCTGTACCAGAAGCTTTCTGTGAAGTTCATCCTGAGGATGCCAAGGCATTAGGCATTCAAAACGGAGACTTGGTCAAGGTAGTATCAAGACGAGGTGAAGTACAAGTAAAAGCCACAACGAAAGGAAGAGGAAATCCCCCTAAGGGACTCATCTATGTACCATTTTTTGCCGAGGAAACATTAATCAATCTTGTCACACTAGATTGCTATTGTCCAATCTCAAAACAGCCAGATTATAAAAAATGTGCAGTTAAAATTGTTAAGGCATAAAGATTGGGGGGAATATCATGAGAAGCAAAGAAATACTATTTGTTGTTGCATTTATGCTAATCATATCGATCGCAATTGGAGCAACAAAATTATCAACACCACAATCATCAGAAACAGATGATCAAACTCCACAGAAAGTGGAAACGGTATCCATCCCTCAGCTGGAAGTGGAAGGAAGGGAAGCCTCTGCAACAATGGTGCTCCTCGGTGCACCGCCAATGCAGCCTGCGGATCACATTGATCGCTGGAACCCTGAGATTCATCATGAAAGCTGTATGACCTGTCATGCAGTTCCGGAAACTGGGGCACCGACGCCTCCAGCAAATCATTATTATGATGAAGACACAAAAGGAACAATCTTTAGAGACAATTGCCAGCAATGCCATGCCACACAAAATGATAGTAAAACTGCGTTTAATGAGGAAGAAAAATAGATTTTATAGATTAGTATGAGGTGCCTTTGGTGTACACGCTCATATCGTTTTATTCAAATAAATAACATAATGAACGGATACACCTTTGGCAAAGAAAAATAGAAAAAACTATTTAAAAAAGCTTATAAATTATGGGAATTTACAAATTTCACAGGAAAGCCGGGGATTTTATGGTGATATCAGGCATTTATATAGAAACGATTCCGGGCGGAGCCAATAATGCAGCTGCATTATTAGCTGAAATAAATGGAGTTGAAGTCCATCATATAGAGGATGATTATAAAATTATTCTTACGATTGAAGCAGAATCAATTAATAAAAGCTATGAAATTGCTGAAACCTTCAAGCCTATTGATGGAATTCTTACGATTTGTTTAGCCTACAGTAATTTTGAAGAGGAACCTGCTTATCAAGAAGCAGGTGTTTTCAGATGAATGAAAGAATAAACAGAAGGCAATTCTTATCTATTAATTTAGAGGCAACTGTTGGTTTTTTGGGGAATTTTCTCGGTACACAAATGGAACAGGAAAGAGATTTTTTCAGACCTCCTGGTGCCCTTAATGAACTTGAGTTTCTAACATCTTGCACGAGATGCGGAAAATGTAAAGATGGCTGCCCAGAGGGAATTATCAATCTATTTACTTTATCTGATGGAGCGAAACTGATAAATACTCCTTACTTGAATCCGAATCAGAGCCCATGTACATTTTGTATGGAATGTGTTGAGGTATGTCCAACAAATGCTTTAAGCAGGATAGGCTTACTTGAAGAACCGTCGATTGGAAAGGCAGAAATTTTAACCAATCGTTGTCTAGCTTTTCAAGAGGTAATGTGTGATTTTTGTGTTCGTTCCTGCCCAGTTAAAGGAGCACTTGTTTCAATGAATGGGATACCAAAGGTAATTGATGAAAATTGTACAGGTTGCGGAATGTGTGTAGCAAACTGTATCTCTGAACAAAAAGGAATACGCATCCAAACATTAGGTTAGGAATGAGCAGGATGAGAAATAAGGTATTTTCAATCCGAAAATGGACAATAGCAAGAAGAATTATTCAATTTTTCATTATCGCCCTTTTTTGCTCACCACTATTTTTTGTTGCAGTAGAGGGAGAAAATTTTTTCTTTGGTTCTTTAAGTTCCTCCACAATTGTCGGGATTGTGCTGTCAGATCCATTCGCCGCATTGCAAGTGATGATGGCATCGAAACAAATCCATTTTGCTTATTTAACTGGAGCACTGATTATTTTTGTGTTTTATTTAATTATTAGAGGCAGAACATTTTGCAGCTGGATCTGTCCTGTTAATACTTTGTTAGAGTTAACTGAAAAATTTAGAAGGTTCATGAAGGTTCCAGATAAGATGTACAATCGGCATACAAAAAAACATTTGGCACTTGCCATATTACTTTTATCATTTCTGGTTGGGGTTCCAGTCTTTGAATTATTTTCTCCTATAGGATTTACAATGAGGAATGCCTTATTTACTTTCGGAATAGGAATATGGATCATCATAGCAATAGTTTTATTCGAACTTCTAATTTCGAAACGTGGGTGGTGCCGTTATTTTTGCCCTTTAGGGGGATTTTATCAATCGATCGGAAAAGCTGGGATTTTCAATGTGAAATTTGATCATGATGCATGTGTTGGCTGTGATAAATGCCGTTCTGTCTGCTTTGCAGATCCAGTTATATTAGAACCTGGTATATTTCGAGAGAGTAAATTTGTTGTGTCTGGTGATTGTAGTCTCTGTGGAGCTTGTGTCGATCATTGTCCATTTGGTGCATTAAAAATTACTGCACAACTTCCGACTTCTAGATATAAAGAAGATTTGGTGATAGGAAAGGAACAGTTTGAGAAGGAAAGACTAGCAAAATGGTATAATATTAAAAATTGAGCCTATTCAACAGGACAAAACCAATTTGGTTTTGCCCTGTTTTTTCTTGGTAAGCTACTGCCATTGCTGGCAGCTTATTCACTCTTATCATTTCTGTTGGAGTTGCTTTTTAACTAAATAAACATTCCTGCAATAGCGGCACTTAATAAGGATGCAAGTGCACCTGCAATTACTGCTTTAATGCCTAGTTTGGCAATGTCGCTTCTTCGTCCTGGAGCAAGATTCCCTAAACCTCCGAGAAGAATAGCCATTGATGAAATATTAGCAAAACCGCATAAAGCAAAGCTAATAACAATCACAGATTTTGGAGACAAATGACTGATTTCAGGTGCAAAAGAGGAGTAGGCAACAAATTCGTTTAACACTAATTTCTGTCCGATATACCCGCCAGCTTGTACAGCTTCATTCCAACTATCGGTAAAACCTGGAAGGCAAATATAGTCCCAATATTAGTCCCTTCAGCAAACAATCCCCCAAAAAGGAAGTTAATTCCTTCATTTGCATAGCCAACAACTTCATTGACTACATTTGTAAACTTCTCTAATGCCTTTTTCCCGTACTCCCATTTTAGTACAATAACAGCAAACCCCACTTGGATTGCAAGCCCTGCAAGGATTGTTCGAATATTAATTGCCTTTCGATTGGAAGAGAGAAGAAGAGCGATAGCAAAGATCGTCGCAATCCCCAATAATCCCCAAATATAATTCATGAAAACACACCTCGTACACAATTTATCATTAGATTTTCCCCAAAATCAAAAGAGTCATACAAAAATATTTTGTCGTAGTGTAAAGATAGTTAAGATTTGCCACTTCAAAAGTGATACAATATATTTTGCATTCTTTTTAAATACTAGAAATTTCAAACTAAACAATATGTGAGGATGAATAATGAAAAAGGATATAAAAAGAAATATATGGACAATGCAATCATTCTATTTACTAACTTTTTTCGGAACTGGAAGTTTATATCCTTTACTAAGTGTTTACTTAAGTGATGTCGAACATTTAAATGGATATCAAATCGGGACAATTATGTCGATTAGTCCGATTGTCATGATATTTTTTCAGCCTATATGGGGAATGGTTTCCGATAAATTAAACGCACCTATCAAAATACTAACAGCTGCCACAGTAGTTGCAGGAATATTTGGGTTAGGATATATCGCTTTTAACGGCTATTATTGGATATTTATGACAGCAACATTAGTTGCCATTTTCCAAAGTGCCATTATACCCGTGTCTGATAGTCTAGCATTAAAATATACAAGTAAGGTCAAGGTGAATTATGGGAATATCCGCTTGTTTGGTTCTCTTGGCTTTGGTCTTGCTGTTTTTATTATGGGAAGGCTATCTGAACTAGATCCAGAAATTATTTTCTATTCTTTTTTCTTTTCTTTATTACTAGCGAGTTTTCTTGCTTCTAGAATGCCGTTTGAAAAAAGTTCAAAAAATCAAAATCTCCTCGGGGGAGTAAAAGAGATACTTTTTCATAAGAAATTTCTTGTCTTTCTTGGAATCACATTTTTAGTTTTTGGTCCAAACCTAGCTAACAATACATACTTTGGATTGTTTATTGATGGGAGCGGGGGAACATATACAGGAATCGGGATTGCTTTTTTACTAGCCGTCTTATCTGAAGTGCCGTTTATGAAGGTAGCTGCAAGCTGGATTAATCGGATTGGATTACTCCAAGTTGCGACTATTGCTGGAATCGTGTCGTTAGCAAGATGGCTGCTTTATTTTGCTGAACCTGATCTTTGGATCATCTATGCTACTTCCATCTTACAGGGCTTCTCAATCGGTCTATTTATACCTGCAGGCTTACAGTATATTCGGGATATCACACCCGTCCATATTACAGCAACAGCGATTACACTTTACTCTGCAATTGGAAATGGCCTAGGAAACTGGTTCTGTACTTTTGTCGGAGGGATCATCTTTGAAGAATCTTCTATTTTTACCGTATACTTATTTTTTGCCATTCTAGCTTTTATTGGGATTTGCTTAAGTTTATGGTTAATTAAGGAGGAAAAGGGAAGCTCAAAAATACGTGCTACTAGTAAAATGAACTTTTAATTTCTAAGCCCTCCATTACGGAGGGCTTTATTTATTTTAAATCTAACTGTATTAGGAAATATATAACAGTTTTAAAAAAAGGAAGTTCTAAAGTGGAAGGAGGGACTGCCATAAAAAAACGAAGCTGGAAAGTACAAAAATTGCTCGCAACTTCATTTGTTCTTATTTACTTCTATTGTCCGATCTCTTTGCCAAAAGTTCTTTTACTTCATTGTATGATAAGCCTGATTCACGATTAAGCCGTTTAACCTCTTCAATATCAGTTCCTACAACAGTGTATTTATTTGTTTTATTATTCATATTCATTGTCATATCCTCCATTTACAATTAGATACCCTAAACTTTTCGAAGGTTAAATCTTCCTTAATATGAACATACTAAGTAAGAAATGCGTAAGTGCCTTCGGAACCATCAAAGTACTGATCGTTCCTGTAAGGGTAATGCTAAGGCGCTAGTACTAGATAAAAGGGGGCGTTTGCTATTTTCTTTAACCGAAAAAATCAAGATGATAAACCAGAAGTCGTCATGTTAGATACGGAAATTTATTCTTGCAGCCATGATGATTGTAATGGATGGATGAGAAAAGATTTTGCTTCAGATGACTTAAAATGCCCATTATGCGGCAATGATACGAATGCTGAAATGCGTGAACTTCCGCAAATTGAATAACGTTTTTCAAAAAGACTGTTGAAGAGAGATAGACAACAGTCTTTTTATATTGTTAAGAAAATGAATATTATCGGATATAATGGATAATTTTGTTCCGAATTGGTCTGCGTCCAACTCGCAAGGAATTTTAGGCAGCACGAGTATAAACGCAAGAGTCTCGACTTATGATTGTCGGGGGTGATCAAGTCACTGGCGTATTTATTCTTTACAAGTTTTCATTTTGCTGGCCTATTTCATTTTCACCAATAAGAATATTGGCAGTTTCTATTGAGTGGTGTTCGTTTAATGCCCCCCCTCTATAATTGTTTTCATTCGGATGCTTCTCATCCTTGCTCATAATCCTATAATCATTAATTCCTTCGTTTGTATTTTTTTGCTTCTTCAATTTTAGTTCTCCTTTCTTCCTTATCAATAACATGACAATTAATTCGACCCCTTATGCATGTTTGAAAAAGAAAATCCCTCTATATAAAGAGGGACTGATCTATCTATATCTGTACTATCTATTTACTAGCTGTTATTCCGCTTTTTTTGATAAGCATCGATCACATTCCAACAGATAGGTTTCTACATGTTCATGAACCCTTTGACCACATTCTGGGCATACTTTACCTTGCTTTCCTTTTGATTTTTCATTTGCCACATTAATCATAGTAACTCCTCCTTTTTATAATACAGACTTATTATTTTCCTATTGTTATAGTACAGTATACACTAACAGAATTAAAATGTGCACAATAATTAAAAGAATATTTAAACATTTTATTATTTTTTAAAAAATTCCCTAAGGTAAGATATATAAAGATATTTCAGATTTTCACTTCCAACCAATGGTTATTTGGATTACAATCATACTTGTGATTATTTTTTTATGCCTTAATTAAAGGGGGCTTTTAGAACATTTATGCTAGACATTTTACAATTGTTTAATCCAATGCTTATTTTTGTTGCGATGGTTCTTACATTTATCGCATCCTATACAGGTTTAGATTTATTCTCACTTACACGTTCTACTGAAAGTAATAAAGGATTTCTATTTTTAGGGGGTACCTTTTCGCTTGGAGTAGGAATTTGGATTATGAACTTTATTGGGATGGTTGCCATTAATATGAATGGGTCCGCGACCTATCATATTCCGTTAACTGTATTATCACTTGTTTTTGGCATTGCATTTACAGGAATGTCATTTTATTGTGTCATTGATATGAAACTTAAATTTCGCCATTTGTTATTAGGCAGTTTTTTTATGACCATAGCGGTCTTGTCGATACATATTACCGGTATGTATGCCATGAAAATGAATATCCATTATAATCCTGTCCTATTTTCAGTCTCAACACTTCTCATCTTTTGCTCATTTGTATTTTCTTATTGGATGCTATTTTATTCTAAAGGTCTTTCACGTATTAATGAAATATGGATTATGCCCATTAGTTCACTAGTCATTACAGGCGCTATTATTGAAGGATATTTACTGTTGCTGCGCGCATCCTCTTCAATGAAAACATCAGGTACTGCACAACAAACGTCTAATCCTGAAACCTATCTGATTTATCTCGTCTTTTTTGTTTCGATACTAATCCTAAGTGGATTAATTGGTTCAAGAACGATTACAGGAAAAATGCTTGCTGTAAGCAACACGAATCTAAGCGATATTAAGTCAGCACTCGATGAATCTTCAATCGTGACCATCACAGATCCAGATGGAAAAATAACATATGTGAATGATAAATTTGTTGAAATCTCAAAATATGAAATGCATGAAGTGCTGGGTAAGACTCATAATCTCTTAAATTCAGGCGTTCATTCTACCCAGTTTTTCAAAGATCTATGGGATACCGTATCATCTGGGGAAATTTGGAGAGGTGAAATATGTAATCGCTCAAAGGAAGGGAAACTGTATTGGGTAGAGACAACGATCGTGCCATTTCTCAATCAGGAGGGAGTACCATATCAATTCGTTTCGATTCGATCAGATATTACTGCTTTGAAAACAACCGAGAAGCATCTAAAAGAAACATTAAAAGAAGTAAGTGATATAAAATTTGCCCTAGATCAATCTTCCATCGTTGCCTTTACAGATGAAAAAGGAATCATTACGAATGTGAATGACCGTTTTTGTGAAATTTCGAAGTACAGCAGAGAAGAAATTATCGGACAAACACATTCTTTGTTAAATTCCATGTATCATTCAAAAGAGTTTTTCCAAGAGCTCTGGAGGACAATCGGACAAGGAAAAGTTTGGAAGGGGGAAATTCAAAATAAAGCGAAGGATGGGACGCTTTATTGGGTTGATACAACGATTGTACCTTTTTTAAAAGAAAACGGGAAACCATATCAGTACTTAGCTATTCGGAATGATATTACCGAGAGGAAGAAAAACGAGGAAATTATGCATCGACAGGACAAGCTGGCAACAGTTGGACAGCTGGCAGCTGGTGTTGCACATGAAATCCGCAATCCATTAACTTCAATGAGAGGGTACACCGAGTTCCTTCAATTAGATGAAACAAATAAAGAACGGCAAGAATATTTAGACATCATCCTTGATGAAATTGATCGTGTAAACAATATTGTCGAAGATTTTATGATGCTTGCAAAACCAAAGGCAGTCGTATTAGAGGAAAAAAACATCATTCCTATTATTAAAACAGTACTTTCATTATTTGAATTTGAAGCAAGGAAGAAAAATATTCATATTTACTTTGAATTTAACCAAGAGAATGTAACTGTTGATTGTGATGAAAACCGTTTGAAGCAGGTTCTCATAAATTTCATAAAAAATGGGATCGACGCCATACCTAATGGAGGAGAAATAAGAATACGCGTAAGGGTTGTTGGTCAAACCGTACATGTATCCATTCAGGACACAGGGATGGGAATTCCAAAAGATAAACTAGAAAAAATAGGTGAACCATTTTTCACAACGAAAAAGAAGGGAAATGGACTTGGTTTAATGGTAAGCTTTCATATTATTGAAAGTCATAACGGTAAGGTTGATGTTGAAAGTGAACTCAATAAAGGTACAACTTTCACAATTAAATTACCTGCCAAAACAGCCTAATAAAAGACAAAAAGGAAGGAGAAACCCTTCCTTTTTACTTTGATCATTTTGAATGTCTATCCTCTTTATCATTTTGATGAACAAAAAAACTTTGAACAGGTTTCACCATTTTCTTGAAATTCTCTTCAAAACTTTGACTTATAAAGGAAGCACGTTCATAAACAACCGTACGGAGGTTATCAAGCTGCCGAATGATTTTCTGCGTTAATGCCTCTTGTACGTCTAATCGTTCCATGACTGTTGTATGGTAGACTTCCTGCACCTCAAGTTGCTTTATCATCTCGTCATACCGTTCTTCTTGTTTCACCAGCTGTTCCGACATCTTTGTTGATATCGATTCAAAATTAGCGATTTTGCCTGTAAGCATTTCTGTTGAATGATGCTGTATCGAAACTTGGTCCAAGATTGCCTGATTGATTAGATTTTCTCGTTCGATTAACTTAACAATGAGCCCATTTCTATTTTCAAGAAGGTCAAGACGTTCGAGAAGCAGACTATTTTCGTTCTCCTGCTGTTCAATTGTCGATAATAAATGGTTTATGAGCCCATCCTTATTTTCTAATTTGTTAATAAGTGTGTTGAAATATTCATTTTGATTCGCTGTAGAAACCACCATTTGATGATGAACATCTTTAAATGAATGGTCAATCCGACTATCCAATTTTCCAAAAGCTTCTGAAAAACGATGGTTCACTTTCTGTTGTTGCTCAAGGACACTCTGCAAATAATTATAGCGAAAGGTTTCTTGATTGGATGTTTCATTTATCTCTTTCCTCTGAAATAGCCTTGGTTCTATGTCACGGTTAGAAAACATTCCTATCGTTCACTCCTTCCTTCTCATACCACATAAAGCAGTACTTTTTTTATGTTATGTTTATAGACAAGAAATGGTTGCAAGATTGGGCTGCTCACTAGACGTGTATAGAGAAAATCCCATAAATTTAACGACAATGGTAAATTTTTGATATATTATTGTAGCCAGTAAAGTTTAACTTTAGTAGAATAGGTTTATAAGAAGGGAACATAGGTGTAAATGTTTTACGTAAATAGATTAAAACGGTTACACTAGTAGATGAAAAGATATCTTTTCACTTCTGTTATTTTGTAAATTAATTATTTGGGAGGATGAAAGCGTTTATGGCTATTTCACTATCTAAGGGACAAAAAGTTGATTTAACAAAAACAAATCCTGGGCTGTCAAAAGTAATTGTTGGGCTTGGCTGGGATACAAATAAATATGATGGGGGCCAAGATTTTGATTTAGATGCAAGCATATTCCTTCTTGATTCTGCAGGCAAATGCGCTTCTGATAAGGATTTTATTTTCTATAACCAGCTAGAAGGCGGAAATGGTTCTGTTGTACATACTGGCGATAACCGTACAGGTGAAGGGGACGGCGATGATGAGCAAGTGAAAGTTAACTTAAGTGCTGTTCCAACGAGTATTGAAAAAATTTCGTTCGTTATTACCATTCACGATGCAGAAAGCCGTGGGCAAAACTTTGGTCAAGTATCGAATGCATTTGTTCGTATTGTTAATGAAGATACGAACGAAGAAGTTATTCGCTACGATCTAGGAGAAGATTTCTCTATTGAAACAGCAGTTATTGTAGGCGAATTATACCGTCACTCAGGTGAATGGAAATTCTCTGCAGTTGGATCAGGCTACCAAGGCGGCTTAGCTCGTATTGCAACAGACTTCGGTTTGCAGGTAGGATAATTTCCCAATTGCTAATTGCTATACAAATAGATAAGCCAGGTAGACATTACTCTATCTGGCTCATTCTTTAAACTAGATTTTAGGGAGGGTTTATGATGGGAATTCAATTATCGAAGGGACAACGAATTGACCTAACAAAAACAAATCCTGGATTAACGAAAGCAATCATCGGACTTGGCTGGGATACAAACAAATACCAAGGCGGACATGATTTTGATTTAGACGCTTCCGCTTTTTTAGTTGATGCAAATAATAAATGTCAAAACGATCTTGATTTTATCTTTTATAATAATCTGCAGCATCCAAGCGGAGCTGTTATTCATACAGGTGATAATCGTACAGGTGAAGGGGACGGCGATGACGAGCAGCTTGTAGTTGATTTTACAAAAATCCCTGCAAATGTTCATCGTATTGGGATTACTGTTACGATTCATGATGCAGATCAGCGTATGCAAAACTTTGGTCAAGTATCAAATGCGTTTGTACGCTTAGTGGATGATGCAAATAATCAGGAATTATTGCGTTTTGATTTAGGAGAAGATTTCTCAATCGAAACAGCAGTTGTTGTCTGTGAATTATACCGTCATGGAAGCGATTGGAAGTTTAATGCCATTGGCAGCGGATTTTCCGGCGGTCTTGCATCTCTTTGCCGAAATTATGGTCTACAGGTGTAGTTATACATTTCTACTCTCAGTAATAAGCTCCTTTCAAATAATTTTTGAAAGGGGTTTTTTTATCCTTAATTGTACTAATAACTGGAGGATATACCATAAACTTAAAAAAAGAGTGGAAAAAGAGGTGTGAAATCATGACAGTTCATGTCGTGAAAAGTGGTGAATCTATATGGTCAATCGCACAGAGCTATCAGGTACCCCTCTCATCAATTATAGAGGCAAATCAGCTTAACCAAAATGAAACGATCATTCCTGGATTAGCACTTTATATTCCTAATAATGGCTTACCTATAAGGTCACAGATCGTTTCACTAGGAGATACCATTAGCAATTTAGCGAAAAAGTTTCAAACATCGATTAATCTTATTCTAATGGCAAATCCAGGGATTAATCCATATCAGCTAAGAATTGGACAAAAAGTAAATATACCTTCTCCACTAAAATTAGTAATGGAAACTCTCGGTTTTATCGTTCCGTATTCTCCAAAGTCATTCCTGCCAGTCCTAAATCAAATAGCTAGTAATCTCACCTATTTATCAATTGTTTCCTACTCATTAACATATGAAGGATATGCGTATATCCTTTTGGATGATACAGACCTTATTACTGAAAGCAGAAGACTGAATGTCGTTCCACTTCTAATGATTAGAAATTTCGTAAATGACGAATTTAGTCCGGATCTCATTGGTAGAGTACTTGAAAACCCGCGTTATCGGCAAAATTTAATAAATAGTTTAATGAGTTTTATTTTACAGAAAGGGTATGGAGGAGTAAGCATTGATTTTGAATTTATTCCTCCGCCAAGAAGACTGGATTTTAATCTGTTTCTTTCCGAATTGAAAGGAGCATTAGGCTCTCTCATTCTACATGTAAATGTCCATGCAAAAACAGAAGACATTCCAACGAATCGAATCATCGGAGCATACGATTATGAAGCCATTGGGAGAGCAGCGGATATTGTTGCTGTCATGACAATTGACTATGGTTACCCAACAGGACCGCCAAATCCTGTTTCACCATTATGGTGGATGGAACAGGTAATCCGTTATGCAACCAGTTTAATTAATCCGCAAAAGCTGCAAATTGCCTTGCCTTTGTATGGCTATGATTGGAGGCTTTCCGATAACAAAACGAGTGCCCATTCTCTCCTTGGCGCACAAAATTTATCTATTGCAACTGGTTCGGTCATCAATTACAATCCTCAGGCTGCTACACCATCGTTTACTTATTGGCATGGAGCGGAAGAACACATGGTCTGGTTTGATGATATTCGAAGCTTTCAAGAAAAATATAAGCTTATCGATCAATACGGTCTTTTAGGTACAACCTACTGGCAGTTAAGCCTTGCATTTCCACAAAATTGGTTTTTTATGGATCAAAACTTTCTAATTACGCAGTGAATCTTGTGTTATTAATCAATTGTCTGCAATTCATCTTCAAAATAAAACATACTCGGATTTTCTTTAATGGTATAAGAATATCTTTTCATATTTGCAATATAACTAGATTTATTTATCGTGACTTTTTCTCCTGTTGAAATTAAAATAACAACTTCATCCGCTTCGAATTTATTATTACGTTTCATTGTCATTCCTTCTTTCTGTTTTATCATAAAGACAAAAGAGTATAAAAAAAGACGCCAATAAGGCGTCTTTTTACGTATTGCGGCGATGACTGCACGCCACATTCGTGCATTTCCTTTGAAGGACTGTCCATCGGCTTACGCAATTAGCTCATCGCATATCTAATATAACATATATAATAAATAATAGCAATCAACACGTAATGACATTTTATTATAGAGCAAAAATGACACTTTATGAAACCTTTTAGGCTCATTTTCGTTTATTATAAAGATATAACTTTGAAATGGATATAGTAGGGAGATACGATGAAAAGAATTCAGCCAATTTGGGAAGCAATTAGAAGGTTTTGGCGTAATAAGCATCTAACAAAAATATTGCTGCTCATTTTACTTACACTTGTATTATTAACCATACTCTTTTTTGCCTTCATAGCCGCTACTGCAAATGTGGAAACGTTAAAGGAAGGATTAAAGCAATCTACTGTCATCTATGATAAAAATGAAGAAGTTGCTAGCCATTTAGCTACTAATCGGTCAGAGGGTGTTTCGATTGAGGAATTACCTGTTTATGTTAAAAACGCAATTGTAGCTATTGAGGATGAACGTTTTTATGAGCATAATGGTTTTGATTTGAAGGGGATTGCACGAGCATTCTTCAAAAATCTGTTTGCCGGAAGAATAACTGGAGGCGGAAGTACAATTACTCAGCAGTTAACAAAAAACGCTTTACTTTCATCTGAAAAGACGTATAAACGTAAAATTGAGGAGCTGTTTCTAGCTGTCGAAATAGAAAAGAACTATAAAAAAGATGAAATATTGCAGATGTATATGAATCAAGTTTATTTTGGGAGCGGAGCTTGGGGCATAGATCAGGCTTCGAATAAATATTTCAATAAAAGTGCTAAAGACTTAACAGTAAGTGAATCTGCATTACTTGCAGGGTTATTGCAATCACCCTCTGGAAGGGACCCTTTTAAGCATTATGATCGTGCGATCGAGCGTAGAGATGTCGTTTTAGGAAAAATGAAGGAACACAAAATGATTAATGACAGTGAATATGAGGAGGCAATTTCTGAAAAAATTGAATTAGAGGAAGGACATGGCAGCTTCATTGAAAGAAAATATCCTTATTATGTTGATGCCGTCCTTGACGAAGCTATTAATCAATACGGACTAACACAAGAAGAAATTTTTACAAGAGGATACAGAATCTATACAGAAATGGATCAAGATCTTCAATCCAATCTTGAAAAGATATATGAAAGGGATTCACTATTCCCGAGAGGAAAAGGTGGTGTCCTCGTGCAAAGCGGTGCCGTATTATTAGATCCACAATCAGGCGGGGTAAGAGGTCTTGTAGGCGGCAGAGGTGATTATGTATTCCGCGGTTTTAACCGGGCTACCCACATTAAAGCTCAGCCAGGCTCAACCATGAAGCCTTTATCCGTATATACACCTGCATTAGAGGAAGGCTACCAAGCAACCTCTATCTTAAGGGATGAGCCAATGAACTTCGGGGACTATAAACCAGAAAATTCTTCGAAACAGTACGGTGGAGACGTTCCAATGTATAAAGCTGTTGAAGAATCTTTAAACATCCCTGCTGTCTGGCTGCTTGATCAAATTGGGCTAGATAAAGGGCTTGATGCTTTAAAACGTTTTGGCATTCCGCTTGAGGAAGAGGATGAATATTTAGGGATTGCTTTAGGAGGAATGCATAAAGGAATTTCACCAATGAAACTGGCAGAAGCGTATTCTACCTTCCCAAATGAAGGGAAGCGACATGATGCTCACCTTATAACTAAAATTGTTGGACCGACTGGCAATATTATTGCTGAAAGGAAGAAAAAAACAGTTAAAGTCACCTCAAAAACTGTAGCCAAGCAAATGAATTCCATGCTTCTTAATGTTGTAGAATCTGGAACAGGAGAAGCAACGAAAATAGATGGCGTTCAAATTGCAGGAAAAACTGGAACAACACAGCTGCCTTACAATGATATAAATGGTACAAAAGATCAATGGTTTGTTGGTTACACACCTAATATTGTCGGAGCAGTATGGTTAGGTTATGATCAAACAGATCGTGAACATTATTTATCGAGCAGCACGACGAAAACGGTTGTCCCTTTATTTAGAGAAATCCTTGAGCAATCGCTTCCGTATATTGAAAAAGATGACTTCTCGACAAAATCTGTAAATGAGAAACTAGCTCAACAGAAAGAACAAAAGGAAGTCAAACAAACCATTAAGGATTCTGCTGAAAAAATAAAGGAAGAACTACCCAAATGGAAGGAAAAGCTGATGAATGTAGTGGAAGAGCTTGACCAATTTGGCGATTTCCTTAAAGATAAATGGAAAAATACTTTTAATAATTAAAATAAAAGGAGAATAGCAGTCCTCAAAAAAGGACACTATTCTTCTTTTATATTCACAGAGTGTTATAATATGGATTATTAAGCTAGCGATTTGAAAGCAATCGCTATTTCTCAACTATCATACTGCTAGCAAATGATAGCAGTATGATAGATCGCATTTACAGGAGGGTTTTGCATTGTTATGAGTGAAGATAAACGTATTCAATTAAATGTCCGTATTGCAAATGAAACGTCTAAAAAGCTAGATGAAATTGTCGAATATTATCAGCAAAATACAAAGCTTGGCAGAATTTATAAAGGTGATGTGCTGACTGATATTATTGAGAAATCCTACGATGTTATGAAAAAACAGCAGAATGCCAATAAGAAATTCTAAATTTTACCATTAGATTGAATATTTACAAAACGTCATTGTCAAAATAGTTAGAATTATATACTATTCAAATAAGGATGGTGATATAATGCGAACAAGAACAAATAGAGAAACAAAGAATTTAGATCATCTGAAATTTGGATTAACAACCTTATTCTTGCATGTATCATTTTACTGTTTAATCGTATTTATCTTACTTTTTTTTATGGAGCTATTTAGTTAATTCAATTTCTGATGCTATTACTTTTAATTGAAGGGTAAATAATGTTATTATTAAGGCTGAACTTAATAGTAGGAGATGATTACTCATGGCAAAAAAAGGATACATACTTATGCAAGGCGGAGAAAAAATTGAATTTGAACTATACCCGGACGTAGCTCCAGGAACTGTAGCCAACTTTGAGAAGTTAGCTAATGAAGGTTTCTATAATGGACTTACTTTTCACCGTGTAATTCCTGGTTTTGTTAGCCAAGGAGGCTGCCCAAATGGCACAGGAACTGGCGGACCAGGCTATACAATTAATTGTGAAACAGAAGGCAATCCACATAAGCATGAAGTAGGTTCGTTATCAATGGCACATGCTGGAAGAAATACTGGCGGAAGCCAATTCTTTATCGTGCATGAGCCTCAGCCACATTTAAATGGCGTTCATACAGTGTTTGGAAAAGTTACTTCTGGAATGGAAACTGTAAAAGCTATGACTAACGGAGTCGTAATGGAGAAGGTCGAAGTTACAGAAGCATAATAGGTGAAGGATGGAGCCAATTTTTTTGGCTCTTTTTCTTTTCCCGTGTTTTTTCAACGAATAGATCCCATACTAATAAAAAAAGGAGTCGTACTTATGGGAGCAATCGAAAGAAATGGGTATCGTTTTGAGCCAGAGTTCAGTGTTGTAGGAAAGAGTGGAGCTATACATGTAACCAAAAATGGTAAATTCATTGAAGAGGTTCATTTTGATTTTACTGGTGAATTTCCTGAGCATAATCAAATTGAAGAACTTGTCAACCACTATTGCTTTCAACACGGGATATAAATTTTGAAGCCTTGGAGCCTATTTTTATAGGCTCTTTTTCTTTAAATGACTAGACATAGTCATACTTTTTTTGTATTCTCCATAATAAGAATAGGAAAAGAAAGGGTGTCTTTTTTGAACCCCATTAAGGATCATTTAAAAGAAAACCTTGATCTTATATTTGTTGGCTTTAATCCGAGTATTCGATCTGCAGAAACTGGTCATCATTTTGCCAATCCAAATAATCGCTTTTGGAAAATTCTCCATGAATCAGGTCTTACACAGAAAAAATTAGATGCAGAAGAAGACTATAAATTATTAGATATTGGTTATGGATTAACGAATATTGTTTCTAGACCTACAAAGTCGGCAGATGAAATTACGAAGGAAGAATATCAGAAGGGTAGAGAAGAGCTGAAAAAGAAAATCAGGCCTCTTAAACCGAAAATGGTTTGTTATGTAGGAAAAGGAGTATATCAGGAATTTAGTGGTAAAAAATCACTGCCTTGGGGAAAACAGAAGGAATCAGTGATTCCAGGTATCGTTGATTTTGTGGCCCCTTCATCAAGTGGACTAGTACGAATGAAAATGAATGAAGTTGTAGCTATTTATGAAAAAATTCCACCGTTATTAGGCGAATTAAAAAATGTGGAAAACTAAACGAACTGGGAAGAGGAGCCAGACATTTGGAAACTTTTACAGAAAAGGCAGTCGCAATAATAAAAAATATTCCTCCAGGAAGGGTAATGACTTACGGCCAGATTGCCATATTAGCAGGCAGCCATAGAGGGGCAAGACAGGTAGTCAGAATTCTTCATTCTATGAGCAAAAAACATCGATTGCCTTGGCATCGAGTTGTCAATATAAAAGGAGAAATCGGATTAAAGGACGACGAACAATATTCCATTCAAAGACTTTCTCTCGAAAGCGAAGGAGTGGAATTTTTCAATAACGGAAGAATTAATCTCTCCAAGTTTCAATTTTCTCCTGAACAAGACGAATAAAACTCATTTAATAACCTGAAATGTACTTAATGTTAAGTACATTTCAGGTTATTATTATTAAAAGCTTATAATATACTATTTACATATTCCTCAACCATTTCAGACGTTACGTATTTTCTAGCTGGAACAATGCCTTGCTTGGAAATCTCATTCATCATAGAGGTTACTGCATTTATTTTATCCGTTGAAAATGCAAGGTCTCGTTTACAATTTGAAATGGCTTCTTCAATATAAGTCTCACGTTTTTGATCTAACTCCAAGAAGGTTGTAATCATCTTATGTTGCTTGTTTACATGTGCGGTTATCGCTTTATGGACACTCATTTTTTCACCCCTCAACTACAATTACAATCTATCATACCAATTAACTTTATAACCGTTAAGATGAAAATGTTATTTTTCCATCCAAATGGCTATACTAAATAGCTACTGATTTCATTTAAAGGGCTGGTTCAGTTGAGAAAAACTCTTATTCTTTCTATTAGTATCATGTTCATCCTAGCTATTTGTTCACTTATCCATTCGAAACAACTTCCTGTACAAGCAATTGAGGATAGCATTGGACTGGAACAAAAACTAAATAATCTTATTCATAGTGAACCTGATTTAAAAGGTGCCTTGACTGGCATCAGCGTCCGAAATGCGGCAACTGGTGAAATTCTATATTCACAAATGGGCGAGACCCGTTTAAAGCCAGCGTCAAATCTTAAACTATTTACAGCTGCTGCAGCTCTATCTATATTAGGTGCAGATTACACTTTTCAAACTGAAATACTAACAGATGGAGAGGTGAAAAAGAATATACTTAGTGGGAATTTATATGTAAGGGGTAAAGGAGACCCTACTTTATTAAAGGCGAATTTTGACCAAATGGCAAAGGATATTAAATCCCTAGGGATTATTGAAATTAAAGGCGATCTCATTGGAGATGACACTTGGTATGATGATGTTCGCTATTCAAGAGATATGAATTGGAGTGACGAAACTTATTATTATGGAGCGCAAATATCAGCACTAACTGTCTCACCAGACGAGGATTTTGATGCAGGTACAGTAATTGTTGAAGTAAAGCCTGGTACTGAAATTGGAAAGGAGCCATCCATTGATCTTCAGCCCACTACTGAGTATGTTGAAATAATTAACCATGCTAAAACAGTGGGATCAGATGAAGAGAAGACTATTACTATCGAGCGTATACATGGAACAAATACAATTATTGTTGAAGGGACGATTCCGGAGAAAGCAAAGAGCAAGAAAGAATGGATTGCTGTCTGGGAGCCTACACACTTTGCACTTGAACTATTTAAGCAAACATTAGAAGAGAATGGGATTCAGGTAGATGGCAGCCAGAGATTTGCTGCCACACCTATGAACGCCTCAATTTTGAAAAGTTATCAATCAAAGCCTTTATCTGAATTGCTGATTCCTTTTATGAAATTAAGCAATAATGTCCATGGAGAAGTATTGGTTAAGGAAATGGGAAGAGTGGTTAAAGGAGAGGGAAGCTGGGAAAAAGGGCTGGAAGTATTAGCATCTGAGTTATCTGAATTGGGTGTCAGGACCAATACAATTGAATTAAGAGATGGATCAGGCATCTCCCACATAAACTTAGTTCCACCTAATGAAATAACAAGCCTTCTTTTTGCTGTTCAAAAGGAACGATGGTTTAATCACTTTCTTCATTCACTTCCGGTTAGCGGAGCACCTGAAAGGATGATCGGGGGAACACTTAGAAACAGAATGTTAAACTCTCCTGCTCAATGGCAGGTAAGAGCAAAAACGGGATCAATTGCTTCGGTTAGTTCACTATCAGGTTATGTGGATACTAAAAGCGGGGAAAGGCTCATATTTTCAATCATCCTAAACAA
The DNA here is from genome assembly GCF_001420595.1 of Cytobacillus solani. Taxonomy (GTDB): domain Bacteria; phylum Bacillota; class Bacilli; order Bacillales; family Cytobacillaceae; genus Cytobacillus; species Cytobacillus solani. Next base: position 2,423,845 of record NZ_LJIX01000006.1, on the reverse strand, counting down.
TTTATTGAACGATGCAAAAGGGAAATTGATTGAGGATAAAATAGCTTTAGTTTTAGCAGAGCAATAATTTTATGAATCACAGTAAAAGAATAATGGGGATTTTAGTACTAAGCAACTGTTTGGAGACTTAAACTTACTAATTATGGGAAAAACGGTCACTAAATCTGCTTTTAGCGACTGTTAATTACTTATATTGGAAAAAAGAGTAACCAAAACAATTATTAGTGACCGATTTTCACATTTTTTTACTTTTTAATGCACTAAACCTCTGATAAGCAAAAAAACGGCTCATACAGGGTGAGCCGCTTTTTTGCTTTTATTTATAAAGCTTTTGCTGCCTGAACATCTAAACTGATTTTCACTTTATCTCCAACTAAAACGCCGCCAGTTTCAAGTGCAGAGTTCCATGTTAAACCATAGTCACTGCGCTTAACGGAACCTTCAACCGTAAAGCCTGCTTTTTCATTTCCCCATGGATCTTTTCCAGATCCTTCATAAGTAACAGTAAACGTTTCAGATTTCGTCACACCATGCAGTGTCAAATTTCCAGTTAAATCATACTCATTATCGCCATTGTTTACAATTTTTGTTGCCTTGAAAGTCATGGATGGATGGTTTTCCACATCAAAGAAATCACCAGAACGAAGATGGTTGTCACGATCTTCATTTCGTGTATCAATGCTTGCTAAATCAACTGTAAATTCAATATTTGCTGATGTTAAATCTGCTGGATTTGCTTCGATCACCGCATCAAATTTATTAAAAGTTCCTTTCACATTTGCGATCATCATATGCTTGATTGAAAAATCCACACTGCTGTGTACCGGATCAATTGCCCATTTTGTGTTTGTCATTTTATTTTGCCTCCATATTGTTTGAATTGATTTAACTTGAATTCAAGATAATTTAATTCTAGATAAATTATATGAAAGAAACAAGGCTTTTGTCAACAAATTATTTTATTTTTTCATAAAAATCTATAACGTTCATGTTTCTATTCGGCTAGTGATACAATAAGGGGTAATAACTAGCGATCGAAGGAGATTCAGAGTATGACGCAGCTGGAGATGACTTACCTTGATGCAATTGAACAGACAAAAAATAAAATAATAGAGGACATGAATAATTATTTTGGTAACAAAAATATTATGCCTACATTCGAGGACTATCTTATTGACAGGGAACAGTATCTTGAACAAATTTGGACAAATATCTGGCTAAATAAGGCAACGAATAATGTACCGAAGCAAGAAAAAATAGCGTTCTTACTGGAAAAAGGGTTTGAAACAGACAATGTAAGCCGAAAGATTATTAATCACCTTTTTCGAACAGAAATGCGGACATATAAACCTTTTGATACATACCAATGGGTAAATGAAAAGTTTCATAACCGAACAGAACTGTGGTCTAATCAATATAAAAAGGCACATGCTGATTTTCTCCAAAAGGAGGAGGAAGACAGGCTGCGTATTGAAATGGTAAGACTGCAGGATCACATAGAACAATCAATAGATAACATAATTGATGCGAATGAAGAGCCATTATATTTATATATCAGGCATTTTACGGCAAAACAGTTTGCATCTGATTTGAAAAATAGACGAAGATTCGCTCCTGTTGATACTTTTGCTCTGGAAGAAAAATTAGTAGAAATTGGCGGGTTTGATGAAACTTCTTTTTCAACAATATCAAACTTCCTTCACGAGCTTACCGGTGATATACATAAAACACGGTACCATGGACGAACTTATTTTGAATACGAAACGTATTATGATCGATATGAAAGACTGTATGCGGAATATTTAGCAGATATTCTCCCAAAAATGGTGGTAGAACAGCTGCCTGATTCGATTGCAAAGGAGTATAAAAATACCTTCTCCGAAACAACTTTAACATCGATGATTGAAAACGTACTCGAATATGCGTATGAACCGTTAGCAAATGAGTTGATCGAGATCGTTCAGGATGAATATATATCTGACTTGCTTAAGCTTTTAACGATTCCCTTTGATTTAAATGAACATCAGAAGTTATATGAAGAGGCATTAGAAGATAGGGAACGGAAATGGAAAGAAGAGCAAGAAGAAATGGAGCGTAAAAAGGAAGAAGAGGAACGGATACTTGATGAAATATTTGGTCAAGAATATCACCCTGCTGTGGAACGAAATATTCGCTACACCTTGCATATCGGGGAAACAAATACAGGGAAGACGCACCATGCATTAGAAAATATGAAAGCTGCTGATAGCGGCATGTATTTGGCGCCCCTTCGGCTATTAGCACTCGAGGTATACGATAAGCTGAATGGAGAAGGGACCCCTTGCTCTTTAAAAACGGGAGAGGAGGAAAAGCTCGTCTCCGGAGCAAAACATATTTCCTGTACCGTTGAAATGTTCCATGAAAAAGAATTCTATGATTGTATTGTCATTGATGAAGCGCAAATGCTAAATGACAAAGATCGGGGTTTCTCCTGGTATAAAGCCATTACGAAAGCCAATGCAAAGGAAGTACATATTATTGGCAGCTGGAGCGCAAAAGAAATGATTCTCCAGCTGCTTGGAGATGCGGACATTGAAATATATGAATATAATCGTGACATTCCGCTTGAGGTCGAAAAGAAAGAATTTAAGATTAATCAAGTGAAAAAAGGAGATGCACTTATTTGTTTTTCCAGAAAACGCGTCCTTGAAACAGCCTCAAGACTTGAAAATACTAAGCATTCTGTAAGCATGATCTATGGAAGCATGCCTCCTGAGACAAGGAAAAAACAAGTACAGCGTTTTATACAAGGGGAAACATCTGTGATTGTTTCTACTGATGCCATCGGAATGGGCTTAAACCTGCCTATTCGCCGAATTGTTTTCCTTGAAAATGAAAAGTTCGATGGAACTAGGAGGAGGTTGCTCACATCACAGGAAGTGAAGCAAATTGCCGGTAGGGCTGGACGAAAGGGTATATATAATGTTGGAAAAGTTGCTTTTGTCTCGGATATTCGGACGATGAAAAGACTGCTTGATTCCGAAGATATGCCGGTTCAAACCTTTTCGGTCGCTCCGACAAATGCTATTTTTGAAAGATTTCAGAAATATTACCATGATCTTGAAACTTTTTTTGAGCTATGGGAGCAATTCGAAAGTCCGAATGGAACAAAGAAAGCTTCATTATCTGAAGAGATGGATCTTTATAACCGGATCCGTGGAACTGAAATCGAAGCTAGGCTGTCAATAATGGATCTTTATGGATTTTTGCATCTTCCTTTTTCAAAAAAAGAACCTGAATTAATCTGGCAATGGGAACAAACAATGTATGCGATCTTAAATAATTCCGAACTTCCAGAGCCAAGGATTAAAAAACGAAATCTCGAGGAATTAGAGCTATCCTATAAAGCAATTGGCCTCCATCTCCTGTTTTTATACCGTTTGGATCAACGAACCGAAGCACTTTACTGGGAACGGCTGAGGGAGGAAATTAGTGACCATGTACACGAAAGATTAAAGACAGATGTGAAAAATATGACGAAGAAATGCCGGCGATGTGGAAAAAAACTCCCATGGGAGCATGAATTCCACATATGCGATAATTGCCATATGAACCAACCAAGAAGAAGATACTGGGACTAACATAATGACCCATAGTAAATCACCAACGGTAGCCAATCTAAAGTCTATTGACAACCGTTGGTGATAAAATTTTATTAGAATGGTCCTCAATCAGCCCAATTGGATACCTAAGTGGAAGAAATTCTACCGAAACTTTACTGAATCAGTCCTATTGACTACCTAAGTCTACAGACTTTCACTAAATTAGTCCTCAATCAAAGGTATTGGTTACCGAAATGCCTTTTATATCAGAAAATTACACTCAATCACTAACTCAAAGGAAAAAACACCACTCACGGTTTTAATACTACCTTAATACAGTTATCCTCATGGTCATTAAAGATTTGGTAACCATGACCAGCTTTATCGAGAGGAAGCTTATGTGTGATAATATCTGTTGGATCAAATTCTTTATTTTTAATCATTTCATAAAGCTTGGGCATAAATGGAATCACAGGAGCCTGTCCCATTTTTAAGGTGATATTTCTGACGAAAAATGCCCCTAATGGAAATAAGTTGTAGTTCCCCCCGTAAACACCAGTCATTTGAACTGTACCTGCTTTTTTTACAGCCTTTGTTGCCATTTGAATTGGTCCAAGGATACCGCCTTGAAGCTTGAGCTTTTGTTCAAGGTATTCAAGCGGAGATTTTTTTCCATCCATTCCAACACAATCAATAACAACGTCTGCACCACCATGGGTAATTTCTTTTAAATGCTCACCCATATCAGGATATTTCGTGAATTCATATACCTCTACATGATTAATCCTTTTCGCATGATTCATACGATAGTCTAAATAATCCACTGCAATCACGCGTTCCGCCCCTTGCATCCAAGCAAATTTTTGTGCCATCAAGCCAACTGGACCGCAGCCAAGGACAATGACAGTATCTCCTTTCTTAACGCCAGCATGGATGACGCTCCAATATGCTGTGGGAAGTACATCAGATAGAAAAAGCAATGATTCATCTTCTAATTCACACGATTCTGGAATTACAAATGGGGTGAAATTTCCAAAAGGGACTCTCAAGTACTCTGCCTGCCCTCCCGGATAGTTTCCGTATTTTTCAGAATAGCCAAAATAGCCTCCTGAATCATAATGTGGATTTGAATTGTCACACTGGCTTGTTAAATCCTGTTCACAGTACGCACAATGACCACAAGCCACATTAAATGGGATTACCACCCGATCACCTTTTTTTACTTTAGTCACTTCTGCTCCAACTTCCTCTACAATTCCCATCGGCTCATGTCCTATGACATAACCTGGAGGCAGGGGCATATTTCCTTGATATAAATGTAAATCAGACCCGCAAATAGCGGTTGAGGTAATTTTAACGATAATATCATCATTCTTTTCTATTGAAGGCTCATCTATATTGTCAATTAAAACATTTTTCGGTCCTTGATACGTTACAGCTCTCATTCCCAACACTCCAGTCAAAAATTATCTTCAATTTAGTATTCACCTGTAACATCTCCTTACTCCATTAAATATTGGTACTGCTCCAAATTTAGTTAAATGAATAATAATTACATTCAGTCGCAAAATAACAGTGATTTTTTATTATGAGGAGGAGACTTATGCAATTCCAAAACCAGCAAGGCCAAGGTCAGATGCATCAAAATATGCATACAGGTATGGTTAATCAACAATTAAATCACGGCGGGCATGAAGTATTTGATGTACATGAAGTATTATCAGGTACAATTGGAACATTAGATTTGTATACATTGCTGCGTCCCCATGTAAAGGACCCAGAGCTGTTAAATATACTTGATCGACAAACTCAATATATGAAAACAGAGTACAATACAACAGTAGATTGTTTTAAAACTGGACAAGACCCTGCAATCCGAATGCAGCCTTACAATATGACACAAGGTAATGATTTTGTATACGGATTAAAGCCTTCCCAGCCGAAAAAACCCTTACAATCCGCATCCGAACTTACTGATGAGTGTATTTCCAGCTATATGCTTGGTTCACTAAAAGCAGGAGCAGGCTCAAAAGCACTGGCTGCGTTAGAGATAACCAATCCTGTTGTACGAAGAGTCATTGCCGACTCCGTTCCAAACTGCATTGAAATGGCTTATGAACTGGCTGTATATCAAAATAAACATCATTATTATCAAGTACCGCAGCTTGCCGAACAGGATATGGAGCAATTAGTCAATTCCTTTGCACCTGCTCCAATGAATGGGCAAATGCAAAATCCTGATACAGCGCATTAATCGTTTAGGCGATCCCATAATCGGGGGTCGCCTTTGTTTATGAGATAAAATTTGCTATTTTAAAGGAAAACAAGCAAAATAATAAAATAGGATTTATGGAAAGTAGGGGGTTTTTTGCCTGATTTTTTAATGCTGCAAGAGGGCTTGATATTGACGGAGTGACACATGTGTTTAACTATGACATCCCTCAGGACGCTGAAACCTATGTACACAGGATAGGGCGGACAGGAAGAGGAACACAAATCAGTTAGAAAACAGAAGACCACAACTATTTCCAATGGTTTGACTAACCCTTCAAAGGGAAAAGGAAAAGCAAGCCGAAGTAAAAATAGAAGAACACGATAAAGAGGTGTAAACATGCTACATACAAAAATTACAAATTATTTTTCCGACGAAAAAACAGCATCATTTAAAGAAGAAATCGAATATGCAAGGAAGCATCAGATTATTGATGAAACAAGAACGATAATGGAAATAGATCCTGCTGCACGTTTCAATGATGCATATATTGAACGCAGCGATAAAGAAACAGAAGAGTTTCTCGGAGAAGAATCAGCAGGCTTCTTAAATCAGCCTATTCATTATTTAAAACAGTATCTTAATGAATTTATCTACATTGAATCAGACTGTTTTCCAATGATTCATACTGAATCGATTTGTCTTGAAGTAGATGATATCTTTCGTACATATGAAGTCATGCTTGGTTTAAAGCTTCAAAAAAAATATGAAAAAGGAATCAAAGCCTACTTGGAACAAGAATTAATCGGAGAAATAAAAGTAAGTTTACTATTTAACCAGACTGATGGATTATGGGATTTCAACTTCGCACTGAATAATATAAAAGGATTCAATGAAGACTTAACAATCGGCGAAGTCCTTGTTCTTGTATACCGTTTCCTTTTCAAATTGGCTGAAACGGTTGAAGAAAATAAATAAGGGGAGTTGTATAACATGTTCAAACATACTAGTAAATGGATTGTCATTGCTTTATTATTCCTTCTGACAATGACGATTTCAACAAGTGCACTTGCCTCCAATGGAGATAATAATAACGAAGACAGTATTAACGAAAAGTTCGGCCTCCCAGTTGTTGTATATGGGTCAGCCTTGACACCTGCACAGAAGGAAGAGGTCCGTAAATTATTAGGTGTAAAAGATCCAAAGATGGTGAAGGAATTAACAGTTAGTGGAGAAGATTTAGAAAGATACATTAAAGGTAATAAACATTCTAATATGTATTCATCTGCAAAAATTACGCTTAAGGATTCAGGATCTGGTCTCTATATTAATCAAGTAACTCCAGAAAATATTACGGAAGTTTCAGATGAAATGTATGCAAATGCGCTTTTAACTGCAGGCATTCAAGATGCAGTCGTTGATGTGGCATCTCCAGTAAAAGTAAGTGGTCACTCTGCTTTAGTTGGAATATATAAAGCCTATGATGAGGGCGAAGGAACTGAATTAAATACAGAACATACAGAAGTAGCCAATGAAGAATTAAGCCTGGCATCTAAATTAGCACAGCAGGAAGGGCTAGATAAGGACAAAATTTCCGAGCTCCTAACGGAAATTAAGAAAGAAATTGCCGCGCAAAATCCTGCAACAAAAGAGGACATCGAAAAGATTATCAACGAGCAATTAAAGACGCTTGAAATCAAATTAAGTCCTGAGGATCGCCAGCTGCTTGTAGATCTATTTGAAAAAATGCGCAGTCTTAATATTAACTTTGACAATGTAAAATCACAGCTTGAAGACTTGTCGAAAGACATCCAGAATCGAATTGAAGAAGCGGTTGGCGATAAGGGCTTCCTGCAGGCGATTGGGGATTTCTTTAAAAATTTAATCGATGGAATTAAAAGTCTATTTTCTTAAAAGCAGGGCATCCCCTGCTTTTTTATTTTTCTAACTCTGGGAATTTAATAGGCGTAAGTAAGGAATACTTATCCCGATAAGAGCGATAAGCAACTAGCTGCACATTTCGTGCTCGTACATCCACTTGTAATATTGATGAATGTTTCATTTCTAAATAATAATGAATTCCATCCAGTTTCATTTCATAAAAAGTAAACTGTAAGCCTAAGAAGTCCTTTTTCGTCACTTTGCTATCGGGATGATTTTTAATAAAATCCGCAATTTCTTTTACCGATGCAGCAGATGTACCAGTAATACTATAGAATCTTTCTTTCATTTTTGCATTCGCTTGATTGTACGTTACCTTGGCTTTATGAATCATACTATCCACTAGGTTTTTCATAAAAAACTCCTCACTTTTTCATAATAATCCTTATCATAACATGACACTTATCATGGGGTGTGCATGACACGTGTGTCTTTAAAATTAATTCTTTCTTCTATAGTATTATCATTAAAACGGCGGAAGGATACAATGAATATGACCAAACAAAAACAAATTCATTTAAAGAAGCAAATGGCTCCGTACGAACAATCGAATACAAAGGAAAGTAATTGGCAGCTGATAAATACTATTTTGCCTTTTATCGGTCTCTGGTTTTTGGCATATAAAAGCTTATCCGTATCCTATATTTTGACACTTATCTTTGCAGTCTTAGCAGCAGGGTTTTTAGTAAGAATTTTCATCATTTTTCATGATTGCTGCCACCATTCTTTCTTTAAAAACCGGGTCGCCAATAAAGTTATCGGGACAATCACAGGGATCATTACCATCTTCCCGTATAGCCAATGGCAGCATGATCATTCTGTTCACCATGCGACTAGCAGCAATTTAGATAAGCGTGGGGTTGGCGATATTTGGATGCTAACAGTTGAGGAATACATGGAAGCATCTGCTTGGCAAAAAATTGCCTACCGTTTATACCGAAACCCAATTATTATGTTTGGTCTTGGACCAATCTATGTCTTCCTTATTAAAAATCGATTTAACAGAAAAGGTGCTCGTAAGAAAGAGCGAATGAATACGTATTTAACAAATGTTTCAATTGTTTCCCTATATGGTCTGCTGTGCTGGGGTATTGGCTGGGAAGCATTTCTCCTTGTTCAATTACCAATCTTCTTAATCTCAGGAGCTGCAGGTATCTGGCTTTTTTATGTACAGCATACGTTTGAAGATTCCTATTTCGAGGAAGATGCGGAATGGGAATATGTAAAAGCTGCAGTGGAAGGCAGCTCATTCTATAAACTCCCGAAACCATTGCAATGGATTACAGGGAATATTGGCTATCACCATGTTCATCATTTAAGCCCGAGAGTGCCAAACTATAAGTTAGAAGAGGCCCATAATAATACAGAGCCGCTAAAAAATGTGCCAACTATCACGCTAAGTACAAGCTTACAATCACTTAAATTCCACCTATGGGATGAAAAAGAAAAGAAATTTGTCGCCTATAAAGAAATCACAAATTATCTCCAGAATACAAAAAAAAGTGAGATGGCTTCTAGATTAAAGTAGTACAATATGGGTGGAGCCACTTGCGTGAGCTTCACCTATTTTTTTAATCTAATGAGGGAATCAGATGATAAAAAACTATTTTACAACTTTAAAAAGCTCTGGCATATCTCCTTATATTTGGAGTGTTTTTGCCATTTTGCCATTTTACTTCATTTTTCAATCTTCTTCGACAATTGAAGTCATTGTTGGTATTTTATTAACAATTATCTTTTTTATTTCTTATCGCTTGGCTTTTCTATCGAAAAAATGGCCTGTTTACTTGTGGACGGGAATTCTCATCGCCATTTCCACCGCAATGACGATTATCTTTCAATTTGTCTATTTTGCCTTCTATATTGCCTATTATAATGGGAATATCAAAAACAGAATTGCCTTCTTAACGTTATATATTATCCATCTTGTATTTACAATTGCATCGATTAATTATAATTTAGTTCTAGGAAAACCATTGTTTTTGAAGCAATTGCCGTTTGTCATTATCATTGGGATAAGCGTGATCCTTCTCCCATTTAATCTTTATAATAAAAAGAAGCAGGAGAAACTAGAGGAACAGCTAGAGGTCGCGAATCAGCGAATTGCAGAGCTTGTGAAACAAGAGGAGCGACAACGGATTGCGCGAGATCTTCATGATACATTAGGACAAAAGCTTTCATTAATTGGGCTAAAAAGTGACCTCGCGAGGAGACTTGTATATAAAGATCCTGAAGCATCTCGAAGTGAAATGAAGGATGTGCAGCAAACAGCAAGAACGGCCTTAAACGAAGTTCGTACAATGGTCTCGCAAATGCGAGGGATTCGCTTGGAAGAGGAGATTATCCGTGTCAAACAAATCCTTCAAGCAGCAGAAATCTCACTTATTGTTGAGAATGATGTAAATCATCTAAGTATTTCAATCTTTCTTGAAAATCTTCTTAGCATGTGTATGAAAGAAGCAGTAACAAATGTCGTAAAACATAGCAAGGCGACATTCTGCCAAATTAAATTTGAGCAATCAGCAAATGAAGTATGCATTATAATTAAGGATGATGGTATCGGTATTCCTGACCAATATTACTTCTCTAAGGGCAGTGGTTTACTTGGAATAAAAGAACGGCTAGAATTTGTGAACGGCAGCTTAGATGTAAAAACGATTGATGGAACGACGATTACAATGAAAGTACCAAGTGTTGTAAAACAGACTTAAAAAGGAGGAGCAAGAATGATTAGAATTGTAATTGCTGAAGATCAGCGGATGATGCTTGGTGCATTAGGATCCTTGCTCAACCTGGAAGAAGATATGGAAGTGGTCGGAAAAGCAAATAATGGAAAGGAAGCCGTCACTTTAGTTAAGCACCATCAACCTGATATTTGTATCATGGATATTGAAATGCCTGAGAAAAGTGGACTTGAAGCAGCTGAAGAGTTAAAAGGATTCGGTTGTAAAGTCATTATTTTAACAACTTTTGCACGTTCTGGTTATTTTCAAAGGGCTCTACAAGCAGGTGTGAGTGGGTATTTACTGAAAGATAGCCCGAGTGAAGAGTTAGCTAGCTCCATACGAATGGTTATGGACGGAAGACGGATCTATGCACCTGAACTAATGGATGATGTATACAGTGAAGAAAATCCGCTTACCGAACGCGAAAAAGCAGTTCTTGAGCTTGTTGCAGATGGGAAAAACACAAAAGAAATTGCTGACGAGCTCAAAATCAAAACAGGAACAGTCAGAAACTATATCTCACAAATACTTGACAAGCTTGAGGTTAAAAACCGAATAGAAGCGATTACACAATCGAAGGAAAAGGGATGGTTTAAGTAAACCATCCCTTTTTTATTTGTAATATGGAAAAAGAGTATCTGTTCCATCATTAATATACTTGGAAGTAGACAGGAGAACATAATTATTTATTTTTCGAATTTTTTAAAAAATCACTCGACAAAGTATATGAATTGGAGGATAATTGTAAAAATAAATAATTCACTTTTACTAAGTACCGCTTAAAAGAGTTGAAAAACAGCAAGGCTTTTAAGCAAAAAACTCATGAGAATTACATATTAAAAAGACAGGGAGAAGAAGTAGGATGAGAGACTATCAAATGGAAATCAGCTTAACCGCAGCGAGAAAACAAAAACCGGCATTTGACCAGCTTCAGTTTGGAAGACATTTTACAGATCATATGTTTGTGATGGATTATTCTACAGAAAAAGGCTGGTATGACCCGCGAATTATTCCTTATCAACCTGTCACATTGGAACCATCGGCAATGATTTTTCATTATGGGCAAACAGTATTTGAAGGGTTGAAGGCATATCTCTCAAAAGAAGGACAAGTTTTATTATTTAGACCGGAAAAAAATATGGAACGAATGAATCGTTCGAATGCGAGACTTTGCATGCCTCCAATTGATGAGGAATTTGCGTTATATGCATTAAAACAATTGCTTTCTATTGAAAAGGACTGGATCCCTTCATATGAGGGCACTTCTCTTTATATACGCCCATTTATCATCTCAACTGAGCCATTCTTAGGTGTCGCACCTTCAAACAGTTATCGATTTATGATCATTTTATCCCCTGTTGGGGCTTATTATAAGGAAGGCATTAATCCAGTGAAAATTTCCGTTGAACAAGAATTTGTTCGTGCAGTTCAAGGCGGGACTGGTAATGCAAAAACAGCTGGCAACTATGCTGGCAGCTTAAAAGCACAAGAAATGGCAGGAAATTCGGGATACTCCCAAGTTCTTTGGCTTGACGGAAAAGAAAAGAAATATATCGAGGAAGTCGGCAGCATGAATGTATTCTTCAAGATAAACGGGGAGGTCATCACACCTGTTTTAAATGGAAGCATCTTAGACGGTGTTACCCGTGATTCAATCATTCAGTTAATTGAACATTGGAATATTCCTTTTTCTGAACGAAAAATTTCAATGGAAGAAATCTATCAGGCACATAAAGAAGGGACTTTAGAAGAAGCTTTTGGTACGGGTACAGCTGCTGTCATCTCGCCAATTGGGGAGTTCTTCTGGCAAAATGAACAACTTGAAATCAATAATGGAGAAACCGGGGAACTTGCGAAAAAATTATATGATACACTAACAGGGATTCAATACGGTACACATGAAGACCCGTTTGGCTGGCGTGTAGAAGTATTAGAGGAGGCTTTAAATATTTAATCATTTTTGCTTGCAATATTCAAAATACATGGTATGCTATGAATTGAATTCAAATAAGAAACACTAGGGGTGTCTTGTAAAAGACTGAGATTGAACGGCCGTTCTAAACCCTTTGAACCTGATCTAGTTCACACTGGCGTAGGGAAGTGGTAAATGGTTGAACACTTACGTATACATCAACCCCCACTCATATGTCTAAAAGAGTGGGGGTTTTTTATACTTAAATACTAACTAAATACTTTTTTCTGCTAGGGGCGCCTTATGGCTGAGAAGTAACCCTTTGAACCTGATCTAGATCATACTAGCGTAGGGAAGTAGGTAAGATGATTACGACTATTTGTGCGTAATGATTTAACCGCTTTCCACATTTGGAAAGCGGTTTTATTTTTGCTTTAATTGAAATTCGAAGGAGGAAATAAAATGGATATTGTAAAAATAAAGAAATTCACTGATAGGCTGTTTGAAAATGTTCAGCCGATCTGGGAGAAGAATCATAATCATCCCTTTGTTCAAGAGCTTGGAAAAGGTCAATTAGATGAGGAAAAATTCATTCACTATATGAAACAGGACTATGTGTATTTAATCGATTACGCAAAGCTATTTGCCGTGGGTGTCCTAAAAGCACAAGATCTACATACGATGGGGAAGTTCGCTCAAATTCTCGATGAGACATTAAATGTTGAAATGGAGCTTCATCGCCAGTTTGCTGCTGAATTTGGCATTTCCCGTGAGGAGTTAGAAGCTACAAAGCCAACACCAGTTAATCTTGCGTATACACGCTATATGTTAAACGTTGCCCAAAATGGCAGTTTAGCCGAGGTCGTTGCTTGTCTATTGCCTTGTGCATGGGATTACTGGGAGATTGGGAAATTGCTTAGAAAACAATATGGAAATCAAATTGAGACAAATCGATATGGCAAATGGATTGAAACATACGATTCTGAAACCTTCGGTGAAGGAGCAAAGTGGCTTATACGGCTGATGGATGAATTAGCGGAAGGAAAGCCAGAACGGGAGCTCGCCATCCTTGAGGAGCATTTTCAAATGACCTCAAAGTACGAATATTTATTCTGGGAAATGAACTATTACAAGCAAGAATGGCCTATATAACTGTAAGTGGGTGAAGAAATGACGCTCGTGTTAAAAAATGTTTCCTACACATTTACGAATAAAGGAAACCAACACAACAAAGTGATCTCGGAATTAAGTATGCAAGTAAATCGTGGGGAATTCGTCTCTCTCATTGGCAAAAGCGGCACAGGCAAAAGCACGATATTAAAATTGGTAACTGGCCTGCTTAAACAAGATGAAGGAGAAATATCCATAAACGGCAAGTCCATTTCGCTTGGGGATGTTGGCTATATGCCCCAGCGAGACCTGCTGCTTCCATGGCGATCAATCATTGATAATATCATAATTGCAGCGGAATTCCGGAAGGATTTACAGATTACTAGAGAAGAAGCAAGAAATTGGCTGAATCATGTTGGCCTGATTGAATATGAAAACGCCCTGCCTAAACAATTGTCTGGAGGGATGCGGCAGCGTGCAGCCTTCCTTCGGGCACTGCTGACAGGCAAAGACTTGCTATTGCTAGATGAACCGTTCGGCGCTCTTGATGCATTTACCAAAAGAGAGATGCAAGCATGGCTGTTATCCATTTGGCAGGAGCTAAATAAAACGGTTTTGTTTATAACCCATGACCTGGAGGAAGCATGTCTTCTTAGTGACAGAATCATCCTGCTGCACCCAGACAAAAAGATAGAAGAAATAAATGTAGATCTGCCGCGTCCACGATTTCCTGACCTGCTGCATTCAACAGAATTGGCTGGATTGCGACACGAACTGGAGAAAAAGATTGCCAATGAAACAGATTAAGAGATGGATTCAGAGTTATAGTCTATTTATCGTTTTTGCAAGTTTACTATTAATCGTATTTGAATGGCTAGTCAGGGGAGAGATAATCCCTTCATTTATTATACCTGCCCCAACCAGCGTCATTGTGATGATCCTGGAAAATTGGCGGCCATTAGTTTTGGAGCATTTAAGCGCAACCATGCTTGAATTTTTCATCGGCTTTTTTATATCAGTTATAGGCGGTGTATTACTTGCAGTTTGGATGTTTTTTTCAAAAACAGTTGAGAAAATGTTATATCCTGCTGTACTGATTTCACAGATGATGCCGATTATTGCCCTATCACCAATCTTTGTCCTTTGGTTTGGCTATACGTTATGGAGCAAGGTTGCCGTGACCGTATTAATCTCATTTTTTCCAATTGTTGTTGGTACATATGATGGTCTTAAGTCAGGGGATAAAGAATATATCGAGCTACTTCGATCGATGGGTGCAACACGATGGCACACGTTTACAAAGCTGAACATTCCAATGGCTTTGCCATCCTTTTTCTCTGGGTTGAAGCTTGCAACAGTCTATGCACTTGTTGGAGCGACGATTGGCGAATGGCTTGGTGCAAGTGAAGGGTTGGGTTATTACAGCAGGCGAATGTCTGGCAATTTAAATGCAGAAGGGGTTTTTGCAGCCATCACGATATTGACGATCATTGGCATCCTTCTTTTTTCCGTCATGACAGCTATTGAAAAGAAAGCATTACACTGGAAAAATACAGAATAACAAACAACTGGAGTTGGTTAGTAGATGAAAAGAATTTTGTTTCTTATTTTAATAATGGCAATGCTGCTTACAGCTTGTTCAGAAAATAATACAAATAGCAATGAGAAAGAGAAGCTAGAAGATATTAGCATCATGCTAGATTGGTATCCAAATGCAGTACATACAGCTATTTATACTGCAAAAGAAAAGGGCTACTTTGCCGATGCAGGGCTAAACGTCAACATTGAGATGCCTGCAGATACGAATGATCCGTTGAAGCTTGCGGCTACTGGAAAGGTCGACTTGGCAATCAGCTACCAAACACAGCTTTTAGTCTCAAGAGCAGAAGGGATTCCGGTAGTATCAGTCGCTGCTCTTGTCAGACATTCACTTGATGCAATCATGTTTAAAAAGGATAGCGGAATACAATCACCAAAGGATTTGGAAGGGAAAAATATTGGGTATCCATCAGCATCTGTCAATGAAGCAGTCGTTTCTACGATTGTAAAGAAAGTTGGCGGAGACATGAATAAAGTGAAAATGACCGATGTTGGCTGGGATTTAATGTCGTCACTTGCGACTGATAATGTGGATGCGCTTACTGGTGCTTATATTAACCATGAACTTGTCCTGTTAAATAAAGAAGGCTATGACATGGATATTCTTAAACTAACTGACTTTGGAGTTCCAGATAACTATGAACTTGTAATTGTTACAGGAGAGAAAACATTAAAGAAGAAAAAAGCAGCCTTTGAAAAATTCTGGCAAGCGGTAACAAAGGCACAGGAAGACGTTAAAAAAGATCCCGCTGCCGGTCTTAAAGTTCTGCTGGATCATGAAAATGATAGCTTTCCTCTAGATAAGGAAGTGGAGACTGAAAGTTTACAAGTGCTTTTACCCCTAATGGAGGAGGCAAATGTGCCGTTCGGGTATCAAGAGGAGGACACTTGGAATGAAGTCGCTATTTGGCTTTATGAATCAAAGGTAATAAAGGAGAAATTGAATGCAAAAGAAGCATTCGTTAATATCGTTTCCAAAGAATGAAAACTACAAAACGAGAGGGAGGATTTAGTATGGATAAAACAAAGAAGCTTACATTAACTGCGCTCATCGCAGCCATTACAACTGTATCAAGCAGTCTCATTTACATTCCAGTAGGATTTGCGAAGATCTTCCCGATTCAGCATTTTGCCAATGTCTTATCAGCTGTGCTGCTTGGTCCATGGTATGCAGTCTTTCAAGCAGTTATTTCCTCAACATTAAGGAACATGCTCGGGACTGGAAGTATTTTTGCTTATCCCGGCAGTATGATCGGGGCATTTTTGGCAGCCATTCTATATAGGAAAACAAAGAATCTTAATTTTGCAGCAGCAGGGGAAGTAATCGGGACAGGGATACTTGGAGCAATGGCCACCTATCCAATTTCCATTCTGTTATTAGGACAGGAAGCAACATTGTTTGGCTTTATACCTGCATTTATGATCAGTTCATTCACTGGTGCGCTCATGGGATATGGCTTGCTGAAAATATTAGTTCGAAATAAGGCAATTGGAGGAATGCTCGATGAAAACAGCACTTACA
The DNA here is from genome assembly GCF_001420595.1 of Cytobacillus solani. GTDB lineage: Bacteria > Bacillota > Bacilli > Bacillales > Cytobacillaceae > Cytobacillus > Cytobacillus solani. The sequence continues at coordinate 2,407,242 of NZ_LJIX01000006.1, read as the reverse complement.
ATCGCGGGCTCTGATTCTGGAGGCGGAGCTGGCATTCAGGCAGATTTGAAAGCATTCTCAGCACATGGAGTTTACGGAATGTCGGTTATAACGGCCGTTACAGCACAAAATACACAAGAGGTTCGATCCGTACAAAATATTGAAAATTCTATTATAAAGGATCAAATGGAGGCTGTTTTTGATGATATTTGTGTGGATGCTGTAAAAATTGGCATGCTATCATCTGCAAAAACTGCAGAGACAGTCGCTGCTTCATTACAAAAATATCAACCTGCGTTTGTTGTTCTTGATCCTGTCATGGTATCTAAAGGAGGGCATCATTTACTACAGCTTGATGCTGTGTCAGCATTGAAAGAAAAAATAATTCCAATGGCAACCTTAATAACCCCAAACATCCCTGAAGCTGAAGTGTTAGTGATGGATACTATTCATACGCCTGAAGATATGATGGCAGCCTGTCTCGCCATTGCAGCTCTCGGGGCTAAAGCTGTCCTACTAAAAGGCGGACATCTGCATGGCGATCCGAACGATTTATTATTTGATGGGGAAAATTTCACTTGGATAACAGGAACTCGGATTCATACAAAAAACACACACGGAACTGGCTGCACATTGTCATCAGCCATTACTGCAAATCTAGCAAATGGTGCTTCGTTAATAGACTCTGTTCAAGAAGCTAAAAAATATATTACATTAGCCATTACACATAGTCTAAATCTAGGCAAGGGGTACGGACCGACGAATCATTTCTACGAGCTTTATAAGAAAGCAGACCTAGTGACAAAGTAATAACGCAGGGGGATATAACATATGCAAAAACATGAGATTAAGGACTTATTCTTAAGAGTAAAAGAACAGAACCCATTAGTGCACCATATTACAAATCATGTAACGATCAATGATTGTGCCAATGCAACGCTTGCGCTTGGAGGCTCACCTGTCATGGCAACAAGTATCGAAGAGGGAGCAGATATGGTGAAGTTAGCAAACGCCCTTGTCATAAACTTTGGCACCATTGATGATGAAACATATGCTGCAATGGTTCGAGCGGGGCAAGCAGCAAATAAAAAGGGGATACCAGTTATATTCGATCCAGTTGGCGTAGGAGCTACCCCCTTTCGTACCAATCGAGCAAAGGAATTTTTAGAGCATGTAAGGGTATCGATTGTTAGAGGGAATGCATCGGAGGTATTTGCCTTAATCGGCGGAGAAGCAAGCACAAGAGGGGTTGACTCAGGCACCTTGTCCATTTCAGTAAGAGATTTAGCTAAGAATGCAGCAAATAAGCTTCAGGCAATTGCAGTGATTAGCGGGGAATTGGATACCGTTTCAAATGGAAAAAAAATAGTCCAAATCGAAAATGGAGATATTTGGTTAACTCGAATTACTGGAACAGGGTGTATGACAGCTTCCTTAATTGCATGTTTTTCCGGGGTTACTGAAGATTGGTTCTTGGCTGCGATTGCAGGGATGTCTGTCATGAGCTTAGCAGGAGAACGTGCAAAAAAAGCACTTCAAGACAATGAGGGGATCGGAACATATCGTATGAAGCTAATGGATGAAATCTTCCTCATGGATAACCAAATCTGGGCAGAAGGAGTGCGTTTATCATGAAGCCGGATTACACGTTGTATTTAGTTACAGAGGAGTCCATGCCATTAGATCAACTGCTGCGTACAGTTGAAGAAGCTGTCAAAGGAGGCGTCACTATCGTCCAGCTTCGAGAAAAAAATGCTTCGGGAAAAAGCTTTTTTGAAAAAGCAAAAAGCATGAAGACTTTGCTATCTGCCTATCATGTTCCACTGATCATCAATGACCGTGTGGATGTCGCTTTAGCTGTTGGTGCCGACGGTATTCATATCGGACAAAGCGACCTTCCATTAGCAGCAGTTAGAAATATTGTCCCTTCATCTATGTTTGTAGGAATTTCTGTTTCTACAATTAACGAAGCAAAAGAGGCAGAGAAAATTGGTGCGGATTATATCGGGGTCGGTGCCGTATTTCCAACTCATTCGAAAGTGGATGCCGAAGTATTACCCGCAGGAATGTTAGCAGAGATTACGAATGCTGTTTCAATCCCTGCTGTAGCTATTGGAGGGATTAAACTTGATCATATCTCTAAGCTTCGTGAAATGAATATTGCTGGAGTGGCGATTGTATCTGGCATCATGAAGGCAAATGATCCTTACAATGCAGCAAGCTCTTACAGGAAGGAAATGGAGATTTAGCATTTATAATATTTTTTTTAGGTCAACTAGTTATCTAGTTGGCCATTTTTATTCATATTCCTAAATTTACAAGTTGTTTCAGAAAGTCTGGAAAAGTTCTATAATAAAAATATAAAAACAATTTCAACAATAAGGAGAATCTGTTATGGAAAAGATTACCCGCATTTCAAATGAACTGAAGGACTGGATTCTACAAACATTAAAAAGCGGTGTAAATCCTGAATCAATTGTTGCTGCTATGGTTAAGAAAGGATTCGACCAAGATTTTGCCTATTTAACAATGTTACGTATCTTAAACAATCAATCTTTAAAAACCGTTGATGGCAATCAAAGCCCATATATGTATGAATCTATTGAAATAGCAAAAAGGGGAAATATTATAACAACAACTGACCGAGAAGTTAAGGTGCTTTTGAAAATGGACAAGCCATGCATCATTTATCTTGATAATGTACTAAGTATAGAAGAATGTGACCAGTTAATTCATTTATCAACGAATCGACTTCAACCTTCAGAAATTATCGACCCAATAACAGGAGAAAAAAAAGCGGTACCTGGAAGAACGAGCAAAGGTGCCTATTATCATTTAAATGAAACAAATCTTATTGCCACGATTGAAAGAAGAATAGAAGAAATAACGAGTCACCCGCTTAATCACGGAGAGGGCCTTCAAGTGTTGAACTATAACATTGGCGAGGAATATAAGGCCCATTTTGATTACTTTCCTGCCAATCAAATTGATATGGATAAAGGTGGACAACGGATCGCAACATTCTTAATCTATTTAAATGATGTAGGGGCAGGCGGTGAAACGATTTTTCCAAAAGTCGGATTATCTATCGTTCCTAAAAAGGGAACGGCTGTTTATTTCCATTATGGTAATAGTCATGGTCAAGTGGATCGGATGTCTTTACATAGCAGTATTCCCGTTATAACTGGGGAGAAATGGGTGGCAACAAAATGGATCCGTCAAACAACTATTTGCCAGAACAGTCAAATGAATGAGGTTCTAACTTAATAAAAGAATTTATTATTCAATAAATAATAATTCAAACAAATCCTAATCTTGCCAAAATATAGAATATAAACGTAAAATAAGAGAAAGGTTTTTGTGACACAGGGAGTGTGCCCGATGGAAATGATGAACGGCTTGCTTATTAATCTTCTCTTTATTCTTATTTTCGTTTTACTTACAAATATGCTATTATTACACAAAAATAAATTTATTCAATCCTCAGTATGGAACTTTTATTTTGTTTTTATCATTTGTACGCTAATTGTCATCTGCCTGCAATTATCTGTTTCAGTAGGACATGGTTTTATTTATGATTTACGGTTTGTCCCATTTCTTCTAGGTGGTTTATATGGCGGGAAACGTATAACAATTGGATTAGGAATTTTTCTCCTAACTATTCGATTTATTCTTGGCGGAGATGGGTTTTGGTTATCTTTGTTTCTAATAATTATTTCAACAATTGGTATTTTCATGATCTCACCGATCTATGTAAAAAAGTCACTTTGGACTAAATTAAGCATTGTATCTATATTTTCCATTGGATATGCAGTCATAGGCTATTTGACCCCTGCATTATTATATGGTTTTCACGACCTTACGGAATTTGCAATTTATAGCATTATTTTAGTCATTTCTACCTTTTTTGTAACGTATCTTGCAGAGATCCTCAGAACTGCATTTGTATTACAGCTCGAGGCAATGAAATTCGAGAAAATGGAAATTGTCAGTCATTTAGCAGCTAGTATCAGTCATGAAGTAAGAAACCCGCTAACTGCCGTTATCGGCTTTCTACAACTAATAGGGGAAAGCGAGCATACAAATGAGAAAAGTAAATCATATGCCATGTTTGCTATTGAAGAAGCCAATCGGGCTTCTGACATCATAAATGATTATCTAACCTTTGCTAAGCCACACTCAAATGAAGAATGTTTAATGAACATTGAAAAGGAAATCAATAAGTGTCACGATATTCTACGCCCGCTTACTTTAAAGCAAAATGTAGATATAGAATCTTTTTTTCAACATGCGGGTTCGATTAAAGGGGATCCCCATAAGTTCCACCAAGTATTACTAAATATTGTTAAAAACAGCATTGAAGCAATGCCAGAAGGAGGCATGTTAACAATCCAAACGTTTGAAAACCGTGGTCGTATCCATATAAAAATAACCGATACCGGACATGGCATGAAGCCTGAACATATTGCTAGACTTGGGGAGCCATATTTCTCATTAAAGGGGCAAAAAGGGACAGGCTTAGGAATGATGGTTGTTTATCGAATTGTAGAAAGCATGAAGGGTACAGTAACTGTAATAAGCGAAATCGATATTGGCACATCCATTACTCTGTCGTTCCCGAGTTTCTCGTAAGGTCATTCATTCTTTGTTACCTGTTTTTCATGTATAATATGGATGAGAATACTAGTTTGGGGGGACATCCATTTCTTATGAAAACAATAAAACCAGTTGAATTAAGTAACAGATTGCAGAAGAATGAAGAAGTATTTATTCTCGATGTAAGAGCAGAAGAAAAATACAATCATTATCATATCAAGGAACAATATATACATAGTGTAAACATCGAAAAAACACATATTTTTGATGAGAATGATATGGAGTCAATTTCTAGCTTGCCGAAGGATAAAGAAATAATCATCACTTGTACAACAGGAAACTCAGCAAGAAAATGTGCGGAAATTTTAGCTGAAAAAGAATTCAATGTTACCTTGCTTGAAGGCGGAATTACTGCATGGAAGGATTATAAAGCTACTAAGTAAGCGGTTAAGAATGACCGCTTACTTTTTTATATACATAATGAACTGATTAAAAGAGAGTATCATTGTGAAGTATATTCCGTAACCAATAAACGAATACAAATGTTTCCAAGAATGATGATGCACAAATACTCCTAATCCTTCAGCTTGCTTTTCGAAAACAGCCATGAGCATGCTAAGAGCTATAATAAACATTGCAATTTTCCAACTCTTTAACTTCCTGCATACAATTAAGAAAAATACAGTCAGTAATGGAAGACCAATGAGAGGAAAAGCAATATGTATAGTGAAAATTTCGGGCAATGGTCTTGCTGGAAAAGAATAAAGCCCTCTACCAACAAAATAAAGGTCTAGGTATGTTCCATATAATGAAGAAAGCAGGATGATCGGAAGGAAATCCATCATGCTTTTAATCACGGAATGAAATGGCTTTTTTCGTGATAACCGCGAGTTCGAGCCTTTCAAGTGTTTTGCAATAGTCATTCTCAATCTCTCCATCTATTATTTCTTCCACACGGGGTAAGTAATTGATTACCCCTGCATCCTTATACCAATCTCCTATTTCCGCACAAGGATGGTTTTGATTTTTCCATGCAAATTCTAAACTTGGACTATAAATACGCGATGAACCCGGAATAATTTGACATGATTTTATCCGTTGTTTTAAAATTCTTCCAGGGACTCCTTCATCCACATCATGAAAAAAATGTGGCCAGTAATCCATTCGCGAACCCGAATGCGGATGCTCATTAGCCCATTGAACAGTCATTTCAAATCGTTCATTATTATTAAACAGGACATGATATAATCGTTTTCCAAGTAAAATACGTTCATGTAAACTTTCAAAATGACGTAATGTTTGTCCAGCAAGCTTTTGCTTCCCATTACATGAATAGGGAAAAAGAATATGATTCATAGATAGGAACTCCTGCAGCTTGAATTCCAATGTATTAAACACCTTCTTTTTAAAAGAAGAGTTTTGTAAAACTCTCGCCTCCAAATAGCTTTGTTCATTCACGATTAAAGCCATCGTCAACAGATATACATCTCGTTCCTTCCAAAACTCATTCCAGATAACTTCCATAAAGATGGAAACGTTTAAATTTGGCAGTAAGTGAAATAGATTCGTCCTGCTATTTAAACTTGCTTCATAGAGCAAGAATTGTGGAAAAGCATCTTGAAAAATCAGCCAATTTCCCCGCTCTAAAAATGAAAAAAACGACTTAGCTTCTTTGCTCGTTAATAGCTTTGAAAGAATCCCTCCCTTCAAGTCTGTCATATTCCACCCACCGTTCCTAGACACCATATGTCCTAAAAAAGCCCAGTGTATTTCTGGATGCCGATTAAAAAAGGCGAGATATGCTTTTGTTCTAGTTACATTGTTTTGATTTAAACGATTGGTCTCCCTTTTGATCTTTTGTATAAAATCATTCTCACTCTGGGATAGTGTTTCTATTTGTTTCGGTTTTTTAGACCTTTTTTTCAGCTCCTTTTTAAGTCTTAATAGACGTTCAGAAAGTTGAGGTTTTTCTAGTTTCTTAAGCTTACAAAAGATGTCCACCACCCCCTAATGAATGGTTCTTGCAAAAGTTGAATATGTATTTGTATATATCAAAAAGCAGGGAGAGAAATAAAAATGATGAAGAGCCGCATCAGTGCAGGAATAAACCAGCTGATAGAAAAGCTGCAGCAAGATCAATCACCTAATGGTTCATGGGATTATCCGTTCGAAACAGGAATATCCACTGATTGTTATATGATCATTTTATTAAGAACATTAGAAATTCATGATGAAATCTTAATCAAACAGCTGACAGATCGAATAATAAGTAAACAGGAGAAAACCGGAGCATGGAAACTTTATTATGATGAAGGAGAGGGTAATATTACAGCCACCGCAGAGGCTTATTATGCACTCCTTTATTCTGGATATTACAGGAAGCAGGATCTTCGGTTAAAAAAGGCAAGACAGTATATATTAGCAAATGGCGGTTTAGACAACGTTCATCTGCTTACAAAACTCATGCTTGCGATGACTGGTCAGCTGAAATGGCCAGCTCGATTCCCGTTGCCCATAGAACTAATATTGCTGCCGCCTACATTCCCAATAAATTTTTATAGTTTTTCCGTGTTTGGCAGGGCAAATATGGCTCCAATCATGATTCTAGCTGATCGAAAATATTGTCTTCGCTCAAAGGACAGTCCCGATTTGTCCGATTTATTGACTCGAAAGCATGATCACTCTGACAACGATTCTGTTCATTTTCATAACACGGAAGAATGGCGTTCCTTATATGAAACGATTGAGAAAGGAATCAAATGCCTTATTGGGCTGCCAAGCTATATTCATAAACTAGCAACGGAGCAGACAAAACAATATATGCTTGCACGTATTGAACCGAATGGAACATTCCTAGGTTACTTTAGCTCCACGTTTTTAATGATATTTGCCTTGTTGTCATTAGGTTATTCGAAAAAGGATCCGATCATTATTAAGGCAGTGAAAGGCTTAAAGTCAATGAAATGTGAGATAAATGGTCAGACTCATATACAATATACGAATGCTGCTGTTTGGAATACTTCATTAATTAGCTATGCTATACAGGAAGCTGGGCTCTCGACAAAGAAACAAATGCTAGAAAGGGCCAACAACTATTTGCTTAGTCAGCAGCATTATAAATACGGGGATTGGATCATTCATAATCCTTCCAGCTTTCCAGGAGGCTGGGGATTTTCGGATAATAATACGCTTCATCCTGATGTGGATGATACAACGGCTTCTTTACGTGCGATTGCAAGAAATGTCCAAAACGCCCCAAATTACCGTCAATCATGGGATAGAGGAGTTATGTGGGCATTATCCATGCAGAACGATGATGGAGGATGGCCTGCGTTTGAAAAAAATACGAATAGCAGGCTAGTAAAAATGCTGCCGATTGATAAAGCAGAATTTCTGCTGACTGATCCATCTTCAGCAGATTTAACAGGGAGAACTTTAGAATTTCTATGCTCATGTACAAATCTATCAAAAAATCATGAAGCAATTAAAAACGGAATGAATTGGCTCCTTCGTAATCAAGAAAAGGATGGCTCCTGGTATGGACGGTGGGGGATTTGTTATATATATGGAACATGGGCAGCAATAACCGGACTCCGTTCTGCAGCTGTAGGAGAAACTCATCATTCCGTTAGGGCTGCAAGCGTTTGGCTATTATCTATTCAAAATCCAGATGGCGGCTGGGGGGAGTCATGTAAAAGTGATAGTAAACAATCCTATATCCCATTAAAAGCAAGCACACTAACTCACACGGCTTGGGCGGTGGATGCTTTAATTGCAGTCTCTGACAAACCAACAAAAGCAATAAATGCCGGAATAAATTATCTATTGAATCATCTCCATCATAAGGACTGGACAACGGATTATCCTAAGGGGCAGGGAATGGCGGGTGACTTTTATATTCATTACCACAGCTATCGTTTTATTTTTTCTTTACTTGCTTTGGCACATTATCAAAACAAATACCATACACGTCAATAGAACTTATATTTTATCTCTCATTTTCTGCGTTTCATATCAATTTACATGTTTTTACACAATAAATGCCAGAAAAATGTTAAAATAGGCGATATGACTATTATTCTAATTAGGAGGATTTCAACTATTGGATACTAAATTTAATAAGCCCAAAACCTTTGGCGAAATATTAGATCATACGTTCATCTTAAGTAAAAACCGCTTTAAAGACTTTTTCTTGATTTTACTTATATTAATGGGACCTATTTATTTACTGCAAGCAATTATTCAGCTTTTATCAGGGGTTAGTTTTTTCAGAGAACTTGGAAGTGGAGAATTATGGTTTGAGCAAATTCTTTCGAGTTTTGATGAAACAGCTATCCCGCTTGACAGTTCGATTGGTGCTAATATTTCATTAATATTGACTGGTTTATTTGGAATCATCTTGTTCCCAGTAGCAGAAGCAGCTGTTCTTTTTGCGATAAATCACATCCGAAAAAATGAGGAATATTCAGTAGGTTCTGTCATTAAAGAAGCCTTTTCCCGTTTTTGGCCAATTTTAGGAAGCACGATTTTATTTGGACTAATTACGTTTGGATTAATCATTGTACCCATTCTTATGATTAGTTTTACAGGTGTTTTCGGAGCTATCATTCATCCGGCAATCGGGATCATTTTTGCTGTTTTACTATTTTTGGGTTTTGCTGTTGGCATTGGATACTTATTGACTCGCTGGAGCTTTTACTTTGGCTCTGTCGTTCTAGACCGGGAATCACCTGGCTTTACCCGAAGCTGGCGGCTTACGAAAAAGCGTACATGGCTGCTCATGGGGCTTTATATTATCTTTTATATCATCATAACGACAATTAGCAGCGCAATCGAGATCACCTTTGGGATCTTTCTAGGAAAAAGTGTCCTATTATCAATCATTGTCAATTTAGCAACCATTTTGACAACTATGCTACTCACTGTTGGATACGCCGTCATGTATCTTGATTTGAAAACAAGACATGATGCGGATGATATTAAAGATATGATTGAAGATTACAAGTCTTATTAAAAGGTGACGATCAATGTTAAAGGATAGCAAGGCAAGAGATGAGCTTGAGGAAATACTTAAGGAACGCGAATATCAGGCTTATTACGATGATTCGAAAGGATTAATTTCCATATGGTGGGAAAAGGTGAAGGATTGGTTTGCCGATTTGTTAGCAGATTTATTTCCTTCCTTTGCTCCTTCTAGTGCTGCAGCAGGACCCATCCTCATTGGAATCATTGTTATCATGATCATTTCCCTTGGTGTCATTGCTTTTTTTATCTTTCGGAATAGAAAAAGAAATCGGATGCTGCATGATCATAAGCCATTACAATCTATGAATGAAATGAATTGGTCCTTTCAAAGACATCTATCAGAATCGCAAAAACATGAAGCAAACGGAGAGTATACATTGGCAACCCGCCATTTATTTTTAGCTTTGCTTCTCTATTTTCATGAAAAAGAATGGCTTGTTGCTCGAATTTGGAAGACGAACTGGGAGTATTATGATGAGCTCCGTAAAGTAAATCAAGAGTGGGCGGATCAATTTTATCACCTTGCACGATTATTTGATGAAGTGACTTATGGTAAGCACAATATCCAAATAGAGGAGTTTTTACAGTTTCGAATCACTGCAATGAAGTGGCTCGAAAATTCAGAGGAGATACGTGAATTTGGTGTAGAAAGGAGGTAGCTGCTAATTTGCAAAAGACACTTGAAAAGAGACGACCATGGATTTGGCTAGGTATTCTTCTTATTCTATTTATACTCCTTAGTTATTTCGGTCTTTCCAAACAGCCAAAACCATATCCAAATTATGTGTCTGAATCTCCATCACCAACTGGAGTCAAGGCATTTTATACATATTTAAAGGATAAAAGAGAAGTAAACAGATGGTTGCATTCTCCTGAAAACCTGCCAAAAAGTGAAGATGAGCATTTGCTCCTAATGGTGGAGCCTTATTTTATCCCTGAAAAGGAAGAAATGGATGCGTACTTGGAGTTTATGGAAAAAGGGAATACCATCCTATTGTTTCATACGAATCCGAAAGGGATGTTTGATATTGAAATCGAGCATTTGAGCTCTGACACTTATTTGGGCGAGGATTTACGTGTAAGTGACAATAATGGGACTGGTTATCGTGCTGATTTGCATTCGCCTATCCGTCTTCAAACAAACGAACAAGATAAAATTTTGCTAAAAGATGAAGCTGGAGTACTTGCCTTCAAACGATCGTTTGGCAAAGGACAATTAATTGTCTCTAACTCTCCTGAATGGATAATAAATGGCAGCATTTTAAGCGTTGATCATCTTCCTCTTATTCTTTCTTTAATAAATGAAGAAGAGAATACAAGTCTCTTATTTGATGAATTTGTTCATGGAGCTCAAAACAGCTCCACATTTTTGACATTGTATCCAAAATGGTTTTTACTGTTGCTGCTGCAAAGTGCGCTCATTGCGATTCTATGGCTAATAGCACACGGAAAGCGATTCGGACCGATCTTTATCCCGAGGGAAGAGAGCGTTCGATTTAGTGATGAAGGCATTCGCGCCTTGTCTGCCTGGTACTTAAGAGGCCGGCGATACCAAGAATCATTATCATATCAAGCTGATTATGTGAAGCTTTTGCTTCAAGAACGATGGGGGATTCCAGTCAGCAAAGAATGGAAAGATCTTTCTGCTCCATTAGAACGAAAGTGGACAAACATACCTGCATACGAGATTAAAACATTTTTAAATGAACTAATCACAATCCTACAAAAAGAACATGTAAACAAGCAAGAATACTTGCTATGGTCAAAAAGGCTTGACCGTTTAAGGAAAGAGGTGGAGGAATCTTGAAGACAGAAATAACATCTTTATTGGAAAAATATGAAGAACGAATTTTAGGTCAACATACAAATCTTAGACTCCTATTATCAGCTATTTTAGCAGGGGGGCATGTCCTTCTAGAAGGAGTACCTGGTACAGGTAAAACTCAAATGGTCAGAACTCTCGCTGCACTGCTCGGAGGAGATTTTAGCAGAATACAGTTCACTCCTGACTTGCTTCCAAGTGATATTACCGGAAGCACGATTTACAATATGAAAGATAACACATTTCAAACGATTAAGGGTCCCGTTTTTACGAATATCCTTTTAGCTGATGAAATTAACCGTACTCCAGCGAAGACACAAGCGGCACTTCTTGAAGCGATGGAAGAAAAACAAGTAACGATACAAGGCGAAACCTATCTATTACCTGATGTATTTTTCGTTGTGGCCACACAGAACCCAATCGAGTTTGAAGGTACCTATCCGCTGCCTGAAGCTCAGCAGGATCGTTTTCTATTCAAGCTTCACATTGATTTTCCATCTTTTGATGAGGAAAAAAATGTCCTAAAACAAGTGATTGAAAAAAAATTTGATAAACAAACCCTTGGATCCATTCTTGATATGGACACTTTTTCAGCAGTCAAGAAAGAGATTGAAAAAGTAACAATGGAAGATCAGGTTATTGATTATATTATGCAGTTGGTCAGAAGGACAAGGGAGACTGAATCGATTCGTTTCGGTGCGAGCACGAGAGCCGGGATTTCCATTGGGAAAGCGGCTCAAGCATGGGCTTACCTCTCTGGACGGGACTATGTGACACCAGATGATGTAAAGATGGTTTCCAAACCTGCATTAAGGCACCGTATTCAACTTTCCCCACATGTGGAATTGGAGGGATTGACTGTTGACCAAATCATTGAAGAGCTTGTGGGCTCGATTCCTGTTCCAAGGTAAAGGAGTCTTACCGACCAAAAGGTTATTATTGCTTTTTACTCTTTTATCTATTGCTTTAGTCATTGTATCCATTTGGGACATTTCTTGGACGTTCTTACTTACGGTAAATATACTTGTTTTGATTGCAAGCCTATTCGATTTGCTGTTTTCAGCGAAAAAAAAGGAGCTTTCTTTTAAAAGGATGGCTCCTGCAGAAATGGAAAGAGGCATTACTTATCAAGTCCAGATTGAAATAAAAAATAACTCGCCTTATTCTTTATCGTATCGGTTAATAGATGGCATCCCACAATCGTTTATTCAGCAATTCCCGCTAAAAGGGAATGTTTCTACGCAAACGACTGTTCTTGCTGCATATGAAGTGATTGCACCGGTACGGGGAGAGTATGAGATCGATAAAATCTATTTTCGCTATTCAAGTCCATTAGGTTTATGGGAAAAACAGCTAACGATTGAACAGTCAAATGCTGTTAAAGTGATTCCAGATTTAACAGAAACGAAACAATACTTGGAGAATGCACAAAAATTTTTACTGTATGAAGGAGTGAAAATCCGAAAGCAGCAAAGCGGTGTCGGTGAGTTTGCCAAAATTCGATCGTATGTCGTAGGGGATGATCCACGCAATATCAACTGGAGACAAACAGCAAAGCTCAGGGAAGTGATGACGAATGAATATGAACCCGAGCATGGAAAGCATATGACGATCTTAATTGATTGCGGCAGAATGATGGGAGCAGAACTGAAAAAAGGGAACCGTTTAGAAAAATCATTAGAGGCTGCCATCACTGTTGCAGCAGCAGCTCTCCAAAAAGGGGATTATGTATCTGTACTTGCTTTTTCAAAGGATGTAAAAGTGTTCGTTCCCGCAGCAAAAGGGATGGCACACTTGCAAACCATTCTCCAAGCGATATACAACATCGAGGTGGATGCAGCGGAATCGAATTACGCTGCAGTATTGCATTATTTAGAAACGATGCAGAAGAAGCGCAGTTTTATCCTATTATTCAGTGATGTCCGTACATTCCTGCATGAAGAAAGTGCTTTAACCTATTTAAAAAGGATGAGACAGCGACATTTGTTTCTCATGATAGGGATTGAAGATATGACGATCCAGAAGAGAATACAGATGCAGCCAGAAAATGTACAAATGGCCATGATAAAAAGTATCGCTCAGCAGCAAATGCTCTTTAAGAAAAAGGAAAAGATCAAATGGGAAAAACAAGGCCTCCAAATGATAGAGGCCCGGGAAGAAAGATTAGCAACCGCAGCTGTATCTTCTTATATTGATATTATGAATCGAAATCTGCTGTAGGTCTATTTTTCAAAAGTAAAAGCTTTCCAATCATCACATAGAGGAACAGACCAATGACGGTTATAAAGGCAACGATATATTTAGCTTCTAGCGAAATGGCTGCTGGGGTAATAAAGCCTTCAATGATTCCAGCAATGACAAAGAGCGGGATTGTACCGAGTAGCAGCTGAACTGACCGTTTCGCTTGTTGCTTTAATTGGTACCCTCTTGAAAACTTACCAGGGACGAAGAGCTTATAGCCCATTAATAAACCTGCTCCGCCTGCAATAAAGATGGCTGTAAGCTCAATCATCCCATGAGGAACGATGTAAGCCCAAAAATCATACGATTTTCCATGATGCCAAAATAGAGCAGCAAGCGCACCTACAAGGATGCCATTATAAATTAGTAAATAAACGGTCAAAAGACCAAAGGTAACGCCACCTGCAAAAGCCAGTATGGCCACTTGAATGTTATTTGTCATTATGCTCGCAGACATAAATGAAGAATCGACCTCTCCATCACTTGATCCTAATGCACTAGGATCGACTCCTTGTGCTATCTCTGGCGGTAGGATGGCGTACATATGCAATGGATCATTAACAACAGAAATGAAGCTTCCTGCAGCACCGAGGGTAAATAAAATCATCGCAGCAAGGACAAACTTCCATTGCTCTACTAATAAACCTATAAATTTCGTACTAAAAAAGTAACGAATCTGCTTCAAGCTTGAAACTTGGTCTTTATATAATAGATTATGTGATTTCGAAACGAGGCCATTTAAGTATGGTGTGACTTCTTCGGCCGGGAAGTATGTTTGGCAGTATGACAAGTTCTGTGCTGCCTTTTGATAGAGCCGATGAAACTGATCGATATCTGCTCCAGCTATCCGATTTCTCCTTTTGTGGAGGTTGGTCACGAGCTGTTCAAGCTGTTTCCATTCCTCCCGGTGCTGTTTAACAAATTGTTTTACATTCATATTAACACCTTCTTTAGGTTTGACTTTTAAATAATGGGAATATGTTTCTTTTCTCCTTATTATAGTAATTTTGTAGAAAAATAGAAACCGCTTTAGCGAAATTCAACAACAGAAGAGAGGGAAACTAAATGAATCAAGAGAATGTGGGGATTAAAACACCTGAATTTGTCTCCCTTCAATTTCAGCTTGCAGGATTAGGCAGTCGAACGGCTGCATTTATTATCGACCAATTGCTCTTAATGGTTGTAAATATTCTAATCATCGTTGCTTTTTTCTTATTTATGTATGGAACAGCAGATATAATGCTTTTGGAGATGACTTCACTACCATTAGCGATTACCATTATCGTCATCTTTCTCATTAACTGGGGCTATTTCTTTGTCTTTGAATTTTTTTCAGGTGGAAAAACGATTGGAAAGAAAATGATTGGGATTCGGGTCATTCAAGATAACGGACATAGTTTAACATTGCTTTCAAGCTTTATCCGGAATCTGCTCCGAATAATTGACTCCTTGCCAGCTAATTATTTTCTTGGGCTGATTATGATCTTTTTCCATTCAAAACATAAGCGGATTGGCGATCTTGTCGCAGGGACAATCGTTGTCCACGAGCGAAAAGCAAAGAAGAAAAAGAAGCTGACTGCTATTGATCGCGAAATTGAAAAAAGAGGACTTGCAAAAGAAGATCTGCTTATTGAAGAATGGACCCTGAAAACATTAAGCTCGAAGGAATGGAATCTAGTTAAAACATATTGCAGCCGGTTTCCGCAATTGCCATTAGAAGAAAGAAATGAACTTACCCTACAAGTAGCTGAAATCCTCTTCAAAAAGAGTGGCATCCCACTAGAAGGAAAAAGCGGTCGTGAAATTGAAGATACATTACTAATCCTTTACATGATTTTGAAAGACGAATGGGAATTTGAGTTGTAGAGTGGGGATAAATAAGCTTAGCAGCTAATTACAAAGAAAAAAGGGTACAAAACCGTAATGGTTTTCGTGCCCTTTTTTTGACTTTGGACTAGTTTTTTAAGTTAAAGGGCATTTGTATCTGAACCTGTTGCTGCTTCAGACAGGTTTAGTAATTTCATAAACTTGGATGTCCGAATTTATGGTTACTTCGGACAGGTGAGGTGAAATCAAGCGCATTCGGGTCCGAACCTGATCTACCTTTGGACAAGTATAGTGAACTCATTGACTAGGATGTCCGAACTCGGGGCCACTTCGGACAGGTTTAGTGAAATCAAGTAAATTCGTGTCCGTACCTGACTCCAAATTATTTCATAGCTTATATAGTTTTTCTCCCCCTGCATAATAAAGGAGTAAAGTGTCTTGATTACTTGATTTCCTTCATTTCTTCAGAGATAGCTGCTGTCAAACTATAAGCATCCTTTGCATCTAGTCCCACTTCCCACATCATCATGCCCCCAAAACCATGATCAAGTGCGAGTTTCGTTTTCCTTTGAATCGTTTTTTCTCCATTATAATGATAGGTTGTCCCATTCAAGCTTACAGAATCTCTTCCTGCATTGTCAGGATTATTATTAATAAGAGCCTCATAGGAAACTTGTTTACTATTTGGATCCTCTGGCTGTGCATAAAAAGGAACTCCAAGGACAAGCTTTTCCTTCGATAGATTGTGTCTATCAAAAAGAGCAGTCCAATAGTTTACGATATTCTCTGTAAACGGATAGGGGGATAAATTAGCTGCATTATATCCGCCATCCCATTGGCCGTCATATGCCATAATGTTTACATGATCAACATACTGAAACATAGTGGGCTCATAAACGACAAATCCAAGCTCAGTTCCAGTTACACTATGAATCTTTGAGTGTACTGCAATGGAAAGTTCCTTTCCTTGAGGGTGAAGCTTTGAGCTTAATTCTTGGGTAAAAGCATTGAGGTCCTCTGCATCTTTCTTTGAACGCGGATGTTCAAAATCGATATCAATGCCATCTAAATTCTCAGTCGCTACCAGATTCATCAGTTCATTAACGAGCTTTGTCCGTGCATCAGGGCTCGCAATCGCAGATTTAAAATAATCATATGACTCACCGCCATTTATATGGAACCAGCCCCCGATGGCAAGTATTGCCTTTGTTTTGTTTTGATGGGCTTTTGTAACCATTGCGCGTAAATTGTTAAGAGCGGTATCTCCGTTAAATAAAAGCCTTCCATCTTTCGTCGGATGGGCAAATGAAAAGATCACATGTGTTAATTGACTGTAGTTCACTACAGACGGATCCCGAAAATCCTGAACATAGCCAATCAGCAATTTTGATGCTATCTGCTCTAGTTTTGGTGCTGCCTTTTGTTCTAATTCTTTCGAAGACGGAGGGTTTAGACTGATAGTTTTTGGTATTGATGAGCTGTTTTTCATAGAAAAAAAAGAGCCAGCTATAAATCCTCCTGAAAAAATTAGAATGATCGCAAGCAGCAGATATAATTTTTTCATCCATTCATCCCTCCAAATTCCTTCAACTTTAAAAGTGTAACAAAAAAGGGAAGAGGGAAGGGGTGGTAATTTTAAGCAAAAAAGCTAAATGAACGTGACCACGTTCATTTAGCTTTTTTTTAACTTGGAAGGGTTATTGATCTTGTATAAAACTGGGTTTGTAACAATAAAATCTTCTTCGACATCTTTTCCATTAGGCAATTTTTTCTTCACGATTTTCCCATCGAATTCAAGTTTTTCACCAGGTGCAAGTTCAAATTTCTTCAATGTTTTAGAGTGGGCACACCAGGCAAGTCCAATTTTAATTGGATTTTCCTGTTCGATCACAATATTTTCGAAAACGACGACTTCATCATTTTCTTCATTGAAATGATTCCAGCTTAAAGCAAACTGCTTAACCGTCGCTGTAAAATGGACCTTTTCTTCAGGCAATTCAATTTTAGTTTGTTTTTCTTTCTTTGTTGCCGTCTCTTTTTTTACAGCCTTTGGTTTGGCGGCATTAGGCTGCTCGCTTTTTTTCGACGGTGCTGGGGATGGTTCAGCAACGTCAGAGAATGACACCTTCCCAAAGCTTGATGCCTGCATTTCCTTTAGATAAGCTGGATGAATGCAGCTCAGGTTTCCATCTTGAAATTCAACTATGACCGTATTAAATTCTTCAGCTTGCCCATATGTCTCAAATCCTTTAATCTTAACAATGCGCTGATGATCTCTTTCCTTGTACCAGAATTCCTTCTTCACTTCTTTTGTAGTTGATAATCCCCATTCACGAACCTTTTCAATATAGTGGGATTCATCTGTAAAACGTTCAAACTCTCCCTTTGGCGGAAGATATGTAGTCCGGTTTGCATCTTCAATATGCGGTAATGTAATCGCCATCCTTACACATCCTTTCATGCTTATTGTACCATTTTAGATTTTAATAAAAGAAATATCCACCCCTTTAGGCTCGAATTGGGTACAAAACTTTTTAAATTTCATGTTAAAATTATATTTACTTTAAATAACCTTTTACCGCGAAAAAAAAGATGTTATACTTATAATTAACCAATGGTCAATAAAGGAGTTGAAAAGATGTCTCCTCGTAAAACCACTTCTCAAGAACTGACAAGAGAGATCATCTTACAGAAAGCACGAACTCAGTTTGTCAAACAAGGTTTTCAGCAAGTTTCCATGCGAAGCATTGCAAAACTGCTAGACTGCAGTCATGGTGCGATTTATTACCACTTTAAAAATAAAGCTGAACTGTTTTATGCAATTGTAGAAGATGACTTTTCTAAACTAAACAATTTATTGGAAGAATCCATTCAAGGTCCTGAAGATAACACAACAAAGCTCTATAACGTTTTTATTCGCTTTATTGAGTTTGGTTTAAACCACCAAAGCCAGTATGAAATCATGTTTATGGTAAGAAATACGGAGGTAGATAGTTTATCTCAAACAGCAGCCAACCTTAGTTATCAAAAGTTTGCCCAAACAGTCCAATCCTTGTCCACGAAAAAACATGAATTAATAGATATATGGTCTGCATTTATAGCACTTCATGGTTTTGTTTCTCATTACCGCGGATATGTTAAAAATTTTGACGAAGCGAAGCTGGCGGCTAAGTCACATGTTATTTTTATAATAAAAGGATTAAATGGATAGAACTACTCTAAATCATTTTCTGGTTTAGAGTTTGCATATATATTTTTTTGTATTATTTGACCAGTGGTTAATAATTAGGAAAGGAAGTTATTAATGGAGAAAGCATTAGTACTAGGTGCGTCAGGTGGAATAGGCTATGCATTAGTTCGTGAATTGAATAATCGTGGGGTGGATGTAGTTGCTTTTGCTAGAGGAAAGGAAAAATTACATGATCTTTATCAGCATGAATCAAGGGTAACTATTTTTTCAGGGGATGTATTAGTGGAAAAGGAGGTACTCGAGGCAGCAAATGGTGTGGATGTAATCTTTCATGCAGTGAGCTTTCCTTATCAAGATTGGGATAAGAAGCATCCATTGTGCATGGAAATTTTGGTTCGGGTTGCGAAGATACAGCAAGCAAAAATTGCTCTAGTGGATAATATTTATGCTTATGGGAGGCAATCCAAAGCAGAAGTAAATGAAGATGCAAAGAAAGAACCACATACTAAAAAGGGAAAAATCAGGCTTGCAATGGAACAAACATTGAAGAGAAATAACGTTCCTTATTTAATTGTCCATCTGCCAGATTTGTACGGACCTAACGCAGAAAGTACCCTCCTACATGAAACTCTCAAAAATGTGATTCAAAACAAAGCTGCAAATTTTGTTGGTGATCTCAAAGTAGCTCGAGAGTTCATTTATACGTTTGACGGTGCACAGGCGGTGGTGGAGCTAGCTTCTAGAAAGGATACTTACAATCAATGCTGGAATATCCCATCAGCACATCCGATAACGGGAGAAGAAATTATTGAGATTTTGCGTAAGGAACTAGGATATAAAAAGTCGATTAGAATCGTGTCAAAAAAAATGATTTTCTTCCTAGGAATGTTTCAGCCATTTATGAGGGAGATGGTAGAGATGATGTACTTAACAGAGGATCCCGTAATTTTAAGCGGTAAGAAGTATGAAGCAAAAATAGGGCACTTACCGCGGACAACGTATAGAGAAGGAATTATGAAAACAATAAATTGGATGAATAAGGAAGTATAATGGAAAATTTTAACATATGATGTTGAAGGAATTAATTTGTTTTATATATTAAAAAATAGGGTGAATTTCTAATACAAGGAATTTTACCCTTTTTAAATTCCCTCTGATACGGGTATTGCTTCTTTAGACCATGATGTACAACGGCGATTAATGATAAAGGGACAAAGAAAATACTTTCCTTATCCCTTTGAAGTAATTCAATAATCCAGTCAAACTTCTTTTCTAAAGCGGTTATTTTTAAGATACATAAGTTAAATATTGTGACAGATTCATTTCATTAGGAGTTAATTCGTAGGAGCTTCCATTCCAGCATCTGCCCATTCTTCCCGAGAAGGACCATACATCCCAGGAACTCTGAGCCCTGCTAGACGCATTAAAACGGTTAATTGACCTCTGTGATGAATTTGGTGTGAGTTCAGAACTGATAATGTAAGACTTTTTGGCCATTTTTCTCCATACATATCGTCCATTTCATTTAAAGATTGATCTGTCCATTGTTTTTTCATTGCTGCAATCATATTTTCACTTGCCATCAAGTAGCTGTCTGCTATTTCCTTAGCATTCGATGGAACTAATGCCTCATGCTCGGCACCAACAAAATCAAGTCCTGTCCGGGAAAGCATCTCATGAAGGGATGTTACAAGATGCCACGCAAGACTGCCTAGCGAACGATACTCAGGGGTAGCTCTCAATGATAAAGATTCATCTGTTAGATGCTCTAAAACCGTTTGCGTCAAATTCGCCTCATGAGTCCATTCATTCAAAAATTCTTCAATTGTATGATACAATGTTTATTCCTCCTTAAATTAAATACTATTCCATATTCTTCTTTTACATATTAAATCCTTCTTATTCACGAGATTTTTACATTTTTCACAAGAAAAAAGCATTTGTTATAATAGAATTGAAAGATTTCAAAGCAGAGAGGACACAAAATGAACAAAACGATTGGAATACTGGCACATGTAGATGCCGGAAAAACAACATTTTCCGAACAGTTGCTTTATCATACGAAGAGTATTAAACAAAGAGGAAGAGTCGATCATAAGGATGCCTTTCTTGATAGCCATGAAATCGAACGTCAGCGTGGGATCACCGTTTTTGCAGATCAAGCTATGTTCAGCTATCGGAATTCCAATTATTATCTAATCGATACACCTGGCCACGTCGACTTTTCTACTGAAATGGAGCGAGCCATTCAAGTGATGGATTACGCCATCATTATCATTAGTGCGGTGGAAGGAATTGAAGGGCACACAGAAACCGTTTGGGCGCTTTTAAGAAAATACCAAGTGCCTACATTTTTCTTTATCAACAAGACAGATCGCGTAGGAGCAGATGTTGAAGCCGTGCTTGAGGAGATTAGATTAAACTTAACAAAGGATATTTTTGAGATAACAGACTCCTTTAATGATGGTGAGATGGATGAGAAGTTCATTGAATTTGTGGCAGAGCGTAATGAGAATCTTTTAGAACTGTACATGGAAACCGGCTATCAAAAGGATATATGGCTAAAAACACTACAAAAAATGATATATCAAAACCAAGCTTTCGTTTGTTCAAGCGGATCAGCGCTTCAGGATATTGGCATTGAACAATTTCTAGCTGCGATTGATCAATTGACAGTTACTAATTATAGAACTGAGCAAGCCTTCTCAGGCCGTGTTTATAAAATTCGTCATGATGAGAACGGAGCAAGAATCTCTTTTATCAAAGCGTTAAGTGGCGGTTTAAAAGTAAGGGATGAGGTAAGATACTGGAATGGTCAGAATGAGATTTCAGAAAAAATTACTCAAATACGAGTATATGGCGGGAATAAATATAATAAAGTCGATCATGTTAAGGCTGGCGAACTTTTCGCTGTCACTGGGTTATCAATGACAACTGTTGGGAGGTGCATGGGTGAAAAGACAGAGACCGTTGATTTTGAAATGATGCCAGCCTTAAAATCAAAAGTCCTTTTTGAACCATCTGTAAATATAAAAGAAGCATTGCGTTTCTTCAAAATTTTAGATGCAGAAGACCCATCATTAAATGTCATTTGGGAAGAGAATCTGCAGCAAATACATATCCATGTCATGGGGACGATTCAGCTAGAGGTATTAGAGCAAGTAGTTTTGGAACGATTTCAGTTAAACATTTCATTTGAGGAACCGGAGATTCTATACAGAGAAACAATCGTTTCGACCGTTATCGGATACGGTCATTTTGAACCTTTAGGGCATTATGCTGAAGTTCATCTCAAATTAGAGCCCGGCGAAAGAAATAGCGGAATTACCTTCTGTAATGCTTGTCATGCGGACGATTTGACTATTGGAAATCAAAATTTAATTGAACAGCATTTATTTGAAAGGGAACACAATGGTCTTTTAACTGGATCTCCTCTCACTGATGTGAAAGTGACTTTGCTAACCGGGCTAGCCCATAATAAACATACATCTGGCGGTGATTTTCGCGAGGCAACATTTCGGGCATTACGGCATGGCCTAGAAAAAGCTTCAAACAATTTACTAGAACCTATATATGAGTTTAAGATCAAAGTAACTATCGATCAGATGGGCCGCGTATTAGCCGATATTCAAACTGCATTTGGCAAATTCAATCCGCCTATAACGGAAGGAAATAAAGCAATATTAACAGGAACAGTACCAGTAGCAACCTTTATGACATACAGTACTCAGCTTGCTTCTTTCACACAGGGAAAAGCAACGATAAATCTTGTATTTGCAGGTTATGATCGCTGTCATAATGAAAAAGAGATAATAGAAAGAATTGCTTACAATAAAAATGCCGATCCAGCATACACTTCTTCCTCCATTTTTTGTTCAAAGGGACAAGGTTATTCAGTCCCATGGGACGAAGCGGAAAAGGAAATGCATTGTTTGTAAAAGGTCAAAAAAGAGCTTCACCAATTGGTGGAGCTCGCTTATAAACCTAATTCTTTCAATTGATTTAATAATGTAGTAATCTCATTGATCGTTGTAAATATCTCTGTGGATTCAATTTTATCTAATAAAATTTCACCATCGGCCATCACTTGATTCATTTCCTCAATAATTATCTCATTCTTTTCAACAAGCTGTTGGTGGATATCTTCAGCAATGGATGGAGGATCAATAGCATTAAATTTTTCCATTTTTTCTATGAGAGTTTTTAATTGATTCTCTAGTTCCTCTTTCGCTTCTCCATTTGTAGCAGCATCTTGTATCATCTGCGGTGCAGTTTCAGCAAAATTACTTAATGTATTTATATGATCTGTCGCCTTATTGGCATAATCTAAGGAATCATTGACTTCTCCTAAGAACGAACAGCCACTTAACATTAAGGATACGAGTACAGCAATTAATAAATTAAGTTTTTTCATAATGATTCTCCTCGTAATTATTTTCGTTCTTCTACAATTACATTACGAAACTACACTAATAAAGTTTCATTCTTACGCTTACTTATAGGCAAACAATAGCAGATATTTTTGCTTCACCATGATTTGAATCACAATCATTCATTTAGATTAATGGTATTTTATTCATGAGAAACATTATCACTTGTATTTATTATGCCATGAAGCGAAGGAGAATCTTAATGAGTGAATTCATTAATAATCGTGAACTACAATCCACTAACCATACAGATCGTCTGGCTATCTTAAGACAAATATTTAAAGATCTTTACAATGGAAAAAATATTAAGGAAGTGAAAGCACACTTCGATGCCTTTATCGGTAAGGTGACTGTCGAAGAAATCTCTCAGCTTAAACATGAAGAAATGCTTGACAATGATCTGCCAGTAGAAGAAATTCAGCGGTTATATTCCTTGCATACAGAGATTTTTAGAGATTCAATTGAAGAGACTCCACGAACCAAGCATCCAGAAGATGAACCTGGTCATCCAGTTCATACATTTATTTTGGAAAACAAAGAAATTGATAAGCTGATAAAAACGAAGGTTCAAGCCCATTTTGAGCAATTTATTCAGGATGATTCTGAAGAAAATGTCTACCAATTACTAGAGGATTGCAATCTTTTACTTGATATTGATAAGCACTACAGCCGAAAAGAAAATCTAATATTCCCTTATTTAGAAAAGTACGGTATTTATGGGCCGACCAACAATATGTGGAGAATTGATGATTTTATCCGAGATTCCATTAAAGAGGCAAAGCAAAAATTAACAAATTATGATGGGGATAAGCAGGCTGTTGCAGGAGTCGTCAGCTTTATAATTCAAGAAGTCGTTAATATGATTTATCGGGAAGAAAATATCCTGTTCCCAATGGCCCTGCAAAACTTAACAGAGGATGAATGGGTAAAGATTGCCCGTGAAAGTGATGAAATTGGCTTTTGTTTAACTGGCCCTGCTGGAGAGTGGAAGCCTGAAAGAAATGAAATAAGTGAGAAATCCATTTCTGATGGATATATAAAAATGGAAACAGGTTTATTATCCTTAAAACAACTGGAGCTGCTTTTAAATCATCTGCCTGTTGATATTACATTCATTGATCAGGATGATGTCGTTCGCTACTTCTCACATGGAAAAGAACGAATCTTTGCAAGAACAAAAGCAGTCATTGGACGTACCGTACAAAACTGCCATCCGCCTAGAAGTGTTCATGTAGTAGAGGAGCTATTAGCAGACTTTAAAGCCGGCAGAAAGGAACATGAAGATTTCTATATAAAGTTCCGAGATAAATATGTATACATTCGCTACTTCGCTGTCAGGGATGAAAGCGGGGAATATGTGGGTACACTCGAATTCACTCAAAATATTGACCCGATTCAGGCAATCAACGGGGAAAAACGAATCTTATCTTAGTAAAATCACCTAGTACAGTTTTTGTACTAGGTGATTTTTTGCTGTTAAAAAATCACAAAAGAGCTAAATAGTTGTATACCTGTTATTTAGTTTGCAAAACCTATAGTAAGTATAATGAATATGGAGGTTGTAAGCAAAATGACTAGCATGATTTTCATAAAAGAAGCAGGTATGGCTATGTATTTTTTTACCATTTATTCACTTTTTGGATGGCTGTTGGAGAATTGTTATAACCTCATTACCAACCGCAAATTTTTCAAACCCAACTTTCTCATTGGTCCTTTTAAACCGATGTATGGCTTTGCACCTTTGTTATTGGTTTATTTCGTCACACCTGAAACAAATTGGATGATTGCCATTCTTCTATGCTTCCTAATCCCAACTATTGTTGAATATGCAAGTGGGATGCTGCTGCAAAAGATTTTTAATCGGCAATGGTGGGATTATTCAAACCTCCCACTTCAGCTGCACGGCCATATTTGTCTTCCTTTTTCAGTCTGCTGGGTTGTGTTGTCCTTATTCTGTTTAAAGATAATCCATCCTGTCGTTCTTACCTCCTACGAAGGTATTGGTCTGATATGGAATTTCCTTTGGCCAATCACGTTATTTTACTTTTTTGTAGAATTCGTTGCTGCCATTCGCAGGCATACTACGCTCGCTCATTCAATTAGTCACTAATACACGGGGACGGCTCTCTCGTTTTCTTGTAAACAAAAGAACCGTCCCATATTGTGCTCGCAGATAAAAACAAAAATCATGGAAATACTAAAGCAAATTGATATTAGGAGGAATTCAAATGGGGATAAAAGGGAATGTAATATCTGTTTTTTCCCTTGGCGGCTTAAATGAAATCGGAAAAAATATGTATGTCATTGAATATGGAAATGATATTATAATTATCGATTGTGGAAATAAGTTTCCTGATGAAAGTTTGTTAGGGATTGATTTAATTATCCCCGATTTTTCTTACATTATCGAAAATAAAGATCGAGTGCGTGGCTTAATTGTTACACATGGCCATGAAGATCATATTGGGGGAGTCCCTTTCTTCTTAAAAGAAGTAAATGTGCCAGTATATGCGACACGATTCACATTGGGACTAATTGAACTCAAATTAAGGGAACATCGTTTTTTACGAGAAAGTGAACTGATTGAAATTAATTCAGATTCGGTCGTCCAAATCGGTGAAATGAATATTAACTTTTTCAAAGTAAATCATAGTATTCCCGATTGTTTAGGGATTGTATTCAATACTCCTGAAGGAACGATTGTACATACTGGGGACTTCAAGTTTGATTGGACCCCTGCGAATAATGAGCGTCCAGAAATTCACAAAATGGCTGAATTCGGGAATAAAGGTTTACTCCTCCTTTTATCGGAAAGTACCAATGCTGAGCGAACTGGCTATACTCCTTCCGAACAAATGGTAGGTGAAAATTTAGATCAGATTTTTATTAGGGCGAGACGAAAGGTGATTGTATCTACTTTCGCTTCAAATGTTAGCCGTATTCAACAGGTTGTCAATGCTGCGGAGAAAACGGAGCGAAAAATAGCATTACTTGGTCGGTCGATGGTGAATGTAGTAGGTGTGGCGATGGAACGTGGCTACTTAACCATTCCTAATGGTATGTTAATTGAAGCTCGTGAAATTAATGGCTTGCCTCCAGAAATGGTGACTATTTTATGCACTGGGAGTCAAGGAGAGTCCATGGCAGCCCTTAGTCGTCTGTCCACTGGAAACTTTCGTGATGTAGAGATTTTATCCGAAGATACGGTTATCATTGCAGCAGGTCCAATCCCTGGGAACGAAAGGAATGTAAGTAGTATTGTCGACAACTTATATAAACTTGGAGCTCATGTTATTTATGGATCTGGAAGTAGTTCAGGAATACATGTTTCAGGTCATGGGTATCAAGAAGATTTAAGGCTCATGCTAACTCTTATGAAGCCGAAATACTTTATTCCTATTCATGGGGAATATCGAATGCTGCATCATCACCGGATGCTTGCAGAATCAGTAGGTGTAGAAAAAGGCCATACTTTTATCTTAAGAAATGGTGATGTTGTAGATATAGAAAATGCTATTGCCCGTAGTACGAGAAACATCCCGAGTGGGAACACATATGTTGACGGAGTGGATATAGGGAAAATGGAATTTGTATTACGGGACCGTAAACAAATTTCAGAGGAAGGAATGCTCATAATTATTATACCGATGAATAAACAGGAAGGAAAACTACTATCCGAACCTGAAATTATTTCTCGAGGATTTGTCGATCAGAATTTCTCTGAACTCCGAAAAGGAATGAAACAAATGACGATTGAAACAATCAATGAGCTACATGAAGCAAATAGATATTCATGGAATGTCATAAAAAAACAATTAAAAAGGTCTGTTGCACAATATGTAAAAGAAGGTACGAGAAAGGAGCCAATGATTGTTCCTATCTTGATGGATATTTAAATTTGAAAAACCAATAATTTTCCCGTAAATAGTTAAATACGATAAAATAAGGCACAACGAGCGGTAAAAACCTGCTTGCTGTGCCTTATTTCGCGAATAATAATCTGGAGGAATTCTAATGGACATTAAAAATATACTTGTGGCCGGAGAATATGAAGAACTTTTTCAAAAACAATTAACAAATGAAGAATCTCAACATTTCCGATTTATTCCTGTTGATGAAATCACATTAGAAGATTTATCGTGGGCAGAAGCATATATTGGGTCTAAACCGTGTCCTGGCTTCAATCCATCAAATTTGAAATGGGTTCATTCCTTTAATGCAGGTGTAAATAACTTTTTAGAGATTGATGGATGGAAGGAAAATACCCTACTTACTCGTACCTTTTGTTCTTTTGGTGAAAGAATTAGTGAGTATTGCCTAAGCTATGTGTTAAGAGACCTCCAATTTCATAAGTATTTTAAGGAAAAACAGAGTCAAAAGGAGTGGGCTCCAAAGACGCCAAAAATGGTGAAGGATCTAACAATTGTTATTTTTGGATCGGGAGAAATTGGACAAGAAGTTGCAAAGACATTTGATCAGTTTGGTGCAAAGGTTTACGGCGTATCTCAAAGTGGAAAGCAAAAAGATTTTTTTAAAGAAGTCACGAAAACTACTTCTTCGGGTCCATTGCTAACACTTGCAGATTGGATAATAAGCACACTGCCTTTGACAAAGGAAACAAATAAACTTTTTGATAACGAGTTATTTAGCAACTTTAATGGGGCTGCTTTTATCAATGTCGGCAGGGGTGCAACAGTTGATGAAAAAGCACTGATTGAAGGTTTGAATGCAGGTAAAATAAGGTACGCAGTATTAGACGTACTTACTACTGAACCCCTTCCAGATGACTCAACATTATGGTTAAGAGACGATATTATTATCACCCCACATATTTCAGCAGTTACGGATCTGAATGAAGCGATTTCATACTTTTTTGACACATTACGTAAAATTGAAAAAAACGAAAAATTGCTTAATCAAGTTGATTTTTCAAAGGGGTATTAATTTACTAGTTTGTGATATATTGTAAGCAGAAAGATAAAATATTCGAGTTTAATATTGGAGGTGCTTCAGTGAAAATAGTCATCGCACCTGATTCTTTTAAAGGAGCCATCTCCGCACGAGATATTTGTACATCTGTGAAAGCTGGTGTGCATCGTGTTTTCCCAAAGGCAGAAGTAATAGAAGTTCCTTTAGCTGACGGCGGAGAAGGGACAATGGAGAATCTCGTCTATTCTTCTGGAGGTTCCTTCATAGAATTTGAAGTTAAGGGACCAATAGGAACACCCGTATTGGCAACAATCGGTTTATTAGGGGATCAAGAAACTGCGGTTATTGAAATGGCTCAAGCTTCTGGTCTTACACTCTTATCGAGAGAGGAAAGAAATCCATTGCTGGCAACAAGTTATGGAACTGGTGAGCTAATCAAGCACGCACTCGATAGAAACTATCGCAAGTTTATTATTGGTCTCGGTGGAAGTGCAACAAATGATGGAGGCACCGGGTTGTTGAAAGCATTAGGGGTAAGATTTTACTCAAATGATGGGCTTGAACTAGCTGAAGGCGGAGCAGCTTTAATAAACTTGGCATTTATAGATGATTCAGGTATAGATTCGCGAATTAAAGAGTCATCCATTTTAATTGCAAGTGATGTAACGAATCCTTTATGTGGTCCGAATGGGGCTTCAACAATTTTTGGTCCGCAAAAGGGCGCTTCTGCAAGTGACGTAATGAAATTGGATCAAGCATTATTTCATTATAGTAAAATTGTTCAGAAGCAAAAAAATATGAATCTCTGCAAGATTGTTGGCGGAGGAGCAGCTGGAGGAACTGGTGCAGCCTTAACAGCCTTTTTCCGTTCTTCGATACGATCTGGAATAGAAGTTGTAATGGGGGCTATTCAATTTGAAGAGAAAATAAAAGGGGCAGACCTCATCATTACAGGTGAGGGAAAACTAGATAGCCAGACACTCTCTGGAAAAGTAATCACAGGGGTTAGTAAAATAGCAAAAAAGCATCATATTCCAGTAATTGCACTATGTGGCAGCTTACTTCTAGATGAATATCAAATGAACGAACTGGGCATTAGCAGTGCATTTTCAATTGTACCTGGTCCTTGTTCACTTGAAACTGCCATGGCGAATTCATCAAAGTGGACGATAGAACGAACGGAGCAAATTATGCGTTTTCTTAGCGCTCTCACATAAAAATTTCATGGAGGAAATCATGTTGAAGCCGAAAATATTTATAACTAGAAAAATACCTATCCCAATCATAAATCAACTAGAGAAAAGCTTCGATGTATCTATTTGGGAGCATGAAGATATACCAGTTCCACAGAAAGTATTAGAAGAAAAAATTGCTGAGATAGATGGATTATTTTGCTTATTAACTGAAACAATTAATAAAGAATTACTAATTAACGCCACAAAGCTAAAAGTAATAAGCAATATGGCAGTAGGATATAACAATATTGATATTGAAGCAGCCTCCAAGAAAGGGATTATCGTTACTAATACACCAGGTGTGTTAACAGAAACTACCGCTGACCTGACATTTGCTCTTTTAATGGCTACTGCAAGAAGGATTCCAGAAGCGTCATCCTATATGCGGGAGGGAAAATGGGAGACTTGGTCTCCAATGCAGCTTACTGGTCAAGATATATTTAATTCCACAATTGGGATTATTGGCTTAGGGAGAATTGGAGAAGCACTAGCAAGGAGAGCAAAGGGATTCAATATGAATATCCTTTATCATAATCGAAACAGAAAGCTTCAGGCTGAGAAGGAATTAGGATTACAGTATACAACATTAGAGGACTTATTAAAAAAATCTGATTTTGTTTGTATCATGACTCCTTATACACCCGAAACACATTACATGATTCAGAAGGAGCAGTTTCTATTAATGAAGGATACAGCCATTTTGATAAACACTGCACGCGGAGGAATTGTGAACGAAAACGACCTATATCAAGCGCTTGCTGATGGAGAAATTTGGGCTGCAGGTCTTGACGTTTTTGAAATGGAGCCTGTCTCATTAGATCACCCATTGCTTACATTACCAAACGTAGTGACACTTCCCCACATAGGAAGTGCCAGCATCGCTACGCGAATGAAAATGGCAGAAGTTGCTGCAGATAATCTTCTCCTTGTGTTAAATGGAGATATTCCAAAGAATGTTGTGAATAAGTAACAGCTGCTATTTATAAGAAGATTGTCTTCTATTCACTTTAATTGTTCTCTGCCATCCTGCCCAGCGGACCATTTTCATCAATGATATCCTGCAGATCATAGACGGAAATTGGGAACATTGGGAAGCCAAATACATAAGGCGTTATTTCATAAAGCTGAAAATAGATGACAAGTGCTTTATCTGCAATGTAAAAGTCTTGATTTGGCTTAATTTCAGTTAATGGATTAAGAAGCTCGATATCTCGTTGTTTAATTTGCTTTTCTATCAAATCAGTTAGCCTTTTTGCATAATTGCTGCCCGGCTTAAATAAATCCTTAAGTGTACAAAGCTTTCCTTCATTTAAATCAAATGTTAATGATTTAATAATCGTCATGCCATGTGCTGCATGATAATGGTACGTATAATTTGAAAGTGATAGGCTAAGAACTTCCCGCTGGTTATTTTTTATTTCATAAGAACCGATTATTTCAACGACGGATGATGGATCTCCACCAACTAATTCATTAACAAGTAGTTGGGTCTGATGAACAATCTTTTGGTTAATATTTTGTTCTAATTGTACATTCTTCATTTTAAACACTTGAGGGTAATAAATATTTTTATCTTTACCACCACTTATCTTTTCTGTTCTAATACTTACAGGGAACGAAATCGGCATACTACTCCATCCTTTAAACATTTTTAACTATCTTATTCCAAATGAATAAATGGGTGAATGTAGAAAAATCTAGTAAGCAGTGAAGGGAATAGAATGAGAATCATAGGAATTTCTATTCTCAATTCCTCTATTAATTTATTGACAAATACTTTTTAAGCAATTAAAATTCAATTAAAGTTACCTATGCTATGCAAATGTATAGAAGGTAAGATTTTTTTCATACTATTTGAAAGCGATTACCTATTAGTTAATATTAAACATTCAGAAATTAGCAAATACTAAGTTTTTCTTTATCTTTTATAGAAACTATTTTTTTATTTTGATGTGTAACCGGTTACATGTTAGAAAGAGGGTATGATGTGAGCACAATTAAAGATGTAGCAAACGAAGCAAATGTATCTGTTGCTACTGTTTCAAGAGTGTTAAATAATAATGGCTATGTAAATGAGGATACGCGAAAAAAAGTTTTAAAGGCCATAGAGAAATTGGACTATAAACCGAATGCGGTTGCTAGGAGCCTTTTTAAAAAACAATCTAAAACAATTGCTCTCATCGTACCTGATATTAAAAACCCGTTTTTTCCAGAAATCGCTAGAGCAATTGAAGATGTTTTAAATAACAATGATTATACATTAATCCTTTGCAATTCAGACGAACATGAGGATAAGGAAAAAAAATATTTTGATGTCATGAAGCAAAAATATGTAGACGGTGTCATTATTGTTACGAGTACACTTGCACCGAACTATATTGAGAAAAATAATATCCCAATCGTTTCGCTTGACCGTCCCATTCATCAAAGTATTCCATCTGTTTCGGTCAACAATTATGAAGGAGCAAAGGAAGCGGTACAATACCTAAAAGCGATTGGATGCAAAAAAATTGCCCATGTTCGAGGTCCAGTAAGTGTTATTAACGCTGACGAACGTTATAAAGGCTATTTAAGTGAAGTATGTAATGAGCCTTGGTTTAGTGAGGAATTTATTATAAATGGAAATTATAACGTACTAGAAACTGCAAAGGCGACGATGGTACTATTATCCAAGCACCGTGATATTGATGGAATCTTTTCAGGGAATGATTATATGGCTTTAGGTGTATTGAAAGCCGCAACACAAATGGGAATAAGAATTCCACAAGATCTTTCATTGATTGGTTTTGATGGCATTCAGCTTTGTGAACTAACAAGTCCAGAAATTACAACGATGGCACAGCCTATATATGAATTAGGGGAGTCAGCAGCTAAACTTTTACTAAATATGATTGAAGGAAAAGCTGTAAATCCTGCACAGCAAGAATTTAAAGTATCTTTAAAAATAGGTCAATCAACTAAGGTCTTGAGGTGAAAATGATGACAAAAAAGAAAATCACTGTCATCGGCAGTATTAATATGGATATTGTAACAAGTACAAATATCCTTCCAAAAATGGGTGAAACGGTTTTAGGAAAAGCGTTTCACACCATCCCCGGTGGCAAAGGGGCAAATCAGGCAGTTGCTGCTGCAAGATTAGGCGCAGATGTAAGCATAATCGGGTGTGTCGGAAGAGATACATTTGGCAAAGAGTTAAAACAGCATTTGAATAACCAAGGAATAGATGTGCAAAATGTGGAACCGGTTACAGAAACTTCAACCGGCACAGCTACTATAACCGTTTTTGATGGAGATAACAGTATCATCGTCGTTCCGGGAGCCAACTATCATGTCACACCTGTTTATATCGAAAGATTAGAAAAAATCATTGCAGAAAGTGATGTTGTTTTACTTCAGCTGGAAATACCAATAGAAACAGTTGAGAAAGCGGTCGAAATTGCCAGCAAGCATAATGCAACAATCATTTTAAATCCAGCACCGATTCAGCTTTTATCAAAAGAACTTCTATCTAAAATTGACTATATTACACCAAATGAGCATGAACAAGAAATGCTGCTGACTTCTTCTGATTGGACAGACGAAGAAAGAAAAGAAATTATTAAAAAGTGCATTGTTACAAAAGGTTCAAAAGGTGTTTCCATTTTGAAGCGGAATGAACTCCAAATTCCTAGTTTCAACGTGGATGTCGTGGACACAACAGGTGCAGGTGATACGTTTAATGGCGCACTTGCTTATTGCTTAAGCATCGGTTATGAGCTAGAAGAAGCCTGCCATTTCGCTAACGCTGCCGCTGCCTTATCCGTAACAAAATTTGGTGCTCAAGGCGGAATGCCTACCCTCCAGGAGGTAGAGGAATTCCTGCAGCTAAGAGGGGAAAAGAGAAAATGAAAAAATTAGGGATATTAAATAGTCATATATCTGAAGTGCTTTCGCGACTTGGCCATACCGATACGATCGTTATTGCAGATTGTGGACTTCCTATTCCAGATGAAACGATTCGAATCGATTTAGCATTAAAACAGGGAGACCCTAGTTTCATTGATACGCTAGAAACATTGCTTGAAGATATGGCAGTTGAAAAAGCAACACTTGCTGTTGAAATTAAGGAGCAAAACAAACAAATCGATGAGAAGGTTACCTCTATTCTTAAAGATGTATCAATAGATTATATTTCCCACGAAGAATTTAAAGCACAAACAAAAAAGGCAAAAGCAGTCATCCGAACGGGTGAAGTAACTCCATATGCAAACATTATTTTACATGCAGGAGTGATTTTCTAATATGAATAGCCAACCAATTATTCAAATGAAAGGCATTTCAAAAGCATTCTCCGGAAATATCGTTTTGGAAAAAGTAGACTTTGAAATTATGCCTGGGGAAGTACATGCCCTCATGGGAGAAAATGGGGCTGGTAAATCAACTTTAATGAAAATTTTAACAGGTATATATGAAAGGGATGCCGGAACTGTTTCTGTTCGTGGGAGTGAGGTACATTTCAAAAATGCGAAAGAAGCAGAAATGGCAGGAATAGCCGTTATTCATCAAGAGCTAAATATTATACCTTATTTAACAGTCACTGAAAATATGTTCTTAGGAAAAGAGCTGACATTCGGGAAATTCGGAATGACAAAAGATAAAGAAATGAAGCAAAAGACGAAAGAATACTTAAACCGTCTTGGGATCGATATAGATCCTGCCATTGAGGCTGGCAATTTATCAGTCGGTCAGCAGCAAATGATTGAGATTGCTCGAGCGGTTGCTGCAAATACAGAAGTATTAATTATGGACGAGCCTACTGCGGCATTAACGGATCGAGAAATTGAAGCCTTGTTTAAAGTGATCCATTCCCTTAAAGAACAAGGGGTTGGAATTGTATATATTTCTCATCGAATGGAGGAAATATTTCAAATTTGCGATCGAATATCTGTTTTACGGGATGGACAATTCATCGGAGTGAAAGCGATTCCAGAAACAAACTTTGATGAAATTGTCAAAATGATGGTTGGCAGGCAGCTAGGTGACCGCTTCCCGGAACGAGATACAACCATAGGTTCTGAAAGGTTAAAAGTAGCTAATTTCTCAAGTAAGGGATCCTTTGAAAATGTCCATTTTACTATTCATCAAGGAGAAATTCTGGGTGTAGCCGGTTTAATGGGTGCTGGCCGGACGGAAATTATGGAAGCTATTTTTGGCTATCGGAAGGTACAGGAAGGAAAGCTCTTTATTGATGGAAAAGAGACAAAAATCAAATCACCATATGATGCGATAAAAGCTGGAATCGGCTTTATTACGGAAGACCGTAAAAGTGAGGGGCTAGTACTCGATTTATCCGTACGAGAAAACTTCTCATTGACCAACCTTAACAAAATTTCAAAAAAGAATATCATTTCTACAAAAGAGGAAGCAAGCTTTGTAGATGAGATGATTCAAAAACTACATGTAAAAACATCAAGCAGTGAACAATTAGTAAAATCACTCAGTGGCGGAAATCAACAGAAGATCGTAATTGGGAAATGGCTGGGAATTAACCCAAAAATCTTAATATTAGATGAGCCAACCCGTGGTGTGGATGTAGGAGCAAAAAAAGAAATTTATCAAATCATGAATGAATTAACAAAACTAGGTGTTTCTATTATTATGGTTTCTTCTGAGCTTCCAGAAATCTTAGGAATGAGCGACCGAATACTTGTTATTCATGAAGGGAAAGTATCCGCAATATTAAATAAGTCCGAGGCTGACCAAGAAATGATCATGCAAGCCGCGACAGGGGGAAATAAAAAATGAAGTCCTCAGCATTATTTTCGAAACAGTTACAAAAATTAGGACCTTTATTAGGATTAGTCATCATCACCGTCATCCTGGCAATTGTAAGTCCAAGCTTTTTAACAATGGACAATATCTTTAATGTACTACGTCAAGTATCAATCAATGCTTTAATCGCATTCGGAATGACATTTGTTATTTTAACAGGAGGAATTGATCTCTCGGTCGGTTCAATACTTGCTCTTTCATCAGCTGTTACTGCTGGTTTGTTAGCTAGTGGAATGGACCCGATCTTAGCCATTCTTATTGGCCTACTAGCAGGTGCTGTAATGGGGGCAATAAATGGATTCATAATTACAAAAGGGAAAGTCGCTCCTTTCATTGCCACATTAGCAACAATGACAATTTTTCGCGGATTAACTCTCGTATATACAGAAGGACGTCCGATTACAGGCTTATCAGATAGTCAGGTCTTTGAATTAATGGGGCGTGGATACCTAGGCTGGATACCGGTTCCTGTTATTTGGATGCTCATTTCCTATTGTATCCTTTACTTTATTTTAAAGAAGACT
Organism: Cytobacillus solani; assembly: GCF_001420595.1. Classification (GTDB taxonomy): domain Bacteria; phylum Bacillota; class Bacilli; order Bacillales; family Cytobacillaceae; genus Cytobacillus; species Cytobacillus solani. Next base: position 2,371,633 of record NZ_LJIX01000006.1, on the reverse strand, counting down.
ACATTCGGACGTAAAGTTTACGCAATTGGCGGGAATGAAGAAGCATCTATTTTATCTGGAATTCGCGTTGACAAAGTGAAAATTTGGATTTATTCCATAACAGGAACATTATCTGCACTTGCAGGAATAATTTTAACATCTCGTTTGAATTCTGCTCAGCCTACTGCAGGTGCATCCTATGAATTAGATGCAATTGCTGCAGTTGTATTAGGCGGTACAAGCTTATCTGGCGGAAAAGGCTGGATTTTCGGAACATTGATTGGAGCACTCATTATAGGGGTTTTAAATAATGGATTAAATTTGATGAATGTAAGTTCCTTTTATCAACAAGTAGTTAAAGGAGGTGTCATTCTTCTAGCAGTCTTATTAGATAGAAAGAAAGCGGCATAGTTTAATGCTCTAGTAATTTGTCCGCAGGAACATCTTATTTAATTTAAAACATTTTAGGAGGTCAATTACGTGAAAAAAGCATTTAAAGGATTATTGTTTATTACATTAATGATGGTTTTATTAGCTGGCTGTTCAACAGAGGCTCCCGGATCATCAGATAAGAGCGAAAAAGAAACTAGTGGTAAAAAGGACGATAGTGTAAAAATTGGTCTTTCTGTTTCTACTTTGAACAATCCATTCTTCGTTTCGTTAAAACAAGGTGCAGAAGATGAAGCAAAAGCTCAAGGTGCGGAAATTGTGACAGTTGATGCACAAAACGATTCTGCTAAACAAGTAAGTGATATCGAAGATTTAATTCAGCAAGGTGTTGATGTATTACTCGTTAATCCAACAGATTCTGCTGCCGTAGCAGTTGCAATTGAGTCAGCAAACAGTGCAAATATTCCTGTAATCACGGTAGACCGTAGTGCTGAAGGCGGAGAATTAGTGGCACATATTGCTTCTGATAACGTTGCTGGCGGCCAAATGGCTGGAGAATTTATTTTAGAAAAGTTAGGAAATAAAGGGAAAGTCGTTGAATTAGAAGGGATTCCTGGATCATCCGCTGCTCGTGAACGTGGAGAGGGTTTCCATAAAGCGGTTGACGCTGTTGCAGATGTTGAAGTAGTTGCAAAACAAGCGGCAGATTTTGACCGTGCAAAAGGCTTATCTGTAATGGAAAACATTTTACAAGGAAATAAAGATATTCAAGCAGTCTTTGCTCATAACGATGAAATGGCTTTAGGTGCATTAGAAGCTCTTCAAGCAGCTGGCTTAACTGATGTGATTGTTGTTGGTTTTGATGCAACTGACGATGCAGTCAAAGCTGTTGAAAGTGGAAATATGGCAGCAACTGTTGCTCAAAAGCCTGTTATTATTGGTCAGCAAGGGGTAACAACAGCTTTAAAAGTTGCTGGCGGCGAAACAGTTGATGAATTTATTCCGGTTGAGTTAGAGTTAGTAAAATAAGTATAGAGTATAAAAAAACTGCCGTTCATTTGAACGGCAGTTTTTATGTTAATAATCTGTAATAATGATATCCCTATCTAAAATCGTTTCGACAACTTCACTTACTTGAAATGAAACTTGCGGGGAATCATAATTTTCAAATGCATATTCGCATTTTGCCTTATAGCCCATGTTTTCAGTATAGTGAGCCATATGCCGATTAATATCTTCCTCTTTATCCTGTCTTGCTTTATGCCTTTCAATAACCGTGTCTCTATCAGCATATATAAAAAATCGAATGACACGATCCCCATACATCTTTTTTAATTTTTCAGTTCCTTCAGGATTTAAAGTCAAATAAACGAGGGCATGTGATTCAAAAGCTTTTATAATATCTTCTTCACGTATACCATAATAGAATCCATCAATTTTTACACATTCTAGAAATTCATTATTCGCCTCCAATTTTTTAAAAGTTTCTTTTTCAACAAAATGATAGTCTTCACCATCTTGTTCATAATGACGAGGGGGTCTAGTTGTATAGGAAAGGATTGTTTCCATATCAAACATTGTCGCGACCATTTTGGCAATCGTTTTTCTGCCAGATCCATCTGGACCTGTGTAAATAAATAATTTTTCTTTTTCTTTAATTTCGTACATAGATTTACCTCCTTAAATAGTTGATTTGATAGTGACGGTAAATGACAAAGCAGCAGCTTAGTAAAGAAAAAACTTCTGAGGGGGATAACTACGTGATAGTAGAGGAAAATCATTTAAATCAACTTTTTAGAAAGTTGATTTAAACAGCCTAATTATATCAGTTTTTTCTAAAAATTGGGGTTAATTGAACGTTTTGTAAAAATATTTTAAAACTTGTAACTAATTAAAATAAAGGAATACAATAGTTATTGTCGAAATGTGTTCATATAAAATTGTAAATGTTAAGTTTATTCATCGATGATAGGAGAGATCTATATGTCAGTTAAGGAAGGATACATAAAAGTTACAGGAGGGAACGTGTGGTATCAGATTCACGATACGTATACAGATAAAACACCTGTTATTATTCTACACGGCGGCCCAGGTTCATCCCATTATTCGCTCCAAGGCTTAAATGTTCTTTCTGAGGATCGTCCCGTTATCTTTTATGATCAATTAGGCTGTGGAAAATCGGATCGACCAGCAGACCCCTCTTTATGGAAGATTGAGAGATTTGTAGAAGAATTAGTGAAAATTAGAACTGCTCTTTCTTTAGACAAAGTCCATATCCTAGGACATTCCTGGGGAACAACACTAGCAGCAGCTTATATTTTATCAAAACCAGAAGGTGTAGAAAGTGTTATTTTTTCAAGCCCATGTTTAAGTGCCCCACTTTGGGCAGAAGACCAGGCGAGAAACCGGCAACAATTACCAGTGGAGGTACAAGCAGTATTAAAAGCATGTGAAGATAATGGAACAACTGATTCAGAAGAATATAAGGCTGCCACCGCTGAATTCAATAAACGCTTTGTCTGCCGTCTTGACCCAATGCCTGCTTTCTTAAAACAAGGTGCACAATACAAAAATCCAGATGTCTATAATATTATGTGGGGGCCATCAGAATTTCATGTAACTGGAAATTTAAAAAACTTCGATTGCACTTCACAATTAAAGGATATGGGTATCCCAACATTATATACGTGTGGCCGATATGATGAAGCTACCCCAGAATCAACGAAATATTTCAGCAGCCTTACACCCGGAGCGAAATTCCATGTTTTTGAAAACAGTGCACACATGCCTTATTTAGAGGAAACGGATGAGTATATGATGGTAGTAAGGGAATTTTTAAGCAGTGTAGATCATAACAGTTAATATGCACGAATAAGTAGGTGAGATATTTGTTTTTCATGTCAAGGTGTAAAGGAATTTCGGCAGGGTATCTCTTCTTTCCGATCTTATTCTTTATAGACATACATATTTCCATCTTGCTTGGACTATTTCTAAATATTCCAATGATCATTGACGGATTGACCCAGAAGTTGAAGTTTAGAATGAGCAATAATGGATTACGATTCCTGACAGGGGTCATTTGCGGACTGGGGCAAAGTATTTTAATTGTCAGTATAAGTGATTACATTGTTTCTCTGATCCAATAAAATAAGACGACAGAAATTATATATATTTATACCCGGGAGTGGAAAATCAATTGAGCAGAGAAAAAATCGCACTAAACTATGCACTAATGATTGAAATGATAAGAAGAAGCGGAACAACAGATCTCAAAATGATTCATTTGCTAAAAAATGGTATTAGCAAGGATTTTACTCCTTACGGAGAAGGGATTCCTGACTGGCAAACGTTTATTGATTTTTATAGAACCCATTCCGAAAGATTAGAAAAAGCCATTTTAAATGGGTATAAAATTACTTTTCTCACAAAAAATGCACTAAAAAGACTATTAAAAATTAAATATGGTTTAGAAGAAAATATTGATTATCAGGTCTTTGAGGACTACTTAGATGGACTGGTCTTTACAAAAAGTCAGTTTGATGACTTACAAAATACTATTTCTATAAACTGGAAAGTAATAGATAAGAATTCTATTAACGAAAAACATCATATTAAAATCGAGTTACACTATAGGAAGTATTGAAAACGAGTATGTTATGATATAACTATACTTATAAATTCATATCTTTTGAAAAGAGGGAATTTTATGCACAAGGATTTTTTCATTACTAATCGCAATCATTTATATGAGGAATTAAAGGATCAATTTCTTCTAGTTTTATTTGCTGGGAAAGCGCCGCAAAAATCAGCAGATGAGGCATATAAGTTTGTTCCTAATCGTAATTTTTATTACAATACAGGGATCGACGAACCAAATATTATATTTATGGCTCGAAAAAAAGGAAGTAAAGTTGAGGAATTCCTTTTTATTGAAAAATCTGATCCCATTTTAGAAAAATGGGTAGGAAAGTCTATTTCCATCAGCGAGGCAATTGACACATCTGGAATCGACAACATTCTATATCTTGACCAATTCGAATCTACAGTGTCTCAAACGCTTATTTCAGAATCAGTTTTTCACGTTTATTTAGATCTAGAACGCAGAGAATTAGATTCTTCGACAACAAAGGCACAGCAATTTGCTAGTAAAATCCAAGCAAATTATCCATATGTTCAAATAAATAATGTTTATCCAGCTATTAGCGAACTTCGCGTTTACAAAACACCGGAAGAGATTGAAAAAATCAAAAAAGCGATTGAAATTACCCAAAATGGCATTAGAAATGTAATGAAGCATGCTAAGCCAGGTATGAAGGAATATCAGCTTGAAGCCCATTTTGACTTTATTTTAAATACTGAAGGTGTTAGAGAGCACGCGTTTCCAACAATTGTTGCGAGTGGAAAAAATGGCACTGTCCTTCATTATGAGAAAAATAATGCTCTTGTTGAAGACGATCGTCTCGTTCTTCTTGATTTAGGGGCACAATTTGAATACTATAATGCCGATATTAGCTACACCTTTCCAGTAAACGGGAAATTTACAGAAAAGCAAAAAGTGTATTACAATATCGTCTTAAAAGCTTTGAGAGAAACAACCGCTCTTATTAAACCAGGAGTGCCATTTGCAAACCTAAATGAAATGACAAAGAAAATACTTGCAGAAGAATGTATGAAAGTTGGATTAATTAAAGAGGAAAATGAGATTAGTGAATACTATTATCACGGTGTCAGCCATTTTCTTGGTTTAGATACACATGATGTAGGAAGTTATAAAGATTTAGTTTTACAGCCTGGAATGGTACTTACTGTGGAGCCAGGTCTTTATATTGCAGATGAAGAAATCGGCATTCGAATTGAAGATGATGTATTAGTAACAGAAGAAGGGCATGAAGTGCTTACGAAAGACATCATTCGTTCGATAGAAGATATAGAAGCGTTTATGCAAAAATAAGTTGCAAAGCCATTATTACTTAACGTAATAATGGCTTTTTTTATTAATTACTAGCATAAGATTTACTTGACATAAAGTTAAGGCTATTCATATAATAGTAATTGATAACAATTATCATTATCAATAAGTGGAAGGAAGTGATTTTTTGACTTCAATTATACAAACAGATTTTTCAAAAATGCCAGGTCATTGGGTACTCGCTAAAATGGGAAAACGTGTCCTGCGCCCTGGTGGGATTGAACTAACAAAAAAGATGCTCGATCACTTACATATAACAGAAGATGATGATGTAGCTGAATTTGCTCCTGGTCTGGGGATTACAGCAAAAAGCGTCCTAGAGAAGAAGCCTAAATCTTATATTGCTATTGAACAAAATGATGTTGCTGCTAAACAGGTTATTAAATACCTGCCTCCAAACAATGCTATTTGTATAATTGGTGATGCTCAAAATACAAAACTACCGAGTCAATCGGTTGATGTCTTATACGGAGAAGCAATGCTGACAATGCAATCACCGCAGCAAAAAGAAGAGATTATTGAAGAAGCTTATCGAATCTTACGTAAGGGTGGAAGGTATGGGATTCATGAGCTCTGTTTAAATCCAAATAACATCGATGAAGAATTGAAATCGACGATTCGTCGTGATTTAGCAAATGTCATTCGTGTAAATGCTAAACCGCTGACTGTATTTGAATGGAAATCTCTTTTTGAAAATAAAGGTTTTAATGTTGTAATCATTGAGATGCGGCCCATGCATTTATTAGAAAAGAAGAGGATGATTCAGGACGAAGGAGTAAAGGGATTTGCAACAATCGTAAAAAATATTGCGGTGAATCCTGATGCAAGAAAACGAATAGAAGATATGCATGGTACTTTTAAGAAATATGAAAAGTATTTAGGAGCGATTAGTATTGTCATGGAGAAACAATAATCAGCAGATATAAACAGGGAGAGTAAATTAGATATTTACTCTCCTTTTTCCATTTATTAATTAAATAAAGAATTACATTTATTTACATGGAGAAGCTAAATTTGAATACTTAAGAAAGGGGAATAAGACATTATGCAAACGTTGACACAAACAGAAGTGGAAAATTTGCGAAGAATCATTGGCGAACATGGAATGATCGCTAACAAATTAGAAGCTTATGCTCAAACAGCCATGGATCCTGAATTAAAAACGATGCTGCAAAGGGATGCTCAAGCAGCAAAAACAGCGCAGCAGCAGCTTTTGACATTCTTACAATAAGGAGGAACTCTTTGTGCTACAGGATAAAGATATTGTTAATGATTATTTAAATGGATTAAATGCAAGTTTAAAAAGCTATGCAGGTTACATTAGCGATACAAATAATGCCGAGTTAAGACAAACCTTAATTCAATTAAGAAATGCTGATGAGTCTCGGCAGCGGACTGTTTATAATTATGCTCTTCAAAAAGGAGATTATAAGCCTGCACAATCAGCCACACAAGAGGAAATTCAACAAGTACGAACAGAGTTAACATCTGGACAATAATAAAGTTTAAACAGCAAAAATCCACTTGTTTCCCATTATAAGCAAGTGAATTTTTGCTGTTTAGGGGCAGTAAAATTTCATTGATTTATTATTATGGTAAAATAACTCTATTCAAAAAACAACATTCATGCAATGTTTGATAAGGGGTAAAGTAATGACAAAAGTAGGGTTAGTAATGAGGAAAATTCAATTTACGGAAGCACAAGGTCCACGGATCTTCGCTGAACGTCTCAAAACGATTGGAGAAGAACTTGGCATTGAAATTGTTTTCATATCGCCGGAACGGCATGTGAGCGGATATGACTGGCTTCCAGGATATGAGCATGAAAAAGGAGATCTCGTTAACTATGACATTGTACTAGATCAAATAAATACGCAAAAAATTGAACATGTTATCTACACTGTTTCCGGTTTTACTTATTTAAAAATGTTTTTGAAAAATAGTGTGCTTTTTCCACATAGTTTTCCTGATCCGGCTTTGACAGGATATGAGATGATGAAGCCTTTCTATCAAATCGTAGATAAAGCAATTGTCCAAACCGAATTTTTAAAAAGGGAAATGGCACGTCATTTTGGTGTTCGCGATGTAACTGTTATTCCGATCGGATTCAATGAAACTCTTGCGAATAAATACTATGATCCTTCTCAAGTTGTAGAAAATCGGATCCTTTGGATTGGCAGAGATGAAGAAAACAGAAGACCTGATATAGTGATCGAGTATGCTCGGAGAAACTCAGATAAAGAAGTATATATGGTCTTCGGAGGTGAGCGGTATCGAGAAAGTATGAAAAAATATCAAATTCCTAGCAATGTTAAACTACAGTTTGCACTATCACAAGATGAAATCTTCACCTTGATGAATTCTGCAAAGGTGTATTGGAGCTGTTCTAAGTTTGACACTTTTGCAATGCCTTTAACAGAAGCTTTAGCAATGGGGAAAATTATCGTTAAACCAGAGCATCCATGCTATGATCATATCAGTGCAAAGCATTCCTTCTCCGGTAACGAAAAGAACTGGTTTGAACTTGTTAATATGGCTGCTTCCGTTCCAATTAAAGCATCAAAGGAGAATCGTAATTATGCATTTGATGCCTTTTCGAACACGGTGATGAGAGAAGGCTATCGTACATTCTTTAATGAGTGGATAAAGTAGGATTAAACTTTAAAAGCAATTAGCCGATTGGTAGACAATTCACCGATCGGCCATTTTTATCCAATAGCGCATTCATGATTAAATATTATTAAGGTTCAAACTTTTTGTGAGTAAACAAGAAAGTATGACAAAGAATAATCGTAATACTTAAAAAAATGGAGATGGATCCCATGTCAAACACGAATCAAATACCTCGCGAAGATGGAATAGATCATAGCTTGAGCCTTTTGAGAGAAGGATATATGTATATTTTAAATAGACGCCGGAGCTTTCAATCTGATATCTTTGAGACCCGCTTACTTGGAAATAAAGTAATTTGTATGGGTGGAAAGGAAGCAGCTGAGGTTTTTTATGACACTGAAAAGTTCAAAAGAAAAAATGCAGCACCTAATCGGGCGGTGCAAACATTGTTTGGAAAAAATGGTGTACAAAGTTTAGATGATAAGGAGCATAAACAGCGAAAGGAAATGTTTATGTCCGTTATGTCCCCTGACGAATTAAAAAAACTGATTAACATGACAAAAGAACAATGGCAGGTTGCAGTAAATAAATGGAGGGATATGGATGAAGTTATCCTTTATGATGAAGTACAGGAACTTTTGTGCAGAACCGCCTGCCAATGGGCAGGTGTGCCGCTTCCAGAAGAGAAAGTTAATGAGCTGTCAAAAGATTTAGGAGCAATGTTCGAGTCTGCTGCTAAAGTAGGTCCAAGTCATTGGAAAGGGAGAAACGCAAGAAATCAAGTAGAAAAGTGGGTTGGAGATCTCATTGATAAGGTTCGTGCCGGAAACGTACAGCCTCCGAAAAATTCTGTATTAGATCAATTTGTCTGGCACCGTAATCCTGATGGAAATCTACATGACACTAAGACTGTTGCTGTAGAGATCATCAACATTTTACGGCCGATTGTGGCGATCGCCATATATATCAACTTTCTAGCATTGGCCGTGTATCATCATCCAGAAGAAACTAAAAAGCTCAAAACTAATGATAAAAATTATCCTGAACTGTTTATACAAGAAGTCCACCGTTTCTATCCTTTTTTTCCTTTTGTAGCGGCTTTGGTAAAAAAGGATTTTACTTGGAAGGGCTATACATTTAAAAAAGACACATTGACATTGCTGGATATCTACGGTACAAATCATGACACAAATATTTGGGATAATCCTGATCGATTTAATCCCAAACGATTTGAAAACCGTGAAGAAAATCTATATGATTTTATCCCTCAGGGTGGTGGTGATTATTTTTTTGGCCATCGCTGCGCTGGGGAGTGGTTAACCCTTGAAGTATTAAAAGTAAGCCTTGACTTTTTAGTAAACCAAATAAATTATGAAATCCCTGACCAAGATTTAAGTTTTAGCATGGTTAGTATGCCAAGTATTCCTCATAGCAGAATAGTGATTAAAAATGTCAAGTAATCACCATTAGCGATTGATCAGTTATTCCATACATTATAAAACGGTGATTAAATCCAACCATTTAACTCACAACTATTTACGATTATAAAAGTTTGAACCGCCTTTACATTTGTGTATGGCGGTTTTTTTACTACACTCGGTTTCCTACATTAAAATAATGAAAGAAAGCCTATGTTATACTTAAATATCATATTTGAAGGTTTTTGATATACAATTACCGACTAATAGATAAAGAATAGGGAAAAATAAAAGCAAGCATTAAATCAAGCATGCTCACATTCATATAAGCTGGGATAGATGCATTGTACTCAATTTTTATTACAGATTTTATTAAATCAAAATTATGGAGGATTTTAATTATGTCAAAAGATTTTTATTCTGTTTTAAAAGAAAGACGTTCATATTATGGAATTAATAAAGATATCTCCGTATCTGAAGAGAGAATTAAGGAAATTATTGAATTTGCAGTAAAATATACTCCGTCTGCCTTTAACTCTCAAACGGCACGCCTAGTTGTATTAACTGGAGATGCACATAATAAATTATGGGATATTACAACAAAGACTTTAAAAGAAGTTGTTGGAAATGGGGATTTCACAGGGACACAGCAAAAAATGGACTCATTTAAAGCAGGGTATGGTACTGTCTTATTTTTTGAAGATGAAGCAATTGTCAAAGCCCTTCAAGAACAATTTGCTTTATATGCTGATAATTTTCCTATTTGGTCCGATCAGGCTTCTGGTATGCACCAATTAGTAGTGTGGGCTGGATTAGAGGCAGAAGGTCTAGGTGCCTCATTACAACACTATAATCCACTAATTGATAATGAAGTAAAAAGAGAATGGGGTATTCCTTCTAATTGGAAATTAATTGCTCAAATGCCTTTTGGAAATCCAACTGCACAACCTGGTGAAAAAGAATTTAAGCCACTTGAAGACCGTGTTAAATTCTTAAAATAAAGAGAATTTATCTTAACCTGATAATAAGCTTATTATCAGGTTTTTTTATTCACGTAATAAACCATGTAATGTGCTAAAACCATTATTCAGTTTTTGATAAAGAATAAATTGTTCATAAATTTGTCTTATCGAATGTATAAAGAAAGTATTTTTACGCATAAATAAAATCTTCCAGGGAATTTTAAATATATTAATAAGAGAAGAGGCGGATATCATAGATGGAGAAAAAACTATTAAATCTACTTTTCGGCTTGTGTATTTGTACAGTCCCTTTTTTGTTTAAAGGGGAAAAAATGCGAGAAAACTTAGTTGTTTTTTTCTCAAAAGGAGTTCTAGCTACACTAGTTGATGCTTATGTTGTTGGTACGAAAAGGGTTGCCTATCCAGTACGCCCCTTTCCACAAATATTTAAGACTAACCTCATTTATGATATATTATTTTTCCCTATTTTAAGTGTGATCTGGGTAAAAATTTCTTACAATGATAGGTTACCTATTATTCTTCTAAAAAGTTTAATATTTAGTGTACCCATGAGTATTGGACAGTGGTATTTTGAAAAAAACACTAAACTATTTAAGTGGAGTAATTGGTCTGCTTTCCATACATTTGGCAGTGTCTGTTTTACTTTATTTACAATTAGAGGATTTGTTGGATTAATTAAAAAAATTGATTTTTTAAAAAATAAACAACCTGCCACAGAATAGTGAAGGTTAATTATTATGAAAAAAGTACAAAAATTAGAAGCCATTTTATGGAGCATAGCTTTTCCAGGTTTTGGACAGCTCCTAAATAGACATTTATTAAAAGGATTTGTTTTTATCTTTTTAGAGTTTATCACAAATGTTAACAGTTTCTTTAACCAAGCCATTATGTACAGTTTTCTCGGAAAAATAACGGAGGCTGAATTTGTGGTTAATCATCAATGGCTCATGTTTTACCCTTGTCTGTATATGTATGCTATGTATGACGCGTACAAATTTGCAGATGGGGAAAATCCTCAATATTCGTATGTCCCATTTGCTTTTGGAGCCTATTTTGTCACAGTTGGTCTTATGTATTCCCAAAATAAATATTTTGGTATTTATTTTGGACCAATTTGGCTTCCAATGCTGTCTCTGATTCCAGGGTTGGCCGTTGGGTTCATTATTCGTTATTTTATAATTAAATATCATTCACGCCCAAAAAGAGGTTAAGCTAGCTTCCCCATATTGTTAAACAGAAAAATTAATTGTTCCTTCTTACAAATAGAGTAAGTGTCGAATTTAAATGGGATACTAAATCTACAATATATAGAGGGAGGAATTATCCAATTGGAATCTGAAAAAAAGCAAGTAAATATTGAATTGTCTTGCACAGAAATTGGTGGTCTTTGGGGTGTATATTTACAAGAAAGTATGAATTCATGTTTTCTTATATACTTTTTGCATCACCTTCAAGATGAGGAAATTATTCCATTAGCAAAAGAAGCACTACAAGTTTCTCAAGTACGATTAGAGGAGATAAAAAAAATTTTCCTTTCAGAAAATTTCCCATTGCCTGCTGCTTTTTCAGAAGGAGATGTGAATTTAGCAGCCCCTGCATTATTTAATGATGTGTTTACATTAAGTTATATTTATATGATGAATCGTTTAGGAATGATTAATTTTAGCTATACTGCATCAAACAATGTTCGGCTTGATGTGCTTGATTTTTTTACAGAGTGTATTCATACCTCTACAGAAATGTTTGGAAAAGCAGTCAAGATGATGTTGTCAAAAGGCATTTATGATCGACCGCCTAAAATGAACTACCCTAAAGAAATTGAATTTGTCCAGAAGGATTCCTTTCTATCAGGATTTATAGGTCCTAAACGTCCGTTGAATGCCATTGAATTATCCGAAATATTTTTTAATATTGAACGTAATTACTTTTCGATACTTATTATGCTCGCCTTTGCTCAGGTAGTAAAAGGCAAGAATCTAAAAAATCATATTATTAAGGGAAAAACAATTAGTGAAAAGCAAATTTCCTTCTTCAATAATTTACTAATGGAAGAAGAACTTCTTGGGACTGTGACCGTTGGCATGGAAGTAACTGACTCTACATTATCACCTTTTTCAGACAAACTTATCTTTTCTATGATAAATGTATTAAATTCCGTAGATATTAGCTTAATTTCACATGCAATGTCAGTAACGATGAGAACCGATCTTACTGCTCAATATAGTAAAATCATTGCAGAGGTTATGCTGTACGCAAAGGACACTTTCGATATAGTGGTGGAGAAGAAGTGGCTAGAACAGCCCCCTCTGGTGACAAATAGAAAAAAACTAATAAATAATAAAAAATAAGAAAGTAGTACGCAATACTTTTACTATTAAATATAAATAAAGGGAAGCCAGATTGTAAATAAGGTTTCCCTTTATTATTTTTATAAATATTGAAAATTCCCACAAAGAATTAGACCGATCACTAACAACCTCCCATATAAATGGAGACGCTTTTTTCCTACGAAATATTGATTTTGATTAATCAATCTTTAAATTTAATGTGTAATCTATTGGGAAACTTTGATACCATAATTTATATCATATAGAATAGGGGGATTTATGAAATTAGAAATAACATTTCAAAACAATGTGATAGAGTACATACTTAATAAAATTGCAGCGCTTGGTTTGTTAATATTTATTATGTGTATATATTTAATATCGAGAACTGGATTTGATCTAAATGAGTTTACGGAATATTTATCAAATATAAAGATTTGGGGATTAATTTGCGGATATGCACTTGTGATGACTATGCTAATCGATTTAGTTAAGCATAAATGGATAGATTTCACATTAAAGACGAGTATTCTTTTACATTGTTTAGCAGGTTTCATTGTATTTTTTCCATTTATGGGTATTCATTTGTTTTCGCTGATAGCTGGAAGTGTCGGTGCATTATGTGCGTTTATCTATTCCATTAGCTACTACTTTATTAAGAAAAAAAATCATTTCGTTTGGATTGTTCTTTTAGTCTTCCCACTTCTATTAAGTATAAGATTAGTCGATTTTACTATAAAAGAAGAATGGACCGAAGAAAAGACAAAATCATCATTTTCCGCAGAGTTTGAACGTTTCAATGGAAAGCACGAGATTCCATTGCCATTGGAAAAGGGGGACATAGTAACAATTTATATATCCTTTGACCAAATAAATGAGGGAGGGTATGGGTATCATATCTCAGATAATTATGGGGATTTAGTAGGAATAAAAGAGCTAGAAAAGACTTATAAAGAATATGGAGATATTGATACGAAACCCATCCAATTTGAAGCCAAAAAAACAAGTGTATATAAATTAATAGTCACAGGAGATAATTTGAAAGGAAAAATTGATGTTAAATGGAAAATAGATTAATTCAAAGTATGTCTAATTATCCCGTCCATCTTAACATAATATTTCAGTAATCTATATGGTGTTTATTTGAACTACCCGTGTACACTTAATAACTGAGATAGAAAATATACTAGCTTCAAAGGATTACAAACTCCTAATAAAAGATAATTCTTATGAAATTTAAGTATAAAAAAAAGAGAGAGGTTTTGTGAATATGCCTATAAAAAAATCACCAATTAAAAACCGAATCGGCGGTGTGTTTGTTCCAGTTCGTGACCTTGAAAAAGCAAGAGAATGGTACAGCAAAATACTAGGTGTGAAAGGTGGAGAAATATACTTTGGACATCTATACACCGCACCAATGGAAGGTACTGCTAGTTTAATTTTAGATACAATGCCAAAGTGGAGAAATGAAGATGGGCATGTTTCAACTTATCAAGTACCATCAATTCAGTTTTTAACAAATGATATTCATGCATCTTATCAATTTCTGAAAGAAAATAATGTAGAATTATTAACAGGAATTGAGGACGACTTTTATTTTGTGTTTAAAGACCTAGATGGTAATTTATTGATGATTTGTAAAGAAACATCTTAATTTAGCATATCAAATTATCATGATAAAGGGTTGTTGCAGCAACTCTTTTTTCATTGTACGAATATGGCAGGATAAAGGAGTAGTAAAAAAATTTGTTGGAGGACTTTTATGGACAGGATTAAGAAAATTATGAAAGTTCATTACAATACAGATATTACTAACATAAGATCACTTAAGGGCGGATGGGCATCACTTGCCTATCAAGTTTCTAACAACAACAATCAATTTTTCTTAAAAGTATATGAAAAAAGTCGATCATCTACTCGACAATTAACCAGAAGTATAAATAACTATGTTCCTATAATAGAATGGCTAACGCATAATAGTGAACTTAAAGAGAAAATCTCCGTCCCCTTATTAGCGGATGATGGGAGTTATAAGTGTGAAGATGATTATGGAATATACCTTCTTTATGATTATATAAATGGTGAAACAATAGGAAATCAAGAATTAAAAGATGTGCAAGTTTATCAGCTATCAGGGTTTATATCCACTCTTCACAGTTATGGTCAAGAAATCCCTATAGATACAAGTTCTATTAAGGAGAATTTTGAAGTACCCTTTTTACAATTTTTTAGTAACATACTCAAAAGAGAAAATAATCAAATACCAATTGAAATAAGAGAATCTGTAAGTTCCTGCATTCCCCAATTAAAAGATGTGATTAATAAAGTGGAGAAACTAGCAGCATATTTGAAAAATAGTGATTTACGAATGGCACTATGCCATACGGACTTGCATAATTGGAATTTGATGCAAACCTCAAAGCAGTTGATTTTAGTTGACTGGGAAGGATTGAAAATAGCCCCTGTCGAAGCTGATTTAATGTTTTTTGTTAATAAACCATATTTTAATACATTTTTGAGAAGGTATCAGGAAACACATAAGAATTTCAAGCTTAACCTTGATGCATTGCATTTTTATCAAGGAAGGCGTAAGTTAGAAGACTTAGGTGAGTTACTGGAGCAGCTTTTATTTGATTCGTTAAATGAACAGGGAAGAGTTGTTACCATAAATTATATTAAAGAAGAGCTAAGAACTCTAAATGAATGTTTTTATGAGGAGTAAAATTAATATCATTCAAGTATTTCGTACTTATACTTAAGAACCCTTGCGAACCGTCCAGCCATTACTTTTTATACTTTATAAAAATAAATTAGAAGCTGGGGGATAATATGGAATCTATGCTAATTATCATACGAGGAAACTCTAGAAGTGGAAAAACTACGACTGCAAAAAGTCTTCAAAATCTTCTGGGACAAGGAACTCTCTTAGTTTCCCAGGATACCGTTCGCCGTGAAATGTTGAAAGTTCACGATAGAGATGGGAACCTTTCAATTGATTTGATTCGTCAAATTACAGAATATGGAAAAGATAAATATAAATTTGTTATTGTGGAAGGAATTTTATATAGAAATCGATATGGTGAAATGCTGAATAACTTAATCCAGTTCTATAACCAAAAGACATATACTTTTTATTTTGATTTATCTTTTGAGGAAACAGTCCTACGTCACAACTTTAGTTCTAAAAAGACGGAATTCGGAGAAGACTCTTTACGTGCCTGGTGGAATCCAAAGGATTATCTTGGCGTGGATGGAGAGATGATATTGACTAATGATATGTCACAAAATGATGTCTTAAAACTGATATTAAATCAGCTGCAAAAGTAATAATACGATGTGATTTCTACCCAATTGAAAGCATACTTAATTTCTGCCGACTTATTCTTATTAAGTAAAGTTTTATGATAGATTGCACTAAAACTAAAGGGTAGCAGGAATTGAAGATCTAGTGAGGATTAGCAGCTCTCTTTTTTGATTTCATTAACGGTGCTAGATAGTGGAATAAGTACGAATTTTCATCAATATAATATGGAATTTTTTATACTAGAAAGCCCGATTTCCCTGTTACTACAATGAGAAATCGAGCTTTTACTTTCAAGATATAATATCGATTAGCTTTATTCCTTTCACTACTGACCTATAGCTAGTCCAATTCGAGGTCGGGTTGCTCTAAACCAATGTAAACAAAGGATGAAAATTAGAACAATGTCAATGGCATCTCCGCCATAATACATAAGCATGCCTCCAATTTCTGCCTCTTTTAAAAGAACCCCATTAGGAGGGTGAGCGTAAATATACTTTGATAGAATACCATGTCCAGCTATGGCAGCAGCTAATAGGATTGCACGATCTAAAAAAGGAAACCGATGGGGGATCGGATCGATATAGATCATTGACACTGTAAATAAATAACCGGCTAAAAATACGTGGAAATGCACTACTAGATGCAAAAGAACACTCTCATGCATAAGCGAGTATAGACTAGTAGTATACAATAACCAAAGACCTCCTATATTTAGGAAGGATGCAGCAATGGGATGGGTAAACATAATTAATGGCCAACTCCTTAGAACCTTTAAAAGCCGTCTTGCAAAGGGAACGCTTAGCGTCCGGAGTAAAAGGGTCATCGGTGCAGCCATGGCCATTAGCAAGGGAGCAAGCATTCCCAAAAGTAAATGACCAAACATGTGAGCAGTAAAGTCCACATGTGCACGATTAGCCAGGGGACCTGCAACTGCAATAGTAGCCAAGACAACACCAAAAGCCCAGCAAACCGTTCGGTATATCGGCCATGACTTGTAACGCCTATTAGTAGACCATACTGCAAGAAGGTAAAAAAGCAAAGCCAAAACAAATGGCAGTGCCAAGAGTAGCTGTGGAATGAATCCAAATGTATGATAAAAAATATTGATTCCATGAGGATAGCGGATATGACTATTCATGATCATGTGCAATAGCCTTTCCAGGTTGTTGTCCATTTCGTCTACTACCTACAAGACTAAAACCAATAATGATCATGAAAATAGCCAGTATGTTCCATATTAGATCGTAGACAATTACATTTTCTACATAACGAATCTGGTGAATCCGCATCAGTTTATGCTGGATTGTACCATCGTATAACTGAAATCCACCTGCACCGACCAAAACTCCTCCCCACCATCTTCTAAGCCACAATGCATTTCTCCTTCGCAGATCAGCAAAAATAAACAGGCCTCCAATAGTCGCAAACCAACTAAAAGCGTGAAATAGCCCATCCGAGATTAATCCAATATCGGTTGTGGACTTGTCATAAAAATGATGCCAACGCAATAGTTGATGAAAAATAGTCTCATCTATAAAAGCAGCTAGACCAATTCCAAACAGAAACCCCGACACTAGATTGCGACTTTTGTACTTTGAGCTATTCATATTATTTGAATTGTTTTTTGGATATCCATTTTTAGTATCCATCTACTTCTCCTTCGCACATTATCCTACATATACTTTCATTTTTTCCACATACTCATCTTAATAAACAGACTTGAGAAAAAGATCTCCATTAAAGAAGTTAAAGAAATCAACTAGGAATTATTAAGGGAAGTATTTGATGAAGAATTATTTGGTCAATTAGACGAAGTGTATGTAGATTGAGGTAAGACGCTAGCTAAGCAAATAGCTAACGTAAGAAATTGGATTGAAAAAGAAGATATCATATTGATTCAAATTAATGCTGATATAGAGAATAAAATAGCGTTGGATTTTTGGGAGAAAATAAGGTTCCAAAAAAATTTTTCAGCTTATCAAACCATTTATAATTCCGAATGATTTAAAATTTACCTAAGACCTTCGAACAAACGAAGGTCTTAATTTATTGACATTAATCATTATTAAGCTAATCAATCTGGATGAGATTGACTTCGGTGTTATATCAGTATATACAGATATAACGAATGGAGGAATGTTATGAGTGAATATTATTATCTCAAACTCTGCGGATGAACCAATTTATTTACAGTTAGTAAATCAATTAAAAGAGCAAATTATTAAGGGAGAACTGGTAGAATCCCAACCTCTCCCATCAATTAGGAATTTAGCTAAGGGACTAAAAATCAGTGTTATTACAACTAAACGAGCCTATGATGAACTAGAAAATGAAGGATTTATCGTTACAGTTGCCGGAAAGGGTTCATATGTTGCAGCAATTAACAAAGATATGTTTCGTGAGACCAAAGTAAAAATGATTGAAGAAAAAATGATAGAGGCAATCGATACAGCAAAACTGGTTGGCTTAACATTAGAAGAGCTTCAAGATATGGTCAAAATTATATATGAGGGGTGGTAAAAATGAATAATATGATGGAAATTACCAATTTATCGAAAAGCTTTAAAGACTTTTCTTTAAAAGGAGTTAATATCACTCTTGAAAAAGGGTACATAATGGGCTTCATCGGTCCTAATGGTTCTGGGAAGAGTACTACTATAAAACTAATTATGAATTTAATAAAGAAAGATAGTGGAGAAATAAAAATTTTTGGAATAGACAACGAATCAAATAATATCTCAATTAAAGAAAGAATTGGTTTTGTTTATAATGAAAATCATTTTTACGAAGAATTAACTGTAAAAGAAATGAAAGAAGTCATAAGTCCATTTTATTGTAGATGGGATGAAAGAATTTTCAATAAATACGCTAAAGACTTTGAACTGCCTATAAATAAAGAAATAAAGCATTTATCAAAAGGAATGAAGATGAAATTCTCTTTAGCCATTGCTCTTTCCCATCATGCCGAACTATTAATAATGGATGAGCCAACTTCAGGATTAGACCCGCTTATACGATCTGAACTATTAGAAATTCTGCAATCATTGTTACAGGATGAAAACAAATCCATTTTCTTTTCAACCCATATTACATCTGACTTAGACAAAATTGCCGATTTTATTACTTTAATTAATAATGGTGAAATCATTTTGAGCAAAACAAAGGATGAACTTTTAGAGGAACACTGTATCGTAAAAGGCAGTAAAAAACAATTGACTACCAATGATCCATTAAACTTTATTGGACTAAAACAAAACGATTTTGGATTTGAAGCATTATGCAAAGATAAAAAAGAAGTAATTAAACAATATGGTAATTCCGTAATAATTGAAAAACCGACGCTAGAAGATATTATGGTGTTTTACACGAGAAGGAGTGATCATCATGTATCATCTTATTAAAAAGGATATTTTGATGCAAAAGAGAGCTTTAAAATTGTCTGTTCTATTAATAATCTTTTTTACCATAACCCTTTCTAATATAGGTCCTGCTGGACTAACAGTAGGTGTCTTGGCTATAACCTATCAATTAGTGTTAGGAGCAAGTGCACTAGAAGATAAGAATAATAGCGATATCATTCTCATTAGTTTGCCTGTCAAGAGAGCTACCATAGTTTTATCTAAATACGTGTCTATTTATATTTATGCTGCATATGCAGCTATTGGATTTTATCTAATATATTTTATTGTTAATTTACTAAATCTTCCACTTGATATTCCATTTTAATTTTTCAGGATTAATTGGTGCAATTATTACTGTTACCTTGTTTTGTTCGATATCCTTTCCTTTAATTTTTAAGTACGGCTTTTTAAAATCTAAAATGGCAAACTTAATTATTTTCTTTGTTTTTGTTTTTGGTGGAACTGGATTGGTAAGTTATTTAAGTAAAAACAATAAACTGATGTTGAGCCAGGACATAGTCACATTCATCAGTAATAGCTCAGATATTGAACTTTTACTGATATTAGCAGTTCCACTCGTTCTCATTCTAATTTGCTCATATTATATTTCACTAGCTTTTTATAGGAAAAGAGAATTTTGAAGCAAAAAGAGAGGTGAGGAACTACAAAATATTCATTCGGTTAACGAACCTTCTCTATCGGAGGAAATGTTAAGGTATACTCTCGAAATGAAATATTAACTCAGCAAATGGCTAAGACTATTAGCAATGGGGGTTTGTAAATTCCAATGAGGATTAACACACTTTTTTCATTGTTCTAGTAGGTGATTCATGCAGCAAACGCCATTCACGCTAACCGAGGTTATAAGAAAAAGCATATATAGGTTCAGGCTTATTCTGCAGGGCATAAATACGAAATATTATACGCATTTCAAAAATAATTTGTTTTGAGGTAAAATTAATTAGGCTTGTTTGATTTTTATATTTAAAAAGGTTGATAATCTCCTGATTTCTTAGGTGTTTCAGAAAAACGATCTATTATTATTAGTAAAAAAATAAGGAGGAAAAGAACATGACTGAGGGAAATAAGGACGACAATAAAAAAGAGATGTCACTAGAACAACACGAAGAATTACTTAAAGTGTTGAAAGCTCGTTTTGAAAAAAATATGAACCGCCATAAAGGTCTTGAATGGGCTAAAATCCAAGCAAAGCTGGAAGATAATACAGAAAAACTGTGGTCGCTCAATGAAATGGAAAGAACTGGCGGAGAACCGGATGTTGTTGACCATGATGAAAAGAAAGACGAATACATTTTTTATGATTGTTCAGCGGAAAGTCCTTCAGGCCGCAGAAGTGTTTGTTTCGACCGTGAGGCCCTGGAGTCAAGAAAAAAACATAAACCAGAAAATAGCGCTATTGATATGGCAGCTGACATGGGCATTGAACTTTTAACCGAAGATCAATATCGAGCGCTGCAGAAACTTGGAAATTTCGATAATAAAACGTCGAGTTGGGTGCAAACGCCCACTGATATTAGAAAACTCGGCGGTGCCCTTTTTTGCGATTATCGTTTCGGGCACGTCTTCGTGTACCACAACGGAGCAGACTCTTACTATGCTGCCAGGGGCTTCCGTGGCTCGCTAAGGGTCTAAATCTTGCATAGAAAGCTAAATTTGAATTTAAGAATGGATCACTAAGGGAAAGACTATATTTTCTTTCTTTATAATTATAATAATAAAAAAATGGTATTTAATTAAACAAAAAACCGTCATTTTGATTAATCTTTTTTCAAAATAACGGTTTTTTAATTGAAATTGTATACGGAGAGAAGGGAGATTTTTATCTTTTTTTTTGACCAAAAAGTACCTACAAACGTGCTCATGGTGTCGTAAAAAGTTCTGATAGCAAGCGACTCTATGAGACAAATATGTTTGAAAACACGGTGACGATTATCGATACAGAACAAAATAAAGTAATTGATACAATTGAAATCGGGGAAGTACCTAATGATATCAGTATCTTGAAATAAGGAATTTTAGATATTGTACTAGGAGAAAAATCTAATTCTAATAGATTTATGGAAAATAATAAAGTGTTTCGAATTTGAGATATTTTTCTTGCAATGTCATCAATTGAGTGGTAAAGTGATTATGACGAAAGGGAGTGATAAACAATATGCAAAAAAATACTCGCGGGTCATTAATCTGGCTGCGGCTTACTCGATTCACACATCAAAGTAATTTATTATCAAATGACTTTTTAAAGCAATTTGATTTAACAACTGCACAATTTGATGTTTTAATGCAAATCTCAACATATGAACCATTAACACAAAGTGAGCTTGCTGAGAAAGTCACAGTGACACAAGGTGGTATTTCGCGTATGCTCGCTCGACTTGAAAAAGAAGGACTCATTGAACGCAAGCAAGAGTGGAAAACGAAAACGATCTCGTTAACGAATAAGGGACGCGAAAAACTAGAAAACGCCTTTGAGGATCAGCTTGAGTTTCAATCCTCATTCTTTGATGAGTGTTTATCGGAAGAGGAACAAAAAATGTTGTATTTGCTCATGTCACGTGTACAAAAAAATAGTGAAAAAAAGAAATTGCCGAACAGGTAATTTTTTTACTTTATCACTTGACTATTCAAATGATAATAGGAGGAAATACTTATGATTACAATTCCTGGACATCATCATATTTCAATGATTACAAAAAATGCAAAACAAAATAATTACTTTTATCGTGATGTACTTGGTTTACGGCGTGTGAAAGTAACGGTAAACCAAGATGATCCGTCGATGTATCACTTATTTTACGGAGATAAAACAGGAAGTGCCGGCACAGAGTTATCATTCTTTGAGATCCCACTCGCTGGACGCACATATCGAGGCACAAATGCTATCACCCAAATCGGTTTGCTTGTACCAACAGAAGCGAGCTTAATCTATTGGAAAGGCCGTTTTGAGGAATACGGCGTACAACACAGTGACATCACAACGTATGCCAATAAACCAGCCCTTCACTTTGAAGATTCTGAAGGCCTTCGTATGGTACTACTTGTGTCGAGCGGTGAGAAAGCCCGGCATTGGGAAACGTGGGAAAAATCAACCGTTCCAATAGAATATCAAATTCAAGGGATGGGCTCCGTGGAAATGACGGTGCGCCGACTCGATAAACTAGCGGATACACTTACTCAAGTTTTTGGCTATATAGAAGTATCACGTATGAAAAATGAAGCAATTTTCCAATCGATACAAGGCCAAGTATTTGGAGAAATCGTTGTGAAATCTTTAGACGGTCCTTCTGAAAAACCAGGACGTGGCAGTATTCATCATTTAGCCATTCGTGTTAAAGATGAGGTAGAGCTTGCTTACTGGGATAAACAAGTACGAGCACGAGGTTTCCAATCGTCGGGCATTGTGGATCGATTCTACTTTAAGAGCTTATACTTCCGCGAATCAAATGGTATTCTATTTGAAATTGCTACAGACGGACCGGGTTTTACAATCGACGGAGACATCGAAACACTGGGAGAAAAATTAGATTTACCACCGTTTTTAGAAGGTCGTCGTGCTGAAATTGAAGAAAAGCTACAACCAATTGAGGGGGATTAATTATGGAACAATATCGAATCAATCCATCAAAAGGCATGGAATTTGGACTGTACTCGTTGGGAGACCATATTCCCAACCCAATTACAGGTGAGCGTATTTCAGCCGGGCAACGAATTAATGAATTAATTGAGGCAAGCAAGCTTGCAGAACAAGCTGGTATTGATGTATTTGGTGTTGGTGAAAGTCATCAGACATACTTTACAACTCAAGCTCATACCGTAGTTCTTGGTGCCATAGCACAAGCAACAAGTAAAATTAAAATTACAAGTTCTGCAACGGTATTAAGCGTATCAGACCCTGTACGTGTGTATGAGGACTTCGCCACAATCGATTTAATTTCAGACGGCCGTGCTGAAATCGTTGCAGGTCGTGGTTCTCGTGTTGGCGCTTATCACTTACTTGGGATTGATTTACAGGATTATGAGGAAATTTTCGAGGAGAAATTAGAACTTCTTAAAAAAATAAACGAAGAAGATCATGTTACATGGCAAGGCGAATTCCGTGCTCCATTACAAAATGCACATATTCTGCCACAGCCAAAAAATGGCTCACTTCCCATTTGGCGTGCTGTCGGTGGGCCACCTGCGAGTGCCATTAAAGCCGGCCATATGGGAATTCCAATGATGCTGACTACATTAGGCGGACCAGCAATCAACTTTAAGCACTCCGTTGATGCATATCGTGAGGCAGCTGAACTGAGTGGCTTTGATTCAAAATCATTACCAATTGCAACAACAAGCTTGTTCTATGTAGCAAATACAACTAAAGAAGCATTGCAAGGCATGTATCCACATATCAATGGTGGATTCCAGGCGATTCGTGGTGGCGGCTACCCTAAACAGCAATTTGCCCAAGCACCTGATACACGTGACGCATTAATGGTGGGCAGTACACAACAAATAATCGAAAAAATCCTATATCAAAATGAACTTTACGGTATGCAGCGTTTTATGGCACAAATTGACTTCGGTGGCGTCCCTTTTGAAAAGATCATGAAAAACATCGAAATCATCGGGAACGATATCATTCCAGCTATCAAAAAATATACAGCCAAATAATGGGGAGAGAACAACATGAAAACCCTCGCACGCAGTTCCAATCGTAGGCACGAAAACAAATACAGTAATTGAAGATAGTGGGTTACAAAAGATAGAGTTTTTTTGTCATCGAAATCATCACAAACATTTTCATTCTAGCAATCAAAAAAACATTTAACCATTAGAATAGAGGCGAATAACATGAAAATTGTAGCATTAGCGGGATCTATAGTCGGTTCAAAGACAAAAACAGCCATGCTTAAAACAGTTGAAATGCTTAAACAAAAGTACCCTGAGCATGAAGTCATACTTTTAGATTTAGCAGAATATACAGTGGAATTTAGTGATGGACGTAATTACTTTGAATATGGAGGGGATACAAAATACGTTACAGAGACAATAATGGCAGCAGATGCCCTTATCATTGGGACACCAACATTCCAAGCATCCATTCCGGCAACACTCAAAAATATCTTTGACTTGCTACCGGTTAACGCATTCCGTGACAAAGTTGTAAGTAGTGTTGTGACAGCTGGTACAGCGAAGCACTATTTAATGGTGGAGCAACAATTAAAGCCAATCTTAGCGTATATGAAAGCTCATATCGTTCCAACGTATGTATTTATTGAAGAAAAGGACTTTTTACGTAAAAAAATTGTAAATGATGATATCCTTTTCCGGTTAGAACGCCTAGTCGAAGATACAGTATTAACAGTTGAAGCCTTTGAGTCCATCCGTGCGAAAAAAGACGAAGAATATGATTTTTAAGGAGAACGGCAATAGGGCATTAAAAACATAATTAACCTGTGTCATTCTGTCAATCTTCAAACCAGCTGAATTACATCTTAATAATGTGAATCTTATGCTAGACTAAGTGATTGCTTGGAGCGGCGCATTAAAAAGCATAAGGTAAAAGCAACTATATATAAGCAAATAGGAGGATAATAATTTATCCTCCTTCTTGTGCATTAGGCTGTAGAATCAAGCATGCAAGGCAATAGACGAATCATTATTGACAATGAAGGAAATAAAATCCAGATCACCAATTTATACATTTCCAAGCAAATATTATACTATCAACTTATGATTTACGAAATATTTGAGAAATTTTTTTACATATTATATAGTAGAAGTACTATTTTATTAAAGGGTGAACTTTTTGTTAATTGTAGAATTCTAATCTGAATCAACATAATAGCTTAATTTTGTCGAACAAACCACCCGTCCGGGGTGTTATTTGTTGTACAAAAAAAGCAAGATTAGAATTAGGTAGCTTCTTATAAACATTAGGCGCGACTAATTTTAGTCGCGCTTTTTCTATTCGTTGATTCAGACAATTTTAATTTTTCACATATTAAAATTGAGAGGACGAATCTACAATGCAAAAACAATTACAACAAATTACAGCTGATATGCAGCTTGAAGAACATTATCACACATTAGAAAAAGCTCTACTTGCTTTATATTTCCATAAAAATTGCACAACTAAATCTTTAGCTCATACGACAGACTTACCAATACCTATCGTTTCAGCAATGAAGAAAGAATTTGCTAAAAGAGGTTGGGGGAAACATAGCTTAACGAAAAAGGGCCAGCTTGCTGTCTCGCAATATTTTCAACTCTCAGGTGCTGATGCTAAACTCTACCTTCAATTAACGACCGATGATGCATTTCGTACAGAATGGATTACTCAAAATATAAGTGAATTAAGCACTATTTATGACGCTAGACCTACAGCTGACGTGGCAATTGATCAAGCAAAATGTACAGTTGAGACGGCCTTAAAACGTGCATTGCTTGCACTAGACTATACGATGCTATTCAATAAGCGTATTTTGTGTTTAGGCGACGATGATTTCATCAGTGTTGCATTAGCGTTTTTACTAAAGAAAATTGCTCCATTTTCTACAACTGAAATTGTTGTGTTAGATATTGATAGACGAATTTTATGTACGATTTACAAAATAGCTAAAGACTATGAATTACCGATTAAAACAGATTATTATAACGTTCAGGAGCCTTTGCCTAAAACATACGCCCATCAGTTTGATTGCGTATACACAGATACACCGTATACCTTAATTGGCGCACAGCTTTTTTTATCACGTGCGATTAACGCACTAAAGCCAGAAGCAATGCGACATGTGTTTTTTTCCTACGCTAAACGTAGCTATCAAAAGCAGTGGCAACTACAACAAAGCTTACATGCTATGGGCTTCGTAATTGAAAGTATTCAATACGACATAAACACCTATGAAGGTGCACAGATTTTAGGTGCTACTAGCCAATTATTCGTATTACAAACAACAGAGCAAATGAATTCCTATATTCCTAATCAGCGTAAATTTACGCGACCAATTTATACAGGAGAAATTGAGCGGAAATCCGTTGTTTATCAGTGTATCCATTGTCAGCACGCACTTACAGTCGGCGCTGGCTATCAGTACACCACGATTGCCCAACTTCAAGCAAGTGGTTGCCCGAATTGCAAAAATAAAAAGTTTTCACAAATTAAGAGAACAGTACAAAAGATACAATCCCAGCATGTATTAGGGCATCATATTTTATTAGAGTTGCATGATTGCAATGATGCATTACTCAATGACGTGCAAAAAATTAAAACGATTATGTGCCAAGCTGTCCATAAAGCAAAGGCAACAATTGTGGCCGAACATTTCCATCATTTTTTACCTTACGGGGTTAGCGGTGTAGTCATTATTCAAGAATCACATTTAACGATTCATACGTGGCCAGAATACCGTTATGCTGCAATAGATATTTTCACTTGTAACAGTAAATTAGCCCTACAAGAAGCTGTTCAATATATTACTGAGGAATTTAATGCAGGAAATGCCACACAACAATACCTGCATCGGGGTAAATAGAAGAATTGCAAGGGCTGTCCATAAGTCCTTAAAATGAAACAGGAAAAAAAAAACAAGTTGTTTTTCTTTTCCTGTTTTTGTATTTTCACTTGATTGAAACGAACGTTTCTGGGGTATTTCAGCAAATTTAGATTGTAACGATAATACAGAAAATTAATTTTTTGGACTTTTAATAGATGTTAAAGAAACATAAGTGTTTAACAAAGATAGTAAATTATGGTATTTTTGTTTTATAGATTCATACATTATTAAACTATCCAGGGAGAGTGGTATATGTGTTTGAGTATGAGCGTTCTTTGCCTTTAGATTTTAAAGAATTTTCAATTATTAGGAAGGATGGTTATACAGTCAGGGATGTATCCTATTTAAGCCCACTTGGTGGGAACGTACCTGCTTATTTAGTTGTTCCAAATAAAGAAGGACAGTCTTTTCCAGCAGTCGTTTTTTTGCACCCCGGTCAAGGGAATCGAGCGACTTTTTTATCAGAAGCTGAGGATTTGGCTTCGAAAGGTGTGATTTCTCTATTAATTGACGCACCTTCTATGCGAAAGGCTCCTCCCCAGGATTTGTCTCAAGAACAGGTACTAACCCTTATTGTAGAGGGGGTAGTTGACATTCAGGGATACATTCAGACTGTAGTAGACCTTCAAAGGGGTATTGACCTTCTTTCAAGTTTAGACAATGTTGACTCTGAACGACTTGTATATGTTGGGCATAGCCTGGGAGCCACTTGGGGTGGAGTGCTTGCTGGAGTTGATGAACGTATTAAATCATACGTTCTTATTGCTGGGTTCTCTAGTGTGTCCAAGTGGCATAAAACAAGTGAACACCCATTAGCAGTTTTGATTCGTAATAAGTTATCGAGAGAACAATTTAATAAATTTATTTCTGAATTGGAGCCATTGGATGCAGTTCATTACATTAAAAAAGCTGCACCTGCATCACTGTTCTTTCAATTTAGTAGTAATGACGAATTTATATCGAAAGACCAAGCGAATACATATTACACTGTTGCAAGTTCACCGAAGGAAGTTGCTTGGTATGAAACTGACCATCTTTTTACAGAGTGCGATACTGCTTATAGAGAGCGATTGCAATGGATTATGGGACAATTTGGGCTTGATTCTTATAATCATTTACAGCCTGAAAGGTAATAAGTTTATTTAATTAAACAAAATTGAACAAAAATCTCAACAAGTGGATGAAGTAAACTTCATCCTTTTTTCTTGAACTAACTAGTGCGTTAGTTCAACAAGGACTAATCTATTTCTTATTATACTTTTATAGTTCTGACCTTCAGCAAAATGGCGCTATCCTGTGGCAAGTTTTAAAAATAAACTATAGTCATTAATATCTTGTTAATTTATTTGGCGATTTTGTAAATATTTTCAATATAATTAATGGAGAGTGATTAGTATTAATCTTGGTAGCAATTTATTGAACGAAGTTTGAGCATAACAATAGAGCGATACAGTTCTTTGCGTGAACACGCAAAAATAATGCGTGGGAAAACTGAAAGTTGACGGCCAATACGGATTCTGTTGACAGCGAATTCCGCTATGATCAATGAGTGTACTAAGGGGATTAACACTCATTTTGAGATTGTATGGAGGGATGTTGTCATGTCCAAGGTCTACTATAAATTTGTTAATTTTTTCAACTTGTCCGATCCGAACTATGTCGGTTTTGTGCGTAAGTTTGAAGCCAAGACAAAGAAAGAAATCTCCTTCTACTTGTTTCTTGGCTTGTTACCCGGTCTGATTGCATATTTGTTCATCTATCCGCTTCGAGAGTTGATGATGGCATGGACCGGCTTATCAGCTCACTATGTGCAGTTATATGTTCTCGTCCTAATGAGCGCTGGCTGGCATATGCTTGTTCCTTTCCTGATGCTGCGTTATAAGGACGGACTCTCATTCAAGGAATCGTTCGTATACTTAGGTTTTGCCAGACTTGATTTGAAAGGGCTGCTGCTCATCTTTCCGATTTTGACAATTCTATTCACGTTTTTAGCGTTGCCTTATGTAAAATACGTCTATCCTCCGTTGTTTGAATGGTTGAATGGATTCCCAGCTTTCCATATGGGGGAATGGCATGTTTTTTATCAAGGGTATTACGACCCGAACTTTCCCTTGCTGTTGTTGCTAATTGGCCTAATTGGCAACTTTATTGGCGAGGAAATTTATTTTCGAGGCTATTTACTCCGTAAGGTTGGACGCCTCAAACTTGACTGGCTATGGATTGCGATTATTTTTCAGTTCTATCATATGTGGCAAGCACCAATCAACTGGGCGTACGTTCCGTTAGCTGTAATTATCCCGGAAGAAATCTTAGTCAAGTTGCGGAAAAATATTTATGGGGCTATCTTGCTGCATCTGTTCGTCAATTTTTTATGGGGAATGATTAATATGTATTTGGTTGGTGTGCGATAAGCCCTAGTTTGTTATGTACCTTAGCTTTTATGAGCGACTTATTGATTTTTTAGAGTATTACATTCGAAGAGAGGTGATGCAATTTGCCGGAAATTGCACACAAATATAATTTGGCAGTATACAGCTCAGCCTTGTTATTCCTGCTTGTTGCGGTCTATATTCATGCCATCACATTAAAAAACCCATATACTGGTTTAATGTTCCGCGAAGATGGGGGCACCTGGGTCGTTACATCCATCGATCCGGCCGGTAAAGCGAGAGAGAACGTCCATATCGGTGACAGACTTCTGTCAGTTGACGGCCAAAAACCAGAAGTGATGAAGCTCGGTGATCGTGCTTATTTGAAGCGATTGGGGGCACTTGAATTTGAGCGTGAGGGTTTGAGTCGCTTCGAATTGAGCATCGACGCAGGAATGCCAGATTTGTATAAGAGTTTGTTTGCAGCCTGCGCGGAACTGTCGCTACTCGTTATCGGACTGGCTGCTTATCGGAACAAGCCTGAGTCCTATATGGTGCGCCGCTTTTATGCATTAAACGTATTCATGGCGGCGACGCTGCTATCGGTCTATTCGACAGAGATGGTGCTAACTGGACTGATGTTGCCTGTCGTTGCAAGTTGGTTGCCTTACCTGCTGTTTGCCTTCTTCGTTGCCTTCGTGTTTCGTACGGTCCCAGGGTGGATTGGTTTAGTGATGGCTGCCTACAGGGTATTGGCTTCCTTATTCGCCGTATACGCTTTACTGGTTTTCTCGCTGGGGGACATCCCAGGGTGGACCCGAAGCGCTCTTAATGCAGCTCTGATTGGTACATTACTTGCCATATTAGTAATTGCTATCGTATATTGGCGCGGGATGGATCGAGCTGAAAAAAACCGGTTGCTGACATTTGTTACCGCGTTGACATTTGGCCTGATGCCCTACCTGTTTCTGTATGCACTCCCCGACCTGCTATGGGGGGAATACATAGCGTTGCCAGATATGACATTGGCCGGTCTCGTTATCCTTCCTGCTTCCATACTATGGCTGTGGACTAGACAAAAGCTGCTCGACATCCGCTTCTATCTTCCCAGTTTAGTTATTCATGGTTTGTATGTTGGGCTTGCGACAATCCTGATTGCGGCTCTTATCCGTTCTAGTGCATCTTTGCTAACACTTACATTGTGTGGCGCGTTCGTTGGCCTGACATGGCTGCATCGAATCGGCCTTGATAACTTCAAACGGCAGCGGGAGAAACGGGAAAATCGTCTGGAACGACAGCGCTTGGAGATGTCGATAAGGTTCGCCGAGCATCGAAATAGCCGTGATCTACTACGAATGCCAACAGAGCTTGTCCATAGTGTGACAGACATTGAGGGACTTTGCTTCGCTTGGAAGCGGGGAAGTGAACCAATTTTCTATGGAACAGGGCCATTTGTCGAGATGCGGGAGTTAACCCATTTCCGTCAATCCGACCTGAGTGTTTTTGCACAAGTGATGGATCTTGTGCAGCCAGACGGAATGGTCATTGGCTATTTGGGACTTGGTTCAAAAAAGAATAATACATCCTTTACACCAGAAGAGCTCGGCTTAATCGACAAAGTAAGGCTGGAAACCGTCCGTCTACTAATGGGTGCTGCCCTACTCGACGATTTACGAGAAGCGAAAAGTGGGTTACCAAAGGAAACCACGGAATTCAAAATGCTTGAGGCACAGCAGGCAGAGCGGGTTCGAATGTCATATTACTTGCATGATCATGTTTTGCAGAACCTAATCTTTCTTGCACGCGATTTAGAAGAATTACACGATACCGAACAAAGTGACAAGCAGTTGACTGCCGTCTGGTTGAAATGTTTGTATGATACGCAACGCGATATCCGAATGCTGTGTGATCATTTATACCCGCACATCATCGATCAGGCAGGGCTAGATGCAGCGCTGCTCTGGCTCGCACGCACAGTTAAGGAGAATGGAGGCCCTGCTATCAAATTGGAAAACAAACTGCCCGTTACGTTGCCTTCGTTATACAAGATGACGCTATTTCGCATTGTGCGTGAACTTGCTAATAATACGGTCAAGCATGCGAGGGCACAGAAGCTAGAGATTCGGTTATGGGAGATGGATGATGCGTTCTACGGACAAATTATCGATAACGGCATTGGATTCGATCCAGCAAATGTGAGCGGGATTCGGTCCGATTCTCAAGGATTCGGACTTGTCACGATCAGCAGTCAAATCGCCCAATTTGGAGGAGACATCGAAATTGATTCAGAAGCTGAACGTGGAACGATTGTGCGCATTAGGCTGCCGAAACAGGGAGGTGAAGCAAAATATGGAGCAACCAATCAAGGTGTTATTACTAGATGATCATCCGCTTGTCATGGAGGGATTGAAGAATCGGCTGGAGCGTGAGCAGGATATGCTGGTCGTAGGGACATTCAATGAACCGCACGTGTTGCTTAAACGTATCGGTGCTCTGAAGCCGGACGTCGCCATTATTGATATTTCAATGCCAGGTATGACGGGGTTCGACTTGGCAGTAGAAATAAAGAGGACTTACGATATGGCAATCAAGTTGATCGTGCTGTCAGGTTATGTCTACGATGAGTATGTGCATAAAGCGTATGAGATAGGAATTCACGCTTATTTATCTAAACAGGCGACCTATCCACAAATTATAAACGCCATCCGGCAGAGTATGCTTGGGCTGCGGATTGTACCGGAGAAAATGACTATATTACCGAGAGCTGACCAATTGACACCGACAGAGAAGAAAGTACTAAAGCGAGTCGCACTGGAGAAGACAAATAAGGAAATTGCTAGGGAGTTAGCGATGAGCCAGCGCACGGTAGAATATCATATGGCTGCTATTAACCGAAAACTTGATGTGAAGACGAGGGTTGGAGCAGTAGCAAAGGGTTATGAGATAGGATTGCTAGAACGCTTGTATGACTAAAACTGGCATAGAAGGGAGTCCGCCCTTAATTATAATGTCAATTTTGTGGCGTAGCGGGTTGATGGTGAATTGAAATTCAATTTTGGGTAATTTTAAAAAAAATGTTCAGTTCAGATATCTACTAATCTTTCATTTATCTTACAATACACACATCTAAAAGGAATTGAAGATTGAGAAATAGAATCCATTAAATGAAATGTGAAGGAGGATAGACTATGGTCAAAACGATAATGATAGTTGATGATGATCCTGATATTGTAGACTTGTTAAAACTTTACTTAAAAGCGGAAGGATATATTACATTAGAAGCGTTAGATGGCAAAACAGCTTTCGATGAGTTGAAAAATCACGCGATTGACCTTGCTATTATTGATATAATGATGCCAAACATCGATGGTTACCAATTGCTGCAAATGATCCGTCAAGAATATAAAATCCCTGTTATTTTACTATCAGCCAAAAGCCAAGACTTCGATAAAATAACAGGATTGAAATTAGGAGCAGATGATTATATTTCTAAACCATTTAGTCCTTTAGAAGTAATTGCTAGAATTCAAGCCCAGTTACGGAGGTTTTATGAATTTAATGACTCATTTTCTGCTCAACAGCCCTCTCACCTGAAGTTAGGGCATTTACTTTTGTCCCACAGCGAATGTGTATTATATATCAAAGACAAACCGATTCCACTCAGTGCTCGAGAATATGAACTGTTAAAACTCTTGATGAGTGAACCGGGACGGGTCTTTACAAAAAAACAAATTTTTGAACGTGCATGGGATGAGTATTATATCGCAGATGACAATGCAATAATGGTTCAAATCAGCAGAATTCGTGAAAAGATTGAAAAATGTCCTAGGAAACCGGTATATATAAAAACCATTCGCGGACTTGGTTATCGGTTTGCCAAGAAAGATGAGCTGATTCCATGAAATCAAAGAATCGCCTTCAGCGGATGTTAATTATTACATATAGTTATTTCTTTATTATAATTGCTCTTATTGCTGCCTTTTCATTGTTTTTATTAAATGAGCAGATTCTTAATTATTTTGCGGACATTACCCATGAAAACGATACAGTTCTATCTGAAACGGTTAACACTATGGATGGTCAGGATAATCAAAACCACGAACAGGACTTTTACAAAATGCTCTTGCAGACTCTTCTTCTCTTTCTCTCTTTATTGACGATTGCTGTATATATTTTTGGAAAATGGACGGCATCCAGGCTTACCACGCCACTTCGTTCAATTGCAGATGGCATCCAAGACATTGCTCGTGGTCAATACAATAAACGACTAAAATTTAAAGCAAGTTATGAACTTGCCCAAATCCAAGACGATTTTAACACCATGGCAGAAAAACTAGAACGAATGAAAAAGGAAAAGCAACACCTAGAGGAAAACAAGCAACGTATGCTTGTGGACCTCTCTCATGATCTAAAGACACCGATTACCACAATTAGAGGTTATATCGAAGCGATGGAATTAGGGCTAATTAATGAAGACGACCGACGGCAGCGAATTTTACGTTTAATCTCTGATAAAGCAGAGCTTCTATCAATACTTATTGACGACATTTTTGCTTTATCTAAACTGGATAGCCCTCAGTATCCTTTTAACTTTCAAATAGATGATATAGCCGAATTCACAAGAGAAATCGCTGCAGAATATTACGAAGTATTTGCAGAAAAAAAATTTATCTTTCAATTTGATATCCCTAAAGGCGAAATCAATTTTCCATTTAACTATACATGGTTATACAGAGCTATATCTAACATTCTCTCGAATGCATTAAAATATAATCCACCAGGTACAACCGTGCAATTGAAGCTTTCGACAACGGTAAAAGGCGTTAAAATTTATATTCAAGATGACGGGGTGGGCATTCCACTAGCTATTAAAGATAACATATTTGATGCTTTTGTTCGCGGGGATCAGTCGCGCAAGAGCGATGGTGGTACAGGGTTAGGACTTGCGATTGCCAAACAAGTTATCGAAAAACACGGTGGAAATATTACGCTGACATCGAATGGCGGGACAAATTTCATACTTTTCTTGCCAAAACATGCTCTAGCATCCAACTAATTTATTTTTCTAAATATACATGCATAAATGTAAGATTATTGAAAGACAGATGAAAGCAAGTAGAAAGAG
Source organism: Cytobacillus solani (assembly GCF_001420595.1). Lineage (GTDB taxonomy): Bacteria > Bacillota > Bacilli > Bacillales > Cytobacillaceae > Cytobacillus > Cytobacillus solani. Next base: position 2,337,196 of record NZ_LJIX01000006.1, on the reverse strand, counting down.
TTATCCTGTAACCTACAATAGAGTGTTTTTTAAAAGATTGTAGGTAGGGGGATGAAAATTGGAAGTATTAAAAAAGAAACTCACATATTTTGTTAGAGAGTTATATGCAAAACGAAAGCGTATTGAGCCATTGTCATTTGGCTGGAAAGGTGCAGCCATTTCTATAGGTACTTTCGCATTTCTACTTATTTTGATTCAAGGAAAGTTTTTATTAGATCAGCGCAGTTTATTAGACTTCACTATTGGAATACTTATATTTATTTTATTCGTAGCACTCTTAAGTGGGGTTATCACTCTCTTATTATATGGAGTCAAAAAAATTCCTAGCCGTTATATATGGGTACTGTTTAGTTCACTTATATTTCTCTTGTTCTGCTTTTTCGGCCCTTTAAATTTAGCTATCCCATTTATTCTAATAGTAGCGGTTGCCGTTTCCTTATGGGGTGCACTACTATACAAATGGTTAAAGGGCAGTTATAGAAATGCAAAAAGAATTAAAAAAGTTAGCGTCCTCACTTGTTTATTTATGTTGACTATCGGCATAGGCGTATGGAGTTTTTGGCTGATTCACCCTGGGGAAGCGACCACTCCAGAAGTTGTATTAAAGAAGCTGAAAACATCGAATCGGTATGACAAGGCCTTGCTTAATAATCCAGCGAAACCAGGCAGCTATCCAGTTATGAAGCTCACTTACGGTAGTCCAAATACTTATCGGGAAGAATTTAACCAAAAAAACTCTCTATTAACTAAAACAGTAGATGCTAGCGATTATGTAGAAAAGTGGTCTTCTATTCGCACTAGAACACTTGGTTTTGGACCTGATACAATGCCGTTAAATGGGCATGTATGGTACCCAGAAGGAAAAGGAGATTTTCCTTTAGTAATGATTGTTCATGGAAACCATTTAATGACTGATTACTCTGATACAGGTTACGAATATTTAGGGAACCTTCTTGCGAGCAGAGGCTATATAGTCGTATCTATAGATGAGAATTTTCTAAACGCTTCACCTTACAATGATTTGTTTTTGGTCAGTCCACTAGTGAATGAGAGTCCAGCGAGAGGTTTATTATTACTGGAACATTTACAGACGTGGAAAGAATGGAATAGTACTAAAAATAATCTATTTTATCAAAAGGTGGATATGGAACAAATTGCATTGATCGGGCATTCCAGAGGTGGAGAAGCTATTGCGATTGCAGCTGCTTTTAACGAAATGCAACACCCGCCTAATAACGGAAATATTCAATTTGATTATAACTTCTCTATCCGCTCACTCATTTCTATTGCTGGAATAGATGGTCTATATTTACCTGCTGGAAAACCCATTCCGTTAAAAAACGTAAATTATTTGGCACTGCAAGGGGCGCATGATATGGATGTAAACAGCTTTGACAGCACTAATCAGCAAAACCGGATTTCCTACACTAATAAGGAAGATTATATGAATGCTTCCGTCTATATTTATGGAGCTAATCATGGACAATTTAATGAAGAATGGGGACGACGCGATGGAGCTGGAACAGCTAACCAACTCTTTAATCTAAAACAAATTATGCCGCGCGATCAGCAAGAAACCATCGCTAAAGTATTGATATCGGCTTTTCTAGATAGTACGTTGAAAGAAAAGAAACAATACAAAGAAGTATTTAAAGATTTAGGTTATGCTAAAGAGTGGCTTCCTGACACGCTGTATATCAATAATTATTACGATTCACAAACATCTTTAATTGCTGCGTATAACGAAGATATTGATCTAAACACAACCACTGTCCCAGGCGGCAAACTGTCAGGTGAAAATTTAAAGGAATGGAAAGAAGAAAAAGTCAAAATGAAATTAAAAGAGGCTGATTACAGTGCTGTGCATTTAGGTTGGGAATCAAATGACTCCCCTCCGGCATCTTACACAGTGACACTGCCTGATAAAGGGATTGAGTTACAGAAAAATGATTCTATAGTATTTTCTCTTGCAAATGATGGAAAGGCAGTGAAAAAAGAAAAGCTAATTGATTTTACAATCACTTTAGAAGATAGCGACGGTGAAAAAGCAAGTCTGCCTCTTCATCATATTTCCAAATTACCACCAGCAGTAAAGGGGAGATTGCTGAAAAGACCTTTTTCTAATATAGGCAATATTACAGAACCGGTATTTCAGCATTACGCTTTTTTATTAAATGATTTTAAGGACGTGAATCCTCAGTTTGATTCTTTGAAATTAGCAAAAATACATTTTCATTTTAATTTAACGAAGCAGGGGAAGGTTTTAATAAATAATATTGGTATTAGGAATGAAAAATGATGTGAATATGAATTGGGGGATTTAAATTTGATTAGTTTAAGATTGATTGACCAAAATAATTGGGAAGAGTGTATAAACCTGAAGTTAAAGCAGGAGCAGCAAGGTTTTATCGCTTCAAATTTATATTCAATTGCAGAAAGTAAATTTTCTCCACAGCTAGAGATTAAATCAATTTATTGTGAAGAGAAGCTAATAGGTTTCGCAATGTATGGGATAGATTCAGACGATCAAAACTACTGGATATATAGATTTATGATTGATGAGCGTTTTCAAGGACATGGATATGGAAAGAACGCAATGAAGCTAATTATAGAAGACATTGGGAGTAGAGATGATTGCACGGACGTCATATGGCTTGGCTACCAACCTGAAAATGAACAGAGTAGAAGACTATATGCAAGTGTAGGTTTTGAAGAAGTAGGAATGGCTCCATGGGGAGAAATGTTAGCAAAATATAGTTTTTAGTTTGAAAAGCAACTTATACCTAGAGGGCTTTTAAAATTGTTTAGTTTATGAGAAATCTAGCAATTTGTTTAAATAAAAGAAGAGGGTTACACTCAAAGAAATGGTTATCTGTGAATGTGCTTTTATATTTAGAGTTTAGAATTCATTATTGTGCTAGGTGCTAATAAAGTGTTCAAAACACCAGTTGCAGCAGTTTTAAGTCTTCAAAATTTATAACCAGATTCACATTTAAAAGTGTGTATCTGGTCTTTTTTTTTATGTAGCATTAAATTTTAAGGAATAAAGATAAAAGGATCCTTTTGATGTCGCTCGGGACGCCGACCGTCTACACTAATTAAAGCGCTGATATAGCCGTACTTATCGTAGGTACTTTTATGTCAACCGTTGACGAGTGACACAAAAGTACCTACTATTATATGAAATGACATAAAAGTACCTACAAACTTGCTAATAAAAGAAAGATATTAATTTAACAGGTTTATCTTTATTCAAAGTCTTAACCAAAACATATTAATTAATTCTTTCTTTGCGTATACTCCTGTTAGCAAATTATATTAAGAATTATTAGCATAAAAATACTTGAAATTTAAAGATACCTATAAAACTTCCTTATTCACACTTCTAAATTCATATTTACACATTTTCATTTTTATCGAATTATCTAAAAACAATACTTGCAAATTGCAAATTATTAATGTATATTTTTTATAAGCAAAAAGAAAATTTTGCACTAGTTAGGGGGATTGGATGACTATAATCAGGGATGCATTTATAAAGGATATCGGTTCTATACTTAACATTTATAACGAGGGTATTGAAGACAGAATCGCAACTTTAGAAACGGAAACAAAGGATTTATCATACATGCAAGAATGGTTTAACAACCATAAAGGTCGCTTCAAAGTACTTGTAGCTGAGCAAGAGGGGAATATTATCGGCTGGTCATCGCTAAACCAATATAATAATAGGTGTGCATTTGCAGGTGTAGCAGATTTGTCTGTATACGTTGCAAGAGAATACAGGGGAAAAGGCATTGGAAAATTACTACTTACAGCAATTGAGGAATGTGCTAAAGAAAATGATTTTCATAAAATAGTGCTCTTCACATTTCCATTTAACCAGTTGGGGCAAAGTTTGTATCATAAAAAAGGGTATCGTGAAGTTGGTATATTTGAAAACCAAGGAATACTTGATGGGAAATATGTAGATGTAATGGCCATGGAAAAGTTATTGGTTTGATTAATAGTTGCAATTTACAATTAGTTACTATAAAAAATAGAAGTGCTTACTAAAATAACAGCGATTAATACAATTTAGATAAAATTTATTAAAGGGTGGGTTTATTATGAGTGAAGTGCAAAACGATAAAATTCGTAATAATGTTCGTCAAAATTATAAAGAGATTGCATTAAGAGTAGTTAGTAATGATAATTGTTGTGCACCGAGTTGCTGCACACCAGAAGAAAATCAAAACATTTCTATTGAAGAAATTTCCAAAAAAATGGGCTACACGACAGAAGAATTAAAAAATATTCCAAACGGAGCTAACATGGGATTAGGTTGTGGAAACCCTCAAGCAATTGCAGAATTAAAAGAAGGGGAAACTGTTCTTGACCTTGGTAGTGGCGGAGGTTTTGACTGCTTCCTGGCCTCACCAAAAGTAGGGGATAAAGGTAGGGTAATTGGTGTCGATATGACTCCAGAAATGATTACCAAGTCTAGAAACAATGCTGAGAAAAGTCAATTTAATAATGTGGAATTTCGATTAGGAGAAATAGAAAACCTGCCAGTTGCTGACTCCTCCGTGGATGTGATTATTTCAAACTGTGTTATCAATTTATCACCAAACAAAAAAAGAGTATTTAATGAGGCATATCGTGTTTTAAAAGAAGGTGGTCGATTGGCAATTTCCGATGTTGTTATGACAACTGAGTTACCAGAAAAACTACAAGCTGATATCCAATTGTATTCAGGATGCATCTCAGGAGCATCTACGGTTGATAATCTTGCTGATCTAATCAATCAGGCTGGCTTTAAGAATATAGCTATTATTCCAAAAGATGAATCAAAAGAATTCATCAAAGAGTGGGCACCAGATCATAATGTGGAAGAGTATATTCTTTCTGCAATAATAACAGCAGTTAAGTAATTAAATTTAGATAATTAGTAAATAGCTTACCCTGACACGAGTGGAAATGGGGTAAACTTACCTGAATTTGCTCGTGTTTTTCTTTCCAATAGAATTTATTTATTACAACTCATTGATGTTTTAATACAAAGGAGGTAGAAAATAGTGGAAAATCTCCGTGAAATGTTTCAGATTATGACACGACGCTTTGGTTTATTAGATAAAAATTGTTGCAGCGTAGGTGGCTTTGATATTTCAATCATCCATAGCCATATTCTTTATGAAATTGATAATCAGCATAATCCGTCCATGCAGCAAGTTGCAGAAGCATTAGGAACTGATATTACTACGTTCAGTCGCCAAGTCCAATCATTAGTAAAAATGAATTTGGTAAAAAAGACTCCACTCCCGGAAGATAAAAGAGTCTATATCCTATCACTTACAACTGAAGGGAAATTTGTCGCGACAACGATTGATCAGCAAATGAATACTTACTTGAATGATGTTTTTTCTCACATGAATGAGTTTGAGAAAGAGACAGTAATTCGGTCCATTAAGTTATTAAATGAGGCTATGGTAAAAACAAACAATTGTTGTGCTATTCCATTGAGGTGAAAACCTCAAAATAAATACTTGTAATTTGCAAATAAATTTCAAGGAGGATCAAATGAATAAAATTTGGGATGTTATTGTAATTGGTGGAGGTCAGGCCGGTCTTGCTGCGGGATATCATTTACAAAAAAGTAAATTACCATTTTTGATTTTAGAATCAGAAGAAAGGGCTGCTGGCTCATGGCCAAAGTATTATGACAGTCTCAAATTGTTTTCGCCAGCACGATTTTCATCTTTACCGGGTATGAAAATTCCAGGGGAGCCTGAACGTTACCCGACAAAGTCAGAAGTTATTAGCTATCTTGAAGATTATCAAAAATATTTTAATTTACCCATAGTAAAGAATTCGAAGGTAATATCTGTAGTACAAGAAAACCATGTGTTTACGATACAAACAGCATCAGGTAGTAAGTATAAATCTAAAACAATCATAAATGCGACAGGATCATTCAATAATCCATTTACTCCTTCTATAAAGGGACAGGAGTTATTTATGGGAAGAACCATACATTCAGCAGATTACCTAACACCAGAAGCTTTTACTAATCAAAGGGTTGTAGTGGTGGGTAGTAGAAATTCTGCAGTACAAATTGCAATTGAATTGGCAGATGTAAGTAATACTACGTTAGCTGTACGTCACCCGGTCAAAATAGTTAGTCAAAAAATATTAGGTAGAGACTTGCATTTTTGGCTTAGAATTATTGGTTTTGATACTTTTCCATTTTGGAAGTTCGGCAAAACGGTACCTACTTCAGATTCAGTTATTGATTCAGGAAATTTTAAAGAACCATTAGATAATGGAAAACCGGATCAGAAGCAAATGTTTACTTCTTTTTTTTCAGAAGGAGTGATTTGGGCAGATGGAACAAAAGAACCGGTGGATACGGTCATATTTGCAACTGGATACCGAAGTAATTTTCCGTATTTATTGGAAGTGGAGGCTCTTGACGCAGAAGGAAACCCAATGCATGCAGGGGGTGTAAGTAGCTCTACTCCAGGACTTTATTATGTAGGAATAGAAGGTCAACGATCATTTGCTTCTGCAACATTAAGAGGAGTCGGTTCTGATGCACGTTATGTTGTTAGAAAACTGTTAGCCTATATAGAAACTCATAAATAAAATATAGCATAAAGAAAAGAGGAGAAGGAAAATGACAAATTCAAATAATCTATTAGTAAATGTAAACGGATTTTGTGCTCCACAAGAAAGATCCCTTAACACTAAGTCAGAAAATAATAATGAAAAAGAAAAACTACCAGTAGCTATTATTGGCGCCGGTCCTGTTGGTTTGGCTGCTGCAGCTCATTTAGTTAGTCGGGGGCAGACGTTTATCTTATTAGAAAGTGGCAGTCAAGTAGGTGCAAACATATTGACTTGGGGCCATATCCGATTATTTTCACCATGGCGTTATAACGTTGATAAAGTAGCAAAGAGTTTACTGGAACAGAATAATTGGACACATCCAGAATTAGAAAAATTGCCAACAGGGAAAGAAATCGTAGAACAATATTTAGAACCACTTTCAAATCTTAGCGAATTTCAGCCTTATATTCAATTAAATACTAAGGTTGTATCTATTGGTAAAAAAGATACAGATAAAATGAAAACACTTAATCGAGAAAATATCCCTTTTATTATTCATACAGAATCTAATGGAACATATAAAACGTTTGAGGCAAGAGCTGTAATTGATGCAACGGGAACTTGGGGGAATCCAAATCCAGCTACTTCAAGTGGGGTGTGGCTTAATGAGGAAAAATCACTCCATGAACAAGTATTTTACGGAATCCCCAATATATTAGAAAAAGAAAAGAAACGTTATGCTAATAAACGTGTTGCAGTTGTTGGAGGTGGACATTCAGCTATAAATGCGTTATTGGATTTAGCAAAACTTAAGGAGACGTATGATAAAACGGAAATTATATGGATAATGAGAAGGAAGCGTGTTGAAGATGCGTATGGTGGAGAAGAAAAGGATGCATTAGCTGCACGCGGTGAATTAGGAAGTCGTATCCATAGTTTAGTAGATGAACAGAAGATTAAGGTAGTTACTCCTTTTAGAATCCAAGAGGTAAGAAAAACTCAGGAAGGAATAATGATTAAAGGACATAAGGATAATGAGGAAAGCATTCTTAATGGGATTGAAGAGATAATTGTAAATGCAGGGAGCCGACCAGATTTAACTATTTTAGGAGAAGTTAGAATAGCAATTGACTCAGCTACGGAAAGTGTTGAAGCATTAGCTCCACTTATCGACCCGAATATCCACAGTTGTGGAACCGTTCGGCCACATGGAGAAAAGGAATTGCGCCAGCCCGAAAAAGATCTATATATAGTTGGAGCGAAAAGCTATGGACGTGCTCCAACATTTCTAATGGCGACAGGATACGAACAGGTAAGATCAATTGTAGCCTATCTTAGTGGGGATGTTGAATCTGCAGAAAAAGTGGAATTGGATTTACCTGAAACTGGTGTGTGTAGTGTAAACTTTAACGAGAAAAAATCTGGTTGTGATAATTCAACGTCATGTAATTAAATTGATATAGGGAAACTCATTGTTTCCCTATATCATATAAAATAAAGATTATCGAGTGATGGGGGAAAATAAAATGACCATTAATCATGCAGGAACTCTGGGGAAAGAATACTTTATTTCATATATAAAATTAATTATGAATGCTTGTGGATGTTCTGTGGATGAAGCGAAAGAGCAAACATTTAAGCGCTTGTTTAATAGTCAAGAAGAAAATATGGGACGAGAAACGTTCAAACAATTTTTGAATGCCTATAAGGAATTACAAGGATGACCATCATAAAAATCCCAATTTACCTATGAATTATAAAGAGAAATTGGGATTTTTTTACAAAAGCCCCAGTTACTTCAGCAGTATTTAATGACGGGGGCAAACAACATAACCGAAACTCCAACGAAACAGCTGACAGCGCCAACCCAATCATTTTATACAGGGAGCATTTTTATCATTGCTCACCCCCATATTACGATAGGACGATAAGTACTCCATCTTCATAAAAGCTACCAAGGGAAGGAGTGAAATGTAGTAATTGCACCTAGATTAAAAATTCTGTGTTGAATATGCAGGATTTATTCTTGTTCCACAATAGGTCCAGATTGTTGAACAAAGAAGGAGTTAAATAGTCATTCTTGGAATTTCGTTAAAGAGTAAGGGTGAAGAAGGATTTAGGTACTTTTCACAGAATACTTTAAAATAATTTCTAATATTGAAGAAAAGTGAAAAGTTATGAATATCGGACTAATTGATTTTGAAAACAATGGGCTGGATTTGTATGTTCGTGTAGTGAATTTAGAAAATGACAAGGATACCTTATTCGATTTAGGAAAGATACCGAAATTAATAATGTTGGAACATCGGATAATTTTGATTTTAATGCTTACTTAAATAGAGTGAGTGAAAGAGTTAATAAACTTCCTATTGGTCAATTAGTTATTGAAAAGGATAATATTCCAGTGGGACAAATGGGGCTTGGTATTACGGACCACGAAGGTATCGAAATTGGTTATATAGATTTACTCTATCTAATACCAGATTATCGTGGAAAAGGTCTTGGCAAGGTTTTGATAAGATATGCGGATAAATTTTTTAGGGCAATGAATATATCCGAATATCATTTGAGGGTATCTTCTAATAATAAAATAGCTATAAATTTATATAGCCTTTCAGGAATGGTCAAAATAAAAGAAGAATAAGTTGAAAATGAGAAGTATCCCGTATGGAGAATGAGAAAAGTATTGTAAATTTTTGATTTATTAAAAATTAAAATAAAACTTCTGAATATCGAGTCCATTTTGATTTTTTATCAAAATGGATTTTTTTATATTTACCATAAATAACAGGTTTTAAACAAACTTTATTTCAAAGCAACATTGTTTTTATAAAAAATAATTGCAGGAAATACATAAGTGTTTTATTATATAAGTAAATTGTTATATGTTTATTGAAAATTATTTATATTGGATAGTAACAGGATTCCATTATAATACTAAATTAAATGTACACATCTATATTTAATATAAGTAAATTATTATGTGTTTATAATAAGAATAGGAGGTGCTTTTAATGCAACAAACGCTTATCACTATTACAAATGCTTCGACAATCCTAAAACTTTTGGGCGATAAAACTCGGCTAACAATGGTGAAAATTTTAGACTCTCATGATTGTTGTGTTTGTGAATTTGTTGAAATGTTTAAAACAAGTCAGCCTGCAATTAGCCAACATTTAAGAAAGTTAAAAGACTTAGGAATCGTGAAAGAAATGAGAAGAGGACAATGGATTATCTATTCTTTAAATAAAGAAAGTGAGTATTATCCATTGGTGCAAAATATTCTTCAACACCTTCCTAATCAGGATTTTAAATTAAAAGAACTAGAAGAACAGGGTTTACGCATCTCTTGTGAGTGATAGGGGGGAACATATTGTCATCAATTATTTTAGCATCAGTGATTTTTTTAATCACACTTATTTTAGTGATTTGGCAACCTAAAGGATTATCCATTGGTTGGTCTGCTTGTGGGGGAGCGATCCTCGCTTTAATTATTGGAGTTGTTGATTTTAAAGATGTAATCGATGTGACATCTATTGTGTGGAATGCAACGTTAGCATTTATTGCTATCATCATTATTTCATTAATTCTTGATGAAATTGGATTCTTTGAGTGGGCAGCTCTTCATATGGCAAGGGCTGCTAGAGGAAATGGAGTAAGGATGTTTGTCTATGTTTCTGTACTTGGAGCATTAGTGGCAGCATTCTTTGCGAATGATGGAGCTGCACTGATATTGACTCCTATTGTTTTAGCGATGGTTCGAAATCTAAAGTTCAATGAAAAAATGGTTTTTCCATTTATTATCGCAAGTGGATTTATTGCGGATACAACCTCGCTTCCACTAGTAGTTAGTAACTTAGTAAATATTGTGTCTGCAGATTTCTTTGGGATAGGATTTGCGGAGTTTGCTTCAAGAATGATAATTCCTAATTTCTTTTCATTGGCAGCAAGTATTTTGGTTCTCTTTCTCTATTTCCGTAAAAGCATACCAAAGAATTACGATATGTCACAGTTGAAAAAACCTGTGGAAGCTATTCGGGACAAAAATATGTTTCGGTTATCTTGGATCGTGTTAGGGATTCTGCTAGTTGGTTATTTTGCTAGTGAATTTACAGGTATTCCAGTATCTATTATCGCTAGCATCGTAGCAATCTTTTTCCTTATCATGGCAAGAAGAAGTCAAGCAGTAAATACTCGCACTGTTATCAAAGGGGCACCTTGGGCGATCGTCTTTTTCTCAATTGGTATGTATGTTGTTGTTTATGGATTAAGAAACGTTGGTCTGACTAACATCTTAGCCGACCTAATTCAAGTAACTGCAGACCAAGGTTTATTTGTTGCAACAGTAGGAATGGGATTCATTGCAGCTATTCTTTCTTCAATTATGAACAATATGCCAACTGTTATGATTGATGCTCTGGCGATTGCTGATACAAGTACAACTGGGGTCATTCGCGAAGCTCTAATATATGCGAATGTTATTGGTTCAGATTTAGGACCTAAAATTACACCTATTGGCTCTCTAGCAACATTATTATGGCTTCATGTTTTATCCCAAAAAGGGGTTAAAATATCTTGGGGAACCTACTTCAAAACAGGTATTGTTCTAACCATTCCAACACTATTTATTACATTAGTTGGCCTATATATATGGTTGTTGATTATTCACTAAATAATAAAGGAGAAATACTTTATGTCTAAAAAAACAATCTACTTTTTATGTACTGGAAACTCTTGCAGAAGCCAAATGGCAGAAGGATGGTCAAAGAAGTACTTAGGTGAGGATTGGGATGTATACAGTGCAGGAATCGAAGCACACGGTTTAAATCCGAATGCAGTTAAAGCAATGAAAGAAGTTGATATTGATATTTCCAATCAAACATCCGACATAATTGATCCTAAAATATTAAATAACGCTGATTTAGTGGTTACATTATGTGGGGATGCAGCTGATAAGTGTCCGATTACACCACCTCAAGTAAAACGTGAACACTGGGGCTTTGATGACCCAGCAAAAGCAGAAGGCACAGAAGAGGAAAAATGGGTATTTTTCCAACGTGTCCGTGATGAAGTTGGCGAAAGAATCAAGAGGTTTGCTGAAACAGGAAAATAAACAAATAAATAACCAAGAGGTATCTCTTGGTTTTCTTTTAAAATAAATATAAGCATATGCTTATTTGATATTATAGGAGGATTTAATATGAAAAAAGTTGAAATTTTTGACCCAGCAATGTGTTGTTCTACAGGTGTTTGCGGTCCCAGTGTAGATCCGGAGTTAACGAGAGTGGCATCAGCCATTTATTCATTAAAGGAAAAAGGCTTTGATATTAAACGATACCAACTAACAAATGATCCTGGTAAATTTGCTGAAAACAGTGAAGTGAATAATGTTTTACATGAAAAAGGGCCTGATGCCTTACCAATTATCTTAGTGGACAATCAGGTTGCTAGAGTGGGGAGTTATCCTTCAAATGAAGAATTTGCAGAATGGTTTAATGTAACACCAGAGGAACTAAGAGAAAAACCAAAAGCTCGTGTTTCTATTGATATAAACTCACTGAAATAAGAAGGGAGGGGAAATCATGTTTCAAGCTTTCCATCCAAAGAATGTAGTTAATACGCCCTTTCTATTTTTAACTGGAAAAGGGGGAGTAGGAAAAACGTCAACGGCTTGTGCAACAGCTGTGGCACTAGCTGATAGTGGAAAAAAGGTGTTGCTGATTAGCACAGATCCAGCCTCTAATTTACAAGATGTTTTTGGTCTAGAGCTAACAAACTCACCAAAAGAAGTACCTGGAGTTGAAAATTTATTTGCGAGTAATTTAGATCCGGAAGCTGCAGCAAGAGCGTATCGTGAGAAAGTTGTCGGACCATATCGTGGAAAACTTCCTGAATCGGTTGTGGCTACAATGGAAGAACAATTATCAGGTGCTTGTACAGTTGAGATTGCAGCATTTGATGAATTTACAAATTTGCTTACAAATCCTGAAATAATTGAACAGTATGATCATATTATCTTTGATACGGCTCCAACAGGTCATACATTAAGACTTTTACAGCTTCCAACAGCTTGGAATGGGTTTCTAGAAGAAAGCACACATGGTGCTTCATGTTTAGGTCCATTATCTGGTTTAGCAGATAAAAAAAATCTTTATTCAAAATCAGTAGAAGTTTTGTCTGAACCTAGCATGACCACTTTACTACTAGTAACAAGGCCAGATGTTTCGTCCCTAGTTGAAGCTGACAGAGCATCAATGGAACTGAAAGAAATCGGTATAAAAAGTCAAATACTTATCGTCAATGGGCTTCTTCAGTCATATTTAAAAGAGGATGAAGTATCTTCTGCCTTTTATCATCGACAAAGAAATGCATTAAAACAGATTCCGGAAAATTTAAAGCAGAACGAAATTTATTCTTTGCCGTTTGTATCCTATTCCCTAACAGGGGTGGAAAATCTAAGATATTTATTCAAGCAATACTCTATTCCTTCAATGGAGTTGTCCTTTGAAAATGAAACTGATAACCTTCCACGGTTGAATGGAGTCATTAATGATGTCTCCTCTGATCATACAAGACTAATCTTTTCAATGGGAAAAGGGGGAGTAGGAAAAACAACTGTTGCTTCCGCGATTGCGATTGGTTTGGTTGAAACAGGGCATAAGGTACATTTAACTACAACGGATCCTGCTGCACACCTAAGTCACCAATTCCAAAGTGATGAACTGAATCAAAACTTAACGATCAGCAGCATTAATCCAAAAGTAGAAGTTGAAAAATATAAAGCTGATGTTTTAGCAAACGCAAGTAAAGACTTAGACGAAGAGGGGCTTGCATATTTAGAGGAAGATCTTAATTCTCCATGTACGGAGGAAATAGCAGTCTTCCGAGCATTTGCAGAAGTAGTAGCAAAAACTGAAAATGAAATTGTCGTTATTGACACAGCACCAACGGGACATACCTTACTGTTGTTAGATGCAGCTCAGTCTTACAGTAAAGAAATTGCTAGATCAACAGGAGATGTACCTGATAGTGTATTAAAATTGCTTCCTCGAATTCGCAATCCTAAAGAAACTGCAGTTGTGATAGTAACGCTTGCTGAAGCAACACCTGTGTTAGAAGCCTCACGATTGCAAGATGATCTCAGACGGGCAAATATTGAACCAAAATGGTGGGTAATTAACCAAAGTCTATATGCAACAAATACAATAGATCCTATTTTAAGAGGGAAAGCTATAGCAGAAATAGAGTGGATTCATGAAGTGAACGAAAAACTAGCTAAAAAATGCTCAATTATTCCTTGGCAACATGAAGAAAAGGTTGGGTACGAAAAGCTAAAGGACTATATCGACTAAGGGATATATGTATGATTTTATGTACATGGCAATCAGATATAATTGGAGGATGAAAAATGACAGTTAAGAATTATCATGAATTAATTAAAGATCGTATCTATATTGGGGGTGCAGATGATGTCGAAGGTATGATGGAAAATGAAAAAGTAGATATTATTTTTGACTTACGAGCAGAAGCACCTACAGATAAATTGAAATATAATCGTGTTCATAGCCCAATTGTTGATGATGAAACTCATCAAGATGAATCCGTTAAGGAATCTATTGATCGGGTAGTAAAAGCATATAATGAAGGTAAAAATGTGTATTTTCACTGTCAAGGTGGCAGTAACCGTACTGGAACCGTTGCGATAGGTACACTTTTAGCTTTAGGGAAGGCTAACAAGATTGAAGAAGCAGAAGAAAAAGCTAAAACAGTACGACCAAAAATTAATATAAAACCAGAGATGAAGGAAGCTTTGAAAAGAATATTTCAAAATGCATAGAAAAAATTTAGGAGGAGAAACAAATGAAAATTACAGACGGAGCTAAACAATTATTAGAAAATGTATTAAGTCAGAATGATGCAGAAGGGATTCGCCTTTACTCAGTAGCTGGTTGCTGTGGACCGCAATTTGCATTATCTTTAGATGCACCTTTAGAATCTGATACAGTAACTACTATTAACGGAATTAAAGTAGCGATAGATTCAAATGTAACTACAATCGAAGAATTAACTTTAGATAAAGAAGAGAACACAGAGGGTACAGGATTGGTTTTATTAGGTGTCAATAATTGTTGTTAAGTATGATTTCAAAGTGGTTAGTTCAATTTAGAACTAACCACTTTTTTATTCCATTAGAATTTTTTTCTTTTTGAATGTAATTCCTACTTTATTTCATAAAAATTGATTTTTCAGCAAAACTAGTGCTTAGTCGATAAAGGATTCGACAAGAAAAAATAGAACATTGTGGAGAAAATTCATGTAATCTGGCGACTTGACTTATCCCATTACTTTAATTATGAGAAAAAATTTTTAGGAGTTGCTGCCATTTGTACATGCCAGTGAAACAAAAATCCAACAGTCACTTTGGAAGTAACATCCTTAAAATATCTGTAGTAGGTACTTTTATGTCAACCGTCAAGAGGGGATGACGAACGACACAAGAATACTTAAACCAAAAAGCCTTAGAAATAAGGTTTTTTTCTATTTTATTAAGTAAATTCGTGTCATTTTAATTGACACAATTTTACTTAATATGTTGAAAAATGAAACAAAAATACTGAATATGCTGAGTGCCTTTTTTCTTAATGTTTCATGAAAATAAAGTTGTTTAAATCATAATAAAGTCGATTTAATAACAGTAAAGTTGTTTTTAAAAAAGCCCCGTCAATATATTCAACAAAACCAGCCAATAGTTGTCAACATTTTTCAATAAAAAAATGAAAAATTAGATGATATACTAAAGATGAGTATGCCAAATAACCTTCCTGATTTTCATTATTGGAAGGTTTTGTTTTATGTTGTTAAATATAGTTTTTAAGCTAACTCTTGGAAGATGGTTTTGTTCTTTAAAAGTGTATAAATCAAGTGTAAAAGCTTATTAACACAAGCAATTATCGCTACTCTATAGGGTTTACCTTCATCGCGTTTTTTATCGTAAAACTCTCTTAATTTTTTGTTTCGAGGAATAACGGTATCGCTCGTTTTTTGTTTACGGGCATCTCGAATTCCACAGTACACAGCCATATATAAAGCTTGCCTTAACCTTCTAGATCCTCTTTTCGTTATGCGATTGTTTGTCGCTGTGAACCTTCCAGAAGAGTAAACACTAGGATCTATTCCTGCAAAGGCAACTAACTTTTTAGGGTGATTAAACCGATCTATTTCTCCAACTTCGTAAATGATTGTTGCCGCAATCTTTTCTCCGATACCAGGGATAGACTGGATAATCTTATATTCTTCAATTTCTTTAGCGAGGGCATCTATTTCTGTTTCTAGTTTTGATAGATGCTCTTGATATTGAAGAACGATAGTAATTAACATCTTTAGGTTAAAAATATGGCTTTCATACAAATTGGTTTGAAAAGGATTTCGTAGTGCAACCTCAATAAGCTTTTGTGCTTTTTCTTTTGCCCACTTTTCTGAACGTCTGGTACATAACGATACAATCTTGTCAGTTAATACGGATTCAGTAGTATTTAGTACATGTTCAGAAGTAGGAAATAAGGAGAGAGTCTGTAAAGAGACTTTTGAATATAAATTACCAAAGACACCTCTATATTCAGGAAATACCTGATCTAACACTGTTAGAAGCTGTATCTTGGTTTGTGTAGAGATACTTGAAATTGTCTCTTGTTGCCTTGTAAGATTACGAAGGTTTAAGAGTTGAATACCTCTTTTCTTATACGGTTCAATTTCTTCTTTGTAGTATAGTTCACAAAGAAGATAGGCATCGACAGCGTCTGTTTTTACCTTTCTTAAACTTGTGCTCCTTGCTCGATGATAGATAAGGGGATTCACAATAATATAAACATATTGCTGTTCCTCTAAAAATTGAATAACAGGAGAGTGGTAATGTCCTGTTGATTCTAAGATAACCGAAGGTTGCTTACCATCAGCTACTCTTTCAATCTCTTTTAAGAAGCCCTAATAAATTCTCAAAGCCCTCGACTGTATGTTTTACACTAAAACTTTTACGAAAAGGTTGACCCTTATCCAAGAATGCTTGTACCCGACTTTCCCCTTTAGAAACATCAAGACCTACTACTGGATTCATCATCATCTCCTCCTTAGAAATTAAGATTAGTCGGTTGTCCCTAGATCTGCTTGTACTATCATAGGTTCGCTTGTTAAACGGGATCATTGTCCCAACCAGCCTGAAACATGCTTATACAAGTAGGGAATGAACAGTTTTGCTGACGGGATCAAGTCCCACGGGCGCTACGTTCTACTCCGACTACCGCTATAATAAAACTAAATAAAAAAAATTCAACCAGTAAAAACTGGTTAAACTTATATTACGATCGGGCGCTTTTCTGAAATAAGGAAAGTCATCTTTCTTTATGAAAAGGACCATTTAATTGAATAACACTTCTAAATTAAAATGGGGTTTTATGTTAATATTGGTGTGGGTTTGTGAAACGATGTACTTATGCTAACGAGTAATGCAGTAAGAAATGAAACTAAATTAGTTATGAAACGTTAATTTAGAAAAAAGAAATATGGTATATATTTCTATAAAGAGGGGGAGTTAAAATAGTACCGATTATTTTATCTATAATATTAATACTTGCACTTGTTTTTTCCATAACTCTTGTGGTTCAAAAAAGAAAGAAGGCAGGTATAACAGGGATAAAAAGTGCTTTAACTCCAATTTGTTTTTATCTTATTGGTATAACAAATCTTTTAGCCTATTGGTTTAATTTTATGGGGTTATTGAATTGGTCAATTACTGTTGTTTTGTTGATTTTAGGTGCTTATTTTACAAAATATATGCCTATATCTGAAAAATGATTGTTAGGCTAACGGGTGCAATAGTTGAAGATCAAAGCTGTCATGAGGGCAGCTTTTTCTTGTTGTATTAACGGGAGCAGGCTACATTAAAAAGCAGATAATAAACGAATTATGAAATTAATCTCCTAATCGAACTGTTTCGGTCTACGTCGAACCTCTTCTGTAAATATTTTTCTTCTCCTTGGACAAACTTATTTTGTTAGATTTAATCAAGGAGGATTCAGATATGGTAAATGATATTAAACAGGAGATGGAGCGTATTTGGGGTGAAACGTGTGGTTCATGGGAAAACTGTACTGAGGAAAACATTCAGTCTTTCTTAGCACATTGCCAAGAAAAGAGCATAGACCCACAATATTGTATGAGTTGGGTAGAGCAGCATAGCAACCAAATCCCTAATTGGTCAGCCGTTTCGAAGGTGTCTCTTGATTGGGTAAATGAACATACTTCAACTGGTTCGCCAATAAACGGACATGAACCTCAGTAACTAGGAGAGAAATACTCTCCTCTTTTTTTTTGCTTGAAGTTAATACCGTTTCTGCTTTGCAATATGGCTCTACCTCATAAATTTTTTATCTAAAGGAAAGTGTGTGCTGCTTCAACAACAATCATCACCTGTTGTTATTGTTCTAAAGGTGGCATTTCTCTACGAAGGAGATATGCCTTTTCTTATTGAAGTAAAGGGGGAGTATAGTTGAATAAGAAAAATGTTTAAAGAGCGATTATTTAGTAACATCACATTCCTGGGAGCTACTTCACGGTGAAGCCGTGATACTCTTTTGGGCTTAAAAGGTTAGAAACCGGCCTTTTTTCCTGTTTCCAATTTATGTAGTTAAGACTATTTTTAAGGGGCTTTTTTATATAAACACGGGTATTATTGACCTTCATGTATAACATGATAATCACGAATCATGCAAAAATCTAGTAAAACAAAGTATACTCAATATAGATAAATAAGATGAAATAGGGGTGATCTACATATTTAGGGGAAATGTAAAAAGAGTACTTATTTCATTATTAACAAATCCAATCTTCATAATTGGATACTGGATTTTTGGACATGAGTTAGCTTCAATATGCAAGTATGGAAGAATGAATAATAATCTATATATTTTATTATTAAGCATAGTCTTATTATTATCGATCATTTTGTTTACTACAATTAAAATGGTAAAAGAAAGTGAACATAAATTAAAAAATTTAACTAATTTGAAGTCATGGAAATATATTTCGATTATCATCTTTGTTGCAATTACATTATTATATGGAGTGAACATTTATAAAAGTGCAACAAATTACGGCGGTAAACTTGCATGGTATATAGAACGATTAAAAAATGAAAGGTCAGTTAAATTTGAACATAACAATATATATAATTATGGTTTAAAAGGTATTTTTGAAGATATAAATAAAGATCATACTTTGCCCCAAGAATTATATATGGTAAATAATTTTTCCCTTAAATTTAATTCAGATGGAACAATTACATCATTTGATACATTTGTATATGGGAAAAATGAAGATGGAAAAGAAGAGAGTTACCTAATAACTTTTGATAAAAATAAATCAAAAAATATTACTTTAATATTAAATGGTTATGCTGGGCCCACTTATAATGTCGATAAGTTGGTAGAGCCTTTAGTTAAAACAGTTAGTATTATTCCGATTAAACAAAAAGTTAGTAAGTGGAACGAAAATCAGTATGGGTTGGTTTATTATGGAAAAAGAAACTGGGGATATAATACAAATGAAATCATTAATATTGATAAGGACGGAAAAGAGTATAGTCCGGAAGTTGCAACTTCAGAGATAATTGGATATACGGTATCAATATTCATCCCTGGGAAGGAAAAAATGATTACCCCTGCAAGATATAACTTAATAGGTGATCCGAATTGGAGTAAGCCATCTACTACTCAAAATCAAGCAAATTCTAATGAGAAGAAAAATG
Source organism: Cytobacillus solani (assembly GCF_001420595.1). Classification (GTDB taxonomy): domain Bacteria; phylum Bacillota; class Bacilli; order Bacillales; family Cytobacillaceae; genus Cytobacillus; species Cytobacillus solani. The sequence goes on along the minus strand of NZ_LJIX01000006.1, from coordinate 2,317,809 downwards.
AATTAAAGAATACTAAGGAACAATTTTATCTATCTAAAGAAGTCGGATTTAAACTAAATGTTACGGATAAAGCATTAGGAAGTACGTTTTATTCACTAAGCAAGACCATGGATGGGGAAAAAACATGGACTGTTATAAATAATGACCCATTTAGCGGGACAATCGGAAGTGCCTCAGGATTAGTTTTTTTGGATGACAAACTTGGATTTTTAGGAGCAGTCAATCCCTCAGGTAATGAAGGAGCATTATATCGTACGGATGACGGAGGTACTTCATTTAAGAAGGTAAATTTTACACCTCATAAAGTGAAATTAGATAATGGACAATCTATAAGCCCTTTTGATTCTCCAGGTATGCCTTATGAAGAAGATGGAGTTTTTAATCTGTTGATAGGACAAGGTTCAGATGGAGACTATAATGGTAATAGTAGTGCACTTTATCAATCAAAAGATAAAGGTCAAACATGGGAATATATAAAAGAGGTTAAAAATAGTTAGCTTGACAAACATTTATATCTTTAAAATTTTAATAATGCTATGTTAATACTCATCGTAAAAGACCTATAATTAACCTAAAAATGTTAGTCTAAGATCTCTCAGAAATCTGAGAGGTCTTTTTAATTATTTTTCCCTTTTACCTTCCGAATCGTAAAACACTGCAACCCGAATAAGCTTCCGGCCGGTAGGACACTCAAACCTTTCCGGCAAGAAGCTAAGACAGCTAGTCAATCGGCCAAGGGAAAGTATTAGGTTATGGCAAGATCAAGGGAACGATATAGCTCCTGCGGAGTCAGAAAATTAGCTTATTTAAAATTAATGGTCGCTGTGGCGACGTCCTTTCTATTTGACTAATGTGCAAAAGATTGTGAAGAATTTCACTTAAACTAACGGGTAGCGTTAGCTTAAGATTGGAGCTGTCTCTATGGCAGCGCTTTTTAAAAATTATATTATGTTTTACTGAGAGATAGAGGGAGGGGGAATTTTCAATGAGTAAAGCAATTATTTTTGATATGGATGGAACCTTATTTCAAACAAATTTAATTTTAGATCCTGCCCTAGAAGAAACATTTGATGTACTACGAAAAAAAGTTTATGGGATACAAAAACACCGATTGAGCAATATAGGGGAATTATGGGTGTCCCTCTACCAGTGGTATGGGAAACACTTTGCCCAAACCACTCACTAGAAATACGAGTAAAGAGCAATGAGATTTTTCATAAAAAGCTTATTGAACTAATTCAAGCACAAAAAGGTGCATTATATGCTGATGTGGAGAGAACATTAAATGAGTTAAGTAAAAAGTATCCTTTATTTATTTCCAGCAATGGACAGATAGAATATTTACAAGCAATTGTAGAAACTTATAATTTGGATAGATTTATTCAAAATACATATAGTATCCAACTGATTAAATCTGGGCATAAGTCTGATTTAGTACAAATGGTGAAAAGTAAAAATCAAATTGGAAAAGGTTACGTTGTCGGAGATCGTTCTTCAGATATAACTGCTGCTAAGGATAATGAACTTATTGCCGTTGGTGTGAACTTTGACTTTGCTCAAGAAGATGAATTAAAACAAGCTGATTTTGTAGTGAATAATTTCAAAGAAATCTTAGAGTTAGTTTAAACTTCAAAGGGCTGCCAATTGGCGGCCTTTTGAAAATACAATTCTTAGCATTATCATACATTCGCATTAAAGTGAAAAACTACCCTTAAAGAACTATCGGGGCAGGATAGTTCTAGAGTGCGTTTGTACTTTGTTCAACAATTTGGGTCAGATTCTTGAATAACACTAGGTGGTTGATTTGGATATTTATGAAAAAAATAGTTTATGAATGTTTTCACTTAGAATAACTGTTGTGTTTAACAAAACTTTTTCTTAAAAATATAAAATACCCTTCCTGTGGGGAAGAACAATATATTTCTTTTGCGATTTCGGTTTTATTTGGAGCAAGTAGGGGTTGTTCTAACCATTTATTTTTTTACCATCAAATCAAACCTTTATTTTAACCATCAGATTTTTTAGAATAGTTCCTTCTTTACGATGCCTTTCTTTTTCTCCTTTAGTGCTTCATTTCCCCACCGTTTTCTGGTTTGTTCTTCTGTCATTCGGTGAAAAATGATTTTAGCTGCTTTCGGGAAACGGGGCCTGTTATCGGTGTTCAACCAAAACCTGCAATCTCCGGGTCATACATATTGATTCAATTGCTGGAAATTCTTTAAAGATGCAAGGATTCTTCCTGAAGGACGGATTGGTAGCATTCATGAACATTTAGTAGACAAAACCAGCTTCGTCCTTATGCATTTTATTTTTTTTGTATGCTAAGGGAGTCATGTTCATGGAATTTCTAAATTCTTTAATAAAATAGCTTGTACTATTAAAACCAACTTGATAGGCAACTTCAGTAATAGTAGAATCACCTTGCTGCAGTAGATATAAGCTCTTTTGAATACGATAATCTATAACATAATTTAATGGTGTACATTTTAAAAAGCGCTTGAAATACCGACAGCATTCAGAACGGCTCAGCTGACCAGCCCTAGCAATATCTTCTAACATAATTTTTTCTGCATAATGCTGATGTATCCAACTTAACATTTCCTTCATTCTTTTACTCTTTAATACTTCTGTCTGAACATATTCTAGTTTAAAACCATTATCGATTAAGTTTTTCCAAATTAATGTTAGTTGCATGGTTATATCGATTTCATAGTATTGGGGCTTTTGCTCAATACTTTGATAGATTTCTAAAATTGCATCTAAAATATTTTTCCCCCAAATCTCATTTGCATCTACATATAGGTAAGGTAAATTAGTCGCTTGAATATAAGGCTTTACATATGTAGTATAAAGTTCTTGTGATATAACAAAATAAGGAGAGAGGTTTAAGCAAATATAGACACAACCCGACTGATCTTTTTCCTGTGCCATGTGCAGGCGTCCACTATTAATAAACAGTCCATCACCTTCTCGAACCACTATCCAATCTTCATTAATTTGAAAAATTGCTTCCCCTTTCACGATCAACACAAATTGAATTTCGTCATGCCAATGAAGTGGAATATAGCCATGTATATTTTGAGTAATGGTGGTTTGATAACATGCAATTGGCAATACAACTGTATGATGTTTAGTTAGCTCTTTTAAACTTTCATCAATCAGGAAGTTTTTTATTTGCATGGTGAGCACCTCAATATTTTTATATTTTTATATTCAATATTAGTATTTTCTGAACAATTAATAAACTATTATAACATTATAATTACATTTTTATAAATGTGATTTACTATAAATCAGCTGATTTACTTTATGTTTAACAAATTTTTCTTTACCTTTTAAAAAGGGGGAATGAACATGACAGTTACTAATTTAAAACTATCAATCAACTCTGAACGCCTACTTAACCGCATTCAAGAACTTGGCCGAATTGGTCTGGGTAATGACAACAAACGAACGAGATTAGCTGCTTCAGATGCAGATAAAGCTGGACGTGACCAATTAGTCACTTGGATGAAGGAAGCTGGATTGGAAGTCGAAATCGACAGAATCGGTAATATCTTTGGTATTTGGTATGGTACTGAAAATAGAAATGAAGCACCAATTTTACTGGGTTCACACATCGACACAGTCATTAACGCGGGTATGTATGACGGATGCTATGGAGTACTTTCTGGGCTTGAAGTAATAAACACTTTGCAGGAGAAAGCTTTTATTCCAACTCGTCCAATTGCAGTCGTAGCATTTACCAATGAGGAGGGAGTGCGCTATCAGCCCGACATGATGGGATCCCTTGTGTATGTTAGCGGGCTCTCAGTTGATGATGCGCTTAAATCAGTAGGTACGGATGGCACACTATTAGGCGAGGAACTCGAACGTATTGGATATGCTGGTACGAAGGAGCCTGGGTTTTTAAAGCCACACGCTTACATTGAGCTTCATATAGAACAAGGTCCAATTCTTGATAAAATGGGTATTCCAATTGGTGCTGTTGAGAATCTTCAAGGCATTTCTTGGCAGCGCATTACGATTGAAGGCGTTGCAAATCACGCTGGTACTACACCAACTGATATGCGACGTGATGCAGGACTTGAGGCGGCTCGAGTAATAACATATTTACGCGATCGTGCAGACGCTTCTAATGGGCAAACTGTTGCAACAGTTGGAACAATTAGTTTTAAGCCAAATGCTGTTAATGTCGTTCCATCTTCGGCAACATTTACTGTTGATTTGCGTGACCCAAGTGAGCAGAGATTGCAAGAGGAAGAGCAAGCACTTGCAAAATACCTTAAAGAACTAGCTGCATCCAAAGAAGTACAAATTAAATCAGAACAACTAGTACGTTTCAACCCAGTTTCTTTTGATGAAACAATCGTTAAACTGATAGAGCAAGTTGTTAGTAAACACGGACTCCAATCAAGACGAATGACATCTGGCGCGGGACATGATGCTCAAATGATGGCTCGTATATGCCCTACAGCTATGATTTTCGTTCCAAGTATAGATGGTATTAGTCATAATCCTAAGGAGTATACAAAAGATACCGATTTGGTAGATGGAACCAATGTATTACTTGACGTAGTTAGCACTCTTGCAGGTAATCAGTAATAATCTGTCGAGGTAAATAAAAAAAGCATGGCTTAAGAATTTGAGGTATCTTTCCTATTTAATTAGAATGGCACGGTTATATAAAGAAATGTAAGTGTTTGCAAGGATGATACTTATGAAAAGCATATCTTTTAGATAGACACATGAAGAAAACACAAGGAGGAATATATTAATGGTTAAAGAAGTAATTTCAACAAAAAATGCACCTGGAGCAATAGGACCATATTCTCAAGCAATTAAAAAGGATCAATCTATTTTTGTTTCAGGTCAACTTCCTGTAAATCCTCAAACTGGAGAAATACCAGAGGATATAAAAGAACAAACAAAACAATCTTTAAATAATGTAAAAGAAATTTTAGAGGCAGCTGGATCTTCTTTAGAAGATGTTGTAAAAGTAACAGTATTTTTAAAAGATTTATCCAATTTTTCTGAGGTAAATGAAGTATATGGAGAATTTTTTATAGAAAATTATCCTGCTAGATGTTGTGTCGAGGTATCTAGGTTACCTAAAGATGCGGGTGTAGAAATTGAGGTCATGGCAATTTTAGAATAGAACGCTTTATTTAGGAGGTGTAAAAATGAGAGATTTAACAGAAATTAAATATATTGTAAATGAAAATGCTAGAAAAACAGATACAGAGAAAGCATCTGTAGAATTTATTAATAGTGAAGTAGTTGAAAAGGTAAGAATTTTTCATAAAAGTTTTCCAGAATATAGAGTAACTCCACTTCACAGCTTAGATCAGTTGTCTAAACAATTAGGAGTTAGCAATATATGGGTGAAAGATGAATCTTATAGATTTGGACTTAATGCTTTTAAAGTATTAGGTGGTTCCTATGCCGTTGGTAAATATCTAGCAGAAAAATTAAACGTCGATATTTCAGAGCTTTCTTTTGAAAAACTAAGAAGTAAAGAAGTAAAAGAGAAACTTGGAGATATTACTTTTGTAACAGCAACTGATGGAAATCATGGAAGAGGAATTGCCTGGGCTGCAAACCATCTGGGACAAAAATCAGTAGTATTTATGCCAAAAGGGTCTTCGGAAATAAGATTAAACAATATTAGAAAAGAAGGAGCAGAAGCTTCTATAACTGATTTAAACTATGATGATGCTGTCAGATTAGCTAGTAAATATGCAGATGAATATAATGGAGTATTGATACAGGATAGTGCTTGGGAAGGTTATGAAAAAATTCCAACATGGATTATGCAGGGATATGTAACACTTGTTGATGAAGCATTTGACCAGATTAAGGCTAATGGAAAAGATATGCCTACTCATGTATTCCTTCAAGCAGGTGTTGGTTCTTTTGCAGGAACTGTACAAGGATATTTAGCCTCCAAATTTGGCAAAGATAGACCAACAACTGTTATCGTTGAGCCAAATGATGCAGCATGTATATATAAATCTGCTAAAGCAAATGATAGAAAGCCTCATGCAGTAACAGGTTTTATGCCAACTATAATGGCAGGACTTGCTTGTGGAGAGCCTAGCACTGTTGGTTGGAAAATTTTAAGAGAATATTCAGATATGTATATATCCTGTCCAGATTATGTAGCAGCAAGAGCAATGAGAATACTTGGTCATCCATTAAAAGGAGATCCTAAAGTTATATCTGGAGAATCTGGTGCAGTAGGTCTGGGTATTTTGAGCCTAATTTTAGATGAAAACGGTTTAAAAGAAATAGCTGAAATTTTAAATTTAAATAAAGACTCAAAAATACTTATTATCAGCACAGAAGGTGACACTGATCCAGATAATTATAGAAAAGTAGTATGGGATGGTGCATATCCATCTGTATAATAAATTTTTTAAGGAGAGGGCTGCTTCTGACATGTCTCGCCTTAGCATGTTGCACCCCTTTCCATGAAAAATTAATCAAAAGTAATTTATGAGGGATTGAGATTAATATGAGTAACGAAAATTTTGAAAAACAGCTTACTGAGTGGAGGCATTATCTTCATTCGCATCCTGAAAGCGCTTTTGAAGAAAAAAATACTTCTGAATTTCTTGCTAAAGTACTAAAAGATATGGGATTAGAGGTTCACAGAAATATTGGTGGTACTGGAATCGTTGCTAATCTTACAGTGGGCGATGGGGAAGGTATTATCGGTATTCGATCAGATATAGATGCTATTAACTTAACAGAGGTGGGGCAACATCCATACACCTCCCAGAATCCGGGCAAAATGCATGCGTGTGGTCATGATGGACATATGGCCACAGTATTGGGGGCAGCCAAGTTATTAACAGAGCGTAAAAATTTTAGCGGAACAGTTAGATTTATTTTTCAACCTGCAGAGGAACCTGGTAAAGGCGCTTCTGCGATGATAAAAGATGGACTTTTTGAACGTTTCCCAATGGATGAGATTTATGGAATGCACAATAGGCCAGGTATGCCTGCAGGTTCAATTTCAACTCGTGTGGGTGGAATTATGGGAAGTGAGGATAACTTTGTGATCCGTATTAAGGGGCAAGGCTCACATGCTTCAAGTCCTCATATGGGGAAAGATCCAATCGTTATTGCGTCTGAAATTGTCCTTGCTTTGCAGACCATTATATCCCGTAATATGGACCCAAGTGTTCCTGCTGTGATTTCATGTACTGAATTTATTACAGATGGGATTCACAATGCGATTCCTACGAATGTACTGATTAAAGGGGATACTAGAAGTTATACTCAAGAGGTATCAAAGTTGCTAGAAGAAAGGATGCAAACGATTAGTGAGGGAATTTGTAAAATAAATGGGGCAGAATGTCAATTTGAATATACCCATGAATTCGCACCAACGGTTAACTCGGAAAAGTGTGTTGATATTGCGGTAAGAGCAGCCCGAAATGTTGTTGGTGAAAATAATGTGGATGGAAATTGTCAACAGTGGATGGCTTCTGAAGATTTTGGTACGTTTTTACAGAATATTCCTGGGTGTTTTGTATTTATAGGAAATGGTGATGATTCTGAAGGAATAGGCAATGTTCCACTTCATAACTCACGCTATGACTATAATGATAAGATACTAACAATTGGAGCGGAATATTTTGCAGAGTTAATTAAAGAACGCCTGCCAAAATAAAATTTTAGATGCCAGGTATGTTTGGAACGGTATTTATTTAGGGTCTTAGAATAATTTTTCTGAGACTTTGCTTAACAATTTTGTGAAAGCGATTTCAGTAGGAGTGTGATATTAATTATTTCAAGGAAATCTCTATTTATTAGCCTACTCAAACACAGTATATTTAATTCAATAAAAGCTCGCGATTCTTTAATAAGAATCGCTTTTCTTAATGAACTAACGGGTGCATTCCTTTAAAAAAGGGATGCTGTTTTTCTTTTTGAAGTAACGAGGGAGGTTAGTTTAAGAGGGCATAATCAAACTTTTTATGGAAATTGTAAACTAGGAAGATGATCCATTTTGTTCTCAAAATGGATTATTTTTATTTACATTTTTTTAATTTTGAACTATAGTTAATAAATATTAACCGGTTAAAAAGGAGAATGCGTAGTGCAACAAAAATCCATATTCATTATTGAAAGTTATGAACAGTTAAAGGTTATTAGTGATCCCTTACGTACTAAAATGTTGATTTTTTTGGTCGAACAGCCCCATACAGGCCAAATGCTTGCTCAAGAGCTTAACTTATCTAGAGCAAAAATTCTTTATCATCTTCGTGAACTGGAGAAACACAAAATCATTCAGCTCGTAAGAAAAGAAGAACGAGGAGGAAATATATTAAAGTTTTATCAAGCTGTAGCAAGGGGGTTCATTCCGGCGGATCATTTATTAAATTATGTGGAATCAAAAGACGCTACTAGACAATCATACTTAGAAGTGATAGATCGTGCTAAAACAAGAGTGTTAACAGCTCCTGATAAATCCTTCGAACTAAATTCATCAAATGTAGAAGAGTGGCCAAAACTTTCTATTCAAAAAGAATTTAAAGTAAGTAAAGAAAAATTTTTGGAATTTACGAGTAAATATAGAGAGCTCTTAGAAAAACTTGAAGAAAAAGATACTGATATAGAGAAGCAAAATTACTATTTAATGACCACTGCTTTTCAAATCGAAGAGCCTCTTTTTAAAAACAAGTAATGATTTAGAGGGAGGAAATTCTATTGAGTAGAGATCAAGCGTTAATAGAAAAGAAGAATGACGTTGTTGCTTCAAGTTTGTTCAAAAATAGGGCATTTGTTTTTTTATGGCTATCGAGTACAACATCTTTTTTAGCGTTGTCTACTTATTTGTTTGCAGAGCAATGGTATATCATAACCATTCTAAATAAAGAAAGTGCTCTGGGGATTGTAATGATGGTGACTATGATTCCACGTGTAATCTTTATGAGTATTGGCGGGGTGTGGGCTGACCGTTATAAAAGGTCTCAAATCATGCTTGTTTCAAGCCTAGTAAGATGTATATTGATTGTGGTTATGATCTTTTTTCTTCAAATGAGTATTCTCGAATTATGGCCGCTTATTTGCTTCGCATTATTGTTTGGTGTTCTAGATGCATTCTTTTCTCCGGCTAACACATCCCTACTTCCATCCCTTGTTTCAAAGGATGTACTTACACGATCAAATTCATTTATACAGAGTTCAAATCAAATTGCTATGTTTTCTGGACCAATGATTGGTGGATGGGTGCTTACTGTTGGATCTTTTAGCCTTTTGTTTTCAATCATCGCTATCTTCTTGACTATGACTTTCATTTTCTCGTTTTTAATAAAAGAAGAAGATGTAAATACAATTACACAAAAAAAGGGTTCGACAAAAGAGAAATTAAAAGAAGGATTAACCTATGTTTGGAGGATGCCCTTTCTAAAAAATATGCTCTTTATTCTAGTTATAATAAACTTTTTCTTTTTTGGTCCTCTACTTATGGGCATACCTCTCATAGTCGATAAAGTGATTCATGGAGCGGCTTTAGATTTAAGCTTCTTACAGAGTTCTTACCAAGGAGGGATGCTCGTTGGGGCAATAATTGTCGGGATACTTAACTTAAGAAAGAAAAGGGGATTGATTATTCTAGTGATGATAACTTTCCTCGGAATTCTTCTTTCCCTACTTGGTCAAATCGGATTTCTTTGGCAAGGTATTGTCTTGCTTTTAATGATGGGTGTGCTTTCATCTATTATTAATGTTTCACTCATCTCAACTATTCAAGAGCAAAGTGATGAAGAAAAAATGGGAAGAGTGATGAGCCTTATTAATGCCTCGTCTAATGGACTTGTTCCACTCTCCTACGCTTTCGTTTCATTGGCTCTTGTATTGAACCTAACAATCTCAAACATTATGCTTTTATGTGGAATCTTAATCGTGGTCATTTCCTTAATATTTACTCTGAATTCAAAAGTAATAAAAGAAGTTAATTGATTTTTGAAGACATAAGTAAAGGAATATACTTGATAATAATGGGACCTATAAAGAAAAAATTTATAAGTTAAAACTTGTTATAAAAGATAATAACTCTTTCTTTAAATAGCGAGTTGGTAGCTTTTCTTATTCAACTAACGGGGGCGATTGTTCAACAAGAACAGTCGCTTTTTCACTAAAGGGGCAGGTTAGCACAATAATAAAATGGATTTTTGTGGTAAAGTAAAGAAAAAGATAAAAAGGGGGAGGAACGTGGAAAAAACTTTAATAAAAACAGCTATTTAAAGAACAGATAGTATATATCTGTTCTCAGACAACTAAGTCGTGACCTAAAGTCATTTGAAACATTGATTATTAAATGTAAAATTATTAATATTAAACAACTCAAATATGACCCATGATTTGTTCCCTTTTACTTTTTATAGACAATTAAGTATGACCTAGCTACGAAAACTACAAGGTTGCTCCTAATTTAATCAATCATAAGTTTGAAATTTAGAAATTTTTAAAGAGATATATAAAGAGTGGTGATTCTTCAAATATGAAGGATCACCTTTTTATTAAATTATCGCAGCAGCATAGTTGAGGAACATGTTTTACATTTGTTCAACAAACGGGCCATTTAATGGAGGAAGAATCCCAAGAAGAATCGAATAAATAAGGTAATGCTAGTGTGATTTTTGTAAAAGATTACAATTATACTATAGGGAAGAAGAGTTTAATAAGTGAACGAGGGGATTCTTTTGCCTGCCAATAAAATGTCATTTTTTTGTGTAGCATTCAATATAACGATAAGTATAATAAGCATTCTTGAACTATTTCGGTGGTGTTATTATTCATTTCGGCTGCCGTCGCTGGCGAGCGCCAACAGCATCGCCAAGTGGAGAGAGATTGTTTCGAAATATTGCGGTTTTATTCGAAGATGCATACCACCCGAGTTCTGCTAATGTATAATCTGAATTAGCAATGGAATTTTTACAAAATGAAGGGAGATGCATTTTCCACATGCTGAAGCATAATTCAATTCTTAATCTTGATACGGATGAACGCATGCACATTGGAACCTACCTGTTGGAGCAAATCAATGATTATATGACGCACATACGCGGGGTTCGTGTTTCACCTGAACTCAGTGTGGATGAGGTTGCAGAATATGTACGTAGAATATCTTTTGAGCATCCCGTCAGCGCACGCGAGGCGATTTATCATATCTTGGAGGGGTTAAGGCAATACCAGGTACATACGCCACACCCGCGATATTTCGGTCTGTATAATCCGCGGCCCAACTTCATGGGAATTATGGCGGATACGATTACTGCAGCATTCAATCCGCAGCTTGCAGCCTGGAGCCATGCGCCTGTAGCGGTCGAAATAGAGAACTATGTATTGAAAGAGATAGCTTCAAAATTCGGTTATTCAGCAGAGGCAGCAGATGGGACATTTACAACGGGGGGAGCGGAAGCAAATTTGACGGCCGTACTGACCGCACTAGTGCATTATTTCCCATCTTATGCCAAAGAAGGGCTGAGGTCACTCCCCACGCATCCTGTCATGTACGCTTCTGCTGAAAGCCACCATTCTCTGGTAAAGGCAGCGCGTTCCTGCGGACTAGGTACAGATTCCCTTCGTATTATTACGACGGACTCTGAAATGCATATAGATGTTCCTGCGCTTCATCATCAGATTCAAGTGGATCGCGCTGCTGGATACACTCCTTTTCTCATCATTGCGACGGGTGGAACGACCGGCGCCGGAGCGATTGATCCCATTAATGAAATCGCAAACTTGGCTGAACGTGAGCAACTGTGGCTGCATGTGGATGCTGCGTACGGTGGAGCCTCCGTGTTTGCACCAGAAATGCTTGATCTACTTCATGGTATTGACCGAGCTGACTCCATTACCTTCGATGCGCACAAGTGGATGTCTGTCCCGATGGGGGCGGGAATTTATATTACACGGCATAAGGACATCTTACATAGAACTTTCAGCATCACGGCAGATTATATGCCGAAAGAAGGGGTTGATCTGGATGTAATTGATCCGTTCACCCATTCGATTCAATGGTCGCGAAGGTTTATCGGTTTGAAAGTGTATTTATCACTTGTAACTGCTGGTTGGGAAGGCTATCGCAGCATGGTGCAGCACCAGACAGAGATGGGCAATCGGTTACGCAGGGAGCTTGCATGCTCTAACTGGAAGGTTGTCAATGATACCATATTGCCTGTTGTATGCTTTACTGATTTCAATATTCAATCAAAGATCCAATCGAATTTCGCATCATTTATATGTCAAGAGATATTACGTTCAGGGCAGGCATGGATTTCAGTATACGAAATAAACAAGGTTCCAGTACTGCGAGCTTGCATTACGAACTACGATTCAACTGAGGAAGATATTATGGTATTGATGGAGTTGTTAAATGGAGCAAGAGCAGAATATTTGAAGAGACATCCGAACGGTCTGAGCTGAATTTAGCCTTGGAAGACATTATAACATCAATGGGCTGTTCCAATAGTCATGTCACGACATAGAATAGTCCATTGTTTTTTTGAAACCTGTTCTATTCTTCAGCATTACCACAAAAAAATTTTTGTTTCTTCAAGAAAAGGGCTCCATTCTTGAAGAAGGTGTTCTTTTGTATCGGACCATTTTCTTCAATAACATTAACATTTGATAAAGAAATACCTTCATCAGAAATGAGAGATATACTATTTGCTATTTCATGATATGTCTGTTATTCTTAAGAAGAATTATTTTTGTTCTTTTTTCAGATTGAGAATAGATTTTGTTTTTCGTCTAAGGTATTTGAGCAAGGATAGTAACACAATGTGTGGAGATCCACACGAGGAGGCAACAATTATGGAACAAGGTAAAGTTAAGTGGTTTAATGCAGAAAAAGGTTTTGGATTCATCGAGCGTGAAGCAGGAGAAGACGTATTCGTACATTTCTCAGCAATCCAAAGCGAAGGTTTCAAATCTTTAGACGAAGGTCAAAGTGTAACGTTTGAAGTTGAACAAGGACAGCGTGGCCCACAAGCTACAAACGTTCAAAAAGCTTAAAAATAGCAGATAACAGACCCTAAATGAAGGGTCTGTTTTTTTATTTGCTTAAATTGCTTTTATCTGTATTTAGGGACAGTAGGATTGCCAATTTAAGATAATATACAGAACAAGAGACTTTATCAACAAAATGAAAGCCCTATTCAATAAATGAATAGGGCATGTGCAACAATCATGAAACACAATCAGTAATAGTACAAATGGTAGACTAAGTATAGCACACTGTAGCAGTAATCGCTAATTTAACATTTTTATGGATATTTTTCCTTCTACAATTAAGATTAAGATTAAGATCATGTTCTAGTTATTCCATTATAGGGCGCGATTGTTGAAGAAGGAATTAAATATTATAAGTTAGAAAAAAGGATTGTCTCCAAACAAGAGGAGACGTATCAGGTTGTCCTGTTTTTTTATTTCATTTTTCTAGTTTACATAATATATATTATAGGAAGTTGAATTTCGAATAACACTCTCTGTCTCAATTTCAAAGTATACTTAAGATAGTGAGACGAACTAAAAAAATTCATGAACTACATGTTTTTCATATGGAATTGTACGTTGAAACAAAGTTGTATACATATTGGAACCCAAGTTGTATACATAAGTAAATTTTTGATAAATAATCTATACAGGTCAATGTTTTCTGTCTGTTATTGTGAATCAAACCTGTATACATAAATTACATCGTGTGAACGAAATTTGTGTACATACCATATTTTGAAGCAAAGTTGTATACATTAATTCCTCTATTTTCTTCAGATTTGAATTTCCATAATTACCCAATATCACTAAATAAAACTCAGATTATTATAAAATTACCTTTCATTTCATATTCTATTTATCAAGTTATATAAGTAACACTGCATAAAATCCTTCTGCAGTGTTACTTATTGGTTTGTTGGAGAAGAAACTACTTTCGGGTTCTTACAAGTCGAAATATGCTTAGTAATAAAAACAAAATACTAAAAGTCCATAAGATACCTGCGATTGCTATATTAAATGAAGCCTTTTCTGAACCCATGCCCGTTGGATATTCAAACGTATTTATTGATATCAATAGGTTATATCCTGCAAATGTGAATAAGACTAAGTAAATTTTAAGGTAAACAAATGAAAGTATATCAAATTTACGATTCATCCAAAGAACAACAAAAAAAAATTAATTGTGTTGCCATTACAATTCCAAATCCCCAATTCAACATACCATAAATCTCTTCTTCTAAAAACAACGTTAGTCATTTCCCCCTTTTTTAATATATTTTTTATAAAATTATCCTACTTCGATTGTTTAAGTACATTTTTTCAGGAACATCATACTATCATTACCATAGTATTCAATTTTTCTTAAAACTCATAGTCGGAAAACTACTTTCTGGGGCTTCCCAAGTATCTTCCCCATTCTTTACTTTCGTTAAATAACTTCTTTTGCTCAACAAATGACATAAACTGCTTTAAGCTCATATACTTGTACAGTTTAATTTCAGGTTTTAAATCAGTTGTTTGATCCCCTTCTTTTTTATAGTAACCGTCTTCATTCTCCGTTAACGATCTTTGCAAAGTCATCAAGAGTAGTTGAATACTTGATATAGATCCGTGGTAAAAGATAGAATTCGTCTTTTATGCCCTTCTCAGAAAATAGTTCAGGAGTTGTCGTAAGTCCAAACATAAAGTATTTCTTCGTTTCTGCTACGACCTTGTTACTAAAATTTCCGTATGGATACGCAAGAGCATTAACTGGTTTGCCCGTTATTTTTTGAATTTTTTCTTTGGACCCTTTCAGTTCATATTCATAATTTTTTATTTTCGTCAAATCAGGATGTGTAGCAGTATGAGATTGAATTGAGATAATCCCCGAATCAGCCATCATTTTTAAATCCGATTTCGATAATCGGTTGGAGCGACCGATAAAGTCAGAAATAATAAAAATGGTACCAGTTGGTTTAAAACGTTCGTTTTTCAGTTTTTGAAAGATACCAAATGCATTCAAATTGTTTTTATACCCATCATCAAAGGTAATGAAAATGGGTTTGTTTACTTTATAAATGTCTTGCCATCGATCAAAAGTTAATAATGTGTAGCCATGGTCTCTTAGATAAATCATTTGTTTCTCGAAACTCTTTGGTGTTACATATAACTCCTTAGAACCCTGCCCTTTAAATTCGTCAATCGAATGATATATTAAAATAGGTATTTTACGTTGAGCAAAAGCTTGTGATGGAAGATATAATATAAGAAGACATAGGAAAAACATTGCAACCTTTTTCATAAAACACCTCGCTTTTTATCCTTTTTATTATTTTCCAATATATTGTTCCTCAAAAACATAGGACTATTATGATTTCTCCAATATTACATTCCATCTACCATTGATCAATTGTGACTTTGATAATCCCAAATAACATGCTAATTTTTATTGCAAGTTTTATATTGAAGAGCAAATTGGCGAGACTTGATGATAAACTTCCAATAAAATTCCAGAATCTTCAATATACGAATTTAGCTGAAATGGTACTGGGAAACTGGGAATTTGATAAGGAATCTATTGATTTATTTAATATTACAGAATTTCTTCAAATGCAATTTTAAAAAGAAATTTATGCCGCTCCAGAAAAATTATAGTTTAGGTATTTTAAAGGATGATTCAATCCAAAACAGTACAAGCGTGTTTTGATCAATCCTTTTTTCAAAACACGCTTGTTCTATTCGCTCTTTTATAAAAGTAGATTAAGTTACTATAGCAACCTTTATTCCAAGGATTCATTCATAATTGGGCATTCATCTTCTAGGTTCTAATAATTTTGCAATATTCTCATGACCCATTTCAATTGCATACATATATGCGGTCATATTTGAGTAGTCCATAAGATTTGGATCTGCCCCTAGCTGAAGCAAAACTTTAATTGTCTCTTCACTTTCCCCTTGTGCTGCATACATTAATGCGGTCATGCTGCTCTCTGAATCTTGGAAATTAACCTCTGCTCCCGCTGAATGAAGAGTTTTAATGATGTCTGCCCGTCCTTTTGTAGCAGCTGTCATCAGTGGTGTCATCATATAACCTGATTCATTATTTGGATTTGCACCGTTTTCAAGCAGGATTTTTACCATTTCACTATCCCCTGCTTTTATAGCCCAATCCATTGCTGTGTAACCGTTATAGTCCTCGAGATCAATGTCTTCATGAGCTTTGGCCAATTTCTCTGCCATTTCCTGATCTCTATTGATGACAGCTTGGATAATTGGGGGGGTGTCGGATACTACTTCTACAGATTCATCCTCAAACTCCTCAAAAGGAGTAAAGGGATTCATGGCACTCAGTCCATAATAAAGACCGCCAAAAAACATTCCGAATCCGATTAAAGCAATGAAACCATATACCCAATTATTGCTTTTCGGAAGAATAATGGGAGAATCCGTCTCCTTAAAATACGTCTGGAGAGCATGAATCCGTTTAGGAAGTGGTGGATGCGTCGAGATAAATTCGCTCAGCCAGATAAAGAATCCTTTTTCATGATTGATTTGCTTTATATACTCCGACTGGTTAGTCCGATAAAATAGTTTTTTTCCGATGGCTAGCATCATCAAGCTATTTTTTGATGATGGCAAATTGCCGCTATAGTAAGCCGCATATCGGTCACAAGTGTATTCACAGGCACGCAAGTAGGTCTCTGCTACACCAGGTATCCACATGGAAGGCAGGATAAACGCCATCTTTCCAATATGGTTTCGTTTAATATGTGCCAGCTCATGTGCCAGGATAAAATAAAGCTCATCCCCCAATTCATTTTCAATCAAATCAAATATCTCCGAATAAACGATGACCATATTCTTTCCAAAAAAGCGGGTTGCAAAAGCATTCAGCACCCCACCTGACTGCATAACATACACATCCGGAACCCTTTTGAGTTCCATTTTCCGGCATAGCTCTTCTACTTTAGAATAAATTTCTGGAAATTGGGCGATGGACAGCTTGACTGCATTCGTCCGAATTCGTCCGATTGCCATTCCATGCAGCAAAAAAGACAGCAAGAATAATACCAAAATAATAGGCAATCCGATAATAGACAAACAGAAAAAGATGTAAGAAATGACACTAATTAGACAAACAATCCAAAAATAAATTTTCTCTTTATGGTAAATCAAATCTTTAGGCAATATTTCTTGTGTATTCAAAGTTATCTGTTCTCCTTTTGTAAACTAAGGAAATTATATTTGGTTTGAAAAGGTTTGTCACTAATCCTCATTTTCCCATTTTTCAATAAAAGTCCCTCCTGAAAGTCAAAAATTCAGGAGGGATTTCATAAAAGTAAGTGAAGATGATCATTATGCCAAAGTAAATATTCTTTTAACGAGTGGTGTTGATAATATTCTTCAGGTTGGATGGTCATTTCTTGTCCTATTTTTACAACCTCATCGAAAATATCTGATTGATTATCCTCTGCCAATTTTTCAAAATCGGGAATACCATCTAAATGATCATTCCAATCTACTGCATAAACTTTATCAAGATTGCATTTTTTTGCTACTTGAAATCCAATTTGGCGGATTTCATTTGAAGATAAGCCCCTAGTGGTTGAATAAGGTACTAGCCTTCAACCATTTTTAAATATGGTATCTCTTCTCCATTAACAATTGCGATATATGCTGGTGTATCTGTTTTAAATATCTTTGTTCCAATGGGCAATTTATTCGCTGTTCCGCTTTCAAATTTGGATGCCTTATTTGCTTGCTTTGTTATTTCGCCTACCTGCTCGCCTAATTCATATTTCAATTCTTTTACCCATTCAACATCTTGTGCATTTGAAAACACATACCCATCAAGTAGAAAAATATCAGCATTGCCGTACTTTAGATATTCTTTTGGAGTTGGATTACTGATGGAACTACTTATGTAGTCATTATTACAACCAACCAAAAAAATCAATAAAATACTAAGTCGAAGCAAGTCTTTTGAAAAATTCACTCTGATACCCCCTTCATGAGTAACAGACGAAATAATTTTGAGGTAATTCCATTAAATGGACATAAATTTGAAATAGACGCAATCATTTTTAAATAATCGTGCCCTAGTTTAGTCATTGTAAAGCAAAGAAACAAAAACAATATGTTCTACTCCTCTTTCCCTTGCCTCTATTAAAAAGGCAACATATCTTCTTTTGGTGTAGCTAATTGTGGGGGACGCATTAGAAAAATTTTCGAGACACTCTCTAATGAATCTACATGCTTTTTGTAGTATTTAAGAATAACAATCAAAAAAAGATTAAATAAAATAATAAAGTTTTAAATTGAAATCTTTCTCTCGAATTATATTAAAAAATTATGAAACCCGCGGCTTAAGATAGCTCAGCCGCGGGTGTTTTTAAAATAAATTAAAAAATATGTTACTTATGTAAGTTTCCCCAGTAATATTGACTAATAGCAATACCTAGTACATCTGCAGTTCGATAAAGTTCTTCTAAATTATTCTCTATCCCACCTACTTCAATAATTACACTATTAGCTAATAAATCCTGATTATACACGCCATTCCCTTGTTTCTTATCTTTTATGATGACTCCTCTTGAAAGACCTGGATAATTTTTTTCAATTACTTCGTTAATACCTTTCGTAAATTTAATATTCTCCTTGTAATTGTCATGTGCACTTCCAATTACAAATGAAATCTTAGCAAATGAATTCCCGTTTATATTTACTGTAGATAAATTTCTTGGTAATGCATCGCGGTGAATATCAAACGTCATTTCTAAGTCGCGATTTATTCTCATTTCATTTAAAACAATCTCTCTAGACATTTGATAGGAACTACCAAAATTTAGATTTCGTTTATTCAGCATTTTTATTACATCCACATCATTAACCATATTCCATATACCATTACGTTTCAATGATTTTCCTAATCTTTTACCTATAAGTGATACATTTAACTTTGAGTGATAAGCTTTATTGGGAGTTGTTCCATCTTTAAAATAGGGCAAAAAAGATTCACGATTATGAGAAAAATATATAAAAGCAACCTTACGACCAAATGTACTATGATATTTTTCAGTATTAATCTTAGGCATTCTTAAAGAATTTTCATTAAATGCATCAATTTTTGTTTGATCTAGTGCAGCATCTTTTTGAAGCGCTGATTTGTCTGGTAATATTTCATTTGACTGTTTTTCATCTTCAATATTATTGTTTGGTATAGCTGCCTTATTTTTTGAAATTGATTTTGTATTATTACTGTCATTTGTATTTTCCATTTCCTTTTTTTCCTTGCTCTTATCCTCTATTACATGTTTTTCTTTGTTGACATCGAGCACCTTTCCATATTGAAAAATAATAAGCGCTAGTAAACAAAAAAATAGGATAATCGAAATTGCTAGTAATACTTTTATTGTCCTTATGTTAAAATTTCTCACTTTACTCCCTCAAGTACATTATTTTGACTCTTTTTTTATCGGATTAAATTAAACTTTATTAATGTAAAAACTATTTCCATTTATATTAACATGCAATCTTTATAATAGAGAGATATCACCATCAAAGGTATGATAATAAGATTAATTAAAACCCATAAAAAAATGGCCAAAAAATGACCATTTTTTTCATTTAATAAGAATATCAACCAATGGGCAATACTTATTAGAAATGGTTATCTTAATTTTCTAATGATTTTTAAACCCAAAGAATTGTGCTTATATTATTCAATCGGTGATAATTCACTTTCTGTTACCCATTTATGATTTTTCACTTCAATATCACTGGTAGTTGTTGTGAAATCAACCATATACACAGTAGTTTTTTCAGCAGTATCAATTACTGCTTTAGCACCATCCATCCCCTCCATATGAGAAGCATCAATAGTAAATTCGGATCCTGGATCTAATGGTTGGTCACCAGCATCTGGAATTTCCTCATGAATCACCCACTTATGATTCTTCACTCTTTCTCCGCCTGTAGTTGGGTCATAAGAAATGGCATATGCAGTAGTATCAAAGGCTCCTACAATGGTTGCTTCAGCTCCCTTCATACCTTCCATATGATCAGAATTGATTATCGCTTTACTTCCAACTTTATAAGTTGGATCTTCGGCAACTTTCAAACCTTCAGGTACTGCACCTGAGCTGGACATGTCCATATTGTTATGATCCATTCCTTCCATTTCCTCTGAACCTTCTTTATTTTCTTCACTGGCTGTAGAGTTCTTCTCTTCATTATTCTCTTTGCCATCATCCGTTCCATTAGAGCAGGCTCCTAACACTAAGAAAATGCTTGCTAATAGTGAAATTAACACTGGCTTTTTAATTTTTTTAATCAACATTTATATAACTCCTCCTTCAGTATTTAGTAGTAACATAACAAAAAAATGTGCAGAAGTTCTGCAGCAGTTTCAAAAAACTAATTAATATGGATCGCTTTATCTGTATTCCCTTTTATCAATAAAATATTCTTCTTTGTCCCCTTTCCCCCCTCTTTAGTTGAAATCTCTATTTCTTCTTACTACTAGGAAGAGAAGAAAACCCATTAAATTCCAAAGTGATTCTTACAAGAAGGTTGGATAATAGTCTACTCATTCTTTGTACATTTGATTGATGATGTATTCTGGTAAATTAAGATTTTCTAAAAAGGATCTCGTTACCTTTGTTCCGTTTGCTTCCTGATTTATAAAGTTTCCCCATCGGCCAATGACTTGCCTACGAATAGTACTAGGTGCTGTTATATCCGCTAATTGCAAAATGAAACACCCTTCTTTTTAGCAAAAATGATTGTAGTTAATATTCTTCCAATTAAAACGCCGTGAATATCAATTCCACCTCTCCTGATTGGGATAATTTCACTAGGGTTTTGGGAGAAATAGTTCCATTTAAACAGCACATAGTAAATTCTTGCGCTAATAATCGATTACGGATTTTCCCACAATAATAGATCTGCAATTAAGCTCTTTTTGGAACTACTTTAATATAGATTACAATACGTATACGGAAAATTTGTACAAAAATGATTAGTAGGTAGGCTTGTAAAACACTCTTAATGCGTTTCCTCTAAACACAAAGCCGTTACCCATTATTAGGTAACGGCAGTTAGAAATCTAATATTTTTATTCCTTAGTTCATGATACTAATCCCATTAGGCATTTCCCCGACTTCAATTGTATCAATCACTTTATTTTGTTTTGTATCGATAATCGTAACCGTATTTTCAAACATATTTGTCACATAGAGTCGCTTGTTATCAGAGCTTGTTACAACTCCATGAGCACCCTTGCCTGTTTCAATCGTAGCTGTTACTTTTTTTTCTACTAAGTCAACTACAGAGACTGAATTAGATGGAACTTCTTCTGTTCCTTGATTTGCAACATATGCAAATTTATTGTTTCCATCAATATAGACTTGTGCTGGACCATTTCCAACTTCTACTTTTTCAATCTGTTCAGTTTTTACATCTACGATTGCAAGCATATTTTCTGAATTCAAAGTAGCTACAAGCGTTTTACCATCAGATGTAATGCCTGTTGTAACTGGAGTTGAACCAACCTTAATTCTTTTCTCTTCTTTCAACAATTCTAAATTTACAACACTAATAGTATCTTCACTCATATTTGCAATATATGCCTTTTGACTATCTGCAGAAATTCTAAAACCATGTGGTCCTTTTCCCGTTTTAATCGTGTCTGTTACAGTAAAGCTTTTCATATCAATAACGGAGACATTATTATCTTCCGTATTTGTTACTAAAGCATACTTCCCATCCTCTGTGAAAACAAAGTGAGCTGGATGACTGCCTACTTCAACAGTATTTAACAGTTCATTTGTATCAGTGTCAAAAAACAGGGCTTTTCCCATTGAGCCTACCCCATGTGAATTATTGTTATGTGAACTATCTCCATTTGATTTTTCGTGAGAATCTCCATGTGAATCATTACCATCAGACTCACCATATGATTCTTCTCCATGTCCCTCACCACCTCCTAGGATAACTGTGGCACCTAGCATTTTTCCGTCTGGTGATACCTGAACATTATGGACTACTCCATCAACATCGATTGTATCTACAACCTTATTAGTAGCTGCCTCTATTTTGGAAATACTTCCTCCCTCATTTGCAGTAAAATAATATTGGATTGTTTCTAAGTCTGATTCACTTGTATCTTTGGTTTCCACTGAAGACTTATTTACTTCATTCTCTTTTGCTACTGGTTCAGAACTTTTATCCGACTCTGTACTACAACCTGCAAGTATTACCCCCAGAACCATTAGTAGTGTGATCAAACTCATTTTTACTTTTTTCACTATTATTCCTCCTTTTTTTATGACATTGTTATAATAATGACTGCAATTTCTTCAAAGTGTGATGCAGTTCACTCAGTTAAAAAAAGAATGTCAACATAGTAAAGTTCTGTGAAAATCCCTAGAAACTGCAAACTTTACTATTAAAATTAATTAATTTGCTAAATGATTTATCCAAAGATTTTTAAAGAACTAATTTACAATAGTCCTAATTTCAAATATTTTAAAACAAAAAAACTCGTCAATTACTGACGAGTTCAAGCTGATATTTTTCAGAAGATCAGCATTGTTATTTTTCCATTTTTAAGGAAACAAATAAAACAATATAAAATTAACTTAGACTCTCATACTCCAATTTTTTATTAACTTGTGGGTTATTCCAATTTAATTTGTTTGACCATTCCTTGTAAATGGCTACTAGTTGCTCTTGTGCTGAAGCCGCAACTTGAATCGAGTTTTGGTTATTTTCTTTAGAAATTAATAATAAGTCCAGTCAAGAGAACAGTCTACTTTTAAAACCCCCAGTAAGTAATAGTATCGAAAATTCCTAGAATAAGCATAAATCCTCCTGCAATTTTTTGAACTACTACACCAAGCTTTCGACCATTTCTTCTTATGAGTGACCCACCTAACTCTAGATACCATATAAGAATAATAGCAATGATTAATGGAAGTGAAGTCCCTATTGCAAAAATAATAGGTAAAATTGCACCGTAGCTTACTGCTGAAGCCATTGGCATAAGAGTAACAAAAAATAAAGTAAACATGGTTGGACAGAATCCTAACGTAAAGCTTACTCCCATTAAAAATGCACCTAAACTTCCCTTTTGTTGAAATTTCTCAGGTATACTACCAAAAGTGAATGTTTTATGAAATTTAATAAGACCAAGCATAAAGAATCCAATTAGGATAAACATCGGACCTACGATCCTTCTTATCCAGGGGAAATAAGTTATAAATGAAACTTTAATTTCACTTCCCAATAACCAGACTAAAAAACCTAGAACGGAAAATACTACTATTTTTCCTGAAATAAAGAAGAGGACTTTCTTCCAAGCTATAGTTTTTTGAACTGATTGATTTCCATATATCGTAATTGCTCCTAGATTCCCTGTAAACTGGCAAGGAGCTAAAGCACCGACAATACCTAGTATGAATGCTGATAAAATAGGAATACTTTTTGTACTTAAACCAATATTGACTAACGGTTGAGTAAATAGATTGCTAATTTGACTGAAAAATTCATACATCTTCTTTTCTCCTTATATAAGGAATTCATTCCCAATATCATTATAATTACAAAAATGTGTGCAGATTTAGTTGAGAAGATTTGGGGGAGATTTCATTTTAGTAGTTCGAAAACACGGAGATATTAAATGCTTCGAGTCATTTATTCAATTCATCAAACTATAATAAATAAAACTACAGAAAGTAGTTCTGCAGTTTATTATAACGAGTAGCAAATGAATGTCTTATTTTATGAACAGTAAGTGCTAGTTTCCAAATGCATTAAGTTTTATTTTTTCTTCTTCTTTTCAATAATCATTATATTATTTATATTTATTATGTAATATAACTTAATAATCTATCAAAAGAATTGATCTCAGCATATGGTTTTATTGCGGTATCATTTTATTCATATGAGGATTGAACCATATGCCCTTTATATTTGCATTTTGACAACCACCAATATCCTTTTCTATGTCATCTCCAACGAATAATGCGGCTTCCGGTTCCACATTAAGCTGATTTAATGCTAATTCAAATATGCGTTTGTCAGGTTTACTACATCCCACTTCTTCAGAAATAAATATGCTATCAAAACAACTATTTAAATGCGTGTTAATTATTTTAGCATTTTGTCTGTGAGTTGAGCCGTTTGTTATAATTGCAACTTTAACATGCATCTTTATAGCATTTACGATATTTATAATATTTTGGTTTATAGTAAAACAATGAGGAAAATGAGTATTCCAAAAATCTTGAATGTCATTTCGTGGCAAATTATATTTTGGTGGAAACTCATCAAAAAAAGATTCAAAAACTTTTGTTTAATCAGTATAGCCATAGCCTCTTCTATCATATTCCTTGAATTTTAGCAACATTTCATTTTTGGTTGAATTTTCAACACCCTCATAACACTTCTCTAAAATAATTAAAAACATTTTATCTACTGCCTTATCCCTATTAAGTAAGGTATCATCTAAATCAAATAGCATTGCTTTATAACCTTTCAAATAACTTCACAACCTTTCTCACATTATATTAATAATCTCTAATTGGCACTTCAAACTTTTAGTTTACAAAAAAATGTCGTATTCAACTATCGCACCTTTATCTGAGTAACTTATCTAAATTTTTAATGGGCAGAAACTGTTTTTATCTGCCATCAAAGACCTATATAATAACGAAGTTGTTGCCTACTAAATTAGTAGGCACAAAGATTACAAACTAGTCTTGGATACGATTAAAAAAGCCATAAAAAGATGAATTGTAAATGGAATCTTTCTTCATAGTGATCAAGGATATCAATACACGTTCAATAACTATTAACAGCTACTCTTAATATATAAAATGAAAGCTAGTATGTCTAGAAAGGGAAACTGTTGGGATTACGCTAATATGGAAAGTTTTTCAGCCTGATTCTTTAATATTTAGATTTATTGATCAGCTTACTCTCACTCATATATGTAAGTGAGGAAGTTTAATTTGCGCTTCATTACATTATTGGTAGAAAAATATCTCTTTAAAAAGAAGAATACCTCTAGAAAGAATTAGAGGTAAAACAATGCTATAACCCTTTCTTCATTACCGCAGAAAGTTATAATACTATTTAGTTGTCTATTTATTACCGTGCGAAGCGATGATTACCAATAGTTATTGTCACTTGACGGGAAAGGATCCATTTACTCGTTGAGGTTTTGGGATTATAAAAATATAATGAGCCTCTTCCCTGTCCTCTAAACGCTATGGCTTCTTCTACAGCCTTCCTGGAAGCGGCATCTGCTTGACGATTGATTTCTCCGTTTTGAACAGGTGTAAATGCATAATGCCCACTTACTTTTTGATAGATTACTTCCTTTACAGTGTTTGGGAAGAGTGAACTGTCGACTCTGTTTAAAATCACTGTAGCAACTGCCACTTTTCCTGCATAGGATTCACCCTTAGCTTCCGCAGTTACAAGACGTGCCATGAGTTCCTTATCTGCTTTTGAAATTGCAGTATTTGGGATAATTAGTTTTTCTCCAGACACCAGTAAATCACTAGATTTGTTATTTGCTTTCATTAAGCTGGCCACAGGAACCCCATAATTGTTCGCAATGGTCCAATAAGTTTCGCCTTTATGTACTTGGTGAATATTTGTTGCTGCATCTGATTGTGAGCTAAAACCAAATAGTGAAACGGCTAGAGCTGGTACAATCATTAGTTTCTTAAACTTATTCATCTTATTAGCCTCCTATTTTCCTCATAGAATGATATATTAGTAGGCTAACAGATGTAATAATGTTATTCATGCTCCAAAATATGGTATTTTATTAAATATCCCTGTGTTTCCCAAGAATACTAATAAGGTATTAGTTATGGTTAAATATGGAGAAGCTATTTTTCATACAAAGGTTTACTTTATATACAAAAATTGGTTTTAATGTAACAATAATTTCGAAAGTGTAACAACTTAATCTAGTGATTAATTTAATGAAACATCAGTCCAAAAAAATTGTTCATTTACTTTTCACTTTTTCATAACCGCTAAACCTGATTATCTTGAACTAATTTTTATTCATACTATCTGCATGTTTTACCTGCTACTAACTTGTTTCCGGCCTTAGCAGATTACACACAAACAAGCGCTCTGGTTTTTCCGAAGATCAATAGTTACCTGATTGCTAAACTTTTTACTATATCATCTTCTAGTCTGCTAGGTTCAGTTGTCGGTGAATATCGGTCAACTACGAGTCCGTTTGTATCTACCAAAAATTTTGTGAAATTCCATTTAATATTTTTCAATAAAATTCCACTCTTTTGTTCCTTTAAAAAAGTATATAATGGCTGTTCATTTTCTCCGTTCACATCAATTTTAGCAAATATAGGAAAAGTAACCCCGTAATTTCTTTGACAAAACTGTAGTGTTTCTTCTATATGATCAAACTCTTGTTTATTAAATTGATCACAAGGAAAACCTAAAATTTCAAGCCCCTGTTCTTTATATTTTTCGTATAGTTTTTGAAGTCCTTCAAACTGAGGAGTAAATCCACACTTGCTTGCTGTATTCACAATGAGCAGAGTTTTTCCTTCATAATCCCTCAAAGATTTTTCACTGCCGTCAGCCTTTTTCACATTAAAATCATATACTGTTTTCAATTAAACTCCTCCTAACAATTGACTAATTAGTATTTTTAATCCTCATGTTTATTATTAGATATTTTATAGGTAAGTATATCTGATAAAGGTATCCTATTTGATATCCTTTTAAGGATTTTTTACTATATTTATTTTTTTACTAAGTAATGTAATTCAACAAACGTTTCTGTTCCCATCTTTTTTTATCCTTTTATTTTCTTTTGCTCTTTCCTTATACACAACATCATTCTAGCCGCAGTATTCAAGGAAATGCAAATCACTAATTAAGAGGAAGGCTTTTTGTCAGTTTGGAGAAAAATAAATTAGCTGCTTCACACGATCAGCAATAAGCTTGGTTCTATACATTGATAAAATTTGTAATGTATCTTCCATTAAAAAAGAACATTTTAAACATTAAAACGATAGCCAGCCCCCCACACAGTTTCCAAATATTTTGGATGTGCAGCATCCCTTTCGATTTTTTCCCTGATCTTCCGAATATGAACAGTCACTGTTGAAACATCACCTGCTGAATCTTCACCCCAAACTCTTTCAAATAATTGTTCTTTACTTAAAACTTGATTAGGATGCATGACAAAGAATGATAATAAATCAAACTCCTTAGTTGTAAAAAATACATGCTCATTATTTATATGAACTTTTCGTGCCACTTTATCAATGGACATTCCATGAACATGAATGGTAGATGTGACATTTCCTCCTGCTAATCGTTCATAACGTGTTATATGGGCTTTTACCCTTGCCACAAGTTCACTTGGACTAAAAGGCTTTGTAATATAATCATCTGCTCCTAATCCAAGGCCTCGAATTTTATCAATATCCTCCTTTTTTGCTGATACAAAAAGGATAGGGATGTTTTTAACAGACCGTATTTTTTGACAAATTTCAAACCCGCTTATACCTGGAAGCATGATGTCTAAAATAATTAAATCGTAATTTTCCTGTAATGCACACTGTAGTCCGCTTTCACCAGAATGCTGTATATCCACACTAAAACTGTTCAATTCTAAATAGTCCTTTTGCAATTCTGCAATACTTACCTCATCCTCAACAAGCAGTATTCTTTTCACTTTTCATCACCTATTTCTATCACTTTATTTAATGTAAAGAAGATACTTGTCCCCTTAGCAAGCTCACTTGTAGCCCAAAATTCCCCTCCGTGCTCAATAATGATTTTTTTAACAATGGCTAAACCTAAGCCGCTTCCACCCGTTTGAGAGTTCCTCGACTGCTCTGCGCGGTAAAAGCGATTAAAAATATAAGGCAAGGCTTCTGGTTTAATCCCGCTCCCATTATCTATCACTTGAATAATTAAATCATTGGATCTTTCATGTAATGAAATACAAATATGTTTTTCATCTTTATTCATATTTTTAATACTATTATTTATTAAGTTCGATATCACTCGTTTTAACTTTTCTCTATCAGCTATAACATAGACTGGTTTTAATCCAGGGCTTATTTCTAAAAGGATACCCTGCTGAACTAGATCAAGCGATAGTTCTTCCACAAAATCCTTTAAGTATTGGGTTAGTTCTACCTTCTCAAATGAAAACTGCTCTTTTTGAAGATCTAATTTAGAAAATAAAAATAGTTCATCAATTAATAGATCTAAGTCTTTAGCTTTTGTATATACGGTATTCAAATATTTGTTCATTTTTTCCTGTGTGTTTGCTACTCCATCTTTAATCCCCTCAACATACCCAATTATAGATGTAATCGGAGTCTTTAGATCGTGAGATATATTAGACAATAATTCTTTTCTATTTTCTTCGTATTGTATCTGGAGATCTACAGATTCTTTTAATTTGATTCTCATTTCTTCAAAAGCTTGATTCAACTGTCCAATTTCATTCTTTGAAGAAGTAACAATTTGAAAGTTTAAATCTCCAGACTTTATCCGTTCGGCACCTTTTCTAAGAACAGATATGGGCTTAATAATGCTTCTTGAGACCAAATAATTCAATATTCCAATCATCATAATAAAAAGGAGGAGCAACGAACCTAATAAAATTGGAAATAATTCCTTTGACAACTCTGCATAGGAACTTACTTTTCTTAGTACAAAAATACTCCCTTTCTCATCATCGGAAAAACGAAAATCAAACTTTACATAGGTAAAAAAAAGGCTTCCTACTTTTATTGTATCTCTCGTATTGATATTGGTTTCTTCAAAAGGAGGGAGTTCATTTTGTAAATTGTTCCCGCGATAGGAAGGTGATATATACGTGATTTTAGCGTTCTTTCTAACAATAATGCTTATACCTATTTGATTAATTTGCTCAATTACCTCTTGATCCAGTAATTTCTCAGGGCTATGCTTTGCCAATAGTTTTAAATCGAGGAACGCATTTTCTTCTGCAGCAGTTAAAGGTTTTTGAACATACGTATTTTTGTAAAAATGCTCGATTGATTTTATATCCCCAGTTATCGAAAATATGATTAAAAAAGTAGCGGCCAACAATAATCCTATTGATATAATAATTACTCCAATATACGACAACAAAAACCTTGTTTTAATTGACATGATCAATCATCCTATAAATCGCCTTTCGTTTTGAGTATGTAATCACACTTTACAAACTGATTGCTCCATAATTTTACATATACATTTTTAATACTGCCATTCTGATTGAATTTAACATGCTTTGTATCCAAATGCCTACCGACACATATGTAAAATAGCCGGTTGAGAAAATGAATTAAAAAACAGCTGAGGGAATGGTCTTCACCATTCCCTTTTTAACTCAGACTAATCATATTTAATATGTCTTAATGTGTAAATTCTGGTTTTAGGTCACCGTTATAAGGTTCATGCTCTACAAATACAGTTATATCATTCCCATCTTGGTCTTTGCCAGTTCTTTTATAAGTAAATTTATTATTATTCATCTCTGTAATTTCGAGAGCTGCACCATACTTATTATTTCCAATTGAAACATGTGCCCTTATTTTATTTTCATGTACAACAGCAAAGTACCCATAATCCCCACGGCTTTCACCTGTTTCCGCATTAAAGAACTCATATTTATTCGTCTTATCATCAAATTTTGCTAGACTTATAAAATTTGAATTATATTCTGTTACATTATTGCCATCTTCATCTAAGACAAGTGTACCATGCCATAGAGTACTTCCTAAAACCTTATCACCAGCTACCTCTTTAACAATATCTCCTGTTGTATTGTCCAATATCTTATCAGGATCGGTAAAAGCTAGCTCCTTTTCTTTGTAAGGGACATGTTCAACGAATACTTCTACATCGTTGCCATTCGCATCTTTCCCCATTCTTTTATAAGTAAACACTTCATTATTTAGTTCTATCATGTCAACAACCGCTTGGTAGTTCTTTGATTCTGAAATTAGAATTCTCATTTCACCATCATTAGTAATAAAGAATGTCCCTTTATCCCCGCGGCTTTCACCTGTTTTAGCATCAAAAAACTCATAATGCCCTGTCGTTTCATCGTATTTTGCGAGTCCAATGAAATTAGCATTCTCAGTCGTTAAATTATTATTATCTTTGTCATATACTTTTGTTCCTTGCCAATCTGTACTGCCAAGAATCTGACTCATTTCCTGACCTTTAGTCATACGATCTTCTTGCAGCTGGTTTTCATTTTTTACATCTTGGTCTACATTCGCTTTCGTTTCCTCTGCATTTGCTGCTTTTCCAATTGAAGAATTTTCGATTGTGCCCTGATTAGATTGACAAGCAGTAAGCAGGGCTATAGAAGAAATACCTAAAACCATCGCTAATTTTAATCTTTTCATAATAAACCTTCCTCCGAGTATCTTCTCTTTTATTTTATTCATTGAATCTAGTAAAAATCATATTACCTTCACCTAGTAATTGCTGAGAGGTAATATTTTCAGGATATTTCCAACTAATAGGAAAATTACTTAATAGCTAGAAATTCTTCATCATTCATATGATTTGGAAGATTAGTAGTATAAAACCTCCTTGAAAATACTATTCTTAATGATCACCGCCTGGTTACTTGCTTCGCGTTCCCTCCACACTTATAGATTAGAATTACTAACATCTTGATTGTACAAATAACAACTTAACTGGCTATAAACTGCATCTTAAAAATATAGAAAAAAAGTATAAAATAAATTTAATATTTACCTATTTAAAATCCCGTACATTCCAGAAATATGGCTGTCTTTTATAGGGAAGGATTATTATCATTAATAGAAGATAAAGTGTCAATATCCAATACAAACCTAAATGTAAGCTCTAAAAACAGAAAGACTCCATTGAATGGAGTCTTTGCTTGTAGAAGTATTTATTATTAATTTTGAGTTTATTAAATCACTTACTGCTATTCTTATTTAGATTCAAGAGTACCTGAAACAATATTTCCTTTAAACATGGTAGCAACTCGGTTAGATCTTCTAGCGACCGCTTCAGCGGAACACGATGCTTCAACGAAAGCAAAACTTGCTTCATCTCCAGCTTTTGGCCAAACTTGATCTCCATTTTGATTTAGAGGTGTTTTTCCACCGGTAATAAAATAGAGTGTTTGTGCTAATGACCGTTCATCTGTCCATCCTGAAATTTCTGCTAAACGACCTGCTCGTTCTAGAATGTCTCCATTTCCAAATGGGGACCAAACATCCAAAATATTATCACACCCAACTGCAACTGTTACCCCTTTCCTATGTAATAAGCCCACAGGTGGAAACTTTCTCCCTAAAGGGACACTCGTAATAATTGTAATTCCTGCATCAGCCAATCGTTCTGCCATTTCTTCTGCTTGATATTGAGATATATCGCCAAGTCCAAATGCATGACTAATTGAAACTTTTCCTTGTAGACCAGCATCCTTTGTAAGCTGAGCCAACCTTTTCATAGTAAAGATCCCTAAATGGTCAGCATCATGTAAATGCAAATCTATTCCCGCTTCACCTTCCAAAGCCAGTGCGACCATTTCTTGAAGAGAGGCTTCAATATCTCCATCAACTGTAGCTGGATCTACACCTCCTATAAAGCTGACTCCTTGTTGAAGAGCTTCTCTAACTAATTCTTTGGCATTTGATCGTAATAAACCATGTTGCGGGAATGCAACAATTTCATATGATAACTTACCATTAAAAGTTTGAAGTGCTTTTTGAACCTCTTCTAAATTCTTTAATCCCACTTCAGGATAGATATCGACATGTGTCCTTACATGTGTAACTCCGGCTTTTAAATAAACATCGAGTAATTTTTCTGCCCGTTCCTGTGTAGTCGTTCCCAATGCAGGAAGAGTATCCTTCTCTATTTGAAGGCGTTCAAAAATACTTTTAACTGGTGTAACCGGACGCCATCTATCTCCTAGTAAAGTTTTATCTAAATGACAATGTTTTTCGATAAACGATGGAAGAACCAACAAGTGGTTTGCATCTATTTTCGGTAAATTGTCTGTAATGGCTTCGTTAGCAGCAATAATCTTCTCAATCTTCCCAGCCTTAATTAATAGATGGCAGGATTCAGTATTTGTTCCTGTTATAACTTCATTTTCTTTATGGTAGCTACTCTCTAACCGCGAATTTATTAACCAAAATTCAGAACTCATCTTAAACCAAACCTTTCTGTTATATATATATAATTATAGTGAACCGGAAACTACTTTCCCTTTAAAAAATACAGCAATTCTCCTTGCTCTTCTTGCTACAGCCTCAGCTGAACAACTCGCGTCAACAAAAACGAAGTCAGCATCGTCTCCAACTTTCGGCCAAACTCGTTCTCCTTCATCGTTTAAAGGGGTTACGCCTCCAGTAATAAACCTTAAGGTTTGCCCTAATGAACGTTCATCGCTGAAACCAAAACGTTCTGCTAACATACCTGCTTTTTCTAAACTATCTCCTTTTCCAAATGGGGACCAGTGATCGGTTATACTGTCATCACCTAATGAAATCTCTACTCCTTTTTCCTGTAAGAGAGGAATTGGAATCGTTCTTCTAATAGGAACAGAGGATGTAATTGATATCCCATTATGAGCCAGCAGTTGAGCAACTTCACCTGCTTCTTGTGGGGAGATGTTCGCTAAAGCTAACGCATGGCTTATCGTCACCCTTCCTTGCCATGCTGCTTCCTCTGTTAAAGATGCCAATCTCTTAAACGTAAAAATTCCGAGTTGACCTGGATCATGAATATGGAGATCAATGTTTGCATTTGCCTCAACCGCAAGTTCCATTACCGTTTGTAATGATTTCTCAATATTTTCGTCAATAGATGCTGGGTCAACACCACCTACTAAGGAAGCGCCATTACGCAATGCTTCTCGAATAAGTGAAACAGATTGACTTCGTAATAAGCCATGTTGCGGGAAAGCGACAATTTCGATGGAAACTTTACCTTTGTAAGCCTCTATGGCTCGTATAGTGGCTTCAAGATTTTTCAACCCGATATAAGGATCAATATTACAATGAGTACGAATATGGGTAGAACCGGCATGCAAGAGTAAATCTATTAATTTTTTTGCTCTTTCCTCTGCAACAGGTAATAAGCTCGGAAGTAGTTCCTTCTCTTCTTCTAATCTTGTCACAATTCCCTTCGTTGGAACAGTTGGTGCTTTCCACGGGCCGCCATAGTATGTTTTGTCAATATGGATATGCATATCTCTAAAGGATGGCAGCATTAAAAAATGATTTGCATTCCATCTAGGTAAATCGGTTTCTAACTCTTTATCTGCTGAAACAATTTCAATTACTCTTCCATCTTGAATTCTCACATGGAAACTTTCTGTTTTTGTTCCTGTAATAGTTTCATTTTCATAGTAATAACCAACTTCTAATCTAAGATTAGTTAACCAGTAATTATTATTTGTCACTTTCGTTTGCCCTCCTTTATTAGTTACTGCCACGCTTAAGCAGGATTGCTTCTATTTCTCGGAATCCTCGATTTTGAGCATGTTTTAGCGGTGTAATCCCATCTTTATCCGCTATAGAAACATTCGCTCCGTGGTCAACTAATAATTGAACTATTTCTTGATATTCCTTTTCCCCGTCTCCTAAAATAATCGCTTCCAATAATGCCGTCCAATGCAAATCATTGATATGATTAACATCTATATCCGAATTAGTGAGAAGTTCTTTCACAACCTCAACATGTCCACGTTCAGATGCTGGAATAAGGGCTGTGCCTCCAAATCGATTTGTAAGTGAAGTATCTGCCTCTGCTTCGATTGCTAATTTGACAACTTCGATTATCCCTTCAGCACCAGCGTACAACAGTACGTTATTCAGATTTTTATCACGAATATTAATGTCTGCTCCCTTTTCTATTAGAGTTCTTACCATTTCTGTCTGATTGTTATAGGTTGCTGCCATTACAGCTGTTCTTCCGCTGTTATCTGTCAAATTGATGTCACTCCTCTATCAAGTAACTTCAATACGTTCTCAATGTCTCCTTTCTCCGCTGATTCAATTAATTGTTTTTGATCCATCATCTTTACCCCCTGATCTGTTTGTAATCTATTTGAAGGACTTTGTAATGATTCCTCATTTGACTGACACGCAGTGAGCAGAAAAACATATAAAACCAAGAGAATTCGATCTTTCATCATTTCTTTTCCCTCCGATACTAATATGCTATCATTGGATTAACTATATGAAAAATATAAAGAAAATAAGTCTTACTAATATTTTTCATATAGTTAAAAGGAGGCTCTTTCAAATGGATATTAGACAGCTGCGATATTTTATAGCCATTGTTGAGGAAGGGAAGATCTCTGCAGCTGCAGAGAAACTTCATATGTCACAACCGCCATTGAGCCAGCAATTGAAAACGATGGAAGAGGAACTTGGGACGAAATTAGTAGAAAGAAGTGGAAAATATTTTAAAGTTACAAATGCAGGGAAAATCTTATATAAATATGCATTACAAATGACCCAATTGATGGAAGAGGCGAAAATTGAGGTAAAAGAAGTCGGAAATGGGGTAAGCGGTCCACTAACAATAGGTGTTAATACATTTTCTGTAGATAGGTTATCTGAGATTCTACAAGAAATTCAAAAACAATATCCTAAAGTTTCATATAAAATACTCCAAAATGAATCCTTTCATCTCTGTCAACTAGTTAGAAATAGAACGATAGAACTGGCATTCATTCGTTTGCCGCTTAATGTGGATGATTTTTCAATTCTTCACCTATATACTGAGCCGTTTTATTTTGTTACATCCAACAAGCGGAAAATAATTGATGAAGAAGTAACTCTTGATAAAATTAAAAAATGTCCACTTATTTTACCAAGCACGGAAGGTTTAGGTGTACATTATTTGATTTCCGAGGCATTTTCACGGCTTACCTTACAACCTCATATCATTGGCGAGTGTTCAGATATTACACTTTTGCTCGATCTAATTTCAGCCGATTTTGGCACATCCATTGTTCCAGAAACAGTTCTTAATCGGCATAGAGGATATCCTATACATGCATATAAAATAGAAAGTAATGCGTTTTCTTCCCCAATAGGTTTAATATGGTTAAAAAATCATAGTTTATCTAAAGCCGCACTCAATTTTGTTGATTTATTCAAATCTGACCAAAAGGAATGAGTAAAAAAACAGGCACATGTTGTGCCTGTTTTTTTATTCACTATTTTGCGTATTATTAAAGAAGATTTCTGCAGATTCTTTTTTCAAATTTGATACTTTCTTGCTCTTACCCATTTTCCCATCGGACTCATAGCTCAATTTAAATGATTTTTCCTTTTTCTTTTCCACTATATAATCACTCCCTTTACTATTATCTTGTTTCAGCTTAATAACCTTATACGATATTTCTTAAAAAGATCAAAAAACAAAAAAACACAGGTATCCATTCCTGTGCTTGAGCGGAGGAGTTACGTTCCTATAAGCTGCATGGCTTCATTTAGATATTGACGAGGGGTTTCATAATAGATAATTTTATTATATTCTTTATAATTTGATTGAAAATGAATATAAATCGGTGAATCTAATAGCCATGGATAGTTAGTGAAAAACGTTCGATCACCATATATCATTCCCGCTAGAGCCTGTCTTGCCTCCCGTTGAAAGATCAAGAAACGTATTTGAGCATATTTTTCATCAAATGATTCATCACTAATAAAAATCTTTCCACTAAGGACGTATTGACCCATTTGCGGTATCCATTCAGCAAGCACCTCATCACGGTATTCTACTTGTATGACGTTGAAATCATAATGATAGCCAATAGATAAACAAGATTCTCCTGTTGTTTTTGATTGTGACCACGTATACTTTCTACGATCAACTGGTCGAAATTCAGTAGCAGGAGGCAAGTATTGGACAGTGATTTTCGTTGGATCCCAATGACTCATTCTATGTGACCCCCTTTTACAGCTCCATTTTCAATAGTTTATGAAAACTACATACAAAATGTGATTAATGCCTATTTTTCTTTCTTTTTCCTTCCATAATTTTCGTGTCCTTTAAGATCCATTTCCCATTTTCATATATCCATGTAGATTGAACATTTGCAATCCAATCTGCATGGTAAGCGCCGCTTATAGCTTGAACTCCCATTAATCCATAATTTTCCCCTTCTACAATAACAGGTTTTAAAATAGAGTATCCATTCACCATTAGCTCTGTAGGTTCACTAAGCTTCCCATTTATAAAAAGACCGCTTTTTTCATAATCCATGCCCCTATTCCTTAAATCAAAGGTAACTGATTTTCCTGTCTCCTGAATTGTGATTGATGCTTTATAGCCATTATTAAATTGCCCATTAATTACTAGTGGATCAGGAACTGTTAAATCTGTGATCTTATAGTCCTTTAAGGTATACAAATAATGATTAGAAATTCCACCACTTCCACCTGTTTCTATACTCACATACATATCCTTCACGGCATCATGGTTCAAATCAACAAACTGAACCTGTGGATTATAACCGCCATCAATTTCTGCTTCGTATTCTTTCCCATTTGATGCAGAAATGTGCAGTTGAATTTCTTTTAAAAATTGCTGCCCTTCCTCATATGGAATCCCATTTATTTCAATTAAATCTTCTTTTCCATCCCCTGTTACATCGCTGTTATTCTCTGAAACAGTTATCCACTTATTTTTATTTTCACCTGCATAAACGCCCGTAATCGAAAGTGTCATAAAGAAAAGAGCTGCAAGCGCAAAAATCATTTCTTTTTTCATTCAAAATACCTCCCTTGCATTCTTATTATATTATGTCCACTTTTGGAAAAATAATGTAAGAATATAAGGGTTATTAAAGAAAAAAGCCCCCTGTATCTTATACATCAGGAGGCTTCCATTTGATATTACCCTTTATTTTTCAATGCTTCTTCCTTTGTTTCCCAGCATTCAATCCCATCTAATCCAGGAATGGAATCTGCATAGAAAACAGGATCTTTCCCTTCTTTACGCTGAGCCTTGTAATCCTTTAAAGCAGCGAAAGCTATTTTTCCTAGCATAACAATGGCAACTAGATTGATTAATGCCATAATCCCCATAAATAAATCGGCAAGATTCCAAACAATCGCTAAATCAACAACTGCACCGAAGATCACCATTCCGATAACGGCTAAACGATAGACGAATAAAGCCGTTGGGCTGTTTTTAATAAATTCAATATTTGTTTCCCCATAATAATAGTTACCAATTACTGATGTAAATGCGAATAAGAAGATTGCTACAGCAACAAAAATTGGTGCCCATGAACCAATATGGGAACTTAACGCAGCTTGAGTTAATTGAATCCCCGTTAAATCGGATGTTGAAAAGTCTCCATATAGTAGAATAATAAACGCTGTTGCTGAACAAATAAGAATTGTATCAACAAACACACCTAATGTTTGAATCAATCCCTGTTTGACTGGATGGCTAACAGCGGCAGTTGCAGCCGCATTCGGCGCACTACCCATTCCTGCTTCATTTGAGAACAGGCCTCGTTTAACCCCCATCATAATTGCAGCACCAATCGTTCCACCGAGTACCTCATCCAGTCCAAATGCCCCTTTAACAATCATAACGATCAGATTTGGAATTTCAGAGATATTCATGATGACCACTGCAATAGCAACGAATAAATAAATGACAGCCATAATTGGCACAACTACTTGCGAGACATTGGCAATACGCTTAACTCCACCAAAAATGATAATTGCTGTTAGTACAGCAAGAATAATTCCAATCGTTAAACGGCTAGTTCCAAAAGCTTCATTAAAAGCTAGAGAAATTGTATTTGATTGGACAGAGTTAAACACAAGACCAAAACAGAATGTAATAATAATAGCAAAAATAATCCCCATCCAGCGTTTATTTAGCCCTTTTTCCATATAATATGCAGGCCCGCCTCGGAAGCCGTCCTTATCCTTTACTTTGTAAATTTGAGCAAGCGTACTCTCGACAAAGCTCGATGCAGCACCTAAAAAGGCAATTAACCACATCCAGAATACAGCTCCAGGTCCACCAGCAGCAATAGCCGTTGCAACCCCAGCTATATTCCCAGTTCCTACTCGTGAGGCTGCACTAATACAGAAAGCCTGAAAAGAAGATATTCCTCTTTTCCCATCTGCGGAGACCATTGACTTGTCGCCCAATATACGAAACATTTCCCCAAAATAGCGCAATTGAACAAATTTACTTCTGAAACTAAAGTATAGACCTAATATAATTAATGCTGCAATTAAAATGTAGGTCCAAATGATGTCATTCAAAAATCCAATTATTGATTCTAATAATTCCATGCTTTTCCTCCCATGAGTTGTCGAATCTTGTTAGATGTCTTGCTATTTCAAAATAATATTACTTTTTTTAATCTATCAAAATTATAATTAATAGACAAGTTGATTTTTTTCCCTATAGGTTTTTTCTTCTTAGAAAAAAAGATAATCCCCCACCTTAGGGGGCTGTTGACAAACTAATAGGATTTACCAATACCTGTGTAGAATTTAATTATTCTATACAGGTTTTGTATTGGGGGAATTTTTATGATGGGTCGTAAAGATGAATATCAAAGTAAACTAGAGTTTATTGATTTAAATACATTTGTTCCTTCAAATCATATTCTTCGCCAAATTAATGAAAAGATAGACTTCTCTTTTGTATATAACAAAATGGAAAAATATTATTC
>NZ_LJIX01000006.1:2071210-2278203 GCF_001420595.1 Cytobacillus solani | reverse complement strand
TGTTGTTTTGGGGAAACAGCAAGTAAAAGAACGATTTCTCGACCAATTGCACATGAATTGTTGGAAGCAAATACTCAGAGGGCAAAAACTAGTGAATATAAAGCATTCCAAAAGCTCCGAAGAGTTTGGTGTGAAGGTTCCTTCGGAACATTGAAATCTAAGCATAACCTGTATAAAACATATAAGAGGGGCATTGAAAAAATTTCTGAACAATGCCTTTTTTCAGCGTTGGCATTAAATTTAAAAAGAATTATAAAGGTAATGAATTAAGACAAAAATTATAAAGAAAACTAATAAATATACTCTTAAAAAGAGAATGGGAAAGGAGCAAAGCTCTTTTCCCATTTTGTCAACAGCCCCCTTAGGCAGGGGATTTCATTTATTCACTAGATGTATTTTCTTCTTCCAATACAGTTACTTTCCAAACATCTGTCACTTGACCGAATTCTGATTCGTCAATCATAAATGAACCATTTGAATACCGGTCATTAAATCTAATGTTAACAGCTTTCGTTGATTCGATATGGCCTTTGTCCGTTTCAATAAAGACATCATCCTTACCCGATACAATAACAGATCCAATTACACGATGAGGATTTGATTTCAATTCTCTCAGCATGACAACACCGCGCTTCGCTCTGGAAGTTCGTTCAAATTCAGTTAATTTCATTTTTTTGATGGAACCTCGTTGGGTAACGATGACAACGGCTTGATTTTTTGATGGATCAATTAATTGACCACCAGTAACAAAGTCACCGTCTTTTAAATTTATCCCTTTGACTCCAGCAGCTCTTGTACCAACGATGTTCACCTCTTCTTCATGGAACCAGAGGCCGTAGCCATTATATGTTGATAGAAAGAGTTCCTTCGTCCCGTCTGTTTCATATACATCAATGACCTCGTCATCACCTTTAACATTGATCGCAACTAACGGTTTTGAATAGCGCTGAGCCTTATAATCCTTCAATTCCGTTTTCTTCGCCATCCCATTTTTTGTTACAAAAAGTAAAAATGAAGAAGTGTCAAAGTCCTTTATAGGCAGTGCCTTTATAATTGTTTCATCACTGTCGATCGGAATAATGTTGGCGATATGCTGACCAAGATCCTTCCAGCGAATATCTGGGAGTGTATGAACAGGGCAATATAAATAATTTCCCTTATTAGTGAATACAAGCAGGACATCTGTTGTATTCATCTCAAGCTGTGCAAGCAAACGATCCGAATCCTTCATTCCAAAATCCTGCCCATTTGAGGCCGCAAATGAACGCTGGCTCGTCCGCTTCACATATCCTTCCTTCGTAACAGTTACGATTACGTCCTCGCTTGCAACGAGGACTTCAAGATTAATTTTTATCTCTTCAATTTCCGCTTCAATCTTTGTTCGACGTTCATCTGCAAAACGCTTTTTCACATCTTTTAACTCTTTTTGAATAACAGCATAAAGCTTCTTTTCACTTTGTAAAATAGACGTCAGCTCAGCAATTTTCTTTGCTAGCTCCTCTGCCTCTGCACGCAAAGCTGTAATATCAGTATTCGTAAGTCGATAAAGCTGTAATGAAACGATTGCTTCAGCTTGTGGTTCTGTGAACGAAAATTTGGCAATCAAGTTATCTTTCGCATCTCGCTTATCCTTCGATGCACGAATTGCTGCAATTACTTCATCCAAGATAGAGAGGGCTTTCATTAAACCCTCAACAATATGCTGACGTGCCTGTGCCTTTTCTAATTCAAACTCAGACCTTCTTGTGATCACTTCTTTTCGATGACCAATATAGGCATCTAATAATTCTCTGAGGCCCATCAGCTTTGGATGACGGTTATGAATAGCAACCATATTAAAATTATAAGTTATTTGCAGATCACTATTTTTATAAAGATAATGAAGGACACCTTCCGGATCTGCATCTTTCTTTAACTCTATAACAATACGCAAACCTGTTCGATCCGTTTCATCACGGACCTCTGCTATTCCCTCAACTTTGCGATCTAAGCGAAACTCGTCAATTTTCTTAACGAGGTTTGCTTTATTCACCTCATAAGGAATTTCCGTAATAACAATCTGTTTTTTACCGCCGCGAATATCTTCAAACTCAGCTTTTCCGCGAACAATGATTTTTCCTTTTCCTGTTTCATATGCCTTCTTAATCCCTTCAATTCCTTGGATTATTCCGCCTGTAGGAAAATCTGGGCCTTTTACATGCTCCATAAGTTCATCAACTGTACAATTTGGATGGTCCATTCGGTGAATCACTCCATCAATCACTTCATTCAGGTGATGTGGGGGAATCTCTGTGGCATAACCTGCTGAAATCCCTGTTGAACCGTTGACGAGAAGATTCGGATACATGGCTGGAAGTACTGTTGGTTCCTCCGATGTATCATCGAAGTTTGGGATAAAATCGACTGTTCTTTTTTCAATATCCTTCAGTAATTCTGCCGAAATTGCTGACAATCTTGCTTCTGTATAACGCATCGCCGCAGGTGGGTCCCCGTCAATGCTGCCGTTATTCCCATGCATTTGAACGAGTACATTACGAACCTTCCAATCCTGGCTCATTCGAACCATTGCTTCATACACAGAAGAGTCGCCATGCGGGTGATAATTACCGATAACGTTACCAACCGTTTTCGCCGATTTTCTAAATCCTTTTTCATGCGTATTTCCTTCCACATGCATAGCATATAGGATTCTGCGCTGAACAGGCTTTAGCCCGTCACGTGCATCCGGTAATGCACGTTCTTGAATAATATATTTACTATATCTGCCAAAACGATCACCAAGTACGTCTTCAAGAGGGAGGTCACGAAATTTTTCTGATGCACTCATTATTCATTTTCCTCCTCTAATACAGAAATATTCTCATTTTCAAGAATACTAGCATCTTCTTCAAGGCCAAATGCCACATTTGATTCTATCCATTTACGCCGCGGCTCAACCTTGTCTCCCATAAGGGTTGTCACACGTCGCTCTGCTCTTGCAGCATCATCAATTCTCACTCGAATCAAAGTTCTTGTTTCTGGATCCATTGTCGTTTCCCAAAGCTGGTCCGCATTCATTTCTCCTAGCCCTTTGTACCGCTGCAGAATATATCCTTTGCCAACTTTTTTAATCGTATCCTGCAGGTCATCATCACTCCATGCATATTCAATGATTTCCTTTTTCCCTGTGCCTTTGCTTACTTTGTATAAAGGAGGTAAGGCGATGAAAATTTTTCCTGCGTCAATTAAAGGTCTCATATAACGATAAAAGAAGGTTAGAAGAAGCACTTGTATATGGGCTCCATCCGTATCT
This sequence comes from Cytobacillus solani, assembly GCF_001420595.1. Taxonomy (GTDB): domain Bacteria; phylum Bacillota; class Bacilli; order Bacillales; family Cytobacillaceae; genus Cytobacillus; species Cytobacillus solani. The sequence continues at coordinate 2,274,911 of NZ_LJIX01000006.1, read as the reverse complement.
GCATCTGTCATGATAATAACTTTATCATAATTGATATCTTGAACGTTGAAATCCGCTCCTACTCCGCCGCCGACAGCATGAATAATTGTGTTAATCTCTTCGTTTTTGAAAATATCGGCAAGCTTGGCCTTCTCCGTATTAATTACTTTACCTCTCAGTGGCAGTACAGCCTGAAAGCGTCGATCTCTACCTTGCTTAGCGGAACCTCCCGCTGAATCACCCTCAACTAAATATAATTCATTCTTTTCAGGATTACGTGATTGTGCAGGCGTTAATTTACCTGAAAGGACAGCCTCTGATCGTTTCCTTTTCTTTCCGCTTCTTGCATCCTCTCGTGCTTTTCGAGCAGCTTCTCTCGCTTGATACGCTTTAATTGCCTTTTTTATCAACAACGAACTAATGTTCGGATTCTCTTCAAGGAAATAGGAAAGATGTTCAGATACAACAGAATCAACTGCTGACCTAGCTTCACTCGTCCCTAGCTTCCCTTTTGTTTGCCCTTCAAATTGAAGCTGGTCCTCAGGTACGCGCACAGATATGATCGAAGTGAACCCTTCGCGAATATCTGAACCGTCAAGATTTTTGTCTTTTTCTTTTAAGAGATTCACTTTTCTCGCATACTCATTAAAAATTCGAGTCATGGCTGTTTTTGATCCCGCTTCGTGTGTACCGCCATCTTTCGTCCGGACATTATTAACAAACGAAAGAACATTTTCTGAATAACCATCATTAAATTGAAAGGCAAACTCCACTTCAATTTCGTTATGCTGCCCTTCAAAGCTTATAACTGGATGAAGGACGTCTTTTTCCTCATTTAAATATTCCACAAATGCTTCTATCCCATTTTCATAATGGAAGATTTCCTGCACACTATTTCGATCATCAATGATTTCAATTTTCATCCCTTTTAATAGAAATGCCGATTCCCGCAAGCGCTCACAAAGGGTTTCATAATTATAAGTAGTTGTCGAAAAAATGGATGGATCTGGTTTAAAATGAATGGTTGTTCCTGATTGGTTTGTCTTTCCTACCTTTTCGAGGGTAGTAACCGGTTTTCCACCATCTTCAAACCGCTGTTCATACACAATTCCATCACGCTTAATCTTAACAACAAGCCATTCTGATAGTGCGTTCACAACCGAAGCTCCTACACCATGTAAGCCTCCGCTCGTTTTATAGCCGCCCTGTCCAAATTTACCGCCGGCATGAAGGACGGTTAAAATTACTTCTGGAGTTGGTTTTCCCATGCGGTGCATTCCAGTCGGCATTCCTCGGCCTTTATCAACTACACTTATAGAGTTATCTTTATGTATTTTGACAATAATATGGTCGCCAAATCCTGCCAACGCTTCATCCACCGCATTGTCGACAATTTCATAAACAAGATGATGAAGACCTCTTGCATCTGTGCTTCCAATGTACATCCCAGGGCGTTTTCTTACAGCTTCAAGCCCTTCGAGTACTTGTATGGCATCATCATTATAATCAAAAATTTCTTGATTCCTTGCCACAAACATACCCCTTTCATTTACCAAGAACGCAGGTTAACAACTTGCTTGTATATAGAAAACCTTTTGCGATTAGAAAAACTTGGCATTCACCAAGCCTTTCGGCGAATGCCTTAGTTTTTCTTATGCGTTCAGAATTTATGGATCTAATTCTGATTAGCTAAACAAAATTTTATTCTATGTATACAGTTAAACACTCGTTTATGTATTCGTTTAAAATAAAAAATATCCTTTATTTATATGGAAAAATCAGCATCGAGAACGAATGTTCCATTACTTTATTTTACCATAATTTTTATTGTTGCCTATTGTTTATTGTATCTATTTATTCAGTTTTGGCAAATGACGTATCTGTTAATTCTTTGTATCATCTACGCTTTTATCGCGTATAAAGCCCTTTGTTTCAACGTTTTTGAAGAATAATTAAAAAACATGAGACCTGAATCGATCTCATGCAAATTTGCTTATTTTGTTAAGGCATGCTCAACTTTAATACAGCGATCCATCACTACTGTATAACCCTTTTCCTTTAGAAAATGATAGGCTTCCTCATCGATACATCCTAACTGTGCCCAAAAGACTTCTGCATCAATGTCCGCAAATTCCTTAGCAACCTGAAGCAGGTGCTCTGAACGGCGAAAAACGTTGACGATATCAATATGGCCTTCAATTTCCTTTAATGATTTAACAGCTTTCACTCCTAGTACTTCATCCACCGTCGGATTAACGGGAATAATTTCATAGCCAGCATCCTGCATAGCCTTTGAAACCATATAAGAAGTTCTTTCAGGATTGCCGCTAAGACCTACGACAGCAATACGCTTTGCTTTTTTTAAAATGACACCGAGTTCATCCCGGCTAGGAATTTCAATCGTCAATTTTATGAACCTCCCTTGTTTAAAAGTGTAAGCGCCTTGCTCAGCCCCGACAAGCATAAGACAAGCCTTTCAGAAAGGTGTTCTTTACCTTTTTGGGAGGCTTGGCTTATGACCTCGAGGGGCTAGGCGCTGAAGCTAGATATTTTTAATCTATCTCTATTTTACCGAAAAGATGGTCCATTTTCTAATCATTGACATTAAATATTTTTGAATGTGCTAATTTGCCACATTTTCAAGCTTACTCAGCAGCCGTTTAATCGCCCGGTTAGATTCTTGTAAAATAATTTTTTTATCGATTGTTTTCAACTGCCGATTTTCCATTAACACTTTCCCATTTACAATTGTCGATTCTACATCAGCACGAGTCGCTGAATAGACAATACGTGAAATTGGATCAATATCATACGAAGGATACACATGAAAATCGTTTAAGTTTAAGATCGCTAAATCAGCTTTTTTCCCCGGCTCAATGCTGCCAATCTCTTTCTCCATTCCTACAGCTTTAGCTCCCCCAATTGTCGCCATCCTGAAAACTGTTCTTGCATTCATCGCTGTTGGTCCATGAATCGGCTTCTGAATAATGGCAGCTAACCTCATCTCATTAAACATATCTAAATTATTATTGCATGGGGCACCATCAGCACCTAAACTCACATGTGCATGCTGATCAAGTAGGCCAGGCAAATCAGCTACCCCTGAAGCAAGCTTTAGATTGGAGCCTGGACAATGACTCACCTTTACGCCACGCTCTTTAATAATTTTTTTCTCTTCCTCGTCCAGCCATACGCAATGAGCTAGAATCAAACGTTCATTCGCTAGGCCGAGATGGTCTAAATAGACGACATTGCGCATTCCATGTTCTTTTTCAACGAGTAAGATTTCATTCGCATTCTCTGAAGCATGTGTATGGACTCTTACATTGTATTTTGCGGAAAGGTCCCTTACATTTGTTAATAATTCCTCTGTACATGAGACAACAAATCTAGGGCAAAAAGCATATTGAATACGTCCGCTCTCATACCCATGCCATTTTTCAAGCAAATCAACACTTTCTTGAAGGGAGGATTTTGTATTTTCTCGTAAGCGGATAGGAACCTCATTTCCCTTATCCATCATGACCTTACCTGCTAAGGCACGAATGCCGCTCTCTGCCAGAGCCTGGAATGCATATTCAGTATGGTGGACAGTTTCCATATCAACGACCGTTGTCGTTCCACTCTGCAAAAGTTCACCAATGCCTAGCATGGCCGAATAATAAATAGATTCTTCATCATGTGATGCTTCAAGCGGCCAAATTCGTTGTTTTAGCCAATCCATCAGTTCAAGATCATCAGCTTGCCCTCGAAATAATGTTTGACAAAGGTGAATATGTGTTTGAACAAAGCCTGGTATAACTGTTCGGCCGGCAGCATCGATTATTTTATTTGCCGAATGAGAGAGAGAATGTCCAATTTCCACAATCCTGTCATCTACAATATAAATATCACCGGTGATAATTTCTTCGTTCGCATTCATCGTGATGATTTCAGCATTTTTAATCATGATGCTGCTCATTCTGTTCCTCCTTGCGCTAGGCTCTTATGCCCATTCATTGTGGTGTCAAAAGAGAGTGCAAGATTCTTATAAAATTCGATTGAACGTTTGAATGCATCAATTGCCACTGATTCATTTGGCTGATGGGCTAGTTTTTCATCGCCCGGCCCATAAATTAAAGTAGGGATTTCACTTCTCGGATTAAGTACTGCACCGTCAGTATAATAAGATACGCCGAAGCATTGAGCATCTGTTTCACCCTTAATGGCTAAGGCACATTGAATAAGGTCTGCGGATGATGACGTAATGATGGATGGCCGGTCTAATACTTTTGTTAATTTATATTCATAAAGCTTCTGTTTCTCGATAAGCTTATCTAATTTTCCCCTTAGTTCTTCGATTAGCTTTTCATGAGCTTGCGGAGGCACCGTGCGAATATCCACCCGGATGATACAACGATCAGGAATAACATTAGTCTGAATACCGCCCTCAATCATCGTCACAGCCAAACTGCTGCTGCCGAGTGGCTCTTTTGCTATTGTCCAGGTTAATTTCAATGATGTTAGTTCATTGATCACATGTACCATATGATCGACTGCATTAATTCCTTGATCTGGCATTGAACCATGAGCTGTTTTCCCAAAGGTTGTAATTTCTAGCCAAAGCGCACCTTTATGACCAACGACAACCTTCTCATTCGTCGGTTCACCGATTACGAGTGCATCAATCGTACGATTCTCGGTTTCTTCTAGGAATGCTCTAGCTCCACAGCTGTCTACCTCTTCACCAGTTGTAGCAAGGAACGTAATAGTTGGTATAGGAGTGATTTTTTCTAAATATATAGATTCAATAGCTAAAAACATCGCTGCTAATCCGCTCTTCATATCGGAAGCGCCTCTGCCATAAATCTTGTTATCAATAATCTCACCAGAAAAAGGAGGATACGTCCATTCCGTTTCCCCAGGGGATACCGTATCCATATGACCGCAAAAGAATAAATGTTTGTCTCCAGTGCCTTTCAGTGTTAGCTCAAAATTACTGCGGTTATTTCCAAGATTCGTTACTTTAAAAGGAAGCTCATTCATCTTACATCTTTCGATAAAGGCCTTTGTTACTTCATGCTCATTTCCTGGGGGATTAGAACTATTAATTCGGAGCAAGCTTTGGAGAAAGTGAACATCATCCATTATCTCGCCTCCACAATTTGCATTTTTAACGAAGTAACCTTCCATCCATTGACAGGAGCAAGGTCTTGGGAACATGTAGTGCATGCAATGACAGTATCATCCAACGCTTTCAGCCGCACATAATCACCTGGTTTCGAAAGCGGTTCAGCAATAAAATAATCTCCTAAATCATCTACAACATTATTCATAAATAGATTAATTGGATCCGGGATGACTGGAGGATGAATATTGTATTTTTTCAAAGCCATTTGCAGATTATCATGACAGTTCGGATGATCCTTTTGGTTAAAATCCATCTTATAGCGGTAATAATCACATGCTGGGAAGAAGAAGTCATGCTTACCTACCGTATCTTCAACAAGCTGCATAAGCGGGCGCCGTCTGTTGCTGTAAAGATAATCACCAATTTTCAGCCGAATGCTGCTTAAGGATGCCCTCATATGAACAGGAGAAACATATTCGCTCGGATCGGAGTGATTAAAGCAGACAAAATCCCCCACTTGCTTTCCATCCATATCGATAATAATGAGCTCTTCCCCTTTTCGTAAAAATGCACTTCTACCTTCATATGGAGGAATGATAATTTCCTCACGTATTCGTTCTTGATTATACATTTCATCACCTGCCATGCTATTTTATTTTGCGGGAACGCCTTATTTGGGAAGGAATTCATTATATTTGCAAAATACATAGTTTTATTTGCAAAATACATAGTTTTATTTGCAATCTAACATAATAATTTTGCAAATACTTATTCGATAAAGACTGCTACAGCTCTGATCGGAGAACCAGTTCCTTTTCTGATCCGAAGCGGCAAGCCAAAATAAAGGAAACGCATCCCTGCAATTTGATCAAGATTACATAAATTCTCTGTATTCGTTATTCCATATTCCCTGCATACAAGATGCCCTGAATAGCTAGGATCATCTGGATGATCAATTGCAGGCGCATCAATGCCAATATTGACTGCACCTTTATCAGCAATCCACTTGGCCGCTTGATAATCAAGTCCTGTATATGTTGTCAGCCACTCATCTGTTCCATAAGAGCGATTGTAGTGTCCTGTGTAGAGGAGAACAATATCTCCTTTTTCGATAAATTGGCCTGATTGTGCTAAGGCAGCTTCAAGATCACGGTTTGTAATGGAGCGATCAGCAGGAATATGAGAAAGATCCAAACATACAGCAGGTCCATAAAAATATTCAAGCGGCATTTCATCAATGTACTTTCCATTTGGGTCAAATTCATATGTAGCATCACTGTGGGTAGGACCGTGTTCATTGATGATTAGATTGTTAGTGGCAAAAGGGAAACCAATCTTTTCTATCGTTTCCTCATGTGTAATATTTGAAAAAATCATGGTGGTAGGATGAAGGGGGAAAACAGGCATGCCATGATAGATTTCTTGTGTCAGATCAACTAATTTGACGCCCATGATAATCTCCTTTCAAGTGTTTTTTACTAGTAAGCTACGAAATGCTCGATAAAAATTGAAAAGTGCTCAATAAATTGCGAAGTTTGCTAGATAATTTGCGATAAATGCTTGATAACATTCCTAAATTACTAGATAAATTGGATTCCCCAAATAGATATTTTCTATTTTCATCATAAAATCGTTGGAATAACCTCAAATTTATCCACATCAATCAAACCTTTATCAGTAATTTTCCATTTAGGACTTGTAACTAATGACCAGAAGGATAAATGCATAAATGGCACTTCCATTCCACAGCCAAGCACTTCTTTTGCAAGTCTTGACAATTCATCAACCTTCTCGCTCATTTCTTTTCCTGTTAATTCATCGGTCATTAGCCCGCCAATACGGAGCGGCAAGTCTCCTACGACCTTGCCATCCTTAATCATCGCAATTCCGCCGTCCATCGCAATTACTCGGTTAACAGCTGTCACCATATCCTCATAATTCGTTCCAGTCACAATAATATTATGTGTATCATGGGCAACACTTTCAGCAATAGCACCGCTTTTCAAATCGAAGCCCTGTAAAAAGGTTTTGCCGATTTTTCCAGTGCGTCCGTGGCGCTCGATAACGAGTAAAGGCAGCACATCCTGCTTCAAACAAGGCTGGACAATGCCATCCTTTACATTGAGGGTGAACTTACTTCCACCGGTTAAGTTCTGAAAAGGAATCGCTTCAATCGCACGCACCTTTGCCCGGCTTCCACTTGCTTTTACTGTAAGTTCATCTTTTTTAACAGGCTTACGCTTCACAGATTTCTTTACACTTTCAGGATAGATATAGGAAGGGATCTCAATCGTTAATTCTCCTTTTTCCGCGACTTTTTTTCCTGCTAAATACACTTGGTCAATCGTCATATTCATTAAATCGCTAATGACTGCTATGTCTGCACGTTTACCGGGTGCAATCACGCCGACATCCTTAAAGCCAAAATGTGTAGCAGGATTAATCGTTGCCATTTGTATTGCTTCAACAGGATCAATGCCCTCCGCAATCGTACGGCGAATAATGTCATTCATATGGCCGTATTTTAAAAGATCGGCTGGCACCATATCATCAGAAACGACAATTGCGCGTCTGGAATCAAGCCCCTCCTCTGTAATCGCACGGATACACTCAGCCATATTGCGCTGTGAGGAACCTTCACGCATGAAAACACTCACACCATACCTAAGCTTCTCTACAGTTTCTTCTTTAGTCGTTGTTTCATGGCAGGATACATGTGTACCGCCGCTAATAATATGCGCAGCAAGTTCCCGTCCAAACAGCCCTGGTGCGTTTCCTTCCACTGTTTTTCCGATGGCATTTGCATACGAAACAGCAGCTACCAGATCATCAATTAACTCTGGCGCATGCTCATATACAGGTTTAATATTACTGAAGCTTTGTATCTCTCCGATTCCCTGGACATATGGGTCTGTCAGTAAATTCTTCATATCCTTTGCTGTTACATCAAATCCTGAAGTTTCAAGTCCCGGTGCATCTGGAACTGCACATGGAACAGTAAAAAGGATTCGGTTCGGCAGTGTCTTCGCTTCTTCAATCATTTCCTTCATTCCTGCAACACCAAGCACATTGCCGATTTCATGCGGATCACCGATTAAAGTCGTTGTTCCAGTAGGAATCGAGAGCTTCGAAAACTCTGTACACGTAAGCATTGCACTTTCGAAATGCATATGCGAATCGATAAATCCCGGACTGACGAATTTCCCCCTGATTTCTTCAATCCTTGTTTTCGGACCAATTAAATCCTTCACATCGCCGACCATTAATACATGCTCACCCTTGATTGCTACATCTGCTTCATAAATTTCTCGCGTAATGACATTGATAAAATAACCGCCCTGAAGTACGATGTCTGCGAAGAGGTTCGAGTCAAGTAAAACATCGATTAATTTGCGATACTCCAATGCCTTCTTTATTTGTAGTGCTTCCACAAGCTTTAACCCCCCAACGTTGTTCCTTCTAAACTATCAATAATGCCAATGATTGCTGCATCAATTGGTGCTTCTTTATTTTTGATGGCTCTTCCCGCCATACTGCCTGATACAAATATCACTCGCTCACCTATTCCAGCACCTACTGTATCTACTGTAATAATGGGGTTCGATAACACATTGCCATCTATTCCAATCGGCTGAGTAATCAGCAGCTTTGTTCCTACTAAATTTTCATCCTTTTTTGTTGCTGTTACCCGACCGACTACTACGCCCATTTGCATTTTTACCGTCCCCTTATTCAAACTTAAGCGTTATATTTAGTTCCTTCGCTGTATCTTTAGCAAGTGGTGTAATAATCATTTCTTCTGACACGACAAAACTATGAATATTTTGCTGATGAAAATATCGAATAGCTTCCTTGTTTATGACTGTTTTTTTTTCTGAAAGATTAGGTAATTTTTCATTCTCACCTATTAAATTAATCCCCATATTCTTCAACTGGATCATTTGGTTATATAGATTTCTTTTTAACCCATTTGATCCTTTATCTATGCCTTTCAGACGCCAAAGCGGATGATATGGATCTGTTCCAGTTTTCAAGGCAATTACTGTTTTTCCTGTTAACAAGGCAGTTAAAACGAGGCGTACAAATGGCCGTTGTTCATTAAAAGAAAGGATATCTGACACAATTGAAAAAGAAAGAATGGGAATTAGAACAATATCTGCATGTGAGAGAGTCTTCTCTGTCAGCGAATGTTGAGGAATCCAGTTGTCCGATTGAGAGACCCTTACTAATTCTTCAATAGAAATATACGTTAATACATCTTCTTCAATAGAGAAACGAATGATCGCTTCCTCACCGCTTATCCTTCTTAAAAAAGAAAGTCCTGAATCCATTCCAATCAGATGAGTGGTAATTAGAGCCAGAACAGTTAGCTTCCGCCTTTTGATTCCAGAATTACGGTAAATAAGTTCTTGCAGAGTATGCTCCATTAAGACACTCTGCTTTTCAGATGCCATCGTTATTCACCTTTTTTGGATAATAATGCTCTTTCTACTTCACTATGCGGTCTTGGAATAACATGAACAGATACAAGTTCACCTACACGGCTTGCTGCTTCCGCACCAGCATCAGTTGCCGCCTTCACTGCACCCACATCCCCTCTAACCATGACAGTGACAAGTCCGAAACCAACCTTTTCGTAGCCGCAAATTTCTACATTTGCTGCCTTTACCATCGCGTCTGCCGCTTCAACAGCACCAACTAACCCTTTCGTTTCAACCAAGCCTAATGCTTCACCCATTTCGTTCCCTCCTAAAATTGATTATTGTTCAGTGTTATCCGGTATATTTACTGCCTTCTCTTTTAATTTAAAGTGTGGCAGCAGTTTTCCTGCTACTTCCTGATGTGCCCTAGGAATCACATGTGAGGAAATTACTTTCCCTACTCGTTCAGCTGCATCTTTTCCAGACTCAACTGCTGATTTTACAGCGGCAACATCTCCACTAAAATGAACGGTCACTCCAAGATAGCCGCTCACTCCAATAACTTTTTCAATTCCGACAATTTCTACATCTGCTGCTTTTACTGCGGCATCTGCAGCCGAAACAGCTGTTAAATAGCCAACCGTTTCAATCAAACCAAGTGCTTGCAATCTTTTTCCCGCCTTTCAAGTTGAAAATTAGCTTAAACGCTCTGCTTGCTTTAGCAATTCTCCTGAGACTTCTTTAACAGTTTCATAGTTTCCGTACATTAATAGATAATTTGTTTCAATTTGGTAATGGATGTTTTTATCCGCTGATCTTTTCAATAAACGATCTAACAGAAATACAGCTGTATAATACTCAATCCCTTCGAGCACAGCTACGCCTTCCACTTGTGTTTTTAAATCTAATTGCTTTGTTAGCCAAGGACTTGGCGAATGAGCCTGATACACTTGGATTTGCTTATATGAAGACTGTGAAAGGCGCTGGAACATAACCTTTAATCCCTGCTTTAGCAGCTCTGCATTGTCTTCATACAATTCAAGAACGAAGCTTTGCGTACTTTCTTTATCCCATAATAAAAAATACTTCATTGAAGGATATTCTCTTAATAGTTCATTTAATATAAAAAGCTGAGCCGGCTGACATTTTTGAGAGGTAATAACCCCTATTGCATTTGATTTAATGGAACGCTGAAAATTTTGCAGCAATTTTGGATGGGGACTTGAATATATCCAAGCTTTCATGCCGTCCCTTGTCTGTCCAATCAATTGACTTTCTTCCTCGACATTGTTTTTTCTCATAGGTGAGTGGTGCCATTGTTGATGAATCGGCTGATTTCCTTGAACGAGTGACAACGTTTGAAGCCTGGTAAGCGGATCCTTGTCATACCCATTTACTGGAGGAAGGGACTCTTTTTTAACAACTGATTCATTATTAGATCTACTCTCTGCACGATGATCAGCCAGCTCTTCTTTTATAAAAGATAAATTCTTCTGCCTGTTTTTTTGTTGATAGTTAGGCCGGTTAATTTTTGGAATCGTCTGTGGAGATTTATTTTCAACCGTTGATTTCGAATAGAGAAAACGAGTCTCACTGCCGAAAAGAGGATTCTCTTTCGGTTTCTGATTCGGTTTCATTACTTCCTGGACAATGCTTTTCATAAAATCAGACAATGTTTATTCACCTCCATTAAAGGATCTTGCTAAGCTCAGAATGCGGGCGAGGAATCACATTGAATGATACAAGCTCCCCGCCTGTTCTGCTGTGGGCTGTTTTGCCAATTTCAACGGCAGCTGAAACGGCTGCTACATCACCTTCCACGATAACGGTCACAAGACCAGAGCCTACTCTTTTTAAATCTACTAAACTGACATTCGCTGCCTTCGCCATAGAATCAAGCGCTTCAATGGCAGCAATTAATCCCCGGGTTTCAATCATGCCGATTGCCTTCATACGTTCTCACTCCCTACCAAGAAAAGCTCAAGCGCCTTGCTCAGCGCCGTATGGACTGGAGCGCCCCCGACGAGATAAAGGAAACACGAAGAGCGATAGCGATTCGATGTTGACTTATCGTAGGAGGGGAAGGGAAGTCCAATAGGCGCTAGGCGTTGGTGCTAGACAGTTCTCAAATTTGAAAAATGTTATACTTACTTAATCTGTAAAAAACGCAAATCCTCTAATATGTCCATCCTTCACGTACAAACACCCTAAAATGTCCACGAACGGTGCCAGGCACCGGTGAATGTTAGTTATAGATAGTCTGCTAGATTGATATCTATTGGAATGGAAGTTCTTCGGAAAAGTTCCTCTTTGCCAAGCGGATAGGTTGCATCAACCCCCATTTTGTCAGTAACCCCTCTTAAATTGTGGGAAGATTCAAGTGGCGAACCCTTTGCACCAGGAACAATGAAAATATCTTCAGATGCCTGTACTCTTGTAGCAACCGCCCATTCCACATCATCAGAATCAAAGATATTTACGTCATCATTTACAACAACTACATGTTTTAAATCTTTATCACTGGCAAATGCTGCAAGGGCTGCTTGCTTTCCATCACCCTCTGATTTCTTTTTAATCTGGATGACTGCATGGTAGCGGGCTACACCTCCCATTGGAATATGTACACCCGTAATATTCGGAACGACCTGCCGAACAGTACTAAGCAGAGTTGCTTCCCGAACAAGTGCCATCGGCAGTCTTTCTTCATAACTGGATGGGAAAATCGTTTGATTTATGGCCTGATTTCGATAGGTAACCGCTGATATCTCAACTACAGGCTGTGGAGATTGTGTGCCATAATATCCAGCCAGCTCTCCAAATGGACCTTCCATTTCTCTTTCATGTGGAAGCATATGTCCTTCGAAGACAATTTCAGCCTCGGCAAGAACATCCAAATCAACGGTTTTGCACCGGACCACATCTAAGGATTGTCCAAGCAAAGCACCTGCAACATTGAGCTTATCTGTATGATAGAGATGTGTGCTTATTTGGGAGCTTAATACGACAGCCGGAACAACGCCAAACATAACAGCTATTTCCATCGGCTGCCCTAATCTCTCAAAATAACTATATTGCTCCATTAATTCTGGAGAAGTAATTAAGATATTTGTCCGATTGCCTCCCAAATACTGCATTCTTCTAATTGATGTATACCTTTTTTGTCCAGTAATATCTTTAACAATTAAAATACCTGAAACATAATAGGCTCCCGAATCCTCTACATGGTAAGTAGGAATCGGAAATAGATCTGCTAGATCAAAATCTCCGGTTACTAAATTTTCTTGGACAGGACCTGACTCTTTTAAGGTTGTTGGAATCGGGTTCACGATTGAATCAATAATTTTTGGAATTAATTCTGAAGAAGGAATACCTATGCTATCCGCTAGCAGTTCTCTGTCTCCTCCAAGCCCCGCTGCCATTTGTGATTGATACCCTTTTACTTTTTCAAAGAGGAATGGCTGTTTCCCATTTTTCGTATTAATTATCGCTCCTAGTTCATAAAGGGGGTCCACTTCTTTCTTAATTCTGTACAATAGCCCTCTATTTTCCCAATCATCTAATAAAGCCCTCATCGTTACAGGATTCATGCCTTCTCACCCCATCTTTCAAGCAAACGATGATCGATCCCTAACATATCGAGAATGCGAGCCACCATGAAATTCGCAAGCTCCCAAATTTCCGTTGGTTTATGATAAAATCCCGGTGAAGCCGGCATGATGCAGGCGCCCGATTCAGCTAACCTGGTCATATTACGCAAATGAATAAGATTAAAAGGAGCTTCACGCGGAACGATGATGAAATTTCTCTTTTCCTTTAAAATAACACTAGCCGATCTGCTTAAAAGAGTGTCCCCAACCCCATTTGCAATTGATCCAAGCGTATTCATTGAACAAGGGACGATGACCATTCCATCTGTAAGATAAGAGCCGCTCGCTATGGATGCAAACAAGTTCTGGTTGCTATGAATCGTGGCATATTCCTTAAGCTCCTTCATCCCGATTCCGCACTCAAATTGCATGACTTTTTCTCCCATTTCCGTCGCAATGACATGCGTCTCAACACCTAATTGATGAAGGGCGCGGACCAATGTATATCCATAGATTGATCCGCTCGCTCCAGTAATTCCCACTAAAATCCGTATTTTTCTTTCACTTGTTTGCTTGAAATTAGACAACCTGTTCATCTTGGGAGAATTTACTTTTAACTGCCTCTTTATACTCCTCTGTTGAGAAAATATCACCAAAAATATCGATATCTCTTAAACCTGATACATGCATATCTTCATCCTGAGAAGTTGTTCCATCAGAAATACAGATGACATTATAGCCATGGTAAAGAGCATCTGATGCCGTGCTTCGTACACAAACATTTGTCCAAACCCCTGTTAATACAACAGTATCAATCTCTTCTTCTCTTAGAAATAAGTCAAAATCTGTAAAGCTGAAGGCACTATGTCTTCTTTTCTGAACGATATAATCGCCCTTCTCTTCTTCCGGCTTCAGCTCTGGGATGAAATCAGAACCCCACGTGCCTTTTACCGCATGCACCGGTCTCACCCGGAAATCGCGGTCATTTTTTCGATGTGCTTCTTGCACATGAACAACTTGAATATTATTGTCATGTGCAAAATCAACGAGTTCTCTAATTTTCGGGACAATTTTTACGCCATTTTTACAGCAAAGCGCGCCCTTTTCATCAATAAAATCGTTCAACATATCAATAACGACGATGCAATGCTTATTTCCTCTCAATTCCACTAAAGAATCATCCTTTCTAGTTTTATCTACGAAATGCACCTGTTTATCTACGAAATTTATAAAATATCTACGGAATCGGCTAATATATCTACGAAATTTCAGATATATCGATTAATCGACAAAACTCAATGAGTTTCTGATTAATTTTGCTTAACCGTTTCCTTTGCTTCCACCTTCACTGCTTCAAATTTCTCATACTTAAATGTTCTTTCAAGACGCTGAATACTTTGGCGAGGTACATATTGACCATATCCCGCTTGCCCTAGGACACCTTTTCCATCTTCATATACAACATTGCCGCGGATTATCGTTTGAACTGGCTTTCCTTTTAATTTCATTCCATGCAGCGGATTATATTTTGCCATTGATTCTGTTTTTTGTTCATCGATCACATATTCTTTTTCAAGGTCAATTACCGTAAAATCTGCATCACTGCCAATTTCCATGGAGCCTTTCTTCGGATAAATGCCATAGTGAATAGCCGCATTTCGGCTTGTCACCTCAACAAAGCGAGATAGAGATAGGCGTCCTTTATTTAATCCTTCACTTACGAGAATCGGAACCATCGTTTCAACCCCAGGAATACCTGGGAATGTATTCCAAATCGTTGCACCTGGAAAATCCTTTTCTGTAGCAATTTCGTATGGGGCATGGTCTGTTCCAACAAAGTCGATCGTCCCATCTGCTAATGCTTGCCAGTGTGCTTCATTGTCTTCTTTTCCGCGTAAAGGCGGAGCAATTTTAGCAAAAGAACCTCTTTCAGACATTGAATCCTTTGCATTTAACACTAAATAGTGCGGGCAAGTTTCAGCCGTTACTTTTACTCCTCGTTTTTTCGCTGCTTTAACGAGCTCGGCGCCTTCCTTAGTAGTCATATGCACTACATGAACACGGGCATCTGTTGCTTCGGCAAAGCTAATGATTAATTCAATGGCCACCTTTTCAGCAAGAGTAGAGCGCGCTTCTGCCCATGCAGGTCCATCAAAACGACCTTCTTTTTCTAATTTCTTAGAATTAAACGTGCAAATATCATAGTTCTCAGCGTGTACTCCAATCGGCAATCCAGTTTTAGAGACAGCCTTAAAAATCTCCAGCATTTCTGCATCTGAAACACGAGGGAAGGTTGGGACGGATGGTGTCATATATACCTTGAATGCAACAACACCTTCATCTATTTGCGGGTAAACGTTATCAAGCCAGCCTTCACGAGCATCCTCGCCTGTCATCCCGCCCCAAAAGCAATAATCTACATACGCTTGATCACGGATTGGCCCAATTTTCTTTTGGAAGCTTTCCCCGTCCCGGACAGATGGCTTGCTGCAGCAAGGCATATCAATAATCGTAGTCAATCCGCCAGCAACAGCCGAGCGGCTTCCAGTCGCAAACGTTTCCCGATGAGTAAAACCAGGATCCATGAAATGTGTATGTGGATCAATACAGCCAGGAACAACGAGCTTACCGCCGATATCTATCACTTTCTCTGCATTTAGAAAGCTAATATCATTTGAAAAACCTACAATCTTACCATCATTGATAAGAATATTTGTTAATACTTGACGATCCCCCTGTGGGATATTTGCATTTTTCAAAATTAATTCCATATAAAGACCTCCACTTATTAAAATATGATTGCTTCTTTGGATCGAAGAATCGGCAATTGGATTGAACTTGTTTCTCAGCCTCTAATCTATTAAAAAAGAAGCTTGCAGATCCAAACTCAAATTGTCAAATGACATCAATTGAATGATCATTTTTCAATTGTTCAAACTGCTCATTCTTACTACTATTAATTTCTTTATAATTAAATACCAGATTTAATAAAATTGCTGTTAAACTTCCGACAACAATCCCATTTTCAACTAGTAAACGGACGCTTTCTGGAAGATTTCCAAAAATAGCTGGTACAACGGCTGAACCAAGACCGATTCCAATCGAGCATGCCACAATAAGCAGATTTTCATTCTTACTGAAATCGACACTGGAAAGCATGCGAATCCCCGAAGAAATGACCATTCCAAACATCGGTATCATCGCTCCTCCCAATACAGCCATCGGAATAATCGTTGTTAAGGCAGCCACTTTTGGCAATAGTCCAAGAATCATGAGAATAACACCAGCAGCAATGACAACATTTCTTGTTTTTACCTTTGTGAGCGCAACAAGACCAACATTTTGTGAGAATGATGTATATGGAAAAGAATTAAATATTCCTCCAATTACAACCGCAAGACCTTCTGCCCGCAGCCCTTTTTTAATATCCTTTGAATCTAGCTTTCTTTCACAGACATCCCCTAATGCTAGAAACACTCCGGTTGATTCAATCATGCTCACAATGGCCACAAGGGTCATCGTAAGAATGGCTGATACATTAAAGGTCGGGAAGCCAAAGTAAAAAGGCTGAACTATATGAAACCAGGAAGCGTTGGACACTTCAGCAAAACTGACGATCCCCATAAAATAGGCAACAATTGTTCCTGCAATTAATGAAAGCAGAACCGAGATTGCCCGCATATACCCCTTAAAAAATCGATTCATCACAATAATCAAGACAAGAGTCAATGTTGCTAAAAATAAATTTTCTAAGCTTCCAAAGCTAGGAGCTCCCTGGCCTCCTGCTGCATTATTCATTGCAACAGGAATTAAAGACACCCCAATAATCGCTACAACAGAGCCAGTAACAATTGGCGGGAAAAATCGCATAATTTTACTCATAAACTGCGATAAAATCATAACGATAATTCCTGAGGCAATGATGGCTCCATAAATAGCTGTGATCCCTTGCATGTTCCCGATTGCAATCATTGGGCCAACTGCGGTAAACGTGCACCCTAGTATGACCGGCAGCCTAATCCCAAAATGCTTCCCGCCAATAACTTGCAGTAAGGTGGCAATCCCACAAGTAAATAAATCAATGGAGATTAAATAAGCTAGCTGTTCGGCATTTAATCCGATCGCAGGTCCAACAATTAGCGGTACGATTACAGCACCTGCATACATTGCAAGTACATGCTGGAATCCTAATGTACCCACTTTCCAAGAATTTAGCTTTTCCAAAGACATCCCCCCTGGTTTTTTCTTTGTTAAGCTTTTCCATGAAGACCATATACACGTATCAACTTTCACCTCCCTAATATGGAATAAAAGTTTATATAAAAAACCGCAGCAATAGAGCACATCCTTGAAGTAGAATGGTCTATTGCTGCGGTTTCAATTAACTTTCGATCAACAAAAGCTAGCGTAACCGCTTTCAATATAAGATTAAAGACAAATGCGCGCTGCACATCGATCTCTAAGTAAATCTTTCTCTTACATATATTCAGCAAGATAAATAATAGTACACGCTTCTTCCGTAATGGGGTCATAATCTTTTAAGATCGTTTTTACTTTCAAATGGAGAGTGCTTTCAATCTGACCTTTAAATAATGATTTAAATTCAGCAATCAATGCAGAATCAACCGAAATGGTCAGATGATGAAAATTTTTGCTAAGCATTTTCAGTGCCTGTACTCGTTTATGCTGGGCAAAAATAATTACACGGTCATCAAATATTTCAATTCGCTGTTTTTTCACACCCACACCATAAATTTCTTGATTTACCCGATTGTACAAAAAAGCGAGATCCTTTTTAAAGGTGTGCTGGAAATGTGTTGAAATAGTAGACATATTTGCCTCCTGTTCATCACTATATTAAATTAATCCACTTTTCATACCAATATAGTTATTGGGAATTTTGCATTACGTCGAAATAGATCTGAATAATAGGAACGAAACATTCTAGCATCTTACAATCTATTCTATCTAATTCTTTTTGGGAAAGATGTCAAAGGATGTCTACCATATCTTATTTCCGTTCGACGTCTTCTTACAATTTGCCCCCTGTTTTTCATGGTTTAATTATTTTTAGTCAAGGAGGAAAAAGGATGAAAGAACTAAATTTCACTGTAAATGGTTCCCTCCACTCTGTGTCATGCCATCCAGCGAAAACATTATTGGATGTATTGCGTGAGGATTTGGATATGACAGCAAGTAAAGAGTGCTGCGGGAAGGGCGAATGTGGATCATGCTCTGTCTTGCTAAATGGTGAGGTTGTCTGTTCATGTCTAGTACTCGTTGGTCAGTTAGAAAATGAAGAAATTACAACATGTGAAGGGATAGGCTTAACTGCCAATATGGATGTCATCCAAGAATCCTTTGTTGAAGAAGGAGCGACTCAATGCGGTTACTGTACCCCTGGAATCATTGTCGCATCAAAAGCGTTCCTTAAAAATATTGATCAAGTACCAACGATTGATGAAATTAAAACCGCTCTTGGAGGAAACCTCTGCCGCTGTACTGGTTACACAAAAATTATTAATGCTATCCAAATGGCAGCAAAAAAGGAGCTCCAAGAAAAAGGAGCAATGCCGGCCGTATGAAAGTTGCTGCTATTCTTCTTGCTGCAGGCAAATCTACTCGTATGGGCTGTCTGAAAGGTATCCTTCCCTGGCAAGGAACGACATTATTCGAGCATCAGCTTGAAATTTTGGAAGCTTCTAATCTATCACAAATCGTCATTGTAACTGGCTACAAGTCTGAACGTTTTTTGAAGTTAGCTGCAAATTACGATGTACAAACCGTTTTAAACACCAACTATTTGAAAGGAAAATGCTCCTCCATTTTGACAGGACTTCGGAATATTAACAATGAAGCTGAAGCTGTATTAATTGCTGCAGTTGATCAGCCGACAGACTCTCTCATTATTAAAAAGCTTATTAAAACGCTGCAAATGACTAATTCATCCATTGTGGTCCCAGTTTATGGCGGAAAAAGAGGACATCCTATTCTTTTTTCTACAAAAATTATGACAGACTTATTATCAATCCAGGAGGAAACAAAGGGACTTCGCTCCTTATTTAAAAAACACCAGGTATATGAGATTCCTATTAATCATTCGCTCGTAGAAATTAATATCAACACTCCATCCGATTATCAAAAAGCACTGAATTTGAACAACTTAAAGGAGGGACAAAATGCTAATTTCAGAAATGGATATTATCACACCACAAACAGTAAATGATTGCTTGCTCATTCTATCAAAAAAAGAAACTGAACATCGCATAATCGCTGGTGGCACAGACGCAGTTGTGCGTATGAAAGAAGGAAAATGGCTGCCTTCTACTTGGATTAACATTAAGGGATTAAAAGAATTGCGCTATATTAAAGAAATAAATGGAACGATACATATCGGTCCTTTAATAACCCATACAGATATTATCCACTCCTCCCTTTTACAAAAAAAAGCGAATATACTTGTTGAAGCTGCTCGTGAAGTTGGAGCAATACAAATGCAAAATATGGGTACTATAGGCGGGAATATTGGAACAGCTTCTCCTGCAGGTGATACCATTCCTGCTCTTTATGTACTGAATGCAGCTGTCGAGCTTCAATCACTGCATAACAAAAGGCTCATACCAATCAATCTTTTGTTTACTGGTCCTGGGCGAACAGTAATTAAACCAAATGAAATGATAACAAATATTATCATCCAGCCACAAACTGAAAACGAAATTGGGATATTCCAAAAATTAGGTCCGCGTAAGGCTCAATCAATTTCAATTGTGAATGTTGCAATCATGCTTAGCATGGCTAAGGATCGCGAGTGCTTAGGAGGAAAAATCGCCTTTGGCTCCGTCGCACCAACCATTATCCGCGCAAAAAAATGTGAAGCACTCCTACCCTTGAATCCATTAACAGATGACATCATTGAAAATATCGCAAAGATCGCTTGGAAGGAAGTTATGCCGATTACCGATGGGAGAGCAACGGCTGAATACCGGCGCGACATGGCAAGCGCACTGCTAGAGAGAGGTCTTTATCGCTTAATGAGGAGATGGGAAAGGAAATGAAACCATCATTGAATTGGGTAGGAAAGCGCGTGAAGCGTATTGACGGACCAGAAAAAGTAACCGGTGAATTAAAATATATGACAGATTATCATTTTGAAAATATGGTTTGGGGCAAAGTGCTTCGTGCGAAATACCCATACGCTAGAATCCATTCAATACAAACTGAAAAGGCCCGGCAGCTTCCAGGAGTCATTTGCGTTCTTACACACGAAGACATTCCCGGATTTAATGGCTTTGGCATCGTTATCCCCGATCAGCCTGTCCTTGCTTCAGATATTGTCAGGTGTACAGGTGATGCTGTTGCATTAGTGGCTGCCGAAACACAGGAAATTGCTGAACAAGCACTTAGATTAATCGAAGTTGATTATGAACTGCTCGAAGCCATTACAGATGCAGAGCTAGCAATGTCCTCTTCAGCACCCAAGCTCCATCCTGACGGTAATATTCATAGCCACGTAAAAATAATAAATGGCGACACCGATGCAGCTTTTAAAGAAGCGGATATCATCATTGAAAACACATTCTATTCACCTAGACAAATGCATGCCTTCATCGAAACGGAGGGCGGATGGGGTGTGATGGATGATGAAGGATTGATTACAATCCGCTGCCCTGGCCAATATGCATACAGAGATCGAATGCAAATCGCTCGTGCACTCGCCTATAATCCAGAGCTCATAAGAGTAATTTCTAGTCCAATTGGTGGTGCATTTGGCGGGAAGGATGAAATTACTGTCCAGATTTACCTTGCACTCCTTGCAATGTACACGAACGGACGACCAGTGAAAATCCACTTAAGCCGTGAAGAATCCGTTATTGCAGGCATCAAAAGGCATCCTTTCAAAGTACAAATGAGAACTGCTGCCAAAAAGGACGGAACCTTGCTTGCCAACGAAGTAAGGGCGGTTGCCGATACAGGTGCCTACGCTTCCCTTGGCGGTGCTGTGATTGCCCTAGCCATCGAACATTCCTGCGGTCCATACAAAATTCCAAATGTAAATCTTGAAGGTTTTTGCGTATATACAAATAACGGCATCTCTGGTGCATTCAGAGGTTTTGGCGTTAATCAAGTCTGCATAGGAATTGAAACCCATCTGGATATGATCGCTGAGCAGCTCGAATTAGACCCAGTCGAGATTCGTAAGAAAAATGTGTATCATCAAGGAGACATTTCAAGCATGGGGCATGTTGTGAAGACAAGTGTCGGCACCTTTAAAACGCTTGAAATCGCGGAAAATTGTGACCTTTGGAAGAATCGCAGTCAATTCAAAAAAGAGGTTAGCGAGCCTTGGAAAAAAAGAGGCGTTGCCTTAGCAACCTCCTTCCATGGGATCGGTATGGGAATCGGATTGCCAGACTATGGAGCAGCTTCTATTGAACTATTGCCAAATGGAAAATTTTTAGTCGCTGTTGGCTGTGAAGAAATTGGCGGTGGAAACGGAACCACCTATGCACAGATTGCTGCAGAAATACTAAATTGTGATATTAGTAAAATAAAAGTTGTTCAAGGTGACACTTCTAAAACGCTTGATGGCGGGACAGTAACCGCTTCCCGCTCCACTTATACAGGCGGAAGAGCCGTTGCAGCGGCCGCACCGAAAATGATCAAGCTTCTCACAAGTGCTGCTGCTGAAATTCTCCAAGTTCCTTTATCTGATATAATCGTTCAGCGTGACTGCTTAACTGCCAAGGAGGAAAGTCTCACATACAAAGCGATCTATGAATATCTTTATATCCACCATAAGCCAGCTAAAGTAGAAGGACATTTCCTCCTCCCAAAAGAAAAAGTAGAAATTAAAGGTTCCGGTGGAGCTCCCCACCACTTGTATGGCTATTTAACTCATGTGGTGATGGTTGAGGTTGATACATTAACGGGTGAAACAGACGTCCTTCGAGTTGTCTCTATCCCTGATGCTGGAAAAGTGATAAATCCTCAAGGATTAGAAGGCCAGGCTGAAGGCGGTGCAGTCATGGGGATTGGCTACACACTTTATGAGGACGTAATCATCGAGGAAGGCTTCCATAAGACAAAAAATTTTACTGATTATATCATTCCTACCATCCGAGAAACGCCCGTGATTGAAACCTTCCCTGTTGAGGATGCGGAGCAAACGGGACCATTCGGTGCAAAAGGAATTGGTGAAGTAGTGATGATTCCAATCATTCCAGCGATTATGTCTGCTATTTATGATGCAACTGGAGCAAGAATTTATCATCTGCCAGCAACTCCCGAAAGAATTTTCAATGCGTTAAAAGACGTAAAAAACAAAATGCCCAACATTCAAGGTGATAAAAATGATGAATGACAGCTTATACCTGAATCTTTCTGAATCAATAAAACAGCGCAAAGAAGTCTTTTTACTTACGATTACTGATTGTGACAATCACGAGCTAATAGGACGAAAAGTACTTTTAAACCCTATGGGGGAAATTTATTCAACTTCCCCCTTCCCTCCTTCTTTACAGCAAATGATCATAAATTATTCTGAAAAATTGATTAGGAAAAAACGCTCGGGCACATTTACTTTTTCTTGGAACGGTTCAATGGTTGAATGTTTTGCTGAACATTTTCCGGTGCCAATCCATTTAATTGTTGCAGGTGCTGGACATGTTTGTGAACCTGTTGCTATGATCGGGAAATCGCTTGGATTCTATGTAACCGTCATAGACGATCGAAAGGAATTTGCTAACAGGGATCGATTTCCTCATGTTGATGAAGTTGTCTGCCAATCCTTTCTTCATTTTTTCCAAAAGGCCGAGTTAACAGCGCAAACCTATATTCTTCTTCTGACAAGAGGACATAAATACGATGTTTTAAGCTTGCAGGAACTGTTAAACCGGAAAGAAAAGCCTGCCTATATCGGAATGATTGGCAGCAGACGACGAATTTCGGGTGTCTTTGAACAATTAAAGAATGACTTTCCTAACGAAAGCTTCGATCATTTTTTTACCCCAGTAGGACTAGATATTGGAGCACAAACGCCTGCAGAAATTGCTATAAGTATTATGGCGGAAATTTTGAAGGTGAAAAATCAAGCATCGGGTGTCTCACTAAGCACGAAGTTTCACAAATTTACGAGAATGGGGTTTCGTGAGGGGGCAATTTTATGGAACAACTTCACCTAATCAAACGGACTATGGAGATTAGAGCTGCTGGTGAGAATGCAGCACTAGCAACGATTATCCGAACAAAAGGCTCGACTCCCCGAAAAACTGGCAGCAAGATGATTATTTTTCCATCCGGAAGAATTGAAGGGACAATCGGTGGTGGCTGTGGAGAAGCGGAGGTGATTGAAAAGGCGATCGAAGTCATACAATCAAGTAATCCAGCTAAACATATCGTCGATCTCACAAAAGGACTTTTCTACGAAGATGGAGGAATTTGTGGCGGAATCATGGAAGTATATATAGAAATAGTTTTAGAAAGGGGGATATGAGATTGAAGCTCACAATGGATCGGCTAAAAAGAAGGATTGCTGTTGCGGCAAAAAGAGTTCCTGCTGATTTAGTTATCAAAAACGCAAAGATCATCAATGTTTTTACGAGAGAAATTTTAGAAGATAATATCGCAGTAGTAGATGGTTTTATTGCTGGGATTGGCCAGTTTGAAGGATACGAAACGATTGATGCGAGTGGAAAATACATCGTCCCTGGTTTTATTGATGGTCATGTGCATATTGAATCAGCGATGGTTACCCCAGCTGAATTTTCTAATGTTGTCGTTCCCCATGGAGTAACAACAATCATTGCAGATCCTCACGAAATTGCCAATGTAAGTGGAACGAACGGCATTGAATATATGCTGAATGCATCGGAAGGTATCCCATTGGAAGTTTTGATAAAGCTGCCATCCTGTGTTCCTGCTACTCCATTCGAAAACGCAGGAGCCACGCTTGACTATGCAGATCTAACCCCTTTTTATAACCATCCTCGAGTGATCGGACTTGGGGAAGTAATGGATTACCCATCTGTTATGCAAAATGCTGAAAACATGCTCCATAAGCTGATCGATGCCCATTCAAAAGACAAACATATTGATGGCCACGCGGCTGGTTTAAATGGAGATGGGATTAATGTTTATATGGCTGCCGGCATTCGAACAGACCATGAATGTGTTACTTCTGATGAGGCATTGGAACGCCTCCGGAAAGGGATGTACGTCATGCTCCGAGAAGGATCTGCTGCTAAAGACTTAATCACTCTCCTCAAAGCAGTGAATGAAAACAATGCAAGACGTTGTTTATTCGTAACGGATGACAAGCATTTAGATGAACTAATTAATCAAGGAAGTATCGACTACAATATTAAGCTTGCAATTAATCAAGGGCTAGATCCCCTTCTGGCCATTCAAATGGCCACATTAAATGCGGCAGAATGCTTTGGCCTGAAAAGCAAAGGGGCGATTGCTCCTGGGTATGAAGCTGACTTTTTAATAGTAAACGATCTCCATTTAATCGAAATTGATCAAGTTTATAAATCTGGTAAACTCGTTGCCAAAAACGGAAAAGTAACAAATTCTCCGGTTTTAAAAATTGAACCCGATCCTTCAATCGTTAATAGTGTGAAAATAAAACCACTTTCAAGGGAACAACTGCAGATTAAAATAGGCAATGGAAGCCTTGCGAATATTATTGAAATCCTGCCAAACATGATAATAACGAAGCATCTTATTGAGGAAGTCGATTCTCATAAAGGTCTATTCCAATATAATTTGGAGAAAGACTTGTTAAAAATAGCTGTACTCGAGCGGCACAAAATGACTGGCAATATCGGTTTAGGAATTATTAAAGGACTTGGCATTAAAAATGGAGCTATTTCTGCAACCGTTGCTCATGATTCACATAACATTGTCGCGGCTGGTTCGTCTGATGAGGATCTTTTAGAAGCAATTGCCCATACCTCAGAAATGAAAGGCGGCTTAGCTGTTGTTCAGAACGGAAAACTTCTCGCCTCCCTTCCGCTATCAATCGCAGGTCTTATGTCTGATATGCAGTCAATCGAAATTTATGAACGATTAAAGGAAATCACTCAAGCCTTAATAAAAATCGGCTGTACTTTTGAATTTAATCCGTTTATCACTCTCTCCTTTTTAGCCCTGCCAGTGATACCCGAACTTAAGATCACGGATCTTGGCTTATTTGATGTTAAAACATTTAGGCATATTGAGATCGAAATACAAAAGATGATGAACTAACTAAAACTATGATCTAAAAAAGCTAGGGGTTTATCCCCCTAGCCTGATCAACTTACTTCTTCGTCACTTGTCCTTCTTCTTCTTTTAAAGAAAGTGCGGTCCAAGCGGATTCATCCGCAAAAAATCTTGACCAGCTGGCCACACCCGCCAGATCATATTTCATTGCCAAATCCGCACGTTTGCTTAATGACAATTCATCTTCCAGCCAAATTTTGTACGTTGTTTGTTCTGCTTCTAAATAAAGCTCGGCATAGTTCTGCCCACTTGCTTCATCATACGCAGGTGTTAATCCATTTTCTGTAAGCCACTCCTGTACTTTGCTCATTGAAAGCGCCTTAGATGAAACCTCTCCAGTATCTTTTTCTGCCCAAAGTCTTGCATATAATGGTACACCCAATATTAAGTGGTCGTTCGGAACAATATCCAATAGCTTCTGCAAATTAGCCTCAACCCATGGAAGGCTAGCAACACTTCCAGCTACTGGAGATGATCCCCAATGCTCGTCATATGCCATAACAATCATATAGTCTACGAGACTAGCAAGCTTATCTCTTTCATAAAAGGCAGACCAATTTCCACTTGCAATAAACGTAACATCCATTGAGACGACAAGACCTGCTTCATGAAAATACGGAACAGCTTCACGAACAAATTGTGTAATAAGCGGGCCATCATCTGGATTTACATTTTCTATATCGAGATTAATTCCGTTTAATTGATAAATTTGACTGAAATGCAGGAGCTGTCTAATCATCTTCTGTCTTGTTTCAAAGTCTTTAAAGGCTTCATGGGTTAGCTTCGGATCAAACGCGTTAGAAAATAAGCCCCATACTTGATAGCCTTGCTTCCCAGCCCAAGTAGAAAAATCAAGTGAACCTAGATTTTTTATCGCCCCACTGCTATCTCCTAATTCAAACCATGTTGGTGAAATCACGTTGACACCTGGCATTTTGGGCATCTTTGCCGGATCCGGATTTTTTGTATAGACTGCTTCCCATGTGAGATGGATTGGTCCATCTATTTTCGGAACAACGATTTCTTCTTTTTCATGTGTGATCGAAACTTTTTCAATGAGATCCTCTTTCATAACAAAATCCTTTTTTAAATATCCAGCGATTCCATTTTCTTTTCTAACAAAATAGTAATCTTCCTTTTCCCCTTCAATAAATAGCTTGTCATCCTTCCCTGCTTGAACAGTATAAGGAGATTGTAAATTAGAATCCGTTCGCAATCGAAGCTTTTCCTCGTTAATCTTCTTGTCTGTCACATGTCCGTGAACTATTTTCTCGCCATCTTTTTTCAGCCAGATGGCATTCGTTTCCGGCATGATTGAGTATTCGATTGGATAATAAGCCAATATCGGTTCAAGAGCAATATACTTTTCACCGTTATTCACTTTAAAAACGGAAAAGTGTAATTGAACGGGTTTTTCATTCACATAATAGGTCAGTGATTCAGAAGGCATTTGTATAACCTTGTTTTTCGTTGTCAAAATAATAGAATTAGACTTTTCATCAAATGTAATCGAGTCATCAATATATTCTTTTAGGAAAGTATATGGCATATAGACACTATCGTTTTCAATGATTGCATTTCCTGCCTGTTTTCCTTCGAATAAAATGGGATTATCCCCTTGAAAATATGCTTCCTTTTCAGAGGATGCAAAGGGATAAAATAATAAAATAATACTTGAAATAATTAATAAAAAGGCAATTAATAGTCCAGCAATAATCCAGCCTATTGAATGCGTTTTTTGTTTATGAAATTCTACACGAGCCATTGTAAACTTCCCCCTCAAAACTATCGTATCGAAAAATGCCGGAATATGAAAGGCATAAGAGCAAAAACATCCTTTAATGATAACGAAAACGGTAATAGGAAAGTTTCAAAGTTTTCATTTTGCAGATAATAATATCATTCTGGGGTATTTCATTACGATTGTACATAGTATTTTTTATTTTCCTCATGGTACAATATAGGCACCGTACTTAAAGATTGAAGGAGAGTTTACATGGTAACAAACGGAATAATCATTGTATTAGCTTATTTACTCGGCTCTATCCCCTCTGGTTTAATTATCGGAAAGGTTTTTCATGGAGTGGACATTCGTGAGCATGGCAGCGGAAATTTGGGCGGGACAAACTCTTTTCGAGTACTCGGCAAGAAAGCTGGATTAGTTGTTACAATTGCAGATATCTTAAAAGGAACCATTGCCGTATTACTGCCATTTATTTTTGGTTCAGAGGATATGCATAAGCTAATTCCAGGTATTTTTGCCGTCATCGGGCATATGTACCCGATCTTTGCTGGCTTTAAAGGAGGAAAAGCGGTAGCCACATCAGGTGGAGTTCTGCTGGGATACGCATTTCCTATGTTTATTATTATGTTAATTGTATTTTTTGTTTGTTTATATATTACAAAATACGTTTCTTTATCATCTATGCTAGCAGCAATTGTTGCTGTCATATACTCATTAATTGTTTGGGATCTCGCTCTTATTATAGTGGTCTCGATCATGTCCACCTTTGTTATTTATCGGCATCGGGCAAATATTAAACGAATAATCAACAAAACTGAGCCAAAAGTAAAATGGATATAGATCCACTACATTTTTTATTTTCTAAGCAGCAGAGTATTCTGCTGTTTTTCTTTTGCCTTTGTCTCCTCATTTGTTTTTTACAATTTTGTGATTTTTTGTTGTTCTAATTAAAAGTAATTATCGTTCGTTATTGATAACTTTATAATATTTAGTATAATATAGTCAGAAAGTCATATTTTTACTTTTTTTCATTCCTTACGTAGAAAATATTACATATCTGAACATAATTAGATTTTTTTCGTCATAGTTTAGATTAAGAAAAAAATTCTTGTTAGTTAGCCGCCGTGTGTTTTAAGAAATAATCATAGTAAGGATGATTAATTATGAAAGATTCAAACAAGCCATTCCTTGAAAAAGATAACAGAGTTAAGCTAGATTCGACTGAATTACTTGAAACCTTCATTTATCCGCAATATTTAGAGAATATTAACACACTTGCTGCTGGAATTGCTCATGAAATTAGGAATCCATTAACATCAGTTAAAGGCTTCCTTCAGCTGTTAAGACCGTATTTAATTGATAGCGGCAAGGAACAGTATATTGATATCGCTCTTGATGAATTAAACAGAGCAAATAATCTCATATTTGAATATTTAAATGCATCGAAACCGCAAATAAATAAAAAAGAGGAGCTTTCTTTACGCAAAATTATTCATGAGACAGGCTTATTATATGAAAGTGAAGCAATGTTTCATGACATTATACTGAACATACAACTCCCAGATCATATACCAGCCATATTTGCAAATGGAATGCAATTGAAACAAGTACTCGTGAATCTCTTAAAAAATGCCATTGATGCCATTAAAGAAAAAAATGAAAAGATTCCTGGGAAAATAGAAATCTTCATAGAAATAGAGGATTTATCAACTGTTTCCATTTGTATTTCTGACAATGGCTGTGGAATGACAAATGAAACATTAAACCATCTATTTACCCCTTTTTATACGACAAAGACTACTGGAACGGGTATTGGGCTCCCGATATGCAAGAAAATTATTGAAGAACATTCAGGTCAAATATTTATAACTAGCAAACTCGGAAAAGGATCAACATTTAAAATTGTATTACCGATCCACAAAAAATTATAGTTTTAATGAATTAAGCGGCACCTTATGGCGGCCGCTTATTTTTTATCTTCATATTATTAAAGAATAATTCCTATTTTTATATTATATTTAACGTAAACAATAAACTAAGGAGTACGCGATGAAAAGGAAGCTATCATTCTTATTTTCTATCTTATTCTGTATAGCATTAATTACACTATCTTCCCTTCTCATTCTAAATATGTACAAAGAATCAAAGGAAAGTGAGTTTGTCTTCCTGCCTATTCAATCACATGAGCCAAGAATAACATTTGTTGAAGCAAAAACTTACAGCGAAACAATTACTCTCGGTGCGATCGGCGATATTCTTATACATGATTGGGTATATAATGATGCAAAAACATCTGCTGGTTACGATTTCACCCCCATGTTTCAGCATATTAAACAAACCCTCCAGCAGCCAGATCTTCTGCTTGCCAACCAGGAAACCATACTAGGAGGAAATGAAATTGGAATATCAAGCTATCCATTATTTAATAGCCCTCAAGAGATTGGAGATGCCTTAAAAGATGCTGGTGTGGATATCGTCTCAACAGCCAATAATCATTCTTTGGATAAAGGAGAAAAGGGTCTAGTTACTTCTCTGCATTATTTGGATACAATCAGCTTGCCGCATGTAGGTACAAATAGAAATGCAAGTGAAAAACAACAACTGAAAATATTAAACTCAAAAGGGATCCAAGTCGCATATTTATCTTATACTTACGGGACAAACGGCATTCCCGTCCCTAATGGGAAAGAGTTTCTCGTAAATTTAATTGATCGAAAAGCAATGAAAGAGGAAATTACTCGGGCTAAAAAGGAAGCAGACATCATAGTAATGAGCATTCATTGGGGAAATGAGTATCAACGTTTTCCAAATGTAGAACAGAAAGAATTGGC
Source organism: Cytobacillus solani (assembly GCF_001420595.1). Taxonomy (GTDB): domain Bacteria; phylum Bacillota; class Bacilli; order Bacillales; family Cytobacillaceae; genus Cytobacillus; species Cytobacillus solani. Next base: position 2,244,975 of record NZ_LJIX01000006.1, on the reverse strand, counting down.
ACAATTTCTCGCTGATGAAGGTATCGATATAGTTTTCGGACATCACCCTCATGTCCTGCAGCCAATGGAATGGAGAACAGGTGCTGATGGACATCAGACTCTCGTCGTCTACTCCTTAGGAAATTTCATTTCAGGACAAAATAATAATTATAAAGATATCGGTGGAATGGCGACGATTGAGGTGACAAAGACCGTAGATACTGCTGGAGTAAATATTACTTTAAAGAACCCGCATTTTTACCCTACATATGTTTTAAATATTGAACGTATTCGAAACTATCGTGTAGTGCCTCTTATGAATGCAGATAAATTTGGTATGAAGAATGCCAAAACAAAATATAAAGAAATCCAACAGCATATGTTAGGAAATTTATCAAAATTTAATGGACAGTAAGACCCTAATAAATTGAGTTTCACTTTAAAAATGTTACACAACTTTCGAAAATCCAAAATAGTACCTCTTACCTATAGATTATAATTAAGTTAGATAGAAAAGTTTCTTATAGGGTTTAGGGGGCAATCCTTATTTCAGAATAGCGCCCGATCGTAATATAAGTTTAACCAGTTTTTACTGGCTGAACTTTTTTTATTTGGTTTTATAATAGCGGTAATCGGAGTAGAACGTAGCGCCCGTGGGACTTGATCCCGTCCGCGAAACTGTTCACTCCCTACTTGTATAAGCATGTTTCAGGCTGGTTGGTGTCAAATACTCTAAATATAAAACGCACAATGATGCCCTAATTTAACCCCCTGCACATTTGCTTTTTATTTTAATAATCTTATTAAGTACCAATAGTTTCAATCCATCCATGTATTTCCTTTTGTAGTGCTAATGACATTTTTACCACTAATTCTTTATCTATATTCATACTTGCATTCACTTTATGAGTTGTATCATTACCCAATAATCGAATTGATTTTAATAGGTCATAAGATTGGTTTGTAAGTAAACCTTCCGAAAGCTAATATTTTAGGCGCACATCTTGATCACTAAAACCCCGCTTAATATTATTTAAACTTAAAATTTCTTTTGAATAGAATTCCGCTATTGAACGTAATGTCCTTGCTGCAGGTCCAAATAATTCACTAGCAATGCTTTTTTGTAATTCGGCTAAATTCCAAACAATAACATGAAAATTCAGCATAAAAACGATAATTTAGATAAGAATGTTATTAAAAAATTTATTAAAGCTCATAATCAAAGAAATTTCCTAGAAGATCACTCTGTATTCAGTTTTGTTGAACAGTCAAGCAAGGGATATGGAAAAAATATTATAATAAAATCCTCCTTGGCTTCAACTCAAAAAGAAGCGATACAAAATAATATAACGGTGTACGAACAATTAATATGGGGTAAAAAAGCCCTTATCATTGTTTATGTATCAAAAGAAAATATCAAGATGCTATATGATATTAATCTGTTGGAGGTAGTTAGAAGATAAAAAAAATATAAATTGGCAATGTTATTACTTTTGCAGGGAGTTTATGAAAGCTGCTGCAAAGGAGTTAGGACTCCCACTTGAACCAATCAATTAGTAAGGCACCGCAGGATAATTAAAATGGATAGGGTTAAATTTAAATAGTTGAATATTTATATATATAATTATGCTGCTTCAAGAAAAAAATTTCTGTATTGAACAGGAATCATTTCTTGATTTTAATCCTCTGTATCATTTCGTTATAATATATTATTTTCATGAGCAGATAACACTATATTCGTTGATGGAGTGCCAAAGGGCATCGCCTGATCAATAAATTGTTCTAATGTTTCGACTGATTTCGTCGCTACCTTAGCGATATAACTAATTTCTCCAGCTACCCGATAACACTCGATCACATCTGGATGTGTGTGACAAAATTGAGCAAGATTCTTACAATCCGTCGATTTAAATAGAATCAGTGCAACGATTGAGCGATCAAGCTTATTCAAATTTATTTTAGCTTGATATCCTTCAATGACTTGCCTTTCCTCCAATTTTTTCACTCGTTCTGCTGCAGCAGGTGCCGATAAGTGAACATGAGAAGCAATTTCCTTCATCGACATCTTCGCTTTTTTCTGAAGCAGTTTTAATATTTCATAATCAACGTGATCCATTGTATCACCTTTTTTTATTAATAATATAAACGATTTTTCAAGGAAAATAAAAGTATATATATGAAATTCCCTTTTTTGCATTCTGTATTTGAAAGACTTGCTTATTTAAAATTTAGTGTAAAGGAGGAGTTCAAATTGAAAAAAATATTATTACTATTAGCAAATGGATTTGAAGCTGTAGAAGCGAGTGTCTTCACAGATGTACTAGGCTGGAACAAGTGGGAAGGCGACGGTTCTACGGAAGTAACTACTGTAGGGCTACATCCTCAACTGCAATGTACATGGAATTTTCAAGTATCACCTGAAAAGCAATTAGATGATATCGTTTTAGATGAATTTGATGCACTAGCGATTCCTGGCGGATTTGAAGAAGCTGGATTTTACGAAGACGCATTTAGTGAGTCTTTTCAGGAAGTAATTCAGTATTTCGATTCTCATAAAAAGCCGATTGCCTCGATTTGTGTAGCCTCTTTAATGGTTGCGCATAGCGGTGTTTTACAAAATCGAAAAGCGACCACTTATAATCATCCAACTAGCAAGCGGTTAGAACAATTAAAACAATACGGAGTGCAGGTTGTGAATCAACGAATTGTCTGTGACGAAAATATTATTACCTCATCTAATCCTGGTACAGCTTTTGAAGTTGCATTTATGCTGCTCGAAATGTTAACGTCAAAGGAAAATACAGAGAAAATAAAAGATTTAATGGGGTTTCATTCAATTAATAAGTAATGGGTAAAATATCTCTTATCGATTTTTTTAAATATGCTAAAAAAGAATCCATTTTGATTAAGCTTTTTTCAAAATGGATTCTTTCCCTAAGTGACGACCTTATGCTTGGAAGACACTTGATTTATGTTTGTCAAAAGTTATACTCGCTGCTCGTACTGTTTTAAAATTTTTTAGGGAATTGTTTCACGATTTCATTTGATAGTGTGTCAGCAAGCATGATAATATGATCGATCCCTTTGTCTAAAGCATCGACACTTGCTTCCCAATCTTTTACGAGTCTTGCAGCAACATCCTCTGTAATTAATTCTAAATGTATTTCCAACAGCTTCTTTAATTCTGCTTTTGGCCAATTTGGATTGGCTTTGCTAAGGAAATCGGCTATATCATCAGCATTTTTATACCACTCTTTATTGAATTTTTCCAAATTAGCTTTGTTACCGCTTTTTGCAGCATCAACCACTTTTCCTGCGATGAGGATATGGTCCTTTAACAGCTTAGTCAGTTTGTTGCCCGCAGCTTCTCCATAATACGTCTTAAAAAAATCCCCTAAGTCCTCTTGATTTTCTAATAATCTCCCTAGTACATTTTCTTGATCATCCAGACCTTCCAACGCGCTTACAATATAAAGCCTCGTCCACATGACATGGTCTGTCCAAAGTTTTCTTAAGTCCCCCTTCAGCTGACATGCTGCTTGGCTAATACGCTTTTCTTGGGGTACATTTCCCTGCGCCTCTGCTGATAATGGAGAAAATATCATAGCAAAAGACATAAATAATAACACTAACTTCAGAAACTGTTTTTTCATTCTATCTGCTCCTTTTAAAGAATTGTAAAATTGTCATTATTATTTTGGTTAGATTCTTTAATTTCATCCATCTTTGTACAGGGGTATTGAATTTTCCGTACATGATCAGCTACAGAGAAGAATTGGTTGTTACAGATTAAATTCAAGTTATGAAACGAAGTAAAATAGAGAAGACCATGTGCTGATGGGTTGTCTAGATGCAGAAAATGGAGCGAAGGCTGTTGCAGAAATGCGTAAAGATGGGCTAATTGCTGATCAATAGTTGAAGTAGATGAGATAAAAAGTGTCTACTAGATGATAAAACGAGTTAAAAAGAGGATGGTTGGCTGGATGGACTCGTGAATAATGCCAGCCATTACCGTTTTTTTTCTAACAGCTTGTTATGTAACTTTGAAAAGATGATTATTGCTAATATAGAACCCACCAATGTTAATGACATATCCCACTGTGAATCCCAAACATCACCCTGTGTCCCTAAAAATTCTGTAGATGCTTTTTTGCCTTTTGTTATTTTTGAAGCAAGCCATTCAGTAATTTCATATAAAGCTCCAATGGAAAGTGAAAAACTTAATGTAACTGCTAATAACCATGGACCTCTTACTAGCGGTGTTTTCCTTATTAAAATTTCTCTTATCACAATTGCAAATAACCCCTTCAAGAAATGCCCGAACCTGTCATAGTGATTGCGATTTAGATCAAAATAATCTTTTATCCAATTGAAAAGAGGAACCTTTGAGTACGTATAATGTCCGCCAATGAACATAGTAATTGATAGTATGGCAATAATGACATAAGATAGCGTGGTAAGACGAAACTTATTATAGGTAACAATTACAATAACAAGTACTACAACGGCAGGAAGCACTTCCATTGTCCATATTAAGTATCCGGCTGGCCGAATAACTGACCATATAAAAACTGAAACAACAAGCAGCAGCAATAAAATATGAATGATTGTACCTTTATCTCTGACCACTTTTCCCACTCCTGTATATCATATTTTTGCAAGCAGTAAAGGAAAAAAAGCTTCCTAACCGGATTCAAAAGACAGAAGAATGTTTTTAAATGTGTTTTTTATATATTGTCCAGTGTTGATTTTATTAAACTAAGAACTAAAGAAATATCGACGAACAGAGATTTTACAAAATTTATGATAAAAATAGCCGGAGTTTCATAACGGGACATTCATTTGGTACTCGATAGTAACTTGTGGAAAATGAATGAAGAAACAATATATCTCTTTACATATGAAAACCAGATTCCTTTAGCGTATGGGAGTCTGGTTTTTGAATGTATATAGATATAAGACTGATATTTTAGCTCAGAGTAGGTGGGGTGAAAAGTTTAATTAAAGTTCTGTTTTCGCTTTAAATTAGGGTTAATAGGATGCTTTAGCTTTATATATTTACCTGTTTTAAAATGGATCGAGACAAGTTCTTCAAAACTCATCTTCCAACTAATAGAAGGGTCTTCAGAGTTGAGAATTGCAACCCCATTTTTAACTTTAATCCATTTTCCTGTCTCTTCATCTTGGAAATAGCCTGTAATCGAAATAGACTGTGGGTGAAAAGGCATATTGGATGAATAAATAGTACCATGGATAATGAAGCTTTCACGATATTGGTCATGAATCCAGTCATCCTTACTATTTAATAGACAAAGGACTTTTTCTTCAATATGACCAACAAGCTTTGCATTTTTTTGATAAATATATTTCATGCCATTCGTCTCCAGTAATAGATTGATCGAAAATAGCACAGAAGGAATCTACTCGGTAGTGCAGTGATTTTACTAATTTATTGATAAAAAGGATTATTTGCTAATTTCAATCTGCGAATTTAAACAAACTATTTTTAAACTAATACATTTTCGGTTAATACAGGAATAGCATCGACCACATGGCGTTGGATCGCAAGCTCCTGTGGTGAAAATCCAAGAGCAAGACCGATTAATTGTGGCAGATGAAGTACAGGCATTGTAATATCTTTAGAGAAACCTTTTTGTGCATCTGGCTGATAAGCATCTAGTTGCATCTGGCATAATGGGCATGGAGTAATTAAACAATCAGCACCAGAAGCTTTTGGTGACAAACAGTTCATTCCTGTTAAGTTCATTACCTCTTTTTCTGCTGGAAAGACAGCATGAAATCCGCAGCATGCTAGACGTTGGTCAAACTTTACACTTTCAGCGCCAAGTACTTCAGCAATCATTTCCATTGATTGAGGGTTCATGTGATTTTCGAAACCCATAATTTTCGGTGGCATTAAGATATGACAGCCATAAAAATTTGCTACCTTCAAGCCTGTTAGCGGACGCTTTACTTTTTCCTTCAAGCGGTCAAGGCCGTAATCTTCAATTAACGCCCACAGCAGATGGGTTACTTCGACGTTGCCTTTATATTGCATACCAGTACTTCTTAAGCTTTCGTTCACCCTAGTACGCAGCTTTTTATTTTTATCAAGCTTAGCCTTTGCAGTACGAAGCATTAGTGTACATGTATTACAAACCGTGATAATTTTCGAAACACCCAGTTTCTCTCCTAAAGCAATATTACGAGCATTGATGGAGGTGGCTAAAAAATCATCTATATCTTGAATATGGCTTGCTCCACAGCATGTCCAACCTTTTAGCTCAATTAATTCAATTCCTAAGGCCTCTGCAACCTTCATTGTCGAAATCATGAGTTCCTCTGCAGCTGATTCTAATGTACATCCTGGGAAAAAAGCGTATCTCATGAGTGTTTGACCTCCTCGGCATATTTGTAAATTTCCTTTACGCCTTTAATACCTTCAATAGCTTTAGGCATATGAAATGGATTGATTTTTCCTTTTTTGATCATACGCAGGGCAAAAGGAATTTTAGTTGTGGCTGTTTTTAACAATCCGTCCGTCTTAATTGGGAGCATTGTTTCATTTAAACGACCTTTATTCCGAACGTCATCATAGAAGGCAAAAGCATGTTTTGCACCTTGATTATTGACTTCGCCCATTTTGATGGATTCCTGTCTCAAATAGGCAATCTCGTCTGTTAATGGTATTCCTTTCGGACAGCTTGATATACATTGCATACAGTGTATGCATTTCCAAAGCTCATTTTCATATACTGGGCGAATATGCTCTTCTGGAGCACAATCTCTTGAATCCACGGAAAAACGATAGGCTCGATTTAAAATGAATGGGTCTAAATAAGTACCGTCATTAACAGCTAATTGGTTACATTCCGATGTACATACCCCACAAAGAATACAGTCTGTTGGAGAGGATATTTCGTGAAAATCATCTTCACTTTGGATAAATCCTCTTTCGACACTGCCTTTGTTTGACGGAATTAACCAAGGTTTCACCTGCTTCATTTTTTCCATCTTTGGCTCCCAAGCAATGGCGAGATCTTTTATAACCTCAAAATTGCTTAATGGTTCAAATACAAGATAGTCGGATTTGAAGGTTTCTAATACTTCATCAAGTGATGTTTTACAAGCCAAAAATGACTTTCCATTGACTTTAATTGCACAGCTGCCACAAATCGCGTGGCGACAAGCTGATGTAAAAACAAGCGTTGGATCTAATTGTTCACGTATTGCTGTTAAGGCCCACAGAATCGTTTTGCCTTTTTCGTATTGTAATTGATAGTCTTGATACCATTCTCTTTTCCCGTCGAATCGTTTGATTTTATAATGTATCGTTCTCATTAGTATTTACGCTCCTCCGGTTGATATTTCGTAATGGTGACCGGGCTATATTCTAGGCGATAATATTCTCCTTCGTTATAAATCAGCGTATGCTTTAAGAAATTTTCATCATCCCTAGTTGGATAATCTCCTCTCGAATGAGAACCGCGGCTCTCTTTTCGATTGATTGCCCCCAATGTTACTGCTTTTGCGAGCTTTAACAGGTTGCTGATTTCAACATAGTTTATGAATGCCATATTGTAGGATTCGGAGGAATCACCAATAAAAGCATCCTTGAATTGCTCAAGCAGGTCTTCAATCGTGTAGTAAGCTTGTTTCATTTCGTCTTCTGTACGGAAAATTCCTACATTGTACCACATTGTTTCAGCCATCTTGTCACGAATTTCAAACATATTGATTCCTGTTTTTTTCTTACGGATTAAATCGAATTTTTCAGTCCACTTTATTTTCTCTAGCTCCAGTTTCGCTGTCGAAGTAAATGATCGTTTTTTTGCTGATTGCTGCGCACCTTGTCCAGCATATTTTCCAAATAATACGACGTCGGCAACTGAATTGCCACCCAATCGATTAGCACCGTGAATGGAAACTGCACAGCATTCACCAGCTGCATGAATTCCTTCGATAGGTGTAGCGCAAGTTTTGTGATCTACTATATGGATACCGCCCATCATGTAGTGGCAGCTAGGTCGTATTGGCACAGGTTCTTTAACGAGGTCGACACCTTCAAAGTCCATTGCTAATTCACGAACTTGCGGCAGACGTTCCATAATTTTTTCCTCGCCTAAGTGCCGTAAATCCATTAATACGTAAGAACCCATCCCATCACCAAAGCCTCGACCCTCTTTAATTTCTGTTTCAATCGAACGTGAAACGAGATCACGCGGACCGAGCTCCATTTTATCTGGTGCGTAGCGTGCCATAAATCGTTCGCCGTCTTTATTGATTAAATATCCGCCTTCACCTCGACATGCTTCAGATAAAAGAACGCCTGTAGAAGCAAGACCAGTTGGATGGAATTGAACAAATTCTGGATCCTTTAATGGAATCCCAATGTCGAAGCATGCTGCTGTTCCATCTCCTGTCATATTAATCGCATTCGTTGTTCTGCTCCAGTACACACGGCCATAGCCGCCTGTTGCAATAACTACTGCCTTAGCTTGGATAGCATGAACTTTGGCTGTACGGATATCCATTGCAACTAACCCTTCAAAATGACCGTTATCAACTGCTAGAGATAGTAAATACCAGTCATTGTGAAAGCGAACATTATTCTTTAAACATTGTTCATATAAAGCGTGGAGAATGACATGCCCTGTTTTATCTGCGGAATAACAGGTTCTTGGACTTGATGCACCGCCGAAAGGACGTTGTGCAACCTTTCCATTTTTATCGCGAGAGAACGGAACCCCCATATAATCAAGCTCAGATATAAGTTCCGGCATATGAGTGGTGAAAAACTCGACAGCATCTTGATCTGCAAGGAAATCGCTGCCCTTTACTGTATCTCTAAAATGCTTTTCAGCAGAATCGCTATTATCACGATAACCCATAGCTGCATTGATTCCGCCTTGAGCTGCACCTGTATGGGAACGGGTGGGGAATATTTTACTAAGGACTGCTACTTTTAAGCTTGGATCTTTACTGGCATAAAGAGCTGCCATCATTCCAGCTCCACCAGCACCAACTACAACAACATCATATTTGAACATGAAGAATGCCTCCATATCTATAAAACTTTTTAAAAAAGCACTGTATACTAACAAAGCCTTTGGCTATGTTAAACTTCCCTGTTGATTTCCGCTGTAAGCACACACCTGCAGCGAAAATCAACAACAAAATAGCATTATCAACACTGAGCTTTAACATAGCCAAAACTTATAAAAATTTTCAGAGATTGCTATTTCATATTAATTAATAGAAACGGGGAGGAGGCAGGTGAACCTCACCCCGTTATACTCTTTTTACTAGAGTAGCTTGAGTGATTGAAAATAATAGATTGTCCTCTAGTTACTTCATCTCAATAATATTTATTTAATCAGTTAAACTAAAACTGCTTCTTTCGCTTTTTCTTTCGTCTTCAGCAATTCTTTTCCAGAAATGCCCGGATGAGTCATTTCGAATGGATTTAGAATTGTATCTAACTCTATTTCTGTTAATACTCCTCTTTCAAGTACGATGTCTCTCACTGCTCTTTTTTCCATTATGGCTTCTTTAGCAATAGATGCAGCAGTCTCATAACCAACGTGCGGATTAATAGCTGTAATGATACCCACACTATTATTCACGTAAGCTTCCATCTGATTAATATTTGCTGTAATCCCGCTTAAACAATATTCACGGAAGACATGAAAGACATTTTTCATGATCTTAATTGATTGTAATAAGTTGAATACAATTACAGGCTCCATAACGTTTAGGTCAAATTGACCAGCTTCAGTCGCCATACTTATTGTTGTATCATTCCCTATTACTTGGAAGGCACTTTGATTCAACACTTCAGCCATAACAGGATTTACTTTACCAGGCATAATAGATGATCCTGGCTGACGAGCTGGCAGATTAATTTCCCCTAGTCCGCAGCGAGGGCCGGAAGCCATCAGTCTTAAATCATTTGCTATTTTTGACATGTTTAACATGCATATTCTTAAAGCGGAAGACACTTCTATATAGCAATCTGTATTTTGGGTTCCGTCTACCAGGTCTTCTACTCCAGTAATAGGGAGGTCGCTATAGTATGCTATTTTTCGTACTACTTTCTCTATATAATTCGGATCAGCGTTTAAACCAGTTCCAACTGCTGTTGCCCCCATATTTATTGCATATAAGTTTTCTTTTGATGCTTGAATGCGTTTAATATCTCTTTTTAGGACTTGGGCATACGCTGCAAATTCCTGCCCTAGGCGAATAGGTACAGCATCTTGTAGATGTGTGCGTCCCATTTTGATAAAACCGTCGAATTCTTGAGCTTTATGTAAGAATTCTTCATGCAGCCCGTCCATTACCTCAAGAAGTCCCTCTAAAGATGCCAATGTAGAAAGATGAATAGCAGTCGGGAAAGCATCGTTAGTTGATTGAGCCATATTCACATGAGAGTTAGGGCTAATAATGCTATATGAGCCTTTATTCTCTCCTGATATTTCCAAAGCACGGTTTGCAATGACTTCATTTGCGTTCATATTAATGGAAGTGCCGGCACCTCCCTGAATCGGGTCGACAATAAACTGATCTGATAACTTCCCTTCTATAACTTCGTCAGCCGCTTTTACAATAGCTTCAGCAATTTCACCATTCAACTGTCCAATTTCCGCATTTGCAAGGGCTGAACATTTTTTTACGATTCCCATCGCTTTAATCAGTGCCTCATCAATTCGGTATCCAGTGATCGGGAAGTTTTCAATTGCTCTCAATGTTTGAATTCCATAGTATGCATTTGCAGGAACTTGCTTTTCACCTAAAAAGTCTTTCTCAATACGAAATTGATCTGTGTTTATCACAATAATCATCTCCACTGTTTTTTGCCGATTTTATGGCTTATTTAAATTGATGCAAATGTATAATTTATTGAACATGTACTGCTAGCTTCTCTCAACGCCTTGTTTCATTTGGATAAAGAGTCCATGTGTTTTCTCATAAAACAATCATGCTTAGTAGAATTCCAATACCAACAGCTAAAACAGTCGCGACTAATCCAGGTACCATGAAGCTGTGATTCAAAATATATTTACCGATTCTTGTCGTGCCTGTTCGGTCAAAGTTAATGGCAGCAACGACTGTAGGATAGTTAGGGATAAAAAAGTATCCATTCACTGCAGGGAACATTGCAATTAATAAAGCTGGATTTATCCCTAATGAAATTCCAAGTGGCATTAGTGTCCGTACTGTTGCTGCTTGGCTATAAAGCAAGATAGATAAAGCGAATAATGCTATAGCGAAAAGCCATGGTGCTTGAGTAACAAGGCTAGAAATAGAGCCAGAAATTATTTCAATATTACCGTTAAAAAAGGTATCACCCATCCATGCTATACCAAAAATAGCCACGACTGCAGTTGCTCCCGCTTTGAAAATGCTGCCCGAAACAATTTCTTCAATATTCGGTTTGCAAAAAATAATAACTAAAGCTGCGATCGTTAGCATAATGATCTCAATCGATGCAGGCATTGACATCCGTGTGAACACGCCATCAATCGTCCAGCCTGGACGTAACTTTTCAAATGACCCTAATAATACGACTAGTAAAGTTCCTAATAGGAAAAGTACAACAGATAATTTTGACTCTTTTGTAGCTATATACTCTTTTTTATCTTTCTTAATTGGTGCTAGCCCTTGTTCAAGGCGTCTCAAATATTCTGGGTCTTCATTTAGCTCTTTCCCTATTTTGCTAGAAACAAATGCCGCAATCATACATGCGATAAACGTAGAAGGGATACAAATCATCAAAATATCAATTAAATCAATTTTGAAATCAGCTAATAGTGCAACCAGTGCTACAGTTGCTGCTGAAATTGGGCTTGCCGTTATCGCCTGCTGTGAAGCAATAACAGCAATCGACATTGGTCTTTCAGGTCTTACCCCTGACTCACGTGCTACTTCCGCAATAACAGGAAGAACAGAATAAGCAACATGGCCGGTACCTGCACAAAGCGTGAATAAATAAGTAACGATTGGAGCAACAAAGGTAATACGCTTTGGATTTTTACGAAGAGACTTTTCAGCAAGATAAACTAAATATTCCATCCCACCAGCTGCTTGGAGCGCGCCAGCTGCAGTGATAACGGCTAAAATCATCAGCATTACATCAATAGGTGCAGTTGTAGGCTGTAGGCCAAATATGAATACTAAAATGGCAAGGCCTACGCCTCCCATTACTCCAAGACCAACACCACCAAGTCGTGCACCAATAAAAATACACGCCAGTAAAATTAGGAATTGAATCCAAAATGTCATTTTGATTTCCTCCAATTTAATAGAACTCATTGCAGGTTTGCTCTTTTTATAAAAATTGATGAACATTTATAAAAATTACTGTTATTTATAAGTCACCACCCTTTATAATTAAATTTGTGAAATACTGAACATAAACGTATAATGCAAATCGCATACAGCATTCTTAGTAACGTTTATGTTGAATTCATCATAAATTGTGCCCTACTGAAATCTACTGAATCTAACTATCTTATTTTTTTATTTTTTATTAAAAAGTTTTCTTCTATACAAAAATTTGTCATATTTACATCCGGTAAAAAAGAATGAATCCATTACAATAAGGGTGACTACAACACTATTTTTCCTAGAAGGAAGAAAATAAGATGAAGGACAAACTACTTACTTATTTATTGCTGATATTTGCTGTGTCATTAGGTGGAGAGTTGAAATTTTACCCAGTTGAAGCTGATATCCGAGTTAGTCTTGGAACTCCATTTTTTTGCTTTTTTCTATTGATATTTAAAAAAATCAATTCGATTATCGCTGGTTTATCAGTCGGGATTTCAGTGGTTTTCTTTCGTATGCTGCTGTTAACATTTCATGGAACAGGAGATATATGGGGGGAATCATTCACTCACATTTTTCCGGTGTTTTTTTACTATGTTGGGTACGGGTTGTTTTTTCAACTGTTCAATGTAAGAAAATATTACACTCAACCGCTTCTTATAGGTTTATTTGGAATCGTAAATGAAATTATCGCAAGTATTATTGAAATATCCTTCAGAGTTATCTTTTCAAATGCGCCATTTACATTTTCAACCTTTGCTACGATCAGTGTGATTGCGTTTATTCGCAGCTTTTTTGTTTTAGGTTTTATTAATCTTTTTATCTTACGGGAAGCGAAGATAGCAGAAGGAATACAAAGAAAAAGGAACGAAGAGATGCTGTTGCTAGTCTCGAATCTTTTTGTTGAAATGGTGCAAGTAAAGAAATCGATGAAAAATGCAGAGAATATTACACAATCCTGCTATTTTCTATATCGGGGACTAAAAAAAGGAGGCTGTCAATCGCATGCGAAAACGGCATTGAGAATTGCGGGTGAGGTTCATGAAATCAAGAAAGATCATCAAAGGATTTATGCTGGCTTATCTAAACTTAAAGTAAAAGAAAATTTGACTGATTTAATGAGATTAGAAGAAATTATCGAGGTAGTTGTTGAGTGTAATAAAAAGTATGCTCAAAAGCTTGGAAAATCGATTGAGATTTTAGTAGATATTCAAGGAGGACACGGTAAATATCACACCTTTATGGTGCTCTCTGTTATTAACAATCTCGTAACTAATTCTGTTGAAGCTATTAAAGATACAGGATCCATCTTAATTTTGATAGAGAGGGTAAATGACAATATCAAAATTCAAGTCAGTGACAACGGTCCCGGTATACCGTTAAAATGCAGGGATTTAATTTTTGAGCCAGGATATACAACAAAATATGATTCTAGCGGAAAATCATCCAATGGAATTGGGCTGTCTCATGTTAAGGAAGTTATCGAGAATCTAGGTGGAGAGATACGATTAAGTACAGATAAATTACTTAGTAATACAACTTTCATTATTCAACTGCCAATAATGAATATTAATCAGAGCGGGTGACAAAATGAAATTTTTTATTGCAGACGACTCATATTCTATTCGTGCCATGCTATCTGAAATTATTGAAGAAGAAGAGTTGGGGACTGTCAAAGGTGAAGCAGAAGATGGAATTGAGATAAGCAGTGAACTTCTTTCTGTCAAAGAAATTGATATTTTGCTTATCGATTTATTAATGCCTGAGCGAGACGGCATCGAAACGATTCGTGAACTTGGTCCTCTATTTAAAGGGAAAACGATTATGATTTCTCAGGTAGATGCGAAAGAAATGGTTGCAGAGGCATATTCACTTGGAATTGAATATTACATAACAAAGCCAATTAATAAATGTGAAGTGGTTACTGTAATTAAAAAAGTCACGGAACATTATTTAAGGGAGAAATCGATTATTAATATCCAAGATTCACTAAAATCATTGGCAGGCTTTCAAACAGAGGGTATGGTCCACAAAGAACAGGAGGATCCAGCTATGCTGGTTGTTTCTTCTGGAAAATCTATATTATTGGATTTAGGAATCGTTGGGGATTGTGGATATCGGGATTTGTTAGCCATTATTAAGTATTTGTATTCATTAGAAAAGCATAAAGATGGTACTCCATTTCCACCATTAAAAACATTGTTTGAAAAGGTTGCAGAAAATCTTTTGGAGATAGAAAATGATGAAAGTTCTCTAAAGCGGGAAATGAAGGCCTGTGAGCAACGGGTCAGGAGAATCATTCACCGTGCCTTAGAGCATGTCGCTTCATTAGGATTGACTGATTACACAAACCCTAAATTTGAATTATATGCTTCAACATTCTTTGATTATTCCGTTATACGGAAGAAGATGCTTGAGATTGAAGGTAAGTCTAACGGTAACATGATGCCGCTAAGAGTTAACATCAAAAAATTTATTGAAGTATTATATATGGAAGCAATAGAATTATCTGATGGAAAAAATTAATGCAAATGCGAAAAGGATTTGTTTCAAATATCCTTGAAACGAATCCCTTTTCTACATCAGAAGTTATTTCTTTATGAGCCTCTTTTCATCGGCTTCATATCAACACAAGATTTTTAATTAGTAAAAATAGAGACTTACATAAAAATTTAAAAAGCTACCTAATAGTAAGGTAGCTGGTAGTATTATGTTCAATATTTATTTAGGTACAAAAAAGTAGTATATATCAGGTGAAATTTGCAAGAATGTCCAAACCAAAGGAGCTTCAAAAACCATCCCCATGCCAATCCGTTTTCTGGCGGGATTTTTAGCTGCTAATAACCAGACCCCTGCTCCTATGAAGAAACCGACGTAAATCATTGGTTCAAATAGTACTTTTACGATTTCGTAAACTACTTCTCCCCAAGGCAATGTAATGTCTACTACATCTCGTATAGTTGCATCTGTGTTTTCTGGAAGATTCTTAGACCCTATAAAATAAATAATAATCACCGGTAAATATAGAGCAAGCAACATTCCTACTGAACCACCAATTGAGAATAAATAAGCTTTTCTACGTTTGTATGGATTTTTAAAAGCAAACAAGAAGAAGAATAACGATATTAAAAATATTAACCCAAATAGCGGGACAAACAATAATTAAAAGAGTCGAATTCCATTTCCAATTAGTTCATCAGCAATCATATGTTATCACCTACTATTCTCAATCTTATTTATGATTTCCCAAACCGATGAGTCAATATAGTAGTATTCTGAGATATCATGAAAATCAGTGTCTCCATGAGGCAAATGTTCCATTTTTTCTTTTTTAACTTTTATATTGACCCTTACAGGTGACTGCCTATCTTCATAGAATAGATCACAAATCACTCTGATGCTGTCTTTCTCAAACACCATCATCCCTTTAAGTACTTTAACTGTAGTCAACTTGCCGTCTCTTGTGAGACGAGATAAAATATCCTGTACTAACTTTTCTTTGTCCTTTTCTTTTCTGTTGAACAAATCATCTTGAATTTGCTCTTGAGAAAATGCTCCAGGGTAACTATTCACATCATTTTGTAAAGCTATTGAAAATAGATATTCAACAGCAGATTCTGGTTTAGAATATTTTTCTTTTAAATATTCTTCAAGTTCCTTCTCCGGTTCCTTTCCATCCTGCATTGCCGCCTCTTTTTCTTTTTTTCCAGTTTCAATGAGTTCAACATTGCTTTTTTCAAATTTGGATACTTTCGAGAGAACAGTGGTTTTTATGATTAAATAGGTTGTAACCACAAGCAATATAACAATTACAGTTACTATAATTTTTCTCTTCATTCTTCACACTCTTTTCATCAAGGGCTAGGCGGAGCAATATAGAGCAATGGGTTTACACTATTACTAGGTTGATACTTATAAAATGGTCTATGAATTTCAAAGTGTAAATGCTGACCAATTTTTTCTTTGATCCAAGTTTCAAGAAAAATCCTACTGCCAGTGAATATTCTGAACTAAGGAAATTTTTCATAATGCAAAAAGCGGTAATAAAGGATTTACAAAATAAAAGTAAACAATTAGTGGAAATTAATAAAAATTATGAAACAAAAATAATGATTCATGTAAGGCATAATGATAATGCAAACAGATTGCTCGATTCATTCAATTATTATGTAAATAGGAATGAGAATTTTGTAGACAAGCTTTTACGTGATACTCTCACGGAATGTGTAACAGTTTTACAGAAAGATCTAAATGATAAGTCTATATCCTTGTTTGAGGTAAAAGAGAACCAATTAGTGATAAGGGAATATTCACGAATCAGTGCATTATCAGCTGCGACACGAACTTTTAAAAAGGGTGAGGGATTTGCCGGCAGCGATGGAGAATATGAGAATTAAAATGAACCGAATCGTTGCCCAATCGGTCGATTCCACCACGATTATGAAAGAACTGGACCAAAAGCTTCAAACGATTAATGACATTACGACATTCATTTAGGATATTGCAGAGCAAACAAATTTACTGTCCCTTAATGCAGCGATTGAAGCAGCAAGAGCAGGTGAACAAGGCAAAGGGTTTGCAGTAGTGGCACAGGAAGTCAAAAAGCTTGCTGAGCAAAGCAGTGATTCTGTAGGAAAAATCTCAGCGTTAATTACAGAAATACAAAGGGATTCTTCTGAAGCCTTTAAAAATATTGATCTTGGAAAGGAATCAGCAGTCCAAGGTGCAGAAATGGTGAAGAATACAGCGAACAGTTATGATAATATGATTCAATTTATCGAACACCTAACAAAAGATATTGATGAAATTGCAGGAGTAAGTGCCACCCTTTCATATAGCAGTCAATCGATTTCTACCTCGGTTGATAGTGTTATTGCTATCTCTGAGCATACTTCTGCAGGAGTTCAGGAAGTAACAAATATGACGAAAGAACAGCAGCAATCTGTTCATGAGTTAAAGTCTATCTCCGAGAATCTACATAAGCTAAGCTTTGAATTAAGAAAATTGATTAAGCATTTTAAAACATCTATATAAGAAAAAATATATGTAGAGAAGGAGCAAGCAAAATTGCTCTTTCTTTTATTCATTTATTCTACTATTAGTAAGTGCTAAAATAAGAAAAATGAGGTTAAAAGTGGTAGAATGACTTGATGGCTTTTGAAGGAGTGAACACAATGGTGATTTCAGTAAAGCATAAAAAGATTCTACCCTATTTACAGCTTTTATTATTTGTTATCATTATTGTCATTGTTCAATTTAAACAGTTCACTATCGCTTTTACCCTCTTACTTGCATGTATTCTTTACTTAGCAATTTTTGCAAAACAAAAACGTGTGTTTTTATGGGGGTTAGCAGCCTATAGCATCGGCTACTTATTTTATCTTTTTGGGGACCGCTTCATTGACAGTCTCCCCTACCATGTAAACATCTTAATGGTTCTTAGTCGGTGTTTACTTTTATTCCCTATTGTAATCATGTTTTATGTTGCAAGGAAGTTTGGTGAAAAATCAGTTCTGTACTGGTCAAGGCCTGATTGGCAAGCAAAAATTACTTTTCCCTTTATTTGGGATGGTTTTCACTCCATTTCTATTAAGGGATTCTTGCTCATTGCAATAAGTATAAATATTGCTATTTTCACTCCCTTTATATTAAAAACTAATCCTAGTATGAGCCTTCATCTCCTCCTTTTCTTACTATTTTTTTCAATAATAAATGGACTATTGGAAGAGATATTATGGAGAGGAATCATACTTACTAGCATGGTCAATCTTGCTGGTGAAAAAGCCGCCTTGCTTTTTTCGGGAATAGCCTTTGGTCTATCACATTTAATACTGGGCTACTCCATTCTAACTTGCTTTGGTTTTGCAATTGGCGGTTTCTTCTATGCGGGCATAACGATTCGTTCAGGAAGTCTTTTTCCCGCGGTGATCTGGCATATTGTATTTAATTGCCTGATGATCCTGAGCGGGCTGATTCCGTTTATTGAATAAGGGTATATTAGAATGCAATGATTTATTTTTCATTCAAGGACAGAAAATAAACTAAAGTTGCTTAAAGGAGGATGTTTCAATTGAAAATAATAATTAATGACCAAGCTGCTAACTGGTATAAAGAGGAAATGGAGCTGAATGCAGGCGCTTACGTTCGTTTTTTTGCCCGATATGGCGGTCACAGCACTGTACAGCAAGGTTTTTCGTTAGGCATTTCAAATGAAGAGCCACTTGATGCTGGCACATCAACAACAAAAGATGGCATTACCTATTATATTGAGCAAAAAGATCTGTGGTATTTCGATAACCATAATCTCTTTGTTGAATTTAATGAAAAAGCTAAAGAGCCTGAATTTAAATACGAAAAATAACAAAAAAAGAGTTACAGACATGTTCTGCTAACTCTTTTTTCCTTCCCAAATATGATCTTCAAGCCCTTCTGCTTCTAATATCTTCGCTTGATGTTCCCCAATTAAATCAAAATGGGAATAGCCATCTTTCCGCTTATGTATCCATTCGGGCCGTAATTGATGCTTCATGCCCCATTCAATAAGGCGGTTCATATCGCTGCAGCCAACTTTAGTCACTGTTTTATATCCAGGAAAGCGGTCATCCAGCCAATAATGTGTTATAAAGGCTAATTCTCCTTGATCAATCTTAGTTTTCCAATCTCTTATGTCTTTCTTTTTTAAACCAAATGCCAAAGCCTGCACCACCAATCATATAAAAAAGAGAGATAAGGAGCGATAACTTCCAAAGTACTTACGCTCCACAACATTAATTTGCTTCTACTGGTTGTTTCTTTGCTTTTTCATACGCTTCATGCCATTCAGGATATTTTTTTCTAATCGAAAGCGGTCGGAAGGAATCCTTTTTCACACATACATGTTTAGTAAGACCAGTAACAGCTAAATCTCCATCTTCATTAAAAATTTCATACCCATAATTGACGCGTAAGCCATCATACTCATCAATCCATGTTTTCACAATCGCCTTTTGCCCATAAAGGAGCGGTTTTTTATAGGATGCTTGGATATCCATTACAGGTGATAGAATTCCATCCTTCTCTAATTCGGCATAATTAAAGCCTAAATCCTTAATAAGCTGAGTGCGTCCTAACTCCATCCAGATTAGATAATTAGCATGATAAACAACACCCATTTGATCAGTCTCCGCATATCTGACTTCAATTTCCCTCGTTGAAACAAACATTCTTATTCCCCTTTTCTCATTCTAAAAATTGCAGTTTCAAAATCTGCTTTTTCTAGGTGATCCACTTTTTCCAATCGATTATTTACCTTGTCTTCTGTCATTAATCTTAGCGCCTGTGTCTGAATGGCTTCATCCGTTACATTCGTTGCGAACCTACCATTCCCATTTATTGTTATTTTACCTAATACATCTTTTAGATAAGTCAGTGCATCTGAAGTTAAATGATATTGATAATGTGATGCATAGTTAATGATAATTTGAAGCAATTCTTCATTAGAATAATCATTAAATTGGAAAAACTTCTTAAATCTCGATTTTAACCCTGGATTACTTTTAAGTAATTCATCCATTTCCTTAGGATATCCAGCCAAAATGACAACTAAATTTTCATTATGCTTCGTCATTTCATCAACTAGCGTATTAACTACTTCCTTACCAAAATCCCCTTGCGAAGCAGACAGCAACGAATACGCCTCATCAATAAAAAGAACACCGCCAAGTGCTTCTCGAATCATCTTTTTTGTTTTTATAGCTGTTTGTCCGACATAGCCAGCAACAAAATCCGCTCTGCTAGTAACGACTAAATGGCCTCTTTTCAGCACTCCGCATTCCTTCAAGAGCTCCGCAAAAATTTTTGCAACTGTTGTCTTACCTGTTCCAGGGTTGCCTGTAAACACTGAATGAAGCTGGATCGGAACGACTGGCAATCCTTTTTCTCGCCTAATTTTCTGCATTTTCACAAAAGAGATCAGGATCTTTACTTCATTTTTTATTAATTCAAGTCCAATTAGTTGATCTAATTGTTCCCTTGGGTTCATTTCCTTTTCGGACTCAATTTCTTCAAAATCCTCTTTTTCAAGCAGCGTATACGTCAAAATATGCTTGTCCATTGAAGATTGTGAACCCTTTTTAAAAATTGCAGCTAAGACTAAATCCTGAACTGTCCGTGCATTGCCAAACGTATCATCCACCCGTTCCTTTTCAATTCTTTTTTCAAGCTCCAGCTTTGCATCATCTGTCATTACATAATCATTCTCTATTGCAAGTTTCTCAGCAATCCCGATGAGTTCGACGTTCGAATAGTCCGGAAGCTGGATATGGTTTGATTGTGGAAAGCGGCTTCTTAAACCAGGATTGGCATCTAAAAACTGTCTCATCTCATCTGGATAACCAGCCAATATTACTGCAAATTTCCCGCCATATTCTGGTCCAGTCATCAATGAAACGAGCGTATCAATTGCTGTTTGTCCAAAATCGTTTCCGGATTGCCCATCTCTTTTGAGACTGTATGCTTCATCAATAAACAGGACTCCACCGCGTGCTTTTTCCACCATTGTGCGTACATTTTCTTCTGTTTGACCAACAAATGACCCAACAAGCTGTGAGCGGTCTGCTTCAACCACTTCTTCGCGCGGCAGAACTCCGAGCTCGTGAAAAATTTTAGCCAATAAACGAGCAATGGTCGTTTTCCCCGTCCCTGGATTCCCAGTTAAGACCATGTTTAAGCTCATTTCATCCTTTACTTGAAATCCAAGTATCTTTCGTTCTTTTTGATAGGTAAGGAAGCGATAGTAATCATTTACTCTCTTTTTTACATGGTCAAGTCCAATCATTCCCTCTAACTCTTCAAGAGGATTCGTTTCTGATTCTGTCTCCTCTTTTTCGTCAACAAATACCTCAGCCCACTCTTTTTTTAAACCTTCAATCCGATCTAAGTGCTTCTTCATATCACTATAATAGGTCGAAGTATAGAATACACCCGCTATCGATTGGTCATATTCTTCTGATGCCTTCAAGAGCAAGGCTGTCTCTTCAATGATCTCCTCCAATAGAAGAATCATTTTCTCATGTGTTTGCTGCAAGCCGAGATCCTTTCTTTTTTGGGCATTTTCCTTCCCTCTTTGTAATTGATCTCTTTCTGCATCTGCATGATCAAGAAATTGTTGGCAAATATTCAAAAATTGCTCTGATGTTTTTTTCTTCGCTTGCCTGTTATCTGTTTCTCTCAATGGCGGAAATACGAGTGCACTAAGGGCTTCTTCCTTCTTTTTCCATTCGAATTGTCCCAACAATTCTGCTGCTCTTTCATTATTAGCATTTAATTGATATGCCTTCTTAAGCCAAGCCGAGCTTAATGAATCCTGCTTTAATTGATTTATTCTCGATAGTGATGCGATTGTTAATAATTCAGAAGCCAGCTGATGATCTACATTTTCATCTAATGATTTGATCACAGATAGTAATTCCGCTTCATTCTTTATGTACTTATTTTGATTTAATTCCTGTTCCCATCGCTGCCATTTTTCGATGATTGATTGCTGCTGTCTTTTCTTTTCCACGTCTCTCACTTCTTCTTTTCAATTTCCAATTCTATCATATCATATTTCACTTTATCTCTAATAAGAAAAGACCTGTTCATCCTCGAACAGGCCATAAAATATTATGATTGTCTATACCCATTTTGACGTGCCTGGGACTCATCTTGTATTTCAGAACGCATAGCATCAATGCTTTCCTTTCTGCGCTCGTTTTTTGCCTCTACTCTAGCTCGATCCTCAGCATTTGAAAATTCTAATGTTTCCTCAGCTTCATTTATATTTTCAATTGTATTTTGAACCATCGTTTGTAATTTTTCGACATTGTCACTGCGATCATCTGGTTTTGGTTTATTATTAAACTCCATGCTCCTAGTCCTCCTAAAATTGTTGTAGTAATACGAATTTAGTTTGTGAATTAAGAGTAAAATTATCAACGGAAAAAAGTGGTTGATTTTATAAGAAAAGCACAACTATTCGAAAAAGGTTTACTTTCTTCTTCCATAGAAAAACCACCGTAAATTAAAACGGTGGCAATAGGATTTGTATCGTTATTCACCTTTGGTTTGAATTACTTGAGGCACTCCGCCAGTATTACTTTGCATTTTCTTTCCATTATTTCCACCATAGCCTCTTGGTTGTGTACCAATATGGTTTGGATTAAATTTCCTTGCATCTCTTTTAGGATTTCCCATAAAAATATCCCTCCTCATTTAAAGTATGGTCATTTGAGGAGGGAGTTATTGCTTGTAAATAATGTTATTCAGCTTTCGTTAATCGCTTTTGTTCTAATCGTGCTTCAATTCTTTCCATAGCAGCTTGATCTTTTAAAATTTGTCGTTTATTTTCTAAAACAAGATCGGCGAATGAACGTTTTCTAGGTTTTCTCATTAGTTATTTCACCTTCCTTTAATCCTATATTAACAGTTATTATTCACAAAAAGCGTTGTAATTATTACAACTTTTTGAAAATTTATTTGTTTTATGAAAAATATAAAAAACATCAGCGAATGCTGATGCATAAAAAGCTTATAAATCTGAATATTCTTTCATCATCTCCATTGTCATTGCACTTAAATGCTTATGTCGAATGATTCCTTCCTCATCGATAAAATACGTAGTTGGAATTGTCAGTATTTTGTACATCGAACTTACTTTGTCTTTCTCATCTAGTAGGATAGGAAAATGAGCATCCATTTTCTTTGCAAAACCTGCAACATCAGCTTCTGTATCAATATTTACTGCAAGAATGACTACATCATCTTTCGCTAGTTCATAGAATTTTTGCATATCCGGTATTTCTTTTTTACAAGGGGGACACCATGTTGCCCAAAAATTCAACATGATCTTTTGCCCTTTGAATTCAGAAAGACTGACTGTTTCACCTGCTAAATTCTTTAATTCAAAGTCTGGTGCTTTTAACCCAACCTCTAGACCAGGGAGATTATTTGTCTGAATCGATTTAACTTCTTGCTCTTGCATTGTATTCTTTTCCATTGCCTGGACAATTGCGACAGTCATTAAGCCGCATAAAAAAACGATAGCAATTACTTTTTTTATCATGCTATTCCACACCTTTTTTAACCTTATAAAGTTATTGTAACCCAGACACAAAAAAAAAATAAGATGTTTTCCTATGTATTTAACAAGGTAAATGTGACAATTCTTCAAATAAAAAAGCATGCAATTTCATTTCTGAAATCACATGCCTTCATTACAATTTAGTTAGCTAGCTTCTCACGAAGAACCATTTGCAGGATTCCTCCATGACGGTAGTAATCAATTTCAACTTCTGAATCGAAACGAACAAGCACTTCAAATGATTTCTTGTTTCCATCTTCATCAGTTGCCGTTACTTGTACGAGATCACGAGGTCTCACATTTTCATCGACTTGAACATCAATTGTTTCTTTACCTGTTAAGCCTAAAGTTTCAGCACTTTCACCATCCTTGAATTGAAGTGGAAGAACACCCATTAATACAAGGTTTGAACGGTGAATACGCTCATAGCTTTCAGCAATTACAGTCTTGATGCCTAATAGGTTTGTACCTTTTGCAGCCCAGTCACGTGAAGATCCCATTCCATAATCCTTACCAGCAAGAACAACAAGACCCGTACCATCTTCTTTGTACTTCATACAAGCATCATAGATTGAAGTTACTTCCCCAGTTGGCCAGTAAGTTGTGAAGCCACCTTCTGTACCTGGTGCAATTTGATTACGAATACGAATGTTTGCGAAAGTTCCGCGCATCATCACTTCATGGTTTCCACGACGAGATCCATAAGAGTTAAAGTCACGAACCTCAACACCATTTTCACGTAAATATTTTCCAGCAGGTGTATCTTTACCAATTGCACCAGCAGGAGAAATATGGTCAGTTGTTACAGAATCACCGAATTTACCAACAACACGCAAACCATTTAAAGGTTTTACTTCGTCTGGATCAGGCTTTAAGCCTTCAAAGAACGGTGGGTTCTGGATATAAGTTGATGTTTCATCAAATGTATATAGCGGTTCATTGCTTGTTTGGATTTTGTTCCAAAGGGCATTATCGCCAAATACATTTTCGTATTCTGAACGGAATAAATCAGGTGTAACTGTCCGTTTCACTACTTCATTGATTTCAGCAGATGTTGGCCAAATATCCTTAAAGAACACATCTTTACCATCTTTGTCTTTACCGATTGCTTCAATTTGAAGATCGATATCAACTGTTCCTGCAAGTGCATAAGCAACCACAAGAGGCGGTGATGCCAAGTAGTTCGCTTTAACAAGCGGGTGAATACGTCCTTCAAAGTTACGGTTACCTGAAAGAACGGATGTAACTAGAAGATCGCTTTCTGCAACCGCCTTTTCAATCTCCTCTTTTAATGGACCAGAGTTACCGATACATGTCGTACAGCCATATCCAACAAGGTTAAATCCTAATTGATCAAGGTATGGAAGTAATCCAGAATCACGCAAGTATCCAGTTACTACCTTTGATCCAGGTGCTAAGGATGTTTTTACAAACTTTGGCACTTCCATGCCAAGTTCAACAGCTTTTTTCGCAACTAAGCCTGCCCCAACTAATACATATGGATTAGAAGTGTTCGTACAGCTTGTAATCGCAGCGATTGCAACGGCACCTGTTTTCATTTGTGTTGTTTCACCATTGTTGAATTTTACTGTTACTTCTTTATTAATTTCCTTCTCATCTAAACCAAATCCTTGGTTTCCTTGAGGAGCTGTAATCGCTTGATTGAATTCTTTCTTCATTGCTGAAAGTGGAATTAAATCTTGAGGGCGCTTTGGTCCAGATAGATTTGCTTCAATTTCAGCCAGATTGATTTCAACAACATTTGTATATACAGGCTCTAATGACGGATCGAAGAATAATCCGTTTTCTTTGCTGTATGTTTCAACCACTTTAATTTGTTCTTCCGAACGTCCAGTTAAGCGCATATATTCAAGTGCTTCCGCATCAACCGGGAAGAACCCACATGTAGCACCATATTCTGGAGCCATGTTTGCAATAGTTGCACGATCAGCAAGTGGCAGCGCTGGCACACCAGGACCGTAGAACTCAACAAATTTACCAACAACACCATGAGCACGAAGCACTTGTGTTACTTTTAACGCAAGGTCAGTAGCTGTTGTACCATCTGGAAGCTCTCCAGTAAGTTTAACCCCTACAACCTCAGGAACTGGGAAATATGAAGGCTGTCCAAGCATACCTGCTTCTGCTTCGATTCCACCTACACCCCATCCAAGTACACCAATCCCATTGATCATTGTTGTATGAGAATCTGTCCCAACTAGTGTATCTGGGAATGCTTCAAATTCGCCATCTTCGTTTTCAAGTGCATGAACGACATTTGCTAAATACTCCAAGTTAACTTGGTGAACGATTCCTGTTGCAGGCGGAACAGCACGATAATTATCGAATGCTTTTTGTGCCCAGCTTAAGAATTGGTAACGTTCAGCGTTACGTTCAAATTCAAGCTCCATATTTAAATCCAATGCTTCTGCTGTACCAAATTTATCTACTTGCACAGAGTGGTCGATAACAAGGTCAACTGGCTTTAGCGGGTTGATTTTGTCTGGATCTCCACCCATATCTGCCATTGCTTTACGTAAAGATGCTAAGTCAACTACTGCAGGAACACCAGTAAAGTCCTGTAGGATAACACGTGAAGGCTTGAATGGCACATCCACTTCCTTCACTTCACTTGTTCCCCATTTTGCCAGGTTTTCAACATGTTCTTTCGTAATCACACGTCCGTCATATTGGCGTAATACAGATTCTAGTAATACTTTAATAGAATATGGTAATTTTGAAACATTTCCTACTCCAGCCTCTTCAAGAGCGCTTAAATGGTAATAGTTATAACGCTTCCCGTCTAATTCAAAAGACTTACGGGCATTAAATACATCATTTTTTGCCATGGGTGTATCCCCCTTTTACAATTTTACAATTAATTAAATATAGGAAGTTGTCGAAAAGTTGGAATTTTCATCTATCCTAACTTTTCTCACAATTCTTATCTTAATACAACCTTCTTTATAT
Organism: Cytobacillus solani; assembly: GCF_001420595.1. Taxonomy (GTDB): domain Bacteria; phylum Bacillota; class Bacilli; order Bacillales; family Cytobacillaceae; genus Cytobacillus; species Cytobacillus solani. The sequence continues at coordinate 2,218,598 of NZ_LJIX01000006.1, read as the reverse complement.
GTAAATAACAAGAAAGTTATTGGTTTCAATAAGTATTACTTATGTTAAAAAGAAGTTTTCAACTTTTTTTATTAAAAAGGTGAATTTTAGTGGATTTACTGATAATGATTTTCATTTGCTTTTGGATAAAAATTATTGTAGAAAAATATTATTTAAGACTATTTTCTATACTGGAAACAACACATAATTCCTCCAATAAAAGACAAACTTATACATGGAGGTGATTAAAATGGCAAAAAAGAGAAAAGCAAATCACATTATTCTAGGCATGAATGCTGCAAAAGGGCAAGGAATGGGTGCTGGTTTTAATGAGGAATTCGCCAATGAGCCACTGACAGAAGCACAAAAGCAAAACAACAAGAAAAGGAAAAAAAATCAATAATCGGGATTGGGAGGTGGGTAGATTTCTGCTTCCCTATTTTTTAGGTAGGTTAATTGAAAAAACCCGACAATTACATGCCGGGCAGTTTAACACTTATTTTTTATAAAGTATAATTTTGCAGCTTTTATGTTTTTTTGCAAGTTTCGAACCTATTTTTGCGAACAACAAAAGTATTTTTGCAAATTCCTCTGTTATTTGCAAAAGTTAAATTTTATATGCATGTTTCCGTTATTTTTTTGCAAACAATCAAACATTTTTTGCAATTCTTCTGTTTTATTTGCAAATCATTATTGAAACTCATTAACTTCCTGTACCATCGTGCTTAAGTCCTGCTGAAATTTCTCCAACTGTGCACGTTGTGTTTCTGAAGCCACTTCCAGCGCATTTTCAATTTGCTCATAAGCCTCATTCACTTCCTGTTTTAAATGCTTTAATTGGTGGCCGTAGCTTGCAGTATCTCTAACAATTTCATGATACAATTCTTCTGCATCCTCTACTCCCTGCTGGGCTGCTTGGAATGCTTGCTGTTTGTTTTTTTGATATGGCATGTTCTATTCACTCCTTCTTCATTTTGTACAATTAAATTGTGCAGTCCAATTAAAAAATATTCCGCATAATTTCTCATTTAGATTCCATCCTATTGATTAGGAGGGATGAAGAAATGAATAAGAACGATGGCAAGGATATGCGAAAAAATGCCCCAAAAGGGGATAATCCCGGTCAGCCAGAACCACTTAGCGGATCAAAGAAAGTGAAAAACCGCAATCATTCGAGACAAAAGCATAACAGCAATCACGATATGTAAAGTTATTAATAAACAGCTGTCGCTTATCGCTTCAGCTGTTATCCTTGTCTATATTAAAGTTAGTGAATAAAGGAGATGGACTTCTTCTTCCTTCGTTACAGCCCTTAAATCTATTAGAACTTCTTCTTTATGGATTCTAACAATCACTCCAGGTGAGAAACCCATTCTTAGCTTCCTTGCGAGCTGGTCCGCGCTCATTTTCTTATGTTTAATAACTGCAACATAAGTATAGAGCTCAACATCTGGCATCGTGCCTCCGCCTACTTGTCCAATGCTTTCCTTTAATGTTGCATCGTACAGATCAGTGCTGCTTAAAAGCTTGCTGATAAAGGCTTGCGTTCTTCTTTCCAGTTCTTCCTTTGAAGTTAATAAATCTCTAATCACAGGAATATTTTTCATCCCTGCATCCCCTTTTAAATAATCTATTAAAGTGCCTTCCAATGCAGCAAGTGTCATTTTGTCCACTCGTAAAACCCTTGCAAGCTGATGCTTCTTTAACTGATTTATTAGTTCCTTCTTACCCGCAATAATTCCTGCCTGCGGACCACCAAGCAGCTTATCCCCGCTAAATGAAACAAGATCCGCACCCTTTTGCAGCACTTCCTTAACTACCGGTTCATCGCCAATTCCTTTCTCTTCAAAATTAAAAAGCGCACCACTCCCTAAATCCTCGTAAAAAAGAATATTCCGTTCTTCCGCAAGCGATGCCAAATCTTCCGTTTCTACTGTTTTTGTAAAACCAATCACTTTAAAATTGCTTGTATGAACTTTTAAAACCATCGCCGTATGTTCAGTAATCGCTCGCTCATAATCTGCAAGATGTGTTTTATTTGTTGTACCTACTTCAACGAGTTCTGCACCACTTTCTTCCATTATAGAAGAGATCCGAAAAGAACCGCCGATTTCGACAAGCTGGCCTCTTGATACAATCACTTGACGGTTATTTGCTAATGCCTTAAGTATGAGGAAGACCGCTGCCGCATTATTATTTACAACCATAGCAGCCTCTGCACCTGTTAGCTCTTTCAACAGTCCTTCAATATGACTATGCCTTGAGCCACGCTCACCTTCTTCAAGCTTATACTCTAAATTGGAATAATGTAAGGCTGTTTCAAGCACATGTTTTACAGCACGTTCACTCAGTCTGGCACGTCCTAGGTTTGTATGCAGAATTGTCCCCGTTGCATTAATCACTCGTTTAATCGTGTAGCTATATTGCTTACCTACATGTTCCTCTAAACGCTGAAAAAGTAAATCTACAAATTGCTGACTGCCTGGATCAGATCCTTGCCATTTTCCATTGATAATTTCAGCACGAACGTTTTCAAGTACTTTTTTCATTTCATTTGTCATATGTATTGAATCAATCCCGCTCTTCTCCAACAATAGAACAAAACGCGAATCCTTTTGGAGCTCATGAACAGGAGGTATATTTCTTAGTAACTTCTTCAACTTGCCCCCTCCTTCTCTTGCAGATTTATTATATACCATTTTTGCCTTAGGGCTAAAGGAAGTCTAATTAACATTTTAGTTTACATAATATTTTTATATAAAACAAACCTTCCCTTTATATAGAGAAGGTTTGTTAAAAGGCTATGCTTCCATTTTTCCAATTACTTCTTGTGCTTTCGGAAATAAGCCTGTTTCATCTTTAGAGTAAATTTTCTCTCCGTTGACAGTCACTTCGAAAACCCCGCCAGAGCTAGGAACTAATTCCAATTTCTTGATATTTGTTCGAAAATGTGTAAATAACTCTTCCGCGAAACTCGCGGCCTTCGGTGCATAGTTTCACTGCATACAAAATTCGACTTTAACTTCGTAGGTTTTCATATCATTGACCTCCAAGTATAAATTCTCGAAACATTCATATTTTTTCACTTCTATTGTAGTATAAATGCAGTTTTTCCACAAATGTTGAAATACTATCAAGTGATTTTACTCAGTAATAGAGGTATACTGATGGTTGGAGGTGGTATCAGTGAGTGAGCAAGAAAAAATTCGTTTGACATCTTTGTCAACAAAAGCTGGCTGAGGCTGCAAAATTGGTCCTGAGGACTTGTCGCAAGTTTTGCGACTGCTGCCGAAACAAGATCCAGTTCCAGAATTGCTTGTTGGCCATGAAACAAGCGATGATGCTGGTGTGTATCAATTAACAGATTCAATTGCATTAATACAAACAATCGATTACTTTACTCCGATCGTCGATGATCCATATATGTTTGGCCAAATTGCCGCTGCAAATGCGCTTAGTGATGTCTATGCTATGGGAGGTCAGCCCAAAACAGTCCTAAATATTGTTGGTTATCCTGTTAAAAAACTGGGACCTGATATATTAGCAGAGATACTTAGAGGTGCAGCTGATAAGGTGAAAGAAGCCGGCGCAATTACGGTAGGAGGACATTCCATTGATGATCAAGAGCCTAAATTTGGTCTTTCTGTAACAGGTATTGTTCATCCAAACCATGTATGGAAAAATGTTGGTGCCAAGCCAGATGATGTACTGGTCCTAACAAAGCCGATTGGTGTTGGAATCATGACAACCGGGATTAAACGTGGAGTTGTGACCTTAGAACAAGAAAGAGAAGTAACCGAAACTATGGCTTCTCTTAATAAAATCGCTGCTGAAATTTTGACTTTCTTTACACCCCATGCGGTAACCGATGTGACTGGATTTGGTCTACTAGGTCATGGAAGCGAAATGGCTCGAGGAAGTAATGTAAGCCTTGAAATTGATTATAATCGTATCCCTATTCTTGATGGTACATATGAACTTGCTGTGAAAGGGGTCATTCCTGGAGGCACAAAAGCAAACTATAACTGGCTTGTGGATGACGTTGATTATGGCACCGTGGCACCTGATGAACAATATATTCTTTGCGATGCGATTACATCAGGAGGATTGCTTGTTGCCATGAGTAAAGAAGAGGCAGATCAATATGTTCAACAATTACATCATGCCGGGCTTCATTGTGCATCTATTATTGGGAGAGTATCCGAAAGACAGGAAAAACTCATTTATTTGATAAAGTGAAACTTCAATTAGTGGGGGGCTTCATCCCCCACTGATTGTTAGTTGAACTAATCACGCTCAGGTACGCCACGTCCTGTGGCTTTCGCCTGACTAGGACATCCTGTCAGTCGTCGGGCATTTACGGGATGTTGATCCCCCACTTGGAATTTTCTGTTCTCTCAATTTCTGAGTTGGGATTTTACAGCCCGTTAATCTGCGAGAAAGTGAAGGTGTTTTTATGGATGTTCAGGCATACTTAAAACGCATTTCGGTAAAAAAGGAAGAGCAGTTAACATTAGAATATCTGGCAAAACTCCAGAAAAATCATATGGAAAATATCCCATTTGAAAATTTAGATGTCACACGTAAAGTGGAAATTAAATTAATCATCGATCGCTTTCATGAAAAAGTTATGGGAAATGGGCGAGGAGGATTTTGCTATGAACTTAACGGGCTATTCCAACTGCTCTTAACAAATCTAGGCTATCATTCTCACCTCATAGCTTGCACCGTGAAAAAGCCTGAAGGGTGGGCAAAAGCAGATACACATGCTGCTATTATTGTTCACTTAGACCGTCCCTACCTTGTAGATGTTGGCTTCGGGGACTCTGTTCGACAGCCAATTCCCTTAACAGGAGTGGAACAGACGGATGTAAGCGGGACTTATCGAGTCATTCAAACTGAGCAAGGTTCATTTGATTTACAACGTTTTGATGAAAATCAATGGCAGACACTCTATCAATTTACAACCGCTGTTAAAAATATTGAAGATTTTACAGAAGGATGTCTATATAATCAAACGTCTCCAGACTCTACTTTCACACATGGTGATATCGTTACAATCGCGACTGCAGATGGCCGAATAACCTTATCTGGCTTAACCGTTACCCAAACGTAAAATGGGCAAAAGGAAAAATGGGAGCTTTCTGAGAAAGAAAAAATAAAGTTTCTTGAAAAACATTTTTATATTAAAATGTAAAAGGACTGCATTCGTTGCAGTCCTTAAGCCCATAGCAATAGTATCATTTGATCTATATTTTAAACTGAAAGATTCGGATCATCCGTGATATAACAATTATTAGACTCATTATAGAAGCTATTCCAAGCCAAATAATAATACTCGGCATTGTCATAAAGATTCCTTTCTGATTAAGAACTCTCCCACCCCCAATAAATGTCATGATTTGTGGAATAAAGATAAGCAGAAAGAGCGGGATCAGCCTAATAATGAGATAGAAAAATGAGAGCCATTTTGGACGTTTTTTGTATTTTTTCTCCCAGTCTGTTATACGAAGTAAGTTTCTAATTTCTAAAATGATAGTCAACACAATTAGAACGATCATTCCTATTTCTAGAAGTTTGCTGCCAAAAAAAGACTCTTCCGGTGGATGATTGGCTAATATCTTTGTAATCCCACTTATAAAAGAAGAATAGTCAACAAATGTATTCAACCCACTATTAAATAGCATGACGACACCATATCCATCTTCCGGCAATAAAACTTCTTCAGCTTTGTATGTCCATAAAATTCCGCTATGCTGAACTTGTTTTTTCCCATCCTCTGTTTCTCCGATATTCCAACCCATTCCATATGATATCTCTGAACTTGCAGAAGTTTGCATTATTTGAATACCATTAGAACTTAGTATTTGCTTATTCTTATACATCCCGCCATTTTGTTGTGAGATTAACCATTTCGCCATATCGTCAGCTGTAGAAACAATACCTGCTGGACCATCGATAAACCATTCTGGCTCATTTAGCCTAAGTGTAGAAGGCAAAACTTTAGAAAATATAAAGAAAAGTATTAAGAAAATCTTAATTTTAATTAGGTTAATGAATTCGCAATCAAATGTTGAATGGGAAAAAAGGCTAAATATGAAATGCATAAAACCTTTCATAAATAGGCTCGTTAATTGACTTTCTTGCTGTTTTAAAAATAGCCTTCAAATATGGCATCTGAGAAATTTTTTTAATATAAACTTTTAAAAGGCAAATCGGCTTTCATAGGTCTAGCCTAGTTTAAAAATAAAACTAAACAGCCCAAAACTTTCCAATCATAGAACCTTGGAAGGTTATTTAATATTCCTAAATTTAGTATAGTATGAGATATTTTAAGCTTTTAGAGAAAAATATTGACAAACTATTAGCTAGTTTTGCTGAATAAGAAAAGTTGTTTTTTTGTTGCCTTTTCTTTTAGGTTAATGTCCAATTTCTCCTGTTCCCACTTGTACAAACTCCTTAAGGATAATTTTACATATAGTATGGTGAAGGTATAGATACAACCAAGGAAGGATTTTTAATTGTTTAATAATTCATTTAGTGGTCAAGCTTTTCAACGTCATTATGTTGTCCAACTAATCTCTAAAAACCAAGTCACGTGATTTGGATTGTAAGTAAGGACCTGTTAAACCAGTATATTCAGGAAAAATATATGGAAGGAGAACAATGAATGGTAACCTTTTTCTTTACGGGAGATCTTCAAACATTTTCTATCCCACCAGATGTATGCTCTATAACCATCCGTGCTGTGGGTGCAGCAGGTGGCAATGGTGGGAATATCCCTGATTTTGGAACTAATGGTGGTGCTGGTGGAATCGGTGCTTCGATTCAAGGTGATTTTTCGGTGACCCCTGGAGAAACCCTATCCATATTGGTCGGAGGAGCAGGAATGAATAGCACTACAAGTGCTGGCGGCGGCGGCGGCGGTTCTTTTATTTGGCGTGGAAATGACTTCTCTGATTTAAGCCTTGCATCCCTTCTAATTGCTGCTGGTGGCGGCGGTGGCGGTGGCCAGGGTGAAATTACTAATGGTAATCCTGGAATAGATGCTTCGATTACTACAAATGGAACTGCTGGGAATCCTGGTGGTAGCGGCGGAACAAACGGCAATGGTGGTAGCGCCGTTGATAGCGGCGGTGGTGGCGCAGGCGTCTTTACAGATGGTGGTAGTGTTGGAGGTGGCGGTGGCGGTGGAACCGCGATCGACGCTGGAGGAATTGGCGGTACGGGTAGTGGTGGCGGAGGTACTGGTGGTTTTGGCGGTGGCGGTGGTGGCGCTTTCGATGGTGGCGGTGGTGGCGGCGGTTTTAGCGGTGGTGGTGGTGGTCAACAAATTGCAAATGCTGGTGATGGTGGCGGTGGCGGTGGCGGTTCTTTTAATGCAGGCAGCAACCAGATCAATACTGCCGGTGGCGGACAAGGGAACGGAGTCGTTGAAATTACCCTTATCCCTGATACTATACCACCAACCATCGAATGTCCTCCTGACATCACCGTTTTCAATGATCCAGGTTCAAATGGAGCTATTGTAGATTATCCACCTCCAACCGTGAGCGATAACTGCTCAGCTGTCACTACTGTTTGTTCGCCAGCATCTGGTTCTTTCTTTCTTCCCGGTACGACATCGGTCACTTGTACCGCAACAGATGCTGCTGGAAATACCAGCACTTGTACTTTCGATGTGACAGTGGTTGTTGATCCTTGTCGGTTTTTTAGTGGTAGATGTAGACGAAGATAGCAAGCTTTTTAATCTACACTATCTCGTATATTATATAGTAATATATTTATAGAAAAAGCGGTGTGGTGTAGTGATATGCTCCCTATAAAGTAGACAGATGAAATAACAAAAATCTGTTTATTATGGACTGATCCATAGTTTTAAGACTTAGAAAAAACACCTATGCTGCCTGTCCTTTAAATTCAATAGGGGATAGGTAGTTTAATTTTGCCTGAATGCGTATCCACAATTTCATTGTTATACAAGTCTATAATTGTTGATAAATACAACATTGTTGTCCCATAAAGTAAATATGTAATATCTATTACCCATTTTTCATTGGGTTTTATTGCACTGAACTGACAATTTAAAAGATTTTCTACTACCATATTACTTTCCCCGTTTAAGTATTTTGGTCGTTTCACTTTAATTTGACACTACACTTTGTATTTCTGCATGATTCTTTGGACAGTTTTCCGATTTACAACTAACTGGTATTTTCGCTTAAGTAAAGCTTTTATTTAACGGTGTCCATAACGAAAATATTTTTCTTCACAACGAGCGACAATTAGCTCCTCTAAAACTTGGCGATACTTTTTCTTCTAGCGATAATAAGTCGCTTTTGGTACTTTCAAAATGGCTAATATACTGATGATAGAATACATAGAACAAAGATCTTCAACAATCTTTAAGATTATCTCCGGCTCTATCTCCTTTCTAACTCTTGGTACTTTTTTAGAATTTCCAACTGTGTCTATAATTGTTTGTTCTTTCTTCTTAATTCCTCTACTTTACTTAATCCATATGGTCCCTTACCGTATGTGTATTGTTTGCCAACAGGCTGAGAAAATCTGTGAATCCGTCCTTCTCTATGCCATTTCATCCAAGTTTTAATTTGATAAACATTTTTAATGCCCAATTGGTCCATAATAGCGTGGTTGGTAAATCCTTTTTGTTTTAACTCGATCACTTTCCACTTAATTTCCTCTGGGTAATGAACTCTTGTCCCCATAAGAAAAACACCTTCAAAATCGTATAAGTAATAAATACGACTCAGGGGGTGTTTTTTCCTTGTCTCATTTTACTGGGTCACTCTACAGCTCAAGGGGGTTTTTGATTTGAGAATTTCCGAAATTAATTTTATGTTAACTAGATGTGTATAAAGTATTCATTTCTTTTTGATCCCATGTGTGGTTTAATCGTTATCTCCTTCGACTGCATCTGCCGCTAAAAAACCGACAAGGATCTACAATTACTCTCACGTTGAACGAACAAGTACTGGTATTTCCTGCAGCATCTGTAGCGATACAAGTGACAGTGGTATTACCGGGAGGAAAGAAAGATCCAGATGCTGGTGTACATAAAGCAGTAACGTTAGGACAATTGTCGCTTACTATTGGATCTGGAAAATTGACAATAGCTCCGTTTGTACCTGGATCATTAAATAATGTAATATCTTCAGGGCAATCAATCACCGGCACTTCGACATCGTTTACTGTTACTGTAAACGAACATTCTGCTGTATTTCCAGAGGTATCAGTAGCTAAACATGTCACTAAAGTAGTTCCAATAGGAAAAAGGGAACCTGATGCTGGTGTACAAACAAATGTTGCTCCAGGACAGTTATCATTTATGTTTGGCGGTGGAAAGTTCACTACTGCCCCACAAACACCAGGGTCATTATCCTGAGTGATGTTACCTGAACAGATAATAGTCGGTGGTTCGACATCGTTGACTGTGACCATAAAGGAACATTCCGCCGATCCTCCACAAATGTCGGAAGCCGTACAATTGACGATGGTGGTACCCACTGGGAACAGAGAACCAGAAGGCGGGCTGCAGCTAAAAGTCACTCCAGGACAGCTAGTACTTACAGTTGGATTTGGATAGTTGACAATGGCTCCGCATACACCCGGGTCATTATTTTGAGTGATGTTACCTGAACAAACGATAGTTGGTATGCGTTCTAGATCGCTAATGTTTCCAAAGATATCTTGACTGTTGTTACTCCGAGTGTCAGTCCATACTGAGATTAACTTTTCCGGTTCTGGCAAAGCTGGAGGAATAAAGGCCGAGTAGATATAATCACCAATAAATGTACTAGGATTACCAAAGGTTGGATCAGCATTAGGGTTAAAAGAAACGTCGGTTATCCGTGTATTTGTAAAATTGACTCCTCCATCAATAGAAACTGCTAAAAAAACATCTAGAAGAGTAGTAGATTCACGGTTTGTATAGTAAATAACAGTTACCGTGCCGCTGCATGGAGAAACGGATACAAACGGGAAAAAATTTTGGGTATCCTCTGGACTATTGTCAACACGAGTGGGGGGAGACCAGTTTGCTCCACCATCATCGGAGAAAGACAAAAGAATATGAGCATTGGATGTGCCGTAAGCCTGCCATACAGCATACACTCTTGCAAAGTTCGCAGAACCAAAACATTCGGATGTATCTACCCCAAGAAAAGCAAAGGTAGGGACACGGAATGCCCATTCAGGTACCTCCGCAGTTAGTGTAAAAGGAACTCGAACAATAGGACTGACATTAACAGTGGGACCGAAATTTACCCCTTCATCATCTGACCGGCGAATTCGAAACGTGGCGTTAGTGAAATCTCCCTCAATCCAAGCAACATATACTTCTCCATTCGGACCTACTTGAACATTTGATCCTTGGACAAAGGGAGCTCCTCCAATTGCCGCTGAGATGGCGACTGGCGCCATCCATGTCGAACCACCATCTTCAGACCTTTGAAGTAAAATTTGAGAGGTGGCTGCAGCATCATTAGTAAACCTAGTATAGCTAATATAGGCATTCCCTTGAAACGGACTTGTTAGCGTCTTGTCGAATGCAAGATATTCCTTATCATCAAAGAAATTATTGTCTATTCCAGAAACATTAATGGCATTAGAAAAAGTTGCTCCATCGTCAACTGACCGATAAACAATGATGGATGCCCTATCTACTGTATCTGAAACAGGTTGAACAGCGATACCAGCTAATAACCACCTATTGTTTAAATCGGCATCTATGATTGGGTCGCTTGTATTTCTAAATCCTACTGGAACTGGGAGAAACGAAGTTGTGAATGAAGCACCTCCATTAGTGGATCGATATACCCCGAATTGAGGAAATCCATTTGCAAGTGTATAGGCGTGAGAAGCAGCAATGATTGACGAGGGATTATTTGGATTGACCGCTACAGTAGGCTCATTTTCGGGCCGTCCATTTAAAGTTGAGATTCGAAAATCTGTTGAATCCACTTGTAGTATTGATACGGATGTATTTTCTTCATTCTCCTCATGTTCTTCACTTTGCACTATCATTTGTTGCATTGGAGGTGGACTCGTTATCCTTTTTATTCTTTCTTCTGACATAATCTATTACCGCCTTTCTGATTATTCATAAACTAAACTGATTCTGGATTTTGCCTTAGTTTGATAATATATACCAAATGTCCTTGTTATCTAAAAACTTATTTAGTATATAAACTTCCCTTAAATCGGTTTGGGCGACTTTTGATTGCCTTTCAAAAATAAATTGTGAAGAGGTCTTTCCTCTTAATTACAAAGTTCTAAATAATATATGCTAAGACAAACATCTAGTGCTTAGACTTAATACCCAAAGGAATAGTTTTATTTTTCACCTCCAATGATCTTCTGATTGAAATATACATCATGCTCTATTAGTAAAACAGTATTCCCTAAATCTCTTAACCCCTTTAATACATTTACTAGACCTAATGTATCCTTTGGGTGCAATCCAACAGTCGGCTCAACCATGATGTAAAGGACACCTGTTAAGGCTGAATCTAGAAGTGCGGATAACCTTACTCTTTGGGCTTCCCCTCCGGATAAAGTAATTACTTGACGTCCAATGTTAAGTAGCCCAATCCAATTTTTATAATTCTAGTAAGTTTGGTTGACAAATCCTGATCTAATATTCAATTTCTTGCTGCTTTTTTCGGGCCAATTTCTTATTGGACTAAACATAAAAATAGAGTGTCCGATACTAATGGACACCCTCTAAAAACCTTATGTACTTATGATACTGTCACCGTTAAATTCATGGGAATTTTTGTTTACTAGTTATTATATTACATTTTCTTTTAAATTGATTTTCTAAACAAATACAATCCAAATCCTAAAGTATCTCTCCCCCACTTCAAGTAAGTTGTTCTCCATGTCCGAATTCGGTTTAGCATCGCATCTCGATCTGGATCATCAGGATTTTCCTGACAATAATTTTCAATTGATGAAGAATAAAGCCATTCGTATTCATCCCACTCATCATCGTTTGAAACATATGACCATAGAGGAACTAAACCCAAATCCTCACCAACCATTACATTCTCTGCATGGGTTTTTAGTTCCGACTCATCCACTCCTCCAAGAGCAGCTAAATACTCCTTACTAGGAGACTGTTTCCAATAACCTTCACCGATTAGAATATATCCATTTTTCTTAACTACCCGATTCAGTGTCTGTAATGTTGATTCCAATCCACCTAATGCATGTGTTGAACCAATGCACATACCTAGTTCATAACCTTCTTTTATACATTTATCGATTGCAGTCCTCGCATCATCCACGATAAATTCTAAACGGTCATCAGGAATTCTGCCGTTTGCATTCCTTTTCGCTTCCTTAATGGCACCTTCATACAATTCTATTCCAGTTGCGGATACATTATATTTTTCGATTAGACGAATGATTAGTTCACTTTTACCAGAACCAATATCAATAACCGTATCCAGTGAATCCAATGAAATCATTTCAAGCATTTTCATCATCTTTGTCTCACTAATTGGGTTACTGAAAGCATGATTACGGTGCGCAATCGCTGAAAACTTATTTCTATCCAAATTTAACAACTCCTTTAGAGCTGAATATTTAATCCAATTACCAAAATATGTTAATTTTAATGAAAGCTATTATCCGGTAAATATAAAAAACTTGCAAATTATAAATTATCTACTGCTTAATATATTCGGATTGAAGAATCCCCATATGAAAAATGTCATGCCAATGACCATTTCTAAACAAGGACTGTCTGCTAACCCCTTCATGTTTAAAGCCAATTTTCGTATATAAATTTATCGCTTTTTCATTAAACGAAAACACTCTTAGTGATACTCGATGTAAATTCATTTCCTGAAAGGCATAATCGAGCAATAATTTTAATGTTTCTTTTGCGTATCCCTTTCCCCAGAAATCCTTTTCACCAATATCAATAATACATTCACCATTTCTATTTTTATAATCAATATTAATTAATGATGTAATACCAATGGACTTATTTAATTCCTTTTCAAATATTATATAACTTTTTGAAGAACTGGAGCTTAATATAACATTTTCCACAAATTCTTTTGTATCTTGTAATGTATAAAGATCTAGTGAGGGATTTGTTGATACCATGACATCCATATCATTTCTCCAAGAATGATACATTTCTGCATCCTCACTTACCATTTTTCTTAAACTGATTCTATTAGAGTTAAACAATACATTACTCTCCCTTATTAAATAAGTTCAACTGCCATTCCTAGTTTTTAATTTTCCACCCCAAGTAAATAATAGAGTGAACTATGAAAAACTTCTAACTGATCATACACAAAATTAGAAGTCTCGCCAAGCTGTGAAGTATTTAGCATGAGACCATCTACAAATGAAAGCATAAAATGTGCAATAGATCTAACATCTTTTTGAGGTGCAAATTCTCCTGACTCAACTCCTTGTTGAAGAAAATTTGTGATTCCCTCAATAACTCTCTTATGTCTTTGCTCAAAAAAAGTAGTATCTTCTAATGAAAAGAAATATTCTGCCCTTGCTTGAACAAGTGATGGTTGACGCAACAGATCTACTACTTCCTTGTAAATCAAGGTATTCAACTGATCAACAAATTTCATATTGCAGACTTCTTCTATAAAAGTAAAAGAATGATTATCTACTATTGCTAAAACTTCCAAAAAAACTTGCTCAATACTATCGAAATAAGAATATAGAGTTCCTCTTGCTATATTTGCTTCAAGCATGATGTCATTCATTGAGGTATCTGTGTAACCTTTAGTTTCAAATACTTTTTTCGCAGCGTGAGCTATTTCTAATTGTTTTTTTCTCCGATAAGCTTCAGTTACTTTTGGCACAAATATTACTACCTCCTTCTCATTAAAATGAACAACAATGTCTATTTTATAATACTAGACATTGTTGTTCATTTTCAAGTCTTATTTTTAACTGTACTTACACTCTTCCCCTTGAACGTTTTGTAACTTCAACAAAAAGAGTATTGATCCTTTTTGGATCAACACCCCTATGAATGTTATTTTAACACCTTACATATTTACGTTTGAAACCCAGCTTCCCTCTATCAATTTCTTTTTGAATACTTTCGTAAGCGTTTAGGAAACTGCTTTTTTTCATTCCCCGTTTGACTTCTACTATGCCTACTTCCTTTGCGGTCTCGACTGCCTTTTCATGAAGAGGCAAATATGAAATCCCCACAGTGTATAGAAAATTATTCATAGCGGATTTCGTTCGCTCTGGCGAATCGTGAATCGTATCTTTCACAAAATCAAGCAGATTGAAAATCTTACTTTCAGAAAACTCATTGTCCTTACGATTCCCTAAAAGCCAGCAATAGCAACTCCAGCCCCCTGACATTCTCAGCTCATTACCGCTTGCAATCCACTTATCTGAAACGTCTTGGGCAATATCTGACTCTGATAAAGTTACTGCCACCACATAATCGGACAGCATATAAAAATACGCTCCATCCATCCAACGGTCAAAATCCGATTCATTCATTGCTTTTGGATCTGCAATAATCCCTGCAAAGTACATGGCATCGTAGTTACCTGTGGCGTAAAGTTCTTCAGCTAAAGATTGATTTATTTTTATTTTCTTTGCAATTGGTTTCATGGCACCAGTTGCCACTCCAAAAAGCGGATCATGCGCACCATTGGATATGTACATTTTTTTAGTTCGTTCCTTACCAAGGGCTTCAAGCTCTCGCATAACTGTTTCGAAATCCATAGTTTTGCACTTCCTCCTTAAAAATACCCAATTAATTGTGAAAAAGGTTTGTTTCTTTACCAGTCTTTCATACTTCTCTATTTTACCATTATTCATTTCAAGTAATTGGACTACAGCCAACATTTTTAGAAAATCCTCCATGTTATAATGTATTAGAGATAATTTTGGGAGGGATTAAAATTGAGAAGCGAATACGAAATGATGGAATTAATTCTTGGTATCGCCAAAAAAGATGAAAGAATATAAACTAAATTACGAATATCCAGAATATGATGAACAAATAACTAACTATACTCTAAAAATTTATCATTCCTTATATCTGTCAAAGGAGAAAAGGAGAAGCTGAATGCCAATATGTCGTTCAACTTCATTACAAAAAATAACTTACGGCAAATACTTTGACTTTATCAGCATCTCCTCACACATTCATCTTGGAATAGATTTAAAAAGGACAGCTAATCATAGCTGTCCTTTCCATGTTTACTTGCTCAGTTTCTCTAACATATCTGCTGTCATTTTTGCTAAATCAAATTCCGCTTTAAAGCCCCACTCTTCCTTTGCTGCACTAGCATCGATTGAATTTGGCCAGCTATCGGCAATTTTTTGACGAACAGGATCGACGTTATAATTCATTTCAAAGCTTGGGATATGCTTGCGGATTTCAGCTGCAATTTCTTCTGGATCAAAGCTCATTGCCGTCACATTAAATGAATTTCTGTGTAATAATTTGGATGCATCAGCCTCCATTAATTCGACAATTGCATTTAATGCATCAGGCATATACATCATATCCATATATGTTCCTTTATCAATATAAGATGTATATCGTCTATTTTTAATGGCCTCATAATAAATTTCAACTGCATAGTCCGTAGTTCCACCTCCAGGAGGAGTTACATAGGAAATCAAGCCAGGAAATCTTAATCCTCTCGTATCAACACCAAACTTATGATAGTAATAATCAGCTAGCAGCTCACCAGCTACTTTATTTACCCCGTACATTGTTGTCGGACGCTGAATGGTATCCTGAGGTGTATGATCCTTTGGCGTAGAAGGGCCGAACGCTCCGATTGAGCTAGGTGTGAAAAACTGACAGCTTAATTCCCTTGCAGTTTCTAGTGCATTCATAAGTCCACCCATGTTTAAATTCCAAGCGAATACAGGATTTGCCTCTGCAGTCGCAGATAGCAGTGCTGCCATATGAATAACTGTATCAACTTTATATTTCTTCGCTACCTCAATCATCGTTTTTGAGTCAGTTACGTCTACCACTTCAAAAGGACCCGACTGTGCAGCTTCTGTTTCATTTTTTCGAATATCTGTTGCAATCACATTATCTGTACCATAAATATCTCTGAGCTTAACAGTTAATTCAGACCCAATTTGCCCTAATGCACCTGTAATAAAGATCTTTTTCATTGATTGCCTCCATCTCTTCCCTTTTCGAAAGTGTTCTCTATCTAAGAAATGTTCATCTTTTAGATAATGCCCATTTCCTTTCCAACCTTTTCATAAATCGCAATTGCTTGATCAAGCATTTCCTTTGTATGTGCAGCAGAAGGCATATTTCTTACTCTGCCTGTTCCTCTTGGTACGGTTGGGAACACGATTGACTTCGCATAAACGCCTTCTTCATTCAGCTTTTTACTGAACTCCTGTGTTTTTACTTCATCACCGATAATACATGGTGTAATTGGTGTTTCACTATTCCCGATATCAAACCCTAATTTCTTTAATCCTGCTTTTAAATAGTTTGCGTTATCCCATAGCTTCTCATTTAATTCAGTGCTTTCCATTAATATTTCGATCGCCTTCGTGCTCGCAACAACATCAGCAGGTGTTAATGAAGTAGAGAAAAGGAAAGGTCTGCTGCGAACTTTTAGCCAATCAATAAGTTCGCGCTTCCCAGCCACATAACCGCCCACAACGCCAATTGCTTTAGAAAGTGTTCCGATTTGAAAATCAATTTTATCGGATAATCCGAAATGCTTAACTGTTCCTGCTCCATCACCTAGAACACCTGATCCGTGTGCATCATCTACGTACGTTATTAGATCAAATTCCTCAGCAATTTCAACAATTTCAGGAAGTTTTGCGATATCCCCGTCCATTGAGAAAACCCCATCCGTGATAACCATGATTTTATTATAAAGACCTGATTCTTTCGCTTCCTTCGCTTTCGCTCTTAAATCTTCCATGTCAGAATGGTTAACCCGAATAATTTTTGCTTTTGATAAACGGCAGCCATCAATAATTGAAGCATGATTTAATTCGTCTGAAAGGATCGCATCATTTTTATCCATTACAGCTGAAATCGCTGCCATATTACAATTGAACCCTGATTGATACGCAATTGCAGCCTCTGTATGTTTAAACTCAGCTAATTTTTCTTCAAGTTTAAGATGAATATCCAATGTTCCATTAATTGTCCGGACAGCTCCAGCACCAACCCCATATTTGTTAAGTGCATCAGTCGCTGCTTTTTTCAATCGTTCATCTGTTGCCAGACCTAAATAGTTATTGGAAGAAAGGTTAATTAATTCTTTTCCATTTATTTTAATGACTGGTCCATTCGGGCTTTCAAGAGGGTCGATCACATTGTATAACCCTTTGCCTCTTAAATCTTCTAGATTCTCATTTAAAAATGCATCTAATGTTTTACTTGTCATTATTAAATCCCCCAGTTAGATATTTTCACACTAATTGTCACCTTACAGTATACAGTTGTTTTTCTAGAAAGGACATCTGCAACCTTGTTATGTAAAGGATTCTTAGATTATACTTTAACATAATTTTTAACTTTGTACATACCTCATGGACAGAATAGACGGTAAAATTTTTTAGCTGCATTTCCTAGTTTGCTCTATTTTTTTAAAAGTAATGAGTAGGTATTTAAACGAAAAAAACCTCCTTTTTCTCATCCAAAAGAAAAAAAGAAGGCTCGTACTTACGAAACCATCTCATTCTCATCTTCCAGACACGTAATGCATCTGCAGGAATTGGCACAGTGTTCATTTAAGAACCTGCTGCCGAGACTTCTTAGGGCCTGTCCCTCAGTCTCTCTGGATAAGAAAGTGATGTGTTGCTATTCATTTTTTGCTATTCCAACTTCTATTTTATTTAAATAATCCTAAAAGTCAAGCAATTCAATAAGTTTCGTGATTAAAATCTTCTCACTTGTTCTTATTTCCAAACTTCTTCATATAATTATACTGTTGTTGCAAATAGGACATCCCCATCCATACAATACATATTTTTAGAAAACATCATTGTCCTATGTCAAAGCATTTCATTCTATCTATTATTTTATTATATTTATTTTTTATTTGTATTAATTATAAATAAATATTGATTTTTTGTTGAGAAGTGTTATCATTGTATGCAAGAGGTAATTAACTAATTTATATGAGGTGAATATGAAATGACTAATAACAACAATCTAACTACAAGCTGGGGTGCACCCGTTGGTGATAACCAAAACTCAATGACTGCTGGTTCTCGAGGCCCTACATTAATTCAAGATGTACATTTACTTGAGAAATTAGCTCACTTCAACCGTGAACGTGTACCTGAGCGTGTTGTTCACGCAAAAGGCGCAGGTGCACACGGATATTTTGAAGTAACAAACGATCTAACGAAATATACAAAGGCTGACTTTTTATCAGAGGTGGGCAAACGCACACCAATGTTTATCCGTTTCTCTACTGTTGCTGGTGAACTTGGCTCAGCGGATACTGTACGTGATCCACGTGGATTTGCTGTAAAGTTTTATACGGAAGAAGGAAATTATGACTTAGTTGGAAACAATACACCGATTTTCTTCATTCGCGATGCGATTAAATTCCCTGATTTCATTCATACCCAGAAGAGAGATCCAAAGACTCATTTGAAAAATCCTACTGCTGTTTGGGACTTCTGGTCATTATCACCTGAATCCCTTCATCAAGTAACATACTTAATGGGAGACCGTGGAATCCCAGCAACATTACGACATATGAATGGATATGGAAGCCATACATTTAAATGGACAAACAAAGACGGTGATGGCGTATGGGTGAAATATCACTTTATTGCTGATCAAGGTGTGAAGAACATGGATGTAAACCTAGCAGCAAAACTTGCGGGTGAAAATCCTGATTACCATACAGAGGATTTATTTAACGCAATTGAAAATGGTGATTATCCATCTTGGACTTTGAAAGTTCAAATCATGCCGCTAGAAGATGCAAATACTTACCGCTTTGATCCATTTGATGTAACAAAGATTTGGTCACATAAAGATTATCCATTAATTGAAGTAGGAAAAATGGTTTTAGATAAAAATCCAGAAAACTACTTTGCAGAAGTGGAACAAGCAACATTCTCACCTGGCACTCTAGTTCCTGGAATCGATGTTTCACCAGATAAAATGCTGCAAGGCCGCCTATTTGCTTACCATGATGCTCATCGCTACCGTGTTGGTGCAAACCATCAAGCATTGCCAATTAACCGTCCGAGAAATGAAGTGAAGAATTATCAGCGTGATGGACAAATGCGGTTCGATAACAATGGTGGCGGTTCTGTCTACTATGAACCAAACAGCTTTAGCGGACCTACAGAAGTAACAGAACATAAGCAAGCAGCATTCCCTATCACCGGAATTGCTGAAAGTGTCGCCTATGATCACAACGATCATTATACTCAACCAGGAGACCTTTACCGCTTAATGTCTGAAGAAGAACGTACTCGCTTAGTTGCAAATATAGTTTCAGCAATGAAGCCTGTTGAATTGGAGAAAATTAAGCTTCGTCAAATCCAGCACTTCTACAAGGCTGATCCTGAATACGGTACTCGTATTGCAGAAGGACTTGGCTTGAAAGTTCCGCAAGAAGTAAAATAATAGACTCATAGAACAAGGCATCCGTCTTATATGATGGATGCCCTATTTGCATATTTTAAAATTTACTTACCCCATTTTGGTTATTACTGGAAATAATAGGTTCATAACTTCTTTTTAAAGCTCAATATTGCAATATTTTGGAATAATTAGGTTCATAAAATCTTATTAAGACTCTATTTTTCATTCTTTTGGAAAATGTGGGCACTTAATTTCTTTATTGCAACTATATCTTTTTGATTTTGGTATTTAAGTTCACCAAAATCACTAGTGGCACCCAAGCTGCCTCCTATTTCATCTTCTGCCTCTTTTTCCATTACTTTTTCCTCTTCCCTCCCGCTGAAAGTCTAGTCGAATGAATAAAAATCTTGTAGAATGTAAAAATGGATTACTTTTGAAAGTTGAGGATATAAAAAATGAGCTTATTAAACGTTGAAAATTTGAGCCATACTTTTGGCGATCGGACATTGTTTAAAGATGTTTCCTTCCGTCTTTTAGCTGAAGATCATGTAGGGCTTGTTGGAGCAAATGGGGTTGGAAAATCAACTTTGATGAATATTATTACAGGCCAGCTGATACATGATTCCGGACGTGTCGAATGGACACCAAGTGTTCATTATGGCTACCTAGATCAGCATACTGTTCTCACTCCAGGAAAAACCATGCGAGATGTGCTTAAAGATGCCTTTCTTCCGCTTTTTGAACAAGAAAAAGCACTTAATGAGGTCACATCAAAGATGGCGGATGCTACTCCTGAAGAACTTGAAGAATTGCTGGATGAAATGGGGAAAATTCAGGATCGCTTGGATGCAGGCGGTTTTTATTCTCTTGATATAAAGATTGAGGAAGCTGCACGCGGACTTGGTTTGGATGCAATCGGACTGGACCGTGACGTTTCCGCATTAAGTGGTGGACAGCGAACAAAAGTATTACTTGCAAAGCTGCTCCTTGAACAGCCACAAGTTCTATTGCTTGATGAACCAACAAACTATTTAGATGTCGAGCATATTCGCTGGCTTTCAAACTACTTAAAAGAATATCCATATGCATTTATGCTTATTTCTCATGATACAGAATTCATGAATCAGGTTTCTAACACAATCTTTCATTTAGAATTTTCGAAGCTGACACGTTACACAGCAAGCTATGATAAGTTCCTCGAATTAGCAGAGATTAATAAAAATCAGCACCTCAATGCATATGAAAAACAGCAGGATTTCATTAAAAAACAAGAAGATTTTATCGCAAAAAATAAAGCGCGCTACTCAACGACTGGCCGGGCAAAAAGCCGTCAAAAGCAGCTTGATCGCATGGAAAGAATCGACCGTCCTGAAACGGCCATGAAGCCAACCTTTGAATTTAAGGAATCACGCGGCAGCAGCCGTTATGTGTTCGAAGGACAGGATTTTGAAATTGGGTATACACATGCGCTACTACCTAAAATGTCGATAACAATTGAGCGTGGAGAAAAAATTGCTATTGTTGGCTGCAACGGGGTCGGAAAATCGACTCTACTCAAAACAATGCTCGGAAAAATCAATCCGATTAGCGGAAAAGTTGAACGTGGTGACTTCCTTTTCCCTTCTTATTTTGAACAAGAAGTAAAAGCAGAAAATATCACTCCAATTGATGATGTCTGGAATGAGTTCCCATCAATGGATCAGCATCAAGTACGTGCGGCTCTGGCAAAATGCGGTCTAAAAAATGAACATATCTCTCGCCCATTAAACCAATTAAGTGGTGGAGAACAAGCGAAGGTTAGACTATGTAAGCTCCTTATGAACGAGAGCAACTGGCTCTTATTTGATGAGCCAACCAACCACCTTGATGTCGTCGCAAAGGAAGAATTAAAGCGTGCCTTAAAAGCGTATAAAGGAACTGTTGTATTAGTTTGTCACGAACCTGACTTTTATGAAGACTGGGTAACAAAGGTTTGGGATGTCGAAGAATGGTCCCAGCAGCTATCTAAATAATCAAGTATAGAAGCCTTCTGCAAAGCAGGGGCTTTTATTTTTATGTAGGCATTTGTGACCAATCTTTGAACATTTAATAAAACTCGTGCAACCGATTACAATAGTGTATAATAAAAAAAGCCCGTAAATTAATAATATTTTTAATTATAACTATGAGAAAATAGTAATATTTCTTTTCTTGGCTAACCTTTAAGCGGGTAAATATTTATAAAGGACTAACTAATTTATGACTGTAAAAAAGATTGCCTGGATTACTGACAGTACTGCCTATATTACAGATGATTTGAAAAAACACCCTGATGTGTATGTTATTCCATTATCCATAACATTCGGAGACGAAACCTTTGAAGATGGAATCGATTTAAGTACAGATCAATTATATAAAAGAATTGTTTCAGCAAAAGAAATCCCGAAGACTTCTCAGCCGTCTGCAGGACGATTTGCTGAGCTGTTTGAACGATTAAAGGAAAACTATGATTCTGCTGTTGCCGTTCATATTTCTAGTAAATTAAGTGGAACTATTAATAGCTGTCTTTCTGGAGCTGCACTCGCAGATTTCCCAGTAGAAGCAGTCGATTCTAAGTCAATGTCTTATGCGATAACGACCTTAATAAATAAAGGGATGGATCTTGCTGAAAAGGGTATGTCTAGTAAAGAAATCGCTAATTTTTTGCAAAAGGATGCTACAAAATCAGAGAACTATTTTTTACTAGGAAGCCTTGATCAATTTTACAAAGGCGGAAGAATGTCAGGAACCGCCTATTTATTAGGTAGCCTTTTAAATATAAAGCCAATTATCAGAATTAACAATCATGGTGAATTTGAACTTTTCGAAAAGGTTCGATCAGAGAAGAAAGCAGTTAAACGTATGCTGGAATTGCTTGGTGATTCATATAAAAAACACTCAATTTCCCAAGTGCAGATATTACACGGAAATGTCCATGAAAAAGCGAAAGAGCTTGGAAATGAAATAAAAGCTCTTTTCCCTAAACTTGATATTTTCATCGGTGAAATAAGCTCCACCATTGCCTCTCATTCCGGTGAAGGCACGCTTGCTACATTGTGGCATAACGAATAAAAAGAGAATGCCTGGGGATACACGTTCTAAACGCTATCTCACAGGCATTTTTGTTAATTAAACCCATGTAAACATATACTTTTCATCCTCAATTGCTTTAGCCTGATTGACGACCTTCAAAGGTCTGAACGTATCAATCATAACCGCAAGCTCTAGCGTTTCCTTCTTCCCGATGCTTGCTTCCGTCGTCCCAGGATGCGGACCATGAGGGATTCCACTTGGATGCAACGTGATGGATTCAATATTTACCCCTTTCCTGCTCATAAAGTTCCCTTCAACATAGTAAAGGAGTTCATCACTATTCACATTACTATGTGTATATGGTGCAGGTATCGCCTCTGGATGGTAATCAAACAATCTTGGTACAAAGGAACAAACAACAAAATTATGCCCTTCAAATGTTTGATGAACCGGCGGCGGCTGGTGGACCCTTCCAGTAATTGGTTCAAAATCTTCAATATTAAATACCCATGGATATAAATACCCGTCCCACCCTACCACATCGAGAGGATGATGGTTTAATATATGGGAATGAAGATATCCTCTTGTTTTTGTAATGACTTCAAACTCACCTTTTTCATCAAATGTTTCCAATTTTTCCGGACCGCGAATATCTCTTTCACAGAATGGGCTATGCTCAAGCAATTGACCATACTCATTCCGATACCTTCTCGGTGTCGTTATTTGACTAAATGATTCAATAAATAAAGCTTTTGTCTTTTCGCTATTATCTGGAATAAAACGATAAATCGTTCCAATCGGGATTATTACATAATCCCCCGGACGATACGTGATTGTTCCAAACATCGTTTCTATTTTGCCGTTTCCATAATGAATATAGATCATTTCATCGCCGTCACCATTTCGATAGTAGTTATTCATTGGTCCTGTTATATTTCCTGTCCCTATCAGTAAATCCTCATTGCCCAATAGATACTGTCTGGCTTTAAGCGCATCGCCATTTTTCTCAATATTATTCGTCATCAAATGTCTGTGCTTTAGTGGGCATTGCTCCTCATATTCCGGTAAATACTTTCCAATTAATGTTGTTTTTACTACCTCAGTTGGCATATGGTGATGGTAAAGAATGGATTGTGTTCCCGAGAAGCCTTTTGTTCCCATCACCTGTTCTCTGAATAGACTGCCATCATCTTTTCTAAACGCCGTATGACGTTTATGCGGAATTCTCCCCATTTGTCGATAAAACATCTCCCCACCTCACTCACTAATGATTGTATTAATCAATTTTCCTAGAGCAGTAATTTCTAATTCAACTTCATCACCCGGCACTAACCAGCGATGAACATCTGTTCCAAGCTCCAAAATACAGCCGCTCCCTACGGTCCCGGAACCAATCATTTCTCCTGGATACAAAGTAACCCCTTTTGAAGCCTGCTCGATCATTTCCCCAAACGAATAGTAAATTTCTTTCAAATTCCCTTCTGATAATAAGACACCATTTACTTTCGCCCTCATGTTTAAATCATAGCCATTTTCGACCCGATATTCTTCCATTTCATCCTTCGTTACTATAAATGGACCAATCGAGGTTGCAAAATCCTTGCCCTTTGCTGGTCCAAGCCCAACCTTCATTTCCTTCCTTTGTAAATCTCTCGCACTCCAATCATTTAGGATACAATACCCAAAAATATGTTGATCCGCATGTTCAGCTTTAATATCCTTGCCTTCTTTTCCGATTACACATGCAATTTCTAATTCATAATCAAGCCATTCACAATTTTTCGGCCGAGTGATACTTTCGTTAGGTCCTTTAAACGCTAAATGATTAGAAAAATAAAACACAGGAATTTCATACCATTCAGGGATCATATCAAGTCCACGGTTTTCTCTTGCTGTTTTCACGTGTTCTTCAAAAGCATAAAAGTCCCTAAAACTTTTCGGATTTGGCAGCGGTGCTTTTAATTCAACCTCTTTTAATAAATAAACTCCTTTATTTGCAGACAGAGTCTTCTGTTCACCAGAGAGATACTTCATGAAAAAAGAATGGTTTTCAAGAAATGAAAGCATGTCTTTCGGTAATACACCGTTTGAAGCTTCATGCATATCAACTACAAAGTGATCATTTTCGATCCATCCAGCTCGTAACGCCCCATCCTTCTTTTGAAAGGTTACAAATTTCATCGTCTCACCTCAGGTTTGTTTTTCGGACTAATTCAAAAACATCACCCAATGGCTTTGTATACATTTGTCCAGCCATACGTCCGACAGGCTTTAGTTTATCAGTATTAATTCTGCCCTTTTCATAAAGCTCTTCTGCAACATGGACATGCTCTACCTTTCCTATGACTAGACTCCCTGCACCTGGATGCTCACCAAAATGAAGCACTTGATAAAGAGAACATTCCAGATGAATTTTTGATTCTTTTACCCTAGGCGGTTTTACCATCTGACTGCTTTCCTTCCACAAACCAGAAATATCTAGTTCATCCATTTCAGCAGGAAACTCAGTCGCACAAATATTCATCTTTTCTGTCCAATCTTCGCTGACAATGTTTATTACGAATTCCCTTGTTTCCTCAATATTGGCAAGTGTATCCTTTTTCTTTCCGTCCGTTCCCCTTCTCATTGGCGAAAAACAAATGAGCATCGGATCTGCACAAATAGCGGTAAAAAAACTAAATGGTGCTGCATTCACGATCCCCATCTCATTAATTGTCGTCACAAATGCAATCGGCCGGGGTAAAATGGACCCCACCAGTAATTTATAGGCATCTTTCCATTCCAGATTACCCGGAGTGATTTCCAATGTTTACACCGCCTTCTCTCTAACTATTTCATTAAGTGTTGTTAGGAAAAATTCATTATCTTCACGTGTACCGAGTGTAATCCGAAAGGCATCAGCATATCCTGATAGCATTATTTGCCGGACAATGATACCGTTAGTTATTAGCTTGGCGGCAACAGGCTGATGTGCGTACACATAAACAAAATTCGTTTCAGATGGAAAATAACCAAACCCCATCTCATCCAATTGTTCACAAACAAACGCTCTCTCCAATGCATTTTTCACCGCACAGCCTTTGATGAATTCCTGATCATCAAGAGCGGTTTCAGCAGCCACTTGAGCCAGCTGATTTACATTAAAAACCTCCTTCACCTTGTGCAGCTCCTTCACTATTGCCGGATCCATGATCCCGTAGCCGATACGAAGACTGGCTAACCCATAAACTTTTGAGAAAGTTCGCAGGATAACTAGGTTTGGGTGATTATACAGTAGTGGAACAGATTCAAGGTAATTATTTGAGCATACATATTCATAGTAAGCTTCATCCAATATAATCAGAATATGCTGCGGAATATTTTTAATTAATTGTAAAAGTTCCTCTTTCCCAACAATTGTCCCTGTTGGATTATTTGGGTTACAAACAAAGATCATCTTTGTTTTCTCTGTAATTTCTTCGTACATATTGGATAAATCATGCGCACCATTTAACATTGTGACAGTGATAGCTACCCCACCTTCAATAACAACATTCGTCTCATAACGAGGAAATGTCATCGAAGCCATGATCGCTTCATCACCGGGATTTATATATGCCCGTGTTAGCAGGCGAATTATCTCTTCTGAACCATTTCCAATCAGAAATCGTTCTTTTCCTAACTGGTAAAATGCCGACAATTTTGCAATAAGCCTTGACGTAGTTCCATCAGGATAGAGAGATAGCTGGTTCAAGTTTTGAGAGATAACTTCCTTTACACGATTTGAGCAGCCATACACGTTTTCATTGTCAGACATTTTTCTCACTGTTCGAAGCTGATATTTTTGTTTTATTTCTTCAGCCGAATCTCCTAGAGGATAGGAGACAATTCCTTCTACTGCACGTCTCGTTTGAATGTTTGACATGTAAAACACCTCAATTTATTTAGACAAAATCCATTTTATTTGAAAAACTTCGTTATTTTTTGCAAGTTTTTTAGTTTATTTGCAATTACGCCTTTATTTTTGCAAAACCTCCATTTTATTTGCAAGAAACGCTTTATTTTTGCGAAACTCCCATTTTATTTGGAAAGCACGCTTTATTTTTGCGAAACTCTCATTTTATTTGCAAAACTCCCTTTTTAATAAAGGGAGTCTACTATATTTATAAATTTCCTCTTCTTTCTTGTTCCCGCTCGATAGACTCAAACAACGCTTTGAAATTCCCTTCGCCAAAGCCTCTTGCTCCTTTACGCTGAATGATTTCAATAAATAATGTTGGGCGGTCAACGATTGGCTTCGTGAAGATTTGCAGCAAATAGCCTTCATCATCCCGGTCTACTAAAATGCTTAACTCTTTAATTTTGTCTATTTCCTCATCTATTTTTCCTACACGCTCTGCTAAAGCATCATAATACGTAGATGGAGTGCTTAAAAATTCAACGCCATTTTTTCGAAGGATACTAACTGTTTTTACAATATCTTCAGTAAGAATCGCTAGATGCTGAACTCCAGGGCCATTATAATATTCTAAGTATTCCTCGATTTGAGATTTCCGCTTCCCTTCGGCTGGTTCATTAATCGGGAACTTTATTCTGCCGCCATTATGCATAACCTTTGACATAAGTGCAGAATATTCAGTGGTAATATCTTTGTCTGTGAAGTGTTTCATTTCTTTAAAGCCCATTACATTCGCATAATAATTGACCCATTCTTCCATTCTTTCCACATTGCCAACAACATGGTCAATGCCGATAAAACCTGCATCTTCGAATGGAACATTCATTTCTAGTGGTTCATAGCCAGGCATAAAAACACCTTGATAGTCATTTCTCTCAACTAATGTATGAATCGTGTCACCATATGTACCGATGACTGCCTTCTTAATTGTTCCATTCTCATCTTTTAATTCAAATGGCGGCAAGATTTCAATTGCCCCTCTTGAAACCGCTTCTTGATAAGCTTTTTCTACATTATCAACTGTTAGCGCAATATCCTTTACCCCATCACCATGCTTCTTCACAAACGAAGCTATTCTACTGCTTTCATTTAACGAACCCGTAATTACTAAACGTATTTTCCTTTGTTGAAGGACATATGAGACTGTCTCTCTATTCCCTGTTTCAAGACCTGAGTAAGCGACAGGCTTAAATCCAAAAGCTGAGCAATAAAAATGACAAGACTGTCTAGCATTCCCAGAGTATATTTCTAAATAATCCACCTCTTTTACAGGAAAGAATTCCTCTACCTTTTGTTGTTTAGCCACTGTTTTTTCTTGCATTTCCATTCCTCCTATTTTTAAAATTAATAATATTCTGAACTAAATTAATAATATATGAAGTGTGTAAACGTTCTCAAGAGTTTAAGTTAAAGCTATGATGCTTATCTGTGTTAAAGTGAAATTTTCGTTATATTAAACTTTATATATTTCATTTCTTATTGCAGGTGGAATATGAATAGCCTGTTTTTTTATCGATTCAACTGCTTCTAGCATCCCCTCATTTATACTTGGATGCGGATATGTTGGAAACAGCCAGTCTTCATCACGAGCTGCCATTTCCAAGGAAAAAACTCCGCTTGTAATCAGCTCTACAGCTCCATATCCCATCATATGCATACCAAGAAAAAGCTGACTCTCTTTGTCTATTATTACTTTAATGAATCCATCTCTTTCTCCACTAATTGCAGCAATCCCGCTCGATGATAGTGGAAATTGACCAACATTGACCTGATATCCTTGCTCGCACGCCTCCTGTTCCGTTAGTCCCACACTCGCAATCGGGGGCAAAGTATGAGCGACTGTTGGCAAGAAGCTAAAATCTACCTCAGAGGAGATACCTGCTATGGCTTCTGCAGCTGCTTTTCCTTGCCGAATAGCTCTAACAGCTAATGCAGGACCCTCTGTCACATCTCCAATCGCAAATATAGATGGGATTGAAGTGAGACATTGTTTATTTACTTGAATAAACCCGCTTGCTGTCATTTCAATGCCAATCCGGTTAATCCCTAAGTTATCGATGTTTGGTTTTTGTCCTGTGGAAACAAATAGATGAGTGCAAGTGTGTATTTCTTTTTCTAGATTGATAGATACACTACTCTCGTTAGCAACCGCTGAAGAAATCGCAGCATTTCTGATTATTTTAATCCCGTTCTTCTTGAACACTCGCTTTATCTCTCGATTGATTGCTTGGTCAAAGGGAAAGTCATTCTTCTCAATTATCAGGGTAACATGAGAGCCAAAAATGCTAAAAGCCATTGCCATCTCTAATGCAATATAATCATGTCCATACACGAAAAGTGTTTCTGGAATCGTTTCAATCTTTGTCATTGACCATGAATCTACAATCCGTTTATGATCAATTTCTATTCCTGCAGGTATAAAGGGAGAACTGCCTGTTGCAATAATTGCGTGTTTAAATCGATACACTGCATATTGATCGCCATTCTCTACTCCAATCCGGTCTTCTGCAAGAAAGAAAGCAGATCCGCTTAGAAGTTCCACTTTATTCGCTTTACATAAAGCTGCAATGCCTTTACGCAGCTGGTGAATGGTTTTTTCTTTATGTGTTTGAAGTGTATGAAGATTAAAGTGGATTGAATCACTTTCTATTCCAAATTGGCCAGCTTTTCTAATAGATGCTAACTTATTAGCTCCCTTTGTAAAAACCTTAGTAGGAATACAGCCTTTATTCAAACATACACCGCCGAATTCTTCTCTTTCAATAAGTGTTACAGATTGGCCAAGCTGGGCCGCCCGAATGGCCGCATGATAGCCGCCTGGCCCCCCTCCGATTATGATAAGATCTCGTTCATGAGCAAGTTCGCCGACAACCATTTACACCATCTCCAGCAAAAGCATTTTTGGCTCTTGAATTAGTGCGGCAAAACGGTTTGTGAATCGAACTGCAGTTGCCCCGTCTGCCACTCTATGATCAAAAGACATCGACAGATTCATGATAGAGCGGATGACAATTTGATCCTCATCTGTAACAACTGGCATTTTTTTTGTTTTATGAAAGGAAACTAATGCAACCTCTGGATGCTGTATTATCGGTGTAGCGCCAAAGCTTCCTCCTAGTGGACCGACATTGCTAATTGTAAAAGTCCCGCCTGAAATATCCTTTATTGCTAATTTATTTTCCAAAGCCTTTTCTTTGAGCTGTTTCATTTCTAATTGAATGGCACGGATTGATTTCTTTTCCACATTTTGTATTACAGGAACCATTAATCCTTCTTCCATATCAACCGCTACGCCAATATGATGCTCATGCAGAAGCTGGATCACTTCATTTTCTTCATCTAGTACGGCATTAAATATTGGGTACTCCTTTAAGCAAATGGATAGTGCTTTTAAGAAAAAAGCAGTGATTGATATATTTTGGCTACTTTTCTTAAGCTCACTGCAAAATTGAAGAAGGCTGGTCACATCTACCTCTTCAAAATGGGTACAATGTGGGATCGTGTACATGGACTGGACCATATTTTTGGCGATTTGCTTTCGTCTGCCCCTAAATGGGATCGTGTTTTTCTCATAGGAGGTTTTAGTTGGGGCCACAGTTGGATTTATTTCGGGAGCAATTGCTGTTTCCTGAAGAGCAGTAATAAAATGATAAATATCTTCATCGGTAATTCGTCCACTAGGACCTGATCCTTCCACCTTTTCAATATTGATGCCATTTTCACGTGCAATTTTTCTTGTATAAGGGGAAGCTAAAATTCGTTTAGATGAAACCTTTTTACCAGTAAATGCAAACGGAACTTTTTCCTCAAGGGTAGATTGACTGGGTTTCTTTTGATTATCTTTGTTTACTTCTCCATCAATATCATTCATTAGTAGTAGTGTCGTTCCAACAGGCACCGTTTGTCCTGGTTCCACTTTAAATTCTCGTATAATCCCCGCTCTTGGGGAAGGGATTTCAGCAGTCATTTTATCTGTTTGCACTTCAAGAAGCGGATCATCTGCTTGAACGATATCTCCAGGCTTCACTAGAAAACAATTAATCTCCGCCTCCGTCATCCCTTCACCAATGTCATGAAGTTTTACTTCCATTCCTTCCCTCCTCTAAAACATCATCACTTTTCTAATGGCATGCTTAATTCTCGTTTCATTCGGCAAATAATGATCCTCAAAGCCAAAATAAGGAACTGGGGCATCAAAACCTGTCACCCGCTCGGCCGGTGCTTTCTGGTATAAAAATGATGTATCATTTATGATGGCTAACACATCATTTCCAATTCCACCGGTCGCGTGGGCCTCATGAACAATTACGGTCCTGCCCGTTTTTTGGACGGATTCGGCAATGATATCCTTATCTATTGGGAAGAGTGTCCGCAAATCAATGACCTCACATTGGATTCCCTCTATCTTCATCTCTTCAGCTGCCTTTAATGCGATTGGCATCATGGCTCCCCATGATATAACCGTGACGTCATCACCTTCAATCATTTTTTTCCCTTTGCCAATTTCAATCATATATTTTCCTTCTGGCACTTCCTCTCTAGTTGATCGATAAGAGCGCATGGGCTCTAAATATAAAATTGGATCAGGGTCTTCTATCGCCGCAATGAGCAATCCCTTTGCATCGTAAGGGTTTGAGGGGCAAACCACTTTTATGCCTGGCATATGCGTGAAAATAGCTTCGGTGCTGTCACAATGAATCTCCGGTGCTCTCACCCCTGCTCCGTATGGGGCACGAATCACCATCGGAACAGTGTAATGCCCCATCGTGCGCATTCTTAATCTTGTGGCATGTGTCATGATTTGTTCATAAGCAGGATAAATAAAACCTAAAAATTGTATTTCAATTACTGGCAGGAAACCATTAACTGCCATGCCAATACCTGCTCCGACAAAGCCTGCCTCACTTAATGGCGTATCCATTACCCGATTTTCTCCATATTTTCCCTGCAGCCCATCTGTTGCTCGAAAAACGCCGCCATTTTTTCCGATGTCCTCCCCCATCAATACCACTTCTTTCCGATCGGCAAGCATTGTATCGAGTCCATCGTTAATAGCTTGAATCAGCGTCATCGTCTTCGTTCTAACTGCTGTACTCAAGTACTGACACCCCCAACCAATCTGAGATACTCCTCTTTTTGCTCACGTATCTGCCAAGTCGGCTCAGCAAAAACATGATTAAATATATCTGCTGGATCAGCAGGAGGAAACGCTTCCATTTCAGTAATTGCTTCTTCTATTTCCTCTGCTGCATCTGCTTCGATATCACGTACCCAAGCCTCATCATAAAGCCCTTCATTTTTCAGCCATCTTTCCAGGCGCAAGATCGGATCTGTTTCCATTCTGCGGCTCTTGCTTGCTGCTTGATCCCGATATTTCGCTGGATCATCAGCTGTCGTATGGGCACCATACCGCCATGTAACTGCTTCAATCAATGTAGGTCCCTTGCCGCATCTTGCACGTTCCAAAGCTTTTAATGTTTCAAAATAAACAGTAAAAACATCATTTCCATCGATTCTAATTCCAGGAATATCATAGGCTATTGCTTTTTGAGCAATCGTCTTTGAGTTCATCTGCTTTTCAATCGGAACTGAGATAGCATATTGATTATTTTGATTGAAAAAGACAACAGGTGCTTTACATACACTGGCAAAATTGATTCCCTCATGAAAATCTCCCTCAGATGTTGCCCCATCTCCAAAGTAAGCAATTGCGGCATTTTTTGTACCTTTCATCTTTTCCGCTAAAGCAGCCCCAGCCGCATGAGGAATTTGCGTCGCAATTGGAATGCCTGGCGGAAATATCTTTTTTCCAGCTGGTGGGATGCAGCCCTCATTTCTGCCGTTCCAAAAAAGAAGAATATTTCGCAGCGAATGGCCGAATACAAAAGCAGCTCCATGTTCCCGATAAGTTGGAAACATCCAATCGGATGATTGCAATGCAAGGGCACTCCCTACTTGAGAAGCCTCCTGGCCTTCAAAAGGTGCGTATGTGCCAATTCTCCCTTGTCGCTGTAAACTAATTGCCTTTCGGTCAAACATCCGGATTCTAACGAGTTGCCTGTAGAAGCTTTTAGCGAGATCTGCAGTGATTTTTTCTTTATATTCAGGTGAAACAATTATTCCGTTTGGATCCATGATTTGCTGGATCGGAAACTGATTATCCATTTTCTCACCCTTCTCTTTTTCATTTTAGAGATTAACAGTTTACTATTGTTGTAATATTGTTTTTATTAGAAAAAATTACGTTCTTACTGCCCATTTCGGTCGCTTCATATGAGAAAAGAAGCTATTTCTGCGTGATCGGGCCTCTATTCGATTTTCACAAAATTGATTGGCTGCTTCGATTGTTGTTATTCCCTTGCTTTCCGCGTATTCATAAATATTAAGGAGTGAATTATAAATGGCTTTTGTTTTTTGAAGAACCCTTTCCTTGTTTGGAGTATAAAGCTCATCAGCTACTTGAATAAGACCTCCTGCGTTTACAATATAATCAGGTGCGTATAAAATCCCCTTTTCTTTCAAGGATTGCCCATGGTGAAGCTCCAAAAGCTGATTGTTTGCTGAGCCAACTACCGCCTTCACCCTTAATTGTTCAATCGTTTCACTATTAATAATTCCGCCCATTGCACATGGAATAAATATATCTGCATTCGACTGATATATTTCTTCTTTATTTACTACTTTTACACCAGCTCCTAATGTTTTCGCTTTTGATAGCAGCTTATCAATTGCCTGCTGGTTTATATCTGTCACATAAAGGTCTGCTCCTTCTTCCAGCAGCCTCTCTGCTACTTTAAATCCAACCTTGCCGAGCCCTTGAATAGAATAGCTTTTCCCAGCTAAATCATCTGAACCAGTCAACGCTTTTGACGTTGCCTGCAGTCCATAAATAACACCTTGAGCAGTCGGAATCGATGAATCCCCGCTTCCCCCATACACTTCGTCAACACCGACTATACAGTTTGTTTCCCTTAATGCATGCACAAAATCTTCTGGGGAAGTACCCATATCTGTACCTGTGTAAAACCGTCCATTCAATGATTCCACAAATTGCCCAAAGGCTCGGAATAGTTCAGGTGTTTTATCCTTCCTTGGATCTCCAATGATAACAGCCTTCCCACCGCCGAAATCAACATCTGCCGCCGCACATTTATAGGTCATTCCTTTTGACAGGCGAAGAACATCCTCTATTGCTTCATCTTCGCTTGCATAAGGAAGCATTCTGCATCCTCCAAGTGCTGGACCGAGTCTTGTACTATGAATCGCTATAATTGCTTTTAAACCAGTTGATTCATCATTACAAAAAACAACTTGTTCATGACCTTTTATTTTCGAAAACATATTCATTTCATTTGCTCCTCCCAAATTTTTGATAACGCTTACACATTTAAAAATGATAAAGTCGTTGCCAAATAATCAGCTTCCGTCTACTTTAGCAAGTAAACTGTCAATCTTCCCTTTTGGAAGAATAACTTGCTTCACTTCTCCCGTCCCAACAAGTCTTTCTCCTTGTTTAACAGAAACCTTTGTCATTACGGTATTCTCTTCTAAAGCAGAAACAGTGGCAGTAATGATTAATTGTGATCCTTCAGTCGATGGAGCAAGATGCTTCACAGTTACAGCTCCGCCCATTCCTTCCTCATGTTCCTCTAAAAATGGGAGAATGATTTTTCTTGATGCCCACTCCATATGATAGACCATTGAAACAGTTGAAAAGACACGATGAACAATTTTCCCTTCAAACTGTGCAAACATATCTGGCGTAACAATTACCTTCACAGTTGCAGTATCTCCAATCTTCAATCGTTGTTTCACATTCATTCCCCCTAGCCAAAATCAACCTGCATTATTTTTATAGCCATTAAAGGAGTATCACTATATATGTATGACGTATTATTAACGATATAATATCATTTCGTATAATAAATAGTCAATAAATTGTAAAAAGTTTAAAAATTCATTCTTTTTTGATATGTAAAGTCCATAATAAAAAGGATTAACTAGCTAAAAGTGCCTAATTAATCCCTTTGAATTTTAAGATAAGAGCGCGCGATCATTTGCCATTTTTGCGCCTCTAATTCTCTGAAACTCGTATAATAGCTGTTCGATCGTCAAATTACCTTTTTGACCTTCATCCACTTCAAGGATGATTTGTCCATTATCCATCATAATTAATCGATTGCCAAGATCCAAAGCCTGCTGCATATTATGCGTAACCATCAAAGTTGTTAAATTGAATTTTTCAACTATTTCCTTCGTTAAATTTGTGATTAGCTCTGCACGAGACGGATCAAGGGCAGCTGTATGCTCATCCAATAAGAGAATGGAGGGCTCAGTAAAAGTTGCCATAAGCAATGAAAGTGCCTGTCTCTCTCCCCCTGATAATAAACCAACCTTTGCAGTCAATCGATTTTCTAAACCTAGATGAAGGGTTGAAAGTACCTCTTGAAAATACTCCTTCCGCTTCTTCGTTACTCCTTTTCTTAAACTGCGCGACTTATTTCTTGAATAAGCCATCGCTAGATTCTCTTCAATTGTCATACTAGGAGCTGTGCCTGCCATCGGGTCTTGAAACACACGGCCAATGAGTTTAGCTCGTTTATATTCAGATATAGAGGTTACGTTCTGACCATCAATCGAAACGGTTCCAACATCAGGAGTCATTACGCCAGAAATCATATTCATTAATGTCGATTTTCCAGCACCATTACTGCCAATGACTGTAACAAAATCACCTGCATTCAGCGTTAAATTGATCCGGTCCAAGGCAATTTTCTCATCTGGTGTCCCCTCATTAAACACTTTATGAATCTGTTTTAATTCCAGCATCAGCATCCCCCTTTCTATCTGTAGGGATTTGGCTTACTATCATATGTTCTGCTTTTCTTCTCGCTTTTCGTTTTTTCTCCTTTGAGGCATCTATGAATTTTGGCATAATAAGCGCCAAAATAACTATCATAGCCGTGATGAGTTTCATATCTCCAGGCTCAAGAAAGTCCACTCTTAGAGCTAAT
This sequence comes from Cytobacillus solani, assembly GCF_001420595.1. GTDB lineage: Bacteria > Bacillota > Bacilli > Bacillales > Cytobacillaceae > Cytobacillus > Cytobacillus solani. Next base: position 2,183,023 of record NZ_LJIX01000006.1, on the reverse strand, counting down.
GTGACAACAATCCGGTAAATGATTGCCCCTCCGATTACTGCTAACGTCGTCCTTGCAATCGTTTTTGTACCGAAAAGCGCTTCCCCAATAATGACTGAAGCCAGACCAATGATGATCATCCCTATTCCCATTCCGACATCGGCAAATCCTCCCTGCTGAGCAATAAGGGAGCCGGAAAAGGCAACCATTGCATTAGAAAGGCCAAGACCAAGAATAACCGTTACATTCGTATTGGCCGAAAAGCTTCGAATCATTCTTTTATTGTCCCCTGTTGCCCTGATTGCGAGCCCAATCTCTGTTTGTAAAAACTTATCTGTCAGAAACTTAATGGCAAAAGTGACTACAATCATAAAAATTAATATTCCCCATGTCCTCGGCAAACTCTCACCAAGGCCAATAGCAGAAAATATGCCATTAAAGAAAGAATCCATTCCGATTTTATTAGAAACATCACTCATGCTCGTTATTGCCGTGTCAGTATTCAATAAGGGAACATTTGATTTCCCCATTATCCTTAGATTAATTGAATACAAGGCAATCATCATTAAAATCCCTGAAAGAAGCGCATTTATTTTGCCAAACGTATGAAGAACTCCCGTAATACAGCCAGCAATGAAGCCAGCAACTAATGCGACTAATGTTGCAATAAATGGATTCACACCGCTGACAATCATTGTCGCAGAAACAGCAGCTCCAGTAACAAAACTGCCGTCGACCGTTAAATCGGGAAAATCAAGCACACGAAATGATAAATACACACCTAGTGCCATGATGGCATAGATAATACCAGATTCAAATGCACCAAAGACCGCAGTAGGCATTAAGAATCACACCCTTTATTATTCGCCTTCATAAAATTCAGCAATTTTTTCCCACTCCTGTTTCACTTCTAGCCCCTGTGCTTCAGCAGCTTTTTTATTTATCATTAATGTTAGACTGCTCGGCAGCTCAACAGGAATTTCTGATGGCTTTTTATTTCCTTTTAAAATATCAGCTGCCATTTTCCCCGTTTGATAACCAAGATCAAAGTAGTCAAATCCGCTCGCTGCAATGGCTCCACGTGCCATAGAATCAAGTTCGCCAACAAACAGCGGGATTTTCTCATTATTTGCTACGGCAATAACTGACTCTAAAGCAGAAACTACTGTGTTGTCTGTCGGAACATAAATGGCATCTACACGGCCAACTAGTGACTCCGCCCCTTGTTTTACCTCTGCTGACGTTGAGATCGATGCTTCTTCAACTGTAGCACCGAATTTAGCTGCAAGTTCCTTTACTTGAGCTACTTGTACTTCGGAGTTTTGCTCACCAGCATTATAAATAATGCCAATTGTCTTTGCTCCTGCTTCCTCAACAATAAAATTAATCGTTTTCTCAGTTCCATCTGGATGGTTATCTGTTGTCCCAGTGATATTATCCCCAGGCTTATCAAGTGCCTCCACAAGCCCTGCCCCAATTGGATCGGTAACGGACGTAAATACAATCGGAATATTCTTTGTTGCATTTAAAGCACTGACCGCACTAGGAGTTGCATTTGCAAAAATAAGGTCTACCTTGTCTCCAGCAAAGTTATTTGCAATCGTTTGAGTGTTATTCATATCTGCTTGAGCATTTTGGAAGTCATACTCAACATTGTCTCCTTCTTTAAATCCGGATTCTTCCATTGCTTTTTTAAATCCTTCTGTTGCTGCATCTAAAGAAGGATGCTCAACAAATTGAGTAATTCCTACTTTATATGTTTTGTTTTCTTCTTGTTTTGCTGCCGGTTCTTTCGCCGCCTCGTTTGCAGCCTCTTTCCCACAGCCGCTTAATACGAGCAATCCTGCTGCCAATACTAAAGAAAATGCCTTTAAAGACTTTTTCACTCTAGTAACCCCCCTAATATTATTTAAAATAGAACACTACCAAATGATGATAGTGTGAACTCCTTATGTAGGTGTATTCTTGTTGAATGAGGTATGTTGCTTTGAAATTTATATGATAAATACTATGAATAACGTATTTATAACGTTATATTAACACCTTCAAGAAGGAAAGGTCAATAATATTCTAAAAATTTTATATTTTTAGATTAATACAATTTATTATATGATAGCAAGAAGAAAAGCATACAGAAAAGTAATCTGTATGCTTTCAATCGATGCCTATTTAAATAGTAGAAATGCTTGTTCAAGCTGCTTCTTAGTATCATTGATTATTGTTCCCATCAGTTCATGGACAGAAGGAATATCTGTGATTAATCCGGCAACTTGCCCTCCGTTCATAAAACCTTCTTCTTCCTTTCCTTCAAGTGCACCCGTTCGGTGGAATTCTTCGGAGGTTAGTCTATTAAAATCATCTAAAGAAATTCCGTTTTCTTCAAACTTTAATAGTTTCCAGGCATAATCCGTCGCTAAAACTCGCCGGATTCTTCCGACAGATCGCCCTACTATTAACGTACTATGATCAGAAGCATCGATTATCTTTTGTTTATACTTATGATGAAAAGGGGCTTCCTTCGTAGCTATGAATCTCGTCCCCATCTGAACTCCACTTGCACCTAGAGCAAGCATAGAGGCAACGCCTTTCCCATCTCCTATTCCGCCTGCTGCAACCACAGGAATAGTAACCGCTTCAACGATCTGTGGGATTAATACAAGTGTCGTCGTTTCAAGTGCTGAATTAATTCCCGCTGCCTCATATCCTTCAGCAACAATTACATCCGTTCCAGCAGCTTCAGCTTTTTTCGCTTGCCTAACAGAAGCACAGACAGTTATTACCTTTGCTCCGTGTTCATGCAATTTTGGAATAAATGGGGCGGGATTTCCAGCAGAAAGAGATACAACGGGAATATTATATTTTTTTACGAGGGAAAGAATTTCACGAACATATGGAGAAACTGTAAGAGCTACATTGAGAGCAAATGGCTTATCTGTTCTTCTCATTGTTTCATTTATGATTTCTTCCACTTCAGCTGGTGTCATCGTTCCTGCACCAATTGTACCTAGTCCACCAGCTTCTGACACAGCTGAAGTTAAAATTGCGTTGCTAATATTCCCCATTCCCCCTTGAATGATGGGATACTTGATTTTTAATAGGTTTGTTAAAGAATTCATCTCAATGCCCCCTTAAAATTGATCCACCTCGTCATACTCTCTTAGTCATTTTTTTAACAAGCGATGCCTGGCAACTGTTTTATTCAACAATGTAGGGGTGGGTTAGGACATTATACTCCTGATCTTTATTCTTCAGTTCATTTCCTTCTTGAAAAACACTTTCGAAAAAGCGAGAGGCTGGTTCTGCCAATTCTTTGTAATAATCGCTAAATAAAGATGCAGCATGGTTGCCTAGCCATTTCTCCGGAAGCAGTTCTTCTGGAAGACCCGGATCAACAAAAAGGAATTTACGGTATTCGTGTACAAGCTTTGTTCGTTCAACAAAGCATTCCGCATCCGTTTTATTGCCTTTTTGAATTTTATTTTTATCGATAATGTATTTTTGGCTATATTCAGAAATGAAGTCCTGATATTTCGCATTGATTTCTTCTAAATTCCAGCTTTTTTCGACTAAGCGGATGTTTTCATGCGGGCCGGTATATTGTGAAATAAAAAAGTCGACATAGTCACCAATTTCATATTTTTCGATTAGATCAAACACTTGTTTTTCTAAGTCATTTGCGGAAATCCAGCAGCTGTTGGAAAGTGTGCCGAACCCGCTCCAAACAAGCTCTTTTCTCAGCTCATCTCTTACATTCCTGATTTCTTCTGGAATGTTGTACATGAATATTCTCCACAAGCCATCCCATTTTTCAGGCATTAATTTAAATATCCGTTTTCCTGCCTCATCGATTCTTCTTTGTCCACGATCTGTCAATGAATAATAGCTTTTATTGCCAATCTTCTCAGACTGGACCCACCCCTGCTTATTCATTCTTGAAATAGCTGCTCTGACAGACTGATCATTATGACCAAATTCACTTAACAGTCTGATTAAGCTTCCTACCCAGATTTTGCTTCCATAATGGGAAATATAATCTCCATATAAAGTAAAAATCATTGATCTTGTATTCAACCTGCATTCATCCTCATTTCATTTCAAACTTGTTCGGAAAAAATACGTTATACCCCTATTCTACTAAATGATTTCTTTATTTTCCAAAAATATTTTTCCGAAATAACGATATATAAAGTGAAAGTACCATCAGTAGGGGTTTTCTTTCTTCCCCCACTGTTGGTTAGTTGAACCAATCGGGCATTTACGGGCAGTTAATCCCCACTTCCGCTTCTTCGTTTCCTCGACTGCCTTTTCGTAAAGGGTCATACTGCCCGTTAATCTGCGATAAAGAAATATATCCCCATACAAGTAAGCATGCTATACACTTTCTACAATTGTCGATATTCCTTGTCCTACACCTACACACATCGTGGCAAGTCCATATCTCGCATTTCTTCTTTTCATTTCAAATAATAAGGTTGTCAAAATTCTCGATCCACTTGCTCCTAACGGATGCCCAAATGCAATGGCCCCGCCATTGACATTTACTTTATCGGGATTTAATTGAAGTAGCTTCATACACGCGATTGATTGTGCGGCAAATGCTTCATTTAGTTCAATTAAATCGATATCATTTATGCTGAGCCCGGCACGTTTTAATGCCTTTCTAGTTGAATCAACAGGGCCTATTCCCATGACAGACGGATGAACACCAGCTGCTGCAGAAACAATATATTTTGCTAATGGCTTTAAACCAAGATGATCAGCCTTTTTGGAAGACATCAATAATAAAGCGGATGCCCCATCATTCACACCAGAGGAATTCCCTGCTGTAATCGTCCCATTCGGAAAAATTGGCTTAAGCTGTGACAGTTTTTCTAATGTAGTTTCCGGTCGAGGATGTTCATCCTGTTCAGCTATACATTCATTCCCCTTCCGATCTTTATAAGTTACTGGAGCGATTTCTACTTTAAATAAACCATTTTGAATAGCCTCTCTTGCTCTCCGTTGACTTTCTAAAGCAAAACGATCTTGTTCCTCGCGGGAAATCGCATATTCTTTAGCTACATTTTCTGCGGTCTCCGGCATGCTCTCTGCCCCGTAGATCTCCCGTAAACTTTCATTTGTGAAACGCCAGCCGATCGTGGTGTCATATAACTCTATATTTCCTCTTGGGTACTCAACCTGTGGCTTTGCCATCACAAGCGGTGCACGAGTCATGCTCTCTGTGCCGCCAGCAATAAAAACTTCTCCTTCTCCAGCAAGGATTGCCCTAGCGGCGTAATTAACCGCGTCTAAGCCTGAACCGCAAAGCCGATTGACGGTCGAACCGCCAACTTCTACTGGCAGACCTGCAAGGAGTGCTGACATGCGTGCAACATTGCGGTTATCCTCGCCTGCTTGATTGGCATTTCCAAGAATCACTTCTTCAATTTCAGCTGTCTTTATTTTTGGATTTCTTTCTAACAAGGCTTTAATCACGATTGCACCTAAATCATCCGGACGCACACTTTTTAACATACCATTGTACCGCCCAAATGGTGTCCTTACTGCATCAACAATGACAACCTCATCTGACATCTTCAATCCTCCTTGCCCCGATAATCATATACACCTCTGCCAGATTTCCTGCCAAGCCTGCCTGCTTTAACATATTGCTCTAGCAGTGGAGCCGGACGATATTTCTCCCCTAATTTTGCATGGAGATAGTTTAAATTATTTAATCTTGTATCAAGACCAACAAGGTCCCCGAGCTCAAATGGTCCCATTGGATAATTCAACCCATGTTTAATTGCTTTATCAATCTCCTCTGGTGTACCGACGCCTTCCTGGAGCATATAGAAGGCCTCATTTCCTACGAGCGCACTAATCCGGCTTGTGACAAAGCCAGGAAATTCATTAATTACGACTGTCTCTTTGCCCATTTGTTCTGCTGCTCGCTTAATTGAGTGCGCAGTTTCCTCACTCGTCTCCAAGCCCTTAATAATCTCAACAAGCGGCATTTTATGAACAGGGTTAAAAAAATGCATCGCAATAACCTTATCTGGTCTTTTTGTAAAGGAACCGATTTCAGTTGGACTCATCGTAGAGGTGTTCGTTGCAAAAATACAATGTGCTTCGGCATGCTGGTCGATTACTTCAAAGATATTTTTTTTAATTTCTATTACTTCTGGAACTGCTTCAATAACTATATCCGCTTCCATTACATTTTGAGATAGGCTAATCGAATAGTCGAGTCTCCTTTTTGCTGCCTCCATTTTTTCAGACGTAAGCTTCTTTCGCAAAACTCCTTTTTCAAAAATAGCATTGATCTCTTTTTCTGCATTCTTCAGCTGCGTCTCATTAATATCGATTAAAGTTGTAAGAAAACCACCTACAGCACTCACATAGGCAATCCCTCTTCCCATGACACCCGAACCTATAACAACTACTTTTTTCAATGATTTCACCCCTAACTTTAGAAATGCGGAAACTCTTAGTTCATCCCGACAAACACAAGACGAGCACTAAATTGGCATTGTGCTCGTTCCATACAAATTATTTACCGGCAAATACCGGATTTCTTTTCTCTAAAAAGGCTTGCACGCCTTCTCTATGATCTGATGTCATACCTGCGACCCGCTGTGCCTGCGCATCCTTTTCCAGACCTTCTTCAAGAGAATGGTCCCAGCTAGCCTTCAAATTTTTCTTAATCAATCCAATGGCTGTTGTAGGCATAGCTGCCAGCTTTTCAGCAAATGCTGTTACCTCAATTTCCCATCTATCAAGCGGAATAACCTTTGTCGCAAGTCCTAAATCCGCAGCCATTTGTGCAGAGATTTTTTCACCTAAAACGGCTAATTCTAATGCTTTTGCGTGGCCAATTAATTTCGGTAAATAATAGAGATTCCCTGCATCAGGCACGAGACCTACATGAATGAACGCCTCGATAAAACTGGCTTTTTCGGATAATAGACGAAAATCACAAGCTAATGCGAGACTCATCCCAGCACCTGCTGCGACCCCATTTACAGCTGCAACAATTGGTTTATCACACTTATGAAGCTCCATCACCATCGGATTGTATCGGCGCCTTAAGACTTCCCCATGATCCATGTCTTCCTTTACCCCGGCGAGGTCTTCGCCCGAACAAAATGCCCGCCCTTCTCCAGTGATTACTAAACAGCGAACTGCTGAATTTCTGTTTGCCTGTTTCACTGCACGCTCTAGATCTTTATTCAATTGCTCTGTAAAAGCATTCAATTTCTCAGGTCTGTTTAACGTAATCCACGCTACTTGATTATTGACTTCATATTTAACTGTTTCAAACATTGCTTGTATGTACACCCCCTCTATTTACCTTTAAAATTAGCCTTTCTTTTCTCTTGGAATGCTCTCATTCCTTCTTTTTGATCCTCTGTTGAGAATAATAGATAGAAGTTTTTGCGTTCAAATTGCATTCCTTCGTCTAAGGAAACATCCACTGCTTTAAGAACGGACTCCTTAATAAGCCGAATGGATAATGGTGCCTGATTTGCAACTTCCCCTGCTAACTTCAGTGTCTCTTCCATGAGGATTTCTTTAGCGACAATTCGATTGATAATGCCAAATTGGAGTGCTTCACGTGCGCTAATTCTTTTACCAACAAATAGCCACTCCATTGCTATTGTTTTTCCGACGAGCTTTGTTAACCGCTGTGTTCCTCCTGCACCTGGCATAACACCTAGATTTACTTCAGGGAAACCAAATTCAGCATCATCAGCAGCTAAAAGCAGATCACAGCATAGGGCTAGTTCAAAGCCGCCTCCAAGAGCAAACCCTTGTACAGCACCGATTATCGGTTTCTTGATCCTCGCAAGACGGTCCCAATCCTTGAATTGATTGCGAAGCTCAAAATCGATTGCATTATCTGCAGCCATTTCATTAATATCTGCTCCAGCCGCAAATGCTCTTCCATTTCCGCTTAATACGATGACACGAACTTGATCATTCTCTTCGAAGTCTTCCATTACGGAAAGAATGTCAGACACCATCTGACGATTGATGGCATTTAACACTTTTGGACGATTCAAATTGATGAGACCGAGCTTTCCGTTTATGGAAGCTTCAATACATTCATAGTGATTATTCATTCACTTCCTCACCAATCATTAGCGTGATGAGATCTCCCGCAAATTTCATTGCATCTTTTCCAGATGCTTTCCCTTCATCCGTTCTCATCGCTGTTTGCAACGCTTCAAGACTGTCATAAAACATTTCGCACATTAAATAGTATTTACCTTCGCCCCCCATTGGACTGCCAACAATTCTAGTAACCTCCATTTTTCGAAGACCCGGGATCTTTGCTGTCAACGGACCATGGGTTTCAAAATAATGCTTGTCAAAAGCCTCTTTATTTTCAGGATGCTTGTAAAGAGCGATCAGTTTTACCATATGGACAACTTCCTCTCGATTTTTTAGGATTTTTTTGCAAATAATCTATTATTTTTGCAATTTCCTCTTACTTTTTTGCAAATAGTCATTTATTTTTGCAAATACCTCCTATTTTTTTGCAAATCATTGTTCTACATCATCGTTGAGACAGGTTTCATCGCCTCAAAGGGATTTTTACAAGATTTACAATATAGAATGCTTCGGCACGAAGTCGGACCAAAGATATTTTCTATCGTCGTATAAGTAGATCCACAATATGGGCAGTCTACATGCCATTCGCCCGTTTCAGTCATTTGTTTTGGTGGTGGAGCAATACCAAACTCCTTTAATCGCAGTCTTCCTTCATCAGAAACTCGATCAGAAGTCCAAGGAGGGTAATAAATAAATTGGACATGTATTTCTTTGAAACATTTCAATTCAGCAATTGCTTCGACTACATTTTGACGGATAATATCCAGTGCAGGACATCCCATAAAAGTAGGTAAAAGCTCAATTGAAACAGCGTCTCCATTCACTTCCACTTTTTCAACCATACCTAAATCAATGATGGAAATCGAATCAATTTCTGGATCCTTTACATGCTGAAGCGCTTCCATTACAATGTTTACTTTTTCTTGAAGCATCCTGCATCAATCCTTTGCATTTTTTACTGTGCGCTACCTCCTCCTTTTCCTACCAGCTTGCTGCGGGATCAACTTGATACACTTCGCTAAGGATTATCAATGCATCATCCAAATCCTTTGAATGCTCTCCTTTTCGTCCATCCCCGCTTTGAATGCCAAACTGGTCCGGCATTTCCAGATTTACAGAATCGAAAACTGGCTGCATAAATAGCTTCCATTTCTCCTTCAGAATGTCCTCGGATTCAATTAATTTGAATGTAGCTATATCTTTACTCAAAGGTCCGAGTGACACCACACCATCAAAATCAGCACTTACTCGTTTAATTGCATCCTCCATCTTTTTTCTTGCCTCATCCCCAGCCTGCATTAATTGCACAAACCATGTTTTCCAATGCAAAAGATGATAATAGAGCTCCATATTCACTTTCAGCGCTGCGTTTGCCAGCGGCTCATAGGAAGAGTTTTTCAAAGATTCCATACGAACCTTTTTCGCTTGGACATAGAAATAATTTCTGACAACAGCAAATGCCCAATCATAGCGCGGCTTGGATAAATAATGACCAGGTCCGTTCACCATTTCTAGTAAAATAGCATTCTTCCGCTCTTTTGCTGAACGGGCATGAGCAAGATGATCCACATCGCCTTCACCAAGGTCGCTAAGTAGCTGATAAAACATCGCGGCATGCCCCATCGTATCCTGGCTAATCGAAGAGAATGCAACATCCTCCTCAATATGTGGAGCAAGGCCAAGCCATTCTGAGCCCCGGTAAGCAAGGATGAAATCATCATCAGCCAGCTGGTACAGGAGTGAAAGTAACGCAGATTGATATGCTTGTTCCATTGGCTTCCCATCAACCATTTTCACTTTTCTTCTCCTCTCCCCATGACAGAATTTCTTTCTCATCGAGCATTCCCTGTTCGTATTGCCGCCATTTTTTCTTTAAATAGCCATACCCTTTTGTATTCCGATATTCCTTATTATCAAGCCTTTGCAATGTTTGCTTTTCCTCCATATTCATTTTACGGATATCAGAACGCTTGACGACCCAAATATCGGCTACCGGTTCTCTCCTCATAAAATTTTCCTGTGCCATAATCAACGCAATCTCACTGTTCGGTGCCAGCAGCGAAAATTGATATTGTAGAGGAGAGGTATCCGATCGTTTGCTAAAAACCTCGAATTCCTGATAAAATCCTTCACTGCCCAAAAGGTTCGCTCCTTTCTAAACTTCCTTTATTTAGCCATGTTCAAAGCCTCACGTACCCACTGATTTTCAATATATGCCATCTTGCGGAGCTCCAAACGATCTTTTGACTTTGGTCCATTATTTTTAATAATCTCTTTAAAACGATTCCAGTCCGGCTGTTTATATACCCAAAGAGCTTGCTCTTTATCAAAATGCAGTGTCTCATCTGGCAAAGTCAGCCCTAGTGATAACACCCTTGGAATATATTTTGAAAAGAAGTCCTGCCTAAGCTCTTCGTTTGTTTTTGTCCGGATCCGGTATTTAATTGTAATGTCCTGCTTTGATGTTCCTGTTGTAGATGCATCTGCAGGTCCAAAAAACATGAGAAGCGCTTCCCACCAACGATTGACTGCCTCTTGAACCATTTCACGCTGTTCCTTTGTGCCCTCTGCCAATGCCATGATAATGGCCTCCCCATGCTGGGCATGAAATACTTCTTCAGCACAAATTCTTTTTAAGGCACGTGCATAAGGTCCGTAAGAAGCATTCAGCATATTCGTTTGTGAAATAATGGCGGCCCCATCGACAAGCCAGCCAATTAGTCCAGCATCCCCCCATGTCGGCGCCTCCATATGAAACACATTATGAAATTTCAGACGGCCGCTAAATAAATCTTCCAGTATATCCTCACGTGTTTTTCCTAGAGGTTTCATTAAGTCCTCAGCCACACGAAGCAAAAGCTGTCCATGCCCCATTTCATCCTGTACTTTGGCCATAATGCCTAGCTTTCTTTTTAATGAAGGCGCTTTTGGCACCCACTCTTTTTCAGGGAGCGCCCCCATGATTTCGCTTATACCATGCATGGAGATCAGTTTAATCAGTGTGAAGCGATATTCATCTGGCATCCAATCGTCTGCTTCAATTTTTTCCCCTTCTTTAATCCTCTTCAAAAAATGCTCGTATTTCTCCTTTTCGGTTAATTGATTTGAAAAAATAACATCCGACAATGCCTTCACCTCCTAAAAGTTTTTTGAAATTATTTTATTTATATATAACGTTTATTAGACGTTATACCTTTTATATGTCATATATATTTAACACAAAGATACAGTGTAAACCGTTAAAAGTCAATTAGTTTTCAGAAAATTAAATAATTTATTTTAAACATAAGAACACCTGCTGACTCGATTAAAAATCAGCAGGTGTTAACTCAACTTCTTTTCTTTCAATTTTATAATTAACTGCTTCCACCATCAGGAAATAGTATGCATATAAACAGAAGGTCCAGCCGCTTTTATACATTTATTTTTTCCCTATCAAAATAGCTGGTCTTCCTATAGGATAATATTCTAAAGCCTCACATGCTCTTACTCTTTCTTCATCTAAACAATTTCTTCCATCAAAAATGATTGGATGTCTCATATTCTTCAGCAGTTTTGCCATGTCCAAGTACTTAATCTCTTTCCATTCTGTGATAATAAAAACAGCGTCAGAATTTAAAACAGCTTCATTGATTGAGCTGGAATACGTGATGGTATCCCCTAATATCTTTCTGGCATTATCCTTTGCAACGGGATCATAGGCAACCACTTCTGCACCTAGGTTTGTTAATAGGCGAGAAATTTTAATAGAGGGTGCTTCCCGCATATCATCTGTCTCCGGCTTAAAAGCAAGACCAAGCAATGCAATTTTTTTTCCTTTTAAGTCTCCAAAACGATTCATCGCTTTCCTGACAAGGGTTTCCTGCTGAAGATCATTAATAGCAATGGTCTCTTTTAGCAATGAGAAGTGAACTCCATGTAAATCGGCAGTATGAAGCAAAGCTTTAACATCCTTTGGAAAACAAGATCCACCGTATCCAATTCCTGGACGAAGGAAAGCCTCTCCAATCCTTTTATCTTTTCCCATCCCTTCAGCAACCTCTTTAATATCTGCTCCCACTGCTTCACATAAATTTGCAACTTCATTAATAAAGCTAATCTTTGTTGCTAAAAATGAATTGGAAGCATATTTAATCATTTCCGCACTTCTAATGCTTGTTAATAGAAATGGAACATTCAATGGACGATACATCTCTAATACTTTATTTGCAGCCTCTCTATTTGCATAGCCTATAATAATTCGGTCAGCTTTCATTGTATCCATTATGGCAGAACCTTGCCTGAGAAATTCTGGATTTGAAATGATCTCAATAGCTGCTTGTTTGCTGCAGCGGTCATCTAAAATGCTTTTAATATATTCATTGGTACCAACTGGCACTGTACTCTTTAATACAACAATAGCACTCTGTTCTAAATGAATTGAAATATCCTTCACCGCTTGCTCAAGATACGATAAATCGGCAGCCCCATCATTTTTTTGCGGTGTTCCTACAGCAATAATAATGATTTCGGCACCTTTTAAACCATCCCGATGTGATGTTGTAAATTCCATTCTCCCAACTTCAATATTTTTAATAAGTAAATTTTCAAGGCCAGGTTCATAGATGGGGGAGATCCCTTGAATGAGATTATTAATTTTTTGTTCATCTAGATCAATACATACAACTCTGTGACCAATTTCCGACAAACACACACCTGTAGACAGCCCAACATAACCTGTACCTAAAATGGCTACATTCATCTTATTCAAGCTCTCTTTCTACATATAGATGATTTTCTTTGTTATTTATTTCCTTTAAATACTCAAGAACTAGTTCCCTAGTATCGCCTCTTTGTAAAGCAAAATCTACCGTTGCCTTAATAAACCCTATTTTCCCTCCAATATCATAGCGGGTTCCTTCAAAATTATAAGCGTATACGGCCTGCTGTTTGTTTAATTCATGTATAGCATCCGTCAGCTGCAGCTCATTTCCATGTCCAGCAGGAAGGCTTTCGAGAATGTCAAATATCTCGGGCCTTAACACGTAGCGGCCCATAATGGCATATCTTGAAGGAGCCTGTTCTATACTTGGCTTCTCTACTAATGAGTCAATGCAGAATAGATTCGGCTCAATTTGATTGCCTTTTGGCTTGATAATCCCATATTTACTTACTTCCTTCGCCGGGACATCTTGAACAGATACCACTGAGGAATTGTAGTATTCGTAAACATTGATAATTTGTTTCAGACAAGGTATTTCAGACATCACAATGTCGTCCCCTAACAGGACCGCAAAGGGTTCATTGCCAATCAAGCTTTTCGCGCATAGAAGCGCATCCCCTAGACCCTTTGGCTCCTTTTGACGGATATAATAGATAGTTGCCATGTTGGATATTTTCTGGATTTCTTCCAATAATTCGAATTGCTTTTTCTTTAATAGTACTTGTTCAATTTCATATGATTTATCAAAGTGATCCTCAATTGATTTTTCCCCTCGCCCTATTATGATAGCAATCTCCTTTATGCCTGAAGCTACCGCTTCCTCCACAACATATTGTATCGTCGGTTTATCAATAATCGGCAGCATTTCCTTTGGCTGAGCTTTTGTAGCAGGCAAAAAGCGAGTGCCTAGGCCTGCGGCGGGAATAATGGCTTTTCGAATTTTCATAAACTGCCTCCCTATTTTTTCCTTAATCTTTTATATGCAAGGAGATAATTACCGCTACGTTAAAAGCCTAACAACTGTGCATAAATAACAGTTTTATTTAAATACCGTAAAACGTGTTGTGTTAAATAACATGCTATATTTCCTAGTCCTAAATAGGGTACTCTTCTGACAACGGTGACTTACTTACCGATAGACTGCAATAAAAAACTCCTTTACCCTAATGGGCATGGAGTTTTATTTAACCTAATGGATGCTTAAACAGCCAAATTGCCCTTGTCCCTCTGTTTAATTAGTAATCTCTGATGATATCCTTCTGAAAGGCGTAGCTATTTTCACGGCAATTATCATTTTCTGAATCGCACGATGCTTGAGCAGCATGGCATTTTCTTCGTCTGACATGATCCAATCATTTATCTTTCCCATGGTGTTTGTCAGCATCAATGTAGCGGCCTCTCATAACTGAATAACTTTCTTCATCTCGGTAGCGGCCTTTCATTACTGAGTATGAGTTATCCCCTTGATAACGGTCTTTTTTAGAGAATCCCTGTTTTTGGGAAGTAATATGAGATTTTGTGTGGAGTTTATTATGCAGATTTGTTTGAGGGACTTTTGATTGTTTATTAGAATATTCACTCGGTATCTCAATTTCTTGTTCTTTTTGATTCTCAACATTGTTTTGTGTGTTGTTCATATTAGGCGCTTCAGAAGTTTTATCGGTATTTTCCTGAACTACATAATTAGATATCGTTTGTAAAAATTCCTCCCAAATTTCAAGAACCTCGGATGCGATTACTCTTCCTTTTTCCCCCACTCTCTTCATTAATGGCTCGTTTGTCAATATATCCATAATTTTCCCGCCAAATATACTATGGAGTTTATTGTTCAGTTTAGTTTGAGGGGCGTCAGATTGTTTACCAGTGGACTCAATAGGCTTCTTACTTTCAGACTTACTATCTTGCCAGCTATCTAAATTACCCTTGTCAATTTTTTGATCTTCTTGATTTTCAAATGTATTCTGCACTTCATTCATAATAGGAACTTCAGCGGTCTTAACTGTATCTTCCTGTGGTACATTGTTAGATAATAATTGTATTAATTGTTTCCTGATTTCTGGAACCTCGGTAGCAAGGTCTTTTTCCTCCTTTCCCAATCTTCTCATTAATAACTTGTATAACAATATTTCTGCATTTTTTTCATCATAAATACTATGGGGTTGATCGTTCAGTTTACCGTGAGGGACGGCAGGTTGTTTATCAGCGAATTCACTAGGCATCACAATTTCAGGCTTACTATCCAAGAAGCTAACTATTTTATCATTGTCAATTTCTTGTTCTCCTTGATTTTCAAATTTGTTCTGCATTTCAAACATAGCAGGTACTTCAGCAGTCTTAACTGCTTCTTCCTGAAGTACATGAACGGCTGGCATTTGCATAGATTGCTCCCAAATTTCAAGAACCTCCGAAGCTACTCTATCATACTTATAAATAGAAACCGCAAGCTCTCTCCCTCTTTCCCCCATTCTCCTCATCAGTGACTTATTTGACAATATTTCTGCAATTTTTTCTTCAAAGCACCCAGGATCCTCTGGATTTTCCACTACAAGGCCGTTCTCTCCAGAAAGTATTACTTCCGGATTTCCTCCTCTTGCAGTTGTTACGATAGGCAGACCAGCCGCCATCGCCTCGTAATGCACCCGTGCCAATGGTTCTTGCCATATTGATGTACACACAAATATATCAGCTGCAGCAAACCAGTTTTGAATTTCATCTGGTGCAACAAAACCTGTTGTTACAACGGGTATCGGCAGTTTCTTTGCTAATGATTTTACATAGGCAATATAGTCAGAAATATCATCTTGACTGAACCATTTACTGCCAACTATAACTAAGGCTAAATCATTAAATTTTCTTGAAAGATTTGGAATTGCCCTAATTAGCCTATCTACTCCTTTATTATTTGAAAGTCTCCCAGCAAAAAGAATGACCGACTTGTTTTCTAGGCCATGCGCTTTGCGAATATCATTACGTGTTTTTTGCATCTTTGGATGATTACCAGGTAAAAATCGGCTGCTATCTACGCCAGAATAAATTGTACTGATTTTGGGTGAAGCCTCAGGATATAACGTTCGAATGACATCACCGATATATTCACTGACTGTTACAATTTTAGAGACTTCATTTAAAGCTGATTTCGCTTCTTCGGGATTGATTTTTTCCGGATTGAACATATCATTATGCATGCTTAGGGTTATTATTGAATTAGGTGACGCTTGTCTAACAGGCATGACTAATAGAGGACGGTTAAATATATGGATGAGATCAAAATGATTAGATTCAAGATAGCGAATGACCTCTTTTCTGTATACTTCAAATATTTTTCCCGGTACACGAACATAATGGATGCCATCTACTGTTTCTTGATTCGGAAGTGATGCATCATTTACTCCTAAAACACTAATATCGTGGACTTTACTTAAATAAGGCAGGATGCCGGATATATAGGTTTGGATTGCACCTCCCATTATTGGCGGAACCGGAAGCTTTTCGGTACAAATCATTAACACTTTCATGCTTAATTTACTCCCTTCCAATCGTCTTTAATTTCTTCTAATACTGGCCACTTTGATTGGTCGGTATCTACTATGGTTTGGATTAAGGCTGTTGCAGTATCATCGAGAAATAATTCAGGTTCATATACTACCTCTTTAATATTCTTGTAAAATTCATTCGGAAGGGATAAATCAATCATCAGGATATCGTATAGTTTCGATGAAATTGGATTTTCCTCATTGTAAGCCTTGATCATCTCTCTTATCCAAGTTGCATCCCAATTATATAAGTCCGCCATAGTACCAGTAATTAATTTTGTTAAATCACGAATCGGTAGATCATATGCAACACCGTCCAAATCAATAATCCACATGCCATTAGGACCCATTTGACCATTTGACCAGCCGTAATCCTGATGGACTAATCCCCAGTATTCATTTCCTTGCTGTGCAAGCTCCCAGTAGCTTGATTGATTCAACCTTTCGAAACTATTTTTTGCCTGATTTTCGAATAAATCTATAACATTCAGTAAATAAGGACTTGCTGGCATTTCTTCATATGCTTTGCCAATATTTCGAAACCAGTCCATTTTGTTCATTACTTTTTCATAGCTTTTTGGCCATTTATATAGTCTAGATGCAACTTCAGCTCCTTGAGGAGGAACATACCCCTTGCTTAATCGGTGGAATTCTCCAAGAGCGCTACAAAGCTGTTTGGCTCCTTCCAAATCTTTTGTAACAGGCTCCAATGGTAAAATCCACTCAGCAACGAACCATAGCTTTCCCCCTGCCTCAACATACGGAGCATCATCCTTTGTTTTTATAATCGGCGGTACCCTTGCCTTTTGCACATCAACTAAATATTCCTGAGCTCCTAAGCTAAACATGCTTCTGGTAGGTCTTCGATGTAGTAATTTTAAACTTTTTGGCCCCGAACTCGTTTCTAGTTTCCAAATAGCTCCTCCTTTATCCGGCTTAGTAGTAACCACCTCAATGCTGTGAACAGAAAAGGCATACGACTGAAGAACGTAATTTGCTAGTTCAGTAATATAGTCTGGAATAAAAAACTCGTGCATAAGTTCATCAACTTCCCATGGGACGATTTGTAAGTTTTCCATATTTCTCCTCCTTTGAAGTTTCATGAATCTTTTATAAATTATGTTTATAAACTATATTTGTATAGGACAAATTAATTAGATGTGTATTTTAAAAGATGTTAATTGCAGTGATAACAGCATATGAAAGCTATAATACCCATTTTGTTACATGAACAATTGGCTTTTGTCATTTAACACCGACCCAATTTGCTGCAGTGCTGTTTTTTCTAAGAGAACTCTATTACCTTTTCGCTATGGCTCTATATATAATGGACAGTTGATTGGAAAATTTAATATTAATATGGGAATACATGGGAACATAAAAAGAAGAAAAAATGAGGGATTTACCCATTTACTAAAGCCTCTTTATTACAAGCTATTACTAGTGTGTTTCTAAAAATGGCTAGTATTTTGATAGAAATCATACACATATATTTTTTAAATTCCAAATTTCCTCGCTTACAATTACAAATGGACATTTACTCTTCAAAATTATTTTTTTTGAAAAACATAGCTTCCGTTTTGCATTCTCAAAGTTTAATTCCCATATAACAATTCGTCATAATATTTCGCCTGCTGCAACAGCTGTTTATTTTGGTCAAATTTCTGTTCAATTTTATTTCGGGCTCTGATTGTGTATTCTTTCCACAGTTGTCTGTTTTTCAGCATGAATTCAATTGCCTCTGCCAGCTCATTCACATTGTTTTCCTTGACCAATATTCCATCTTCGTTATGTGTGACCAATTCAGGGATTCCAGCATGAAAAGTTGAGATAACAGGTACTCCTGTTGCCATAGCTTCTTTTATTGTATTTGGGATACCTTCCACATCACCATTTGAAGCTTCAAGACTTGCAGCACAAAAAAGATCAGCACTAGCCATATGGTCATGTATTTTGTCTTTATGGAGATAATTTAATAGCCGAAAAGACTCCCCTAAATTTAGCTGATTAGATAATGTTTTGAGGTAACCTTCAAGTTCGCCTCTTCCGATAATGGTGAGAGTTGCATTTGGAAATTTATCCTTTATTTTTTGGAAAGCTTGCATCAAGATATGGTGACCCTTTTTTTCGACAAACCTTCCTATGGATAAAATATTTTGTGAGTCATCTTGCTTTGGAGACCGGTATTTAAATTGATTAAGGTCAACACCACCGTATAAAATTCTTATTTTTTCAGCAGGACAACCCCATAAACTAATTTTATCTGCAAGATAATCACAAACTGGAAAAAAACGTTCGCCCTGATCAAAAAGCAATTTCATATTCTCTAAATAATTTGCAGGCTGGTTTGCCAGGGTTGCATCTCTTCCCCTAATGCTTGTTACTAATGGGAGATTTGTCCTTTCTTTAAAAGGAAGCAGCAATATACCAAATTGGCCATGGTGAGCATGTAAAAGAGAGATATTATTCTTATTTACATATTCTTTTGGGGAGGAAATTTCATTTAAATAATGAACCTTCTCATTCAGAAGAGAATTATCTACGATATACTCAGGCAGGCGGATTAAATGAATGTATTCATAGCCAGGAACTTGCCGAATCTGTGGAATATATTGAGTTGGATCAACTCTTAAATTTAAATGCATAGCAGTAGGCAAAAAAATCTTCTCCTTTCGTTCAAAATCAGAAAATTTCTGGTCCTTTCCAAATAAATTATGCACGATTTAACTAGGTAGCTTGGGCTAAAAGGAATTTTTAATTCGTTTGTTTCTGCGCTGACAGCTGGATTCACAACCGCAGCCATAGCAGAAAGTATTAGGTTCACATTTATATCTGCCCATCCTGATAAATAGTAGGCTTAAGCATAAACAACTTGTGACCTATTGAATATATAATATGTAAGCTTAAACCTACATTCCCTTTTAAAGGAGCAAAAAAAATGAAGATTCAATACTGTAATAGACGCTTTGGAAAAATACAAGTTCTGAATCTAGTGAATGGAAAAAGAGAAGAAGAATTGGAAGAAACACAATGAATATTTTAGTAACGGGAGCAGCAGGGTTCATTGGGTTCCACTTATCAAAGCGTTTGTTAACCCTTGGTTATCATGTTATTGGTGCAGATAATCTTAATGAATATTATGATGTTCGTTTAAAGCAAGACCGTCTGAAACTACTAGAAAAAAACAAAAACTTCAAATTTTATAAGATAGATTTGACAAATAGAGATAAGGTAAATGAAATTTTCAAAACTAAAACTTTTAAAATAGTTGTAAATTTGGCAGCTCAAGCGGGAGTACGTTACAGCCTAGAGAACCCGCATTCCTATATTGACTCAAATCTGGTCGGATTTATGAATATTTTGGAAGCATGCAGACAATATGGTGTAGAACACTTCATTTATGCTTCATCCAGTTCCGTTTACGGAGCAAACAGGAGTATTCCATTCTCTTCCAATGACTCAGTTGATCATCCAGTAAGTTTATATGCTGCAACAAAAAAAGCTAATGAATTAATGGCTCATACTTATAGCCATCTATTCAATATACCTGCTACAGGTCTTCGGTTCTTTACGGTCTATGGTCCTTGGGGTAGACCTGATATGGCTTATTTTTCATTTACGAAAAATATTATAGAAGAGAAAACAATAAAGGTATTTAATAATGGAGAAATGCGAAGAGATTTTACTTTTATAGATGATATAGTCGAAGGCATAATCCGTTTGCTTAATCACCCTCCAAAATATAACGAAAATTGGGATAGGCAAAATCCGATTCCAAGTTCAAGCTATGCCCCATATAAAATATATAATATCGGCAGCAATCAACCTATTAAATTAATGGATTTCATCCATTCATTAGAAAACTTAATTGGCAAAAAAGCAAAAATAGAATTTGCTCCTATGCAACCAGGGGACGTAAAGGAAACTTATGCTGATATATCCGATTTGCAGACCGATGTGGGATTTTATCCTAAAACATCCATTGATCAAGGTTTATCTCAATTCGTCGATTGGTACAAAGCATATAATAAGTGACCCTTCCAAAAAGTCTGAAGGGTTACATCCCTTTATAGCTTGAATTTTTTGTCCGAAAGTTTAGTATTAAAAAGTTTACCATTATGATGGTTCCTTTTGAGGAAAATAAAAAAAGCGCATTATTAGCGCCTTGTGATTATGCATAGTTTAGCTAACTTTATTATTTTTCCCTTCAATCATTAAGATTGCTTCTTCATTTTTTGCAATTTTCGTTAATTGTGCATCTAAACGCTGATTGATTAAATTTAATTCTTCTTGAAGGACTTTATTAAATGAATTGCCTTTAAAGATTTGGAAAAAGTCTTTAAGGACATCTGTTTGGAATGAATCCATTTTCTCCAATATCTCCTTAATGTCAGTCAAGTCAATTTGATTCACTTCTACTCTATGTTCAATGCTGTCCATTTTTTCTAAGCGGTCCAGCCTATGTTCAACTGTTTTAATGTTTTTTCCGATTTCAGCTATATCATTCTTCATTTCATTCATGCCAGATAATATCTGCTTTAGTATCTCCTCCATAAGTATCGCTCCCTATTTTTTTGGTAATTTTATATTATCATTGTTCCTATAAGGAATCTGTGTATATTTATTTACACTTTTTTTAATCTTCTATGAAATTTATGGAAATATTAATTGTTGATAAATAAGCAAGTAATAATTGGCTACTAACAACCAATCATGTAAATATCATTCTACCTTCTTCTCTGCGCTGGTTATTCTTCCCGTCATAAATGCTTGTACAGGTCATCAACCGATCATTTACTTTTTACAAAGAAAAAGCCTAAATCCTTTTTTAATCAGGATCCAGGCATTAAATGTACAGCTAATTTTTCTTTTCAAAAATTTCAGCTTCCAGCCTTCTTCCGGTAGGTGTGGCAGCAAGTCCACCTTCTGCGGTCTCCCTAAGTGCAGACGGCATTGATTGCCCAATAAGGAACATCGCATGTATGACTTCATCACATGGAATTCGGCTTGTAATCCCTGCTAAAGCCATATCGGCAGCCGTCATCGCATTAGAAGCACCCATGGCATTTCTTTTTACACAAGGAACTTCCACTAATCCAGCAACAGGGTCGCAAACAAGACCTAGCATATTTTTCAATGTAATCGCCATCGCTTCAGCTGCTTGGCGCGGTGTCCCGCCAGCCAGCTCAACAATCGAAGCAGCAGCCATTCCACTTGCAGATCCCACCTCAGCCTGACAACCGCCAGCAGCTCCTGATATGGACGCATTATTCGCTACAACAAATCCAAAGGCTGCGGAAGTGAATAAGAATTCAATCATTTCCATTCTTGTAGGGTTTAATACTTCTTTCACGGCAAATAATGTACCTGGAACAACTCCAGCTGAACCAGCAGTTGGTGTTGCGCATATTGTACCCATGGCAGCATTGACTTCATTTGTTGCAACCGCTTTGCTTACCGCATCCAATAAGATATTTCCAGATAAAGCTTTTCCACTTTGAATGTATTTCTGCAGAAGGACTGCATCCCCTCCTGTTAAACCGGAAACAGAGGTAACACCGTTCAATCCTCGTTCTACTGCTTGTTCCATCACAGTTAGGTTTCGATCCATTTTTGCAATGATCTCTTCTCTTGATAGACCTGTCACTTCAATTTCCTGCTGAATCATAATTTCTGCTATTTTCACTTGTTTACTTTCTGCAAGTTCAACAAGCTCCGCTACGTTTCTGAATAACATGATTTCACCCCTAATTCTTGGCTGCTTTCATTCTGGAGTTAGAGAATTGTCTAGCGCAAGCGTCCTATCGCCTATCAAACTTCAGACCCCCTCCCTACGATAAGTCAACATCGGTTCGCTCTCGCTCACCGTGTTTCCTTTATCTCAGACGGAGACCTTCTGCGTTTGTACGGCGATGATCAAGGTGCTTGCGCTTTTCTTAGTCAACCATTCTAATCGTCTGTGTTACATTTGGCAGCTTTTCAATCTCTGTCATGATCTCTTGGTCAATTTTTTGGTCGACTTCAATAACCATTAATGCCATTTTTCCTTTTTCCTTTCGGGAAACTTCCATATGTCCAATATTAATTTCATGATTCGCTAATATTTGAGTAACAGCTGAAATCACGCCAAACTGATCATTATGAACAACAAGTATAGCAGGATGTTCACCAGATAATTTCAATTCAAAGGAATTTAGCTCTGTTATTTCAATGGTTCCACCGCCAATTGAAATTCCAACAACCTCTAAATCACCTTGGTTATCATATAAATTAATCCGAACCGTATTCGGATGTTCTGTCACTGTATCTTCTACCTGAAAAACAACTTCCATGCCTGCTTCCTCAGCTAGCTGAAGAGAAGTTGGAATGCGCTCATCAAATGTATCAAAATCTAATAACCCGCCGACGATTGCCACATCTGTTCCATGTCCTTTGTAAGTTTTTGCAAAAGAACCATATAAGGATATTACTGCTTTCTTCGGCAAACGGTTGAATAATGTTCTGGCAACACGGCCAATCCTCGCCGCACCTGCTGTATGAGAGCTGGAAGGACCGATCATAACAGGTCCAATGATGTCAAAAGCTGATCTATATTTCATTTCATAAGCTCCTTTATTTATAATTGAATGAATGATGATTACTTATGCTCAGCTAGCTCTTCTGTCTGGAACTCATTTATTGTCCTAATTTTTTGCAAGTAATTATAAACGGTAAACTTAGAGACACCTAATACGGATGCGACATAATCAGTCGCTCCTTTTATTAGAAATGTCCCTTTCTCTTCAAGCTGGCGAACACATTCCACCTTCTCATCTAAACTCATTAAAGAAGGTGCTTTTTTAAAGCCATGGAGAACTTGTTCAACCATTTCATGTGTCACATCCTGAACAGAGGTAAAAAAGTTCTCTGATTTTGCCTGTTGCTCATCAAAGTTGATAAATTCTTCAATTTCTCCTCCGAATTGCATGAGTAGGCTGATATCGTAATTTAAACATAAGGCCCCAATTACTTTGTCTTCATGATCACGCAGAAAAATAGTAGCCGATTTCATGATATTCCCTTTCTTCGATTGCGTTTTATAATTAGGAATATCTTCAATATCTCTTTTCTGTTTTGCTAATTCCTTTAGGACAAGGTCTGTTATCGGAGATCCGATTTCTCTCCCTGTCACATTCCCTGCAATATGAATGAGTGATTTCTTTAGATCAGAAAAATCATGAACAGCTACCTCACAACGGGAACCGAACATTTTCACAAGCATATCGGCTGTGCGAATTGCTAAATCAAAAATAGGCTGATGAGATTCCTTCAATTCAGACACTTCCCTTACATTTATGTCGGTTTTCTTTATAAATAAGTTAATAACATTTTATAAATTCATCTTACCACAAAAAATAGATAGTTAAAATAATATTTTAATAGTTAAAAAAAATTGTAAAACGATTAAAAACCCACGCTAAAACTGACCGTTACCTTCGTTTCGTAACGATAAACACAGGCGTTGAGTTTATTTATTTATTTATTTCATAACAATTACTGAATCCAAATATATTAAGGATACTTTCCTCATTTTTTGACGATATATACCCAATAGTACATTACTCAGCGTCATAAATAGATAAATTTAAATATACCAAAATTCCTTATTTAAAAGGAGGGTATAAGAATTCTTCTCCGTACTAAATTAAAGGTGAAATGAAGAATAAATGTAAAAAGAAGCATAGCTTGAATATAATAAACCATTTAGGGAAGAGGCATGGGATGAATCATTGGCAGTCTACTACGATTTCCCTTTATGAATGTCCAACCACTTCTTCAACCGACTAGGCCATATTAATAAGAGAAAAATAATTAACGTACCACATAATATGATTAAGATAAACTTCATAAAATGTTCTATCAAAGTAAAAACTAGCTGCCATTGATTACCGAACACATAACCGATACCGATGAATATGGAAACCCATAAGGCTGCCCCTGTATAGGCATATAATGCAAAGGTTCGATACGGTACTTGAATAATGCCCGCAAAGTAGCTGTTGAGCTGCCTGACTCCGGGCAAGAAGAAACCAAATAAAAGCATTTTGTTCCCATATTTCTCGTAAGTTATTCTTGTTTTCTTTAAATATTCTGGTTTCAGGAATAGCCATTTTCCGTATTTTTCGACAAGAGGCATACCTAGCTTTTTTCCAATCCCATACGCAATTGATATACCTAGAACCGATCCAGAATATGCCATTGCTAAAGCTGGTAGTAGGTCAAGAACATTCTTGTGGGATAAATATCCGGTGTATGCAAGTGTTGAGTTTCCAGGAGGTATCGGAAGAGCAATTAATTCCAAGGGTAGACCGAATAACAACACAAAATATCCATATTGAGCAAACAAACGTTCAATGAATTCCATAAACTCTCCCCATTCCTGTTTACTTAATTCATTTATTTAATAGAGGATAGATGGATTTTCCTTAAACCCTATAAAATTATAGTTTGTTTACTTTTCGACTTTATACAGAAAAAAATAATAAACATCTAAGATAAGCGAATATCTTTTTTTATATCTAATTCAGCCCTAAATTACCATAAGTAAAGATTTCTTTTTTTGATAAAAATAAAATAAAACTGGTTATGAAAAAGGAGTATAGGAACATGAGAGATTTTTTTATCTCCATTTGGTCTATAATCGATCCTTTATATTTTCAATGCACTCGCCTTACATACCCTTCTTGTAAGGAGGGTAACATTTTTCGGGTTAGGTTAACCAAATATAAAGGCAGGAATATTATCCTTTCAGATGGGACATTAATAAACAAGAATGATACATTGGTTAAGATTCATCTTCACAATGTTAGACTGCTAAAGGAATTTAAAAACATTAACAGTGAAATTAGAAAAGCAAAAATGATTTATAAGTACGTTCAAATGTCTTTACCTGGAATAGAAAATTATATTCAAAATCATACTCATTCTAAAAAGATCAAAGGGATAATTGGAATTACAATGTTAAACAAAGGCTGTGAAAGGCTTGGATTTGAGATTTTTGAGATTTCTCATCCTATTTATAAATGGTTTAAACGAATCTCCTTCTTGCCAATCGAAATTCTATCAAGCAAGAATACATCTGATTGGAATGTACTTAAGCTCCATAATCCAAGCTATTTATTTATGTCTATAAATAAATTATCCAAATATGTTCAAACAATGAGTGAAAAATAAATCTTTGTTATTATAATTTAACGTGACTTTAAAAATAGTTCCGAATCTTTTTCATATTTGGGCTTTTGTCTGTTCATTCATTACATTTTTTTCTCAAGCAGTTTTCGTCCGGTTTTATGAAATTATGTCCATATGAAAAAGATGTCAGCATTTTCAAACGTCTTTAAGCAAATATTAGATAATGGAAGTGAAAGATTCATTTCTAAATTCTCTAAAGAGGAAGTGCTTGAAAATGAATAACTGGCTAGCAGCGCTTTTCAATACTATGAGAAAGCAAAACATTATGAAGATGTTTGGCAGAAAAAGAAATAATAAAGGCATAGTCTGGGCATCTTTATTAGGTCTAGGTGTTAGTGCAGTTGCATATGGGTTAAAAAGAAATCAAAACAGCAATATGTTGCGACCTATTCAAAAGGTTATGAATAGCATTCAATTGGGGGCAAATGGCAATAAACAAAACGCTCCTGCTTTAGCAGAGATTGCGAAAGAATTAGGACCTGATCTAAAGTCTTTAACAAATAAATAGCTCTTCACCTAAAAATGCCCACATTGTGATGGGCATTTTTAGGTGAAGATTAAAATCTGTGGGCACATTTTAAATTCAATTAGGAATTAAATGCTATTGACGGATAAAATGATTATTTAAATGAGAGATTTTATCTAAAATAATGCTGGTTATGGATGCAATAAAGGCAATACCTATTATATCAGATGGGTAATGATGCCCTACCCAAATACGAGAGAAGCCCGCCAATAATGATAACAGCCACATAATTGAACCAAGGAAACGGTCATAAAGAAAGATAGAAGTTGATATAGCGAATACTAGCAGTGCATGTTTACTTGGAAATGTAGAATCTATTTTTGATGGAATAATTATACCGACACGATTTTTTACAAAAGGACGTGGTTTAAAATAAAACAATTTAATTAAAGTATGAATAAACAATGTAATTCCCATAGACATTAATGCATTATTAGCAATATTTTTGTAGGAATCATTTTTAGACCACATGAAAACCAAAACAAAAATAAATGTAAATGGCTTCTATTGAATTACTTAAATTACCTTAGGAGATACAGTACGAAAAAACCAATTGTTATAGGAATTACTTTAGAAAAGTTTTCAAAAAACATATAAAAAACGGCCGTTTAAACAGCCGCTTTAAACTAATTCAATTTCCAACTTGCCAAGGACGGCTAGTTGATTTGTTTTTTATTTTCTGCCTAGGTCCTAATTCCTCACGTGTCATTCTTCGTGGCTCCATTCCTTTTTCAATTCGAGTACGAAGTTCTTTTGAATAAGAAAAAAGATTAGGCGGAAGATACACTCGTGTAGATTCTTCTAAACATTCTGGGCATGCTGCTCGATCTTTTTTCCCAGTCATTGATTTTAAAAACAATGTAAAATCACCGCAATTTTGGCAGCAAAATGTATAACTGGGCATCAGAATTCTCCTCCCAACAATTTATTTCGGCATGATATCTTTATCAAATATTTGTGTTGGAATCGCAACTGTACAGCATGCATTTGGAATATCCACTATTCCATTAATTCGTCCTTCAACAGGAGCAGTGCTTAATAGCATATATGCCTGCTCCCCTGTATAACCCAATGTTTTTAAATATTCAATTGCATTTAAACATGCTCTTTTATAAGCGATATTAGCATCTAAATAATGCTGCTTTCCATCCTTTTCATCAACTGATATTCCTTCAAAAACGAGGAAATCAGAATAAAGAGGATCAACTGGGCCTGGTTTGAATACTGGATTTTCTTTTATTTTATACTTCTCCATGCCCCCTTTAATGACATCTACCTTAAGGTCTATCCAGCCTGCCATCTCGATTCCACCGCAAAAAGTGATTTCCCCATCCCCTTGTGAAAAATGAAGATCACCTACTGAAAGTTTGGCGCCTTTAACAAAAACAGGGAAATAAATTCTTGAACCCTTTGATAGATTTTTAATATCGCAGTTTCCCCCATTTTCCCTTGGAGGAACTGTTCTTGCTCCCTCTTTTGCTACTCTGTCAAATTCAGCTCCTTTAAGGGTGCCAAGTACAGCTGCTTCAGGGTTAGGAGTGTTGGCAAGTGCAGGTACTCGGTCAGGATCTGTCATCTTTAATTCATTTTCTCGTTCATTCCATTTCTGTAAAAGCTCAAGTGAAGGAGCAACACCAATTAAACCAGGATGAATGACTCCAGCAAATTTCACACCCGGCACATGTCTTGATGTTGTGTAAATCCCTTCAAAATCCCATATCGATTTTGCAGCTTCTGGATAATGGTCTGTTAAAAAGCTCCCGCCATTTTCCTTTGCAAAAATACCGTTAAAGCCCCATTCATATTCTTGAAACGTACCAATATCCAATATGTCAACAACTAAAAGATCTCCTGGTTCAACTCCATTTACATAAACGGGACCACTTAAAACATGTACTCGGGCTAAATTCACATCCCTAATATCATTTGGAGTATCATTATTTTTAATTTGTCCGTCCGTCCAATCTTGGCATTCCATTCGAAACGCGGTTCCTGGATCAACAGAGAAAGCAGCAGGAATATCTGGATGCCATCTATTATGCCCAGGATGAATTTGCTCCTCCATTGGTTTACTTAAATCAAGTTTGTACATTGTTTTTGGCATTTTATTTCCTCCTAAAATAAGTAATTCATTTCTAATGGAGTAAAAATATGTAT
Source organism: Cytobacillus solani (assembly GCF_001420595.1). Classification (GTDB taxonomy): domain Bacteria; phylum Bacillota; class Bacilli; order Bacillales; family Cytobacillaceae; genus Cytobacillus; species Cytobacillus solani. Next base: position 2,154,798 of record NZ_LJIX01000006.1, on the reverse strand, counting down.
GCGTTTTCTTGTACAAGTATATGTTTCGGAAACCGATTTATTCTAATTATCCCTATTCATTCAGGCAATAAAACTATTATGAGCTACAATCATCAACCACATATGTTAATGCTTGCCTGCTTCATTTCACCGTGTAGGTTTTCATTCGTACATAAAGATTTATTTTACGAATTAGACCGACACATAAAAAAACACCGCAGCAGGCTTTCTCACAGCGGTGTAGGTATCGCTTATACATTTTTCAATACTAAATATAAACGATTGACACGTTCTTCCTTTTCGTCATTTGATGATAGATCGTACTTTTTTAATAGATGGAAGACTTCATTTAAGATGTCTTGAGTATGTTCTTTTTGAAAAAATTCCTCAAATAAATGGATTGTATCACTTGGTAAAAATTTTATTTGCTGCTCGTATTTAGCCTTTACATCATCGTGAGAATGATCTAATTTACATTCGCTCATTTGGTTCCCCTCCTTGTTTGTTTTATTTTACTACGCTTTTGAAAAAACACCAAAGTCAAATTGATGAACAGGGGCACATACTGATAATAGTGGTGTTAACTAAGGGACATTTATGTATAGGGGGGGCATAGGGATGATTCAATAGACAACTACCCTCTTACTATATGGGTTAGACTAAGACATGAGGTAAGACTTGTCTTTTTCACTGAATCATTTTGAATAAGGTTCTCCATAGTCTGAAATGAGCTCATTATTTCGCAATTCAACTGTAACAATGTACTCGTTTACAAAATAGACAATTATTTCAAAAAAGACAACTCATAAAATTTATTGAAATTTTAGAGTCGCCTTTTTTTCTTGAATTTATTTAAAATTGATTTGACCTACGACTTTTTTTGGTTTCTTCCACAACCACAGCCACCGTTTTTATATTTCTGTTTTATAGGATTCACTCCTCCTGGTATGGTATTGGATTTGATCTTATGTCCCATATAGGGTATGGATTCCGGAGATTGTTGCGATTCAAAAGATCTCTTTTGAATTTTTATTATCTGTTTTTTTATCAAAATTCTCCCTCCTGGATATTTAGGTGCTTTACTCTTAATTATATGTTTCATAAAAATATGACGTGTTTCGATTAAAACCCATTTTTTCTGTTTCAGGTAAAAACTCATAATATAAATAAAAGAAGCGGCGATCTGCTTGATCCGCCGTCTTCATTCACTCATCCACAACGATTAATTTCAATGGGATTACCTTACCCTCAATTATTTGAAAACAACCCACTTCTACTTTCCCTTTATAAAAAGAAACAATTAAATAGGCTAAATTCGGATAAGGATTATTTCCAATATCATGCGATGATGGATAGGCAGGTGAGCTTGGATGAGAGTGAAATATACCTGAAATCTTTTCACCAATTCCATTTGCATTCTTTGAAGTACGTTCGATTGACTCCTTAGACATAGTGAATCGGTTAGAATTAAGAGATTCATTTTTTATTTTCCATAGATTCATGCCATTAAATTGCGGTCCTGAAAGTAATCCGCAGGCTTCATGAGGTAGTGCTTGTTGACAATACAATATCATATCCTCATAAACTGCTTTTTTTATTTCAAAAGCAGGAATACGAAGGTCTAGATTATTCAAATCACCTTTGATTCCCGTAGTTTCCCATACCTGTGGGCTGGGTTGTTTTATTACGTAAGGTAAAGAAGTCCATTGTTCCATGCTGCGAATTTTGGCTTTTGGGCAGGGGCTGATAGCCACGCTGCTGTTGCATCATTCTTTGGAACCAGTCGGCTTGTTGTTGAAATTGTTGTTGAGTTTGTTGTTGAGTTTGTTGTTGAGCTTGTTGTTGAGCTTGTTGTTGACTTTGTTGTTGACTTTGTTGTTGAGCTTGTTGTTGGGCAGACTGTTCCTGCTGTACTGCAGGTTTAATCTGTTGAGCAGGTTGGCTTTGTATTGGTAAAGGCTGTTCAGGCTGGGATTGAACTGGCTGATCTGGCTTAAATTGCTGATACGAATTTTGATGCTCAGGTCTTGTTTGGGAAATAGGCTGTTGAATATATTGCTTAATAAAAATCTCTTTTTCCTCCAAAGTAGATTCCAAAGCATTAAATTGAGCTTTCATTTGCTTCATTTGCTTTTCCCAAGTCTCTCTGTCTTTTTCGTATTGATTAATTTTTAATCGATACAGTTCAATCTCTGCCTGGAATTTTTCCATCTGTTGAGCGAGTACACGTTCTCCATCCTTCTTAGCTTTATAGATTTCAATCTCTTTCGCTTGAAGCTCTGCAGTAAGCTTTAGATTATTCTGTTCCATTTCTTCCATTTTCACAATAGTTGCTTTTGTCTCTTTTAGTTCAGTTCTTAATTCATCAATTTGCTTGGACCAAGATCCTTTTTCGGTATCAAAATGCTCAGACTTTTCTTTATATACATTTACTTGATCTTGCACATGTTCAAGAACTTTAAGATAAGATTCTTTCTCACGCTGATAATGATCGGTAAGCATATTAAATTCATCAATTTTTGACTCTAAATCCTCTTTAAGCTTTAGTTTCTCTGTTTCGAATTTCTCAAGCTTCGATAAGGAACTTTGTGCTTTCAGCAATTCATTTCTCATGATCTCAATTTGGTGTTCTAACTCATTCTTTTTAGCCTCAGACTTCTCATATTCATCTTTAAGCAAAATGACTTCTTGCATGAGCATCTCCTTCTCTTTTTTAATTTGGTTAAGTTCAATAGTCTTTGCTTCCAATTGGTGTTTTAATGATGATGTCATCCGTACTAACTGCTTTGTCTCTGCGAAAACCTCATTTAAGTTAGAAGTGATTTTTTCTAGTCTTTTTTCATCGGATTGCCTTTGTGAAGATATGTTTGAAATACTTTCATGAATCGAAGTATTTTCCTCTTCAAGATGCGCAATCTTATTTAGGAGTGTAATTTTTTCCTCATTATACCGATTGTTTGCATCTTCTAATTTACTCATTTCCTTCACTTGGTTCTCCAGACGGTTTAACAGTTCTAATTTCAGTGATTCCAATTCTTTTATTTTGGCTTTTGCTTCTGATAATTCAGTTTGCAGATGACTAGCAGACTCAAGAGCAGTAGTTTTTTCTAATTCCAATTGGGTTATCTTTTGTTGATAAGATACGTTTTTCTGTTGTAATTGTTCCTGTTTTTCCTGGATTCCTTGAAAGTCATGGCCCATTTTTTCATTTTGCTTAAATAACCGATCATAATCCTCAGTTCTTTGTTTTAATTCTTTCTCCAGGTCCCTCAGTTCTTTTTTATACTGTTGGTTTTGTTCATAAGCTTCGGACAAATTAATGGATATTCTGTCTGCATGCTGCTTACTTGTTATTTCCTTTTCTCTATTTGTTTCTATCTGTTCCACATATTTAGCAATTTTCGCCTCCTGCTTTTTAATAATCTCCTGCAATTGGCTATTTTCAACTGCATGATCATTATCCAGCACTGTTCGGACAGTATTTTTTTCAAGCATTGTGATTCTTTTCTGCAAAGCTGTATTTTTCATAAGCAGCTCATTATAATCATCTATTAATTCATCTCTTGTTTGATTACTTTTTACTTCGGCTTTCGTTATTTCAGTGAGTTCTAAATTCAATCGCTCATTTTCGCCTTTCAACATTTTTATTTGTTCCAGGTACCTCCTATCTCTCGTCTGGCTGTCCGCTCGGTAATAGGAAAGTTCAGACTCTAGATGAATCACCTTCTGTTGAAGCTGTATGTGTGTCAGTTTATCAAACTGATTCCTTCTTATCATCAGTTTCTCCTCCTTAGTCATTAGCCCAGTTCTTTTTTTTCATTCTATGCTTACTGGGCAAAAGTGTAACTGGATAGAGGGAATACTCTTTTCATTCAGAAGTTATATGTTAAAAACACTAGAGATTCACAACAAATTTCATTAAATTAATTAGGCTTATTTCATAGATAATTTAAATCACACCTTTGATCTAAGGGAATATATTATGTATGGGTCAACTGTACGTAAAATTGCTTTCTCTAATTTCCCCCGTGATGTACAACTAAAAATACACTCTAGCCTAAACACAGATCTGGGATAATCGCATAGTATACAGTAGGCTCAGCCCTATTAACAAAACAGTTGAGGAGATGATTGTTTCATGGATTTTAAATCAATTAGCGGTGGCCAGGAAACTTTATGTATAAAAGTAAATAAAGTTTATGACTGGGTCACCCGCCAAGCAGATGTGCCGCTAATCGCCTTTACCGGCACTGATTCTCTTCTTGATATTGGATTTGATTGCCCAAGCGGCGTAACCCCTACTCCTGGCGGTGCAGGAGACCCATGTGCTTTTCTAGGCGGAAATCTGACAGTAGAATGCTTCCCTACTGATGAAGAAGGAAATCCAATTGATCCGTTAGCACCTGGAGCAATTCTTTGCCAGGAGATTCCACAGCCAGAAGGACGTGCAAGTGGACAGTTCCAGTTACCTGATGGATCGACTGTTACACTTCAGAAGGTAAAAGTTTTGAAAAAAGGATTTATCGTAGTTCGTGTATCAAATGCTGCTGGTCTAAGCTGTACTTCTGATCCAATACCTTGGGCTGTATCTGAGAAGTTCTTCCTATGTGCACCTCCAGGTACATTCCTTCAATGTGAAATTACAGACTTTGAGTGCGATGCAAACATCATTTGCCGTCAAGTCGGAATTACTCCAGGAGTATTCGAGTTCCAGCAGCTTGATATTTCAATCAATCTATGCCAAAACGTTCAAATGGAGGCTATGGTCAAACTAGAAATTACTGCAGACTTCTGTCAGCCACGCCCTGATATGCCGTTTGTCTGTCCGCCATTGGCATTCCCGCCTCAATGTCCAACAGTGTTTCCAGGACCTGGACCAACACCGACAGGGATGTAAAAAGAAATTAACTTCATACAGCATGTTAACTGAGGAGTTCCGCTCCTCTTTTTTGATTGTAAAATATTTCGAAACATTTCATCTCATTTTATGCATAGAATGTAAAGATATCTTCGGAATATTCAAGGGGGATCAATATGTTCTGGAAAAAAAATGCGAAGGAAACTGCTGACGCTTGTGTCTGGTTCAGCTATGCTGTTATGCTTCCAGATATTGATGAGGATGATAAGGAAGTGACTGTTATCGGGAATATGATTATCAAAAATACAGGTACTTCCATATTAAATAATCCAATGATTTGTATACGTATTAAGTCTCCTGAAAATGTTCGACTTGGCGGAAAAATCGGTTCTGTCACACATACTGCTTTAATGATAGATGGAACGAACAGCGAAGCATGGCACTACTTCCATGAAAACTGGAAGGAACAAGCAGAAAAAACTGGAGAGCATTGGCTCAAGCCTAACCGTCTTCAAAAATTAGAACCTGGTGAAAATTTAACGTTCGAAAATGAGCTGCGAATTCCAACGACAAAAAAAGAAAAATTCGTCTTGATTGAGGGGTTTTTCTATAGTGATGAGATCAAAAATGGAATCGGGACTTTGAACAATATTTCTATCAATCTGTAGGAGAATGCAATGAAAATCCTCTTTATTTCTTCAGGGTATAATGGAATCTATGACCATTTTGAAGCATGGATATTACAAGAGTTAAGCAAAAAACATGAAGTAAAGTACTTTCAGAATAAAAACGGCCTTCGTACATTACAAACACTGACAAAATCATTTATGCCAGATGCAGCAATCACAATGGTAGGCTTTAAACTGCCAATTAACATGATCCAATGGCTAAAAGTAAATAATATAAAGACTGCGATTTGGTTCACTGAAGACCCCTATTTTATGGATCAAACAGCTGAGCTTTCCCGTCATTACGACTTTGTTTTTACCATCGATACTGCAGCACTTGAATTTTATAAAAAAAATGGCCACAAGCAGGCTTACCAATTACCTCTTGCTACTGAACCAGAAATATTTAAGCCAAAAAAGATGGAAGGGATTTTTACAAGCGATATATGCATAGTTGGCTACCCTTATCCTGATCGAGTACAATATATCCAATTCCTTTTACAAAACACACCTTACAATATTAGGGTTGTAGGAAATTGGAAAAAACCTTTGTATTATTATCAAAATAATCCAAAACTAATCATTAATGAAGGCTGGTTCAAACCATCCATAGCAGCAGACTTTTATAACTGTGCAAAAATTATCTTAAATACACACAGGCCATTTAACTTGAAGCATAATCAAAACCGACTCGGCATTGAAGGAAAAAGCATTAACAATCGAACCTTTGATGTTGCCGCGTGTGAGGCCTTTCAATTAATTGAATTCAAAGAGGATTTACCTAACCACTTCATTGAAGATGAGGAAATAGCAGCTTTTAAAAATAAAGAAGAGCTGCTAAAAAAGATTGACTATTATTTGCAAAACGATATAGAGCGGCAAAGAATGGCGGCTAAAGCCAGAAATCGAGTATTAAAAGAGCATACTTTTGAGAAGAGGCTTGACAAATTAATTCATATTATTAGTAATGCCTCCACTTAATACTTCATTCTAATCAATCTAGCAATCATTATTTTAGGAAGAAGCGATTGAGATGACAATCGCTTTCCAGAGTCCTTTTATCTGTAATTCCCATACTTGGTCACCATGTTAGGAGTTTTTTTGACCATCACTTGAGATGGAGCAACTTTTGTCATCTGCACTGGCCTTCCATGATACCGGCCATCAGCTGAATATATTTTATTAATCTTATTGCATAGACACATAGGATCACCTCACCTTCTTAATGTACAATATGAAAAAATTAATTTTTTGCTTGTACTTCTGTACTGAATTGTCCAATTTAAAGGAATGGCTATATTAAGCCCTAAAAATACTCTTGATAATTTTGAACGAATATGATCCTGTTTTCTTCATAACCGTTTAAGTTTACTGTCCCTGTTGCATGGAGACACCACGGACGTATTTGCCTTGGAACTCCTACATCATATCCTGCTTTCTCAAATTCTAAACTTTGAGAAACATCATAGAAATGCCAGCCTTGGAATAATTCTTCCCTCCATTCGAGATCGTATTGGGTAACCATGATTAATCCATCGATCGCCTTAACCTTCTCATAATCTTCTATTACAGGGCGATTCGCTAAGGTTCCTATTGCTCTTTTGCCTTTAGGGGTATAATAGACAGCTCCATATACGAGCTTACTATTCCACCAAACCCCATTAGGGATTGTTTTGGCTCCTACCATCCCTAGCATTCCTAATTTAGGATATTTATTAAATAACGAAATGATATCGTAAATGAAAAGATTATTAAAAATATAAGTGTCCTGGTGAAGATATACTTTAAATTTAGCATCACTTCTTTTCATCCCTTGATTGTATCCTGATGTCAGACTTGAAGCATTCTCAATAGATATCGTTTCGATTTCATAGCCTTCTGGTATCTTTAGAGAATGAATATATTTTAATGCTGTATTGTATTTTTCAGCATGATTGACACAAGAAATAAAGCATATTTTTTGGTTATTCAATTTGCGGTCACCTCTTCATTCCTATCATTTTTAAATATATTCATAGATATTCATTCACTTTCATTCAATAGCATTTTGAAAGAGTATGTACGCTTTGACATTATAATTAAAAAGGGGCGATATAAGTGAAAGAAAACAATAAGGAAAGGTATCCGCTCGTTTCTATTTTAATTCCTACATATAACCGCCCACATTATTTTGAATTAGTTCTTTCTGATGGGTAATTGAATCAAAAAATAAGCAAAACAGATGCAATTACCTTTGGAATTGAAATTGGAAACCAAAACTTAATGAATTCACATAATTATATTGTTGAACCAAGTTTTTTGCAGCAAAAGAGAGAATGGGAACAAGCTTTAATTGAAGCTTTAAGATGGATTAAAAAAGGCTTTCATTAATATCGAAAAGACAAAACTGAAAATTAAAATAGATTACTTCAATCCCAGGAGCTTGTTCATTAAGAATTACGTTCCCTTTAATTTCTGGCTTTAATATTTGCTAAATTCTGAAGTTAGATTACTCATTACTCTTGGCCAGTTATATTTCTGTGCTGTTTGTATGGCATTTGCGGCAAGATAATTTGCCAGTTCTCTATCTGTTAGTACTCTATAAATTGCATTTGCTACACCATCGGCATCTCCACTATTGACCATCAGACAGTTATGACCATCTATACAAAATTCTTCGTTTCCATTCGCTCTCGTAGTAACTACAGGCGCACCGCATGCCATTGCCTCTAGAATGGGCATTCCGAATCCTTCGTGGTAAGATGTTTGGACGAATACCCCACAATTCGCGTAAAGGTAAGCTACTGTTCGATCATCAGGGACAGAAAAATGCAAAGCAGGGATACGGGGAATATTTGGTGATTCTAGACCGAACGTAACTAGAGATACATTACTTAACATTTGATGAACCTTTTGTACTGCTTCAGCCGTGACATGAAATCCCTTCAAATGTTGACTTCTTCTACTACATGCCAAAATGCGAAGCGGATCATAATCATGCGTTCTATTCGGCCTGAAAACATCATGATCAATAGCGATTGATACATTTGCGGCCTGCTTTTGAAAACGCTGTGCCAATTGTTGAGTTGTCCAGTCTGCTACCGTTAAGTAATTAATATTCTTCTGGTAGGTTTGATGAACTCTTGCCCTCATTTCTGGTGAATGAGGATAATAACTTTCTTCAATATCCTGTACAAGGTAAAATGGAATGCCTCGTCCATTTTGGAGCGGATCACAGCTATTCACTACGGTGTCGAGTGTATTCCACCAAGTGGCAACTTTTATTGCATCCATAACCTTAAGCTGCTGAAGCATTTTCTGATAGTTTTTAAATCTCCTAGTCTGTACCTTTAGCGGAAACCAACGCGGGTGATTATCTAATGAAAACAAATGAACCCGATAACCCATATCATGTAAATGATTTATGTGTTCAAAAACATTCTTAACTCCTCCTGATACACCATTAGCTTCAAGTATATAAACAATCTCTCTATGATTTAAGGATGTGATAATAACCCCTCCATTTCAAATCAAATTGTTTCCTAGCTTCAAAATCCTTATGCTTATAGAAATTGATTTTTTGATGTCCCCCTCTTGTTTGGCCTTCCAAATGAATGGCTGCCGCTGGCCCGCAGTAAACCACCCTCCATCCTTTTAATCTTGCTCTGAAGCAATATTCTACATCCTCAAAACCAGTAAAAAAATCTTCAGAGAAAAGACCTAAATCTGCAACGGCATCCTGTTTTATTAGTAATAAGGCACCTGTAACAGCATGAACGTCATCAACGGCAAGGGCAGGTGGATAATCTGCGGGCATGCCAACGTATCGATGAAGAAGCTCTCCACTCATTCCCCCATGCTGAATCGTTTGATTAGGATAAAGCAATCGTGCACCTATCACGCCAATTTCAGGTGAGCTTTGTATGGTACTAATCATTTTCTTTAGCCATTCAGGTTCATGAAAAATAACATCATTATTAACGAGTGCTATATGTTTACCTCTTGCTTGTCTTATCCCTTGATTAACGGTACAGCTAAAACCCTCATTCGGGTTTTTTAGGATTACTTTAATATTTTCCTGTGATCCCCATTGCAAAAGCTGCTGTTGAATATGCATGGCACTTCCATCGTCAACTACGATAATCTCATAAGAAGTTTTCGTTATAGTGGCTTTAAGTGTGTTTACACATTGTTTCACTAAATCAACTTGATTAAAGCTTGGAATGATGCAGCTTACTATATCTTCGAAATCAGCTTTCCAAGGAGGATTAGGAGAACTTAGAAGTGAAATACATTCTCCAGATGTTAAAATATTTTCTAAAATTTTCAGCCGGTTCCCACTTTTCTTAAGCACTCCAACAAATCCATGCATTCCTCCCTTATCGGGCTCACGAAATAGCAATTCCCTGTATAAGCACTGCACAAATAGAGTTTCATTTGCTTGAAAAAATGTTCTTAAAATTCCTGGGATTGTTTGATTATGTCTTGCATGTATGGCAGGCGGGTGATTGTAATGCTGCAAACATTCATTACTTTGTATGACTGAATTGATAATAGATATTTTGCTGTAGCCAGACATGAAAAGATTATGGTAATGCTCGATTTCAATGGAATTCGGTTCCCGTAGTAATAACCCCTCATATAAACTAATAGCAAACTCTGGTCCATCTTTTTGGTAAATCTCAAATAATTTTTGAATGATTCTCAATTCAACCCCTCCAAAGAAAAATATTCAAATATTAATTGTTCGTAGAAATCGTGAAGGCCAAACAAAAAAGTGGAAAATGATTTTTATTTCTATGGAGGATTTACTTAGTAAAAAGTGCAACGCATTCTGGAGATGTTAAAATCGATTCAATGACAGAAATCCTGCTGCCGCCATGTCTAAGAATATTTATAAAGCCATACATCCCTCCTTCATCAGGTTCACGAAACAGTAATTCTCGGTATAGGCATTTAACAAATACAGTATCATCGTATTCGTTAAATGTTCTAAAAACTTCTATAATCGTTCGATTGTATCTATTTAGAGTATTTAGCGGCTGGTTGAAATGCTGACCACATTCATCACTTTGCAAAATGGCCCCTATAATAGATATTTTGCTAACGCCAGAGAATAATAAATTTCGATAATGGTCCAATTCTAGCGGTTTTGGCTCCCGCATTAGTAATTCCTTAAATAAACCATTAATGTATTCAGAGGACTCACATCGAAATAACTGGTGGATTTTTTCCATTACTCTAAATTCGTTTTCATGATAGGAATTTATTTTATTTGTACCATCTTGAAACCTTCCGCCAGTCAATTGGTTTAAAGCAAATGATAAATCCATTGCAGCCTGATCATAGGTAAATGTTTGGTCAATGAAGATTTTTAATTTATTGCCTCGATCGGCTGCTTCTTTATTTTTTACAAAGATGTTTCTCATCCTTTGTTTCAAATGTTCAACAGAAGCTTCTGCCCATAACTGATCACTTCTATATCCGTGATAATGAGATTGTGGCTTTACTGGTACAAAATGATAAGGAATTAAATAACTATTTTCTTCATTAAGAAAGTCAAGATGACCTCCCCATGCTGTCGCAATGACCGGAAGACTCCTTTTGCCAGCTTCAAGCATTGGGTAGCCAATTCCTTCCCCTCGACTTGGAAGAACGAAAGCATTGCAATGATTATATAAACCTTCCATTTCGAATTCATTTCTAATGGACAAATCAATATAATATCTTCCAGGGTCTTTATATTTTCTGCTCTCCGCTGCGATCAGTTCTTCGATCTTTTGGTTATTGTGTGCTCCAGTTTTAATAATAAGCACTACATCTTCTTTTGATGAAAATTCTTCGAAATAGGCTTTGAGCAATAAATCATACCCTTTTCTTTCTATCCATGTGAATATGGATAAAAAACGAAATTGAGGAAGCTGATGAATGTAATATGGAACTTGACTAGAAAAAGAATGTAAGGTTTCTGGAGATAAACATGGTCTTATTTTAAATACTGGAACTTTTAAACCAGCTTGGCGCATGACCTGAACATTATGTTCACTTGAAACAAACACCGCATCCATTTCATTACACTTGCTTATCCAATGATCAGGAATTTTTGATGTTTCCCAATAAGTGAATCCAATCGTTAGTCCAGGCATCCGTTTCCATGAATCTGGAGTTTGATGTAAGATATATACTTGATTTCCATAAACATTTGGCTTCTCAATTAATTGTCTGAATAGATTGCTTTGACCTGGAGGCAGATTTAATTGATAACCATTGTTAATTAAATCCAGTTTTACATCGATTCCTTTTGAATGTAAGGCTAAAAGATATTCCCTAGCGGCTCTGCTATAACCCGAATGATCATAAACTGATCCTTTCCAGACAATTTGCATGATCACCTCTCCATTTTCCTTCATTCATAAAATGATTAAATTAGTATTTCTCGAAACCTGTCCATCATTCTCTCTGCACTTTTAGACCATGTATAGCTTGATAAGACGGTAGCTTTTGCAAGCTGCCCCTTATATTCAGCTTCATTTTGATTCATATAGACATGTCTCATTAAAGATCTTAAGTGATCTTTATCTGGTTCAGCCCATGAAAGTTCGGTATTCCAGGCATGTAGCTTTTGATAGTCTTTCACATCAATAAGATAGCCATTTGTATGATTAATAAAATCAAGATGAGCTGACCAATTAGTGGTAATGACAGGAAGACCTGTTGCCATCGCTTCCATCACAGTCATATTCCAGCCTTCACCTCGTGTAGGCAGAACATAGCAATTCACACTGTTATATAACTGTACTATTTTCTCTTCATTCCAATCATCGGTTGTAGAAAAAAAGATAATTGAACTTCTATTTCTTCCAGCAATTTGATGAACAAATTGATTGACCCTCTCCTGCTGCTGACGAATCTCTTCTTGGCTGCTTGCGCGGATTTTAATAATTAAGCAAACATCCTCTTCTTCACTAAACTCTTCAACAAATGCTTGCAGCAATACATCGTATCCCTTGCGTGCATCCCACCCAGATGAACTCATAATTAAAAAGGAAAAACTGCGTTTACCGTTAATATTTAAAGGTGAAACTCCTGGCCGGTAGATGTTCGTGTTGACTCCCAACGGCATTACTTTAAGTTTTTGAGGCTGAACTCCACTATGAATAAAGGTATGATAATTAAACATGGATGGAACCCATATCTCATCCATTTGATTACAACTATGTTCCCACCCCATTGGAAGCCTATTGCATTCAAACATAGTCAAGCCAATGCTATAGTGATTTGGGTCCTTTTTTAAATAACTCGGAATAAAGTTATAAAAAACGAGATGGTTCTCCTGTATAGATCGATGAGAAAGACTTTTTAACAAAGACACTTCATTTGGATCTAGCGATATAGGTTCTCTCTCATTTACACAAGGTGTAAACCGAATATTTGCCCCTTGTTTAATCATTTCTAATATTAATGAGCGATTTAATTTTGCATAGCCTGTTGGTTCAAAAAAGGATCCAAAGTTATGAATGTTTACCTGATTACCGTTCAGCAAACTCAATCACCTCCTAAAATCTAACTATTTCTTTACATGTTATGTTCTGTCTAGGACAAGCGGAACAAGGTCAATTGCCTTTTTTCCAAAAAATTAAGACAGTCCGGTTAAATCTTCAAAAAATATACGATCATTCTTCTTATTATTTCCTAATAGCTTGTTCCATTTAAATTTTTCCAGCATATTCTACTATTACTAAGTACTCTAAAGCTTTGGTTAGAAACTTTAAAAATTCCATTCAAAGACTTTCATTTACTTACAATATCACTGCTTTCTTGTTTAGTTTAATGGAGAACACGTAAAAAAATTGGAGGTTTGGTATATGAGTGTTTTAGATAGAGACACTTTTTTTAAACTTTTTGGTAGGGGTACCTTTTATGGTGAGTTATCTATTTATTTAGGTTTAAATGATATCGAGCCAATATTAGCATTCGTACAAACTTTTCATTTAAAAACAATCATTGAAATTGGCATCCAACGTGGGGCGACTGCAAAAGCTATTTTAGATAATTGTCCTTCTATAGAAAGATATATCGGTATAGACCTTACACCACACTCTCAAACTACCTTGTCTATTCAACAAGAAGAAGTACCTCAAATTGCCGGAGAATTAGTTAAGGATTATCATCAAGTCGAGCTAATTTTAACACCAAATGGTACAAGAGATTTATCTCCCGGCCATCTCCCAGCAGCAGATTTAATATTAATTGACGGAGATCATTCTGCACAAGGTGTTATTTTAGATACCATATTAGCGCGACAAACGATTCGAAAAGGCGGAATTATTTGCTGGCACGATTATGGAAATTCATTAGTACCAGACGTAACAAAAGTAATAGATGATTTGAATACAATAGAAGGAAATCATATTTTTCTAATTGAAAATGGATTTTTATGTTTTCAAATTTGCAGGGACGGAAGATAGTTCTCCATTACAAGAAAATACGGTAGAGTAGCTGGGAAGGCTACTTTCTACCGTATTTTCTTTGTCATTTTTCAATTAATATCAGTTAAATATTCTTGTACATGTGAAAACTTGTCATTGATATTTTTCAAGATCCTTTTCTACCATCATTTTCACTAGCTGATCAAAACTTACCTCAGGTTCCCATTTTAGATTTTGTTTTGCCTTAGCTGGATCCCCTAACAATATATCTACTTCAGCAGGACGCATAAAACGAGGGTCTTGTAAGACATAATCCTGCCAATCTAACCCAACATGTTTAAAAGCAATCTCTACCAGCTCTTTAACAGTATGAGATTCACCAGTAGCAATAACAAAATCATCAGGCTCTTCTTGCTGCAGCATCAGCCACATAGCTTTCACATAATCTCCGGCAAACCCCCAATCTCGTTTGGCGTCTAAATTTCCTAAAAGGAGTTTTTCTTGAAGTCCAAGCTTTATTTTGGCTACCGCATCCGTCACTTTTCTCGTAACAAACTCAATTCCACGGCGTGGAGATTCATGATTAAACAAAATTCCAGAGCATGCATACATGTCATAGCTTTCACGGTAGTTTACCGTAATCCAATGACCATATACTTTTGCTACACCATATGGACTTCGGGGGTAAAAGGGGGTCTTTTCGGTTTGGGGGATTTCCATCACTTTACCAAACATCTCACTGCTTGAAGCTTGGTAAAAACGAGCATCCGGTTTAGATAAACGGATGGCCTCAAGCATATTTGTGACACCTAGTCCTGTAACCTCTCCAGTATAAATGGGCTGTCTCCAAGAATCTCCAACAAATGATTGTGCTGCTAAATTATAAACTTCATCTGGTTTGATTATCTGAACCGCTTCAGCCAAAGAAGTTATATCACGAAGGTCTCCTGAAAAAAATTCAATTTCATTTTGTATATGTTTGATATTTTCAAAATTGGGTGTAGCCGTTCTCCTTTTTAATCCGTAAACTTTATAGCCTTTATCTAAAAGCAGCTCAGCAAGGTACGAACCGTCTTGACCTGTAATTCCAGTGATTAATGCTTTTTTCAATTGTCAGTCCTCCCTATTATGCAATGGTATATCATATGAAAGAAATCTTTGTTCAATCAGTTTTCTGCGGATTTTCCCTCGTCATGTTTTCGTTATTTAGTATTTTTTTGATCATCTGTTCTTTAGATTTGTGACACACTATTATTCCTTCATTTGTTGAAGCGATAATAAGATCCTCTACCCCAATAAGAATAGTTTTCCGATCAGAATAGACGATGCAATTTTTTGATGAAGCTGACATTACATCACCATTTTGGTAATTATTATTTTGATCAGATGATTGGATACGTCCCAAAGAAGTCCATGATCCTATGTCATCCCAATCAAAATTTACTGGGACAGTGAACACATTCTCCGCCTTCTCCAAAATCGCATAATCAATGGACACCTTCGGTAATAAAGAATAGACTTCTTGTAATTTAGTTTGATTGTCATTGATGAGTTTCCACATCTCTGGCTGATGCTTGTAAAAGTTATAGGCTATAGTAGAAGGTTTCCAAATGAAAATGCCACTGTTCCAAAAAACATTCTCATTCAAAATCAATTCTTTCGCTTTTTTTAATTCCGGCTTTTCGATAAATTCTTCTACTAGATAGGCTGATGAAGAAAGCGGGGATATTTTATTTGCATTAATATAACCGTATCCTGTTTCTGGTCCAGTTGGACGGATACCTAGCGTAACGATAGAATCATCTCGCTCAGCTAATGTTTCTGCAAGTATAAGCGCATTTTGGAAGGCTAGCTCATTTCCAATATATTGATCAGACGGAGCCATGACGAGGACTTCATCGTCTTTTTGATTGAGAAAATGTAAAGCGGTCAAGGCAATACATGGTGCTGTATCACGTTGATCAGGCTCCAGAATAATTTGGGTTTTCTCTAATTCGGGCAATTGATCCTTTACTAAGGGCATGTACTTTTCAGTTGTAACAACAAACACCCTTTCAGCAGGAAGCCAATTTCTAAAACGCTGATATGTCTCTTGAAGCATTGATTGATTTGAAATTAAGTTCAGAAACTGTTTAGGTTTTTCTTCTGAACTTAATGGCCAAAAACGTGTTCCCTTCCCTCCCGCTAGAATAATTGCTTTCATATTTTTCAACACCTTTTCATATTTTAATAACTTTAAAACTTCTACTATTTAATTAAGGATGAGATACGATTGCTTCAAAATTACCATTTATCGTAAAACCCCCTATACCTGCTGGTAAAATAATGTGATCGCCTTTTTGAATGTTGTAGGTTACCCCATTTACTATTAATATTCCAGAGCCATAAATCATGCTGACTAATTGAAACGGCTGGTCTTGTACCATTTTTGCCTCTTCGTGAATTTCCCATTTATACACGGTGAAATCCCTTGTCTGAATAAAAGTGATAATCGTATTTTTATTTGGTTTTTTAACAATTGGTTCTATTTGACTCTTTATATTTGGAACTGTAATAACATCAAGGGCTTTTTCTAGATGAAGCTCACGACTTGTCCCATTTGTATCCTTTCGGTCATAATCATAGATCCGATAAGTAATATCAGAACTTTGCTGAGTTTCCAGTACTAAAATGCCATCACATAAGGCATGGATGGTTCCTGAAGGCACATAAAAAAAGTCACCAGGTTTCACAATAATTCGATTTAGCAACTGATCCCATAGACCGTTTTCCAAACTATATGCTAGTTCTTCTTTCGTTTTAGCTTTATGTCCAAGTATGATTTCGGCATTTTTTTTGCAATCAATAATATACCAGCATTCGTTTTTTCCAAGTTTCTCATTTTCATACTTTTCCGCATATTTGTCACCTGGATGTACTTGGACAGATAAATTTGCATTTGCATCAAGGATCTTTGTCAGAAGTGGAAAGACAGGAGACGTATAGTTTCCAAACATTTTACGGTTATTTTCCCATAGCTCACTAATAGTTCTCCCTTTATATGTTCCATTTTTTATTATACTGTGTCCGTTTGGATGCCCAGAAATCGCCCAGCATTCACCCGTTTTTTTTGAAGGAATTTGATAACCAAATTGGGTAAGTAAAGCAGCACCTCCCCAGATCCTTTCTTTAAAAACTGGATCTAAAAACAAGGGTTGAATCACGCGTTTCCCCCTTTCTCCCTAATTTTTTTCAATATACCTAATAATTAACTTGAATATTTTCGCTCGTTGTATGCCTTTACACAAAATGAGAAATATTTTTCGATAAAACGGGATAAATGTACGTAAAATTTTTAGGGGAAGTACAACTTTTAAGTATTATATGGGGTTATAACTGAAGTGTGTGGTTGACTACCTATTGCTTTAGGAAAACTAATAAATAAAAAATCTTCCCTTATCAATATGCAAAAAATTCTGCATATTCCTTTTCAGGGAAGTGTACAATCCTACACGTATTCCTTATAATGACAAACTAGGATTCTCCTATTTTCCTCATAACCATACATGTTCGGTTTTCGTGTATCATGCAGACACCAATGACTGATTTGTTTTGGAACGCCTATATCATAGCCTGCTTTCTCAAATTCCAAGCTTTGGGAGACATCATAAAAATGCCAACCTTTAAATAAATCTTCTCTCCATTCAAGGTCATATTGTGTAATCATGATTAAACCGTCAATAGCCCGTACCTTTTCATAATCTCCTTTTACATCAAGATGTGATAATAGACCTATTTTTCCTTCACCATCAAATGTATGATAAACAGATCCGTATACTTTGGGACTTTTCCACCATAATCCATTTGGTGTTGTGATTGCACCTACAACTCCAAGCATACCTAACTTAGGGTATTTCTCAAATATGGATATAATATCGAATATAAAATTTCTGTTTAAGATATACGTATCTTGATGAAGATACACTTTGTATTTGGCATCACTCTTTTTCATTCCTTGGTTGTAACCCGATGTCATGCTACTTGCTTGCTTAATCGAAATTGTTTCGATTTCATATCCATCTGGAACCAGCAAGGAATTTATATACTGTAATGCAGTTTTGTACTGCTTTAAATTATTTACACATGATATAAAGCATATTTTTTTTTTGTTCACCTAGGTCTCTCCTCTTTTTTAGATTTGAAATATTGTTTTTCAAAAATTATTAACCTCAAACCCCCCATGTCTAAAGTATGCTTTAAATTCAATAAGTTTAAAATGTGTCAAAAAAAGTGTCCTTGCGATACTTTTAGGACACCTTTTTCAATAATAGATAGCAAGAATTGTATTACACATGACTAATCTATATAATCAAACTTATTTATTAATACGTTTTCCTCACCATTTTCTCCAATATACTGCGTGATTATCAATTGGTATAAGCGGTTCTTTTATGTTATGCGCATTACGAAAATCTTTAATTGCCGGCTCACAAGTTGGCAAAATATAATCATCAACGATAATAAAACCACCATATGAAACTTTATCGTATAAATTGGTCAAACTATCCATGGTAGATTCATAAAGATCTCCATCAAGTCGTAAGATTGCTAATTTTTCAATTGGAGCAGTAGGTAACGTATCCTTAAACCATCCTTTTAGAAATTGCACTGATTCGTCTAATAAGCCATATTTTCGAAAATTATTTTGTACTTCTTCTAAAGACACACGCAGGTAATCAAGTGTATGCAGTCCGAGTCCTCCTTTATCCTTCGGGTATTTCTTTTCATTTGGAACTGGCACTCCCTCAAATGAATCTGCCACCCACACCTTCCGATCATCAACTCCGTGAACTTTTAGGAAACCACGCATAAAAATACATGCCCCTCCGCGCCATACTCCTGTTTCGATAAAATCTCCTTCAATATTTTCTCTCAATACTGTCTCCATACACATTTGTAAATTATCCATACGCATTTTTCCAATCATACTATGAGCACATTTTGGCCAAATTTCTCCCATTCTATGTTTCTCAGGATTTACAGCAGAATCCTTATAAACTAAGCCTGAGTACAAATCCTCTTCGTGTTCCTGCCAAATCTCAAACAAAATTACCTTTTTTAATAATTCAAGATAACTCTCTATTCCTTGTTCTAATTTCATAAATATCCTCCTTGGAAATTAGGTAAAGTAACCATCTTTTGATTATTAAATCAAGAAAGTCCAGTATACTTACTTAACTTTTCATATCGCTTTTGTAATTCGGTAGCTCTTTGTATTATTTCATTGAACTTCTTACTATTCCCTTTAGGGAATAGTACACCTAATCCAAATGCATGTTTAAATTCAAAAGCAGGATAATCTTCCTTTAGCATATTCCATAATTTATAAACACCAAATTCATTATCATAAAATGAAATATCATGAAATAATATTACTCCATTATCCGAGAGTTTAGGTAGCCACGTTTGATAATCATGGCTGACTGCCTCAAAAGTGTGATATCCATCAATATGTAAAATATTGATGGATTGATCTTCAAACCTACTAACCGCCTCATCAAATGTAGTACGAACTAATTCAGCTATGCTGGAATAATAAAGATCAACAATATCCTTAACTGTAAGAAAAACATCTTCCCCATAAAGACCGCTGTGCTCGTCACCTTGCCAAGTATCGATTGCAAAACATTTGCTTGATAGTCCTTCATCCTTAAGTGCTTGGCAAAAGCTAAAGAACGATGCTCCGTAGTGAGTACCAAGTTCAACTATTTTTTTTGGTTTCATAAACCTAACTAAATCATAGGCAAAATTTCGATGGCCACTCCATGCTGAATTATCCTTTATAGAAATATGATAATTATCATATTCAAATAAAGGCTTATAATATATCCAATCCATTTATAATCCTCCCTATATTAAATCCTGAAAACAAACAAATTTGATATTGTTAATCAATGTAATAATTGTAATGTTGCGAAAATTTCTTCCAATTATCATCATAACCATTTAAATTTACAATTCCGCAATCATGAATACACCAAGGAGTGATTTGTTTCGGAACTCCTACATTATATCCAGCTTTCTGGAATTCCAAGCTTTGGGAAACATCATAAAAATGCCAGCCTGGAATTAGATCTTCTCTCCAAACAAGATCATATTGAGTGATCATTATTAATCCATCAATAGCACGAACTTTCTCATAATCCTTTTTTATAGAACGGCAAGATAATAACTCTATCTCCCCTTTACCTTTAGGAGTTTGATAGACGCTGCCATAAATACTCGGACTGTGATACCAAATTCCATTAGGGATTGTTTTTGCACCTATAACCCCTAGCATGCCCAATTTGGGATATTTTTCAAATAAGTAAATAATATGGTATATGAAGTTTGAATATAAAATATTTGTATCTTGATGAAGATACACTTTGTATTTTGCATCACTCCTTGCCATTCCCTGATTATATCCTGATGTAAGACTAACAGCATTTTCAATGGCAATCGTTTCAATTTCATAATCATCTGGTACCTTTAAAGAATGAATATATTGTATTGCTATGTCGTACTCTTCAAAATTATTAACACAAGAAATAAAGCTTATTTTTTTAGTATTCAATTTGTTTTCACCTAATTCTAATATTAATTACTCCCTTAATAAATTTTATTTCTTTTTCAAATTTCATAACTCATGTATTTAGCTTTTCAATAATTTATTCATAAATTTCCTTTTGGTTAATCTGATTTAAACTCTAAGGTTGTTGATTTTGCCCATTATTTTATAGTGTAATTAAACTTTAAATTACAGCAAAAGATTGACAATATTGACATTTATGGCGGAAATAAAGTAAGAATACCCTAAGGTTGAGGAATCTACAGCTACATAATCTTATTTTTAAGATACTGAATTTGTTCACTGTGAAAGGCGTTTATAAATTCTATTACATTAGTACATATTTGAAAAGCTACTAACAATTTCATAAATTTCACATATGATACAGAAGATATTTTAAGATGAAATAAGAAGAAACATTACCGAGAAATCTGCACCTATAATCAATTTTCTATGTCTTCTTAGTAAATTCCGAGGAGGAATTATATTGAAATATTCAATTATCATTAGATGTTATAATACTCTCCCCTTGATTAAGAAATGTATTGAAGCTGTACTCCAATCTACTGATGATAAAACAGAAATTATATTAATTAATAATCATCCACCTCAAAAATCGGCAATTGAGTATTTGCAAAATTTAAATCATCCACGAATCATTGTGCTGAACCCTGGAAAAAATATAGGGAATTTAGAAGGGTTTCATTTAGGAGCAAGACATGCCAATGGTGAGAATCTTGTCATACTTGATGATGATATTATTGTTCCAAATAATAATTGGATTCAAATTATGTCTCAGTCACTATCAGATTTTCCAAATTTAGCATATACAGCATTATTATGTTCACATATTCATTTGTATCTTTTATCTAATAAAGATCCCCATGATACAGTTATTCATAAACCGGAATATGTTTTTCAACTCACAAATAATGTCGTAATATTTGGATGTGTAATGCTTAAAAAGTCTTTCTGGGAGAAATACTTTTCCGACATAAAGCTCACTCACATAGCACTATATGATATTGATAGGTTGTATAAATTGAAAGCTGATGAAATTGGAATGAAAACAGGTTATATTATTTCACATATGGCAGATCACTTAGGTCGTACTCAAGAATCAGATCTTGTTTACTGTGCTTGGAAAATACTCTATGTTTTTGGACTGACTACAGAAGAATACGTAGATTGGAGAAAAAACAAAACTAAATTTACTATTGAGGAAGAAGAACTTCTTATAAACAATGAATACTCTGACCTTAATATTGCAGAACTAAAAACTCTAATTGCAAATTCTTCTTTTCAATAGTAAATCTAAAAGTTGCAGAATTAAGATTATATAAAACCTAATCATATATTAAGACAATAAACAAACAAATTATTATTATTACCTTTGCATAACCCAAAAAATCAATGACTAAAGGAAGGTTAGGAAATGGGGAAATTACTAAATTATTTCGAATCAAATAATGGTCGGTTAATAAATAAATGGACGCACTATTTCGAAATATACGAACGTCATTTTGAGCGTTTTGTTGGACAAAAAGTGAATATATTAGAAATAGGGGTTTATTATGGCGGTTCACTTCAAATGTGGAAACATTATTTTGGTGACAAAGCCACTATTTGGGGTCTAGACATTAATCCTCTTTGTAAATCATTTGAAGAGGATCAAATAAATATAATCATTGGTGATCAAGGTAGTAAGGATTTCTGGAACCAAATAAAACCTACATTACCAATCTTTGATATTATCATCGATGATGGTGGACATTTTATGTACCAGCAGAAGATTTCGTTTGAGGAAATGTACTCAGTTCTTTCCCCAAATGGGGTCTACCTTGTAGAAGATTTGCATACAAGTTACCTGGAAGAGTATGGTGGTGGATACAAAAACCCTGCTAGTTTTATTGAATATTCAAAGAACTTAATCGATAGTCTGAATGCCTCGTTTTCTAGAGATCCTCAATTATCAGTAAATTCATTCACTACAACTACTTGGTCAATGAGTTATTATGATAGTGTTTTAGTTATCGAAAAAAAGCCAAAGGAACAACTAATAAATAAAACGACAGGAACACAAAGTTAAAGTCCCCCAATTATTACCATACTGGGGGACTTGTTTCCTTTGCTTGATTTATATTGGCCTTTTTTAATAGTAAAAAAATCATATATTTTTAATTAACTGGTTATGAATATAATCAGCTATTCGATCAGAAGAACCGTCAATCTTGTAAAACAGATCGTTCAAATATTCATCTTGTTTTTCCATATATTCATTAAAATATTGGGGATCATCTTGCAATTTCTTGATTACAATTATTAATTCCTGAGGTGTTTTTACATAGTGAAACTTTAATAGTTTTTCTTCTATTATTGAATGACAAATTTTTATTACTGGTTTATTTAAGGCCGCTGCCTCGTAAATGGCGGTAGAATAATCTCCAACAACAATATTTGCCTGTTCTATTAAATCAATAATATTATCAAACTTTAAGATTTGTTCTGGTCTTATGATACCTTTTAGAAGATATTCTTGTAAGTAATCCGGAGGAGAGCCAGGATGCAGTTTAAATATTACTTCTATATTTCTTATTTGACTGATACCTTCAATGAACATTCTTTCATTTTCTTTCCTCACCTGATCCATTTTCGGAGAATAGGCAAATATATATAGAATTTTTAGTTTGGTATTTCCTGTTTCTTTTTTCTTAGATAATATTTTATTTTTCCCAAAGACATCTTTCCGAATTTGTTCTATTTTTGGATTCCCTATCACTATATTTGGTGGGGCGTTATCCATCTGATTTAAAAGTCGTTTATCCCAATCCCCCCATAAAAATACTAAGTCTGCACCATTATAATCATGAGCAATACTATTATACATTAAAACTCCGTGTTGAATTAAAACGACTTTGGGTTGAATATATAATGACTTAATAGCATTTATACAACCAGGGGCAGTAACAAAATGAATGCCATAAATACATTTAGGTCTTATTATGTTAAGAAGGATAGTCGAATAACTTCGATCAATTGCAACAGAGTAAGTTTTATAAAACGGATGTAATTCTGTATTTTTCAACAGAACTTGATAATACTCATTTGCACGTTGAGAGATATTAAATTTATCTTTGAATTGATCAAGATAGATAATATTAACTTCACTTGAAAGCATTGACAAATTAGGAGAATATTTGTTTTCTATCAGCATACTTACAGATAAACCCTTTTTGACTAGACTATTGGCAACAGGGAATAATAGATACTCAAGATCTTGACGATAATGACCAAACATAAACAAAACATCTGAAGTATTATCCATTATTTCAAAATACTCATTAATATATAACCCATATTCATTTTCAACTATTTTCCCATTCATTCCTGCCTTAATTTCTGTTTCTGTTCTTGCGTAAGACCAAACACGGAGATTACAAATTTCCCCTTTAAAATATCCGTATGCAAACCCACCAAAAATGCCTGAAGCATACAATATATTCATTGTACTTGTTAACCCTTTCTTTATAAAATTCCCATTGATAAATAGGTATGGCGTCTTTTCGTCATAAACTACCCCAATATGAGTCCAACCATCTATTAGCACAGGATGAACTAAGGTTGCAGGTAAATGAAATGCAGTATGTTCATAAATTGAAACCCCGTTTCTTCCAATTGATATTCCTATACCAGCTTGATTATCCAATTGTCCATGTCCAGGTGCAACAATATAGTTTTTTCCAATTAGACCAGAACCACCTGTTAGCGATTCTTCATCTATTTTATGTTCTGCGTAAGGCTTAACCCAGAATTCATAAGTAAAGGAATTATATAGATCAGTAAGCAATGGCTTTATAATTATTTGCTCTCCCCCATTAAAAGTTTTTAAACCAATTTGATCCATTCCCAACACCTCGTAACTTTTTATATATTTGGGCAAGACACTCCCTAATCTCATTTTTATTTTTTACCTTAATCTAAGAATTTTGTTGCAATAATAGCATTTTGTGGTAATAAACAAGGGATCTCATCTATAATAGGATATGCTAATAAACTATCTTGGGAGTAGTATGCATTAAATCTCCTGAAGATATCTGTTTTAGTAACTGGGCAACACAATGGATTAACAACCACTGTATTCTTATCCTTTCGTTTTCTTATAATCATAAGACCAGTAGGATTTAATGGATTTGAATTATTTCCAAACAACTTATGTTCAATAATATTAAAACCAAGTTTCTTTGCTGTTGAGTACAATTTTGTTATATAACCATTTTCCAACATTCTCTGTCTAGATTTTACATCTGCAAATTCATAGGAAGGTTCTAACAAGATCAAAAATTTATTTGTAATTCGATAGAGTTCTCTTAAAGCCTCTTCTTCCCTTCCACCATTAGGTTCAATTGAATGTGATGTATAAACAATATCTATTGAATCATCTTTTAATGGAGTATTAAATAAATCACCAGTAAACAATTTTACATTATCTAAATTTAAACTATTAACAAAACTATTTGCATATTTAATTCTTGACCAAGAAATATCGAATCCATAACATTTTTCGGGCCTTGAATTTAAGCCTGAAATAGTTGGACATAGTGTAGTAGCTTCTCCTACTCCTACTTCTAGTATTGATTTGCATTCACCTAAGTCATTAATAATACTTGCTAATTTGCGGCCATATACTTCAAAATCTTGTGGTCTTTTCTTGTATTCTTCAATATATGTCCCTGCTTGAAAATCATAGCTAATCAATATATCTTCTAGTGAATTTATTTTTCGCTTATCTAAGTGCTTTAAATATTTTATTATATTTTCGTTATTAATATATATTTCTTTAATTTTATTTAGATATCCCAGTTTATCCATAGATCAATCAACACCTGACTTTTTTAGGGAATTGTCATTTCAAAAAACTAAAGTCTTGTTCCTTAACTAACTCTTTTTTTAGTTCATCAATATTCCTTTTATTAAATTCACGATTCGTTCTGTTCCTTTACCATCTATTTCATACCATCCACTCTTAGCAATATCATTAAGTAAGGGTATATTATTTAGGTTAGAAACTAAATTACCAAAAACTTCTTCCCCATTTCCTAGTGACTTAAGTAATCCTTTTTTTTCTAACTCTTTTACATAGTAAGACATATGAGCCCATTCTATTGCTAACACTGGTTTGCCAAGATACATCGCTTCATAAGAAGTAAGACCTCCTAGGGTTACAACAACATCTACATTCACTAAATATTCAGGTAAATAAGGGTTGTCTAATATAATAATATTTCTATTTAAATAATTATTCATTAATCTTTTCCTTCTATTATTGTTAAATCCAGGTCCGCATACTACGTAAAAAGTATAGGCTAAATAGTTATTATTAAAAAAATTAATAAATTTTTCAGTATATCCAGAAGGGTCTGAGCCTCCTAATACAATCATTACTTTCTTAATATTTTTTATTTTAATAAAATGCTGAGGTCGATAAATGATTAGATCATTTCTAATAATTTGATATGTTGATCCTGTATATTTTTTAATCTGTTTATTTTTAACTTCTACAAAGTTATCTCCATTAATAAATATATCCGGACAAAAACGATCTACATTTACATCGTTTAATTGAATAATAACTTCAGCACCAAGCATTTCGTAGCTAACACGATCATGTTCGTTTAACTCGATGATATCAGTAATAAGAATATTATTGTTCTTGGCTTTCTTTTGAAAAAGCACTTGAATCCATTCAAGTGCTTTTTCACGATCTTCCACATAGTATATTTTGCCTTCTTCAAATGCAAATACGGTTGCAAGCTTTTGTTTTCCTTCACAAATAATCACTATATTATTAATAGTAGTTCCGAGATGTTTTCCTATGCTAAAACATCGACTTAGATTTCCCATACCAATTTTTTCATTAGCGGCCACATGAAAGACTATCACTTAAAGTACTCCCACTTCAGTACAGTATTTTTTGGTAAGCTTTTATTAATTTTTAAACCGATAATTTTATCTCTATCGAAAGGAGATATTCCCCACCCTGGTCTTGTAAATTTAATATCTTCTTTTCGAATGATATCTCCATAGTTCAAATCTTTATTTAAAACAATTGAGCGAATAGAGGTTTGTCGTTCATTCTCTTCTGAAGGCATCACTCTTTTCCTAGGACTCCCCAATGCCAATTCTATATTCCTAATTTCATTAACGAGTAACTTCATCTCCAATGGATCTAAGCTAAACCAATGGTCTGGTCCATCTAATTGTTTATTAAGTGTAAAATGCTTTTCTATCACTCTAGCACCTAAAACAACAGCACCAATTGCAGATGTTATTCCCAAAGAATGATCTGAAAACCCTACGATACACTCTGGATACATTGCTTTTGTACTTTTGATTACTCTTAAGTTCATCTCTTCCATGGGTGATGGGTATTGTGAAACACAATGCATAATAACAAGATCTTTACACCCGTTGTTTAATAAAGTGTTAATAGCAATATCCGCTTCTGATAAAGAGCATTTTCCAAGTGATAGCATCACTGGTTTATTCATCTTTGCCAGTAAAGTTAACATTTCAAGATAATTCACATCGGAAGCTGCTACTTTAAAGCACGGAACTTTCAATTCATTTAAAAACCGAACTCCATCTAAACTAAATGGCGTAGAAAATGGTATCACACCTAAGCTTTTGGCATAATTAAATAAATCTAGATGCCATTGGCGCTTTAGCGAAAGTCGATTAAACATGTCGCCAATTTTTTCAGATTTTAAGGCAGGTGATTTCCCCCAAGAAACAATACGTTCATGGTCAGAAAGCAGTTCATCAGCTGTGTAGGTTTGAAACTTTACGGCATCAACACCAGCTTCAGCTGCTGCCCGAATAGACCTTTTTGCTAATTCAAAATCACCATTATGATTTGCCCCTATTTCTGCAACAATAAATGTTGGATCATCATACCCAATACTCCTATTAGATATATACATCCGATCACTTCCTTACAGTAAATACCCACCAACTGTGTTTCTCACTCAAATTATTCTTCCAATAATCGTCTCTTTCAATATTTTCTACAGTAAAACCAACTTTAGTTAAAAGCATTTCAGCTTGTTCTTTTGATAAAAATGTATAAAGCATATTTTGATAAACAGGAACAGAATTACCTAAATGATAAGTTTCTTCACTGATTTTTCTACCTTTACCGAAAAGAAAATCTTCAGTTGTTCTAAAATTGACAATCATTTTTCCATTTGGTTTCAATAATTGATACATCGTTTTTAAATCATTAAACATTTGATCATACTTCCTAAGAAAAACAACTCCAAAAAGGAGAATCACATCAAAAAATTCATTAAAAAATGAGTTTTCTTCTATACTTTCTAATTTAAGTCCCTTCAACTTTTCATGATGGCCTAAGACAGAATTAGCAATTTGAAAACTTTCCTTACTATAATCGATCCCATACGTATTAAATCCATAATCTAATAGCAGTTTCAAATGCCTACCCGAACCAAACCCTACATCTAGAGCATTCTTAACATGGTTATGATCTATATCTTTAAAATTCCTAGCCAAAAAAGAAACGATTCTTTCATTTGGATATAACATTTGGTGCTTTAAAATTGATTTTCCCCATGCCTGTTTATTTAAATCGTCAAAATTTGTCATCTTTTTGTACTCCTCGTTTACTAATATTTACTCTATAATAAATTTAGAAAAAATATTTTCTGCTATGCCCTCACAATTCTTAAAATCGTCACCACAAACAATAAAATAACCCCTATTCACAATGTCTTTCCCTTGTTTTACAACATGAATAAACTCATTTACTCTCAATTGACAATCATAATAAAGAACTTTCTGAACATTAAAATCTTTATCTTTTTGGGGGATTACTTTAACTATTCCTGGTTTTAAATCAAAAAAACAGATCATGTACACTTTATTAACTTTAATATTAGGACAATATAACGCTTTCCCCATTAAATATGCAATAAAATTAGAAATTGGATTAAACCCTATAACATGTGGAATAAAATGAGTCATTAAGTTTAATCCAGCAGGTCTCCCAGAACTTTCGATAACAAAAATCCCATCATTATTAATAATAATATCAGCGTGAAATAAACAGTTGTTGGCCTGAATTAAGGTAGTTAATTGTTGGAGGATTAATATAATACTTTGTTCTAATGGAGGATGTATTCTTGCAGGAGCTAAATAGCCTATTTCTTGTCTAAAAGGGAGATTAGTTAAAATTTTTTCACGGATTAACAGTAATTCAAATTTTCCATTTACAATTCTTCCATCAATTCCATATTCAGTCCCTTCTATAAATGATTCAATTAAAGTAGCTTCATCCTTAAGTAAAGTAGAATGATGAAATTCGAGTAATTGGTCCAATTCTTCATTTGAACGTATTACTCCGACTCCTCTGCTACCTGAACCAATAGAAGGTTTTATAACACACGGGTAACCAATAATATTTATTTTTCTTTTTAATTCATGTATTTTACTTTTGCTTTCTTTCAAAATAATTTGTTTAGGCCGAGGTAAATTTAACACTTCCAAACATCTATAAAACTCTGATTTATGAACAAATGATATTGCTGCAGTCTCTGATATTCCCTTTAGATTCAGTTCATCGTTTACTTTTCCAATCGTAATTAGCGACCCGCCGATTGGTACAGGTAACACAAATTTTATCTGATGTTTTCTAGCTACTTTAATAATATCGTTGACTTCTTTTAAATCAATATTATAAGTAACATCACAATATGCAAAACCTGGTGCGTCTTTGTCACCATCAATACCTATTACGATTAAGCCCATTCTTTTAGCTTCTTGAATACTAAAAATTTGTTCTTTTCCAGCTCCAATGGACAGGACTTTCATCTTTTCAACCCCATAATTACATTTTATTAACAGGTTTTTGTTTAATGTGCTTGTTAATACTTGCGATATCTGGATTCTGAATTAAAAAACGGATTACTTCGTAGCTGGAAACTAAAGGGTTTTGGAATTTTTGAGCGATCCGCTCACAAAGCTGATAATCTTCTTGCGTATCTAAAGTAATTCTTAATTCTGGATACTGTAAATTTTCATCTATAACATAATTTTTCCAGTTGAATTTATTAGTAAATTCATAAGCATATAGTGTAACATGTTCCCTATGTCTATTTTCTTTTCCGATATCATAAATATTTTGTAAAGCTTTACTTGAAATTAATTCGATGTTTAATCCTCGTGGAACTTTTCCGACAATATTCACAATATCGCATTTACTACTTTGCACTAATTTCACAATCCTACTTGCCGTCTCGTAGTCTACAAAGGGGCAGTCTGCTGTTACCCTAATAATATATTCAGCGGGATACTTCTTTATACAATCAATAAATCTGCTTAAAACATCTTTTTCAGATCCTCTGAAACACAAAGTTTGGTTCTTCAAACACCACTTTTCAATTTCATCATCTTTTTCTGTATTTGATGTTGCAACTATTATATTTTGGATACCTTCTATCTGTTTACACCGAGCTACCACATACTCCAAAACAGAATGCTCTCCCAATCTCATTAAAACTTTACCTGGTAATCTTTCTGAGCCAACCCTAGCTTGTATAATAACATTAATCCCCAATTATTGTTCCTCCGTATCAACTTTCGAGATTAATTGATTATTACAAAATTTATCAATTAAAAGGTATTCTTTAACAGATATATTAATTATATTCCTAATCTCTATTACTTCCTGGCCTTTTTTCTTAATTATCCTCGTTAATTAAGGTTCACCAAAACAATTAACTTTATATTTTTCAATTCATAGATTTAATTTATAATATAACCTTTTTAACCGCTTTAATGACGTCTTTAACATCTTCCCTTGTCATAGAAGAAAACAAAGGTAAAGTAATAAAACGTTGATAAAGCTTTTCTGAAATCGGACATATTCCTTGTTTATAACCTAATTGATTATAATAAGGGTGATAATATACAGGAATGTAATGCAAATTTACTCCAATATTTTCTTTAATTAATTCATTAAAAATATCATTTCTTCCTTTTTCTAATTTTTCTAAGTTAAGGCTTAAAATATATAAATGCCAACTTGATTCTCTTTGTTCCTTCTGAAAGGGGATATTGACTTGTTCCATATCCCTAAAAGCCTCATTATACATAGAAACATAAGTTTTTCTTTGATTGATTAACACACCTATTTTTTTTAATTGACTTATGCCAAGCGCAGCCTGAATATCAGTCATTCGATAGTTATAACCTAAAAAGTGCATTTCATAATACCAAGAACCCTCATTATTATATAGCAAATCTGGATTTCGAGTGATCCCATGACTTCTAAATTGAATTAACTTATCATAATAAACTTTTTTATTAGTTGTTATTACCCCCCCTTCACCAGTTGTAATATGTTTTACTGGATGAAAACTAAACATTGTCATATCACTAATTGAACCTATTTTTCTGCCATTATATACAGCGCCTAATGCATGTGCGGCATCTTCGATAACTACTAAGTTATATTTTTTTGCTATACGCAAAATTTCGTCTAAATCTACTGGTTGACCTGTAAAGTCAACAGGGATGATTGCTTTTGTTTTCTCAGTAACTAAATGTTCAACTTTAGCAGGGTTAATATTATAGGTAAGCTCATCTATATCTGCAAAAACAGGCTTCCCATCCTGATACAATATACAGTTAGCACTTGCAGCAAACGTCATCGGCGTTGTTATTACTTCATCACCTTCCGCTATTTCTGCTGCAAAACATGCACCATGGAGAGCTGCAGTCCCACTTGAAAATGTTACTGCATATTTTACTCCGACATAATCTGCAATTTTCCTTTCAAACTCTTGAACAGTAGGACCTGTAGTTAAGTAGTCATTTTTTAGAACTTTAAGCACTGCTTCAATATCATCATTATCAATCGATTGACTTGCATAAGGAAGGTAGGTAGGTCTAACTGGTTTATGATTCAATTAATAAACTCCCTTCCATAAAAAAATATATTTCCTAGATTAATAAATTGTTATTATTAAATGACTTATCCTATTCATAAACTAATTTTTTCAACTCATCAATAGTTAACCAGTTTTCATTTCTATTACTTGTATAGCTAAAGCCTTCTGGAATTATATTCCCCTCCATTGTCCCCTTGTTCTCCCACCATGTGAATTCTGGTTGAATGATATAGAAATCTTTATTCTCTATAGTATGTCGAGCATCATCTTCCGTAATCATTACCTCATGAAGCTTCTCTCCCGGGCGAACCCCAATAATCTCGATAGTACAATCAGGGGCAATTGCTTTTGCCAAATCAGTAATTTTCATACTTGGAATTTTTGGAACAAATATTTCTCCACCCTTCATTCGACTAATATTATCAAGTACAAACTGAACACCTTGATCTAGTGTTATCCAAAACCTAGTCATACGTTCATCCGTTATTGGGATTTTTCCCGTTTTTTTCATCTTTAAAAAATATGGAATTACACTTCCTCTACTCCCCACTACGTTTCCATAACGGACGACTGAAAATCTAAGATCCTTGTTTCCAACATAAGAATTGGCAGCAATAAATAACTTATCTGAAGCCAATTTTGTTGCGCCATATAAATTAATTGGACTAACCGCTTTATCTGTACTCAAAGCGATAACACGTTTAACATTACAATCAATTGCAGCTTCAATTACATTCTGTGCGCCATGAATGTTTGTTTTGACTGCCTCAAATGGATTATATTCACATGAACCAACATGTTTTAATGCAGCAGCATGAATAACTATGTCTACTCCACTAAATGCTCGAATTAACCTTTCTTTATCTCTAACATCCCCTAGAAAATAACGAATTCTCTTATCTGTATAAATATTTGCCATTTCATATTGCTTTAATTCATCTCTGCTTAGCACAATCACTTTTTTTATATTTTCCTTTAAAACCCTAGCTACAAACTTCTTCCCAAATGAACCTGTTCCACCTGTTACTAAAATTGTTTTTCCAGACAAATTCATTTGTACACACAACCTTTTTCTAAAGTCAATTTCCCATGAAGGCTATTAAATAAATATGCCAGTTACGAAAAATCGGTGAACAAATATTTACTATTTATTAAGATTCTAATTAATAGTCTTAATCTATTTCCATTCTTGTATGTTTGTCCAATAGCTTATGTTTGAATCTTAAATTCCTTTCAATGAAATTTCTAAGGGTAATAAATAATATTGAGGTATTATATGAGAATAAAACTTTAGGTGTATAGATGAATACCTAGGGATCAAAATAATCTATTTTAATAATCGGACAGGCTGAAAACATTGAAAAGACCGAGCATAAAATATGCCCGATCCTACTTTGTGACACATAATAAATTGACATTAAAAAATCATGAATTCTATTTTTTTAAATGAGCAAGAAACGTTTGTTTTTATCCTTTATAGCAAACTTCGATTCTTGAAATACTTCATTCTGATTAATAGGTATATTCATTTTAACTCAATATTAACTTCCTTATTATAACAGCAAAACTTAAACTTCCCGCCTTTCCCGCATGGGCAAGGATCGTATAATCTATCCTTCATTTTAACTTTTAACGCCTTTTTCAACTGTGAAATGTCAACGTAGGGTTTTATTTTAATGATGGAATATATTCCATAATCGTTACATATTTTAGCAACCTGAGCAAGCTGAAGCTCATTAACAACATAACAGACAATTTGCCTTTCTTTAGGCGGGTTTCTATTTGTCATTTTTACGTCCTCCCTCAAATGAATCCCCTTCTCTTCATCTAAGATTATTTTTCCTGTGATATCTTTTCATCATCAAATATATTCAACATCTGCCCATTTTATTTATTTTTTAGCAGCCATTATTTTAAGCTCAAATGAATACAGAACAAAAAACCGTAGATTCGCATCTACGGAAAATGAAAAAACATTATGGAACAAGTTAATTGATGGCAACTCCTGCACTTGCGTATCCTGCAAAAGTTACAGCAATTGGTATACCGCCGGTTGCTAGTGCACTAAATACCATTAATAAGCGTTCTCCTTGTACAACTGGAATAGCCAAGCCAGGAGTATTTCCTGCGGTAGTATTACCTAAGACAATGGCACCACTGAGAGCAGGATCTAGTGTAACGATGGCTCCAGGAATTGGATTAAAGACATTGCTTAGCGGGGAATCTGATCGATATAGCTGTGCTCTAATCGTTACTGTAGAAGCTCCAAGGTCAACACCTAAAAAAACACTAAAAAATGCTGACATAGATGTAATGATCCCAGCTCGTGGCACGGAAAATGCCAAGTTCTGAAGTGTTCCTCCAGCACCTGTAAGATCTATTGGTCCTCCTAAAACACTTAGTGTTGTACCTGAAGATCCAAACCCGATTAGGCCTTGAGTAGAAGCTACACCGCCTAGAACCGTAGATAGTGAAACTGGAAGACCTGATGCAAATGGGAGAATTGCGCCAGCTCCAGGGATTCCTGGTGTTCCTGGTATTCCAGCTGGTCCTGGTGCTCCAGCAGGCCCCGGTGGTCCTGGTGGTCCTTGCATTCCGCGTAACCCTCTTGCTCCTCCATTTCCTATTACTCCTGGTATTTTTTGCATCGCGCAAACACAAGGATTACAAAAACAACTACAATTGTTTGTGTGAAAATTTGACATAAATTCACATCCTTTCATGAGGTATTAAATTATATTCATTTAATGTTAATTCTCTTGTATGCTTGTCTGTATTTAAAAAAATGTTACTTCCTATTTTCTGAAAAAAGGAAACAGAAAAAAGCCAATGGTGATTGTTGCCAAAAATTATCACCATTGACAGGCAATGCATCAAATTAATTATTAACGAAATTTCGTGTCCCAGTTAAAGCCAATGGATGGATCATTCCACTCGATTCTTTTCTCATCAGGGTTCTTGCTATCGTATGATTTGGTTGTAAAGTAGATAATGGTTGCAGGCTTTTCGCCTAAAACTCGGTATCCGTGTGCGATTCCTTTAGGGATCAGGAGCATGATTGGATTTTCTTCTCCTAAATAATAAACATCTGTTTTTCCTTTTGTAGACGAGCTATCTCTCAAATCATGTAGAACAACTTGGGCATTGCCTGAAGGAAAAAACCATAAATCATCTTGCTTTTCGTGATAGTGAAAGGCTTTAATGACACCTGGATAGCTCATAGACCAAGAAGCCTGCCCGAACCTCGACAATAAATCAGGTTCATCATCACGAACAAGCTCAGCGAAAAATCCCCGGTCATCACAATGTTTGACAAGCTTTTTTATCTTCACTCCTTCAATCACTGACTAGTCTCCTTTCGAATAAATTCTTTTAGAGCTTCTTTCCACAGTCTAGGACGCGCAATTTCTTCTCTCAGCAAAGCTTGATGACTGAATACCGAAAATTGCGGCCTCGGGGCAAGAGCTTTATATTCGCCTGTTGTAATAGGAAGAACTAAGTCGGGATTAACCCCTGCTTCCTCAAAAATAGCCCTTGCAAATTCATTCCATGTACACGAGCCTGAATTGCTTATATGGTAAATTCCATTTTTTTTATCCATTAATTGAATAATCATTTCAGTGAGGTCATTCACATAGGTTGGTGATCCTAACTGGTCATTAACAACCTTAATTTCCTTCCCTTTCTTAGAAAGGTTTAACATTGTCTTAACAAAATTATTCCCCCCATGCCCGTAAAGCCAGGATGTGCGAATAATTGTTGAATGATAGCAATGACGTGTTAATTGCTCGCCCAGCCACTTGCTCAGACCATATATGGATTGAGGGTTCGGCTCATCTTCTTCGGTATAAGGCTTGTTTTTCTTTCCGTCGAACACATAATCTGAACTAATATAAAACAGTCGAGCCTGAATTTTATTGGCTGCATGTGCGATATATTGTGTGCCGAGAGCATTAACTTCCATTGCTTTTTTTGGTTCAATTTCGCATTGATCTACAGCTGTAAAAGCAGCAGCATGAATGATTAATTGCGGTTTATAATGAGATATTAAGTGATCAACTTGAATTTTGTTTGTAATATCCAAATCCTTTTTTCCTAAGCCAATGACAGAATGGGATGTGCATAATTGTTTCTCTAATTCTTTTCCTAATTGTCCATGAGCTCCAGTTATTAAAATATTCAATTGATCACCTGCTGTCGTTCTCCTGTTTTTTGTACCAATCTATTGTTCTATCTATTCCTTCGGAGAAAGAGACGAGTGCCTTCCATCCTAACTTACTTGCTATTTTCCCAGAATCCATTGAATATCTTCGGTCATGGCCTTTCCGATCTTCAATAAAATGTATGAGATCATCACTTTTCTTCAGCTTTTTAAGGATGAGTTGAATAACTTCTAAATTTGTTTTTTCTTCACTGCCTCCAATGTTGTACACTTCTCCAGGAACACCATTTTCAAGTACCAATTTTATCGCTCGGCAGTGATCCTCCACATAAATCCAGTCACGGATGTTTAACCCATCGCCGTATACTGGGATATCAATGTTTTTTAGTGCGTTTGAAATAACTTTAGGTATAAATTTTTCTGCATTTTGAAATGGTCCATAATTATTGCTGCAGCGTGTGATGGTTAATGGAAGCTGATGTGTATTAAAGTAGGATCTAACGAGCAAATCAGCGCTTGCTTTCGAAGCCGAATAAGGATTATTAGGCGCAATAGGAGTCTCTTCTGTAAATGGAGGATCTGTTAATTGTAGGGAACCATATACTTCATCTGTGGAAATTTGAATCATTTTCATTGCTTTTCCGTTTAATACTGCTTGTAAAAGGTTAAATGTGCCATTAATATTCGTACGAATAAATGGAGCCGCGTCTACAATGCTTCGATCCACATGTGATTCAGCAGCAAAGTTGATGATTGCTGCATATTTTTGGTCAAATATCGCATCCAGATCTTCCTCGTTGCCAATATCACGATGAAGAAACTGATATTGACTCGATTTTTCAAATCGTTTGATGGCTTCCGTATTACTGGCATAGGTCAGAGAATCAACATTAGTAATATAGTAATTTGAAGATTTAAGCAAGTAAGAAATAAAATTCGCTCCAATAAAGCCAGCTCCGCCAGTGATTAGGAGGTGGTTGTTCATTTATTGTTCTCCCCAATCGGGTTAGTGTTTACATATTGAAAAGCTTTAAATAGTGATTCATGAGTCCCCGCATCAATCCACCAGCCTTTTAAAATATCGTATTCAAGTTGTTTATTTTTAATGTACATATTGTTGACATCTGTAATTTCAAGTTCGTTTCTGTCGGAGGGCTGAGCAGCATCAATGTACTGAAAAACTTCATGGTCATACATATAAATTCCAGTTACACAATAGGATGAAGGGGGATGAACTGGTTTTTCAATGATGGAGAGAATTAATCTTTTGATCGGGTTTATATATGGTACCCCATATCTGGTTGGGTCTTTGACTTCTTTAAGAAGGACTCTTGCACCTTTCTCCTGTTCTTTAAATGTATGAACATAAGGTGTTAATGAATCCTCAAAAATATTATCGCCAAGAATAACAATAAACTTTTCTTTATTAATAAAATGGCGTGCACCTAATAAAGCGTCTGCAATCCCTCCACCTACATTAGGCTGAATTTGATAATGAAGCTCTACATTAAGGTTTTCCCCATATCCTACTATCTCAATAAAGGAAGGAATATCTTTAGGATTGGTTATTATTAAAATTTCTTTGATCCCTGCTTCCCTTAATTTCAAAATAGGCCAATAAATCATTGGATACTTGCCAACAGGCAACAGATGTTTATTGAATACTTGAGTAAATGGTTTCAAACGGGAACCAGAGCCGCCAGCAAGAATAACCCCTTTCAATGAAGAAACACTCCTTTCATAGTATGTCAAGAGTTCTCAAACCTCATTTAAACTATGTCGTTCAAATAAACAATATCTATATACTATATGAAAGATATCTTCTTTTGTTCTTTATTCGTTCGTTCAGCCTAGCTATAATAGGAGGAACTTGGCGTCATAAAAAAAGCACCTCCTGATACTTTGATCGTATCAGGAGGTGCTACGTGTTTATATGCTTTTATTAGGGATAACCCCTATTGCTGTGTGCCAAGCCCATTTCTTTCTTCCGTAAAAGGAATATCCTTCTTTATATATTGATAATCATTACGATTAATAGGCTCATATCCTTCTGGTTTATAGAAGCGAAGCAAGTCTTTGTAAACAATTTCATCAGACATTTGCAATTCAACTCTTGCCTTTTCAGCTAGAGACTCACACCCTGCTCCTTCTACTAACTCTCCTGTTTCAGTTGAATAACATTTTTCTTCTATCTGAGAAACTTCCGGAGAAACAAAATCGCCATTTCGGAATGGAACAACTTCACGATGATTTTTTGATAAAAGATCAGAGCCTACTGTCAAATAATCTTTCGTATCTATTCCTAGTAGATGCATTAGAGTAGGCTGAACATCAACTTGACCGCCAACTTTATTCACTAAGCCTCCATCTACGCCTGGTACATGAATGAACACAGGTACTCGCTGGAGCATAGCATTATCGAATGGAGTAATTTCCTTGCCGATGATTTCTTCCATTGCTTTATTATGGTTTTCTGATATTCCGTAATGGTCGCCATATAAAACAACAACCGTATTGTCGTACAATCCAGATGTCTTCAAATCATTAAAGAATTGCTCTAATGCTTGGTCCATATAATTCGCCGATTGGAAATACTGATTGACAACATTATCATCTGTTTCCGCTGCTGGAAAATCTGTATCGCCCTCATCCATTTTAAACGGGAAGTGGTTGGACAATGTAATAAATTTAGAATAGAAAGGCTGTGGCAGACTTTCTAACATTGGCATGGATTCAGCAAAAAACGGTTTATCTTTTAAACCATAATTTTTTGTGTTTTCATCAGTCATATTATAATATTCTGCATCAAAAAACTCATCATACCCTAATGAACGGTACATTTCATTGCGATTCCAGAACGTTTTGTAGTTCCCATGGAATACAGCAGATGTATAACCTCGTGATTTCAGAATTGCAGGAGACGCTTGATACGTATTTTGTGCCTTATTTACATAAACCGCACCTTGTGACATCGGATATAATGAGTTATCCATTATAAACTCGGCATCAGATGTTTTCCCTTGACCTGTTTGGTTAATAATATTATTGAAGTAAAAAGTTTTCCCATCGTGTGCTAATGAATTCAAGAAAGGGGTAACCTCTTGACCATTGAGCTGGTAATCAATCATAAATGTTTGCAATGACTCCATTGAAACATAAATGACATTCATTCCCTTCGCTTTCCCGAAGTATTCAGGATTTGGTGCAGCATAATTCGCCTTAATATAGTTTTCAACTTCGGTAATATCATTAGAGTCTGCCAATGCTCTTTGACTGGCAGAACGCGCATTTTGAATGACATCATACACAGAGAAATTATAAGCACCTAAGTATTTAACAAGATAATTTCTGTCAAATGAACGTGTTAATAGCTCAGGGCGATCCTTTTCCGCAAGTCCAAGATTCAGCATAAAAGTCGCTACCGCAGCAAGGATTACAACTGCTCCTGGTTTTCTGCTTACTAATTTTCCTGGGTTGTACCATTTCTTTGCTACGAAAAGGATAAGCAAAATGGTATCCGTAAAGTAGAAAATATCAAGTGGAGACATTAAAGATAGTGCACTCTCTCCCAATTGTGCCCCATTTACTTTCGTTTGCATAACGACTGGAACAGTAATAAAGTCGTTGAAAAAGCGATAATAAGCGATATTTGCATACAACACAAATGAAAGTAAAAAGTTCATTAAAATTAATACGGTTGATTGAATTTTCCCTTTAAATAACAATGCCAATCCAAAGAATAAAAGAGCTGAACTTAAAGGATTGATAAATAATAAAAACTCCTGCATTTTATTATCAATTCCTAAATTAAATTCAATTCGATATGCTGCATAAGTTTTTAGCCAAAATAAAATAACAACTAGAAAGAAAAGCGGCAAGTTTCCTTTCATTTTATCTTTTATAGATGAAAAAAGTTTTTTCATAATTCACACCTCACACATTTAAAAAACCAGAAAAACTTAGCAAGCGCTAAGTTCACATAATTTTTCTATTGAACATCAAATTTTTATTAGGGAGTTGAACGATGTTATCTAATATATCATAGAATTTCGCGATTGAAAACTAAAAACCATAACAAAAATTTAGCCAATTCCCCCCTAATTCCTACAAAAATGGACAATATCCCCTCAATTTTTTAAGATTATATGGACATTAGATGAAGCAAGAATTCCCCCTCTATCATAGTGTATAGAGAAGGGAGGGACATATATATGCTACAATTAATTTTACTTTATTTAGCCTCCATATTGTCAGGATTCGCACTGATAAACGTACCAACATCTGCAATTATTACACCAGGAATTGCAAACTTTTTCGATATTGTTGGAGGAATTGCGATCGTTGTATTCTCATTCGTATTATTATATCACGGGATAAAATCACTCATAAAGAAATAGCCATTGGCGAGAGACCTATCATATGGTCTCTCTTTGTTTTTATTTCATGTGCACCTAGAAAGAATTATAATAATGAATGGGTACGTTATTTTAAAAGAGAGGAGATTTACATATGGCATATCCAAATACTGATGAAACACTTCAGCTCTTAAAAGAATTAGTTTCTATCCCAAGCCCTTCAGGAAATACGACAAAGGTGATCTCATTTGTAGAACAATACTTGAGAGAATTAGATGTAGAAACGTGCAGAAATCGTAAAGGGGGAATAATCGCAACTCTTCGTGGCAAAAGTGACAAAAAACACCGGCTCCTTACGGCCCATGTGGATACACTTGGAGCAATTGTTAAGGAAATAAAACCGAGCGGCAGACTTAAACTTGATCTAATTGGCGGCTTTAAATACAACTCCATTGAAGGCGAATACTGTGAGATTGAAACATCTGAAGGAAAAAAATATACTGGAACAATATTGATGCACCAAACTTCTGTTCATGTGTATAAGGATGCTGGAAAAGCAGAAAGAAATCAGGACAATATGGAAGTTCGTATAGATGAGGTCGTTAATAGTGCAGAAGACGCACGAGCTCTTGGGATAGAGGTTGGTGACTTTGTATCCTTTGACCCACGTGTACAGATGACGCCTTCCGGCTATATCAAATCTCGTCATCTTGATGATAAAGCAAGTGTTGCAATAATATTGCAGTTAATAAAGCAAATAAAATTAGAGAACAAGGAGCTTCCATATACTACGCATTTTCTTATTTCTAACAATGAAGAAATTGGCTATGGCGGGAACTCAAATATTACTCCTGAAACGGTTGAGTATTTAGCTGTGGATATGGGAGCCATGGGAGACGGGCAAGCAACAGATGAGTATACTGTATCGATCTGTGTAAAGGATGCAAGTGGACCTTACCATTATGAATTACGAAAAAAATTAGTGCAACTAGCAAAGGATCATCAAATTGAATATAAGCTTGATATTTATCCCTACTATGGCTCAGATGCTTCAGCAGCCATTCGTGCAGGACATGACATCGTTCATGGCTTAATCGGACCAGGGATTGATTCATCCCATGCTTTTGAAAGAACTCATAAAAAATCGATCGAGAATACAGCAAAATTGCTATTCCATTATGTACAGTCTGAAATGGTTCTATAAAATTCAACAAAGCCTCCATAACTAGAGGCTTTGTTATATTTATGCTTATAAAGCCGTTCTCGCCCCAATGTAACGAGTTGTCCAAGATGATACATTCATATCACTTATCGTTACGCCAGTAGATGATCCAGAGTGAATAAATTGATTGTTTCCTAGATAAATGCCCGCATGTGATGGACCTGAACTTGTGTTAAAGAATACAATATCCCCCACTTGCGGTGTTGAAACTGGTTTCGTTGCATTCCAAATAGAAGAAATCGTCCTTGGTATAGAAATGCCAACATTATTAAACACATAGTTTAAATAGCCGCTACCGCCAAATGCTGCTGGTGTACTTCCCCCCATTTGTAAGGAGCTCCGATATACTTTTTTGCTTCAGCAATAAGCGCCTCCACCTAAGAAGCAAAAAAAATTTAAAAAAAAGAAGCCATTTGGAAAATTTTTTTGGCTTCTAATTCTACCTATTTACTTTTCTATCCATATCCTCTTATTCTCGATTCTTTTTGTTAAACCCATCGCATCTAATCGTTCCAAAAACGGAATCATATACTTTCGTGAGAGATCAAGAACTTCTTTTGCTTCACCAACATCAAACTCCAAACCAGTATGATTCTTCAACATTTCGACCGCATGTTTAAAGTGTTCACTATGCCAATAATATTGATCATCAAGTGGCACAATCTCTAGTTCATCTACTAAAAATCTCATTATGTCAGGTTCTAGCTGATTCGGTATGCCTGCTTTTGTAAAATAGTCACTTATATATCTCACTTTTAACCTGTCACTTTTTAGTTGTTCAAGCAAGCCATCTGTTCTTTTTTCCCAATTCGAAGGAATATGAGGCTTAAAATCACGAAGATGAATGTATTGCCCCCTCTTATAGAAAAGTGAAGATT
The DNA here is from genome assembly GCF_001420595.1 of Cytobacillus solani. Taxonomy (GTDB): domain Bacteria; phylum Bacillota; class Bacilli; order Bacillales; family Cytobacillaceae; genus Cytobacillus; species Cytobacillus solani. Next base: position 2,112,712 of record NZ_LJIX01000006.1, on the reverse strand, counting down.
CAATTGCCTGTTCTAAAACATATTCCAAAAGCTGTTTCGGGTACATCTTTTGCATAGGCTGTAATAATGCTGCTTTATTTTCACCTGGCTTCATCGGATTATCATGATGAAAATCCTTCATGCGGTCATACATATCTTCTTCAATAAAGTCTTTTATAGAGGATAGAGTATATCCCTTCCCATTAAAATAAATGAACTCGTCATCCTCACTTAAAATTGGCTTTAATTCTGATTCATCAAGTGAAGTTCTTGTTATTAACTCTGTTAGCGTCAAGCATTTCGCTTCAGATATAGCAGCCATCATTCTTTCCTTCGGGCTGCCTTCTTTTTTCTTTGCTAATTCTTCAATTGTTTTATGGCCAAAACGATATTTCTCGCCTCTTGGATCGATGACCCAGCCGCCTCCGATTGTTTCTTGAGGACTTGGCCGTCTTAAAATGAAGCGATCACCACGCTTTGTAACAATCTCCTCATCTAACCGGATTTGACAAAGAATTTCACTATTTTCATCTTTTATTTCATTCCGGTCAAAAAACACAATTCGTCCCATCACTTCTGCAGTACCAATATGACATTTAATTGGCATTCTCTGTTTAACCATATAATCTAAATCTTCGGCAACCTTTAGGGCAACATCAATTGTCCGTGTGATAATAAAATGTTCTGAAGACACAAGGACATCTCCTCGTTCAATATTCTCCTTTGAAATACCAGAAAGATTGATTGCCACCCGCTGACCAGCAAATGCCTGTCCAGCAGGCTGATGATGAACTTGAAGCTGCCTCGCACGTGTTTCCAGCCCTTTTGGCATCACCATTAATGCTTGTCCTTCTTCTATTGAACCCTCATAGACTGTACCCCTAACAACTGTGCCCTGTCCCTTAATAGTAAAGACCTGGTCAATTGGCAGCCGAAAAGCCCCTCTAACATCCCTTGTTTCCAGCAGTTTGAGTGTATTGGTTATCATATTCTTCAGATCATCTATCCCTTTTAATGAAAGACTATCAACTAGGATAAAGGGTGACTGTTCAAATACAGTCCCCTTTAATTCTTCTAAAATGTCATCCTTCACTAAATCGATAAATTCTTCCTCTACACGGTCAATTTTTGTAATGGCGACAATTCCATTCTGAACACCTAATAACCCTAAAATATGTAAATGCTCTCTTGTTTGGGGCATAACCCCTTCATCGGCTGCGACAACAAGAACAACTAAATCAATGCCTGCCACACCAGCAATCATTTGACGAATAAACCGTTCATGACCTGGTACATCCACAACAGAAATTTGGATTTCTTCATCTTCATAAAGAGGTGCGAACCCAAGTTCAATAGAGATTTGACGTTCCTTCTCCTCCTTTAATCGATCTGTATCCACATTTGTTAAAGCTTTTGTTAACGTCGTTTTTCCATGATCGATATGTCCAGCCATACCAATTGTAAAAAACCTTTTCATCGCTGCCACCTACTCCTGCTTTACTTATGTATCTTCACATTATCGTTTATATAAGAAAAATTCAATCGTTAAGGTTATTTGTCATATAATTTCCTTGAAATTCTATTTTTCAAAGCGAAAGGGATTAGCAGAAGGAAAAACAGGAAGAAAGCAACTGCTTCTAATGTCAATATATAATAAGGAAAAGGACCAAAATAATCTAATAAAGAACCATTGCTTGGTTTATGAGCAAGAAACATATAATTTCCGCCTGTAAGCTTATTTGCTATAAACGCAGCTCCCGCGCTCCCATTCAAAAATAAAAATGAGGCAAAAAGACCCTTTCTTGTCGGTTTAAATTTATGGACGAACACAAAATATAGACAAGTCCAAATAATAAACATATGAGTAATGAAAAATTGAAAAAATCGGAAATGTGGAAACCCTAGAAATAATTCAGGTGTTAAAATGGCCATAAAGGCACCTGTAATACCGATAAAATAGACAATCTGAAAAATAAATTGCGCTCTTGTTGATAGTAAAATTAAACATAATACGAGACTAAGCGAACAAAGCTGAAGCGGTAAAGTAAATGAAATATCCCAATAGCCATCCTTATATAACCAAAAATGATACAAGGTTTCTAATAAGAAAAGGACAAAAAACATACTGCCCCTTGCCTCTTGGTCATATTTCCTAAAAGAGTCTCGAAACCTATAGAGAACTACAGATCCGCAAAAAAATATAGCAATCATTAAAAAATGAGATACAGAAAAAACTTCAAAAGGAAAAAGGTCATATTGATGGCCAAATAGTTTGCTCATATAGCTATGCCCCTCTTATTCTTTTTGAATTAGCTTAATTTTTTGAAACTCATATTTTTGTGTTGTTTCAAACTTGATGATCTCTGGCTGTTCAAGTTCAATTTTCGCGTGAAATAGTGGACCATCTGAAACAAATGTATGGTATTCGCCAGATTCCCCCATCGGACAACAATCCTTTGTCATCATATCATGAATGAAAGCTGTATCTAGCTGTCTCCCAAGCCATGTTATATCAAGCACATCTTCACGGACTCGAATGACAGTCGCCTTATAGCCTGATTGAACAAAGGTAGCTAGAAGGTGAAGAGCATCTTCTTTTCTTCCCCATAATGGATAAATTGGTTCCAGTGATGTATCCTTCGCCAATTGTTCTCCCCACTCCCGGTGCTCTTCTAAATATAAGTCACCAAAGGCAATCCCATCCAATTGATATTGATGTTTATAACTTTTCAAAGCATTAGCAAAGCTGTTTGTATAATCTTCAAAGGTGCAGGAGATAAATTCTACCGGAATATCTAAAGCTTTCGCTTGAAGATTAACTAATTCCATCTTCTCTCCATGTCCAAAGGTTCTACCTATTTCAATCGGAACCGTTGTTATTAAACAGGCGACCTCCACCCCTTGTTTAGTCAATTTATCAAGTGCCAAACAGCTGTCTTTTCCGCCGCTCCAAGATAAAGCCACTCTTTTTGTCAACATCATTCATCCTTTTATTGTAAATTTTTCATCATGATACCATAATTCTGATCGTCTGCTAAAAAAAGGATAGAATTGTAGAATCCTATCCTTTGTAAATGATTATGTTAAAAACTGAAATTCTGTCCTGCTCCCTGTTTGAGCTGCAACGACTTCCAGCCTTACGTCAATTCTCTCTTTAAGTTCTGGAACATGTGAAATAATCCCGACAAGTCTTCCGCTGCTTTGGATATCAATTAATGCTTCAACAGCCTGATCAAGCGATTCCGGATCAAGGGTACCGAACCCTTCATCAATAAACATAGTCTCAAGTGAGACGCCTCCAGCATATTGTTGCACTACGTCTGCTAACCCTAGAGCAAGTGCAAGTGCAGCCTTAAAGCTTTCACCGCCAGATAATGTTTTCACATGACGCTCCTGACCTGTATATTGGTCAAAAACGAGCAATTCTAAACCACTTTGAACATTACCTTTTGAGCGATCCGTTTTCCTGATAAGCTCATATCTTCCACTCGTCATTTTTCTAAGCCTGCCATTTGCTTCATTTAGAATGTCGTCAAGAAACGAAGCTAAAACAAATCTTTCGAAAGTAATCCGATATGTGTTTTGGCCTTTAGCAATCTCTGACAAATGGCCAATTACCTTGTATTTTTCTTCAAGTGCCTTCATTTTTTCATTAATTTGATTTATTTTACTCTCTAATTCCTCATTATCTCTTTTTTTCATAAATAGATTTGTATATGCTTCCTGCAGCGATCGAATTTGCACATCAATATTAGTGAACGCAGCATTTAGCTTATCCATATCTGGTTTCTCAATCTTTGCTAACAGCTCGTGCAATTCATTGTAGCGATCATTAACTGAACGAACTTCCTCACGATATTCGATGAATGCTTTCTCCAGCAGCTTGATTTCTTGATCCGATTTTTTTGCACCATTATACTCTCCATAAGCTGCAAAGCCTTGTTCCTTCATGCGGTCAACGAATGCTGCTCTTTCTTTTACTAGCTGCTCATTTGTTTGTTTCGTATTCATTTCAATAGTTTCATACTTCGTCTTTACTAATAGTAATTTCTCTCTGCTGTCCTGATACAAACGCTGAGCCGATTCTAATCTATGCATTAATTCATTTTGTTTTTTTACAGACTCCATTAGACGCGCTTCAAAAGCATCAATGGTGCGGAGGTCTTCAGGTATGCTTTCCATCATTCGTTTTAAATACGTTTTCTTTTCCGTATATAGAATGGTCGTTTCATTTAACTGCTCATTCTTTTTTTGAAGTTCACTATCATTTTTCTCTTTATCCTGTTCGAATGTCTGTAATTCCTTTGCCCAAATGGAAAGCCGCTCAACACTTTTTGTCAGCAATAGATGTGTTGCTTCTAACTCTTGTCGCTTTGACATGATTGTATGTTTATATACTGGAAAATCAGCAGGAGATAAATCGGGCTGCTGTCTTTGAATATCTTCGATACTATTATTTACCGTTTCCTTTAATGACAGAATAATGGATTGAACTTCATAAAAAGCTTTTTCAGCACTGCCCTTTTCCTTTTCAATTTCATCATATTGCTGTTTGGCCATTTTAATGTCTTTTTCATTTGGAATTTCAGCTGCTGTAGTTACAATTTTTGGATGATGTTCAGAGCCGCATACGGGACATGCTTCCCCATCCTGTAGCTTATTCGCAAGTAAACTAGCTTGTCCATGAAGCCATTTTTGTTCCAATTCCAAAGTCATACTCTTGGCATCAGCTAACCTTGCAACAGCATTAGCCAAAAACTTTTTTTTCTTTTCAAATTGACTAGTTGCCTGTTCTAATCGGAATTTTTGGTCCTCAAATTTAATAATAAGTGAAATTTCTCCAGCTAACTTTTCTAGCTTGTGTGAGACTTCTACTAACTTTAACTGATTATGATCGATCTCCTGCTTTTCTTCTTTTAAGGCCAGAATGTTTTTGTCAATCCTTTTTTCCATTTCTTCTAATGCTGACTTCTCCCTTGAACAATTTTCAAGCTCCCTTCCTAGTTCCTGCACTTCCTTTTGAACACTTGCAAAAGATTGAATATCTGACTTTAAATTATTCAAATAACTAATTTGCTCGCCAATTGCCGTTCTTTCTAGCTCACGTTCTTTTTCAGCTTCCCATTTCTCTTCCTGCTCTTTGAGCTGGATAGTAAGATGAGAAATTTCCTCCTTTAATATGGAAAGCTCACGATTTGCTGCATCTACTTCTTTTTTCAAGTGATGGCAAAGTTCTTCCTGCTGTGCAAGGACTGCAGCTTTTTGAGCGAGATTGATTTGCACTTCGATGTGAGAGTATTTTTCTATTTCCTTTTCAAGTTCTTCCTTCCTGCTTTGCAAATCATCCTTTGCCTTTAACTGTTTAGCAATTGCTTCTGCTTCATATAGCTTTTGCTGAAGAGCATTTCTTTCCTCTTGCTTTATCTTTAAGTAATCTGCAAGTTTCTCAAGCTCCTCTGACATTTTGCTAATTTCTGTCTGTAATAATGGCATAATAAGATGATCATTTAAACTGCCAGCAGCTTGATATCCTTTTAGCTCTTCATTATAAAGTACATGGATATTTTGGATGGCCTGGTTCCGATGCTCCACTTGCTTTTCTACCATTTTTCTGAGTTCAACTGCATCTTCCTTTAATTTTTCTTCAATCCGTTTATAGATTTGTGTGTGGAAAAGTCGCTGCAGAATCACTTCCTTATCCTTACTTTCAGATGTGAGCAGCTTTCGGAACTCCCCTTGAGGTATCATTAATATTTGTCTAAATTGATTACTGTCAATAATCATAATTTCTTTTACTTTTTCATCCACATCACGAACATTAGCGGCAAGTAGCTGTCTATTTCCATCTGTGTCATATACATATAACTCTGCCTTTGCACCTATTGTTGTAAATCCATCTCCACGTGCTTTTTTCTTTTCCTGCTGCGGAGATCTCGTAATGAAATAGGTTTTGTTTCTTAATGTAAATTCTAATGACACCTCTGTCACTGTTTCATCTTTAGCAAACTGGCTTCGAAGATCAGGTCCGTTTCGATCTTCTCCACTTGCCTTCCCATAAATCGCATAGCTGATCCCGTCAAAAATGGTTGTTTTCCCTGAACCGGTTTTACCTGATATAACGAACATTGTCCGGCTGCCAAGCTTCGTAAAATCGATATGCTCGCATCCAGCATACGGGCCGAATGCTTGCATCGTTAATTTTAACGGTTTCATCTTCCGGCTTCCTCCTTTAACGTTTTCTCGATTACTTCAGCCATAACTATATTTTTTTCATCTGTAAATTCCGAAGTCGTCATCTCCTCATAAAATTGTTTAAACAGCTCAAGCTCGGACTTCTTGTCTTCCTTTACTGAGGAAAAAGACTGCTTTTTCTTCATATCCGTCATGGCTATTTTCCGTTCAAGATGCAGCACATTCGGATAGATTTGACGCAGCTTATTTATTGGATCAATTAACGCCCCTTCATCATGTAAAATAATTTTCAAGTAATCATTCACATTTTGTTTCTCGTAAATACTTGGATCCATCAGCTCATCCAGATGACCTTCAAGCTCCCGTAAATCATTCTTCGGAGTAATAGAACGGATGCGTAAATCAAATTGGCCATTGTCCTTCATTTCAATAATCGAAATTGATTTCTCTTGTTTGGCTTCTGAGAAGGAATATTTTAAGAGGGAACCTGAATAGCGGACCGTTGGGTGCTTAATCGCATCCGGACTATGCAAATGTCCTAATGCTGTATAGGAAAATGGCTCAAATAATTCTGACCCCACGCAACCAGAGCCTCCAACAGATAATGTTCGCTCTGAATCACTCGTTTGACCTCCAAGGACAAAGGCATGTCCAACAAAAACATTCGGCTCATTAGGGTTCAAATGTTGTTCTATTTTTCCAATGACAGCTTTCATTGCATCTTGGTGCGAATGAATAGATTCATCATTTAATAGATGTCTAACCATACCTGGTTCTGCATATGGGACAAGGTAAAAATTCACACCATGTATATGTATCGGCTGAATGTCCATTTCAAGCTTGCCAGTTAAAAAGAATTGACTTTGCTTGTACCACGAACTTCCGAATGATAGTCTCTCTGCACTATCATGATTGCCCCCAATAGCAACAATAGGCGTCTTTAATTCTACATTTATTTTAAATAGAATTTCGTTGAGCAGTTCGACAGCATCTGTCGGCGGAACTGAGCGATCATATAAGTCTCCCGCGATAACAACTGCGTCTGGCTGCTCTTCCTCTACTAACTCAACAAATTTATTTAGAAAGTACCGCTGATCTTCTGTCATATATAGGCCATGAACAAGCTTACCTAAATGCCAGTCAGCCGTATGAATAAATTTCATTCCATTCTCATCTCCTTACTTGCTCTTATCAATCATTATATCAAAATTCATCATTTATGAGATTTCTTCTTTTAGAGGAAAAAATAAGACACCCTTTAGGTGCCTGGTTCGATTAGTGCAGATCACGGGGATGCAGGGGACTTTGCCCTTCTTCAATTTCCTGAAATTTATCATTTGAATGCACCTTTTGCAGAACTTTTCTATGAAATCCAATGTTAGCTGTAAATATTCCACCAAAATTAATGCGCAGATAAATAAAAAAACAGTCCCGCCAATAGAACAGGACTGTTTCATTATTAGTTTGTCAATTATAGTTTAGTTACGTTAGCAGCTTGTGGTCCACGAGCACCTTCAACAACTTCGAAAGATACTTCTTGGCCTTCTTCTAAAGATTTGAAACCTTCAGTTTGGATAGCAGAGTAATGTACAAATACGTCGTTTCCATCTTCAGCTTCGATGAATCCGAAACCTTTTTCAGCGTTAAACCATTTAACTTTACCGTTTTTCATAAGAAAAAATCCTCCTATTGGCAATAACTAGCCATGTGTTAATTCACCATTCACAACGATTATAACTTTTACTCATCATTACTCATCCAAACGATTAAATCTTTGGAAAAATCGGCTTGCAAAAATATAATACGATGCATAACGGCTACATTAAATTTAACACTATTAGAAAAATAAGTCAATCTTACAAGTGATAATGGTAGTCTTGTTATCTATTCTTTCAGTCGTTCGGGAAGGCTTTGAATTGATGTAACCACTACGTCCAATTTTGCCTCAATTCGGTGCAGCAAAAAGAGCGTCACAATAATCGGAAAGCCAACTTCGCTAATGAACGGGATTAACTCTTCCATCCTCCAAACTCCTTTCTTCAACTATTTGAAAAGGGCCGTTCATACACATGAACAGCCCAGTGATGCTTATACTAATTTGTAATCTATGACATTCCTTTCAATGACTCTTACACCTTCAGAGGCAACTAAGTCCCCATTCACGGTTTGAATAATATTTGCAGAAATTATTTGTTCCATGGCTTGCTTAACTGCAGCCGGATTGATTGGTTCCTTTGGGTTATCGATTGAAAGCTTGGATAATTTCCCGTTCTCTGTTAAGAAAGATAATTCTAATGATTTTGCCATGATTTCACCTCCTCTTAAATATTTGTTCTTTCTCGCAGAATTCATCGCTATTACCCAACAATATCAAAACTGTCATTCCTTACAACTGTTACAAGCGGGTCATTGCAGAGAGAGGCAAGTGCTTGAGCTGTTTCATGAATTTGATCTGCACTTGCCGTTTTCTTTACATTCCCGATTGTTTTCGACTTATAAACAGGTTCACCTTTGTCATTCATACCTGTTTCAAAGCTTAGTCGAATTTTTGAGTCAACCATCAAAGCTTGTGCCATGTTTTTCACCTCCCCTCACCCTTTATATATAAGTAAAGAAGAGAAAAGGACATGATAAAAGCAGATTTATTTGTATGTGTCGGGTAACCTTGGATAAAGAAACAAACAAAAACTTCCAATTTTCATAGAATAGTAGGAAACAAGCAAGGAGGTGAACACGTTGGATTTACTATCTTATTTAAACCAAAATTACCTAATGCTCGTTCCCGCTCTATGGGTGCTCGGATTCGCTTTAAAACAAACACCAGCTATTCCTAATTGGATGATTATCTGGGTCATTCTGCTAGTCTCTATCCTCATCGGAAGTTTTGCGTTTGGATTTTCCTTCATAGGGCTCATTAATGGAATCATTGCTGCAGGTGTAGCCGTATTAGGTCATCAAATGCTTAAACAGACCTTCTTTGACAAAAATGGTAAGAAAAAAGAGTAAGTATCTGCCGAAAAATGTAAAAAGTACTAGCATCATGCTAGTACTTCCTTTAAGTCACATAGAATTACCTTTTTTATCCATAATTATTATAGTTTAAACTTTGATGCGGCGAACTGCATTTCTGCTGCGATCTTTGCAAGCGATGAAGATAAAGCAGAAACTTCCTCCATCGTTGCCAATTGCTCCTCCGTAGCAGCAGCTGCTTCCTCCATAGCAATAATGTTCTGTTCGGAAATATCTTTAACATTTGATATCACTTTCGTAATTTGAACAGAAAGGTCTGATAATTTCTCAAGAAGAATAGATACATTGGTTACTTTCCCTGTCGCTTCCTCCATAGTTTCAGCTATTTCCGAGAAAGCGCTCCTTGTTTTCCTCGAATCTTCAAGTACAACCAATACATGATTATTGCTTGCGTTCATTGCATGGACAGCCTGATTTGTCTCTAGTTGGATCATTTCAATCATATTCTGAATCTGCTCTGCAGAAATCCTTGATTCCTCTGCAAGTTTACGCACTTCATCAGCAACTACAGCAAAACCTTTTCCATGTACTCCTGCCCTAGCCGCTTCAATAGCCGCATTCAATGCTAATAGATTGGTCTGTTCCGCAATATTTGTAATCATTCCTATAATATTACGAATCTCTATTGAACGACTTTCAAGTAACTGGATGGCTTTAGCTGCACTTTCGACGGATTTATTCACTTCGTTTAATTGCTTAACTATATTTCCAACAGATTTCTCTCCATCGATTGTAAGAAGATTTGCTTTTTCTGTGACATCCTTCATTTCTATACTGCTTTTTGTTATTTCTTGTATACTTATATTCATCTGGTGGATAGAGTTTGTTGTTTCTTGAAAACCAGAAATTTGCCTTTCTATACTGGATGCATTTTGCTGAGTAATCTGAGCTACCTGCTATGAAGCATTTGCACTTTGTTCAGCACCTGCTGCTAATTCCTCACTCATTTACTTTTTTAAGTTGAACATTTGAAATGCCCGCAACAATTGCAAATAACAATAGCACGAATAAAAATCAAAAAATTAACTTTTTTCTTACAGTGATCTTCATTATTGTTCCTCATTTCATGCTGTTTTAGAAATATTTTATATATTTTACCATATTTCTAAAAGACTTTTGAGACAGATCCTCCAGAATGAAAATGAAAAAAGCCGCTCATCATCTAAATCATGATGAACGGTTTCAAAGGTAGACCACAGACCTTAAGGAGGAGATCTTCCATACTATATTATTTCAAATCAAACAAATTGCTTGGACAATTCCCTACAATCAACACTTTTTCTTAAGATACTTCACAAATTTAGGATCCTTTAGCCGGGACTTAAATTCAGCAGATTTGTTCTTATTTCCCTCATTCATGGCAATTAAAGCATCGGGTCACCACTTGTATACATTATCTTTTGATTGGGGAAGAATTTCCTTTGCTTCTTCAACCTTACAGAAAAAGCATCACTAATATTTACTTTCATCTGTCCTGCGTTAACATCGTTTGCAGATTATAAAAAATAAGAAATGGAGATACTAAGAAGAGAGTATATTCATAATCGGGAGGGCTTTAATTGACAGTATATGTGTACCAAACATTTCAATTGAAACAGGATAAATTCAACGAAGGGTTAGAAAATTTAACAGCAATAAAGAACTTTCGAAACGAAAAATTTGACCACAAGGTAGACATATTAACCCCTATTACTGGACAAGATCATACATATGCTCTTCTTTCCACCTATGAAGGATTAGCAGAAATGGAATTACAAAATAAAAAAATGTTCGATGACGAGGATTATTTAAAACTTATCAGTGAATTCTTCTTAGAAAATATTGTTCAAGGCAGTATGAATACGCAATTTTATCGTTCAATGCCTGATAAGAAAAAAGATGATAAAGATGACAAAAACAAGAAAAAAGAATAATCCAATTTAAATGACTCAAAGCTTGAAGAATTCTTCAAGCTTTATTGTTTTTTCCCTTTTTTACTAAAATGAAATAATCATAGTAAGAATGGGTTTAAATGAAAGGGTTGTTTATGTGAAAAAGTTTGGTATCATAAGGATTAATTAATTATTCTAGGCGCTGGCCATGGAGAAGCTGAAAAAGTAGATCCTGAAAAATATTGGCATATTATTTGGGGATTTGTCGATAGATATATTAAAAAGAAAATACTCCCTGTTATCGCTTAGACAGGGAGTATTTTTTATTTATTTTTGCTGTTGATTTAACCAGTTCATAAAATTATCAGCAACCATATCTAGAAATTTAACCGTAGGCTCATGTGTAAGATTGCCTGATTCGTCCATCTTTTCATGAATAACACCAACATACACTTCATTTCCTGGTAAAAGCGGTGAACCAACACCTGGGCAAAATAGAATATCACGCAAATGCTGCTGAGCCCTTACTGTACCTAGAGCTCCCATTGTCGCACCCATGATCCAAGATGGTTTCCCAATCATGACTTTTTCGACACGTGATAACCAATCTATTGCATTTTTTAATACACCTGGAATGGAATAATTATATTCTGGTGTCACCCATAGAACAGCATCTGCCTCTGCTACTTTCCTTTTAAATTCTGTAACAACGGCAGGGGGATTCGATTCAATATCTTGGTCATAATGAGGAAGATCTGCAATAGGTAGGATCTCCAACTCAAAAGAGTTTTTATATCTTTCCTTCACATACTTAGCAAGTTTCAAATTATATGATTCTTTTCGGATACTACCAACAATTGCAACAATTTTCATAGAATTAAACCTCCAGTTTATTAATATCATTTGATACATCAACCTCATGCAGTTGCTACACCAACAGTCTATAATTGATTTACATTATCACGAATTTTTATGAGAAGGGTATGTAGTTCAGAAATTTCCTCAATCGTCATCCCTCTTGTAATCACTTGAAGGATTTCCTTATTAATTGGAATAACTTCTGTTCCAAGTTTTCTTCCTTCTGCTGTTAAATATATTTCAACTGAGCGTCGGTCACTTGGACATACCACTCTGCGAAGATAACCTTTTTTTTCAAGAGTCGAAACCATCCTTGCTATACTAGCTTTATCCTTATTTAATTTTGACGAAATTTCATTTTGGGAAATTCCTTCTTGCTCCCATAAAAGCGCCATAACTAAATTTTGCTCGGAAGTTAACTTAAAAGAAGCTAGACGATTATTTACATAGTTTGTGATTTCTAAATCAATCGTATGAATAAAGACCCCAATATTATCCAATGGTATGTATTTCAATTGCATCATCCTTATTAGTTGATATATCAACTGTTTACATGTTAATTATAATCAAGTCATTTGTACCTGTCAAAATATTGATCTTTAATTATCTTTTATTTCCTTACATCCTTTTACAATAATGGTAGTACATTAATTAATGGTACCTCATATGGATGTACATCCTTGATTATTTTCTTCACAAGTTCTATATCCTTATTCGGGCATCTAAATTCCATTTTACATTCTGTACAAAAAGAAATTTTCCCTGTTTCTCCAATCAAATGGAGTTGATCCTTCTAATGGTCTCCAATAACCATTAACTATTGTATAGTAAATAACATTGTCATATTTCCCTTCTGTTAAAACACCAATTTCATTTAATTTATTCCTTAGCTGCACAATAGACTCTTCTGATAAATAAAACTTCAACTTTAACAAAATTAATGCCCATTTTATATCCCCTTTTCTCAAGATATAAAAATAATAGCATTAATAAATGATACGAACCCTACCTTTTGTATCATACTCCAATTTTCAACAAATATTTAACATTTTTACTTAGAAAGTGACAATATTGTCACTTCATTTTTTAATATGTAACCATAATCGAAGGATATTATTTTCTATTCCTTGTAAAATGTTAAAAAAGATGAGGAGGATTTCTAGAAAATGAGAGTATTAAAGATAACAATTGGATTTTTGGTTGTTGCAGTTATAATTGTTTTGTCTATGTCTCTTTTGGTTAAGAACGAACTTGCAGATATGTTAAACCCTTTTATCCCTCAAAAGGATGTTTTCGTAAAGATTGATCATACTGGAAAAAAAATAAATCAATCAACATACGAATATGCCTTAGAAGGAATTAATGAAGATGGCAAGAAAATAAAGATTACTTTCACTGCCAGTAAACAATTACGGGAAGGCGCATACTTAAAAGTTGATACCAAAAGAACTTATGTGAAATCTTGGGAAGAGGTGCAACTGAATGATATGCCCTCCGTTGTTCAAAATAAGCTCAAATAAGATTTATGGATTTTAAGGTTAAGTAGTGAAGTATTTCACTGCTTTTTTAAGTTCACTTAATAAGTTAACTGTAAAACATTATCTATCTTTTGTCTCGTTAAAAGTTAGAGTTTATAAACTTTCACTATATTCCCTCCTTGATTAATTGATTGCTTATTAAGTAGCTAATAGTCATCATCTTTTAGATCTGTCCTTCTAATTTTTTCGAAATCTGCACCTTTTCAATATTTTTCCTTGAAGTAAAATAGACAATCATAACTATTATTCAAGGGTGGGATTATTAAAATGGCTTTAGAAATGAGAAAAGAATGTGAGCGTTGTACGTCTCCAATTGAGAAAGATTCAATAGCTTTTATTTGTGTACATGAATGTACCTTTTGCTTGCCTTGTACAGAAGAAATGAAAAATATCTGTCCGAATTGTGGTGGTGAATTAGTAAGAAGACCAAAGAGACCGCAACAATCTTGCTCCTTATAGCAAACAGGGAATTATTCCCTGTTTTTTATTACTTAAATACTCTTTTGTTTCCATATCATGAATCTGCTTAATGAAATATAATAGGAGCGCAGGATTTCCCTGCACTCCTTATTTTTTATATTTAACAAATTTTATATCTGATTGTTTCGTATTACTTCGTTAAATTCATAACTTTGTTTAGAGACTCCGCCGATGAGGCAACCTGTGTTGTAGATTTGTCTACTTCTTCAATAACTTTTACTAAATTCTCCATTTGGCTTTCCATTCTATTCAAGTTCATTTCATTTCCTTCAATAGATAAACGGATTGTCTGGAAATTTTCATCCGTTAATTTGGATACATCTCCTCCTATACGAACTGCATCTTCGACTTTTATTAAAGTATTTGTCACTTTAGCTGTATAGGTTTGCGAAGTATCGATTAATGATTGGATATCTGCTATCGAGCTTTTTGTTTTTTCTGCCAATTTCTTAACTTCCTGTGCAACTACAGCGAATCCTTTCCCATATTCCCCTGCCCTTGCTGCTTCAATTCCAGAATTTAAGGCAAGTAAATTGGTCTGGTCTGCAATGATATGAACAAGACGGACTACTTCAGTAATTTTTTCAGATGAACGTGCTAAATGAGAAACCGTTTCTCTCATTAAGCGAATCTCCTTTTTAATTTGATTAACATTCTCCAATAATGTAAGAAGTGTATTTTGTCCTTCTTTCACTTGTCTTTGGATTGTCTTCGCTTGAGTGTAGCTGTTCTGCACTAATTCACTTACATCTTTACTATTAGTTATTAAAGAAGCTACAGAAGCATGCGTTTCTTCTGAAACAGCAACTAGAGTTTGACTGACATGAAAAATTTTTTGCTGTAAATCCTTCTGTCCATCTGTGAAAGTAGACTGTATTTTTTGTTCAGTTTCTTCATTGTATGCTTCTAATACAAGTTGTTGCTCTAAACTTAAGACCTTGGAAACAGCCGTCCAAATTTTCTGTAATTCTCCTAAGTCCTGCACTTCTTCCATTATATTTTGAAATAAGGCATTTTGCAGATTTTGAAATGCACCCATATACCATGCAGGCTTTAGCCCAATTCGATAGTGTATCTTTGCTACTCTGATACGCTTTTCGTAAAATGCAGAATCGACCCTGCCTTCAAATAAATCAATTAGATGAGTTCGAAGAGTTTGTCGTAAACGATCAACACTACTGTGCATTTCAATGATCGTCCGCAGCTCTTCTACTTGTAAAATTGTCTTATAAAACTCATCCACAACTTTGTCAACGTACTTTTCTACTAATGGCTGAATACTTGCAATGATTTCTAAATCTTTCTCCTCTAAATGAATCATAGAAAGCTTTTCTTTTACCATTGGGGTTGGAGAGATAAGGATATGGTTTTTCGATACTGACATTGATCCTAACCATTTATTACCACTATTTCGCTGTTTCCTTAGTCTGAACAATTTCTTCTCCTCCACATGTCGATTAATGTCGATTGACACTAATATTCTACTATGCAGATAGTGTAAATAGGAAGAAAAATGCTCATTTTTTCACAAAATTCCAATATACGGTAAATTTATAACAATTTAAACGCTTTGATATTTTGACTTTTATCCCCTTTCTTCTAATTGTTGTTCATTCATTTTAGAATCAGTAATAAATATAATATTTATGAATCTTATACGTTTATTAATTCTGAAATTGCCGCTTTTGTTGGCAAAGAGGAAATGGCTCCTCTTCCAGTTGTAGTTAAAGCACCGCTTCCATTCGCAAATGATAGGATTTCAGCATGATTTTCTTGGAGAATTACCTCCAAAGTTGATGGGCATGCTCTCATTTCTAGTAGCTTATATAAAACTCCACCAATAAACGCATCCCCTGCCCCCGTTGTATCAACTACTTCTACAGGGTATCCTATTGATTCATATTTGTATTCCCTTATGTATAGATCAGCACCTGCAGCTCCCTTTGTATATATCACTGCCTTTACATTCCCAATAAAGATTGATTGAATGGCTTCATCCATTTTGGATTTGTTTGTAATAAATTCTAGCTCTTCAACAGATATTTTCACTAAATGAGCATGGGGAATAAACTCAATGATCGCACTTCGGCATGCTTCAGGGTTATCCCATAAGGAGAGCCGGACATTGGGATCAAAACTGACTAAACCATTCGCATCAATGACTGCATTTATCGCTTTTTTATGAGCCTGCTTTATCGGACTTTCCACCAAGTCAACTGAACAGAAATGAAGAATGTCCCCCTGCTCAAACCATTTCGAATCAATTTCTTTTTCTTGTAAAAGCAAATCTGCTGAAGGATGACGATAAAAAGAAAAATCTCTTTCCCCATCTTCTTTCAATGATACGAAAGCTACCCCTGTTTTTGCTTCATTTGTCCTTCGTATTCTATCTATTTCCACACCTGAACTTTCTAGCTTCTCTATTAAAAAATCACCAAATGGATCCTCGCCTACTTTTGTAATCATCGAAGACTGTCCTCCGTATTTTGCCACAGCTGCAGCTACATTTGCTGGTGCTCCTCCTGGGGCTTTTTCAAAGGAAATCACATCTTTAAGAGGCAGCCCTTTTTGTAATGGAACAAAATCTATTAATACCTCACCAATTGCATAAAGTTTTCCCAATGTCATCATCTCTTTCTTTTATTAAGAAAACCCTCAGTAACTAGACTGAGGGGTGGAATGAATTTGTTGTTATTCTATCTAAATCAACAACATTTGTACAGATTTAATATATTTTATATCTGCTGAATCTACAAATAGGTCTAAAGACACCCATCCCCTTCAATTAAATATCTATAATTAGAGATCATTAATTACAATATAATACGCCTTAACAGGCCCATGAACGCCAACAACTAATTTCAGTTCAATATCCGCTGAATTGCTTGGTCCAGTAATAAAATTAATACAGGATGAAACCTGACCTGTAGTATGATAGATTTCTCTCATTTTCACAGCTGCTTGTGTAATCCGCGGAACGATTGAACTTTTTGGGATGAGAGCAATGTATGCCGAAGGTAAAAAGCTTACCGTTCTGCCTTTGTTTTTATCCGTAAATAAAACGACTGTTCCGGATTCTGCAAGTGTAATTTCACTAATGGTAATACCTATATTCGCTTTTTCGGCTATTTTAATGTTTTCCTCGTCCTTTGTGGGATTCCACTCATAGCTTTCCCATTCCTCTTTTAGAAAAGTATCTAATCCCCACTGGGAAAAACGTTTATCCTTCCAAGTAACAATGGGACCGCCGCCATATCCTGATACAACATCTTTTAAGACAGCAGGTAAATTTTTAAGAGCAGTAATGCAAAAACTTGTATGGATTTTCTTACATTGTTCCTTTAACACATCCAATAATTCGTCCTGTGTGGCATTTTTTAATACTTCTTTTTGAGGGCGATATTTCCACTGCGGTCTCACTATCGTAGAGGAGATTCGCTTTCGTCCAAGCCGATCAGCAATTTGATTCAAAAATTCATCGCGATTTTGTATCATATTCGAAATCATTAATAATCCTCCTTTGCACGATTTTTGAACCAATCCCTAAATCTTTCTTTATTTGGCGCAGGGAATTCACGAATTTCTGTCCATGCTTTTAATGGTCCTGGACCGCTTGAAATCTTGTCTCCTATGGTAAAAGGATTCATAGCCGCCGGTGCAATTTTGGAGCCAATTTTATATAAAGCTGGTGATGCAGCCCCTAAGCCAAATGCCTTCATTGCCAGCTTTTCAGATATTGGTGCTTTTCCTTCTCTTTCAACAATAACTTCACGATGTTTATGAAGGAGCTGATGCAAAGGGATTTTCACTGGACAGACCTCTGTACATGCCCCGCAAAGTGTTGATGCATAAGGGAGTTCTTTGTAATCGTCATAGCCTCCTAATAAAGGAGAGAGAACGGCACCAATAGGACCTGAATAAATCGAACCATAGGAATGGCCGCCTACATGGCGATAGACAGGACAGACATTTACACAAGCAGCACAGCGAATACACTGCAAGATGGATTGAAATTCTACGCCAAGAATATTGGATCTGCCATTATCTAAAATGACTAGATGAAAATCTTCAGGTCCATCGACTTCCATTTCTGCTTTTGGTCCTGTAAACAAGGTGATATAGCTTGTTAATTTTTGACCGACCGCACTCCTAGTTAAAAGAGAGACGAGAACTTCCATTTCTTCAAAGGTTGGAACAATTCGTTCCATCCCCATAACCGTAATTAGTGTTTTGGGCAAAGCAGTAACTAAATCTGCATTTCCCTCATTTGTTACTAAACAGATGGAACCTGTTTCAGCCACAGCAAAATTACAGCCTGTAATACCAATATCTGCAATTAAATATTCCTTTCTCAGCATTTTACGGGCATGCCATGCAAGTTCCTCAGGCTTAGCTGACTTTTTATAACCAAGTTTTTTTGTAAATACCTCTTGAACTTGTTCTTTATTTTTATGTAAAGCTGGTGCAATAATATGTGAAGGCGGATCATGATCATCAATTTGGAGGATGTATTCTCCAAGATCTGTTTCGACTACTTCACAGCCGGCATTTTCCAGGACTGAATTTAAATTTATCTCTTCTGTCACCATCGATTTTGATTTGACAACTTTCTTCGCTTTTTTCTTTTGGGCTACTTCTCGTATATAATCATTTGCTTCTTCCTTCGTTCGAGCAAAAAAGACGTGCCCTCCACATCTTGCTATATTTTCGCTTAATTGCTCTAAGTAATAGTCCAAGTGTGCTAACACATGCTGCCGTATTTCCTCTCCATGGGAACGCCATTCCTCCCAGTTGCCAAGTTCATCAGCCGCTTCCTGCCTTCTCTGTCCGATCCCATCCTGTGCACTCGCGACAGCACCACGCATAAATGAATCATGGATTCCTTTATCCACACGGTTCTTAAATTCTTCTGAACCTATTTTCATCGGCATACACGATTCCCCCAATATCATTTACTCATTTAAATGCACATTAACGGCTATTTAATACTTCAGCAATATGGAGAACCTTTATCGGTTTTCCTTTTCTATCAATTCTCCCGCCAATATTCATTAAGCATCCAGCATCAGCCCCAATTAAATAATCCGCTTGTGTTTCTTCAATATGTGTGACTTTTTCATCTACCATTTGCTCTGATATTTGAGCCATTTTAACCGAGAATGTTCCGCCAAAGCCGCAGCACTTTTCCTTTCCAGGCAATTCAGTCATTCTCAGACCCTCTACATTGTTTAATAGAATCATCGGTGCTTTTTTTACACCTAGTAATCTCGTCATATGGCACGACGTATGGTAAGTCGCACTCCCATCAAATCTAGCTCCAACATCCTCGACCTTTAATACATCCACTATGAATTGTGTTAGTTCATATGTTTTTTCAGCTAGTTCCCTTGCTCTATGTTCCCAAATAGGATCATCTTTAAAAATACGCGGGTATTCATGGAACATATATGCGCAAGATCCAGATGGTGAAACGACATAATCCGCATCTGCAAAGGTTTCAATCATTCGTTTCATTGCTTCTTTGGATTCTTTTATATAGCCGCTATTATAAGATGGCTGACCGCAGCAAACTTGAGATTCCGGAAAATCAATCTCACATCCTAATTTTTCAAGCAGCTCAACCGTCGCTTTTCCCACATTGCTCTGAAACAAATCAACAAGGCATGTTGCAAATAAACTTACCTTCATTTTTCATCCATCCCTTTAGTAGACTTACATTTTATATATTTTTGTTTCATTATATAGTATGTTTAATTAGTTTTGAATATATTTTTCTGAATATTCCATACTTTATACAAAGTAGACACTCCTATATCAGAGTATCAAGGATTTCTCAGTAATCAGTCATTGTCTCGTTAAAAACTTTGATGCAGTTGAATAGCAGCTTGCACTCTTAACAAAGGCTCAGTAAATGTAAATATTTCTAAGTGCTAGAAACCGAGGTCTATCATTCTGTTCGTTGATCCAATTACATAAAAACACACCTGTTTAAAAAAGGTGTGTTTAACATATATATTGAATTATTTATCGGTCCCTTCAAACTTTCTTATCTTTCTAATTCGGTGAAAGATAAGATCACTATCCCTTCAATTCCTACCGCAGGTATCTCAATTGCAGTTACATTGGTAATTGTCTTAGCAGTTACACTGCTAAGATCAAGGAATTTAACTAATTGAAATTCTAAAATAATCTCTTTATTATTACTAATTTCAACAGTCTTTCAAGCTGAACAGCATCTTATGAAACTGCAATTTGTTACGGCTTGTTCCAAATTCCCTATCTCTTGAATAAAACGATCACGTGATGATAAATCTAACCTTCAATTTGGTTGAAAATAAATAGGAACTGGATTCTTTTAAGGTGTAGGACAATCCTCAACCACTAATTCACCATTCCCTAGTTGTGTGGTAGAAGCAACGAATGTGTTGTTATTTCCAGTGATAACGACTGAAATAGTCTTATTATTCATTACACCGTTTAAATTGAGTGTATACATTGGGTTTGGTCCAAACAATAAAGGGTTATTAGTTGTACCTTGGCCTGTTATTTGAACGATATTACCAGGGCAATCGGTTTAAATTTACGATGGTAATATGATTCACTCATGCCTAGTTGGTTATAGACTTCATAATCGTAAGCTTCTTCTTCGCCTAAATATCTGATGAATAAAGCTTCCCGTTCCTTGGGTGATAATCTATTTACTGCCTTTCGAAACCATTCTACATATTCGATACGCTCACGTTCTTCATCTGCCCTTTGTATGGCTATATCCTCAGTTGTTGAATGAAATCCATTGGTGTTTGATGGTGGAACAAGGGAATATGTAGCCGTTATCTTAGGAAGTTTTTCTTCTGGAACAGTGAGTAAATATATGCGATAAGTTTCAATCGCTTCTTCAACGTTTTGCTGCGTAGCTTCTCTATCTATTTCAGGAAGCTTAAATGTTAATTGTTTTCCCACCAAATGGATCCCTCCCGTGTTAAAATAGAAGTGGGTATAGTCAGGAGAAATCCTGGCTTTTTTATTTTCTTACTCAACAGAACCTACCTTGTGTTTATTAATTTCTACGCAAACAAATTTTGGTATATTTTTTAATTACCGTTGAAAACTAATCCNTGTCAGGAAAAAAGAGAGCTTTTCGTCCTTATGTTGAACGTTTTCTTCCTCTCTCAGTTCCATCACTTTTTTAGTAAAAGTTTCTCCATACTCTTCCAACAAATATAAATATTCATAATCAGGGTCACCAATCTTCATGTCACCAAAATCGATGATTCCAGTTATTTCTTGCCTCTTTAGATCAAATAATAAATGGTCCATCGATAAATCAGCATGAAGGAGCTTAGGTGAATATCTGAAATGGTTTTTATCTTCTAGATATGTTTCGAATCGAAAAGCAATATATGTTTGCATATCTTGATTGATTTTAGTAAAGGCTTTTTCCTTCACCTCATTGAAAGTCTCTAAGTAATATTGATAGAAATTCGTTTCAGGTATATTTAAATTTTTCGCCTGTTCAACACAGAATGAACTGATCTGATCCATAAACCCGGCGATTTGATGAGCGATTTTGTTCTTTGTTTCTAATGGTAATGAGCAAAATAGCTGTTCATCCATAGGCTCTCCTGACAATAATCTGTAGCCGACAAAGGGATAACCATTATCTTGTTTCCCACAATAAATAAATTCCGGTATTTTTAGAGAAATATGTTTTTTTAGGCTTGGTAACGCCTTTATTTCTTTTTCTGTATCAATAGCTCCATCTTTTTCCTTTGGAAATCGAAATACTATCTCATGATTGATCAGATAGGCACGACTCATCCAGCCCTCACCAAGTTGCATTATATGATTAATTTTCAAGTTCTTAAAATTACTCATAATCATTTTTTTAACCCACTCAAACCCAGCATACTCGATACTGTTATCCATCTTAATTAGTCTCCTTTACTAGTATGGGGACTTCTACTTCAATAAAATCCAACCTTTGAAGAAAGACGCTTTCCTTATTTTAGAAGTCGAGTAGAATAGAGCCTTTCTACCTTACGGTAAATTGTACTCCATCCCCTCACAGAACCGTGCTTGCACTATTAATGCACACGGCTCCTCCTAGTCATCGTTCACAGAATGTAGCTAATCTCTTTTCTTAGATCATATATATTCACTTTAATTCTTGGAGAAGGTAGTGGATATTTATCAAGAAATAGTCTGAATTTATCCCATGTAAAGGATTTCCTTTGACTTCTTCTATTGAGCCATTTAAACAGTAAGTTCTCAATTTTGTCTTTGAAGTTGCTAACATTTTGAGTATTATCAGTTATGCAATAATAGTTGTAATAACCTATAAGCGAGCGTCTAAATCTGTCCATGATCATATGAATATCTTTATTTCTATTCTTCTTGAGCCATTCTTTAGACTCTTTTAGTTTACCTTGGACTTTCTTCCTGGCCCTTGCATTGTTTCTAGCCCTCTTTCTCAAACCATAAGTCGAGTACATAATGGAGATACACATTGGCTAATAACGGAGATATTACTCCACCTTGTTCGTGATCACCATATAAATCCTCAGCGATTGGTTCCAATATCATATTTTCTGCATCAATTGACTTCATTGCGACTGGAACAATTGTTCCGACACTGAAATGTGAGTTTTCGTAAAAGTAGTCAGGGTCTTCGCCTTTAATAACAATACGCCCTTGCTCTATCGCTTCTTTTCTAGAATCATAGCTGCCAAAATCCCAATAATCTTTATCAGTATTGAATGTCCACTTTTCACTCATAATTAACTCCCCCTATTGTTTCAATTTTTCTTCAATCATTCTATAAAAATCACAATCTTTAATCGCTAATTTAGGATTCCTTTTTCTCCATTCAGATTGAAGGAATTGTCTTGGTGTATGGCACCATAGTTTATGAGGGCAATCGCAATCACCATTCGCATTTTCTATTTCTTCCTCAGTCACTATGCAACTCCCCCTACCTTGTGTTTATTAATTTCTAATCAAACAAATTTTGGTATATTTTTTAATTACCGTTGAAAACTAATCCTTGTGGATATGAATATCCAACAAAAAGGAGAAAGCTAATAATGTCTTTCAATTTAAGGAGTGTTTTCATGGGAATTCTAAGCGGTAACCCTCAAAATGAACCTATGCATTATGGTGAAGTCTTTGGTGCTTGGAGCTACTTATCTGTAGCTAAAGGTCTTCATGCTGGCTACCAAATCTTTGCTAATCACACAGGTGATGATGACCTCAAAAAACTTATTGAAGAGGCAATTCAAGGTTTNGCTGGCTACCAAATCTTTGCTAATCACACAGGTGATGATGACCTCAAAAAACTTATTGAAGAGGCAATTCAAGGTTTGAAACAGGAAATTAGCCAAACCGAAGAGCTTCTGAAAGTAAAGGGAGTAGGACTCCCTCCTACACCCCCAGATCGTCCAACTGCTGATCTCGAAAGTATCCCTGTAGGAGCAAGATTTGCAGACCCTGAAATTAGTGCTTCAATTTCAAAAGATATTGCTGCTGGTCTTGTAGCATGTAGCCAAATAATTGGACAATACATTCGTGAAGATATCGCCTTAATGTTCGGTCAATTTCACACAGCAAAAGCTCTTCTAGGTGCAAAATTCTTAAAACTTAACAAGGAAAAAGGTTGGTTAATCCCACCGCCACTACACTTACAAACACCTGAAAATAAATAATTTTCTAAGAAAAAAGTCCATTTCCCAAATCCTCTTGGACTTTGTTTTTTTATACACATCTATCATTTAGTTCACTTTAAGCTCGCACTGCGTATAAATTGATTTTATGAAATATTTTTTCCTTTCAAAAAACGTTTTTTCTTTCTGATATAATGTAATGTATTAAATAGTGAAAGGAAGATTAGATGCTTAAAAGTGAAAATATTTATCTTAGACCTTTTATTCTCTCGGATGCTGACGAATTACTACTTTTGCGAAATAAAAATCGCTCATTTCTTGAGAAATATTCAATGACTCGTCCTACTACTTACTGGTCTTTAGAAGCACAGCAAGAATTAATAGTAAAATGGGAACAAAACAAACAAAAAGATATTGAATACTATTTTGGCATCTATAAAGTAAATGATCATAAACTCATTGGCACTATCAGCTTATTCCAAGTTATGCGTGGACCTCAACAAAGGGCTTTCATTGGATATGACTTAGATCAAGAACATAACGGCAACGGTTTTACCACAGAAGCAGCTAAGTTAATCGTCAATTATGCTTTTGAAACCCTTAACTTACATAGAATAGAAGCTGGAGTAATGCCACATAACATCGGATCAATAAGAGTTTTAGAAAAAGCTGGTTTTCATAAAGAAGGAATAGCAATAAAAAATGTTAAAATTAACGGCATTTGGGAAGATCATCAAGTGTTAGCTATTATAAATCCAAATGAATAGCGTTGTTAATTCCTATTAGATAGCTGACTAGTTAAATTTGTTCCACTCATATGTAAATACTATGAGTGGTTTTTTCTTCATTGTTTACTGCACATAATCGGTCAAAATACTATTAGTAGGATAAGCGCCCAGCGCCTTGTCATATTGCTATGATAGGTTTCCAAACGCTCTCCTCCGAACCGTACGTACACCTCTCGATGTATACGGCTCTCCATTTGTCAATCTAGTCTTCCAGCGTGTAAGTCTACATGGCACTCTTTACACAGTGTCATGGTTTTTCTTCTTCTCGCTATCATATTTTGCTCCCATAACTTTTTGCCTTTAAGGTCTTTTATTTTCCTCACATGGTGAACTTCGATGGGTACGTTCTCAGCTCCGCACCATTCACATTTATTCGCAAGTAGGCGCTCTACTAAGCTAGTCCTTCCACCGTACATAGCTGTTTGCTCTCTAAAATCCATTCCTTCTTCTCTTAAAACGGATAGGTTGTATTTAAAACCTTTGCTATAAAATAGTCGGATTTTAACACCCTGTTTGGTTTCAAATTTTACACCCAAATCCTTATGAACTCTGTATTTACTAGCCATTTTACCTACCGATGACTTATATTTCTGAGCCATTGTTCTAAGAAAGCTAAATTTCATTACATAATAATAGCTATGAAGATTGCTAACATTGAAAGCCATTCTGTAATAATTATATAGTCCTTCAATTTCGCTGTTGTACGTACTGATTATTTCAATATCTTCAAGATTACTTAAGTAGGTACGGTGTATTGGCTTCCAGATATGTCCGAAGGACACTCTAAGCGCACCTAGAGATAATAATTTGTTAATCCATTTCTCTCTAGGTAGACTGAGATAGCATTTACCTTTTGCAGATTTGCGAGTAATTTTCTGTCCCTTGAAAGTACCTCCTTTGAGGGATTCATCCTGCGAAATCATGATGTCATATCCTAAGAAACGTGCTTTCTTCTTGTTATGGGTAATTAGGGTTTTCTCTTGTGATAGCTCTAAGTTAAGCTTTTCCTTTAGATATCTTGTTAGGTCTTCCTTAACCTTTTCGGCGTCCTGTTTACTTCCTATAATTCCTATAAGGAAATCATCGGCATATCTTACGTACTGTATTCTTCGGAAATTAGGGTCATTCTGAACCGTTCTCCGCATAGTACCTCGTAAGTTGTACAGGTTTTTGATTTCCTGTTTGTAATTAAACCTATTTTCTTCCGTAAGATTTTGCCATTCGTTGTGAAGTGTTTTCTTGAGTTCATGTATTTTTTTGCTTATTTTCATGTACTCCTTATTAGCTGCTCTTTTGGTTCCTTTATCGAAGGAAGCTTTATATTCCTCGATATAAATGTCCAATTCGTTTAAATAGATATTAGATAATATTGGGCTGATTATCCCACCTTGTGGGGTTCCACTGTATGTTTGGTGAAATTTCCAATCCTCAAGATAGCCAGCTTTTAAGAACTTCCATATTAGATTAATAAACTTTTCGTCCTTTATTCTTTTGCGAAGAATGTTTATTAAAATATGGTGGTCAATATTATCAAAGAATCCTTTGATGTCACCTTCTACAAACCACTTTGTATGTGTTAAAGTATTTTTACATTGTAGAAGTGCTGTGTGACAGCTTCTTCTTGGTCTAAATCCATGTGAATTGGGTGAAAAAGCAGGTTCATATATCTCTTCCAATAAGTTTCTAACTACCTCTTGAACAAGCTTATCTTCAAAAGACGGAATTCCTAGAGGTCTTTTTCCTCCGTTACTCTTGGGAATATACACACGTTTTGCAGGCACTGGACTATAGGTTTGATTTCTTAGGCTCTCGATAATACGTTCAATTCTTTCAATGCTCATACCATCAACTGTCTTTCCATCAGAACCAGCAGTCATATTCCCTGTTTTGGCATATATTTTCCCATAAGCTTTGAGAAAAAATTCAGGATTGTATAGATTCCTATACAAGCGTTCAAATTGATATCCTTTTATTTTCGCTTTGGAAGATAGAGTGTTTAACACTAATATCGGATTTCTCATAATGCCTCCCGCATTGACCCATTTTCGTATCAAACTCGACAAACTGTTTCCCTTCGCCATGTAATAGGCTTTCCCTATCTCAGACTACTACGGAAACTCCGTTACCCTATTGGATATTCAGATACAACTATCATAGCCTCAAAAGGCTTTCCAACTTAGGTAATCCCCATTTAGACAGATAAAAACATAGCTTATTGTAATGTCGGAAGTGACTTTCGTCTGTTTCTACTGATGGTAGATGGAAGAATATGATTCACTTGGTTTGGTGCAGTGTTCCAACACCTCCCCCATATTCTCATGAAGTTTCAGATTCCATTCTTCATGCGCAAGCATCATCGTCCTTAGACTATCATTCAAGCAGTATAGCTTTCTTCCTTATTTACATATTTCATCTAGCCATTCAGTCGTGACGTAGAATCTCGCCAACTTATGGCATTATTCACCATGCTACACTCCCCGTCTGGTTTCCCTTTCGGATAAGATGATTGATGATAGGTATAGATTGTGAATTTTAACCTACGCTGTTGCCACACAGCGAATTCTTATCTGCCCTTATGGGCGCACAACATTTTGCTTATCCAGTTAATTAACCCCAGTGACCATTTTGATCTACATAAGGTTCATCAGTGTTATTAACAAGATACTTTGGTTCTCCGCGCTTACCTACGACTAATCTATTTTTCAAGATTATTTCGTGTACTTCGCGTAAATTCGCTCTTTGCGGTTCTGGCAACTTTTCTATATCTTCATTTTTAATAATAGTAAACTTCATATTCATTCCTTCTAAATTTGCCACTTGCTATTTCCTCCTAAATAAATAAATTACTCTTTAGTTTTTCGAAAACACATATTTTGTCGGTAATATTCTTTTATTGTCGAAGTAGTTCAATTATTATCCTTTTTCTGAAATAATTGTCTAATTACTTTTAACTTTTAAGGAGGAGAATAATGTGTCGTTCCTGTCGTGAACTTATGAAAGAGATTCATCTTTATAGAAATACCCTAATAAAAACTGGTTTAAAGAAAGGTTTGACAGATCCTATGACTATAAAATTTAGTCAGATACTGGATGAACTAATTTTCAGATTCCAGTCCAAATGCAAATAGCAATTCTTATTAAATTTTTGAAAAGGAAATTAAGTTAACTAATAAAGATTCAAATAAAAATTACTAACAGTTCCTGAATTTTTTTGTAACTTTGAACAAATAATAAATTTGATAATATTTCAAGGAGATGAAATAATTGTCTTTTAACAAAAATATTAAAAGTATTTTAGGTGTTGATGTACGTGCTCGTTTTTCGACTGACAATAAGATTTATGACCCTTTTAAAAACCCTATTATACATAAACGGGTAGATGGACTAGATATTGTACCTATTGATACGACAAGATTGTGAGGGAAATAATTTTCTACTTTTAGAAATAACACCACATTAAAGATATGTGGATTTTCACCACGCAAGACAAATCTCCCATCACATAATACTTTTCATATGAGTTCTTTGAACAGTGTTTATTTTTTGTTTTTGGGTTTTTTAAAATAATGAGCTATTATCTAATCCACTATATTTAAGCTCTACAGGGCAAGACTCCCAAAATCTAATCAACCTTTACACATGCTTGCCCTGTAAATGTATTTAGTGAAAAAGCACATTTTTAATTTAACTTGTACAATTTTAGTAGGATTGAATACAATATATTGATTGATTCACATCCTGAGGTGCACCTCTTAGCAGACACTAGCTAGTGTCTGCTTCTGTATTTACATAATTACTCTTGTGTTTAGTAAATTTTAGTAGTTTGCTATAATAATCTTGAACTAATAGAAAAGGGTGATTCATTATGAAAATCTTAGAACTAGATGAAAAGAAGTTAGGTCAGCAATTACTTGCAGCACCTCTTACCTCACACCAGGCTAACCACAAATGGATTAAATCCACTATGCAAGACTACATATTGCCTTCTGAGGAAAATTTAGAAGGTCAATTTGTACATGACCTATACACTAAAGATACGCAGAGTATTATTGACAAATGGTATGGTGGTAAAGAAGGCGCTGCAAAGTTAATACATAACAGATCTTAATCAAATCAACATCTCATGTTCAAAAAGACTTACATCAGCAGGCTGTAATGGTGGAGGTATTCTTTCTCTGGATAACTGGAGCAATGGAAGGCCTCTTTTTCTGCTTAAACAAATTTTCTTAAATCCTGCTGCGTGAAAAGTTCCGCCTTTTAGATGCTTCCCTACATAGGTGATAACTCCATCCTTTGGAGGTTCGCCCCATCTGGCTGCAGTAACACCTAAAGCTAGGACAATTAGATGTGAAGAAAGAAAATCCCCTTCATTTCTATACAGTGTACATTCCCATGCATCTAAACCATCATCACGAATCCCTTTCCATGTAACCATAATGCTTTTTCATCCTTTGATAATAGGACCAAATTTTTACCTGGCCGGCAAAACTTATTAGTGCCTGGCTTCTGTCTTGTATAATGCCGATCAGCTAATTCAACAGCTCTTGGATCTCCTTTACTAACTTCAACCCAGCACAATCCTTTCACCTCGCTAGTAAACTTAATAATCCATAGGTTTCCATACCTAAACATTTCACTAAATGTAAATTTTTTATAAATATGACACCATATCACACCCTTTTTTAAAAAGATATGTTAACTTTATTAAGGGCAAATTTTACGAAAGTAAAAGACGCAAAGCTACGGGCCTAAAACATTTATTGTCATGGTAGCCGGGTTGCCAAGAATCTTTCTTGTATTTCTATCTGATATTGATCTCTTTCTAATTTGCCTAATTTTTACTAAGAGGGAGAAAAATGATATTTTATCCAACTTTTTTTTGTAACAATACTAAAGTAAGACATGCTGTAAAAGACAAACACCACTCAGAGTGTGGAATAAAATACAACCCATTTCCTACATTCACCCGAAATGATCTTAAAAATATAAAATTTAAACGATCTAATGAGATTAACTGTCCTGTATGCAGATCCATCATAAAATAATTGATGGATCTTTTTAGTTATTTTTAGGAAACATAATAATTCAAGAGTTGATTAACTCTGGATTTTCGTAAATGTTGCCGATGACTTCCCATTCAACTTCTATATCTGTCATATATTCTTGTGCAACAATTGCTAGGCATACACCAGAATGATATAGATCAAACATCCCATACTTATATTCAATAAACCCTGTTTTCTCTTCGTGATAATAACCACCTAGATAATGTTGTTCTCTTTTATAATTAACTCTGCAAATATCCCCCTCATAAATCTCCTTGCCGTTCTTGTCTTTTAGGCATGTGTATTGTCCGACTGATTCCCATTCAACAGGAACAGTGCCTTGGCCATCTTCTTCAATGTAAGCCAATTCATCTTCATAACTTAAAATCAAACTGCCAACAAACCATTTAATATCACCGTAATCTTCAATTGGTTTCTCTCGAAACTTAATCTCACGCACGTTCATTCCTCCTAACTACAGTGTCGATTTATATATTTAATTGTCTGATTTTTACGAATTTTCCCCCTTATATAACTACCAATATTCGCTATAATAGGTTTGTATATGGAAAGGGGTGAAACTATGAAAAAGAAACTACTTTATATAGTAATTGCTTGTGGTTTTGTTATTACTGCTGCTACTTCTACACCATCTGCTGCTTCCGCATCCGGTTGTACTGTATGGAATAATCCATTACCTCATCCTTGTAGTCCTTAATAAAGTTGGAGCGCTAAGTTTTTAGCGCTTCATATTCCAAAATAATCTACTAAACACAATACAAAAACTATTTCTCAAATATGACTTTTCTTAAAACAGACATTACATATGGTTTTATCCGTACTGGAAGCCCTTCACGTTCCCATTTATTCACCGTTACATGGTCAACACCAATGAGATCCACAATCTTATATTTGGGAAGATTAACAGTCTTACAAACTGTATTAATCAATTCTTTAAAGTGCTGTGCGTTCATTGGGTTGCTTCTTTTGAACGAATTCGTATTGGTTCCATTGCGGCATGTTCAGGTTCCCATTTAGTTGCTACACTTCTTCTGAATAGTCTTTCTGATATTCCGTTTGATTCCGCAATGGCTTTCCATTTCTGCCAGGGATTTGTATATACTTTTACAGGTGTGTTAATTGTTCTTCGTTTACTCCATCCATACCTATAGAATCTTTGATATGCATTTTCCTTACTGATTCCGTTTTTCTCTGCAGTTTCAAAATCCTGATCAGTGAGATATTCCAAAGTGAGAACCTCCTAATCTTTCAAAATACCGGACTTTACAAATAACTTTCGCCAATTATGTTTACGGATTTCTTTACGACGGCGGGCAAGAGATTTGCCCAACCGACGTTTTTGTTTTTTCTTATTAGCCATTATTTGACTACCATTACTTTTGGTCATGCTTCAGTTTCATCCTCGATAGATAATTGACCATCTGGAACTGAGACATTCCCATTGCCGTCCACAGAATACTCAATTCCTTCATGGTCGTTTTTATAAAATTCCTCTATTGTCATTTGAGAAGGTTGCATTGTTAATGTTACATTCGTGCCTGAATATGGATAGAATTTATCAATCTTCCCTTTGCATTGCCTGACAAACTTCTCCGAACTCTTCACCTAAAATCTTTAACCAATCTCCATCTGAGTGCCTTTGTCTGCCCCATTTTGTTTTGTCTAATTCTTTCTAAACCAACATCATTGAGGACATGATTTATATCTGCTGGAAAATTCACTTTCCAACCTCCTTGAAATATTCCCTACCAAAATGATTCACTATTTTCTCCATCATCTTAGGACCGATACCCGTTTGGGATATATAAAAAAGGCAAGTACAGCCCAAAACACGAAAGTGATATTGAACGCTCTGTAAAACTTGTAGAATTGCATTTTCCTGGGGTAATGATGAAAGATTTAAATCGAAATATGCACCAAAAATTCATTAATGAAATCGCCCCAAATTATGCTACGGAAACAGTAAGATACATCTCTCGTTATATCATCCTATTTGCTATTGCAACTGGAACACGCTTCTCAGAAATTCTAGGTTTAACCTGGGAATGCGTTGATTTAGTTAATCAAACTGTCACGATCAATAAAACTTGGGATGCTAAATACAAAAATGATTTTAGTGATACCAAAAATTATTCATCGAAACGTACCATCACAATAGATAAAGAGACCAGAGATTTACTTAGCATTTTAAAACATGAGCAAAAAGTGTTAGCTGCAAAAACAGGATTAAGAAATAAAAAGAACTTATGCTTTATAAACTCAAAGTTTGAACTTGTTACAAATAATGCTGTAAACAAAACACTTAAATCCCTCTGTCATAAGGTAGGTATAAAAGAAATAACTTGCCACGGATTACGACACACACATGCATCAATGTTACTTTATCAGGGTATTAACGTTAGATATATTTCTCGTCACTTGGTCATAATGATATCGTTACTACTTTACAAACTTATAGCCATATATTAGACGAGATGGAACAAAAAGAGTCACGCCTAGTAGACGTGACAATGGAAGAAGTTTATCGTGCAAAATAAATGCAAAAGTATTTCAAAATCTATCGAATTCTTTAGGATTCTGCGAAAATCCAAAAGAGTCATAAACGTTGATATATCTAGTATTAAACAAGTTCAATCGGGTTGTTTAGGATAATATGGCGGGACCGTCTGGGAATCGAACCCAGCTGACCAGGCACGCTGGTCACAGATAGTTTTGAAGACTACGGAGGACACCAGTACCCCATTCGACCCCATATTAGCCATATATAATTATATTATTTTAATATAAATCAATCAAGGGAAACCTACTAAAGTTTCTCTGAATTTGATTATCTTGTCTATATTTAGTCAACCGTTTATAATAAAGGCATTAATATTTATTTGTAGGTGAGAAAATGCAGCTTGAAGGTTGGTTCTTATGGTTTATTCTTTTTTGGATTGTCATATTTGCTGGTTCTATGGCCATTGGCGGTTTCTTTATGTTTCGCAAGTTTTTGAAGAAAATGCCGAAACAGGACGGCAAGTCAGATATGGATTGGGAAGAGCATTATGTTAGTAATACTAAGCATTTATGGGGACAAAAAGAAAAGAATTTACTAGAAGATTTAGTCAGTCCGGTTCCAGAATTATTTAGAGATGTAGCTCGTCATAAGATTGCAGGGAAAATCGGAGAGCTTGCCTTGAAGGAACAAGCAGGAACTATCGATCAAGATTTGGTCATTCGCGGGTATATTTTAGCTACACCTAAAAGAGATCATAAATTTTTGAGAAAAAAATTAACAGAAAATCAAATTAATTTGACACCATATGAACATTTATTTTAACCACTTCTGATCATTAAAGTGGTATCTATTTATCTATGTAAAAAGCCAACGACATAAATATCGTTGGCTTTCGTTTTATTTTATAGAACCATAAAGTTCCTGCTGAAGTTTTTTAAAGTTTATATACATCGCAATTCGCCATGGAACAATCATTCCAAATGCAAGGATCCAGAACATGCCGCTTAACTGACCATAGTCAATCGTCGAGCTTAATATTAATTTCCCAGCCATACGAACGACTAGTAAGCCAATTAAAATATATAGAAATGCTTTTGAGCGCTTTAAATATATATTCTTATCTCTAATTTCAAATTTAGATGTTTTTATTAATAAAATTGAAAACAGGAATCCTACAATTACTGCCTCCGCGATTTCTAATAGTGTTACACGAAAGTACGGAAAAACGAACATAAGCGCACCTGTGCTCATAAAGATTGGCGGCAAGATTATCTTTTTTGCAGTTGCTGGTTTTTTCGCTGCTTTCATTCGGATGAACATGGCGAAGACAGCCATGCAGATAGCTCCAATCGATGTAATAACAACATAGTTCATTATCTTTCATCCTTCATCCTTTATTTTCATCATACATTATATCCTATTTAAACTAAATGGGGAACTTCAACATAAAAAGCTAACTCAATCAGGTCATTTATAAGTTAGACTTATAAACCTTGAGTCAGCTTATCATTAACTTAATACTCTATTTACAGCATCCATTACTCTACCTTCATCAAAAGGCTTAACGATAAAGTCCTTTGCGCCTGCCTCAATCGCTTCTACAACCATTTTTTGTTGTCCCATTGCCGAACACATAATAACTTTCGCTTGCGGATATTCTCTCTTAATTTCTTTCACTGCCTCTAGTCCGCTCATTTCAGGCATCGTTATATCCATTGTAACTAAATCGGGATTTAGCTCACTATATAGACGAATTGCGTCTAATCCGGTCTCTCCTTCACCGACAATTTCATGATTAGCTTTTTTAAGAATATTCGATAAGGTAATTCTCATAAATTTTGCGTCATCAATAATCAGTATCCTTGCCATAGCTGTTTCCTCCTTGATCAATACAACGGAAGTCCTATCAATTATATCTGATTGACCCATAGAAAACTATTAAAAAGAAGTTAAAATTAAATAAATGATAAAAAAGAACACATATTTAAATATATCGAATATTTCGCATAAACACCATTCTTATCATACGACAAATTTCGTCAACTTTAAATCAAAAGCCCGTAAATCCACCAAAAATTGGTGTTAGAATCGCGATAATCTTAGTCATCCAGTCAAAAAATAACACAATCCCCATTACCATCATTATATATCCGCCAATCTTCATAATCGTCCCACTATACTTTCGAATCCATTTCATCTTGCCAATAAAGAAGGAAAGGATAAAGAATGGGATAGCAAAGCCAAGGATATATGCTACCATGTAAAACATCGCCGAATTTGGATTGGATGCTGCAAGTGAAATAACCGCTCCCAAAATCGGTCCTGTACAAGGGGTCCAGCCAGCTGCAAAAGCCATACCAATCAAAGATGAACCAATGAGTCCAGATGGTCGGTTTTTAAATTCAAACCTTCTTTCTTTCAGTAAAAATTCCGGTTTAATAAACCCAACGATAAGTAAGCCAAAGAAAAAGATAAAAATTGCTCCAATTTGACGAATTAAATCTTTATAATCTGCAAAAAAACTCCCCAAAAAGGAGGTTCCAAAACCTAGTGCAATAAAAATCAGAGAAAATCCTATCAAGAAAAATAACGTATGTAACATGCTACGCCTTTGAAGCATCCCATTTTCCTCTTTCAGCTCACCAACAGACATTCCAGTTATATAAGATAAGAAGGCTGGGTATAATGGTAAACAGCAAGGAGAAATAAAACTTAAAAAGCCAGCTGCTAATGCTAAAAATACATTTAAATCTGTCATCTTTAACCTCTCCTGTTTATACTAAGTCTCCACTCATTCTAACAAATATGGTTATGAAAAGATAATGTTTAGATTTGAACAATTTGTGTCTGTCAAAAATATAAGAGAAAATAAACTTGTAAAAAATTGTAGATATCGAAGAAGTTTCTTTTGAATTATTTCCCATAATTCGCTATACTATAGTAAATACTAACAATTTTTGTTAGAATCTTTCATGTTTTTACATGGTTTTTTCTGGAAACCTCAATGTAAGATCATTTATGTTAAAAAGACTTGAAAGGAAATTGGCTGTGTCAAAACAAGATTTAATTACATTAATTGAACAAAAGAGGCAGGAACTCATTCAAGTAGCTATGAAAAATGGATTTACCTCCTCACTAGCTATTAGAAATAGCCAAGAACTGGATAAATTATTAAATGAATATAATAATATTTTCAAAAAAAAAGTTTCTACACATTAGAAAAACCAGCAACGGTCATATAACCTTGCTGGTTTCTTTTTTACTTTCCCTTAAATACACTCTACCTTATCATCCAACTACATCCTCCACTCGATCTTCCAACCCATTTTGCAGCAGGTACATTTTATGGTATAACCCGCGCTTTGCCAAGAGTTCTTGGTGATTGCCTCTTTCTACAATTTCTCCTTGATGAAGGACAAGAATGAGTTCCGCATCCTGTATTGTTGATAGCCGGTGGGCGATCGCAATTGTTGTCCGTCCTTTTCTCATTTTAGCTAACGCTAATTGGATCGCTTCTTCTGTCTCTGTATCGATATTAGCAGTTGCCTCATCAAGAACAAGGATTTTCGGATTAGCCGCAATTGTCCGTGCAAATGCTAATAGCTGTCTTTGACCACTTGAAAAAGTGGACCCCCTTTCAACTACTTGATGATCATAGCCATCTACTAGTTTCTCGATAAATAAATGTGACTGAACGAACTGTGCTGCAGCTTCAATTTCTTTATCTGTCATATTTTGATTGTGAAGGCGAATATTATCCTTAATCGTACCAAAGAATATGAAGGGATCTTGTAAGACCAAACCCATCTTTATTCTTAATTCATCCTTGGCATACGATTTAATGGATTGCCCATCAATTAGAATCTCTCCTCTTTCAAATTCATAAAAGCGCATCATTAAATTAATAATAGAGCTTTTTCCGCTCCCTGTGTGACCAACAAGTGCGACGGTTTCCCCTGGTTTAGCAGTAAAAGAGATATTTTTCAGGACATCCCTTTTATGATCGTAAGAAAAGCTGACATTGCGAAATTCTATTTCCCCTGCTGAAATGCTTCTATTTTCATTTAGTTCCTGTGCTGGAGCAAGCTCCGTTTCATCCATTACCTTAAACACTCTAGATGCTGCTACAATTGCCTGCTGGTACATGGAAAGTCGCTGCATCATATTATTAACAGGCTCAAAGAATCGGTCCAAATAGCTAATAAAAGCGTATAATACACCAATTTCAATTGGACTATTAAACGATGTAATCCCAAAAAAACTTAAGATAAGGATAATGGCAAAAACATAGACTAAATCAATCGCCGGTCTTAATAATAAGCCATCAATTTTTATATTCCGCATTCCTGCCTGATAATGCTGATCATTAATATCAGCAAATTCCTTACGCAATCTTTTTTCTTGGCGAAACACTTGAATAATCGCCATCCCTTGCAAAGATTCACTTAGCTTCGCATTTAGCTGACTTAGCCTTTCCCTTAAATCCTGATAAAATATCGAACTATATTTTCGATAGGCTCTCATAATGAGTAATAGGAGCGGCAAGATCACTAAGCAAAAAAGGGCTAGTTTAACATTTAAGATAAACATCGCAATAAATATCCCAATAATTAAAAAAGCTCCTTGAATAAAAGTAACTAACACACTCACAAACATGTCTTTTATTGCTTCCGTATCATTCGTAACACGAGATACAATACTTCCAGCTGGTGTCTTATCAAAATATTTTAACCCAAGAGCCTGAACCTTCGAAAATACATCTACACGAAGCTGTTGGATTATTTTTAAAGCAATCTCCTGAAACTTGAGCAATTGAAAATAGGAAACAAGTACATTCAGAATCTGTATGCCAATAAATGCAGCCCCTAAAGCAAATATAGGTTCAAATACAAGATTACGAGGAGATAAATAATCATCAATAAAAATTTTGATTAATATCGGCCCCAATATGTCACCAACTGTTGTAACAAGGAGCAAAACAAATGCGAGTATAATTGTTTTCAAATGCGGCTTTGTATAGGAAAGAAGGCGAAAAAGAACTTGCCGCTGTTCTTTTCCCTTTATTACGGTCGTCTTTTCCATTTGATTATCCTCCATGCTCCACAAGTTCTTCTAGCTGCTGATGCAGGTACATATCTTTATACCATCCATTCTCCAGCATTAATTTCTCATGTGTACCTCTTTGAACTATTTCCCCCTCATCAAGTA
This sequence comes from Cytobacillus solani, assembly GCF_001420595.1. GTDB lineage: Bacteria > Bacillota > Bacilli > Bacillales > Cytobacillaceae > Cytobacillus > Cytobacillus solani. The sequence continues at coordinate 2,075,543 of NZ_LJIX01000006.1, read as the reverse complement.
CAAGGATCAGATTTGCATGCTGGATTGCACTTAATCGATGTGCAGTAATAATAGTCGTTTTGCCTTCCCTATTCTGCTTTAATGAATTCAGAATCTCCTCTTCTGTTTTTGCATCGACTGCTGATAAGGAGTCATCCAATATTAATACTTCTGGGTTCATAATCAATGCCCTAGCAATAGATATTCTTTGCTTTTGTCCGCCAGATAGGGAAACGCCTCTTTCTCCTACTACCGTATCATAGCCATCACTAAATTGAAGAATATCCTCATGAATATTTGCTGTTCTTGCAGCTTCGTATATTTCATCAATCTCTGCATCTGGATTCGTAAAAGCTATATTTTCAGCAACGGATGAGGAAAATAAGAAATGGTCCTGTGGAACATACCCAATTGCTTCTCTTAGTTTCTCTAACCGATATTGGAATAGCGGATGACCAGCAAATTGAATTGTCCCATTATATCCTTCAAACTCACGAATAAGCAGTTTTAATAATGTTGTTTTACCTGAACCCGTCTTCCCCACAACGCCTAGCGTCTCTCCTCTTTTTAAGGTAAAGTAAATATCCCTTAGAAGAGGCACGTTTTCATCAGGGTAGGAAAACTCTGATACATTAAATTCAATATCTCCGCTTGGAACAATCTCCACTGAGTTTTCTTCATCGATAATGTCCGCTTTTTCTGCAAGAAGCGCTGTTACACGATCGTTCGATGCACGACCTCTCTCAACAATATTAAATAGCCATCCAAATGCAAGCATCGGCCAAATGAGAAGCCCTAGATAGGTTGTAAAGGAAACAAGCTGACCAATCGTTAATTCTTCGTTTAGCACATATTTTGCGCCAAATGCAATTGAGAGGAAATAAGAAATACCAACAATAAGGGAAATCGTTGGATCAAATAATGAATCGATTCTTGCCACTGATATATTCTTCTGAACCACGTCTTCCGATTGTTTGCGAAAATCTTCAATATCCTCCTTTTCTTGACCGAATGTCTTAATTACTTTAATACCCGTCACACTTTCCTGGGTTTTATCATTAAGAGAAGAGAATGCCTCTTGTGCTTTATGGAATTTCTTATGTAGCATTGTCCCATACCAGCTTGTTAGAATGGCCATAAGCGGCATAGGGATTAAGGCAATTAAGGTCAGCTTCCAGCTTATTGTTGTGGCCATAGCGATGATTACGAAACCACCAGTTGCTAATGAATCTACTAAAGTTAAGACACCAGAACCAGCTGTTTGCTGAATTGCCTGTAAGTCATTAGTTGCATGCGCCATCAAATCGCCTACACGCTTTTTTTGATAGAAGGATTGGGACATATTTGTAAAATGCTGATAAAGCTTATTTCTTAATTGCCTTGACAATTTTACTGCAGAGCCAAAAATCATTATTCGCCAATAATAACGTAGGACGTACATGATTGCAGCCGCAGCGATTAATACCCCAATCCAGATAAGCATAATCTTAGCTGTTAAAGTATCATTCTTAATATGGTCAACAAAAACTCCAATCACTTTTGGTGGAATTAACTGTAGAAATGCCACAAATAACAGGATGATAATTCCCGTCAAATACGCTTTCTTCTCCTGTTTAAAAAACCACATTAAATCTAAAAACACCTTCATACTCATGTCCTCCATGATAGTCGATAGAATCCGATATTCAATAATCCAAAACTTCATACGTATGAACTGGTTGATAAATTAATATCAAATATTTTCCAAGCAGCAAATTAGGTAACTTAAATAGTTTATCAAATATTAAAAAAATAAGGAAGATTTTTAGTTTAATAAAAAAAGAAAAAGCACCCATACATGAGTGCTTGTCCACCATTATTTTGTTTGTTTATTCATGGCGTTCATCATTTGATTTTCTTTTGTGAAAGCTTTTGACCCATTTGCATCAAAGCGTTGATATATCAAGGTTTAAACCTCTATTCCGTCCACTTTTTCTGATAAGGAAAATATACCATTTTTCAGACAAATTGTCTATCAAAAGTTGATAGATTCTTATATTAGTGGTACATCTTTCTTCCTATTTATATATCGTTCTCTTCAATCTAAAATCATCAATTTCTGGTTTATTTTGCATCACATCTTCCATATACATTTCCCGAATCATTTTAAATTGTATTGGTATGAAACTAGCTGGTAACCATTTAATTTTACCTCGATCACGAATAGTCATGAAAATCACTCCTCATAACACATTGCAGAACGAACATTCCTATTTTTTGCATATAAAAAGAGGAGATGATTAAATACCCCCATCAAGTAATTTATTAATATTATTTTCAATAGAATTACCATTAAATAAACTAGATAGTCTTTCTAATTTTGCCTTAACCTCGATTCTCCAAGTTTCCAATAGGTGATATCTCTTACTTATGTCATCATATCGCTCTAATAATTCTTTATCTATGAATTCTCTTCCTTTATTTGATACGATTGTTTCTTCTTCACTCTTTAAATCTACTAAATATGCTACTAATTGATCCGAACCAAAACCTTTTTTAATTAATTGAAATGCCTTATCTATTTTATGATTTCTTTCTTCTAACAATCTGTCCATTGATCTCCCTAGTTCACGTGCAATAAATATGTGAACATAATCTATTAAAGATAATTTAAATCTTTTGTGTAACTGATATATTTTCCTAGGATCAATTATTATTTTATTTTCATTCGGATAGTAAATACCATCCTAGTGCCGACCTTAGTCATTTTAGAAACAACAAGGTAATTTACTCATTGGTCACCATCAAGCCAATTAAAAAATGATTTCTTTGAAATTTTGTACAGCCTACCAACTTTAACTACATGAAATGGTGGGTTCTCCATAAGTTCATAAGTTTGTCTTCTACCAATACCTAATATTCGCTGAATGTGAGAAGGAGTTAGTGCTTCTGGTAAATTATCTCTGATTATTTCTGTAATCATTTAGTTTCCCCCTATTCCTATTTTCCTTTCTATAGAATATTCAATAATGGTAGAGTTATTCATAAAAGCTATTATTTTTTAAAGTTTGATAAAGCAGAATGAGAATGAAAGTTTAATTTTATGGAGTGATAAGGGATGTTCAAAGTAACTTATCAAAAATGTAATGGAAATGGATATATTTCTAACTATGTAAATTTCCAAGAAGGTCGCTGTTTTTCATGTGATAGTAGGGGATATTTTATATTTGATGTATATCAATATGATAAGTATCTTACAAAACATCCTAACGCAAGTCGTCAAGAAATTAGCATAGAATCCCTAATGAACGAGGATGATTATATTAGTTTAGATGAGAAGATAAATAAAATTATTGGTACTTTTACTAAAGAAGACATCAACAACAAAAAGAAAGTTAAAATTGAGTTGGATTATTATGAATTAATTAAGGTTCAAAGTGCATTTAAAAATACTGCACTTACTCATTTATTGGAGGGAAGAAGCAGAATAAATAATAACTTTTATAAGGAGAGTGCTAAATTGGATAAAACCAAACAAACTATTAGAAATTATTTAATAGAAAAGGGTAAAGGTAAATCAGTTAATCAAATTAATGCACATACTAAGATAAGTAAGGAACACATTATTAAAGCAGTTTTAGAAATGAAAACTGAGGGAATGGTGGTCACAACTCCAAGCCCAAGCGGTAAGAAAATTAATGATGTCTCACTAACTGAAAAAGGATTAAGGGGATATTAATGAATAATGTATATTATGATTTTTGGTATTTAAAGTCAGAAGAAATTGATTTAGAGGGTAATGATACATGCATGACCAGTTATGAGATTGCTATAGGCGTCTTTGCCGACAAGGATCATTTTAAGCAACTTGATGATATTAGAATAACTGGGTTGAAGAAGGATGAGATGTTATCTTTTTGCATTAATCAACCTGATAAGCTATTCCCTAAATTAGAGGAAGAAGGCTTATTTAATATAGTTGAGGATATAAAAAAATTGGTCTTTACAGAGTAATGGGAGATCAAGTAATTAAGTTAGATTAAAATATTTGTTTATAAAAAATGTGAAGTTGAAAAAGAGAAAGACGATTGGTTTGATGTTATTGACGAGAATAATTTATAAATTAGTAAACCCTTCATAATGGGGCTGTTGACAAACTAATAGGATTTACCAATACCTGTGTAGAATTTAATTATTCTATACAGGTTTTTTATTGGGGGAATTTTTATGATGGGTCGTAAAGATGAATATCAAAGTAAACTAGAGTTTATTGATTTAAATACATTTGTTCCTTCAAATCATATTCTTCGCCAAATTAATGAAAAGATAGACTTCTCTTTTGTATATAACAAAAATTTAAAATATTATTCAAAAC
>NZ_LJIX01000006.1:809360-2070401 GCF_001420595.1 Cytobacillus solani | reverse complement strand
TGTTGTTTTGGGGAAACAGCAAGTAAAAGAACGATTTCTCGACCAATTGCACATGAATTGTTGGAAGCAAATACTCAGAGGGCAAAAACTAGTGAATATAAAGCATTCCAAAAGCTCCGAAGAGTTTGGTGTGAAGGTTCCTTCGGAACATTGAAATCTAAGCATAACCTGTATAAAACATATAAGAGGGGCATTGAAAAAATTTCTGAACAATGCCTTTTTTCAGCGTTGGCATTAAATTTAAAAAGAATTATAAAGGTAATGAATTAAGACAAAAATTATAAAGAAAACTAATAAATATACTCTTAAAAAGAAAATGGGAAAGGAGCAAAGCTCTTTTCCCATTTTGTCAACAGCCCCATAATTGGAGGGTTTTTCCTTTTGTCTAGATTTGTCGAATGCATTGAAGCCTTATCGAAAATGAATAAATGGAAATAATTACTTTATAAATTCCATCCCCCATAACGTTTTAATGATCTATAATTTATTTTAGTAATTATGTATAGCCTTAACCCCAATATTAGGGCTAGGTTAAAGATTATTTATACAGTTTATTTATGTTCTCTTCATTAATAAATCCGCTCATATATGCCCTATTATAACTTTCATAGCCATTATTGTTTATTTTAGACAAATTAAAGTGTTCCCCTATTTTATCAAAGTCCTCTTTAATTAATTCATTTCTACCTTGCATTAATTGACTAGCCATGTACAACATTCCGGATCTCCATATACTTTTTGGAGTTAAGTCTAACCAACCAATGTACTCTTTTATTATATTTATTCTAGATATTATACTACTCTGACCTATTCTATGTCCTTCTTTTGCTGCACCACGCTTTAGACTCTTTACTATAAATTCACTATTAACTAAGTGTGAATTCGGACTCCTTCCTTCAGCCATACCATTCTTATTCATATATTCTTCTTCAAAATTTGCTTTATGAAGCAATTCTATAACATTTTCATCCAACTTGATATATCTTTCACCTTTAACATCATCATATAACCTAGTTGTGCCATCTTCTTGAATATCAGTTAATTTTAAGTTTCTTATTTCCGAGCTTTCTGTTCCATATACACCATTAAATAATAACACAGGAATGATCTTATCTTGATAATTAACTAATTGACTCACCATTTCATCTAATTCTGTTTTAGAAATAAATTGTTTTAAACTTGTATCTACAAATTGAGCATACCAAGATTCATCAATATTTTGTAAAGGATTAAGGTTATCTCTTCTCAAGTTTACATCTGGAGAAATAGCCCATGAAATATATTGAGAGATAAAACTTCCTCTTGTCTTTGCTACATTGAGGCTTTTAGGGTTTGAGTTAGCAATAACGCTTCCTATTTGATCCAAACTAAAGTCATACAAATCTTTCCCTAAAGGCAACTCATTTAAATATGCGTAAAAGAATATATACTTAATAACTTTTCTTGTTTCTTTTGAATCATATTTTTCTTTTAAGAATCTCCATTTAATATCTTCATTGTACATCTTGTTCATACCTTAAACACCTACTCTTCAATATTTAACTCACTGAAATATTTTGCAATAATTTTTCTTACTTTACTAGTATCTTCAATATTTCCTTTATCATTTAAAATCCCTAGCTCTTTCCAAAATGAATTATCTTTTGAAAAGTCTATACTCTTAATTATTTCTGTTAATTTTTCAACAGGGATTTGATTAACCATCATTTTATTTGCTAAAACTACATAACCAACAAATAAATTGTTATGATTGATTAAGCTTTTATTTCTATATTCAATTGTATTAAAAATAAATTCTTCTGGAAATGCTCCAATAAGTTCATCAAAAAACTCTATGAGAAAATCCCCAACTTTTTTTGCATCTCTTTTTGAAATAATATTCATATAACTGTCTATGCTATCAGCCAAAACATTATAGCTTACAAGTTGATTTGCTGTAGTTTTGAGCTGTGTATTTTGGGAAATTCTATCTTTTAAATCACTCTCTTGCATTAATCTTGTAACTATTCCATCACTATATCTCGCATTCTTCAATTGAGTTTGTCTGTTTTTAGAAATAGGAGTGGCTTGTGCAAGCTGATATTGATACTGTTGAGCCATAGATTTACTGTAATTTGTAATTATTAATACAAAATTAAAATCTAAATCTGGTCGTTGACGAAGTGCCTTTTGTAATCCTTTGTGTCGGTGAAAACCATCTACAATGGCAACCTTAGTATTTTCAGTAATAGTTAAGGTATTAGTTTTGTTGTCAAATACTAACTCTTCACCTGAATCAGACGAACCTAACGCAGCGTTCCAAACTAAAGTCGTTGGAACAAGAGTTCCGTTTATCATATGCTCAGCAATTTCGTCTACATTCTTCTTAATCACTGTAGGTTCATAACGTATCCCTTTTTTATCTGTAATAACAGTCCTTTCTCTTTGCAATTCTGGATCGTAGTGTAACAATTGATTATTTAACATCATATCAATCATTTTGATATCAATTGGAATAGAGTGTGCTCCATTACCAACAATAGTAGCATTTTCAAACGTTATTGGAAAATCAAAGTGTGGTCTTTTTATTGAAGCATCATATATTCTAGACTCTCTAATTTCTACATCAGTGAAATAAGATTTAGGGTTAATAATCAAATCGCCAGTCTTTAAATACACTTGTTCAGTGAATAAATACAGTTCTCTAATATCTAATTCTTGAAGTTTTTCCTTTGGGCTATTTATCCATTCTTGTATATCTCCAGCTAAAATATCATGCTTTTGAGCTAACTCTAATTTAATATCATTAACAATATTACGTTTTCTTTTAATTTCTTGGATATTACTAGATAAATTTTCAATTAATTCTGCTTTATCTTTCAAGTCGATAAACCTCCGATAATTTATTTTATTATCTATAAATAATTTAGACTATAGTCAATAAAGTGTAAATATATTTATACTATTTTTACCCAATCTCTGATCTTTATTTAAACTTTCAATTCCTCTGAGCAACTCTTCATGTGAAACTTTCTTTAATAATTCATTATCTAATTTTCCTGATGAAGAAACTGCGCCTAGAATACCATAATCAGTCTCACCAACATAAATCTGAGTATTGTTTAAATTATATGCCCTGCTGCCTTTTTAGCCTGCATAATGTCATTACTTAAACGAAATTGAAAAGTTACCCCACACTTACGAATTGAATGAAAAACCACGTTTCTTTTATCCTCAAATTGCATTTGTGATTTTAGATAATTCATCATGTCTTGAATTGAAGTTTCACTTATATTAAAGACTTTACCATCTTTAGATTCAGATTTAATTTGTAGTAACTCATCATAAAACTCTTTAGAAATTCTTAAATTTCTTTCCTCATTCCCCTTATCTATAGCTTTAATTTCAATATACTCTTAATGTTCTATAAAATCACTCCATGTTAAATTTAACAAAGCACTCTTTCTCAGGCATGTATCATAGTGCATAATTCGAAAAATCAATCTTTTATTTAATTTAAAGTATTAATTTATTTAATTAATAATATTGTTTTTAAAGAGCTTGTCTAAACAAGCTCTCCATTTACTAATACTACATAAATCAATATTTTACTAATTTACTATTTTATAATTCGTATCTGAGGTGTAGAGTGTAATTGAGTATAATGCTTGAATATCTCTATATTGTGTAACGTAGCCACCAACAATAGTACCATTTGTTTCTTTCAGTCCAGAAACAATACCACTTAGATATAGATCATTTCCTGTTTGGAAGAATGCAGCTCCACCGCTATCACCTTTTTTAACGTAATCTGTTCCTTTAATTTCTGAAACATTAAATGTTGGATATCCAGTATATTTAACAGTTGTGTTTGCATTTACAACCGTTCCACAAGTAGTGTTAGTGGTCTTTCCTGTTTTACATATTTGTACACCATCATACATTGTTGTCCAGTTCTTAAAAGATCCATCGAAAACATCAGTAGATGACCAACGCTTGATTTTATTAGTAGCATATCTACCACCTGTTAGATAAGTTCCAGTGACTCTCACTAGTCCAACATCTAGTGAACTTCCACTACCAATAGCATGTTGACGACCAACGTTAGTATTATATTGTCTAATTAAGTCTCCACCAGTTGAAGAGGTATCACCAGCAAAGCAGTGTGCAGCTGTCAGAATAAAGTAGTTACCATTTTTACTTGCCATACCTGCAGTTGAACAAGTACCACCATTGATATTTTTAATACCTAATCCAGCACCTAATTGATTCCAATCTTCTTCTCTACCTTTTGCCACTTCTGATGTTGTATCAGTAAGTTTTTCTTCAAAGACATTACCATATGAGTTTTTCAATTCATTTACTAGTTCTTTATCTAAGCTGTTATGCTCTAATATAACTTTTTGGTTAGGAAAAGATGCAGCGATATTAAAAGAAAGTTCATTGTATTCTTCTGGTGTATAAGCACTCTTAATATCAGTTAATACTTTTTCTTTGATATTATCCAATTCCCATGTAGAGTATTCAACTGTATTGTCTGTAATAATACTATCATTTACTAATTCAGTAATACTTTGAACAGCTTTTGAGTTTGTGTCAGATTTAAGTTTTGCAGAAGATTTAGAGAATCCTAGATGTACAAAGCCATCCTCATCAAAATAAAGACCGCCAATTTTCTCGAAATTTTCCAGAGATCCATAAACTTTTTCAATTTCATTAGTTATCTCTAAAACATAATCCGATGCATCCACTTCAGTAGATACATTTTTCGAGTTTTTCTCTTGATTCAAAGCATTTGAGTTGTTTTTACTATTATTCTCACTATCAGCAAAAACATTCAGTCCACTCAACCCTAAAATCAAAGTACTTACGAGTGACAAAACCCATACTTTCTTCAAATCGTTACCTCCTAATATAGTATTTTTACAAGGTAACAATAACATAATAATCCAAAATTTTACAGTATATTCTATTATTTTAACATAAATGTAATATTTTGTATTTTTTATTAATGTTTGATATACATCTTATTGCTTGCTATATGATTATTTTCCTTTTATAGGTAGCACAATCTCTTGTTTACCTTGTACAAGTGCAACCTCCGCTATATTATTTGAAAAGGTTTTATCTATAGCTATTACAAAGCTACGCGGACTTTCATCTGCTGTACAGTTTGCTTCCATATCTGAAAAAACTATTGTCATTTTTGATTTTTCTGAAGTAGTTAATTCTTTAATAGAATAGGGACAACTACTTGATTCATATAGCCCTAAAAAAATTACATCCTTTTTTTCCAGATCAATTTCCATCAAGTCTTTTTTAATTTGAAACGTATCCCACATTTCTTGGTAGTCTTCATTATTCTTAACTCTCATAACTAGAAACTTGCTATTGGACTTTTTATCAATAGTAGACATTTGATCAAATGAGGTAGGTAGAGTTTTATCTGTAGCCATTAAACTTGAATTAATATCTAACCCCTCCTTACTTTCACAGCCAGAAACAAACAATAATAATGATAAAAGAACGATAAACATTATTTTATTCACCAATTCCTCCTCCTTACAGATATTTGATGTGTAAAGTTTTGGTTTACTGTTTAATTCGATCTGTTTTTAATAAGTCCTTTAATTTCAAATATTTTCCAGAAGCTTTCTATAATCTTATTTATTGCCATTAAAAAATATAATCAAATGGATATCTTATTAAAACGTTTTATTTATTTTGAAATTTTTAGAGTTATAATAAAAGTGTAAATAATTACAGGGGAGGAATATAAATGCAATATCGTCAATTGTTAAAAATAACAATGACTTTTGTGGTTACCCTCACACTTTTCCTAATACCATCTTATAATCACAAAACAAATGCAACAACACCTGTACCAAAATTTACAAGACACGTATATGAAGGAAATAGTTTATTATTGTATCCTCAAGTTTCCGGTATTAATATAAAAGCAGCCAGTAAGATTAATTCCACATTAAAGGGAGCAGCTGAAAAATCATATGATAATTACATCAAATTAAAGAAATCTGAAAAGGACATTCCAAGAAAAAAACTTTGTAAAAAAACTAATAATAAATGTAGATATTCGTATAACTCTCATTATGAAGTTAAATATAATTCAAATGGAAAACTTAGTATCATTTATTATGACTACGTATATACTGGTGGATCAAAAGGTAAAGGTTCTGCAACAATGTACAATTTTGATCTCATGACAGGCAAACATTATAAAATACATGATATTCTTAAAACTTCTTGTAATTATAAAAAAGTTCAAAAGTATGCATTTGACTATTTGAGTAAGCATGAACCGTTTTCCAAATCTGTTTCTAAATTAGGTGACGTTACAGTTAATAAAAACACTCAATTCTCGTTTGCTAAAGACGGAATTTACTTGGTGTATCAAGAAAATGAATTTCAATCATACACTGATGGATATCCATTTATTAAAATACCGAAATCAGTTTATAAATAACTGATATTAAGTGCGATTAAAATTTTATTGTACCTTCTCCATTAAAATCAGATTTTTATGCTAATTTATTCAATCTTGCTTTCGTTCCTTTTAGTTCAATCGCTCTTTTATTATATGCCCTTGCTGCTTCTATTTCTGAATCAAACTTTCCAAGTACTTCTCGATTATAGGTGTGACATATTTGAGAAAGCCATTTATTTTCATGCCTACTAAAACTGACTCCCAAATAATCAGATGTCATATTATTTCCTGCCTTATATTTTTCCCATTCATTTTTAGACATATATACTGCATCATTTAATTTACAAAACTCATCATGTAAATCTTTAGCGTAATAATTATATGCATTAGCTGCTGCTATTTCTTTTGTAAAACAACCTATATGATATCTTGTAGAGTCTGACTTTATTTGCACTTTCCACATATTCATTTTCTTATTCCACCAAACACCTTTATATTCTGACCTAGGTTGCTTGTCTAATTGTTTTCTATTGGGTTTTCGATTCTTTGCATTATCAGCATGACTGCAAATTCTTAAATTTGATTTTTGGTTATTTAATTTATTTCCATCAATGTGATCAATATTTATTGATCTCCCTGTTTTGTCTGGCAACTTTAATAGCTTATGTACTAAATTCACCTCTTATAAAATATTCTTTTTATGTGATATTTTTTATTAATTGAAAAGCACTTATAAAAGTGCTTATTACTTACAAACGCTCTTCAAGAGATAATATTCTAAAATTTAATTCGAAATTGAAATCTAAGAATCCTATAACTATCTGATTCTCTTGTGTTAGGGTTACAAATCTGAAGGTTGCATTATTATCGATCAAAAAATTTGAATCCAGTGGTGATTCCATCTTTGCAAAGACAGTTTGCGTATACTCAAGTGGAAGAACATCATCTACCCCATTATCTGGTCTACCAATAAAATTAAACATAATATTTTTCAGTGTCATTTGTTCAATATTCGATAAACTCTTCTTAAATGCTAGTTGGTTTGCAGTAATATTTTTCAACTTTATCACTCCTTAATAATAGATAAAGTTTATATTTAAAGACTTCCAGCATCAAGGGTATTATGATGACAAGCTTTTTACATTTTTATTACTTAATATTAATGAAATACCTGTTTTATTTAAGTTTAATACCGTGTAATTCACGTTCTTTCTCTCTTATCATTTACTGGTTTGGAATCCACCTACTACTAACCCTTTTTCGGTAAATAAAAAACTGGGTTTATGATGTTTGCTCATATAATTCAATTTCAATAATTCCTGCCCCTCTACAATCAGCCATATACTCATTGCTTTCTTGCCAGTAAAAATCTAATTCCCATTCACCTTTGTAATTATATAAAGGTATACTTCAAATCCATCTTCGATAAGCCATTGTGACGCTGCCCTGTAAGTAGTAAATGCTTTTTCAATCCAAGCTCTGTAATCCTCAAAAGATTCATAATTATTTATTTCAACTAAATATACTTTCATCATATACTCCCTTTTTGTATTCCCCTTAAAACAACTTAAAATGTGTATTTTAAATGAACCTATGAATCTCATTTCTCGTCAACCTTACAACGTTCCCATATGGTGAAACACCTATAAATATTGGTTTTCCTAATCCTTGATGAAACTCAATTTTCCTACATGTTGCTACTCTTTTATTACCATCATGAGTAAAATATTCAAATCCTTTTCCTATGTATTTCATCATGATCCTCCATTTCCAATTAAAAAGTCACTTTTATACTTAATACTTTTTAATACTGTTCGTCATCCTTTTTCAACAATCCAACCATTTATCCTCGCATATTTTAATTTTCTTGAATACTTACGTTTCCATTCATCCCACTCTTTCATTCTCCCATGTGCAGCAAACACATTTTGTTTCTTTTGTTCATCGAGAATTTCAGCTACCCATTTAGGGACAACAGGCTTGTACAAATTGTTATTACTCTTCATCCATTTAACTCCTCTTCACTATTTAATCATTAAGGTAAAACAACATTTTTATTATGTATAACTGGTGATTCCCGAAGAAACCACCATACAAATCATTAGTTATAATTTATTTTATTAATTATTGAAAAGTGTCTTTACGTGACATTAGAATTTCTTTAATTTCATCATAATTATGTCCAACTTTAATAAAAGAAGCCATTACAGTTTCAACTTCAACAACCTTTCTCAAATCCTCTAATGTAAACGAATCTCGAAGTGGATCATTTTTATCGAGATCATATAAATTTCATAACTGGGTTACGTTACAATCAAATAATACTTTGTAAACTAAGTTAGTGAAAGTAACGTATTCATGTCCTTTTATTGATTTTCCTTCATAGAGTTTGATTGCATCAGTTAACCTTCTTCTTTCACGTTTACTGATTTCTCGTTCTACTGCCCAAAGTCTTTGCTCTTTGTCGGAAACTTCCTCAATATTAAGCAAATAATTTCTTACTGTTTTAGCTACTTCTGATTCGGTTAGGAGCATTCCTAGTCTTAAGAGACCTCTCCTATTAACAAGTGTCAAAGATGGAGCTGTTTTTAACTCAGGTTCAAGCTGCACCTGACCTTTAAAGTCCTTTAAAACCTTACCTTTTAGTATTCTGATTTCACCATACTCATTAAATTCATCTCTTTGACGTTTTATCACTGACTTGATTGTTTAAAATGGTACTTCATAATAACTTGCTGCAATTTGAATAGTTACCTCAAAATCATCTGTTAAAAAAGCTACTTCTTTTACCTCTTTAAGCATTTCATCCCTGTACACATGTTGATCCCTCATTGTTCGACTTTCTACTAAAATTAATTCATTTGAATATGTTAAACTAGCTTCCAGTTGCTTAATAGTCATTTAATTGACTCCACATTATAATTTATTTATCTATTAAACAATGATAATAATTATTCACTGTTATATAGCTTTTGTGATATACTAATCAACAAATCAAATGTCGATGTTCCAATAAGAACACTCTTGACCTTGGGTTGCGGTTGTCCTCTTCTGTGGTAGGAAGAGGACTTTTTAATAAATGATAGATTTTTTTACTAATTTATTTAATGTATAAAATTTTAAAAAATAAGGCATGTTTCACTCGACCTGTAATATGTATTTTTTACTCAACCTTATCAATTTTAATTAATCCATCCACCTTGCTCGATTCTTTAAAATAACAAATTACATTGTCTCCTACATTAATAATCTGATCAGGTTGTAATTTATCATGAGTAAAGAATATTACATTATCATTGTCCACTGACTCTCCAGTGTAGCCCTCGCTAGTCTTGTCTACTATGACATATTCATGTGTTATATAGTCTTCCGGTGATTCAGTATTGAAATTCGAATCAATTACCATTCTATAATACAGGTAAACTACCATTAGAACTAACATTAAACCTAAAAGTATATTCATTTTACCCATTTGTCCCATCCTCTTAGCTGCTCTTTTCCATCTTGTTTATCCTGTATGACCCAAACAGAAGTTCATTATTTTATCTCTAAATATATTCACACACAACCTCAAATATTAATATTTATTTATTAATTTATTTTGTCCATTGTGCAAAACAATGAATTTTGTATATCTATTCACTGGCGATATTTTGGGCTTACTGTTATATGCTTATCCTTGTTTAGATCTTTGCTCTGCAGCTATCATCATTACTTCACTAACCACAAAATAACATTCATCTGACATTGCTTAATATAATGCTATTTTCTCTTGGTCTTCTTTATTCATGAAAGGAATAATTAAGTTTATGAACAAAGAGGGAATCTTTGTCTTATTGTTCTGTTTCCTCTCTTCTCATTCTTTTCTCTCAATATGAATTTAAGTTGATACTGTACATTTGTTCATGTTCTGATTCTCCATTCTTAGATTTAAAATCCAGTGGTATTTTGTTATTTGTAATAGATTGAATTATAGGATTTCACGCTTAGATAGATTAATGAAATATGGCTTTGGAAGGTCTATTTTCTTAAGTAGGTTGATTGTTTTTCTTAGGTTAATCATCGTAGTTCCTCCCTTCGATATTACTGTTATTAATTTATTTTAACTAATTTATTAATAAAGTAACATTTGTTGTCTAGAGTAATAATTTTCTTTTCTCCCAGATATTCAATGGGTGCTTAAACAATTCCAGTATCAGTGATTACTTCCGCATATTCATTTGTTAATGTCCATAGTTTCATTTTAATTAACTCCTTTCATAAGCCAGTGATTTATTTTGAATTTTGTTATGCAAAAATTAAAATATTAAGTATATGAATTTATTTTATTTTTGTTATGTAAGTTATAACAATCCATTTATTAGTGGATGTTATAACATTTAATAAAAAAGAAGGCTCAGATAGTCCAGCGATATTATGAACTAACTGTTATGCTGCTTTCGACTAATGATCATTGTAGTGATTGTTATAACTGTTGTTATGGCTAGTAATATATTTGCTGTTATGAGTAACTTAGATGTATAGTCTGAAGATAGTCTTACAATGATGTAACAAGCAACAAAGACAAGGAATAATAAATCAGAATATTTTCTAAGTGATTGCATAATTTTTTGAGTGTGTGATCTAATGACACTTGAAAGGGAACTTTGTTAGCTTCCCTATTCAAGTTTTAATTGTCTAAAGTCGTATTATCGTTGTTGCCTTCTTCTAGTCCTAGCTCGACTTGATGAAGACTTTTTCTTTTGTATTCCTTTGTTATTAAGTCAGCAATTAAGCCTTATGTATGCTATGTAATATTTGCCCACCCACTTAAGGTTGTTATTCTTATTGCAATTTCTCTTTCAAACATGTAACCTGTTCTAAATGATTTATTTTACATAACGGAAGAGGACAGCGAGTAATTGGCTGTCTTTTTTATTTATAGTGTACTTGTCTGGGACACTAACCTTCAAATACACTCATAAACAGATCATTTACTTGTTGAGACTTTAATTTACACTTTAAAATACCCGTATAAAGGCGAATGGATTGCGAATGTTCTTATTAGCTTTAACTTTAGCTATTAGCTGCTTAAATGACTCTACGCTGATCCTAGAAATGCTCTCAGAATCCATATCAACGTTCTTAGACTGCATTAAAACAACTCGTGCAAATTCAGTCACTTCTTTAGCAGAATAGTAGTAAGAAGCTAATTTAGATAACTCCGAAAGTCTATTATTTAAACGAGATAATGAATACAAATCTATTCCACTTAATAGACACTGAACCGCATAAAAATGCCTGAAAGTATGTGGAGATACCCTCTTACCTTCTATACAAGTCCTTTTGCCTGCTAATTTAATCTCATCATCCAGTGCGTTATGTGATAAATCAGATCCCAGATAGGTGAGAAAATAATAACTTGCCGTATATTTATTTATAAAATTTTGTTTTTTAAGTCTTTCAAACTTTATTAAAATACATTTTAAAGCTGGTGAAATAAAAACTATACGTTCTTTCCCCCCTTTCCCATTTACTAGAATAGTTGTTTCTTTAACATTCTCAGATAGTAATCCTCCGATCTCCATCGCTCTAAGCCCACAATCAGCCATCATAGCAATCATTGGCTTTATTTCTGGCTTCTATGTATCCCTTGAAGGAAAAAGCGTCTATCATGGCTTGTACTTCTTTTTGAGTGAATCCTTTTAGTACTTTCTTAGATACCTTTGGTAGTTCAACCTTTTTAGTAATATTCTCTTTTAGATATTCTTCTTTTACACACCAAGAAAGAATGTACGAATTAATTTGAACATCGTAACTATAGATTGAGGTTGTAATTTATCTTTTTGTTTTAATCTCATATAAGCCTCTAAATCATGTGGAGTGATATTTTCTAAATCAACAATTCCTCGTTTAACAATTAAATACTCTTTTAACTGCTTTAGTTCTTGCCGTTTGTTAATCATTGTCTTTTTTGTGAATCCTTTCGCTTGGCAATGATAAAGATATTCTTCCAATACATCTTCTAATAACAACAAAAAAACCACCCTTTCTAGGTTAATCATTCACCCAGAAAAAGTGGTTTTGGTTGCAACTAAGAAAAATTAACCAATTTGAAGTGAAATTTAAGGGGAAGGTTTAACCTTTCCACGTTCCCTTTAAGGAAAATCCCAGTATCTTATTGGCTATCAATCAAACGTCAAACCCTTATTTATCAATGATTTGCTTGTCCACCATTATTTTGTTTGCTTGTTCATGGCGTTCATCATTTGATTGATTTTCTTTTGTGAAGGCTTTTGGCCCATTTGCATCATCATCATTTTTAACATTTGTTCATTGATTGGCGGATTTTTCTTTAAATAGCTCATCATATACTTTCGAGCAATGAAAAATCCTAGTGCTATTCCAGCAAGAAGAGCTAGAACACCGACTAGAATATAAGTCCACATATAAAACTTCCTCCTTCGTGTTGTCTACCATACAGTGTACTAAACCAAAGGTTATTATACAATATTTGCTTCATATTTTCTTCTTTTTTTAGACGAATTTTCTTTCTTTGATTGGTTTTAGCCAACCATAGCGGTGATGTTCAAGGTCAATGGCCAGAAAAGAAGACTCACTTTTCCTTAACACTTCAAAAAAAATGGTTTCGGCATCATAGTTTCCGCTTGCTTCTAATACTAAGGATTGATCATTGACTTCAAGTTTCGCATTGCTTCTTTTTCCCATTTTTATATAGTATGCACCTTTTTTTACGAGAAAATCATTCTTTCTATATAATTGTTGATTGACGTATTGATGAAGTTTTAATCCCGGTATCGGTTTTGTAATATATTGAATCTGCTTAGCTAAGATCGACTTCAATGCACCGGATGATTCCTCGTACTCCTGAAATAACTGAAAAAACATCTTTTCCCTGCCAAAGTAATGGGAAGCAAACTCCTCTTCAATTAAATACAAATGATAGGCTCTCATCCAAACCTCTCCTTCCGGGACAACCCCCTTTCTTCCTATTATAATGAATATTCACAAAACATTCTGTCTGTTGATGGCGAAAATTTCCTCTTGTTTTGTCGAAAGTGTATTATTCACACTATCGTTAATGGAATGTTGTATAAAAAAAGAAGAGCATGTATCGCTCTTCTTTTTCTTCTGTTAATTTTGTAATAATGCTTTCACACGGGAAACGACATTACTAACAGAGAAGCCATACTCCTCCATTACTTTTTCACCAGGTGCAGATGCGCCAAATTGATCGATGGCAAGTACATCGCCTTCATCGCCTGCATATCGATGCCAACCTAGAGAAGAACCCATTTCAATCGCTAATCTCTTCTTTACATCTTTCGGAATGACACTTTCTTTATACTCTTTAGACTGAGCTTCGAAACGATCCCAAGCAGGCATACTTACAACGGAAGCATAAATATCTTCAAGTGCTAAAGCTTTTTGTGCTTCAACAGCCAAACTCACTTCTGAACCTGCAGCAAGTAATAGTACATCGGCTTTCTCTTTGCCAGCTGGCGAAACAACATATCCACCTTTAGAAACACCATCATAAGCATTGCTATTTGTTCCTTTTAATGTTGGCAGGTCTTGTCGTGTCAATACTAATGCCGTTGGTTTATCTGTTGATTCAACTGCTAGTTTCCATGCAGCAGCCGTTTCATTCCCATCTGCTGGTCGAATAACAGATAAATTAGGCATGGCACGTAATGCAGCTAATTGTTCGATTGGTTCATGTGTAGGCCCATCTTCACCAACTGCAATACTATCGTGAGTAAATACATAAGTGACAGGTAGCTTCATTAAGGCAGCTAGACGTATTGCTGGACGAAGATAATCAGAGAATACGAAGAAAGTTCCTCCAAATACATTAAGTCCACCATGTAAAGCCATTCCATTTAGGGCAGCACCCATCGCAAATTCACGTACACCAAACCAAATATTTTTTCCATCAAATGAGTCTGGAGTAAAGTCCTTTTGCCCTTTAATCATCGTTTTGTTTGATCCTGCAAGGTCTGCAGATCCACCAATAAATGAAGGCAAGTTCTTAGAAATACCATTCAAAGCTTCTCCTGATGAAGCACGACTAGCAAGGCTTTTTCCTTCTTCATAGACAGGAATATCTCTATCCCATCCCTCAGGAAGCTCCCCTTTAATAGCTTGGTCAAGCTGTGCACCTAATTCGGGGTACTGATTTTTATATTGAGCAAACATGTCATTCCATTCTTGCTCTTTCTTTTCCCCTTGCTCCAACACTTGTTTTCTAAAATGCGCATAAACGTCTTCAGGAATATGGAAATCTTCCTCAAAAGTCCATTTATAAGCTTCTTTCGTTAATTTCAACTCATCAGCACCAAGTGGAGCACCATGAACATCTGATTTACCAGATTTATTTGGGGAACCGAACCCGATTACTGTCTTCACTTCAATAAGTGTAGGACGGTTTTCATCTTGCTTCGCTTCTTCGATTGCTTTTGCAATTTCAGAAAGGTCATTTCCATCTTCCACTTTTATATATTGCCAGCCATATGAAGTGAAACGTTGAGCAACACTTTCTGAGAATGATTTGTCTAAGTCCCCATCAAGTGAGATATCGTTAGAATCATAAAGGACAACTAAACGCCCAAGTCTTAAATGCCCTGCGAGAGAAGCTGCTTCAGCGGAAACACCTTCCATTAGATCACCATCTCCGCAAATACTGTATGTATAATGATCAACAATATTCATATTGTCTTTGTTATAAATTGCAGCCAAATGTCTTTCAGCCATCGCCATACCAACAGACATGGCAATTCCTTGGCCAAGAGGACCTGTAGTTGCATCTACACCAGGTGTATGACCGAACTCAGGATGGCCTGGAGTTTTACTTCCCCATTGTCTAAAGCCTTTAATATCTTCCATTGATACATCATAACCAGAAAGGTGAAGAAGACTATATAAAAGCATAGAGCCGTGTCCAGCTGATAGCACAAAACGGTCACGATTGAACCAGTTTGGATTTTTCGGATTATGATTCATATACCGAGTCCAAAGGGTATAAGCCATTGGTGCAGCTCCCATCGGCATGCCTGGGTGCCCGGAATTCGCCTTTTCAATCGCATCAATTGATAAAGTGCGAATGGAGTTTATAGATAGAGCATCATTTTGATCAAACATTAAAAACATCCTCCCTACGAGTAATCATTACTCTTATAATAATATAGACAGCTTCATCCATATTCAATAAATTGTATCAAAACCAAGTAAAAAAGCTGATTTATTTATATCTTGTCACTTTTATAAGCCCCTATGTAAAGAAGGAATACAAATCTAATGTATTCCTCCGATTAATGAAGATTCTTTTTTTGAACTTCTTTAAGCTTTTTCGGTGTGACATCATTGCCATTTGGATCAACGATTGTTACACTTTTTAATGTATTAAACATTGAAGAACGAAACGTCTCTAAATACTCCCTGCGAAGGGTAGATTGCTCCTTTGCTTCTTGTTCAGTTAGACCTGTTTCTTTCGCTTTCTTAGCTAACATATTGATTCGATCAAGCTTTTCTTTAGGCAGCATAGTTAGGCTCCTTTATATTTATCATTAAACTCAACTGCCATAATACTAAAAATGACTCCTTTTGACAAGAAGTTCACTCTATAAGCTCAGAATCCATATATTCCTTATACCTCCTGTGTACAGTTGCTTTTGAAATATCATAACCAAATCCTCTAAGGGTTGCAGCAATTTCCGAAAAAGTTAAATCATTCTTGCGAAGTCTAACTATCTCTTCAATCGGAACTTCTATACGTTCCCTCCCAGAATGGACCCCCAAATTGGACAAATTTTTTTCAGGCCTATAACCATTTTTAACAGCTCTTTTCATCCCGCGTTTAATCTTAATGTTATGAAGTTTTCTTTGATATTCCTCTACCATGCCGACAATATTCAAAACCATAGAGTCAGATTCAGAAAGCTGCAATTCCCCGCTGTGAGAAATGCTGAATAATTTTATTCCTTCTTTTAAAATGCAATGTAGAATGGCGATCTTCGCATTGCCTCGCCCCAGCCTCGTTTCATCCTGTATTAAAAGGACATCAGCTTGATGTCCTTTTATTAATGACAGAAGTTCGAGAATTCCTTCCCGCTCTAAATCATAGCCGCTAGCTTGTTCTCTAATAACCTTAACGATTTCTAAACTTTTTTCATTTGCAAGTTTTGTAAGTTCCTCTTCTTGTCTTACGAGCGATGTTTCCTGCGTTTCTTTCGTAGTGCTGACTCGGCAGTAGATAATTGCATTCATATATTTCCCTTTCTCCTAATCTATTTGCTTTGTGAACTTGCCACTTCTGTTCCGTTTCCTTTTTCTATAGCAATTGGAAGAATAAGTTCATCTCCCGGATAGATTCTATCTCCTGCAATTCCATTATGCCTTTCAACCCATTCAACAAATTCGTTCGCTGATAGCATATGTTCATCGGAAAAGTCTTCAGCTATCTGCCAAAGCGAATCCCCCTCATTAACAGTAATTTTCTTTAGGCCATCTTCTCCTGAAAGGCCATTATAAACTATAAGGATAAATGAAGTTAGCAAGCTTAAAACGACTAGAATAATAGCATACGAATATTGATTCCACAATTTTTTCATTATATTTACACCTCGATAAGAATATATGTTCGTTTATTGATTTCATTATAAATCGAACACTTGTTTCATGTCAACAATTGTTCGAACTTATGTTTGTACTTTTTACTAATAGATGCTATAATTGGGAAAAGAAATCATAAGTGAGGTAATTATGATGGTGAAATTATCGAAACGGCAACAGGATATATTAAATTTTATTAAGGATGAGGTAAAGCTTAAAGGATACCCGCCTTCTGTACGGGAAATCGGCGAAGCAGTTGGACTGGCTTCAAGCTCAACTGTTCATGGTCATCTAGCAAGATTAGAAACAAAAGGGTTAATTCGCAGAGATCCTACTAAGCCGCGTGCAATTGAGATTCTTGATTTAGATGAAGGTGCCGAGGCAATCAATTATAAAGTCGTAAATGTTCCGATTGTCGGAAAAGTAACAGCCGGTATGCCGATAACAGCCGTTGAAAATGTTGAGGAATACTTTCCTTTGCCTGAAAGGCTTGCCCCAGCAGATGAGCAGGTTTTTATGCTTGAAATCATGGGAGAAAGCATGATTGAAGCGGGAATTCTTGATGGAGATTACGTAGTAGTCAGACAACAAAGCACTGCAAATAACGGTGATATCATCGTCGCAATGACAGAGGATGACGAAGCAACCGTAAAAAGATTTTTCAAAGAGAAAGATCGAATTAGACTTCAGCCTGAAAATTCAACCATGGAACCGATTATTCTTCGTAATGTTTCTATTTTAGGTAAAGTAATTGGGGTATACCGAGATATTCATTAATAATTTTGCACTCGTGTCATTTGCACTGGGTTTTACTAGATTAAAAGAAAAAAGGGATGCTTAACTTTTAAGCATCCCTTTTTTTCAATCATATATTAATACATCGACATATATTGCTCACGTTCCCAAGGGTGGACTTGCGTACGGAACATATCCCATTCGATCTCCTTCGCTTCAACGAAGTGTTCGAAAATATGGCCCCCTAAAGCAGATATAATCGTTTCATTTCCTTTTAATTTTTCGAGCGCTTCAGCTAAAGTTGAAGGCAGATCATCAATCCCTTCAGCAATACGCTCATCTTTGCTCATCACATAAATATTACGGTCCACTGATGCGGGAGGAACAAGATTATTTTTAATACCGTCAAGACCAGCTTTTAGCAGTACGGCCATAGCCAAATATGGATTTGCAGCCGGATCCACGCTTCGAACCTCAACACGTGTACTTACTCCACGTGAAGATGGAATACGAATTAACGGAGAACGATTCTGTGCAGACCACGCTACATAACATGGGGCTTCATAACCAGGAACTAATCGCTTAAATGAATTAACTGTTGGATTCGTGACCGCTGTAAAACTTGTTGCATGTTTAAGAATACCCGCAATAAATTGCCGTGCATAATCACTCATTTGCAGATCGCCTTTTTCATCAAAGAACGCATTTCTTCCCTCTTTAAAAAGAGATACATTGCAATGCATACCTGATCCTGCTACACCGAATAATGGCTTTGGCATAAAAGTGGCATGCAAACCATGTTTACGAGCAATTGTTTTTACGACTAGCTTGAACGTTTGAATTTGATCACAAGCTGTTAGGGCATCCGCATATTTAAAGTCAATCTCATGCTGGCCTGGTGCTACCTCATGATGGGAAGCTTCGATTTCAAATCCCATTTCTTCCAGTTCAAGAACAATATCGCGTCGGCAATTTTCTCCAAGATCTGTTGGTGCTAAATCAAAATATCCTCCATTATCATTGAGCTCAAGGGAAGGGTCTCCATTTTGATCTAATTTAAATAAGAAGAATTCAGGCTCTGGCCCTAAATTGAAGTCTGTGAAGCCCATTTCTTCCATTTCCTTTAAAATACGTTTTAAGTTATTGCGAGGATCTCCTTGAAATGGAGTCCCATCTGCATTATGAATATCACAAATTAGACGAGCTACCTTGCCTTTTTCAGCAGTCCACGGAAATACTACCCATGTGTCTAAATCCGGGAATAGGTACATATCTGATTCTTCAATTCGAACAAAGCCTTCAATTGAGGAACCATCAAACATCATTTTATTATCAAGCGCTTTTTCAAGCTGGCTAATAGGAATCTCAACATTTTTAATCGTTCCCAAAATATCTGTAAATTGGAGACGGATAAACTTTACATTCTCTTCAGCTGAAATTCGTTTAATATCCTCTTTTGTAAACCTTGCCATATAATAATTCCTCCTTTTTGTTTAAAGCCACTTTATCAGTGGAATAAGCGTGTTATATTCCCTTGGCTTGATAAATGTTGGTTAAATCTCCCGGCTTGTACGATTTCTTTTCTAAGATGTCTTCTGATTTCGTCATTAGATAGTTCTCTCTCTGATTTAAGCGGTTTTACATCAGAAGCGATTACTTCTTGATTTTGCACAAATAATAGCTGTTTAATTCCAGCCATATTGATTCCCTGATCAATAAGATCTTTAATTTCAAGGAGTTTGTCAATATCATTGAGCGAGAACAATCTTCTATTGCCTTCAGATCGAGCTGGAGAAATCAATTGGTGCTCTTCATAATACCGAATTTGCCTTGCAGTCAAATCAGTCAGCTGCATGACAGGCCCAATTGGAAAAAGCGGCATGGAACGTCGAATGTTGCTTCCAGTCACTTCTTTCTCCTCCTTTACAAATTTTCTATTATTAGAATAAACGATGTTAGGTTTATTGTCAAACATATGTTAGATTTTCTGACATGACATTTAAAAAAATAAAAGGCTTGGATTATTGACAACCCAAACCTCTCAATTCTTATTTAACTTATTACAATTCTTCTAATTAACATCAATAAAACCCTTATCTGCTAATCCATTAAGAGCATGACAGATAGCGATTTTCACATGGGAATAAGTGAGCCCCCCTTGTACATAGGCAACGTACGGCGGCCTAATGGGACCGTCTGCAGAAAGCTCGATGCTTGCACCTTGAATAAAAGCGCCAGCAGCCATAATGACATCATCCTCATAGCCAGGCATTGGACTTGGATATGGTGTTACATGCGAATTGATCGGTGCCGCAAATTGAATAGCTTGGCAAAATGCAACCATCATATCACGGTCATCAAATTGTACCGCCTGAATTAAATCCGTTCTTTTTGCATCCCATTTCGGGGATGAGTTCATGCCAAATCGCTCTAGAATGGCTGAGGTAAACACAGCCCCTTTCAATGCTTGGCCGACAATATGCGGAGCCATGAAAAAGCCTTGATACATTTCTTGCAAGCTATATAAGGAAGCTCCTGCTTCCGCACCAATGCCAGGTGAGGTCATTCTATAAGAGCATGCCTCCACCCATTTTACTTTTCCGACAATATACCCGCCTGTCTTTGCAATCCCGCCTCCAGGATTCTTTATGAGGGAGCCAGCCATTAAATCAGCTCCGATATGACAAGGTTCCATCTCTTCAACAAACTCACCATAGCAATTATCGACGAAAACAACCACATCCGGTTTGATTTCTTTCACAAACTGAATCATTTCTTTTATTTGTGTGATCGTAAAGGATGGTCTTGTTGCATATCCTTTGGAACGCTGAATTCCGATCATCTTTGTATTTGGTTTAATGGCCTGTTCTACAGCACGATAATCAACTGAACCATCATTCTTTAAAGGAACACTATTGTATGAAATACCAAATTCCTTTAATGATCCGTTTCCGCTTCCCCTAATTCCTACTATTTCTTCTAGCGTATCATATGGCTTGCCAGTAATATATAGCAATTCATCTCCAGGACGGAGGACGCCAAACAAAGAAATGGAAATCGCATGTGTGCCAGAAATGATCTGCGGTCTAACAAGAGCAGACTCTCCGCCAAATACTTCTGCATAAATTTTTTCAAGCGTATCACGGCCAATGTCATCATACCCGTATCCAGTTGTAGGAATAAAATGTGAATCACTTACCTTATTATTTTGAAAGCTCTTTAATACTCTAAATTGGTTTTCATCAATCCGCTTATCAATATACTGAAGGACTGATGCAATTTGCTGCTCCACTTCATTTACAATCGGCTGCAGTTTTTCCCCATTTGATAATTGTTGAAACATGTTGTTCTCCTTATCTAAATCTTATATTTACTAATTTGTCCGGCTATTTGATGATCCTCTAAATAATAACCTTTGCAAATGTAGATTTGTTTTTCCTCATGAAAGGATAGTTCGCGAAGTATTGTCTCATTTTTCAACTGTGATAGAAGCTTTCCTTCTGTAGAAGGCACCTCCACATGATAGAAACTCATCATACTTAACACGATTTCTTCCAATAATTTCATTAAATTATTTCGGTCATACTCATCAAATGCACTAATTTGGATTGTTTTCGTTTTTGCTGTTGGGACAAAATCAGAATGCTGAAGATCTTTTTTATTATATACGACTATTTGTGGGATTTTTTCATTTTCTAAATCCTCAAGCAGCTTGTTTACAGTCTGTTCATGCTGGTAATAATCAGGACTTGAACTATCAACCAGATGAAGCAAAAGGTTAGCCTCTTTCACTTCTTCCAGTGTAGATCGGAAAGCAGCGATAAGAGTCGTTGGCAAATCTTGTATAAAACCAACAGTGTCTGTTAAGAGGGTCAAAAATCCGCTCGGCAAAATAACCTTTCTAGTCATTGGGTCTAGGGTAGCAAACAGTTGATTCTCTTCAAATGAGTCTGCCTCTGTTAGCCGATTAAATAATGTTGACTTTCCAGCATTTGTATAACCAACAAGGGCAATCTGGAAAGCTTTATTTTTTTTCCGTCTTTCCCGGTACCTATCCCGGTGTTTAACAATAACCTCTAGCTGTGTTTTAATGTCATTAATGCGATTTCGAATATGACGGCGATCAGACTCCAGTTTTGTTTCACCAGGTCCACGTGTTCCAATACCCGCACCTAACCTTGATAATTGTGTTCCCTGCCCCATAAGTCGAGGCA
This sequence comes from Cytobacillus solani, assembly GCF_001420595.1. Classification (GTDB taxonomy): domain Bacteria; phylum Bacillota; class Bacilli; order Bacillales; family Cytobacillaceae; genus Cytobacillus; species Cytobacillus solani. Next base: position 2,048,417 of record NZ_LJIX01000006.1, on the reverse strand, counting down.
GCAAATATTGAAGCTGAGCTAGTTCTACTTGTAATTTTCCCTCTTTCGAACGAGCCCTACCAGCAAAAATATCCAATATTAATTGTGTTCGGTCAATAATTCGCGCTTCAAAATCTCTTGAAAGATTTCGAACCTGACTTGGTGATAATTCATCATTAAAGATGATTAAATCTGCTTCCAACTCTTCCTGCAGGGCAGTTAGTTCTGCAACTTTTCCTTTTCCTATGTATGTAGCTGGGTGGATGCGTTCTCGTTTCTGCGTAACAGTAGACACTACTTTTCCTTTTGCTGTTTCTGTCAATGATCCGAGTTCATCCATTGAATAACCAAATCGCTGATCATCTTCATTCGTTTGACAACCAACTAAAATGACTTTTTCAAATTCAGTCTTTTGTTCCAATCAACAACCTTCTTTCATCATTAATCTAATTCTCATCATATCAAAAATCGAGCGGCAACTCTAATTTTCGTAAGTGCTAAGTTTTATTTTATTATCCCTAATATTAACCCCTTAATTATATTAAAAGGATTGTAAATATCGATATTTTTGGTAAAATCATATTGTTTGCACAAAAACTAGTAATCTATAAACATATCTGGGTCTTTATCAAGTTCCACTTTTCATATCCTAATCAGTAGCAATCATCACCAAAGAGGAGCCGAAATCATGACATGGGAAGTTTTAAGTATGATTGGAACGATCGCTTTTGCCATAAGCGGAGCGATTGTTGCAATGGAAGAGGAATATGACATATTAGGTGTGTATATTTTAGGAATTGTAACCGCCTTTGGTGGAGGAGCCATTCGAAATCTTTTAATTGGTGTTCCCGTATCCGCCCTATGGGAGCAAGGACTGTTTTTCCAAATTGCGTTACTTTCCATAACAGCCGTATTCCTTTTTCCGAATAATTTATTAAAACACTGGCAAAAGTGGGGGAATTTTTTTGATGCGATCGGGCTTTCAGCCTTCGCTATCCAAGGAGCACTTTATGCTTCTGAAATGAATCATCCGCTAAGTGCAGTAATCGTTGCTGCTGTTCTAACAGGCAGCGGTGGAGGAATTGTTCGTGACCTTCTCGCTCGAAGAAAGCCTCTTGTTTTAAAAGCTGAAATATATGCTGTGTGGGCCATTCTTTGCGGGCTCGCCATTGGACTAAAAATCGCCGTTTCTTCTTTTGAATTATATACTTTATTTATTGTTATTACTGGATTAAGGGTACTTTCATATACGTATAGATGGAAACTGCCAGCCCGGAGACTAGGTACTTAAATAGATAAGAGCAACATCCGATATCCCCATATATAAAGGATTCCGTGAAGACGGAATCCTTTTGTAATCCGTTAATCCTCTTCAAAAACTAAATCATTGCTTCTAATCGTTATTAATTCATGCCGATCAAACGTATTTTGCATCAATAACCTCATCGCTTGAGCACGAATTGATTTTTCAATGACGTTCCTAATATATCTTCCATTTGAAAAACTTGCTGGGTTTAATACTGTTTTAACCCATATTAAATGCTCTCGAAGCTTCTTCTCAGCTTCATGGCTAAAAGTATATTCTCTGTCCTTTAGCATTCGTTGTCCAATATCCATCAGTTGAATAATCGAATAATCCGGGAAGTCGATGACAAGAGGAAATCGTGAATGCAATCCTGGATTTAAGGTGAGAAAATAGTCCATTTCCTTCGAATAACCTGCCAGAATAAGAATAAAATCATGCTGTTTATCTTCCATATGCTTAACAAGTGTATCAATCGCTTCCTTGCCAAAATCCTTTTCCCCGCCTCTTCCAAGTGAATAAGCCTCATCAATGAAAAGGATTCCGCCAATCGCTTTTTTTATTAAATCCCGTGTTTTTTGTGCGGTGTGTCCAATGTACTCGCCCACAAGATCTGCTCGCTCTGCTTCGATTAGATGCCCCTTTGATAACACATTCATTTTTTGAAAAAGCTTGCCAATTAACCTTGCAACTGTTGTTTTTCCAGTGCCTGGATTTCCTTTAAACATCATATGGAGTGCCTGTTTTCCTGCTTTTAACCCAGACTCCTCCCGTTTTTTATTTACATATAACCATGCATAAATTTCCTTTATCATTCTTTTCATTTCTTCCATGCCAACTAATGTGCCAAGTTCATCCTCTATATCTTTAAGTGCCGCATGTTCTGGTGGAATGTCTTTTGGGAGAGGTTGAGATTCAGGTAATTCTTTCGCCAATGTCTTTCGTTTCTGTGAATTAAGGACAATGCTAATCTGCCCGTTATTTTTCATGCGAATCGGCTGGTCCAAAAGCGTTCACCTCACGTTCTCAAAACAGTATACGCCTAGAAGATATTTTTGTGACAAATGCCTATATTTCATCACGATTACATTCTTAATAAAAAATACTATATCTATATGTATTCAAGCTGTGCTTACTTCATTAAAGATTTTACGGAAAACGCACAAAAATCCCCCGCTGCAGCTAAAATCTTAGTGTGGGTAAACTACTTCGAAGCCATTGCCACTTTATCATATTTATTTATTGTTTTGGACAATGCTCCTTTCCCTGCCAGCGAGCGGACTGTTACAGGTGTGACTTCATAGACTTTTGATTGAATGGTAATGGTTTGTCCAAGTTTGTCTTCTATTTTATTACTAAGATAGAGAACTATGCCTTAAAATATAATGCAATAGTATGACCATTTCAAAATTGTAATTATTATACAGTATACTTTTCCTAGGGAAATTATTGGAAAATTCGGTAATTTTACACATTCTATTTTAAACAATATCCTTATATACTAGTAATACACCAAGAATCAAACTAAGGTCGCTTAACCAAAAATCACGACTTTAGGAGTGTGAAGTGCAAATGTTGTTGAACATTATCTTCGCTGTTTTGATTGGTGGACTAGTCGGTGTGGCAGGGCATCTAAGTAAAGAGGGGAAACTAGTAGTGCCCCGAAAAACAAAAAAGTTTATTTATCTAGGATTTTGGGAAGAAGTCATCTTAGGAGCTCTTGGTGCAGTTTTTTTGGTTGTCTATACAGATCCTGATTCAACACTGAAAGTTATCCTCCTTTCTATCATTGCAGGTTTTGGAGGAGAAGCGTTGTTAAAAGGACTGGAGCTTTTAAAGGTTCGACAAAAAGATAATAGGTAATGGCATCCGAGTTACAGGATCTCTAGAATCCTTTCACAAAAAGTTTAATAATCTTTGAAAATGGCGAACAGTCTCAGTCACTGCTCGCCATTATTTAATTGCAATGATATTACCAAAATGCCATTTAACTCGAATGGATCTTGTCATCATTATTAAATCATGTTTCAACCTCTTTGAAGTTTTTTATAACCTTTACTATTAGAAAAAAATTTAAAGAAATTTTTCAAACTTTTTTCTCCCCCATCGGCGTCTATTTTATGTAACACATCAAAGATACGTATCTAACAAAAAGGGCCCTATAAAACATAAATAATATTATTGTTAGAACGGTGAAATAGCCGCTCAAGATACCGGAAATTTAATTAACTATAAAATGGAGATGATTCTAATGAAAAAAGGCTATAAATGGCTTATTGGATTAACTACTGCAGCAGCTATCTTTACAGCAAGTGTAAATACAAGCGCATCATTCGCAAAAACTTTATCAGACGTACCTGTAGTTGGCACTATGGTAAAGGGAGTTACTTTTACCGCTGAAGGAAAAGATGTTAACGCCCAGCTACAAGTTCCTAAAATAGAAAGTCTTGAGAATAAAGAGCTTGAGAGCAGTCTTAATCAAAAGTATTTAGCTGAAAACCAAAAATTATATGATGAGTTTAAAAAGGAAGTAAATGAAATAAAGGAAAAAGGAAATGGTCATTTAAGCGTCAATTCAGGCTATGAAGTAAAAACAGATGATGAACTCATATTCTCTATCGGAAGATATACTGATAAAGCTAAAGGCTCTTCATCTACAACAATGAAATACGATACAATTGATAAAAAAGAACAAGTTCTATTAACTCTTCCAATCTTATTTAAAAATAATGATTATATAGCAGATATTAGTGAAAATATTAAAAGTCAAATGAAGGAACAAATGAAGAAAGATAGCAATAAAGTTTACTGGGTAAACGACGGAGGCATTGAAGACATAAATATAGTAGATAAATTCAAGCAGATTTGTGCTGATCAGAACTTCTATATTAACAAGGATCATAAATTAGTTATCTCTTTTGACGAATATGAAGTTGCACCTGGTTATATGGGCATTGTTGAATTCGTTATTCCTACTGAAGTGATTTCTAAAGACTTAGTTGGTCACAATTACATTAAATAAGTAAAGGCAGAAAACTCTAAAGGGGTTCGGGATGAAATCATTCCGAACCCCTTTTTGCAGGTAATCTGCAGCTTCTATTTCTTCATAACACCAATGGAATAGATAAAAAATCAGGTTCCTGCTTTGCAACAGATTGACTGATAAGCTTATCAAATTTTGGGCTGCAGCAGTTTGTGAAGTTCCCAGAGTTCTTTGATGTATATAAATCAAATGATGCATTGAGCGTCATTTTGAATGGTCAATGGTGGAGGCTGTTTTTCCTTGGTCTTCTAATTTCATTATTGATATTTGCCTTTAATGCCTTTGGGGACGGATTACAGAATGCGCTTGATCCGAGCACAAATAATCACAGGAGGGTCTTTATATGCACCAATTTTTGCTTTTACCTTTTTTCCTTATTTAGCCAAAACTTTCTTCTGTATTCATTTTTATATAACTTAACTACATACAACAAAATCCCCCGCTCCAATAGAAGCGAGGGTCACATTCATTTTATTTATATAACTAGAATTTTACTGGTTATCCATATCAAGCTGTACATTTCGCTGAGGGGCAAATGTTGAAATAGCGTGTTTATAGACGAGCTGTTGCTTTCCTTCAGATTCAAAAAGTACAGTAAAATTATCAAAGCCTTTAATTTGTCCTCTGATTTGGAATCCATTTAATAAAAAGACCGTTACATTTGTATTATCCTTGCGAAGCTGATTTAAAAATTGATCTTGAATATTGATCGATGTTTTCATACTATTTCCTCCTCTTTTATCTCTAATATTATGTATTCGATTTTAATTGCAGCTTTCCTTCAATATACGTTGAAATTTCATCAAGTTTTTTTTCAAATCCACCTAAACTCACAGCATCTGTCATATCAAACCAATCAACATTCATTTTATTTCGAAACCATGTTAACTGTCTTTTGGCGTAACGTCTTGAATTTTGCTTTAACTGTGTGATCGCTTCTTCGAGTGTTACGTGTGCTTGAAAATATTCGTAAATTTCTTTATATCCAATTGCTTGAATCGATTGGCAGCCCTTTAATCCATGCACGTACAGCTTCTCTACTTCTGGAAGAAGTCCATCACTTATCATTAAATCTACTCTCTTATTTATACGTTCATACAGCATTTCCCGTTCCATCGTTAAACCAATCATAGCTGTTTGATACATCAATTCTGGCTGTTGATTTTTCTGGTAGTTACTTACCGTTTTTCCAGTAACATGATACACTTCTAGTGCTCTAATTACTCGGCGAACATTATTAGGATGGATTTTATTTGCACTTTCTGGGTCTACTTCCATCAATTCTCGATGCAGCTTCTCATTCCCTTCAATATCTGCTCTTTTTTCCAGCATGATACGAAAATGATCGTCAGATGGTGCATCCGAAAATTGGTAATCACAAATGACTGACTGAATATATAACCCGGTACCGCCAACAATCATGGGGAGCTTACCCCTTTGTGAAATCTCTGCAATTTTCAATCGGACAAGTTCTTGAAACTCTGCAACTGAAAAAGGTTCGTCTGGATTTTTTATGTCAATTAAATGATGTGGGATTCCTTCCATTTCACTTGGCATAATTTTTGCCGTACCAATATCCATCCCTTTATAAATCTGCATCGAATCGCCACTAATAATTTCTCCGTTAAATCTTTTTGCTAATTCAATACTTAATTTCGTCTTCCCCACTGCTGTTGGACCAATTAGCACAACAAGCTTTTCTCTCTTGTTCAATCTACACTCACTGCCTTTGCTGCCTACTATAATATCTGTTTCCTTCATGTATAACAAGGATATTTGCCCTTATCGTATCATATTGAGTGAATACTTTCCTGTTATTTATCTTATCAAAAACATATTCGTTTTCCACATCTAAACATTATTAACAGAAAATGTTCCTCCTATTCATTTTTCATTGGATATAATCTACCATATTCTTTTCATTTATTAAATATATAGGTTAAAATTTCCTCAATCATTACATTTCATTTACGTTACGATAACAATTCATTTTAAACCCCCAAATTCGTGTTAACGTATTAGAAGATTATAAGGAACATGAAAGAATAGAAAATAGGTGGGAAATAATGATTACAACTTATGAACTAGGAATTGATCTAGGAACTGCAAATATTCTCGTATATTGTAAAAATAAAGGAATTACTTTTAATGAGCCCTCTGTTGTAGCAATTGATACAGTAACTCAAAAGGTGTTAGCGGTCGGAAAAGAAGCAAAAGAAATGATCGGTAAAACACCAGGCAAGATTATCGCAATTCGTCCATTAAAGGATGGCGTGATTGCAGATTATCAAACAACTACTGATATGCTTAGATATGTAATAGGAAAAGCAACGAAAAAAGCTGGATTTTCAATTAGAAAGCCTAATGTAATTATATGTACTCCTTCTGGTTCTACGAGTGTAGAAAGAAGAGCCATACAGGATGCTGCCAAAAATGCTGGAGCAAAGCAAGTCCATTTAATTGAAGAACCTGTTGCGGCAGCAATTGGCGCTGACTTACCAGTTGATGAGCCGATAGCAAATGTTGTTGTTGATATAGGTGGTGGCTCTACAGAAGTCGCCATTATTTCATACGGAGGAGTTGTAGCCTGCCATTCTATTCGTATTGGAGGAGATAAGCTTGACGATGATATCATCCAATATGTTCGCAGAGACTTCAATGTCCTAATAGGTGAAAGAACTGCTGAGCAGGTGAAAATGGAAATTGGCTATGCCCTTATTGATCATGAGGAATTAACAATGGATATCCGTGGACGAGATCTTGTAACTGGCCTGCCAAAAACGATTACATTGTCATCATACAAAATTCGTGAGGCCATAAGAGAATCATTGCTTCACATTCTCGAAGCAATCCGAGCCACATTAGAGGATAGTCCAGCAGAATTAAGCGGCGATATCGTTGATCGTGGCGTCATATTATCTGGTGGCGGCGCTCTTATTAATGGGCTGCAGGAATGGATTGCGAATGAAATCTCTGTGCCTGTTCATCTAGCCCCAAGTCCACTAGAATCTGTAGCAATTGGGACAGGCAAAGCTTTGAAGTATATTGGGAAATTGCAAACTGCGACTAAGTAAATAGATTGAAATGGAGTGTACTCTTCAAAGAAATGAGTGCACTCTATTTTAACTCACCTATAGTTTACATAATAATATTATAATCAATTTATATTCATATAAAAAATACACGTGTTAACTTGTGAAAAGTATACAAGGGAATAGATATAATATTTAGATAACTATCATCATTGGTTCATACCTTTTCTTCTTTGGAGTAATGTTTTAACGACCGATTTCAGATACTCCAGTGAATTTGTCAGCCATGAAGGTTCATATGGATTGGTTTCTGTAGCCCTAAAGGGTATTGGAAACCATATTTGTTAATAGTGAGGTTTCTTGAAGATAACATGGTATTCGTAACTTTGGGGAATCATATGAAAAGTTACAATCATTAAGAAACAAAGGGGAATATACAATGGATAAAAGATTAGCTGAAATTCAACAAAGGCTAACAAAGGAACAAAAAGACTTATCAATTTTCGTAAAACATGTATTTGATGAGTATGATAAGAAAGCAGACGAACATCGACGTCTAATCGCTTCGAACGCACTAGCTGGTATAAAAACAACTGGAGTTGAAGAAAAAGTATTCTACGATACGATACAAGAAACTAAACGATGGATGCTTAATGTCTTGGAGCGTACAGCTCAAGACTTAGAACACACTGGAGATAAAAATTGGAATAAAAATTTTCCCGATGGTGTACATGAATAGGTATAATATATAGAAAACTTTAGATTTGCTTAACTCTCTTATAGATGACATACAGCTCTTATTAAGAAAATAAAAAAACTAACCTAAGTGTTAATTAGCTTTTACTTCAAAAGCGAATGAAGGATATTTTCTTCGTTACCTGACCAAGTTTGATCCTTCATAGCCCCGATGAAGGTCATTTCTAGGTATCTGATAGGTTTTGTCCTTCATATTTGATTTCTATAGGTTTAAACCTATAGAAATCTCCTTGATATAGTGTTAATCCATTTAATAAAATAAATTTTCTGGTTCATATAAGAATAATTTTTGACAACTGAACCATTGTTCCCGCCTTAATTACTTAATTGTTAGTAACCAATCTTGAACTAAGCATTGAACAATTTGCCTTTTTTCGATTTGTATCATATGACCAGTTTGATCTAATATCGCAAAAGTTGCATTTGAAAATTTGTTTAAAAGCGATATATGATCTTTATATCCGCATATTGAGTCTTGTTTTCCCATTATGAAAAGAGCTGGCTGAGAGAGTTCCCCCATATTTTTAAAAGGTTCTTCTGAAAGAAAGTACCCTTTCTCCCTCCAATTTGAATGTAAAAATTTTTTATTTGCTAACAAGCGCCCTGGCTGAATTTCCTTCAGAAAATATTCTATATGTTGTTTATCTTGATAATTCATGAGAGTTTCAATTGCAACACATATATCAGGATCTAATTGACTTAGCAAGATATTATCCTTAGTAAATACTTCTCTTTTTGGAAGCGTTCTATCTCTAATATGCAGTGCAGTAGAAAGTAAACAAATACTTTTAACATTTGTTTTCCTAGTATGCAGAATACCTTGGGCTAAATAGCCTCCGTACGAAAATCCAATCAGCGAGAACTTTTGATTAGGAATAATACAGTCAACAAAGTCTAATATGCTTATGAGCATATCATCTGAGGAACTAAAGTTTTCTTCAATTACACTTTTCCCATGAGCAGGTAGGTCTATATATATTCTTTTAAATCCTTTAATGGTTTGAAATATAGGCTCTATCCAACTTGTCATTGAAAGGTGATCGGTCCCCATTGAATGCATTATCAAAATTGGAAATCCGCTTCCATGGACTTCATAATTAATACTGCCTTTTTTCACGAGACACTGCATATCATTTTCTCCTCTCTAAACATATGCGATTCAAAATAAAAGGGAGATTCCTTTTATTGGAATGAGGGACAACTCCTGACAAATTCCTCACATACCATTTTATTTAAAATAAAATGCACCTTAAACTTCGTGTAGAACTATGATTATTCGCTTTCATTTAATGCTTCAGGATATACAATCGTATTAAACACTTCTCCTGTTGCCTCACTTTTAATAAAAATTGTCACTTTATAATCTTCTGGACTAACCCCATTAAATAGTTGATAGTACATTCCTGATAGGCCTAATCCAAATGCAGCAAAGCCATCAAAGCTATTTTCGAACTTATCTTGATCGACAATTAAAGTAAATTCCGAGAATGTCTTATTATGAGTAACATCTTTAATTGAAACATAATCCTCATTATTTTTAGCATCTTCAATGGATTCCATCAACCCCTCTTCTAGTTCCTTCATCATTTCTTTATGCTTTGACTTTGACATTTTGTAAGTTAAAGAACCGTCAGCGTTTTGTTTAACATCTTCTATACCTTCATTCTTTGCTTCAGCAATAACAGCATTAATGTCTTGGTCTTCAAATAAAGAAGCTGGCAAAGTAATTTCAACGTTTAATAGTCCCTTATCCACTTCAATTGACTTTTCTTCAGTAGATTCTTTATCATTTCTCTCAGAATTACTATCTGTTGAGTTGCTGTTATTCGTTTTTTCCTGTCCACATGCTGAGATCATAGTAAAAAGTATACATATAATAATTAAAGACAATAGTTTCTTCATTTCAATCTCCTCCTTTAACCCTCCTATAATACTACCATAATTGTATTATTATGGATGTGAATATTCTATCTTACCTCTTGTCTTTGTCACAATTGTTGTTTACATAGCCTAATGGTTCGAAGAGATTCACTACCATCATTGCAAGCAGCTATACGATTTACTAGGGCACTAAATGAAACAGCGGAACATTTATTGGGAGATTTAGTGGACAAAATAAAGCTCTTCTCAAATGAGAGGAGCTCCACGTTATAATACAGAAACTTTCATAATGTCCCTAAATTGAAATTGATTAATCTCAGAGTTCTTTTCGATATGAATGAATCTAGTACGGCTATCCATTTTTATAATATTACCTTGGACCATCTTCCCAGACATCTAATATTACTTCTAATATTTCATCATGTGCTTCTACAAGCGTATTACCGATCTCTCCAAGCTCATATTCGTCTCTTGTAGGTCTTTTTTTCTTAACTTTAGCCATACTTATGCCCCTCTCCTTGTGTTCGAATTCAACCGAATAAAGAACAAGCGTTCCTATGTAGGCGTTATTTAGAATAAGCGATACTGTTAGTACAATAACTTCAATAAAAATAAACAGTAATTGGAGCTAGTATAGAAGTATGGACACATTTTAGTTAAGTCCTTATCCTAGAAATTAAGAGAGGACGTGTCCGTTATGAAACAAAAACGTTACAATCAAGAATTCAAAGAAACGATTGTTGAACTTTATCGTGCTGGTACTCCCGTCAACCAGCTTGCTAGCGAATATGGTGTCTCAGAAGTAACTATTTATAAATGGATTAAAGTGCATTCTCCTATTGGGGGAAATGAGTCATTAACACCCGCTGAAATCGCAGCTATTCAAAAAGAAAATTTACGTTTAAAACAAGAGGTAGAAATATTAAAAAAGGCTATGACCATATTCGCGAAAAAGTAATGGATCAAGAAATTATCGAACATATCAATGAAGAAAAGGCACACTATCCTGTTCAAACCATGTGTCGTGTATTAAAGTTGCCTAAAAGTACTTATTATCAAGCTGCCCATAAAATGCCTTCGGCCTATCAAATAGAAAATGAGGAAATAACCAAACGTATCCGAGAAATCCATAAAGCAAGTAAGGGTCGTTATGGAGCTCCTAAAATTCATTACTTATTGCGTAAAGAAGGATTTCAGGTGAGCATCAAACGTGTACAACGCTTAATGAAACAGGCTGGAGTTCGTTCTATTATTGTTAAAAAATATCGTCCTTCATCATTTCAAGGTCATATAGAAGAACGTGAAAACAGATTAGAGCAGGATTTTCAAACAACCTCTATTAATGAGAAATGGGTAGCTGATATTACATATATTCACACACATAAAGATGGCTGGTGTTACTTAGCTTCAGTGCTAGACCTTCATTCTAAGAAAATCGTAGGATATAACTTTGCCCGACAAATGACGGTTGAATTGGTTACACAAGCACTAGACAATGCCATTCAAAATCAAGACCCTAATGAAGGGGTTATTTTGCATACGGATTTAGGCACACAATATACGAGTGAAGCATTCCAAAAGCAGTTAAAGCAACATGGATTCATTCAATCGTTTAGTCGAAAAGGTTGTCCGTATGACAATGCATGTATGGAATCATTTCATGCAACATTGAAAAAAGAAGAGGTTTATAGGAACCGATATCTGGACTTTGAAACTGCAAAAGTAGCCTTATTTACTTACATTGAAAGCTGGTACAACCGAAAGCGAATTCATGGAGCAATAAACTATTTAACACCAGATGAAGTAGAAACATTATGCCGAGCAGCATAAGGAATGGGACTTAACTTTTTTATGTCCAAGATATTGACTTAGATCCAAAATAAAGGATTGTTATCAGTTTTAGATAACAAGCCTTTTGTTAATGCATTTCTTACCAAATATTAATTCATCTCCTTAAGTACCATTGTTATTTTCACTGAGTTTCCCTGACTTGATATCTTCCAACAGTGTGTTTAGTAGTTTTAAAGCTCCTGCTTTTTCCCCTTTTTTTAATGCTTTAATTACAGGATTATTCATATTGTTGAAATAGTTTAGCCACATTCGAATATCGGCGATCATTGGTCCTAAAGGAGCTATTCGCCAACTTGCCAAGGTCCATGAATTAACCTAACATCGCCTTCCGATTATGTATCAGCTAACTCTTGCTCATTTTATGTGCTGATCACTGACACTATTGTTGGTTACTAAAAAACTCGTTAATGTCAAGGATTAACGAGTTTACTGAAAAGAACATAAATTACATTATAGTTGGTACTAGTTTTCAATACTAATTAGTCTGCTTAATTAATGTTAGTATGACTGATTCATTACTTCTTACATTTTATTTACTACCTTAGGATGCATTGGCGTTGTTGTTACATGATCAGATATTCTATCTGTTCACTTACTTTTATTTTTTCATAAAACAAAAGTAACCTAAAAATCATGTTAAGTTTGAGTAATGAAATCAACATAATTCTATGTGAGATTACAAGATATTTAACCTAATTATTTGAAATACAGTATCTAAACTTATTTCCCATAAAATTCGGCAATTTTCGCCACAACATTTTCTTGCTGCACTAATTTAAGTTCCGGATACATTGGAAGTGACAATGCCTCTTTAGCTGCCTTTTCGGTCGCAGGAAAGTCCCCTTCTTTATACCCAAGACTTTTAAATACAGGCTGAAGATGAAGAGGTAGCGGATAATAAACCATTGTTGCAATTCCCTGCTCTTTAAGATACGACTGAAGTTCGTTACGTTTCTCTACTCTAATCGTGTACTGATGGAAGACGTGATAATTTCCTTCCTTCTCAACTGGAGTTATCACTTCTTCACCCACTATTTTCTTTAGGAGGCTTGTATATATTGCAGCCTTTTCACGCCTAAGTTCACCCCATCGCTCCAGATGAGGAAATTTGACATTTAGAACGGCTGCCTGAAGTTCATCTAAGCGGCTATTATAACCATTAACATGATGATAATACTTAGGCTTGCTTCCATGAACACGGATAATTCGACTTAGTTCTGCTACTTCATCATCATTTGTTACTATCATGCCGCCATCTCCATAAGCGCCCAAGTTCTTAGTAGGGAAGAAACTGTATGTTGCAACTGTTCCAAATTCACCTACAGTCTTCCCATTATGCTTCGCTCCTATGGCCTGTGCAGCGTCCTCCACTACTGCAAGATTATGTTTATTGGCAATTACTGAAATTTTCTCCATATCAGCCATTTGACCATATAGGTGTACAGGTATAATGGCCTTGGTTTTTTCTGTAATAGCATCTTCAATTTTATTTGGATCAATGTTGAATGTTACAGGGTCAATATCGACATAAACTGGTGTTGCACCTAATCTTGTTATGGCCCCACCCGTTGAAAAAAAAGTGAAAGAAGTTGTAATAACCTCGTCCCCTTTAGTTACTCCTAGAGCTTGTAAAGCTATAAGGATTGCATCGCTGCCGTTTCCGCACCCTATTCCGTGTGTAACATTATTAAACTTTGCAATGTCGTGTTCTAGTTTCTTAACATTTTCACCCAATATAAAACTTGAAGAGCTCATTACACTATCAAGTACTTCCAATACTTCACTCTTTATTGATTGATACTGCTCACTAAGGTCTAACATAGGAATTTTCATTTTATTTCCTCCGAAAGTTATTATTTTATCAAGGTATTCTTATTTGACAGGACTAAACTAGTAAAAAAATCAAAGGTTTTACTTTGACTATTCCATTAAAATGTAGGGTTTATCCTCTATTATTCATTCTACTTACACTTCTTTTTGCTTCTTAATCACTACAATTTCAAGAAATACTTGAAGAAAACGAGTATCAGAAGTTAACTCTGGATGAAAGGCGCAAGTAAGGACATTTCCTTCTCTTGCTGCAACAAATCTCCCATCTTATTTTGCAAAAACCTCTACATTTTCACCAATACTTTCAATATAAGGTGAACGAATAAAAAGAGCCTTATACGGATCGTCAATACTTGATATATTAAGATATGCTTCAAAACTAGCAATTTACCGGCCAAACTCATTTCTTTTTACAGTAATACCCATAATTTGAAGGGTGTGATTCCTCTGAACCAACAAGTTCCTTAGCAACTAATACCATGCCAGCACAAGTTCCAAAAATCGTTTTTCCAGCCTTGTGAAATTCTTTTAATGGGTCGAAAAAGTTGTAACGATTGATAAGATTTCGCATAGTTGTGCTCTCACCGCCACGAAGAATTAAACCATCCATTTGTTTAAGCTGCTCCAGTTTCTTGACGACAACAGTCTTTAATCCCAGGGCTTCAATTTGTTTTATGTGTTCTGTAACCGCACCTTGCAATCCTTAAATTCCAATTTTTTCATCTTACCAGCCACGTTCTTGCATTCTTTCTTCAAGAGACAATATGGAAATGTCGATTCCTTTCATTGCAGCTCCAAGTTCCTTAGAAAGCTTGCCAATTAAATCATAATCAGTGTAATAAGTTGTAGCTTGAACAATCGCACCTGCAAATTTTTTAGGATTTCCGGATTTAAAGATACCTGAACCAACAAACACTCCATCAGCACCAAGCTCCATCATTAATGCAGCATCAGCAGGAGTAGCAATACCACCGGCAGCAAAGTTAACTACTGGCAGCTTGCCTAGTTCTTTAATTTGCTTTAAAATTTCAAAAGGCGCACCAAGAACCTTTGCTTCTGTCATTAATTCATCATCGCTCATCACAGAAACCTTACGAACCTGTGCATTTATTTTACGCATATGGCGGACTGCTTCCACAATGTTACCTGTACCAGGCTCACCTTTGGTACGTAGCATTGCAGCACCTTCACCAATACGGCGAGCAGCCTCTCCAAGATCACGGCAGCCACATACAAATGGTATAGTGAAATCACTCTTTAATAAATGGAACTCTTCATCAGCAGGCGTTAACACTTCACTTTCGTCAATGTAGTCAACACCCATTGCTTCCAACACTCTCGCTTCCACAATATGACCAATACGTGCTTTAGCCATTACTGGGATGGATACTGCACTCATTACTTCTTCAACAATGCGAGGATTTGCCATTCTTGCAACCCCGCCAGCAGCGCGGATATCGGATGGAACTCTTTCTAATGCCATTACGGCAACGGCACCTGCTGCTTCTGCTACCTTGGCTTGCTCTGCATTGACGACGTCCATAATTACGCCGCCTTTTTGCATTTGAGCCATGCCCCTTTTTACAGTTTCAGTTCCTATTAACTTTTCCACTTTTTATACACTCCTTTTTCACTAGCTATTGCATTTTTTAATCTATTGACTATTATAAAAATCAATTGATAGTATTAAAAGTGTCAGTTTTTTAAAAAATAACAAGGTCAGTTATAAAAGGGCTACTGTAAATGGAAATCGAAATGTTATCATGTCATTTAAATGGTTTAAGTGATATACCCTTTATATAAACAAATTATATTTATATATAAAAAAAGTAGGAACAGAAAGGCTCATACTAAAGGACCTGTCCGAAGGATCGAACTGGTCCTTTTACTATTACCTCTCTAGTTGGGCAAATAGTTTGTGGAATGCTTCAACAGTTTTCTTTATATCTTCTTTTGTATGTGCAGCTGATAGAAATAATCTTTCAAACTGTGAAGGGGGATGATAAATCTCTTCATCAGCCATCAATTTTTAATAGTTTGCAAGCAATTCCAATTTGGATGTTTTTAACAGTTCCATAATTGATGACCTCCTCATTGATAAAGAAGAAGCAGATCATTGATCCTACGACCTTAACCGTGTGAGGAATTCCATATTTCGTTTCCACTTCGCAGAAGCCAGCCTAAGGTCCATTCCGATCCCAACTAGAATATTATCACTGAAACTTTGTGAACCTATGTATTTAGTTTCAGTTCCTAATTATTTTTCATTCTTTATACACTCGGTTTATCTAACTATTGTATTTTTAATCTATTGAAAATTTTAAAGAGAAACTGAATTGAAAGTGTCAGTTAAATTAAAAATAGCCACGCCAAAATTAAGGAAGTAGACAAAATAGAAATATTATTATGTAAATTAAATAGACTAATAGTATATGGACAGCCCATGATTTTAAACTAGGCTCTAGTAACCTTTCTTGCGATGTAATCATGCTCGGTGGGAAACTCTAAAAAAAGATTCCCTAGGAGTCACGAATTGATTTTTTACCTTGTATATTTTCTGATGTGATTTAAGAAGTACCATATACTATTCGATAAACGTTCTGCAGGACGTGTTATTACATTCGCTATTGCATCCTTTGGAGTATAACCGCTCCAATAGTCAAGCCCACCATGGACTAATTCAAGCTTAGCTGCAGATTCTTAAATTACCCCGTATCCCATACCTTCTTTCACAAAGTGTTTAACTGCCTCTATAGAATTCATTTTTATAATATCTAATTCGGAATCCCTATTAAACATAAAGTAGCAATCTTCAGGGATTAAAAGAGTTTGTTTACGTATGGGGGCTGTTGTCTGAATACCTATAAATCGATCCCGAGAAAATTCAGTAATTCTAAAAAACAAATGATTTTCTGGAAATTTTTATGTCAGCCCAATATCAACAGCACCTGTTTGAACCAATTTTTCAATTTCTTCATCCGTCCTAGTTTGTATATCAACTTTTAGATCTGGATAAGCTTCGGTAAATGAAAGAAGTTTTTGTGGCAAAAAATAGGTTCCAGCCACCTGAGAAGCTGCTATAACAATTCTGCCTCGGTTTCCCTGACGATCTTCCATCTCCCGTTTGATTTGCTCCTCTAGAGATAAGATAGAATCTGCATATTCTAAAAAACCCTTCCAGCATCTGTTACGGAAATGTTACGCCCTATAGCCTATTTCTTGTTTGTTCCCTTACGGTCTTGAGATTTTCCTCGACTAAATTCCCCACGTTCTTCCCTCTTTCCACTCTGTATTCGCGTATATATATAATGTTTATTAGAAGACATCATAGATCTCTTGATTAATATTTCTCTTTTAAGAAATGGTCTAAATTATTTAAATTCCTGAGTTTTAATACTTATTTAAGCGTTCAAGCATGCTGAACTAAAAAGACATGATTTAGGTCCCACCTAGTCTCTAATTAGAAATAAGGGTTCTTCAAAGCTTTACCTTTCCTCTTGGCAATGGTTCCATCAATATTGGTTAGGAAGATAAGAATATACTTCTTGACCTTTTTAATTCCTTACTTTTTGATCACGGACAAGCAAAAAGTCCACGTTGGGGGCGCCACCTAGACTCGAACTAGGGATAAAGCTTTTTGCAGAGCTTTGCCTTACCTCTTGGCTATGGCGCCATTCAATAGGGTTAATTAACTTCATTATCTTGAGATTTGTGAACCTATGTATCTAGTTTCAGTTTCTTCCTATTATATTACTGTTTATTCACCCCGTTTCACTATCTATTGTATTTTTTGAATCTAGTTATTATAATAATGAGTAGGTGACTCTGTTAAAAGTTCCGATTTTTTTAAAAATAACCATACCAGAATTAAGGATGTTGATAAAAATGGAAATGTTATCATGTCATTTGAATAGGTCAAGTGATATACCTTTATATGAACAATTATATTTATATATTAAAAAAGAAATAATAGAAGGGCACTTACAATACGGAGCAAAGCTCCCCTCTAAGCGAAAGCTAGCTGATTTTCTAAAAATCAGTCAAAATACGGTTGAAATAGCCTATCAGCAATTGACCGCAGAAGGATATGTCGAAGCTTACCCCCGTAAAGGATATTTTGTCATGATGCATGAAGACTTAGAATATATGCAGACAAGTCATCCCTTAAAGGAAAATACAATAACAACTCAGACTTATATAAAATACAATTTCCTTCCAAGCACGATTGATACTGAAAATTTCCCATTCTCCGTATGGCGTAAATACGCCAAAAATACGATCAACAAAGAAAATCATTCTTTGTTACCGCTCGGCGATTCGCAGGGGGAGATGGAATTACGGCAGGAAATCGCTTTCTATTTGTATCATGCCAGGGGGGTACGATGCTCACCAAATCAAATTATGGTTGGGGCTGGTATCGAAATTTTATTGCAACAGCTCTTTCTTTTATTTGATAAAAAAATGGTTTATGGTGTAGAAGACCCAGGTTACCATTTGATCTTGCAGATTCTTAAGGGCTTTCCAAATGAAGTGTATCCTCTTGAAGTAGATGAGGAAGGGGCAAAGGTAGATAGTATTTATCAAAAAAATATCAATGTCGTTTATGTAACTCCTTCCCATCACTTTCCATACGGTACTGCATTATCTGTAAACCGCCGAACAAAGCTATTAAAGTGGGCTGCATCGGAGAAAGAGCGTTTTATTATCGAAGATGACTATGATAGTGAATTTCGCTATAGCGGTAAATCAATTCCCTCCTTACAAAGCATGGACCTTCATGAAAAAGTGATTTATCTAGGTACATTTTCAAAGTCATTAATGCCATCAATTAGAATTAGTTATATGGTGTTGCCTAACCTTCTCTTGCAACAATTTAAAGAGAAATTGTCGTTCTATCATTCCTGTTCCGTATCAAGAATTGACCAACATATTTTAGCTCAATTCTTGAAAGAGGGGGATTTCGAAAAACATTTAAATAAGATGAGAAAGATTTATCGGCGTAAGCTCGAAAAAATTATAGATTTGTTAAAACCATATCAGGATAAACTCTCTATCATTGGAGCACACTCTGGCCTTCATATCGTCCTTGCCGTTAATAACGGTATGAATGAGGAGGAACTAGTTCAAAAAGCAGCCGAGAAAGCCCTGAAGGTTTATCCATTATCGGCTTACTCACTTGGAAGAAAACCTGAGAAAGCCCCGGAAATTATTCTTGGTTTTGCCGGAATTCATGAATGCGAATTAGAAGATGCTATCCAATTGCTATTAGAATGTTGGATGTTTTGAATTATATTAAGGGATAAGACTCCTCTATTTTCTCCCAGGCGACTTTAAAAAATGGTCAGGAAAAGGAAAAACAAACATAATTAAAAGGTCTCTGCTAGATTTCAGCAGAGGCCCTTATCAATTAATATTATTGATTTTGATAGCGAAGGAAATTCATTCGCGTTACCCTTCTCTTTGAAAGCGTAAAATTGGCTTACGAGATGCAGTTGTTTCATCTAAACGTTTTATAACAGTGTTATGTGGAGCTTCTTGAACAATTTCTGGATTGCTCTTAGCTTCATCAGCAATTTGAATCATTGCATTGATAAAATTATCCAAGGTTTCTTTCGATTCTGTTTCAGTAGGCTCGATCATAATTGCCTCTTCCACAATTAATGGGAAATAAACAGTTGGAGGATGAATTTCTAAATCCATTAGTCGTTTGGCAATATTCAATGCCCTCACGCCAAGTTTCTTCTGTTTTTTACAAGATATGACAAACTCGTGTTTACAATATTGTGTAAATGGGAGTTCATATTCTTTTTCAAGGCCTCGCATCATGTAGTTTGCATTAAGGACAGCGTATTCACTAACTTTCTTTAATCCTTCTGCACCCATTGTACGGATGTACGTATATGCACGCACATTAATTCCAAAGTTTCCGTAATAACTTTTCACCATACCAATGGATTGCGGTAGATCGTAGACTAATTCATACACACCTTCGTTTTTACGAATAACGGGTTTAGGCAAGAACGGAGCAAGATCTTCTGAAACACCGATTGGGCCAGATCCTGGACCGCCACCACCGTGTGGACCAGTAAATGTTTTGTGCAGGTTCAAGTGAACCACATCAAAACCCATATCTCCTGGACGAGTATACCCCATTATAGCGTTTAAGTTTGCACCGTCATAGTACATTTTCCCGCCCACACTGTGGATAATCTCTGACATTTCAAGGATTTCAGTTTCGAACAAACCTAGAGTGTTCGGGTTTGTTAACATGAGAGCGGCAGTATTTTCATTTACTAAACGTTTTAAATCCTCAATGTCAACTAATCCTTTTTCATTTGATTTTACTTCAACAACCTTAAATCCTGCAACTGCTGCAGTAGCCGGGTTAGTACCGTGTGCTGAGTCAGGTACAATTACCTCATCACGATGATGATCACCATTTGCTTCGTGGAAGGCTTTAATCATCATCAATGCTGTCCACTCACCTTGTGAGCCAGCAGCTGGCTGTAACGTGATTTCATGCATACCTGTGATTTCTTCAAGGTGAACTTGCAAATCATACATTAATTCAAGAGCACCTTGAACTGTTTTCGGATCTTGATAAGGATGAATATGACTAAATCCAGGAAGTCTGACAACATCTTCGTTAATCACCGGATTATATTTCATCGTACAAGACCCCAGTGGGTAGAATCCAGAAAGTATACCGAAGTTACGGTTGGATAACCCTATATAATGACGCATTAATTCCAATTCATTTACTTCAGGAAGTTCTGCATCGACAGTACGAACATATACATCCTCAAGTTCTTCTTCCAAATTAACTTCTGGAACATCAAGCGTCGGCAAATTATATCCCAATCTTCCTTCTTTACTGCGTTCAAAAATTAATGGAAAGTTCTCTTTAGCCATTGATATCCCTCATTTCTTTTACGAAAACATCAATTTCTTCTTTTGAGCGAATTTCAGTGGTAGCAACCAGCATGTGGTTTTCTAATTCTGGATATGCTTTGCCAAGATCAAACCCGCCGATAAATCCTTTTTCAAATAACTGATCATTTACAACAGATACTGGTTTGGAAAGTTTAATTACAAATTCATTGAAAAATGACCCATTAAATGCAGCTGGTAAGTTAGCCTCTTCTAATTTTTGCTTTGTATATCTTGCCTTGTGCATATTTAATTTCGCCATTTCTTTTACACCGTTCTTACCAAGAGCACTCATTGCAACTGAACTTGCTAAAGCGTTCAAAGCCTGGTTTGATGTGATGTTTGATGTTGCTTTCTCACGCCTAATATGCTGCTCTCTCGTTTGTAATGCTAAAACAAAACCGCGTATGCCATCTCGATCTACGGTTTCACCAACAAATCGACCAGGTACTTTACGCATTAATTTTTGAGTTGTTGCAAAGTAGCCACAATGTGGCCCACCAAATTGCGCTGGAATGCCAAATACTTGCGTATCCCCAACAACAATATCTGCACCAAATTCACCTGGAGGTGTTAAATACCCAAGTGCAAGCGGGTTACTGGAAACTACAAACATTGCTTCCTTTTGTTGCCTAATCAACTTATTAATTTTTTCCAGCGGCTCGATTTGTCCGAAGAAGTTAGGATATTGAACAAGAACTGCTGCTGTATTTTCATCAAGTTCTTGTTCTAATTGTTTTAAATCAGTCAAACCGTCTTTGTAATTGATCTCGACGATTTCGAGTTTCTTCCCGTTTGAGGCTGTTTCAACAAGCTGCCGATACTCAGGGTGCATAGCAGCTGAAATAAGAACTTTTTTGCGTTTTGTCTGAGCTACACTCAAGTATACAGCCTCAACTACAGCTGTTCCCCCATCATATAAGGAAGAGTTGACAATTGGCATTGCAGTTAATACAGAAACCATTGTCTGGAATTCAAACATAGCTTGCAGTTCTCCTTGTGTAAGTTCCGGCTGATAAGGTGTGTAAGCTGTATAGAATTCTTGTCTAGAAATAACATGATCAACGACTGATGGTATGAAATGATCATAAACACCTGCGCCTAAAAATGAACGATATTCAGTTAAATTCGCATTTTTGCTTGCCATTTCTGTTAGTTCTTTTTTTAACTCAAATTCACTAACTGGTTTTTTAAGGTTTAATTCCCTGTCCAATCTAACTTCTTCCGGAATATCAGAAAACAGTTCTTCTGTGGATGATACACCGATTTTATCTAGCATTTCTTTTTTATCGGTTTCAGTTATTGGTAAATAACGAAATTTCATTACGATGCCCCCCTATTTATCTCGTTTATAAAATGGTGTTTTTACGATATCTGCTTTTAACTTTCGTTTTCGAACTTTTATTTCTAATTCTGTACCTTTAATCTCAAACTTCGAATTGATAACTGCTAATCCGATATTTTTGTTTAAATCCAGTGATTGTGTATCAATTATTTTGAAACTAATTTCACATTTCCCTCATTGCGTCACGCCAATTCTATCTGTTGTCTCACTGTTTTAAAATTATCCTAGACTAAAATCCTCATGTTCTTCTGTATTCTCTTTATCCTATAGTGATAATTTTAGAGATATCATACACCACAAACTGATATTTACCCCATAAAAAAAGGGTAAAAGATTCAAATTCTTGAATGTTTGATTTCTAGTCAACGTTCATGACTGCGCGAAAAGTACATGATGGAGGCGCCACCTAGAGTCGAACTAGGGATAAAGCTTTTGCAGAGCTTCGCCTTACCACTTGGCTATGGCGCCATCAGTTCTGTTTTTTTCTACTGTGTTCCTAGCACAGATCGGGAGTAATTACTGAAAAAGTGTGGCAAAAAAGTCTATTCCGATCCCTTCTAGAAAATTGTCATAGAGATTTTATGAGTCTATCTATTTAATCTCAGTTTCTAATTATTTTTTTCAGTTTTAATACACTTAGTGTTACTATCTATTCTATTTTTTGAATCTATTGAATATTATAAGGAGCAATTGATTGTATTGGAAGGGTCAGTTTTTCTAAAAATAACCATGCCAGAATTGGAAGGGATGAGTACAAGTTTGCTAATGTCGACAAGGAATAAATTAAGTAAGGGAGTATCGACTTTCTGAATCGTCTTATAAAATATATGGTTGTGTTGTGTCGACTTTTCCAAGTTTTAAATTCAATAAAAGAGCCACCGGTTCTGATTAGAATTCGTGGCTCAGCTATTTAAAACATATTTCTCCATTAGGATGGGAACATATTAATTTCTTAGGAGAATACCGATTTAATAAGAAAGAAATTGCACCTTTAGAATCTCTTCGACCACTACAAATAAATTAACAATAAAAAGCCGATTATCCCTTAGCGTACAGGAAATCGGCTTTTTCTATGTGAAAAATCGCTTAGCGTACGAAATTCACGTTTTGTTGATGCACCCCATACAACAGTAAAAACAAAAACATCAAGAAGACAAGTTCCTATTTCTGATAATCTTAAACAGGCTTTACTTTCCCATAAAAAACAACAGGATGATTGGCTCGATCGTCTTGGTGACATGTATCAAAATTTTGATTATGTTATTTGTAACTTAGAAGGTAAAATGCAGGATCCACGTAATGTATTGCGGGTATTTAAACGACTATGTAAATCTGCTAATGTTACGCCAATTCGTTTCCATGATATACGACACACCCACGCATCTATTCTAATTTCGGAGGGTGTAGATATTGTCAAAGTTGCTGCTCGTTTAGGACATGCAAATCCTAAAATCACTTATGGGATTTATTCACATCTTGTTCCCAATGAAGATAACAAAGTTGCGGATATCTTCCACAAGGCTATTGGAAAAAAAGCGTTAGCAAATGGTTAGCAAATGATGCCAGACGTACAAAAGACCACTCCCAAAGGAAGCGGTCTTTTGTACGGGAACCCTTTGTTCCGAAGGGTTCCTACGGGTTTGGCACCCAATGATCTGAGAGGGATTTGAACCCCCGACCCTACCCTGTCAATCTAAATCAGTGAAATCAATCTAGTTTAACTGAGTTAAATAAAACTATTGAGTGCTGTTAAGTTAGGGATTTTAGGGGTTCAATATCAATTCAGTAAAATAAGTTAAGCTCTGAAAAAAGTATGTTAGCAAATGTGTTAGCAAGATTGTGAGCAGGTGGTCGAATTTTTAAATTTATTACGTGTTTTTTTTAAATAAATTATCTTGTATTTATATTACAAATTCCCAAAAATGTTTCCACACTCCACATGTGTCGTGGCTATTATTGGGATACAATTCATTGACCTCGTTTATAGTATTGGAACACAATTCATTAGAAGTTTCTTTTTTTATTTTTTGTATTTCTTCTTGGTAGTTTAAAATGATTTCCATCCAATGAAATGCTTGTTCAATAGTTTCTTCCGGTATCCCTTTGCTTTCTGGACAACTTTTTTTCCTTTCTTTGTGCTCGTCACACAATGCTATATAATCTTATTATATTGAGTTCCACCATGCCAACTTCGCCTTGATAATGAACTCCCGCAATAAACGCATTTTAATAAACTACTAAAAGCAAACTTACGACTATATTTTTCTCTTTTTCCATCGTTCTTTTCTACAGTATTTTTACTCCACGATCTGCGTAACCTAATTTCTTCTGCTTTATCGAACATTTCGGTACTTACAATGGGATCAAGGTGATCTTTTATATAATACTGATCTTCTTCCCCATGATTATCTAACCGACGTTTAGAAATAGGAATTACAGTTGATTCTTGCCATGTTGTAAAGCCTTTTTTGGTTTTACGACCTAAATTTGCAATCTTTCTGTCGCCAGCTCCCTGCACATACCTCTCAAATATATAACGTACTATTTCTGCTTCTTTTTCGTTTACGCTGAGAGTTTGATCCTCTGGGTGATAATCATAACTAAGGTAACCTTGAAAACCTATCATTTCCCCTCTTTTCATTTTCATTTTCATTTTTAACCCTTTTTTTACATTAGCAGATATATTTTCTACTTCTTGTTGTGCAACGGGAACTCAATACAACAAGTAATAATTCATCATCCATTGTAAGTATATTAATTTTTTCGTCTTCAAATAAAACAGCAATGTCTCTTTCTTTCAACATACGAATATACTTAAGCGTATCTAAAGTATTTCTTGCAAAACGAGAGAACATCATTGCATTTAGCCACAATCCATTCAGGGAATGGTCTTTCTTGAAGTTGTAGATAATCTCCTGCTTGTATCTCACCCTCTTTAAGAACACGAAAATACCATACTGTTAAGCCCTCTTGTTGTATTTGTGAAGCTAAATCTTTTATTTCCAGTGTCTTGCTGGTCTCCAACATGGTTGCCTTGGTTGCGAAACTTGAACGACAGCCCCACCAATATGAAATACATCACCGATACATAAATCATCTTCATTGATGTTTTTAACAGCTAAGTTTTCACCAAATGCACCGACGGAAAAGTCTGGCCTTTGTAATTTTTTTTGCCAATAATCATAATGAGAAACCGTATAGACAAAAATTGCTTTTTTCGGTCCGCCATGTCGCTTAAGATCTGCTTATCCGTCCCCTCCAAGATTTGTTTTCCCTGCCCAAATCTTTCCTTTAACTGAATATTTTACAATTCCAGTGGTCCACTCACGATTCATTGGATGTTTTGCATCTTTATTTCCGAATGTTTATGGCTTTCCTACCATTATTTTATCTATCACAGGTTGACTCACCGATATCAAACTCATTATTAAAATTAATTTTGATTCATATTTCAGCTTCTCATAATTTTGAGATGGTAATGCATAAACTCAAATATTTTTTAAACCATTTTCCACCATATTTCATCTATTAAAAATATATAATAAATTAGTATATAATAATAGTTAAAACCTATCATTGTAAATATAAATACTTGGGAGGAAATCGATGGAACTAAAACAATTGGAATACTTTATCGTATTATGTCAAGAGCTGCATTTTACACGTGCGGCGGAGAAACTAGGTATTGCCCAACCTTCTCTTAGTCAACAAATTGGCTTGTTAGAACATGAAGTAGGGCTGCCTTTATTTGATCGTATTGGCAAAAAAAATATACTTACTGATGCAGGTAAAACATTGCTCCATCATAGCTACAATGTTTTTCATGAAATTTCTCAGGCACGTGCTGCAATTAGCGAGCTTCAGGGGTTAGAGAGGGGCACGCTCAAAATAGGCTCCCTACTCACAGTTGTTAATTATTTGCTTTCCCCAACAGTTATCGGGTTTCACAATGCTTATCCCAATGTAGAACTTTCTGTACAAGGGTTACGAACTGGAGATATTTATAAAGGACTATTACAGAATGAATTGGATTTGGGTATCGTTTTTTTACCGTTGGAACATGAAGACCTAGAAGCTATTCCGCTCTATAAAGAAGATCTTGCTTTTGCTGCACCTATAGATCACATCATTGCAAAAGAGGCGTGTGTATCACTTCAAGTTTTAAAAGAGACACCATCTATTTTATTACCTGAAACCTATTTTCTACGACAAGTTGTTAACGAACAGTGTCGCTTAATGAATTTCGCACCCAAACCAGTACTTGAAATGACGACGATGGAATCTATCATTCAAATGGTAAGCAAAGGCGTCGGTGTTACGATACTACCAAAAGCTTACTTAGATTATATTGATAATATTCATATTAAAACGATTCCTATTCAAGATCCGGTAATCACCACACAGATTGGTATTGCCTATCGAAAGAACAAACATTTATGTGCTGCTAGTCGTGTTTTTATGGACCAATTGATTAAAACAGTTAAAGATGAACGCTTTTACTAGAGCTTTATCAGGAATAATCTTTATGCTTTTCAATACTTTTTCAGTACAACTTCAATGAGGTCAACGGCTTGGTCAATTTCTTCTTTAGTAATTAATAAACTCGGTGCCAGACGGATTACATGGGTTCCCGCTGTAAGTACGAGCAGTCCTTGTTGCAGCAGCTCTTGAATTATTGGGGCAATCGGTTCGCGGCATTCAATACCAATTAAGAGACCAAGCCCTCTTATATTTTGTACACTAGGATAGTGCTGAAGTTGATCTGTCAAGCGCTGCAATGCGTATACTCCAAGTTTAGTAACATGTTCCATTAAGCATCCCTCAAGTAGCGTTTCAAGAGTTGCAAGACCTGCGGTTACCGCAAGAGGACCTACCCCAAAAGTCGATCCATGACTCCCTGATGAGAAAGCCTCTCGAAGTTCTTTCTTACCCATCATCGCGCTGATTGGAAACCCGCTGGCTAGTCCTTTGGCAAGCGTGATGATATCTGGTTCGATACCATAATGCTCATAAGCGAACAAACTCCCTGTACGCCCCATGCCAGTCTGTACTTCATCGATAATGAGTATAATCATCTTCCGAGCTTCCTGCAATAACAGTCTCGCCAAATTTTCTCGCTTCTGCTATCGCCTTTTCTGACCATGTTCCGCTATGAAAGTAACTTGCATTACATCCTTCTACAAAAAGTTCATAGGTACCATGGCAAATTGCGTACTTGCACCACCTTGAAGAAATAACACCTTATAATCAGTAGGAATGTTAAGAAGATCCTTCAACAATTGTTGTGTTTCTCCATTGATATTCTCATACTCCTTACTTCTATGTGATATCTCTAAAATAGACAAACTAGTTCCCTGTAGATCGAGGAGTTCATCTTGTATTTGAAGCATTACTTCTAAAGGTAATGTTGCTGGCCCCGCATTAAAATTATTAACTTGTTTCATTCTTGTCCCCTTATTTAATTGCAGATACTTTTAACTGATATGCTCCCCATTAGGTAGACAGATTAAAAATAATAATCTGTTTGCTTTAAGGGGAGTATTTTTTATGTCAAAAAGAGGACATTCATTAGAGGATAAAATCAAGATAATAAAAGCTATAAAAGATGAGGATTATTCTATTTATGAACTGGAATCGATTTTTAATGTAAATAATCTCTCAATTTATGATTGGGTTTATAAATATGAAAAATACGGAGTGGAAGGATTAAAAGAGAGCTCAACTTGGAGAAGGTATTCGAAGGAACTTAAACTGGAGGCAGTAAAGGAATATCTTGATGAAGGGTACTCCCTTGGGGAAGTTACTAGAAGGTATGAAATTCCGAGTACTACCACTCTACGTCAGTGGATTAAGAAGTATAATAGTTATAGAGAATTAAAGGACACGTCGAAAGGAAGGACGAGCTCTATGACTAAAGGGAGAAAAACCACTTGGCATGAATGGATACAAATTGTGCTTGATTGTTTAGGGAATGCCAAAGATTATCAACGAAAACATGTGGCGGAGAATGTGTTGAATCGTGAATTCACCTCGGAAAAGCCAAATGAAAAGTGGGTAACGGATGTCACAGAATTCAAATATGCTTTCTCAAAGAAAGCATATTTAAGTGCGATTCTTGATCTGTATGATGGATCCATCGTTAGCTATGTTTTAGGGCATTCAAATAATTATCATCTCGTATAAAAGACGATTGAACAAGCAATAGAGCTTTTGGATGGAGATCATCCACTTATTCATAGTGATCGCAGGTTTCAGTACACCTCTAATAGGTTTAAGCGCAGGATAGATAAGGCTGAGATGACTCAAAGTATGTCACGAGTCGGTAGGTGTATTGATAATGGACCAATGGAATCTTTTTGGGGAACAATCAAATGCGAGAAATATTATTTACATAAGTATGAAACATTTGGGGAACTCTCTAATGCGATAAATGAGTACATCTATTTTTATAATCATAATCGATATCAAAAACGACTAAACGGCCTTAGCCCTATGGAATATAGAGCTAAAGCCGCTTAAGTCAATTTTATTATTTCAACTGTCTACTTGACAGGGGGCAGTTCAAACTTCTTCATAGCTCTTCTTTTTTAATATTCTTGTTACTGAAATTCTATAATGTTTTCTTTGACCCCTAATTCCCCATGTCTATGGTAAGCAGCAAAGTCTGGAGGACCTACGCCTCGCTTAAATGCAATGGAATGACGAATGGCAGCTGTAATAAACATTTTTGCTTCTTTAACAGCATCTTGGACAGGTTTACCTTTTGCTAACAGGGCTGTGATTGCGGCAGAATAGCTACATCCTGCTCCATTTGTATGAATTGTATCAATACGCTGCGCTTCGAGTATATGTAATTTCTCTCCATCATATAGCACATCAACAGCTGGACCTTTCAAGCGACCTCCTTTGACAAGGACATATTTTGAGCCTAGTTTTTTTAATTCTATTGCTGCTAGTTTTAAGTCATCAACAGTTGTAAGTTGTTGATTTGATTTTAATAATAGTGCTGCTTCTGGCATATTTGGTGTAATAATTGTCGCTAAAGGTATTAATTTTGTTATAAGGGTATTGATAGCATCGTCTTTTAACAAAGGCGTGTCCATTTTACCAACCATGACTGGGTCCACAACAACATTGGTTGTGTCGGCTTCTTCAATCCACTTGGCTACATGGGAAATATTCTCCTTTGTATAGAGCATTCCCGTTTTTATCGCATCTACCCCGACGTCACGAAGCGCTGTATATACCTGTGCTTCAATAGCACTTAACTCTATAGGAAACACATTTTGATTTGTATATGGATGGTATGCAACAATACCAGTGACAGAACTTAGACCAAACACACCCATCTCCTGGAAAGTTTTTAAATCAGCTTGAATCCCAGCACCTCCTCTTGCAGCAGAACCCGCTATTGATAAAGCTCTAGGTACCCACATATAATCAAAACCTCTCTTGTTTATGAATCTAAATTTTCTTTGTCTATAATTTGTGACCTAGTGTTTACCCATCCATCGAAATAGATTGTATTTACGAGGATATTAAAATAAAATCACTCTTTAAAAACTCTTTCGTTTTCTCTAGTGCTAAAATGAATCGTTCGATATCTTCTTCTGTATTGTATAAGTAAAAGCTGGCACGTGCCGTAGCACTAGCTTCAAAATGTCGCATTAATGGTTGGCAGCAATGATGCCCAGCGCGTATTGCTATACCATAAGTGTCGAGAACCGTGGCTAGATCATGCGGATGAACTTTGCCTAAATTAAACGTAACCAACCCAAAACGTCCGTCATCAGGTCCATACATTGTCACATCTTCAATTTGTTTCATTCGTTCTACCGCATAGCTAGTTAATTGTTTATCGTGCTTCTCTATCGTATCTAATCCTATTCCTTCTAGAAAATCGATAGCTGTACCTAAACCAATTGCACCTGCGATAATTGGAGTTCCCCCTTCTGGATTAAGGAAATTAGCTACTTTCTTCCGTGCTCCTTCATAAGCATCTGTAGCACGTGAACTTAACGTATGTACTCCTCTGTGTACATTAGCATTATCTTGTTTATAGTATTGTTGCAATGATTCAATGACTTGGAGCGATTTCTGTGTTGATGCTGCGTTATCTAAGTAAACCAACGGATACCCATGAATCTTTTGATTCAGTATCGGAAATTGTTTTTGTATATTGATCGATTCCATTATTATTCTCACCCAATACTTTTGACATTACTAAGTACTTGATAATGAGCCTTGATTGTATCTTCAATATCTTCATCGGAGTGTGCTGCCGATATGAACATCACCTCATAAGGTGTAGGGGCTGTCAAAATTCCCAAATTCAGCATACTCGTATAATATTTTTTAAAAACTTGCATATCCGAACTCTTAGCTGTTTCATAATCAACAACCTCTTGTTCTGTAAAAAAGGTAGAAAGCATGGAGCCTACCCTGTTGATTTTTAATGGCACACTTGTCAATTCAGCATTTTGTTTGAAACCTTCTTCTAATCTAGCCGCTTTTCTTTCCAACTCACCATAGATTTCAATCTGCTCAAGTAACCTCAGAGTTCTATATCCAGCTGACATTGCAAGTGGATTCCCTGATAATGTACCTGCTTGGTAAATAGGTCCTGCGGGTGCAATTTGCTCCATGATTTCACGTTTACCTCCATAAGCTCCCACAGGCAATCCCCCTCCTATGATCTTTCCTAAACAAGTAATATCGGGATCGACTCCGTATAGATTCTGTGCCCCATGATAGTCTACGCGAAAACCAGTCATTACTTCATCAAAGATAAGCAAGCTACCGTACTGTTTGGTAATCTCACGTAACCCTTGGAGAAATCCAAGATTTGGAGGAACAACTCCCATATTTCCTGCAATTGGCTCGACAATAACAGCTGCGATTTGTTCCCCATATTGTTCAAAGGTATGACGGATACTCTCCATACTGTTATAAGGTACTGTAATAGTATCAATAGTGACATTATTGGGTACCCCCGGACTATCGGGCAATCCTAATGTGGCCACCCCAGAACCTGCTTTGATTAAAAAAGCGTCAGCATGTCCATGATAGCCACCTTGAAATTTAACAATTTTTTGCCGCCTTGTATATCCTCTTGCTAAACGTAATGCACTCATTACAGCTTCTGTTCCAGAGTTCACCATACGTACCATTTCAATAGATGGAACAATTTCACATATTAATTTAGCCATTTTCACTTCAATCTCAGTAGACAATCCAAAGCTTGATCCATCTCTTAATGCCTTCTGTATCTCTTCCTCCACTGCTGGATGGGCATGTCCAAGTATCAAAGGTCCCCATGAGCATATATAATCAATAAATTCATTTCCATCAACATCAAATATGTGAGATCCTCGACCTTTTGTAATAAAAACAGGAGGAGAGTCAACCAACGAAAATGCACGTACCGGGCTGTTCACTCCTCCAGGAATCACACTTTTTGCTTGTTCAAATAATGCTTTGGAGTAAGAATCCACTCTTTTTGTATTCATTTATTTTCCCCTCTCAATGAATCTTCTGCTCATTCATAAGTTCAATCCCTATATTTCTTTTATTTTTAAATAAAGATTTAAAATTAAAACATAATTATTGGTAATTATCACAAAAAATTAACTTAATATAGAATATCATCATTACTTATTTTTATGATTATTTTACTATGATAGTTATTTCCTATGACTATAGAATAGTTACGAAACTTCCTAAATTAAACTCTTTTCACCAGTTTTTTGACTTTTTAAAAAGGTGTGTGTTCTGGACACTCTTTAAGGGAAGCCTCGTGAGTTAAATATTTTTGAATTAACTCACAATAATGAGGTGTAACTGCGTCACCGGTACCTGGGCGAAAATAAATACAACCTAAACAAGGTTCTGATACAACTAGATGTCCTTTTGTCCGTAAAGTAGAAACAACAGATCCAAGTCCGAGTTCTAAATGTGACAAAACATTTTCAGGTAGAGACTGTAGTGCATCCTCTAATGCTTGCTCCCAGTCATCAAGGTTAGAAATGACCTTTTGTCCTTTTTCAGTTAAAGAAATTAGGGTCACACGTCTATCATCTGCCTTTTGTGTTTTATAAATTAGTTTTTTTTCTACCAATCTATTCAGTATTTTAACTGCTGTTACATGTGTTGTACCGATTGTACTAGCAAAATTCCCCACTTTAGCCATATCACTTCTAGTATAAGCAGCAAATAATAGTCCTTGAGTTTGTACAGGTGATAATCCGAGTGCATCACTTTCCGCCTGTGTAATTTTTTTGATTGCCTGCGAGATTCGGAATAAAGCCATGCTCATTCTTGCAGATCGATTATCTTTTCGATGTTGGGGATCGAACATCATAACATTTTCATACCTTTCCACACTTAATTTATCAAATAATTATGCTATGAAGCATAATATAGGTTTCTCTATTTATTATATGTGGTAGAAAGATTAATTAAAGGCATGTTTTAATAAACCTTATTGAAAAAAGAGGAAGGTGCCCAAACAGCACCTTCTTTTAGAACTTATCCCTTAACATCAGTTAAACTTGCACCAAAATTGATATGATATACATTTTCACCGATCACCAATGCTGGGACTGATTTTACTCCAACCTTTTCTGCTTCTTCAATACGATTTAGGTCTGTGCCAAGATGCACCACTTCCGGAGTAATTTTTGATTTGTCAAGATAATCAAGAACCATTTGCTCCGCATCTACACAAACTGGACAACCTGCATGATAAAAAATTGCTTTTGACATTTACAATCATCTCCCATATTTTTTTGTAGCATTGCTACTTAATTTAAATTCTAGAAGGTACCATAAAAGTAAACAATATCAAATTACCTATGATATCCATAGGTAAAACTAATTGAGTTTTTCAAAAGCATTATCAGCTTCTATCGAAGTTATGTTTTATTTAACAATCAAAAGAATTAACAAAAATTATCTAGATCGTCGCTTAACAAGCGCCGAATTATTTTCTGATCATTATCAAGAGATAGGGCTTGTACTGGGGTATGTTTTGATTATTGAAAGGTTCAACATTGATATAAAGTATCATAGAGGAACTAGTGAACAAATAATCTTTTATATTACTAGAAGTTATCGAAGCAAGATTCATGTCATATTCATAAAATAAAGGAGATATATCGCGGTCAAGATGTTATAAAGGAATTAGTTTTGAAGTATGATCTTCATTTTTATTATTGACATAGATACAAAGTAAGTAATTTTCAAAGCTACGCTAGTGATAATAGGTATTAGTCAAAAGTATCAGGCGAAGTTGTGAAATGAAAAAAATAATCAATTTCATAATTACTAACGCAGCTCGAACCTCACATGACCGAAGTAGCAAGTGTTTTTGACATTTTCTAAAAATAGATATATAGGACTCTATATTTGGAGCCATCAAAATAATAAGGTATTTATACATTTCCTATAGGACTCCTATAAACTCCTATCGGGATGCCTTGCTGATTAATAACTTTTTTCACATTTACAATAGCATTTCCTTCATAAATTTGGCCCATAATCTTATCAATTTTTTCGCCTTCTTTTGCACTTAATCTTTGTTTAATTGAAGCCACACCAAAGATAACTTCCATATTATTCATGAGTTCTTCTTCCAGTTCTAATCCGTCAATGATGTCAAATTTCTCTTGAAGGTTTAGACTATGCTGTTCTCCAGTAGTTCCAGAAACAAGAACAGATTTTGCACCTTGTTTATTTAAGTTTCTTATATGGCTTATTGTTCCTTGAACGTTTAAAGATTCATCTTCATAAAAAGCTGTTGGTACGGCAATATGAACTTTTTCTGTTAGCATTACCTTATCCCCTTTATCCTTTTATTTGCTTAAAATAATCTACCCATTTGTTTAAGTATATAAATATACGACGATATCTTTCAAACTGTTAATCCTATTATTTTTGAAAAGTGGCTTCTTAATATTCTATAAATGTTTATCAAAATTAAAGTAAGAATTCCACTAGCGATATATAAAACTAATTATTTATCATTACTTTTCTACCAGCAAGCACCCCTGTTATGAAAATAATCATCGCAATAAAAAGTAACATGAATAGCGGCGTAATCCAACTTCCTATTAAATCGTGCAGCCCACCAAAAAGAATTGGTCCTAAAGCCGCAAGGAAATAACCAAAAGATTGAGCCATTCCCGACAATTCTGATGCCTCATAACCATTTTTAGTTCGTAATGTAAAAAACATCATTGACAAACTATATCCACTACCGCAGCCAATTCCAATTAAAATTACTGAGATAGTAATCAAAACAATATTAGCACTAAATAAACCGATTGTGCCAAGAAGAAAAACAGCTCCTGTCAAAGCTCCTAATATTTTTTGATTCTTCATTTTATCGGCAATAACTGGGATTAAAAAGTTAACTGGAATGAGCGCAAATAACATGAGTGAAAGTATCCACCCTGCTTGACTGGACGAATACCCATGGAACTGTAAGATATCAGGTAACCATGTTAAACATGTATAATACATCAACGATTGAAGTCCCATGAATAAAGTTACTTGCCAGGCAGTGAAAGAAGTCCACATATTCGTTTTCTTTTGATCGGATTCCAATTCAGGTTTTGGAACCGGATTTTTAACTTGGGAATACCAAATAAATAGGCTAATGATTACTAAGATTACCCATATACCTAATGCACCTTGCCACCCAAAACTGTCAATCTTTGAAATTGGTACACTAAGACCTGAAGCTAATGCACCAAAAACGCTCTTAAACAATGCATAAAACCCCGTCATTAAACCTACTTTAAATGGAAAGTTCATTTTTATAAGACTTGGTAATAATACATTTCCAAATGAAATAGAAATTCCAATCAGGATTGTACCAATAAACAATGTGCTAATACCAGTAATGGGACGAATAACTATTCCGAGACCGAGTATAACCATTGATAAGAAAATAGTTCTTTCCATTCCCATACGGCTAGCTATCTTGGGTACAAATGGTGAAACAAATGCAAATGCCAGTAATGGTAAAGTTGAAACCAATCCTATAATAGTATTACTTACTCCCAAAGTATCGCGAATTATCGGTACCAATGAACCAATTGATGTTAATGGGACACGTAAAGTAGAAGCAAATAACATAATTCCAACAACTAATAATAAACCATTTTTCCTTTTAACACTTATTTGCTCCATATTTAAAGACATACTATTCCTCCTATAATCTTTTACCGGAGCCGAGCGCGCCCGCATCTACGATCAACACATGCGCATCCCCCAAGGCCTGTTGGCCAGCAGCACCAATCGGCCGGAAATTCTGCTGTCTGCTATACCGATCCTGAGACATCGCTGCTACCCCCTTCTGTTCATTCATCAAAGCCGCACTGACAACCGCAAAGCCGTCCATCCCGGAACGGCGAAAATACGACATTGGCTGTGGTGCGTGAAGCACCACAGCCAATGTTTTGCCGATACTATGCATGAGCGGTAATGAATCATTCAAGACCTACAATGCGGAGTAGATCATCAGGTCGATTTAAACTGTATTTTGCCACAGTACGCTCTGGTTGCTTGGCCCCCCACATCGCTAAGGCGAAATCGATTTGAGCCCCGTTCGCGCATTTCTGATCAAATACAGTATCTCCGACATAAAGCGTTGTCGTCGGGTTGATCTTGGTTTGTTCTACATACTTGAGCAGCGGGTCAGGCTCAGGCTTATGCCTAGACGTATCGTCTGCACAAATAATGTGTGAGAAGAGTTCGCTTATACCATGAGGCATAAAATCAACTATGAATTCCTCGAGTGTTTTGGATGTAACAACACCCGTATGAATGCCTTTTCCAACCAACTTTTTAAGCATCTCTTCAATCCCAGGATAGAGGATCATCATATGATTATTCCTTTTTACATAAAGCGTTAGCTTTTCAGCAACGCGCTTTACATCTGAAACCCCCAAGAAGTTCAAACAATTTTCACTAGTCATACCCAATACAGGAATCAATTCTTCACTTGGGTACTCCATTTTCTTTTCTTCTCTTAAAACTTGCTGCAAAGCCAAAATGATCGCTTGGTCTGAATTAAGAAGAGTACCATCCACATCAAATATAACGGCTTGAATCATATTAAAAACCTCCTATTTTTCACAAATCGAACTCCGACTGAAGTAGGAAATGTGTGCTTTCATATAATAAAGTACCGCTCAACGCATAGCCTTTATCCATAACCCAATCCGCTATTCGTTCAGGCGATTCAAACGGAACATGCTGCAAGTAATGAATCCTCACCTTATTCCACTTCCTTAAAGTATTCTTTCGTTTTGTTCAAGGCAAAAAGAAACTGCTCTACATCCGCTTCTGTATTGTATAAATAAAAGCTGGCACGAACTGTAGCACTAGCTCCAAAATGTCTCATCAACGGTTGACAGCAATGATGCCCCGCACGAATCGCGACGCCATACGTGTCCAGAACCGTAGCCAGATCATGCGGATGTATCTTGCCTAAATTGAAGGTCACTAAGCCAAACCGCCCTTCCTCTGGGCCATACATCGTTAAATGTTCAATTTGCTTCATTTGTTCTACCGCATAGCTGGTCAATTGCTTGTCATGCGCTTCGATGACATCCAACCCAATTTGCTCAAGAAAATCAATGGCCGCGCCCAAGCCAATTGCGCCTGCGATAATGGGAGTCCCCCCTTCGAACTTCCAAGGAAGTTCCTTCCAAGAGGCGTCATACAGACCCACATCCGCGATCATTTCTCCGCCAAATTCGATCGGCTCCATTTGTTCGAGATAAGCCTTTTTTCCATACAACACTCCGATGCCTGTTGGTCCGCACATTTTATGTCCCGAGAAGGCATAAAAGTCACAATCCAACTCTTGAACATCCACCTTGATATGCGGAATGCTCTGGGCTCCATCTACCATGATGACTGCCCCACGATTATGGGCGATTGCTGCAATTTGTTTCACTGGATTAGCAACACCCAATACGTTGGAAATGTGTGAAATAGATACGATTTTCGTGCGATTCGTAATCATGTTCTCCGCTTCTTCTATTGAAAATGTTCCGTCAGTTTGCAGCGGGATATATTTCAACACTGCACCTGTCGCCTTTGCCGCTTGCTGCCAAGGAAGGAGATTGCTGTGATGCTCCATAGCAGAGACAACAATCTCATCGCCTTCTTTGCATACGGCTCGTGCATAGCTGCTGGCGACAAGGTTAATGGATGAAGTTGTCCCGCGCGTAAAAATAATTTCCTCACCCCATTCTGCATGGATAAAACGGGCTACTTTGGCTCGCGCCCCTTCATAAGCTTCTGTTGCACGCGAGCCTAACGTATGAACACCCCGATGGACGTTCGCGTTATCTTGTTCATAATAGTATTTTAAGGTTTCTATCACCTGAATCGGTTTTTGCGCTGATGCTGCGCTATCCAGGTAGGCAAGCGGATAACCGTTAATGGTTTGACCCAGTATAGGGAAAAGTTTTCTTATGTTAGAATTATCCAAAATCATCACCCTTTCTTGCTGATTTTATTTAGTGCTTGATAATGAGCGCTGATCGTCCTTTCGATATCTTCGTCGGAATGAGGTGCCGAAACGAAACTCACCTCGTAAGGTGTAGGGGCAGTTAAAACGGCGTGCTTCAGCATGGCTACATAATATGCTTTAAATAACTGCATATTTGAACCTTTAGCTGTATCGTAGTCCACAAGCTCCTGCTCCGAAAAAAAGGCTGAAAACATGGAGCCGACCCTGTTTATTTAGGGCGCTGTAAGCGTATGGGCAGCAACACTATCAGGTACTCCCGGGCTATCCGATAATCCCATGGTAGCGGCGCCCGATCCTGACTTGATTAATAACGCATCGGCATGTCCGTGGTATCCGCCTTGAAATTTTACGAATTTTTGGCGCTTCGTATAACCTCTTGCTAATCGCAATGCGCTCATTGAAGCTTCCGTACCGGAATTCACCATACGCACCATTTCAATAGATGGCATACTTTTGCATATCCATTCAGCCATTTTGATTTCAACCTCCGTGGACAAGCCAAAGCTGGTCCGGCAAGACACTACTTTCTTGATCGCCTCCACCACTTCAAGATGAGCATGCCCGAGGATCAAAGGCCCCCACGACCCGATATAATCGATAAATTCGTTGCCGTCGATATC
This sequence comes from Cytobacillus solani, assembly GCF_001420595.1. Lineage (GTDB taxonomy): Bacteria > Bacillota > Bacilli > Bacillales > Cytobacillaceae > Cytobacillus > Cytobacillus solani. The sequence continues at coordinate 2,010,297 of NZ_LJIX01000006.1, read as the reverse complement.
GAACACCCGCGCCCCTTGACCTCTTGCAGCAAAAACAGGCGTTAAATCTACCGCTGATAATGCGCGAACAGGGCTGTTTACCCCGCCAGGTATTACTCTTTTGGCTTGCTCAAATTCTGCTATAGAAATATGAATCCTTTCTTTTTGTACTGAGATTCATAGATGCTCCCTCTTTGGCTAAATTGCCTTGGTTTCGATAACCACCTTGATATTTTGCACTTTTAAATCTTGAGGTCCTCTTACAGGAAGACCAACTTCCAAATGCTCTCGAATGTAACGAATATGTTGTTCCGCGATGACTTCTCCAGGCAGTAAAATAGGAATACCCGGAGGATAGACATAAACGGACTCTGCCATAATACGCCCGGCATATTGCTCAAAAGGAATAAGTTCAACCTCCCCATAAAAAGCATCTCTCGGTGTCAAAGTAAGCAGCGGAATTTCAGGTAATTTTACATCAATGGCTTCAGCTTCCGCTTTTGGTTTTTGATGAGCTTTGGCTAGTTCAGTTAAAGCGTCCAGCAAGCAATCTACCGTTTCTGTCGAATCACCTGGTGTGATTAAGCAAAGAATGTTGTACAAATCGCTCAGTTCTACTTCAATATTGCAGTACTTCCGCAGCATATCCGGTAATGCCTAACTCTCGGACATGTACGGTAAGCTTCGTAGGGTCGAAATCAAAGGCCGCATCCGTCCACAGAATCTCCCTTCCGAAAGAAGCCAGACCGGGAATTTGGTTGATTTGAACTCTAGCGTACTCTGCCAGTTGAATTGCTTTTGCAGCCATTTTCGATTCATTCAAGGCAAGATGCTTCCGTGCTGCGTCCAGGGAAGCCAAAAGAATATAAGAAGTGGATGTGATTGTCAGCATGCTAAAGATGGTTTTACTTTTTCACGTTGAATATGCCCTTTTTTGATATGGAGCAGCGAGCTTTGTGTCAGTGATCCACCAAGATTGTGCATGCTTGTTGCAGCCATATCTGCTCCAGCCTACATGGCGGACAACGGAAGCATGTTATGAAAGTGGAGCAATGCCCCGTGCGCCTCGTCAACAAGTACCGGTATGCCGTAATTATGAGCTAAATCAACAATGGCTTTCAGATCGGTACATACACTGAAATAGGTTGGATTGATTACGAGCACCGCTTTGGCGTCCGTATGCCTTTCAATCGCTTTCTTCACTGAACGAATAGAGATGCCATGATCGATCCCCCATCGCTTGTCTCTCTCAGGAGTGACAAATACAGGCATCAACATTATTAATCATAAATTGAGTTGAATCATTGTTCAATTCAATTAATTATATAATAACGATAGGATATAACTATGATAAAGAAAAAGGAAATCAAGCCAGATGCAAGGATGGCGTTCATCCACTGCCATTCTATACTTTGAATAAGGAAGTATGTTCGGGGAATTCTTGAAGTGAGGCTTCGTGGGTAAGATACTTTTGGATCATCTTGCAATAATGAGGCGCTGCTATATCGCCGGTATTCGGGAGAAAATGAATGCAACCTAGACAGGGTTCCGATACAATGAGATGCCCCTCCTTTTGCAGGGTAGAAATAATAGAGCCAATCCCAATCTCGAAATGCGCCAGCAACTCCTCCGGAATAGGCTGGAGCGCATCATCTAGTAGATGTCCCCAATTGTCAAGCTTGTTAAGGATCTCCCTTCCCAAGTTAAAGAGAGCAAGGTCACTCGACGATCTTCGGCTTTTTGCTCACAGCCGTTACATGAGTCGTACCGATCGTATTGGCGAAGTTGCCTACCGTAGCCACATCGCTTCGTGTGTGAGCAGTGAACAGCAGTGCCTAGATTTGTACAGGGGATAATCCCAGAGTATCGCTCTCGGCTTGCGTTACTTTTTTGATCGCCTGGGACATTCGGAACAAGGCCATGCCGATGCACGCTGAGCGATTATCCTTTCGATGCTGAGGATCAGTCTTACCTTCCATATTCATTTTGCTTACCTCTGACGGTGCCCCGTAACAGCGGGATAGATGTCTCTTAATATTACATTCAAAATAAGTCGGATAAAAGCAGATCCAATGAAATGTGTTGACAAAAGAAGGTGCCGCTTAGGGCACCCTCTTTTGCAATGTTTAACTTTTTACATCCTCGAGACTTGCACCAAAATTGATATGATATACATTTCCGTCAATCACCAAAGCTGGAACGGATTTAACACCTGCCTTCTCCGCTTCTTCAATCCGGTTTTGTGCTGTACCGAGATGCACAATCTCCGTAGTAATTTTCGATTTGTCAAGATAATCAACCACCACTTGCTCTGCATCTACACAAACTGGACAACCTGCATGATAAAAAACTGCTTGTGCCATTGACATTCACTCCTTCGTTTTTAATGTAGCTTTGCTGTATAGAGCTAATAAAGTCGTTTAATTTTGATGTAGAACAATAAGAGCTTTACTACAATTCGTATGTAGTAAAGCTCTTTAAAGTTGTTAAAAAATTATCAGATACAAATTTTGACTACTTCAAAAATGAATAATAAAGTTGTTTAATTCGGTTACCTAATCTCAACTTTTACCCCTTACCTTACATTACATTTCAAATAGATAATCACGTTCTACTTTACATACACGTAATGTGAATCGACTATACCACTCTTTTTTTCCACGTTCTTGAGCGATTTGGTGAGCTGCATTTGCTTTCCAAGCAGTAATATCCTCGAGTGTTTTCCAGTAAGAAACGGTAATGCCCAAATCTGAATCTCTTGCACTTTCGACACCTAAATATCCTTTTTGTTTACTTGCTAATTCAACCATTTTTGCTGCCATTACACCATAACCATTGTCACCTTCTGTTCGCTCAGAAGCAAAGACAACTGCATAATAAGGTAATTTATATGTATTTGCAATGTTACTCATCTCTAACCACGCTCCTTACTGCTCAATATTCGGATGAAAATTCTTACAATTATTATACCTTAATCAGAAAAAGCCGACACTATTTTTAAGTATCGGCTCTCATTTTTAAAGGCTCTTTTCTCAAACATTTTTGCTATTTAAATCAAAATAATGATTCAAAAGATAATAAAAACGTTAAATTTCATTAATCACTTTGAGAAAAGTGCTGTGCATACGCAATAAGTACCGCTAAACAACCATTTTTAGTAGTCGGCTTTTGGACTTTTACGAAAAACAACATCTTTACGAATACAGCCTTTTTAAATAACTTTATTAACTTTTAAACGACTTTTTTATTTTTGAACAACTTTATTGTTTCTGTACATTTGCTACTTAATTTAGATTATAAAAAAGGATATGGGTATGATCAATCTCAAATTGCTTATCGTTATCATAGGTACACATAATGGTTATTCAGCCGTTCCTCTTTTGGAACTCAGTCAGAAAATCAGCCAGTGCTTTGCAATGCTCATAAGGTACCGCATTATAAATGGAAGCACGGAGATGCCCCGCATCCCGATGGCCTTTTAATCCCATGAACCCTTCTTGCTCCAGTTCAACAAGCAACTTAACTTATTCTCAATTTCCGGACTGGATGAAGCTTACCGCTGCGGTCTGAGGATCGTTCTGCGATCCGATTTGGGCCAAGCGACTTTCCATTTTCATCATGATTCATGTGCCTCCTTTCCAACTAATACCGATCCAAGCCTCAACCAGGTAGCCCCTTCTTCGATCGCAACTTCGAAATCATTGGACATCCCCATGGAAAGATGTTGCACGGGATAGGAAAAAATATCTCTTGCATTAAGTTCATCGCGTAATCGTTTCAATTCTCTAAAAACCGGTCTAGTCACTTCAGTATTGAGCTCGTAAGGGGCCATCGTCATTAACCCCACGACTCGAATCTGTTTCATCCGTGAAACTTCCTGGGCAAATGTAAATAACACTTCCGGAGAAAGTCCTTGTTTACTCTCCTCCCCCGAAACGTTAACCTGAATAAAGCAATTTACAACGACATTCAAATCAGCAGCCTTCTTCTCTATTTCTTTCATCAAGGATAAGCGGTCTAATGAATGTATATACTCGAATTTACCGATAACATCTTTTACTTTATTGGTTTGCAAATGACCGATAAAATGCCACATTCCTCGTGGATGGAAGGCCTCCCATTTAGATTGAGCTTCTTGCGTACGGCTTTCGCCGACATGGCCTATACCAGACAACAATACTTGCTCCACTGTTTCCATCGTCGTATATTTCGTCACAGCTATAATCTGGATCTCCTTTTCGCTTCTGCCGCATCGCCCGCAAGCTTCACGGATGCGATGTTCGACCTTGGACAGACGATCTTGTAGATTCATTGGATCACTCCTATCTTACGGGTAGCTTGTTCCTTTCAAAACTTCTGACTGAAAAGCCAAAAGCGGTGTTCATTCTGTCATCACTATTTTTCTTCAAATCGTTGCAGATTCATTGCCTTACGTGTTGTTACCTGTTAGTCTTTCTCGAGAATCCGTCTCGGTTCCCGCCAAACGTTTTAGAAACGTATTCCTCCAATTCAAGGACAATTCTTCTACTTCGAGGATTTGTTTGATGCCCTCGATATTATCCTTCTCTCGGTGCATAATCCGATTGGCAAATGAAACCGTAATTTCCTTAGGATGACGATGAAGAAGCGATAGTCCGTCGTCAATAGAGACGACACCCTCTGCCAGAACGCGGAAGTAAAATCCCGTGTAGCCCGTTTGCTGCACCTTCAAGAGCATATCCGGTACACCATGCCTGATCGTCAACTTGTAACAAGGCTGTCTCGGCTGACTAACTTGAACGATTGCTTTACCAAGCTCAAAAACGTCCCCAATGCAGACATCAGTTTCCAACAAGCCTTTTATCGTTAAATTTTCCCCTAAGGACCCGTACTCTAACGGTCTATTCAATTCATTTTCCCAAAATGGATAGTGTTCATAAGGATAGACGCATACAGCCTTCTCCCTGCCTCCATGATGAACGAGATCCCCCTGCCCATCCCCTTCAAAGTTTAGATAAGATAAATACAAAGCTTCGTCTGTAGCTTTCTTAAATATCCCCGTAGAAACGTCTTTCTGCTGAAACTGGACCTCCCTTGGCATGCCCACATTTAATGAAAAAATTTCAATAGATGCCATTTGAATCACCTCTCTCAAAGATTTTGATCAACAAGTTTACTGATGCGACTATATACCACGTTCCTGCATTCGTTCACGATGAATCTCAATAGCAAGCCCTGAAAAAAGAATAGCAACCGGAGGGTTCGGCTTGGTCACACGAATCGTAACCTCACCGATCCTGGAGTACGAATCTAGAAGGGTGGATGCAATGTTTTCTGCCAAAGTTTATACCAAGGCAACTGGTGGACCCTCGACTACTTTTTTAATCACCTCATACAAATCGGCATAATTTATCGTCAACTCAAAATCATCCGCCACCCCTGCGGGAGACAAATCGAGATATAAAACTACATCGACAACATATTTTTGACCCAAACGGTTTTCTTCAGGCAACAATCCATGACGACCAAAGAACTCAATTTTTCTAAAAATCATTTTATCCAAAATGGCTCACTCCTCAGTTCTTTTAAGGTTCTTCTGGCTGCCATTGCTGCTATCCAACTGGTGAACCTTCGACAACTTTTTTAATCACCTGCCTTAAAACCGAGAAGCGAGCGCCACCGTCTCCAATACAGCATCGATGACATACTGCACGCGTCCAAAATTATGTATTCAAGCAATCCAAAAATAGCGCTAATTTCACTTCATTCTATACGGGGGATCAAATTGCTGAAAGTAAACCGGGACGATAAAAGACCCCTGTGGCAACAACTGCTCGATCAGGCCATCGATCATATTAACAATGGAGTCTGGAAACCAGGGCAACTCCCACTCGAGCTCGCTCAGCAGTTGGGAGTGTCCCTGCGCAGGTTCCAAATATAGGTTTTCCAGACGTAGCAAGCGATCGAATCTCCTCGATAAACCCATATTTCCTCATCATTTTCCCTATTGTTGTACTTTCACCTCCAGGAATAATGATGCCATCTATACCGGTTAATTGTTCTTTTCTTTTAATGGCGATGCCAACTGCACCAACTTCATGAATCATGTTCAGATGCTCGTCCACTGCCCCTTGCAGTGCTAAAACGCCTATTTTCGTTTCCATTATTGCCTGCATGCTATTTATTTGCTTTAAATATGGAAATTTCGTTACAAGATCATAAGTTGAGTATAATATCGAATTTATGATAAGACTATTCCGTTAATATTATAAAAACAATAGTTTTTTCCTATGATTCTAGCAAGCCTATCATTACGATAGGCAAATCATAATTGATGCGGCTTGAAATCTTATACTATAATGCTTCTTAAATCATTTTATAATCAAAGAAAAGTTGGCGATACTTATGGCGATTCGACGTTTATTTCATACGTTAACTGAACTGACATCTCATAAATGGTCCTCAAAGTTGATCGGGTCATTTACTAAAACAAGAGCCAGCCGCTGGCTTCTTTTCTGGTATTCGAGAGCGTACGGGATTCATACCGAGGATGCTGAAAAGCCTTTGAAAGCTTATCAGTCATTAAATGAGTTTTTTATTCGACGTTTGAAGGACGGCATTCGTCCGATTGATCAAAATAACGCCGCGTTAGTCAGTCCCGTGGATGCCACCATTACCGGAATAGGCCGAATAGACGAAAAAAGCATAATCCATGTTAAAGGCCAAAATTATACTACGGACGAGCTATTGGGTTCTGCTCCAACCTTTAACAGATATCGCGGAGGTTTCTTTATTGTACTTTATTTGAGTCCAGCTAATTATCATCGCGTTCACTCACCGGTTACCGGAACGATCATTGCGAAGAACCATATTTTGGGAAGAGCGTATCCCGTAAACGAGTTTGGGTTAAAGCATATGAACAAAGTATTAAGTCGTAACGAGCGACTGATCACTTATATGAGGCATCAATACGGCGTTTTATCTATCGTTAAAGTCGGTGCAATGAACGTAAGCAGTATCAAGTATACGAACTCGCTCGCGATCCATCTCAATAAAGGCGATGAGCTTGCTTATTTCGAGTTCGGGTCAACTGTTGTTCTTTTCGTTGAGAACGGAGATTTCGAGTTTCTCCAAGAGCTATGTTTAGGAACCCAGGTACGTGTAGGTGAACCACTTGGTTATTGGGGAGCAGGCTTTCAGAACGGATAGAAAACGGATGCGGGCAACTAACAACGTAAATTTATATACTCAACAAAAGCGTCTCAGAATGGAGTTGGGAGCAATACACGTTATGCCTGCTCAAATGGATGCTTGCAAGGTAAAGAAAGCGGCTGGTTTTTGTCGAAACCAACCGCTTTCGTTGTTTTAATTATGCTTCTCCAGGCTTTGTCGTCATCAAACGATACAGCTTCGTATTACGCGGAAACTTGTCGGCAAACGGTACAAGAGAACTTCCGATCTTCATCAAACCATTCCCCACATCTACATTCGTGATGTAGGAGTGCTGCATGTCCGAGATATTAAGCAGTTCCGCCAATTCTCTGCGATTTGTACTGGCTTGATTCAGCATGACAATAGACTCACTGTTCGCAAGCATGGTGCGGACGTTATGGCTCTGCAACAGATCGTCCACATTTTGCGTAATCCCCGTATAAAAAGCCAAAATCAATCGGATCTCCCGTCGACTACAACTCAAATATTTTATTTGGTGTGTGTGCTATATGGAATACAATACTATAATATTGTTTTAATTCATTTCTGCAGACAGAAAACCAGTAAAATGAAAATTTCATTAACGAACCAGCTTAATTATTCAGGCGGCTCGAATTGCATCAGAGTATACCTTTCATAATATTCTTCTAAGTAATCAGTCACAAATTCCTTCTTAATCATTGCTTTTATTGCACTTGGAACCCTAAATTGAAGATTGTTATTCTTTTTTAATTCTTTAAACATCTCTGTAGACATTTTCCCACTAATTTCTCCGATAGTAGTAGTCGAAATCCTAAACTTATTATAGGAAGTATTTATTGAAGTTAATACACCCTCAACTTCAACTATGGAGCTAGTATAGAAGTATGGACACATTTTAGTTAAGTCCTTATCCTAGAAATTAAGAGAGGACGTGTCCGTTATGAAACAAAAACGTTACAATCAAGAATTCAAAGAAACGATTGTTGAACTTTATCGTGCTGGTACTCCCGTCAACCAGCTTGCTAGCGAATATGGTGTCTCAGAAGTAACTATTTATAAATGGATTAAAGTGCATTCTCCTATTGGGGGAAATGAGTCATTAACACCCGCTGAAATCGCAGCTATTCAAAAAGAAAATTTACGTTTAAAACAAGAGGTAGAAATATTAAAAAAGGCTATGACCATATTCGCGAAAAAGTAATGGATCAAGAAATTATCGAACATATCAATGAAGAAAAGGCACACTATCCTGTTCAAACCATGTGTCGTGTATTAAAGTTGCCTAAAAGTACTTATTATCAAGCTGCCCATAAAATGCCTTCGGCCTATCAAATAGAAAATGAGGAAATAACCAAACGTATCCGAGAAATCCATAAAGCAAGTAAGGGTCGTTATGGAGCTCCTAAAATTCATTACTTATTGCGTAAAGAAGGATTTCAGGTGAGCATCAAACGTGTACAACGCTTAATGAAACAGGCTGGAGTTCGTTCTATTATTGTTAAAAAATATCGTCCTGCATCATTTTAAAGTCTTATAGAAGAACGTGAAAACAGATTAGAGCAGGATTTTCAAACAACCTCTATTAATGAGAAATGGGTAGCTGATATTACATATATTCACACACATAAAGATGGCTGGTGTTACTTAGCTTCAGTGCTAGACCTTCATTCTAAGAAAATCGTAGGATATAACTTTGCCCGACAAATGACGGTTGAATTGGTTACACAAGCACTAGACAATGCCATTCAAAATCAAGACCCTAATGAAGGGGTTATTTTGCATACGGATTTAGGCACACAATATACGAGTGAAGCATTCCAAAAGCAGTTAAAGCAACATGGATTCATTCAATCGTTTAGTCGAAAAGGTTGTCCGTATGACAATGCATGTATGGAATCATTTCATGCAACATTGAAAAAAGAAGAGGTTTATAGGAACCGATATCTGGACTTTGAAACTGCAAAAGTAGCCTTATTTACTTACATTGAAAGCTGGTACAACCGAAAGCGAATTCATGGCGCAATAAACTATTTAACACCAGATGAAGTAGAAACATTATGCCGAGCAGCATAAGGAATGGGACTTAACTTTTCCAAATCGTAAATCAACGCTACCCTTTAATTAAAGAAAAAACAATTTCCTTATAACTTTTTGTTCTATATTTACTTTGTAACTGTCTTTATACTCTCAACTTTGTCTAAATATCGAATCTTATATTGAGGGAAAGCTATATTTTTTTAGTTAATGGAAATAAAACACAATCTTTAATTGTATCACTATCCGTAAGTACCATTAAAAGGCGTTCAATTCCAAATCCCCAACCAGAAATAGGGGGCATCCCATATTCCATTGCTGTTAGATAATCTTCATCCATTTCCATAGCTTCTAAATCTCCATTACTTTTAAGATGGGCTTGAGCCTCCAGCCGTCTTCTTTGTTCGAGTGGGTCAACCAACTCTGAATATGCATTAATAATTTCTGCACCATTCACAACTAATTGGAACCGGTCTGATAAAGCAGGGTTTAGATCATTGGCTCTAGCTAATGGGGATAAATCAATAGGGTGTTTAATTAAAAATGTAGGTTTAACTAATTTTGGTCGACACATTTTCTTGTATAGATGATCAATATAATTACCTCTTCCTAGAGATTCAATATCTAATTGTCCTAAGTTAATATTTTTCCTCAACGTTTCTTGATATAAATTTTTCACATCAGGAAAAAGGTCTATATCAACCCCTGTGTCTTTTAAGATTAAATCTTTGAAAGTGACAATGTCCCATTCTATCGAAAAGTCTATCGTTTGGCCTTGAATGGTAATGGTAGTTGTATTAAAGGTTTGAGCCAGAACAAACAGAACCATATCACGCATTAATTTCATTGTATCCTCATAATTCCAGTATGCCGCATATCCTTCAACCATTGTAAAATTCTTGAAGATGTTGAGGACTTATCCCCTCGTTCCTAAAACACTTTGCAAATTCAAATACTTTGGTAAAACCACCTACAATTAACCTTTTTAAATAGGTTTCAGGTGCAATCCGTAAATTTAATTCTGTTCTAAAGAGTAATGATATGTCCTTAAAGGTTTAGCTAAAGCCCCTGATGAAGAATGCTGTAAAACTGGTGTTTCTACTTCTAAGAATTCGTTGTCCTCAAAGAATCTGCGAATGGCACGAACCATTTTGGATCTGGCTAGTAAACGATTTTGTGTCTCTCTTGTCATCATTAAATCTAAATAACGCTGTCTATATCGTAGTTCAACATTGCTTAAACCGTGCCATTTTTCTGGAAGCGGACGCAACGCCTTCCCAAGAAACACATAGCTTTCAATACGAAGTGTTTTCTCATTCGTTTTAGTCGTATACATACGTCCATCTACACCGATAAAATCTCCTATATCCAATAAATTATGAAATTGATTAAAAGGTTCATCGCCAATCTCATCCTTTTTCAAAAGAAGTTGTAAGCATCCTTGTATATTTGAAATAGTAATAAAACTTAATTTGCTAAAGTATCTAATACTCATTATTCTTCCGGCAACTCGGACTCCAGAAGTTCCGTCTTCAAGTTGAGTGGCTTCATAAAGTTCACAATTTGTAGAAAACTTTTCAGGATATACTTGAATCCCCTGTGATTTTAAGGTCAATAAATTCTCTATTCTAAAAGATGTTTGTTCACTACTCATTCTTTTCACTCCAGTCTTTTAGCTTGTTTAGTAGGTCTTTACATTCGATTTTATACTTCAAAACAACAAAAAAACTCCCACCCCCAAGATTATTCATCTTGAGGACGAGAGTTTATAGCTCCGTGGTACCACCTCAGTTTATTGATATATCACCATATCAACCTCTTCGGGTACGGCAATTTTTTAATAATTGATTATACCCTATCTCTTTAACGGGAGATCCCGTCGCAGTATCACTAAGAACGCTCTTAGATCCGTGCAAAGCTCCAAGCCTTTTTTCATTAAGATCATTATTACTCCTTTCCACCTACCGGAGCTCTCTGCAAATAATTAATCAAAATTACTCTTCTCTTCATAGCCGTATATTCCGAATTAATTGAAAATATCTTAGCCTAAATAATTGGTTTAGTCAATAGCTATATAGAGGATTACAAATAGGTCGTTAAGAAGAATTCATAAAAAAAGCAACAGAAAACCTTATTTTATCAAGGGTTTTCCATTGCTTTAACCTACATCACCCGCTTAAACATCTTCTCCATCTCATAAATCGAATACTGTATGATGATAGGCCGTCCGTGCGGGCATGTAAATGGGTCTGTTGTGTGTCTAAGTTCATCAAGCAAGGCTTGGATTTCATCAGTTCTTAAATGATGATTTGCCTTAATTGAAGCTTTACAGCTCATCATGATGGCAGCTTCTTCCCTTAGCTTTTTGATATCTACTCTTTTCATAGAAAGGAGCTGCTCGATCATGTCTTCTATGATTTCTTTCTCTTCCCCTTTTGGAAGCCATTGCGGATGGGAACGAATAATAAAGCTATTGTGTCCAAATGGCTCGAGGAATACGCCTACTTTTTCTAGTTCCGCTTTATACTCACCAATTTTTATATAGTCATCGGTTGAGTATTCAAAAGTTAGTGGAATTAGCATTTCTTGGAGCTCACTTTCCACCTGGCCAACCTTTTCTTTAAAATATTCGTATTTGATTCGTTCTTGGGCCGCATGCTGATCGATGATATACAGTCCCTTCTCATTCTGGGCAAATATATATGTCCCATGCATTTGCCCAATTGGGTATAGAGGCGGAACTCTTGAAGCTTGATGCTGAATGAATTGTTTAAAATGAGATTCTTTGCTTACCTCAAAAGATTTTTCTTCCATATCAGACTCATACGAATGGGCAGCAATTTCTCTTTCTTCATTCATTTCATTGGAATAGATGGAAAGAATATCTTTCTTCGACTCATTTTGTATCATATTTTCACGAATATAAGAAGGTCTTGAATCGTCAATATTCATTTCTCGAATAGGTTTAATGACTGGAACATGATCCAGTTCTAAAAAGATTTGTTCCTCTCTCGGCTTAACCGCTTTAGGTTCTGTAAAACCTGTGGGAATTAATTCTTGTGCCTTAAATGCATTCTTAATTGCACCCGTCACAAGTTCATTTAATTCCTGTTCTTTACTCAGGCGCACTTCCATTTTAGATGGATGGACATTCACATCTACAAGAAGCGGGTCCATCTCAATATTCAAAAGGACAATTGGGTAGCGCCCAATTGGCAGCAATGTATGATACCCCTCTTGAATCGCCTTAGCGAGCGGATAATTTTTGATAAAGCGTCCATTGATCATTGTGGAAATATAATTCCGTGAAGCTCTAGTAATTTCAGGTAACGCCGCATACCCGCTAATATGAAAATCGAGGGAAGTGGCTTCGACCGGCACCATTTTTTTTACGATATTCATTCCGTATATAGCTGCTAATACTTGCCTTACATCCCCGTTCCCGTTCGTATGCAGAAGTTTCCGTTCATTATGGATGAGGCGAAAGGAAACTTCCGGATGAGCAAGAGCCAACCGATTGACCACATCGGTAATATTTCCAAGTTCTGTATGAATCGTCTTCATATATTTAAGCCGTGCTGGTGTATTGAAGAATAAATCGGACACAGTTAAATCTGTTCCTTTTCGTCCAGGAGCTTTTTCAACAGCTTCCACTTTTCCACCCTCAACCTGTAAACGCGTCCCTATCTCACCTGTCGATGTTTTCATTTCAATTCTTGAAACAGAAGCGATACTTGGCAAGGCTTCACCACGGAACCCTAACGTTCGAATTCGAAAAAGGTCTGTTTCATCTTTAATTTTACTAGTTGCATGGCGTTGGAATGCTGTCATTACATCGTCTTCCTCAATTCCATCTCCATTGTCAATGATGCGAATTTTTGCTAATCCCGCTTCTTCCGTCTCAATTTCAATGATTGTGCTGCCGGCATCAATTGAATTTTCCACTAGTTCTTTTACGACGGAGGCTGGCCTTTCGACTACTTCCCCAGCAGCGATTTTATTTGAGAGTGCATCATCTAGCTGAATAATTTTGGACATTGCCTACACCTCCATATTCAAACAGGTTTACCCTTTTAATTTTTTGTGTAATTCATATAGCGTATTTAGTGCTTCCATTGGTGTCATATCTAAAATATCAATATCTTTGACTTTTTCAATAATCCGTTTTTCTTTCGTACTTAATACAGCAGTTTTCTTTTCAGTTGGTTCATCAAAGAAGGAAAGCTGGGCCTCATTTTTTTCTGCTATTTTATTCTGATTCTTCACAGTGGAAGGCTGCTTTATCTGTTCATCTGTCTGTTCAAGTTTAGCTAAAATTTCATTCGCCCTTGTAATCAGCTCTTCAGGAAGCTCAGCAAGCTGTGCTACGTGAATTCCATAGCTTCTGTCTGCTGCTCCTTCTTTTATTTTATGAAGAAAAACAACTTTTCCATTTTGCTCGATTGCACTGACATGTACATTTTTGACCATTGGAAGTTCTTCCTCTAAGACAGTCAATTCGTGATAATGAGTAGAAAATAAAGTTTTTGCACCTAGACGATTATGAATATATTCGATAATTGCTTGTGCTAACGCCATGCCATCATAGGTTGATGTTCCACGGCCTATTTCATCAAAAAGAATAAGGCTATCCTGAGTAGCATTAACAATCGCATTACGCGCTTCGAGCATCTCTACCATAAATGTACTTTGACCGGAGATGAGATCATCTGCTGCGCCAATTCTTGTAAATACTTGATCAAATATAGGCAGTATGGCTTCTGATGCAGGGACGAAGCAGCCAATTTGTCCTAAAATAGCAGTTAAAGCAATTTGTCTCATATACGTACTTTTACCAGACATATTCGGTCCCGTTATAAGCAGCATTTCACGATCTGCATCCATATAACAATCATTAGGCACATACTCTTGCGCGTTCATAACCTTCTCAACAACTGCGTGTCTGCCATCCTTAATTACAATTTTTCTTTCCTTAGTGAATGAAGGCTTCACATAATGTCTCTCTTCACTTACTGTTGCAAAGCATTGCAGGACATCGAGTTCACTTATTGATTTTGCCAGAGCTTGCAATCTTGGGATAAATTCCTTCACATGCTCACGGACTGAGGTAAATAATTGGTATTCCAACTCCACACTTTTTTCTTCCGCTTGCAAAATAAGTGCTTCTTTTTCTTTTAAATCAGGGGTTATAAAACGTTCCGCATTAGTTAATGTTTGCTTCCGCTCATATTGCCCTTCCTTTAAAAGGTGCAAATTTGCTCTCGTGACTTCAATATAATAACCAAACACACGATTATAACCGACCTTCAAAGATTTGATGCCTGTTTTTTCCCGCTCCTGTTTTTCAAGCTGAGCGATCCAAGTTTTCCCATTTCTTGTAGCATCACGATATTGGTCCAATTGCTCATGGTATCCATCCTTGATCATGTTCCCGTCTTTAATCGACAGTGGCGGATTTTCTACAATTGCACGTTCCAGGAGATCGACAACCTCTTCACAGGCATCTAGCCGTTCTGCAAGCATTTCCGCTTCATGATTAGAAAGCTTTCTGAGTACTTCTTTCAAATTAGGAATCTGGAGCAATGAACGTCTTAATTGAACTAAATCACGCGCATTTACATTGCCGAATGCTACTCTGCCAGCAAGGCGTTCAAGATCATAGACTTCTTTCAGCTTCTCTCTTAATTCTTCACGTTCAAAAAAGGCTGCTATTAAGGTTTCAACAAGTGTTTGTCTGCGAATGATTTCCTGCTCATTCACAAGAGGACGGTCAACCCATTGCTTTAAAAGCCGACCACCCATGGCCGTTTTTGTTTCATCAAGCAGCCATAGCAAAGATCCCTTTTTCCCTTTAGAACGAATTGTTTCTGTTAACTCCAAGTTCCTCTTGGAAAAATAATCAATTTTCATGTATTGATTTGTTTGATAGGTAGAAACCTTCTGTAAGTGATCTAAACTTCTTTTTTGTGTACGGTATAAATAGTTAAATAGTCTAGCTGTTGTTTGATGAAGCTTGTCCTGACTAATCTCCTCAAGTAAAGGCTGATAGCTATCTTTACCCGTGCAATCTTCTTCGAACGAGATGGTTAGAATAGACCTTTCTTTCATTTTCCGCTGCCAATCTCCATTGAAATCCCGGGCAATAATTAGTTCTTTCGCACCTGAAATGGATAGTTCATTCAATACTTCATCAAAACCTGAGCTAAGCATGGTGACCTTCGTTTCTCCAGTCGAGAGGTCATTGTAAGCAAATCCAAAGGTGTTATCAGCAAAATAACTGATTGTCGCAATAAAATTATTTTCCTTCTCATGAAGGCCCTTGCCTTCCATCATTGTTCCCGGCGTTATTAACTGAACGACTTCCCTTTTTACGACACCCTTTGCCTGTTTCGGATCCTCCGTTTGTTCACAAATGGCTACTTTATATCCACGATCAACTAATTGTTCAATGTATTGTGGTGCAGAGTGATACGGAACTCCGCACATCGGAATTCGGTCTTCTGAGCCGCCTTCTCTGCTCGTTAATGTAATTTCTAGCTCTTGTGATGCTTTAATGGCATCATCGAAAAACATCTCGTAAAAATCTCCAAGACGAAAAAATAAAAAGGCATCCTCGTAATCTGCCTTTACTCTCAAGTATTGCTGTATCATAGGCGTATAAGCTGCCATAGTGTCCTCCAAATGTTCAAATGTAACTTTTTTTATAATCCTATTATAGCATAAGTATTATTTAATTTTGTTTCTCAAAACAAAGAAAAGCAGGATCTTAAAAAATAGACCGCTGCTTTGTTCAAATCAATTATTAATATACTTTTCAAATACAAACCCGAAATCTTTTACATTGTATTTCTTTCTGCTATTCATAAGCCAATTAAATGCTGTTTCGTTTAATACTCTGAAGTTATCTACGAAATTATTATCCTGAGGAACTGCTGAACGGCTGAATGTATTTGAAGTTAATTCCAAGCTCTTCTCTGCGTAAGACATGGATACTTCATTATCATGGCAAATTTCCGATATACGAATGAGTGCTTTATATAAATCTTTCAATTCTTCAATATGTTTCTTATGAACATCAATAGAAAAATGGACAGAACCGATCACAAATTTAATCTCTACATCCAAATCGACCGTGCCTGCAGTCTCAAGCATCACATCTGAAATCGTGTATTCTTTGTATGTGTAGCGTTTTAAAGTCCGTTTTTTACTCATTGCGCTCGTGCCATCTAAATGAATTAACGCTTTATTTGTAAAGCAGTATTCATCAGATTTCGATTTAATTAAGAAGTAAATCTTTTCATTGTCCTCGTGAAGAACGTAATCATCTGCATCTACTTTGTCATAATCAACAGGCTTAATTACACTTCCAACATCACTTAACCCTAATACGTCTGATGCAACTTTCTTGAACATAAACCTACCCCCTTGACTTCTTTCACTTAAATATTTTAGCATGTGAAGGAAGATAATGGGATACATAGATTTCAAATGAGGACTTTTTAACTATATACTAGTTTTTTTCCAAAGCTAATTTTAACCCAAATAGAATTAATACAGCTCCTGTTAGCCCTTCTACAGCCTTCATCGTAGTAGGCTTCTTCATAAAATCACTTACAAAATGAATTAAGTATATATAGAAGAAAAACCAGATCAATGTTAATAAGGTGTAAGTCAATCCTAGTGCTAAAAATTCAAAAAATGCATGATCTCCTTTTCCTGCAAATTGAGGCAAAAAGGTGAGGAAGAAAACTGCTACTTTTGGATTTAGTAAATTCGTTAAAAATCCTTGCCTGAAGTTTGATTCTTTTGCAAATTTATTGACTTGTTCTGGATCTGAAGGAGCTTGCGGCTGTTTTTTTATAATAAAAAGGATGGATTTGCAGCCAAGATAAATAAGGTATACGGCACCTGCATATTTAAGAATAGAAAAGAGAAAAGCTGATTTAACAATAAGAGCGGATAATCCAAACACAGCTGCCATTGTATGAATGAGCAATGCTATCAGTGTACCCGCTGTTGTTTGTAGCCCTGCAGCTTTACGTTTAGAGATAGTATTCTTTGTGATAATGGCAGTGTCTGGCCCAGGCAGTATAATCAGCATAAATGCCATGAATATAAATAGAAAATAATTCTCCATGATAATGACCTCCATTATTGAATTTTCCATCTATTATAATTTAAATTTACAGAAAATTAAATACAAAAAAGAAAAAACTAGGAAGCAACACCTCCTAGTTATTACTCTTCTTCATCTCCAACTAAAAAGTCGGGGTTTAAATCTTCAAATGCCTCATCTTCAACTTCATCAAAGCCCCATTCCTCGTCATCACAATCACATTGATCATGATGAACAGCTACACATACTTTCGTTTCACCAATCACTTCAACGAGAAATTCTCTTTCTACGTGAACGATAATTTTATTTCCATTTGGTGAAATCACACATTCACAGCAGTTAGGCTGCTGCAATACGCGTGCTACTACTTCGTGGTCATCAAGGCAATCAGGATCACGGTATTTTAATTTAATGACATCTTTATAATCAACACGTTCAGTAACAACCTCTGTTTTCGTATTATTATCAAAGGAATACCAAACGTTAATGTCATAGTAGCCGCGAACCTCGACTGTTTTTCCGACCTTTTTCGCCTCGTACGTATGGTTTATAATCCAGCAGCCAAGGATGCTTGACGGATGGTGTTTAGGGCATATCGTATGATTGGACTGGGTAAACTTTCGTCCCTTTGCAACGACCGCCTTTGTTATTATCTCTCTGTATTCTCCCATTGCGAGCGAACCTCCTCATTCATTTTCAATTCATCCTATGCGGGATATTAGACTAGTGTGCGATATTTCTTGATGAATGTTAGGTAAATGTATTGGCATAATCCATAGTATGCTTTTTCAGGGCGAATGTGCCATATTACTAAATTAGTGAACACATATCTTAAGGTAATTTCTTGGAGTAAATTACTATAAAATTGTCCATTTCTTAAAATTTTGCCCTCAAGGCTGTCTAACATATTTTATACCTTCGTCAGTTTCTCCCTGCTAACATTTCAAAAAATTATATGTTTGTCCTAATTAAAACGCGGATACAGCTTGGCTTTTTCACCAATATAATACATTAACGAGAAGGAGGTGATCAGGATGACCAACTTAGATAATTCCAACTTCAAAATAAATTTTAATGGCAAAGAAATAAATGGAGAAAATGCCAGAGAATTTGCGGATAAAATTTCGAAAAATTTAGGGGAGACACTAAACGGACTTGTTTCTAATAAACTTAGTAACTTATCAGCAAATCCAATGAGCGGAAACTTATTCAACGCGGCTAACCCGCTAAAAAACTTAAACGGGATTTTCAACCAAAATCCTTTAGATTCAAACGGAGTTCAGAATATGATCCCTGCTCTAAGCAAATTGCTGCCAGTATTTGAAACATCTGATGATAATAAGAAAATAAAACTTTCACTAAATGGTGTATCGTTACTTGACTTAGATCTTACTGATCTTACAAGTAGTAATTCTACTGAAGAAAAATAAGGAAAAAATAATGTTTTGGAGGAGGTGAGAAATATGTTGTCAAATAGATGCTATGAAGAAAATCATACTAGCCCTGTTCAGAATCGTCCTGAAGCAGTGAACGGCGTCAGCAGCAACGGAGATGCCTTCAAGGCCTTTACTTTCGCAGCACAAGGAAATAGCCCACAGGTAAACATCCCTGTACAAATACCAGTTTCACTTGGTGGTTTTGCAGTTAATGCATCACTAATCAATATTCCAATCCTATCTGCTCAATTCAACGTAGCAAATGGCGGTGATTCACAAGCAATTTCAGTGAACAACGCAAATCAAGTAGAAAGCAACCACTCATAGAAAAGCCAAGGCACCTTGTTCGCACTGCCAAGCACAAGACAAATCATGCTATATGGTGTTCTATGCCTTTCTTGAAGATTGGCTTATGACCTAGAGTGGCTAGAAGCTGCAGCAAGACTAATAGAAATGCAGAGGCGACTAGTTTAGCCTCTACCCAAACTAAGTAAAATAGAACCACAGATTGTCCAGGAGAAGGGAGGTATGGAAAATGATTGATAGAAGTAAAAAGAAAGAGAAGTTACAATTAGATCCTGAAGTGCTCAAACAACTTGGGGTTCCTGAAGAACTGCTTGAAATGGCTGCGGAAGCTGGTATCCCCTCTATTAATAACCATGCTGCAGGCGGTATGGGTGGCCGTGCCATCAATTTAACTTACGTTGATAATTACTCAACCTTGCTTCTCGTATATACCTTCCTTCTCAACTATTTGGGCAATGATTCAAATCAAAATGGTACGAGAATTTTAAATGAGTCTCTACTTTCAACTCTTAATGCTGCGTTACAAGAACAGCAAGAGTACCGGAAAGAGTTTTTAAGGGCAGTTGAACTGCTTAGAAATAATTAGCCTCCACAACCCAAACCAGGCCGATTATACCTCCTTTTTTATATAGAGAAACCCCCTGACATAATGTCAGGGGGTTTTCCGGCTAGAAAGGCGGTTTCACACTTCTAATTCTGTCTTGCTACAGCGCCTAACGCCTATCGTACTTCAGATCCCCTCCCTACGATAAGTCAACATTGATTCGCCTACTGGCTTATCGTGTTTCCTTTATCTCAGTCAGGGCTCTTCCAGTCCGTACGGCGATGAGCAAGGCACTTCCGCATTTCTAATTCTGTCTTGCTACAGCGCCTATCGCCTATCGTACTTCAGATCCCCTC
Source organism: Cytobacillus solani (assembly GCF_001420595.1). GTDB lineage: Bacteria > Bacillota > Bacilli > Bacillales > Cytobacillaceae > Cytobacillus > Cytobacillus solani. The sequence continues at coordinate 1,990,353 of NZ_LJIX01000006.1, read as the reverse complement.
CCTACGATAAGTCAACATTGATTCGCCTACTGGCTTATCGTGTTTCCTTTATCTCAGTCAGGGCTCTTCCAGTCCGTACGGCGATGAGCAAGGCACTTCCGCATTTCTAATTCTGTTGTGCTACAGCGCCTATCGCCTATCGTACTTCAGATCCCCTCCCTACGATAAGTCAACATTGATTCGCCTACTGGCTTATCGTGTTTCCTTTATCTCAGTCAGGGCTCTTCCAGTCCGTACGGCAATGAGCAAGGCGCTTCCGCATTTCTATTGATGATGTGAGCAATCGCTATTTTTTATTTGTGAGCCTGTTTCACCGCTTAACAAGTCTCCACCTGTTGAAAGGATCACTTCGTCGGTCACGGTGTTGGAAATAGTGTTAGCAACCATTTGCAGCAATTCATTCACTTCAATTTGAGATTGCTTAAATTCCTGAACAACTGGAATTTCATCTAATTCATTTTGAAGGGCTTCTAGCTTATCTTCTGTTTTTTTCAATGCTTCTTTCTTACCAAAGTGCTGTAGGTTTACCGCTTGTTTTTGCAACCCTTTAATATTCGAAATCGTCGCACGTACTTTTTCATTTTCGTTGATTTGTGCTTCCGCACGCTTGAAAAAATCTACTTCTTCAGTTTCTGCAATCATTCGTGCAAGCTCTCTTGCTCGGGCAATAATGTCATCTTTAGTATACTTCGCCATTTTACTCCACCTCTACCGCATTAAGTTCTTCTATCATTTCTCCGTTTAAGGACCATGTTTTCGCATCAGTAACTTTTACCTTAACCATTTTACCAATAGCTGATTTTGGTCCAATAAAGTTGACTAGTTTATTTTTTCTTGTATATCCTGCGAGTACATCCGGATTATTCTTGCTTTCACCTTCGACTAGAACTTCGACGATCTGGTCTTGATATTTTTTCATCGCTTCAGCAGAAAGCTCATTTACAAGTGCATTTAAACGCTGTAGACGCTCTTTTTTCACTTCCATCGGAACATTATCCTGCATTTTTGCAGCAGGTGTTCCTTCCCGTGGGGAATAGATGAACGTATAAGCAGCTTCATAGCCAACTTCACGATAGAGTGAAAGTGTTTCTTCAAACTGCTCATCCGTTTCATTTGGATAGCCAACAATAATATCAGTCGTAAATGTTGCCCCTGGAACAGCGGCTTTGATTTTACGAATAAGCTCTAAATAATGTTCTCTCGTATATTTACGTGCCATGATTTTAAGAACTTCATTTGATCCAGATTGAACTGGCAGATGAATATGTTCAACGAGATTTCCGCCTTTTGCCAATACTTCAATTAATTGATCATCAAAATCGCGAGGATGACTGGTTGTAAAACGGATACGTGGAATATCAATTTTACGAATTTCATCCATTAGATCCCCTAGACCATATTGAATATCTTCAAAGTCTTTCCCGTATGCATTCACATTTTGTCCAAGAAGGGTTATCTCTTGATATCCTTGTGCAGCTAATTGTCTAACCTCTTGAATGATATCTTCGGGACGGCGACTGCGCTCTTTTCCACGTGTATAAGGAACAATACAATACGTACAGAACTTATCACAGCCATACATAATATTAACCCATGCTTTAATATTTCCTTGACGAACCTTCGGAAGGTTTTCAATAACATCTCCTTCTTTAGACCATACTTCTACAACCATTTCCTTTGACATATATGCTTCATGCAATATGTTTGGCAGGCGATGAATATTATGTGTTCCAAAGATAATATCTACTTGATTATACGTTTTTAAAATTTTGTTAACTACTGACTCTTCCTGGGACATACATCCACATACACCTAGAAGCAAGTCTGGTTTTTCTTTTTTCAAGTGCTTTAAGTGACCAAGCTCACCAAAGACTTTATTCTCTGCATTTTCACGGATTGCACATGTATTTAATAATATTACATTTGCATCCTCTACAGTATCGGTCGGTTCATAGCCTAGTCCTAGGAAAATCCCCGCCATAACTTCCGTATCATGCTCGTTCATTTGACAGCCATACGTACGGATATAGAACTTTCGTCCATTTCCCATCCCATGAAATTCTTGTGGAATATCAAAATCCTTATGATAGGCTACTTCTTCTTTTCCGCGCTTCTTCGCTTCCTTTAAGGATGGAGGAGTATACACCGCTTCAAAATATTTGCTATAATCCTTTTCGGATTTTTTGTCCGATGGATTAGCTGTTTGCACTTGTTGACCTTCTAGTCGTTGTTTTTCATTCATTTTTTTGTCCCCTTTCTCTCTTTTGTACCTGCGAGAAAATCTATTGGAATACCTAAGCTTTTATAATAAAAAATATTATCGTAATTAAGATTAACTACACACATTATTATAGTATAAAGCCTTTATGCATTGAAAACAATAGAAATCCTCCTATGGGACTATTGATCACTCGCTGCTGTAAATTCAATTCAAACAAATGGTATGTACCTATTCACAAATAATAATATTATACGAATTCATCTAATTTGAACGTGACGATTATCACATATAATAAAAGTTATTAAAGAACAATCTTAGAAAGCGTTCATAAAAAATAACCCAGGAATTTACCCTGGGCTATCTTCATTTTCTTACATAAATTCGTCAACAAGTTTATCAAAATGTGCTTGATCTAGAGTTAAGTCCGCGTCAACTAACGGAGCTTCTGAATAGCCATTTAGCAGCTCTTGATAAGATTTACGCTCTGTATCTTGATAAATAAGTCCAGTTACTAAGCCATTATGCTTCATTAAAGTTTGCATAGCCATTGATTTATTAGAAGAATCATAGCCTTCAACATCACTTAATTTTGTTAAATTCTCTTTAAACCAGTCATAAGTGTTCACTTTATTATAAGTAACACAAGGGCTAAACACGTTAATTAAAGAGAAGCCTTCATGTTTAATACCAGCTTCGATTAATGCCGTCAGATCCTTAAGGTCAGTAGAGAAGCTTTGGGCAACAAATGTCGCACCAGCAGTTAATGCCATTTCCATTGGAGCAATTGCTTGTTCAATGGAACCTTCAGGTGTTGACTTCGTTTTGAAGCCTGTAGCTGACCTTGGTGATGTTTGTCCTTTTGTTAAACCATAGATTTGGTTATCCATAACAATATATGTGATATTTACATTTCGGCGAATCGCATGGATTGTGTGGCTCATACCGATTGCATATCCATCGCCATCACCGCCAGAAGCGATAACCGTTAAGTCTCGGTTAGCCATTTTCACACCCGTTGCGATTGGGAGTGAACGTCCGTGGATACCATGTAATCCATAAGAATTAATATATCCTGAAATACGGCCTGAACATCCAATTCCAGAAATAACAGCTAAGTTTTCAGGTTCTAGTCCTACATTTGCTGCAGCACGCTGGATCGCAGCTTGAACGGAGAAGTCTCCACAGCCGGGACACCAGTTTGGTTTTACACTATTACGAAAATCTTTAAATGTTGCCATTTAGACCAACTCCTTGCATCTTGTATGAATTTCATGCGGCAAGAATGGATTTCCGTCGTACTTTAACATCTTTGTAATTTTTTCAGCATTTCCGACGTTCATCTTAATCATATTTGCCAATTGCCCAGTCGCATTATTTTCAACAACCACGATCTTTTTCGCTGAATTTACGAGGGGCAGTAATTCATTAGATGGGAATGGATAAATTAAACGGATATGTGCATGATTCACCTTTAATCCGTCTTTTTCCAAACGGCCCATTGCTTCTTCAATTGCTCCGCGAGTTGAATTGAAGCCAACAATCAAAATGTCTGCTTCTTCATGTGGAGCGTTTTTATAAACAGGAGTATCGAATTTAATATTTTCAATTTTACGGAAGCGCTTGTCCATTTGTGCATTTCGATTGGCTGCAGATTCGGACGGCTTGCCCTGTTCATCATGTTCAACACCAGTTACATGGTGTATACCATTTTTTATTCCAGGTATCGTTCTTGGAGAAACGCCATCCTCTGTTACTTCATAACGTTTAAAGTAACCTTTATTTTCAATTTCAGGCAATTCTTCTGTCACTAACTTTCCGCGGCGAATTTCTACTTTATCATATTCAAGAGGTTCTACAGTTTGTTTACCTAAAGATAATTGAAGGTCAGATAAAACAATGACTGGACATTGGTATTCTTCAGCAAGATTAAATGCTTCTGCTGTATCATAGAATGCTTCTTGAACAGTACTTGGTGCCATAACAATCTTCGGAATCTCACCATGTGTACCATAAATCATAGCCATTAAATCGGATTGCTCCTGCTTTGTTGGCAGACCTGTTGATGGCCCCCCACGCTGTGTATCAACAATGACAAGCGGAGTTTCCGTAATACCAGATAAGCCGATCGCTTCCATTTTTAATGAAAGTCCAGGGCCTGATGATGCAGTTAGTGCACGTACTCCACCATAGTTAGCTCCAATAGTCATTGTTACTGCAGCAATTTCATCTTCAGTCTGAATCACTGCTCCGCCAACTGGAGGAAGCTTTTTAATTAAATATTCCATAATATCGGAAGCAGGAGTAATTGGATAAGCAGCCATGAAGCGGCACCCGCCTGCCAATGCGCCAAGCGCAATCGCATCGTTACCAATCATAAACATACGTTTCTTCCCGTCTGCTTTCTCAAGTTCCATTAATTCTGCCGTATTTTCTAGATGTTCTTGCATATTATCAAAGCCTGACTTAATGGCTTCCATATTTTTTTCAACTACTTGCTGACCCTTACGTCCAAAAATTTCTTGCACAACTTCCTTAAAAACGTTAATATCTAAATTTAAGACTGCACATGTTGCACCAACAGCAACCATGTTTTTCATAAGGGATGTACCTAATTCCGTCGCTAATTCCGTAAATGGAACCGCAAACATCGATGCTTTAGTATCTTCTGGCTTTATTGGGTTGAACTTTGCATCCGCAATAATAACACCTTTTTCATGGAGCTCTTTGTAGTTCAAATCGATTGTTTCTTGGTCGAATGCTACCAAAATATCAAGATCGTCTGAAATGGAACGAACTTGTGTTGTGCTTACACGAATCTTATTGTTCGTATGACCGCCTTTAATACGAGATGAGAAATGGCGGTAACCATACAAGTAGTAGCCTAATCGGTTCAATGCAATGGCAAAAATTTCACCAGTACTTTCAATACCTTCCCCTTGTTGCCCGCCAACTTTCCACGAAAGTTGATTGATCATGACTTACACCCCTTTAGATACGTTAGAAAAATATGTAAAAACAATATAATAATTAAAGTGTAGCACTCTTTCAGAAACCTTATTTACGATATAAAGAACAACCTTTTATTAAGGATTTTGAATGGGTACTAAACGCTTTCAATTCTAGACCTAAGTCTAAAAAAAAGCAACCCTTTCATACTAATTATTGTCGAAAATATGAATATTTTACAACTAATTAAACAATAATAGATTTATGCCATTTTGATTGCCAAATGATCGATTAAACTTCCTACTTTTTCGTAATGATAAATCTATTAGCTATCTATTCATTTTCATTTTCTCGGATATCTTCTAATAAAGTTTCTATACATAAAATTCTCCACTTGTATACTAGAATAATATTTTACCAACTCATTCATTAATTGGTGAAAGTCCTTCACATTCATTAAGCCTTTTGGCAGCTTTCCATTGGTTCCATCAAAATCTGATCCGAAGCCGACATGCTCTTCTCCTCCAAGTGAACAGACATATTCAAGATGTCTTAATACATCAGTCACTGTTGCCGTTTTTCTGCTTGTTAAAAATTCAGGGACAAACGTAATCCCTATTACACTGTCACGATCAATAAGTGCTTCAATCTGATCATTCATTAAATTACGGGGATTTGGACAAAGCGAATAACAATTCGAATGGGAAGCAAATGGATAGTCACTGTATTCGATCACATCCCAGAATCCACGTTCAGAGAGGTGGGAAACATCACACCATGTTTGGGTCGTATTCAAAATGCTGACTACTTTTTTCCCAAAGGTTGATAATCCTGCACCTCTTTCTTCAAGGATCCCATCAGAAACATAATTGCTATAATTCCATGTTAGCCCAATTGAAGTAACACCTAATCTGAGTAGCGTTTTTAATTTGACTAAATCATAGCCAATGGCATCGCATCCTTCTAAAGTTAATATAGCACCTATTTCATCCGCTGCAAGATTTTCGAGATCTATCCGATTCGAAATCACACGTATTTGTGAGAAAGGCTTAATTATCTTTTCATAAAAGAGCTCAATCATATATAGTGCTGCATTAAATCGCATATCGGGATGGACAGAATCAGGTATAAATATAGCAAAACATTGCACTTTTACCCCCCCTGATTTCATCCCATTTAAATTGACTTCAAGTTTTTCAGAATCGTTAAAATTAATAGTTGAGTCTAAAAACATTTTGTAAAGGACGTCACAATGGGCATCAAATATTTTCATCTATATTTTGATCCTTTCATCTATGTTAAGACCTGATTATGAAAAAAAGAACCCGCTTGCTTTTATGGCAAACAGGTCATCTATAGTTGATTACAATATATTTCTCTATTTTGAAAAAAGAATAGATCATTTCCGAGAAACATCTCCTGCTGCCTTACGTAATTACCTAGGTTCAACGATTAGTTTTATTGCGGTTCGTTCTTCCCCATCAATTTTAATATCTGTAAATGCAGGGATACAAATCAAATCCACTCCGCTAGGCGCTACAAATCCTCTTGCAATTGCTACTGCCTTTACCGCCTGGTTTAATGCACCTGCACCAATCGCTTGGATCTCGGCACCGCCTCTTTCACGCAGAACACCTGCAAGAGCACCTGCTACAGAATTAGGATTAGATTTTGCTGAAACTTTTAATATTTCCATTCCTAGCTCCTCCTTGTTTTCCCCTCCCGCGTGCCCATAACCTCTTCTTAAAGACAGCTATAATCCCATTTCAGTGATATTCTTTCACTTAGAATAGGGCGTGTTTTTAGATAATGCCTTATCGGAAATGAACACGTCAGTATAAATCATTCCATTGCTACTATATTCAGTTCTTAAATCACATATTCCGGCTTGGACAAAATAAAGTGAAACTCGGTCAGTGTGGGTTATCCTTCAACCCATACTGATTGTTAGTTGTACCAATCGGGCTATTACGAGCTGTTAAATTCTCCACTTAGAATGTTTATTCCTATAACTCCTGAAAGTTGAAACTTGCAGCCCGTTAATCTGCGTTATTGACTTAATTCATTGCTTAAACGAAGTCCGAAAGTACGAGAAACTAATTTACCCATAGTTATTCACAATATTGGGATATAAAAAAAGACTGAATCCGATTGCCTAAATTGCTATCGGATCCAGTCTTGCTATTATGAAAAAAACGGATGATCATCATTAATTAATATACGATTAATTTTTTTTGCTTTTCCGCTGGCTTTGTCAATTTCGATTAACACTGCACTTAACTGCTTACGTCCTTCTTTTGGAACTTCAAATCGCACAGGCAAGTTTGTTAAAAACCTTTTTAACACTGCATCCCTTTCAACGCCTAAGATCCCGTCATATGGTCCAGTCATACCTACATCTGTTAAATAGGCTGTTCCTTGTGGTAAGATCCGATTATCAGCTGTTTGTACATGTGTATGTGTGCCTACAACTGCAGACACTCTCCCATCTAAATACCAGCCCATCGCTTGCTTCTCGCTCGTTGCTTCAGCATGAAAGTCTACAAAGATTATCGACGTTCTCTTTTTTGCTTCTTGAATTAATTCATCCGCCTTTTTGAATGGACAATCAATAGAAGGCATGAACGTTCTTCCTTGCAAACTTATTACTGCAATTTCCTCTGTATTAAATTTAAGATAAACAATTCCCTTTCCAGGATTCTCAGCTGGAAAGTTTGCTGGTCTTACTAAATATTTTGCCTCATCGATAAATTCGAAGATTTCTCTATTATCCCATGTATGGTTCCCAAGAGTCACTGCTTGTGCTCCAGCCTCTAAAAATCCACGATAAATTTTTTCCGTTATTCCTTTGCCGCCTGCCGCATTTTCGCCATTAATAATCGTAATTTGAGGACGGTATTTCTCTTTAAGCTTCGGGACATATTCTGTAATCATCTCACGACCTTGTGAACCGACAACATCCCCTACAAACAAAATATTCATTGTACTGCCCTTTCTTTATATGTATTTCTTCTATTTATTGTATCACATTCTCTATCTTCCCACCCCAGTCAACAAAAAAAGTAAAGCGATGCAATTAGCATCGCCTTACTTCGCATATTCCACGGCCCGTGTTTCACGAATAACCGTTACTTTAATATGTCCTGGATAATCAAGCTCTTCTTCAATTTTTTTGCGGATATCTCTAGCTAGTCGATGAGCTTCAAGATCGTCGATTTGCTCAGGTTTTACTAAAATTCGAATTTCACGCCCTGCTTGAATAGCAAAAGACTTTTCAACACCATCATAAGATTCAGAAATCTCTTCAAGCTTCTCAAGACGGCGAATGTAATTTTCGAGAGTCTCTCTTCTTGCTCCAGGCCGTGCGGCTGAAAGCGCATCTGCTGCAGCAACAAGTACAGCAATAATTGATGTAGGTTCAGTGTCTCCATGATGGGAAGCGATACTGTTAATCACAATTGGATGTTCTTTATACTTCGTAGCTAATTCTACTCCAATTTCAACATGGCTTCCTTCTACCTCATGATCTATCGCCTTACCTATATCGTGCAGTAAACCTGCTCGACGAGCTAATACTTCATCTTGACCAAGTTCTGCTGCTAGTAAACCTGACAGCTGTGCGACTTCCATTGAGTGCTTAAGTACATTTTGACCATAGCTTGTCCGGAATTTAAGGCGGCCAAGGATTTTAATAAGATCTGGATGGAGGCCATGAACACCAACTTCAAAAGTCGTCTGTTCTCCAATTTCGCGGATATGCTCATCCACTTCACGGCGAGCTTTATCAACCATTTCTTCAATCCGTGCAGGATGAATGCGTCCGTCCTGTACAAGTTTGTCTAAAGCTAAACGAGCGGTTTCTCGGCGAATTGGATCAAAACCAGATAAGATGACTGCTTCTGGCGTATCATCAATAATGAGATCAATACCTGTTAAGGTTTCAAGTGTTCGAATATTTCGACCCTCACGTCCAATAATTCGTCCCTTCATCTCATCATTCGGAAGGTTTACCACAGATACTGTTGTTTCCGCCACATGATCAGCAGCACAGCGTTGGATCGCTAGTGACAAGATATCCTTCGCCTTCTTATCTGCTTCCTCTTTCGCACGAATTTCGCCCTCTTTTATCATTATCGCGACATCATGAGCTACTTCCTGCTCGACTCGCTCCAAAATGATGGACTTCGCCTCTTCACGAGTTAAGCCCGAGATGCGTTCCAGCTCAGCTTTTTGTGCACGTACCATCTCGTCCACTTTGCTTTCCATCTCTTCAATATGCTGTTGTCTTTTGTTAAGAGAATCGTCCCTCTTCTCTAAAAGTGTTTCACGTTTATCTAACGTTTCATCTTTGCGATCAAGATTTTCTTCCTTTTGCAGTAAACGATTTTCTTGTTTTTGCAATTCATTTCTACGATCACGAATCTCACGCTCTGCCTCTGTTCGAAGCTTATGAATTTCATCCTTCGCCTCAATCAGAGCTTCTTTCTTTATTGCATCCGCTTCTCGCTTTGATTCTTCTAAAATCTGCTCTGCAGCATCTTTAGCTCCTGCAACTTTTGCCTGAGCAATGGACTTACAAACAAAATAACTAACAACCGCACCAACGAATAGGCCAAGCAAACTGGAGATGATGATTGCTGTTAAAAGTTCCATCATTTCACCTCCTCTTGCTATGAACTTTTTGTGTTACGTCTTTAAAGTGTCGGCATGTATATTGAAATACAACATACAGCACTAAGGCTTTTCAACGTTTTTCATATCATCATAAAATGTAAAATATACATTTTTAATTGTAAAGCTGTGGTATTTCATTGTCAAGGCTTACTCTGATAGACATACATGTTATTTATCCTCATAGAGAAAAAAAAAGCAAAGCACGCAGCTTTGCTTTTTTCACCACTATATTAATCAATTAGCTGTAATTCCTCTTGTTCATCATCACCGCTTACAACATGTTCCCCATCGAGTCCATAATGATCACGGATTTGTGTTTGAATTTGCTTACGGATTTCAGGGTTTTCTTTCAAGAATAGCTTAGCATTTTCTCGACCTTGACCGACACGCTCATCATTGAAGGAATACCATGAACCACTTTTTTGAACAATGTCCAGTTCAGAGCCTATATCAATAATTTCGCCTTCTCTTGAAATACCTTCTCCATACATAATATCAACCTCCGCTACACGGAATGGAGGTGCAACTTTATTTTTAACAACTTTAATTTTTGTTTTGTTACCTACAATATCTTGACCTTGCTTTATTGCTTCAGCACGGCGCACTTCAAGACGGACTGTTGAGTAAAACTTCAACGCGCGTCCTCCTGGAGTTGTCTCTGGATTTCCAAACATAACTCCAACTTTTTCACGGATTTGGTTTATGAAAATAGCAATTGTTTTTGATTTATTGATTGCGCCTGATAGTTTACGAAGGGCTTGAGACATTAGACGTGCTTGTAATCCGACATGCGAGTCTCCCATTTCTCCTTCAATTTCCGCCTTAGGTACGAGTGCTGCAACAGAGTCAATGACAAGGATATCAACTGCACCACTTCTTACAAGCGCTTCAGCAATCTCCAATGCTTGCTCTCCCGTATCTGGCTGTGAAAGCAATAATTCATCAATATTAACTCCCAGTTTTTGCGCATAAACTGGATCGAGTGCGTGTTCTGCATCGATAAATGCTGCCTGTCCGCCAGCGGCTTGTACCTCTGCGATTGCATGAAGGGCAACCGTTGTTTTACCTGAGCTTTCTGGTCCATATGTTTCAATAATACGTCCTCTTGGATATCCGCCTACCCCAAGTGCTATATCGAGGGCAAGTGATCCGCTTGGAATTGTTGAAATTTTCCGGTCTGTTTGCTCTCCAAGCTTCATAATTGAACCTTTACCAAATTGTTTTTCTATTTGTTTTAACGCCATCTCCAGTGCTGCTTGACGATCACTCATTCATACTTCCTCCTCTTCAACATTCAAAAAATCTAAGTTTTGCTCTCGTTCAAAACCTAACTCTACTATAACTGTTTTCTTATCGTTTGTCGAGAAAAAAAGCGAACATCTATTCTTCTTTTTTCAATGCCTATTCTTTCATAAAATGAAAGAATAGAATGAGAGAAATGATATTTTTAAAGAATTTTCCTTTAAGAAAAGAGCAAACTTACTATTATTAAAAAATCAGAATGCACTATTTGTCATTCTGACTTCCATTTAATCTCTTTATTAAAAAATGACATCCATACTTTACACTTCTTACCCGGATGGCTTCTCTTGTTCCGCCAAAATTTAGCTTTTCAACTTGAACAGGCTCATTCTTTATTGAAATACCAATGTATACAGTTCCAACTGGTTTGCCTTCTAATTCATCAGGACCCGCAACGCCTGTAAAGCTAATGCCAATATCCGCGTTCATAAGGGAGGCAACGTTTTTTGCTAACTCACGTGCACATTGCTCGCTTACGACACCATTTTCAGCAATTGTTGATTTCTGGACGTTTAGCACATTTGTTTTAACTTCATTTGTATAACAAACAACACCGCCTTTAAGAAGGTCTCCTGCCCCAGGAATTGCTGTAAACTCCTGCTGGAACATACCTCCTGTCAGACTCTCAGCGCAAGCAATCGTCAGCTTTTTTTCCTTAATATGTTTAATTAACTCACGCATTAAGGAAGTCTCATCATATCCATAGAAATATTCTCCGATTCGAGAGAGAATGTTATTTTCAGTCTCATCTAGAAGTCTTAAAGCTGTATCCATTTGCTCATGCTTGGCTGTTAAACGAAGAGTTACTTCCCCATCCGATGCAAGTGGCGCTATCGTCGGATTCGTCTGTGCATCAATTAAATCTTCAATTTCTGTTTCGAGCATCGCTTCTCCAATCCCAAAAAATCTTAATACACGGGAAAGGATCACATCTTCCTCTAGTAGCAAGGAACGAAGAGCTGGGTAGCCATATTTCAAAAACATTGGTTCCATTTCTTTCGGTGGTCCGGGTAGAAGCATATAGGTATGGTTTCCACCATCAAGCAACATTCCAGGAGCCATCCCATGATCATTCGGCAAAATATGTGAATCCTCTAAAACAATTGCCTGCTTCTTATTATTTTCCGTCATCTGTCGATTCGTGCGCTCGAAATAAAGTTCAATCGACTGAAGAGCCTCATTATTCATAATCAGTTTTTTATTTACATGCTTTGCGATCGTTTCCTTTGTTAAGTCATCTTTTGTTGGTCCTAATCCTCCAGTGAATATAAGAAGATTCGAACGCTCCTCTGCCATTTTAATCACTGCTTTAAGGCGATCAGGGTTATCACCAACACATGTATGATAAAAAACATTAATCCCTAAATCGGCAAGCTGCCTGGACAAAAAGCGCGCATTTGTATTAACAATTTGACCAAGCAATAATTCAGAACCAACTGCGATTATTTCTGCATTCATGCAAACGCCCCCTCGTTTATATAGGATGAAACAAGAAATTCATTATTTTGAATTGACAAAGGCATCCTTATTCTTAGCAAAATAATCCCAGCCAGACCAGATCGTAAAGACAAGTGCTACCCAAAGAGCAATATCAGCAAATGGAATCGAAATCATTTCAAAAATAATGTTATGCAGTAATAGAGCAGAAATAGCGACAATTTGCGTCCATGTTTTGATTTTCCCTAATTGATTGGCTGCTACAACTTCTCCCCCACCTGCAAGAATAAGCCGTAAACCTGTTACCGCAAATTCTCTGCTAATAATAATAATAACAATCCAAGAGGGAGCGTAGCCAAGCTCTACTAAAACAATTAATGCTGCAGAAACGAGGAGCTTGTCCGCAAGCGGGTCAAGAAACTTTCCTAAGTTCGTAACCAGGTTATATTTCCTTGCAAAATGCCCATCCACCCAGTCAGTTGCTGAAGCGATAATAAAAATGAGTGCACCAACTAAATGTGTAACAGGAAGGGTAGCTCCTAGGATTGAAAGCTCTCCCCACGAAAAAGGGACAAGCATAATAATTAAAAATAATGGGATTAAAAAAATTCGAGAAATAGTAATTTTATTTGGCAAATTCATGATTTTACCTCCAATATAGTAATAACGCGAAAAATAGTCATCAGACGATGACTATTCGTTGTTCGGTAAGTAGCGAATGGTTATATTCTGCGTAACCGATTGAGTCGGAGGAATAGCATACTCAACTTTTTCATCATTTACATAAATCTCAGTTTCAGTTGATTTACCAATGACAATAACAGCCTCAATTTCCTTAGAAAAATCAATTACCTGACTTTCATTTTCGCCCTTTTTCAACGTACCAGAAAAAAAGGAAGTTCCTTTTCCATTTAAAATATTGACCCATGTTTCTCCAGTAGAAACTACCTTCAATTCAAACCGGTCTGTATTTTTCAATTCATATACAGTTTTTTTGCCACTTGACTGGGCAACAGTGACCTCTTGCTTAGGAGCTTCAATCTCTTCCTCATCGGTCTCTTCTTCATTCGTCTGATCTTCTTGCTTTACTGAATCTTCACTAGAATCTTTCTCTTTTTCTTTATCAGTATCCTTCGCAAAATCGTCTGATTCCTCAATACGTACGGGTTCCTTTCCGCTGTTATCAACGGATTCCTTTGTATTTTCTCCACCATTGGCCTTTTGAAAAAATACATAAGCGGCAGCCAATGCACCAATAACAAAAATAGCAATTAATACTTTCGGAAGAATATCAAAAGCTTTGGATCTTCCTGGAGAAACATTTTGCCTAGATTGAACACGTGAAAGCTTTTCTGGAATATCTTCATTTATTGTGGAAGGAATATCACTTTTAAACTCTTCAAAGATTTCTTCCGGTTCCATTCCTACTGCTTCTGCGTATTGCTTAATAAACGCCCTTACATAAAACTTTCCGGGCATCATACTATAATTTCCTTCTTCAATTCCAATTAAATATCGCTTTTGAATCTTTGTTACTGCCTGCAGGTCATCAAGACTCATGTTTTTAGCCAATCGAGCTTCTTTTAGTCGATTCCCGAGTTCTGTCAATTTACAACACCTTCCAACTCACTTAAAAATCAAATCCGCCAAATTCAGAATCAGAAAACATCTTGTTTTCATTTACAATGTCATATTTTATTTCTTCTTCTGGGTCATGGCGAAGCTCAATAATATAATCGAAGTCATCGATAGAATATTGAGTGTTTTCCACAAAAATATCTGGATGCTCCACCACTTTTATTGCGGGGAGGCTCATTATTTCACGGACAAGCTGCCAATGCTTTTCATTTGCTCTTCTAGATGAGACAATCCCATCGATAATGAATAGATTGTTTTCATTATATTCATCATGAATGAGCTGATTGCGAATCGTTTGTTTCAAAAGAGTTGAAGAAACAAATAACCATCGCTTATTTGCACATACACTTGATGCAACAATTGATTCTGTTTTTCCTACTCGCGGCATTCCCCGTATTCCTATTAGCTTGTGCCCTTCCTGCTTAAATAATTCTGCCATAAAGTCAACTAATAATCCAAGCTCGTCCCTTACAAACCTAAAAGTCTTCTTATCATCTGCATCTTGTTGTATGTATCTCCCATGACGGACAGCTAGCCGGTCCCTTAATTTCGGAACACGCAATTTAATTAGTTTTATTGTATCCATCGTATGTAAAATTGACTCTAACCGAACAATTTGTTCATAGTTTTTCGCTAAAATTAACAAGCCTCTTCGGCCCTGTTCCACACCATTAATCGTTACAATATTAATCGAAAGCATTCCGAGAAGGGAAGAAATATCACCAAGCAACCCGGGACGGTTCTTTGTTATTTCATATTCTAAATACCATTCTGTTTTACTCATAAAAACCTCCTTTTAACCGTTGCTAAACGATTTTTCTTACCTCCTATATCATAAATGATTTCACTGAAAGATGAAAGGATAAACCTATGCAAAAAATGTCATTACCCATTTTTCGAAAAATTAAAAAAGAGAGGAGCTTGCCTCTCTTTTTTAAACGATTTATTTTTGTGTACCATTATCCTCTACAAGCTTTACCATCATGCTTGCAATGGCTTCCTGCTCCTCCTTACTCGCAACGGACCAAAGATCTGAGAGGATTTTTTCCTGTTCATTTTTTGGCTCTACTTGTTTTGCTAAGTAATCACCAATCTGGTAAGCAAGATTATTAACCGTGTCTTTATTCATTCCCTGCTGCTGTCCCTGATCGAGACGATCACCAAGAAAGTCTTTCCACTGCTGCCAATTATCAAGTACAGACATGATATTATCCTCCTTCATTAACAATGTTGTACACCATAGTACATTGTTATTTTGGATGTTGGAAAGATAAAATATGCATGTTATTTATTGACTGTTCGTTGAACATTTTATGTATGCCAGCCGCCGTTTACAGCAAGTACTTGACCAGTAATATATGAAGCTTGTGAGGATAAAAGAAAAGACACCGCATCAGCAATATTTTCTGGGGACGCAAGCCTTCCCATTGGTATTTCGTGTTTTAACTCCTCAAGCTCTTCAAAGGAAAAGCCATCAAGCATAGCTGTCTGTACGGCCCCAGGAGCAACCGCATTCACTCGAATCCCGTTAAATGCCACTTCCTTGCTTAACGCTTTTACAAACGCAATTTGCGCCCCTTTAACAGTGGAATAGGCTACTTCACATGCAGCACCAGTCTGTCCCCAAATAGAGGAAATCACAACAACATTCCCTCCTCCTTTAGAAAGAAGCTTAGGTAAGAGATCCTTAGTTAGTAAAAGTGGTGTTCTTACATGAATATTTATCAATGTATCCGCCTGTTCCTCGTCTAACTCATAAAGAAGACCATAATGACTAGTTCCACTATTATGAATGATTGCATCAAGTGAAAAAATGTTTTCCACTATTTTTTTATAGCCTTTATTTGTTGTGAGATCTGCTTGTATCGGGATATATTCTCCATCAAAGAACTGTAATTGCGCTAAGAGCTGTTCGATTGCCTTTTTATTTTCATTATAGTGCAAATATAAGGAATATCCTTCCTCTGCTAATTTAATAGCCATTGCTCCCCCAATTCCCCCGCTTGCCCCTGTTATTAATGCAAACTTTTTCATTTTTCTACACCCATTTCCACGAACAGAAGAAAGCGCCACAATACCGGCGCTTCTTCATTCTTATCATCTTATTTATTTTTTTGGCACAACTAGACAAACAGTAAATTGTTCTTCAGAAATAAGCTCATCAGCAGCCCGTTCTATATCTGCTATTGTTATGCCTTCAAGTGTCGGCACCACTTCAAATAAATCCATGTCATTAAACGCATATCTAGTAAATTGATTGGCAATATATTCTGGTGAATTAACCGCTCGTAAAAAGGCACCAATCTTCTTCTTTTTCGTTCGCTCTAAACTTTCATCAGAAATCGTTCCCTTAGCTTCCAACAGAATTCTTTTTATTGTGTCTGCAAGCCTATCTGGATCACTTGTGTCTCCTCCAACCATCGCAAATCCGAAACCTTTCTCCTCCGTGTAATCAAAAGAAAACGTTTCATCAATTAATCCTTCATTATATAATGAACTGTAATGATCCGAACTCTTTCCAAATAAAATGTCGAGCATCACATTTAAACTTAATTCTTTCTTTAGCATTTCTTTTCCAGATTGATTGGCATTTGGTGCTTTAATTCCTACTAAACATTTAGATGTTTGTACATTCATCTCTAGTACCAGTTTTTTCTCAGCAACCGCCACAGGCTCCTCTTCAAATTTCCGTTTGATTTCTGGCAGCTCTTTGTAATCCTTACGATCTTGATTATCCCTTACCATCTTCATCATTTGATCCTGATTGACGGGCCCAACTATAAATAACAGCATATTACTCGGATGGTAAAACGTTTTATAACATTCATAAAGCATATCTTTTGTAATATGAGAAATGGATTCAATTGTTCCAGCAATATCAATCTTTACTGGGTGGTTTTTATACATGTTTTGGATTAGTCCAAAATACAAGCGCCAATCTGGATTGTCATCATACATTGTAATTTCCTGCCCAATAATGCCTTTTTCCTTTTCGACCGTTTTCTCTGTAAAATATGGCGCTTGAACAAAATCAATTAACGTTTCAAGATTTTTTTCCACATTAGATGTACTTGAAAATAAATATGCCGTTCTTGTAAAAGAGGTGAATGCATTTGCCGAAGCTCCCTGCTTGCTAAATTGCTGGAATACATCGCCATCTTCTTTTTCAAATAGCTTATGCTCTAAAAAGTGGGCAATCCCGTCGGGAACCTTTACAAAATCCTCTTTTCCTGGTGGCAGAAAATGATTGTCTATCGATCCATACTTCGTGGTAAATGTTGCATAAGTTTTATTAAAACCGTGCTTCGGAAGGATATATACATCAAGTCCATTATTCAGCTTTTCATAATATAATTCTTCCTGCAGTTGATCAAATATGATTTTTTCCATTATTTTGTATCCCCCTTTCCTGTTAAAAAGTAAACAGTATCTAAATGTATCTTATTTGCAACGGCAATAATATCTTTTTTTGTCACAAGATCCATTTTCTCCATCCATTCATCAAGAGAGATATCTTTTTTGGAAACAACATTATGATAGAGGATTTCAACCATCCCTCTTGAAGTATCTATCGTTTCAAGAAGCTGATTTTTAATAACTGCTTTCGTTTGCTCCATTTCCTCCTCTGTAAAATCCCCTCTTTTCATTGCGTCCATTTGCTCGTTAATAATCTGTATAGCCTGATCATAATTTTTATTATCTATCCCTGACATAACCATCATTAATCCCTTATGACTTTCAAGCCTGCTCGTTACATAATAAGCAAGACTGGCTTTTTCCCTTACATTAAGAAATAACTTGGAATGCGAAAATCCTCCAAAAACCCCATTAAAAATCTGAAGTGCGTAATAATCTTCATCCCCATATTTGATATTTGTCCGGTAGCCAATATTTAATTTCCCTTGTTTTACCTCTTGCTCTTCGATAACTTCATGAACATTGTTTTTCGAAACATAATTTGAAGAATGAATAATTTTAGGGGTGCGTTCTGAAAATTGTAATTGCTCGCTAACCACTCCAAATACTTCTTCTTCACTTACATCGCCAATTATATATAAATCAAGTTCATCCTGCTTCAAAGCGTTTTGATAATAATCGTATAAGATTTCAGGTGTGATAGAATCAACTGCGTCCATGTCTCCATGAACATGAAGGGAATATGGCTCCTCTTTGCACATTTCTTGTATTAGACGGTAATTGGAATAACGCATTTTATCATCATAAACGGACTGTATTCTTTGTTTCAATGTTCGTTTTTCATTTGCTACCGTTTCCTTATGAAAAGCACTTTCATCAGCATTTGGTTTCATTAATAAACCTGCTAAAAACTCAATTGCCTTTTTCAAAAGGGGCGTCGGGTCTGATAAAAACTTTTCATTGGCCATTTCCAACGAAAAACTAATAATGTGGAACTCACCTTTTTTGGCCAAGTCCACGTATAAACTAGCTCCGTAAAGTTCATCTAAATAAGATCGTAGTGTTCCCGTTGTCGGAAATTCTTTATTGCTGCTCTGCAAAACATACGGCAAAAGTGCCCGTAGGGTTGCTTCTTCCTTTCTTAATGGCGCTTTCATTTTCCAAACGATCGTGTTGGTTTTATACTTATCGGTTTTTACAATATGAATGTTATAGCCAGTCATTGCTTTAACCGTTTCTGAAATTATATTCATTTGATATCCTCCTAATCGTTTTTATGTATCTCATCCAAGATTATTTTCTGCAAACACCTTTAAATTAAATCATATTCTAACTATAACTTGCCCTATTTCTTATTTTCAAGTTATTGCCATCAACAGTATGTTTACAAACTGCTAATCAAATTTAATAGTGATTAAATTTGCTCCAGGTTAGGCAGCGAATCGGAGTGGGCAGTGAGCCTCCTCAGTAATGAATTTTTTCATTCAAAATACATAGTGGTGTTTGCAAGTAGGTAGTCTTACTTATAATTGGATCTAAAATCAAACCTCATATAGAACTTAAAGATTACTAAATATTTTATTGGAATAATATATTGTGTTCATTATCCTGATATGTTATTTTATTAAAGCAATATATCAATACGGTTCGAAAGGTGGCAGAATTTTTAAAAAGTTATTTTTAAATAATAATTTTCAGAATAATTGATTATATCAAGGGGAAATTAGTAGAAGGGGGTAGTGGTTGTGAATCAAAAGATTTCAACTTCTTATATTATTGTTTTAGGGTTAATGCTTTTTGCACTATTTTTTGGAGCAGGCAATTTAATATTCCCAATCATGATGGGCCAGGAAGCAGGAGTAAATATCTGGGTAGCTATGGCTGGATTTGTTATTACTGGTATTGGACTACCAATATTAACTGTTATCTCTCTAGGTTACTCCAGGGAAAGTGATATTCAATCGTTAGCAACTAGAGTACATCCCATGTTCGGGTTAATATTCTCTATTATTTTATACTTAGCTATCGGACCTTTATTTGCGATACCAAGAGCAGGAACGGTATCCTTTGAAATTGGTATTCGTCCATTAATCCCAGAATCTTGGGATACGATTGGGTTATTTATTTTCTCAATCCTTTTCTTTGCAGTTGCAACATTACTTTCACTTAATTCTTCAAAAATTGTTGATATCTTAGGTAAATATTTAACACCAATTAAAATAAGCTTTTTGTCTCTCTTAGTTATTGTGGCAATTTTTAAACCACTTGGCGCTCTTCAAAAACCTATTGGTAAATATACAGAAAATTCATTCTTCAGCGGTTTTTCAGAAGGATATTTAACGATGGATGTTTTAGCAGCTTTCGTATTTGGAATTATTATTATCAATTCCCTTCGCTCTAAAGGTGTGGAATCAGGTAAAGTGATTATGGTATCTACGATGAAGGCTGGTTTAATCGCTGCAGTTCTTTTAGCTTTCTTTTATAGTGCTTTGGCATTTATGGGAGCAAGTAGTGTTTCGGAATTAGGTATTTTAGATAATGGTGGCTCAGTTTTAGCTGGGGTAGCCAATCTCTACTTTGGATCATTTGGTGGAGTAATACTTGGCGCTCTCATTACTGCGGCTTGTATGACTACTAGCGTCGGTCTGATCAGCTCTTGTGCTTCCTATTTTAATAAAATTTTGCCTAAAGTTTCTTATCGTAGTTTTGTTATCATTTTTGCTATCTTTAGTACGGCTGTTGCAAACTTCGGATTAAGTCATTTGATTTCGATTTCAACACCAGTGTTAACAACCATTTATCCTTTAGCAATCGTTTTATTAATATTAACCTTCTTCCATAATGCATTTAAGGGTAAGAAGATAGTGTATCAATTGGCTATGTTATTCACATTTATCGTAAGTGTATTTGACGGATTAAATGCAGCTGGATTGGGAGTAAAACCAGTTGATCAATTATTTTCTTCTATCCTTCCATTATATGAAGTTGGATTAGGCTGGCTATTACCTGCGTTTATAGGTGTAATTCTGGGGATTATAATTGGCTTTTTTAAGCTAAGCAGTAAAGAAAAAGAGGAAGAACAATTAATATAATATCGATTAAAAAGAACCACCAATTATTAAAGAGTTTTCTTTAATGATTGGTGGTTTTTTCATTTAGAATAACTGGGAAAAATTCTATCATTTTTATAAAACTACAAATCACTTAATTCTTTAAAATAAAATAATATAACATCCACAGACAGATAGGACAAGGTTTTAAAATTAGCAACCAGAGGTTGTACCTTGATGCAGCTACAATTATCTTTACTTAAACTATACACTCCACCAATACTGGAAACAAACTTTATATAACCCAAAGAAAAAGACCCCACTCTTCATCTAAGAGTAAGGTCTTTCAACTACTTTATCGATTTCCCTTAATATAAGGTACCCCAGATGCTTTCGGTGCGTCAGCACGGCCGATAAAGCCTGTTAACGCAAGGATCGTCAGTACATATGGAGCAATTAATAAATACACATTTGGAATGTTTTCAAGGAACGGCAAGCTTGAACCAATAATACTTAAGCTTTGGGCAAAACCAAAGAATAACGCTGCGCCCATTGCACCAAGCGGATGCCATTTACCAAAGATCATTGCTGCTAGTGCCATGAACCCTTGTCCACTAATCGTTGCATGGCTGAAATCAGATGTAATCGATTGTGCATAAATTCCACCGCCAATTCCTCCAAGTGCTCCAGATAGAATAACAGCAATATAACGAATTTTTGTTACATTGATCCCCATAGTATCAGCAGCCATCGGATGTTCACCGACAGAACGAAGTCTTAAACCAAATGGTGTTTTGAAAATAACATACCATGCAATAAATGCAATTATTATTGCCACGTAAGATGTATAGTATGTGTTAGAGAAAAATATCTTTCCTAAAATCGGTATATCACTCAGGATTGGAATATCCACTTTACTGAAGCCTTTTTGAATGATATCTGTTTGACCTTTATCGTACATAAATTTCACAAGAAACAATGATACACCTACTGCTAATAAGTTAATAGCTACCCCAGAAACCGTTTGGTCTGCTCTAAATGTAATAGAGGCAACCGCATGAATAACAGAGAAAAGTCCGCCTACAACCATTGCTGCCACTAGGGACACCCAAGGAGTCATATCCCCAAACACATCAGCAAATGTTAAGTTAAAGACAATTGCGGTGAATGCGCCAATAACCATTAAACCTTCGAGACCGATGTTAACAACACCTGAACGCTCTGAAAAGGTACCGCCAAGTGCGGTAAAAATAAGCGGAGCAGCCCATAGCATAGTTGAAGGGATAACAATTGATAGTATATCCATTAAGCTCACTTACTTCGCCCCCTTTTTGCCGATACGATCAATAAAGATTCGGATCATATAACTTGCAGCTACAAAGAAAACGATTAATGCAATAATAATATCAACAAGTTCATTTGGTACACCTGCTTCAAGCGGCATGTTCAGCGCTCCTACTTTTAAAGAACCGAACAAAATCGCAGCTAAAATGATGCCAATTGGTGTATTTCCACCAAGTAATGCAACGGCGATTCCATCAAAGCCGACACCTGTAAAGCCGCCTCTTATAGATGCGTAGCCAAATGTACCTAGACCTTCCATCGCACCAGCAAGACCAGCAAATGCTCCAGAAATAACCATTGATAAAATAATGTTTGATTTTACACTCATACCCGCATATTCCGATGCATGCTGATTAAAACCAACTGCTTTCAACTCATAGCCTCTGGAAGTTTTTTCTAAAATAAACCACATAATAAATACACATATAAGTGCAACAATAATTCCCCAATGCAGTCGAGAATAGTCTGTTAGACCTTCAAGAAACGGGGAGCGTAGAGAAGCTGACGGGAAAACATCCGCTGTCCGGTCACTCTTTTCTGAAAGTACAGTACGGATAATATAGTTTGCTACATGTAATGCAATATAGTTCATCATAATCGTTACAATTACTTCATGAACACGAAACTTCGCTTTTAAAAGGCCAGGTATAAATGCCCATAGTGCTCCGGCTGCGGCAGCTGCTAACACAGCTAATGGAAGGTGGATGACTTTAGGTAGTTCAAACGCCACTCCAACCCATACTGCAGCCAGCCACCCAACAATTAATTGGCCCTCTACTCCAATATTGAAAAGACCTGTTTTAAAGGCAAATCCAACTGCAAGTCCTGCAAGAATATATGGGGTAACCTGCCGAATTGTTTCTCCAGTATAATATATATCACCAAATGCTCCATCCCAAAGAGCAATAAATGCTGCACCAGCATCATATCCTGTTATTAACATGATAATCGTACCGACAATTATCCCTAATAGTACGGCAAGAATCGGCACGATAATATTTTTCATGCGACTAGACATCTGCTTTTTCACCTGCTTCCTTCCGTTTAGAACCGGCCATTAATAACCCTAATTCTTGTTCTGT
This sequence comes from Cytobacillus solani, assembly GCF_001420595.1. Lineage (GTDB taxonomy): Bacteria > Bacillota > Bacilli > Bacillales > Cytobacillaceae > Cytobacillus > Cytobacillus solani. The sequence continues at coordinate 1,967,242 of NZ_LJIX01000006.1, read as the reverse complement.
CGTTTCTTTCGGATCAACAATCGCAACGATTTGTCCTTCATAGATTACAGCAATGCGATCACTTACATTCATTACTTCATCAAGTTCAAATGATAGTAATAGAACCGCTTTTCCATTATCACGCTGTTCGATTAGTCGCTTATGAATAAATTCTATCGCCCCGACATCAAGACCGCGTGTAGGCTGTGCCGCAATAAGCAGGTCTGGATTTCGATCGACTTCACGTCCGATAATAGCCTTTTGCTGATTACCACCTGATAATGCCCGTGCAGGTGTAAATTCACTTGGAGTACGGACATCAAACTCATCAATTAAGCCTTTTGCTTTTTTGTAAATTTCTTTATAATTCAGGATTCCACCTTTTGAATATGGTTTTTGGTAATACGTCTGAAGGACCATATTTTCCCCAATTGGAAAATCAAGAACAAGTCCATGTTTATGACGGTCCTGTGGAATATGCCCTACCCCAGATTCAGTAACCTTTCTTGGTGAAAAATTGCGAATTTCCTTCCCATTTAACAAGATTGAACCGCTTTCAGACTTTCTTAGGCCTGTGATTGCTTCAAGCAATTCGGTTTGACCGTTGCCATCTACCCCTGCAATCCCAACAATCTCTCCTGATCTGATTGTGAGATCTAAGCCATTAATTGCTGGCAGCCCGCGGGCGTCCTTTACTCTTAAATCTTTTATTTGAAGCACTTCCTGTTTCGGACTTGCTTCTATTTTTTCTGTTTTAAATGTAACTTCACGGCCAACCATTAAGCTAGCTAAATCATTAGGATTCGTTTCACTAACATTAACCGTCCCGATACCTACGCCTTTTCGAATAACCGTTACACGATCACAGACTTCCATTATTTCTTTCAACTTGTGTGTGATTAATATGATCGATTTTCCTTCTTTAATCAGGGTTTTCATAATTTGAATCAGTTCATGAATTTCTTGAGGAGTGAGAACAGCTGTTGGTTCATCAAAAATTAAGATCTCTGCACCACGGTATAGCGTTTTCAAAATTTCAACACGCTGTTGCATCCCAACAGATATATCCTGGATTTTCGCACGCGGATCGACTGCTAAACCGTATTTCTCTGAAATTTCACTAACTTTTTTTTCTGCGGTTTTAATATCAATTTTTCCGCCTTTTGTAATTTCGCTTCCAAGGATAATATTTTCTGTAACGGTAAAGGGGTCAACAAGCATAAAGTGTTGATGCACCATTCCAATTCCCAAATCATTTGCAATATTAGGATTGGTAATTTTTACAGACTTGCCTTTTACTTTTATTTCTCCTTGTTCAGGCTGATAAAGTCCAAAAAGGACGTTCATAAGCGTAGATTTTCCTGCTCCGTTTTCACCAAGCAAAGCATGGATTTCACCCTTTTTCACCTGAAGTGTAATGTTATCATTTGCTACGATCCCAGGAAATTCCTTGCGAATACCTAGCATTTCAATTACGTAATCCATTTTTTCACTCCTTTAAAAATAAGGAAATTTTTAGTAGTAAGAGGTCAGACTTTTAAAACTGAAAAAATAAACTATAGAAATAAATTCTATATTATTAAATCAATACTAGTCTATAGTTGATTAACCTAAGTGAAAAGTTGAATAGCTTCAACACTTCAATTAAATTACCAAAATAGAAACTGTCTGAATAATTGCTTAAAAAAGGAATAAGGGGTCAGTTCTGCAACCCGCTTATTCCATTTTTATTTCAATTATTATTCTGCTTTGAAATTTGCTAGCTCATCTAATGTACCAGGAACAGTAATGTCACCATTCTTGATTTTATCTGTCCATTCTTTTACAGCAGTTTCGATGTCTGCTTTTGTTGTTACTTCTTCATTAATAGGAGCTAAGCTAACACCATCTTCAGCTAAACCATAAACAATTGTTTCTCCGCCAGGGAACTTTCCATCCATAGCCTTTTTAGAAATATCTTGAACTGCATGGGAAACACCCTTCATTGCAGATGTAATGATTACATTATGTTCTTTTCCGTCGATTTCAACTACACCTTCGCCTGATTGGTCAGAGTCAACACCGATTGCCCAAACTTCTCTTGTTGGGTCTTTTTTCTTAAGGTCTTTTGCTTCAGTAAATAATCCGTTACCAGTACCACCAGCAGCGTGGAAAATTACATCAGCACCAGAAGAATACATTTGTGCAGCAGTTGCCTTACCTAAATCCGCTTTATCAAAAGCGCCAGTATAATGAACGTCTACTTTGATATCAGGGTTTACAGCTTGGATACCAGCTAGGAACCCAGCTTCGAAACGCTCAATAACTGGGCTTTCCATACCGCCGATAAAGCCGATATGATTTGTTTTCGTTGTTTTTGCAGCAGCAACTCCAGCAAGGAATGCAGCCTCTTGTTCTTTAAATAATACGCTTACAACGTTTGGCTGTTCAACCACATCATCAATAATTCCGAAGTGAACATCTTTTTGTTGCTTTGCAATTGTATCAACGTCAGCTTTTAATTTAAAACCAATTCCGAAAATTAGAGAGAAATCTTCACGAGCAAGCTTATTTAAGTTTGTCGCATAGTCTGCATCTGATTTAGACTGAAGGTAGTCATATCCGCCTTTTCCTTGCTCAAGTCCATTTTCAGAACCGAAAGCTTTAAGACCTTCCCAAGCAGATTGGTTGAATGATTTGTCATCCACACCGCCAACATCTGTTACCATTGCAACTGAGAACTTGCTTTCTTTATCTCCGCCGTCCTTAGCTGTACCTTCATCCTTTTTGTCACCATTTCCACAAGCACCTAAAATCGTTCCGGCTGCTAGTGCAAGTGACAAAACTAGACCAAATTTGCGTTTTTTCAAGGTATGTACCCCCTATTATTTTTTTACCCGATAGTAGAAATTATTAAAGTCACGATTGTTTAAATCCTTTTTAGCCTTTTCTTTTAAATTCTTTTTCTAAGGACTTGGAAGCTAAACTTATCGGCTCTAAAATAATTGACTGAATAGAGAATAGGCTCGTCCATTTCATCGAAATGCATTTGCTTCAGTACAAGCAATGCAGTTTCAGGATCACATTCGAGGATTGGCGAAACTTTTTCGTGGTAGCCGATCGGTTCTATTGAAGCAACCGCATATGTAATCCTCCGGCTTGTTCCATTTTCAAGCATATTGAAAATGGATTCTTGCTCGTGAGAAAAAGTACCAGTTAGTATTTTATCAGGAACTTTATCAATACAATACACTACTGGTTCACCATTAGCGGTTCTAACCCTTTCAATCACCACAATTTCTTCATCCATCGTACATGAGAAACGGCGGATATCCTCTTCTGTCGGTCCTATTGTTGATGAACTTAAGAAAATGGTCCCAGGCTTCATCCCTGCTTGCAATATCATGTCAGTAACGCTGCTTAGCTGTTCAATTCCTGAAGTAAACAAAGGCTTTGCATTTACAAATGTACCAACTCCATGACGTCGAATGATAACGTTTTCTTCTTCGAGAATTCGAAGTGCTTCCCGGAGTGTTGCTCGGCTTACCCCAAGCTGCTTAGCAAGATCGAATTCAGAAGGAAGTTTTTCTCTTTCCTTATAAATCCCGTTTTCAATATCTTGCTTCAAATGGTCAATCACTTGTAAATATAAATGCCGGTTATCTGACTTAATAGACATTCAGTGTTCCTCCAACCAATTTTCGTAAAGGACATCAGACCTCTGATGTTCAATCATTCCTACTAATCGAAAATACTATAACACTTTTTACCCAATAATGAAATAGTATTTTCAAAAATGACTTAAAAAGGTGATTAAATTATCACTCCCATTTTCAGTTATTAGAACGAAAAATGAATATTGTCTTGAAAACGGTGTCATCGGGATTACAACTTCTTTTTCACTAGGTCTAATATATTTATTAAATGAATATTTCCCCTCTATTTTTTCAAGCTATTCTCATTAAAATTATCCCATTTTTAATCATGTTGATTAGTATAGCATAAAAATAGATCCATCTACTGATGGACCTTTTTTTTATTTATGAACTCGCTTCATCAGAAGGCTTACCAAGCAGAACTGCCCTTGGCTTACTGCCTTCATATGGACCAACGATCCCTCTTGCTTCCATTTCATCAATCAGTCTTGCTGCCCTTGAATAGCCAATTCGGAATCGTCGCTGCAGCATGGAAACAGAGGCTGTTTGCATTTCAAGTATAAGTTCCACTGCCTCATCATACAGATCATCGTCGACTTCCGTTGTTGTTTCTGGTATATCATCTGGAATCATTTCTTCCTGATATTGCGCCTTTTGCTGATCAATGACAAAGCTGACAACTTCCTCAACCTCTTCATCTGACAAAAATGCCCCTTGAACCCGAACAGGCTTGGATGCACCGACTGGCAGGAAGAGCATATCTCCTCTTCCCAGCAATTTTTCGGCACCACCCATGTCTAGAATAGTACGTGAATCAGTTGCAGATGAAACGGCAAATGCAATTCGGGAAGGAATATTGGCTTTAATGACTCCTGTGATGACATCAACTGAAGGACGCTGTGTTGCTATGATTAGATGGATTCCCGCAGCTCTAGCCATTTGTGCAAGCCTTGTGATAGCATCTTCAACATCAGAAGAGGCAACCATCATTAAATCTGCAAGCTCATCCACAATTACGACAATGTATGGCAAGAGGGGCTGCTGGCCTTCCTCTTCTGCATTATATCTCTTCACATAATCATTGTACCCTTCAATATTTCTTGTACCTGAATGGGAGAATAATTCATAACGTCTCTCCATCTCGCTGACAACCTTTTTAAGTGCTTGAGAAGCTTTCTTGGCATCAGTTACAACTGGTGCCAGTAAATGAGGAACCCCATTATAAACATTTAATTCTACCATTTTCGGGTCAATCATCATCATTTTGACTTCGTGCGGTTTTGCTCTCATTAAGATACTCGTAATAATGCCATTAATACAGACACTTTTTCCGCTTCCAGTTGCACCTGCCACAAGTAAATGTGGCATTTTATTTAGTTCTGCTAATACAGACTCACCTGTTATATCACGGCCAAGTCCAATTAATAGTTTTGAATTCGGCTGATCATTTTGCTTTGATTCAATCACTTCTCTTAACGACACCATGGCAACTTCAGAATTAGGAACTTCAATTCCAATGGCTGATTTACCAGGGATCGGCGCCTCTATCCGAATATCCTTAGCGGCCAGCGCAAGTGCTAAATCATCATTTAAGCTGACAATTTTGCTCACCTTCACCCCTACATCTGGGTGCACTTCATATTTCGTTACAGCTGGTCCTAAATGCACCTGGGTAACCCGTGCCTTTACACCAAAGCTTTGGAAAGTCCTTTCCAGCTTGGCTGCATTTGCATGGATTAATTCATATTCCCCACTTTGATCGGTCTGCCGAGGGAGCTTTAATAATCTCATTGGCGGCAATTCATAATCTTTATTTTCAACTTCTGTAAATTTAATCTGAGGCGAGGAATCTACTTCTGATTCTGGAGCTGATTGCTGCTTCTCCTTTTTTTGCACAGAATCTTCTGCTTTCTCATTCGCATACGTAGCCTTCTGTGTAAAACTAGAGATGATAGGTTCAGGATTAGGCTCTTCGAAGGATTCTTTTCCGCTATTAATCGTAATTAAAGGCTCTGATGCCTTTTTCTCCGCCTCTTCTCTTTTCTCTTGTGCTTGGGCCTGTTTAACTAATTTTTTTTCTTTTTGCGATCCCTTAAATTCTTTCAAATCGCTGATAAAAGCGTCCAATTGTCTTTTCCAGAAATGCCATATGGCTGTTCCCATTTTGCCTAAAACATCCCCAAGAGTTTTTCCGGTTAAGAGAATGAAACCTATAATAATAAAAACAAAGGAAATTATTTTTGTGCCTGCTTCATCAAACAGAAAATAAAAGAGAGCAAAAAGGGTTGCTCCAACCATGCCTCCACCTAAATCTGTTGTACTTGTTTCTCCATTTACTTCCATCCAAAACAATTCCCATGTATTCGCAATGACACTTGGGTCCTGAAATTTCCCATCATTTGATAACAGTTGAAAAAGACTAACATGACTCAACAATAGGAGAGAGCATAGGATTAAGTAGATGCCGATTAATCTCGTATGTAATAAATATGGGATGGTTCTTTTCCACATGAGGTAGCCCGCAAAAACGATTAAACATAATAGACTTAAAATATACCATTCACCCATGAAGAAACGAAAAAACATGACTGTTGCTTTTCCCACCGCTCCGAGTTTTGCCATCGCTATGGCGGATAATGCAATTAGTCCTAAAGCAAGCAACTCATATTGGATTGTTTTCTTTAAATTTTCTTTTTTCCTTGTTTTTCTTCGCTTTTTCTTGGCCATTTAATCACCTTATTCAATTTCATCTTATTCTCATTTTAAACAAAAATAGCATTTGACATCCATTTTTCTGATTGAATGAAGAAAGCAGCCACTTGATGGCTGCTCTGAAGTTTCTCTTAATTATATCATATTGCATCAATACACTGTTAAGCTAATGTTATTTTTGTTCCGGGTGTATATTTTTCATCCATGAAATGTGTAGGATCACTGCTCATAACCCGGATCACCGTACATTCCTTGCCTCCTTCCATTTCAACAAGCAATGGGATTCCATTATGCGTAACCATCATTTGTTTATTATATTCAGCTGCCTCCGTTGGAAAAACAAGCTCATGGGGCATTGAGGTATAAAGTATCATTGGACAATCCCTTCATTCCCTTGTTTATTATTTTCTATCAATTCTTCTAATTTTTTTATCGCAGGACCAATGCCCCCCACATTATCAATTAGCCCATATTTAACCGCATCCGTACCAACTACATTTGTCCCAATGTCCCTTGTTAGGTTGCCTTTTGCAAACATTAAATCTTTAAAACATTCCTCAGTGATATTTGAATGTTTCGTAACAAAATTAATCACCCGATCTTGCATTTTATCTAAATATTCAAATGTTTGCGGGACGCCGATTACTAGACCTGTTAACCGGATTGGATGGATCGTCATTGTTGCTGTTTCAGCAATAAATGAATAATTGCATGAAACAGCAATAGGCACGCCAATCGAATGTCCTCCTCCAAGTACAATCGAGACAGTTGGTTTTGATAAAGAAGAGAGCATTTCTGAAATAGCCAAGCCAGCTTCTACATCTCCGCCTACAGTATTCAATATGACAAGCAATCCTTCAATTTTTGGATTTTGTTCAATAGCAACAATTTGTGGAATAAGGTGCTCGTATTTGGTCGTTTTATTTTGCGGCGGCAGTTGGAGGTGACCCTCAATTTGTCCAACAATTGTTAAACAATGGATTTTTGAATCTTGCGAAAGCTGCGGGACATTAGTTTGGCCTAACTGCTGTATTTTATCAATGATACTTGGCGGCTGTTCTTCCTTTGTTTGATCCTGCTGTTCATTTAAAGAATCATTTTGTTTTTTATCATTTCCCATCATTTTTTCTCCCTTCAATCCTTATAAGTCTGGAAATTTCAAGCTATATAGGTTTAGTATGGTCGATAGAGGGGATTTAATGCGGGAAATCAATTAAAGAGCAAATGCAGAAGCACCTTCAGGACATTAAAGAACTGCTTAACTGCTTGGTCCTGCAAAGCTTACTCTAAGGAACTTTCCTTTGTGTGCTCACCACTGACAAGGACAAACATGCCCCTCAGAAAGTTGTCCTTTACCTTTCTGAGGGGCTTAACTGAAATGTGTAGGCGTTGAAGCTGAACGGACATAGATAGCACAGCAAAGAGCTGTGCCATTTTGTTTAGACTATACCTCCATAATAATCGGTAGTATCATTGGTCGTCGTTTTGTTTTCTCAAATAAATATTGGTTCAGTTCATCTCTCATATCTTGTTTGATGCCTGTCCAATCGAAAGAATCTTTCGAGATGCTTCTTTCTACAATATCGCGCACTCTTTTTGTTGCTTCCACAAGTAGCTCTTCCGACTCCCTTACATAAACAAAACCTCTAGAAATGATTTCCGGTCCTGCTGATATTTTTTTCTCTTTTTTATTTAAGGTGACAACCACTAATAAAATTCCATCTTGTGAAAGGAGTTTACGATCTCTTAGGACAATATTTCCAACATCTCCTACCCCACTCCCATCAATGAGCACATTCCCGGCTGGAATACGGCCTGCAGGACGTATTTTTTCATCTGCCAGCTCTGCCACTTCGCCTTTTTCAGGTATAAAAATCTGATCATTTGTTAAGCCACATTCCAAGGCTAACTTTGCATGTGCCTTTAACATCCGGTACTCACCATGAACTGGAATAAAAAACTTCGGTTTCATCAAGTTGATCATAAACTTTAATTCTTCTTGGCTTCCATGACTTAACGTATTGAAGGTTCCTTTTCCAGAAATCACGCTGGCACCTGCACGATATAGCTTATCAATGGTTCTAGCAATGAATACCTCGCTTCCCCTTATTGGCGAACCTGCAAGAAGAACGGTATCTCCTTTTTTTACATTTACTTGCTTATGGGTCTGTTTAGCCATTTTCTGAAGAACTTCTATCGTTTCACCTTCAGTGCCTGTCGTTAAAATTACAAGCTCATCATCAGCATATGCTGATATTTCTGTGATTGGGATCATCGTGTCTTCAGCAACGAGTAAATATCCATTCTGGAGAGCTATATCAACTGCCGTTTGCGTAAATCTGCCCACGATTGCTACTTTTCTTCGACTTTCAAAAGCTGCATCAAAAACATGCTGAATTCTTATAATATCTGAAGCAAATGAAGCAGCAATAATTCTTCCCTGTGCCCGTTGAAATACATCTGTTACCTGTTTTACTACTTTTGATTCTGATAAAGTATACCCAGGTTTTTCTGCCTCCGTACTGTCAGATAAGAGACAAAGAACACCTTCATCACCAATTTGCGCCATTTTGCCAATATTTGTTTTGTATCCGTTTGATGCTGCTTGATCAAATTTAAAATCCCCCGTATAGACAATACTTCCTTCCAGCGTGTGGACACAAATGCCCACACTGTCAGGAATGCTATGGGTAGTATGAAAAAAAGATACTTTTGCTGAGCTGCATTCAACTTTTGTATCTGTATTAACCTCGATAAATTTCGGACTTCCTTTAAATTCTTGTTCCTTCACTTTTGCTTTTGCCAGTTCAAGTGTAAGTCTTGTCCCATACACAGGAACATCAATTTCTGTTAATATATAAGAAAGAGCACCGATATGATCTTCGTGTCCATGTGTCAAAAATATTCCCTGTACTCTCTCCTTATTTTGTATCAGGTAAGTGATGTCAGGAATAACAATATCAATTCCGAGCATTTCATTTTCTGGAATCATTAGTCCTGCATCCAGTACAAATATGTCCCCATCTACTTCCACAAGGTACATATTTTTACCGAATTCCCCTACTCCTCCTAATGCCATTAACTTGATGCTTGTTTTTCGTTGATTGTTCAATGTAAACTTCCTCCTACAATATGTTGTCCGACCATAGATCAGTTACCAATATTATACTTGAATGAGGAAATAAATAAAATATTTAAAAAACCAATCAGAATGGATCACTGATTGGTTTTTCCTGATTCACTATTCTTTTGTCTTAAATAATGCCACTAATGCCGTTCTTTCTTGCTCTGATAATGGAACAAGTGGCAGCCGAACAGAGCCAACATTAAGCCCCTTAAGCTGCAGCGCCGTTTTTACTGGAGTCGGGCTCGGAGCTGCAAATAAACCTTCCATTATTGGCAGCAGTTCTCGATGAATGGAAGCGGCCTTTTTATTATCTCCATTTAAAAATGCCTGGATCATCTCCTGCATTTCATTCCCAATTACATGTGATGCAACAGAAACGATGCCATCACCGCCAATTGCTAACACCGGGATTGTTAATCCATCATCGCCGCTATATAGAAGAAAGTCTTCATCTGTACCAGCAATAATTTTAGCCATTGCATTCAAATCTCCGCTAGCTTCCTTAACAGCAACGATGTTTTGAATTTTAGAAAGTCTGATGACGGTTTCTGGAAGTATATTTACTGCGGAACGTCCAGGAATGTTATAAACCATGACTGGCAGTTTCGTATTTTCAGCAATGGTTTTAAAGTGTTGATAAAGTCCTTCCTGATTGGGTTTATTATAATAAGGGGCTACTGCCATAATCCCATCTACCCCTATTTGCTCAGCCTTTTTTGTTAACTCGATGGAGGCATACGTATTATTGCTCCCAGTACCTGCAACAACAGGGATCCTTTTGTCAACCACTTTTACCACATGCTGAAATAATGCAAGTTTTTCTTCCTTTGATAAAGTTGGTGACTCCCCAGTTGTACCTGCAACAACAAGGGATTCTGTTCCATTTTCAATGAGATGATTAATAAGCTGCGTTGTTTTCGAAAAATCGATATGACCTTTCCGATCGAAAGGTGTAACCATTGCTGTTGAAACTCGGCCAAATTGAATCATTGCTACACTCCCTTTTAAAACTTAAAAGATCTATTCCTATTTATTATGCAAAACAATTTCTTTCTCTAATTGGAAGGCATCATGCAGGGCATTGACTGCTTTTCCTAAATCTTGCTGTTTGACAAGGACCCATATTGTTGTATGACTATCAGCAGATTGTAATATACGAATGCCTTGTTCAGATAGAGCTGTTACAATTTTAGCTGCAACCCCTGGGACACCTTGCATTCCTGCTCCAACTACAGAAACCTTTGCACAATCGAATTCCACCATGGGATTATGTCCTAAGTTCTTTAATATGCTAATTGCTTTTTCAGACATTTCTTCAGTTACTGTATAGTTGACACCATTCGGATATATATTGATGAAGTCAACACTGATTTCTTCATTTGCCATTGCCTGAAACACTTCAGCTTGTAAATTGTACTGGTCCTTTTTCGCAATAACTTTAATTTGTGTGACATGGGAAAGATGAGCGATTCCAGTAACTAATCGTTCCCTTATATCAGTGCCCCGGCCTTCTTTGTTTATTGCAGTCACTAATGTTCCAAGACCATCAGAATAATTGGAACGGATGCGTATAGGAATTTTTGCCTGCATAGCAATTTCTACGGCTCTTGGGTGAATAACTTTAGCACCCTGATAAGCCATATTACACACTTCTGTATAAGTGACAACAGTTAATGGACGAGCATTTTCAGCTATTCGCGGGTCGGCAGTCATAATTCCATCTACATCTGTAAAAATCTCGATCCATTCCGCATTCAATGCAACACCTAATGCGGCTGCAGAAGTATCACTTCCACCTCTGCCAATCGTTGTCACATCCCCATTTTTCGAGGCTCCTTGAAACCCTGCAACAACGATACAGTCATTCACTTCTAATTCCCTAAGTAGTCTTTCACATCTCATATCAATGATTTTAGCATTTGTGTGATCATTGTTTGTTCGAAAACCTGCTTGAGCACCTGTTAAGGCTGTCGCTTGAATGCCATGCTCTAAAAGCATATTCGTAAAGACAACACTCGATATAATCTCACCACAAGACAATAGGAGATCATTTTCTCTTTTGTTAATCATCATCTTTTTTGTATCTATTAGAGAGAGCAATGTATCCGTTGCATAAGGGTCCCCTTTTCGTCCCATTGCTGAGACAACAACAACTAGTTTATATCCATCTGATATTGCTTTTTTAATATGTTTTAATGCATGTTCTCGACTATCGCTATCACGGACAGATGTGCCTCCATATTTTTGCACAATAATTTTCATTGTTACACCTCTGGATATCTCTTCATTTAAAGTTAAAAGCTAAAAAAACGCCTAACTTAGCAAGTGCAACGATTAGAATATGATAGAGGCTATTTTGTACAAAGATAACGAAGCTTAGGCTTATTCAAAAGAAAAGCAGAAGCGCCTTGGTCATCGCCGTACAAACGCAGAAGGGCCGGTTCTTTCGATAAAGGAGACACAATGAGCGATTGCGAATTGATGTCGACTTATCGTATGAAGGGGACCTGAAGTTTGATAGGCGATAGGCGCTGGAGCTAGACAATTCTCAAACTCCAAAATTATATTTCATGTAGTTATTTCACGATACCTAGATTAATTAAACTTTCTGCTATTTGGACTGAATTCCACGCAGCCCCTTTAAGTAGATTATCAGAAACAACCCACATATGGAAACCTTTTGATTCATCTAGATCCTTGCGAATTCGTCCAATAAAGACATCACTTTTGCCAACACAATCAGCCGGCATCGGATAGATTTGATTTTCTGGATCATCCTGCAACACAACTCCAGGTGCGGTGGCCAGTAAATCCTTGACTTCTTGTACGCTTATACCTTCTTCTTTTATTTCAAAATAAACTGATTCCGAGTGACCTGTTGCAACAGGCAGTCTCACACATGTTGCAGCTACACGAAGATCAGGCAGACTCATAATCTTCTTCGTTTCATTAATCATTTTCATTTCTTCAAATGTGAATCCATTTTCCACAAACTTATCAATTTGCGGAATCGCATTAAACGCAATTTGATAATGCTTCTTATCACCTTTTACAGGAAGTATAGCAGGTTCATATGATTCGTTATGAACAATAGCCTTTGTCTGGCTAAAAAGCTCTTCAACAGCAGCAGCTCCAGAGCCAGAAACAGCTTGATAGGTTGAAACAATAACTTTATTGAGTCCATATTTTTTCCTAATAGGCTCTAGGGCAACAACCATTTGAATGGTTGAACAGTTTGGATTTGCGATAATTCCTTGATGGTTATATAAAGCTTGTTCGTTTACCTCAGGAACGACTAATGGAACGTTTTCTTCCATTCGAAAAGCACTCGTGTTATCAATTACTATCGCTCCGTACCTAACAGCATGTTCAGCATACTCTTTTGAAACGCCGCCCCCTGCACTGAACAAGGCAATATCTACACCAGAAAAACTATCCGGATTTACTTCCTGAATGGTATGCTCCACACCTTTAAATGTAAGCTTCTTACCCGCTGAACGCGGAGAAGAGAGCAAAGTAAGTTTAGAAATAGGGAAGTTTTTCTGCTCTAGCGTTTTTAACATTTGCTGCCCTACCGCACCAGTCGCTCCTAATACTGCTACATGAAATCCATTTTTCTTTTCCATTGTTTTTATCCCCTTCCTATTTAAAACTATTTTTCTAGCAAAAAGACGTATTAAACATATGAAAGAATTTTCTTATAATATCATTCATTCTAACATATCCATTCTTTAAAGTAATAAACTTTTTGCTAGAAAAATGCAGGGGTTATTTTAGTCTTTATACCTCTCCACAATGACTGGCTGCAATTGTTTTCCTTCAATAGCCATTTCAACAGTATCAGAAAGTTGTGTCATCCTTGCTACCATCGAGTTTGGTTTTTTTACCGGATCGTCTTGGCCATACGGAATAAAATAAATATTTTTCGTTGCCATCAATCTCATTAAATTGACCCCATTCAGTCCAAGTGCATCATTTGTTGATATCCCTAACACAACTGGCTTTTGATTTCTTAATGTTGCTTTAGCTGCCATCAAAACTGGATTATCTGTCATGGCATTAGCAAATTTGCTCATTGAACTTCCTGTTAATGGCGCAATGACCATACAATCTAATGGAATTTTCGGTCCAAGCGGCTCTGCTTTAACGATGGAATCAATTACTTTATTTCCTGTTAAATCCTCTATGCGCTGAATCCAATCCTCACCCTTGCCAAATCTTGTTTCTGTATTTTTTACTGTAAAAGTGACAACTGGCAGAACCTCTGCCCCCTCGTTTACAAGCCTTTCGATTTCTGGAAATACTGCATCATACGTACAATGTGAACCTGTCAGTCCAAAACCGATCCGCCTACCCTTTAGACTCATTTGATTCGATGCCCCCTTCACTTTTTTACATCCTCTTTTATTAATTGTGACAGGACGTTCGCTAAAATTTTCCCTGCTGTTTTCGGAGCGACAATCCCTGGAAGGCCAGGTGCAAGCAATGCCTTTACTCCTCGTTTCTCTGCATATCTGAAGTCTGTTCCTCCTGGTTTAGAGGCAAGATCAATAATTAATGTATGAACAGGCATCTTTGAAATGACGGATGCCGTGACGATCAAATATGGGATTGTATTTATACAGATATCTACATCCTTTACCTCATCATCCAAATTACTTAAATAAAATGGGGTAAGACCCATTTCTGTAATTCTTGCAATATGCTCACTTTTTCTTGCTCCAACCTTTACCTTAGCTCCAAGTGCTTGGAATGTCCTTGCAACACTCATCCCTACTCTCCCTAACCCTAATACTGCAATGTTAGAGCCGTGAATTGTAGTGTCAGTATGTTGGATTGCCATCATAATCGTTCCTTCAACGGTCGGAATGGAGTTATAAATAGCCACATCATCCCGTTCAAATAATTGAACGAGGCGCCGATTCGCCTGCTTCGTTATTCCGTCTAAATAAGAGTTGCTGATGCCTGAATAAACGGTACAATGCGGAGGTGTTTCATTCAGCATTTCTTTTCTTAAATACACCTTTTCATTTGAAAAGATTGTTTCAATTTGACCATCAGTGCCAGTTCCAGGTACTGGCAAAATAATGACATCTTTATTTGAAAACTCCACTTCATCTATTTTTTCCTTAACCGCTCCCGTAAAGGCATGATCCAATTGTTCGAAGCCAATTAAAGAAAGCTTTGCATCAAGATCTGTTAGTTTGCGAATGATCTCAAGTTGCCTTGCATCTCCGCCGATAACTGCTATTTGTATCCCTGTCAGCATGAAACCCTCACCTTCTTCTAAAGATTCGTACAGGAATTTTATATTAGAACTACTTCAACATCTTATGTATCAAAATGAAAATCGGTGAGTTTTCCACGAAAGAAAAACGTGTTCATTTCCCTAGTGTAAGTTTTGATTAGTTAAGTACGAAAAAAACAGACTGGCTATTCCAGTCTGCCTCACTTTCAACAGTTATTCCTCTTCTTCTGATATATCGAGAATAATCATATCATTTCCGATTTTTTTTATATGACTCCATGGCACCCTTATTTCATCGCCCTGTCTTTTTAGTCCAAACCATTTCAATGAGGGAATAACCAATGCTTGTATTTGTCCATTTTTCTCGTTAATTTCTAAATCCGTTTGGCCAAGTACCCCTAATCTTTCTGCTTTCTTCACATCTACAATTTCTTTCCCACTTAATTCACTTAATCTCATACCTCAGCCCTCCATTTCATTTCCTCCTTATAAACTTATCGTTTCGCTTTAAAAAATAGACTATAGAAAAACAGCCTGCTGCAAGCAACAGGCTGTTCTATTTAATTATTACAATTCTTTCGGCATTTCTCCGTCCGGACTGATTAAGGCAATTGAATAGTTATCAGTAAAAATTTCATTTACCATATTATCTACGCCCTGTTTCGAAACTGCATCAATCTGTTCAATGATTTCATCTAATGAACGATGACGGCCTAATAAAAGTTCATTCTTTCCGTTTCTGCTCATACGGCTGTTCGTACTCTCTAAACTTAACATCAGACTGCCCTTTAATTGCTCTTTGCTATTGTTTAATTCTTTTTCTGTTATGCCTTCTTGTTTCAGCTTACTTAATGTTTCTTGCATTGTTTCAAAGAGAACATCCAGCTGTGCTGCCCCTGTTCCCCCGTAAAGAGTTACAATACCGCTGTCCTGGAATGCGGAATGGTAGGAAAATACAGAGTAAGCAAGTCCTTTTTGTTCCCTGACATCCTGGAATAATCGGCTGCTCATGCTGCCCCCAAGTATATTATTTAAAATAATTAGATCATACATATCATCATGACCAACCTGCAGGCCGTCAAAACCTATACATAAGTGTGCCTGTTCTGTATCCTTTTTCCTTGCTATTTTGTTTGAATGAAATATTGGTTTAAGTTCTGATTTTTCCCGTTTTCCACCTTCGTATGACCCAAAAAATTGTTCAACCTCACGGATAAACGATTCAGAAATATTTCCAGCAATAGAGATAACAACATTATCAGGTGTATACATATTATGTACATACTGCTTTAATGTATCGCCATTAAAGGTAGCTAATGTTTCTTCTGTTCCAAGAATCGGGTAGCCTAACGGATGATTTTCGTAGATCGCTTTACTAAGCAGATCATGAACAATATCATCAGGTGTATCCTCATACATTTTTATTTCCTCATAGACAACTTTCTTCTCTTTATCCAATTCTACTTCAACAAAAGTAGAATTAAAAAACATATCGGCTAACACTTCAAGTGCAAAGTTTGCATGTGTGTCTAATACTTTTGCATAGTAGCATGTATATTCTTTTGATGTAAAAGCATTCACTTGTCCGCCGATACTATCAAAGGACTCAGCAATCTCTCTAGCAGTCCGTGTTTTCGTTCCTTTGAAGAACATATGTTCAAGAAAGTGAGATATCCCATTATTCTCCGGATTTTCATCCCTCGAACCCGTTCCGATCCAAACGCCTATGGCAACGGAACGAACTGTTGGTATATTTTCTAATACAACTCTTACTCCATTATTGCAAGTATACTTCTTTATCAAAAAAATTCCTCCTGTTCCAGTACTCTGCTGCATCCCTCTAGTTTATACTATCTTCGTAAAAATTTCCAAAATATTTGTCTTTTCCACTTTTCTTAAGGCAAAGGAGTAAGTCGGCCCTAAAACAATTATTTATCTTTTTTCCATCGTCCGCTCAGTATTTAAAACGTCAGAAACCGTTCCTATTTGCAAATTCCTTTGTTTAATTTGCGTAATTAAACGATCAAGAGACTTTGCTGTTGAATCTGTAGGATGCATTAAAATTAATGCACCGTTATGCACTTTACTCATTACACGCTGGATTAATTGATCAGGTGTAGGCTTTTTCCAGTCAACCGTATCAACCGTCCACATTACCGTTCCAAGGTTTTCTTGTGCGGCAATTTGGACAGTTTCGTCTCTATAGCTTCCGCTCGGAGGTGCAAACCATTGGACTGGCTTTTCCGTGATAGCTTTAATGACCTCATTTGTCTTTAGAATTTCTGCTCTTGTCTTTTCAGGAGAAATTTTTGCCATTTCCGGGTGAGTATAGGAATGATTCCCCACTTCATGTCCAGCATCATAAATCATTTTTGTTAAATCGGGGTTATTTTGTACCCATCTCCCCTCTAAAAAAAAACTTACTGATATATGATGCTTTTTCAGAGTTGCAAGAATATCTGGTAAATATTCATTTCCCCAAGCCACATTAATGATAAAGCTAACCATTTTTTTATCTGGATGGCCCTTATAAATCGGGCTTGGCGGCAAATCACTGATATTTATTTTCGGTTTAATTTGCTTGAAGACTAATTTGTCTTTATCATATTTACCTTTAGACTTCATTTTTTTATAAGAGGCTTCTAAATCCACTTCTAGTCCATTCAATCCAGGGATTGCTTTCCACACACGATCAATGATCGCATCCTGTGGAGGTATATAATAATCAGCTGATTTGTTTACAATTTCAGTATATAATGAATCTTTATGCTTAACCACACTTTCAGATTCAGACCTTAAACCAAAAACATATTGAGTTGTAAATGGATTATTCACGAGCAAAAAAGCAAATAAACAAATAACGGCAAAGTGAGTCACCTTTCTCATCCTTACAGCCTCCTTCACTTAACAGTATGTTTTGAAGGGACAAGGTAGAACGCCTAAGTCCTCACTATCTAGTATGCAATATTTGCTTATTTTTAAAACACGAAATTTTTACAGTGATAGACATACAAAAAGCCAGGAGTGGACTCCTGACTTTCATATTCACACCATTACTTTTCAGCTTTTTCTGCTTGTTCACGCTGTTCTCTAAGAACTGCTTTACGTGATAAATTCACACGTCCCTGTTTATCAATTTCTGTTACTTTAACAAGTAATTCGTCCCCTATAGAAACAACGTCTTCCACTTTCCCTACACGTTCCTCAGCAAGCTCAGAAATATGTACAAGGCCATCTTTTCCATTGAAAATCTCAACAAATGCACCGAACTTTTCAATTCGTTTTACTTTACCTAGATACATTTGTCCAACTTCCACTTCACGAACAATATCCTCAATGATTTTCTTCGCTTTTTGATTCATTTCTTCATTAGTAGATGAAATAAAGACCGTTCCATCTTGCTCAATGTCAATTTTTACGCCAGTTTCTTCAATAATCTTATTAATTTGCTTTCCACTAGGTCCAATCACATCACGAATCTTATCTGGATTAATTGCCATTGTCAGGATTTTTGGTGCATACTTTGAAAGCTCTACACGCGGCTGTTCAAGCGTGCTCAGCATTGAATCTAAGATTTGCATACGTCCTTTTTTCGCCTGCTGAAGTGCTTCCTCTAAAATTTCACGCGAAAGTCCTTCAATCTTAATATCCATTTGTAGTGCTGTTACCCCTTTTGCCGTACCAGCCACTTTAAAGTCCATATCTCCTAAATGGTCTTCCATTCCTTGAATATCCGTTAAAATAGAATAGTGTTCACCTGACTTAATGAGGCCCATTGCAATCCCAGCTACAGGTGCTTTAATTGGAACCCCAGCATCCATCATCGCTAATGTACTTGCACATATACTTGCCTGAGAAGTAGAACCATTTGATTCTAATACTTCAGAAACGAGACGTACTGTATATGGGAAATCCTTTTCTGAAGGAATAACT
Source organism: Cytobacillus solani (assembly GCF_001420595.1). Taxonomy (GTDB): domain Bacteria; phylum Bacillota; class Bacilli; order Bacillales; family Cytobacillaceae; genus Cytobacillus; species Cytobacillus solani. Next base: position 1,948,608 of record NZ_LJIX01000006.1, on the reverse strand, counting down.
GGCTCTAATGCACGCTCTCCTAAAGCACCGTGACCTATTTCACGACGGCCTGGACCTCTGATTGGACCAGTTTCCCCTACGCTAAAGTTAGGGAAATTATAGTGGTGCATGAAGCGCTTTTCTTCTTCAATTCCCAGTCCATCAAGAATTTGAACATCGCCAAGTGCACCTAATGTACAAATGCTGAGTGCCTGTGTTTGTCCGCGAGTGAATAGTCCTGAACCATGTGTACGTGGCAGCAATCCAACTTCTGAAGATAAAGGTCGAATCACATCTAAGCCACGTCCATCAGGACGGATCTTATCTTCTGTAATCAAGCGGCGTACTTCACCTTTTACAATTTTATCAAGAATTTGCTTTACTTGTTTGATCTTGTCTTCGTCTGCTTCTTGCTCTTCATATTTAGCAATGATTCCATCTTTTACAACTTTAATAGCTGCTTCACGTGCATGCTTTTCCTGCACTTGGATAGCAACAATCATATCCTTCTCACAAATGCCTCGTACTTCAGCTTCTAATTCAGGATCTACCTGATATAAAACGATTTCCATTTTTTCCTTACCAATTTCAGCAACAATCTCTTCTTGGAAAGTAATTAAACGTTTAATCTCTTCGTGACCAAACATAATCGCTTCAAGCATGGTTTCTTCAGGTACTTCCATCGCTCCAGCTTCAACCATATTAATGGCATCCTTTGTACCTGCAACGACTAAATGGATATCACTTTTTTCTGTTTGTTCAACAGAAGGATTAATAATGAATTCCCCATCTATTCTTCCTACAGTTACACCAGCAATTGGACCTTCGAACGGAATATTTGAAACACATAATGCTAAGGAAGATCCGAACATTGCTGCCATTTCTGAAGAGCAATCCTGATCAACACTCATAACCATGCTAACAACTTGAACATCGTTACGGAATCCATCTGCAAATAACGGACGAATAGGTCTGTCAATTAACCGGCTTGCTAAAATGGCTTTTTCACTCGGACGACCTTCTCTTTTAATAAAGCCTCCTGGTATTTTACCAACTGCATATAGACGTTCCTCGTAATTCACAGTTAAAGGAAAGAAATCTAAATTCTTTGGTTCTTTTGATGCTGTAGCTGTACTTAGAACAGCCGTATCTCCATAGCGGACTAACACCGCTCCATTCGCTTGCTTCGCTAATTGGCCGATCTCTACGGTTAATTTGCGCCCAGCCCAATCTATGGAATAGGTATGCTTATCTTGCACCATTTTCGTAACCCCTCTCTATCGTATACTTTAAAGGCTGTACACCCTTACTATTATAAAATGAAAATAAACATGTTAAGTATGAAATCATACGCATTCATAGTATGTACACTTTTTCCACTAGTTAAAATGCTCGTTTATGTATGTAAACATGTGTTCTTTTTAAAGCTAATAAAAAAGCGGGATAAATCCCGCTTTTCTAATTATCGACGTAAGCCTAGTTTATTGATTAACTCACGGTAACGTTGAACATCTTTGTTACGTAGGTAAGTTAAAAGGTTACGACGTTTACCTACCATTTTCAAAAGACCGCGACGTGAGTGGTGATCTTTCTTATGTGTACGTAAATGCTCGTTCAATGTGTTAATTTCTTCTGTAAGGACAGCGATTTGAACTTCTGGAGAACCAGTATCGCTCTCATGAGTTTTAAACTCATTGATTAGTTCATTTTTACGTTCTTTAGTGATTGCCATCCGTTTCACCTCCTAATTTATCAATCCCCATTTACTGAGCAAGCGTCGGTGACTCGACATGCCAAGCAAAGGTTCATTTAATACGTTTATAAGAATACAACTTTTTATGACAAAAAGCAAGGCTAAACCTTGTTTTTTTCAAAGTAATGCAGAGCATTTTGTTTATCTTCCTCAATTTGTGCCACAAGTTCATCCACACCAGAGAATTTTTGCTCTTTCCTTAAATGCAAATGCCATTCAATTGTAGCCTCTTGACCGTATATCTCTTGGTCGAAATCAAAAATATGGACTTCAATTGATGGAAGACCAACTGTCTGATTTTTAAATGTTGGTTTATGACCGACATTGCATACCCCTTCATGCCAATTGCCATTTACAAAAAAACGAACACAATAAACTCCGAGTGGAGGGATGATATAATCGCCTGTTAATTGTATATTTGCAGTTGGAAAACCAATTGTACGGCCACGCTTGTCCCCATGAATGACAATGCCTGTTGTTTGATAATTTCTGCCTAACAGCTGAGGCAATTCTTCCATTTTCCCTTCGCGAAGCAAGGAACGAATTAATGTGGAACTGACCTTTTCATTATTATTTGTCAGTTTAGGAACAACTGTATAACTAAATTGATCCCGTGAATGAAATGGCAATGTTTCCATTGTCCCCTTTCCCATTCTGCCATAGGAATAGTCGAATCCTGCAACTACATGCTGGACATTAAGCCCAATTATATATTGATCGACAAACTCTTGCGGCAATAAATGAGCAAAATCCTTAGAAAAATGGACAACAAATAAGTAATCGATGCCTAATTCTATAAGCAGCTGCATCTTGGCTTTAAGTGGCGTAATATATTCAATATGCTTGACGCTTTTTCCTAGAACAACGGACGGATGAGGATCAAAGGTCATTACTGCACTCTTCATTCCTTTTTCCATCGCCATTTTTTTTGCTTGGAAGATCACTTCTTGATGTCCTAAGTGGACGCCATCAAAATATCCAAGTGCTATAACTAATTCAGGAAAATCTATTTTTTCTAGTTGATGTGGATGTTCGATTGATATAACTTCCATTGATCGTTCACCTTTTTTCTATTTAGAGCCTTCTTCTTGTGATTCATTTCTTAAAACTTTAGCCGGCTTCATCACACCTTGCTTTTGGGGATGATGTTCGTATATTGCTAGTGCCATGCCTTCTCCTGTTTCAAGCACAATTGGCCCCTTTGTGTCTTTTAATTGCTCAGGAATGTTTAAAACAGCCCCGTTTTTTACTTTCTTAGCTACTGTATCATTTATCCTATATTTCGGCAAATGAGAAAGGGCTGTTTCTAATGGATAGATCTTTTCAGAAAGAGTCCCAGTCTCTACTTCTCTTTCAATATCTTCTAATGATAAGCAATCAGAAATGGCAAAAGATGCAGACTGAATCCGAACAAGCTCAGACATATGTGCAGGAAGGCCGAGTTCATCGCCAATCATCACAGCTAACGTCCGGATGTATGTTCCTTTGCTGCAAGAAACACGAAAGCGGAAGCGTATCGGATCCCCGGTAAAAGTTGTTCGCTCGTCCAGGAGTTCTATGGAATAAATCATGACAGATCTTGAAGGCCTCTCAATTTCTATTCCTTGTCTTGCATATTCATAAAGGCGCTTCCCATTCACTTTTACAGCAGAGTACATCGGTGGCGTTTGTGTAATTTCTCCAGTCAATGTCTTTAAAACAGCTAATATCTTTTCTCTTGAAAAAGATTCTTTCACTTTTATTTTTTCTACAATATCACCGGAAGCATCCTCTGTCGTTGTTGAAAAGCCAATTGTAACCTCTCCCTCATATGACTTTCCAGCATCTGTTATGTATTCAGCCACTTTAGTCGCTCTTCCTAAACAAATCGGAAGAACCCCTGTCACATCGGGGTCAAGAGTTCCTGTATGACCAATTCGTTTCATTTTTAAGATTTTGCGCAACTTAAATACACAATCATGAGAAGTCAATCCTTTTGGTTTAAGTAAAGGCAATATTCCTTCCAAACCGATACCTCCATTCATTTTTATTCAAAAAAATGGATAGACGAATGTCTATCCATTAAAAGTAGTTACTCACTTTCAATCCTCATTCTCTTTCGAACGCTCTTCATCATGAATTTGATGGAGCAATGTATCAATTCGATTACCATAATCAATAGATTCATCGAATTCAAAGAAAATTTCAGGTGTTTTTCGCAAGCGGATACGCTGTCCAATTTCTGAACGAATAAAGCCCTTTGCTTTCGCTAAGCCTTTAAGCGTGTTTTCCTTTTGCTCATCATCACCGAGAACTGAAATAAATACGGTTGCTTGTTGGAGATCTCCAGTAACCTGAACATCAGTTACTGTCACAAACCCTACCCGAGGGTCTTTAATTTTTCGGCCAATTATTTCGCCTAATTCCTTTTTCATTTGTTCTCCAACTTTATTTGCTCTAAGGCTCATTTATATTCACCTCTTCTTAAAGCCACTCAATGTCTGTTATTGTCCGTTCGATTTCCGGAAAAGAATCAATGAACGTAAGGGCATTCTGTAATTCATGTTCCGTTGTTACCTTAGAGGAGGAGACGGCAACGATCGCTATTTTTGTCCGTTGCCACACATCCTGAAAATCCACCTCTGAAACAGAAATATTAAATTTCTGCTTCAATCGGGTGAGAATACGCAGCAAAACTGCTCGTTTTTCTTTCAAAGAATGTGCATCATAAATGATACATTCACAGGCTGCTAAGCCAATGATCATTTACGCTCAATCTCCTGCATAATAAACGCTTCAATAATGTCTCCTTCTTTTACATCATTAAAGTTTTTAATGGTTACACCACATTCATAGCCTTGGTTTACTTCCTTCGCGTCATCTTTAAAACGTTTTAATGCATCAATTTCCCCTTCAAAGACTACAATGCCATCTCTAATTAGACGGATGCCACTGTCACGGGTAATTTTCCCGTCGATAACATAGGATCCTGCAATAGTACCAACTTTTGATACTTTGAACGTTTGACGAACTTCTGCTTGGCCAATAATTTTCTCTTCAAATTCTGGATCAAGCATTCCTTTCATAGCCAATTCAATTTCTTCGATAACTTTATAGATAATGCGGTGTAAACGGATTTCTACACCTTCTGTATCAGCTGCACGTTTCGCATTAATATCAGGGCGAACATTGAACCCGATGACAATCGCATTAAAAGCAGCGGCAAGGGTAATATCAGACTCATTAATTGCACCCGCACCGGTATGCAGAATACGTACATTTACGCCTTCTACATCAATTTTCTGTAATGCTGTTGTTAATGCTTCTGCAGATCCTTGTACGTCTGCCTTCACAACAAGATTAAGCTCTTTCATTTCCCCTTGTTTCATATGTTCAAACAGGTTATCTAAGCTTACACGCGTTTTTTCACTACGCTGTGCTTGTAATGCTTGTTGTGCACGTGACTCACCAACTTGACGAGCTGTTTTCTCATCATCTAATACAACGAAGCGATCTCCAGCTTGCGGAACTTCATTAAGCCCAGTAATTTCAACAGGAGTCGAAGGACCGGCTGTCTTCACACGACGGCCTAAATCATTGACCATCGCACGAACACGTCCGAAAGTATTCCCTACAACAATTGGATCTCCCACTTTTAATGTTCCATTTTGAACAAGCAGGGTTGCAACTGAACCGCGGCCTTTATCTAATTGAGCTTCAATAACCGTACCTACAGCGTTACGATTTGGATTCGCTTTGTATTCTTCTACTTCGCTAACTAGCAGAATCATTTCAAGCAGGTTATCAATACCTTCCCCTTTTAAGGCAGCTATAGGTACAAAAATAGTATCCCCGCCCCAAGCTTCGGGAACTAATCCATATTCAGTCAATTCTTGCATCACTCTGTCAGGATTTGCTGCTTCTTTATCCATTTTATTAACCGCTACAATAATTGGTACTTCTGCAGCTTTTGCATGGTTGATTGCTTCAATTGTCTGCGGCATTACCCCGTCATCCGCTGCAACGACAAGAATGGTAATATCGGTCACTTGAGCACCACGAGCACGCATGGTTGTAAACGCAGCATGTCCCGGAGTATCTAAAAATGTAATCTTCTTTCCATTTTCTTCAACTTGATAAGCACCAATATGCTGGGTAATTCCTCCAGCTTCACCAGCAGTTACCTTTGTATTACGAATGGAATCCAATGTTGTTGTTTTCCCGTGATCTACGTGTCCCATGATTGTTACAACAGCAGGACGTTCCACTAAATCTCCATCATCATCATTAGTGAAATACACTTCTAAATCTGTTGTATCAATAATTACTTCTTCTTCAACTTCTACCCCATACTCACTAGCAATTAATTCAATCGCATCTTTATCTAGATCCTGATTGATTGTCGCCATCACACCAAGCATAAATAACTTTTTAATTATTTCGGATGGTTCACGGTACAGCTTTTTCGCTAGCTCGGCAACAGTCAAGGATTCAGTAAAGGTAATTTTTGCTGGTAATTCCTTAACCTTCTTAGGAGCAGGTGTAACAGGTGCTTGCTGCTGCTTGCCTTTATTATTTTTGTTTTTATTTCTATTATTGTTGTTAAAGTTGTTGCCTCTTTGATTGTTATTATTTTTATTGAAAGGTTTATTTTCTCTCGATTGGTTACCCTGGCCTGCCATTTTTGCTGCTGGCTTAGAAGAAGTACCTTTGTTTGCAGATGAATGATTTCCATTATCTGCAGAATTATTCGTTTTCACTTGTCCATTTTGCTGTGGTTTCTGTTGTGTGTTTGATTGTTTATTCTGCATTTGAGGTTGCTTCTCTTCCTTCTTGCCATAGATTCCGTCCAATTTTTGAACGGCAGCCGCTTCAATTGTTGTCATATGATTAGAAACCTCAATATTCATATCTTTTAATTTCGTTATGACATCTTTACTTGAAACATTTTGTTTTTTTGCATATTCGTAAACGCGCATTTTACTCATACTTTCACCCCCGCTGGAATTAATCGAGCAACGACTTCAGCTTTTTGGCAAATCCATCATCTAATACCGCTACGACAACACGGGCTTCTTTTCCGATCGCATGACCAAGTATCTCCCGATTCTCAACAAGCTTGTATGGTACATGATAGGATTTACACTTATCTGTCACTTTTTTTGCTGTGTTAATAGAAGCGTCTGCAGATAGCAATATGAGCTTCGCTTTACCGTTTCTAATTTCTTTGATAGTAAGTTCTTCACCCGAAGTAACTTTCCGTGCCCGATTTGCTAAGCCAAGCAATGACATCCATTGATTTATACTCATATGGATTATCGTTTCTCTTTCTCTATTAGCTCAAGAAGTTCATCATAAATAGACTCCTCTATTTTCACTTCTAAATGATTGGCTAATACATTTTTCTTCTTTGCAAGCATCACTGCTTCTTCCTCTTTTGAAAGATAAGCACCACGCCCGGATTTTTTCCCGGTTAGATCGACCGATACTTCTCCTTCTTTTGAGCGAACGATGCGAACGAGTTCTTTTTTCGGTCTCATTTCACCGGTTGCGACACATTTACGCATGGGAACTTTTTTACGATTGTTCACGCTCATTCACCTCTGTTATTCCATATCATCCGATAGATCAAAATCTTCATCCCCGAAATCATTATCATCGTAATTTAATAATGTTTCTTCTCTTGGATAAATGCCAGACTCTCTTGCATCCGTCTCTGATTTAATATCAATTTTCCAGCCTGTCAGTTTTGCTGCTAAACGTGCATTCTGACCGCGTTTCCCAATTGCAAGTGAGAGTTGATAATCAGGAACGATGACGGTTGTTGCTTTATCTTCCTCATTCACAATAACATCTAATACTTTTGATGGGCTTAAAGCATTCGCTACGAAAACAACCGGATCCTGCGACCATTTGACAATATCAATTTTTTCCCCTTTAAGCTCATTGACAACGGCTTGAACCCTTGTACCTTTTGGTCCAACACATGAGCCTACTGGATCTACCTCTTCATTATCAGAATGGACAGATATTTTCGAACGATCGCCTGCTTCACGTGCAACTGATTTAATTTCAACTGTTCCATCATAAATTTCTGGAACTTCAATTTCAAAAAGTCTTTTCAAAAGTCCAGGATGTGTTCTTGATACAAATATTTGCGGACCTTTTGTTGTCTTTTCAACCTTCGTAATAAATACTTTAATACGATCATGAGGTTTGTAATGTTCATTAGGCATTTGTTCATTAGCAGGAAGAATTGCTTCGATTTTTCCAAGGCTAACGTAAATAAATTTGGAATCTTGCCGTTGAACAATTCCAGTCATAATATCTTCTTCACGGTCAATAAATTCAGAATAGATAATTCCTCTTTCTGCCTCTCTCACACGCTGTGTAACAACTTGTTTTGCTGTCTGTGCCGCAATTCGGCCAAAATCCTTCGGTGTCACTTCTAATTCTACGATGTCTTCTATTTGGTAATTAGGATTCAATTTACGGGCATCTTCAATCGAAATTTCAAGTCTAGGATCAAATACTTCATCAACCACTTCTTTACGCGCAAAGACCCTCATCATACCACTGCCAAGATTTAAATCTATTCGAACGTTCTGAGCTTGATTAAAATTTCTTCTGTATGCAGAAACAAGTGCTGCCTCAATTGCCTCAATAATCACTTCTCGTGAAATCCCTTTTTCTTTCTCAAGCAAGGTCAGAGCATCCAACAATTCACTGCTCATGAAACATTTATCCCCCTTATTAGAAAAGCGTAAGCGCTAGACATTATTTTTCTTCCAGATTTAATAGCTGATTATGAAAAAACCACTGCTAAACGAGCATTGGCTACTTTTTCATATGGAATATCCACAGTTTTTTTTCTCGTTTTAATTTTGATTTCTACCGATACGGTTTGACCATCAAACTGTGTAAGAATTCCTTCAAATGTTTTTTCCCCATCGATGGGCTCATACGTCTTAATAAAAACATTTTTGCCAATTGCTTTTGTAAAATCCTTTTCGTTTTTAAGAGGGCGTTCAGCTCCCGGTGATGAAACCTCTAAGAAATAGTTGTAAGGAATGGGGTCAACTTCATCAAGCTTGGCACTTAATTGTTCACTGACGAGTCCGCATTCTTCAATGTCGACACCTGTTTCCTTATCGATAAATATCCGAAGAAACCAATCTCTTCCTTCTTTTACGTATTCAATATCAACTAATTCTAAATTGAGTTCATCTAAAATAGGAGTGACTAATTCTTCAACCGTTTCAGTCACTTTGCTCATAATATCCCTCCTTTATCAACAATCTTAACCTCGCGTTGTTTTCTTATTAGTAGAGATTCAAACGGTCTAGACCAAAAAAAAGCGTACACAACACGAAAGAGTGGGTTGCCCCACTCTTCTTTTACGAGAGTTATAAATAGTATTTCCATTAAAACTATACCATAACCAATTTTTTTATGCAAATGGAATTGCTGTCATTTCAAGGTTTTCAAACGATTTCTTGTGCTTCTTTTTAATTAAAATAAGGAAAGCTGGTTTTGTTCTGGCAATGATTCTAAGCATCCATGGTTATCCAGATACTCAATGATTGTTTTTGACAACTTTCCGCGTTGCTGAAGGTCCTCCTTCGAAAGGAATTCGCCTTCTTCCCTTGCTTTCACTATGTTGATTGCCGCATTTGTGCCAAGTCCAGGAATCGCATTAAATGGTGGGATTAGCGACCCGTCATCAATAATAAATTCATTTGCACTCGATCGATAGAGATCTACCTTCTTAAATTTAAATCCACGCTCACTCATTTCAAGCGCAAGCTCCATCACGGTTAGTAGGTTCTTTTCCTTATTAGAAGCATCCAGCCCTTTTGCATTAATATCGTCAATTAATGAGCGAATGGCTTGAGATCCTTTTGCCATTGCATCGACATCAAAATCCTCTGCACGAACAGTAAAATATGCAGCATAATATAGAAGCGGGTGATGAACCTTAAAATAAGCAATCCGAACGGCCATTAACACATATGCAGCGGCATGCGCCTTAGGGAACATATATTTGATTTTTTTACATGAATCAATATACCATTCCGGCACTTCATTCTTTCTCATTTCTTCTTCCATCTCATCACTTAAACCTTTACCTTTACGGACAGATTCCATAATTTTAAATGCAAAGGCAGGCTCCAATCCTTGATAGATTAAATACACCATTATATCATCACGGCAGCCAATTACTTCACTCAAAGTACATATTCTATTATGAATGAGCTCCTGTGCATTCCCTAGCCAAACATCCGTACCGTGTGAGAGACCAGAGATTTGCACAAGCTCTGAAAAAGTAGTAGGCTTCGTATCCTCTAACATTTGCCGTACGAATCTCGTGCCAAATTCCGGAATGCCAAGCGTTCCTGTTTTACACATGATTTGCTCTTCTGTTACACCTAAGGACTCAGTCCCACTAAATATTTTCATTACTTCTGGATCATCCGTAGGGATTGTTTTCGGATCTATTCCACTTAAATCTTGAAGCATCCGGATCACTGTTGGATCATCATGCCCGAGTATATCAAGCTTTAGCAGATTGTCATGAATGGAATGGAAATCGAAATGTGTGGTCTTCCATTCTGAATTTTTATCATCAGCAGGGAATTGTATCGGCGAGAAATCAAAAATATCCATGTAATCAGGAACAACAATGATTCCCCCAGGGTGCTGCCCCGTCGTCCTTTTGACACCTGTACAGCCAGACGCGAGTCTGTCAATTTCTGCTCCCCTTAATTGAAGATTGTTATCTTGCTGATACGCTTTTACATAGCCAAATGCCGTTTTATCGGCAACAGTTCCTATCGTTCCTGCACGATAAACGTAATCTTCACCGAAAAGTTGCTTCGTGTAATTATGTGCACGCGGCTGATATTCACCCGAGAAGTTCAAGTCGATATCAGGTACTTTATCCCCTTTAAACCCAAGGAAAGTTTCAAATGGAATGTCATGCCCATCCTTCTTATAAGTCGCACCACATTCTGGACAATCCTTATCAGGGAGATCATAACCAGATCCGACTGAACCATCATTGAAGAATTCCGAATGCTTACACTCAGGGCAGACATAGTGTGGTGGGAGCGGATTCACCTCTGTTATTTCTGTCATTGTTGCAACAAGTGATGAACCGACAGATCCACGTGAACCAACCAGATAGCCATCATCTAATGATTTTTTTACTAACTTATGTGAGATCAAATAGATAACGGCAAATCCATGCCCAATGATACTTTTTAATTCCTTTTCCAAACGAGCTTCGACAATTTCAGGCAAATTTTCTCCATAAATGCTTCTAGCCATGTTATAGCTCATATTGCGCATTTCATCATCTGCGCCTTCAATTTTTGGCGTATATAAATCATCTTTAATCGGTTTAATCTCATCGATCATATCTGCAATTTTATTTGTATTCTCAACAACTATTTCACGTGCTTTCTCCGCTCCTAAAAATTTGAAAGCATCGAGCATTTCATTTGTTGTTCGAAAATGGACATCCGGGAGCTTATGGCGATTTAATGGATTCGCTCCACCCTGTGAATTAATAAGAATTTTTCTGTAAATTTTGTCATTAGGATTTAGGTAATGGACATTCCCTGTCGCCACAACAGGGAGACCTAACTTTTCACCAAGCTGGACAACTTTTCCAATAATATCCTCCAACGCTTTTTCATTTCGAACTAATTCAAGTTCCAACAAATGTGCGTATACTTCCTTCGGATGAACCTCAATATAATCATAGAATTGTGCCGTCTCTTCCACCTCTTCAGGTGACTTCTGCATCATTCCCTCAAACACTTCACCCTTATCGCACCCAGATCCTACTAAAAGACCTTCACGGTATTTTTGAAGCTGGGACCTCGGAATTCTTGGTACACGATAGAAGTAATTAAGGTGAGAAATAGATACAAGCTTAAATAGATTTTTCAAGCCTGCCTCTGTTTGTGCTAGCACTGTACAATGATAAGGTCTTGCACGTTGATACGCATTTCCCTGACCCATATTATCATTAAATTGATCGTGATACTCAATTCCCTTTTCAGCTGCATCCTTTAACATTTTCAATAGCAGATAACCAGTTGCTTCTGCATCATAGATCGCTCGGTGATGCTGTGTTAATTCAATATCAAATTTCTTTGCGAGCGTATTCAATCGGTGGTTCTTCATATCTGAATAAAGAAAACGCGCAAGTTCAAGAGTATCAATGACTGGATTAGGAGCTTTGCCTAGATTGATTTTCTTATAGCCGACATTGAGAAAACCCATGTCAAAAGATGCATTATGTGCTACTAATATCGCGTCACCAGTCCATTCATGGAAATCCTTTAGTACTTCCTCAACCTCTGGAGCATTTTCAACTAGATCATCTGTAATACCAGTTAAGTTAATCGTTGTTGCAGAGAGTGGGTGGTGTGGATTTGCAAACGATTCAAAACGGTCAATTATTTCTCCATCGCGGATTTTTACGGCTGCAAGTTCGATGATCGTATCATATACTGCTGATAAACCTGTTGTTTCAACGTCAAAGACAACATACGTATCCTCACTTAATAACCGATGTGTGCTGTTATATGCGATCGGTACTCCATCATCTACTAGATTTACTTCAACTCCATATAAGATCTTGATATCATTTTTCTTTCCAGCACCAAATGCTTCTGGAAATGATTGAACGACAGCATGGTCTGTTATTGCAATAGCCTTATGGCCCCATTTTTTTGCTTGTCCAATGAGTGTGCTAACCGATGAAACTGCATCCATTTGACTCATCGGCGTATGCAGATGCAACTCCACACGCTTTTCATTTTCAGGGGCTGTGTCTTTTCTTTGAAATGGCTTGATTTCGTTAATATCATTCCCGATCATGACAAGATCGCGAACAAAGGTGTCATTTTGGACGCTGCCACGCACTTTTAGCCACATTCCTTTTTGAACATGCTGATATAATGCCGCGTCTTCCTTGTCGCGGGAAAACATTTTAACTAGAATGGAGCTCGTATAATCTGTTATTTTAAAGGTTAGCAATGTTCTTCCACTACGAAGCTCTCTCGTTTCAGCTGCAAAAACATATCCTTCAATCGCAACACGGCGTTCTTCATCAACAATATCAATGAGTTTCCGAAAATCCGCATCATCTTTGATTGTTAAACCAATCATCAGCGGACCTTGGAGAACTGCAGCATCTTGTGAGTCAGCTTCGGCTTCTTTCTTCTGCATATCAATTAACGCCTGAAGTCCTCGCTCCTGATCCTCTTTTTCCTTCGCCTCAATAAACTTTTGATATTCTTCATTCGCCGCTTCATTTGAAATTTCCGTATCAATCACTAAAGAAGGAAATCCGAAGGTTTCAAATACATGACTAATTTGTCCCGCATATTTCCTTTTAATGGATAAACCTTCCGTTTCATTTCTCACACTGATAATGATTTTATTTCCATGTACGGATGGAATTTGTTCATTTAAAAGCTTAATAAGCGGAGGAGCCATTCCCTCCATCTCTTGAATAGAATATTGCCAGTAATCTAAAACTAATTGATCAGTAAACTGCTTATTATTTACGTGAATTGTAAAAGAAACATTCGCTATGTGTGAAAAGGTCTTTTCCAATTGTGTTGAAAAAAGGCTAAAATAACGAAATGGTAAAATTGCCTCAAAGTTAAAATAGAAGTGCCATTTTTTCGCCTTTTTTTCTATCACTACTTTATTAATTTCAGCCTGTTGAAATTGCTGTACAATCACATCATCTGTTAAATTCAGCTGTTGGAGCAAGAGTTGGAAACGCTCTTTGTTGCCTAGGGCATTCTCCATCTTTCTCTCTCCCATCTATATATATTTCTATCTATCTTTTTCCTTAAAGACTTCTTTAGACTTTGATAATTATAACATAACCTTGCAGGTGTTATAACCACTTCAAGTAAGGAATATTTCTCTAACAAAAAAGGATTCCCATAATAGGAATCCGATAATTGATTAAAGTGTTTCTAAAAGTTGCGTAATGGTTTCCATAAGCTGATCTCTGTGAACCTCTTGCATTTCACCTGACTTACGAACCTTTACTTCTACTATTCCTTCAGCTGCTTTTTTTCCAATTGTAATACGTATCGGCAAACCAATTAAATCTGAGTCAGCAAATTTCACTCCGGGTCTTTCTTGGCGGTCATCCATTAATACATCTCTGCCGCCCTTCTTTAACTGAACATATAGTTCTTCTGCAAGAACTGCTTGTGATTCGTCTTTTATATTAATAGGAATAAGGTGGATATCATACGGAGAAATATCAGTTGGCCAAACAAGTCCATTCTCATCATTATACTGTTCAACAATCGCTGCCATAACACGTGAAACACCGATACCGTAGCAGCCCATAATCATCGGTTGGTTTCTTCCGTTTTCATCCAAGTAAGTTGCACCCATCGCTTCACTATAGCGGGTACCTAATTTAAAGATATGTCCGACTTCAATCCCCTTGGCAAAGAGTATCGTTCCCTCTCCATCTGGTGAAAGATCTCCTTCTTGAATAAAACGAAGATCTTCATATTTTGTTACTTTGAAATCACGTTCTGGATTGACATTTATATAGTGGATATCCTCTTCATTTGCTCCACATACTGCATTTACTAATCCTACGATTGCATGGTCAGCAATTATTTCAACTGAATCCACACCAACCGGTCCGAGTGAGCCAAATGAGCAGCCAAGTATATTTTTTGTTTCCTCAGCACCCGCAAGTTCAACCTCTGCTGCTTCAAACAAATTTTTCAGCTTGATATCATTTACCTCATGGTCCCCACGTACTAATACTAAAACATGCTTGTCATCCACTTTAAATAGCAATGATTTAATACATTGTTTTTTCGTTACATTAAGAAAAGCAGATACTTCATCAATCGTTTTTTTATTTTCTGTTTTCACCTTTTGTAATTCTTGTTGTACCTCGTTGCTTTTTTCATATGTATTAATAACCGGTGCCATTTCAATATTCGCTGCATAATTAGATGTATCAGAATAAGCAATCGTATCTTCACCGATTTCAGATAATACCATGAATTCATGTGTATCCTTCCCGCCCATTGCACCAGAATCTGCAATAACAGCACGGAAATTTAGTCCACAGCGAGTAAAAATATTTGTATACGCCTGATAAAGCTTATCATACATCTCATCGAGACTAGTCTGAGAAGAATGGAAGGAGTATGCATCCTTCATAATAAACTCCCTGCCGCGCAAAATTCCAAAACGAGGGCGTTTTTCATCTCTGAACTTTGTTTGAATTTGATATAAGGCAAGAGGTAATTTTTTATATGACTTGATTTCATCACGAATGAGGCTTGTTATAACTTCCTCATGAGTGGCTCCTAAAGCAAAATCACGCTCATGACGATCCTTCAATCTCATAAGCTCAGGTCCATATGTATACCATCGGCCTGATTCCTGCCACAGTTCAGCCGCTTGCATAGCTGGCATTAATAACTCAACCGCACCTGCTTGATCCATTTCTTCTCGTACAATCGTTTCAATTTTTCTTAATACTTTCTGAGCTAATGGCAAATAGCTATAGATCCCACTTGCATTTTGACGGATAAAACCTGCTCTCAATAATAATTGGTGGCTTTTTATCTCTGCATCTGCTGGCACTTCTCTTAATGTAGGAATAAGCGTCATACTTTGTTTCATCAAATAACACCTCTATTATTAATTAATAAAAAATATAGGGTCAAATCCTTAATGGAGTAAGACCCTAAAGGGAAATTATTATAGGAAAAATCTTTGGATATCGTTCCATGTAACTACAAGCATTAACAGCATTAAAAGGGCAAATCCAATAAAATGAACCATTCCCTCTTTATGGCGATCGATCGGCTTTCCTCTTACTGCTTCAACTGCAAAGAACATGAGTCTTCCTCCGTCCAATGCGGGAATTGGCAATAAGTTCATGATTCCAAGGTTAATGCTCAAAATTGCTGCCCATTTCATTAAATAGAATATTCCAGACTTTGCCACAGTATCAGTAGAAACATAAATGCCTACTGGACCTGAAAGAGCATCGATAGAAAACTGTCCAGTCACTAGCTTACCTAACATGACAAAAATTTCTTTTGTCCAAAGGTATGTTTCTTTGGCACCATGAGAAATGGCTTTTATAGGTGATTTCTCCATGGGCTGGAATACGCCTATTATACCAATCTTTTCCCCATCGGCTTCTTGAACCTTTGGTGTTACAGGCAACTGCAGTTCTTTGCCATCTCGTTCAAGTGAGAATTGCAATTCTTTATTAGGATTTTTACGGATGATTTCCACTACATCTGACCAGCTTGATATTTCAGCACCATTGACACTTTGAATATTGTCTCCCTCTTTCAAACCTGCTTCCATTGCCGCGCCATCATCCGTTAGCTTTCCAAGAACAGGATTATCAGTTGGGATCCCTTGCAATATGCCAATCAAAATAAATATGACGAAGGCAAGAATAAAGTTCATCATCGGACCTGCAAAAATAGCCATCGTTCTTTGCAAAAGAGTTTTTGAGGCAAATTGTCTATCATAAGGAGCAATCAGTGTTTCCGTTCCATTCTCTACTAAAACGGCATTTGCACTAATAGGAAAAGATTGCAGCTTCTCCTCTTCATCCCCTTCAACATATCCCTTTATAACTAATTCATGCTCAATATCTGCATGCTCAACCTCGACAACTCTTGCATTCGGATATTTCTCTTTGTTTGTTAAAATTATTTTATTCGCTTCATCTTTCTCATTAAATAATAAGCCAATGCGATAGCCTGGTTTAATCTCTATCATTTCTGGATCTTCCCCAGCCATACGAACAAAGCCGCCTATAGGAAGCAGTCGAATGGTATAAGTTGTTTCTCCCTTTTTATGAGAAAAGATTTTAGGACCGAAGCCAATGGCAAATTCTCTACATAGAATTCCAGCACGTTTTGCAAACACAAAATGGCCTAATTCATGAAAAAATACGAGGGCCCCAAATATAACAATAAAAGCTATAACTGTACTCAATTTATTACCACCTTTTTAAAAGATAAGAAAATTATCTTTTCTGAGTTAGAGAGCTATCTAGCTTCAACAGCTAAAGAGATATTTTTCCCCCTTAGTTGATGAAACTTATCTTTATAAAAGTGAGTTTACATATTTTCTCGTTTCTTCGTCTACTTCCTGAATTTCAATGAGTCCAGGATTTGAGATGTTATTATGCTTGTTCAAAGCTTTTTCTATTAGATCTTCAATTTGCAGGAAAGAGACTTTTCCATCTAGAAATGCGGCAACTGCTGCTTCATTAGCCGCATTTAGTACAGTAGGCATTGTTCCGCCCGCCTTACCAGCTTCAAAGCTAAAACGTAAGCAGCGGAAACGTTCCAAATCCATCTTTCTAAAATGCAGCTTTCCGATCTCTGCTAAATTAAGACGTTTAGCAGTCTGAAGGATCAATCTATCAGGATATGTAAGTGCATACTGAATAGGAACTCTCATATCCGGTGTTCCTAGTTGAGCGATTATGCTGCTATCATGAAACTCTACCATTGAATGTATAATACTTTCCTTATGCAATAATACATCAATTTTGTCATAGGGAATTGAAAATAACCAGTGTGCTTCAATTACTTCTAATCCTTTATTCATCATTGTTGCCGAATCAATAGTAATTTTTGCTCCCATCGACCAGTTTGGATGATTTAAAGCATCCTCAAGCGTAACATTTCGCAATTCTTCCCGTGTGCGATCTCTGAAGCTGCCACCTGATGCAGTTATAATTAATTTTTCAATGTTTTTTTCTTTCTCGCCTTGTAATGCTTGAAAAATAGCAGAATGCTCACTATCTACAGGAAGCAAGGAAACATTATTGCGCTTAGCCTCTTCCATGACAAGATGACCAGCTGTTACAAGTGTCTCCTTATTCGCTATGGCAATTGTTTTTTTCTCCTTAATAGCTTCTAATGTCGGAGTAAGCCCAACACTCCCAGAAACTGCATTAACAAGAACATCAGCTTTATGATAAACAGCCACTTCAATAAGTCCATCTCTTCCATAAGTAAAGTGGGTCCCTGGAAATTCCGCTTTTAGGTTAGTTACTAAAGATTCTTCCGCAACCGAAACAAGCTCCGGCTTGAATTCCTTAATAATTTTTCTCGTTAGCTCAATATTTCTTCCCACCGAAATAGCAGTAAGCTTAAATTCAGATGGATGTTCTTTAATGACGTCCAAAGTTTGGGTGCCGACTGATCCGGTTGCCCCCATTAAACTAATATACTTCAATTCAATTCATCTCCTGTTGGAAAAAGAAAGACATTTCATTTTTTTATGAGTAAAGGTACAACTTTAAAGTTAGCGAATGTCTAACTCCAGCGCCTATCACCTATCAAACTTCAGGTCCCCTCCCTCTGATAAGTCGCGGTCCTTCCAGTTTGTACAGCGATGATCAAGGCACTTCCGCTTTTCTTAAAATAAATAAATAAAATGAATGAGCGGCCATACAAATAATAAACTGTCAAATCGATCTAATATACCGCCATGACCTGGCATAATTTTCCCAGAATCCTTTACATCATAATGCCGCTTTAATGCCGATTCAACTAGATCACCAATTTGTCCAAAAACAGATAAGACGACAGTGATGAGTAGCAGTTGAAATAGTGATGCCGGAATATTTGTGAATAGGAGAAATAGAACGGCTACGATAAGCGCACAGAAAACTCCTCCTATAGATCCCTCTATTGTTTTGTTCGGGCTGATCTCAGGCCATAGCTTCTTTTTCCCTATAGCTCGGCCAATAAAATAGGCTCCTGAATCTGTTGCCCAAATGATAAACAGCGAGAAGAAAATAAAGATTAATCCTTCTTCCCTTGTTTCAATGAAATAATAAAAACCGATTCCAACGTATAATGTAGCTAAAATAGAAAATGCTACATCATCAAAAGTAAACCTATTTTTCGTTACTACTGTATAAGTTAAGAATAATAATACAGCAAGCAAAGCAAACTCAATTTTTGTAAAATGGATGATATTCAGCAGAGCCTGAAATTGATTTGGAAGAAGAAATATCCATAACAACAATAATGATATGATCCCTGGCACAGAGATAATATTTAGTTTGCGCATTTTTAATAGTTCATAAAGTGCAATCGATGCCAACAAGTAGGCTAGTATGACAACTGGCATTCCTCCAATAATAACAACTGGGAGGAAAATTGCACCAAATACAATCGCTGAAATAATTCTTTGCTTCATCTAATTTTCAACACCTTTGTTAAACTCCTCCAAAACGCCTTTGCCTGTTTTGAAAAACCTCAATTGCTTCAATAAAATGGTCTTCTGCAAAATCAGGCCAAAGCACATCAGTAAACCAAAATTCCGTATAAGCTAGCTGCCAGAGCATAAAGTTGCTTAGGCGGATTTCACCACTCGTACGAATTAAAAGATCTGGATCATTTAATCCTTTAGTCATTAAATAAGAAGAAAAAATATCTTCATTTAACTCATTCTCATCTATTATACCATTTTTGCAATCTTTTAAGACTTCCTTGATCCCTTCAATGATTTCAGAGCGGCTTCCATAGTTTAAAGCAAAATTTAATATTAAACCAGTGTTGTCCTTCGTATCCTCCATTGCTCTCTCAATCGCATTTCTTGTGTGAGAAGGCAGCATTTCTTTGTCACCCATCATGATCACTTTCACATTTTCTTCAACCAGCTCTGGAAGAAAAGATCCTAGAAACTCCTCTGGGAGCTTCATAAGGTACTCCACTTCCAGTTTTGGACGTTTCCAATTTTCTGTAGAGAACGCATAAAGAGTCAACGCCTTCACGCCAACTTGATTTGCTAATCTCGTAATTTTTCGAACTACCTTCATTCCTTCATGGTGCCCAGCTATTCTTGGCAAAGCTCTCTTTTTTGCCCATCTGCCATTGCCATCCATAATAATTGCTATATGCGAAGGAATTTGGAGTTCTTGAATTTTCAACATTCTTTCTCGGAGTTCGGAAGAGCTGCTTTGATTCTTCCATCGTTTTATTTTATTTAACATAAGACTGCTCCTTTAAGATAGGTTAATCTTACCCTCCGATTAAAAAAGCGAAAGCGCCTTCGGAACAATCAAAGTACAGATTGTTCCTTTGATGCTTACTCTAAGGAGCTTTCCTCACACCTGACCTCTAAGTCAGGTGTAGGCGCTGTAGCTAGACAAAACACTCTTGAATATAAGAAAAATAAGTACTCGCGCCAATTCAATCTCTTGTAAAAAAATCAACCCTATTTCTGCATGATAATATCATACCAAAAATAAAGAAAGATATCTCTATAAAAAGAATATGTACATTTGTAATAAATAAGAATAATACATCTGATTTTATTACCGATCTCATTATTCAAGGGGTTAGAGTAAAAAAACCCCCTATAGATAGAGGGTCGCTATTTCTATTCACAATTATTTTTTTAAACTTCAAGAATTTCTTTTTCTTTATCTTTTGTGATTGAATCAATTTTATTGATCTGCTCATCAGTTAGCTTTTGGATATCATCTGAGTAACCGCGTAAATCATCTTCCGTGATTTCACCGTTCTTCTCAAGTTTCTTTAAATCATCATTTGCATCGCGTCGCACATTACGAATGGCAACTTTTGCCTCTTCAGATTCTTTTTTCACAAGTTTTACGAGATCTTTTCTTCGCTCCTCTGTTAGTTGAGGAATAGAAAGTCGTATGATACTTCCATCATTTGAAGGAGTTAAACCGATATCAGATTTCAAGATGGCTTTTTCAATTTCACCAAGAATAGATTTATCGTATGGTTGAATAACAAGCAGGCGTGCTTCTGGAACTGAAATCCCTGCTAATTGATTAACCGGTGTAGGAGCACCATAATAATCAACCGTAATTCTATCAAGCAATGATGCATTAGCTCTGCCTGCACGAATACTTGCAAGCTCGCGAGTATATGCTTGGATCGCTTTCGTCATTCTTTCCTTTGCATTGGCAATAACTTGTTTTGGCATTATTTTTTCCCCCTTACAATTGTTCCAATTGGTTCACCCATTACTGCACGATTAATATTTCCTTGCTCCATTATTGAAAACACAATTAATGGAATATCATTATCCATACATAAGGACGATGCTGTAGAATCCATAACAGCTAAACCTTCTTTAATTACATCAAGATAGGAAAGCTGATCATATTTTTTCGCATTTTTATCGATCCGCGGATCTGCTGAATACACGCCGTCGACATTGTTTTTCGCCATTAATATAACTTCTGCTTCAATTTCCGCTGCTCTTAGTGCAGCTGTTGTATCTGTTGAGAAATAAGGATTGCCTGTACCAGCAGCAAAGATAACGACACGTTTTTTCTCAAGATGACGAATCGCCTTTCTGCGAATATAAGGTTCAGCCACTTGTCTCATTTCAATAGATGTTTGCACTCTCGTCTCAACACCTAATTGTTCTAAACTATCCTGTAGTGCTAATGAGTTCATGACTGTTGCAAGCATCCCCATATAGTCTGCATTTGCTCTGTCCATACCCATTTCTTCCCCAATCTTTCCGCGCCAGATATTTCCACCGCCAACAACGACAGCTACTTCTACACCTAATTGGGCTAAATCTTTGACCTGTAATGCTACCGACTTTATAACAGCAGGATTAATTCCAAAACCTTGCTCCCCTGCTAAAGCTTCTCCGCTTAACTTTAAAACAACACGTTTATATTTTGGGCTGCTCATAAGAACCTCCATATGTAATATAGAAAAGCTAAGCACATGCAGCACTGTAGCTAAACATTTATTGAACTTATTTAGTCTTGAAAAACAGGGAACACAAAGTGTTCCCTGAAATAACAATTTCTAGTTGTAATTTATTCTTATAAATGTATGAGCAGAAATTACTTTTTAACTTGGCTCATAACTTCTTCAGCAAAGTTATCTTCACGCTTTTCAATACCTTCTCCTACTTCAAAGCGTACAAACTCACGGATTTTCCCGCCTTTTGATTCAACGAATTTCCCAACCTTTTGATCAGGGTTCTTAACGAAAGCTTGATCGTTTACACAAACATCCTCAAAATATTTGCTTAGACGGCCTTCAACCATTTTCGCAACGATATTTTCAGGTTTTCCTTCGTTAAGAGCTTGTTGAGTTAAAACTTCACGCTCACGCTCAACTTCTTCTTGAGAAACTTCGTCACGAGAAACATATTTAGGATTAAGTGCAGCGATATGCATAGACACGTCTTTCGCAGCATCCTCATCAGTTGTTCCTTCAAGTACTGTTAATACGCCAATACGTCCACCCATGTGTAAGTATGCACCAAAAGCATCATTATCTGCCTTTGTTTTCACTTCAAAACGACGCAAGCTTAGTTTTTCACCAATTTTCGCAATAGCAGCATTAATGTGAGCTTCAACAGTAGCCCCATTTGCCATTGTTTGAGCAGCAGCTTCTTCAACAGATGCTGGTTTATTTGCAAGTAAGTGATCTGCTAATTCCTTAACTAAAGTTTGGAATCCTTCATTTTTTGAAACGAAATCTGTTTCAGAGTTTACTTCAAGAATAACCGCAGAATTCCCTTCAACTTTAACAGAAGTTAGCCCTTCCGCAGCAATACGGTCACCTTTTTTAGCAGCCTTAGCGATTCCTTTTTCACGAAGAAAATCGATTGCTTTTTCCAAATCACCATCAGTTTCTTGAAGCGCTTTTTTACAATCCATCATACCTGCGCCTGTTTTTTCGCGTAGTTCCTTAACCATTTGTGCAGTAATTGCCATTATGAAATCCTCCTTATAATTGAATATGTAGTTATATCATTACCAAATATACATGACCAAAAAACTGTCTTTTGCTTATTCTTTAAAAAAAGGTGATAAAGGGGCTCCCTCTTATCACCTTTTTCAATGTCCAACTTAAGCAGTTGTTACTTCTTCACCTTGTTTTGCTTCAAGAATCGCATCTGCCATTTTACCTGTTAATAGTTTAACAGCACGAATTGCATCATCATTTGCAGGGATAACAACATCGATTTCATCTGGATCACAGTTTGTATCAACGATACCAACGATCGGAATGTTTAATTTATGTGCTTCTGCAACAGCAATGCGCTCTTTACGAGGATCGATGATAAATAAAGCGTCAGGAAGACCCTTCATATCTTTGATTCCGCCTAAGAATTTTTCTAAGCGCTCTTGCTCTTTTTTCAATTGAACAACTTCTTTTTTAGGAAGCACTTCGAAAGTACCATCTTCAGACATTCTTTCGATATCTTTTAGACGTGAAATACGCTTTTGGATTGTTTCAAAGTTTGTTAATGTACCACCTAACCAGCGTTGGTTAACATAGTACTGACCAGAACGGATAGCTTCTTCTTTAACAGAGTCTTGTGCTTGCTTCTTTGTTCCTACGAAAAGGATCGTACCGCCGTTACCAGCAAGTTCCTTAACAAAGTTATAAGCTTCTTCAACCTTTTTAACTGTTTTTTGAAGGTCGATGATGTAGATGCCGTTACGCTCTGTAAAAATATATTTTTTCATTTTAGGGTTCCAACGGCGAGTTTGGTGTCCAAAATGTACACCAGCTTCAAGCAATTGCTTCATTGAAATTACTGACATGTGTGTTTCCTCCTAATGGTTTGATTTCCTCCGCTTAGATCATTTTTAATCAGAAACTGACTTTCCAGCACCATCCGATTAAATCAATAAGCGTGTGTATTAACACCATTTGTTAATATATCATAATAATAATATACATTCAAGTTTTTTCTATTGATTGCTTTGGAATTTTAACAACAGTTCAATCTCTGTTTTACCTTTATTCAGTTTTTGTGCTATTTTATCTTCCGTAAATCCTTGTTCTTTCAAGTCGAGTACTTGCTGTAATAACGAATCCTCTTGTAAATGGTTTGTTGAATTAAAAGTTACTTTCATATTTTTTAGGATTTCATCATCATTTTTCTCAAGTGAGGGCAATTTCACAGAATGATCTTCATTTTTTTTTTGAGCCTTACTATCTATATCCATGGCAGCTGCATGTGCATTTTGTTTATAAACACTTGCTGCTTTAAATGCAGTAACTTTTCCGATTCGGCTTTGGAGATGTATTTTATTAGAATCTTCCTCTTGAATTGCCCTGTTGCCTCTATCTTTTGCCTCGTTATAAGAATTATTTTTTTTCGAATCGATTTCATTTATTGGAGCAGATCCAAGCTCCATATTCTTTACTCTTTCAATAAATGCTTCGTTTTCTTCTTTCATTTGCAGCAAGTAGGTAGATATTACCTCTTCCATATCAGAAATCATTTTCTCTTGCTTTCTTTCCACCTGTAACAGACGATTTTGGCGAAGAAATAAGATGATAATTGCGAAGATAGCTAAAACATTTAAAAACAAACTAAATAATAACAAAAAAGTGGTCATACAATCCCTCTATCCACTAAAATCGATTAATGTCCCTTTATATGGGTGATATTCTTTCTGTTTTTTTTCTTTCTCTTCCTTCTGCTCTTCATTTTCTTGTTGTCCATTTGTACCTTGCTGGTTCTCTTGTTGCTTTTGTGAAAGTTTAACATTGCCTTTTTGCTCTTGCTTGATAACTGTACTTCTTTTTTTCTCTTCTTCCTTTTGCGTTTGTTGTACGCCAATATCATTCATGTTTTGTCCACGCTGCTGCAGCTGCTCTTGTATTTTACCTGCTTCAATTGTTCTAGGCAAAGCTATTTGCATCTCAACAGATTTTAAGCTCATACACTTTCACCCTTGTTATGTACTTTGTAAAAGCAACTTATTTGATATGCATGATTCGGAAACAATTTCACCATTTGAGAAATAATAACGGCAATTTGTATGTTTTTTCTGAATTTGCATAGCATACTTTCCGAAGTGCAAAGTTGTATTTGGAAAAACATTCTCGTATATGTATATCGATGAATCGTGTTTCTCGTTCATTTCAATTGCTAGCCTTTCAATTTCCTCATCAATTTCTTTTAGCCTTTGGTTAATGTGATCTTTAGTAACTCTTTGCTTAAGAATGATTGCCTTATGCTCTTCTGAAAGAGCACCTTTTATTTTTCCTATTTGCAGCAGTTTTTGTTCAATATTAATCAATTTTTTAAGGTTTTCATTTAATTCTTTCTTTTCTTTGTGAAGCTCGTTTTCCTTTTCTACTAACTGTAAATCAGCACCAGCACGAATATCAGTTTTGGTAAATAACCTATTTCCAACTTCCTTTATATGAAGATCCCTGCCTACAGATAAAACACCACCAATGATCAGTGCTTTTCTACAGTATAATGAACCACCTGCTTGAATTTTGCTATGTAGAATGGAATTTTCCACAAAAACATCTTGTTCAGCCTGAACATCGGCTTGATTCAAATAGGCTGCTTGAATATTGCCATTGGCAATTAGAGAACCTTTATGACTACCAGAAACACCACCAGAAATAACGATATTTCCTTCCGCATAAATAGCGGCCGCCTCTACTAATCCAAAAATTTTAATATCTCCTCCAGCCTTCACCTCGTATCCGCTAGGAACATTTCCTCTAATAACAACATTCCCAATAAAATCAATATTTCCTGTTTTTAGGTCTAGATCCCCATTCACTTCATAAACAGGATTTACCGAAATCATTTTATCTGTGAGGCTTAATTGTCCATCAGATGTTGAATAGAATGTTGAACCATTCAATATAACATTTTTTCCAGGTCGGATTTTCAGTGGTTTTCCATTCTTGGCAGGTATCATCCGTCCTGTTACATCCGTACCAGTTGTCCCAGGTGTTGGCGGTATAATAGTCGCTAGTGTTTGCCCAGCCTTCACAGAAGGTATTTGAATTACATTACGAAAATTAAATTTTTCTCTTTTCTCACGCTTTTCACTTTGGACTTCAT
The DNA here is from genome assembly GCF_001420595.1 of Cytobacillus solani. GTDB lineage: Bacteria > Bacillota > Bacilli > Bacillales > Cytobacillaceae > Cytobacillus > Cytobacillus solani. The sequence continues at coordinate 1,922,987 of NZ_LJIX01000006.1, read as the reverse complement.
CCAGCAGGTAAGCATCTACGCCTTCTTTTGGCGGAAATCCCTCAGCAATAATAATTGGATAAGAAATAGATAATGGTTGGGTGCTAATCTCTTTGACTACATCCTCTTTAATACCAAAAATAATTTTCTCTTCATTTAGGAAACGAATAAGCTCTTCATAGGTTAATGATAGATCCTCTTCTGACTTTTCAATTAATTCAATTTTCGCGGATAACCGATTCTTTTCAATCAAAACACGGAATAGCTTTGCCATTCGTCATCGCCACTTTCCCTAAGAATTTAAAAGACCTTTTCCAATGCATGACGTAATTTAAAAATCGCTTTGGAATGAATTTGAGAAATTCTAGATGTTGAAAGATTCATGACTTGTCCTATCTCAGTTAGGGTCAATTCTTCTTTATAAAATAAGCTGACCACTAATTGTTCCTTCTCATTTAATTGCGAAATTAAATTCACCATTTCAGCAATCATTTCATCTTTAATTAATTTCTCTTCAGGCATTTCTGTACTTTCATCTTTAATAATAAAAGACTGTCCGTCTTTGTCATCTTGATCACTTGGTTTTTCATCAATCGAAAGGACATTTGCAAAAAAATGTTCATTCATGACTGAATGGACCTCTTCTTCTGTCATATTTACCTCTAAGGATATTTCTTGGATGGTTACCTTTCGTGCAAGCCGCTGTTCAAGCTTTTCAATTGCTGCCTCAATCTTTTTTGCCTTTTCCCTTGTATTTCGAGGAAGCCAATCTTCTTTTCGTAAACCATCGAGGATGGCGCCGCGAATTCTAAAAGAAGCATACGTATCAAACTTCAAATCACGATTGGGTTCAAATTTTTCCAAAGCATCATATAAACCCATCAAGCCTAGACTTCGCAAATCATCTCTTGAAACATTTCTCGGCAGATTCACGGAAATTCGCTGGACATGATAGCTTACAAGAGGTAAATATTTTTGAACGAGGAAATTTCCCGCTTGAGCATCACGAGAAGTGACCCAACTTTGCCAATACGTTTGTTCTTCCGTCATTTGATGTGCCATATGGTCATCCTCCTCAAACGTTTACATTTTTCGTTACTACATAATAGTATATCAAAAAAAATATGAACAAAATAGACACTGATTCCCTTAATAAAGGTCAAAAAAAGGAAAACAGCCCTTTCATTCAGAAAGAGGCTGAAATCGTTTCTTGTCCTTATAGTTCCTGAATGCCTTTATTCACTGTCCGGATATGTAAGATGCAGTTTTGTGGATTAAATTCAATGGTCCTTCCGCTATTTCCGCCAACATCTGCTGCAACAATTGCAATATTTAAAGCAGCTAGTTCTAATTTAACAGCTTCTACGTTTCTAGGGCCGATACGCATCATATCATTGCCACTCGAAAATTGAAACATTTGTGCTCCACCAGCAATTTTCGCCTTTAAAAAATTGGCTCGTGCTCCATGACGAATTAACTTTGAAACAAGATCTTTTATAGCTGTATCAGCATACTTTGCGATGTTCAAGACACCTGACTTAGCAAGAGAAGAGTCTGGTAGCATCACATGAGCAAGTCCAGCAACTTCTCTTGTTTGATCATATATAACAACACCTACACAGGATCCTAAACCTGATGTGCGAATGATATCTGGCGTTTTAACTATATTCATATCAGCAATTCCGACTTTAATAATGGTTTTACTTTCAATCATTATGCGGAACTCCTAGAGATTTAAAAATAATTTGAAAAGAATCTGGATCCGGCAAAAGGAAAAAATGTCCCTTCACATATTCTGTGTTTTCATCCTCATCTTCATTTAAGGCTGTATCTATGACAATCGCATAGTCACTTACATGTGATAATTCTATTAAGCCGTAGCTAATGATCGCTCCAACCATATCAATACTTAATGCCGGAACAGAAGGATACAAAGATAAATTTGTAAAATCTGATAAAGATGATAAATAGGATCCTGAAAGAATATTCCCTAACTCCTGTAAAGCTGATAACCCAATTTCACTATATGGAGGAGACTCGAGGGAAAAACTTTCATCCCCGATCATTTCCCTAATAAAGCTTGTCGCCTGTTCGACCGGCAAAACAAAAAACATGCTCCCTGGAGCTTCACCCTCGATTCTCAGAAAAACACCAGCGACAACATTTTCAGCTCCTCCTGCCATATTCATCATCTCGTCAAATGAAACAATTTGTACATTAGGAACTTTCATATCAATTTTCTTGTTTAATAATTTTGATAAAGCAGTCGCTGCATGACCTGCACCAATATTGCCAATTTCCTTTAATATATCGAGATGAATGGATGAAATCTTTTCAATAAAACTCATTTGTTTATCCTTCATTTCTAGTAGAGCTAAATTGCTCCGTGCCCAATATCATTTCTAAATCAATAAGTATCAGTAATCTTTTGCCGATCTTCGCAACACCATTAATATATTCAACTTCTTTAACCCCAACCACATCTGGCGGCGGCTCAATTGAAGAAACAGGAATATCAATCACATCATTAGCTAAATCTACAACAAAACCAACTTCTAGATCATTAACAGATACAATAATAACACGAGTACTATCAGTGAAATTCTCTTCTTCAAGACCAAATCTGCTTCGAAGATCAATGATCGGTGTAATCACACCTCGAAGATTAATTACACCTTTAATAAATTTTTCTGTTCGTGGAACCCTAGTAATATGTTCAACCTTTTCAATTCCTTGAACTTGATTAACTGGAATCGCATATTCTTTATCCTTTAATTGAAAGACGATTAATTTAACATCTGCAGCTAACGTATCAGTCATCTTTGACACCTCTTTACTAGACTGTAAAATTTCGAGAAGCCGTTTACCATTATAGCAGCTAACGGCATCATTGTTTTAGAAGCTTCAACTATTTAATTAATGCATTACAGTCAACAATTAAGGCTACTTGTCCATTACCTAAAATTGTAGCACCAGAAATCGCAAATACATTCATTAAATAATTCCCTAACGATTTTAAGACGACTTCTTGCTGCCCAATAAAGGAGTCAACAACAAGTCCTGCCATTTTATCGCCTTTTCTTACTATGACAACAGAATAGAAATCATCCTCTTCTTCAAAGACAGGAACTTCAAACACATCTTTTAGGAATAATAATGGAACCACTTTTCCTCTGAAATCTATTACTCTCTGATTATGAGCATTGAGTATATCTTCTTTTTTTACAATCGCCGTTTCGATAATAGACGATAGAGGGATTGCAAATTTCTCCTGTTGAATCTCAGTAAGCATTACCGAAATAATCGATAAAGTTAAAGGCAGTTGAATTGAGAACACTGATCCATGACCAAGTTTCGATTCAATTGAAATCGTTCCGCCTAAAGATTCAATCGTACTTTTTACAACGTCCAATCCAACGCCACGACCGGAAACATCCGATATTTTTTCTGCAGTAGAAAAGCCTGATGCTAAAATTAACTCGTATACTTGATTATCTGTCATTGATGCAGCGGCTTGCTCAGTAACAATCCCTTTACTTAACGCCTTGGCTAGAACTTTATCTCTGCTAATACCTGCACCATCATCTTCGATTTCAATAAATACATGATTTCCGCTATGATAGGCCTTAAGTACGACCGTTCCTTCTTCATTCTTTCCATTTGCTTTTCTCGTCTCTGGTGTTTCGACACCATGATCAAGAGCATTTCTAATTAAATGTACAAGTGGATCACCAATTTCATCAATAACTGTACGGTCTAGCTCAGTTTCCGCACCGATAATTTCAAGATTGATTTTCTTATTTAAATCACGTGCCAATTGACGAACCATACGTGGGAAGCGATTAAAGACCGTTTCAACTGGAACCATGCGCATATTAAGGATAATATTTTGCAAATCACCCGTTACTCTTGACATACGTTCAACCGTCTCATGTAATTCTTGATTGTTTAAATCTCTTGAAATTTGTTCTAATCGTCCTCTATCAATGACTAATTCTTCGAACAAATTCATTAAAATATCCAATCTTTCAATATTTACACGAATCGTTTTACTGCTTGCTTGCTTTGCAGATGAAGTAGCCTTCTTATCCTCTTGCTTATTTGGAGTATCAGCATTTTTCACCATTTCATTTGCTGGCGCTTCACTTACTGTTGTTTGAATAATTTCCACTTCTTCTTCATATTGTCGGAGTTCATCTAAAGAAATTGGATTTACGTCTACCTTTTCAACCTCAGAAACTTTCATTAATTTCTTTTGAATATCATCTTTCATTTCCTTCGAAACGATTGTTACTGTAAATTCGTGATCAAATTGCTCTTCCTCAAGCTGATCTACTGATGGATTGGATTTAATGACCTCACCGATCTTCTCTAAGATTTCAAAGATCATAAATACTCTTGCTGCTTTTAGAAGACAATCTTCTCTTAAAGCAACAGTAATTTCAAACGTATCGAAGCCTTGTTCTTTTGATTGCTGAAGAACAGTAAATTCAAACTCATCATAATGGCTTTTTGCCGCGTGTAAAGGTTCTGCAGCTGCGGCAGCAACTTCTGATTTTGCTTCAGATTGGACAGGGCTCTCCCCTTTTTCAATTAGCAATAATTTACCGACAACGTCTGAAACATCTCTTTTTCCATCTCCGCCTTCAGCTATCGATTGCACCATTGCTTCAAGATCATCCACAGCCAGAAAAACAACATCCAATATTTCTGGATTGAATTTAAGCTTATGATTACGTATAGCATCCAGGACATTCTCCATTTGATGGGTAAGCTTCGCTAAATCCTCATATCCCATCGTTGCAGACATTCCTTTTAATGTATGGGCAGAACGGAAAATTTCATTTACAATTGTAATATCCTCCGGATTCTTCTCCAATTCAAGAAGCTGTTCATTACATGCTTGCAAATGTTCTTTACTTTCTTCTATAAAAACTTCTAAATATTGATTCATATCCATGTGGCCCACACCCCTTAAGCATTAAACAAATTTCAAAATAGTTTGTGCTATCTTCTCAACATCTTGAACTTCATCAACTAAATTAGTAGCTATTGCAGCTTTAGGCATTCCAAAAACGATAGAGGTTTCCTGAGACTCGGCAATTGCTTTCACTGACCCATTTTTCTTCAAAGCGACCAACCCTTTCGAGCCATCTGAACCCATGCCAGTCATGATCACTGCTACTTTCGTATAGTGATTTATCTCGCTTACTGATTCAAACAATACATCAACTGCTGGTCTATGCCCATTTCTTGCTTCTGATTGGTCAAGGCATATAACTAAATTCGGGCCTACTTGTTTCGTTCTCATATGATAGCCGCCTGGTGCAATGTATGCTGTTCCCTTTTCTACAATATCCCCATCGCATGCTTCTTTTACGGAAATTGCACAAAGTGAATCTAACCTTGTAGCCAAAGATTTTGTAAACCCTGCAGGCATGTGCTGAACGATAAGTACAGCCGAATCAAGGCTAGCTGGCAATCTTGTTAGAACATTTTGAAGAGCCCTTGGCCCACCTGTGGAAGTGCCTATACATATTATCTTCTTAGATAGTCCCAGCCCTTTAGTAACAGGTGTATTTACTCGAGACTCGTCCTTTGGTTCTATTTTACTATAACTTTCGGCCTGAGTAGTAGATAAATATTTGTCTGATGATATTTTTATCAATTGCTTACGGCTTACTTTGCTAGCTGACAGTACCTTCCGGACTAGTTCCTCCTTAATTTTATGTAAATCAAGGGATATCGCACCTGAAGGCTTTGCGATAAAATCAATCGCACCTGATTGAATTGCGGCTATCGTATTTTCCGCTCCCTCTTTCGTTGTACTTGACAGCATAATGACAGGGACAGGAAAATCCTTCATTATTATTTTTAATGCCTCAATACCATTTAAAACAGGCATTTCAACATCCATTGTGATAACATCAGGTTTTAATTCTTTTAACTTTTCAATGCCATCTTTCCCATTTCTAGCTGAACCAACTACCTGGATTCGTGGATCCTCAGATAAAAAATTAGAAATAAGTTTTCTCATAAAGGCCGAATCATCCACTACCAGCACATTAACTTTCGACATGCCTGATCCCCTACCTTTCAAAGAGAAATTGCTTTAGTTTTGATACAAAGTGACGCGAATTATTTGAAGTTGGTTCCTGAGTGAATTGTCCTCGTGTATACTTGTTAGAAATATCCTTTAAAGCTCTTGAAGCTTGTGCCTTTTCATTATAAAGGATAAATGGGATTTGACTTCTTACTGCTTGCTGAATAACACGGTCATCTGGGACTGTGCCAAGACAGATAATCTCTCGATCAAGAAAACTTTTTACAACCTTTGAGAGACGGGTAAATGTCTGCTTGCCTTCCTTTTCAGACTGCACCCGGTTAATAACTACATAAAAAGGAATAGTAGAATCCATTAAATGTATATGTTTCATCATAGCATAAGCATCTGTCATTGCTGTTGGTTCTGGAGTTGTAATTACAACGATTTCTTGAACAGATAGAATAAATTTCAAAGTCCCATCCGTAATCCCAGCACCCATGTCAAAAATGACATAATCATATTCTTTGAAAATGACTGTTAGTTCTTTTACAAACTTATCAACTAATCCCACATCAAGTCCGACTAAATGTGAAAGACCAGATCCGCCGGCAATATATTTCAGCCCTTTCGGACCATCCATCACCGCATCTTTTAAAGATATTGAGCCTTCAAAAAAATCGACAATCGAAAGTTCAGATGTATTTCCCATTAAGATGTCAAGGTTCCCCATTCCCAAATCCATGTCAAACAATAATACTCTATTCCCTTTTGTGGCCAGTGAAATGGAAAAGCTCAATGAAAGATTGGACTTCCCAACTCCCCCTTTTCCACTAACAACAGCCACTGTTTTGGGAGATTTCCCCTCTGCTGCCACCTTAAGTTTTATTCTTAGTTCTTCAGCTTGATCCTTCATCCTAATTGACCCCAATAATCGATTTCGCAATATTATTTGGACTAACAGCTACCATATCATCTGGAACATTTTGACCGTTTGTCATGTATGCTACACCCTTGTTGTATTTATTAATCATGTTGTACATTGCTCCATAGCTAGACGTTTCATCTGCTTTTGTAAAAATAAATTTATCAAGGTTTATACTTGAAAATTGAGTAAATATATCTTCCATATCTCTTTGCTTTGAAGTTAATGAAAGAACTAAATAAGTTTCCATGTCATTATCAAAATCGATTACTTGTTTTAAATCTTCTACATATTGCTTGTTTCTAAAGTTTCTCCCCGCTGTATCAATAAGTACAAGATCAAAATCATGGAAGGTTTGTACAGCCTTTTTAAAATCATCAATGGAATAGCAAACCTCTAATGGAACATTAAGTATTTTTGCATATGTTTTTAGCTGATCAATTGCTGCAATTCTATATGTGTCTGTCGTAATAAAAGCAACTTTTTTCTTATGTGTGATTACACATTCAGCTGCAATTTTTGCAAGTGTTGTCGTTTTTCCAACACCAGTAGGACCGACAACATTGATATATTTTTTAGAAAAAGAAATTCCTCCAAATGGAATGTTCGAAATACGTTTAACCATTTCTTTTTCAAGCCAAGAATACACCTGTTCAATTGAAGCACTTGCACCTTCCACATACCATTTCTCAAGCAACGAACTTAGAATTGATTCCTGAATGTATGCATCAATTTCTTGTTCCTTTAATAGCTTGTCCATCAATTGAAGATGGGCTGGATATGAAGGTGTTGCACTAATCGATCCTGAGGGAATACTCTTTAATAATGCTTTTAGCTCATTTAATTCTTTAATTATTTCACCAGAAGGTTTTTGTTCTACAGAACTCATATTCTGTAGAACCTCCTTCCTCGCTTCATCACTTTGTTCTATTTTAGATGAAAACATTTGCTTTTGCTTTACTATTGGCATTTGCTGATATTTTGGCTTCGGATCAGCTGCTGCAATAACCTCAATCGTACGCTTCTTAAACAAACCTAAAAATCCGCCGGTATGAGCAATTTTCGAGTTTAATATGACTGCATCATTTCCTAGCTCAGCTCGGATTTTCTTCATGGCTTCAGTCATATTAGCTGCCACATATTTTTTTACCTTCAATCTACATTCACCACCCCAACACTCTGTACCTCTACGTTTGCCTCAAGCTCGTTATAAGATAAAATAGGTATTTGCGAAAAATAACGCTCTGTTAATTGTCTTACATACATTCTGACAGCAGGAGAACATAAGACAATAGGTGTTTGTTCAATGAGTGATAATTGTTCCACTTGTGATGCGATTGATTCAAGTATACCCTGCGAAATGGTCGGATCAATGGATAAATAATTGCCGTGCTCTGTCTGCTGAATTCCATCTGCAATTAGCTTCTCCACTTTCCCTGAAAGAGTGACAACTTTTAGCGAATCACCTGCATGGGAAAATTGATTCGTAATTTGCCGCGCCAATGCTTGACGAACATATTCCGTAAGCAAATCCGTATCGCTTGTCACTTTGCCAAAATCAGCTAACGTTTCAAAAATAATCGGCAGATTACGAACAGAAACATTTTCTTTTAACAGCTTGGCAAGCACTTTCTGTACTTCTCCTACTGATAAAGGATTTGGTGTAACCTCCTCAACTAAAATTGGATAACTTTCATTTAAATGATCGATCAGCTGTTTTGTTTCTTGTCTTCCAAGAAGCTCGTGAGCATTTCCTTTGATAACCTCAGTAATATGGGTAGACACAACTGACGGTGGATCAACTACCGTATAGCCAAATATTTCTGCCTGTTCCTTCATATCCTCAGTTATCCACTTTGCAGGCAATCCAAAGGATGGTTCAACTGTATCAATACCTTCAATAGAATCATCTTCAATTCCAGGACTCATTGCTAAGTAATGATCAAGCAGAAGCTCTCCACGTGCCATTTCATTCCCTTTAATTTTCAATCGATACTCGTTCGGCTGAAGCTGGATATTATCTCGTATCCTGACAACAGGGATAACAAGACCGAGCTCGATCGCAAGCTGTCTTCTAATCATTACAATCCGATCAAGAAGATCGCCGCCCTGATTTGCATCGGCTAACGGAATAAGTCCATAGCCAAATTCAAACTCAATCGGGTCGACATTTAATAAACTAACAACACTTTCAGGACTTTTCATTTCTCCTGTTTCAATCTCTTCCTCTAGTTCCTGTAACTGTTCTTTATCTGGCTCAGGCGTTCGAGAAATCATATATCCGCCAAATCCTAGCAGTGCGGCAATTGGGAAAGTAAGAAAATTACTTATTGGCGTAAACAAGCCAAGTAAAAAGATAGTAGCTCCGGTAACATAAAGCATCTTTGGAAAGGCAAATAATTGAGCGGTGATATCTGAACCAAGATTTCCCTCAGATGCGGCTCTTGTTACAACGATCCCTGTCGCAGTAGAAATCAAGAGTGCGGGGATTTGGCTGACAAGCCCGTCACCAACAGTTAAAAGCGAAAAATGCGTGGCAGCATCAGCAAATGATAATCCTAGCTGCATCATCCCGATAACAATTCCGAAAATTAAATTGATAAGGACGATAATGATCCCAGCAATCGCATCCCCTTTTACAAATTTACTCGCACCGTCCATCGAACCATAGAAATCAGCTTCTCTGCTAACTTTTTCACGGCGTTCACGTGCTTGCTGCTCTGATATCATGCCAGCATTTAGATCAGCGTCAATACTCATTTGCTTCCCCGGCATCGCATCAAGCGTAAATCTCGCAGCAACTTCTGATACACGCTCAGCCCCTTTTGTAATAACGATAAATTGAATAATAATAAGAATTAAAAACACAACAAGTCCAACAATAATATTTCCGCCAACAACGAAGGTACCAAAGGTATGAACGACACCCCCAGCTTCTCCTGTTGAAAGGATAGAACGCGTTGTGGAAACATTCAAGCCAAGTCGAAATAATGTCAATAATAGTAATAATGATGGAAAAATTGAAAATTCAAGCGGCTCACGCATGTTCATCGTCGTTAATAAAACCAGGAGAGCCAAAGTAATATTAATTAAAATGAGTATACTCAGCAGCCATGTTGGAAATGGAATAATTAACATGGCCACGATTAAGATTACACTTACCAAAACCGATAAGTCTCTTGCTGACATATATTTCCTCTCCTATTAGAAAAGCGTAAGTGCCTAGACACTATTAAACTTCAATATTATTAGATTTTCTTCTTAGTTCTGTATACATAGGCAAGAATTTCAGCAACGGCTTTGAAGAATTCCTCTGGAATCGCGTCTCCGATGTCTGCCTGGCTATATAAAGCTCTCGCAAGAGGCCTATTTTCTACTGTAATAATATCTTTTTCTTTCGCAATTAGTTTTATTTTTTGGGCAACAAAATCTACCCCTTTTGCAACAACATATGGTGCATCCGATTTTGTTTCATCATATTTTAAAGCAACAGCGAAGTGAGTTGGATTCGTGATGACCACATCGGCGTTGGGAACTTCCTGCATCATTCGTCTCATCGCCATTTCCCGTTGCCTTTGCTTTATTTTCGATTTAATGAGGGGATCCCCCTCAATATTTTTATACTCGTCTTTTATATCTTGCTTCGACATTCGGATATTCTTTTCAAAATCGTATTTTTGATATAGATAATCTAATAAAGATAGAAACAATAACGCACCTGATGCAAATAATCCCATCTTTATAGTCAAGTTTCCTATTGTCGCTAATGCTGCTCCAACAGGCTTTTGCGACAAAATTAAGATTTCATCAATACTGCCCCATAAAACAAGAAATGTAACAAGACCGACAAATCCTATTTTTAGCATTGATTTTAAAAGCTCAACAAGGGCTCTAAGGGCAAAAATCCGTTTAAAGCCTTTGATCGGATCCAGTTTTTCAAGCTTTGGCTGGATGACTTCCGTCGAAAATAAAATCCCAACTTGCATATAATTCGACGCTACTCCTGCAATTAACGCAACAAACATAATCGGTCCTAAAAGGAATACAAGCTCTTTCAATATGGAAAGAAAAACCGACTGAATATTTGCTTCCGTTAACTCTGTAAGCATAAATTCCTGAAAGCCGTGCCTCATCACATACAAAACAATATCTTTCATATAGGAACCTGCAAATAGGAAAAAGAGAAAGACAGCAAGTAAACTAATTGCCGTATTCACATCTTGGCTTTTGGCAACTTGTCCTTTTTTACGAGAATCCTGTCTCTTCTTTGGGGTTGCTTTTTCTGTCTTTTCACCTGAAAAAAGCTGCAAATCTAACGTTAACAATAATTTCATCTGCTTGTTCCCCCAATAATGTCCATGAGACCGCGCATCGTATTTAACATCGTTTCAAATAAATGTGAAACAGTAAACAGCATCACACTCATCACCGCAATGAGTACGAGGAAACTCACTCCTATTTTCAAAGGAAGTCCGACAACAAAAACATTAAGCTGTGGAACCGTTCTCGCAACAATTCCTAAAGCAATATCGACTAAAAATAGACTTCCAACAACAGGAATCGACATTTGAAAAGCAATAATGAACATCGAATTAAATGCTTTAATTACATATTCAACCATATTTTCATCCCCAAAAGGAATCCATGGCTGATCTAAAGGGATAAACTCATAACTGTAAAACACTCCATCTAGCATAAGATGATGGCCGTTTACTGTCAGTAAAAAAAAGAGTCCAATTGTATATAGATATTGACCCATTAAAGGACTTTGTGCACCCGTCTGCGGATCGATCACATTTGCAATGGCGAATCCCATTTGAAAATCAATAAAGCCACCTGCAATTTGGATAGCAGATAAAATTAAATAAGCGATAAATCCAATGAATAAACCAACTAGTGCTTCTTTAATAATTAATAAAAAATAATTATGATCAATTTCCAGCGTTGGTGCATCAAGAGTAACAACCACGATAACTGCCATAAAAAAGCCTAATCCGATTTTCGCCGCTACTGGAATGGAACGGTATGAAAAAAGGGGCATCATCAGAAAAAAAGATGTTACCCTCACAAACACTAGTAAAAAAGCTGGAAAAGCGGGTATTAAGTCTACCATATCATCAACCCACAAACCTCGTTAAGTTTGAAAAAATTTCACCTGCATAAGAAAGCATATGACTTAGCATCCATGGTCCAAAAAACACAAGTCCCGCAAGAACAGCAACAATCTTGGGTATGAACGCTAATGTTTGCTCTTGAATTTGCGTTGTTGCCTGAAAAATACTGACAATTAATCCGACAACAAGTGCCAGCAGCAATAATGGTCCACAAATCAGTAATACAGTCATAATGCCACGTTCTGCAATTGAAATAACTGTTTCAGGAGTCATTTTATATATTCACCTGCTTAAAAGCTTTGTAAAAGAGATTTTACGACGAGATACCATCCATCAACAAGGACAAATAACAAGATTTTAAAAGGCAATGAAATCATTACTGGAGGAAGCATCATCATCCCCATTGACATGAGGATACTTGCCACTACCATATCAATGACGAGAAAAGGTATAAATATCATAAATCCGATTTGGAATGCGGTTTTAATTTCACTAATAGCAAAGGCCGGTACTAGTGAAGTTAATGGAATGTCTTCGACTGATTTTGGCGGCTCTGCCTTGGAATACTCCAGAAACAAAGCTAAATCCTTTTGTCTCGTATGCGCACTCATAAATTCTTTAAATGGAACGGAAGCTTTCTCATATGCTTGCTCTAAATTGATTTCTTCATTAAACAGCGGTGTTAACGCTTCTTCATTCACTTGTTGCATAGTCGGAGCCATAATAAAAAAGGTTAAAAATAAAGATAATCCGATTATTACTTGATTTGGAGGCATTTGCTGAGTAGCAAGCGCCGTTCTGACAAAGGAGAGAACAATGACAATTCTTGTAAAACAAGTCATTAATATGAGAATACTAGGTGCCAATGACAACACAGTCAGCATTAAAACTAATTTTACAGAAGTCGAAACATTCTCAGGCGAACTATTATTAAAAAACTCCATAAATTCATTCATCGCTCGTCTGATCCTTTCTTCTCCATTTCGTCAAATAATTTCTGCCTGTCTGTCGTTAAGTTATCTAGCTGTTGTTTAAGCAATGATTGAAACTGGTTCCCTTTGTTTTCATTTGATTGACTTTTTTTTCTTCTTTGAAGTACCTTTGTCACAATATCGCTTGGTTGTACAAGCTGTTCCATTTTATCATTGTAGTCTGAGATAATTTGACTGCATTCCTCTGAGTCCGTAAGTTCCTTTAACAGCTGAATATTTTCACCAACACCTACGACCAAGATACGATTACCAACCTTTATTAGCTGTACAGATCGATTCGTACCAAGTGCAGTGCCTCCCAAATTTTCTATGAGCCTGCTGCTTTTATACGTTTTACTTCTCTTATTAATAAACTTAAGTAAGAAATATAGGAGTGCAACAACAAAAGCAGTTGCAAATATCATTTTTATAATATCCCACGCATTGATACCAACTTTTGTAGTCTCAGCATTACCTTGCTCTTCCTGTTTATTTGGCGTTTGTTCATCTCCGCATGTGTCTGGATGTTCTAAACAATCTCTCACACTATTGTTTAATTGCTCTGCATAGGCTGGTGCATCCAAGCCCAGCAGAGCAATACCTATAATAAGTAGCAAAAGAATAGTCCGATTAACATATTGCAATATTCTGCACCCTCTAATCAATAGATTATTATCCTAAAGTTTTCGAGATTGCTTCAATAACACGATCAGCCTGGAAAGGTTTAACAATAAAGTCTTTTGCACCAGCCTGAATAGCATCAATTACCATTGCTTGTTGGCCCATTGCAGAACACATAAGCACTTTTGCATTAGGATTAATTTTCTTTATTTCTTTTAATGCTGTAATTCCATCCATTTCAGGCATCGTAATATCCATTGTCACTAAATCTGGTTGAAATTCTTTATATTTATCCACAGCTTGTACACCATCAGCAGCTTCCCCAACTACTTCATACCCATTTTTTGTAAGAATGTCTTTAATCATCATTCTCATAAATGCTGCATCATCAACAATTAAAATTTTTTGCGCCATTTCTCATTACCCCCATGCATTATCTAAGTTTTTTTAAACGATCACTTTGACTAATAATATCCGTAACCCTTACTCCAAAGTTTTCATCAATAACGACAACCTCACCTTGGGCAATTAGACGGTTATTTACTAGGATATCTACCGGCTCACCTGCGAGTTTATCAAGTTCAATAATGGATCCCGCTGATAGCTCAAGAATTTCCTTCACAGATCGTTTTGTTCTGCCAAGCTCCACTGTAACTTGAAGTGGAATGTCGAGTAGCATATTTAAATTCTTTGATTCAGACTCTTGAAGATGAACTGGCTCAAAATTTGAAAATACTGCAGGCTGCACATTCGCTTTTGGTGCTTCCGGAAAAGCTGAGCCAAAATGCTGTGGTCCACTATGCTGACCAGCTTGCTGATATGACGGTTGATAGCCATAGGGTGCTTGCTGATAAGCAGGCATTGGCTGCTGTTGGTAGCTGCCCTGTTGATACACAGGTTCATTCTGCATATTTTGTGGCTGGTTATACCCGTAATCCTGTCCAGCTGGCTGTTTATCAAAAGAAATATCTGGCTGCGTTGGCTGTGCATATGCAGGTGTGTTAACTTCATCTATTACGTTGGAATCAGTTGATTCTGCACCACCAGGATTTAGTAATTCTTCAACTAGGCCTTTTGCAAAATGAAGCGGCAATAGCTGCATAATATTTGAATCAATTAAGTCACCAATTTTTAATCGGAAAGATATTTTCACCAAAATATCTTCATTAGGTATTTTATCGGTCCCTGCCCCTTGTTGTACATCCAACACATCTATCATTGGTGGAGATATATCTACCTTCTTGCTAAAAATGGTTGACATCGAAGTTGCTGCTGAACCCATCATTTGGTTCATTGCTTCCTGAACAGCACTTAACTGAATTTCCCCCATCAAATCAGATGGATTTTGTCCATCCCCACCCAGCATTAAATCTGCAATAATAGCTGCGTCCTCTTGTTTAATGACTAATAAATTACTTCCATAGAATCCTTCTGTATAACTAACTTGAATCGCAACATATGGATGAGGGAATTCCTCTTGTAATTTTTTTTGTGAGATGACAGTTACTGTCGGCGTTGTAATATCCACTTTTTGATTTAGTAAGGTGGATAAAGCTGTAGCTGAACTACCAAATGAAATATTTCCGATTTCTCCTAGAGCATCTTCCTCGATACTTGAAAGATAATCTTCAACAACAAAGGAATCATCCATCATTTCTTCAGTGTCCTCATCATCACCACCACGTAATAGAGCATCGATTTCATCTTGTGAAAGCATATCACCGCTCATCATCGTCGTCTCCCCCTTTCACTATATCCAATACTTGAATGGCTAGTTTTTTGTTTACTTTCCCTGGTTGTCCAATAAATTTCGGAATATCTCCTACTTTAATAATGAGCGGTTGTTCAATTTGCTTGTTCAACTCAATTACATCCCCTATATCTAACATTAAGAAATCCTCGATGCTTATTTCTGAATTACCAAGTTCACTGACAACTGAAACTTCTGCATTTTGAATATGTTTTTCTAATCTTTCTATTTCTTCTGGTACGCGATCCTTTTTATCTGTCTGCATATAATAGTGGGCAGATAGCATAGGAATAATTGGTTCTAGAACAACATGCGGTATACAAATATTCATCATTCCGCTTGTTTCGCCAATAGTTGTATTTAACGAGATAACAACAACAGTTTCATTCGGTGAAACCATTGATAAGAATTGAGGATTTACCTCAAAATCCGTCAATAGGGGTTCCATTTCAACGATTGTGCTCCAAGCCTCTAGATAGTTTTCGAATGCACGTTCAAACGTATTAGACATTATTTTCGTTTCAATTTCTGTTAAATTCTCAACATTATTGACGCTTGTCCCTTTTCCACCCATCATTCGATCCATCAATGCATACGCAATGTTCGGGTTAACCTCCATTAGAATTCTACCATCCAAAGGCGGCACTTCGAACACATTTAAAATGGTCATTTTTGGAATGGAACGAATAAATTCTTCGTACGGGATTTGGTCGGCAGATGCAACCGTAATTTGGACGTACGTTCTTAATTGAGCAGAAAAGAATGTCGTCAAAAGACGAGCAAAATTATCATGGATCCTTGTTAAACTTCTAATTTGATCTTTTGAAAATCGCAGTGCTCGTTTGAAATCGTACACTTTTACTTTCTTCTCGGTTTGTTCTTTCTTCAATTCGTCTGCATCCATCTCACCAGTAGATAATGCAGACAATAGGGCATCTATTTCATTTTGTGATAAAACTTCTCCGGACACGTTCCCTCACCTCCAGTAAAAAACTATGGCTCATTTCACGAATGCTGTGCCGTTCATTAACTTGTGCATTTCTTAACGCCATGCAACATCATATCAGAATAAAGCATGCACTCATATCGGTACTATTTGCTATTGGAGGAGAGATTCAGTGATATAGACCTCTTCAACCTTGCCCTTTTGCATGAGGCCGTTTATTTTCCCTTTTAATGCCTCTTTTAACTTCATTTGACCTTCTTTTCCCTGGATATCTTCAGCGGTCATTTCTGAAAGTTCTTGGATAATAATATCCTTTACTTGAAAATCTCTTTTCTCTAATTCTTCTTTTGCTTTTTTGTTATCAGTTTGAATCTTGAAAGAAATACGAATAAAATCATTGCTTGCTAAATTTGTTGTTAGTTGCGGAACATCAACAGATGCTTCCAAAACTTCATCAATCGAAGGTTCTTTTGGACCTGAACCATCATTATTAAGCTGCTTGACAACAATAACTGCAACAGCACCAACTAGGGTAATGGCAACAAGCATAATTATCATAATCATTACAAGCTTATTATTCTTCATCTTCATCTTCCCCCACATGCTGATGCCCTAGAAGGCTTACAGATTGATAGAAATCTTTTACTAGCTTCACGACTGCTTCCTCTGATTCCTTCACGACATATTTCCGCCCATTCGTTAGCGTAATCGTCGTATCAGGAAAAGATTCGACTACTTCAATAAAAACAGCATTTAATACAAACTCTTTCCCATTTAAACGCGTTACCTTTATCAATGTTTTATTCAGGGCCAAAAAGCTTATGCTTCTGACCCTGTCCCTCCCTTAGCCTATCGTTTTAAGTTAACTAACTCTTGCAGGATTTCGTCAGATGTTGTGATGATACGTGTGTTCGCTTGGAACCCACGTTGAGTTACGATCATTTCAGTGAATTCTTCGGAAAGATCGACGTTGGACATTTCTAGCGATCCCGCTGCAATTGATCCTCGGCCACTGCCGGGAACATTAATATTTGCAGTACCAGAGTTAATCGTTTCTTGGAATAAGTTATTCCCCGCCTTTAGAAGTCCTGAAGTATTACTGAATTTTGCGAGTGCAACTGTTCCAAGGCTTCTAATCTGGCCATTTGAATACACACCATTTACTTCACCAGTAGGACCAATATTAAAACTTTCTAATTTTCCGGATAAATTCCCGTTAGGATTAGCCTGTGCTGTGATTGAATCTCCATCTTGTTTAAGTTTATCAACATTAATTTTAGCAGTTCCTGCATCCGTTAACTCGAGTGTTGCTAAATCTATATCAGCAGGTGCAGTATAAGTTTTATTTGTTGCATCATATGCTAATGCAACTGATATACTCGCTTTTGGATCAGTTGTAGATTTTTGATTTGTAATCTTAACTTCCCAGCCAGTCCCAGCAGCATCGACAACATATTGATAGTCTAGAGTATGTTCAACACCTTTTTCATCAACAATCTTCATCTGTTGAACATCACTGCCTGCACCAGGTTTTAACGTTGACGGATCTGGCAAACTACCATTTAATTTTATTTCATTAGTTGCTAGTGCAGGTAATGTAGCATTCACATTTACAACAATATCTTCAAGTACCCCCGATTTATATGCTTGTACTTTAAGACCATCTGAATTAACTAGAGTTCCATTATCATCAACATAAAAATTTCCTGCTCTAGTATATAAAATCTGATCACCTTGTTTAACTACAAAATATCCATCTCCATCAATTCCTAAATCAAGTGCACGACCAGTAGATTGTAAACTAGAACCAGTATGAATGGTATCTATCGTTGCTAATGCTGAGCCAAGCCCAATTTGCATTGGATTAGTTCCACCGCGATTGTCTGTTGCCGCACTAGCACCCGCAACCATTTGGTTCATTGTATCTTTAAATGTGACACGACCTTTTTTAAAGCCGTAAGTATTTACGTTAGCAATATTATTACCGATTACGTCTAGCTTTGTTTGGAAGTTTTTCATTCCGCTTATCCCTGAGTACATTGAACGTAGCATTTATTAGTTACTCCTCTCATATACGGCTTGCTTCAGTCATTCCACAAGCCATGGCTTCCTTTTACAGGTCCAGCCATCGATTTATTGATCTAAAAGTATCGTGCCATTGATATTGGTAAAAATTTGTGTTCGGGCTTCTTCCCGATCCATTGCCGTTATCACCGTATTGTTTTTTGCACTGACAATTAATGCCGCATCCTTAAGCAGTACGAGTGATTCCTTTACACCCTTGTTTTTTGCTTCTTGAACTTTTTCTTCAATCTGATTCCAGCGCGCCTCATTAATATGTATTCCCCTTTGAAGCAGGCGCTCCTTCGCATGCTTGCTTACAGTTAATTTACTGTCCGTTTGTAATGCATGTTGAAAATGAACAGAAAATTTATTGTTCGATTGAAGGATTTGATTAACCGAAGTTGGTTTGGGTTTACTAACGGCCTTTGATTGAATCGGATGAAACATCATTTTATCCATTCAATCACTTCCTAAGTATTATTCAATTTTTGTAATCTGCGATGAAGAGATTGTCGTTCCATCCTCTAATTGAAAAACTGTTTTCCCATCCTTGAATGAAACTGATTTAACAATTGCAGTTTTTTCTTCCTTATCTTCACCTAAGAAAGTAACTTTCTTGCCAATCATCATACTTGCCTGTACCATCGCATTTTCTTTCGATGTTTCATTGATTTGAGAGATATTAGCCGGTTCAAGCTTTGTTCCATCATCAAGTATAAAGATGACACTATTATCTTTGAATTGAACGGAAGCCACTCGACCTGTTCCCTCTTCAATCACAGGTTCCTTACCTTGCTCCTTGGATGGAGTCAGCTTATGCCAAGTAACATCTTTTCCGACAAATTGGTTATATGCAATGATTTGACTTTGTTCTTGAACTTTTACAAAGTTCTCCATCGTCTTGCTCATATTCGTTATTTGCTCTAATGTAGAAAATGTCGCCATTTGGGCAATAAAATCTTTATCCTGCATTGGATTCGTAGGGTCTTGGTTTTGAAGCTGAACCATTAATATTTTAAGAAAATCATCTTTACCTAGAATGTCTGAACCTGTTTTTCGCTGCTTTTTCTGATATTCAGATAGAAGCAACGAAGAATCGATTGTATTTGTCATTTCATATCACACCTAAGCTTCAGTATTAAGAAGTGCTTCTTCAAATGAGTTTGTAAAATCACCATTAGATTGCTGTTCCTTTTGTTCTTCCCTTGGCTGTTGTCTTTCTTGTTGTTGCTGCTGCTCACGGTTAAACGTACGTTCTTGACTCGTAAACTGTTGAGCGATTTCTACTCTTTCAATTTGAATGTTTTGAGAACTAAAGGCATGTTTTAATCCATTTAGCTGTGATTCCATCATATCCTTGGCAACGGAGGTAGAGGTTAGAATTCTTGCAATAATCATCGAATCCTTTTGAATTAATTCAACTCTGAGTGCACCTAAATGCTCAGGATTTAATTTAATAAATAGCTTCTGTGTACCGCCGCTATTTATAAATTTACTTCTAGAGAGAATAGATTCAAACTGTTCAATTAATTGTTCAGCAGATACAGGTCTTTGTGCACTTGTCATCAGTGTCAATTGTTCAGGCTTTGAAAGCTGTTGGAATTGTAAAAATCCTGGATGAACACTATCCGTTTTCGTTAAGCCCTTTGTCATATTCTCAGTACTGAATTCAGTACCAGATAATACGGGATTTTTTGTGTTCATTTCTTGAACAAGATTATTAAATGTTTTTTGTAAATACTCTTCCTTTGCGATTGATGGTTGAGTTGTTATTTTTAATTCTAGCTTTTCTTTTATACTCTTAATTAACTCTCTTAGTCTAGTTTCATTTCCGAATGAATCTTGTTGTGCTGCTAATAGATCAAAAAGCTTTACCGCCTTCATCGCTTGACCAAATTCTTTATCAGGCTCGAGCTTTACATTATGGATTTGCAGGGATGAGATTACTTCTAATAGCGATAAAATCGCTTCATTCAAATCTTTGTGTGCAGTTTCTCCCTCTATCTTATTTAATAAATCCTTAGCAGTTAAATCTTCATTTGCAGAAGTTAATTGATTGTAAAGCTTAGTTAACAGCTGCAACAGCTCTTCTGCAGACATATTTAATTGTTCTTGGATAAGAGAAACAGCATCGACATCACTTTGTAGCATTGTTTTCCCTAACAGATCGCTTCCATTTTCGAGTTCTAGAATATCATTCATTTGCAAAAATTGAACGAGTCCAGCAAGTTCTTCACCTGTAAGTTCATTTACTTGCTCATTAACTGGCTGACTATTAGAAGACTGTGAAGCTCCAGCCATCAAATTAGCAAATACGGTTGAAAAACCATTAGTGCCTTTACCTGCATCCGTTGCATTTCCTCCTGCTGTCGACACAAGAGAATGGATTGTCCCTAAACTTGCAATCTCCACTTTTTCACCTCCCTTCAATGAATAGATTGTCTATTCACTTTCTTCAATATCAGCTGTTAAAAGCTCCGTATATCTTGCAGCATCCTCTGGTTCCATTTTTTCCATAATTTCCGCAAGTTTATCTGACTTTAAATTCGTTAATATTTCCAATGCTTCTGTCTCACTCATTTGTGAAAGGATAGGAGCTGCCTTTTTTGCCGAGATCGTTTCGTATGTTTTGACTATATCCTTGAAGGCTCGTTTATTCTCTTCTTTCATTGCGGTCAGTTCTTCAATTTCCGCTTCAAGCTGCTCCTTTTCAAGCTCTGCTCTTGAAATTTCCTGATCCTTGCTCTCTAATTCTGTTTCAAGCTTTGTAATCTTGGCTTCACGGTCTTTAATTTCCGCCTCAAGCTCGATCATTTTTGTCTCAATATCCTTCGCTGAGTCGGAATCATCATCTGAAATTGCGGATGAAATAAATGGGATTTTTTGTCCGTATTCCTTTGTTAATTCAAATACATTGTAACCAAGAATAGTCATCACAATGAGGGCGACCGTTATGGTAAATAACAGCGGAATAAGGACAACAAATATGAAGCTTTGGAACCTTGATGTTTTTTTTGATTCTAATTCTTCTGCAACTTTGTCCACGCTATCACCTAACTTCCCCGACTCATATATTGCTGGATCGAGATATCATCCATTTGCTTGCCTTCCAGCAGTTTCATATTTTCAGTGAAATTCGTAAAATCTTTTTCTTTAATCTTTTCATACTTTTTCACTTCTATATTCTTTTCCATCAGCTTTTCTTGATAAAAATTCATATGGTTTCTTGCATTGATAACTATTTGCTGGTAATGATTGATTGTTTTTTCAAGATTATAGATAAAATGCTGATGGTGCCTCATTTCCTGAACATGTATTCCATTTACAAGCCTTTCAGATTGGAAACTTTCGAGATCTTCTTTTTTCTTTAGTAGACCATATAACTTTTCAGCTGCCTCTTCGAATTTTTTCACTGCCTGATTATAGACATTAAAGGCTTCATCTTTTTCTCTTTCTTTAATAGAAAGAATTTTTGCGAATTTATACTGATAATGCACGAAAGTTACTCTCCTTTCCCTACTAGGCTAAATAATTGCTGAATACTTTCCTGAAATGAGATCTTTTCATGTGTCGCCTGTTTTAAGAACGAAATGATCGTTGGATAAAGTCTGATTGCTTCATCAATATCCATTGAGGAGCCTTTCTTGTATGCCCCAATATTAATTAAATCCTCAGAATTTACATAAGTACTTAATATTTCCCGCAGTTTTTCCGCAGATTTCACATGATTCGTATCTACAATATTATTCATAACCCTGCTGACACTTTTAAGGACATTGACAGCTGGGTACTGACCTTTATTTGCTAAAGCACGATCAAGAACAAAGTGACCGTCTAAAATACCACGGACTGTGTCCGCAATTGGCTCATTCATATCATCACCATCAACCAAAACTGTATAAATAGCCGTAATTGAGCCTTTTTCATTTGTACCTGTTCTTTCCAATAGCTTCGGCAGAATGGCAAATACAGAAGGTGTATACCCCTTTGTTGTTGGCGGCTCACCGATTGCCAATCCAATTTCTCTTTGTGCCATTGCTACCCTTGTCACAGAGTCCATCATCATCATGACATTCAAGCCTTTATCTCGAAAATACTCAGCGATTGCTGTAGCAGTAAATGCACCTTTTATTCGCATCAATGCAGGCTGGTCTGATGTGGCAACAATAACTATTGATCGGCTTAAGCCCTCTGGTCCAAGATCCTTCTCAATAAATTCTCGTACTTCTCTTCCACGTTCCCCTATTAGCGCGATTACATTTAAATCTGCCGTCGTATTCCTCGCTACCATTCCAAGCAACGTACTTTTCCCCACGCCACTGCCGGCAAATATTCCAACACGCTGTCCAATTCCAATTGTAAGCAGACTATCAATCATGCGAACACCAACTTCAATTGGTGAAGAAATCGGCGGTCTTTGAAGCGGGTTTGGCGGATCCTGGTCTGTTGGAACGGACGAAAGTCCTTTCGGCAACACTGATCCATCTAAAGGCTGACCAACTGAATCAAGAACCGAGCCAATTAATTGAGCTCCAACTTTTATTTCTAATGGTTTAGAAGTAGCTTCAACTAAACTGCCAGGAGAAATATCATTGATCGATGTATAAGGCATTAAAATGACATCTTCATCCTTGAACCCTACAACTTCAGCCTTTATGATTCTTTTTCGTTTATGTCCAACATGAATATAACAAACATCCCCAATTGAACTTTCTGGCCCCTGGGATTCAATCATCAAACCGACAACCCTTTTCACTCGCCCATAACGTTTAAATGTATCCAATTGGTCAATCTCTTCAATTAAATCAGCGAGTTCCATTCCTTATTCACCCTCTAGCAATTCGATAAGCTTCTGCTTTATTTCTTCTAGCTGACTATCAATGCTCGCGTCAATTCTTCCATTTTCCGATTCTATTAAACAGCTTGTTTCGGATAAATCATCGTTCGGATAAATATAAAAATCGATGTCTTTCGGAAACAATGCCATGATCTCTTCTTTATTTGCCAAAAGAAAATCATATTGAACTGGGTGAACATGTAGCTGAACTTCCTTATTATCTCTTGCTTCTTTTAAAGCACGTTTTACAACAGATAAAAATTCCTCTTCCTTATCTTTCAATGTTTTCCCAAGAATTTTACCGGCAACTTTTAATCCAAGCTCAAGGATTGTTTTCTCTGATGAATCTACATGCATACGGTAATCCCTTTTTGCCGATTCCACAACGTCCTTAGCAGATTGAATGATTTCATGAAATTCATGATAACCTTGCCGGCGTCCTTCCTCTAAACCCTGTGTAAACCCCGTATTGCGTGCCAGCTCAGCTATTTCTGCTTTTTCAATTTCAAAGGCTATTCTCTCGTCTTCTATTTGTTTACGAAGATTTTCCGCTTCATGTTGAGCGTGACTTACAATCGATTCAGCCTGCATTTCTGCCTCATGTAACATCGTCTGTATCAGTTTTTCTGTATCGATAGAAGTAAATTCTGGTTCTTCTCTTTGATTTAATGGGTCAAACACTTTAATTGAAATTATTTTCTTTTCACTCTGTACGGGAGGAGCCCATCCAGTTCCTTTGATGAGCCTAGACAATAATATCATCTCCTCCGCCACGAGCAACAACGATTTCTCCAGCTTCCTCTAGACGGCGGATAATCGCAACGATTCGAGATTGTGCCTCTTCAACATCGCGAAGTCTGACAGGACCCATAAACTCCATTTCCTCTTTAAACGTTTCTGCCATCCGTGAAGACATATTTTTGAAAATGATATCCTTCACTTCATCACTAGAAACCTTAAGTGAAAGCATTAAATCTTCGCTCTCACAATCACGAATAACTCTTTGAATTGCACGATTATCAAGCGTAACAATATCTTCAAATACAAACATTCTCTTCTTAATTTCTTCAGCAAGTTCAGGATCCTGGATCTCTAATGCATCCAAAATTGTCCGTTCTGTTGAACGGTCAACCCCATTAAGGACATCCACAACCGCCTCAATTCCACCTGTTTGTGTGTAATCCTGTGTAACTGTTGCTGAAAGCTTTCTTTCAAGTATTTGTTCAACTTCATTAATAATTTCTGGAGAGGTACTATCCATCACAGCAATCCTGCGAGCGATATCTGCCTGCATTTCCTGTGGAAGTTCTGATAAAATTTGCCCCGCCTGTGCCGCATCTAAATAAGATAGGATTAATGCTATCGTTTGCGGATGCTCATTCTGAATAAAGTTTAATATTTGTCCTGGATCCGCTTTTCTAGCAAAATCAAAAGGTCTAACTTGTAATGATGAGGTCAATCGATTAATTATTATTGCTGCTTGTTCATTTCCTAATGCTTTTTCAAGAACTGTTTTCGCATAACCAATCCCGCCTTGAGAAATATAATCCTGTGCTAAAGCAATATTGTGGAACTCCTCAAGAATTTCTTCCTTCGCCTGTGATTCAACTTTACGCACGCCAGAAATCTCTAAAGTTAGTTTTTCAATCTCTTCCTCACTTAAATGTTTATAAACAGAAGAGGCTACCTCAGGACCAAGGGAAATTAAAAGGATGGCTGCTTTTTGCTTACCAGTTAATTCTTTTTGATCTCTTTTTGCCACTATTCATTCCCCCTAATCTTCAGCAATCCATGTACGTAACAGTTTTGCAAAGTCTTCCGGTTTTTCTTTAGCCATTTTCTCCAACTGTTTCTTTCTCATTGTGCTTTCTGTTTCATGTTCTTCATTCACATCAGGTACATGTAACAGTTCTTCTTGTAGTGCATTTTCTTCTTCCTCTTGGGCACGTTTCTTTTTCGCTCTAATAAATAGGAAGATAAGCAGTGCAATAATCACTAATAGAATTCCACCTACAATGTATGCCCATAGTGGCAGAAGCGGTTTTGATTCATCTGGGAACTCAACTTTTCCATTGAAAGGCTGAACTGAAACAACCACTTTTTCATTGATTTCTTCGTCCGTTAGTTCTCCATCATTGGCTTGCTTATCAATCGTTGTCCGTACAATGGTTCCGAGGATTTTCGTAATATCATCAATTCTTTCCTGTGGAAGCTCCCCATCTTTTGGAGGATTAACCATCACTTGAATCCCTAAATCTCTAACCTTATATGGACTTTCAACAATTTCTTTGCGAATTTTATTTACTTCATTATTAATCGTTTCTTCAATTCTTTCGTAATCCCCATTTGCTCCATTTCCTTCAAGATAACTAGAACCAAGCGCATCACCTGGATCTTCGCCCTGTGGAATACCTCCTGCAGCATCCCCATTTCCCGTAAAGGTTTCAGTGATTTTATGTGCACTGATCGCAATACCTTCCATATCTTCTTCATTCACAGGAGTTACAAGATTCTCTTCTCTGTTTTCCTGCGTAAAGTCAATATCTGTTGAAACAGAAACAACTACATTACCAGGACCCATTAACGTACCAAGCATATTTTGGACTTGACGCTGAACATCCTTCTCGATTTGCTTCTTAATTTCATGCTGTGAAGCAAATTGAGAACCCGGTGTTGAATTTTCAGTATTTTTTAAATCAAAGTACTCAAAATTCTGATTTGTTATGACGATATTATCAGTGGGTAAATTTGGAATGCTCTTTGATACTAAATGATATAAGGCTTGAATTTGAGATTCTTCAAATTGATAGCCTGGCTTTGTGTTTAATACGATTGAAGCAGAAGCTGCTTCAGAAGGGTCACTGACAAAAATACCTTTTTCTGGTAAATTAATCATCACCTTCGCATCCTGAACGCCATCAATTCCTTTCATAAGATTAGCTAATTCTGATTGCATGGCGTCTAGCTTTAATACGTTAAATTCATTTTCTGTCATTCCGATTCCAGCATTTTGGCTAAAAAACGAATAATCAATGCTGCCTGATTTCGGAATCCCTTCGGCAGCTAATTCAACTTTAAGTGTATCCACAACTTCTTCCGGGACTTTTATTGTTGATCCGCCATCAGCGATTTCAGATTGTATCCCCCTGCCGTCCAGGTTTTCTTTAATTGTGCCTGTTTCGGATGGAGACAGATTGCTATAAAGTGGAACTAGCGTTGTTCTTGTAGAAAAAAAGGATATTAATGCGATTAATACAATGAATAAAAGAGCGGAACCAAAAAGCAATATCTTTTGCTTTTTGGTTCGGCTGCTAAAATATTCTTTCACTTTATCAAAATATCTTCGAAACGATTCTTTCATTTTAATCCTCCGGTTATCTGTCTCATATTAGGCTTTCTAATAACCGCAAATTATTAGTTTTCAGCTTTAATCAAGAAACCTATAATTGCTCTCTTACCTTCAGCTAGTTTCGGTCATTTAGCAAAGAACAAGACTAGAGCTTTCCTATTAAACTTGCATTCTCATTGTCTCTTGGTAAGCTTCAATCACTTTATTACGAATCTCTAACGTTGCTGACATTGCTACACTTGCCTTTTGAGAGGCAATCATTACTTGATGTAAATCTATATTCTCACCATTAACAAGCTTTTCTGTCGCTTTGTCAGATTGAACCTGTAGTTCATTCACCTTATCAATAGATTCCTTCAATACAGACGCAAAGCTTTTTTGTGCTTCAGATGGTGAATTTGTATGAATCTTATTTTCAGTTTGAGGTTTTAATACGTGAGCTGCCGATGTAACTGAGTCGATATTAATCATTTATTCTTCTCCTTTACTTGCCGATTTCAAGAGCCTTCATCATCATGCCCTTAGATGCATTAAAGACGGTTACGTTTGCTTCATAGGATCTTGTAGCACTAATTAAATCTACCATTTCCCGTAAAGGGTCAACATTTGGCAGTTCGACATAGCCTTCAGCATTAGCATCAGGGTGTTCTGGATTGTAAACAAGCTTAAATGGAGTTTCATCTTCAACGATCTTTGTTGCTTTCACACCATTACCAACCGAACCATCATTGCTTCTATTCATAGCAATATGTAAGAAATTAGAAAATTGCCCTTCCTTCGGCTGAAGCACAACTGATTTACGTTTGTACGGCTGCCATTCTCCATTCACATATTTCGCTCTTGTTGAATCTACATTAGCCATATTTGAGGAGATGACATCCATGCGTAATCGTTGAGCAGATAACGCTGATGCAGTATTATTCATACTATGAAAAATCGTCATTTTTATTTGCCTCCCCTTATGACATTTTGTAAGCTGGAGAACTTCCCGCTAATTCTTTCAGTTAATGCGTTGTAATAGATTTGATTTGTAGCTAAATCAGCCATTTCATTATCAATATCTACACTGTTCCCATTTTCATTAAAAGAAACATTTTTCCTTGTAACGACCCCCTTAATGGATGGTTCGCTAATATTAAATTCATAATGCCTGCTATCTGTACGATATGCGGGTATTCCTTGATTAACAGCCGTTTGCAATGTTTCTTTGAAACTAACATCCTTCGCTTTATATCCCGGAGTAGCTTCATTGGCAATGTTTTGCGAGATTACTTTTTGTTTAAGTGAAGAATAATTTAACCCTTTTTCAAGGGTTGTTATCGTATTAGAAAACAACTTCATATACGCACCTCATTTTTATTCAGTTCATTGTAAGTATATTAATTGTAAATGTATTATTTTGATGATTATTCGCATAATTTGTCGACCTATAGTACATTGTAAAGAAAATGAAATAATATGTCTATGCACAATAGAATACTTTTAACAGGACATTCGACCCATTTTCATTATAATTTGATTGTTTGAATTCTTGTACAGGAAATCATTGTAAATAATTACGATTTTCCGAACAATTTAAACCGTACAAACAGACTTTACATATGTATACACTCTTTTCTTTAATTACCTTAGTTCTTTTGTAGCGAGCATTACTTACTATAAATCACCTTGCAATATTGTAATGGTCTTGTAATAAAAAAACACCAACTTGTCGAAAGTTGGTGTTTTTCAATGTATTTTTATTTATTGCACAATTGCATGTTAAATTAGTTTGATTTTAATTTTTCTAGTTCAAATAAAAACTTGTCATTAAGTACCTTAATGTAAGTACCCTTCATACCTAGAGAGCGTGATTCAATCACACCAGCGCTTTCTAATTTTCTAAGGGCATTTACTATAACAGATCTTGTAATTCCTACGCGATCAGCGATCTTCGAGGCAACTAGTAAACCTTCTTTGCCGTTTAATTCTTCAAAGATATGTTCAATCGCTTCAAGTTCGCTGTATGAAAGTGAACTAATAGCCATTTGAACAACCGCTTTACTTCTTGCTTCTTCCTCGATTTCTTCTGCCTTTTCACGAAGAATTTCCATTCCTACTACAGTTGCTCCATACTCAGCCAGGATTAGATCATCATCATGGAACTGCTCCTTCAATCTTGCAAGAATTAGCGTACCAAGACGGTCTCCTCCGCCAATAATTGGAACAATTGTTGTTAAACCATTGCTGAATAGCTCTTTATTTTCGATCGGGAATGCAGTGTATTCACTATTTACATCAATATTTGAAGATGTTTCCTGAATGTTGAAAAGGCTATTTGTATATTCTTCAGGAAATTGACGATCTTCAAGCATTTTTTTCATTCGCTCATTCTCGATTTGTTGATTTGCAGCATAACCTAGAAGTTTTCCTCTTCTGCTAACAACATAAATATTCGCTTCAATTACATCACTTAAAATTTCAGCCATTTCCTTAAAATTTACCGGTTTACCTGCTGCTCTTTGTAACATTGCATTAATTTTTCTTGTTCTCGTTAATAAATCCATTCTTTCTTCCTCCTAAATGCTAAACACAAGTCCTATTTTTATTTATTTGTCTACCCTTTCACAAACAATTTAAAACAAAACCTACAAAATGAATTGGCTTAAATCTTTGTTTCTTGAGATAGCTCCTAATTTCTCCTCCACGTATTGTGGAGTAATTGTAATTTTATCTAACGTAATTTCTGGTGCTTCAAAAGATAAATCTTCAAGCAGCTTTTCCATTATCGTATGGAGACGTCTTGCTCCAATATTATCTGTGTTTTGATTCACTTCAAAGGCAAATTCAGCGATCCTACGTATAGCATCGTCAGAAAATTCAATTTGTATACCTTCCGTTTCCAATAATGCTTCATATTGTTTAATTAACGCATTATCAGGCTCAACGAGTATATTGAAGAAATCATCAACAGTGAGCTTTGTCAGCTCCACTCGAATTGGAAAACGCCCTTGTAATTCAGGGATTAAATCAGATGGTTTTGCCATATGGAAGGCACCTGCTGCCATAAACAGGACATGATCCGTTTTCACAGATCCGTATTTCGTTACAACTGTAGAGCCTTCAACAACAGGTAATATATCTCTCTGTACACCCTCTCGAGATACATCAGCAGTCGATCCACCACTATTTTTGCTAGCGATCTTGTCAATTTCATCGATAAAGATAATACCAGATTGTTCTGCGCGGAAAACTGCCTCTTGTGTTACTTCATCCATGTCAATGAGTTTTTGCGCTTCTTCATTCGTTAAGACCTTTCGCGCTTCACTTACAGTTAGCTTTCTTTTTTTCCTGCGTTTAGGCATCATACTGCCAAGTGCATCCTGCATGTTCATTCCCATTTGTTCCATTCCAGAACCTTGAAGCATGTCGAACATAGAAGGCTGCTGCTCCTCTAGCTCAACTGTAATAACTTCATTTTCAAGCTCACCTAATACAAGCTTTTCCCTCACAACCTTGCGTTTCCCTTGAAGGTCCAAATCATCCGTTGTGTGATTGTCTTGCTCAGATTGAACGTTTCCACCGCCAAATAACATTTCAAGCGGATTCTTGTAATTTACGGACTTTTTACTTGAAGGTACGAGCAATTCAACGATAATGCGATTTGCACTTTCTTCTGCACGTTCCTTTACACTTGCCATTTTTTCCTCTTTGACAAGACGTACCGATGTTTCAACCAGGTCTCTTACCATTGATTCAACATCTCTGCCTACGTAGCCTACTTCAGTAAATTTAGTTGCTTCAACCTTAACAAATGGTGCTCCAACTAACTTGGCCATTCGGCGGGCAATTTCAGTTTTACCGACACCTGTAGGTCCGATCATTAAAATGTTTTTTGGACTGATTTCATCCCGCATTTGGTCTTCAAGCAAACCGCGGCGGTATCTGTTCCTTAAAGCAACTGCAACTGCCTTCTTCGCATCTTTTTGGCCAATAATAAATTGATCAAGCTTTTCAACAATTTGGCGGGGTGTTAAGTTCGTTCCTTTAACCATTGATCGCACACACCTTCCCTTAAAGTTCTTCCACAATGATATTGGTATTTGTATATACGCATATTTCAGCTGCCATCTCAAGGGATGCTCTAGCTATTTCTTTAGCCGATAAATGATCCCCAGCATATCTTTTCAGAGATCTTCCTGCAGCTAGTGCATAGTTCCCTCCTGAACCGATTGCTAAAACGCCATCATCTGGTTCAATAACTTCCCCAGTACCTGAAATAAGAAGCAGGTTTTCAGCATTCATCACAATAAGCATTGCTTCTAACTTTCGTAAAACTTTGTCGCTTCTCCATTGTTTTGCAAGCTCAACTGCTGCACGCTGCAAATTCCCATTATATTCCTCTAGTTTCCCTTCAAACATTTCAAATAATGTAAATGCATCTGCAACTGAGCCAGCAAATCCAGCAATTACCTTTCCATTAAACAGCTTTCGAACCTTTCTCGCAGTGTGTTTCATCACAACCGCATTCCCAAAAGTAACTTGACCATCTCCAGCCATTGCACAATCCCCATTGTGCTGCACAGCGAAAATAGTTGTTGCGTGGAATTGAGACATGATTAATCCTCCTTTTACTTATTATCCATCGTCCTCTTACTAGCCAATACCTTGCCTAAACAAAAGAACGTTTGTTTAGGCTCTAGGGTGGTGGGTATTATATGTTTTTCTTAAGTATTCATTCGAAACATGTGTATACACCTGAGTCGATGACAAAAAAGCATGACCTAGTAATTCCTGAACCGTTCTCATATCTGCTCCGTTCGCAAGTAAATGAGTAGCAAACGTATGTCTAAGCATATGTGGATGTATTTTACCCGTTAAGGTAGATTGTTCAATCAGTTTATCAAGGATCAATCTTATTCCGCGAGACGTTAACTGACCTCCCCGAAAATTTAAGAATAAATAATCATTGGGAGTATCTCTTTTTGAAAGCAAGCTCTTACGGCCGTTGTCTATGTAATTCTGGAGCGCATCATGCGCAAAGCTTCCAAACGGAATATAACGCTGCTTATTCCCTTTTCCATGTACTAGCACTGTTGAGAGATACATATCAAGATCCTTCATGCGAATTTGACTGCATTCACTTACACGCATCCCAGTTGCATAGAGCAGTTCAAGTAGCGCTTTATTTCGTTGACCTAAAGAAGTTTCCGTTTCACAAGCATGAAATAAAGCATCCATTTCCTCTTCATAAAAAAATTCCGGTAGCTTTTTTTCTGCCTTTGGAATAAATGCAAGCGCAAATGGGTTATCTTGTACGAGTCTTTCTCTAACCAAAAACTTAAAAAAACTGCGAAGACAAGAGATCTTCCTTGCAACGGTCTTTCTGGCAAGTTTCTCATCATATAACTTTGTCAAGTAAATACGAACATCTAAATACTTAACATCATCTATGCTGCTAATTGATTGTTCAGTCATGAACATAAAGAATTCACTGATGTCATGGTGATAATGTTCAATAGTATATTGTGAATAATTTTTCTCGATTTGTAAATATTCAATAAACAAAGTTAACGAATTGTTCACATTTGGATCCATTCTATCACCTCACAAGGGCTTCTAAAGCGTAACATATTTTAGAAACCCTTGCAATTAAATCTCCTTATTTTTCGCAAAGTTCTGAATTGTTTCTAACGCTCGAGCAGCATGCTGTTCATTTCTTTCTTTTTTCCCTTTAATCTTAACCGGAAGATCTGGCAGTAATCCGAAATTTGCATTCATTGGCTGAAAGCTTTTAGCATTCGCAGAGGTAATATATCTAGCCATACTTCCTATCGTCGTTTCATGAGGAAATTCAAGAAGTTCCTTGCCTTTTACTAGACGGGCAGCATTGATGCCAGCAACTAAGCCGCTTGCTGCCGATTCTACATATCCTTCCACCCCCGTCATTTGCCCTGCAAAAAATAAATCATTCCGATTGATAAATTGATAGGTAGGACGCAGCACTTTTGGTGAGTTAATAAATGTGTTACGGTGCATAACCCCATAACGGACAATCTCTGCATTTTCTAGTCCTGGAATTAATTGAATGACTTCTTTTTGTGGACCCCATTTTAAATGAGTTTGAAATCCTACAATATTGAATAACGTTCCAGCAGCATCATCCTGGCGAAGCTGGACGACAGCAAACGGTCTTTTCCCCGTCTTAGGGTCTTCTAAACCAACTGGCTTCATCGGTCCGAAAAGCATGGTTTTCTTTCCTCTACCTGCCATTACTTCAATTGGCATACATCCTTCAAAAAAGATTTCTTTTTCAAATTCTTTTAAAGGAACAGTTTCAGCAGAAATTAACGCTTCGTAAAATGTATTGAATTCTTCTTCTGTCATTGGACAGTTTAAATAAGCTGCTTCCCCTTTATCATAGCGTGACTTCAAATAAACCTTATCCATATTAATGGATTCTTTTTCAATGATTGGCGCAGCCGCATCATAGAAATATAAATATTCTTCACCAGATAATTCTTTAAGTTTGGACGAAAGTGCTTCACTCGTAAGCGGTCCAGTTGCAATAACCGTAGGGCCCTCTGGAATCTCTGCTACTTCTTCTGTAATGACCGTTACATTCGGATGATTCTTGACTTTCTCTGTCACCAATGCCGCAAACTCATGTCTATCGACTGCTAAAGCACCTCCGGCCGGAACAGCACATGCATCAGCGGAAGCGATAATGACGGAGTCCAAATTTCTCATTTCTTCTTTCAACACACCAACTGCATTTGTTAGTGTATTTGCTCTTAATGAATTGCTGCATACAAGCTCAGCAAATTTATCTGTATGGTGGGCCGGAGTTTGTCGTACTGGCCGCATTTCGTATAATCGGACTTGGATTCCGCGATTAGCAATTTGCCAAGCAGCTTCGCTGCCAGCTAAACCAGCACCTATAACATTAACTGTTTCCTTCATTTGATAAGAACCTCCAACTATGTAAATGAAACTCCAATCTTAACTTTCCCAAATTTCAAACCATCTTGCATTATATACTACGTTTGAAAAATAATAAAGTTTTAAATGTTAGGCAAAATAACTGTTTTTTTCTTAAAGATTGGCACAATAGAAAAAAGTGAGCCTTTTGGCCCACCTCTTAACCTTGCTTCTCTTCCTTGTAGTCACATTCAACACATTGTACTTGGACACCTTTTTTCAGCTTCTTTTCCACAAGAAGGTTCTCGCATTTTGGACAGCTACGCGGCAAAGGTTTGTCCCAAGAAATAAAATCACATTCAGGGAATCGATCACACCCATAAAAAATCCGGCGTTTCTTACTTTTTCTCTCTATTATATTTCCTTCTTTACAGCTCGGGCACTTTACTCCAACCTCTTTAACAATGGCTTTCGTATTTCGGCAATCTGGAAAATTACTGCACGCCATAAACTTCCCATATCGGCCCATTTTAAATACCATTGGATTTCCACACTGTTCACAATCTTCGCCAGCTGGCTCATCCTTTATTTCTACTTCCTGCATTTCTTTTTCTGCAATTTTTAAATGCTTTTCGAAATCTCCGTAAAAGTCATCGATAATCTGTACCCAATTGACTTTTCCTTCTTCAATATGGTCAAGATCCTTTTCCATTTTAGCTGTAAACTCGACATCAAGTATATCTGGGAAAAACTCTAGAATTAGTTCTAAAACGATTTCTCCTAGTTCTGTAGGAACGAACCTTTTATTATCCAATCCTACATAACCGCGCTTTTGTATTGTATCCAAAGTTGGAGCAAATGTAGACGGTCGCCCTATTCCAAGCTCTTCTAACGTTTTCACTAGCCTTGCTTCCGTATATCTTGGTGGCGGCTGAGTAAAATGCTGCTTAGGCTCGATATCTTTCTTTAACACAATATCCCCTTCTTGGAGATCAGGGAGCATTTTATCCTTTTCTTCAGATGAATCATCCGTTCCTTCTACATATACCTTCATGAACCCAGGGAACTTTACTTTTGATCCTGTCGCACGGAAAAGAACATCTTCATTTTTCAAATCAACACTCATTGTATCCATAATCGCAGCAGACATTTGGCTTGCAACAAAACGCTCCCATATTAATCGATAAAGCCGCAGTTGATCCCTTGATAAATATTCTTTTAAGCTATTCGGTTCTTTCATTATACTAGTTGGACGGATAGCCTCATGAGCATCCTGAGTATTTGACTTTTTCTTTTCTTTTTTCTTTTCAGTTGATAAGTACTCTTTTCCGTATGAATGTTCAATAAATTGTGTTGCCTCCGCCTGGGCGATTTCTGATACACGGGTAGAATCTGTTCGCATATAAGTGATCAGACCAACCGTTCCTTCCTTGCCAAGGTCAATCCCTTCATAAAGCTGCTGTGCAAGCATCATCGTTTTCTTCGCACGGAAATTTAATTTTCGTGCAGCTTCCTGCTGTAAGGATGAAGTAGTAAACGGTGCGGCAGGGTTTCGCTTTCGCTCTTTTTTAGTGACAGATGAAACTTGGAATTCGTTTCCCTTCATCTTGCTGAGGACACGATCAACTTCTTCCTTCGAATGTAATTCAAGCTTTTCATTCCCGATCCCGTAAAAGTTCGCTTCAAAGCTTTCCTTTCTCTTTAGAAAGTCACCTTCAATGGACCAATATTCTTCAGGAACAAATGCTTTAATTTCCTTCTCCCTGTCAATAATTAATCGAACAGCAACAGACTGAACTCTCCCAGCACTTAAACCTTTCTTGACTTTCTTCCATAGTAAAGGACTAATATTGTAACCAACAAGGCGGTCAAGTAGTCTTCTGGCCTGTTGTGCATCGACAAGATCCATGTTTATCGGCCGAGGATGCTTAAAAGATTCTTTAATGGCATCCTTTGTAATTTCATTAAAAACTACACGGCAATCCGATGTAACATCCATATTTAAGCTATGGGCTAAATGCCATGCAATTGCCTCCCCTTCACGATCAGGGTCGGCTGCAAGATAGATTTTCTTAGCTTTTTTCGCAGCAGTCTTTAATTCTTTTAAAATTGGGCCTTTTCCGCGTATAGTTATATACTTTGGCTCAAATTGTTTTTCTACGTCGACACCCATTTGGCTTTTTGGTAAATCTCTAATATGGCCCATAGATGCTTTTACTTTATATTTTTTCCCAAGATAACGCTCAATCGTTTTTGCCTTTGCTGGCGACTCAACGATTACAAGAAACTCTGACATCAATAGTCCTCCTTAAGAGGGATTTTTAAATTATTTACTTGCGATTCACTTTGTTATTCGATCATTTTTATAAAACTTTAGACCAACATATGGTTTCTATATTAATAAATGACAATGGTAAAATTTTTTCACTTAAAATTGATTGCATCTCATTTTTGTTTAGAAATGTATAATCATTTTACTTCTATCATGAAATTCTCCATTATTATTGTACATATATTACATATTTGTCAAACATAATCGTAATGTTTCGAAAGCGCTTTTATACTTTACCACATATCTAAGTATAAATCTAAAGAATATGTTTTTTAGAAATTATACAGCAATTTATTAAAAATAATACATAAAGATTAATATATTAATTCTTCTAAAATATCTTCCGGTGTATTGACTAATTTCGCCCCTTGCTGAATGAGCTCATTGGTACCGCTTGAATAGGCACTAAATATACTCCCAGGCAGGGCGAATACTTCTCTCCCTTCCTGCACAGCATAGTTTGCAGTGATCAGTGATCCACTTTTGCTCTTAGCTTGAACAATAAATGTTCCTTTGCTGATTCCGCTTATAATTCGATTTCTCATCGGGAATTGCCATCTATCCGGTTTGGTGTGGGGTGGATATTCTGAAATAATCAATTGATTTTTCATCATTTCTGCCGCCAGACTTTCATTTGTATTTGGATAAATATGAAATAGTCCACCAGCGATCACTCCAATCGTTTGCCCATGATTTTGGATGGCTGAATGATGGGCAATCGTATCAATCCCCAAGGCTAACCCGCTAACAATGACAATTCCTTTCTCTATTAATTTCGGCAATATATATTTTATGGCGTTTTCACCGTACTCTGTATATTGTCTTGAACCAACAACAGCTAATAGATTGTCTTTTTTTAATAAGCGTATATCCCCTTTTGCATAAATAACCCATGGCGGCTGATAGGTTTCTTTTAATAATAGTGGATATTCGTCATCAAAAATAGTAATGATTCGAATGCCGTTTAGTGAATATTGTCGGATTTGTTCAAGAATAAGATCAGAATGAAGGTCATTGATAGCTATAATCGAGGAGGATTTTTGCAGATATAAAGGATCAAAGGTATTGTGATAAAGGGATTTGAGCTCAGGGTCAGATTTTAAAATATAATAAATAGTCTTCCAGCCAATACCTCTGCAATGATGCAAATGAACTAGCCTTTTTGTAAATTCATCCATTGGGGACCTCCTATAAAATTAGATTGGAGTTGAGGAAATATACTTGGGGGATAAATGCATAAATAGTCCCCCTATTTAGGGGGACTTATCATTGATATTTAAATTCGCTTATTAATGTGTCTTACATTTGTCATAAAGCCCTTTTTCTTTAAGGACTTTAATTAATGTTTCACCCATTACAGATGGTGTATCGGCAACTTCAATGCCGCATTCGTTCATTACTCGGATTTTCTCATCAGCCGTACCTTTACCGCCTGAGATAATTGCCCCAGCATGCCCCATACGCTTTCCAGGAGGTGCCGTGCGTCCGCCAATAAAGCCTACAACAGGTTTGGTCATATTTGCTTTTACCCATTCAGCTGCTTCTTCTTCAGCCGTTCCGCCAATTTCTCCGATCATGATCACAGCATATGTTTCAGGATCTTCATTGAATGCCTTTAATACATCAATAAAGTTAGTTCCGTTAACAGGGTCGCCACCAATACCAACTGCTGTTGTTTGTCCGATTCCTGCTTCCGTTAATTGATGAACTGCTTCATAAGTTAATGTTCCAGAACGAGAAACTACGCCAACATGTCCCTTTTTATGGATATATCCTGGCATGATCCCAATCTTACATTCATCAGGAGTAATCACACCTGGACAGTTTGGTCCTACTAAGCGAGTTTTCTTGCCTTCCATATAGCGTTTCACTTTAACCATATCTAGAACAGGGATATGTTCAGTTATACAGATTGCTAAATCCAGCTCTGCATCAACAGCTTCTAAAATCGCATCAGCAGCAAAAGGAGCAGGAACATAAATTACAGAAGCGGTAGCGCCAGTAGCTTTTACTGCTTCTTGTACTGTATTGAATACAGGCACTCCTTCTACTTCAGAACCACCTTTACCAGGTGAAGTTCCTCCAACAATTTTTGTACCATATTCAAGCATTTGTTTTGTATGAAAAAGGGCTGTTGAACCCGTAATTCCTTGAACAATAACCTTCGTATCTTTATTAATAAAAACGCTCACGTCAATTCCCCTTTCTTATCTCCAGTGCTTAGCCAACTAAGGAAACGATTTTTTGTGCACCGTCAGCCATAGACTCTGCTGCAACAATCTCAATATCAGATTCGGCAAGAATTTTCTTCCCTAAGTCTACATTCGTACCTTCTAAACGTACAACTAACGGTACTTTCAAACCAACTTGCTTAGCAGCTTCAACAACACCTGTTGCGATAACGTCGCACTTCATGATTCCACCAAAGATATTAACAAAAATACCTTTTACATTTGGATCAGAAAGAATAATTTTGAATGCTTCTGTAACCTTTTCTGCAGTAGCACCGCCCCCAACATCAAGGAAGTTAGCCGGGTCGCCGCCATAATGTTTAATGATATCCATTGTAGACATCGCGAGACCAGCTCCGTTAACCATACAGCCGATATTTCCATCTAATGAAATATAGCTAAGATCATATTTTGATGCTTCGATTTCTTTCGCATCTTCCTCTTCAAGGTCACGATACTCTAGTACGTCTTTTTGACGGTATAATGCATTTGAATCAAAGTTTAATTTTGCATCCAATGCCATAACTTTTCCGTCGCCAGTGACAACTAATGGGTTGATTTCGGCGATTGAGCAATCCTTTTCAATATAAGCAGTATATAAGCTCATCATGAACTTAACCGCTTGGCCCACAAGCTCTTTCGGAATATTGATGTTAAAAGCGATACGGCGTGCTTGGTACGCGCTTAAACCAACAACTGGATCAATTTCTTCCTTGAAAATTTTCTCAGGTGTCTTTTCTGCCACTTCTTCAATTTCTGTTCCGCCTTCTTCAGAAGCCATCAGAACTACACGTGAAGTTGCACGGTCTAGTACTAAACCAATATAGTATTCTTTTTTAATGTCACAGCCCTCTTCAATTAGCAGGCGTTTGACTTCTTTTCCTTCTGGACCTGTTTGGTGCGTTACAAGTGTTTTGCCAAGAATTTCATTAGCATATGTACGAACTTCATCTAAATTTTTCGCAACTTTAACACCGCCAGCCTTCCCACGGCCGCCAGCATGAATTTGTGCTTTTACTACACAAACCTCTGTGCCTAATTCTTTAGCCGCTTCAACAGCTTCTTCAACTGTGAATGCAACTTTTCCGTTTGGTACTGCTACCCCGTATTTTCTGAGGATTTCTTTACCTTGGTACTCATGGATATTCATTTCCCATCCTCCTATAAGCTCTTTACAAAAAATAGACTGCGCTTTCATTTTATAAAACTACACAAACCTTGTCCACCTTTATTAGGGAAATATTATATTTCTTTTAAAATTTATAAAATTCAGAAACCAAATAATCCATTCCCTATTACAATATTTGCTTGCTTTAGTAGAAAAATTACTTTTTTAATATAAAAAAGATGGGGATTTCGTTTAAAACGAATCCCCCAGATTTAACGCGATTGGAAAAAAATTCAAATTATTTATCTGTTTTTTTCGCTGCTTGGTCCGTACGATAAATAAATGCAAAGATCTCAGCAACTGCTTGATATAGTTCGTCAGGGATTTGCTCATTGATTTCTAGCTTGCCAAGAAGCTCGACTAATGATGGATCCTCTTGAATGGGAACATGATGTTCCTTTGCCTGATCTAGGATGTTTTCGGCAACTAAGCCCTTTCCCTTCGCAATCACTCTTGGAATATCATGCCCATATTTATTATATGATAATGCCACTGCCTCTTTCCGAAGATGCTGCTTTTTCATATTCGAAAATCAACCCCATTAACATGACTCATTGCAGAACGTGAAGAAATCGTCTCCTTCAATTTATTCACATTCTCATCTTTCGGTTTCTCAAATGCAATAGATGATAGCTGATAATTGATCTTTATTAAATTTTCCTTTAACTGGGCAATGAAAGGTGCGGCCAGCATTCTCATATCAGTCCGCTCATTAATAATCGATATGTTCATTACCCTGTTCTGCACCTGTAAATCTACAATTGTTTCTTTTAATTGATTCAGATTCAGATAGAAAAGGACACGGCAGAAATTCGGATCAATCTTGCCATTTTCTGTTTTCCGCCCACTCCATTGCATCGTTAAGTCTGATTTTATCTCCCGGAAAGACAATGGAACTTGAAACACATATTGTAGAAGTGGTCCAACCTCCTGTGAGAGCAGCTGGAACCCTGTTATTTTGAATAATAGCTTCTCTGCAGCATCTTTTATTGCAGGTGAGACTTCCTCCGATAACAGCTGCATTAAAAGCGGTTTAACCGTCTCAGCTTTATTAGCCGTATCCCCTTCTGGATTTTTCAGCGCACTTAACAGTTCATGTTCATAAGAAAGACCGATTGATTGGATTAAATGTTTGATCTGATCCTTTACTGCATGTGAGTTCTCCCACTG
The DNA here is from genome assembly GCF_001420595.1 of Cytobacillus solani. Classification (GTDB taxonomy): domain Bacteria; phylum Bacillota; class Bacilli; order Bacillales; family Cytobacillaceae; genus Cytobacillus; species Cytobacillus solani. Next base: position 1,882,587 of record NZ_LJIX01000006.1, on the reverse strand, counting down.
CATACCTGCTAATTTTATGTCATTTTTCATTTGATTTATAAGTGTTTGTTCCTCATTCGAAAGATTTGTCGATAATTCAGCCTGATCCATAAATAGCATGTTATCCAGTTTTGAAAGTGACTGGTGCGTTTGGTTTAAAATAGGAAGAATTTGCTTCCATACTGCCGTACCATTGGGTAATTCCATCCTGTCCGTTTCTTGTGCTAACAGTTGAAAAATGGCTTGAGCTAAAGCTTTCATATCCCTTTCATTTAAAGGAAGAGCAATGTTAGAGTTTCTTATATCCGATAGTACTTTCTGGATTTCACTCAAAGCTTTCGAGTCCATCCCGCCGTTTGCATCATTTTTAATTATATTTTGAAGCTTAGTTAAAGTTAAAATAAGTTCCTCTCTGCTGCCAGTACGATTGATCTCTACTAATTCAGGAATAATATTTAACGCTGGACTGCTTTTGGTTTGCACCAAGTCTGCTTTTGCCCATTTTTCAAGACCTTGCTGAACCATACTCTCTTCACTTGCATTAGTGGAAATGAACCCTGTATTCTGCAGGAAATGAAAGGCTGTTTTAGATTTTAGTTGATCCGGCGAACTGAGCCAGTCTTTTACTAGCTTCATTAAGGCAATATTACTTATCTTTTCTTTTTCTGTTATTGTCATTTCTGTTAATATCGCTGAAAGCTTATTACTAGATTCAGTTGGAATTTCACCCTTTATTTGAGTTAATAGATTCTCCATTAACAAGGACATCGGTTCATTTTTTAGGATAGAAGTCAGGGAATGGAAGACATCCTTTGTAAAAGGGAGCTGCTTAGTCAGCAATAATCTTATCCCTTCTAACCCTTCCTGAAAAGAGTCGCTGCTTTTAAGCCATTCAGCTGCCATATGTATTGTATCCTTTGTAATTGGAAGCTGTTCTCTCAAGAAGAATTGGAGCAAGGAGACATATTCTTTTGTAACTGGAAGGTTCAGTTGCTTTAATAGATTCTCTACCGAGGGCTGCTTTCCGTTTAAACCAGGTGATTCCAATACTTTAAGCTGTACTTGTCCATCGATCGATTGAACCTGAAAAAAGTGGCGGTCATTGACGGAAAGACCCACCTCTAATTGTGCAATAACCTTTTGAGAACCCACTTGCACTTCAGCTATCTGATTCGGAAAGAGCTTTAAAACCTTCCCGCTAATAATCTGCCCTGGCCGAAAAGTAAGGGGTCTGTTCGTCGTTCGTTTATCTTGCGTGATTAGATCCTGAACAATATTCGAAGCTCGCATGCTATCACCTTCTTCCTATTTTTCCACATACTCCTTTATCGGAGAAAAGCTTTTTCGATGATAGGGAGTAATACCAAACTGTTGAATGGCTGCAAGATGCTCTTTCGTTCCATAGCCCATATGCTTAGCAAATCCATATTCAGGATACTCCTTTCCTATATCTGACATTAGCCGGTCACGTGTTACCTTAGCAATGATTGAGGCGGCTGCAATCGATATACTTTTGCCATCGCCTTTAATAATTACTTCAGATGGATAGGGAGTGTTGAGTTTAACTGCATCAATTAGCAGAAAATCCGGCTGGACATTTAAATGGATAATGGCTGATTTCATGGCCTTTTTCGTCGCTTCATAAATATTTATGCGATCGATCTCGTCGACGTCGATCATTCCAACTCCAATGGCAATTGCTGATGATTGAAGGATTTCAAAATACTCATCACGTTTTTGCTCTGAAAGTTTTTTTGAGTCATCAAGGCCTGGCAAATAAAAATCGGCTGGTAATATAACGGCAGCTGTTACAACTGGTCCTGCTAGCGGGCCGCGACTTATTATACTTTTTAAACTCATACATTTATCGGGTGACTAGACTAAAACATATAACACCATCGGATTTCGACTAAACTATCAATTAAATTTTGTATGAGTACGTTAGTTCGAATTTGTCTAAGTTTAACCACGTAAACTCAAGTAATATAAAACGGTTCTTATACTAAAAATATATGACTTTGTTTATATTAGTGAAGAAAAATGTCTATTCAACTTTATGATTTAGTCCGATGATTTTCCAAACAAAGAGCTTTTAATCAAATTAAAAACCATAAAGCTCTATATTATTATCGGCTTAATCAACTTCGCTTTTTATATACTCCATAAATTTTTCTGTAATTCGTTTGTTCGTAGCTCAGTGTAAAACAGCTATCTCTGATAAAAAACTTCTCGTGAGGATTAGTTTTCATTGGGATCTTGATTCATCTGTATATTTTTTTCTTCTATTATATATATAAATATTTCTAAAGGACAAAATTTCCTTTCTTATTTTTTTCATTTTTTTCAATTTAAATAAGGTTAAACAATAACCATCAACGTTAGAAGTGAATCTATAATTTTTTTCGAAAATAAAAGTCTCTAATGAGAAAAATTTTTCAAATCATAAATCCCTCTGGTGTGCCATTACATAGCAACTAGAGGGATTTTATTTAAAACGGTTATACAAATAATGCTCCATTAATTCATGTACTTTGTTACGTATCATTGGATTAAAGTAATTATGTTGCTCTTCAAAACCTTCATATAAAAATGAATACATCGTAAATGCTTCGTCATGACCAATTTGCTGAACCTTCATATTCTTCTGCCGCATCTTATCCTTAACAACTTTTAAATCCTTTTGTACAGCTCTTATTGTTTCCTCCACAAGATTTAGATAAGGCTCCTTTAATATAAATGGTGCTTTATCTATAATATTTCGATCTTTTTCCAACACGGTAAGAAACATAGGTAAATACATAGCTTGCTCGATTATATCTCTATCCTCATTAGGTATCCTGATCATCCTTAAATCCTCTCCACACCAGTAATATCATTGATCATTATACTTTCGGTATTTTTGTTAATCTCCATTAGTATGCACAACTTTATCGGGTCAACTTTACCAACTATACCTATAAAATTAATAAAAAGGCCATTACGTCAAATAGTTACTTTTATAGGCAATGTGTAGTTTAGTGAATTCATGACAATAATATTTATGTCTTCAATTTCTTTTTCATCTAAGGTTGGCTTTTCACTTTAGTATCATAATGGTATATCCCCTTTTCATCGTCCATTGCTGGGAAAAAAACTAGCAGCCTACCATTTTTCAATCCGCGATCACGAATCATCCGAATCAACTCCTTATCACTAATTATGCGAACGTATGTTTGTTAAGTGAGTTGGATTCGAGTCATATTGTGTTTCTTTAAAATAAAGTTTGATCAAAGACCTCCTACAAACTTTTTTGTCACTCAAAATAAAAAGTATCCATTTTAAAAAATTGTTCAAAATGGAATCTGATTCAGTAGATTTAGGTTTGATATTATAAAAAATTCGGTTACTCTCATTACTATGCATTGTGGAATAAAAAAATCCTGTATATCACTACAAGACTGTTTAAGTAAAGGTTGTTGAACAGAATATAACTATCACATTATTGGTTTCTTTCTTTTCTAAATTCCTCATTGTATAAATTTACTATTGCTAAAATTACACCTGATATAAAACCTGCTATTGTTATAATAGATATATCAAAAATGGATAAAAGTATTATTGTAAAAACAAGTGTGAAAATTAGCCAATTAATAGATGAAGGAAAGTTATACAATTTTTTCATTCCTTCATTCCCCCATTCTCTTCCCAGTAAACATCTGTAAATACTTCTGCAAATATATCTATTGTCCTATTTAATTCATCGAGATTATTATCAACTCCCCCTACTTCAATTAATATTGCACGATCAGATACGTCCTGATTATACACACCATTTCCATCAGCTGTAGTTTTTAAGAAAACCCCTCTACTTATTCCAGGATATTTATTCTCAATCTCAGTATTAAGTTTTTCTGCAAAAGCCAAATTCTTTTTGTAATCTTCATTCTCTTTACCAACAATGAAATAGAGTTTAGCATACGATTTTCCCTCTATTATTTTTGTTGTCTTTTCTTTACGTGCTGAATCACGGTGTATATCAATAAAATACTCTAAATTGGGGTAATTTGATGTTGCGGTATTCACTATCTCATTTGATACTGCATATGAAGCAGAATACTTCCATCCCCTATTTAACAGTTCTTGATTAATATTTGTTGTATCATGATAGACTTTTAAACCATTGTTAAGTAATTTAGCTGTTAAATATTTTCCTAAACCAACTACATTTGCTCTTTCATTCGATGTTATTGCCTCTTTTGGGGTTGTTGCGTTTTTTAGTAGTGGTAGAAATGATTCCACATTATGAGTATGATAGACGAAAATATTACTATCTTTTGGTGAGGGTAATACTGTGTTATTCGGAGGAGTATTCTCTTTTAAATTTTCTTCTATCACTTCCATTTCTTTCATAAGAACTTCTATTGGAGGTGTTGATTCATATGGCAAAGTTGTAAGGTCAGTTCCTTCTCCGGCAACAACAATTTCGGTATCATAGTAAGATAAACCAGGTAGCCCATTTCTTATGAATGATCGGTGATCAGTTGTTCTAATACTTGACGCTAATGAGAAAAATATATCAGTTAGATTTTTTAGATTTAGTGGGTCGTTATTTTCATTAATAAATATATGATTTACAGAACTCATTGAAGAAAGAAACATATCATCTGATTCAATGTCTCTAATCAATTTTTCCAATGTGCTAGAGCCTAGTTGCAAATTAAGAATTAAAATAAATATTAGGGAGCTAAAAACAATTAAGAAAAATATCGATCTTTCAATTTTCTTTTCACTAAATTTAATAATTTTTATCATTAAAATCATCTCCCCTATTATTTTATGTAATAGACCAGAAAATATTACTATATTAAAGTTAAAACTATGATTAGATGGGGAGCTGAATAATGTAAATTCAATGATTAAGTCTCATAGTTTTTAAAGTTTACTTCTGAGTAATATCTAACCTAACAAATTTTTAAAAAGATGAGATAGATGTTTTAGCAAAAATTATTGAAGAATATAAGATTATCCAATCCATCCCCGGTATCGGTGAAAAAATCGCGGCAACGATTATTTCTGAAATAGGGGAAATTGATCGGTTTAATCACCCAAAGAAACTTGTCGCATTTGCAGGACTTGATCCAAGCATCTTTGAATCTGGAACATTCAAAGGTACTCAAAATCGAATTACTAAAAGAGGCTCCAGTAGGTTACGACATGCCTTGTATATGGCCGTTAAATGCGCCATTCGTGATTGTCGCAAGCAGAAAACGACAGATGAAATAATTCCTCGTAACATGAGATTACGAGTGTTTATGATAAGAAACGTGAAGAAGGAAAACCCTTCAAAGTAGCTGTGATCGCATGTGCCAATAAACTCTTACAATGGATTTATGCGTTTTTAAAAAGTAAATCGATTTTCAAAGATCTAGTCTAGTATAAAAATATAACTAAACAATCTAAATCTTTCCAACCACAGAACCTTGGAAGGTTATTTGGTATGCGCATATTTAGTATAGCGTGAAGTATTTTAAGTTTTATTGAAAAATATTGACAAACTATTAGCTGGTTTAGTTAAAATCTTCTATCGTTTACGTTTTTTGAACCTCTTAATCAAAAATACAATTATGACCATGATGAATGTAATCATTATAGAGTATTCCAGAATCATAAAGAAAAAGTCTGGATAAGGAATTTCCCAACTTGAACGCATTCCATTAAAATCTTCCGATGTTCCCGCTCTATTAACCAATACCAACAATGCTGAAAAAGAAATAATAAAGGAATAAATAGCTGTTTTTATTAAAGTTCTTTCCATGTTCCTCCCCCTTTTATCTTCTTCTTTACTTTACCATAAAAATCTATTTTATTTTTGTGCTAACCTGCTTCTTTAGTGAAAAAGAAATAGCTGCCTAATTGGCAGCTGGATCTTTTTCACAGGCACCCTTTACTTGAAGAAGGAATTATTTTCATTCCAACCTTTTTCCAGTCTAATCAAACCGTAAAAAGCAAAAGTAACCCCTAATTGCAATCATTCAATCTAAAAAATCAATACCTCAGCAAATATTGAAATTTCGAATGATAATTTTCAAATTTCAGCGAAGACACTGGCGTTATAAGCAAAAATAGAAGAAAAAGATGTAGATGAATTTATGCGAGACTTTGATTCTTTAATATTTGAAAAATGCTACCGATTGGCAGTTGTAGTAACTATCATGTTTTGATGGTAATTCGTAATTCCTGTTGTTTATCAAACTACCCGTTACTAGAAGAAAAATGATGCAATTATAAAACCTATTATGAATACAAGGATAAGTATCCCAGTTCCTTTCCACCCAAAACTTTCTACTAAATCCATAAGACTTCCGCTGTTTGCTCTATTGAAAGCATCGTTCAAATTTCCCGTTGGATTTCTTTTCGTTTCCTCTTGCCTTAATCTCTCTCTTTTTTGTTCAGGTGTTTCTTTGTTATAGTGCATTTAAACACCTCCTAAAAAAAATAACAATTATTTTATTTGAATTTTAAATCTGCACCGTTAATTAAAGTACAAACTTACATGAACACCATACTTTCTTTACATTAAGTATTCAATTTTTCTTGAAATTCTTCCTCCATTAAATGGTACTTTTCATGAAGAAAGACGCTTTCCTTATTTCAGAGAAGCGCCCGTTTATGGAATATTGAAGAACTTCAAAAAAAAATAGTTCCTCAGAATTTTGCTAAAGTACCCGTAAGAGAAGTCACTCTAAATTCATTACAATTTCAAGACCTGTTGGTTTATCCTTTATAGTGTCGCTATATTCTTTAAATACTAAATCAATTTCTGAAATATCATCTGGTAACGTTGGTGAAACAATGAAATGGTATGTTAAATGACCTATTGACCCCCCTGCTCGTTTCAGCCAACAATCATATTGCTTGCTTATAAACAGTTCAAACGTATTATTATTGCGTCGATTAATTCGATTATTGTTTGAAAGCTCTTTTCGCTGTTTTAATAAAGCACAAATTTGTTCATCAACTTGGTGAAGTTGTTTATCATAATGTTCTGTTGGACGGGGGTATCGATTTAGCTTCATCTGGTCACTTCCTTTCAGAAAGTTAAGGATTATCATTATTCTTACTTTAGCACAGAAATGGATATTTTGTGATTATTTTACATTAAACTAATCTTTCTGTTAGCTGAAAAAGCGACTGCCCCGTTGAGCAATCGCACCCGTTAGTTAAATAATGAATAGCAGTTTAATGGTATTGAAACCAAACAAACCATCCTTTTTCCTTACTTTTTGCTAAAAATATTTGACCTTGGGCTAAGTTAGCTCCAGGTGCTTTCGGGAAATCTAAACGTACAAGCCATGATTTTTCAGCAATTTCTTTACCACAAAAAGTCTTTGCCATTCCAAAATAGTCTTCTTCTTCTTTATTACCAACTGTTTTAAGAAAAGGTTTGGCAGTTACAACATTCCATTTAGTATATATGTCAGGAAAATCATCTATTCCAATTCCATAAGTTTTCGGTATTAAAGTATTTAATTCTTCAATTACCTCTTTTCTATCCTTAATGGATGTTTGCTTCAATTCACTTAATACAGGACATTCTTTAGGTTGGGCGTGGACTTCAAATGACCCCAAAGTAAAAAAGGATATGATAAAGAGCAGTAAACCCAATGTTTCAAAATAAATTCACCTCTTTTCTAATTTTCCCCAAATAGAAAAGAGTTATCAATTTTCCTTAAAGTAGCCTACTTAATTACTTCAAGTACATTTCTTCACGAACTATTCGAAACATTAACTCTTCTTCGCATCAACGGCTGGCTTTAATAAAAAAGAAGCTAATTATGCACTTATGGGTTCAGTTTAGAGGTTCAAAGAATAAAAGAGTAGCTTGTTGTTTCACTTCCCTAATTTAGTACCAATACTAAAAAATCACATAGGAAAATCGCTTGTTAAAATATGTAATTTAAAACACGATAGGTCATATATATTATTACAGGACAAGTATGGAGGGATAGTTTTGAATAAAATTGTAATTCTGTCTATCGTATTGCTTGTAATTTTTATTATAATTATCTGTATTTACTTTATTTCGAGACACAAACAAAAGGCTATACAAGTATTTACGTTTGAGAGTTTTATAAATGCCTATCATCTGAATGATGATGGAAGTCAGAATAAAGGCATAATTGATTCTATTAATGATTTTTTCGATGATGTCGATGATTAAGGAGACAGTGATGGTTTTGACGACGGGGAAAGCGATGGTGGTGGGGATGATTGTGGAGACTAGTTTTCCCCCTCACAATCGTCAAAACGATTTCATTTAAAGCTGAGCATTTTGCTCAGCTTTTCTTATTCAATGGCTCCGTTGGAATTGGTCATATCTGTTCGACCTTCTATTCAATATTTCTTTTCCCGCCCATTTATAAAAAGGCATTCCACTTATTGTAGAAATGCTATACTTTGTTTAAAGATGATGCAGCTATATTCCTTTTCAGATTGAACTAGATAAGCAGAATGATTGATCATAAACTAGCTTTTTAGTTCATTGATAAATTAATTATGTCATTTGCTACTTTCCCTTCACCAATTACTTGAATATATAAATGATCATTTAGGTATGGCTTATCAATGTTCAAAGTTAAAGAAAAGATATTATCATTTTGATTTTCTCGCATGTCGTATCCAATAAGTTTTCTTTCTGTCCATGTTTGAGTCCCTGTTGGAATCAACCAAAATAAGACACTTTTAGTATTTTCTGCTTCAACATGAAACGTTATTTTATGTGTTTCTTTTGGAATCTGTACCCAAATCCCGTTTTGAGGATAGGCCGTATTAATACTTTTAATTTCAGGTTTAGCTGGTGTATTAGACCATTCTTGAGTAATAACTGATTTTAAATGCTGTTAAGATATTTAAAGCAAGAAGTAATTTTAATATCATTGGTATCACCTCAATAGGTAGTATTCACCTGATATGGATTGAGATGTGTAGTTTAAATAACGGATACGCTTGTTCAATAAGAACAGTCGCCTCATTTCTAACAAACATGTTAGTTAAACATTGAAAATGTATAATTTTTTCCAAAATTACGGAATCTAACTATAAAAAGTCTATTGGAGTGAGAATCATTAAGAAAATAAGTGTTATTTTAGCGATTTTATTATTGTTTGACACAAATTACTTGGTTAGTGCTAAGCCTCCAGAACCAAAGGAAATTAAACCGTATGCAGAAGATTGGTATGTTACGCCAGAAGATATTATACAGGATATTATATTTCCAGCTATTGATAAAAGGGTAATAAAAGAATATGGAGGAAAAGAAGCTTCAGGTTTTGGCTGGCAGCAACGGAAGATTGTTAATATTGTTTATAACAATAATCATTCTTATGATATGTCCATAAAAATTATGGTTCCCAATAATAACTATAAACCATTTGAATATGCTCAAGACTTAGTTAAAGTAAGAGTATCTCCATCTTGTGATAGTCCAAAAATTGGATGTAGTCATGGCTTTAATGTAGAAGTATTGGATTACAAACATATATCAGAATAAGTAACTGTAAGAATTGCCTCCTTAAAATTGGCAATACCTTATTTAGAATGAATCCTGTTCAAATAGGGTGCAATTCTCTAGCATGAATTGTCCTTTACATCAATAAGATAAGGCTATTCTTCTTCTTGAAGAATAGCCTTATCTTATTGATTTTTTTAATTCTCTCGTCTACATTGGATACGACTTTCTTTGCCAGAAATACCTTTTTCAATTCTAACTTGGTTTATTTTAACACCCTTTTCTGGAGTATCTGTCAAAGTAATATGAATTCTGTCATAGGGTTCGTCACCATGATGTGCACTATAATTTAACGCACTTGTATAGATGAAATGTCTCCTTGTATCACCATTTATTCTTTCAATTTTATCTATTTTTGGACACATAATAAAGTCTGAATAAGTTTTGTCGAGATAAGTAAAATACCTTGTATATAAGGTTTCTTCAAACAACTCCTCTTTTGGAGTACCCACACTTTCAAACTTCCACCCAACTAAAATCCAATCAAACAGTTCTAATGATTTCAATCGGACTTTCATTTTATTTTTGGTATATATGACCTCACCATCAGCTAATGTGCATTTCTTCGCTTGTTTTTCAGAAATACAATTATAGGCAGGTTCAATAGTTGCAACTACCCCGTTTTTCATTCTTATTTTCAATTTGGAGATGGGAGTGTTTTTTAGTTCTAACTCAGTTGGTCCTTCAGTAGAACTTGATGTGTTTATCCATTTTACTACTTTATCTATGATTACTTCTTCATATCCATCGCTATACTTAAATATACGAGTACCTCCGTTTAAACGGTTTACTTGAATGGATAAAACTTCATCAGACTTTATTTTTGGTTGAAAACTTGCCACTGCTAATTGCGTTGATGAGAATAATCCATAAAACACTATATATATTATGATTGACCAGATTAACTTTCTCATGATAATCGCCACCTTTGGAACTAGTTTGTGTGTATTTTACCCATTGATTAAAACTAAATTCCAAATTGACTTCCATAAATCTAAAACACCCTATGTAGTTATGCTAAACTGCCCCATTACTTTAGGTACATAATTTCGCAATCTCATTTAAAATGTAACTTAGAAATCTAAACTTTCATTAAAGGAGTTACTCCACAATCTGGTCCGATTGTGGAGTAAGAAAAATCCTGCATATCAATATAGGGTTATTAATCAATTTTTATTTTAAATGATCATTCATTTTATAAAACTGCAGCAAAGAGCATATTGGAAACTAAACATTGCTTAATTAAAGATACTCCCATATAAGGCGATAAAGGGAAATATACACTTCGTACCCATTATCTGGTCTCTAATGGTCCCTTCAGCGCAAAAACAATCGATAGCTGGTTGTAATGACATTTACTTTACTGTTGTAGAAAAGAAAAAGGACATCAACCATCAGTAGCTGCTTGCTGCATAATGATAGATACCCTCGGTTAGGAGATATGCGAGTTTCTTTAAATTCTATCGTAAATTAATACCGATTAAATAAAGAATAATTATATGGATAGGATAAAAGAAGTAAAAAAAGTATTTTAATCCTGCACCCTTTTTTCCGTTATAAAGTAGCAACAGTGGAAGAGCAGAGATCATCATCCACTGAAAATCTGCGAAAGGGAATAGGTAAGCAAAAATAGGCTCCATCATCCTTGAACCCCACTTAACAAAAACTAAATACACGAATAAACTAAAAAATATAAATGTTAATGCAAGGGTTGTTTTATTTTTTGCTAAGTACAGCAGGCCGCCAAAAATTATAAAGAAAATACCGCCCTCAACAAAGAAAACATTACCAAATATTGCACCATAAAATAAGTAGTCTGCACGGAAACTAATAACTACAACCTCAGAAAAGAGGTAACACAGGAAGGTACTAATCATTTGGAATAAAAAGAAGTAAATGAACAACTTTAACTCTCTCTTGTCTAGTAAGTAGATTATTAAACCTATTAAAAAGAGAGTTGAAAAAAAGTTATTGGTAAAAAATACTCCTGTATTACTATAAGCTATATTAAATCCTAAATTAATGAAGGCCATGGCCACCCCGAAAGTATACATTCGAGTTAAGTATTTCTTTTTGTCAGATGTATATTTGTAACCCAACACAACACAATAAATAAAAATCGGCGCAGATACTCTGCCTATCCACCTTAAAAACTCTGGCGTATTTGGGATAAATTGACCAGTATGGTCTATAAACATAGCAATTAGAGCTATTATTTTAAGTAGTGTAGAAGTCATGAAATTTTATCTCCCTAGTTTTTAGAAAAAATAACCAAAAGCGTCAAAGAAGTCCAGAACTATCTAATCCATTGGGTGAAGTTCTCATTTACAATGTCTATTTCCTCATCCTTTAATATCTCAATTGTCACGCTGTCATCTGCTAAGCTTAATTATTAATATCTTGTCCAACAATAATTTTCCAACGTGTTTTTTGTTTTTCAACAGGAAAAATAAATTTAGTTAAATCTCCGCTAATAACTAGTTCAACAGTTGCCTCAAACTCAGTTTCACTAACTTTTTTAGTTCCACTATATCAGTATCAGTCTTCGTCAATTCTTGAATATTGCTCTATTTGATCATCTTTATCTGGAAACCTTACATCATTAGCGTATTTTACCATTGATGATATATCCTTTGTTTCTAAAGTCTCTAAGTAATTATTTACAAGGTTTGTAACTTCTTCATCAGTGGTTAAAGTTGTTTCAGTTGAAGACCCAGATATAAGTATTAACAACAATATCCCCTTAAACTATAAACTTTTTCATTCTTCCCCTCCATTTTACGTGATTATGCATGTAAAATTATACCATTATATATTATTTAAAATGATGGAATTTGGAAACAGAAACCTAAAGGGACAAAAGAAATAACATTTAAAGTTAAAGCAGCAAACACTGAAACTTTTTTATTTTGGCTAATTCCTATTGGTACGCAAACATGGACAGAAAGAAGACTAATAGGCTTTGACATTAAGGAAAACGAAAACGATAATAACTTTTCTTTGACTTGGAACATTGATAAGCCTTACCTACATGACCATTTACATATTCAAGCAATAGGTGAAGGAATAGTAACGAATGACATAATCAATTTATCAATGCACTAAAGGTTGATGCTTCTTCAATTAACCTACCCCGCTAGTGCAGCAAGCATAACTTCACGAATTTGTATAAATATATGCTTATATACATTTTTTCTTGAGTATCGATTCATAAACTTATTGCCAAAACCTACATTCCAGAAATAGTCAAATAAGGGTCTGCCTGATTTACAAAGGAAATCATGTATGCCTCTCCATGTAAAAATGTACGTTTCAAACTGGAAAAAAGCGTCCCAATTTATCAAACAAAAACTGTGTTATCTCTTTTAAGCGGTCACACTTACCCTTAACCTAAAGAAAGAAGTATATTTCTTGCTGCAGACTTGCACCCTATAACTGATGAAAAGTTTTCAAGATAACCTTAAAAGACATTACAATGATCCAGACCTTATTATAAATTATCAATCTTTACTTCAAAGTAACAGGAAATTGTTGCTTTGAAATAAAGTTGATCAATATTATGCTACAAACGATAATTTTATAAATTGAAGAAACCCAAGCATTTTGAACAAATAATGCTCAAAATGCTTGGGTTTAGTTTTACTGTCGGGTAAGGTTTTATATAAAAGACTAATCATTAATTTTTCAAGAGTATAAAATATGCTAAAGTCACCTCACTTATAAACACGAATGAAAAAAAATGTAATTACCTATTAATTGTATCTACAATTTCTTTAAAATCATCCTCATACATTTCTTTAAATGATCTGCCTACTTTATCACTCAACAAACTAATGAAATCATCCATTGGAGGTATTACTGAATTTAATTTTCGCATATCTATAGCTAGATTGACCATTAATTCTGGAGAAAGTGCTGCTTCACTAATACTTCGCTCTAATTCTGCCTTTTTATCTCTCCAATGAGTAACATATTTTAATCTATCCATAACATCATAAATTTTTGCTTCAAAGCCATCATATCTATTTTTTTCATTATAATAATCTACATCATCTCTACTAACAATAATAAAAAATAACTTTTCTTGATAATCTTTATCTTGCATTAAGTGCATAACTTCATACATGCAATTTAATGATTTGATATATGCACTACTCACTACTGAAATAACAAAATCATGATCCCTAATAGTCTTCATAAAATCATCCAAACTATCTCTGTATTCTATAGCTTTTATATCACGACTTATTTCTATATTTTCATATTTATTTAATTCTTCCTCTAGAATATTCACAAGATCGCTTTCTTTATGTGCATATGAAATAAAGACCTTTTTTATCGCCATTTCTTCTACAGCCCCATCATTGTTAATTTTATAAGGTATATTATTTACTTTTACTAACTCATCTGATTTATCAATAGAAATGTAAAAGAGATTATTACCTTCAAATGTAAAAAAATTATATTCTATTTTTACCCCACCATCTAATAATTCTAAAATATTTTCTATATTAAGAATAAACGGGAATTTTTTAATACTTAATGTTATACTATTATCTTTTATACCTAAAATGATATCTCCACCGTTACTATTCGAGTATGCAGCAATTAATTTTGCTATTTCTTCATCACTCGCAATTGGGTGTATATATGTTGTATTCTTTCTATTGTTTGTACTTATTTTATTTTCAATATCTTTAATTGTTCTAAACATTAAAAATTACCTCACTTATATCTTGGTTAGTGGAATTTTAGATATACCTGTTGTTTTAAGCAAATCACCTAAAGTAACCATTTTTTGTTTCTCTCCATCATCCGTCCACAATTGATAGGCGTAATCATCTAAAGCCTCTAATTCTTCATCATAATAAAATATTATTTTTTGATAATCACTTGGACGAATAACGATTCTAATGTCATCTCCCTTATACTTAGCTGGAAATACCGTATCAGAATACTTTTCGTTCATCCATTTTTCTAAAGTTGCTGGAAGCGTATAATTTTTAAGACTGCTTAAATAATTAAAAATATTTTCTGTACTTCTACATAGTAATTTCTCAACATATCGTTTCATTTCTTCGGTTGAGGTAACAATATGCTTTAATTGATCGATAATGTCTTCTCTACTCAGTTCAGAGTTATTAATAATCTCTATTACTTTATCTCGATTATTAATAATTTCATCTAATTCTTCATACTTAATATTATTTTCTTCTATTTTTTCTGCTATCTTATATCTTCTTAGATTTTCTTCCGGAGAAGATAACATCATTCTCTTTGAATATAAATTTTCAAACCACTCTTTTGATTTTTCAGGATTTGATAGAAACCAATTAGTTAATCTATTAAATATTTTTTGAGTAGATTCTTTTCTTTCTACCCTATCAATAGCTTCCTTACTTAAAAGTTGTGATACTTTAATATCAATTTGATCAGAGCATATTTCATTAGTCTTAATTTTATTTGGGTGTTCCTCGAAATAGTGTTCAAATGAAATAATATCTTGGTTCAATAACTGTCCATTAATTTTCCCACCCAATAATATCAAGATATTTTTTAATTCATTATCTATATTTTTATCAAGATAAATATTGCCGAATTGTACAAATTCATTAATTTGATTCGGTACAAATGCCGATTCAACAACTTCCTCAACACCTACATCCCTAATCCAAAGAGAATAAAATGTATTTAACCAATCTGCATATTGAGTTTTATCTTTCAACCAAACGATTAATTTATCAATACTTGAATCTTTAAAAATATTGTTTATCCAATAGAATCCAACATTCTCTTCAAAAACCGCAGCCCAACCTAAGTAAGTATCTTTAATTGGTATCGATACCCCGTTATAATTAGATAAAATATCCCAAAGTAAGTCCTTATGTATGCTTTTTTTTGTTTTTGGTATAGCTATTTTCACTTTACCATTATTATCTTTAAATGCTAATCGCTTTAAACCTCCTAAATGATTATGAATAGGAACAATTGCACTCTTCTCAATATGTTCTTTAATTTCTTTGTAGCTATAAGCTTGAATAGTTGATGAGGTGGAGGGTTTTAAAATACAAATATTAAATTCATTTCTTGTCATTGTACTTTTTGAACAATAATCTATTAATTCCTTGTATAAAGAGACTGCTACCTTTATTAATTCATTATTTACTGGATTGCTATCTCTAATAGCATTTCTATCTCTTTCCACTTCAAATAAATTTGAATTAACAACTATGGGAAAACTAAATTCTTCAGTTCCTAATAGAGGGAATTCACAGAAGATTTTTGGAATAGTACTGGAAAGTGGTAAGAAATATAACTTATCATTTTTACTCTCTATAGAACAACCAATCGTTACATTATTTTCATTTAATATTAGCAACTTTTTATTACTATCAGAAGCGTTAATTTGAACAACCTTTAGCTTGTCATTTTTATTTGAAGTTATTTCAGTTCCCTTCTTGTAACAATTACCATTGTATGTAATAGAGTTGATATTCTCATTAAAAGTTAATACATAAGGAATAGTCTCTTTTAAATCTAATATCCCTTCCTCTACTGCTTCTATTATGTCATCATCCTCTATTGAGTAAATGAATTTTGTATCCACATACTTTTCTTTTAATTCCTCTTGATTTCTGCTTACAAGCTCTAATTGTTCTAACATAATTTTTGTTTTATTCTTAATATCGCTATAATGATCTCCTGATCTATCCACAGTGAACACTAAGTTTGTATACTTATTTTCTTCATGTATAAATGACCCTTCAATTTGTACAATCTCGGATAATAAATGAGTTGACATAAAGCCTGTTCCAAATTTCCCTGTTTTCTTTTCTTCTGAACTTGGCTTAGAGGAGATTTGTGTGATTAAATCTAATAAATTTCCATACGAAAATGGCAGTCCATTATGACTAAATATGATTTGATTATTAGAGTAAACAATTTTTATATCTATTTTCTTGCCTTTAGGTGTACAGTCCGATGCATTTTGAATTAGTTCCCATATCCATCTACGTCTAATAGTCTTTTTTTCTAATTCTGAAGACTCTCTTATCTTCTTCAATTCATCCCAAATTGTATTGGAACTCGCATCTAAAACCTTATTTAATAAAATCTCTTCATTAGACATAGTAATAATCAATCCTCTTTTCCTCTTTATTCTTTTTAATTTCCAAGTATTAAATTTTCACCAATATTTTTAGCTTTTTAAAATTTGGGTTTATGTGTCAATACTCATACATATGACTCTGCGACTTCTAAATCTAATTTTGTTTCTCCAAAAGAAGAATACTGTAATTAAACTGCAGCCCTTAATGATAATTTATGAGTTAATTCTCCCTTTTCACTATCACTTAATATAGATTCTAATCCAAGCTCAAGATAATAACTTAAAAGTAGATTTAAAAACAAATTGCCAATTCCCTTGCTTTATCTTAAATTAGTTATATTGTAACATATTTTACAAATTTTCTAATTTCACATATTCAAGAAAAATTCCCCACAACAAAAAGACCCGCCTATTAATGCGCATCTCCAATTTCCGTTAAGTAAATATTTACTATAAAAATTATGTCTCAATTTGCCACTTAGCTGAGCATATATTTTTGTGGTCTCACCCCTATTCAAAACCAAGTGCTTTGGATCACTTCTAGTGGAACATCGAATAAAAGCGCCCGTTTGTGGAATAAGATAAAATCCTGTTTATTCAACACAGAATTTTTAATCTAGGTGTAATTGCTACTTTTCAATCATTTCCTTCCATTGGTAGCATTTTATAAAGGTTTCGATGCAGTACTTATTGTGCTTTCCATGTTATGGGTCGATTAACGATAAAAATACTCACTGTCTAAAATGATTAGGTTGGAGCGGTAATCTGTTTAGTTCTAGAATCGGTTATGTTGTTTGCATACCATCATTAAATACTATTATCTTAATATCAGGGAATTCGTTAAATAAATCCCAAGCCAAACCGTCGTGTCATGATCTGAAACATTTCACGTAGATTTTTCACTATTTTTCAGCTCTATTACATTAAACCATTAATGATTTCAAATTCCACTGAAAATAAACACATGAGCAAATTCAGGTAAGTTACCCCATTTCCACTCGTGTCAGGGTAAACTATTTATTTATAAAAATGAAAATGTGTAAATTTAAATGTTGAAGAGATCTTACATTTAGGTACTGAAAAGCAGTATTATAGACATATTCTCCGTTTCAAATGTACATAGATAATAAAGATGTTTAATTTACAATAAAGTCTTTTAGAAAATAATAAAGTTGTTATTAAATGCAAGTCATTCTATTCAACAAGCGGGCTAAATTGTTGAGCAATATCTAGATATCTAGGTTAAACTATAGAAGAGATTGTGAAATACTATTCTTAAACTAAAGACAGGATAGTTCAATTAGTATTTTAGAAAATAAATGGTATTTTTAGGTATGATAAAAAATGAGAAGAAGATTAAAGGAGAGCTTAAAAAAAGACATTTTATATTAAAAGGCAAAACGTCAAAAACAAAAGTGTAAAGGAACTCGATGCATAAAGTATGAACTTTTGCCTATCGATGAAGATAATAAATTTGCTATGTTTGTGATGAGATAACTCCCGACTACCTATATCCTACACACTGGATGTTAAACGTGTACATTGAAAAATCTGATAACCTTTTTTAAGTACCATTTTTATTTTTTATCGTTGGTAGTTATAATAGGGAAATTTAGAAGATAGAATTTGAGTGTAAATATTTTATTTTTATACTTTTGTTTGTATTGATAAATAATAATTGGTCATTTTGAGACTAGATTAATAAGAGTGGAGGGATTTTCATGGAAAAGTATGGACTAAGTTTTAGTTTGAGAGCTTTGAAAGAGAGTAAACCTGAAGTGTGGGAACGAATTAAAGATGACTTTAATGATATTAAGATTGAGGATGAAGAAAAAGTTTACTTTAATGACTTTACTAAACATATGCAAGGGAGAACTGTATTTCATTTTTTGCAAGAATTGATTCCAGACGAATTGAAAAAAGAACTTGAGGGACCAATTAAATAATAATCTTTTGGCTAAGCAAAGAATGTAATTTCTTTGCTTTTTTTTGGAAATCCAATTCAAAAGTGCTACTTGAAGGTAGATTAATAGCTGTTGCTGATATACTGCTCCTAAAAGATGTATTGGATTTAATCAAGTCGCAACAAAATAAGTCCATTTATGAAGAAAAACAAATCGAAAATTTAGCTCCACTTTTATGTAAGCAGGTTTCACTTTAAATATTTTATTCATAGTCCAATTAATCGCTCACAGGAGTATACCCTAATCTAGTAAGATGGTTAAGCTTGCTGACATACGTGATCATAATAAATTTTGATAAATTTATAGTAGTACCCACTAACAACAAAACCTATTGATATGATCTTATGTTTAGAAAAAAATAAAAGCAAGGGATTGCTCCCTTGGCCAATTGTCTTATTATTCCTCAGTTTCAGCAAAACGCTTAATTCTTTCTCCAACTTCATCACGAACTCGCTGGAAGAAAGCCCATTTTTCCCCTTCTGTGCCTTCTGCCTTTGCTGGATCATCCAAACCCCAGTGTTCCCTTTTTACGTGAGGTGGTGTAATAGGACACTTATCAGCTGCATCCCCACATAGTGTAACCACTAAATCAGCATTATTTAATATTTCAGGATCAATTATGTCGGATGTTTGATTGGAAATATCAATATCACTTATATATTTACCTCAATTATTTCTATCATAAGACAAGGTGCTATGAAATAAAGTTTGTTTAAACTTATAGTTTTTAGTAAATATAAAAAATCCATTTTGATAAAGAATGAACAAAATGGATTTTTATTGAGTAAATTTATTTTCAATTTAATTATAATGTTTGATTAATTAATACTTATTCAGTTCAATAATCGCACCTGATTGTTGATTAATGGATTTATAATTTTCTAATTTACCTCGACAACTATTGTACCAAAATGTTCGATACCGATAAGGAATTCTAAACACCATTGGAAGGTATCGAGCTATCCGAACACCTTACTCCGTTAGGGCTATAAACTAATTGCCCATAATTCCAAACTTTTCATTCATTAACAGTGCCAGCTTCAGTTATTAAAACCATTTCTTTTTCTCCTGTGTCTTTATTGACATATACCACTTTAAAGTTGCCACTTTATATAGTTTGTTTACCTCCCAATTAATGGGTAGGAAAACAAAAAAGAGAACTGTAAGTTACCTCTACTGTTCTCTTTTTAATTACATTAACTTTTAAACAGAAAAAAGGTGGATTTTCAAATCTAAAGACAAGTAGTTCACTAGATGATGAACAGTGATTCTCAAATATTGTGAACAAAATCAAAATGATCCACAAACAAATAATACTCGGACAGTTATTTAACCTTTTTAATAAGGATTGGCGGAGATGTAAAAATCAATAACATTTATGGAGAATTAATTGATTTTTCAACTATTATGAATTGTTTCCAAAAATTTCCTCAAGGCTTTAATTTGCTCTTTATTTAATTTTTTGGCGGTACTAAGCAAAGTCTTTAAATTCTCATCTGAATTTTCATCGAAAAATTCAGAAAGGGTAATACCATAAAAATCACAAATTTTTATTAAGTTTTCAAGAGTGATCGGTACACGGCCATTTTCAATTTGTGAATAATGTGGCTGAGAAATATGAATAGCTTCAACTACCTCATTAGATGTTTTATTAAATTCTTTTCTTAACTCTTTTATTCTTAGCCCAACTTTTTCCATTTTCCAATCCATTAATATCACCTATTACTAAAGTATATTTTTAAGCTAACTTTTATTAGGGTTGAAAAGCAATAAATATTTCCATTTATTGATATAATCAATAAAATATGGATATAATATTTATTACATAAATATTTTTGAGGTGATTATGTTTGGCGATGTATAGAGCAGAAGTTGAAATTACTGGGACTAGACCTATACTGTTCAATTGTTTTTCCCCTGAATGCATACCATTGGAGAGAAAGGAAAAAAATGGTGTCGCTGGAAATAATCCTGAAGAATGGAAAAACACTTACAAAACAACTGATGAAGGATTTTTATATGTAGATGGGAGCTATATTCATCGTTGTTTAATAAATGCTGCTAAATTCACTAAACGGGGATTACAAAGCACACTCGCAGCAACTCTTGATACACTCACAGACAAACTTGTCTTCGAGAATCGAAAAGTGCCTAATCAAGAGAGAATAACAACAGATGCTTCTCAAGAGGTTTATATTGATATCCGTAGTGTTAAAATGGCTAAAACCTCTTCTAGACATATTCGATACAGACTAGCGTCATCTATTGGTTGGAAGACATCTTTTTCAATTTTATGGGATAGTTCTCTAATTAATAAGGAACTTTTAGAGAGCGTCTGTCACGATGCTGGGTTATTTGTAGGGATTGGGGACAATCGTTCAAATGGTTTTGGACGATTTGAAGTAAATTCCTTTAAAGCAATCCCATTAAGGAATCGACGAAATGCCTAAAAGTCGTTTACCTAAAGAGATTTGGTTTAACAACATTCGCCCTATCGTTTGGAACAGAGACAAGAGAAGATGTGTAAGGTGTCATAAACAGATATCACTTGAGAATTGCCATATCGATCATAAACAGTCTGGAATTTATGGTAATAATAAAATTTCCACATTGAGAACTCTCTGTTTTCCGTGCCATGCGTTAAGAAGTTGTTATTTACATAGAGGACTTACATCCAGAGCGATAGAAAAAGGAATTATTCCTCCAAATTGGAGGCATTTAACATGGGATGATGAAAAGTGTTAATTCGAAACTAGACACTACCTAGTCTGGTCAAGCTTGTGCCTACTTGACCACTGAAGAGAAATTGGTACATTACGGTTAGGTCCAATACGGTCTTGGCGGGGTGTGTTACGGTTCGGCTAGGTTTAGTTAGGCTTCACTTGGTACGGGATTTTTCTATTTTTTATTTATCATTATTATTGGGAGGCATTTTCTATGAAGCTAATATATTTTAATGATACAGGTAGGTTTGTTAGAATCCATCCAGCAACACTTGGACATGGTTGTATAGTATCTAAGGATCCAATAAAACCTTTAGAAACCAGAGAATTTTTATTACCTAAAGATACGATTCCTTGGGTCAAAATGTGGGATGAAAAGGAAATGGGGTTACGCATATTGGTTTCACCATTAAAAGAGACTGAAAAATAAACTTATTGCTCTGGAGGAGAATTAATTTTGGGGACGTATATAAATTTGACTGTTTTACCAAATAATATATCAATTTCGGAATGGGAACAAATTTATGAGGAAAGTTTAGTATTATTAAAAGCTTATCCTTATGCTGACATTGAAGAACGAGATTTTTTGGGATATAAAGTACAGACCTATGTTAAAGCAACAGAAAAAATAAATTCTGAACGCTTTTGGTCCGTTAGAGGGGATTTAAATAGTATGAGGTACGCAGAAATATTCAAATTGTCCAGAGATATAAGTAAATATCAAACTTCAAAAATTGAAAATAGTGAAGATGACATTTTATTTGAAGTGAATCTCAAGAAAACTAAAGATATTTTTAATTCAAAGACACAAGGATTTGACTATCACCTTTACATTTTATCTATTGCAATGTTAATTGAGAGTCGCTTGGGGAACAGAGCTTTAGTAGGTGGAGATATAGATTATGATCAATGCGTTAAGGCTAAACGATGGGCTGATCAATTTCTTTCTTCACCAATTGAAATTCCAGCACGAGTAGATTACGAAAAATTACTTTCTCGTTTCTCACACTCCACAAACGAATTTCAGCAGATCCAATTCATTGAAAAATGGTTTATTGCGGACGAAGAAGAATTTTTCCAAGTGATTTTTAACCGTTTTTCACGAAAAACCTTTATACACTGGTTTTCCAATAAATTAAAAACCTTTTCCTCTCCTAACCAATCTGGGGCTTTGAAAATGTTAATATACTTCTTAAATGCCACAACTGATTTAAAGAATCTTGTTTTCATTTGTTGTAAATATGAAAAAGGGCCTAAATTTTCATACTCAGAGATAATAAAATCTATTGCTCATACTTGGATTTGTTTATCACCTGATAAATTTTCATTCCTAGATTTATTAGCTAAAAATTCCGGTCAGCCACAAATTGTTGAAAGACAGCTTGGTACGGAAGTTCTAGAGATGCTGTTTTCTGGACGGGATATAAAAGCGTTTATCCCACTGACCGAAGTGGTGAATATTTTAATTGATTACATACCTGATTCAGCCAACAATATCGAATTATCTTTACGTCAAGAAATGTCTAAGATTGAAGACCAATTATTATCATTTAATAGACAGATTCAACCATCTATTGAACTTTTTAATGTTTCTACAGAGGATAGAATATATTTAGCAGACCAAGATGCCTTTTTATACTTTGATGGTTACAAAATAGCATTAACAGAAAAACAGGAATTGACATTAAAAGCCATTGCCTACAGTATAAAAACTCTATTAGATCAAGAGGGAAAAGGTGATTTAAAGCAATTTTTTTTTGGACCTTTAGAGAAATTGAAGCTGATCTTAGCTGCCTTTGTTAATGAAAAATTCCATATGATATTAACTGAGCAAGCATGGCAGTGGATTAATAAGACAGATAATCCCCTTTTGATAAGAATATTGATAGTCAAAGTAATTATTGATGATGCAAACGGACTTCAATCTGTCAAAACCCAAGATGACATAAGAAAAGCTATGTTTGAAAACAAATTCCTTACAAAAACAATTGCAAATTTCATGGATGATGCAATAGCTATGAAAGAAATTGCGAGATATGCAACAGACTGATACCGGCCATGAGAATGCATCACCCCTTACATATTTCACTAATAAATCCCACTAGATATACCACTGATCACCAATGCATTTACCAACGGTGTAATGTCAAAATTAGATTTACAACACTGTATTTTGAAAGATAAAAAGAGTCTAATTCCTTCGCATTATAACGGAGGAATTAGTCCAATGATATTACACAAGCGCCTGAATCCTGTAAAAGGTGAAATCAAACCGGCTATATACCTGAAAGATACAAAGAATACGAAACCATCCTAAAAGTATAATTTTACTAATGTATTACTTTAAGTAATTTATTCTCATCAGTTAAAGTTTCTATAACATATTTCTTGTACTTTTCAGGAAACTTCCCAATACCTGTAGTTAATATTATCTGAAAGTTTGGTTCCGACTGCTTTTCCCCTTCAATTTGCTCTCCATCTTTGATTTTTTCTGTATTTTCGCCTTGCTCTTTCTCTTCCTTAATAAATAATTCATCTATAAGCGACAAAGTGGATATTAAATTTTTCTCATCAATTCCCAAATTTTCTGGCGTATCAATTAACAAAAACTTTGGAAAAGGAACATTGTCAGTGTCAATAGACATATTGATTAGTGTTAAGTAATATACAAGTCTTCTTGTAACATAAGAACTTGCTTGTCTGTAAACCCCATCATTAATAACTGGCATGTAATTATCATCCAACTCAGCTTTAATTACGTTCTTATCTGCTTGCTTTATCAATACACTATATATTTTGTCGAACTTCTCTATTTGGACTTCCATTAACTCTTTCAAAGAGGTTTCCATATTTCTTAACTTTGCAGCTAATGAAGCCAATGTTTCCTTAGATGAATTAAATTCCTTTTGAATTTTTTCATATTGCTCAATGTTTTTTAAATTTTGTTCGACAGTTTGAATATTTGACTTTACCTCTAAAATCTTATCATTTACATTATTTAACTCCACATCATTAGAGGTATTTGTAATATTTTTTTCAACTTCTTGTAATTGAGCTTTAATTTTATCTTTTTCTAGCTCAAGCCTTGTAATTGCTGCATTTAAATCATTTAATTCTTCTTTACAAGAGCTAATTGCTGTCTCAATTGTTTCAACCGATTTTTGCCTTGATTTTAAAATATCAAGATATTCGTCAGCACTATAAAAGAACTTTTCATATTGACTCTCATCAATGGAATTTCCGCAAATGCAGTGATTTTCTTTTCTCGTTACTTCCCTTAAACAGCACGGGCAAGTATTGGGAGAAAAAAGTTTCAGTTCTTCGTGTGCCAAGATGATTTTTTTAATCTGAGTAACTTCCAAAATCAAATCTTCCTTTAATCTTAGCAAATCTCTTAGTTCAATAGTGATTGCACTCTTGTCAGCTTTTAAACCAATGTATGTACTATCCACTCTGAAAAGTTTTTCCCTCAATTGATGAATATACTTATCATATTGGGTTGAACTGTATTGGTTCTTTTTTAGACTTATTCGATACAGTTCTAATTTTTGCAGTTGTAATTGCAATTCCCTCAATTGGTTGGTTAATTCTTCTTCGCTTAAACCAGTAATTTTGAATCCCATTTTACTAACCAATTCTACATAGTTATCTAGGGTTTCTCTTAGTGTATTTTTTTCTCGCTCAGTTTTGTTATAATCGCCTATAAGGGAATAATATTCAGAAAACTGATAACCCACTAATAATTCAAAGATAACCTTTCTTACTGCAGCGGAATCTGAAACGAAATTATTATCATTCCTATGCTCTTTATAGATATTTTGTGCGTTAGTATCTTGGTCATAATGGATTAAACGAAAAAGGTCGCTGAAATTAATTCTGAATTTTCTAACACCCTGAAAAATTTCACACACTTCTATCCCAAGCTTGTATAATATCCAATCGGAGAAAATCCAATCATCTTCATTCTTTACAGCATTACGATATATTGGATAGCTTTCTTCAAAGTTCTCCCCCTTCACAAAAATAGCATTACTATTTGCAGGATTGAAATACCTTGTAAATTCAAATGGCTCCTCGTTTATTAAAACTTTTAAAAGCACATAATTGTTGGTATCACTATAAATTTCACTATGATTATCTTTATCATTCCTAAAATCAAACTGTCTGACATACATTCCAATGCCATAGCTAATAAGTGAACTAAAAGTAGTTTTGCCTGCCCCATTATCAGCCTCGACAATTTGGACTCCATTTTTAAGGTCTTTGGATGAGTAGTAATATTTATCACCTTTATAGATGATTTTTCTTAATGCTAAGCTTCCCATACTCTCACCCCATTGTTTTTATAAAGTCTTTCTAATAATGTTTTAGACGATAAACCTTTTAATCTACTAATTGCAGATCTTAATTTATTTATATTTTTTATCTCTACTTCAAATAGATCTGAGTTCAATAATGTTTCTGGAATTTTCTCCTGATTTATCCATATATCAATCGTATGTCTTTTCTCATTTTTAACTAAAGATACCATTTCGTTCGTTTCTAATGTAAATAAAATGGATGAAATCAACTGTATCCTTAATCTACTTTTAAAATAAGTTTCTCTTAAAATTTCAATGTCTTGCTTTGGAGGGATTCTATAATTATCCAAGTAACGAATAAGCAAATCCAAAAGAGATGAATCCGCTACTAAAGGTAATATATAACTTAATTTTGTATAATCTGTCCATTTGGTCCTAGCATCCTTACAACCAAATGCTTTTAGAATAATTAAGATATTGTAGGTTATAAAGTAGTAATCCTCATCCTTGTTAAACATTATCCTTTTTTTGACATTTAGATGCTGATTGTCTTTATCATTTTCAAAATTTTTTTCCATTATTCTCACCCATCAAAAGAAAGATAACAACTATCAAATAATTCAAGGATAGTGTTTCTTAATGTGTCTTTATTTTTGAAAGGGTATGTGAAATCCTTTGACTTTTCGGCTAAATGTGTTTCTGCAAATTGTACTAAATCATCTATCCAGCCATCCACAACCCTCGGTTCTACTTCACTACCATCATATGAATCTAATATCTCCAATAATCTTTCTTCGCAAGCATCATATATTCGATATTGATAGGCTCCTTTATCCTTATTATCAATTTTGGCTAATTCTATTTTGACAGCACCAATTTTTCTAGCAAACATATTTAATTTCTTCTTACTGTAACTTATTGATACTGCTTTAATTTTTTCATCAACGTTTCTCTTATCATCGGGAGATTCTAACTTCTCCCATTGTTCATAAACTGGGTCGCTCATTTTATACTGGTTATTACCAACTTCAAGTAGTTTCAAACGAACTTGTGCATCATTAATTAAACGACCAAAATGGTCTTTTATATTTTGCCTTTTTTCGAATTCGTCTAATAATGCTGAAATGACATATGATTCTTTACCAATTAAATTAACTTTATAAAACGATTGTTTTCGGATTTCTTCAATCAAAGTTTTTTCCAGTTCTTCTTCATCCTCCTGTTCAAACTTCCAATCAATTTTATTTAGAAAACTAATCCATAATTCATCTGACAATTCTTCAAGCAACTGAAGAAAGCCATCACTTTCTTTACCCTTGTATTGCTTTCTATATTCATCTAAAAGAACTGTTTTAACAGTTGAAAGTAGGTTTTTTTTATCGAAATCTTTTTTTATTAGCAACTTGATTATTGGTTCATCTGGAAGGTTAATATTAAGACTTTTAAGATATTGAGTGTTATATTCCTTACCGATTTTAACATTGGTATAAAAACAGAAAATAAGACCTTTAATATCGTGCTGAAACCAACAATCTAAAAAACTAATTAAACTATTCTTTACTTCATTTGACATAAAGGAAAAGGAAGGCTTTGAATCATAATTTTTATCACCTTCAGCGATTACTTCAACCTTTTCATCTTCGATTGCTTTGATGTAAACATCGTCAAAAAATTCCGTTCCCGCATAGATAACAGCTTTTTGAGAGGCATTCATTTTTTCAAACAAAAGTTTAATTGCCCTAAGTCTTTGCAGCCTAAACCCTTTTCCCTGTTCTCCAACTTCTCTGTTAATCGTAGACATTAAGTAAACACCCTTTAATCATTTTCACTTTGCAAAAGTTTCGACAAAATCTTTCTCACCTTCTATTTTACTACAATTCCCCAATTTTCCAACTATTTTCCTATTGGTAATCACCTATCCAATAATATGAATACGCTGTTAATCCCCACATCAACTGTGTACCTCAGACTCACAAAAAGATATCTATTTGCTTCTTTATTACCACCCTAGCATTTATTATCTATTTTGATTTAAAACTCAAAATCCACGCCCTCAGAGTGTTTATTAATCAGCGTCAAATTAACAAACAGTTCAAAGGCATTTTTACGTTAAACCTATAACTGACTAATAAATATTCCTATTTCAATTATTTTCCTAAACCAACCTTGAAAAATTACAATGTATAATCAGATATCTGGCTCTCTGAGTAATCTAATGTTAATAACTCTTCTAAATTCAAATACCGTACTAATAGAATTCTTGTGATTTAAAAGAGAGAGTCTTAAATTTTTTCTGTAATTCTCTATTGATCTAATTTCATCTCGATTTTTTTCCCTTCTTTTTAGGCATAATAAAAACCGGGCAAAAATCACCCAGTTCTTTTTTATGTAGTAGACATATGATATTTTATATTCTGGGGCAACAATCAGGCAGAAATTATTCTAGTTGCGACCTAACTCTAAAAATATAGCTTTTCAAAAGCTTCAAATATTTCTTTATTGACAGGATCATCGAGAACATCTAATAATCCATTATGAAAATAACGATTTACCAAATGGACATAGTATTTATATGTTGTATCTATATTCTCATGCCCCATCCACTCACGCAATTCAGCATCAATTACGGCATTATAAACATAAGCTTTTCCTAGTGAATTATATTGTTTTAATCTATCCAAAACAAAGTATGTTGCAAAAGCATGTCTAAACATATATGGAGTAATTTTCTTCTCAGGACACCTAGGATCTTTGGCCACTTTGTTAAAGTTATCTCGAAGCATTTTTGGTGTAACAACCGTCCCGTTCTCGGATAAAAACAACGCATTATTTGGTGGCATTTTACCATTATTTCTTTCTTGGTATCTTGCTGCCCGTTTAACTCGTTCAGGCATCCATTTTCTACAAATAATAGACCATACATCGGGTGGAAACTTGATGTCCCTATCTTTTCCTTTTGATTCAAACCGAAACAAAATTTCTTTAAGATCTGATAACTCTTCGTCACGATAACGTTTCAACCCAGCATTTAACCCTGTACCCATATATGGTAACTGGAATAACTCTTTTGGTCTCAGTGCTGTTTTCCATAAAACAATCACAATGAAGGCGTATACAACATCATCAATTAATTCTATGATTTTAGGAATATTTTCTCTGTGAATAAACTTATCTCGCTCACGGGCAACATGAGTCGTTGACCCATTCCCTATACGCGTTCGCTTCTCTACTTGTATTTTTGTTTTAACCATTGCTGAGCTACCCTGTATTTGAACGGTAATTTTCTTTAGTTCCATATTCCAATAATGTCTATATCCTTTTTCTGTTGCCCATTTAAAAAAGTATCTCAATGTAGCTATATAATCCTCAATAGTTTTATTACTTGGTCTACCCTCAAAGTCTCTATTATTTATTAAATAACCGATATAAGCGTTTATTACATCCTCATCTGTCAATTGCCAACTCATTGCTTTGATCCCTTTATCATCTCGCCATTGAAGAAATCTTGCTAACACCGTTGTATATTGCTTTAGCGTTTCTATACTTCTAGACCTTTTTTGCGCTAATTCAATTGCCCAATAACTTGGGCCTTCTATAACTCGAAAGTCTTCATCTAAAAAGATGGGAACAGTATCTTTAGGGGATACATCAGTATGTTTCAAGCCATCAGTATTAAACAGATACATATTACCTTCCACTACCTTTTTAACATTTTAGCCTTATAAGAAGACATAAGGTATTACTAAAATGGATTAATCTAATCTTTCCAATTCCAATTTGTATAAAGCAATCATTTTATTAACCATATCCATACTCTCTCTCAGTTTCATTAACTTTTCATCATATGACTTAACAAACTCATTTTGGTCAGGAAAATTAAGATCTTCCTGCTGAAAGGAATTACTCCTTAACACTCCTTCTTGCAGTAACTTCAACTCAAGATTTTTTAACATATCTTTAAGGAATGGATTTTGTATCAAGGCACTTTTACTAAAGCCACACTCTGCACATATTTGTGATCTTCTTAACTTTCCTTTACTTGGATTAAGGTAATTGTGCCAATCGCCCTGTAGATAATGTAGCTTAATAAATTCATCAAATGCCTTTACGTTGTTAGCTCCTTTAATACGCCCCGATTCAGACATCAAGCGCGCCCTCCGATGATAATTTCATTGAATCCTTCATTAATCGAAACCTCTTCAAATTTCTCAGCAAACCTAATTATTAAATCACTAGGAATAGTAGTTTTAAGTCTAATCCTACTCTCGCTTACATTTCTCTCTAAACACTCTTTCGTATCACATAAAATTCTCACACAAACAATCTTGCAATCAGAATTTAAATTTCTTATATACTTCAAGATCATTCTCCTTATTAATTGAGAATGATTTGTTCCATCAAAGTACACTACTGAACCTTCATTTTGTGGTTTGTGATCTACAATCCAAGAGGATTTACCACTAGCAAAGTTTCCGCATAATACATAAACGATTTTAGGAGGATAACTTTTACTAAATAATTTATTTATATTCAATAAAGATTCATAAGTTAACTCAAGTAAATCTAAATTAGTTATTTTTGATCTTTGAGTTTCCGAGTACACATCAATTATTTCTTTTTTAACAAAGGGAACCATATTGGCATTGCGAACTGAATCAATTTTTAATCTATTAATCTCTGCTTCATAGAATTCACAACGATCTTTTAGTTCATTTAACTCGATAAGAGAATTGGTTTCTTTTTCTATTCGTTCAGGTGTCTTTTTGGCTAGATACATATATTTATGAAGTTCATCAAGAAGTTTCTTGAATACATTGTCAGCCTGCCCACTTATGAAATCTAAAGTTTCTTGGCAAGTTCTTAATTCATTTTCAAGACGTTGAGCTTCTATTTGCCACTTGGTTTCCTCATATTTTTTTGTCGAAGCTATTTTGAGCCTTGAAGATGGCTTATTGTTTTTTATGACATCACGTACTTCAACCCAATCGGGGTGTTTCGAATAAATAGTTGCACGACTAACTTCAGAGATTTCAGCCACCTCAGTAATCGCAATTTTTTCCTTTCCACTTTCTCGCAACGATGCAATTACGGAATAAACTAGTTTAAGTGCTTCATCATGCTTTAATATTTTGTTTGCCATAATTATCCCTCCCCGTCTCGGAAATCAAGAAACTTTCTCTTACAAGATCAGGAAAACAGCTTTTTAAATAATCAATTCCTTTTAATTCGTACAACCTTTCAATGCAATCCCTTATAGTTTTGTTCGAAAAACGCTTCTGACTCTCACTACAATATTCATCTTTTATAAAATTAGCATGAAATTTGATAGTATCTTCAAGGTCTTCTATCGAGTTGACGGTGAATACAGACCAACTACAATCCGTAACATTGCAATTACAAGATTCCGGCGCTAAATGAACTAATCCTGAATGAGTATTTGTACAAATTGCTCCAAAAGATGTCCGATGCAAAATATTTAAACCGTCCTGTAGTAAGATTTGAATATACTGCTCAAGGCCCTCCCAACCGTCATCATTCAATTTGGCCTTAAATATAGTTGATTCATCAACTAATCTTTTAATCCTTTTTCCTGCTTGACCGCCAATACATTTTTTGTCTATAGCCTCAAGTAATTCACTAAGTAACTCTTTATTTTTTTCAATAACAGCAAGTTTGATTTCTTCAGCCATACCAGGCATTTTCACTATATACGAGAGAGTCATCGCTAGACTCTTGTGGGAAAATAGTCTTCTAATAACACTGATGTTGTTCGGATTTTGATAAATTGCAAACATAGCAATAGTTTTACGAAACTGATGGGGATGAATATGTTCTATTCCAAGATCTTCACACCAACGTTTAAGAAACTGATTGATACTTCGAGCAAGAATCTCTTTTCCGAAGCTTGAAGTAGAACTAATCATCAATTTCTTTGATTTTCTCGATATACGAGCCTTTTCTGTTAATGCTTCTAAGCAAATAAATGCTTTATATGCTATTTTTGGTACTGGAAGGATAATCGGATCGCCTGTAGAACCTTCGGATGTTTTAGAAACAGTTATTCTGATTCGAAAATCATCTTCTGACCCTTTAACTGGCCAACAATTATTAGCTTCAAGAAGATACATTTCACTATTTCGCATTCCCGTAACCAAAAAGAGAATGAAAACGCATGAATTTCTTAACTCCGTTACAAGTTCGATAGCCTTCATCTTAATTTTAAATACATCATATACAATTGCAATGTCTAGACTCTCTAATTCAATCCCTAAATCCAAGGCTATATTTATTACTTCACTTTGCTTTAATTTCCAAATGTTAGAGCTATAATTTGGATTTTGCTTATTCCAAAGTGGATGATTGTTAACGGCATATCTAAGTTTATTATTTAAGTCTTTGCTCATCGTAACTTGACTATAATCCGTAAATTTATAGCTTTGAAGATCTAATATCTTCAAATCCATATTCAACAAATTTATAATAGCCTTCCCCCATTCAAAGGACTGGATTTTAGCAATATCCCCACCGGCTATAATGGGCCAAAGGGCAGTGTAGAGTTTCAAAACTTCGACAGATTTTTTTTCAATATTATCTATGCAATAAGGAACTAACTCCGAAAGAGTATCAATTGATATAGGCAAATACTCGCCCTTATTATCTTCCGCATTTTTAGCGAGTTTTGAATACATATCTGCATCGAACGGTTCAAAATTCAGGCGATAATCAACTGGAATCAACTTGTTTTTAGATAGTCCCACCCAATGTTTAACCTGTTTAGCGAAGTCATAGATAGCACTTGAATCTTTCAAATCATATTTGATAAAATCTGTAAAATGATCTTTTGTTAAGTAAAAAGTGTTAGTAAAAGACCCATTTTCTTGAATATCAATAAAAAGCCTATGTTTATAAAGAAACTTCCCTAATATTTGTAAACTCCACAAATTTTTTTTCGATGTATTAAAAGACTTTACATTTTGTAAACAGGCATTTTGAGGCAAGGAATAAAACGCTATCATTTTGAGCAACCAACAAAGGTATCTGTTTTCATTTGAAAGCAGCGAAACACCTTCTAAAACTTCTTTGTCCCAAGAAAAAAAGCAATCATCTTTATAAATTGGGCTTCCCTCTTGCCTCCAATCCCAAAGAGTATCTTTAAAAGTACTTAGTTTACTTACCTTAAAGTCTTGTATTTTGTCAAATGGGATTTCTGATAGACTATAGAAATTAATAGATATTTCATCTATCTTTTCTTCCTCGAATTGAGGATTAGCATCGTCTATCTCTTCATCCATAAGTTCTGCCTTGTATTTTTTTGCTATTTGGTCAATAGCTAGTTCATACAGATTCTTCCCCATCCTACACACCTCTCATTATCTGCGGTAGTACTACAAAACCCATCCTAGCTAATTCCCATGCAGTCTTTACTTGGTCCTTGTTGTTCCAATATTCAAAAATTTGATTCCATGCTTCATACTCATCACCGTATTTAAGTATCCAATCAGAAGAACTATGTGTTTTTTTCAACTTATCCAAATCTAGAATCCGTCGGGCGATATACGGCAGGGCCTCGGGGAATACAATAGCTTGTTTACAAAGTGCGCACTTGTTAAAATATCTACATTTTTTACCTTCACCAACATAATCATCAAACCCGGGCCACGACGGCTTCGTAGCGTCTTCACAAGCGAGTATATATTTTTGCGAACCTGCATCTAGTATGTGTATTATCGTTTTTTCATCCAAGTTAAGTTTAATTGCTTCTGTTTTTATTAGTTGCAATTTTTCTCGCTCTGTCTTTGCCTCATTGATGGAATTACATAGAGAACGAAAGGATGTTGACTCCACTATCCGAACTTTAAAATTAGTTAGATCTTCAACAAATTGCTTTTGTATCTCTTTTATCCTTGAATCAAGTACAAGGTTGGTACTTTCATCAGATATATAATGTTCTATTGATCCTCCGTCATTATGACTTAGATCTTCACTGAGTTCGAGTTCTGATTTACCCAAAAGTTGTTTAATTGATACATAACCAGAACGAACCTTGGGATGAGAAATACCGGTTGTATCTGAAAAATATTTAAAGTTATGACGCTCAATAAATCTCTTACTAAAACCATTAAAACTTTGTTGTTCATTGAATGATGAAATAATTTCTTTTTGAGATTCAGGTATAGTAAATTGCCATAAAACTCCCGGCCTATAGGGGCTGTTGACAAAATGGGAAAAGAGCTTTGCTCCTTTCCCATTCTCTTTTTAAGAGTATATTTATTAGTTTTCTTTATAATTTTTGTCTTAATTCATTACCTTTATAATTCTTTTTAAATTTAATGCCAACGCTGAAAAAAGGCATTGTTCAGAAATTTTTTCAATGCCCCTCTTATATGTTTTATACAGGTTATGCTTAGATTTCAATGTTCCGAAGGAACCTTCACACCAAACTCTTCGGAGCTTTTGGAATGCTTTATATTCACTAGTTTTTGCCCTCTGAGTATTTGCTTCCAACAATTCATGTGCAATTGGTCGAGAAATCGTTCTTTTACTTGCTGTTTCCCCAAAACAACATTCTCGAAATGGACAGACTTTACAGTCTTTACTTTTAGCAGAATACGTTTTTAAATAATTATCAGTTTCTTTTTTTCTTAAATGGGTAAACGTAAGTGTTTTTTTATTGGGGCAAGTATACGTATCAGTGTCAATGTTGTAGGTAAACTCCTTATAAGACGTTGTTTCGAAAGGTGTAGTATATCCTATGGGACTAATATAACCTGTGATTTCCAATGTTTTTAAGCCATGATGAATCTTAGTTTTATCATATCCTTTATCAGCTGCCACATTTTTAATGTTTAATTCAAATTTTTCTTGTATCACATTTAATCTATCTATAAAAGGCTCACAATCATTTATGTTACCAGCACTCGGATGAATATCAACTATGATTCCGTTTTTTGTATCAATACTTGCATGTGCTAAGTAGTGGGGACCAGATGGCTTTCCAGGGCGATTTAATAAGCCAGAGTCAGGGTCCGTTTTTATTACAGAAATCTTTTCGGTAGATGAACTCTTTGATTTTCTGCCTCGTTTCTTCTTCCCAGATTCAATTCTTTTATCCTCAAGCTCTTTTTCAATTTTTTTGGCTTCCTTTTCAAGGGTATTCAAATATTGAGAAGGTGTTTTCTCTACAACTACCTTTTCGGCCTTAGCCTTTGCAGCACTAGCTTTAATATGGGTAGAATCAGTAACAATGACTTCACCAGTCACTAACCCATTCTCTATACAAAGATCTATAATATAATCAAAAATTTCTTGAAAGACAGTACTATCCTTAAATCTCCTTCGTCGATTCTGGCTAAATGTGGAGTGATCAGGTACAGTGTCAGATAAATCAAGGCCTAAAAACCAGCGATAAGCAATGTTTAGATTGACTTCTTGTTCTAACACTCGTTCTGAATCAACATTATAAAGATAGCCAATGAGTAACATCTTAAATAAAAGTACAGGATCAAGTGATTTCCTGCCGAGTTTCGAATAATATTTTTCCATTTTGTTATATACAAAAGAGAAGTCTATCTTTTCATTAATTTGGCGAAGAATATGATTTGAAGGAACAAATGTATTTAAATCAATAAACTCTAGTTTACTTTGATATTCATCTTTACGACCCATCATAAAAATTCCCCCAATACAAAACCTGTATAGAATAATTAAATTCTACACAGGTATTGGTAAATCCTATTAGTTTGTCAACAGCCCCTATAGTAAGGGCTATTTTTATATTGGGTAATTATGCTTTCAACATATTTAAGTAGCTGATAAGTGTCTAACATTTTGTTTTTGTTAGAGCGTCTTGTGACTTTTAGAAATCCCATACCATTTGAACCGCGTATTTTTCTCCCGTGAATTATTACATAATTTTCAGGATCTATTAGATCCGGCGTTATATGTGCATCCACATCATCACTTATTGAGAGTAAACTTTCAACATTCCACCCCGTATTTATTAAAGCCAGAAGGAAAAATGGATATAAAGTATCGCTTACAAAGTGTTGTGCGGCATAAACCGACATTTTTCCTAAAGTTCCGTCCATGAATTTGATTTTACGAGAACTATAAGATACAGCACTGTTAACCATGTATGCCAATGGATCTTTAGTCTTTAGAATTGTAGAGTTTCTAAGATTTTTGTTATTTAACAAACCCTTAGCTTTCTCAATAGGCAAATGATACGGGAATAGTGGGAAACGTTTCTTTAATGTGCCTAAAGCTAAATTAAATTGTGATATGGCTCTTTCTTGGTCAGGGTGTTGTGAAATTCGGGTCGCAGATGGGGAACGTCCGCAAGAGGCTAATTCCGCCCCTCTTTGTATGTAAAAATCTTGTATCTGATCAATTGTGTAACCTAGTTCTACCATTGCTTTCAGCGCATTTGGAGCATTACTAATAAGCCTCTTAATCCAAGCTCTTTCAGTCCCCTTACTCTTTAAACGACTTTCTTCAGTTCTCCTCATACCCTCATGAAGAAAATACATTAAATTCTCGATATTCCATTCTTCTGTTACAAGTTCTTCATCAAGGCTTAGATACGCCTGATGAAAACTCTTTATTTCCCTGATATCCTTTATACAAGCATCAATTAGCTCTTTCATTTCTCTTGGATGATATCCCTCAATTGTACCCTCATTTTTTCCCGGACCTGTTGGCCAAGGAAAACCCACTCCTATTGACGGGTCCTTTGAAAATTGCTCTTGTAATCGTTGGACAATTCGTCTAATTGCTGCAAACCATTTACGGCAATGACTGTTCTTCGGATAGGTACTCCGTAAGTAATTAGAGAATGATTTTGCTATTAATATGTTAATGTCATTTACTTTTGTTACTGAATTATTACTCAAATTGTTATCGCTATTAAGAAACTCAAGAAAAACTCGAACTCCTTGAGCATTATCTTTAATAGTATTCCGGCTACAATCTGGTACTATAATTTCGTTTATGCCTACGATAAGCTGCTCAATTAAGTACTTGTTTTTTGGATATTTACTGACTAAGTCAGAGAAATCAACTGTATAGATACCAGCTTTTCCTCTTTCCTTTACGTGATAATTATTTACATATGCTACAGAAGGCAAATACTCTCTTGCAGCAGCCCTTGAAAGAATAGACTCCTCAGAAACATCCAGTGTTATAGAGCCAATATTCAAACGTTCTTCAGCTTGCCTTCCAACCGTTTTCTTTAATGACGCTTTTTTTGCCATTAAAACAATTCCAATTGTTTCTCTAATAACTTGCGAACGGGAGCATATGTTTTCCGATGGATAGGGCAAGGTCCATATTCCTTTAAAGCAAACATATGATCTTTTGTTAAATAACCTTTGTGTTTGTCAAAACCATATTGGGGATAAATCTGGTGCAACTCCCTAATTGCTTTATCCCGTTCGACTTTAGCTAAAATAGAAGCTGCACTTATGGCAGGAACCAAATCGTCACCCTTCACAATAGCCTCTGCCGGAATATCGATGTTAGGCAATTTATTCCCATCGACAAATACTTTATTAGGCTTAATATGCAACCCCTCTATGGCCCTTCTCATGCCAAGAAGAGTTGCGTTCAGAACATTTAAGGCTTCTACTTCCTCAAGGGATGCTATTTCGATACTCCAGCTAAGAGCTTTATGTTTAATTTCTTCAGCCAGCTCTTCCCGTCGTTTAGCAGAAAGCTTCTTCGAGTCTCTTAACCCCTCAATAGGTTTGTCGGGATCAAGAATACACGCTGAAACCCATACCCCTGATATTGCCGAACCCCTACCTGTTTCATCCACTCCACATACCAACATCACTCATAACTCCCCTTTAACAGCTTAAAACTAAAACCAATTTTACATTCTATATGAATTTATGGATTATTTTCTTTGTATACTCCTCGGTCAATCATATATATACTTTCAGAATATCCAGTTATAGCTTTCTATCTTTACTAAACAGTATAGTACAGAATCTACATATTTCACTAATAAAGAACTTAGTTCTACTCCCCTAACCTAAGCTCCCCCCACTAAATATCCCTAAAAAAAAATCACCTCTTCAGGTGATACATAACTATAATCATTCTAGATAACAACCCATAGTTAGTCAAACAAATTTTTGGTAATATATTTTTTAGTTAGACACTCTCTTCTAAAGTCATATAACTCTTCCCACTTCATCAATTCCAGCAATATGTTGAAAGCCAAGATTTCTATATTTCTTTTCATAATTAGTCATTAGCACATACTTTTCGTGCGCCTTCTTTTCTTCTTCCTTCCGCCTGTGCCACTTTTTTAATAGCTGTTGAACACCCTTTCGTTCATCTTTGGCTAGCAATTCAATAAAGGAATCATCTAAGCGATCCTCTGCAATTATTTTTTCTTCAATTTCACGAATACTTAACTTTCCCATGATTGTTCCCCTTCATTTTCTTATAACCTATGTATCGGCGTTTAGGAAAAAAAATGAAGGCCTTCTATAAGGAGAAGGCCTTAAGTACTAGATTGTATTTATTGCTCATTGGATAATTCTAATAAGTCCTCAGGGCGCTCCAAGGTAATGGCTCCTAATTTCTCTGAGCGAAATTCTCTAATCACCAGTTCTGTTACTTTATCATAATCGATTTCGCCGCGTCCCATGAGGCATCCCCTCGACTTTCCAATTGCATCGAACAATTCTACAATGTCTTCAGGAATGACTTCAATTTGAAATCGCTCTTTCAATCGATCAGGATATTTGTTTTCCAGAAAACGAAGAGCAAAAACAGCGATATCTTGTAGGTTTAAAATTGTATCCTTTATTGCACCCGTAAGGGCCAATTTTAAGCCGACTTCTTGATCTTCGAATTTCGGCCATAAAATTCCTGGTGTATCAAGTAATTCTAGTTCCTTCCCAACTTTAATCCACTGTTGTGCTTTTGTTACTCCAGGCATATTTCCTGTTTTAGCAATATTTTTCTTGGCTAGTCTGTTAATTAACGTGGATTTTCCTGCGTTTGGAATACCTACGATCATCGCCCGTATCGCTCTAGGTCTGACACCCTTCGCTCTCATGCGGTCAAATTTCTCCTGCAGTATCTCCTCAGATGCAGCAACAATTTCCTTCATCCCTTGTCCTGCTTGAGAGTTTATCGCAAGTGCCTTTATCCCTTTCTCTTTGAAATATTTAATCCATTGCTTTGTCGCTTCTTTATCAGCCATGTCCGCTTTATTAAGAAGAACTAATCTTGGTTTATGTTGAATGATTTCATCAATCATTGGATTTCGAGAGGAATATGGAATTCTAGCATCGACAAGTTCAAAGATGATGTCTACAAGCTTTAGTTTTTCTGTTACCTGTCTGCGGGCTTTCGCCATGTGACCCGGAAACCATTGAATGGTCAAGGCTGCCACCTCCATTTTTAAAATTTTGAAATTCTTAATGATGAATAATGATACTTATTGAGGAGAGAGATGAGAGGTTGATGAGAAGCAAACAGTCTTAAACTGATTGCTTTCTCATCGTTTATTTTACAATACGAATATCTTCTATTGGCCAATAAATAATCCCTGTATTCCCTAGTACTTTTTCCATTGGAACCGCCCCAATATGTCGGCTATCCTTACTGTATCTGCGATTATCACCCATAACGAAAAGATGACCTTCAGGAACAGTTTCCGATCCTATTTTTTCTTCAAGAGTAAATGGTTCAGTTAACGGTCCATCAATT
Source organism: Cytobacillus solani (assembly GCF_001420595.1). Taxonomy (GTDB): domain Bacteria; phylum Bacillota; class Bacilli; order Bacillales; family Cytobacillaceae; genus Cytobacillus; species Cytobacillus solani. Next base: position 1,843,237 of record NZ_LJIX01000006.1, on the reverse strand, counting down.
ACTTGTTTTTTGTATTCATCAAGGTATGGTTCTTCATATGCTTTTCCATTCACAAAAAGCGTGTCATCTTTATACTCGATTCGATCACCTGGGAGACCAATGACTCTCTTTATGTAATCTTTATTTTCGGGTGCATGAAAAACAATAATATCGAACCGTTCAGGCTTGCCGATTTTATAACTGAACTTATTCACAATCATTCGATCCTGATCATGCAACGTAGGCATCATCGACAATCCATCGACTACTATTGGTGCAAATAAAAAGTATCGGATTACTGCCGCTAACAATACCGCAATAATAAGTGCCTTTGTCCATTCCCACAGTTCATTTTTCTTCTTAGCCATTATTTCCCCACCATTCTCTTGTAAAAATATCCATCCAAAAACAATTCGCTTTTAATTGGATCGCTTTATTCCTCTATTATATATTACAAAAATCTCCCTGAAAAATCAGGATGGGAGCCTTATATATTTATTATTGATCAAATGTGTTAATTTATTTGCTAAGAAAAAGGAGCTTGTTGAACAAGCTCCTTTCCGCTTTTCTTATTATCGAATTTCTTTAATACGAGCTTTTTTACCACGTAGGTTACGTAGGTAGTAAAGTTTCGCACGGCGTACTTTACCGCGGCGGATAACTTCAAGCTTCGCAATCTTTGGTGTGTGTACAGGGAATGTACGCTCTACGCCTACACCGTAAGAAATCTTACGAACTGTGAAAGTTTCGCTGATTCCACCACCACGACGCTTAATCACAACTCCTTCATACACCTGAATACGCTCACGTGTTCCCTCAACAATACTTACGTGTACACGTACAGTATCACCAGGACGGAAAGCAGGAAGGTCCGTACGAAGTTGTTCTTTTGTGATCTCTTCGATTAATTTATGCATCGTTTTCAACTCCTTCCAACAGATGCTCTTGCACATCATTTCTTCCAATTGCAGCGGAACATCTTTATAAGACAAAAACTGAAGTCTTCAGCCTAAGTCACAAAAAGTATTGTACCATACTTGGCAATCAACTTCAATGCTATTTATTCTCTTTTTTGATTTCTTCCAGCCATTTTTTCTGTACCGGAGATAATTCTATATGTTCAAGTAAATCCGGCCTTCTTAGCACAGTCCTTCTTAATGATTCCTTCGTCCGCCATTCATCAATAAGGCGATGATTGCCAGAAATAAGAACGTCAGGAACCTTCATTCCTCTGAAGTCTGCTGGACGTGTATAATGAGGATGTTCTAACAGACCAGTACTAAACGAGTCACTTAAGTGAGATTCTTCCTTTCCTAGCACACCAGGCAGGAGGCGAACGACGCTATCAATGACGACCATTGCACCAAGTTCTCCCCCTGTTAGCACAAAATCGCCAATAGAAATTTCATCGGTCACAACATGCTCCCGAATTCTTTCATCATAACCCTCATAATGACCACAAACAAAAATAAGGTGATCTAAATCGGCGAGCTCTTCTGCTTTTTTTTGGGTATATTTCTCCCCTTGCGGACAAAGGAGAATCACCCGAGGGGCTGAAGCACTGTTTTCACGTAAATCGGCAACAGCATCAAAAATGGGCTGAGGCTTTAATACCATGCCAGCGCCCCCTCCGTATGGGTAGTCATCAACCGTCTGATGTTTATTATCAGCATACGCTCTAAAATTCACTACGTTATATTCTACCGCTTGATTTTCCGCCGCTCTTTTTAATATTGATGACCCAAGTACTCCATCGAACATTTCCGGAAAGAGGGTAAGGACGTCAATTTTCATCATGACAGCAGCCCATCAATCGGATCAATGATTACATTCTTTGCCTTTACATCTACTTTCTTCACTACATCTTCTATATAGGGAATTAAAATGTCTTTCCCGTCTTTGCCTTTAATCACCCATACATCATTAGCACCAGGCGAGAGAATTTCACGGATTTTTCCGAGTTCCTCCCCTTCAAGTGTTGAAACTGTACAGCCAATGATTTCATGGTAGTAAAATTCATCCTCATCAAGCTGACCGAGCTGGTCTTCCGATACCTTTAATAAGCCACCCTTCATTTTTTCAATATCATTCATATTTTCATATCCTTCAAAGGTAAGTAAATCAAATGACTTATGTGTTCGATGTGACTTGATTATTAGCTCTATGGGTGCATTCGAGTCAGGCATAAACAATGTTAATTTATTTCCAGGCTTATATCGCTCATCAGCAAAATCTGTTTTTGAAATTACGCGTGCTTCTCCTTTAATTCCATGGGTATTCACGATTTTACCAACATTAAACCATTTTTCCATTCCGTATTTCACCTCTAACGTATTTCGTCAATGATGCCATCTTTTATAATGATCGTCTTTTCACTTTGCACAGCTTCCCAGCGATCGCCTACTTCTATTTCGATAATTGCCTTTACTTCCTTTTCTTTCAACTCGCTACCCAATGGTAGTATATGTAATTGTTCAATTTGAAAATCCAGCAGCTTTACTTTTTCTTCACGTTTTTGGATTTCTTGTTCGAAGTGTAGTTTTATGTTGTTTGGCTGATATTTTTTCGTTTTTTCTAGTTTTTTTAATTCAAATCGAAGCTGTTCGCACTCTTTTTTCAGCTGTTGTTTATTTTTCTCATAGCCTTCTAGCAGCGCTAATTTGCTTTTCTCTGTAAGAACTTGCTTTACCACGACAGATTGAAGTATTTTCAACTCATCAACGCCTCCCAAGGGCTGTGATCGTGTTCTAGCTTTCGTTAATTGCAAATGAAAACCTTTGATAATTGGAAAAAAAGGAGGGTATGAACCCTCCTTTCTTTCGCATTTCTTATTGTCCAGCTACAGCGCCTAGCCTCTCGAGGTCATAAGCCAATCTGCCAAGAAGGTTAAAGTACAACCTTCTCGCCAGCTCGTCTTATGCTTGTCGGGGCTGACCAAGGCGCTTTCGCATTTCTTATTCACTAATCTCTAAGAAGATTTTCTTCTGTTGTGAAGATCCTGCTGCATAGACAACAGTTCGAATTGCTTTCGCAACGCGCCCTTGCTTCCCGATTACTTTCCCCATGTCAGTCTTGTTGACAGAAAGCTGATAGGTCACGCGATTTTCATCTTCTAGAACCTTTACTTGAACATCTTCTGGAAAATCAACAAGGGGCTTCACAATCATTTCGATAAGTTCTTTCATTTGTTTATGAATTACTTACCGTTTTTTGCGTTATGGAATTTTTCCATAATGCCTTGTTTAGAGAAAAGGTTACGAACTGTATCTGATGGCTTCGCACCAGTTTGAAGCCATTTAAGAGCTAACTCTTCATTGATTTCAACAATTGCTGGTTGTGCAACCGGATTGTAAGTTCCTACTGTTTCAATGAAACGTCCATCACGTGGTGAACGAGAATCAGCTACTACGATACGATAGAAAGGAGATTTATTAGCTCCCATACGTTTTAAACGAATTTTTACTGCCATTATTAAAGCACCTCCGAATAGTTTCACACAAGATAGTATATTATCAGATTCCTAAATAGTTTGTAAAGGTTTTTTTCTTTACAGTTCAAAAAAATTTTTCTTTTTCACCTAAAAAGGATTAAATGGCAGCTTAAATCCGCCTTTTTTCTTTCCTTTTGGTGAGCCGCCTGTCATTTGTTTCATCATTTTTTTCATATCTTCAAATTGTTTAAGTAAACGATTTACTTCAGGAACGGTTGTACCGCTTCCCTTAGCAATCCGTTTACGGCGGCTAGCATTAATCGTTTCCGGATGTATTTTTTCATCCTTTGTCATCGATTTAATGATCGCTTCCACATGTGTAATTTGCTTTTCATCAACTTGGAGATTGTTCAAGCCTTTAATTTTGTTCGCCCCTGGCATCATTTTCAAGAGCTCATCAAGCGGTCCCATACTGCGAACCTGACCTAATTGTTCTAAGAAATCATCAAATGTGAAGGAAGCAGTTCGAAACTTTTGCTGCATTTCCTTTGCTTTTTCTTCATCCACATTTGCCTGAGCCTTCTCAATTAATGTCAGAACATCGCCCATCCCTAATATGCGTGAGGCCATCCGTTCTGGATGAAAGGCTTCAAGTGCATCTAGCTTTTCCCCAAGACCGACAAATTTTATCGGTGTTTCTGTTACGGCACGGATTGATAGCGCTGCTCCTCCGCGGGTATCACCATCAAGTTTTGTCAGCACAACACCTGTCAATCCAAGCTGTTCATTGAAGCTTTTTGCCACATTAACAGCATCTTGACCAGTCATTGCATCAACAACAAGAAAGATTTCATCCGGCTTAGAAAGCTCTTTAATTTGCTTAAGCTCGTCCATTAATGCTTCATCCACATGTAAACGGCCAGCCGTATCAATAAGGACATAATCATTATGATCTTCTTTTGCTTTTGCAATTGCTTGTTTTGCAATTTCAACTGGGCTTACCTGGTCACCAAGTGAGAAAACTGGCATACTCAGTTGTTTCCCTAGCGTTTCAAGCTGTTTAATCGCAGCCGGACGATAGATATCTGCTGCAACTAGCATAGGATTACGGTTGTATTTTTTTCTAAGCAAATTAGCTAGCTTACCGGTTGTTGTTGTTTTACCAGCACCTTGTAAACCAACCATCATAATCACGGTTGGCGGTCGGTTAGAAACAGCAATTTTACTTTGCTCTCCACCCATTAACTCGGTAAGTTCTTCCTTAACAACCTTAATAACCTGCTGCCCAGGCGTTAAGCTCTTGAGAACTTCTTGGCCGACAGCTCGTTCACTGACCTTTTTAACAAACTCTTTGACGACCTTAAAGTTAACATCCGCCTCTAATAGTGCAAGTCGAACTTCACGCATCATGTCTTTTACATCTGATTCATTAATCTTTCCCTTGCCGCGGATCTTCTGGATTGTATTCTGCAGTCGGTCGGCTAATCCTTCAAATGCCATCTTGCCGCCTCCTAATCTAATTTCTCAAGCTCAGCTACAGTCTCAATAATCGTTTCGTTTATAGGATTGTCTCCCTTAAGCATTTCCTTCATTTTGACAAGCAGCTTGCTCCGCTCTTGAAATTTCTGAAATAATAACAGCTTTTCTTCATACTCTTCAAGCATTGCTTCAGTTCGTTTAATATTGTCATAAACCGCTTGTCTACTTACATCATATTCCTCAGCAATCTCTCCAAGTGAAAAATCATCCAAGTAATAAAGGGACATATAGCTTCGCTGCTTTGGAGTCAACAACGATTGATAAAAATCGTAAAGATAATTCATTCTCGTTGTCTTTTCTAACATCCCTACTCCCCCTTGTTAAGTGAAAAGCCTTTACAATAGTAAGTTTACCCAGAAGCACTACACATGTCAACTAGAAAAGCGGAAGCGACTTGCTTACCCCAAACAATCATCAGACGAATAGGTGGAGAGAAGTTCTTTTCTTCCCATCAAATACTTGGGTTATGACCTATAGCCCTAGGTGCCGCAGCTATTCAAATAGAAATATATAGGAGACAGTTCTTATGATTTCTTGCTTCCAATAGTCATTTTGGCCGTTCTTCAAGTGTAATCATTTTCTCTGTCTTTGCCTTTTTTCTTTTACCTTCTATGAGAAGCTTCTTAACTAGCCCATTTTAATAAAATTAAAAACAGTCATTGAAAATTAATGCTTCATAGTCCCCGCCTGGCTATTAGTAATCAGTCAATAAATAATATGCTTTCGTTTTAAGGTTCGTTCTCGATTTCCTCCTAGGAAAGTTCAAGTGAGACGTAGATCTATTCCCATCCCCCTACTTTTGTGAATATAAAAGCAGCTGGACCATCGGTCCAGCTGCTTACATTTCTTTATTTTTTATGCTTCCTCTTCAACTAAGTCTGCAAATAACCCATATACATATTGTTCCGCATTAAATTCCTGTAGATCATCCATTTTCTCACCGAGACCAACAAATTTTACTGGAATGTTTAGCTCATTTCTAATAGCAAGAACAATTCCACCTTTTGCTGTCCCATCTAGCTTTGTCAATACAATTCCGCTCACATCTGTTGCTTCCTTAAAGGTTTTGGCTTGGATCATTGCATTTTGACCTGTTGTTGCATCAAGAACCAATAATACCTCATGCGGTGCACCCGGAATTTCACGTTCAATGACGCGCTTCACTTTTTCTAGCTCTTTCATTAGGTTCACTTTGTTTTGCAATCGACCAGCTGTATCACAAATAAGGATATCTGCATGACGGGATTTGGCAGCTTGTACGGCATCAAACATAACAGCAGCAGGATCTGACCCGGCACCTTGTTTAATGACATCAACACCTACTCTTTCTCCCCATACCTCAAGCTGTTCGATCGCACCAGCACGGAACGTATCACCAGCAGCTAACAAAACCTTTTTTCCTTCATTCTTAAATTTATGGGCAAGCTTTCCAATTGTAGTTGTTTTTCCTACACCGTTCACACCAACAAATAGAATAACAGTTAAGGCGTCATCTTGCATATTTAATTCAGCAGAACCTTCCCCGCCTGCTTCATAAATTTCAACAAGCTTTTCTGAGATCACACTTTGAACCTCTTGCGGATCTTGGATGTTCTTGCGCTTTACTTCCATTTTTAATTCTTCCACAAGCTTCATAACAGTATCAAAGCCCACATCTGCCTGGATTAAGATTTCCTCTAGCTCTTCAAAGAAATCCTCATCTACTTTGCGATATCTCGCTACTAGATCATTTACCTTTCCAGAAAAGTTATCCCGTGTTTTCGCTAATCCATCTTTAAACTTTTCTGTTACACTATCTGTTTGCTTCGTAATTTTTTCTTTTAATTTCTTAAAAAAACTCATGTTTTCACTTCCTTTTATTGGGTAACTAACTCCTTCGTTTCTTCCAAACGAACAGAAACTAATTTAGAAACGCCTGATTCCTGCATCGTTACTCCATATAATACATCTGCCTCTTCCATCGTGCCTTTCCGATGAGTAATGACAATAAACTGTGTTTCTGTGCTGAATCTTTTTAAGTATTGGCTAAATCGGGATACATTCGCTTCATCAAGCGCTGCTTCTACCTCATCAAGAATGCAGAATGGTACAGGACGCACTTTCAAAATCGAAAAGAGCAGGGCGATAGCTGTTAATGCGCGTTCCCCACCCGACAAAAGTCCAAGATTTTGTAACTTTTTTCCTGGGGGCTGAGCAACAATCTCCACACCTGTATTCAATAAATCTTCTGGATTCGTTAATTTCAGGTCGGCTCTGCCTCCGCCAAATAATGAGCAAAAAACGGTCTCAAAATGATAGCGTATTCCCTCAAATGTTTCTTGGAAACGTTTTTTCATTTCCGTATCCATCTCGTCAATTACTTGAAATAATGTATCTTTTGCTTCTTGGAGATCATTTTTTTGCTCAAGAAGAAATTCATACCGTTCAGACACACGGTCATACTCTTCAATTGCGCCAAGATTCACAGTACCAAGCTCTTCGATAGCCAATTTAATCAGTTTTACTTTTTTCCTCGCTTCATCTGCTGGAATCGTCAATGGATATTCTTCCTTCGCAGCATCGAATGATAGCAAATATTCTTCGCGCAAATGTGTTAATCTATTTTCCAATTCAACGTCAAGTCTGTTCAGCTTTACCTCTTCATCCTTTAATGCTTCAGTCATCCCTTTATGCTGTCTCTTGAGCTCTTTTGTTTCTAGCTCTATATCTTCAAGTGCAGATTGCAGCTTTAAACGTTCTTCTCTTCTCGATGAAATTAGTTTAATTGTTTCTGTTTTATCCTGAAGCTTTCTTTGGGCTGCATCTTCAAGCTGCTGTTCTCCTGAAAAGCTATTTGTCATTTCTGAAGATAATAATTGTAAATCCTCTTTAATGGTTTCTAGCTTTTCTTTGTTTAATGACAATTCTGAGGAAAGAGCCTCGAATTTATCTTTCACATGGTTCAATTGCTCTGTTTTTGAAGCAAATTTTACTTTTAAATCATTTATTTCAGTATAAAGCGTTTCCTTGGAGGTTTGCTGCATGTTTTTCTGATTAGTAAGCCTATTAATTTCTAAATCATAGGAAATTATCTGATTTTCAATTTCCGACAGCAACATGTCGAGTTCAGACTTTCTTGTTATTAATCTTTCTTTGTCCTCGGAAAATTGTGTCTTATCAAGATCATACAGAGATAACCTCTCATTCAAGCTTTTTTCTTCAAATTCTACTTCACGAAGATCGCCCTTTACAGCTTGTTCCTTTAATCGAAGCTCTTCGCCTGTTTTTCTAAGCATTTCAAGATTTTCTTCAAGCTTTTGAATATCTGACTTTAACATTTTCACTTGCTCTTCCATGCTAAGCGTTTTCGTTTCCATGTCATTAATTCTTGTCTTTAATTCCTCTAGCTCGCCTTTTCTGCTAAGGATGGAGGAAGTCTTTTGTTTTAAGGCTCCCCCTGTCATCGACCCACCAGGATTAACCACATCCCCATCAAGTGTGACGAGTCGCACACGATACTGAAGGATCTTCGCCAGTTCATTTGCACCTGGTAAATCTTTCGTTATCACTACATTCCCAAGCAAATTATGAATGGTTTCATTGTACTTTGGATCCGTTTCAATTAATTTTGCGGCAACACCAATGTATGAAGGATGATGTTGAATAGACTGAAGTTGGCTAGGGTTTATGGTCTTTCCTTTTATTACATTAAGAGGAAGGAATGTGGCTCTTCCATAAGAATTTTTTTTCAAGTATTGGATTGCATCCCTGCCATCCTTTTCGGATTCAACAACGATGTGCTGTGTTGCTCCTCCTAAGGCTGTTTCAATGGCCGTTTCATAATCCTTCGGTACTTGAATTAATTCAGCAACGGCCCCTTCGATTCCGTTTAGTTTGCTACCGCGTGCCTTAAGAACCTCTTTTACACCTTGAAAGAAGCCTGAATATTCATCTTCCATTTCCGCAAGCATTTCTTGTCTGGATTTTGCCTTTTGTAAATATTGATAAGCCTGATAAAGAGTTGTTTCTTGTTTTTGGTAATTATTTTTTGCCGCTTCCAGCCTTCTTTGTACATCTCTATATTTCTTTACTTGCTCGTCCAATTCATTCTGAACATTTAAAAGGTGAGATTGAACAGTTTCCTTCTTTTCAATGATTGCTATCCGCGTTTGAATGAACGCTTCATTGTCTTTTTCAAGCCTGGATGTCCGATAACCCAATTGATCTTCCTGCTGTTCAATGTTTTGCAGTTCATTTTTAGCTGCCGCTTGTTTACTTAAAACTTCAATGTAGTCACTTTTAAGTGTTTCAATCTTTTCCTCTGTATTCTCGCTAAACAATTTAAGCTGATCCTGCTTTTTCTTTAATTCCTTTTGCAGCATAGAGGCAGCTTGTTCTATTTCTAATAATAAGTGTGATTGTTTTTCTTTTTCTTTCGTCAATTCCAAATCTTTATCTGTCAATTCTTCTAGACTTCGATGAAGCTGATCTTTATTCTGAGAGGCATTTTTCTTTCTTTCTTTAAGAACTTCTTTTCTTCCTTCAAGCTTTTCAAGCTCCTCACTTGCATGGAGCAGAACATTCTGTAAATCATTAATTGATTCATCAATTGCTAGTGCATGATCTCTTAATTCTTCAATTTTTGCTTCCTTGCTTTGCAGTGTTGCTGAATGTTTTATTTCATTTTGCTTGTGAAGTTCTAATTCCCTCGAAAGTTTCTCCCATTTTGAATGTAAATCCTCAATTTCGAAAACAGTAAGTGCCACTTCTATTTTTTCTAGTTCTTCCTTATGTTCTAAATAATCCTTTGCAATGGATGCCTGTATTTTCAATGGTTCTACTTGAGTTTCTAATTCATACACAATGTCATTCACACGGTTTAAATTCTCTTGCGTTTCAGAAAGCTTTCCCTCTGCTTTCTTCTTTCTTGTCTTATATTTAAGGACCCCAGCTGCTTCTTCAAAAATGGTTCTTCGCTCTTCGGCCTTACTGTTAAGAATCTCTTCCACTCTTCCTTGACTTATGATGGAAAAAGCTTCTCTTCCTAAACCAGAGTCCATAAATAAATCAACAATATCTTTTAACCGGCATGACTGTTTATTTATTAAAAAATCACTTTCTCCTGAACGATAAACTCTTCTTGTCACGCTCACTTCATTATAATCAATGGGCAGACGCTGATCCTCGTTATCTAAGGTGAGCGTAACTTCTGCAAAGTTCAGTGCTTTACGCGAATCGCTCCCAGAAAAAATAATATCTTCCATTTTTGCACCGCGCAAAGATTTGGCTGATTGCTCCCCCAATACCCAGCGGATCGCATCAGTAATATTGCTTTTCCCGCTTCCATTCGGTCCCACAACTGCTGTGACACCGGGAACAAAATCAACCATGATTCTCTCAGCAAACGACTTAAATCCGACAACATCTAACCGTTTTAAAAACAACTGCTGCTCCCCCTCACTCCAGGGCATTACCTCCCTAGTACTTTTGTTTTTACGTATGACTTTTTAACACCTCAAGTGCCATCTGGGCAGCGTGCTGCTCTGCTTCTTTCTTCGACCTGCCTGTACCAATCCCTAATTCTTTTCCATTCATTGATACTCTTGATACAAATTCACGATTATGTGCAGGGCCTTTTTCTTGTAAAATTTTATATTCAATCAAACCAGTGCCATCCCGTTGAATGAGCTCTTGAAGCTGGCTTTTAAAATCCATCACATGCGAAAATGCTCCCGAATCAATTTTCGGAAAGACAACTTTTTCGAGAAAACGAATAACAGTTTGCAGCCCTTGATCCAAATACAAAGCACCAATAAAGGCTTCAAATACATCAGCAAGCAGGGCAGGTCTTTCTCTCCCCCCAGTCATTTCCTCACCTTTCCCTAAAAGAATTAATGTCCCAAACGACAAGTCATGTGCAAATGCTACTAACGAAGGCTCACATACAACAGCAGCCCTTAATTTTGTTAATTCTCCTTCACTCATCATTGGATATTTAAGGAATAGAAAATGGGAAACAGTTAACTCAAGAACCGCATCACCTAAAAATTCTAGTCTTTCATTGTCTTCATGTGGTTTACGGCGATGCTCATTTACATACGATGAATGGGTGAACGCTTGCTTTAGCAGTTTTTCATTTCGAAATTGGATTCCTAGCTTATTCTGAAATTCTTTAAATTGCTTATCTGTTGAACGAAAAATGCGTTTTTCTTTGTCTTTCCCATTATTGTGCATATTGTTTCACCCTTGTTAGTTATTAAATTGTTTTCTATCAATAGCTATTCCCGTTTTCACAGAATAAAGCCCCGTTTCGAAACGGAGCTTTAAGAATACCGTATTTACTGTCCACAATTACCTAAAAAATAACCTAGGTAATAATGGACAGGAAATACGAATTTTTTAGTGCAGTGAGGGCATGTAGCCCTCACTGAAAAAGTTTAATTGTATCCCTAGATTATTGTTTCGCTTGTATGTAGTTAACAGCATCACCAACTGTTGCAATCTTTTCAGCGTCATCATCAGAGATTTCCATATCAAACTCATCTTCTAATTCCATTACTAATTCTACAACATCAAGGGAATCAGCGCCAAGATCATCTTTAAATGAAGCTTCAAGCTTAACCTCTGATTCTTCAACACCAAGACGGTCTACGATAATCTTCGTTACGCGTTCTAATACATCTGCCATACTTATTCACCTCCCCTCAAGACATTATAGAGTATTTTTAACAATTAATAAATGCTCCATAATCAATTTTATAAAGCAAATGTTTAACAAATTTGACCAGCATTTTAATTCTGTCCTTACATCAACATTCCGCCATCAACATGAAGGGTTTGCCCTGTCATATATTTGCTGTCTTCAGATGCTAGAAATACAACAACATTCGCAATATCTTCTGGCTCACCGAATCTAGCTAATGGAATTTGCTTTAGCATTTGATCCTTTACGTCCTCAGTTAGCTTATCTGTCATATCAGTCGTAATAAATCCTGGTGCAATTGCATTAACCGTTATTCCGCGTGATGAAAGTTCCTTCGCCGTAGTCTTTGTAAGTCCAATTACACCAGATTTTGCAGCAACATAATTCGCTTGACCCGGGTTCCCGCTTACGCCTACGATGGATGAAATATTAATAATTCGTCCGCTGCGCTGCTTCATCATTTGTCTTGTAACTGCTTTTGTACAAAGAAAGACGCCTTTTAGGTTGATATTGATTACATCATCCCATTCTTCCTCTTTCATTCTCATAAGAAGATTGTCTTTCGTAATTCCAGCATTATTGACTAGAATATCAAGCTTTCCAAAAGTGTCTATTGTAGCCTTTACCATATTAGCTACAGACTCGCTATTCGAAACATCGCATTGAACAGCGATAGCATTTCTCCCTAGCTCTTTAATTTCAGCGACTACTTGATTTGCCCTATCCTCGCTGCCTGAATAATTAACAACAACGTCTGCTCCTTGCTTCGCAAGACCTAGTGCAATTTCTCTTCCAATTCCGCGAGAAGCACCAGTTACAAGAGCAATTTTCCTCTCTAGCTTCATTGACTTTCCTCCTTTAAAGACTCAGTAACCTCAATACAGGTTTCTTTATCCGAAACAGCATAAATTCGCACCTTTTTATCGATTTTCTTTACTAAGCCAGAAAGAACCTTCCCTGGTCCAATTTCAATAAATGTATCGACACCTAGGGAAATCATTTTTTGAATAGAATCTTCCCATAAAACAGGGGAATATAATTGTTCAATTAATCGGCTTTTTATCTCAGCTGATGAAGACATTTCAGTAGCAGAAACGTTTGCAATTACTGGAATGTTTGCATCATTTACAGAAATTTCGTTAAGGATGCCTTTAAATTTTTCAGCAGCAGGCTTCATTAGCTCTGAATGAAAAGGACCACTTACAACCAAAGGCATTACCCGCTTGGCTCCTGCTTCCTTTGCTTTTACTGATGCAAATTCGACCCCTTTTTTTGAACCAGAGATAACAATCTGGCCAGGGCAATTTAAATTGGCTAATTGAACAGGGTGTCCCTCATTAGTAATTTCTGACGTAACACCAGCCAGATTGTCACGGTCAAGTCCTAAAACAGCCGCCATTGATCCTTCTCCATTTGGAACTGCCTCTTCCATAAATTCGCCTCTTTTTCGAACAGCATACACGCCATCCTCAAAAGAAAATGCCCCTGCAGCAACAAGTGCCGTATATTCACCAAGACTATGTCCTGCAACATAATCTGGTTGAATTCCAGATTGTTTAAAATACTCCAGGATCGCAATACTAGTCGTTAAAAGGGCTGGCTGCGCATTTGTTGTTAATGTCAGCTCTTCCTGCGGACCTTCAAAAATAAGGGCAGAGAGCGGAAATTTTAGTCTATCGTCTGCTTTATCGAAGATAGACTTAACCGTTTCATCCATTTCAGCTAAAGATTTGCCCATTCCAACAATTTGTGAACCTTGTCCCGGAAATAGAAATGCTATTTTTCCCATTTCAACTCTCCTTTTTCAAATTTATTTTGAAGCTTCCTTTTCTACTGCTTCTTTGATCGTTTGAGACACTGCGTTTTCAACCATGTTTCTTGTTTGTTTTACCGCACTATATAATGCATTCGCATCAGATGAACCATGTGCTTTAATAACTGGTGCCTTTAAGCCAAACAACCCTGCACCGCCATACTCTGAATAATCCATTTTTGATTTTAATTGAGCAAGATCTGGTTTCAGAACAGCTGCAGCCATTTTGCTTTTTAAGCTGCTAGTAAGTGCTGTTTTCATCATTTTAAAAACTGATAGTGCTGTCCCTTCGATCGTTTTAAGGACCATATTTCCAGTAAAGCCATCTGTCACTACGACATCTGCCACTCCATCCAGCAAATCACGTGCTTCCACATTGCCAATAAAATGAATATTTGCTTGCTTTAACAGTTCAAAGGTATCCTTAGCTAGCTCATTTCCCTTTTTCTCTTCCGTTCCGATGTTCAATAGACCAATTCTTGGATTAGATACCCCACGAACCTTTTCAGCATAAATGGAGCCCATAATCGCGTATTGCAGCAGATGCTCTGGCTTCGCATCCACGTTTGCACCTACATCAAGAAGTAAAAATCCCTCTCCACCGATTGTTGGTAATGTCGGTGATAATGCTGGCCGTTCAATTCCTTCTATCCGTCCGACGACAAAAAGACCTGCAGCCATTAAAGCTCCTGTATTCCCAGCTGAAATACATGCATCTGCTTTACCATCTGCTACCTGCTGAGCAGCAAGAACCATAGAAGCTGTCTTCTTTCGCCGTACTGCTCTAACAGGTTCATCCGTTGGCAAAATGACTTCATCTGTATGTAAAATTTCAATTCGTTCATCGGATGTTAAATATTGTTTTATTTTTGATTCGTCTCCAACAAGGGTAATGTGAATATCTTTATATTCACTTATCGCTTTCATTGCACCAAGAACAATTTCCATTGGTGCATGGTCACCGCCCATTGCATCAATTGCTATTTTCATATATCTATAACTTCCTTTGTTATTAATTTGAAGGAAAATCTAAGACCTGTGTCCTGCTTCAGAACGGAACATATCAAATTCACCTTTAAAGACAAGTTCATTATTAACAAAGCTAGTCACTTCTACAATCGTTCTTCCCTTTTCTGTATCTATGTTGACTACCCTTGCCTTCGCAATTACCCTTTCATTTTGTTTTACAGAGCGGGTAAATTGGATATTTGCTTTGGCAGTTAATGCAAGTTCATCATTCATTAGCGCAACCGCAAGCGAATTTGCCTGAGCAAATAAGTGATGACCTCTGGCAATCTTGTTTCTTCTAAAAACATGCTCTTCTTTAATATCCAGGATGGATATTGCTGTTTTATCTAGCTCTATATCTATAATTTCACCGATTATTTCTTCTATCGGCAATGCACGAACTTCATCATCAAATCTTTTTTCAGCGACATTTTTTATACGTTCGCGCAATTCAGGGATAGATAGCTCAAGCCGGTCTAAGCGAATGGTTTGGACACTAACCATAAACTTTTCCGCAAGCTCTTCGTCCGTAACAAAAGGATTCTCCTTTATTGTTGTGCTTAATAATGCCTGCCGTTCCTTTTTATTTCTTTTCATTTAACACACCGTCCGCGATATTAAGACTAGGTACTAATAGTAGTATATAATTAAGAATCGCTTTAATCAAGCTTTTCTCCTTCTAAAACACCTGATTCCTTCAAATAATTTCTTAAATACATATATTCAGAGGAATGCCAAAACTCATTTGACTGGATCATTTGAGCAGCATCATTCCTTGCCGTTTCTAAAGCGCGATAATCATGAACCATATCTGCCACTTTAAATTCAGGTAGACCACTTTGTTTTTTACCAAAAAAGTCTCCCGGGCCTCTTAGCTCAAGATCTTTTTCGCTAAGCAGAAATCCATCATTTGTATCTGTCATTATTTTCATCCGTTCCTTACCAACTTCTGATTTAGGATCAGCAAGTAAAATACAGTAGGACTGCTCACTCCCTCGTCCCACTCTCCCTCTTAGCTGGTGAAGCTGAGCAAGTCCGAATCTTTCCGCATCATAAATGACCATCATTGTTGCATTTGGGACGTTTACGCCTACCTCAACAACTGTAGTTGATACAAGCACTTGTTTTTCATTTTGACTAAACGCCTTCATAACCGCTTCTTTTTCATCTGGAGTAAGTCTGCCATGCATGAGTCCGATTGCATACCGTCCATTAAAATAATGTGTTAAGTTGCTGTGGACATCAATTGCATTTTGAACATCTAATTTATCTGACTCTTCAATAAGGGGGCAAATGACATAAGCTTGATGACCCGCACGCAGCTCTTTTTCCACAAAAGCAAGGACGCGATCCAGCATATCAGGCTTTGCCCAATACGTTTCAATAGTCTTTCTTCCAGCTGGCATCTCATCAATTATCGACACATCCATTTCACCAAAAACAGTGATCGAAAGTGTCCGTGGAATTGGCGTAGCAGTCATAAATAGTATATCAGGATTTTCGCCCTTTTCCCTTAAGACTCTTCGCTGCTCTACCCCGAATCGATGCTGCTCGTCCGTGATCACAAGTCCAAGATTGTAAAATTCGACTTCATCCTGAATTAATGCATGCGTTCCGATTAAAATATCGATTTCGCCTGCCTTTAATAGTTGCAATATTTCTTTTCGGCGTTTCCCTTTTACAGAGCTAGATAATAACTCACAACGAAGCTGGAACGGTTCAAGCATCGCCTTCAGTGATTCCATATGCTGTTCTGCGAGAATTTCCGTTGGCACCATCAATGCCCCTTGAAACCCAGCTGTTATACTTGCATACAGAGCTATTGCTGCAACAGCCGTTTTCCCTGAACCAACATCCCCCTGTAAAAGCCGATTCATCCTAAAAGGAGATTTCATATCAGTAAGAATTTCATTCACTACTCGCTTCTGAGCATCTGTTAGCGAGAATGGAAGAGACTGTAAGAATGACTGAAGCGATTCAAGGTTATAGTCTTGAGCAATTCCTTTTGTATGGTCTCTTTCAAATTTTCTTAATGCCTGCATTTTTAACTGAAAATAAAAAAATTCTTCATATACAATCCGGCGTCTTGCTTGCTTAAGCTCTTGCTGGTCAGTTGGAAAATGCATAATTCTTATGGCTGTTCTTCTATTTAAAAGCTTGTAGTTTTTTAAGAATTGCTCAGGCAAGGTTTCTACAATAAACTCACCAAATTGATTGAAAGCTAAATTAATAAATCGTCTTAATCCTTTAACCGTTAGCTTTCCCTTTACTGTATATACAGGTTCAAAATCCTTAGACTTGGTCTGTGAACCAATATGTATTTCACTTGCCGTTATCGTTTGTCGATGCTGATCCCATTTTCCTGTTATCGACACTGTTTCATTAATCGCAATCTTATTTTTCACATAAGGCTGATTAAATAGCACAACCTGCACAAGATATCTTCCAACAAGTACTCTTACGGTCAATCTTGATCGCTTTCTTCCATAATAGACGAGAGAAGGCTCGCTATGGACCTTCCCTTCAATAGTAATTCTTTCATCGTGCTTTACATCAGCTAAATCACGAAGGCGATAATCTTCATATCGATATGGGAAATATTCCAGCAAATCATTAACGGTCCGTATCTTCATTTCACCAAGAATTTCTTCTGTTTCTCCACCGATTCCTTTAATGGCTGTTATGGACTGATTTAAGATTTCATTCACGATCCTTTAGCGGAAAAGACCATATCCGCCATACCCTCCCTTTCATTTTTTTCATGACAAAAAAGAAGGGGATCCCCCTTCTTTTCACATCACTTATTCGATCGCAAAAATGAATGCATACAGCGGCTGCTTCCCATCATGCACTTCAATTTCTACATCTTCATATTCATCTTCCACGAAGCTAACTAGGGCTTGAATGTCTTCATCAGTGGAATCTTCCCCTTTTAAAATGGTTAAGATTTCTGAATCAGCATCAATCATGTTCATTAATAAATCTTTTGCCGATAGGACCTTATCTTTATTTTTAACAACAATTTTTCCTTCATTAATACCCATGAAATCATTCTTTTCTATTTCAAGTCCATCAATGCTCGTATCTCTAACAGCAAAAGTTACTTGACCTGTTTTCACATGCTGTAATGCTTCATTCATCACTTCTTCATTTTGTGATAATTCCGCTCCTGGATTGAAAGCAAGCAATGCTGACATTCCTTGTGGAACAGTCTTCGAAGGAATAACAATCACTTCTTGATCAGACACCTCAGCTGCCTGCTGTGCAGCCATAATAATGTTTTTATTATTAGGAAGAATAATCACTTTTTTAGCGTTAACTTCATTTATTGCTTTAACAATATCCTCTGTACTTGGATTCATTGTTTGGCCACCCTCGATAACAGCATGTGCACCAATACTGCGGAACAAATCAGCAATTCCACTTCCCATTGAGACGGTTACAATTCCATATTCTTGTTTTGCT
Source organism: Cytobacillus solani (assembly GCF_001420595.1). GTDB lineage: Bacteria > Bacillota > Bacilli > Bacillales > Cytobacillaceae > Cytobacillus > Cytobacillus solani. The sequence continues at coordinate 1,825,321 of NZ_LJIX01000006.1, read as the reverse complement.
TTTTTTAATTCATTTTCAGAAACAAGCGGTGTTTGTACTTCATCTACCAAATTAGAATGCTGTTGACGCATATTTTCAATTTTCATGTTAATCAGGCTGCCGTAACGCTGACCGTATGTTAAGCAATCTCCTGGCTGTTCAGAGTGAATATGTACTTTAACAAGTTCTTCATCAGCAATAACTAATAAAGAATCTCCATACTTGCTTAAATCCTGACGGAACTTTTCTTCAGTAAATGGATTATTTGCAAGCTTTCCACTTTCAAATTTCACCATAAACTCGGTACAGTAACCGAATTCAATATCCTCAGTATTCATAAAGCTATGGACATTTTTATGGTGCTCCGCACTAACTAGCTCATCCATTTTTGGAAGAGAGGCAGGTGTATCCGGCAATTCTTCTCCTTTTAATTCGGCAAGAAAACCTTCGTATACGAATACGAGTCCTTGACCTCCACTGTCAACTACTCCTACTTCCTTAAGGACAGGCAGTAAATCAGGTGTACGGTTTAAAGAAGCTTTTGCCTCTTTCACTACCTCATCCATAATAGCGATGATATTATCTTCATTTTTTGCTATTTGGACTGCCCTTTTAGCGGCATCCTTTGCGACTGTTAATATTGTCCCTTCAACAGGCTTCATTACTGCTTTATAGGCAGTTTCAACCCCATTTTGAAGTGCTGCAGCAAACTCTTTGCCGTCTATTTCTGATTTTTGTTCAATCGCTTTTGAGAATCCGCGAAATAACTGAGACAATATAACACCTGAATTTCCACGCGCTCCCATCAGCAAACCTTTCGAAAGCGCTGACCCTACTTTACCAATATGCGGCTGAACATTATTCTTTACTTCCTTAGCACCTGAAGTCATTGATAAATTCATATTTGTTCCTGTATCACCATCAGGAACAGGGAAAACGTTAAGTGCATCTACCAATTTCGCATGAACGGATAAATGGTTCGCACCGAGTATAACCATTTCGGCAAATCGTTTTCCGTCTAAAACTTTAATTGACACAAGTCTTTCCTCCTCATTACGGGTTCGTAACACGAACACCCTGAACGTAAATATTGACCGACTCGATGGCAAGGCCAACTGTTTGATTAAGCGTGTATTTTACTTTCGATTGAACATTATGAGCAATCTCGGAAATTTTTGTTCCGTAACTAACAATAATATACATGTCGATATGTACTTCATCGTTTTCTTGGCGAACAATTACACCGCGGGTAAAATTCTCTTTACGCAAAATTTCTGTTAAGCCATCTCTTATTTGTTGCTTAGAGGCCATACCAACTATACCATAGCAGTCAACAGCCGCTCCACCTGCAAGCGTAGCAATCACGTCATTTGAGATATCAATTTGGCCGAATTTCGTTTTAAGTTCGATTGACATATTTCTTTCCCCCTTTAAAATTGTTCTACCCCTATTTTTGCTCCAAGAGCTATAACTTTCGAAGCAGCTTATCCACACACCTTAAAATATTTTACTATAAGTACATTTATTTTGAAAGCTACAGTCTATCTTTTTATTATAGCTTATTCAATCATAGTGTATGTCAAGGTTTTTTTCTTGAAAGTCAAGTATTGCATTAAAAATGGTTGTATGATAAATTATTAAAGTATCTTTTAATGTCTAAAAATAAGTTTTGCTTTTTTTAACATTAAATCACTTTGGTCATCTAACATGGCAAATGATTCTTAAAAAAGCTTTTAGCTTATGTGTTAAGGAGGGAAATGAATATGCCACGCAAATGTGTTGTAACTGGTAGAAAAACAACTACAGGTAATGCACGTTCTCATGCTATGAATGCTAACAAACGTACATGGGGTGCTAACCTTCAAAAAGTACGTATCCTTGTAGACGGAAAACCGAAACGTGTTTGGGTTTCTGCAAGAGCGCTTAGATCTGGTAAAGTAGAACGCGTTTAATTACGTGTCGGGACATCCTTATGGGATGTCCTTTTTCTATAGTTAAGCGGAAGCGCCTTGGCCATCGCCGCACAAACGCAGAAGGGCCGGTTCTTTCGATAAAGGAAACACGAAGAGCGATAGCGAGTCGATGTTGACTTATCGTAGGGAGGGGACCTGAAGTTTGATAGGGGATAGGACGCTTAGGCTAGACAATTCTCAATTAAAAAAATAAAGCACCTTTAACAGGTGCTCTTTGCTTCATGTAATGGTTCAATTTTTCTTGAAGGTCCCTAACATTGCACGGACAATTCCGCCTAAAAACTTTGGCAATTTAATGGTATAAAATCTCATTACTCATGTCCCTCCTCGATCTCACACATCCATCTTCACCATTCATCATATTCAAAATAAATAGATAAGTACTAATCATTTTTTCAGACCTAATCATTACTTCTTACAACCATTAATATGCCTTTTGAAAATGAAAAATGACCACAATCGTGAATAAGTTCATTACTTATGCATAAAGTGGAGCCTAAAGGGATCTGGCGGTCTACTAATGGATATTTAAAGCCCTCAAGTGTCATACCGTTAACTTCCATTGTAATGGGCAAGAATGAAATGTATTTAAAGCCTGTAATTTTCTTTATTGGATACTTTCCTGGCATTCGAAGAAACACAATATTTTTTTTGTCGATTATTTCCACCTGTATTTGCTGATCTATTTGCAATGGTTTCATAAGTAGTTGAATGTTTGCGATAAAATGATCGACTCTGCCTCCTGTTGCTCCGAAAACTCTAATTAAGTCAGGTTTTTGTTCAATCGCCCAATCCATCGCCAGTTCCATATCTGTTTCATCTTTTTCAGGCATGAAGCGGTTCAATTCATCAACATTTTGCTCGATTGCATCCATTTCCTCAACTGTAACGGAGTCGAAATCACCAAAAGCAATCGTCGGTTTCATTCCAATAGATAGAAGTGTAAAGACTCCTCTATCGACTCCCACCCAAATATCTTCATCTGTTTGATATCTTTCTAGATTTGGCAGTAATTCATTCGGTCCACCAGCCAATATATTTATATTCATTATTTCGACCACCTTATAAAGACTATTAAAAAAACTAAGCATTCGCCAAGTCCTTCCGGCGAATACCTTAGTTTTTCTTATGCGTTACTATAAGCAGGAAATTTATTGAACGTAGAATATCACCTTAATACGTTAACAAATTTAAATTTTCCTACTAGCTAAAAAGAAGTCAGCTAGTGACAGCTGACTTCGAATTAATTAAGTATGGTACTGCCTTTAATTGCTGCAATTGCCTTCGCACGATCCTTTTGATTGTATACGGCGGAACCAGCCACAAGCACATTCGCACCTGCTTCAATACAAAGCTTTGCCGTCTCTTCATTTACCCCGCCATCTACTTCAATTTCAATATTCAATCCTTTATCATCTGCCATCTTCTTCACAGCAGCAATTTTTCGAAGGACAGATGGAATAAACTTTTGACCGCCAAAACCAGGATTTACTGTCATCAGCAAAACCATATCAACATCTTCAATAATATCTTCAATCATCTGAACAGGTGTTGCCGGATTTAATACTACTCCTGCTTTCACACCAAAAGACTTGATGTAATGAATCGTGCGATGAAGATGTCGACAAGCTTCAACATGAACGGTAATATAATCGGCTCCGGCCTTCGCGAAAGACTCAATATACTGGTCTGGATTCTCAATCATAAGATGCACATCAAGAGGAAGCTTCGTCGTGGGCCGAATCGCTTCAACAATTAAAGGTCCGATTGTAATATTCGGAACAAAATGCCCGTCCATAACATCGACATGAATATAATCGGCTCCTCCTCTTTCAACATCTTTAATTTCCTCCCCCAGCTTGGAAAAATCAGCAGATAGTATGGAAGGGGCTATCTTCACCATAGTTAGTACCTCGGCTTTCTGTCTTTTATTTCTTGCAAAAATGTCTTATAGTGTTCATACCTATAGGATGGGAGTTCCCCATTTTCAATAGCAGCCTTAACTGCGCATTTTGGTTCTGCCATGTGAAGACATCCCCTAAATTTACATTCCTCACTCAGCTTTTCAATATCTGGGAAACAAAAGTTAAGATCAGGAATCTCTATATCCATAAATTCAAGGGAGCTAAACCCTGGAGTATCAGCTACTAAGCCTTGTCCAACTTTAATTAGTTCCACATGTCTTGTCGTATGCTTCCCTCTCCCAAGATGGGAGGAAATATCATCCGTTCTTAAATCTAAATCTGGATTAAGCGCATTAAGGAGAGAAGATTTGCCAACACCTGACTGTCCTGCAAAAACTGAAATTTCCCCCTCCAAATAAGGGAATAGTTCCTTTACTCCTTCTTCTGTTTCAGAAGAAGTTAAGAGAACGTCATAGCCTGCCTTTCGATAGTCCTCTGCATAGTGCTGTATCTCCTTATTTTGTTTCGCATTTGTTAAATCCATTTTCGTTATACAAATTATCGGCTTAATATGATTAAACTCTACTAATACAAGAAAACGATCAAGAAGGGCAGTGCTGAAGTCAGGCTCGACAGCAGAAAAAACGAGAATTGCTTGGTCTACATTGGCAATTGGCGGCCGAACAAGTTCATTCTTCCGTTCTTTTACTTCTAAAATATATCCTTCTTTATCATTTTCAGCTTGGAAAACAACTTCATCACCGACTAGCGGGGTTATTTTATTCTTTCTAAAAACCCCTCTACCACGGCATTGCACGGTCTCACTCTCATTCAATACATAATAAAAACCGCTTAATGCCTTTATGATTTTGCCCTCAGGCATAGCAACACTTCTTTCTATTATTATTCAGGATATGGTACTTCCTGCTGGTCAATGACAGTATTATCTCTTCTAACTTGATATACTGCTTTCTGCCCGTGTTGAATCTCAAGCTCTAATCTAAATTTTCTCGTTTCAGTAATGTACTCTGTTATAAAAGGATCGGTTATGCTTTGATTCATATCATTAACATAAATCTGTACTTCCTGTGGCTGGCCCTCTATTACAGGCTCATATGGAACGGTTACCTCAATAAATACTGTTTTCGGAGGGATTTCCTTTTTTCCTTTAGATATAACCACTTTAACTTTGCTTCCCTTTGAAACTTGCGAACCTGCTCCAGGTTCTTGCCTGATAACAAGGCCTTCCGAAACAGTGTCATGGTATTCTTCCTTTCCATACTCAATAACTACACCTGTAGATTTTTCATATGCCTCCAGCCCTTTTTTATTATACTCTCTTAAATCTTCTAAAGTGATAGGCTTCGGTCCCTTACTAACAGTAAAAACCAATTCAGTATCCTCTGGGACAACAAGCTCTCCTTCTGGCTTGCTTTGTTCTAATATGGTACCTGCAGCTTCACTTTCATCATTCACTTCTTCTTTCACGATCTTTTTGAAGGTATTCCTCAGCAATCGATCCACATCATCAAAAGATTTGCCTACATAGTTTTCAAGTTCATATTTTTCTTCGCCTAAACTTTCATATAGGTCAATTTTTGCTCCTTCTTTTAGAACGGTACCAGCCTTAGGATCAGTTTTAATTATTAACCCTTCATCTAATTCATCATCATTAATTGAAATCGTCTCACCAATACTAAATCCAGCTTCTTCTAGCTGCTTAATAGCCTCATCAGCCTTTTCTCCAGTTAATTCAGGTACAGATATTTCATCCGGTGCCAATATATCAGGAAGAACAAAGACCACAAAAATGCCAAGGATAATTAAGGCAAAAAAAGTAGAAACTAAGATGGTTGGCCATTTTCTTCGTTTTTTCTGATCTTTTTTTACTTTCTTCTCTTTCTTTGGCGGCGTATCCTGAGGAGAGTGATTCCCTTTCATGTCCTTATCACGAACGACCGTTTCCTCCATATTTGAAAAGGAATGGTTGTCTGTTATGATCGGAATCGCCTTAGTCGCGTCATTATCAATTGGAAAAATTAATTTTTCCTCATGAATTCGTTCAGGCTCAAGTGCTGTTCTTATATCTTCTTCTACTTCCTCTACACTATCATAACGATGAAATGGATCCTTAGCAGTTGCTTTGAAAACAATATTTTCGACACTTTGAGGGATCGATGGATTCCATCTCCGTAGTGAAGGCGTTTCAGATTGCAGGTGTTTAAGTGCAATAGATACTGCGGATTCGCCCGAAAATGGCAATCGACCAGTCAGTAATTCAAACATCACGATTCCTAACGAATAAATATCTGACTTCCGATTGGCCATTCCGCCTCTTGCTTGTTCGGGTGACAAATAATGCACAGAACCTAACACAGAGTTCGTTTGTGTAATACTTGTTGCACTCAAAGCCATTGCTATTCCAAAGTCTGTAATTTTCACATTGCCAAACTGGTCAATTAATACATTATGAGGCTTAATGTCTCGATGGATAATATGATTTTGATGAGCATGAGAAATGGCTGATGTTAATTGCTTCATAATATCAAGCACTTTGTCTAACTGAATCGGACTGTTTTGCTGTATGTATTGCTTTAATGTTTGTCCATCCACATATTCCATCACGATATAGTAGATCGAATCTTCTTCTCCAACATCGTAAATACTAACGATATTCGGATGGGCTAGACTTGTTGCTGATTGTGCTTCACGATGAAAACGGCGAATAAACTCCTCATCATTAGCAAAATCTAGTCGAAGCATTTTAACCGCTACATCACGATCTAGAATCATGTCATGGGCTAAATAAACATTAGCCATTCCACCCCCGCCAATGCTTTCAAGAATTTTATATCTACCGCTAATTCTTTTTCCAATCATCATAAGCCATCACCAGATTTACTACCATCCAAAAACTCAACAATGACTAGGGTTATATTATCTTCACCGCCGTGGTTATTAGCCAATTCAATAAGAGTAGAAGCCTTATCATCCAAGTCAGTCTCACTTTTAAGTATGTCGATCATTTCAGCCTCAGTCACTTTATTTGAAAGACCATCAGAACATAATAAGAGCAAGTCTCCATCTTCAAAAATAATCGTTTTAATGTCAATGCTCACAGATTCTTCTGTCCCCAATGCTCTTAAAACGACATTTTTCATTGGATGATGTTCGGCATCCTCTTTTGAAATTTGTCCCGTTCGAACTAGCTCATTCACAAGCGAATGGTCATCCGTTAATTGCTGAAAACCCATTTCATTTAAAATATAGCATCTGCTATCACCAATATTGGCTACACTTGTAAAACGATCGGTACATATAGCAGCAACCATTGTTGTCCCCATGCCTTCGCATTCAGATACCTTCTTTGAATGGTCATGGATAAGGATATTCCCTTGTTCAATATTTGTTTTTAGCCATTCTTCCGCCTCATCAGCGGTTTGGATTTCTTCTGTTTCTCCCCATTGCTTCTGTAAATGTGTCAGTGCCATTTCACTTGCCACATCACCAGCGCGATGGCCACCCATGCCATCTGCTACAATGGCAAGGCGCTGACCGCATTTATTCGTAAAAACTCCACCGTTATCTTCATTATGCTGACGAATTCTTCCTCGGTCTGTCCTATAAACAGCGTTCATCTTGTCACCTCGTCTCCTCTTTTCGCTCCTTTGCACGAAGTTGTCCACATGCTGCATCAATATCATGACCCTGTTCTCTGCGAACAGTTACATTAATGCCATGATTTTTCAACGTTTTTTCAAAATTAATAATCTGCTCCCTCGGTGTTCTTACATAATCTCTTTCAGGAACATAATTGACAGGGATTAAATTCACATGACACTTCAACCCTTTAATCAGTCTTGCCAATTCTTCCGCATGTTCAACCTGATCATTAACACCGCCAAATAATCCATATTCAAAGCTGACACGTCTGCCTGTCTTATTTATATAATAGCGTATGGCATCCATTAAGTCAGGCAATTTATACGCACGATTAATAGGCATTAGACGACTGCGAAGCTCTGTATTTGGTGCATGCAACGATAAGGCAAAATTAATCTGCATGTTTTCATCGGCAAATTTATAGATTTTCGGGATAATTCCACTTGTAGAAACAGTGATATGACGTGCACCAATATTCAAGCCCTTATCATGATTAATAATTTTTAAAAACGAGAGCATATGATCAAAATTGTCAAACGGTTCGCCAATTCCCATAATTACAACCGAGCTTACACGCTCGTCAGTCTTATCAAGAGCCTGCTGTACTTTTACGACCTGTGCAACAATTTCTCCTGCTTCTAAGTTGCGTTTTAATCCGCCTAATGTAGAAGCACAAAACGTACAGCCAATTCTGCATCCGACCTGTGTTGTCACACATACAGAGTTTCCATAATCATGCCTCATTAATACCGTTTCAATCGAATAGCCATCATGAAGCTCAAACAGAAATTTAATTGTTCCATCCGACGACTGCTGCTGGATGATCGTTTTTAAAGTTGTTAAGGTAAAAGCTGATTCCAGCCTATCTCTTAACTGTTTTGATAAATTTGTCATATCTTCAAATGAAGTGACCCTTTTGGTATAAAGCCAGTCAAAAATTTGCTCAGCACGAAATGCTTTTTCATTATTCTCTTTGAGCCATTCTTTAAGCTCCTGCAGTTGTAAAGAATAAATGGAGGGTTTTTGATCTATCGTTGATTGTTTCATAGCTGTTACTTGTTCCATTCTTACACCTTCTTTCTTAAACAGGCTATATAAAAGCCATCCGAACCAATATCTTGTGGTAAAATTTGAAGCTCAAATCCATTAACTAATGGACGAATCGCTGCAGGCATCCGATCCTTTATCGTAAGATCCTCTTCAAAATCTACATCATTTTTTAAAAAGGACTCAACTACAAGCTGATTCTCTTCCCTATCAACTGTACAAGTACTATAAACTAGAATACCACCTTTTTTCAACAAAGGGGAAACAGCTTTTAATAAGTTTAACTGTATCGATGATAGCTGCATTAAATCTTCTTCTTTTTTCGTATACTTCATATCAGGCTTCCTTCTCATGACACCAAGGCCAGAGCATGGAGCATCAAGCAAAATACGATCAAATGATTCCTTCTCAAAATATTCTTGAACCTTTCTGCTATCAAGTGCACTTGGTTCAATATTAGTAAGCTCTAATCTAGTTGCATTTTCCTTAATGAGCTTTACTTTATGTTCATGGAGATCAAGTGAAATGACTTGTCCAGTATTTTGCATTTTCTCTGCAATATGAGTTGATTTCCCCCCAGGTGCAGCACAAGCATCCAAGATCCTTTCATTTACCTCAGCACCTAATGCATATGCCGCAAGCATAGAGCTTTCATCTTGAATCGTTATATATCCTTCTTTAAAAGCAACCGAGTTTGCAAGATTCCCTCGGTAGCACTTAATTGCCTCTGGTAAAACAGGACTTGCTTCTACTTGGAAACCTTCCTCATTAAGCTTCAGAATGCAATCCTCTTTCGAAATCTTTGTTAGATTCACTCTTGCTGTCTGCAATGGAGCCGTTAAATTGATCTCACACATCTGCTTTGCTTGTTCGATACCGAGCTGGTCGACCCATCTTTTTACAAGCCATAGCGGATGACTTGTTTCAATTGACAGTCTTTCGATTGGATCCTCCAAAGTTTCAATAGATGGCAGACCTTGTCGCTGGATATTTCTAAGAACACCATTGACCATCCCAGAAATCCCTTTATGGCCCTTTTGCTTAGCAATCTCAACTGCCTCAAAAATAGCTGCTCGGTCTGGTATTTTATCTAAATAAACCATTTGATATAAGGTCAGACGCAATAATTGCTTAACCCAGCTTTCCACTTTTTTATTTCCATTTAAAAATGGCTCCAAATAGAAGTCAAGGCTCATTCTCCGCTGCAATGTTCCATAGGTTAATTCCGTAAGCAGGCCAATGTCCTTCTGGTTTATTTCATTTTTCTTAATCGCATTATTTAGAAGGAGATTACTGTATGCCTGATTTTTCTCAATCGTTTCTAACAAATCAAGTGCAGTCTCTCGGACATTTTTCTTCCTCTCTTTCTTCATTGCTCTTCCCCAAGGCAGTCGCCAACTTGAATTTGCGAACCAGCCCCTCTTAAAAATTGCTCGGCTGACATCTTTTTCTTGCCTGATGGCTGGAGCTGAAGAATTTTAATAGCCGTATCATTTCCGGTAGACACGATTACAGACTGTTCATTTAAACCAATAATCGTCCCTGGTACCTTATTGATATGATTATTCGTTTTCTCTGCCCACCAAATCTTAATAACTGCACCATTTAAGGTTGTATAGGCAACAGGCCAAGGATTTAACCCGCGAATGTGGTTATAAATTTCCTCCCCTGTTTTTGACCAATCAATCTTTTCTTGTTCTCTTTTAATATTTGATGCAAAGGTAGCTTCCTCGTCATTTTGAGGTATGGATGTCAATTCCCCTTTTAATAATTTTGGCAATGTTTCAGATAATAGCTGTGATCCTGCAGCACTTAATTTATCATGCAATGTGCCGACCGTATCTGTTTCAGCAATTGGCACTTCAACTTGTGTTAAGATATCTCCTGCATCCAGCTTTTCCGCCATATACATAATCGTAATTCCTGTCTTTTCTTTTCCTTGAATAATCGAATAATGGATAGGTGCGCCACCTCTAAGCTCCGGAAGCAAGGAAGCATGAACATTGATGCAGCCGTATTTCGGTGCTTCTAGCAGCGCCTTTGGCAAAATTTGACCAAAAGCAGCCGTTATGATCAAATCTGGGTCCAATGCCAATATTTTTTCAAGCTCTTCAGGCTGACGGATTTTTTCGGGCTGAAAAACTGGGATCCCGTGTTTTTCAGCTTCTACCTTTACTGGCGGCGGTGTTAACACTCTTTTTCTTCCTACCGGACGATCTGGCTGTGTCACAATCCCAATCACATCATAACCATCTTTTATTATTTGCTGCAGGACAGGAACAGAGAAATCTGGTGTTCCCATAAATACAATCTTTGTCATTCTACTTCCAACCCTTCCAACTCTTCTTTATCCAAATATCTTGTTACCTTCGAAGTGAATAATACACCGTGCAGATGATCAATTTCATGCAATATCGCTCGCGCTAAAAAGTCTTCTGCCTCAAAAGTAAAAAACTTTCCTTTTCGATCCTGTGCTTTTATTTTTACATAATAAGGCCTGCTGACTTCTCCAAATAGATTAGGAAAGCTTAAACACCCTTCCGGCCCTGTTTGTTCTCCGCTCACTTCAAGAATTTCTGGATTCATCATTTCTATCGTTCCATTTTCATCATCTATATCAACGATTGCAGCCTGCATATCAAGTCCAATTTGGGGAGCGGCAAGCCCAACCCCATCAAATTCAATCATCGTATCGTACATATCATTTAAGATTTTTGCTTGTTTTTTATCAAATTGTGTAACAGGCTTGCACTGAACTTCAAGGATTTCTGCGGGAAATTCTACTATTTTTCTGACTGCCAATTTACTTCCTCCTGTATGATCTCTATCCAACTATTTTCAACCATTTACTTCGTATTCATAACCGTTCGGTCAATTTCTACATTAGAATATATGGATTTACATCCACTGAAATTTGCAAACCGCCTAATGAGATTTCTTGTTGATATTGATCGAGTATTTTCTTCATTGCTAGATTTAGCTCTGGTTCCCGTTTGTATTTTATCAAACATTGATATCGATATCTATTATTGATTCTAGGAATCGGAGAAGCGACAGGACCTAAACAAATCGCTTCATTGGAAAGTCTCGATCGAATATATGCGGTAATTTTTTCTGTTATCGACACTGTTTTCATTAATTCTTCATGGCTGACTGTAATGAGGGAGATATAATAAAAAGGAGGGTACTTATGGATTTTCCGCACCATCATTTCTTTTTCATAAAAACGATCAAAGTCCTGTTCTCCTGCAAGTTCTACACTATAATGCTCAGGTGTATAGGTTTGAATAATGACTTCGCCTTCCTTCTCATGCCTGCCAGCCCGTCCGCTCACTTGCGTTAATAATTGGAAGGTTTTCTCCGATGAACGGAAGTCAGGTAAGTGCAGCATCGTATCCGCTGACAAAACACCAACTAATGTGATATTTGGAAAATCAAGGCCCTTTGCAATCATTTGTGTCCCTAAAAGAATATCTGCATGACCTTCCTGAAATTGATCAAGCAGCTTTTCATGTGAACCTTTACGGCTTGTTGTGTCCACATCCATTCGAATCACTTTTGCATGTGGCAAAATTTTAACTAGCTCTTCCTCTACTTTTTGCGTGCCAGTGCCAAAGTACCGAATATGCTCACTACTACATTCCGGACAAGAATTAGGTACATGTGCTTCATACCCGCAATAATGGCATTTCATTCGCTGATTGGCCCGATGATACGTTAGGGAGATATCACAATTTGGACAATTTACAACATACCCGCAGTCTCTGCACATGACGAATGATGAATGGCCTCTTTTATTAAGAAAAAGGACAATTTGCTCTTTTTTTTCTAGCCTGTCCTCGATTTTTTCTAAAAGCAGCCGAGAAAACATCGAGCGGTTACCCTCTCTTAATTCTTCCCGCATATCAATGATTTCAACACCAGGCAACGCTTGATTATTCATCCGATTCGGCATGGAGAGCAGCGTATATACACCCTTTTGTGCTCTTGCAAACGATTCAAGTGATGGAGTTGCACTTCCTAGCACAACTGGGCATTGATGTGTTGCCCCTCGTTTAATTGCGACATTTCGTGCATGATACCTCGGATTATCCTCCTGCTTGTAGCTTGTCTCATGTTCCTCATCAATGATAATAATGCCTAAATTCTCAAATGGCGCAAAGATGGCCGATCTCGCTCCAACAACGACCTTTACTTCCCTTTTCTGAATCTTTCGCCATTCATCATATTTTTCACCAGCGGATAGCCCACTATGAAGAACAGCCACCGCATTCCCAAATCTTCCTTTAAAACGTTTGACCATTTGTGGGGTCAATGATATTTCCGGGACAAGAACGATGGCCTCTCTTCCTTGCTGGAGCACTTTTTGGATCGATTGAAGGTAAATTTCCGTCTTTCCGCTGCCTGTCACCCCGTATAGCAAAAAGGTTTGATGCTTAATCTCTTTTATGGTTTCAAGAATTGGCGTAATTGCTTTTTGCTGATCCGCTGTAAGTGGAAGCGGTTCTGTATGCGAAAACACTCTTTCTCCGAAAGGATCACGATACACTTCCATCTCTTTTTCCTCAAGTATCCCCTTTTGAAGTAGACCCTTAATTGTAGAAGAGGATATGCCAAGTTCAGATAAGAGCTTGCGCAACTCTACTGGAGCATCTGCTTGTAGGAAAAAATCAATGACTTCCTTCTGCTTTGCAGCCTGTACAGGCAAGTTTTCCTTTTCTGCGGCTAATTGCTGCTTTGATCGATTAGTCCATATATGTTTTAATTTTTTCTTTTTCACACGCTCTTTTACTTCATAAATAATTTCTACAGTTCCGTTTGCAACTTCCTTTTGCAATAGGTTTAAACAGCCACTTTTCACTGCTTCCTCCCACGGAATCATTTCATCAAGTCCCAACACAGCTCTAATCTCAGCTGGAAGATTCGTTTCTTCTGCAGACAATTTCAGTTTTTTCTCATATTTTGCTTTTAATGCTGCAGGAAGCATAACTTGAAAAGCGGAAATTTTATAGCAAAGCGTTTCATATGTCAGCCATTCTCCAAGTGCTAATAGCTCTTGATTTAATATCGGTGTTATATCCATTGGTTCAATTAATTCTTTTAATTTGCCAAAGTCTGATTCTGGCTTTACCGCAATAACAAAACCTTGTATTTTTCGAGGGCCAAAGGGAACAATGACTCTCATTCCAGGCTTGACCACTTCAACTAAATGATCAGGTATAACATAATCAAAAGGCCTGTCCGTTTGTTTAGCAGGTACATCAACAATTACACTTGCAATGGTCATTTCATTTCATTCCCTAATAATTGCGAAGCTACATTTAGGATCTTTACAGCTACTTCGTTTTTCGATAGTAAAGGAAGCTCTATTACACTCCCATCTCGCTTGAATAACGTAACAATGTTCGTATCCGTACCGAATCCAGCCCCTGCTGTCTTCACATTATTAGCTACAATCATATCAGCATTTTTCTTTAATAGCTTTTTTTGGGCATATTCAGCAACATGATCCGTTTCAGCTGCAAAGCCAATAAGAATTTGTTTTTTCTTATTTTTACCCAACTCCATAAGAATGTCCGTTGTTCTTTCAAGCTCCATGCTTTCGTCCCCATCCTGTTTCTTTACCTTATGATCATAGCTGTTTTTTGGACGATAATCTGCCACTGCTGCTGTTTTAATGACAATGTTTGCATCACTATATTCCTTCATAACTGCTTGATACATGTCCTCAGCACTTTCGACTTGAATAAGCTCTACTCCTACAGGTGCTGTTATGCTAACAGGACCAGAAATAAGAACTACCTTTGCACCTGTTCGGGCAGCCTCTGCAGCAATCGCATAACCCATCTTTCCTGATGAATGATTCGTAATATATCTGACTGGATCAATTTTTTCCCGGGTAGGACCAGCTGTAATGACGATCTTTTTTCCGGATAGCTTTAGATCCTTAGGGTGGAAAAACATCTCAATATTCTCTACAATTTTCTCCGGTTCCTCTAGACGCCCTTTCCCTACATATCCGCAGGCAAGATATCCTTCTCCAGGCTCAATAAATCGATACCCAAAGCGATATAATGTTTCAATATTTTGCTGAACCGCTGGATGACTATACATGTGGACATTCATTGCTGGGGCTATCCAGACTGGTTTTGTGGCCGCAAGCAATGTAGTCGTAATCATATTATCAGCAATGCCATTTGCTAGTTTCCCAATGACATTTGCCGTTGCTGGTGCAACTAAAATCAAATCTGCCCAGTCTGCAAGGTCAATATGTGCAATAACCTTAGAGTCCTTTTCATCAAATGTATCTGTATATACATCATTTCTTGATAATGCTTGGAACGTTAACGGGGCAACAAATTCACAGGCAGAATCACTTAAGATTACCTTCACATCTGCACCTGCCTGGGTAAGTTTGCTTGTTAAAGCGGCTGCCTTATATACAGCAATCCCGCCTGTTACACATAACAGTATTTTTTTTCCGTGCAGCATTCTATAACCCCCATCTGCTTCTATCATTTTCTCTCTTTTATTATGCAAGAAGTAACGCATTTTTTCACGTTTTAATGTCGAACGAAATAAAAATAACAACCTGAAAAGAGGTTGTTATTTCCGTCAGTTATTCGTAAGATTCGTCCTTTAGTTTAGCAGAAAGACGATAATGAAGCTGATCTGCATTGATTTCCTCAAGTGCCTTGCCCACATTCTTATGTGAAACATATTTGTCTAACTGAGGCTTTGCATTTTCTTGCATTTTTCTAGCTCTCTTTGCAGCTACTGATACAAGTGAATATTTGGAATCAATTTTTGTCATTAATGAATCAATAGAAGGATAAAGCATTTAATCTACCTCCAGCATTTTAATATATCTTGGTTCTACTCGTTCCCTGCGACAGTGTTCAGCAATAACAATGGCCTTTATTCTATCACATGCCCGTTCAATTTGATCATTTTCTACGACATAGTCGTATAAATTCATCATTTCAATTTCTTCTTTTGCAACTGTCATCCGGTTGTTAATTACATCTTCTGTTTCGGTACCTCTAGTAACAATTCGGTTTTTCAGCTCTGACAGACTAGGCGGTACAAGAAAGATAAACAAGCCATCAGGAAATTTTTCACGTACTTGTCTTGCCCCTTGAACCTCGATTTCAAGAAAAACATCTTTCCCTTGATCTAGTGTCTCTCTAACATAGTCAACAGGTGTCCCATAGTAGTTACCGACAAATTCGGCATACTCAAGGAGCTTATCTTGTTCAATTAACGCTTCAAATTCATCGCGTGTCTTGAAGAAATAGTCTACCCCATCAACTTCTCCTTCTCTTGGAGACCTCGTTGTCATTGAAATTGAATATTCAAAAGCTGTATCCGGCTGTGAAAAGATTTCCTTTCTTACCGTTCCCTTGCCGACGCCAGAAGGGCCGGATAAAACTATTAATAAACCTTTTTCCTGCATTCATTCATCCTACCCTTCATCGATAATTTCATCTCGGTCATTTAAGCGATGGGCAACGGTTTCAGGCTGAACAGCTGAAAGGATAACATGGTCACTATCCATCACAATAACCGCTCTTGTTCTTCTGCCGTATGTTGCATCAATTAATGACCCACGGTCACGGGCATCTTGTATAATTCTTTTGATTGGTGCTGATTCCGGGCTGACTATTGAGATTATGCGGTTAGCTGACACAATATTGCCAAAACCGATGTTTATTAATTTAATCGACATTTTCGTCCTCCAAGCATCAGTTATATATTTTGACCCCGTAAAACCTTTTCTAAACAAACCTTATTCAATATTTTGCACTTGTTCTTTCATTTTTTCGAGACAGCTCTTTAGATCTACGACCTCTGAAGCAATTGCGGCATCATTGGCCTTCGAACCGATCGTATTTACTTCCCTGTTCATTTCTTGAATTATGAAATCTAATTTTCTGCCTACACGTTCATTCACTTGTAGGGTCGATTCAAATTGATTCATATGGCTTAGTAGCCTAGTTATCTCCTCGCTGATATCTGCCTTATCAGCAAATAGAGCAACTTCTGTTAAAATTCTTGCTTCATCTAGCTGACCTTCTAAAAATAAGCTCATTCGTTTTGTTAAACGCTCTTGATATTGTTGGACAACCTTAGGAGCAAGTTCTTTTAAATGATTAATCCGTTCAGCCATTTCATTAAGATGAAGCTTTAAATCCTTTTCTAACTCAGCACCTTCCAATTTCCGCATATGCAGTAAATGACCACTCGCCTCTTCAATAGCGGCAAGTACAACTCTTTCTATTTCCTCATTTCCAGCATCTTTTTCTTCAATTGAAATGAGCTCATCCCGTATGAAATCATGAACTGTAAGTCCCTGGTCAATGGCAAATCGATCTTTAATTTTCGATATGTATTGGTAATATTCGTCTAATAATGTCCAATCAACCTGTACTTGCCGGGTTGCTAGCCGATCACCTTCTACTGTCACAAACACTTCGATTCTGCCTCGATGAATAGACTCACCAAGCTTTTTCTTTATTTTATCTTCCATATGAAAAAGCTGTCTTGGCATTCTGATTTGGTACTCAGAAAATCGGTGGTTTACCGCCTTTATTTCTACGAGTGCGGAAAATTGATTCAAACTCTTTTTGCTTCTGCCAAAACCTGTCATACTAACAACCATATGTAACACATCCTGTCTGAAAGGAATGCCATTTTTATGTAATTACTACAAGCAATTAGTTCGTATTTTATCATAAATGAAGGAAATTGTATGCAAAATAAATAGCACCAGCAAACTTTTTATATTAGATCATCCGGTTACACAGAAAAAAGTAGTAGAGAAAATCTCTACTACCTTATTTATTATAACATATTTTATTTTCTTTTTGTCATCAAAAATGACCCTGCAAGTAAAAATGTTGGAACTGCAGCAAGTCCAGTAATCATTAGCCAATCTTTCATTTCGATTGGCACAGTATGGAAAATTGGCTGTAATGGCGGATAATATATGACGACAAATAGCAATATCAAGGAAGAAATAACCGCCCAAACTAAGTACTTGTTTCCAAATGGATTCCTTGCTAACACTGATTTTTCACTGCGGCAATCAAAAACATGGATCAGCTGTGCAAGTACTAATGTGGCAAAAGCAATGGTTTGCGCATATGGTAAGTCATCTGGATTTGCATGATAGGCGAATATGAAAGCAAGTAAAGTCGCTATTCCTATTAAAAACCCTCTTGAAACAACCTTCCATCCGAGTCCTCTCGCAAAAACCCCTTCTCTCGGGTTTCTCGGCTTCCGTTTCATCACATCATCTTCAGGCTGATCAAGACCTAATGCCATAGCGGGAAGTCCGTCGGTCACAAGGTTTACCCATAGAATTTGGATAGGCACTAATGGGAGCGGAAGTCCTAATATCATCGCGAACAACATAACGAGAATTTCCCCAACATTGGATGCAAGCAAGTATCGAATGAACTTTCGAATATTTTCATATATGTTTCTGCCTTCTTTGATTGCCGCTTTAATCGTTGCAAAATTATCATCAAGCAGTACCAGTGCGGATGCTTCCTTCGCCACATCAGTACCTGTTATCCCCATTGCCACTCCGATATCTGCAGCTTTTATCGCTGGGGCATCATTGACGCCATCACCGGTCATCGCAACAATATGTCCTTTATTTTGCAATGCTTTCACAATTTTCAATTTGTGCTCTGGAGAGACGCGCGCGAATACAGCTACATCATCAACAACCTCTTCTAGCTCATCTACATTCATTTCAGAAAGAGCTTTCCCATCAAGAACCTTCGACTTATTCGTCAAAATACCGAGCTGTTTCGCTATTGCTTTCGCTGTAATCACATGATCTCCAGTAATCATCACAGTTTTGATGCCCGCTTCTTTACACTCTTTAACCGCATTCTTCACCTCTGGTCGTGGCGGGTCAATCATTCCTTGGAGACCAATAAAGGTTAATCCCTTCTCGGCTTCTTTTTCATCAAGAATGATTGTGTTGGGCGATAATTCTTTTACCCCGATCGCAATAGTTCTTAATGCTTGTGAAGCTAAATCTTCAATTGCCTTTTGAATATGTCCTATAACTTCTCGATTCAGGAATTTACGTTTTCCTTCCCAAAGAATTGATTCACAAACACCCGCTAACACGTCCGGTGCTCCCTTTGTGACAATATATTGCTTGCCTTGCTGATCTTTAACAACAATGCTCATCATTTTTCTTTCAGAATCGAAAGGAAATTCCTTCATAATTTGAAACTGGCTTAGTAATGTATCACGGTTATAACCCGCTTTCATTGCTGCAACAAGCAATGCACCTTCCGTTGGATCTCCATCAATGACGAATTCATTCTCTTTTCTTTTTATTTCCGCATGATTGCAGAGCATTCCGAACATAAGCATTTGCTGAAGTGCCTTATCTTCCTTCGGTTCCACCTGACTGTCATTTCGATAAAAATGCCCTTGAGGCTCATAGCCTACTCCATCGACAAGCCATTGTTTCCCCCCGCTCCATAAATGGGTAACTGTCATCTTATTTTGAGTCATCGTTCCTGTTTTATCTGAACAAATAACAGAAGCACAGCCAAGCGTTTCTACTGCAGGCAGCTTTCGAACAATCGCTTTTTTCTTGATCATTCGCTGAACACCAAGCGAAAGTGCTACTGTTACGATCGCCGGTAATCCTTCCGGAATGGCTGCTACTGCTAGCGAGACACCTGCAAGGAACATCGTATAAAGATCGTGACCTTGGATGACACCAGCTACAACGACAAGCACAGTAAGAATTAATGCCACAGTGATGAGAATTTTCCCTAACTGTTCCAGTCTTCTCTGTAAAGGAGTTGTCATTGTTTCGGCATTTTGCAATAAATCAGCAATTTGTCCCATCGCTGTTTTCATCCCGGTTGCGACAACGATTCCCATCCCGCTGCCGCGAGTAACTAATGTGCTCATAAAAGCCATATTTTCCATATCGCCAATCCCAATATTGGCTTTTTTTATTGCACCTGCCGTTTTTGCTACCGGTAATGATTCACCAGTTAAAGCAGATTCTTCGACCTCTAAACTATTTGATTCAATGATTCTAACGTCTGCTCCTACTCGATCACCGCTCGTAAATTTGAGCAGATCCCCAACTACTACATCTTTTGAAGGAATCTTTATCCACTCGCCATCTCTTAATACACTCACTTGCGGAGCGGAAAGCTCCTTTAATGCTTGCAAAGATCTTTCAGCTTTTCTTTCTTGAAAGAAACCAAGCAAGCCATTAATGATGACAATGGCTATGATCGCAACCGCATCAATGTATTCGCCTAGCAGTCCTGAAATAAGCGTTGCCGCAAGTAAAACAAGGACCATGAAATCCTTAAATTGACTAAAGAACAAGAGTAAGGCTGATTGTTTTTCCCCTTCTTCTAATTCATTCTTGCCAAATTGATTTCTTCGTTTTTTTACATCATCTTCAGTTAAGCCAGATGTCGAATCCGTATTCAATGCTTGCTCAACCTCTGTTTCGTTCATTTCATGGAATTTCATTCAGACATCACTTCCTCCTTCAAGCCATACTTATCATCTAAAGAAAGCTTATTCAGCCTTGTCCAAAAAAATGCTATGATATTATTAAAAGCGGAATCGGCTTGATCAGCCCCGACTAGCATAAGAAATGTGCCATTGTATCTGTGTGAAGTTATGCTAGCTGCTGACATCAAGCCAATTGGTTCCTTTATAGGGCAAATAAGAGAGGTTTGGGGAACCAATAGGAGTCATTGGTTCCCTTATATAGCAAAATAGCGTTGTTTGAGGTATCAATAGGAGTCATTGGTTCCCTTATTTGGCAAATTAGCGTTGTTTGAGGTATCAATAGGAGTCATTGGTTCCCTTATTTGGCAAATTAGCGTTGTTTGAGGAATCAATAGAGGGTATTGATTCCCTTATATGGCAGAAAAGCAGTGTTTTGAGGAATCAATAGAGGACATTGGTTCCCTAGAAGAACAAAATGAATTAATATTGGAACCAATAAAATACATTTGTATTTCTTTTAGCAGAAATACAGATAAAAAAATATACAAATAAAACTTAAATAGAAAAGGATGTTCCTAATGTCATTCGACGGTTTATTTACAAGGGCTATAACAGAAGAACTAACCCATGAATTAAAAGGGGGAAGAATTAATAAAATCCATCAGCCCTATAAAAACGAAATTATTATAGTAGTGAGAGCTAACGGAAAGAATCATAAGCTCCTGCTTTCAGCTCACCCCAGTTATGCAAGAGTACAGCTTACAAACGAAACTCATGATAACCCTTCTGAGCCTCCGATGTTTTGCATGCTGTTAAGAAAGCATCTGGAAGGATTTTTCCTAGAGGAAATACGCCAGGTTGGCTTAGATCGAATTATTATTTTCGAAGTAAAAGGAAGAAACGAAATTGGTGATACTTCTTACAAGCAGTTGATTGTAGAAATAATGGGCAGACACAGCAATATTACCTTAGTGGATAAAACAAGAAACTTGATTTTGGACAGCATTAAGCATGTGTCATTTGCCGTAAATAGTCATCGAGCAATTTTGCCAGGGCAGGAATATGTTTTGCCACCTCAGCAGGATAAGATGAATCCATTTGAGGCTAGTGAGGAGGATATCTTACGGCAAATTGATTTTAACAGCGGGAAGCTTGATAAACAGCTTGT
This sequence comes from Cytobacillus solani, assembly GCF_001420595.1. GTDB lineage: Bacteria > Bacillota > Bacilli > Bacillales > Cytobacillaceae > Cytobacillus > Cytobacillus solani. The sequence goes on along the minus strand of NZ_LJIX01000006.1, from coordinate 1,804,067 downwards.
TTCCGCATTTGCAGGAATATCGCCATTGCTAGCAAAAGAGGTGCTCTTCCATTCTGGACTAGCTAACAGGACAACTGTTCCAAAAACATTTTTACACTATATACGTTTACTGAAAAATCACGAACTCTCCCCTGCAATCACAAGTGGTGGGCAAAAGGATAGCTTCTATCTTTTTCCGTTGGAGCATCTACAAGGAGAGCCAAAGAAATTCAATTCACTAAGTGAAATGCTTGATCGTTTTTATTTTGGCAAGGCAGAGCGGGATCGTGTCAAGCAGCATGCAAATGACTTAGAGCGCTTTATTCACAATGAAAAAGATAAAAATGAAAAGAAAATAGAAAAACTGCTAGCAACCTTAAAAGAAGCCGAAAATGCTGATCAGCACCAGCTTTACGGTGAGCTGATCACCGCTAATATTTACGCGATAAAAAAAGGAATGAAAACGGTAGATGTCAGCAATTATTATGATGAAAATGGAGCAATGGTGACCATTCCACTAGATTCGCAAAAAACGCCTTCTGAAAATGCACAGAAATACTTTACAAAATATCAGAAGGCAAAAAATGCGATTACGATTGTAAAAGAGCAGATCGAAATAACGAAAGCGGAGCATGCTTATTTTGAAACTTTGCTTCAGCAAGTGGAAACAGCCTCACCGAAGGATATTGCGGAAATACGAGAGGAATTAATTGAGGGCGGTTATATTAGAGATAGACAAAAAAAGAAAAACAAGAAGAATCAAAATGTAAAACCAATTCTTGACCGCTACATCTCCACTGATGGAACAGAAATCTTTGTCGGAAAAAATAATAAACAAAATGATTACTTAACAAATAAACTGGCAGCTAGAGACGAAATTTGGCTGCATACGAAAGATATCCCTGGGTCGCATGTGGTGATTCGGAGCAAAGAGCCTGCAGAAGCAACAATATTAGAAGCTGCAAATTTAGCAGCTTATTATAGTAAGGCTCGCAATTCTAGTTCAGTTCCAGTAGACTTCACGCAGGTTCGGCATGTAAAAAAGCCTAGCGGGGCCAAACCTGGATTTGTGATTTATGAGAACCAACAGACTGTATATGTGACACCAGATGAGGAGATTGTTCTGTCGTTAAGACAGGGGTAGTATATGGGACGAGGGAGCACCTCGTCCCATTCATTTTTTTTAAAGAACAAAATATAAACTATAGAATTACAATGAGACAAATTATTGATTCACTGTTCCCCATTCTGCAGGGTTTTTCCGCCATTCTGAAAGCTTTTCCATATCCTCTGCCTGTATATAGCCTTTTTGTTTTGCAATTTCCGATAGGGTTTCAAAATCAGTCAATGTGAACGTTGAAATATTCGCTTCCTCAAGCAATTCTTTCCCTTTTTTCAACTGGTAAGTAAAGATAGCGACAACACCCAGGACTTCACAACCTGCTTGGCGCAGTGCTTCTACTGCTGTTATGACACTCCCACCTGTAGAAATTAAATCTTCTACGACAACAACCTTTTGTCCAGGTTCTGTTTTTCCCTCTATTTGGTTTCCTTGTCCGTGTCCCTTTGGCTTGGAACGTACGTAGCACATTGGCAAATCCATTAAGTCGCTGACCCATGCAGCATGAGGGATTCCTGCAGTTGCTGTTCCTGCGATTATTTCGGCTCTAGGGAACTTCGCCAAAATGGTTTCCTTCAATCCATTTGCAATCTCCTTTCGAACAGCAGGATAGGAAAGTGTTAACCGATTATCGCAGTAAATAGGAGACCTTATACCAGATGACCATGTAAAAGGTTCATTAGGCTGTAACGCAACAGCTTTGATTTCTAGTAAACGTTCGGCAATTTGTTGTTTCATTGGTGAACACCCTCCCATGATTGTTTGAATTCAATGTATTTTTCCAGCGGGTTAACTGATTTTGTGATTGGGCGTCCGACAACAATTGCTGAAGCACCTTCAGATTTTGCATAAGCAGGAGTGGCTACTCGCTTTTGATCCTGAACATCATCTGATTGCAAACGAATCCCCGGAGCTACAGTCAAAAAGGACTGACCCAGTATTTGTCGTATAGATTTAGCCTCGAAAGTAGAGCAAACAACCCCGTCAAGACCCGCTTTTTTCGTTAAAGCTGCATAATGAAGGACTGATTCCTCCAAAGGGACTTGAACAAGCTGTTCCTCACGCATTTGCTCTTCTGAAGTACTCGTTAATTGAGTCACAGAAATACAAGCAGGTCTACTCTGCCCAGCTGGCGTTCCAGCCTCCAATCCTTCAAGTGCTGCACTCATCATCTCTTTTCCGCCTGCTGCATGAACATTGACAAGATTGCATCCAAGACGGGCAAGCCCCTTCATCGCTCCTTTTACCGTATTCGGGATGTCATGAAGCTTTAAATCTAGAAAAATATCATGCCCTTTTTCTTTCAAGTCATAAATAATACTTGGCCCCTCCTGAAAGAAAAGCTCCATTCCTACCTTCAAAAAAAGCTTTTCATCATTAAAGTGATTTAAAAACTGATTGACCTCCTGTTTACCTGCAAAATCAAGCGCGATAATAAGTGATTTATCCATTTTTCCAGCTCCTTCCCGTACATTCAGAAATATGGTCAAAGCCAAGTCTTCTCACTAATTCCGGTAATTCTTCAATGATCGTCGGACAGACGAATGGATCCACAAAGTTTGCAGTACCTACAGCAACCGCACTTGCCCCTGCGTAATAATATTCAATCACATCTTCAGCAGATTGAACGCCCCCCATGCCAATAATCGGCAAGGATACGTTCTGGCTTACCTCATGAATCATTCGGATCGCAACAGGCTTAATTGCTGGTCCTGAAAGTCCTCCTGTTTTGTTTGCTAAAATTGGTTTCCCAGACTTCAAATCAATTCTCATGCCAACTAGCGTATTAATCATCGTTAATCCATCTGCTCCGCCATCTTCCACTGCTTTTGCCATTTCGACAATATTTGTCACGTTGGGCGATAGCTTCACATAAATAGGGACTTCAGATACTTCCTTGACTTTCTTTGTTAAATCCTTTGCCACTTCTGGTATGGTTCCGAAAGCAATCCCGCCTATTTTGACATTCGGGCAGGAAATATTTAATTCTAGGGCATGCACATTCGACGCTTTGGAAATTTCTTTCGCAACTGCAATATAATCTTCCTCTTGTGAGCCTGCGACATTGGCAATAATCGGAACATCAAATTGATCTAGCCAAGGCAGCTCTTCATTCATTACTTTTTCAAGTCCAGGATTTTGCAGCCCGATGGCATTTAGCATTCCTGCAGTGGTTTCAGCCACTCGAGGGGTCGGATTGCCAAAACGAGGTTCATAGGTTGTTGCTTTAATCATAATCGCACCAAGTTGGCTTAGATCAAAAAGCTGGCTGAATTCACGGCCAAAACCGAAGCAGCCAGATGCTGGCATGATTGGATTTTTCATATCTAGTCCGGGCAAGCTTATTTGTAATGATTTCATAGAAGTACCTCCCCAGCTTTAAAAACAGGTCCGTCGCTGCAAACCTTTTTATATGTGTAGCCTGTTGGATCATCACCGGTGTGGCATACACAAGCAAAGCAGGCTCCAATCCCGCAGCCCATTCGTTCTTCCAAGGAAAGATAGACCTTCTTATCCAAATAATTATTTTCAAGTGCCTTAAGCATCGGTGTCGGGCCGCATGAATAGAGGACATCAAATGTAAGCTTCCGATCTTCGATGATGTTAGTGACAAACCCTTTCGTGCCATAGCTGCCATCAACAGTCGCTACATATGTCTCCCCAAGTTTAGTAAATTCATCTTCATAAAAAACAACATTTGCTGATTGAAATCCAAGAACATGGATGACATTTACGCCCTGCTTTACAAGCTGTTTAGATAATTCAAATAAAGGTGGAATACCAATTCCTCCCCCGACGAGTAGAGCGGTTTCTCCCGGTTTCGCTTCATGTATGGGAAATCCATTTCCTAGAGGACCAAGTACATCAACGACATCCCCCGGCTTTTTCTCAGACAGTAAAGCTGTTCCTCTGCCCTCTGCACGATAAATCATTGTAAATTGATTTTTATCCTTCTGAATGTCAGAAATACTGATTGGCCTTCTAAGAAGCGGTTCAAAATGTTGGGCTATTTTCAAATGCACAAATTGTCCGGGCTCATTCATTTCGCGGACAAGCTCACCTTGGAGGGTGAGCATGAAAATATGTTCGGCTATTTCTGCTTGAGAGACGATTTGGCATAATTCTTTTTTGATCACGCGAAGACCGCCTCCTGTATATCAACTGGCTTTTCCATTGCATCTGCTGAAAAGTTCATGGATTCGATTACTTTTAGAATCGCATCCGCTGTATCAAGCGATGTAAGGCAAGGTACACCATTCTCTACAGCTTCACGACGAATGCGGAAGCCGTCTCTTTCCGGCTGTTTCCCTTTAGTTAACGTGTTGATAACAATTTGTGCTTTGCCATTTCGAATTACATCTAGTAAGTTAGGACCGTCTGATCCGATTTTATCAACGACTTCGACTGTAACACCTTCTGCTTGCAGCAATTGCGCTGTTCCGCTTGTAGCCATTAAGCGATAACCAATAGAAGCAAAGCGTTTGGCAAGCTGGAGTGATTCCTCCTTGTCCTTATCAGCAACAGTCATAAGAACCGAACCGAACGGATGAATCTTCATCCCTGAGGCCACTAACCCTTTATACAATGCCTTTTCAAGGGTAGAATCTTTTCCCATTACTTCTCCAGTTGATTTCATTTCTGGTCCAAGAGTAATGTCAACCCTTCTCAATTTAGCAAATGAGAAGACTGGCACCTTTACATAAACACCGTTTTTTTCTTGTACAAGACCCGATTGGTAGCCCTGTTCCTTTAGTGATTGGCCTAAAATCACCTTTGTTGCGATGTTCGCCATCGGCACATTGGTAATTTTGCTTAAGAAAGGTACGGTACGGCTCGATCTTGGATTTACTTCAATCACAAACACTTCTTCATTTGCAACAATGTACTGGATGTTTAATAATCCAATGATCCCAAGTCCCTTTGCAAGCTTTTCTGTATAATCAACAAGCTTATCTTTTACTTCAGCAGATATACTCTGTGGTGGATAGACTGCAATGGAGTCACCAGAGTGAACACCGGCACGCTCGATATGCTCCATAATTCCAGGGATCACGACAGTTTCTCCATCTGAGATTGCATCCACTTCAATTTCTTTCCCTGTTAGATACCGGTCTATTAAAACCGGATGCTCAGGATTAATCTTCACCGCATTTTTCATGTAGTGAAGAAGCTCTTCTTCTTTATAAACAATTTCCATTGCCCGTCCGCCAAGAACATAGGATGGGCGCACAAGAACGGGATAGCCAATTCCATTCGCAATTATGACTGCCTCTTCAACAGAGAGTGCTGTTTTTCCTTTTGGCTGCGGGATACAAAGTTCAGATAATGCCTGTTCGAATTTATCCCTATCTTCCGCACGATCAAGGTCTTCTAGAGATGTCCCAAGAATTTTCACACCTCTTTCTACTAAACTAGCAGCGAGATTAATTGCCGTTTGTCCGCCAAATTGGACGACAACCCCTTCTGGCTTTTCTAGGTCAATGATGTGCATGACATCTTCAATCGTCAGCGGTTCAAAGTAAAGCTTATCGGAAATGCTGAAATCAGTTGAAACTGTTTCCGGATTGTTATTGATGATAATTGCTTCATAGCCCGCTTCTTTAATCGCCCAAACGGAGTGTACAGTTGCATAGTCAAACTCAACCCCTTGGCCGATGCGGATCGGACCTGAACCAAGAACAACGACACTCTGCCTGTCAGTCACTGCTGATTCATTTTCTTCCTCATATGTGCCATAGTAATACGGAGTTTCCGATTCAAATTCGGCAGCACAAGTGTCAACCATCTTGTAAACAGGCACGATGCCATTTTCAGTTCTCCAAGTATAAACCCCTAATTCAGTCGTATTCCAGGCATTAGCGATGGTACAGTCGGCAAAGCCCATTTCCTTCGCTTTCTTGCCTATTTCTTTTTCAAATCGACTAGCAGCAAGCTCTTTTTCAAAAGATACGATTTTTTCCATTTTATGAAGGAAGAAAAGGTCGATTTGGCTCCATTCATGAATCGTTTCAATTGTAACACCTCTTCTGAGTGCTTCCCCAATATAGAATAGTCGTTCATCCCCAGCATTGCGGATTCTTTTTTCCATTAAATTATTGTCAATCGTATCTGCCTCATTAAGCGTTAAATGAAACACATTTGCTTCTAGCGAACGCACAGCTTTTAATAAGGATTCCTCAAACGTGCGGCCGATGGCCATTACTTCGCCTGTTGCCTTCATTTGTGTTCCTAATGAACGATTCGCTGATTCAAATTTATCAAACGGCCAGCGTGGAATTTTCGTGACAATGTAATCAAGTGCTGGCTCGAAGCTTGCATATGTTTTACCAGTAACTGGGTTCATCATTTCATCTAACGTTAAGCCAACTGCGATTTTTGCAGCAAGCTTAGCGATTGGGTATCCAGTTGCTTTTGATGCCAATGCAGATGAACGGCTAACTCTTGGGTTCACTTCAATAATATAGTAGTTGAAGCTGTACGGATCGAGTGCTAGCTGAACATTACAGCCCCCTTCGATTCCTAACGCGCGAATAATTTTTAATGAAACATTTCTTAATAATTGATACTCACGGTCACTTAGTGTTTGGCTTGGTGCGACAACAATCGAATCTCCCGTATGGACGCCGACTGGATCAATGTTTTCCATGTTACAAACAACAATGGCATGATCACCTGAGTCTCTCATAACCTCGTATTCAATTTCTTTAAATCCGGCAATGCTCTTTTCTAATAGACATTGTGTCACAGGGCTATTTTTCAAACCACTTTTAACAAACTCAATAAGCTCCGATTCATCGTGGCAGATTCCTCCGCCTGTACCACCAAGAGTGAATGCTGGACGAACGATAACAGGATAACCGATTATATTTACAAATTCATAGGCTTCCTCTAATGTATGGATGATTTCACTTTCAGGTACAGGCTCGCCAAGCTCATTCATCAGATTTCTGAAAAGGTCACGATCTTCCGCCTGTTCAATTGCTGAAAGCTTTGTGCCAAGAATTTCTACTCCACATTCTTCAAGAACCCCTGATTTAGCTAGTTCTACTGCAAGATTTAGTCCTGTTTGTCCTCCAAGTGTTGGGACAAGTGCATCCGGACGTTCCTTGCGAATAATTCGGCTAACAAATTCTAATGTAAGCGGCTCGATATAGACAGCATCAGCAATTTCTGTATCTGTCATGATTGTCGCTGGATTTGAATTGATTAGGATGACTCTGTACCCTTCTTCCTTCAGGGCGATGCATGCCTGTGTTCCAGCATAATCAAACTCTGCTGCCTGACCGATGACGATGGGTCCTGATCCAATTACTAGTATGCTTTTTATATCTGTACGCTTTGGCATTAGTTCGCACCTTCCTGTTTCTCAAATTCGACCATTGTCAAAAATTGTTCAAATAAACCGTTGGCATCTTCAGGTCCAGGAGAAGCTTCTGGGTGGTATTGGACGGTAAATGCTGGATAATCTTTATGCTTTAACCCTTCAACAGTACCGTCATTTAATGCTATATGTGTAACCTCTAATCTTGTATTTAAAATTGAATGTTCTTCAACCGTGTAGCCATGGTTTTGTGAAGTGATGGCAACTTTACCTGTTGATAATTCTTTTACTGGGTGATTGGACCCGCGATGGCCAAATTTCATTTTCTCCGTATTTGCTCCGCAGGCAAGTGCAAACAGCTGATGGCCAAGACAGATGCCAAACAAAGGCACTTGATCCAGTAATCCATTAATCATTGTAATTGCTTCAGGCACATCTTTTGGATCCCCGGGTCCATTTGAAAGCATCACACCATCTGGGCTTAGGTTAAGAATTTCCTCTGCTGTCGTATTATAAGGAACTACGATCACATCACAGTCACGTTTATTTAACTCTCGTAAAATCCCGTGCTTCATGCCAAAATCGACAAGAACGACTCTTCTCCCACGACCTGGGCTTGGATATGGTGTTTTTGTAGAGACCTGTTTTACTTGATCATTTCGAAGATTTGTCGTACGCAATCTTTCCAGAACGGAAGCAGCATCTTCCTCAATCCCGCAAATCGCTCCCTTTAAAGTTCCATGCTGACGGATAATCCTTGTTAATTTACGTGTATCAATTCCTGCTATGCCTGGGATATTTTTGATTTGAAAATATTCATCAATTGTTTTTTCATTTCTCCAGTTGGATGGAAACTCAGCGGCTTCCTTGACGATAAAGCCTTGAATGGCTGGAGATATCGATTCAAAATCATCTCGGTTTATTCCATAGTTTCCGACGAGAGGAAATGTAAGGGTCACGATTTGACCGCAATACGAAGGATCTGAAATAATTTCCTGATAGCCTGTCATACCAGTATTGAAAACAACTTCCCCCATTGTGTTTGTATTACTGCCAAAGCCATCCCCGATAAAAATAGTGCCATCTTCTAAAATTAGCTGTTTTCTCATGCTGTTACACTCCCCTTGCTCCATGCAATTTTTCCATTTACCATTGTCAGCACTGGCCAGCCCCTACATTCCCAGCCGGCAAACGGCGTATTTTTTCCTTTTGATAAAAATTGTTCCGGGTTAATTTTCTCCGTGTGGTTCAAGTCCAATAAAACGATATCTGCTTTTGCACCGATCTCAAGCTTGCCAGATGCCAGTTTAAAAACTTCAGCAGGCTTAACTGTAAGAAAGTCGATTAGCTGCTTTAATGTAAACATTCCTTTTTCAACAAAATGTGTATAAAGAAGTGGGAAGGCTGTTTCTAATCCAACAATTCCAAAAGGTGCAAGTTGCATTCCTTCTGCTTTCTCCTCTGCTGTATGTGGTGCATGATCTGTTGCTATAAAATCAATTGTTCCATCTAAAATCCCTTCAATTAAGGCATCTCTATCTGCTTCTCCTCTAAGTGGAGGATTCATCTTATAATTCGTATCAAGACTCGGGATATCTTCCTCACATAAAAGAAGATGATGTGGTGTTACTTCAGCCGTTACTTTAATTCCAGCACGCTTCGCATCTCTTACCACTCTTACCGATTCCTTCGTGCTAATATGACAGACATGATAATGGCAATTCGCTGCCTCTGCTAAAAGCACATCCCTGGCAATATGAACTGATTCACAAACAGATGGAATGCCGTTTAATCCATTCTTTTCTGAAAAAGCACCTTCATGAACGGATCCCTTATTAATCAAAGTATTTTCTTCACAGTGAGCGACGATTGCCATATCAATTTCAGCCGCCTTCTTCATCGCTTGCAGCATCATCTCAGCAGATTGAACACCTACCCCATCATCGGTGAAAGCAAAGGCACCAGCTTCTTTCAAAGCTTGAAAATCCGTTAACTTCTCACCAAGCTCACGGATGGTGATTGATGCATAAGGAAGCACATTTACTGATGCCGTTTCTTCAATCCGTTTATTCAGCCATGCTAATTGTTCCTTTGTATCCGGGACAGGTCTTGTATTCGGCATTGCAGCTACGGTTGTGAATCCTCCCCTTGCAGCAGCTGCTGTTCCGGTTGCAATCGTCTCTTTCTTTTCACCGCCTGGCTCACGTAAATGGATATGAAGATCGAGAAAACCAGGTGTAACCAGCAGGCCATTTGCATCGATAATTTCTTCCGCTTCCCTTTTAAGAGCTTCTCCTATTTCGATGATCATCCCGGAATCTATAAAAATATCTGCAAGTTTAAATTCCCCTTCATTAGTTAGCAACTGACCATTTTTTATTAATGTCTTCATTTTGACCGCTCCCTTCCATTTGTTCGATTGTCCTTTTTAACACAGCCATTCTGATGTACACACCATTTGTCATTTGTTTAAAGATTCTCGAACGTTTGCATTCTACTAGGCTATCATCAATTTCCACATTTCGATTCACTGGCGCCGGATGCATGATGATGCTTCCTGACTTCATTCTTCTTTCTCTTTCTATCGTCAGTCCAAAGGCTTGATGATAATCATCCGCAGCTTTCGTTCCCTTTTCTCCATGGCGCTCATGCTGGATACGCAGCAGCATAACTACATCTGCCGTTTCTACAGTTGAATCAATATCTTCGTACGATCCATTTTCAAGAAGTTCGTCATTAAACCATTCCACTGGGCCGGAGAAAACAACCTCTGCTCCTAAACGAACTAACGTATCTGCATTTGACCTTGCTACACGGCTATGTCTGATATCACCAATAATAGCAACCTTAAGTCCCTTAAAGCTGCCGAACTCCTGCTTAATGGTTAATAAGTCAAGAAGTGATTGTGTTGGATGATGACCGCACCCATCACCAGCATTAATGATTGAAACATCTGATTTCCCAACAAGCTCATCAAAATACCGATCTTGATTATGGCGAATCACAACTGCATCTATTCCAATAGCCTCAAGTGTTTTAACCGTGTCATATAATGTTTCACCCTTTGAAACACTTGATGTGCCTACTTCAAAAGGGATAATATCTAAGCCAAGCTTTCTCTGTGCTACTTCAAAGCTGCATTTTGTCCTAGTACTATTTTCGAAAAATAAATTGGCAATAAAAACATTCTTTTTAGGCGACCAGTTCCCGCCATCTATAAAATATTGCGCATCTGAGAGGATTTGAGAAATATCATTAATCGTTAAATCTGATGTCTGAAGTAAGTGTTTCAAGCATATCCCTCCTATTGTTTCTATAAAAAACACCCTGAATATATTCAGGGTGTTGATACTTTGAAGCATAGCTATGGCTAAAGAAGCATGCATGTTCTTAATGCCATAGCTAAAACTTAACACCCTTATAAGCCTCTCTGGACTTCTTTAAAAGGTACCTTATTAATTTATTTCATCCTCATCTTGAACGATTTCTCTTCCTGGTAAAATAAGATTCAGAATTACACCAACTATTGCAGCAAGTGCCATTCCTTCAATCGCAAAGGTTTCAGAGAATCTTAATGCTGCTCCGCCGATTCCAATTACGAGGATTACTGACGAGATTACTAGATTCCTATTCTTGCCAAAATCAATCTTATTTTCAACAAGCATCCGCAAGCCGCTGGACGCGATGATCCCGAATAATAAAATTGAAATTCCTCCAAGCACTGCTGTGGGAATCGTTTGTATTAAAGCCATTGCTTTACCGAAAAACGCGAACAAAATCGCCAGTACAGCCGCTCCAAAAATGACATAGACTGAGTAGACTCGTGTGATTGCGAGTACACCAATGTTTTCACCATACGTCGTTTTTGGCGGTCCACCAAGTAGCGCACTGACAAATGTACCCAGACCGTCTGCGAAAATTGAACGATGTAAGCCAGGATCTTTAATGTAATTACGATTCACTACTTTTCCTAGTACTAATTGATGACCAATATGCTCCGAAATCGTAACGAGCACAATTGGCACCATCGCAAGTAATATGGAAGAGGTAATATTAAATTCATAATGTATACCTGGCAATAAGAAATCAGGCATCGCAAACCATTTTGCTTCTTTTACCGCTGTAAAATCGATAATTCCTATGATAGCAGAGTATATATATCCGATAATTAAGCCAAGTAAAATTGGCATCGCACTTAAAATATTTTTGAAGTAAACGGTAAAGACAATGGCCGCAAATAATGTGACAAGTGCTGCTGTAAAGTGTAGAAAACTGTATTCATCATTTACATTCATCGCCATATCTACAGCTGTGCCTGATAACGCTAGCCCAATAACCATAATGACTGGTCCAACAACAATCGGCGGCAAAAGCCGCATCAGCCATTTATAGCCAGCTTTCCAAATAACCAGTGAAACAAGCGAGTAGGTAATACCGACAGCCATTGCTCCGATCATTGCGTTCCCAGGATTCTCCCCAAAATTTGTAGCAATTAGTATGGGAGTGATAAAGGCAAATGATGAGCCTAAGTACGCTGGCACTTTAAATTGAGTAATGAATAAAAAGATAATTGTTGCAATCCCGCTTGTTAAGAGTGCGATAGCAGGACTTAAACCAACTAACTGTGGTACTAAAATAGTTGAGCCAAACATCGCAAACATATGCTGAAAGCTTAGTGTTATGAGCTGTGTTTTACTTGGAAAATCATTTATGTCTAATACTGGCTTATTCATATTTCAATCTCCTCGATTCCTTTTTAGCCTCTCTGGGCTATTATTTAAAGGGTTTGCCAACTAGTTTTCAAAAATACTTACATGCTCATGTTCGTCAACTTCGTTTAATTCAACGACAATTTTTTCTGAACTTGAGGTTGGGATATTTTTACCAACATAGTCAGCTCTGATCGGCAATTCTCTATGTCCTCTATCAACCAAAACAGCCAGCTGTACAGAGGATGGTCTGCCAATATCAACAAGTGCATCTAGTGCTGCCCTAACCGTTCTTCCTGTATAAAGGACGTCATCGACTAGAATGACCTTTTGATTTGTAATATCAATTGGAATTTCTGAACCCTTTACTAAAGGTTCTTCATCTACTGTCACCTTTGATAAATCATCACGGTATAGGGTAATGTCAAGCTCTCCTACTGGAACATTCGCCCCTTCTATTTGCTGTATTCGTTCAGCTAATCGACTTGCTAAATATATTCCTCTTGTACGAATGCCAACAAGGACACAGCCTTCAATTCCTTTATTTTTTTCAATAATTTCATGGGCAATCCTCGTCAAAGCTCTGCGGATTGCTTGTTCATCAAGAACAATTGCTTTTTGCGACATGTAAAACCCCGCCTTTACTTTATATATATAAAAAACCCTCTCACCGATTCAGCGAGAGGGTAACGAGCGCATAGATAAGGGAAACATCCCCTAGGCACATATCCGTTTCCTTCTCAGCCTCACGGGACTGTATTAAAGGACTCTTATTTAACTAAAATTAGTTTATTGTAATCATAGGTACTTGTCAACGATTATTTTTCATCTGGTCAACTAGCTGCTGAAAGTCAGGAGGAAGCGGCGCTTCAAACTCCATGTATTCACCTGATCTAGGATGCACAAATCCTAAGATACCTGCATGCAATGCCTGACCACCAATATCTAATGTCTTTCTTGGACCGTATTTCGGATCGCCTGCTAGCGGGTAGCCAATATATTTCATGTGGACACGAATTTGGTGAGTTCTTCCAGTTTCTAACTGACACTCAACAAATGTAAAATTGGTAAACCGATCAAGCACATGAAAATGAGTGACTGCATGTTTACCATTATCAGTTACAGCCATACTTTGCCTATCCTTTTGATCACGGGCAATTGGTGCCTCAATTGTTCCATAATCATGAGGAATCACCCCATGGACAATGGCACGATATTTCCTAGTCACTGTCTTTTCGACTAATTGATTAACGAGACTTTCGTGAGCAAGATCATTCTTTGCCACCATTAACAAACCGGATGTGTCTTTATCGATACGGTGAACAATGCCAGGTCTCATAACCCCATTGATTCCTGAAAGATCCTTACAATGAGCCATTAGTCCATTAACTAATGTACCTGTTAAGTGACCAGGAGCAGGATGGACGACCATACCTTTCGGTTTATTCACAACTAATACATCCTGATCTTCGTAGTATATTTCTAAATCCATATTCTCCGGAACAACATCTAATTCTTCAGGTTCTGGGATCGTGATCACAATTCGATCATTAAACGAACATTTATAATTTGTTTTTATTTGTTCTTCATTAACAAGAACATGCCCTTCTTTAATCCATGCTTGCGCTTGTGTTCTTGACCATTCTTTGTTTAAAGTTGAAAGAACCTTATCAATTCTCTCTCCTGCTTGTTCTTCAAGAATGGTGTGTTCCATTTTCTCCATGTGTTTTCTCCTTTTTTAACGCTCTCTCTTCTAAAAGCATTTGGATCATTAGCATCGCCACGCCAATAACTAATGCAGAGTCTGCAATATTAAAGACAGGGAAGTCATAGCCAAAAATATAGGTGTTTACAAAATCAACGACCTCATTTCGGAAAACACGATCAATAAAATTCCCAATCGCTCCCCCTAGCATAAATCCTAACGATACTCCAAATAACATTTTTCCTTTAGCAGCTTTTTGAATGTAGTAAACAATTCCAATGATAACAATGACAGTGATAATATAAAAAAACCACATTTGTCCTTCAAGAATTCCCCAAGCAGCCCCTCTATTTCTGTGGGATGTAATATAAAGGAAGTCTTCAATTACTTTTATACTTTCACCGAGCTCCATGTTTTTGACAATTAAATATTTCGTTAATTGATCAAGTGCAATAATAAATAAGGCAATTATGTAATAAAACACAAAGGCAACCCCCATATCTCTTATCTTTACCTTTGCATTTTAGCACACTCTGCATAAAAACGACAGTAAGCGCTTATTCTTATTCGTACAAAGATTTTCGATAATAATTCTCTAGCCGATTACAATCATCTAGCGTTTTTAAGGTTGGAACCGCAGCTAATATGTCGTCTGGAAGCAATTCACCTGATACTTCACATTTGCCATAAAGCCCTTTTTCAATCCTTTCTAGGGTACTTTCCACATCATATAACTCATCCAATATAAATGGTCGAATCAGCTTTGAACTGCGATCATCCATTAATTTTTCCAATAGTTCCTGTCTAGTATTACGGAGTTCGGAATAGAGCTTTTCAACTTTTGCATCCATGTCTGTTCCTCCGTTCATTGATTTTTCTTTAGTATCTCTTAAGATTCTTGTTTAGACACAGGCAAAGTTTTTACAAGGGGAACAACAATTAACGGAGATGGTATTATTTATAAAAAATGAGTCCCTGCAAAAAACAGGGACTCATACGATTATACAAGATGACTATAGTGATTTTGTACGACTTCTGCACAACGTGGACATAAGGTAACGAATTCTTCAACCTTGCCTACCTCAGGTGTAACAATCCAGCAGCGCTCACATGTTTCACCTTCAGCCTTTGTAACAACAATCGCTGTATTTTCAAATTTAACAGCATTTTCAGGAGCATCCTCTAATTTTCCAGCAAGTTCAAAAGCGGAAACAATAAATAGCTGCTCTAAATTCTCATCAATCGACTCAAGCAATTCTTTTACTTGGTCATTTACGTACAACGTGATTTTGGCCGTAAGCGACTTGCCGATTACTTTTTCATTACGGGCTTCTTCTAATGCCTTTAAGACGTCATTACGAAGCTTCATGAATGATGTCCATTTTTCCTCTAAAGCTTTAGCCTTCGGAAGCTCTTCGTACTCTGGCATATCCGTTAACTGGACACTTTCTTCTTTCACTGATGGAATAAAGCCCCAAACCTCGTCAGCCGTATGAGAAAGAATAGGAGCAACCAACTTCGTTAATGCAAGTAAGCTCTCATAAAGAACTGTTTGGATTGCGCGGCGATCCTTATGATCCGTTCCCTCAATATATAAAATATCTTTAGCAAAATCAAGGTAGAAAGCACTTAAATCGAGTGTACAGAAATTGTTAATTGCATGATAAATTCCTGCAAACTCATAATTTTCATAAGCATCACGAACCGTTTTAATCAATTTATTCAGCTTAACAAGCATAAATTGATCCACTTCACGTAAATTTTCATAAGCCACCTTATTTACAGCCGGATCAAAATCATCTAGATTTCCTAGCAAGAAACGGAATGTATTGCGGATTTTCCGGTACACTTCAGCCACTTGCTTTAAAATTGGGTCAGATACCCGGACGTCAGCTTGATAGTCAACAGAAGCAACCCATAGTCTTAAAATATCTGCACCAAGCTGGTTCATTACTTTAGCAGGAACAACAACATTTCCAATCGATTTACTCATTTTTCTTCCTTCACCATCAAGAGCAAATCCATGGCTTAAAACTCCTTTATATGGAGCTTTCCCTGTTACAGCAACAGCAGTTGAAAGGGAAGAATTGAACCAGCCGCGATATTGATCAGAGCCTTCAAGATATAAGTCAGCTGGTCTTTGCAGATCATCACGTTCCAAAAGTACAGCTTGATGGGAAGAACCGGAATCGAACCATACATCCATAATATCTGTCTCTTTTGTAAACTTGCCGTTCGGGCTTCCAGCATGTGTGAATCCTTCAGGAAGCAAGTCTTTTGCCTCACGCTCAAACCAAATATTTGACCCGTGTTCACGGAAAAGATTGGAAACATGATCAATTGTCTCATCCGTAATAATTGCATCTCCATTTTCAGCATAGAATACCGGAATTGGTACTCCCCAAGCACGCTGACGGGAAATACACCAATCGCCACGGTCACGAACCATGTTAAATAATCTCGTTTCTCCCCAAGCAGGCACCCATTTTGTTTCCTTTACTGCATCCATAAGGTCATTGCGGAAATCTTTAATGGAAGCAAACCATTGAGCTGTTGCACGGAAGATAACTGGCTTTTTCGTTCGCCAATCATGCGGGTATGAGTGAGTAATGAAGGTGAGCTTTAATAAAGCACCTGCAGCCTCAAGCTTTTCAGTAATCGGCTTATTTGCTTCATCATAGAATAATCCTTCAAAGCCAACTGCTTCTTTTGTCATTACCCCGCGATCATCAACTGGACATAATACATCCAGACCATATTTTTGACCAACATAGAAGTCATCTTCCCCATGTCCTGGTGCTGTGTGAACACATCCAGTTCCAGCATCTGTAGTAACATGTTCTCCAAGCATAACAAGTGAATCTCGTTCGTATAGCGGATGTTTGGCAAGGATATGTTCAAGTTCAGCGCCTTTCACGGTTTTAACCACTTGCGGGTTTTCCCATTCAACCTCTTTTGTTACTGCTGATAATAAATCCTCAGCAACTAGATACTTGCTGTCTTTTTCTTCAACGACAACATAATTAAGTTCAGGGTGAACCGAAATTCCTAAGTTTGCTGGAATCGTCCAAGGTGTTGTTGTCCAAATGACAATTTGCGTATCTGCATCAAGAGCATTCTTTCCGTCTGCCACCTTAAATCCAACATAGATAGAAGGAGAACGTTTATCTTTATATTCAATTTCAGCTTCAGCCAAAGCGGATTCAGATGAAGGAGACCAGTAAACAGGCTTTTTCCCTTTATAGATGTAGCCTTTCTTTGCCATATCTCCGAAAACTTTAATTTGCTGTGCTTCATATTCAGGCTTTAAAGTGATATAAGGATTCTCCCAATCTCCTCTCACACCTAAACGTTTAAATTGCGTACGCTGGCTGTCGATTTGTCCATATGCATACTCTTCACATAGCTTACGGAACTCAGCAATCGTCATTTCCTTACGCTTTACTCCTTTATTTGTTAGGGCTTGCTCGATTGGCAGGCCATGCGTATCCCAACCTGGAACATAAGGTGCATTATAGCCAGTCATTGATTTATGCCGCACGATGATATCCTTAAGAATCTTGTTTAATGCATGACCCATATGGATATCGCCATTTGCATAAGGAGGTCCATCATGCAGGACAAACATTGGACGGCCTTTCGTATGATCTTGTACCTTCTTGTAAATGTCCATTACTTCCCACTTTGCTTGGATTTCAGGCTCGCGCTTTGGTAAATTCCCTCTCATTGGAAATTCAGTTTTTGGCATTAATAATGTGTCTTTGTAATCCATGTCCATTCCTCCAGTTTTGCTCATTTACTCCATGATTTCCACTTCTCTTCACAATAAAACTTACTGAAAAGTAAATAAAAAAAACCCTCTCATCCCAAAAAGGGACGAGAAGGTTTTATCTCCCGCGGTACCACCCTTGTAGATAGAAATTCAATCTTTTCTATCCGCTCAAGCATTCTTAACGCGAATGAATCGCCTATGCTTAATAATTCATTTGAACGTTCAGCAAGGAACTCAAGGGTGATCTTCCAATATTTTGCTTCTACCGGGCTTTCACCATCCCCGGATCGCTAACAGGCAAATTCATGCACTGCTTAAAGCATATAAATATTGTACTGTCCCTCTCACAGTTCATATTTCTTAATTTACTTTGTTTTAAAAATTATATGCATTTATTTAACATTCGTCAAGCCAATGAATCTTCTTCTTGAGCAGATTTTAATTCAGTTGCATCAAGCTCGTATTCAAGAAGATGATCCCAATCATCATTATTCAGTAAATCTAATTGTGCTTCAATAAGCATTTTAAAACGAGTCCTGAACACCTTTGATTGCTTCTTCAGCTCTTCAATTTCAAGAGCAATCTTTCTTGCCTTTGATAAAGATTCATTTACAATCCGATCAGCATTTTTTTCAGCTTCCTTAATAATGAGCTTTGCTTCTTTTTGAGCATTTCTTCTTACTTCTTCTGCTGCTTCTTGAGCCACGACAATTGATTTGTTTAATGTTTCTTCAATCGTTGTAAAATGGCCAATTCGTTCGTTAAGATCATTAAGCCTTTCTTCTAATTCCTTTTTCTCCCGAATGACAATTTCATAGTCTTTTATCACTTGGTCAAGAAATTCGTTCACTTCGTCTTCATCATAGCCTCGGAATCCTTTGCTGAATTCCTTATTATGAATATCCAACGGTGTTAATGGCATCATGGCCACCTCCCAAAATCCTTCAATTATGTATAGAGCTATTATTCGACAACTTGCAGCAAATTCCTGCAAATTGAAAATAATTTTTATAACAGCAATTCTCCCTAAAATGAAACAAATTAGTATGTTGTATACAAAGGTTGATTTCCGCTTCAGGCTGATCGCTTTCCGCGGGGTGGGCGGTGAGCCTCCTCGGCACATTAGTGCCTGCGGGGTCTCACCTGTCCCACTCATCCCGTAGGAGTCTCTCACCTTCCGCTCCAATCAACTAACATATTTGCATGCAGAGTCAATTAGAGAATGACTAATTGCAACAAATCATTGAAATAGGCAAGATACATGAAAATATCTAAACAAGCCATACTTAAATGTATTCCAAATTGCCAGTAATAGAATTACTTTGCCTTCCCCGCAGTGATTTTCCATTTGTCTTTTTTGGTTTTTCCTTCAATAGAGATGATTTTTGAACGTCCATAGCCCCTGACAGATATCATATCATATTCTTTGCATTCAGAAGCAGGATTTTCGATTAAGCTCCAATTTAATTTTACCAGACCTTGCTGGATAAAACCTTGTGATTTTTGCCTTGATAAATGATAAATAGCTGAAATTACGGTGTCTAATCTCAACGAAGTAGATGTAACAGAAACTTCATGCCAATTTTCTTCTGGCTGAACAGCATTTGCAAGTGGCTGTGCACGTAAACTAACAGATGTTTTCCCAACCGATTCTAATTGCAAGCTTATATAGTCCTCCACATCCTTTGAAACAAAAAACTGAATTCTCCCGTCATGAACAAGAATGTCTCCGAACTTGCCCCTTTTTAATCCTAAAGACATCAAGCTGCCTAGCACTTGCGGATGTTCAAGTGTAATAAATTTACTAGGGTACTCAACTTCAAATAAACAAATCTGATAATCCTCTTCTTCAACTTGAAAATAATCTGGATAAATAATTGCACGTTTTCGTTCTGAAGAGTGTGTACCGCCAAACAGTTCAAATTTCACTTCCGTTTGACTGCCAATGATTGACCTAACAATTTCCTGCTCCCTTGGATCAAGAAAATCGGTTAGCTTTGGTGCATAGGCAGCATCAACTGCATCCTTCCAGTTAAGAACTTGATCAATAAACTCCTTTTCTTCCGGACGGAAATGCTGGTATATCGTCATTCATTCATAAACCCCTTTACAAGCCCAAATAAAGAGGGCCGAGTAAAGCCCTCTTTTATCGTTTAACTTATCCAAACAAATAATTGTCCTAATCCGCTTATTGCAAACTTAAGAACTAAAATCGCAACGATTGGTGAAATATCAATCATGCCAAGTGGAGGAATTATTTTTCTAAACGGCTCTAAATATGGCTCACAAATTCTTGCTAAAAATTGACCAATTACTGATTCTCTTGCACCCGGAAACCATGTCAATAGAATATAAATAATTAATGCCCATGAATAATAGTTAATAATCGTTGCGATAATGTTGAATAATAGTACCATTTAGTGCTACCACCTCGTATTTTCGAAATCTTGCTCTTGCATCATTTGTGAAATATTACCGGAAATTTCAATATTATCAGGAGTACAAAGGAAAATATCTGTACCAATTTTTTGAATATCTCCGCCAATTGCATAGACCGTTCCGCTTAGGAAGTCAACAATTCTTTTTGCTTGATCCTTTTCAATTCTTTGTAAGTTAACGACAACTGCACGTCTATTCTTCAAATGGTCAGCAATATCCTGTGCTTCCGCATAAACGCGCGGTTCGACCAGAACCATTTTGGATGACTTTTGCACACTTTGCAGGCTGACAATATTATTTTTTTGTGCAGGCTGAGCTTTTGGTGATTGTTTAACAGGCTCTAATTCTTCTTCGACGATTTCCTCTTCTTTATAGTCATATTCATCATCTAAGAAGAAAAATGTTTTAAATTTAGATTTGATACTCATTTTTTATCAACCTCCTACTCCTTCTTCACCTACTAAAGCGGTGCCTATTCGTACCATTGTTGCTCCTTCTTCAATGGCAATCGCATAGTCATTTGACATTCCCATTGACAGCTCTGCGCAAGGTGCATACTTAAGTTTTAAATTTTTAATTTTACTCTGTAATTCATTTAGTTTTCGAAAACAGGTACGCAGCACCATTTCATCCTCTGTAAATGGAGCCATTGTCATTAAACCACAAATTCGTATCTTATCATACTTACTTAAGCTCAGTACGAATTCACTTACTTCATCAGGAGATAGCCCTTGCTTTGATTCCTCACCAGAAACATTTACTTGAACAAAGCAATTCGTTACTTTTTCAGCTCTTTTATTTATTTCTTCTGCAAGTGAAATTCGATCAAGTGAGTGAATATAATCGACTTTATCGATAATATTTTTTACTTTTCTTGATTGTAAGGTTCCGATATAATGCCATGTTGGCTTGTCCCTCAGTGCATCCCATTTAGCCAAGAGCCCCTCATCTCGGTTTTCTCCTAAATGGACAACACCAGCTTCAACCGCTTCCTGTGCTCTTTCAATTGTTACATATTTAGTAACAGCAATAATTGTAACATCGTCAGGATGTCTGTTAGACCTCCTACAAGCCATCTCGATGTTTTCTTGAATCTTCTGCAAATTTTCTTCTACCTTCAAACCAGTTAATCCTCCTTCCAGCCGATAAAACCCATCATTCTCCCCGTACTCCCCTTGTCTCTTCGATGGGAGAAAAAATGTTCCTCATGACAGCTGGTACAAAAATTCGATACTTGAATGTTTTTTTCTAACACACCTGCTTGTAAGAGGATCGATTTATTTACTTCTTTTAAATCTAATTCATATTGGTTTTCTTGTATATGATTAAATGGATGCTCCTCAATATTCCCTAGCCTGTTCTTTACTAAAGTAATCACAGGCTCATCTACAATATAACAATTTCGGCATATTGAAGGGCCGATAACTACCTGAACTTCTTTTGCTCCAATACCCTTTGTTTTGTATAATTTCACCATTTCTTCTGCTATTCCATTTACAGTTCCCTTCCATCCTGCATGTGCCACACCAATTGCCCCTGTTTCTCCATGAATGAAAAATAAAGGGACACAATCTGCAAAGCATAGTGTTAATAGGATGTTTTTATTGAAGGTAAAAAAACCGTCTGTGTCCTTGAAGGATTCTTCATAAGATAGGGAGCCTTTTCCCGCATCTTTCATAGCGATCATTTCAATGTTTACCTTATGGGTTTGTTCTGCTCCAACCCAGTTTTCAACTGGAAAACGGAGTGCTTCCGCCATACATTGACGATTTTCTTTCACACTAGTGATAGAATCATTCACATGCAAGCCAAGATTCAAAGTAGAGAAATTTGAATTACTGATGCCGCCATTCTTTGACGTGAATCCCGCAACTAAATTAGGGAATTGATCCATCCATTCCTTTATTAGAAAATATCGAGTATCTTTCAAAATAAATGGTTCCATTGAATAACCCTCGGCTTCCAATTTTTAGCGCAGCGTACCTTCCACAGAATACTACTTTATCAGTGGTAAATCAGATACTTTTCGCTGTTCATATTTTCTTTAGTTTACCATAACAATCATTGACTTCACAGTTTTAAAAGACATATTTATGCATCTTCCTCAGCATTATTCAACATATTATAATCTTTATGCCTCACTAAAATGACATCTTCTCCAATTTTCAGGATATTTTTCCAAGGAATGACAATATCTTCGTCACGTCCAAAAAAGCCCAATACCTTCCCTGCCCCCCCAATGATCACAGCATCTATTTTTCCTGTTTGAATATTTATATCTATATCCCCAATATTTCCTAATTTCTTTCCGTTTGATACGTTCACAACATCTTTCAATTGGAATTCAGAGATTTTAATCATTTCTCGCGCCCCCAGTATTTCATTCTATATAAAATATATGACTACATACGCAAAATTATTGTTAACAAACATATTTTTATTAAGGAAAAACTAAAAGCGGAAGCACCTTGATCATCGCCGTACAAACTGGAGGGGCCTCGACTGAGATAAAGGAGACACGTGAGCGATAGCGAATTGATGTAGACTTATCATAGGGAGGGGACCTGAAGTTTGATAGGCGATAGGAGCTGCAGCTAGACAAAAAAAAGCCGCCAGTCAGGCAGCTTTAGCTTTGGATATTTTTATTCATCTGTTTTATGGCAGCTTTTTCAAGTCTAGACACTTGTGCTTGTGAAATACCGATTTCCTCAGCAACCTCCATTTGTGTTTTCCCTTGGAAAAAACGTTTTCTGAGAATCATTTTTTCCCGATCGTTTAATCTCCTCATCCCTTCTTTTAGAGCAATCTCTTCAATCCACTGGATATCTTTATTTTTTTCATCACTTAATTGATCCATGACATATATCGGATCTCCGCCATCATTATAAATAGGCTCAAATAAAGAGACTGGATCCTGAATTGCATCTAATGCAAAAACAATTTCCTCATGTGGAACATCAAGTTCTTTCGCAATTTCAGCAGCTGTCGGCTCCTTGGATGTTTTACTCATTAATCGTTCTCTTACCTGTAGTGCCTTATAAGCAATATCCCTTAAAGAACGAGAGACTCGAATGGGATTATTATCACGCAAATATCTTCTAATCTCTCCGATAATCATCGGAACAGCATAAGTGGAAAACTTCACGTTTTGACCTAAATCAAAATTATCAATAGATTTCATTAGGCCGATACAGCCGACCTGGAATAGGTCATCAACAAATTCGCCTCTATTGTTAAAACGCTGAATAACACTCAGTACGAGACGTAAATTACCGTTGACGAGTTTTTCCCGCGCGGATATATCCCCCTTATGCATTTGCTTGAAGAGCTCTCTCATTTCTTCGTTTTTCAATACTGGAAGCTTCGAAGTATCAACACCGCAAATTTCTACTTTATTTCGAGTCAATCCTTTTCCCTCCTCACAGGAGCTGCTGTACAAAAAACAGTATTTCCTTGAGAAGGAAAAATATGCACTTGCCTCATTTCACAATTTATAAGAAAACTGAAATAAACATCATAAAATAAGCAGTTTTTCAGTCTTTTTATTTTTAAAAAAATATTTTTGTATCCAAAAAAAATAAAATGGCTTACACCATTTTATTAAACTCCTTCTTTAATCTTTTTATAATTCTTTTTTCCAATCGGGAAATATAAGATTGAGAAATACCAAGCATATCTGCCACATCCTTCTGTGTCTTTTCTTCCCCCGTTCCAAGACCAAAACGAAGCTCCATTATTTGCTTTTCACGGTCAGATAACTGATGCAATGCTTTCGATAGCAGCTTTTTATCCACATTGGCCTCTAAATCCTTCGTGATAATATCCTCATCTGTTCCAAGTACGTCAGATAGCAGAAGTTCATTTCCATCCCAATCTATATTTAAAGGTTCATCAAACGAAACTTCGGAGCGGATTTTATTATTTCTTCTTAGGTACATAAGGATTTCATTTTCAATACATCTTGATGCATATGTAGCAAGCTTTATTTTTTTTTCGGGATTGAAGGTATTGACAGCCTTAATCAATCCAATAGTGCCGATACTTATTAAATCTTCTATATTAATTCCCGTGTTTTCAAATTTCCTCGCAATATAGACAACTAAACGTAAATTTCTTTCGATAAGAATGGACCTGGCTGCCTTATCACCATTTGGGAGTTTTTCTAATAATACTTCCTCTTCTTCTTTGCTTAAAGGAGGAGGCAATGCTTCACTTCCACCAATGTAAAATACTTCATCTGTTTTCAGACCGAGTTTCATTAAAATTTTATACCAATAGTATGAGATGCGAAGCTTTAACCTTTTCATGGTATGTCCTCCTCTGTATAGAAAATAAATAGATAAACTCATTAAGCATGTTTTGCTTCAGCTCTTCTTGTACTTGTTAACATTTTTGGGTGAACGATACACTGAAATGCATCCTCTGGCGATAGCTGCTGTGTAGAAAAAGAAACCAAACCCCTATCCACATGATGTAGCTCCCCTTCTTTTTCGATGAGAATGTTATCCGGTTTTATCGCTATGATTAACTGGTGCTCTTGTCCAAGTACACTGTATGGGATAATCCTCATTCTATTCTCCCAATCAGGTGCTATTTCTTCTGTTCCAAGAATAAATTTATCAGGGGTTTGCGCCATTTCAACTAGATACTTTGGAAAATCTGTTACTCTTTCTCTGATAGAAATGAACATAACAGGCATTTTTGAAATCGGGTCATAGAGCTGATTTCCACTATCAATCAAGCCTTTAAATGAATAGGACACATCATTGATCTGAACAATCACCTTAATTAATGAATCATATTGAATTTTTGTTATTTCAATGGCCTCCACATTGCGTTTAGAAAAATGCCAGGCAATCGGAAACCCTAAAAGAACAAATAGCCAGCTAATCGGATCACCAAATCCTTTTACACTCGCCAATAGAACAGTGGATGAAAGCTTGAAATCAAATTTCACAAAATAATGGACACCTATTAAGGAGCCGCCAATTAAAAAGGTCATTAAATAAAAAGTCATTAAACCTCTTATAAAAAACCGAATTCTTTTATATCCAAAAGAGGTCAATACCATTGCAAATGAAAAAAACAATTTTGTTATCGGATGACCTGCATAGGAATGTAAAGGAGTGATCGATAATAGAATAATTATTGAGCCGACTAATCCCCCTGCAAAAATCCTCCAGAGCCTGACATCTCTTTTTAATATAATTGCTGTTAAATAAAGGAGGAGGCTATCAAATAAGAAATTCAATGCCCAAATTATATCTAAATAAACCTCCAATCTTCTTCCTCCCTTTTGCTATTTCCATAAATCGGATTATGCAAGAATGGATTTATCTTCTATTTTTTTCATCCTATTAATCTGTTAAAAAAAGTATAGCGTACTCCACTAGATGGAGTGTGTCACTTTCTGTAATGAAAACGTTAGAAATTTTCACTATTCTCTTCGGATTTTGTCATTATTTATCTTTTTCATTTGATATAAGTGAATTATTTTATTAAAAGCGTGATGTAAATCACGGTAACGGATTTTTGAATTCACTATAATGACAGGGAAAATAGAAAAAAGGAGTTTTTCAACATGTTAGAACAAAAAACAATTGATATTATTAAAAGTACTGTTCCTGTTTTGGAACAGCATGGAGAAGCGATCACAAAAACGTTCTATGAATTAATGTTCAAAAAACACCCAGAATTATTAAATATTTTTAATCATGCAAATCAAAAACAAGGCCGTCAGCAAAAGGCACTTGCCAGCACAGTTTATGCAGCGGCTAAGTATATTGATCAGCTCGATGCAATAATCCCTGTAGTCACTCAAATCGCTCATAAACACCGTTCATTAGGAATCCAACCAGAGCATTATCCAATCGTTGGCGAGCATTTGTTATTAGCAATTAAAGAGGTTCTTCAAGACGCTGCCACAGAAGAAATTATTGATGCATGGGCAAAAGCTTATAGTGTCATTGCAGATGCGTTTATTGGCGTTGAGAAAGGCATGTACGAGGCAGCTGAAAATCAGCCAGGTGGCTGGAAGGATTTCAAGAATTTCAAAGTAGAAAAAATTGTTCAAGAGAGTGAGTGCATTAAATCTTTTTATTTCAAACCTGCTGATGGGGGAGAAATTACAGATTATACACCAGGACAATATATTAGCCTCAAGCTAACAAATATTCCTGGACAGAAATTCACACATATTCGTCAATATAGTTTATCCACCTCTCCAAATAAAGAATATTATCGTATTTCAGTAAAACGAGAAGATGAAATAAATAATAAACCGGCTGGCATCGTCTCTACCTACTTGCATAATGAAATTCAAGTCGGTGACCTCGTTAAAATTAGTGCTCCTGCTGGCGATTTTGTATTAGAGGAAAACAATGACAAATCCATCTTGCTGCTTAGCGGTGGGGTAGGAATTACACCGATGCTAAGCATGCTTAACCACTTGGCAGATAAGAATAAGAAAACCGTGTTTATACATGCGGCGATCAACGGAAATGTGCATGCATTTTCAAATGAAGTAAAACAAATTGACCTGGCTAACGAGGCTATTACTAGCTATTTCTGCTACGAAAAGCCTACAGATCTTGACAAAGAAGAAAAAAGATTTGATAAAGAAGGATTCATTACAGCGGATTGGATGAAAACAATAGTCAGTGATAAAGAATCAATAGTATATATGTGCGGACCGGTTGTATTTATGCAAGCCATGTTCGAAGCTTTAATAGAAGCAGGATTTAAAAGAGAAAATATTCGCTATGAATTCTTTGGTCCAGCTATGGAATTAAAAGAACCTAAGCATGCGTAAAAAATGCGTAAGTGCCTTGCTAAGCACGGTTGGACCGGGCCATCACAAACGAAATAAAGGTAACACAATGTGCAAATGCGATTCGATGTTGGATTATACTTATCGTTAGATGGAAAGGCAAGTCCAATGGATGCTAAGCTGCTTGCGTTAGACAATACTCAAATTCAAAAATAGTAATACTTATTTTTGTAATAAAAAAGACATGCTCTCCAAAGAGAGCATGTCTTCTTGTATATTAATTTATCTTAGCGTCTTCTATTTCGGTTACGCAAGAATGTTGGGATATCTAATGTTTCATCAGCTTGTTGAGAAGGAGTATTTCTCACTGGTTCATGTGAAATTTCTTCTCTCTTTTGCTCACGCTTCACAGTTCCCATTGGATTTTGCTTTGGTTGTTGCCCAAATGAAGGTCTTGTCTGCTGTTTGACCTGTACTACGTCCTCATTAAATCCTGTTGCGATAACTGTTACAACAATTTCATCATTTAAGTCCTCATTAATAACAGACCCAAAGATCATGTTAACATCCTGATCAGATGCTGTAGCTACAATATCTGCTGCTTCTTGAACTTCATATAGGCTTAAGTTCGTACCGCCTGTTATGTTCATTAGTACCCCTTGAGCACCATCAATTGACTTTTCAAGTAATGGAGAGGAAATAGCTTTCTTTGCTGCTTCAGCTGCACGATTTTCACCTGCAGCAATCCCAATACCCATGAGGGCTGATCCCTGGTTCGACATTATTGTTTTTACATCGGCAAAATCAAGATTGATCAATCCTGGAGTCGCAATCAAATCAGAGATCCCTTGTACCCCTTGACGAAGGACATTATCAGCTTCACGAAAAGCTTCCAACATCGGCGTGCTTTTATCAACAATTTCTAATAATCGATCATTAGGGATAACAATAAGTGTGTCTACCGCTTCCTTCATAGAAGCAATTCCACCCGCGGCCTGTGTTGAACGTTTACGGCCTTCAAAAGTGAATGGACGGGTAACAACACCTACTGTCAAAGCACCTAAATCACGGGCGATTTGGGCAATAACAGGAGCCGCACCTGTTCCTGTTCCGCCACCCATTCCAGCAGTAACGAAAACCATGTCTGCCCCTTTTAACGCTTCTTCAATTTGCTCTTTGCTCTCTTCTGCAGCTTTTTTTCCAACTTCAGGGTTAGCACCCGCTCCTAGACCTCGAGTTAGCTTTCCGCCAATTTGCATTTTAATTTCTGCTTTTGATAGATTTAAAGCTTGTGCATCCGTATTAACGGCTATGAATTCTACACCTTGTACACCATGTTCAATCATTCGGTTAACCGCGTTGTTACCGCCGCCGCCAACGCCGATGACTTTTATCGTTGCTAATGAATCTAAATTAGTATCAAATTCCAACATGACAAATCCTCCTAATTCGTCGATGTTCCTAAAGAACACCATTTTTACTCAAAAAAGTATCCAAGGAACTTCTTCACTCTTGATGTAATTTTTTCTTCCGGTTGTTTTTCCGGCTTTGTTTTCGGTTGCGGTTGTTTTTGTACACGTTTTTCTTTCATTTCCTGAGTATTGGCAGGGGCTGGTCCTCCCATTTTTCTACCTTGCAGCTTTGCATTTTTATACGCAAATTTAATGAGTCCTACAGCCGTTGTATATTGAGGCTCTCTCACACCAATATAATCCGGAATTGCAATACGAACCCGATTTTGGAAAACATCCTGTGCTAATTCAAGTATTCCTTGAGTGTTTGCCACCCCGCCTGACAATACATACCCTCCAGGCAAATCATGGGTACCTAAACGTCTTATTTCATTTTGGATGAGATCAAAGATTTCTTCCATTCTTGCTTCGATAATATCGGAGATTTCCAGCTGATTAAATTGCTGATGCTGGTCACTGCCGATAATTGGAACGCTAAAGACTTCATCTTCAGATGCATGGTCATAGAAAGCATATCCATATTTCGTTTTTATTTTTTCTGCATCCTCTGTAGACGTGCGAAGGCCAATCGATAAATCTTTTGTAATATGATCCCCGCCAACAGGTAAGACACTTGTAGCTTTAAGAATTCCTTGCTCAAACAGTGCAATAGTCGTTGATCCACCACCAATATCAACAAGGGCAACACCAAGATTTTTTTCATCCTTGGACAATGCATATGCCCCTGCAGCTAAAGGCTGAAGTGTAATATCAATAATCTCCAGACCAGCGCGTTCAACACAGCGTAATGTATTATGTAATATTGTCTTCGATCCGGTAATGATCGTTCCTTCCATTTCTAAACGGACACCTATCATCCCGCGAGGATCATTAATTTCATCTAGCCCATCGACAATAAATTGCCTAGGAATAACATCAATAATATCTCTTTCTGGTGGAATGGAAACGACTTGTGCTGCATCAATAACTCTAGCAACATCCTCGTTAGATATTTCCCTATTCTCACTAGAGACTGCAACTACACCATGTGAAGGCTGAAGCATAACATGATTCCCGGTAATACCAACTATTACACTAGTAATTTCCATTCCTATCATTCTCTCAGCCTGTTCAATTGCTTTCCTTATCGAATGAACGGTTTCATCTATATCAACAATGGATCCTTTTCTTAAACCTTCGGACTTCACACTGCCGACACCAATAATATTTAAAGAGTCATTGACCATTTCTCCAATGATAACCTTTACACTGGATGTACCGATGTCAAGACTTACATATATTTCATTGTTGTTCATTCTCTGGCACCTCCTTTAGCATTCAATAACTTAAACATTTTTATCATTTAATTATATAACGTCATGTGAAGTTACAATCTAACATCAATAATTGAGCCTAATCAAACAAGTTCTAGTACGAAAGGGAAAGGATGGAGTCAAAAAAATTGGAGTTTTTCTTCCCAACGAAGCTCCCCTCTTTTCCCTATACTAATTTAATTAATTTATAAAATTCGTCAAAACTATCCTATTTCCCTTTAAAATAATTAATTTTTTTCTGTTTTTTCCTTATTTACAGTCCATTTCGTTAATAATATTCTTCTAATTACTGCAATATTTTGGAATAATCTCACCCCAAATGCAAATACTGCAGCTAAATATAAGTCTACACCAAGATGGACACCTAGAAAAGCCAAACTTGCTGCAAGAACAATATTAAAAAAGAAACCTGAGACAAAAACTTTTTCATCATATATGTTTTGCAGTTGAGCCCTTATTCCTCCAAAGAGAGTGTCAAGGCCGGCAAGCACAGCAATCGATAAGTAATTTGCGTACTCCTCAGATACTTTTATATCTGTAAATAACCCAAGAATCACACCAATAATCAAGCCTAACACAGGAAGCCACATTAAGAATTGCCTCCTTTTTCAGGATCCACAGGCTTCATATCCCTAATTCTAATTGAATTTTGATAGGCGGGAATTGTTATTCTTCCTTCTGGTTTTATAACTTTCACCCGTAAATTGTCAACAAAAAATTCGTCAGCTGATTTTGAAACTTGCATCCTGTTGTATAATTTCTCAGCCCCCTTCGCATCTTCAGCAATCACCAGTATTTCAAATGGCAGTTTCTTAATCGAATGTCCATCAATTTTTGTTTCATTATTTATATCACGGATAACAGTCGTATTGATAAGACGTTGATTGTCTATCGCTATATGTGATGCTTCATACATATTCAGTTCATTTACTAATCTTTTCAATAAATCAGGAGATACATTGGATACAGTTTTACCAATAAGTAAATCTTCCATGACAGGCTCAATTGATAAAATAATCCCATATCCAGTCACTTCTGTTAGTCCTGCCTCTACCTTTAATTCCTCTAATGTGTCTCTTAAAACTTGCTCCTTGCTATGTTTTAGCTCCGTTTCATACTGGGCAATTTTTGCTTCATGTGATTGAACTTCACGGATAAGCTTAAGCTGAAGCTCATTTTCTTTCAAAATGTCATCACGAAGCTGCCATGTATCACGAGTATCACGGACTTCCGGCTCCTTTACCGTTCGAAACTGAATTGCAATCATAAAACCTATAACGACAGCAATAAGAGTAAAACTAAAATTTTTTTTCTTTTTGTCCACGTTTTTCACCTTGCTTTCCAAACTTTATTTAAAAAGTGGACGTTAACTATGTATGGGGTCAAAAAGGGAAGCTTCTCCCTGGGAAATAACTTGCCCTTTCAATTAAGAGGCCTGTAATAATGGCTCCATTATGACTTCAGCTTTTTCTTCTAAAGTAAATTGGATATTCTCATTTACTAAAGAATCCTTCACCCCTCCAGTTAAATTTAATGCAGAAGATAAAACTTCAGCATCTCCAATAGCCGATATTACAAAGGGAGCTGGGTGCTGATAACCGTCAATTTCAATTACAGGACCATTGCATAAAATATAGGAATTATGAGTAAGCCTTTGCCCATTAATAGCAATGGCTGATGCACCAGAAATATACAGTTCATTTATAACCTTAAAAACATGCTGTTCATGAACAATATAATTATTAATATTTTCTTCATCTGGGTTATAGGCTCCATCCGAAAGAGTGACTTCTACCCCTTGACCCTTCACATCAATTTTCCCAAGATACATTCTTAGTTTCTCTGCATCTTCCGCAAGATTAAAATAAACTTGGGCTTCTTGAGATAATTCATTTTCAATTTCACGAACCTGCTCTTGTTTCTCGTGCAGTTCCTTTTGTAATGTGAGATTTTTTTTCTCCAAATCAACCAATTGATTTCGGAGCTCCAAATCTCTATCCCACTGTTTTCCTGTAATAGCAGTATTCTCTCCTTCACTTTTCGTCACATGATAAGAAAAAGCAATAATATAGCCGAGAACAAGAAAAACGAGAGAAAATATTACATGATTACCCTTCACCTTCAGTTTCTTCTTCATCTTTATTTTCATCAGCTCCCTCTTGTTCATAAGCTTTAAAATAAGAGCCGACCTCTATGTCAATAACGCCCTCTTTAGCAGGGTCTAATTGACTTACGATGGAAGGATAATGAGCCATTTTTTCTGAAAAGCTTCTAATTGTTGCACTTACCTCAAATCCATCATTCATAAAAAGAGTGACATGATAGGTATCCGTCTCTTTCGGGGAATGATGAATTTCTGAAATAGTATTAAATACTTCATCTGGCAATATTCCCAATTCTTCAATCATTTCATTCAGGACATTTCCTTCAGAAAATCCAATAAGAATCGGTGCATTCGCTGGAATCCCCTCATTCTCGCCAGTCCCCTTCAATATTTTCCCATTTTCATTCACTGGTAAATAATGCTTGTCCTTTTTTATGTAGGCAATCCGTTTATATTCCCTTATAGTGATCGAAACGGTATTCGGTAAATCAACTTTGACAGCAGCAGCTTTAATTTCAGGAAGCTTCTTTAGTTTCTCCTCAACTATTTTTTCTTTCACCTTCCAAATATTTGTACTTTTTGAAAGGCCAGCTGCTTCAAGCAGCTCATGGTCACTATAAAAAGAATTTCCTAAAACTTCAATTTTATGTACATGGCTTAAAGGTGATTGGAAATATACGATAAAAACAATAATTGAAAAGAACAGAAGCAGTAAAAAAACAAGTCTTCTATTTGCTTTTTTTCGCCTTTGTTGTTTAAGTTTAGGAATTCGATCCTCAAGAGAGACAACTTTCCCATTTTCCATTCCATTTCACCTCAAGACCTTACAAAATTGCTTGTCCGATTATTGCATTCTAAAAACGAGCATATGCCTTTAGGATGCAATAATTGAGAAAATAACGGCACGTTCATACATGCCGCATTTATTCAAAAAATCTAGGATCATTAGAGTATAATTATATCACAAGAAATGGAATAAGTAAGGATTATTTCCCGTTACTTTCGACCGATTATTTCCACTTCAGTATGCATTTCAATCTGATATAATTCATAAATTTTTTCCTTTATATAACGAATTAATGACAATACATCCTGTGCTGTTGCATTGCCTGTATTGACAATGAAATTTCCGTGCATATCGGAAATTTTTGCTCCTCCGATTGAATACCCCTTTAATCCAGCATCCTGAACAAGCTTCCCAGCGTGATTTGGCAGAGGATTTCTAAATATGCTGCCAGCACATGGGAAATTCCAAGGCTGTGTTTCTTTACGATATTCTTTGTTTTTTTGCATTTCTGAGAAAATAACATCTTTGTCTCCTGATTGCAGCTGGAAAACAGCTTCTAGAACAACACCGGGACGTTTCTTTTGGAGCACAGAGGTTCGATACGAAAACATCATCTCTTTATTTGAAAGCCATTCTACTTTTCCGTTCTCAAATAGAATGAGCGCCTTTGTTAATATATTTGAAATATCAGATCCATGTGCACCCGCATTCATAAAGACGGCTCCACCTACGGAGCCAGGGATTCCACTAGCAAATTCTAGTCCACTCAGCCCTTGTCTGCTCAGCTGTGTAGATAGACTAACTAAAGAATAACCACTACCTGCCTTCACTTCGGTTCCGTTTACCGCAAGGCCGGACATTCCTCGTCCAAGTTTAATTACTGCACCTTCTATCCCTAAATCTGACACAAGAAGATTCGACCCTCTGCCAATCGCTGTCCATTTCACGTTATATTCATTTATTAAATCCATTGTTTTAATCATATTTTCAATTGAGGATGGTTCAATGAATATATCAGCTGGACCACCTATCTTCATTGTTGTATGATTAGCTAATAGTTCATTTTCCTTCACAATGCCAATATTTAATTCTTGGAGCTTTGTAATAAACTCATTCACAAATATCTCCCCGCCCTTCCAAAATCAATAAATAATACTATTTTATGCATTTATACATATGAGGGCTACTGCCCTCCTATGCAATCTCTTTAATTTCACACAAGTTCTTCCATTAAATTGTAAAGTCTCTTAGCCGCGTCAGGTATACCCAGTTTTTTTGCTGATTTTTTCATTTCGACCATTTTCTGATCATCCATTATTATGTGATCTATGCATTCAATCAGCTTTTTACTTGTTAATTCTTTTTCTAATACGAGGACTGCTGCCCCATGATCACTCAATGCTCTTGCGTTTTTTTCTTGATGATTATTTGTTACATAAGGACTTGGAATTAAAATACTAGGAATTCCCAAAGAAGTTAATTCTGCTAGTGTTGTTGCTCCTGATCTGGCAACGGTTAAATCTGTTCCAGCAAGAACCTCAGGCATATTATGTACAAACGGTTTAATCATAACGTTTTTCGGATTTCCTATTAAGTTAACTTCCCTCTTTACTTCTTCATAATGAACTTCCCCAGTTACATATAATATCTGATAAGGTTTTTCGCCAAGTTCGGTTAAAGATTTTAAGATCGCTTCATTGATTGGTCTGGCTCCTCTGCTTCCGCCTACAATTAATACGAGCGGGACATTGGTTTTTAAACCAACCGAAAGTCTCCCCCTAATCCCATCCTTCCCTAGAACCTCTGATGCACGAGGATTTCCTGTTAAGACGACTTTTTCTTTTGGGAAGTACTGCTTTGCTTCATCAAAACAAACTGCCACTCGGTCAACATATTTACTTAGAAATTTATTTGTTAAGCCAGGGACGCTATTTTGTTCATGAATAATTGTCGGTATGCCTAGCTTTGCAGCAGCATACACGACAGGACCACATACATAACCACCTGTTCCAATAACAACATCTGCCTTAAACTCTTTCAGCATCCTTTTACTCTCACGCACTCCTTTTAAAAACCGGAGCACGGTTTTTATATTTTCAAATGATAGCTTTCTTCTAAACCCTGTTATATGTATCGATTGGAAAGGAATATTTTCTCTTGGCACAATTGTACTCTCTAATCCTTTTTCAGTACCAATATATAAAAATTCCACGTCTTTTTCTTCTTTTTGTATTTCCCGAATAAGGGCTAGTGCAGGGTATATATGTCCACCTGTTCCACCGCCGCTAACAACAATCTTCATCTTTTCACCTCAAAAGTCGAGTAAATTATATAAATAAAATAGAGCCTTCACTTTCCACTATTCTACTATATAAAAACCTATGATTAAAAACAGAAAACGTTTTGATATGTAAATGTAATAAATTTTAGGTATATCATCCTGCATTATGTCTTTTTTATTAAATGAAACTTCAATCAGTGGGGGTTTTCTTCATCCCCCACTGATTGTTAGTTGAACTAATCGGGCATTTACGGCCTGTTGATCCACACTTAGTGGGGATCTTACAGCCTGTTAATCTGCGATAAAAAATAAAAAGAAACCCTGTTACACAGGGTCAGGTCTTAAAATCTTGAGTAACGGCTTATATTCAATAATACGCCGATGGCCATCAGCATAAGGGTTAATGAAGATCCCCCATAACTTAAAAAAGGAAGCGTAATACCAGTAACAGGCATTAATCCGGTAACAACTCCAATGTTAATCATAACCTGAATGGCCACCATAGCCACTACACCTACTGCAAGAAAGCTTCCATATAAATCCGGTGCCCCAAGCGCAATCCTTATACCCCTCCACAACAGCAGGGCAAATAATATGATAACGAATGAACCGCCAATAAACCCAAGCTCCTCCGACAAAATAGCGAAAATAAAATCTGTTTGCGGTTCAGGCAAGTAAAAAAATTTCTGCCTGCTTTGTCCAAGACCTAATCCGAATAATCCTCCTGGACCAATTGCATATAGGGATTGAATAATTTGAAAGCCGCTTCCTAAAGGATCTTCCCATGGGTCTAAGAATGATGTAATCCGTTTCATCCGATAAGGAGCCGAAAGAACAAGACCTACAAATCCAGATAGACCAATAAGTCCGAGTATGACAAAATGGCGAATCCTTGCACCAGCAATAAAGATCATAACAATGCAAGTGCCGACCATCACGGTCCCTGTTCCTAAATCAGGCTGAAGCATAATGAGTCCAAAAGCTAAAAATACTAATCCCAAAGAGGGAACCAAACCTTTTTTAAATGAAGTAATCAGCTTCTGCTTTTCAGATAAAAATTTTGCTAAAAACGAAATCATCGCAAGCTTCATAAATTCAGAGGGCTGAATAGAAAAAGCACCTACACCAATCCAGCTCCTAGAGCCATTTCTTTCATTTCCAATCCCTGGAATTAATACGATTATTAATAAAACAAAGCAGATAATAATAATAACTTTAGCCCATGTTCTCCAAGTCCAGTAATCAATGTTCATAATGAAAAACATGGCTGCAATCCCAACCGCAGCAAATAGCATCTGTCTTTTCGCAAAGAAGAAGGAATCATTAAATTTATACTCTGCCCATACAGCACTCGCACTGTATACCATTGTTAGCCCTACAGCAAGCAATGTTAGTGTGACGATTATTAATATTAGATCGGGAGTCGTTCTTTTTGTTGGCAACTAAAACACCTCGAATGCAAGTTTTTGGGCTTTGTAACGAAAGCTTTAACTCGCATACAAGCGAATAAGATGACTCACCATGCTGTATCTCTAATAAATCGTGTCCAAGCCCTTACTTAAGCATATGCACCGCTTGTATAAAAATGTCTCCCCTGACCTCAAAAGTTTTGTATTGATCCCAGCTAGCACACGCGGGTGATAAAAGAATCACATCCCCTGGATCAGATAGCTGGTAGGCTGCGGGTACGGCTTTTTCCACATTATCGACACGCTTAATTGTTTTTATTCCTGCACTTTTCGCTGCACGTTCGATTTTTTCTGCTGTTTGTCCGAATGTAACAACAGTTTTCACATTCTTTAAAAACGGAACTAACTCATCAAATTCATTCCCGCGATCCAATCCACCAGCCAATAGAATAATCGGCTCTTTGAAGGCAGCAATTGCATTTTGTGTTGCCAGCATATTCGTTGCCTTTGAATCATTGTAAAATTTTCTTTCCTTAAATTCAGAAATAAATTGCAGACGATGCTTAACTCCCGAGAACGTATTCAACACGTTAAATATTGCTTCATTACTTACACCTGACAGCTTTACCGCTGCAACTGCCGATAAAATATTCTCTAAATTATGTGCTCCAGGTAAAAGAATATCCTTTGTTTCCATTACTGGTTCATCATTAAAATAAATCCAGCCTTCACGAATATAGGCTCCAGCCTCCAATATTCGTTTTGTTGAAAAAGGAATAATACTGGCATTAGACTCTTTCGCAACAGCCATCGTTTCCTCTTGCTCAGCATTGACGATAAAAAATTCATTGGATGTCTGGTTTTTAGTAATATTTGCTTTTGCTTGTACGTATTCTTTTCTTGTCCCATGATAATCGAGATGTGCATCGTAAAGATTAGTTAATATTGCGATTCTTGGGTTAAATGTCTCAATCCCCATTAGCTGAAATGAGGAAAGCTCAATAACAATCGTGTTTTCAGGAGCAGCTTTCTGGGCAACTCTGGAAGCAACCGTTCCAATATTCCCTGCGATAAGCGGGAGCTTTCCCCCTTTTTTCAGCATGTCAAAAACAAGCGTGGTTGTCGTTGTCTTTCCGTTCGTTCCAGTGATAGCAACAAAGGGTGCCTCCGATATTTGATAAGCAAGCTCCACCTCTGTAATGACAGGGATCCCCATCTCAATCGCCCTTTTAATCATTGGATTGTGATAAGGAATACCTGGATTTTTGACTACTAGCTGAAAGCCTTCATCAAGTAATTCTACAGGGTGTCCCCCACAAATCACCGTAATACCCTGTTCAAGAAGCTCTTGTGCTTCAATATTCTCTGACAGCGGCTTAAAATCGTTTACGGTTACAAATGCACCAAGTTTATGTAATAGAGAGGCTGCAGCAACCCCGCTTTTTGCTAGTCCCAGGACTAGTACTTTTCTATGAAGATAGTGATTAACCTGTTTCAATTACATCCACACCTCGATATAAATTGCAAGAATTGCACAAAGTAAACCAACAGTCCAAAACGTAACAACTACACGCCACTCTGACCAACCTACTAACTCATAGTGGTGATGTAATGGACTCATGCGAAAAATTCTTCTTCCCGTTGTTTTAAAAGAAATAACCTGCAGAATAACTGAAAGGGTTTCAATGACAAATACCCCACCAATTATTATTAATATGATTTCAAGCTTTGTTAAAATCGCAACTGCAGCAATCGCTCCACCTAATGCAAGCGAGCCCGTATCTCCCATAAAAACCTTTGCAGGATGGGCATTAAAAACCAGAAAGCCTAGTACAGCTCCAGAAACAGCTACAGAAAAGATCGATATTTCAAATTGAGATAGATTCCACGCCAAAACAGCAAACGCTCCAAAAGCGATTGCTGCTGTTCCTGAAAGAAGACCATCTAAGCCATCGGTAAGATTAACAGCATTTGAAAAGCCAACGAGCCAAAAAATAATAAAGAAAACGTAAAACCATCCTAATTCAAAGGAGTAGTCTGTTAATGGGATATGAATCGCAGTTGAAAACTCATTTTGTCTTAGAACAAGATAAAAAATGACGGAAATGACAATTTGACCGAGCAATTTTTGCAATGAAGTCAATCCCAGGTTTCTTTTCATAACTACTTTAATAAAATCATCTAAAAAGCCAAGTAAACCAAAGCCAAGTGTTACTAGCAGGAGCAAATAGATTTTCATTGTTGGCTCAGAGAATTTACCAGTCATTACCAAGGTTGTAACAGTAATGGAGAGAAGAATCATGATTCCCCCCATAGTTGGCGTTCCTGATTTTTTCAGATGAGACTGCGGACCTTCCTCCCGAATACTTTGCCCGAACTTTAACCTCCGTAAGAAGGGAATAAAAAGTGGAGAAAGTAATGCAGAAATTAAAAAGCCCATGATAATTGTGAAAATAATAACCTTCTCCATCATTTCGCTCCCTCCTTTCCGATCTGGAGCCGTTCCTTTACTGTACGTATTTTTTCCGTCATTACAGCAATATCATATGTTGATTTTGTTTCTTTCAGACGCACTTCATCTAAAAAAAGGAAATTTGTCACTTCTTTTCGTGTTTGTTCCATTTTTCTTAAATTTTCTATATATAGTTCCATCATGTCCTTTAAGCCTTTCAATAAGTCATTTGTTATAAAAATTGGAAAATGATTTGGGGTATAAGAAGGAATATTTTCTTTCTCATCCCACAGGGCAGCAATTGCTCCATTTTCAATTGCCTGACTCAACTTCCCTGAGCCATCTTCAAAAGGAATAAATAACCCCTTAGGCTGCAATACCGCTGAATTCGACACGACCGTATGAAAATACAGCTCATGATCCTGTATCCCATATTTATTTGGAAACAGTTTCGCTAAATCACCATACGTTAAAAACATTTTATCGCCCCTCTATCGCCTCTTTTGCTACTTCTCGATCATCGAAATGGATGATCTGATTTCCTATTAGTTGATATGTTTCATGCCCTTTCCCAGCAATTAGAATAACATCCCCTTCATTTGCAGCTTTCACAGCATAATATATAGCCTCTTTCCGATCAGCAATTAACTTGTATGGATGTCCTTGGACGCCTTCTTCCATATCCTTTAAGATTTGATTCGGGTCTTCACTTCTCGGATTATCAGATGTAAAAATCGGATCTGAGCTAAAGCGGCAAGCAATTTCAGCCATAAGCGGGCGTTTCGATCGATCTCTATCCCCACCACAGCCTACGATAACAAAAACTCTTTTCTTCGCGAACTGCTTTACTGTCGAAAGAGCATTTTTTAAACTATCAGGCGTATGAGAATAGTCGACTATAACGGAAAAGTCCTGTCCGGCATCTACTGTTTCAAAACGTCCAGAAACCCCCTGTACTTCCTTGATTGAATGAATGATCTCCTCAATGGATATCCCAGTAGCGATGCCTGCTCCAATACTTGCAAGCACATTATACACACTGAATTTACCGATCAATTGCATTGATACGGTATGTACCCCAAACGGACTTATTAATTCAAATGTTGTTCCAGTAGACGTCATCTGAATATTTTTTGCTTGAAGATCTGCTTTGTGATCAATTCCGTATGTTAAGATATGTGCTGCCGTTGCCCTAATATACGATTTAGTTGCTTCATCATCGTTATTTAATACTGCAAATTTAGGAGGATTATGAGAAAAACAACTGCCAAGCTGAGAAAATAGCAGCCCTTTTGCATTTTTATAAGCTTCCATTGTTTTATGATAATCTAAGTGGTCCTGGGTTAGATTTGAAAATACAGCAATATTAAAGTCACACCCATGAATTCGTCCTTCATCAAGGGCATGAGAAGAAACTTCCATCACTGTAGAGCTTACCCCTTCATCTACCATTTGTTTGAAAATTTTCTGCAGGGTTAAACTATCAGGCGTCGTATTTTTCACTTCATATTCTTTTCCATCAATTTTTGTATACATCGTTCCAATTAATCCTGTTTTTTTACCTGAATCAGAAATAATCTTTTCAATTAAGTGACTAATAGTTGTTTTCCCATTTGTACCAGTAATGCCAATTAAATGGAGCTCCCTGCTTGGCTGTCCCAAAAAGGCATCAGCTAGCACTGCCATGGCTCGTTTTGAATCTGGAACAACAATGACAGGAACAGTAAGGTTCATATCCTTTTCAGCAATAATTGCAGCTGCTCCGTTTTGAACAGCTAATCCTGCATAGTCATGTCCGTCAACGTTATATCCTTTAATACAAATAAACAGGCTGCCTTTCTGGATGTTTCGACTGTCGTTTTCTATTGAAGAGATGTCTGGGTTATCTCCGCTATAAGTCTTATATGGCTGCAAATAAGAAATGAGCGTATGTAATTTCATTTCAATCAACCCCACAATCATCGCGATTTTCATTTTACATGAAAACTATCTTTTTAGCTATTTGTTTATAACTGGAAAAAGGCGTGTAAATACGGACGGCATAGACGCCGCCCCATTAATAAATTTATTCCTCATCAAAATATAGTCGAATCGTTGAGCCTTCTTTCAATTTTATGCCTGCTTCTGGCGTCTGTTTCACTACTTTATTCCCTGATCCGCTTGCATCTATTTTCAAATTGATAAATAATTCACCTAATTCTTGTTTTGTTATTCCAACTAAGTCAGGCACTTCAATCATCGGAACATCAGGCCATTTATATTTTTTCTCTATTTGATCTTTTCTAGGTTCAACACCCATCGCTCTTAAACTATCCTTCATGATATTCCCTACTATCGGAGCAGCAACTACCCCTCCAAATTGCATGGTTCCTTTTGGATTATCAACAGCTACGTATACAACAAGCTCAGGATCATCAGCAGGCGCAAATCCGATAAATGATACAATATGATTATTTTCTAGGTATTTTCCATCTTTCGCTTTTTGTGCTGT
Source organism: Cytobacillus solani (assembly GCF_001420595.1). Classification (GTDB taxonomy): domain Bacteria; phylum Bacillota; class Bacilli; order Bacillales; family Cytobacillaceae; genus Cytobacillus; species Cytobacillus solani. The sequence goes on along the minus strand of NZ_LJIX01000006.1, from coordinate 1,762,943 downwards.
CCCTGTCTTGCCGCCCACTCGATACCCTTCAATAAATGCATTTCCACCCGTTCCTTGAGCAACAACACTTTCTAATGCGTACCGAATTTTATCTGAAGTGTCCTTGGAAATCACTGTTCGTTTCGCGTTAGGCGTTTTCCTCAACACAATTTCCCCTGTTTTAGGATCAACCAGTTCTTTTGCAACATATGGTGTATACAAGGTACCACCATTTATTGCTGCAGAAACGGCAGCTACCTGCTGGATCGGTGTGACAGAAACCCCCTGTCCAAAGGCAGTTGTTGCTTGTTCTACAGGACCTACCCGATCAAGATTAAACAAGATTCCCGTTCCTTCTCCTTGTAGATCAATCCCTGTTTTTTCTCCAAATCCAAAATCCTTAATATATTTAAACAGTTTTTCCTTTCCCAGACGTTCCCCAAGTTCAACGAAGCCTGGGTTACAGGAATTTTGGACAACTTCTAGAAATGACTGACTTCCGTGTCCGCCTTTCTTCCAGCATCTTAAGCGTGCCCCACCGACTTTTACATAGCCAGGATCATGAAAATGATCTTTATCTAAGTCAACCTTCCCTTCCTCCAAAGCGGCAGCTAAAGTGATAATTTTGAAGGTCGACCCTGGTTCATACGTACTCCAAATTGGCAGATTCCGATTAAAAATATCTGAGGAAACATTTCGGAAATTTGCAGGATCAAAACCTGGTCTGCTCGCCATCCCTAAAATTTCCCCGTTGTTAGGATTCATTGCGATAGCGATAATACCATCTGGATTATACGTCGCTTCAGCAATATCTAATTCTCGTTCCATAATGGTCTGAACCTTCGAATCTATTGTAAGTCTTAAATCTAAACCATCGACGGGCGGCTGATAATCATCCGCCATATCATTCATCCGCTCGCCCTTTGCATTCGCATAAAACTGGACAGATCCCTTTTTCCCCTTTAATTCTTTATCATAGTATAGCTCTAGTCCCATTAGTCCTTGATTATCAATTCCCGCAAAGCCAAGCACATGTGATAAATAGTCCCCGAAAGGATAATGGCGTTTAGAATCTTCGCCAATATAGACTCCTTCAAGATTTAATGCCCTGATTTCCTTTGCTTTCTCATGAGAGATTTTTCTTCCGCCAGATATCCTTACGTACATTTCACTCTTTGTAATGTCAGCTTGAATTTTTTCTTTAGAAGCATTTAGAACGGATGCTAATTTCTCCGCTGTAACTTTTGAGTCCTTTACTTGTCTTGGTACAACATATATCGTTGGTGCACTCACATTTGTTGCAAGAGGCACCCCGTTTCGATCCACTATTTCTCCTCTTTCCGGCTCAAAAGGAATATTCCTGCTCCATAACTCCTTCGCTCCATCAGTTAGAGTCGTGCTTAGAAAAAACTGTACATACCCAAGACGTAAATCAATAATAAAGAAGACAAGGATTCCAACTACTAATGCGATCATCAACCGTTTTCTTACTGTTACATTGGAAACACGCATGCAAGAACGAACCTCCTTAGATTATGGCTCGTTCCAATATATGCTTGTACCTTTTTGAATAGAATATTTAATCTTGAACTTCAACGCTTTCTTCTTCGGAAACAGCTTCATCTCCGGCAACTTCTTCTTCTTTTGTCTTCATGTATTTCTTACTCGGAAGCTCCAATTCAACAATTAAATAATCTCCTTCTTTAAATGTTGATCCTGGTTTTAGATTTTGCTTGACAACATAGCCATTGCCAACTGAATTCAACTCTAAATTGCCTAATTTAGCAACCTTCATGACGTCCCTTAATGACCAGCCTGTCATATCAGGGATTGTTTGCTCATTATCTGTTAATAGAACGACATTCTCCCCTGCCATCAGTTTCGTATCTTTTGCAGGAAGTTGATCGATAACTTTTTTCCCCTTGCCCATTATAATTGGGTTTACACCTTTCTTACTAAGTATATTTTTCGCTTCCTCAGTAGATGCCCCAATCACACTTGGAATTATTTCGTATTGAACTTTCGCCTGTTCTTTAGGCTCGATATTTAAATATTGGAGACTGCTCTTCATAACTGGTTTAAATATATCTGCGACTGGCTGAGCACCACTCGTATGAATATCGATTTGCGGCTGCTCGACTGCTACATACACGATTAATTTTGGATCATCGGTCGGAGCCATTCCTAAAAAAGAAAAGAAAAGATTTTGACGTCCAGTTAAATATCCTCCTCCTGGTTTCGGAATTTGTGCTGTACCTGTTTTTCCAGCAACTTCATAGCCCTCAATATTAAATAGTTTATAGCCAGTCCCTTTTGGAGAGGACACAACATCCTCCAATATTTTCCTTACTTCATCTGCGGTTTTAGCAGAAATTGGATTGCCCGCTACTTCTGGTTCTGTTTTTTCTACTGAATCTTTCTTATTTGGATCAACAATTTTACTAATGATATGGGGCTTCATCATCTTTCCACCATTTGCGACAGCTGTTGCCGCTTGAACCTGCTGAATTGGAGTGATTGTTGATGCTTGGCCGAAGCCTGTTGTTGCTTTATCCCGTGGCCATTCATATTGAATTTTCCCTGCAGCCTCATTTGGCAATTCAATGCCAGTAGGTTGATCCAATTTAAATTTCGATAGATATTCTCTGAACTTCTCATATCCTAGCTTTTCTTTTACAATTTTTGCAAAGGCAACGTTTGATGAACGAAGAACACCTTCATAGTACGATATTGTTCCCCAACCTTGTCCTCTATTATGGTCACCGACAGGTCTCGATTTTGGATCTACAGCATATCGGCCTGATTTATATAAATCATTCGGATTAAAGACTCCTTCTTCAATTGCCGCAGCTAATGTGAAAATTTTCATTGTTGAGCCGGGTTCAAAGGAGTTCTCTACTGCTTCGTTATGCCATGTCTCAGAAATTCCTTCCTTTGTCTTCGGATGAAAAGAAGGTCTTTGTGACATCGCAAGAATTTCCCCTGTTTTCGGGTCTGCAACAATGGCAATCATCTTTTTAGGCTTGTATTTTTCATTCACTTTGCTCATTGAATCCTCAAGGAATGTTTGGATTTTCTTATCGAGTGTTAAATAAATTTCCTTTCCATCAACAGCAGGTGTTACTTTTTCCTTGCTGTCCGCTAATAAATATCCCCAAATATCACTTTCATAATTAACTTTTCCATTTTTCCCCGTCAGGACATCGTTTAGGCTTTGTTCAAGTCCTAACATGCCGACTGTTTCTGTTTTATTATCTTCGTTTTCCTTCTTCTCCACATATCCGACTAAATGGGACGCAAAAACTCCATTTGGATAGAATCGTTTCGTATCCTTAATAAAAGTGATGCCCGGTAGTTTTAACTCTTCAATTTCCCGTTTCTTTTGATTGGATAAGTCTCTTCCTGCTTTTCCAAACTCTACTTGGAAAGGCTGCTCACCATCATCATTTAATTTCGTTAAGAGTCTATAAATCTCCGACTCTTCCATATCAATTACTTTTGCAAGCTCTCTTGCCGTTTTATCCGGATTGACTACATGCTTTGGATTTTTTTTATTCGTTGTCATGCTCTTGTCTAAAATCGCAATCAATTTATATGAGTTTGTATCGGTTGCAATGACTTCTCCATTTCGATCATAAATGGTTCCACGCTTCGCTTCAATTGTTCTTTCCTTTTCATACTTTTGCTGAGCTTTTACCGCAAGTGTTTCTCCACCGGCCTCCCCAGTTACCTGGATAGAAATAAAGCGATACAGTAAGACAAAAAAGAGCAGACCAAATATTACAAATAATATCGCTGCTCCAAAATTAATATTCGGCTGTTTTTTAATCATTAATCTTGCACAACCTTAACATTATTTTCATTTAATTTAAGACCTAATTCTTTTGCTTTTGACCAAATACGTTCGTATGTACTTAGCTCGCCGACTTGCATTTCTAGATCACCATTCACTTTTTGCTGCTCTTGAATCATCTTTTTTGTATCCTGGATATTTTTGTTCACTCCGTATATATCCGCTTGATTAGAAACGATGTGAACTGCTCCAAAACAAACAATCCCCGTAAAAATAATTCCCAAAATCTTTTCGCCAGGAGAAAGCCATGGACTTCTTACCTTTACTTTTTTTGGTGCCTTTACCATTTGTTTCTGCTGCTCATGATGTTGCTCTTGTTGGAGCTTTCGCGCTAAGTTACCCATAAATTCCCTCCTGTTTCAATTTGTTTTTCAAAAATCTCATAGCTTCTCAGCGACACGCAGCTTTGCAGATCTTGCACGATTATTATGCAGAAGCTCCTCTTCAGATGGAAGAGTCGGTTTTCTTGTAATTAATTTTAAAATGGGCTTATACTCTTCCGGAATAACCGGCAGCCCTGGTGGCAGATTAGGTGTCTCGCTTGCTTTTTTAAATGCAGCTTTACAAATTCTATCCTCTAGCGAATGGAAGGTAATTACGCTAATTCTTCCACTAGATTTAAGTATGTCAATTGCTTGCTCTAATGACTTTTCAAAAACTCCCAATTCATCATTAACAGCAATTCGAATCGCCTGAAAAACCCGCTTTGCCGGATGTCCGCCCTTTCTTCTTGCAGGGGCTGGGATGGCTTCTTTTATAAGTTCAACAAGCTCACCAGTTGTTTCAATCGGAGCTGTTTCCCTTGCCGCCTCAATTTTCCTGGCAATTTGCTTCGAAAATTTTTCTTCTCCGTATTTAAAGAAGATTTTCACTAAATCTGAATAACTCCAATGATTAACAACATCAAAGGCTGAAAACTTTGCTTCCGTATCCATCCTCATATCCAGAGGAGCATCATGATGATAACTGAATCCTCGCTCAGGGGTATCTAATTGCGGAGATGAGACACCTAAATCATATAAAACTCCGTCAACCTGCTTAACTCCTAGATGTTCTAACTCTTCTTGAAGATACTGAAAATTACTTTTAATAATTGTTATTCGATCTCCATATTTAGCTAGCTTTTCTTTTGCATGCGCGATTGCTGTATCATCCTGATCAAAAGCATAAAGTTTGCCTTTATCTGAGAGTTTAGACAAAATCAATTCACTATGCCCTGCTCCTCCTAGCGTACAATCCACATAGGTTCCGTCAGGATGAATGTTCAGACCATCGACCGTTTCCTCTAATAACACTGTTGTATGTTCAAACATAGTTGTCCACCTTTCTGGAGGCTTTTCGGCCATTAAATATCAAACCCAATCATATTCTCTGCAATCTCGGAAAAAGATTCCTCTGAATCGGAGAAATAATCTTCCCAAATTCCCTTGCTCCAAATTTCAATACGATTCGAAACACCTAATACGACACATTCTTTCTCAATTTTTGCATATTGCTGGAGCGGGGAAGCAATATTTATTCTTCCTTGTTTATCAATTTCACATTCAGTAGCACCTGAAAAGAAAAAACGAGTGAAGGCTCTGGCATCCTTTTTCGTTAGCGGCAATCCTTTAAGCTTTTCCTCTAACAATGTCCATTCATCTTTCGGGTAGCCAAATAAGCATTGATCTAGGCCACGAGTCAAAATAAAGGCTTCTCCTAGATTGTCACGGAATTTGGCAGGCACGATTAAACGGCCTTTGCTATCAACGTTATGATGATATTCACCCATGAACATGCCCACTAACCCCACTTTCTTACTCAAGCGTACCACATTCCCCCACTTTCCTCCACATATTTTTTATATTCTATTAAAAGTTGAAATCCCCTTTTCAAATCTTAGAATTTCACCATATTTCCGTTCGTCTTTTCCCTACAAAAGAATGCACGTAGTTTGTTCCACTTCTTCTCTTCAACAAAAAAAGACTGCACCAATTAAGAGATGCAGTCTTTTTTTGTTGATATTTATTATTTTATGTTTATAGAAAAGATCCATCTTTTAGTTAAATCCGAATGATTTTATGTGTCCCATCAAAAATAAAACTGCAATTAAGAAGGTCGCTAATAAGAGTGGGTCCATGCTGATTAATAAAGAAAAAACTGTTTAGCGTTCTCTCCTGTGGTGATCCTGCTGGCCACAAGGCATTTTCTACCCTCTCAAATTTATTAATAACGACTTCGTATTTCTTTTGTACAGACTGCTCCAATTTATTCTCCATAAACACGATTTGATCAAATACTTTTCCTTGATTCTTATTAAGTAATGGAAGCAGCCCTTTATTTTCCGTTGTTACATAAGCCTCTAGCTTTCCATAATTAAGAAGCAAATCTTGTTTCATTTTCTCAAATAGCTTATCAAGATTTTCATCTTTTAAAGTTTGAAGGAAATCTCTTTTTTTCTTTTCCGTACCTACTATTAATGTTTCACGTAAATCCAATCCAAGTTCATCCATATCTGTTTCAACTGAGCGATCCAATAGTGTGATGTTTAGACGCGGCACAATCGGGGGCATTTTCAACTCAAACCATTCGAATGCCTGTTTAAGTTCTGCCCAGTAGGCTATCTCACCAGGTCCAGCAATGAAGGAAAGTGTCGGAAAAATCCACTCTTGCATTAATGGTCTCGTAACAACATTATTGCTGAGATTTTCCGGAAATTCACCGGCTAATTCCAGCATCTGCTCAATTGTCAATTGAATTTGGCCATCTCTGCCGATAAATAGGTTGTTTTCATCATCATAATCAAGCAATATCCTTTCATGATTTTCTCGATCATAATAAAAAAGATTTGCTGCTTGATCGCTTATGTCAATCGTATGTTCGAATCCATTCGATTTAAGCACCTTTTGCTGTGCCTTTACTTCTTTTGTGATTTCCTTACAATTTTTTATTTGCTTAATAAAGAATTCTTTTTCTAGTTTGCGGATATTCTCATCACCTGAGTCAATGATCAATAACCCGGAATCTTTAAATAGATGCATAACAATCCATGCAAAAAAATCTACAAAGGTTTTTGATTCATGAATAGCCTTTTCAAAAACAAGGAGTAAGTCCTTTGTATAGGCAGTTTCACCAAATGATTTGATGATCCCTTCAACCCATTGATAACAAAGATCATGGTTCAAATCAATAGCTGAAACCATCCTTTTATCAAGCACTTTTTCTGGATAAATCTTTTTTTCTATTTTGTTGTTTCTTTCAACAAATACATGGTTCACTTCTTGATAATCATGATCCTCACCAGCTATCCAAAACACAGGGACAACCGGAACATTTAATTCTCTTTCTTTCTGCTTAGCGAGAGCAATGATCGAAATAATTTTATGTATCGTATATAAAGGGCCAGTTAATATCCCAGCCTGCTGACCACCAATAATAACCGTGCTATTTTCTTCCTTTAATTTCTCAATTGATACTTTAACCTTCTCCGATGTAGGAAATTGATCCATGTATTCTTCAATATGTGCTGCAAGCTCATTCCTCATATACGAACGCTGCTGTATTTCGGTTAATCTTTTTTCATATTCTAAATGATCATTAAATCGATAATGAAAATAGCGCTGAATTTCTGGTGTCTGTTCCAGATATTCAGTTGCAAACCGGTTCGTAGCCGGTAATGAGAGATTTAGAATCTCCATTTTTGAACTTCCTTTCTTATCATTAGTTTTCATTCCATTCTCTCTTAAATCAAATGGAGGTTTTTCATATCTCATTATTACCATAAGAGTATATCATTGTCCGTAATGAAAAGAAAAAAGTTTGTCTTGCACGATTTTAAAGTAAAGTACTCTAGTCACTGCTTCTAAAAAATAGAAATATTATTGCATAGCAACAAATGTATTCACACTTTGCACAAGTCCGATGATCGTTAGAACGATATATGCCATAAAAAATATAAGAAAATTAAATCGCCAATAGCCTCGGAAAACACGCGAGAAATCAATTTCCTTCTTGACTTTCCAAAAAATAAGGACAAAAACAATGGCGATGATCAGCATAAATAAAATAATAATCCAAAAATAATTATGCTCCCATATCGTTAAAATTAAATGATGAACAGAAAAAACAAATAATAATGTTGTGATATCTAATGCAATATGTACAGAGCGACGATGTTTTTTTGTAATTTGTTTACAAATAATAAAGATTAGCAAATATCCTAATAGCGGAATTGTTACAAAGGTAGCAATAATTGATGAAAAAATAGACCCCATTCTAATTCTTCCCCCCTTCATACTCCTTTCCCTTTATCAGATGGTAGTAGTTTTCTGAAAACGGAGCATCCAACTGCTTTTCCTTTGCCATTTCAAGAACAAAGCCGAGAATCGCATCAATCTCTGTCGGACGATGTTCATCCAGATCCTTTAGCATAGATGAACGGTTTTCAGATGTTTTTCTGCAAATATCTTCTAAATGACGAAAGGTTTTTTCCTTATTACTAATATTCAAAATTGTACTCAGTTCCTTAAAATATTCTTTGAATAAATAATTAAAATGAGTATTTTTAAGGAGCATTCCATTTTTCACATTTAACACAGCTGTCAAAGGATTAATTACTGCATTGACAATCAGCTTTTGAAGCAGCATTTCGTTCCAGTCTTCTTGAAATTTAAATGGAAAGTTCCGAATAGGCATTGCTAATAATTCTGCTAGTTCAGATACGTTATTCCCTCGATAAACCGATAAATTAATTAGGCCATCTCCTGTATGTATGACATGATTGTCTTTTATTTTATTTGCGCCATGCTCTGTTGTACCAACGGCAATTGTTTTTGCATTTAGCTCATTCAGCAGTTTCAAATGTCCCATCCCATTTTGGAGAAACAACAATGTACAGTTCTTCAATCTATTTGATTCTCTAAATTTTTCGAGTACTGAAGGGAGTTGGTACTGCTTAACCGCTACAATTATTAGCTCTTCTTCAGCACTCCAGCTTGAAAACAATGAAACATTAATCGTTTCATTGATCAGTTTTTTTTTCTTTTCAAAAAATAGACCTTCTGCTGCCATTTTATCCATCTGCTTTTTTGAGCGGACATAAACGCGAACTTCATGATGCTCCGTTAAATAATGAGCAAGCAACAGGCCAATAGAACCTCCACCAATAATCCCTATTTTCATAATTACCTCATATTTATTAAGTATTTAGTCATATTTTAACAGAAAACTAAAAAATGATGGGAAGAAAGTTAAAGAAAGCCTTTAATGAAAGTAAAAAGACTCCTTCCTATCGAAAGAGGAAGGAGTCAAGAAGGATTATACCGGATACACTGGATGTTTACGCACACTAAATGTTAATTCCTTCGTTTCATATAAATTGAATCTTTGTATAAGTACATTTCTTAAATCAAACGGAGAGACAATATCATCAACGATTAATTCAGAAGCTAGTTTATAAATATCAATATGCTCACTGTATTCTCGCTGTTTTTCTTGAATATAAGTTATTTTTTCTTTCGGATCCTCTATTTTCTCGATTTTATTTGAATAAACTGCATTTACTGCCGCTTCAGGACCCATTACAGCAATTTGTGCCGTAGGCAAAGCAATACAACAATCTGGTTCGAATGCAGGGCCTGCCATAGCATATAATCCTGCTCCATATGCTTTTCTAACGATTACTGATATTTTCGGAACAGTTGCAGAACTCATTGCTGCGATTAGCTTTGCTCCATGACGGATAATTCCAGCCTTTTCAACTTTTGTACCGATCATAAAACCTGGCACATCAGCAAGAAATAGCAATGGAATATGGAATGCATCACATAGCTGAATAAATTTCGCCGCTTTATCAGCAGAGTCAACAAAGAGAACTCCGCCTTTTACACGAGGCTGATTAGCAATAATCCCTACTGTTCGTCCGCCTATTCGCGCAAGACCTGTAATGATTTCAGCAGCAAAAAGTTTCTTTATCTCAAAAAAACTGTCTTCATCTATTAATGCATCGATACACTCATACATATCAAATGGAGCATTCTGATTTTTAGGAATGATTTCCTCTAAATCACGCCCTTGTTTTGGTTCTATTGGATCATTTTTCTTAGGCATCTCTTTAAAATTCGCAGGAAAATATGTAAGATAGGTTTTCGCAAGTTTAATCGCTTCTTCTTCATTCGCTGCTAGAATATCGCCACACCCGCTTACAGAGCAATGCATTCTTGCTCCACCCATTTCTTCAAGGGTAACTTTCTCACCAATTACTTTCTCTGCCATCCTTGGTGAACCAAGGTACATAGATGCATTTTTATCAACCATAATCACAATATCACAAAAAGCCGGAATATACGCTCCTCCAGCAGCAGAAGGACCGAATAATAAGCAAATTTGCGGAATCATACCTGAAAGCTTCACCTGATTATAGAAAATACGACCTGCTCCGCGTCGATTCGGAAACATCTCCAGTTGGTCAGTAATTCTTGCACCAGCAGAATCAACTAAATAAAGGAGGGGCACCTTTAATTTTTCTGCTGTTTCTTGAATACGAATGATCTTCTCCACCGTTCGTGCTCCCCATGAGCCTGCTTTCACCGTAGAATCATTCGCCATAACACAAACAGTTTGCCCGTATATCTTGCCAATTGCTGTAACGACTCCATCTGCTGGCAAATCCTTTTCAGCACAATTCGCAAATTTCCCATCTTCTTCATAGATCCCATTATCAAAAAGGAGTTCTAGCCGTTTTCTAACAAATAATTTATTTTGTTCCTGCAATTTTTCATGATACTTCGCATGCCCACCCGCTTCAATTTCACGGTTTTTTCCCTTAAGTTTTTCTACCAAAGTATTTACTGTCGTCATTTCAATCCTCCTCCTTGCCTTATAAGTTAATCATCATCATTTTTACTCCAGAACGAGTAACACATCTCCTTCATTCACAAAATCGCCAATATTCACTTTCACTTCAGATACTTTCCCCTCTATTTGGCTCTCGATAGGAATTTCCATTTTCATAGATTCAATCATTAATACCTCTTGACCAGAAGTGATCTCGTCCCCGCCTCCAACCATAATATTTAAAACCGTTCCAGCCATTGATGATGTAATTTCTTTCATAATCTATTTCTCCTATTCTGTAATTAATGTTTTATTTGTTAAAAAGCTTGTGGAATAATTACCATTGATGAAATCTGGATCTTTTAGAATTCCCTTAAATAATGGAGCGTTTGTTTTAATCCCTTTAATAGTTAAACCCTTGAAAAATTGCTCTGCTCTTTCAAGAGACTCTTTTCTTGTATCCCCATAAATAATACATTTAGCAATCATTGGATCATAATAAGGAGTAACCGTTGATCTTGATGCATAGCCCGCATCTACTCGTATTCCTTGAAATTCCTTCCATGTAAACTCTTCCATAATACCTGGTGATGGGAGGAAGCTTTTTGGATCTTCTGCATATAAACGAAACTCAATTGCATGCCCTTTTTGCTGTATATCCGTTTGTGCAAGCGGAAGCTTCTCTCCTCGTGCGACAAGAATTTGCCATTTCACCAGATCTAGGCCAGTTACCCCTTCTGTTACAGGATGCTCTACCTGCAATCTTGTGTTCATCTCAAGAAAATAAAAATTCTCTTGTTCATCAACAATAAACTCAATGGTGCCAGCATTTCTATAATTTACTGCTGTGGCAGCTTTAATAGCCGTATCATACATTTTTTGCTTGGCTGAATCTGATAAAAATGGAGAAGGCGATTCTTCCACAACCTTTTGATGCCTTCTCTGAATGGAACAATCTCTTTCAAATAAATGAACAATATTTCCGTAATTGTCACCAAATACTTGAACTTCCACATGTCTTGCATTATTTATATACTTTTCTACAAATACCTCTTCAGAGCCGAAATATGCTTTTGCACGAGCCTTTGTTGAACCAAACGACTTAGCGAGCGCTTGCTCATTTTCACAGCGCACCATTCCAATCCCGCCGCCTCCGCCACTAGCTTTCAGCATGACAGGGTAACCCATTGATTCTGCAAGTCTTACGGCTTCTTCAAGTGTTGAAGTTCCTTCCTCACTGCCTGGTACGACTGCCACACCTGCATCCAACATTGTCTTTCTTGAAACAATTTTATCTCCCATTAAATCTATGGTATCTGGATCTGGTCCAATAAAGATGATACCCGCTTCCATGACAGACCTTGCAAAATCTGCATTTTCTGAAAGAAAGCCATAGCCAGGATGAATCCCATCGACATCTTCATTCTTGGCAAGCTCAAGGATAATCTCAGATCGTAAATAGGATTTATTTACAGCAGGTTCACCAATATTAAACGCATATGTTGCCTCTTTGACAAATGGCATATCTGAATCAGCATCAGAATAAACTGCAACTGTTTCGATTCCCATTTGATGGCAAGTATTCATAATCCGTAAGGCGATTTCTCCCCTGTTTGCAATTAGTATTTTCTTCACCCAAGATCCCCCTTCTATCTTTGATGTTACATTTAAAAGTGATATACACTTTTAGCATAGAAAGATTCCCATTTTAATCACTATTTTCTTAATCTTCCTATAATACAATATATTTCTACAATCTTTTCTCTTTTTCCTGCTAATTTTGAAAACGCTTCCGATTTTTTTATAGACTTTAATTGGAACTAGCTATATAAGGGCAGAATTTTTTATTTCTTTGTTATATAATAAGAATTATAGAAAGATACATTTTCATCGAAATTTTAACTTAAATAGAAATAATTAATTTATTCATCAATTGCTGCAAAGAAGGAGAGGAAAGCGAAGATGTATAAGGTTGAAAAATTAAAAGTAAATTACAAAACTCTTGAAGAATTTAAGAAATTTAGAGAATACGGTTTACAAGAACTTTCAATGTTTGAGGACCTTGAAGCTAACATTATTGAAGATGATAGCGTTTCTCCTTTCTATGGGATTTATTTCGGGGACAAACTTGTTGCTAGGATGAGCCTTTATCAAGTAGAGAAAAAATTCGACCGCTACTTTGATCCTGCTCAAGATTATTTAGAGCTATGGAAGCTCGAGGTGATTGCTGATTATCAAAATAAAGGGTATGGGAAAGCACTTGTGGAATATGCAAAAAGCTTTGGGCTTCCTATTAAAACAAATCCAAGAGTCAAATCTAAAGACTTTTGGGATAAAATGGGCTTCTCGTCTGTTGCTTATGAAATGGAAAGAGATCGCGGAGAAAACCCACTTGTTTGGTACCCTGATGGCGTTAAGGAGCAATTACATTAGATAGACCTTTGCGTCAATATTAAAGCGGACAATGTATATGTCCGCTTTTCTCATTTATAAACCATTCTTAGTTATCCTTTATACTTTTTGCTCATGATCTTCATTTTTTAATTCAACAAGCTTTCTCGCTCTTTCCATTATATTTATTAATGCTTTGTAATCCGCTTGAATAGAGTTTAAGTCTTTTAGTAATTTTTCATTTTCCGAAGCAAGGTAATACAATTGCTTTTCAAGGTTTTGAATCCGTTCTTCATTCGTTTTAATATTTTCATCCTGCAAGCTTGACTGTTCAGCCTTTTCATATAAATCTTTTAAGTAAGTAACTAATTCCTCAAAATCCCACACCTTCTTCTCTTCCTGAGAGGCGACAACCTCTGCTTCAAGAATCTGGTCTGTATCTTGCTGTTTATCCTCTAAGGTCTGATTATTTTGTTTTCTTTCTTTTCTTTGTCTTTTTGCAAGTTCAATTCCAGATTTATATTGTTTTCTAACATATGAGTTCCATCTAAAGCCGCATGCAGCAGCTGTCCTTGTTAGTTCTTTGCCAACTTTTTCAAATGCTTGCAGCTGTGTTCCTCCTTCTCTTATATGGCGGAGCACAATTTCTGCAAGCAGCAAATCTTCATCATGAGTCCATGCATCTTGTCGAGTTGATGACATCAGTTCATCCTCCTAGTGTTTTTTATTAATAATATGCTTATGCTAGAAAAGATAGAATGATATCCTGTTTGAAACTTCACAATTATCTTTGTTTTTACTTTTTCAAAAATTTATCTACTTGCTTATGATGAGCTTCCCCTTCCCACAATATCGCACAATTTCTGACCTCCTGCTTCACTCTTTCCTCCACTCTTGTTTCTGTCCATTTTCTTATAAACATCCTTTTATAAGATTTTAATACATCCCCTTCTAGTACTAGCATTTTATTTAAAAAGGATTGGCAGCTTTCTAGTGGATCACCAGTATATAACGATTGGAAAAAGCCCATTTCTTTTAATTCATCACTACTATACAAACGAGCCTCCATTAGCATTTTCATTGCATTTGCAGGAGACAGCCTTTCAGAAAGGAAGGTTCCGCCGCCCCAGCCTGTAGTGATTGCGAGTGTCCCTTGAATAAAGCCAGCCTTGACATCCTTCCTTGCAATCCGAAAGTCACAAGCAGAAGCAAGTTCACAGCCTCCTCCAACAGCAATACCATTCAGCAGTGCGACAGTTGGTTTTGGTAAGAAAAACAGTCGAACTAGTAGCTCAGACATTCGGTCTAACATCTCAAATGCCTCATCTTCGGTTTTTAATTGGTGAAAGGAAGATAAATCTCCTCCTGAACAAAATGCCCTGTCACCTGCACCAGTTATAACTAACGCTTTAATTCGATCTTCCACTGCCACTTTCAGTGCTTCTCCTAGCCCATCCATTACTTCATAATTTATGGCATTTCTCTTCTCAGGTCTATTAACTGTAAAGACTGCCAATCCGTTCTCATGTACTTCTAACACATATGGTTTCATGAAAATCTCCCTTACCTGATTTTATGTATATAATAACAAAACGACAAAAGCACAAGAACATTATGTTCTTGTGCTTTTTATGTCAGTTGGAAATTAGTTATTAACAACTTCTTTTCCTTTGTATGTTCCGCAAGCTTTACATACGCGGTGAGCAAGTTTCATTTCACCACAGTTTGGGCATGATACCATACCAGGTACCTGTAATTTAAAATGGGTACGACGTTTTCTCTTTGCAGTTTTAGAAGTTCTTCTAAAAGGTACAGCCATTCTTCCCACCTCCTTAAAAAGTTATGAAGGCCAGATCATGCTGGATTCTTCAAATAGTTACTTGTTTTCTTCCGCTCTTATGAGTCAGAAGAAGGATCATTTTGATCAAAAAATTGAGCAAGTCCCGCAAGACGAGGATCAATTCTTTCCTCTTTGTCTCGCTCTTGAATAACCTCCCAATCCTTTCCGGATTGTGGAGCTCCTTCTTCACTGCTATCGGTGCAGAACACTTGCATGGGAACCTCAAGTATTAAGATCTCATGAATGACCGGCATTAGGTCAATCACTTCCCCCTTTACCCGATGAACCTCCTCTTCGGTTTCATAGTCCAGATCCTTTAAGAGGAAAGTTTCTGTTGTTTCCACATTAATTGGGAATTTTACGTCAACTAAAGTACGAGAACAAGGAAGTATTAAGTGACCGTTAATTTTTAAATGAAAAGTCACCTTAGCAGAGTCAATATCTGCTCGACCCGTTATATGCATTGATGAAGCATCCCTGATCGTTGGATCAATGGTTTTGATCTCATCTACATTGACAATTTCATCAAACGGAAAATCCTTGCTTCGATGTTTTTGTAACTGACTTAAAGTCCATTTCATACGAATCACCCCAAGGCAACAAAGGTAATTATAGCTGTCATATAATTATTTGTCAATATTTTTTCTTTACAGTATAATGTGAGCATTATCAGCTAATTATAACCTATTTTTAGCTTATTTGCTTAGTTTTCTCATGATTTCCCACTTTTAAACGAAATGGAAAGGAGAAATTAATATGAATGCTGTTGGTGTAATTGTGGAATATAATCCATTTCATAATGGACATGCCTTTCATATTGAAGAGGCAAGAAAAACAGCAAACGCTGATGTTGTTATCGCTGTTATGAGCGGGAACTTTCTTCAGCGAGGAGAGCCTGCAATTGTATCGAAATGGAAAAGGACTGAAATGGCTTTGAATGCTGGCGTTGATATTGTATTTGAACTTCCTTATGTGTTTGCTACCCAGCAGGCAAATACATTTGCAAGCGGTGCTGTTTCCATTCTTGAAGCTGCAGGATGCCAGTCCCTTTGTTTCGGAAGCGAATCAGGCAGTATGGATAGCTTTAATAAAACTGAAACATTTTTGAAGCAACATAATGAGACTTACCAACAGCAAGTAAAATATTTTTTAGAAAAAGGAAACAGCTACCCGAAAGCGACATCATTAGCCTATCATACACTTTCTCCGGCCAATGATTTAATTGATTTGTCAAAGCCTAATAATATCTTAGGCTACCAATACATAAAAGCAGCGAATGCAATGCAAGCATCTATAAAAATTTTCACTGTTACAAGAAAAAATGCAAATTACCATGATCCACACTTTGCATCTGAAACGATTGCAAGTGCCACAAGCATCAGGAAGGCTCTTTTCTCAGTAGATGGACAACTCCAGTCAATACGTCAATACGTACCTGAGACAACATATGGAGGGCTCCTTGAATATAAGGAGCAATACGGGCTTTTCCATGACTGGGAGCTTTACTGGCCCTATTTAAAGTTTCGTCTTATCCAAATGACACCTGAACAGCTAAAAAATATCTATGAAGTAGAAGAAGGACTAGAGAATCGAATCCTATCCTCCGCACTGGAATCTGAAAGCTTCCTTCAATTTATGGAAAAGCTTAAAACAAAACGGTATACGTGGACAAGACTGCAACGGACTTGTGTCCATATCCTTACGAATACAACTAAAAAAGAAATGCTTATGAAGGAAGATAAAGCCTCATACCTAAGGCTCTTAGGTATGACAACTACTGGGAGAGAATATTTAAATAAATATAAAACAGACTTTGCTCTTCCAATGATCTCCAAAGTTTCTGCTGCTAAGAACAGACAGCTTTTACTGGATATTAAGGCGTCTAGAATTTACGCTATGGGTGCATCTGGCTCCAGTCAAAAAAAACTGCTTGAAACAGAATTCAAGCAGCCGCCAATCATAGTTGCAAAATAGCGGACATCATGCCGCTATTTTGCTTTTAAATTCTTAAGATATGATATTGCCTCATCAAAGGTATCCACAGGAATAATTTTCATTTTAGTTTTTATATCTTTTGCTGTTTTTACAGCTGCTCTATAGTTGGAGTCGGAAGCACCTTTTTCATTCGGCGCAAAAAAGATTTCAGCACCCGCTTTATCTGCCGCGATAATTTTTTGTTCAATTCCTCCTATTGGGCCAATATTACCATTCAAATCAATCGTACCAGTACCTGCTATTGGATATCCTCTCGTTAAATCCTCTTCTGTTAATTGATTATAGATTTCCAATGAAAACATGAAACCAGCTGAAGGTCCGCCGATATCCTCGCTATTAATTGTTACCGTTGGATCAACGACGATGTCCTTATCATCGACTAGTGAAATGCCCACTCCTACTTTCCCTGTCTCTTTCAATCGCTCTAAAGGGAGTTTTACCTCTTGGATCTCTTCATACCGGTCAATTGCAAAAGTTACTTCATCCCCCACACTTTTCCCTGATACATATTGTATAAACTGCTCTGAAGACTCGAACTCATTCCCGTCAACTTTAAAAATCCGATCACCTGCTTCTAGTTTTCCTTCTGCAGGCATCCCCGGCATCACATTTAGTACAAAAACACCATTATAGTCATAATCAATAGGAATACCTGCTTTCTTATATGCAGTCTCAATTGCTGCTAATTTCGATGTCGCCATTAAATGAAGCTGACGTACATTATATTCTTTATCTGTCTCATTTTCATTTCGAATAGCCTTTATCGGGAAGATTTCCTGATACTTACTAAGCTTTGCAATTGCGTATGAATAAATGTTTGCTCTTCCCATCCTTACAGTAGTTAACATAAAACTTCCTTGTTCATCAAACCCATTCTCGACTTCAATAATCGGCTCAAGCTCCTTGGCCATTCCAGGCTTTGAAACGTAGAAGGGAAGGTAATAAAATGAACTTATTAGGACAATAATTGCTGCGATAATAAAGGAACGTATAAAGTATTTATTTCTCATTTACGTCTTTAAGCCCCTTCCACTCTTTAATTATTTTTTTTATTGAACTTATTTGCTTCCTTGTTTCTTGTTCCCCAATAAGGATAATTTCATCAATATTTGTAAAAGCTCTTGAACTATACATTTCAACACTCGGACGAATCATTATATCAGAATCTACTGCTCTATAAGTGACTAATTCCATCTGCATGATATCAAGACTTTGCATAATGACGTCATATATCGATGTGATTTCAGTATTGGTTTTCACTTGGGATACATCTATTGCAATGACAATATCAGCACCCATATCCTTCACGACGGAAACAGGAACCCTGTCAACCACTGCTCCATCTACTAATAGACGTCCATTTAATTTCTCCGGAACGAAAATTCCTGGAATAGAGATACTTGCTCGTACCGCATCGGCAATTGGTCCTTTATCAAATATAACCTTTTCACCTGTCATTAGATCTGTGGCTACCACTTGAACAGGAATATCCAGCTGTTCAAGCATTTTTCCGTGAGTGAAAATACGAATCAGTTCTTTAACCTTTGTTCCTGCAATAAACCCCATTCGAGGGATTGTAAAGTCCAGATAATATTTTCTTTTAAAGGCTTTCGATAATTTATATAAACGATCAATATCCAAACCAGCACCATAAAAACAGCCAACCATCGCACCCATACTGCTGCCAGCAATTAAATCAATGGGGATTCCTTCTTCCTTAAGTACTTTAATTGCCCCCAAGTGGGCAAATCCCCTCGCACCACCTGAGCCTAAAGCCAAGCCAATCTTCGGCCGACACAAAAGAATACCCCCTTTATATATACAAATCAATGACCATGTTCAATCTTATGGTCTTTTTTTTCATTCTATGAGTATATTGATTTATATGAGGACAAGTATGACAGGCTAATTCTATATTTCGTTTATATTATAGTAGCATTTTATCTTAAAATCTATTTTCATTGTAAGTTCACCTTTTGAGGGAGGCTCTGCATGTGTTTCGTTCTAAATTAAAAACAATCATCCTTGCATTAACTGTTACTTTGATGGCAATTTCGCTCATCTCATTTCCTCAAGAGTCTGTAGATGCTTCCATAAGAGGGCTTAATATGTGGTGGGAAATTGTATTCCCCTCGCTTTTGCCATTTTTCATTGTATCCGAAATGCTTATTGGTTTTGGGGTTGTGAAATTTATTGGCGTTCTTCTGGAACCACTTATGAGGCCATTATTTAGAGTTCCAGGAGTTGGCGGCTTTGCATGGGCGATGGGCATGGCTAGCGGCTATCCCGCTGGAGCAAAATTAACAGCAAGACTTAGACAAGAAGGCCAGTTGACAAAAATTGAAGCCGAACGCCTCGTTTCTTTTACAAACTGTTCAAATCCGCTGTTTATTTTTGGCGCAGTATCTGTTGGTTTTTTTCATAACGCTCAGCTCGGTATTATTCTCGCAATCGCTCATTATCTTGGAAATTTCTCCGTTGGCCTTCTTATGAGATTTTACGGCAGGAAACAGGAAGAAACAAAAAAAGAGAAAAAAAGAAAGCCATCCTTAAGAGCAGCTTTTTCAGCACTTCATCGAACAAGAATTAATGATAACCGGCCGATCGGCAAGCTTCTTGGAGATGCAGTCATGTCTTCAATAAAAACATTACTAATGATTGGAGGATTCATCATCCTTTTTTCAGTTTTAAATAAACTCCTTTTCCACGTCGGTATAACTGGCCTTCTAGCTAAAGCTTTAGAGTATATATTATCTGCACTTCATTTGCCAGTTGAGTTAAGCATTCCTTTTATTTCAGGAATATTTGAAATTACCCTTGGAAGCCAAATGACCAGTCAGGTTCAGCAAGCTACATTCATGCAGCAGGCTGTTATTACAAGCTTTATCTTGGCTTTTAGCGGCTTTAGTGTTCAAGCACAGGTTGCAAGCATACTCGCACAAACAGATATTGATTTCAAGCCTTTTTTTATCGCACGAATCTTTCACGGCTTTTTTGCAGCATTTTATGCAGCCATCCTGTGGAACCCCTTATTTGAACGTTTCTACAATAAAGAGCAGCCATCAAATGCTATACCAGTCGGTATCTTTGAAGAAGGCTCCTGGATGCAAAAATGGTACACATTAATTGTTGAAACGGGACCGATCATTACTATTATTGCATTAGCTATTTATGTCTTACTTCTGGCAAAAAGATTTCGGATCCATTCTTAAAGCTTTTTCAATGACGAACGAGCACATAATGTGCTCGTTAGCGTTTTCCTTCAAATTTTTCTTTTAGAGCAATTTCGACCGAATAAGGAACAAGCTCTGATATTTTTCCATTATACTTTGCAACTTCCTTTACGATACTCGAGCTTAAAAAGGAATACTGATTATTTGTCATAATAAAGAATGTTTCAATTTCATCATTTAATACACGGTTCATCGATGTGATCTGCATTTCATATTCAAAATCCGACACAGCTCGAAGCCCACGGATGATTGCGCTCGCATTTACGCTTTTTGCATAATCAACAAGCAGCCCTTGAAAAGAATCAACTTTGACATTTGGAATATCTTTTGTGACTTCCTTTATTAATTCTATTCTTTCATTAACGGAGAAAAGCGGATGTTTAGCAGAGTTATTTAACACAACTACATAAAGTTGATCAAAAACCTTAGCCCCTCTTTTAATAATATCCAAATGACCATATGTAATCGGATCAAAGCTTCCAGGGCAAACAGCGATAGCCCCCATAAAAATCCCCCTCATATATATAATCCTGTCGCTTAACTTATCATTTAGTTAATTCATAAATAGTAATCGCAATGATTCCATACTTTTCATGTTTGCGAACCCCTAAATTCCCAACGGTTTCTGGAAGATGAATATCTGAACCATGCTCACATATAATCGTACCATTTGGAACTAGGAGCTGCTCTCTATCAATCCACTCAAGAAGCTTTAAAAGCTGTTGTTTTTTGTAGGGTGGATCCAAAAAAATAAATTGGAAGCTAAGTTCCCTTTTTATTACAGCCTTAAGAGCCCTCTCAGCATCATTTCGAAAGATTTCAGCAGAATCATCGAGTTCACAAATTTTCACATTCTCGTGAATAGTCTGAATCGCCTTCCCATCCCTATCCACAAAAATAACTTTCTCTGCACCCCTGCTTAGAGCCTCTATTCCTAGTCCACCGCTTCCAGCGAATAGATCAAGTCCTACTCCACCGTCAAAGTATGGACCAATGATATTAAAAATTGCTTCTTTTACTTTATCTGTCGTTGGTCTAGTTGAACTGCCAGGTACAGCTTTTAAAAATTTCCCTTTACGGGTCCCTGAGATTACACGCATCTTATCACCACACACATCATTCCATTAATCATTTTTTCCTTCCTATCCTATCACAAATGATTTAAATAGAAAACATTTGAACGATATGAAAAATATCTGATTCTCGTGTATATACGTTTTCATTATGGAAATAATGTGAGTAACAGCATCTATTCGAGGATGTTGTTGCCAACCGCGGAGAAGACTTACGTTTCCCCATAAGTTCTTCCTCCGGTTTCTCCTCTCCCTTTGCCTTCTATCCTAGTATAGGATATAGAAGGACCCTGCAGAAATTTCTGCAGGGTTTTCTTTTTTTACATAGATATCGTAATGGCCTCTTCACCTTCATCAATCGAAACTTTAAATAACTGCTGCAGCCATTGTTTACTAATATAATATTTTCCATTTAAATTTGTTAGTGGATTTTCCAATAATCCATAATCTTCTTCATTATAAATAAAAATATTACGATTCAAGTAAAAACGATAACTGTTTTTATCCTTAATTACTAGTATTGCCTCATGATCTGGAAGCATTGTAACCTCAAATCCCAATCCTTTTATCGTATCTATAAATGGATAAAGAATTTTATTTTCTTTATAAATCGCTTCAATATCATCCTCCTGTTCCTTTTCATTTATTATCAAACTTCGTGGGTCATAATAATAAAATGGAACAAATTCAACTGATTCATTTTTATTTTTGGTAAAAAATCGGGTATTCCGCCCCTTTAAATCATAGATGAAATCATCTAGCTTTTCAGCAGTTATCTCAGCTGTTTCATTGTTCACACGATTGAATAAATAAGTCAACTCTTCATCAGACAACATTTTATTTAACTCTTCAAGAATGGCCCTGCTTTTCTCAAATCCAGACTCTCGTTTCACTGTATAAGAAGTAAAGACATCCAATAACCATTTATCTTCCTCAGAATTACCTTTAAATTTTGTTTCATAGTAATCGTAAACGAGCTTCCACTTTAAATCTTCATCTTTAATGGCTGGAGAAGTAATTATTAATCCATTGCCGCTTTTCTCAACAGACTGATCAGTTAAAACGACAGATAAATTAGGAAACCCTTTTAAGTTTGCCATTTCATCAAATTGAAAACGATTCTTCTTAACCGATTGTTCACTATAATAAGTAATATTATTTCTCTGAATTTTATGAAGGGACGTTGGCTCCCAATACAAGGATGGTGCATCTCCAACACCTTTAAATAAATAATAATCAATTAAATCCATTTCCTTTAATCCCTTTAAAGGTGCTCCTGCAATCCAAGTACCTTTTTTTCTGTATGTATCAATGATCTCTAAATCTGTCGTTCTTACCGTAACTTGCGAAATTCTTGCTGTCCATTCGCTTAGAAAAAAGGAAGCATCTTCTTTTTGAATCGGAATCGTGTATTGAAATATGAGTGTATTCTGATCTGGTAAAAATGTCTGTGGATTTTCATCCTTAGATTCACATACATCTCCGTTGTCTTTTATACATGTCCAATGAAAAAGTTCATTTGGAATGATAACTTTATATTCTTTTTCTTTTGTAAGACCAGTAATACGCTGTGAAATACGCAGGTCTTTTTCACTAGATTGTACAGTAAGCTCTTGTGTTACTGTTTCATTATGATCTATTTGGCTTTCTTGCTTTGAGTATGCTTTCCATTGCATGGACAACATACCTCCAATGGCTGTTGTCAGAGCTACAAATAATAAACTAGCTGTTCTCCACATTGGTATTCCCCTTACCTATATTTCCTTTACATTTACAATATCAAATCCTTCGACATCAGTCACACAAAATTTGAAACAAATTAGCAAAATTCATTTCATTTTGTCGTAGGAAGATCACAATTTATTCTATTGCCACTCAACTAATAATACTTCAAATTTCAAGTAGAAAGTGATAAAGTAGGAGGAAAACTACTTTTTTCGATTCAGAGGAGGAAAATTAATTTGATACAACGGTTTATTGAAATTGGTGAGGGCTATTCTGATATATATGAATTAATTGAGATCGCAAAATCCAATCTATCTCGGCTCAGCCATATGATGGCTTTTCATACTTCTATTAACAATAAAAAGGTGACTTCCCTTGTCGTTGTCTTAAATCCAACAAATCCCGGCAACTTTCAGCCATTATATATTTGCAGAGAGGGAATCCCTAATCCAAATGTTACACCAAACAAGCGTTTTGATCTCTTTGCGGAGGCTGCAGAAGAATTGCAAAAGACAGTGATCCAACTCGACATCAAACCCTCTACAAGTTTTGCTGAAAAAGAACTATTTTACCAGTATGTCATCGGAATCCTCCGATTAAATCACTATATTCCGCCACTTCAATGAGAAAGAGCAGGTTCCTACTTACTCACCACTGACAAGCACAAGCAAAAATTCTTTACCTTTATAGGAGGCTTGGCTTGAGATCTCGAGGAGTAAAGAAGACGACCTATTAAAAAAGCTTCACTTTTTGTCGTGGATGCGTCATTGATGAAGCTTCCCTCGTCCTGTCGCATAGTCGACACTCGTTCGTCTGTATGTCGGGCTATGTATCGTGGCTAGACAGTTCACTGAATGAATGTTAGAAATTCCGTCGCAAAAAATACAATATAAAAAGTTGAGAGCATTGCCCTCAACTTTTTATATTCCCATTTTATAATCATATTCTTTTGCCTTGTCCGGCTTCGAATTTTCAAATTCCATTCTTAAATATGGCTTGTAAGATGGTTCGACTTTTTTTACGAATGAATACGAACTAATTTTGGCAATTAATCCTTCTGTTTCATCCATATCACAATATAAGACTACATATTTTAACCGCTTCGATACATAATGAACGTTACCGAACCTTCGTAACATTTTCGCCTGTTTTAATGTATATAGCCAGACGATAATTCCTTGCCGTTGACCGAGCATAAATTCTTCCCCTTCAAGAGTAATTCTTTTTTAACAGTCTAGCATAAAAAAACTATATATTTCAATGGTCTGAAGAAATTACTCATCAGAAAATTATGAAAAAGGCAACAACCAGCTTGAGCACCCCCCGACCAGCACAAGACGAACGTCCCTGAAGACCAACTCATCACTAAGTTATTAACAATATCCGATTATATAAATACCTAGTCAATGACAAAAACAGCATGGATTTACTCCATGCCGTCCGTCATTTATGAACAACCACAACTTCCTCCGGAACCACATCCGCCTCCACAGCTAGAAGAGTTATCAAAGAACGGATTCCCTGTCGGAACTTTTATTTGATTAGACACTGAATGACCAATTAATACACTCACTTCATCTAATATCGCTTGAAGGTCGTTCTCTGCCTTTCTAAATTCAGCGACATTTTCATCCAAATCCATTTCTCTCTTTAATTCCCTAACGGACTTCATTACCGTTTTGTAATCAGGATGATATTTACCAAAGCGCTGTACGTCCTCGTAATGCTCTTTCATCTTTACGAAGCTTCTTATTTTGGCCTGTGTATCTTTATTATGTTTTAATCTATATAAACATTGGCGGTAATACTCCGCTTCCTCTGAATCAATAATCATCGCAGCTATTTGTTCAGCATGATCTAAAATCTCTATTCCCTCAATTGTAGCAAGCAAAATAAAGCTCACCTCCGTTTCATATTTTATCATGAAACAGAGGAAACGTAAAAGTTATCGAATTGTAACATCAAATTCTTTTTTCATTATTACGGTTGATGCTTTTTCTGTCGCTACCTCTAATGTAAGTCGGTGTGTTCCAGAAGTTAAGCCTTTTACAATAAATGCAGCGGATAAAATCTCTTCCTTCTTTTTCCCGTCAACATATAAAATAATTTTACCTTTATTATTTCCTGCCGTTTCTCTAAAGGTAATTCCTTGAATAATACATTCAATCAGTACATTACTCCCCTCAATCTTATATTTAACAAAAAATGGTTCCTTGCTGTTCAATGTCGTTTTAAATACGGGTATATCATGAGAAACACTATGAAGGCTGGTTGGTTTTCCATTTGTTTTTGTTTCTGGTTCAGGTATATCTCTTTTACATCCTGAAATTGCCATAACCAAACAAATAGTTATTACATATATAAACATTTTCATTGGCTTTCACTCCTTCATTTCGTCAATATAACTCTTTGATGTAAACGAATTTCAATTTCTTTATGTATTTATTGTGTACCTTGGATATACTTTTTACTCTTTCACGTAAGAGCTGCCAAACAAAATAAAGAAGCTCTCTCCCTAAGAGAACTTCTTTTATGATTGTGAATTCATCGCTTGAAACATCCCCATCATCATTGATGCCATTTGTACGCCGTTTGAAAATTTTTCGACTTTATGTGGGATTGTATTTTTATAATAATTCAAGGCTGCTACCTCTAACGACTGAATTTCCTGAGGGTTCCGTGAAAGTTTTCGATACCAAATAGGCTGTTCTCTAATAAAATTCTTCAGCTGTTTATTTTTTCCCACATAATTTGCAATATCTTGCCTCATCTTTATTCCCCTTTTAATCCTTTTTGAAAACAAATGGATTGCTCAGTTTTGTTTCGGCCACTTTCGTATTTACAGTGCCTCCACCTTGGAATTGGGATATCACGCCTTGTACTGCCGCTAATGCTTTACTTAGATTGTTAACATATCCTTGCATTTCATTGGGATCCACCTTTTGGATTGTCCCCATTATCGTTCCGATCCAATCTGTTTTTTTCTCCTTTTCCTCTTGCGCAGGTTCACTCTCTGCCCCTGTCCGCAATGAATCCCATCTAGAGTCTTCTTCCCCCAATAAATACCAATCTTCGTAAAACTCCTGCAAGGTTTTTTTTCCTGTTTTGACTTCTTCCATAATTTTCGGATTTGCTTTTACAAACGTTTTGAATTGTTCAACAGAAGGATGGAGTTTTTTTTTCGCCATTCCCTATTCACCTCTAACTGTTACAATAACCTACTATACTTTATGAATATCAACACAAATGGTGAAAAGATAAATGGTGAAATGAATCTAATAGTGATAATATTAAAAATGCAGAATATTGCTGAAAGGTGAATACAAAATGAAGGAACAACTTAGGGAACTATTTGAACAAAGTATGGAAGAAGCTACTATAGAAGAACTGGAAGTCCTAAATAACATACTGCGAGGCTACAATAAAAAACAAAAAAAAATCAACAGCTCATATATTGGTGGTTTGCTTCATATGGAGCGAACAATGGATGATAAAGAATGCCATTTAACCGTTCCACTCTCCCCCCTATTAAATAATACTTTAGGGATTGTCCATGGCGGCATTACTGCTACAATTATTGATTCAGCAATGGGCACATTGGCTAATTCGATTCTCCCAGAAGGGTATGGTGCAGTAACAACCCAATTAAATATTCATTATTTAGCTGTTGGAAAGGGAGATTATTTGCAATGCAAGGCGTATATTGACCATAAAGGAACAAAGAATATGGTACTATCGGCAGAAGTCCACCGATCTGACGGAAAAAAAATTGCACAAGCAACTGGAAGCTTTTTTATTATCAAGAAAAAATAATGACATCTTCTTTCGGGTGGTGGTAAAAAAGTGGTAACAGCCATTGTTATCCCTATTATTTGCCTTTATTTTTACTGGATTGCAAAAAGAGACATGCGCGATAGTATGGAAAAATGGGAAGATTTAAAAAGTGTCGCAGAAGAAGCCATTATATATGGTGAAATTAAGGAAGTAACCGGCTCTAAGCAACGTTTTTCATATTATCGGTTTGTATACATTTTAGAGCTGTCAATTCAAATGGAACAAAGAAAATGGATAGTAAGAAAAGTCATTCCCATTGAAAAGGGAGTAACAATGCCTAAGGTTGAAAAAGGTGACTACGTACATGTATATGGCAATTGGAAGCAAGATTATTTCCAAGTGAGCAGGGTTGAAAAAAGAGCTTGATACCAAGCTCTTTTAAAAGAAGTAAAATAAATAATTGCTATTCAGACCATTTTTCAATGAAATTCTGAGTATAATGTTTCTTATAAACTCCAACACCTAAGTGTGTAAACTGTTCATTTAGCAAGCTTTCTCGATGAGCCTTACTATTTAGCCAGCCTTCAGCAACTGCTGGTGCATCCATATAATTAGCTGCAATATTTTCTCCCGCTGTCTGGTAAAAAATATTTGCAGCATCCAGCCGATCGGATAATTCTCCATATTTCTTAGATGTATGAGAAAAATCATTTGTTTCAAACATATCTTTGCTATGTGCAAAAGCAACCTCAGCCGTTTGCTCATCCCATTCTAAAAGCTCTAGTTCATGCCGTATACGAAAAATATTAGTAATGTCAAAAATCTGCCTTTCATTTCCTTTTTCGACTTCCTCTTCAATCACTTTTGTTAGTGGACTTACTTCAAGAAGCTTACCTCGATAGACCATTTCATAAGGTCTTTGCTCAATTAAAGTCTCTGCATTTAACAATCGGATACTTGACAAAGTTCCGGTAAATTTATCAATATACAACTGTATAAAGGCATCCCCTACCATTATTAGTGGACGGGTGTTCATATCATCCTCTGATAATTCAAACATATAAGAACTGTCTTTATAATCCAAGCCAATATTCGCTTCAATTGTTGTTAAGTGGTAAATATCTGCAATAGACTGCCCAATCTTGAAAGGAGGGATTTGTACATTTGAACCTGTTGCATAAACCGTAACAACCTTGTCTTTTTCAACACCAACCTGGATATATGTATGCAAGTCCATTTTATATATCCACCAGTCATAGCCATAAAATGTTGGATCCTTTCTTTCAGGCTCACCTAGAATATGAACCAATTCTTCGCTTGTTTTACCAAGCATATTTATTAAGCTTTCTTGAGGAATTTCTAAATTTGAAGGACCTTGTAAAGAAATAACCTCATCCAAAGTTTGGTCAACTTTAGGCTGTTGATCTTCTTCGTTTACCAATATCTCTTCTTTTTGGCTGATATTCGTATTAAATAAAAATACAACTGCTAATAATCCAGATATTAGCACGAGTATCCGAACAAGATTACGCAGAAGGGTTTCCTCCTTTCTATCATTTGTTATTATTATATATTCTTTTCCACTAGTAAGTATATCATTATTCCTATTCATTTTCAGATGAGCGAACTGAACATTCTGATATTGTTTTAAAAGAACATGAATAAGAACACCCTAATAGATGTTCTAATTCAGTATTTATTAAAACACAATTTAATTGCTCTTTAACTTTCTACAATCAAAACGGTCCAATAGTGTCCATATACTCCCCCTTTAACATAGCCAATCCCCATTTTAGTTGCCCGATTATTTAAAATAATTTCTCGGTTCGCACTTGAATGTAACCAAGAAGAGATGACTAGCTCAGCTGATTGATAACCTGCTCCAATACTTTCCTTTACACTTTGATAAGAAATATTTAGCTTACTTAACATGCTTGAAGGGTCACCATATGTAGGGGAATGGTGGGAAATATAATTATTCTCTATCATATCGGCTGATTTTAGCTTTGCTGCCTTTGTTAAGGAATCATCGGTCATTAAAGGTTTCATCCCCAACTGAATTCTCTTACTGTTCAATAGGTCAGCAAGTTTATTCTCTTCCTTACTTAATGAAACTTTAGTTCCGTCAGTCCACTCAACAGTTGGAATGATGATAACTTCCCCAGGATAAATTAAATTTGGGTTTTGTAGCTGCTGATTACTTCGTATAATTTTTGCTAGACTAACTTGATAATGTTTTGCAATTCTCCAAAGCGTGTCTCCCTCCATCACAACATAGTTTGTTTGAGCATTAACAGTAGAACTAAATGAAAAATAAAAGAAAATAATCAATGCATACTTAAATACTTTTTTCATTCAAAAACCCCTTTCTGTGACCATACTTAGCATTTCCAATTGTTGAGAAACTTCTCGATCCATTAAGAAATTCGTTACAAATTCTTGAATTCAATAAGGGATTAATCGGTTTATTTAATGAATCCGTTGCATCTTCTCTCTTTTTGAACTATTATTAGATTTGGGATAAAACTTGTTAAATTTCACCTAATATGCTGTAAACAGCTATTAAGGGATTGTTTTTAGGAGGGACAAACATGCAGTTTGAAAATACGGGTCTTGAAAAAAAGAAAGCAGACTTAAATCGATTAGATGAATTAATGTTAACCTATGGACTAGTTCGCGCAGGTCAATGGGATTATGAAAGAGTTACATACGACCGTAAATTTGATTTAAAAGAAGGCGTATATTATTTACGCGTATTCGGCTATGCTGCTGAAGGGGATGTAGGTGCGGATAAAGCTGTCATTCAATTAATGACACCAGCATTAGGAAAACATTACTATCCACATGGCGTTGAATATGGCGCTGATGAACATTATCCAAAGACGCTAGTAAGCCAATGTGAGAAAATCCTAAATGACTTAAATACTGAAATTGAAAAGTTTGCACAATAATAAAGAAGAAAAGACGCATCTGATGCGTCTTTCTTTTTTCTCTATGAACCTAAGATTGCTTTAATCGTAGAGGTTGTTTCACCGCCATGGTAAAATACATACAATAGCAGATACACCACTACACCAGTAATAGCTGTAAAAAACCAAATGATACTAGTTATTGGACCAAGCTTTCGATGTACGGCTAATTTATTTTTATAACCGCTTATAAGCGAAATAATCCCAAATACAGCTCCAGTTGTAGCTAGCGTCACATGAAAGATTAAGAAAATAGTATAATAAATTTTGATTTCATCTGGACCGCCAAAGGCTGTATTCCCAATAAAAATGGTTCTGCTCATATAAATAATAAAGAAAATAGTTGCACAAATACCCGCTAGTGTCATTGTCTTTTTATGTGCGTCTATCTTCCGCTTTCGAATTTGTCCCCAGCCAATTGCAACAAAAATGGCACTAAGAACAATGAATGTAGTACTTATTGTAGGTAAAATCGGCAATGAATAATCCATATATCTCCCTCTCAATGTAATAATTGACCCTCTTCATTCATTTCCACTTAAATAGGAAAAGAACCAATACCTAATTACTAGTTCCATCTTTAAGTATACCGCAACTCTCCATCAACAAAAGCATCTATTCTTAAAAGTTCCGAAAATGTTCATACTTTATTTAATAAAACGTGATTTTTTATATAGAACAAAAACAAATGAATATTCCCTATTACAAAACCCCATCTAAGTGAGATGGGGTTTTATTTACTCAATTGGCTGCGGGTTTAGTCTATGTTGTTTTTCAACTTCAGTTTCTTCCTGCTCTTTCTTATACCAGCTAAAGAAAACTCTTGCTAAGACAAAACCATACACAATCTCTTGGATAATCTTCATAATAATTCCACCAAGCTGCTGATCATATAATAAAGACATTGAGCTAAATACCTCTGGTCCGCTTAAAGTTAAGCCAGCCAATGTTGTACCGGGAACACAGAGCTCCAACGCCTTCGCCCATGCGTTTGGATCAGAGAATGTTGCATAAAGTGGCACATCAGCAAAAATAATTAACCCGCAGGCAGGTAATAGCAACGCACCACCAGCAAATATATAGCCAACCTTTTTTAACCCGCTTATCGTATGCTGATCTTCTAATCGATTAATGAGTGGCCACCAAAAGAAGATCCCTAAAACAAATAATATCGATGTATAGCCAGCATGAAGCCACATATTTGTTTTGATGAAATCAAAAACTAATGGAATATGGTAGATTGAAAAGACCCCATTAAACAAAATCAGTGCAATCACTGGATTTGAAAAGACAAAAAATACTTTCTTGAAAGAGTTTTTATTTTGAAGCATTCGCCATATCCATGGTGGAATTCCCAGAATAACTAACTGTGGAATAATTAAACAAAGAACGGCCATTTGAGTCATATGAGCGTAAAACATAAGATGCCCCATCAGATCAATAGGTGAACCTTTAATAATATATAAAAGAATTATCGCCAGTGAGAAATTAATCGCCTGACCCTTTGTTAATGGCTCACTTCGCGAAAATTTATGCCTGAATTTCATAGTAATAAGGAAATAACCAACTAAAACTAATACTAATACGGCGAAAAAGATAGGACTCCATAATGCCCGGAAACCAAATATTGATATCGACACTTCGTTATCACCTCTTTATAAAAAAACATACACCAATAGTATACTCTTATACATTAAAATCTCCAAGCATAGAGCATTTTTACTATTGCTAATATTCGGTTTATATAAAAAGAAATCGGCTAATAGCCGATTTCCCTAGAAAAAGTTACCACCAAATAATAGTTGTATAGCAAAGAATTGTTACAAAAGCAATTAAAACTCCCGTGTACATGAATAACTTTGGCGCTTCATGCCCTTCATGACTCATATGCATGAAGTAAAACAATTGGAAGACCACTTGAACACCTGCAAGCAGTAAGATAAACGGAACAATAAACCATCCAGTAAATCCTTCATATGCTACTGCAACGAAAGCAATAAGCGTCAAGAAAATCATCAAAGCGAACGTGATTACTTGATGCTTCATTTCTTCCGCATTCTTTTTACGGCGATATTCAATGTCTACACGAGGGTTGCCTGAGTTAATTTGTCCATTTGCCATCAGTTATCCCACCATTCCCATTAAATATACTACTGTAAAAATAAATACCCATACAACGTCGATAAAATGCCAATAAAGGCTTGCAACATAATACTTAGGTGCATTATACAGATTCAATCCACGTTTACTATTACGGATGATTAAAGTAGTAATCCAGAGCAATCCAAAAGCAACGTGAGCACCATGAAAGCCTACAAGTGTATAGAAGGCAGAACCAAAAGCACTGCTAGTAAAAGTATGACCGAATTCATGTACATAATGATTGAATTCATAAATTTCAAGACCCAAGAAAGCTAAGCCGAGAACAACCGTGATGCCTAACCAAACCTGCATTTTCTTAAAGCTGAAATTTTTCATATGGTACATTGCATACACACTTGTCAAAGAGCTTGTTAAAAGGATCATGGTCATTGCAAATACAAGTGGAATCTCAAAAAGATCTTTTGCTAATGGCATATCACTTCTAGGTACTGAATCTTTTAATGCAAGGTATGTTGCAAAGAGAGAGGCGAAAAGAACCGTCTCTCCCCCTAAGAATAACCAAAAACCTAAGAATTTATTTTTTGCCTCGAGGGTTTGTTTTTCAGGCGCAGCAGGCCAAGTTTCAACAGTCATTTTTTCTTCTACATGCATTATGCCTTAACCCCCTTATCATTGTCATCGATTAATTCCTCTTTAGGAATATGATAGCCATGATCATCCTTGATCGAGCGTACAAACATTGAACCTATTGTAAACAGAAGACCGAAAATCAGCACTGGAATTCCCCAAGTATTTCCTTCGTCTCCATGGTACATAGCACCGAACGCAGCGATGAAAAGACCTAAAGAAATTAAGAATGGAATAAAGGAATTATTCGGCATATGAATATCCCCAAGCGGTTCAGCTGGAGTCATTCCTTTTTTGCCTTCCATTTTTTCAATCCAGTATGCATCAAGACCACGAACAAGTGGAAGCTGTTTGAAATTATAGTATGGCGGTGGTGATGACAAAGCCCACTCAAGCGTACGTCCATCACCCCATGGATCATTACCAACCTTTTCATTTTTCACGCTAGTAATAATAACGTTGATTAATAGGACAATAACACCGGCTGCCATTAAGAAGGCACCAATCGAACTTACTACGTTTGATGTCTCAAATCCTTGCCCTGGAAGGTAAGTGAATACTCGACGCGGCATTCCCCACAATCCTAAGAAATGTTGAATAAAGAACGTCATATGGAATCCAACAAAGAATAGTACGAAAGTAATCTTGCCTAACACTTCATTTAACATCGTTCCAAACATTTTTGGCCAATATAAATGAGCTCCAGCGAATAAGGCAAACACTACTCCACCAACAATTACATAATGGAAGTGAGCTACAACGAAATACGTATCATGATACTGGTAATCCTGTGCAGCAGAACCTAGCATAACCCCTGTAACTCCACCCATTAAGAAAGATGGTATAAAGGCAACTGCCCATAGCATTGGAGTTGTAAATCGAATACTTCCGCCCCACATGGTAAATAACCAGTTAAAGATTTTAATTCCTGTTGGAACAGCAATTGCCATCGTTGCCACTGCAAAAATAGAATTGGCAATTGGTCCTAAACCTGTTGTGAACATATGGTGAGCCCAAACCATGAATCCTAAGAATCCAATTAACACTGTAGCAAATACCATTGATGAATATCCAAATAAGCGCTTTCTTGAGAAGATCGCAAAAATCTCTGAGAAAATACCGAAAGCAGGTAAAATTAAAATATAAACCTCTGGGTGACCGAAGATCCAGAAAAAATGCTCCCAAATAATCGTATTTCCACCCATAGCTGCATCAAAGAAGTTCGCACCAAACATACGGTCAAAAGTCATTAAGAATAAACCGACAGTTAATGGAGGAAATGCAAATAAAATTAGTGCAGATACTACAAATGTTGTCCATGTAAACATCGGCATACGCATATATGTCATACCAGGTGCGCGCATATTTATGATCGTAACAAGGAAGTTAATCCCACCAATTAAGGTTCCTAACCCTGCGATCTGTAAGCCGAGAGCATAGAAATCAATTCCATGTCCTGTCTGAGCTATCGAAAGTGATGCATAAGACGTCCATCCAGCGTTTGGTGCTGCGTCTAAAAACCATGAAAGATTTAGAAATAATCCGCCAAAAAGGAAAAGCCAAAATCCTAATGAATTTAGAAATGGAAAAGCAACGTCACGTGCACCAATTTGCAACGGCATAACCGCATTCATAAAAGCAAATACGAGCGGCATTGCAGCTAAGAAAATCATTGTTGTTCCGTGCATTGTTAGAAGTTCATTAAATAATCCTGCACTTACAAAATCATTATTAGGTTTTAAAAGCTGAATTCGGATAAATAACGCTTCAAGACCACCGATTAGGAAGAATAATCCGCCAGCTATAAGATATAGGTGTGCAATTTTTTTATGGTCTACTGTTGTTAAATAGTCCCATAACGTTGCCCCAAATCCTCTTTTCTGAGCATTGGTACTCACAATTTTACCTCCTTTATAAACATATCCCTATTCACCTTGAACCTTTAACCCCATTAAGTACGCAGTTAGCGCGTCAAGTTGTTCAGGTGTTAATTCACCATAAGTACCAGTCATTTTATTTCCTGGTTTATATGTTTCTGGATCAGATAACCAATTTTTCAAGTTTTCTTCATTATGCTCTAAATATCCTGCGATAATATTACGATCACCAAAGTTTGTTAAATTTGGTGCCATACGAGCATCGGCAGGTGTGCCATTTGATGGCGTTACAGCGTGACAGCCAATACAGCTTTGATTAAAGATTTCTTGACCTTGCTGTGCTAAATCAGTTGTTGCTTCCTGTGGTTCCTTAATATTTTGCATATTAGTAACCCACTGATCAAACTCTGCACGAGGAAGGGCTTTTACTTTAAAATCCATTAAAGCATGTGATGGTCCGCAAAGCTCTGCACATCGTCCTTGGAATAATTTATCAGGGTCAGCTTTTTCACTATCAAATTCTAACCAGAATTTATTTACATTTTCAGTGTTGTTATCCATTTTCCCACCAGCTGCTGGAATCCAAAATGAATGTTTTACATCTGAAGCAATTAAATTAAAATAAACCTTTTCATCAGTCGGAACAATTAGTTCTTGACCTGTTACTATTTTTTCATTTGGGTATTCAAATTCCCACCAATATAAATTTGCACGTACATTGACAACAAGTGCATCAGAGGAACCATCTTCATTCTTCTTCTCCATTGCATCAACATCAGCGAAATTGAAAACAGCAGATACTGTCGGAACTGCTAGGACAAGGACTAATAAGATCGGTATAACAGTCCAAATAATTTCCATTGCATGATTTCCTTCAACTTGATTAGGAATTTTGTCATCTTTCCGACGGAACTTCACTAATACAATAATGAAAATCACAGCTACTACCGCCATTACAGCAATCATCATAATTGTACTAAACACCATTAAATCATATTGTTTTTTTGCTACTTCACCAGCAGGTTGTAGCGCAGATAAATATGGTTGACCACTGCAAGCAGAAAGCACGAGCGTCAGAATTGCAAATAATGATACTAGACGCCATTTTGCAAGCCTCTTCATAAGCTAATCAATCCCCTCTTTCTTTAAAATTTCTGTTTGAATTTTTTAATTCAAAAAAATTATGAATAAATTCTTTCAATACTTAGGAAAAGAAAGAATTCCTAACAAAAGTTGTTTTTGACATTTTAGTATGTAACTCATTAGTAGAAATTATTATTAAATTGAAACAATTATTCGTTTCATAATAAAAAGAGAAGCGAAGACGTGCTAATAATTAAAAAACTATTAAAAAAACCCTTCGCTCCAAATTTTTTTTATAAAAGTGTGATTATTACCATAGCTACAAACATGATAGTCAGATATTGTAGAGAGTATACAAACATTAAAGTTGCCCATTTAATATCATCATTGAATTTTCTTGCATATATCCCAGTTGCGATCCATCCAATATTTAACAATGTCGCAAGGATTAAGAAAGGCAATCCTAACTCAGGAAGAAAAAACGGAAGCGGCAATAATGCTGCAATCCAAATATAAATATGACGCTTAGTAGTTTTAAATCCTTTTATAACAGGAAGCATTGGGACACCGGCTGACCGATATTCCTCTACTCGTCTCATAGCAAGTGCATAAAAATGAGGCGGCTGCCAGAAAAACATAATTAAAAATAAAACCCATGCGATAATATCAAGATTTGCGTCTACAGCAGCCCAGCCAATTAACGGCGGGACAGCACCAGAGAAACTGCCAATAACGGTATTAGATACATACCTTCTTTTTGACCATATTGTATAAGGAACAATATAGCTAAACACTCCAATTAACCCAATGACTACAGCTGTCATTGTTGTCATCATTAAGAAAAGAGTTCCAGCTATAATTAATAGGAAGCTCATTGCTGCAACTTTTGTTGGATTCGCCTTGCCCGTAACAGTTGGTCTTTTCTTTGTTCTTTCCATTAAAGGGTCAATATCTCGATCTATGTAGTTATTAAGAGCACATGAACCAGCAATAATTAATCCTGATCCAATTAATGTATAGAACACAAGATCTAAATTACTAAAAAAGCCCTTAGATGAAAAATGCAAAGCAAGCCATAACCCTGTAAAAGTAGTAATTAAGTTTGAATTAACAATTCCAATCTTAATGAGAGAAAGAAAATCCTTCCACGCAGTAGATTTTGGCACTTTATTATCTAGGCGTTGATCATTGTTATCGATGCCTCCATCAATGACAGCCCTCGTATTAGACATGTTTTTATTTCCTCCTTTATCTCTTATCACAAATACACCATTATTCACTACAACTACTATAAAGCATTACAGTTTACATTACTATATTTGCAATAAAAAACGAAGGGTACATCCTTATACATTATGTGTACAATACTTTTCCACTATAGATAACGTAAAAACATTGTAAAATTTTTATGTAGAAAAACAGACCTTCCTCTGTATATTAAATCACACTTTCATGAACTTTTGTGAACATTTTTCGAATAAATTGTGAATTTTTTGTGTCAGCGCATTTTTGCTCTTAAAGAAATGTTGTTTTTCTGCCATAATATAAAAGAGTTTATTCATGTCCTACTTCGATCCACTTGGAGTTACCTAGAATAAGGTATCGTTCATTCAAACACCTATTTAGACCTCCATTCTATTTCTAGCAAACTCTGTAAAAACTTTCAACCCTAAATACTATAATTACAGTGAATAATAATAAAAATATTGAATATCTAAAATATTTCCAGTAGAATCTGAAAAAGCATCTGCTAGTTCTGTTCATTTCATATTAAATTCGATATGATGGGTACGATAAACTCATTCAATGACTTTTTTATTAATAGTTGTCTATTATAATGAACGTAATTTTTAGAAGAAGGTGAATAACTTTGCAACGATCATTGAAATGGCTCGCCGTTTTAACAACAATAGGGATGCTTCTCATATTGTTAGGAGGAGCACTTGTAACAAAAACAGATTCAGGAATGGGTTGCGGTAGATCATGGCCACTTTGCAATGGGGAACTAGTACCTACCGATATCACACCCGAATTAATTATTGAACTGGCTCATCGTGTGGTTTCGGGTGCAGTAGGCTTGATGGTATTACTTCTTTCCGTATGGACCTGGAAGGCAATAGGCCATATTAGAGAGACGAAATTTTTATCATTTACTTCATTCTTTTTTCTGGTACTGCAAGGGTTAATTGGTGCTGCGGCTGTTATTTGGGGACAATCAGACTTTGTTCTAGCCCTTCATTTCGGCATCTCCCTTATTTCATTTGCTACTGTATTATTACTTACCCTCTTAATATTTGAAGTAGACAAAAAATTCGAAGCAGAAAAGGTTATTCTCGATAAACGGATGAAAAGACATATCATTGGTGTTTCTATTTATAGCTATGTTGTCGTATATACAGGAGCCCTCGTCAGACATGTCAATGCGAGTTTAGTATGCCGTGATTGGCCATTATGCATAAACAGCTCATTTGCACTCCCTGGAAACATGCATGAATGGGTGCAAATGGGGCATCGTACTGCTGCTGGCATTATATTTATATGGATTGCCTATATCACTTTTCTAGCAGTAAAGCATTACAAGGACCAAAAGGTCATTTATTGGGGATGGATTATCTCTTTCATCCTTGTCACTCTTCAAGTAATAGCAGGTGCATTAGTTATATTTTCACGTTTAAATTTATATATTGCGCTTGCACACGCATTTTTTATATCTTGTCTTTTTGGGGTTTTGAGTTATTTCATCCTTTTAACTTCACGGAGCAAGAAAAATGCAATGGCACTTGAGGAAATAAAGAATAAGGAAGAAAAAGTTTCAATCCCGCCAGTCACAATCCATTAATGCAAAAAAGCGTTGCAGCAATAGCTGCAACGCTTTTTATTTTGTTAATTCAAGTAATATATCTCCTGTTTGAATCGCTTCACCATTTGTTACAAAGATATCGCTAACCGTTCCCGAGAATGGTGCTTGTACGGTTGTCTCCATTTTCATCGCCTCAGTGATCATAAGATGATCACCCTTTTCTACTTTTTCCCCTTTTTCAGCCAAAACCTTTATAACTGTTCCTGGCATGGAAGCCCCTATATGACTTTCATTATGCGGATCAGCCTTTATTTTGGAAGCTACCGTTGACTTAATACTCTCATCTTTAATAACAACCTCACGAGGCTGTCCATTTAGTTCAAAGTATACAACTCTATTCCCATCTGCCTGAGGCTGACCAATCGAAACAAGCTTCACAATTAGTGTTTTACCTGTCTCAATTTCTACCTCTATTTCCTCTCCTAATCTCATCCCGAAAAGGAATGTAGGTGTATCAAGAACGGATATATCACCAAATTGTTCTACCGTTTTTATATAATCCATATACACCTTTGGATAAAGCGCATAAGCAAGCGTATCGAACATCGTAACTTGTCTGCCTAGATCATTGAAAAGCTTTTCTTTTATTGCATCAAAATCGACACCCTCTAGCAATTCCCCTGGACGAACCGTAATAGGCTGTTTATTTTTCAAGATTACTTTTTGCAATTCTTTAGGGAAACCCCCATACGGCTGTCCAAGGTAACCTTCGAAAAGCTCCACAACCGAATCAGGAAAATCTAATGTCAATCCTTTGTTAATAACATCTTCTTCAGTTAGTTGATTTTGCACCATATATAACGCCATGTCACCAACAACCTTTGAAGAAGGAGTTACTTTGACAATATCTCCAAACATTTGATTTACACGGGAATACATTTCTTTCACATCGTCCCATTTTTCCCCAAGTCCTACACCCTTCGCCTGCTGCTGCAGATTGCTGTATTGGCCACCAGGCATCTCGTGCTGATATACTTCCGAGTGTGGGGCGATCATCCCACTTTCAAATTCCTTGTAATATTTCCGAACATCTTCCCAATAATAAGCTAATTGTTCGAGTGCTTGAACATTAATATTCGGTTTTCGGTCTGTGCCCTCAAGAGCATAATAAAGTGAATTTGCACTTGGCTGGGATGTTAATCCTGCCATTGAACTAATAGCTACATCAACGATATCTACTCCTGCTTCAATTGCTTTTGCATAGGTAAAGATTCCATTGCCGCTCGTGTCGTGTGTGTGAAGGTGGATTGGAATATTCACAGTATCCTTCAGTTCAGAAATTAATTGATAGGCAGCCTGCGGCTTAAGAAGACCTGCCATATCCTTAATACCTAATATATGAGCACCTTGATTTTCAAGTTCCTTAGCTAAATTTTTATAGTAAGTTAAATTATATTTTGTTTTAGCTGGGTCAGAAATATCACCAGTATAACATATCGCAGCTTCTGCAATTTTTCCCGATTGGCGAACAGCATCAATCGCAACTTCCATTCCTTTCAGCCAGTTTAAACTATCAAAGATACGGAATACATCAATCCCTGCTTGAGCTGACTTTTCCACAAATTCACGGATTACATTATCTGGATAATTCTTGTAACCTACTGCATTCGAACCCCTTAAGAGCATTTGAAAAAGAACATTTGGCATTTTCTCTCTTAAAGTAAGCAGTCTTTCCCATGGATCCTCTTTCAGGAAACGATAAGCAACATCAAAAGTTGCTCCTCCCCACATTTCAAACGAAAACATTTCCGGTAAAAGCTTTGCTGTCGGTTCAGCTATATGTTTAATATCGTTTGTCCTAACTCGGGTTGCTAATAATGATTGATGGGCATCACGAAAGGTTGTATCTGTTAATAATACCTCTTTCTGCTCCTTCACCCAATTTACTAATCCTTCTGGACCATACTTATCCAAAATTTGCTTTGTTCCTTCTTGATAATTATTTGTATAATTTAATTTTGGCACTCTCGGTGTTTCAAAAACCGGTCTTTTCTTTTTTTCGATTCCAGGAAAACCATTTACCGTCACATTTCCAATGTATGTTAACATTTTCGTTCCACGGTCTTTTCGTTTTGGGAACAAAAATAATTCTGGTGTTTGATCAATAAAGGAAGTATTATACTTACCTGTAAGAAATTTCTCATGTTTCACCACGTTTTCAAGAAATGGAATATTTGTCTTTATCCCACGAATTCGAAATTCCTGAAGGTTACGGACCATTTTTGAAGCCGCTTGCTCAAAAGTCATTGCTTGAGTAGATAGCTTTACAAGTAATGAATCATAAAAAGGTGTGATAACTGCCCCTTGGAATCCATTTCCGGCATCAAGACGTACACCAAATCCTCCACCTGAACGATAGGCCATAATCTTTCCAGTATCAGGCATGAAGTTGTTCAATGGGTCTTCTGTTGTTACACGAGATTGAATGGCATAGCCATTAACATGGATATTCTCCTGCGTAGGAATTCCGATTTTATCACCGTGTAAAGGATACCCAGCAGAAACTAAAATTTGTGTATGAACGATATCTATTCCTGTTACCATCTCTGTAATAGTATGCTCTACCTGTACACGCGGATTTACCTCGATGAAATAAAATTCTTCACCTGATACTAAAAATTCCACGGTACCAGCATTAATATAATCCACATTTTTCATTAGCCTTACTGCAGCCTCGCAAATTTCATCTCTTAAATTTGGAGATAATGAAACACATGGTGCAACTTCAACTACTTTTTGATGGCGGCGTTGAACCGAACAATCCCTTTCATATAAATGAACAATGTTTCCATGTTTATCACCGATAATTTGCACTTCAATATGCTTTGGCTTTTCAATAAACTTCTCTACATATACTTCATCATTGCCAAATGCCGCTTTTGCTTCAGATTTTGCCCGCTCATATGCTTCTCTTACTTCGTTAATATGCTTGACGATCCGCATTCCTCTTCCGCCACCGCCAAGTGAAGCTTTAATGATAATTGGGAACCCATGGCTCTCCCCAAAGTGCATTACATCCTCAATACAGTTAACTGGTCCATCACTGCCTGGGATGACGGGGATTTCAGCAAGCTGTGCTTGTGTCCTTGCCTTTACTTTGTCACCGAACATATCTAAATGTTTGGATTCCGGTCCAATAAAAATAATTCCCTCTTCCTCACATCGTCGTGCAAACTGGATATTCTCTGATAAAAATCCATATCCAGGGTGAATAGCATCCACATCACTGCTCTTAGCAATATTTATAATGCCCTCAATATCTAAATAGGCATCAATCGGTTTTTTCCCTTCACCAACTAGATAAGCTTCATCCGCCTTATATCTGTGATAAGAACCCGTATCCTCTTTAGAATAAATAGCAACGGTTCGAATGTGTAGTTCAGTACATGCACGGAATACGCGGATCGCAATCTCGCCTCTATTTGCTACTAACACTTTGTTGATTGATCGGTTCAAGGAAAACACCCCTAGTTTTATTTTTTGATTTTTCTGGTAATTATTTGTATTGAACGGTCTAGGATCAAACCGTTCTCAAAACCACTTAGATTCTAATTATCTATTTATCTTGCTCTTTTCTAATTCACTTTAATAACAAACATTAAGCACATTTCATTTACGATAACTATACAGATTGCCTGACGTTTTTTGTGAATTTACAGACTGATTGCTATCCTTGTTATTTTTATATTTTTCTTCATAGTTTACAAACATTGACACGTTAACAAGAATCCCCATTGCGAGAGACAATTGTAAAAGCGATGAACCTCCATAGCTTACGAAAGGCAATGGAACTCCTGTAAGAGGAATTACACCAGAAATACCTGCAAGGTTAATAAATGATTGAATTCCTATCATGCTTGAGACACCAATCGCCAATAAACTTCCAAAAGGATCCTTACACTTTAACCCAATAAAAATTCCTTTTAAAACTATGTAACCTAGAATAAAAAGGACAAAACATACACCAAACAATCCAAGCTCTTCAGCAATTACAGCCATAATGAAATCAGTATGAGCTTCAGGTAAATAGCCTAGTTTTTGAACGCTATTTCCCAAACCCACCCCCTTCAATCCTCCAGCTCCTAGTGCTAAATAAGAGTTAACAAGTTGATAGCCAAAATCAGTGGAAAATGGATCTTGGAAGGCTTCAATTCGGCCCATTCGTACTTTTGTAAAAATCTTATCCTTCATAATCAATACTAATGGAACTACCATGATAAATCCGATTAAACCAAGTTTAAATATATTTTTATAATTCATTCCTGATGCAAATATTATAGTTGCTGCGATAGCAAATATAATGGCAGCAGTACCAAAGTCTGGTTCCATAGCTACTAGAACACACGCAAGAAATAAATAAGCAAGCGGCGGGACAACCCCTCGATTAAACTCATTTATATATGATTGTTTCTTTGCATATACAGCGGATAAATAAATGATAACCGTTAATTTAATAAATTCGGATGGCTGCAAACTGCGCTCCCCTAACTCAAACCAGCTTTGGGCATTGTTCGTAGCTTGTCCAAATACAAATAGTGCAAATAGTCCCCCTAAAGAAAGAAATACCATCGGAATAAGAATTTTATTGCTCAGCATTGCTTTATAAGGAAAAATTGCCATAAAAGTGAATGCAACTGCAGAAATGATTAAGTGAGTCTTTTGTTTATTGAAAAAATAATCGCTGTCAACCTTATTAATTTGTACCGCGGTAACCATACTTGCACTATAGATCATGATCAGCCCAAACACTGATAACATGAGTACAGCAATAACCAATGTGTAATCATATGATTTTAATATTTTTTTTACCATCTAGCCCTCTTCCCTTACTTCTTACATTGATATATTTATTCAACTAAAGCATTAAATTATCCTGCATGAAAGAGAAGATAAATTAAATGTATCATACTAATCATCAAAAATCCACAATAATGTTATACTATTTATAAATGACATAACATTAATTAGGACTTATTTCTCTCCCATTTATACAATGATAAAAAAACTCAAACAATTCGAGTGGAATGTTTGAGTTTTCTTTACCTTTATTTTCTTACGGATGCTTCATGCAGAATAGATAACTCTTTTTCTAATTCAGCTAAAATAGCTTTTCCCTCAGACTCTTCAATTAAGCCAAGCCGGACAGCAAATTCGATTTCTCGAGATAACCCAAACATTTGCGTATCAAGCACTTCCTCATAAAGAGGACATTGAGGCATGGTGAGATTGTCCATCTGCACTTTAATTAATTTTAATATTTTATCTGCATCTGCCTTTAATAGGGCATCTGCTTTTTTCTTATGATCTAATATGGTTTCAGAAGTCAACTTTCAATCCCCCCGTTTCCCGAGCGATTATCCTATCTATAAATTTTATACGTTAAAAGAGAAAAAAGCAAGGATAATACGGTGTACATAGGGAATAGAATGATCATTTTGCAAACAAAAACTAGAAAATACTAAAGTTGTATCTCTCCGCAAGAATTTCAAGTAATTTAATCCCCGCCATACTATTGCCTTTTTCATCTAAGGCTGGACCAAAGATGCCAATGCCATATTTTTCAGGAACCACCCCTAGAATCCCTCCCGAAACGCCGCTTTTAGCAGGGATTCCCACCTTTATTGCAAATTCACCAGAGGCATTGTACATCCCGCATGTAACCATAAATGTTTTACAAATCCGTGCGATATGTACCGGAATCAGCCTTTCTCCTGTTTCTGGATCCAGCCCATTTAAGGCAAAAACCGCACCAATTCTCGCCAATTCAAAGCAATTCATTTCAATGGCGCATTGTTTCGTATAGGTCATCATTAACTCCTCTATATCCCCTTCAACTACTTTGTGCTGCTTCATAAAATAACATAGTGCCCGATTTAGCCATGCTGTTTCAAGTTCGGAATTTGCTACTTCTAAATCATAAGAAACATTCGGTTTGTTCGCTAGGCAGCTTACAAACTGAAGGATACGTTCCCATCTCTCATTCTCACTTTCTCCTTTGATCATATTTGTAACAGCAAGGGCACCAGCATTTATCATCGGATTGAGCGGTTTAGAAGGGATAGATGTTTCTAGCTTTGAAATCGAATTAAACGGATCTCCGGTCGGCTCCATCCCAAC
The DNA here is from genome assembly GCF_001420595.1 of Cytobacillus solani. Lineage (GTDB taxonomy): Bacteria > Bacillota > Bacilli > Bacillales > Cytobacillaceae > Cytobacillus > Cytobacillus solani. Next base: position 1,718,631 of record NZ_LJIX01000006.1, on the reverse strand, counting down.
TCGATCAAAGACATAGTCTACACCCCTATCTTGAAGAGCAAGCGCAAGAACTAGCACCTTCGAAATGCTTTGCAGCGTAAATTTCCTCATGTAATCTCCTGCATAAATACACGAATGATTCCTCTCATAAATAGCAACTGACAAATCAGACTTATTTACTTTTGCCAGCGCTGGGATATAATCTGCAACTGTTCCTTTTTCTGAAATGGAACGAACTTCATCTACAATTGCCTGCAAATCAGCATTTGATTTACATGTCATTCAGTCTTCCTCCAAACATTTTTACTCATCGTATATTATTTTTCATGTTTCTATCGATTTCATTCTCTCATTAAGTCATGAGTATGACAAATTCCAAAAAAATCTGTATACTTACGGTTGTAATCAATGTTTGTTCTTGTCCCTATTAGGAGGAATTAGTAATGGAAAAAATTATCTTATTTAGCGGGAAAGTAAAATATCCAATCACTCTAGATCCAGGGGTATGGATTTTTGATGATCGACGTGTTGATTTAACTACTTATTTTAATAAAGAAGAAGAAAAAAAAGATGAATTAGAAGAATACACAAAGGAAATTTCCAAGCACTGGGATAGGGAAATTATGGAGGGAGCTATCTTTCCTCCTACTCTGAAAACGGAAAAAAAGTTTGAGAAAGAAAAGGTGCTAACAGGTACATTCGGAATCCCATTTAAACCTTTTTTAAAAAATGCAGAACCGGAGAGTCATGCAAGTACGGTAATAATTGTTTGTGAAGAGGAAGAAATCAGTATTCCAATTGAACAAGCAGAAGAACTAGTTTTAGGTTTTTCTGAAAATGGGAAACCATTGATAGAAGATGGACCTGCATATATTTATTATGGAGATGGTTCCAATAAAGGGAATCCAATAAAGAACGTGAAGGCATTTAGAGTGGAATAAATGGAAAAAGGGCGATGAAAATATCATCGCCCTTTTCTATCTTTACCTAATTGTACATGTAAAAAATGATAGCATCAAAACTCATTTCTACAAAAGGTCCGCAGCTAACTGTGCAAGTCTGGATCGTTCCCCTTTGATGAGCTTAATATGCCCAGAAATCTTTTGATCTTTAAATTTTTCTACTACATATGTTAGTCCATTGTTGAAAGCGTCTAAATAAGGGTGATCGATTTGTTCCGGGTCACCCATTAAGACAATTTTACTGCCCTCGCCAACACGGGTAAGGATTGTTTTCACTTCATGCTTGGTTAAATTTTGTGCCTCATCAATAATAATAAACTGGTCAGGAATACTTCTTCCCCTTATATAAGTTAATGCTTCCACCTCTATTGATCCCATCCCTGCTAAGATGGCATCTAATTCCCCTGGCTTCTTTGCATTAAATAAATACTCTAAATTATCATATATCGGCTGCATCCAAGGTCTAAGCTTTTCTTCTTTTTCACCTGGAAGAAAGCCAAGATCTTTTCCGACAGGTACAATCGGCCTGGCCACAAGCAGTTTCTTATAATATCCGAAATCTTCCGTTTGCATTAACCCAGATGCTAGCGCAATAAGGGTTTTTCCTGTGCCTGCTTTTCCTGTTAGGGTGATTAACGGCAATTCTTTCCTTAATAAAAGCTCCATCGCTATCGTTTGTTGAACATTTCTCGGTTTAACTCCCCATATATGCTCGTGATCAAAAATAAGCCGTTTAACCTTATTTTCCTTTTTATCAACGATTCCAAGTGCAGAAGAGGAAGACCCCAGTAAGTCCTTCATCAAAAGGAACTGATTTGGATATACTGGCGAATGGATTAGAGAAAGTGATAGTTCTCCTTTTTCATAAAAAAGATCCAATTTTTCCTTCGAAATAAAAACTTCCATATATCCCGTGTACAAATGATCGTTTTCAATGACTCTGTCACTTAAGAAGTCTTCAGAATGTAATCCAATTGCATCAGCCTTCACTCTGACAAGCGCATCTTTACTGACCAAAATAACGGTTCGTCCATCTACTTTTTCCCCTTCTTCGAGAGAAAGGTTTTTCGCCACTGCTAATATTCGATTATCATTTGTTTTTTCAACAAAGATTTCTTGTAATTGCTGAAAGGACCGGTGGTTTAATTCAATTCTCAAGCTCCCTCCATTTTCTAATGGAATCTTCTCGTGGAGCTTGCCAGATTCTCTTAAACCATCAATAAGTCTGGATACTTGCCTTGCATTCCTGCCAATCTCGTCCATATATCTTTTCTTGGAATCAACCTCTTCTAATACAACGGCGGGAATTACCACTTCATTTTCTTCGAAAGAGAAGATAGCATTCGGATCTTGTAACAAGACATTTGTATCTAACACATATATTTTCCTCAATTCGATGCCTCCTGCCCCTATTAGATCATCTTAACAGTGGAACGAATAGAACTTTGATTAAATATATGATTTTTCGAATAAAGATAGAAGAAATTTTGCACAATAATACATAAATACATAAGAAAAGCGAAATGCTAGTTGTGAAGCTTTACCTTTGGAGGCGGATAACATGAAAAAATGGCTAGTTATTTTCACTGCTGTATTATTAAGCGGATGTGGGGTTAATAATGATTCAGTTCAAGAAGGGCAAAAACAAAATATAGTAAATGTCAAAAACAGCACAATTCAAGAGGTGGATCGAACAACCGGACAGGATATTTCAAAACACCTAGTAAATCTCGCCTCAAGCATTCCTAATGTAAATGATGCAACAGCAGTCGTAATAGGAAACTATGCGATTGTGGGAATTGATGTTAATAAAAACCTGGAACGCTCAGAGGTAGGAACGATAAAATATTCTGTAGCCGAGAGTCTAAAAAATGACCCGCATGGAGCAAGAGCAATTATTATTGCAGACCCTGATATAAATGCACGTCTTAAAGAGGTGTCAGACGATATTCAGGCCGGAAAGCCTATACAAGGGATTATGAACGAGCTTGCGGATATTTCCGGGAGATTAATGCCTGAAATACCTGCTGACATCATTGATTCAAACCCCAAGAAAGCAACTGAAGACCCTAAAAAGAAGCTAAACAATAAAGAGGAAAATAATCTTGATGAAAAACAAGAGAAGCATTCAAATTTCCATAAAAATAATTAGAAAAACTTGGCATTCGCAAAGCCTTTCAGCGAATGCTTAGTTTTTCTTATGCGTTCAGAATTTATGGAGATAAATTCTGATTAGCTGAATGAAAAAAGCTTAGTGACTCACTAAGCTTTTTTCATTGCGTCCATCACTTGCTTGTCAAGGCGTGCTGCTGCAACCTTATCATATGTTTTATCGTACTGCGGAACTGTCGTTATCTTTGATCCATAAAACATTACATCCCTTACTTCTTCGATCGTTAATTCGATTAATGCAAGCTTTAAAGGAACACCTTCTAATTTTTCTTCTTTAATCGTTGCCACACCGCTAATCGAATATGTAGACTCATTCGCAATTACATTTATAACTGCCTTGTTATTTTTAATAATATTTTGGATGATTCTAGAACGATTATCAACTGCAAAATAGATCGTCTCTTCATTCTTTGCAAGCGTCCATGAAATTGCACTGACATTGGGACCACCGGACTCATGATCAACAGTTGCCACTGTTACAAATCGTTCCTGCTGCAATTCATCAAACAACGGTTTAATTAGTTTTGGTTCAACTTGATTTGCCATTTCATCACTCCTTCTTCCCCATCATAGTATGCCCCTCCTTAACTTTCAAGACTACAAAAGAAATTCGATATGATGGTCTACATATTATATAATAAAATTAGAGAAGAAAATAAGGATTTCCAGAGGTGCAAAATGAAAGTAAAATGTGTTTTATGCGATAAAATAGAAACGATAGAAAATGAATCTCTTCAAGCAAAGAAACTAAGAAATCGTCCCATACATACGTATATGTGCATGGAGTGCAATGAAAGAATAGCCTACAAAACGCAAAAAAGAATCGAAACAGGTAACTTTAAGCTTTATCAAAGCAAGACTACTGATGATGAATGGTAAATAGAAAAGCGTAAGCTCCTTGATCCCCCTCGGGCATGGTTTGTGATCTCGAGGTCGACACACGACGTCCTGTATGTCAGCGTGGCGCTGGAGCCAGACAATTCCTAAACTCACAAGTTATCCCGAAAAAAACCGCCTGTTCTATAAGAACAGACGGTTTTTTTATTCGGGATAATTCTCATACTTTTCAGGACTTGCATTAATCTGGTTTAGCATAATTTCAATGAGTTCTCTTGGAAAGCGTGCTTTTTTTCTATCTCCAGCATGATCATAGTGGACATAGTACATGACTGCGTCCGTTTCAATTTCAATATTCGATAGTTGATGATCATCTGAAAGCATGCCCCAGAACATTTTTTCTGTATCAGCAGCCGCCGTATCTTCAGGCCTTTCATCACATACAACTTTAATTGTCAGCCAATTGTATAAAGCATCCTGTAATGAGTTCATATGCTCCACTCCATCCTAATATTCTTTTCCTTCAAGTTTTTTTGTCTGATGAAGGCGGATTTTGTAGATAATTAAAATTAAGGCAGCAACGACAAGACCTTCGGCAATTGGTAAGAAGACTGCAAAAAAGGTTAAAATTGTACAACCCAAAATGAGAAAAAGATAAATAATTATTGATTTTGCAATTGGCAGTTTTTTAGCAAATCCCAATTTAAAAACAATAATGCATAAAACAACAATTGTTAAATAAAGAAGCCACATTCCCACTTCAGAATTTTCTTGGACTTTGAATAAAGCAGCGAAAAAAGACAGACTCTCATTTACATCTCCCACTTTTTCTCCTCCCCCTTCATCCCTTAGCTCATTTCAGCATATTTTTTCTTCTTCGTCATTCTCTCACGTTCGTTTTTCTCAAGGATCTTTTTGCGCAGACGGATGGATTCTGGAGTTACTTCACAATACTCATCTTCATTTAAATATTCCAGCGCCTCTTCAAGCGTCATGATACGTGGCTTCTTCATTGTTGCTGTTTGATCCTTATTCGCTGAACGGACATTGGTAGCGTGCTTTACTTTCGTAATATTTACAGTGATGTCATTTTCACGAGTATGTTCGCCTACAATCATCCCTTCATAGATCTCAGTTCCAGCTTCTACAAAGATGATTCCGCGATCCTCTACTTGCATGATACCATAAGTTGAGGCTTTTCCGCTCTCCATAGATACAAGCACACCTTGACGACGTCCTCCAACCTGACCTTGAGCCATTGGCTGATAACTGTCAAATGTATGATTAATGATTCCAAACCCGCGTGTTAACGTTAAGAATTCTGTCGTATAACCAATTAATCCACGTGCAGGTACATTAAACACTAAGCGAACCTGACCGTTTCCATTATTGATCATATCTAGCATTTCACCTTTACGAGCCCCAATTGATTCCATGATCGATCCTGTATGTTCCTCAGGCACCTCGATTTGTACCCGCTCAACAGGTTCACAACGCACTCCATCAATAACCTTAACGATAACTTCCGGCTTAGACACTTGCAGCTCATAGCCTTCACGACGCATGTTTTCAATTAGAATGGATAAATGCAATTCTCCACGTCCAGAAACAACCCATGCATCTGGAGAGTCTGTGTTGTCTACACGAAGACTTACATCTGTCTGTAATTGCGCACGTAGTCTCTCTTCAATTTTACGAGATGTTAAATATTTTCCTTCTCTTCCGGCAAATGGACTGTTATTAACAAGGAAAGTCATTTGTAATGTAGGTTCATCAATTCTTAAAATCGGCAATGCATCTTGATGTTCAACAGGGCAAACAGTTTCCCCTACATTAATATCTTCCATTCCTGAAACGGCAATTAAGTCACCAGCATACGCTTCTTGAATTTCTTGACGCTTTAAACCAAAGAAACCGAAAATTTTCGTCACACGGAAATTTTTAACTGTGCCATCTAATTTCATTAAAGCAACTTGCTGTCCAACTTTCATCGTTCCGCGGAAAACACGGCCAATTCCGATTCTTCCTACATAATCGTTATAATCAAGCAAGGCAACTTGGAACTGAAGCGGTTCTTCTTTGTTATCAACTGGCGCAGGGATATTTTCAACAATCATATCATATAGAGACTGCATGTTTTCATCTTGCTTACTTGGGTCTGTACTTGCTGTACCGTTAATCGCAGAAGCATAAACAACTGGGAAATCAAGCTGATCTTCATTTGCTTCAAGCTCAATAAATAAATCAAGCACTTCGTCAATAACTTCTTCTGGACGAGCAAAGTCACGGTCAATCTTATTAACAACAACAATTGGAGTTAGGTTTTGTTCTAATGCTTTCTTTAAAACAAAGCGTGTTTGCGGCATACATCCTTCATAGGCATCAACAACTAATAATACCCCATCAACCATCTTCATGATTCTTTCTACTTCTCCGCCAAAGTCAGCGTGTCCTGGGGTATCAAGAATGTTAATTCGTGTATCTTTATATTGAATCGCAGTATTTTTAGCCAAAATAGTAATCCCGCGTTCTCTTTCAATATCATTAGAATCCATCGCCCGTTCCTCTACATGTTCATTCGAACGAAAAGTTCCGGACTGCTTTAAAAGCTGATCTACTAAAGTCGTTTTACCATGATCGACGTGAGCAATAATGGCAATATTACGAATATCTTCTCTTAATTTCAAGGAAGTTCCTCCTACCTGTATTTAACAATTTAGAGCATTTCTGCTTTCTTACGTACAACTGAAACATTATACCATATTTAAAGTGGAAACTTAAAAGTTTTTTGTGTAAAATATAAAGCAAGATAAATAAAACGCTTTATTTTCTATGTTATCCACCGTAAAATCATTTTTATTACATACTGCTTCATTTGAGGGGGTCCAAAATTTGAAGAAAATTAAATGGCCATTATTAGCTTTAGCGATTCTCGCAACACTATGCATAATGGGAATTGGGATAGCGGTGGCAGAAGAAAGCATCATTGGGATCTTTGCAGCAATTATTGGTTTAATTGTAGCAATGGGATTTGGTTTCAAAACTAAGAAGAAAATGAGAGAAAATGGAATACTATAAGAATCGAAAAACGGAGGCGATTATACAGCCCCGACAAGCATAAGGCAAGCTGGATGGAAGGTCGTTCTTAAAACTTCTAGTCGGCTTTTCTAGACCCAAGAGGGGCTAGGAGCCGGAGATAGACAAAAGATGACCAGCGAAACAAAGACTGGTCATCTTTTTTTATTAGTTTATGAACTTTTACCAATTTCCCTCATTTAGATATTTGTTCATTACCTCTTGATGAAGTCCCGGTTTAGAAATAAATAATGAATTGTTCTCCAAGAAATTGATCGGCTCTCCTTTTAGAGTTGTTGCTATACCACCAAGCTCTTCAACTAATATGATTCCCGCTGCAATATCCCAAGGGGCTAGCCTTAACGAAATGTATGCATCCATTCTTCCTGAAGCGATATATGCCATTTCTATAGCTGCTGAGCCGTAGGAACGCGTACCGCGCGCGTGCTTTACAAGAGGTGCTAAAAGGAGCGGATTAATTCGTTTATTTTCAGTCACCCATGTTGCATTTATTCCAATAATTGCTTCATTCACTTGGACTTCTTGTAAAGATGGAAGCAGAAGATCGTTAAGGTATACTCCATTTCCCCTGATGGTATGATATAACTCGTCATGGACAACATCATAAATTAAACCGACATGACCAATCCCATCTTCATAAATTCCAATTGAAATCGCAAAATTTCTTTGCTGATGGATAAAATTCATCGTCCCATCTATTGGGTCGATAATCCAAACAATCCCTTTTAAATCACTGATTTGATCTCCAAACCCTTCCTCCCCAAGGATTTTATGATCTGGATAGTGTTCCTTTATTTTTTTTATAAAAAATTGTTCCGTATTTTTGTCAATATCCGTTACTAAATCATTTGCATTTGATTTTGTTTCAATGGTTAGTGTTTTACTAAACGATTGCTTAATCCTTTGTCCAGCTTCCAATATCCAAGACTTAGCGTTACGATCTATCTCTTTCCACTTAGTCATCCGATTCCCTCCGAACTATTTTCACCAAGATTGTTTCATTGTGTCAGATACTTATTTTGAGTGAATTCATTTATGAAATAACAATAGCTTAAATGATAAAGAAAATTGCTTCAAGCATTATCCTCTCCTGCTGAGCAAAATAATAAACGAACCCCTAATTCCTTCTAGGAGTTCGTTTTTATTGGTTAAGTCGTATTTCATTATACATGTTTCTCAATCTTTCTCCTTTAACATGATTAGACCATTTTCTAAAGAGCTTTCAGTCTTAACAATTCCTGTCTGATTCTTTCCAGCCTTTGCTTACTTTTTGTTTTCATTTCTTCATTTTCAGTATTCATCGCCTCAAATAAAGTAGCAAGCTCGTAATCCATCTCCAACCGTAAAACTGCAGTTCTTTCTTTTTCTCCTGGACTGTTCTTAACCGAGTTCATAAGTTGTTTCATTGACAATACACCCCTTCCAAATAATCTTAAATTTTATTTCTTCTGATTATTTTTACTATTATATTATGAGGAATCTTGTTTACTTGCAACAAATTTGTGCGATTACCTATTTTTACATAAGATTTTGTAGAAAAGCATGATGATTACTGTTTTTTTGCAAGTATGCTACAATATTTGACAGAGCTTGAAGGAGGTTTTTTACATGGCATTTACTGGCTTTACAAATACTGACTTTCTCACTTTTACAATCGAAGGTTTAGAAGAACGTATGGATGCACTAAAAACGCATATTAGGCCAAAGCTTGAGGAATTAGGTCAATATTTTACACCAATGCTTACAGTCGAGACAGGGGATGAAATGTATACACATGTTGCCAAACATGCTAGAAGAACAAAAAATCCGCCAAATGATACTTGGGTAGCTTTCGCTAATAATCCTAGAGGCTATAAAATGCTTCCTCATTTTCAAATTGGTTTATGGGAAACTCACGTATTTATTTGGTTCGCCCTCATTTACGAGGCACCGCATAAACAAGATTTCGGAAAAACGTTAAAAGCAAACCTAACTAGGGTTTATGAACAAACGCCTGCACACTTTGTTTGGTCCATTGATCACACAAAACCATCTGTCATTCGTCATGGTGATTTAACGAAGAAAGAGTTACAGGAAATGTTTGTTCGTCTACAAAAGATTAAAAAGGCCGAAATCCTTTGTGGAATAAACCTTCCAAAAGATGAAGCGATTAAAATGGCTCCTGAGGATTTTCTTGCAACAGCTGAATCTGTATTTAAAGAATTAATACCTCTTTATAAAATGGTGTAAACCACCTAATTTTTTTCTAATAAAACCTCCTGACTTGGAGGTTTTATTATTATCGTTATTTCATTTTTATTTTTCCTCCTGATTCAGCAGCTTTGACAGCATTGACCGTTCGGTATGAAGAAAATCCGCTCACCTCTTCAAATTCGTCACAGATCCTTCGTTCCTGTGCTTTCCCAGGGACAATTTCCTTAAAGCGGCGATAGGCATCTAGAAAAAGATCCCGATCCACTCCTCTACTATACGCTTCTTCGACTTTTTGGAAGTATTGGATGACATCAATTACTTCATCTGTCGACCAGTCTGTTTCAATTGGATATTGAAATTCCATTTTAACCCCCCCTTATGTAAATTCATGCTGATAATTTTTTATTCCGCTAGTTATAAAGCCCACTTTTTACGAATTTTTTCACCTTCAGAAATCATTCGATCAAAAAGTTCTTGTACAGTTGGTACATCTTTAATTAATCCCATTACTTGCCCTGCCCAAGCGTAGCCTTCATTTTCCTTTCCCTCATAAATATACTTTTTGTTAGCATTCCCGCTAATATAGTCTTTTAATTGCTCATAGCTTCCATCTGCCCTTTCAATTTCCAGGATTTTACTTGCCCATTCATTAGCAATCACTCTTGCTGGAGCACCGATTGATCGCTTAATCACAGCAGTATCACTTTCATTTCCCTCAACAAGTCTAGTTTTATATAATTCTGATGCGTGGACACATTCCTTGGTGGCTACAAATCTTGTTCCCATCTCAATACCCTCTGCCCCCAAGCTTAAAGCAGCAAGCATTCCTCTCCCATCACCAATTCCACCAGAAGCAATAACAGGAATAGACACAGCATCAGCCACTTGTGGAATTAATACGATCGAACCGATATCATCTCTCCCTAAATGGCCTCCCCCCTCTTGTCCAACGACCATTACTGCATCAGCTCCAAGCTCCTCTGCTTTCACAGCCTGCCTCTTTGCTGCAACTAGAACAAGTTTCTTCACATTTACTCCCTTTAATTGTTCAAAGAAAGGTGTTGGGTTTCCCCCTGTCATTGAAATAACAGGCACTTCTTCCTCAATAGCTATATCAAGATAATGTGAAAAGGGTCTACCATGCTGCCCAATTGCAAAATTCACACCGAATGGCTTGTCCGTCATTTGTTTTACTTTTTGAATCTCTTCTCTTAAGGCTTCGGGACTTTCCAACGACATTGCTGTGACCTGGCCTAACCCCCCGGCATTGGATACAGCCGCAGCTAAATCAGAATAGGCTAGATGAGCTAAACCTCCCTGGATAATGGGATATTTAATTTTTAATAATTCCGTTACACGTGTGTTCCAATTCAATATGTGACCCTCCTTATCCACCAACCTATATTATTAATTCTATTTTAATGTTATATTTTCCTGTTTTCATCCCAAAACTATAATAATTTAAGAAGAAGTTTTTGTGACAATATTTCTTTCTATGCAAAGAAAATGAATAATGCTATAATTCATTTGTTTTATTACTTTTCCACTTAAAGAGGTGTTAGATTAAATTGTCTCAATTAGAAACACCGTTATTCAGCGGTCTATTAGCACATGCACAAAAAAATCCAGTTCAATTTCACATTCCTGGTCATAAGAAAGGAAATGGAATGGATCCGGAATTCAGAGCATATATCGGCGATAATGCACTAGCCATTGACCTTATTAATATTGGTCCACTTGATGATTTACATCAGCCAAAGGGCATCATTAAATCGGCACAGGATTTGGCAGCTGAGGCTTTTGGTGCAGATCGAACCTTTTTCTCCGTTCAAGGAACCAGCGGGGCAATCATGACAATGGTCATGGCTGTATGCGGCCCAGGTGAAAAAATAATCGTTCCGCGTAATGTCCATAAATCTGTTATGTCTGCAATTGTTTTTTCAGGTGCAACTCCAATTTTTATTCATCCGGAAATTGATAAGGACCTTGGTATTTCACATGGAATCACAACAGATTCAGTCGCTAAAGCACTTGAACAGCATCCTGACGCAAAGGGCGTTCTAGTGATCAATCCAACATATTTTGGTATTTCTGCTGATTTGAAAAAAATAGTTGAGATCGCCCATTCGTATCAAGTGCCTGTGCTCGTTGATGAAGCACACGGAGTTCATATTCATTTTCATGATGATTTGCCATTATCCGCTATGCAGGCAGGCGCGGATTTAGCAGCAACAAGTGTCCATAAGCTAGGAGGGTCAATGACCCAGAGCTCCATTTTAAATATGAAAGGAAACCTTGTGTCTGCTAAAAGAGTACAATCCATTCTTAGCATGCTAACCACGACTTCTACATCCTATTTATTACTTGCTTCTTTGGATGTAGCTAGAAAACAATTAGCTATTAACGGGAAGGCACTAATCGATCAGACGATATCACTTGCTCAATCCATTCGTCAACAAGTGAATGAAATCGAACATTTATACTGTGTCGGAGAAGAAATTCTGGAGTCTAAAGCTGCTTTTGACTATGACCCGACAAAATTAATCATTTCGGTAAAAGAGCTTGGGTTAAGCGGTTTTGACGTCGAAGTTTGGCTTCGTGAAAAATACAATATAGAAGTAGAAATGTCAGACCTGTACAATATTCTTTGTATTATTACACCAGGTGATACCAAGAAAGAGGCAGACATACTCATTCAAGCATTGAAGGAATTATCAACTGAGCGACATAGTAAACCAAACAAGATTGAAGCTCAAGTATTGCTTCCTGATATTCCTGTATTGGCACTCTCACCAAGAGATGCATTTTATGCTGAAACAGAACTAGTTCCATTTGATGAATCGGAAGGCAGAATTATCGCTGAATTTATTATGGTTTATCCGCCGGGGATTCCGATTTTTATTCCAGGAGAAATTATAACGAAGGATAACCTATTATATATTAAAACCAATATGGAAGCAGGGCTTCCAGTTCAAGGTCCAGAGGATTATGACTTTAAATACCTGCGGGTAATTAAAGAACATCGTGCCATAAAATAAAAAAAGAAATGCGGAAGTATCTTGATAACCCCATACAAGCACAAAGCGTGCCTCTCGAGAAAGTGATTTTACCTTTCTTGGAGGCTTGACTTATCTCCTCAAGGAGGTAAGACGCTTGCGCTAGACAAAAATGAGCCTTCCTATTTTGCTGGAAGGCTCTATTTATGGGTATACAGAGTATAATTTATTTTTCAAAAAAATTATTTAGTCTTTTTTTTATCATCATTACAGCAATTACACTTTGAATACAAAACTGTTACTTTTTCATCCTCGAAGTGATCAATTGTTGAATTACAAGTTTGGCATACAAGTGTGCCCATCTTCCATTCCCCTTTTCAATGAGTTATCGCATAAATGATTGTAAGCGTTTTAATAACCTTAAGTTAATAATAATATAGCATTATTATTTTTTCAAGCCTAAATTGTATAACTCATTAAAAGAAAATAATGGAAAACTTTTCATCTTAGCACAAAAATTACGGTCGAATAGTATAACACATATTTTATTAGAAGTAATAACAGGCTATTTCAGCTTATTCATATTGAGTCTCAAAGGAAGGGCTTGGGAGAGCAATTTTAAAAAATTCGCTTAAATCTTCTGCTTGATGGTGAGTATCCATTTTAAAGACTTTTTGTAAATAAGCCTTATCTTCGAGGTCCTTAGGGTCGAGGAGAGTGGAGCGGCCAGTTTGCATACAAACAACTAGAGGTTTTCCAAAGAAAAGATTTGTAAACACAATCCCAAAATCATATCTGGCTTGTTCGGTTGTAAAGCCGACAAAACGAACTTTAGCATTTTCATTCTCATCATATAGCTTCTCAAATAGGTTCATATTTTTCCTCCTTTTTATTTTAATATTTAGAATATTATTATAATTATTTTTTTGAATAATTACAAGTATTTTTTATTATTCATCATATTAAGTTGTCAGAAGTTTTTAATCAATGCTAGAATGAAAAGGAGAGTAAACAAGATATGGGGGGATGGATGGTGGCAAGTCATGCATATATTAAGCTCGTGCCTTCATCAGCAAAAGAAACAGTAACAACTGAAGACATAAAAGACTTATTTCTATATTTCAAAGAAATAACAGCAAAAACTGGCAGTCAGGTTGACTGGAATTATAATGAGGCTGCCTTTCCATATGAAATGAAAGAAATGCCTGATGGAAAAGGTAAATGGTTTTACCTGAAATCGGAAAATGATCGGTATAACATTATTTTACTTGGCGTAGATAAAGAAACTGCCATAAATGAGGATGGATCAGAGCAAGAACAATCATACATACAGATTACCCTTCCAGAATCCTCAACATTTGGAGACAAGGGCAAAGCCAATGAGTTTTGCAGATTTTTAGCAAAAAAACTGCAAGGTGAATTACATTTATTTAATGGACGTGTAATGTATTTTTATCCTAGAAAGTAGAAATAAAATAGAAGGACGGCTGATCGCTGTTCTTCTATTTTACTCTATTTGAGCAATACAGCAATGAGGTGAATTCATGATAAAACACAGAATAATCATAGTAGGGATATTTAGCCTTGTGATAACGCTCATATCTCCTTTCGTTTTTTACTCATACTTTGAAACGCAGCCAAAAATATTAAATCAGCAACTATCCTTTGGAGGACCCTTTCCATATGCTGAACAAACAATTACTCTTCCAGCCGGTGAAGAGCTTTACCCGCTGGAAATAAAGTTTGAATCCCCTTTTGAGAGGGAAACAAAATTTAATATTATTCCGTTTATCCTTTCCTTCGTATGCTTTTTCCTATTTTTCTTTGCGATTTATAGTATTATCGCAAGATTTTTCAAAGGAAAGCCAGTTAAAGAGCCCCAATGAGGCTCTTTTTTATATTTAAAAAGATCTTATCCATTTACAACGGCCATTGTAAAATGGAAGGATGCGTATAAAGTTAAACTTAAAGAAGTTACAAATAATGTCTTTTTTACAGATTTCATAATTGTATTTCCTATAATAATGGCAATATAAAAAAACACAAAAAACATTAATACTTTATATAAAAGCTGATCATATCTAGATAACCACTCAATAAAGGTGTAACCACTCCAAATAATAAGCTGCAAAAGCAGCGCAGTATAAGTCTTCATGCTCTCACCACCACAAATGTCTATATCTCTTTCACTAAAAAGTGCTTGTATTTGTAATATATGTAGAAAAGGAAAATCTTATTTTTCATTTCTGTAACATTTAGGTGACAAGGGCTATTTGATTATTTTCATATGGTAAAATAATCATAATTTGTTCAAAAAAATGAGAAAATATTCATTTTATTTATATAATAAGCAAGGTGGGGAATAGAATATGAAAGGGTTGCCACTATTATTCATCGCTTCTCTTCTTTTTATAACCTCCTCATGTAACCATGTTGATTCTAAAAAAGACTTAAATATCGATCAAAACATAAAACAACTCATATTTTTCACGGATGACCAAGCATACGAACAGGAAGTTTCTTATTATGATGCGATAATTGAGCTAAAAAAAGATTTTCCTATCGACATAAAAAACATGAAGATCATTACAGCGAAGAATGCAAGAAAATACTATGATCAATTTGATATTGATCGCTGCCCTGCAATCCTACTTGTTTATAATGATCAAATTCTTGTAAAGGTAAAAGGAGAGGCAACCAAAGAGCAAATTGTAGCGCCAATCAATTCAGCGTTAGAAAAAAAATAAAAGCTCCAGAGACTAAAGATTCGGTCTCTGGAGCTTTTATTTATTTAACGATATGAATTGGAGTTCCTAGTGCAACCTCTGCTGCTTCCATTGATATTTCACCTAGTGTTGGGTGAGCATGAATGGTCATAGCTAAGTCCTCTGCAGTCATGCCTGACTCAATCGCCAAACCTAATTCTGCAATCATATCTGAAGCATTGGCACCTGCAATTTGAGCACCAATTATTAACCCATCTTCTTTTCTAGTAATAAGTTTTACAAAGCCATCTGTTGCATCTAAAGCAAGTGCACGGCCATTTGCAGCAAATGGGAACTTCGCAGCCGTTGCCTCAATGCCTTCCTCTTTTGCTTGGCTTTCTGTATAACCAACAGAAGCCAATTCAGGATCTGAAAAGACAACTGCCGGAATACCTAAGTAGTCAATTTCTGAATGATGACCAGAGATAACCTCTGCTGCAATTTTACCTTCATATGAAGCTTTATGCGCTAATTGAGGTCCTTGAACAATATCACCGATCGCGAAAATATTGTTAACACTTGTACGGCACTGTTTATCAATCTCAATGACACCACGGTCAGTCATTTTAATGCCAACCTGTTCTAATCCTAATTCATCCGTATTTGGACGGCGCCCTACCATAACAAATACATAGTCAGCTTCAAGTGATTTTTCTTCACCTTTAACTTCGTATTTGACAGTAACGCCGTTTTCATGTTCCTCAACACCTTTAGCAAGTGCTTTTGTAACAATTTCAGCGCCCTTTTTCTTCAGCTTACGTTTAACGAGTGTAGTCATTTGCTTTTCAAAGCCGACAAGAATATCATCAGCTCCCTCGAGTATCGTTACCTCTGAGCCGAAGCTAGCATACGCACCACCTAACTCGATACCGATAACACCCCCGCCAATAACGACGATTTTTTTAGGAATTTCTTGAAGTGCAAGTGCACCAGTTGAATCAAGAACACGTTTTCCATATTTAAATGCTGGTAATTCAATAGGTCTTGAGCCTGTTGCAATAATTGCATGTTTAAATGTATAGGTTTGTGCTGAATTTTCATCCATCACACGCAGTGTATTTCCATCAACAAAGTAAGCCTCTCCACTTACAATGTCAACCTTGTTCCCTTTTAAAAGACCTTCAACACCGCTGGTAAGCTTTTTTACTACTCCAGCTTTAAACTCTTGTACTTTTGTGAAATCCACCGTAACATTCTCAGCAATGATCCCCATTGAATCAGAATGCTTAGCATTTTCATAACGGTGTCCCGCAGAAATTAATGCCTTAGAAGGAATACACCCAACATTTAAACAAACTCCACCTAAGGTTGCTTTCTCAATAATTGTCACTTTTTGACCAAGCTGTGCTGCACGAATAGCTGCTACATACCCGCCAGGGCCAGAACCGATGACAATCGTATCTGTATCGATTGGAAAATCTCCTACTACCATTTTTTACGCCTCCATTAACAATAGTTCCGGATCGTTTAGTAAACGTTTAATATGATTCAAAGCATTTTGAGCTGTTGCCCCATCAATTATACGATGATCAAAGCTTAAAGATAAAGCAAGAACTGGTGCTGCAACGATTTCTCCATCTTTTACTACTGGTTTCTCTGCGATGCGGCCAATTCCTAATATAGCTACTTCAGGATGATTGATTACCGGTGTAAACCATTGTCCGCCGGCAGAACCAATATTTGTTATCGTGCATGATGCACCCTTCATCTCATCTGGAGCAAGTTTTCCTTCACGTGCTTTAGTAGCAAGTTCATTTATCTCATTCGAAATAGCAAATGTAGATTTACGATCTGCGTCTTTAATTACAGGCACTAATAGTCCTTTATCAGTATCTGCTGCAATTCCAATATTGTAATAGTGCTTTTGAATAATTTCACTAGCTTCATCATCAATCGATGTATTCAATGTTGGGAATTCACGCAATGCACTTGTTAATGCTTTTACAACATAAGGAAGGAATGTAAGCTTAATTCCTTTGCTTGCTGCAACTTCTTTGAACTTCTTGCGGTGAGCTACTAGCTTTGTAACATCAACTT
Organism: Cytobacillus solani; assembly: GCF_001420595.1. Taxonomy (GTDB): domain Bacteria; phylum Bacillota; class Bacilli; order Bacillales; family Cytobacillaceae; genus Cytobacillus; species Cytobacillus solani. Next base: position 1,701,594 of record NZ_LJIX01000006.1, on the reverse strand, counting down.
CATCCATTAATGTGACGTGCGGAGCTGTATGCTTTGAGTTTACCATCGCTTTCGCAATTGCTTTACGGATGCCACTCATTTTTTCGCGTGTTTCAGGATACTGCCCTTGTGGAATTGCATTTACAGCTGAAGCTGCTTTTGCTTCCTGTGGTGCAGGAGCTGCTTGTTCGGTAGCTTCCTGTGCTTGAACAGCAGCACCGCCATTAATGAACGAATCAATATCCGATTTTACAACACGGCCATTTTTACCGCTGCCTGCAACCTTCTGTATATCAACACTGTTATCGCGAGCATACTTTCGAACGGAAGGCATAGCGATAATACGTCGATTAGAATCCGATTCAACAGGGGCTGTTGTTGCATTAACTGTCTCCTGATTCTTCGGCCCTTCCGGTTGTGGTGTCTCCTGAGTGTTTATTTCCGGAGCTGTCTCTTTGCCTGCCGGTTCTTCTTCATCACCTTTAAATTTCAAATTTTCATATCCAGGTGCATCAAAAGTGATAAGCACTTGTCCTACTGTTGCAACCGTTCCTTCTTCGACCTTAATTTCTTCTACGGTTCCTGCAACTGGAGAAGGAATTTCAACGACAGCTTTATCATTTTGCACTTCACATAGTACGTCATCTTCTTGAACTTTATCGCCAGATTTGACAAACCATTTAACGATTTCACCTTCATGAATACCTTCACCAATGTCAGGTAATTTAAATTCAAATGACACTTGGAATCAACCTCCTACACTGCTTAATTGATCACTCTAAGGAAACAGGGGTAATGATTTCGCCCCTGTAAAATATGCTGTCTAGAAATTTAGAACCTTTTTGCCTGTTTCGATAATATCCTTGTAATTTGGGAGCCAAACCGTTTCAGCTTGCGGGAAAGCAAATACAGTATCGGGAGCTGCCACTCGCAATACTGGTGCCTCAAGGCTAAGAATTGCACGATCATTGATTTCAGCTACTACATTTGCAGCAATTCCTGCTTGCTTTTGTGCTTCCTGTACAACAATCGCACGTCCTGTTTTTTCTACAGAAGCAATAATTGTTTCGATGTCTATTGGAGAAACAGTACGTAAATCAATTACTTCAGCAGAGAACCCTTCCTTCTCAAGCTCTTCAGCTGCTTTCAGTGATTCATGCACCATTGCACCGTAAGTAATAATTGACAAATCCTTTCCTTCACGCTTGATGTCTGCTTTTCCTAAAGGAATAGTATATTCCTCCTCCGGTACCTCCTGACGGAAAGAACGGTATAACTTCATATGCTCCAAGTAAATAACCGGATCGTTATCACGAATAGCTGATATCAATAGCCCTTTCGCATCATATGGTGTGGAGGGAATAACTACTTTAAGACCTGGCTGTTGAGCCATTAAACCCTCTAAGCTATCAGCATGCATTTCTGGGGTATGTACGCCTCCCCCAAATGGCGAACGAATAGTCACTGGAGAATGATAGCGTCCGCCCGAACGATAACGCATACGTGCAAGTTGACCAGAAATAGAGTCCATCACTTCGTAAACGAATCCAAAGAATTGGATTTCTGGAACAGGACGGTAGCCTTGTAAACCAAGCCCAACTGCTAAGCCGCCGATTCCTGATTCAGCTAACGGCGTATCAAATACACGCTCTTCGCCAAATTCATTTTGAAGACCTTCTGTCGCACGGAATACACCACCGTTTACGCCTACGTCTTCACCGAATACTAATACATTCGGATCGTTTCGCAATTCTGTGCGTAAGGCATCAGTAATTGCTTGAATCATAGTCATTTGCGCCATGGCTTACTTCGACTCCTTTGCTTTATAAATTTCGTATTGTTCTTTTAAATTATAAGGCATCTCTTCGTGCATAATAGATATTAAATCCGTCACTTTTTGTTTTGGTGTATCATCAGCCTGTTTAATAGCTACTTTAATATCTTCTTTGGCTTTTTCGATAACTTCATTTTCCTTCTCTTCGTTCCAAAGCCCTTTCCCTTCAAGGAATTTTCGGAATCGGACAAGAGGATCCTTTTTCTCCCATTCGTTATCAAGATCAGTTGTTCGATAGCGAGTCGGGTCATCTCCGGCCATTGTATGTGGACCATAACGGTAAGTAAGAGTTTCAATTAATGTTGGGCCTTCCCCGTTTACTGCACGCTCACGAGCTTCACGGACTGCGACATAAACAGCAAGAGGATCCATGCCATCCACTTGAATACCAGGAATACCTGCTGCAACAGCTTTTTGTGCAAGTGTTTTAGCCGCAGACTGTTTGCTGACAGGAGTTGAAATGGCAAAGCGGTTATTCTGAACAATAAAGATAGCAGGTGCACTAAATGCGCCAGCAAAGTTAATTCCTTCATAGAAATCCCCTTGGGAAGTTCCGCCATCGCCTGTATACGTAACAGCTACAGATTGTTTTCCGCGTTTCTTCATCCCTAGCGCTACACCAGCAGTCTGAATGTATTGAGCACCTATAATGATCTGTGGAGCAATTACATTCACTCCCTCAGGAATATTTCCACCTTGGAAATGACCGCGTGACCATAGGAAGGCTTGTGATAAAGGCAATCCATGCCAAATCATTTGAGGTACATCACGATATCCCGGTAAAATGAAGTCTTCTTTCTCTAAAGCAAATTGGGAGGCTAATTGGGACGCTTCTTGTCCAGCAGTTGGTGCATAGAAACCTAGTCTTCCCTGTCTATTTAATGAAATTGAGCGTTGATCAAGAATGCGAGTATAAACCATACGACGCATTAATTCTTGTAGTTGCTCATCATTTAATTCCGGCATTGCTGATTCATTTACTACCTTGCCTTCTTCATTAAGGATTTGTAGTGTCTGAAATTGTTCTTCTACTTTTTCGAGCTGCTTTTTCGCGTCGAATTGTAAATTCTTTGTTTTAGAAGCCATTTGAATCACCCTTTCCTTTCTTTCAAAAGACGTTATAATTTGGAGTTTTCATACACAGATTCTAGGTTGCCCAAAATGAAGTTAAATTAGAAAACGCTTAAAGAAAAAACCTTATATCCCTATTCTCTTCGCAAGGCTGCTTTAACAGTTTTCATTCTTCCATATTAACGCCTATATTTATATATCCACTATCATCATATTCTGTATTAATATTTTTTGCAACTAAATTGATACACATTTTCTTAATGATTCTTATTATTCGCACAAAAAAAGTTACCACCATCCCTTTATGTTATCGTTTTTCAATATTATCATACTTTTAATATGAACATAGTTTTGTAAAACTGTATTAATGTATATGAAATTCTGTTCTATAAAAAATACTAAAAAGACCCTTATGTGTTATAACACATTTATAGAAAAATAATAATCATCATTATTTTCAAAAAATGGATTTTTGCGATTGACAAAGACCTAAAAAAATAAAAAAGTCAGCATCAATTAAGAGCTGACAGGTGCAAGTTTATTCTTTTGTTTCAATCTTTAAGCCTGACTCTTTATAGAAGGATAGTTTCGCATCATTATATTCTTTCGTTTTTTTATTGAATTCTTCATTCTCTTCCAAAATTTTCGCATAGATTTCATTAATTTTAGTAATCTGAGTATCCAGCTGCTCCAACTGAAGGTCTTCCTTTTTAAACATAAGATACAGTTCTTTATCTAGTTTTACCCCTTCTAGATAGTGCTGATATAATTCATCGTGAATTTTATATCTTTCAGTCATGGTGTCATATAATTTTTCTGCCTTTTCTTTCAATGCAGATTCCTCTATTTCATTAATAAGGGGCAGTATTTTATTAAATTCCTTTTGTGAAGCAGCAATGCTCTGCTGTTCCTTATTCATATGGTCCCTGCGTTTATCAACAATGGCTGTCGCCTGATCTGAAAGTCGATTTATTTCATTTACTTCTTTCATACCTAGTGAGATAATTTTATCGTAAATTTCCTTTTCCTGTTGCTCTAATTCGACAAGCGGTTCCTGCTGCTCTTTAAACACATTTTCAGTGGATACAACTTTTTCAAGAACATTATAAATTTTTTCAACTGGTGTTAATTTATTAAAGCAACCTGATAATAAAAGGATCCCCATGGCAACTACGAAAAAAAAGCAGCCTTTGCGCAAAATTGACACGTTTTAACCTCCTTATACTAAAAGCGGAAGCACCTTCGGAACAATCAATAGGCAAATTGTTCCTGCGTGGATTATTCAAAGGAGCTTTCCTTAGTGTTCAGCCCCGACAAGCATAAGGCAAGCCTCTCTGAAAGGTGTTCTTTACCTTTTGCGGGAGGATTGCCTTATGACCTCGAGGTGCTAGGCGCTTGAGCTGGATATCACTAATAACAACCATTACTATATAGGTTGTTTCTACAATTAGCAATAGTCTCTTAATTCTAGTAACACGCAGTGGTTGATAGACTTGTCCTATTTTCATATTTTATTCTTCATACTTTTCATTTATGACATAGGCATCGGCCTACACATAAAAAAACATGATACATAGGCTATATTAATCGTTCGATTAAAATTAAGACACATATGGACGATAATTTAAAAAACTTTGGGAGGTTATCCTTCATGTATGGATATGGCGGATATGGTTATGGCTGTTGCTATCCGAGTTATGGTGGTGGCGGCGGCGTAGGATTTGGAGGATTTGCGCTAATTGTCGTCTTGTTCATTTTACTCATCATAGTTGGCTGTTCTTGCTGGTGTTAAGAAATGTGGAAGCACCTTGCTTAGCGCCGTATGGACTAGGATGCCAAATACGAGATAAAGGAAAATACAAAGAGCGATAACGCATTCGACCTTAACTTATCGTAGGAGCGGGAGAAAAGTCCAATAGAGCTAGGCTGCTTGCGCAAATATTTTATTGGTGAAGGTGCTACCTGTGCCTTCTCTTTTTATTAACATTTCACTTACACTTTGGTAGACTATTATCAAGTGAAACTCCAATTAGCGGAGGCTTCATCCCCACTGATTGTTAGTTGAACTAATTGTGCTTTTACGGGCTGCTGATTCCCCACTTAGAATTTTGTGTTCCCTCAACATTTTTTTGAAGAGGAGTCTTACAGTCCGATAATATGCGGTAAAAAGCTGCAATGAAATATTTGAAAACATATTTTTCACAGGAGTGATTTTTATGATTACGATGGAGGATATTATTCGCGACGGTCACCCTACGCTTAGAGAAATAGCAAAGGAAGTTCCTACTCCCCCTTTAGAAGAAGACAAACAAATACTAGCAAGCATGATGGAATATATCAAAAATAGCCAAGACCCTGAAATAGCAAAGAAATATGGATTACGTTCTGGAATCGGTTTAGCGGCACCGCAAATTAACGTTGCAAAACGGATGATCGCCATTCATGTTCACGATGAAAAAGGCGTTTTACATAGCTATGCACTTTTTAACCCTAAAATTGTTAGCCATTCAGTAGAAAAATCTTACCTTACCTCTGGCGAAGGTTGCCTTTCTGTTGATGAAGCCATTCCCGGCTATGTTCCTCGTTATGCACGAATCACCGTCAAAGGAATCACCCTAGATGGGAACGAGGTAAAATTAAGAGCAAAAGGACTCTTAGCTATTGTGTTCCAGCATGAGATTGACCATCTTAATGGGGTAATGTTCTACGATCATATTGATCAGCAAAATCCATTGAAGCCGATTGAAAATGGACTGCCCATTGAAAGGTAATAAAAGCATGAACCATATTCGGTTCATGCTTTTTCTTTACTTATTTTAGATTAGTTTTAACTTCTTTAATCCATTCCATATTCCAGCGTCATCTACTGAAGTCGTTGTGACATCAGCGGCCATTTTTACTTGTTCGGTGGCATTTCCCATAGCTACTCCAGTACCAACCGTTTGCAGCATTTCAATATCATTCAAACCATCCCCAAATGCATACACATCTTTCATATTAAATCCAAGACGTTCCACCATGAGTTTAATTCCCTCTGCTTTCGATCCTCCCGCAGGTAGAACATCCGTAGAAAATCGATGCCAGCGCACAAATCGGGAATTTGGAAAATTCTTTTCATACAGCTCATCATCTTGTTCTTCACAAAAAATTAATGATTGATATACTTCTTTATTTTTATAATATTTTTCATCTACACTTGGATATGGGAATTTCAAGCTTTTGATGCACAAATCGATATACTGATCATTCGCAACTGAAGCCTTCATTACCTTTTCATCCATGAACACCATTGGATGATTCCTCTCCAATGAATAGGAAAACAAATTTTCTATTTCTTGTGTATCTAGAGGATTTTTATAGATCACTTTGTTCTCAAATACTACAAATTGACCGTTAAAACTAACGTAAGAATCAATATCCAGCTCTTCTCTTAACTTTTCAAACATAAAGGGTGCACGGCCGGTTGCAATTGCAACAAACACACCATTTTCTTTTAATTTTGCTAAAGCTTTTTTTGTTAAATCTGGCAATTGTTTATTTCTATCCAATAACGTACCATCTATATCAAAAAATGCAATTTTTTTCATAGTTCATTCATTCCTTTCAAGGCATTGCTTTTCTTTTCTATCCTTCAATTTTAAATTCTTTCATTTCCCGTAATACACTAACCTCTTGCGAAAAAAATGTCAATCAAACGAAAACTTCTATTATTCAACCCTTTTTACTCATGAATTTTTCCTCTTAAAACAAAATAGAATATAAACTTTGTTTCAAAATAATCCATAATTACCCATGAGAGATACTTTAGTATCAGCATATAATAATAAAAAAAAGGGATTTTCAGTGCTTTTCGCATGTAATATTCTTGATTCACTTTACATTGGACAAGGATCGTATAAAATAGTATGTAAGGAGATGATCCACAATGTTAAAGAAGCTCAGAAAAAAGCTCTTAAAACAGTGGAGAGATATGCTTCGAAAAAAAACAATTGCCTAAATCATTTTTGAGCCCTTCAAATATGTGAAGGGCTCCTTGTTTATTGAATGAAGCTAGACAGTATAAGATTTTTCATTCATACTTACAAAGTTACTATTTTGGTTAATTTATCTTAAATAAGAAAAAACATGAAAACCATGTTAATTTTTTATATAATAGAAAAAGTTATATCGGATTAAGGAGAGATAGTAGATGATTTTCAAAGTTTATTTTCAAGAGTCCATTAAACAAGTACCCGTTCGCGAAAAAACAATGACGATTTATGTTGAAGGGGAATCTGAAAGAGATGTTCGGCTTAAATTAAAAAACGAACCATATAATATCGAGTTCGTTACCGCTCTTGAAGGAGCATTCTTAGAGTATGAAAAGCAAAATGAAGACTTTATAGTATTGGAGATAGGATAAATTATGAAATTTGTAAAAAATGACCAAACAGCCGTTTTCGCTCTTGGTGGACTTGGGGAAATCGGTAAGAATACGTATGCCGTTCAATTCCAGGATGAAATCATTCTCATCGATGCGGGAATAAAATTTCCCGAAGATGAACTTCTCGGAATTGATTACGTTATACCGGACTACACTTATTTAGTAAAAAACGAAGAAAAAATTAAGGGACTGTTCATTACTCATGGACACGAGGATCACATTGGCGGAATTCCTTACTTACTTAGAGAAGTAAATATTCCTGTTTATGGCGGTAAGCTTGCACTTGGTTTGCTAAAAAACAAATTGGAAGAGCATGGATTGCTTAGACAAACGAAGATGCATGAAATTATAGAAGATGATGTCATTAAGTTTAGAAAAACTTCTGTTACCTTCTTCCGAACAACACATAGTATCCCTGATTCTTACGGGATTGTTGTTAAGACTCCTCCTGGACAAGTTGTTCATACTGGAGACTTTAAATTTGATTTCACACCTGTTGGGGAGCCTGCAAATTTAACAAAAATGGCAGATATTGGGAAAGAAGGCGTTTTGTGTCTATTGTCAGATAGCACAAACAGCGAAATACCTGAATTCACAATGTCAGAACGCCGAGTAGGCGAAAGCATTCATGATATTTTCCGCAAAGTAGAAGGAAGGGTTATTTTTGCTACCTTTGCTTCTAATATTCACAGACTTCAGCAAGTAACTGAAGCAGCTGTATTAAACGGAAGAAAAATTGCTGTCTTCGGAAGAAGCATGGAGGCTGCGATTAATATCGGACAAGAACTAGGCTATATAAATGCACCTAAGGATACCTTTATTGATGCTCAGCAAATCAATCGTTTGCCAGCAAATCGTGTAACAATTCTATGTACTGGGAGCCAAGGTGAACCTATGGCAGCCCTTTCTCGCATAGCAAATGGTACCCACCGCCAAATTCAAATTATCCCGGGGGATACGGTTGTCTTTTCATCCTCCCCAATCCCTGGCAACACAATTAGCGTGAGCAGAACAATTGATAGTCTTTCACGTGCTGGTGCAGAAGTCATTTATGGCAAATTAAGTGATATCCACACTTCAGGACACGGTGGCCAGGAAGAGCAGAAGCTTATGCTTCGTTTGATAAAACCAAAATTCTTCATGCCTATACACGGAGAGTATCGTATGCAAAAAATGCATGCAAAATTAGCTGTTGATTGTGGTGTACAAGAAGAAAACTGCTTCATCATGGATAATGGTGAAGTGCTTGCATTAAGTGAAGATACAGCTCAAATTGCCGGAAAGATTCCATCTGGCTCCGTATATATTGATGGAAGTGGAATTGGCGATATCGGGAATATTGTATTAAGAGACCGCCGCATTCTTTCTGAAGAAGGTTTGGTCGTGGTCGTCGTAAGCATTAATATGAAGGATTTCAAAATTGCTGCAGGTCCAGACTTAATTTCACGTGGCTTTGTCTACATGAGAGAATCTGGAGATTTAATTAATGATGCGCAATCACTTATTAATAAGCATCTAAACAAAGTAATGGACCGCAAGACAACTCAATGGTCAGAAATTAAAAATGAGATTACTGATACACTAGCTCCATTCCTTTACGAAAAAACAAAACGCCGTCCTATGATTTTACCGATCATTATGGAAGTTTAATAAGACAAAATAAAAAACGCTGAAATTCACTTGTGTGAATTTCAGCGTTTTTATCTTATACCATCACTTTCTTTTCAAATCTGTTAATATCTACATCCGCACCAATAACGATAAGAATATCATTCACTTGAATTCTTTCGTGCGCCTTAGGGGATACAATTATTTCATTTTTTCTTTTAATAGCAACAATGTTGATCCCATATTTTGCACGAATATCTAAATCAATCAATGAGTATCCGGCTAACTTTTCATTTGCTACGATTTCGACAATGCTATGTTCATCAGATAATTCCAAATAATCAAGAACATTATTTGAAACAATACTATGCGCAATTCTTTTCCCCATGTCACGTTCAGGATGGACTACATGATCAGCTCCAATTTTCCGTAACACTTTTTCATGATAATCATTTTGAGCTTTTACCGTTATTTTATTTACGCCTAATTCCTTTAATATTAAAGTAGTTAATATACTTGCTTGAATATTATCACCAATTGCTACAATCACATGATCAAAATTCCGTATACCTAAGCTTTTGACAACAGATTCATCAGTCGTATCACCGACAACTGCGTGAGTAGCTATCATGGAGAATTCATTGACCCTGTCCTCATTCCTGTCAATTGCCATAACTTCTAATCCTTCTTCAGCCAAGGCACGGCAAATACTTCCACCAAATCGTCCAAGACCAATTACCGCAAATTCTTTTCTCACACTTATTCCTCCAGCAAATTAGCATTCATTCTATTAGCTTATTGTAGCACAATCATCAAATTAGAAAAGCCTTTATTTGAAATGGAGGGCACAGAAACGAATCATTAAACGGCATTCAACATATTAAATTGCGCTTTTACTAGTGAGTAATACTCCCCTTCTAAATCCATTAACTGATGATGATTTCCTTGCTCCATAATATTTCCATGATCAAGAACAAATATATGATCTGCTTCGCGAATCGTTGATAAACGATGGGCAATGATAATTGCCGTTCTGCCATTCAAAAGGGTTTTTAATGCCTTCTGGATTTTCATTTCTGTTTCTGTATCAATGCTGGCAGTTGCTTCATCAAGAATTAAAATCCGTGGATCAGCTAGCAATGCCCTGGCAAAAGACAAAAGCTGTCTTTCACCTACTGATAAGATATTTCCCCGCTCTTCTACTTCAGTTTCATATCCATTCGGCAAATTTCTAATAAATGTATCGGCTCCAACTGCTTTAGCAGCCTCCCTCACCTCATCATCCGTTGCATCTGGCCGGCCAAATCGAATGTTTTCTTTAATCGTTCCAGAGAAAATAAACGTATCCTGAAGTACAATGCTTATTTGCTTACGTAAGCTCAATAAGGTAACATCTCTTAAATCATGACCATCTATCTTTACTATCCCTTCGGTAGGATCATAAAAGCGGCTAATTAAATTTGCAATTGTTGTTTTCCCAGAACCCGTATGACCAACTAGTGCAACAGTTTGACCAGCTCTCATCTCTAGATTAATCCCTTTTAATGCTGGGCGCCTATCGTCATATGCAAATTTTACACTCTCAAATTCGATATGGCCACGTATTCCTTTTAATAGGACTGCATTTTTATTTTCCGCAACATTCGGCTTTTCATCTAAAAATTCAAAAATTCTCTCAGAAGAGGCCATTCCCATTAATAACTGATTATACACCATCCCTAATCGTGAAATCGGCTCCCAAAACATTCCTAAATAAAAGGCAAAAGATACAAATACACCAATCGATATTTCGTTCCCTTGGATTAAATATGCGCCAAACCATATTAATACAGCTGAACCTAACGCATTTGTTAATTCGACTAACGGTCTAAACAACGCATTTTTTTGTGAAGCTATTCTCCAACTCTCGAAGTTTTCTGTATTTACACCATCAAAATAGATCATATTTTCTTTTTCCTGTGTAAATGCTTGTGTAATTCGAATCCCTTGGATACTTTCATTCAAATGTGAATTTAATTTGGACTGTTTTAAACGAACAACTTGCCAAGATCTTCTAATTTTACGCCGAAGTGAAGTTGAAATAAAGAACATAATCGGCAAGATAACCATAATAGCTAATGTTAATGAAGGACTTAAAGTAAATAATATAATAAAAATACCCACTAAAAGGATCATGTCCATTAATAAATTTATAACCCCATTCGTGAACAACTCTTGCAATGAGTTAATATCATTCATGATCCGTACAAGTATCGAGCCAGCAGAGCGCTGATCAAAAAATCGATGCGACAATGATTGCACATGTGTAAATAAATGTTTACGCAAGTCATATATCACGCTTTGACCAAGTACATTCATCCATTTAATTCGAAAGTAATTCGCTCCGTAGGAAAGAATATAAAGCACGGCTATAACGGAAACTAATACGGCGAGTAATTGACCATCTTTATTTTCTAAAGCTTTATCTAGCGTATATACACCAATTAATATTGGTATTATTAATTTAACACTCGTAGTAAGCAGGACCATCAGAATCGATAGTGGCAGCAAATCCTTTCGATAAGGCTTCATATAACTAAAAAGCCTTAACATTTGCTTCCAGTTGAATGGCTTTTCAATTACCTCATCTGCCGAGTATTTGAATCTTGATAACACTTTCTCATCTTTGTACTTTTCCATCATTCCACCCCCTAGCCAATATGACTCTTGCTTATCTTCTCCAAGTCTTGATATTGAATATCATAGATTCTTTGATATGGACCATTTTGGCTTAATAATCGATCGTGAATTCCCCTTTCAACAATATGGCCATTTTCTAATACAAGAATTTCATCTGCATGCTTTAAAGAAGAAATACGATGGGCGATAATAAAAGTTGTTCTTCCCTTCATAACCTCTTTTAAAGCTTTCTGAATCTGAAACTCCGTCTCCATATCAACTGCGCTCGTCGCATCATCTAGTATAAGTATACTGGGATTAACGCAAATAGCTCTGGCAATTGCAATACGCTGTTTCTGACCTCCCGAAAGACCCATTCCTCTTTCTCCGAGCATAGTTTCATATCCATCAGGCAATTCCATAATAAAGTCATGTGCCTGTGCCCTTTTGGCAGCATCCATTATTTCCTCCATCGATGCATCAGGCTTACCATAAGAAATATTTGCTTTAATGGATGATGAGAACAAAAAGGATTCTTGCAGGACAAAGCCAATATTGCTTCTTAAGGAGGAAAGGGCGTATTCTTTCGTATGAATGCCATCAATAAGAACTTCTCCTGTCTCAGGCTCATAGAATCTCGTTATAAGTTGTGTGATGCTTGTTTTTCCAGATCCCGTAGAACCAATTAAACCAATTACCTTTCCTTCATAGGCAGTAAATGAAATATTGTAAAGTGCTTCTTTATCACCTTCTGCATACCGGAGGGTAACATCACGAAACTCAACCTTCCCATTCAAACGTTCTTTAATAATTGCATCATGTCCATTTACAATCTCATTTTCAGCATCTAGGATTTCTAATAATCGTTCACCGGAAGCCTTTGCTTGAGAAAACAGATTGACCACAAATCCAAGGTTCATAATCGGCCACATGATATACCATAGTAAACTATAAAATGCGACAAGTTCCCCTGGCTTTAAATTCCCGCTTATAACGAGATAGCCACCATAAGATAATAAGAAAACAACACTTACATTTCCTAAAAACTCCATCAAGGGAAAATATTTTGCCCAAATATACGATGTTTGCAAATATTTATCTTTGTAATCCCCGTTTGTATCATTGAATTTATTAATTTCAAAATCTTCCCTAGATAATGACTTAACTGTATTAATTCCGCTAATATTTTCCTGAACTTTCGTATTCAGGCGTCCAAAGGATTTTCGGATATTTCTAAATGCAGGATGAACTGCCTTATCAAATTTAAACGTTACAACGGCAAGAAAAGGCAATGTAATTAACGTAATAATGGTCAATGACATCGAGTAATAAAACATAACGGCAAAGCTAATTCCAATTAACAGAACAAATCGAATGAGCTCTGAAAACCCAACAGAAAGAAAAAAGCGAAATCCTTCAACATCTGCTGTGAGTCGTGACATTAAATCTCCTGTTTTTGCATTGTCATAATAACGAAAAGGCAAGAATTGCAGCTTTTCGTATAATGCATTCCGGAGCTTATATACAGATTTGATTCCAAATAAATCACCTGTATATTGATAAATGAACGAAGCAATTCCCTTAATGACCATTATGCCGACAAATCCTAGCGCTAGAGGTGGAATCCAATTATATTGGCCATTTACAACCACCTCATCAATTGTTATCTGAAGAATCATAGGATAAACAACTGTTATCGCTGTAACAATGATAAGAAAGCCAATTGACCACATAAAATAATTTTTATATGGCCAATAATACATTTTTAGTTTTTTAAATGTTTCCAAGGATTTTCCCCCTTCTAAAGAAAAATAAAAGAACGTAATATTAAATATAACGGGTTTCGAAATGTATTTCTACCCTATTTGTTATAATTTTCAATTTTTTAAGAAAATTTTTAAGTATAAAAAAAGAATCAAGCTATTTATGCTGGATTCTTTAAATATTTTCTATTAATTAATCTTCTTTATTCATTTCGTCTAATACGCGATTCACACGCTTTTCAAGCATTTTCATGCCGCCTCCGCCTGCTTGGAAATGACGAAGATTACCATCTTTATCAAAAACATAATAAGCTGGTACATATTGATTTTCGAAGGAATCTGTTAGCTTATGCTCACTATCCACGAATATTGGCTGTGAAATTTCATGCTCTGCTGCTACCTTTTTAATTAACTCAAGATCCAGATCATCCTCAGATCGAGGCATATGCACTGCAATTACATTTAATTCATCTTTATAATCATCTCTGAACTTATTCACGTTTGGCATTGCTTCTTTACATAGATGACAGCTAACTGACCAAAAATGGATAAGTGTCGGTTTTTCACCGATAAGCTGTTCTTTCGTTAATTCTCCATTTAACCATTCTGTTGCGCCTGCAAGCTCAGGCATTGGTGCACGTAATTTCATTGCAAACCCTCCCATATCGCTCTTTTTCAATTATATATTCACTGAAAGAAAGACCTAACGAGCGTTAGGTCTTTCTTTCGTTTTAATCACTTTATTATAAAGTTTTTTGACCTGGTTTCCAGTTCGCTGGACAAAGGCCACCTGTTTGAAGGGCTTGAAGAACGCGAAGTGTTTCATCTACGTCGCGGCCAATGTTGTTATGATTTACAACAGAGTACATTAACTCGCCTTCAGGGCTAATAATATATAATCCACGAAGAGCAATTCCTTCCTCTTCAATAAGAACTCCATATTCCCGAGCTACTACATGGTTTGTATCAGCAGCAAGCGGATATTTCAAATCACCAAGACCATTATCTTTACGATCTGTTTTAATCCATGCCAAATGTGTATGGATTGTATCAGTTGAAACGCCGATTACTTCTGCATCTAAATCTTCGAACTCATCATAACGATCTGATAAAGCAGTAATTTCTGTTGGACATACAAAAGTGAAATCCATTGGATAAAAGAAAAGCACAGTCCATTTGTCATTTTTCATGTTCGCTTCAAGACTTACTTTACCAAATTCTTTGTTTGGCATTACTGCATCCATTTCAAAACGTGGTGCTTGTTTACCTACCATACGTTCTGGCATATGTAATCCCTCCATTATCTTTTTAAATGAGAAAACGCATTTAATATTCTCATTTAAATAATGATCAACATAATAAATTATAGGATATTTAACATTTTATGTCAATATTAAATAATAATAAATTTAATTAAATACCTACTATAATTTAATTCAAGATGGTCTCCACTACTTGTTTTGCCCAATTTACAAGTAAAATAATCAACCGTCCTATCCGTGCTTTAAGCAAATTAACTCTAAGAATAAGTATACTAAATTTCGACATAAGAATAAAATATTATGCTCATGGCTTGTTTTCTTCACTTATATGTTCCTTAATCAACTCGACAAATGCTTGTACTTGTTTAAGCTGGAAGGCTGATTCATAGCCAAGCAGCCATGTATCTCTTTTTAACGGCAAGTTATTTTCATCTAATAATGGAATTTTAAAAATATCCTTTTCTGCTCCATTTAACGTAATTGCTGGCAAAATTGCATAGCCAATCCCATTGAAGGTCATTTGCTTGCATGTTTCGATTTGGTCAACAACAATCGTTCGTCTCGGTGCTGTTTTAAAATGTTTAAGCCACCAATCTTGGATTTCCTGATAATAGTTTGAATCACTTTTAAATTGGATAAATGGACGATCTGTTTCAAGAACCTGTTCCGGACTTGTAATTTCCGTATCGACAAGATAAAGACAGTCTTGAAACAAATGAGTTTTTACCCCTTTCCAATCTGGCGTTCCGCGAATAATGCCAATATGTACTTGATCCTCATAAAGAGACTTCAATATTTCACTGCTCCAGCCTGTTACTAGCGATATTTTCGCTTGTGGGTAGCGGTTAACAAATTTCTTCAGAACTTGTGGAAGCCAGTTTTGTCCTACAATCGATGCTACAGCAATCTTCAAGGTTCCATATACTTCAGCATTTAATGCATGAATCGATTCACGTACTTTTTCTTCTTTTACGATTACTTCATTAATAAACTTTATGACTAATTCACCAGCAGGAGTCAGCGACAAGCCTTTTTGCGAACGGATAAAAAGCCTTTCTCCCCACTCCTTTTCGATTGTTTGCAGCCTCTGTGATAGTGCTGGCTGGGAGACAAATAACCGTTCGGCCGCCTTTCTCATATTCATTTCCTGAGCCAGTACAGCAAGAAAGTGAAATTCGGATAGTGATGACATTAGAACATTCCCCCTTATGCTAAGAAAAGCGCTATACAGTTCTCATATTTGAAAAACGTATACTTTCTTATTCTGCAAAAATCAAGCTCCCATCTCTGGGAGCCCATTGTATTATTTCTTATTTAATCTACGGGCAAGCTTGTTTAGCTCATTAAGGATGGTCCTTCGTGTAAATATTCCTTCAAAGTAACCCTTCTCATTTTCAACGCATAGAAAAGGATGATCAATTAATAAAGCAATTGAATCCTGTACGGATGAATCAACATGCAATCTTGGAATTTCCTTATTCATTACTTCTTCTACACGCTTTTCTTCTAATTTTTCAAACTCAATTCTTTCAAGGCCTAGAATAGAATCCATAATAATTGGGGTGCTTATTAAGCCATGCAGTTTATAATACGGATCTAGTACAGGTATGGCTGTGTAGCCGCTTTTCGTTAATACCAATAGTGCATGTTCTAGATTATTGCCGACTTGCACATGGGCAACTCGTTCTGAAGGTATCATAAATTGTCGGATATTACTTTCTAAATATTCCCCACTGTGAAGACTTATCATCGCCGAAAACTCCTCAGTTAAATGTTTTCTATCTGCTTATATAGTGTATCACAATTTCCCTTTCCTTGCTCTTATAATGTTAAAAACAGCACCCTTGTACGATGGGTGATGAATAAAAAAAGAAACCTGAACAGGTTCCTTTAAAATTTTTATTATTGAATTAAATCAAATATCTCAATTGTAATCATATCGATATTGTCAAATTGATATCTTTTTGGTTTTTCTTTATCTTGATAAACTTCCAACTCAAACATTTCACTTTTCGGCTGATATGTTACTTGGCATTTCCTTTCTCCATTCACCTCAAAAAAACGCTGCATCGGTTCACCGCTAGCTGATTGTTCCTGAAGATTTTTTAATCGTGTTAATATACCTTGAAGCTGTGACATGCTCCCTCTCCTTTCAACAAAAACAAAAACATCATACGTTTATGTTTCTCTTTTGGCATGTTTCTATCCTAAAAGATTCGATTCAGAATATTCGACATTTCTCTTATTTCATACCAATAATAACAGCATAAATTAATGGCAGTCATTTATACAAGTAAAAACTAACTAAATGATCATATTTTTTTCAATCAATACTTATAAAATTGAAAGATATTCATTGAAATCCATTTGTTTTTTCACTATTATAATTCATGAAAGGACTGACCTGCTTTGAAAAAAATTACTGTCTATACTCAACCTGATTGTCCTCCTTGTGAAATTACAAAAAGGTTTTTAACGGAATATGGATTCTCGTATGAAGTAAAAAATATTAAAACAGATCAAAAAGCTAGGATGGAATTAATTGAAACCTATCAATCCTACTCCACTCCTACAATTGTTATAGGAGAACAAGTGATTACTGGTTTCGACTTAGAAAAGCTGAAAATAGAATTAAATATTAAAGATGAAAAAGAGCAGACACAATGAAAGTCTGCTTCTCCTTTTGTTCGCTATTTATTTAAATGCGCTACAATAAATGAATTTCCATATTTATAGAATGACGCAATTGGATTTAATGCCAGCCCTAATTGTAATGTAGCCTTCACCAGACTTTTTTGAACCAGATCCATTTTAACTGGAGTCGTATCTTCCTTTGACTGGTCTATGATTTCAGTTAGAACATCATGATTTAAAAATTCTGCTACCTTCCACACTTCGTCTGCTTTATCAAGTTTAACCCCTTCATAATGACTTTCGTAACCCACTGGACCTTCATCCGTTTCAGGGAAGAACTCAAATATATACATATGATCTTGTGACCTAATAACCTTTGTCTCGGCTGTATAGCTGAAAAATGGAATATAATAAAGAGGGAAATCTGTACCGTACGTGATATATTTTCCATTTTCGGCAACAAGATTTTCGTCTAAAAACTCCCTAGTATAATCCTCTGTAAAATAAGGAAAAAGAGTATTTTGTATTTCTTCCATGCTTTGAAACTTTTCACTTAATGACACTTGGGCCTGAAACGCTTCCTGTAAAAATTGCAAAACTGATTTGTCATCCGAAAAACGCGAGTCTGCATGTGACAAAGAAGGAAAAATAAAACTAAATAAGAGGATACATGTTATAGATGCTAGAAAAATTTTTTTCATTTCACTCTCCCTTTCTTTTCCGCTGCTTATTCCTTCATTCTACCAACAATCTCACGAATAATAGAGTAGAATCGTTCGCTTTAATCCTGCAGATTATGACAGATTATCCTTCTATCTATCCTATACCCCTTCGATACGACAAAAACGCCCTTTTTCCAAAAAAATAAGGCCCCTTCAGAGGGACCTTGCCTAATCTTAAATGAACTACAATAATCCTTCCCGTTCATAAAGAAATTCATAAGATAAATCAACAAATAAATAATCACTGGATTGCAGCGGATATGAAAAAGTCCGAATCGTTTCTCCTGTTTCAATATCACTGTATAAGTCAGAAAGAATGCCTTTTTTATCATTTCTCATCTTCATAATATTTTCCAAGAAGTAAGGGCGCCAGCTCCAATTTTTATGTAAATATTGTTTTTGGACAATCCAATTATTATCCTTTTTAAAAATATTTGCAGATTTTTGAAATCCATTTTCATCACAAATGTAAAGCCTAAAAGATACATCATTGAGATATTGTGAAAGAACTTTGATTAACTCCTCGTACTCTAATAATTTACGATTTTTCAATTGAAGAAATTGAGTAAGTTTTTCATTAAATTTCTCAGACACTTCATGTAAAGCCTCAAGTTTTTTCTTCTCATATGTAATATATTGTTGACATTTCCCCCTAAGCTTTTCTTTCATAATATCTCGATCAACAAATTCCTCACCGGGATTGTGCAGATAATACCCTTGGTAGTACCTGCCTCCATTCCTCCATGCAAATTGCAGCTGATAATCCATTTCGATATTTTTAAAAAGCAGGGTAGCACCAATTTTCCTTGCCATTAATGACAATGTGTATAAAATATCATGAAGTACATGAGCAGATGCAGTTGACCGAAGCTCATTCAAATCAACTTTAATAATATTCGGAGCAAGCTGACCGATTCGGTCTAAATGGCTTCTTTCATTCCCCATATTATCAATGGCTATTTTAATTCCATATGTACGTAAGTAATTCATTAAATGATCCAAATGCTCCATATTCCCCTTATAGGCACGTTCTGTGGACTCTAAAACAATTCGATCTAGCGTAATTCCTTTTTCTTGATACTCTAAAATTAGCGATAAAAATGATTCAGCATTATCATACATAAGTAAATCCGCATCTTTGTTTACAAATAAAAGCACATCTTCCTCTGAAGAAATGGAAATAAATTTTTCCAGTGCTTTTTTCAAAACCACATGATCAACCTCAAGGCGGTACTCTTCCGGAATGCCTTCATCCAAGAAAAATGGTCCCAGGCTAACCACTCCGTTTTCTCCTTGATATCTCCCGAATACTTCATAGCCTATGACACGATGTTCATCCGCACTGAATATCGGTTGAAAATATGGGAAAACATTATCTAAGTCTGTAAGGATTTCCAGTGCATCCATGCTCATAAACCTCCATAAATAAAGATGAATAATAAGAATAATGTATAATTATAACATATTTCTTGGGATGTAACTGTCCATAGATATTTTCCTTGCATGTAAAATAAAAAATACCGATAATTTGTATCGGTATTTTTTATTAAGCATTTTTATTTATCAAGTAAAGAAGAACCTGCAATTCCTGGCTTTGTCATTTCATAAGGATCTAATATTAAATCCAATTCCTCTTCAGTTAGTACATCATACAATAAACATAGTTCACGGATGGATTTTCCATTAACAATAGACTCTCTGGCAATTTCTGAAGCTATATTATAGCCAATATGAGGATTTACTGCTGTCAGTAAGCCTACACTTTTCTCTACGTATTCCTTCAAACGGTCTGTATTAGCAGTGATACCTGAAATACAGAAATTAGAAAACACACGGAAGCCGTTATTCATAATTGAAATCGATTGCAATAAATTAAATAATAAGACCGGTTCCATTACGTTTAATTCGAATTGACCTGCTTCAGATGCTAACGAGATCGTATGGTCATTCCCGATTACTTGGAATGCAATTTGGTTAATTACTTCTGGCATGACAGGATTTACTTTTCCTGGCATGATGGAGGAACCCGGCTGGCGGGCTGGTAAATTGATTTCATACAAACCTGCCCTTGGCCCAGAAGCCATTAAACGGAGATCATTTGCAATCTTCGACATATTGACCATACATATCTTTAATGATGCAGATACTTCTACATATGCATCAGTATTTTGGGTCGCATCGACTAAGTTTTCTGCTGGAACAACAGGGATTCCTGAAATGTCGGCTAAATATTGAACAACTTTTTCAATATAATTAGGATCCGCATTTAATCCTGTCCCTACAGCTGTGGCACCCATATTTACTTCTAATAAATTGTCCTTTGATCTTTCGATTCTTTTGATATCACGTTCAATTACGTTCGTATATGCCCTAAATTCTTGACCTAGTCGAATGGGCACCGCATCCTGCAAATGTGTTCTGCCCATTTTAATAACTGAATCAAATTCATCTGCTTTGACACTGAATGTTGCCTTCATTTCCTTCATGGTCGCTAGCAACGATTCAAGCGCACGATAGACAGCAATATGGATGGCTGTTGGGAATGCATCATTTGTTGATTGAGCCATATTCACATCAATATTCGGATTAAGATGGAAATACTCACCTTTTTCTTTGCCAAGAAGCTCTAATCCTCTATTCGCTATAACCTCATTCGTATTCATATTAATCGAAGTTCCTGCGCCGCCTTGGATCGGATCAACAAGAAAATGATCATGCCATTTACCTGTAATAATTTCATCTGCCGCTTGGCAGATCACATCTGCTTTTCCTTTATATAATCTGCCAACATCAGCGTTTGCCAGTGCTGCGGCTTTTTTTACAATTGCCATTGCAATAATTAAATCCTTGTCTAATTTATAGCCAGTAATTGGGAAGTTTTCAACTGCTCTTAATGTCTGTATCCCATAGTATGCTTCGATTGGTACATGTTTTTCACCAAGGAAGTCCTTTTCAATTCTATATGTACTCACTTCAACATCCTCCAAATAGTTAATGAAAAAGCCGTGATAGAATGATTTCCATCACGGCTTAAGTATACTACTATTTTATGAATTTTTCTGTTTATTTTTCATGCTTTCGTTATTTCGAAATAGTAGGAAAAGTCAGAAATAAAATTCGCTATTTGTTCCTACTAAAACGGGTATTGATTTAGCCATTGGCCTCCGTCCATTGTAATGCATTCCCCATTTATATATGCAGCATGTTCCGATAATAAAAAGAAAGCTAATTCTGCAATTTCCTCTGGTTTTCCAAGCCTACCCAGCGGTACACTTGAAAGAGTTCTCTTCGCTGCATCTTCAGATTCCCATAATTTATCTGCTCCACCTGTTCGTTCAATCGGGCCGGGTGCAATCGCATTCACTCTTATTCCATACTTTCTGCCCCACTCAACAGCTAATGTTCTCGTCATCGACAGAACACCTGCTTTCGCTGCTGCAGAATGAATGACCCCTGGCCCAGCATCCCAAGCATAAGTAGCAACCATATTAATTATGCTGCCTTCCATTCCATTCTCAATCCAGTATTTCCCGACCTCACTTGAGCAGTAAAATGTCCCATTAAGAACTATATTGATAACCGAACTCCAGCCATTAGCACTTAACTTCTCCGCAGGACAGATAAAATTACCGGCAGCATTGTTGATTAAATGGTCAATTCTACCAAAGGTATTTAACGTTTCTGTTACCATATGCTTAACATATTCTACTTCTCTTACATCCATTTGAACAACCAAAATTTGTCCTGATTCTATTTCAATTTCCTTTTTCGTTTCTTCCAGGCGCTCAAGATTCCTTCCTGTAATAACAACAGATGCTCCAGCCTCAGCAAATCGCTTAGCCATATACTTCCCCATCCCACTTGACCCACCTGTAACAATAACAACCTTCCCTTTCAAAATGCATGCCCCCTTAAAAATGAATGATTATTCATTCTTATTTTACCATTAAGTAATGAATTTTCGAACTATTTTTTCATTATTATTCTTTCATCTATTTACGATTGTTAAATTTCTCCCTTCTTTTTGATATCGTAGTTTGATAGTATAAAAGAGATGAATTTTTTAGATAGGTTGGTAATAACATGCCGAAAAAAATTTCAAGAAGGTCCTTTTTGAAAAGAACCATTGGCTCGCTTTTTTCCATTTTTGGACTTGGTGCTGGGGGCTATTATTATTCGAGGGAAATTGAACCTAAATTACTAGATGTCAATCAGCATAAAATAATTAATCCTGACATTCCATCTAGTTTCAACAATTTCAAAATTGTTCAATTTAGTGATACCCACTTAGGCTTTCAATATGATGCACATCAATTAAAAAAACTTGTAAAGAAAATAAATGCACTGAAACCTGATATTATCTTTTTCACGGGTGATTTAATGGATACACCTAATCAGTATCACGAAGCAAACATCATAATTCCGCTATTACAGGAGTTAGAAGCACCTTTTGGAAAATTTTCCATCTATGGCAATCATGATCACGGTGGCTATGGGACAGATATATATAAGTCTATTATTGAAGAATCCGGCTTTAAACTACTTCTAAACAACCACCAACAAATTAAATTAATTGATGGGAGCAGCATTTATGTCATTGGGATAGATGATGCAATGCTTGGTAAACCTGACATTCAAACGGCAATCGAAGGAGTTCCTGATCAATCGTATAAAATTCTATTATCACATGCACCAGATTTGGCTGATGAGGCGAAAAACTATAACATACAGCTTCAACTTAGTGGGCATAGCCATGGGGGGCAAGTAAAAATCCCTTTTGCGGGAGCACTTGTCATCCCTCCATATGCTGAGAACTATAACGAAGGATTTTATAAGATTGGCAGCACACCTCTAACACTCTATGTAAATAGGGGGCTTGGGACAACCCGATTGCCATTTCGCTTTCTATGTAGACCTGAACTAACCGTTTTTTCACTATTTCAGAAATAAGAAAAGCGCAAGCGCCTTGATTATCGCCGTACAAGCTGGAGGAGATCTGAAGTTTGATGGGCGATAGGCCGCTAGCGCTAAACAGTTACCAAATTTTAAAATGTTATATTTTCTATTTCTCAAAAAAGGAAAAGAAGCTCTAAGCTCCTTTTCCTTTTTTCATTATTATTCGTTTATATTCATGAAATTTTTTTCAATTTCATCTGCAGGAAGCGGCTTTGAATATAAGAATCCTTGAGCTTTATGGCAATTCGCATTTAATAAAAATTGTGCCTGCTCATCATTCTCAACACCTTCGGCAATTACCTCCATCCCTAGACTTCTTCCCAAATGGATGATCGTTGTAGTAATGGCTGCATCCTTTTCATTTACATGCACATCTTTAACAAAGGATTTATCAATTTTCAATACATCAATTGGGAATTTTTTCAAATAACTTAAAGATGAATAACCTGTTCCAAAGTCATCAACTGAAATCGATACCCCTAGATCCTTTAAGCCAGATAATATCGGAGACGTATCTTTCGTATCCTGCATAGCCCCTTCCGTAATTTCAATTTCTAAACATTTTGGATGGATTCGATGTTTTTCTATAGCTTTCTGGATGATCGTTAATAAACTATGCTGCTGAAATTGTTTAGGGGAAATATTGATTGCTACTTTAAAATCTTTCTCACCTTTATCTGACCAATCCTTTATTTGTTTACATGCGGTCTCAATTACCCACGTTCCAATCGGAATAATTAAGCCAGTATCCTCAGCCAACGGAATGAAATCAGCAGGAGAAATAAATCCGAGTTCATGATTATTCCAACGTAAAAGAGCTTCGTAGCTTGTTATTTTCATTGTTTTTAAATCAATTTGCGGCTGATAGTATAATGTTAGCTCATTTTTGTCTATCGCTTTACGTAAAAATGTCTCCAATTCAACAACATTATTAATAATTGAATTCATTTCCGAACGATAAAATTGAAAATGGGCTTTTCCTTTTTCTTTTACACGAAATAAAGCCTCATCTGCATTCTTTATTAACGCTTCCGCATTATTCCCATCGTTAGGATACATACTCACTCCAATACTCGGGGTAATATAATATTCCTTCGAATGCAAGTAAAAGGAGCTAGTAAATCTTGCTAAAATACTTTGTGCAAATCGTCTCGCTTTTCCTCTATCTGCATGCGGGAGAAGAATGATAAATTCATCCCCGCCTTGCCTGTAAACAGAATAATTCTTATGCCTAAACTCACACAATCTTTCCGCTACTTTTTTTAAAATTTCATCCCCAAAAATATGTCCTAAAGTATCATTTAAATATTTAAATCGATCCAAATCAATGGAAAGAAGTGCAAATTCATTTCCAACTTTTTTGGCATCTAAAATATACTTATCTAAATCTGCTAGCAATGCTCTTCTATTTAATAGACCTGTTAATTGGTCATGAAATGCCATATACCTAATCGTTTCAGCATTCTCTGCTTGCTCTGAAATATCCTTGATAATGACATAGATTCCCTCTATTTCTGAATTTATAACAATTGGTACTGTCTTTAAATGAATGGATAAATAATGACCTTTTCTATGAACAAAATGAATGTCCAACGACTCAGATGGATACCCATTCTTTGTTATATCAAATAAGTTTTGAAAATCAGGTATATCCTGATCCCTTATTAAATTGAAAATGGAGCGTTTTGTTAACTGCTTTTCCGTATAGCCTGTTAGCTGATTGCCTGCAGGATTTACTTCGAGAATCGCTCCTTTCAAATCAACTGAAATGATGCCATCTAAATTGTGGTCAACTATGGAGCGATATTTCTGTTCGCTCTTTATTAATCGTTTCTTCTCCAATAATGCAGTTGTTATATCTCGCGTAACAGAAACAACATAAAGAACTTCATCCTTTTCATCAAGAATAGGTGTTAAGAAAGACTCACCAATCATTGTACTCCCATCAGGCATTTTAACTTCATCAGAGAATATCATTGTTTCTTTTCTATCAAGTATTTTTTCATATTCTGATTGCAAAGAGGAAGCAACCTCTTCTGAGAGAACTTCATTAAGAGTCTTGCCAATAAAACCGCTTGATAATGTAGCATGTCTAATCCCTGGTTCATTAACAAACAAATAACGGAATGAAGGTCCTTTTTCAACTTTCATAATAAAAATCAAATCTTTAATATGTTTTAGAATAATATCATAAATAATTCTTTCAATTTTATTGCTAATTTTTTCATTATTTAACTCTCTAGATAATATTTCTTTCATATTTTCCATCAAATCATCCTTATTGACTTCATTCCAATTTATTGGAATGCATCTATGTACGTCTTGGTTGAAAACTTATATTGAGCATTCAGACAAATAATTCACTATTATTACAAAATTCAAGTACATTTCCCTTATTATAATATAAAACGACAAAAAACACATCGACAGTTTCTAAAATTGCTACTATTTAATGCCAAATTTTTTTCTTATAGACTCCTCTTTTGGTTGATTTTTCCTGTCATTCAATATATCATAATGATATATCACACTGTTATATCATTATGATATATAAGGAGGAAATTTTATCTTGTCTGTTGAACACACGCTGCTGGCAGTTTTAAGTTATTGGCCGAGCACAGGATATGATATTAAATCAGAATTCGAACATAAAGCAGCTAGCCTTTATTGGGGAATGAGCTACGGCAGCATTTATCCAAAATTAAGAAAGCTCGAAGAAGAAGGGTTCATCTTTACCCTTGACCAAGAGGAGGATGGGAGAAGAAAGAAATTATATGAGCTCACTCCAAAAGGATGGGAGGAATTAGAAAATTGGCTGCTTATTTCTCCAGCATATCCTGTAGTTAAAGATGAGCTGTTTATGAAAATGTCAACCTGGCATGACGATTTGGATTCCACCATCTTAATTGGACATTTACGAAAAAGAAGAGGAGAGACGGAGGATATTCTAGGATTTGTTAAAGAGTGGCCAAGTAACGGCATTTCCTTTGTAAGTAAATTCAGCGCTTTAGCCATTCGTTTTGCAGAAATACGCTTAGAAGCAGAAATTAAATGGATTGATGAAGCCATTCACGTACTCCAGACGAATGATTTACCAGAGGGACAGGATCTTAATGGAAATGTTGACAAGATTTTAACAAGAAGAAGAAAGGCAATTAAAGAAAATAAGGAGAAGTGATGTATGAAAGCTGGGATGTTTAAGCCACTTAAAATTCGTTCATTTCGTTCATTGTTCGGGGCACAAGTATTTTCAGATCTAGGAAACTGGCTTGATTTCGTTGCCATACAGGTAATCGTTGCTTACAACTGGGGACTTGATGCATCTGCGATTGCTTCAGTAATCATAGTAATCGGACTTCCATGGGTGATCGTTGGTCCTTTTGCCAGTGTCTTTGTTGATCGTATGCCAAAGAAGCCGATTATGATTGTCTGCTTGCTATTAAGAATTCTTTTTGTAGGCGGTCTCTTTTTCTCTCCAAATCTTTACATTCTCTTAGTATTTGTATTCTTAAAAGGAACGGTCGCAGCTCTTTATGATCCAGCAAGGCAAAGCAGCATTCGAATGACGGTGCCAGATGACGAGCTTCCTGAAGCGGTTACTCTTAGTCAATTATCCGTTAATACAATGAAAATTATTGGCCCGGCACTTGGCGGAGGGATAATCGCATTATTCGGCGTGAAAAGCCCTTTCATATTTGAAGCAATCGGCTTTTTTATTGCCATCCTCTTCTTATTAACTATGCCGAAACTAGATGAAACCACAGAGCAATTACCAAATGTAGAAACAAATAAGGGAAGCTACTGGAGAGATTTGACTGAAGGAATTAGACATATTGCGCAAACACGTTTGCTGAAAGTATCTATTATTCTTTCTTCTGCTGCATTTTTCATAATCTTTCTTTATGATGGTCTATTTGTTTTTATCGCAAAAGACTTAGGATTTTCGGAAGGAACTTTCGGTTTGCTCATTAGCGGAGTTGGACTTGGAAGTGTCGTTGGATCTGTACTATTAGGATACTGGACCAATTGGAAGGAAAAGCCCATCCATCTAATGTCTGGCACCTCTGTCTTTAGCGGGACCTTAATTATTGCTATTGGCTTCGGAAGCATGGGTATATTAGATTTGCCATTATTCATGTGGGTAGGTGGCGCATTTTTACTAGGACTGCTTGGTTCTGGGGAAGCCGTTCCTTATGGCTATGTACTACAATCGGAAACTCCAAAACAAATGATGGGAAGAGTTTCTGCTGCAGCCATGTCTATTCAAACTTTCTCTATGCTAATTGCACCAGCAGTAGGAGCATTACTTGCAAAATTGGCAAGTGTAGCAGCTGTAATGATCAGTGCAGGTATTTCCACTTGTTTGTTAGGAAGTTTTGTACTCCTATTCTTACTAAAAAAAATAAGGAGTACTTCAATTGAAAAACCTTCTGTATCTGTAAAGAAAATATCTGGTTAAACTTACTTTTCCTATTTTCTTTACTAGGTAAATAGGGGTATAATATGTTATACCCCTGTAATTTTCGGAAAGGAGCTTTTCATATTGAAAGCCGATAACAATGAACACCCCCATCTGCGCCCAACGGTAGAAAACCTCTCTCAAGCAATCTTCACCGTTAACCGCCATGCAAAAACGGCACCTAATCCAAAATTTTTGTACAAACTTAAGCAAGAGGCATTATTGAAGTTAATTAGAGAAGGAAAAGCCAAAAAGATTGGCCTTCATTTTTCTAGTAACCCAAAATATAGCCAGCAGCAATCAGATGTCCTTGTTGAATGTGGGAATTATTCATTTCATTTACCCCCTACAAAAATGGACTTTGAGCAATTGCCGCATTTAGGAAAGTTAAATGAATATGTAAGAAATCCGAGGTCTTCCCTATCACTAACCCAAGGGAAAAAATTATTGATGACCTACACTGGTCTAAAAGAAAATAGTGATTTCCATAAAAATAATAAACGTCCATATGAAAAACCTGTTTTCAAAAAGCTAGGTGAGAGCTACTTTTAATTAATTGAACAATATAAAAAACGCTAGGAAGCTTTAACAACTTCCTAGCGTTTATATATTTAAAGTGCGATTTGATCAATTAATAATACAAGCTCCGCAATTTCTGGTTTGCTGACTTGTGCGTCAGCTCCAACCATTTGCCCTTTATGACGAAGATCATCTGTAATTAAGGAAGAAAAAATAATGACAGGGACCTTAGATAATGAAGAATTATCCTTGATTCGTTTCGTTAGATGGTGACCATCCATTTGTGGCATCTCAATATCTGTAATAATTAACTGTACTTCATCAGTAATATTCTTCCCGGATTGTACTAAATTTTCTAAATAATGGAGTGCATCCTGTCCATTCTCAAAAAACTCAATGTATTGAAAACCAGCTTCTCTTAATGTATCGTGTAATAATTTTCTCAGCAATGGAGAATCCTCTGCGACAATAAGTCGTTTATTCGATCTTTCACGCTTTCCAAGCTTTTGTACTTGCTGAACATTAATACCTGTTTCCGGATTAATTTCCACAACAATCTTTTCGAAGTCAAGCAGAAGGATCATTTCACCGTTTAGCTTAATGACACCGATAATTTGACTATCTGGGCCTTGGTACATTTCCGACGGCTTTTCGATTTGCCCCCATGAAATACGATGGATTTGGGTTACACTGTGTACATGAAAAACTATTTTCTGCTTATTGAACTCAGCAACAATAAATTTATCCTGCTCAGGACTTTCTGATGAAGGGAACCCTAACGCATTTGCCACATTGACTACTGGAAGTACCTCCCCACGCAGTTCAATAATTCCCTCAACATTTTTGTGTGCATGAGGCACTTGAATGATAGAAACAGGATTTATAATTTCTTTTACCTTTATTACATTTATACCAAACTTATTTTTCCCAATTCCAAACTCTACTATTTCTAATTCATTTGTACCGCTTTCTAATAAAATTCCTTTTTTAGGATCCACTTCTATTTCGCCCTTCCTATGTATGTAATGGTCAGTTATACCTACTACTATATCACGAAAAATTATTTTTGATAAAAAATTTTTATATGATTAAGATTGTTTTCTTTCACTTTTACTAGAAAAATGAAAATGCTGCACTGTAATAATCAGCGCAGCATTTCCAAATGGATTAATTTAACAAATGAATTATCCTTTTATTACGATCGTACTTGCAATTAAATCGTGAAGAGACTGTTTCTTTTCTGTGAAAGCAGCAATAATAAATCCGATACAAAAGATCCCAGATAAAAAGGAAAGGGCTAGATATCGACCTAAGGATCTCCAGAAAGATATTCGATTTCCATGCAGGTCTGTTACTTTTAAACCAAGAAGCTTTTTTCCGATTGTCGCCTGCCACTTAGATGCATGTAATCCAGCAAAATATGCAATAGCTACAATCCAACAAAGCAAGATCGTAACGACAGTTGCGCCAAGATAAGACCCTAAAAATAATAATGCCTGTTCATCCGATATGTCTTGATTGTAATATGCTGGATCTGCATACAATTCCAATGCACCTGTTGGAAGAATAAATAGCATATAAATAATGACTGAAATAATTCCAAGAGGAATCCCAACAATGATTGCATCAATTAAATAAGCTGCAAACCGAATCCAGAACCCACCGTACTCCTTTCTTTCTTCATATGGCTGTTTTTCTAAGATTGTTTCCACTGCATAACCTCCAAAAACAAATATAAAATAAGCTGATAAAGAATGGAAAAGGGCTGAACCATATTAACTATCTTTATAGCTCCCTTTATTATACTCAACATTTCTAATTTATTAACACTACTATTATACCATTTTATTGGAAGTGTTAAGTTTTACTATATATACTTTTTCCTATATTCACAATGAGAAATCAAATAATAAAAATGGTGAGCCATTCGCTCACCATTTTTATTGTCCTTCATATTTGCCATTATTTTTTGAAGCTTTTTCTTTCTTTGCTTTCTCTTTATGCATTTTATTTGCTGCTGCACTTCCGAATTCATGTGAGAATTCTGTATCCAGTACAGCTGAGTCAAAGCCTTTTTTATTTTTTTGCTTAGGATCATCTTTTTTTGACTTTTTTGCCATCATAAATCCCCCTTTTGTAATAATCATTTATATTATTGTTGAATAGGGGGATGATTATTCCTTATCGATCCCAATATTTATACAATGCTTGTGTTCCGCTATTTTCCTCCCCTATTTCAGCAAGCTCTGAGTACATTTTTTTCGCCAGAGCGAGTCCAGGAGTTTCCAAGCCCATTGCATCAGCTTCTTGCAGGGCGATATTCATATCTTTAATAAAATGTTTAATATAAAAACCTGGGTCAAAATTCCCGTTTATCATTCTCGGTGCTAAATTCGATAAAGACCAGCTCCCAGCAGCACCTGTTGAAATACTCTTAAGAACGGTGTCAGGATTCAGGCCTGCTTTTTCCGCATATACAACAGCTTCACAAACACCGATCATATTAGAAGCAATCGCAATTTGGTTACACATTTTTGTATGCTGTCCGGAACCTGCCTTGCCTTGATAAACAATATTTGTACCTAAGTGTTTAAATACTGGCTCCATTGCAAGAAAGACCTCTTTATCTCCGCCGACCATAATAGAGAGCTTTCCTTCTTTTGCACCAATATCCCCGCCCGAAACTGGTGCATCTAATGCGAATATTCCTTTCTTTTTCGCTTCAGTATATATTTTACTCGCAAGTGTAGGAGTGGAGGTCGTCATATCAATTACATAAGTATTTTCCTTTCCATTAGGGATAATGCCATTTTCCCCTAAATACACTTCTTCCACATCAGCAGGATATCCAACAATTGTAATAATAATATTCGCCTTTTCAGCTACCTCTTTTGGAGATGCTGCCCACGTAGCCCCTTTAGCAAGCAATTCCTCTGCCTTGTCTTTCGTCCGGGAATAAACAACTAATGGAAATCCCGCATTTAGCAGGTGACCTGCCATACTCTTTCCCATTACCCCAGTGCCAACGAAACCAATAATTGTATTTTCAATTTGTAGCATAAAGATTCCCCTTTTCAAACGGTAAACTGATTTTCTTTGTAAATATCTGAACTTTCTCTTTAATTCTAGCATTGTTTCACATTTAAATCGAATGACTGTTGCATCAAAAAAAGACTAGGCAAGCAGCCTAGTCCTTCTCCATATTTCATGCGCTTTTTTAGTATTTCCTTATGTATTGAATTAAACACTACAACTGTGAAGAAAAATTTGTTAAAAAAGCCTTTGCGAAAACTTCCTCATCATTATATACCTCCACTGACACCGCATCTTTACTGATTATCATCTCTTCAATTTCATAAACATGCAAATCCTTTATTAAAGGAATAGGGGGCATAAAGATAAAATTATTTTTATTATCGACTTCGATGTACTCACCCTTTAAGTTAGCACTTGCACCATACACGATTTCGCTCATGCCTAATGCTGATGCAAGTCGGTCATTATGAATCGAAACCTTTACTTTGTAAACTTCTTTGCCATTTAAAATTTTTTCATTAATCTTAAACCGAAATTGCAGTTCATTATTTTTAGTCAAAAAAGCTTCTGCATGACTATTTACAATCGAATCCTGACTGCTAATTGAACAGCCCGTAATCGCAAGCGAAAATGAGATGAAGATCAATTGAAGATAGCGAACCGCTTTTCTGCTCATGTATTCTCCTCCTTTTTCCTACCTTTTCCTTTTCAGATGATAGATAAACCTGAAAATCACAAAAAAATAAACTGACTTTTATGAGTCAGTTTAAAAAGGGGGAAATTGTTAGAGCAGCTTACATGTTCAATATAAGTGCTTATTTAATCAATACCCGGTTTTTTAAATCATTAAACCTAAAAATAAACTAATTATTAAATTTTTTTCACAGCACGTAAAACCTCATCAGCTGTTTTCATTTTTAAAGCATCTGCAGCAAGCTTTTCCATCTCTTTTTTATTTAGATTCCGAATTTGCGAACGTGCCTTTAATATGGAAGTAGCGCTCATTGAAAACTCATCTAGTCCGAGTCCTAATAACAACGGGATAGCCATTTCATCACCAGCCATCTCCCCACACATACCAGCCCATTTTCCTTCCTGATGAGCAGCATCAATAACCATTTTAATTAAACGCAATATTGACGGATTGTATGGCTGATATAAATAGGAGACCCTTTCATTCATCCGATCAGCAGCCATTGTATATTGAATTAAATCATTCGTTCCAATGCTAAAGAAGTCAACTTCCTTTGCAAATTGGTCGGCTAATACAGCAGTTGAGGGAATTTCAACCATAATGCCAACCTCAATATGATCACTGACCTTCTCCCCTTCACTTACTAACTTCTGCTTCTCTTCTTCTAAAATGGATTTTCCTTCACGAAATTCTTCAAGGGTTGCAATCATCGGAAACATAATTTTTAAATTGCCATATGAACTTGCTCGTAGCAATGCTCGCAATTGGGTACGGAACATGTCCTGCTGCTCCAAGCATAAACGAATAGCACGAAAACCTAAGAAAGGATTCAGTTCTTCAGGAAGGTTTAAGTAAGGCAGTTTTTTGTCTCCGCCAATATCAAGTGTTCGAACAACTACAGGTTTTCCGGACATCCCTTCTAATACTGACTTATACGACTCAAACTGTTCTTCTTCCGTCGGCAGCTGACTTCTCCCCATATATAAAAATTCAGTTCGATAAAGTCCGATACCCTCCCCGCCATTATTAATTACACCTTCAAGATCATTAGGCGTTCCAATATTGGCGGCAAGTTCAACAAAGGATTGATCAGCCGTGAACGATTTTTCATGAATAAGTTTCGCCCACTCTGTTTTCTGAATCTCATGATTTCTTAATTCTTTCTCATATTCAACAACTGCCTCAGGTGTCGGATTAATATGAACAAGCCCTTTTAATCCATCTACTATAAGTAAGTCCCCATTTTGAATGACTTTTGTAGATTCCTTCGTACCTACTACAGCAGGGATTTCTAAAGAACGTGCCATAATAGCTGAGTGAGATGTTCTTCCTCCTATATCGGTAGCAAATCCTTTGACAAATTGTCTATTTAACTGAGCTGTATCAGATGGCGTTAGATCTTCAGCAATGATGATAACCTCCTCTGCGATCAAACTTGGATTAACTATTTGAACACCAAGTAAATGAGAAAGCACCCTCTTTGTTACATCACGAATATCTGCCGCCCGTTCCTTCATGTATTCATTTTCCATTTGTTCAAACATCATCACAAACATATCTGCCGTTTCTTTTAACGCATACTCAGCACTTACTTGCTCATTTTTTATTTTATCTTCAATTGGATGTATAAGCTCTGGGTCACTCAATACGAGTAAATGTGCGTCAAAAATTGCAGCTTTATCTGCACCTAGTTTTTTAAGTGCATTATCACGGATAACTTCCAGTTCACTTTTAGAAGCTGATAGAGCTGATTGAAAGCGTGCAATTTCCTCTGTAGAATCTTTAATGTTTTTTTTCTCAAAAGACAGATCCGGTTCGACTAATCGATAGGCTTTTGCAATGGCAATTCCACTTGAAGCAGCTATTCCATTTAAGAAGCTCATTATTCTGCCAATCCTTCTTTTTTCAATGTTTCTTCTATGCCGGCAATCGCCTCCTGCTCATCACTGCCATCAGCAGAAATCTTGATTTCTCCACCTTGACCGATACCGAGAGACATAACACCCATTATTGATTTTAAATTAACAGTTTTCCCTTTATATTCTAAATGTATATCAGCATTAAACTTACTTGCTGTCTGTACTAATAATGTTGCTGGACGAGCATGAATACCAGTATCTGCTGTTACAGTAAATTGTTTTTCAACCATTTTCGATCAAACTCCTTTTCTTCTTTATGGATACGTGTATGTACACATATATCCATACTTCACGTATTATTTTTTCCAATGATTGTTATTTCATGTATAAAAAATCTCACACGTAATACACTTCCTATGTTTATATAGGTTTCTTAGAGGTTTTTCTAATTTCTTTTAACTCGCGTTTCTTCTCTTCGATTCTCTTGAGAAAGTGTGTTTCTTCCTGCTTTGTATAATGAAAACCACCATACCTCACTTTTTCATAAACAGAAATGATGTCACTCGTATCAAGCATTCCGACTCGATTCATCCATTCCGATAGTGATTCATATGATTGCCTTCCTAAATTCAGCTTTTTAGCAAAACGTTCAAGAGCAAATATTTCTTTACGAATCGAATCTGTCGGCGGGATTCTCTTCCTATTTTGAAAAATACCTGTCCTGTCTTTCATAAAAGAACTCTCAGTAAAAAAACCAGCAACTGGACCCATGTCACCCTCGTTTATTTTCTTCCTATTCCTTTTATAAATATAGAAAAAGAAGAATAGAAGGATAGCAATAAAAAGAATGGTTGCAATAACTGTAGGATCTAGAAAAGCATTCTGCCCTAGTTCATCCAGCTCAATAGGTGTTTCTTCTGATGCTTCTTGTTCTTCGCTGTCTATCAGCTCGGCAATCTTTTTCGACCAGTCCTGTGATTCCGCCCAGTTAAAAAAAGGCTTTGCAATGAACGTAATGATATAAACTCCTAGATTTAGCACTGAAAAAAATAGTGCTTTAAATACATTTCTCCCAACGGTAATAAGTAATCCGGCTGTCCCTATAAATAAGATAATCGATAAGAAGGGGAGAAAAAATTGCTTTTTGTTTTTAATTTTCGTATCTACATCAAGCCAGCGCCTTAGAAATCCACCGATGATAATAAATAATACTTGAGTGATCATCAAACCACCAATGGCTGCTATGTTTGCAGGAGAAGACGCTCCCCCCATAAAAAGGATAAATACCCCAAGGAGAATTGAAAATAATAACCATTTTCCCTGATTTTGTTTATCTTGTTCATTCACATGGGATATTGTCCGCCAAAACACTAAGAAACTAATGAGAAGGCTAAAAAAGATGGGAACCCCCAGGGAATGCCACACGATTAACATAGCAGGTAACAAAAGAACAAAAAATAGCAGCTTTCCCCTCTCTTTAAACATTTCCAGCAAAAAGAGAAAAACAAGGCAACTGGTGATCATGATAATAAAATAGAAAAGAAGCGACACTTTATTTCCATCTAAAGCATTTAACGCAAAAAAGACAAGTGCACCAAAAATAATTTCGATAATAAGTAAGTACATTACATTCCAAATGCTCTTTATCATCTCGCCACCCCCTCATACACTAGGGATTGCTTTAACTTAAGCACCGCATCCTTGTCATTCGGATAAAGCTCTAACAGGGTTGCTCCTCTTTTTTGGATTAAGCTGAATAATTCCTCCGAACGGGGTGAACTTTCCCCCCCGTGAATATGATAAGGCTGGGGGGCCAAGTGATGATAATAAAAAGACAGCATTTTTTCATAAGGATAAATAGATGGTTGTTGATCAACTATTGCCAGCGCCTCAAGAACTTTTTGCAGCTGCTCTTTGCCTGAGCCAGCAGGAATATAGTAAAAAGGGATTGTCCCTGCGAATCGCATATTAATACAAAGAGAATACGGGATATTTTGCTTCGTAAAAAAATAAGCCAATTCTGCCACACTGCTTAATAATTGTTCGAGCTTATTCGTAATCGCGTGTTTATCTGCTAAGTTAAGCGACAAATGCCAGCCCACCTCTGCAACACTATCAAAAACTTTTGTCTGCAATGTTTGCATTTTCGCACTTGCCTTCCAATTGATTCTTTTGAAGCTATCAGAATATACATACTCTCTCGTACCAGCAGGTGATAAGTAATCCTCATATAAAGAATGTGAAACAAATGATTCCCCAGGACGAGCGGAAAGGAATGAACGCATATTTATGACCGGGATTGGCAATGGATAAATGAGAGCCTCTTGCATGACTAAGCTCTTATATTCCAAAACCGTTTCTCCAAGACCGAAAAAATGCGGGATATGCCATTCGATTCTTCTAATCTTCGCAACTCCTCTTTTTCTCGTTGTAAAAGGAATCTTAAGCGTACTAATCTGATTATAATTCAGTGAAAAAGGGATATTTAACTCAAATTGTCCGGACCTCTTCTGCCCAAATCCATCTATTGGTTCGACATTATCATCAAAATAAATACGTACATTCCCTTTCATAATTGGATATCCTTTATTTGCAAACGTTAACACCCACTCCCCTTTTTCTTCCGGGAAAAATTTATTTCTCTGTAACGTATTTTCAAAATAAAGATGTTTACCTATATGTTTTAAATAAAATGAATTAGCAAAGATGAAAATCAATATCATTACCGCGGTTAAGAAAACAAGCCAGGATTGAAAATAGAAACTAGCAAAAAATAAAATTGTGGCCAATACCCCTGTAATCGATAAAGAATTATCTTCTACTGAATATTTTTCCCATTCCATATTAAGCTCCTGCTTCAACTGGAACTGGGACTGATTCAATCACTTCTTCAAGAACTTTTTCAGGCGTTTTTGTCAGTGACCCTTCAGTCGTTAAGAAAATCCTATGGCTTAAAACATATGGAATCATCTCTTTAATGTCATTGGGTATCACATATGTCCTTCCTTCTAAAAATGCTTTTCCCTGAGCTGCCTTCATTAAGGCTAATGCTCCTCTCGGACTGACACCTAATTCAATCGAAGGATGTTCTCTCGTCTTTCTTACAATCTGAAGTAAATAGGATTCAACCTCATCATTTACGCTAATTTCTTTTACTTGGTTTCTCATTTTTTCAATGTCGACACTTGTTACTATTGCCGACACCTCTTTAGCTTGATTCCCCCTCCTAGAGATTTGGAGCATTTCCCGCTCTTCCTCAAAGGTTGGATATCTCATCGATAGCTTCATAAAGAAACGGTCCAATTGGGCGACCGGCAGTGGAAATGTCCCTTGCTGTGATTCAACGGGGTTTTGTGTTGCTATAACCATAAATGGATCAGAAACAGGGATCGTATGTCCATCAATAGTCACTTGCTTTTCCTCCATCACCTCAAGCAAACTCGATTGTGTTCTTGGAGTAGCCCGGTTGATTTCATCCGCAAGGACAACATTAGCAATAATCGGACCGGGTTTAAATTCAAATTCCTGTTTCTTTGGATTAAAAAATTGGATTCCAGTTACATCACTTGGCAATACATCTGGTGTAAATTGAATTCTTGAAAATGCCCCATTCATTGTGTTCGCAAATGTTTTAGCCAGCATTGTTTTTCCGGTTCCAGGTACACTTTCCATTAAAATATGACCGTTAAATAATAATGAAATAACAAAAAGTTCAACCTCTTTTTCTTTTCCTATCATTACCTTTCTAATTTCCGCTTGAAGATTTTCTAAGTCTTTCATAGTCCCTCCTAGTAGGATTATTTTTCCACTAACATTAATATATAGTATTTTCTCCTTTTTTGAAAATTAAAAATACAATTATTTACGATAGGAAAAAAAAGGAGAACACCTAGATAAAAATCCTAGGTGCTCTCTCCTTTTTATACTTTCCAATTCTTCATATATTTCAAACAAACGCCAATATACCTAATCTAGTTAATGTTGCACCAATTGCAGTAACAACAGCCAATGCTTCATTTCCTATAATGATCATGACGGCTAAAGATAGCATCATAATCTGCTGGCAGTGTCTTTTCCATTAGAACAACTTATTAACTCCGCGGTGTTTCCATATATCTATAGAGGACAGCTCCACCCCTTTTAGCGATTCCCCTGAAATTTTTAAAATCTGCCCGTTTAACAAGCACATTTCGAACAGGAAGAAAATCCTCCTTAGAAACATAGTATTCCGTCAGCTCACCGTTCTTTAATTTATCCAATACTTCTTGTATGTGTTCTTCTTTCATTTCTATACACCTTTACATATATATTTACACTTCATTTTATCGCAATTTCATTAACGTGTAACCCCTCTTTCTTGAAATTAATATCTTCCGTATGAGCAAAATTTTGTCAGGATTTTGAAAAATAATACAAAAAAACACATTATTCTTTACGAATGAATAAAATTAGTGCAAACTGTTAGTAATCATTTTATTGAACTAATGATGAAAAGGAGAGAGGCATTTGAAGAGAGCAGAGGTTGGCAACATCATTGAATTTCGTGAAGGTTTACAAGGGATTGTCGAGAAGGTAAACGAAAATTCTGTTATTGTCGATTTATCCTATATGGATAATTACCGCGATCTTGAACTGGAACAACGAACGGTCGTTAATCATAAAAACTATAAAGTAATTAAAGAGGCTTCTTTGTAAAATGGTTTGAAAACGCATACAAAATTCTAATAAAAAGCAGCATTACGCTGCTTTTTATTTTTTATAGCAAGCTTTGCAATCTACTCCTTATCACGAGAAAGCTCTTTTAAAGATTTTACCTTCCCATGAGGGTTTTGTTCTTGCTTTCTTACTGTCCAAGCACGTTCTTTTTCACGTTTATTTCTCGTCACGTTCTCACCCCTTTCAATTCATTAATAGGATGAACATTTTTTGACCATTTTAATGTTGGAAATTTCACGAATGACCTTTTCCCTTCCATTTCAAGTTTTCTTTTTGTTAAAATAGGAATGTTAACACAGAAAAATAGAGGTTCTAACTTGCACAGGAGGAGTATTAGAAAGGGGTTTGTACGGTTGAAGAAACTTACAACCGATTTTCGACTTATAATCGGGTTACTATTAGCACATGTATTAATGTATTTTACTTTTCAAGACAAAGCTGTATTTTGGTATATTTTCACAGCGTCACTTTTGTTTTTAATAAGTTATTCCATTTTAAATGAAGAAGTAGAGGATCAATTGTCATTTTTTTCCTATATTTTATATGGAGCCCTATCAGGAATTCTTCTATACGGTATATTTTGGGTTGGGAACAGCTTATTTGAGCTGCTGAATCTCCCTTTTACAAAAGAAATTTCTAAATTATATGGACGATATTCACCTACTTTGCTTTGGCATTACATTGTTCTCATATTAATTGCTGTACCCGGAGAGGAAATTTTTTGGCGAGGTTTTGTCCAAAAAAGACTTTTGAAATTTACATCGATTCCTGCTGGTATTTTCCTGTCATCCATACTTTATGCGTCTGTTCATTTATACTCCACACACTGGATACTCGCATTCGCAGCTTTCATTGCAGGGATTTATTGGGGCTTTCTATATTCATGGAAGAAGAGCATGCCGCTCGTTATTGTTTCCCACTTACTATTTGATTTACTATTATTTCTCATTTTTCCGTTCTATTAGTACTTATTTATGAAAATAGGTTGTTGAATAAATGCAGGAATGTTAATGTATGAATCATAGGGGGACAAGCATTGTAACTCTTTTGTTACATTTTAAGTCTACTCTTTTGAAAGATTGAATTGTCACAACGGGAGGTAAACAAGATGAAAATAATTGCAAAATGGTTTCTTTTAACAGGTATACTTGGGGTCATTCTTACTGGATGCGGGACAAGTGAGGACAATAACAACGGATCAAATGGAGCTACCTCAACCGAAGACGTTGAACAGGTTGAGCAAAATGAAAATCAAGCAACAAATAATAATGAATCAGACGAAAACCAAAATGCTGAATCAGGCTTAGATGAAAATAATGAAGGTGTAAGTTCCAGAAGCTCCGAACAAAAGCTTCAATACCAGGAGAATGGTGAAAAGAAAGAAGAAACTGCTATTCTAAAGGAAAGCGATAATCAGAATTATTCATTATATGTGCTTCCTGGATATGAACTAACTGCAGAGGAGCCTAATAAAGATAGCCTATATTTATCTGAAGATGGGCAAGTATTTATGAGAATAGAAATGCTCCCAACTGATATGCAATGGGACACAATTGTTGAAAACACAAAAGCACAGCTTGCTGCAGTCAACGAAGAAGTAGAAACCATTGAAGTGCCAAGTGAAGATTTCTTTAAGGATTCGATCGCAATGGAAACTTCAACGGATGAGGATATCGTTACAGCATATATGATTAAAAACGTAGAGAAGCCTTTTAAATTTACGATTTTCACGAAAAAAGATTCAGATTACAAAGATGCTTTCCTGCAAATGGGTAAAACAATTGCCGCAGGTAAAGCTGAATAAAGAAATGTGCAAGCACCTCGATCACACCTACGTCGGGGGTAGGCTGCTCACGCTAGACACTTTAGGATAAAGACCCGAACTATTTCGGGTCTTTATTTTCTTCAAAAGGCTTCATCCATAATAAAACAATAAAAATAATGCTTATATAACCGAAAAGAGGATACAAGTAAGATAGTAATGTCCCATAATTAATAAAACTGATGAAATAGCAAATGACAAATATAATCATAACTGTGACAATACTCGGAATTGATATATACTTTCTCACCTGCCGTTCAACCCCAAACACATTCCCAATAACCGATGTAAATATTTCCCCATATATAATTAATACATAAATCCAGAAAAATGAAGAAGCAGCCGTCCTCATTATGACTCCCATCGGAATATCGTAGCTTTCAAGATTCGGGAGCATCACTAATGTCATATGAGTTGAAATAAGAATGATCGTTAAAGCTCCCCCTCCAAGAATTCCTCCCCACTTAATGGTCCGATCATCCTTTATTTCTGCTGCTACCGGCACTAAAACAGCTTGGGCTAATGTTAAATTAAGGGCAGCATATGAAAAAGGAGCAACAACTGCTTTCCAGCCATCTTCAGCAAAGGGGATAAATAATAGCTGTTCCATAAAGTTAGGAAGCTTCATTGAGAGAATCATAAGAAAAAAACTAAACGCTATCATCATTGGAACAACAAACGTATTGACTGCAAACAAGCCTTTAATCCCAACGACCATAACAATAATGGATAATCCAATCGTTAAAAATATTCCTAGACTCTTCGTAAGTCCCAATTGCTCCTCAAATACCGCACCTGCTCCGGCTAGCATCACAGCACATACACCTAACAGCATCAACAGCATGAGTACATTTATGATTGAACCAAAGAACCTTCCAAATAAATATTCATTTAATTCCTGATAGGATGTTGCCTGAATACGAGCTGCTATTCTCATTCCCTTCGAACCGAGAAAAATAAATATATAACCACTCATTAAAATTGATATGAAACCGATAAATCCAAACCGAGAAAAAAATTCAACAATTTCCCGACCAGTTGCAAACCCGGCACCGACTACCGTCCCTACATAGACGGCAGCAATTTGACAGGCTGCACCCCAGTTTGTTTTCACTAAAATCTCCTCCTTCCCAACCAATATATGAACATAAGATCAAACTAAGACGAGCTTTTTCATTTTGAAATCATTTCCAAAACAAAATACTTGAAAGTCAAAAAAGGTCAAAGTATAATGAGTTCATAAAGTCAAATATAGTCAAAGTCAAATATTATAGGAGGGTTTTCAAATGCTTTGTCAAAAATGTCAGCAAAACGAAGCCAATATTAAATTTAGAGTAAACATGAACGGAATAGAGAATAATCTACTTCTTTGCCAAAGCTGCTATCAAGAAGAAAAAACTAAGATTGGCACCTCCTTTGGTTCTAATTTGAGCGGCTTTTCAAACTTCAATCAAATGCCATTTGAACATTTCTTTCAACAAATGATGCCTTCTCAAGGTTCAATAGAAAATCAGCGTTCAACGGAAAATAAAAAGAACAATAAGCGCTCTGGAGGTTTTATTGATCAATTTGGACGGAACTTAACTCAGCTAGCAGGTTCAGGCTTAATTGATCCTGTCATCGGGCGGAACGAGGAAGTCAGCCGTGTAATTGAAATATTAAATAGAAGAAATAAAAATAATCCTGTATTAATCGGAGAACCTGGTGTTGGGAAAACAGCAATTGCTGAAGGACTTGCTCTGCTTATTTCAGAAGGAAAAGTACCGAAAAAACTATTGAACAAGGAAGTCTATTTGCTTGATGTGGCTTCTCTAGTTGCAAATACAGGTATTCGCGGTCAATTTGAAGAAAGAATGAAACAATTAATTAGTGAATTACAAGAAAGAAAGAATATTATTCTCTTTATTGATGAAATTCATTTACTAGTAGGCGCGGGCTCTGCCGAAGGATCAATGGATGCCGGAAATATTCTTAAACCTGCCTTAGCAAGAGGAGAACTTCAAGTTGTTGGGGCAACTACCTTAAAAGAATACCGCCAAATTGAGAAAGATCCTGCGCTTGAGCGCCGATTCCAGCCAGTCTATGTACAGGAGCCAACTGAAAAGGAAGCCATAAACATTCTTAAAGGTCTTCAATCAAAATACGAAGATTATCATGAAGTAGCCTTTACAGATGAGGCCATTCGTGCCTGTGTCCAATTGTCCAGCCGCTATATTCAGGATCGGTTCCTTCCTGATAAGGCGATTGATCTAATGGATGAAGCAGGCTCTAAGCTTAATCTAATTTCTGACACTACACCATCCGAACAAATTGAAGAACGATTAAATGAAATTAGTAAGCAAAAAGAGATTGTTTTAAAAGAAGAAAAATACGAGGAAGCAGCTAAACTTCGTGAAGAAGAAATAAAGCTTGAGAAAGCCTTAAACAAAAAGGATCATTCCTCACGTCCAGTTGTTGAAGTCAAACATATTCAGGAAATCATTGAAAAGAAAACTGGAATTCCTGTTGGCAAGCTAATGGATGATGAGCAAGCGAAAATGCAAAATCTTGAGGCAAATCTGTCACAAAAGGTAATTGGACAACAAGAAGCGGTTCAAAAAGTAACAAAGGCAATCCGCAGAAGCCGTGCCGGGTTAAAAGCAAAAAATCGTCCGATTGGATCCTTCCTATTTGTTGGTCCAACAGGTGTCGGGAAAACTGAGCTGACAAAAACACTTGCAGAAGAACTATTTGGTTCAAAAGACACTATGATTCGCCTCGATATGAGTGAGTATATGGAAAAGCATAGTGTTTCAAAAATAATTGGTTCACCGCCAGGATATGTTGGACATGAAGAAGCTGGCCAATTGACAGAAAAGGTTCGCCGTAATCCTTATAGCATTATTCTTCTAGATGAAATTGAAAAGGCGCATCCAGATGTTCAGCATATGTTCCTGCAAATTCTTGAGGATGGAAGATTAACTGATAGCCAAGGCCGAACAGTCAGCTTTAAAGATACTGTCATTATCATGACAAGCAATGCAGGTGTTCAGCACAAGGAAATTCATGTCGGATTTGCGATGAACAGCGAAGTAATGAAAGAAGCTAGTATTTTAGACTCCTTAGGAAATTTCTTTAAACCAGAGTTCTTAAACCGATTTGACAGCATTATCGAGTTTAAATCGCTTGAAAAGGAACATTTACTGGAGATTGTCGAGCTGATGCTAAAAGAACTTCAAGGAACATTGGACGAACAAAACATCCAGCTTTTGGTTACAGAAGATGTGAAGGAAACGCTAGCTGAGCTTGGATATCACCCTGCCTTTGGGGCTCGCCCATTAAGAAGAGTGATTCAAGATCAATTAGAGGATAAATTAGCTGATTTTATTATCGATCATCATGGTGAACAACCGCTTCATGCCGTTCTTCAGGATGGGGAAATAAAGATTCAGTTACTTCCATAAGCATATTAAATAAGGAAAAGGTCTGGGAACACTCCCAGACCTTTTTTTATAATTCTTTATCATTCACCGAGTTTAACCAGCTTTCAATAACCCCAACAACCGACTCTACACAGCCCTCATCAAATGGAGAAATTAAGTTTGCTTCTTTTACAAGGCCTGTAAATGCTTTGCTGCCTCCTAAACTGCAAAGGTGGACATAATCTTTCCACGCCTCTTCCTGATTATCTCTTGAACGCTTCCAAAATTGGAAGGCACAAATTTGGGCCAGCGTATAATCAATATAATAGAATGGTGAATTATAAATATGTGCTTGGCGCTGCCAGAAACCGCCATTTTCCAAATATTCATTGCTATCATAATCTTTATGCGGCATATATTTCTTCTCAATTTCACGCCAAGCAGACTTTCTTTCAGATGGTGTAGCCGTATGATTTTCATACACCCAATGCTGGAATTCATCAACCGCTACCCCATATGGAAGAAATAGTAATGCACTGCTTAAATGGGAAAATTT
Organism: Cytobacillus solani; assembly: GCF_001420595.1. Classification (GTDB taxonomy): domain Bacteria; phylum Bacillota; class Bacilli; order Bacillales; family Cytobacillaceae; genus Cytobacillus; species Cytobacillus solani. The sequence continues at coordinate 1,657,622 of NZ_LJIX01000006.1, read as the reverse complement.
ATACTTCTCTGTGTCCTCTTTAAAGAACTTTTCCATCCAAGGCCATGTAAAGAATTCCATACTCATTGAATGAATTTCACATGCCTCATACGTTGGCCAATTGTATTCCGGGATTTCAAAATGGCGGCTGGAATATACCTGGAAGGCATGCCCTGCCTCGTGAGTAAGAACATCGATGTCTCCAGAAGTCCCATTAAAGTTCGAGAAAATAAATGGTGCTTTGTAATTTTCAATAAATGTACAATAGCCCCCGCCAGCCTTGCCCTTTTTCGCAACAAGGTCCATTAATTCCTCTTCTCTCATATAGGAGAAAAATTCTCCAGTTTCTTTAGAAAGCTCATCGTACATGGTTTGTCCATTTTCAACAATCCACTCGGGGCTTCCTTTTGGTACAGCATTCCCTGTCTTAAAGTTAAAGGCTTCATCATAATATTTCAGCTTATCTAAACCGATACGCTCTCTTTGACGTTCTTTTAGCGCTGTCGCCATTGGCACAATAAATTCTTTCACTTGATCGCGGAATTTCGCCACCATGGAAGCATCATAATCTGTGCGCATCATACGCAAATAGGCAAGCTCAACGAAATTATCATACCCTAGTTTTTGAGCAATTTCCGTACGGACTTTTACTAGCTCATCATAGATTCGGTCAAGCTCATTCTCATTTTCGGCTAAAAATCCGAAGCGTGCCTCATTTGCTCGCTTTCTTACATCACGGTCAGTAGATTCTGCAAATGGTTCCATTTGGGCAAGCGTACGTTCTTCCCCTTCAAAATCAATTTTTGCTGAGGCAATTAATTTTGTATAATCAGATGAAAGTTTATTTTCCTTTTGCAGTAAAGGCACAATTTCTGGTGAGAAAGCCTTCAATTGTGCTTCAGCCAAAGCAAATAATTGACTTCCCCACTTCTCCTCTAACTCCGAGCGAAAAGCAGATTTAACTAGTTCTTCAGCATATCTTGTTACAAACCCTTCAATAACAGGCTGAATTTCATCCATATAATCCTGTTCTGCTTTATAAAACTCATCATTGGTATCAATTGAATGGCGAATATAACAGAGGTTGAACATCGTACCTACGTCATTTCGAATATCATTGATTTCTTTCATTACTTGATTTTGCGCATCTGCTGAAGACGCTTCACTAAACTTCTTAATCGCTGCTTCAAATTGTCTGCTGATCTCATCCATATTAGGACGAGTATATGTATAATTAGTAAAACTCATTCGATTGCCCCCTTATTACTCTAATTAAAAACCTACTTAAAGCATTTCGACAGCCGCAAATAATTTCCTGCAATAGGCTGCAAAATTATAAAAATTAAAAACACAGCCATTCGATGACCGTGTTTTACTCTGGTTATTATTCAAAGTTTGACTGTGATAATCCCAGCTTTTTCAGAATCGTAATCACTGATTCCTTTTCATCCTCCGAAAGTTCAGACATAAGCATATTAATTTGCTTAGCATGATCCGGAAATACATCCTCAATAAAGGACTTGCCCTTCTCCGTAATTTGAGCATACGTAACCCGTCTATCTTTTGGACAGGCCACTCTTTTTAACAGTCCCTTTTGTTCAAGCTTATCAACTACATACGTAATACTTCCGCTTGCTAACAAAATTTTACCGCCAATTTGCTGCAGCGGCTGATCTCCCTTATGGTAAAGAAGCTCCATAACCGCAAATTCAGTTGGATTAAGTCCATATGTTTGAATAAGCTTGTTCACATTTTCATTTACTGCACGATAGGCCCGTGACAGTACAATAAATAACTTTAATGATTGGTTGACTTGTTCAGAACTCATCTTTATCCAAATCCTTTTTTTTATAATGATGAATTAAATTATCTTGAATTCTAAATAAATTATAAAAAAACAAAGCGCACATGTCAATTTATAATGCTTTTTTTGAAAAGTTATTGTTTTTTTCAATATATTGATAAAATAAAACGAAAAATTCTTATTAATGATATACTATACTGGTATTAAAATTACAATATGGGGTTATTAAATGAAAAGACATAATTATAATTTCTTTTTATACATTATCATTGTTATTATTCCAACACTTATCAGTCTTTTATATTATTTTAATGAAGCAATTGGTCTAGATAATCAAGAGAGGAAAGAGCAAGCACGTTGGGTTGCATCCATTCATCAAAAAAGCTGGGATCAATTTATTGCTGAAACCGTAACTTCATTGGATATACTCGCGATAACTGCAGAAACTGTAGCAAAAACACCAGAAAAACTCGAGCCGCTTCTGCTCAAAACCCATTGGAAGGACCCACGATATGGCGGGATCTATTTACTTAATCCGAATGGAACAGTTATTACTGGCTCTAACTCCTTTTTACAGGATACAAATTTATCTAATAATGAATACATAAAGGAAATTAACCGCACAAAGGATCTTATTATTTCTGATCATCAGGAAACGCTGACAAACGGTCAGAAAGTCATTGGAATTGGGAAGCCTGTTTTAGACAGAAGTGGTCAAGTAGTTTCCATTCTTATCGCACATTTGCGAGTAGATTATGTTCAAAATATTATGAGAGTACTAACTCCTGACACTAAGCTTTCTGTCACCAATCCAAATGGGGCTATGATCATGGATATTAATATGGATGGTAGCGGTGAACTATCCAAAGATCGCTCAATTTCAATCCCAATAGATCGGGTCGCTTGGAATATTAAAGTCGAAGTACCGGAAAGAAACTTGAATGAACTAATAAAAAATGCAATTATGGTCATTATACAAATCATTTTTGGATTTCATATTCTATTTCTTTTCATTAAGTATTTAATGCTTAAAAGGCAAGCAGCAAAAGAGAAAAAGGAAAATGAGCTTCAAAAGCTTGAACTTGTTGGAACCTTAGCGGCAAGTACAGCACATGAAATTCGAAATCCGCTAACAGGGATTAAAGGGCTTGTTCAACTTTTAAGTGAAAAATATACAAATGAGCAAGATCAATACTACTTCTCAGTTATTAATGATGAAATTAACCGAATTAATGAGATTGTAAGCGAATTCCTTATTTTAGGGAAGCCTACCGCTCAAAAAACAGAAATCATGGATTTGCGAAAAATCATCATTGATATAGAACCATTAATCATTTCTGAAGCAAATTTAAACAATATTAAATATCAGTCAATGATTCCAGATATGCCGCTTCATATTGATTGCACGAAAGATCAATTAAAGCAAGTTTTGCTTAACTTAACAAAAAATGCTTTTGAATCAATGCATGCTGGAGGCTTGTTAACAATTAAGCTGATCGAGCTTCCGAACAAGTGCCATATTAAAATAACCGACACTGGAATAGGGATACCTGATGAAGCTCTCGGAAAAATATTCCAGCCATTCTACACTTCCAAGGAGTTTGGAACAGGACTTGGTCTTGTCGTATGCAAAAGGATCATCCAGTCATTTGGCGGAGAAATTCACCTGACAAGTAAAGTGAATATAGGAACACAAGTTGATATTTTTTTACCCCTCAAAAAATAGGAATAATCATAGAAGAAGAGCCAATTCTTTTGGCTCTTCTTCTTATTTAACGATCGACTTTTATTTTATATTTATTATTTAATATTCAAAATAATATTGAAAAAGATAGTTATCCTGTATTATATATATTTAGAGACCCAAAATTTATTTAAATCTTGTTTAAAGGAGTCCTGAATAATGAGCAACACTGCAGCCATTGCCCGTACAATGGCACAAAATCGTGAAACATCCTACAAAATATTATTTATCATTGGTGTTTGTCATCTTTTAAATGATTCCATTCAAGCAATTATTCCTGCTATGTTTCCAATATTGGAAAAATCTATGGGACTTTCATTTACGCAGCTTGGATTGATCGCTTTTGCGTTAAATATGGTTTCTTCAATACTACAGCCAGTGATAGGGATGGTGACAGATAAGAAACCAATGCCCTTTGCATTACCAATTGGTTTAACATTTACATTATGCGGAGTACTTGGCCTTGCACTTGCACCAGGTTTTGAATGGATTGTCATCTCCGTTCTTTTTATTGGTCTTGGTTCTGCTATTTTCCACCCTGAGGGTTCTAGAGTTGCCTATTTAGCAGCTGGTTCACGCCGCGGACTGGCTCAATCCATATACCAAGTAGGCGGAAATAGCGGGCAAGCAATGGCTCCACTGATTACTGCATTAATTCTCGTCCCTTTAGGGCAAATTGGTGCAGCCTGGTTTACTGCTGTTGCTGCTGTCGCTGTAGGTCTGCTCCTATATATTGCTTTCTGGTATGCAAAAACTTTAGAAACACCAAATGTATTGCAAAAAAAAGCAAACAAAAAAGAACGTGCAAATCAAAAAGGGCTTTCAAAGGCAGTATGGTTTTCATTAGTATTAATCCTCTTCTTAATCTTTGCACGTTCTTGGTATATATCTGGAATGACAAACTATTATGCCTTTTATACGATTGAGACATATTCCTTCTCAATCAAACAATCTCAAATTTTTCTTTTCACATTTTTAGTTGCAGGTGCACTTGGAACATTCTTCGGTGGTCCATTGGCAGACCGGTTTGGTAAAAAGCTAATCATATTCCTGTCTATGATCATTTCTGCACCATTAACGATTCTTATCCCATTTGTTCCGCCATATGCTGCTTTTTTTCTACTCTTACTTACAGGCTTTATTTTAATGTCGAGCTTCTCTGTCACGGTAGTATACGCCCAGGAGCTAGTCCCAGGAAAAATCGGCACGATGGCAGGCTTAACTGTAGGGCTCGCGTTCGGCATGGGAGCAATAGGCTCAATAATCATTGGTTATTTAGCAGATATGATTGGTATTTCAAACACAATGATTTTAACTGGTTTCTTGCCATTATTAGGCCTACTTACATTACTTCTTCCGTCAGATCAGAAGGTAAATGAGTGGAATTCTCAATAATAATGAGGGGATCCAAAAGGGTCTCCTCTTTTTCAATCTTAAGATAAAATTTTCGAAAAATTTTAACATTTCATCCGAAATATTGACGCTTATTAACATATAATAAAGTAAGTTATAACTATTTTTAATAAAAAGGAGGGAAAATAATGAATGGGGCTAATTATAGAGATTTTTATCAAAAGGCATTAATACCAATCGGATTAAATGACCTTTACCATTATAAAGAAACCTCAGGACAAAAGCATACAATCCCTACTCATTGGCTTATCGCACTTGAAGGGCGATTAAAAGATATAGAAAATGAATTTTACACCTGGATTGTTACCATCTATCCATCTGATTCCAATGGAAGTTTTTCGTGGAATACCTCTTGCTATACATCCTCCATTTATCATTGTATTCACCAAGCATACGAACATGCAAATGAATTAGTACACTCTGGAAAGAACGGCCAATTATTCACCAAAAATAAAAATGAAGATGTTAGTTAAAAATCTTTCCCTATCCATTTAAGATTTCCTCTTTTTAGCTATCTTTGTGAAAAAACATACATATAGGACTTACTCTACCGATTTTATTCCCCCATAAAAAACATCAATGACAAAATGAAAATGAATGGAACTTTTACAATCTTCTATTCGTACAAATAAACATGGAGGTGATTTATTTATGGAGTTTAGAAAACCAAGAAAGTCAGTTAAGAAGAAAATGAAAAAATTCGATTTCATTGACATTGGCATGGATTTAGTAGAACTTATTTATTTTTTGACAAGATTTATCGTAAGATCGATAGTAAAGCTGATAGATTAAAAGGAGCATCCACACAAAAGTGAATGCTCCTTTCGTTTATCTAATCTATTTGCTTCTATGCCAACCTAAAAACAATTCCATGTCCGCCTTTTGGATATTCCCATTTTATATTTTGATATGGGCATCCAATCCGGCAGCTCCCGCATTCATGACAGCCTTCATATCCAACCTGCATCCTTAAACCTTCCCACTTGTACACCTCTGCTGGACAGAAAATTGTGCATATCTTATCTGGACATTGCGTCATGCACACGTCATGATCTAATACTGTTAAATGCGATTTCTTATCTGCCTTAAAACGAATTAAATACTGTTTTTCCTCAATCGTTTTTGTTGACATTATTTCACCGCCTTCCATGCACGATACATATCTTGTAGTACCTTTAAAGTGCCTCTTTCGCCTGTTATGCTGCGCATGATTTGTTTCTGTTTCTCCCTCTTAGGCGTTCCATCTACGGTAAAAAATTTACTTGCTGCACGGTTCATCATCGGAACATAGTCCTTAAAGTATTGTGGATGATTTTCAAACGTATGTGCGGCGTCTTTATATTTTTCAAGATCCTTTATAATAAAGCTGTCATATAGTTTTTCCCTATAAAGATTTAAACTAGATTCACTAAAATCATTTCTGCTTTTCGCTTCAACAATGGTTTCAGCTGCCATTTTTCCAGATGCCATAGCCATATTAGAACCTTCTCTATGGATTGCATTTACCAGCTGTGCTGCATCCCCCACTAATAAAACACCATTCCCTGCTACTTTAGGAACAGAATGAAATCCTCCTTCTGGTATAAGATGGGCTAAATATTCAGCAGATTCTCCACCTTCAAGAAATGGTTTAATCATGGAATGCGTCTTTAAATAATCTAATAAATCATAGGGCTTTAATTTTGCTTTAATCATACTTGATAATGTTGTTCCTACACCGATATTAATACTTTCTTTATTTGTATAAATAAAGGCTGTACCAAGGTTCCCCTTCGTAGAATCCCCAAACAGCTCGATTGTACAGCCTTGGTTATCCTCTAAATTAAAACGGTCATTGATCTTTTCCTTCGGCAGATTAATCACTTCCATAACCGTTAAGGCTACTTCATCTGGGCGGAACTCATTATGGTAGCCAAGCTGCTTGCCAAGAAGTGAATTAACCCCATCAGCAAGGACCACAACATCTGCATATACTTCTCCATCTGGACGATCTGTTCTTACACCAATTACTTTCCCATTTTCCACTATACATTCAAGAACAACTGTTTCAGTAATTAACAATACCCCTTGCTCGATTCCTTTCTTTGCAAACCACTGATCAAATGGTGCTCGAAGGACTGTGAAGTTATTATATGGCTCCACACCCCATTCAAGACCTTTATAGCCAAAAGTAACAACCGATTCTTTATCCATCATCCAAAATCTTTGCTCAACAACGGGTCTTTCAAGTGGTGCTTCTTTCCAAAACTCTGGGATAATCTCTTCCATCTGCTGTCTATATAATACGCCTCCCATCACATTCTTACTGCCAGGATACTCGCCTCTCTCTATCTGCAGCACTTTTAATCCATTTTTTGCACAAGTATAAGCACAGGAAGTTCCAGCCGGGCCAGCACCTACAACGATGACATCAAATTTTTCAGACATAACTAACTTCACCGCCCTTTTCTTTACGCAATACTTTAAATTGTTCAATCAACTTAGGAACGATTTCCATTGCATCACCTACGATCCCATAAGTAGCCACATCAAATATCGGGGCATTAGGATCTTTATTAATGGCAATGATAAATTCTGAGTTCTTCATACCGACAACATGCTGAATGGCCCCCGAAATGCCGATGGCAAAGTAGATTTTTGGAGTAATCGTTTCACCAGTTTGCCCAACCTGAAGCTCATGAGGTAGCCATCCTGCCTCCACTACATCCCTTGTTCCCCCCACACTTGCTCCAATTGTATCTGCTAGTTCATGAATAAGCTGAAACCCCTGCAGGTCACCCATTCCCTTTCCACCAGCAACAACCACATGTGCATCAGCTAAGCTAGCCTTCTTTGTGATATCCTTCACAATTTTAAGCACTTTTGTGCGCATATCTTCCTCTTTTAAATCTATTTCTTCTTCAATTATTTTCCCTGTTCTATTCATATCACGTTCTAGTGCCTTCATTACCTTTGGTCTTACAGTAGCCATTTGTGGACGGTGCTTTTTACATAAAATCGTCGCCATAATATTTCCGCCAAATGCCGGTCGGCTCGCTTCAAGCAATCTCTTTTCTAAATCGACATCGAGCATCGTTGTATCTGCTGTTAATCCCGTACTTAAATCAGTCGCAACTGCACTTGCAAGGTCCTTTCCATTCGGAGTGGCACCATAGAGAAAAATCTCAGGTTTATACTTTTCTGCAAGAAGCATAATTCCTTTCATATAGGATTCTGTGCGGTAATCCTTCATAACAGGATGATCTACTACATATACCTCATCTGCCCCATATGCAATAACTTCGGGACAAAGAGACTTCACATTATCACCTAGTAATACGCCAGCCAAAGCAACTTCGAGCTTATCAGCAAGCTTCCTTCCTGCTCCTAATAGTTCTAAGGAGACCCCTTCAATTTCTCCATCATTTTGCTCTATGAATACCCAAACCCCACGGTATTCCTCTATCATGCAGACCCCTCCTTTATATAAATGATTCTATTATCGTGCTGTAAAGAATAGTTCCTTTTTATCCTGTAACAGTTCTATTAACTGACTAACTTGTTCATCAGAATTTCCTTCTAGTCTCTTTCCGCCTTCAGGTTTCGGAGGAGTGAACATTTTTCCGACAATTGTTGGTGAGCCTTTTAGTCCTAATTGTGGCCGATTGACATTTTCAAGATCATTAACCGACCAAATGATTGGCTCATACCTTGCTGCTTTAATCATATTTGGCATCGGAGAGTATTCAATCTCATTAATTTCCTTTCCAACCGTCATTAAGCACGGATAGTCAGCCTGTATTAATTGATAGCCATTTGCTAGTTTTCTCTTTAATAGAATCGTTTTTTCTTTTTCATTTAGTTCCGTGACCTCGATAACATTTGTTACCGGAGGAATATCCATTCTCCTAGCTATTCCTGGACCAACCTGCCCAGTATCCCCATCAATTGCATGAAGCCCGCATATAACTAGATCAGCAGGTTCCTCTTTTGCTATTCTTTCAAGTGCTTTGGATAAAGCGTAGCTTGTAGCTAATGTATCTGCTCCCGCAAATGCGCGATCAGAAATTAAATAGCCTTTATCAGCGCCAATTTCAATGCTTTTTTTGATGACAGCTGTAGCTTGAGGCGGTCCCATGGATAGAACAGAAATGGTGCATTCGCCAACCATTTTTTTAATTTTTACGGCCTCTTGTACTGCATGTGCATCATACGGATTCAATATTGCTGGTGCACTTCTTCGATCAAGGGTGTTTGTCTTTGGATTTATTTTAATAATCTTTGTATCTGGCACTTGCTTTACACAGACGACAATATGCATTAATATATTCCCTCCCGATATGCAATTTGAAAAACGCCTTTAACATGCTGGTGATTGAATAGGTGTCACCTTTAATTAAAACTAAATATGTCCAAGCTAACACCACCCTTTTGAAAACGCTTTCTTCTATGTAAAATTGCTGTGTATTACGATATATGTTTCGCAACACACGCATAGTACTAACATTTAATAAAATGGCTTATCCCATATTTTCATTTAATAATTTAAAATGGTTTCAAGTTTTTCAACAGTAAACATAAATATAGATAGACTAACAGACATGAGTTTTTGTCTTGGTGTTTGAGAATACTAAAAAGGAAATGTGAAGATTTTATATGAACCCATTATTAGATTCTGTATAAAATAAATTATGTTTGTGGAAAAAACAATAAATTGTTGGAGTTAAACAAAGATGGTTTTCTTTTGGTAAAGCCTACATTTATTGTTATATTCTATTAGGAAAATTTAGAAGTCACTATGATAAAAATCACATAATACCATTCTTTTTGTTCTAAAAATGAATTTATTAATTGTCTCTCAAGGTTTTCACTCTTATAATTATCTTACAAATAGAAATGAGGGAAAAAAATGAGTGATGTAATTATCGGCAGCGTTCTCTCAGCACTTTCAACAGGTCTTGGCGCTTTAATAATTCTTTTTATGTCTGATTCCGTTACTCACCGGTGGCGGGATATATTATTAGCCTTTACTGCTGGGATCATGATGGCTGCCTCAACAATGGGACTTATACCTGAAGCCTTGAATAATGGAGGTTTCCTTCAGCTTACAATCGGCATTTTTCTTGGAGTATTAACCCTAACGCTGCTAGAAAAGAATATTCCTCATATCGATCTTCAGCATTCTAAAAAAGGGATAGAGTTTGACGAAAAAGCGATGCTTATCATTTCTGCGATTACTCTTCACAATATTCCCGAAGGTCTTTCTGTAGGGGTTAGCTATGCTTCAAGTGTAGAGGATACAGGCAATTTAATTGCATTTGCCATCGGGCTCCAGAATGCGCCAGAAGGCTTTCTCGTTGCTTTATTTTTAGTTAACCAAAAGATTAATAAATTTAAAGCATTTATTATTGCAACCTTAACAGGCGCCATTGAGATTGTGACTGGATTATTAGGCTTTTATTTAACAGCTTATGTAGACTTCCTAGTTCCATACGGATTATCCTTTGCAGCAGGTGCCATGCTCTTTATTGTTTATAAAGAATTGATTCCGGAAAGCCATGGAGATGGGAATGAACGGACCGCTACTTATTCATTCATAATTGGACTGCTATTTATGGTATTGCTTATCGATATCTTCTGAGTAAATACAATAATTTAAGACAAAAAAATCCCTAAGCCGTATTTCTTACAGCTTAGGGATTTTTTTGGGAAAACAGATGGAGATCACAAATCAATTTATGAATGAGCTTGATACCTTGCTTCTATTAATTTTTCTCGACAAGTTGTTATCATCAGCTTTAAAGAAAACTTAATCTTTTTCTTTTGTTTCTTATCATTTTGTTTTTGCTGCTGATATTCATAAATTAATTGATCAAGTTCCTCACTGCAGCGAATGGTGTATTCGCTTGTATAGCCATACTTTTTTGCTGAATCTATCATTCTTTCTCTCTTTTCCTGAATTTGGGTTAATATTTTTTGCCCGTTCTCCCCCATCTTCTTCCCCCATCCAATCCTGTTCTCTATTTCTACAAAATTATTCTACTTGAAGCATTATTACAAGAATTTGAATAAATGTAAATAGATTCGCAAAATTAGACAATCTTCTTCTGGAAATAATTTTTTCGACAAATTTCCGCTTGAAAACAACAGGTTACTCGACAAAGAACGACACTTTTCCAGGGGTTTCTCTCACTGAATTTTCTGTTTTAAAATGGTAAGTAGATATGGAATATACTCCCTACCCCCATTTCACTTTCTACTATAATTGAGCCCTTATGTTCTTCAATTATTTTGTAAGTAACCATTAACCCTAAACCAGTTCCTTTTTCCTTTGTTGTAAAAAAGGGCTGACCAAGCTTTTTAATTTTATCCTTAGAAATTCCTGCCCCTTCATCCCTTATAGAGATATGAAGAGTTTGATCTGTTGTCGATTCCATTATTACTGTGATCATTCCCCCCTTTGGCATAACCTCGATCGCATTTTTAATTAAATTGATAAATACCTTTTTCATTTGGTTCGGCTCACAAAAGATAAAAGGCAGTTCTTTATCAAAGAACGTCTGAATTTGGACATTATGTAGCATGGCTTGAGCATTTAAAAAATCAACTGTCTCCTTCATTATTTCGGTTATGTCTTTTCTAATAAATTTAACTGCTTGAGGTTTTGCCAGGATCAAAAATTCATTAATAATTGAATCGATTCTTTCTAGTTCAGAAGAAATTATATTAAAATACATTGAATGATTCTCTTGGATACTATCCTCTAACAATTGGATAAAACCTTTGAGAGCCGTCATCGGATTACGAATTTCATGTGCAATCCCAGCAGCAAGTTCCCCAACTACACTTAATGTATCTGACTTTTTGAGTTTCTCTTCCATTTCAAGCTTTTCGGTAATATCCTTAAATGAGATTAAGCTTAATTTCGAAAAAACATTATGTTTAGCTGAGAATTCAATGTTAATTTTCCGATCAGAGCTTAAATTGATTTGGAGAACACCAGTCGCATGGCCATTGTTCCTTACATTTTTAAAATGATGATACAATTCTTCCTTATTCACATTAAAATCTTCAATGATTTGAACGATGGATTGACCAATTAAAGATTTCCCCCCTGGAAGATGAAGCATACTCATACCCACTTGATTAATATCAACCACTTCATATTTCTCGTTCCAGAGGATCATTCCTTCCAAAGCTTCCTCAAATACTTTCCGAAACTTCAGTTCACTCTCACGTAGCTCTTTTTCCATCTGATGTCTATCAGTAACATTTCGAAAAATAGTCATATGATACCCATCAACTGAGTTTAGCTTGGCTGTAAATTCAAGAGATTTTATTTGCCCATTTGGCATTAAAAAATCAAGCTCATCCCTTATCGATCCCATTTCAAAAAGTTGATTCACTATCTTTAAAAACTTGGAACTCTTCGAGTAGACAAACTCCTTAAGATTCTTCGTTACTAGCTCATCTTTGCTGCATTCAAATATCCTGCATGCTGCTTCATTCACTTTAACAATTTTTCCATTTCCAGACCAAAATACAATGCCTTCTAGTGCCTCAATAAATAAATCCTTATATAAATCTTTGCTTATTTTCTCATTTATACTATTTTTTTTAATCGTTTGATTATAGCCTTTCAAACTTTTTCTTTTATTCAGAGTCATGATTTTTTCCCCTCCTACTGGGATCTGCATCATTGACTACTTCTACAAATTCAGATAAAACCCTGCCAATAAAATGCAATTATCTATGAATTTATGGTTTAAAATAGGGGTCCCCAGCAAATCGCCGGCACCCCTATAGATTAAAGTTTAAATTTAGAAATCATGGAATTCAATTGATCGGCAAACTCTGATAAGGAATTCGCATTGTCAGATATCTCTTCCATTGCATGATTGGTTTGTGTGATTGCAGCACTTGTTTGTTCAATTCCTGCAGCAGATTCCTCTGATACAGCAGCGATATTCTCAATTGATTGATTCATCAATGATGAGCTTGTCGATACTTGATCAAGACTTTCAGAAATGTCATTAATATTTTCGGACATCATATTAACTGCTTGATATATTTTTTTGAATGTTTCTCCAGTTAATTGGATCTTTTCTGTTCCTTTTTCAACTTGTGTATATCCTGTCTGCAATGAAGATACCACATTATTGGATTCTGTTTGAATTCCTTTAACAATCGTTGTAATGTCCTTAACTGACAATGATACTTGCTCTGCTAATTTACGAACTTCATCTGCTACTACTGCAAAACCCTTTCCATGTTCTCCCGCTCGTGCTGCTTCAATCGCAGCATTTAATGCAAGTAAATTAGTTTGATTAGCAATATCATGGATAACCTGTACAAGCTTGGAAATTTTTTGCGTTTGTTCATCTAGTCCATTTACTCGATTAACAGAGGTTTTCATGATTTCATTAATAACAGTCATCTGTTCTTGCGATTCTCTCATAAGTGTATCTCCAGATTTCGTCATTGTAAGAACCTCAGTTGAAGCAGATTTAATCTTATACCCGCTTTTTGTTGCTTCATCTACCTTCCCTAGGTAGTCATCCATCATTCTTGCTAATTCAGTAGCTGCACTTGCTTGATCCTCAGCTCCGCTTGAGAGCTCCTGCATAGTAGATACCCCTTGCTGACTAGCAGCCCCGACTTCATTCGCAGCAATATTTAATTCGCTGCTTTTTTCAGTAACATAACTTGAAACAGCTGAGATTTCTTGTATCATCGATTGAAGTCTTTCCTTCATAGAGTTCGTTGCCTTGCTCAATTCAGCAATTTCATCGTTCCCATCATATTCTATAGCATCAATATGTAAATTGCCTGCTGCGATTTCATTAGAAAGATGTACAATATGACCTAATTTATTTGATATGATTTTCCCAATAAATAGGATGCTAGCAATCCCTAGTCCAGCAGAAACTAAAATAGATACCCCTAATACAATTAATGTTAAAACGAGTCTTCCCTTAGCAGAGCTAATTGCTTTTTCCTGATCAGACTTTAACGAGTCACTTAAAGAGTCCAATTTTACAACTGTTTCAGTTATCTTATCATCTGCTTGAAGTTTACCTAGACGATATTCCCTTACATGGTGAAGCTTTACTTGAGGTTCTATGACCTCATAGAACAGTCGGTTTATTTCATCATCATTTTTACTAATTTCATTTAACATCTGTTTTGTTTTGTTAGATGTCAATGCTGGTGTTATTTCTTTTTTTAATTCATTAAACTTTTTCGTTAGTTCATCAAAATTCTTTAGGTGCTTAGGATTCGAATCAATTATGAAGTTACCTATTGTACTCCCTTTATAATGGAAGATTGCGGTTGCTTCGGTAATTTTAATTGCTTTCTCACCCGTCTCTTCCACAGAATCCATTTGTGAATTAGCAATACTTAATAGCACGAATGTAATAATGGTAGAAATAGAGAAAAGTCCAATTGTAATAAATAAAGCCACTCCATATTTCTGACCGAGTTTCAGTTTTTTCCAAATATTTAACTGTGTAATTGTCCAAATTGGACTTTTACTTGTTGTCCCTTTCGTCCTTTTTGACCTTTTTATAGTCTTCTTTTTTACCCCTTTCACCCGTTTGCCCTCCTTAATCACTGCTGAAGTTATAGTTCGATAGAGCTAAAATATGTAAAGATATGAAACATTTATACTATTTTATTATCTTATTATAATTCAAACAATTATACTTTTGAAGGGATTTATTGTTTTTATATTCCAATAGAAAAAAAGCAAAGTACTAGTACCCTGCTTTTTTACCTAGGAATTATAAAAATGGACTATTATTTTTTGCTAAAAGACGCTGCCATCTATTTTCGATTTCTTCTTCTAATTCATTTAGCAGCTCACTATTTTCCTCTTTTAATAAATGCTTGGTTTTCCCCATATATTTCAGCCATTCAGATAGCGGAACCCTCTTCTTCTTCTCATCTGGGTTATACGTAATCGTTGTGATTCCATCTTCCACCTCATATAGCGGGAAGAAGCACGCGTTAACGGCTGCTTCAAGGATCTTCTCTCCATAGCGATCCTCTGATTTCCAGTTCAACGGACATGTGATCAGAATTTTCCCATAGACCGTACCGACATTTTGTGCATACCATTGTGCTTTTGCTGCCTTTTTAATTAAGTCCTGAGGAAATGCTTCTGCTCCGGTAAAAACATAAGGAATATTTGTTGCAGCCATAATTTGTGCCGTGTCTTTATGGTGGAAGCTTTTCCCTTTTTGTGACTTTCCAACATTGCTTGTGCTCGTCATATGTCCTTTTGGTGTGGAATATGACATTTGCGAGCCTGTGTTCATATAGCCTTCGTTGTCATATTCCAGCATGATTAATTTATGGTTTCTTAATGCGGTGCCAATCGCAGAGCCCATGCCGATATCCATCCCGCCATCTCCTGTCACCATGACAAAGGTAGCATCATCAGACACTTCGATTTCTCCACGCTCTTTTAATTCTAAGAATGCTTCAACCGTTCCAGATAATGTTGCTGCTCCATTTTGGAAAAGGTTGTGAATCATTGTTTGCTTATGTGACGTATATGGATAAGCAGTCGTTGTCACATAAGCACAGCCTGTTTGATACAAGACAACGACATCTCCTTCGATTCCTTTAAAGAAAAGCTCTAAACCAGTAAAAATTCCACAGCCTGGACATGCACCATGTCCTGAAGCAATTCTCTTTGGTTTTGAAGTAAGTGATCGTATCGGTGGTATCTTTACCTTTAAGTTATTCGTTTCAGGATCCTTTTCTACATGGATCAATCCTGATTTATATATATCCCCATGCTGAGGTGTGATAACAGGCTTTAAAATCTTCTCCTCATTGCCAGGTATATGACCGAAATAATCAAACGGAATTTTAGCATAGCCTATTTCTATTGACTCAATGGCGTCTTTAAAGAAAAGCTCTGCATCGTCTGCATAAAAATCTTTTCCACCCAGACCAAAAACTCGGCTTAATACAATCGTTTTATTATTTTTATCATCCTGTAAGGCTGATTTTACTTCATGTGTTAAATTCGGGCCGTTTCCACCATAGGAATCCGCTCTTTCTCCGATCAGCAAGGCTTTTACATTCTTTAATGCCTCACGAATCTCCTTAGCTGGAAATGGACGAATAATATTCGGGCTAATCACTCCAGCTTTAATCCCTTTTTCTCTTAGCTGATCAACAACATCCTTTGCTGTTTCAGCAGCAGAATTTAATAAGAACAAAGCGACTTCTGCATCTTCCATCCCATATAAATCTAAAAAAGGGTATTCACGTCCTGAAATCTTGGCATATTCCGCTGCGACTTCTTTAAAGACATCCCCCGAAGCATACATCGCTTCAGACTGTTGGAAATGGTTATTCATTAAGTCTTCCCCATTCATATGGGCACCAATCGTAACGGGTACCTTCGGATCACGGGCAAAATTATAATCGGTTGGACATTCCCCAACGAACTGCTGAACAACCTCTCTTTCTTTGAAATAATATACTTTCCTTTTTTGGTGAGAGGTAAAGAAGCCATCATAAGCAACCATAACTGGAAGGCGAACCTTTGCATGCTCAGCAATTTTTAATGCCATAATGTTCATATCATAGACGGCTTGAGGTGTTCTCGCCGTTAGAATGACCCAGCCCGTATTTAAAGCATAATACAAATCTGAATGGTCACCGCGGATATCTAAAGGACCGCTGACAGCGCGTGTGACCAAGTTCATCACCATCGGGAAGCGCGTTCCAGCCTGAACAGGAAGCTGTTCAAGCATATACATAAACCCATTCGCACTTGTTGCATTAAAAACCCTTGCTCCAGTAGCTGCAGCTCCATAGCAAATACCTGCTGATCCATGCTCACCATCTGCAGGAATTAATTTAATATTATGTTCGCCACGAGCCTTCATTTGGTCTAAATATTGTGCGACCTCTGTAGAAGGAGTAATCGGAAAATACCCCATGATGTGATAATTAATTTGTGCAGCAGCCATTGCAGCCATTTCATTTCCGCTTTCAAAGGTGGTCAGCTGTTCAGCTCGATTGATTACTTTCAACTCTTTTTCTGCCATTGCCATTACGATACCCCTCCTGCTACGTAAGGAAAATTATGTTTTACACGATGGGATTCTGCATAGCCAATTGTTTCCCTTAAATCACTTAATGCAGTCGTTGGACATGCCTCCACACACTTTAAACAACCCTTACAATATTGATAATCAATTCCCTTTAGGAACATTTGCTTCCTGCCCCTTTTGTCCTCCCCTTCTTCCCAGACAAAGCATAGATCCGGACAAACAGTATCACACGCAGCACAGTTTATGCATTGCTCTATTTCAAACTTTGGCAGAAAACCTTGTCTAGAACCGCTAAGATCCTTCAATACGCTATTTGCCTGCGCCGTAATGACTCCTCCAATTTCCTGCGTTTCATATCCGAGAATGGGCATTGGCCGTGAAAAAGATTTCCCTTGAGCATCCACGGGTGTTTCATATGTTTTAAACTGAACTTCATTATATCCACGTTCAAAGGTCCGGATATTGGGTTCGACTAAATGTGGATATTTTTTCTCAAATGTCTTGCGTATAACATTTTTCATTGATTCCGGATCAAGAAATTCACAAATACGGAATAAAGCACCAAGCATCGCCGTATTCACTTTTGTTTTCTCTTCTACTGCAATTTGCAAAGCATCTATGATCGCTAATGTGCCATACTCTAATTTTAAATCTCTCTTTATTTCATCGAAATTACGTGTTGAGTTCACTAGTAATATTCCATCTGGAGCTAAACCGCTCACAACATCAATTGTTTTATACAAGGCTTCATGAAATACACCAACCACATGCGGTTGTTCAATTGGACTATGTGCACGAATCTCTACAGCAGGATCACAAAAGCGGATAAAACTTTTAACTGGAGATCCCTTCTTTTCAGATCCATATGAAGAAAAATTCGAACCATTTAATCCGAGTCCAAGAACGCCTGCTTCTGCAAGCATCTTCCCTGCTAAATTCGCTCCAAGCCCGCCTATTGATTCCAATCTAATTTCAAAAAAACCAAGTTCGTTTTTTTTAGGTAAGATTGCCATATTCTCCCTCCCATTATTCCCTTTGGTATTTTTTAGCTAAACAGAATTTAAATCCATACATTCTGAACGCATAAGAAAAACTAAGACATTCACGAAAAAGGATTAGCGAATGCTAAAATTTTTCCAATACTGGTTGACAAATAATCCCCAATTTTCATTTTAGGGGAAGGGTTCATATTAGGCTGTGACAAATATCAACAATTTCACAGAAAATTTGAAACAGATTTAATTTAAGATTAATATTCACTGTATTAACAGCATTTGAAAACGCATTCTTAATTATATAACAGCATACACAATGTACTATAACAGATTGGAGTTTCGCAAAATTGGAACGTTATGGTTTAATTTCCACTTATTAAATGGTCAAATTTTGTTTCATACGTGATAATGTGGGTAAGTAAAATAAAAGGGAATCTTTTATAGGGGGCTATAAAAGAGGTGGATTTATGAAGCAACGTGATTATTACTTCGATAATGCTAAATTTATTTTGATTTTCTTTGTGGTTTTCGGACATTTTTTGCGTTCCTATATTGGGGAAAGCGAAACGATTTATACTTTATATAAGGTGATTTATACCTTTCACATGCCTGCTTTTATTCTCGTTTCGGGTTATTTTGCAAAAGGCTTTCACAAAAAAGGCTATTTGCCAAAGATTGCAAAGAAGCTTATTTTGCCATATATCATCTTTCAATTAATCTATTCAATTTTTTACTACTTTTTGTATGATAAATCAGATTTTCAAGTGGACCCGCTTACACCGCATTGGTCTCTTTGGTTTTTAATCAGCTTGTTTTTCTGGAATCTTCTTCTTCCGCTCTTTGCAAAATATAAGGCGGTTTATTCCTTATCAGCTGCATTATTAATAGGACTAGCAGTAGGATATTTTGATTCCATTGCCAATTATTTAAGCCTATCAAGAACCTTTGTATTTTTCCCGTTATTCTTACTAGGCTATTTTATGAAAAAAGATCATTTTTACTCCTTATTAAAACCCAAAATTAAAGTGGCTGCAGGCTTTATATTAGCAGTAGTTTTTGTAGGCTTTTATCTATTTCCAGAAATTAATTATGAATGGCTGCTTGGTTCAAAGCCATATTCAGAATTAGAAGTAACATCCATAAGTGCTGTTTTTACTAGATTCGGATTTTATCTATTAAGCTTGATCATGGTGTTTACCTTCTTCACGCTTGTTCCCAGAAAACAATATTTTTTCACTAATCTTGGAAAAAACACCTTGTACGTTTATTTATTGCACGGTTTTTTCATAAGAGTGTTCAGAGAAAGCGAAGTACAAGATTACTTTACAAAGCCAGAAAACTTCCTATTGCTAGCGTGTGCATCGCTGTTACTCTCTTTGCTCTTATCAAGCAAATATATTACATCATTTGCTCAGCCGGTTATTGAATTAGAAATATCAAAATTGAAAAACCTAAGAATTAAAATCCAATCACTTTTACGCTTTTATCGCAAAAAAATGTTAAATTAAAGATTAATGGACGCATCACGCTTGCGTCCTTTTTTCCTGCAATCGAAATCATTGACTATATTGGAATAGTGGGTTTATAATAAATTTTGTTGTCTTATTATTAAGATAATACTTGTCCCAGTAGCTCAGTAGGATAGAGCGACAGCCTCCTAAGCTGTAGGTCGTAGGTTCGATTCCTATCTGGGACGCTAATAGAAGAGACGCTATGTTATCGCTATTTCAACCGTACAATCATTACGGTGACAATTACGATGACATAGCGTTTTTTCGTCGTATATAGGACGTCATTTTAGTGAACGTAGGACATAATCGGTGACATAAACGGAGGTTATAGGACGCGATGAAACGGAAGTATATTGCGGAACGAGGGGCGAAAACAGCCTCGCAAGTCTCAAAGCCTAAGGTTGACCGACAGACCCCGATTGACGAGGCGTTGGCTATTTTTGTTAGAGCGAAAGAGGCCGGAGGGGTTCGACCTGGAACTGTCGATGGGTACAACGCGACGATGCGCTACTTTTGCGAATGGCTCGGCGACGACACGAAGTACATCAATGATATTGACGCGGACACAATACGAGGTTACATAAATTATTTGCGCATCGAAAGAACTCCGTATGAAGGCGACAAGCAACGACAGCGCGAAGGTAAAAAACTATCGGTAAATACGATTAATATCCGGATTCGGACAATGCGAACTATGTTCCGATTTCTACAGACCGAAGGCATTATCGAAACGAACCCGATGGAAAACATTTCGCAAGTCCTCGACGACGAACAGGAAGAAGTGCCGGGGCTATCCGACGAGGAAGTCGACAAGATACTCGCCGCCTACGATGACAGACGCTACGCTCAATGGCGCGACAAAACGCTCGTATTGCTTCTATTAGATTGTGGCCTGCGTATTAATGAAGCGTTATCACTAACGGAGGAACAAATTGACTTTCGGCAATTAACGCTCTATGTGCCGTCACAGATTGCGAAAAATAGAAAGAATCGCGAAATCCCAATGAGTAGAGAGGTCGCGAAAAGACTGCGGCAGTTATTGGACGAAACGAGAAGTTATTTTGGAGATAGTAGCCAGTTGTTTATGAACGCATATGGCGACGATTTTAGCGCGGACGCATTTAGACGTAGACTTAACCGCCTGAAGAAAAAGCTAAATATACCGCGCTTGCATCCGCATATGTTTCGGCATACTTTTGCGAGAAACTACATATTAAATGGCGGAGATTTATTTACACTGCAACGAATCTTAGATCACGCAGATATTCAAACAACGCGAAAATATATTCAGATGGACAACGAGCATTTACGCCAACAGCACAATAAATTTTCGCCGCTTAGAAATATCGTTAAACGAAATGGTATACGTATTTAAAAATGGGACCCGCGGACAATCCGACGGGTCTTTGTTCAATCTTCGACAACCGTCACGTCAACCACGTCCGCCATGCTCACGCGCTCAATTAAACCATTCGCCAACTTAACCCGAAACTGTTGCGAAATCATATCGACGTATTTCACATGTCCGTTTACCTTCGAAAATCTGCCCGCCGTCCACACCGTAAATTCTACCGGCAAGTTGAACTCCATTGCGAAATCCACGCGCGAGTCAAATTCGATACGTTGATATTCGTCGACTACCGGCTTATCAACTTTCGCCATTTCGTCGGCAAGCCACGCCATCGCTTCGACTTGCTCCGGAAGTATGAATCCCTGCCACTTTTTCATGCCGCGTTCTTTTAACATTCGTAGTACCTCCGTTAGTTTTACGTATATTATAT
The DNA here is from genome assembly GCF_001420595.1 of Cytobacillus solani. Lineage (GTDB taxonomy): Bacteria > Bacillota > Bacilli > Bacillales > Cytobacillaceae > Cytobacillus > Cytobacillus solani. Next base: position 1,636,336 of record NZ_LJIX01000006.1, on the reverse strand, counting down.
ACGAACGAACGTTCCTTTACAACGACTTCGCAATCTCGACGAGCAAATCCATCAACAACGGAAGCATTTGCACCAATACGTAGCCCAGTCCCGCTTTTTGAATCATTCCGAAGCCACGATCCGCGTTCCCCACCATCACGAACAGCCCGCCGCCTAGCATCATTACGAGCGAAATCGGATAACTCAACGCCTTGACCAACTCGACAAGGGGCGCAAACGCACCGACCACTTTCGCGGTGACAGCCCCGTTAACTGCGCCAGCCGCAGCAAGCGAAACATCGCCGAATGTTAGAGACAGCACAATGACGCCGGCAGTTACGCAGGCTTTGACGATTGGTTTATAATTTCGCTCTTGCGGAATCCGCAAAGGCTCCTTTCGCGCCATAAACTCCTTAACGGACATCGTTTCTTTTCGCTTAAACATCGAAATCACCCCTCGTATAGATTCTCGCGTCAAGACATTCGCACATTTTCGTTAACTGTTTCCGGCGGTACTCTGTCGTCGTAATCCAAATAAACTTCGGCGACTTTTCAAATACGCCCAACTCGATCAGCCGGCGATACTTTGCTAGCTTCGCCCTGTTTTCGTTCATTTTCTGCGCGTTATCAACTTCGCAAATAAAGTAACGACCTGCCAGCGTAAACAAGGCGTCTGCGATAACCGTTACCTCATTTTTGACCGCAAGCTTAACCTCGCTTTTCCATGACGACGGGCAGCCATGCGCAAAATAAAGGCTATTTCTCATTAGATGATGCGTAATTTGATGCGTCTTCTTTAATACCTTCGTTGCTCCGACGCGCTCACGTCCGGCAGCGTTTAAATAGTAGATGTTTTCGCCCAGTCTGACCGTATTCAGATAATCGCACATATCGCTTAATATTCGATTAGCGTTGCGATCACCGCCGAGTCTGTGTAATCGTTGAATTTGCGACCGACTAAGAAATCCCAATTTCTTCAACGACAAGAGAATGCTTTCCTGGCGTTGCTCCTTTGCTATCGTTGCTTGCATTCGTATCGCCCTCCTTGCGCGCCTTGATTGTAATGTGCGGCCCGATAATGCGATCAATCGTTTTATTACTAATATAAGGCGTCTGAATTTCCGTACATTTTACCTTCTTATATATTGCACGTCCTTGAACTAACGGTAGTTTTTCCGCACCTTCTTGGTCGATAACGACCTTACTCGCTATTCCGGTATCAAGCACGAAGCACAGGCGCCCGATACAATTCCGTTTTATCTGCGAATCAATCGTTTCAGCCGTTGGGTATTGTGTCGCGTAGACCAAACGCTCTCCTGCCGCCCTTCCGCGTCTAGCAATGTCGATTATTATATCAACGCAATTTGAATCGTCAGCGATGTCGGCAGCTTCATCAATAAACGTGAAATAACGCTCTTTTATGCCTGCTTCCTTTACGTCCTCAAATCCGTTTGCTTCGAGATAGTCCATCGTTTTATTCATGCGCTGCTGAACCGATTGCAACGCTTCGAGCGCTTCCTCCGCATTCTTCGCGACAGTTTCGACTTGTTTAGCTTTGCGAAAACGAGAAAACGACAGCCCGCCCTTTAGGTCGATTAGCGTGAATTTTACTTCGTTAGGCTTTCGGTGAATTAGCGTTGTTATCCATAGTTTCAGAATGTTGGACTTTCCGAAGTCAGTCGAACCGCCAATTAAACTATGCGCGATTTTATCGAAATCGTGCCGTATTAGCCCTTGCCGACTCATGCCCGCAGGAACTTGCCAGCCTTTTAATGATGCGAAAAGTGATTCGTCAATTTCGAAAAACTCCGTCAAAGGCTCCTTATAAACGCGAAACTTTAACATGCCGTCAAACTCGACTTCAACCTCCTTATGCTCCGTTTTCTTTTTCGTCGCTAGTTCCCGCAGATGCGAAACAACGTCACGACCTCGCCAGTTAATCGCGCGTAAGTCCGCCAGCGAAATATCGAGTACACGTCGTTTTGCGTTTAGTCCGTCCTGGAATCGGTCTAGTTTATCGCGGAATTGTTGCGACGATAGCCCTTGCGGAAGCTGAAATACGTATTCAACGTAAGAGCCTTTATTAGTCCGGCGAAAAGGACGTATCTGCGTGCCGTCTTTTGCGACAAGCCCTGCGTTGGCTGCAATCCGGATAATGTTTCGCGTGTCATTGCCGCCTAGTCCGAGTTGGTGTAAGTAGGACGCGCCGACAAGCCCACCGACCACAGCCGACGAAAGCACTTCGAACAACATAAGCAACACCACCTTTTATTCGTAGAATAGTCCCAGCGAAAAGGAAGGTAACGGACAAGCTTACGACTATTGATACGTAAGAGTTTCTGCTATTCCTTTTGCAATTCTAGGCGAGAATTTTAATCGGAATAGTAAAAGGTATGGTGCGCTGATTGTCCGTTATGTTACTTTTTTGCATGTATGAAAAATTTGGCTCCTGTCGATACTTGTACTAAAAACGCAGGAGTTGATCGTTATGTTTTCATTTTTCGGATTAGGTAAAGATAGAACGAAGTTTGGACGTTGGTTAGATCGGAAGGAAATAACGCAAATCGAATTAGAGGAATTATCGGGGTTAAGTCGAAGAACAATTTCGAGGTTATGTAACGATAAAGAGTACACGCCTAAGTTTTCAACTGTCACGCGCATAAAGAAGGCGTTAAAAAAGATAGGCGAAAGCGTGCCGGATGATTATTTTGGAATGTAAACGCAAAAAAACGCCATAACCCACGGCTTGGATGACCGTAGAGTTATGGCGTTAGTGGAATTTTTATGTCGTAGTCTTTTGATTCATACGTACTATCATTAGTTAACGTCCATGTTAAACGTACTTCTTTAACGTCAGCAAAATCCTCTGGGCTATCGGCATAGTAAACGACATAACCTTCATGCTTTGTATCTCCCAGGTGCTCGCCGCCAACGTCATTGCTTCCGAACATGTTCGCTTTTATTTGCTTTTGATTAATAACTGCGGCTCCCCATTCAACATTATTGAGGAAAGTAACGTCAGAGCCATTGTATAATTCGAAGTAAACGCTCATAGTCTTATCATCAAATTTAACGCTTGTGATTTTTGTTTCATACCCTTGGAAGTTATCCGACCAAGTGACGACATGTTCCGTCGCTCCAGATTCCTCTTCTTGTGAATTGTCAACGCTCTCAGATTCGATATCTTTATTCTCCGCCCCGACCGCTATGACTGGACTATCGCTCTCTTTTTTAATGAAGATGTCCGGCAAGAGTGAACCAAATATATAAATAGAACTAAGTGCAGCAACCACTATTAATATTATTTTTGATTTCTTTTCCACCGTAAATCCCCCTCTCCTATTCCTAATTTTACCGTAGTTACCAACGTTAGACAACTACAAATATGTACGTAAGAGCAAGCGTATAAGTTTCGCCTGCCCTTGTTTTATTTATTCGTCTTTACTCCGCGCCTTCTTCGTCACGTCGTTGTTCTTCCAATATGCCCACAACGAAGCGCCCCCGAGGAATGCCAGCGAAATAAACGTGCTAACGCCTTCTTTGTCGACCGGCAATACACTGTTGCCCGACATTTCCAGTCCGCTATTAAGCAACGCGAGCAATAGAAGTATGAACCTCGTAACTGTTCCCGCGTTAATTGGTTTAGTTTGTTTCGTCATCTACTCCGCCACCTTTCCGTTTTTAACCGCTTGAATCACACCGTGTACGACGTGCCACAGGTATAATTGCGTAACCTGTCGCGTCGGGTTCTTGCCATCCGTAATGCCCCAACGTTTGAGGTCTGCGATTACCTTTTCGTCGTTTGGCGTTAGTTTGTATTCCTCGGTTTTGTTCGTCACTTGTTCCGCCTCCTTCAATTTCAACGCGAATATTTTCGCTACTCCGTCTGCGATCGCTTTAGCTTGCGCGTGTAACTTCGCCTTGTCGCGCAAAGCTCCGATATCGGTCGTGCTGTCCATGAATCCGCCTTCGGTGAGAATCGCAGGGATTCCGTACGTCTTGCCCGCGTTAAGAATATGCAAGTCGCTCCGGGGTTTGATTCCTCGATTACGCAAACACATCGCGCTCACTATCGCCGGCTGTACAGCTTCCGCAAGGGCAAGCGAAACTTTGTCCGCGCTTTGATGGACTAACGTCTCAACTCCGCCCCATGCGCCCCACTTCGAGGTGTTTGCGTTATGGTGAACGCTAATAATTACGTCTGCGCCCCACGCTTTTGCTTTGCGAGTACGCTCCGTAAGTGAGACGTCGGTCTTGCCCGTCGGGTCGTCTAGGCGCAGGACTTCGACGTTCTGATATCGCTTCAATTCGGCGATAAGCGCAAGCACGACCGTATTATTAAACGACCATTCGCGTTCACCGTCGGGCGTACGTTTGCCTGGTGTATTGAGTCCGTGACCTAACCAGCGTCTATAACGATTTTGAATGTTTTAGACATGGACATCACTCTCCTTTTCTTCACTCAAAAAGCGCCCCGTTTCCGGACAGCGCTCTCTTTTGAATTCATTTTTATGTTCTTCGGAGTGGCAATCGTAGCAAAGCACTTCCAAGTTATCTAATTCGTTATTACTTCGATTTCGGTCTTTATGGTGAACTTGTAAATTTTCATTGATACCGCATCTGTTACAACTATCTCCATAGTATCTCAACGCCTTTTTTCGATAATGCTTTACGTCAATTCCTTTGTAGTTATTGAACCTATAATCAAACAACCAAGGAACAGGCGCGTGGTTTTCGCTGATTTTCTTTTTAACTTCATCGCGCCAAGCTGGGTTGTCAGTTAAGTTTCTGTAGGTAGTCCCGCATGAAATCGAGCAAAACTTTCCTTTACCTCTTCTTATATATGACGGAAAAGTGAAAAATGTAGTTCCGCACTGTAGACAGTTCCGCTCTACACTAGCCAATTATTAATCGCCTCCTAGTTTCGATTTGATGCCGCGAAGTTCTTCGATAACCACGTCGTACTTTTCGCTGAACTTGTCGAGTAAGTCGTGAAGCCGTGACTCGCGCTCGGCGTTCGTTTGCTCCTGACGGGCTTCGCGCTCCTTGTTCGTTTTCATTACATAAATAAGGAGCCCTACGAATAATACTGCGTAAGGCCCCTGCGATAGAAGATATTTAATTACTTCGGGATTGTCCACGTTGAATCACCGCCTTTGATCGTTGTTTATTGCTCATCCTCGGCCATAAGCTTATTAAGAACTCATGGAAGCACGTTTTTCTAATTCTTTCTTTACGTCCGCCCTCAAGAAAGCAGGAACAGCAATTTCGCCCGGTTGTGGATTTTCCAACACTCTTAATCCCAATTCTACTAAGTCCGCATACAAAATTATCATTCTATAAAACTCCTTTCATTGTTAACGTTTCTACTAATTCAGCTAATGCTAGTTGATTATTGATCTTATCTATTTCCTGTTTTTCTATACTTTCTGCCAAGGCTAGTTGTAAGACTAACTTTTCTTGCTCTAAGGTTTCCAACTTTTCTTCAAAGGTAGGCAGTTGTGGCACAGAAACATCAGGCTGGTTTTCGTCTCTCCACTTTTGAGAAGGTGTTACCAATAACTTTGAAGTAACTTCACCGTCAGCATTCTTTGCAACATGCCACTCACCCCATTCATCAATAATAACTTCATACATTTACAACACCCCGAATAACTGAATTTTTGTTCCTGGCGCAAACTTGAAATTCACATCAGGTATTGATAACTCAATTGATGTTATTTTTTCTATAACAGGCGACCTCAAAAGCACTAGTGACCCAAATTTTTGGGAACTACCTGATGAGCCGGTAATGTACTGATTATGTTTAATTCGCTTAGCTTCCCCTTGCTCATTCGAGAACTCAATTTCTGCATAAGTAGCCTCATTTGTGGTATTCACCTGACTATAGAAGTGACCAATATACAACTGTGAATCATGGTTTACATTAGTAGTACTTGAACCTTGGAATGATATACCTCTAACTGTCCCTACTCCACTTTCATTTATCTTCAAACTAACTGGTGCTAGTCCTCCGTTTGTGTTGCCTGGAATAATAGATTTAATAATTAACTTTAGGTCTCTATACTTGGTCGGTATACTTGATAGAACTATCGCCGAGGTTGATACGCTAGGCTCTACTGTTGCGATTAACTCAAACCCACTAATGCCACTTCCATCTGCGTTTATTACATTCCCATCAGCATCTAACATAGCCACCCCGTTCGGTTGACCTTTCTCACTTAACGGGATTTGCTTGACGTTATCTACGTTCCCAAGTCCAACTTGAATTTTATCCACGCCGTGGGGATTCGCTTTATCAGCCAAATGCGCATCAAACTCCGCCTGCGTAACTTCACCAGCCTGCGACCCATCCGCGTTAATTACCTTTCCCTCTGCGTTCAACATCGCAAGCCCACTCGCCGAGCCAGCCTTCCCGTCGACCGCCTCCGCCAACGAGTTAAGATGCGCAACAACATCGTTCGCCATGTTTCCAGTTACAGTCGGTAAATTTAGTTTCGGTGTACTCACTGCGCTATTCCTCCGTTCTTTATTTCGTCATACGTAAGCCCGGTCGCTTTTATCTCGTCGTACGTTAACCCCGTTGCTTTAAGCATGTCATACGTAACAAAGCGAAACTTGAACGCTAACTGTAAATGCGCCGGTATAATTTCGCGCAATGCTCGCTCAACGTCGTCGAGGTTTTCTGGCACTCCGTAACTTGACGTAAACTCAACGGTCACGAGATACTGCGTCGTGTTTTGCGTAACCTCAACTTCTCCCGCGTACCACGATTCACTAACGGATTTAATCAAGTCGACCGTAACCGTACCCACTCCGCGCAACTTCGCCTTAACGACCGACCTTCGTTGACTCAACGGCTTGGATTCGTCTGTCGTTACGCCGACAAGCCGCTCCCATCGCGAAAGTCCCCACGTAGCTGTGTCGATGAAGAACTGCGAAAGCACGTCGGCTATTTGCGCGTTCAGCCGTTCAAACTCCGCCGCTTCCGATTTGATTAAGGCGTTTGACTCGCGAAAGTCCTCGTATTCGCGCGGCCCATAATCGAACATATCGCGTTCAATGTTTCGCGTTAAATCTGTGCCGAGAAACTTCACGTAAACACCACCGTCCCGACAACGCCAACTTGCTCGCTAGTCGGCTGAATGTTCGCTGTTCCGCCGTTAACCGTCAAGTTTTCGTAATCGATAATCGGGGGTACGCCGAGCAATAAGTTTGCGATTTGTGTGTAACGGATTAACTCCGGCTCGCCAGTATGTTCGTTAGTTACGAACGCGACCGACTTTAAATATGTCGCCAATGCCGCGCTAAACTCCGCTTTTACTTCGTCAAGATTCGCGCCTGGGGCAAGCGTTAATGTCGCCGACACATTAATCGTCAATTCTGTCGCACCAACGACTGTCACCGTCGCGCCAATCGGTGCAACCTCGTTAATATGCGCCGTAGCCGCTTCAACGACCGAAGGCGCTGGCGCTGTCTTTTCATCGTCGAGCAAGACGACTTTTACCGTGCCTGCGCCCGCCCATAACGGATAGACTTTCGCGTCGCCCACACCGGCAACCTCTTTCGCCCATTGTTCGTAATGATACTTGTTGCCCGACGTGACCGGCTTGCTTACCTTGTCGATGTATCGCGCGAGTAATGACGCGTCCGATTCTGTGTCGACCCCGCCATCAAAAGGTTGCGAGTTATTCACGGTAACGATACCAGTTAGGTCGCCAAGCACAAGCGTTATTCTTCCTTGCGCAACGTTTCCGTTAATGCCTCCGGCTTCCGCTTCGGCGTTGATCGTGACTACTCCGTTTGTAATCGTGCCCTCGGCTGTTGTTGCGAAATAAACCGGCTCGACTTCGTCTGTTCTAACGCGAGTGCCGACGGGTATGACCGTGCCTTCCGGACCGCTGAACGTAACTTGACCGATTGCCTTGACGGACGGCTTACGATAAACGCCCATTTCTGCGCAACGTAAATCGAGGAAATTAGATGGCGTGTCCTCGGTCGCAAATCCAAACGTCAACACTTGGTCGAGAGCGAGATATGCCTGAGCAAATTCAATCGCAGCCGGCGAAAGCAAATCGTTAGTTACCGAGCCTTGACGCTTATCAATGTCGTCGTTAATCTGCGCAAGTAAACGGGCAAGTATCGCGTCTTTCGTTTCATTTTCGTACATTATAGCCCCACCTCCATTTCGTCGAGTATTACGTCCTCGCCTTCCGTTGTGACCACGCGAAAGCTGACGAATAACTTGTCGCCGTCGCGAGTGACTTCGAAGTCGGTTACGTCGGCAACACGGTCGTCGTAAATCAGCGCCTCGGTTATCACGCGCGGAATTTCCATTTGCAAAAGTTCGAGCGACACGTCTGCGCCGATTAGTTCGTCGAGTTCCGAGCCGTATTGCTCGTCGTAAATTAAAAAACGAAATCGCGCCGTCGTAATCGCTTTTATGATGAATTGGCGCAAGGCTTCTTCACCGTCGATTAGTCCGCTGATTTCGTTTGACTCGTAGCTTAGTCGGTATGTTTTCGATGGCTCGACTGTGGTGATTTCGTCTACCGCGTCGACCCTTTCTTCGATTGGCTGAAACGGTGATAACGCCATTACACCACCGCCTTGTCGAGAACATAGTAAAGTTGCCCCTCGTTCGCGGACACGACGATCACTTGGTCGCCGGGGCTTAACGGTGATTTGACCGTCATGGCTGCGTCCGACACTGACACCGACCCGCCGGTAATTGAAACCTTTCGCGTATGTTCCGTTAAGTGTTCTGCGATAATTAAATCAGATTTATCGAGCGTTAAATTATCGCTATTTAAACGGATTTGCAACGAAGGAGGAGGCGCGACAACCGTTGCCAGTTCGACATCAACGTCGGTATTATGTCCGTGCTTTTTCATCATCTGAATCAGTTTTGCTGCTCCGCTTCCTTCCAGTCGCCCGTTATTTTGGTTTGTCGACAATGCCCAATTCCTCCTTCGATATTTCGATTGTTGGTAAGTCGTAAGTATGCGAAAGTTCCAGCGTCATCATGTGCGAGCCGTTCTGATACGTATGGCTGTCGCTGGTGACGTAGTAGCCGCCGATAATACCCGTCATTGGCTCGCGAACATAGACGGCTGTTCCGGTGATAATTTCGTCGATACCTAACGCAGTAACGGTCGCTTGATCGTCGATTACCGCCCGTTCTTTGAGTAGCGTTTTCGCACGCTGTTCGACTTGTGATTTCGTCGCATCCTCGTCCATCTTTTCGACCGCTTGCATGATGCCGTATTGCTTTTCAAGCGCCGAGTCTTTCGCTGTTGCTACGAACTTACCGTCTTTACCGCCGATAACCTTGACGCGCGTTTTCGTTTCTTCGATAGATTCGGAGTAACTGGCGCTAATGATGTTCGTGCCTGCTTCGATTAGGTATTGCGCTTTCTGCTCGACACCCGACGTTATCATGAGCCGTCCGTTTTTACTCCATATAAAAAAGCGCTTGCCCGTCTGCTTTCGCGTTAAGGTTAGCGCCATTAGTAAAATCTCGTATAACGTTTTTTCCCGGCAAATAAGCGTTGGGATTACGTAGCCCGTGTCGGCTATTTGTCCGTATTCGATGCCGAAGTCTGCGCAAAGTCGACGCGCAATATCCGACGCTTTAACTTTCGAAAACTTGCGAGTTTCGACCGATTTTAGTAGGTAAATATTTTCGTCGTAAGCCGTAATCTGCATGTCGCCCTTTTCGTTGATATCCGTTGAGAAGATTACGCCGATAAAACGCACCGTGTTGTTATTGCGAAATTCGATTCGCTTACCTTTCGCGATACTTACGGCTTGCTTGTGTCCATCAATCGTGTTTTTCAAGGTTAACGATAATTGACGATTAGGTTTTTCGCTGTGACCCGATAAATCAGCGCTAATTACTAACGGCGTGATTTCGAGGTCGTTGTCGTAAATTACTTTCAATCGCGCTTCACTCATCGCGGAATCACCAACTTTTGACCTGGATATATCAGGTTCGGATTCTTGCCGACTATCGCTTTATTTGCGTCGTACAATTTACGCCATTGATTGCCGTCTCCGTACTCGCGCGCAGCGATTTTCCAAAGCGAGTCGCCTTTCTTCACGGAGTAGTTCGTTGATTTTGACGGAGGTGGCGCCGGTCTTTCGTTGCCCTTCGAAGCTTTCGCCTTGCCATCCGACTCTTTGACCTTCTTTACGGTAAAATGGCGATATTCCTTTAGTGTCATCGAGAAGTACAAATCGCCAGGGCTTCCTGCACGTTCTGGCTCGACCGTAAAGTCCCGAATAGTTACGTCGAAATTTACGATTGTACCAGTCACAACAAAACGAATAGGCTTTCGCTCGCGTTTCCAGCGCTCAAGTAAATTGTGAATATCGGTAGGTCGTGGAAGGCGCGAATATTCGCAATAAGACGGATTATAGTCACGCGGAAAGAATGACGAAAATGTAACTTCGCGCAACATGACGTCTCCTATCACGGTAATCTCGCCAAGTTGCGCGACAGTGACGTCCTCGAATCCGAAGGGGCTACTTACGGACATTGTTTCGGGATTGACCGGTAATTGGATTCGCTTGCTCCCGTTGATTAGCCAAAATTGTACTTTTCCCATTACGGCATTTGCGCCCCTTCCATTTCGATTAGTTTCGCAAGCTCTTGCGCGACCTTTTGAATATCGGAATCTTGGCGCACGTGGAACGTATTTCCCGATATTACAACTCCACCATGATTGCCTTTACGATAAGCCGCCGCTTCTCCGCGAGATAAGACCATTTCGTCTTTGTGTAGCGAGTAGGTCGCACCGTTATAAGGCACACGGCTAAGACCTCCGTTTTTCTTCGGCGGAATAATTCTGGGCGAAGCTTTTTTAGAATCCCCTTTTTTGGCGTCTTCCCTCATCTTCATACCCATGTTATTCGCCCATTTAAATGGTGCTAACATCGGTATTTTGAACAACTTAGATTCGTTCATTTTTTGGTTTTGCCACTTTGCAAAAGTATCACTGGCACTACTTGCCATCGCGGACCCGACAGCCTCTCCGATAGTAGTAGCCGCCTTGACGATTATTTCTTGTGAGGCAATCAGACCGACAGCCATAACCTCCAGAAGTTCCTTAGTGATTCTATTAATTTTCTCCTGCCCACCATTAGCCAACCAAGTCTCAAATCTTCCCCAGATATCCTCAAACACGAAAATTACTTTCGCCGAGAGAGATTCAAGCTTTTGAAACTCCGGATTATTTGTCAGTGCTTGAATCCAATTACCGATTCCTTTCGCTGCGTTAATAAAACCCGTCATAACACTTTCAAGAATCTTCGTTCCAGTCTCCTTGAAATTTTCAATCGTCATGGCACGCTCAAGATTAGCTTTGAACTCTTCCGGCGTAAAGAAGTTTCGGTTCGCCATGACTTCGCTGACAGTCGCCATGTTATTTTTAAGCCCGTCTAAAAACGACTTAATCTTCATTAACGCTGGCTGACCCATCGTACGGAGAATTACGTTCGTCTTTTCTTTAATTTGCGCCCAAATACCGAGCGTTGTTCCACCCATCTCGTCGATAAGTTTCTGCGTCATACCTATTTTGTTAAAATATTTGTCTAGCGCCTCTAACTGGTCCGGCAACTCCATCTTCTTAATTTCGTTCATGACCTTCTTCGGCATTTCGAAACGTCGAACAATCGAAAAAGCATCTCCGGAGAACAACTCACGCAATGAGAACACGGCCCCTTCGACCCCTTGATACGGGTCAATCGCAGCCATACGTTCAGCTAACGACCACATTTTTTCGAGTTGCTTCATGTCCTTCGACTGCGTCAAGAATGACTTCGAGTTGGCGAGCATTGATTGCGAATCCATGATCGGCGAGTCTATCGCGAACTTGTCAACGAGTTTCATGTAGTCTTGACCGAGTTTTTTATCGTTTAACATGGCGCTAATAGTAATCGTAGATTGCTCGTACTTCGCCGCCTGACCAATTGTTTCTTCAAATATCTTCTTCGCTCCCGCAGCCGCAGTAAATGCGCCCACAAGTCCGTGCAAACTCGTCGTTAGACTGCCGATGGCTCGTAACGGCGACGTTAAGACGCGGTTAACACGGTTCATAGTGTTGATGAATTGACTACCATCAAGCGATAATGTTGCGCGTAAATTGAACGCCATTATGTGTTACCTCCCTTCTTTTTACGGAAGTCTTCTTCCGCATCGATTACGATTAACTCGGACGCATACATAAACTTTCGAATGCGCCATTCTTTGCGATACACTTCGTCAGGCGGTATTCCGTGATTTTGGAAAATTCGATGCAACAAGTACGCTTCTCCGCCTGACTCAATTAGTTTTTTACCTCTTCCACCTCGTCGTCGGCGTTATCGACGAAACCACTCAAGCGAAGGATTGCTTCTTGTAATGCGATAATTTCGCCGGCTAGTAACGCTTTTAGTACACAGTCACTCGCGTCTCTTGCGCCATACTTTTCGAGTAATTTCGCGTTACTGAAATCGGGATTGACACAGCCTGCGACAATCAGCGAACTATTAAACTCTTCCTCGTTAAATTGCGCCTTTCGCTTCGAACCTTTGCCGACGTAGTGCGTAGCTTCATCGCGAAGTTTATTGATCGTTTGACCGTCGATTGCCTTCACGGTAAAATGCGTATTTAATCGCTTAATAAATACCTCTTGTTCGATTTTCAAGTCTGCGCCTAATAACGCTTCTAGTGCGTCCATTTATATCATCCTCTCGGTAATTTTCGAATTTAAAAAGGCGAGCAAGCGCCCGCCATAATTTTTAGTTCAAGTATTCAAATCCGGTAAAAGTAAACGGCATTTCGTCCTCAACAATACTTCCGACTTCATATTTCAGTAACGGAATACTGTCGAACTGTACGCCCTTCAAGCGTACCCATGTCTTGCCGTCGTGGTTTTCCGGGTCAACTAGCTTCATGACTAATTCGGTCACGAATACGCCTTGGTTGTCGTCAGTAACTTGTGCAATTCTCATGGATAAATCATTAGTCACTTTATAACCCGTCATTGAACCACTACCCGTTAAACTAACCGTCTTATGTCCAACCCATCGCGTACCAGCTATACGAATCTCTTCCTTACCAATGTCAACATTTGCTTCCGCTGCGGTGATATTCGTAAGCCATTCCCCATCGTGATACATCTTTCCAAATACACCATTAAGTGCTTTACTCGGGTCCATCATGCGTTATTCACCGTCCTTATTGCGTTGATATAGTTAAGAAGATTCGTTCCATCGAATCGATTTCCGTAATTGAAATGAATAGGAATACTTGGTCGCCCTTCGACTCACGTTGAGGGTCTAGCGTTACCACGATGTCGGTAACGACGTTATTAACTTCGAGCGTTTCGAGATACGCTTTGATTGCGTTAATCAGCGCCATTTGACCATCCTCGTTGTTGTCGAGCTTTCCGATGTAATGGTCGCGTGCTGTCTTTTCGACGTCCGTCGCGATAGCTTGACGTGCGCGCACCTTGCGGATTTTCTGCTTGCCGGTCGTAATTCCTTGCTCAACGATGACCTTTTCGCCATCGTGAACGAGTACAAGTGAGCCGGTCTGCAATGCCGTCACGATTTCGCTATTACGTAGGCGTTTTGTCACGTCATCGACGCGTACTTGCGCGTAAGTAATTGAGCGATTAATTGGCGTGCCTGCGATAAGCCCTGCGATATGAGCCGAATATTCTGCGCTCGTGTAGTCCTTGTCGCCAATCGTTACGCCCGTAATTAAGTTAACGGTCGCGTCGTCGGCAAACTTCGTCGTCCTTGCGTTTCCTGTCGCCGGATCTTGGTCGGCTACTGCGTCGCCACCTGTTACGAAGAAGAAATGCTTTTTCTCCGTTTCATTTCGTTCGCGCCAAACAACAGTCGCGTCTTGTTGCGTCGCGCTGATTTCGCCGTCGTAAACGAATACATTAAACGGACGTGCTTCGAAAGCTTCGCGCGCCTCTGTGTACGCGATTTCTTCTGTTACTGCGCCGTCAATCGTCGGCATTGTGTAAACAAGTACCTCTTTCGCACCTCCAGCCAGTGCGAACACGACCGACTGAATATTCGCTTGACCAAACATTATAATCGCGTCGCCCTCGCGTTCAATCGTGTAGAACTTTTTCGCAACCGCTTGACCGGCGTGTTTCTTGAGTGGAATCGCTACAACTCCGCGCGCGCCACCGGTAATTTGCGCGATTGCCGCTTCAACAAAGTTTGTGTAAAGCCCTGGCCGTATTGGCAACGCGGTCGGGTCCCATTGCGTAATCGACATTCTATCGTCCTCCTTCTTCGATTCTTGCGTCTACGTGCATAATTTTCGGCGTGACCGGTTGTGTCCGTGGTTCACGCAAACTAGCCCGCAAGACGCCTAATATTGCCATTACCGTTCCGCTCTCCGTTTTGAATGGTTGCGAAAATGAAAAAAACTCCAATCGCAGGTAACGGTCGGAGTTTTTCAACGGTATTACTAAAAAGTCATTCAATTTTCGTTCAAGATGCTCGAACTTTTGCAGGCAAGCGAACTCGTTCTGCGCGAAATATACGATTTGATAATCGCGATCAAGCCGGTAGTGATAATTCGTCTCGGTCGCGTTGCCACTCGACAAGTAACGCACGATTAACGTGTTCGGCTTCAGCTCGACGGGTATCTGCTGATAGTGAACGTTCGCGCCCGCAAATAACGGCTCGATAAATTCGGTAATTGATTCGATTTCATTTACGACTGACGCCACGCTACCACCCCTCTCGCGTTAATTGTTCGCGTATTTCGCGTTCAAGCATTTGTTGCCAGCGTTGCTCACTTTGCTCCGCCGGCTGTTTCAAGAATTCTTCGACGGTTCCGGGCGTTCGTAAATGCTTACCATCCGCCGCAAATCCGCCTTCGTGAATGTAATAAGCGTAATTAAATTGCTTACTAGTCATCGCGTTTGCTTCGATTTCTACCATCGTATCAAGGCCGCTACCTTTGACTTTTCCATCGATTTGCTCGCGAAGGTTGGACGTGTCGAGTGGTGCTACGTCAACAGCTCCGCGCTTCCAATCGTCTTTAATGTCGCGCATGCCCCTTTGAGCCCCACGACCTGCAGCCGCCGGCGACCTTTGAATTAAATTACGCAACGGCGAAAGGTCTAAGTTAAATTCATTCCGCGCCATCTATACAAGCACCTCCGTCAACACCGCTTTACCGTTCAGCCCCCGCACACGACTTACGTTTATTGGCAGGTAAACTCGTGTGTTGCCGGATTCGTCCGTGTATAAAATTTCGTCGGTCAAACGTATGTCTGTGAATTTATCGAACAGGATTTGCGCCGAGCTGACGACTTCTTCGGACAGCGTTTGGACTGCGCCTGGCTGTTGCGAGGTACGTCGGGTTAGCTTTGCGCCTTCATCGACTCGGCATTTCAGCGTGAATTCAATGTCGGGCGTAATTTCGATTCCCCAACGGTCGGTTTCGCCTTTTCGCTTTACGGTAACGGTTTGTTTTAATGGAATGATCGCCATTTACAACACCGTCCACTTTACTTGGCGACCGCTAGGTACGCCGATTACGTCATAAACCTCTGCGGGAATTAGTGAGTCAATGTCTTTTTTCGCCCAGTCTTTGAAAGTAAATGCGATACCCTTAATCGAGAATGACGCTACCCCTTGTTGTTGTAACTTGTTCGTATCGTTAAACGCAGCTCCCAACACTGCCGCGAAAATGAACACGGCCTCATTCGGAATGTTTTTACCGGTGAATTTACGGTCAAGTGTCCGTTTACTTACGTTTAGGATTGCAGTTTTTCTATCGTCGTCTGCGTCAAGAAAATCCTCGTTATCAAGCGTATTAAGGCGAATATATTCCGTCGCCTCTGTTAAATTCCAAGCCAACGCAAGCACCTCCGTTTAGTTATTTTCCGGAGGACTTTTTCGCTGGCGCTTTCGGTTTTGTTTTCGGCGCTTCCTCCGTTTTTGCTTCGGCTTTCGCCTCTTCGACGCGAGTGGCATCGGCTAGATTGTCGAGTACCGCGATTGCTTTTGCGTCAGTAGTCGAAAAGCTACCGCTAGAAAAAGCGTGTAGCTCTCCGTCCACGTAAAACTTTAACTCGCGGTATTTTGAGTTATATACCGCCAATTACTTCGCCCCCTTGATACGTGCATGAGCCGCCTCTTGAAGGAACTCAAGCGTGTATTCGCCGACAAGCATTCCTTGTAGATAGTCGCCTTTCTTTCCAAGGTACTCGTGCGAGAACTCACGGCCAGTTAACGGCTTAACCGCGATACGGTTTTTATCAACGATTAGAACTTCATCTGACGCTAAGTTGTCGTTGATAGAAACGTCGAACTCTCCGAAATCAGTAACGATACGGCTTACCACTGTTCCGCGTGTGCGATCAGCTTGCGCAATGTCAACCAGGCTCTTGTCGAACTTACCGATAACACGTTTTTGTTTAGCAGGTACGATTACCTCATACGCACCACCTGTTGCGAAACCACCCTTCGTGTAAATCGCTTGGAAGGAGTCATTTAACGCCTCAATCGTTAAATCAGCGCCTGCTAGGTCGGTTACGTTCGTTTTGATAAGATGACGCACTCCGTCCATTTGGCGTACTGTTCCGTTTTCATACTTAATACCGTTGATTAACGCCTTTTCTAATTGCAACGCAAGTTCAAGTTGTTTCTTTTGCTTCTCGTATTCGTATAAGTCGTCAATTCCGTACTGACTTACTGCCGCCGCTGTTCCGCTGATTTCAACAGTGTCGTCGAAAATTTGCATTAAGTTGGATTTTCTTACGCGTGCCTTGTATCTAGCAGCACGAGCGTCGCGTCCTTCTTGCCCCTCTACGAATTGAACTTCGATTTTAGCACCGTCTGCAATATCAGCCGCAGTTGTACCAGCGTACCCACGCGCTACTACTAGCTTTTTCGCAACTACGTCAACGCCAGTAACCAAAATCAATTCTTCTCCGACTTTAACAACTTGGTGCGTACGGAATGGTTCTGCGTCAGCTACTACAATTTCCGTGTCGGCCGCTAGTTTTGCGCCAACTACTTTACTTTCCTCCGCGAACATTGAATCTTCAAACCACACATGCTCAACCGCTGTCGCAGGATTACTGAATCCCACCATTTGTAGAAATGGCGTTTGATACGCGTTTAATAGTAATAGTTGATCTTGTACGGACTCGCGTACTCCGATTAATTCACCTGATAGGATTTTACTCATAGTTAAATAACCTCCGAAATTTAATAGTTTTTGAAATACAAAAAGCTACCGCGTTTTATTTGCGATAGCTTTAAAGACCTAACTCACGTTTAAGTTTTGCATATGCGGCACGATCTTCATTACGTCCCGATTTACGGGCTTTTTCTGCCGCCTCTTGTAGTAACTGTTCCGCTGTCTTGTCGACTCTTTCATGCGTTCCATTTGACGGTTCGCCAATTTGCTTAATTTGTTTCTTTGCGACAAGATACGGTTTATTGTCAACGAGCGTTTTAATCGCTTCATCCATTCCGACAACTTTCCCGTCATCACCGATTGTTACGGCCGATAAATCTGCGAGACTGAAAGCGTCGTCCAGATACGCGATTTGATTGCTCGTAGCAACCTTAATAAATTCGTTGCGAATTTTCTCATGCTTAATTTGCGCCTGCATTTCTTCGAGTTGCTTAGCGAGAGTCTGCTCGACTTCGCCCTTTGCTTCTAAGTCCTTCTGCAAACGCTCAAGCTCCGTCATTTCGGCACGTTGCTTTTCTTCCGCCTGTTTCACGTAGTCCGCTAGTTTCGTTTTGAGTTCGTCGTAGTCCGAATACTTACTTTTG
The DNA here is from genome assembly GCF_001420595.1 of Cytobacillus solani. Lineage (GTDB taxonomy): Bacteria > Bacillota > Bacilli > Bacillales > Cytobacillaceae > Cytobacillus > Cytobacillus solani. Next base: position 1,618,543 of record NZ_LJIX01000006.1, on the reverse strand, counting down.
ACTCGCCCCTTTTCGCGCCCAATTAACGCGTCCAGTTCTTCTTGCGTCATAGTAACCGTTTTTACTTCCGGCTCCTGCTTGACCTCCGGATTCGGGTTCGGATTGTCGTCGTCATCAGCGAACATTTGAATATCTAACGGTAATAATAACTTGCGTTTGATTGCGTCTTTCATTTCGTACCTCCAACCGTTTACCCGCCGTCGCGCATATTGTCCGTTTAGTTTAATGACATAACGTTCGGTCATAAGTGTTAAATTCCGTTTAGTTCACGTAAATCTTCCGGTAGATTATCCAACCGACGAAACGGCGTCACTAAATGCCGGCAATTTGGATGGAAAATATCACGTCGCGGTAAATCGCCAATGTACGGAAAATCACCAGGCGCATTAGGAACTAACGAAATAACTCGACCTTCCCAAACACGGCACATATCCTTCGCACCATGTCGCGAAATCACACCGTAGTATGCTTCGTTTGCCACACCTTCATTAATCGCCGCTTCTCGTTGAGCAGACGCCATTTTCGTTCGGACGACCATTTCGACGTATACATGCGGTTTCCATCGTCTATTAGCTGCGTCAACAATTCCGGTGTTTAGCGATTCCCCTAGTCTAGTACGCAAATCCCGCATTATACCTTGTTTAAGCGATTGGGTAGCGTTGATTCCTTGCGTTAAGTTGTAACGCAATACTTCGCCGGTTACCTGCCTAATGGCTGTTCTAACGCGCCTGTCGACGTTCTGCGTAACTTGTAATAAATCAGCCTGCGTGTCGGCAACTGCCGCCTTAACCAGTTCGCGATTGAGTCTATTAAACTTTGCGATTGCTCGTGCTTCATCAAGTGTCTCGGCTACTCCTAGCGATAGAATGGTTCGCGCAATACCGTCAGTAGCAGCCTCTGGAATATATCTTGTTATCCAATCCGATGATTTTCCGTTTAGTTCCTTAAGTATTGCTGCGACATCTGCTTGCAAGGCGAGAATATTCGCCCGTTGCATATTCGTTAGGTCAAACCGCATTAGTTCGAGATTAATAGACTGTAGTGCATCCTCGTAGTAGCGAACTAGTTTGCGAATCTCGTAATCGTAAGTTGGCGAAGGTATTTCGCGAAAGTTAGCCATTAACTCCCACCGCCGTCATTGAAAACCGAAGGCTCAACAAAACCATTAATTTGCTTTTCGTCGACTTCAATCCGATCGATAATTTCGTCAGCCTTTTCGTCGTCAAGGTTATCTTGTCGCTTGATGGCTGTCCGTACGTCGATGGTCGGCTTATTGCCTGTTCGAATCTGCATAATTTCCGCAAGTTCTTTCTCACTCTTTGGTATCCCGTCTTGCCACGCGATCGAAGGATAAACCGGCTCAAAGTCGGCGTCTCCGTGTTCAATGTCGAGTAGCTGGCACGTCCATAACGCATCCCTAATAGCCTTGTCGTAATGCGTGCGAATTCGTTTAACTTTCGAAAGTATCGGCATGAATCGCGCTTTGATTGCCGCACTGTCCGTGTGTGACGTTCCTGTTCCACCGGCGTTTTCGCCAAGCACCGAGCCAAATAGCCACTGCGGAGTTTCTGCCTGTTGGAAAGCGAGCGTTATTAGTAGTTCGAGTTCTTTAAACGCAGACGCTAATTGACCATCCCAAGTCATGTAACCTGGTGTTGCATCCTCTTTTGTAACAGGAATGTATTTACCTCCGAATCGAGCCGCGTTGCCGTCCACACCTTCTAAATCAGGGCCATACGCTGTTGGGTCGCTATGTTTCCATAGGATATAGTCGATTTGGACAACGCGGTCATTAATCGCGGCCAATAACGCTTCCATCTTCTCGATTCCGCCAATCCCTTCCCACTCGTCGTCGACCGATTTATAAGGAATGTGTTTAACGAGCAAGTGAGGAACGCCAGTTTCGATAACATCTTCTTCGCGACCAGTAGACACTCGTTCGCCTATGTTGTAAGTCTGCAACGGATAGCCAAATCTCGTATCGACTCCGCCTTCGTATTCATGTAAACGGTAGCGTTCATATTTAATAAAACCAGGCAAGTGTCGCTCGACGTTTAAGAACGGAATTTCCTCTTTCGTACTAACTACGTATTCAACAGTACAAATATTGACCGCCTTAAAACTCTTTACGTTGCCTCGCGATACCTCCGGATAAACAAATTCGGGGTTGACGTGTTCGATTATCGGTTCGGCTTTAAATGACGCCTTGTATACCTCAAAAGCTTCGGCGCTTAGTATCTTCCGCACTTCCGTTAAATCTTCGCGATAACCGTAGCGTATCTTTATCCATGCGTCGCCTCGATAGCCGTTTCCGATTGTGCTTTCGTGAATTAATTGCACGAGGTCGTTTTCCTCAACGTAACTATTAATCGCTTTTTGTTGCGGACTATCGTCTGGCTTGCCCGACTCAAAAATCGGCGGTTCGCCAACGAGCAAGTCTGCCGGTTTCGTGACGAGAATGTCCGCGAGATTAATAGCGATATATAACTTCTCTAACTGTGGTGCGTGTGGCGTATCTTTTAGTAACGCCGTTGCCCGCTCGAAAACCTCGAGTTGTTTGCCTTGAAAAATCTTCTTCAATCGTTTTTGTCGCGAAATACGCTCACGGTCGGCATACGGCGGAAATTGCTCGCCCGGCTGAAACGCGTTAAACGTATAGGTTGTCGTTGCCTCTGCGCGTTTTTCTATTTCGCGCTTGCTAAATAAACCGAACATTTCCTCGCCCCTTCCGTTTAATCATCTTCTTTCAAAAGATCGTCCAGTTCTTCAAGTTCTTTCACTAAGTCTGCGTTGCTTCGCGAGCCTGTGCTGTCCTCATTCGAGATAACTTGCTTCTCCGTTAATAGCCCGAATCGCTTCAAGTACAAGTCGATTGCTTTAACGCTTGGCTGCGAGCCATTAATAAGTTTCAGTAATTGTCCGTATACGCCACTTCGGTATTCCGCAAGGAAGTCGTCTGCTATTTCGTTTTTATAGTCGATAAAGTTGCGATTCTGCTTACGCCATGTCCAAAGCGTTTTATAAGTAACGCCGACCTCTTCCGCGATTTCTTCTTGCGTACGCTTGTCGGCGTTATCGCGCAGGTCATTTTCGACCAATAAAAAAGCCGCCTTCTGTTGCTGCGACGTGAGTTTCGATTCTAATTCTCTTTGTCGTTTTGACGCCATTGTTGCGCCTCCTTTCGCTATAAATAAGTTGGTTTCGTTGCTATTCGTGCTTTCGGTTTAAAAACACTATCAACCGCCATTTGTAAGGCGTCTAAAGAATCGTCATGGTCTGCGAATGGGTATTGCGACATTTGATCGATTAGAATCGTATGCCTTTCGTTTAGCACTAACGTTTTGTTGTGCAGCATTGGCTCCAACGATTCAATACGCGACTCTTTGCTCGACCCCTGCCGTCTAATATCGTTAATCCGGCATGTGTACAAGCCTGCTGTTCGCGCTGCCTCTTGTAATTGGCGATAAAACTCATGATAGGCGTTGATTGTCTCTACGTTAAACGCTCGATGCTTAAACTGACGTATTTTCGCGAGTATTAACTCAATGAAAACATGTGCAGGCTCTTTCGACGCGTATTCATCAAGAACGAAAATTAAGCCGGTAGGCTGATGCTTACCGACAGTAATTACTGCGTTATAATCCGATCGCTTATTCTTGCCCATCGCGATGTCCCATGCGCCAACAATAAAGAGATCGCTAACTGGAATCTTTAAATCTTCGTAGACAACATACGCTCTTTCATTTTCGTAGTAATAGTGATACTTCGCGTATGTATCCGGTAAGAAAAATTGCTCGTCCTCACTAAACGCTAGATTTCGGTATTCCGAATTATATGCGCGAGTACCCATGTTGACTTTCTCGTGCATTAGCGCGCGATAAGACCAACGCCAAGGCCATGCGAGTACAATTCCGCTTTCTAACGCTTCTTTGTTCGCTTCATAAAACTCGTTTGCTTCCTCAATCGATTCCGCACGTGCATACACTTCGCAATACTGCTCCCAAAGTTTCGGGTTTGACGGTTCGCTGACCACCGCGCCATGAAACGACGACTTGAAGTCCTTTCGTTTTAACACGTGATTCAGTAGCCCGGTCGCGCTAACCATTGTTCCGACGAGTACGATTGCGGTAGACGCCGAACCGATCGGCACAACGACCGAGTTAAACCAGTGAATCAACTTTTCGCGCGCTTCCTTCGTACCTTCGTTATTTTGCGAAGAAGGGTCGTCAACGATTACGAGGTCAGGTCTGTATGCTCCGTGTCTTTTACCCCGCAACTGCTTGCCGGAAGATGACGCTTCAATGAGCGTGCCTGATAACGTTATAAACGCCTCTTCGTTGTCTTTCTCGTTACGACTCGACGATTCGTGCATGAGGACGCCAAAGTCCTCGATAAACTTGCGGTTAAATTTTAGCTGCTTGTTTATCCAGCCGACTAGCTTTTTCGATAACGAGTCCGTTTCGGAAATAATAAGAATGTATTTACGTTTGCGGAACGCTACTTGGTGCAACGGAAATGCGTTCGAAAACATGCCGGACTTTGAGTGTCCACGTGCTGCTGCGATGGCAAGACGCGCGTTTCGTTCATTTACGTTAACATGGTCGCACAGGTCGAAAAACTCGCGATGAATTGAGGCTATTGCGCCAATGTCATCGTGTAACTTACCGTTTTCCCCGTGGCGAATAACATTATCGTCGTTGGTCGCGTTGTGAAGGTCGGACAGGTATTCGTAAGTAAAGTACGCCACATCAACTTCCGCTCGGTGGACGCGTTTTAACTTAGCAAGCTCCGCCTTGTCCTTGCGAAAAGTATCTATGTGGTAGTCGCTTGCTTTGCCGGCTTTTATGACCGCAGCAAGCTTCGATAGCCGCGCTGATAATATGTTAATGCGTGCTTGGCGTTGGTCACGATCGAGCCATTCTCCGTTAATATGCGCCAATTAGCGTTCCTCCTTTCCTTTTATGTATCCGAAAAGCCCGACGCTAGGCATCCGTCAGGCTTTCGGGCTTGATTGCGATAGTTTTACCGCTTGCTCTTTCGTTAATATGACTTCACCTTTGCGAAGATTTTCGATTTTACCGTCGTAAGGTATACGTTTCTGCATTCCGCTAAACACCTCCGTTAAATTGACGCCCCGAGTTCGAAAAATATTGCGCAAATTTCAACCGTCTATTTTCTTGAAATACGAACGGCTGTTTGGGGGTTTAAATTATTTCAATTGTATGAACAATTCAAACAACGACGACAATTATCTTTATACATTTCGTTGTATAAACGTTCGCATAACGCTGTATTGTATATGCATACCTAGTTGACATAATCGTGGTTATAGGGAATTCATACGATGCATAAACCGCGTCATATCAACGTTTGTCAATTTCGCGATTTACCCGTTTATGCACTATCCTATACACTCCGCTATCCATGCGGTGTCCCACCGTTTGGTAGATCGTTATTTCCCGCAATCTACGAATAAACGTTGGCGTTTTGCGTGTATATAAATACGCATAAAATTGGCGATAAATCATCGGAATTGTTTGCGAAACAGGCACAACTCGCTGACCCCGTGAGTTTTCGAAGGGCTTCTGTCCTGGCAGCTCCGCGCGGATGATATCACCGACTTGCATTACGCATGTTTACCGCAGCCCCTCCGCCATTTACCGCGTTCCTTCTTATTAATATAAGCCGCGAAATGGTTAGCGTAATGTCTAACGGTTAACCAACAATCGAAAACACGAAGTAGTGCTTACCGGTTGCCTCTCCGTACTTCCTTCCGTCCTCTATCGTTGCAAACGACATTAGATCGCCGCTATCGTCTACTACGGCATCCCATACGCCATAACCCGTACTTCCTACGAAAATTGACCTCGGTAAAACAACGTAATACATTCGATTAACGCACTCCTTTCCGTTTAGATAAAAGATTAAAACCGCTGCAGGCCGGCCTCGCTTACGCTCGACCGTCTGCTACTATTATTACTTTTCGCGATAATGTATTTAAATAAAGAATCGTGGCGGCAAGCCGTTAGGCGAAGGCGCAAGGTTTTAACGCTACTAAAGATTAAGATATAATATCGCCATTTCTGCCCCTTAAAACGGCTGAATCCCTTGCGGCTCTAATCGTACAGCGTTTCGAAAGTTGTCCGCGAATTTACCGATAGACCCCCGATTTTGTCCGCAAATTTACCGATAGCTTTTGGCTGACCGACTATTTACCGCTAAATCCAAGCCGGAACATCTCGCGCAACGTGGCGTCAGGTCGTCCGTTTTTGCGATAAAAGATGAACGGATTCAACTTGTAATAACGCTCGTTCCCGCGTCGTATCTCCGCGAACACAAACTCGTCGCCTAGCTTCATGTTGCGTAGGTACGAATACACGGTCTTTTCGCTGACGCCCGTTAAGGCTGTGATTTCCCCTTTCGACAGTTGCGCGATATGCTCGACGTCCTTTACGTAAGGGTTGGCGCAAATCGTGTTCGTTTCCTGGTGAACGTACGGTAGCAGCTTGTAAATAAAGCCGAGTTTGTTGGCGTTGCGCCCCGTATATAACTCGCGCACCTTTGTCGTAAATGAGCGAATCACGTTCGGATTGTTGATCGTGCCTTTGAAGTGATACGCCGGATTGACGCTGTACTTGCCGTCCTCATTTTCGCGAATGATATCGTTAGCAAGCATGCTCGATAGAAACGCGTAGAAGGCCGTTTTCTTGAGGCCAACTACTCGTTGAATGTCCGCCTTGGTCATCGCCGTTTTCTCGTTGTCGGCGTTAACCAGGACGCCATCAAACGAAATAAAGCACTGCAAGTATAGCAAGTACCCGCAATGCTTATCGTCTATTTTTCCGATGATCTCGTGAATATTGTCCATGTCCGTAAAGGTAAAGTCGTGCTTGCGACCTTCTTGACGTTGTCTGTAACCGTCGGCTTGACGTTGGCGTGCGGCTTGGAACTCCGCAAAGTCGCGTATCTCGCCTGTTTCCTTGTGAACCACGCTCCACTTACTCAATCGCGATTCACCACGATTCTAGCCGGACCTTCGACCGTAAAATTGCTTCCTTCTGCACCGTTATCAATGCTGATTTTTGCAGAACCGCCGTGCGCATTAACGAAATACTCTTCGACACCCTCTCGTTGCACCAACGCTTCATGTAGCGATTTAGTAGAATGTGCCGCCTCTAGCTCCCGTAATGCTTGCGTAGCTTTCTTTGCCTCGCGCTGGATCGCCTTTAAGCCCGTGAGTGCTTCGGATACGTCTACCTTTACTGCGATTGATAATTCGCGTGACTGATTGTCCGCCATTTACATCGTCTCCTTTTCGGTGAGTAATTTGCGTGCCGTTTATATTTAACGTCCTAGTCACGCTATTAGGACAAAATAAAAAGCCCGCCGATATGGCGAGCATAAAAGTAACCAAAATCCGGAATTATCATCTAATAAGATAACTAATCATCACAAAGTAAGCGCCTTTCTCTTTTTAAGTGATTTTATTTCACTTTCAATTGCGCGCAGCCTTTCTTCATTTAGGAAGTAAATACCTGTTATTAATTGCAAATCATCTTCAAAATCCTCGTCAATCATACCGTCACTGCACATATCTTCACGAATTGACGAAGCTTCTTCCTCTAACTCCCTAATCCGTTCTTCAATTTCGAATAATTCTTCTGATTTATCGTCGTAATAAGTTTTCGACTTGTTGAACGTTGGAATAAAGGTATTAATAGCGTAAGTTTCATATAGTTCTCGCTCATAGTTATCATCTACAAAATAAACTTTAACAGAATCTATTAATCTATAAAACGGTTTAGATACGTCTCTGCCACGGAAATGACTAAGTAACCGACTGCGAAAGTTATTAGTTTTTCCTACGTAAAGCAACTCTCCATTCACGTCATACAGAAAATATACACCCGAAGGCTTAATTTTAAGTGTGTCCTTTACTTGTTTATACTCGACCCGATTAAAAGTTAATTTATCGTCAGGTAGTGTAATACTAATCGCCAATATAAGACACCTCCACTATTCCGGGCTTGATGAATTCATTGTATTTACGTCGTCTCTCTTTATTTCTCGTTAGTTTCGCGTCTGCACGCGACGCCTCATCAGTAGAAAGTGGGCGTCTTTTTGGTGTACGATAATTCTTACCGTCCGTACCATAGTCAAACGCAGCATTTAAAGGTATCTCTGTCTTATTCGGTAACAATTTACCGTCTTTACCGTGCCGCCTTACGTGCTTTCCCTCTGTTCTTCTCGCGTATTGCTCATCGCTCATAATCGGGTATTCTTCTAACGTCATTTTGTCAGGTCTATCGTCCGTCACTTCCTCGTACAAGCACAGCGTCGCCAATCGGTCGAGCTGCGATGGATCCGGTCGTTTGCCTGTTGCGGTGATATATCTGTCCGTCAGTCGTTCGATTGCGACGAACCTTTCTTCGCGCGGTAGGTTGCCCGCTTTTGTTTGCGACCATAGTTCGTCTATTTTTGCGTTGAATTCGTTTGATGTCATGCGATGTCCTCCAATCGTCTACGTGCAATTTCGTTATATTCTTCGCTAATGTCGGTGTGGATAAATTGACGACCGTTTATCTTCGCCATTTTCGCTGTTGTACCGGAACCCCCGAACGGATCCAATACAATACCGCCGGGATCCGACCAACTTAATATATGATCTTCCGCTAATGATTCCGGAAAGATTGCAGGATGGTCATACGCAATTACGTCTTTCGAAGATTTCATGTACCCGGTCGAGACTTGCCATATGTTATACCTAACACCAAACTCTTTTACAGGATTCCCTTTCCGACGACCTGCCAAGGATCCATCTACCTGTCGTTCCCGTCCTCTAATCCGATGACCGACCCATTTGTTTTTCCGGTCGGATATTAAATTAACTGTTTTCGGGGATCCCTTACTGAAAATAAACATGTATTCAAATATCTGATAATATCGAGTAGTTTCCGGAAAACTGATAGAATCTTTCATATAAATCATCGTATCGTGTAAACGAAAACCAGTGTCCATGAAAGTTAATGCTTGTTTAAAACTGCTGCCCGTCTCGGATCCTTTTACTGTCCTGTCACCGACTATCCAAACAACGACGCCACCGTCTTTCGTAACACGATACAGTTCATTTGCTAAAAGTTCGGGATCCCATGTGTACCCGTTATATGCGCGTAAATCGTCATATGGAGGACTTGTAACCGTCAAGTCTACGAAATTATCGTCAATTAAACGTAAGATCTCCACGTTATCGCCCGTCAATATTTCGTTAATGAATTTCGTCATTCTGTCGCTCCCCTTCCGTCTCATTTACGTCTAAACTGTAACCTTCGCCTTGCCTCGCCCAACTCTCGAACACTCTCGCCACTTTCGCCAGTCCCACGCTTACCAACCGATTGACCGTCTGCTTACTCACGCCAAGCATGTCCGCTGTATCTACCTGCGATAAGTCATCCTCGAACACCAACCGCAGGGCCTCACGCTGCCTATCCGTAAGCCCAGCCCGCTCGATCGCCGTTGCCAGGTCGACGAGTATTACGACCGCGTCATAGTCGCCGGCATACTGGCGTTCTTTCAACGCGTGGTAATCGCCGAGGAGCATGCGGACGCCCGCCGGATTGTCTAGCGCGGGATATTTCGATTCGAGCCGTCGTTCCTTTTCGCTAATTGCGCCCATTAGTCCGCCTCCGTTTCCATTAGTCTCCTAATCCGTTAATCTATCGAAATTGTTATAATTAAAGCGAGGTGATTTACGTGTTTGTTTCGCCAATGTTATTGCACAAATCGGACGAGCCGTTCGACGATTCGGATTATATTGCCGAATTGAAGCTCGACGGCATCCGTTTAATATATTCCGTTGATTCTGCGGGCAAAGTCCGCATGTACTCGCGCCATAACAACGAATTGACCGCAAAGTTTCCCGAATTGCACTCGCTTGCCCTTCCGCCTAGCACAACGCTCGACGGCGAGTTAATCGTAAGTGACAGCGCAGGCAAGCCGGACTTCGAGGCGGTCATGAGCCGTTTTCAAGCTGGCGCTAAGCAAGCCGGGGAAACGCCTGTTACTTTCGTTGCGTTTGACGTTATTCAACTCGAAGGTAAACGCGTGACTAGCCGACCGCTGTTCGAGCGCAAGGAAATGCTCGCCGACCTCGTGCCGACCGATTCTACACAACTAGCAAAATCGCAATTTATCGAAGGCAACGGCGTGGCTTATTACGAAGCAGTCAAGGAGCAGGCTCTCGAAGGCATCGTTTTAAAGCGTAAGGATTCACGTTACCAAGTCGGCAAACGGTCGCACGACTGGCTCAAGGTGATTAACTACCAATTTGCGGACGTTTACGTAATTGGTTACGCGAAAAAGGACTTCGGCTGGCTGCTCGCTGACGAGGACGGTCGTTACCTTGGCGTCATGGAACTCGGCGTGCCAGCGAAGGAAAAGCCGAAGGTTTACCGTGCGCAAGTTACCCGCGAAAACGACAAGTTTGCGTATATCTCGCCGATCAAATGTCGCGTCAAATATCGTAATTTAACAAAGGCTGGTTTGTTGCGCTTGCCGAGTTTCGTCGGCTGGTTGTGATAGCCGGCTTTTTTATTGCGTTTATGCGCTCTTTTGCGTTATACTAGCGTTAAATAAACGTGAATGGACGTGTTAAGATGGCTTTTGAACCGTTAAATTTGTCGTCTCGTGGCGACGCTTCCCTTACAATCGATAAGTTTTACCGCCTGCGCGTGTCTGCGTCGGCACTACGCGACCTTGCGATTACTCAATTTACACCCGTTGTCGTCAGCGTTGACGTTGAGAACAAACGTGTCGGGCTGGTGAAACAGGACCTTGCGAAAGTACCGAACGCGAAAACTGTACGCCCTGACAAGCGTGGCTACCTCGGCGTGAAAGCCGGCAAGATGGTTGCGGACAAGCTTGCGTTGAGTGCCGACGACTTGCCAGCGCGATTTGAACATGTAGGCCGCGTCGATGAAGGTGCGGTATTTTGGAATGCGTTCGAGTTGGCGAAAGACTGACGTTGTTTTAGCGATTGCCTATTTCGCTAAATACGGTAATAGACGCCTGCCTATCGCGTCTATTACGTTTACAGTGACGGCGTTGCCCGCCATTTTATATCGCTGCGAGTTCGATATACCTGCGTCGACTAACGCTTGGTGCGCCACGTCCGGAAAGCCTTGAAGGCGGAAACACTCTAACGGTGTTAGTTTGCGGATGCGGTAACGTGGATGCTTGCCGACAGCCACGCCGTGTTTATCTTGCGCCGTAAGCGTGAACGCTTCTTCTCCATCGTCTTTAAATCTCCGTCCATTTTACCGTTTTTCTAAACGATCGGGCGTAAGGACGGGGCGGACTTCCGCTATTGGTCGGAGTTGTTTATAATCGGTAGCGTTAAGCGTCCTTGCTACCCCGTTAGCACTCCAAACATCGTCACGCTGACCTATGCGAGTACATGTGGGAGGTTTAAGGTTGCCCGCGACGTCGATTCCGTCCGTATCTTTTAAGCCTCTTTCTTCCAACTGCGCCACCAGTTTCGCCGTCTTTTCCTCCGATAAATAAAACTTTTCATCTACGTCCGATTCGAGAATATCCCGTAACCTTGTCGCAACCTCATTTTGCGAAGGATAATCGAAGTTAAACGTCTTGACACCCGCCAAAGAGCCAATTCTTTGTTTACCTTTCTCTACAACGTCCGTGCGTTTGCCTATTACCCACGGTTCTTGTTCGACTAAGTCGACGCGAACTGCCACGATAAATATTCGCTCTCGATTCTGCGGAACTCCGAAATACTTCGAATTTAATACTTCGAAATCGACCGTGTAGCCGATGTCATTTAACGTTTGAACGATTGAGTCAAGCGTACGCCCTTTGTCGTGCTAAACGAGTCCTTTTACGTTTTCGAGCAGTAGCGCCTTCGGTTTCTTTTCCGATGCTATTCTCGCAATCTCGAAAAATAGTGTTCCGCGCGTGTCGTCGAATCCCAATCGCTTGCCGGCGACTGAGAACGCTTGGCACGGAAAACCACCGACAAGTAAGTCGTGGTCGGGGACGTCCGCGGCCTCGACTTTTGTCACGTCGCCTACCGTCGGATGTCCGTAGAGCACCTCGTACGCTTGATTTGCGTACTTGTCAATTTCGGACGCCATCATGCAAGTGCCACCGAGTTTGTTTAGTGCTTGCTCGAATCCGCCAATACCGCTGAATAAGGATACGTATGTGAACGGATTACCTTCGAAAACTTCGTGTATATTCGTCAATTTATCGCTCCCTTTCGGCTCACTAACGCCATGAATTTCGATTAGCAAATTGTCTTTTAACACGGTTGACAATGTATTCGACAGTTCGTCAGGTCTAATTGCATGTACCGTCATGTTGTGACGACTATCCCAAAATTCGCCCGATTCGTACTGTCCTCGCATCCTTTTTCCGTAGTCAGTTCGCTCCTTACGCAACATTCTGCGAATCAATTTACCGCCCCTTTCGCGTTAATCTCCGCCATAATCGCATCCACTTTCGCTTTTAATTCCACGACCGTCCCGTCGTTAACCACTTCGAAATCGACCGTGAACCCATCGACATGCTGCTCGGTATCGTGCGCTAAGTCCTCGGCGGCAAAGTCGTCGCCTGCTCGTTGCGCTCGTGCTAGCCGGTCAGCTTCCGGCGCATTGACGCGAATGATCGTGAACCCATTAGATCGCGCCCACTCGTATTCGTTCGGCTGGCGTAAATCCGTGATTATCACGCCGACGTGATCGCACATGTCCTTGTTGACGTTGATAATCGCGTCGACTTGACGTTCGACATGGCGAATCCAAACGTCCGGCTCAATTTCACGCATAAGCTGTCCGACTTGCTGATACAGCGCGCGTGGCTTCGAAAACTCGCTGACCCATGGAAAAGTGTCGTGCGCCACTCGCTTGAGCGCGTCACCGAACGCGACCTTGTGGAAGCTATTGCGAATGAACAGGTGGTGCGCGACGGTGTCCTTGCCCGTCCGTAGCTTGCCGGTCAGGGCGATTTTGGTGACGGTGACTTTTCGCGAAACTTCTAGCGTGTGGTTCATCGGCTGACACCTCCGTCGATTTCATCGAGTAATTCAGCGAGTTTGTCGGCGATTTCTCCCACTTCCGATTTTATCGCGCTCACCTTAATCTCAATGTTCGGAATTCGACCCGGCCCCATCTGTTTCCAACCGAGATCATTCGTAATTATTTGGTCTACGCGTTTTTCTAGTTTCGCAAGTTCCTCCGCCTGTCGCTCGACGTTGGCTTGCGTGTCGCGTAATTGTTGTTCAATCGTGGTGAGTTTGCGGTGAGAACGGTCGACTAAGTCGTCGAGTTGTCCTTCGAGATTTTTTACGTGCTGTTCAAGAGTAGTTAAGCGAGAAGCAAGATTGGCTAGTAGGTCGAGGACTTGTGGACTGGCTTGCGAGTGGTCTACACCTACTAGTCCTTCGTCAACGGTGAGAAGTTCTTTATCTGCTGGAACAAGTACGCGGTATTCATAGTGTTCTACGTGATTTATTCCCCCTCCGATATCTATAATCCGAATAGTTTTCGCAAAGATTGCCAGTGCCTCAAAATCGTCTCCAACGCCGTACCCGTCAACCTCGGAGTGCACAATCAATACATTCTCGCCGACTTCCGCCTTCCGCTCGACCATTCGATACCTTGCGCCGTCAATATGGACGATGTCGGTCGGTTCTAGCGTTTGGTATTCGTAATCGCGAATTCTAACATCCGTCTCCTTAGCATCGACCCCTATTGCTTTTGAGGAAGTTAAGGATTCATCATACCTGCCTATGACCGTGAATACATCGCCATTTTCATAGTTTCCGAAATCTTTATTGTTAATTATAATTTTATCTCCAACGTCCGCCTTCCGATCAACTTCGACATACTCGCGCTCGATTCCGCCCAAACTCTCGTCTTTAATAACGTGTATTTTCGTCATTATTCCGCCTCCTTACGACATTTTTGAGTCATCGAGAATTTTCCTTGAGGTACGTTCCAAGCTTGCCTGTTTGGTAAGTAGTAGTTGCAATTCAATTCATTATCGTAAATACGTCCGTAGTCGTTTAATTGCGTTAATTTACCTTCGACTTTATAGCCGATTAGCGTCGACACGTTCAACTTTCGCAAGATACTAACGCATATATTCGCGATTAGACTTTTCACTTACTTCGCCCCTCTTTCGATAATTTTTACGTCGACCTTCTGCCGACCAAATCGTACCGCTGCGCTGTGACTACCGATTAAATAGTCGAGCTTGCGCCCCTTGATTGCGCCGCCTTTGTCTATCGCGATAGCCTGTTCGACCCGTCCGTCGGCAAAGCGTAGTTCCACCGTTGACCACATCGGTAAAACGCTTGGGTCGGCGGCTATTACACGTTTGCCTTCGTAATGTGAACGCTGTGTAACGTCAATGCCTGTCGCGGTGACACCCGTGCAACCTTCGGCGCAGTCCGCCGTGTATGCCGTGATTTCAAACGGTTGCCATGCCGTCGCGTTTAGACGTTCAATTTCGTCGCGTAGGCGTTGATTAATTTCGCGTTGCTTGTCGAGTTCACCGTCCAGCCACGCCGCTTGCTGACGCCACATTTGCGTATCGGGCGTCAATTCTGCGTGGACTGCCGATGGCGTGCCGGTTAGTAAATGCATCGTTATGATTGCGTTCGTGAGAATACCGATAGAATCACCCTTTCGTTACTTACTTTCGAAGAATTGTCGCGTCCACGGCTCAACCGCGATAACTGCGTTCTTTAATTCCTCCGCTAGTTGTGCTATTTCAGCTTGCGCTCCTTTACCCGACTTACGTTTCGCATAGAACTCTAGCAGACTACGTAAATTTGCTGTCATTACGAGATTAGTTGCGGCTGCTTGCGGTAGAACTGCGCGGGCATCTTCGGCAGGAATACCGGCTTTTCTTAAACGATCATATACGTACTGTAATTGCGTCATAGCATCCTCGAAATATTCTTGCGCGGTAAATGTTACGTAAATGCCCTCGTCGTCATTGGACGGCGCTGTCCCTCCGTTTTTAATAGATTCCGGCACAACGTAATCAAATCCGCCTGACCGATCGCCCGAACCGAATCGGACATATCGCTGACTTTGTACGCTAAATGAAAATCCCACGCGATGGCGTGTGAGTTGCGCTAATAACGCACGGCTTACACCTTCTATCGCGAAAGTGAACGATAGATGCTCGAGGGTCGACGTGTGACCCGACCGGACAATCATACGGAACAGGCGGTCGGCTTCCGTACCTTGTTCGCCGTCGGACGCTTTCTTGCCGAAATATTTAGCGCCTTCTAACGTGACGATTTCCGACGGCTTGTTCGGTGAGTAGCACGTTCGAATTGCGGACAAGGCGACCGCTTGACCGTCCGTTGCTTCGTTGTCGATGTGATAATCGTGAAAGTCCGTGCCAACTAAATCCCCTTCGTAAAAATCCTCGCTTAATTGGGTATGCGCCAGTAATTTTACGTTCATTTTAGTTTCCGCCATTATTTCATAACACCGTCCCTTATCTCTACGTCTTTCGCAAGCCCCTGCTTAACGTGTGACCACCATTTCGCGATAGACTCGTCATCAACTTTGTCTAATTCGCGATACTTTGTCCGATTAACGACGACATTAATCCGACTTCCTTTGAATACTCTGCCGTGTACTACTTCACCAATCCGTACAAAATCAACTCGGACATTTTCCGATATAATCGGCGTGAGAAGGTATCGAGGCATTTCGTCAACGATAACTATTACGTACGATTTCACGCCTTCACCCCGCTACTTCCGAAGCCGCCTTCGCCCCTGTCCGTTTCGCCCAACGTGTCAACTTCGATAAATGCCGCTTGCTCGATCGGCTTAATTACGGCTTGCGCGATACGGTCGCCTTTTCGAATGATGTACGTTCCATCTTCGGTGATTTCTCCGATAGCTTCGTATTGTTCTCCGATATTTTTAACGACTGCCAGCGCTTGCCCCGACATTATCACTCGTTCAAGATTTCCATCTTTGCCGAAATGTTTTATAACTTCGCGCGATATATTATCGACAATTACTCCAACCTCGCCCCTAAATCCGCTGTCAACCGTGCCGAGCTGCACGCGTAACTTCGTTTTCAACGTCACACCCGACCGTGGGCGGACTTGCATTTCGTAGCCTTGCGGAAGTTCGAACGCCAGCCCCGTCTTGACTAGCGCCGTTTCGCCAGGCTCGATAATTACGTCCTTCACCGCGACCAAGTCGAAGCCTGCGTCGCCTTCACGGGCATATTGCGGAATAACTGCGTCCACGTGTAATCGTTTGATTTTTACGGGTAACTCGTTTGCTGGCGACTTTCTTGCGGGTGATTTGCGTTCATCTTGTTCGTTAGCCCAACGCCAGACATCGTCCAATGTCTTTTCCTGTTCTTCGTTTGATAACATTAGACCGCCTCCTACCATGATAATTCGTCCGCGTGCTGCGCTAATCTGCCGCGGAAGTTCTTCGTTAATTCCAATACGTTTGCATACGGTTCATCGCGAAAATGTTCGATATAAGGCGCAAAGCCGCTTTTCTTAGGGTCTTTTAGGTCGATTTGCTTATCGTGACCAATTACGATGACCTTCGTTGTATCATGAACGCGTGTTAACAACTTCTTCAGTTCGCCGCGAGTGAAGTTCTGCGCCTCGTCCACGATCAACACCGAATCTTTAATATTCGTACCGCGAACGAACGTATGTGACTTCGCAATTATCCACGCCCCTTCGTTAATCATATCGGGGTTCTTTTCGCTCTTAATCGCAAAGCGCGGGTCCTCGCGAATCTCAATCAACGCGTCAAGCAACGGCTGGGTATACTTCGATTCCTTTTCCTCGACCGTGCCTGGCGTAAATCCGAGCGAACCTTCTTCGACTGGCGAAAACGTGTAGATTAAGGGCTTTCCGAGCAACTTAGCGCAAGCAACCGCAAGCGTCGTCTTGCCCGTTCCACTTTTCGCGTTAACGATCGTCAGTTGATTATCGAAAATCGAATCGACATAGGCGCGTTGTTCCTCGGTTAATAACGGTTCAAATCCGAATAGCATATTATTTGACGGTAATGGCATTCGTCACACCTCCGTTTAATTTGCGGGCGCCCATGCTGGCTCGCCCTGTCTCCGACTAACTTACGCTTATCTGATCGGACAAACTCCACCCTCGCAACCGTCCATTCCGTCAAGGTCGCTGTCGCTACCCGTTTCGAATCGTTGCAAGATTTCCGGCTTGAACTCCGCCATTTTCACCGACAATTCCTCGTATTGTTCGCGGGTAATTGCCTCGTACGGCGCAAGCTGATACGAACCACCGTCATAAGCGAGGAATGATACGCCCACGAAATCGTCCCAATTCTCGTAAACTATCGATTCGACTTCGCCCCATTCATTCGGGCGGACGTGAATTGTATTGCTCGAATTATGTTCGGTGTAATCACGCTGGAATCGGAAGTATGTTTCGAATTGTTCCGCTGCGAAAACGTCGTCCTTCGTCTTAGTTGCGCCACTTGCGATAGGAAAGTCGATAACTAGCGTTCGCGCATTGGCGATGCGTTCAGCTTCCGTTTCGCCGGGCGTACCGACTTCTGCGTGAACCGGCCAACCGATGTCCTGTACTGCTTTCGCTAACGGGTCGGCAGCGTTGATTCTGATTCGGCGAATATAATACGGTGAATGTGACCAATGCAAACCGCTTGATACTCCGCCAGCCACTTGCGAAATAGTACCTTCCGGCTTGACCGTCGTGACTAATAACGGCGAAATTACACGCAACTCTTTCGCATATCTGTCCGCCTCTTCTCTCGCGGCTTTACCGAGAAGTTCAAGTAATTGCGATTCCTCTTCTTCCGTGTAATCGATCATTGCGAATGCATCTTTAACGCCTGTAAGCGATGTTCCTAGTAATCTATCGCGTTGTTGAACGTCATTCCAATGTGACAATTCTAGTTCCGCGAGTGTCATACGCAAGCCAGCTCGTGCTGAATGCCGTTGCGCTTCGAGTAGTCCCTTTACGTCGATATAATATTCGCCGTTTATTTCCTTGACGAACTGAACGAGATTGACTGTCGTTAAGTTGCACACGCCATAACTGTCGAGAATTATTTCTACACATGGGTTTAAGCCTTCCGCATTAGGTCGTCGCCTACGTGCTTCTTCGAGATTTACGAAGCCAGGCTCGCCTTCCGACTGCATCATTTCGAATAGCAAGTTTAATAGTTCGCTAGAAGGCTTTTCGGTAAACGCCACGGAGTTGTTCGACATTCTGCGATGATGCAATGGCCGAGCATTCGGGTCATTAAGCGCAAGCCCTTCGAGCATTGTCGCCACTTCCGTTATACCTAGTGCTTTGACTTGCTCGATAATTTTGCGGTGCTGCGCTTCATTCCAAACGCCGTTGATTCCGTATTTCGCGAAAATTGATTCGTAGTCATCTGCGTCACAAAGGAATATTTCCGCCGTTCTTCGCACGCCTCCGACCACGACGTTGTTGCCGATAAGATTGCCGATGTCGAGAATGTGAATTGGGCGGACTCGTTGGTATGCGGTAGGAACACTTGCAGGACCGTTAGAAATCCAAACACGATCTAACGGAGCAAGCGACGGGTCAATTTCGTTCTTTAACACTCGCTCGATTCCCGCGAACATTTCCATTAACGGTTCGGGTCCCGACGCTGTGCCACCGAAAGTGTTCAAGCGTTCGCCATTCGGACGTACCGAATCGTAGTTAATAATGATATGCGTATAATCCTCGCTGCCTTTGTCTGTCAGAATGTCGAAGAAGTATCGCAGTGACTCGACCCATCCTTCCTTTGAATCTCCGACCACAATTTCGATAGTAGTCTCGTTGATTTCGCGCAGCTCCGTATGTTCTAACCGCTCTGATTTCGCAACAGGGTCGTAAGACTCGTTATGCAACGTAAAATTAGTCCGAATCGGCGCTAGTTCATCCGCGAAAGCCTTCGTACATTTAAAGCCGACGCCTGTGCCGACGAGCAATAGGTAGAAAAGGTCGCCAAGGTCGCTCCAACTGCGGATATTCAAGAACGAGCAGTTAAAATTCGCAAGTGGGTACTTGTCGGCCACTCCGTTTTCTGAACCGCCTACCCACAACGTACGCCCCGAAAGGAATTGGCGAAGGTTAAACATGCTGTCGAAAAATTCCTCGGCTTCGGCGCGATGCTTATCGTAATCGACCGCGTAGCCAATCTTTTCAAGGTGCTTGACCGCCAAGCCGACGTTGTATTCTGTCGCACGCCTGCACGTTTCCTTCCACGTTTCGCGACGTCCTTTATTCGGTAGAAAGCGCGAGTAAGTCCTGAAGTAAACGAATTTTCCTAGCGCGTTCATGTGCGATGGAAAATCGGGGTATTTCGATATAAAACTATCCGTTAATAATTCCGTCATTCAATCCGTCCTTTCTTCCTCCGTAATCACTTTTCGTAGTCCGTCAATACCGGCGACAACCTCCGCCCGTCGCACTTGTAGCGCTGTCCGCCGTGCTGTTACACGCTCAATGTCGTAGTCCAGTTCGGCTAGCTCGCGCTCAAGTGCGTAGATTAGCTTGCGGTTGATTTGCGCTACGCTCATTTCGCGATCGTTACGAATTTATTGTTGAATCGCTCGTAACCGACTCCGTAATATTCCTCGTAAGATTGCGGTGCTTTTCCGTTATACTGCGGCACGAATGCCGTTTTATTTTTGCGCGCTTCTGCTCTGCGTTCTCTACGTGAAAGTTTCATTCTAGTTCCTCCCTTATTCCAAGTCGATATTAAATTCGGTCGTTATCGTATTTTTTGGTACGTGAATCTCGTATGAGTAACTTCCGCTATATTCTCCGTACATAAAGCGCGCAAATGCGGAATTGAATCGATGTTTATAGGTCAGAATATACGGTTGGTCGTTTGCATCCTCTTTAATTTTCGACTTGCTAACTTTCGTCTTTTCAATCGATTTAAATCCTTCGACGTCCTCAATTACGTAGTAGTAATATTGCTCCTCGTCAACTGAACCGAATCCTAATGCAAAATTTCCATGTACTTCATTATTATCTTTGATTGCGTGAATTTCTTGTTTACTGGGTGTCGCCGGTGACGTATCGTAAACAAATGACGGTAAAATCCCTAATAGTAGTGTCAATAAACCGATCATAAATCCGAGCATCGCCGAGACAAACCATTCGCCGAAACTATCGGCGTGAATTTCAATCGCAAGTAATACCGCTGCGGCAGTTCCTACAATAACCGCCAAGATTATTAAACCCATCATACCGCCCCCTTAATTAGTCCTTCGTTAATTAAATACGCCAGTCCCACCGCACATGCATCCGATTCATCGTCCTTCGCGAACTCTCCCGCGTATCCCGTCAACTTTCGCACGGCTTCGGCTACTTCCGGCTTGTCTGCGTTCCCCTTACCGACTACCAACAACTTGACCTGCGACTGCGGCACGCCGAGCAACGTCTTTCTCCGCCCGTTCTTTTGCATATACGTATACTTGTCGAACTTGAAGCCGAACTTCTCGACAGCCCTTTCGCAACCACTCCACGCAGCCATGACCGGATAATTTTGTGCGCTCGATTGTCCGTGGAAATCTTCGCGAGTGATAAAATCGAAGCCTTTTTTCGCGTGATTGGCGAGGAATAGCGTCGCCCAACTTTCGACTATGTCAGCGCGCAGTCCGTGCGTTTGCGTTTTCGAGTCGGTCGTGATGTGCGACAGGTCGATGATGCGTGGGATGCCGCGAACAACTTCGATGATGGAGACTCCTGGCGCTGAAAGACTGGTGTCAAACGAGAGGATCCTCATCAGCCCGCCTCCTTTTCGCGCACCTCGCGAATGAACTCCAACGCATCATAATACTGATTCTTTTTCCATTGCGGTAAATTCGATCGCTGCGATCGTCTGACTTGCGCTTTAAGTAGTTCGAATTCATCGTCGCTAAAGCCCTTCGCAATCGCCGTCTTATAGTCGTTATATTTCCATCCGTCGAGGTCAATCGCTGGCGGCGTTTTAGTTCGCCACGCCTTCGTCACTCGCGCAAACTTGTCGAGCAATTCAATGCGTGCTTCTTTCGGGAAATATCGACCATACGCTTTGCTACGTCCGAAATCCCGTTCCCACTCCGCGCCGTACGTTAAGTGATAGAGAATGATCGTGTAGTCTAAGTCGTACATTTCGTTATATACATGCGTTTGCAATTCGTGGTCGAGCTTCGGCTTGTCTTGCTTTTTAAAATCCGTGTAGCTTTTTTGGAACGACTTCACTTCGAGCCCAACGCGCAACACTTCGCCATCATCCGTTATATAAAGAAGGATTCCGTCGGGCAGTCCGTTCAGTCCGAACTTTTCGCCATTATGTTCGACTTCGTGAATCTTTTTAACGAAGTGTTCAAACGCAGGCTCACCGCGCTCTGTTCGCTCAAATCGGAATCTCGGCGCTTTGCCGGTCAAGCGTTCGAAATGTCGTTCGGCCAGCATTACTTCGCGTTGAATATACGCACCTACTTGCGAACCCAACCCCGTCCAGTCACGTTGATTGCGATTAGGTGGGCGTCCGTCTTGTTTCGATCGCATCGCCTTTTCGTAAAGCTGGCGCTCATCCTTTCCTGCGCTGCTTGGCGCGAATGTTGGGCGTGGAGTGCCGTCAGGTGCCGTTTTCCAATTAAAGTAACCCCATTTCGATTGTTCGCGCAGCACTCGCGCATATTGTTCGTAAAATTCAGCGTCCATTGCGTCATCGTACGGCTGAGGGTATCGGTGAAACTCGTCGAGAAATTCGATAAAATCTTGCGCTATTCGCTCCGCTAGTAGTTGACTCAATTAATCGCCTCCTTTAACTGCGCAAGAACTGTGCGCAATTCAACCGCAAACTTATTCTTCGCGCCCTCACCGTACCAATAATCATCAACACCGAGACTACCTTCGTTCAAACGATGCTCTAGTACATCAATTGTCGTTTCTTCCGGCTCCCACTGTCCTTCAAGACCATAACAGGAACAGTGACTGCCGTTTACTTCATATAATTGGCTATCATTGCGAAATAGAACGAATGCGTCACCGGAGTAGTCCTCGTAGGTATAAAACGCGAGCATTATCTCAACGCCTTCAAGCGTTTGATCGTCTATTTCAAAATCTGATTTCAAATGAGCTAACGGTCCCGTTTCATCGCTGTTCCACGGCTGCTGCTGCGTATTTTCTTCCGCCCAATCACCTAGAAATATCGGTTTCATTTAATCTTCTCCTTTCGTCTGCTTGCGTGTGTTCCCGCCGCGAAATAACATGCCTACAACGGTGATTAATAGCGCTAATATAAACGCTTGATGGAATGTAATGTCAACGCCTAACACCGGTAAGCCAAAGTAGATTACAGCGCCGAACGCTCCGTAAATGATTGCGTCAAGTACGACCGCGAAAATAAACGCGAGTAGTACGTAAAGTAAGTCGAGTGTGAATTGTTTCATCAGACCGCCTCCTCTAAGATGCGCTTAATTTTCGATAAAACTCGGTAAGAACCACGCGTTTCGCCGTCCTCTTCCCCTAAGGAATAAGCGTCGTCGAAATTACCTCCGGACCAATCCATCGGGTCAAATCCCTCTTCAAATCTCTCGTCGATTTCGTCAATTTCCGAACTTAACTCGTCCAGCTTTTCTTCGATATATGTCTTTATTTTCGCTAACTTATCGCTCATTCCGATTCCTCCTTCGATTTAAACCACTCTTCAACCGGTATTCCTTCGCCCCATCTGCGCATAACTTCGATGTCTGTACCGTTCGGCACATCGTCGCCCCATCGGTACGAATTAAGCATGATGTTGCGAATGTCTTGCGCTTCTTCTCGCGTAAAGTCCTCCGGCACTTCGAAAATTAATTCGTCATGAACCGTAGCCCAAAGCGACCAGCCTGGCTTTTTTACGCAATATTCGTGCGCTCGAATCATCGTTACTTTCGTTTGAATTGACGACGAACCTTGTACGCGAGCATTCGTCGTTTGGCGTAGCGCCCTACCAATACGCGAGTTGTGCTTTTTCGCATCCTCATATTTCGGGTCGTTCCATTTGCCATACGGTATGTGCTTGCGTTTCAATTTCGCGTCAGGTACTCGGCGCTTTCTCGCTTGCTTGTCGGCCCAAACAAATCCGTGTTTCTTAGCGAATTCATCGTTCGCCGCTAACCACGCGGATAATTTCGGCATACTTCCGAATAATTCTCCCTTGAACTCGGTCGCCTCTTTCTTACTTACGCCGAGCATTTCTGCGAGCGAATAATCGCTCATTCCGTAGAGTGTCGCCAACCATACGACCTTCATTTGCTTACGCTCTTTTGTGTCGCTGCCGTCCGGATTTTTGTTAACTTCCTCGTACGGTCGCTTGTAAAAGTTCGACGCCATCATTGCGTACGGATCGCGTTCCTCTAGGAAAGCGTCGATTAAAACTGGCTCGCCTGACAAGTACGCTACGCAACGAATTTCCTGCGCTTTAAAGTCGGCGCCCACAAGGACTTTGCCTGGTGGCGCAACGAACATCGGACGCGCTTCCTGCGGTTGATTCTGCGCATTGAATCCTTGATCTGTCTTATCCTCTTCGTCCTTGCCGGAACTAAATCGCCCCGTAACGGTTCCCATCGGATTGAATCGTGAATGCCATCGCTTAGTCGTTGGATTCTGTTTCAACGGTAAAGCGTCGATATACGTGCTACTTAACTTCGTAATGTTTTTATATTCGAGCAGTTTCGCGATAACGTCATGCTCGCCTTTCAACGGTTTCAACGTTTTCTTAGCGTCCATGTTCGGAAGTTCTTTGCCGATTGCTTTCGATAATGCCGGTCGCATCTGTTGCGTTGAATTTAAGTTAATTAGATCTTCGCCGTCATGATACGGAGTAAGGGTCGCGATTAATTCGGCGCTTAATTCTTTCGCACGTTTATGCAACTGTTCTCCGTATTCTTTCGCGAAATCTAAGTCGAGGATATAGCCGTTTGCCTCCAAATCAACGATTACGTATAGCAACGGAACCTCGACCGACTGATAGTATTCGAGTATCGTAGGCATTTTCGCCATGTGTTCGCGTTGAAATTGATACAAACGCCACGTTAAATGCGTATCTTTCGCTGCGTAAACTAGCGCCAAGTCCAACGGCACTTCGCGAAATTGTGCATTCTTACCGAACAAGGCGTCGAAGGTATCGGATGCCACTCCGAGATACTTCGGCGCTAAATCCTTCAACTTGAACGAACCTACACCGCCCAATGCTCGGTCATTTTCGTTTTCATTAAGCAAATGCATCGACGTCATCGTGTCCCAAACAACGCCTTTTAGGTCGGAGCCGTGGCGCCTGAACATCGCAATATCGAACATCGCGTTATGCAAAACCTTGCCGATTGCTTCGTGTTGTAAAAACGGTCGCAACGTATTCAGTACGTACTCTAACGATAATTGCGGAGTTTCAGCCGAGTGGTCGACCGGAATATACACGTGCCTGTCCGCGTTCGGAAGGCTGAACGACATTCCGACAATTACGTCCGTGTAAACGTCAACGCCCGTCGTTTCCGTATCAACTGCGACAATATCCTCTGCCATCAAATGCGCCGATAAATCGACCAACTGTTCTCGCGTTAATATGAGTTCGTAATTGTCCGGTGTTTCCTCGACCATTCTGCGCAAAGTTTCCTCGCGTTGCCGTTCCGCAAGTTCCCTGTGCATTCGTAACGCTTCCGCTTTGCTAAACCTTTTCGAAGCATCGGCGGGGAACCTGCCTATCGTCCCCGCCTGCATCGCCGCTTTTACTTCGTATAACTTCGCTTGGTCTGCGTCGCTGTTCTTCATCGTCAGTATTCGCGCCCAAGCTTCCTCGATCGTTTCCGTCGCTGCCTTCTTGCGGTTGCCAGCCGCTTTGACACGCTCGGACGTTTCGGTATCACTCGTTGGATTTCGCAAATTTAACTGAATGTTTAGCGTCAAATCAATCGCCCCTTTCGCGTTACTCTATGCCGACGATTGCCTTCGCTTCTTCTAATGTTTCGCACAGCCATAGCGATTGTTCCTTGCGCTTGAACTCCGCTTTAACTGCGGCAATTTTCTTATCGGTGCCAGCAGCCTGTGCTTTCGCAAGCATTTCATTATATTGACTACGGGTATTCCCGTAATTGTAACCGTGGGTAATTTTATAATAGCCACCGGTTTTAGGCGTGATAAATTCGTTAAGTTCCTCGATTCGTTTCTCCATCGCAACAATTTCGGTTACGTACTCCTTAATACCTAACTCGGAGCTAACAATCAACTCCGCCTTCCCATGCGAAAGTTGCTCTTTCTTGATTTCCGCAATTGCTGCCGCCTCTTGCTCCTTTAGAATTTCCGTAAGCGCCTTGACGCGTTGTGCGCCGAGTAAATTTAATTGAGCCATTCGCTATCCCTCCGATTATTCTATTAGATTTAATTTCGCGTAAAACGCCAGCACTGCGCCCTCTCCTGCCCCAACCGCCCATTCTCGCCAGCATTGCGAGTCGCAGAACGTCAGCTCCGCATGGTCGTCGTAAAGGTGCGGTTTGTTGGGCGAAAGATCGCCGGAACAGTTTGCGCAAGTGTTACTCACCAGATTGCTCCGTTAGGTCGAAACGTTGTTCAACTGGCGTAATTAGCGTTAGGTTCTTCGTGCGTTCCGTAGTTGTTCCATACCTTATAACGTGAAGATGCTTGAACTTGACCGTCGACCCCTCTTGCGCGCTTGAAATTTCGCCAAAGTAAATCGAACCGTCCGATGTGATAAGTTTTGCAATATCGCCCGCCTTGAACTCGTTAGGCCTGCGTCCGATTGCGGCCCAGCGTGAGAGTTCGGCTTGCTCGGCGCGATGCTGCTCGACTTCTTCCTCGCTTAACTTTTCGAGGTCTTTTGCGACATAATATCCGTCGGCGTCCTCGTCGTCTAATGGAACGACCAGATGTTCTCCGTCAGAATCAATTTTCGTTATTTTGCCGATTGTCCCTGACGATAACTTTCCGTATATGCTTGCGGTTAGTGTTCGGACATAGTCGCCAACTTGTAACGTAGCTTTGGCTTTCGCCACTTCTTCGTCTGTTGCTTTTACGATATGGTCCGCTTTTGCCCATCGTATCTTTCCGTTTACTAATGATTTCATTCGGTAAGGTATGTCGGTACTATCTTTTCCGACGATTTCTACGATTGTATCTTTCGGGATAGTCCCAGCATTCTGCACCGTGTCATCGTTAACAACCTTCGCATAATCTCCGACTTGTAACGGCTTCTCCGTCGCAACCGGCGCGACCTGCGGTTCGTAAACCTTAACGTTGGCTGGCGTGCGGTTAAAGTCTTCGCGATATATGATAACCCTGCTAGTTGAAGCCATTCCGTCGTTATACCCAGTAACTTCGTAAGGTACGCCGTTACGTACATATCTACTCGTATTCTCCGTAAACACCACGACATCGCCCGGCTGTGCTTTGCGGTCAACTAACGTGTAGGTTGCGCCGTTGTGCGTTAAGGTTTCCGTAGGAGTTGCGCCAACCTTTTCGTAAACTTCTACGCCATCATGCTTCGGATTTTTTACCCGTTCGTCGTTTTCGTCATCGTCAAAATAAACGTAGTCGCCTCTAACCCTCGTAATTTCGTAGTACTTGCCCGCAGTTAAATCCGTGTCGTCATCGACGAACTCCTGCAAAAACTTTACGAAGTCGCCCGCTTTCGGCTCGCGGTCGGTCACAAGTGCGTAAGGGGCTGCGTTGACTTTGCGGAAAATAAAGCAATCGTAGAGGATATTCATATGAAGCGCGCCAACATCGTCATATACACTTCCTTGCTCTGTAACTTCGTAATAGTTCCCGGCAGGTGCGTCCGCCTTATCCGTCTTATTAAGCAGAATGTCGCACGGTTTTATAGAGCCTCGTCCGCCGTCCACTTTCGCGTAAACCTCTCCGTTATACTCAACTTTCGTGACTTCGCCGTTCGTCATGTCCAACGTTTTAACACCTTGTAATTTAGCCAATTAACATCGCTCCATTTCGTGCCTTTTCGGCTGTAATATTTTCCGTTGACCTTCCGACAGAAATCAACGAAGGCTTATTCCGTCTTAAATTCAATTGTTGCGATATTCTTGATGATTAAATGAACCGGCTGCGTTAGAGTAATAGTCATCGGCTGGTCGGCGTCAGTTACTTTTCGGTAAGGAACGAAATCCCGATCATTAGTATCTCGTTCTCTATCGTCACTGTCATCGTCTATTACAGTAAAATCATCGTAACTATTGACTTGGATAACTTCGTAAAAACCACCGGCAGCGTTGACGCCTAGATCCTCGTTATCTAGGACGATATCTCCCGTTTGAATTGGGTGACTAGCCTTTGCGTAAATTACTCCGTTATATTCGATTTGTTTGTCCGATAATTTCTTTACATTTAATCTCGCCATTAATTATCCGCCCCGCTTTCGATTGTTTTAAGTGATTCGATGCCCGTCGATAAACGCGTCCACTTCGTATCTATCAAGTCGACACCGACCCAATACTCGGTTATTTCTCGGTTCTCAAACATAAATACTTCGCCGTTTAACACAGCGATAAACAAGTCGCAGTCGCTTATTTCGTAAGGCTTGCCGTTATTCTTCCGTGCATTGCAGACTACTTGATCTTTACGATCGTCGCGAACCCGTGCGCTTTTGATTTGAATGCGTCGCCACTCCGTAGTGCCTGGCGCCCTTGCCACGAGGTCGAACGGCTCGGGAGCGATAGGCTCCGCGACCGACCAACCGTTAGCAAGTAGCGCAGTTTGTGCGAGTAGTTCGGAATGGCGACCTTTGGTTATCGTTTCATGTGCGATAATTACCGTCCCCTTTCCGCTTAGAAGTCGTAATTTTGCCCGCCTTGTTGCGTTTGGTCTGCGTCGGCTTGCACGCCTAACACGCTCTTATCGACAGCACCTTCGTCCGCAGCTTGTAAAATTTCAATGATGTCGGCTTCTTCGCGGAAGTTAGCGAGATCAGCGAAGCCAAAGTCGAATCCGAGGAACGTTTTCGCTTCTTCGATAACCGCGTCGTCCAGTTCCGCCGATTCCAACGCGTAAGTCTTATCGGACTGCTTAATGAACACAGCGTCGCCAACGAGCGAATAGTCCTTGTTGAACTTTTTCGCAGGCTTTTCGGCTTTGTCGTAGTCAGCGATTAAATTGTTCGCGTGAAACTCGGCGACATCGATAACGCGAAATGTCTTGTATTGCGGGTCGTATACCGGAATCATGAAGAACATTTTTCGCTTGGCGCCCGCTTTGCACGAGATACACTCCGCCTTGCCCGGCTTGAAGTATGCGAGAATGTCATCGTCAGCCGCTTTCGGCGAATGTAAACACGTATGCTTGCGGAACTTGTGATGCGTCTTGCCGTCGAACACTTTGTCCTCATGCACGAAATACACGTACCAATCGTCAGGTTGCGCGAGAATAACAAACGTGCGTCCGTCGGCGTTTACCTCGCCGTGTTTACCCATGCGGACGTAACGTGTCACTCCGTCAGGAAATTCCGAATCCCCTTTCGACGCCTGATCGCGTTGTTGCTCACGCTGTTTTAAAATGTCGCGAATACTCATTCAATCGACTCCTTTTCGTTTTCTTCGAACGCCGGATTGTTCCCGCGCCCGCTACACCGCCAAACTCTGCGCAGTAACCTCGATAATCAGCCCTGCATTTCTCGGTCGCGGGGAAAATTACCGAAGTAGTTTGACGATGTAGCCGGCGCAGGCTGACCGCCTAACAGCTTGTGTTAGCCCATTGCCAGTCAGTCCGCACAGCCGAGCGTTGTAACGGGTCCGAACGTAGTCCCTTGTCGGCACAAGTGGCGCGTATAGTTGCGCCAAAAACCACGACCGTTTACGCCCGTCGCAAAACGCGAATATCTACAATCGAAACTAAAACGGCGGCTTACGTAACTGCGCTGCGTTTTAGCGACAACTTTACTTAACGACTGTCTTCACGTTCTCCGGCGGGCGCCGGCTTATTTCGCCGCCTTCGCCCAGCTATTTCCGTAAAATGCTACGTACATTGCTTCGATTTGCTTGCGTCGCTTGTTGCGTTTGATTGCGTTTATATCGACGACCTGCGCCTTCTTACTCATTCCGTTTCACCTGCCGCTCTCCACGTGGTTATTACGCAAAGGACGAAGGCGAGCGATGAGAATGCGATTAATAGTTCGTTCATAGGTACGCAGCAGCTCCTCTCGCATATCGCGTTAACTCGCGCTTAAGTTCGTGTGCTTCTTCCGGTAGTTCATTAACCCGTTCCTCGACCGCTTTGATTCGTCCTTTTATCGCGAGTTTTTTCGGCAAGGAGCGAGTACGTTTTAAACAGTCGTTCAGATACTCGATTTCTTCTATTAATTCGTCAACGAACGTTTGTATCGATTCTATTTGTTGCGAAATAGTGTCGTTAACTCTCGCTAATTCCTCGGCGATTACTCGAGTTACCGCATCCCTATACCTTTTGCGGTCACTTTTCCTCGGCGGTATAACGCTTTTAACGACGTCAGCCTTTATCGCTAGAAAGAAGGATGCTCCGCGAAAACTATAAACTCGGGATTCATTGCCGTCATCATCAACGCCTACTCCGCAATACATAGCTTTTGATAGCATGTTTTCCACCCACTGCTCAGGCGTTTGGTTTCCTATTTTAAATCGCTCTTTAATCCGCTGTTTAGCGTGACCGCTTAACGTTACTTTCATCCGAGCCGCACCGCCTTTATAATAGGTAGTAAGTCGGCGATTGGTTGCGATTGGCTGGCGTCGTAGTTCCGGACGCCGTCGTGCTTCAATCGGTCAACTTTTCGCTCAAATGCGGTTTTATTTTCCGTGATTGGGGCATAATATTTATTAACAGCGCAATTTTGGCGCATAACCATCGACCTCCACTTGCTAAATTTGTCGAATTGCGTTAATATTACAGTTGTATTAATCGCTATACGAAAAAGCGTATAACGTTTATAATGAGAACGAGGGAATAGGGCGCAATGCCTAAGGGTCCTATTCCGCTCATATATTAAAGCGCAACTAAATAGTCTTGGTGAGAACCAAACTGTTTGGAATCGAATTTGCCCGCCAGGCGTTCGAATTTGCGTTTGACTGTCCGTTTATCTATTCCGAGTTGTGTTGCTACGAATTTTTCGAGCTTCATCGGTCTGCCAACCGAATTACTCGGCTCATAGGTGAGTGCGATCTGGACTATTGCCGTAGTCTCAGATTCGCCATCGGATAGGAAATGGTCGATCAGTGCCAACTGGTCGGCCTTTCTCTTTGCCAGGACATCTTCTTCTAAATTATAGTTCGAAGCGATATCGTACTCCTTGCCGTCCTCTTCGCCAAAATCAGACGACAAGTCATTGAAAAAC
The DNA here is from genome assembly GCF_001420595.1 of Cytobacillus solani. Taxonomy (GTDB): domain Bacteria; phylum Bacillota; class Bacilli; order Bacillales; family Cytobacillaceae; genus Cytobacillus; species Cytobacillus solani. Next base: position 1,588,152 of record NZ_LJIX01000006.1, on the reverse strand, counting down.
ATTTCGTGGTCATGCAGCGACTTTCTATCGCGTATCATCCTCGCTCTCGCTCTCTTTACGCAAAACTGGAAAAAGTTTCGGAAATCTCCGACTGGATTCCATTTGTTTATGCAATGTAAGAGTGTGTCCTCGTAAAGAGCTATGACGTCCTCCTGTGATACTCCCATTGACTTTGCGATTTTAGAACTTGCGTATTTGATGCCGGACAATAATTCGTTGTAAATGTCCTCAAATACTAGATCACATCCATTGTCTTGGAATTTGATTACTAAACTATTTAATTGTTGTTCTCTCAAGTTATTTACCTCCATTTTTTCTTATACTAGATATAATCCAAGTGACTTTAATTTCGAACATGTTTTTTGAAAAAAGTTTTATTGAATTTATCTGATAATTAAATTGTACTAAATTACCAAGGTTTTATTTGGAAACGTACATGATTTGGACAAGGTAAAAATGTGTACTTCTGTAAACAAAAAAAGACACCCGATTTGGGTGCCTTCGCTTGTCTATTTCGTGAATATAAATCCGCCGCGAGGAAGATCGGCGACATTAACTCCTCCACCCACAGATACAAACAGTACTAAACTAACTAAGACTACTCCGATACTAGCGATGATTTTCTTTTTGATATTCATTGACTAATTCCTCCTAATTTATAAATTGTGTGTAAAGCATTTCCGCCATTGTGCGCATATTAGTATTTGACGATCTACGAAGTTGATTTAGAGGGAATTGCGCGAAAAAATTATCTCCTATTTTCAGAAATTGCGTTAGTGATTTAAAAAGAGCTTCTTCGTTTTCTTCAGCCATTCCTTTATAATACAGCCGATACATTGTCTCTCCGGAATCTTCTATTAACTTATTTATTATTTTTTTCGATTTTTGCTTATCCCCCCATTTCGCTTCATAATGCGCAATTTCCGAAAGGTCTTTTGTTTCCTCGTCGTATTTCACTCCAAAATGCGCTTTGATCAACGGAACGGCGCTTCTTTCCAGGTCGTTAGCGTACTTATCGTGCCCAGCTACTCTATAGGTGTCAATTGCTTTTTTTGTGTATTGTAAGCAAATTTCGTAGCTCTCGAACATGTTAGAAACACCTATTAGATATAATGCGTTCGCTTTGAATAACGGACATATATTTTGATAAATATTTTTCTTTGCGTATTGTCTAGCCTTATTTACATCTGATTTTACGTATAACAAATTTTTACTCATCAAGTCATTCAACCTACAACTAAAGGCTTCATATAGGAAATCTTTAGTGTTGCCAATATGGTCTTTTATCTCAAATAATAATCTAGACATTTCATGTAAGTAAGATGAATTATCCGCTACTATTCTATAAAATATATTAGCCTCTACTAGCTTCAAAAGGATTTCAAGCTCTTTGTCAGAACCTGATATTCCGCGAATTTTTTTAAGTGTTTTTAAGTGGTCGGTAGGATTTCTTTCGTACTCGGAAATAATTGAATAGACCTTTGCCCACTTTTTGGCACTTTTGTTGTCCCATTTACTTACTTTTGTCCTTATGTATTTATCAAGGTCATCGAGTTTATTTTTAAGTAGCATAAATTCCATAGCTGCTTTCATATTATTAGGTAACTCAAAAGAATAAGACCACCTAATTAATGTGTCATCGTCGAATAAAATATTGCAAATTAAATATAAATTTAAAAAATTCGTTTCATGATTGCGCTTAAGAATACGTCTTATTGTTGCTTCTGCAACGCCTGACATTTCTGAAAGGGTTTTTATATTGATTTTCGTTTCGAATGTGTCTAATTGGGACTCAATATCGTTTGCAATCATACAAAAACCTCATTTCTTTATTTAATCCGCTGCATTCTTGTGATATACTCATTTTTGTAGTTAGCTAGATTATACTCAAAATGTTTACAAATGTAAACATTTTTGATTTCGGAGGTGAATAAAATTGTTAAATTATAGACCACTTAAAGAAACTTTAAAACAGAAAGGTTTAGTTCTTAGTGATTTGCGGGACACTATCGGTCTTAACTCCAGAACACAAGCTATTATTAGTAGAAATGAACCGGTTAGTCTGGCTACAATACATAAAATTTGTACACACTTAAACGTGCCTATCGAAAAAGTAATTGAATTAGAATTAGGAGATATGAATACCGAGGAATAAAACGAGGTGAGATACGACGCCACAAGTCGGAAAGTGTCTGCTTCGAGAGCGCCGATTAGCGCAAGGATTAACGCAGCAACAATTATCCGAGCGTTCAAACGTCGACAAAGGGTTAATTGGCGATTATGAAAATAAGCGATACATAATGAAAGTGACAACCGCAAAAGTCTTCGCGGACATACTCCATTGTTCCATCGAAGACCTTTACGAATGGCACTACGACTAACTCTCGAATGTCAGAACGTTACGTAACGGGTAAGAGGCGTTACTTACCCAGCGACAGACTCCGTGGTTTCACGGACAACAACGGCCTTACTTCCGACTTATCCACCGCATTCCTCAACGCATACTCCCCATATCTCACCAAAGCCTCGTTTGCGTCCTTAAACTCCGCATCTACATACGCCTGCCTAACGCGCACATGTCCGCTCATTACTCGCTCAACTTGCTCTCGTAATTTTTCGCCTGCCTTATCGTTGTCTGTTGCGATAACTAATTCCTCGATCGGCGACCGCTTGATGATGTCCGCTTGCACACCGTTAAAATTCGCCCCGCCAACCGCTATCGCTGCGTAACCTGCTTGCCGCCAGCTTAACGCATCAATTTCCGCTTCACACAAGATTGCCGTCTTATGCTTCGCCGATTCAATTCCGTAAACCAATTCGCGCACAGGCGTCGCCCCTCGATGATACCAAAACATTTTTCCGCGAACCGTGCGAAATTTCACACTACGAAGGCGCCCGTTTGCGTCGAGCCACGGGATAACGACCGCCCGACTTTTCGCGTCGAATAGCACGCCCGCCTCCGCCTGGACTTCCTTGCTTATCCCGCGAGATTCCAAGTACGTATAGTCCGTTGTGAATTCGCTTAGTTCCGCTTCTGCCAACGGCTGCCTAGCCTGCTGAACTTTTAATCGCGGCGGTATAAGTTTTATATCGGTCGTGTCTTGCGAGAATCCATAGGTGTTTAGCAGGTATTCTTCCGTTTCGCCGTAGGTCTCATTGCGTAAAAATGAAAGCAGTTTCACGAGGCCGCCGCTTGCCCACTCCGAATCGTAAGCTCCGCTATCTGACCAAGTGCCCGCCGGATAGTCTCCGTATGGTTCGAGCCGGACGAAGAAACTCGGCGTCTGATCGTAGCGAAACGGGCTTGCTGCGAGTAACTTGTCGCCTGTCCAACGTGGGCGCGTCCAGTTGAATTCGCGCAGCTCCGCTTCGACGTCGACTTCTACCGGTTGATTACGTATATGAATCGTTGCCATTTGCGCCTCCTTATTTCGTAGTATACTTCGCTTGTCTATTTCTCGTAAAACGTCAAATTCCGCCGTTTTTTATACGTTCGGTCTAGATCAACTGTGGATTTTACTCATTCGCACGCCGTTTTTCGCAGTTTCTTAAAATCCGAACTGCCCCGCAACTGCTGCGCCCGATTCCGGCTGCTTGACGATGCCTACTTGCGGAATATACAGTATTTCTACGCTGTCGCCTTCGCCACCGTCGCGCCCTTTATTTACGCCGACCAATCCGCGACCCTGCTTGTAGTCCGTATCGACTCCGATCAGCAAATACGCGTCCTCCATTAATTGCGTAGTTTTCTTTACGTCGTCACGGTCGGGCAACTTTAATTCGCGGTTTCCTTCATCGTCCGATTCGCCCTTCTTTACGTCAGCCTGCGTAATGGCAACGATAACAGTCGACGTTCGCCCCGCCAATGCTCGCAACTTCATCGAGGTATTCGCCGCATCGCCGCCCGTTGTTTTTGACGTATTCTTCTCGTAGTGCAAATAGTAGAAAGGGTCGACGACCACGAAATCCGCTTTTGTCGCGAGTATATCGGATTCAAGCGCCTTTAAACTACGGTTCGAAAAATCTTCGTCATCGACTGCACGCACCGTAATATTGCCGGCGATTCGTTCGTTCATAGTTGCGATAAACTGTTTAAACGCCGACTCGAATTCCTCCGATAATTTGCCGAGCCGAACGTCGCGACTTTCGAAGCCAGCGTTAAGATTAATGCCGTTAATTTTCGCTTGTGTTATGCCTTCATCGCCGGAAATGCTAACGTAAATACGGACGAGTAACTCAAACCAGCCCATTTCCATCGCCCATATTAAAACATTCGCGCCCTGCATGGCGGCATATATCGCATCCTCTAGTGTAATAACGGACTTTCCGCGACCTGACTCGCCGTATACCGTGTATAAATTCGACGATACATACTCGCCGATCGCGCTAAACTTCGACTGCCAAATGCGGAACGACTCGCCAGCCTTGCGCCGTTCGTATTCCGCGAGAAACTTGTCGCCGTCGTGTTTGACGTCTGTTCCTATTTTACTCAGAACACTTGTTCTTAGTTTAATCGAATTTATGTCGGAAATCAAGCCGTCAAGAAACGAAAATATGTCCGCGTGACCGTCCGTCTCGAATTTCTTGCCGAGTTCTTCGTTAACATATTTCGCGAACTGGACTTGCGCCGAATGCTTTTTGATTTCGCGCGCTAGGAATTCGTAGCTGTCGCCGACCTGTGGCTGATAATCAAACGCTGGGCATTCGGCTGTGAGTGTCGCATAGCTTGGCGCCTGGCCTCGATTGCGCTCGGCGTAGTCGGTGATAAAGCGATAGATTTGACGCTCGCCATCCGTGGGCATGTCGCCTTCGGTTACGTTGAAGCGTGCGAGTGCTTGCGGATTGTTCTCGTCGACTATTTTCGAAAATAATAGATTCGGATAGTGCATGCGTCGACCTCCTTTGATATTCGTTATTGTATACGGAATGATATGGGAATAGAAAGAGAGACTTATCGACATTGTTGCGTAATAATTTCGAAATGTTCATTACTATTGTCGTACTTTTACTTTTCGTATCTTTGCCTTCGGATTGTTTGCCGTAAACTTTTTTATTGCAATTTCTTCATCAACCGCATAAACCCCATGACGATAAATCGCCCTTAATGGTGGTATCTCATATTCAATTTCATATATCACCATAATCATTTCCCCCTTCGTATCATTAGTCAATTTTCTTAACTAGGTAACGTTTGAAGCCATTCATCCTTTGTTAACGGATTATCAGTTTTCTTGCGATACTCTTGATACTCGTACTCAATCATGCCTTTATTGTGTTCTTCCTCTGACATATTACACACCCAACAATCACACATTTGGACAATCCCCTTTACTTCACATTTTATTTCAAAAGCGCAGCATCACTTTATTTTTCGCCAAGCCTCCGCAACTCCGCCAACCTCTCGCAATATTCCGCATCGCCAAACGTATCAGCCAACGCCTTGTAATCACGATACTCGTCCAATAAGGCGTCAATTTGCTCTGCTTGCGTCGGCTCATACGGAAACACTACGCTAATTCTCTCCGTCAAATACACCGCTGGAAACAGCCACGCTTCGTTATACCACGCGCCGTCACCGCCCTCGAATTGATACGCGAAAACGCCGAGGTTCGGAATAAACGCGCTCTGCTTGACGGTTTCATAACGTGGCTCGCGAACCTCGTGCGCATCCATGCCGTCGAGGACGTACGGGTCATATACGATAACTAGGTCGCCAGGCTCGTATGCCGGACCGTCTGCGAAATATACTTCGTCATCCTTCCGTTTGAATAGCCGTTTTAGCCAGTTCATTCGGACGCCTTCCGTTTATTAATATAGTCACGGTACTCCCTTTCAACTTCCGTATGTGTCTTGCCGATTTGTTTCAGTAAATATGCGAGAATATCCTCTTGGGCAATTTCTTCTCCGGTACAGAATGGGCAATACTTTGGTTGGATTGACGTATCGTCGATAACTTCCCCGATCGTTACCCATCCTTTTTCCTCCCAATCTTCCTCAATTCCGTACTCATTCTTCTGCGCTTCTGACCCGTCGTATATAACCCCATATTCGTATGCGTAATCAGACCCAATATCGTCGTTTACCACGCAACATGTGCCTAGCGTTTTACCGCAAGTAGTACAGCTTCCTACGTATTCTTCGTACCGGCTTTCACCACAACATTTACACGCATAATATGAAACTCCCATTACCTCAGCCCCCTTTTTGATTCGCCTGAGAAACTCAGCGTCAAGCACATGTCTAAAATCCTGTCCGCAAGCCTTTCCTCGCTGAATACGTCAACTAGGTCGTAAGGCTTGAACGCTTCAACTTTCGGCTCTTTGCCAACGTATTTAATCGGAAGATTGCTCGTATAAATAGTCGGCATCTTATTCGTAACGCGACGGTTGATAATCGAATGCAAATCCGCCCTAAAATTATCCGTGCAATCTCGAACACCAATATCGTCAATAATCGCTAATGGCGCAGTTTTTGCTCGTTCCATTGCGTTATAATATCGCTTGGCTGCCGGTTCAGCTATTGCGTCAGGAACTTTCGGTCGATTGAAGTTGTTATAATCCGTCTGCCAATTATTGCAATCGAGGAAGTAAGCCGGCTGCTGTAACGGTTGCAGTCCGCGTATTTTTGAACCGATGTAATGTGCGATAAGCCATTCGTTCAGCAAAGCGCTGGCTGTCGTTGTCTTGCCCGTTCCGGGGCTTTCGCTGAAAAGGTAAAGGCTTTTCACGCGCTCACCTTCCGTATCAAACTGGCGCTCAAATGTCGCGATATATTTGTCAACCGCGCGATAAACTGCCGCTTGGTTCTGACGAACGGGCGAATTGCTTGCGTTCACAAGCCGATAGTCATTCGGCACGCCAGCCGTTGCCACGCGTCCACTTACAGCGTTCAGTCCGTGGAGGGCGATGAAGTGCGGACAGTGTGCGTTGCAAGATTCGGAGTTTGCGAGTTTACACTGATTCGCGAGAATACAAGATTTAGCGTGCATTATACCGCCTCCGTTCCGTCATAAATTCGAAAGTCCACAACGTTTATAGGCGCTTTACAGCATCGCGATCGGTAAAGGTGCGGATATTTAAATACGCGTTGGCGCTCCGTCTCGTATTCCTTTCCACACTTCGTACAGTAATATTCGATATATTTCCCGACCTTAACGGGCGTGTTCGTACTACTGACGCCATGCTTTCGCAACTCATTTTCGAACTCAACGCGACCGTCTTGATACGGCTTTCCTTGCGTAAATAACGCGTAATGAATTAGTTCGTGATAAAGCGTATCGAGTACGACTTCGGTTGCGCCGTAGTCCATTAAATAGCCGGCTATTTCGATACACTCCGCCTGTTGCTTTACGGTGATAAAACAGCCCAACGTTCGTTTTAATCGACTATTTTTACGTATAGGAATCGCCAATTCCATATCGTAATGTTTTCGCAAAAAATCCTCGGCGTGCAGCGTAAGTTCTTCGATTGACATAGCGTCACTCCTTTCGGTATTTATCAATCACGTTCAATACGAGAAAACTGCCGTTCTCTTTTTCGAGTAATATGACGGTTATCCCGTCGTCTTGAATAACTCGTAGCGTGCCTTGCGTCCAATCTAAATCGCATTTATTCGTATAAATTTCTAACGGATTATACAACTCGCCACTCCCCTTTCCGTTCAGCTTCCGTCATACCCACGTTGTTATAAACGCAAGCATTTTCGCCAATCATCTTCGGAGCAAGCTCCGCAATTGTATAACGTCTGCCTATCACGCTTACAATTGCGGTGTCTCCGGTGGTTAATGCGCGGATTGCTTCTACTAGGTTCATTCGACTATTACCATCCGTTCCTTAAATTCCGCCTCGAATTCCTCGCGTGGTTTGCCGATTTTCTCTACTAGGAAGGTTACGAATTCGCCTAGATCAAGCTTTGTTCCGTCACATAAGTCGCAACAGTTCGGCGCTTCCTCTCCATACCAACTAGCCCGATGATGCCCTTCGCCAAGCTCTCCGTTCTTCTCGCGCATTTCATCGAAACAACTACCGCAAAGCGTCGATTCGCAATTTCCGCAATGTCCGTAGTGAACAACATCAGGAAATGCTTCGTTACATATTTCGCAAGAATAATAATCGATTCCCATTATTTCGTCACCGCCTTCGGTTCATTTTCGCGTGTGTCGTCGATGATTCTTACGACATTCTCCTCGTCAGTACCGCCGGGACCCTCTGCCGTTCTATAAAACTTATCGCCATTTTTGCGAGTTTCGATCTTGGTGATAGTCCGCAACCCTCGACTACATTCAAATAACCCTGTACGCTCGATAACGTCGCCTACTCGCACTTCCGTCGGCTGTGGCACGTTGAGATATTCGCTCGGCACTTCGAGGCCCAGCGCTCGGCGAAGGCTGATTGCGCGTCCGATATGGGCGTTAAAGCAGTCGGTCGGGGCGCATTTGGCGATTCCGCGTTCTAGTAACACTTGAAGATCACGAGAGTAAACTAAAGCGACGACCGTCCTTTTCTCACGGTTTACAACGAAATTGACCACTGTCCGCCAATTACGAAAAGCATTATTACCTTCGTCTCCTACTTTCGGGGAAATCATTAAGCCTTCCAGTTTCGCCACGTCGCGCTTTGCCTGTTCAATAATGCGCTCACGCGTAAGCACGTCGCGAATTTCCTGCGGAGTGCGGACGGCTAGGTGTCCGACTGGAGTGACCGCTGTCAAATCTCGTCTAGCATCCTCGTATCCTTTCGCTAATGACGCGAGTCTTAGCTCCTCGATTGCCTCCCGCGCTTGCTCGACTGCCTTTTCGTAACGTGCTTCGATTGTGTACACTTCGCTCGCCTCCGTTTTGTTTTCGACTATAACTTCATATTCGTAGTCAAATATTAATACGTCCGGTTTCCCGTTTATTATTGCAATCACGTTACTGGCGGAACTTTGGACGACGCCGATATCTCCGGTTTTGTATCGACCACTCTCACTTGGCGAAACCTTAGTAATCAAAATACGCTCCCCTACGTTTGCTTTGCGTTTTACCGTTTTAAATTTCGTCATAATTCCGATTCCTCCCCGTTTATAATTTTCGCCTACAACCATCCGATTTCTTCTTCCGTAATTGGCGCCGCTGTTGCCTGCGCTTTTGTCTTTCGCGCCTGTTCCGCTAACACTCTCGGCAACACTCGCCCGCGCTGATACGTAAACATGAACGCGAAATTTAAGCCGGGGTATTGCGGCGTTGGGCGATACTCCGCGAAACATGCATCGATAAACTTTCGCACAACCTCGGCGCCATGCTCGGCGATTAGCGTTTTGAGCCAGCGCCCTTCTAAGCCGTATGATCGCGTTGTGTAGGCGATGCCATAGCGTTCCTCGTGCGCATCCTTGAGATACTGCTGAAATGTGGCGATAGTCCAGTCGGCTTGCTCGCGATTGCGCCAGTCCTTAGCTGCGACTTTCTTCGGCATATTCTATCGCCTCCCTCGCTAGTTCAGCCGCTTGCCCTTCTACCCGATCGTAGATCAATTCGAGCGATGATTTAAGCGCGCCAACAACTCCGTTCATATATTCAATCTCCGCAATCAACGCATACACATCGTTAGGCATATCGGGCGTCACTGTCCACCGGTAAAATTCTTCGCCAGTTCTCATCGCGCGCTTAGTGTCCTCGTCGATTGTCCGCCATTTGGCTCGAAGCTTTTCTACGTTAATCATTCGCCATCACCTCCGTTGAAATACCGACTGATCGCTTCGTACGTTTCCGTTTCGTAACAGTGAACGTCGTCGAGCAAGTCGTGCGCCTCCGAAAGTAGACCGTTCGCTTGCGAAAGTTGTCTCTCTAACCGCTCAATCTCCGCTAATAACATTGGCACATCTTCGCGAGCTGATGAAATAAATTCTGCGTCGTTAGGGTTTGGGGGCGTTCCCTCCGTAGGATAATACGTTTCGCAATCGCCAAAATCCATTATGGCTGAACCCTCCGTGGTCACTAACATGGGCATTTCCGTATCCCATTCGTCCTCTACGTCGGTAAGCTTCTCCCATAACCACGGACCCGGCGTCGACCTTTTCGCTCGTTCGCGTATTGCGTTTAGTTGTTCGTTTGTTAATCGTTTCATTACGACCACCCCATCCGTATGCTGAATTTTTCACGTTCTGCTGACGCGATTTCGTACGTTTTTCGCGCTTCAACTACATTACCCGCGGCCTCAGTAAGTTCCCGTACCAATTCTTCGATGACTAACGTACGAGTCCATACGCTATCACCAAGGTAATACGTGTCTACGCACTCCCTTCGACGATTGTCTTGCGTAGTTATTGCCACATGAATATCGCCAATTATCCGATTGTACTTCGACTCCGCATCGTACTTTTCGGAGTGTGCTTTCTGTGCCGAAGTCTCTATTTGAACATACTCGTCAGTCAGCCCTTCTTCGATTACTTCTAAAGGCACTCTTACGTTCATCTGTTCCGCCTCCCAGCTTCGCTTAGTTTTCGCTTGATTTCCGGCGTTTTACCTCCGCCGAGGGTATTTCTATTACTTCGCTGTTATCGCGTTAATTTCGCGCCGAATCGCTTGTATTTCGCCTAGCAATTCCGCTATCGACTCCGCATTGCTATCGCGCTGTGTCTGTTCCGCAATCCAATTCAACGCTTGCTCGACCGTTCGGCAATACGCAACCTCGCGCCATTCTATACGAGGCTCGCCGGACTTGCCCTCCGCTTTCATGCGTTCCCAATTCGGTGACTTCGTTGGGTCTACGATGTGCTTGCGATTAACAATGACTTGCATCGGGTCTGACGTTAGTTTATACGTGGAATTTACCGTGATATTTAGCGACATTTAACTTCTCCTACCTTTCGTATTAGTTCGTGCTTAAAGCGTCTAATTTGCCGGAAAAATCATGCGTTGAGCTTACGCATTTATGCCTTCGATTTGGATGCCAAGTAGGTTAAGCGTTACTATGACGCCCTCTGTTCGACCTCTAAAAAACTGGTAGTGCGAAGACGTATCTGCATTCACGCGACACCGCTCCGTCTCGTTCAAATATTCTCGCACCTTTTCTTCGGGCGACTTTTCGATTTCGTAGCCGTTGACAAGTGCGGACATTAACGTGTCTAAATCTAACTTATGGAATGCGCTGTATTTCGGCGTCCAGCCAAATGTTTTCGGATTACAGAACGTGTATAGCAACGTCTTTTTACCGAACTCCCCTAAATACATTTCGATTGCCTCCGCGACTTCGCGAGGTAGCGTTACCTTTTTCGTCATATTAACGATTCCCCTTTCTAATAAGGTGCCGAAAGTATGTTGTAATGTTTAAACTTCACAACGTCACCATGTTTTACACTGCGTAGCCCTACTGGCTGATTGTGCAAAACGCCGTTAAAATTTTCCCCATCTGCAAATGTTACTAACACCCACATTCTTTCAGACTGCTTTCCTACTTCTTCAAAACATAGTTTTACATAAGTGTCTATTTTTATCTTCGCGATATCAGATTTAGTGGGTATTTCAAATGTATTAGGGTGTAGCTTATTTTGCACAACAGCGTTCATTAATTTATACATATCGCACCATCCTTTTTCGCGTTATCTTTTAAATTTAATATCGTAGCGACAATAGGTGCTTTTTCTATTGGCGCAATGTATTTATTCTTTTTAAAAGATTCTTTTTAAATAATTCTTTTTCATTAACGCTAGCGTAGAGTTAAATCTCCGCCAACGTAGAGCATATCAACACACCGATAGATTAACGCCTTTCTCCTTGCCGAGTAACTTGCCGATCGAGCCGCCCTGCCTAACGACGACCTGTCGTAATTCCTCCGCTATCTGCGTCTCATGTTCGCGAAATTGCGCGCGCTCTAACGGGTCGTGAACGATGTAATAAATCTTGTCCTTGCCGCGACCGCTCGGCTTGCGTTCGATTGTTACCAGTCCGCTCGCTTCGAGAATTTCGTCGAGAATGGGCAGCGTCGAAAACGAAAGCTGAAACTTTTCCGTCACCTTGCTGCGCCCGTTCCACGCCTTGCCTTGGTCGAAACTTGTGACGTCGTTGTTCCGGTAGCGCAACAAGTACAGATAGTACAGCGTTGCCTTATCGCCAATGTACGGATGGTACAAGTCGAATAGTTCGTGGAACATTAGCGAGAAGCCGGTGCGTGTGTTGCCTGTGCGGATATATGCGTTAGATTGCGTCATAGTTGCGCGTGACCTCCTTTTACTTACGTTGGATTCTACGGATTTCTGAAAGTTTCATCGCGTTTAGTTTACGAGTGCCTCCGTATTTATCTAATAAGCTATCAATATACGAAACGCCTTTAGCAGTAACGTAAGTCTGTACGTTGTTAAAATCACCGTAGTTCGAGGGCGTCTGTTTGACCACGAAATATCCGCTATTAATATACTGTTGATACGGAACTGGTGATGCTCCTTTTTGCGTAAATACTTCGATTGCTTTCAGTAACGCGGATAATTTGTTACGCCCTAATCCAACTGATTTACCTGCTTGTTCGAGCGTTTGGTAATTCTCGCCGGATATGAACCTATCGTGCTGCTCGGCTTTCGGACGCATAACTGCTATAACTTCGTTTTGTTTACGCACAGTTTCGAGTGTGGCGCTAAACATCAGCTTTGTTGAGTCGTCCGCGAACGGCAAGTACGTTTGAATGAATAACTCGTCATTCGCAACATATCCGCCTGTTTTTCTGATGGACGGGAGGACTTCGTTCGTAACCCAACGCTTGAATACTTTTGCTTCGGGCTTGTTACTCTTTAAAACTAAACTATACAGTCCGGATTCGTTTATAATAGTAGTTTCACGGTTTTGACCTCCTACACATAAAGTGTGTAGCAGTTTATCATCCTCATCTAAGCCTCTAGTTGCTGCGTAAGGATCACGAAATCCCAATATATTAGAAACATCTTTCGCAACAAACCACGGATTTCCTTTGATTTCTACGATTCGCACCTCGCTACTTTCAAAAACTTTCGTAATCTGATTCATTCGCTTTTCCTCCTTACTAAATTTAGATTTAATTGCGTAAGTTATATATGCGTTGGTGTAGATTACTCGGTAAATAAAAACGCCTCATACTTTAATAATCGTTCGAAGTTGATCGAGTGGGTCATTTTCTCCGCCTTCACATAAGATATTCGCTCACCCTTTCGCGAAAATAATTTCGCTTATATTTATTAGGACGCCAATCGAAATTACCTTCGCGCACTTTTTCGCAAATTTTTTCACCGCTTATTATATCTAATACAAGGCGCACTAATTTCGAGCATTAATTCGCAAAACTTTTTTCGCCTTCACAATATAATAGGAATGACGAGAAGGAATCGCGCAATTTTACACGAAACTTTTCCGCCCTCACTTATAATACGCAGCGAAAATTAATGTCGCGCACTTTTCCGCAAAAAAAAAATCGCCCGCAAAGGCGACTTCTTGACATATCGGGAAAAATTCGCAATAATTGCGTATGTAAGAACAAATAATTTACACCGTTGGACATACGTTGACACTGTCGGACATAAATATACGACAATCGCCGTAATGACAATGCGTTGACATATCGATGACATACCGAAGAGCCTCCTAAGCTGTAGGTCGTAGGTTCGATTCCTATCTGGGACGCTTGATACTAAAGGATTTATGGCAGTACATTTTATTTTTAAAAATTGGTTCGCCGAAAATCTGCCGAAAACGAAGAGACCTCATGGGTCTCTTTTTTCTCTACTTAACTTGAGGAGATAAATATGCAAAAACACTCATTGAAAAAGTTGAATATGAACAATTAAAACAACTGGAACCTCACTAGCGTTTATTGGACCAAGAAAGATCTTGAAGTACGAATTAAAAAGAAGAGTGAATGGATTAAAGAAAATATCCTTTATCCTTCAAGATTTAGAAAAGTGTACTAGATAGTGAAAATGGCGGATTTTTATACTATCAAAAATTGAGTGGACAATTATAGGCTTTCCAAGCGAGTAAGATGGCTATTTTCTTTGATAAAATTTTGCTGATATTTTTAATTGAACCTTCTCTGATCCGTTTTCTTTAATCACCGTTGCTTCATCTCGACAAATATTTTTTGTCTAGCTGCACATTTTATTTCACTAAACTAATGAATCTTGTAACTTTCTCCACTTCCACCAAATCATCTGTATCAATCCGACTTAGCAGCTGTTCTTGAAGTTTTTTGACATTTACCGCCATCATATCCCCCCTTACATGAAAAAAGCTTATAAATCTGGAATTTCGAGGCCCCTGCGGTCTAAATAGAATTTGAAAAAAATCAATTTTTTTGACCAAGGAAGTATTACCATTTTTCATCGTTCCATTTTGGTTTTTCTGAAACTCTACCGTGTATTTCGTTATGATGCTGCAAGCAAAATGTAATTGGATTATCCAGCTTCAAAGCTAACTCTGGATAGTCTTGGATTTATCTTTATTCTTGAATTTATACATATGATGTAATTCTGTGCCAAAAGTAATCTAGGGAAAACTTTTTTAACAGATGAACAAAGGATAAAAATAAGATACTATAATACAATTCTTTTTTCTCTTTTAATGGGATTTGGAATTACATACTTTCATATGCCATAAAAGTAAAACTTGATAATTTCGACTTTACTACCCAAAATATTATTTTTGGTTTAGTACTTTTCTTTATTTACTTCTTAATATTCCTTATCATTGCCACTCCAGTAGTAAAATAGATTGATAACTTCTTCATGAAATATCACTTTAAAATTAAAATAAAACTATCGGAACAATCTGATGTGTTATACATAATTGGTATGCTGCATTTGCTCTGAAAATCTTAACTCCCCCTTTAATCAAAACAATGATGAATACGTATTAATTCCTATGGAAGAAATAATGAAAAAGAAACTTATACTAGAGACAATCCCCAACCTCACCGAAGTGTATGGAACAAGTTATTTGATTTGTAAAATCTATACTATAAAAAGCCCTTGAATTTCTAAGGGCTTTTATTTAACTTTTTCTATCTTTTGCTTCCTAATTTAATTAATGCACCTGCTGAAGAAGTAGTTTTTATTATAAAGGAGAAGGAAACCTTGCTGCAGCAAAGAAATTTACTCTAGCTAAATTTGATATAATTCCAGAGTCCCCGAAATAGTTAGCAAAGACCTCTACCTCATCCCCAGCATCTAACCGTTCAATCGTGCTAGCAGTTGTCCCCGTAAAGTTAACAGCTGGCATAGCTGCCCGATAGTTATCAACTCTCTCTATAGTAGATCCATTAACGGATATAACAAGTGTAAATCTTTGACTTATATCAGAATTATTAGGATCTGCGACTACACCTGCTACAATAGAGTAAACCCCTGATTGCTTTGGAATAAATGTAGAGGTCCCTGCATTATATTCAGCATTTAAATCAAATACCAGTTCAGGAAACAGAAGTTTTGTATTGCCTTCTACTGGTTGACCAGTAGTATTCTCAGCTCTAAATGCAGATTGCGGCACTGGTCCTGGTATACCCTGTGGACCCGGTATTCCCTGTGGTCCCGGTATTCCCTGTGGACCTTGGGGACCTGGAGGACCGATTAATCTTGGTAGCTTTGGCGGTTTTGAACCCGGACTAAGTGGACAGCATCCCTGAAAAGGTTGGTTATTATTATCCATTGAAAATCACCTCATAAACTTTTCATCTTATAAAATATGTTTGTGAGTATGATAAGGATTGGACGCCTATTACATTTATAAAGAACCTACATTTGATTAACTAATAGTAATAAATTACTATTTTCTGATAATAACCAAAATTCCATTTATCGAGCTTCCTTTTTCTGTTAATATATTTTCAGATTCATGTAAAGTGAGGTGATAAAACATGAAAAAAATGCTTATAAGGCTTGGGTTGATAAGTGCCCTAATTTTAACCGTTTCACCCTCTGTATCAGCTGCAACAATTGAGCCACAAGGATGCTCTTTAATGGGTCCACCAAGATGGTGTGAAGGCGCTCAATAACACCTACCTTTGGCTGACTTCTTCTTTCCTCATACACTTCCAAGCAAAGTCAGCCTTTTCAAAATGAATTAACACTCCTATCATTAAGTTCACTTAAATTTCGTACTGTGAACAACTCGTAAGTTCTTATCACATTTTCATTACCCTCATACTTTTATTCGATATTTTTAGTGATATTTACCCAAGTTTTTTTATGTTATAATACAAATGTCCTAATGTTTAAAGGCAAGGAGTTTGTTATGAAAAAACTAGTTGATCCAATTGAGCATTTTGAAAAAATGTTACAAAAATATCCAGATGAAAAAAAGAATACATATGAATTTTATTCCTTTTTTAAAGATTTACCTTTAGCTAATCAAAGTTTTGACTATGTTCCAATCATTGAGTTAGGTACAATCTTCAAGTATAAAAAGCCTAAAATCTTCTTCGAAATGCGGAAATTTTCTAGCAAAAGTTATGTTATTGATCTTATAACTTCTTCTGAAACGGATCTACAGAGAGCGATAGACATAATTAACAAAATGAAAAATCAATAATTTTCTTTTATGTCACATTTTTTATCGTAAATACATTACTAAAATTGCATTTAATTCTTAAGTCAGGGATAGACATTTAGTGCTTACTGTGTTTCCATTGAAACTTTCACTGTTTTTATTCGTATATTTCATTGAAAATAATTCTAGGGAGATTACGATGAAAACTTTAAAAATACTATTTTTAATAACTGATATTGGCTTTATTATCTATTGGTTAGTTACATTTCTTGAATTAATTCCAAACGAGTATTTATTTAACGACTACAATAATCCTATTCTAGTCGCCTGGAATTGGTCATTTTTCCCTTTAGATATACTAGTATCAATTACTGGTCTAACAAGCTTATATTTATATAAAAAAGGGAATAATAATTGGAGCAAAATGGCACTAATATCACTAGTCCTTACATTCTGTGCTGGACTTCAAGCAATTTCTTTTTGGGCTTTCAGTAGTGATTTTGATATTACTTGGTGGATCCCTAATTTGTTCTTACTGATCTATCCATTATTTTTTATTCCAAATCTTTTAAGAAAAGTTATATAATCTTATTTTTAGCTCATCAGCCTTGGATGAGCTTTTTTAATTAGCGCAATGTACGAGTAATTAAACTAAGCTACCCTACTGTTTCCTTATCAACTATTGATACCTGTTAACTTAAAAAGTAAAATATTCATGTAATCAACTATCAAGCAATTCTGATAGACGAATTACTGAATTTAAAAATCATTAATTAATAAAAGGCTGGGATGTCCACATGGAATTTAATGTATCTCAATTAATTGAAGCAAAACGTCAAATTGATTCAACTTTACACAAACTAAGAGAAACAGTAAAAACCTTTGAAGCTAAAGAAAATCCAAATAAATATAAATCTCAAATTACCTTAGCTACAAGACGCATCGAAGCATTCGAAATTTCAGTATCTCTAATTGAAAGAGAATTAAATAACCTTGAAATAAAAAGCTAAAGATACTTGGTATTAACGAAAAGGAAATTTTTTCAAAAGGAACCTTAGTAGGTTCTTTTTCTAATTTTATCTTTCTCTAATCCCTAAAAGGTTTTTTTTTGCAGTTTTAGAAATATAGTCGTCATTACTTTTGCGCATGCCTCCCTTGCTCTATTGAATTACGGATTTCAAAAATACACCGAGAAGGCAACTGAAAACATGCAAAGATCATTTTTACCTTCTCTATTATTTGTGAAAAGATAAAAAATATATATGCGAGTTTCAAACTACTTCAATTCACCAAAGGAGCAAATAATTTTAATGTAAATCCGATAAATATTACAGGTGAAATTAAAATATTCAGAAAAAATGATTACTTCAGAATTCAAAGGAGATTAACACATCCAGAAACGATAACTTAAAAAATATTAATTCTAGCTTTTTATTTTTTTTACCAGTCCACACCAAATGTATATTTCTATATTTAAATGGAAGGGTAGTTAATACCAAGCAAGTCCAATCCTCAAGAAACCACAGCTAACAAGATTAGGTCCTTGCTCGCAACACACTGCTTTTCGTGTTTCATTCTTCATACAAACAAACCAACGAGTCTTGCTCCTGCGATTTCCAAATAACGGACGGTAGATTTAATTGCTTCATGTCATCACCTTCCTATGAAACTCAATAATCCTTTCTCGGCATTTCTAAAACTCAGTCATGCACCGAATCCTTCTCTGTTCATAATACGATTTGAAGGAGTGATAACTATGCCTTGGCAAAATAAAATTAGATATTTACTTGGCCAGTCTATTGGAATTTCGTTGTCTAATGGTCAAGGAACTTCTGGAGTACTCTGTGGTACTTCACAAGGAAAACTACTCGTAATCGAATATTTGTATCAGTCTCAATTCGCTTTAAAACAATACGATTTTCATATGATTCAAGATATTAATGGATTTCCTCCTTGCCAAAACCAACAGCCACGATACTAGCAATAACTACACTTTCATTCTCTTTATTTAATACTTCACCAAAAAACCATTCATCCCATATATTCATCAAATAATCACGAGTACCAAAACGCATAATGACAGACATTTAGAAATACAAGCTATAAATAGAAACATAGAAAACAACCTTTTATCGAGTTCGTTCTTATTTTTTTGGTATTATGTATAAATTGAATTTGATTACGATATTCTAATATCATGAAAAAATACTTACTACTCATACTTGGTTTTATATTTTGGTGGTTACTAATTGGTCTTGATCTTTATTATGACGGTGTCCTTAAATATCTTGATTGAGTAGGATAAGCGCCCAGCGCCTTGTCATATTACTATGATAGGTTTCCAAACGCTCTCCTCCGAACCGTACGTACACCTCTCAATGTATACGGCTCTCCACTTGTCTATCAATTTGAAGTGTTTAATACTTATTAAAGATTTTTATAATGCCTCACGCATTAACCTTTGTTGTATTAAACTAGACAAGCTGTTTCCCTTTGCCATGTAATAGGCTTTCCCTATCTCGGACTAATACGGAAACTCCGTTACCCTATTGGATATTCAGATACAACTATCATAGCCTCAAAAGGCTTTCCAACTTAGGTAATCCCCATTTAGACAGATAAAAACATAGCTTTTGTAATGTCGGAAGCGACTTTCGTCTGTTTCTGCTTATGGCAGTTGAGTGGATAAAATTCACTTGGCTCCATACCGAGTTTCATTATTTCGCCTTTACCCATATAGCGTTTCAGTATCCTTTCGCTACACGCAAGCATCATCGCTCTTAGACTATCGTTCAAGCAGTTTAGCTTTCTTCCTTGTTTACAATTTTCATCTAGCCATTCAGTCGTGACTTAGACACTAGTCAACTTACGGCTTTCCACACCATGCTACACTCCCCGTCCAGTTTCCTTTTCGGATAAGGTGGGTGATGATAGGTTTTAAACTGTGAATTTTAACCTACACTGTTGCCAAACAGTGAATTTTTAGCTGCCCTTATGGGCGCACAACTCGCTGCTTAATGTAGTTATTGAACAAGCACATTTTTTATTCACCTTGTACCGATCTAAAAAATTTGAATACTTTGTATCACACCCCTAGCTCCAGTTTGATACTTATTCTTAACTCCCTCTTTGCAGGCAATAGATGTAGTAGTGCCTGCAAAATTTATTAAATTGCAATTATTACTTTTCCCAGTCATTATTCAAAATGCTACATACAATAAACTTGTACAAACAATTCTTTTGCCATACAGTTTGCTTCTGAGCCATAATGGCTCCTTTTTTATACATAATTACTTTTTTGTTTCATATAAAAAAGAAATTATTTGCTATCGCATTAGGAATATTGACTTCTTCTACTGCTTTTGCTTCTGATGCATCTGCTGCATGTGGATGTACTTGGGGCAATAATAATCAGGTTTGTGAACCTTGATACTTAGGAGCGCTAACTTTCTTAGCGCTTCTTATTTATTCGAAAATTCAATAAACCAAATGCAAATTATGACTACTAGCTAATTATTGACAAAATATTTTGGATCCCCTATTTTTCCTTCTGTTAGCCTATTTTTTACGAGTATTTCGTATACTTCATGCAAATTTGCTCTTTATCGTGCAGGCACCTATTGAATATCCTCATTTTTTAATACTGCAAGTTTAATTTCATTCCCTATGTATTTGCCATCCTTTTCCCTCCTAATTACTTAATACTAAATTTGTTGCTTATTTTTTTACAATATTTAACATTATTACTTGTATACTTGTGCAAGATAACACTATGACTAAATGAAGGATGGTTAAAATGCATTCTATTATTGGAATATTTTTTTTAATTGCATCCCTTTTTTGGGGAGACTGGAAAAATTGGAGAAAATATTATTCGACTATCCTTTTTTTCATTATTGGTGACCTTTTATATAACTTCTTACTTAACCATTATTTATTATGGGAATACGTTCCTTCCTTTGATAAACGCTGGCTGCCTAACCATACATTTATTAATTTGTTTGCTATGTTAATTCTTTATCCAAGCACTGTGGTCATGTACCTAGGTAACTTTCCCGAAGGTAAATCACTCCTCAAGAAAATTTTATATATTTCTTTATGGGTTTTTATATATTTTTCAAAGGAAGTGGTAAACCTTCTGATTTTTGGCCATTTTTCACATAGTTATGACTGGAATTTACTCTGGTCATTATGTTTTGATGTAATTATCTTTTTAATATTATTGATTCATTATAGGTACCCTAGAATTGCAATCGTTCTTTCTGTAATTATCATTATTAGTTTTTGGAAATTGTTTGATGTGCCTATTTCAGGAATGAATTAAATACCATGAGGAAAGGACCTCTGGACTGGGTAACATCAAGACAATAACCCAATTCGGGTTCTTTTTAATGAAAATACATAATTCTTTTGTAAAATTATATTTTTTGTTGAAACTCACGTAGCGTCGTATTCTATACTCCTTATTAGGAGGCGATAGTAATGAAAAAATATTTTCAATGGAAAAATATTCTTTTACTTCTGTTGGCGAAATGATAAATGAGATAAAACCATATACTGACTACAAATGTAATTAACCATATTTATTTGCGGGCACTTACTGGTGCCCTTTTTTTAAAGGAAACATACTATAAAGTCTATTTCCTACTCTCCTCCTTTCACCTATCCTCTAGCTATCCGTTCCTGAACGAAAATTCAATTTAGAAAAGAGAACAACTTATTAACACATCTTTTTCTAATCTCACTGTTACTGCCTTAACTGGTTTGCCATCACTATCTAACGGATCTAAATTTAGCACCTGTAAACATTCTTATATATTATCGTTCCCTCATCCTTATTTCACATGGAAAACGCATATACCTCAAGTAAAGTGGGCATTGTATCAATACCGAGCAAGACCAATCCTCCACATATTTGACTACACACAAGATTCAGGTCTTTGCTCGGAAACTAGAATTTAGTATGGTTGGGGTGTCTATGAAAACTTCTGAAATACATATAGATATTCTAAAAATATATTCAAACTATAATCACGCTCATCATTCATTTATAGAGACATGGCAGCAAATGATACTTTTCACACCAAGATGGTGGTTAGCATTTATTTTAAGCACGCTGCCTTGGATTTTATGGTGGAAATTACACAACCCCAAATATACTGGTGATCTAATTCGAGCAGGTTTTTTTATGGCGATCATTACTTTAACACTTGATTCTGTTGGATTACAATTTGGTCTGTGGATTTATCCGTATATCATGTTTCCTTTCATTACGGGATATTTGCCATGGGATCTTACTTTATTACCAGTTTCTATCATGTTTATGATAGAAATTATGCCCCAACGGTCCCCCTTATTAAAAGGATTCATTTATGCAGGATTAGCAGCATTTGTAGGTGAACCATTAGCGATTGCCTTGGATTTATATAAGCCTATTCATTGGAGTAGCCTTTACTCTTTCCCGATATATATTTTATTGTTTCTTCTATCAAACAAAGTAGCGAAAAGCAAAACGTTCAATTCAAGGCTCTAATCGTTATTTCTCCATATATAAAAATAAATTATCGTACTTACATAAATAATAATATTCTATGATCCAACATAAGAAACACATTATAGTCATGTTTCACTTTAAAATTGGTCATGCTATTAACAAAGTAACTTTAGAAAGGCTGATAGCATGATATTTATTTATAATGATTACGGTGGTACTCATACTACTTCTTTAGCCGCTGCACTTCATTTGAAAATTATTAGTCCATCATCCTTCCCCTTAACTAAAGAAGAAATCCTGGCTGTCCCTTATTTCAATAAATTGACAAAGAAAGATTTTGGAAAATTAATATTTCATGGCAAAGATCAAGACGGACATCTTGTATATACGATAGGCAGAAAATCTCAAAAACTTGTGGTCCCTTCGCTTGAAAGCCTAGGACTCATGTTTTTTGAACATTTTAATATCAAAGAGCGATTGGTTTTTTCAAACACCTCGCCAACAGTGCCTACTATCATGTCTTTTGGTGGTTTTTTCTCCCGAGGATTAGGAATGGATGCCATTGGCGTACCCTTATTAGTTCAAGGGGCAAAAAAATGCTTAAATAATATTTATGAATTGGTCGAAACTACTAAGCAAGCAGCACTTATTTCAACAGAAGACCAGATTGTAGTGTTGGACAATAAACAATTTCAAAAGTAATTGGAGGAAGTTACTATGTATTTTTATAGAGAAGATCTAATCAATATGATCGTTCCAGATAAACCAGATCCACATGCAGCTAAAGTTCTTCAGGAAGCTCTCGGAGGGCAATTTGGTGAGATGCGAACATTGATGCAGTTCTCTTTCCAAAGTGCCAATTTTAGAGGGAAAGAAAAGAAATATCGCGACCTTATTAGAGGGGTATTCATAGAAGAACTAAGTCATGTAGAACTTGTCCAGACAACAATTAATCAACTCTTAAATGAGTCTGGCGGGGAGATGCCAGGTAATCAAGCTGCTGACGGTGCCCCTTTAAATGGTGTGATAGAAAATGGTGCAAATCCTCATCATTACATCATGGGTGCTAAAGCATCCCTTCCGGTTGACGCTGGCGGGAATCCTTGGAATGGCTCTTGGGTCTATGACCATGGCAATTTAGCAGCTAATTTACTTAATAATGTCGTCTTAGAATCAACTGGTGTACTCCAAAAATCTAGAATATATGAAATGAGCAGCAACAAAACCCTGCGAGAAACAATAGCATTTTTAATAGTGAGAGACAATGCTCACCAAAATGCATTCGCAAAGGCTCTTGAAACGTTAGGGGTAGATTGGGGGAAACTTTTTCCAATCCCTAACTATGATTTGAATAAATACCCTGAATGTCGAAAGTATGTCGAAATGGGCTTCCACAATGCTCAATTCAATTTTAGATTGGACAATACTTTAATCGGAGAGATTTTCTCAGGTAATACACCAAGCAGGAATGGCGGAGAGCTTATGGTCACTGAACCGCCAAAAGGATATCCTGTACCAGAAATGCCGGATATGCCAAATGAACATGCACCTGGACTTTATGACCTAAACAATTAAGAGCCTGTATAGGCTCCTTTTTATTGCTTTAAAAGTGTCACTTCATTTAATTGGTATTTCTTTGCAGCCATGTGCCCAACACATCTAATAATTCTTTATCCATTGGCTGATTTAGCTGTGATTTATATTCTTTCAATAACCCAAGCATCGTGTGCTGCCCTTCATACTTGCGGAAAATATGATTCATATCAGGTATGATATGCCACTCAGCTTCACCTTTAACCATTTCAGCCATCAATTTAGCATGTTCTGGAGGTACTTGAATATCTTTTTCACCAGTTATTGCCAAAACTGGACACGTCACTTCTTTTAAATAATCACAGACATTATAAGCATAAATCTCCCGTAACCATTTTGCATTCAGTTTAACACCCTGCAGTCTCATTACTGCCTTATCAGAATGTATAATTTTCGTAAGGATTTTGCTGTTTTGCTTTCTTGCTTTTTCTGTTACTTTTAATGTTCGAATAAGCCAGCCTTTTATCCCGTTTTTCCGATTTAATTCAGCGTATGCCAGTTCATTTTGCCTAGGAAGCAAATCTTTGGACGGTTCAGCTGCACCAGCAAGTAAAACAAGGCCGGAAACAGGGATTTTATTAAAGACAGCAGGCGCAATGAGTGCTCCCTCACTATGGCCTAAGATAAGGATTCTATTATTATCTACTTTCGGGTGAGATTGTAAGAATTTAATACACTCTACAGCGTCGTCAATTAAATCTGCTAGCCCTGTTTCAAGAAAGTTCCCTCCACTTTGAGAAGTTCCTCTTTTATCATAACGCAAAGTCACAAATCCTCTTAATGTTAAAAAATCTGCTAGATCTTTGTAGATATTCATCTTCATTTTCTTTAGATTCCCATTTCGATCTCCCTTACCTGAACCAGTAATGATTAAAATGGCTGGGAATGTAGAGTTGGATTCGTCAGGAATTGTTAATGTTCCACTTAGCGGATAAGTCGCTTGGATAATTACTTCATTGCTCTTATTCATGTTTTGCCTTCCCTTCCTTTTTAGGCATAGTAATCGTTGAAATAATCCTCTTTGTTCTTTCTGATGAAGGAGTATTTTGCGTATATTTTTCATACACCTTTCTTAAATCTTTTGCATAATCAAGGAACTCTGTATCTGAGAGATGTAAGGCAACTTGTCTATAGCCAACCCCATCTCGAAGAAAATCAATATCGCCAATATCAAGGTATGTCTCAAAATCAGAAGTTATTTGTGCAGTAAAGAATAGAAAATACTGCAAATGTTCTTCTTTAGTCAGTTCTTTTACATCATCATTTGTCATGTTTACTGAAGGTACATTTAATGAATAAACCTTTTCAATTGCACCGCGAATTTGATTTTCTTCCGTTATGATTAAAACCCCTGCTTTAACTAGTGCATCCAATTGCCTATATAAAGAAGCTTGAGAAACATCCTTCAATTCTGTTGCGACCTTTTTTGCTGTTTTACTCAATCCATCAAGGAACACTTGGATAATTTTGAAACGTACTGGATGCATGATGATTTCTACCTTATTCATAAACGCTCGTCTCCTTTATTATCACTTTATATAATATTATCAATATTGATAATAAATAACAATCATTTTTTCGTATTTCTTTTTGCTTGGCTGCCAGGTAATAAAAAAGCGATTGCTCTTTAATCAGCAATCGCACCATCAAGTGGAACTATTTTTTTAATTTGTATGCTATATCCATCAACTATGTAAGGGGGTTGATAATCCAATATATCTATTACACGTCGTGCAGCCTACAAATAATCCAGGCTATTGAAAATTAAGATGATCCCGACGATACAAACGATCCATGAAAGCGCCGATCCAGAGTGCTCCGCAATTTTCAGCCTTATCTTCTCGAGAGGCTTTTGCATTTTCTTACCTATCATAAGATAGAGAATAAACAATATTAATGGGGGCAAAACCATGATGAAATTGTATCCGACTAAAATGGCAGACCATTCCACCCATGAAAGACTTGAAGTAGTCATGATTCCGATAGCTGCAAAATAAGGAAATGCAGTTCCTACTTCTATTATTGAAGTAGTGATGCCTAATGCAACCATTGATAGAATGCTTCTAGACTTAGGTGCAGGCAGTTCTGAATTTTTCTTCGCTGGTATATAAAAACTGACAATGAATAATATCGCTCCAATAATGAAGACCGTCCAGCTCACGATACGATTTTGAATGATGCCAGAAAATGTATCAAACAAATAGTCCAAGCCTAGCATAAGAAGGACACCAACAGTAAAATAAAATCCCGCTACCGTTAATAAATAAATGAATAAACGCTGTTTCAACTTCCATTTATCCGTTAAAAGCAAATATACAGTTACCCCCAATGTTGATGGACTTAACGTATCTAATAGAGCTAATCCCCCTATGAGAACAAGCAGTTCTGCATTCACCTATTTATCCTCCTTATTCCCTTTGAGCTTTACCTCTCTTTAAATAAATGGCATATGCCTGATTCATAAACTCAAGAACATCTTCACCGATCGGGTATAATCCCAGTTTCTCTGATTGCTCTGAAGACATCCTTACCTTCCAAAGCTTATCTAAAAATTCATCCTCTCCATCAAATTCCTCTAAACGCTTTTCATCCATTCTTCTAATGATGTTTTGAACATTAGATGCTTCCGGACCATTCTTCATGTTGCGTTTTAACTGTCCTAATAGCGCAATCCATTCTAATACTTCAGAGCTTTCACTAGTCATACTAGGAACCTTATCCAATAATTCCTTGTCTTTTCCTTTAAATATAGATTCGCGAAAAGATTTCTGATTTTCCTTATCATTATTAGAAAGTCGCATGATTTTATGAATGGCTATCCATTCATCGTCCCCTTCTATTGCAATTCCATGGATCATTTCTCTTAATGCACGTTCTGTTTTCTTTAAATTTTCCTGTTCATTTATAACATAAGACAATTGTCTCTTTAAGCTTTTCGACCAATCCCAATCGGGGGAAGCAAGCATATTCTTAATTTCATCTAATGTAAATCCAACTTTTTTTAAAAATTGAACCTGCTGCAGTTTTTTTACTTCTTCATTTGTATATAAACGATGACCGCCTTCTGTTTTGGATGCTGGTTTTAATAAACCAATTTCATCGTAGTAACGGAGTGTTCTCACTGTAACACCTGTCAGATCTCTAACTTTATTAATGTGAATCAACGAGTATCCCCCTCTACTTTGTTTTAAAAATGTTCAACGGATTAATACTTTATACAATTTAATCATTCTATATCTTATTTTTCTTTAGAAAAAAAACTTTGAAGCAGATAGCCTGCGCCTAGTCCTACTAATACAGCTGGAAAGGGATGATCAATAATCAGCCCAATTCCTGCACCTATGATTACACAGCCATAAATAATTATATCTTTCTTCTTCATCAAAAAACCTCCACATCTTTTTAAATCTCCATTCACGAAAGAATGCAGCTTAGTCGTTACTAAAAACAGTATATAAAATGACGTCGCGTAACTTTCAAGTCTTATTTAATTATTTATTAATTTTCTACATATGCCTTGTAATTGACGTCGCGTAACGCTTTATCATGATATCCAATAAAAGGAGTGATGTGTAATGAGGAAAACCTGTTTGATCATACTTGTTATTCCTGCAGTCATTTTCTTAAGTGCCTGTATGGGAGAAAATGAAAGAGAAGACCTTCAAATAGCTTCTCTTAAGGATATTGATACCATACTAATTGATTATGGGAGTACAAATGTCAACATAGTTTCAGCAGATATAGATCATTTGGAGGTTTCTATGTTATTACATGATAATGGTCCGAGTATAGCAATAGATAAGGAAAAACATAAAGTAACCATTCAACAGAAAAAGGATCTAATCCGATTATTTAAGATCGGTAAAAAACCTCAATTGGAAGTTCGTATTCCTATTGAATTTACAGGAGAAATCATACTTGATGGCTCTTCAGGTGACGTATTGGGGGAAAATTTGCAAGCTCATAACATTCGAGTAAATGGAAGCAGCGGCAAGGTAGAACTTGATTTTCTTCAATTTAAAAGTAATATCAATGTTAAAACAACAAGTGGGAATATAAATATTTTTTTAAATGAGGATGAACCCGATGCCACACTACACCTTAAATCCAGCAGCGGAAGACATTCTGTCGGTTATGCATTGGAAAATGTTCAACAAAGCAGGAAAGAAACACGCGGAACAATTGGGAACGCAAATTATGAGATAAAGCTAGAAACCTCTTCAGGTAATATCTCATTAAATTAGAGCAGTAGACAAACATTATGCGATTGAATATCATTTGATTATCTTTTTTAGTCATATTTCATAACACACAAAAAGAAACTATTTTGAACAGATTGATCGAAATAGTTTCTTTCTCTTGTATTTTGAATATAGATATATAAAATTTGATCATATTTAGTAGCCCATCTTCACAAACTCTATTCCAGGAATACCCAAAACCAACTTAAATTGATGATAACTGAGAATATTGTTTAATTAAATTTTTTATAAGGGGATTAAGTTCCTCTGGTAATTCATTAACCTTAAAAAATCCTACTTCAGTTGTTCCTCTATATATCCCATAATTACCTCCGGAAAATGAATGATTTACTAAATTAGCCAATTCTATATTTTATTCCATTCAACTTCCACTAAACTATAAAAAAAGAGATTGCTGATTCGTACCTTGGGATTTCACTCGATCGTGTCAAACAGTTCTACATTTACTTTTTCGGTATTCTTCCAATCATAAAACTTTTCAATATGCCATTTATTTTTCAATCTTGTATATTTGTTCTGTTCAATCCAATTATGTAAAAGATCATACGTTTCCATTATTTTGAAATTAGGACCACTATGCCTAGCAACAGCATATCTTTGAGGTGGGACTGTTATTGTTACCATATCAGTAGGTATATCCTCAAACTCTTTTACTTCAACACCAACCCAATACCCATCTTCATCAGGCGTTTTATTTTCTACAAAAAATGCACCAAATTGCTGTAATGGATTGATAATATGTTTGACCTCATTAATCCGCTTGCTTAAATGAAATGATGCTTTAGGAATTTCAACTATATATTGGTCACCAGAACACAAAACTCGAAACCCTACTAGCTTTAATTCATCAAGTTCTTCAATAGTCATATCCTGCTTTGTTATTTCCGACACTTTCATTCCCCCTTCATTACCGATATTTTACAGTTTCTACATATGAAACTTGATTACCTTCTTTTTTTACAAATCTGCTTCACTTGCGAAATAAAAAAAGGTGACCTGGTCACCTTACTCTAAAAATCTTGTACTCTTTCTCTAAAATACGTTGCTTCGCAATTCACATGTATTTCTTGACCTTTTAAACATTCACTAAGATACTCCACCTATTCATAGAATTTCACCATGGAATAACGGTCAATTCCGGCCACTTTTTATGCCATTTAATCGCTTTATTTTCATAGATTTCACGTGTGATCATACGCTTATTAGGTCTGACTATCATGGAAAACAAATCATCCAGATTGAATGGTGCATAAATATTAAATAAATCACTCTGCTCTTTCCTAATCCCTAATGAAGTAGCTGTTGTTGGCCAACTATGTATCGCGTCTTCAAGTGATACATAGGGTTGAATTGAAAAGCCAAACTTTTTCTCATACCACAGATGAACTCGGGCTTGATTTTTAACATCTAATCGAAAGGGAAAATCTCCAATTTATAACCAGGTAATCAGTAAATTTTTGTTCACTTGTTAAGCTTAAATCTTTATTATCAAAATACACTACATCTACATCAGATATTCCGTAAGTTAGCGGATAACCAGATAAATGGTTCCAAATAGTGTTTGTAATACAACCAGCACCGATGTAATAATTAAAAGGGATATTTGATTCTTTTAGTATCTCGAATAACCTCTTCAATTGGTAACTGTTACTTATAATTTCTACTAGTTTCTCCTCATTTTTTTCACAGAATCTCTCCTTAATCATCATTCACTGAAAATTTCTAAATCATCTTGCAAAATAAAGTCTACAATAAAACTTTTCACTCTTGTGTTTCGATAGTTCCAAACTCTTGTACTTAATATGTTCTAGCAAACTATTTGAATTAACACATCTTTAATGGACCATGCTTTTTACACATTTTAAGATGCTCTATTTTCTTTGTTTAGTTTCAGGTGCAGTTTTCGGTTTTCAAAAAAACCTTCTTAACCCATTATGATCAAGAAGGTTTTGATTATATTTTTATTGCACAATTACTGCACTACTTGCATCACTTTCATTATGAAGTCGGTCTAGGGATGTAATTACATACGTATATTTTTTTCCGATTTCTGCCGTTTTATCTAGGAACTTTTGCTGTGTTGCTGTTTTTCGAATCGTCTTTACTAAATAAGCCGAGTCATCAATGCTTTCTATACTATCCCCATCTATTCGATAAATGGCATAGTATGTTGAATCTTGATTTAAAGGATGATCCTCAATCGTAAGCTCAATGCCGTTCATTGTACGTGCAGCACTTTGAAGAATTGGCTGCTGCGGTGAAATATTATCGAGCCAAGGCATTGTTGGAATTAACGCTGGCTGCTTATAAAGATCATTTGTTAAGCGATCTTTTATCCCAAGTGGATTTCGATTTAAATCCTTCAAACTGAAATGCATGCTGCCCATGAATGTATCATATTGACGATTTAAGTAAATTTGTTTAGGATACTCCTCAGCATTTTTCCATGCTGGACTAGAATCATTT
This sequence comes from Cytobacillus solani, assembly GCF_001420595.1. GTDB lineage: Bacteria > Bacillota > Bacilli > Bacillales > Cytobacillaceae > Cytobacillus > Cytobacillus solani. The sequence goes on along the minus strand of NZ_LJIX01000006.1, from coordinate 1,557,857 downwards.
TTGATCTTATAAGCTGCTTGTCCAATATAAAGGTGAATGGGTTTACCGCTCGTCTCTTTAACCCACCAGTCTAGTAGAATATCGTAAGCCGCTGGCTTAAAGCCAATATTCCAATAGATTTGCGGAGTAATATAATCTATATAACCTTTGCGTATCCACTCTCTTGTATCGGCATATAAATCATCATAATTGCTTAGACCTGCTGTTGTTTTTGAACCTGTCGAATCTTTGGCAATGTTTCTCCATACTCCGAATGGGCTAATCCCGAATTTCACATAAGGCTTTTCCTTTTTAATTGCCTTATTCAAATCCCGGACTAGCTGGTTTACATTATCTCTACGCCAATCCGCTATTGTTTTAAACTTCCCTTTACCATATTTTTTAAATTCTGCCGTATCAGGAAAATCTTTTCCTTTTACTTTATAAGGATAAAAGTAGTCGTCCATATGAACACCATCAATATCATAGTTCTTTACAACCTCTAAAATTCCATCAATGATAAATTTCTTTACCTCAGGTAGTCCAGGGTTATAGTAGAGCTTGCCTCCATATGATTCAACCCAATTTTGATGTTTTCTAGCAGGGTGATCTGCCGATAAACGTTTAATATTCGTGTGATTCATAGAAATTCTGTATGGGTTGAACCAAGCATGAAACTCAAGATTACGTTTATGAGCCTCATCAATCATAAAGGCAAGTGGATCATAGCCTGGATTTTTTCCTTGAGTACCCGTTAAATATTCAGACCACGGACCATACTTGCTAGGGTAAAACGCATCAGCTGTTGGTTTCACTTGGACAATAACAGCATTCATTCCCATTTTCTCTGCTTCATCTAATAGCTTCGTAAACTCTTGTTTTTGTTTTTCTATTGATAATCCTTTTTTCGAAGGCCAATCAATATTCGTTACTGAAGCGATCCAAACAGCTCGCAGCTCTCTTTTTTTGTATGTAGTTATAGTTTCTGCTTGTCCATGTTTAGGAAATTGTATAAATGACGTCCCCATTAAGACAAGAATAAGCGAAATGATTGCCGCTTTTTTTGCTACCTTCATTCTTCGTCCTCCTCATATAGTAGTACTCTATGACCCTCTCATTTTCACAATTATTGGAAGGATAGTCAATTATTATATGAATGAAATTATTTTTCAGAGTATTATATAATTAAGTAGGACTAAAAATTCGGGGTGTTACTATGACTAATCAGGTTCAAACTTGCAAAGCCTGTGGTAGTACAAAATTTACTAAAGGCCGTTTAGATGGTTACGCAAAAGTCAGACCAATCAACAAGACTTTTTCTCTAGGCTCTAACTTAATACTTACATTTTGCAAAAAATGTGGTGAAGTATCTTCTATGAAGGTAGAAAAGCCAAACAAATTCTAAGATGGTTTAACAATATTTCATGAAACTATTTAGCCCAATCTACCGTAGTATTGGAAACAAGAAAAACTAAGGAGTGATGTTTATGTATGAATACAAGTTTGTCGATGTTGCTGTAGGTTCTTTTAGTAATTATCCTAAAGAAGATTACCATGAGATTATTCATGAGCACGCTCGCAAAGGGTGGAGGCTCCACCAAATTCTAACTCCCCCTTTTGCCGCAGGCGGCCAAGCAATCACTATGGAATTAATATTCGAAAGGAAACTTGGATAAGCAAGGCGGGCCGCGAGCCTGCCAATATTTTATTTGCCGCCAATCATTTCAAAGCTTCTCCTTCTGCTAAACCAGTGAGCAACTAAATATAAAGAAGTTAGAATTAAAAAAGAATAGGTATAGGCCCAGTCTACTTTTTTATATAGGTCTAGCATAGACATAATTGGCATACCTACAAAAGCACCGAAAGCTCCAAACAAAAGTGCCTTAATAAATGGATTCACATGGGACTTATATTGAAGTAAAAACATAATCGTTACCGGTATTACTGAATTTCTAAAGGAATAGCTTATTGTAGGCAACGGGATTACTTTAACAGGATACGTCCATTTGCCAAAGTCGACTCCTACTCCATCTAAGTTTGTCGATAAAATCATTATAATAAATCCAACAAATAGTAGTCGTGCCGAGCTTTCCCTTTTTCGGAATATTGCCCATAGAATCCATGGTACAATTAACATTGCTAACGATACCCACCAGCTCCAGGTGAATAGGAATGCATTAATCGTTGCATCAACAATTAATTCGTTTGCATGGACAATTATTTTATTTGCTTTTTCAACTTGCTTTAATCCCTCTTGAAACGTCATTCTCCACACACCCTTTTTATTCCTTAATACTTACCTCTTAATATTAGACTTGATGTTTTTTTTATTCTTGTTCTTGAGTGTTAAATGAACAAACCATTCTTTAATCCCTTACTTATTCATTTTCCATTTCCAAATGTTGTATAATATAGGGAGGAGAGTGATTATATTTGCAAATAGCGATGAAAAAACAAGACATTGATTTTACGGGTGCTAATCTAGGCGAAAAATGCTTTGAACCACTTATTAAGCTTTATAAAAAGAAAGTTGCGGAACAAACCGATTTCAATCGGATTAAAGAACAATTTTATGAGGAACTATCAGAAGGTCAAAGAGCATTATTTATGTTTTATGTTTTTTACAAACATGTAAGTAAGTCACATATCGAATTTTTTTGGTGGAGTGCTTATTTAATGGCTCAACCTAAAAGTTGGTCAGCCATCAAAGCTGGTATAAAGTATTTTAAAGACGAATCCATGCATTCACTTCTTGAGAAAATAGAATTAGAACTTAAACGACATCACTATCCCGAAACATTAGAAACCTTTTCCATTAAACGTGAAGATTTAGATCAAAACAAAGTACTTCTTGCATCCATCAAATCTCTGTATAGCTTATTTGAACATACATCCCCTCTTACTATTAAAAAAATTAATAACTGCATTGCTAAAAACTTACAAGAATATGTTGAAATAGAAGCCTAGTTTTTTAACAATGCAGCTTACTACAGCATCTTGTATTAAGATGCTGTTTTACCATTTGAATTAGATAGTTTCTCTATTAGTAACCTGCTATTTCATATGATTTTTTTGTATGAATTTCTATAAAGTATAACTTTTAATTACACTATGATTGGATTATCATTTTCACAAATTTCCGCTTACCAACCTGTATAATTAATCCATCAGTAATGGAAATTTGCTGTTGAACATCCCGTACCTTTTCACCATTAATCTTTATACCTCTATTTTCAATCATTCTACGGGCTTCACTTTTGGATTGGAACAACTTTACATTCACAAGTAAGTCGATTACAGAAATTTCTTCATTTCCTCTCCATTCAATCACTGGAATCTCGTCGGGAATACTACCTTGTTGGAAGACTTGAATAAAATGCTGTTCTGCTTGTTCTGCTGCATCTAACCCGTGATACATTCTTACAATCGTCTTTCCGAGTAGCATTTTTGCATCTCTTGGGTGCAGTATTCCTGATTTAATTTCTTCTTTGATTTTCTGAATTTGTACAGGCGTTAGATCTGTGACCAGCTCAAAATACTTATCCATTAACTCATCAGGTATAGACATCGCTTTTCCGTACATTTCTTGTGGACTTTCATCAATACCAATGTAGTTTTTCTTTGATTTAGACATCTTTTCTACACCATCAAGCCCCTCTATTAACGGCATTAATAATGCAACCTGCTTATCTTTTCCAAACTTTTCTTGAAAATGTCTTCCCATCAAAATGTTGAAATGCTGATCTGTTCCACCAAGTTCAATATCACATTCTAATATGACTGAATCATATCCCTGCATTAAAGGATAGAAGAATTCATGTAGAGAAATTGGTTTCCCAAAAGCTATCCGTTCTTCAAAGTCATCTCTTTCCAGTAATCTAGCAACTGTTATTTTCCCTGCTAATTGAATGACTTCCTCAAAATTCAATTTAGACAACCACTGGGAGTTGAAATGCAGCTCTACTTTCGACATATCCATGATCTTTCCAAATTGTTCAAAGTACGTTTTTGCATTATGCTTAACGTCTTCATCTGTAAGTTGCTTTCTAGCTATTGATTTACCTGTTGGATCGCCAATCTTCCCAGTAAAGTCACCAATAATTAGTTGGATGGTATGCCCATTTTCTTGAAACTGCCTAAGTTTATTTAAAACGACCGTATGACCAAGATGTACATCTGGAGCAGATGGGTCTAATCCAAGTTTTACTTTTAAAGGACGATTCTCAATTATTGATTTGGCTATTTTAATTTCTAATTCTTCCGTTGGAATAATTTCTTGCACACCTTGGCTGTAAATTGCCATCTGTCGCTTTACTTCTGTTCGTTGTTTCTCAGTCAATCGTTCCATTAAATGACTCATCTTCATTCCTCCTAAAAAATAATATAAAAAAACCACATCCCCTAAAAAGGGACGTGGCTTAACTTTTACACGCGGTACCACCCTTATTGAAGGATATGATCCTTCCACTCAACGTTTAACGGTTTTTCCGTTCTTTGCTGCTTTTTTCGCAAAGAAAGCTCAAGGAATGTAATTCGCGTTATCTTTGTGTCAATTCACACCAGCCATTGACTCTCTGATTACAGGGAGATAACTGCTACTAGATTTCCTCTCATTGCTTTTCGCATATTCATTTATATCAAAAATTGTTCTCTCTAATAACTCTTCGAAGTAATTTTGAAATGCCTTTTTGTTCACTCACACTCAAACTCAAGACAATATCAACTTCATTTTCATGAAATTGAGGATATAATTCTTCCATTACCCGTTTCCCTTTTTCCGTTATGGTTACAAAGGTAATTCTTCGGTCCCTGTTATCAACTTTTCGAAAACATAATTCTTTTCGCTCTAGTGTATTAGTTATATTGCTTACTGTTGCTTTTGTGATACCAGCTGATAAAGCCAATTTTTTTGTTTCTAATGAATTCCATATCCACAAATCATAAAGAATGGAAAATGAGGTCCACGATAACCCATATGCGGATAACACTTCACGTTCCATCTTTGTTCTTAATCCTTGTGCAATTCGATAAATATTTGTTACCACAGCAATTGCATCTAAGTTTAACGATTCAATTGGGATTTTAGTTAAGAGATTGATTGTATCTACCTCTTCGGGAAGCAATTCTCCATTTTCATTAAATGAATGTATAATCACTCACCTCGTTAATTTTCAAAATCATTAGCTATGAAACGATAATACCAAAAGAATTTTATGAATGCAATAACATTTTATTAAATTTATAAATTCAATAGTTTCTCTGCCAGATATACTTTAGCCATATAATAAGCATTTACTGTAAAAAGTTATGTTTTTATTTGATTATTTCGTATTAGTACTCGCTCCAAATAACTAAGTTAGTGTTATGAATAATTTTAACAGTATTCAACTTTTTCCTTCTTTTTTATGGATATAATCTTTTGATTGTCATAGTTGAAGAACGAGGAGGATTTTGTCGTTTAATTTTTACCTAGTTATCACTTTTTTCAATTATAATTAAAAAAGCTTCTTTCATAAAAACGCTCTTGTCCAAATACACTTAATATTAAATCATTGAAAGGGTGATTATTTTGAGTGAATTCATCGTTTGTAAAGAATGTGGAGAACTAGCTAGTTTTGAGAAAATGACATATATAAACAACGAGCCAATTTGTCCCTCCTGTTGTGACAAGGAAGCTTATGTACTACAACCTTACGATAGCAAATAGAGGGGAAACCCTCTATTTATTTTGAAAATTTCATTTTATAAAAATTCTCACCTGTACAAAAGCAATTACTAGGAATATGTAAGTATGAGGAGAGATCATTTTGAAAAAGGTATTTGGTTTTATTCTATTAGTTTTAATATTTATTTTTCTGCTTACCGGTCAATTTGACCGGGCATTAACAGTTTGTTATGCAGCAATAGTTATAGCTAACACATATCAAGCAATCGAATTTTTTCAGAAAAAAAACGAAAACAGACCATTATCCACCTAATTATTGCATCTGGATTTTTTTCTTTTTTATTCATTCATTGCTCTAGTTTCACTTAGTCGGACAGAGACTTCCTGCCTGATTGGGATTAATTTTTCTACTCTACGTTTTAAATACTTGTATTGTTTTTGATTGGTATCCAAAAAAGCTTCTTCCCTATTAGATTTAATATCTTTGTAATTAATTTCCTCACTAAATTGGGATTTGGTAAAATCATAACACTTCCCATCGACCCTATTGTAGAAGTGCCATCCATCTGGCAACATGGTTTTCAATATTTCTCCGCCGAAAATATCGTTTACGACTAATGCTGTTACCCCGCATTGTCCTTTTGCTGGATTATCCTCAGACCACTTGGAACTTGATTGAATGGACCAAGATTGGAATAAGAATCTCATCAAGTTTTCTAACTCATCTTTTTTGGAAGACATAATTTATCCCCTCTCTCTTTCCCTGATTATATTATACAAATCAATATATGTTTTATAATAAATACGAAATAACAAAATTTCTTCAATAAACGATGAATGAATCCTTCTCATTTTATGTAAGATATACGTACATACTTTCATTAAGGGAGTCATCGCATGCTAAAACATTTATTAATTAACATCCTTGCTTCTAGTATAGTAATGAAACGAAACTTAGATTGGCATAGACAGATCTTATGGATTTCCATTCCTTTGTTTACCATATTCATGTTGATTCAAACGAAGTATATTATTTATCAAATCAAAAAAGGAAACGACTAAAGAAAAATCCCACCTTAAATTTCATTGCAATAATACCTCATAGTCCCTCTCATAATTGAGAGGGACTATTTTATTTGTAATACTCATTTGCCTTCTTTAACAAAGCCTTTGACGGAGTTTCATATTTGATATAGCCGTCAATTTTAGTAATCCAATGATTATCCCCGACATCGTATTGCCCAAAATAAAGATCATCATATCCATAAACTCTGTAAACCTCACCAGGCTGTAGAATCCTAACAAAAACAAGCTGATCATTCGCGTCGCGTTTCCATAAGTTTATTCGTTTTAAAATTCTAATACGGCCAATTTGTTCTTGCTTCAGCTCCATTCCTTCCCACATTGGCGGTTTTGGTGCTTTTTCCTGAAGATTGAATGCACGTACCAAACCATTCGCATGCCCATGAGCGATCCTTTCAATATAGGGTTGTTGCTTTAATTTCGCTGCATCAGACGGATGATCAATAAATCCGTTTTCTGTTAAAATTGAAGGCATATTGCTTTCTCTTACCATATGAAAATTAGCTTTTTTCTTTCCTCGATCTTGAAAGTCAACCTCTTTTTTAATTTCTGCATGAATCATATTTTGATAGTTAACCGCTGCTGCACTAGCAGTTGGATAAATATAATCCTCAAATCCTGTACCACCGCCTGAATTAATGTGGACTGACAATAGATAATCAGCTCGCCATGAATTAGCAGCATCTGTTCGCTGAGTTAGTGAAAGTGTTTCATCCCCCTCGCGGCTAAGTTTTACTTGAACATTTTCATATTCACTAAGTATATCTCTTATATTTTTTGAGATTTGCAGTGTAAGGTTCTTTTCTTGAAGGCCATTTCCAACTGCTCCAGGGTCTATTCCACCATGTCCCGGATCAATAAAGAATTTCACCAACTGAAACCCTCCTTATCCAATATTAATACATAACTAATTTGCCGTATTATCGAAATTCTTTCCTATTTCATTATTTTGGTTTGCCTTTAATCAGTATATTTTTTTTTTATTCTCTAAAAAACATTCTCTTTAGTTTGGTTGTACTCTTTATTAACATATTCCTTTGACAGTCCTTACGTTCTTCAATATTATTTAATCCAATATTTTCTCCGCAGTTTTCTTACTTATTCTTGACTTTTTTCTACCCTATTTGTCAACAATGGGTTATAATAATAAGTTGATGTTTTTAATACTCTTAAAGGAGTTTCTATTATGAAGATTATTTGTTCCACACTAAATGCAAAATACATCCATACAAATATTGCCATACGTTATTTAAAGGCATTTGCTGAGCCTGAATTTAATATTGAAATTGCGGAATATACAATCAAAGATCCAATTATGAATATAGTGACCGATCTAATTAGTAAGAAACCTGCTATTATTGGCTTTAGCTGTTATATATGGAATATTGAAGAGACAATTAAAGTCGTAAAAATGATAAAAAAAATTGATCCGGCTATTCAAATTGTTGTAGGCGGCCCCGAGGTATCTTATGATGTACTTGAGTGGATGGAGAACGTAAAAGAATTTGACTTCATTGCCATTGGTGAGGGAGAAGAAACATTTAAACAATTGCTTACCGAGTTAAACGGGGACAAGCAAATGGAGAACGTCCACGGTATTGCCTTCCGAAAAGAAGGTCAAATAAAAATAAATCCGCAGAGAAATAAGCTTGATTTAAGAGAGCTCCCATCACCATTCAGATTTGAAGAGGATATTCCTCATTTGGGCAAAAGGGTTATTTATATTGAGACAAGCCGCGGCTGCCCATTTAGCTGCCAATTCTGCCTTTCATCTATTGAAGTTGGTGTACGTTACTTCGACAGGGAGAAGGTTAAGGATGATATTCGCTATTTAATGCAAAATGGAGCAAAAACGATCAAATTTGTTGATCGCACCTTTAATATTAGCAGGAGCTATGCAATGGAGATGTTCCGTTTTCTGATTGACGAGCATTTACCTGGTACCATATTTCAATTTGAAATCACAGCAGATATTATGCGGCCAGAGGTCATCGAATTTTTAAACCAAGAGGCTCCTCCAGGATTATTCCGCTTTGAAATCGGTGTGCAGTCAACAAATGATTACACAAATGAGCTTGTGATGAGAAAACAGAACTTTGAGAAGCTCTCACGCACGGTTACAATGGTTAAGGAAGGCGGGAAAATTGATCAGCATCTTGATTTAATAGCCGGTCTTCCAGAAGAGGATTATCATTCATTTAGAAAAACTTTCAATGATGTATTTGCAATGAGACCTGAAGAATTACAACTAGGATTTCTGAAGTTATTAAGAGGGACAGGTCTCAGGTTACGAGCCCAAGAGCACAAATATATTTATATGGATCATTCCCCATATGAAATGCTCGGAAACAATGTTCTTTCATTTGATGATATTATTCGAATTAAGCAGGTAGAAGATGTTCTTGAAAAATATTGGAATGACCACCGAATGGATTTTACTGTTGAATATCTTGTCACACATACCTTCCCCTCTCCATTCGATTTCTTTCAAGACTTCGGAAGCTTTTGGGAACAAAAGGGCTGGTCAAGAATCGGACATCAGCTGGAGGACTTATTTAAACGTCTTTATGAGTTTCTTGAAACAAAGGATATTGAAGACCTTGATGTGATTGAAGGGTTAATGAAATATGATTACTTATCAAGGCAAAAGTATAAACCAAGAAAGCCTTGGTGGGGACCTAGTGCAAGCTACGATAAAGCAGAAAGATCTATCATCTATCAAAGCATTATTCAGACTCCAACTCAATTAGGTCAAAATTTTGTTGATTTGGGGCTTACTGAGAAAGATTTATTTAAACATACACTTATTGAAAGGCTTACTTTCGATTTAGATAAATATTTTTCAGAAGGCAAAATTGAAAAACGAGGAACGACTATTCTATCATACTTCGATTCAAACACAGAAAAGACGATCATTTATTCTACACCTGAAAAGGGATAATAATTAAAACCGGCTTCATTAGCCGGTTTTAATTATTTCTTTTTCTTTTTCTCTTCATTCATGAATGGGATTTCATACATCTTACTTGCATTCATATCTCCAAGCTCATTGCTAAACTCCACATTTTCAGTAGCGCTTCTTTTCTTTCGATTCTTTTTACTCACTACGATCTTCCCTTTCTTCCTTGCTTTGAATTTCGATTGGCTCCTTTCATTGGGTTTTCTCCCTGACTAAATTCAGCTGAAAACTCTGTCTCTGCTACGTTCTTCTTTGGTGTTTTGCTATATTTTTCAACAGCATCGAATTGTGCTTTTCTTTTCGCCAAGATTTACGCCTCCTTTTATCGTGAATTCCTTTTTATTTTTCTCCTACTTCCTCATTTCATTCGGGAGGGAAACTTCCTATTTTTTCTTAAATAAAATGATCATTCCAACAAAAACTATTGAAAAAAAGGATGATGAATACTTATGAAAAATAAAGGGCAAAAACTGAATAAAATAGGAATAGACGAAACACTTCCGCATCAAATTGAAGCACCGAGCTTTAAAGGGACAGGTATAAAGATGGAGCCTCCCTTTAAAAATTCTCAAGGCGTAATAATTGGGGACAGCTATTATGCATCGGAAAATTCTCCTTTAGAAAACTGGAGTGATGAAGTCGATCCTGCCATTATGGCTGGGGACGAATGGGTACACCCTACGAATGACATTGGATGGAACACCACCGAAAATAAAGAATTGTTAGAACAGAAAAGAAAGCCTCAAGCCTACCCTTTTATGCATCCTACAAAAGATGTAAGCCGTGGCACAGATTAATACAAGAAAAGCGTAAGCGCCTTGGTCATCGCCGTACAAAATGGAAGGGCCGGTTCTTTCGATAAAGGAAACACAGTGAGCGAGAGCGAACCGATGTTGACTTATCGTAGGGAGGGGACCTGAAGTTTGATAGGCGATAGGACGCTTGCGCTAGACAATTCTCTAACTCCAAAGTTATAAATTCTGATAATATTATAAAACCGAGGCATTTGCCTCGGTTTCATTTTTATCCGATAATAACTCTTTCCTTCGGATAATGATAATTTGCCTTCTTTTCCTTCCCGCCAATTATAAATAGAAAGGACGTTAACCCAATTCTGCCAATAAACATTAAGATCATTAATATACATTTACCAAAATCGCTCAATTCTGCTGTGATCCCCATAGACAATCCTGTCGTTCCAAAAGCGGAACATACTTCAAAAATGATTTCAATTAATTCATGCTGGCTATCTGTAATACTAATTAGCACAACTGACATAAAGCACATGATTGTGGCTAGGATGGTAATAACTAATGATTTCATTATGTCATTATGATGAAGTTCGCGATTAAATATTTTTACATCCATTTTGCCTTTTGCAAAATAATAAACAAATAATATATTTAATGCAAAGGTTGTCGTCCGAATTCCTCCACCGACCGAGCTCGGAGATGCACCGATAAACATCATTAGACTCATTACTAATAATGTTGGCATTGAAAAATCACTAACATCCATTGTAGATAGTCCGCCGCTTCTTGTTGTAGCCGATTGGAAAAATGCGTAGAAAAAACTTCTATGCCAGGTGACGCCCTTAAAATAATGCTGAAATTCAAAAATCAAAATAATAATGGTTCCAAAAACAAGCAGTCCGGCAAATGTTAATGTAGTAAGCTTCGTAAACAAAGTAAAACGGAAAGGGATTTCTTGCTCTTCCCTTTTTCTAAACAAATATTGCTTCACTTCAATTAACACTGGAAAACCGATTGCACCAAGAGTAATTAACAGAATATTAATTAACTGTACAAAATAATCCCCTGCATAAGGCACAAGAGAATTCCCAGTAATATCCATTCCGCCATTTGTAGTTGCACTTATTGAGGCAAAAAGTCCTTGAAGCATTGCTTCTTCCCAGGAAGAATAATATTTCAAAAAGTGAAAGCCTAAAATAATCGCGCCAATTAATTCAATTAAAAATATAATTTTAATTATTTCTCTAATTAAATGAACAAGCCCAGATAAGGCAAACTGGTTATGGTCTACCATAATCAGTTTACGGCTGCGCAAGCCTATTTTCCGTCCTAGAATCATCCAAAAAAATGTACCAATCGCCATAATACCTACTCCGCCAAATTGCAGGATAGCCATAATGACAAAATACCCAAAAACACTATATGTTTCTGATATATTAACAACGGATAGCCCCGTCACACTTACAGCACTAATTGCTGTAAATACTGTATCGATAAAATCAACTTTCACTCCAGGTTTATGGACACCAGGCAAGCGCAATAACAATACTGAAACCGTTACCGCTAGTAAATAATAACTAGTAATGACTTGTGCGGGTGTCAGTTTATCCAGTATATCTCGAGTCTTTTTCCACATGAATGGCAATTCCCTTCATTGTTTTTCATACCCCCTATCATAAAGAATAAATGCAGGATTTGAAAGCGAAAACCAAAAAAACTTTTATGATCCATGTAAAATATGAAAAAAAGATAGCCTTCTTATACAAAGGCTATCGTAAAATAATTATTCATATGCTGAAGGATTAAAGAAAAAGCGATAGCCTAAAAAGATGACAAAAGCAATACCCATGGTTAGGAATCCCCATCCGAGTGTAATTTGCTCAATTAATAAATAATTATTGCACAATTGCATAGTCGCATTAATATATAACCAGCCCATAACGATAAAGGCAATTGAAAAAATGATAATTACTGTATTTTTTCCGGCTTGCTCTAGCTTCTTCCAGCTATCTCTCAATGGAACTCCAGCTAAAAAGGGCAAACTGATGAATTTAAATAGCTCTACCATCCATAATTCTAATGCTTCATCCATTGTTCGCGGGAGCATCCAATACCCTACAATAATGATAAATAACAGAATCCCCGGTATGCCATTATGATTCCATTTTTCAAAAAAACGGGAAAATTTCGATTGAAAAAAAGGAGCCATAAGGAAGCCAGTAATGACTAAAATAGGCATCTGCATGTGCATATGAATGATCATAACTGATTCCATTAAATTTGCAACAGGAGGAATAATTAAGAAAATAAATAATCCTAAACCAAATGTTTTCTGATTCATCATTATTCCTCCGTTTCATTCGCAAGTATATTTGTAACCTTTTTGGCAGCTTCATCAATTTCTTGATAATCCATTACGTCTATTAGACGACCTTTTTTATCTACTAAATAAAAGGCGGAATTATGCGAGAAATTTCCATTCCCATCCGGGATAACAATCACACCGAACTTTTTTAGCAGTGAATCTAATTCAGATTGGTCTGGAATTCTTGCCATTCTCCAAGTTTCCCCATCACTATTAAAGGCATCTTTATATTTATTTAGTGTTTCTGGGTCATCTCTCGTGGGATCGAAGCTAATGCTTAAAAATACGATATCCTCTCCAATATGCTTGGATGGCAGTAAATCATTAACCTTTGACATATTCATTTCTAACTGCGGACAAACCGTTGCACAGGATGTATATAGAAACGTAATAAATACATACTTGTCTTTGAACTCAGAGATTGAATATTTCCTTCCATTACTATCCTCAAGAGTCACATCTGGAAACTTTGGCTTATCATCTATTAACTGATTGACTCTCGCTGTTTCTGCGGTAAACGCTTGGAAGCCATCCGTTCCAATATAAAATAATACGATTCCAAATAATATAACAAGGATGGATGCGATTGTATTATTCCGATTTTTGATCATGGAAAACACTTCCCAAATCTTATTTACTGTCTGTTCCTAAAAACTTTTTATTCTTTTTTGAGCAGAAAGAGATAGCCCAAAACATCGAGCTATCTCTTTATTTATCAATTATCTTTCTCCAGTGCTCGTAGCGCTTCCGCTTTTCGTATTGTCTAGCTCCAACGGCTAGCCCCTCGAGGTCATAAGCCACTTAATGAACGAAGGCAAAGTACGCCTTCTTTCATAAGCGTCTTATGCATGTCGGGGCTAAACAAGCCGTTTCCGCTTTTCGTATTACCAAGTTTTAAACGGTGGTGATCCTGGAGGTGCATTTACGATAAAGTCTGTTAATGGAATGACATATGCCATTGCAACAACGATGATCATAAGAATGATCCAAACACCCCAACGTTCAGTCCAATATGGAGTTTTTGCTTCTCCGTCTTCTACTTCAGCAATTGGGAATTCTGTTTCCCCTTTTGGAGCAAAGAACATTAGGTTAAACACTGCATAAACTTGCATGATTGCGGCAATCATTAATAATGTACCGCCAATTGCTAGGAAAATTAAATATGGGTCCCAGCTTAAAGCTGTTGCATTATCAAAATATGTTGTATAAGACGTTCTACGCGGTGAACCAAATAATCCAACCGTATGCATAGCACCGGACATAGTAATCATACCTATTGTCCAAATTACTGTTGTAACAACCCCAAATTGGTTCATTCCTTTAGTCAATACTCGTTTTGATAAATAAGGAACAAGCCAATAACTAATACCGAAGAATGTCATTGCTACTGACATACCTAATGTTAAGTGGAAGTGTCCAACGATCCACATTGAGTTATGAACAACTTGGTCTAATTGGTTCGTAGTTTGAGCGATACCGCCTGCACCTGCAGGGATAAAAGCAAGCATTGCGATAAATGGTGCAAGGAAACGAACATCACTCCATGGCATTTTCTTGTACCAGCCGATTAAACCTTTTCCGCCTTGTTTTCTTGCAGTTTTTTCAAATACAGCAAACATTGCGTAAGCAGTCATTAAAGATGGGAATCCAATCGCTAAACTCATGAATACGTGCATGTATTTAACTGATTCTGAAATACCAGGGTCAACGATTTGATGGTGGAATCCACCAGTAATATTCATAATTACTAAGGCAATAACAACGATACGAGTTAGTAAATCACTCCATCGTTTTCCGCCAATAACTTTTGGTACAATTACATACCAGGCAGAAACTGCTGTTAAATACCAAATATTAACTGCCGTGTGACCAAATGCCCAGAACAATGTACGAGCAACCATTACATTAATCGTATCAACCCAGCCAAGAGACCAAGGGATAATCATGAAAATAACTTCCACTGCAACGAATGCTGTTGCACCAACTAATAATACAAATACTCCTGTTGCAAAGAATGAAAAGATTGGAAGATGCTGACCTTTATGATTTTTTCTCCAATTAGCTACTTGAATGAATCCGCCAAAGCAGGCCATCCATACACCAAGTACAACGAATACTAGACCAAAGTAGAACATTGGGTCAGCAGCCATTGGCGGGTAGAAAGTATACATTACAGAAGCTTTATTCATTAATACTGGTATTACTACTAGAACGACACCTATTATTTTTAACCAAAAGCCAATCCAAACCATTGTTCTAACTTTTGGAAGTAGTCCCCCTAATGTATGAGACATACCAGCATAAAAGTAACCAATTGTAAAAGTAGCTGAAAACACAACGACTAGTAATAATCCGTGTGCTGTTAACACTTGATAGTAGTTAAGCCATGATGGTAATTCCAATAATCCTGCACGGTTTAACCCCTGTAATAATCCTAAAGTTCCGCCGATTAATAGAGCAATAAATGCAACAGATAAATATGATTTCGATATTTTAGCATCCTGAAGATTGACTCCAAGTATTTTATTCGCTTTTTCCTTGAATACGCTTGCATTTCCTGTTTGTGAGATGACTGTTTCCACGCTAGCTTCCCTCCTTTATTTAACAGTAATAGTGGTGCCCATTAATTGGTGACCTGCACCACAATATTCATTACAAAGTACTAAATATTCACCAGCTTTATCAAACTTTTGTGTAATTTTTTGCACATACCCTGGCATAACCATTGCATTAATGTTTGTTCCCGCTACTTGGAATCCATGTACAACATCTTTAGAAGTCAATGTGAAATGTACAGTAGATCCAGCTGGAACTTCAATATCACTAGGAGTAAAGCTGAATACTTGTAATGTCATCACTACTTCATATTCATTTTCGCCAATTTGTTTAATCCCAGGCTGATCAAAAGGTGCCGTTTGATCGACCTTTTGTGGATCTATTCTTTCACCATGACTTGGTGGTCCCATTTCTAAAGCAAATGCTTGATAACCTGCAAAGATCATAAATGCCATGATCATACCGAAACTTAATGTTAACCATATCTTTTCAGAACGATGCATTTTTCTTCCCCCCTAAAATCTAGCCATATACAGACCGTATAATACTAAATACGTAACAAGAATTACTAATCCAACCACAGTGACAGAAACGATTGTCCCTTTATGGGTTTCTTCTTGATTTGAAACCATTTCTGTTTTTGACTTATTTTTTGTTTCCATTGAATTAATCCCCTCCTTGTGTGATATCTGTTCTCATTATAGGTGAAGGGATTGTGACGAATAGTGCATAATATCACATAGCAAATGTGATTTTGAAATTTTGTTCATATATGTGAAAATAATTTCACAAAAATTTCTGTTGACTTTCTTCAGAGAAAGGAAGGACATTCCGTAAATATTTCCATCAATAATTAGTTGATATTTATCCATAATACAAGTACAGGGAAATTTAATACTCTGTAACCGATAGTAAAGGGGTTGAAAGAAATGGCAAGAAGCAGCAACAAGCTATTAGTTCCTGGTATTGAACAATACTTAGATCAAGTTAAGTATGAAATTGCCCAAGAGTTCGGGGTTCATTTAGGGTCTGACACTGTATCAAGGGCAAATGGGTCCGTTGGGGGCGAAATTACAAAAAGGCTGGTCAAACAAGCTCAAGCTCAAATGGCGGGAAACAATAATCCACAAATCTAAATAGAAAAGCGGAAGCGCCTTGCTCACCCCCGACAAGCACAAGACGATCCTCACGGAAAGGTGTTCTTTACCTTTCTGGGAGGATTGGCTTGTGACCTCGAGGGGGTAGGCGCTGGAGCTAGACAACAAAAAGTCCGGTTATACACCGGACTTTTATTAGTCATCTTTTTGATTTTTGTGATGTTGATTTTCTTTTTTGTTACTATGCAGCTTTCGATCGTTATTCTCATCCCTATAATCATGCTTTTTTTCCTGTTTTTTATTCTGACCCGGAGGAATTCTTTTATCCTTGTATTCCCTTCGTTTTTCCTCTTTAGACTGATTTTGTTTCCTCTCCATTATCTTTTCATGGCCTGGAGGGATTTGTGTCCTGTTATTAAACTCTGGATCTTTTCTATAGGAAGGGCCATTCGTTTTGTCATTCTCATGCTGTTTTTCTGGCAATTGCACTTTTGTCTGTTGTTCTGCTTGTTGATCTGGCTGTTTCTTTGATTGATTTTGAGTTAGATTCTTATCATTCGGATTCTCTCGTCTTTTTGAATCATACTTTAATGGTTTTTCTTCTGAATGTTGTGTAGCTGCTGGTTTCGTATTCAATTGCTTTGTCTTAAATTGACCTGTAGTTAACCCCTCTTCTTTCGCTTGTGCTCTATCTTCATTTGACCCTTCGACAACCTTCAGCTCAAGATTTTCTTTATTAATTGTATTCTTAATTTCATTCATTTCTGCTTCCCAACGCTTACTCTTCTCTAGTTGGTTCTCTTTATAAACTGTAGCTATCACTATTTCCCGATTTGGTTTTATATACCCCTGCACTTTCATCTCTTGAAGTATTTCATTTGCTAAGACATGAATATTTTTCTTTTTCCAATTATGGATCTTATCGATGATTTTTTTCCCCGCATGATTATAAGACACGAATTCAATTACTTGGAAGTTATCATTAATCCCTAATTCAATACTAGGATTAACATCAATTGACATATAGGCATACACTTCATTCGATCCTAGTAATGGAATAAGACTAGCAAAGGTAAGCATTAAGATTAGTGCAACAGAGAAAATAGCTTTCCCTTTAAAGCTTTGGAAAAAGGGGGGAAGAATTGACTTTTTCATTTCATCGATTTCAACCGGAAAAAACTCTATTTCTTGGCCAAGCTGATAATGATTATGATGGTTATGTGCACGAAGAAATTCACCTTCAGGGGTTAACAGTGTTAAAAAACGCTCGTTCATTTCCATTATAATTCCTGTTTTCACGTTTCTAACACCCCTTTAATATAATCCTTTAAATAAACATAATCACCAATTAGTATGAGAGCGATCGCAATGATATATTTACGGTTTCTTTCGATCGTTTTCCGACTAATTGATACCTCCTTCTCAAGTTTTTTGATCGGGAGTCTTTTTTTATCTAATAATATTTGTTTCAGCTCTTCATTTTCAGTTAGCTTTTTTGCCACAATCATGGCGTTTTTCCTAGCATCTGCATGTTTTGGCGATTGCTCAAGCAATTCCTGGAAACTAAGCGCAAACTCACGGAGTAAAGCCGTAAATTGAATGATTTCTTCTCTTCTTAATTCTTCTTCGGTCTTTTTTCTAAATTCATCTATTGATCGTTCATTTTCTACAGTCATTCCAGACTGCTGTTCCTCATCATCAATAAAGCCATACGTTAAATCCACACTTAAATGTTGATATTTTGCCTGTTGCCTAATATAATCAATCACTCGTCTTTTTATTAGCACTTCTGCAAAACTGATTAATGAGCTTCCCTTATCAGAACTATACTTTTGAATCGCTTCATTAAAAGCAATGAGTCCAATGCTAAATTCATCGTCAGATTCATGAATATATCGCTTACATACAGAGGAAACTGTTTTAGCGATAAACGGCTTATAGGAATCAATGATTTCATTTTGTAAGCCCGCATCACCTTGCTGTATTAAATGAATCGCTTCTTCAAGCGTTCTTTTTCGTTTTTTCGCCATGAATAGCATACTTAGCATAGCCTCACCTCTTCATTCAAGACATTATATCATACGATGTCCCAATAGAGTTTATAAGGGTATGCTAAAATGAAAAGGAAAAGTAGACCACATATGGACTGCTCTTCCTTTCATAATATGGTTAACTAATTATTGATTTCCATTGTTTTTCCCATGTTCTTTTTGTGCATTTCCCTTTTGTCTGTCATTTTGCTTGTCATTTCCTGTTTTGGCTTTTTCAAATTTCTTCTCTTCTTTTAAAGCCACTTTATTTTCTTTCATTTCTTGCTTTTTCATTTCTTTCGTATTTTTTGCTTCTTCTTTAATTAATGCTTTTTGAATTTTTGCTTCTTCATGAGCTACTTTCTTTTCCTGCTTTTGTACAGCTTTTTCTTGCTTATTTTGTTTTACTGGAACAACCTCATCTTCCTTTTCCACGGTTGTTACCTCTTCTATTGCATCAACATTTTCTTCTGCTTGAGAATTTTCAGTCAAGCTTTTATCTGCTGTTAAGGATGTACTTGAAGTAGACTCTTCAACTACTTCTTCATCTGTCTTTTTTTCTTTTTCTTTCATTTTTTCTATTTTTGAAGCTAGCTTTGCATAACTTTTTTCAATATTTTTTTGTAAAGCAGCTTTTGCTTTTGGATTTTTCACTTTCTCCATTGCTGCTGTTAAAGCAATAATATTTTGCGATAATAACTCATCCACATCATCTTTTTCAGCGATTACATCCTCTGATACGCCATCTGTCTCTAAGTCCTCTGAAATTGAATCTTCATTTTCTATCTTTTCATCCGTGTTATTTGCATCATCTGCAACAGATTCTTTTTCTTCTCCAATAATTGTTTCTACATTTTCTAAGCTTTCAAATGCATTTTTAATGGCGTCAAGAGCTTCATCTTCCTTACCTTCTTTAAAAAGTGCCTCCGCTTCTGCTAAACGCTCTGCAGCAAAAGTCGCCAATAGCTTTGCTTCCTTTTCTTGATTGAATGTGAATGCTAGTTTTATTTTTTCCAACGCAACTTTAGCAAAATAGAAAAAGCTTCCTGGTAATAAAGAGGGAGTTTCTTCTTCGACTTTCTCCCCGTTAACTTGGTCTTCATTTGCCACATCTGGACTTTCTTTAGGTACACTAAGATTATCTGGCAATTCAACTGTCTCATATTTTTCTGTTTCTGCTGTGTTTTCAGCGGCAGAAGCCAATGATGTTGAAAATGTGAATGTCCCTGCAAGTAACAACACTAATGATGTTTTTCCTAATTTCTGTAATTCATTGTTTGATAAAAATTTCAACTCTTTCACCTCATAAAATGATTTAAGCGGCCGCCTTGTTCATTACAACTGTACGATTTGTTATGAGGTGTTTTTGGGGGTTGATAAATAATTTTTATTAAAGCTAAAAAAGCCTTAACAAAAATAATTGTTAAAGCTTTGCATTAGATAGATGCTTCTTATTTCTGCAGACGCGATGTTTTAATTGATAATATAATCCACCTAATTAAGAATCCAGTAATTAAACCCGGTATTAAAGATAGCATAGGTAAAAATACAGGTCCTATTAAGGTACCAAATAATTTTATGCGCGTGGAGTACATTAGACCTACTGTAACAAAATAGGCGCTAAAAACAAATGGCAGGAAGGATAATTCTTCCTTCTCAGGCATCGCACTTCGGTAAGCATCCCACATCGCAAAAAAGTATAGACAAGGATAAAACATTAGCCATTGAAAATTTATTACTTGGATGGCGTCATCAATTTCTCCTAGAAAGCTGAACATGATAGCAGAATTAAAATTACTGTACATATTAATAACGAATTCAAGCAATACAAAAAGCGTACCTTTTATTATTTGGCCCGTAAGTAGCTGACTGAATCCAGGAAGTGCAATACTCCATAAAACAGCCTCCAGTTTACCTAGTGTTTTCACCCTAAATCACCAACCGCTCCATAATTAGAACACTCTCTTTTAATCGGACTGATTCTAATTTCCCATTTTTGTTATATATCTTATTATTACTTTTATAGCGTAAAAAAACCGCTAATCCATGATTAACGGCAAATTTTTATTTTATTCATTTGACTTTACTTTTCCTCATGATTATTATTTCTATCTTGATTTACTATTTTTAACAGTTCTTCAAGCATAATTGCCATATCTTCCTTGCTAAATTTCCCTAGCTTTGGATCATCAACAGGAAACGAATCCTCTTTGCTTGCTTCTCTTTCTTTATACTTATCCGTTTCAGTACGGTCTTCAAGTAAATAGGCTGGAATCAGATGACCATCTGGCGTAGCATACATTTTATTCAGACGTCTCGTATCTTTATCAAAAAAACTGTATACGACTGGTATAACAAATAGAGTTAAGAAGGTACTGCTGATTAATCCTCCTATTACAGAAATACCCATTGGCTGATTTATTTCTGTCCCTTCCCCGATGCCTAGCGCAAGCGGGATTAAGCCAAGTATTGTCGTTAAAGCTGTCATTAGAATCGGCCTTGCGCGATCTTTCACGGAAATGACGATTGCATCATACGTTTTTATACCACTCTCCTTCTTCTGATTAATGTAATCTACAATAACTATCGCATTATTGACAACAATTCCTGCCAGTACGATTATGCCAATAATCGCTGTTATTCCGATTGGCGTTCGTGTCGCAGTTAATGCGATAGAAACACCAATAATCATTAGCGGAACTGTAAACATAATAACAAATGGGTATTTTAAAGATTCGAATTGTGCCGCCATGACGAGATAGATAAACATGATCGCTAGGACAAAAGCCATGAACATATCGTCTATCGAGGATTCAAGCAATTCACGATCGCCACTAAAGATAATATCTGTTTCTTCAGATAGACCTAGATCCTCTATTACTTTATCTACCTTTTTTGAAATTGCTCCTAAGTTTGTGGAAGATCGATATTTCAATGTAAATTGTACAGCACTTTGCTGATTAATACGCTGGATACTTACAGGCCCTTCCCCTTGCTCAATCACTGTTACTTCCTCAAGAGGTATAAACTGTCCATCTGGCTTTTTTATCAGCAGTGTTTTTAATTGGTCTAGATTTTGTGTAACTCCTCGGTCGTACTCGACAATTACTTGATAAATATTTGTATTGTCATCAATCATTTGTGTTGATTGGTTTCCCCTCGTCACATCGTTTACAATCATGGCTATTTGTGAAGGAAGAAGCCCATGTACCATTGCTTTTTCACGATCTACAGTAATTCTGACCTCTTCCACTTTTTCCATTAAATCCGTTGATAATTCCGTTGTATCATCCAGTTTATTTAACTCGTTGTATATTTTTTCTACATTTTTATTAAGGCGATCTACATCGACATCTCTAACACTAAATGTCAATGTATTAGGCGATGTTCCAGCTGAAGATTGCAGATTAAACGATATTTCAGTACTTTCATTTGCTTTATGTGCTGCCTGTTCAATCTCCTTTTTCACCTCATCAACAAATTCAAAAGTAGTTTGATCCCGTTTATCCACTTTTTTCATTTTTACGTAGAGTTCAGCAATATTGGCATTCCTTGATCCCCTGAATGATCCTTCCTGGGTCGTACCAACAAGACTGACATATGTTTCAACATTCTCTTCCTTTTGAAGTTCCTTTTCCAGTGCAGAAATGACTTTTTCCGTTTCTGTTAGAGCAGAGCCATTTTTAAGCTTTACACGAATACTAAAAAAACCTTCATCCGTATTAGGCAGAAATTGAGTACCAACCGTCGTTAACCCGTACGCTCCCCCACCAAAAAGCAGCAATGAGATGAGAATAACAGCTAAACGATGCTGCAATGACCATTTTACCGCTTTTTCAAGCATGAGCATTACTTTCGATTCTTGCCTTTTTGCTTCAAAATTTGCAGCTGGTGCTTTTAATAGGCGGCTGGCAAGCATTGGGACAACTGTAAGAGCGACAATTAATGAAGCAAATAAACTAAAGGAGATGGTCATCGCAAACGAAGTGAAGAGTTCTCCAATAATTCCAGTAATAAATACAACAGGTATAAACACAGCAATTGTCGTAAGTGTTGAAGCCGTTATCGCACCACCAACCTCTTTTGCTCCATCTAATGCTGCTTCCTTCGAATCTTTTCCCATTGATAGATGACGATAAATATTTTCTATAACAACAATTGCATTATCAACAAGCATTCCTATACCAAGGGCAAGACCGCCTAAAGTCATAATATTTAAAGTGAAGTTGGAAAAAAACATTAACACAAAAGTAAAAATTACAGAATACGGAATTGATATTCCAATAATTAATGGACTTTTTACGTTTCTTAAAAAGAAGAAAAGTACAACCATCGCAAAAAGTCCCCCGAGAATAAGTGAACTTGAGATATTCCCAATTGCAAGCTGAATAAAATCACCTTGATCAAATAATATATCGTAATCAATACCTGCGAATTTTTCTTTATCGAGCAGTTTTTCAAGCTCAACTTTAAATGCTTTGGAGACCGCTGCAGTATTCGCATCAGATTGCTGGAGGACACTTAACAAAACAGCTGGTTCTTGGTTTGTTCTTGTAATTGTCCGATCATCCTGATTTAGCAATTCAACCTTACTAACTTCTTGCAATGATATTTTTTGTCCATTCATTGGATTAACAGTAACTGTTAAGTTTTTTAATGTAGTAATTGAGTCGATCGTGCTAATGACCCTTGTTGTTAATTCTTTTCCGTTCGTTAAGATGGTGTCTCCAGGCAATGAAATATTATTGGCCTGAATCGTATGTACGATATCCTCTTGACTGAGCCCGTATTCCTTAAGTTTACCTTGATCCAGTTCTACCCTGACTTCCTTAACCGCTGTTCCAGACAGGTTAACACTTGCTACACCTTCGACCTTTGTCAATTCTAATTTAAGCTGGTCTGCTAATTGTCTCAAAACTTGTGAATTATTTTCTCCACTTAAAGATAATTGAATGATAGGAAACTGAGAAGGATCAAATTTTAGGAAGCGAGGACGATCAGCATCATCTGGTATAATAGCTTGATCTAATCGTTGGATGACTTCATTTTGAATTTCATCAATATCAGTCGTCCAAGAAAACTGCATGAGAATAAAGTTTGCACTTTCCTGTGATGAAGATGTCATTGTTTTTAAACCTGGAAGTGTTGCTAGGCTTTCCTCCAAAGGCTTCGTAACCTTTTCTACCACTTCATCAGGGCTTGCACCAGGATATGTGGCCACAACAACTCCTACCGGCGGATTAATATCAGGTATAAGCTTCATTGGGATATTTAAAACAGAGACTATTCCTAGAATCAGAATTAAGAACATGGTCACCAATGTAAAAATTGGCCGTTTTATCGAAAAGCTGCTCATTCTCATGCCAGTTCCCCTTTTGAGATCATTTTGGAAAAAATGTCATTGTATGTAAATCATTATTATTCTAACTATAGTAAAGGACGTTTCCTGATGCAAGTATATCCAGCCTAATGAAAACAAAAAAAGTACAAAGGCAGCGATTTATGCTGCAGCCTTTGCACTTTTTGTAATTGTGAAGCCGGTTAACCCGAATCCAACTGTTAATATAGGAGACAGTAAACAGAAAAAGGTGAATGGCAAATAGTCGATTGTTGCTACACCTAAAACCCCTGTTAGGAAAACACCACAAACACTCCAAGGGACCAATGGATTAATAACTGTTCCCGCATCCTCAAGCACTCTCGATAAATTTTTCCGTTCAAGACCTGCCTTATCATATGATTCCTGAAAAGCATTTCCTGTTAATAATATGGAAAGATATTGTTCTCCAAGAAGAAAATTGATCCCAATTGCAGTTCCAGCTGTTGCAGAAATTAATGATGATTGTTTACTTAACAATCCCTTTATGCCCTCCAAAAGGGCAGGTAAAATCCCTAGTTTAAAAAGGAGACCACCCATGGAAAGAGCTAATAAAACTAAGGAAATGGAGAACATCATACTTTCCATCCCGCCCCTCGTTAAAAGGGAATCGATTTCTTCTACTCCAGTATCTGATTTAAAACCGAAAAATAATAAATTCATCACTTTCTCAACACTTAAATCATTTTGTACGAAGAAGCTAATCACCAATGCAGCTAAAATGCTTGATGAAAGAGTGATAATCGCAGAGATTCTTTTTATCGCGAGAAATGTTAATAGAATAAAAGGAATTAAAGAATACCAATGAACAAACTCAAGCTCAATAAGCCTAGCTTTTAGCGTACGAATCATTTCAAAGCTTGCTGAGGCTTCAGTTGGCGATAAAAAAGCAAATAGGATGAGCGTTATTCCAAAAGCTGGTCCTGTCGTCCAAGCCATATTTTTTATATGTTCAAAAATATCAACCTTAACAATCATCGAGGCAAGACTCGTTGTATCTGATAGCGGAGACATTTTATCACCGAAAAAAGCTCCAGAAATGATCGCTCCAGCCGTAATCGCTTCCGACAGTCCGAGTGCTGAGCTTACACTCATGAAAGCAACACCAATGGTAGCTGCCGTTGTTAGCGAACTGCCAACACTTAAACCAATGATTGAAGAAACAATAAAAGCAATGGCATAAAAGAACTTTCCATTAACAACTTCTAAGGCAAGATATATAAATGTCGGGATCGTCCCGCTTGCCATCCAGCTGCTGATTAACATTCCAATAAAGAAGAAGATAAATACGGCACCAAGACCGGATTTTGCTCCATCAACAAGCCCATCTTCTAAGTCCTTAATGGCTACACGTTTGATCAGTCCATATGCGATTAAACAAATAACAGCTAACACAATTGGAACATGGGGAACTACTCCAGTAAAAATAATTGCGTAACTGATTCCACCTAATAGGATAAGTGTAATAATAAGTGCTTCCAACGGTCTAATCGTTAATTTTGGCCGTTCATGCTGCATATGAATTCCTCCTCTTGTTGTAAACGCAGCATTTATTCTGCGATTCTATTTAATTACTATTTTACTTAGACGCTTTTTAGCGTTAAAGTGAAATAATATAATATTACTATATTATTTTTAATAGGAATTGTCAATGGACACCATTAAAAAATACACTCTTGCTTCTTTTTGGAGATAAAAATAATCACGGCTCATTAACACCGTGATTATTCACTAACCAAGTTAATTGCAAAAAAAACGACTCCTATACAGGAGCCGTTTTCATATTAATATTCTGAATCCATTGGATTATATAATTTAACATCTGGATTTTTATCTTGGAACCATCTTAGTGCAAAATCATTTTCGAATAAGAATACTTTTTTATCATAACGATCATGAACAAGAAGACTTCGGGAACTGGAGAGGTTTTCACTTACCTCATCCCCTTCAACCCAACGGACAATTTTCGAACCAATTCTTTCCATATATACTTCTGTGTTGTATTCATTTTTCATTCGATGCTCAAATACTTCAAATTGAAGCTGGCCAACTGCACCAAGCAAAAGATCCTCCGTTTTTACCGTTTTATAAAGCTGAATCGCACCTTCTTGTACAAGCTGCTGAATCCCCTTATGGAAGTGCTTTTGCTTCATGACATTCTTCGCAGAAACCCTGACGAAGAGCTCCGGCGTAAATTGTGGCAAGCGGTCAAATTGGAAACTTTCCTTACCTGAAGTTAGTGTATCCCCAATTTGGTATGTTCCCGGATCATAAATACCAATGATATCCCCGCTTACAGCAAGATCAACCGTACTTCTATCATCAGCCATAAACTGAGTGGATTGGGCAAGCTTAATTTGCTTCCCAGTTCTCGGAATATTTACGGTCATGCCGCGTTCAAACTGACCTGAACAAATTCTTAGGAATGCAATTCGATCTCTATGAGCTGGATTCATGTTCGCTTGAATCTTAAAAATAAATCCTGAGAAATTATCTGATAGTGGATCAATTTCACCAGCTGTTGAATTTCGCGGCTGTGGCGCTGGCGCAAATTGCAAATACGACTCTAAAAATGTCTGTACACCAAAGTTTGTTAACGCACTTCCAAAGAATACAGGCGTTAGTTCCCCTTCTGCAATTCTTTCTTTAGAAAACTCATTGCCAGCTTCATTCAAAAGCATGATTTCCTCAAGAGTTTGCTCATACAGACCTGAATCCTTCAAAGCATGCTCCCCTTGAATTTCACCGTCTTCATTTAATGTAATAAAGCGCATATCTTCATCTACACGGAATTGCTCAATTCGATTATTAAAACGATCATAAATCCCCAGGAATTCCTTGCCCATTCCAATTGGCCAATTCATCGGATACGATTCAATCCCCATCACCTCTTCAAGCTCTGCAAGAAGTTCTAATGGTGTCTTCCCTTGTCGATCCAATTTATTAATGAAGGTAAAAATAGGAATGCCTCTCATTCGGCATACTTTAAAGAGCTTAAGCGTTTGCTCCTCAATCCCTTTTGCAGAATCGATAATCATGACCGCACTGTCTACAGCAGTTAAAGTCCGATACGTATCTTCACTAAAGTCTTGGTGTCCTGGTGTATCAAGAATATTGACCCGCGCACCATTATAATCAAACTGCATCACACTGGAGGTTACTGAGATTCCTCTTTGTTTCTCAATTTCCATCCAGTCACTAGTCGCATATTTTCCGGTCTTCTTTCCCTTTACCGTTCCTGCATCCCGAATAGCGCCTCCGAAAAGGAGCAATTTTTCTGTTAATGTCGTTTTACCTGCATCCGGGTGGGAAATAATTGCAAATGTCCGGCGTGATAAAACTTCTTCTTCAAACTTTTTTGCCATTGTTAATTCCTCGCTGACTCTCAAATTTATCGCAAATTACCTATCAGCGCAATTTGAATATTACGCTGAAGGAATTCTCAATTTAATCATACCTTTCATTTTATCGCTCTGAAAAAAAGATTGCAATGCTGCATTTACACATCGTATTGCTTTTTTTCAAGAAGGTTCATGAACTATACTAAGTATAGACAAAACTTTTCGATTTGGAGGTGCTCCGTTGGATTCCATTACCCATACTTTATTTGGGCTTACTTTATACGGAACTGTTGATAAAAAGAAACTAGATAAAAAGCATAAACAAGCCTATCTTGTAACTGCGGTTGGTGCAAGTCTAATTCCGGATATAGATGTTGTTTCCAGCTTTTGGGATACTGAAGGTATGTATCAAATGTGGCATAGAGGAATTACACACTCCATTTTTCTCACCCCTTTATGGGCACTATTTTTTTCACTCCTCTGTCTACTATTGTTTAAGGTTAAGGATATCAAACTGTTTTTTCTCGGCTGGCTTGCAGTCATCATTCATACTACTAGCGATCTATTTAACGCGTGGGGAACAGGTTATTTAGAACCTGTTTCATCCATAAGAATGACATTTGGAACGATCCCCATTGTTGATTTCGTATTATGGATGATTATGGGAATAGCCTATATCTTTTCAAAAAGGAAAAGAACAAAATCCCCATTATATTTTAGAATGGCTTGGATGTTTATCATCCTTCACTTTATGGTACAAACCATACAAGGAGTTTTTATTTACAGCCAATACGATGAAAATTATGATCAAGTGGCACTATCCGCTGGCTTTATTCCTTGGACCTATTCTGTAATTACTAAAAAGGATGAGGAAGTGTCGATTTTTTCTGATAGTCTATTTCAAAAGAAAAGGGAGCAGTATGTATTGCATTCATCTGAAGACGCCAATTTGGACATGCTATTTGATAAACGCCCAGAAGCAAAAACCCTTTATGATTGGGCACCATTTGTTGTCCTTGTGGATGATGACGATCGCATCGGTTTATACGATCCACGGTTTTACCGAAATGGACAATCCTTTTTATTTGAATATATCGAGAAAAACAACTAATTACTTAATTGGAGGAAAGCAATATGCCAGATGAAAAAAATTATGAAGCAGGCTATAGAAAATTTCTTTCAAAAGCAAAAAAATATGTAGATAACCCTCAAGAAACAAATCATTTACTTAAAAAAACTGAAAAGAAAGCAAAAGCGAATAAAGCATCTTTTGCCGGGGTATGGGAGAAATTTCAGCTTCTTATTGAACTTGTTAAGTCTTGGTCAAGCGGAGAATATCGAGCAATATCAAAGAAATCCATCTTGTTCATTATTGCTTCTATTCTTTACTTTGTCTCTCCGATTGATATCATACCGGATTTCTTGATTGGTCTCGGCATTGTTGACGATGCGGCAGTCATTGCATTTGCCATCAAACAACTTACTGATGAATTGGAGAAATATAAGAGCTGGAAACGGAATCAGCCCATTGATGCTGAAGAAAACAAGCAAATGTAATCGAGGTTTTGCTTGTTTTGCCTATGTTGGGCACTTGGTGCTACCTCATGTGACCGCGGTATCCTGTTTTTCACTCTTTGTCGGGCACATGTCAATCCTTCTTATGACCGTGGTGACGATTTCTCCACTTACCCTTGGAATCATAATCATGGCACCTCTTCCTGATTACAAAAAAGAACATCTCCACGAATACACTGGAGATGTTCCTATTTAGCAAAGCGATGATTTCCAATTTCTTCAGTCACTGTTTGTGCTCTTAACCATGTACTGCTTGTTTCGTCAGGATTGAAAAAATAGACGGAGTCATTTCCTTTTCCTTCTAGAGCAAGTGCCTCCATGACCGCTTTTTTAGAATTATTATCTGCAGGCTCATTAATAGCTCCATTATCCACTGGTTGAAACTGTCTATCTTCATAAATGACATCTTTTATTTTATCTGGAAAGCGATTGTCTTCCACTCGGTTTAAAACGACTAGCGCAACAGCAACCTTCCCAGCATAAGGCTCCCCTTTTGCTTCAGCATGGACAAGTCTTGCAAGAAGATCCTTTTCTTCTTTTGAAATCGATTTTGGTAAAATTAACTTTTCACCAGGTCGGATTTTTTCTGACTTTTTATGATTAATTTTCATTACATCTATTTCAGATACTCCATATTTCATTCCAATCTCAAAAAGGGAATCACCTTTTTGAACCGTATATATATCAACATGATCTAAAGTTTCAGCATACGTGTAATGTTTATCTGGTTGGAAAAACGGATATGAGAGCATCATGAACCCTGCAAAAACCGCTGCAAGTTTCTTCATTCAATCCCCTCCTTTTTTCTTGCATGAACAACGTATATAACCGTAACATAGAAAACTAAACACCTCCACACCTCAATTTTTTCCATAGAAATGCAGTAAAATAGTGGAATGACTATTTAGATATATTTAATTAGTACTTTTTTCTAGTCAATTAGAACATTTCTGTTATAATGGGTTAGGAATAAAAACGCTTTTGACAAATTAAATAGGCTAAAAATGTGGGGGAACCGTATATCGGTTGAGATTTCATCAGTGAGATGATAACCCTTTGAACCTGATCTGGTTGATACCAGCGGAGGGAACATATTCTAATACATAGATGTGTTTAGTTTATATGCGCCCTGGTTCATGCCAAGGGCGTTTTTATTTTGCAAAAAATCCATACATTCTGGAGAACATAAGTATAAATTACCTGGAGGTTAAAAGGATGAAGAAATGGATAACAATCATTTGCTCCGCACTCTTGCTTACTGGCTGCAGCAGCGGCGACGATCAAGCAAAGGAAAAGGACAAAAAAGACCTGGAAAAGGTTACGGTTGTTCTTGATTGGACACCAAATACGAACCATACTGGCTTATATGTTGCCAAGGATAAAGGTTACTTTAAAGAAGAAGGCCTTGATGTGGAAATTATTATGCCTGGTGAAGCTGGTGCAGATCAGCTAACTGCATCTGGAAAGGCTGATTTCGGGGTAAGTTATCAGGAAAGTATCACACAAGCTCGTGTGCAAGGAGTTCCTCTTGTGTCCGTTGCCGCAGTGATTCAGCATAATACTTCTGGATTTGCTTCACCTGCTGAAAAAAATATCACATCACCAAAAGACTTTGCAGGAAAAACATATGGGGGATGGGGCTCACCTGTTGAGAAATCCGTTCTTGATTCTTTAATGAAAATCGAAAAGGCAAATGTTGCAGATGTTTCAATCGTTAATATGGGCGATGCCGATTTCTTCACAGCTGTTAAACGCGATATTGATTTCGCTTGGATTTATTATGGCTGGACAGGCGTGGAGGCAGAGCTGCGCGGGGAAAAAATTAATATGGTTTATTTAACCGATTATAGCGAAAAGCTTGATTATTATACCCCAGTACTAGCAACAAATGAAAAAATGATTAAGAACAATCCTGAAATAGTAAAAGCTTTTGTTAAAGCGGCATCCAAAGGTTATGGCTATACAATCGAAAACCCTAATGAAGCAGCAGACATCCTATTAAAAGCCGCACCCGATCTAGATGAACAACTTGTGAAAAAAAGCCAGGAATGGTTAGCTCCCCGTTATCAAGACGATGCCTCAAGATGGGGTGAACAAAAGCTAGACGTTTGGAAAAACTATGCAGATTGGATGTTCGAAAACGGTTTGCTTGATAAGAAATTAGAAGCTGAAAAAGCTTTTACAAATGAATTTTTACCTGAATGAGGAGTGTTAAAGTATGGCTAATGCATTAGTAAGTATACAAATCATACCAAAAACTAAAAACGGTGAGGATGTCATTCCCTACGTTGATGAAGCAATTCGTGTAATTGATGCGTCAGGAGTTAAGTATGAGGTTCACCCGCTGGAAACAACTATGGAAGGTGAATTAGAACAATTATTAAGAATCATAGCTGAAATGAACGAAAAAATGATCGAAAAAGGGAGCAGAAATGTCATTTCGCAAGTAAAAATTTTATATCAGCCTTCAGGAATTGAAATGAACGATTTAACGGAGAAATACCGTTCATGATAAACAATTTATTAAAAGGATGGAGACCGGCTCTTGTTCTCCTCCTTTTATTCATTATTTGGGAAATGGCAGTTAAACTAGCTGATATTCCTGCGTGGCTTCTCCCACCACCAACAGATATTCTTAAAGAAGCAATAGAAGGCTGGGGAAATTTTCATGAGCATCTGCAATCAACAATTAAACTTTCGTTGCTCGGATTTGTCATCGGCTCAAGTGTTGGACTGCTGACAGCTATTATCCTTCATCTTATTCCAATGGTTAGAGAATCAATCTACCCTTTGCTGATTTTATCACAGAATGTACCAATCATCGTTCTTGCTCCCCTATTGGTTATTTGGTTTGGCTTTGGCTTAATGCCAAAGATTATTGTCATCACACTTGTCTGTTTCTTCCCCATCACTGTTGCTGCTTTAGATGGGTTTAGACAAACACCAAATGAACTGAAGCATTATATGATGATGGCTGGTGCTAATCGAAGACAGCTTTTCTGGAAGCTTGAGCTTCCTTTTTCCTTGCCAGCTATATTTTCTGGTTTAAAGATTTCAGCTACATATAGCGTGATGGGAGCAGTCATCTCTGAATGGCTCGGAGCCAAATCAGGAATTGGTGTATATATGACGCTTGCTTCCTCTTCCTTTCGAACGGATCGTGTATTTGTTGCTATATTATTTATTATGATATTAAGTCTTTTATTATTTTTGCTCATTCTGCTGGCAGAGCATTTTCTAGTCCGCTGGAAAAGAATGGAGGCTGAAAGAAAATGAGTTTACTTTCAATTGAAAATGTCTCGAAAAGGTTTGGAGAAAACGAAGTTATCCGAGGATTAAGCTTGGATGTGAAAGCGGGTGAATTCGTCTCTATCCTTGGACCGTCTGGCAGTGGAAAAAGTACGATTTTCAACTTAATTGGAGGGCTGCTAACTCCAGATGAAGGAACGATTCGATTACAAAAAGAGAGCATTATTGGAAAGCGCGGTTCCATTAGCTATATGCCGCAAACCCCCTCATTGCTACCATGGCGCACGATTCTCCATAATGTATTATTAGGTCAGGAGCTTCAAGGGAATATCAATCGAGAGAAAGCCATTGAAATGATTGAAAAGGCAGGACTGAAAGAATATATACATTCCTATCCGCATGAATTATCAGGAGGAATGAAACAGCGAGTGGCATTTATTCGTGCGCTCTTAAGCCCGCAGCCTATCATTCTGCTGGATGAACCTTTTTCCGCTCTCGACGAATGGACAAGGCTCGGTATGCAAAAGTGGCTTCTCGATATTTGGGATTCGCATAGACCAACCATCCTCTTTGTTACCCATAATATTGAGGAAGCACTTTTCCTTTCGGATCGTATTTTTGTTCTTTCTCACCGGCCATCACATGTTATTTCTGAGCTTAAGGTTCCTTTTAGCCGCCCGAGAAATGAAGAGCTTTTACTTGAAAATCGTTTTTTGGAAAGCAAGAGAACGATTCACTTTGCATTAAAAAGGAGCAATAGAGAATGAAATCAATGATCGATTCCCATATTCATCTTGATCATTATAAGGATGAAGAAATTGAAGCGATTATCTCGAGTTCCCCAACCATTCAATCCTTTATTTCTGTTTCATATGACATAGAATCTGCAAGGAGAAATCTTTTATTATCTGAAAAATATTCAAAAGTGAAGCCTGCTTTTGGGTATCATCCTGAACAGTCATTACCGAATGAAAATGAGCTGGCAAATCTAATAACTTGGATAGAATCAAATAAAGAAAAAATGGTTGCCATTGGTGAAGTAGGACTTCCCTATTATTTACGAATGGAGGCAGGCGATCCCTCTTTTCCACTACACGGCTATATCGAGCTATTAGAAGCCTTTATTATCCTCGCTAAAAAGTGGGAGATGCCCATCGTGCTTCATGCCGTTTATGATGATGCCCCTGTCGTTTGTGATCTTTTAGAAAAACACTCGATTGAAAAAGCTCATTTTCATTGGTTTAAAGGGGATAGCAAAACCATACAGCGTCTCATAAGAAATGGCTACTTTATTTCCTTCACTCCTGATATTGTTTATGAAGAAGAAATTCAGGAAATTGCAAAAGTGTTCCCAATTGATCAAATCATGGTCGAAACGGATGGACCTTGGCCATTTGAAGGACCATTTCAGGGTTTAGTTACCCATCCAAAAATGATGAATGATTCAGTTTCCTTCCTGTCCAAGCAAAAAGGAATGTCAATACAGGAGGTTTACCGTCAACTGTATCATAATACAAAATGCTTTTATTCACTTTAAAAAGTTACTTAAACAACAAAAAAAGCAGGAATTCTTCTCCTGCTTTTTCTAATACTAATTATCTAAAACAAGCTGCGCCTACAATGATTAGAAGGATGAAAAGAACAACGATTAAGGCAAAACCACCGCCGTATCCAGCTCCTCCGCCGTATCCAGCTCCTCCGCCGTATCCACAGCAACCATAGCCATAGCCGCCGTATCCATACATACACGATCTCCTCCTTGCTGTCCTATAATTCATATTTTCCTATTATTAATATCCGTAACCACCGTAACCCCATGAAGCACCAATGATAATCAATAGGATAAACAATACGACAAGTAGAGCGAAGCCTCCACCGTAACCAACGCCTCCACATTCATTTCCCATGTTCAAATACCTCCTTTGTTTGTTTCCATATATCCTATTCATTTACTCTAGATTGTGCGATAGACGAATGCACAATTTTAGGTAGAATCCCCATAAATAAAGAGGGATCCATATGAAAAGGCCCCCTCTAAATAGATGTATTTCTTCGTTTTTATTACTTTTTTATCATTAAAAAATGGGCTATTTATACCTCTTAAAGAGAAATATGTCTATACTATTTTCCCTCTATTGCAATTCACTTTTATCTTCTTCTTGCTTATTATCCTTCAATTCCAACTTTAAATGTTCGATGCTTTCACGAATATTCGATTTTCCTGAGAAATTTTCCAATAGATCTTTTACATCAATACCCGAAGAAGCTTTCAAGCTTTCCTGCAATGTAGCCATAAGGTTCGTTGCATAGCCAGTAACTTTATTCGCACCGCCATTTTTTCCATCACTGCCTGTATCAACCACTGTAATTTTATCAATGTTTGATAGCGGGCTTGCCACTTGTTTCGCGTATTCTGGGAGCATAGTTAAGACCATATCCATGATTGCAGCTTGACCATACTGCTCAAACGCTTCAGCTATTTTTCGCTTCGCTTCTGCTTCAGCAAGACCTTTCAGACGAATGATTTCAGCTTCTGTTTCACCTTGTGCACGCTGTGAGTCTGCTTTTGCTAATCCATCCGCTCTCACGCGCTCAGCCTCAGCCTTTGCTTGTGCTTCAATTCGGTACTTATTGGCATCGGCTTCAGCAAATTGCTTCTTCTTTTCTGCTTCCGCTGCCTGCTCTACTGCATAGCGATCCGCATCTGCCTTTTTCTTCACTTCAGAATCGTATTGTCGTTCTCTTCTTAAAATCTCTTTTTCTTCTAATTCGATTTGCTTTTGACGCTCGATAATTTTAATTTGCATTTCTTGTTCGGTTACTTCCTGTTTGGCACGAGCTGTTTCAAGATCATACGCTTGGTCTGCACGAGCTTTAGCAATATCCTGATCCCTGCGGTAATCTGCCATTTTCATTTGGTTTTCTTTTTCCGCTTCAGCAATTTCTGTCGCTCTCTCAAGTTCAGCCTTTTGTGCATCCTTATCAGCTTCAGCACGCTTAATTCGAGTTTCTTTTTCCGCTTCAGCTGTTGCAATATCAGCATCCCGTTTCACTTGTGCAATTCTCGGCTTCCCTAATGAATCAAGATAGCCGTTTTTATCACGGACATCTTTAATGGTGAAGGAAACGATAATCAGACCCATTTTTGCAAGGTCCTGTGAGGCAACCCTTTGAACTTCTTGAGAAAATTTATCCCGGTTTTTATAGATTTCTTCTACTGTCATCGAACCAAGAATGGAGCGTAAATGACCTTCGAGTACTTCCTTTGCTTCATTTTCTCTGTCTTCTTTCTTTTTTCCAAGAAATTGTTCTGCTGCAGTGGCAATTTCCCCTATTGAACCGCCAATCTTTATTATTGCTGTTCCATCAGCCATGACTGGAACACCCTGCTCTGTATACACCTCAGGGGTGGAAACTTCTAGTTTGCTAGAAAGTAAGCTTAACGGTTCTGCCTGTTGAAATACCGGCAGTACAAATGTTCCTCCACCCCTAATAATCTTAATTTTGTTCCCGGATTCATCCACATGAACATTTTTACTACCTAGGTAGCTTCCTGTTACGATTAAAGCTTCATCTGGTCCAGCTGTGCGATATTTCGTAATAAAAACACCCAGTAAGGCAATTAATAAGAATGCAACAATCCCAACGATAATCCAAATTTGAAGCATTGTAACTCCCCCTATCTAATATTCATTTTGAGGTACTACATAAAGAACCCCATCTTTCACATCGATAACAAGAACCTTTTGTCCTTCACCAATGCCTTTATTATCAAAGCTAGCAGCAGGCTTTGAAATTCTGCCGCTATAGCTTTCAATCAATATTTCTCC
This sequence comes from Cytobacillus solani, assembly GCF_001420595.1. Classification (GTDB taxonomy): domain Bacteria; phylum Bacillota; class Bacilli; order Bacillales; family Cytobacillaceae; genus Cytobacillus; species Cytobacillus solani. The sequence goes on along the minus strand of NZ_LJIX01000006.1, from coordinate 1,521,999 downwards.
AAAGCCATCCTCTGGAATTGGGATTATTACCGAAGCTATTCTTCCTTTTAAAGATTCTTCCGTATAAACGAGTGATTCTTCTGTATTGGCTAATGGAATAAGAACAAAAACATTTAGTAAAGTATCTAAAACAACTGAAGCGATTGCGGCAATGATAAGTATAAGTACACTATTCATCCCAGTAAGGACTTCCAATAAATAGCCAATTGCTGACAAAAAGGTTAAAAAAGCTAACACTAGAACTGGATGGAGAAACCCTGCAGCCTCAGATAATCCTTCCACCATATCACCAAAAAACAAGTAAAGGATAATTAAACTACCAGAAACAATAAGTACATAGAGATAAAGTGTATGAATAGGCAAGCCAAAAAGTTCCATTATATCACATCCCTTCTTTATCTATTATCAGATATATTTGGTTTAATTTATATACGTATAAGCAGTACAAAAGTTTCAAAATTCTAACAAAATAAATAGGCACTAAGAATATTCATTCTTAGCGCCTGCTTTTATCTTATTATCTGTGGATACCAAGTGCGAGCTGAGCGTATCGCGACATTCTATCCTTTGTCCAAGGCGGACTCCAAACAATATCTACATCTACCTTGCTGATTTCTGCAATATTATCTAAAATGGCACTTTTGACCCCACCAACGATTTGTCCAGCCATTGGACAGCCCATTGATGTCATAGTCATGACAATATGCACATTATTTTCTTCATTAATATTTACTTCATATATCAAACCTAAATTTACAATATCTATGCCCAATTCTGGATCAATTACTAATTCCAGCTCTTCATAAATTTTTTCTTTTAGAGCGCTGTTCATTAACTTACCTCCTCGATTCGAATAACATGAATTATAATTGAAATTTATTATCATTATAGAAAATAAAAAAAGACAAAGCAGTGAATCGCGTCACACTTTATCTCTTCATTTATAATAGTCATTGAATTAGTTTAGTACTCTTAGAGTCTGTTTTGCAAATTGGGACAAATACTTTGTATTTAATCGGCTATGCTGGGAGATTAAATAAGCTGACTGGGTTGCGTTTTCTTTTCTTAATGTATTCAGTGCTTTAATCATCCCTTCAGCAGTTTCAATTCCAATCCCATGGCCAAAATATAGTCCATTTCCCAAATAAACGGTATTCTCCCCTGTCCAAACAGGATGATCATAATCAGGATTATAAAAATATACGACATCTCCAGGAATAAAGTCTCTGCCGACTGTTGTAATGATACCTAAATCACGATCATAATTCCAGTCCCAAACAAGAAGCCGCTGGAACAACGTATTGAAATAGCTTGTCGAGATCGAATCGAGTACCGCTTTATAATAAATGATTACAATGGCTGTTGAACATTCAAATGCATATTCATTACTATTTATAAAGATATCATTAATTGCATCAGATGGCAGAACGGACGGATTTAACAAGTACCCGTATTTTATCTTTTTCCAAATTTCCGGGTTGAATTTAGATGTTTGAAATGGAGCAAAAGCCACATCGCTTTCATGAAGTTTTCTAGCTGTCCGTATGATATTTTCTCTTAATTGGAGGTCAAATAGCAATTCATGGAGAGAACCGTACATATGCTGCAATGGACTGTTCTCTAAAGCAAGGTAAATCTCTCGCTTTATCCCTTGAAAACGGCCAACAGCTGGTTTTAATCCATAATCGCTAAGAACGATCATTTTTTCCCCAGCCCTTCCATAAGGTTTTATTTTACCTTATGGGATTCTATCCAGGTTGGTTCCAATAACAAGTCGTTCGATAATACTTTTCCACTGTTGGGAATAGAATTTACTTTACAAAAGATTGATATAAATGCTAACTTAATAAAATAATCTTGTTTTTAAAAAGGTGAGAACATGAATAAAGAAATTATAAAATTCATACGTGAAAGCTATAATATGACACAACGAGATTTTGCTAAAATTGTTAGTTGCAGTTTTTCGCTAATCGCCTTAGTAGAAATTGGTAAAAGACGAGTAACATCTAACTTAGAAAGTAAAATTAAAGTAGCTTTCGATTTAGATGATCAACAGCTGCAATCAATCGCTTCTCTTGTATCAGAGTTCAGCAAAGGCATTCCGCCCTTTATGTAGACGTGTGATGAATCAAGGACCCTAATATCGGTTATGTTAAATGCGAGCAATCATTTAGTTGCTCAAATAATCGTGGTGGGAGTGATGTATCATGGCAAGAAACAAACTTTTAGTACCCGGTGCTGAAAATGTATTGGATCAAATGAAGCAAGAGATTGCGGGTGAGTTTGGTGTTCAGCTAGGTGCTGATACGACCGCACGAGCTAATGGCTCTGTCGGAGGCGAGATGACGAAACGTCTAGTCGCGATGGCTCAGGAGCAATTAAAAAATCAACAAGGGCAATCTTGATGATTTTTTGGAAGAGACCCTTTAAGGGTCTTTTCCTTTTTCCCAACTATTATAATTGATCCGCTTCTACTAACAGCTTCACTAAGATCTTTGTCCCATAGATCAATGCTTCTTGATCAAATGACATATTTGGATGATGCAAGCCTGGACTTAAATCACAGCCTAAACCAATCATTGTCGCTGCAATAGTAGGATTTTTCAACGTATAAAAATGAAAATCCTCTGCTCCCGGAGATTTGCAAATCGGCTGCAGATTTTCTTCACTAAGTACAGAAGTAATTGCCCTTTCAGCTAATTTAATAGCTTCGTCATTCTTTATTGCTGCTGGAGAATACTCCGCAAGACTAAAATCAATGTCAGTCTCCGTCAGATTAGCAATGTTCTTAATCGTATGTTCTGATTGTTTAATTAATTTTTCCATCGTTTCATTTGTTTCTGCTCTTAAATCAAATGTAAATCTAGCAGATTCTGGTATTAAATTTGAGGCCTCTCCCCCATGCAGCTCAGTTATTTTAATTGAATAAGGAAATTCATCCTTTAAACGAATTTGTCTAATTGCTTGGATTAACAGCGCAACTGCTTCGAGCGGGTTATTCCCTTCTTCCGGCCGGGCTGCATGTGCTTGCAATCCTTTTATCACTCCCTTAATACTAACGGTTGAACCGTGGAGAATAACGGGAGATGCTTTTTGATATGGAACCTCAAAGCTTGGGCGCACATGAATGCCTCCAAGAAATTTCACATTTTCTAGCACACCTTCCTCCATCATTTTAAGGGCACCTTCTGCTTTTTCTTCAGCTGGCTGAAAAATAAACCTAATCGTATGAGTAAGTTGTGTTTTTGTTTTTGCAAGTGCAAGTGCCGTAAATAATACCATTGTACTATGTGCATCATGTCCACATGAATGATTTGCCCGAACCATTCCATCCACTTCCTGCACTAACGCATCCATATCCGCACGAAGCGCAATTACATCTGCTTTTTTTCCTGGTATTTCTGCCACCAGCCCATAATGACCGAGAAACGTCTGGACACTAATACCCACATCTTCAAGCAGCCCTTTTATATATTTGGAGGTGTTCTTCTCCTTCCAGCTTGGCTCTGCAAGTAAATGAAGCTCTTTATAAGTTTGCAAAATAAGTTTTCGTTCTTGATCAATAAACAAAATCGGATCCAATTATGTATGCCCCCTAGTCGAAATAGTCAAATAAATCAATAACATCATATACAAAAATGAATGCTTTTGAAAGAAAAATGATATAGTTAAAAAAAGGGCTGGAGGGGGAATATGATAGCTAGATGGCTTACAATTAATGTAATTACTGTCATAATAATAATTTTCTGGAGCCTATATCAAGGGTATGATTCAAACTATATTTTAATCGGAAAAATGATTGCACAAGCTGCATTTATTTTATTTTTAATCAATGTAAATATGTATTTTGTATTCCTGCTTATTCGCAAAAGCAAGGTAAGAAATGTTAAAGTAAAGCTTGCAAAAATTTCAAAAAGGATGATGAAATATCATATTCCTATTGCCGTAACAGCAACCTCACTAATTATTATACATACAGCTATTATGATATCTGTTGAATTAGATCACCTTTGGAAGGCAAAAACAACAAGCGGTGCACTCACCTTAGGCATATTGCTGCTGCTATTGTATAGTGGATTATTGCGCAGATGGAAGGCATCAGGAAAAAGGAGAAGGTTTCATTATGTAATGGCCTTTGTATTTCTTGGTCTTGTTTTTATCCATGTCTTTATTTAATAAGGATTCATCATCACCACAGTACGACGAGACAATAAAAGCTAAAAAATTATGATAAAATAAACTTGAGTTACAATTAAAGGAGATGTTCATAAGGTGAAAAATGAAATAATTGAACGATTTACTACCTATGTAAAAGTTGACACACAATCGAATGATGACAGTGAAACATGTCCTTCCACACCAGGACAACTAACCTTAGGGAAAATGCTCGTAGAAGAATTAAATTCAATTGGCATGCACGAAGTAACGATGGATGACAATGGGTATGTAATGGCAACCCTTCCTGCAAATACGGATAAACAAATCCCAACAATCGGATTCCTCGCACATCTAGACACAGCAACAGACTTTACAGGATCAAGTGTAAAACCGCAAATCGTAGAAAACTATAGTGGAAACGACATCATCTTAAATAACGATTTACATATCGTCCTTTCACCGAAGGATTACCCTAATTTAAGCAAATATAATGGCCATACATTAATAACAACGGATGGCACGACCCTACTTGGTGCTGACAACAAAGCTGGCATCGCAGAAATTATGACTGCAATGGCCTACTTAATCAATCATCCTGAAATTAAACACGGAAAAATTAGAGTGGCTTTTACTCCAGATGAGGAAATTGGCAGAGGACCCCATAAATTTGATGTAGAAGCATTCCAGGCGAAATATGCCTACACTGCTGATGGCGGCCCACTTGGTGAACTCGAATATGAGAGCTTTAATGCGGCAGCTGCCAAAATTACAATTAAGGGGAATAATATTCACCCTGGTACAGCTAAAGGGAAACTGGTCAACTCCGCAAAAATCGCCATGGAGTTCAACAATAAACTGCCAGTTGAAGAAGCACCTGAATATACAGAGGGCTACGAAGGATTTTTCCATCTATCCTCTATTAATGGAGATGTTGAGCAAACCGTTTTAAACTATATTATTCGCGATTTTGATAGAGAAAACTTCAATAATAGAAAAGCAATGGTCGAGAAGATTGCTAATGAACTCCGTGATATATACGGACAAGAGACAATAATCTTAGAAATGAATGACCAATATTATAATATGAAGGAAAAAATTGAACCCGTAAAAGAAATTGTCGATATTGCCTATGAAGCAATGGAAAGATTAGACATTAAACCGATCATCAAGCCGATACGCGGTGGCACAGACGGCTCCCAGCTTTCCTATATGGGGCTTCCAACACCAAATATTTTCACTGGCGGCGAAAACTATCATGGCAAATACGAATATATTTCTGTTGATAATATGGTGAAAGCAACGAATGTGATATTGAATATTATTCAGATTTATGAAGAGAAGGGCGAGATTTAAATTTAGTATATATTAAACAAAATAGAACCAGTTTACTGCATCTTATCATGCTGTAGACTGGTTCCTTCTATATATACTATTTTTAGTAAGCTAAGCTGAATAGTGCTTTAATATGTGATAAGTATCGAACGTTACTTGCTTCTTTCATTAATGTAGCAGGCATGCCTTTTAGAGAAGTATTGTTTGCACCAATTGTTGCAACCGCATCTTTGCGTCCAAGGCTAGCAAGCGTACCAGAGTTAACTGGTGCAAATGCTTCAAACGTTTTATCTTGAAGATATGCATATAAATTGTAACCAACAAGTTCTCCCATCTGCCATGCATTTTGAGCAGTTGGAGCGTATGGACGACCACCTTCTGCTGGGAATGCAACAGCACTATCACCAACAACAAATACATCATTATGTGAAGTTGATTGTAGGAATTCATTCACAGTTGCACGGCCACGGTCACATGCAAGACCAGATTCTTCAACGATAGGAAGAGCTTGGATTCCGCCTGTCCATACAAATGTATTAGCAATGATTTTTGTACCATCTTTTAAGTCGATCTCATTACCGCTAACATTTGTTACAGGAAGACCAGTTAAGAATTCAACACCACGCGCTTCAAGGCTTGCTGTTGCACGTTCAATTAAGTGATCTGGCAATACTGGAAGAATTTTTGGACCTGCTTCTACAAGCTTGATCTTTAATTCTTTTGGATCTACGCCATAGTTTTTAGCGATTTTTGGCATATTATCAACAATCTCGCCAACTAATTCAACACCTGTTAAACCGCCGCCGCCGATTACGATCGTTGCATCTGCTTCATTTTTTGATTTCGCATATTCACGAATTTTGCCTTCAATATGATTGAAAATATTGTTTGCATCATCAACTGATTTTAAAACCATGCTGTTTTCTTCAAGTCCTGGGATACCGAAGTAACCTGTTTTACTGCCTAAAGATACAACAAGAGCATCATAAGTTAAAGTAGAACCGTCAGAAAGCTTCACTTCTTTATTATCTACAGAGAATGATTCAACTTTAGCAATTTTAAGATCAATATCTTTTCCTTTGAAAAGCTTTTCTAATGGCATAGAAACAGCTTGTTCAGAAATTGTTCCACCAGCAAGACGGTGTAGTTCCGTAATGATTTGGTGTGTTGGATATTGATTTACTACTGTAACATAAGCTTCATTACTATCTAAATATTTACGAACAGTTAGAGCTGAAAGAAGTCCGCCGTAACCTGCACCTAGAATAACAATATGTTTCGTCATTATTTTCCCCGTCCTTACTTTGTTGTATAGAAAGAATTATTTTTGGTTGCTGCGTTCTGAAGAAATTTCAAGATAAGCTGTTATAAAACGGAAAAGTTTCTGTGCTTGTGGGTCTTTAATCATTTTTAAAAGACCAAAAAGACCGATTACTTCATGGCTTTCTTCTGCACGATCCTTTGCTTCAATGGCAGTTGCAGCAATACTTTTCACGGAATTTTTAACAGGATCTACTATTTCTTTAATAGCTCCAACAGTATCATTCTTTAATACATCATCAGTTGCAACTGATTGAGCAAAGTCATAAGACTTATTCAATACATTAAGAAGTTCAGTTAGTTTTGGCAGCTGATCAACTAAGGCTGTTAATGATTCTTGAACTTCTGGTTTTAACAGCTGATCAAGGATATCTTGTCTTTCACGATTGGATGACATTTCGAAATGTTCTTGTTCTGGCTTTGTTTGAGTAAGCGTAGCTGTCATTTTCTATTCCCCTTTGCATCTAAAAATATTTTGAAAATAATAAACTGAAAGGAAATTGTGACTTGTGTGATATTTCACAAAAAAGTTCAAAAAAAATTCACTTGCTTGCTTCCTATCAGTTACCCCTTAACTACTATACTCCTATCTTTTAAGAATTTCAAATACATATTTAAAAATATTATCATTACTATTAACTTACAATTCTAGATTAATAATTATCCGCTTAATGATAAGTTTAATAACGAATTAAAATACATCCCTGGCTCATTCAAAAAAAAAAAGCTGGTCCATTATTCTGGAGCAGCATTTTTTCATAGTTATATTTTCACATCTGACTTTTATTATTTTCATTCACTGCTATTCTTGGCTTTCTTGTTAATGGCATATGAATTCCTGCAAAGGCTCTTGCCTCATATACGAAACCGAACAATGCGGTTCCAATCGCCAAATGCAGTACAGCCCATGGGATATCAAGATAAGATATGACTGTCAATACTCCGATTAGCAGTTGCAGCAACACTACTAATAATGCAATGAATAAGCGATTTTGCATAGCCACACCCCATCTTTTTGAAAACGCCCAAAAACTGATCAGCAAAAGATAGATAGTAGATATGACCGCTAATACTCTATGTACCGTTTGAAGAATTTCTTGTAATGTATTTGGCAGAAGTGAATCCCCACATGTTAGCCACCCGCATGCTAATCCGTAAGATTCATGTTTAATGTAGGCGCCAAAAACGAGAGTTAATAGTAACAGGATTAAGACAATATTTAAATGATTGATTATTTGTTTACGTTTTTCAATATTAATAGAAACCGTATGAATTTTTTCCTTCGATTCCTTCATACTCGTGCTCCTCCAAAGCCAGATAAGGCTAGCAAGGAATATCATGGCAACTAATAAATGTCCTGTCACGACAATAGCAGGCAGATCAAGAATGACAACTACAGCTCCAAGAAGAATTTGTACAGTTAATAAGAATATCATTCCCCATGCAACTGAACGAATAGTAGTATTTGTCTGTGACCGAATAATCTTAACAAATAACAGTACCGCCATTATTCCGAGAATGGCCCCTATCACTCGATGAGCAAATTCAATTAACGTATCTCCTTGTAAAATGGGGATAACAGCTCCGTTACATAACGGCCATTCTGGACCACAGCCCATGCCAGATTCTGATGAGGCTACATACCCTCCAAATACAATCAAAAGATATGTCAATAAAATAGTAAAGAACGCTAATCTACCGCGATTCAATAAATACACCTCTCTCTTTATTAAAAAATTTAGAATTTTAATTTATTTTAATAGAGAAAAATCAACTAAACGGTGATATGAATCACAAAAAAATGGCATTCGCTAATAATAGTGGCATTTCGATAAAAGAAGTGTTTATTCGCTATGATGACAATCACAGTGTTTTGTCCTTTTTTTCGTATAGTTAAGAGAGAAAATATAAAAAAGAAAGGATGATTACTAGATGTCATTTTATAAAATTTTGACACCCTATTATGATCAAATTTTCCCTGCAAATAAACATACAAAGCAATTTCTATCCGCTCATTTACCTAAAGGCGGAAAAATCTTAGATGTTGGTGCTGGAACGGGGAATATGGCACTTGCTCTTGCAAAGGAAGGCTTCACTGTCACTGCGACTGAGCCTGAAGAAAGAATGGCCGAAGAGATACGTATGAAGGCATTAGCAGAAACTATATCACTTAATGTTGAGACTAAAGCTATGCAACAAGTAGATGAATTCACAGAAACCTATGATGGCATCTATTGCATAGGCAATACCATTGCACACTTAAAGAATTTGGAAGAAATCGATCAATTTTTGCAGGTAACCTTCAATAAACTGAATGAAAATGGAGTTTTTATTCTTCAAATAGTAAATTTTGAAAGAGTATTAGGAAAAAAGGATTTCTCCTTCCCAGTGATTAGAAAGGAAAATTTAGAATTTCAACGCCATTACAATTTAGCTAGGGATAATATACTTTTTACTACCACCTTGACAGTAGATGGGGAAACTCAATCCAATACTCTTCCATTGTATCCAGCTACAGCGAGTCAGCTGCTGCCACTGCTTGAAAGCTGTAGATTTAAAGAAATTAACTCATTTGGGAATTTTAATAGCAGCCCTTACTCTATTGATACACCAGCTTTCATTGTTACTGCGAAAAAATAATCCGGTTACATGCACCATACGGGGAATTCTCCTCTGTATATTCTGAAAGAAAAAAGCTGCAATCTATAAAATGGATTGCAGCTTTTTCTCGAATTAGTGTGTGGTATTTGATATTGATTGATCTGTTGCCACTCCCCCATGCTTTGGAACACGAAGAAGCAACACCCCGCCAATGACAAATAAAATGACAAGACTGAATACCCCACTATTAGTATTCCCAGTGATTTGTGCGGTAGCACCAACAAGTACTGGACCGGCAATCGCAGCAAACTTGCCGAAAATATTATAGAAGCCAAAGAATTCATTCGAAGATTGCTTTGGAACCAGCTTAGCAAAATAGGCACGGCTAAGAGCTTGAACCCCACCTTGAACGGTTCCTACGAGCAGAGCAAGAACCCAGAAATCTATGGCTGTTTTTAGGAAGTAAGCATAAATACAAATGAAAATATACATAAGAATTCCGACCATAATCATTCTTTTTTCATTAAATCTTTGTCCCAGCTTGCCAAATAGAACTGTAAATGGCGCGGCTATTACCTGCGTAACAAATAAGACAATTAATAGAGTCGTTGAATCGATCCCAATGTCAGAACCATAGGCTGTTGCCATCGTAAATATTGTATGAACCCCATCAATATAAAAGAAATATGCTAATAAGAATAGAAATAACGCACGATAGGCTTTAATATTTTTCAATGTGGTAAAAAGCTTCTTAAAACTAGCAGAAACAGGATTCGGCACACGCTCTTCATAGTACATTTGCTCAACATTTTTCAGCATCGGCATTGTGAAAAGTCCCCACCATAACGCTGTAATGACAAAGGCAATCTGGCTGGCAATTCCTACAGACAACGGTATAACACCTTTCTGAGCTAAAATAATAATAGCAATAGACAAGATAAAAGGAATCGTGCTTCCGATATATCCAAGGGCAAAACCATTTGCGGAAATACGGTTCATTCGATCCTCACTCGTAACGTCTACAAGAAATGCATCATAAAATATATTTGCCCCAGCAAATCCGATTGAAGTCAGCACAAAACAAATTAATAAGATTAGCCACTGTTCAGTTGGGACAACCGCAAGGATTAATGTAAAAACAATTCCTAAACAGGCAAAGAAGGTAAAAAACCTTTTCTTAAACCCTCTAAAATCAGCAATCGTCCCTAATAATGGAGCTAATATTGAAACGATTAATGTAGCAAATGAATTAGCATATCCCCAATAGGCTGTTGATGTTGCGGCAGAAATTCCTGCCGCTGTTGCAGCTGATTTAAAATACAAAGGAAAAATGGCAGTAACAACAACAATGGAGTAAGCCGAGTTCGCCCAATCATAAAACACCCAGCTACGTTCAGGTTTGGACATTTTCTTCATTAAACAACCTCCTTATACTAAATGCGGAAGCGCCTTCGGAACAATCAAAGGCGGATTGTTCCTGCGTGGATTACTCAAAGGAGCTTTCCTTAGTGTTCAGCCCCGACAAGCACAAGACAAGCCTCCTGAAAAGGTGCTCTTTACCTTTTTGGGAGGATTGGCTTGTGACCTCGAGGGGCTAGGCGCTGGAGCTGAATCTCCTTATGGATCCTTTAAATTTAAGAACTTTTCTATTACTTGCCCATCAGTGTGCCCTAGGTCCACCCCTAGCAATCTAGCTAAAGTTGGACCAATATCAATGAGTCTCATAAAAGGAACTTCCTCATCCGCAAGAATCCCTTTTCCTGATGCAAGGAAAAATGTTGAATAATCTTGCTTCTCTGGCGAATATCCATGACAGGCAAGCATATATTTATTATTTTCCCAGACATCTTTCTGCGTCACATGCTTTATATACTCGCCCTCATGAGACTCAAGAAAGTAAAAGCCAAGACGAGCCTCGACCATATATGCACAAGTAGAATCTGCCCCTTTTCTACCAGCCTCCTCTCCAGTTAGAATTCTTTCAATGCCGTTGTCAGGATCGGCTATTAATTCATCTAGAATATTTTTCACCGCTTGTTTCGTTTGATTGTCATTATTATTTTTTAAGTAAATATATGCTGAGCCGTCACAGCCATTGCAATAGACCTTCCAATCGGTTATTTTCCCTTTAGAATCAATAGATATTAGGTTCTTTTCCCGGAAAATTACATTTAAATGAACAGCTTTATTTTCATCCAATGCACTATGATCCCCAAGAATAACAATTGTTGTTTCCTCATATCTTCCGTTTTCCTCGAGTGCATCCAAAATACGTCCAAGTCTTTGATCATGCCGGTGAATGGCATCTGTTGCCTCATCTGAAAACACGCCATAATTATGGCGCATCGTATCCAGATCTGTAAAATGAACGAGAAGTAAATTTGGTTCTTTCGTCAAAATTGTATGAACCGTGGATTCTAAAACAAAATCATCCAATTCTGGCTGGTTTAATCCATTCCGTATGGAACCAAAACGTTTATTTAACTCCCATTGATACGAAGGGGTGCCGCTCATGAGCGATACGAGAATTTGGTTCTGCCACGGCCGATTCGGAAATATTTCTGGCAAATTGTATTGAATACTTTTTGCTTTCCCAGTAACTGGCCATAAAAGCGCCGCTGTTGTTAGGTTGGCTTTGCACGCTTCATCGTATAATGTCGTACCCTTAATTGCACTTCGAAACCAATTCCAATCAGGAGAAGCAACACCTGGCTGTAATAATGTATTATTAATCACCCCATGACGATTCGGGTAATTACCGGTAACAATCGTTGCATGACATGGATATGTAACAGAAGGATAAATCGTTTCCACATTTTTTGAAAACGATCCTTTTTGAAAAACCCGCATGAAATTTGGCAGTGTATGGATGAGCGGGAAATCTAATGCAGATAAACAATCAAAAGAAATAACAATCATATTTTTCGTTAATGCAGTCAATATGAAATAGCCTCCATTTGAAAACTCTTACTATTTATTTTACCATTATATAGGAATGAGTTATATGTAAATATATTTTATTTATTATGAATTTTTTGTAAATTATTAAAATGTCTATCTTTTAAGTAAATAAGCTCCCCTCTTCAATCGAGGGGAGCTTATCATTATACAATTTTACTTCTCTTTAGTTCTGTCTTTAAGTAACTTAAAAATTCATCCGCTTTTTTCTCAGGAGCTTTCGTTATCAAACTAACTGTAATAAAGAGAATCGAGGAGATAACTATTCCCCATATTCCTGAAGCAAGTCCAAACGGCTTTAGTTTGGCAAATTCAAAAATAATTACAATAACACCACTAACAATTACACTAGTCATTACGCCAGCAGCTGTACCTCTTTTCCAAAAAAACGCGCCAATTATAGCTGGTACTACAACTAGTAAGCCTGCTGATGATGCTACTGACAGCACGGCAATTAAATTTACATTCATCTGTGCAAATAGATAAGCCAATATCGCAATGATTGGGATAACAATTTTCCCAACAAGCAGCTGGCTTTTATCACTCGAATCTTTCTTTATATATCCGTATACATCCCTTGCAAATAAAGAAGATAATGTTAGTAAAATAGAATCAATCGTCGAGATGGCCGCTGCCATAATTCCAACCATCACAATTACCGCAAGAATAGGCGATACTAAATCTGATGATACTATTTTTGGTGTGGCAAGATCTGGATTCGCCAAGTCTGGAAACATTGCTGCAGCAGAAAATCCCCAGATGACAGAAACTAGCGTATATACAAAACCGAATATTAAAAATCCCATCAGCATCGTTCTTAAACTTTTCATTGAAGCTGGCATAAATAATCTTTGACTTACTTGTGGATTAGACAAACTAAAGAAAAACCAAGGAATCGTTAATCCTAAAAAGTTTACAAAGCTAAAAAATCCATTTCCAGGAACCGTTAATGAATGTGGCTGGTTTGTCTCAAGAGTTTCGAAGAATGAACCGAAACCACCTAAACCATTGATAATGAGAATAACAACCAATGTAGCAGAAACAATCATAAATAATGCTTGTAAGGAATCCGTCCAGGCAACTGATCGAATACCAGCAATATAAGAAAAAACAATAGCAAGGACTGTCGCAATAATCACACCCGTAGTAAATGGAATCGCATTATTTGTCATCCCCTGCAAAAGATAGCCTACCCCAGCAAGCTGAACTGCACTGTAAGGAATAAGGAATAGACAGCTGAATATGGAAACAACCATTGCGACCTTTTTATTATTATAACGATCACCTAACATTTCTGATGGTGTCACATATCCATATTTCTTCCCTACCAACCAAAACCTTGGCCCAAAAAACGCAACTAAGGATACACCCATAAAATAGATAATTTCGAAACCAAATGCACCTACTCCACCTTTATATGTTAATCCTGCTAATCCAACCAGCATAAAGGCACTATAAGTTGTTGCACTATAACTTAATGCAGATACGAAGCCGCCTAATTTGCGATCTCCAAGAAAATAACTAACCATATTCGTTTGTTTTCCACTTCTTGATAAATAAGCAACAAATAAAGAAATAATGATATAAATTGCAATTGTCCACCAAACCATATTCGTACTCAAGATTACTCACCCCACTTCCTCGTTATCAAATAATTAATTCCAATAATTGCTATTGCCAAAATTGTCCACAATAAAAAACTTCCATACCATGCGGCTATGTTTGTAAACAAAGTATATGGAAGTATATAACCGAGCAAAACAATCACAAGGATTACTAACGCCCATTTCAACTCTGTAGATTTCATAGAATCACCCCCAGCTACTAACATAAAAAAATAGCAAATTAACAACCTTATTATACACCAGAATATTCATATGTAAAGACACCTATATTTTATAAAAAAATAGCTCTAACTCCTTAGCTAGGAATTAGAGCTACTACTGCTGTTATTTTGTCAATCATCAAACGAATTATGCATGAACTGGTGATAATTTACCAGTTGAAGCTTTGACACGCTCCATACCTTCTGACACAATTTCTTCTGCACGGTCAGGGTATTGATTATGACCCTCGATAATCACTTCTTCAATTTGCTGAATACCAAACAGATTCATAATTTGTCTTACATAGTTTACACTCATTTCAAGTGGAGCCATTTGCGGTGTAGAGTAATCTCCCCCACGTGCATTTAAAATGATAACCTTTTTCTCAGGCACCAATCCAACAGGTCCATTTTCAGTATATTTAAACGTTACACCTGCACGGTAAATATAGTCAATGAAAGTTTGTAGTGCTGCTGGGATTGTTTGATTCCATAATGGGAATGCGAATACTACTGTATCTGCAGCCATAAATGCATCCATCGCTTTTGTTGAAGCAGCAAGAATACGTTGCTCGATATCATTTAATTCTGCACCTTGTGCAGTTTTTCCCATCGCATTGAAAAAGTCCTGACCGAAATATGGCATATCCTCTGCGAAAACATCAAATGTATTTAGTTCAATACCAGAAACTTTTCTAGCTTCCTCCATGAAAACTTCATACATTCTGCTTGAAATGCCCTCTGTTGCAGGACGATTATTAGCTTTAACTACTAAAACGTTCATTATAATCTTATCTCCTAACTTTATATCTATTTATTACCTCGAAATAAAATATATTTAATTCAAGATACATTGATATACTACAATAATCGCTGCGAGCCGTCAACTGATATAACTTTTAATTTTTTTATAAAAAAAGTGAATCAATCACTAAAATTGATTCACCCTTCCATAATTTTATTAACGCTCCTTCTTTAAAAATAGCAAAACAACTATGATTGTGGTTAGAGTAATATAAATAATCACAAAAATAATATTGATCCAAAAGTCTGTGTTTACAATAAATTCATTCCCCATATGTTCAATAACATTAAAAACCGGCGGGAAAATCCATAGAACCCACTTCAAAAAGGCTGCCGTTTCTATCAATGACTTTGATGCTAGTGAACAAACTATTACAAATACAGCTGATAGCCAGGCGTACCTTTTAACGGCTAAACCTGTTGCTGAAAAAAGCGTTCCTACTAAAACTCCAAAAATAGCAAAAACAGTGTGGCAAAAAAATGTTAACAGATAATATTCTATTGTCATTCCATCATTAAAACTGCCAGTGATGATTGGAAAGAACACTGCAAATAGCATGAGTGGGATCATCATAAGAAATAAAGTATGCCATTTACCTCGCAAGTATCTCCATTTACTTCCTAAATGTGCGAATAGAATATGCTTTTCACTTTCTTCCTCCATCGAAAACATGGCCATTGCTAGCCATGTCATTACTAAGTATATAGCGATAGACGAAACTCCATAGCTGCTTAGTATGGGCACGTTTTTATATGCATACAAAATAAATATCCAAGCCAGGTATATGACAACTGGGGGAATAAACTTTAATGACCGGATAAAGTTTAATAGCTCATAACGGACAAAAGCTGACACTTTCCTACCTCTTCTCTATTAACTCCACAATTGAGCAGCCACTTTCTAAGAGCTTGGTTAGAACTTCATCCGAATGATCACATAAAACCGTTATCTCAACTGTATGTTCTTCTAGATAATGAATATGAATACTAGGAATCTCTAAAGCTATTGTTTGATTCGGAACGATAGCTTTTATACATCTGTATTTTTCCTTTATTTCCTTCTTTTCGTCTGCAATGATCCTTCCATTAGCAACAGTTATCACCCGATCTGCCAAACCATCGATTAATAATGTCTCATGTGCTGTAAAGACGATTGTTAATCCTGTTTTATAAGAAGCTAATTCGTTTAACAGTTCCACTTGTGTCGCTTCATCCAAGCCAGTTAACGGTTCGTCCAATAAAAGAATATCTGGATCGATTAGCAATGCTTGAATAATACCCGCTTTTTGCTTTGTTCCCTTTGAACAATTTTTTAAAGGGGTATTCAAAAAGTCTGTAATGGCGAATATTTCCGCATAGATTTGAATTCTCTTAATGAGTTCAGACTCCGATTTACCGTTCATTTTACCCATTAATAGTAAATATTCCTGCATTTTAAATCGAATATTCTCAGGAAAATGCTCTGGGACATACCCAGTCTTACTCATTATCCTTTTTACTTGACCAGAGGTGTTTTCATAGAAACCGCCAATCAGTTTTAACAAACTGCTTTTTCCCGACCCATTATGTCCAGTGATAGCAACTTTTTCCCCTCGTGAAATACAAAGAGAAATATCATGTAAGATATTTATACCATCAATCTTTTTTCTTGCCCTATCTGCTTCAAAAATAATCATTCAATTGCCTCTACTTTTTTCTTTATTTTACCATCAAAAAGTGTTATTTTTAACTATTTCTTCCTAAGTATTTAATGGAATCTTTTTTCAATAAGATGTATAATTAAGGTTAAATTTAAACCGATAGGATTAGTGAGAAATGGAGTGTTAATTAAATTTAGGGGATGATGGTTGAATGAAATTTCAAGATACACCAAGTTTGAAAGAACGACTTGAATTAATGAGCAAGCTTTCTAAAACATTTTTATCTAGGTCGGCTAAAATTGATGAAGAAGGTGCATTCCCATTTCAAAATATTTCTGAGCTAAAAATGTCTGGCTACACTTCGTTAACTCTCCCAAAAAGATACGGAGGCGAAGAGATTTCTCTATATGATCTTATTCGTTTTCAAGAATATATCGCTAGAGGAGATGGAGCAACCGCCTTATCCATTGGCTGGCATATGGGAATCATTCAGGACTTAGGAGAAAAAAACAGCTGGGATGAATCCATTTTTCAAATGCTCTGTGAAGATGTAAAAAATGGAGCACTTATTAATAATTGTGCTTCAGAACCACAGACTGGGAGTCCCACTAGAGGGGGAAAGCCAACCACTACAGCTGTAAAACACGAAGGATATTGGCTGATTAACGGGCGCAAAACATTTACGACCTTATCCCCTGTTCTTGATTACTTTAATGTAACAGCTTTTATTCCAGAAAGTGACTTGGTTGCCTATTTTTTAATCCCGCGATCAACTCAAGGCGTTGAAATTGAAGAAACATGGGATAGCATCGCAATGAAAGGAACAGGAAGCCATGATTTAGTATTAAATAATGTCAGGATTAAAGACGAATTCTTAGTTGAGTATGTTGAACCTGGAAAAAAAGGAGCTTCTGGATGGCTGCTTCATATTCCTGCATGTTACCTTGGAATCGCTCAAGCTGCTGCGAGCTATGCGATTGAATTTGCCAAGAGCTATTCCCCTAATAGTATAAAGGGAACAATCAGTGATTTTCCTAATGTTCAGCAGAAAATCGGAGAAATAGAATTAGAATTAATGAGAGCAAGACATTTTCTCTATTCGGTTGCTAAACAATGGGATTATTCAACAAAGGATGAGCGGGCCCAAATGAATCCTGAATTAGGTGCAGTAAAGCTTTCCGTCACAAACAGCGCGATCACAGTCGTTGATATAGCAATGAGAATAGTCGGTGCCCGCAGTTTATCTGAAAAAAATCCGCTGCAAAGGTATTACCGAGACGTACGTGCTGGACTTCATAATCCTCCGATGGATGACATGACGATCCTGCTGCTAGCAAAAAATGCGATTAATAGCTACAAAGATTGAATGGTATAAGTAATTGCAATAAAAAAAGCTGAAAGACCATTTTTATGGAGCTTCAGCTTTTTAGCTTCCCTATAATTCATTAAGGATCGATTTTTGAATTTTTCGTATCACGTCTCCCCTGCTGATTACACCAACTACCCTATTATTTTGGTTAACAACTGGGAGCTTTTTAAAATGATGCTTAGATAATAATGTGACCGCATGCTCAATTTCATCATCAGGGGAAACGGTAATAAGCCCTTTTGTTTTTGCAATTTTAATGATTTCCTTCTCTGTTAAATCCTTCAAACGACTTTGTAAATTCTCCTCGCCCAAGTATTCCATATAAAAGACGAAATCATAGACACGCTGCTCAATTGGCTTAATCGATCTCAAAATATCCCCATCAGATACCATTCCTACCAATGTCCCATCAGTTTCACAAATGGGCAGGCCGCCAACTTTTTTTTCAACAAACATCGTCATTACTTCTCTAATACTGTCCTTTGGATGCGCTTTAATTACATTTGTAATCATGAATTCTCTAACCTTCATGCCTTAACACCTCATTGTTGGAACAAATAGTTTATAAATATGAATCATAGTTCAAGTATTTCATGCTGTCTTTTTGAAGTCAAGAAAAAATATGAACTCTAATTCATCTTTTGGTTTCACCGTTACTTTCATACATTTTCTCCATAATTTGTGGAGGAAAAACGAGTCGGCAAATGACCTTAGCCATTTCATCATATTCTAACGGACTTCCACTTTGTTCCTCTTTTTCAGGACTGTTTTCAACCATTAATATTATTGTCCAAGTAACCGTATCTAAATCTAGGTCTTCCCATGTTAGTCCCTCATCTTTGGCACTTTGTAACCCTTTATATATTCTTGCATGCAAACTTTTTCTTGCTTCTAACATGACCTCTGATAGCTCTGGGTCTTTTGGCAATAACTCTGGGAGAACACGATGAATGCCAATAGCTTCTAACGAATTAATATAATGTTCCAGGAGGGACGTGAGCAATTGTTCCGGATTTCTGTGCATCCAATTAGGTACAGGTGGCAACAGCTCTTCCATTTTATCCTCCAATAAAGCCAATAACAGCTGCCGTTTATCTGAAAAATAGCGATAAAATGTCCCCGTTGCTACACCGGCATGAGAAGCAATATCCTTTGCAGTCGTTTGCTCATACCCTTTTTCTATAAATAAACTGCGCCCGCTCTCAAGCAGAGCTAGTCTTTTTTTCTGTGCACGTATTTGTTTCGGTATAGAAGGAAATACCCCAACTAGCTGTCCTTCATCTCTTTCAGACATCCAATCACCTCTTTCCTTATCATATCACATATAAAACATGAACTAAGATTCACTTTAAAATTGACAGACAATTAGTCACATGCAATAATTGAACCAAAGTTCATGTTTTATCTGCACACCATAGATTTCCGATCTCAAAATAGATAGGGGAATGTTGAAAATGTTTACAAGCAAAATAGCTAGCGAAGGAGATCAAGTCCTTTTTAAACGGAACAATCTTTCGATTAATGGAGAGGTTATTAAAGTGAAGGAATCGAGTGTGATTGTACAAATCAGTCCTTCTGATGCAGACCGAATAAATATTGATACACTCTATACCGTTGTGTCGCATCGGAATTATAAGCTATTGAATACTAACAAACATCTGTCATTTTCAGACTCAGCTGAAAATTTGTGAAGGATGGAATGACATAAGCCATTTTAGGATTAAATGAAAAGCCCAATTTCTCACTATCATTTTTGAGAAATTGGGCCACGATCAAAATATTATCCATTCACCAACAGCTAAATATAATAAGTAAAATCCTCTGGCAATACCCTCTTTAAAAATTTTCTCGTACGCTCTTCTTTTGGATGGACGAAAATATCTTTTGGTGATCCCTCTTCAATAACAATTCCTTCATCCATAAAGATCACTCTGTTTGCTACATCTTTTGCAAAAGACATTTCATGTGTGACAACTAACATCGTTGTTCCCTCTTTAGCGATATTCTTCATTACTGTTAATACCTCACCGACAAGTTCAGGATCAAGTGCAGAAGTCGGTTCATCAAAAAGAATAATATCAGGATCAATTACCACCGCCCTCGCAATGCCAACCCTCTGCTGTTGTCCGCCAGATAATTCACTAGGATATGCATTGTATTTTTCTGATAAACCTACCTTATTTAAAGCTTTTTTACCTAGCTCATTCGCTTCCTCTTTTGGCATCTTTCTCCCAACAATCAGTCCTTCGGTTACATTTTCTAATGCCGTTTTATTATTAAATAGATTGTAATTTTGAAAGACAAAGGCAGTTTTCTGCCTTATTGAGTGGATTTGTCTCTTTGATGCCGTTTTCAAGTTTATATCTATCCCGTCAAAAACTGCTAGCCCCTCATCTGCTTTTTCCAGAAAGTTGATGCATCTCAGTAACGTTGTTTTACCTGAGCCGCTTGGCCCAAGAATGACGACAACATCACCCTTATCTATTTTTATGTCTACACCTTTTAAAATCTTACTTTCACCAAATGATTTTTGGATATTTTTAATTTCCAGCATATTGATCACATCCTGCTTCAATCTCAAGCATTTACTGCCTTATACTTAATTAACCGTTTCTCATAAAGTTTGAAAATATATTCTACTAAACTACACAAAATCAAATAGACTAGAAAGATATCGATGTATGCCTCAACATAATTGTATCCCACATTGGCAGCTACTTTTGCCCTTAAAGTGATCTCTTGCAAGGACAGTGCATATCCTAGAGAAGTTGCTTTAATCAGATTAACCGTTACAGTACAAATATTTGGTAATGCAACAACCAATGTCTGAGGGATAATAATTCTTCTAAAAGCTTGCACATTTGTTAAACCAACTGATTGTGCAGCTTCCAGCTGTCCTTTACTCACCGTATTTAATGCCGAACGAAACACTTCAATTAAGATGGCAGTCGTATTAAAGGAAAAAACGATGAAAGCGTACCAAATCGGATTCACATCATACACATTCATCTCGAAGTTATATTTAGTAACTATAGAATCAAGCAATAAAGGGATACTGCTATATACAATAAAAATTTGAACAATAATTGGAGTTCCCCTTACAAAAGAAACGTATATTTGTGCAAATCGATGCAATACCAGAAAACGGTTAATTCTTGATAAGGCAAGTATAAAACCTAAAGGGAGCGCAACCATTAAAGCTACGATTGTGATGGCCAATGCGATAGGCACCCCTGATAATGCAACAAAAAAAGTATCAATCAAAAATTTATAATCCAGACCTTCCGACACTCTTTCACCGCCTTACAACGCTTTCAATGATTGTTTTCCCTTACTAAATGCCCTTTCTAATTTCAAGAAGAAATGTTCAATCGCAATGGAAATAACCCAGTAAATAATAGATAATGCTAGAAAAATTTCCAACGCATGCGCATTGTAGTTACTTGCAATAATAAGATTAGCCTTCCCTACAATATCAATTAACCCAATTGTATAGGCTAAAGCCCCTTCCTGAAGCAGTGCTAGCAAGCTATTGCCAAAGTTAGGAAGCGCGACCACGAATGCCTGTGGAAAAATAATCCTCCCGTAAGCTTGGATATTGCTTAAACCGACACTGACAGCCGCTTCAAATTGGCCTTTATCAATCGATTCATATGCAGAGCGAATGACCTCACACATTAACGCACCAAACTGAAGTGAAAAAGTAACAATTACAAAAACAGCTTTGTCAATGTCATTTAGGTTCATCCCTAAATTATTACCAATGGCAGGAATCCCATAATAAACTAAGAAAAGAAGAACGATGGAAGGTGTACATCTTAATATGGTTATATAGCCATTGGCTAAATTCCTAGCAATCTTGCTTTTTCCTAATTTGGCAGCTGCTAAGATAAAGCCAATAATTGTTCCAAATAGAATGGATAAACAAGCAACCATAAATGTCACTTTTAAAAAGGGAAGTAACATGGGTATCGACTGCAGAATATAAGTTGCATCAAAATATTTTTCCATATTTCCTCCCTATCTGCTTTTTCTTTAGCGCTGTTATTATCTGTTCACCTTATCCAATACTTCAAACAAATCTTTTCCATAGAATTCCACACTAAATTCATTTGTCTTTTTTTCTTCTTTTAGCTGTTTTACAGCTTCATCATAGGCATCAGCAAATTCCTGTTCTTTTTTATTAAATAGCGGCCAAGTTTTAATCACTGCGAACTCATTATAAACAACATCATTTTTTAAATGATGGTATGGACCATCTTTAGCAGTCACTTGTTTTTGAAAAGGTCCTTCTATCATTACGCCTCCATCTACACGGCCTTCATTTACCCACTGAACAACATCAACAGAAAATTCATCACCGGCTTTAAGTTTTACCTTATTATCCGGATTAGCTATGTTATATTCATCGATAATCGTATATTGAGCGTTATTTGCAGCAATTGGTGCTAATGTGAAACCAGCTGATGCAAAATCTGCCAAACTTTTAATATTCTCATTTTCTTTTTTTAGGACGAGACCCGCACTGCTTAGTCCTATGAATTCTTTTGGAAATATAAATTTTTCCGTTCTTTCCTGTGTCCAGAAAGCATTCTTTACACCTGCCTGATATTTTCCTTGTTCAACACCAATCAATAAGTCATCACTTGATGTCCCAACATATTCAAATTCGTATGCTGGAAGTAATTCATCCACTTTTTTCATTACTTCCACATCATATCCAGTAGGTTTCCCATTTTCATCTATCCAGGACATTGGTTTTGAAGCTTGATCATAGGCTACTTTTACTTTTCTGATCTTATTATCAGATGAAGCTCCAGACTCTGTACTAGTCTTAGAACCTGATCCACATCCGGCCAAAATCATTACAAGTGCAAATCCAGTTACAAAAGTTTTTAAAACTACTTTCACTTTATTCACTCCCCTACCTCAATACCAATAAAACACAGTTGTTTAATCGGATTAATATAAATAAGATGTTAGCATTATCTAAATTTTCCGTCAATGCATTTTTGTAAAATTTTATCAATAAAAAACGACACCCTTTGCAGAGTATCGTCTTCTATTTATATTTAAACTTTTCAGGGAACTGCTTGACAATATTGGAGAGACAGTTGCGGAATCAATTGGATCTTGGTAATATCATAAAGCCTTATTTTGGAGAAGAAGCAGGCACAAAGTGTAACTATTACAATGAGTGAAATGAATAACTTTTTCAATTACTAATTCTCCTTTACCTATATTTTTTCCAATTTAGTATGCGCACTAGTTCTTTTCTGATATAAAAAAAATCATGCAGGGTTCATCCATCAGGATGCTCTACATGAAATATCTTCAGTCCATCTTTATTTAATTCGATACGTATTCCTGCCAGCTCTTTTTGCTTCATAAAGTGCGAGATCAGCCGTCTTTAGTATACTTGATTCAGTTGGATATTCATCAAATATAATGGCAATGCCCATACTCGTTGTAATTTTAAACTCATGATTGTTAATATTCCATGGCTCATCCATAGATTTTTGAATTTGCTCTGCAATTGCCGCTACTTCTTTTTTTGACTGTCTATTTGGTAAAAGAACAGTGAATTCATCCCCGCCAAGTCGAGCAATTATTTGATCGTTTTGAAGACAATTACTAACCCTCTTACTGAACTCCACCAACACCTCATCACCAATATCATGACCCATTTCGTCATTGATACATTTAAAGTGATCAATATCCATCAAAATGACAGCCAATCCCATTTTATTTTTTTTGCACTCATTTAATGTATGTGTTAGTTTCTCTTTAAATAATCGGCGATTTGGCAAATTGGTTAATGAATCATGGAAAGCAATATGCTTCAGCTTCAGTTCATATTCCTTTTGCATGTGAATGTCTCTTGTCACACAGACCATATGTATGAATTGACTTTGATTATCAAATACAGGTGTTCCACATAATTCACACCAAATCCAGCCTTTTGTTTTATGCTTGTTCAACACTTGCAGCTTCCATGATTTTTCATTTTTTATAGATTGTAAGATCGATTCCCACAATTTATCCTTATGTTCTAAATGAATATTATGAAAAAAATACTTTCCTATGTATTCCTCCTTATTAAAGCCAAGCACAGTCTTATATGAGGGGGATACATATATAATTTTTCCCTTTTCATCAAGCATTGTAATTAAATCTTGAGAGTTTTCTGCAATTATTCTAAAACGCTGTTCACTTTCCTGATACATTTTCAGAATCATTAATTGTTCGGTAACATCTTTTAATATCCAGTAAATACCAACCACTTCACCATTCACAATTGTCGGTGTGAATTTCGCAATGACTTCCACACGGTTACCAGATTTATTCGTAATAGCAATATTAATATGCTGATTTTTCCCTTCAACTGCACGATTGAAGCTTTCCATTGTTGTATTTATATTCTCTACAACAACCAATGAAATAAAATTGGAATCGGTTAGGCTATTTGCTTGGTAGCCAGTTACATCTTTAACAGCAGCATTGCCTTTTATGATCTGACCATTCCTATTAATTGAAAAAATAGCATCTTCATTAAATTCATACAAGGAACGATAGCGCTGCTTACTTTCAAGAAGACTGTCCCAATAGCTTTTTAATTCAAATTCGCCCCATTTTTTCTCTGTTACGTCATGGACAAGTGCAACGATATGTGTACATTTGTTTGAATCATCGAAAAGAGGAGATAGTGTTATTTCTGAATAATACATTTCACCTAATAGAGAAGTGCTTGAGTCTTCATATGTTACACTTTCAAGGCTAATAACAACTTTTTTATAATGTTCAATTAAAAAATCCGCTCTTTCAGCTGCATATACATCACGAATTGATTGCCCAATTACAGTTTTAGTAAGTCCTGTTTTCTCCATAGCGGCACGGTTCAAATAAACATAGACAAAATCCAAGTCATTAATAACCTTCACGATGAAGACACTTTCTTTTATACCTTCCATGAGAACACTATTTAATAAATCCCCTTTGATTTCAAACATCAATCATCACCTTTCTTATTTTGCTCCTACTAAAATATTTTATTTATCCCTATTGTTATGAGGATAATAGATTTTTACCTTTTTCTTCAGAATAATACTACACATTTTCAATTTCCTTAGCAATGTCCAATAGTTATATATTTTATCCTTTTTCTTACCATTCTAAAATAAATAATGCAAAACTTATTTTAAAAATAAAAGGAAGTACCATATCCATCAAATTACTTACTTCTTTCATTATTCTTAATCAAACTTTAACAAAATGATCCCATAATTAAGGAGATATGCCCCTATCCATTGTCTATTATAACGGCGGGACAAAAGGGCATATGCTAGCAGAGGCTATTCTCTCCTTGTATCTGCTTTTTATCGCAGGCAAGAAAAAAGAAATGGCTCAGGTTTCTTTGCTTTATTTTATTTGCTATGAAACTGTTATTAATATACTAGAACCAGATTGGATAGAAATGATCATTCACTCCATCGTGTTATTAGGATATTTATTTACCCTTTATATCCTTAATAGAAAAAAAACGCTGCTTTTCAATCAACTTTTTACTGTATTCATCCTGTTGGAATTGTTTGTATTTAGCTTATTCCATTCAATCCTTTCGCTAGAGGCATTGACTTTTCCTGGATTGGAATCATAACACTCATTCTATCTAAATATCATAAGGAGGGGTTCAGTATTGAGTAAAAATCTACTATCCATAGCCATCCTAATATTAGCCATGGGTATTGTATTCGTGAATGTATGGAAGCCATCTCAGGCAGATGGAGAAAAGGATCTTCCTAAAGAAGAAGCTTTTCGTGGAAGTGAGGAGATCCCTGGTGCAAGTTTTTCAAAGGTGAAGGAAGGCAGACCTGCGCCTGACTTTGAATTAACCACCTTAGACGGTGAAACTATCAAACTATCCGATTACAAAGGGAAAAAGGTTATTTTAAATTTCTGGGCAACATGGTGCCCGCCTTGTAAGGCTGAGATGCCTCATATGCAAAACTTCTATGAAGAAAACAATAATAAAGGAATTGAAGTATTAACTGTAAATCTTACCAATATCGACAAAGGCGAGGAAAACATCAAAACTTTTGTTAAAGAATATGGGCTCACCTTTCCGATCCCCCTCGACGAAAACGGATTGATTGGACCTCAGTATCAAGCTTTTACCATTCCTACCAGCTATATAATTGATTCAAATGGAATGATTACAAAGAAAATTGTCGGTCCAATGGACGAGGCAATGATGAAGAATTTAACAAACAATATTAAATAAAGTTCAAAAAAAGACGTATCAATAACGTCTTTTTCTTTTGAATTAAATTATAAAATATCGATCCATATCTTTACTGAAGTTGCCAAAATTAATACAGCTAAAATCATCTGTAATACTTTTGTATTTATCCTTTTGCCGGAATAAGCTCCAAGAGGTGATGCAATAAGACTTGCTGCCACCATGATAAGCGCAGGAAAATACTCCACTTGCCCTGTCGTAATCTTCCCAACCGCTGAACCAATTGATGAGATAAATGTTATGGCAAGTGAGGAGGCAATAGTCATACGTGTAGGTATCTTTAACACAACAAGCATGATAGGCACTAACAGGAATGCTCCCCCTGCACCAACGATTCCAGCCCCTATACCGACGATTAATGCAAGTGATGCGGCAAGCCATTTGTTAAATTTCACCTGTTCTAAAGGAATTTCATCAATCCCTTTTTTCGGAACTAACATCATAACTACTGCAATTAAAGCAAGAATTCCATAAACGACATTAATTCCACCTTCAGTCATATGAGTTGAGCCAAATCCGCCGATAAAACTGCCAATTAGAATGCTAATACCCATGTAAGTAATTAAAGTTTTATTTAGGAATCCACCTTTACGATAAGCCCAAACACCACCAATCGTGGCAAAAAACACTTGAATGGCGGTTATTCCAGAAACCTCATGTGAACTAAAATTTGCCACACCAAGTGCTGCTGGAATTAAAAGCAGCATCGGGAAGTTAATAATCGATCCACCTACCCCTAGCAACCCCGAAATATAAGATCCAATAAATCCAATTAAAAAAATGGTTATTATAAATTCAATGTCCATCTTCTTTCCTCCTAAGAAAAGGGAACCTGAACCGGTTCCCTTTTTATATGAGATACTATTAATCCAAACTTTTACTAATATTTCCTCCCCTTATATTAGAGGTCAATTGTTAAGCCTACATTAAGATTTACCTAACAGCACAGCGATTAGGACCAATTTCCATCTCACGCTGCTGCTCTTCATCTGGATAGATTTTCCCCATATTTGTTTGACGAATTTCCTGAAAGGCATTTGGCTGCGGCGGCAAATTTTCTGTTACAAGTTTTCTAAACTCGTTTTCATCTTCAATGTTTAACCCATGATTGTTTTCAAACAAAGTGCCTAATTTTTCTGCTACGCTTCCATTTTCATTTAATTCATCAATGATCATAAAATGAGCCGGCAGAACGATGAGTTCCTCAGAAAGCTCTCGATAGCTTGAATATAAACTTTCTCTTAAATCACCAACCCAGTCCTCTGCCATTCCAGCAAGATCAGGTCTTCCGATCGAATCAACGAATAAAATATCCCCTGAAAGTAAGAACTTTTCATCAACGACAAAGGATGTAGAACCAATTGTATGTCCTGGAGAATATAATGCGTGAATATCAATAGCGGTATTTCCAATTCTCACGATATTTCCACCTTCAAGCGGACTGTAATCAAAGGTTACCTCCTCTGCGTCTTTAGGAGGCAGCCAGTAGGCAGCATTAGTTTTCTCTGCAATCACTCTACCCCCAGATATATGATCTGCATGTAAATGTGTATCAAATACATGTGTAATCGTTACATCCAAGTTTTTAGCAAATTCAAGATAATGATTAATCATACGTGTGGCATCGATTATAGCAGCTTCTCCATTTGAAACAACCATATAGGATAAGCAGCCTTTACCAATACGAACGAATTGATAGATTTCTCCACCGTTGTATAGATCCCCAACTTTCACAGGCTCTAAGTGCTCACTCCAAGCCTTCATTCCTCCCTCTAGATAGGATACTGATAAGCCTGCTTCAGATATCATATCGGCTACCATGATAGAGGAACCTTCCTTTGCACATACAACAAGTATATTTTTACTAGAAGGCAGCTTATCCAGCATATCTTCGACCCCATCAAGCAATTCAAAGTAAGGAATATTTAAATAATCGAAGTTTTCTCCTTCAATTTTCCAGTCTGCAAAATCTGCTTCATTTCGTACATCTAAAATAAATAATTCTTCTTTATTAATAACTTTTCGTGTCACTTCTTTTGGTGTCATTGGTTTAACTGACATTCACAATTACCCCCTGCGGTATATAATAAGTTAAATTTTTTTACTTTCTTTGAACACTATCCATTTCACCAAACCATTGACTCATGCCTGGCAGAACATTAACAACATGGATAAAGCCTTTTTCTGTTAACTTTTGGGCAGCAAGATCACTGCGATTTCCTGTACGGCATACAACGAAAATATGATCCTCTTTGTTTAATTCGTTTAATCGATCTTTTAATTCTCCCAAAGGAATAGATCGTGCATTTGGAATATGGTTAAAGGCAAACTCTGCCGCTTCCCTTACATCCAGTACAACGATATTTTCATTCATGTTTAGTTTTTTCTCAAGCTCTTCATTACTTATTACATTTGGATGTTTTTTTTCAATCGTTTCATCACTAGATGACTTTCTTAAATAATGCTTTAATACATCTCCCTCTTCGAGTGTTCCCAAATACTGATGACCGCTACTCTCAGCCCAAGCTTTTAAGTCTGCTATTGAGCCTTTATCTGTCGCCTGAACTTCTAGAACGAGACCAGCTTCCAATTCATTCATCGCCTTTTTCGTTTTCACAATCGGCATTGGACATGCTAATCCTTTTGCATCTAATCGTACATTTGCTTTAATTGTCTCCATTCATAAGCCTCCAAATCAATATATACCTATATAGGTATTATTATTCTTAAAAAGTTTTAATCTAGCCTATTTTTATTAGATAAATAAGTTTACATTCCCATCCTCTGCATCTGCTAAATAAGCTGCCACTCCAGCGTATTCAATATTCTCCAATAGCTCTTCTTGCTGCAATCCTAATAAATCCATTGTCATCGTACATGCGACTAACTTAACCTCTTGTTCTTGCGCCATTTCAATTAGCTGAGGAAGAGACATCGCATTATGCTTTTTCATGACATCTTTAATCATTTTCGGACCAAAACCAGCAAAGTTCATTCTGGAAAGACCCATTTTTTCTGCACCTCTAGGCATCATCTTACCAAACATTTTTTCCATAAAGCCTTTTTTAACGTCAATCTGCTCATCTTTGCGCAAGGCATTTAATCCCCAAAATGTATGGAATATGGTTACTTCATGATCATAGGCTGCTGCACCATTGGCAATGATATAAGCTGCCATTGACTTATCATAATCCCCACTGAATAATACAATCGTTGTTTTTTTCTTTTCGCCCATAATTTCCTCCTATATAATTCATTTTACGACTACCCGTATAGGTATCTATGAATCAAAAAAAATTACCCTTTTTTTAACCAAAACTTCAGCACATTATTTTCTTCTTCATGCTTCAAAAGCTCATGTCCACTTGATTTTGCCCATGCGGTTAGGTCATTTTTAGCACCTTTATCAGTTGAATGAACCTCTAATACTTGACCAGATTCAAGTTCATTTATTGCCTTCTTTGTTTTAACGATTGGCATTGGACATGCTAAACCTTTTGCATCTAATACTTTATCTACTATCATTTTTATTCCTCCAAGTTTTTATTTTACTATTACCCCTATGGGTATATTACTAAAAGAAAAAAAGAAAGTCAACCAAAAAAATTATCATTTTTTAAGCGGTTTTTGTCCAACAAACTGGATCACATGGGATAAACCTTTATGCAGTTCTCCTTCATTTCGTTCAACCTCTCCTATAAAAAAGTGAACAATACGCCAATCTGAAAAAGTTTGCAAAAATTCTTCAGGAGTATATAAAAAGCCTATATCTTTAGGTCCTCCGCTTTGATAAGGAATTTGGCAGTTAGAATATACTTCAGATATAAAATATCCGCCAGGCTTAACTGCCTCTTTAATTCCCCTAAGTGTTTTTATGCGCAAATCTTTTGGGAAGTGACCAAAAATACATACTAGCTCATCCCATAACTCTTTCTTCCAATGTGCTTCATTTAAGTCGACAAGCTCAGTATGAACGGTTACACCCCGTGTTTCAGCAAGCTGTTTCGTTTTTATCAGCCCAGATTCTGCATAATCCCATGCAGTTACATTCATTCCTTGTTCAGCTAAAAAAACCGCATTTCTTCCTTCCCCTTCAGCTATAGCCAAGACATTACCTGATAATTGAAGCCGTTTCTGTGTTTCTGCTAGAAACACATTCGGCTCAGTTCCATAAACATAGCTCTCATCTTGAAAACGTATATTCCATGGATTCATATTCTATCCCCCTCTATATATAGCTTTTCTTAAGCCTTTATAGGCGAATCACGATAAATTGCCCCCCGTCAAATAAAGTTTTTGTATAATCTATTTTCACATGATCAAAATACACGTGATCTCTTTCACTAATTAAAAAGTGGATTCCACTTTCTTCTACTATTTTATCATTGTCTAAAGCTGACTCTTCCAGAGTCAGGCGAAGCTTAGGTCCCCCTCAGCCAATTCCCATCGATAAGCGAATAAATGGTGTTTTTCCTTCATTGATCACATCTTGAATTTCTTCCGTAATGATTGAAATTGCTGCCTGAGTTATTTTAACCATACTACAAACCCTCCTAAAATCATTTTTAATTACCCATACGGGTATATTATAGGTAATTTATTTGTTAGTCAAATTGTTTGTTTTATATTATTTTTATTATTAATGCACTTATTATCTATGGGTACCAATTTAAAATAGATCACTCAAAATTGACTATAAAAGCAGGTAAATTTCATTTGTATCGAAATCCCCCTGCTTTTTAGGCTAAAACTTTTTTACCGTTTTTCTTAGAAAAAAGCCTCTTAATTGCGTCCGAAAACAGAAGAATACGTTTTCCATCCGCCATCAACATTCTTAACATCATACCCATTATTTTTAAGAATCCTGCTTGCTAAATACCCTCTTAGACCAACCTGACAACTAACATAAATGGTTTGATCCTTTGGAAGTTTGTCTAATTTCTCACGAAGTTCATTTAATGAAATATTTATAGAACCGGCAATAAATCCATTTTCGCGTTCTTTTGTTTCTCTAACGTCAATTAATAATCCACCTTTAACAATAATTTCATCGATCTCATGCCATTGTACCTGTTCCAGTTCCCCTTCCATGACGTTCGTTGCCACATATCCCGCCATGTTCACTGGATCTTTTGCAGAGGAATAGGGTGGGGCGTATGACAATTCTAAATAAGTTAAATCTTCAACGGTTAATCCGCCTTTTATTGCTGTTGCAATTACATCTATTCTTTTATCCACTCCATCTGCTCCAACCGCTTGAGCCCCAAAAATTCTTCCTGTTTCTTGATCAAAAATTAATTTTAATGAGATTGATGCAGCACCAGGATAATACCCTGCATGAGAGCTTGGATGAATATGAACAACCTCGTATGGAATTCCTAACCGTTTTAACGTTTTTTCGTTATTTCCGGTTGAAGCGACAGTTAAATCAAACACCTTTGCAATTGAAGTCCCTAGCGTTCCTTGATACGTCTCTTTTTTGCCCATCAAATTATTTGCGGCAATCCGTCCTTGGCGATTAGCTGGGCCAGCAAGCGGAATCATCGCCTTCATGCCGCTAATGTAATCGACTACCTCCACTGCATCACCAACAGCATAAATATCCTCATTCGATGTTTGAAGATATTCATTGACGAGGATTCCACCACGTTCACCTATCACAAGACCAGCCGACTTTGCCAATTCATTTTCCGGCTTTACGCCAATAGACAAAATTGTCATATCTGTTTCTATTTCAGTTCCATCTGACAAGAAAATCTTCCTGCCATTTTCAGCAAATGATTGAACACCATTTTCTAAGATTAGCTTCACACCTTTATCTATTAAATGATTGTGCAAAATATTAGCCATTTCAAAATCAATCGGTGCCATAATTTGATTAGCCATCTCGATAATTGTTACTTCCATTCCTCTTTCCGCGAGGTTTTCAGCCATTTCTATTCCTATGAATCCACCTCCGATCACAACAGCCTTCTTAGGATTTTGGTTATCAACATAGCTTTTGATTTTATCTGTATCCGGAATATTTCTTAGCGTAAATAATGTTTCATTTTCTTCTAAACCAGGGATTGGCGGAACAATTGGTTTTGCACCAGGCGAGAGTAAAAGCTTGTCATATGTTTCATCATATACTTCCTCTGTTTGCAAGTTTTTAATAGTAACTTTTTTGTATTCTGGATTGATCTCGATAACTTCACTTAAATTGCGAATATCCATATTAAAACGTTCAGACATGCCTTTAACCGTTTGTACTAATAGCTTTCCTCTCTCTTTAATCGTTTCACCAATATAATAAGGCAAACCACAATTAGCAAAAGAGATATATTCACCTCGTTCAATGAGAATAATTTCTACATCTTCGCTAATTCTTCTTAACCTTGCAGCAGCCGTTGCTCCTCCGGCAACCCCGCCAACGATGATAACCTTCTGTTTCATAACTTCCCCTCCAAATATATACCTACTTAGGTATTATTTTATATAAATTATTATTCAACTTTTCCTTCCCATGAAAGCATTCCGCCAGTCATATTAATGACTTGAAAGCCATAGGTATCAAGCAATTGTGCTGCTCTCCCACTTCTTCCGCCAGATCGGCAAACGATTATATACTCCTTTGTCTTCTCTAACTCATGCATACGAAATTCAACTAAACCTAGTGGCATATTAACTGCTCCTGGAATCTTTCCCTCAGCAACTTCCTCCGTTTCTCGAACATCGATAATATTGAGTTCTTTTCCTTCATTTAATAGTGTTTCTACTTCTTTCGCAGTAATTGTTTTCATCATTCATTTCCTCCGCTTCTTAGTTACGACCAGGCGCTCATGCCGCCTTTGACATTCGTTACATTTTTAAATCCTAGTTTTTTTAATAATTTACTAGCTTTGTTGCTTCTCATGCCACTTTGACAGATAACGATTACCTCTTTGTCCTTTGATAGCTCATTTGCTTTTTTAGCTAATTGTTGAAGAGGAATATTGATAAATCCACGGATATTGCGCGAATGAAATTCTCCAGGTGTTCTTACATCAATAAATTGTTTATTTTTATTAGTTAATTCTTTTTTCAATTCTAATGTACTAATTTGTCTTACACCTTTTGTCGGTAACATCCGTGATATAATTAAAAGAATGACAAGCACGAAAATAATATACTTTAAATATTCCATTTGTATCTCCTTTCATTACCCCCATAGGTATATAAATATCTAAAAAAAGAAGTTTCCTTCTTCTTTATTACCTGCTTTTCACAAGCAGGTTGACTGCTTCTTTAATCAATTCATCTGTTTTTTCTCCATTTCTTTCTGCCTCAAGAACACATTCCACTAGATTAGAACTAACAATGACACCTACTGTTCGATCGACGGCTGAACGAACCGCTGACAATTGGGTAATCACTTCTTTACAATCTTTATTGTCTTCCATCATTTTCAAAATCCCTCTTAACTGCCCTTCCATTCGCTTCACTCTATTTTTAATTTGATCATTATACTCCATGAGATAACCCCTTTCTATCACTTAATCGTTCATCTACGTATAACTTACAGAGCAGAATTAGTATGATCTTATATCGTTATATTATACCCTTATAGGTATATTGTCAACGAATCATTTTTAACTAAATGAGGATTTTTTTATACTAGCTGGGGAAAATAGCCTATGTAGTTGAAAAATACTAGGATACGTATGTTTATTAACACTAAAGGAGATAGGAAGATGACAAATGAACAAAGTAGCCATGAAACAAATGTAGAAAACGAAAATACGCTAACGAACAGGCAAGGTCACCCAGTTACAAATAACCAAAATATAAGGACAGTTGGAAATCGAGGACCTGCTACATTAGAAAATTACGATTTCATTGAGAAAATCAGCCACTTTGACAGAGAGCGTGTTCCTGAACGTGTCGTTCATGCCCGCGGTGCAGGAGCGCATGGTTATTTCGAAACATATGGGACAGCCGGTGATGAACCCGTTTCTAAATATACACGTGCGAAATTATTCCAAGAAAAAGGTAAACAAACCCCTGTCTTCGTTAGGTTTTCATCTGTTATCCATGGCGGTCATTCTCCTGAAACTCTTCGTGACCCACGTGGATTTGCTGTTAAGTTTTATACAGAGGACGGGAACTGGGATCTTGTTGGGAATAACTTGAAAATTTTCTTTATCCGAGATGCGATTAAATTCCCAGATATGATTCATGCGTTTAAGCCTGACCCAATAACGAATATTCAGGACAGTCAGCGTTTTTTTGACTTTTGTGCAAGCTCTCCTGAAACATTCCATATGGTGACATTTGTCTATTCCCCATGGGGGATTCCAGCCAACTACCGAATGATGCAGGGGTCAGGTGTGAACACATATAAATGGGTAAACAATGATGGGGTAGCAGTCCTTGTTAAATATCATTGGGAGCCGAAACAAGGAATCAAAAACCTGACAATGAAAGAAGCAAGTGAAATTCAAGCAACGAATTTCAATCATGCAACACAGGATCTATATGAAGCGATTGAGCGTGGAGAATACCCTGAATGGGAGCTTCTTGTTCAAATTATGAGCGACGATGAGCACCCAGAATTAGATTTTGATCCACTCGATGATACAAAGCTTTGGCCAGAGGATCAGTTCCCATGGCTTCCAGTTGGAAAAATGATCTTAAATCGAAATCCAGAGGACTACTTTACTGAGGTAGAGCAAGCTGCATTTGGAACAGGTGTCCTTGTGGACGGGCTTGATTTTTCAGATGACAAAATGCTACAGGGTCGTACCTTCTCTTATTCAGACACACAGCGCCACCGTGTCGGAGCCAATTATTTGCAGCTGCCTATTAACGCACCAAAGAAGCGGGTCGCAACCAATCAAAGCGGCGGCCAAATGCAATATAAGGTAGATCGTGCACCTGGGCAAAACCCACATATTAATTATGAACCATCAATCTTAGGTGGATTAAAAGAAGCTGAACAAGTGGGAAAAGAATACACCCCTCAGATTGAAGGAAAGCTTGTCCGCCAATCCATCGACAGGCAAAGCAATACGAAACAAGCAGGTGAAACGTATCGCAGATTTGAGCAATGGGAAAAAGATGAGCTACTAGCAAACCTGATTTCTGATCTATCAACTTGTGATCAGCGAATTCAAGAGAAAATGATTGCACTTGCTGAAGAAGCTGATGACGAATATGGCAAGAGACTAAGAGAAGGGTTAGCTCATGCATCTAAAGAGGGATCCAATCAAAAGCCACTCGGAAGCAGAGGTGGGGATAAAGCACCTGAGAAAGCAATTGAAAAAGGACATGATGCTGAACCATATTAATTTTATTACCAAAGAAAATATTGTGACTTGGTGACAGTCATGAAAAGCAGATAATCGTGAAGCAAATAGGGCAGGACAAGTTCGGACTTGTTGATGATTTCTTGAGTCATCGTGTCCGAACTTGAGTCTACTTCAGACTACTTTGATGATTTCTTGACCTTTCGTGTCCGAACTTGATTCCACTTCAGACTACTTTGATGATTTCTTGACCTTTCGTGTCCGAACTTGATTCCACTTCAGACTACTTTTGCAGTTTCTTGAGCTTAAGTATCCGAACACGAGGCGAATTCGGATTAATTTGGGTTAAAATCATGAGAAATAAGAGATCCCCTTTACTAACTTAAGTGTAGGCCTCTTCATTCATTAATTTTCCTCCCATATTCTTCCAATCTGTACTTCATTATTTTTAAAACGCATAATAAACACATCTGGATTACTCAATTGCTGCCATTCATCAAAGCCAAAAGATTTATTGTAGAAGTTTAATAGTAATGACATGATATTTCCATGTGTGACGATTACCGAACTTTGTGCTTGGCTTCCGATCATTTCATTTACAACCTGCACGATGCGATCCATCGCTTCTTTACTAGATTCTCCGCCTTCATACCTTAAATCCATATCACTGAATGTCATCTTAAGTTTTTCGAACCAATCGGGCATCGAATTAGCACTAAGTACACGTTCTGCTAATCGCTCATCCGTCTCAATTTCAATAGTTATCTTCTGTGCAAAAGGCTTTATTGTTTCGACAGCACGCAAAAAAGGGCTTGAAAAGATTCTGTCCACTTTAATAGAACTTAGAAAATCTGCTAACTTTTCTGCTTGTTTTATCCCCTCTGCTGTCAATTGTGATTCGGGTGGCTGTCCCACAGCTTGGCAATGTCTAATTAAATAAATAGTCTTTTCCATCTTTCTCCCCACTTTCATAGAACAAAACCTACAACTATCAATACAAGTCCTGAGACAAACGGATCATATCCCTGCACCATATTCCATTTTCATAAATATCTTCCTCGTAATGTCTTATAAAAAAATCGGTATCAACACCAGTAATTCTAAATCCGCATTTTTGATAAAGAGCCAATTGCCCTACACTTGAATTCCCGGTTCCTAATTCAATCGTCTTGTACCCTTTTTCCTTAGATCGATGTATAGCATCTAGTATTAAATTCTTCCCTATTCCTTTACCTTGTTCAGCCTCGGATACAGCAACATTTACTAATTCAACTGTTTCAGGTCTAGTTGGAAGTATTACATATACACCATTGATTTCTTTTCCTTTTTCACATACATAGCATTCCCCTCGGTTCACATAATCCTCTATTAGTTTTCGAGAGGGGTCTGCTAATAATAATAGATTCATTGGCAGCTGTTCATTATCATTCAATCTTCGAATTTGCATCGTATCCTCCTAATTTGTGCATATTAAGTCACATAAATATTCTTATTGCCGCTGTTCCTCTAAATAGGTTGATTAAGAAAACCTGAAACTTATCAACAAAAATATCTGCAAAATCATTCCCTAACTCCTTAATTCACTGTATAAATGAGTAACCCATAAAGGATTTCCCTCTCCATAAATAAATAGTTCGAACCATCCTCTAGTAGTTTCTAACATTTCTTTTTTCCACATAGAATCCCCTCCACTATCCTAACTTAAATTTATTAGCAGAGTATTTTTTCGTAGCAAGTACATTCGTGTACTCTTTTAAACTTTCTTTTTATGTTTTCTTTACCTTGTCCAACATAATGTGCAAATGTTTGAACAGGAATTAGGTTGGGCATTTCACTTCTTATTTGTTCCTTTAGCTCCTTCCCGCCATCCATGTAAACGTGTAAATATGAATCTGTTTTTTTAAATTCATTCTTTTCATACCACCTCATTACCCAATCATCATCTCTCGTCATGCTTCCAAACGATTTAACTGCTTTTCTTTTGCTAATTGCTCAGCCTTCATTAGTAATCGTTTAGCAATCCCTCTTCTACGAAATTCTGGATGTACAGCAATATGCCAAATCATACCACCAAGACCAGTTCCTCTTGAACAAACAGTTCCTTCCTTCCATTCATATTCGATATCTAAAGGCCCCACGATTTGTCCTTCATCCACAGCTACTAGTTCAATAGATGGATTTTCATATTTTTCTTTTTCTTTTAGCACATGATCGAATTATGCCGTATCAAGAAATGATAGAACCCAGCCAGTTTCATCATTTTACATATAGTCTCTAATTTCCATAAATTTCTCCTCATTCAATGATAATCAAAAAAACTTGTTCTGAGGGACTCCTTCCAAAAATAAATAAAGACCTCGTATCCATACGAAGGTCTTTGTAAGTGAATTTGTATTCAGTATATATTGGTTTGAAGGAGGAAAGAGCCACCGTATTTAAAATCAAGTATGCAGTTTATATTTATCATATAAAATCCCTTCTCTTCCGTTCCTTACACATTAAATTATATCGAACTTTCAGAAAAAGTAAACTTAAATAATTATAGAGACCGTTTTTATCAAAATTTATTTTAAATCAAGAGTTTTAAAGTTTTTGTAAATGCCGATTAGCATCAGCCTTACTCAATAAACCTACTCTGCTTTCTTAAAAGTCAGTGATTTTCCTTTTGTTTCTTTCACTACCATTATACTTAAAATAGAAATGATACTTGATAGGACTAAATAAATTGAAATTGGGATGGAGCTATTAAATTTGTTTAGTAGGCTTAATGAAATTAATGGAGCCAATGAGCCTGCTAAAATGGGTGCTACTTGATAGCATAGAGATAATGCTGTATATCTGATATGAGTAGGAAATAATTCTGTCATTAATGCTGAGTATGGCGAATACGTCATCGATTGTATAAATAAACCAAATGTAATTGCAGTCATGATTAGCCAGTCATTTCCTGTATCCATCATTGGAAACCCAATAAATCCCCAGAAAGCAGTTAAAACGGCTCCAGTAATATAGATCGGCTTACGTCCCCAAACATCACTTAAATGTCCCATTAATGGGATAAAGAAAAAGTGGATAGCATGGGCACCAAACATTAATAATAATATTTGTGTAGTATCTTTATCCACCACAAGTTTTAAATAACTAATGGAGAAAGTTACAACCATATAATATAAGATGTTTTCTGCAAAACGAGCTCCAATACCTGCAATAATAGCCTTTTTATGGTATTTAAACACTTCAATAATTCCTAATTGCTGTTTTTCTAATTTAGCTTGTTTTTCTTGTGCCTCTTTGAAAACAGGGGCATCATCTATACTTTTTCGAATCCAAAGACCAATTAGTACAACAACTGCAGAAAACCAAAATGCTACGCGCCAGCCCCAGTCCAAAAATTGTTCAGGGCTTAAGTTTTTAGATAAAAGTAAAAGAATGATTGTTGCTATTAAATTACCCAAGGGCACGCCTGCCTGCGGCCAGCTTGCCCAGTAACCGCGCCTATCATTTGGGCTGTGCTCAGATACTAATATTACAGCTCCTCCCCATTCTCCTCCAAAAGCAAAACCTTGAATTAAACGTAATGTAACGAGTAAGATGGGAGCCCAGTAGCCAATACTATGGAATGTTGGAATACATCCCATTAAAAAGGTCGTAATCCCAACGATAATTAAACTAAGCTGTAATAATTTTTTACGCCCAATTTTATCACCGTAATGACCAAAGACAAGCCCTCCGATCGGTCTAGCTAAAAATCCTACCGCATAGAGTGCAAATGCAGCGAGGATACCGTCAATAGCACTTCCAGTTTGTCGGAAAAACAATTCTCCAAAAACTAGAGCTGAAGCTGTACCATACAAGAAAAATTCATACCATTCAGCTACAGATCCAATCATAGAAGCAGCAACTACTTTTTTTAGCTGCTTATTATCTGTTTTTGCCATATTTATTCCCCCATAAAAGCCAATCAAATTTTTATGAATTCATATACCAAATCACTTTTGTTTGCACATATTGTTCAAAAGCTTCTAAGCCGTTGTCTTTTCCACCGAAGCCAGATTGTTTAAAGCCTCCAAAAGGAGTGGTGATATCTCCTTCACTAAAACCATTTACAGAAACTGTTCCAGCTTTAATGGCACGTGCCACCCGCATCGTACGTTGTACATTCTGGCTGTAGAAAGAAGCAGCCAAACCGTAAGAGGTGTTATTGGCAAGGGCGATGGCTTCTTCTTCCGTTTCAAATGTGCTTACCGCTAATATAGGACCAAATACTTCGTTTTGGAACAAGGTCATGTTAGCGGTTACATTGTCAAAAATAGTGGGTTCTACGTACCAGCCGCTCCCCACTTCACTGTGAATATTGCCCCCAGTAACTAAACGGCCGCCTTCTTGCAGCGTAATGTCCAAGAATGATTTCACTTTATTAAAGTGTGCTTCTTCGACCATGGGGCCAATGGCAACAGATTCATCCATTGGGTTACCGACTTTCCAGCTTGTTAATTCAGATTTTAATTTTTCTAATAATACTTCTTTGATTGATTCATGCACAATTAAACGTGAACCGCAGCTGCAATTTTCACTCATATTCCAAAAGGCAGCAGATAGTATATGCGGAACAGCCGCATCCAAATTAGCGTCTTCAAACACCACTTGTGGACTTTTGCCACCGCACTCTAAAACAATTTCTTTGAGGTTGCTCTCTGCTGAGTACTTCAAGAAATAGCGGCCTACTTCAGTTGAACCCGTAAAGGAGACAATATCCACATCCATGTGACGACCTAATGGTTCGCCTACTTTTTCGCCCAAACCACACACCAAGCTTAGAGCACCTTTTGGCACACCTGCTTCATAAGCAAGTTCTGTCATCCGGAAAGCGCTAAGTGAAGTTAATTCCGCAGGTTTTACAATGACAGAATTACCGGCCGCTAAAGCGGGTGCCACTTTCCAAGCATACATTTGCGCAGGAAAATTCCAAGGCAATACCGCACCAACCACGCCAATAGGTTCAGTGACAATCAAGCCCAAAGCATCGTTGCTCGTAGGAGCGACTTTTCCAAAAAGTTTAT
Organism: Cytobacillus solani; assembly: GCF_001420595.1. Classification (GTDB taxonomy): domain Bacteria; phylum Bacillota; class Bacilli; order Bacillales; family Cytobacillaceae; genus Cytobacillus; species Cytobacillus solani. The sequence goes on along the minus strand of NZ_LJIX01000006.1, from coordinate 1,481,367 downwards.
CAACTGCTTCTGCATACCAATAAAAAGTATCGATTGTTGCTGGCATGTCAGTATTCAAACATTCGGTAATCGGTTTACCAGCATCCACGCAATCCAAGGCAGCCAATTCCTCACTGTGCTCTTCTAGCAATTGTGCCCAGCGAAGCATCACTTTTTTGCGCTCATTGGGGGATAATTGACTCCAACTACCTGCTTCGAATATGTCTCTTGCTGCCTTAACAGCAGCACCCACGTCCCGTGCATCCCCATCGGCAATATATCCAATTAAACTGTTGTCGATTGGGGTGCGGTTTTCTAATTTACCGGCTGTGCTCACAAAACCATCAATTAAGTTGCCTGCCCATAGTTTGCCTTCTTTGGCGAGGGCAAAGACTTGTTCTTTTGTTATAGTCATTTATCTCTCCTCCAGATTATTATTTAAAGAAAGCTAAGAATTCTGCTTTTTCTTCTACTGATAAATCAGATAAAGGCAGGCGAACCGTACCAACGTTGATTTCACCTTTTAAGCAGCCTAGTTTGGCTTTTTGATTGTAGTTACCTGACTCCATTGAGTAAATAGCAGGGTAAATATCGCTCATGATTTGTCGAGCCTTGTCCCAGTCACCAGCTTGGGCAGCATTAAACATGGCGACTTGCTCTTCCGGAAACACATTACCTGCACCAGCGATCCAGCTTTTCGCACCCCAGAAGAAAAAATCTACGGGTTGATCATCACACCCACAAATTACTTCAAAATTTTCAAATGGTGTTTGCAGCAAACGTAAAGCGCGGCTAAAGTCACCACTGCTTTCTTTAATTGCAACGATATTCTGATTCTTCGCCAAGTGCACCACTGTGTCATATTCAATTTCAATGCCTATGCGAGCAGGAAAATTGTACATGATAATAGGTAAATCGATTTCCGCTGCCACAGTTTCATAGTGAGCAATCACACCAGATTGATCAGGTAGACTATATGGTGGGGGTGCCAACATTAAGCCTTCATAGCCCATAGCTTTGGCTTGTTTGGCACGGTTAACGGCCCCTTCAGTGGATAAATCATTGATACCGGCAATCAAAGTTACGCGACCTTTGGCTACTTCTGCCACAGTTTTTAAAACCATTTCACGTTCTGCTTCATTTAAGGCGTAATATTCGCCAGTAGTGCCGCACACCACTAAGCCAGAAACACCTTTATCAATAAATGTGTTAGTCAATTGTTTTAATGTTTCTACATCCAAGTTTTGATCGCTTTTAAAAGGGGTAACCAAAGGAACTAAAATACCATGAAAATTCATCTTCATTCTCCTCAAATGTTAGATTTTATTTAATAATAGATTACTTAATTAATAATTATATATTGAAGTGACACTTCAATTAATTAAGATATTAACACACTGAATTTTCATTGTAAATGGAATTTTTAGAATTTTATAGAAGGAAATTCTCTACTTTCTAGATTTGTAATTACTTTCTTTTTAAGTATTACTTCATTTAATAATGTAATAGAACTTTTTTTACAATCTAATTTTTCCATCTTTATTGAATAAATATATGTTTTAATCAAATGAAGAGGATGCTTCATCTTCATTCCTGACAGAATCTCAAACAATTCGTTCATTTGCATAGAATTGCGTGTTACCTTGTTAATTTTTACGTACTTAGGTTCATTCATGTTGATTTTTGTGTTATTCTTATCCATGTGTGCTCTTTAAGTAGGGATTTGGACAGGATTACCATACCTAATAATTTGGAGCATTATTGTATTTTTTTTGCTATTTTATAGTAAAAGTAAATTGAGTTTCTTTGTAAATAAACTTCCCAGAATAGAAGGATTAATGTCAGTAAAGGGGGTTTGGAAAAGTGAACGATTTAATTGGAGAAAGAATAAAGAGTTTACGAAAAGAGCGCAAGTTAACATTAAAACAAATAGCAGATCATACTAATCTTTCAATCAGCTTTTTATCTCAAGTGGAACGTTCAAAATCATCCATAACGCTTGAATCATTGAAAAAAATATCTGAAGCACTTGGAGTTAACCCAAGTTACTTCTTTTCAAAATCTGATAGTAAAGATGCAACAACCGTTATGAGAAACGTAATAAAAACTAACACTCTTCATAACCCATTTTTTTATATGGATTTGGCGGGCAAAATTAAAAATCCACTATTTAATCCTATATTAGTCTTGCTTAATCCAGGAGCTAATAGAGAGGATTCTTATTCACATTCGGGGCAAGAATTTCTTTATGTTCTTGAAGGAAAACTTACAATTATTATTGACAAAGAGGAACATGATTTGAATCCCTTTGACTGTATTTTCCTAGATTCAACAACCCCCCACAATTGGATTAATAAAACAGATTCGATTGTAAAATTCCTTTGCATTTCAAGTACTCCTGTATAAGTCAGAATGGGGAAAATCAACACTTTATAATGGTTACCCCTCTCTATCAACTTGAGATACTTTACATGGAGGAAGCTCGTTTTACTGATTAGGAATAGTTAGCAATTGGAACTTAAAGATAAAAAAAGATCGCTTCCGAAGAAGCAATCTTTTTGACAGAAACCCTTTGTTCCGAAGGGTTTCACGGGTTTGGCACCCAATGATCTGAGAGGGATTTGAACCCCCGACCCCTACCCTGTCAAGGTAGTGTTCTCCCGCTGAACTATCAGATCGTAATATGCAAGAAACTATACTATCAATTATAATAAAATAGATTACAAAGTCAATATATTTTTCCTTACTTCTAGATTAATATCGATGAAATTTTGACTAATACCATTAAAAAATAAAGAAACCGATTTTCTTTTAAAGATTGAAAGACGGTTTCTTTATTACTATATTTATTATGCTTGCCTGCTTTCCAGCCTCCGAGCAATTAAAGATAAGCCATAATTAACAATGAAATACATAACTGATACTAAAATAAAAATTGGTATAACATAATTTATGTTCTGAGCATAAATAATTTGTGCATTATGCATTAATTCTGGCAATGCAATAATGACAGCCAAAGAGGTATCTTTCAGTAATGATATAAACTGACTAACAATTGGCGGAACCATTCTTCGAAGGGCCTGAGGCATAACTATTTTAGATAATGTTTGAATATAGGTTAAACCAGATGATCGGGCTGCTTCGATTTGTCCTTTATCAATTGAGTTCAATCCACTTCTAACAATCTCAGACAGCATTGCAGATTCAAATACAGTTAGTGCTGTGATAGCAGCAGCTGTAATACTCATTTTAATTCCTATTTCCGGAAGAGCAAAATAAGTAAAGAATATAATTAATAATAGAGGTAAATTCCTTATGGTTTCCACTATCAATGCTAAAACCTTTGATATAACGGGAATCTTTGCATACCTTAATGTTCCAATGATAATACCAATGATAAAACTCAATACAATCGAAATAAAGGCGATATAAAGTGTCACCATAAAACCATTAAAAAGGAATTTTAAATGATCGCCTGATAAAGCTCCTGCAAAATCCATAATTCCCCTCCTTAATGATTTCTAGCTAGACGTTTTTCTAGATACCCTACGCCAAGACTTAATGGAATGGTTAAGACAAGATAAAACAAGGCTACAAAAATATATACATCAAATGTAACAAATGTAGTTGAAGAAACAATATCACCGAAATACATTAAATCCAAACCAGCAACAATTCCTAAAATAGAAGAATTTTTCACTAGATTAATAAACTGGTTGCCAATTGGAGGGATGACGATTTTTATTGCCTGAGGCAGAATAATTTTTGTCATTGTTTGTAAATAGGTGAGACCTGATGATCTAGCTGCCTCCATTTGCCCCTTTGGTACAGATTGAATGCCTGCTCGAATCGCTTCCGCAATAAATGATGCTGTGTAAATAGCAAGAGCTATTGTACCTGCAACAAAACCCGATAAGGTTAATCCAAGAGCTGGAAGCCCGATAAAAAAGAAGAAGGTAATGATAAGAAGTGGAATGTTTCTTATAAACTCCACATATGCAGTACCAATCCAATTTAGAGGCTTAAGAGGAGAAATCCTGAATATTGCAATAATTACACCAAGAATAAAACTGCCTATAAGTGCAATGATGCTCGATAACACCGTATTTTTAAAACCTTCTAAATATGTATCCAAATTATTTATAAGTATAGATAAATCAATCATCCGAATCTCCCCCCTTTCTTAAGAAGTGGTCGGGATGAGCAATTGGACGCCCATCCCGAATCTTTTGCAGGTTTAGTTCGTTTTAATCCACTTACTGTGAATTTCATCATATTTTCCATTTTCCTTCAATTTCTTTAAAGCATCATTGATTGCATCAACTAACTCTGCATTTCCTTTTTTAACGGCAATTCCATAAGGTTCTTCAGTAAAGGTTCCACCGACTAGCTCATAGTTAGAGTCTTGATCAGCCATACCATAAAGAATCGAATCATCTGTTGTTAGCGCATCCCCCTGCCCAGATTTCAATGCAGTAAACGCTTCGGTATAGTTTTCAAATTCTAACACAGTTGTATCAGGGGCTTTTTCGCGAATATTTACTGCAGAAGTCGACCCTTTAACAGCAAGAACTTTAGTACCCTTTTTCAAATCCTCAATTCCTTTAATCGCACTTCCTTTTTTAACAAGCAATGATTGACCTGCATCGAAATAAACATCAGAGAAATCAACTTCTTTTTTACGTTCTTCTGATATTGTCATTGTCGCAACAATCGCATCAATATCTCCATTATTCAATAAAGGAATACGTGTTTTAGATGTAACTTCTTTAAACTCAACTTTCGATTCATCCCCAAGAATTTCTTTTGCTATTTCTTTAGAAATATCAATATCAAATCCTTCAACTTCACCTGTACTCGGATTCTTTAATCCAAACAATCTAGTATCATGTTTTACACCAAATACAATCTTATCCTTCTCTTTAATTTGTTCTAATGCATTTTTGCCTCCGGTTCCGCTTGTTTCCTTACTTCCATCTCCTCCACAAGCAGAAAGCAACAGTGTTGCACTTAATAAAACCATTCCAGCTATTTTTTTACTCTTACTCATAAACATACTATTAATCCCCCTCTTTTTTTTAATGATTTAATATACGGCTAAGAAACAAACGAGCCCTTTCTTCTTTTGGATTCGCATAGAACTCAGCCGGTTTTGCCTGTTCAAGAATTTGGCCATGGTCCATAAAAATAATGCGATCTGCTACTTCTTTCGCAAATCCCATCTCATGAGTAACCACTACCATTGTCATTCCTTCCTTTGCTAAGGCTTTCATTACATCAAGCACTTCGCCTATCATTTCAGGATCTAATGCAGAAGTAGGCTCATCAAAGAGCATAATATCCGGTTTCATTGCTAATCCTCTTGCAATTGCAACCCTTTGCTGCTGTCCCCCAGATAATTGGGAGGGATAACTATTTGCCTTATCAGGTATCCCCACCTTTTCTAGAAAGTACATAGCAGTTTTCTCAGCTTCTTCTTTGGTTTGCTTTAGAACCATAATTGGGGCAATTGTAATATTTTCAAGAACCGTTTTATGTGGATATAAGTTAAAATGCTGAAATACCATTCCAATATTTCTTCTTAACTGATTAATATCTGTTTTCTTATCATTTACTTCAGTATTATTAATTGTTAATTTCCCGTCAGTGATTGACTCCAACCGATTTATACAGCGGAGCATAGTACTCTTCCCTGAACCTGAAGGGCCAATAACAACAACGACCTCACCCTTCTCTATTTTTAGATTAATATCTTTAAGTACATGAAAGTCCCCATAATACTTGTTAACCGCTGCAAATTGAATCATATAACTCCCCCATAACTCATCATCAGTTATTTATGTATGTCATCTATCAATGAATTATCTTAATAAACTATTATTTTCCGCTAATTAATAATATTCTGACAGATATAAACATTATTTTACTATTTGTTTCAGAATTAGTAAATGTTTTTTTGATAATTGCAAATATTCACCTCCCTCTTATAGCAAGTAATCTCTAATAAAATATAGATAATAAAATGGTTTTTTCTATAAAAATACATATAATAACAGAAGTGTTTTTTATAATACGACAGATATTTTTCTTTTCACGAATCAAAAAAAAGCATTTCCACTTATATTATGTTAAAATATCATGCAAAGCTTTACATATCATCAAATGGAGGAATCATCGATGGAAAATTCTAGAGGATCAATTAGAGATGTAACATTTACGAGTAAAGAGTTGGGGGAAGATGTTGAACTGCTTATCTACTTGCCGGCCACGTTTACTCCTTTATATAAGTATTCAATTTTAATTGCTCCTGATGGCAAGGATTATTTTCAACTAGGAAGAATTGGGAGAACTGCTGATGAATTATTAAAGAATAGAGAAATTGAGAACATTATTATTGTTGGCATCCCATATAAAAATGTGGAAGATCGCTGGAAGAAATATCATCCAAACGGCGAACAGAACAAAGCATTTATACGTTTCTTAGCGCATGAGCTAGTACCATATTTAGATCAGGAGTTCCCTACGTATCAAATGGGAATGGGCCGTGCATTGATTGGTGATTCACTTGCAGCAACTGTATCAATAATGGCTGCTTTAGAGTACCCGCATACGTTTGGAAAAGTAATACTTCAATCACCGATGGTTGATGAGAAAGTCATGAATGCTGTTAAAGAAGTAACTCAGCCACATTTAACAAGTATTTATCATGTCATTGGGAAGCAAGAAACCGCTGTTCAAACGACTAAAAAAGAAGAAAAGGATTTCCTTACACCAAATAGAGAGTTATCTAAGCTGTTTAGTGAAAAGGGGTTCCCTTACTTCTACGATGAATTTGACGGTGACCATACATGGACACATTGGCAACCTGATTTAAAACGTGCATTAAAGAAAATGTTTTCTTAATATAATCGCTAAGCAAGCTTAGGATGATATTTATTAAGGATTGAGCGAAGCCTCGCTTTTAGGCGTGCTTCGCTTTTCTCTAAACTTTTTTAGATATTCCTTCTACCTATATTTGAAAATTAAGCATTCCTATACTTTATATTTGGAAAATTTGTTATAATGGGCATATACATTTTTTTCATATTGATTGCTGTTGCCCATTCAAATGAAGTTTATAAAATCTATTTATGGAGGTTATGTTATGAAGCTAGGTATCGTTATTTTCCCTTCAAAAAAATTGCAAGATGAAGCTAACTCATATCGAAAACGATATGACCCAAATTATTCGTTAATTCCTCCTCATTTAACTCTCAAACCAAGTTTTCACGCTTCCGAAGATCAAATTGAGCAGTTAACCGTCATTTTAGATGAGATTTCTAATCGTTTTGAACCTTTTCAAATAAAGTCCACAAAATTTAGTTCATTCAAACCAGTGAATAATGTCATTTACTTTAAATTTGAGGCTTCAGAAGTGCTTGAAGAACTGCAAAAAGTAATCAATGATAACATTTCTGGGGATATGCCTGAATATGCCTTTGTCCCTCATATTACCATTGGGCAGGAATTATCCAATGACGAGCATTCAGATGTATATGGATCGTTACGAATGAACCAATTTAATTATGAAGAAACAGTCGATCGTTTCCACCTGTTGTATCAGCTTGAAAATGGCTCTTGGACAGTTTATGAAACATTTCGGCTTGGAAAGGAATAAAAAATTGTGGAAGTAAAAATTGTATCAAATGATAATCAATTGCAAGAAGCTTTTTCTATTCGTAAAAAAGTCTTTGTTGAAGAACAGCAAGTACCGTTAGAAGAAGAAATTGATCAATATGAAGATGAGGCGGTTCACTTTCTTCTTTATGATCAGAACCTTCCAATTGGTGCTGGCAGATTTCGTCCAGTAGATGGCTTTGGAAAAGTTGAAAGAATTTGCGTTTTGGAAGATCATCGTAAATCAGGCTCAGGAAAAGCCATCATGGATAAAATAGAGGAATACGGAAAAAGGGAAGGTTATAAAAAATTAAAGCTAAATGCCCAAACTCATGCGATTCCCTTTTATAACAAACTTGGTTATGAAATTGTTTCAGAGGAATTTTTGGATGCGGGGATTCCACATCGCACAATGATAAAAAAGATTTAAAAAACTTCTGTCCAATGGGCAGAAGTTTTTTCATGTAAAGAAAGAGATTAAAAGTTGTTTATACAGACTCATTATAATAAATACCCTTTCCAGTTAGTTGGCTTTGCAGCTTTTCTATTTGTTCTTTTTTGTGCACACTTTTAGAATGAATTTGTTCTTGAACCATTTTTGTCCTTTTTATAGGAAGAATCTGCCCGTTTAGTGTCGGATGATCATATTCTCGAGGATTCGTTGTGGGTTTTATTCTATTGATTGGCACAAAACGATAAGGATCATACCCTTTGCTAATTACTCTCTCTACATACTGGCTATATTGATAATTTGTAATAGGTGCGATATACCCCATTAAACTCCCCTCCTGTTATATAGACATACGATCAAACATTTGATTTTATGTTCCCTTTCGTAATTTCTTTAATTTTGTTATGATAAGGTTTGTCTTAATTGTGTTGAAAAAGAGGAACTAAAATGAAAACAGCCATGTTACATAATAAAATCATAAATATTAATAGAGTTAGCAGGGAAATGTTTCAGTCCCTGTATGACAATGGAAAAAAGGGACACTTGCAATGCCCGGTTTGCAAAGAAAAAGTGCGATTTTATATAGGAATTAATCAGGAACCTCATTTCTATCATATTCCTGAGCTTAATCATACGTGTAAAGATCCAGATGATTCTCCTTCTATTCCACAAGAAAAAGTTGAGTATGAGGAGCGGAATGGATTTAGACTCCCTGTTTCGCGCACCATTACAGCCGTTCAAGAGTCAGATAGTAAAATTAAACAAGCTCAGATGGTGAAAAACATTCCTCCCTTCATCCCTGAAACTATGAGCAAATACAATTGTTCCTTCCATTATTTACGTACATTAGCACAATCCGGAGTTATTCTTGATAGTGAGCAAGCAGATGCAGTGTGTCGTACAGAGGGTCCGCTTCTTGTGCTTGCTGGGGCTGGCAGTGGAAAAACAAGGGTTTTGACAACTCGAACAGCATTCATGATTCAAGAAAAAGAAATTGACCCAAAATCAATTATGCTTGTTACTTTTACCGCAAAGGCCGCTGCTGAGATGAAGGAAAGACTTTCCCGTTACCCCAATATGGAAAGACTGCAAATCCGGCAAATTGTTTCCGGAACCTTCCATAGCCTTTTTTATCGGATATTATCCTTTCATGCCCCAGAGAAGTGGTCCTCTGATAAATTATTAAGCAAAGGCTGGCAGCGTGAACAAATGATTAAGCATGCTGGAAGAGAATTACATTTAGATGAAAAAGAGTTCGCTTACGATCTTGCTCTTCAACAAATAGGTTTTTGGAAGAATACGCTTATTTCCCCTGAACAGGTTAGGCCCACATCATCATGGGAGGAAAGTGTTGTTAACCTGTATAAGAAGTATGAACAAGCAAAGGAAAAAGAAGGTTTATTCGATTTCGATGATATGCTGACAGGGTGCTATGACCTTTTTCTGCATAATCCTGCTATTCTCGAAAACTATCAAAATCGTTTTCAGTATTTCTTAATTGATGAGTTTCAGGATATTAACAAAGTTCAGTATGAACTGATAAAAATGCTATCGGCCAAGTCGAAAAATGTTTGTGCTGTAGGGGATGATGATCAATCTATTTATGCATTTCGCGGCAGTGACCCCAAATACCTGCTAGATTTTGAAAAAGATTTTCCTGGTGCAGAGGTTATTGCTTTAAAACAAAATTATCGATCCACTCACGAAATCGTTTCGACAGCAAATCAAGTGATTTTACAAAATAAGAAAAGACGAGCAAAAAAAATGAAAGCTCAATATACTGGAGAGAAGTTCCCTTGCTTGTTTTTTCCTTTTGATGAAGAAGAAGAAGCAACATCCATTGTAACTGATATACAGGAGAAAATTGAGGAAGGCTTTGAACCAAAAGACTTTGCCATCCTGTTTCGAACGAATACAGGCAGCCGTGCTGTTTTTGAACGCCTTGCCAACTCAAGTCTTCCTTTTAGAATTGATCAGGATGCTGAATCCTTCTATGATCGGTTTATAGTGAGAAGTATGCTTTCCTTTTTGAAATTGTCTTTAAATGAAGATGAGAAGGGAGCCATGCAAAATATCCTTCCTGCCCTTTTTATGAAGCAAACCGTTATTAAGGATATGATGGCAGAAAGCATTTTAAATGACTGCACCCTTCTTGAATGCTTAAAACATGTAAAGACTGGCTTTGCTTTTCAAGAAAGAAAATTTAAAAAAGTAGTTCCCGTTATTCGCTCCATTGCCCACCTTTCTCCCATTATGGCGATTGAAAAAATTGAAAAAGAACTAGGCTTTCAAGACTTCATCAAAAAACGCGGCAATGAAGGGAATAAAATTGAAAAGGGCTCTGATGATCTTAAAGACTTGAAAGTAGCGGCTAAAAGCTTTACATCTATCCTAGACTTTTTAGAACATACGGAACATATGAGGGCCATGAATAAGGAGATTAAGCAACAAAGTAAGAAAAATCAAAACGCAATCACTTTAAGTACAGTTCACCGTGCAAAAGGGCTAGAATATAAGGTCGTTTATATAATCGGTGCTGTTGATGGCAGCCTGCCACACGACCATGCCCTAGAGGCATATAGAAATGGAGATTTTGCCCCGATTGAGGAAGAACGCCGCCTGATGTATGTTGCAATTACACGAGCAATGAATCATCTCTACATTTCTGTTCCTGAAAAAAACCGTGGGAGGAAAGCTTATCCATCCAGATTTCTATCACCATTAATAAGAGAAAAAGCAAACCAAAATCAATAAAAAAATAGACCTGGTATTTTGCCAGGTCCATTTTTTACTTACTTCTTATTAATCATTTTTGAAATTGTACCGAAATCAAGCTGTTTTCCTTCAGTAACAATTGATTTTACAATTTTATCTTCTGTTTCCTTAGAAACTGGTTTATTGGCAATTTGTGAAACCCTTCTAATAACACCTCTAACCGTTTTTTCATCTTTGAAATTAGCACTTTGCAGTGAATTAGCTAATTCAAACACATCATTCATATTCACGCCTGTTTTCTTTTCCAAGTTTTTAAAGAAGTTATTATCCATGTAAAGATCACGCCCCTTTTAGTAAGCTACTTTATATAGTATGAAGGAGCGTGAAAAATGTGAGAGGCAACTTACTATTATTACAGCCAGCTGCCAGCCCTTTTGAGTTCTGCTAATTATAGAAACTCGCACCAACTATAATTAGAAGAATAAACAATACGACAATAAGCACAAATGTAGATCCTGCGTAGCCGCCACCGCCATATCCATAACCGCCGTAGCCGCCGCATCCTCCAAAGCCAAAGCCCATACCTATCACCTCACTTTTTCAAGTCTTTACAACATATGTAAAATAACTAAAAGGTGTATAGGCAAGCCCCTAAATAAGATATTTCTTTAGCCCTTTGGTTTAAAGATGAGTGCACCAATAAATCCAAAAACAATCGCTGCTGATATACCTGAGCTTGTTACTTCAAACATTCCGGATAGGACGCCAACTAGCCCATGCTTTTCTGCTTCAGCCATCGCTCCATGTACAAGGGAGTTACCAAAGCTTGTAATTGGAATCGTTGCTCCAGCACCTGCAAAATCAATTAATGGCTCATATAATCCAACACCATCTAAGATTGCACCGATAACAACAAGTAAACTTAAAGTATGCCCTGGTGTTAGTTTTGCGACATCAAATAATAATTGACCAATAACACAGAAAACCCCGCCAACAACAAATGCCCAAAAGAACATTGCAAGCATATATCTCCCTCCTTATTATTCCATCTCAATTGAGACCGCATGTGCGATGCAAGGGATGGTTTCGTTTTGCTGAAAAGTTAATGGGGATAGAAGCGCACCTGTGGCCACAACAAGAATTTTTTTATACACCCCTTGCCTCATTTGATTCAATAAATGGCCATAGAGAACGGTTGCGGAACATCCTGCACCACTTCCTCCAGCATTGACAGGCTGGTCCTCTTTATAAATCAATAATCCGCAATCCTGAAATTTTCCCCGTTCTATTTTCAAACCGGCGGTTGTTAATAATTCATAGGTAGTATTCTGCCCGATTTCTCCCAAATCCCCAGTAACAATGAGATCATAATAAGAAGGATCGATCTGTAAATCTTTAAAATGAGCAGTTATCGTATCAGCCGCCGCTGGAGCCATAGCGCCACCCATATTAAACGGATCAGTCAAACCCATATCAACGACTTTCCCGATTGTTGCTGAAGTTGTAACAGGCAAACTTTTTACCCCTCCGTTTGCTGATAATATTGCCATACCTGCTCCTGTTATTGTCCATTGTGCAGTTGGCGGCTTTTGTCCGCCATATTCAGTCGGATATCTGAATTGCTTTTCAACAGCCGCATTATGGCTTGAAGCTCCAGTCAAAATATGCTTGGCACCTTGATAATTAATCATAAAAGAACCGAGAGCAAGCCCTTCCATTGAAGTGGAACAGGCACCAAATATTCCGAAATATGGAATTTGATTTGTACGTGCACTCATACTTGATGGAGTAATCTGATTGATTAAATCTCCTGCGATAAAGAAATGGACATCTTCCTCCTGTAACTTTGCCCGTTGAAGCGCAACTTGACTAGCTTCCTCAATTAAAACACGATGGGCTTTTTCATACGTATCCTGTCCCATCCATAAATCGTCATGGAGAACATCAAAATCACTGGCAAGCTTCCCATTCGCTTCAAATGGACCGCCTGAAACTCCAGTTGCTGTGATCACAGGGCGATTATTAAAGATCCAGGTTTGTTTCCCTTTCAGCATTACAAAACCCCCCATTGGATTAATATTGTTTTGATCAGCGCCACGACAAATGCTGAAAATACACCAAATAGAATAACGGCACCAGCCAGTTTAAACATATTTCCCCCAACTCCTAGGACAAACCCTTCTGTGCGATGCTCAATTGCAGCTGAAATGACGGCATTTCCAAAGCCCGTAACCGGTACAGCACTTCCTGCTCCTGCATACTGCCCAAGATGGTCATAGATTCCAAACCCTGTCAGAAGCATAGAGAAAAACACCATTGTGGCCACTGTAGGATTCCCTGCTGTTTGTTCAGTAAAGTTAAAGAAATAAATGTAGAAGTATGTGACTGCTTGGCCAATTGTACAAATTAAGCCGCCCACCCAAAATGCTTTTATACAGTTTTTTAAAACGGGGCGTTTCAATTCATGTTTTTGTTGAAGCCCTTGATATTTTTGCTGAGCAGGAGTCAAATTTTTCTTTTTTTTATCCGCCATTGCCAGTTCTCCTTTCTATGCCATTTCATTTTTCAATTCAATAATTTCCTTTAACCTCTTATTTGCCTTTTTCTCAGAGTAATCCGGATTTTGCATTTTTTCATTTAGCTTAACAGCCTCTAAAAAAATCTTATAATCACTTGAAACAGTAAATTTTTCGTCCGGAAATTTCTTATCAAGCCTCCCCTTTATTTTCTTTTCAATCTTCTTCATATGAAAACGTTGAAGATGCTTTACCTTATACACAACAAGAGTGTCTTTTTTTCCTTTCACAACCGCCACATCATATATTTCCTTATACGATGCGATTTCTTCTTTAATGTTTGTAACTAAATCTAAGTTGCCTTCTGTATTTTCATCAATTAAAACGGGATTAGGATCCGTCTTTTTGATTAGAGCCAGTTCACTCTCTTTTGATTCATTTTGACTGCAGCCAGCTAACCCCAGCAAAATAAAAATAACGATATACACAGATATTCTCATGATTTAACCCTTCCTATTCAGAATTCATTTATGATTATTGTCCACGAAAAAATGTGAAATTATGAATGAATTCCCATAGGCTCTTATTTCCAATTTCAAAAAAAATCAGCCGGCTTCTGCCGGCTGATTTTAGCTCATTTTCTTTTTTCCACATCCACAGCCTTTTTTCTTCTTTTTTACCGGCTGTGGCTTTATTTTGTCTGGTTGAACATATTTATTTAACAAAACTTTCGCCTCCCCTTATAATTGTTTATCACTTTAATTGCTGCGGCAATCCAGATTAAATAAGTATTTATATTAATGTATGAAGATTGATTTTTCTTGTGTAACACAGATGCCTATGGAAACAAGTATTATTAGGTAGCAGGGCTAATTTTCCATCCAATTCTGTATAGCTGTTTCAATCAATGCTGCTAAGCCAGCAACAGCTAAAACAAGAAGGATTGGCAATGTAAGGGGCATATTGAATAAATACAATAAACATAAAATGATAGAGGACCATACACCCGTACACCAGTAACAGCTAAGCAAATTACCGAAGAATCCGCGAATGCCCCCTTTTTTAGGAACTAAATAAATTTCTACCTCCCCATCCTTATTTGTCTCTTCTAGTTCTTCAAAAAATGGCCGTCTAATAAATTCAGTTATTTTATCATAGACAAGCAGTCTTGTTAGGCGAAAGCTAGCCAATGCTAATATAAGCAATTCCATAAATGAAATATACATATTCAATACCTCCAGCACTTATTTATTTCGAAAAAACGCCTATTTTTTCATAAAACAAGGCGTTTGTCCGTTACCCATTGGGTACTTCGGCAATATGTTATTAGTGTAGTATCACAAGAATTAAACAAGGAGGAAATAAAATGGGTTGTGGAAAAAAAGGCGACTTCAAAGGCAACAGCTGTGTGTGCGAAGTAGTTCGTGCAATAAAAGATATTCAAGATAATGCAGAAGATGTATGTGAATGTCCTTCCAACTGTTTCTTAGAGCCACTTGGGCATATCTCACCTGGAAAAAAGAAACATAGACATCCAGATACTCGTGTTTTTGTTTTAAAAACTGCTGACGGATCACCGTTTCATGCATTTTTCACAGGAAACGAGTGTGCATGTGTTTCAATCTTCTTCCGAGTAGAAGATATCTTTGATAATTGCTGCGCAGTACTTCGTGTTCTTGAACCGGTAAATAGAATTCCTGGACCAGATAACGATAGAACAGTTGACTTAGCAAAAAATTGCTGCATTGATCTTGAAAAGGTTTGTAAAGTTGACTACTTCCGGGCTACAGATAGTTGTATTACTGTAGATCTAAGCTGCTTCTGTGCAGTTCAATGTATCGATGACGTCTTTCTTGGCATTTGTGAAGATTAAATTTCAATCGAAATGTAGCCAGTCGTTAAATATACGACTGGCTTTTTTCATCGATCATCTTCGTAAACCGATCATTTTGATATCCTCTAACTCACTTAACGAAATCTTCATAGTCTCTCCATTGAGCAGTTTAATTTCAATAAACTCATTTAATTGATCGTTTAGAAACCCCTTAACCGTATTCCCATTTGCAATAAATAAACACGGAACTGGCGGCAGCTGCTTTGGAAACTCCATTAAATATTGGAGCCGCTCCATAATATTCATTTCTTTAAAGCTTTTTACTCTTTGAAATGAAGGCTTTCGTTCTGTACGAAATGATAATGCAGTGTTTTCCTCTTTTTTTCTGCGATCTGTTTCAAACTCTTCCAGAGTATCCTGGATCTTTTCCTCTTGGAATAAGTCAGCTTTAATTAATTTTTCTCCATGGGCTTCTTTTTGAAACTTCGTGCCAGATAACTTTTCCTCTTCTACTTCTTGTTTTGCTTTCGTCTCTATCGATTCGTTCATTTGAGCCTCTTTTAGTGATTCAGCTCTTTTACTGGAGTAAGTTTCCTGCATTTTTATGGTAGGAAATTGAAAGGTAGGCTGTTGAATGTAAAACAATGGTTCCTTCTCTTTCCTTTTTGTCATTATCATCCACCTCCAAGACATATGTGTTCACCCTATATGTATGCAAAATGGCTGATGACGTTGCTTGAGGAATGAAAAAAACCTGCTTCACTATGTGAGCAGGTCGTTTTTTTGCTTTATTATTTAGACGATATGGAAACCAGAATCAACGTGAATATTTTCTCCTGTAATTCCTCGTGATAACTCACTAAATAAGAATACAGCTGTATCGCCAACCTCTTCAGGAGTGGTTGTTCTGCGAAGTGGTGAACGTTCTTCAATCTCTTTCAAAATTGAATTGAAATCACTTACCCCTTTAGCAGATAATGTACGGATTGGTCCAGCAGAAATTGAATTAACTCTGATTCCATCTTTTCCTAAGTCTGCTGCTAAATATTTCACACTTGCATCAAGAGATGCTTTTGCAACGCCCATGACATTATAATTTTTGATTGCGCGCTCCCCGCCAAGATACGTTAATGTCACAATACTTCCGCCTTCAGTCATTAACTTCTTAGCTTCCTTTGCAACAGCAGTTAAGGAATACGAGCTGATATTATGTGCCAGCAAAAAGCCATCTCGAGTTGTATTCATGTAATCGCCTTGAAGCTCTTCCTTATTTGCAAACGCAATACAATGTGCCACTCCGTGGATTATACCAGCCTTCTCTTTAATTTCCCCAAAGCATTTTGCAATTTCTTCATCGACTGTTACATCACAAGGAAGGACTAGAGATTGTCCATCCCCTAGTGATTCCGCTAGCTCTCGAACGCCTTTTTCCATTCTTTCACCTGCATATGTGAAAATTAAGCGTGCTCCAGCTGTATGAAGCGATCTAGCAATTCCCCATGCAATACTGCGTTTATTGGCAACACCCATAACAACAAATGTTTTCCCATTTAATGAAAGTGTCATTTTAAATCCTCCTGAATTATTACAAGTTATTAGTACCTAGTGCTAATTTTACTATACATTCGATAAAAAGAAAAGGAATCTTGCTGAAAAAAGACAGTAAAAAACTAGTCTGCCGTTTTATCTAGCAGACTAGCTCACAACAACTTTAACACCACTCGCAAAACTCCAGCTCACGTTTGAGCTCATCAACATATTCCTTCGTTCCTGTAACAATTAATCGGTCATTTATTTGAAGCTCTGTATCCCCATGCGGAACAATGGAGTCATGTCCACGGAATATCCGTACGAAAATAACATCACCAGTGAACGGGAATGCTCTTAAGGACATCCCTTCAAACTGGTTATTTAACAGCTTAATTTCATAAAGAGCGGTTTCCTGATTCGTTAATATATTCATCACGCTTGGTGATTCAATCAAAGCTCTTAGCAAGGTTTTTTGCGACATTAATACTGAAAATACTTCGATGTCATGGTCCCACAAACTTTCCTGCAAATCAGGACTTTCAAGACGGCAAATCACCCGACCCACTCCATATTCCTTAAATGCAATCGCAAGAGTGGCATTTGCCTCCTCTTCTCCAGTGGAAATAACAACAATATCGGAATGAATCGCCTCTGTTTGCTCGAGCGTTTGAAGAGAGTAATCCTCCAATTCGATAATTTCAAATAAGGAATCCGAGATACCCTTATCTGCCTTTTCTAGTTTTTTATGATACAGGATTGGTTCATATAAACCCGATTTCAGCTCGCTATAGACTGGCAACGTCAGCTGATTCGCTCCTATAAATGCCACTTTCAATTTCTTTTCAATATTATTTTCCTTAGGGAAAAACTTCTTAAAAACAATTGGTGTGAAAATACTTGTAATGACCGCTACCAAAATTAAAGTTCCGCTCATTTCAGAAGTTATGACCCCAATTCTTTCACCAATCGTTGCGGCTGCAATGACTAATGATAAGGTAGATGTTAATAAGAATGCCGAAGCGATAACAGTATTTTTGTCATACCACCGTTTTAATAAATAAACGGGAAGAATTTTCGATATTAGCAGTCCAATTAGTAATAGCGGAATTAACATCAGCATTTTTTTATCGCTTAATAAGGACCATACATCTAAATCTACGCCAACCATTACAAAGAATATTGGGATTAAGAAACCATAACCGAATGAATCCAGCTTATGGACGAGTTCTTGGTTTGGTGCTAATAAGGATACGAGTACTCCTGCAAGGAAAGCTCCCAAAATATTCTCTGCCCCTACTGTTTCTGAAAGTGCTACAAGGAAAATTATGAGTGCAAATACAGCCCTTGTTCCAATTTGCACGGTTCCAGTTGACATCGCCTCAATAAATTTACGATTTTTGAATCGTCTCCCGATAAAATACAGTAGGACTCCAGCTGCAAAGAGAATAAGCAACAACCATGTATTACCCTGTCCTCCATCATATAAAGAAACAAAAACAGCAAGTAAGATCATTGTTACAAGATCAGCAATGACCGCTACTAATAAAATAATTTGGCCAATTGTCGTTTTCATAAGATGTGCTTCCTTTAACGTTGGAACGACAACACCTAATGAAATTGTTGATATAATTAAGGTCATTAAGAATACATTATCGATAAAGCCCATCAGGACGAACAGATACGACAATCCTAATGAAACAGCAAAAATACCTGTAAAAATAATCGTTGATGCTAAGAAAGCATTCGGTTCTAATTTCCCACTCGGCAGCTTATCTCTCTTTTTCTTCCCAGAGAATGCAGTAAAATCTATTTCTAACCCACTGAGGAACATGAGAAAAATAAATCCAAGCGTTGATAAAGTCTCAAGCCACATATCGGGATGAACAAGATTAAATCCGCTTTTTCCAATGATTAAGCCCATTAATATTTCTGCTACAACGACAGGCAGAAAATTCATCTTCAACCGATGCAGCAGAATGGGAGTCAGAAAAGCAACAATAATAACTATTACTAATGATGCAACCGATGCGCCATGTTCTTCCATCAAATCTCCCCTTTCGAAAAAATAAGTAAATCAGTTTTGTCCACTAATGATGCTATGCGCCTTATATTAATAACCTAAAGCAGATAACTCATGAATAAAGTAGCCATACCAAAATAAATTAATATGCTGATTAAATCATTTATTGTTGTAATGAATGGACCTGAGGCAACAGCTGGATCAATCTTAAACTTATGCATAATCAGTGGAATTAGAGCGCCAGCTAAAGTAGCTACAATTAAAGTACATAAAATAGAAATACCAACGAGTATGCCTAGAAAAATATTCCCCTTCCAAATAAAAATGATAATTGATACAAGAACTCCGCAAATCGCACCTGTTATCAGTCCGGTACCGGCTTCTCTTACAATCAACTTCCATTTATTTTCCTTTTCCAAATCACCTGTCGCAATCCCACGGACAGCAACCGCAAGAGCCTGGGTTCCAGTATTCCCAGCCATACCGGCAATTAACGGAATAAAAACTGCTAAAATAGCTACTTTATTTAAGGTTTCCTCAAATCGTCCAATTAAGCTTGCTGTCATCATTCCGAGAAACAACAAGATAATCAGCCATGGGAGCCGCTTTCGTGCCGCTGAGAGTGGATTACGGTCGATCGTATCCATATCCGATACAGCAGCAAGCTTGGAATAATCATCAGATGCTTCTTCTTCCATGACATCCATAACATCATCAACCGTAATAATTCCTAATAAGTGATTTTGAAAATCGACTACAGGCAAGGCTAAGAAATTATAATCCTTTATTTTACGGGCAACCTCTTCCTGGTCATCCCCAACCGAAACAGAAACAATTCGGTCATTGGTTATATCTGCAATCATTGTGTCATCATCATTAACAATTAAATCTCTTAATGAAATGACACCTAATAATCGTCTGTGCTCATCTAAGACATAGATATAATAAATCGTCTCCGCTTTTGGAGCCTCATTTTTTAAAATATACATCGCTGAACGTACCGTTTGATTGGCTGATATTGAAACGAAATCAGTTGTCATGATACTTCCAGCTGTATACTCTTCATAATGAAGAAGATCCTTTATTTCCTGGGCTGCTTCTTCATCCATAATGGTTAAATAGCTAACTACCTGTTCCTTTTCAAGCTCATTTAATACGTCTACTGCATCATCGACATACATCTTTGAAATCATGTCAGCAGCGTAATTCGGATTCATTTCTGCAAGGACATCTTTATATTCATCATCATCTATTTCTAGGTTTTCAAATAGTGTTGCCATTTCCTCAGGCGAGAGGTAATGATAAATTTTCTCACGATGCTCCTCATCCAATTCCTTAAAAAATGAAGCCTGGTCATAAGGATGCAATTCCAAAAATTCTCCACGAAATCCTTCAATATCTTCATTTTTTAAAGAATCGATTAGTATTTCCTTATTTATGTGATGGACCGCATGCTCTTCTTTTACTTCTTCCATCTCATTCCCTCCTTCCTTATTGCCTTCAATACCTCATAATACTAGCAAATCTTTACTTTTTTGTCGCTTACTATTAATTAAATTCCATATTTTTTATTTACTTTCCCCTGAAAAAGGCATTTAAATCATCAGGAGATTTGGGTCTTGTAAGACAATGGAATAGAACAATTGTAGAAATGAAATGATAAAATGGACTACATAAGAATAGCCAAGGTAGGTGTAAGTGATGGAATTAGATATTATAGGAGATATACATGGATGCTATCAAGAATTTCAGGAGCTAACAAATAAGCTCGGATATAAATGGGATTCTGAAGGGATTCCTATAAATTCTAATGGAAGAAAATTAGCCTTTGTCGGTGATTTAACGGATCGTGGACCCCATTCTCTGAAGGTTGCTGAAGCGGTTTCGGCCATTGTCAATAAAGGGTTAGGTTACTATGTTCCAGGGAATCACTGCAATAAGTTGTATCGATTCTTTTTAGGCAATAAAGTGCAGCACACACACGGTCTCGAGACGACAGTTGCCGAATATGAAGCACTTGATCAAAAAGAAAAGAAGAGGATTCGCGATAAATTTATTCATCTATACGAAAATGCCCCATTACATTTGATTCTTGATAACGGGAAGCTCGTTATTGCCCATGCAGGTATCCGCGAAGATTTAACTGGGAAACACTCAAATAAAGTCAAAACCTTTGTTTTGTATGGAGATATAACGGGGGAAAAGCATCCCGATGGTTCTCCTGTAAGGCGTGACTGGGCCAAACAATATAAAGGTGATGCTGTCATCGTTTACGGACATACACCAGTTAAAGAAGTTCGCATCGTAAACAATACATACAATATTGATACCGGTGCGGTTTTTGGCAACAAATTAGCCGCTCTAAAATACCCCGAAATGGAAATCGTTTCAGTTCCATCAACGATGCCGCTTGTGGAGGAGAAATTTCGAGAAATTTAACTTCTTTGAGTAATAGTTAATAATTTTTTTCTAAATTGAGTTTTAGAATAATTTTATGTGACCACTTTTCCTAGTTTTTTACTTTTTCGGGCTGTAAAATAATTTTATGTGACCGCTTTCCTAGTTTTTTTACTTTTTCGGGCTGCAAAATAATTTTATGTGACCGCTTTTTCTAGGTTTTTACTTTTTTAGGTGCTTAACGTATTGTACTTGACCACTTTATCTACTCAATTGGATCCTTCCGAAAACCTTTTTTTGAGCTATTTACATTACAAAGCAAAAAAGCCGGGAGCTCCGGCTTTTTCAAATTAATTGCCTCATATCCTCAGGCAGCTCTTGCTGAAAGGTTAGATGTTCTTCCAAAAACGGGTGATAAAAGCTCAGCTCACAGCAATGAAGTGCTTGTCTATTTATTAAGTCCACACTTCCACCATATAAATCATCCCCTAATAATGGATGGCCTAAATAAGATAGATGAACACGTATTTGATGCGTTCGACCTGTTTGTAATTGCAGTTTTAAATGGGTAAAAGTCGGATAACAGGAAATCACTTCATAGCGCGTACAAGCATACTGACCATTCGGGCTGACTTCTCTTTCAATGATGCTGTCCTTTTTACGTGCAATTGGCTGTTCAATTACTCCAATACGATTCGTCAAAACCCCTTCAGGAAACGCCTCATATATTCTTTTCACACCTTTAGCTTTCTGCTGTTCACTTAATAAATGATGGACATGCCGGTGTTTTGCAATAAGTACTAATCCAGATGTATCACGATCAAGTCTGGTAACAATATGGGCTGTTGCTTTTAGACCTTTTTGTTCGTAATGACCAATCAAAGCATTGGCCAAGCTTCCAGCAGGATGTTCTCTTGAGGGAATCGTACTCATACCTGCAGGTTTATTCACAACGAGTATAAAATCATCCTCATATAAGATATGTAATGAAATCCTCTCACCTTCCATTCCTTCACTGGGATATTCTTCAGGAAAGCCGATGGTGAGACAATCACCCTGCTTGAGCGAGTACCTGACCGTTTGTTCCGATCCATTTACTGTAATAAAACCGCCTTTAAACTTTATATCTGTTAATGCGGCTTTAGAAATTTGCTTTTCTTTTAAAAAATCCTTAATGATTTTATTGGCATCGGACTCAGTTACTTGCCATTGTAATTGAAATCTTGTCATAACATACCTCTTAACAGCTCGTCTTATGCTTGTCGCCGATAATCGGGCGTCTTCCGCTTTTCCTTGTCTAGCTCCAGACGCCATCGGCTCGAGGTCATAAGTCATCTCGTCATGAAGGTTAAAGTACAAACCTTCCTGACGATCTGTCTTATGCTTGTCGCCGATAATCGGGCGTCTTCCGCTTTTCCTTTAGTCCGCAACAAACGAGTCATGAACCCTTTTCCAGAATGGAAATGGCCGGAAGCGGGCAAAGCGAATTTTTTCATCGGCTACGCGAAATTGGATGGACTTCACATCTTTATGGAGCATGGTTAAATGGTCGACAGCAATTAAAAAGTCCGGTGCATTTACTGGTTTCAGCGTACATGTATGATGCGCCGGGAGGACAAGCGGGGAGCCAACTGTCCGGAAAACCTTATTATTGATTGAGGCCATTTCAGCAAGCTGAATTGCCGGTATTGAAGGATGCAGGATGGCGCCACCGAGTGCCTTATTATAGGCAGTACTCCCTGAAGGTGTTGAAACACAAAGTCCATCTCCTCTAAACCGTTCAAAGTGCTGACCGCGAATGTCAACATCCATAACGAGTGTCGCATCAACAGCTTTTACAGTGGCTTCATTTAATCCAAGGAAGCGTGTTTCTCGGCCTCCATTTTGATAGCGGATAATTACCTCTACTAATGGGTATTCAATCACCTGAAATGGAGTTTTGGCAATGGCGATCACAAGCTTTTCAATTTCCTCTGGGACCCAATCCGCATAAAATCCTAAATGACCTGTATGAACGCCAACAAACGCGGTTTTGTCTAGACGTCCCGTATAGCGGTGGAACGCATACAGCAGTGTTCCATCCCCGCCTACTGAGATAACAATGTCAGGCTGCTCTTCGTCATATATTAGATCAAAATCTAATAAATACGTTTTCATTTTATGCATGAGCGTATTCGATTTAGTATCACCTTTCGATGTAATAGCAAATTTCATTCGTATCATGCTCCTCTATATTAGAAATGCAATTGACCTCTTGAATATTATGTATTTTCCTGCTGTTCCTTTTTCTTTGTAAAAAACGCTTGAGCATCCTGGATTTCTCCTCTGATAAGCGACATTTCCTCATCAAGCCTGAAAGCTGCTTCTGCTGCACGCTGCAGTCTCATTTTAATATCCTCAGGGAACTGGCCTTTATATTTGTAATTTAAAGAATGCTCAATCGTTGCCCAAAAATTCATTGCTAATGTCCGAATTTGAATTTCAGCAAGAATCTTCTTCTCCCCATGAATAGTCTGAACTGGATAACGTATAACCACATGGTAGGAACGGTAGCCGCTCACCTTTTTATGGGATATGTAATCTCTTTCTTCAACAATTTCAAAGTCATTTCTATTTCTCAGCAGTTCAACGACCCGCTTAATATCATCAACAAACTGGCACATCATTCGCAGTCCTGCTATATCCTGCATTTCTGTTTCCAGCTTATCCAAAGGAATTCCTTTTTGGTTGGCTTTATCTATAATACTCGCTATTGGCTTCACTCTGCCAGTAACAAATTCAATTGGAGAATGAGAGGATGCTTGCTCATACTGCTTTCTCATCCCTTTTAGCTTTACCTTCAATTCTTCTACTGCTTGCTTATATGGACTTAAAAATTGATCCCAATTCTTCATATGTAAAACACACCACCTTATCCATTTTATATTTATGTAAGATAGCCTGAAAAATTAGGCTTGGGTGGATGATCTAAATTTTATACAAATAGTGCTTCGACTTTTTCTACCATTACTTCCCCGTAATTGCTATTCCCTTTAATATTTTCAATTAAGTAGCTTAGTTCTTCGTGAAAATCTGTTAAAAGCAACTGTTCATTTTGGTCAGTTATGTATATTGCTGTACAATTCTCAAGCGCATTTTTAAGCTTAGGCCACGTTGACTCAGGAATGGAAATATAGGTATATTCGTCATCCTTATCAACAACATATATAAAAGCCAATTGGTCAGAATCAACAAGCATTTGTCCCATTGGCTTCATTTCCAAAATCGAAGCCCCTTCTTCAACATGCAATACCAATTCCTCATTTTTATTCCATTCAGCATTGATAATTTTAATTTTCTTTTTCATTTTTTCTACCTCCAAACTCTTTTATTATTCTATCACACGGTGAGAAATAATCTAAAAAAAAATTGCTGATAAATGAGAAGAAAGCGATAATAAGATGATGACTGATTGAAAGGATGAATAATCTTTGTCTCAAAATATTGAAATTGAATTTAAAAACTTACTTACGAAACAAGAATTTGAAAGGCTAGTCAACCATTTTAGATTGAATGATACTGACTTTTTCACACAGGAAAATCATTATTTTGATACACCCGATTTTGCTTTAAAGGAACAAGCTTCCGCCCTCCGTATCCGAAAAAAAGAAGAGAAATATGAACTAACATTAAAACAGCCCTATCAGGATGCTCTCCTAGAAACAAATGAATCAATTGAACCTTTAGCTGCGGAAAAAATATTCGAAACAGGAAAGATTATGAATGAGACAATTATTAAGCTAATCAAAGAGATGAATGTCGATCCTGATAGGATTCAATATTTTGGCTCATTAACAACAAAAAGAGCTGAAGTGGAATATGAGAATGGACTAGTCGTTATAGACAATAGTTTCTATTTAAATATAGAAGATTTTGAGTTAGAATATGAAGTAAGCAACAGAAAAGACGGTCAGAAGAAGTTCTCCGCCTTGCTTGAACAATTAAAAATCCCTGTTCGAAAGACAGAAAACAAAATTAAACGTTTTTATAACATAAAGTATATGCAGTATAACGATTGATAAAGGAGAAAGTATTTTATGAACGTAGAGCAGTTGAAAGTTATGCTTGAATTACAAGCATTGAAGGGTTTTAATAGCTCCCAATCAGGGACTGATTCAAATACAATGTTTCAAGATCTTCTTACTGAATTATTAGCAGATTCAAGCCTATCTTCGGCTGATCCATCTTACAATCAGCAAGGAACAGTTGCATCATTACAATCTTATTTGAATACTTCATTTTCTCCGTTAGCAGGTACAGCATTACCGCCTGTCAATCTAACAAAGTTTTCCGGATCTAATAAGAACTTTAATGAAATTATTGAAAAGGCTGCAGCACTTTATAACATTCCCGAAAAACTGCTGCATTCTGTTATTAAGCAGGAATCAAACTTTAATCCGAATGCAGTTAGCTATGCTGGTGCATCTGGTCTTATGCAATTAATGCCTGACACAGCAAGAGGATTAGGCGTCAAAAATGTATTTGATCCTCAGGAAAATGTATTTGGCGGTGCCAAGTACTTGCGCCAAATGTTAAACAAGTATGATGAGAATATTGAATTAGCACTAGCTGCCTACAATGCTGGACCTGGTAATGTAGATAAATATGGGGGTATCCCTCCATTTAAAGAAACTCAAAATTATGTACAAAAAATCAAATCTCACTTTCTCGCATAAAGGGAAACTTCAATACGTGGGGTCCATCCCCACTGAATTTACAAGCTGTAGCCTACTTTAGTTTTCCTCAATTCCTAAAGTGGGAGTCATACAGTCCGTTAAATTTCGATATTACAATTATATTCAAAAGCCGTCTAAAGAAAGGACGGTTTTTGCATGTAAAGAATGCCATCGTGAACCATACACTCTTAAAAAACATGTATAAATTGCCATTGTAAGCTATTTATTTGAGATATAAAGCACTCATTGATAGAATAAAGGTAATTCAACAGAGGTATGGAATGTCTTGCATTCCATAAAAAGGAGTATTAGTATGGTCGAGAAAATGAATACACCTTTCGATATCATCGGTGCGGATAAGCTTCACAAGCTTGTTGAGGCTTTTTATAATCGCGTTGGGCAGCACCCAGATCTTATTCCCATTTTCCCTAATAATCTTACAGAAACAGCTAGAAAACAAAAGCAATTTTTAACTCAATATTTAGGTGGCCCCCCCTTATATACAGCAGAACATGGACATCCTATGCTCCGTGCCAGGCACATGCCTTTTGAAATAACTGAAACAAGGGCGAAGGCTTGGCTGTCATGCATGAATGAAGCAATGGATGAAGTTGAACTCTTTGAACCAATAAGAGAAGATTTCTATGCACGACTCTTTTTAACTGCACAGCATATGGTTAATACATCTGAAAACGATATGATGAAAGGTGAGAACTTGTGAACAATCAGGAATCATTCAAATCAAAGTCGTCATCTCCTCACTGTCATGGCAATGAGAAGAAGCCGCTTGAATTGTACATGTTCATTGATCCTCTTTGTCCAGAGTGCTGGGCACTTGAACCAATTATTAAAAAACTAATGATTGAATACGGTCGTTACTTTTCCATTAAACATGTATTAAGCGGCAGGTTAGCGACATTAAATATGGCAAGAAAGCAAAACTATGAGAGTATGGCTGATCTTTGGGAAAAGACAGCAAGTCGAACAGGAATGTCATGTGATGGCAATCTATGGCTCGAGAATCCAATTTCTTCTCCACATCTTGCCTCCATTGCGATTAAAGCTGCCGAGCTTCAAGGAAGAAGAGCCGGCATCCGTTTTTTACGAAAGCTGCAAGAAGTTTTGTTTTTAGAAAAACAAAATGTTTCGAACTTAGATATTTTAACAAAGTGTGCAAAAACAGTTGGACTTGATGTCGATGAATTTATTTCTGATATTCATTCAGAAAGTGCATCAAGAGCCCTCCAATGTGATTTGAAAATCACTTCCGAAATGGAAGTTCAGGAAATTCCTACTCTTGTCTTCTTTAATGAACATATCGAGGAAGAAGGAATTAAGATTACTGGAAATTACCCATATGAAGTGTATGAACAAATCTTAGAGGAAATGTTAATGAAGAAGCCAGAACGATCTGTGCTTCCGCCGTTAGAGGTATTTTTACAATATTTTAAATTTGTCGCATCACAGGAGATTGCTGTTGTCTATAACCTAACAGTCAATGAAGTGGAAAAAGAAATGAAAAAGCTGCAATTAAAGCAAGTAGTTGAACAAATTCCCGTTAAATACGGAATGTTTTGGAAGTATAACGAATTAAATCAACCCTGACCTTATAAATCAGATATATATATATTATTTTCTTCAGAAAAAGACCATGCCTTCGTCAGCATGGTCTTTTTTCTTTTTTATCGAACAAAGGGGATGGGAGAAATTTTTCACGGCCCAAACAAAGGGGTTAATGTTTGTTTGTGATCAACTTCATGTCATTACTATATCATTTTAATTTTTCATCGACAATAAGTTTGTGTGTTTCTTCACAAGATTGTCAAATCCATCGCATAATTCATGGACAAGCGCATACAATGTCATTAAACAGGACACTTCATTTTTGAGAGGAAGAGTGCAGGTGAAAATGAAAAAGCTTACGATAGCCATGTTGATACTATTTATTCTTTTCTCCTTAGGACTAAATATTCTTGGCCTCATGAAACTATTTCCAATTTATATTAGTTCTCCTATCCTTTTTTTATCTGTATTTATTTTAATTACCTTTATTAACGATCGAAAAAAATTCAGGGGTTTTTAGAAATTGAAAAGCGAAGGCGACTGTACAGCCCTGACTAGCATAAGCCGAGCTGGATGGAAGGTCGTTCTTAAACCTTCTAGCCTGCTTGGCTTATAACCTCGAGGAGTAGGAGCCACAGCTAGACAAAAAAGGAGAACGGAAGCAATCCGTTCTCCTTTTGTCCATTTAACCTAGCAGGTTTTCCATTTCAATTAATTTTTCCTCAAATACTTTACATGCATCCTCAATTGGTTTTGAGCTGTTCATATCTACTCCTGCTTTCTTTAATACCTCAATTGGGTAATCGGAGCTACCTGCTTTAAGAAATTCGATATATCGCTCTACCGCTGGGTTGCCTTCTTCTAAAATTTGTTTGCTTAGTGCTGTCGCTGCACTGAAGCCAGTTGCATACTGATAAACATAGTAATTGTAATAGAAATGCGGGATTCGAGACCACTCTAATCCAATTTCCTCATCAATAACAAGATCCTCTTCACCAAAATACTTCTTATTCAGCTCATAATATTCCTTTGTTAATGATTCAGCGGTTAACGCTTCATTATTTTGTACCTTCTGATAAATGAGATGCTCAAATTCTGCAAACATCGTTTGACGGAATACTGTTCCTCTAAAGCCTTCTAAATAATGATTTAGCAAGAATAAACGCTTCTTCTCATCATCGATCGTCTTCAGCAAATAATCATTAAGGAGCGATTCATTGCATGTGGACGCAACTTCAGCAACAAAAATCGAATAGTTTCCATACGGGTACGGCTGAGATTTCCTTGTATAGTAACTATGAACAGAATGGCCAAATTCATGTGCAAGGGTAAACAGATTGTTCACATTGTCCTGCCAGTTCATCAAAATATATGGGTTAGTTCCGTATGTTCCGGATGAGTAGGCACCGCTCCGCTTCCCTTTATTTTCATGGACATCCACCCAGCGATTATCAAAGCCTTCTTTTAGGACATTTAGATAGTCGTCCCCTAAAGGTGCTAATCCTTTTAATATTAATTCCTTTGCTTCATCATATTTCACTTCCATTTTCACATCTTTTACAAGAGGTGTATATAGGTCGTACATATGAAGCTCTTCTAAACCAAGTACTTTTTTACGCAGCTTGACATAGCGGTGTAATAGGTGAAGGTTATCGTTCACTGTTTTTACAAGATTATCATAGACAGATTCAGGAATATTATTAGCTGCAAGTGCGGCATGACGGGCAGAATCATAATTTCTTACTTTGGCATTAAAATTATTTGTTTTCACATTTCCGCTTAATGTACTTGCAAATGTATTGCGGAACTTGCCATATGTGTCATAGACAGCTTTGAACGCATCATGTCTTACTCGCTGATCATCGCTTTCAAGAAAGCGGATATAGCGCCCATGAGTAATCTCCACTTCCTCCCCATTTTCATCTGTAATAGACGGGAACTCAAGATCTGCATTATTTAGCATGCCGAACGTATTGCTTGATGCACCAAATACTTCAGAAGCTTGTGCAAGTAGACTTTCCGCCTCAGCAGATAAAACATGTGGACGCTGAAGATTAATTTCTTCCAACGAATGCTTGTAAACTTTCAGCTCTTCCTTTTCCTCTAAAAAGGCATTAATTTTCCCCTCATCAACAGCAAGTAGTTCTGGAACAATATAGGCAAGACTGCTTGCTGCTTTGGAGTATAAGCCTTTAATCCGGTCATCCATCCCCTGATAAAAGGAATTTGTTGTATCTTGGTCATAGCGCATATGTGCATATGTATAAAGCTTTGAGAGACGTTCTAAGAGGTGATCCTGATATTGAAGGGCTTCATACAATTGATTTGCACTTTCACCAAGTTTCCCTTGATACTGGCTTGCTTCTGGTACTAGAGCTTCTACTTCCTTGTATTCTTTATCCCATGCATCATCACTAGCAAAAATATCCTCCAGTTTCCATGTATCCTCTACAGAGATTTCACTTCTATTCGGAAGTTTTTTAACTGCTGTTTCGTTAGCCATTTTCTTATCCTCCATTCAACATTTCGTCATTCGAAAAAAATCCTCATTTGTTTATTTCTATCCTTACGTACAAAATCCTCCTTTTAATAGAAATTCACCTCCTCCTATTGTATTCAAAAGAGACGATTTCCATTATTGTAACTTATTTAAGTGTTTATAGATTATTTTTCCATATTCCTGATAAAAATCCGTTTGCATTTTTTCCTGCTCCACATAGGTTTCAGCATATCGATTCCTTACTACTTGAAAATAATAATGATCAACCACCTTCAAATAATTTACTTTAACAAGCAGTTGGATATACTCTTTAACAGCTTCTAAATCATTGCCCTTTTTTACTAAAGGAAGCGTTCTAATTTGAATATCCCCTTTTTGCATTCTTTTTCTAAAAACATGAACAACTTCCTTCATTGAAAATGGCCGTCGATGGTGAAAAACATCCATTAATAAATAGCTTTGCCACTTTAGGACAGATGTTTCAATAAAAGGTGCATTGGTAACAGGAAGGCCGATTTCTGGTGGTAAAAGGGCTGGAATGAGGGAGTGTTTGTATAAATCCTGGAGGAATTTATTCTGAGAGGTTCCATATAGGGGACTAATATTTTTTTCCTTTCTGATTTCAATTTGCCAATCATTAAGTCTAACTTGTTGTTTCCAGCTCGGCTTCAGCAAATCGATTAATTGAGCCTTATCCAGATCAATGATCGAAAATTTCGTAATGACATTTTTCACTGTAACAGGAAGAATGGAATGTAGGGTAATGAGGGTTTTGGTGTCAGGACAGAAGGACGGCATATGCCATTGCTCTGTAGAAGATTTAGAGAGAAATAAATAATCAAAGCTTGATAATGCTGCTTTATTGCTTCCTTTTCGTTTTATATTTTTTCCGGATATGATCCAAATCGGGGTTATGTTTGCTTGTAAATAGTTATTTGTTCTTTTCACAAATAATTCTTCTGGAATGACTGAACATTGGTATTCGATTGCATATTGGACA
Source organism: Cytobacillus solani (assembly GCF_001420595.1). Classification (GTDB taxonomy): domain Bacteria; phylum Bacillota; class Bacilli; order Bacillales; family Cytobacillaceae; genus Cytobacillus; species Cytobacillus solani. The sequence continues at coordinate 1,450,491 of NZ_LJIX01000006.1, read as the reverse complement.
TCTTCATAAACAAAACTAATATCTGGCCGCTGGGAAATTTCTTGCCTGTAAGGCTCAAGTATCGGCTTCAAACCTAATGAATCCAACCATTTATACAAGAGAAGTTTTCCTCTTAAATGGTAGTCTGATTCTCTCTCATAGCTTTCAGCACACACACTTCCAGCTTTATGAGCAAAATGAGCAATCCTTTTCGAACCGATTTTTAAAATCACCTGTTCGCCACATTCCGGGCAAAAGAAAATCTCCTTTCTTCTTATTTCCTTTAGCATTTCTTGGTTATGCTTCTCAGCCAAACTAACCCATTCGCCCTGTCTCGTCTTTGAAACAAGCAAAATCTCATCTCCTTTCTTTTATTATTTATTCATTCGACGAGAAATGACAAATACCTTTTAATTATTAAAAAACCTAGCCCAAAATGGACTAGGTTCTATAAAAACGGGGATAGCAATCTTGATGTTGATTCAATCATACGGTATCCAATATGTCTTCGCTTAAATTTATTAATATCTATTTTCCTTGAATTTTTCAGGTCATTTATATATTCTTTTACAAGCTTTTGGGTACTTCTTGTTCGATATAAAAATGCATTTACTTCAAAATTCAAATGAAAACTTCTCATATCCATATTAGATGTACCGATGGATGCCAATTCCTCATCAACAATGACAATTTTACTATGCATGAAGCCTTTTTTATATTCATATATTTTCACGCCTGCCTCCAGCAGCTCTGGAAAATAAGATCTTGAAGCATAGAATACAATTTTCTTATCTGGCCTTTGCGGCATAAGCAAACGAACATCAATTCCACTTAGTGCGGCTACCTTTAAAGCAGAAAAAATATCTTCATCCGGAATAAAATATGGAGAGGCAATCCATACTGATTTTTCTGCAGAAGTAATCATGGAAAAGAAGATATTTTTGATGACGCTCCATTCATTATCTGGTCCCCCAGCAACTAATTGAACCCCGCCATGAATATTCTCTTCCAATACAGGGGACAAATAGTCAGCAGATAAAATGTTTTGATTCGTCATATAATACCAATCCTGCAGAAAAATCAATTGAAGGCTTCTAACAGCTTCCCCTTTCATCATCATATGGGTATCACGCCAGAAACCAAAGCTCTCAACGCGACCTAAATATTCATCCCCAATATTCAACCCGCCAACAAAGCCGATACTTCCATCGATCACGATAATTTTACGATGATTGCGGAAATTAATCTTACTGTTTAGGAAAGGCAACCGGACGGGACCAAATGGAATCATTTCCACTCCAGCCTGCCTAAGTTCGGAAATGTATTTTTTGGATAATTGCAAAGACCCAACGGCATCAAATAGGAATCTTACCTTCACCCCTTCTTTTACCTTTTGAATGAGAATCTCCTTTATTTCCTGACCAATATGATCATGACGGACGATATAATATTCCAAATGGATATGGTGAGTGGCACTTTTTAATGACTCCAATATTTCATGGAACGTTTCGTCTCCATTTGTAAGCACTTGCGTTTGGGTAGCGAATGATATAGGACTATGTCCTAAGTTCTGTGCTAGATAGAATAATTTCCGCTGATGATCTGCCAATTGCTTAATTTTCTCTTCATTAATCAGATCATGTTCGCCTTCAAATCGTAAAAATGCCTGCTTATCAAGAATATATTTTTGTCTAAACATTTTCTCTTTTTTATAATTTCGGCCGAATAAAAGATAAAAGATAAATCCGACTAACGGAAAGCTGCCTAAAACAACTAACCAAGTTAATGTTTGTGCGGGATGACGATTTTCTAGGAAGATGACGAAAGCAATAAAAATTACTGACATCGACATTAATAAACTTATATAGCCTAAATATCCGCCTGATGGATTTACATAGAGATCATATACAAAAATAAATCCAACTAAAAGGCTAATAAATAAACCGATTCTTACTGTATTTTTCACCTTTGCACCTACTATCAACAATTCTTTCTTTTTCTATTTTCGCAAAAAAACCCGATTTCAAAAATTGAAATCGGCTTTTCTAATTAAAAATACTTTCTTATTTGTTCAAACACGTTTTCATCCATAATTTGAGTCCCGTATTCTTCTATAAAATGAATGGTTCTCTGTGTTTCAAGACCGTATTCCAATAGAATTGATAATAAATTATCAATATCTTCTTCTTCAAATTCCTCTTCAGGAAATTCAACAAATAAATAATATTTACCTTCAAAAGAGTATAATTTCGTAGGAATGTTGTCTAGTCCTCCACGTTTGGAAAGGGAGATAAGATCTTCAAAATCGGCGAACGTTAGAAGAAAGTCTAGATTTTCTTCGTAGTCTAATTCACTTTCTTCCATATTCGGATTAAAATGCTGGTCTAGAAGATCTTCAATCCGCTCGTCTACTGGAAGATGATTTAACTTTTCATCAGATACAGGAAGCTCTAGCTTTTGACCATCTTTAGAAAGCTGTGCTTTTGTAACTAAAATTTCTAAGCCCTTATCTAGTGCTTGAACTTGAATCCATAGCGGACCTTCTACAGAAAATTCTTCTTCCTGGTGAACTTCATCCATCATTTCCCAAAAAAGCTCTTCGCTTCGTTCACGATTATACCATATCTCATCGCGTTCAAAGCCTCTTTCTTCTATATCAACGTATGAAATATAAAATTTAACTGTATGATCGTTAATACGCTCGATTTCCATATTGCAACTCTCCCTTCTGGAAATTGTTACTGCCTCTATAGTAAAGAGAAGCACTTGAAGGGAATATTCCCCCATATATACGTTTGTTAATTCTCATTCCGATATACGGTTATCCCTTTATAAGAAGGTAATTGATATTGCACCTTGTACATTTATTTTATGACAAAAAGAGTATAAAGGGAATGAAAATGTCACAACTTTATAAAAACCATTATATGCCCATATAATTTCTTGTATTTTATCAAAGTTTCAGCTCTTTCACAAATTAAAAACTTATCTAAAATTAAAAAGACCTTCCATCCGCAGAAAGAAGGCCTATTTTATACTAGATAGAAAGTAATCTTATTACTTAAGAAAACAATCTAGATAAATTAAGCTAAGCTATTTAGTTACTAATTGACTAAGCGCTGTGCCTCACGAAGCTGAAATGTACGAACTTTTCTTGGAAGGAATCGTCTAATTTCATCCTCATTATATCCAACCTGCAAACGTTTTTCATCAAGAATGATTGGGCGACGAAGCAAACCTGGATTTTCCTTAATTAACTCAAAAAGGTTTTGCAATGGCATTGCCTCTAAGTTCACATCAAGTTTTTGAAATATTTTTGAACGTGTTGAAATAATCTCATCTGTTCCATCTTCAGTCATGCGAAGAATTTCTTTAATTTCCTCAATCGAAAGTGGTTCTGAAAAAATATTTCTTTCTTTATAAGGGATATCATGCTCTTCCAGCCATGATTTTGCTTTTCTGCAAGATGTACAACTTGGTGAAGTGTATAATGTGACCATTTTACAATTTCACTCCTTTATTATTGACATATCAAATCACAATATATAGAATTTGGTTTGTTTATGAATGAACATACGAGCTAATCTTAAATTAAAATTACTTTAATTAAGTAATTTATATTGAGTATTATACACCAGATCCAGCTAATTTGGTATATGTTTTTCAATTATCGAGAAGCTGTCCCATTATCATGATTCAAATGTTCATTTTGTAATCCTATAATATAAGACGAATGAGGAGATGAAAAGTTTCATTTTTTTCATAAAAATTTTTAACTTTCTCAAGCAGGTTGATAAATGCAAACACAGCCATTCAAGAGAACAGCTGTGAGAGAGTCTTAGATTTCATCTAATATATTATTTGTATCTTTATCTTCTTCGAAAGTCAGTACTTCATCAACAGGCTGATACGATTCTCCATAAAAATGGGTATCACGATACGTATGAATCATTTCATATGTTTTTTGCATAGCGCTAAAAACTAGTCCTTCACTTTCATTATTCGGTGCCCAATAGAGAATTTCCATTTCATTGATTTCCTTTGTTGCGAGTGAACGTCTTCTGTAACCAATCGAACTCGCATGTTCAAACCCTTCTTTCTTGTAAAAGCGCAGCCTTTTTTCCGTGTCTGTATCCTCATAATCAACTGGCTCCACCTCCAAAATAATTGGTTTTTGCTTTTTCTTAAGCATCTCTAATAGCTTATGGCCAAGTCCCTGTCCTCGTGATTCTTTAGATACGTACAAGTAATCAATAAATACAAAATTATCAAGCTCTGCATACATGAGAACATGATAGGGTCCTTCATCCTTATGATATATGTCAGGACGATCCTTTAAAAGTGTCTCCATATGCTCTTTTGATTTCATTTCTTCTACAGGAAAATATTGATTTAGCTTTTCATACCAATTCATGTTTCGGCTCCTTTTTTGTCAGTAATTTACATCTTAATAATTTAACATACGAAAAATTCATAATCAAATGAGCGAATCATTATTTTCCCCTTTAAATACTTGGGAACATCTACTACAATAAGAGTAGAGGTTATACATTCTTAATCCAGATGAATGCTGTAAAATAGAATGATGGGGGTTTATCATGGGAGGATACATATTCGATTTAACAGTTGTTGCTCTACTTATAATTGGATTAACTGCTACATTAGGTGTTCTTACGAATGGGATAGGCGAAAAGCTCTTCAGTGGAAAAAAAGGGTCTGAATTTGTTGATCAATCTTTAAAGATTCAGACTGGCTGGAAGCAAGTTGGAGGAAAAAGGAAATAGATTGTTTGGAGATGCTACTGTCCGTTAGCATCTCTTTTTTAGTCTATAAAATAGAAAAGCGGAGCAGACTGTACAGCCCCGACAAGCATTAGACAAGCTGGATGGAAGGTCGTTCTTAAATCTGCTAGCAAACTTGACTTAGACAAAAGAGGGGTTAGGAGCAGCAGTTAGACAAAAAAAACGATCTCACTCAAGAGATCGCTTCTTTTATTTCACATATTGCGCTTTAAAGGTTTGTGCTTCCTTTTCAGAACAATAAACATAATGACCCGGTACTATTTCGCGCATTTCAACTTGTTCCTTATCGCTATAATTATGAACTTTCGGATCATAAGACACACGCTTACGTGTACGCTCCGTATCTGGATCTGGAAGTGGAATAGCTGATAACAATGATTGTGTATATAGGTGCATTGGATTGTTATATAAATCTTCAGCCGAAGCAAGTTCAACTAACTTTCCGAAATACATTACACCGATACGATCACTAATATATTTTACCATTGAAAGGTCATGGGCAATAAATAAATATGTTAGACCTTTTTCACGTTGCAGCTTTTTCATTAAGTTGACAACCTGTGCCTGAATGGATACATCAAGTGCTGAAATTGGCTCATCGGCAATAATGAAATCTGGATCCACCGCTAGTGCACGGGCAATCCCAATACGCTGTCTTTGACCGCCTGAAAATTCATGCGGATAACGGTTAGCATGTTCCTTATTTAACCCAACAGTTTCTAACAGTTCATAAACCTTTTCAATCCGTTCTTTCTTATCTTTTGCAAGTCCATGAATATCAATGCCCTCGGCAATAATATCTGCAACAGTCATTCTTGGATTTAGAGAGGCATAAGGATCTTGGAAAATCATTTGCATTTTTCGATTGAATTTCTTCAGTTCCTTTGCTGATTTTTTTCCGTGAACGTCTTCTCCATTGAAAAGGACTTGACCATCCGTTGCATCGTAAAGGCGTATAATCGTACGGCCGGTAGTAGATTTTCCACATCCGGATTCGCCTACAAGACCAAGTGTTTCACCTTTATATATATCAAACGTAATTCCATCAACAGCTTTTACTGTATTGCCTTTGCCAACATTAAAATGCTGCTTTAAATTCTTAATTTCTAATAATTTTTCAGCCATGTTTATTTACCCTCCTTCATAAGGACAGCTTGATCAAATGTAGAGGATAATTGACGCATGCGCTTTTTCACAGCTTCTGGCGGCTCAACCTTTGGTGCATCTGGATGGAGAAGCCAAGTTTTTGCAAAATGAGTTTCAGAGATTTGATACATCGGTGGTTCTTCTTCAAAATCAATGGCAAGTGCATATTGATTTCTAGCTGCAAACGCATCGCCCTTAGGGGGGTTAGTTAAATCTGGTGGTGTACCAGGAATTGCAGCAAGATCTGCCTTATTATCATTATCCAAACTAGGCATGGAAGCTAATAATCCCCATGTGTAAGGATGACGCGGATCATAGAAAATTTCATCGACCGTACCCATCTCAACAATTTGTCCTGCATACATTACTGCTACACGGTCAGCAACGTTTGCAACAACACCAAGGTCATGAGTAATGAAAATAATCGATGTGTCCATTTTGCTTTGTAAATCTTTCATTAAGTCAAGAATTTGTGCCTGAATAGTAACATCCAATGCGGTTGTAGGCTCATCAGCAATTAAGAGCTTAGGATTGGCTGCAAGCGCAATCGCAATCATTGCACGCTGCCTCATACCACCTGAAAACTCATGCGGATATTGATTGACACGTCTTTCTGGCATTGGAATACCAACTAGATTAAGCAGTTCCACTGCACGTGTTTTTGCGGCTTGCTTAGACATATTTTGATGCTTAATTAAGCCTTCCATAATTTGAGTCCCGATTTTCATAGTTGGGTTCAAAGAAGTCATCGGATCTTGGAAGATCATGCTGATTTCTTTTCCACGAATTTTTTCCATTTGTTTTTCTGTTTTAGGAACAATATCGTCTCCGTTGAAAAGAATTTGACCGCCTGTAATTTTGCCAGGTGGCATTGGTATTAATTTCATAATCGTCTGGGAGGTCACACTCTTACCAGACCCTGATTCACCAACAATGGCTAGTGTCTCTCCTTTATGAAGGTCAAAGCTTACTCCACGAACCGCTTTTACTGATCCTCCATATGTTTGGAATGAGACTTCTAAATCTTTTACTTCAAGTATTTTTTCCATATTCTCACTCCCTTTTCAAGCTACGGCGTCTAGGGTCTCGAGGGCTTAAGTCAATCTGTCAGGAAGAAGAAAGAACAGTCTTCATGTCAGCTTGCTTTAAGCTTGTCGCCCCTAACCAAGCCGCCTCCGCATTCCATCATTATTTGCGAAGTCTTGGGTCTAATGCGTCACGTAAGCCATCTCCAACAACATTAAACGCAAAAATCGTTAAACTGATAAAGATAGCAGGGAAAAATAGACGCCATGGATAATATCGGATAGCTGGCAACCCATCGTTTGCCATTGTTCCCCAGCTGGCAAGCGGCGGTGTTAAACCTAACCCGATAAAGCTTAAGAATGCTTCCGTGAAAATGGCATTTGGAATTGTTAATGTCATCGTAACAAGAATTGGTGCCATTGAGTTTGGAATTAAGTGTTTTGCCATAATTCGACTCGTATTTGCACCGAGTGTTTTTGCTGCTAGTACATACTCTTGACTCTTTAATGATAATACCTGTCCGCGAACAATCCGAGCCATATTGATCCATCCTGTGATGGTCATTGCTAGAATCATTGTCCCTAATCCTTGTCCAAGGACGACCATTAATAAGATTACTAATAGTAGGTAAGGAACTCCGTAAAGAACGTCTGCAAAACGCATCATCATTTCGTCTGTACGGCCGCCTTTATAGCCTGAGATACCGCCCCATAATACACCGATGAATAAATCGATCAGTGCAGCAGCAACCCCAATAAAGATCGAAATTCGTGCACCTTCCCAAGTACGGGCGAAAACATCACGTCCAAGATCATCTGTACCAAACCAGTGCTCAGAAGATGGTTCTTGGTTTTTATTCGTTAAATCATTCGTTGCATAATCATATTCAGTCATATATGGTCCAAAGATTGCCATAAAGATTAATATAGCTAATAATACTAATCCAAACATAGCAAGCTTGTTTTTTCGGAATCGGATAAATACGTCTTTCCAGAACGAAAGACTTGGTTTTGAAATTTTTTCAGCTTCTGAAATTTTAGTACCAACGAGTTGAAATTTATCTTTCGAAATCTGCATAATTTACTCTCCTTTCTTCCCACCAGCAAGTTTGATGCGCGGGTCGATGATTCCGTATGCTATGTCAACAAGGAGAATAGATGCGAGCAATATAATACTATAGAACACGGTCACACCCATAATAACCGTATAATCACGGTTGGTAATACTAGTAACAAAGTGAGCACCTAATCCAGGGATACCAAAGATTCTTTCAATAACGAAACTTCCTGTTAAAATCCCTGCAGTTAATGGCCCCATATACGTTACGACAGGTAAAAGTGCATTACGGATCGCGTGCTTTACAGTAATAACCCCTTGGCTAAGACCTTTTGCCTTCGCTGTTTTGATATAATCATTGCTCATTACTTCTAACATACTTGAACGTGTTAAACGGGCAATAAATGCCATCGGTGTTGAAGCTAATGCCAGTGCTGGCAGAATGGTATGCATAAATGTTTCAAAACGTGCTACAGGGAAGATCCCCATTTTAATCGCAAGAAAATATTGTAAAAAGGTTGCCATAATAAAGGATGGTACCGAAATACCCGCTACTGCAATAATCATTGCCGTGTAATCCTGCCATTTATTATGCTTTAGTGCAGCAATAATTCCTAAAATGAGACCAAAAGCAACTGCTAGTAAAATTGCTTCCATACCAAGAATGAATGATACAGGAAAACCTTCACTAATTAGATCATTAACCGTTTGGCTTTTATACTTAAATGACGGACCAAAATCCCATTTCACTACCTTTAATAAATAGTCCCCGTATTGTGCGTACCAAGGCTTATCCAAGCCATAATGAGCATTCAGATTCGCTTCAATTTCGGGAGGCAGCTGTTTCTCAGATGTAAATGGGTTTCCCGGTGCAATGCGCATGAAGAAAAACGTCGCTGTAATGATCAACCAAAGTGAGATGAGCATGTACAGTAAGCGCTTTCCAATATATTTTGCCATTGACAAACACCTCCTATTTAATACGAAAAGCATAGAGCACACAATAATTGACAACTAGCATAAGTCAATTCCTTACAAAAGGTGTACTTTCCTTTGGAAAGGAATTAGCTTATGCACTCGAGCCATTGTCGCTCAGTGCTAGACAGTTTCTCTAAAGCCGAAACGAAGGTATACGGGTCATTAGTGTCCCATATACCTTTCGTTTATTAGCTATTTTTATTCAAAATGTGCCCATTTGTACTGAACATCACCAAGACCAGAAACAACTACATCTTTTAAGTTCTCAGCTTGTACCCAGTTGTTTGTATAGAAATAGATTGGTAATACTGGCATATCTTCCATGAATATTGCTTCAGCATCTTTTAACATTTGTTGACGAGCATCATGATCGCCTTCAGTTGCAGATTTAGCAAGTAAATCTTGGAATTCTTTGCTTTCCCAACCTGTATCGTTGTTACCGCCTTCAGCGTCACGGTACATTTCTAGGAAGTTAATTGCATCGTTAAAGTCACCTAACCAGCCCATACGAGCTACTTGATAATCTAATGAATGTACTTTATCTAGGTAAACAGCCCACTCTTGGTTTTCAAGAGTTACTTCAATACCAAGGTTTTTCTTCCACATATCTTGGATTGCTTGAGCAATCTTTTGGTGTGCCTCAGATGTGTTGTAAGAAAGCACGATAGCTGGAAGCTCAGAAGCTTCTTTGTAACCAAGCTCTTCTAACCCTTTTTGTAAAAATTCTTTTGCTTTTTCAACGTCATTATCAGGGAAGTATCCTTTTTCGTTTTCAGGGAACATTGACGGCGGTACGATACCCATAGCCGGTAATTGCTCACCTTGTAGAATATTGTCAATTACTTCTTGACGGTTGATTGCATGTGCTAAAGCTTTACGAATATTTACGTTTGCTGTTGGTCCTTCAGTTGTATTGAACTTATAGTTGTAAATACCTGCAATTGATTTAGTAACTAAACGGCCTTCATCTTTAAGTGCTTGCATTGCATCAGTTGGAAGTGCGCCAGTTGGAGCACCAGCCCAATCAAGCTCGCCATTATCAAACATAGATAATTCTGTATTTGGATCGTTAATCATAATCATTTCAATGTTAGTTAATTTTACAGTGTCTGCATCCCAATATTTTTCATTCTTTTCAAGAAGAATTTTATCGCTGTGAGACCATTCAGTCATAACGAAAGGACCGTTAGATGTATAGTTTTCACCAGCATCGTTAGCCCAATCAGGATTTGCTTCAGCAATTTTGCTGTTGATTGGCAGATAAGTATAGAATGCTGTTAATTCTAAGAAGAATGGAGTTGGGTTTGCTAATGTAACTTCAAGTGTTTTGTCATCTTTTGCAACAACACCTACAGCATCAAGAGATCCACCGTTAAGGTTTGCATCCTCAGCACCTTGAATATAATAAAGCTGATATGCATACTCTGATTGGTTATTTGGATCTAATGCCCATTTCCAAGCATATTCAAAATCTTTAGCAGTTACAGGGTCACCATTAGACCAAGTTGCATCACGTAAAGTGAACGTGTAAACTTTTTGGTCTTCGGAAATGTCAATTTTTTCTGCTGCTGCTTCATGAGGTTGTCCATCTTCACCAATACGTGTTAACCCTTCGAATGTTTGACGAAGAACCGTACCGGAAGTAGCATCTTTCGCTAATCCTGGGTGTAAAGAAGGTGGTTCAGTGTTAATATTAACACTTAATTCTTGCGGAACATCAGATTTTCCAGCGTCTTTGTCGCCGCCCTTTTCGCCGCTGCCCGTATCGCCTTTGCCGCCACAAGCTGCAAGGAACATGCTAAGAACTAGCAACATACTAAAAAAGATCGATAGTCTTTTTTTCACGGATGAAACCCCCTATATATATTTACCCAAACGTTCTCTACATTTTTCTCTACGAAATACAACTGTACGCTCCAGGTATATTACTCAAATAGTCTGTAAATTTAGAGTGAAAAAATAAGCAGACTATCTGCAAGTAATTCAAAAAGCAAGTTTTCTCGCCTCTATGCAAATACGATATTGTACATGCTTTTTAACAAGCGGCAACTTACTCTTATACTACTATAATAAATACCCCGAAATTCGAGTTGTTATTTTTTCGTAAAACTTGTAACAATTTCGTAAAGAATTCGTTTGTTAGGTTTATTATAAATAGTTTAAAAATTTATTGCAAGTAGGTTTTCTCTGTTATATATCAATCTAGTAATCCTAATTTTATAAAAATACTTATAAAATAAGTGTTTCATAGACCTTAAAAAAATTTTTGATTTCGCCAATTTTCGAGTTTTTTTGCATATTTTTGAATAATAATTTAAAAAAATTCGGTTTAATTTTGTGATAAATTTACTATCTTTTTTTTATGAAAATCTTGATTTTCATACCCATTTACTATAATATTACACTTAATATAATAAAAGCAATGGCAATGATAAAGAGTAGTACATTTATTTTTGGTTCCTAGAGAGCTTGTGGTGGGTGCAAACAAGTAACCAAGTAAATCGAATGGACTTTTGAGCCTTCTGTCAAAGACGTACCCTCACGTTATAGGGGTTCCATGTATATCATATGCATGGTTTCGAGTGACTCAAATACTTGAGTAATTAGGGTGGCAACGCGGACCATTCGTCCCTATTTTTTTAGGGCGAATGGTCTTATTTGTGTTTATTTTCTGTCAACCATGTTCAACTTATATGAAAGAAACACTTCTTTTACCCGATCGTCCATTTATTAAATGCCTTTATCAGCCAACAATTAGGAGGAAAGTTAATGAAAACTATATTTTCTGGCATCCAGCCAAGCGGAACTATTACACTTGGTAATTATATTGGTGCCCTTAAGCAATTCGTTGAATTACAAAATGAATATAATTGTTATTTTTGTATTGTCGACCAGCATGCCATCACTGTTCCGCAGGACAAACTTGAATTGAGAAAAAACATCCGCAGCCTTGCAGCACTATATTTAGCTGTTGGGATTGATCCTGAAAAGGCAACTCTCTTTATTCAGTCTGAGGTTCCTGCTCATGCTCAAGCCGGATGGATGATGCAATGTATTTCATATATCGGTGAGCTCGAAAGAATGACCCAATTTAAAGATAAATCTGCGGGCAAAGATGCTGTTTCAGCAGCTCTTTTAACTTACCCGCCATTAATGGTTGCTGACATTTTGTTATATAATACAGATCTCGTACCCGTGGGTGAAGATCAAAAGCAGCATATTGAATTAACACGTGATTTGGCAGAAAGATTCAATAAAAAGTATAACGACATCTTTACAATTCCTGACGTACGCATTCCTAAAGTTGGCGCCCGAATTATGTCCCTCCAAGAGCCAACAAAGAAAATGAGCAAATCTGATCCTAACACAAAAGCGTCTATTCGCTTGCTCGATGATCTAAAGCAAATTGAGAAGAAAATTAAAAGTGCTGTAACAGATTCGGAAGGCATTGTAAAATATGATAAAGAAAACAAACCAGGTGTTTCTAACCTTCTATCTATTTATTCGATTTTCTCAGGAAAAGAGATTAGTGAAATTGAAAAGATGTATGAAGGAAAAGGTTATGGAGATTTTAAAGCTGATTTAGCAGAAGTAGTTATAAATGAAATCAAACCAATTCAAGATAAATATACAGAACTTATGCAGTCAAGTGAACTTGATGAAATCCTTGACCGAGGTGCTGAAAAAGCGCAAGCAGTTGCAAATAAAATGCTGAAAAAGATGGAAAATGCGATGGGGTTGGGGAGAAAACGGAGGTAATTAAAAAAGGAGCTAATTTTAGCTCCTTTTTTAATTTACTTTCGGTCCATGCTCCATTTCCCATAATTTCTCAAAAAATGGCTGACCTTTTATTAGGTTTTCACAAAATTGTTCATGCTTGCTTGTCCATCCGTATTTACTCTGATCGAATAAATGAAGCCAAGCCTCTTCAAAATCCATTTGTTGAATTTCATTATAAAATTCTGGACTCCATTCCGTATACCAATAACGCACTTCTGCAACATTTTTTGAAGAATACAATTGATCAAGTGCCATAAACATTAATTGTTTTAACTGTCTTTCTTTTCTTGTTAATCCATTCATAAGCTCTGGTGAAGGTGAAAGAATATGAAAGTCTTTTAATATCCTTTGATCATTGAAAGAATAAGTAATTTCATCATGATTTTCTAGCATTTCATAAGCAAGCTGTTCTTGCCGTGGAATTAACCTGCTCTTCCGAATCGGAATATTATAACCAATCGTATCAACTGCTAATATTCCTACTCCATCAGATACAACGAAACAATATTCCAGTTGAACACGTTCATGGTTTTTTCGCAAATAAGCTTTTTGATAGATGTCATCTAAAAGTTGTTTAGGAAGCTCTGATAAATCATTTTCAATGTAATTAAATAAAATGGGATCAATTTTTATTAGTGGCACTTGATCAAGTAATTCTACACCGTCGTCTTTACGCCATTCATGAAAGTGACAAACATTATAGCCATTTTCTTCACCTTCAAACCAGTTCACCCAAACATCATGAAGATATAACATCTTTTAACCCCCACTTCAACAAACTATTTGTCATTAAGTATGGGCAGTCAGCAGTAAAATTATTCCTACATTAGTAGATGGATATTTACTTATCAACTTTAACAAATGTTTACAAAAAAAAGCCTCCATGAATGAATTGACTTCAGGAGACTTTTTTCTTTATTTTAATCTAAAGATTTAGGATCTAATGCGTCACGGAGACCATCACCAATAAAATTGAAGGAAAGAACTGTTAGTAAAATGAGCAATCCTGGGAAGAACGGATACCATGGCGCGGTTAACATAACCGTGTAGTTTTGTGCATCCTGAAGCATATTCCCCCAGGTCGGTGTAGGTGGTGAAATCCCTAGCCCAAAATAACTTAGGGCTGCTTCTGCTAAGATAACTCCACCGATTAGCAAGGTTGCTGATACAATGATTGGGCCCATTGCATTCGGTAAAATGTGACTGAAAATAATCTTGTAAGACTTTGTTCCAATCGTTTTCGAAGCAAGGACAAATTCTCTTGATCTTAGAGTCAAAAATTCTCCCCTCACTAGACGTGCTGTGCTTGTCCAGCTTGTTAATGCAAAAATAAGGATAAGATTTCCTACACTCGGTTTAAAAATTGTTACGATTGTTATTAAAAGAAAGAAACTAGGTATAGAAATTACGATATCAACAACCCTCATGAGAATTGCATCAATGATCCCACCGTAGTACCCAGCAAGTGCTCCAAATGAAACTCCAATAATTAAAGCACCTAACACTGCTCCAAAGCCAACAAGTAAAGAAACTCGTCCACCATAGAGTAGTCTTGTAAATATGTCCCTGCCATAACGGTCCGTTCCAAGCCAGTATTCACTACTCGGCGGTTTAAGCTTGTCTATTAAATTTTGCTGTTCATAACTGTACGGCGCAATGAGCGGAGCGAATACTGCGGCCATTATTATAATGAACAATAAAATTGACCCTATTACAGCAAGTTTATTTTTGAAAAATTTCCGAAAAAATATTCTCGTTAATGTATCGGGTTTTTCCTTTAAATGGGGGTTTAGTTGTAATTCTTCTTGTGAAATTTCCACATTGCTTTGTGACATAGCTACCCCTCCTTAATATTCAATACGCGGATCAAATATCGCGTATAAAATATCTGCTAATAGATTTCCAATAACTACAAAGATGGCTGAAACAACAGTTAATGCCATTATAACTGGGTAGTCCCTCTGAAAAGCAGAGTCAATGAATAAAGAACCGATCCCTGGCCATGCAAATATTTTTTCAGTAATCGCAGCTCCACCAATAAAAGAAGGAAGCATTAATCCGAATAAAGTAACAATCGGAATCATTCCATTCCTTAAACCATGCTTCAGAACAACTTTCTTCTCTTTAAAGCCTTTTGACAATGCGGTCCGGATATAATCCTGCTTTAACACGTCCAGCATCGAGGATCGTGTATAACGTGTTAATGCAGCCATATCTGCTGTTGCTAGAACGATTGCAGGTAGGATTAAATGATGAATACGATCCCAAATACTAAACGGCGCATTCAATGTTGCTACCCCCCCTGTTGGGAACCAGGCAAATTTGACAGAAAAAAACATGATTAGCATTAACCCAAACCAGAAGCCTGGAGTTGCAATTCCTAAGAAAGAACCTACCGTTACTGTATAATCGAGTTTGGAATAGGGTCGCATCGCAGAATATATCCCAAAAGGAATTGCAATTAACGCTGCTAACAATGTTGACACAACCATTAATAATAACGTATTTGGCAGCCTGTTCATGATGAGCTCACTTACAGGAACCCCGCGCTTGATTAATGAGTTTCCAAAATCACCTTTCACCATATTGCCGAGCCATTTGAAATATTGAACATGCACAGGATCATTCAATCCATATTTCTCTTCAAACTTCTCTCGATCTGAAGGTTTCATAGTAGGGTCCATTAGCATAGATACCGGTCCGCCTGGTGCTGCCTTTATAATCGCAAAAGATAATATGGTAATTCCTAATAACAAGGGAATAGCCATTAATGTTCGCCGAAAAATATATGAGGCCATCGTCTATTCTCCCTCTCAATGTATTCATTTTATTCGAAATACATGGCTAACAAAGATAACCAGTAGAATTTTCAGTATTTAATAAAAAAGTAAGGGAAGGGTAAACAATCCCTTACTTTTTTTATATTTTGTCAAATATTATTCAGTCTTTAACCACCAATCTTTAATGTGGTACATTTGGTCTTTCGCATGGAATTCATAGCCTTCTAGATTTTTAGGAAGTGCACGGAATTCCTCTGGATAGTAAAGGAAAGTATATGCCTGATCTTCAGCAAGACCTTGTTGAATTTTCCCAATCATTTCCTTACGTTTCTCTTTATCAAGCTCTTGAAGCTGCTCATCCATTAGCTTGTCAAGCTCTGGATTTGAGTAGCCAGTAAAGTTAAGACCTTTTTCAATTTCTTTAGTATGGAAAATACCACTTGGATCAGGGTCAATACCTAAACTCCAGCCAAGAACAATTCCCTCAAAATTCCATACACCTGGATCGATATCAGCAATTAATGCACTAAATTCTACGATTTGAGGGATAATTTCAATCCCTACTTCTTTTAGCTGCTGCTGAAGAATGACAACAATATCTTCACGAACTTTATTTCCTTGGTTTGTTTTTACTTCAACTGAGAATTTTTCTCCGTCTTTTTCAAGGATGCCGTCAGCACCTGGCTTCCAGCCAGCATCGGCTAACATTTTCTTCGCTTTTTCTACATCGTATTCAAACTTTGGTACATCTGGATTATAAGCCCAGCTTAGTGGACTTTCAGGTACATGTGCTACTTCACCAAGTCCTGCCATGACGTTTTCAACAATCGCAGTACGGTCGATTGCATGTGTGATTGCTTGGCGGACAGACTTATCTTGGAATTTCGGATCGCGCTGGTTAAAGCCTAGGAATGTATATGAAAGAGCTAAACCAGATTCTAAACGAAGATTTGCAGCATCTGCAAAACTTTCAACTGTTGGTACGTCAGGCTGTGCAATGCCTGCATAATAATGGATATCTCCAGCTTGTAATTGAGCTAAGATTGCATTTGCATCTGGTACAATTTTATAAGTAACAGAATCTAGGTTAGGACGGCCATCCCAATAATCTTCATTGGCAACTACTTTTACATATTCACCGTCTTTCCACTCTTCAAACTTGAATGGACCAGATCCAATTGGAGTTTTCGTATTAAATTCATGTTCTCCCATATCAGCAATTGGAACGTCACCTAAAATATGTTCAGGAAGAATTCCAAAACCAAGACTGACTACTGGGAATTGTGCATCTACTTGTTTTAAAGTAAATTTAACCGTGTATTGATCAATTTTTTCGACTTTATCAATATTCTCGAAATAAGATTTACGTACACCATCATAATCAGGGCTTAATGGAATGTTGTATGTAAATACAACATCATCAGCATCTAAAGGTTCTCCATCATGGAACTTCGCATTTTCTACAATTTTAATTGTAAATGTTAGGCCATCTTCAGAGGCTTCATATTTCTCTGCTAATCCTCCATCAGTTACTGGGTTAAATTCCAAATCAGAACCCATTAAACTGTCATAAAGCATCGTTTCAATATCAGAACTTGAAGCATCATTTGAAAAAAGTGGATTAAACATAGTTGGTGAACCTGTTGATCCAATAATCAAGTCTCCCCCAACTTGAGGCTCATCATTTGCAGTTCCTTCAGCTGCTGGAGTTTCTTCTTTTTCTGTTTCTTTTGCAGGTTCATTTGTTTTTTGACCGCCTGAACATGCAGCAAGGAACATTGATAATACTAGCATTAAGCTAATTAATAACCATGCCGACTTCTTCATTCGTTTCCCCCCTGGGTTTATTTTTTTGAATCTAAATCCTATTTCAGAGAACGTTTGTAATATACCGCCCCCCTTCTAAGGTTTTATATACTAAATGCTTGCCCCCTAAAAAAGGTCTCAAGTCATTTAATAGCTAGATAATTATTTTAATATTCTGATGTTAATGTATAGAGTTCACCTATAGCAGATTAAAAGTTTAATATAAGTGGCAAGCAACAAAGTGTTCCTTCCTAATCTCCTTAAAATCGGGAACCTGCTCACTGCACATTTGGGTTGCAACTGGACAACGAGTATGGAACACACAGCCTTGTGGAGGGTTTGCCGGACTTGGCAGATCACCTTTTAGAATGATCCTTTCCCTTACCTGTACACCTTTTTTCTTTGGAACTGGAACTGCTGACATCAGTGCCTGTGTATAAGGATGAAGAGGCTCCTCATACAAATCCTTTTTTCCGGCAAACTCCATAATTTTTCCTAGATACATTACGCCAACTCTATCACTTATATGGCGAACAACACTTAAATCATGAGAAATAAATACATATGTTAAGTCTAATTCATCCTGCAAGTCTTCCATTAGATTGATGATTTGAGCCTGGATGGACACATCAAGTGCAGATACTGGCTCATCGGCAATAATCATATCTGGATTTAATGCAAGTGCACGTGCTATACCAATCCTCTGTCTTTGCCCACCAGAAAATTCATGTGGATATCGGTTAATAAATAATGGGTTGAATCCAACTTTGTCCAAGAGATCCTGAATTTTTTCTTTTCTCTCTTTATGACTATATAAATTATGAGTTATCATTGGTTCACTAAGTATTGATTTTAATGTTTTTCTAGGATTTAATGATGCATAAGGATCCTGAAAAACCATTTGAATATCCTTCCGTACAGTACGGCGGAGTTCTCCATCATTCATTTTCGAAATGTTTTTTCCTTTGAAAATAATGTCCCCGCTTGTCGGTTCATATAATCGAATAAGTGTTCTTCCAGCTGTTGATTTCCCGCAGCCGGATTCACCCACCAATCCAATGGTTTCACCCTTTTTCACTTTAAATGTAAGACCATCTACAGCTTTTATTGACCCTACTGTTCGTTGTAAGAAACCGGCTTTTATTGGAAAGTATTTTTTTAAATCCTTAACTTCTAAAATATATTCTGAATCATTGTTTTTCTTCGAATGTTTAAGTAGTTCAGATGTTGTTCCGTTCATTTCGTTGCCTCCTTGTCATCATGTAAAAAGCAGCGAACTGACCGAGATCCTATTTCCCTAAGTACAGGCGCCTCATTTCTACATCGATCAAACGCATGGGGACAGCGTGGTGAAAATCTGCATCCAGCAGGAAAATGCTCTGGCGGAGGAACCGTTCCTTCAATTGAATAGAGTCTATCTAAATCCCCCTCCAATGATGGAATGGACCCCATTAAACCTATTGTATATGGATGCAACGGCTCTTCGAATAGATCATCCACTGAAGCTTCTTCCACAACTTGACCACAATACATAACGACTACACGATCAGCCACTTCTGAAACTACACCAAGATCATGGGTAATTAGAAGAATAGAAGTATCATATTTTTTGCTTAGTTCTTTCATTAAATCTAGTATCTGTGCTTGAATTGTCACGTCTAAGGCAGTTGTCGGCTCATCTGCAATGAGAAGCTTTGGGTTACAACTCATTGCAATTGCAATCATTACTCTCTGCCTCATTCCACCTGATAGTCGATGCGGATAATCATCAATAAGTTCCTTAGCACGAGAAAAACCTACCGTTTCAAGCATCTCAATTGCTTTCAAACTTGCTGCTCGCTTTGATAATTTTTGATGATACATAAGTACTTCAATGATTTGCTCACCTATTGTCAAAACAGGATTAAGGGATGTCATTGGTTCTTGGAAAATCATCGAGATATCGTTCCCTCGGATTTTACACATATCATTATCAGAAAGTCTTGCTAAATCTTGACCGTTAAAAAGAATTTCCCCATCAACGATTTCACCAGGTGGACTCGGAATTAACCTCATGATAGAAAGTGAGGTAATACTTTTACCTGAACCGGATTCCCCAACAAGTGCAACAGTCTCACCTTTATGTATTTTTAAGTCAACACCATCAACGGCCGGAATTGTAACTTTCTTTCTCTTAAAATGCGTTTTTAAGTTTTTTAATTCCAATAATGCTGTCATAATGCCCTCCGTCCATCAAAAAATAATTACTATTCAATTGTTTGATGCCATCCATTTCTTATGAATATCCAAAAAGCTATTTCACAATCAAATGAAACTATGTTTGTAAATAATTTCAATATATTCGCCAAATTGGAATTTCAATATTATTTAATAGTATATTATTACAGAAACATTACGAATACAAGATCTTTTTGAAATATTCACGTTTTTATAAATAGTCCAGTTAATTTGAATAGTCTATTATTTTTGTTTTTACACAATTTCTAACCAAAAAAAATCAAGCCTAAGAGTCGTTTCAATTGGCTTGATAATTAAATATTCACCTAATCCATTACTGTTAAAAAAAGGTCAGATTCCAAGATAAATGTGTCATTTGCCGTTAGTTTATACTTTTCATTAAACATGGCTATCATCTCACACCCGACTGCATATCCTATCATATTTGGATAACCTTTATTACCAAAGAGAATCTCATCATGTAACTTTTCATTTTTTTTTACTTCTAAGTTCTTTTGTAAAAATTGTTTCCAATACTTGCTGATTTCTTTTTTAGTATAATAATCACACCATTTCGCCTGATAGCTGCTCCCGCAATAAACAGCTACTGCATGCTCGGCAAGTCCCTCCAAAACAATTGAATCTAATAAGGTAAAATCCTTTATATGTTTTTTCTGCCTGTTCAACCTGCAAGTATGGTGGTATTCATGAACAATAAGTGCTTCAATTTCTTTTTCATCCTCTAGCGGTGGAATGAAAAGGAATAGTTTATCCTTGAATGCTACACCTGATTTTTCACTTTTCCCGTTATCGAAAAAACTGTTGCTGGCTGCCGCAGGAAATATATATACAGGAATATCTAACCCCTTCCACTTTTTTCTGTACTTTTGAAAAATCCTTTCAGCAGTCTCCCAGCAATTTAACTCTAGTAATTTTTTATACTCCTCATATGTCCTTCGATTCGGCCTATACATACCAAATCTCATTAAGTAATGATAAATGTTGGCCGGTTTCTTTTCCCCAAAGGTTTCCATAAACACTTGACAAATTTCAACTGGATCATCAAATTTTTTTTCCAGCCATTTATCGGTTCTAACTACCCCCACATTCTCACCCGCCCTATTTCAGAATATCCGCTATGATATAGTTTATGATTTGGGGATTCATTTGTTTAATTGAAAAGGCTTAAGCAAATATGCCCGTGCAAATACTACGGAAAGACATAATAGGATTAGACGTTCTTAAGTGAATGTAAGTGTGGAAATCCTCGTGTGCTAGGCACCCGAGCTCAATTTTGGTTACCGTGTTTATCCTCAATTGCGGGCATCAGAACTAATCTTAAGTTACTTTGAAATGTTAAATTCCTCTTTCTAGGGTACAAGAACTAGTCTTTCGTTCCTGCGAAACACTAAAAAAGACCAAATCAATATGATTTGGCCTTTAATAATTACTCGTATTTTTTAAAAGCGATTGTTGCGTTGTGTCCGCCAAATCCTAAGGAGTTACTGATGACAGCTTTGACTTCTTGTTTCCTAGATTTGTTTGGCACATAGTCTAAGTCACACTCAGGGTCTGGTGTTTCGTAGTTAATCGTTGGAGGCAGTTCGCCATCCTGTATTGCCTTGACTGCGAAAATTGCTTCAATTCCACCAGCTGCCCCAAGAAGGTGTCCAGTCATCGATTTCGTTGAGCTTACCGCTAACTTATAAGCGTGCTCACCAAATACTTCTTTAATCGCCAATGTTTCAAATTTATCATTATAATCAGTGCTCGTACCATGAGCATTGATATAGTCAATTTCCTCCGGTTTTAGCCCAGCATCATCGATTGCCATTTTCATCGCTCTTGCTCCGCCTTCACCAGCTGGTGCAGGTGCTGTAATATGGTAGGCATCTCCAGTAGCTCCATAGCCGACGATTTCAGCATAAATATGAGCTCCGCGAGCCAACGCATGCTCTAATTCCTCCAGTATGACAATTCCTGC
The DNA here is from genome assembly GCF_001420595.1 of Cytobacillus solani. Classification (GTDB taxonomy): domain Bacteria; phylum Bacillota; class Bacilli; order Bacillales; family Cytobacillaceae; genus Cytobacillus; species Cytobacillus solani. The sequence goes on along the minus strand of NZ_LJIX01000006.1, from coordinate 1,428,937 downwards.
TCCCTCACCAATAACAAATCCATCTCGATTTTTATCAAATGGACGGCTTGCGGTCTTAGGGTCAGGGTTAGTAGAAAGGGCCGTATTCGCACAGAATCCTGCTACAGACATTCTTGTAATTGGTGCTTCTGCTCCTCCTGTGATCATTGCTACCGCATCACCACGTTGGATGACCTTGAACGCATCACCAATTGAATTCGTTCCTGTCGCACAAGCAGTTACAGTACAAGAGTTAAATCCCTTTGCACCTAACGTGATTGATACTTGTCCAGTAGCCATATCCGGAATCATCATCGGAACAAAAAATGGACTAACCCTTCTATATCCGCGATTAAGAAACGTTTCAAATTGATTTTCAAATGTTTCCATCCCGCCAATTCCAGATCCAATCCATACGCCAACCCGGTGTGCATTTTCATCATTAATCGACAGGTTTGCGTCTTTTACAGCCATTAAGGAAGCGGCTATCGCATAGTGAGTGAAGCGATCCATTTTTCGGGCATCCTTCTTTTCAATATAATCTTCAATATTAAAATCTTTTACTTCTGCTGCAACCTTAGCAGGATACTCATCCGCGTTAACCCTTGTTAACGGTCCCACTCCAGAAACACCTGCCAGTATATTTTTCCAAGTTGTATCTACATCATTTCCAAGTGGTGTCACGGCGCCAATTCCTGTAACAACAACTCTTTTTTTATCCATTTTATCGAATCTCCTTTTTAAGAAAAAATTATCGGTATTACAAAATGTGTGAAGGCTATTATATTTTTTAACGTCCCCAGCGAAGTGCAATCGCCCCCCAAGTTAAACCTCCACCAAAACCAACCATAACAATTAAATCATCATCTTTCACTCTTCCTGCCTCTAATTCTTCTACTAAAGCAATTGGAATCGAAGCGGAAGATGTATTTCCATATTTATGAACAGTCTTTGACATTTTCTCTTCTGGCAGTTCAAGCCGTTGTCTTGAAGCCTCCATAATTCTTATATTCGCCTGATGGGGGATAAGCAGGTCAACATCTGCTTTAGAAAGACCAGCCTTCTCCAATACTTTTACACTGCTTTCTCCCATTTGTCGGACAGCAAACTTAAAAACCTCACGCCCATTCATCACGATATAATCTTCTTGGTATAAATGCTTTCCGCCACTGCCATCTGCCCCAAGGTCAAATGATAGAATTCCTCTTCCTTCCGATACAGTACCTAGAACAACAGCACCGGCACCATCCCCAAACAAGACTGCTGTATTCCGGTCTTCCCAATCGGTAATTTTTGAAAGTTTCTCAACACCTACTACTAAAATATGCTTATATGAGCCACATTCAATAAATTGTTTTGCTGTTATCATACCATACATAAACCCAGCGCATGCAGCACTTACGTCCATTGCAGCTGCATTAACTGCTCCAAGCCTTTCTTGGAGTATCGTTGCCACGGATGGAAATGGCCGGTCAGGAGTTACAGTTGCTACGATAATCATACCAATTTCAGCAGCAGGAATATTTGCATGAGCAATCGCATTTTTGGCAGCCTCATATGCAAGATCAGATGTATTTGTGTCATCATCCGCTATTCGTCTTTCCTCAATACCTGTTCTCGTTCTGATCCATTCATCTGATGTATCTACCATTTTTTCAAGGTCTGCATTTGTAAGTATTTTTTCTGGGAGACATCTTCCAATCCCGATAATTCCTGCATTCATCCAACCTACACTCCTTTTTATTTCTTTATTGTCTATTCATATTACGTTCAAGTTATTTTATTATCAATTATTATGACTTGGTACTAATTTTATCAAATTTACATATAAATAATCAAGATTTAATTTAGTTCTCCCAGAACAACTAGGGACATCTATCTACACGGCTGTATTAAAAATTCATAAGCTAAAATACACGAATCTTATGGAGGTTGAGAAGATATGGGGGAAGATCACATGAAGCATTTAAATACAGAAGCAGATCCGCTAACAAGCTTTATGTTCGGAAAGGACAAATATAAAAGAAATCCAGTTGAAATGAATGATATAAGCGAAATGGAGGATAGAGAATTCGATCATCCTTTAATAAAAATAAGTGAGAGAGATTGGCTTTTTGGGGCTAAAGAGGGTGCATTAGAAGAAAAGAAACAAGATCCAAGGGCTCTATCTTTTCTTAATAAGATTAACATAGGGGACCTTATTGAAAATATAGAAGTTCTCATCCATTCAGTTGATCAATTAAAGCCTTTATATAAAAAGGCTACTCCGCTTATTAATCAATTTTTAAAGAAGTCATAAGAAAAGCGTAAGCGCCTTGGTCATCGCCGTACAAACTGGAAGGGCCTAGACTGAGATATAGGAAACACGGTGAGCAAGAACGAACCAATATTGAATTATCGTAGGAAAGGGGGCCTGAAGTTTGATAGGCGATAGGACGCTTGCGCTAGACAATCATAAAAAAACCGGCTTATTTATCAGAGCCGGTTTCTTCATTATTCCATTTCTTTAATCGCGTCTGCTTTTCCCATTTCATAGGCTTCAGTCATAACCTTTGTAAATAAAGTCATAAATGGCTGAATCATTTCCAATGAAAGTTCGATCCCTGCTCCATCTAATTGCTGCTTTGCTTCTGGTATGTATTTCATTGCGATTTGCATAAATTCTAATGTTTTATCTGTCGTTTGCATTGATAGTTCCTCCAATTGTTAATCATTCATTAGGCAATCTTCCAGTTTTCTTATACTTTTCAATTGCGGCATTAATTAACTCAATATATTCTTTGTCAACATTAGGGCTAAACTTACCTAATGTAATTACGTCATCTTGAAAATCAAAAGAAAGGTTTCCTGATTTCAGCTTCCCTTCATTGAACTTTTTAGCGACTAATTCATAGAGTACATCAACATGCTGAATGGTACTTGTTAACACTGCTGATTCACCCAGGTCAGACTGATCTGAAATATATCCAATTGCATAATGCCCTTTTTCTTTCACCTTTTCAATGACTGGAACATTATATCCATCTCCTGCAGGGTATATAACATCTGCATTCTTGGCAAAAATCCTATCCAAGCTTTGAATTGCTTGCGTGCCATCATCCCAGTTGCCAACATATTCAATAATTACTTTGACATTTTCATTTTCATAATTTGCACCCTCATAGAAGCCTTCGATTTCAGGTTGCCACTCGTATGCGGCAATTATTCCAATTGTATCCGTTTTTGTCATATGCCCGGCAATCATTCCTCCGAAAAACCCCATCGCATAAGCTTCGAAATTTAAGCTTGTTGTGTTAGAATTTTCAGCGTCACCATTAAAACTCACAAAATGGATATGTGGATATTTGTTCGATATTTTGTTGAAATACTCCGAATACTCATTTCCATGACCAAAAATTATATTTACCCCTTTTTGATCAAATTCTTTAACCGCACGTTCCACAACCATTTGGGAGTTCATGCCCTCTTTATAGTAAACTTCTATATTATGATGGGACTGTATCTTTAGCATTCCTTTATAGCCTTTTGTACCCCAAACTTGATCATTTACTGTATCCGGGACTAACAAGCCAGCTTTCTTAAGATTTCCTGCAGACATTGCTTGTCCACAAGAGGCTAATAAAAGAAGGCATAAAAAGATCATCCCAAAACGCATTATCAATTTATGCATCTTCCAATACTCCGCCCCTCTGTAATAGCCACATCCATATTTCCCTCTTTCTCTCTATCCTGAAAAATACCCGACTATTTTTATTCTACCCTTAACAGATAAGAATTGAAAAGTGTTTTTTCCGATACTCAGCTAGAATCCGCCTTCTATCAAGTCTTTTATAGATTCTTTTTGTATATCCAGTTCCCTTGATAAATAAAGGTAATGATAATCATTAGCCTTCACATTTAGAATTATTTTATTAAATCGTTCATTTGTAGAAACATGGTCTTCTATAGGGAGAAGGCAAATCACTTTTGACTGTGTATCCTTTATTTTTTTATCATTATGGACAAGAAACTTCTCAAGATGTTCACTAATTTCCAAAGAACAGCCCGGTTTACGCAAGTAAAAATAATTAAAATCAATTATAATTAATGTTTGCTCTTGAATTTCTGCGGAGGGCAGCCACTCCATCTGAAGCACTTCTTGAAAATTAGCATTTCTGCCTATTTCCATTCGCTTTTCCTCAACAAGTTCCTCATCCATATTCCTATAATGAATCCCTGTTACCTCATATCCCTCCTCCAATAAGGAGGTACAAAAGCGAAACCCTAAACTTTCGTATGTCCCTATTATTACTGCCCTGTCCATTTCCAAGCCTCCCCTTTTTCTTAATGTATCCTATGCTAATAAACTATTAATTATTTCTTTTAATTTAAGTTAGGCTAGGATTATAAAAATCTTTCATTTTGTTTTAAAAAATTTACGATTTGACCGCCAATTCCTTGTCTTTTTTCAGGCAGTATATAACAAATAGAAAATGGCAATTCTTTTTCTCTCCAGTTTACTGTGAGACTTTTCAATAGGTTTGCTTGTTTATAGGCACGGCGATCAGATAATATTTGGATAACTTTTATAGGGATTGGATCATTTTCAATTAAAGCATTTGTGTTTACCTGCTTAATTTTAGCTTCTACTTGCTTCATTTCAGCATCATATGAAACCGATAATTCCTTTAGTAATTTCTTATAAAAAAATTTATGTTCTTTTTCTAATTCTAAATGATGGGGTAGGGAAACAATTGGATTAATCAATACACAGGTTCGAATTTGGCTAGGACCCATCTCATTCATTAGTCTAAGTGCGATCAAAGCCCCCATTCCTTCAGCAATGACATGAATTTTCCCATTGATAATCTCTGTACGGATAATATGCTCATACAATCTTCTTGCAAGGTGGACTGCTTTGTCATTTCCCCAGTTCTTCCCGTAAAGATTTGAATAAAAGATCGTATATCCTTCTTCTTTAAATTGCTTTAATAAAGCTGATTTCCCCTCATTTTGTGTCCAAAAACTGCTCTCAGCATGAACATAATTCCTTTCATCACCAATTACAAGGATACCGAAACCACTAGGCTTTTCGGGATAATGAATCATATTCCATTCGGTATCCAGTTGAAAGTTTCGGCTTTCCATTTTAATTCTCCTTTCCAATGATCGTTCCTAATAATGTATGAAACGTCACATAAAATGATAGGGGGTTTGCCTATTGTTTCTAGTCAAATATCATTTAAGGAAAAGTATTACTCAATTTTGCGATTGATTCGAATTTATTGGCATAATAACGTTTATTAATTAATTAGCTTATGGTAATATGAAAAGGGATTTTAAAATGTAAGAGGTGAATACATTGAGATTCTTTTGGACTTTTTTCTGGACATTTCTTCTTGTGCAAATGATTAACTATGTTGTTAGTTCAATGATCGGTACTGCATTCGAATTGAAAACCGGGTTGATCCTTTCAGTAGCTGCGACAATTTTAATTTTCATCGTTGCTGCCATTATTCCTGAAGGGCCAAGTGAAAAGGAAGCTATTCATTAGAAAAGCGTAGGCACCCCGCTTAGCAACTTATGGACTGGACGGCTTCTGACTGAGATAAAGGAAACACAAAGAGCGAAAGCGTAATCGTGCTTGACTTATCGGGGAACGAAGGAACGGAAGGCAATAGCCGCAGGGTGCCAAAGCTAGATAGCTATCTAATTTCAAAAATTATCATTCGTACTTTTAATAATTAGTCATCCTGCCAATCGTCAGGATGACTTTTTAATTTCATTTAATTTTCAATGAAATGTCTTCATTTTCTATTGAGATCGTCACTTGGCTATGTTCTTTGATTTGCCCGGCGATTATTTTCTTAGCTAGTAATGTTTCAACATTTCGTTGAATGAAGCGTTTTAATGGTCTTGCACCATAAACTGGATCAAAACCGTTTTCTGCAATATATTCTTTCGCCTCTTCGTTTATACTAAGCTGAATATGCTGATCTGATAATCTTTCTTGAAGCTCTTTAATGAGTTTGGTAACGATCGCTTTTATTTCTGTCAATGCTAATGGTTTAAATAATGTAATTTCATCCACCCGATTTAAAAACTCTGGACGGAAATGTCCTCTAAGTGTACTCATCACTTTTTTCCGTGTTTCTTCATTAATATAGGAATCCATTTTCCCTTCAACGCGTTCAAGTAAAAACTGTGAACCAATATTCGATGTCATGATGATTACTGTATTTTTAAAATCAACTGTCCGCCCCTGAGAATCTGTAATTCTTCCGTCATCAAGCATTTGCAGAAGGATGTTAAAAACTTCTGGGTGGGCTTTTTCAATTTCATCAAGCAAAATAACAGAGTAAGGCCTTCTCCTTACTGCTTCTGTCAGTTGTCCACCCTCTTCATATCCTACATACCCTGGAGGCGCACCAATTAATCTAGAAACGGCATGTTTTTCCATATACTCTGACATATCAATCCGAATGATTTGTTCCTCGCTATCAAACAATGATTGTGCCAGCGCTTTCGCAAGCTCCGTTTTCCCAACACCTGTAGGTCCGAGGAAAATAAATGAACCGATTGGACGATTTGGATCCTTTATTCCAGCTCGTGCACGGAGTACAGCATCAGAAACTAGTCCGACTGCTTCATCTTGTCCGACGACTCTTTCTCGTAAAATATTTTCCAGCCGAAGCAGTTTTTCCCGTTCCCCTTCAACCAGCTTAGCAACTGGAATTCCTGTCCATCTAGCAACAATCCCTGCAATTTCCTCTTCTGTTACTTCTTCTCTTAATAATCTGTCCCCTTCACTGTTATTAACTTCTATTTCTAGCTGTTTCAATTCCTTTTCCAGCTCAGGGATTTTTCCGTGGCGAAGCTCAGCTGCCTTATTAAGATCATAATTATTTTCAGCATCCTGAAGTTCATGGCGCAATTTTTCAAGCATCTCTCTTTTATGCTGAACCCTTTGTATTCCTTCTTTTTCAAGCTCCCATTTTGCTTTCATGGCATGGGCTCTGTCCTTCATCTCAGCTAGTTCCTTTTGTAAGGAAAAAAGTCTCGCTTGACTTGCCTCATCGTTTTCTTTTCTTAATGCTGCTTCTTCAATTTCAAGCTGCATGACACGCCGAGTCACCTCGTCTAATTCAGAAGGCATAGAATCTATCTCTGTACGGATCATTGCACATGCCTCATCCACCAAATCAATTGCTTTATCCGGAAGGAATCGGTCTGAAATATACCTGTCCGACAAAGTGACAGCAGCCACAAGTGCTCGATCATGAATATTGACCCCGTGGTGCACCTCATAACGTTCTTTCAATCCTCTTAATATGGAAATCGAATCCTCCACATTTGGTTCCTGGACAAGGACCTGCTGAAAGCGACGCTCAAGAGCTGGATCCTTCTCAATGTATTTCCGGTGCTCATCTAGGGTTGTCGCTCCGATACAATGCAGTTCTCCTCTTGCAAGCATCGGCTTTAACATATTGCCTGCATCCATTGCCCCTTCGGTTTTTCCAGCGCCAACAATCGTATGGATTTCATCGATGAAAAGCAGAATGCTGCCTTCGCTTTTCTTGATTTCATTCAAAACAGCCTTTAATCGTTCTTCAAATTCCCCTCTAAATTTTGCACCTGCAATTAAGGCACTCATATCAAGAGAAAAGATCGTTTTATTTTTTAAACCTTCAGGTACATCCTTACGTACGATTCTTTGGGCTAAGCCTTCAACGATTGCTGTTTTCCCTACTCCAGGCTCCCCAATTAGAACGGGGTTGTTTTTCGTTTTCCTTGATAAAATACGTATGACATTTCTAATTTCACTATCTCTTCCAATGACTGGATCAAGTTTCCCATCCTTTACTTCTGCTACAAGGTCTCTTCCATATTTCTTTAATGCATCATATGTTGCTTCAGGATTTTGGGATGTCACTTTTTGATTCCCCCTTATTTCAATTATCGCAAGTTCAAGCTTTTTCCTATCAGCACCAGCATTTATTAATGCAGCTCCTACCTCTGATTGTCCTGATGCAGCAGCTGCTAAAATTAGATGCTCTACTGACATAAATTCATCTTTTAATTTTTTCATTTCGGACTCTGCATCTGCTAAGAGACGCTGGAACTTATTTGTAATGTATACCTTGCCTTGCTCGATGCCACTGCCTGAAACTTGCGGCTTTTTACTTAGAAGATACTGTAGCTCCTCACTTATTTTTTCAATGGATACCTCAGTCTTTTTAAGGATTGAAACAATCAGACTATTTTCTTGTTCGAGAAGAGCCAAGAACAGATGAACTTCATCCACTTCTTGATGCTGTTCACGAATAGCTATTGTCTGGGCAGCCATAATTCCTTCCTGCATCCGCTCTGTCATTCGGTTTAAATCCATGATAACCTCCTTTTGACCTTTTTTGACCTTTATTCTTATTATAATCCATATGTAAAGCCATCCACAAGGGATGGCTCTAGTTAAAAACTATTTTCTTGTGAATTTTTTGGTACAGATTATTGCCAGGTTTCCATTTAAATTTATGGCTTTCTTTGATACGTCCACACACGGTTATGATTAGAGTTTTCTGGGAAGCGATCTCCTGCTCTTAACTTTAACAGTTGTGGATTATTTACATTGCTTCCAGTCTCCCCAACCTCGATATATACTCCATTATTTGGTGCCTTCTGTCCTGCTTTAAATTGGCGATTTTGTCCCATGACAAATACCTCCTTTAGGTTTCTCGAATCTTTTATATTATTTCCAATGAATATTTCCTCATGAATGAATTTGTTTCCAATTTCCACTAGTAAATTTTAGTATTTTTCTTTACAGGGCAACCTCTTTATTGTTAAATGAGGGTTGTATGAAACTTTTTCTTTGGGGGATCTATAAAAGTGGAAGATATTTTCGAACTGCTTAAATATTTATTTCTTGGTCTTTTTCAAGGTATAACTGAACCAATTCCGATTTCGTCAAGCGGACATTTAGAAATAGCTGAATACTTTTTCGGATTAGAAATAGAAGGATTGAGCTTTGCCTTACTAGTAAACACGGCCTCTTTGTTTGCGGTATTGTTTATTTATCGAGAAGATATTATGAGGTTAATTCGAAATGGACTTCGTTTTGTGACAACAAAAGAGAAAAGTGCAGAAGCAGATTTTCGATTTATCATCTACCTAATCATTGGTACAATCCCTGCTGGTGTAATTGGCATATTATTCGAAGACTTCATAGATGAACATTTAGCGAGTATAAAAACCGTGGGTCTTACTCTCCTAGTTACTGGTCTTGCTTTATGGCTTATCCGTAATTTAAGGGGGAGAAAGAATGATGCAGACCTTTCTTATAGGGATGCAATCATCGTTGGACTCGCTCAGGCAGTTGCATTAATACCAGGAATTAGCCGTTCAGGTGCAACAATTGTTGCTGCCATGGCTCTTGGGATGAAACAAGAGACTGCGTTGAAATTTTCATTTCTCCTATACATTCCAGTAAGTGTTGGCGGCATGATACTAGGGTTTAGCGATATCCTTAATGATGAAAATTTAGCATCTCTGGCATTGCCGTACACGATTGCATTTATCGCTTCTTTAATTGCCTCCTATTTTTCTTTGAAATGGTTTATGAATATTATGGCTAAAGGAAATTTAAAGTATTTCGCGATTTATTGCTTTATCGTTGGTCCGTTAGTCTTCTTTTTTTCTTAATTAAATTGTTTAAGGCCCTCTCATTTGAGAAGGCCTTTTCTTTACAAAATCTCCGTCAGCAATGCTTTTTGAACATGAAGACGATTTCCAGCTTGTTGAAAAACGGCTGAATGAGGACCATCGATGATTTCTGCTGACACTTCTTCTCCTCTATGGGCAGGTAAGCAATGAAGGAAAACGAAATCATTCTTTCCATGTTGGACAAGCTCCTCATTCACTTGGAAGTTCGAAAATACTTTCTTCCTCTGTTCATTTTCTTTCTCCTGTCCCATACTCGCCCATACATCTGTATAAATTGCATCCGCTCCTTTTACTGCATCAAAAGGATCATTCGTTATCTCTATTTTCGATCCACTTGCCTTGGCAAATTCTAATGCCATTTTAGTAATAGCTGCATTTGGCTCGTAGCCTGCTGGACTGGCAATTGTTATATCCATTCCTACCTTTGCAGAGGCAATCATCAGAGAGTGTGCGACATTATTTCCATCCCCTACGTAGCATAGCTTCTGCCCAGCTAATGTTCCTTTTTCCTCTTGGATTGTTAATAAATCTGCTAAAACCTGACATGGATGATAGAGATCGGTCAAACCATTGATGACAGGGATGGTTGCATGAGAGCTGAGCTCTTCAATCGTTTGATGGGAAAACGTACGAATCATGATTGCATCCACATAATAAGAGAGCACCTTTGCCGTATCAGCGATTGATTCTCCTCTTCCAAGCTGCAAGTCATTGCTGTTTAAATAGAGCGCATGACCGCCAAGCTGCAGCATTCCCGCCTCAAATGAAACTCTCGTACGTGTGGAAGACTTTTCAAAAATCATTCCTAAGATTTTTCCTTGTAATGGTTTGGGGTCTTCACCTGTATAAGAAGCATTTTTCATTTTTTGTGCTTTTGTTACTATCCCTTTTATTTCATCGGCTGAGAAATCAGCTAATGTTAAGAAGTGTTTTCCTTTAATATTTAATTGTTTTTCAGTTGCTTGTATCGAAATCATTATATATGCACTTCCTTTAATTTAAAATTTTCCGTCCCTTCTCCAAGCCACTCTTCAACCGACTGTACATTCCAATCTTCAACCGTCAATCCTTCTAAAAATGCCTGAAGAGTTTCTACTTCTGTAAAAGTTAATATTCTTTTTTTTATCGCTTCTTCCCTTAGTTTTTTGCTCTTTTTTGAATCGTTTGGGCTAAAAAGAGCAACCGTTTCTTTCGTCATTTCCTCAGTTAAAACTAACTCAACTCCCGCTGCCACAGCAAGAGAACCCAGTTTACTATCGATTGTATGATCTAAAATAGCAATTTGCATTGTATCCGCTTTTTTCAACTGACCATTATAAAAGGCCTTCTTTAGCGCCTCCTCATAAGTTGAAGCTAAAGCAATTCCTTCTCCTGTCGATTTCATTTCCGGACCTACTTTCGCATCAAGACCCTTTAATGCATAGTTTGAAAAAACGGGATATTTTACACATACAAATGGATACTTCTGATAAACAGTTATTTCATCATTCGACAATTGATATTTCCCAAGCAATACTTTTGTCGCTATTTGCACAAGGGGAATACCCGTCACTTTACTTACAATTGGAACCGTTCTGCTTGCACGAGGATTCACTTCCAGAACGAAAACTTCATCCCCATTGATAATAAATTGGATATTCATTAGACCTTTGTATTGAAGTTTTTGAACAATTGCCTTTCCGTAGGCAATCATTTTTTTCTGGGCATCGTTTGAAAGGTTTTTCGGAGGAAGAATGGACATACTATCCCCTGAGTGAACGCCTGTTTTTTCAATATGCTCCATGATAGCGGGTATGCAAATATGATTGCCATCAGCTGCTAAATCAAATTCCGCCTCAATCCCTTGATAGAACTTATCTACAAGGATTGGGTAAGGGATATCTTTTTTCTGCAAATAGGTTTCAACTTCTGCCTGACAGCCAATTATCTCCATCCCTTTTCCCCCAATGACAAACGAAGGACGGATTAAAATCGGAAAACCCAGTTTTTGAATGGCTGAATACAGCTCATTTTTCGTATAAACAACCTCTCCATCAATATGAGGGATATTCAAATCATCCAATAGCTGATAAAAAAGCTTGCGATCCTCTAACCGATCAATTGTTCTTGACTCTGTCCCTAGTAATGTTAATCCGTAGTCTTCTAGTTTCTCAGCAAGATTAAGGGCCGTCTGTCCGCCTAATTGAACGATAACTTCTTTTATTCCTTCGGCTTCAATCACATTTAAGATATCCTCAAGAATAAGCGGTTCAAAATAGAGTCGATCCGCAATTGTAAAATCTGTGCTCACTGTTTCAGGATTGTTGTTAATCATAATCGTTTCAATATTTTCTTCCTTTAAAGCAAATACGCCCTGGACAGAGCAATAATCAAACTCGATCCCTTGCCCAATACGAATAGGACCGCTGCCAATGATTAATACTTTCCTCTTATTACTTTTCACAAGCTCATTTTCACCAAAATAACTGGAATAAAAATAATTGGATTGTGCCTCAAATTCTGCTGCACAAGTATCTACCATTTTATATACAGGCAGGACCCCAAGCATTTTTCGCTTATCACGAATTTCTCGCTCTGTTACATTCCATTCTTTGGCTAAATATTGATCACTAAAGCCCTTTTCCTTTAAAATTTGCATCTGTCCTTTTGTTACTGAATGAAAGGACAGATCAGCAACATGACTCTCTAGTTTTACTAACTCTAAAAAGGAATGTAAGAAATAATAATCAATTTTTGTTGTGTCATGCAGGGTTTCTACTGATTTTCCGCGGCGCAAAAGCTCCATTACAATAAAAAATCTTTCATCTGTTTGCTCTATTAACATTTTTTCTAAATGTTCAGTCGCTGCCTCTAAAAAGGATGGGTTTGCTAAATCTGATTCCTTCCCTTCTAGTGAATGGACTGCTTTTAAAAGAGCACGTTCTAGGTTTCGATCGATCCCCATCACTTCACCAGTTGCCTTCATCTGCGTGCCAAGTTTTCTGTCAGCCATAGGAAATTTATCAAAGGCCCATTTGGGAAACTTTACAATTTCATAATCAAGAGCAGGTTCAAAGCTTGCAAACGTATCTCCTGTTACTGGATTAGTAATTTCTGATAATGTATAGCCCACCGCAAGCTTTGCTGCCATTCTTGCAATTGGATAGCCAGTAGCTTTAGAAGCAAGGGCGGAAGAACGGCTAACCCTTGGATTAACCTCAATTAAATAATAATTTTTACTTTGTGGATCTAAGGCAAATTGAATATTACAGCCCCCTATGATCTCCAATGCAGAAATTATTTTTATTGAAGCAGTCCGAAGCATCTGATATTCCTCATCTGTCAGCGTTTGTGAAGGAGCAACAACAATCGAATCACCCGTATGGATGCCAACAGGGTCGATATTTTCCATATTGCAAATCGTTATGCAAGTATTCATTGAATCACGCATCACTTCATACTCAATTTCTTTAAATCCTGCAATACTTTTTTCAATCAAGCATTGGTTGATTGCACTTTCATTCAAACCACCTTTTACGAGTGATTCTAACTCAGCAAGACTCGTTGCAATTCCACCCCCTGTTCCCCCAAGCGTATAGGCAGGACGAACAATGATTGGAAATCCGATTGTTTCTCCGAATTGAATCGCTTCCGCTACATCATGAACAATTATACTTTCTGGAACTGGTTCATTCAGTTTTTTCATTAGCTGTCTAAAAGCTTCTCTGTCTTCGCCCTTTTTTATCGACTCCATACTGCTTCCTAAAAGCTTCACGCCATAGCGCTCAAAAACGCCTGCTTCACTTAGCTGAAAAGCTAAATTTAGCCCTGTTTGCCCGCCTAAAGTGGCAAGGATTCCATCCGGACGCTCCTTTTCGATAATTTTTTCTAGGCTATCTACGGTTAATGGCTCAAAATAAATGCGATCAGCGAAATTTTTATCTGACATAATAGTTGCTGGATTATTATTTACTAGGATGACCTTATAGCCTTCTTCTTTCAATGCTGCACATCCTTGCGTCCCCGCATAATCAAATTCTGCTGCTTGCCCAATCACGATGGGACCTGATCCAATGACAAGGATTGACTGGATGCTTGTATCTTTAGGCATATGCAATAACGCTCCTCTTCTCGACTTTTATGATATTCATGAATTCTTCAAAAATATATTCTCCATCTGCAGGTCCTGGGTGTGCTTCTGGATGGAATTGCACAGTCTGAATCGGCAAAATTTGGTGAATGAGTCCTTCGACTGATTGATCATGAAGATTAATAAAGCGCTTTTCAAATCCTGTTTTCAGGAGACTTTCTTCATCAACAACATAACTGTGATTTTGAGAGGACATAAATACCTTGCCATATTTCAAATCGGCTACTGGATGATTTGCACCTCTGTGACCGAAGGGAAGCTTTTTCGTGTCTCCCCCTAAAGCTAAGACAGCCAGCTGGTGCCCGAGGCAGATTCCTAATGTTGGATAATGTTCTAGCATCTTTTTAACATTTGGTAAAATACTTGTTAGCTCTTTCGGATCTCCTGGACCATTGGAAAGAACAATTCCATCTGGCTTAAGTTTTTTTATTTCTGGAAATGTTGTATTAAATGGAACGGTCGTCACCCGACAGTTTCTTTTTAGGAAAGAATGGATGATTGATTTCTTTAAACCATAATCAACAAGAACAATATGGGTTTCACCATCCCCATAGCACCCATTTGTACTTGCTGTAACCTTAGTAACCTTTTCCTCTTTTGGTAATACAAAATGATCCTTATTGTACAATTCGTTAGAAGACAAAACAGCCGGCATGGTGCCTTCCTTCCTGATTGTCTTAACAACTGCCCTTGTATCTAAATGACCCAACAGCGGAATGTCCCATTTTTGCAAATACTCTTTAAGTGAGTAAGTTGATTGATAATGGGATGGATGATTCGTTGCTTCATAAACAACGACACCTGCCACATGTGGTTCCTTACTCTCAAAATCCAGTTCATTTATGCCATAGTTTCCGATTAGAGGATACGTAAAAACGATAATCTGATCCTTATAAGAAGGATCTGTCAGCACCTCTTGGTAACCCGTCATTCCAGTAAAGAATACTATTTCCCCTTCAATCTGCTGATTAGGGGGAGGTGTCAGCCATTGTCCAGTGAAACTTTGATTATTTTTCAAGTGTAAATATCCTTCCATATTTCCACCTCTTATAAAATGTATATTTATTTATTTAAATTAATTTTTATTCATTAATAAGAAAAAATATCAGCCTATACGGCTGCTTTTGAATAATTTCTTATTACAGATTGTAAAATGTGTATCGCTTTATCTATTTCAGCTTTCGTAACCGTTAAAGGCGGCAAAAGCCTTAACACATTGCTTCCTGCTGGAAGTGCCAGTAATCCATGATTTCTTAATTCCTTTAACAATATAGGCAGATCGATCGATGTTTCTAATCCAATCATCATTCCTAATTGTCTACTGTTTAATATGTCAGGAATTCCTTTCAATTCCTTACTAATTTGTTCAAACAGGTATACACTTTTTTTCTCTACTTCCTCTAAAAATCCTGCTTGAAAAATGACCTCCATCGTGGCTTTTGCAGCCGCAATTGCCAAAGGATTGCCACCAAAAGTTGACCCGTGGCTACCCGGTCCAAAAAAGTGAGCGAGCTCCTTTTTCCCAATCACAGCTCCAATTGGGAGTCCGCTGCCTAATCCTTTTGCAGAGGTAACAATATCAGGCATTAATTGAAAATGCTGAAAGGCGAAGGGTTTCCCTGTCCGGCCAATTCCCGTTTGGATTTCATCAATGATCAGAAGCGCACCATGATCCTCACAAAGTTGACTAACTTCATTTAAAAAGGCTTGCTCTCCAATATGAATGCCGCCCTCTCCTTGAACGACCTCAAGCATCACTGCTGCCGTCTCATCATCCACTTCTTTTTTAATCGCCTCAATATCATTAAATGGAAGGTAAACAAACGTTTCAAGCATTGGTCCATAACCCATTTTAATTTTATTCTGTCCAGTTGCTGACATTGTCGCAAAAGTTCGGCCATGAAAAGAGTTTTCAAAGGTAATGATTTTTTTTCTGCCAGTTGCTTTTCGAGCAAGCTTGATGGCTGCTTCATTCGCTTCTGCACCGCTATTAGCGAAAAAAACACAATCCATTTTCGCACTTTCTGCCAATCGCTTCGCAGCATTCTCTTGTTCTTCCTGAATGAACAGATTGGAAACATGCCAATAGCGGTTAAGCTGACTAGTAATTGCCTCCTGAACTACTGCTGGACGATGCCCTAAATTGCAAACACCAATTCCTGAGGTAAAGTCCAAGTATTTTTTCCCATTTTTATCGATAATTACGCTTCCTTCTGACTGATCAGGCTCAACTTCCCAGCGGGAATATGTGGGAAATAAATAGCTCATCGTAAGATCCCCTCTTTTGCGAAAATTTCTGTTCCAATCCAATGACCTTGGTTGAAAAATGTTTCTTTTCCAGACACAATTCTCACATTTTGCAGCCCTTTTTCAATCACATTTACTGCTGAACGAACTTTCGGGATCATTCCACCTGTTATCTGATCGGCATGAATATACGACTCTATTTCTTCCTTACTTAGTTGCGAAACTAGCTCTCCATTAATAATAATTCCTTGTACATCAGTTACAAAAATACAATGGTCAACTTGGAGATTATTTGCAATCGCTGCTGCTGCAAAATCAGCATTGATATTTAATTTCTCTCCATTACTTGCTGTAGCAATAGGGGTAATGACTGGTGTATACTTCTCATTTAGCAGCATAGAGATAATCTCTGTCTTTACCTTGACTATATCGCCGACAAAGCCTAGCCTTTCTTGATCGATAAAATCAGCTTGTAAGAAGCCGCCGTCGCTTCCGTTTATTCCGAACGCATTAAACCCGTGAGAACTAAGCTTTGCTGTCAGTGTACGATTAGTTTTTCCAGCCAAGACCATTTCGACAATTTCCATCGTTTCAGCTGACGTTTTCCGAAGCCCATTTATATACTCTTGAGGAACTTGATAAAGTTCAAGAAGGTCATTTATATCTGGCCCCCCGCCATGAACAAACAGAAGATGGTAACCTTCGCTCTCCAAATCTTTTAAACTATTAAAAAATGCAGTTGATAAATCATCAATGACACTACCACCGCATTTTATTAAAATGGTTTTCACCCCTTCTTCCCTCCCTAAGTCCGATAACTTGCATTGATTTTTACGTAATCATAGGACAGGTCACAGCCCCATGCTTTACCGTTTCCATTCCCTTGATGAAGATCTACATGAATTTGAATCATGTTATCTTGCAAATAGATAGATGCTTCCTCTTCGGAGAATGGCTGTGGCTCACTGTTTTTTAACATTGTGATTGGCCCAATTGAAATATCAACTGTATCTGGATTTACCTTTGCATCGCTTTGCCCAATTGCTCCGATTATTCTCCCCCAGTTTGCATCTTCCCCATAAATCGCTGTTTTCACAAGATTAGAACCGACAATTTGCTTAGCAGCCATTCTTGCTTCACCATCATTTATCGCTCCATTCACTTCGACTTCAATTAATTTCGTTGCTCCCTCTCCGTCCTTAGCGATTTGCTTCGCTAGACTTTCACAGCTCTTTGCAAGTAATTGAACAAAATGATCCCAGTCTGCATGTGCAGGAGTTAATGAATTGGTTCCACTTTCTCCATTAGCCATTACAAGCACCATGTCATTCGTCGATGTATCCCCATCAACCGTGATTTGATTAAAGGTTGTATTCGTTATTTCCTTAAGTACTGCATGAAGATAATTGCTCTCTATATTTACATCTGTCGTAATAAAGGCAAGCATCGTTGCCATATTTGGATGAATCATTCCTGATCCTTTGGCTGCTCCACCCATATAAACCGTCTTTCCATCAATTTCTGTTGAAAAGCAACAGCTTTTCATAACTAGATCAGTAGTTAAAATCGCTGTTTGAAAATCTGCTGCAAATTCCTCTTCTTTTCCAGGTTCAAGCATTTGAATGCCCTTTTGAATTTTTCCCATTGGCAGAAACTCTCCAATCACACCTGTAGAAGCCACCGCCACATGATGTGGTTGAAGATGAAACTTTTCTGCGGTCCATTGTCTCATTTGAAAAGCATCACGCAAGCCTTGTTCACCTGTACATGCATTCGCACATGCACTGTTCACAATTACGGCTTGAATCTTTTGCTCTTCCGCAATACTTTCTTGAGTGACCTTAAGCGGTGCTGCTTGGAACTTGCTCGTTGTATAGACAGCTGCACAATTAGCAGGTACATTACTAATAATCAGACCTACATCCTTCTTTGAATATCTTAGCCCCGCGTGTACACCGGACGCTTTATACCCCTTTGGGGTTGTAATACTTCCTCCAGCGATATCTTTTATCGCTTGAGCTTGTGACATAGTATACATGAATTCTTCCCCCTTATGGAAACATCGGGACAAAATCAAGCCCCGTTGTTTCTTCTAAACCGCTCATGATATTCGCATTTTGAACTGCCTGCCCCGCTGCCCCCTTCATCAAATTATCAATGACAGAAATGATTGTCAGCCTTCCAGTTCTGCTGTCCGCATGCAGGCCAATATCACAATAATTGGAACCGGCTACTTCTTTAATTGATGGGAAAGTATTTTCTGGGCGAATACGGATAAATGGTTGTTGATGATAGATTTCTCTATATAACTCTAGTAGTTGGCTAGTACTGTGCTCTTCCTTTAATCGAACGTACGTTGTCGTCATAATTCCTCTTGTAATCGGCAATAGATGTGTGGTGAAGGTAACTGGCTGAACATCACTATTCCATTGGAGAAGCTGCTGTTCAATTTCCGGAGTATGCTGATGCTCATTTACCTTATATACTTTGAAATTCTCATTTGCTTCAGACAAGCTTGTATTTCTTGATAATGATTTCCCTGCACCCGAAACGCCTGACTTTGCATCAATGATGATACTTGCTGGATCAATCAAGTCTGACATTACAACTGGGGCTAGACTTAAAAGTGACGCGGTTGGAAAACAGCCAGGATTGGCTATTAAATTTGAGTTTTTTATCGTTTCCCTATTCCATTCGGGCAGCCCATATGCTGCTTGGGATTTCAAGCTTTCATGAACAGGCTCTTGTTTATACCAAGTCTCATAATCTTTAGCAGGCAATCGTAAATCTCCTGAAAGATCAATTACTTTTATGTTCTTGTTCACAAATTCACTTGCTAATTGCCCAGAAATGCCTGATGGAGTAGCAAGAAAAACAATATCCGATTGATTAGCTATTTGTTCAGCATCAATAGGTTCTAACTTTTTATCAAATAAACGATAAAGGTGTGGATATTCCTCCCAGATTGGTATTTCATCTTTCGTTGAATGGATGGACTGAATCTTAAATGTAGGATGCTGGTGTAAAATTCGCAGTAATTCAACTCCTCCATATCCAGTTGTTCCAATGATTGAGACTTTCATGATTTTCCCCTTCACTTTTTGTATATTTACTCATTTTATTAAATATTTATAAATTTTATATTTCTCTTATTATAGAAAGTTAAGAATGGAAAATCAACTATTTTTTCTTGAAGTTTTTAATCTTTGCAATATAATAGTAGTATTATCTTATATACGCAGGACGGATGCATTACCGAAAGAGGAGGTAATACATGCAATCAAATATTGAAATTGCCGAAAAACTAAATGTGCTATTACAAGCCTCACACCATAACAGAAAAGTTGAAAAAGGATCCTTTTTATATCAAGAAGGAATGACCGCAAATGAACTATTCATCGTTCAAAGTGGATTAATTCAAATTAGTAAGATTGTACCTGATGGACGTGAGCTTACATTAAGAATGTGTGGAGAAGGAGATTTAATTGGGGAATTATCACTTTTCTGTCCATCACCTAAATATATGCTTAATGCAAAAGTTGTTGAGAGTGGGGTTGTAGCAATTATTAATAAGGAGGAGCTTGAAGAAAAGCTCAATCAAGATCATTCGCTTGCACTTGAATTAATGAAGTGGATTAGCCTCCAATATCGAAAAACACAAACAAAATTTCGGGATCTTGTCCTTCACGGTAAAAAAGGAGCGCTATACTCTACCTTAATCCGCCTTACAAATAGCTATGGAATTGAAACTGAGAAGGGAATTACGATCAATACCCCTTTAACAAACCAAGAGCTTGCAAATTTTTGTGGAACCTCACGAGAAGTTGTCAATAGAATGTTAGGCGAACTTCGTAAGAATGAAGTACTTTCAATTGAAAAAGGGATGATTACCATTCACGATCTATCTTATTTAAAAAACTCCATTGATTGTGAAAGTTGCCCAGTTAACATTTGTAATATTGAATAATAAAAAAGCTGCATCTCCATATTGAGATGCAGCTTCTTTATAGTTTAAATAACAACTATGACCATAATGATGAAAAAGAAGACGGAGTTTATTATTTCTAGAATGCCTAAATTTTTCATTGTCATTCCTTTGCCATAAAAGACAAATGCTCTGATCAAGCTTGGGATGAAAGCAACAGCAATTAGCCATTCCCCTAATAGAACCCAAATAAATGGAACAGCCAAATGAAATCCCCATGAAAGCCATTTAAAAGTTGGATTTTTCTTCTCGCGTATCATTGTTTTTACAAAAAAAGTACAACCAGTGAAGAATAGTATGGATGTAATAAATACTTTGATTGCTAATGAATTGATTTCAGCGTTCGGCAAATAGCTGCTTGCTAAACCAGCAATAGCAAATACACAAATCGCACTAATATCATTCGTAAATGCCCTTTCACGGTTTTTTGATGAAAAATAGGCATTTAAAATAAAAAATGGAATCATAATGAAACCAAATATAATAATCGACGGCTGAACAAATAGCGGTATTAACAGCAATAAGATGGCCGGAACAAAATAGATGATTGTCCACTTCGTATAATACTGCATTTTTTTCTTTTTAAATAATAAAAGCATTGGATATGTAGCTAAATATAAAAATAACCAGCCAATAAAAAAGGCGATATGTGACCACAGAAACTCAGAAGCAACAACCCCGAGCCAAAATGGGATAATTAACATTGCCCATGCACCATGCTGTTTTGGTAAACAAATCTTCATGATTATCCCCCCTTATAGCATGTTACCTCTACTATATCTAAATTCAAAAGGTAAAAAAGTGAAGATCATCACAGAAAAAACCGTCAAATTGTGACGGTTTTTCGACAAATATCAACATCTATTTCTACTCATTAGTCAGATAATTGTATATCCATTCATAACCTAAGTCATTGTTAATATGGAAAAAAGGGACTGAGTGTAGGCTGCTTTTCATTTCCAAACATTCTTCATTCCAAAACAATACAACTTGAATATTCTTTAATTTCGACAAATGGTTAAGATCATCTACATTCCTTACTAAAACTATTTTTGGATAACCTTCCTTTTTGTGACCTTCAATAAGAATGATATCTGTTTGTAAAATTTCAAGAATTTTAATTTGCTCGCTTAAAGACCAGCTGTTTTTTTCTGCTTGAAGCAAAATACGTCCGTCCCCTTCAATTAAGGATGCGAGGGCACCTGAGGAAATATGCTGGCTGGAATCTTTGCCTTCCACTATATCTGGCTTCCCTCCGTGCCCATGATGCTTAATGGTAGCCACGTTACAATTATCAGCAGCAAGACGTTCAATAAGCTTTTTAACAACGGTCGTTTTGCCGCTGTTTTGAAAACCAACAATCTGAAGAATAATTGGTTTTCTTACCATGGCCACTCGCTTCCATTAAAGTCCTCAAGCAATAATACCTCTACTTCAGAACCTGCATCAAATCCTCTCGTTCCTCCAGGCAATATCATTAATGAATTCGCCCCAGCAAGACTCATAACGATATTCGATTTATCAAGCCCGCTCGGTGAAGCAATCAGCTTGCCATCTGAAACAGTTACTGCACTTCTAACAAACCGGGTAAAAGGATTGGCCTTTAGGAAATCAACATCAAGAATAGCCTTTTCCTTTCGAAGATGCGGCTTTTCAGCAAACAGCATTCTCCTAATGATTGGCCTTGCAAATAATTCAAATCCCACATAACATGCAGATGGGTTTCCTGATAGACCAAATAAAAGCTTCCCTTCAAATTGCGCTACAGTTGTTACACTGCCTGGACGCATCGCTACTTTATTAAATAACACTTCTGCTTTCATTTTTTCATAAATAGCAGGCAAATAATCAAAATCACCAACGGATACACCGCCAGTAGTTATGAGCATATCTACTTTCCCAAGTGCATTTTTTACTGCCTCATAGCAAGTTTCAAATTCATCAGGAAGCTGTCCAAAATAATGCACATCAGCACCTGCTCGTTCAATTTGAGCTGCAATCATGTAAGAATTGCTGTTTCTTATTTTTCCTGGCTCTAATGCGTCGTGTACATCCAGCAGCTCTGTACCTGTTGCATATAATCCTACAATTGGCCGTTTTGCTACGGGAACCTGAGAGTAGCCAAAAGTTGCAAGGATTGCTTGAATTCCAGGATTAATTTTTGTCCCTTTTTTTATTAATACATCCCCTTCTCTCGCGTCTTCACCTTTAAAGGAGACGTTGTCACCTGGTTTATATGTACGTTTAATAGACATATAGTGCTTGCCATCTTTTTCAAATGCTTTTGCCAGCTCAAGCATAACAACTGCATCACATTCTTTCGGCATTTGTGCACCTGTCATAATTCTAACCGCTTGAAAGGCACTGACCGTCTTCGTTGTTACCATTCCCGCACCGATATGATCAACGACTTCAAATTCCACTGGATTTGTTTGAGATGCATCCTTTGTATCGATTGTTCTTACAGCAAATCCATCATATGGAGCACGGTCAAAATGAGGAACATCGCTAGTCGCTTTTAAATCCTCTGATAAATATCTTCCATAGCTTTCTTTTATAGAGACATTTTCTGTTTGTCCGCTCCATTCGTGGTTCATAATCCTTCTAACTGCCTCTCCAACCGGGATGGGTGTTCTTCTCTCTATCATTCCTATCAGCTCCTCAAAAGAAATGGGCTTATCTATCTTATATTATATATGTACAGCATCGTATTCAACATGACAAACCTCACAAACCCTTTTCTCTATTGTTTTTTCAAAAAAGAGTAAGAAGTGTGATAAGGGTCACCTGCTCAAAGTTTATTATCCGTTATGCTTATTATGAAATAAAGAATGAACTACTAAGGAGGATATTAATAAAATGGCATTGACTATTACTGAAACCACATTAGTTAAGGATATTGTAAATGAGCAACCAAAAACAAGCGATGTTTTTAAACGTTATCGTATAGATTTTTGCTGTGGCGGAAACATTCCGTTAAATAAAGCTGCTGCTGACCTTTCAATAGATATGGACAAATTAATGTCTGATCTGCAGGAAGTCTATATAAAAGAAGAAAATAATAAAGATGATATGGCTGTTTGGACAGATAGCAGTTCTGAAAACATTATTAAACATATTAGTGAACACTATCATGCCACTACACTTGATGAACTTGCACAATTAAGTCCATATGTCACAAAAGTATCAAAAGTTCATGGTGACAGCCATCCAGAACTATTAAAAGTTTATGAATTATTTTATGAGTTTAAAAAAGAAATGATCGAACATACAGCAAAGGAAGAAGAAGTTGTCTTTCCGATGCTTAAAAAACTAGAGGATCCGACACTCGAAAATCGCCAAGAAATTATTGATTATATAACTGAGCTTGAAAAAGAGCATGATCATGTAGGAGAAATATTAAGACAGCTTAGAGAAGTTACATCAGATTATGAGCTTCCACTTGATGCATGCGGAACATACACGCTAGTATACAAGCGTCTTGAGGCACTAGAAGGCTTTACATTCATGCATGTTCACTTAGAGAATAATATTTTATTCCCAAGATACTTAGGCTAAAATATTTTTCATAAAAAGGCTTTTGAGGCACGTCTTCAAACTCAATTAAAAAAGTGCCGTATGCCTTGCAAGACTATCTTTAGCACAATTTAAAACAAGGACAAAAATACCCCCCTGTCAATTAAAACAGGGGGGATATTTTTATCCGCCGATATAAGACATTTCGATTTTCTTTCTTGTCTTCACGCTTTCTTCCGTTCGCTCATCTGAGTAGCGATCCTTTCTTCCGCTCCAAATAGATGTAATTCGATCGGCAATCTCTTCATCTGTCACATCTTTTCGCATAAATTCTTTAATATCATGTCCTTCGCCATTAAACAGGCATGTAAAGATTTGACCATTTGCTGAAAGCCTTGAACGAGTACAGCTTGAACAGAAAGATTCGGACACAGATGGAATAAATCCAACATCCACATTTGTCCCTTCATATCGATATCGCTTAGCTACCTCTCCGAAATAGGCAGGATCTACTGGTTCTAAAAGATAATGTTCTTTAAGCAATTCATAAATTTCCTTCTTAGTTACCACATCATCCATTTTCCAGCCATTTGTGCTGCCAACATCCATATATTCGATAAAGCGAAGCTGCAATCCTTGCTCCTTACAAAACCTTGCCATCGGAACAATTTCTGAATCGTTTAAGCCCTTCTTCACAACCATATTAATTTTTACTCCAAGGCCAGCATCCTGTGCTGCTTTAATCCCTTCAAGAATAACGTCAACTCCGACGCCCCTGCCATTAATCTTTCCAAAAAGCTCACTATTTAGAGTATCCAAGCTGACGTTCACACGTAAAAGACCAGCTTCTTTTAACTCTTTTGCAAACTTTGGCAGCAATACCCCATTTGTTGTTAAACCAATATCCTTTAAGCCTTCAATTTCTGAAAGCTTCTTAACTAAAGTTGGTAAGTCCTTCCTTAACAAGGGCTCTCCACCTGTAAGACGAATTTTTTCAACACCTAGGCTGACAAATATTTTCGCTAGACGTTCGATTTCTTCATAGGTTAATAATTCACTTTTTGGTAAAAAAGCAAAATCAGGACCGAACTTTTCAGCAGGCATACAGTAAGTACAACGAAAATTACAGCGATCTATCACTGAAATTCGTAAATCTCTTAATGGTCTATTTAATTGATCTTTAATAATTGTTTTTTCCATTTTATCAACTCCTGATTAAGAGTGATCTCTTTAATATCTATTCTATCATACGTTCCTTTGAGAAACTGTACACAAACTCACATTAACGTTCAGATTCAAAATGAATGGATTGTATATATAATACCCATTACACCATATAACTACCTATATGTTAATAACATATTGAAAATGTCATGATGTTGTCATTATTCTCATTATATTAAAGGTATCATTTATCAATTAAGACTAAAGAAAGTGCAGCCTTAGAGCAAGACTGCACTTTCTGGTAAAACGACTGTTTGCGTATACTTATCTATTTGGCTGCAGATTTCTTTCTTAGTGCTTTAGGAATATAGACGCAGAATGGTTCGCTTTCCATATAATCTCCAGTCATCGCATATGCACGTGATCTTGAACCTCCACATACATATCTAAATTCACAAACCCCGCATTTCCCTTTATATTTATCAGGATTTCGCAAATCTTTAAAGATAGGAGATTCTCTATAAATCTCTCCTAGCGATTGTTCTCTAACATTCCCTGCTTTTACAGGCAGTAAACCACTCGGATACACATCACCTACATGGGAAATAAAGACGAAGCCATTTCCATCATTTACTCCTTTTGGCGCTCTGCCAAGCCCATCAATCGAGCCGGTTAAGCCTTGCTGCGTCAATGCATCTAAATATTGTATTTCATCTCTTTGATCTTTAGCCTCGCGCATTTTTTGCTGAATAACAACACGGCGATAATGCTGAGCGGCAGTCGTCTTAATGTCGAATGGCACCCTTTTGCTTAGCTCATACAGCCAAGTAAACACTTTTTCATGTTCAACAGGAGAAATCATATCAGATTCCTGTCCTCTTCCTGTCGGCACAAGGAAAAAGACGCTCCAAAGCACACATTTTAATCCTTCAACAACTTTAGCCATCTCATCTAAATAATCAATATTATATCTGGAGATAACCGTGTTGATTTGGATAGGTATTTCAAGTTCATGCAAATATTTAATTCGTTCCATTGTTAAATCGAATGAGCCCGTTGTCCCACGAAAATGATCATGAACTTCCGCATTAGGTCCATCTAAACTAAATGCCCATCGAGACAATCCAACTTCCTTCGCCTTCTCAATTGCTTCTTTCGTTACATTAGGAGTTGCACTAGGTGTCATCGAAACGCGTACACCTTTCTTGACAGCATATTCTGCAATGTCAAAGACATCCTCTCTCATTAATGGATCCCCGCCTGTAAATACAAGCATTGGATTATTCATTTCATAGATTTGATCAATTAATTTTTTTCCCTCTTCAAATGATAATTCACGAGGGTCTCTTCTATATTGAGCTTCTGCACGGCAATGTAAGCATTTCAGCTGGCAAGCTCTCGTTAATTCCCATATGACGATAAATGGGTCCTGGTTAAAATCACGATTAAAAGGCATGTAAAAATCCTCCTTCAACACTCTCTCATTTGAATTCTAGTCATGAAAAAATGTCGGATTTTATTTATCAATAGAACATCTCTATATTCAAATTATAGAGGAGTATTCTAAATAAATAAGTGAAGAATCTCACATTGACAAAATAATAATAGAGCAGAAAAGCTCTTTTTCGTTCCATTTCTTTCGCTTAATACAAAAAACACACTGTGATTGATAGAATCCAGTGTGTTTCTCCTTTATTAACGGCTTATGAAATTTTAAATATATGAGTTAGTTTTTGAAGATCCTCTGCTACTTCTTCTAACTCCTTTGTTGAACTAGCCACTTCATCAATAGAAGCAAGCTGCTCTTGTGAAGCTGCTGAAACACTCATCGAATTATGACTGTTCAGGTTCGCAATGGAACTGACTGCAGAAACAGCTGCAGTTACTTCCGCAGCACTGCCAGAAATCATTTTCCCACCATTAAGGATTTTCTCCATTTGACCATTCATCTCAGCCATCGATTGAGAGATTCGATGGAAAATATCTTTTGTTTCGTTGGTCATAATAATTCCTTCTTGAACATCATCTATTACATGCTTCATCGTCGCAACGGAATCACCTGTTTGCTTTTGAATCTCATTGACAAGCTCTGCAATTTGCAGGGCAGATTCGTTTGACTGCTCAGCAAGCTTGCGGACCTCTTCAGCTACAACCGCAAAGCCTTTTCCTGCTTCCCCGGCACGTGCAGCCTCGATTGCAGCATTTAGCGCTAATAAATTCGTTTGATTAGCGATATCCGTAATAACTGTTAAAAATTGACCAATTTCTTTTGTCTGTTCTTGAAGCATTTGAATCGAATGATCTGACTGGCTGACAGAGTTTTGAATAAGGCTCATTTGCTTTACCGTTCTATCAACTGTTTTTTCCCCTTCTTCAGCAACTGCTGTATTCATTCTAGATTGATTGCTAATGACTTGTGTATTACGAGAAATATCATCAATCTCATTACTTACTACATTCATAGCAGCTGCGATTTTTTCCATTCCAGCAGTTTGTTCCTCAGATCCTGCAGCAACTCCTTGGATTGCAGCGGAAATTTGTTCAGAAACCAATGCTGTATTTTCTGAGTTTGCAGATAATTGATTAACTGACACTGTTATTCTGTCTGATGTGTGATTAATTTTGCTAACAACATTTTTAAGATGTTCAGTCATTTGCTGAAAGCCTTTTGCCAATTGGCTAATTTCATCATCTACACGTTTTGAAAAATCCACTTCAACACTTAAATCTCCTTCTGAAACCTTGTTCGTTGCTTCTAATAGTTTACGGAGCGGATTAATAATGATCCATCGAGTGAATACTGCAACAATAAATGTTGCTATTATGAGGTTAATAATCGTGTTAATATAGATACCAAAACTTTTATGTACATCTACGAAATCCATAACATACTCATTTAGCTTTGAAGAAAGTGGTGTACTAATAATTGATGCGATCACAATGACTGCAATCATTTTTAATCGAATACTTCTAAATTTAATTTTATCCAGCATAAAAGATCCTCTCCTAATGGCATTCAATGGTGCGGCTTTCCTAGATAATTATACCTACAAGACTTACGAAACGCCACTATAAAGTCATAGAAAAAAAGCAGCCTCATTAAGGACTGCCTTCCTATTCCATTATCTATAATTCACAAATTGTACATCAACAGTCAAGTCAGCTTCCTTCACTGCAGCAATAATCTTTTGCAGGTCATCACGATTTTTGCCGGTCACACGGACTTGATCATCTTGAACTTGGCTTTTAACCTTCAAGCCACTGTTTTTAATAAGTAAATTGATTTTCTTGGCATTTTCTTTATCAATTCCTTGAGCTATTTTTGCTCGTTGACGGACTGTACCGCCTGATGCCCCTTCTAACTTGCCATAATCCAGGTTTTTAACAGGAATTCCCCTTTTAATCATTTTACTAAATAGGACATCCTTAAGCTGATCTAATTTAAATTCATCATCAGAAATTAACACAAGCTCTTCCTTATCAAGCGTTACATTGCTCTTGCTGCCTTTGAAGTCATAGCGGGTTTGAATTTCCTTCATTGTAATATTAATTGCATTTGTTACTTCTGAAAAATCAACTTTGGATACAATATCAAATGAACTTTCTTTTGACATGGCTGCCTCCTTAAACTCCCTCTTTTACTAAAGAGGTTTCACTTTGTTCCTTAATTATAGTAAAATATAGCAGTTCACACAACTTAAGGAGATATTTTCGAGACTTTAAATATATGAAAGAAAAATTAAAGGAGCGTTTTTTAATGGCAATTATTGATTATATTGGACAAACTGTAAAATTAAAGGTAGAAAGACTGGCTGAATTTGGCTACTTTTTATCAAATGGGGATGAAGATGTCCTATTACACAAAAACGATACGGAAATGGAATTAGAAGAAGGACAAGAGGTGGAGGTTTTTCTTTATACTGATTCAAGAGGAAGGATTGCAGCCACAACAACAATTCCTGAAATTACAACGAAAAACTACGGGTGGGCCCAAGTAAGTGATGTTAAGCCTGGAATCGGCATTTTTATTAATATTGGAATTAAGAAGGATATGCTGCTTGGAGAAGAAGATCTTCCTGTGCATCAATCGGTCTGGCCGAAGGAAGGAGATATGCTTTATATCACTTTAAGAGTAAACCGAAATGAGCGTATTTATGTTAAATTAGCAACAGATCCAATTATTGATGGAATAGCAATTAAAGCAACCAGACAAGATTTCAATAAAAACATTCACGGACATATATATCGAACGGCGAAAGTTGGAAGCTGGATTTATACAGCAGAAGGCTTTAAAGGATTCATTCATGAATCTCAGCGAAAAGAAGAGCCGCGTCTTGGTGAAAAGGTAGACGGTCGAATTATTGATGTGAAAGAAGATGGAACAATCAATGTGTCATTAGCACCGAGGAAACAGGAAGCACTCGATCAAGATTCGGAAACCATCATGAATTATTTAGCTTCACGTAATGGGGCCATGCCATATGGAGATAAAAGTACACCAGAGGATATACAAGAACGCTTTCAAATGAGCAAGGCTTCATTTAAACGTGCACTTGGGCGATTAATGAAGGAAGGACGGATTTATCAAGAAGAGGGCTGGACATACAGTAAAGGGGAAAAATGAACGAGCAGGCGGCCTTTAAACCGCCTGCTCGTTTTTTTATATATGGTCTGTCTTCTTAGAGTACTGGTTTTTGCCAGCCTTGCGATTTTTTTCACGCATCATATTTTTTTCATGTCGAAAGGCATTATTATCCTGCGCTTTTTTATCATTATCAGAAGTTCGGGGCATGCTATAAATACTCCTTCCATTTAATTCAAAATTTCAGCCTTCTTGAAGAGAGCTGCTACATGTTAGTGTCTGTAAAATGAAAAGGAGTATGTAAGATTAAATGTGGGAAATGAAAAAGCAATCGGCAGATCCGATTGCTTAAGAAATAGTATTATGATTGCACTTTATTAAGAAAAAATATGGCGATTGTTCCAGAACCAGTATGCGAACCAATTGCTGAGCCAATGGAAGAAATATAAAACTCTTTTGTATTAAATTCCTGTTTAATAAGTTCTTTCATTTCTATTGCTGTTTCTTCGTCGTCCGCATGGCTTATGCCAATTATTTGTTGATCTAATGATTGACCTCTTTCTTTCATTATTTCAATAATACGGCGTAGAAGTTTCTTTTTTCCTCGGTGCTTTTCGATCGGAACAAGCTTTCCATCTTCAACATTTAATAATGGCTTAATGTTCAAAAGACCTCCGAGAAATGCAGATGCTCTTGAAACACGTCCACCTTTAGCAAGATAGTCAAGATCATGAACTGTAAATAAATGCTCCATGTGCTGACAGCGGAATTCGATATCCTTTAAAATATCTTCCTTGGTAGTATTTTCTTTAGCTAGTCTTGCTGCTTCTTTAACAATAAGGCCAAAGCCTAGTGAAGCACATTTTGTATCAATGATTGTTAACTTAAAATCTGGATAAGCTTCTTTTACCTGATCTAGCATCATGACTGCTGTTTGGTAGGTCCCTGATAATTCAGAAGAAAATGCGATATAAATCCCATCTTCACCGTTTTCAGCCATTTTTGTAAATGCTTCCTCAAAGACTTGAGGTGACACTTGAGAAGTCTTTGGAACCTTTCCCTCACGAATCGCTTGATAGACCTTTTTTGAATCAATTGTTAATAGGTCTACATATTCAGTATCATCTAAGTGAACTTTTAACGGCAATAGCGTAACATTATTTTCTTCATAAAAGCTTAGCGGCAGATCACTTGCGCTGTCTGTCAATATTTTCACCGACATCCTAATTCACCTGCTTTCCAAACAATATATATTCTTTAAGTGTATATAAATTAGAAAAAAAAGACAACGAAAATTACTCGGCAGTTGAAATAATGCCAACAAAAAAAAACTGGGAGGGTCTATTTTGGTTTTGATTGAAGCTAAAAAGATATTTGTTGTGCTTATTGGTGCACTATTAGGTGCAATTTCTATGAATTTCTTTCTTATCCCAGCAAATATTTATGCTAGCGGATTCACTGGAGTAGCTCAGCTATTATCAAGTATTCTTGGTGGTCACGCTTCAACAGGTGTTCTTCTCTTCCTATTAAATATTCCCGTTACAATACTCGGATGGCGGGAAGTAGGAAAATCATTTACCCTTTATAGTTTTATTAGTGTTTTTGCAATGTCATTCTTTTTGGAAATAATCCCTATTAAGCACTTTTCAGAGGATATTTTATTAAATGCAGTATTTGGCGGAGTCATTGCAGCCGTTGGGGTCGGCATGACTTTAAAATGGGGAGCGTCAACAGGTGGAATGGATATTATTACTATGGTCCTTTCTCGCATGAAAGACAAACCTATCGGGACATATTTTTTTACGCTAAATTCGATCATTATTATTACAGCAGGTGCTCTATACGGATGGGAGAAAGCATTATATACGATTGTAACCTTGTATGCCTCAACAAGGGTAATTGATGCGATCCATACAAGACACGTAAAGGTTACTGCAATGATTATTACAAATAAATCAGAGGAAATGAAAAAAATGATTCATGAGAGGCTCATTCGGGGTATAACTACTGTACCAGCAAAAGGAGCTTTTTCAAATGAAAGCAAGGAAATGATGATTGTTGTGATCACTCGTTATGAATTATTTGAACTTGAAAGAATAATTAAAGAAATAGATCCACATGCTTTTACTAATATTGTACAAACGGTTGGTATTTTTGGTTCCTTTCGCAAGGATTAAAAACTCTTTGGAGGGATATTATGCGAATGCTATTGGTTTCTATTATAATCAGCTTAATGCATGTACAGCCTTTTCATGCAGACAGTAAAGAGTTTCCTCAAATTGCTGGTGATTCCATAAAAAGTGATGTATTTAGAAAGGTTGAGGCATCGGGGGAAAATGGAGTATTTGAGGTAACAGGTGAAATCCGTTCAAATAAGAAAGAATTCTATTATATTGTTGAAGATGGCCATAATGAACTGATTTCTGAAAAAAAGCAGAATGTAAACACTAGTCACTCGCAATGGGCTAAATTCTCGTTTAAACTTATACTCCAGAAAGAAGATATTCCTGAAAATGGAACGATCATCCTTTATTTGTTTGAAAAAAACGACAAAAATCAAAAATCAAATACGTATCCGATCGTATTAGTACAAATGCCCACTCAATAAAATAGAGAAAAGCTGACACATCAAATGTCAGCTTTTCTCCTTTATTTCAATTCATCCAGATCCATCTGCATCTCACTGAGCTGTGCCTGCTCTGCTCTAGTTGCATTTGCGAATGCAGAACTTAAAGCATTTTGAGCGCTAATGATCCGTTGCTGCTGATCGACTGGTTCAACATTTTTCGTTTGTTCAACCAAACGTCTTGCTTCTTGAAACAGTCTATTGCCCATTTTATATTCCTCCAAGAGAAGATTCTTTCACATTCTTTAACTTTTCAGCTTCAGCTTCAGCATATGTCATGTGATACGGGATACGTTCTGCGTGCTTAGTAACAGAATCTACTCCTTGCTGTACAAAGCGCTTCGATTTCGTACGTTTACCCAATCGAATCCCCTCCAAATGAAGAAATGTTGAAACAGCTACCAACTGTTTCGTTTTATAGTATGTGCAATGTCTTCTCGTTTAAAAAGGGAATCATTTAACCGTTTTGAGAAAAAACGGCAGAAGGATATCAAAACATCTTTAAATTTAATAATTCATTTAAATAGACGCCAACACCATCTTCTTCATTTGTCAGTGTGGATTCATTTGCCGTTGTTTTTACTAAGTCGATGGCGTTCCCCATCGCTACGCCGAAGCCTGCATAATCAAGCATTTCAAGATCATTGTCTTCATCCCCAAAGGCAATAATTCTTTCAGAAGGTATTTGGAAATAATCTGCAGCTCTTTTAAGCCCTACTGCTTTATTCAAGCCAGTCTTTACAATCTCTATCACATGAAACGGGGCAGCCCAGCTCCGGTGGTCGATAACCTCAGCATGTACAGCTGAAAGGTGGTCACGGATCGTTTTCACATGCTCTTCATCTGTGTGAATGAGCATGCTTGTTGGTGATGCCTTTAAAAAATTTCGAATATCACCCGTTGTAATGTTGGGATTCCCTAAGCTAAAAATATCAAGCAGCTTTTCATCATGATAATGAATGTATACATCATCGATGACCTCTGCAATGATATTGTGGAATTGAAATGAACTGCATGCCTCTACTATATCTTTCGCAATATTCACTTCCAGCGGAGAATGATAGATGCCCCAGTTAGGATCCTTTGGATGATGAGTAAAAGCACCATTAAAATTTACAATTGGCGTATCAAGATTCATTTCTCTATAATACATCTCGCTGGACCTGAATGGTCTTCCAGTAGCAATCATAACGATATGACCTTGTTCACGAGCTTTTTGAATGACATCCTTTGTCTT
The DNA here is from genome assembly GCF_001420595.1 of Cytobacillus solani. Taxonomy (GTDB): domain Bacteria; phylum Bacillota; class Bacilli; order Bacillales; family Cytobacillaceae; genus Cytobacillus; species Cytobacillus solani. Next base: position 1,395,773 of record NZ_LJIX01000006.1, on the reverse strand, counting down.
TTTCGAGATGGTTTTATCATCCTTCAACAATGTTCCATCTAAATCTAATGCAATTAAATGTTTTTCAGCCATAATATGAACACCTGCTTTGTACGAATTTTTCTATTCTAAGTGTAAAGGTTTGGGAAAAAAAAAGTCTACATGGTACACTTATGAATGATGGAAATTATTAATAGTGAAAATAACTTTTTCTATAAACACTATGTTAACAAATATATTTAAATTTTGTTACTAAATATACTTTTTCCACTTATTTTTACATAATTTATAGATTCGCTTTACAAAAGGAGGTCTAAAATTGATTAGTATTGAAAATAAAATCATTAAGGAAATTCCAATCTTACATATTGCAGATCATGGAAAATGGGGCGAAGAGCTTCCGCTTATTTTATTTGTACATGGATTTACGAGCATTTACGAAAAAAATCTCCATTACGCTTACTTGCTGGCGAAAAAAGGGTTTCGCGTCATTCTCCCTGAAGCGCTTTATCATGGGGAAAGAAATGAAGGCTTGTCTGGACATAATTTGAATTTTCGTTTTTGGGATATCGTCCTCCAAACAATTGAAGAACTTGATATTCTAAAAACTTCGTTTGAAAAGGAGAAGCTTATTGATCCTTCCCGGATCGGACTCGCTGGTACTTCAATGGGTGGAATTGTCACTCTTGGTGCACTTACAAAATATCCATGGATAAAGGCAGCTGTTAGCTTAATGGGCATGCCTTATTATGAAAAGTTTGCTCATTGGCAATTAGATGAAATGCAAAAAAATGACTTACCTATCCCAATTGAGAAAGATGAGATTACTCATTTAATGGGGAAGCTAAGAGAACTTGATTTAAGCTTGCAAACGAATAAATTACAAAATCGGCCATTGCTTTTCTGGCACGGAAAGAAAGACCCTGTCGTACCTTTTAATTATACTTATCATTTTTATGAGAGCATCCAATCCCTGTATCATCATGAACCAGAAAAATTGAAATTTATTATTGATGAAAAGTCAGGGCATAATGTCAGCAATGAAGGTGTGGTTCAAACAGTAAAATGGTTTGAGCAATTTGTATAAAGTGAAACTTCGATCAGTGGGGGCAACCCGTTAATCTGCGATAAAACAACTTTAATTCATTATCGCCCATATTTTTGTTATGATAAAAATAAGCACAAAGAAGAAGGAGATGTTTTCAATTGGATCAGGATTTAAAGGACAGTATTATGAGTGCACTAGAGCTTGTTGTCGATCCTGAAATTGGCATTGATATTGTCAATCTCGGATTAGTTTATGATGTAAAAATGGATGAAGAAGGAAAAACTACCATTGATATGACATTAACTTCAATGGGCTGTCCGCTTGCGGGTACGATTGTTGACAATGTCAAAAGTGCATTAACTGATATACCAGAAGTAAAGGAAACAGAAGTAAATATTGTTTGGAATCCTCCTTGGACAAAGGATAAAATGTCTAGGTATGCCAAAATCGCCTTAGGGATTAGGTAATATGATGAAAAATAAAGTAATCCTTGTTAGCTCAGATCAGCTTGGCACAGGTGATAAAGAACTCGGTGAAAGCGTGCTTGAAACCTTCTTTACGTTACTTAAACAAAGAGAAGATCTGCCTGCAGCCATTTTTTGTATGAATCGTGGAGTATTTACCTTAACTGATCACTCATTTGTTTCAGTCCACCTTAAGGAGCTCGAAGATAAAGGTGTCGAAGTGCTAGCATGCAAAACTTGTGTTGATTATTACAAAGTTGAAGAAAATCTTGTTGCAGGGAAAATTAGCGGGATGCCTTCTTTCATTGATCTGGCCTCAAAATATGAAGTACTAACTATTTCTTAATATGCACAAAAAACACACTTGAATTTTTCATTATGAAATCAAGTGTGTTTTTCTAATTTTAATCCTGTTTTGCTCTTTTTTTCTTAGATCTTCTCCAAGCCAGAATGATAAAAGTTAAAAACGCTCCATACACAACAACTGTTGCAATGACATAGGGAATATTTAACCCAGACTTTTCAGCTAATATATACACCTCAGCCTCTTCACGATCTAAGAATAGCGTATAGCCTTTTTCACTGCTTTTAACCTGATCATCAGAAAGGAGGCCTCTTAACTCTTTATTATCCTCCAGTAGCTCACTCGGGATGGTAATATCTTGCGACGAAGATGAGTTATTGATGGCAATGACTGTCGTTTCACCTTCATAGGTCCGTTTATAAACAGAAAGTTCATTTTCCTCTGCTAAAAGTTCCAATGATCCCCTTGTAAGGCTTGGATATTTTTCGCGCAGTTCTCCAAGCTTTGTGATGTAATCAATTAGCTCCTTATCTGTACGAAAATCCATTTGCCTATGATTTGCTTCCCCTTCTCCGCCTTCTAATGCAATTTCACTGCCATAATAAACAATAGGAATCCCTGGGGTCGTATAAAGATAAGTAAGGGCAAGCTTCCACCGTGGTCCAGGATGCTGATTTTTCGTAACTGTATTATGAGTAAAGCGAATCATATCATCCGTATCCATTACACTTCCCATTAAGTATGGATCTGGGTAAACAGCCATTAATTTTTCCTTATTTGTAATGAGCTCACTTAATGAATTGTCAACCTCATCAAAAATTGGCCTTATATTTTCAGAAAGCGGGTAATCAATTAGACCATCGATGCCCATTTCCTGAAAATTTGCAATGGTCGCAGGATCATCAGATTTAACTTCTCCAAGCAGATAGAAATGATCCTTAGCCCCTTTAATTTCTTTAACAAATTCTTTCATAAATCTTTCTGATGCAAGATCTGCACGTTCTAAATAATACCCATCAATATTTGATTCTTTTATCCACCATTTTGCGGCATCTATTAAGTAATTCTTTACTTCCTGATTATCCTGATTCAAGGAAAGAAGTCCATCCTCTTTTTGCTCACGAAACCAATCCTTCTTGTCAGCTTCTGTTTGCCAAGGGTGGTTTGGCCCAACTTGGTTCAATTCAAAATTTAAGACAACCTTCATTTCTCTTTTATGAGCTTCTTTCACTAGCTTCTTAAATTCATCCATAGTGCCGTAATGTTCTTCGGTCTTATAGAAGTCTTGAATCCATTTCCCATGATAGCCATTCTCTTCATTATCAAAAATGGAGTTTAACCGAATGGCAGTAAAGCCCATATCTTTAATATAATCCAGCTTGTTAATAATCCCCAAGAAATCCCCGCCATGAAAAGCTTTAGGGTCTTGAACATTTACCTCATAATCATTTTTGTTATCGCCGTTATTAAAGCGATCTACCATTACATCATACATTGTTTCATCTTGCCATTTACGATCTTCCTTTTCAGCTGCTCCTGTAGGGAGGGCATAAAAAAGAAGAAACGGAATGAAGATGAGAGTCCACACTCTTTTTTTCATCTTTCTCTCCTTCAACTCCTTCAATATCAAAGCTTCCTCTATTTGCTTAGACATATGATCACAACTCTTTAAGAGTAGCCTTTTCTCTCCATATCGTCAAACAAAGTCTCCATTTGTAACTCAAAAAAATACAAATGTTGGATCAAATGCCTATTCTCATTTTGTATCAGAATATCGGCAAAAAGAATATCCTGCTATAGGGAGCTCTATTAAAAATAGGTATTTATCTCGCAAATGTTATAAAAAGAATGGAAACTGTCTAAAAAGAATGGTGAAGGATACAAATGGAGGTCTTTTATGAATAGACAGCAGCGTACAAAACTGATAGAGTATCAAACTCGAGCATTTACTGTAGGGACAATTGAATTTATTAATGATCAGTGGGTGTTCTTTGATAAAGAAACGGAAGAGGCAGCATTATTAGATGAATTCCTTCATCAGGAAATGGAAGTATACCGAATGAAACGCTGGAAAAAAGGCGTTCTATTTGAAGAAGGAAAAATCACTTCACCTGATGAGGTATTGATTCTCAAAGATAAGGATATAATTCGTATTCGCAAACTGCTTGTGTTCTCATTAGAAAAACTGCTAGAGGAAATAAACGATGATGCGTTCTTCCAATTTATCACAACGTTAAATTCCATGAAATTTTCTATTTACGATTGTATTTATTGCTACAATCAATTAAATTTTCTATCCACCTCTGAAAGAAAAAGCGGCGTGAACTTTATTGTTTTTGATAATCAAGAACAGATCTGCAATATCCAGCATCACTTTAGTTATTTTGAAAAAACGAACGATCGGTTCGAATTCACCTTAAACAGTGGGAAAAGAATGGTTATTGAGAAAATATCTTCTTAAAAGTAAATTGTTTTTAATTCTACAAACTTATTTTAAGTATATATCATTATAGAAAAGAGACTAAATAAAAAAGGGTTCTGCTTGACTGAACCCTTTTTCATTTATTTAATTTTCCAGTATCGCTGAATCTTTTAAGCCTTTTTCAAAATCCGTTATCAGCAGTGGCTTATGAATGTAGAAGCCTTGTGCGTAATGGCATTTTAATTCCTTCAGAAGCTCAATTTGTTCTTTCGTTTCTACTCCTTCTGCTAGAACCTTAACTGCTAACCCATGCCCCATTGTAATAATAGCTTTAACGATCGCAATGTCAGACGTATTGATACGAAGATTATTTATGAACGAACGGTCAATCTTCAAAGTATTAATAGGTAAATTCTTCAGGTAACTTAACGAAGAATACCCCGTACCAAAATCATCTATAGACACCTTCACACCAAGCTTTTGCAGTGACCTCATCGTATCGATGCTGTAATCAACATTCTTCAGCATGGTACTTTCTGTTAATTCCAATGTTAGATAGTGCGGCTCTAATTTCGAATCATTTAATGCTCTTTTTACTTCCTTCAAAAACCCGGGCTGCTGGAATTGAAAAGCGGAAACATTCACAGATACAGATATGCTATCATATCCAAGCAGCTGCCATTTTTTATTTTGCATACAGGCTGTTCTTAGCACCCAACTGCCAATCTCTTCTATTAATCCTGTTTCTTCAGCCAATGGAATGAAATCTGCTGGAGAAACAAGACCTAATTTAGGATGGTTCCAGCGGATCAACGCCTCACTCCCAAATATTTCTCCTGTCTCTAAATCAATTAAAGGCTGATACATTAAATAAAATTCCTTCTTTTGTAGTGCTCTTCTTAAATAACTTTCCAATTCAAGCCTTGTGATCGCTTGGTCATTCATTTCATTTGAGAAGAATGTAATCCGGTTGCCACCTTGATTCTTCGATCGATTTGTAGCAATGTCCGCATTTTTCAAGAGGGAATGTTCATCCTGCCCATCCTCTGGATAAAGGCTTACACCAATACTGGCAGTGACATAGAAATCTTGTCCTTTATGTTCCACAGGATTTGATATATCCTGAAGAATCATTTTGGAAGCTTTCATTACTTCCTCTACATTTACATCTTTTGATAGAACAACAGTAAATTTATCACCGCCAAATCTGCCAAGATAAGAACCATTCGGAAGTGCTTTTTCAATGCGATAAGCTAATTCCTTTAAAACCATATCACCAGCAAAATGTCCGAGGCTGTCATTGATTAGTTTAAAACGGTCAATATCAATGGAAAGAACCGCAAGCATTCGCTTTTTCTTTTTTGCTCGAGAAAGCATATTCTCCAGTTGCTCTGTAAACTTTACCCGATTAGGGAGTCCAGTATCATGGTCATAGTAGGCTAGCTCTGTTATCTTATCTTCGATTTTTTTTTGTTCTGTAATATTTCTGCCAATCCCATATATCCCCACACATTCATCATTCACTATGATGGGGATATTCTTTATTTGAAATAGGTTGGTTTCTCCAGAACTTGACTGTATATTCACATTGTAATACTGCTCTTTTCCTTTCAGAGCTTTAGAAAAATGCATTCTTACTCTCGGTACATCCTCACTTTTAATGAGTTTCATAGCAGATTTTCCAATTATTTCAGCCTTGCTGTATCCAAAGGCTTTCTCAAAAGCAGGATTCACATTTTTAATTTGGCCATTTAAATCTGTTGAAAATACAAGATCTGTATTCGTATTAAAAAGTGATTCATAGTACTGCTCTGATACCTTTAAGCTTTCATTTAGAAGATAGAAATCATTATGTGATGCCTGCATTAAATGAGTCAGTGCCGTAACATTTTTTAAATAAGCTGGGGTCGTGTATTTAAATGTCAGTTTACGATTTATTTGTTTTTGTTGACTATTTTCCGATAGAGCTAGATACGTTAATGCATGCCCTAATAACTGCGGTGATTTTGTATTTCCTCCAGCTAACTCTCCATAAGCAAAAAAACCATTAGTAGAGGAAATGCTTTGAAGCATGCCTAATTCCTTTTCTGTAAAGTCAGGGGCAAATCGCTTTCGGGCCATACAATCATAAACAAAAATCGTATCCACTTGTTTTTTTGCCAGCTGCTTCATATTTTCTAGCGAGCTTCCAACAATTCCCTCAATATCTGGGTAAGCAAAGGTGATTTCTGCCCCTTCCCTTATTTCCCGATTCACTCGAATAGCTCCATTTTTCAATATATCTAATATAAATAGTGGGACCTTTTCTCCCTTATCTTTCATAATAAACGGAAATTCATTCCCTGAATCAGGAAGATCATCAACAAAGCCTTTTCCTAAATATTGCTTTAAAATTTGTATAGGTTTCTTATGGTCGATTGAGTAAATATTCGTACCTTTTGCCTTCGTAATTGCAAAGGACTTCCCTATTTCCTGCCATTTATAATTACTATAAGCTTGGGCAACGAGCTGGTCACTTTGAAGTGCAACCGCTACTGCCCCTTGAGTGGTTAATTCTTCCCCTGTAAAAGCATAGGATTCTATCGATCTTTCATTACCGCCAGCCAATCCACCAGCTACAACTAATTCAGGGTTTCCTTCATAAAGACCGTTCAACAATTTTTGAGCATCTACATTCGCTCCAACTGGGAAAATAAGCATCGCTTTCGTATCAAAATCCACTAACTTTTGGGCGAAATCCTTCCCCATTTCAAAACTATTTTCATAATCATTTTGATGAAGCAAAACGGATTTTAGTTCTGTCTTTTCAAAAATGGTAAAAGAAATGACCGCTTTATTTTCCATCATTTGACCGTCGATAATTCCTCCTGCACCTGTACAGCCGATTACCGTTGCAAATGGTAGTATACTTCTGAACTCCGTTTGCAGCTGAAGAAGAAAAGACCGATCTATTTTACTTGAAAAAACTTGGATAAGAAGATTTGGATATTCACAGAGCTCATGATATTGGATAAAATGATCTAGCTGCTCATGATTTTCATATAAACAAGTAATTGTTTTAGCCATTAGAAGAACCACCATAGTTAAAGTTTAATTTTTTCACAATTCTCTTATGTTAAAAATAACATAAATATCACTATTATGGGATGACAAAAAAACGAAAAAGCTGTCTTTTCGACAGCTTTTTCAAAAAACCTTAACATGTTCGTACTCTTTTTAAAAAGTTAATGGAAGCTTAATGAAGCCTAAATATAAAACTAGAGCGAGAGAAATAATAAATAAAATCCAATAAACTGCCGTACTCTTGCCTTTTACTAACCCTACGATAATCATTTCGATCGCAGCAATTACTATTATGCCGACTATAGATTTAATTACGTACATCATATCAATATTAATGCTGCTTAATATCCAAATGCCTGTACCAATTGTTAATAAATAGAAGAGTCTCAAAATCATTTGTACGACTTTCAAGCCTCTTGCCTTCCCGCTTTTATGTAATCCAAGAGCAACGAAGAATAATATCAGTGTTAAAGCCCAAGTTGTTATGTGTGCATGTATCATCTTAAAGTCCTCCTTAACTAAAATCGATTACATCATACCATATTCACACTTAAAAAGCATAAATTTAAGGTTTAGGGCGTTTGATTAAAGTTCAATTTTATTATATAAAGTTCCAAGCTTTTCAACCGTGATTTCTATCGCATCTCCTGGCTGCAGGAAACGAGGTGGTTTGAAGCCTTTGCCTACTCCCGCTGGTGTACCAGTTGTAATGATATCTCCAGGTTCAAGCGTCATTCCCTGGGATAGTACAGAGATGATCTCTTCGATTGGGAATATAAAGTTTTCAGTATTGGATTTTTGTCTTGTCTCTCCGTTTACCATTGTCTGTATATCTAGCTTATTCGGATTTTCTATGTTTGAAGAGTGAACAATCCACGGACCCATCGGACAGGTAGTATCCAAGCTTTTGCCAATAAAGAATTGCTTATGACGGAATTGTAAGTCCCTTGCAGTAATGTCGTTTAAAATCGTATAGCCGAAGACATATTCAAGCGCTTTTTCTTTACTGATTCCTCGTCCCTTCTTACCAATAATAATAGCCAGTTCTCCCTCATAATCTAGCTGCTTAGTTATGTGCTGATGATTTAGTACGGTTTCTTTATGTCCAATTACTGTCGTAGGTGCCTTTGTAAAAACCAGGATATGCTCAGGTATATCATCCTTACTGCCCATTTCAATCGCATGTTCCGCATAATTTTTGCCTATACAAAATATATTTTTAGATGGCTTAGGGATTGGTGCCAAAAGTTTAACAGAATCTAACGAGATGAATAGTTCATCTGCTTCTCCATTCTCAGCCCAAGCTTGTAAGCTACTAACCTTTTGAATAAAAGAATCTCCTAAGGCAATGCATTCCTGCATGGTAGGTGGAACATCATTCTTTCCATCTTTCTTTTCTGCTGCTTTGCCTAGTGGCAGAATTCTTCTTGCATCCCCGCTAACTAGCCCTACAAATACTTCTCCATCTAATTCTGCTGTCACAAACTTCATTTGAACACCTCATTTATCAGATAATTGATTCAATTTTATTTTATCATGTATCGTTCAGTTTTCCCGCTTCCATTTCGGCCAGTTGAAATAGGTAAAGCTTCTCCATAACCATTCCACCGGACCATAATAAAAGCGGCTAATCCAAAAGCGGCTGACTGCGATTTGAAGAATATAAATAAGCACAACCATCACTGTACCTGTCACAACAGTAACTTTCCCATACAAGCCAAGCCCGTAATTATAGAAGATCAAGGTTGATACAATAGATTGAAACAAATAGTTGCTCATTGATAATTTTCCTACGAAAGATAAAGGAGAAAGGATCTTATAAAAAACTGTTTTCTCAATTGCTAATGCAATTGCCACTCCGTAGCCTATTGCGAGCAGCGGTCCCCCAAAGATATCTTGCACATACTCTGTTGCAAAATTCTTTCCCAAGATATAAGGAAGGAGCTTGAAAATGATCCCGATTAGTAATGACAAACTAGCTAGCAATGTTAGAAATTTTTTATGTTCTTTAGGCTTTTCTAGCCATTTTAGTTTGGCAGCACCACCACCTATTAAAAATAATGGAAAGATAGAAATAAGCATAAAAGGTGCGTTTGCAAGATTATTCGTTTCATACCAGTCACTCATTCTCTGAATCATAATTTCAGCAAAGCTGCCATTTTGATAGACTTGCAAGGTCATTTCTGCCTGTTCTGGGTCGTAAATTGTGATTTCCTCTGCGGGCGCAACTAATAAGCTAACAAATAATAAAAGAGAGACAAGCAGATTAGGAATAATATATAACAGGACCCCCGTTATTATTAAATTACGTCCCTTCATGCGAATAAATAGGAGAAAGAGGAATCCCATGACAGCATAAGTGATTAAAATATCCCCATGCCAAATAAACAATGCATGTAGAATCCCAATCATTAGCAAGAAGGATAATCTTCTAACCCCAATCAACCCGAACGTACTCCCCCGTATTTTCGACCTTTCCCACATAATAACTAGGCCATAGCCGAACAATAGTGAAAAAAGCGTATAAAAGCTTGCCTGTACAAAAATATCAATAAACGTATATATTGCCTGGTCTGCAGTACCGCTCCACCATTCATATGGATCAAAATTAGGGAACGGAGAGTGAAATGTTAGCATATTAACAAGAAAAATCCCCAAAATCGCAAAGCCTCTCATAATATCCAACGAAATAATTCTTTCCTGTTCAGAAATTGAATGTAATGATTGATTCATCAAATCCCCCTTTTCTAAATATTGCCATTTAACTTATCATAGGTGATTGCTCTTTATCTTGTCTAGTTTTTCTCAGCATCACTTGAACTTTTATTGGGCTTTATTATCACATTCTTTTATTAGGCACATAGGATAAAGAAAAGCGATGTCTATTTTTTAATGGGATTTCTTTTTGGAACAAGATAATCATTTTATTTGAAGGGTGTCATGTATGCCAGCTATTGTTGGAGTTGCACAGGTTATATCTGTCGGTAGCAGTTCTATTTTCAACATCGGGGATGTTTATAAAATGATGCCAATTTCTAATGCAAAAACTTTTTCTGGTGCTGGTTCTTTCAATACAGGCGATGGGATGAATGTATATAATCATTTAAGCACTACGAACACATATGATTCGGATAATATTGATCAAGGAATTTGGTTAAATGCATAATATAAAAGGTGATGTTTATGAATTATTATATTCAGCAATCCATTCATATCAATTTAATTAGAATCGAAGGAATTTCAAACTCTTCCGTTTTGCAAATTGGCAGTTCAGGTATTATCAAGCCTGCCTCTTATCTTTATAACACAGGTGGCTTCACAGAACCTGCACCTGAAGCGGAAGTTCCAACCCCAGGAGAATTAGCAGCTACTCCAGCCGTACCATTAATTGCTCCTTCCATTACTTAACTGTCCTCTTCTCGTGGACAGTTTAAGGATATTTATCCACGAGAAGAGGACATATTTAAACAAAGGGGGGTGGTGTATTTGAGTCAGGAATTTTATTCTTATCTTCAAGGAATGCATTCCTTTATTGAAGCACAGGAAAGAAGAATTCAAAGCCTAGAAAAAATAATTAGTGAACTGCAAAAAGAAATGAAATCCCTTAAAGAGAGGCCTCCTATAAATATTGAAAGAATTGATTACAAGTTTGATCAGCTCAAGGTTGAAACATTAGAGGGAACACTTAACATTGGTTTGAATCCGAATGATTTGGAAAATATCGATGATTTTGCAGTTGATAACCAGAAAATTAATGCACCAGTCTCTCCAAAAAATTTCATGAAAAAAGCAATGGAAATTGAAGATGAAATGTATCGCTATTTAGAAAGTGATTTACCAAATATCATTGCTGAGGTACAGATGAGCTTAAATGTGCCAGCGGATGAATCCTATATTTCATTCATTAAAGAAGATATAAAAAAACAGCTGCCAAACAGAATTGATTACTATCTAAAACAATTTGATGACCCCTCCAATCAAAATCATGGGCAGGATCGCAGTTTGAATGACGAAGTGATCAATCAGCTTAAGATAGAAATCCGCAATGGTGTTCATGCCTTTATCAGCCATTTGCCTGAACATGTGAAAGGAATGAAGAAGGAATGAATTTTCAAGTATACAATAGAGACTTGTGTGTCGGAGATATTCGTGTAATTGGTGTAGCTAGTTCATCTCTACTAATGGTTGGAGATACACAAACGATCCAGCTTGCCTCTATCTTTGATACACCTGCAGAATCATTAATTATCGGACCATTTGTCCCTTTAACCCCGAAGTGACTCTTATGCTGCAGCGAACATCAGTTGTTAATTATTTAAAAGTAGAAACCTTATCCTTCTCATCTATTCTAGAAATTGGGGATGCAACCTATACTCAGGGATTCTCCCGTGCGATCGCAATACAGAGAGAGGCAGAAGCTTTTTTTGGATATGAGGCGGATTTTAAGTCTTATTCCACCTTCACTGATCCAATCCCTATTCCACCTATTACTGAAACCATCTCAATAAATACATTACAGCTAAATCCTATTATAAAAGTACAAAAAATAGATGTCATTGGTGTGTCTTCTTCCTCCATTTTACAAATCGGCAATGCCAAGCATATTTCAATGGAATCGAGAGTGGATCATATTCGTCATCTTCTATCTAATCACTCCGATGATAAATAGGATTCACAAGACTAAAGCCTACAAAAAAGGATGGTATGCCATGCCAGCAATTACCGGACCGGTGCAAATTATTAATGTTGATAGTGGCATTGTCCAATTTGGGGATGCCGTTTTTATTTCTCCTAAAAGCAGTTCAAAGTCAATTACAGGCTCAGGCGCAGGAAATACTGGGGGATTTATCATTACCAATAACGGTCTCAGTGCAAGCAATGTACTTGATACGAATCTTGTTGATCAGCCTATGGTAGGAAATAACTAAATTGGGTAATTTCAATGGAAAAGACCGGCTGGAAAAAGCGTTCCGCGCCGGTCTTTAAATATATTACATACGTATCACATGTGCGCCATCAAAGAAAAACAAATATTTCTCATTCACTTTTCTTTTCAAAATTTGTTCTAACGCTCTTCCATACATCTCGATCTGAACCCGATATCGTTCCTCGAGAACAGGCTTTGCCTCAGCAAAACCTCCTTTAAAACGGTCTGTTATTCCATCCGTTTTATAATCAAGCAGCACGAGTCCCTTCTCATCCTGAAAAACACAGTCAATGATTCCTTGGATTAGTACAGGCTCATTAGGTCCCTTCCAATCAGGATAAATTTCACTTGCCGGAAAAGCTAAGCTAAAAGGGATTTCTCGATTAATTACATTTGCTCGAGCCATCCGAAGCCCAAGATCTGTTTCAAAAAACATCATAATTTGTTCCGCTTCAATTTCTTCTCGCTGTTCTTCAGTCAAGAGTTCCTTTATGACCATCTCATCCATTTTTGTATGGATAGACTCCACAGTAACCGACTCCCGAAAATCAATATGCTGCATTACCATATGCATAGCTGTTCCACGTTCAGCAGGAGTTAACGACTTTTCCTGCATAAACCTTGGCCGACTTAGCAGTGTCTTTTGAAATTTACGGATCACTTCTGTCCCGCTCTCTTCAGCAGAAAATATTTCCTTTTGCCTCTTTACCTCGGATACAGATTGTTTTGAACGATAGCGTGATGCTGCTAATTCTGGGTATTTCCATGACAGTTGTTCCTCTACCGCACCCTTCCATTCAGATTGCACCGGAACTAGTTCCCCAGCATAAACCTTTTCCAATAAATCTTCCGTTTCAAGACTATCCTCTTCCATAATCATTGCTGCTTCTTGTGAATTTAAAATGGTTATCGCCCAGCATGATGGATGTTCAGTAATATCAGCCGAAACAAGCGAGCCTGCTGGTGATGAATCTAGCCTTAATTGCGTACAATCTTTATGCCTAACAAGGGATGGACCAATCCAATCCAAATAACTATTTACGGAAGCACGTTCATATTCATTTAAAAGCCAGTCCTGATGTTCAGTCATTTTCGCCCATTGTTTCATTTTCTTTGCCACACTTTTCAAGGATGAAACGAGGTATAATTTTTCCTTCGCTCTTGTTAAAGCCACATATAAAACACGCATTTCTTCCGCAAGCATCTCCATTTTCTTTTTCCTCTTGAAAGCTAACTGAGGAAGTGACGGAAAGGAGATTCTTTTCTCTGCGTTTACGTACTTTACTGCCAAGCCATAATCCTTATCAAGCATATAAGCTTTCTTCAGATCCATTGTATTAAAATTACGTGCAAGTCCAGCAATGAACACGAAAGGAAACTCTAGTCCTTTGCTGCTATGAATCGTCATTAAACGGACTACATCCTCTTGTTCGCCAAGCGCACGAGCAGCACCAAGATCATCTCCTCTATCTCGCATGCGTTCAATGAATCTCAAGAAACGAAACAATCCTCTAAATGAGGTGGCCTCGTACTGCCTTGCCCGGTCATAAAGAGCACGCAAATTGGCTTGTCTTTGCTTCCCTCCAGGCATTCCGCCGACAAAGTCGTAAAAATGTGTTTCCCTGAACAGCTGCCAAATAAGCTCCGAAAGAGAACCTTGTCTTGCCAATACACGCCATTCCTTTAATTGGTCAAAGAATGGACGAACCTTTTCAACAATTCCTTCCATTTCAAATGAAGGCTTATTCGTGCAAAAGGCAGTCAATGCTTCATAGAAGGAGCTCTTCTTATTTTGAATTCTTATTTGCGCTAATTCTCCCTCTGTTAGCCCAACAATAGGGGAGCGGAGCACAGCTGCAAGCGGGATATCCTGATATGGATTATCAATAATTTTCAACAGTGACATCATAATTGACACTTCTGTTGCTTCAAAATAACCTGATGAAAGGTTTGCATAAACTGGAATGCCCTGTTGCTTGAATTCCTCCATAATTTGCGGGGCCCATGTCATTGAACGAAGCAAAATAACAATATCCCGATACATCGCAGGGCGCCCTGACTTTGTTTTCGGATTGTATACTTCCTTTCGCTTCCCAATAATTTCTTTTATTTTCGAAGCCATATATCTCGCTTCCAGCTGGGACTGAGCAAGATCTGCAGCATCAAAACCATCCTGATCTAATGCTTCCTCCCTATCCTCCTCCTCTTTTTCTTCCATATCAATAATGGCTAGTTCAATCGGATAAGATTCATCTTCTGGATACGGCGCTCCTTTTACTAGTTCTGCCGCATCATCATAGTCAATTTCCCCAACAGTCGTACCCATAATTTGCCTAAAAATATAATTAGTTCCGTAAAGCACTTCTTTTCGGCTTCGAAAATTTCTTGCCAAATCAATTTTCAAGCCTGTTTCCTCACCAGTTGGAGTAAATCGAGTATACTTTCCTAAAAATAAATTCGGCTCAGCCAGCCGGAAACGATAAATAGACTGCTTCACATCCCCTACCATAAAGAGATTGCCTTCATGTTCTAAATCTTTTGTTACCAATTGAAGGATGGCTTCCTGAACCATATTCGTATCCTGGTATTCATCAACAAATACTTCTTTAAATTGCTCTCTGTAAGCAAGGGCAGCATCTGAAGGACTTATCAAACCTTCTTCATTTTGGAAAGAAAGAATTTCTAAGCAGTAATGTTCTAGGTCTGCAAAATCCACAAGCCCTTTTTCCGCTTTGACTTGCGTAAAACGATTAGAGAAAGCCTTAACTAAATAGACAAGTCCCTCGATATAATTCTTCATCTCCGCCATATCATGTATAAAACTTTCCGGTTTCCGCAAGAAAAGCTCGTCCTTCATATCCTGGATAACTTTTTTCACTTGATCCCTTTGCTTTTTTGCCTGATCGATCAGTTCCGGTTCATATTCATCGCCTTTGCAATTTTTTAGGCGGCCAAAGGAAGCAGCTTGAATAGCTGCATAAAGAGTGGTCCAAGAGTCTTTTTTTGCATCGATAAGAGTTTGGACAACATGAAGGTCATCGATAAAATTCTCAGCTCTTGGAGCAGGACCCCCTGGAAGCTTTGTCATTGCTAACCCTTGTTCTAATAGCTGTTTTGCACCTTGCAGCTGTAATTCAATATCATGCAATAACGACTGAACAAACGGCAGCTCTTCTATATTGGTTGTTTCATCCACATCATACATATGAACAATCGAATCTAAATACTGCTCAGGTGATGGGTTTGCTCTCGCAAAATCATATAGTTCACGGATGATGTCTTGAAGCGCTAAATCACTTCTATCATTTGTAAATGTATCAACAAGTTGAAAGAAGGCATCATTGCCTTCCCGTCCATATTCCTCTTCAAAAAGCTCCTCCAATACTTCATCCCTTAAAAGCTGTGCTTCCGTTTCATCTGCAATTCGGAAACTAGGATCCATATCGATTAAATAGTAATACTTTCGAATCAATTCCAAGCAGAAGGAATGCAAAGTGGAGATGGAAGCTCTATTTAATAGACTTAATTGTTTTCGCAAATGCACGGATTTTGGATTATGATCAATTGCTTTCTCTAGTGCCTCTCCAATTCTGTGCCTCATTTCTGCAGCTGATGCATTAGTAAAAGTTACAACAAGCAGTTCATCAACGTTGAGCGGCTCCTCTTCAGAAAGAATTTTATTGATAATTCTTTCGACCAATACAGCCGTTTTTCCCGAGCCTGCCGCTGCAGCAACTAAAATATCCTGTCCCTTGGCACAAATCGCCTTCCATTGGGGATCCGTCCATGTTGCATCCACCGGTTTAGGCGGGATAACCATTTTAGTCATTGTCCATCCACCTCCTTTTTAATTATGTTAATGAGTTCATCCTTTTGATGTGGGATTAGCAGGCGATATTCATTTGATTCCAGCGATTCATCAAATTGACAAACCGATTTATACGAACAAAATGTACAAGGGGTTTTCTCTTTCATTTTGTAAGGTGCGATATCCACTTGTCCACTTGTAATACGATTTCCAGTTTCCGTATACTTGCTGCGGACAAACTTACGCAAATAATCAAATTCTTGTTTGCTTGCTATCTTCGAACGTTTAGAAATCGATCCATCCTTATTAAAGCCTGCAGATATAATTGGTGAATCTCCTTTATCAAGCGTTTGGTCCATTAATTTGATTACCTTCTCATCGCCAAGCAAGAGCCCATTCATTTTAAACTTTTTAAAAATTTCCTGTTCAATATCCTCAAGTGTCAGCATTTTTGATGTGCTGATCATCGGATTATGAACATGAAAATACAAGACACCGGCTGGATCCGCCTCTACACCGATCAGTTCTTTAGAATGAGCAATGATAATATCCAAATACGTAAGCATTTGGAGAGAAATTCCATAGTAAACTTCATTTATATTTAAATCCTTTGAACTGGATTTATAATCAATGACTCGCAAGAATACACCATGATCATCCTGTGCCTTATCGACACGGTCAATCCTGCCTACAAGCTCCATCTTCGTTCCATTTTTCAGCGGGAAGGCAAGCGATGGAAGATCCCCCTTCGGACCAAATCCAAGCTCCAGACCAATGGGAGAAAATCCGCTTGATCTAGCGTGCTCACTCAGAATAAATGAGGCTCTGCTTATAATTTGCTCTAGTTTTCTTTTTATATAAAAATGGCGGTTTGAGCTTAGCAATATTTCATTCTGCAATTTTGGCGCCAGCATTTCGACTGCTTCTTTTGCTAGAATTTCACATTGTTCTCTTGTTATATCCGTCCATGATTGATTATCTTTTATTACCGTTTCGGCAATATATTTTAAGGCTGCATGGAATAAATCGCCAATATCAGGCGCTTCTAGACGGAAAACCTGACGCTCCCTTAACTTCAGCCCATGCTGAACATAGTGCGAGAATGGACAGCTAGAAAAAAGCTCCATTCTGGATACACTTGCCTGAATGTGATCCCCATATAAATCCATGCTGATTTTTTCATCCAGCCGGCTTGTCCGATTCTCATAATTCAAGCTGGAAAGGACCTTAAGAGCAGGTCTTCGCAAGCTATCATTTTCCAAATAATAATTATAAATATCCCACCAAAAATCATAGATTGGATAATTTTGCTTTTTCAGCTGCAATTGAGATGTTAAATAAGATAGTGCAGTATTTTTATTTGAAGCGTAATGCAGCTGCTCCAGCTCCGGAAGTTCAGCTGGATCTGCCATATAAAAATGCTGGTTTACATTTGGAAAAATATCGCTCATTCGCTTAATATAAGAAGATGGAATCAACGCTTTCCCTTCTTCATTAGCAAGCGGATAGCTGATGTAAAGCGATTCTGACGGTGTCACAAATGCTTTATAGGCAAGAAATTCTTCATCAAGCAGCTTCGTTCGGCTTCCGTAAGCAATTTTCAGACCGATTGACAGAAGCTGTTCCCTGTCCTCATCAGCAAATACACCTTCCTCCGAAAATTTTGCAGGAAGGACACCTTCATTCAGACCAATAACAAATGCAGCCTTTATATTTGAAAGCCGCGACCTTTCTAAATCTGCAACCATTACTTGGTCCATAGCAGGAGGAACTAAGGTGAAGCGCATGGATTCCATCCCGGCATCAAGTACTTCTGCAAACCTCTTAGTCGTTACAGTTTCCTCTCCAATCATTTCTACATATTGATCAAGAAGCTCCATAATCGCATTCCATGCCTGTCCATGTTCTCTAGCTTTAATGAGGTTCCCGCGCTCTTCCTCATATCCTTGCCATGCTTCTAATTTAGCAGGAACATCTAACTCTTCCAGAAGCAAGTAAAGCGCTTCACAATATTGCCGTCCCGTTTCTGCCTTCTTCAAACGCCGCGTGAGTCTCAATAAGGGCGACGTAATCATTTCCCGAAAATCATTGAGCTCCTGCTCCGTTTTCTTTTCACTATCCGTCTGCGCGATGGCTTCAAATTCCAGCCCTCTAATCCTGCGGTAGCTCCATCTATTTTTCCTCGTCCATCGATCCCCTTGGATTCCATAGGCAAGAACGTAATTTTCAAGTCGATCCATTTGTTCACGCAACACACTTGCTTCTAATTTAACTGGAAACAATAACTCCGTCTTTACTGCTCTGAAAATCGGCTCGTATCGCCAATTCCCATTAATAATCTCAAGACTTGAACGAATAAATTCTACCAGTGGATGATTGAGCATCGTCCTCTTTTGGTCAATGAAAAAGGGAATTTCATAATCAGTAAAGATCGTTTCAATCATGTCATTATAATCTTGTACATTCCTTGTAAGAATGGCCATATCTCTATACCGATAGCCTTTTGTACGAACCAACTGATTAATATGTCTTGCCACGCCTTCTATTTCTGCTCTTCTATTCACTGCCTGTCCAATATGAATTGCCGCTTCTCTCTTATAGCTAACTGCAGGGCGAGTATCAAAATTCGCTTCAAGATGTGCCAAAGAGGTGTCTACCCATCTTTTCGGCTCTGTTAGAAACGTTTCTTTTATTTCAAGGCCATTTCGGACCGCCATTTCATATAGTGTCTGACAGTTTTCTCCTGACATGCGAAATAGATGAAGTTCATGTGGAGGAGTATGTGTAAAAGGCTGATCAAGAGTAAGAGATATCGTTACCTTTTTACAAAGCTTCATTAACTGCTCTATGATCAAATATTCCTGTGGGGTGAAGCTATGGAACCCATCAATATACACGACTGCCTTTTTCAAATAATCGGAGTCAGCTGCTTTCTCTATGAATAAACGGAAATAATCCTCTGAATCTACGTATTTACCAAAAAGAGAATCTTCGAATGATTGATAGATTAACTCAAGATCATGCAACTTATCTTGAAGTGCCTTATTCGTTTTCCCTCCAGAGGATAATTGCGCCTGTTTCTCGGCAAGCTCTTCTGGCTGAATACAATAGCGCTTAAACTCTGTCATCATTTGTTCCATTTGCTGAACAAAGCCATTTTTATCGGCTGCACGCTGGAATAACCTTAGTTCATCTTTTTTCTCTTCAATTATTTTTCGAATCAGCATGCTGATCCCAACGCTATTTAAGTGATATCGATTCATTCCACCCGTGTCTTGAAGAATTCGCCAAGCCAGCCGGGTAAAAGAATATACCTGGCTCCTAATCATCCCGCCTAAGTCAGGTGTTGTAATTAATTTATATTCAGATTGAAATGTCATTTGTTCAGGAACTAAATATATGATTGGGTCACCCTCAGGTGCTATTCTCAATTCATCACGAATTTCATTCAAGCAGAATTCTGTTTTCCCGCTGCCTGAGCGTCCAATTATTAAGCGAACGGACATAGTTTTACCTCTCTTCCTCTCCCACAATTCGGACTATCATTTATTTACTATTTTATCATAGAAGGATCGTCTTTTTTTGTTTGGTCTCTTGTTAAAACAATGGAAATAGGTTCTACTAAGAAAAGCGCAAGTGCCTTGATCATCGCCGTACAAACTGGAGGGGCTCTTCCTTTCGATAAAGGAAACACGGTGAGCGTGAGCGAACCGATGTTGACTTATCGTAAGGAGGAGACCTGAAGTTTGATAGGCGATAGGCGCTGGAGCTAGACAGTTCCCAAATTTGAAAAATGTTATTCTTTCTTATTCTTAAATTGAAAAAGGGCTCAAATTGAGCCCTTTTCTGTTTTTTAGAAAGAAATATCCATTTCATCAATTGGCCAATATCTTAAATTTACCTTCCCTACCACTTGATCCATTGAGATGAAGCCAAAGTGGCGGCCATCCCAGCTTTCAAGCCGGTTATCGCCAAGTACAAAAAGCTTTCCCTCAGGCACTGTCTCCTCGCCCCACAACTCAGGCAATGTAAAATCACCCGTTAATTTGCTTCCGAACGCTTCTTCCCGCTGCTTTTCAAGGTAAGGTTCCTCTATCTTCTCTCCATTGATGTAAAGTTCATCATTACGATACTCGACCTTATCGCCAGGAAGCCCAATAATTCTTTTCACAAAATCCTCTTCCTTATTATGATGAAAAACGATCACATCAAAGCGATTCAATTCTCCAATTTGATAGCTGATTTTATTAACAATAAGCTTATTTCCATTTTCAAGTGTCGGCTCCATCGATTTCCCTTCTACAACATAATTGGAAATGAAAAATGTACGAATAAATACAAATATAATTAATCCAATCCCAAATGCCTTGACCCATTCAATGCCTTCTTTTTTCACTGACTCTTTCACGTTTGCATTCACCAACCTTTTTATTTCTCATAATTCCGTCGTTTTTTTGTACTTATATTCATTTTTATTTCTATCCTTTTTCCAACATACCAAAGAATGAATATAATTACTCCTACGATAGCAGTCCGAACGGGCTGTGTAATTAATGACTTAATATCATAACCTACGAAGCTCATCGTAAAAATCATCACCATTTTTCCTGTTAATACAGCTAGCATATACTGGGCAATACTAATTTTTGATAAACCAGCTACAATATTTACAACGGCAGAAGGAGTAAAAGGAAAGCATAATAGGATAAATAATGGACCGAACCCATGTCTCTCTACCCATGCCATGAGCTTTTGCACCTTTGGGCTCTTTTTAAGAAACCGCAGTATTCTTTTCTGCCCATATTTCCGAACGAGCAGAAAGACTAGAAAGGCACCGACCGTTGAACCTATCCATGATAATAAAAATCCGAACCACAATCCAAACGCATTTGCATTTGCCATGACAAATATAAAGAGTGGAAGAAAAGGCAAAAATGCTTCAAGCATTGGAAGCAAGAGCCCTGGCAACGGACCAAAAGAACGATATTTTTCGATTAAATCCATAATATTTTCAAGTGTAAACAAATCTTTAAATAATTCGTAATCCATGTAGAATCTCCTTGAATAGAGCTAGACAATATTTAAAGTTATATTTCTAATATCTTGGCTTACCTCTTGTCCTCTTATTGTACACCTAATTTCTGAAAAAGAATTTTATTTAGTGAAAAATTCACGAATTGCTTGTTTATTTTCTTCAAAGTCTACTGCCAACACAGAACCGACCCCGCTTATTCTCTTATCTTGATAGGATCCATCTACCGGAATCCGCATTGTTTCAATGTCACGATTCTTCGCAGAAATAAATTCTTTACCAATATATAGAATATCCTTTGTAGCCATATTCGTATTGACAAACGGCGTCATCACACCTACTAATTTAGGGAGCTTCGCCACTGTTTGAAAACTCATCAATTGATCAGCCAAAGCTTGCATTGTCTTTTGCTGGCGTTCAACCCTGCCGAAATCACCAATGGCATCATGACGAAAACGGACATAGCCAAGAAGATGCTTCCCATCAAGCCTTTGTAATCCAGGCTCAAGCTGCACCCCGATTTTAGCTGACATGGCCTTCTCAACTTCAATTTCTACCCCTTTAGGAAATGCCTCATCTATAAGATGTATGAATCCCTCAAAGTCGATAATGGAATAGTATTGAAGGTCAATATCAAAATTCTCTTTGATCGTTTGCCTTAATAGCTCAGGCCCGCCTAAAGCAAAGGCTGCATTAATCTTATCTTTGCCATGACCAGGAATGTCAACATATGTGTCCCTCATAATAGATAGTATTTTATATGTCCCTCTATCCGGATGATATTGGGCAACCATAATTGTATCTGCTCTTGAATTTCCTTTTCCGGGATCGTCACTTCCTAAGAGAAGAATACTTGTCCCTCCATACGGATCTTTATCACCGTTAAATTCATATTCTATTGCTTGAGTGTCTACTTTATCTTTTGATTGTGAGACTCCTTGTTTAAACTGATAATACGAATAGGCTAGGGTCCCTGCAAATAATAGAAATAGAATAAGGACGAATGTCTTCCATTTCTTCCTTTTCGATTTTTTATGTTGATATCTTTTATCTCTCATATTAAAAATTCCTTCCTGTTTTTTTCAGTTTATAACCTTCAACAATATATGACTACTTATTTAGTAAAAAAGTTTCTTTTTGTTTACTGGTATTTCTTGTATACCTCATTATCGCCATAAATATCCAATAATTGCAATTGAAGAAATAAAAGAAATGCGGAAGCACCTTGCTCACCCCCGACAAGCACAAGACAAGCCTCACGGAAAGGTTGTTCTTTACCTTTCTGGGGGGCTTGTCTTGTGACCTCGAGGGGGTAGGCGCTGAAGCTAGACAGAAATAATACCGCAAACCTATTAAAGGCTTGCGGTATTATTTCTAGTTCAAATATTCATTAAACCAGCCAGCAATGTAATTTAAACGGCTGATTCGCAGATTGGGTTTTCCACTTCTTGAAAGTTCATGATTTGCTTCAGGAAAACGGATTAATTTAGCTGCTTTCTTCCGGTCTTTTAAGGCAATAAATAACTGTTCTGCCTGTTCAATCGGACAGCGGTAATCCTTTTCACTATGAAGGATAAGGAGCGGTGTTTCCATCTTATCCACATAGGCAAGCGGTGAATGCTTCCATAGTGTTTCAATATCATTCAAGCCACTCTTAATTTGCCAATCAGTAAAATAATAGCCAATATCACTTACACCATAAAAGCTAATCCAGTTCGAAATGGAACGCTGAGTCACGGCAGCCTTAAAGCGGTTCGTATGTCCAATAATCCAGTTTGTCATAAAGCCGCCATAGCTGCCGCCTGTTACGCCTAAGCGATTTTCATCAATAAAATCAAAATTTGCTATCGCATAGTCCACCGCATCCATAAGATCCTCGTAGTCTTTTCCGCCATAATCCCCTCGTACTGCATCAACAAACTGCTGGCCATACCCATGGCTTCCCCTTGGGTTTATATACAATACAGCATATCCTTGAGCGGCTAGACATTGAAACTCGTGAAAGTACGTATTCGCATACATTGCATGTGGGCCACCGTGAATTTCAAGAATTAACGGAACCTTGTCCCCTTCTTTGAAATGAACTGGTTTCATGATCCAGCCGTGCAAGTCCCACTGATCCGAAGATGTAAATTCAATCGGCTCTGCATTAGCAAGCACTGTCTCCTGTAAAAATGCTTCATTAACGTTTGTCAGCTGCTCTAATTCACCTGATGTCACATGCAGGACAAATAGATCTCCCGGGTGCGAAGGCTTGCTTAAGGCTACGACCGCCCGATCAACTTTTCCGCCAGTGGAGAGACCATATACATGCTGAGCATCGAGCAAAGCCGGGTATAGCTCTCCTTCTAATGTTCCATAATAAACAACCGTATTGCCATGATCTGTAGCTAAGAAATAGAAGCTGTGATTATCCTCTCCCCACAGAATGCCTAGCGTGACTGCCCCCTGCTGGAAATCACCAATAGCATAATCACCAATTAGCAAATCAGAATCCTTTGTTAAGCAATCAAGCTTTTCAGCTTCCATGTCATAAATCCAAATTTTTGAGAGTGTCGCATTTTTATATTCCCTTTCATGTCCTAACATCCCAATGTATTTGCCATTAGGAGACCATGTTGCACTCCCGAAGTATCCTGTACTTTCTGTCAGCTTTCTAGCTTCTTTTGTTTCTGCATTGATGAGGTAGACATCACTCAAGAAGGACTGATCCTTTTCCTCACTTAAATCAGCGGTAACCGTCACATATTTTCCGTCAGGCGACCATGATTGCAGCTGATAGTCGTGTTCGCCTGAGGTGAGCAGACCCGTTTCCTCTGTTTGAATATCTACGAATGCGACCTGAGTGTAGTTTCCTTCCCAAAATCCATTAGCATCTGATTTATATTTCATTTTATCTACTTCAAGAGGAACAGGCCTTTTATCTTTCTTTTCTTCACTTTTATTAGATGATGATAAAGATTCACCATTTTTCAATGCCACATTAAAGGCAATTTTTGTCCCATCAGGCGACCATACAGGGTTTGATGCACCATTTGGGCATGTGGTTAATTGCCGGGCTTCCCCCCCTTTTACATCTAAGACATAAATTTGACCCTTCTGGCTTCGATCTGATACAAACGCTACCCTCTGCCCATCTGGAGACCATCTAGGTGAGTGGTTTCGAGCTTCACCAAATGTCCATTGAACTGGCTTATTTTTTTCGCTTACATTTATATAATATAAATGTGAAGAGTATTTATTCTCTTCTTCCAGCATCACTGTTTCAATAAATACACAATCCCTTCCGTTGCTAGCCAGCTGGGGATCTGCTACTGATTTTAATTGGTAAAGATCTTCCGCTTGTATGGTCCGTTTTTCTGTCATTTTACAACACCCTCCTTATACATGTTCTTTTTTATTTCGACAATAGAATTAATTTCCCTGCTTCTCTTTTATTTTCATTTAAAGTATTGGTAAATCCGACAAAGAATGCCTCTTGCAATCGGAATAGATTATCTGTAAAATTAGAACAAGTGTTCTTGTTTTGTTTTTGAATTTATGAAGGAGGAAGGGAATATGACAAGAATTCCTGAGGAAGATCGCAACATACTGGAGCAGGCTATTTATTTACCAATGGTGCTGACGATTTTAAATCGTGATCTGACTGTCATAAATAAAAGCTCTTTCAAACTCCCACAGCCTTATTTAAATTTAGTTGAGGAAACAATGAAGGTCATTCAAAAAGAATTGTCCGCAGTCAAACTTTATATGAGTAAAAATAAGCTTAAGGTACAGCAGCTAAAGCGGGATGAAGCTTTCACGATGTTCCTATTTCTTTATAAAGGTTATGAAGAACAGCACAATTACTTCAACCCACGTATTCGCAACAAAGTACAAGAGCTGATGGATTATTATTTATATAAACGGCATATAAGCAACTACACAAAGAGCCCGAAAAACTAAAGGTGAAGGAAGAGCACAAAAAATTAGGCCGCCTCAGCCCTTAAAACCTCTAATCCGATAATTGCTTGCCCTTTCTAATGCACTTATACTTCTTTTCCCATTAAAAAAATACAGTGCTTTCCGTTCTGATTCCTCAATTCTGCTGATTAGCGTTGTTCTTAAAAGAGCGGTTCTTAAAACCTGATTATTGAAGGAATTGAAGGATACCGGGATAATTTTTGACTGTTTATTTTTGAATTTCACCTCCGTATTGCCTCTATCGAAACGGTGGTAAGAAAGAATATGCTCCGATGAAATCCATATGCATTGTGAGTTGCTCGCTGAAGTAGTTGGAAAAAAATAAATGAAGTTTGTGGGGTCAATAGTAATTGGTGCTTTGTGGGTAATTCCAGTTAATTGACGGGTTCCTTCTTTGCGACCTTCATAGCTAGAACCAAAAAATGTACAGCTCTTTTTAATAATATCAATTGGTTTAAATGGTGATATAAACTCATCCTCTAGCTCCCAAATTTGCGAATAAATTTTTGAACCGTATGCCAGTGGCATGACAACCATCGTATTCGGGTTAATTTCATATTCATCAATTAAAGAGGATATTTCTTGGCCATTCATTTCTTCAACTCCCCTATATAATGTTTCGCCTCCATCATATCAGGTTTACAGTAAAATAATTCATTTTTTTCTAAATGTTACTAATTTGTTCAAATTCTCCATAAAAATATTTTCAAAAAATTCAAAATCAAGTTGAATAAATCGAAGTAACTCCATATAATAGTAAAAAGCATTGAGGTGATTTTCATGAATGAAAAATCATACACAGAGCTGATGAAAAAAAGCGCCATGAAGAAGAAGCACCTAAAAGAGTCTTTTGTATTAGATCTCTACATTGATATGCTGCTTTCAGAAATTTTACTCAAGAAAGAAAAAGCAAAGCTGATGGAAAAAATCGATGAAGCCATTGATACAAATAATAAACGAGCATTTAATCATCTATCTAAACAATATCAGGAACTTACTAGACGTTTCGGTAATTAGCTGCTATCGATTCATCCCCCGTCAATTACGACGGGGGATTTGTTTTTTTCAAGTACGCTGTAAGCAAAAAAACGAGCAGCAGCAAGCGGCCTACTCGTTTTCCTTTACTTTATGATTGATTTCATATTCCTCAAGCATCGAGATGCGTTCGAGCATCGTTGGGTGTCCATAACGGAAAATTTTCACGAGCAGCGGCGGGTTCACTTGACTTAATCCTGCTCGGGTCAATTCTTGAAATGTACCGATCGCTGCATCTGTATTCTTCGTCATTTCGATTGCATATTTATCTGCACGTGATTCCTGATATCGGGAGACGAAATTGGACAATGGGCTTGAAATAAATAATAGCATGGAAAGAATCATTAGAAACAACGGAAGAGAACGAATGTCATTTACCGCTGGAATCTTAAGCACTTTCCCCCATCTGCCAATTACATATTCCATGATCCTTGCAGTTAAATAAAGCCCAACGAGTGATAGCAGCAAATAACCGGCAATTCCGAAGTAAATATGTTTTTCAACATAATGAGCCATTTCATGCGCCATAATAAATAAAATTTGATCATCATTCAATCGGTTTAACGTTGTATCCCAAAGAACAATTCTCGAATTAGAACCAATTCCATTTACATATGCATTAAGGGAATTCGTCTTTTCCGCCATATTCACTTCAAATACATGTTCAGCAGGAATGTTCGCTTTAGCGGCCAATTCTAAAATTTTTGCTTCAAGCTCTTTGTTTTTCAATGGATAAAAATCATTGTAAAGCGGGTCGATAACAACGGGCTGAAGAAACATCATGAACAATGTAAAGGGGACAGACAGCAGCCAGGCATAGAGCCACCATCTTTTCCGGCTTTTATTAATGAGCCAGTAAAGAACGCCAACAATAATGATCATCATCCCAAAGTTAATCCAGAAATCAATAAGCTCATCCTTCATCCAGCTGCTAAAGCTTTGCGTTGAAATATTATAGCTTTTCGAAAGAGAATAGCTAATGTAACTTAACGGAGCTGTCGCAGCAAACGCAAAGAGCGAAAGCCAGAAGAGATAAATAGCAGACTGAACAAACTTCAATTTAGTAGACTGCCCTGCCCACTTTTTAAAGGCATTCCCCAGTCCAAGCAGCAGGACAAATAAGTAAAATAACCATTCAAAAGGCGTCGAAAGGAAAAATAATAAATTTCTTATTTTTGAATATTCCTCACTTAGCATAAGCTCTCTTCCGTTTAAAAAGGTAGCAGGATCGGCCCTTGTGCCTTCATACTCAAACTGCAGACTTGTATCTGCAAAATGAAATAAATACCAATAAAAAAATAGCCCATATATGACATAAGCTAGAATCCCGTAAAAGCCAATTTTTCTCGCCATTCCACTCCCCCCAATTTGTACAGCCTTTCCATATTTAGTTTAGTATAAAAAATCATATTTAGAACTACTTGTCTACCGAAATCTATCGCTCACTTTATAGTTTGTACGATTTTTACATAGCAAAACCGGTTTTCGCGAAAACCGGCCTTTGCATTACATAATAAATGAGTAGACAGATAATACAGCTATTGCCCCCAGTACGACGACAATCACATTCGCACCTAGATAAGCAACAAGAAAAGCGGCAGCAGCACCAAGTATTCCAAACCAAATATCTTCTTGGATGAATAATACTCCAGGAAAAATAAGGGCACCTAATGTAGCAGATGGTACATTCTTTAATACACCTTGAAGAAAAGGGGGCAGTTCCTTCCCTTTAAAAAGGACAAACGGAAGCATTCTTGGGATATAGGTAACCGCGCCCATTCCAAGAATCATCCAAACGATTTCACTACTCATGCCCTTCCCCCCTTTGCTTCTTCTTTACTCCTTCAATAAACTCAACCATTACAGCAGATAGCAATGTAGCAGCAACAATGGCCCATCCAGATGATAAGGCATTGGTTAACGTAAAAATTGTATTAAAGCAAGCAGCGAGAGCAGCTAGGTACACGACCTTGATGCTTCTTTTCATGGATGGAACGAGTAAACCGATAAACATCGCATAGAGGGCAACTGACATACTCTCCTGCAGTGTTTGCGGCAAACTAGCGCCAATTAAGAAGCCAATTCCCGAGCAAACGACCCAGCTCACATATGAAATGAGATTCAGCCCAAACATATACCCGGTTGTAACTGTTCCTTCCTTCATCGCCGCAACAGAAAAAGTTTCATCTGTTATCCCAAAAGAATAGATAGCCTTATTAACGAAATGATCCTCTTCACTTTTTTCATTTAATGCCGTTGACATCAGGAAATGTCGAATATTTACAATAAATGTAGTTAAAATGATTTCAAATATCCCCGTTCCGAGCGATAGTAAGCTTAACGAGATATATTGTGAGGCACCGGCAAAAACGACCAAGCTCATGAGTACTGTTTCTCCAATAGAAAGGCCAGTTGTTTTAGCTAACAGCCCAAATGTCAATGCTATCGGAGCATAGCCAATAGCAATGCTAATTCCTGCTTGTAACCCTTTCCTAAATTCTGATGCAGACCTATTTACTGCTAGTTCCGCCATGAAGTCACCGCCTTTTCCATCTGAAATTTCAAATAATTAGTTTTAAAAATATACTATAATAGCTATAATGGATAGTATAAAAGACATTTGAATAATTATAGTATACATATGTGCGTTATAATAAACAACCGTTCCGGAGGAAATAATGGAAAATATTCAAAAAAATATCGGAGTCAACCTAAAGAATATTCGTAAATCAAGAGGGTACAGTTTGGATACTGCTGCAGATATTACTGGCGTCAGCAAGGCCATGCTCGGCCAAATAGAGCGCGGAGAATCCAATCCAACCGTCACAACATTATGGAAAATTGCTACAGGACTTCAAGTCTCTTTTTCTTCCTTAATTAGTGAACAGCCTTCAGAAGTTCTTCATGTTGATTTACAGTCTATTTCACCAATTATCGAATGTAATGGAAATTATCGGGTATATCCCACTTTTCCATTTGATCCGCGAAAAAAGTTTGAAATATTCATTGTAGAAATTGAGCCTGGCTGTCAGCATACAGCCGATAAGCATAATGAAGGCGTGGAAGAGTACGTGACCGTGATGAGTGGCACACTCGAAATGCTAATCGGTGAACAGTATATTCAAATCGCGCAAGGGAACTCGCTTCGCTTCTTAGCAAATAAGGCTCATACGTATAAAAATAGCGTAACAGAGGTTATCAGACTTCAGGTAGTCATGTATTATCCATAATTGAAAGGCATATCACGAATGGCGTGATATGCCTTTTTTAGTTGAACCATTTACTAGCGGAACTTATCTAGCATTTTTTACGATTTATCTAACACATTTCTTGTTTTATCTAGCATTTCTTATATTTTATTGAGCAAGTTTAACATTTTATCAAGCATTTGCACTTTTTTATATGAGTACCGCCTTATCAGTGCTCATCTTCTCTCCACGAATCCGTTGAAATTCTTCTAATAGCTTTTCAACTGTTAAGCATTGTTTCTGTTCTTCATTTGCCTGAAAAATTAACTGTCCTTTATCCATCATGATCAAGCGATTGCCAAGATCCAATGCCTGCTGCATATTATGAGTCACCATCAAGGTGGTAAGCTGATAGGTTTTCACAATTTCTTTCGTTAGAGCGGTAATCAGTTCTGCACGAGCAGGATCAAGGGCTGCTGTGTGTTCATCAAGAAGGAGAATTTTCGGTTCAGTGAACGTTGCCATTAATAAGGATAGCGCTTGTCTTTCTCCTCCTGATAATAAACCAACCTTAGCCTGCAGGCGATTTTCCAAACCGAGATGAAGGAATTCCAGCTTTTCCTGAAAAAAGGTTCTTCTTGTTTTGGTCACGCCTTTTTTCAATCCGCGTGAAGCTGTCCGGGAAAAGGCAATAGCGAGATTTTCTTCGATCGTCATCGCTGGAGCAGTTCCAGCCATCGGATCCTGAAAGACACGTCCAATTAATCTAGACCGTTTATGCTCCTTTACCATCGTGACATCCTTCCCGTCGATGATGACTTCCCCTAAATCCGGAATCATTTTTCCGGAAATTAGATTCATAAGTGTTGACTTCCCTGCACCATTACTGCCAATTACGGTCATGAAATCACCAGGCTTTAAATGCAGTTCCATATTTTTTAAAGCCATTTTCTCATCAGGTGTACCTTCATTAAAGACTTTATGAATCTGTTTTAATTGCAGCAAGCTGTTCACCACCCTCATAAGCCTTTTGGACTACCCTGCGCTTTTTTCGTTGTCTTTCCCTTTGCTTTTCAAGAATTTTAGGGATTACTAAGGCAAACACAACAATTAACGCAGTAATAAGCTTCATATCTCCTGCTTCAAGAAATTCAACTCGAAGTGCAGCTGTAACAATAATTCGATATAGAATGGCACCGCCAATGACAGCCAATGTTGCCCTAACGATTGTTTTTGCACCGAAAATCGCTTCACCAATAATGACTGAAGCAAGACCAATCACAATCATACCGATTCCCATCCCAACATCACTGAACCCGTTATATTGCGCAACCAATGCACCTGAGAATGCGACAAGTGCATTGGAAAGTCCAAGACCCATAATCTTCAGTAAATCTGTATCTGCCGAGAAGCTGCGAATCATTGTTTCGTTATTTCCAGTTGCCCGAATCGCAAGACCGATATCTGTTGTTAAAAATAGATCGATAATCACTTTAACTATAAATGCTAGGATTAGCATTAAGATAAGAATGCCCCATGTGTTCGGAACAAAGCCAGTCACTGATAATAACGCTTGCAGTGCCTCGTCCAAACCAAGACTTTGCCAAAAGGCAGTTAACTTTGTCATTACTGTCTCTTCAGCAAGTAGAGGGACATTTGATTTTCCCATTATTCGTAAATTAATCGAATACAAGGCAATCATCATAAGAATTCCTGATAGAAGCGGGTTAATTTTACCCTTCGTATGGAGAAGCCCTGTGATACAGCCAGCTGCAAATCCTGCAATTACGGCTATCAACGTCGCAGCAAATGGGTCTGTCCCTCCGACAATAAGGACAGCTGACACAGCCGCACCTGTTACAAAGCTTCCATCTACTGTAAGATCAGGGAAATCAAGTATTCTGAATGATAGATAGACGCCTAATGCCATTAATGCATAGATGGCACCTGCTTCTATCGAACCAAAAATAGCTGTTGGCATTGTTCTCATCCCCTCTGACTGAAGTGTAAATATTTCTACTGTTTACCTTCGAAAAATTCTGCAATTTCTGCCCACTCTTGTTTTACTTCAAGTCCTTGTGCTTTAGCAGCTTTTTTATTAATAACTAGCTTTAAACTTCTAGGCAGCTCAACCGGTATTTCGGATACCTTTTTATTGCCTTTTAAGATTTCGACAGCCATTTTTCCTGTTTGATAGCCAAGATCATAGTAGCTAAATCCGCTCGCAGCAATCGCACCACGTTCCATTGAGTCTAATTCCCCAACAAATAATGGGATTTTTTCACTATTTGCGACTGAAATAACAGATTCTAACGCTGATACAACTGTATTATCTGTCGGTACATAGATAGCATTGACACGTCCGACTAAGGACTCGGCAGCCTGTTTTACCTCAGCAGAAGTTGACACTGATGCTTCGACGACAGTTGCACCTTTTTCCTCAGCAAGTTTTTTCACTTGATCCACCTGTACCTCAGAGTTTTGCTCCCCTGCATTAGAGATTACACCGATATTTTTTGCTCCTGCTTCTTCAACAATAAACTGTATTGTTTTAGCTGTTCCATCTGGATGGTTGTCTGTTGTTCCTGTAATATTGTTTCCTGGTTTATCTAAGGCTTCTACTAAACCGGCACCAATTGGATCTGTTACAGAAGTGAACAGAATCGGAATATCCTTCGTTGCATTTAGAACACTAACAGCACTCGGTGTTGCATTTGCAAAGATTAAATCAACCTTGTCACCAACAAAATTATTCGCAATCGTCTGTGTGTTATTCATATCTCCCTGCGCATTTTGGAAATCGAATTCAACATTCTCTCCCTCTTTAAACCCTTCATCCTCCAAAGCTTTTTTAAATCCTTCTGTTGCCGCATCAAGGGATGGGTGTTCAGCAAATTGTGTTAAGCCAATCTTGTAGGTTTTTCCCTTTTCACCCTCTGCAGCATTTCCTTCCGTACTTTCACTGCCACATCCGCTCAATAACGTGACACCTACTAAACTAGCTACAGCTAGTATTTTTAATTGTTTAAACATTACTTACACCCCTTTTGCACTTAAACGCTTTTGTGCTTTTATTCACTAAATTATAAATCTACTAAAGATAGAAATTCAAGTACTTTTTACTATTTTCAAAAAATCTTTAAAAATAACGATAAAAAAGAACATGGCCCATATTGCCATGTTCTTTCTTTTTAAAGCTGCTGTTTCCTTATTTTCCTTTAAATTCTGGCTTTCTTTTTTCTGAAAAGGCTTGAAGTGCCTCAATTCGATCTTCTGTCGGAATAATAACTTCATAGGCTTTTCTTTCTATTTGTAAGCCTGTCTGCAAGTCTACATTCATCCCTTGTTTGACTGCAAACTTAGCTTGCTGAAGAGCTAACGGACCGTTAGCTAACATTTGTTCAGCAAGCTCGAAGCATGTATTGAATAGGTTTTCCGCATTGACTACCTTTGTTACTAATCCGTAATTCAACGCTTCTTCAGCACTTAAACGTTTAGCTGTTAAAATTAATTCAAGTGCCTTTGCTTGACCGATTAAGCGCGGCAGTCTTTGGGTTCCCCCTGCCCCAGGAATGATCGCTAAGCTCGTTTCTGTCAGTCCCATCTTGGCACTTGAAACAGCAATCCGGAAATCACAAGATAATGCTAGTTCCATCCCTCCACCGAATGCGAACCCATTTATCGCAGCAATCGTTGGTTGAGGGAGCTGGTCAATCAGTGAAAACACCTCTCCAATCTTATATAAATTTCGGCGTACTTCCACATCTGATAACGTTTTGCGCTCCTTCAAATCAGCACCTACACTGAATGCCTTTTCA
This sequence comes from Cytobacillus solani, assembly GCF_001420595.1. Lineage (GTDB taxonomy): Bacteria > Bacillota > Bacilli > Bacillales > Cytobacillaceae > Cytobacillus > Cytobacillus solani. The sequence continues at coordinate 1,362,722 of NZ_LJIX01000006.1, read as the reverse complement.
CCTGATCCTGTAAAAATGACGACATGGACCTCGGGATTCGTACGTAATTTCTCAACTGAACCCTGAAGCTCGGATAAAGTTTCATAATTAAAAGCATTCAATGCATCCGGACGATTAATCGCAACGACGGCAATATGCTTTTTCAATTCAACAATGATTGAACTCAAGAATGATCCACTCCCTATTATTCGCTACATCTTCCAATTCGTGAAAATTGATGCAATTTCCTTCAAAATTCAGAAAAAAACAGGCAAGGATCCTTTGATGCCATGCCTGTACCAGTTAAAACCTATTGTAAAACTTGAGTTTTCAACGCTCTTCGCAAAATTTTTCCAGTTGTATTTTTCGGAAGCTCCTCTAAAAATTCTATGGAAGAAGGAAGTTTATATTTCGCCAAATGCTGTGTACAATAGTCCATCAGCTCATTTTCAGTTAAGCTTGGATTCTTTTTAACGACATAGCATCGTACAGCTTCGCCAAGATTTGGATCAGGAACACCGATAACCGCTGCCTCGACAACATCTGGATGGTCATAAAGCACTTCTTCCACTTCCCTTGGATACACATTATAGCCGCCAACGATGATTAACTCTTTTTTCCGGTCTACAATATAAAAATAGCCTTCCTCATCCATTCGGGCCAAATCACCTGTATAAAGCCAGCCGTCCTTAATGGTTGCAGCAGATTCTTCAGGCATTTTGTAATAACCCTTCATCACATTCGGACCGCGGACAATCAATTCCCCAACCTCACCAACAGGAACTTCATCCCCGAGCTCATTAACGACTTTATTCTCAACATTCACTATGGATTGACCAATTGAGCCTGCCTTTCTTGGTCTGTCCAGGGGGTTAAAGCATGTAACGGGGGATGCTTCAGAAAGACCGTATCCTTCAGATACCAGCACATTAAATTTCTGTTCAAAGTACTTTAATAGGGCAACTGGCATCGCTGATCCGCCAGAAATACAAAGCCTGAGCGAGCTTAAGTCTCCACCGTAGCTTTGCGCATATTGAAGAAGGAAATTATACATCGTTGGGACACCAGCAAATACGGTTGGCTTATACATCTCCACAAGCCTAAACATTTCCTTTGGACTGAATTTTGGATCGATAATAATCGTTGCTCCATTCATAAGCGGGGCATTCAAGGCAACAGTTAAACAAAATACATGGAACATGGGCAAGGTTGTCACGACACGATCATTTTCATTCATATGAAGATAATCGCTAACATCCTTCGCATTACTGTAAAGGTTTTTATGTGTCAGCATGGCGCCCTTTGGCTTACCTGTTGTGCCTGAAGTATAAAGGATGATTGCCACTTCATCATCTTCTAATTCTGGTCCTGTAAAGCTTAAATCACCCGATGCCAACACTTGTGAAAACGATTTCAATTTAGAGTATGCGGATAAAGCTGTTACATCAATGCCTGATTCCTTCCCTTGAGGTGTTTCACAAATAATATAGTTCTCTACTTTCGGCAAAGCTGGATGCATTTTTTCAACTAATGGAAGAAGTAAATCAAGGGCTACCACTGCCTTTACATCCCCATTATTAACGATATAGCCAATTTCATCAGGTGTATAAATCGGGTTGATTGGTATAACTGTTGCCCCAAGACGAAGCGCCCCATGTAGACCGATTACAAAGTGTGGAGAATTTCCTAACAATAAAGCAATATGATCCCCTTTTTTCACTCCTAATTGTTCTAGACCAGAAGCAAATTTCGTAACTGCTCCGTCTAATTCAGCATATGTACTTGATTGGTCCATAAAATAATAAGCCGGTTTGCTCCCCTTTGTTCTTGCGGTTTCATGGAGCTGTTTAGTTAAATTCATATCCCTTTCCCCCTTCTGATGAATGAATAATCATTCATTTTATTTAAATAATTTTCTAAATATATTATATTGAAAGAAAGTTATGTATTCAAGCAAAAAAGTTTTTAATGCAAATATTCAAGTTATTCTTGATTCTAAGAATGGAAATTTTTATATTAATATAAAGTTATAAAAAAACCGAACGGATGCCACCGTTCGGTTTTCTCATTAATGAATATACTCATCGCTTACTAATATATCCGAAATCACTTCAGTCGGAATGATAAACTCAGCAACTCCCATATATCCAGGAGCCACCTCGTACTTATCAAAGGATATGACTAATTTTCCATCATTATTAATATAGAAGTTTTGCTCTTTATGAATGGTTTCGAAAAGCTCGAAAAGTTCTTCGTCTTCTAATCCAGCATTAGACACCCAATAGATTATATTCTCATCCGCCTTCATTTGTTCACGCATTTGTTCTTTTATATTTTCACTAATTGTATTCACATAGCTTTCATCTTTAAATAACATTGGTAAGCTTAATAGGATTTGATTTTTCTTATCGATGGTATCGTATGTCATGATCGTTGAAGATGATGCAACTGTATTTACAACATATCTGCCGATTGATAAGATCTGATCGTTATCTGTTTTTACCTCATAGCCGCTGTCCACACCTAGATGGCCGCCGCCATTCTTCTCTAAATCCTTCATCTCAACCATGAATTCATCATATAGTTCTTTTCCCTCTTTTAAATATTTATCATTCAGACTTTGAGCCAAATCTCCATTCTCTAAATCTGATACTGCCGGTACTTTTATATCTGCTTGGTATTTTTCTTTATCCACTTTATATTCTGTAAAAGTTAATACTTTTACTATACTCCCAACAACAGGCATATCTGCTAAAGTGCTAGCCATTGCTGGGCTAATATTCAAACCTCCGATAAAAAGAACAGCAGCTGCAGCCGTCCCAGCCATCCACTTATAACCGTTTTTCTTTTTCTTCTTTTTTCCTTTTAATAATGCCCTCTCGACAATGAAATTCAATTCATCAGGTATTTGTATATTTTTATACTCCGTTTTAAGCTGGTCTAATTTTTTGTCCATTCTAGTTTGCCCCCTTAATGATTTCATCGTTCAATTCAACACGTAATAGCTTTAAGGCTTTATACAATCGTGTTTTTATCGTATTTACATTTTCATTGAGAACATCAGCGACTTCTTCAATTTTCAAATCCTCGAAAAAGCGTAAAACAATAATACTTTTATATTCAGGCGCTAATTGATCCAAAGCCCTCTCTAAATCAATATCTTCATAATGGTCTTCACTGCCTGAACTAATAAATTCCATTGTTTCCGCATCCACAATACTGACGCGTTTATGTTTCCTGAGAAAATCTAAGGAGGTATTGACCACTATTCTATAAAACCAGCTTTTAAGCGTCTTTATATCCTGAAGAGAATCCATTGAGACGATCGCTTTATGGATCGAGTCTTGTACGATATCTAAAGCATCTTCAGAATTTTTCACATAGCTGTAGGCTAGCCGATAAAAGTTCTCTTTGTTCTCCCTAATAAAGCTTGTAAATAATTCATCATGATTACATCTACTTTTCTTTCCCATGTCGCAAAAAGGCTCCTTTATTGCTATTAATTTGTATACACATAAGAGACGCATAAACGGCAGTAAAAAGTTTTTACTTTTTATTATTCTCTTTTGCTCATTAAAAAGAGCGTTCCCCGTCAGGAACACTCTCATGAATTTTAGTATATTAATTGTAGGAAATCTTCTTTTGTAATATTACCAAAATAATGTTTAATATCAATTTCTTCAAGTGCTTTTTCTAGTTCTGCCTTTTCATAGCGAACACCAATTAGTTTATTTTCGATATCGCTAACATCACCTACACCGAAAAAGTCACCGTATATTTTGCAATTTTCCACTTTGCCTTTATCCACATCCAGTCGAATATCAATGCCGCCAACTGGGAAACGATGGGAATGCTGCAAATTAAATTTAGGAGATTTCCCATAATTCCAATCCCAATTTTGGTATCTTTCCTTCGATAACTGGTGAATTTTTTCCCAATCCTCATCTGTAAGAATATACTCCTCAATTTGATCCTTGCCGCCAAAAATATTTTCAAGCAATAAGGCACGGAATTCTTCAATCGTAATTTTCTCTTTTAAAAACTCAGAAATGTTTGCTACACGGCTGCGAATCGATTTAATTCCCTTCGATTCAATTTTATCCTTTTTCACCTTTAATGCTGAAACAACACTGTCAATTTCGGAATCTAACATAAGAGTACCATGGCTAAACATTCTGCCCTTGGTTGAGAATTGCGCATTCCCTGAAATTTTTCTGCCTTCAACAGTGAGATCATTCCTGCCGCTAAGTTCAGCATTAACGCCTAGCTTTCTCAATGCATCGACAACAGGCTCGGTAAACTTCCGGAAATTATGAAAGCTTTCTCCGTCGTCTTTTGTAATGAAGCTGAAGTTCAAGTTTCCTAAATCATGATATACGGCTCCACCGCCTGATAAACGGCGAACAACATGAATGCCATTGCCTTCTACATACTCTGTATTAATCTCTTCGATTGTATTTTGATTTTTACCAATAATAATAGATGGCTCATTTATGTAAAAAAGCAGATAGGTTACGTTAATATCTAAATTTTTTAATGCGTATTCTTCTATTGCTAAATTAATTCTTGGATCTGTTATTCCTTTGTTATCGATAAATAGCATGTTGGTTCACTCCTTATAATTTAACGGACCATTGATAGGCAGCTAGCGCAATTGGCCCGCTGTACATATCCGCAGCTTCTTCCTTTAATTGCTCTATATTCCCGTAATGCGGCAGATGAGTTAGCAGAAGTTTTTTGACATTTGCTTTCTGTGCTAACGTTCCTGCATCATAGCTTGTCATATGTCCAGCATTCTTGCCATTTTGATGCTTATAAAAATTACATTCACACACTAATAAATCCGCCCCATTGCAAAAAGGAACGAATTCTTCTTTGTATGATGTATCCGCAGTATACACGAGGGATTTTCCATCCGCCTCAATTCTCATCGCAAAGCACGGAACAGGATGATCCGTCTGTAAAAATTGTATCGCAAATGGACCAATATTTAAAGTTTGATCTGATTGATAGGCAATCCCCTTAGTAATCTCTTTATATGTTAATTTTGAAAATTCATATTCATCCATCCCATGACCATAAATAGGAAGGCATTCTGTCTTCTTGCCTAAAAAGCCTTGAATAAGACGGGCATGCTGCAGCACACCTATATCTGCAATATGATCCGGATGATAATGAGAAAGAATGACCCCATTAATCTCCTCTGGCTGAAGAACCCTTTGCATTTTCGCCAGAACGCCGCTGCCGAAATCAATCATTAAATGAAATCCCTCATGTTCAAGTAAATAACCCGAGCTCGCTTCATCTGCATTTGGATACCCGCCCCAGCAGCCAATCACAGTAAATTTCATCATTTCTCCTCCTTCTATCTATTACCTTGTTATTTTCACCTAATAACGGGAATGAAAAACATTTTGTCATAACTAATATACCTGAATAAGCCTATTTTTTCACATCCATCAATTTGTATCAAGACAGTCATTGACACAAACAAACTGTTATAATACAATAAAAGAAACTTATTATTCAAAACAAACACAAATCATAGGGGGCTTTCAAAAATGATCCAAAACATTTTAGATTTCTTTAGAAATTTACCGGCAAAGCAATGTGTTGACTGCGGGAAGCCAATCGAAGAACAGCATGAATGCTATGGAAACAAATGTGATCATTGTATGGGAGTTTCGGATATATAGAATGAAAAGCGGAAGGCGCCTGCTTATCGGCGACAAGCACAAGACGAGCCGGCAGAGAGGTTGTTCTTTAACCTCCCTGTCGGCTTGACTTGTGACCTCGAGCCGATGGCGACTGGAGCTAGACATAGAAAAGCGGAAGGGGTTTGCCCAAGGGCATTAGCTACCCCTCTTTCCTTTCGTATGATTCTTAGTTTTTACCTATTTCATTATTAGGTGTTAGTGTCCATTTATTTTCTTCTCCTAAAAACAAAAAAGCACGCACACATAGAGAATTAACTCTAAGTGCGGTGCTTTCTTTTTGGATATTTTACGAAAGTTGTTTAATCCTACTTTTTATGTAATCATTGAAATGGTTATTTGCTCTTACTTTGAATATCTCTAATGAATCCTGATAAAATTCTCTTGCTTTCTTGCGATCTCCCATTAACTCATAGTTATAACCTATTTGATAAGTTAATTCTCCGTATAGATACATACAGCTATCTTCAATACATTGATTAATTCCTTCATTGCATAAATTAATTGATTCCGAGTACCTTTTAAGTCTTGATAACACTTTTGCCATATTATAATCAATTCTAAGCAAGATCTTTGTATCTTTTAAAGCTTGATTTTTTAAAATACTCCTAGCATTTTTGAAATAGTTTAATGAAGTTTCATGATCATTAATTTCTGAATAAATAACAGCAAGAGTATTTATTATTTCAAATTCTCTATCTGAATACATATGATATATTTCGGAAATAGGTCTACTCAATAACAAAGCATTCTCCAGTTCCTTAATTGCTAGCGAAGGATTATTATCAACGTAATATAAAACTATTCCCTTATGCCACCATAGAAACTGTTTTAATTCTACAAAATTTTGAAAATCAGGATTTGATTCTTCTAATAATACAAGTTCTTTAACCGTTTCATAATTTTTATTTCTGATTTCTTTTCGTATTGTATTAATAGTCTCTTTAATGTACTCGAAGTTTTTTAAATTTGCATCAACAAAGAAATATTCCATATCTACATTTAACCTTTGAGAGAGTTTATACAGAATAGGTGCCGATGGATAGGTTTCACCCTTTTCTATTTTACTTAACATTGATTGATGGCAAATTCCTTCACATAATTGTGATTGCGTAATCCTCATTTTCTCCCGTAATTTTTTCAATTCATACCCAATCCTATTATCATACATTGGACTTTCCTCCAACCTATTATTTGATTAAATAGAATCATTGACAATCTTACCTAGCTTTTATCTTTTAATATTCCTATATTCATAAATTGTAATAGGATTTTGAAATAAAAGGCGAAATTAGGTAGATTCATTTCAAATTTCAAAGAAAATCGTAAGACCAAACAAATCATTAATGATGTATTATAACTTTATAGAAACAAATTAGTAAAAAGGAGGTATTGAATAACTCGTGAAAAAGTTCTTAATTTCAATTATTTCTCTAGGGTTGTTGGTAACTATTAACCTTACATATCCTGAAACTAGCAATAATGAAATTACCTCCCTAGAATTACCATTTGAACATTAGATTGTTAAAATTCGTGTTAAAGTCCAGCTGGCATTATCATGAATTTTTCCAGTAATTTTTTCAAAAAGAGGCTATTTTTTTACTCCCATTTTTTCTTATAAGTAGTATTAACCTGATAAATACTACTTATAAGAAACCCCTTAATAAAAATATAGACCTACATAAGAAATTATATAAGAAATTGAAAAAATATAGTAGTATAATTCTAAAAAGTCCATAAATTTACAAATGAAAGTAAAAACATTGCGATTGCTTTCTTTTTTTTGCAGTTATCCCCAAAATTACTTTATCATAACATTAAAAGGTTTAACCAATCATCTCCTTAATTACTAGAATCTTTTCAAAATAACTTTTAATCCTTTTCTATAATATTCTTTTGTTTCTTCTAATTCTTTATAGTCTTGTTCTTCATTGAATAATCACTGATTACTGTTTCTTCAGATGATTTATAACTAATTAACAGATCCTTGAATAGTTCCTCAATTTCCTTTTTTTCTTCATGTTATGCTACCGCAGCTAGACATAGAAAAGCGGTGGAGGCTCGCTTATCGGCGACAAGCATAAGGCTAACTGGATGGAAGGTTGTTCTTTAACCTCCTTGTCGGTTTGGCTTGTGACCTCGAGCCGATGGCGCCTAGAGCTATAAATAAACAAAGAAAAACCAGCCGCTAACATATAACGGCTGGTTTTTTGTGTTTTACTCTGATACAGCTGCAGCAGCAAAACGTTTTTTATGCATACCTGTGAAGAATGTAATTGTGCCTGCAATAAATAACACAATGAAAATCGCTAATATTCCTACATTATGCCACATAAAGCTGAAGTCACCGCTTGAAATTACTGCCTTAAATCCTGAAACAGTATAAGTCATTGGTAAGAATGCGCTAATTGGCTGTAAGAAATTAGGAATTAACTCAAGTGGGAACGTACCTGCACTTGTTGTTAATTGCAGGATTAAGATGATAATCGCAATGAAACGTCCAGGATCACCAAATGTGGTAACAAAGAACTGAATTAATGTAATGAATGTCAGGCTTGTAATGATGGCAAAGAAAATAAATAATGGTACACTTTGCACTTCAATTTTTAAACCTACAAACATAATCAACACAGAGATTAATGCTTGAATAATTCCAATTCCCATGAGAATGAGGAATTTACTTGTAAACCAGCTCATTCCGTTCTTTGGCACGCCTGCTGGTTCACGTAATGGAAAGACTATTGACAGTAAGAGTGCACCGACAAATAGACCAAGTGATAAGAAATATGGAGCAAATCCTGTTCCATAGTTTGGAACTTTGTTAATCTTCTCATTATCCACTTTAACAGGTCCGGCCATCATGCTGAATGTATCATCATTTGCATTTACAGATGATGCTTTATCAGCACCGTCAGCTAATTTGCTAGCTAACTCCTCTGAACCATCATATAATGTTGCATTCCCATCTGCTATTTTTCCAGCACCATCTTTAAGCTGTGCTGTTCCATCTTTAAAAGCTGCAGATCCGTCTTGTAATTGTCCAAGTCCTCCAGCTAAAACAGTAGAACCATTAGCTAATTGATCTGCACCCGCTTTCGCATCTGCGAACTTCTCGCTAAATGTATTCATTCCTGCTTGGAATTCATTTTGCCCTTTCGAAATTTCCTGTGCACCGCTCTCAAGCTTTTCGCTTCCTTTTGCAAGCTCATTTACACCTTGCTGAAGCTGTTTCTGCCCTGTATTCAGTTCACCAATTTTGGCAGCAATTTCGTTTCCGCCATTCGCAAGCTGCCCAGCCGCACCGGCAAGTTCAGCTGTTCCAGTTTTGAGTTGATTCAATGCACCCTCTAATTCTAACCGCTCGGGTGAATTTTCAGGGAGCTGGCCAATCAGTCCTTGTAGCTTTTCTTGAAGAACTGCCATGCCACCATTAACTTTTTGTGCTTCTGATTGCCACTGCTGTAAAGAGGTTGATAGGGTTTTTGCACCGGCACCAATCTGCTCTGTACCAGCAACAACAGCTGGCAATTTCTCATTAACAGCCCCTAGTCCTTCTTTTGTCTGATGAATTCCTGCAGCCATTTGCTCATGGCCTGCTTTTAATTGATCAGAGGCTGACTTTAATGTATTCTGTCCTTCTTGCAGCTGACCAAGTCCATCTGCTAAAGTTTTCGAACCAGCAACTAACTCCTTAGAGCCGTTATTGATTTTTCCTACTCCATCATTAAATTCAATTGATTTATCAGCTAATAAAGAAAGCTTATCATAAATTAGCGATGAGCCATCCTTCAGTTCGGCTGCACCATCATTTATTTTAGAAGCTCCATCACTTGCTTGCCCCATCCCATCTGCAAGTTCAGTCACTTTATCAAACATTGTTTCTGCATATGTTTCGGTTATTTTCTCAGAAATAGATGATTTAATTTTTTCAATAGCTGTTTCACCTATTTGCGAAGAAAGAAAGTTATAGCTTTCATTCGGAACATAGACAAGCTTTAACTTTTCCGGATGATCATCAAGCAAAGTTGTTGCATTAGATGAAAATTCTGATGGAATTTCAATCAGCATATAATATTTTTGATTTTTAAGATCCTTATAGCCTTCCTCTTTGTTAACAAACTTAAAATTAAAATCTCCACTTTCCTTTAATTTATCAACAAGTTCATTCCCAAGCTGAAGCTCTTTCCCTTCAAAATCAGCACCTTTATCCTGATTAACAATAGCTACTGGTAAATCAGCCAAATGATCATAAGGATCCCAAAACGCCCAAAGAAACATACCGCTGTATAATACCGGAATAAATAGAACTGCAATAATTGGAATAAGAAGCTTTTTATTCCGCAAAACAGACAGCAATTCCTTTTTGAAAAGACTTTCTCTCAATGTTGTTGCCTCCTTGTTAAACTGACTGTTTTGTTCATTTAGTCAATATATTCCAAAAAACGAGGACTATCTGTTTGATAATCCCTTAAAGATATACTGTTCAAATAACTTCGCAATTTCTTCCTTTTCTAATGGTTCATTGCGCTTTTCCCAATCGAAGATGAGAGCAACATAGAGCTTCAACATAATAAATGCTGTTACCTCAGGGTTGCATTCTTGTATTTCTCCTTTATCAATTGCAGCAACGATTTTCTCCTTCAAATAACCAAGAATGGCATCCTCTAGTTTAATCATTACCTCCATAACAGCAGGAGTCCCCATCTCTTTCTCTTCTTGGAAGAGCTTAATTGTCAGCTGATGTTTTAAGCGGAATTCCAAGATTTGATAAAGCCCGCGATGAACCTTTTCATGAAAAGAAAGTGTAGAATCCATTGCTTCATCAGCTGCCCGCTTCATTTCACTAATAAGCGAGCTAATAATTTCATCAAACAGTTCTTCTTTATTTTTAAAAAAGGTATAAATCGTTCCTTTCCCTACGTTTGCAATCTTTGCAACCTGATCCATTGTTGTGGCCTTAAATCCAAATAATGAGAAAGATTTAGTAGCCGCCTCAATAATCAGTTGCTTACGATCGATTGCCATTCCCTCACCTCTTTAAGAATGCATTAGCGCTTGCACGCTGAAGCTAGAAAATAAGAACAATTGACTAAATGAGTAATTCGGTCATTTTGTACAATATGTAATTTAACATACATCCATTATAAATGCAACAAAAAATAGTAAAAAAAGCTATCACGAATGGATAGCTTTTTGATTTTTACTATATAGGAATGATAATACTTGTTGAACAGCTTTTTCACCTTGGTCAATACAGTCAGGCATTCCTAACCCATCATAGGAACTCCCTGCAATATAAACACCTGGGAGTTCAGCTTTAAGGTGGTTTATCACTTTGTCAATGCGACCCTTATGACCAACTGTATACTGCGGCATGGAATCCTTCCATCTAGATACTACTGCAAAGTCAGGAGCCATCGTAATATTCATCGTTTTATTTAAATCATTTAAGACGATTTTCACCATTTCATTATCCGAAACATCGACTATCTCTTCATCACCTGGTCTGCCAACATAGCAGCGCAGCAGAACTTTTCCAGCTGGCGCAGAATGAGGCCATTTCTTATGTGTCCATGTACAGGCAGTAATGGTGTAATCACTGTTTCGTGAGACGACAAATCCTGTTCCTTCTATATCTTTTTCAATCGCCTCTTTAGGAAAGGCAAGAGCAACTGTAGCAACAGATGTGGAAGGCATTTCCTTAAAAGCATCAAAAAAGCGATATTGTTTAAACATAGACTGGGTGATATGATGTGGGACAGATAAGACGACACTATCTGCCGTTAGCACCTCTCCATTACTTAACTCAAGTTCATACCCGTCCAGTTTTTTTTCAATCCCTTTGACCTGAACTCCTTTTATGACAGAATTCGGCTCCAATTTCTTTTCAATCGCATCGACAAATGACTGCAGCCCCGTCTTAAAAGTTAAGAACATCCCTTTGTCTTTCTTCTCATTTGAACTTTTTGGCTGAGATGGTGATGATTTTTTCATCCCCAAAATCAAACTGCGATATTTTTGTTCCACTTGATAAAACTGAGGGAAAGTTGACATTAAGCTTAAATTGTCAATATCTCCAGCATAAATTCCCGATAGTAGCGGCTCAATTAAGTTTTCAACAACTTCATCACCTAATCTTCTCCGGAAAAACTCCCCAAGTGCTTGATCTTCCTTAGCGTTTGACCGTGGCAGAACAAAATCTGCGGCAGCACGCAATTTACCAGGAAATGAAAATAATCCTGTTGTAACAAAAGGGGCAATCTGTGTCGGAATCCCCATTATGGACCCACCAGGCATCGGATGAAGACGCTCTCTCGCTAAAACAAACGATTTCCCTGCTGTATTTCGGATTAGCTCATTTTCCATACCAACCTCTTTCGCTAAACGCGTAGCACTTTGCTTTCTGGCAAGAAATGAATCAGGACCTCTTTCGATAACAAAGCCTTTCTTAACAACCGTTTGTAATTTGCCACCTAGACGTTGTGAGGCCTCAACAAGTTTCACATCAAGGGACAATCCCTTTTCACGTGCTTCTTTTTGCAAATAAAAAGCTGTTGTTAAACCTGTAATTCCACCGCCGATAATGATAACCTTCTTCTGTTCTTCCGACACAGTTCTCCGCCTTCTTTACATTAGTTTCATTTATTGGCTAATTTGTTTTGGATGACCGTTGCAAGGGCATCAATAAATTCTGATTGATCATTAGGCATTGCTGGACGATAATATGCAGCTCCAATTTCTTCTGTAACGACTTTACATTCATAATCATTATCATACAGTACTTCTAAATGATCTGAGATAAAACCAACTGGTGTATAAACAAAGGATTTATAGCCTTCTTTTTCAAAAAGTTCTCTCGTTAAATCCTGTACATCAGGTCCAAGCCATGGTTCTGGCGTATTTCCTGCACTTTGCCAGCCTACTGCGTAGTTTTTGACTCCAGCTTGCTTTGCAAGCAAATCTGCCGTTTCCTTCAGCTGACCCGGATAAGGATCTCCTAATTGTAAAATCTTTTCTGGCAAGCTATGTGCCGAAACGATGAGGACAGCCTTTTCTCGTTCTTCAGCAGTCATACTTCCAAATGTTGATTTCACACGATCTGCCCAATATTTGATGAATTTCGGCTCATTATACCAGCTCTCCACTGAATGAATGACTGGTCCTCCAAGCTTCTCTGCTTCTTCCTTCGCCCGTCCATTATACGATTTTACGCTGAAAGTGGAAAAATGAGGGGCAAGAACAAGACTTACTGCTTCTTCAATTCCATCTTCATTCATTTGTTTAACCGCATCCTCAATAAATGGCTCAATATGCTTTAATCCAAGATACATAACAAATTCATATTCATCTTGTATTTTATTTAGATAGGATTCAAGACCTTTCGCTTGATCCATCGTTATTTTTGCAAGCGGGGAGATACCGCCGATTGCTTCATATCTTCCACGTAAGTCTTCTAGCATTTCTGGGGTAGGTTTTCTTCCGTGTCTAATATGCGTATAATAGCGCTCAATATCCTCTTCTTTATAAGGCGTTCCATACGCCATTACAAGTAATCCCATCTTCTTTCTTGTCATACTTATCCACCTCTTGTTAATCTCTAGATCTATTCTTTAATAGTTTCAAAAAAACGCAAGATATCCAACTAATCTAATCGACAAGGCCTACTTGCTTAATTTTGAAGCTGAATACTCATGTACAAATGCAGTTAAGCGCTTTAATGTTTCTGGATTAACATCAGGGAATACACCATGTCCAAGATTAAAGATATACCCCGGACGCTCCATTCCTTGATCTAAAATTTCTTTAGCTTTCGCTTCGATCACTTCCCATGGTGCAAGAAGAAGTGCTGGATCAAGATTTCCTTGGACAGCCTTTGTAATTCCTCTTTCTCTCGCTTCTTTGATTGGCAATCTCCAATCTAAGCCGACAACATCAAGCGGCAGATCATGCCATTCCATTGCAAGATGGCTCGCTCCTACCCCAAACATGATTAGAGGTACATTTTCTTCTCTTAATGCAGAGAAAATTCTGTTCATCGTTGGTTTAATAAAAATGCGATAATCTTCTACATTCAACGCGCCAACCCAAGAATCGAAAATCTGGATTGCTCTTGCGCCCGCTTTAATTTGCGCTTTCACATATGTAATGGTCATTTCACTTAGTTTGTCCATTAAAGCAAACCATGCTTTTGATTCAGCATGCATAAATGCTTTTGTTTTATTGTAATTCTTTGATGGACCGCCTTCGATCATGTAGCTTGCAAGTGTAAAAGGTGCGCCAGCAAACCCAATTAGCGGCACTTCTAATTGTTCTTGTGTAAGAAGTTTAATCGTATCAAGCACATATGGTACATCCTCTTCCGGGTTGATTTCACCGAGCTTTTCAACATCAGCAACCGAACGGATAGGATTAGAAATAACTGGGCCAATCCCAGACTTGATTTCAACTTCAACTCCAAGTGCAGGAAGTGGTGACATAATGTCTTTATATAGAATGGCCGCATCATTGTTATATTGATCAACAGGCAATTTTGTCACATATGCACAAAGCTCAGGCTGATGGGTAATTTCAAATAAAGTGTATTTCTCTTTTATTGCTCTATATTCGGGCTGGGAACGTCCTGCCTGACGCATATACCAAACAGGAACATGTTCAGTCTTTTCCCCTTTAGCCGCACGTAAAAAAGTATCATTTATCATTTTCACCATTTAAATTATCCACCTTTCAAACTGTCTGTTTTACATTTTAATATATAAGTAAGGATATTTGAAATTTTGACACCTAATCATCCATACTAACTGTATCGTTTTCAGCTATACTTGTATAGATAGCGGAGAAAAATGTCGAAATTTTGTCATAGTGTGTTAACCTTTTGGCAATGAATGTTCTACAGATAATTATCGTATAGTTCTAATAAAACAAATAAGGGGATGAATCATATGAATATTTACATGACAACCGGCACGTACAATTTCTTATATAAAATAAAAGAAAAGCATCCTGGAGAATCGATGTTTCTCATGCAAAATATCGACAATGCACTATTATTGCATGAATCGGATCAACCATCCGTATTTAAAACCCCACGTTCTTTTCAAGTGATCGAATCTAAAGGAGCTCTTGAAAATAAAGGCATTGTCGTCATGAATACGATTCCCGTAATTGAAGAAGAAAGACCTTTATTGGAATACCGTTTTAATCATTTAAAAAGCCTTTTCGAAAAACACAATGGATTTTCAGCTATTCGATTTCTTCGCCCTCTTAAATCCGATACGTACGTCATCCTTTCATTATGGCAAAATGAAAAGTCATATTTAAATTGGGAGAACTCCGCATCCTATACGACATTCAAAAAAGAAATCAGCACATCTGCCAATCCCGCTAACCTATTAATAGGTTCTGCCTATGTAACAAAATACTTCATTCCCGAGGATGAATAGAAGGATAAGAAAAGCGCAAGCGCCTTGGTCATCGCCGTACAAACTGGAAGGGCCGCGACTGAGATAAAGGAAACACGGTGAGCGAGAGTGAACCGATGTTGACTTATCGTAGGGAGGGGACCTGAAGTTTGATAGGCGATAGGCGCTGGAGCTAGACAATTCTCTAAGTACAAAATTGTACTTTCTTTTCTTTGAACAAAAAAATAAAAAACTTCCTTTTTAACCATTTATATATGATAAAAGAACATTTACAAGCAGTTTGGATTCAGCTCTTGCGGCAATAAATGGAGGAAGGGCCCTTACATTTGCTTCAACCGGGAGACCAAGCCAAATCAATTGATTATCAATGATAATAAACGGAAAAGGGAGCAACTCTGATGTTTGGTTTTCTGCCCTGAGACCATCTGCTCTCTCCTCTGCTAACAAGGTCAACATCACCCCTTTTCCTCTTCTATTTAAGATGTCAATCCATTCTTCCGACAAACTGCGACCCTTAGGCAGTGATACAGTGATGGTTTTTGCTGCCCCATCAATATCTGCCTTCACTCGTTCTAGCTTTCTTGCATGCATCCATTGGAGGCTTGGATGCTGATTTTTTATCCAAGTACCAACTTCACTTGGACCTACTGCTTTTCCTCCAGTCCGTTGATGTTCAGCAAGCTTTCGCCAAGTTTTATTTTGATACACCTGATTCCGCACAAACCCATAATCACATAAGTGAATGAACTTTCCTTTTGTCCTTGTGATTGCCACATTCAGCAGCCTGTCACTCTCTTTTCCAGTTAAAAGCATTCCTGCACGGTCCTGTGGATAGCTATCTACTGTATCAAAAATCATCATGTCACGTTCGCTTCCTTGAAAGCGATGAACCGTTGCAGCAATGATGTCTGCTTCATGAACAACAGTGCTTAATAATTCATCAAGCAGCTGTTCGAGCAGCATTGCTTGAGCGCGATAGGGTGTGACATACCCAATTGACTTCATCCCCCCGAAATAAGCTTCATGAATCAACTGAACAGATAAAAGCAAATGCCATACGTTTATTCGTGAATTAGACACTCTATCCTTCATGCAATAGCTCCCAGCCCCTGATGTATCTAATAAAATGGAAGCACTATCTTTAAAAGGCATTCTCTCAGAAATTTCTAATCTAGACTTCTGAACACTTCGATGGTCACCGACAAGCGAATGGTATATAAATCGATTAGTAAACGAAGAAATATCCGGGTGCATTCTCCTCTGCTCCTTTAAGAGAAATAAATGAGGATGCAGCTTCCCCTCCTTCACCCATTCTGACACACCAGATTGATAGAAAATATCTTCTCTCAGCCATTCACTCACGAGCGGATGCCGTGCTGCAGCAATCGGAGGAATCTGTTTAAAATCCCCGCAAATAATCGCACGCTTAGCAAGTGATACGGCAAAAGCTGCCTGTGGAACATAGGCCATACTTGCCTCATCCAAAACAACAAGATCAAATTCTTTTTCATAAATGGCTGGATCACTGGCTGCCTTTGCAAGTGTTGTGCCAACAATCTTTGCCTCTTTTAAAAACTCTAGTTCTTTTTGACGAACTTTCTCAAGGATTGCCGTTAATTTTTTTTCAATTTCAAGAAGACGATTAGAGTCACTTTTACTATAGGATTTAGATAAGTCTAGTTTAATGAACCGACGTTCTTCTAACAAAGCTTTTTTGTTTTCTGCCAAGTTTGTATGATGCTTTTCTATGAGATGGCTTGCTGTTAAAAACGGCCGATTTTGAATAGCTTCCCCTGCTTGTGATCCATATCTTAGCAGATCTCCCTCACGTAAATGCCCTTTATTTTCAACAAATAATGAAACTTCCGCCATTAATACATCAACAGCCTGATTGCTATGAGAGAGTACTAGCACCCGAGCATCCTTTACATATTTATTGGCAACCACTCTAGCAAGAGTGTAAGTCTTCCCCGTTCCTGGAGGTCCCCATACAAAAGTAACGGGATTGTACTTTGAGCGGAGAATAAGCTCGTGAACATTTGATTTAATGTTATCGGCTGGGTGTTTCGCTGGCATAGATGGATCCATCAGCTTTTTTATTCTCCCTCTTTTCCGCTTGTTTTCCTTCATATCCTCCAGACGTTGAAAAAGCTGATCCAGCAGCTCCCATGGGTCATACAGCAGATAACTTTCAGATAAAATAGGGCCTAAATTTTCTTTTACTTCAATGATGAGGTTTTTTCCTTCAGATGAAAGAATCCGCCCATCCGTGAGTTTTTTTCCCCATTCAATTCTGACAATAGAACCGACAGGCACTTTTATAGAAGAAGGCGTATCAAAAAAGTAGATATAGGCATTTTCTTTCGAAAGCAACCGCCCATTTAACATCAGGTATCTTGTACTGCCCTCTTTTTTTAAATGCTGAATCTCAGCTTTTAACGCTTTTTGCCAAGCCTTTATGTAAGTCAATGTTGTCGTCATTACTAAACTTCCTTTACTTAAATAAAATTCATTTATTTTTCGTACATATACTTGCGAGACATTGTAAGTAATCATTTCATATTATTTTCCCTTATATAGCATGCCATAAAGAGAAATCCAAATGAATACCCAAATAAAACCCATCGCAAATCCAGCTGCGACGTCTGAAGGATAATGAACTTGCATCACTACTCTGCTAATCCCCATAAGGAGAATCCATATTCCAGCAACTATTCCTATTAACCACTTTACAGCTTTTGATTCCAATCCACTAATAATAAAATAGGCAATCATCATATAAAGTATCATTCCCATCATGGCATGACCACTTGGGAAGCTAAGGCTTTTTACTGCCACCAAATGCTCCAAATCAGGACGGGGTCTTCCAGCTGCACTCTTCAGCCATTTATTGATTTCATTGCCAAAAGCCACAGCAAAAACAAATACAGCCATCGCTAAGTAATTCTTCTTTTTAATCCAAAGCCATAAAACAAAGAGCAGACTAACGATTCCAATCCCCAATCTAGAGCCTATTCGATCCATTAATGTAAAAAAGGGATAAGAAAACTCCGTAAAAATTCCCGTCATAAAATTTGTCATATTTTGATCAAAGCTTAATGGACTCCTACTTTTGACAGCTATCCAAAAGTAGATAGATAAGCCTGCCGCTATAAGTAAAAATAGATAAGTTATTTTTGATTTTCTGAATTCCATTTCCTAGCTCCTTCTTTTCACAAAAATCATCTTATTAATATTTACCAATATACCCCACATGGAACTAGATAAAAATGTTATAATAATCAAAAAATTATACTTAAGGGAGAGAAGAAGGATGAATGCATTATTTGATAAGCTAGAAGAGTATTATGAAGAAATGGTTTCGATAAGAAGACATTTGCATCAGCATCCAGAGCTATCCTTTAAAGAAGAAAAAACTGCTAAGTATATTCAAACATTCTATGAAAACCTAGAGATTGAAGTAAGAGGTCAAGTAGGTGGAAATGGTGTAGTAGCAAAAATCTATGGAAGCAAACCAGGGAAAACAATCGCTTTACGGGCAGATTTTGATGCCTTGCCGATTCAAGATGAAAAAGATGTACCTTATAAATCCCTCGTTCCTGGTGTTATGCATGCCTGCGGACATGATGGGCATACAGCTACCTTACTAGTGCTTGCAAAAGTACTCCATGAAATGCGGGAGGAACTAGAAGGAAATTATGTGATGATCCATCAGCATGCAGAAGAATATGCCCCAGGGGGAGCCATTTCCATGATTGAAGATGGATGCTTAGATGGTGTAGATGTGATTTTTGGAACCCATTTGTGGGCATCAGAACCAACTGGTACGATTCAATACCGTGTCGGACCGGTAATGGCTGCTGCTGACCGCTTTGAAATTACGATTCAGGGAAAAGGCGGACATGGGGCTCAGCCGCATCGGACAAAGGATGCAATTGTAACTGCCTCACAATTGGTCATCAATCTGCAGCATATAGTCAGCCGAAAAGTAAATCCAATCGATTCAGCTGTTGTCACTGTCGGTTCCTTTGTGGCAGACAATGCCTTTAATGTCATCGCTGACAGGGCTAAACTCATCGGTACTGTTCGTACCTTTAACGAAGAGGTTCGAGCCTATATAGAAGAAGAAATTGAGCGGGTCGTAAAAGGAACTTGCTATACAGCAGATAGTACATATGATTATTTGTATGCTAAAGGCTATCCTGCGGTCGTTAACCATATGGAAGAAACGAATTACTTAGTAAGATGTGCACAGCAAATTGATAGTGTAACGAATATCGAGGAAACAGAACCCCACATGGGCGGAGAGGATTTTGCGTATTATCTTCAGCATGTGAAGGGAACCTTTTTCTTTACTGGTGCAAAGCCGGTATATACAGATGAAAACTACCCTCATCATCACCCTAAATTTGATATTGATGAAAAAGCAATGCTCATCGCAGCTAAGACACTCGGAACAGCTGCACTTAAGTATCATTCTTAGAAAAGCGTAAGCGCCTTGATCATCGCCGTACAAACGCAGAAGGGCTCTTCCTTTCGATAAAGGAAACATGGTGAGCTTGAGCGAACCGATGTTGACTTATCGCAGGGAGGAGACCTGAAGTTTGATAGGCGATAGGACGCTTGCGCTAGACAATTCTCAAACTTCAAAGTAAAAAATTCTGAAATTCTGAAAATGCAAAACAAAACAGCTCCTAATCTCATTCAGATTTTTGGGCTGTTTTGAATGTCCTTATCCGATAGGCATTTTTCGCTACTTCACCAAGATGTTCCAATAAATTATTATTAGCGTAAGCACCAACAGCCGCACCAATGCCTGGCACAAGCTGAAGCATTTTCACAAAATCGATATAATCCCGGTATTCCTGCTGAAACTCCTGCCAATCCATTTCAATAAATCCAGCTTTTCTTTGATCCCAATTCTCAACTATTTCCATTGTTTCCCTTCTCTTTTCATCACTTGAGAAGGCAAGCTTGAACACATGCAGAATAAAAAGCCTTTCTTCATATTCACTCGTATCATAGCCATAAATAGATGCAGCTTCAAAGAGGAATTTCATTTTTATGGAAAGCAGGAGCGGGAAATCGGCTAACCCGAGAAGAATGCCTCCTGCTCCTGTTCCTGCTCCTTCAACCACTGCTGTCTTTCGATAAATGGACAGTTTTTTCATTAATAGCTCATCCATCTCAGCCAGTGTGTTTAAGGTGTAATGACTCTTTTTTGTCGTCAGATTCGAGCCGATTAGTGTGGCTTTTACCATGTTTTTTATACTCTCTGTCAACATTTGATGGACCTTGTCTGGAATCCAATTATTTACCTTTGTCTGCGCTTTTTTCGAAAGT
Organism: Cytobacillus solani; assembly: GCF_001420595.1. Classification (GTDB taxonomy): domain Bacteria; phylum Bacillota; class Bacilli; order Bacillales; family Cytobacillaceae; genus Cytobacillus; species Cytobacillus solani. The sequence continues at coordinate 1,342,267 of NZ_LJIX01000006.1, read as the reverse complement.
CTATTAAGAATACTAGAACGCTTCACCATTTGGCGTTTCCAATCCTCTATCTCTCGAATGACAAGTAATTCATACTCGTTCATAGGCTTCCCTTCCTTTACATTCTGTACTATTTTATACGTTAGACAGTTGGAAAGGTTTCACTTATCTAATATACAAACATTAGAAATTAAGCTTCTTCTTAATATAGAATTGAGTAAAAAGGTAAGTAAATCCAATGCCAGCTATAAATGAGAGCAGTGCGATGATCCCCTCACCCTTTGCTAAAACAGCTAGCGATAACAACAAGGCTTGTAAATATAATATTCTTGATAAAAGACTTTTAAACGATTGTTCCTTTAATCCTTCCTTAAGCGGATACAGGTTCACCCATAATTTATTTTGGTGATGATTCCATAGCGGAAGCAGTTGAAATCCTGTTAAATACATAAATAGTAAAACGAGCAGAATTTGACCGTATCCAAATGAAATGAAATAAATACCTGCAGCCCCGATAATCGTCAAACGGACGAATAGACCAAAATAATCACCAGCACGTAAAAAGGTTCTTACGAAAAGATGGCTAAACGTATTTTTCTGTACAAATGCTAGCCTGCTAAACAGCCAATCAAGCCATGAACGTCTCTTCACACGATCGCGTAAATGCGGTACGTCTGTAAACAGGTTCGCTAATCGGTAAAAGGAAGTCATCCTTCGTTCTTCCTGTTCAATTAAATACTCCCATTTCAAGCCCTTGTCCTTCGTGTTCTTGCCGTAATAAAAATACAAAATAAACAAAAGCAAGATTTCAGGCAGCAGATACAGCAAACCTTCATTAGAAAAAAGGAAAAATAAAAAGACCGCATTTACTGCATAACGGATAAAAGTATCAAAAAGATGAACAGATTTCTCAACATAGTACTGCACCTTCCAGCGAATAAGCAGATTAATCCCCTTCATCACCAAAACCGTAAGCAAAAATGGCAAAAACGGCTGAAAATCTCCATTATTTACACGTGCATACATCGGCATAAATACAGCCATGCCCATGATAAGCAAATAAGCATGCAGGAGGAAACTGACAGCTAATGAGCGTTTAAAAAAACTTTGAAGTCTATTTTCAAGCGGCAGAAGGAAAATCCGGTCAGCTTCAATAATAAACGTATAGATTGGTGTATAGGTAAGAATAAAAGCCAGAGCAATTGCCATGATAATAGCTGCAGGAAATTGCTCAGATACCGTTGTTAACCATTCCTGATAATAAAATGCCACCGTCCCAAGCAAGAAAACCAGCACTATGACATTATGTCCGTTAAAGATATACCGTAAGTAACGGCTCAGCTCTTTAATTCTCTGATTAAACCGCTCTTTCCATAATTTCTTCTCATCAAACATAATCTTCTTCCTTTGTCAGTTGAATATAGATATCATCCAATGTCGCTTCCGGCATCGAAAATTGTTCACGTAATTCAGCCAATGTCCCTTTTGCACGCACCTTGCCTTCATGTAAAATAACAAATCTGTCACAATATCTTTCAGCTGTTGCTAATATATGGGTCGACATTAAAATACCTGCCCCATTTTCTTTCATTTTTTTCATCAAATCTAACAAGGATTGAATCCCCAGTGGATCAAGTCCGACAAAAGGCTCATCAACAATATATAATGATGGCTGTACTAAAAAAGCACACATAATCATTACCTTCTGTTTCATTCCCTTAGAAAAATGGGCAGGAAACCATTTCAGCCTTTTTTCCATACGAAATTCCTTTAATAGTCTTTCCATCCGTTCCTTATATTCAGAAGGCTTTAGCCCATAAGCCATCGCCGTTAATTCTAAATGTTCTTTAAGCGTTAGTTCATCATAAAGAATCGGTGTTTCTGGCACAAAGGTGAATTGTCTTCGATACGCCTCCTTATCTTTATGAAACGCATTCCCATTAATGGTAATTTCCCCGCTATGCGGCTCCATCAGTCCAATGACATGCTTAATAGTCGTACTCTTCCCAGCTCCATTTAAGCCGATCAAGCCGACGATTTCTTTTTCCTTTACTTCAAAAGAAACATCCTTCAACACAGGATTTCTTGTATAGCCACCCGTTACTTTCTCTATTTGCAAAAGTGCCATATCCAACGTCCTTCCCTAAATGTCTACTTCTATTGTAAGAAACGGTGCATCTCCTTGTCCAATCTGGAGGAAGAATTTATATGTTGATCAAATTTTTTTAGTTCTTTTTTAAAATAATGTATATGAAATCTGAGTCCGGGAATTCTAATCTATGAAGGGGAACAAGTCATTTGATAACCTAAAGAATTATCAAAACTTGAAATGAGGTGTCTGTCGCAGACAGCTAAATTCACTTTCATGAATCGCTTCCATACGTTTAAAATCTAAGGGGATGGTTGCATTGGGCAATGTTGCTAAATGAACCGAAGATCTAGCGTTCTGATCGCCTACCCGTTGGTGGTCTAGCATGCACTTTGAAATGAGGTGTTTGTAAAAGACAATGACCTGCTTTATACGTTGTAAAACTTATAAAGATTAGGGGATGGTCAGCTTGAACAAAGATCGAAAGTCTCTAGAAGTAAACACAATCATTCATAAATGAGGTGTTTATCAAAGGGAATAACCTGAAGTAGAAACGTCATATAAGAAGCATTCCCCTTCACGAAGGCAGGATTCCACGCGGATCCTGCCTTTTAACCTTTTTTTAGATATGATAAAATAATGGAAAATAGAACAAACAGGAGTTGTTTCGAATGAGCGATTGTATTTTTTGTAAAATAGTAAATGGAGACATCCCTTCATCCAAGGTTTTTGAAAACGAACATGTGATGGCTTTTCTCGATATTAGTCAAATAACAAAAGGTCATACATTAATTATTCCAAAAATACATAATGAAAATATTTATGATTTAAGTTTAGAAGCGGCACGGAATATTTTTGAGGTTGTCCCGCAAATAGCTAACGCAATCAAGGAACAGTTTAACCCAATTGGGATGAATGTCATTACAAATACTGGGGAACAAGCTGGACAAACTGTATTCCATTATCATATGCACCTGATTCCTAGATATGGCAGCGGGGATGGCTTTGGCGCAGTTTGGAAATCTCACCAATCCGATTATACACCTTCTGATTTGCAAGAAATTGCGGATGGGATCAAAAAACATATCTAATATTATTTAACCGCAGCTTAAAACAGGGACGATAACAAAACTTTCTTTGAACCATATGGAGCAGCAAATAAACCGTTATTTTGAAAAAAGATCGTTCAAAATGACGGTTTTCTTTGATTGTAGAGTGAACTATCTCACTATTGTAAAATTTTCATCATCCTTAATAGATACATCAATCATGGTCACTTTTTTTACAGATGCCCGTTTCAATGACTGCATGCAATGAACCAGAAAATTAATTCTTGATTCCTCCCCTTGTATTTCAGCTTCAACACTTCCATCCTCTAAATTTTTCACCCATCCAGTTAATTTCATCCTATGAGCAATACAATGGATTTCTAACCGAAATCCTACTTTTTGTACTTTTCCTGAAAAAATAACTTTTTTTCTAATGATAGTACCCGAACCAAAAGCTGGAAATTTAATACGATTTGCATGCCAAATGACATATTCTTCTCTAATTTTTTTCATAACACTCATTACTTAACGGACTCCTTTTAGTTTATTACTTAATCCTCATAACCAAAATACATCAAAAGGTTAACTCCCTCTAATAAGTAAAGCTAAATATATATTCTCGATTAATAACACTTATCCTTCCTATGAAAGCAAACTACTCGTTAACACCAAATGAAAAGCTGCCATAATGACAGCTCCTGATCTTGGACCCTGATTTAAAAATCATAATACGATTTATGATTGCTGCCATTCCTCCGACACTGAAGAGAAACATGGTCATTTCCCTGGTAGATTCCTCTGCTCTTAATTGGTATTAATAAAACCATTCCGATCATATGCTTTTAAAAGAAACCTGAGAAGGAGTGTGAAAGTTTGTTGGGAAAAGTTAAAGTTCGTTTACTGCCCATTGTAAGCAGGATAAATTTACCGACCGTTTTGAAGACAGCTATACTTCCAGGTGACTCAAAAGAAGCATTATTTATTGCAACCCAGGTAGGAGAGATTTTTTACATAAGAGACGGAAGTTTAAGGACTTTTTTAGATATTCGCCCGCGAATTATAAAACTAGGTGCTTCTGGTGGAGGCTATGATGAACGGGGATTGCTAGGGCTAGCGTTTCATCCGGAATTTTACTATAACGGTCTGTTTTATCTTCATTATTCAGTAGCTGGAACTCAAGGTCCAGGTGCTCTTCCTGAGTCTATTTCACCTAACCCATGTGATCCTAAAACTTTAAACCTAAAGTGGATAAATAGAGAAACTCAATATGATCATATTGATACTGTAGAAGAATGGATTTTACCAACGAATGGTCAACCTCAAAAACGACGGACATTACTTAACTTAAGAAGACCATTTTCTAATCATAATGGGGTCAATAGTTTAAACTTTTCACCTGAAACAGGAAAACTTGTTTTAACCACCGGGGATGGTGGATCAGGATATGATCCTTTCAACTTAAGCCAGAATGATATGGAAATCGCCGGTAAAATAATTGAGATTGATGTAAATAAGCATACATTTTTCCGGAATCCGCCCGTAGTCACACGCTTCAACGAACTTCCCGTACCTATTCAGGAAACACTTACGGTGATTGCCAAAGGAGTACGGAATATATCCGGCATTTCATTTCAAAGGTTTTATAATCAATATATCAAATATGTGGGAAATGTCGGACAGGATTTGGTAGAGTCCATTTTTTCATTCACTCAGAATAAACGAATACCGGTTACCCAGCTTGTTCAAGCATTTTTAATGAAGTCTGAAGCTGAGCTAGAAAGATTTATTAACTTTGGCTGGCGAGCGTGGGAAGGTGTTTTCCCTACTCCGATTATAAGGGGCTGCTCTGCAATTCCAACTTTGGAAGAGAAAACAATTGCTTATTATGATGAAGCAGTAAAATTTTCAGTAAGGCGTCTTCACCCTGTAACTTGTTATTTTCATGAAGATCCCCGACCCGATAAATTTGGAGGAACTGCACTCACAGGAGTGCAAGCCTACATGGGGAATAGAATCCCTGCTTTAACAGGAAGTGTTGTGTTTACCGATCTTGCCCGGAAAGAAGAATCCGGGACTCCAGCTAAAGGGGTTTTAGCTTATACTAGGATAAGAACAGATTGTAAACTAAACGACTTTAGTGTTATTGAAACCGATTATGATTTTGGGGCCAGGGCAGCTTATTATGTTAGTTTGGGAACGAATCTGAATCAGTCCACACTTTATTTAGGGGTTTATGGTTCTATGAAAGTGACAGATTTTAACCAAGGGACTATTTTTGAAATTATCCCGTGATTCAAGACACAGTTAATATATTAGAAAGGGAGCTGCTGCAGCAGCTCCCTATTAGCCCTTCTTGCTATTTAACTACTACTTTTCCAACCATTCCTTCCTGGAAGTGGTACCGACAGATTAATTCAAATGTACCTGGCTTTGTCGGTTTCAAAGTAATGGTTTTTTCTTTTCCCGGCTGGACTTCGACGTCAATTCCGAGCTTTTCCACTGTGAAGGTGTGTTCTTTCTTTCCTTTGTTTTTCAATATCAACTTTGTCGTTCTTCCAGTGGAAATAGTGATGACTTTTGGATTAAAGTAGTCATCGTTCAACTCGACCTCAATATCTTTCACCGTCTCCATAGGTGGTGTTACCACACCGGTTTCGGCAAATACGCCGAGAGAGCCTGCAGTGTTCCCAACCATAATCATCGCAAGCAAAACGACCAATCCTGTTAGACACTTTTTTCCAAACATTCGCAATCACTCCTTTCCTATTCATTATTTTTTACCCATTCAGAAAAAATTATCACTATAAATTGCGGTCCAACGTGCTTTCAAATAGTTATTCTTTTTATCTGAAACAGTGACAAGAAAAAAGATCGACTCGATGACGATCTTCTGGAAACTATTCTTATTCAATTAACCCGTTTACAAAGAAAGGGTTTCTATTTAGTTGGGAGCCTTTTTGTTGTATTTTTCATAATATTCACAATTAGTTGTGTACAAATACATTTAATTTGTTACCATAGGATTATCTTTATTTCATTACCGTATGACAGATACTTTTGGAGGAGAAACTGATGAATCGAGCACTTAATTTTAATGCAGGTCCAGCTGCTTTACCGGAAGCAGTATTAGCAGAGGCAGAAAAGAACTGGCTTAACTTTAATCATTCTGGCATGGCTGTCATGGAGCTAAGCCATCGAAGTAAAGAATATGAAACCATTCATGAGCAAGCTATATTGCTATTGCGAGATCTCCTGTCCATCCCAGACAGCTATGAGATTCTCTTCCTTCAAGGCGGAGCAAGCCTGCAGTTTTCAATGGTCCCTATGAACCTCCTCACAGAAGGGAAAGCAGGCAATTATATATTAACTGGAGTATGGGCTGAAAAAGCATTGAAGGAAGCGGAGAAGGTTGGGGAAACATTCATTTCAGCTTCAAGCAAGACTCAGCAATATAAGTCTATTCCTACTGTAAATGCCAAGACATCAGAAAATGCCGCCTATCTTCATATAACAAGCAATAATACAATTTACGGCACACAATGGCAGCATTTCCCTGCAAATGAAGGGATTCCATTAGTTGCGGATATGTCTAGCGATCTATTAAGCCGAAAGTTAACTATCGAGAATTTTGATCTTATTTATGCTGGAGCACAAAAAAATCTTGGTCCGTCTGGAGTAACAGTCGTTATTATTCAAAAGGAGCTCTTATCAAGATCAAGTAATCATTTGCCGACCATGCTTAATTACAACACTTATGCAACTCACAATTCGCTTTATAACACACCGCCAACTCTTGCGATCTATTTACTGAAGCTTGTACTCGAATGGGCAAAGGAATTAGGTGGTTTAACAGTTATTGAAAAAAGGAATGAGGAGAAAGCAAAGATACTATATGATGCCATTGATTGCAGTGAAGGTTTTTATTTAGGACATGCGGAAAAAGAAAGCAGATCAAAAATGAATGTTACCTTTAATCTTCCTGATGAAGAAATAGCAAGGAGCTTTCTGCATCAAGCTAAAAAAGAAGGCTTTATTGGTCTTAACGGTCACCGATCAGTTGGCGGGTGTCGTGCTTCCATTTACAATGCGATGCCAGTGGAGCATGTCTTTCAGCTAGCAGCATTCATGAAAAAATTCAGGAGATATAACTGAAAATTACTTCTTCTTTTTCAGTTGTTTTATGTTATAATAATTACAAGTTTTTCGCTGCAGGCATAGAGCGCACTGCAGGAGAAACAAAAATTAGTTGAGTCGAGAATAGGAGAGATGAGAAATGAATACGAAAAATCTTGTAGCCCTTTCCCTTTTAGTGGGAATGGGAGCGGTATTGCATGCAGTTATGCCAGGCTTTGGTGCTGGTATGAAACCAGATATGATGTTAACGATGATGTTTTTAGGTATTATCCTTTTTCCTGATCGGAAAAGTGTATTACTTCTATCATTAGCAACAGGACTTATATCAGGGCTAACAACTACCTTCCCAGGTGGTCTATTCCCAAACATCATTGATAAACCAATTACTGCAGCGATTTTCTTCGGGCTTTTCCTTTTATTAAAGAAATTTCATCATTCAATTATAAGCGCTTCTGTTCTAACTGTTATTGGAACACTGATTTCTGGGATTGTCTTTTTAACATCGGCTTATTTCATTGTTGGTTTGCCTGGTCCATTTGCTGCATTATTTGGTGCAGTTGTCCTGCCAGCAACCATTGTCAACACAGTCACAATGGTCATTCTTTATCCGATTGCACAATCCATTATGAAACGGACGAAGCTTACAAATCAACCAACGGTTGCTGCAAAGCAATAATAATAAAAACCCGCCTCAGCGGGTTTTTTCGTTTTCATTTAAAACTATGAATAATTACCCCAATAAGCAAAAATCCGATTCCCCCTGCTGCTAAAGCGGCTGCTCTCCTTCTTAGTATATATTTAGGAGGGTATACGACGGGTCTCTTTACCGCTAGATAGAAATGAACACCTCCGGCAATTAGTAAAGCCCCGATTGTAAAGATGCCTGCAGTTAACCCTGACATTTTTCGTCCCCACCCCTTTTTCTAATAAATTCAGGTTTTGTACAATTATTAAAATGTATGCTTGTTTTCTTATAGATATGAACGATACTCCTGTCATCATTTGGACAGATCCAGCAGTATTTGTGAAAAACCTTCATATTTAAATGAAGGAATTTTCTTTTCTTTGTAGTAAAATCTATATAAGTAGAATATGAGAGGTGAAGAATAATGAAAGTAAAATCATTGCTCATTGGATTTATTATTGGAGGGACTGTAGCAGGAATAAGCACTTTATTATCCACACCAGCATCTGGCAGAGACGCCCGACAGAAAATCCAAGAAAAGAAAGAATGCATACAAAATCAAATGATCGAATTAAATAAGAAATTAATTCGAGTAAAGGATGCGACGATCATCGCATCAAAAGAAGGAAAAAAAGAAATTCTAGCTTTTTCATCTGATGTTAAAAGCTCCATTAATAAATGGAAGGCCGATGTCCTCCCTCATCAGCAAGAACTGCAGAAAGAATTACAAGCCATAGAAATTGCAATTCACGAGCTTGAACAAAATATTAATATCAAGAAAGCCTAAAATTCTCATCATTTCATGCTTTCCCTAAAAAAATCCTTACTTTTTTTAAAAAAAGAAGGATTTTTCCTTTTCAAGCCGAAAACAAATATATTAATAAAGTGAAACGGTCTTAGCTGGAGATTTATTTTGTTGATTAAATGATTGCTAATCTCCTTTTATACATTTACCCAATTTCCGTTTTTACTCATAATAAAAATCATTATATGGTTCAATTTCTAAAAATTTTGTAAATTTATATCTTTATTAATTTTTGTTTTATTGGCATAATGTTATTAGATACTTAAAAAGAAGGTGATTTTTGAATATGAATGATAAATTGTATTCTATAAAGGAAGCAATGATCTTTAGTCAAAGGATTGCTCAATTAAGTAAAGCACTATGGAAGACGATTGAGAAGGATTGGCAGCAATGGATCAAACCGTATGACTTAAATATTAATGAACATCATATTTTATGGATTTCCTACCATTTAAAAGGAGCATCCATCTCTGATGTAGCTAAATTTGGGGTTATGCACGTGTCAACAGCATTTAACTTTTCCAAAAAGCTAGAGGAACGGGGGTTACTTAAATTTTCTAAGAAGGAAAGTGATAAGAGAAATACGTATATCGAACTGACTGCTGCAGGTGAAAGTATTTTACTCAGTCTTATGGAGACGTACGATCCTGATCAAAACGCTGTCTATTCGGGGGCAAAGCCATTGCGAGATCTTTATGGAAAATTCCCTGACATTATTGAAATAATGGCGATCGTCAGGAATATATACGGTGATGACTTTATGGAAATATTTGAAAAATCATTTGCAAACCTTGAAAATGACTTTGTAGAGGAAGAAGGCAAGCTAACCAAAAAGGAGTATACACTAAAGGAAAGTGTATAAAATCAAAGATACCTTCTTAATTCAACCATTAGAGGAAGGAATAGTTGCTGTTTTATACACGCATGAATAACATCATAAGCTGTAAGATTAGGATGTAAACGCTTCTCAAATTCTTTATAAAGCGGATGAAAGTTAACAAATCCTTCCGCTTTCTGTTCTTCCCACTTTATGTTCAACTCTTCACATAGTTGATTGAATGCCTTTACATCCTTTTGCCCAAGTGATTTTTCAACCACTAATTTATAGAAGGAATGATTCGGATTTTCAATTACCTTCAAAAGCAGCTTTTGCTGATATTCTAGTTTGTTTATTTTCTCCATCAATGTGTAAATATCCACCTTTTTCCTCCGTTTATCTATCATACCGGCCACATATATTATGGTGTATGTCCATGATTATTCTTCGACAAAATCTGTGTTTTTTCCCTATTGATTTTTTCGCCTTTTCATCGTAAAGTATCTTAGTAAGTTTTGTGGAAATTTATTTTCTCCTCTTGGAGGTATGATACAATGAATTGCTGGAAGACAATTAATATTAACAAGCATTATGGATCTCATAGACTTTTCTTTATGTCTTCCTTAACAATGTTGCTAACCTTTATTATTATTTATGTACCTGCTCAATATGTGTTTGGGGTTACTTCTTTTTATGATAACTATTTCTTTTTATTTATAATATGCTTATGGATCATGTACCCGTTTCATAAGCTGCTTCATTATTTACCGCTAGCCCGACACGGCCATAAAGTTAAAAAAATAGTAACAATTAAATATGGACTATTACCAATTATTCACATTAAAGTCAATGAACCGATAGCAAAATGGAAATTTATTGTCGCATTATTTACACCGTTTGTCACGATAAATAGTTTATTGATTTTGGCATGTTTTTGTTTTCCGCATTATGTTCACTATTCTACCATTTTACTAGCCTTTCATGTTGGCATTTGTTTTTCAGATTTCGTTTGTGCCAAAAATGTGCTGTCTGCTCCAAATCGATCATATATTGAAGAAAACGATGAAGGCTTTGAGATTTTGCTGAGAAGCCACTATTCTTAATTGTTAATTAGAGGAAATAACTCATCACCTTTCCATAATAATACTTATAGAATCTTAAAGACTATCTTTTTTCAGGAATTTTTGTTATTGTAAATAACATATCAAACTTGTAGGTCATTTTTTAAATCATCTGACTGTTTAAAGGAGGGAATTTTTCTATGATCTCCATTTTTATAATTTTTGCTGTTTTTATTTTATATAATATTAACAAAATGACAAATTCCCTTTGCCTTCAAAAGGATATCCCTGAAGATCGGCAGCCTAAAGTATTTCGTACGATTAATATTTTGGTGACCATTCTTTTAATATCCTCATTTGTTGAAATTTTATATGCATAATTGACAAAGAAAAATGGCATACAGAAAAAGCGGAGGAGATCATCCCTCCGCTTTTCTACATTCTAGAGCGGATAACTTTATGTCTTTCGCCACTACAACCAAGATGCACCAATGATAATTAAAAGGATAAATAAAACGACTATTAAGGCAAAGCCTCCGCCGTTTCCATATCCAGCTCCACCAGACATATTGTTTCCTCCCTTCATTTTCTTATAGCCAAGCTGCGCCAACAATAATTAACAAGATGAATAACACTACGATTAGCGCGAAACCTCCGCCGTATCCATACCCTGCACCCATGAGAACACCCTCCTTTCATGTTGCTAACATATCCTATTCAATTGCCTCCGCGTGCGAATAGGCTCCTATCACGACTTATCCAAAATTCTTGCTCCATCTAATTTCTTCGAATGAAAGTTTTCTTTTTATCATATGACTAAACAAATACATTTGGATAGGTGAACGCATATTTTCTTACCCACATCATAGGTTATTGTTTTTGTTCTTCCTTACATTTATGGTATAGTAAGTTTTGTGAAATCGAATATAAACAAATACAATTAGGAGTGTTCAACATGAAAAAATGGATAATTACCCTATCACTTACAGCTGGGGTTTTAGGATTAACTGCTTGTAACAGCACAAATGGATCTGGAGATGTTGTTGTTGAAACTAAAGCTGGTGATATTTCAAAGGACGAGCTTTATAATTCAATGAAAGAAAAATACGGTGAACAAGCACTAAGAGAGCTTGTCTATGAAAAAGTTCTTTCAGAAAAATATAAAGTAACGGATGAAGAATTAAATGAAAAGGTTGATGAGCTGAAAGAGCAGCTTGGTGCTAACTTTGAGCTTGCCCTTCAACAATACGGATACAAAGATGAGGATGATTTAAAAGCAACATTCAAAACAGGTTTAATGCAGGAAAAGGCTGCAATTAAAGATGTAAAAGTAACAGAAAAAGAAGTTAAAGAGTACTACGATAATTACAAGCCTCAAATTAAAGCCCGTCATATACTAATAAAGGTAGATGAAGATACAACAGCTGAAGAAGCAAAGAAAAAGATAGATGAAGTCAAGAAAAAGCTAAATGAAGGCGGAAAATTTGAAGATTTAGCAACTGAATATTCGGAAGACCCAGGTTCAGCAGCAAATGGCGGTGACCTTGGCTGGTTTGGAGCTGGACAAATGGTTCCTGAATTTGAAGAGGCTGCATATGCACTGGATGTAAATGAGATCAGTGAACCAGTTAAATCACAGCATGGCTATCATATTATCCAAACAACTGAGAAAAAAGAGAAAAAGCCTTTCGATGAAATGAAAAAGGAAATGGAATATGAAGTAAAGGTTTCAAAGATTGACGGAGCAACAATTGAAAAAGCGATGGAACGTGAATTGAAAGATGCAAATGTAAAAATCAACGACAAAGATTTAAAAGATATCTTAAAGAGCAGTACAGAAGATAAACAGTAATTTCCTTTTCTTAAAAAATAGGTCCCAAGAAGGGACCTATTTTTACATTCGATAGCATGCTAACCTTTATACCCCTCTTCTTGCTTCCTTCTCCTTTTGAATTCTTTCCATGTACACCCTGCCTTCCAGTTCAATACTTTCATCCTCTAGCTTTCGTTCCTCTTTTCCCGTCCTGAAAGCCATATAAGCACTAACAAGAATCCCTGCCACTACAACATAAGCCCAAAGTGGAATCGTCATCATCTTCATTTCCCCCCTTATTGAAGGATTGTCCAAGCTTTATTAAAATTTATGCCTTCAATTGGAATTTATGATTATCCTTGCATACTTTCTATTCATAAAGTAAACTAGCCGATTGGCGAGCATTGAAAAGGTGAGGAGAGAAGCATTGTTACACGTATACTTAATTCCCAGAATCTTTGACTACGTCAAACAAACTTCATACAAAAAATTCACCATTTTTTAACGGACAAAAATAAACAGCCGCTCCATCTAAGGAACGGCTGTAAAATTTAATTATGAAAAGTCGGCTTATAGAAGGAACGATTATCTAATGCAAATACTCTTTCCGTGAACTCACCAGGCTTCACTCTATCTAATGCACGGTCAAGCATATTCATCTTCGCATCAAGATTATCAATATAATGAAGAATCTCAGCTTCCTTAATCAGTGGAGGCTTCGGACTGCCCCATTCTGCTTTTCCATGGTGGCTTAAAACTAAATGCTGCAGAATGAGTACCTCTTCTCCATTAATTGAAAGTTCATCAGCAGCTTTTCCGATTTCATTAACCATGATAGTAATATGACCAAGCAGGTTGCCCTCAATCGTGTACATGGTTGATATCGGACCAGATAACTCGATGACTTTACCAAGATCATGAAGAATGACACCGGAATATAAAAGATCTTTATCAAGGCTCGGATAAAGTCCTGCGATTGCTTTAGCCAAATCAAGCATTGAAACGACATGAAACGCAAGACCTGATACAAATTCATGATGATTTTTAGTCGCTGCGGGATACTCAAGAAATGCGTTCTGATGCTTTTTAATTAAGTGACGAGTGATTCTTTGGATATTCGGATTCTTCATTTCAAAAATATACTGCGTTATTTTCCCCATCATTTCATCCGTACTTAAAGGAGCTGTTTCAAGGAAATCTGCTAATTTAACTGGGTCAGTTGGAGATGCCGGCCGTATCTGACGGATTCGCAGCTGATTGCGCCCGCGGTAATTTAAAATCTCTCCAGTTACTTTCACAATCGTTTCAGGACTAAAGCTTTTTTCATCTCCATCAGACACATCCCAAAGCTTCGCCTCAATTTCTCCACTTTTATCCTGGAATATCAATGTTAAGAAAGGCTTCCCATTACTGGCAATTCCTTTCGTTGCATTTTTAATTAATAGAAACTGTTCAATTTGTTCTCCAACATCATAAAACATAATTCCCTTTGACATATATTCTGCCACTCTCCCTTCTATAAAAATAGTATACCATATAGATTTGTTTTTTCGTCTGATAAGGAGGGCGAGAAATCCATCCTATACTAGCAAACTGGCTGTATTATTTACGTTTAGAATTTGACTCTGTGAAAAATATGGCAGCATATGCTTGTGACATGTAAAAAATAGGATCTGCCTATTTTCAATGCTTTTTAATAGGCTCATAATCTTCTCTGTTCTTACATGGTCAAAGTTCACGAAGCTATCATCAATGATAATTGGAAAAGGGAGCTTCTCATAAATAGTTAATGCAAGAGATAGCCTAAATGCAACATAAATCTGCTCCATCGTAGCCTGACTGACTTCGTTCGCTTCAAATAATTGCTGATTGCTGCTTTCAATGAGAAAACCGCTGCTATCCTTCTTCGGATACAATCGGGTATATTTTCCATCTGTTAAGCAGGCGAGAAATTCTTCCGCTTTTTTCAGCATCCTTGGCATCCGCTCGGTTTTGAAACGCTCCACCGTCTTGTCGAGAATTTCTTTCGCAATCGCATACTTGGCCCATTCTTTTGCATCTTCCTCAAGCTCTGCCTTCATTTGTTTATATTTGTGAAGCAGCTCTGCATATGTGCCGCCTTCTTCTATGACTTGAATTTCATACTTCCTTTCAGCAAGGCCTTGTTGCAGGATAGGCATGATTTCTTTCAGTTCTTTCATCCTTACCGTATGCATTTGAATAGTTGAATCTATATTTGTAACGCTCATATATGTTTCTATCTCTTCCCCATTAAACGATGAACGTTTCAGCTGACTTGCAACGTTATTAAGCTTTTCATTCAGCTTCTCTTTTTTCTCTGCCAATTGTCCTATTTCTCGGAAGTTCTCCATATTTTCTGCCTGTGCGAGCTGCAGGAGGTTTTGCTGCTCCATTAGAAAATGATCGAGTTCTATTTTTTTTCTTTCATATTCTTCTTCAAGCTCAGAAAGCTTCGACTGCTTTTCACTTTGTTTTATTTGTTTTTCTGTTTCTTCTTTTAGTAACTTCCTTAATAAGTATGCCGTTTCCTGGATATTTGACGGGGGCGTTTGCAAATAGGCATCACTTAATGAAGAGATTCCTTCATTCATCTCTGCTATTCGCTTAGAAACAGTTTCACTGCGTTCTAGGATGTTCTTTCTTTCTCTGTATAGCTTCTTCAGCTGTTCGATAAGCTGAAAAGCATCTGCTAAATAATTTAAAGCAATATCCCGTGGAAGAAATAGTTCTTCCCCAAGTTCAATCATTCTTCTCTCAGCTTCCAATTTCGCCTTTTCCCATGATTCAAAAGCCGCTATAATTCTTTCATATTGTTCGTTTCCCTGCTCCCATAAAAGCTGATAATGGCGAAGCTGCTCAACTATTTCCCTATCATTCTCAAGCTTCATTTTATTAGCAGACATCTCATGATCATCATGATCATTCAGCTTTTGAATAAGCTGCCGCTTTTTTTCTTTTAACGTCTTCATTTCATCTGTAAAAAAGTTACCATTTGACTTCGTTATTTTTTTATAATGCAAATAGAGAGTAACAATCATGCCAAGCATACCGGCAACAACTAGCGACCACTCGGTGTTTACAATCCCCAAAACAACAAGAATCATAAAAAGAATACTAAAGAGTATTAATTGAATACGATCTTGGGCTTTCTTTCTTCTTGTCTTTTCTATTTCTTTTTTTTCTGCTAATTGGAGAAACGCAAGTCTTTCTTCTATTTGTGTTCGTTCGTATTCAATTATTTCCCTTTGATTGGTATCTTTTATTTTTTTCTCAAGATCAATTCTTACAGCTGCAGGAAGACGTCGATGTTCTAGACTTTTTATTTTTTCTTCCGTTTCTTCAAGCAACTGTCTCCCTTCATTAAATCGTTCGTCTAGATCCTGTTTTTTTGCCTTTACCCTTCGATACTGCTCTTGCGTATGAGTAATTTTCTCCTTCATAAAGACACTTGTATTAATGCTTAATAGCTCGTCTTCCTGTATGGGCAAATGAAGCTTTTCCTTAACAGAAAGTTCAGCTTGTGTTAATTCTTGTAGCTTTACTGTCAGCTCTTCCTTCTCCTGGTTAAGCTTTTCTAATAATGGGAGACCCTCAACTGCAGCCGTAATTTCTGGTTCTTTATTAATAATAGCTTCATTTGGTTTGCTGTTTTCCAGCTCAATAGTCAAACTGTTTTTTCTCTGCACAAGGCTAGCCATTTGCCCTTCAAGCGGTTTGATCATTTGCTCCAGACGGTCCATTCTTGTTAATCCGTCTATAGGAAAATGAATCTCTTCAAATGTCTTCAGCTCTTCTTCTATCTGTTGCTCTTCCATCTTCAAAGGCTGAATATGTCTCCATTCCTCTAAGCGAGTCTTTTTATCCTGAACAAGTAAAAGTTCCTCATGGCTTGCAGTAATCTGTTCTTCTAACTCCACTTTCTCCTTTAAAAATGTCCAGTACTGTTCATTTTGCTGTTCTGCTTTTTTCAGTTCTTGATGAAGCTGTTTAAGTTCCTTTAGCTTGACGTTTATAGTTGGCTTTATCCCATTCGGTTTAAAGCGTGAATCAAGCTCTTTAAGAAGTATATTTTCCGCTTGAATAAGCTGATCTGTCCCTAATGTCCCTGCAGAAAATAAAAATCTTCCTAAATCCTCCCCTTTTAATTGATGGATATTTTGTAAACCATGAACATTGAAGGAGAAAATCGATTGATAAAGTGCTTTATCTACATTTGACAATAGTTCTCTTAAGAGCTCTTCCTCACCCAGCATCCCATCCTCAAGAGTGACCCTGACATCTCCTGTTGCCTTGCCTTTTACACGCTCAATAACAACCTTTCCATGGGTTGGGAATATGGCAGTAAGCTGACCTCCATATTTTGATCCATCCTTCGGTTCATATCTAAGCTCTGACTGCTGCTTAGTCGGAAAGCCAAATAAAATGCTGTGGATGAAAGACATAATAGTTGATTTGCCTGCTTCATTTTCCCCATAGATTACTTGAAATTCATTAAAATTAGATATCTTCAGGCTAGAAAGCTTGCCATATCCATAAATATGTATATCCGTTATTTTCATCTCTTCACCTCCTTAATATGGTTTGTAAAGTAAGTTCACCAGCAGCTTCTTCGCTTCTCCCGCTAAGCTGCTCTTTTCTTCATCAGTTAAATCTTCTAAATATTTTCTCGCAGATGGATGGTCATATAAAGAGGAAATACTTTGATTTAAATAGTGAGCATTGGATGCTGTCTGAAAAAGCTCCTGATAAAAGTCAGATTCACCCGACAATTGTTCATGTGTCCATTCAAGTTTTTCCTTAATCAATAAATCTGCAATCCATACAAAAGCCTCCTCCTCTTTTTCATCCTCCTGAAGGATTTCAAGAAGTTCACCATTTTCAAGGCTTTTATAATCTTGAAGTGGAATATTTACATTTTCAAGAGTTAGAGTAAGAATAATTCCTATGTGATCCAATCGAAATTGATCTACTGTTTTTTTGCATGCTGCATAAATTTCATGAAAGGATGATAAAGCTGCAGCATCGATTGTTAATTCTCGCCAAATAACTGTGGAGGACTCGATAAACGTCATTTCCACCTCTCCGTCCGTTAGCTGAACTAAATAACAGCCCTTCTCCCCCAGTTCTTTCCGATTTCGTCCTTGGATATTGCCCGGATAAATGACAGGCGGCTGGAAATTTAGTTGATTTCGTTTATGAATATGCCCGAGAGCCCAATAATCGAAGCCCTTATCAAGTAATTCCTTTAAAGTAAATGGTGCATACTTGCCATGATCGCTATCTCCTTCTAAATGTCCATGCAAAATACCGATATGAAAATCAGCCTTATCCTTTTTTGCATACTTTTGAATCATGCGCTCATAGACATGTCTTTTTGGATAACTGAATCCATAAAGATTAACAGAGGTTCCGCAATGATTCGTAAATGTTTTTGCTGTGACGTCATGAGGGAAAATATAAACATTTTCTGGCATAGGCAAGTGTGTCCATTTTCCTTCCAGATGGTCATGGTTGCCATGAACAACAAAGACGGGTATATGCTTATCTTCTAAGCGCTTCATTTCTTTCATAAACCGGATTTGTGCACGAATACTGCGATCCTCGCCATCGAATATATCACCAGCAATAATAACAAAGTCCACATTGTGAAGGATGGCCGAATCAACAATTTTCCCGAAAGCTTCAAAGGTGCTCTCCTGAAGCCTCTTGAAAATCTGCTCTGGTAAACCTTTGAGCCCGACCATGGGACTATCTAAATGCAAATCAGCAGCATGAATAAATGTCAATCTTTTCATAAAATAATCCTCTCGTCCTCTTTTTTACCATTTTAACTGATTTCGAAAGCGAATGCACGTTCTCACCTAATTCCATTTTTTTATTTAATGAAAAAAGCTCGCCAATTTGGCAAGCCTCTCTCATGATAATTATTTATTCTTTGTTAATTGCAATGCTTTTTTAATATCCTTAAACGAATTCGATTTTCCGTACATTAATACGCCGCCCTTATATACCCTTGCACCAAAGATAGCAAGCACTACAATCGTAACGAGAAGGATCGCTATACCAAGCAGTGGCTCCCATGCAGGTAATGTCAGCATTCCTACACGCATAAACATCAGCATTGGAGTAAAAAACGGGATGTAGGAGGTAATCGTAATAAAGGTTGTTTCTGGCTGATTAAGGCCCACCATTGCGATCATAAATCCTGCAACAATCATAATCGTCATCGGAGTGATCATCTGCTGGACATCCTCAATGCGGCTTACGAGCGAGCCAAGGAAGGCTGCTAATGTCGCATATAAGAAATAGCCTAGGATAAAGAATACAACCGCATAAATAATCGTTTGTACGGGAATATCCCCAAAACCGAAGAACTCAAAAAATCCGCCTTCCATTGATTCTAAGTTTTGCTTCACAAAATAATAGCCAATTAGAAGAAATGCAGCCATTTGAGTTAAACTAAGCAAGGCAATCCCCAATATTTTGGCAAACATTTGCTTAATTGGAGAAACACTTGAAATCAGAATTTCCATTACACGTGAAGATTTCTCTGTTGCAACTTCCATTGCGATCATATTTGCATACATAACAACGGCAAAATAAATAACAAATAGCAGAACGTATACAAGTCCTCGTGCTTGATTTAATTCTTCCTCTGTTTTTGCATTTTCCTCGAGAGCTGTTTTATTAAACGCAACGGGCTCATATAGTTTTCCTAATTGCTCTTGGGATAAATTAATCTGTTCTGCGGCAGCTTGTGTTTTTATTTGCTGCAGCCCTTGCTGTAATGTGGCAGGAAGGGTAGAATCAGCAATACTCTTTGCCTTGTAGGACGCTACTGGCAAATTCTCATTATCCTGAGATAAAATGAGCAGCCCTTTATATTCATCATTCTTAACAGCTTTTTCTCCCTCTGCTTCTGAGCCTTCAAAGAGCTGTAGGTGAACATCTTTATTAATTGTCTTTATCTGTTCCTTGAAAGGAGCAAACAGCTCACCTGATTGGTCAATGACTGCTACTTTTTCCCCTTGTTCATCATCACTGAAAACATCAATAATTTTTGACATATTTGTTAAACCAACAATTAGCACAAGTGTTATAAGTGAAGTAATAATGAAAGATTTCGTTTTAATTTTGCTAAAATACGTATGCCAGAAGATAATCCAAAAATTATTCATAGGAAGCACCTACCTTTTCAATAAAAATATCATTTAATGAAGGTTCTTCAAGAACGAATTTTCGGATAAACCCTTTTCCAACAATCTCCTTCAAAATGCCTTCAGCAATTTCTTCGCCCTCAATTTGCAGATGAATCCCTTCAGTTGTCTGCCGAGATCTTGTAACCCCTGGATAGTTCTTCAAGAATTCCAGGCTGAAATCTGCATGAATGACTAGATTTTTTCTGCCGAATGCACGTTTAATTTCTTTTAAAGCCCCTTGAACGACTGGCTTCCCTTTATGCATAATGCATAAGTGCTCACACATTTCTTCCACATGCTCCATTCTGTGAGAAGAAAAAACAATCGTAGTTCCATTATTCTTCAACTCTAGCACCGCATCCTTAAGCTGCTCGACATTCACTGGATCAAGACCGCTGAATGGTTCGTCCAGAATTAATAGTTTCGGCTTATGTATCACTGCAGTAATAAATTGAATTTTTTGCTGGTTCCCTTTGGAAAGCTCTTCTACTTTTTTCTCCGCGTACTCAGGCACTTTAAAACGGCTCAGCCAATAATCAAGCTCCTTTAAGACATCTTGTTTCTGCATACCGCGCAGTCTTGCCAAATAGACAATTTGATCCTTTACCTTTAACTTTGGGTACAGCCCTCTCTCCTCGGGCAAATAGCCGATAAGCGGGCTTGTCGAATAATCAATTGTTTGTCCATCCCACGTAATTTCCCCCTCACTCGCATCGATCAACCCAAGAATCATTCGAAATGTTGTCGTTTTCCCTGCACCATTCCCTCCAAGAAACCCAAACATCTCCTTCTCAGGAATAGAGATGGACAGATCATTAACAGCAGTAAAGTTTCCAAAACGTTTTGTTACATGTTCAAGCTGTAATCCCATTGTAGTATCTCCTTTCTTTCACCAATTACTTATACGGATTAGATTGGAAAAAGGTTCATTTTCTTACGATTCATACAATAAAATAATTCTTTGCACTATGATAAAAATTATGCAAGAATAATAGTAACAATCTGAATTTTAAAAACTGGAGGGGTTAGAATGAAAACTTATAAATTAACAGCTTTCGAAGCGAATGGGGAAAAAATATTAGATGAGGCCTTTCAAGCAGGAAACGATGACGAGGCAAAAGGAATGGGCGAAAAGCTTTTAAGCGAAAAAGGATTATCTGAAAAAACACATCGCTGCACATCGCCTGCGGGGAAACTTATTTTATTTCACCGGTAAACGGCATCATATAAAAAGCAAAGAGTAACTGGCTGCTCTTTGCTTTTTATATCTATTATCTACTTTCCTATGAAAACGGGTCTCCGTTTTTCCAAAAATGCTTGAATCCCTTCCTGATGGTCCTTCGTCTGCCGCATTTTATGCTGACCTTCTTTTTCTAGCTCAAGCACTCTCAGTAATTGCGGGCTGTTTTTTTCAGCAAAGATTGTTTTTGTTTCGATCATTGCTTGTAGAGGACTGTTTAGTAATTTCTGAAGCTTGGCTTCTAGTGCTTCATCCAATCCTTCAGTAACATCATGGATGAGCCCGAGCTGATAGGCTTCTTCAGCGGATAAAGGTTTTCCTTCCCAAATGAGATGCTTTGCCCTATCCTCACCAAGGCGCTTTTCTAAGAAGTAATGCCCTCCGCCATCTGGAATTAACCCTATGCTAATAAAGTTCATCGCCAACTTACTAGATTTATCAGCGACTATGTAATCAGTTGCTAAAGCTATGCTTAAACCAAGACCTGCAGCGGCTCCTGTTACAGCACTAATTGTTAACTTAGGCATCGTATAAAGAGTGGCAACCACCTCACTAATACAATCCATAACAATCGGGAAGTCCTCTTCTTTCGCTTCAAGTAGCATCGTCTTTATATCTCCGCCAGAGGAGAACGCTCGCCCTTTTCCTTTGAGAACGACGATATCCACATCACTAGATTGGCTAATTTCCTTTAAGACAGCGGCTAATCCTTTTAACATTTCTACATTTAAAGAATTTAATGATTCTGGTCTATTTAATTCAACTGTTGCTACTCGACCATTTACATGCAATTGCACTGTATCCGTTTTAAATTCAATTGTCACAATATTCCCTCCTTTAATCTTCCTTCTCCCATTATATAGAATATTATTATATTTAAAAAGTTTTATTTAAAAAATTCTAAATATTTAAATGAAAACAACCGCAAACATATTGTTTACGGTTAAGTTTTTTAGAGTATTAGTTCGTTCCGGCGTAATTCTTATGAACCTGATCTCTTAACGCCATTTTGAGGAACTTTCCTACAGACGTTTTTGGGATTTCCTCAAGGAAAAGGATGTCATCTGGAATCCACCATTTTGCAAATTGTGGTTTTAAGAATTCGTAAAGCTCTTCTTTTTCTATTTTTCCTTTATATGCTTCTTTCAAAACGACACAGGCTACCGGACGCTCCTGCCATTGCTCGCTCGGAACAGCAATAACAGCCGCCTCGAAAACTGCTTCATGGGCCATAAGTGCGTTTTCAAGGTCAACCGATGAGATCCATTCACCGCCGCTTTTAATGAGATCCTTCGTACGATCGACGATTTTCATAAATCCTTCCTCATCAATCGTTACAACATCTCCTGTATATAGCCACCCATCATGAAAAGCGTCTGACGTTCTCTCATCCTTGTAATATTCTGAGGCAATCCACGGACCACGAATTGCAAATTCTCCCATTTCTTTTCCATCCCATGCGATTTCTCCATCCTTGCCGACTACCTTCATTTCGAGACCTGGCACAAGAATTCCCTGCTTCGCTTTAATCTCAACCTTCTCTTCATAGGATAGCTCTTCCTGATAGCTTTTGAGAGTAGATATAACAACTAACGGACTTGTCTCCGTCATCCCATACGCATGCATAAAAGGAATGTTATGCTTTTGCTCAAAAGCTTTAATCATGCCTTTTGGAGCAGCTGCCCCTCCACAAAGTACGGATCGAAGTGAACTCATATCATACGTATTTTCTTCCAGCTCTTTCAGAAGACCTAGCCAAATGGTTGGAACACCTGCTGTAATCGTCACCTTTTCATCCTGAATGAGCTCAGCAAGCAGCTTCGGTGTAAAATAAGGTCCAGGCATAACGAGATTTGTACCGAACCATACAGCAGCAAACGGCAATCCCCATGCATTCACATGGAACATTGGGACAACAGGCATGGCAATATCTTTTTCGCTCACAGCTGCACTATCAGCCATTCCTAATGCCATACTATGGAGAACAATGCCACGATGAGAGTAAACAACTCCTTTAGGATTGCCAGTTGTTGCTGATGTATAACACATACCTGCTGGAGCATTTTCATCTAAATCATCCGGATATTCATATACCCCGGTCGCTTCATCTAATAATTTTTCATAATGATAAACATTGGAAAGTGTTGTTTCCGGCAGTTCAGGCTCATCTGTCATAATGACATATGCCTTAACGGTTGGGATCTTATCCTTTACTGCCTCGATTAAAGGCAGAATATCCGCATCAATTAAGAGTACTTTATCCTCCGCGTGATTGATGATGAATACAATATGTTGCGGGGAAAGACGAATGTTAATTGTATGGAGAACTGCCCCGCTGCACGGAATCGCGAAATACGCTTCCAGGTGACGATGGTGGTTCCATGCAAGTGTGCCTACTTTATCTCCTCTTTCCACACCAAGCTTTTGAAGTGCTTCAGCCAGTTTTCTAGTTCGGTCAGCTATTTGCTTGTATGTAAATCGCTGGATGCCACTGGCTGTTCGTGAAACCACCTCTTTTTTTGGAAAAAACCTCTCTGCTCTGTTAATCATTTGCGTCATTGTCAAAGGTGTTTGCATCATCATTTTTGATTCCTCCCTTTTTAAAAGCGCTTACATCCCCAAAGAAGTTTATGAATATTTGTACCTACATATTCTCTTTTTATTAGGAAAACCCTTTATTTTTATTGAAGATTCTGAAATTAAGTTGATGCTTTCGATCGCTAGTTTTTTGATCACGTTTTTCTCCATCTATTACCATTTTCTGTTAGATAATTCTTTTTATGTTTGCCCATTTTCCTTTTTAAGGGAATTTTAGGTTCGTATTTCTTTTTACGTCACTTATTTTTCCTGTTTAAGGAAATTAAAGGTTCATATTTCTTTTTACGTGACTTATTTTTCCTTTTTGAGGAAATTGCGGGTTCTTATTTCATTTTACGCACCTTCTTATTCCTATTTAAGGAAATTATAGGTCTGTATCTCTTTTTAAGTAATCTCCTTTATCTCCACTAAAAATAAAAAATCCCCGCCGCATTTAGGCAAGGGATTCTTTGGTATTAAATAATTCATCTAAGATGTTCATTTTATCTTCTGTATATTTTTCGAAGCTGTCATTATATGTTTTCGGATCCTTTGGATTGGCAAAATGAGTGATTTTTCCTGTTTGCGGATGAATGAATTTACTTGCCGCTCCACAGCCAAGACCAATAATTGTCTGCTGCTCTTCCATAATCATAATATTATAGATGCTATCCTGATTCGGCAGCGCATACCCGACATTTTCCAGGTTGCCGAGGATATTCTTCTGTCTATATAGGTAGTATGGAGTATATTGATGGTCTTTTGTCCAATCCTCCGCCATGTTCATCATTTTCTCAATCTCAACTCGATCTGCTACTTTATACTTTTCCTTATTACGCGTCATTTCTGATGCACGTTTGAAGGATAGTGTATGAACAGTGAGTGATTCAGGCATCAGTTTTTCAGTCTCATGCAAGCTATTAGCAAATTCTGATACACCTTCACCAGGCAAGCCAATGATTAAATCCATATTAATGTTATTCATGCCCATTTCCCGTGCTAGATGGAACTTTTCAATCGTTTCCTCTACAGAATGGTGCCTTCCAATTGCTTTTAATGTTTCTTGTGTGTACGACTGAGGATTAATGCTTATCCGATCAATTTTCCATTTTTTCAGGACCTCTAGCTTCTCAGGGGTGATCGTATCCGGTCTCCCAGCTTCTACCGTCACTTCTCGGATCTTATCTACATCAGGGAAGGAAGCATACATTTCCTCATAAAGCATATCCATCTCTTCAGCAGTAATGCTTGTCGGTGTGCCTCCCCCATAATAGACGGTTGTAATTCTAACGTTGTTTTCCTTCAACCATTCCCCAACTTTTCTCATTTCATAATGTAATCCGCCTAAGAAGGAATCAACAGATCCTTGGCGGCCATTAATCGCATAAGCAGGGAAGGTACAATAGGCGCACTTCGTCGGACAAAAAGGAATGCCGATATAAATACTTACCTCATTTTGCAGCTCGTAAAGGTCTGGAACAACGGAAAGCTGCCGATCAACGATTTGCTGCATAAGTTGAATTTTCTCATCAGTTATTAAGTACTCATCCTTCAGCTGCTGATGGGCAATAGACTTAGGGATTTTCTTTTGCATCTGGCGGTGAAGAAGCTTTGTCGGCCGGATCCCTGTAAGAATTCCCCATTTCTGCGTAATGCCAGTCCAATCCTGAAGCACGGTCAAATATACATGGGCAACCGCATGTTTCACCTGTTTGAAATGCTCTTTTTCTGTTGAAGCTGGCATAAGCTCTTTTTCATACTCTGATGACTTGCTTCTGCCCTCACTGTCTACAAGATTCCCATTCACCTTAATAGACTGACTAATTTCCACTTTAAATTCTATAGTAATATCTTTCTGAACAAGTGGCTGAAAAGAAATCTCACATTCCTCAAAAAATAAATTTGCGATCAGCTGAAGCGGACGCTGAAAGCGTTCATCCTCTATTCCTTTAATTGAAATTTGCAAAATAATCACCTTTTATTAGATATAATGAAACAACCATCATCTTTGTTAAGAGGATGGCAGCAAAGAATGACGTATATTAAACATCTTTAAGTGTACAGAAATGGCAAAACAAGGTCAATTGTTTATAGCTGGGAGATATTTTTGGAAAAATAATTGCGATTCATGCTTAATTATTTTCATACTGACGATTTATCAGCGAAATTTAAAATAAATCTACGAAATTTAGAATAAATCTACGAAATCAGCTGATTTATCTACGAAATTCTCGATTTATCAATTTTTCGACAATAACAAACAAAATCGAAAAAAGAGTTAATCTCTAAGATCAACCCTTCGCTGGCCCATTATTTTAATATATTCATTTTCTTCAAAAATTCAATCGGATGCTGTTTTCTAAAGTGTTCCTTCACCATGTAAGTGACTCCCAGCTGGTCATTCGGACGTGTAATCCAGTCGGCAGCTTTTTTCACTTCAGCAGGAGCATTTCCCATGGCTACGCCAAGTCCAGCGGCCTCTATCATTTCTAAGTCATCAATTCCATCACCGATGACAACCATTTCATTTCGCCCAATTCCTAATTGTTCACCTAAATACAATAGCCCATTGAGCTTAGAAACACCAACTGGCATTATATCCATTCGGAACTCGTTCAATTGAATAATATCAACTTCCCCAAATGTTCCTTGGATGGCTGCTTTAGCATCCTTAAGATCTGTCTCATCCTCAAAATATACTTCAATCTTAGGAGGAGTTACAGGTTCTTCAAGAATGGTCTCACTAACGGAATCCACAAATTGCTGCGAATAAAAAATAGGGTCACCTGAAGAAAAGACCGTCTTTGCCAACATATTATGATTTAGCTTCGATTTATTTGCTAATGCAAATTTCTCATGCACTAATCGAATTTGACTTGGAAATCCCTCAAGTAATCTAACGATTTCATACGTAACATCCTCTGCTAACCGTTTAACAAATATCGGCTTATCCTCTTGCCCTGCAATATAGGCACCGCTATGGGCGACAAGAAGCGTATTTAGCTTTAAAGCTTTTGCCACCTTTTTCGCAGATGGGAAGCTTCTTGCAGTCACTAAGGTCACATAAATTCCTTTTTGCTGAACATATTCAATTGCTTCTTTTGTTGATTTATGAAGTCTTCCATTCGATTGAAGGAGTGTTCCGTCAATATTTATCGCTAACAGCCGATAGATCATCTCATTGCCCCCTATTCCTGATGTAAATATCTCTACTACACTTTTATGAAAAAACGAAAAGGAATAGAACGGACATGGACACAAAAATACCCCTGAGTTTTTAAATCACTCGAATACCAGCTGTTAAGGTTGGTAAAAATCACAAGGTTGGTGCCAGTAGTTTTTCGTTATTATATATTTCTTAAATAGCATTGTACATAATAACAAAAACATTAATTTTTAAGAGATTTCATTAAAAAAATATAAAGATTGGAATATTTATACTCTAGTTAATTTATAGTTGAAATGTTAATAAATGAAAATAAATAGGACAATGAAACTAAAAAACTGGAGGGCAACTTTAATGAAAACTAGTAAGCTTCATTCCATAAAAAGCAAATTAATAGTTATCTCATTTCTAATTTTAACGGTTCCTTTAATTTCTTTAGGAATTATAAGTTATAACAAAAGTAAGGAAAGTTTAGATGAGCTTGGTACAGCAAATTTAGAAAATAGTGTCAAGATGGTTATAGAAATGATTGATGTTTTGAATAAAGAAGTTAAAAAAGGGAATCTTCCGTTAGAAAAAGCTCATGAACAGGTTAAAGTCACTATTCTCGGTGAAATGAATGCTGATGGAAGCAGACCCGTCAATAATAAAATTGGTGAATATGGCTATATTTTTGTATTGGATGATAAAGGAAATCAAATTACACATCCACAATTAGAGGGGAAAAATAGTTGGGATTCTACAGACCCAAATGGAGTAAAGTCAACGCAAGAATTAATCAAAAAGGCGAATGAAGGTGGAGGACTTACCTATTTTGAATGGCCATTGCCAAATAATAAAAGCAAAATTGAACCCAAAGTAACCTATTCAGAAAAAGATCCTAATTGGGGCTGGACCATTAATGCAGGTACTTATTTGATTGATTTTAATAAACCTGCACAAGAAATATTTAATATTATTCTAATAATAATTGGCTGCACATTAGTCATCGGAATTTTAGTCATATGGGGTTTTGCCAATAATATTTCAAAGCCTATACAATTAGTGACAAAGCAAATGAATGATCTTGCTGAGGGTGATTTATCCAAGGAGATCGTACTGATTAAGAAAAGAGATGAAACTGGACAATTGGCATCTGCAATTAACTATATGCAGGAAAATTTGACGGGTATTATTTCCAACGTATCTAAAGCAACAGAAAGTATTTCAAAACAAAGCGAGGAATTGATGCAATCCGCAAGTGAAGTGCAGGAAGGCTCCATTCAAATTGCATCAACCATGCAAGAGCTAGCCTCCGGTACTGAAACTCAGGCAAATAATGTTAGTGATTTATCTTCAGCTATGCATACTTTTTCAAAAGACATTGAAGAAGCTAATACAAATGGGAAACAAATACAAGAGTCCTCGAGCGAAGTAATTATGATCACTAAAGAAGGAAGTCAATTAATGAATTCTTCAAAGGACCAAATGATAAAGATTGATCAAATTGTTCAAGATGCCGTACAAAAAGTTCAAGGTCTGGACGTTCACTCACAACAAATATCGAAATTGGTAGGAGTTATTAAAGATATTGCAGATCAAACGAATTTATTAGCGTTAAATGCGGCTATTGAAGCTGCAAGAGCAGGCGAACACGGAAAAGGTTTTGCAGTCGTTGCGGACGAAGTGAAAAAACTTGCTGAACAGGTATCAGAATCTGTACAAGATATTACTTCTATCGTTACAAATATTCAGAGTGAATCAAGTGTAGTAGTGAAATCGTTACAAAGCGGATATACAGAGGTGAAAAACGGGACAAACCAAATTGAAGCAACTGAAGAAAAATTCCAAGATATTGAGAAAGCTGTAATGGAAATGGTAAATAACATAAAATCGGTATCCGAAAAGCTGGCAAGTATTTCTATAAAAAGTCAAGAAATGAATACCTCTATTGAGGATATTGCTGCAATTTCTGAGGAATCTGCTGCCGGTATTGAGCAAACGTCTGCTTCTTCTCAGCAAACGAGCGCTTCAATGGAGGAAGTGGCAGACAGCTCTACTAATCTGGCTGACCTAGCAGAAGACTTAACTAGGATCATTCGTCAATTTAAACTACCGAAAATGCAGAAAAAGGACCACCACTTGGATTGACCTGCAGCCAATAAGTTTGACAAATTTATTAAGCAGCTATCAAGGATTGAATTCTGTAATGAACAGGACTCAATCCTTTTCGTTTTGCTTTATTCAATTATATCTCTTAAAGCCTCCTCTAAATCTGTATGCAAAAATTGAAACCCTTCTGCTTGAAGCCTTTTGGGGATGCAGTTTCTTCCGGTTAATGCAAGACTCGGATCAGCTCTCATAATGATATAGGCACCTAGCTTAACGAATGGGGCAGGTGCAGGCGGAGCCCATCCCTTATTCATCACCTTTCTTAGCGTTTTCATAAACTCTTTATTCGTTACTGGATTTGGTCCTGTTGCATTATAAATCCCTTCATAATGCTCATTCTCGATTGCCTTAACAAACATTTCATTTAAATCATCCATATGTAGCCAGCTAATATACTGCCTACCAGACCCAATGGTCCCTCCGAGTTTAAATTTTGCTAAATTCTGTAATGGACCAAGGGCACCACCGTTTTTCCCTAAGGCAAAGCCAATTCTTAATAGCACTTTTCGTGTGTGTGGCCAATCATTTTTGAAAAATGCCGCCTCCCACTTCTCACAAACCTCAACAGAAAATCCGATGCCATGAACGGAGTCTTCATGACAAATTTCAGTCGTATCACCGAAGATTGCAAGCGAGCCTGCTTGAATACATACTTGAGGAGGATTGTTACTCTTCAAAATAGCCTCCTGCAAAACTTGTACCGAAGCAAGTCTTGAAGAGATGATTTCCTCTCGATTCCTTTTTGTATAAAGACAGTTCACACTTTTACCAGTAAAATTGATAACCGCATAGCTTTCATCGATTCTGCTAGCCCATTCGTCTTCTAATCGAACGCCATCCCAATGAATATATTCAATTTGATCATTGGTGGCTGTTTTTCCCCTTGTTAAAATCGTCACCATGTATCCGCGTTCCATTAAATAGCTGGCAAGTGATTGTCCCAGAAACCCGCTTCCTCCTGCAAGTACAATTCTTTTTTTCAAGAAATCCCCTCCCCCATTTCTATTAAGTCAGAATACCAAAGGAAATAATTAATAAAGCTACTTATGAAAAATTTACCACTATAAACATTGAATAAATAGTGATAATTATTAAAAAAATAAAATTGTATTAACTATAACACCAAAGGAGATGATTTACATGGCAAGTAACAATAGTTCAAATCAGCTTTTAGTACCAGGCGTTTCTCAAGCAATTGATCAAATGAAGGTAGAAATTGCATCAGAATTTGGCGTAAATCTTGGCCCAGAAACATCTTCAAGAGCAAATGGTTCTGTTGGTGGAGAAATTACGAAGCGTCTTGTTCAAATGGCTGAGCAGCAGCTTGGCGGAAGATTTTAAATAAACCTATACTTAATGAACAAAAACAACCGTTCCTCCTAAAAGATGAACGGTTGTTTTTTTCCTTAGTTGGCTTATTGTACAGATCCGTACAGCTCTTCTAAAGGCTTCATGATAATTTTGTTCATTTCAGCAATGACCATGCTCATTCGCTGCTCTGCTTCCATCAGCTTTGAAATTTTTGCATTTTGCTGTACGAGTGCAACAGATTTTTGCGCCTGCATAACCTCTTCTTCTGAAATATCCTGTCCCATCATTTGTTTCTGCTGCAGCTGCAATTGAATGTTTCGGAAATTTTCAAACATATCCTTTGCTGATTGATCTGCGTTCACTTCATCATAAGCCTGTTTTAAAAGGCTGTATTCTTCACTTTGTCTAACCGCCTTCTCAAGCTCATAGGCTGAATCGTATAAATTAACTGGCATGTATGACACTCCTTATTCTTTTCGAGAATGACTTCACTATAACAAACTATGTTCATAAATGCGAGAAATGACATATTAGTTCATAAGAAGTGCAAGAATTCCTTGAAAAATTCCGATGATACCACCTAGCAAGGCACCTAAAAAGGTAATCATTTTTAATTCCTTGTTGATAATTGTCATTACCATTTCCTCTAGCTGCTCTAAAGAGAAAGTTTCAACCTGCTGACGAACAATTTCTTGAAGGCGAAGTCTTTCCATTAGATCATCTATACGGTTTGACAGCCATTCAACAAAAAACTGTATACCATTATGTGCAACGGTTTCAACGATTTCTTTTCGGAAGGATGCCGTTAATGTGGACAGCGGCGTTTGGAATACATGCTCCAAATTCAACAATTTCCTTACATTTGTTTTAATCATTGTGAGGATTTCATCTTTTTTAAACTGATTTTCAATCTTCTCAGCTTCCCATTCAAGAACATTGTTCCATTCCTTTTTAAGAAGCGCTGTTATCATTTCAGCAGTACCTTCATTTTTGAGAAACTTAATGATTTCTGGCTGTATTTTATCAGCGATATTCATATTCCCCATAAACATTTGCATCATGTTTCCAAGCACACCGCTTCGTTCCTTCAGGAAATCATCTGCCATTTTTTGGATCCGTCTATTCCCTTCATAGCTTGAAAAATAGTCGACCCCTTTTTGGATTATAAATTCGCTAATGGCTGGAAGCTTGGCTTCCACTTTTTCAATCATATTTTCAGGAATAATCATCCTTAAAGATTGATGACGATATTTATCGATCAGCCTTTCATATTTTTCATCTATCCATTCGTTTATACGAAATTCTGCTTTCAGATGTCCGTCTGTTATCCCTAACGTTTCAAGCAGCTCTGCTGGAGTCTTTTCGGAATCAAAAAAATTCTCCATTTCTCGTTGAACAAAGCTAGTCATCTCTTTTTGGAAGTTCTCATTTAGAAATTTTTTCTTTATTCCGTCCGGTGTTAATAAATGTCGAGTAACTACTTTTCCCATTTGCTCTGCAAGCTCACCTTGTCTCTTTGGAATTAAACCTGGTGTAAAAGGGACTCTCCATTTGCCGATATACAATGTTCTATATGGCCTAAAGAGCATTTTAATCGCTAGATAATTTGTAAAGCCTCCAATAATCGCCCCAATTGCGATCATCATAATAATTGTCAGTGCTATTTGCATAAATTTTTACATCTACCTTCCATCTGGGCTTCTCGCACCAATTTATCATTTTTTTCATATGATGCTGTTATCAGCTTTTGCCTATATAATAATGTACCATAAAGCCCATATAAATGAGGAATGATCATGACTTTTTCATTATTACCTATTACGATTATTCCAGCTAAAATGTTTCACCCTAATGATGAATGTCTAAAAATAAGCCACGCTCTCATTAATTATTGGGATATCGACACAAGTAAACCGATCACAATTTCTGTTGGCGGAAATCAAACACTAGCAATGATTGAAGGTGCAGCCATTTCAAAAAATGAAATTATTTTCGAGGAAGGGCTTTTTCAGAAACTATCAATACCCATACAAGAATCTCAATGGGTTTCCAGCTTTTCACGTACAAGTCATACACTCACATTAGGGCCAGTCATTGGCATTCTTACGGATTACACTGAATCTGAAAAAGAACCTCACTTTCGCAGTATACATGCTTTTTGTAAGGAACTGCACGACCTTGTTACCGAAATCGGCGGATTTCTATTTGTATTTCAACTAGCTGATTGGACGGATACTACGCTAGAAGGCTATTATTATCAAAATAATCATTGGCAAAAGTCTTCACTTCCCCTTCCTGCCGTTATCTATAATCGTATTCATTCACGCAGGCTTGAAGCAAGCCATTTGTTTGAAACATTTAAAACTAAAATAAAAGGGAAACAAATTTTGATTTTCAACGACCATTTTTTATCAAAGTCAATCGTCCATCATTTATTATATTCGGAAGAATACATGAAGCCATATTTACCTGAAACTTGGATGCTTACAGAGCATTCTCTTCAAGAAATGCTGAAAAAATATTCTTCTATTTTCATAAAACCGATTCATGGGAGCCAAGGAAGGAATATTATCAAAGCGATAAATGAAAACGAAGCCCTGCAAGTAAAAATATCGACTGGAACAAATAAAGATCGGACATTTCAATTTACTGACCATATCCAATTCTATCAGTGGCTGCTGCCGCATCTAAAAAAAAGAACCTATCTTATTCAACAAGCGATTCCATTAATGTCCTATAAAAACCGGCAGTTGGATTTTCGCATTCTCTGCCATAAAAACTTTCAAAATACATGGAAAGTAACCTCTGCAGTTGCCAGACTTTCAGATGACCAGCAATTTGTTTCAAATATTGCAAGAGGCGGAGAAATAATGAAACCGATTCATATTCTGTCCATACTATCAAATCGGGAGACAGCCATCCAACAGCTAAAGTTAATGAAAGAACTCGCGATTGAAGCTTCCTCAATAGTCAGCCAAATGTCCGATGGGTTCATTGGCGAACTTGGGGTTGATATCGGGGTTGATGAGGAAGGGAAGCTTTGGATCATCGAGATCAATTCAAAACCCTCCAAAAATTTCGAGGCAGAATCAAATAAAATTCGCCCTTCGGCAAAAGCTTTGCTGGAATATTGTACATTCCTATCCTTTAGCAAAGGGAGATATGACTAATGCTTTCATTCGGATTAATGACATTAAGCTTAAATAATGAAAAAGGCTATTTCTATGAACTTGCAAAACGAGCACAAGCCCACAATATTCTTTGTTTTCGTTTTGTCCCTTCTTCCATTCATCCGCTTACTCAAAAAGTAACCGGAGAACAATTTAACCCTACAACTAATGAGTGGGAACAAGGGGAATTTCCGATACCAGAAGTTATCTATGACCGATGCTTTTACATGGATGATCCACACTCTACTCAGTGTAAGGCGATTGTTAAATGGCTGAAGGCTAGAAAGGATATTTTGTTTCTAGGACATGGCCTTCCAAATAAACTTACATTATTTGAGGCCATTGTCAATACAAGCTTATCCCCGTATTTGCTGCACTCAAAGCCGGTGGCCTCAGGAAGAGAATTCATTCAAGGACTGTCACCACAACAAACAGTCGTGATTAAACCAGTAAACGGCTCCCAAGGAAGAGGAATTTACTTGCTTGAAAAGACATCTAATGAATTATTAGTTCAAACGGATATGCAGGATACTCATTTAACCCGAACATTTACTACCATTCAACATGCTATAGCTTGGATAAATAGTCTTACAAGCCAGCAAGACTATTTAGTTCAGCCTTATGTAAATCTAAGAAATGAAAACAACCATCCTTTTGATATACGGATACTCATCCAGAAAGACGAAAATGGAAACTGGCGGGAAATTTGCAGGGGAATTCGAACAGGAATGAAGGATGGAATCATTTCCAATTTAAGTGCCGGTGGTACGATAACAAGCTTTGAATCATGGATCCATACGCTTCCAATATCACAAAGTGAATTTATTAGCAAAGAGCTTGATGACTTATTATCAAAGATTCCAATCATTTTGGAGGAAAACTTCCCTCCTTTATTCGAAATAGGGATCGATATTGGAGTGAGTGATAATGGGGCTATTTGGATACTTGATATAAACTCAAAACCTGGGAGAACCATTGCCCTCACATTAAAACCTGAAGTAACTGAAGCATTGTTCAATGCCCCCCTTCTATACGGAAAAACGGTAAAATTCGGAGAAAGGAGCCATTTTGATGAGAAAGTATTTTCCAGTAGAAATTCTTGAAAATAGTGTCCAAAAGGTTTGTATTCCTAGCCATTTTAAATCAAATATTAAATTATCAAAAATAGCTTTCGGCACGCATATGATGGAAACGGAGATTGAACTGCATAACCGGCAGACCATTGCATTAAGTAAAGATATAACAGAAAAACTTCTCATTCCTCCAATAAAAGTTCCCATGCATCTTTTTGTCGAGAATGACACAATCATCATCGGTCCCTTAGTGGGTGTATTCACATCTGGATTTACCCCATTTCTATTGCGCCCCATCGGTGAAAGAAGTCTATTCTTTGCAAAGCTCCTTTCTGTTAAAAAATCCATCGGTGCACTTCCTTTTGTATTCGGGGAACAGCATATCAATTGGGAACAGGGAACAATCAATGGCTTATTCTACCATCTCGATGGATGGAAGACATATGAAGTTCCTTTTCCGAATGTCATTTATGACCGCCTTCCAAATCGGAAAAGCGAAAGACAAACTGGGTTAAAACTTGTAAAAGACCGTTTGCAAAATGAATACATGATCCCATGGTATAACCCAGGATTTTTTAATAAATTGGATGTAAATGACCGGCTTCAGCAGAATGAAAATATTAATGCTTTCTTACCGGAAACATATGCCTTCTCATCTTTTTCAGACATTGAACAAATGCTTTCAAAATATGGTCATGTGTTTATTAAACCAATAAATGGCAGCCTTGGTCTTGGCATTCATCAAATCTTATTCGATAAAGTAGAGGGGACCTATTTTTGCCGTTATCGGGATCATGCTGGAGAAAATAAATTAATAAAATTCAGCAGCCTGGAAACATTAATGGGGCATGTCTTTAAAGGAAAAAAACTTAATCGCATGCTTATCCAACAGGGAATTTATTTGCTACGAGCAGATAAGCGGCCAGTGGATTTTAGGGTTCATACGAATAAAGATGCAAATGGAAGCTGGGTTGTAACGGCGATCGCTGCCAAGGTTGCAGGTGCAGGGAGTGTAACAACTCATGTTAAAAGCGGCGGAGTCATAAAAACGATTGGAGAAGTCTTCCCAACAATTGAAGAACAAAGAGAAGTAAAAGAAAAATTAGCGGATGCCGCCATTAAACTAAGCAAAGCGATAGAAGAAAGCATGGAAGGCATTATCGGAGAGATAGGCTTTGATCTTGGACTTGACCGGAATGGGGCTGTTTGGCTGTTTGAAGCAAACTCTAAACCAGGAAGATCCATCTTTTCGAATCCTCAGCTGAAGGAGTACGATCACCTCACAAGGAAACTGTCACTTGCTTTCGCCATTTATCTGACCGAAAGAGCGATCTCACAGCCAGAGGAGATCTTCAAATGACGCATATTGACTTGAAGAATTCTACAGGTCCCTTAATTGGCATTTTAGCCGGCAAAGGAAAGAATCAGTCTGTTATCGGAAATGGACCATTTTTTAGAGAGTTGCAAAGGGAAATCATAAAAAACGGCGGGATCTCCGTCGTTTTTACTCCTGATGATATTAAAGAAAATACAATCGCTGGAGTTATCTATTCACCCGAAGATCATAATTGGACGGCTGTTACTTGCCCCATTCCGCATATTGTATTTAATCGTGTGCCGACCAGAAAGCTAGAATCCACAGATT
Organism: Cytobacillus solani; assembly: GCF_001420595.1. Taxonomy (GTDB): domain Bacteria; phylum Bacillota; class Bacilli; order Bacillales; family Cytobacillaceae; genus Cytobacillus; species Cytobacillus solani. Next base: position 1,306,282 of record NZ_LJIX01000006.1, on the reverse strand, counting down.
CCTTTAAAAATGCCTTTCAATTTTTCCAAAGCAGGAACATCCCCTTTTTTAATCCAGGATTCCTCGATAAATATTCACTTTTTGAAATACTTTCACAAGATCCTATTCTTCAACCCTTTTTACCTGATACAATCAAGGTTGCTGACAAAGAATCTTTGTTTCGCTTTTTAGAAAGATATAAGTCAATCTATTTGAAGCCTGCTCAAGGGGCAAAAGGTATTGGCATACACAAGCTGTATCTACAAAAGAATCATTCAGTTGTCCAAATCAGTTTAAAAGATGAAATCACGTTTCAAGATGCTCTAACCTTTTGGAAGGAATGGGAACAAACTCTTTTAAAAAAAACATACATTGCTCAAGAATCGATAGAACCAGCTCTTTTCGAAGGAAGACGATTTGACTTTCGTATTCTTGTTCACTTCTCTGAAGAAGGATATCATGTGACCGGAGCTGGCATCCGTCAATCCCGTGATCAAGAAATTACTACTCATGTCCTAAATGGCGGCTGCATTGTTCCATATGAAGACATTCAAACAGAAGAGCATGATCGATTCTTCGCTATGATTGCTGATCGTGCTGGGAAAATATTATCAAAAGAAACGGGTTTTTTCGGTGAATTTTCAATTGATGCTGGGCTTTCAACGAACGGAAAATATGTAATATATGAAATAAATTCAAAACCCATGCGCTTTGATGAAATGGCCATCGAAGAAAAACGCATTCAAACTCTCTCCAGATTATTCTTACACATGACAAAAAATGAATATTTGCCCGATAACAATCTATAATTGCTACCGGGCATTCCCCATTTAACTTCTTCTTTTCAAAGGACCTCCAAGTGCTTGGAATTGATTTTTTAATTTTTCTCTTGCTTTGCCATTTCTCATCAAATAGGCAGCCCCGAGTGCCAAAGCAGTCATTGCTAAATTGCCACGTTTCATGTCACTTGTCCCTCCTTATTTGTCTAACCGTACAATATATCTTTTCCCCTTTTAAAAAGAAAAAAAACATGAATTAAATGTTGTTGGGTTAATAAAGAAGAACAGGTAAAATAATAGAAAGGAGGAAGGGAAATGCTCACACACTTTCAGTACAAAAAATTATATGCTAATACAGAAATACCTGGATGGAATATCTCCTTTTACTTTAATAAGCAAAAGTTTCATGGGATTTACCATCAAAATGGGCAGATCGAATGGACTTCACAGATCCCAAGTGCTGAGGATGAAATTAGGCTGATTGAACAAATTCATGAGCTCATGCTTTTTCATGTATATGACCATTAGAGTTCCTTGTATTTTTTGCTGCTTTCTTGAGTAAAGTAACACGAAAAGGAGGCATTTACATTGCATAAGGACAAGTTTAAAGAAGACTCTCATCATGAAGGCAGAGACAAGGTCTTTTTGGATGTTGACCGCATAATCAATGAAGGTATGGCTAGAGGTTCTGTTCACATAAGGGGAGGACAGTCAAATATTGAAGAAGCTCGCAAGCTTAAGCAGGAAGAACCACCTTTTAAAGTGGATGTTTGATAGGCTAAATTCAAGGAAACCCGGTACTTTTTGGCAGCAACGGGTTTCTTTTTTTACTCATTCTTTAATCAAGCTCACCTCTTCATTCCCGCAAACGGTGCATTTTAATAGATGAGGGCACTCCTTGTCCTTATAATCATTTGGGTAGCCATCTTCCATTTTCATTTGATCAATGGGCATATAAGCACTGTAATCATCATAATAGTCCATAATTCTCCCGCTATCGATTAATTCATTTCCACACGAAGAGCAATTCGCCTTCATTTCTTCAAATCCATTACATATTGGACAAATAGCCATAAGATCAGCTCCATCATTCATTTAATGAAAACCCTTTTGACACTACACTCTTAACGTTCGTTTCTATCTCATTTGTTATGTAATAATCATTAGGAAACAATTCCCATTAAGAATATTGGAATATTAAAGTGAAAAACAAACATAATAGAGAGTACACACAGCAACAACCGCTTCAACCTACTAACATCAATGGGTTAGACCATTAAGTGGTAGCAAGAAAGCTTGTACCGGTGCAATTCCGGATAACCCAGCCATAACCCAAAAAAATTTATGAGGAGATGAAGACAGAATGGCAAACCAATCAAACAGCAATTCCTCAAACCAATTATTAGTACCTGGAGTAGCGCAAGCACTCGATCAAATGAAGTACGAAATCGCCAATGAATTTGGTGTAAACCTAGGTGCGGATACAACATCTCGTGCAAATGGTTCTGTTGGTGGAGAGATTACAAAGCGACTTGTTCAATCCGCTCAACAACAAATGGCAGGCAAATTTCAATCATAATTAATGAACAATTAAATAGCATATGGCTTGGCCCCCTTCATTAGGGGGCCATTTATTTCTTAAATCATCTTTTTAGGATTAACCCATTCATCATATTGTTCACTTGAAATATAACCTGTTTTCAGTGCTGCTTCTTTTAAAGTGGTATGTTCCTTAAAAGCAAGCTTTGCTATTTCCGCCGCTTTTTCATAGCCAATATGCGGATTTAAGGCAGTAACAAGCATGAGAGAGCGGTCCACATGTTCATTGATCATCTCTTCATTTGCTTCCAAGCCTTTCATACAATTATCATTAAAGGAATTTATTCCATCCGTTAATAACTGTACACTTTGAATGAAATTATAAATAATTACTGGCTTAAACACATTTAATTCAAAATTCCCCTGGCTTGCAGCAAAGCCAATTGTCGCATCATTTCCAAATACTTGACTAGCTACCATTGTTAGTGCCTCACTTTGTGTTGGATTAACCTTCCCTGGCATGATCGAACTGCCCGGCTCATTTGCTGGAATGGAAAGTTCGCCGATTCCGCTTCTAGGTCCACTTGCAAGCCACCTGACATCATTCGCAATTTTCATTAAATCAGCCGCTAATGCTTTTAATGCCCCATGGACGTAAACAATTTCATCGTGACTTGTCAAAGCTTGGAATTTATTAGCAGAGGATCGAAAAGGAAATCCAGTTTGGGCAGCAATTTCCTTTGCTGCCTCATCCCCAAACATTGGATCAGCATTAATTCCTGTTCCAACCGCTGTTCCGCCAATTGCCAAATCAAGCAAATAGACAATGGCATCTGTTAGCATTCGTTCATTTTTATCAAGCATGGCTCTCCAGCCGCTGATCTCCTGCCCTAATGTTAATGGGGTTGCATCTTGCAAATGTGTTCGACCTATTTTTATGATATGCTTGTATGCTTCTTCCTTCGTTTGAATCGTTTCTTTCAACGCTCGAAGTGAAGGGATTAATTTCCGAGCAACTTCCATATAGGCAGCAATATGCATTGCTGTTGGAAAGGTATCATTAGAGCTTTGAGACATATTCACATCGTCATTCGGATGAACTTTAGAATCCTCTTCATTCATTTGTTCATTTGCCCTTCTTGCAATTACTTCATTTACATTCATATTTGTTTGTGTCCCGCTTCCTGTCTGCCAGACTGCAAGCGGAAAATGATCATCAAATTTCCCTTGTATGATTTCTTCAGCTGCTTCGATCATTGCAGCCTTCTTTCCTTCGTCTAATTTTCCAAGCTTGTAGTTAACAGCTGCTGCAGCTTTTTTAATTTTTGCCAGTGCATAAATGACTTCCATCGGCATCTTTTCAGAGCCAATTTTAAAATTTTGCTTGCTTCTTTCTGTCTGGGCTCCCCAATATTTTTCTGCAGGGACTTTTATCTCCCCAAATGTATCTCTTTCAATCCGAAACTTAGTCATTGCCATCCTCCTTCTAGAAATACTTGCGTGTCACAAGCTAAACAACACAAAGATACTATCTTTATAATCTATTCCCTCTTTTGCCAACAATTATTGTTCATCGAAAAACTTCTGGCATTGTTTAGCTTTTTTTCATAAAAAAAAACTGCTTTGCATATAGCAAGCAGTTTTAGTGATGAATGATTGTATATCCAACAAAGTAAGCTAGTACCATGACACTGGCAATAGCAAAAGTAACAGTTAATAATTCCATTTTGAAGCCTCCTAACAAATGCAATTTATACTTTAAAAGTACCACACAAGTTAAGGAGGACTCGTTGCATTCTGTGACAGGATAGTGAAAACTTTATGAACTTTTAATAAATATATTTTCTCGTTTTAAATCCCATCTATTCTACAACGACAGCCGTTCCATAGGCAATAATTTCAGCTGCATTTTGCATGACTGCAGATGTTTGCAAACGCATGCTAACTATGGCATTTGCCCCTTTGGCTTTGGCATCCTCAGCCATACGACCAATTGCTTTCTGTCTTGCCTCATCCATCATTTCTGTATACTCGCCAATTTCCCCGCCGACAATCGTCTTTAATCCAGCTAAGATGTCTTTACCGATATGCTTTGTTTGAACGGTACTTCCCCTAACAAAGCCTATTAATTCTTTAATTTCTTTTCCATGTACAGATTCAGTAGTTACGATAATCATTTCGATCGTCCTCCTCTTTCTCTTTTATACGTTCAATTAATAATAAGATGACAATACCAACTATCAATAAAATATAGACGAGATAAAAAATAACTGCTGCCTTCAAATTGATGAATAGCAAGATGATTGCTAGAATTTGTCCAACACCAGCTACAAGAAGAAATATCCGCTTGATTATACCCATTACTCCTTCATTCCTTCAGGATTTTTTTTATGAAATACTTTTCGTACGAAGATGAGATAAGCAAGAGTCGGCATCGGTGCCTGAATAAGACCGACGATGCCCCAAAACCAATAATTATGGCCATATTTCCTTGCATGTATGAACAGATAGATGCTTTGACTTATCAGAATGACAGCAACAATGATGAGTAATGGAACCGTAATCTCTTCATTCATGTTTCTTTCACCTGCTTAATAAGTCGGATTGAAAAGTAACCAATTATAAAAATAGCCACCAATCCTTGTAAAGCAAAGAAAACTACTGGAATATTATATAACGTAAATAGGACTACACTTAAAACTAGGAGGGCAACAATAGAAAAAATGGATACATCGAAAATTAATTTTTTTCTTAATTGCTGTTTCTTTTCCACCACCATGTTTTCAAACCATTCTAGATTTGGTGTATAGACTGGTGCATATTGCTCTACTGATTCCAAGCCGACTTCAATTTCTTTAATAGTCGTAAAGAAGCTTTCATCTAAATTTTCCTTTTCTATTTCCTCTTTCCGTTCATCCATTTAGCCTCAGCTCCTTTCTAACAGCAAGGATTCCATTATGAACCCTTGACTTAATTGTCCCTGAAGAAAGCTTCATCATCTCGCCAATTTCATCATAAGAATACCCGTAATAATGTTTTAAAATAATTGGTATACGAACATCATCAGCCAGTTTGCCTAGTGCAGATAAGGCATCTGTCCATTCTTCGTTCCTGCTTTCGAGCTGCCACTTCAGCTTCCTGTAAATTTCTTCTTGCTGCTGCCAATTTTTTTCTCTTTTCTTTTTCCGCTGCTGGTCGATATATAAATTTGTCGCGATAGAGATGAGCCAGGAGGAAAATTTTGATTTCCCCTGATATAAATGGATTTTCTCAATACATCTCGCCATTGTCTCCTGGGCAAGCTCCTCTGCTGTATCAGGATTCATCGTTACTTTCATTAAATACTTGACCAAGAAGGAATAATTTTGATGAAAAAGCATGGCAAAAGCGCTTTTATCTCCACTTTTTGCGCTTCTTATTAGCTCTCCCTCTTCCATGGCTTCTATTCCTCTCTTTCCATCATCCCATTTCCGCAATTATTGTTTCAATGATTAGACGTTTATGTGCATGATTCGTTCAATTTTTTTATGAAAAATTCTTCACTTATTTTTTTCCTGCTCAACAACTAATTCCGTAAAACGTTCCTTTGACGAAGCTTCATCAAAACTGCTATAAATGCGAAAATGATCCTCATCAATAATTCGAAAGTGCTGACTAATGATATTTTGCTGTAATAGCAGTCCATTCTTCCGGTCAATTTCCTTCCACCAGATTTTCCCGCCCATTGTTTTTTCCCTGCGGTAGTCTATCCCTTCGCGAGCAATTGTTTCCAACACTTCTAACGGTTCATCCCCAAACAAAAATCGTACCGTTTCCGTTTCCCTAAACAGAGCACATACAACGACAACCGTAGACCATCCAGCATCCACTCGCCCCTTTTCAATTTGAACAAGTGTTTTTTTTGAAATTCCAATGATTTCTGCCATTTTATCTTGTGTATATCCTGCTTCCGTACGGATCAGGCGTATTTTCTCCGTTACTTTAGAAATAATTTCATCACGTGTCAAGGCTCACTTCATTCCCTTTATGTTATTCTTTTTGTGTATTATTACACTTTAATATAATTATAAAAGAGCAACAGTAAACATAGCAAATTTAAAAAAACTGCTGTCAGAAGCGACAACAGTTTTATATGCAAAAATTCACTTCTTTAATGGGACATCAGATATTGAATGACAGGAGCTTGAACAGGAATTCTTTGTCGAACATCCTGCACACTTTCCTTGCTTTGATTTTTTAATAAATTTTACTAAGGACCAGCTGGCATACCCAAAAATAACTCCGCCAATGAAAATGTTAACGATCATCTTACTCACTCCAAACTCATGGTAAAAGTGAATTACATAAATCCTAACAGCCTACCGCCTTGGTAAATAATAAGAGCTAACAAATAAGCGATAATAAGTGCATAGCCCATAGAAAATGCTGTCCACTTTTTCGAACCTGTTTCTTTATAAATCGTTGCCACTGTTGCCAGGCAAGGAATATATAATAGGATGAAAACCATAAAGCTGTAGCCTGCCAGAGGAGTAAAGTAATCTGACAGCAATCCTTGCAGACTCGCTTCATCTGGAGCAAAATAAATAATGTTCATTGTCGAAATAATTGCCTCTTTTGCCAAAAATCCTGTTATAAGAGAAGCTCCAGCCTGCCATGTATTAAATCCAATGGGTTCAAAAAGCGGTGCAATGAATCCGCCAATTGCTGCTAAATAACTATCATCTAAAGCAACATCCGTACCACCTGGTCCTATGTAAGATAAAAGCCAAATGAATACAGAACCGGCAAAAATAAAGGTGCCTGCTTTTTTTACAAATCCCTTCCCCTTATCCCATGTGCTTCTCCACAAAGCTTGAAATTGCGGCAGACGGTATGGCGGCAATTCAATAACAAAGAAAGAAGTTTCGCCTTTTAAAATAGTAGATGAAAATAGCTTCGCTAAAACTAAGGCCACAACAATCCCTAATATATATAAGGATAGAACGATAAAGGCCTTTTGCTGCACAAAAAATGCACCCACAAACAGTGCATACACAGGTAATCGTGCGGAACAAGACATTAAGGGAGTTAATAGAATAGTTAACAGTCTTTCCTTTGGCGTCTCAATTGTTCTAGCCGCCATAATTCCAGGTACATTACAGCCGAACCCAATCATCATCGGAATAAACGCCTTCCCGTTTAACCCTACCGCCTCCATCAGACGATCCATAACAAGGGCAACTCTTGCCATATAGCCTGAGTCTTCAAGGAGTGAAATGAAAAAGAATAAAATAAAGATTTGTGGAACAAAAACAAGAACGCCTCCAACCCCGGCTACAATCCCATCAAGAATTAATGAATGGATAAAAGCAGAGGCACCGGCAGCATTTAATAGATTTTCAATCGTATTAGACAAGGTTCCTGTTATGAACGCATCCAGCAAATCTGATAATGGAAATCCAAGCCAATCAAAGGTTAGCATAAACATTAAATACATGAGCAGAAAGAAAATTGGCAGGCCAAGGATTTTATTCGTTACAATCGCATCAATTTTTTCTGATAATGGCGTTTTAATTTGTTCCCGCTTGATATACGCATCAGCCATGATTTGATCAATGGTTTCTTTCCTTTTTTGAAATATAAATTGATCGATAGAGACACCGGTGCTCCTTTTCACCGTATCTTTGATTTCTACTAAAAACTGATCGAGCTTCTCAGATTCTATATAATTTTTAACATATTTTTTTACATATTGGTTTCCCTCAAACATCTGCAAAGCAAGCCATCTTGCCGATCGACTCGATTTATTGTCTAGTAATTGTTCAAATCGTAAAATGGCTTCTTCTATTTCTATTCCATAATTGACAATCCTTGCATTTGGTTCAGACATCCTCTCACTTGTTACAGCTTCAGCTAACAGGTCGCATCCCTTCCCTGTTCTTGCAATAACAGGTGTGAGAGGAATGCCTATTTGATTCGATAGATGATTTGGTTCAATCTGAAGGCCACGTTTCAGAGCAACATCTACCATATTAAGCCCAATAACTACAGGTTTCCCATATTCCAATAGCTGGATCGTTAAATGTAGGTTTCGTTCCAATTGTGACGCATCGAGTATATTGATCATTTTATCTACATGCTCTGATAAGAGAAATTGTGTCACAACTCCTTCATCCTTCGATAAAGGGTTTAATGAATAGATTCCTGGCAAGTCTATTAACTTATCTTTCTTATTTTTAAATTGACCAACCTTCTTTTCAACTGTAACTCCACTCCAGTTTCCTACATACTCATACGAACCTGTAAGGTTATTAAAGAGTGATGTTTTTCCAGTATTAGGGTTACCGATTAGAGCGATATCCATTATAGTCTCTCCACTTCAATTTGGACGGCTTCTACTCTGCGTATCCCAATACATTGACCGCAAGATTCAACCATAATTGGGCCGCCAAACGGCATATAGCATTTAATACACACTTCCGTACCTTCAGTTATTCCTAAATCAAGCAATCTCCTCCGGACTAAAAGATCAATCCGAGAAATATCGAGAATCCTGCACTTTTCACCTTTTTTTAATTTCCCAAGCACGAAGTCCACCTGATTTCTTCTATTAATTCAATTGAGAATGATTATCTTTATTTATACCAAGTTTTTTTTATAAATTCTGCGATAAAAATCACATACCTTTTTGTTTCCTTTTCGACAGGGTCAGTGTAGTCTCGAAGTACTGTTTTTTTATTCGTACTTTTTCGACAAAGGAAATTTGCAAAATATAGCGAAGTTTATATGAATGATAGGTTATTTAACTAGTCTGGAGGTTAATATGGTAACGAGAATAAGTGAAACTGTTGTTGAATTTTTACAGAGGGAAAAAATTCAATTATTGAATGAATGGAGAAAGAATATTCTCGTCTCCCCAGAAGATCCTTATGAGGATCGAATGGAGGAAAATGGAGAAGTTATTTTTTATCTTGTCATTCAAAGTCTTACGAGGGAAAAAGAGAATTTAGATGGGGTTATTCGCAAGTTTTCTATTTCTATTGCAGATCAGCGAGTGAAAGCAGGAATGAATATTGGTGAGTTTGTCCACAATGTAAATTTAGGGCGGTCAATCTTTCAAAAACATTTAAAAAAAATGGATATAAGCTGGCAAGAGCTTCAAGCCTATTCAGAACGTATTCATGATTGTCTAGACCAATTTCTTTACTTCTCTGTCACCTATTATAGCGACGCAAAAAATCAAATTATCGAGGAAAAAACTAAATTTATCGATACGAGTCATAAGGATCGATTAACATTACTAGGGCAGATGACTTCCAGTTTTATCCATGAATTCCGAAATCCGCTCACTTCTGTACAAGGCTTTATTCAACTGCTTAAATCAGAATACCCAAACATGAAATATTTGGATATTATTTCAATTGAATTAGAGCAGTTAAATTTTCGCATTTCTCAGTTCCTCCTGCTTTCGAAAAAAGAATTAATCGGCAAGGAAAAAACAGCCTTTTCCTTAAATGAGCTGATAGAGGAAGTGCTCATATTTTTATATCCAAGTATTTTAGATGGAAAAGTAAAGATCCAGAAAAATTTAGAAGAAGATATTAACCTATTTGGTTATGCCGACGAAATTCGCCAAGTGCTAATAAATATTGTCTTTAATGCCATCGATGTACTGAATCCGAATACAAAACATCCGTTAATAGATATAAAGAGTTACACGACAGATAACAAATGGATCAAGCTGGAAATCGCTAATAACGGTCCAATGATTCCAGAGCATCTTGTACAGTCTATATTTGAACCATTTGTAACAACTAAAAAACTTGGAACGGGGTTAGGACTATTCGTTTGCAGAGAAATCATTGAAAAGCATAAAGGAAGATTAGCATGTGAAACACAAGCAGATTTAACTGTATTTACAATTACCCTTCCGATTGCTGACAAAAAATAAAACGAGGCTGGCTCATCCCATATTGAGTCGGCCTCTTGTTTTTTTCCTTTTTCAAAAATTCTGTGTACTTATTCTGAATTACCATTTATTATATAGAAATAATTCATGCAGAATAGGAGAGTTGTTTATGTTTACGTTAAAAGTTGACCAAGAAATTGAACTGCAATTATTTCAATTACATCATTCAGAAGAGCTTTATCATTTGGTAGACTCAAATCGCAATCATTTAAGGGAATGGCTGCCATGGGTTGATAGTATGTCTTCGCCTAGTCAGTATCATTCTATTATTCCAACATGGCTAAAGCAGTTTATGAATAACAACGGGTTTAATGCTGGAATTCGCTATAAAGGGACTCTTGTCGGTTCTATAGGCTTTCATCAAATCGACTGGAATAGCAGGCAAACGAGCATCGGCTATTATTTGGCAAGTGGCTATGAAGGGAAAGGAATCATGACTAGGAGTGTTCAAGCACTTCTCAACTATGCCTTCTTAGATCTTAATCTCAATCGTGTGGAAATACGCTGTGGGATTGGCAATTCGAAGAGCCGCGCGATTCCAGAAAGATTAGGATTTATTCAAGAAGGCATCATTCGAGACGGTGAATTTCTATATGATCATTATCATGATTTAGCCGTCTACGGCATGCTAGCACGAGATTGGGAAAATTAATATATAAGCACTTTTAAGGCTAAGAAAAGATAGCTCCGTTTCTAGGAGCCTTTTTTTATGGTAAGCAAAATTACTAAAAAGATAAATTTAAGGGAAAAGTACATTTTATAGGAGGTGAACGCTCCTTACATTATTTGTAAGGAAATAATTATGGCTTTAAATATTTTTTTACTCATTTTATTAATTACTTTGACGGCTTTTTTTGTTGCATCCGAATTTGCGATGGTAAAAGTGCGTTCATCCCGAATTGATCAATTAATTGCAGAAGGAAATGTCCGGGCACAGTCGGCAAGAAAAGTAGTCACAAATCTTGATGAATATTTATCTGCCTGTCAGCTTGGAATTACCATTACAGCCTTAGGGTTAGGATGGCTTGGTGAACCAACTGTTGAAAGGATATTGCATCCTCTGTTTGACAAACTGGAACTGCAGCCATCTTTAACCCAAGTCCTATCTTTCATCATCGCTTTCTCTGTGGTTACCTTTCTGCATGTCGTGATTGGTGAGCTCGCGCCAAAAACATTTGCGATTCAAAAAGCAGAGGAAATTACACTAACCTTTTCCGTTCCATTAATCTGGTTTTATAAAATTATGTTTCCATTCATCTGGGCTTTAAATGGTTCAGCAAGATATGTAACTGGATTATTTGGGTTAAAGCCTGTTTCTGAACAAGAAATAGCCCTATCTGAAGAAGAACTTCGAATTATTCTTTCTGAAAGCTTAAAAAGCGGGGAAATTAACCAATCCGAATATAAGTATGTCAACAGGATCTTTGAATTTGATAATCGGATTGCGAAGGAAATTATGGTTCCCCGAACAGAAATTATCAGCCTAGAAGAGGACGCGACTCTTTCAGAAGTACTGGAAATTATTATGAATGAGCGATATACAAGATATCCGGTAACTGGTGGAGATAAGGATAATATTCTCGGATTAATTAATGTAAAGGAAATACTGACAGATTGTATTAGAAAAAAATGTGAGGATGAAAAGCCGGTTGTTCAGTATATTAAACCCATCATACGAGTAATTGAGACGATTCCTATCCATGACCTCCTTGTGAAAATGCAAAAAGAACGCTCTCACATGGCGATTTTATTTGATGAGTATGGGGGGACGGCTGGATTAGTTACTGCAGAGGATATTCTCGAAGAAATCGTTGGGGAGATTCGCGATGAATTTGATGCAGATGAACTCCCCTTTGTTCAAAAAATGGGGCAGGATCATTATATTTTAGATGCAAAGCTCCTTATTTCAGAAACAAATGACTTGCTCGGAACAGATTTAAACGAAGATGAAGTGGATACGCTTGGAGGCTGGATTCTTACCCAAAAATTTGATTTAGAACAAGGGGATTCCATCATTCAAGACGGGTTTGAATTTATTATTAAAGAAATTGAAGGTCATCACATCTCCTATATTGAAGTAAAAAAGGAAAAAGAAATCACATCTTGAATTATAATAATGAGGGAATTGTTCTTCCAAAGCAGCAATCCCTCTAATTTATTCTATTGGTTCTCACTCATATTCGCACATAGTCAGGAATAAATATGGAAGTAATTCATATTATCAAACTGCTACGTTTGACTGTATGGTTTGAACTAACATATAATATGTATAAATACATTAAACTGGGGTGATAAGATGGGGCAGTTTATCGTATTGGCGAATTAGCAACTATAGCTAATGTATCCAAAAGAACCATTGATTACTATACAAATATCGGACTTATTCAAGCGGAGCGTACAAAGTCAAACTATCGAATCTACTCTGAGGACGTTCTTTCAGACTTACGATTTATTGAAGAATGCAAACTTATGCATATTCCATTAGATGAGATTAAGAGAAAGCTAGAATTAAAGTCCAAAACAGACATGCACACTGGGGATGTTGAAAAACAAATTGATTTGGTTACTAAGCAAATCAAGCAGCTCCATAACGAAATAGCTGTATTATTGCCGCTTATTAATCATCTTGATAAGGAACAGATCAGTGATTTATCAAGAAAACTCAATATGGAAGGCTCAACATTAATCAAATCCCTTGTAAGCTTAACGAGTTAACACATTTTTTAAATTATCAGGAGGTGACACCTTACCCGTTACTCGGGCTAAGGGAACTTATTTGGACATATTAAACTTGGTTATTATAGCCATTTTAATTGCTTTGACAGCATTTTTTGTAACTTCAGAATTTGCTATTGTAAAGATTAGAAGTTCAAGAATTGACCAGTTAATTGAAGAAGGCAATAAAAGTGCAATACCAGCAAAGAAAGTGATTAGTCATTTGGATGAGTATTTATCTGCTTGCCAATTAGGAATAACAATAACTGCACTAGGAATTGGGTGGCTTGGGGAACCAACAATTGCACATATGCTGCGTCCGGTTTTCTCGCAACTTGACATTCCAAGTTCAGCATCACATATTCTTTCCATTGGGATTGCTTTTGCTTTTATTACTTTTCTGCACGTGGTTGTCGGAGAGCTGGCACCAAAAACACTTGCCATTCAAAAAGCAGAGTTAGTAACGTTGATCACCGCTCGCCCATTGATTTTGTTCTACAAAATTATGTATCCTTTCATCTGGGCATTAAACGGATCTGCACGATTCCTAACAGGTTTATTCGGCCTAAAGCCTGCTTCCGAACACGAGTTGGCCCATTCAGAAGAAGAACTTCGAATCATCTTGTCAGAAAGCTATGAAAGTGGCGAAATCAACCAATCAGAGTTTAAGTATGTAAATAAAATTTTTGAGTTTGATAACCGAATTGCAAAAGAAATTATGGTGCCTCGAACTGAGATTGTTTCATTCTCAAAAGACGATACACTTGAAAGCTTTTTACAGACTGTGTATGAGGAAAAATTTACACGCTATCCAATCATTGATGGAGATAAAGACCATATCATCGGATTGGTGAATATTAAAGAAGTTATGACTGACCTGATTAAGAATAGAGAAATCACAACAAATACGCTTGATTCTTATACACGTCCGATTATCCGTGTCATTGATACCATTCCAGTCCATGATCTTCTCCTAAAAATGCAAAAGGAAAGGATTCATATGGCTATCTTGATGGATGAATATGGCGGCACTTCTGGACTCGTGACAGTAGAAGATATTCTTGAAGAAATTGTTGGTGAAATACGTGACGAATTCGATATGGATGAAATCCCTGAAGTTCGCAAAATTAAAGAGGGGCACTATATCTTTGATTCGAAAATTCTAGTAAGTGAAGTAAGTGACCTGCTAGGAATTGATATCGACGATGAAGACGTTGATACAATCGGCGGCTGGATCCTAACGGAGAATTACGAAGCAAAGCAGGGAGATACGATTTACCTTGACTCCTATGCTTTTAAAATTATCGATATGGAAGATCATCACATTAAATACGTTGAAGTCACACGTGTACAAGAAAATGAGCAGCAGTCGCAAACACTGCCGATAACTGAAACACAAGTTGTATAAGTTAACCTATGCGCAAGCGCCTTGATCATCGCCGTACAAACTGGAGGGACTGCGACTGAGATAAAGGAAACACGGTGAGCGTAAGTGAACCGATGATGACGCAATCGTTGCGGAGGAGACCCGAAGTTTGATAGGCGATAGGACGCTTGCGCTAGACAATTCTCAGACAAAAAGGTAGTTAAACTTCCTTATCTTTTGAAACACCCCAGCCTTTTCTCCATAAGGCTGGGGTGTTTCATTATTCCTATTTAATCTTTGGGAGACGGATGGTAAATTTCGTTCCTTCCCTTTTTTCACTGCTTACTTCAATTTCTCCATCATGTAATTGGACTAATTGTTTAACAATAGAAAGCCCAATCCCAAACTCCCCATATGCTTGGTTTGTCCTCGATAGATCTGCTTTATAAAACCGGAGCCAGATCGATTCAATTTCCTCAGGATCGATTCCTTCACCCGTATCCTCTATTTCAATAATTGTCTCATTCTCTCCTACCTTTCCTCTTAAAGTAATCATCCCACTGTCAGTGAATTGAATGGCATTCTTAACGATATTGACAATTATTTGAATGAGGCGGTCATAATCAGCAAAAACCGTAATCCCCTCGTCACATTCAATCACGATCTGATTATTTTTTTCCCCTGCCTGTAAAACAAGCTGTTCCTCCACTACCTCAAGTATCTCGGTTAATTCAATTTCTATTTTGTTTAATTTCAGTTGATTGGATCGAATTTTTTCATAATCAAGATTTTCATTGACAAGACGTATCAGCCTTTTCGCCTCTCGATCAATGAGGATCATTCCTTTTTCAATATCCCCTTCAGGAATCAACTGATCTTTAATTCCTTCTGCAAGTCCGCTAATCGTTGTTAATGGAGTCCTCATTTCATGAGAAACATCCGCAATGAACTTTCTTCGTCTATTTTCCAACCGTTCAATTTCTTCATTCGATTCTTTCAGCTTCGCAGCCATTTCATTGAAATCTGTTGCCAATTGACCAATTTCATCCGGATTTGTATCTTTGACATGCACATCATAATTTCCTGCTGATATCATTGATGTCGCATTGCGGAAGTTTTTGATTCTCCTAATAATGCTTTTAGATAAAATCAGACTGATCAAAATGGATGCTGATAAGGAAATCACAATCGTATACAATAAAAACCGGTTTAATTGCCGAATCATATCCATCGCCCCTGTAATAGGCGATAACAGCAAAACCCCTCCCGCTAAGCGATCGCCTTGCATGAATGGCAAAGCAACATACGTCACTTCCTGACCAAATCGTTTAATATCATGCTTCACTGATACCCGATTGCCTTTTGAAATGGTCTTCCACTCAGACTCCGTTAACTTTATTAAGGGTGCACTTTGTAATTGCGGATAAATGACATTCCCTTCATAGTTAAAAAGAATATATTGAATATGCCTTGTTTTCAGTATCTGGCTATATTCTTCTAAAAAACTTTCCGTTCCCTCTAGTCTTACAGTTAAATCTTTTAATATTTGTTCCCCGTAATCATCCAATTCCTCCACTTTGTTTTGAAAGATATAGTTTTCAACGAACTGTGAAAAGGAAAAGCTTAAAATAAGAAAGGCTAGAATGAGAATGCTGATATGACTTATAAGAATTTGATAAAAAAACTTAATCTTCATTCTTAACTTCCGTTTCATCAAATTTATAGCCGATTCCCCATACCGTTTGGATAAATGGCTGAGCAGGTGTGCCAATTTTTCTTCTTAATCTCTTAATATGTACATCGACTGTCCGCTCATCTCCATAAAATTCATAACCCCACACACGGTCCAATAATTGCTCCCTGGAAAAAACCTGCTTCGGATTTTTCACGAAATAATAAAGTAAATCAAATTCCTTTGGCGTTAAATTAGAAAGAATTTGCCCTTTAAAGGAAACCTCTCTTGAATCCTTGCTAATCTGAAAATATTGACTGGAAATCATATTTCCGTCTTCCTTCTCCGCTGCTTCCATTTGATAGCGGCGTGTGACGGCCTTAATTCTTGCCATTAATGTTAATGGGCTAAATGGCTTCGTCACATAATCATCTGCCCCCATTTCAAGACCAAGCACTTGATCGGATTCACTGTCCTTTGCTGTCAGCATAATAATCGGCACCTGACTCAAATCTCTGATTTTCCGGCATAGCGTGACCCCATCCATAATCGGAAGCATCCAATCAACAATAATTAAATCCCATTTCCCTTTATTAAAACGGTCAAATCCATCCTGACCATTATGCACAAATTCGCCTTCATACCCTTCCTTCATAAAAAACATTTCTAACATGGAACAAACACTTTCATTATCTTCAACGACAAGAATTTTCATCTTACACCATCCCTAACTAAAAACTGCTATTTACTCTATTTAATCGAACTGTCATTCATTTTTCAATTAAAATAACTTTTTAATAAAAGTCCCAATTTTTTCCTCATGTGTTTTCTATTTTTGGATATGCTAATAACCGGGACAAGTCTACCACAAAAAAGAAGGAGTGCATAATAATGAAGAAACTTTCAATGATCGTTTGTGCATTAAGTTTCCTGCTATTAGGCTCGGGATTTAATCAAGCACCTCAATTGACAAATGCAGAGGAAGGAAAACAACAGGAGAATCCTCACCGCCATTTTATGAATGAAGCTGATTTTCAGCGGCTCATAGATCAGGGCTATACAAAAAAGGAAATCCTTAAAGCAGCTCACATCGCAAAATTTGCTGATAAGAAGATTGATGATGTACTTAAAACATATAAAGAAAGCGATTCTTCCTGGGAGAAAACAGCTGCACATTACGGGTTAGATATGGAGAAGCTAAAGAAACAATGCCATGAGCAAAAGGAAAAATTCCTTGAAGAACATAAAGAAGACGTCATTGAAAATGTAGCTGAATATACTGGAAAAACAGAAACACAAATCAAAAGCTGGGTTAATGAAGGCATTCCACTAAGGTTTATCGTTGGCGGTGCAGCGATGGCAAAGGCGAGTGGTAAAGACATGGAAGAGCTCATCAAAATGAAAAAGAACGGCCAATCCTTTCAAGATATTAAGAAGAGCCTCCATCTTGATAAAGGAAAATTACATGAAGAAATGAAAGTTTTAATGGGAAAAATAAAAGAGGATATGAAGAACTGACTTTTCCTTCATACCTCCGTTGTATCCATTACGGTGATTTTTTCTATACTAAAAGGCTGTCCAGGGAATGGACAGCCTTACTAATCAGGATAGATAGATGAAATAAGCAATAAATGCGATACATAAACCATACATAATCGGATGAATGGCTTTCACTTTCCCTAAAGCAAGCATGGTAACAGGGTAGAGAATAAAGCCTAACGCAATGCCTGTAGCCACACTATATGTTAATGGCATCATTAAGATTGTTACAAATGCCGGAACAGCAATTTCAAGCTTGCTCCAATCGATTTGTTTCACTTCCATTGCCATTAAAGCACCAACAATAATGAGGGCAGGAGAAGTTACTTCAGCAGTAACGACACCTAGTAATGGTGAAAAGAATAGAGCCACCCCAAAACAAGCAGAGATAATAATGGAAGTAAATCCAGTTCTCCCACCTGCCGCAATCCCAGCATTTGACTCAATCATTGCTGCTGTTGTTGAGGTTCCTAGCACCGCTCCAACTACTGTCGCACTTGAATCTGCAAGCAGCGCCTTTCCCGCATTCGGAATCTCATTATTCTTCATTAACCCTGCCTGGCTTGCAATCGCAATCAAAGCACCAGCTGTGTCAAAAAAAGCAACAAATAAAAAAGTAAAAATAACGGCAATCATTTCAGGCGTAAATATTTGATCAAGATGTGAAAAAACCTCACCGAATGTAGGTGCCATGCTTGGAATGGCACCGATCATTTTTTCCGGTGTATCAATCACACCTACGACCATTCCGATTATGGAAGAGATGGCCATCCCTAAGAAAATAGCCCCTTTTATGTTTCTCACCATTAAAATAATGGTAAGGATAAAGCAAAAGATGGCAAGTAAAGTTGCGGGTGACTTTAAATTGCCGAGCGATACGAATGTAGCATCACTCCCGACAACGATGCCTGCATTTTTCAGTCCAATAAACGCAATAAAAAACCCAATTCCGGCTCCAATCGCATGCTTTAAATCTTTTGGAATCACGTTGATGATTTTTTCGCGGATCTTAAGCAAACTCAGAATGACAAATAGAATACCTGATACAAAAACACCTGTTAATGCAGTCTGCCACGGAATGCCCATCCCGATGCATACGGAAAAGGTAAAGAAAGAGTTCAAGCCCATACTTGGACCAATGCCAATCGGGTAATTTGCTAATATGCCTATCAATAAAGAACCAATAATAATCGATAAAGCTGTCGCAGTAAAAACTGCCCCTTTATCCATACCTGCTTGACTTAAAATAATCGGATTAACAATTAATATATAAGCCATGGATAAAAAAGTTGTAAAACCAGCGATTGTCTCTTGTTTATACGTTGTCCCTCTTTGCAGGAACTGAAAAAATTGTGACATTGAAGTATCCCCTTATTTGAAAATGACTGCCTGATACTAGTATTTACCGAAGCGATATAAATAAAAAAGCTCCGCTATAAGCGAAGCTGCCAAATTTTACATAAGAGAATGGATTGCTTTCTAGTTTACTAGAATAGCAACGCACTTTTTCCCATGTAGTCAAGCTATTTACGGCAGCTCGGTAGAAACGTCCAGTCCATATTACTGAACATATACAGGTAAATATGAGTCTAATATAATGTTCATCATTTTAGCAAAAAGGAGGATATACAGTCAATTTTAATATGTATTCTGTTTATTTGAATTATTACATAGGACAGCTGTCCAGCAAATGGACAGCTTTTCAAAGGATTATACCGTTTGGTTTTCTTTTCGTTTATCAGAAATTATCACATTTTCTGGCGAGTGTGAAAGAATGAGCTGGAACTTTCCTTTTGAAGTGTTGATGGATATACATAAGCTATTTTCCTTATGAACAGAAACAATAGAATCATGATCTACCTTTTGCGGTTTCATCTCTAATTCGGTTCCTTTGTTAGACATATTCACTAGAAAGATGCCATTATGTAAATTTAAAAACTCACTGACTGATGCTTGGGCTAGTTCATCTGCTTCTGTTAATTTCTCCTCTGCAAATACGGAGGCGATTTCTAAAAATACTTTTTCATCTGCTGCAAGGGCAGACCATAATGGTTTTTCCCCTATTATTTCTTGAGAAACGAGCCATTCAGCGTCTGCATTTTTTTCCTCACTTGCCTCTACATATACTTCATCATCGATAAACCGAACGATATTTTTAACAAATAAAGATACATATTCGGCATACCCCTCTTTTTCTGGATGATTCGTATGAAGGAGGCTTTCAACGATCGCACCAATATCACCGCTCTTAATCGCTTCAAATTTTTCATTAGATAAACTATGTATTCTTTTGTATTCATTGAGAGCATTCGTGAATTCTTCAATCGTCATATAGTTTTGGTCTACAACTGCTTGTGCTAAATATAAATGTTTTTTCTTTTGTGATGATAGCATGAGATCCACTTGTTCTTTCGTTAAAAATCCAAGGTCCACGGCAATTTCCCCGAATCGTTTATCCTGCTGCTTTTGTTTTTCATGGATTTCTTCTACTTGTTTTGAGGTAAGCAAGCCTTCATCAACAGCAATGACGCCGAACTTTACATGTGTTATTTTTTGGAGGTCAAGTGCATGCTTCAGCTGGTGGGCAGTAATTAGCCCATTATTTAATAAGTAATGCCCAAAATATTGGCTAAACATGTGCGTTTTCCCCCTTTTCCCCTTTGATAACCTTCTCTATAATGGCTGTTACAGCTTCTAGTGTGATTGGCTTCTGAATAAAATCATATGCACCTAGATCAAGTGCTTTTTTCAGATGAGACTGTGTTCCAGCAGATGACGCCATAACGACCTTTAAAGCAGGATCTTCGTTCATGATCTCTTCTAAAGCTTTAATTCCATCCTTGCCCGGCATGACAATGTCCATGAAAATCAAATCTGGCTTCATTTCCTTTGCCTTTTGGATGGCTACAATTCCATCTTCCGCTTCCTCTATCGAATGACATTTACAAACTTCTAATATATTTTTAAGCTTTTTTCTAATAAGTGCAGAATCATCACAAATTAATACATTCAATTGTTTTTGCATTATTCACCACTCCTATTTTTTAGTAGTTTATAGGTTAAAAGTTCTACATATTATTACAAAATTCCTTCTTCGAAGTAAAATATATTACCATTTAACTATTACTTTTGTGATATTTTTGACATTTTATAAGCTTCTCTTTATAAGAAATAATTGAAAAAATGTTATAATAGAAGGAATAAATGAGTGCTAAATTGACAAGAGTAGTTCTTGTCATACAAGAATAAGTAATTGGGGGAAACCATATGATTGAACCATCAACAGAACATGCAGTCATCCAAACCGTTCATAAAGGCTTAACAAAAACTAAGCTAATAAAGAGCATCTTCTTTATTATTCTTGGCTCTATATTAATGGGTGTTGGAATTGAGGAGTTCTTAGTTCCAAACAAAATATTAGATGGCGGGATTGTGGGCATTTCTATTATTTTATCTCATTTAACACATGTGAAACTTGGCTTGTTTATCTTCATTTTAAATATCCCCTTCTTCTATATTGGATACAAACAGATTGGCAAGACCTTTGCCTTATCCACCTTATTAGGGATTGCCGTCCTTTCTGTTTCTACCATTCTTCTTCACGATGTTCCGGTATTTACAAAAGATCCCCTTCTAGCTACTGTATTTGGAGGAATCATTCTAGGGACTGGCGTTGGAATCGTTATCCGCTATGGCGGATCCCTCGATGGGACTGAAATTCTTGCCATCATTGTTAATAAAAGGCTCCCATTCTCAGTAGGAGAAATTATCATGTTTTTTAATATTTTCATCTTTGCATCCGCTGGTTTTGTATTTGGCTGGAATCGAGCGATGTATTCTGTGCTCGCCTACTTTATTGCTTTCAAAACAATAGATGTGGTTATCCAAGGACTTGATGAATCAAAATCGGCTTGGATCATAAGTGAAGAGCATAAATTAATTGGGGATGCCATTTTGGCAAGACTTGGTCGTGGTGTTACCTATTTAAACGGAGAGGGTGCATACACCGGTGACGATAAAAAGGTTATTTTTTGTGTCATTACCCGATTGGAAGAAGCAAAGTTAAAATCAATTGTCGAAGAACTGGACCCAAATGCCTTTCTAGCTGTAGCCAATATTTCTGAGGTCAGGGGTGGGAGATTTAAGAAGAAATCGATTCATTAATATTTGCTAATAGAAAAAGGTGCCGGAACATTGCGGCACCTTTTTCTATTCTGGATATAAATTATGAAACATTCTCTTCATAAAGTAATCATCCTCACATTTTTCCCGGATATACTGAATCTTCTTCCCCTTTTTCACTTGTTCATCAAGAACTATCCAATCATTTTCTTCACGTTTTAAATGGATAACTGTGTTATTGTTACCCTTGTCTTTATAGAAAACATACGCAGTATTCGGATCCCCATGGAAAAAATAAATTCTCTTTTCCCCTATAGATTCGCCGCCTATATGATCCTTTAAATGCTCAAGCTGCTTATCCTGTTTTCCAGTTAGAACTGTATATTTCATTAAGTCAATCATATTTATATACATACTCTGATCAATAATTTCATCATACTTATGTCCAAAACTTGTAAAAATATCATTCATTACCTGTTCATTAAATTCCTTATTTCGAATATCTTTTTTTCGTTCACAATCCATTTCTTTTTCCTCTTGTGCAAAAACAGAAATCGTACTAATCATTATCAAGAAAAAGGTCAAAACTAATATAAATCTAATTTTCCTCAAAGAATCACCTCGGATTGTATTTTTCCAGTATCCAAGAAAAATATTCAAGGATCATAAAATTTTCAGTTGAACGATTGGGAAACTACATACAATCTAAGGGTTATCATTTGAAAAAACAGCTTTAAAACGGTATTATTTTTTTCGAGTCAAAAATTAGGATGGTGAAAGATGGAAAAGAAACATCGATCGGAAAGTAAGCTGCATATTATTTATCGTTACATTATGCTGCTAATCGGCGCAACGCTGGCAGCATTGGCAATTGAACTTTTTTTAATACCAAATTCAATTATTGATGGCGGAATTATCGGGATCTCCCTTCTTATTAATCATCTAACAGACATTAGTTTTGGGATCCTTGTTTTCGTATTTAATATCCCTTTTATCTACTCAGGGTATAAAAATATCGGAAAGAACTTTGCCTTTTCCTCCCTTTTCGGTATTGTCGCACTAGCTATCATTGAACCTCAATTGCATCATATTACTCCCTTTACAACCGAACCGTTATTAGCAACTGTTTTCGGTGGATTATTATTAGGAACAGGGGTTGGAATGGTTATCCGTCATGGTGGTGCTTTGGACGGAACTGAAATACTAGGTATATTATTGACAAAGAAGCTTCCGTTTTCAATTGGTGAATTTGTCATGTTCTTTAATGTTTTCGTATTTGGCTGGGCAGGCTTTGTTTTAGGCTGGGAACAAGCGATGTATTCAATCATTACCTATTATATTGCTTCAAAAATGATTGATTCTGTCGTCCAAGGACTTGAAGGAGATACGAAAGCAGTCATTATCGTTTCTGACCATTATGAGGAAATTTCCAATGCCATTATTGATCGCTTAGGACGAACAGTAACAAAACTAAAAGGCAAAGGCGGATTTAAAGATAATGAGAAAGAAGTCATTTATGTCGTCATTACTCGTTTAGAAATTTCTAAACTGAAAACGATCATCGGTGAAATTGATACAAATGCCTTTACGACGATTATGGATACGCAAGAAGCACATGGAAGCAAGTTTAAATCAGCGATACACTAGCACGAAAAATAGAAAAATGCTTGGAGCTTGTACTCTGAGCATTTTCTTTATTGATCGGCTTGTAACAAGCCGCTCGATTAAAATGTATTACTTTACTTTTGAAATGGTCATCCCATCACCAATTGGAACAAGAATGGATTCTAATTGAGGATGATTAGCTACCGTTTCATTGAATTTCTTCATCAATTCTGTATGACGTTTAGGAGGCGTCTCGTCATCGGCCACACTGCCGCCAGCAAGAACGTTATCAGAAACAATGATAGCACCTGATTCAGCCAGTCTAATGCAATAATCCAAATAATTCTCATAGTTATCTTTGTCAGCATCAATAAAGAAAAAATCAAATTGCTTATTGTCTTCTGCTAATTTTTCCAGGCTTTTCATAGCAGTGCCGGTCATATAGGATACTTGCTCACCAAAACCAGCTTTTGATAGGTTGATGTATGCCAGTTTTGCGTAGCTCTCGTTTATTTCAAGTGAAGTTAACTGGCCTTCCCCACCAAATCCTTTCGCAAGACAAATGCCGCTATAGCCCCCTAGCGCTCCTATTTCTAGAACATTTTTTGCTCCTGAAATAGAAACAAGCATGGTTAAAAGTTTTCCGGATCCAGGGGATACCGAGATATTGCGCATCCCATTTTCTTTTATCGATAAAAGGACCTCATCCAAAAGAGGATCTTGATTAGGAAATAATGAATCGATATACATATTAATTGGTTTCATTCAAATTGATTCCTTTCTCCTCATGATCTAGTGACTTTTTATTGTCTATTTCAGCAGCTTCTATTGCTTCACTTTCACGTAGTTCAAACAATTGCATAAATTCATTGATGACCATATCAATGGCTTTTAATTCACCTACTAAAATTTGATTGATCGATTGAAACTCTGGTTTTTCTAATTGCTGCTTAATTGTATCCCGTTTGAGGTTCATCATTTCTAAAAAGGCAATCGCTCTCCCTCTGCGAAAGGTTTTGGGTCCGCGCTCTTTTCCTCTGTGACGCTCACCACGGTGGTGACCTTCTCTTTTATGTTCCTTCATTTTATCACTTCTCATAATTGAGCTCCTCCTTTTTTGTATACATTCGTATACAATCTACCACACTTTCGATTGTATACATTTGTATACAAAACGTCAATATAAAAAAAACCCATCTCAAAAGAGAAAGAGGTTTAATTTTTTTATTGAATTATTTAGGTTTTTTAAGAAAAAAGATAGAATAACCTAAATTTATAACAAATTTTTTTCTTTATTTCTAGTGTTTTATTACATCTTTTTTAGTCCTAAAGCGAGGGGAAAGTCTCCCAGCAAAAAAAATAACAGTCCAATTGATATAAGATTGGACTGTTATTTTTTGCTATTCGAATGTTCGTTTAATTACACGCATTTTCACTTTCATTCCCACTAAGTACAATCGCATTTCTTCCGCGATCATACTCAATGACAAGCTCCTTCACATCATGTTCCAATTGTGGATCAATGGCAACTTGTATTCCATTAATAATTAATACTTTGTCCTCTGCATCAGGCTCATCCAGAGCCATTCCCATTTGGGGTCCGCCTCAGCCAAAGCCTGCAAAGTATATTCGTATCCCCGTAGAGTTTTGATCCCGCAATACTTGCTTTAGCAAGTCCCGAGCTTCGTCCGTAATGTTCATTTTATATTCCCCCAATTGATAAAATAACATTTTGAGGAGAATGTGTAAAATTATCTATTTTTGATTCTACAGGCTAAGCAGGATCCGATTCCCTGAGGGATCTTCCGTCATAAATTGACCGTTTTCTTGAAAAACAGCTGCCCCTATTTTTTCTAAACTGGCAACAGCAGCTTTTCTAGTTTCCTCATTAGGGTAAATAAGAGTAAAATTTTTCAATCCTACACTGTTCTCAGATGGGGCTGGGGCACCTATGCCATTCCACGTATTTAATCCTATATGGTGATGATAGCGGCCAGTTGAAATAAACAGCGCCTGTCCTCCATATCTCGTTACAATATCAAAGCCAAGCCCTTTGCAATAAAATTCCTCTGTTTTGTGTAATTCTGAAACATGTAAATGAATATGTCCCATTATCGTGTCTGAAGGAAGTCCGCTCCATGGCTTTCCATCCCCTTCAGCAAGAATGCTTTCAATATCCAACCGTTCAGTCGACATGACTACCTCGGTTTGATTCCATTTCCATGTTGTTGATGGACGGTCCGCATAGATTTCTATTCCATTCCCATCTGGGTCAGCTAAATAGAGAGCTTCACTGACTAGATGATCTGATGCTCCCTGTAATGGATAGCCAATTTTAATAAAGTGTTCAATCACTTTGGCCAAATCCGAACGAGAAGGAAGCAAAAGGGCAAAATGATATAGACCTGTCGTACGTGGCTGTTTCGGGCGAATATTTTCAGGCTGTTCAATCGTTACTAGCGCTGTTTTTCCATCTGCTGATAAACTCGCTTTGTTTTCTGTTTGCTCTATTAGTTGAAATCCAATGACTTGCTGATAAAAAGTGATGGACCTGTTCAAATCAGCTACCTTTAAATGTACCTGGCTAACGAACACATTTGGTTCACGGTGGAAATTCATAATTGTGTTCCTCCTTAACTATTTTATTCATAATTTCAATAATGTAAGTTAGTTACTTTATGTAAGTAATTATATTTTTATAAATTATATATGTCAAGTAACTTTATTATTTGCTGTAATGGAGGTTATAATGTAAGAAGGAGTGATACAAGATGAATAAATCTCTTATATGCCCAAGATTTGAAAAGGCAATGAGTATTATTAGCCAACGATGGACCGGTTTGGTTATCTATCAGCTGTTAAATGGCCCGCAGCGTTTCAGCACAATTGAAGCAGCAATTGGGATAAGCGGAAGAGTACTTTCTGAACGGCTAAAAGATTTAGAACAAGAGGGAATTGTGAAAAGAGAAGTGTTTCCTGAAACCCCTGTCCGGATTGAATACTCATTAACAGACAAAGGACTATCATTAGAGCCGCTAATGAAAGATATTGAAAAGTGGTCTCAGACTTGGCTTGAACCAGTTGCTGCTGATTCCGAAAAATAAAAAAGCAATGGAGCAAACAATCTCCATTGCTTTTTTATCTTTTTGCACCAATAAGTGAAGGAGGAAAATAGATGGACATGCAAACCGATTCAATACCTCCCATTGGTGTTTGTAATTTTATAAAATCTCTAATTTGATACTCAATACCCCTTATTGGCGCCCTTAATCCTTCAAAATCTGCTAAATCGGTAACCAATACAGCCTATTGGCGACCTTTGTCCTCTAAAATCCGTTAATTCGGTAACCAATGCAGTTTATTGGTGACCTTATTCCTTCAAAATCCGCTAAACCGGTCACCAATACAGCTTATTGGCGACCTTTGTCCTCTAAAATCCGTTAATTCGGTAACCAATGCAGCTTATTGGTTACCTTATTCCTTCAAAATCCGCTAAACCGGTCATCAATACAGCATATTGGCGACCTTAACCTTCCAAAATCCGCTATTTCGGCAACCAATATAGCCTATTGGCGACCTTTGTCCTCCAAAATCCGTTAATTCGGTAACCAATACAGCCTATAGGCGACCTTATTCCTTCAAAATCCGCTAAACCGGTCACCAATACAGCTTATTAGTGAACTTAGTCAACAAAATTTAATAAAAACTATCACCAATCAATGAATTATAAATACTTTCTATGAATGCTTTTCCCATCATACGTAAATAGCATATTTTTCCCCTCAACGATTGTTTCCATATGAACACTTCTGCCCCAGAGCTGCTGTACGTATGGGAGGACCTTTTCCAAATATTTCAGGTCTAGCTCGATGCCTTCAAACCAATGCTTTAAGTAAAGCTCGCCATTTTTCAAATAATCGCCGTCATTCACTGTTAAATAAGGGAAACCGCCATTAACACGCATACTGACTAGCTGATCACGAACATTTTCCCATTGCTTGTCAACTACCTTATAATCCTTGCCTTGTTTTTGAAATAAATACATATCCTCACGCATGACAAGGTCTTTTGTTAAATAGTTTCGCAAAAATGAGATGTCTGACTCAATTTCACGAACCTCAAACATTTTTTCACGTCCAGATCCTGGTTCCACTCCACGTTTCTTCATTTCTTCAGTCGGGTTATCAAATCTTTCTTCAATATCCTCGAAGATTTTCAAACCTAGATAATATGGGTTGATGCTTGTTCTTGATGGCTGGACGACTCCCGCATTTAACTTCGCAAATTCAAGTGCTTCGCCGCTAGTTAAATCCATTTCTCTTAAAATACGCTGGTGCCAGTAAGACGCCCAGCCTTCGTTCATAATTTTTGTTTCTAACTGCGGCCAAAAGTACAGCATTTCTTCCCGCATCATCGTTAAAATATCTCGCTGCCAATCAGATAATTCCCTGCTGTAGCTTTCAATGAATAAGAGCAAGTCTTTTTCTGGCTGTGGAGGAAATTTCTTTTTCCTTTTTCGGACAGACTTTGGTTTGTTTCTTTCATCAAGATTCCATAAATCATCATAGGGGGACGAAGCTAATGTTTCTTCTTCCTCATATTCATCATCATTCAAATTCCATGAAAGCTTCGGTCTCATAAGGGAAGGATCAATATGCTCTTCAATTGCCAAAACGGCATCGAGAAACGTTTCCACTTCTGTTTTTCCATGTTCAATTTCGTATTGTCTAATACGTTCTGCTGTAGCAGCCATGCTTTCCACCATATCGCGTTTCGTGTTCTGAAAACGCATATTATTTTTAAAGAAATCACAATGGGCCAATACATGAGCGACGATTAATTTATTCTGAATTAACGCATTGGAGTCGAGCAAAAAGGCATAGCAAGGATTTGAATTTATGACCAGCTCATAAATTTTTGAAAGCCCTAGATCATAGTGAAGCTTCATTTTATGAAACTGCTTGCCAAAGCTCCAGTGGGAAAAGCGTGTTGGCATTCCATATGCACCAAATGTATAGATGATATCAGCAGGACAAATTTCATAACGCATAGGGTAGAAATCGAGTCCGAAGCCAGTAGCAATTTCTGTAATCTCCTGAATCGCATAATTCAGTGCTTTCCTTTCGTCTTCACGCATTCACTACTCCCCCTTTTTCGTCTTATCACAATCTATGAGAAAAAGGCGGGAATGATGTATTATAAGGTCAAACTTCCAAGGATTACACAAAAAATTCCACAGGGGGATGCTCTAGAACATCACCCTATGGAATTACAAAAGATGCTACTAATCATGGACTATTCCAGGTCATTCTGACAGGCGCTGATAAAACGCTGAAATCCTACTTTTCCCTCTTCATCCCGCTTAAAAACAGCGGCATCTTCTAGTCCCTTTAAAAACTTTTTCCCGACTTCCCTGCTTATAAATAAATCAATATTTGTTTCAGGGTCAATCGATTGGTAACATCCTTTTAGTTCTTCAGCCCATGCAATATGATAGTCGGCAACCATATGAACATCACCCAGAATATACTTTTTCACTTCCTCAAGTTCCTCTTTTAAACGAGCCGGCAAGACAGCAAGCCCCATCACTTCGATCAGTCCAATGTTTTCCTTTTTAATATGATGAACATCTTCGTGAGGATGAAAAATCCCTAGTGGATGATCTTCGTTCGTGCGATTATTTCGCAGAACTACATCTAATTCAAAGAAGCTCCCGTTTTTTCTGGCAATAGGGGTAATTGTATTGTGAGGGATCTCACCAGTTCTCGCGATGATTTCAAGTGCTTCATCACTGTAATTTTGCCACTTCTCTAAAATATGCGCTCCTGCCTCAACAAGAGATTGGCTTTGTTTAGAACGAAGGCGAATCACGGACATCGGCCATTTGACAATAGAACATTCCACATCTGGAAACCCTGCCAGTTCAAAGGTATACTCGGAATCAGCCTTAGCCATCGCAAATTCGTAATGGCCCCCTTGGTAATGTTCATGGGATAAAATCGACCCGCCAACAATCGGCAACTCCGCATTCGAACCTAAAAAATAGTGGGGGAACTTCTCCACAAAGGTTAACAGCCGTAAAAACGTCTCAGCGTTGATCACCATACCGGTATGCTTATCGGAAAGCACGATACAATGCTCCTGATAATAAACATACGGCGAAAATTGAAGATACCAGCTATCCCCAAGCAAATTCAAACGAATTATCCGATGATTAGAGCGGGCAGGATGGTCAATTCTCCCCGCATATCCTTCATTCTCAATACAAAGCAGGCATTTCGGGTAGTCCATTTTTATAGCCATCTGTTCAAGCTCGATACTTTTTGGATCCTTTTCTGGCTTCGATAAGTTAATCGTAATATCCAATTCTCCATATTCAGTATCGACCTTGTATTCAATATTTTGATGGATTCTCTTCATCTGAATGTATTGGCTATTTTTACTTAATTCATAAAAATACTCGGTTGCAGACATGGGGCTCTGCTGATATTTATCATAAAAAATCTGATTAACGGTTGATGGACGTGCAATCAAGACACTCATTAGTTTGCTTGAGAAGATTTCCTTTTCATGAAAAACATCTTCTATGATTCTATGAGCACATGCGTATTCAACTATTTTTTCAAGTAAATCAGGGATATCATCGTCATTTCCCCTATCTTCATTTTCATCCTTGAACTCAGCAAGATGCAGAAGTGATAAGATTTGATTGCGGGCATAGATCACATCTTCCTGCTCAATTAAACGGGCAGCAATAGCTTGATTGATTAATTGTTGAACCCATTGTTGAATCACTTTTTTCACCTCTATCTGAAGCATACATGACTAGTCACCGCTCATAAAATTAATTTACCTTATCAAACCAGGGGCTGGCAGTCTTCCTTAATACTGCATTTAATTCCTCAATATTTCTCTTTCCTGTATTCTGCAGCCAGTCGCGTCCTGCTTTTTCCCCATCAGCGGCAAATGGAGCCACGCCATCCTTCCAAGTTGCACGCCCACATAATACCCCATTAAAAGTAGATCCCGAATTTTTAGCAAGTGTTAGTGTTTCTTGGAATAGCTTTGCACTTACACCAGCACTTAAGAAGATAAACGGAAGCCCAGTTGCCTGACTTTGTTCTTTGAAATAAGATGCTGCTTCTTCTTGACTATACACAGCCTCGCCTTTTGCATAGCCTTCTACAAAGTTCATATCTACAGGAAC
Source organism: Cytobacillus solani (assembly GCF_001420595.1). GTDB lineage: Bacteria > Bacillota > Bacilli > Bacillales > Cytobacillaceae > Cytobacillus > Cytobacillus solani. Next base: position 1,275,811 of record NZ_LJIX01000006.1, on the reverse strand, counting down.
TTCTACTTTCAGCACATCCACATGATACTGTGGCTTAGAAAATTCCCTCATTGCTTCAATAACCTTATGAGGCTTCACTTTTGCATACTCCTTACTTTTCGCATCAGCAATTTCAGCATCATATGTAACAATTTCTAAGAAAAACGGGATGTCTTCAGCCACACACTCTGACCCAACACGCTCCATGTAAACATGTTTATAATCGTTAATTTCTTCAGACTGATCCACATCATAATAAAGCAGGAACTTAACGGCATCTGCGCCAGCTTCTTTCAAACGTTTTACTGACCATTCAGATAATAAATCCGGCAAACGTCCCACATCTGTTGCATCATAGCCCGTTTTTTCATAAGCCACTAATAAGCCGGCATTTTTATCGCGAACCTTTGCTGCAGGTAAACCATATTCAGGATCTAGCAAAATAGATGTGGAATAGGGAGTTAATTCTTCAGAAATTAACTTTTTGAAATCAATCACTCCTGCATCACCTATTTCATTCGAATGAGCGGCTATCATTTTTTTCAGTGATCCGCGCTGGTCGATCGCTAATGCACCAATTACCCCATTTTCATCTGATAAACGTTTTAGTGCTTCCAATTTATTCGTGGTAAGTTCCACCATCATCATTCTCCTCTATTAATCTATTTTTTCTACCTTCACTAAATCAAAGTATTGGTCAAACTTTTTCATATTAATAGAACCAGTTCCAGCTTCCATTGCATTTAACATTCCAGTCACCATCGCTGTTTTCAGCAGAGTTTCTGTAGATTTCTCCCGTTGCATGGCCACCGCAAAGCCCGCGACGGTCGCATCACCAGATCCTACAGGATTGATGACATCTATTTTTGGAATCGTCACCCGGTAATCGTCTGCCAGATGCCTGACGAAGGCACCCTCACTACCCATGGATACAATAATCCATTCAATTCCTCGGAACATAGCATGTTTCAAGGCTTGCTGAATACTATTTGTATCATTATTCACATCTGTACCAAGCAATTGAGATAATTCTGTTGTATTCGGTTTAATGGCAAATGGCTTTTCGTCATGCAGCAACACCTGTTTCAATGCTTCCCCTGAAGTATCCAGAATTACTGGGACGCCTCTTCCTTGGGTGATCCCCACCATCTTGCAGTAAAAATCAGGCGGTAAGCCTTTTGGCAAACTGCCTGAAATAGTCACAAGCGAAACCGAAGAAAGCAAATCTTCATATTTATCTATAAAAGCTTTCCCTTCTTCTACAGATAATGTTGGACCTGTTTCTAAGATTTCTGTTTGCATGCCTTCATGAAGAATCGCAATACAATTTCTGGATTCCTTTTCAATTTTTAAAAAGGTGTTGGGGATGGAACTTTTGTTTAATTCTTGAATGATATATTCACCAATCGTTCCTCCCAACACACCGGTTGCTAACACGTTCTCACCCATTTGTACAATTACCCTGGCAACATTTAAGCCTTTGCCGCCTGCAGTTTTTCGAACATGTTCCACACGATTGACATCATCTAATTTAAATTGGTCAACCTGATAAGATATATCAACCGATGGATTCATTGTTACAGCTAAAATCATCGCAATCACTCTTTCTGGTTGTTTAGACTCGATAACGGCAGACACCATCCAAATAAGTTGCTATTAAATCCATGGAAGGATTCAATACGATAAAGTCGGCAGCATACCCTTTCGCAATCCTTCCGCATTCACTATCCATTTGAACACTTTTTGCCGGTGCAGTACTTGCCATATAAATTGCTTCTGACGGTGTGGCTATCCCCCACTGGACAACGTTTTTAACCGCATCCTTTAATTGCAAAATACTGCCTGCCAAACTCCCGCCTTCCATTCGGGCAGCGCCATTCTTCACCTCGACAGGAAATTCTCCTAGTTGATACATTCCCTCAGGCATCCCGCCTGCCATCATACAATCCGTTACCATAACCATTGAATGTCTGCCACGAGCATTCATTAAAATGTTTGCAGCCACAGGATGAACATGGTGGCCATCACAGATAATTTCGGCAAAAACATCTTTAAGGCTCATCGCTGCACCAACCATTCCTGGCTCGCGATGGTGCAGTCCACTCATCCCATTAAACGTATGAACAAAAATGGATGCCCCTCTTTCGACCGCATGCTTCGCTTCTTCATATGTTGCATCACTATGGGCTAGCGCAACTGCAATCTTTTCTTTCACTGCATACTCAATAAATTCTGCTGCCCCTTTTCTTTCGGGAGCAATCGCAATTTTTTTTATTAATTGATTCGATCGTGCCTGCCAGATGTCCAGTTCAGCAATTGAAGGATCACGGAAATATTTTGTATTCTGAGCCCCTTTATGCTTTTCTGTAAAAAATGGCCCTTCCAAAAAGATTCCTTTAATTTTTGCCCCTTGCACCTTTGAATAATTGGCTCCAATCATTTCAACCACTTTATTTAATAATTCATGAGATGATGTTAGAGTAGTAGGCAAAAAGGAGGTGACGCCACAGGATAACAGACCTTCTGAAATCTGGTTCAATCCATCAAAGTTATGATCCATAATATCGTGATTCTTAAAGCCATGAATATGTGTGTCTACTAAACCAGGCGCAATCCAATGTCCACGATAATCGATGATTTCAGCTGCTGCATCCGGTCTCTTTTCTGTAAAAGCACCAAACTTCCCATTTTCAATTTCTAAGAAGCCTGGGCCTGCCACTTGATCATCAAGAAAAAACTGATCGGCACAAATGAATGTAGACATGTTTATTTCCCCTTACTTTTAAAAAGTTCTAGACTGCCAAATCTATTATTCATATCTATGAATAATAACGCCTTTCACTACACGGTTAACCGTTCCGGTTGGTGAGGGCGTGTCAGGGGTATTTCCTACTTTAATAGAAGCCAATAGCGAGATCGTTTGCCCCACCATCACGTATGGCACTGCCAAGTATGCATCTGGAATCGATTGGCCATCCCCATCAAAAGCAAAAGTATGCCCATCATAATTTGTCTGGCCCTTGACTTCAATGGCGCAGATATAGTCGGCAATTTCATCATGCTTTAATTCATTTAACATATCTAAGTCATATTGACGTGAATATGGATGATTTGAAACGAAAACAAAGGCTACTGTTTTTTCATTGACAAAAGATTTAGGGCCATGACGGAACCCTAGCGGCGAATCATATGCAGTAACAATTTTTCCAGCTGTTAGTTCTAAAATTTTTAATTGTGCTTCTTTTGACAAACCTTCTAAGCTGCCAGAACCAAGGTAAATAATTCGATCAAAATCGCGATCAATCATATGCTGAATGTCCTGCTCTCTATGAATGACACTTTCACCCATTCGACGAATGGCTTGAACAATTTCCATTTTTTCTTCCAAAGCTAACGAATCAAAAACAAGCAGCGCTGTTAATGTCATGCATGAGTAACTTCCAGTCATGGCAAACCCTTGGTCATTCGCTCTTTCGGGCATAAGCAATAACAGATTATTTTCGTCCCCTTTTGCTCTGCGCGCCAACTCTCCTCCAATCGCACAGGTAATTGTTAACTGATAAAGATTGGTTACAAGCTGTTCAGCTAATTCCACAGCTGCTACACTTTCCGGGCTATTGCCGCTTCGTGCAAATGAAACGAGCAAGGTTGGAAAATCCGCCTTAAAGAACTCATATGGATTGGACACTAAAGTAGTTGTCGGGATACTTGAAAATTCCCATTTATGCTCATCCACTTTCCCTTTTAAGTAAGGTGTAACCGTATCACCAACATACGCAGAAGTCCCAGCACCGGTAAAAATGACTCGAATTCGTTCATGCTTATCTGCTATTTTCTCTAAGAAAGCTTCAATTTCTTCTCGCCTCTGCTCATACAGTGTAAACGTTTCATCCCATAATTCAGGCTGCTGCTTGATTTCCTCAGTAGTAATGAACGCACCTAAGGTTGTTAATTTTTCTTTACTAAATGTAAACATTTCCGACACTCCTCTTTTATCACTTCTCAAATACTCGTAAGCCTGCGCCAACAATGCCATTATCTTGCTTTAATTTGCTGATGCTCATTTGCTCTAAGAGATGCTGCTGTTCTGGCAATTGAAGAATTTTCAGTTTTTCTTTTATTAAATCAAGCATAAAAGGATTATTAACAATGACGCTGCCGCCAAAAACCATTCTATGCGGGTCTATTAAACTAGAAATAGAATAAAGTCCTTGGGCCAAGTGATTAGCCATTTCCTCAATGATTGGCTGACATTCCTCTGATCCATTTAAATAGCCAGTAAAGACATCTTTTGCTGGTATACCCGCTATTTTCTGAATCCCAGGGCCAGCAGAGATTTTTTCTAACCGTTCATTGCCCATCTTTGAAAGAACTGGAATGAGCCCTAGTTCCCCTGCAAAACCAGCTCCTCTGATAAAGGCTCCATGATGAATAATCGAACAGGCAATTCCTGTACTGATTGTCACGTAAACAAACGTTTCATTTGTGCTTCCTTGGCCTGTTTTCCATTCAGCAAACGCAGCCATATAGACGTCGTTATCCATGGCAATTGACTTTGTGCCAAAATATTCCTTTAATCTTGCAGCAACCGAAAACTGCTTCCAAGGCAGATTGTTTTGAAAAATAGCAATGCCATTCTCACGATCGACCTTCCCAGGCACCCCGACGCCAATACCTTCGATGTCAGAAAATGGTGTCCCTTCAAGTAGTTGTTCAACCGCTGTTACGACTTGCTTAAACATGTTTTCGCGGTCAGTTGAATCACTTTTCACCTCTACACGGTGAAGCAATTCTCCTGATTCTAAAACGATTCCCGCAGCAATCTTTGTCCCTCCAATGTCAATACCAATAGCTTTTTTCATCTTTTCACCCCTAAAACGAATACGTCCTCTACATTGTAAACACTTATAAAATGAATCCCACCTTCAGCAGAATCTACATTTTAAAGTTGGGTTGTTGGTACAAGTTATACTTAATAAAAACTCATAGCTAATGTACTATGAGTCTTTTTAATGTCATTTAATATGAAGCCACTAAAAGAAAAGCCAGTCTTCACAAACTTTCCTATTATCAATGTAATTCTATAATACTACTACTTGTTGGGTCAACCCGACGCAACAAAATATTTATCTACTTATTTTCCTCCTGTTACTGCAATTCCTTCAATAAATTGTTTTTGCAAAATGATAAATAAAACGAGCATTGGAAGGATCGCTAAAAAGGAGCCTGCCATTAATATTGGGTAGTTTGTTAAATATTGACCTTGAAGCGAAGACAATCCGACAGAAAGTGTCATCGATTCTGGTGAACTATTTACAATCATTGGCCACATCAACTCATTCCAGCTCCAAAGAGTAGTGAAAATACCGAGTGCAACCAATCCAGGCTTCGCTAAAGGAAGCATAATCTTCCAATAAATTTGGAAATGATTGCATCCATCCAGTCTGGCTGCTTCCTCCAGTTCTTTCGGAAGCCCCATAAAGAATTGCCTTAGCAGGAAAGTGCCGAATGCACTAAACAAACCTGGAACTATTACAGCTTGTAATGTATTTAGCCATCCTAATTTTACCATAATCATATATTGTGGAAGTAAAAAGACTTGCCCTGGCACCATTAAAACAGCTAACGCTAGCAAAAACAGGAAGTTTCTGCCGGGAAATTCAATCCGAGCGAAGGCATAGGCGGCTAGAGAGCATAAAAATACTTGTCCTACCGTCCGTACGATCGTAATAATAAGTGTATTTAACATAAATTTAAAAAAAGGCAGGAGTTCAAAAATTTCTTTGTAGTTCCCCCACTGGAATTTATCGGGAAAAATAACAGGAGGAACATGAATAGACTCCGCGTACGTCTTTAATGAGGTTAAGATCATCCATAAAAAAGGAACAACCATTGCTACAGATCCTAAAATTAAGATGAAATGGATTAGGAATGTTTTACTTGTCACAAGCTGTCTTGCTCTTTCCAATGGTTCTCCCTCCTTTAATCATAATGAACCCATTTTTTCTGTAAGACAAATTGAATAGCTGTGATAATCAGAATAACGATTAATAATAGAACAGCAATTGCCGCTGCATAGCCCTTATCGTTTAATACAAACGCGTGCTGATAGAATAAATAGACAATTGATTGCGTATTTTCTAATGCAGTACTGCTCTTTCCAATCATCATGAATATTAAGTCAAACACTTGAAAAGCACCAATTAGTGACATGATACTCACAAAGAAAATAACAGGAGAGAGTAGAGGCAATGTAATCTTAAAAAACACTCTGATTGGGCCTGCTCCGTCCATTTCAGCTGCTTCATAATAAGTTCTCGGAATTCCCTGTAAACCGGAAAGAAATATAACCATGTTATAACCAATTCCACTCCAGATTGCTACTGCAATAAGCGAATATAGTGCAATTTTCGGATCACTTACCCACTGTGGACCTTTGATTCCGATTAATGATAAAAGATAGTTCAGCAGTCCATAATCAGAATTATAAAGCCATTTCCAAACCATGGCGATTGCCGCCGGCATGGTTATAACAGGCAGGAAATATAAGGTACGATAAACAGATTTCCCTTTGATTTTCTGATTCAGAAGCACGGCTACTAGAATGGATAAGAAAATTCCAATCGGGACCGTAAATATAATATAAATCCCCGTATTCTTAAATGATTTAATCAGGTTAGAATCCTCGAACATTCGCTTATAATTATCTAGGCCTGTCCATTCATACTGACCAAATGCTCCCCATTCAGTGAAACTATAATAAAAGGTTTGGAGAATCGGCCATAAATAAAAGATCATTAAGCCTAGCATAGTAGGGGCAATCATAAGATAAGCCCAAAAGTAATCTGATCGCTTCCTAGTATTTGCCAAATTAGAAACCTTAACCTTTGTATTCGCTTTCACTTCAGCTTGTTGAGGAATTCCCTTCACTTTATTCCCTCCTTTTAAGGAAAGTGAAGAGAAGAAATAAATTCTTCCCTTCACTTCTTTATTCATTAGATAGTGATTCATTCGCCTTCTTCGTTAACTCTTTTACTGCATCTTCAACACTTACTTCCTCACTCCAAGCTTTTTTAAGGACATCGATTTCATACTGCCAAATTTCCCCTGTGCTTTTCACACTAGGCAATGGAACAGAATATTCAATTCCATCAATAAATGCTTGAAGATTTATCGTTGGAACAGCTTGTTTCCAAGCATCTTGTGTACCATTGTAAGCAGGAATAACTGTTCCAGTAGCAGCAAATATTTCTGCTGCCTCCTTAGAGCCCAGGAATTGAACAAACTTCCATGCAGCATCTTTATGTTTTGTATTAGCAGCAATTACATTGGCTAGTCCATGAATAGCGACTGCACGCTGTTTTCCCTTAGGGACAACAGCTACATCTACATCCGGATTTTTTTTATACTCTGGAACCATCCAAGGACCATCAAACATCATCGCAATTTTGCCAGATGAGAATAATTCAGAAGCAGCCGTTTCTGTCATTTGCGCTTGTGTTGGTGATAAGCCTTCCTCAATGAAACTAACATTGTACTTAAGAGCTTCTATTGCTTCTGGCTGATCAAATCCGACAGACTTTCCATCCTCAGAAATAATATATCCGCCATTTTGCCAGATGAAATCATAATAGCCGCCTTGGTTGCCCATTAAAGCTGCATAACCCCATATCCCTTTTTCTTTATTTGTTAATTTTTTTGCAACCTCTTTTAACTTATCCCAATCCCATGTATCATCTGGATATGGAACTCCAGCTTCATCAAAGATTTTTTTGTTATACCATAAACCAGTTGTATCCAAGTCTTTTGGAATACCGTAAATGTCTTCATTCACTGTATAGAGTTCGATTAATGATTCAGGGTAATTATCCAAGCTATAATTATCTTTTTTTGCAAGATCAGTAAGCGGAAGGATTACTTTTCCATCAGCATATTGATTCACATGAGCACCATTCATCCACATAACATCCGGCAATGCAGAACCTGTTGCAGCCGTTTCTAGCTTTTGAAAATATTGACCATAAGGAGTAATTTCCGTCTTCACTTTAATGTCAGGATATTTTTCGTTGAATGATTTGATAATTTCATCAATGGCAGGGACTTGTTTCTTATCCCAAAATCCATATGTAATTTCTACCTTCCCATCTCCAGATGCAGCGTCATCATTACTGCACCCAGCTAACACGATGAATCCTATCATTACTGTTACTAGCATCATTAGCCACTTTTTCATCTCTTTCCCCTTCTTTCAATGTAGTTTAATAGACTATTAAATCAAATACTCCAAAACATCTACGTCCTTATAAGCGGTACTCAATTGATATTACTTGTGGAATTAGCTGCTAAACTTGCATAATAATCGTCAATATTAATCGATTGACCTTGTTTTAATCTTGACTCTTCCGCTGCAAATGCCATTAGATGGCTTCTTACTGAAGCAGATGCTGAAGAAACACTGCCTTCCTCACTTCCAGATCGAACTTCTCTTAAGAAAGTTCTGATTATGCCGTTATCACCACCCCCATGCCCGCCAATTGGATTGTCAAATTTGATGATCGTTTCATGTTTGGTAAGAAAATCAAAAATAGAAATTTGGTTTTCATCCATATTTCCACGTATTTCCCCTTTTGTTCCCATGATTTGAACAATGCGCGTTTGCTCTCTAGTAAAGCCGCACATGCTGAATGTAGCTGTTGCTCCACCCTCGAATTCCATATTGACTACTTGATGGTCTACTACATTATTATCTGAGTGATACACACATTTTCCGTATGAGGTTTCATTTAATGCTTTAATAATTCCTTCATTCGTATAATCCTCTGTAAACTTCTTTGCCCACCCTTTGCCTTCACCGAGGTAATATCTTCCAGCATGGAATGGGCATTCATGTTCAACTGGGCAGCCATCTAAACATCTCTTTGGTGCTCCAATTGGTGCATTCTCTTCCTTAAAATGCATAAGGGAACCATAAGAACTTACACGTTTGCAATCCTTACCAATCACAAAAGAAATAATATCCATATCATGACATGACTTTTGCAAAATCATTGGACTTGATTTTTCTTTATTATTCCAATTGCCTCGTACAAAGCTATGAGACATATGCATCACTTCTACATTTTCATTTAATTGAAGCGATACGATCTCGCCGATTTCTCCTGAGGAAATCACCTTTTTAATCGTGGCCCAAAATTCCGTATACCTTAATACATGGCATATGGTAAGCTGCCGATTATACTTTTTGGCTGCCTGTTCCATCACGATGCATTCCTTTGGATCTGGGGACATCGGTTTTTCCAGCAAAATATGATAACCCAGTTCCAGCGCTTTCATGGTTGGCTTAAAATGATTGCGGTCCAGTGTACAAATAATCGCGATATCTGCAATTTTTCTTTCCAGGCTGAATACTTCTTCCCATGATTCAAAACAAAATTCATCGGAAATCGTATGTGCTTGTTGTAATTTGGTTCTTCTTTCCATATTCGGCTCTGCAACACCAATGATTTTTAGTTCATTTGGGTAATTCTGCGCGTATGGTGCATAGGCTCTTACTCCTCTATCACCAGCTCCGATAATAATCGCTGTTAATGGTTTCATGTTAAAATCTCCTTATCTTTCGTTTTCCGATTATTTTCCTCATTTTAGCCAAACGTTTTCCATTTACTTTTAAAAAAAGAACCACTTAGGTTCGTTTTATGTTAGATGATTCCCGAAGGACTAATTCAAAAGGCATAATAATCTTTATTGGAAGGTTAATTTTCCCTTCTACCATTTCCATAATAGTTTTCGCTGCTATTCTTCCCATTTCATATTTTGGGATTTCAACCGTTGAGAGCTGTGGGGATGAATATTTACTCATTTCAATATTGTCAACCCCAAAGAAAGCGATATCATCTGGAATTCTAAGCTCATTCTCTCTAGCAGCTCTCATCGCAGCGATAGCCATTAAGTCACTCGCACACACCATTGCGGTTGGCAAATGCAGCGGCTCTTCTTTAATCAAACTTCCCATTTTTTTATAGCTATTTTCCATTTTCCACTTTGTATGTATGATCCATTCGGGCCGAATGGTCAACCCTGCATCTTCCATGCCGTGTTGAAATCCTTTGAAACGGTGTTCAGCATACAGACCTTCTAACGTTTCATTCATGCCTCCACCAATAAAGCCAATGTCTTTATGACCTTGATCAACTAAGTGCTTTACCACCATTGTGACCGCAGCCTCACGATCATAATCCACGGTCGCTATATTTTTATCCGTGTAAAAAAAATCTAATCCAACTACAGGTATATTTTGTTGAATATATTCGATAATACTGCAATCAATCTGATCGATAAGAAGCAGTCCTTCAATCCCCAACTCATGAATGGTCTTGAGAAGCAGAGCCTCATTTTCTAGCTCGTCCTTGGTAATACTAATCAAGCTGTAATCATTTTTGGCTAATGCATCACGAATACCTGTATAAATCGTTGCAAAATATGGATTCATTTCTGCTTGTTTTGGATTCGCTACCCATCCAATTTTCATTGTTCTTATACTATTCTTCTCTTGCTTGTTAGCAACTAAATTTCGAGCATGCTTATTTGGCACATACCCTAACTCCTTAACAGCTTCCCAAATTTTCGCTTTTGTTTCCTGGTTAACATTTCGAGTCTGATCGTTTTGAATGACTCTCGAAACAGTAGAGATAGAAACGCCTACATATTCCGCAATATCCTTCAATCTTGTCACTGATAAAACACCTCTTAATTATGTACTTATGATCCTTCTTAAATAGGATACCAAATTTTTATCCTATTTAAGAAAGATCTTTTGAATTTTATAAATATTTTAAGAGTCGTTTTATTTCTATGCATAATATGAATCTACTACCAATTTTGCTGTTGGGTTGTAGGTACAAGGTTAATAAAAAAAAATGAACTTCTACTTAATTAGTTTTTTTAAAAAAACCTTTTCTTGTTAACAGAAAATTTTAAGTAATATAAATATAAACTCTTCAATATTAACCTGTCAACCCAACAACTAAAAAATAAACCATTTTTCCTCCACATTTTTAAGATCTCTTGATAAAAAAATACTCATAGCCAAAATGCTATGAGTATTCATTTATGTTAGCTCTGTGTAAAAACGGCAGCGGTCGCCTCGTACAATAGATACACAAAATTCAACAGGCACTCCATTCATATCATAGGCAGTTCGTTCGAGCAGCAGTGCTGGGCGACCCTCTTCCGTTTGAAGGTACTCACTTTCTTCAGAACGAATAAGAACGGGTTCAAATGCCTCTTTTGCTCTCGTTACTACGATATTAAATTGCTGGGCAAATAAATCATATAAAGAGATTTCACCAACTTTTTTTAGGTGATCGATTTCAGAAACAATCCTTTTAGGAATAAAAGATGATTCCAAAATATAAGGCTCATTATTAGCGCAACGAAGACGTTTCATTTCTATCACATGATCATTTTTTCCAAGCATCAGCGCTTCTCTAATTTTTGCAGTTGGTTTAGATTCCTCTATTTTTAGAATGATATCCTTTGGGTTCATTCCTTTTTCTTTTAATACTTTGCTAAAACTATAAAATCCCATTAATGACTGCTGCAATTTTGGCTTTGCCACAAATGTACCTTTTCCTTGGATTCGATAAAGGATGCCTTCCTGTACTAGCTCCTCAATTGCTTTTTTCGCCGTGTTTCGGCTTACACCGAATTGTTCCATCAGTTGGTTCTCAGATGGAATTTTATCTTCATGTGTCCACTGACCGTCCTGAATCGCCCCCTTCAATCTCTCCATTAATTGGTGATAAAGCGGGATGACACTGTCATGCTGCAATGGTTCCATTATCCTAAGCCTGCCTTCCAAACATTCTTTTAACAAATTATATCATTGACCCTTATCGTGTCAACCCAACAAGTAAAAGAAAAGCGTAAGCGCCTTGGTCATCGCCGTACAAACTGGAAGGGCCGGTTCTTTCGATAAAGGAAACACGGTGAGCGAGAGCAAACCGATGTTGACGCAATCGTTGCGGAGGGGACCTGAAGTTTGATAGGCGATAGGCGCTGGAGCTAGACAATTCTCTAACTCCTAAGTTATAAATTCTGATACTATAAAAAAAATAAAACTTTATTGAAATGTTAAATCACCTCAATAAAGTTTTACTCTCTAAATGTATTTTCGATTGTAATCATAAAGCAGCGCTAAAAGACCAGCTAATCCGATTAACATCATTCCTAATTCAAGCTTTCCGGCTGTCTTTTGGCCGATAATAATCAGTGCAAGACAGATGATAAATACAATCATTTTAATGATGACCAAAATATTAGCCTTCATTGGTAAAGCTCTCCCATCTGATTTCACTAGGTGCCAATGTTACTTCCTTCTTATTTCCTTGACCGTCATAGACAAGCGTTGTTTGTTCCTCCATCGAATTATTGACAATGGCCATTTTCTGAATAGATGGATAGACATGGATCTCACAATACATGTTGCTTGCATGCCATTTTTCGAATTCCTTTTCTTTATGGGCTGCATAATATAAGGCTCTCATTAATAGACGCGTATTTTCTTCACTATATGGCAAGCCCGCTATATAGACTGCTCTGCCTTCTCCAAATGGATGACTGGATAGATGAACTTCTCCATTGGAAAACTCAATAATTTCCGTTTCCTCTGATAATGCGTAGATATTTTTCATTCCCTCACCAAAATCGAATGTTGTGCTATCTGCTGAAATGAAGTGTTCTTTAACAGGAGTGATAAAATATTTATCTGTTGATAAACTGAATCCTAGTTCTTTGTCAACACCTAGGACATTCGCCAATTGGAAGTAATGTCCTTCATGCTGATACGCACTAGGTTCACCAATTCCTACGAAACCGCCACCATTATAAATCCAGGCTTTAATAGTCGTGACTACCTTTTCATTCATCCAATTAGCTCCCCCTGAAAAAGCCGTCCCCCCATCCCCGGCATTGATGATCACATCAACATCTTCAGGTACACCATCATTAATGATATCATCAAAACTAATGAACGTAACTTCCACAGCAGCTCCGCTCAACGATTCCAATACACCTAAATAAGAATAAATTTGTTTATACCACAATGCATGGGCAACCATATGTGTCTGCCACGTTCTAAGCTTGCCCCAGGAATTCAGTATAGCAACTTTAAGACCGCTGTATGGTTTAATTCCTTTGATTGTGTCATAAATTTCACGGAATTCATCAGTGACTTTTTCAATATAGTTGACAAATTCCGGGAATTGATAGGCTAGACTTAAATAACCACCATAGCCGATGCGATCAACAGGGTTCCGCAATATCGCTCTTCGGGCTGTCAGCCAGTTTTCATTTGCTTCAATTACCGGGTTATTTCCTTCATAGAAGGTATCCGGGAAGAAATATGGCAAGAAACGTCCTTCCGTATAACGGACATGTGGAATATCAGCAATCATTCGTAGTGTAGCCCCCCCACCGACACTGCCTACGACTGCATCTAAGCCTATATTTTCAAAATATTTCCCATAAGGCTCTGTGCCAATCCAGTTATCGCCAAGAAACATCATCGCTTCCTTGCCGCTTTCATGAACGATGTCCACAAGTTTTTTCGCTTCTTCAGCAACAAACTTTTGGACAAAATCCATATAATCTAAAAAGGCAGGTGTTGGAATTCGAAACGAAGTATTGTAATATCCCTGGTCAACAATGTCTTCCGGTCTTAAACGGTAGCCTTTTTCCTTTTCAAATGCTTCCAATGCAGCTACTGACACACTAGCCCCATACCCAAACCAATCAACAAATTTTTCTTTGCCGAGATTATTGAACACAAGGGTAAAATGATAAAAGAACGTTGTAAATCTTACTACATCAGTATCCGGATTTTCTGTCAGCCATTGTTTTAAATAGGTGCTCATAAATTCATTGGAGTACGGCTGCCTCACATCAAAAGGAATATCATGCGGCTTATCCCCCCAATTGTTCGTAATATGATTGTACATTTGAGTTGGATCCCAAATCGCAAATACGAGGAAAGAAACCGTATATTCGTGCCAAGGAATAGCATTCGTAATCACGACCTGATTTTCCTCTTCATTCACTTCCCAATCATTCACATCCACTATTTTTCCAGTTGTCCGATCAATGACTTCCCAATATTTTTTAGGGTCATGAAGATAATCAGGCTGTAACTGTTCTTCGAAATAGCCTTTCATAATATGAATCGCAAGCTTTTCTGATATCGCTGTATTGAATGTACTCATCAAGTACAGCTGCTGGCATTCATCCATATGGTTCTTAGCAAACTCATTTTGACCCCGTGCAACGAAATAAGTCGTATAGATCTTCGCATCTAATTGTTTAATATCTGAATCCAGCTTTGTTCCATCACTATCACGAATCGCATCTGCTCCCCAGCGCTCCATCAATTCCTTTGTTTCCTTTAAAAAGTTTTCTTCGCTTGGCAGGGTTACTTGTCCTTTTTTCATTTTCATGATATGCCTCCTAGTCCTTTAATCCGCCAAGGGTCATCCCTTGTGTCAATTTTTTTTGTACGATGATATATAAAATCAAGGTCGGCAGCATAACGAGAACCATTCCCGCATACATTTGGCCATAATTGGCAGCAGACTTCTGTGCCGCCATTAAATTCATAAGCCCAACAGGCAAGGTCTTGTTCGGACCGGGTATTAATGTAAGTGCAATGATGTATTCATTCCAAAAGGCAAGAAAGTTAAATAAAATAATGGCAATAATGCTCGGTCGAGCCATTGGCAGCATAATTTTAACCATTGTCTTGAAATAACCTGCCCCATCGACAAATGCAGCTTCCTCATATGTGGATGGCAGTGATTGAAAATAGCTGGAAAGTAAATAAATAGTAAATGGCAGTGCGGTCGCTGCATAAACGACAGCAAGTATAAATAGATTATCCAACAAGAAACTATCTCCAAATTGGCTGCGGAAAAACGTATCCCCATTCAATAGCATTAAAAAAATCGGAACAACAATATAGTTCACATTGATAAATAACCCTGCTTTGAACAATGAATTCATGAATCGGCTGCCTTTAAAGGTATATCTTGCTAATACATAGGCTGCCGGCAAAGCGACAATCAATAAAATCAGCAGTGCCAAAGCAGTCACAAAAATGGAATTAAACATGTATGTACCCATGTTTGCCTTTTCCAGCGCATCAATGAAGTTTTGGAAGTAGAAACCTTTAGGCATGGCCCAAGGGCTGCCATAGAACTCCGAATTTTCCTTCACCGAGGCTAAGAAAACCCATGCAACAGGGATTATGATTGAAATGGCTAATGTAATCAAAGCGACGTAGATAAACAAACGATATGCTGTTTCCGCACTCATTCCCTTTTGTTTTTTCATGTTTATCCCCCCTTAATACTCCAGCACTTCCCGTTTGGTAATATGGCTGATAATTGCAGATAATAGGAATGAGAATAAGAAAATGACCACGCCGATTGCCATTCCATATCCATAAGAAGAATTCGTATATGCCTGCTTATACATATAGCTTAAAAATACTTCTGTCGATCCATCAGGTCCGCCGCCTGTCATCGCTTGGACTAGAAGAAAACTTAAATTAATCGTACTAATAATAAAGAAAGTAAGTGTTGTTCGAATGTTGTTCCAAATTAACGGTAACGTAATGCTGAAAAATTGTCGGACTCGACCAGCACCTTCCAAAGCAGATGCTTCATAAAAGCTTTCTGGAATGCTTGCTATACTAGACATATACATGACCATATAATAGCCAATCGCCTGCCAGACAAGCGCACCACCGATGCTGTAGATAGCAATTTTCTGATCGCCGAGCCACATTTTTTGAAGGTTTTCGAGATTAAATAAAGCCAGCATATTATTCAACAAACCTGTTGTCGGATCATAAACCGCAGAAAAAATTCCTGCAATAACCACAATGGACAGGATATTAGGAATGTAGAAGATCACTCTGAAAAAGCTGTTTCCTTTCAGCTTCTCTCTCGTTAATAAAGTGGCAAACAAGATGGCTATCACCATAGTGATGAGTGTGACAATAACAATCAAGACAATACTGTTTTGGAGAGATCGAAAGAAGTTCATATCATTCCATAGGATTTTGAAGTTATTAAGACCGACAAATACTTTTTCATTAGTAAATCCGCCCCACTTATATAAGGACATCCTAAATACCTCAACTGTAGGTACAATCATAAAAATCGCAAATAAAATCAATGCGGGGGCAGTACAAATGAAGATAAATATCCTTTTTTCCTTTTTTTTATTCATTTCCTTCACCTCGGGCTAATAAATATAACGGTGAGAAAGGTTACTCACCGTTATACGTAGTGAAAACTATAAAACTAGTACTAGTTATTTTAAAGCAGCACGCATTTGGTCACTCACTTTTTCAACGGATTTCTGCCAATCTTTTACCTTTTTATCACCAGAAACAATACTATCAATTGTTCCAAATAACGTATCTGCCATACTGACTCCTTCAACAGCCTCTGTAGCAGCAAATCCGCCCATTCCTGCTTTAGCTCCCGAATCATAAATACTATAGAAGAGTTTACTATCTCCTGACAATTTCTCGGAAATGCCTTCGATTGGCTGAATCGCACCTGATTCTGCAAAGATACCTGCTGCCTCATCTGAATACACATATGTTATAAATTCCTTAGCTGTCTGTTTATTTTTGGCAGCAGAAGGGATCCACAACTGTTCAAAGAATGTAAAAGCGTAACGGGCGCCATTGTCTTCAATAGCTGGTAAAGCTGTCATTCCCCATTCAAAGCCATCTGCTCTTGGGGCTTCTCCCATTTCGCCAACTACCCACGTCCCATTCGGCATAAATAGTGCCTTGTTATCAAGAATTAATTGTTGGTTTTTCGTATAGTCTTTATCATTAGCATTGGCAACAGTTGTTGGAGCTGTATATTTTGCTAATTTTCCAATAATTTCAAATACCTGTGTTGCTTCTGGTGATTCCCAAATGCCATCTTCATATGTCATTGCTTTATTGTAGAAGTCAGGTCCGCCAGCTTCTAGTAATAGTGAATACATAAATGCATCAAAGTAACCTGTAGTAGGGTAAGTGAATAAGGAAATTCCCTCTGCTTTTGCTTGATCACCTAATGCCCACATTTCATCCCAAGTCTTCGGCAATTCCCAGCCTTTTTCTTTCAACAATCCAGCATTGTAGAACAATCCGGTTGGACTGTAGAACATCGGAGACAAGTACATTTTTCCGTCATTATAAGGGTTTGTTGCAAGAGTATCAGTGAAGCCCGGGACTAACTTATCCTTGACTTTCACGTCTTCCCCATACACGTTCATATCCAAAACATCGGTAATATCCTCTAATGCTTGGTCTTTAATTAATGTTTCAGTCAATGCCAGTTTTCTTCCAGTTGCCAATAAAACAACATCTGGATAGTTTCCAGCTTTCATATTTGGACTGATCACATCTTCAAGATTTTTATCCACAGTCAATTCCACATCAACATTTGGATTTGCAGCTTCATAGGCATCAATGACCTTCGTCCACATATCCTTCCCATAAGCTGATTCAAGTGCTGCAACATGTAAGGTTTGTTTTTCACCGGAGTCTTTTCCACTGCCAGATTCATCAACTTTTGCTGTTTCATTACTCTGACAAGCTATTAAACTAAAAGATAATAACGCTGTCATTCCAGTTAACCAAAGCTTCTTTTTCAACTTCATAATAATCCTCCCCCTTTTTCCCTTTACTTTATAGGTAAAGTATACGAAAGATAAAAGCGCTTCCACAATAAACATCTTGTTCAGTTTTTTAGGTATCTTGCTTTCCATTGTAATAATTTACTAATATCCTTATAATATGAATAATAAATTCGTTTAGGGGAGGGAGTCACCTTGTCCAATGATATATATGCTGTACCACAATCACGAAGAAGCCATCTTCCAGTTAAGCTTCTTTATGTAACAAAATCAAAATATGACAAAGATTGGCATAGCACAAACCATACGCATCATTTTACAGAGCTGCTATATATAACCAAGGGAAAAGGAACATTTATATTTTCTAATGAAGAGATTCCCGTTAAAGAGCATGATTTAATTATCATCAATCCAAATATCGAACACACAGAAAAGTCTTGTGACGATTACCCGCTCGAATATATTGCACTTGGTATCCAAGGTCTTGCCTTTTCTTCTCCAGATCATCCGGGTCAGGTTACGATTTACAATTACAAAAAAGAACAGGAAATCTATCTCTTTTACCTCCAGCAATTGATAGAAGAAGTGGAGAATCAAAAAGAAGATTATGAATTGGTCATACAAGATATGTTAGAAATTTTGCTGCTAAAAATGATGAGAAAAAAAGCCTTCAACTTAGAGAAAACCTCCGCCCAAAAAATCAATAAAGATATTGCATTTATCAAAAACTACATTAAGCAGCATTTTCGCGAAAATATTAATCTAGATACTTTAGCAAAAGCCAGTCATATTAATAAATACTATCTAGCTCATTCCTTCAAGAAAATTGTCGGTGTTTCTCCAATTGAATACTTAATTCAAACCCGCATCAGAGAAAGCAAAATATTGTTGGAAACCACCAATTATCCAATTTCCAATATTTCAACCATAACCGGTTTTTCGTCCCAATCCTTCTTTGCACAGTCCTTTAAACGTGAGACAAATCTATCTCCTTCACAATACAGAAAGTCAAAAAACGCGAAAAAAAATAAAAGGAGAATCATAAGGCAATAGAAAAAACATATTCTATTAAAAATAGACCCTTGTTTACTTTTGTAAACAAGGGTGATTGCTTAATATAATTGATTTTGATGCCATCTCCATGCATCAGAAATGATTTGTTCTAAATCCCGTTCTGCCCTCCATTCAAGCTCTGAAAAGATCTTTTGAGCAGAGGCTACAAGTCTTGCTGGATCACCGGCTCGGCGGTCGGCGATTTCGGCATGTACTTTTAGCCCTGTTATCTTTTCACATGTCTCAATCACTTCTTTTACAGAAAAACCTTGCCCATTGCCAAGATTATAAACTTCTGCTGATTTTTCCTTTGATAATAAGGCTTTAAGTGCAAGAATATGTGCACTAGCTAAATCATTTACATGAATATAATCACGAATACACGTTCCATCTGGTGTTTCATAATCAGAACCAAAAATGGAAACTTTCTCTCGTTGGCCTAATAGCTGTTGAAGAATGATTGGAATTAAATGTGTCTCAGGATGATGGCTCTCGCCAATCTTAGCAGACTCGTGAGCACCTGCTGCATTAAAATATCGCAAAATAACATAATTTAATCCGTACGCGGCTTTAAAATCTGCCAACATCTGTTCAATCAATAATTTAGAATGCCCATAAGGATTAATTGGAGATGCCGCTGTTTTTTCGTCTATGATTTCAACAGCCGGAATTCCATAAACGGCTGCTGTAGATGAGAAAATAAAGTTTTCCACTTTATTATTCAGCATTACTTTTAATAGTTTTAATGTAGAAGCCACATTATTTTCGTAGTATTTGAGCGGATCAAGTACGGATTCGCCAACTAAACTATAAGCTGCAAAGTGCATAACGGCTTTGATAGGGTAGCTTTTGAAGATCATTTGCAGCACTTCTTCGTTTCCAAGATCACCTTCAACAAATATGGCACGGGAATCCACTGCTTCTCGATGCCCTGTTGATAGATTATCAAGAACAATGACATCTTCGTTTTCTACAAGTTCCTTAACTAGATGACTGCCTATATAGCCAGCACCGCCAACAACAAGAATCAAGATTATCTCTCCTCAGCTACAATTTCTTTGACCTTGTGTAATAATAGATTTCCGTAATCTATTGTTTTTTGTTTCTTATCTATTTCTCCGGACGAATACGATAGTCGGTTTCCATATCAAAGAAGTGAGCCTTGTTCATGTCTAATGCTAATGTGATCATTTGACCTGTTTTCACTTCCGTGCGAGAATCGATACGAGCAATAAATTGCTGGCCCTCCAATTGGGAATATAACATTGTTTCTGCTCCCATTAATTCAGCCACTTCTATTTTTGCATCAATTCTAGAAGCTTGAGAAGCCTCAATGAAAATTTGCTCATCATGTAGGTCCTCTGGACGAATGCCCATCATTATTTCTTTATTTATATACCCTTGTTCACGTAAATATTTCATTTTCCCTTCTGGAATAGCGATTGAAACCTTCCCAATATTTATTTTCCCATCTGAAAGAGTTCCTTTAAAGAAGTTCATAGCAGGAGAACCAATAAAACCGCCTACAAAAGCATTTTCAGGTGTCTCGTAAACTTCTTTAGGTGTACCCACTTGTTGAATAATTCCATCTTTCATAACAACAAGCCTAGATGCCATTGTCATAGCCTCTGTTTGATCATGAGTAACATATATTGTTGTTGTTTGTAAACGATGATGAAGCTTTGTAATCTCGGCTCGCATCTGTACTCTCAGCTTTGCATCTAAATTTGATAATGGCTCATCCATTAAAAAGACCTTTGCATCACGGACAATGGCACGTCCCAATGCAACCCGTTGACGCTGCCCGCCAGATAGAGCTTTAGGTTTACGGTTTAAATACTCTTCAAGACCCAGTATACGTGCAGCCTCATTTACACGGCTATTAATTTCAGCCTTAGGAAATTTGCGAAGCTTAAGTCCAAATGCCATATTATCATATACAGTCATATGCGGATAAAGGGCATAGTTTTGGAATACCATTGCGATATCTCTGTCCTTTGGGGGAACATCATTCATCCGCACTCCATTAATGAGAAGAGCCCCTTCAGAAATTTCCTCTAATCCTGCAATCATTCGTAAAGTTGTTGATTTGCCACATCCAGAGGGGCCAACAAAAACAATAAATTCCTTATCCTCAATATCAAGATTAAAGTCTTTTACTGCTGTTACCTTATTGTCATATTTTTTATAAATATGCTCTAGTTTTAATTCAGCCATTTTTCTCCCCCTCATTTTTGTTGTATGGTATCAATATTGTTTATAGTTTAATAATCATTGATGAAGGATGTAAATATGCAAACTGCACAAAATATTCAGAATTGCAATTAGGCATCATGTACAATCAAAGAATTTTTCTTATTTATCAATAAGATTGCAAGCGTTACAAAGGTGGCATTTGAAAAAGAACGAATATCAATTCCTGTTTTTTCAATAAACTTATCCAATCGGTACTGAAGACTATTTCGGTGAATATACAGCTTTTTTGCTGTTAATGAAGCATTTAAATTATTTCGAAAAAACACTTGAAGGGTATGAAGCATTTCCTGTTCCTGAACACTCTCAATCAAATAATCCGATAAAATGCGTGGATCTGCTAGTGAAGGTGATTCAATGAGTAATAATGGAAATCCTTCATAAAAATTCATTACTTTTTCTTGATGAGCGCCCTGATGAATGGCCTCTATACACTGATATTCGTAAGAGAACTTTTCTTTTAATGAATGATCGAATTTATTCAATTGACCGATATAACCGTGAATTTCAACAAAAAAGTCACTTGTTAATGTATTAATTAATTGATTAAATTCGATTTTAGTGAAAGCTTCTTGAGGTTTTTGATCAATAATGAATCCATGTGTACGGCTTTGCCAAAATAAAATGGGCTGACCAAATCCTCCGATAATTGCTTCTTCAAAGCTATTTGGATCTTCGAGCGGGGTCTTAAGAAAAAAATAAAAAAATCGTACAGTCCCGACTCCGCTTAAAATGGGGAGATCGTTTGTATGTTCATATAAAAATGTATGCCATTCTTGTTTTATGCGAGAGTTATATATTCTATCTTCATGATAATCAATGGAAGTAAATAAATGATTTAATAGGTTTAATTCATCATCGGTAAGGGCCGTTTTACTTATTCCAAATTTATGGCCATCATCCGTTTGAAACCAATTTCTATTTTTATCATTTGGATTAAATTGTTCCGTATAGGCTGTTTGAAAATACCTTTTTAGTTTCTCAAGCATGTTATCCCTACTTTATTTATATTGTTTGATTCTATTTTATAATAAAAATAGAAAAAGCAGGAGCTCTCATGTCTCCTGCTTCATCTATCATTAATCATCATATTCCACATTCAATACATTTCCAGTGATTGCATCCAGCTCAAGATCTACTTTTCCTTTGATTGTCTTCAGCTCAAATTCGTAAATCATTCTGCCATCATCTTCATCTTTGTCCATTTCAGTTACTTTGCCATTCACTGTTTTTTCTGCAATTTCGATGGCTTTCTCAGATGAGAGGAGATTTTTGTTTGATGTATTTATTTTCTCATCAAAATTGTCATCATCCCAGTCATCATCCCAATCATCATCCATATCCATTTGTTCTTTCACTTTTAGAACATCCCCGCTGTATGCATCGATATGAATATCATAATCGATCTTTCCATTTTCAATATCCACATCAAAATAACGCTGTCCGAATCGATTTTCTAGCTCTACGCTTTCAACCTTGCCTTCTGCTTTTGTTAACGCTATTTTTTCTGCATCCTGAGCAGTAATCATTTTCCCTTCATTAACCATTGGTTCTTTTTTAGCTGCACTTACTGCAACAGTACCTCCTACAAGCAATGCTGCCGCAATTCCGCTTATGAATAGTTTATTTTTCATCATTCATTTCCTCCTTCATTTCCTCTTTCTTTGCTACATCTACAATATACCCCGCAAATATTAGAGGAAATGGAAAGGAAGATTAGAATTTGATGAGAAACGCTTAATCATCCCATGAAACCGAGAGGATCTTTCCTGTTGTTGCATGTATTTCAACAACCGCTTCCCTGTCATCAGCCGTCTCGATTTCCACAAGGTAGTAAGTAAGATCTCCAGAGGATTCCAAATCGATATCATCTACGATTCCTTCCACCTTCTTCAAGGCTATTTCCTTCGCATCTGATTCACTTAAAAGCTGCGGTGTTTGCTGCTCCCCATCTTTTTCTAAATCTTGTTGAATCTCTTGATCAGATTTTCCCTCTGATGGTTCTTTTTCATTCTCCTTCTTCCTGCTGCCGATTTTCGAAAAAGACAGGACTTCCCCATTTGAAGCATTTAGTTTTATTTCATAGATCATCTGATTTCTATCCATTTCAATGATATATTCGTCTTTGTTTTGTACTATTTTTGTGATATCACCTTTGTATCTTTTTTCAACAAGATCTGCTGCCTCCTCTTGGGACATAGAGTCGGCCGAAGTGGTTACTCTTCCCCATTGCTGTAATCCTATAAAAAGGAATGCAAGCAGGACAACACTACCTGCAATCCAGAGCCAAAGCTTTTTTCTCATTATTACACCTCACTTTACACCTATATTTTCTTACATAATAATGAGAATTTGCTGAGAAACCGCCTAAAATTGTAAATAAAGTGTGACTGTCGTACCGATGCCTTCTTTACTTTCAAGATCAATCTTAATGTCCAGAACCTCACCAAGCTCCTTTGCCAGTGAAAGCCCTAAACCTGATCCCCCGCTCTTTCTATTTCTTGCCTTATCCACTCGATAAAAACGGTCGAACACCTTCGGCAATTCATCCTTATGAATGCCAATCCCTTGATCAATCATTTGAATAAATACTTGACCATCCTTTATCCTTGCTGCAACAGTAATCGCCTTATCACTATATTTCCTTGCATTATCAAGGAAAATATACATCAGCTGTTTTAGCTTTTGTTCATCTGTATCAACCATAAGGGACGGCTGTAATTCATTATTAAATATAATTTTCCGATTATAGGCATTTTGAAAGGCATGAAGGGTTTGTTTAAGGAACTCGTTAAGATTTACTTCTGACATATGCAGATTCCATTGTTCATTATGTTTGGCAAGCAATAGAAGCTGCTCAGTCATATCCCTCATCCGAATCGCTTCTGAATGAATGGCGTCAATCGACTCTGCAAAAAGCTCCGGTTCCTGCATCCCCCTGCGTTTTAACAAGCTTGCATAGCTTTCAATAACAGTCAGAGGTGTTTTCAGCTCATGTGAGGCATTGGAAACAAATTGCTTTTGTTTCTCGAAGTTTGTTTCCAGCAAGTCAATCATATGATTAAACGTTTCGCCCATTTCATGAAGTTCATCCTTTGATTTCCCTTCAAGAGGAAGCCTTTTAAATTGACCACTTTGCTTGATTTCCGTCATTGTTTTTATCATTGATGTCACAGGCTTGATCAATAAATCACTTAGAAGACGGCTTGATATAAAAACAGGAATGAGTGCAATTAGTGTGACAGTTATAAGGACAATTCGAAGAATTTTTAAATTCTCAATGGCCCTTTCAATATTTTTCATTATTTGCAAATTTGCCACATTGCCATCTGATAGAATGATTGGCATAGAGGCGAAAGCATATGTCCGATGATTGATCATCATCCTTTTGCTTATTTCTCCGGTATAATAAATGGCATCCTCTTTACTTAATTCGATTTCAGTTGGCGAGGTAGTTGTCAGGGTACCTTGCCTATTCGGCTTTATAATTCTTATCATGCCATCAATAGGAACATAGGCACGTAGAAATTCACCTTCTTCAGCCATCTTTGTTGATTGATTAAACACTTCTGCTATCTTTTCTGTTTCTTCTTTCACACCCTTTGTTTCACTTTCAAGGATCAAATTACTAAATAGAAAATAAATAGACAGATTCATCAATAGCAACAAAACAGAAAATAGTACCGCGGTATATAGATTAATCTTATTTCGCAGTTTCATTTTGCTTCCTTTAACACATATCCAACCCCGCGAATGGTATGAATAAGTGTTGGTTTATTTAAAGTATCTATCTTTTTCCTAATGTAGCGAATATAGACATCAACTACATTTGTATCGCCTAAAAAATCATATCCCCACACGGCTTCGATGATTTGATCACGGTTCAACACTTGCCGCTTGTTATGCATGAAATAAACGAGGAGATCAAATTCCCTTGGGGTTAACTCAATGGCATCTTCTCCTCTGATAACTTCTCTTGTTTTTTCATTCAATTTTAAATCAGCTATTGTCAGCCAATCGCTTTCTTCTTCCATTTGCTCTTTTCCCTTAAATCTTAAGGCTGCGCGAATTCTAGCCAGAAGCTCCTCAATTTGGAATGGCTTTGTCATATAATCATTCGCTCCAAGATCAAGTCCAGATACCTTATCCTCAACCGAGCTTTTTGCAGTTAATAAGAGAACAGGCGTATGCAAATCATGAGCACGAATACGTCTCAATAGCTCAATTCCGCTTAATCCGGGAAGCATCACATCCAATAAGATTAAATCCCATTTTTGTGATCGATATAATGCCAAAGCATCCAATCCATCCATTGCCTTTGTCACTTGATAGCCCTCATATTCCAGCTCTAATTCCAGCAGCCTGGCAATCTTTTCTTCATCCTCAACGACTAAAATAGACTCATTTGACAACTTAATCTCTCCTTCTCTTACGTCCATCATGTTAAAACAAGAGTAGCAGAAATCTTAAGGAAATTCATTATTTACCATGCAATGTTACACAAAAAAGAAGAAGAGTGGCTTTACCCTCTCTTCTCCTCAACAGTTAAACTAAGCGTTCTTTTATTATCAAGACTGTGGGTGACTTTTACAATTAAGGTAACCGGCTTCCCGGCTTCGTTTACTTGGAATGTAAATGAATCTGTCACATCAGATGCGGATACTTTTTGCCTGCCTGTATATTGGTATTCGACTACATCTTCACCAGGGAAATCTTCTTTCACAACGGCTGTTGCAATTCTTCCATATTTTTCATAATCTGGCTTTTCGCTAGCTGCAGCTGATAAGGTCCATGCGCCCATAAATAAACTAATAATTATAAAAACAAACAAGAGCCTCTTCATTCTATCCCTCCAAATGCAATTGTGATTACCCCTATTTTTCACGACTTTTTTAATATTATGCATTCAAACATTATTCAAGGTAAAACTTGAAAACCCCATCAAATCAACATGTCCAACATTTACAGTGCAATTTCCTCCTAAAGAACCGCAAACTATAATCAACTCCTGAAAGAGGAGGAAAGGACAAATGAATAAGTTGGATTATGACCGTGCTCTATTCTACACCCATCGATCAGAATGGGACAATTTGTTAATTTTGATGGTAAGAACGGAGGATCAATTTCTTTCAAAAAAAATTGAACATTTCCTCCATGCTTATCATTTTGAAAAAGATTACTCCGTTCTGGAAAAACATTTATATTCTTTACTCAGATACATCGACCATGCGAATGAATTTAATGAAACTGACGAGCTAGAAACTATTTCCATCCTTCCTTGAGTATCAAAAGAATTCCACCAATAAAAAACACGATCCATTCAACCGGGGATCGTGTTTTTTCTCATTTCGGCTCTCTAACATCATTTCGTTAAACCATTTCGTACAGCAAAAAGTGCAGCCTGCGTACGATCGGCTAAGCCAAGCTTAGAAAGAACATTTGAGACGTGGGTTTTTACTGTTTTTTCAGTAATGAATAAATCTGCTGCAATTTCTTTATTGCTTTTTCCTTTTGCGATTTCCTTCAGCACTTCTATCTCTCTTTTAGTTAACCCCTCTAATGGCTTTCTTTCCTCACTTTTATTCGATGTTAAATGAGAAAGCAGGTGGGAAGTCGCCTTAGGATGCAATTGGCTTTCCCCACTTTTCAAATGAATGATGGCCCGTACAAGCTCGTCTGGTTCAATATCCTTTAACTGAAAGCCCGAAGCACCTGCTTCAATGGCTGGAATCACATGGTCCTGGTCAGAGAAGCTCGTTAACATCATTATTTTTACATCTGGGCAACCTTGTTTTATTGCACGTGTTGCTTCGATTCCGTTCATATTTGGCATTTCTAAATCCATTAATACAATATCCGGCAGGAGCTTCATTGTCATTTCTACTGCCTCTTTCCCATCTCTTGCCTCGCCAATAATTTCTATATTAGGCTGTGTTTTGAGAAAAAATACTAATCCCCGTCTTACAACATGATGATCATCAGCAATAAGAACACGAATAGCCATGCATACACCCCCTTATATTGGAATGGTAATTACAATTTTTGTACCTTTTTGCGGGGAGCTTTGCAGTATAAACATACCATTCAAGCTTTCCGTGCGGTCCTTCATACTTTTTAAACCGAGTGATGGAATTCTCCCCGTCTTCCCATCATAATAAAATCCAGAGCCACAATCAGAGATCACCATAATTACCTTATGTCTTTCTATTGAAAGGCATAAATCAGCATTTGTCTGACCAGAATGTTTTTTGCAATTGGCCAATGCTTCTTGACCAATTCTCCATAGTGCCTCCTCCACTTTTCCTGGAAGGGAGATCACTCCGTTTACTTCTGTTTGCAGCTTGAGACCAAGCATCTCTCCATAGCCGATTAAAGCGCTAGTGAGCCCATTTTCCAAGCCACGTGGACGAAGCTGCCAAATAAGTGCTCTCATTTCACTTAGAGCTTCCTGTGCTAAATCTTGAATATACAAAAAGGTTTCCTTCGTATCCGCTTCTTTAGCCATTTCAGCTCCGCCTCTAGCTGTTAAGCTTAATGAAAAAAGCAGCTGATTAACAGAATCATGAAGATCCCTCGCTAACCGATTCCTTTCTGCCGTGAGAGCTGTTTCCTGTTCACCCTCGGTCAGCTTAATCCGTTTGAGTGCCGTACCAATCTGAAAGGCAATTGACTCCAGCAAAGCGAGCTCTTCTGGCTCAAAATGGGTTTTATTTGGGGCACCTACATTAAGAATGCCAAATTTTTCATCGCCTGCCCGTAAAGGTACAGTTGCATGATGGGTCAAGCCGTTCGTGTCATTTCTTTTCTCTAGCAAGGCTGCTTCAATTCTTTTACATTCAATAATATTGATGGCTTTATGAAGCCTGCCATTATTGTAACGATCTATACACCAGCAATCCCCTGAACACATCGGTTTATAATCATTACGCGAGAGTGCAGGCGGAAGGTTTTCTTTTGCTGCTAGCACATAGTTCCCATCAGGCTCGATTAGAAAAATCCACCCGCTTGTTAAGCCAGTCACATGAAGCAATTTTGCCAGAACCTCTGATAATATTCCTTTCACTTCTGTGCCTTCATTCAATAATTCAGCAATTTCCTTTAATATTCGGATTTCAGAATGACGTTTTTCCACCGTTTCTCCTCCAAAAACTAATTCCTCCCACTATTATAATACTTTTCAAATAAACATTCGTTAGAAATTAGAATGAGATTACGTACGACTAAAGTTGTAAGAAAAGCAGAAGCGCCTTGGTCATCGCCGTACAAACTGGAAGGGCCGCGACTGAGATATAGGAGACACAATGAGCGATAGCGAATTGATGTCGACTTATCGTAGGGAGGGGACCTGAAGTTTGTTAGGCGATAGGCGCTGGAGCTAGACATATCGAAAAGCAGAAGCGCCTTGTAAAAAAACACCGAAGAGATCCCCTCCCCGGCGGAGATATAGGAGCCAAAATGAGCGATAGCGAATTGATGTCGACTTATCGTAGGGAGGGGACCTGAAGTTTGTTAGGCGATAGGCGCTGGAGCTAGACATATCGAAAAGCAGAAGCGCCTTGTAAAAAAACACCGAAGAGATCCCCTCCCCGGTGTCATTGTTTTAACCTATTTTATCGATAATGATTTTATTTTTTCATCAATGATTTTCATGAATTCATTTTCTATTGCGGATAGCTTTTGCCTGCTTCCTTCTAATGATGGACTGTTAATGCCGAAATAAAATTTAACCTTTGGCTCTGTTCCCGATGGGCGCATACAAATCCATGTTCCATCCTCAAAGATATATTTAATGACATTTGATTTTGGTAATTCAATGACCTGTTCTTGTCCCTTGTTATCTGTTCGAACACCTGTTAAATAATCTTCAACTGCGATTATCTTCAGACTGCCAAGCGCTTCAAGCGGATTCTCACGGAACGAAGCTAATGTTTGCTGAATAATCTCGGCGCCTTCTTTTCCTTTTAATGTGATCGAGCGGAGTCCTTCAAGATAATAGCCATATTGTTCATAGATCGCTAATAGGGCATCATATAAGGACAATCCCTTTTTCTTATTGAAAGCGGCAGCTTCGGCTGCTAGTACAGCGGCTTGTACGGCATCCTTATCTCTGGCAAAGTCCCCAATTAAGTAGCCATAGCTTTCTTCATACCCAAACAAAAACGTGTATTTTCCTGTTGCATCATACTCTTTCATCTTCTCTGCAATAAATTTAAAGCCAGTTAATACATCAATCGTATCAACTCCATAGGAGGAAGCAATCTTTCTTCCTAATTCTGAGGTAACAATTGTTTTGAGGACGACCCCATTTTCCGGAAGTGCATGCTTTTCCTTCTTCTGTGACAGAAGATAGTCCAGCAGCAGCGCTCCTGTTTGATTTCCAGTCAGCAGAACATATTCACCCGTTTGATCCTTCACAGCTATTCCTAATCTGTCGGCATCAGGATCTGTTGCGATTAATAAATCTGCATTAGATTCCTTCCCAACCTTTATGGCCAGTTCGAAGGCGGATTTTTCCTCTGGATTTGGACTTTTTACCGTTGAAAACTCTGGGTCTGGGAGCTCTTGCTCTTTAACAACTTGAACATTTTTATAATTTAGTGCCCGGAAAGCATCCCTTACAGGCTTGTTAGCTGTTCCGTGTAATGGGGTAAAGACAATTGAAAGGTCTACCTCCTCACTAATAGCTGGATTTTCCGAAATCGTGACAAGCTTCTCTATGTACTTGCTGTCAACTTCTTCCCCAACCATTTTAATTAAGCCCTGTTCCTTGAGCATGGTTTCATCGTGAACAGCAATATGCAGTTCATTTTCAATTTCATTTACTTTAGAAATAATCACATCTGCAATAGATGGCGGCAGCTGGGCACCATCTGATCCATATACTTTATAGCCATTATATTCAGGCGGGTTATGACTCGCCGTTACTACAATCCCTGCAAAAGCTTGCAGATGCCTCACAGCAAATGATAACTCAGGGGTCGGTCTCAGCTCATTAAACACATATGTCTGAATCCCTCTTGTCGCTAACGTTTTTGCCGCTTCCATTGCAAAATCAAATGACATATGGCGTGAATCATAGGCAATAACAACCCCTCTTTTCATTGCCTCCGTTCCCGCTTCTTCTATGTATGCGGCTAGACCGGCAGAAGCTTTTCTAACGGTGTAAATATTCATTCGGTTCGTACCGACACCGATTTCTCCACGCATCCCGCCAGTACCAAATTCTAAATCTTTATAAAAAGCATCCTCCAGCTTTTTTTCATCTAACGCTAACTTTTGAAGCTCCGATAATAAATCTTGATCCAATTGTTCATGCTTAATCCAGCGTTCAGCTTTCGTTTTCCAATTCATATTCATCCCTCCAAAACTCCTTACATTAAAACATTTCTCTCTAATAAAATCTACTAATCATCCAAATATTTCTGCAAAGATATATAACCTCTGCTCTTAATTGTATTCACCTATTCCTTACGATATTATTTGTATCAATGAATGTCAAAACTATGACGAAACTCAGAACAAACAAGGATTTTGTGATAATGTTGATTTACAAAGGCAGGACAGTAGGTCATAATTTTATCGTAATTATCTATTGGAGGAGTATAAGATGGAGAAAACAAAAAAAGATCAAAGGGAAACATGGTTATTTGTTTCATGGGCTGCATCCGTTCTTGCCATGTTCGGAAGCCTCTATTTTTCAGAAATCCGTCAATATGAACCTTGTACGCTATGCTGGTATCAGCGAATCCTTATGTATCCAATGGTCATCATATTAGGCATCGCTGTCGTTAAGAAGGATTTTCGGATTAGTATTTATACAATGGTGCTTTCTGCAATAGGCGGCTGCATCTCTCTATACCATTACTCAATCCAAAAGATTTCTTTTTTAGCAGACCATGCTGCTTCATGCGGAAGAGTTCCGTGCACTGGACAATATATAAATTGGCTCGGATTTATTACAATCCCATTTTTAGCATTAATCGCTTTTATCATTATTTTCATTTGCAGTTATCTACTATGGAAAAAGTCAAAGGAGGCAGCATAAGTGAAAAAGGTTTTTATTTTTTTAGCAGTAATCATCCTTTTATTCGGAGCTGTTGCATTACTAACAAAAATGCAAAATGAAGAAAAGATTACAGAAGAGAATCCATATGGAAAAAGCAACCTTCATCCTGAAACAATTGCACAAATGGATGATCCAAATTATCAAAATTTAATCCTTCCTGATCAATTAGAGAAAAAGCTTGATAAAAAAGAGGATGTAACGGTTTATTTTTATAGCCCGACTTGCTCTCACTGTCAAAGAACAACACCAGTGGTCTCACCACTTGCTAAGGATATGAATATAAATCTTACACAGTTTAATCTGCTTGAATTTGAAAATGGCTGGGATCAATATGGAATTAAAGAAACTCCAACCATTGTTCAATACAAAGCTGGTAAAGAAGTAAATCGCATAACTGGGTATCAGGAAAAAGAAGTATTTGAAAAATGGTTTGAAGAAAATACAAAGTAATCTACACTAAAAAAACGCCTGCAAAAAAATTTGCAGGCATTTTATTATTCAAATTAATAATTCATTTGCAGCCTTTGTGTACATGCTGAGCATATCATTCTTCATCACTTTTCCATGAAAAAAGTTACTAAAGGTAAATGGAAAAGACAAACCGAAATCTTGTAAAATATTTACATTTTTTTCGAAAATTTTTTCGTACCTTTCCTCCAGTTTCTCTGTTTCCAGAATAGCTGTGATAATTTGTAAGCTGACAATCACTTGATAGGCTTCCTTTAATGTGCCAAAATATTCAAAATGTCTAGTTGAAGTATGTAACACATCTAATTGCTCAAATTCTTTAATATCTTCATCTGGAAAATAATTTGGAAAAATAGTAGAATACATTCTTTGTACAAGCTTCCTGATTTCTTCTTCTTGTTCAGGAGTTGATGCAAATACGATTTTCACCGATAAAACCCACCTTTATAATCCCTTGTAACTATTTTGTAATATACAATAAGAATATCACATCCACTTCTAGTTTTCGGGTGGTAATTAAATCCATGAAACGGTTAAAATACAGATAGGACAAGGGCAAACACGCACTGTAAATAATTGGATTGACTAAAAAGGAGAATAGAATGATACGGACAAAATGTTTTGGTGAATGGTTTGAAATGACATTGCCTTCGAAATGGGAAGGCTATTCTATAGATGATTTATTTAGGATTGTGTGGAAAGCACCAAAGAAACAAATACATACAATTAGAATGGAAATGCATGTAAAGGTAAATGGAGAACTGATTAATTGGAATCAGCCTCTAAAGGAAAGTGATCGACTTCAGCTTAAACTTTTTATGGAAGAGGATTTTGGTGTCATTCCAGCCTATCATGAGGTTGATGTTCTTTATGAGGACGAGCACATGATTGTGTTTAATAAACCGGCAAACATGGATACACACCCTAATTCACCCGAGCAAACAAACACATTGGCAAATGCTGCAGCGTTTTATTTACAGGCAAAAGGCGAGCAGCGAAAAATTAAGCATGTACACCGTCTAGATCGTGATACAACTGGGGCCATTTTATTTGCGAAGCACTCACTTGCTGGATCGATTTTAGATAAAATGCTTGAGGAAAGATCCATTAAACGAACGTATTTTGCACTCGTCCACGGCCGAATAAAAAGGAAAAAAGGAACCATTCAAGAACCTATTGGCCGCGACCGGCATCACCCCACGAAAAGGCGTGTATCTTCATCAGGACAGCCCGCTATAACCCACTACGAGCTGCTCGAATACAGTCCTAGGCAAGATCTTTCCCTCATCCAATGTCAGCTTGAAACAGGTAGAACACATCAAATTCGTGTTCATTTAAGTTTTATTGGACATCCAATCGTTGGAGATAAACTATATGGGGGAAAACCCTTATTCGAGAGACAAGCACTGCATGCAGGAAAGCTTGTCATTCCCCATCCATTTACAGATGAAAACATTGTTGTGGAAGATTTTATGACCATTCCTTTCCTGCATTTACTCAAAAAATAAAAGCCTTCCAGCTGGAAGGCTTTTATTTTATTAATCAGTCGATTTTCTAAATGCTCTCATCAGTAAGCTTAAAAGGAATACAAGCAGTACAGCACCTATAAGTGCAGGGATAATCGCAAA
Organism: Cytobacillus solani; assembly: GCF_001420595.1. Lineage (GTDB taxonomy): Bacteria > Bacillota > Bacilli > Bacillales > Cytobacillaceae > Cytobacillus > Cytobacillus solani. The sequence continues at coordinate 1,242,667 of NZ_LJIX01000006.1, read as the reverse complement.
ATCCGCAACAACGGGACCCCAGTTTCCAAAAATTAATGTCCCAAGCCATGCTCCGACAAACCCCGCAATAATATTGCCGAATACACCACCTGGAATATCTTTACCAACTACCATTCCTGCAATCCATCCAATAATTCCACCTATGATTAATGCCCATAAAAAGGTAAACATCTGATCCACTCCTTGCTGTTTTATCGTAGTTTTCGTTTTTTTTCTCTTTTTATTACAAAAACCGCTCAGGAATATTATGGAATTTTTTATGTGATTGTAAAAATGCAAAAAGCGATTGCTGTCTAAGCAATCGCTTTCTATATTAACGGCAATAGCCGGGATTCGTAATGAGTGGTTATTTCACTTTTACCCGTACTAAAATTGTCCTAAACAAGAGAATAATCATATTTATACAAAAAAAACCTATGGAACCCTTTCAATATTTCTTAGGAACTCCACAGGTCTTATCAATAAAGCTATTAGTTACTTGGAATTTCAGGCTTCTCAACCATTGGAAGTTCTCCACTTAAGCTTTCCAGGAATGCAACAAGTGAATTCATTTCTTTTCCTGTTAAATTAAGCGGTTTCATCAGAACGCTTTTATTCGCATGATCCCCGCCGCCTTCATTATAGTAGGTAATAACATCTTTCAAAGTTTCAAGGCTGCCATCATGCATAAATGGTGCCGTATGAGCCACTCCTCTTAATCCAGATGTTCGGAACTTCCCTTTATCATCCTCATTTCCCGTTACAGCAAAGCGTCCATCATCCCCACTCATACCTAAATTATGATAATTATAATCAGATAATAACGGACCTGCATGACAAGAAATACAGCCTGCCTTGCCGGCAAATAATTTCATTCCCTCTTTTGCATCGACACTAATGGCATCCTCTTCCCCTTGAAGATAGCGATCAAATGCTGTATCAGCGATAACGATCGTTCTTTCAAAGGCAGCAATCGCTTTTGCAATATTATCAGCAGATATTTTGTCATTAAAGACCGTATTAAATCGCTCTACATAGGTTGGAACCCCATTTAATTCAATCACTAGCTCATCTAAATTTTGATTCATTTCCACTTCCGATTGTATCGGCCCCAATGCTTGTTCCTCTAAGCTTCCTGCTCGTCCATCCCAGAAATTTGTTGGATAATAGCCAGAATTAATGATTGTCGGACTATTTCGCGGGCCATTAAAGCCCTCAAATCCAATAAACTTTGCCATCCCATCTCCATAGCCTGCTCCAGGCGCATGACAGGACATACAGCTTTGAACATTATTCCCTGATAGGCGGGGATCGAAGTATAACGTTTTCCCTAATTCTATTTTTTCCTCTGTCATTGGATTATCAGCAGGAACTGGTATTTCTCCTAACGGTTCAAATTTAGCTTTCGCATCTTCAAGCTCTTGATCAATAACATTTTCTTTCGCTGGCTCTTTCGCATTTTTGTCAGCAGGAGCTGCTGCATCCTCGTTGGCACCGCATGCACCGAGAATTGATAGTACAAATAGTAACAAAATCCCAAAACCCATTCTTCTCATAAATAGCTCCCCCTATTTATTTATTTATTTATTTAGATTCAGTGAAAGAAATGGGATGAATAACCATTTCTTCCATTCATCTTTAAAGTGATTATATAATTAAACTTATTCTTATTTACGTATCACTTTCGAAAAGTTTGTGACATTAATCACAAACTAAGTTTTACTCAGTTAGTATATTGGAAACATATTTGAATGAAAATAATCACATAATAAAAAAAAATGAGTGTTTTTAATACTTTTTTCAACTTTTTTAGGCATATAACTATCTAATTCGCCTTTTTTCGTATAAAATTATTTCGTTTGGATGATATTTTTTTCATGGGGGTAAAAAAATGGCTTTTAAGAAAAAGGACAAATTTAACACATTACTTAGCAGTATCGCACTAAATGTGAAAGAAGGAGCAAATTACTTTGCAGACTATAAACTAAAAAATGTGAGTGATCTTAAAATCTTCTCAGAAACAATGAAGGATTACGAAACAAAAGGGGATTCATATGTTCATGAGGTTATTAAAGAATTAAATAATGCCTTCATTACACCAATTGAACGTGAGGATATACTTGCACTAGCAATGAGCTTGGATGATGTCATTGATGGGATAGAGCACTGTGCGGCACTATTTGAAATGTACTCAATTACACAGGCAGATGACTTTATGCTTAAATTTGTGGATGCCATTAAACATTGTGCTGATGAAATTGAAAAATCAATTGAACTACTATCAAATAAAAAGTTGCAGCAAATCCGTGAACATGCAATCAAAATAAAAGATTATGAATCAAAATGTGATGGCGTGCTAAGACAATCTATTAAACATCTCTTCTCTGTTGAGAAGGATCCTGTACGCATTATTCAATTTAAAGAAATTTACGAAAATCTTGAAGAGATTGCTGACAGCTGTCAAAGTGTGGCAAATACTTTGGAAACCATTATTATGAAAAATGCGTAAGGAGTCTTAGCAAATGGATGGATTTTTAATTCTAACGATTTTAATTGTAGTCATGGCTTTAGCTTTTGATTTTATCAATGGTTTCCATGATACCGCCAATGCCATTGCAACATCTGTTTCAACAAAAGCACTAAAGCCCAGACATGCAATTATTTTAGCAGCAGTAATGAACTTTGTTGGAGCAATGACCTTTACAGGCGTTGCAAAAACAATCACTAAAGACATCGTTGATCCATTTACATTAGAAAATGGGTCACTCGTCATTTTAGCCGCACTTATATCTGCGGTTTTCTGGAATTTACTTACTTGGTACTATGGAATTCCAAGCAGTTCTTCTCATGCGCTTATCGGTTCAATTGCCGGTGCTGCAATTGCCGCTGCTGGCTTTGCCTCACTTAACTACCAAGGATTTCTAAAGATTATTCAGGCTCTTATTTTCTCTCCAATAATTGCCTTTGTATTTGGATTTATCGTCTACAGCATATTTAAAGTTGTATTTAAAAATAATAATTTAACAAAAACAAATCGCAACTTTCGTATCTTTCAAATTTTCACAGCAGCCTTGCAATCCTATACCCACGGGACAAATGATGCACAGAAAGCCATGGGGATTATTACAATGGCTTTAATTGCCAATAACTACGTAACAAGTACAGATATTCCTTTTTGGGTACAATTTTCCTGTGCTTTAGCAATGGGACTTGGAACATCTGTAGGCGGCTGGAAAATTATCAAAACAGTTGGCGGGAAAATAATGAAAATTCGACCTGTTAACGGAGTTGCTGCAGATTTAACTGGTGCAATGATTATCTTCGGCTCCACTTTAATTCACTTGCCAGTTAGTACAACTCATGTTATTTCATCTTCCATTCTTGGTGTTGGTTCAGCTCATCGCCTAAAGGGTGTAAAATGGGGAACCGCTCAAAGAATGCTTATTACATGGGTCATAACATTGCCAATTTCTGCTACAATCGCTGGACTTATTTACCTTTTATTGAATGCAATATTTTAAGTATGAGGATGGTCACATGGCCATCTTTTTTTATGTCCATATTTTTCAATGGAATGATTTTCGTACAATTTATAGATAATAGTAAATAAGGACTTGTAATCCATTCTAATAACGAATATTATATTAAATGTGCTTTTTAATGTTCGTATTTGGAGGAACTATCATGTTTAAATTAAAAGAGAATCAAACTAATGCCAAAACGGAGGTTCTTGCTGGGATAACTACCTTTTTAACCATGGTCTATATAGTCGTTGTTAACCCGGTGATCTTATCCGATGCAGGGGTACCCTTTGAACAAGTATTTACTGCCACAATCGTTGCGGCAGTTGTCGGAACACTTTGGATGGCCATTTTCGCAAATTATCCGATCGCCATTGCTCCTGGAATGGGATTGAATGCATATTTTGCTTATTCAGTCGTTGGCACGCATGGAAATATAGATTATCAAACAGCCTTCGCAGCTGTTTTTATCGCAGGTATTATTTTCATTATTTTATCTTTAACCCCTTTTCGCTCTAAGCTTATTGAAGCTATTCCAGACAATTTAAAACACGGGATTACTTCAGGGATTGGTTTATTTATCGCTTTTATTGGTTTACGCCAAACAGGAATTATTACAAGCCATCCGTCAAATCTTGTCGCACTTGGAGATTTACACGAACCATCTGCTATTTTAGCTTTGATCGGACTAACTGTTACATTAATATTAATGGTTTTGCGAGTGAATGGCGCATTATTCTTCGGAATGGTTGTTACTGGACTAATCGCTTTCTTTACAGGCCAGCTTTCGTTTGATCAGGGCTTCTTATCATTGCCCTCTCTTCCTGAGGGTCTAATGATTCTTAATCCGTTTCAAGCCTTAGGTGACGTTATTCAGCATAGCTTATATGCCGTTGTATTTTCATTTTTGCTAGTGACCATTTTCGATACAACCGGAACAATGGTTGGCGTTGCACAGCAGGCTGGATTAATGAAAGGAAAGACCATGCCAAGAGCCAGAGAAGCATTGCTGTCCGATTCAATTGGGACCACTGTTGGTGCTATGTTTGGGACAAGCCCAACATCCGCTTTCGTTGAATCCTCTGCAGGTGTTGCTGCTGGCGGACGAACAGGGTTAACATCGCTAACCGTTGCTATATTATTTATCGTTTCTGCCTTTTTTGGCCCGTTAGTGAGTGCCGTGTCTGGTCTTTCCGCCATCACTGCTCCTGCCCTAATCATTGTAGGAAGTTTAATGATGGGAAGTATTGCACAAATTAAGTGGGGAGAGCTTGACGAAGCATTCCCAGCATTTCTAATTGTTTTAAGCATGCCGTTAACATCAAGCATTGCAACAGGAATTGCGCTAGGGTTTATTTCTTATCCGATTATGAAAGTATTTAAAGGAAAATGGCGGGACGTTCATCCGCTGGTTTATATTTTTGCTGTCCTATTCTTCTACCAGCTGGCATTTTTACCGCATTAATAAGAAAAGCGAAAGCGCCTTGGTCATCGCCGTACAAACTGGAAGGGACTGAGATAAAGAAGACACAATGAGCGATAGCGAATGGATGTCGACTTATCGTAGGGAGGGGACCTGAAGTTAGGCGATACGACGCTTGCGCTAGACAGTAGAAAAGCGGAAGCGCCTTGCTTAGCGCCGTATGGACTGGACCTCCCCTGACGAGATAAAGGAAACACGAAGAGCGATAGCGATTCGATGTTGACTTATCGTAGGAGGGGGCGGGAAGTCCAATAGGCGTTAGGCGCTGGAGCTAGACACTTCTCAAATTTATAAAAATTTATACTTTCTTATCTTTTTAGTAAGAGGTTAAGCAATGAAGTCTATTTTGTTTAACCTCTTATCTATCTTTATTCCCTCTAAATTATATTACAAAAATTCCCCAGTATACTTTCCCATTATTTTATTAATAATAATATTTGATGAATTGCTAATTTATTAAGTTTTACCACTTATTTTGATTCTATTGCCACAAAATTATCATTACTTTACAATAATATAGTTGACTATACATTTTAAATATTGGAGGCATAGAAAATGGATGCAGCAGTAGACAATAAAGCCAGAAAAAAGCATCCCCCTGGTTTGTACTTATTATTCTTAACAGAAATGTGGGAGCGCTTTAGTTATTATGGTATGAGAGCAATCCTCGTTCTTTACTTAACTACCTCGTTTGTAAGCGGTGGTCTTGGGTTTAGTGACAGTTATGCCATGATGTTATATGGATTTTTCACTGGAGCCGTATATTTCACCCCAATGGTTGGAGGATATTTATCAGACCGCTTCTTAGGCCAGCGACGTGCAATAACTATCGGTGGAATTATGATGGCTGTTGGTAACATCGTTTTATTCGCACACCAAAGTGCAGGAGCATTATATTTAGGTCTGATCTTGTTAATAATTGGAAACGGTTTCTTTAAACCAAATATTTCAACAATTGTTGGAGAATTGTATGAAAATAATGATCCACGCAGAGATGCTGCCTTTACCATTTTCTATATGGGAATTAACGTTGGAGGATTTCTCGCACCACTTGTAATCGGATTCTTATACAATGATCTCTTTAAAACAACAACAATTGACGGAATCATTCAATACGGGTTTAAATATGGATTTTTAGCAGCTGCGATCGGAATGATTATTGGTCAAGTACTCTTTAACTTACTTGGCAACCGCTATCTTGGCGATATTGGGAAGAAGCCAACTGGAGCACCTGATAAAACAGTTGATGCTCATGCTAAAAATAAACCACTTACAAAGAAAGAAAAACAAAGAACAGCTGTTATCGTTATCTTAGCTTGTTTTGTCGTTTTCTTCTGGGCTGGTTTTGAACAAGCTGGAAGCTCATTAACGCTTTATACAGATCGATTTGTTGATCGACAAATTTTTGGCTGGGAAATTCCAACAGCTTGGTTCCAATCCGTAAACCCTTTATTTATTGTTCTTTTAGCTCCGCTATTCTCTATGCTTTGGATTAAACTCGCTTCTTCTAAACGCGGAGACATTAAAGTTCCTTCAAAAATGGGAATTGGGATGATCCTTCTTGGACTTGGATACATGATCCTCTTAATTGCGGTTATGAAGACTGGAAGCGATGAAGCAAACATTCAAGTAAAAGCAAATATTATGTTTATAGTCTTAACATATCTCATGCATACAATGGGTGAGTTAATGCTATCACCTGTAGGCCTGTCACTAGTAAGTAGAATTGCTCCTGTAAAGCTTGCTTCCCTATTAATGGGTGTTTGGCTAGCAAGTTCAGGTGTAGCAAATATCTTAGCAGGACAGCTTGCTGCATTTACACAAACTCTTGGTTACTTTGAAATTTTCGGACTAATCGGTCTAATGGCGATTGTGTTAGGATTAATTCTCCTTTCATTCTCGAAAAAACTTGTGCAAATGATGGACTAATTCAAAAAATCGGCAGGTTCAAAAGACCTGCCGATTTTTCTCTTTATGCTTCTGCTTCAATCTTCTCATTCATATCATTGTACACACTGCTATCTATCTCTCCAGTTATCCTGCTTGTTAGGATCCCTGACGCCATGGATCCACTGACATTCACTGCTGTACGCCCCATGTCAATCAGCGGCTCAATCGAAATGAGTAATCCTGCTAAAGCAACTGGTAGATTTAATGCGGATAACACTAATATTGCTGCAAAGGTAGCACCTCCGCCAACACCAGCCACACCAAATGAACTGACAGCAACAATGGCAATGACAGTGATGATGAAGGATGGCGTTAAGGGATTAACTCCTACTGTTGGAGCAATCATCACAGCCAGCATAGCTGGATAGATGCCTGCACAGCCGTTCTGTCCAATCGATAACCCGAACGAACCAGAAAAGTTTGCTATTCCCTCTGGCACCCCAAGTGACTTTTGTGTCTTAATATTTAACGGAAGAGCACCGGCACTTGTACGAGATGTAAAAGCAAAGGTTAAAACAGGAAAAGCCTTTTTCATATATGTGACGGGATTAAGTCCAGCAAATGTAAGCAGTAATAAATGGATTAAGAACATGACAGCTAGTGCAACATAAGATGCGACCACAAATTTCCCCAGTTTCAGTATTGAATCCACATCACTCACCGCAACCGTTCTTGTCATAATTGCCAATACTCCATATGGGGTTAAGCGCAAAATAAGAATGACGACTCGCATAACTACTGCATGGATAGTGTCCACTATTTTCGCGAAAAACTCCGCTTGCTCTGCTGATTTCCTCCTAACCCCGAGGTAAGCGATTCCTAAGAAAGCTGCAAATATGACGACTGCTATCGTAGATGTTGGACGCTGACCTGTAAAATCGAGAAAAGGATTGGCTGGAATTAAATCAAGAATTTGCTGTGGAAAAGTTCTCCCTTCTATACTTTGAAAGCTTTGTTCAAGCTGCTCTCCCCTTGCTGACTCTGCCTCACCTTGTGTAATTTCAACAGCTTCCAGATCGAACCCAACTGCTGCAGCAATACCTACAGCAGCTGCTATCGCGGTTGTGCCAACGAGCAGACCGAGAATAAGTGAACTAATCTTCCCCACATTATTACTTAATTTCATTTTTGTAAAAGCAGCTAGAATGGAGATAAAAACGAGCGGCATAACAATCATCTGCAGAAACTTTACATAGCCCCCGCCAACTAAATGAATCCACCCTGCAGATTCGGACACGATTTCAGACGCTGGTCCGTAAGCAAACTGTAAACCAAACCCAAATATGATTCCTAATCCTAACGCAGTAAAAACACGCTTAGAAAAAGAAATATGCTTCTTCTGCATGTAGAATAAACCGATAAGAAGAATGATCAAGATGGCAATATTCAATAAGACGAACCATGTTGTCACCATAAACCCCCCTTAAAAATTTTTAATAGGTTGTTTAAATTGTGTATCCGCATCAATCTAGTAGGAATTATCCCGCCTCTATCCCTCCCTCCTAGCAGGTTTATAGGATATATGCGTTTTTTTAAAAGATTATTCCACATATTATCATGCAAATTAATTGACCATTACTGACCATCTGAGTATGATGAAAGAGAGAAGAATTTGTCGATAAAAAATCTTTGTTTAGACTTTTTTTCATCTCATGTTTATTTTACAATTAAAAGGATATATTCTTTATAGGATTCCTTTACTAATTTTGGATGGGATGGTGTTAAGATGGCAGAAAATAAAAAAGACAAGAACGTAAAAAAGGACTTAAACATTGGCGCGAATGTTTCATTAAACGGCCTTGTAACTGCTGTTTTTGACAACATGGTCCACGTCCAAATAGGTGCTAAAATTGTTACTGTGCATATAAAGGATTTATATGCTGGACTGAACCATTCATTAATAAAAAATTAGCACATCAAATTGATATTTAATAATACAGGAGGAGCAGTAATCACTGCTCCTCCTGTTTGTTCTATCGTTCGTTTTTTTGAGAGAGAGAATTTGTTTTTGCCGTACAGCTTTCCATTGCCGACAAAATAGCAGACCTGAATCCCTTATTCTCAAGCTCCGCTACGGCTTCAATTGTAGCTCCTCCCGGTGTACAAACCTCATCCTTTAACTCTCCAGGATGCTTCGCTGACTCTAGGACCATTTTTGCCGCTCCGAGAACTGCTTGGGCAGCTAAATGATAAGATTGTTCTCTTGGTAATCCATTCTTTACTCCCCCATCGGCTAATGCCTCGATAAACATGTAAACATATGCCGGAGAGGATCCGCTAATTGCTGGTATGGCATTCATTAATTTTTCCTCAATCACTTCAATCTTTCCAAAGCTTGAAAAAACGTGAATAATGTTCTCTAACTCATCCTTCGTTACAAAGTCATTTGCACAAATAGCACTCATCCCTTCTCCAACTAAGGAAGGGGTATTTGGCATGGAGCGGACCGCTTTTATCGGCTGATTAAAGGATTCCTCTAGAAAATCCAAGCTTATCCCTGCTGCAATCGTAATGATGATCGTATCTTTCTTTATCGAATGCTTTATTTCTTCGATTATTTGAGCATGTAGATTCGGCTTTATCGCCAAAAATAAAATATCTGCTTGCTCAGCAACGAGCATATTATTTGCAGTTACTTGAATTTGAAATTTTTCTGATGCTTGATCGATTGTCTCCTGTGACCTTGCACTAGCTACGATTTGTTCTGGCTGAACGGTATTTGATTGAAGCATGCCGCCAATCATTGCCTGCGCCATTTTGCCGCATCCGATAAACCCAATTTTTCTTTTCAAAAAAAGCACTTCCTCATTTTAAAGGTGTTAGGACAGTTTAAATGATCTCAGTAAAATGCTTGAGGATGCGAGCCGTCAGTCCCCATATCACTTTATCTTCATAGTAATAAAAGCACTCGTCCATCTTTCTTGTCTGCCAATTATAATTCTCTCCTCCTGGAATTTGATTCAAAGGGAAATTCTTTTCTGGCATTACTTTATATTCGACCTGAAAAATCTCAGGCTTATGTTCCTTTAGAAAGGATAGCGGAACAGTAAAAATACTGTCAACTTCACTTGGATTGGGTCGAATATCCTCTGGCTGTTCGATAAAACCGGCAAATGGGTAAATAATTGTACCAAAGGGAGAAATCATGTAGTCAAGCGGAACGATATTAACAATGCTTTTTCCACTGATTCCGAGCTCTTCTGATGTTTCGCGAACAGCAGTACTCTGCTCATTTTCATCAGATGGATCCATTCGTCCGCCAGGAAAACAGACCTCACCCGGCTGCCTTCTTAGCATACTAGACCGCACTTCAAATAAAACATGCAATTCATTTTCACTTTGAATGAGAGGCAATAATACGGAGTATTTGGAAAATCCTTCACTTCCTAGAATACCCGGTTTCCGGTTCTCAAGCCTTTGGATTATTTCTTGAACGTTCAACTTCTCACCCCATGTCATTAACACTTTTTTCCCATTATAATACGGATAGGGCTGAAAAACGAAATAAACAGGCCAGACAATTGACTCATCTGGCCGCCTATATCTTATTTGGTTTGTTTTTTTGCTAAATAATCGATGATTCCCATCGATCCAACACTTAAATCAAGCTTTATGATCTCAGTCATTTCTTGATCTAATGTGAACTCCTTTTCGGTTAAAAATGAGCTGACTTTAACAAATAACTCTTGAAATAGTCCTTCACTTTTCGTTTCAATAGAATCATCTTGTTTTTCTTTCCACACTTTTTCGCCAGTCTCCATAAATATTGGGAGCCATTTGTATATTTGCTCATACACATGAGAAGGATTTGTTGTCATTCCATAATGGCCAAAATAAATTCGTTCAACATCAAGTGCCTTTATTTTTTCGAGTGAATCGAGCATGGCATTAGGATCAAACTGATTTGGAGATGTAGATGGGAGATATAGTTCAAGTCCTTTCACAAATAGCTGTGGATAGAATACTCCGATTGTATCACCGGTAAAAATCCCATTGCTCATTGAATCATGGATTGAAAAGTGATGCTTCGCATGTCCTGGTGTATCAATAAATGTAAGTATACGATTTTCTCCGATTTGGAGCGTATCCCCATCTTCTTTAACAACTAACCGATTGTCTGGCACAGGCAAAATAGGGTCGAATAGTTCATCAAACTTCTCGCCATAAACAGCTCTTGCTCCGAGAATTAATTTTGATGGATCAGCTAGATGCCGCATTCCCCGTGGATGAACAATGACCTTTGCATTTGGACAGCTTTCAAGTAATAATCCAACCCCGCCTGCATGGTCCAGATGGATATGAGTAACAATAATATTTTTTATTTCTTTTGGATCAATGCCTAATCTCTTAAACCCCTCTAATAAAAATGGAATGGACGGACTTGCACAAGTCTCAACAATCGTTAACTCCTCTGCATGCAGGACGTAACAGCCTGTCCTTCTTTCTTTGCCTAAATCCATTGCATCTATGATTGATATTCCTCTGCCTAAATCCATTGGAAAGCCACCTTTCTAAAAACTTTTCTACTTTTATTTGTGAAATATCAGGTAATTTTGCAAATATCCTGCTTTTTTTTGCAAATACTCAGGGATTTTTGCAATTATCCTGTTTTTTTTTGCAAATATTCAAGGATTTTTGCAATTATCCTACTTTTTTTGCAAATACTCAGGGACCTGGCCAAACAGGAATGTTATTATGTAAAGGCTGTGAAACATCAATCCATTTATTCATTTTACTCTCCTCCACCTATTCCTTATTATAAAATATATTGCACCAGTTTACATGCGGATCTATCTATCAAGAATTTCAGCAAATTCGACAGTATCGTCATCCTTCACATGACTTTATTTATCTTCGCTTTTCGTGCATATATTTCATCCATTTCCTGAGCTTCCAGCTCGTAATTATATAACCTGTAATTGCCAGAAAAGTTAAACCTAGTGATAGCTTTATAAGTACTGTATTTGAAAGAGAAATTCCTATTCCACTGCCTGCTAATCCTAGCAATAGCAATTGAAAGGACTGCTTTTTCCGATTTTCAAAGATTGCAAATTGGAATTGTCTTCTTTGTTCCGTTTCCTTTAATTGCTCCATTTTTTGCGGTGTCTTTAAGAACTCATTAACAGAATGAAAGATTTTGAATACTGGCTGTGACTGGATTACCTGCCATATAAACGACCATTTATTCCCTTGTCCTTTTAGCCATTCAATAAAAACTGGCTTACCCAAATCTATAATTTCTTCATCTGGTGCGAGATTAATTACAATCCCTTCAATTGTGATAAAAGAACGGCCAAGAAAAACAAATCGGGTTGGAACCTGAATGGGAAGTGCTTGAATCATATCATTCAATTCCATCTTTAAGGCAAAAAGGTCCATTTCTTTTAATTGAGATGGCTGGAAAGACATCCATTCAGCTAATAATTTTTCAATCGTTCTTGTATCCGCCTCGGGAAGCAAAAATCCTAAACGGGATAAGCATTCAACAGCCTTCATATAATTTTTTGCAAGGAAACATTCGATTAACCCTTGAAAGGCGGCCGCATCATTCTTTGAAATTTCTCCTGCCATTCCGAAATCAAGTAAAATGATTCTCCCATCCTTAGAAACCAGGACGTTTCCCTGATGCGGGTCTGCATGAAAGATTCCAGGCTCAAGCCATTGCGGCAGAAAAACCTTGATGAGCCGCTGAGCCATTTCCTTACGTGATATAGGTAACTGTTCAATCGCCTGATGGTCTGTTAATCTAATTCCTTCAATCCACTCCATTACCAGCACCTTCGACGTGCAAAGCTCTGAATAAACAGAAGGAATTTGAACGATATCACTTTCCTTAAATTTTTCTCTAAAATAAAGAAGTGTCTCCTTTTCCTTAGAAAAATCAAGCTCTCGTCCGATTACATGTTTCAGCTCTGAAAACAAAACTTTAAGATTAATAAATCCCTTTGGGAGGGGAACTAAGTAATTTGCTAACCAAATAACCATTCTCAATGTTCGAAAATCTGTTTGGACAATAGATTGAATATGTGGCCGCTGCACTTTAATAGCTACCTCTGCTCCATTAAGCAGCGTAGCTTTATACACTTCTCCAATAGAGGCGGATGCGATCGCCTCTCTCTCAATTGAATGCAGCTTTTCCGAAATTTTGCTGTCCCACTCCATTTCAAGAATCTCTTGAATATGACTCCATTCAGAAGGAGGAACCTTGTCTGTGAGATCTTCTATTTCACTAATGAATGCTTGTGGCAAAAGATCGGCTCGGGTACTAATGATTTGGCCGATTTTTATTAGCAAGCCTTCGAGTTCAAAAAGCGTCTTCCTCACTCTTTTACCGATAGCCCCCCACAGTTTCTCCCATTCAGCTTCTGGCTTTTTAGTTATCTTATACCAGTAAATCTGAACAAAAATGCCGAAGAACAAGGATAACACCTTAAACATCCGGTTCATTTTATTATTTTTTGCCATGTAGAAACCTCTCTCTTCTCTTGAACTGCTTCTATTGTACAGTTCAACAAACAGACACTGTACTCCTTCTAAGAAACTGAACTTATCACGATTAAGCCATTTAGAAACCTTTTTGATCATACTTAAAAGCAATGGAAATCACTAATGTTGTAATGTTATCCCTTAAGTAGTCCTCCATATTCGAGTTTAGCAAAACATGATAAAATATTCTTAAAAAGGTGATAGGTAATGAGATTTTATATTGCATCAAGCTTTAAAAATAGCACTTTAGTTAAGGAACTTTCACAGAAGCTAATCAACTATAATTATGAACATTCCTATGATTGGACGAAAAACCAGCGAGCAAACTCAATTGAAGATTTATCTACCATTGGCACGAAGGAAAAGGAGGCAATCATCGACTCTGATTTTATTGTCATTTTGTTACCTGCCGGAAAAGGCAGTCATATCGAATTAGGAATTGCACTTGGACTTGAAAAAAGAATTTATTTATATTCTCCTAATCAGGAGATCTATCATTTTGATCAAACGACCACCTTTTATCATGTAGAGGGTGTAGATAAATTTGTTGGGACCCTTGAAAATTTCACTAATTATTTAATTCAAAAAGAAAATAATTATCGGCTTCAATTTTTAAAGGTATAAATCATTTCAAAATAAATTAGACAAAAGGAATGGATCATATGAAAAACTCACGTAATCCTGAATCGATTCATGCGCCTGTTGCCCCTTATGTACATCAAATTGAAATAACAGGGCCATGTAAGTGGCTTACACTATCTGGACAATTAGGTATGAACCAAGATGGCACTGTTCCAGAAAACCCTATTGAACAAATGAAAATATCCTTAGAGAATATTAGAAAAAACCTTGAAGCAGCGAACATGGAGATTAAAGACCTCACTAAGTTAGTATTTTATTTGGTTGGAGAATTCGAAGCGGCTGAAAGAAGAAAAGTGATTAGTGACTTTTTAGGGGATCATCTTCCATGTACAACAATGATTTATGTAGTTGCCCTTGCTGCCCCAGCATTTAAAATTGAAATTGATGCTTGGGCTTGTAAAGAGATGTAACAACTAGAAAATTGTCTTTGCACGAGTAGGATAACTTCGGGAAGCATAAACAACCTAGTTGATTAAAAAAGCCGACTCTAAAATTTGTTTTCAGAATTTTGGAGTCGGTATATTTTGAAATAATGACGTTTTCAGAGTCCCCGCCTATAAAAAATCAGCCCATTCATGCATACATTTTATCCTCTTGTTCCTTCTTGAAGAAACTCTTCATCGCATGGAATACATCCACTTTTTGCTTCAAAATATAGTACCGGAAATCTTCATGCTTAATATTTTTGTATGCTGTCATGAGGGTGGAGTGGCGGTTGTATTGCTTTGACGGTACATCATATATACATTATCAAACAGAAGTTATCAGCCTTACATAAAATAAATATTAATTTATTTCTCCCTTAAAATTTAAAGCATCTCCATTTTATTAATTCTTTCTATAGGAATACGAATTACTGATGAGATTTTATTAATCTCATTATTACTATCAACATGGCGACATTGTTTTAAAATATAATAACCTTTTTGTTCACCAATGAAGTAAGCTTCAATATCGTAATTTTCATCATTCAAGTAAAAAAGATATTTTTTTAGATCATGTAATAACGCAAAAGTCAAATAGTATCCTGACATTAAAAATAGGATAGCTGTATTAATGATAAAAAATAGATAATTAACCATGCTAGAACCAAAGAAAAAGAAAAGCAGTGCAGGTACTATTGAAAAAATTGATAATACCGCCAATGCATTCCTTTGGTTCTTTTTATAAATTGTTTTATTAGGAGTATATTCATTGTTAAATTTGTATAATTCCTGTCTTGTTAATTGACATTTTTGAGAATCATTGTTCATTTTTAAGAGTTTGAATCTTTTCATCTTAAAACTTCTTCTATAATTTGCATGTCCCTATAATGTTTGTACTAATCTCTATCTAATTTCCTTATCTCGTCTGCTTTGTCTGATAGCCTGTTAAAGTATGCAGCTATTTCGTGTAAGTAATCCATTATTTTTCAATTACCATTTCTATAATGTTACTAATCTTCACACTCAATCGATCCAATATCTTAACCTGTTCATCTTTCTCAATTTCAGCTCCTTGATCTTCAGCTGAAAGTTTGATTTCCTCTACATACCAATTCAGAAAAGAATGCAGCATATTCATTTCTTTTTCATCAATGCTGAATTCATAGAATCCCTTCTCTTCCTCTTCCAAATCGCTTCCTAAGCGTTCTTTAATATCATCATAGACCTTTACTTTTCTTTCCCCTCAGAACGTCTATAGTTCGATTTAAAGCCCTATTTAATGTTGTGTTTCATGATGTTCATGTGCAGCACTAACGTCCCTTTTTGTTGATTCATCATGATAACCATCCTTTTTCAATGGTCCCCATGTCTTAAATTCTACCTAGTATAGTTTGTTTTTTAATCTTGCCTCATGGAGCCCTATCTCTTTGGGGCTTTTTTTGTCCTCCTTCCGCCAGGGAATGATTTGTATTTCTATATTATTAAACAATCCCATCCGGAAGTGCCAACATAAAATTTTACAGAAAACAACAAATAATACTGCCATTAAAATTTGCAGCGGACAAAAGAAGGCTTTAAAAAGGGGCTAAAACACTTGGTAATATGTCCATACACTGTGTGTATATATGAATAGATTGTAATTAAGAAAGCGAAGGGAGGAATCTAAATGAGCAGAAGAAGGTATGACAATAATGGAAACCAAAGTTACTTTAGAGGGTCTTCTAGAAATAGAAGAAACAATGGTAGGACAGATGTGAATGTTGAAAGCGATATCGATTTCAGAAACGATATTGATAACAGAGCCGATGCTGATGCTGATGCAGATGTTCGAAATGTCGACAGGAACACTAATATATCTCGTTCTATAGTAAGTAATTCTGGGAATTCCTGTGTGGATATTCGTTTAAATAGCAGGAGTAATGCACGCGTTAGAGCTGATCAAGATCAGGAAAATGATCAAGAACAGAATACTGATGTTGATGTAGACTTTTAAGTGGTGGTGGGATATATTATATCCCACCTTTAAACAAAGGGGTGAAAAAAATAGTGAAAAAAAACAATGATATTTTTGTGAATGAAGACAGGTTAAAAGCATATGGGTTTACTAAAGAAAGAAAAACAATTAAAAATAATAATGATAATGATAATGATAATGATAATATAAATTCTATAGGGAATAGCGGAAATTCAGATATTGATATGAATTTGGAAGTATATATTGATAACTCAGCTATAGGCTTTGCTATTTTATGTTCTCTTCTTGCTACTGGGCAAATGAATGAAAGTGAATTTCAAAAATCCGTTAAAAAATTAGAAGAATTAACGAACAAAAAGATGAGTAATTTTTCTGGGTATGATATAAACAATCCTTCTAATGTAAGACTATATAATCCAAAAAGATATTAGAGCAGTATATTAAACTACGCTGCTCTAATTTACATATTGGGCCCTTTATGTACACCACCCTTTTTTTCAAAAAAAGGCTCTATATGAGCCTCTTTGGTATTTAATTACTTTTTCAGAAAATGATCTAATCTAATTTCGGGTTGTATTCCAACTAGTTACTTTATTAAATACACAGAAATGTTATAAGTTAGAGTTATGTTTGATTTCTCAAACCTAATATTTGTAAAATAAACTTCTAATATTTATCTAGCTATATATAAAGAACCTATTTTTCAAAATCAGAAAATAGGTTCTTTATGGTTAATTTTCCCAATATATGTGTTATTTAGCTTATCTGATTCCAAATTCTGTCTATATTTAATGGAACATATACTGTATCTCCATGTATCTGCCTATGTATGATTGGGTTTCTAAATAGGTGTTCCATACTATCAACTCCTTTTTTATGCCTTGCTCTAGGACTTACTCCATAAAAATTGTTTAAGCCTTCTCCAGATAATCTCATATCTCATTCTCCTTATTTGAAAATAACATTTAATAATATATCCAAATTAGTGAGAAAGATTATTCTAAAATTTATGGATTAAATTGGAAATTCTAAAGGAAGTTGCATCACAAAAAATAAACGTACTTTTGTATATCAATACCTGTATAATCTTCCAATGAGTATCGCAAGAGCAGCAAACAATATATTTTGATTGTTACTTTCTTATTTTCAAATATTGCCTAATACATAATAAAAGCCATAATGAATCATTAGACCTTACAAACAACTCATTTTCTTCACTGTGAGAGCGACTTGTACTCCATAATTCCTGACCGTTGTACTGGACTTCCAACCTAATGGTTTTTACAAGCAAAAAAACAATTTAACATTAAAAAAGGGGGCTCAATTGTTCTAATTGAACCCCTAATTATAAATTACTATCCCAAAAACGAACCGATCGCTAAAATATGCAACCTTTTTATTTATAACTTAACAGTTTCCTTTTCTTTTTTAAAAAACGTCTTCATCGCATGAAACACATCCACTTTTTGTTTTAAAATATAGTATCGGAAATCTTCGTTTTTGATGTTTTTGTATGCTGTCATGAGGGTCGAGTGGCGGTTGTATTGGTTTACCTCCCCATATCCAAACATATTCGATACCTTCATCAGCTCCTCAACAAGCTTTACACAGCGTGCATTGTCTGATGTTAAGTTGTCACCGTCTGAAAAATGGAAGGGGTAAATATTATATTTTTGAGGATTGTATTTTCCATCAATAAGCTCGAGGGATTTTCGATAGGCAGATGAACATATGGTACCTCCACTTTCTCCCTTTGAAAAGAAATCTTCCTCTGATACAACTTTTGCTTCCGTATGGTGAGCAATAAACTCGATTTCGACCGTTTCATATTTTGTTCTTAAAAATCTGGTCATCCAGAAGAAGAAGCTTCTAGCCATATATTTTTCCCAAATTCCCATCGAGCCGCTCGTATCCATCATCGCTAACACAACAGCCTTTGAGTCTGGCTTTTTCACTTCGTTCCACGTTTTAAATTTTAAATCTTCTTGATAAATAGGATGGAAACTTGGCTTTCCTGTCATTGCATTTCGCTTAAATGCGGTCATCATCGTCCGCTTTTTATCGATATTTCCCATTAAACCTGTTTTTCGTATATCATTAAATTCAATGTTTTCAACAAGATTCTCAGCTTGCTCTTTTCGCTTTAAATTAGGAAGCTCCAGCTGCTTAAATAACGCTTCTTCAATCTCCATTAAAGATACTTCCGCTTCAAAGTAATCTTCTCCAGGCTGATCGCCTGCACCTTGCCCTTTTCCAGGTCCCTTCTGGCTTGCTGATCCGTCGCGCGCCACGACATCACCAATTTGACTGTCTCCATCTCCTTGGCCAACATGCTTGTTTTTATCATAATTATAGCGAATTTTATATTCGTCCAATGAACGAATCGGGATTTTTACTACTTCTCGACCATTCGACATCACTATACTCTCTTCTGTGATTAGGTCTGGTAAATTATTTCGAATTGCATCCTGTACTTTTTCCTGATGGCGCTGCTGGTCATCATGGCCTTTGCGATGGAGGGACCAATCTTCTTGTGAAATTACAAACTGATGATTATTAGCATCGGTCATTTCTTTTGCCCTCCTTATATTAAATTCTTTCGCACACATTGAACTATTCAACATACAATATCGAGAGTGTCATACTGCAATCATCCATAACTTCCTAAATCCCGTTTGCCAACTTCAATCTCTTCCAACAAAACTAACAAACTCTGGACAACTCTAGTCCATTTAGTGTTTATTACTCTATCCTATGCAAGAGGTCGAAATAATTTACACATAATTTCGATAATGGGGCAATCATATTTATTCCAAGGACAAGCTGAATGAAAAACGAATTCGGATAATACAAGCTGGAATTTGGATACGGATGTGTGTCGAATTTTTGACCACTTCGGACTGGTTCAGCTGAATTTTTGGTGTTGTTGTCCGAACTCGCAATCACTTCGGACTTGCTCAACTGAATTTTGGGTGTGGTTGTCCGAACTCGCTGCTTCTTCGGACTTCTTCAACTGAATTTTGAGTGTGGTTGTCTGAACCCACTACCACTTCGGACTTCTTCAGCCGAATTTTGAGTGTGGTTGTCTGAATCCACTACCACTTCGGACTTCTTCAGCCGAATTTTGGGTGTGGTTGTCTGAACCCACTACTACTTCGGACTTCTTCAGCCGAATTTTGGGTGTGGTTGTCTGAATCCACTACCACTTCGGACTTCTTCAGCCGAATTTTGAGTGTGGTTGTCTGAACCCACTACCACTTCGGACTTCTTCAGCCGAATTTTGAGTGTGGTTGTCTGAACTCGCTACTTCTTCGGACTTCTTCAACTGAATTTTGCGTGTGGTTGTCTGAACCGACTACCACTTCGGACTCCTTCAATTATATTTTGATTGTTGTTATCCGAACTTGCGACTTCTTCGGACTGATTCAGATGGAATTTAAATGCCGTTGTCCGAACTCACTACCATAACCCCATAACCCCATAATCCACAAAAAAGTCTTCCTAAATTAAGAAGACTTCTTTAAGTTTTATTCCTTTTTTATCTATAATCACTTTATATTTCCAATTCACTCTTGTGACACTTTAATCTGTCATCTTTTAGGTGCTCATTGAAAATTTTAATTACTCGATCATCTTCATTCCGATAAATATGATAAAAAAGAAAACAAATGGAAGATTGAAGACTATGCAGATGTTTTTCTGAGGGAATTTAATGAGATTAGAAAATATGAAATAAGTTAAGGACAGTCTAAGTGACTGTCCTTTATCTATTCTTATAGAACCGCAACATTCATCGATTCAGCAAGCTTCCTACATAGCGAAGCAATTCATTGGCAGAGGTTGAATTATAGCCATGCTCATCAATTAACCGGGCGACCACTTCATTGACCTTCTTCAGCTGCTGTTCATCTGGTGTCTTCGTTGAAGTAGTAATTTTTACAACATCCTTCAAGTCAGCAAATAATTTCTTTTGAATGGCTTCACGAAGCCGGTCATGGGAATTATAATCAAACCGTTTTCCTTTGCGGGCATAAGCAGAAATGCGGATTAGTATTTCTTCGCGGAATGCTTTTTTTGCATTTTCAGAGATGCCAATTTGCTCCTCAATCGAACGCATCAGCTTTTCATCTGGATTGATTTCTTCACCTGTTAACTGGTCGCGCAGCTTCGACTTATTGCAATAGGCTTCAACATTATCTAGGTAATTGTCCATTAACGTCTTCGCTGATTCTTCATAGGAATAGACAAAAGCCTTCTGAACCTCTTTCTTCGCAATATCATCGTATTCCTTACGTGCAAGTGAAATAAAGTTTAAATAGCGTTCCTTCAGTTCTGGCGTAATCGAAGGATGCTGATCCAGCCCTTCCTTCAAGGATCGTAAAACATCCAGTGCATTGATCGATGATATTTCTTTTCTAATGATCGTTGAAGAAATCCGGTTGATGACATAACGAGGATCAATCCCGCTCATTCCTTCATCCGCATATTCCTTCTTTAATTCCTCTACATCTGCGCGATTATAGCCCTCCACATTTTCCCCATCATAAAGGCGCATTTTCTTTACTAAATCGATATCACCCTTTTTCGGCTCTTTCAATCGGGTTAATATCGTAAACATCGCGGCAACTCTTAACGTATGAGGCGCAATATGGACATCTGCTACATCGCTTTCACGGATCATTTTGTCATAGATTTTCTCTTCCTGTGTAACCTTTAAATTATATGGAATCGGCATGACAATAATCCGGGAATGCAAGGCCTCATTTTTCTTATTTGAAATAAAGGAACGATATTCGGTTTCATTCGTATGCGCCACAATCAATTCATCCGCAGAAATGAGGGCAAATCTTCCCGCTTTAAAATTTCCTTCCTGGGTTAAGGATAATAAATGCCAAAGGAATTTCTCATCACATTTAAGCATTTCCTGGAATTCCATCATACCACGGTTTGCTTTATTTAATTCTCCATCAAAGCGGTATGCACGCGGATCGGACTCCGATCCATATTCAGCAATGGTTGAAAAGTCGATGCTTCCTGTTAGATCCGCAATATCCTGTGACTTCGGATCAGATGGACTGAACGTGCCGATTCCTACCCTGCGATCCTCTGAAAAAATGATTCTTTCTACTAGGACGTCCTCTATCCGGCCCCCGTATTCCTGCTCAAGCCGCATACTATTCAATGGTGATAAATTCCCTTCAATTCGAATTCCATATTCATCATAGAAATCCTTACGGAGATGATGAGGAATTAAATGAAGCGGATCTTCATGCATCGGGCAGCCTTTTATCGCATAAACCGCGCCTTTCTCGTGATGAGAGTAAGCCTCCAGCCCTCTCTTTAACATGGTAACTAAAGTAGATTTCCCTCCACTGACAGGTCCCATTAATAAAAGAATTCGTTTCCGGACATCCAGCCTTTTAGCAGCCGGATGAAAATATTCCTCTACAAGTCTTTCCAACGCTTCCTCAAGGCCAAAGAGCTGATTGCTAAAAAATTGATATCGTTTCTGCCCTTTTACTTCTTCTACACCGGCATCTTTAATCATATTATAAACCCGGGAATGTGCGGACTGGGCAACCCATGGCTTTTCTTTAACAATTTCTAAATACTCTCCAAAAGTCCCTTCCCATTTCAGCTTTTCCTCTTCATGGCGATACATCTCAATTTTTTTTAGTATATCCATAAGGACCTCCCCCTGTCGCATGATCGCAAGACGTTAATATACTGTATGCGGCTGGACAAATGAACATGCTAATCTATGCCCTGTATCAGTTGTCCTTTTTATAGGTAAAATCTGGTCATCTTTATTAATGAAGAAACGAACGGGATGACAAAGGGGAAATATGTCAATAATAGACATGTATTCTATGATGACTAAGTAAAGAAGTGTAGAAAAATCTCCACACATTTCATTCACAGTTTCTTGTAAATGGGCTATAATGGATTTGTTATTTATGCTTGACTATTATAAAGGGGGATACATAGTAATGAAGCTTATTCTCATTATCGGTGTTATGGTTGCATTTTTAACAGCTATTTTAACATCTGGGTACGAAGACAAGCCAGGGTCTGGTGTAGAGAAATAAGAAATGCAGAAGCACCTTAATCACCCACGACAAGCTCAAGACGAGCTTTACGGAAAGGTGTCCTTTACCTTTTTGGGAAGCTCGGCTTGTGACCTCGAGGTCGACAAAAACGCGACGTCCTGTCGCATTGTCGACACTCGTACGTCCTGTACGTCGGGGGTAGGTGCTGGAGCTAGACAAATAATAAGAAAAGCTGCTGTGGGTTACAGCAGCTTTTTTCTTATTTTAAATGGATATAATCCTGCTGGCGCAATGCTTCGTAAATAAGAATGGCTGCCGTGTTGGATAGATTTAAGGAGCGAACATTTCCGTTCATTGGAATCCGCAATGCTCGATCTTTATTGGATTCAATAACATCCTTTGGCAATCCAGTTGTTTCTTTGCCAAAGATAAAATAATAATCCTTTTGCTTGTTACTGTAATCAAAAGTAGAATGCGGCTGATGACCGAATTTCGTTAAATAGAAAAATTCACCACCCTCATTTTTCTCGTAAAATTCATCAAGTGAATCATAATAAATAATGTTTACAAATTGCCAGTAATCCAAGCCAGCACGCTTTAACATTTTGTCATCTGTGGAGAACCCAAGCGGACGAATTAAATGTAATACCGTATCTGTTGCCGCACAAGTACGAGCAATATTTCCAGTATTCGCTGGAATTTCTGGTTGATATAATACTATATGCAATGCCACGATTTTCACCTCTAAATTCATGCTATCTATGTTATTATAGCACTGTTTTCTTCACGAATCATTCATCGTCCACTATCGAAAAAAACTTATATTTTATATTCGGAGTATATGCTGTTGAATCCTCATACGCCCAGTACCGCATCCGGCTATTCGTCGTATGAGCGTTCACATAGGGCATGCCATACGCATCCTTTGCCGTTACGATTGTTGTATGGTCAAAACGTCCATCTCCTTGAAAATCATAGCAAATCACATCCCCTAACAGCAATTCTTCCGGAGAAGAGACTTCTTTGGCCCTTAATCCCACTTTTGAACCCGGCAAATGCCAGCGAAATGAATTCGCGACCGTCCAGCTATAACTCCAATTATTACTTCTCATCCACCAGCCCTGCGAACGATTCGGGTATCCCCGCATGGGCGCTCCTCCAGCATGCAGGCATTGAGAAATATAATTGGTACAATCCACTTCAAATGATTTATATGCAGGATTATAGCTATTCCACCATCTTTCAGCATATTGGACCGCTTTCAACCGATCATACTGATAGGAAATTCTTGCAAGCGAAGCCTCTTCCTCGTCCATTGGTTCATCATCAGCTACTAACTCTTCATAAGGATTGATCTCTTTATCTTCAACTAATATGCCTTTATAAAATTCTGCTGTTCTAGTCTCGATTTCCTCTTCTATATGAAATAAGCTTTTTTGCTTGATCAAATATTTAAAATGGACATGATATTGAACTGTACGAACATCCTCTTTTTCTTCGCCTAGTGTAACAATCGTCCCGATTGCATGAACTTTAATAATTTCACCTGAACGACTCCCCAATCCTGCTTTTTTCTGCTCAATTTTTTGACAAGAATGGATCGTGCTTCCTGTATTCGAAACACATTGTTGAACCCTTTTCTCCAAATGTGCTTGAAGCTGTTCTCTCACTGCCCAACACTCCTTTCACTATTATAGATATGAAAGAAGTCTCGATTTCACCTCATAAAAAATAAGGAAGCCCAAGGGGCATTCCTCATTTTAAATTAATTAGATTTGAAAAGTCTCCATGATTACCCTGTGCTTCGTTTATGGGTAATGAGGGAAAACATTTAACTCGTTTGATTCCGTGGTTCTCGTTTTTCGTTAAATGCGGGAATCATTTTTAAAAAACGCTAAACCTCGCTCGATTTCAACTAACACTTCTTCATCGCTTTCCGCTTCCCGTGCCTTTTCTAATGCCAATTTGGCTATTTCCCCGCCGATTTTCCCTAAAGCCCATGCGGCTGTTCCGCGAATCACTGCGCGAGAGTCCTTCATCATCACTTCAATTAATTCTTCCACAGAAGTTTCATCTTTAAAATGTGCTAGAGCGATTATAGCATTTCGCTGAATCGGCTTTTTCCCTCTCCAAGAACCAGCAAGCGGGCCAAATTTTTCTTTAAATTCCCGATTGCTTATTTGCAGAATTGGTTTTAAAAGCGGCTTAACAATTTCAGGATCAGGCTCCATTTCTTCATGAAAATGAAAGTTCTTTCCTTTGTTTTCAGGACAAGCTGTTTGGCAGGAGTCGCAGCCATACACTCGATTGCCAATTTTTTCGCGATATTGCTCCTCAATAAAGCCCTTTGTTTGTGTTAGAAAGGCAATACACTTCTGCGCGTTAATTTGTCCGCCTTGAACAAGCGCACCTGTCGGACATGCTTCTAGGCATTTATTACAAGTTCCGCATTGGTCCTCAATTGGCTGATCCGGTTCAAAAGGAATGGTCGTAATCATTTCTCCCAAATAAACATAGGAACCAAACTCCGGAGTGATAATGGAACAATTTTTCCCGCTCCAGCCGATGCCTGCACGCTCTGCAACAGCTCGATCCACCAGTTCGCCTGTATCCACCATTGACTTGCACTTGGCTTCAGGTACTCTTTCTATAATATAGGCTTCTAGCTTTTTCAGCCGATCACGTAAAATAAGATGATAATCCTCGCCCCAGGAGGCACGGCTAAAAATGCCTCTCCGCTCCCCTTTTTTACTCGTTACTCTTTCATTCATCTTAGATGGGTAGGCTAGGGCAATCGCAATAATTGAACGTGGGCTATCCATCAGCAATGCAGGGTTTACTCTCTTTTCAATATCCTTCTCCTCAAAACCTGATTGGTATTGGAGCTCCTGCTGACGAATTAATCGATTTCTCAATTCATCGAAGGTGCTTGCCGTCGTAAATCCGATTTTATCTATACCAATTGTCTTGCTATATTCTATAATCTCTTTTTTAAACTGCGAAAAGTCCATAAGCTTCTCTCTTTTCTACATATATATTAATGAAAGTATGTTAAAAGGCATCGACTATTATGATAAACTATTTTTAACTATTTTTGGAGGTGGAAAGGTTGGAAATTCATATTTCACCAGAGCTTTGTACACTTTTCCCAGTATTTAAAGTTGGTGTGATTCGTTATCAGAATATACGAGTAGGTGATTCTCCGCAAATGGTCAAAGGACGCCTGCAATTATTTCAGGAATCGATTTTTTTCGATTTAGAAGAGAAGAATGTAACGGATTTAGACGGGATTAAAGAATGGCGGCAGATTGTTAAAGCCTGCGGGAAGGATCCGAACCGTTATCGTCATTCTGCTGAAGCTCTGTATAGAAGAGTGAAGAAGCAGGATTATTTAAAGCCAGTTAACAGTTCAACTGATATTAATAATTTCTTCTCCTTACAATATCAAATCCCAATTGGCATCTATGATGCAGATCAACTAAACGGCACGGTTGAAATTAGAAAGGGGTCTGAAGGCGAAGAATACATAGGGTTAAATGGACGAGTGAACTCTCTGCAGAATTTAATTTTGAGTGCAGATGAAAAAGGGCCATTTGGCAGTCCATTCGTTGATTCGGAAAGAACATGTGTAACGGAAAAAACGAAGAATGCTGTGCAAATTGTTTATTTGCGCCCTTCAATGAGCAGTGATGAAGCTTCTAGAATGGTGGAGTCATTAATGAATATGTTTATTCAAGTTCATGGCGGGGATGGGAATTTTGAGATTATCGGGTGCTAATTCAGCATCCTTTTTTCTATTAAAATGGAAAAAACGCAGCACCTCGTTTTCTTCGAAACGAAACACTGCGTTGTGATATGTATGGAGCGGGTGAAGGGAATCGAACCCTCGACAACAGCTTGGAAGGCTGTGGTTTTACCACTAAACTACACCCGCAAAATATAGGTTATTATGTAAAAAATTCTGTCATTCAATCAACTTCTATATAATACTCCTGTTCTATGAGCTGGTCAAGAACTTTTGTGAAATTTGTCGAAAAAAAAGTTAATTGACAGCTAGAAGAAATTTCCCCTATTAAATGATACGATTAAATGATATAGATAGAATATTTCGAATTAAATGGAGGGCGATTATGTTCAAATTATATTGCCGGGTTTATCAAGGCGCTTTCAGACTGGCATCAAACTTTATGCCCTGGCGTAAGCCCGAACTAATAGAAGGCAAAAACAGCTTAAATAAGGTGCCAAAACTTCTTTTGGACAAGGAAATTGATCGTGTACTAATCGTTACTGACAAAGGGATTACCTCACTTGGACTTATCAATGGTTTACTAAGAGGGTTAGAGGATTCAGACATTGAATATGTTTTATATGATCAAACGATTCCTAATCCGACGATTGACAATATTGAAGAAGCACTCGAACAATACAAAGCAGCCAACTGTAAAGGAATGATTGCCTTTGGCGGTGGTTCACCAATGGACTGTGCCAAGGGTGTAGGTGCTCGTGTAGCCAGACCTGAAAAAAGCATTCCGCAAATGAAGGGCGAACTAAAGATAAGAAAAAAGATCCCTCTTCTCATAGCTGTTCCAACTACCGCCGGTACAGGAAGTGAAGCAACGGTTGTTGCCGTTGTATCAAATAGCCAAACCCATGAAAAATATGCAATCAATGATATGTCACTTATTCCGCACTATGCTGTCCTTGATCCTTTGCTTACTGTTCAGCTGCCACCGCATATTACTTCAACAACAGGTATTGACGCGTTAACACATGCCATCGAGGCATACATCGGCAAAAGCAATACATCAGAGACAATAGCGTATAGTCAAGAGGCGGTAAAACTGATTTTCGATAACATCTATGAAGCTTATTCTAATGGGACAAATATAGAGGCACGAATCAATATGCAAAGAGCAGCGTATCTTGCAGGTATGGCATTTACGCGTGCATATGTAGGGTATGTCCATGCGATTGCACATACATTAGGCGGATTTTATGGAGTACCGCATGGACTGGCAAATGCCATTATTTTGCCTTATGTTCTCACTTACTATGGCAAGTCTGTACATAAACCATTAGCCGAATTAGCTGATATTGCCGGAATTGGCGGGTCTGCTGATTCAATTGAACAGAAGGCAGCAATGTTTATTGAAGCAATAAAGGATTTAAATCAAAAAATGAACATTCCCTCTAAGGTAACCGGGATAATTGACAGCGACATTCCCTTAATGGTCGAGCGTGCATTTAAAGAAGCCAATCCACTTTACCCCGTTCCGCAAATTTTATCAAGAAAGGACCTGCTGGCTCTTTATCAAATGATTAAAGACTAAGGAAATCTACTACATTTTCTTGGCGACTATTTTGCAGAGATTAATAAGGTTAAGGTCGCCAATAGGGTCTATTGGCGACCTTTTTATTGAAAATAGTTGAGTTTCGGGTACCAATACGCCTTATTGGTGACTGTTTTTTCAAAAATAGTAGAGGTTCTGGAACCAATACTACTTATTGGCGACCGTTTTATTAAATATAGTAGAGATTCTGGAACCAATACACCTTATTGGCGACTGTTTTTTCAAAAATAGTTGAGTTTCGGGTACCAATACTACTTATTGGCGACCGTTTAATCAAATATAGTTGAGTTTCGGGTACCAATACGCCTTATTGGCAACCGTTTTATTAAATATAGTAGAGATTCTGGAACCAATACACCTTATTGGCGACCGTTTTATTAAATATAGTAGTGTTTCGGGTACCAATGCACCTTATTGGCGACCGTTTTATTAAATATAGTAGTGTTTCGGGAATCAATGCACCCTATCGGCGACCGTTTTAATAAAAATAGGAGAGTCTCAGGTACCAATACACCTTATTGGCGACCGTTTCTTTGAAATCTATCAAGTTCGGGAAACCAATCCAATTACACTCCTCCACTTTGAGCCAAAACTCACATATTATGAAATGACTAATCTTACTTTTTCCGAATCTTTTCCACTTCATCTGCAACAAACTGGACATTTGTTCCGATGATGACTTGGATGCTTTGTGGTCCGATCACATTGATGCCAGGTACACCTGTTAATTTAATTTTCTTTTGATCGACTTTATCAACCGTTTCTACCTCTACACGTAAACGAGTGGCGCAATAATCAACGGATACAACATTTTCATCTCCGCCTAGTCCTTCATAAATAGTTGCTGCCATTTCTGAAAATTTATTCGTTGAAGCATTTCCAACGCTGCCTTCTTCCTCGTCTTCCATATCATCCCCTCTGCCAGGCGTTTTCAAGTCGAATTTCACGATTAAGAAGCGGAATAAGAAATAGTAAACGAGAGCAAAGCCTAATCCCTGCACCACTAGCATCAATGGCATGTTCGCAATGGGAATGCGCAGGCTTAAGGCAAAATCAATAAATCCTGCACTAAATCCGAAGCCGGCCGTCCATTGGAAGGCTGCTGCAATAAATAAGGAAAGACCTGTTAATGCTGCATGGACGACATAAAGAGCTGGTGCTAAGAACATGAAGACAAATTCAATCGGCTCGGTTACACCTGTGAAAAATGAAGCAAAGCCTGCTGCTAGCATTAAAGAAGCAACCATTTTCTTTTTCCCTGTTTTAGCCGTATGATACATCGCTAATGCTGCAGCTGGTAAGCCAAACATCATAATCGGGAAAAATCCAGCTTGATACATGCCCGTTACGCCCTTCTCCCCAGCGCTTGCCCAGAAGTTCCCGATATCATTGATGCCAACTGTATCAAACCAAAAGACTGCATTTAATGCATGATGCAAACCAGTTGGAATTAAGAGACGATTGAAGAATCCATATATTCCTGCACCAGCAGCTCCTAAACTGCTAATCGCTTCCCCAAAGGATACCAATCCGCTATAGACAACTGGCCAAATAAAGAATAAAGCCGCTGAGACTACAAGCATGGATACGGCAGACATGATTGGCACCAGCCGCTTCCCGCTAAAGAATGCCAAAAAGTCTGGCAGTTTTACATGGCTAAATCGATTGTACATCCATGCAGCAATAAGTCCGGAAAGAATACCTATAAATGCATTATCAATTTTCGCAAATGCTGCATTGACACTTTCGGGATCGATCCCTTGTAATAAGGCTACCGTATCCGTTGAAAGCATGGTTGTTACAACTAAGAATGAAATCAGTCCGCTTAGTGCTGCAGATCCATCCTTTTCCTTTGACATGCCAAGTGCAACCCCAACCGCAAAAAGAATCGGAATATGATCAAGGATCGAACCCCCTGCTTTAATTAAAAATGCTGCTAGTGCATTTCCAGAGCCCCAGCCATCGTGGTCAATCCAATACCCAATCCCCATCAGGATCGCAGCAGCTGGCAATACAGCTACCGGCAGCATGAGCGAGCGTCCGAGCCTTTGTAAAAACTTCTTCATATTAGACCCAACCCCTATTCATTATTTGATTAAATGATTACATGACCACTATTCACTTCATCCTAATTCCCTTCCTTTAGCGCACCCTATGAAGGATCATCCTCCTCCACAGCAATTTTCCAATGCCTTTTAATCAATTGCAACCATCTCCCTGATAATCATCGTTAGCGAATCGTCTGACGCAAATCACCTCCTTTCAGCTTCATCGTGTGCAAATGATGGCGATACATCCCACTTCATCGATGGGCATCTCACCCCCACACGATTCTTAACAAGAACACGGAACCCCTGCCCGTTTAACGAAAACTCTTTCAAACCAACATGAATAAATACCTCTGTTCTGGCATGCTTCGTTTCAGCCACAAGGATAATGGTCCCTTCGGAAGGAGCATGAATTCCTCCATCCTTTGGTAAAATAGCTATGCCTTCTTCCCTCATTTTCTTACTGAATACTGATCCAATGAAAGCACTTGGAGAATATTTCTCCAGCCAACATTTCTCGAAAAATTTTGATACAAATGGACTACTCCTTATTTCAAAGGAACCTAAAAAGGCATGGGGTAATAAAAGAGGGTTTGTCTCTTTATTTTTACCACCATGCCTGATCGAATCAGTAACATGTGACCCAATATGAATGTATAAGATTACTTATTTATATACATCCCCTTAACTCCTCATGCTTATTTTCTTATTTTTCTGAAAATAAATCTATGATTATTAAAAATATTATCAAAGTATGATTATACTGGTATATAAAACAACAGGTACAAAAAGGTCTATAAAAATAAATTAGAGCATTAGCAAGTAAAAAAGACTTTTTCCATTGTAGATTTTACACCCACAAAACTACCAATATAGGATATAATTATCAGGAATGCTAAATATTAGGAGGGATATCTTGAAAAAATTAAAGAAACTCGGAATCATCACACTTTCTACTGGATTATCGATTGGAATTCTTGCACCAGGAGCAAGTGCAACATCATTTGGGAATGAGAATCTTAACACTGCGCAAATTCAAATTGCTCAGTCAGAAAAGGTTGTTTCGAAAAGTGAGCTAATCAAGAAATTTAAAGAATTTTTCCCGCAATTTTCATTTTTAAATGATAGTGACTTCCACTTGGGGACAGGCTTGCAATTTCCTGGTGATGACACGATTCGCCACGACTTAAGCTTTCAGAAAAAGGTTAACGGGAAGAATCTATATGGAAGCGTTGGCTTTATTGGGGATAAGCTAGAGATTGAAAGCTATTATTATGACCCTGCCGATGCAGAGGATGCTTTATTTCCTGCAAAAGTAACAAAAGAAAAAGCAAAAGAAGTGGCGCAAGCATTTCTAAAAAAGTTCCCTAATAGTAGTGAATACCAGCTTGATAAAGACCTCATCGACTACTATCCAAGTAATCAAGTACTTACAGAACCTATCCGTTATACATTCTCCTTCGTAAAGACAAAAAATAAAGTTCCTATTTCAGACCAAAGTATTCAAATCACTGTGCTTGGTAATGGGGAGATTAGTAACTTTTACCGCAACTTAGGCAGCAATAGTTCACCATCATTTGATGATGCAGCAAAAGTTCTATCTAAGGATGAAGCAGTGAAGAAGATTAAAGAGAACCTTACAGTCGATTTGCAGTATAGCATAGAAGCGGATTACCAAACAGGTGAGAAACAGGTAAATCTTGTTTATTCGCCAACAAATAACGTAATCGGTATCCATGCACTTTCCGGTGAGTGGAAAAAATTAAACGGCTTTTCTCCTGAACTTTCAAAGGAAAGGAAAATTGAACACATCGTCACTCAGCCGCTCGCACCAAAGCATACTAAATTCTCCTTAAGCGATGCGAAAGCTTTTGCTCAAGAACTGCTCAAAATTAATTCAGATGAGATTAAACTAAATATCCAATCAATTGATGAAAGAAAAAATCATAATGGCCAAGAAGTGATTACCATTCAATATATGTATGAACACAAGAATGGCGGAACGGGAACAGACCTGGAACTAGATAAACGTACAGGAGAAATTATCCAGTACCACAACATCAAGAATGATTTACTTAGAGAGAATAACTTAAGCAAAAAAAATGGGCAAGCCATATCTAAAGAGGATGCGCTTAAACAAGCAGTAACGTATTTAAAACAGTATTCCCCATCTTATCTTCATAACTATGCCATGCCGATCGGGGAAACTTTTTACGAAGAAGAAAGTGAAACCTATCATTTCAGCTTCCCTAGAGTTGTAAATGGAATTCTCGTAAATGGGGATCAGCTTTCAGTCTCAATTGCAGCTGATGGCTCACTGCTTAGTCTAAATGTTATTCAGTCTGATATTCAAAATTGGCCATCCATTGATAAAGTTATCTCAAAGGAAAAGGCACAAGCGAAATTTCTTGAACAATTAAGCCTAAATCTTAGCTATGTAAGAGAAGGTCATAGCAAAAAATATAATCACTATCATCTTGTATATACACCTGAATTTAACAAAAATCCATTTAGCTATTTAAATGCACTCACAGGCGAATGGAATCATATGTTTGAGACTACTCAGCAAACCATTTCCCATCCACGAGCGGAAAAAGAATTAAACTATCTTATCCAATCAGGCATTATCGATGTGAAAGATTTAAAAACATTTAATGCAGATGCGAAGGTTACAAAGGGTGCAGCCCTTGAAATCATCATGAAGTCTCTCACTCGATTCTATAACGATTATTACCCAGGCAAACCAAATACAAGTCAATCATTTGATAATATCAAACCTGACCACCCATTATATCAAATTGTTGAACGTGCGGTTTCACTCGGAATACTAAAAAAAGACGGAGCAACCTTCAATCTTGATGAACGTCTGACAAGAGAGGAGTTAGCAGTTTGGTATATTCGTATATTAGGTCTTGAACAAGCAGCCAAAAATCAAGGGATTTATCAGCTGAAATTTGCGGATGCCAAAGATGTAAAGACTGAAAATATTGGCTATGTGGCACTGGCACAATCATTGGGATTATTAACAACAACGAATAACAAGTTCAATCCTAAGCAGGAAGTGACTTATGCTGATTTAGCCCTATCAGTCATTCCTTTAGCTCATGAGGCATATAAAAAAGGATTAGAATTCTACAATTTTTAAGATGATGAACGAAGCAAGTATCCGCCCGGAAAATGGGCGGATATTTTTTTTCGAACAGCTATTAGATTCGTTTCCTATTTTCGTAAGCAAGTGCTTTTTCCAAAATTATCTAGCATTTCAAGCATTCTTCGGCCAAATTTCATTCATTTTTTAAACTTATTGAGCACTTTACCGAAGTTATCTAGTAATTTCTTCGATTTATCTAGCACGTTCAATCTTTTATCTAGCAACTTTCTAACTTTATCGAGTATTTCTACTATTTTCTTGTTTAGACTCTATTCCCATATGAATTTTTTGTGAATTTTTGTAAATCCGTTATGTAGTTTTTTCAAAAAATATGGTTGACATTTCCTGTGGGATGATTTAAATTGAGTTTGTAATTGAAATTGATAATCGTTATCATTGATTGCGTTTGTATAAGTAGGCCTACTTACACTAACAAGAAAGAAAGATGAAAAAGGGAGATTTATATAATGATTAAAAAAAATCTATTACTAATTGGAATGACTGCTGCATTTTTAGCAGCTTGCGGAAATAGTGAGGATGCCTCTACTAGTAATGAGCCTAAAGAGGAAAAGAAAACGGAAGAAGTAGCAAAAGAAGAAGCTGCTCCGACTGAACAGACGATTACATACTTAGGTGAATCCTATACATTACCAGGTGAAGTAAATAATATTATTGCGGCAAGCTTAGAAGCGATGGAGGATGCTGCCATTCTTGGAGTAAAGCCATTAGGAGCTGTAACCACTGCTGGTGAATTGCCAGCCTATCTGGCTGCTGATTTAGAAGGCGCTGTATCCATTGGGGAAAAAACAGAACCAAACTATGAAACCATTCTTTCTTTAAAGCCGGATGTTATCTTAGGTTCTTCTAAGTACAAAGAAGAAGTTGTCGAACAATTAAATAAAATTGGGACAATGATTCCCGTATCGCATATTTCTACTAACTGGGAAGATAATTTACGCTTAATGGGAACTTTATCAGGTAAGACATCAGAAGCAGATAAAATCATCGCTGATTACAAAACAGATGCAGAGGAAGCAAAATCCAGCATTTCTGCTAATTTACAAGATAAAGAGGTTTTCGTCATTAGAGTTCGTCAAGGAAGCATGTTTGTTTATCCTGCCGAAGTCTATTTAAATCCAGTCATTTATAACGATTTAGGATTAAAAGTTCCAGAATTAATTGCGAAAACAGCTGCTCAAGAAGAGATTAGTCTAGAAACATTGGCAGATGTAAATCCAGATATCGTTTTCCTACAATTTGAGAAAAGTGAAAACAGCGATAACCCTGCAGCTTTAGATGATTTATTAAAAAATCCAATCTTCCAAAGCATTGACGCAGCAAAAAACAACCAAATATTCGTAAATGCTGTGGATCCTATGGCACAAGGCGGTACTGCATGGAGCAAGGTTAACTTCTTACGTGCTGCCGTCGAGAATTTATCTAAGTAATGGATGAAAGCTATGAAACGATTGCGGAAATCCCCCTCTGTGCCATTTCTAATTATTTGCGCATCACCGTTTCTCATCATTCTTACGGTCGCCTTATCCATTTTATACGGGACAAAAGGAATTGATGCATCAACCATTTGGCAGGCAATTGTACACTTTGATTCTACGAATGTCGATCATAACATTATCATGCAATCCAGACTGCCTCGCGTTTTAGCGGCTCTGCTGGTTGGTGCCTTCCTAGCCATTTCTGGAGCGATTATGCAGGGGATGACAAGAAATTATCTTGCCTCCCCTTCTATTATGGGAGTAACGGACGGCTCGGCTTTTGTAATAACCATCTGTATGATTTTTTTTCCTGCTATGTCAAATATCCATATGATCATGTTCTCAATGATTGGTTCAGCACTTGGAGCAGGAATTGTCTTCGGCTTTGGCTCCATCATGCGCAATGGCCTTTCACCTGTTCGATTAGCCATAATCGGAACGGTCATTGGAACATTTTTAAGCAGTTTGTCATCTGTGCTAGCCACACATTTTCAAATTTCACAAGACTTAACCTTTTGGTATAATGCGAAAATCCACAAGGTTGATCCAGATATTCTATTGCTGGCACTTCCTATCGGTCTCACAGGACTTGTCCTTGCTCTGATCATTTCTAAATCCATCACCATTTTATCACTTGGTGATGATATTTCGATCAGTCTTGGTCAGCGGACAAAATGGGTAAAGGCCATTAGTATCATCATCGTTATTTGTTTAACAGGAACAGCTGTCGCACTTGTAGGCAAGATCGGATTTGTCGGTCTCATTATCCCACATATCACTCGATTCATTGTAGGAATAGATTACCGATTCGTTATCCCATGTTCAGCGATTATCGGCGGTATCTTTCTTGCCCTTAGTGATGTGGCAAGCCGCTTTATTAATTTTCCATTTGAAACGCCAGTTGGTGTGGTTACAGCATTAATCGGTGTCCCTTTCTTCCTCTATTTAATTCGGACAAGAGGAGGCGAGCGTCGTGCATAAACAGAATCGCAGCCGTTTCTTCATCACCATGTCGGCCCTAATTGGAGCCATCCTATTTGCCATTTATATTCATATTACGAATGGTACTTTTGATATGTCAGTAAAAGATATTTTCACGACATTGCTGCGAATGAATCCAACAAATGATTTTGATTTGGTCATCTTTGAATTCCGTCTTCCTCGTATTGTTATTGCAGCGCTTGTCGGATTAGGGTTAGGAATAGCTGGTACTGTCGTTCAAGGCATTACAAGAAATGGGTTAGCCGATCCTGGTATATTAGGGATCAATGCTGGTGCTGGTGCTTCCATCGTCATCTTTATGTTTTTCTTTCAAATGGAGCTTGCAGTATCTGGCAGCTCAAACTGGTTATCGATTATAATCATGCCTATTTTTGGCTTTTTAGGTGGATTGATTGCAGCCATTCTTATTTACATATTCTCTTGGACAAATGGCAAATTAGATACACAGCGGTTAATTTTGTCAGGGATAGCAATAAGCACTGGGTTTGGTGCGCTTTCATTATATATTTCATTAAAGATGCGTGAAAGTGACTTTGAGATGGCAACCGTTTGGATGTCAGGGAGTATCTATAATGCGAACTGGATATTTATTTTAGCAATGATCCCTTGGCTGCTCATTTTAGTACCAATCATTTATCGCAAAGCCTATCTATTGGATTACTTCCAGCTGGAGGAATCATCCATTAAAAGTCTTGGGATACAAGTTGAAAAAGAAAAGGCCATTCTGCTTTTAAGCAGCATCGGGGTTATTAGTGCATGTGTCTCCGTATCAGGCAGTATTGGTTTTATAGGACTGATCGCCCCACATATCGCGAAGCAGCTTGTAGGAATCCATCATCGATATGTGCTCCCAGCAAGTGCAGCAATTGGGATGTTTCTCGTTATCTTTTCTGATTATCTTGCAAAAACAATATTTGCACCTGCAGAAATTCCGGTTGGGATCATTGTGGCCATCCTTGGTGTACCTTACTTCCTCTATTTATTAATGAAAACAAAAGCATAGAAGGAGAATGAAAAGATGGTAACAACGGTTATTCGTGCTGAAAGACTAACAACTAAATATGAGAAGTTCACTGTTTTTTCGGAGCTAAGCACATCGATTAAAAAAGGACAAATTACGACAATTATTGGTCCGAATGGCTGCGGAAAATCAACATTATTGAAAACAATTAGCCGGATATTGAAGCAGCAGAGCGGAGAAGTTTTTTTACAAGAACAGGATATGAAAGGTATTTCAACAAAAGCAATTGCAAAGCAGCTTGCTCTTCTATCCCAGAACCCTGAGGCGCCATTACAATTAAAGGTGGAAGAGCTTATATCATACGGCCGTTTCCCGCATCGCAAGAATGTGGGAACGCTGTCCAGCAAGGATATGGAAGTAATTGAATGGGCAATGGACATTACAAAAACAACGGCGTTCCGAAACCGTGAAATTGCCCAGCTTTCAGGAGGTCAGCGCCAAAAGGTTTGGCTTGCAATGGCGCTTGCACAGGAAACGAGTATATTGCTTTTAGATGAGCCAACGACTTATTTAGATTTAGCTCATCAGCTTGAAGTGCTGCAAATCGTTGAACGTTTGAATAAGGAGCATCATTGTACAATTGTGATGGTCCTTCATGATATCAACCATGCAGCCCGCTTTTCCGATGAATTAATTGCAATGAAGAACGGTGAAATCATTACCGCTGGTCCACCTGAAAAAATCATTGCAAAGAATGTCTTAAAGGAAGTGTTCAATATTGATGCACGTATAATGGTCGATCCAGAAAACGGATCCCCTGTGTGCTTCGGGTATGATGCACTTCCAGAGCGTGAATAGGAGGATGTATGGACACAACACAAAAAGTGGTATTAGACAATACAGAGGGATGGGTTCTCCATTCCCAAAAGACGGGTTATTCATACAACATTAAAGTTGCTTTCCCTCCCTCCCCTCCCAATGAGGATGGGTATCCGATTATCTATATACTTGATGGCAATTCTTATTTTCAGTTCGCTAGAGATGTTGTCCGTTTGCAATCTAAGAATGCACGTAAGACCTTAGTCAATGAAGCGATCATTGTTGGAATCGGGCATTCAGGAGAAGACAAAGATGCCTCCAAACGCCGCTTTCTTGATTTTACTGCTCCCGCGGAATCCTATACATATCCAGATCGGTTAAATGGCAGGGATTTAGGCGATCATGGCGGTGCTGGAAGATTTTTAGAATTTATACAAGAAGAATTGAAGCCCAAAATTGAAAGCCGCTATTCCATTAATAAAGAAAAACAAGCTTTATTCGGACATTCACTCAGCGGACTTTTTACCATATGGACATTGTTCACAGCACCAAATACTTTTCAAACCTATCTTGCTGTAAGTCCCTCCATTTGGTGGAACAATCATGAAATGCTTGGCTTTAAAAACTGGTTCTCCCATCAGACAAAAGAAGACAAGAA
This sequence comes from Cytobacillus solani, assembly GCF_001420595.1. Taxonomy (GTDB): domain Bacteria; phylum Bacillota; class Bacilli; order Bacillales; family Cytobacillaceae; genus Cytobacillus; species Cytobacillus solani. The sequence goes on along the minus strand of NZ_LJIX01000006.1, from coordinate 1,204,670 downwards.
AAGGCGTCTGTTTATGTCAGTAGGTGAGCTTGAGGGCTTTATGGTTGAAGATGCAAGGAAATTACTTGAACAATTACGAGAAACACAGCACTTATTTGTGGACTGTGATTTATATGTGGCTCCTGAAGAAAATCATGCATCTGTTGTACCAACCGTTATGAGCAAAGCCATTCGGTTTGCAAATGAAATTAAATAAACGATGGTAATGGAATGGGGTATACAAGGTAAATCTGCATACCCCTACCAAATAACCTGCCAGTTTTTATCATTATCAGCATAGACCATTTTTCTTTTCAAAAAATAATCGGCAATGAGTTCTGTCATATCTGTTTGGATTTCTTTTATTACTGGCTTATTTTGAAACATGTGAAAGTCGCCGCCGCCACTCGCACGATAATTGTTCATGACGACCTCATACTCCCCTTCCATTTCAATGGGTTCACCTGAAATCATGAGCTTCGTCACTCGCTCCCCTACAGGTCGCCTTATATCCAGCTCATATTCAATCCCCTCCCACATATCATAGTTATAATGCTTTGGCTTCGGCTCCAAATAGGCTGGATTTACCTCGATTTCCCCCGTACTGTCGATCATAAAATAACAAGCACACTTCTCAAGTGCGGCCTTCATCTCATAGCCAGTGATACAGATTACCTTTAATGTATTAGGATAAATATAATTGGAGACTATATCCCTCATTGTTACTTCTTCGTTAAACCCTTCGGAACCATTATGAAAAAGGGCAGTAGCTGAGATTCTTGCTCCAGATGCATCCATTTGCACTTGATTAAAAAATTTGATCATTGGATGAGCGCCTAAACGGACGGCAAACACATCTTGAATGGTCATATCGCCAATCACCCTCCCTATCGGCTGATCTAACCAGGCCTGTGTCCCACGTTCCATCTCCTCGGTCATTTTCATCGTTTTTAAATCCGCTTCAACAGCTTCATCAATGGGTAGCAGCTCCACAGCTTTATGGCGAATAACCCATTGGCTGCGAACCTTTTCAAAAGTAATCTCCACTTTCCCGATTGCCTTCCCATTACATCCTGGCTGAACAATCGTCACCCCATTTACAGTATCTGCAATCATCCGATGTTGATGACCAGTGAGCAATATATCAATTCCCGCTATTTCCTTGCAAATCGCATAGGCTTGATTTTCTCCTGTTATGACTTCCGATTCTTCACCAGTAGAGGGCTCCCGTTCAAAACCCCCATGATAAGAAACAATTAACAAATCATATGTCTCATACTTTTGAATAAATTTCACCCATTTTTTTGTACTCATGAATGCATTCTCAAACTGAAGGTCTGCAATATACTTCGGATTTTCCCAATTTGGGATGTAATGTGTTGTTATCCCTAAGATAACGACACGAAGACCATTATCATACTCTTTAACAACATATGGCCTTCCAAAAGCGCAATTGTTTGACCCAATTTGGATCGTATTTGCTGATAGCCACGGAAAATTAGAATCCTTTATTGCAGCCTGCAATAACTCTATTCCAAAATTAAATTCATGATTGCCAATCACAGCACAATCATAGTTTAAAGCATTTAAGATATTCACCATTGGATGGATTCCCTCTTGCCTAACCTTTGCGTAAAAATAGGTCAGAGGGGTTCCTTGGATGAGGTCTCCATTATCAATGAGGACCGAATATTCATACCTTTCCCGTTCTCTGCGAATCATTGTGGCAAGCTTTGCTAGCCCGATAGAATCCTCCCGATTGTTCCGGTAATTATGCGGGAATACATGCCCATGAAGATCACTTGTTTCTAAAATAACCATTTGACATTGCTTATTTTCAAGCATCATCTTATCCCCTTTCAACCTTTAGCTAATCGTCCCCTCAATTATATACTCTATCAATAGTTGTAAATGTTCATCCGATTAAACATAACAATCCCTTTACAATAATTAACAACTCTTTTACAAAAAAAACCATATTGCTTTGCTATAATTCAACTCGTAATGAAAATAACTTTCCCAATATGGAGGTAACACGATGTTTAAGAGGTTTGCTGGAGTGGGCCTATCTTTTGTTTTGGCTGCAAGTATTTTAAGTGGATGCGGATCAAGCGAAGCTTCTGGAGGAGAGTATGAACCTGAAAGCTTAACGGTTCAATTCGTCCCATCACAAAACGCTGACACTTTAGAAGCAAAGGCAAAACCATTAGAGGGGCTGCTAAAGGAACAGCTAGGAATCCCTGTTACGGTTAGTGTGTCAACAAACTATAATACGATCGTTGAAGCAATGGCATCAAAAAAAGTAGATATCGGTTTCCTGCCTCCGACTGCGTATGTCCAAGCCCATGAAAAAGGGGCTGCTAACGTAATCCTTCAGGCACAGCGCTATGGTGTAAACGATGAAACAGGAGCACCCAATGATAAGCTAGTAGATTTCTACAAATCGATGTTTATTGTTAACGCAGATTCCGATATTGAAAGCATTGAAGATTTAAAAGGCAAAAAAATCGCTTTCCAGGATGTGACTTCATCTGCAGGGTATGTTTGGCCTGCAGCAGCATTAATGGATGCCAATATTGATCCGCTTACTGATGTAGAAGGAATTACAGTAAAAGGACATGATCAAGCCGTTATTGCCCTCTTAAATGGAGATGTTGATGCAGCTGTTATTTTCCAAGATGCACGAAATGTTGTGAAAGGCGACTATCCAACTGTTTTTGAAGACACAAAGGTCCTGCATTTCACCGAACCGATCCCAAATGACACAATTGCTATTCGTCCAGACATGTCTGATGAATGGACGAAAAAAATCCAGGATGCCTTTATTGCCATTGGCAAGGATGAAAAGGGACACGAAATCATTAAGGATATCTATTCTCATGAAGGCTACACCCCTTCTGAAGATAAAATGTTCGAAATTGTCCGGGACTACGCAGAAAAAGTGAAAACAGAGTAACCGAATTGCAGAAACGCCAGCCAGTTTCCATCATGAACTGGTTTGGCTTTTTTTATCAAAACAATTGAAGGTGGAATCATAGTGATTGAATTTCAAAATGTCTCCAAGACCTACCCAAATGGAGTAAAAGGATTAAATGATATTAACTTAACCATTCATGAAGGGGAGTTTGTCGTCATTGTCGGCTTATCTGGTGCCGGGAAGTCCACATTATTACGGTCAATCAACCGTTTAATTGAAGTGACTCATGGAGAAATTTTCATCGACGGGCAATCGATTACAATGGCAAAAGGAATAAGTTTAAGAAGAATCCGGCGGGACATTGGCATGATTTTTCAAACCTTTAATTTAGTCAAACGCTCGACCGTTTTGAGGAATGTGCTGTCTGGCCGTGTCGGTTATCTTCCAACCTGGCGGACACTTCTTGGATTGTTTCCAAAACAGGATGTCCACTCTGCTTTCCAAGCTCTAGATCGCGTGAATATTCTTGAAAAAGCCTACTCACGGGCAACAGAGCTTTCAGGCGGGCAGCAGCAGCGCGTCTCCATTGCCCGTGCACTAGCCCAGGAGGCAAAAATCATTCTGGCAGATGAACCTGTTGCTTCATTAGATCCGTTAACGACGAAGCAAGTAATGGACGATCTAAAAAGAATTAACCAAGATCTAGGAATTACAACGATTGTTAATCTTCACTTTATTGATTTGGCAAGGGAATATGCAACAAGGATTATTGGCTTGCGTGCTGGAGAAGTGGTCTTTGACGGACCTGTCTCAGCGGCAACAGACGAGAGGTTCGCAGAAATCTACGGACGGCCAATCCATGAGAAAGAACTGCTAGGAGCAGAAGCATGATGAATCTTCCCTTAGAAAAAAGGAACTATCCTGAACCGCCTAGTAAGCTTAAAACCTATTTAACCGTTTTCATTCTGCTGCTGCTTTTTTTTGCCAGTGCTATGAAAACCAATGCATCTATTTCTGATCTCGTTGTTGGGTTTCCAAATATGCTGGAGCTTTTGAAACAAATGATTCCGCCAAACTGGCTTTATTTTGAAAAAATCCTCCCAGCCATGCTCGAAACGATTCGAATGGCCCTGTTAGGAACAACCTTTGGTGCCATTATCGCCATCCCGATTGCCTTGTTTTCTGCAAATAATATTGTTAAGAATTATTTCTTTTACTATCCAGCAAGATTTATTTTAAACATTATACGGACTGTGCCCGACTTGCTTTTAGCTGCCATTTTTGTATCCATCTTTGGTTTAGGAACACTGCCGGGCATACTTGCTTTAACGATTTTTTCAATCGGATTGGTGGCGAAGTTAACTTATGAAGCCATTGAGTCAATTGATACTGGTCCCTTAGAGGCCATGACAGCTGTTGGGGCAAATAAAATCCAATGGATCTTTTACGGAGTGATTCCGCAGGTCCTGCCGCATTATATTTCATATGTTCTTTATACCTTTGAAGTGAATATCCGGGCCGCAGCTGTTTTGGGTTTAGTCGGTGCAGGCGGGATTGGGTTGTATTATGATCGCACGCTCGGATTTTTTGAATATGATAAAACAAGCTCGATTATTCTATTTACCCTGGTCGTTGTTCTGCTCATCGACTATATTAGCACGAAGCTGCGGGAGAAATTACTATGAATAAAGCCGTGATCACCCCATTCAAACCAAGAAAAAATAGAATCCAGCGTTTCATTATTGTTATTGCCTTACTCCTTCTATACATATGGACATTTTCTGGCATGCCGATTGCGGGTGTAAAAGAAACAGCCGGTCAGATTTCCAAAGCCATTTTTGCCGGCATATTTAATCCAGATTGGGATTACGTATATTTACCTGATGGAGAGGATTTATTACGCGGTCTCCTTGATACATTAGCAATCGCCATATTAGGCACGTTCATTTCTGCTTTTCTATGTATTCCCTTTGCTTTCTGGGCAGCAGCGAATATGAGCAGCGGAAAAGCAGCAACAAATACAGGAAAATTCATGCTAAGCTTTGTTCGCACCTTTCCTGAAATTGTCATGGCCATTCTGTTTATTAAAGCGGTTGGTCCAGGGTCCTTCGCAGGCGTGCTTGCTCTTGGATTACATTCCATCGGCATGCTTGGCAAATTATTCGCAGAAGAGATCGAAAGCATTGATCCTGGACCTGCAGAAGCATTGACGGCTACTGGTGCCACCCGATTGCAAATCATCTGGTTTGCCATCCTGCCGCAAGTCATGCCTGGCTTCTTATCCTATACGCTATACCGCTTCGAAATCAACGTACGTTCTGCCGCTATCCTTGGCATTATTGGAGCAGGCGGAATCGGCACCCCGCTTATATTCGCCTTAAGCTCGCGAGATTGGGACCGGGTGGGGATTATTCTTCTAGGGATTATTGTAATGGTTACGTTGATTGATTTATTGTCTGGGTATATTCGGAAGAGGATTGTGTAGGTTGAATTTAATTCGGAAAAGGTTCTAGGGTGATCATTCTAGAACCTTTTTTAGTCTATGCTATCAATTAAAACCAAGCCTCCGCCAGCATTTTAACTGCATCGTGTATTTCTGCTTCCGATAAAGACGCATAACCAAGTAAAACGGTTTTATTATCATGGCTTCCATAGGCGGATAGTGGATAAACCTTACTATGAAAGCGGCCTGCTTGGTCGATTAGTTCTTGCTCTGTCATGCCATTATTGACACGTACTAACACATGCAGACCGGAGTCCTGGCCAATAATCTCAGCTGAATCAGGAAACTGTTTCATAATTTCTGTCACAAGAATATCTCTCTTTTTATGATAGATCACTCTCATTTTGCTTATTTGCTTCTCCCAATGCCCCTCTTCTAAAAACCTTCTAAGAAGATCTTGATCCATTCGCGATACTGTTTGTGCATAGAAAAAATATTCATTTTGATATATTTCAATAAGCGGTTTGGGGAGAACCATATAGCTTACTCGAAGGGATGGCAGTAATGCCTTTGAAAAGGTGCCCATATAAACCACTTTTTCATTCGTATCCAAGCCTTGTAAAGCAGGAATAGGCTTACCAGAATAGCGAAATTCACTATCATAATCGTCTTCAATAATGTATCGGCCCTCTCCCATATTGGCCCAATGCAACAGCTGCATCCTTCTTGAGATCGGCATAATCATTCCGCATGGAAATTGATGTGATGGTGTAACAAACGCTATATTCGCTCCACTTTCTTCAAGACGTGAAACCATCATCCCCTCTTGGTCTAATGGAATCATCTTCACCCGTTCCCATTTTTCAAAAGCGACATGTCTGCGGTGATAGCCAGGATCTTCAACAGCAAATATTCCCTCTTGAAGCAGCTGAAACAACAAGCGAATTAAATATTGTGTACCCGCGCCGATAATCATTTGACTTGGCGAACAGCAAACCCCGCGTGATTCATACAGATACTTTGCAATGGCTTTCCGAAAATCATAGTCACCCTGTGGATGGCCAAGCTTTAACAAACGGTCGTTCTCCGAGCGCAATATATCATTCGTTAATTTGCGAAATACTCCAAATGGGAAAGAACGTGCATCTACACCAATTTGGGTAAAATCATATAAAAATTTTGGATCTTGATATGGTTTTTCCTTTATAAAATTGGCTGACTGCTGACCATTGCTATCCGCTAAATTCTGATCCAGCTCGCATACATAGTAGCCCTTCCGCGGAATGGATAGTAAATAACCCTCAGCTATTAGCTGCTCATAGGCGGCTTCAATTGTGTTCTGACTTAGCGATAAATGTGCGGCAAGTCTTCTTTTTGATGGAAGCTTTATATCCGGAGTTAAGTTGCCCATTTTAATTTCTTGTTTTATATAATCGTAAAGCTGAACATATAACGGCTTCTCACTTTGATTATCAAGCTTTGGTGTGATCTCTAGCATCAAAACTGACCCCTTCTAACTTTTAAAATCTGATCCTTAATGTAGTATCAGTTATTCTATATAATACCTCTATGCTTAGCATTTTCAATCATAACATTCATGCAATCGAGTATTTAGGAGGTAGGCATCATGAAAACATCACGCCGTCTTGGATTAATAATGATCATAATTGGAGCAGCATTATGGGGAATTTCTGGTCCGATCATTCAATGGCTTTTTCAGCAAACAACGATTACATCTATAGACTTTTTAATTATTAGACTTCTGCTAGCAGGAATCCTCATATTAGCTGTTTTATCTATTAGAAAACAAAGCATTTTCGCTATTTGGAAGGAACCACACCAATGGATACAGTTAGTCATTTTCGCAATCATCGGGATGTTAGGCGCGCAATATGCCTTTATTGAAACAGTAAGAATAAGCAATGCGGTTACTGCTACCTTGTTTCAATTTCTTGGTCCAGTGCTGATTACCGTCTACGTTGCTGTCCAATATAAGAAGCTCCCATCTTTAATTCAATTGATCTCAATCATTATTGCGCTTTCAGGAATCTTTTTTCTTATTACAAACGGATCGATCGAAAATATTATTCTAACAAAGATCGCCGTCATCTTTGGCTTACTGACTGCGATTGGATTCACTTTTTATACGCTTCAGCCTGCTTCATTAATAAAAAAATGGGGATCGCCACTCATTGTTGGCTGGGGGATGCTGCTTGCGGGCATTGCTTTACTTTTATTTAATCGGCCATTTAGCTTCCAGGCCATTGCCAATACACTAACATTCGAAACCTCCACTATGCTATTTCTGGCCATACTCAGTGGAACTCTTTCATTTGTACTTTATATCGGGAGTTTAAAGCATTTAAGTCCTATGGAGACAAGCCTTCTATCAAGCATCGAGCCGCTTGTTGCCGTTATCGTTTCTATCACTTGGCTAAACGAATCATTTGGCGGCTACCAGCTGATTGGCGGGGCGCTTATTGTCGCAGCAGTTGTTGCTTTGAGTTTGCCGGAGAAGGAATTGGAGACTGTTGCGAGAGAAAGAGTTTCATAACATGATAAAAGCTGACACAATGAGTGTCAGCTTTTTTATACTCGAAATTACCCATTACTTTTTGATAAGGAAAACCCTCGTCCAAGAATTTCGGAAGCGTTAAGAAAGACAACAAATGAGGTAGGCTCTTGCTCCTGCAGCACCTTTTTTAAATAAATCGCTTCCTCCTGCTCAACCACACAAAGGATCAGTGTTTTTTCCTTATTGGAGAAGCCTCCAATCGAGCGTATCTTCGTTAGTCCCCGATCAATTTCATCTTTAATAATCGTTTGGATCTGCTCTTCCTGCTCAGTAATAATAAGCACAAGCTTTGACGGAGAGGTTTGCAGCTGCACAAAGTCAATCACTTTGCTAGTCACATAAATCGCCATCATTGCATATAAAGCTAGTTCTAAATTAAACACCAATGCAGAAGCTACGACAACAAATCCATCAACAATTAATTGGGAATAGCCGCTGGAGAATCCCGTATACTTTTTAACAATCTGTGCGACCGTTGCCAGGCCTCCTGTAGAGCCTTTTCCACGATAAACAATTCCAAGTCCAACCCCTAAGAGGATTCCTCCATAAATCGCAGCTAGAAGCGGATTATCAATGGTAAAAGGAATATCGGCACTAACCCATATCGTAAACGGAACAAAAAAGGTCCCTACTAATGTTTTAATGCTAAAATCCTTCCCAAGGAGGATGAGTCCAGCAAAAAACAGCGGAATATTAATCAACCATTGAACGTAAGCGGGATTAAACTGATAAAGCTCATACAGAATTGTACTAATTCCTGACACACCACCCGCCGCAAGTCTCGCTGGCAATAGAAATATATTATAAGATAAACCAACTAAAATCGAACCAATAACAATAAAAATGTATTCCTTCAGTAACTTCGTCTGAGTTGTTTGTTTATTCATTTATTCCGTTTCCTTTCTTTAATATATAACCTTGGCATTTTAACATACAATCAGGTGAAAAAACATTAAAATATTTATTGAAAACTTATAGAGACCGGATGTTACATTTGTTGGTAATTTCGGGTTCGTATGTGATTAATAGAGACTGGATATTACATTTATTAGAATGAACGGGTTCATATATGATTAATAGAGATCAGATGTTACATTTATTGGAAAAATCGGGTTCCTATATGACTTTTAGAGACCAAATATTACATTTATTGGAAATTTCAGATTCACATATGATTAATATAGACCAGATGTTACATTTATTGGAATAAACGGTCACACAAACTAAAGTTAGAGCCCGTTTTTACCGATAAAAGGAAAAATTGGTTTCGTAAAAACAATCATTAGCATCGGCAAGCTAATATCGGTCTGGGTCATTTCAATGCGGGGGTTAATACTAGATTTGTTCTTTAAATCAGACTGATACAAGAAAAGGAGATAGCCATTTCAGTGAATGGCTATCTCTTTTTCCATTTTATTGATGATTAGACATGTTGGGCAAGCGGAAGCCTTCAACGACAACATCTTCATCCACTTCTAATAGCAGACATCTTTTTCCTTCATAGGTAATGTATTTTACATTTTTCAGTTCTTTCGGGTGGATGGATACGTCGGCAATCTTTGTGTTGATCTTAATTGATTTCGGGATAACACTGCTCGCTTTGATTTCATGATTGACATCATAGACGACACTTTTGAAGGCATGTTCAACTTTGGCGGTATCGACATCTTCCACACCGCTTACCTCTAAGATGCGTTCAATGTCACGAGAATCGAGTTTAGGAGGTTCACTTTCTTCATTTTCTATACTCTCCTGTACCATCTTATCAATCTCTTCATACACATTAGAAATGACATTGGTAGCGACTTCTTCCCCTGCTACCAGTTTTACAATTTGTTCAAAGCTATCCTTCTCTTCTATTGCTGTGATAATGTCTTCACAATGGAGGACTTCTTCGATAAACATCGTATCTGGCTGATTCGCTTTTCCGCCATAATAGAGAATATGATTGACGTCAGCCGCATTATCATTAAAGGCAGGAAACATAAAGCCTGTTAACGGAGCAGTCAAATTGATAATCGGGTCGACTGCGTTATTTGATTTAAATTCCTTCTCGATATAATCAAACAGCAGTGCTTTTTTCGGCTGATCAGTTTTATTGAGCGAGCAGAGGGTAAATTCATTGGAATATACCTCATCATCTCCGCCTTCTTCGGATTCCAGATCACGTTTTCTTGTCGCCTTTTGATATTCTCCCCGAATAAACGTGACGACTGTGTCAAATTCATAAACAGCATGAGCAAACATTTTCTGGACGATTCTCAGCATACTTTCCATCCATTCTTCCGAATCTGCCCGCAATCCATTGTAGAGAATCATTTGCGTACTATCTTCCACATCTCTTCTAAATTTCAATTCAAACAGCTTCGCGTCAAGACTCCCTGTCAAAACCTTTTTAAAGTTGGTTAAAAATAATTCCTGCGCTTCCTGCTCCAGCATTTGAAACGGCTGGCTGACTTGATGGTAAATCTCTCCTGATTCTTTCTTTATATACACATTAAATATTTCTCGAATATTCATATATCGATTGTTTAATTTAAATTGTTTTCGGACGTTAGCAATGTCTTTTTTATTCATTTGTCTCATCTCCCATTCCTGATTATACTGTTCAGACAAAAAAATAGTAATACTTGATATTTTACCAACTTTAATACCAAGTAGGGATTTCGTATTTTTCATGAACATTTCTGATCTTTTCACAAACAAAAAGAACACCCACAAATACAAGATCCATGAGTGTTTTTACGATTTTAAATCATTTTTTCAATGTGCTCTTTCTCCATCCCGTCTTGGTTCATCCATCATTGTTCTTAAATCATTCCCAGATGGATTCTGGAATAAACGAAGCCCAAATTCTGGTGCAACTGCAAAGAGATGATCGAAGATATCAGCCTGAACGGATTCGTATATTGCCCATCTGACATCATTTGAAAAAGCATATATTTCTAATGGCAGCCCGTGTTCTGTTGGAGCAAGCTGTCTAACCATTAAAGTCATGTCTTGATTGATCCCCGAATGTTTTTGCAGGTAATGGTTAATATACACGCGAAAAACACCTATATTCGTAAGAGCCCTTCCATTCACTGGATTGCTTCGGTTAATTCCGTTCTTCGTATTGTGCTCAACAATTTCATGTTCTCTATTGATCATATAGTCCGAAAGATAGTGGATGCTTTTAAACTTTTCAATCATCTCGTCAGTACAAAATGCAATACTATTTTTGTCGATAAATAAAGAGCGCTTAATTCTGCGTCCACCAGAGGTTTGCATCCCCCTCCAATTGATAAAAGAATCAGAGATTAAAGCATAGCTTGGAATCATCGTAATCGTCTTATCCCAATTTTGCACCTGTACGGTATTTAAGGAAATATCAATCACATCGCCATCTGCTCCATATTTCGGCATTTGAATCCAGTCCCCAACCCGTACCATATCATTAGATGACAGCTGGATCCCAGCAACAAGACCTAATAACGAATCTTTAAAAACTAGCATGAGTACAGCTGAGAGAGCCCCAATCCCACTTAAAAGGATAATCGGACTTTCCCCCAGCATGTTCGCAATAATCACAATAATCCCAAGTGTAATGACGATAATTTTAACAACCTGAATATATCCCTTTATCGGTCTTGTCTTAGATATTTCATAGGTTTGATAAATATCAGTAATCGCATTTAATAAGCTATTCATAATCATTAGTCCCACAATGATTAAATACGTAATTGCACCCTTTTCTATCAAATGCTGAAAGTACTGAAAGGTAGAAGAAAAGTAGTAAATAATCATCGCTGGAACAATATGGGATAATTTATGAAAAACCTTTCGATCCAAAAGGATATTGTCCCATTGGTATTTGTTATTTCTTACGATGTGCGTGATGATTCTAATGACGATCTTTTTTGTGATAAAATTCGCGGCAATACAGATAATCGCGATAAAAAGAATCATAATAATAGTTGAAAGATACTTAACTACCGTAGGATTCAAATCATATTCTGACAGCCATTCACTAATAAACTCCATATGATCCTCCAATATATAAAAGTGGTTTACTGCATTTTACGGACGGGGCTATTGATCGACAAGATGGTGATAAGGTGCTGATTCAGCTCTTGGATCGATGTTTCGTATCCATGACGGTGCCATTCAATTAAGATGCCAAGGATCGCATTGGTCTGATAACTAATGAGATAATCTAGCTGGATGCTGTGATCTAATTCGAAATGTTCTTCTATCGATTCCTTCATAAATGAACGGACCGTATCAAATAGAAGATAATAATACATCATCGGAATGCGCTCATCAAATATTATTTGATAAAAGTCTTTATATTTCTTCACATGATGAAATATTTTAATCATATCTGCTTCAAGATTCTGGATATGATAATTCGTTTTATAATAAGGTTCTTCGTAAGATTGCTTTAAATCTTCGACAATAACCTCTAAGTATTCACGAAACACTTCATGGACCTCTTTATAGTGCAAATAAAACGTTCCGCGGTTAATCGTAGCTTCCCGGCACAATTCAGCGATTGTGATCGTTTCTAATGGTTTCTGTTTCAATAATGCCAATAACGCATGGCGTAAACTATCTTTAGTCTTAATTATTCGAAGGTCCTGCTTCAATTTTTTCACCCCATATTGAACACTAATTGAAATAAGCGTCTATTACTCAACACTACTCAGATTTTCTGTCGATTGTACTGCTTAACCTTCTCTAGTATAATTTTTATTGCACACATGTTCAATATATATTATTTGAAATAGTGGAGGGATATGGGATGAAATTAAAAGACAAAGTAGCAATCGTAACAGGTGCAGCTTCAGGTATGGGAAAAGCCATTGCAGAATTATATGCGAGTGAAGGGGCAAAAGTAATCGTTTCCGACCTTAATCTGGAAGGTGCTGAAGCAGTCGTTAAAGGGATTACAGAAAAAGGCGGAACTGCCAAGGCAGTTCAAGTCAATGTGGCAAAACAAGTGGACATTGATCATATGATTGACACAGCTGTTAGCGAATACGGAACATTGGATATTTTAGTAAATAATGCTGGGATAATGGATGGTTTTGAACCAGTTGCTGATATCCTTGATGAGCGCTGGGACTTAATTTTTGATATAAATACAAAAGGTGTTATGAGAGCAATGCGTAAAGCACTCCCAATCTTCTTAGAAAAAGAAAGTGGAGTGATCATTAATACCGCTTCAACTGGAGGATTAAATGGAGCTCATGCAGGTGCAACATATGGAGCATCCAAGCATGCAGTCATTGGTCTTACGAAAAATACCGGTTATATGTATGCAAATAAAGGCATCCGCTGTAATGCCATTGCCCCCGGCGGTGTAGCAACGAATATCGCTTCTTCGATGCAGAACTTTAATCAATTCGGCATGGAGCGTACGAAAGCAGTACAGGGAGTAATGCCAAGAATCGGACAGCCTGAAGAAATCGCACAAGTCGCGCTTTTCTTAGCTTCTGATGATTCAAGCTTCGTAAATGGTACTGTTATTACCGCTGACGGCGGCTGGACAGCAGCATTCTAATAAAATCCTAAAACTAAATTTCGGTTTTTATAATAACGGGTTACTTTATTTAAATGGAAAAAGAGAAACACACGATATTTCTTATATGAAATATCATGTGTTTTTTTATTGTTTTAGCAAGGGGTGATGTGCATTTTTTCGTTGTTTAAATTTGAAAGGATGGAATTATTTAATGTGCGGTAGATGAAATTTGCTGTGATATGAATTTGACAGAAGAATTACCTATAATGTAAATTTTTTTAGATATATGATGGTTTTATTCGGATAGGGCTTACTGAAAATCGACTGGGCTTGTCCGAACTCGAGCATTGTTCGGACTAGGATTGCTCAAAATCAACTGGGCTTGTCCGAACCCGACGGCTATTCGGACTATGATTGCTCAAAATCACCTGGGCTTGTCCGAACCCGACGGCTATTCGGACTATGATTGCTCAAAATCACCTGGGCTTGTCCGAAACTTGAGGGCTATTCAGACTATGATTGCTGTAAATCGACTGGACTTGTCCGAACTCGAGCATTATTCGGACAAAGTTTGCTGAAAATCAACTATGCTTGTCCGAACTGGACGGCTATTCGGACAAGCATTGCTCAAAATTACCTGGACTTGTCCGAACTCGCGGGCTATTCAGACTAGGCTTGCTTAAAATCGCCTGTGCTCGTCCGAATTCCACGGCTATTCGAATAGGAATAACATGGAACTACCTCTAACAAACTTTCCAAAAACAGAAAAAAAGATTGCACGGAGTTTACTTTTAACCATTCTTTATGTGTATTATTACTACGTTCACTTAGGGAGATATCAACAAATACATGTTTTCCGCTTCATACCTATTCTATTCTTCTCTTCTACTTTCTTAATATAATCTGAAGCGAGTGGGACCTTACAAGCGGTATTTCCAACATCAACATGCACCTTGCCGATATATTCTGCGACTTGCTTTGCTTCCTCCTTTAATTCAGCCACATAGGTGCCGACAGATATAACAAAGCCGTTCATCACATATCGGACCCGATTACGCTCATTATGTATCGTACTTTTCACTTGATTTAGCAGCATTCTTATTTCAGGTATATCCAATTTTTCATCAGGGGTAATGGATAGGTAGTTAGCATATGTACTCCAGCCACAAACCGCTATCATCTCTTCCTCAGATTTCATCCATTCCCTCGCTAATTCGAGGGCATAGTCGCTTTCTGCCGCCACTTGCGCAACTGTATATTCCGCAGCCAAATACCAGTAGGCTTTCTTTGCCCAATCCTGTAAAGTCTCCTTAGAGATAATCTTTGGATTAACCGACACCTGCCAAATACATTGCATCATGATTATCAGAATCATATAACTTTAATGCTAATTCATGATCCTTTTTTACAAATTTGACCAATTTCTTCATATCCCCTATTTTCACGCCAAAATGTGGCTCCCTCACCCCATGATTTTTATAAATTTGCTTCGTTTGCTCAGAGCCTAATTCTTCAAGTTTCTGCATAATTTCTTCATAAGTCATTTGATTCAACCTCTCATAATATGAATATTTTCACTTAGATTATACATTTTTGAAAATTTAAAAAGGCACTTTTCCTATTAAATGAAAAGCACCCCATTATTTAAAGATAGCTGGCTAATCCTACTTAGCGTTCTCATCTGGCTGATGAATTCCAAATACATTTCCTTCTGTATCCATATAGTATCCCTGCCAAGCCATCCCAGGCAGCGCATGTTTTGGCAGTGCCACCGTGCCTCCGCTGCTCATGATTTTCGCTTCAATCGCATCGTAATCTTCTACTCCCATTGTACAAGCATAGCCATTCATCGCTTGACCAGGCTCCGGGGGTGGGCTTTGACGCTGCATCAATGCGCCATTAATTCCAAGCTCACTTGCATCGCCAGTTACAGCTCCGAAATATGGCATTCCCGCATAGTCGCTCCAATCTTCAAAGGTCCAGCCAAATACATCCCCATAAAACTTCTTCGCCCGTTCCATATCATCCACATGAATTTCGAAATGAATTAATCTTCCCATGTTTACCTCCTAGTTTTTCTGAAAATAATTTCTCTTATATATTCAACCTGTATAAGCAGAACACCTTTTTCATTATTGCAAAACATTGGAAAAGTTATTCATTTTGCAGCCGAGGTTTTAGAAAATATTCACTCATTTTCCATATAGCTTATTAGCCCGTCCAAATCTTTCGCACATGCTTTTTTAAAGGTTCCAGCCATCATTTTTCCAAAAATTTTCGTCAAACCGGTAAGTCCCCTTATTTCTCCATTCAGAGTAATCACTGTATGATCATCCTCTGAAGCGATTATGTATGTGAACACAAATTCTCCTTTTCCTGTTGTTCCTTTCGTTCCATCACAGCGGAGCACAATTTTCTTGGGTTCCGTAAGTTCAACTACCTCAAAATGTTCAGTAGCTTCTTTTCCAAACATCTTTCTCGTTTCCATCCACTGACTTCCTGCCTGCATTGGCCCCTCATCTAATCGCTCTATTCTTACTAATCCTTGCATCCAGCGTTTTGCCGAATCAAGATCAAGCAGACCTGTATAGGCTGTTTGTTTGGATACCTTCGTCGTTCTTTTCACTTCAAAATGAATGCTCAAGCCCAATCGCTCCTCGTAAAACTTTTTTAAAAGTATATCATACAATGATACTTGTATTTTTAATTATAGACAGAATTATCAAATAAAATATAACAGATTCCATTAAATTAAAAAATAACACATGATCTCATCAAAATGATTGGAATCATGTGCTCGTTTTTTCATTTTATCTTATCCAATATAACATTAGCTGCCTCTACAGCTCCACCGGCATTCCTGAAGTCTTCAGAGAGATCTCGGGCGTTTTCTAAATAGGTTCCATTGGCCAGTACTGCTGATACAGCTTTCTCCAGATGCTTTGGCTGTTTTCCTTTTAATTTTATACCCGCACCAAGTTCAGCGACACGTTCAGCCACTGCCCTTTGCTCGCTATGCAACGGAAATAATACCATTGGAACGCCATAATACAGACTTTCATTCACACTATTCATTCCGCAATGTGTAATAAATACATCTGCCTTCTGTAATATTCCTAGCTGGTCTACTCTGTTTTGAACGGTAAAATTGTCTGGTAGACGGCCAAGAGAATCAATCTCCGTTTTGTCACCAACCGACATTAGAATATCATACCTATTGTCCGCAAATGCATGGATGCAATTTTGGTAAAAGTCCTTATTTTGATTAAGTACCGTTCCTAATGAAATATAGATGAACTTCCTGCCTTCCCTTCCTTCGAATGCCTCAGAAGACTGCCGGATGGAAGGGCCGACGAAGGAATATCTGTCGGAAAATGTTTCGGCCATCGGCTGGAATTTTTTTGATGTATAAACAATGGTGTCTGTTTCATTGTCATTTTGAATAATCGAAATAAAGTTCTCTACTTCATACCCGTGGGACCGCAGCAGCTCTAACTTCTTATTAATTCTTGGCATTCCAGTTATCATGCCCAATATTTCCTTTATACTGCGTTTCATCAGCTTGGCTGTATGGCGATTAAATGCAAAGGTAGTTGTTGAACAAATGTAGGGGATTCCTAATTTCTTAGCAAACAACTTCCCCCAAAAGCATAAAGAATCCGATACAATGCAATCCGGCTGAATATCTCTTAATTCCGTACATACTTTTTCATCTAAAGCAATGGTCGTATCGACAATCATTTCAATCAATGCCGCAAAATCTTTTCCAGCTTTGCGATCCAATTCCTCTTGTGAAATCGGGGGGAGGAATTCATCACAGGGAATAAACTTGGCACCGAGACCTTCAATTTTTCCTTTAAACTCTAAAAAAGAGTAGTACCAAACATCATGCCCTCTATTTACAAGCTCAGCTACTACCGGTAAGGTCGGATTCGTATGCCCGTGTGCAGGGATCGAAAAGAATACAATTTTAATCATTCCTATTCATCCTCCGCTGCTTCTGCCTTACGGATCAAATCTGCAAACTCCAGGAAACTATCTGTTTTTAAGATAGCTATTCCTTTTGTTGCGTCTTCCCCTAAAACAACAAGCTTATCGCCAGCATGAATCTGATACATATCCCGCGCTTGCTTTGGAATAACGATCTGCCCGCGCTCGCCTACCTTCACAACACCGAAAAACTGTTTCCCTTTCGGACCAAGATGCTCTACCTCTTCTTCACTCATACTGCCGGATAATTGATCCAATGTTACTTGAAAGAGTTCGGCTAACATTTTACATTTATGAATATCAGGCAACGCCTCTTCATTCTCCCACTTTGCAACAGTCTGACGAGAAACATTTACCCGCTCAGCTAATTGTTCCTGGCTCATTTTATTTTTCTTACGCAACACACGAATATTCATACCAATCATATCTTCAACTCCTATATGATTAAATATAAGTGGGAGCTTGAATAAAGTCTATCATCATTCCGCGTCATTTTATGTTAAAAATTGTGGCAAAAGATAGGATTAACTTGTTATAAAAATAACCCCGTTCTTATTTTAGAACGAGGTCTTACATATGTGAATGGTTCTATTTAGAGATTCTACGCACTAAGAAATAAAAAATAAGAAATCACTTTATACTACTGGATATAAACATTGAGGCATCTTGATTCATAAAAATACGATTTCCTTGATAGAATGTCTTAATTTCTATTGATTTAAATCCAGCTTCTGATAGTCTTTTTTTCAGTTCTTCATGTGAAAAACCGTTATGAACTTTCGGATGATTTATTTTATCGTTTTTATCAAAATCAATAATAATTAGCTTGCCGCCAATATTTAAAATGTTGAACAATTCTTGCAAGATTTTTTTAGTATCCGGAATATGAAGAAGAACTAGTGACATTAATACTATGTCTGCCTTAAGTTCAGGCGTTTCTTGAATAAAATCTGAATAAAGCACTTTTGAGTTAGTAATTCCTTTGTGAGAAATTTTAGCTTTCGCAACCTCCAACATTTGCTTTGATGA
Organism: Cytobacillus solani; assembly: GCF_001420595.1. Classification (GTDB taxonomy): domain Bacteria; phylum Bacillota; class Bacilli; order Bacillales; family Cytobacillaceae; genus Cytobacillus; species Cytobacillus solani. Next base: position 1,186,231 of record NZ_LJIX01000006.1, on the reverse strand, counting down.
ATCCACCATCAAAACAGAATCAACTAAATCTGATAATTCTAAACTAATTAGACCCGTGCCGCTCCCATAGTCTATTAAAGATTTTGATTTGCAATTTTGCAATTCTTCTCTTACAGCTTTGACTATAACTTGAGCTAGTTCCATTCTATCTTCTGTATCATATCTTTTTGCCATCTGTTCAAAAACGTTATTGTCCATATTTCACTCCCCTATTTATTTAATTTAAGTTTGAATCTCAATGGCTGTTCCGCAGCCAATTTCACTATGAATGGTAATTTGACCGTCATGGGCTTTTATAATGTCATGTGCTATGGCCATTCCAAGCCCTGATCCTTTATGAGCAGCCCCAGTATTTGTGCCTCGATAATACCGGTCAAAAATCCTTTCAAGTTCCTTCTCATTAATCCCCTTCCCATCATCTTTAATCAAAATATGTGTATGTTCTTTCCTTTCAATGCTTACTTCTACCTTTACTTGATCATTGTTATGAACAATCGCATTGAGAATCAAATTATTGATTGCCCGCCGGAAAAGAATTTCATCCACTTCTGCCATTATGTTCTCCTCGTTTACATGGAACTGGATATTTCGGTCGGTATATTTCGGATCATTCAATAGATCAATCACAATCTTCCGCAACAAAGCAACAATATTTACCTCTTTTTTATTTAACGATAGTTCTTTATTTTTTAATCTAGTTGATAAATTTAGATCTTCCATTACTTCTTTGATATAGAGAGACTTAGCTTCAATAATTCCTGCATATTCCCTTATTTCTTCCGAAGAAAAGTCATACTCCGGATCTTTGATCATTTCTGCATATCCTTGAATCGAGGACAGCGGAGTTTTGATGTCGTGAGAAATGTTGGCAATCCATTCCTCCTTCATTAAATCTAACTTTTTTCTTTCTCTTTCGCTGATCTTTAATTGGTCAGCTAAATGATTTAAATTATAGAATACATTTTTATATAAACCTCTTGATTCAGTATGGTGATTGAATTCATGATTGGCCAATTTTTTAATGCCGTCAATTAGCGTATGTAATGGCTGGGTAAGCCTTTTGCTAAAAAGGTAGCCAATCCATAGCGCGATTAAGATATCTATTAGTAAAATAACCATGCCTATTTTAATGACTCTAAAAATATCCTGATTATTATAGGAGATAACTTGCCGACCTAAATTCCAATTTTCAATTCCAATCAAATAGCTGAACTGACGGCCATTTTGTTCCTTTTCCCCAACATAAACGACCGTAGTTGCGTTTACTTCTTTATATTTATACATTTGAATCATATCTGCTGGGGTATATTTTTTCTTCCTATTTGCAGGTGCTCCCAGGCTGTAAACCTCTTTGCCGTTTTCATCTAAAATTTGAATCCAGGCATCCTTTTTCACTAACTTGTTTTGTCCTTTTTCAGAAATGGCTACATCATGATTCAATGTGATAATTTCTTGTTGAAAATTTCTCGTGAATTGTTCCGGAGATATTTCTCGGTTTTGAAAAATTGGAACATCGAAAGCAATTTGTGCCGTAAGCAGCGCTAACCCAATGATAAGATTGATGAAAATAATCAGAACAACAACCAATACAACAGAAAATAAATACCTTCCCGTTAGCCTCCACTTCATCCCTATTCATCCTCTATAATCAGCTTATACCCTAAGCCTTTTACCGTCACTAGATATTGAGGATGAGAAGGCTGGTCCTCAATTCTTTCCCGAAGTCTACGGATATGAACCATGACTGTATTATCCATGCCGAAGAAGTCTTCCCCCCAGACAGTGTCGTAGAGCTGTTCTTTACTGATTACCTTGTTCTTGTTTTGAAGGAATACCTTCATTAACCCAAGTTCCTTTGGCTTCAATTCAATCACTTGCCCATTCTTTGTCAGCTGTGCCTTTTCCTCGTTTAATTCAAACGGGCCCGCTTTGAATTTTGTCTCTTTCTGCGGTTCAGCCTGCATGTATTCTGCCCGGCGCAAATGCGCTTTTACCCGATAAGCAACCTCTTTGGGGCTAAATGGCTTCGTAATGTAATCATCGCCGCCGATCGCAAAGCCCAATATCTTATCAATCTCCTCGTTTTTTGCTGATAAAAATAAAATAGGCACCTTGGAAATATTTCTGATTTGTTTGCAGACATCATAGCCTTCCCCATCCGGCAGCATAATATCTAGCAGCACAATGTCTGGATGATAGGTTTGAAATTGATTAAACCCATCTTTAGCAGTAGCTGCAGTTACCACATGATCGATTCCTTCCTTTTTTAACACCGTTTTGATCAGCCGTAAAATATCTTCTTCATCATCTATAATTAAAACCTTCTTGTTCGTTGACAAAATACTTACCTCCTTGCTTTCCTATTACATTATAGTAAAAAGGAATCCCCTTTCAAAAGGATTCCTTCATTATTACTTCGATAACTTCTCACTTGCTTTTTTAGGAAGTTCTTCCTTTTTCATTTCCTGATAGGAGGTAACCCCCTTACTATCTTTTACAAATAAAGATAAATACGCATTTTCACGAAGCTGTTTTTGAGCAGTAAAGGTCAATGTCTTTTGTCGGCCATCCTTGTCATATGCCGGAAGTTTATATTCATAGCTTACATACTTTCCCCCACTATCATCTTTACCTTCCAGCATCTTTCCTTGACCAATAATTTGAGTATAATATTGTTCTGCTCCCAGCCTATTAAAGTTTACATTTTGAAGAATAACCAATCCGCCAACTAGAATCACTGCGATAGCTGCAATCAATCCTATAAATTTTTTCATTATTTTCTCCTCTTTTCTATTTGATAATTATTTTGTAGTAGTTCCTTACTGTTAAAAAGTAATAAGCAATGTAAATACAAACATAAACGCCTATACAGATGAGAACAGGAGTCATCAAATTTGTTTGCATTAATTTAGATAACGCAGTTAAGGCCACTATTGAGTGGGAAACACCAGCTAGTAATGGCAAGGCAAAAATAAATAAGATCTGTTTTGAAATGGATTTTTTTACTTCCTTCTTATTCACACCAATTTTGTATAAGATCACATAACGGTCTTTATCCATAGTCGCCTCTGTCAGCTGTTTAAAATAAATAATGCTTCCTGTAGCAGCTAGGAATACTAATCCTAAAAAGCCGCCAATAAAAATGAGTAAACCTGATGCCTCCATTCCTCGAGCATAATCGGAATAAAAGCTTGAGAAATTTGCTTCCTCCGGCAACAAGGATTGAATCTCTTTCGTAACTGTTTTTGCATCCTCTTCATTTTTCAGTTTGTAAGCTTCCATGTTTACAAGGTCTGTTCTGCTTGCAAGCTTGGAAAATAACTCATCACTAATAACAACTGTCATACCAGCTGTTTGGAGATTGAGGACATTATATTTCTTCAATTCTTTAAAGGTAATATTCTCGCTGCTGTCATTTGCTTTTAACGAAATCGTTGCCCCAACATACTTCGGTGAAAAATCTTTGGAATAGCCGGCTTCTAGTACGGCTGCTTCATTTCCGCTTAATGATAGAGATTCATCTCTATTCTGCGATTTAGCTAATTGGTTAAAGGTTTTATTGTCGATAATGCTGTATTCCATTTCATCTGGATAAATCTTGCTATGAAGATTTGTAATATCGGCATCCATCATCATTGTTGGGACGGTCAAGTGATAGACAATTTTATGCACTTTGTCCCTTGATATCCGCTCTTTGATCTGTTTAGATACATTTTTGTCTTTTGCTATAAACATTAGGCTATTAGGATTTGCTAGGTCAGCATTACTTCTGTTGTTATAGTAAAAACTATATGCCGCTCCAACCGCAGTTAATGTAGTTGCACTTAGTACAGCAATAATGGTTAATGTACGTGCATTACCCTTTATTCGGTAGAGAAGCTGGGATGTGCTGATTAAATTGATTCCATTCCAAAAATGAGGTTTATTTTTTCTTAATAGCTTTAATAAATAAACCGTTAATGTACTAAATAATAAATATGTTCCAAGAATTACTGTGACTAAGATGACGAGCGGGGTTATCAAAAAGCCTATTTTTCTCCACACTTCTGACTCCAGCATATTTTGCAGTGCAAGCCAGTATCCCACTCCAACTAACAGAACGGAGATCATCGCGGTGATGACAGAAGCCTTTGGTTCTTTTTCCCCTTCCTGCTCCGCTTTGAATAACTCAATTAACTTAAAGCGGTAAATTAAGCGATATCCGTGTATCGAAGTAATCGCCGTCATTACCGTGAATACGATAATGGTATTTACGATTGCTTGCGGGGAAATAGCAAAATTTCCAAGTGCATCATACCCCATGACCTTCATCAAAATGGTGACAAAAAACTTTGACAAAATGGAACCAAGGATAATCCCAATCAATAGAGCGATAATCCCCATAATAAAGTTTTCATAAAATAACATCCGGCCGATTTGCTTTTTACGAACGCCTAGCAAAGAGTAGAGTCCGACTTCTTTTTTGCGTTTCTTTGTAAAAAAAGAATTGGAATACCAGATAAATACAGCTACAAAAATCATGAGCACAACAGATGCACCATTAAAGACGGAGCTAATTTTGGTGGACGAATCAGTTGTTTCCTGTATTGCTTGATCATATTTTAAAGAAACAAAGGTAAAGTAAATAACAATACTAAAAATCATTGATCCGATATATAAAAAATAGTTGGTAAAGTTTTTTCGGATATTTTTCCTGGCGATGCTAAATAACGTCATTTAATGTCCACCCCCAAGTGAAGCAAGGACATCTAGTATTTTTTGAAAGAATTCCTGACGGGAATTTTGCATTTTTTGAATTTCCGCGTAGATTCCGCCATCTTTAATAAATAAAATTCGTTTACAGAAGCTTGCTGCAAAGGCATCATGTGTGACCATCATAATCGTTGAGTGATTCTGCTCATTAAGTGCTGTTAAGCTTTCTAGTAAATCAGCTGCGGATTTTGAATCCAAGGCTCCTGTAGGCTCGTCCGCCAATATAAGGCTCGGTTTCGTCACCATCGCCCTCGAAGCAGCTGTTCTTTGCTTCTGGCCCCCAGAGATATGATAGGGATATTTATCAAGTATTCCTTGAATTCCAAACGTATCTGCGATTTTCTCGACTCGGTTTTCTATTTCTTTTGCCGGCACTTTTGATAATGCCAGTGGCAGTAAGATGTTTTCCTTCACCGTTAAGGTATCAAGCAGATTATAATCTTGAAAAATAAAGCCGAGGTTGTTACGGCGAAAATCTGATAATTGCTCTTCCTTCATAGTGACAATATTTTGATCGGCAATAATAATTTCTCCTGAAGTTGGCGTATCAATGGTCGATAATATATTGAGTAATGTGGATTTACCAGCACCCGAAGGCCCCATAATGCCGATAAATTCTCCTTCTTTTATTTCTAAATCTATATCTTCCAATGCTTTATATTGATTTCCCTTCGAACCGTATACTTTTTGAACGTTTTTTGCACGTAAGATAGTTTTCATTGAAAAGTCCTCCTTTAATGACTACAATTCAGAGTATATTGGTCCAACCTTACATCGTTTTAATCTAAACCTTACATAAACCTTAAATATCGAGGGAGCATCCGAATGTTGTTAAAATAACTGATGGATGCTTAGCAGCAATTCTCTACTCTGAAGCGAAATATTTAATAAACAATATAAGGGGGGCTTTAAATGTTTTATGTTAATGTCGAAGGAGCCGTTTATAAGGAAAACAAGTGGCTGGTTATTGAACGAAGTTTGAAAGAAGGACATGCAGGCGGTCTGCTTTCTCTAGTGGGAGGAACAGTTGAAAATGAGGGTGATTCTAAAGATATTTTAGAAAGAACGTTAAGACGCGAATTATTTGAAGAGGTTGGAGTGATGGTACAAGAAAAGATGGAATATGTCAGAAATACCTCTTTCAAATTAGACGATGGCAGTGAAGTCATTGATATTGTTTACTTATGTGAGTTGGAAGAGGGTGAGCCTTTTGCTAAGAGTCCAGAAGAAGTGAATGCTGTCTATTGGATGACAGCAGAGGAAATCGGTAATCATCCGAAGACGCCCATTTGGTTAATCGATAGTATAAAGGAAGCTGAGAAGCTCCTTAAAAATAAAACTGCCTGAATCCAAGCAGGTTCGTACAGCATTGGGGGGAACATTTTGAAGTCGTTCATTAAGAAAAACAAGATGACAATATTATTTTCTACCATCATTATCTTTTTCATCGCTGGTCTGCTTGATATTAAATATGAAGGATTATTTTTTCAGCTCTTGCCAGCATCCATACAGTCATTTTTAGCTGATCTATTATAATCAGTTGGACTACTAACATAATGATAGGAAAGCGTTAAGGTGAAGCATAAAATGGCTTCACTTTTTTTGTTGTCTAAAATACAGACCATAAGAGCAAGAATGAGGGCGAAATGGAGGTCGATTACTTGTTAGAATGTGATCATTACAAATGAGGAGGAATTAAAATGAACAAGATTCAAACATTCAATGAACTGCACTTTTCAGGGGAACTATTATTTCTTGGGAACGCTTGGGATTTACTCTCTGCCTTAACACTTGAAAAAGTAGGCTTCAAAGCAATTGGTACGACCAGCTGGGGGATTGCGAACTCACTAGGATATGCGGATGGAGAATTAATCGATTTTAACAGACATTTAGAGATCATCAAAAATATCGCACAGAATGTGAAGGTTCCCGTTTCAGCTGATATTGAAGCTGGTTATGGAGAAGATACCCAAACAATCGTTGATCATGTTTTGAGGACGGCGGATGTAGGCGTTGCTGGTATTAATAACAAAAATTTGTTGTTTTTTGAATGCTTTTTTCTCTTTTTTTTATTTTTTTCTCCTTCTATTTGCATTCCGAATAGCAGGAGTTCCCAAAGGGGATCATTTTTCCCGATTGGCATGTAGAACGAATCATGAGTATAGGCAATGGGTCAAGGGAGTAGCACAAAAAGTTTTTCGTTGCGAAGCGCCTTTAGAAAAAGTTTTTTGCCCCTTGACCGATTGACTCGTTTCTTAGCTTGGAATCGGTTGGGTTCGGGGTCCCGACCGATTGGAAGCTTAGAAACGCTGCGTGATGATACGATTCGGAATGCAAATGGGCGAAAAGGAGAAAACAAATAAAAAGCCGGTGGGAACCGGCTTTCCTTTTTTGCTCTTAGATTTTTGTCTTTATTCTTTTAAGGATTTTCGGCTCGTTCGGTATGGCCGTAAGGTAAATGGAACAGGAACTTACCAGGTGTAGCTATGCGTACAGCTGGTTGTTATCGGGGCATTTAATACCGAAGCGACACTTACAGCATCCTGGATAGCGTTGTTGGCTGTCCTGGATGCTGTTGTGCTGCCGCCCGAATTGTGAGGTTATTATTAATAAGATTTTGAAAGGACTTTAAAGCTACTTCGCTAGTAAGTTTACAGAGATAATAAAGGTGGATTCTTGAATAACACTCTGTGGTAAATCTGGTTATTTATGAAAAAGAGATTGTAAAGGAATACAATACAAGTAACGGTTAGTTTTGTTGAAAAAAATGATATTATACAGAATAGAGGCTATAATTGTTTATTCAAGTCTAATTTAGTATCGTAGATTTGTATTAATAGGAGGCAAGAGAATGGCTGTTAGATTTGTTTCCGAGGAATTTAAACAAGAGGTAATTGAGCTATTAAAATTTTTCGAAAAATACGGAATCGATTATGACTTCGAGTATCTATCTGACGATTATGATGATGAAGTCGAGAATGCAGATAATGAAGAAGATTTAATTATCGATGAAAATTATGTGTTACCTGCTTGGTTTCCCCATTCCTATTATGATGCGAATCATACAATCAGTGATTTACTTGAAGTAGTGTATGATGCTACGAAAGTCGTTGAATTTGATGAAAACAAATTAATTGGTAAAAAAGTAGCTTTATTTTGCATTGATAACCAAATACAAGAATTGATGCATAACTTTGATCTTGATATTCCTACTATTAAAGAGTCAATAGATGAACAGGAGTACTCAATAAATATTGTAAATGGCTTAACAAGTTATGGAATAAAATTAATAATTGATGATCTCTTTGACAAGCATTTACCTCCAGTGGACGATTATGATTTCTTTATAGAAATTTCTGCCGAGGATACGATAGATGTTAATCTAATTGAAAGCTAGTTGATGCTTATTTATTTGAGCTAAAATCAACATTAGATATTAGTATACAATTGTCTCCAAGGCTATCCTATCTTACTTTAGAGGACGAACCCGAGTTCAAAGTAGATACAACAAGGCTCAGACCATTGTTACGAGGTAAAGGCGTACATGAATTGTTAAAATTATATAATTCTTCCCTTTCTAGTACGAATTATGAAATATTAGTTCTTACTTATACCAAGGTGATAGAATACGTATCTCAAACAGTTTTACAGCAAGATCTTATTAATTCTGCCACCAAGAAATGATTTAGTTCTAGAGCATTAAATCCGGACGCAAACTATATACTAGAATTAGGTAAAATCTTCGAAAGTAACAGAAATAATCAAAAAGACTATTTTGCTATAAAACTAACTATTGAGACTTGTTGTGACCTAAATGAAATTGTCACAATAGCACCTCCATTCTTAAGATTTACAAAGAGATTGAGCCCAGAAAGTAAAAATGACGATAAAATAAAAGCTTTTGAAGAGGTTGCTAATGCTATAAGTAACACCCGAAACATGTTTGCTCATGCAAAAACTAATTATGAGAAAAAGGGCATGGAATGTCCAACCGAACAACTAGAAGCGTTTTCTAAATGCTTAGATATTCTTGCACAGCAAGTTATAAGGTGGTTTGCTAAAGAACATGAAGATAATAGGGTAATTTAACTTATACCTTCTTCAACAAACAGGCGCTATTGTTGCAGAAACCTTAGATTTATAAACGATTTTATAATTATATTATTTAGTATATTAAAGTGTTTTACTTCAAACATCAAAATTTAACTTAGCTAATAATATATCTGCTGTTATGAGTAACTTGTAAGTATAGTCTGAAGATAGTCGAGTAATGATATAACAAGCAACAAATACAAGGAATAATGAATCAGAATATTTTATAAATGATTGTATGATTTTTTGTGTGTATGGTATAATGACACTTGAAAGGGAACTTTATTAGCTTCCCTATTCAAGTTTTAGTATGGTTTATCGGTGTTGCCTTCTTCTAGTCCTAGTCCGACTCGGAGAAGGTTTTTTATTTTGTTGTTCTATTTGCTTTACTATATTTTTAACCCCGTCCTAATGTCTCCAGACAACTCAGTCGTGACTCAGACAACTTAGTCGTGACCTAAACAACTCAGTCATGACTTAAACAATTCAGTCGTGACCTAGTGTTTTTTAAAAATTATGTTGTACTCTTGAAAATCTAAAGGAATGTCTCAATTTTGAAGACATTCCTTTTTTCTAACTTATAATATTTAATTCCTTATTCAACAATCGCGCCCGATTGTGGAATATCATAAGTACATGTCTTGTTAAACTAAAGCACCTGTTAGTTGAATAGCAACTATCTTTTAGAAAACAGCCATAAACTAAAACAGTTATTTAAGTTTTTCAAACTAACCGGAAGAATGGTATCTATTAGTTCCTATGTTAAAAATCAGTATTTCTCTTACGCAAATATGGTATTAATGAAAGTAAACCTAAGGTGGCTAAACAAGCCCCCACCCACAAAGGAGATACAAACCCATAACCTTTGTTGATCACTATGCCACCAAACGACGAACCGATGACAATACCTAGCGTAATAAAAGAAGTATGGACAGTGTTTACCATAGTCCCACTTCCCGCTTCATTCATTACTCGTGTGACCATGGCCGGATTCATCGCTACACCAGTCATTCCAATAAGAACAATGGAAATGACAGCAATGTATTTATTTGCGGCACCCAATGCAAATAGAATTAACCCCGTGAGTAATAATATTAATCCAGTTACTAGTATTCTCATTGTAAAACGATCAGCAAATCTACCAATCAAAATGTTTCCGATTACTGTGGCACTGCCGTAAATGGCAAGTAAATACGGAATACTTGTATTCGAAAATCCCGTAACATTTGTAAAAATAGGAGTAAAATAACTAAACGCTGCAAACGTACCGCCAATGATCAACATACTCGTTAAATACGCTGCCCAGAGATGACGATTCTTAAAACTAGAAAATTCATCCTTCAGATTCACCAGATCTATTTTTGAGGATGATGATAACAACACTTGAATCATTATTCCTGATATTAATACAAGAATCGTAACGAACCAAAAACTAATCCGCCAACCGAAATTTTGAGAAATAATTGTTGTAACTGGTAACCCTAATACCGTAGCGATCATTAAGCCCGCAAGGACAATCGAAGCTGCTTTTCCTCTTGTGTTAGGATGAACTAAAGTTGCTGAAATAGAAATGGCAACTCCAAAAGCTGCAGATGAAGCAATGCCGGTTATAACACGCGCTAACATCATAATATTATAGCTCCAAGCAACTGCGCCTAGCGATTGGCCAATCAAAAAGACAACAATTAAAACCATTAGTGCTTGTTTTCGACGAATTTGAAGGAGTGTAGCAGTTAGAACAGGGCCTCCTACCACCATAGCTCCTGCATAAGCGGTAATTAAATACCCAATGGATGAGATCGAAACACTAAATTCATTAGCAAGTTCGTTCATCATACCCGCCACCATAAATTCAGATGTGGTCATAGAAAAAATTGTTAAAGCTAGTAAATATATTATAGATGGCAAAATTGACACTCCCTATTTATTATTGTAACAATCAGTACAAAAATTATCTAAAAAAAGAGCGCTTTAAGCGCCAAAAATAGATTCCATTGTTCCATTTATAACTTGTTCAGCCAATGTTCGATTTTGAATGGATGTAATAAGTACACGAAGTCCGTAGTAACTGCTTAAAAAAAGGCTTGCTAAATCAACAGCTGATTGTCTTTTTTTGATTTCACCGGTTCGTAAGCCTTCCTCCATTACTCTTTCCAAAGCTTGTAAAAGAAGTTCAACATGCTTTGATACAATTTCTTCAACCATTGGATCGTGATTAGCCCGTTCCAAACCGGCGTTAATAAGTAAACACCCTTTATGATCGGTATGTTTAAAATCTTCCTCCAATGCCCAAGCAAAAAAATTACTTAGCCGTTCTTTAACTGAGATTGGGTTTTCTAATATTTCCTTTTGGTCTCTAATCCCATTTTCATGGTAGCGTTCTAACACTTGTTTATAAAGCTCATGTTTACTTCCAAAAGTATTATATAAACTACCTTTACCAAGACCGGTATCACTGCATAAATTTTGCGTAGAACATCCCTCATATCCATTTATCCAAAATGTTTTCATCGCAACATCTACGATTGAGGAGTAATCGAAGTCTCGCGGTCTGCCACGTTTGCTCAATGATATCTTCCTTTCATTTCGAAGTTACTATTAAAAGAATACATTTTTTGTACCATTCGGTCAATAAAAAAGATATATTAAACCAACCTCCACTGTTGATTATCTAGTATCTACCAATAAAATTGGATGGAAAAGAGATATTCTTGTAGGTTTTGAATAAAGTTTGAGTAAAAGTATTGAACCATTCATTATTTAGTAACAAACAAAAAGAAGCCATTTAAAAAAATTGCAAAATGGCTTCTTAGTTTGTAATTTGGCATTCCGTCTTCATAAAAAAAGTTTGCACGTTTTTTAACGGTTCTTATTGAACTAGTCGAGTAGAAGGGAACCTCTCTACCTCTCGGTAGATTGTATTCCTCCCCCCTCACAGAACCGTGCTTGCGCAATTAACGCACACGGCTCCTCCTAATTATCATTCACATAATGTAGCTAGTTTCTTTTCTTAAGTCATATATGTTAACCTTAATTCTTGCATAAGGTAATGGGTATTTATTAAGAAAGAGTCTGAATTTATCCCAAGTAAATGATTTCCTTTGACTTCTTCTATTGAGCCATTTAAACAGTAAGTATCCGATTTTGTCTCTGAATTTATTTACACTTTGGGTATTATCCGTTATGCAATAATAATTGTAATAACCTACAAGAGAGCGTCTAAATCTATCAATAATTATATGAATATTTTTATTTCTATTAATCTTCAACCATTCTTTAGATTCTTTAAGTTTGCCTTGGACTTTCTTCCTGCTTGATTTCCGTTTCACTCGAAAGTTTCCTTGTTTACTTTTCCCACAATAGTGTGTAAAACCAAGGAAATCAAAGGTTGTAGGTTTACTATTTCCCTTTTGTTTTGCATCTTTCTCCGCAAACCTTCCAAAGGGAATAATTTTGGTTTTATCCTCAGCTATTTCTAAGTTAAATTTCTTTAATCTCATTTTTAATGATTGGAAGAATTGTTGAGCTTCACTTTTAGATTGAAAACAACAAACAAAATCATCTGCATATCTCACTATGAATGCTTGTCCTTTACACTGTTTTCTAACCCTTTTCTCGAACCAAAGGTCGAGGACATAGTGGAGATATACATTGGCTAATACTGGAGAAATCACTCCACCTTGCGGTGTGCCATTATCTGTCTTGTATTTCTTTCCTTCCTCCATATATCCACCTTTAAGAAACCTACCAATAATTCTAAGTAAGTTAGAGTCAGCGATTCTCAGTTTTAAGAACTCCATCATCCATGTGTGGTCAACGTTGTCAAAGAATCCTTTAATATCTACATCTACTACATAATTTACTGACCTCTTTTCAATATAGTGGTTCAGTATTTTCAAAGCATCGTGACAGTTACGATTTGGACGGAATCCAAATGAGCAGTCTAGAAAATCATTTTCATAGATGGTATTTAATATTTTCGTAATGCCTCTTTGTACAATCTTATCTTCATGTTCCGGTATTCCCAATGGTCTTTTCTTGTTTGAATTGAGCTTTGGAATATACATTCTCCTTACTGGAACAGGGCGATAACTTTTGCATTTAAGCCTATTAACTAAGTCTTCTATGTTTTCTTTTAGATTTTCATTGTATTGCTCTTTAGTTGTACCATTAACCCCAGTTGCCTTTTTGTTTGGTAACTCATGATGACATTGAATTAGTGATTGCTCATTTAATAAATGTGCAAGAGATGTAAATTTCATTTTAGGATCAGATTTTGCTAATTCTGCTATCCTTAGTAGTTTTGTTTCCATTTATTATACCTACCTCTGTGTGTAGTAAATGTGTCCCTAGTAAGGGTGATAACTGGTAGCTAGCCTTTCCTCCATCGGCATTACCCAACTTCATTGGTACTACGCTGCTATCCGACTCCCTACCAAGCGTTTGGCTTCCTAACTTATTATCGCTTGTACACCATACTTTTCTAAAAGAAGAGACCGGTAGGGTCTCCCGAGTTGCCGCATCATATCCATGTGTAACGTGCCAAGGTCTCTGACCCCAGAGAGGTTTCATTATTCTTGCCATTGCGAACAATGAAATATTGCTTTCTGCTGCAGGTAAAGCATCAGCCCTCTCGATTTACTAACTTTATGGGGCTCAATCCCTTCAACCATTTGGCTTTCGGCCCGTTACCTAACTGTCTACGCTTAAAGACTAAAGTTACCTTTAGCCCTCCAAGACTCGCTACGAGTGAATGGCTAGTTCTTGCTCGACGGGAATCCCACCCGCTATATGATACGACCTAGGCTCGGCCGCACACCTGCCCGTTAATAAAAAATATTCCATAGTTACATTGTAAAAATTTAGTGTTTAATTAAAATTTTACAAAGTATAATGAATATATTGGTAATTTTCGAGGTGAGGAAATGTTAAAGAGAAAAATAATATCGGCTTCTATATCAGGTACTTTGTTCGCAATTTTATTAGGATTTGTTATGCCAAATCCATTTAGAGAGCAAGTTGTTGCAGAACAAAATTATTTTTATTCGGCTACTAATATTATAAGTTTGTATTTAATGTATAGCTTACCTGTAATTCTTATTTATGGAGTATTGGCTTCCATCATAAGTGATAAGGTAGCAGAATTTATGTCAAAAAAGAGCGAAATAAAAAATATAGAAATAATTGTTTCTGGAGTGTTACACATTGTTTTCGGACTCGTACTACTACCTTATAGTTTAGGAGCTTCTGTCTTGTTTTTTGTTACAGATAGAATACTGCAAAAACAAAACAAAAACTTTTATTGGTTACAAGTAATAAAGAGTTTTGTAATTCCATTAACTGTTTGGATTATCTCTTTGAGTATTAGTTGGATTGAGCATTTTATTAACAATAGTTAAACATTAGAAGGGGAGCCTTCGTAGTAAAGGCTTCTCCTATTTTATATCTTATATCAACATTAAAGATTAACAGAGCCTTACTTTAAAAAGTTCCAAAAAACCTTTGCTTCATTAAATGGCCCTAAAATGAAAATAAGCGCTTCCTTGTTACAGGAAAGCGCCCTATATGGAATAAATAAATATAATCTCAATAATCAAAAATCAAATTATTACTTGTTTCACTAGAGCACTCTGTTAGTGAAACAAGTAATGCAATTCTTATAAAGAATGATCTTCTTATGATACGGTTCTCCGTTACTAGCCTAAGTGCAGTTTTTAACAACTACAATTTACTTGCCCCTTTTGTACAATAGGATCAACGTCCCTGTTAGTTTAATTGCTAATAAGGGGATTACTTCTTTTTCTGATAACCCATAACCTGACCATTAATATCACTTTGTTTAATTAATTTTACATTACCTCTTAGCCAATCATCAGTCATGACTAAAAATTCATCGTTCCCAACAGTTACTTCTATCTCTCTAAAAAAGCTTTCTTTTATTACATCAGCCTCATAGTCAGCACCATTTTGGTCTAATACCTTAGCATAGTCTTCGAATGTTTCATAACCCCTGACATGTGCTTTTCCGTAAAACGTATCTAAGATTTGATCGTTAATGTAAACTTGACCATCTTTTATTTCTATATTTTCTCCTGGTAAACCTATTACTCTAGACACAACGGTTCCCACCGATCCATCAAAAAATTTATCGTCATATATAATTACATCCCCCCTGGAAACAGGCTTGCCCTCATAGGCTAATGGGTCAATAACAATGGGATACGCTGAATAATCACGGTTCCCCCGTTCCATTCCATCATGCAAGTATTCAACAACAGTCATATTTTTTTCAAAGTCATCAACAAATGGAATATCTGGAGTAGTATTGGGATCGGTTATGGTATTTACTTCATTATATGATTCGGGATTTATGACAATAGAAAGGATAAATGTAACAGCAACAGTCGTACAAACTACAAAAAGAAAACTTAATCTTAGCTTGTTAAAGAGGTTATTCTTTCTGTTCCTTTTACCCCCTAATGTAGACACTTCATCTATTATTTTATTTTCTAAGGAAAACGTAAACCGAGGAGTTTCCCCAACATAATCATCTAATCTCTTTTTAATGTTGTTCACGTAGGATTACCTCCCATTCGATTCCTTCTAATTTACTTTTAAGAATAGACTTTGCCCTCGATAAACGTGTTTTCACTGTATTCTCGGAACAGTTAAGTATTTTACTAATTTCAAGGATTGTAAATTCTTGATAGTAATAAAGCAGAATAACTTCTCTGTACTTTATGGACATTTCTAAAATTTCCTTAATCAACATATCATTCTTGTCTTTATTAATTACTAATTGCTCTGGTGATTCCTTATTAGATATTGACTGTCCCAAAAGCAAATTAGAGTAGAGATAAATCTTATTCTTCCAACTTCGCAAATAATCATGGCACTTGTTTACGGTTATCTTAGCTAAGTATGTTCTTATCGAAGATCTATTTTCAAATTGGTCAGATTTTTGACAATAAGTGACAAATACTTCCTGTACTATATCTTCTGCTGTAGACCAGTTCTTAACATAATAAAAAGCTAAACGAATTAAATATTCACCATTTTCCTTCATTATCTTCTTAAATTGAATGGAATCTATCTCAATATCCATAACGAAATGAAATCCCCCTTCCAAATTCACCCTATTGACGGTACTTTTTTGAAAAAAGTTTCAATAAGTTTAGAAACAAAAAAAACCTAGTGTACCTTCGGATTCTAATTAGAACAAATATTGGTCAAACGTTGTTATTCAACTAAACTGCACCGAGTTTAAGTACATTTTTTTCACAAACACCATACTATCATTACCATAAGTATTCAATTTTTCTTGATATTCTTCCTCCATTAAATGGCCCGATTACTGAAAAAGGCACAATTCCTCTTCAAGAATTGCGCCCGATTATGGAAGATATGAATTGATCATTACTCCTCACCGTAGTTTAACACTATAGTGTCTCATTGATTTTGGTATTCCTTTTAGTTCAAGTAACCCACTATATATTAAATTCCGAATCCTATACTCTAAGAAGAAAGCATTAATCAATTCGTTTGTCCCCGATAGGATTTCTCCAATCACCATTCCAGCCTTGATAAAGTCCCTTTTTTCCTGCTTACGATGGAGCATTTTAATGGTATTTATGATCAGTGGATCAAAGTGATTTTCTTTAACGCCCTTTATTTCACCCTTCATCCATAGACGCAGGACTTCTTTTGTTTGTGCCAAGGAATTCCACTCTTCTTGAAGCTGCATCCGTTCCTGTTCAGATATAGGTGGGGCCTTTCTGCCCTTTTCAAATAGGAGTCTTAAATCTTTTGGTTCGATATGGCCTGTATGTGAAATCTTTTGACCTCTAACTTCAGGCATTATGTATCTTTCATAGAGTTCGGTGGAATTCATGAGAAAAACATCATTTGTTTTGTCGCGCAGAAAAAAGAGAAGAAACCGCAGACCAGTTTGTTCATCGGCATTATTTCCATACCAGATGTATATTGGAACCTGCCGGGGAATATCTTCTATCTCCCGCAATGTATTGGCAAATTTATTTTCATACTCAAAATCATCCTGTTCATAATTGATATGTTCATATAACCATTGATTTCGAAACGTTTGTCCTGCTTTTTCAACTAATTTCCACAATGGTCCAATTGAAAAGGAATCTGGAAAACCAATCACAACCTTGGGTCTCTCAAGTCCTACTCTTAAAGAACCTGCTGCAGATTCTGAGGAAACGATATGTACAGCCTCAACTTGATCACCTGCCTCAACCGAGCTGGATGAAAAAGGATGTCGGTATTTTTGAATGCATCTATTAACGACTTCTACCATTGTGTTCACATCGCTTTGTTTAATTGCATATCCTTTGCCTTCAAGCGGATTGCTCTCTTCATGATTAAACATCTCAAATTCATTTTCATGTTCTAATTCATATGTTTGCCATTCCCCATTTTCATTCAAGTCTGAAACGGTTACATAATTTTGTGTTTCTATTTTATAAACGAAAACTACATTGGGTTCCATAAAGAAATAAATAAATGGATAAATAACTTTAGTTTTTATTACGAACAGCTCCTTTTATCTAAAATTCACTATTTTTTACCATCATGGCCAACGACTTAATTAATAAGCGTCCTTTCTGCTCAGGAACGGCACCTTTTTATTAAACATATTAAACGCTAAAGCAATTAGATAAAGTGGGAATCCAACAATTAACATCCCTACAAAAAGGTAACATATACTTTTGAAAATAAACTTGCAGAAATCATAGATTGCCCCAGCTAAATAGCCATAAACCTTGCCAATACTCACCCTTTACCTGATTAGGATACGGTTAGTTAAGTACGAGTCTTTACAATCTCTTCTATATTTTAACATTAATATCGATTTTATTTTAAAGTGTAATTCGACAATCTGGCCCAATTCATTAATAAGGGCACATTTCTTGCTCAAGAAATGCGCCCGATTATGGAATATTGAAAAATATAAAAAAGCTGCAAATACAGCTTTCTAAATTTTTCCTTCATTTTGAAAAAAAGATGGATTAAAATGGATTTAATCTTTTTAACTAAATATAAGATTTTTTAAAACTAAAGTATCCCGTTAGCCATCCATGTCGCGTACAATCAACACTACACCACAGAAAATGAAAGATTATTACTTTCTTTCATGGGAGTTTAAGTATATTTCTTCACAAGGTGATTACTTGCCATGCGTAAGGAGCAATACTTTTGTTCAATTCTCATTTACTACCTCAGGATACTGATATGTACGCTGTATTTGATTAGCTGTTAGATTCTTAAGTAAATATATCCAGCGTTCATGTAGACAATCTTTTTTTTCAAACAGTACGACTTTATTTCAAAGACACAACAATCTTATACACGCTTTTTATTTATCCCACACTCTCATCTGCTAGTACTACTATTTTTTATTACCAAATTAGCCGTTTCACTCGGATGGTTAAGAGGAAAATGATGACCATATGGAACAAAATCAACCTTACCAAGATGCGAAGGAGCAGAATAGCCTCTGTCATAATCCCCCCAAATAATGCGAAGATTATACTTTGTTACTTCATTGAAATCACCTTGAACGTTTTTCAATAGTAAATTGTTAAGCTGAACCGTAGTATTTAAAATTCTAGGAGAAGTAAAACTGTTACTTATTTTTTCAATATAATGTTTAGGGATACTCTCCGTACTTTCAAATAAACCATTACTTAATAAATAACGCTCTATCAAATTAGTAGTTGCCAATTTCAATGTCCATTTGTTCATAAATTGAGGAACATTTATCGATTTAGCATTTTTTTTAGCAACAGGTGGCTGAAGTAAAGTAATTGTATACTTCTTATCTATGTACTTTTGTACTAATGCTACCAAAAGAATATATGCGCCAAATGAATGGCCAATTAGATGGGCACCATTAGTAGCTTTCTCCAATAAATTTTTCAATAC
Organism: Cytobacillus solani; assembly: GCF_001420595.1. Lineage (GTDB taxonomy): Bacteria > Bacillota > Bacilli > Bacillales > Cytobacillaceae > Cytobacillus > Cytobacillus solani. The sequence goes on along the minus strand of NZ_LJIX01000006.1, from coordinate 1,167,439 downwards.
ATTCAAATAGATATTTAATAGATTTTTCTCTCGTTTAAAAGGAGAACGTCCCAAACCTGGAAGGTCCATGATCCATACAGGTCGACCCGTTTTTTCATGAAGCTCTTTCCCTAAAGGAAATAAATCCTCTCCATCACTTAATAAACCATGTAATAAAATAAACGGTTTACCCTCTCCTTGTGATTGGTAAATGGTAATATTATTACATAATGTTCGTTCAAATAAATGACTGTGCTGGCCATTTTGATACATCATGCGATAATCCAGATCAGCTATTACGGCTGGGAAAAATTTCATTACATTTGTCTCCTTAAACCAATCTTCTCCCATAATCTTTTTCGCTGAACCATTTGAAAATGTTCGATTTGTAATAAAGTTCAGCCCATCAGCAGGAATTTGGGTTATTTTGCTTACGCCACTATTCATAAGTGCTTTCATAAATGGCAATGGGGCAGAAATTTTAGGTGCAGTCATATTCATACTTTCTGACATAGCATCTAATAATTCTGAAATATTTTGATCATGTTGTTTATCTTCAACAAGTGTATATGTTTGTATAGTTGGTTGCTCCAATCTGAAAACCTGCACAATAAACTTTGCTAGTTCATCGTTTGCAATAAGTGGTAATCTATATTTCTTACCTCCAGGGATCACTGGCAAGAGCCCTTTTCGCATACTCATCACAAGCAAGCCTAAGCCTCCTGTTTGCTCCGTACTCCCTGTTTTACTACTACCAACTACAGTTGGTGGATTAATTACTGAAAGCGGATAACCTACTGTTGATGCCTGCTGACGGATATAAAGATCTGCTAAAAACTTTGTTCTCTCATATGGATTTTTTATTTTCAAAAAATTGTTTCCTTCTTTAAACACATCTATCGCAACCTTGCTATTTTTATCATCAAAGGGACTCATATAGCCTACAACATGAATAAATTGTTGCAATCCCTTCAATTGATGAATATTTTTAGCGAGTTCACTAATATGTTGGGCACCATTCAAAAATACGGAAGCTGCCTCTTTGCTTGTCGCTTGAATATCCATGGGGCCTCCTGCGTGAATAATTACATCCGTTTTCAATACCAACTCCTTATCTTCAGCACTTAGACCTAAGTCTATTTTTGTCAAATCACCTTCAATAAAGTGCATAACTGCCTCTTTTAAGATGCCTCTTTCTTGATAAATGCGTGTTGCTTTACTTTTCGATCTCACTAATAGAAGAATTGTAACATGCTCTTTGGCTAATTCCTTCACTAATTGCTTTCCAATAAAACCTGTTCCACCAGTTAAAAATACTGTTCTCATAAAAATCCTCCTTGTAGTACTATTCAGTACTAATTTGATGTAAAAAAAATGCTTCTTTTATCGAAGCAAGTTAAAAAAATGATCTGCTGTTTTCATAATTACAGTTGCATCCTCCAGTGTTTCTGAAATAAATAGCGCTCCTTCAAGATTTGTAATAAAAAGAGATGCAACCTCGTCAATATTAATTGTCTTTCTAAATTCACCATTCTCTACCCCTTGTTTAAGTAATAGAGAAACTTTCGTTTGTAATCCTTTAAAAAAAAGACCTATTTTTTCTTTTACTTTTGTGGCATTTGTAGGACTTTGAATATAAAGCGTAATGAACGGACAGCTCCCCTTATATTCTCTCGTCTGAACTCCTTGTGATAATTGCTTTAAAAACAGTTGGATACGATCTTCAACTAATAATTGGTTTTGAGATAGTAAGCCATCAATTGCAGATTGATACATTTCAATCCAATAATCAACGACCCCTTCCAACAATTCTTCCTTATTAGAGAAGTGATAATACACATTAGACTTTGAAACTTTGCTTACACGAACTAATTCATCCATGCTTGTATAAGCAAACCCTTTTTCTAAAAATAATGATGCAGCTACTTCAATCACACGTTTTTGATTCATTAATTTTATCCTTGTCATAATTAGTACTGTACAGTACTACAATAGGTGTTGTCAATTATTTTTGTTAGTTTAATAAAAAATTGATCAAAAAAGCTATACTTTAATTGATTTTACTGCTAAAAATTAATTTCATTTTGAACAAAGTTGAACTGAACCCCGAAATTGTTTTGGATAGCTTGCAATTTTTCACTTTAATCTGCACCCCAAATGTTAGACACGACTCTAACATTTGGGGTGCAGATCAATTACAGAAGTCGAGTAGAATGGAGCCTTTTTACCTTACGGTAAATTGTGCTCCAGACCCTCACAGAACCGTGCTTGCACTATTAATGCACACGGCTCCTCCTAGTCATCATTCACAGAATGTAGCTAATCTTTTTTCTTAAATTGTATATATTCACTTTAATTTTTGGTGAAGGTAGTGGATATTTATCAAGAAATAGTCTGAATTTGTCCCATGTAAAGGATTTCCTTTGACTTCTTCTATTGAGCCATTTAAACAGTAATTCCTCAATTTTGCACTTGAAGTTGCTGACATTTAGGCTATTATCAGTGATGCAATAATAGTTGTAATAACCAATAAGCGAGCGTCGAAATCTATCCATGATTATATGGATATTCTTATTTCTATTCTTCTTCAGCCATTCTTTAGATTCTTTTAATTTATTTTGGACTTTCTTTCTACTCGATTTCCGTTTCACACGAAATTTCCCTTGTTTACTTTCCCCACAATAGTGTGTAAAACCTAAGAAATCAAAGGTTGCTGGTTTACTATTCCCCTTTTGTTTTGCATATTTCTCCGCAAACCGTCCAAAGGGAATAATTTTGGTTTTATCCTCAGCAATTTCCAAATTAAATTTCTTTAATCTAAGTTTTAATGATTGGAAGAACTCCTGAGCATCGCTCTGATATTGAAAACAGCACACAAAATCATCTGCATACCTTACTATATATGCCTGTCCGTTGCATTGTTTCTTGACCTTTTTCTCAAACCATAGGTCGAGAATATAATGGAGATACACATTGGCTAATATCGGAGATATGACACCACCTTGCGGTGTGCCATTGTCTGTTTTGTATTTCTTTCCTTCCTCCATATATCCACCTTTAAGAAACCTGCCAATTATTCTTAGTAAGTTAGGGTCTGCAATTCGCAGTTTTAAGAACTCCATCATCCATTTGTGGTCAACGTTGTCAAAGAATCCTTTAATATCAACATCTACTACATAATTTACTGATCTCTTTTCAATATAGAAGTTCAGTATTTTCAAAGCATCATGGCAACAACGGTTTGGACGAAACCCAAAGGAACAGTCTAGAAAATCATTTTCGTAGATGGTGTTTAGTATCTTGGTAATGCCTTTTTGAACAATCTTGTCTTCGTGTTCCGGTATTCCTAATGGTCTTTTCTTGTTTGAATTGAGCTTTGGAATATACATTCTCCTGACTGGAACAGGACGATAACTTTTGCTTTTAAGTCTACTTACTAACACCTCTATATTTTCTTCTAAATTTTCACCGTACTGCTCCTTAGTTGTACCGTTAATCCCTGTTGCTTTCCTATTGGGTAGTTCATGATGACATTGAGCTAGTGCTTGCTTGTTTAATAGATGTGCAAGAGATGTAAACTTTATTTTAGGATCAGACTTTGCTAATTCTGCTATCCTTAGTAGTTTTGTTTCCATTTAAAATACCTACCTCTGTGTGTAGTAAATGTGTCTCTAGTAAGGGTGATAATTAGGTAGCAGCCTTTCCTCCATCGGCATTACCCAACTTCATTGGTACTACGCTGCTATCCGACTCCCTACAACGGCATTTGGTTTCCTTGCTTTTTATCGCTTGTACACCATACTCTTCTAAAAAAAAAGAAAAGACCGGTAGGGTCTCCTGAGTTGCCGTATCATATCAATGTATGACGTGCCAAGGTCTATGACTCCAGAGAGGTTTTATCATTCTTGCCATTAACGAAAGATAAAATGTAGCTTTCTGCAGCGCTTAAAGCATCAGCCCTCTCGAACTACAATCATTATGGAGCTCAATCCCTTCAACCATTAGGCTTTCGGCCCGCCACCTCACTGTCTACGCTTAAAAACTAAAGTTACCTTTAGTCCTCCAAGACTCGTTACGAGCGAATGGCTAGTTCTTACTCGACGGGAATCCCACCCGTTATATGATACGACCTTGCTCAGCCGCACAAGCGCCCGATTGTTGAGCAAGATCCCTAAGTTTTTGGAATTAATGATAACTTATGTTTTAAATCATTTTTCACTCTTAGATATAGTCAAGCCACGAATGACCAGTCGGAAATTGTCTTTTCAAAGTCATTTTTAACCAATCCCTTTGTTCAGGCAGTAAATATGGAAGCATAATTTGTAAATCTTTAAAATCTTTTTCTCTAACCTTTGAGCTACCACCTTTATAAAGGAGTTGAATCTCGGGTCTCAGGTAAGGTATCTCATCATCTGTTCTTAAAAATATATCCTCTAATCTTCTTCGAATAGATTTTTCTCTCCTGTAAATCCAGGATTGTTGCTCTGTCTCTACTAACATAATTTGAAAAGCCCAGGGAGAACTACTGCTTTTTGTAACCCAGATATCATTTGTGGTTTTTAAAAACTCACCTTCTTGCCAAGGAACAAGTTTCCCATTCTCTGCTTTGTATAACATCCAATCATCTGACAAATGATTATAGGCAGTCAATTGTTCCTCTCGAAGTATTATTACATCAATATCATCATGTGCCCTTGACTGTTTGCCTAAATGTAAATCTAAAGCCCATCCCCCTGCAATACCCCATTTAATCGGAATAATAGAAAAGAGCTTATTAATTTCTGTTATGGTGATTGATTCCCAATTATCTATATCAGTCCGCAAATAAATATCCTCCCGTAGCGTTGAAATATAATTTGAATAAAAGTATCCTGTAAACTTTGATTTTCGTTATAAAACCCACCGTTTTAAATTTAACGTTGGGATTCTATTGATTAGCGACCTTCATTATTGAAGAATCACCATCCGTTATATCTCTTCCAAAGTTTCCAAATTTCAAACTTATGATTTATTAATTTAATGGCAACCTTGTAGTTTTCGTAGCTATTAAGTCACACTTAGTTGTCTGTAAAAGTACAAGGGAACAAATAATGGGTCATATTTGAGTTGTATAATATTAATTTTTTTCCAGGAATTATCAATGTTTCAAAAGACTTTAGATCACGACTGAGTTGTCTGAGAACACCTAAATTTAGAACGGGGTTTTGCTTATTTGGCTTTTTTAATTAAACTTTATTATCATTTTATAGTAACGAGAGCCTAAACTAACTCTAATTTATCTGAATGCATCCTAATGTTATATCGCATGATAGCATGTTTAACTACTCGCGCAACAGCTCTTGCTAATTTTACAGGAACCGCATTACAAACTTGCTGTTGCATTGAGGACAAACTTCCTTTGAATATAAAATCATCCTTCAGGCCAAACAATCTAGCGCACTCTCGAACGGATAATATTCTATTTTCGGTTGGATGTGTAAGATTGCTTTTACGCGGATTCGCTATCGTTATTGATGGATGGTCCCATGCTAAACGCCTGTAAACAGAGCTATGAGTCTTACCAGTGAACATACTAGTTGTTTTAAATTCATCAGGAAAATCACGCCAATTTCCACCTTCCAGAACCGTTTGCATACGTTCTATAGTTGATGGTTTTGGCTTTGTAAAATCCATTTGATTAGGAACATCTTCATGAAGCCCTTCTAATGTTTTTCTAACTGTTACATAATGATCAGGAGAATGAGTAGGTTTAGGTAAATCTATTTTTCCGATTTTCGAACCTATAATAAAAGCTCGTTTTCGTTCCTGGGCTTCACCAAAGTCTGTCGCAGTTAAAACTCCTGAAGTAATTTCAAAATCACTTAATTCATCGTAAATTTCTTGTTTGAACTTTCCATCACCAGCCGATAAAAGTTTGGGAACATTTTCTAAGACAAAGACCTGACAATTAGAATTAGCTTTTATCGATTCAATAAATTCTTTCACCAGTAAATTATTAGGATTATCTAAGAAATTAGAATGTCTATTAGCAGGAGAAAATCCCTGGCAAGGTGATCCCCCAATCATGATTGGTGAACCAATCTGATTAAGACGCTCTTTATCAAACTTAGTTATGTCTCTTTGTTCCACATGGTTGCCGTGATTTGCTCGATATGTAGCAACTGCATCTTCGTCCAATTCAAGAGCAAATGAAATGTCAAACCCTTCTTCGACAAAGCCCTTATCCATAATACCTGCCCCACTGAACAAACTAATTACCTGAAGGGGGATTTTTATGTTTTTTAATCCCTTTTCAATCGTTTGAATCGATTGAGAAGAATATGAATGAGTATCCCCAATTACATCAAATATCGACAGCTGTACAAATTGCTGGGCATGGCCAACAGCTTTAGCTAATTCATCGGATTCTAACCTAAATTCAAATTTTTTCCGGACATCTAAAAGAGAAGTAATATCCAGGACGTTTGATTTTTTTGAAAATACACTAGCAATTTTCTTTGACACTTTAGCAAGAGCTGAAGAGGACTTTTCTTCATATCCAGAAACAATAATTTGATCTTCTTGGATCTCAACTTGTAAATAATCAGCTTCTCTAAATATGCTTATAGCTTCTTTGTTGCGAATATCAATAACTGGTTTAACACCCGACTTTGTTGCACGCTTTGAAACGGTATTTACGCTTGATTCTGATGGAATAATAACCATCTTTTTGTTTTTAGTATCTATGACATATTTAAAATTGGTTCCTGGTTGAAATGCTGTTTGCTTCAGTTCATTATCTTGTAAATAAAGACCTCTTTTAGAGTTTTTAGCTTTTCGGGATTTAATCATTTTGGTTTCGCCCCTTTATTTTTGGTTTGGTGCAAGCGCAACTGATTTCCCAGAGGGGATAATTTTTCCCTTTGGATGCGTAGCTTTTACCGCCGAAAGCAGAGCGAAGCAAGGGTTAACAGCGCAAAAATTTTTTCTGCCTTTAGGCGTGATTAGAAAAAGTTTTTCGCCCCTTGCTGTAGCTGTGCTACGGATGCACGGGAAGGAATTGGGAAGAGTTCGAGGCTCGCCCAATTCAAGGCCGATGCAGCCGTTTAGGTGGTAAAGTGCGTAGCGCCAAAGGAAAAATGACCAAAATAAAAAGCAGACGTTTGTCTGCTTTCCTTTTTTTCAGTTCTTATGTAGTTGATCTCTCTTTTTTTGCACTCGTTCAGTGCGGCCGGATGGCAAAACGAACAGGAACCAACGGATTGTAGGCGATAGCCGTACAACCCGTGGTTATCGATCGTTTTAGTGCTGAAGCGACCGTTAGAGACCGTTAAAGGGTTTGCAGCGCGCTGCAGGGACTTTTATGGTTTCTTATGGCAGTGCCTAGAAACAACTTAGAATTTTTCATACTATTTTGGATCTAATGTTATCAATAATTTCAGCCATTAAATCAACAGTTTCTTCTATGTTAGTAATGAATTCAGTGGTAGTAGTATATTCACCAAGACCTACAGAAATGATGATTTCATCTCCCTCATGACTCTCACTTATACCTGAATCTATAAAATTTGGACGATAATTATGTGTTAAATCATTTCTAAATCGTTCAGCTTTTTTATAAGCTTCATCTTGCCAACATTTTTTTAATGCTTTAAACAGTATATTATCTTTAGCTTGCAACTCCTTCATAACCCTTTGCCTAAATCCCGGATCCGGTTTAATTCCAAAATTATATTTAATATTGATTAAATGACAAATAGTATCTATTAAAGTAGCAAATCTTTTATAATAGCCCTCCAAGTAAAAATCAAACCAATATTTATACGCATCATGTTTATCCTCCATACGAGGGAAAAACTTATATTTACCTTCATCCTCAAATTACCCATTCTGTATCGGGAATTCCCTTATCGTAATAATATCTTAACAAGACATAATTATTAATCAGATCAAATGCTTTATTATTATGTTCATTAATCCAAAAACTTAAATTCGAAGCAATAATTCCCTCTCTAGTATTAATCAAATAAGTTCTATTACCTGCTTCTTCAAACAATTTAAATCTAACAAAAGCTTCCTTTTTCATATCATATAACGTATTCCAAACTTCAGCTGTTGGATATTCTGCATAATCAATATAATGTTCCATAAGTCTCCCTCCGTCTAAATATTTCCATATACAAATGATTATAATGGTACAAGAAGAAAAAAACGCGGTAATTATGCAAAATAAACCAAAGCATTAATTTAACGAATTGTTAACCTAATCAAATTGCTATAGAGAAATATTCCACAAATGACAATTAGTCACCAATGAATTCATAAGGGTGGCATCGTATACTTAAATAGAGGTGTTATACATGTTTTTTTCACCAATGCTATTACAAAAAGAAGATACACCCTTTGATGATGATTCTTATATAACCGAATTAAAACTAGATGGGATTAGATTAGAGCTTTCAAAGTTTGATGAAAAAGTAAAATTATATACACGTCACAATAACGATGTAACTACTAAGTTTCCGGAGTTACTGAAAGTTGATATACCTTCTGGAACTGTATTAGACGGTGAAATTATAGTTACAGATCCAGAAGGAAAACCAGACTTTGAAGCAATGATGAGTAGATTCATGTCAAAACGGAACATTTTAGAAGAGAACACTTTAAGTTACGTGGTTTTCGACGTAATTCAATATAAAGGAAAGGCAGTAAGTCGACTCCCATTAACGGAGAGAAAGCAACTGCTTAATGAAATTATCCCCCAGGATACAAGCTTAATTAGTAAAGTAAAATATATCGAAGGTAACAGCACTGCATACTTTGATCTAGTCAAGCAGCTGGGATTAGAAGGTATAGTAATGAAAAGAAAAGACTCACGATATGAGGTAGGTAAACGTAGTCATTCTTGGCTTAAAGTGATCAATTATCAATATGAAGATGTGCTGATTACAGGAATTAGAAAAGGCGAATTTGGGCTACTGCTAAGTTTTCCAGATAACAAACCAGCTGGATTAATGGAGTTTATGCCTACTAAGGAGCGTAAAAAACTTTACCAAAGTCACCAGGTTGTTTCAGAGAATGATAAATATATTTGTATTGATCCAATAAAGGTAAACGTAAAATATAGGAACTTAACTAAAAGGGGCTTCCTTCGGATACCGTCTTTTGTAAAATGGATCTAAGATAAGTTTTTTAGTTTCTTTCAAAATTGAGCTAGTTCTAATGAAGAGGAAATGCACAACTTTTATAGAATATCTAAAAATAAACAAAACTGAATAACTTTTGTTTCAATGTATTATCATATTATTTTAAAAAGGAGAATGATTAAATGAAAAGAATTCTACTTTATAGTTTTATTATTCTTACTTTCCTAGCACTATTTGGCTGTAATAATAGCTCAAATGTCGAAAAGATATCAATTCAACATTTAAACTCAGATGGAACTATTGAAAATTCATTTGAAATTGACAACAAGGAAAAAATCACAAACATCCTTAAAATATTAGATAATATTAAATGGGAAAAAAATACAAAAGTTGAAATGTCGAGAAAAGAAGACATAATAATTACTCTTTACTATAAAAAAGAAAAAGAAGTTGAAATTAAACACGAATTACGAGTTTGGTTTTCAGGTAAGGCAGAAATAAAAAGTTCTGAAGAAGGCTACGGGAAACTAAGTGAAATCGATGCAAAAAAGCTTAAAGAATTAGTTTCAAATAACTAGTAATATTGATACCACAAAAAAAGGACACAAAAAGTGTCCTTTTTTAATTATCAGTCAAAAAATTGAATTGTTACATCATCCTCAACGGAACCATATCCAATATGAGCAAATATTTCGGCCTTTCCATCAGAACCATCAGTAAAACCAGAAACGTCCCATGTAATCTCATAATCTCCATAACCATACTTAGCATAAGGTACTACTGGATCGTATCCATCATCATCCTTTTCGTATAACCAAACTCTATAAACATTATCAGGAGAAGCGTTTGATATTCTAATTTTTATGTTACCTCCTCCAGAACTAACAGTTTGCGTTGTTGCAAAACCATTAGTAGGAATACGTATTGATTGTGCGTATCCAATAGAATCCCACTCTCCTGGTCCACGTTCTGGTCCTTCTTCTGCAAAAACTGATGATGGGATTAAAAGTGTAGTAACTATACCTGCAAGTAACATCTTAAACTTTTTACTAATAGATTGAGTCATTGCTTTCATCCTCCCGTTTACATATTTTTATATTTATACCATAATTGTAACAAATTTTTACAAATATTTGCAATATTTAGTTGAATTTTCCAAAAATAAAATGGTAGAATAAACCTGTAAGTATTAAGAAAAAGGGAGAGGGTGTGTTTTTATTGAAAGTTTTAGGAAATGTTTTACTATGTGGTCTAGCAATATTTATTGGTACTAGTTTTTGGGTTTATTCTGGTGTTCTAGCAGCCACTGGTGCGGGACATACATTGACTTATTCATCTGTTGATAACGGAGAAATAAGATATGGGGGTTCAACAAAATATAGTACTAATAGGACCCATGCAAACTCTCAATGGAATTCACTCAGTTCTGTAGATATTCTTCCAGATTCAGCAACAGCCATCCAAGATTTAACTTATTCGGATGTATACTCTACTGAAACTTTCAGTGGAACATGGTCCTATAATGCAATTGGTGCTGACTCAATTAAATTTAATGACCGTGTTATGCAAGATAGAAAGTCAACTTGGAATAATAAAACCGCGACACATGAATTAGGGCATGCACTAGGACTAGATGATCATGATAGTTCTAGTTATAGTGGGATTATTATGTATGGTTCTTCATCAGAAGTTCAGAATATCCAAGCCCACGATAAAGAAGACTATAATGATAGATGGTAGGAGGATGAAAATGAAAAAACTTAAACTCTTTACTTTTACCACAATTTGTTCGTTTGTTATTGCTGGATTCTACTATGTATATTTATTTAAACCAGATAGAGTTGTAGTTGCAAATGCAGAGTGGTCGATTGATATTACCGATAAAAACCAAGTTGTTGACACAGCTGAAAATGTCTTTGTAGGGACCGTACTAGAACAAAAAGATTTAGTAGAGGATGAAATTGGTGTTTATACTCCTTTTTTAATAAAGGTTGATTCAAATCTAAAAGGTGAAATCGAAACTGAAGAAGTTCTTATAGCCCAAAGAATTGGATATGATAATCAACAAAAAGCATTAGTGAAGTGGACGGAAAATGACCAGTTCTTAGAAGTTGGTAACTCCTATGTATTTTCTGTAACTTATGACGATCAAGAAAATATTTACAGAATTATTGCTCCTGAGTACGGTAATGTCAAAGTAAAGGATAAGAAAGAGAAAAAAATGGACTCCTTAAAAATTGAGGAATATAAGGAAGTTGTAGAGAACTAGATTATACTAAAGTTGAAAATAACGTCTAGTCAAAGTATAATATTCATATAAACGAATATAATTAAAAAGACCGTCTGGTGCTAGTAACACCAAACGGCCGTAATAAAATAGCGTCGCCTCAAAGGCGATCAGCAACTCAGAACGGTAAACCGCCAATTGCTTGCAGGCTCAAGGGCGGTTTACTTTTTTTGTGATAACGCGATAACAGCAACAATCAAGCTTGAAAAGCTTATCATAATTACTAACGCTTGAAATACGCTCACACGCAGCACCCCCTTTAATTCTTAGATTCTCTATAAAAGAGGAACAAGAAACGGGAATGCTGACCACCCTTGAGTTATTCTATTCTATTACCCTATCATTCTATCACAGCTCCTTCTAAAAAACTCTCCTATTCTAATGCTTTGTATGTAAACAACGCCTCAATATCGTTCTTTGCTTCTTGCAGCAATCGATAAAATTCTTCCTTCTTCATATCTATTCCAATTGTTCCCACTTTCAATAATTTTGTATACTCCGGCATTTTCGATATGGGGAGTTCAATTAATTCAGAATATATAGGTTTCATACTTTTAAAGATTTTTGAATCACTATCCATTCGATATTTCTTTATAATTAGAGCAGCATGTAAAAATAAGATTTCTTCTTTATTCCTTTCCTTAATAATACTTTTTGTTCGTGTATACAAATATTCATTCCCAAGTAAGTAATCTATCTCTTTTTTATCCATCGTTTTCCCTCCATAAAAAAAGAACACCCTCATACGATCCCAATAACCATAGTTAATGGGATTCGCATGAGGGTGTTCCTCTTCAAAGTGTATTATTTTATATCTATATAATAACAAATAAACCAGATAGTGTACATTTATCTTTCAAGAAAACGGTCACGATTTACAGTTCTAACAAATGATTGCACTAAAGATTGTTCAGGCTTTTCATTCAATATGCACTTACTAATTAGTTGTGCTAAAGGGCTTTCATTTACAACAGCTTTAACTGAAGCATCAAATAACTGTTTTTCGCTTACTTTACTCCAGTCTAATTCGTATCCATTTCGGCCGGCTAATGACCGAATAAATTCTCGCTGCGTTCTTCCATTCCCTTCTCTAAACGGATGAAGAATATTAATATCAGTAAAATATTTAGCTGCTTTAATTGAAAATTCTTCTTTAGAAAGCCCTTTTAAGTGTTTATCTTTCTTCAGATCCATAAATATTTGCATAGATGAACTTTGGATATACTGAACATTTGCGAATTGAAAAGAATCTTTTGCAATATTAACATCGCGTATCTGGCCAGCAAATGGATAAATATCTTGAAAAATGTACTTATGAATTTGTTTAAGGTGAGACAAATCAAAAGAGCCAATAATTGGCTTTACCGATAATTCAGCAAGACGGAGACCCGTAAATGCTACTTCAAATGCTTCTAGCTTTTTAGGATCCCTTTCATCAAACAGATTGATTAATACATTCGTCCCAGGATAAACATATTTATCTGCAGACATATGTTTATTTTCCTGTTACTCGATATTTGAATTCTTCTTCTGAAATTTTGTTTGTCATTTTCATTTCAATTAACTTTTCAATTTCAGGCTTCATGTAAAGCCCCTCAACTGCTAATGACGCTTTTGCTTCTTTGATTGCTTTTGATACTGATTTTGTCATTTTGACAGCCCCTTTAGTAACTTATAAGTAAGAACCTTATATACATAATTATACCATAATTATATATACAATTCAATGACACTATATACTTCTTTTTTCTAGACTAAAGTAGATTAGATCTTTTACTATTGACCTTAATTAAAACTCAAAGTATATTGATAATATAACAATATATTACAAAAAACCAATTAAGGAAGCACCTAGTTGGGGTATTTAATTATACCTTCAACTAGGTGCTTTTTTTGGTGATAGGAGGAAATTATGATTGTTTATGTGTTTAAAAATCAAGTTACCCCACAGAACATGATTTATTCAATTGTGGCCGAAAATGAATTTGCAGCAATAGCAGAAATTGGAGACAGTGACTTTATATTGGATTTAAAAGTGCCATATTATTTTATTGACATGGAAAAGTTACATTCCCCTCGTCCTTTTATTAAGGGATATTGTTACTTAGAAATACAAAATACTATGCAAATTGTTCATACCGACATTCCAGTTATAACAAGCTAAGATCAATACCCAAGTCCTTAAGGATTTAAGACCTGCAGCTGATATATTCAGCTGCAGGTCTTAAATGTAATGGTCCTACTAACAAAAGGAATATCGGCTTTTATGCTTTATTCTTTTTTGTTACAACAAATAAAACCGTACTTAAACAGACCACATTTGAGAACAATGAATAAATTTAATAAAAAAATAAAAAAATAATTAGTAATAAGGGGGTTGCACATGAACACAATTTATAAAGTAATATTAGTTATGGTTTTTCTTTTAATTGGTAGTCATTTATTAGGTATAAGTCAAATAACAAATGCTGAAGCAAATATATTGGAACCAAAAATCATTGAATATAAAACTTTTCCTTATGAAATTAAGGATAGATGGGTATGTATTCCAAAAGGCGAAAAAGAACTTACTGTTGAAGTAATTGCTAAAAATACTAAAGAAATGTTGTTTTATCTTACTCCTACAGGAACGGGGACAGCTTCTAAAAAATTTTTAATAGGTAAAACTAACGGAAAGAATGATGTGTTTACAATTAAACATAAATTTAAAAAAGATGAGAGTATTTTGTACCATCTTTCAGTTGATGCCTTTAATAAGGAGGGATATAGGGTATCTGGTATTTTATTTAATATTAGTAGGTGCGAATAAAAAAGCAGAGGAAGAAAACCCTCTGCTTCTTAGTAATTGAAAAATTCAAATTCTTTTCCTGAACCTCCAACTTTACTGGAGCCGTTATAGTAGTAGCCTAATATTTCATACGGTAACCAACCCTTGTCAGCCCAATATTTGCTTCCCCATTGGGAAAATCTACCAGAAGATTGCGTACCAGGGGACCCAGATGTTCCAGCAACATATTCTGTTAGGAAAAGAGCTTTATTGTCTTTTCTGTGCAATCCTATACCATCTACTTCAATTACAGCTGTTGTTGTTGCTGCTCTTTCAGTATTATAGAGATATACTTGACTTCTAGTATCATCATATACATGAGCACCTACTGGACTAGCTAATGGATAGTATACTCCATACCATCCGTACATTTTAGCAGCCAATGCACCAGTCTTTAACGAATTGGATGGCCATTCTATTCTCCATTCATTTGGAAGTACGTTCTTTACATAGCTACTAAAGTTTACAGATTTAACACAACTGGCACTGCAACCATATGCATTTGTGTTGGTATACTGTGTCATATATACCTTGATACTTGATGGTGCAACATGATCTGCGGTTGTAGCAATTGAAACTAATGATTGGGAAGTAGAACTCGTTTCATCTAATCCAACTTTTTCAGATATTTGTTCTTTTGTTAAAGGTTCCTTACCACGGATCTTAGTTAATTCATCTTCAGATAATCTATTAATTTCAAGAACTGTATTATTTCTATTAAAATATTCCCCTTTATAACGCTTATTAATTACATCTAACATTGCCTTTTCATCTTCTGAGTTAAATCCTAGTTCATAACTTTTTAGTATGTCAATTGGAGCATTTTGTACTTGTTTAATCTTCCAATCATTATTTTCGTTAACTAATTCTACTAAAAAATAATTAACACCATTCATATGAAAAACATCTTCTTCAAAAACCTTATAGTCTACTGCAATGTAGTATAAAAGAGAAGATTCATCCATATTAGGAAATAACATTTTATATTCCTCGGGTATCTCTTTTTGTGCTACTAAAGATGCTTTTTCAATATTGAATAGACCTATGTGTTGTTTCTTATTCTCAGGATTATTTAAGAATTCACTTATTGTATCTCTCATATCAGCCGACCATAAATTAGAAAGGTTAGTCCAGTCCTGATTATTTTCAAATTCGACAAGTTTTTTTACTACGTCGGTAGGATTCAATACTGGATCATCCTGTGCATAGATTCTCCCATTTGATACGGAAAACAGAATAATCATAAAACTGAACAAATAAAACAAAAATTTTTTCATGATTTTCCCCCATATAATATATTTGTTATTGTTATAATTATCCATTTATTCCAAATATCCTCTTTAATAATTACGACTAAAAATGACTGTTTTTGCAATTTGAGCACTGCATAACTAGTTTCATAGTAAATATTTTAAAGTTATTTTATATGCAATCTTCTCTAGATAGATATACACATGATGTAGTCTTATAAAAAAGATTGATCATTAAAAACAAAGTACGCTTATTTAAAATAAAGATTGATCATTTATAATAAAGTTTGATTAAAATCCTGTTTTTACAGGATTTTTTTCTTTAACTATAGAAGCAGTTTACTTTAAGAAGGGATATTTTACTAAAGAGAGAATAAGTGAATATAAAATAGTTTAAAGTGGGGTCTAAAATGGAGAAAGTTCTTGATAAATTAAAGGAAATTGAATCAGGTGAAGTAGGAATTATTATTTATTCACAATTAAAACAGGATATAGTTTGTTCATTGAACAAAGAATTACTTGTACCTCTTGCTTCTGCTGCTAAAGTTGCAATTGCTTTTTGTGTAACACAATTAGTAGCAGAAAGAAAATATAAATGGAATGACATTGTACAAGATATTAGTTTTAATCCAAAAGAAGATAGTAATGAACTATATCCTCACTTTCAGAATAGAGAAACATTGGCACTGCAAGATGCCGTTGAAGTGATGATAGCCTGTCACGATAGTTTCATTGCGAATAAAATTGTTCAATTTTGTGGCGGATGGGAAAAGATTAATAAAAAAATTAAATCAAATTTTAAAAATATAAATATTACTCGAAATCCAATTGATTTAGATAACAATGGTGAATTGAGTCAGATGTTAGAACTTTTGCGTTTTATATTTCTAGGATACAAAAATAATCCTGAGTTATGGATTCCAATTATTAATGGGTTAGTTAGACAACAAGGTGAAATAGAAGGAATACCAACCCATCACTTAAATCATATGACAGGTGGATTAGAAAATGTTGTATTAGATATTGGGATAATTGGAGAGTTCTCTCAAAATCCATTATTGTATGTTTTGGGTGCAAAAGACTTGCCTAGTCGATATAAAGAGAAAGTAGCGGATGAAAAAATTATAGATGCTATGAAATTACTTTATGTTGAGTATTCAAATCAAGAAACCGAAACGAAAAGTGAATGGACGGCTAATTCATAATGCTTATTAAACTAAAGGGTGCGTTTAATACAGCAAAAGATAAAAACTAAGCCTAGATTGATACGTTAAAATTCTGGAGGAATGTTTATGTTATCTGATTTAGAATTGATGGAACATCATGTTAATGTGTTATTTAAACACGATACTGAAAATCGAATAACAGTCGTAAATGAACCACCGTATGATAATGCACCTAGAATTTTCGTTGGTATCACCAACATTGGAAGTGTTATAAGGTTTTCAAATGCGCTGGATGAGAGTCTTGTAGAGAAGCTAGAACAGGTTATAGCTACAGATCCTGGTGCTAATCTAGGAGAAGTAATCAATGTTTTAAGTATATACCGTCCATTAAGTAATTTTTGGATTGGACATGCGTATGTGTTTCCTAATAAAAGGGACACGGCTCATGCTCAAGCAATACAAGTAACTCATGAAAATAAAGAACTTTTAAAGCCTTATTATCCATATACATTTGAGGATTTTGAGTATAAGCAACCTTGTTTTGTAATAGTTGAAGACAATTTTCCTGTTTCGATTTGTTGTAGTGCAAGGAAGACTACAAAAGCAGACGAAGCAAGTTTATTTACACATGAAGATTATCGAGGAAGAGGATACGGTATAGATGTTACAAATGCTTGGGCAGCAGCAGTACAAAAACAAGGACGAATTGCTCTATATAGTACTTCGTGGGATAATTTCGCATCCCAATCTGTGGCAAAAAAACTAAAATTGCTTCAGTATGGAACAGTCATTCACATGAGTTAAAGTAACCGTAAAGAGTAAGAATAATTCTTATTCAATTAACGGGGGCTTTAGTTCAAAAAGAAATGAACAAACTTTATTATAAAAATTTATATTTAATCAAACAAAAAACCGTCATTTTGATCAATCTCTTTTCAAAATAACGGTTTTTTGATTGCTGTTGAATGTGAAGAGAAATGAGTTTTTTTATCAATCTTTATTTTATAGCTACACATGACCAGAAGATCGATTAAATCATATTGTAAAAGACCCATTCTCAGTGAGAGTGGGTCTTAAATAAAGTTTTACTGTGATTTTTTTATTTTTTTTTCAAAAATATACTTTAATCTTTTTTCTTTTGTATCGTAAGATAATTTAGCATCAAATGTTTTAGATTCATCTTTATTTCTAAAACCTTTTATAGTATCGGTAATATTCTTTTCTAAAAGCTTTGACACTTGTTTTACGGGAATTTGTTTCTTTCCAAATGTAGGAGATAAAATAAAATCACAAGATTGTCTATAGTTTTCGCATAGATAATAGGATTTTCCTATTAATACGCTTCCCTGGCACAATGGACATTTTCCTATCGTTTTATCTTCTTTAGTAGGAAAAATTAGATGAATGCTGCTATCCTCCTTTAGTGCAACTCTTGCAGTAAATTCTTTATCCTCTTTACTTAAAAATCCATTCATAAAATCAGTTGTTCTTTGCTGAAGCAATTTTGAGGATTCTTTAAAAAAACAAAATGGATTAAAAGAGTTATCTGTGCACAGTGATCTTTTAAATAGGATAAGAACAGCATTAGAAAATCATGGGTATAAGGATTTTTATATAAACGCCAGAACCGATACATACTTGCAAAAGCAAAGTCCTCTACCGGAAACAATTGAACGTGCAAAGGCATATGTTGAAAGTGGTGCGAGTGGGATATTTGTTCCTGGTTTAATGGCGGATGATGAGATTAAAGAAATCACGATACATGTGAATGCACCTTTAAATGTGCTGTCTCTGCCTGGCCTAACAAATTGTAATAAGCTTAAAGAATTAGGAGTGAAACGCTTTAGTTTTGGAAATGCCCTATCTGATAAAATGATTGCTTATTTAGAAAGGAATGCTGCCAAACTAATAGAGGTTATGGATACCGCTCATTTGTATGAGAATTAGCACCAGTGTATAAAAAGGAGAGTAACATGGTAACTTTAGCAAAATGCTAAACCCAAAAGTAACTACCTTTGTTTATTATTCACCTAAAATCACGTTAATTCATAGAAGGATTAACGTTTTTTCATTTTAAGTTATTACATTTATACACGGAAAACTTTTGCTGTAAACGGATGTTTTTTCAACATATTTTATAAGAACACATTGTAGACTAAAATAACCTCAAATGTTTAAGCAATATTTTCTAGGATTACCTGTGGTTTATTAGGAAATTCTATAGCTAGAAAAACAATTTTAGTGTTAAAAGGAGAAAAACGGATGGACTCAATATGGCTAGAATATGCTTGGACATTGTTAATTCTAATTGGATTAGAAGGGTTGTTATCGGCCGACAATGCTCTTGTATTAGCTGTCATAGCCAAGCATTTACCTAATGATCAGAAAAAAAGAGCGATTAATTACGGAATTATTATGGCATTCGCATTCCGCTTTGCAGCACTTTTTGTCATTTCATTTATTGCAAACGTCTGGCAGATTCAAGCGATAGGAGCGGCTTATCTTCTTTACCTCGGATTAAAGCATGTCATACAGGCAAGGTTCGGTAAGGAAAATAAGAACATTCATAAGGACGATGCAAAAGAAGCAGCAGGTAAAGGTTTTTTGCCCACCGTTGGGAAAATTGCGTTAGCAGACCTCGCTTTTGCAGTTGATTCTATTCTAGCTGCAGTTGCACTTGCCCTAGGTCTTCCAGATTCACCTCTTGATGATTTCGGGGGGATGGATGGAGGGCAGTTTATTGTTGTTCTTCTTGGGGGTATTGCTGGCCTAATCTTAATTAAGTATGCAGCAACTTGGTTTGTTCAACTTCTTGATAAGCGACCAGCTTTAGAGACAACAGCATATGCAATTGTAGCCTGGGTCGGTGTCAAACTTGCGGTAATTACCCTAGCACATGAGGATATTGGTTTTTTAGAACATCATTTTCCCCACAGTACCACTTGGACTCTTATTTTCTATGGAGTGTTAGTAGGTATTGCTCTAATTGGCTGGTTTGCACCAGGTAACAAGAAAAACTAATTCCTTAGTTAAAGCAAATGGATGGTTTTGTTGAAGATTACGGGTACATGCAGGTCTAATAAGATTGGACTTCCATCTATCCCAGCCAAATAGTAATAAAAAGAACTCTAATTGAGTTCTTTTTATCGTTTATTGTTCTTTAAGATCCTGATTCACTTTTAATATCTGTTTCAAGGTAGTATGAATATTTGTGAGTGCGATTAAAATGGCACCCAACATAACAAAGGTAACAATTTCCCCTGTAAAAAAGGAAGCAATGCCAAGCACCAAAAAATATAAAGTGTACAAACTGTTCTTCATGTCACTTCTCCTTTCTTATCAATGTTCTTTTATTTCTAGAAGAGTTATTCCTTAGTATCTTATTCAATCTGAGATTTCTTCATTTAGCTGCTAATTTGATTGCAAGATGGCAGATCTGTGCCATCCTTTTCATTCTAAGGCTTCACGCCAGTAAATGGGAAATATTGTGTATCTTTCCATACTCCTTTATACTAAATTTATCATAATAAAAGGTGGTAATACTTTGAAACTAGGTGCATTTTCTGTAAGTTTAACTGTAAAGGATATTCATATTTCAAAAACATTCTACGAAAAACTAGGCTTTCAAGCGTTTGGTGGCAATATTGACCAAAATTGGCTTATTATGAAGAATGAAAACTGCATCATCGGGCTTTTTCAAGGAATGTTTGAAAAAAACATCCTGACTTTTAATCCTGGATGGAACGAAAATGCCGAAAATCTCGAATCATTTACAGACATTCGCGACCTTCAAAAGCAGCTTAAAGAAAAAGGAGTTAACATACTTTCTGAAGCGGATGAATCAAGCGAAGGGCCAGCACACTTTACAATAGAAGATCCAGATGGCAATCAGATTCTAGTGGACCAGCATCGGTAGGGCGAAGAGTTATATAAAGGATACGAACAAAGCGCCTGCCCAGCCTATTTGGTGGGCAGGCGCTTTGTTCGCAATAGATATCACCTTAAACATATCCTTTGTATAGGTGAAGCATTTACTGGTTTGCTAATTCAATTGCATATGGACTAGTTTTCAAGCCAGCCAACTTTACTTCTGTTAATACTATCCAGGTAAGCTTACTCACGAAGTCCTCTCCTTCTTCTGCAAAAGCACAGCAGCAATAACAATCACGCCTTTAAAGGCTTCGCGTAAGAACGGCGGTACACCAAATAGGTTTAAGAGATTATTCATCACCGCAATGATCAGCATTCCATAGACAGTTCCAAGGATAAAGCCCCTTCCGCCCATCATATTGGTTCCGCCGACTACGGCTGCCGCAATGGCATCCATTTCCATGCCTCTGCCTGCATTTGAGAAATCCATTGATCCAATTCTGGACACTTGAATGATCGCTGCAATTGAGACAAGAAGCCCCATGAGTGCATATACACGCAGCTTTACCTTTTCGACAAGGATGCCAGAAAGCTTAGCCGCTCGTTCATTGGAGCCAACCGCAATAATTTGTCTTCCGAACGTGGTTCTTTTCGAAACATAGTATAAGATGAAAGCAATGATGGCCCAATAAACAATGGGCATAATCATGAAGCTGCCAATCTTAAAACTAGCAATCTGTAAAAACTCTGTTGGCACTTTCGGATTGTACCCTTGCATAAAATGCTGTGTCACACTACGAAAGATCATCATCGCACCTAAGGTAGCAATGAATGGCGGCACTTTTCCTTTTGTAATCGATACGCCAATTAAAGAGCCTAATAAATAACCAAAAAGTAGAACAACGAGAATCGTAATCGCAAATGCTGGGACTCCAGTGATCCCCATTGCCAGCAAGAACCCTTTCGTTCCTGTATCAAGTAGCATCATCGAAAGCGCACCAGTTACAACGAGGGTAGAGCCGACAGCTAAATCAATCCCGCCTGTCATAATCACGAAAGTCATCCCTAAAGCAACGATCGCTGTTGCGGCATTATTTCGTAGGATGTTGATCCAGTTGTTAATCCATGCCTGAAACCAGCTGCCAAAGGAATCATAATCAAATCCTAAAACTAATGTCTGCAGGATAATCATGATGATGAGTGCAATCGCAATGCTAAAAAGCGGGTCACTAGACCACTTGTATTTAAACCATTGAAAAAAGCTGCGCTTATTTTTTATCGCGGCATGATTCAGACTAGGTTTCATTCCTATTTATCCCTCCTTTGCGATAGTCAGCTGACCGCCAGTAGAAAGCTGCATAATCGAATGCTCGCTCATCTCTTCGTAAGCCACTTCCCCTTGAATGACACCATGATACATAACATGTGCCCGGTCACATAGACGTATAATCTCATTCGCTTCACTTGAAAGCACGATGATGGCGATATTTTCTTCCGCAAGCTTCAAGATAATGTCATAGATATCTTCCTTCGCCCCGACATCCACCCCTTGAGTAGGATTGTCCAAGATAAGCAGTTTAGGCTTCGCCGCCAGCCATTTAGCCAAGATTACCTTTTGCTGATTTCCGCCTGAAAGGCTCGTAATGCTGTCCGTCAGCTCCCCCATTTTTATTCGTAGAGCTTTGCGCTGTTCTTCAAATACCTCCTCATGCTTTTTTCTATTGATCGTGCCATTTTTTGAAAAAGCTGACCATGTAACGATGGAGGCATTCTCGATAATATCCATATCCTTAATAATCGCATTTTCCTTGCGGTTCCTAGGTAGATACGCAATGCCCTCTTTAATTGCCTGTTGGGTACTCGTCACTTTCACTTCTTTATCATTCAGATAGATTTTTCCGGACGAGATCTTTTCCGCTCCAAAAATCGATTGAAAGAGTTCGCTTCGTCCATCGCCAAGAAGACCTGTAAAGCCAACAATCTCCCCTTCTTTAATCGAAAAGCTAATGTTTCTAAAGAAAGGGCTATTTGAAAGACCTTCTACTCGCAAAATCTCTCTGCCGATTTTTTTCTCTCTGTTTAACGGCTCAGTCCTTACGTCATGGCCAACCATAAAACGGGCAAGATCATTCGTATTCACTTCATGAACATTTCCTTCTGCGACAAGGTTTCCATCTCGGAGTACGATATAGCGATCACAAATCTGCATGACTTCATTCAATTTATGAGAGATAAAGATAATTCCTACATCATGCTCGCTTAATGTTTTCATCATTTTAAAGACCCGTTCAATTTCTTGATCTGTTAATGACGTCGTGGGCTCATCCATAATAATGAAGGAGGCGTTCGTCATCATGGCACGGCAGATTTCAACGATTTGTTTATAGGAAGCATCTAGCTCGCGAACCATTATTGCAGGATCGAGATTTACATTCATTTGTTTAAAAATCTTTTCTGTTTCTTGCTGCATTCTTTCTAAATCCAGACTCCCTCTTTTTGTTTTCAGCTCTCTTCCTAAAAACATATTTTCGTAAATGGGCAGGTCGTTAATCAGGTTTAATTCCTGATGGATGAAGGCGATTCCGGCTTCCTGTGATTGTTTTGGGGTATGGAATGCAGCTTCCTTTCCATTGACAAGGATAGCGCCTGAATCCATTTGATGGATGCCGCCGAGGATGTTCATTAATGTTGATTTTCCTGCGCCGTTTTCGCCTAGTAATGCGCAGATTTCACCGCTTTTAATTGTAAAAGAAACGTCCTTTATGACATCGTTGTTTCCAAAGGATTTCTTGATATTTCGCATTTCAATCATGCAATCACATCCGGATAGGTTTTTTAGATAGGTTGATTTCCGCTCCAGGATGCTCGCTTTCCGCAGGGTGGGCGGTGAGCCTCCTCGACGCTAAAGCGTCTGCGGGGTCTCACCTGTCCCACTACTCCCGCTGGAGTCTCGCACCTTCCGCTACAATCAACCGAGATTTTTTTCATCAGTATACAATCTTAAAAATAACAATTAATTTGAAACGCTGTTTTTAATAGGGGTTCGGAATTTATGCCGAATGCTATAACCAGAATATTGAAACATTTTTAGAGTAAATTCGTATTGAACAGTAACGAATTGAATGGGGGCGACTTTTGTGAAGAGAATTATTACTGTATCTGCATTTGTTTCATTCTTACTTGTCGGCTGTCAATTTAATGAAAGCGGAACTCTCGATACGTCTAAATTAAAGGAGATTGAAATGAATGATGTGACAGATACACAAAAGGAAAGGATGCCAATTATTTATCAAGCACCTTCTGTTAAAGAAGGACTTTCAGCTATTCCATTCAAAATGACATTACCGGAAATTCTGCCTTTTAATGCTGAACCTTTTCAACCGCCTACTATTAATGATATGTCCCATGATGGCAAGCAATTAATGGTTGAATTTAAAACCTCCTCAAAAAGCAACTCTGGAAAATCAATTATTTTAATGATTACTGCTATTAATAGTGAAGTAGAATCCGATCATTCTAGTTCAGAAGGGGTTAAATTAAGCAGTGATGTAATTGCTTTTTATACAAATAAATCCCTATCCTTCCACTTAGATGGAGTCTCTTACACGGTCACTTATATGAACGATGAAATTCCTAAAGAACAACACAAAAATGAAATCATAGATATTGCCAAACAAATAATTGAACAATGAAATACGCAAGCACCTTTTACTTGCCTCTCCTTACAAAAGAGAGGCTACAGCAAGTGCCATACCCCCTCTTTGATCGTTATTGCTTTTCTATGAAATTAAGACTTAGTATGGGGAGTTTTCGTCTAGGAATTCTTTATAGTTTTCTCTGTCTACGATGGTTGTTGGGATGATTGTTTCTTTTTCTACGTCTTCTCCTTTTAGTACTTTAAGGGCGACGTCTACAGCGTCTTTGACCATTGCAGGACTGTATAGGGCCGATTGAATCCAGATGTCTTGATTTTCAGGCATCATATTGAAATACTCCTGCATACCGCCTCCGCCTGTTACGACTTTAATATCGGCTCTGCCCGATTCTTTGATTGCTTGCAGGACACCGATAGACGTTTCATCATCCATCGAGTAGACGGCATCAATTTTATCGAGGCTTGTTAAAATATCTGCAAAATCCTTTAAGCCGTCTTCGCGTGTAAACTGTGTCGCATACGTGTGAAGCTCGATATCAGGGGCAATTTCTTTCATTGTTTCAGTAAAGCCCTTCCCTCTTAGTTCTGAAACGGAGCCGGATGAAGGCACTTCAAGAATGACGACATTTCCCTCTGTCCCGATTTTGTCTACAACATATTTCGCCCCTTGAATGCCCATATCTTCATTGTCACCGGCTACACGATAGACATCTTCTGAATCGATGACGATATCAAAATTCACAATCTTAATTCCTTCATCGATTGCTTTTTGAATCGGCACTTCCATTCCTTCCCACTGCGGGAAGGCGACAATGGCTTCTGCTCCCCAGGTCATGAGATCGTCTAGCTGAGTTGTCATTTCCTCTGCATTGCTGCTTGTTTGGATTTGATACTCAATTTCACTGTTAAGCTCTTTTGCACGTGCTTCCGCATGGTAAGCAACCGCCGCGACCCACCCATGTGTAACAGCTGGTGCGAGAATCCCAACCTTATACTTCTTATCACCTGAATCACCTTCCGAACCGGTACCGCCGCCTTCATTTGTTTTTTCAGAGTTACACGCACTTAAAACCGGAATCAGGCACAACACAAGCAGCATAAAGAGATAGAAAATCTTTTTCATTCAATAACCCCCTTAATTTCACATTTTTGTAATCTATCACAGGATAAAACCAATAGGAAGAGGAACAACACTCACATGTAAGAGGAATTTTTGCTGGGTATGCAGGTATGTTTGAATAGTTAGTAGAGAGAGATTTTCTGTCCGGTTTCTAACGATGCTTCAATCGCCTTTAACAGCTTAAGCGTATAAAGTACATCTTCTAGAGGAATCACATCGTTTTCTTGATTTGTTTCCAGGCATTGCACAAAATATGAAAGTTCGTTTTGAAAGGCATCTCCATCAACAATATCTATGGAAGAATTGGCTTTATCATTGTAGTAAACAAACTGTTGATGATTGATTTGCTCAATATTCTCACCTGCTGCCACACGATATTCCAGTGTGCCCTGGACAGCCTGTGCTCTTAACGACATTGTAAACGGATAGCCGTTTGGCATTCGATGAGAGGCTTCAACAAATGCTTTTCGATTATTTTTAAAAAGGAGGGTTGTCATGATATGATCCCAGGCACCATAGTTGTTTTTCGTGCCTACTGCATAAACGGATTCTGCTTCGCCGAGCAGACATGAAATGAAATCGATATCATGAATCTGGAGGTCGAACAAAGCACCTCCGCTTTTTTCTGGATGCTGAAACCAATCACTCCATGCCGGAGCCTGCCCTAACCGCTGCGCATGAACGATTTCGATATCCTTTAATTGATCGGATTCGCTATAGGATTTAATGATTTGATATTCTGGCCAAAAGCGGAGCAGGTGGCCGACGAATAATCTCACGCCATTATCCTGAACCTCTTTAAAAATCCGTTTAGCAGATTCCAAGGATAACGTTAGCGGTTTTTCGCAAAAAATATGCTTCCCCGCCCTTGCCGCCTTGACAATATATTCTTCATGCAAAAAAGTCGGTAAACAAATATCAATGATATCGATATCCTTGCGACGCAATAACTCATCATAATCAGAAACAAAGATCCCATTAAAAAGACCGGTGATTTCCTTGTCTTCTACTTCACTTCTCGTACAAATTGCCGCAACCCGACAGTTTTCAAGTGAATGATAAGCCTTCAGGTGCATGTTGCCGATAAATCCCAAACCGACGAGGCCAATGGTTTTCATATGGTCCTCCTTACTCTAGTAGTCTTGAAAGATAGTTGTACGACCTTTTTATTGCTTCGTTCACTTCTTCTAGATTGGCTGGACCTGCTGAGGTAAATTCGATTTCTACGCTGATTGGTCCCTTGTAAGCTGCTTCCTTTAATATGCCAAAGATTTTACGGAAATCTAAATTTCCATCTCCTATTGCGGGGAAGTTCCATTCATTATTAGAACCGCGTTTATCCTTTAGATGAAGAAATGACACACAATCAGCGGAGGCTACTAAATCCTCATAGGGCATGGTATTTCCGTAAAAAATTACATTTGCGGTGTCATAATTTATTTTGACGCGGTTATGCAGTGATGCAGCTAGTTTCTTCAATGCAACACCTGTCGCATAGTTGTTTCCATGTGTTTCTATTACAAGGGTTTTATTTAGTTTTTCACACTTTTGAATGACAGGTTCTACATTCTCAGCTAGCACCCTTTCGTCCTCAATAACATCGGAATCATGATGGGAATCACCTGTGGCTGTAATGATATAGGGGCAATTGAATTCTACTGCCAAGTCGATGCTTTTTAATAGGTTGTCGATTCCTTCTGTTTTCATGACGTTGCTATGGGCGCCGATTCCTACGCATTGCATTTTATATTCGTGAAGCAATTCTTTGATTTCTCGAAGCTGTTTGGATGACATTTCTGGCAAGACATGAGCGGTATGGTCTTTGACTGCGGATAGTTCAATTTGTCTGAATCCTGCTTGACTGGCGCCTCTGACTGCATCTTCTAGTGAAAAGCCGTGATACGTGTTGGAATTGATTGCAAGCTGCTTCAGCATTCTCAACCCTCCTGTCTGCTTAATGGATGACATTGAAACAGATACTTAAAAATATGAAATCCATTACATGTTTAGTATGAAATTTTACTTTTTTATAGGTAAAAAGTTTGTGGGTAGGGGTTGATTTCCGCTCCAGGTGGCTCGCTTTCCGCGGGGTGGGCGTTGAGCCTCCTCGGCGCGAGCGCCTGTGGGGTCTCAACTGTCCCACTCCTCCCGCAGGAGTCTCGCCACCTTCCGCTTCAATCAACAACTTATATTGTCGTTTCACAAAAATCCTGCAGGTAATAGTTTTTAAAATCTGTGTCTACAAACCTAGTATTTGATCAATGACTTTAAGACAAGCAAGTGCTTGCTGACTTGTAACTGGGGGTTGGAGGTTATGGATGATGCAATCAATGAAGGCATCGATGACGCCGGAATTTGTTTGGTTATTGTTTGTTTGGATTGGTTCTAGTTCGTATTTAATGATGGAGCCGTCTTTTTTTTCGATGATGAGCGGGGCTTCTGGATGTTGATAGATTTTGATTATTCCCTCTTGGCAATAGATTGTGGTTGAATTGTCTTCTGAACCGTAGTAAGTCCATGAAAAGGAAGCTGTTCCTAATCTGCCTTTTTTCGTTTTTAAGGCACAGACCACATTGTCGCATACCTCGATTAACTTTCCTGTTTCGTCCACTTTATCGAGTGCCCCGTGAAAAGCATGTACTTCTTCGATTTCATCGTCCAATAAGTAATGGATTAAATCGATTTTATGAATGCCGAGATCACCTGCTACGCCAGAGTATGAACGGTCTTTTTTGAAGAACCAGGTCGCATTTGATTTGTCTACTCCCCAGTTTTCAGGGCCTTGATGGCCAAAAGAGGTTTTAAAGGTTAACACTTCGCCTAGTTCCTTCTTATCTAGAATTTCCTTTGCCTTTAGGTGAGCCTTCGTAAAGCGCTGGTTATGGTCAATCATTAATTTCATTCCTGATTTTCGTTCTGCTTCAATTATTTCCTCGGCAAACTTTTCGTTAATTGCTAACGGCTTTTCACAGAGAACATGCTTGCCGCTTAGCAGTGCATTTGATGTATTGATATGATGAACTTCATTGGAGGAGCAATCACTGATAGCTGTTATGGCTGGGTCATTGAATAATTCTTCCACTGTTTTAACAACACGACCGCCAAATTCAATCGCTAATTCCTTCGCTCTCTCCTCATTACGGTCATAAAAAACGATTTCCTCCACATGGGGATTGGCTTTATACTCTGGTGCATGACGGAATTTAGCGATCGAACCGCAGCCAATAATTCCAACTTTTATTCCCAATCCTAAAAACCTCCTTACCCCATTGTTGACTCGCGAATGATTAAATCATGATCAAGCACAACGCTTTCCACCTGTTCTCCCTTAATACTCATGATCAGCATGTTTGCAGCAGTCACCCCCATTTTGTACATCGGCTGAGAAACTGTTGTCAGTGTTGGATTCGTCATGTTGGAAAAGCTAATATTGTCAAAACCGATAATGGCCAGATCGTTTGGTACATGCAGCCCGCTTCCGTTGATGCCTTTTAACGCGCCAATCGCTAGCGTATCAGAAACTGCGAATACGGCAGTAGGCTTTTCTTCTAGTTCAAGCAGCATTCTCATTGCCTGCACACCATTTTGAAATTCCAGATCTCTTGTATGGTAAATCCATTCTTCACGGATAGGAAGATCGAACTCCTTAAGGGCTCTTTCATACCCGCTTCTGCGTTGTCTTGCATATAGGAACTTTTCATCCGAATTAATAAGTGCAATTTTTTTATTGCCTAAGCGAATGAGATGCTTAACCGCTTGATAAGCAGCCAGCTCACTATCAATCGTGACAAAGGGAACACTCCCGCCTTCGTCATACTCACTGCAAAGGATAACAGGGTGACTTTCCGCTAATTCAGTCAGCTTCTGCCTATTGACTGTCGGATCCATTGAAATGACCCCGTCAGCCAATTTGTTTTTGATCATATTGAAGTAAATATTTTCCCGCTGCGGGTTCGAATCTGTTTCGCAAAGAAGAATATTGTAGCTGTTAGCAATCGCTGTATTTTGAATCCCGTTAATAATTTCGGTGTAAAAAGGATTGGAAATGCTAGGAAGCAAGACTAGTAAAAGCCGACTTTCAGAGTTTCTTAGGTTCCTCCCCAGCATGCTCGGCTCGTAATTTAGTTCCTTAATTGCATTTTCCACCTTTAGCCTCGTTTTCGTGCTTACTGATGCCGCATGATTTAGCACTCTTGAAACGGTTGCAACGGAAACACCTGCTTTTTCAGCTACCTGCTGGATATTTGCCATGATCATTTCCCTCTTTCATACTCTATGACAGCAATTTGTAATCGATTACAAAATGATTTTAGAATTTATTGGATTGTTACCCAATATATTATGGTAACGCGATAAATATGGCTGTTTTCTTAAAAAGTAAACTTAGTTGGTAGAGGTTGATTTGCGCTCCAGGTGCTCGCTTTCCGCTTCAATCAACTTAACTTTTTTTGCAGTTTTTACTCACTCGGCTTATTCAAATTACTTTTTATAATTGGCATGTAACGGATTACAAATTTCATTTTTTGAGGATGGTGTTTTTGTATGAAACTAGGCGTTTTTACTGTTTTATTTTCAGATAAAAATGTGGATGAGATGCTTGATTATGTTGCGTCGATGGGGATTGAGGCTGTGGAGCTGGGGACGGGCGGGTATCCTGGGGATGCGCATTGTAAGGTAGATGAATTACTTGAGGATGAGAAGAAGCAGAAGGATTTCTTAGAAAAGATTGCTGGCAGAGGATTAATGATAAGTGCCCTCAGCTGCCATGGGAACCCGCTTCATCCGCAAAAGGCAATGGCTGAGGAAGCTAACACTGTATTTATAAAAACACTGCAATTAGCAAGTAAGCTTGGTGTGCCTGTTGTTAATACATTTTCGGGCTGCCCTGGTGATCATGAAGATGCGAAATACCCAAACTGGCCTGTAGCTCCTTGGCCAAATGAATACCAGGAAATTTTGAAATGGCAATGGGAAGAGAAAATCATCCCCTATTGGAAGGAAAAAGCAGCCCTTGCTGAACAGCTCAATGTAAAAATTGGTCTTGAATTGCATGGCGGGTTCTCCGTACATACCCCTGCCACACTCTTACGTCTAAGAGAAGCATGCGGGCCAGCAATCGGTGCTAATCTTGACCCAAGCCATATGTGGTGGCAAGGCATTGATCCCGTGGAATCTATTAAAATACTTGGACGTAAAAATGCCATTCATCACTTCCATGCGAAGGATACGATCATTGATCAGCCGAATACAAATCGAAATGGTTTAACCGATATGACCTCTTATAGCGACATGCAAAACCGGTCCTGGTACTTCCGCACGGTTGGATTTGGGCATGATGCAAAGGTATGGGCGGATATCATTAGTACGCTTCGGCTATACGGATATGATTATGTGGTTAGCATTGAGCATGAGGATGGGCTGATGTCTGTGGATGAAGGGTTTGCGAAGGCGATTCAAACATTGAAACTGGTAATGGTTAGAGAGTCAGTTGGGGGGATGTGGTGGGTTTAGGTGAAGCATTGCCGGGAATTTTGATTGAACCAAAAAGTATCTGACCCCCAGTAGAGTATAACAATACCACACTGGGGGTCAGACACCAGATGATGGAAAAGGAGCTATTTTTCAATTAAATCAAGGCTTTATCAAGTCTATGTGATACGGTTTCCGTAACGGATTAAGATGAGGGACTCTTGAAATTAAAATCAAAGCACCCGTTTTCAATTCTTATCCTGAATCAAGTAACCAGCGAAAGCAATAAGCGGAGATTTTCCGGTTAAATGCAAAATAGAGCTCGTTTTGGGGTAAATAAGGGGAGAAATTCCGACTATGCAAAGCAAAATCCCCAATTTTCACGTTTTTTGAATCAATAGACGGAATTTCTCCGTCTATTTTTGGTATCTTTTTTTATATTTACTAATTAAGCGGAATTTTTCCGACTATTTATCTGATCGGGTGCTTAACCTGATTCCCCAATCGATAAGAGCGGACCCTTTTGATCCCAGATGCTGGAATCAACAGCTTTTTATCAACTAGTTGAGAAAGTACTTTTTTTACCGTCTTGTCACTCAGCTTCAAATAATTCTCCACTTCTTTGGGGGATATAGCTTCTCCATTTCGAACTGCTAACCGCAGCACTTCCTTTTCGGCAAAGGACAAAGATGTCTGGTCCAGTTCATCACCCAGCCATTGGGCGATCACTTGCTGAACAATCTGTTGGCATCGACGAGGCTTCTCTTTCACTTGGTCATAAGAAAAGCGGATGACGGTCCATCCGTCAATCACCAACTGGTTTTGACGTTCCAAGTTATCGGAAAATTGCCATCTGCTTATGTTCTTTAGGTGAGGACCATACCCGTCGACCTCAAAACAAAGCCGGATGGCGGGACGAATATAAGCAAAATCCAAGTATCTTTTGCCATCCTTGAAATTATCGACTTCATATTCTGGATGAAGATATTTGAAATGGTAAAATAAAGGCCACCATACTTGCTTCAAAAACAACATTTCAGCCTGATTGTGACCTTCTTGTAAGCGCCGCAGCCGTTCACCTGTTCTTGCCTGCAAGTGAGAATTCAAAAAGGCCTGGTATTCTTCTTCAAATCCCATAGCATCCTTCCTCCTTTCCAATGATTATGTATTTTCAGCACCCACCCTTTATATACTAAAGCCGATCTATCATTTTAAAAATTTTGTGGACAATCTTAACTAATTTGGAATCATCCATTTCTTCTACTATCTAACTTTGCATACATATTCGATGGCACAAATGAATCATCTCTACTTTAAACTTCAGACAATTTTTTAAATTAATGAGTGCTTATGTGAGTAAAAAAAGAGGTTTAATATGGCTTCAATTGGAGAAAGTAAAAGGCAAATAAAGACTTGCGGAGTAGCAAATATAAAAAGGAAATTTAGAGAAGCGTTTAGGGATAGAACTATTTTTAGTTTAATAGAATTCTTAAATTAGTCAATCTATTTTCGCAATACCCTCTTATCATTTCACTGTTTTCTTATAGATTGTTGCTATTTGACCATACTATAAATAGGCTGATAATGCTATTTATGGAGGTGTTCAGAAATGTGGAAACACGTTTATCGTGATTTTGATGACCTATCAAAATCAGAGCAATTAGCTCTATTTGAAGCAATGAAACAAGATTTATTCCCCGAAGAACGACAAATATCGTGCGAGACAACGATATTTGTCCAAGGACTGCGGTAAGACCTTTAACGATATGACCAATACGCCACGTCAACGTCTATCACAAACGACTAAAGCAATTTATGGAACGTTTTCAAGGTGTGACAACCAAATATCTTGATAACTACTTATTTTGGTTCAGATGACCCTTGAACAAATTGCTCTTTAATAGCATTATTGTAAAAGCCGTTAGCGGTTAGTAACAATTTCAATATAATCAACCCCATTCTATTCCCTATTTTGTATTAGTTATATCCTTGTTTTAACATAAAAGTAGGAATCAGGGATTTTCATCTAAAAACAACAATCTTTACGAAAACAGCCTTTTGTTTTTATCAGCTAAATACCTAGCATATTGAATCGTATTTCTAGCTACATCTAATTCAAGATTAAAAATATTAGGTGGACCTGGTCTCCAATTTACTTCAAACAGCCACAATTTTTGGTTTGCATCAATTCCAACATCAATTCCTAATTCATCAAGTGATCTATCATATAAAGAATCAAAATGGTTAGAAAAGCTGATCGCAAATTGCTCAAGATACCTTTTAATATCGTACCAGGAGTCATCAAACTCTGTTTTTAAAAAAGAATCTAAATAAGTGGTATAACCACCACTACCCATATTTGATGTAATGCTCCCCAATCGGCCTATCCTTGGAAAAATGGAAGTGATGACCCATTTTCCTTCCCCATTTTTTTGTACATGCAACCGGAAATCATAAACATGACCAGATTTCATTTGACATAAAATAAACTGTTGAACTAAGTAATCTTGTTCTTGTAATTTAGATACAAAGTCAAGCAGTTTCTTTTCACTCATTGAATAGATTTTTCCTGCCACATTCATTTTGTAATGGTATTTTCCTTTTTCAATAAAAATGACGCCCACGCCTTGATGCCCAGACAGCGGTTTAAGAATAAGTTTTTCATAACGCTGGATCATTTCAAAAAAATGCTGAGCTGATAATTTTTGAAAAGGAATAAGGTATGGTTTAAATTCTTTTGCTTTTTTAAGTCTGTTATAAACACTTAATTTATCTCCAATCGAATGACTTGTAAAAGGAATCCTATCATATAAATAATCAAAAATTTCCTCAGCTTTATCACTTATAGGATAACTTGAATTATAAATGACATCAGGAAAGGGAAATTCCATTTCAATCCACTCGCCGCCTTCATAGACTTTCCCTAAAATTTTTTGCTTTTCTATATTTACTTTCCCTGGGGTAAAGTAAAAAAAATTTACACCTTCAGCTTTTGCTGCAGCGGCATAAGCATATGATTTCTTTACATTGTTGGGGTCTGAGCGATGATGAAGCATACCAATTAGGGTCATGATCCTACTATTCCACCTTTCTTTACATTCCTTCCCGAATTAAAATCGTTTAGAAACATTTCCATTATTAAATAAAGTCATAGGTTATCACTCCAAAGCTTCAAGATGAAAACGCAGCTCTCTTTTCGCTTTCATGACGATTCTTTTCGCTTCTTCTTTATCATCGGATGATGCCAAAATGTAGCCGTAACGATCTCCCATGGATAAAGGCGGCCGTAATATCTGTCCTTTTCGGGGTTTTATATAAACCTTCTCTACACCAGGATATTGCGAACAGCGATTTTTTCCTGTCACCTTAAGTAATTTTCCTTTAGAGTTAATTGTTAAATAATGAGCATAGGCATACTTGTTTTGTTTTTTAATGAGACAAGGCTTATTTCCTAAAAATAGCTGAATGGTTTCCTCTACTAAATTAATACCGAATGCAGTTTCAATGATTTGATTCATCGCCCCGCCTGAGATTCTTGGGTTGATCTCAATTAATTTCCATTCTCCTTGTACTAAGCGCATTTCCAAATGACAAGCACCATTTTTCATTTCAAAAGCTTGTAAGATGGAACTTACTTTCTCATATATTTTATTGTAAAAGTCTCGATCAGTATCTGCTAATAGACAATATCCGGTTACGATAAATCGTTGGAAAAACGTAATCTCTTGTTCAATTATTGCGACAATATGAACTTCTCCATTGTGTACTAAAGCTTCAATTAAATATTGGGGTCCTGTTAAATATTCTTCCAGTAAAATTGGTTCCTTTTCATATTTTCTCAATAGATATTGCATCGAGCGCTTTAATTGGTACTCGTCATTTGCTAGTAGTACGTCTTTCGAACCAGTAGATAAAGGAGATTTTACAATAAGAGGTAAAAATCTATTGATTTTATTGATAAACCCCTCTAAAGAATGATTTGGTGTATAAATTGCATAACGAGGGGACATTGAGAGGTCTTTGAGAAGCTCACGAGTTAAAACTTTATCCTCCATTTTTTGAATTGGAATGGAAGAGACAACACCTGGACAAAATTCTTCTGATAAGGATGCTGCTACATGAACAAAAGGATCTACAAAACTTAAAATACCCTTTATTTGTTTCCCTTGTTTTATTAATTTGATGATCTTTTCGCTTAATTGATCGTAATCAAATATTTCCACTAATATCATTTGATGAACATCGGGAAATTCTGTTCTTTGATCAATGAATCTTCGTTTGTTAGTTAGTAATACAGTAAAAAAGCCGAGTCGCTCTGCAGCTTGGATTGCTTCTCTACTCGAACCAGATTTATTAGTTTCAATAAAAACAATGGTTTTCATAAGCTTATGTCATCCTATCTTCAGTGATTTTTATTAAAAGGTTTTATTTATTTCGTTCTAAGTTATAAAAACGAAGCAAAAGTTTTTCTTTGTCTTTTGAGAAATTTTCGATATTCAAATAAAAAGAGCGTGTCAATAGCTCTCCTTTCTGGTTCTGGTGAAAAAACTTCAAGATCATTGCAAGTAATCTCTAACTCTGTGACAATCTGATACGATTACTCAAAAAAGAGGATAGGTATGGAAAAGGAAAATTTGTTTAAATGGAAGCACGATCATTTATTAAGGGTCTAATAGTACCTCCTTAAGGTACACCCTAGTTTCTGTGATTTGGTGGCAATTATAGGGGAACGAGATTTGTTTATCGCTCTCACCATCATTATTTATGGGTGCATCAATATGGGGTCTGAATAGGCGTAAGAGTACGAAGTGATTAGACTTCCTCTTGATTCCCGTTCTCACCATCGTTTACTGCAATACCCTCTCCTCCGCCAACTGCATGCTGCTGTTTGGTATTGGAACTTTCGATTGCGGCATTCGTTCCCGCTGTACTGTCTTTTCCAGCACCACTTGCAACCTGAGTAGCCCCCGCTTCTTCTCCAGCTTGATTGATCTGATTATTGATGACAATCACAAGTTCTGAGTCATTATCACAATGTCCATGCTTGACGTGTGGCTCAGACTGATTCCCATTCATACCAAAGTTTTTGGCTTCCCCTCCGGCTCCCACACTCTGCTGCTGTTCGGTATTCGACGAATCTAAGGCGGCATTATTCCCTGCTGCGCTGTTTCGCCCAGCACCACTCGCAATTTGCGTAGTATTTGGTGAACTGGTGAACTGGTTGTTGATGACAATCACAATTTTGGATTTGTCAGAGATAAGAGATCTAGAGACAATTTCGTCTCCGTCTCTTTTGACAACGACACTGATCGTTTCATTCACATTTGTCCCCTGTTCTGTTTCATCAGAAGAATACTCAGCATTTTCTTCAAAGAAACTCATCTTCGTCATTCTCTCCTTTTTATAAAACTAAAAGGGGCAGCACAATCGTTTAACGTTTGTATGTGTCGAAATTTGTTTAGCTTTCATTAAAATGTAAATAGCATCCCTTTTTACTTTATAAAATGTCGAGCCAAAAAAACTGCTTGGACAAATGTACAAGGTCATAAAATTTTCTAAATAATCGATAACTTTACGCTGTTTAACTTGATAGGATATTTATTCACTAAGAAGAAAATGAACATCAGCAACTTCCTCTATAGCTCCCAAAATGAACTTGGACAGCTCTCATTCATTTTTTCATAAGAATTTATCAAAAGGAGCTGACACCATGAAACGCACACATCCATCCAAACAGTTTTGTAAAGAGACTACATGGTTAATCGTTGGGTAAAAGAATACAAGGATGGGAAATATGATGGGGTAAGAGCTGGCGTACGAGTCCACCCTACTTAAAATAGGCGTTCTGTCCAGAGACAAAAAAGTATGTACAATAAGATAAAAAGATCTGTACAACTCCCTTCGATTGATTGTCCGGGATACTTCAGAGACGCCCTGTCAGATATTCCAATGGGGATGACGATGAATTGATTGGGGGTTAATAGGTATTCATTTATGGGAGTGGATTAGTTTTACTTATGATTTACTAAAGGAAAAAGCGTATTTTGAACAATTTTGATCAAAATACGCTTTCAATATATCTCAGTAAATCATTCGTTTATAATAAAGAATGATTCTTTCAACCTGTGTTGGACACAATCGCGCCTTTTTTAAAGATAAATTTTGCGGATTGTTGTTAAATCCATACATCGTTTTCAGCAGTTAATTCTCCTTTTGTTTCACCCGTATTAACGACACCTCTTGGCTCCACTATCATTACGTGACATTCCTTTTCAGCATAGGGCTTATGCTCCACACCTTTTGGAACTACATACATTTCTCCTTTTGATAGCTTTACCTCACCATCACGGAATTCAATGACCATCTCACCGTCAAGTACGAAAAATACCTCATCAGTATCTTTATGTGAATGCCATACAAAATCTCCTTGAATCTTGACTAGCTTAAACTGATAGTCATTCATTTCGCCAATGACTTTAGGAGACCAGTGATCAGTAAATTTCGACAGCTTTTCGCTTAGATTGATTGGATGATACTTCATTTATATTCCTCCTCATTTTCCGTACAATTCTATATTAACAGAGTACTATCAAACGTAGTTTCAAAATAATCAATCTTTTTTTAACCCACAGATGGCTCATTTGGTGAAACTGCAAAAAGTATGTGAAATGCGGAGTCAGCTATACAAACAGATTATTTAGAAAACAGCCCACAATTATTTAGTATTTCATTTGAACTAAGTAAAGATGCTTCTCTTATGCCTACATTATTCTCTTTCATAAAAGACTGTACTGCTTGGTATCCTACCGCATATCCTGCAAATGATGATAAGCCAACAGGTTGATAACCTTGTTCCTTTGCAATGGTGTCTCCAAACAAATAACTGCTGACCTCAGCAAAACCTTTAACATCTAGTACATCTTTTATAACTTCTTTTGAGTATTCTAAGTCCTCTTTATCAAGAGACGTTACCCATGGCCCTAAAAGAGCTTCTCCATAAAGTTCTTTTGCAAAGGACTCCGCCAAGCCTTCTATAATTAAGTAATCACCTACCGTTACATTCCCATGATCCCAATCAAAATAGGAAAAACGAATGTTATGATGAAATTCATGGGCAATGACGGCAGGAAGTCTTGGAATATTATAGGAATTGGGATATATAGATACTTGAATAAATCCTGGAATTCCTCCAAATCCACAATACCCTTTTTGTAATTCGAGCTTTTTCGGATCAGCTATGTACATACCAAATCTCAATTCATCCGCATTTACCTTTAAATGATTCTTCTCAATAAAGGCAACGCAATCTTTCAAAGTGTTTTGTGCAGTTTGAAGAGCTTGAATTTCTTTTAATTTCTCTAGTGCCCTTCTCCCCATTTCAGTATCCGATACGCTAAGATACCCAAGCATATTTGTAGCCATCATTACATCATACCCATTCGGTTGCTTTGCTTTTAATGGAACATTAATCGTATTCCACATTTTTTCAAAAGGCTTCATCATTGAGTACCGGTAAAAATGTTCTCTATCTTCCTCTATTGAAAACAAATTTTCATACTGTTCCATTGTATCCTCTATTATTATTTTCATAATTACCACCCTTTTTTGATAATCTGTAAAAATCTTAATCGCCTCACTCATGCATTTCGTCAAAGTTTGACGATACAATTGCCACTATAAAGGATTACGCAGCGTAAAGGTCAATAGTTAGAGGATATTAAGTTTCTATAGGGACAGGTTTTAAAAGAAGCGTTTTAATTGAGGGGACTTTCACATAAGATTTCTACGCTATTATCCGGTTTAAAGTATGGTAGGTGTTATCTATGAATAAAATGATGGATGACAAAAAGGAGTGCTATTCAATAAATGAACAACTCTCCTTAGTTTTTCATATCTATTAATCTAGTGTCTGCAAAACTAATCTTAATAAAAATGAAGTGGATAGGTGCGATAGCTTGCCACTGGCATTTTTTCAGTTGTATAGAAGCCCGGAGCAGCTTTTAATAAATCTGGGATTCGATTCACAACTGTTGCGCAGGTTAATTCGACTGTTGCTGGATTTGAAATTTTCACCACTGTTTCTGGCTCTCCTTGAATGACCCAATCATTACAATCCGTTTCACCTTCAGCATACACTTTGCCGATACATTCGCTTACAATCACCGGTCCTTGATGGGTTACAGTAGTCACAACAGCTGACATTCCTGTTGCGTGTCCAGCAGGAATTGTTTTTCCTAATGTTTCTGAATATAAATCTTCGTTATGTGTCATTGGCACTAATTTCTGATTCTGAGATTTAATCGTCCAGCCAAATTGGGAACATAGCCATTCATTTGAATTTCTCATAAAAGATGGAAGATCATTATTGCTAGCAATTTTTTCCTCAAATTCTTCTAATGATAAACCTGCTCCATGCACCTCGGCGAGAGCAATTCCGTAATGCTCAACATTATAGCTGGATTTTCCTTCAATGCGAATAATATTATGTGTAGCACCAGCTACAGTTGTGATTAAGTTCCCCCAGAATACATCCTGATAGCCAGACCCTGTTAATGTACAATGATGATCTTTTGCTAAGCGGTCTAAACGATTCGTTATTTCGGGTGAAGTTGTCCATGGATAAAAGGCTTCTTCACAAGTAGTGATTGCATTTACGCCGTGACGAGCAGCCAATTCAAATGCATCAACTGTGTCTGTCATTAAGCTCTTCGTCATAATAATACAAACATCAGCATCCGTTTCTTTAAATACTTCCTCAGCATTACTTCTAATAGGGATATTTAGTTTAACATCTAATCCAGCAACTTCACCCACATCCTTACCGATAATAGCTGGATTCGAATCAATTGCTCCAACAATTTCTGCACCTTTTTCATATAAATAACGCAAGCTAACCATACCCATTTTTCCACAACCATATTGAATAACGCGAACTTTTTCTAACATCACTTATTCCCCCTTGGTTTGCTCAGTATTTCACATGTTGTTATACATGTAAGAGAATTTCTATAGTTTTATCGTAAACCTTATTGTTACAATAAGGTCAAGCACTATTTGATTTTTTTTTCACAGGAATTTGCAGTTTCATAATCATCTGGCGTTCATACTGTGTCCAGCACGGCAATTCCACAATAACTTCGCAAATATAATCTCCAGCAATTTCAAGCTGATTTTCCACTATATAATCGATTAATTTAAAGGCATACTCTTTCTCCTGCGAAAAGTGATCACAGTAAATCGATACATATTCATGTGCAGGCAGACGCTCTATTCCCTTTACGTCGGAACAAGTTGCATCAATAAACATGAAAATCTCTGTGGACGTTAGCTTCCGTTGTTTAATGCTTTCCATACGAGTAATCGAGCCTACATTACAAAAATACGAGGTTGGGAACTGATGAATAAGGGCTAGATCCCTTAGCTCCCTCAATATATATTCATATGTTTCTAACTGATCTTCATAAATATCTCTTTTACCGTCATAGCAATAAATGATTCGTTCTGGAAGATATCCCCTCTCAACTACACCCATTTTCGGGATTTGCCTATATGTCCTATAGTTTTCGGCTGCTACCTTTAGCGTTTTTTTCACTTGTGCAAGCTCATTCATTTTTTGATCAATCAATTGAATTTGTTCATCAAGAAGCTTTGGAATTGAATCTGCATCTTTTTCTGCAAAAACTCCTTTCATTTCTTGCAGTGTAAAACCCATATTCTTTAAATACTTTATAAAATCAAGACATGCGCATTGCTTAATACTGTAAAAACGATAATTTGTTTCTGGAT
Organism: Cytobacillus solani; assembly: GCF_001420595.1. GTDB lineage: Bacteria > Bacillota > Bacilli > Bacillales > Cytobacillaceae > Cytobacillus > Cytobacillus solani. Next base: position 1,126,905 of record NZ_LJIX01000006.1, on the reverse strand, counting down.
CAATATAGCATGGTGACAGTAGACCGATTTTATCATAATGATGTAAGGTTTGAATCGTAATATTGTTTAGCTTCGCCATTTTCCCAATTGGAATCTTTTCTTGCATTTTTAAACCTCCTAGCTGTCTATCAAAGTAGAAAAAATAATAATTACTTTTATTATGACAGCTAAAGAGTATAATTTTACCATATTTTTTTGAACATTTTATGGAATAGAAACATCACAGAGTACTAGTTATCGTACAAGTAGCAGGATGACAATCTCAATTATTCCCGCTACCCACTTCTGTGACATTTACCCTACTTCGATCAAAATTCACTAGGAAATGACAGAATCTATCACTGCAAGTTGAAGCACTGCCTCCTCCAATACATCAATCCCCAATAGAATATCATCAAGTTCGGTGAATTCATCAGGATGATGGCTGAGACCATTTACTGATGGGACAAAAATAAGACCTGTGGGGCATAGCTTTGTCATGTTCATCGCATCATGACCAGCTCCACTTGCCATTACCTGGTATGAAAGACCTTTACTCTCACAAATGGCTTGCGTCATATCAGTTATTTCTTTGGATAGTAATACTGGTTCTTCAGAAATAATTTCCTTACTAATAATCTCGAGTTTTCTTTTCTTTTCCACTGTTTGAATGGTTTGGAATAGATGGTCTAACACCCTCTGTCTTGAATCTATTGAAGTTGATCGAATGTCCACTTTGATTTCTACTTCACCTGGTACCACGTTCATTGCACCAGAAGGAATATCGACCACACCAACAGTAGCAACCGTTCCATAATCTTGTTCATTTACCGCTATTTTCTCAAGTTCCAGCGCGATTTCGGAGGCACCAAGAAGAGCATCTTTTCTCATATTCATTGGCGTTGTCCCAGAATGTGAAGGGGTTCCAATTATTTTTATAGAAAACCTAACCGGGGCCGCTATTCCGGTAACAATCCCGATCTTTTTATGATTGCCCTCCAGTACCGGACCTTGTTCTACATGCAATTCTAAAAAAGCCTTGATTTTTTCATCTTTCCTATTCGCATATTCAATACTATCAATATCAAGCGCGCAAAAGGATAGAGCCTCCTCCAATGTGATTCCATCACGATCTTTTAAATCTCTCACTTTATCCTTATCAAATAGACCAGCCATTGCTTTGCTTCCTACGGTTGATACACCAAATCTAGAAGACTCCTCACAAGCAAATGCAATAACCTCAATGGGATGATCTGTTTCAATGCCTTTTTCATTAAGTCGTTTAACCACTTCCAATGCAGCAGTCACACCGACTGCTCCATCGTACTTCCCCCCTTGATAAACCGTATCCAGATGGGATCCCATTAACACAGGCGGAAGACCTTTTATTCTTCCTTCTCTTCTCGCAATCACGTTTCCACACGGATCCATCCGAATGTCTAATCCCTCTGCTTTACACATACGCATAAAAGCGTGTGTACATGACTGTTCTTCATTTGTATACGCAACTCTTGTAATTCCCTTATCCCCTGCGTTATATTGATTGATTTTATCAAAAAGTATCTGATATCTTTCCTTGCTATCCATACAGATATCTCCTATCTTATCGTTAATAGATTCTAATTCTTATATTATACAAGCTTCATCATACTATTATCGTATAATCATTCCAATGGGAAGTGTGTTTTATTGTGAAGCATGAAACCGGATATCGATATCCCACATACTGCTTCGATCAATGAACTGAGACCAGCAATAAAAAAGTAAAATCCGGCACTAGATTCATAGGGCCGGATCAAATATGTATAAAAACTGAAATTACTTCTCTCCGTTTAACAAAGATGGCTTGAATTTCAATCTGCGATGTTTACCGTAGGTTCATACACTGACTCATAAGGGTCTTAAACTGAATCTAAACCATTCTCTTTACTTTAAGCAATGAGCTGTCTGGTATCCCTTCTAATTAATCGTCTACTTTCTTCCTAATAATTTGACCGACTGCTCTTTGTGTAAATGATATAAAGGATTAGTCGGATCATGTTTGATCGCATGTTCAATTGCTTCAATCGCCTCTTCATGTCTCCCTAAAGATCTAAGACTGTTAGCTTTATGGAATGAAAAGTCGTACCGATGCGGCTGGAGAGCCAAAAGCTTATCCATCTCCATGACAGCTTCCTCGTGTCTGCCCAGTTCTCTTAAATAATTTGATTTATGATAACGGTAAAAAGTCTGATTCGGATCAAGGGTACAAGCTTTATCGTATTCAGCAAGTGCTTCATTCTGCAGATTCATGAGCCGTAAGCAATTCGCTGTATAGAAATAAAAGTCTAGATCAGTGGAATCTATTTGTAATGCGAATTTGTATTGTTCAAGAGCTTCTTCATATCTCTTTAGTTCTTGTAATACATATCCTTTATAAAAGTACAAATCTAGATTTTCACGATCCGCTTCAAGTGCTTCACTAAGGATCGTGATCGCTTCCACATATTTATTTTCTTTATAAAGCGTTTTCGCTTGCTGGATGCTCGCATTCTTTTCAACATACTCTTTAGTAAGGATCTTTACGACCTTTTGCTGATTGAGCTCTTCTGCATGCTGAAGGGATGACTTCCCATCTCTATCCTCAAGATTTATATCTGCACCAGCTTCGACTAGAAGCTGGATCACATCAGAATATAATCGTCCGCCATTCCCTAAGATAACTGCCTCTAATAAAGCGGACCAGCCCAAATCATTCACATGATTAACTGGGACGCCAGCATCTAAGCAAACTTGAACGGTTTTCAAATATCCTTTTTCACTAGAGGGCAGCAAGGCAGTGCCACCAAATCGATTGACACTATTGAGATCAGCACCATACTCGAGCATCAAGCTTAAGATTTCGTGAAATCCGTTTGCACCAGAGCAAATAAACGGAGTTAACTGGGTAATATCTCTTGTATTCACATCACTTCCAGCTTCTAATAAAAGCTTAACTACAGAAATTTGATTTTTTTGTGTGGCAGCCATTAATGCTGTACTTCCATTCACATCTTTATAATCAACACGTGCCCCTTCTTGTAAAAGCCGTTCTACTTCTGCTGCATTTCCACTTTTGCTAGCAATAATTAGATTCTCGTGTAAGGTTTGATCATGCATATGTTCTATCTCCCTTATTATTTTTCAAAATGCAGGAAGCTCGTAAATCTTTCTAGAATGAAAGATACACGTGCATCCCAAATTGTTTTTATTCATTTATGTTTTCATTTAAAGCAAGCAGTGCTTTTTTAAATACCTTTACTGGAGGATTCGTCATACCCGCTCCAATCATTCCAATACCAGCGTCTTTATGAGCATTTGCTGTATTGATAATCAGCATAATACCTATTTGAATTACTTTTCTAATATTAATTCTAAACACACTTTGTTTTTTTAGGAAAGCTAAAATAAAAAAAGATGACTCTGAAATCATCATCTAAGAATAGGTGCTTATTTTTATTATAGATGAAGTTTAGTTAACTTGGATATGCTTCACTGAGTTGGACATAATTCTTAAGGTCAAGTTGACTACAGATCACATTTGAGGAGAATCTACATGACAATTTACTAACTGAATATGTCTCTCTACATAAGTAACTAGATAAGTATATATTTAGAGGAGTTTGTTGAAACTTGTTGATAAATCAGGAAAACCGGTTTATACTTTTACAGTTGGTTAATTATACCTATATAATTACAAGATAAAAGAACTTTGTATAAATAATTCTATTATACAACATTAGAGTTAAGCAACTGCCTTGTAGGCAAATATCTCAAGTGCTCGGCACCAAATTTTTGATCATTATTAAATTAAAATCCATTGGCTATTCACTATACGAGAATAGTTTTTTATTTTTAAAAAAGAGAGCTATTTCACCAGATTGTATATGGAATTCAGAAATGGCAGCGATAGTTGTTTCATCAAGATTTTCCAAACTATCGTATAGGTCGGCAGCTTAATCGATAAATGTTTTTGAAAATAGGCAAGAAAGTGCATGGACGAAATTGATAAAGTGAGGTATCAAAGAAATCAATCATCTAAAAGAATACATAGGAATTCTAAAACAAAACCATTTGTGACAATAGATGAAATAGCCACTTTCAATAGTGACTATTTCAATGCAAAAGCGTTGATAGGTTTATTGTATTTTATACTTTTTTCGAGATAAGAATAAAAAATGGAAAAGAGGCCTTATAATGAAAAACATCTTTAGAAATATAAAAACGAAACTAATCGCAGCTTTTGCTCTCATACTGATTGTTCCTGCCATTAGTATTGGTTCATTCGCTTATATTACTGCCAAAAATGCAGTTGAACATCAGGTGTTAGATGGAATTGGGGAGAATCTTGATATATTAAATCTTACCATTGATAACACCATACAGCCTAAGGTTCATGATATTAAGTTTATGTCAGAAACGGTAACCTCACAATTGTTTGAAGGGGAAAGCAGTCCCGAAATATGCAAAAAATTAAATCAGTATGTACAATTGCACCCAGAAGCTCTAAGCATCTACGTTGGGACGAATGAGGGATTGTTTGTACGGGAACCGAAAGTAAATATGCCCGATGACTATGATCCAAGAAAAAGAGATTGGTTTAAAGAAGCGATTGAGAAAAAGGGTGAGGTAGTTTTATCCGCTCCTTACATTTCTGCAAGTACAGGGGATATGGTTGTAACAATATCTAAAACGACAAAAGATGGATCAGGTGTTGTGGCTGTTGATATCCATTTAAGTTACCCACAAGAGCTTGCAAACCAAGTTAAGGTTGGTGAAGAGGGATATGCGCTTATTCTAGATGAAAATAAAAAGTTCATTGCTCACCCGACAAATAGCGCTGGAGATGAAGCGAAAGAAAGCTTTTACAATGAAATGTTTGAGTCAGAAGAAGATCAGTTTGACTATGAGTTGGATGGTAAAAAGCAAGTAATGAAATTTGTGACCAACGATATGACAGGATGGAAAATTGGTGGAAGTTTTTATTCTTCAGAGATTAGTGCTGCAGCTGCACCCATTTTTCAAAAAACAATAGTAGTCATCGCAATTGCTTGGGTAATCGGTGCGTTACTTGTTTTATTTATCATAAAATCCATCATTAAACCGATCAAGGAGTTAAAAGAAACGGCAATCATCATTAGTAAAGGTGATTTAACAAAAAATGTTGTTGTTCAATCCAATGATGAGATTGGTCAATTAGGAAATGCGTTTAATGATATGCAGGAAAGTCTCAGTATCTTAGTTCAGGAAGTTGAACAGCATGCTGAACAGGTTTCAGCTTCTGCAGAAGAACTGACTGCAAGTGCGGAACAAACAGCAAATGCTACAGAACAGGTAGCTGCTTCGATTCAAGAGGTTGCGAGCAGTGCGGAAAAACAAACAGATGGAGTCGAACAAATTGCAAAAGTATTAGCCGAAGCCTCTGAAAATGCCGTTCTTATTGCATCCCATTCGATGAAGGTTTCCGAACTTGCTAATCATACAACTGTTCAAGCAGAAATGGGAGGACAGGCAGTCACGAATACGGTAGCTCAAATGAATTCTATTCATGACTCGGTAAAAGAATCAAATAAAATGATTACATCTTTGCATGAACGTTCTAAAGAGGTCAGGTCCATTTTGGATGTAATTACAGGAATTTCGGAACAAACCAATCTTCTTGCTTTAAACGCAGCAATAGAAGCAGCAAGGGCTGGGGAGCATGGAAAGGGATTTGCAGTTGTTGCGGATGAAGTGCGAAAACTTGCGGAACAATCCCAAAGCTCTGCAGGACAAATCCATGAGATTATCCAAGGAATTCAAAGCGATACAGAAAGCTCTGTTCAAATCATGGCTCGTGTGACAAATGATGTCCAGACAGGCGTAGAAGTATCCCATGAAGCGATTGAGAAATTTAATCTCATTCTTCAAAGTACAAAAGAAGTTACTCCACAAATGGAGGATATCTCAGCAACTGCCCAACAAATGTCAGCAGCTTTTCAAGAAATTACTTCCACAGCGAATGAGATGTCTACAATCGCACAAGGAAATGCAGCGATGTCAGAAGAAGTAGCCGCATCATCGGAGGAACAGTTAGCGACAATGGAGGATATTACCGTATCAGCCAAATCTCTTGCTTCTATGGCAGAAGAATTAAATACACTGATTTCTAGGTTTAAACTTTAAATCTAACAGGATTAAATGACTATCATATTAATAAAAACGAGGCTGGGAAATAACTAGCATCAAATAGGGAAAAAGGTGAACTTGAGCGTACTCAAATTCACCTTTTTCTATTTCGTGTATAAATCTTCTATTACCTTAGTTGTTAGCAGTGAATTTTCGTAATTCTCTGCCACTAATGCGATGCCATTTCGTTTTCTACATTCGATCTTCCTCGTACAGAAAATCGGGTGAAACGCAAATTAGCCTTCAAAAACCCCCAAAAATGGTTCCGCATCGATTTAGCGTTTTCGAAAGATGGCACTCATTTTCTCTTCTGAAAGCTTCGCTTTTACATATTCTATTTGTTGTTCGAATTTTTAATTGACCATTAGTTTTCGATTGTTGCCTTCTTTTGCTATTGTACATGATGAACGGAATGGACACCTCGAACAGTCTTCGCACTTGTAGATTTTGAACTTCCGTTGGCAGCCTGTCCGGTCATTACGGATAGAATGATATTGAAATTTAAGATGTTTCTGATTAGGACATGTGTATGTATCTGTTTATTCAATCATACTGTTAGTTATCTGAACTAAATGTGTGTTGGTTATACTTTTTCTTTTGTTCCTTTAAATACAGGTTATACGTAATAAGTCCTTCTCGTTTTCTGTTCGAAACGACATCATTATAGTTTTGTTCACTCCCATCACCTGCATCTGCGACAAAAATGTTTCGGTATCTCGAAATAATGCTGCTCGATTTCATCTAGAAACGGAATTAACGTACGTGTATATGTTGGGTTTAAAGTATACTATAAGCAAGCGAATATCGACCTTCCGTTGCTATTTGCATTGCAACCAGCTTTCAATTGGCCGTTTTGCATATAATCATCTTTCATTCGCATACCGAACACATAAGCTAATAAAACATCATTTGGTCTTAATTTTAATACTTATATACAAACCACTCATACAACTATGATTGGATTTATATAAAATAGTATTGCAGTATAGTAATCTATAATTTCAGTTATGCAAACTACATATTCTGAGGATATTTTTACAATTTCTTGCAAAGTACCTTTCTCACGCAAATGTAATTCACGTTTACCATAAGATTTTCAGAAACTTAAGAACCTACTTCAACTATATTTCCTCCCCCTTCATAATCCGGAATATTGGATTAAGAAATTCGGTGAGCATACTTTATTGATGTTTTCAGTCAGACGGATTTATTTGGCGAGCTAACATACGTACATGTAAAGATAGAAACAATTGAAAGATTTGAAAGTACTAATGATTATTTGGTGCCGAAGTTTTAACTATTTTAAAATTATTCGAAACCTTATGATAAAGAAAACGCCAAAACCCTTGTATAAAGGATTTTGACGTTGATAAAATCGTATGATTTCCCATGTAAGTTACAGCGAGGTCTAACCCGCTTCACTAAAATATGTTGTTTCGGCGCGGTTCTAAGGGATTTTTCAGTCATTTTCCAAAACAGTAACCGTGGGTTTTGACTAGGTTTTTAAAAATTGCTTATGGGGACAATAATTAAAAACTCTTCTATTATTTACTCTGTTCACTTAATTTTTCTTCTAAATCGAAAAACCTATATTTTGCTCCCTTTAAATATTCTTCTGTAATTTCAGAAGCAATCCATCTTCGATTAAGTTTTTCTGCCACTTCAGCAGTAACACAACTTCCACCAAAAGGATCGAAAACAATGTCATTTTCATCTGTTAAAAATTTTATAAAGAATTCAGGTAAAACTAATGGGAATCTGGCTGGATGCGTTTTTAAACCTAATTGCTTGCATGCTGTTAGATAACGATCTGATGATGAAGTATTAGCAATTTCTAAAACATTGTCGGAGAAATTTTCTGACAATCTTTGTAATAGGTATTCTTCAAAATTACCCATATATTCTTCATATACCTCATCAATATACTTTGCAAAATCAGCTTCTCCATTATGACCAAGAAAGTTAGAAGGAATAGCACCTCCGTTATCTTTTTGCCATGATTTTTCTGAAACAACATGCTGTGATGGACGTCGCCCACTATTATATCCATTTTTCAACAACCGACGCATACTAGCCTTATAGGGAACTAAGACATTTTTATTATTTGATTTTGGTCGATCTGTTTTAGACAACCACCATACCGGATTAACAGAATCTTTAACTCGTATTTTCTCAATATTGACCCACTGTATAGGACTGGGCATTTTAGATGGATTATACCAATAAAACTCTTGTGCCAAATTAAATCCTGGATTTCCATTACAAAGTTCAGTTAATAATTCAAAATGATATAAGGACCGAACAGGTCTCTTAGGTTTGTATGCCCCTCCAATATCAATAACTAAGCTCCCAGTTGGCTTTAGAATTCGTTTGAATTCATATGCAAAATTTTTAATAAACCATTGAATATACTCTTGTTCATCTTCATTCCCATAACTCTTTTTTCTTACAAGTGCGAATGGGGGGGATGTCATTATTAAATCTATACTTTCATCAGGAATAAACTTAAGTAAATCTTTAGTATCTGCTAAGTATGCTTCTCCTAATTCAGTTGTAAAATAGGGATTTGGTTCAATACCCTTAAAAATAGCCATATAATTTATCCTACTTTCTATAAAACCTATCTTTATTATATATAAAAAGAGGATAACCTTCAAAAGTACTTTACTTATATTAAAATTTGGTTAGATAGTTTAATTTAATCCATTTTCCTACAAGTAATTCTAAACTGCGGCAATCACTCTCTGACAATTTAACCCCCAGCTCAAATTGACCTCTTAAAGCTCTATCACTAAAATTAGCAGATCCAAGATAACCAACCTTAGCGTCTACAATTAAAAATTTTGAATGAAATATCAAATTATCGTCTATTTTATCAGTGGGTAAATATAGTGAATAATTATTTTTTGGAATATATAAATGAATATTATGTATAAAATTTCGATTAATACTTTGCTCTTCTGCATCTACTAAAAAAGTAAACTTTAATTCAGGATTATTTTTTATAGCTGCTTGAATAGAACTATCTAAAACTTTGATTCCTGCTATTGAAAAATATGGGGCGCAAAAAATGACTTGATTCTGTGCTATTGAAATAATATTTTTTAAATAGGAAGTTAATTCATTAAATTCGGCTCTTAAAGTTTGTGGTAATTGATTTTTGAATTCATAATCCATGTTCCATAATAATTTACTTTTCTCTTTTGATGTAAATTGCTCACTTAATTCAATATATGATTTAAGCTGTTTGAAACCATCAGTAATAAGTTCCGTTTTAGCGAAATAAATATCATCATCAGATGTAGTAAGATAAGCTAAATCCACTAAAATAGAAAAAAGGGGAGAAGCTAAGTCCTTAGCTTCTCTAATCATATTTCCTGTTAATTCAATCCACTGTTCTTTAGAGAATCCATTAGATGAAGATTGTAAAAATACTAATGAACTCGAAATCATCTCTAAATGATTATACAAGTTATATTTTAATAAAAAATTATATAGATCTTTAACTTTAGACACCGCCTGTTATTCTATTTATTTCTTCATTTACATTGCTATTAAAAAATCCCACAATACTTTTATCTCCTAAAGGTCCACCAATCAACAAGGCTCTACTTACACCACGATTAAAGTGCTGACATGAGAATTTTAAATAGGAACATGCATGACATGCGGCTTTATGGTCTTTACATACTGGATCATATAAACAAAGTTGAGTGTGTTCAAATGTTGTATTTATCCATCTTTCTAGATCATTTTCAAAAGCAGCGATTAAATTCCCCATCCCTCCACCTTGCAATTTTGATACATAAATCGCGTAAGCTGAACTAGAAGGGAAAATGTATTCTGCTAGACTGTCTATATCTAATCCTATAACTGACTTACCCGCATTTAACATCATGTGACTAAGTGTATGCAATAATTGAAAAATCATTGCTGAAATTACTTTATTATCTACAGTCTGATAATTTGCCAAATTAAACTCTGCTAACTCTGAAGGCTCAAAACTTGCAATCTTAGAAGTAATGTATAAATATAATTCAGCATCTGATTTTTCCAAAGAACTGTTAGGTAAAGATAGCAAACCATTTATATTTAACCATGCTAATATTCTTAAAGGATCTAACTTAAATATAATAGATTCGTTTTCACTTAACATAACAGGTACTACGGTTCTGTTATTATTTTGTATTTTTTGTTTATACGGATTTAATATTGACTCTTTTCTATTGGAACTTCTTCTTGTAAAACCAGGAGATACAGTTAATACTGGAAATTTCTCCAAAAGATTTGCTTTTTCAATTCCTATTAATGATAATTTTTTTTTCGCTCTAGTTAATATATCTTTCTGCAGATAATCGCTTACATCAGATGCTTCTTGTACCTTATCATCTATTGATTTCCCTTCACTTTCATATATGCTATATAAATACTCATGCAAAAGTCTATCATTAATTACCAATTCATCATCCAGACTTAAACCTAAATTGGATAGTTTTGTTTCCAACTCATCTTTTATCGAAGTATCTTCCAAAAGATGAGTTTGACCTATATTACCGAGAGCCTTTAATAAGGCAGCTTTTTCCGCTTCATTTTGTAAAGCATTTAATAAATTAGTTGCTAAATTGCTAGATTCATGAACTTTAAAGTTTTGAGCAAAGTGACTTTTTGAAATTGTTGATAATTCTAACAATGCTCCTATTTGTATATACGAGAAATCATTGTTTGCTTGTCTAGATATCAAATCATCATTTTTCAAATTTACGATATTAATAATGGCAGGTTTAAAAACATCACCGTCCGAAGCATGTTTACCACCCATATAAGGCTTCATTCCTTCAACAATCGGTAAATCAGTTCTTTTACTACCTAATGAACCTAAATTTGTGTTAGTTTTTCGGTTGTACCAAGTAGCCGTCCTGAAGCTTCTTGTATCATTCATCGTTATACCATCATACTTCTCTTTAAATGATTTTGCTCCAGCATTAGTAGCTACTCTTAATGACTTTAAATCTCCATTATCATGTATCATTACATATGGAAATTGTTTTATTTTAGCTTTTTTGTTGCAAAACTCACATGTTAAAGTCGGATTTTGTTTAGTCAATGAATCCAAATCCCAATATTCGTGTACATTTCCACAATATACACACGAAAATACTAATGGAAACAACTCATATTCTACACTTTGAATTTCTCCAAAATAATAATTATTTTCATTTCTCGGAAACGGTGAAACCTTTAGTTCATTGTTCTTAGTCCAATTTGAAATGAATTTTTTCATCTCATGTTCTATTCTCGAGGTATTAAAATTCACTTTACTCATGTTTAAATGACTAACTTTAAAATATCTATCATCGTTAAAAAATATAGCTCCTGGTAAGTATTTAAACATTATTTGACTTCTACCGCGTGTAAAATCTGTGCTCACTTTTGGTCCCCCCCTTTATTTGATGCAAATTTATTGTAATGTAAAACTATCCCTGTATTTCTATTCACTTGAATAGGTAACCCTTCTTCAATATCTCTAAAGCTTGTAATAGGATTCAGAATAGCTTCATTTTTAATTTTAGCTGTTGTTGGGCTACTCCTAATAAAGTCAATCTTATCTTGAAATATTGTTGAAATAATTTTTTTATTTTTCTCTCTTGTGGCAAGTGGAAAATCTGAATTATCGCATCCGTATATTCTGTAGAGTTGTTCTAGTAATTCTGTTTGAGCTGAATGACCAGCAGCCTCTTGTTCAGAAATATACTTATCCACTTTTCCACAAGTATCTAAAATTAGTTTATTATTTTGCGAATGAATACCTAACAGTAAACAACATAAAATACCTGGTAGAGATCTTTCAATTGCTTTTGTCGCCATTCTGTTGATCGGAACGGGATCTACAAGTTGATCTAAAAACTTATGATTTTCAATAAAATATTGATACTGAGAGCGCTCTTTTATACTAGTAGATTTGAATGTAACAAATACCAAACCCACATGAGTACGAGCTGAACGACTTGAAGCTTGAATATATTCTGCTTGTTTAGAAGGCATACCAGCCATAAAGAAATTGTTTATTCGTTCTAAATCTACTCCATGACTTATTAAACTAGTTGCATTCAACACATTTATTTTATCATTTAAACTCCCTTTAGTTTCCGATTCAATCCGATCAATAACCTCAACAATTTTTTCCATATCATTTTCGCCTGTTAGAATTTCAGTATTCAAATTTAAATCTTCAAATTCTTCTAAACGTCTATTGATATCAAATCCCATAGCCTTGTTATTGACATAAACTGTAGTTAAATCATAGTTTGAAATTAATGAATAAAAATCGTTACTATTTATCCCTTTTAGACCAATAGCATTAATATATTTAGTCGGTTCAACATACATTTTATGAATTTCACTTTGATATAAATACACAGCCCTAGAAATTACTTCCTCTTGAGACTTTGAATGTGGTAGTAAACCGATATAAAGCCGTCTATAATTTGTAGGAGAAGATGTTGCATAAAATGACTCTCCTGGTTTATACCCCATAGAAGGGTACTTACGAGGATTTCTTAAATATAAATGTTTAACATGTTTTTCGTAAGCTTCAATTGTAGCTGTCGCAGCAATAATTTTAGGCAAATGTTCTTCCGATTTGCCAAATGTTTTTGCCAATTCAATTAAATATCCTTCATAATGAGAAGAAAGCGAACCTAATTCATCTTTCAATAAATGTAATTCGTCTTGAATAAATAATGTTGGAATTGGATCATAAAATTCATTCCGAATTTTTGCTATTACTCTATCACTCGAAGAAGCTTTTTTGTCACATGACTGATACTCATCGTGCATTCCCACAATACAATTATCAGAAAAATACCCGTGAGAATCACATCTTCCTTGAGCTTGACCAAACAATTGTGAAAACTCTCTATACCTTCCTGCTATTGCTATTTTATCAACTGTTCCACATATCACACTTGGGACAAATCGATATACCTCTGAATCGGTAATATAAATCGGTATATTTCCACTCATTTCTTTTGTTACAAAGCAATTTGGATTAATACATTTATGCATATATCTCCATTGGCGATTATTAAATGAAAATTCAACAGGTTCGTTACAACTTGGACATTTATGAATCAACATTTTATTCATTTTAGTTTTGTCATTTAAGAAAGCCGCATCTCTTTCCTTCTTTTTAACAAAGTTATCTGTATTATTCCCACCTGCAAAAAAACCAATCGAAAAAGGTACTCCACTATTACTAATATGTGTATCATGGCGTCTATATTTTTCTGCAATTATCAGAATACGTGCTAGTCTATCTAACTGATTTTTAGACAACATACGTAATGGGAATCTTAACCATGCAGATACACCTCTTAATTTACCTCTCAAACGATCATAGAACAAAGCGGTAAGAATTGTACCTAAATATGCCTCTGTTTTACCACCACCGGTTGGAAACCATAATACATCTGCATATAATGATGAATGAATGATTTCTGCCTTTCTGGGTTCTTCACTCTGCATTTCACGATTATACAAGGATGGTAACATTCTAATTATGAAAACAATTTGAAATAATCGCCACCCAGAATATTTACCTTTGCTTGATTCAATAAATACTTTATTTGTTAAATTAAAAGAATGTAATAATTTTGAATCTCTAGATAGAGCATATATACCTAATTCAAATGATTGTATTTCTTCTCTAAATTCATCGAGTAATTTTCTACATTGTTCTATTTCATTTTGAGTTGTTAATCTAATATCTTGGTCCCCGTTATTATTAATAAAACTTTCCCATTCATTTGCATAATTTTTCATTTTTAGAACTATACTATTCAATTTTTCAATTGTTGATGTAGGCTCTATCAAGGTATCAAACTCAACTGTTAAGTCCTCTCTTGTTCGATATAATTTTTGGAAATAGCGTGGCATTGCTTCTGTATTAAAGCATACTATCCCATTTTCAAAATTAGTATCAGTTGTACAATTAAGTCCTTTGACTCCATAATGTTTATCTAACAAGTAGTTTTCACGAACGCCGTCAAAGATAAACTTCTCGTGATAATTTATAGGTATTGAAACATTTAATCTACAGTCAAAAAATTCCAGAGGATGAATAATAGTACTTGTTGAAGAACTTTTATTCACAAAAGACACCACTACTTTTTTTACATTATTTAACTCAATAAAATCTAATAGCTCAACTTTTAGGTCAAAATCATAATTAGGCAATACCAAATCTGTATCTTGTATTTCATGCAAAAAATTATCGAATTCTTCCAATTCAAATATTTTAGGTAGCTCTATTACACCAACCTTATTCACTACACCATCTTTTGGGATTAAAATTTCTTTATCTCCTTTTATAATACTTTCCAAAAATCCATTAAAATCAGACTTGCACTTTTCAAATGATATAGAGTTTAAAATCATTTGATCATTTATAAAACTTACTCTAATATCAGAATATTTAAAAGTAAATTTTTTATATTTTTCAACTAACGTAAGTCCTTTTGATTTTTCACTAATTTTATTTTTTTCACCATCTTCATTTTGATTATTTTCAGAGAACAAATATTTCAAAGATTCCTCCTGTTCCTCAAAAGTTGGTTTCACTCTTAAGAAAAAAGAAAATTCTCCTGCCACTGAGCATGATAAATTTTCATCAAAATTCTTTATTAAAAATTCTAAACCTATACTTACATTTTTTGATATGCTGGTAAACCTTATATCCGGATCCATATCATCATCTTCATCATTCTCAGCTTCATTAATATCTTTAAAAACACTATTAGGAAAAAGCACCCCTCCAAAAAATAGAGAGGTAGGTTTATTATTAATAACGTATGACGTATCGGTTCCTAATAATCCATTACGAAGTACAGATTCCATATACTCAATAAAATTAATCTGATTATGTAACAAATTCGACATTTATTTTCTCCTCCTTGTATGTAAATGTTTTAATAATTTCATTTGCCGTTTCCTGACTCATATTCTGATATATAAGTTCATTAGGAATAAAAGCTCTATTTTCAGAATTAATATCAACTACTCTGGCAATATTTATTAATGAAGAAATATCTTCAGTAGGTATTACAATATTTTCTCCGATAGTTATCCATTCATCCATATCCTCATAGTCCAAAAGCCTTTTAGACTGAATATTTATTATTTTCGAGATAGCTCTTCCTAATTGTATATGGATACTTCTTAGCTCTGATATAGAACTTAGTACAATCCGCATACTATCTATAAATTCTGGCTTATTAGAAATTTTTATTAAAGCCTTCAAGTTTTCTTCATCTCTTACTAGATTAATATTTTTGAACCAATTTGAAATAGTATAATATGATGAAACATTTCCACCATTTAGATTAATCTCCTTCCTAATCACTTCATAAATTTCTTTTTTAAAGCGTTGCCCCCTATGAAATTTCTTCCATACACTATTTAGTATTTCATTCCAAATTGTTAAACCCTCACTGATCCAACGCATAATAATTGTTGAAGAAGCTACATTTAGAATTTCTTGAAAAAGATCTTTTCTCTGATCATGATTAACCCTTATCCATAAATCATCTAATTTAGCTTTACTTATTGGTAAAGTCTCAATTATATTTTTATTAACTCGTTGAACATTTATATAATCTTCAAGAGGAATAAATAGTCTTTCTTTATTTCCTTCTATATCCTCTAATTCAACTAATTGCGCGGTTGTAGATAAAGCTCTATCTTGTTTACTTCTCATTGCATTTAAATCATTAATTTTCAAGT
Organism: Cytobacillus solani; assembly: GCF_001420595.1. GTDB lineage: Bacteria > Bacillota > Bacilli > Bacillales > Cytobacillaceae > Cytobacillus > Cytobacillus solani. The sequence continues at coordinate 1,110,960 of NZ_LJIX01000006.1, read as the reverse complement.
GATATTGTCTGTTAGATTTTAGTAATTCTAATAACCTGAAATCATCAAAAATATTTAGGTTTATTTCATCTGTTACTTCTACTACTTCTTGAACATCTTCTTTTAAGACGTATTCACCAAGTTTCGATATATTTATTTTTAATGCTCTTTTACTCAAATCTGCTTCCTTTATATTTATCTTATGGTTTAATGAAAATGTTCTTAATAAGCTATTAAGATCCCTTTTATTATTAAAAATAGAATCAATTTGCTTACAGTACTTATAAGTATCATTAAAAATACTAATAAGATTAATAGAAGAATTCGTAAAATTAAAACCCGATAAATATTTATTAGGAAAAGGGGTAGTTAAAAATAATGCATCATAGACAGGATAATTATTTTTCAACTGCATTTCGTTAAATTCCTTATAGGTTAATACTTCGTACTTACTATCTATAAAATTAGATAAATAAGATACCACTGAATTTTTTTCATACTTATCAATAATAAGTATTAACCCTTTCTCAAAATGATTATTTTGAAGTGTATCTAATAATAATTTCCCTCTTTGCGAATAGTTACTTTCATACAATGCATAATATAACTCATCGAAGGCATTATATAAATGATGTGCTAAATTGACATCAAGGCTATACTCTTCAGAATCCTGAGGCGGAATACGTTTATAATTGGTATATTGATCAAATATATTAAAAAGCTTTTCTTGCCTTCTCTCTTTCTCATATTCCGAAAGTGGAATAATTAAATTGCACATGTGTAATTTTAAAGAATCAATCTTCCTATATTTATCAGGCAATATACCATTCATTTTTTTACAATCATTTAAGGCCGATTCATATTGTTTTAATAAGACAATTAATTTTTTATCAACTTTGGCGTACTCTCTAATTTCAAAATTTAAACCTACTGGCTGTAAATACTTCAATGAATGCGAAGTTCCCCAAGACGGATATAAAAGATTGCTAATTGTAAAGGGTAAAAGATTTTCGAATATAGGCGCTGTGGATTGATTAATTGCATAATGCATTGAAGAATTTTGAATAACATACTTTAGGTTCATATCGTTTGATGGCAATAAAATAACTACATGTCCCGCTTTTTCTTTTGCCCATCTTATTAGTTCATTCGCCCTTTTACGATGGTATAAAGGCATCAAATCTAGTATTATTACCCTTGGCTTCTTCTCTAAATTATCTAATAATTTCTTCCTATGTGCTCGATAAAATCCAATCCACGGAAGCGTTCCATCGTCTTTTATTACATTAGAAGTTTTTGCATCAGTATTAAAATTGAATACTCTAAATTTTTCCCCTTTCACAATATATGTTGGAAAAAATTCCCTAAGAGATATATCATTCAAAGATGAATACCACACGTGTTGTAATAAATCTACATTATGAGAAACTAATAATATTCCATCATTCCGTTCAAATTTAGAAAATTCATTTTCATTTGGTTTGATTCTGTATGCTAAATCGTTAAATAGAAGGTGATATGTTAAAAGTATTGGGAATGAGCTAGAAAATTGCGGGAGAGAAATATACATTTCTCTTTTTTCTAAATTTCTTTCATTCTTTTTTAAATAATCCAATATTATATTTAATATAAACGCATCCATATTATTTAATTGTAATTGCTTATTTTCTATAGTCCCGAATGATTCCTCAACTGATTCCCTAAAAATCAGTATTTTATTTTGCATAATAGCTCTACCATAATCGATAGGAAAGCCATGATCATAATTATGGTTCAAAACTATTTCTGAAGGAATTAACGTAGCTTGTATATTTTGTCTTGTTTTATACATACTTACGTCTCCTTTCTATATATTACTTCTAACGATATGAAATAAAGTTAAATAGTGATGTTTCAATCGGAAGAGTAGTTCATACTTATGGGCAAAACCTCGAACCTAATTTATATTTATTAATACATATTTATAAGTAGTCGAATTACGTTACTTTGTAGAAAAAATAAAATTAAAATGAGCCCATATTTCTTTATCTGTTAAATATTCAGCTTTCATTTCTCCTATTTGAAGCTTATGACTCATACCACACCTGCTCATATTAGTAGTCTTTTTATTCACTAACCTCTATTAAATATACTTTTTCACGGAAACTGCCCCTTTTTTCTGCTTTCTGTTTACGGACCTCCTCAAGCTTTTCAATTGTTGTACCATGATACTCTGCAAGCGCGTGGATGATTTCTAGAACATCTGCTAATTCTTCAATTGCCGCTTCATTATTCGTAGTATTCAAGTACTCCTCAAGCTCCTCGAAGCTTTTCTTCTTGAGTTCCTTTATGTATTCGGTGTTATCTAGTATTTTCGTTGAGAATTTTTTTCCGTTTTTTTCGATAATTTCTGGGATTCTATCTCGGACTAGTTTGTTGTATGTTGGCATTTGAGATTCTTCCTCTCTTTTATACAGGCACTCTTTACAATATTTTGCAAGTTAAACTTCACTTGGAATAGTTAAAGATTCCTGAACCCTCGAGAAGCTGAGGGCTCAGGAACTCCTAATTATTCTACATCCTCACTACCTTCAATAATATAATGATAAAATTTGTTATCAATTGACTGCTCCATAATCATATTCATATGAACCACCGGCTTGCCATCCTTCATCACATCCTGCTGAACAGTACCCTTATCAGGCTTTGCTTTACCTAGGTAATAGAAGTCGCTGCCTTCATCGTCATCTTTTTTGACAAAGATATGGAGATCGATATGATTTTCTTCCGCATCAATGATCGTTTGAACCTCATCCGAGCTTAAAGTTCTGTTACTACGCGTGTACCATTTAAGAACATCCTGACTGAGAAACTCATCACCATAATTTACACTCGATTCAATTTCATCTTTTTTATGGTAGGTAATAAATATCGGACAAGTATGATGTTTGGTTTTGTATCCATACATCGTTGAGCTTTCGTCATTTTGCCAATTCAATAGCTTACAAGAGTCTTTTCTTGAGTATTTTTCATACAAAGTCAGTGATTGTTTACAATCATATTTTTTACTTTTTTCTTTTGCACTTAATAAGATATCCAATACCATTGTTTTGAAATAATAATTTCTTACTAGACTTTCACCGATCGAATCATTAAACGTAAAATAGTTTTCCTTGAAAGTAATAATTGCTTGATCCCCATATTTTTTCTTAAAGACTTGGGTAAAAAATGATAAATCAAAGATGCCTTTGACTGATGCAATGGTATCCTCGTCTACTACGCAACCTTCTTTGTTTAAATGATTAATATACTCCCCATGTGCAACCTTCCCTTGCTGCATTAATAATTCCAACAATACGATTTCGTGCTTACGCTTTCCATTTACTAGCTCTAACGACAGCATTGTCAAAACCTGATTTTCATAGTTTGTAATCGTTGGTACTTCTTCTTTCATTTTCAATAAAAATTGATAGTAGTTCGAATATTTATCAACAATGACAACGGGATCGATTGAATGCTGAGTGACAAAATCATATAGGTATGGTACTCGACCAAGTCTATTTTTCACCTCAATAAAGGCATCCTTTAAGATTTTGAGTGTTGTCAGATTACTATTATTTATAGCACTGAAGATCCGCTTTTTAGCGACTTCTTCAAAGTTGATCGTTGAAACACCTTTTATATAGCTCGTATCCTTCGTATGCCGGCGTATATTATCCTTGTTTTGTGATTGGTCACCTGATAAAGCAATCGGGATTAAATAGTTATTTTTATAATTACCAATAAAATCAATGATCGTAACAAAATCCTTTGAATCATGCTTACGAAGCCCTCGACCAAGCTGCTGAATGAATATAATACTAGATTGAGTCTGTCTTAACATGACAACCTGATTAATACATGGGATATCAATCCCTTCATTAAAAATGTCGACTGTTAAAATGTAATCCAATTGACCATTTTCTAATTGATTCACTCGATAGGATCTTTCTTCTTGAGAATCATCACCAGTCAACGCAACTGTTCGTAAACCTTTTTCATTCAATGCTATTGATAACTCTTCCGCTTCTTTTTTCCGACTGCAAAATATTAACCCCTTAACCGTTTCACCGGAAAAACCATAATAGTCAACCTTATCGATAATATGATTCACACGTTCCTCATTAACAAGCTTCGTTAAAATGTTCGCATCATCCACATTTTCTCCATTGATATCAAGGTCCGTCACACCGAAATAATGAAAAGGAGAAAGCATATCTTCCTCAAGCGCTTCCTGTAATCGAATTTCATAAGCAATGTTGTAATCAAACAGTTCATAAATATTAAAGTCATCAGTTCGTTCAGGCGTGGCAGTCATTCCCATAAAAAATTGCGGTTTGAAATAATCAATCACTCTTCGATAGGACCCGGCACCCGCTTTATGGACTTCATCTATTAATACATAATCAAATTCCTGCGGATCAAACTCCCTTAATGTTCCTTCTTTTGAAATGGTTTGGATGGTTGCAAATAAATACTTCGCATTTGTATGCTTATTGGTGCCTGATAAAATTCCAAAGTCTTCATCTATTCCACCAAGAATCTTTTTAAAGTCCGACTTGGCTTTATATAAGATTTGCTCTCTATGTACAATAAAAAGCATGCGCTTAGGTCCAAAACGCCTAACATCAAATGCAGAAAGATAGGTCTTTCCTGTCCCTGTTGCCGAAATAATTAATCCCTTATCTTTGCCCGCTGCTCGGACCGCTTCAATTTGTTCCAGCGCAGCTTGCTGCATCTTATTAGGGACAATCTTTAATGCATCCTCAATGGTGTTTGTCTGATATTGGGTAGGTAATTCTACTACCTGATCAAAATCTTTTGTTTCTGCTACTTGAGAATAGGTCTTTTCGTATTCCTCAATCCATTCCTCTGTTAAAGCTCTAGCCTGATCCCACACCTCTTCAAACTGACTCTTGAAGTGATGAACGATCTCCCCATTTTCAAGTGAGGTTAATTTTACATTCCATTCATAATTAACCTTCAAGGCATGTGCTGTTAAATTAGAGCTTCCGACAATCAGTGAGTAATGGGTATCATGGTCAAAAATGTAGCCTTTCGAGTGAAAACCCTTTAAATCTGTTAATCTCACTTCTACATTTTTGATCTTCATCAATTCCCGAAAAACTTTCGGCTGATTAAAATGTAAAAAGGTAGATGTTAATATCCGCCCTTTTGCCCCTTTTCGATCAAGATCAAGAAAATGTGATTTAAGTGTTGCAAGGCCACTTTCCGTTATAAATGCAACAGAAAAAATAAAGGACTTGCTTTGATCAAGTTCTTCTATCAATGTCGATAAAACGTTTTCATTTTTCTTTAAATTATTTACTAATAGCTTCGGTTTATATCTCCCAGATTTATTAAGCTGTTTATCTATAAAGCCCTTATGTAGTGATGCTTCTAAGCTCTGAATCAAATTCTCCATATAATCCCCAATCATTTCCATTTGTTTATACTAATTGTAATACTCTTAATTTTTGAGTGCAATTTATTTTTATAGCAAAAAAGCCATCCCACGAATTGTGAGTAGCTTCTTTGTCTATTTTTATCAATTATTTTACTTGAATTGCTCCTGATAGTTTTGTTACTGCAGGAATATCCGCAGGTGCCCAGTCTAGTGAAGCAAGCTCACTCGGCGGTAACCACTTTATCGCGACATGCTCTGTTAGCTCTGGTTTTCCTTCTATTAGCTTACAGCTAAAAGTCGTTAAATGAACAATGCCGAAGTCATATTCATACACCGTATGATCGACCTGCTCACCTATTTCTATTTCGCAATTCATTTCTTCACTAATTTCACGTTTTAATGCTTCCTGAGCAGATTCTCCGGCCTCAATCTTCCCGCCAGGAAATTCCCATTTTAAAGGTAGAGATTTATCTGGGCCTCTTTGGGCGCATAGGATTTTATTGTTATCAATGATGATCGCACCGACAACGTGGATGTTTTTTTTCATGGGTCCTCCTTGTATGTAGCTTATTTACACATTAGTAGCTGTATCTATTATAACTTACTTATGATTTTTGTTAGAGAGGATAGGCTATTAGCGTTATTTAACTATTTTGAAGCTCTAACAGCCTCTCTCTCAATTTCGGATCACTAGCATAAATAAACAGACCGCGTATTCCCCTCTTCATAAGAACATTAAGAGAATTTAATATGATTTTTTCCTTTATATCATCGCTATTTTGAAATTCATCTTTTCCCCTATAAGCTTCCGTATCCTTATAATTTTCTGTTAAGATTTTTAATTCATCTTTGTCTTCATCATATGAAATAGATGGACCCAGGATCACGCCAACATAGTTTAAATCAAAGCCTTGAATGGTATAAATAGAACCGACTTCTCTGACTGTTTCTGCTTTTTCTGCCCATGTAGTATTTCCGTAATCCCCATTCCAAGGAAGTTTAAAGTCATCTTCTTCTACGTAATACTCCTGATCGTCTTTCTTATGTATGTAATCGAATGTGGATACAATTCTTGCTAAACCATATTCCTCATTCAATTCCTGTATTACGTCATACATTTCAGCTGCTGATTCCAAGATTTTAAAATCATATTCAGGGTCATTGGGAATTTCAGTAATCTTCTTTTCTACAAAACGGTCAATCCAATTAACCATTTCATTAGTTGCCTGCATGCGGAATTGGTTCGTTAACTTATAGGTAGGTTCGGTATTATATTTCCCTATAATAGATTGAAGCCTTTCCTCATCCCAGTAGCTCTTCATCTTTAACACTTGCTTATCATCGTACACAGCGATAACAATCTTGCTATGTCTAATAATCTCCTGCAGTTGATTTTCCTCAACAAAGTTATTATATGGATCAGGCTTGGTTAACAATAAATGAGCTTCATCTACTAACACAATATCAGCCTTTTCCATCAATTTTTTCCGCTTGTTAATAAAGGATGTTGGCTTTTCAAAATTCTTTTTAGTGAGTGCTTTAACATTTCCTGCAATCTTCTTATACGTTTTTAACATTTCTGTATGATTAACTAGTAAGTAATTATTTTTTTTATACAAAGGTGATGATTTTTCCTTTGATAACTCTTGAATTTTATTAATAACGGAGCTTAATACAACACTTTTTCCTACTCCTGCTTCCCCTTTAATTAAGAAGACAAAAGGCTCATCATCATTAATATGTTTCTTACAAACCTCTATAATCTTCTGCTGAAGCTCCAATTGTTCTATTGATAATTCTTTGAATGGGGACAGCTTGAATATATCCTTATTTTCAATGGTATATCTAGAATTATCTACAATATCCCTTTTTAATAGCTCGTCCCAGATAGCTTCAAACAAGTTCTCATTAAAGTACTTTTTTTCATAATAGTTGTGCATTACACTATTAACTGTTTGACTCTTGTTTTGTAATTTGTAGCGTTCATCTGCTAAAAAATAATTGATTAGCTTGGTTTCTATATTATATGTTGCCGATCGATTAAACTTTTCATGAATGATCAGGGACATCTTCTTTAATGCTTTTCTCTCACTATTATTTAAGTGGTCCCTCATCCGATTTCTTACTGCCACAGTCTCACCGATATAGACTGTTGTATCATTATTGAGAAAGTAAACTACTGGATAATCTGTATAATAACCGTTCATTCTATCTATTGATGATCTGTCAAAAGGCATTGTTTTTATCTCTATTTTACTCATATTGATTTCTACCTACCTCATGATTGCTGACATATTGAAGGATAATCAATTACTACTTCTTTTTATTTACCGGATACTTCACCGCATTCTTCTCCATTTTTTTAAATGCTTCCTCTTCCAAATCTATATTCATTTTATCAGCCAACTGCAGAAGATAAATTAATACATCTGCCATCTCTTCTTTAATATTCTGTTTGGATTCAGCAACCGCTTCTTCACTCGTTCTCCATTGAAAATTTTCTAACAGTTCATTCGCTTCTAGAGAAATAGAAAGAGCTAAATCTTTTTCATTATGATAAGGACTCCACCCTCGTTCATCTCTAAATTCAATAATTTTTTGCATGAGTTCTTTCATTTCTAGCCCACCTAATTTGAATATTTTTTGTAAATATCTACTATTTTAACATTTGATGTTATGTAATTAAATAGAAGCAGGCACCCGTAGTGGACATCCGCTTCTCAAATAAACTAGTAGTGATGCAATTTCAACATGTATCCGCTGCTAGTCCCTGCTTTCACCATAAATATCTAATTGACTTTTCCTAACTTCATTAGTTTGTATTGAAATCATTGCAGCAATTGTTCTAGATGCTCTATCAAGCTTGAAACAACCTTCCAAGCTCCCCTTTCTCCCCAGCCGACAGTATTTTCTCTGCCAATGGAAACAGCACTTTTTCTTCTCTATAAAATGTTGAATTAAGGTAGCATACGCTTGGACGGCGTATACAGCAATCGCTTGTGCTTCATCTACATCAATAGCAGTTCCCGCTTGTTCAGCTCCAGTCAGAAAATCTTGTAAATGCTGTTCAGCCTTTTCATGCTCAAATTCCATCACTTCAATTATTTTGTCATTCTCGTCAAGGCGGCTAGCCATCATAGGGAACAGCCAGTCATCCTCTTTTTTGAATGTGCCTTCAGCTTATCATTGAAGGCCGAAATCCGCTCGTATAATCTCGCAAACTCTTGAATGACAGCAGGACCTGATTCGAATTCTATCTCTTCTGTGATTTCATAGAAATGAGCCCCTAACCGTTTAGTAGTAGTTTCTTTTTCTGCTTTTATGATTACGGTCGTTTTTCAGTCTCCGGAAATTATTTGGAACGGTACGCTGTTTAATAAAGGACTTTGGATATATGGATTGGTATTAGGGTTATTTGGCATGATTATCCCTGTTTTCTTATTCACGATCGCCGTTCCTAAAGTTGGGTTAGGGATGTCATTGATCTTAAGTATAAATTATTTAAAAAGAAGGAACCACTCTGATCTAGGGCAAGACGAGTGGTTCCTACTCTTTGTACTGACTTAATTTAATAAAGATTGTTACAACACCTATTAAAACTAAAGCTATCTTCCTTTTACAATCGACTATATCTTAACTAACAAGTTTATCCTGCAAGATATTTTTCAAGTCCATTAAATTCCAAGATAGCATTCTAATATAATTCCTTTTCAATTTCTCCTAAAAACTCAGAAGGTTTCAATCCTAAGGGTTTACACAAGGCAAATAATGTATTGATAGTTGGACGACGTTTCCCTCGTTCCAATAAACTGATATAGGTTCGATCTAGCTCTGATAAATGAGCGAGTTGTTCTTGGGAAAATTTTTTATCTTCACGAATGTTCCTTAATACCTTACCGAAAATGACCTCAATACTCAAATTAACCCCTCCTAGTTGTGGTCATTATCGACTTTTTTGTGACAAATAGTCTACGGACTATAGTCTTCGAAAATGATAAATGTTAATATTAATAAAAGTATTAGTGTTATCAGAAAAGTTAAAATATATAAAAATACCACTTTCACAAATGGAAAAAACAATATCTAATAGGACCGAATAGAATGATAATTAAGGTGGCGGGATAAGTGGGTTTACTACGAAAAGCAATAGAAGAAAAAAGAGAGCAAATGATAGCAAGCGCTAAAATATGGGGTATAAACTCAAAAATAACCATTCAATATAGTCAAGAGCTAGATCTGCTGTTAAATATCGCCCAGAATTCAGGTAACATACACTCACCAGATAAAATACATATTAGCACCGATCCTATATCCAAATCCCACAATATTAAGAGTGCCTATCGTAAATCCAGACGTGACGATGATTCTTATATGTTCAATACGAAAAGAAACTGAATGACAGACAGCATTCTATTATTTTTTCAAAAAAAAGGCTTTCATATCAAAGAGTGTTCCAGCTTTCACTTTAGTAGATATAAGATAACTAAAAACAAATGAACAGAAAAACGAAAAAGTCCTCCCCTATATAACATAGAAAGACGACTTTTCTTTTTTTAAATAAAATTTATATAATAAGTGTTTAAACTCCGCTTTACTATCACTTGTGGTACGGTTCTCCGTGACTATTCTAAGTGCGGAGACCACATCTTTGGAACCGTCATCCTTTTTTCAATTTTCCCCGAATCACCCCGATAATAGCTGGCAGCACAGAAATAAAGATAATTGCTAAGAGAACCGTTGAAAAATTATCTTTAATAATTGGGATATTGCCAAAAAAATAGCCTAAGATCGTACAGATGCCCACCCATAAAGCAGCACCTGTCACATTATAAATTAGGAAATAACGGTAATTCATCCGGCTTGCCCCTGCAACAAAAGGAATAAACGTGCGAATAAACGGCATAAAACGAGCGATTACAATTGTTTTTCCTCCATGCTTATTAAAGAAATCTTCAGCCTTCTTCATTTTATCTTGGTTAATCAATCTTCCCATAAAACTACGATTTGAGATAGTTGTCCCTACTTTCCTGCCGATATGATAATTTACCGTATCCCCTATTACCGCAGCGGTAAAAAAGATAATGAGCAGTAAAACAATGTTAAATGCTCCCATCGCAGCAAGAGCACCACTAGCAAACAATAAAGAATCACCTGGCAAGAAAGGGAAAATCACAACTCCCGTTTCCACAAATACGATTAAAAATAAGATGCCATATGACCAACCGCCAAAATTTTTGATGATTTCAACTAGATGTTCATCAATATGCAGGATGAAATCAATGATATTTTGAATTAATGTCAAAGCTGTACCCACTTTCATTTTTATATACATTCACATTATCTTTTTCTAAAAGCCATTAAGAATACTCTCTTTTCCCTCTTCGGCTTGTAAATTATATTGATACTTTGCCAACTGCAGCGGCGAAAGTCACCTTCCTGATTGACTTGTAATTTTCAAAATTCCACCTAATGATCCCTATCGTACGAAAGGAATAACCCATTACTTCTCTTTATTTACCGGATACTTCACCGCATTCTTCTCCATCTTCTTAAAGGCTTCCTCTTCCAAATCGATATTCATTTTATCCGCTAACTGCAGAAGATATATATATACATCCGCCATCTCTTCTTTAATATTCTGTTTGGATTCAGTGACCGCTTCTTCACTTGTTCTCCATTGAAAGTTTTCTAACAGTTCGTTCGCTTCTAGAGAGATAGAAATAGCCAAATCTTTTTCATTATAAGGACCCCATCCCCGCTCATCTCTAAACTCTATTATTTTTTGCATTAATTCTTTCATTTCTAGCCCACCTAATTTGAATTCTATTTTTGCAAATATATTCTATTTTAACATTGGATGGAATGTAATTAAATAGAAGCAGGCGCCCGTAGTGGACACCTGTTTCTTAAAGACGTAAAAGAAGATGCATTTGGTGTCTATACTCCTTTTGTGGTACCTAGTATTCTATCTAGGATCATGCCTTTTACATTGTCTTAAACTGACTGTTGTATGATTTCACTTTTATCATTTAAAAGCTTCTAATAATTTTTTTGTTTGTTTTGAACTTATTATGTAAGAATCGCCAGTATCACTTGAAAGCAATGTTTTATCCTTACCAAAACCAGGATATACTTGTAATATCTCTATCTCTTTACTATTGTTCTTGTAGACAATTTGCATTTTATATTCTGGATCGATAGCCATTTTGTATCGGGATTTGCTATGGTTTGCCCTATTAAGAATCCCAGTGATAGTACCTATTTTCTTTTTATCAGTGATTTTTTCACCTGTTTCAAATGGTTCATCAGGCTTTTGTAAAGTTATACTTTCTATGTTAGAAAACCCATTAAAGAATACTTTAAAACCTACAAAGCATAGAACAACTATTGATATTAGTATAATTATACCTTTTTTCATATTTATCCTCCTTATTATTAGAATCCAATACAAGTTGTTAATATACCCAATATAATGACAGCATCAATTTCAAATCTCTGATGTAATTTTCTTCATGAACTTCTTCTGCCAATTATCTATATTTTATTTATTCTCTATAATTTAAATACTTCCTATGTTTTTTATGGAAACTCTATCGCTGGCCTTCCTAACTATTTCAAGGCATATTTGCCGATTTCACTCTGAGAAAGTTGGTTAAATAATTTACCGAGTAAAAATATATCCACATTTTATCGTTCCTAAAGAGCCTCGTTCATTCCGGGCTTTTTTATGCTTTGCTCCAGTATTTACTTAAACTTTGGCTCTGTTATAGGTAAATGTTGATATTTGATGCATGTCCAAACTCTTGGTAAAATCAACATAAGAACAAATATTCGTGGAGGTTATCGGGTGAGCAAAGCGTTTAGCAATTTGTTAAAACATATCAATAAATTACCACATACCAAAAAAGAACAAGTCTATCAATGGGTTAAACGCTATGTTGAGCCTTCTTCCTCTGCTGGTGGTCGGCTAATTAATGAAATGAGAGAAACACGCTTCAAGGATGGATTCGAGTGTCCACATTGTTCATCAGAACACGTTGTTCGGTTCGGAAAGTATAATGGTCGGCAACGGTTTCGCTGTAAATGTTGTGGCAAAACCTTCACCGACACAACTAATACAGTCTTGTACCATACCCGAAAAGGCAACGAATGGATTACATTCGTTGATTGTATGTTCAGAGGATATTCCCTACGAAAATCGGCTGAAATTGTTGGGGTTACTTGGGTTACGCTTTTTTATTGGAGACACAAACTGTTAAACGCCTTAAAACAATTGGATGTTGAACATTTTGAAGGTATCGTTGAAATTGACGAAACCTATTTCCTGTACTCTCAAAAAGGGCAACTTGGTATCACAGAACGTAAATCACGCAAACGTGGTGGAAAGTCCAAACACAGAGGAATAAGTCACGAACAGGTTTGTGTTCTCGTTGCCAGAGACCGAACAAAAGCAACCGTCTCCAAAGTTGCTTGTATGGGGCGTATTGTCAAACCGAAAGTTGATGATTTGATTGGTTCTAAACTGTCTAAAGAAAACGTAATTGTAACCGATGCTTGGAGAGCTTACAAAACCTATGCAAAAGAAAAGGGTTTAGAGCATTACCGTATTAAATCAGACGGTGGCAAACACGTTATCAAGGGCTTGTATCATATCCAAAATGTCAACGGTCTCCATTCCCGCTTAAAACAATGGATAGACCGTTTTAAAGGTGTGGCTACAAAATACTTGGATAATTACCTTGCTTGGTTCTTATTTGTTGATAGTCGTAGTAACGAGAGCACTAAACAACATATAAAAGAATTTCTATTAACATCATTTGTATTTGAAATGACGGACACATATGATAGTTTGCGACTATCAAAATTCAAAATATAACTTTTTATAAAATGGTGGTTCGGTAAAATGTTCCATATGTTATAATATTTTTACAGAAATAACCGTAACTTATGGAAAGGAGATTCGTAATATGGATTATACAAGTGTGGCTATGATGGCTCTTATATGGGGTGCTTTATTAGTTTATTTTTTGACACCTTTTCAAAGAAAAACAGAAACAAAATCATACGTGAAAATGAATTTTTCTGATGCTTTAAAATACAGTTTTATTAAGGTAACATTCCATAAAAAAGCGATTTTAGCCTTAGCTTTTATATTAATTTCCTTATCTGTAACTTCTTGGTCGCAAAACCAAGACGATTATTATAATGAGATACATGGCATTAGTTCCCAAACACAACCTATAAACTACACTATGGGAATTGTTGTGTTTTCAGTAATGATTTATTTATTAATTGTAGGAAGAAAAACCATAAAACTTTTTAGGGACAAATTATAATGCAATGAAAAATAACAGTGGGAAATCCTATATTTGGGTTTCCTAAATTTATAGCTATTTTTCAACATTAAACATTAACAGAGCCTAAACTTTAATAAAATTTTCGTTTTTCAAAGCTAATTATCCAGTGAAGCTATGAGAAAATAAAATTATCATCACAGCAATGTTTCAGCATTTTGTGGAAAACTTAATTGTCCAGGCTAGTGCTTTATTTGATACCTCGTTTGCTCGATCAATATCACTAATGATAAATGCACAAACAATGGCAATTAATATTAATGGCGGCCAAAAAAGTACATGGTCAATTTTCATTTTCTTTTTTTCCAAAGCAATTCGACTTCCTTCCCTTAACATTATTGTGAGTACTGGCCTTGTCACTCAATTTGAATGTTTCAACTCACTTTGAAACTATGCTTTTTCTTACAACCTCCTTCCATTCACTTTGTGTTTGTGAAAAAATGAGCAAATAAAACATCATTTCCCCTTGTCGCTAATATATAATGCAAGTAACGTGCCAAAATTTAAGAGAGAATTTTTATAAAAAAGGCTCTAAAACGCGTATTTTCGGATAGAATGACCACTAAAAAAATGGATTTCTTTTATCTTGTTGTTAAATATTTTTTACATGTTAAATATTTTTACCAGCAGGGATCGCCATGTATCAAACAAGAGCTACTAGTCGTTAAATTTTTTTCACAAGATTTCTTTAAGCCTGCAACCAAAGATATTAGAAAACAAGTATTAGCGGTGCCTAATCTGTTTTATTTCCTTTAATCTCATTTTTTTGATCTTTTTCTCAATGTTTCAATCGAATCTTGAAAAAACATTTTCCCTTTTCATGTTCCGCTGCTTGAATAAGAAAAAAAATGCGACCTTCATCATTGAAGAATCGCACTCATTAATCAAATATGATGTTTTTTGAAACACTAAATAACCATCCAATAACTCAAAACTCTCGAATGTCAGATAATCATCTAAGACATTATATGAAAAATATTGCTGTTCCTTTTCATACTCCCAAATATTATCCCAGTAATTTTGAAAGTGTGAACTCAATCTTAATATTATTGTAAGCTTCTACCGATAAAATAAAGAACAATTATATGTATGGGATAGAAGAAATAGAAAAAGTATTTTAATCCAACCCCTTTTTTGCCGTTATAGAGCAATAATAAGGGGAGTGCCAAAAGCATTAGCCACTGAATATCTCCAAATTTAAAAAAGAGTCTATTATGAAGTTCAAACATATGGCCACGCTTTATTGTTATCACGAAAATAAGTGCAGAAAATAATAGATAGTATAGCGTTAATTGTTTTTTAGTTTGAAAGTAATAAAACCCAACACCTAACAAAACAAATAAAATGCCACCTTCAACAAATAACGAATTCCCTAATACTGCTCCAAGGAAATACTCATCCAATAGCTTATTAGTAACAACGAATTCAATGAAAAAAATAATAGGCACAGCACTAATTAACTGCCAAAGGAGAATATAGGTAAACTTCTTTTTCTCAATGGCGTAAAGAAAAAGACCTATTAAAAATAATGGCGCAAAAAAATTATAGTTGTCATTATAGTTTGATCCTGGCATTGCTATTAATACAAGATTAACTAATGCCATTCCAACACTAGCAATATATAAACGTAATAAAAACTTCTTTTTATTCGTGGTATGGCGATAGCCAATCCCAACGAAATAAATGAATATAGGTGCTGCGATCCGCCCTATCCATCTTAAATATTCTGGCATATTGGGTATGAAGACACCGATATGGTCAAGTAGCATTGCGACTAAGGCAATGATTTTTAGCGTGGTAGTAGTCACTTAAGGATTCTCCTTTTCAACAAATGGTTACATGCCTCATACTATTGCAAACGGTAATATCCTTTGCAAAATATGGCGTTCTTCGGTTTAATAGCAATTAAAAAAGAATTAATGATGTCTGAGCTAGAAATCACAGCGTTTATCCAGCTCACAAATAATAAGATTTACTTGAGATCTCAAGATAGAAAAAACGATGCAATGGCAGGCACTACTGATAAAACAATGAGGGGTAAGCTCATAAAGACCCAAAATCTCGGTTTGGATAGAATTGCATTTGTATGTAGCCAGAAAAAGATGCCGCTAAACGTTAAACTAATATCACCTTTTTTGATTATGACAATGATGTGAAGGGTTTCATGAATGATGAAGATGAGGATACCTATTAAAACAAGAGCAAATACAGGGATCGGGGGGAACCATTCTCTAAAGAAATATGGAATCAGAAATATCATGACCTGGAGTAGATAAACAAACTTCATATAGTGCGTTTGTAACCATTGATTCCGTATAAAAGGGGTCCATTCTGACAAATCAATCCTTACTTGTGGTAAATGTCTGAACCACAATATCATAAGATTTCACTCCTTCTATCAATCTATACCGCACTCCATTAAAAAACACTGTTGGGAATTTAACGACTTTGTTTAAGCCTTAATAATTTTCTTAGCAATTAAGCTACCAACGAAAGCAGATACTACTGCTATTATTGGGATAAATAGTGTTGAGTTACTATACAATGTAGTAAAATAACCACAACTAGGGACTAACACTAAAACAAATAAAACTGCAAAAATAGATTGTCGAAAATTTAATTTCATTATGTTCATATAAATCCTCCATTTATTTAGTACCAGCAACCATCCTAACCGTTTAGGTTAAGTACACGTATTAACAATCTATTTATAGAGTTTTGAATAGGCTAGACTAAGTATGGATGCAAGGTTTCAGTTCCTACTGATAATATTGAAAAAATAGGAGAAGGACCTTAGTGGACACCTGCTTCTCATTTAAAACTTTCTGATTTTTTTACTGCATGGCATCCACATTTAATGGGTTTCGGACAGATGAGATTATCAAAATTATTTTGAGAACATCATTTTTATCAGTTTGTAAAAGACACCGATAATCAAACGGGCAAAAGGAGTTGTTATTGGTAGTAATACAAAAGCATAATGTTCCCCAAACCAATGTATCCTCGACATTTATTGTTTCCATACCGCCTCTTACAATTGTTTCACCTAAAATTGCTCCAATTGTTCCACTAAATAAAGTTACGAAAAATGCACTTAAAAGACTTATTAGCCAGAGCCGTTTATTGGATATTTCATTTTTCTTATGAAAATATCTACCCAACACTCCAAACGTAATCGCAAAAGGAATGATCACAGAGAAATACAGCCAACTTTCCCCCCAATACGTAGTCATTCCACCAGCCCATACCTGAGCTATTAACATAAATAACAATGCCGTAATAAAAGAAATTATTATTCCGAAAACGACACCTGCAATTTTTTTGCTCATAATTCTCCATGCCTTTTTCATTATAAGGACCCCATCCTCGCTCATCTCTAAACTCTATTATTCATTAATTCTTTCATTTCTTCCCCACCTATTTATAATTCCATTTTTGTAAATATCTCCTATTTTAACATTAGATGTAATGTAATTAAATAGAAGCAGGCACCTAAGTGGATGCCTGCTTCTATTATTTAGTAAATATCAATTCGCCGTATCGAGACCTTTTCTGCGGTGAGGCGAAGTTCCTAGCGCGCTCGAAACCGTCTTTCAAGCTCCTCCTTCTCCCCAGCCGACAGTATTTTCTCTGCCAATGGAAACAGCACTTTTTCTTCTCTATCAAAGTGCTGAATTAAAGTTGCATATGCTTGGACAGCGTATACGGCAATCGCTTGGGCTTCATCTATATCAATAGCGGGTCCAGCTTGTTCCGCTTCAATCAGAAAACCCTGTAAATGCAGTTCAGCCTTTTCATGTTCAAATTCCATCACTTCAATGGTTTTGTCATTCTTTCCAAGGTGGTTGGTCATCATAGGGAACAGCCAGTCATCTTCTTTTTTTGAATGTGCCTTTAGCTTGCCATTGAAGGCCGAAATCTGCTCGTATAATTTCGTAAACTCTTGAATGACAGCAGGACCTGATTCGAATTCTATCTCTTCTGTGATCTCATAGAAGAGATTCATCTCTTCCCGGAGTGACACATGCTCGTCCTTTAATTGCTGCAGTGGAAACTTAATACAACGTTTGAAGCCTCCATCCTCCCATTCCTCCTCCATATCCTTCACTCATCATCAGCATTCTTATCACCCATGATGGCGTTGGTCTCGTTCTTCTTAAAAGAATACGCCAAACCCACTGACAATTTTGTGAGGATCATCACAAGAATACAATGAGTCCGGCACACATCCAATGGCCAATCTCAAATGCAAAAATAGGTCCTGCCCTAATTACGCTTACTTAATGGAGTCAGGTCCAGTGCCCATCTTTCTTTTCGATTTTACTCATTATCAAAATTTTGTGCAGTAAAACAACTTCTGATTATGTTTATTATGTAAAATAACCTTGAGGGATTGATGCCTGGTTCATTCAAAAAAAGAAGAACACAATGCTTTTGCACGTGTTCTTTTGCCTTTTTCTTTAAATGAAACTTCCCGTTTTATTGATTGACATAAAAAATTCTAGTTTCTCTGGTGATTTTACCTGCATGATTAGCAACTTCGAACGTAACTACATGGAATTTTTCTTTTAACGGTTCTTTCACCTGGAAGGATAAAGTTGAATTTTCTTTGTCAAAGGTTGGCTGATATTCCATGCCATCGACGATCACACGCATACTGGCCTCATCTAATTTAGATCCTTTATCGCGTACGATAGCAGCTTTCAAAAGAGGCGTATTGCTTTGAATCACTTCACCCATTTTGAATGCTGGGATAATAGAAAGCTTTTGGCCGACATTGTTAGGGTTATGGGCTGCCGCCTTTTCTACTTCTTTTAAAACACGCAATGTATTTTTTCCTAATAGCTTCTCAAGATCTTGTTTTGAATAACCTCTTTTAACTAATTCCTCTGTTACCTTATACAATTCCGAAGAATCTTTTATATCGGCTGGCAGTGGCCCTCCATCAAAATCAGAGCCTAGCGCTACATGATCGATGCCAATTAACTTAACAGCGTAATCAATATGATCAACATAGTCCTTTATATAGTTTGGTTTAGTTGGATACCCATACGTCAAAAATTCAGGGTAAAAAACAATGCCTACTACCCCACCATTTTTTGCTAATGCCTTAAGCTGATCATCTGTTAAGTTTCGTTGATGATTTCTTAATGAATGGACGGCTGAGTGACTTGCAATAATTGGAGCTTTAGAAACCTCTATAACATCCCAAAAGGTATTTTCAGACATATGTGATACATCAATGATCATTCCTAGTCTATTCATTTCTTGTGCGACCTTTTTACCCAGTCCAGTTAGCCCGCCTTGAGAAGGGGTTCTGTTTGGATCCCCATATACTCTGTTTGCTCCTTCTCCTAAGGCATTTGAATAGTTCCACGTAAATCCAACTGCTCTTATCCCAAGGTCGTAATATTGATGGAGTAATCCAATTGCATTATGTTCCTCTAAGGAATAGGCACCTTCAACAGTTGGCACAGCTGCGATTTTTCCATCGCGAACAGCTTTCTCAATTTCCTTTAAAGAAGGAGTGATACTGAAAATATCTGAATTCCTTTCTTCAGTCCAATAAAGTGCATTAATTAAAGCTAATGTTCTGCTTATGCTGCGCTCATTATTTCCGTAATAGCCTGATGTATAAGCTGCAAAAAACGGAACTTTAAGCCCTCCCTCATGAAGTTTCGGTATATCAATATGGAATGGTGTATTATTTTTAATATCGGTCGCTGGCAGCCATGTATTTGGATCAACAACCTTCATCATCGTATCATTATGGCTATCTACGACTGTTGAGTTAAAATGTATATCTAATGCCGTTGAATCCTTTGCAGATACATTACTTTGTTGATATGTAAGTGTGCAAGAAAATGCTAAAATGACAGCCGCAAGTAGAACAGACAATTTTTTCATGAAAAACCTCCTCGTAAGTTCGTACACTATAAATCTTGCTATGATCGTTTTCACTAGATGAGTTACTATTTAGAAGTAAATCCCTCCATTCATTCCTATGATTTAGAAGCAAGTGATTCTTGTCGTTTAGATCATTATATAACCGTGCTTTGCCATTTTCAAATATTACTGAATATTCAGTAATATAGTCCTGTCCTCATATATTCCTTTAATCATACGTAAGAAAAAAGAATGTTACAAAGTACTTAATCCCTTCGATAATGCAATAACTCTATGAAATTATTAAAACAATAAAAATATCTTAGGTACTTTATCCTGAAATGAACAATTATGAAGGGAAACTACTGAATTCAATAGAATATTTTTTACTTAAATACTACTAAATTTAGGAGGATTAATATGAAGAATATCTTACTGAAAGGAAAAAGGGCATTTTCCACGCTATTATTGGCGACTATTTTAACATTCTCTTTTTCTACTGCTGCTTTAGGGGAATCTGGAAATACACAATCACTTAAAATGAATAATGTCCTTGAAAGGGTTGTGATTGTTGAAACAAAAGGGGATTATGATCAGGAAGAGGCTTTAAATATGGTTAATCGTATCTGGAGCATTCCAACTAATATTTTGAATGTTATGTATAAGCAAGGGGTTCAGGTTAAATTTATCAATTTTCCTCTTACTGATTTGCCAGAATACGCATATTTAAAGGGAGAAGTTCCTAGGGGATGGGAACATACTCCATATACTTGGGATGATGTACCTGGTATAGGAGGGCAGACAGTTGTTGCACGAATTGGCTATAGTTATAAAAAAATGCATAGCTCTGTAAACCTTGAGCTTCATGAGACAGCACATGCCATTGATAATTATGTATTTAACAATATTAGTTATTCTGATGAGTTTACCAAAATTCACACTCTAGAGCATGATGATTTTAACGACAATCCCTATTTCGATTACAAGGAAGAATATTTAGCCGAAGCTTTTGCCTATTTTTATGCTGGTTCAGATACTAATGAGGAGTTAAAAGAAAAAGCACCATTAACTTATAAATTTATTAATGAGCTTCAACGAAATATCCCGTCAGAGAAGCATTCAAATAAGTAGAAATATAGAAAAGACCATTCGATAAGTCCTGCTTCATGGAAAAATCACGATGCGTGCATGGTGATTTTTTTCTATTGCTTAATTAAAGCCTCCATCCTCCCATCCCTCCTCAATATCCTCACTATACTCTATAATAGCGTCAATCTCTTTCTTGTTAAAAGAATACGCCAAATGTGCTGACAATTTCGTGACGATCATCACAAGAAAAAATGGAGGCGGTACCCATCCAATGACCAATCTTAAGTGCAAAATCAGCCCTTCACCTTCAATCCATTTAGCCTGATTGACGCCTAATACTTGTTTTCACCGCTTTTGTAATAAGGCTCTGTTATAACTGAATATTGATTTTACTGTATTTAAAAAATAAACGGAAAAATTCCGTTTAAATTGGGAAACACCCATATTTTCTTAAAAATAAAGGAAGTTTTTCCGGTTATAGTATCCAAATTTTGCGATTGTATCTGAATTAGAGCAGTTAAGCGGAATATTTCCGCTTATATCTGCTTCTTAAGCTTCCTCTTTATACATTAGGCGGAAATTCTCCGCTTATGAATTCTCGACCTACATGAAAATCACCAATGAATAATAACAGAGTCTTAAATAAAAATGCGATTACATGATTCTGCAACCGCACCCTTCAGCTTAATAGGAATCCTTTTATTGATACAAAAAATGAAAATAAAAAAACAGCAATTAGAAGACATCCCATTCCTTTGTGTCCTTTTTTAAATTCTTCTAACCCCATAACCAGCATGGTTAGAGCTAAGAAAAAAATCATAAAACTCCCAAACGTAAAATCTTCCGTAAACAGTCCATATGAAGCAATTAAAAAAGTTATTACGGTAAATACAAAACGAAGAATTTTTAACAATAGATCATTTCCTTTCTGCTTAAACAACAACAGTTGGAACTCTTATTACAGCGATTACAAAAGTAATGAGCATTATTCTGTTCCATTTATCAATCATACCATATTAAAAAAGTCCCTTTAAATTAATTCACAAAATGCTCCTCTTTCCTTTCTTTTATAGACTTTGCGATTGCTTCACATTTCTTTATTGCCCACATGTAATGATCGGAAGTGTTTGCTGCAAAGTAACTGTGTAAATTACTAGTTTTTGTCCATTTATAGTATTTCTTTGTCATGATTTCTTCATTGGTATGTGATTGAATGAGTTCCATCACTCTTTTATGACTTAGCTTCAATTTTTTTATCGCTTGATTGAATGTTACATCTTGATAGGTTTCCAAAATTTGCCGATTCAATAGATTAATTGTTCGCCATTTGTACCCAGGTGCTGGAACAAAAGGGGTATCTCCATCCATCCCTTCTCTATACCACCTCTCAAGCATTGCGTGCCATTCATACAGATGCATCAAGACATCGCGAAAATTCTTATCTCTTTCTTGCGTTTCAATAGAAATGTCCCTTTTTCTGCTAGGGATGGATTCTATGATTTCAAGTAAAGCTTTAAAATTGTTGTCGCTATTCAGTAATAGATTTTCTTTTTCACTTATTGTTAGCATGAGCATTTCCTCCTCTTCGACGACATCGCTCCTAATATATATTAGAGGCAGATTGAAAAAGATTGATTTTCTAAGCATTTAGGTTTCACGTCGCCCTTGTGTTGATGAAAAAAAGCTGCCACAGTAATCCATTGCTCCAACATGACTGTGTAAATTCTTAGGCCCTTGTATTTTCGCCATTCAATCGTTTAAATCCTCTATTTGTTCCAGGTCTTTTGTTTCCAATTGGTTTGAGTCCATTTAATAAGAATAAAAGCTAGTATAAAGGGTAGTATACCTCTATAAACATGAATGAGGTGACGAAAAAACATGATAAAACAAGAAGAAATGGAAACATTAAGAGAGTTAATCAAAGAAGTAGACACGGCCATGCTGACTACGGTAACGGAAGAAGGGCTTGTTTCTCGTCCTATGAAAACACAAGAAGTTGAGTTTGATGGGGACTTATGGTTTTTCACGAAAAAAGAGACGAATAAATATGAAGAAATTAAACATGATCAAGATGTGAATGTGGCTTATGCAGGTAAATCCTATGTTTCCGTCCGTGGAAGAGCAGAAATCGTTGAGGATTTAGACAAGAAAAAGGAGTTGTGGAGCAAAGCATATGAGACAATCATGCAAACCTCTTATGATGATCCGAACGTTGTCTTGATCAAGGTAAAAGCGGAATCAGCCGAATATTGGGAAACCGGCAATTTTACGAAGAAGATCGCCTTTCTCTATAAACGCATGACAGGGCAAAGCGCTAAATCGACTGATGGGAATGAAACGGTTGAATTGAATCATTAACAGCAAAAATGGGTTGTCTGGTTATAGGACAATCCCTTTTTATATGTTGAGTGATGTTGATCCATTTGTTTCTATATAATAAGTGAAAAAAGTGTCTCCAGATTACAATGAGAACCATCTATATCGTTCATCCACCTCAGACATAGAATGAAGTTTATTTCATTTGTTCTACACTTTTTTTCACGATTTCTACCATTTCGTTTTCAGTCCCAAGACTAAAGTTTAAAAAAACTCCGCTTCCTCCGCCAGCTCCAATAGCTGAAATAAAAATATTATGGTTATCACCAACTACAGTTAGGCTCAAACTTGCTCTGTTGCCATTTCTCATAAAATATTTATCATAGACTCGCACAGCTATTTTAGTAGTCCCCATCATATGATTACTATCATCAACTAATTTCATGCTGATTCCACTATTGCCAATATCGTTTTCCAAATGCTTAACTACTTTCTCAAATTCACCAGTCAATGTGTTTTCATACTTTGCCATGATCCCATCTCCCCTTGCTAAATAGTATTTCAACCTTTAGAATCCAGCGGGACCATCCCCACTATTCCAATCACTACCCACTTTTCCTTTGTTTATACTAGGATCAATGCTCATGGTATGCTTATCATTTCTTCTTTTCTTCCTTCTGCAATCGATCCATAAAGAAAACAACAATATTCCCACAGTTAATTTAATAAACCACCACATATAAATCCCCCCTTTAATAATTATACGTTTATCACATTATAAAGTTTTAATTTTCAGTTACTTCAAACAAGAAACACCTACGTATGTTTAGGCAAAATCTGAATCAAAGCCTATTTGGTAATGCTTTATTTATTCATTCAGGAAAACTCTTTTTGCTAAGAAAAAAAAGCTACTCTCCCCTTGGAAGAATAGCAGCCCTTCAGTGAAATAGAAATGAAATTCTACACCTAACTGTTTACAACCAGTACTGTATTAGCTTTAGTTCTGATAACATTTGTGGCGATCAAAAATTTAAAGGAATATCCCTTATTACCCACAAAAGCTAGTATTCCATTGACTTTTTTGACGCTGCCTTTACGATAAGGAAATGGGGACTGGTCATGAGGTAGTTATAAGCTGTTTCCTTCACTTCTTTCATCTTTTCTTGGGGTTGGGGTTCAATCAGCTGATTGAGATTAAAATATTCGGTTGTTTCATTTACGATGCTTTGCAAGGGTCTTCTGTAAAAGCTGACATCAATGGTCATATTAGGTTTGTTCCAGGTTTCTGATAAGACTTGGGTTTCAAAGTAATCTTCACACTTGAATCTCGTATAGTCCATAAATGGGTGATGAACGGAAAATATTAAAGTCCCGCCTGCTTTTAGAATGCGATTGAATTCTTGAAAAGTGTAAGTCCAATCCTTTAGATAATGAAGCGTCAGTGAGCTGATAATTATATCAAAGGAATCATCCTTAAATGGCAGGGCTTCTTGAAGGTCCTGACAAAGAAATGCTGCTGCATCCCCTAATCGCTGCTTCGCTGCTTTCACCATTTCAGGACTTACGTCTATACCCGTCACAACTGCCCCTTGATGCAATAATTGAGAAGAATACCATCCAGCTGCACATCCTGCATCAAGTATCTTTTTCCCCTTTAATTCAGGAGGCAAAGCTGCCATCATAGCTGGGCGTTCATAATAGGCGTTATAGGGACTCCCTTCATCAACATCGTATCGATAGGTATTGGCTAACTTATTATAAATCTCTCTCGTAAAATCTTTCATTTCATTCCCTCCTGTGTAAAAAACATTAAAATTTATAATACCAAAAGATTGCAATTTCTTTAGCAGTTGGTAAGTTTGAATAAAGCATCGTATCAATTGCACCGATGACAAAGTTATTTTTGGCATAAAAATGGCAAGCTGAAACATTAATATCTTGCGTTTCTAGCATAAGACCACAAAGGTTATTCTCCTTTGCCCATTCAATCGCTTTATTCAATAATGCTGTTCCAACTCCCTTTTTTCGATATTCTTCAGCGACAGCAATATCTTCAATAAAGGCATATCCATTCCAGCTAGATCGTATTCTAATCTGACCAATACAGGTATTTTCAGCATAAAAGAAATAAACAACCTTCCCTTCTTCTTCAATATAGCTGTCATCCATTTCTTCATCTTCATATTTCTTGAAATATGGCTCAGAAAAGACCTCCTCCGTAAATTCCCAAACATTGTTTTCATATGTAGGTAGAATTCTCCCAGTAACAATGAAACCTTCATTCGATTTATTAAAATCATTCATATTAGATTTTGTCATTTTAATGATCATGGTAATCCCCTCCTCTTGGAAAATAGATGTAATCTCTCATCAAGCATTGCTAGGAAAATTCAAAGCTACTGCCTTTTGTACAATAAGTTCTACGAAAATAAGCGTTAAACCTTCTTAACATTCATTAGGATATAATAAAAAAAATGTACGCAAAATGATTGT
Source organism: Cytobacillus solani (assembly GCF_001420595.1). Lineage (GTDB taxonomy): Bacteria > Bacillota > Bacilli > Bacillales > Cytobacillaceae > Cytobacillus > Cytobacillus solani. The sequence goes on along the minus strand of NZ_LJIX01000006.1, from coordinate 1,085,418 downwards.
ATTTTATTTTAGATTTCTCAAAAACATTTTTTTATTTTACAATTACCCTTATTAAGTTATTAGTTACAATACAAAAAAATATGGCAGTAATTTTGTACAAACGTCTATTTAGATACAAAATCAATATGTCTTCTTGGGATTGAAATGACCAATGGCTTTTAATTCATAGTCAAAAAATTCAAGAATTAATTCATTTTCCATTTCAATGCAGTAATACGGATCGATGTTAGCTTTTCCACCTTGTAGCGTATTTGCAAGTATAGGAGAGAAAAGCTGTAAATCGGTCAAGCTTAAATGTTTTGCCCCTTTAAAATGAGTAGTATATGCTCCTTCGAACTGTTTATTGTTGAGTTTGTTTGCTACATAAACAGGAGTACTATCCAGTTGTCTCCAAACATCGTCCGAATAAATGTTAAAAAGTGGGGTTGTGTAGGCTTTGCTGCTTGCCATAAAATTATTATCTGCTTTGTTATAAACAAGTTCACTAAAGAAAGGGGCATCGATATTTACTACTGCACTCACATCATCGCGCTCTCTGCTTAGCCATACGCTTGCGGCACCTCCCATTGAGTGCCCGAACACACCAATTTTCTCTGTATTGATATGTTGATAAAGGGGATTATTATCATTTTTAGCTTTTTTAAGGATTGTATCAATGACAAAATTCATATCGTCTGTTCGCAGTTTCATCCATTTTTGAATGATATTGTACAGTTCTTCATTCGAGTACATGCCTCTATTCATATTTTCGACTTCTTGGCTAAAATCTGAATTGATCATAGTTACTGTTCCATCCTCTGAACGAGTATAGAAGGAATGATAAGGATGATCGATGGAAACGACTACATAACCGTGGCTTGCAAGTTCAGTATAGGTAGAGCTATTGCCATCCTTAATGCCATATGCTCCATGTGAGAACACCAAAAGTGGGTATATGCCATTGCCGTTTTTCGGATACCAAAACCCTACATTCACAAACCTGTGCTGCTCCTTATCCGTAAATTCTTCCATACGGTTTTTATCCGTATATGTGTAAGTAGCGGTTGCCACTTGATATTCACCAGTTACTTTTGGTGATTTATGCTGCGGAAAAACAATTGCAGGTGCAAGTGAAAATACTGTTACAACTATCATTCCAATGGATTTCCACACAATTTTAGACGTTTTATATTTTTTGTTTTCCTTATTACGAATAAGAGAAACTGTCGCCTTTCCCGCTAATAGGAGAAGCAGTATACCTAGCATTACCCAGCGTAAACTCCACACAATCACAGAGGAAAGTGTGAGAATGACAAATGTTATAAAAATAGCAATCCTAATCCAATTCTTTGTTTTTTGATGGTTTTGCTTCATTACAATACAGTTGATTGCAAAAGCAATCTCGAAAATCAAAACGATCAATAATATTAAATTTGCCATAGTAGTTACTCCCTCTTTCCGATCAATTTTATGAACTCATCATAATAAGCGGCCGAAAAGAAGTATATAGAAAAACGGTAAGTTGCTTTTACAGGCAAATAAGATGCAAAAAAACGGTAAACTATAAAGCTTACCGTAAAACAATCTGTTGAATAAAAAACTGCATAATGATTTCTCGACTACTCATTATCATTTTTCTTAAATGTTTTTAGTTTTTCGTTAATTGCTTTGGCTTCTTTTATATCATTTTTCCATGACAACAGACGAACTAGTATATAGATAACAGCAATTTGCAGTGCAAAAATAATTACATCTAATCCACTTTTCACAATACCAAAAACGATCCCAATGGTAATCAATAGAATCTCCAAGGTAAAAAAATGAATAGCCATTCTTATACGCATTTTCTTCTCACTTATATCATTAGGAGAATACAAAATAAATCCCATTAATACACTTACAAATGAGAATGCCATAATGATATAAATCGATTTCAAGTCAAAGGCCATAGTAGGATCATATATTTGTCGCAAAATAGTAATTATAATGATTATAGATGCGAAGATGATCAAGAAATCCTTAACCATGTTTCGTATAAATTCAGAAAGTTTCATATATGTATCCCACCTTTTACAATCCAAGCATTTTTTTAAGGACCGGCACATACTGCCTTGATATAACAGCACGTTCCCCATTATCAAGCACTGCCTCGAATCGGCCATTAAAGGAAGGGTGAACGGATGAAATTTTAACTATGTTTAGTATGGTTGATTTGGTTGCACGGAAAAAGTCCTTTTCTTTACATATTTCCTCTAACTCATAAAGCTTATGTTTCACCTCAAAAACGTTATCCTTGCAGTAAAGAAAAACCTTTCCGTCAACTGCCTCAAAATAATAGATATCTCTAAGATTAATACGATGAACTCGATCATTTTGATATCCGATTATTATGAGGGGTTCAGTTTTTAATTTACTTACGATTTCACGTATTTCTTCATCTACCTCATGACACATAATGAGGATTTCTTCTTCCAGTTCTCTACTTATTTCTTGTATTGAAATTTTCAAAATATCACCCACGAAAATTCAAACTATTTCAGATTAGATGCCCGTGATTCTACTAGCAGCTATTCCTTAACCTTAGGCATCTCGTTTACGGTAAAATACAATAGCTACTGTAATAAAGATCAGTGTCCATAACATTGAAATACCTGTTCCTTGCATTGGTGTAAGGACATTTATTTCATCAGAGGAAGGCGGCATATACATATAAGATCCTGCCGTATCCGGAAAATAATTTTTACTGCTAGGCAGAAAATCTCTCAACAATGGACTGACAATGAAATAATAACCAAGCAGCACCACTAAAGCAGGAGTTGTTCGTCTTAGTAAAGCCCCTATAGCTGCACTGAGAAGTGTGGTTAATGTTAGATAGCCTGTTGCACCTGCTATTGTTTTTATCATTATGTCTATTTCAATCACGACTGCTGTGTCTCTCATCATAATAAAAGCATATAGTACACCTGATGCAGCAATAATAAACGCCACCGGAATCGTTATGATTGCCAAGGCCAAATGCTTCGCGGATAATTGAAACCCACGCCAAGGTATCGTAGTTAAAGTCGTTCGAATCTGTCCACCCGTATACTCCGAACAAGTAGCTAAGATACCAAGAATGATGAACCCCGCTTGAAGATATCCCATAGAAGCAAGTCCTATATTCAGTATGCTTTGCGTTCCTGCTGCTCCTTGTAGACCAGCAGAAGTAAAAGCTCTGGTTAAAACTAAATTAATAATGAATGTACCCATAATAGTGAACCATATCAATGGTAATGTAATTAATTTATCCAGTTCCGCGCCAAGGATTTGTGTTATCTTTCTCCTAGATGAGACACTCATGATGCAACGTCCCTTCTATCGAATACAATGTCTGCTATAATGAAAAGAACGGCTACCCAAGCAAACATGATTAAACCACCTGTGAATGGGGTGTGAAATCCGCCGCTCATTAACATATCAGTGCCAGCTCTATCTGGTAAGTAAAACGCTAACTTTGTAACCTTAGTAAGGAGGTAAGAGACGGTCACAACAGATGAATTTATAATAAGCACAGTAAGCGGGATCATGCCATTCTTTGTTAGAACCGTAATCCCAAATGCCAAAAGAGCAGTAAATGTCCAGTAACAAACCACACCGATCAGTCTAGATGCTTCAAATGCAGGGGCGTATTCCCCAAGAATAAGGTTTGTTGCTGACACTGTTGCTAGAATAGCAACAATAGAAAGTAGTGCGCTGGTCACTGTCACAGCACCTGCTTTTGCCAGCAAAAAATGAAATCGGGATGAAACAACCGTTAAGCTCGTTGTTATCTGATTCCCTCCACCCGATTCACTGCTCTCTGTCAAATACTCACTGCTGACAGCAAGCACACCAAGAATAATGATACCTTGTACACCAAGACCTAATCCTATATAGCCAACTTCCGATAGTCGTATACTAACTCCAGCTATAATCTCCTCTTTTTCTGCTATGCTGTCCAAGGCAGCAATGGCGGCTGGGGCAAATGCGCCAATAAGAAAGGCAAGCCACATGCCCGGCAGGGAGAACAATTTAGATAGTTCCGCGTTAAATGCTCTCATACAGCATCACCTGCATGTTCAGATGTCAGGGCAAAAAAGGCTTCCTCCAGCGTGGCATGGTTACCGATTACTTCTTCCAATGTTCCTTCTGCAACGACTTTTCCATGATTAATAATCACCACATCATCAACAGTCTCTGCAAGCTCTCCCATTAGATGACTGGATAGTAACACCGTTTTTCCAGACGCAGCACGTTCGCGTAAAAATGTGCGAATCCAGCGAATTCCTTCCGGGTCGAGCCCGTTTACGGGTTCATCTAAAACCAATATTTTTGGATCCCCAAGTAGTGCAGCTGCCATTCCAAGTCTTCTCCCCATTCCAAGGGAGTAATTTCCCACTCTTTTCCCAGCTACTTTCGTAAGATCGACTATTTCCAGAACTTCCTCGACACGTGAGCGAGACAATCCTGCAGCACGAGCAATCCAGCGCAAGTGTGCCCGTCCTGTTCGCATACGATGAGCTCCAAATCCATCAAGCGCAGCACCTACTGTTGCTAGAGGATTCTGTAATTCTGCGAATGGCACTCCATTAATTAGTGCACTCCCTGAGGTGGCCCGATCCAATCCAAGCAGAATGCGAAGTGTAGAACTTTTCCCTGCCCCATTTGGACCTAAAAAACCAGTTACTCTACCGGGTCTAGCTTTAAAACTGACACCTGATAAGATTTCTTGCTTTCCGCGATGTTTGACTAAGTTATTAATTGTAAGCAACCATAACACTTCCTTTCTGTTATGGTTCTCATTATAAAGAAGCAAAGTTACATCTCGGTTATCATGTTGTTTACTTCTGGGTTAACTTTAGGTTAAGCTCGTCCAATAGCTACTCTTGTGCCATTTTCATTTGATGTAAAGTCAGCTTTCAGCTTCATTTTTTTCAGCATATAATTGGAAGCCGATAAACCAATTCCCGCCCCATGCTCATAGGAAGAGTGATCCATACCTGGACCTTTGTCTGCAACAATGATCTGTTCTTTTTCTACATCAACTACAATGCTTGCACATTTTCCCTCTGCTGCATGGCGAAGAATATTTTGAAATAAGTTATCCAGAACCCGTGTTATCCATTTAGGATCTACTTCCCAATAAAACGTCTCCTCTGTCGGTAAATCAACATCCAACTGAATTTCTTTTTCTTCAAATACAGGATACCATGCAGCAACAGATGCTCTTACTAAACGTGCAATATCTGTTGAAGTGGGTTGAAAAGGATGTTTCCCAGATGTAAGCAATGTATAGGAAAGTAAATCATCCATTAGATCTCCGACTCTTGTAACCGTATGGTTCACCTCTGATAATGAGTTTTGTCCTTCTAAACTCATGGATTCTTTATTTAATCTGGTGACATGTCCTCTCAAAATCGTAAGCGGCGTTCGTAAGTCGTGAGATAAATTCGCAATGAGTCGATGTCGTAATAATTCCTCTTCATATTCTCGCTTGCGACTTTCTTCAAGCTGCTGAATCATCCAATTAAAAGAACTTCCTAACTGGTCTATTTCATCCATACGATCCGTTTGAACAGATATTGGTTTAGGAAATGAGTGATTAGTAGCTGAAAATGACATGACTTCCTGTAAACGGGTAAGACGTTTACGAAGTCTTAAGAAGAAAAGCCAAGATATGACAACAAATGCGACAATAATAAAACCAAACAGAAGTAGTATAACGTAAAATGGATTTAACGTATTTAGATCTTTTTCATTAATATCCGAAAACCCAATGAACGAAAAGAAGATAATAAGCACAATTGGAGGAAAAAAGATAAATAGAAAATGTCCTACTAGAAAACGACGAAATAATGAGCCAGTTTGTTTCATAGTTTCACCCGATAGCCTATTCCCTTCAACGTTTCAATAATCTCCGGGGAATCTGGATACCGTTCCAACTTTTGACGCAGTCGACGGATATGCACTATTAATGTTTTATCACCAGTTATGTAAGATTCCTTCCAATTCGCTTCATAAATTTGTTCTTTTGGTAAAACTTGATTAGGGTGGCGTAAGAAATACATTAAAATTTGATGTTGTTTCCCTGTCAATATAATTTCTTCTCTGTGTGCTTGTCATATACCATTTGGACTTCTGGATCTACTTCAATATGATTTCCTAATGAAATTCGTTCGGAATGTGTTCTGCCACTGCGACGGATTAATACTTCTAATCTTGCAACTAATTCATCCGTATGGAAGGGTTTCGTTAAATAGTCATCAGCAAATTGTAAACCATCTACCTTATCATTTATCGATGTTCGAGCAGATAACAGCAAAATAGGAACAGCAGGAGCTGCCTTTTTTAATCGTTTTCCCACAGTAAATCCGTCTAAACCGGGTAACATGATATCCAGAATAACGATTTCATGCTGATGTACTTCTTCTTCCGCTCCTTCACCAGAAAGCAGCCATTGAACTGAAAATCCTCGCTGTTCCAATTCTTCTTTTACCCAGCTGCCTATTTTCTCATTATCTTCAATATATAATACGCTTCTTTTCAAGTAACATCCCTCTCTCTTGGTCAAAATTAGCTTGTATTATAACATAGTAATTTAAATGGCTTGTAGCAAGTATTCCAGTTCAGTAGAATACTTGCTACATCACTTACTCTAGAATCATCCAGTTAGGACCTTTTTCCAATATGAATTCATATTGTGAAAGTTGCATAGCTCTGCTTAATCCAAGATTAGCTAGATTAGGTAAAGCATATGAGAATATTGAAATCCAGTATTTTACTTCCGTGAACCAGCCAAGAAGCAGCAGATCTTCCCCACAGAAATGCAAGAAAATTGCGTTCATACATGGTATTCACTAATTTTAAAATGTAGTTCGGCTGCTAAATGTTTTTCATCAAATGAAAATGGAAATGCGTTTTCCCTTTGACAATCTTGAACTAGGTTTAATGACTTGTTCATTTATTTGAATGGCTCCTTTTTCAATCTTTTCTATGATCTGTGACCGACTCCAATCCTCAATTTGGTTTGCAAGCACTTTATCAATTCGGTGTGTTCCTATCACTTCATCTAGTACAATGTGGATCACCTTTACTCCTTGTTCTGCTAAGCTGGTTATTGAAATGGCTGACATAATTGGAGCTTCTTCTTTCTGCTCCTCAATTTCAGCAACATGCTCTGAGAACGTTTTATAGATTGCTAACTTTTTGTTCCATGTATGATTTTTTTCGCATTTATAGATCGCATATTTGTATATACTTTTTCCGTTTGCGTTATGCCTTCGCACATTGGTATCCGTAAAAACTGATAATTTGCCACACATTTTGCAGTGTTTCTTTACAGCTCGTTCTGGAATTTGAGAAAGTTTCCAGTGGAATGTTATATTTAGCATTAATCCTTCACCTCTTAATAAGATAAAGGAACGCAAGCATCTATTTGGATAACTTGCAGCGCAGTATAAAATTAAATGATAAAAAATAAAAAGGAGATCCTACACAAGGATCTCCTTTCGCATCAAGACTACAGGGTTGCTTGGTTCCTTTGTAATGAGAAAAATGGGCATACTACCCCCTTGAGAAAAAAACAATGTTTTTTGAGGGTGATGCTATCCAATTTATTGATCATTACAAAGTAAATATTGGCATACTTGTTCTCCTGTGTCCTTTCTATCCAAATAGAGTTATTCCCATTTTACCACATAATCCCATTTAAATACAAACGTTTACTTCCTTCTTTTCCAAGTACCATTCGTACAATAAGTTGGCATACAAAGATATATTGAATAATTTAATGTTTTCGATACTCAGGATCCACTCCCCCTAACCAGCTGTAAAACTTATTTTTATCAAGTTCATAGCCAATCTTGAATACTTTGTGATCTTCAAACTGAGCAGCCATTGTCAGGCAGTCATAATCCACTAAATATAGTTGGTTTTCCGTTACTTCTATATATCCTGCAGCTTTCCTAAAGCATGTATCAGCTATTTCTTCTGTCCCTACTCTAACATCTACTTTCCAAGAATATTCAATTCCTTCTTCCGCCATTTGAAAAACCAAAAGATGCCCTTGCTTCATCTCGTCTCCAAAATGCTGCAAAAGACTATCTAACTCTCAATCTTCATCTACGAAAGATTTGTATGTAGCCGTATTCGCAACTCCAATAAAATTTGCATCACCAAAATTCATACAAATTCTCATTTTATTTCTTCCCCTTTCGGCCATCTTTCCGTTAATGATAAATATTTATGTACAACGGCTTGTGCAAGACAAGTTGATGAATCGACAAAGTAAATATCGCTGGATTTTTTATCTGTAACAACATTTAAATCTGTACATGCAATAATAGCCGTATCAATTGTTTCGGCTAATTCCGAATAGAATTCATCCCATATATATTGGGACTCATTAATTTGACCTTGTTTAATCTTTACTATTATTTTATTCACATAGGTTTGCCAACTATTTTTATGTATCAAATCAAAACCATGTTTTAATAAAGATTCTTGAAATAATCCAGACTGAACCGTTGGATTGGTAGCTAAAAGGGCTACTTTTTTTGTGTTTTTTGGTATTTTCATTATTGTCTCATCGACCATGTTTAATAAGGGAACTGAAACTGAATTTTTTAACTGATTAAAATAGATATGTGCGGTATTACATGGGATGGCAATAAAATCAACACCTGTTTTTTCAAGCCTTTGAGCACCATTAGTAATTGCCATTTCCATGTCCGTATGATTGATAGGTTTATCAACATAGAAAGGCGTTGGACATGAATAAATCATCATGTGTGGAAAATCAATGTCATTTGTTGCTCCATATATCTTTTGGCATTCATCTACAATTTTATCGACAAATGGTCCAGTAGATTTTGGTCCCATTCCTGCTAATATTCCAATCATAAAATTTCCTCCTAAGAAATGTTTGCCTTTATATAATTTTCAAATCATGATTATACTTTATTATAGATCCTTATTAAACTTTCCTGCTACCCACAAGTACCTTACTGACTTTATCATAAGTATTCACTTTTTCTTGATATTCTTCCTCTACTAAATTGGTCCTTTACATAAAGAAAGAGCGTAATTCTTGTTTGCAGAATTACGCCCTTTAATGAAACAACAAGGAGTTTCTATTAGGTGGTTTTGTTGAATTGACAATTTGAATCGTTAATGTAATTTACAAAGGATATCTATGTAAACCTGGAAGGCTATTAGGATCATAATAATATAACTCTTCCTTTAGGCTTAGTTCATCTAACCCCTGTGGTAGTCCCCAAATTTCTAATAACAAAATATCTTTATGCTTTTTCTTGCCAATCGATTGGTTTTCTGAAATGGTTTCTTTTTTGAAAAGTTATGAACTCATTCACGAGAATACTCTTCCAATTTTTAGTTAATAGACACATGCGGTTTAAATTGTCCTTTTTCTTGATATAGACCAGTCATGTGCCACATTCCTTTTTAAATATTTTTTTAAAAGAAGGTTTCCATTCTGACAAATCCTGATAAACAAACGTTATATTGTCACATATTTTATCTGCAACTTCGTACATATGTTTTATATCATTAGCCGTAAATAATATATATCCTTTGCGGTGAGTACTATCTACAATAGTTGGTATGATGTCGCCCTCTTTTACTAATAGATCAATTAATACGACCTCGGATATGTTAGCTAACCCTTTATACTTGATTTCTTTTAAGCAGCCTGGTTTTGGAATCAAGCTTAAAGACATAGCTTGACGTTTTGAAGGTACACATCTAAATTCATCTATAGTCTTAGTAGCTAACGCATCATAATAGAATCCAAATTGAGATATACCGGTTGTTAGTTCTACCATTTTCCAAATATTACCTCCACCTATCCTGACTTGAGACTCTATGATTATTGGCTTATTTTGTTTGTCTATCTTTACTTCTGTATGAGTAATGCCGTCTTCCAGTTGCATGTCGTCCAAAAATAGCATGACTTTCTCAATAATTAATTTTTTTTGAGCTTCATCTATAGGTGCTGGCATAATAGTATAGTTTATTATAAACGTATCTTCTTTAAATATTTCAGCTGATATAGCTAGTATAGAATGTTTTTTGTTATAAGAAACGGCTTCGACCGTATAAACTACGTCACCTTCAACGTACTCTTCCACTAAAATAGGTAGTTGAATCCCATTATCTTTAATAAATACCTCCACGTCATCTCCCATGGCTAGCTTAGATACTCCTTTACCACCTGCGCCAATAGGGGGCTTTATTATAATACTATCTTTTTTGTTCAAAAATTCATCAATGTCTTTTATGTTATTACAAACGATCGAATCTATCGAATAGTCTTTGCCTGCTAGAATTTCACGCATCATGTCTTTATTGCGGGTTATCATATTAGCGTTGTAAGGAAATCCTTTAACATTAAAAATCTTTGCAATTATGCAAGCCGTATCTAAGGCTGCTTCGTTGAAAGATACAACCACATCAAACGGTTTCTCTTTGTGCAATTCTTCAGCATAGTATACACACACGGGTATGTTTGTTGTGTCTATTTCTTTTTTATAGAAACACTTTTCTAAGATCGTTCCATCGAAATATATGTGTTTAGTGTAAGACCCTATATACGAAACAGTATACCCCCTGTCTATAGCATCTTGTATTGGCTTTGTCCATCCCCCTATAAATAAAACGTGTGGTGTATTTTCTAAGTCAGTTCCTTTAAATTCCTTAAACATCATAATCATCTCCTCTAAATTGAATTCGTATATTCAATGTTGGTTCCTTTTGATACGCCTCGCCTTAACAACACGATTAAACACAATGTTGTTCCGAAGCCCCCTATAAATAACGTAGTTTGAAGCCCAAATATAGAAACTAAAAATGCACTAGCAAAACTCCCCAATGCCCATGCTCCCCAATTAAGGGTACGCTGTACAGCATTTACTCTGCCTAGCATGTGACTGGGTGAGGCAAGTTGTCGTATAGTTGCAGCGTAAGGGCCAAATACACCTTCTCCCATACCATGTATGATACTTGCAGCTACTATACCGTAAACGGTTCCTAAATATCCCATTATCGGTATTAAGGACAGACCGATAACTGATACAGTAGCGCTATAAATAAGCATTTTTGTATTATTAATTTGTTGACTTTTTTTTACGAGTATCGTATTGCCTATTAAAAATCCCACCGCTGCCGAACCTACAACAAAGCCTATTTCAAGTTCAGATAGACCCATAACCTTATAAAGGAATATTACTAAAATGCTATTTAGTATGTATTTAAAAAAACCGTAAACAGCGCCACAGCTTACAATTGGTTCCAATACAGGGTGTTTTTTAAAATATATCAAACCTTCATATATGTTTTTATATATGGATTTTATATTTACGTTTTTTAAAGAGCCTTCTGTATGCGGTTTAAACCTTGAAATAAATAATACACACAAAAAACAAACAAAATACGTTACTGCGTCAACAGTGAATAAGCCTGTTAATCCAACTAGAGTAATAATGATTCCTGCTAGCATAGGACCAATTACTATAGAAAGAGACTCCGAAAGGGCTAGTTGAGCATTTCCTTTTTTTAAGTTGTCTTTATCTGTTAATATTTCCGGTAAGAAAGAAGGAATGGCAATGTTGTAAAACGTGGTAAATATTCCATTTAAAAACATGAGAAACACCAATAAAGGGAACGTTATTATATTTGTTACAGTCAGTATGAATACTGATAAAAATAAAACGCCTTGACATATACTACAAACTAGCAAAACCTTTTTTCTATGAAGTATGTCTATCAAAGCACCGGCTACTAATCCGAAAATTAGGTAGGGTATGAATATAATCCCACGAAGCAAGGCAGCATTCGCCTCGCTTGTTTCTAGTACCTCTAATGCAAAAAGAGGCAAAGCTACTACTGTAAACTGGGTACCTAACAAACTTATAGACTGTCCTAGCCAAAGCTTGTAAAAATTAAAATGTTTGTTATTTTTCATAATACACCCCATTAGTTCATATTTTATAAATTTCCAAGTTTACGATATAAGTAAGATCAGGCGATACCTATCTTCCATCTAATGTCTGAACCATATAAAAATTCGAAACCTGTTATAAAAGCGATTTTAGTTCCAAAATGAAATGATAACGTTAGGGTTCGAAACCCATCTGGCTAATGAAAAGTTCATCTTCCGAAAAATACTGCCGCATTCGTTTATAAACCATTTGATAGACGGATGGATGATACCATTCTTCCATTTCCAGATTTCTATATAATGCTTGTAAGCCCATCTTGTGTGTTCATTTACCAATTACATCCCAATTTAAGTTTTCGACACGTGTTTTTATATCTTGGACCATTTTTATCCACTCCTATTCTTGATAACTAACACTATAACCTCATAAATAGAAAAAAATAAGGTGTTTAGAATGTAATAGCAAGATAACAAAATTAGTAAGGATTATTATGTGATAAAGTAAAATTTGAATCAGTGTGAGTTTTCTTATAATTATTTTGTAAATAGTTTAGAAAAGCGTAATAAGATGAGGAGAATGAAAAAGTGACATGGCATGAAGTCAATGATGTTATTGTCATTACATTACCTGAAAATTTCGACCTGAATGCTAACCTAGGCTATCTAACAAGGGGAAAAAATGAATGCATGTATGAAATAGAGAACGATATAATTACAAAAGTTATAGCCATTGGGGATATTCGGTCCTTAGTACAGGTAAGCGTAATCAATAATAAACAAATGGTTGTTCAATTCCTAAATGATTCTAGACCTATTGAAAAGTGGAAACGGGAAGAGATTGTAAAATATATTCATGAATGGTTTGATCTTGATAACGATTTAACGCCATTTTATAAAATGGCAAAAGCAGACCCATTACTTAAAATGCCTGCTCGAAAATTCTATGGATTGCGAGTTGTCGGCATTCCCGATTTATTTGAAGCTTTATGTTGGGGAGTTTTAGGGCAACAAATTAACTTAGCCTTCGCGTACTCCTTAAAGAAGCAATTTGTAGAAGGATTTGGCGATTCTATCGAATGGAATGGTAAAAAGTATTGGGTGTTCCCACCGTACAAAAGAATTGCACAGTTAACACCTACCGACCTAGCAGATATTAAAATGACGGTAAAAAAAAGTGAATATATCATTGGAATTGCGAAGTTAATGGCAGATGGGGAATTATCGAAGGAAAAATTATTGAAAATGAACTATAAAGAGGCTGAAAAAGACTTACTTAAAATACGAGGCATCGGTCCTTGGACTGCCAATTATGTCCTGATGCGCTGCCTTCGATTCCCAACAGCTTTTCCAATTGATGATGTGGGTCTTATTAATTCGATAAAACTATTACGTAATATGGACCGAAAGCCTACGAAAGATGAAATCTTAGAAATATCGTTTCCATGGAAAAACTGGGAATCATACGCTACCTTTTATTTATGGCGTGTCCTTTACTGAATAATTACAACTTAAACCGGAATGTACTCAATAAAAGGAGAATGAACTTTAAAAGCCTAATCCTTTCATTAATTAATTTTCCAGCTAGTTTGATAGCTTCTTTGTCTAGAAAATTTATAGCTTTTTTATTTAATTTGAATTCCTTTGTATCTATATCTAATTCAACATTTTGGGTCAACTCCAATTATAATGTGATTATTTTATATATATAATTACTCTCGAATCACAGTTAAAACAAGCTCGAATATATCTAACAAGAATACATTTTCCATTTTATACATTTTTTCAAAAATAGCAGGAAGGAATTAGTAGTAATTATTTGGTAATTATTAGATATTGCGTGTGATAATTGGATTATTTTACCAAAATTGTGATTTTAGTCACTATTTGAAATATACTACCCCCTATAATTGAGGTTGAAAATAAATTAGGGAGGTAGTGAATATGGAATACAAAAAACTGTGGTTGATACTGGCCTCCGTTTTTATAGGATCTTTCATTGTATTACTCTATTTCGGTGGAGAAATTTATCAGAAGAAACCACCCATTCCTAACCAGGTTGTGACAGAATCTGGAGATGTTGTCTTTGCAAAAGAAGATATACAAGATGGCCAAAAGGTTTGGCAGCGAATAGGTGGAAATGAAGTTGGAAGTATTTGGGGTCACGGGGCATATGTTGCTCCTGATTGGACAGCAGATTGGCTTCATCGGTCTTCCATATGGATTCTAGACACTTGGGCTCAAGAGCAGTATGGGAATGATTATCAGAGCTTGTCTGAGGAAAAACAAGCATCCTTAAAAGCCCATCTTAAAAAAGAAATAAGAACGAACACCTATAACCCGGAAACAGAGAATATTACTATTTCTGAAATACGCTCTAAATCCATTTCACATATGAGTGGCTATTATGCATCTGTATTTGGAGATGATCCGGCATTAGATGAATACCGTGAGAAAATTGCAATTCCCGCAAATACTGTTTCTAATGATGAAGATATGAAAAAACTCAATGCATTCTTTTGGTGGGCTACATGGTCTGTAGAAACTAATCGACCTGGAGAAGATATCACCTATTCAAACAATTGGCCGGGAGAGCCTTTAATTGATAATGTTCCAACTTCCTCTAACATCATATGGTCGGTTACAAGTATAGTAATTCTGATAGCGGGTATAGGAGCACTTGTCTGGTACTACGCATTTCAGCGTAAAGATGATTTGATTATAGCTCCAAAAATAGATCCTTTATTATCGATAAAACAGACACCATCGATGAAGGCTACAATCAAATATTTTTGGGTTGTAACCGCATTATTAGTACTACAAATTATTTTAGGTGTAATTACAGCACATTATGCAGTGGAAGGTAACGGTTTTTATGGTATTCCGCTAAATGAGTGGTTCCCTTACAGCGTTACGCGAACATGGCATCAGCAGATCGGAATTTTTTGGATTGCAACTGCATGGTTAGCGACTGGATTGTATATAGGTCCAGCAATTACTGGACACGAACCGAAATTTCAAAAATTTGGCGTAAACTTCTTATTTGTAGCCCTTTTGGTAGTAGTACTTGGTTCAATGGCAGGTGAATGGGCAGCTGTTAAAGGGTACATTACGAATCCAACAGGTAACTTCTACTTTGGACACCAAGGATATGAATATGTGGACCTTGGACGAATGTGGCAAATCTTATTAACGATAGGGTTATTTTTATGGTTCTTCTTAATGGCGAGGGCTATTTGGCCGGCCCTTAAGAAAAAAGGCGAAAATCGCCATTTATTAATCCTTTTCTTACTTGCATCAGTAGCCATTCCGGTTTTCTACGTACCTGGTCTCATGTGGGGAGAGACAGCCCACTTGTCTATGGTTACTTATTGGCGGTGGTGGGTTGTACACTTATGGGTAGAAGGGTTTTTTGAGGTATTTGCTGTCGCTGTTTTAGCTTTTATTTTTACTCGTATGGGATTGGTCGGAACGAAAATTGCAACAACATCTGTTTTATTGTCAACATCTATCTTTTTATTTGGAGGAATACTAGGAACATTCCATCACTTGTATTTTGCTGGTACACCGGTAGGGGTATTAGCAGTTGGTGCTTCCTTCAGTGCACTGGAGGTTGTTCCACTTGCATTAATTGGTTATGAAGCATTTGAAAATTATCGTCATAGTTTTGCTAAGCCATGGATGAGACGGTATAAATGGCCGATTATGTTCTTTGTATCTGTTTCTTTCTGGAATCTACTTGGTGCAGGTGTATTCGGCTTTTTGATTAATCCGCCAATATCGTTGTATTATATTCAAGGATTGAATACGACGCCGTTACATGCTCACACAGCATTATTTGGTGTGTACGGTATGCTCGGAATTGGTTTAATGCTATTCTGCTTGCGTGGATTGTCTGGTAAAAGACCATGGAAAACAAAATTGCTTCGCTTTTCTTTCTGGGCTTTGAATATAGGTTTGTTACTGATGGCTTTCACTAGCCTTCTTCCCGTCGGGATTTTGCAGGCAATTGCCAGTATAGAACATGGTATGTGGTATGCTCGATCTGCCGAATTTCTTAACCAAAAGATTATCCACAATCTTGTGTATTTCAGATCAGTTGGGGATACAATCTTTGCTCTTGGGGTAATGGGTATTGCTTGGTTTGTTATTAGTTTGAAAACTGGTAAGGCGTTCGTACAGAATGAAGAAGATAGTTCTGTTAAAAATAATACTACGGATACGTTTTTCTAAAAAAAACGGTACATTAAATTATAATATTCCTAAGCAGGTTACTGGAAGTATATGGTGGAACAAAAAGGATTTCAAATTTTGAAGTCCTTTTTGTTTGTAAATTTAATTGAATTTAACTTAGCTACTTTGTTGACTTAAAGAAAGCCAACTAGAATGCCAATTAATAATAATATTCCTATTGAAATATTACGCATCTACAGTTAAATGTCACATTCTCACTACTTTTTTTCATGAAGAACAATTCCTTTATATAATTGAACTGTAATAAAGTAATAGATTGAATAGATAACTACGAAAATCGAGATTGGTAACCAAATACGGAAATATGGGATCACTGATGTGGGGATTTAAATTGCCAGTTGGTTGAATAAGACTTACTTAATTAAATTAGTGGTTTTACCATAGTATAATAACTGCTACCAGGAGGATAATCATTAATTTCACCAACAACTTGATACCCTTTGATTTCATAAAACGACCGAGCTTGAAATTCAAAAGTGGTCAAAAGTGCGTTCTTTGCACCCTTCTCTTTGGCGATTTTTTCCGCTTTATCAAGAAGAAGCCCGCCTAAACCTTTACCTCTGTATTTTTCACTAAACCAAAAATCATTAATTTCTAGCCAGTTCCAATAAACATCAGCATTTAAACCACCAATCCAATTTTCTTTGTTATCTGAAACAATAATATTTATCGGCTGTACAGCTTCTTTTTTCCTTGCTTCTTTATGATGAATAGAATGTTCATTATTAAATTCCCTAATATTTTCATGTAAAAAAGTCGAAAATTTTTCGTTATTATCCAACGAAATTTCTATTTTATAATTCATCTTCCTTCCCCCCATATTTGATTTATACAATATCTTTATTCTACAATCCTGTTAGTTACTTTAAGTACAATCATTCACAACCTATAATTATTTTAACATAAATAACCATTTTCCTTACTGAGTGTTATTCCAGAAAATGGCCCGATAACAAAAAAAGACATGCCTTGTTATATGCATGTCTCGATTTCAAAAATATTTACTATAAAAATCTTGCCTCAACTTTCCGCTTAGCTGGGCATATATTTTTGTGGTCTCACTCTTCTCATGACCAAGCAAGCTCTGGATCACTTCAAGTGGTGCACCATTATTAATCATATGTGTAGCATAGCTGTGTCGTAATTGATGAGGATGAATACTCTTTTTTATCCCCGCACGATTTGATATGCGTTTAATAATATATCTCAGATTATCTATACTCATACACCTGTTTGGCCTTCTTTCAGTAATAAACAAACAAGGCTCCTCATCATCTCGCTCATCTAAATACCTTTTTATCCAAATAGAACAACGAGTATTAAAGTACACTTCCCTTTCCTTATCACCTTTCCCATGTACAATGACTGAATTCGTAGAGAAATTAATATCATCTCGATTTAATTTTACAACTTCCCCAATACGGCAGCCGGTCGAATACATAAACTCAAACAGCGCATTTTCCATCGTTGTGTGACAAGCCTCTCTTAGATGTTCTATTTCTAGTTCTGAAAGGAACTTTGGAATTCTTTTACCCAATTTCGGTTCTTTTAATTTAGCAGCAGGATTTTTAAGGATATAGCCTTCTTCATGTGTCCATTTGAATAGTGATTTAATGCAACGAACCCTGTGCCCTAAACTAGATGGCTTTAAGTGATCTCCTGCCTGTATTAAATATTCTTTTAGCTTCTCAGTAGAAATTTCACTCATGTCAATGTCACCAAAAAATCGTAACAAGAGATTATATTGAAAACAATATGTTTTTAATGTTAGTGGTGAATATCCCTCAATCTTTTTATCTTGTTGATACTTTTTCCATGTTTCTGATAATAACATGACTCTTTCACTCTCCTACTATCTAAATCCATTAATCTAGATTCTATTATGTTCAAGGAGAGTCATTTCTATACGCAAGTTATTCAATAATCGCAGACAATAAATATTTAACCTTCCATGAAAAACCTTGAAACAAAAGAAAAGGACACTCCCTGTACTCAGGAAGTCGAGTAGAATGGAGCCTTTTTACCTTACGGTAAATTGTGCTCCAGACCCTCACAGAACCGTGCTTGCACTATTAATGCACACGGCTCCTCCTAGTCATCATTCACAGAATGTAGCTAATCTCTTTTCTTAAATTGTATATATTCACTTTAATTTTTGGTGAAGGTAGTGGATATTTATCAAGAAATAGTCTGAATTTATCCCATGTAAAGGATTTCCTTTGACTTCTTCTATTGAGCCATTTAAACAGTAGTCCCTCAATTTTGCACTTGAAGTTGCTGACATTTAGGCTATTATCAGTGATGCAATAATAGTTGTAATAACCGATAAGCGAGCGTCGAAATCTATCCATGATTATATGGATATTCTTATTTCTATTCTTCTTCATCCATTCTTTAGATTCTTTTAATTTATTTTGGACTTTCTTTCTACTCGATTTCCGTTTCACCCGAAATTTCCCTTGTTTACTTTGTGCCATTGTCTGTTTTGTATTTCTTTCCTTCCTCCATATATCCACCTTTAAGAAACCTGCCAATTATTCTTAGTAAGTTAGGGTCTGCAATTCGCAGTTTTAAGAACTCCATCATCCATTTGTGGTCAACGTTGTCAAAGAATCCTTTAATATCAACATCTACTACATAATTTACTGATCTCTTTTCAATATAGAAGTTCAGTATTTTCAAAGCATCATGGCAACAACGGTTTGGACGAAACCCAAAGGAACAGTCTAGAAAATCATTTTCGTAGATGGTGTTTAGTATCTTGGTAATGCCTTTTTGAACAATCTTGTCTTCGTGTTCCGGTATTCCTAATGGTCTTTTCTTGTTTGAATTGAGCTTTGGAATATACATTCTCCTGACTGGAACAGGACGATAACTTTTGCTTTTAAGTCTACTTACTAACACCTCTATATTTTCTTCTAAATTTTCACCGTACTGCTCCTTAGTTGTACCGTTAATCCCTGTTGCTTTCCTATTGGGTAGTTCATGATGACATTGAGCTAGTGCTTGCTTGTTTAATAGATGTGCAAGAGATGTAAACTTTATTTTAGGATCAGACTTTGCTAATTCTGCTATCCTTAGTAGTTTTGTTTCCATTTAAAATACCTACCTCTGTGTGTAGTAAATGTGTCTCTAGTAAGGGTGATAATTAGGTAGCAGCCTTTCCTCCATCGGCATTACCCAACTTCATTGGTACTACGCTGCTATCCGACTCCCTACAACGGCATTTGGTTTCCTTGCTTTTTATCGCTTGTACACCATACTCTTCTAAAAAAAAGAAAAGACCGGTAGGGTCTCCTGAGTTGCCGTATCATATCAATGTATGACGTGCCAAGGTCTATGACTCCAGAGAGGTTTTATCATTCTTGCCTTTAACGAAAGATAAAATGTAGCTTTCTGCAGCGCTTAAAGCATCAGCCCTCTCGAACTACAATCATTATGGAGCTCAATCCCTTCAACCATTAGGCTTTCGGCCCGCCACCTCACTGTCTACGCTTAAAAACTAAAGTTACCTTTAGTCCTCCAAGACTTGTTACGAGCGAATGGCTAGTTCTTACTCGACGGGAATCCCACCCGTTATATGATACGACCTTGCTCAGCCGCACAAGCGCCCGATTGTGGAAGATCAAGATAAAGATTGGCTGCCTTAATCTTGTTAAACTAAAGCTATCCGTTAGTTGAACAAGAAAAAATGGCTGCCGATAAGACAACTATATCTTGAATCAACATATAGTGAGTAAAACTACTTCAGCTGGGTAGTATATGTTTGGGATGGTGTGCTTTCATCATCAGCATATTCCCCATTAATAAACAAGGAAGTGAATAGATGAATCAGAATAACGAACGCAATAACTTTGGTGGAAATGTAGAAGAAAGTGGCAACAATCAAGCTGGTAGTAATGCTAATCAAGATGCAAGTGACTTTGGTGAAGCAGCAGGAACTTTTAATGGAGCCGTTACGGGTGCTATGATAGGTGCTCCATTTGGACTAATTGGCACTGTAATAGGCGGTGTTTCAGGCGGTGCTATTGGTAACCAGATCGTAGAGGGGGCTGAAGTCGATGACAAAACAGCTTCCAAAAACCGTGATGAGAGCAATAATAACTCTATAAATAAGTAGCAGGCACTTTACAAAAATGTATTTGTGTTAATCTCACCAAAAAGGACCGTCAAAAGACAGTCTTTTTTTTTTCACTAAAGCACCCGTTCGTAACATAAGATCAGCCAGATATTTCTGGTTGATCATTTTTTAATACCTTTTTGTGTTTTGGTAAATTTGTTATACTTCAAGGAAATTGGTATAATATGTTTGTTGAGATATATTTCTGATTTTATATCCTTAAAACATACACAAACCAAAGTCTTTAGATCTTCGCTGAAAGCGTCATTCTTTCAGCCGTTCTAAAGGCTTTTTTGTTGTGTCTGCATGTTTAATAACAGTTAGAGGAGATAATGAATATGGAAATTTTGCCTTGTAAAGGCTGTAAAGGAATGTGTTGTGGTCCTGTCCCTATTACTGAAAATGAACGAATGAAAATTCAAAAAGCAATTCGAAAGATGCCTGTTAAAAAACGTATGGAATTAAAAAACCAGCAACGTTATATAGGGACATGCATTTTTTTTGATGAAAAGAATGATCGATGCGGGATTCATTCGGCACGCCCCTCCATCTGCAAAGCATTTGGTCATTATCAGAATTTAGTTTGTTTTAAAAGTCCAAATACTGTTTCCGCAAAAAAGTATTATGCTAATGAACCTCCTATCGGTTTGTTAAGCGTCGATTTCACCTGGAAGGATTTCACTTGATCTGAAAAAATAGAAGAACCAATAGGTGTGAGGATAATAAATAGTATCGGAAGGAAGAAACCTCAATAGATTGATAATTGTCTATTGTTGTTAAGATGGCAAACGAAAAGAGATTTACCCGCAATGGTTTTCAAATGATCGAGAAAATGTTACCTCGGTAATCAATGAAAAAGTATTGGATGAACTTCAAAGGATGTTAAAATCGGAATATTTAAGTTGAAGGTAAATCATCATAAAAGGTGATGGAACCTACGATAAAATCCCTACCTTTAGATAGATAAGGTGTATCTATTTTATAGATGATTTAAGATTGGACACTGACAGAGAAATAAAAAAGGTAAGAAAATCAAAACCTCTTACTATTGTTGTAAGAGGTTTTGGGAAACTATTTAAGCACCAATCTTTTAATTTATTTACGTGTTTTAGAATTTTTTAGATGGTCTAATGTCGTGTAGACTCCTCTTTGTAAACCAGTAAGTCAGTATTTTGATAAGTACAAAACTGCATAATCTCTTTTGAACTTTAAGCTATATATCTAGGTGTTATTCAACAATATGGCCCGATCGTAATATAAGGTTAGCCAGATTTTTCTGGTTGACCTTTTTCTTTTAGGTCTTATTATAACGGTAGTCGGGGTAGAACGTCTGGCCCGTGGGACTTGATCCCGTCCGGAAAACTGTTCACCCCCTACTTGTATAAACATGTTTCAAGCTGGTTGGGACAAGGATCCCGTTTAACAAGCGAACCTATGATATTACAAGCAGCTTTAGGGGTTACCGACGAATTTAGTATTTTCTTAGAGGAGGAGATTTCAATATGAATCCAGTCGTTGGTCTGGATATTTTTAAAGGAGAAAGTCAGGTTCAAGCCTTTTTGGATAAAAGTCAGCCCTATCGTAAGAGCTTTAGTATTAAACATACTCTAGATGGTTTAGGAGGTTTATTAGAATTTCTAAAAGAGATTGAGAGACTGGCTGATGGAAAGCAACCTTCGGTTATTTTAGAATCTACAGGCCAGTACCATATCCCTGTCATTCAATTTTTGGAGGAACAACAGTATGTCTATATTATTGTTAACCCACTTGTCTCTCATCGAGCCAGAAGTACAAATTTACGAAAGGTAAAGACAGATGCCATCGATGCCTATCATCTATGTGAATTGTATTATAAGGAAGAGTTAGAACCATACAAAAAAAGAGGAATTCAACTCTTAAATCTTCGTAATCTCACGAGACAACAAGAAACGATATCAAGCACAGCTGCACAAACGAAATTACAGCTACAATCGATTTTAGATCAGATATTTCCTGAATATAGAGGTGTCTTTGGGAATCTATATTCAAAAATCTCGCTACAGATTCTATCACTCTTTCCGACTTCAGAAGATGTTCTAAGTGTCGGTGAATGTGATCTTACTGATAAAATCGCAGAATTATGTACAACTCGTTCAGAAAAATGGGCAAAGGAAAAAGCTCATAAATTGAGAGAAGCTGCATTACGTAATCCGTTTCAAAACAACTTGTACCAGAGCCATATCTTTAACCTAAAAATGTTTATCAACATTGTTCTTCAATATCAAGAGCATCTATCAAAGTTAGCAGCAGAAATAGATGCCCTCGCGAAAGAAATTGAAGAATATGAGATTATCCAGTCTATCCCTGGTATTGGAGAAAAGATTGCGGCAACAATCATCTCTGAAATTGGAGAGGTAGAGCGGTTTAACCACCCTAAAAAGCTAGTGGCTTTCGCCGGGATAGATCCTAGCGTTTACTCTTCTGGTAGGTTTACTGCTTCCATAAATCGCATAACCAAAAGAGGTTCTAGCAGACCAAGGCAAGCGTTGTTTATGGCTGTACAATGCGGTATAAGAGATGCACGTAAGCAAAAAACAAGTAATGAGATTATCCCTAGAAATAAGCGATTAAGAGAATTCTACGATAAAAAACGAGAAGAAGGAAAACCATTTAGAGTAGCCATAATTGCCTGTGCAAATAAGCTTTTACATTGGATTTATGCACTATTAAAAAGGAAAATGACCTTCCAAAATGCGGCTTAAAAATCAAATCTAAGTATATAAAACAAAACCTTCCAATTATATATAGGAAGGCTTATTTGGTGTACCCTTTTTTAGTATATCATGTCCGTTTTATATTTTTTATTGAAAAATCTTGACAAACTATTAGCTGGTTTTGTGGAATAGAGTGACTTACATCTTTTAACTACTTTATTATTTATTAAAAGACTTTATTGTAAATTAAACAACTTTATTATCTTTGTACAATAACCCCGTTCTAAATTTAGGACGGGGTTAAAAATATAGTAAAGCAAATAGAACAACAAAAGAAAAAACCTTCTTCAAGTGAGCAAGGACAAGGAGAAGGCAACAACGATAATACGACTATTCAAAAAGCTTATAAGAGGTATTCAACTACTCCTTATAAGTGTCTTTATATCACACGCTCAAAAAATCATGCAATCACTTAGGGAATATTCTGATTTATTACTCCTTGTATTTGTTGCTTGTTATATCTTTACTTGACTATCTTCAGACTATTTTTTATTTCTTTTTGTATTTAATACCTACGAAAACAATGAGTAAGAACAGCACTCCCAATCCGATAATCATAAGTGGATACATCATGGTACTGTCGTTAGTGTTTTCAGTACGGTTGATTATTCCTTCGGTTTTAGGCGTGGATGTCTGCGCATCTGTTTTGCCTTCGTCAGGTTTAGGCGTGGATGTCAGCGTTTCAGTTTCGCCTGCCTTTTTGTCAAAGGTTTCATTTACAAAACGCATCAAATCGTCGGCCAACTGCCTGCGCTCCTGTTTTTGTTCCTCTGTAGACCCAACCTTGGCGGAATAGCGATCCACATCCGAAAGTAAATCCGTTCCATGTTCGTAGCTGGTTAAGAGGTGAAACTCCTTTTGCTCCGAAGCGCTGGCGTCATAAAGGGGCTTTACTTCGTCATAGAAATTTCCGACGGGGTCATCGCTCGATACAGCGAAAAAAGCAGGAACGTCTATCTTTGCAACGGCTTCCAATGCGTTTCCCCTTGAATTTTTCGGAGAAGATAATAACGCCAACCCTACCAAGTCGGGAATATGAGGTGCGGCGACAGCCGTGGCGTTACCGCCGTCAGACGCCCCCATGCCCAATATTTCAGTGGCGCCTCGCTCCCTTAATACATGCGCTGCTGCAAGCACATCCAAATCCCAGCGCTGGCTTTCCGATTGAGGGGACGACCCAGACGGGAGAATATTTCTGAATTCCCAAATTATTACCATATATCCCTCATCCACAAGCCGTTCGCCAAAGGGAAGCCAGCTCGAAACCATCCAACCATTTGCGTGGCCAAGCGTGATCCCTTGGTTGCCCTCGCCCAACACATAACCGGACAGCAAAACCCCATCCTCAGTACGGAATTGGACGGCTTTATCACGGTATTTTTCTGGGAAACGGTATCCCTCCGGCAAATGGTCGTCTGTGGGAACATCCTTCCCGGTCGCTACGATGATGCTTGTTCCATTTTCAACTTCGGCGTGTGCAAGAGGCGGCAAAAACAATATTCCCGCACAAAGCACCATAAGAATACATATAGATGTTTTTTTCAATGAGAATACCTCCAAATATTTATTTCTTGTTGCATATAATTATTACGATTAACACCTGAACAATGAGTAAGAACAGCGTTCCCAATCCGATAATCAACGGAAATAGATGGTACTTTTCCTAAAACGATAACAGATGAGAGAGCCCTATCATCTGTTTTTAAACTAGCCTGCATTTTTTTGTAAGTCCTTAGGTATATGCTCCTTTAGTGGATGGTTGTGTAGGAACTTCCATTTTAATCAATAAAGCGGATTCTGTCTTTTTATTTGTTGTGTAGAAATTATTTGAAGTGAAATTGCTTTTTATGAGTAACGTAAATAAAAAGCCTAATTCCTCTTTCTTTTATCAAGGAATTAGACTTTTTATCCTCCACAATCTGGTCCTTTAACTGAATAACAAATGAGCATCTATTAGCTGGTTTAGTTGAAGAGGAAATCTTTATTTTTCGTTCAACTGTTTTAGTAATTCAATTATTTTTTTATTTTGCTCCCTTGTTATTCTTAGATTCACTTCAATTGATAAGCATGTAATAACTAAGGCAATAACACCAATTGTGATAATAAGTGCCATTTCAATTCTCCCCTCATTCCAATTAATACATTACCACAAACATCCAATCTAATTCTTTAAGTAACCTGCCCTTTCGTATTATAAGGTTAGCCAGAATGCTAAATTTTTCTGGTTGACCTTATTTATATTGGTCTTATTATATCAGTAGCCAGGGTAGAACGTAACTGCTCGTGGGGCTTCGACCCCGTCAACTAAACGGTTCGCCCCCTACTTGTAGAAACATGATTGAGGCTGGTTGGGACTTAGATCTCGTATAACAAGCGAAGCTGTGATACTGCATGGAGGAATTAGGGGTTACTGGCAACTTACTAGTTTAGGAGGAGATTTGAAAATGAATCCAGTCGTTGGTCTGGATGTATTAAAGGGAGAAAGTCAGGTTCAAGCATTTTTGGGAAAAGGAAAACCATTTCGAAAAAGTTTTAAAGTTTCTCATACTCTTGAAGGTCTTGGTTTACTTGTAGAATTTTTGGAGGAAGTTAAGAGAGCAACAGGACAGAAACCACCGATAATCTTAGAATCAACAGGACACTATCATTCCTCAGTTGTTCAATACTTGGAGGACCGTGGATATTTATTGATAATCGTTAATCCATTGATTTCTTATAAGGCTAAAAGTTCAAGTCTCAGGAAAGTAAAAACAGATGCAGCTGATGCTTACCATCTCTGCGAGCTGTTTTATAAAGAGGACTTAGAGCCTTATAAAAAGCGAGGAGTTCAACTTTTAAACCTTCGAAATCTTACCAGACAGCACGAGAATATAACTGGGGTATTAATCCAAACAAAGCTACAATTTCAAGCCATTCTGGACCAGGTCTTTCCTGAATATAGAGGGGTTTTTGGCGACTTATATTCAGTAGTATCACTGTTAACTCTTTCAGAGTTTCCCTCATCTGAAGATATATTAGAGGCAAGTGTTGAAACCTTAGCTGACAAAATCGCTCAATTATGTAAAAGCCGTTCATACAGATGGGCAAATGAAAAAGCTATTCAACTCAAAGCTGCCGCAGACCGAAATCCGTTTGAAAAGACTTTGTATCAAAGTCATATTTTGAGTCTAGGTATGTATATTAACATCATTCTTCAATACAAAGAGCACCTATCCAAGTTAGAGTCAGAGATAGATGCCCTCGCTAAAGAAGTTGAAGAATATAATATTATCAAATCTATCCCAGGTATCGGTGAAAAGATCGCTGCAACGATCTTTTCAGAAATTGGGGAGATAGATCGTTTTACTGATCCTAAAAAACTCGTAGCTTTCGCTGGAGTTGATCCTAGTGTATTCGAATCTGGTAAGTTCACAGCCACCAAAAACCGAATTACGAAAAGAGGCTCCAGTAGGCTTCGTCACGCCTTATATATGGCTGTTCGTTGTGCGATTCGTGACTGTCGTAAGAGCAAAACAAGCGATGAAATTATTCCTCGAAATAAGAAATTACGAGAGTTCTATGATAAAAAACGTGAAGAAGGAAAACCTTTTAAAGTAGCTGTTATCGCTTGTGTAAATAAGCTCTTACACTGGATATTTGCCCTTTTAAAAAGCAAAACGACTTTCCAAGATATAGATTATAACCTAAATTAAACCAAATAGAACAAAACCTTCCAAAAATAGACTAAAGGAAGGTTATTTGGCGTGCACATTTTTAGTATAGCATGAGATATTTTAAGTTTTTATTGAAAAATATTGACAAACTATTAGCTAGTTTAGTGCCATAACAAAAAAGACTGCTCATTAGCAGCCTTGATCTTTAACTCTAGCACCTGTTTGTTCCATAGCGAAAACTTAATTTGGTGAACAATTTGCTAACAGTATAGACTAAAATGAACATTTGAGATAAATTTAATCTAAAAGTGTAAAATTACACAAATGGAAAAGAGGCACTAAAATGAAAAAGAAAATAGTATGGGGATCATTCCTAGTTGCAACCATAGCAATTTGCATCTTCCTATTTATAAGCTTTTTTGGCAATCCCATAAAAAAATATATTGTTTCACGAGAGCTTACAAATAAATTAGAAGAAAAATATGATGAAAAATTTACATTAGTAAAGTCATCTTATTATTGGAAGTTTGGTACATATGGAGGCGTGTATCAACCAGAGAAACACAAAAATATTCAGTTCACAGCAGAAAAGTACCAAACGGGTAATTTTAGTGACTACTATCCCGAAGAAATATGGCTATATGAAATGGAAAAAGAGTTAATTCCTAAAGCAAAAGAGATATTCTCTGATTATGACCAGGTGGAGGCAAGTACTGTTTGGGGTATTGGGAGTGACGAAGTTAAGGAAGGAAGTATTCCAACCTATAAGGATATTTCAAATGGTGATGCACTCCAAATTATTATAAGAGCAAAAGTAGCTTATACTGATGTTAATAAAGAAGAAGTAGAACAACAAATTTTCACTCTAGTGCAATTTTTGAAAGAGAAATCGAACACAGTTGGTCTTATGGTAGCCTTCGACAGCCCAGAAGCAGCTGCAAATAATGAGTCTGGTTTTTATAATATTGCAGGACAAAACCTGCGTGATATTAGTAACGTTTCAGATATTAAGAAGTATTTAATAGAGTTGTAAAGTATATTAATTAGTAACCATATCACCTTTATTCAACTATCCTGCGCCGTTAGCAGCAAAAGAAAAGCGAGCCTTCATAATGAAGAATCGCTTCTGTCTGTGTTATAAGCATTAATGAGAAGGAGTTGTTAGTGTACCTTGATGAAAATGCATCTTCCACGTTCCATCTATTAATTTCCATATCGAACTCCGTAATGAATGTTGTTTATTTAACTCGTTATAGATTCTATATGTTGTTAAAACTATTTCCTCAGACAATGGATGGATTTCAAAATCGCTCAATTTCATACATACCGTACTAAGATTCACTTCACCAATACTCTCATTTTTATACAAAACTTTACCAGAGCTTCCGAATTCAAAAAAATCTTCTGAAAGTATGTTAGTAAGCTCATCTTTTGATGCTCTGATTTCTGGTTTTAACAATTTTTCTTCTAACTCAAGTAACAGTTCTTTTAAAGAAGATTTGTCTACCATTTACATTCACCTTTCTTTATATCCTGGGGTCCCGCCAACCAAATGACATAAAACCCACGCTAAGACATTTTAAGGAAGATAAAAAGCCGATTTTCCTACGTTAAGGAATTTCGGCCTTTATGCTTTATCTTCGGAGTGGTCGTAATGATTCTAAAGTAGTTGATTGCTTAAATTTAAACTTATACTCACCAAGGAAATTGATATGTTCCCATCCAAGCGGTGAAATATGATGTAATAGTTCTTCTTGCAAGACATCTTTCTTTTTTTTATATTCTACTGCTTTGGTTAAATATACCGTATTCCATATACTAATGGCATTAATAATAATATTTAATGCACTAGCTCTTTGAAGTTGATCCTGCAGCGCACGTTCACGCAACTCTCCACGTTTACCAAAAAAAATAGATCTAGCCAAAGAGTTCATAGCTTCACCTTTATTTAATCCACGATGAATTTTTCTCCTTAATGTTTCACTTGAGATGTAATCTAAGATGAAAATTGTTTTTTCAATCCTTCCCATCTCACGAAGTGCTGTAGCCAAACTATTTTTCCGAGCGTAAGAACCAAGCTTTCCCATAATAAGAGAAGCAGATACAGTACCCTTCCGAATAGAATGAGCTAATCGTAATACATCATCGTAATTTTTTCGAATAACATTTACATTGATTTGACCACGCAATAATTTTTCTAATTGTGGCAAATTACTAGACTTTCCTATCGTGTAAAGCTTTGAGTCAGCTAAATCTCGTAAACGCGGTGCAAAACGAAAACCGAGTAAATGGGCTAAACCAAAAACTTGATCAGTATAACCAGCTGTATCTGTATAATGTTCTTCAATCGCTAAATCTGTCTCATGGTGAAGGAGTCCATCAATGACATGTACAGCATCTCTAGCGTTTGTATTAATAACCTTTGTATAAAAACTTGAAAATTGGTCACTAACAAAACGATAAATTGTAGCACCTTTTCCAGTACCATAATGAGGATTAGCATCTGCATGAAGTGCAGAAACACCAATTTGTACACGCATGCCGTCTGATGAAGATGTTGTTCCATCTCCCCAATAGGAGGAAAGAGATAATTTATGATGGAAATTAACGAGTACAGATTACGCTTTACTCATTGCATCCTCATATAATCTCCATTGTGTTGCATTTGCCATTTGTCTATAGGAAATGGCAGGCGTAGCTTCAGCCATCTTTGTCATACCTATGTTTGTTCCCAATGCCATAAGTGCAGCCATAAGAATAGTGGTCTCTTCCTCATTTGGGATACGATTGGTTGAAGCGTGAACAAACTGTTCATGGAAACCAGTCCAATGAGCTACTTCCATTAATAAGTCAGTGAGCTTCACACGTGGAAGTAAGTCATAAAGAGATGAGCTAAAATCTTTTGCTTCTTGTGGTGTGTCTTTTTCTAAACGGCTTAAATGCAGTCTTCCATTCTCTAAACTCACCCCATTTAATTCGCCTATGTGACTTGACACCCATTTTAAGCGTTTTAATAATGAAGATGTTCGTTCTTCTAAATATTCATGAGCAGATAGACTAACAGCTAACTCGGATGTTCCAGGCTGAATCTCGTTCCACTCTTCTTTTGAAACAAGGTACTTATCAAAATCCTTATGTTGTCTACTACCACTAATAGATATATTACCTACCGAATAGAATTTCGTAGTTCAGTTAAAACAGCCATTTCATAATAATGCCTGTTAATGGTTCCATCTTCATCATATACGTGCTTTTGCTATATATTTAAAACAAAGTTTAACCGTTTGTAATAAAGTTGCACCGTTTTGAAAAAAGATTAACCGTTTATAAAAAAGTTAAACTGATTACCCCTTTAGATATGATCGTCTAAAGGGGTGTTTTTATAATGAAAAGGAAAAGAACATCTTTTGGGTTTTAACAATTATTGGCTTAAATGATTAAACAAATAATACCTTATAAATTTTTTATGAAAAGTTTAATCAATTCCAGATAAAAATTGATATAATTTTGATCCAAGTTTATTATTCCGAGCGACTAATGAAACAGTTCTTTTTCTTCCGAAATTATCAATTGGTAAAGCAAAAAGTTCGAGATGACCGATATTTTTAGCCATTAACTCTGGTACTATGGTTATCCCCATTCCAGCAGTTACGGCTCCAAAGATAAAATCACCAAAAGCTACCTCGCTTATTATGTTAGGCTTGTAACCGAGCGATGCCATTTGTTCAATAATATGCTTCCTTGTATCACAAGGAGCCTGATGAGCAATAAGTGGTTCTTCGCACAGTTCGGCAAGCTCAACCGTTTTTTTCGATTTGAATCGATGATCTAAAGGAAACACCGCATAGTAAGGCTCCGTAAACAACTCGCAACTCCACAACGATTCTCTCGTATTTAAAGCCTCAACAAAGACCGCATCAAGTCTTCCTTCCTGTAATGACTGTAGCAGTTCGCTAGAAGTATTTTGAATCATTAATGTCAAGGGTCTACCCAATAGCCGAAGTCCCTTAATCCTAGAGGGTAAATAGTAAGTGGCTAAACTAGGAAGACTGCCTATAGCTATAGGATTAGTACGACAAAATTGTTGTAATTCTTGATGAATTGCGGTTAATTCAGAGATAACAGGCGTAATTCGAGTATAGAAACGTTCACCAGCTTCCGTCAATTCAATACCAGTTGATGTTCTGTGAAATAACTCAATATCGAGATTATTTTCCAAATTCCGAATATGTTTGCTCAATGCTGGTTGGGAAAGATTATTTGCTTTTGCAGCCTTAGAAAAGCTTTTTTGTTTAGCTGCTTCAGCAAAGCTGTGCAACCACTCTATATTCATTATATTCCTCCATACCTTATAACGATTTGTTATATCCTTATAAAATAATGATTCTTCCATACTCATTGTTCTTTGGTAACATATTAAATATGGAAGATGTTTTGATTATAACATAATGTTATAGGTTATCGTCTAATGTGGTTTGTTTTTGTACTGGAATGAACAAAAGAGAAACCGGTAACTGAACATAGAATTAATCGACAGAATATTCATCACCTAGTTAGGAAGGATTAATTTATGAAAAAAGTTTTATTACTATCATTGGGTATGTTTGCCTTGGGTTTTGATGCTTATATAATTGCAGGGCTTATTCCAGGGATTAGTGAGACATATCATAAAGATGTGTCTCAAGTAGGGCAAGCCGTTAGCATATTTACTTTATTTTATGCTATATCAGCACCCTTATTTTCTTCTCTACTTGCCGGAAAACCAATCCAAAAAGTATTATTATGTTCAATGCTAGTCTTTACTATTGCTAATGGTATTACAGCTCTTGCTCCAACATTTTCTATTCTCCTATTATCTAGAGCAATTGCTGGGGTAGGAGCTGGTTTATTCTCACCATTAGCTGTAGCAGCTTCTGCACAGCTTGTTTCAAGTGAAAAGAAAGGGAGGGCTCTAGGATTGACTATAGGTGGAATGAGCATAGGAACAGTTTTGGGTGTCCCTTTAGGTCTATATATATCCGACTTGTTTGATTGGAAATCAACAATTTGGCTATTAGTTATCATTGGTGTAATTGCTGTTTTAGGTATGCTTAGATTTCTCCCGAATTTTCCAACTACACCTCCTCCTGCACTAAACGAACGATTAAAGATGTTTCTAGATAAAAGGGTAACCATAACTGTATTTATAACATTTTTTGCTAGCATTGCTAGCTTAGGCCTATACACATACCTATCACCAATATTAGAAGAAATTGCAGTTTCTAGTAATTTAACGATGTATCTTTGGGCATGGGGATTTGGAGGTTTGTTTGGCAGTTTGATGATTGGTTATCTGATCGACTATTTTAAAAAGCCAAAAACTTTGGTTACAATAATTTTAATAACTTTAACACTATCTATTATATGTATACCACTAATGATTAACTTACCAATATTAAAGTATCTACCGTTCTTTGTCTGGGGAGCAATGGGGTGGGCATGTCAAGCACCACAACAGCATATTTTACTATCATACCAGCCGAATAATGGAAGTTCAACGGTGGCATTAAACAGTTCTGTCAATTATTTAGGGAGTGCAATAGGTGCTACCTTAGGTGGGGTTGTATTGTCTTTAGAGATGGGAGCTATTACACTGGTTTATTTTGCAGTTCTTTCTATGGTGTTCTCCCTTTGTTTACAATTTTATAGCATGAAAAAAGGTGACAGAGGATAGTAAATGCTGATTGAGAAAATGATCAAACTTTTTTATAAAAATTAAATAATTTATTTCAAATGTGGAATCTATTTTGATCAAACTTTTTTCAAAATAGATTCTTTTTGTTTGCTGTAAAATGTGGGTTTACAAAGTGTTTTTGATTAAACTTTATTCTAAACCAACATTTGCCATCTATTTGATACAAAATCAAGAGGTGCACCCTCCGGTACTTTCCGTTTACCTGTTTCGTTCATTTCTCTAACCGTGTGAATTGCACGTATTAATGGCTCTGCTGATTTCGTAGAATGAAACTCAATTGATTTTAACAAGAGGGGTGTATACTTTCTCAATGTGTAGAATTTCTTCTCTAATAAGTCTAGATAATCATAGTCGATTGGACGTGCTAATTGCTTTGCTTCTTCTACATTCTTTTAAAAGACAGAGTTTAAACTATGGATATGGAGCCTCCGCAAGTATTTCCTCTCTAAAAGCCAGAAATCTTAATATCATTAATAGGTTATAAAGGGGTGTTGCTCTATCCATAATGACTAATAGGATTTGAGGGTGGAAGTATGGAAGAAATTCGTGCATTCCATGCAACACCTGTTGGGCAAAAAATAGATTCATTGCATACTTTCCTAGAAAATTACATGAAAACTTTGAACTTTGATGATGTGAAAATGCTCCAAACCGTAATGTATCTTGGAGGGATCAGGATTATGATAAATCACTATTACCCCAAGATATTTATAATGACTATCTAGACTACTTTTATAAAAAAGGCTGGGATAGCAAGGAAATTGAAATTGACCAGATGACTGAAAAAGTACCGTTAGCTGAGTATTTGAAAGCTGGTCTAGAAATTCTTAAAGTTTCTATTTAGTTAATCCAGTTTCGCTTTCTAATCAAGATTATAATGCTTCAAACAATTACAGCAGAAGGTTTAGAAAACTATTCTTTGTAAATTGAAGCAGGTATATCTTAATAAAATTTAAACACCGTTCAATTTTACTGATGAACGGTGTTTTTTATTTTTAAATTTCAATAACAGTACTTTTATATATTGGCTGTTCTGCCATAATTATATCATTAAAGCAGACTGCATACTTTGCACTGGTAATCTCTTCTCCCTTTGTTGTATAGAAACTATTATCTACACAGTACAGTATTTGATTTCGATTTGGTGCAATTGGCAGATTGCTAACGTAATTCCCTCTTACTATTTTGCGGCCGCATCGAACCCGTAATTCAACATCCATTAAATGTAGGTATTTTGCGTGTGCTACAATCCGATTATAATTTTCATTATCAATGTCAACCGAACGAATAGAAATAAGCCCATTACGCTTATTGAAGTAGCACTCTACTTTTTCTCCTAATTTTAAAGTTGCATCTTTATTAAGTTGCAACATAATTTCTAGCAATATTATTCAATAAAACTAAATAAACTTAATGCATTTTTTTCTTCCCAGTGTGAATAATAAATTTCCCAAAGTTCATTTTCAGTCGGAGTAAAGAATTGACCGTCTGCGGTTTTTATTTCTATTGTTTTATAAAAATTTATTGTAAGAAATCATTCTTCCACCTGAACCTGACTCATTTATCATTCTTTTGAATTCTTTAAAAGCTGTGATTTTATCCCCTTTTGATAATGCTCCTTCGATGATATTTGTTAAACCACTCATACGAACCCAATCTTTCACTGTCCATTGAAGAATATCTAATTTAGACATAATAGAAAGTGTACTAATCCACTGGTTAATTACTTTTTTATCTTCAAGTGATTCCTGTTTAATTAAGTTGTTATGTTTATCTACCTTTTGAAAAATAGCATCCAAATTCTCTACTTGGACTGAATTAAATAATTCAACTAGTTCTGAATGCTGTTTTTCTTTGTTATTCCGTTGAAAGCAATGACAATATTGCGCAGCTTCATTGTCTTTATTAGCGATAGTACATCCATTTTTCCCGTAATTACAGATATTCCAATCTGAATAACAAGAAAAACCACTCTTTGAAAATCCCATAACTGTAAAACCTTGTCTTGAAGGCTTACCCTGATTCATAGATAGCGCCCGGGTGAATTCATTAATTTATCTTCACCCTGTAGGCTCCCCTCCTTGCGTTAAAAATCTGATCCTTAATTTTTTAATGGCTATAAAAGAATAAACTCTAGTTGACCTTTAAGAGTGATTCTTACACCTTCATTGGTTTTAGACTCAATATCTAATGTATTTGAAATCGCTAATTCAACCCACTCAATGGGAAAACAACCTTTGAAAGTCCCATTTAAAGTATAAAAATAGAAGTGAGTACCTTTATTTAATCGTGTTGGACCAACTAAGTACGTCTCCCCAATCTGCAGGGTTGGGTACAGATTTATCGGTTTATTTACGGTACAAAGTAAACTCCACCACTTGGTCTGACAGGAGTAGGAGACATTGTTTTTAAAATGTCATTGGCCATGTATCGAACAGCTTGTCCGTTATGACAAGTTTTATATAGTTCGAACAAGTTGCATGCTTCTTCAGCCAATTCCTCAGCCATTCCGCCAGCATTGACTATTGCCTTACTAATAGTTTCGTTATTTCGATTAAAGAGCAATATCGCTTCATTCTCTTTATAAGATAATTTCTGCCCTTTTGAGTCTACAGTCTCTTCAACGATGTTACGTTGAATGAATTGTGCGTTTGTGCATACGTTTCTGACAATATAATTCTTATAGACTCCTTCTTTTTTTGCTTCAACCTTTTTAGTTTCAATGTCTTTAGTTGCTCTTCGGAAAGCATTAGTTGCTCGAATTTCATTAGGTAAGTCACTCTCTTCAAATCCATTTTGGAGTAGTGCCTTTCTTAACTCATTTCGATCATAGTTATCTTCACCTACAGAATACCAACAAAGGTGACCAATAATGCTTTTTTCCTTTTCATTTTCGATTGCAGCTACTTGACTTAAATCCATTGTCATTTTGAATCCTCTCCCTTTTTAGTTTTAGAAACAAAAAAAAGAGCAGAAATTAGTCCATTGTAATGAACTGAAATCTGCTCTTTTCGCGACAACACAAAATAAGACCTACAATAATTGTACGTCCCTCGTATTGCCAATACCTATTAAATTTTCTGCACACAAAAAATACCATGTACAGTTTTTTCTTCTAGCTTTTTGGCTAGACATGTCTCTCATCCAGCACGTAGAACGGGGAATTCGAAAGACTTACTGCTAATATAGCAGTCTTTTATGAAGGTGCTTTCGCAAGCCTTCTGTCCAACTTCACTCGGCATATATCCTAAATGGACAAAGAAGTGTGCAAGGACTGTAAAATTAAATAAAACTATATTTACATTATACATAATTCAACAACAACCATCAACGTTAGAAATGAAACTATTATTTTTTTTTCAAAAATAAAAATCTCAATGAGAAATGAAATTTTAAATCAATAAATCCCTCTGGTGTGTCATTACATAGCAACAAGAGGGATTTCATTTAAATCGGTTATACAAATAATGCTCCATTAATTCATGTACCTTGTTACGTATCCTCGGATTAAAGTAATTATGTTGCTCTTCGAATCCTTTATATAAAAATGAATACATCGTAAATGCTTCGTCATGACCAATTTGCTGAACCTTCATATTCTCCTGCCGCATCTTATCCTTAACAACTTTTAAATCCTTTTGTACAGCTCTTATTGTTTCCTCCACAAGATTTAGATAAGGCTCCTTTAATTTAAATGGTGCTTTTTCTATAATAATTCGATCTTTTTCCAACACGGTAAGAACCATAGGTAAATACATAGCTTGCTCGATTATATCTCTATCTTCATTAGGTATCCTGGTCATCCTTAAATCCTCTCCACACCAGTAATATCATTGATCATTATTCTTTCAGTATTTTTGTTAATCTCCATTAGTATGCACAACTTTATTGGGTCAACTTTAGCAACTATACCTATAAAATTAATAAAAAAGCCATTACGCCAAATAGTTACTTTTATAGGCAAGGTGTAGTTTAGTGACTCCATGACAATAATATTTATGTCTTCAAGTTCTTGTTCATCTAAGGTTGGCTTTTTCACTTTAGTATCATCATGGTATATCCCCTTTAACATCGTCCATTGCTGGGGTAAAAAGCTTGCAGCCTGCCATTTTTTTAAACCTCGGTCACGAATCATCCGAATCAACTCCTTATCACTAGTTACACAAACACTTGTTCGTAAATCAAGTTAGAATCGAGTCACGATATCGTGTTGCTTCAAATGTAGCATTGGAACAAAGTTTGATTTAAAATATCCCTCAATCCTTATCTAACAGCAACTTCATAAACCCCATTTTGAAAAAATTGATCAAAATGGAGTTTTTCTTTAGATAGTTTCCGTACTTCAAATCTTACTGTATAGTTTTAAATTGTTTCGATTAGTACAATAATTGAAACCTTTGGAAAAACCCATCGTCAAATCCGTAAAGGGGTGATATTTTGAGATTAAAATATTTCTTTTTAATGATATTTGTGTTATCAATATTTTCGGTTATAGGTTGTTCAAATAATGTAGATAAAAATAACGAAGACATAGACAGTGAGTTCCCTCCATCTCTGAATGGGCTAATCATTATTAATGGTACGGAATATCAGATTGAAAGAGGCGGTTATAGATGGGAAAGAAAGAAAGGTTTAGGAACTGAGGTTGTACAAACAGACCACGCATCTCCGTACCAAATGGCAGAGCATATAGAATCAATTAGCTCAAATCCAAATCAAAAAGTTGAGATTATGATTGAAGGAAATCCAAACATCGAAGTTTATTTATGGAATGAAAAAGGAAGAGAAATAGAAATAGAACAAAATGATAATCAAATAACCCTTCCTTCAAGTAAAGGTAAATATATCTATGAAGCATTAGCAGAATGGACTAACGGAACAATTTCCTACACATTTGTTGTGGAAATTAAATAGATTAGTCATAAAAACAAAGGGAAACCTTAACAATCTGGTTTCCCTTTGTTTTTGTGTAAATATCAACATTCAAATTTAATTGAGCCTTTAAATAAGTATGAGATTTTTATAAAAAAATTTGATCACTTTCCATCTATGTTATTCAAGAAAAGCGCCCGATCGTAATATAAGTTTAACCAGTTTTTACTGGTTGAATTTTTTTTATTTGGTTTTATTATAGCGGTAGTCGGAGTAGAACGTAGCGCCCGTGGGACTCGATCCCGTCCGCAAAACGGTTCACTCCCTACTTGTATAAGCATGTTTCAGGCTGGTTGGGACAATGATCCCGTTTAACAAGCGAACCTATGACAGTACAAGGAGCCTAGGGACAACCGACTAATCTTAATTTCCAAGGAGGAGATAATGATGAATCCAGTAGTAGGGCTGGATGTTTCTAAGGGGGAAAGTCAGGTACAAGCATTCTTGGATAAGGGACAGCCTTTTCGTAAAAGTTTTAGTGTAAAACATACAGTGGAGGGCTTTGAGAATTTATTAGGATTCTTAAAAGAGATTGAAAGAGTAGCTGATGGTAAGCAACCTTCGGTTATATTAGAATCAACAGGACATTACCACTCTCCTGTTATTCAATTTTTGGAGGAACAGCAATATGTTTATATTATTGTGAATCCCCTTATCTCTCATCGTGCAAGGAGTACAAGTTTAAGAAAGGTAAAAACAGACGCTGTCGATGCCTTTCTTCTTTGCGAACTATACTACAAAGAAGAAGTTGAGCCGTATAAGAAAAGAGGTATTCAACTCTTAAACCTTCGTAATCTTACAAGGCAACAAGAGACAATTTCAAGTATCTCTGCACAAACCAAGGTACAGCTTCTAACAGTGCTAGATCAAATATTCCCTGAATATAGAGGTGTCTTTGGTAATTTATATTCAAAAGTCTCATTACAGACTCTTTTCTTATTTCCTACTTCTGAACATGTACTAAATACTACCGAATCCGTTTTAACTGAAAAGATTGTATCGTTATGTACCAGACGTTCAGAAAAGTGGGCAAAAGAAACAGCACAAAAGCTTATTGAGGCTGCAGTACAAAATCCATTTCAAAGCAATTTGTATGAAAGCCATATATTTAACCTAAAGATGTTTATTACCATTGTTCTTCAATATCAAGAGCATCTATCACAACTAGAAACTGAAATAGATGCCCTCGCTAAAGAAATTGAAGAATATAAGATTATCCAATCTATCCCTGGTATCGGAGAAAAGATTGCAGCAACAATCATATCCGAAATTGGAGGAATAGATCGGTTTAATCATCCTAAAAAGTTAGTTGCCTTTTCAGGAATAGATCCTACTGTTTACTCTTCTGGAAGGTTTACAGCGACCAACAATCGCATAACTAAAAGAGGATTCTAGAAGGTTAAGGCAAGCATTATATATGGCTGTGTACTGTGGAATTCGAGATGCCCGTAAACAAAAGACGAGCGAGTGTTAACCCTTATATGATTAATGCTACTTGTTAGTTTATTACAGCGCTAGAATAAATAATACCATCGATGCAAAACTTGCTAATGTGATTCCATATCGTCCATTTTGACAGATAATTTTTCCATAAAATGAAACTTTCTCCTTCTTTAGTATCTACACGGGGTACAGCCAACATTTCGGAAATTTTGTACGCTAAGCAAATTTCAATCTAAAAAAGCCGATATCCTTGATGGATTCGACTTTTTTTATATGGATTTCTATTTGCTCCTAATTTTTTTAATTACAAATGCTAAAACTGCAAACAGTATTACAAATATTATTATTGTTTTCATTTATATTCACCTCAAAAGAAGAAGCTATAAGTTTTTCTTTGAAAAGATTTGGATTGATATAATCATTGAAATTAAGATAATAAAAATAGATATTACAAAAGGCACCCAAACCATTACTGTTTGAGGTAGTGGTAATTGAAAATTGATATTAAAATTCATCGATTGGTACCACTCAATAATAGTGGGTAGTATAAATGGAGTTAAAAATATTAAAATAAAAAAGATATACTTTGTTTTTTCATAGCCAAATTTAGTTTGAATAGGTATTAATATTCCGAAAAAAACAGAAATGATCAAAAGAGCTATTCCTATACTATAAATATTTAATCTTGCTAGCCCTGTAGAAAAACCAATTGCTACTGCAAGGTTAAATAAAAGGAAACAGCCAATAAAAATCACAAGAACAAATAGATATTTTGCTTTAATGACACCATTACGAGTATGTGGGGTTGTACAAAGAAGTGCTGATCCCCTATATTTATCCTCTTGCATCGAAACCATATTAAACAAAATATATTCCGTAAATAAAACGGTAATAAGAAAACTTGTAAAGCTACCGTTATCAAATCCTAACTTTGAATAAATAAACATGGGTCCAATAACTGCAAAAACAAGCATAAATAATAGATATTTTTTGGCTAGAATGAAATCCTTTTTGACAAGATGAAATAACATTTTTATCCCTCCTTTACATAGGCTAACATTATATTTTCAATGGAAGGCCTCTCTATTAAACAATCGTTCATTTGTTCACGTACTACGTCTAATTTGTCGGTAATTCCTTCGAAGCCAACTGCTGTTTGACGCAAACTTAAAAATAATCTTCTTGTATGTTCATTGATTAAACTATTATCTCCTTTTACCAAAGCATGCCTATCCAGTAGTTCATCTTTACTTTCGTTGAATATGATTCTGCCTTTATCAATCAATATAAGCATGTCAGCTACTTTATCTAAATCAGAAGTTATATGAGTAGAAAAGAATACACTCTTTCCATCCTCTTCCATGAAATCTAAAAGTATCTCCATTAACTCATTACGAATTAATGGGTCAAGACCACTTGTGGGCTCATCCATTATCAATAAATCAGCATGATGAGAAAGAGCTAAAGTAAGGGCAAATTTCATTCGCATACCTTTCGATAAGGTTGCAATTTTTTGGTTTAATTTCAAATTAAATCGATTGATATACTTTAAAAAAATAGATTCATCCCAGTTCGTATATGCAGGGGCAATAACACTTTTCATTTCTTTCAATGTCATATCTTCATAAAA
Organism: Cytobacillus solani; assembly: GCF_001420595.1. Taxonomy (GTDB): domain Bacteria; phylum Bacillota; class Bacilli; order Bacillales; family Cytobacillaceae; genus Cytobacillus; species Cytobacillus solani. The sequence continues at coordinate 1,044,949 of NZ_LJIX01000006.1, read as the reverse complement.
ATAGCCTTCATCTAAAACTACCCCAATACGATTCTTTATTATGTACTCATTTTTTTCTATTTCTTTGCCAAAAAACTTAATGCTACCTTCGTCCCTTGGATAGAGTCCAAGTATAGTTTTTATAGTTGTTGTTTTTCCGGAACCATTAATTCCGATAAAACCAGTTATACAACCTTCTTTTAATAAAAAGTCCACTTTAGCTAAGCTGAAAGTATCTAACTCTTTCTTTAAGTTTTTCACATCTAAAACAGTTGTCATCACTCATCATCCTCTTCAAAAATGATATCCATCATTAAATAAAGTTCTTGTTTATTTATTCCTAGGGTTTTAGCCATTTGCCACGCCTCTGAGAGCTTTTTTTCAATCATGTGTCTTTTAGATTCCGACAACATCTCTAAGTTGTCGGATGCTACAAATGAACCCTTTCCAACGGTTGTTACAATAAATCCTTCCTTTTCTAATTCGTCATATACTCTTTTTGTTGTAAGAACACTAACATGTAAATCATTTGCTAATGAACGAATGGACGGAAGTTTTTCACCTTCTTTTAATTCCTGACGGAGAATTCCACCTTTAATTTGATCCTTTATTTGTTGATATAACGGTTGTTCGGAACCATTTTTAATAATTATTTTCATAGAAACCCTCTTTTTTAAACTGTATATGTAATTGATATACACCATATACATAATATACAATTATTATAACTTAATTTCAATATCTAAAATAAGATAATGTCTTAATCCAATTATTGTAAAGAGTTGATGAACCATAAACGACCGTTTTTGGTTCTGATAAATATTTTAAAAAAAACAATCTATTTCTATTAATCTGTAGAACCAAAACTCATTCCTAAAATCAAAGTAACATTTTTAATATCTAATACTGTTTTTGGTGCTAATATGAGGTTATAAACTACTTTTGCAGGTGATGAATGATGATATTTGGTTATGCACGTGTAAGTACGGAGGAACAAAACTTGGATATGCAAGTTGATGCCCTTACAAAATTTGGAGTAGAGAAAATTTATAAAGAAAAGTTGACCGGAACTAGAAAAGATAGACCCCAACTAGAAGAACTTCTTAAGGTCTTACGCAGTGGCGACAAAATTGTTGTATATAAACTTGATCGTATTTCAAGTTCTACAAAACATCTAATTGAACTTAGTGAATTATTCAATGATATGGGCGTAGATTTTGTCTCTATTAATGACAGTATTGATACTTCAACTGCAATGGGGAAGTTTTTCTTTCGTACAATGGCAAATATTGCAGAGTTAGAACGAGATATTATTAGCGAAAGGACAAAATCAGGACTTCAAGCAGCAAGATCCAGAGGAAGGAAAGGTGGCAGACCATCGAAGAAAAAGGAAAAAGTTGAAATGGCAATAAAAATGTATAAAAGTAAGGATTATACAATCAACGAAATAACAGAAGCAACGGGAGTCAGCAAAACCTCGCTGTATAGATACTTAGATAAAGTAAATTAGGCTCATACCAAAATTATTTATAAGGATTGATTTAACTTGAGTGTGAAAGAACTGCTGACACCAGAACAGCGCAAGGAAATTTTAAACCTTAATAATTTATCAGAATTTGAATTTACTTCTTATTACAGTCTATCTGACTATGATATTGATGTTATAAATCGTCATAGAAGAGATCATAATCGCTTGGGGTTTGCACTCCAATTATGCATTCTTAGAAACCCCGGTTGTTCTTTAATTAATATGTCAGATATACCCGAAAACCTTATTAAATACATCGCTAATCAAATTAATGTAGATCCAGAGGTTTACACTTCATATGCTCAACGTGATACAACTAGACGTGAGCATTTAGACGAAATACGTCAAGTATATGGATACAGAAACTTTAATAACAGTGATTATCGTACGATTTCTAATGTTCTTTTAAAATCTGCATTGGAAAATGGAAATTCGATGTATCTAGTACGCACTGCAATCGATTTATTAAGAAAGGAAAAAATAATCCTTCCTGCAATACCAACAATCGAGAGGATGGTTTGGCTAACAAGAACGCGTGCAGAGAAAAAAATATATGCCATACTAACAAGTAATCTTTCTGAAAGACATAAGTGTGAACTAGAAAAGTTGATCGATTTAACGGTAAATAATATTAAAACCCAATTAGCTTGGCTTCGGGAAATTCCCGGACAGTCGTCACCAGATTCTTTTTTAAAGGTCATACAAAGACTAAAGTACATTAAAGAAATGAATATTGCAGCCAATACGGCATTAATACACCCCAATAGACTCTTACAATTAGCACGAATTGGGGCAAGATATGAACCCCATTCTTTTAGACGATTTAAAGAAGATAAAAGATATGCATTATTAGTCGCTCACTTAATCACTCTTTCCCAAGACTTAACTGACCATGCCATTGAAATTCATGATAGGCAAATGGTGGTGTTACAAGCAAAGGGTAGAAAAACTCAAGAAGAGATGCAAAAACAAAATGAAAAGTCAGTAAATGAAAAAGTTGTGCATTACGCAGATATAGGAACGGCTTTAATTAAAGCCAAAGAAGAAGGGATCGATCCTTATGCGGCACTAGACCAAGTAATGCCGTGGGAGAAGATTGTAGAATCAATTGAAGAAGCTAAATTATTATCAAGACCAATGGATTATGATTATCTCGATTTAATAAAAGCCCGATATAACTATTTAAGGAAATATACTCCAAGCCTGTTGGATTCTTTAGTGTTCAAATCTACTAAATCAGCAGAGCCTTTATTGAAGGCATTAGATACCATACGGGAATTAAATGATTCTGGAAAAAGGAAAATCCCTGATGGCTCACCTTTGAGTTTTGTTCCTAAACGTTGGCAAAAACATGTTTTTGATGATGAAGGTAACATTAACCGTCAATATTATGAAATGGCTGCCTTAACAGAACTCAAAAACTATATCCGTTCCGGTGATGTTTGGGTTGAAGGTAGTCAATTACATAAGGATTTTGAAGAATATTTAGTGTCAAAAGATGATTGGGGAAAAGCAAAGATTAAAGGGACTAATATAGCTGTTAATGTAAGTTTTGAACAGTATATACAGGAAAGATGTGAAACTTTAAATACTAAGCTTCAATGGATATCCAAAAATATTGATAAAGTTGAAAGTATCAACATTGAAAAACAAAAGATACATGTTGAGAGACTTCAAGCTGATACTCCTGAAGAAGCTAGAAATTTCAGCTTATCGCTTTATAATATGATTCCAAGAGTTAAACTTACTGATTTATTAATGGAGGTAGCTGAATGGACTGGATTTAAAGAGTCATTTGTTCACGCTTCTTCAAATCAACCGCCTAAAGGTGAGGAAAAGTCTATTGTGATGGCTTCATTAATGGCGATGGGGACAAATATTGAATTAACTAAAATGGCAGAAGCAACTCCTGATATTTCATATCGCCAGATGGCCAATGTTATGCAATGGAGATTACATGAAGATGCGATGACTCGCGCTCAAGCTACACTGGTAAATTATCAGCACCGTCTATCTTTATCTACATATTGGGGAGATGGGACGACATCATCTTCCGATGGTATGCGTGTTCCTGTCGGTGTATCATCGTTACATGCAGATTCAAATCCGCATTACGGTACTGGGAAAGGTACGACCATTTATCGTTTTACAAGTGATCAGTTTTCTTCCTTTTATGCCAAAGTTATTAATGCAAATGCAAGGGATGCCGTACATGTGATAGATGGATTATTACATCATGAATCTGACCTTACAATTGAAGAACATTACACTGATACAGCCGGTTACACGGATCAAGTTTTCGGATTAAGTCATTTGTTAGGGTTTCGTTTTGCACCAAGACTAAGAGATATAAGTGATGCTAAATTATATACCATTTCTTCTCCTAATGATTTTCCAAACATAAAAGGCATACTTCGAGGTAAGATTAACACAAACGTTATTAAAGAGAATTTTGATGATGTATTAAGGCTGGCACATTCAATTCGAGAAGGAAGAGTTTCTGGATCATTAATCATGGGGAAATTAGGTTCGTATGCAAGACAAAATAAAATAGCTACATCTCTTCGGGAGATTGGAAGAATTGAAAAAACAATCTTTATTCTTGACTATATTACGAATGAAACATTAAGAAGAAGGATACATCGTGGACTAAATAAAGGGGAAGCCATGAATGGATTGGCCAGAGCTTTATTTTTTGGTAAACGTGGTGAATTCAGAGAACGAGGCATACAAGGTCAACTACAAAGAGCTAGTGCATTAAATATATTAATCAATGCAATAAGCGTATGGAATACTGTGTATTTGAGTGAAGTGACAAAAGAATTTAAGAAAAGGAATAGTCTAAAGGAAGAATTACTTCCACACATTTCACCGTTAGGATGGGAGCATATTAATTTTCTTGGAGAATATAAATTTGATTCACATCGATTACCCACAAATTCTCTAAGACCATTAAATAAAAATTAACCTATAACACATAAAGCCAAATTCCTTAACGTACAGGTATTTGGCTATTTCTATGTCGAATTTTGCTTAGCGTACAAAATTCCCGAAATGTTGGCTGTACCCCTACACGAGCTAATTCATCATTTAGAGGAACATTGCGTACAACCGTGACTAGAAAACTGCCAACAAAATATAGCAAACTTCCAGCAAATAAAGGAATGGCATTTGCACTTTTCCAATTAAAAATAGAATGGGTTATAAGTAGTATAGTAACTAAAGCTGTTCCCAAAAATACAGTTAAAAAAGATCGGTTTAGTACCACTACATTAATTGACTGCATCGCAGCAACTCCCTGCTCATCCGGTAGCCGAGCAAGTGCTTTCATAACAAATGAAGAAAGTGCGAAGAACACTCCAGCAACCAAGCCTGAACCCGTAGCTCCAAATAAGATTACATATGGAATTAATTGGTCAATCAAACCTCATCATCCCACACATTATAAATCATCTCCTTATTTTAAATACTTTTGTTATTCGTTAGAAAAAGATAAGTTTCCTTCTTTAACTCCCTCAATATACTAATCACTATCTTACTTTATAAAAAAGTTTGATTGTTTCAGTGCTCCTTATGCCATTAAAGCGCCCGGCTGCTGAATAAAAATTTTACAATTAATGCACAGTATGTTCGTACAGCAATTATTTATTATTTGCATTTTCCTATGGCAAAAGCAAAAAATATTTCATTCAGTCGAACGTATGTTGAACATTTCTTTAAATGACTTTATTTATCTCTATACAAGAAGAATTTCTCATACAACCTTTCCAGCATATTATTATATTGTTCATGGATCTCCTGCAGCTTTTCTTGGAATTTTCGTTCAATTTCCAGAACGGCACGTTCTTTTTCTAAATCCTTTGTATTGGTGAAGTAAGTTAACTTGTTTTCAAGTTTTATCTTTAGGGAGTCCAGTTCTTTTTCGTTTTCTTCGGTAGTCTTGTTGAGTAATTCAGTTAACAGGTTAATTTTGGATTGTTGTTCACTGACGGTTAACTTTAATTCTTCAATGGAAGGTAGTAACCTTTTTTCTTTTTGTTTAAACTCAGTATCCATACTTTCTTTTAAAACTGTGCTTTCCTCAGTGTTTGTTTTTTCATTATTCATTTCAAGAACATTTAATTGGCGGGTATCAAGTAAAAGAGGGGGTATCTTGTTCTCCTTTAATATTGAAGCGTGATGTATATTAAATTCCTCAAAATTTGTTTTCGCTGTTGTACTTGCTGCAAAAAATGAATTAGTAGGGGGAAAAACTTCTGCAGTAAGCCCAAGGTTATAAGCCTGGATATTTACTACATTTCCAGGATTTGCGTTCAGACGATGAGAAGCTCTTATTTCGTACGTATAGGTTCCCGCAGGCCCGGGTACATCGACAAAAGTAAAATTCGGATGCCAACTGTAAAATTGAAAAGTACCCTCAGGTCTAGTGTAGACTCCTTCAACGAAAGCGCTAGTTAAGGGGACGCCATCCCTAAACAACTCATAAATTAGGGCTAATCCAAATGTAGTTGATGATGATACTGCTTGAACTCGAGTACTTACAATTGCATCTATTTTAACTCTTTCATTATCATTGTTGGTAGTAACTTGAACATTTACAATAGGTACTGGGTCAGTGATTAAAAGAGGTATCTCTACTACTAACGCCTGTTCCTCAGTTACGAAAAGATTTGTACTAGGACCTGGATCTCCTTGAGCTCCCTGTTCACCTTGTATTCCTTGTATTCCTTGTATTCCTTGAGGACCTTGAGGACCCGGTGGCCCAGCTGGTCCTTGGGGACCCATTAATCTTGGTAGGTTAGGCGGTTTTGAAATCGGACTAATTGGACAGCATCCCTGAAAGGGGTTATTATTGTTAACCATACAAATCATCTCCTTAATAAAAAACACCTTGTAAAATAATATGTAGTGACTTTTGGAGATTCTTGGACTACGGTTGACTTTCTGCTATTGCCTTCCTATGTATACCAAGGGTTAGGCTCTTGTCCATTATTACTCGTTTATGCAGGATTTTATTAATCGTTGATAGATCAACGTTTTAGGCTTCTGAAGAAGCCTAGGAACTGTATAAAAAAGTCGTGTTTTATGTAATTCTTATTCCATATAATGGCCCGATTACTGAAAAAGGCACAATTCCTCTTCTGATCTGACCCCTGTCAAGTAGACACAAAAATAAGCGCAGTTAAAAAGCCTGACTTCTATATTCGATAGGAGTCAGGTTGTTTAGCTTGTTTTGAAACCTTTCGTGGTTATAAAAGAGAATGTAGTCTTTAATAGCCCTTCTAACCTCTTGTGAAGTTTTAAAAGAATGCAGGTTAAAACATTCTGTTTTTAAATGACTAAAGAAATTTTCCATACTAGCGTTATCCCAACAGTTGCCCTTTCTAGACATACTAGCTTTCATTTTATTTTTTGTGAGTAGCTGATTATAGTTATGGGACGTGTATTGGTATCCTTGATCACTATGGAGAAGGATTCCCTTTACATTCCTTCCTTTTATGGCTGTTTTAAGAGTATCCAAGACTAGTTTATAATCATTGCGTCTACTAATTTGGTACGCAACAACTTCGTTATTATATAGGTCTTTGATGGCAGACAAGTATAGTTTCTGTCCATTTAAAATGAGGTACGTAATATCAGTTACCCACTTTTCATTAGGGCGAGAAGCGTAAAAGGCTCTATTTAAATAATTATTCGAAATAAGATAGGGTTCTTTCTTTCCGTAATAAATTCGTTTCTTCCTGATAATGGCTTTAATACCTAGTTCACTTAGTAACCGTTGAACTTTTTTGTGATTAATGTGAATATCATAGGTCCTTTTTAACCAAATTTGTATTCTTCTATAGCCATAGATGCCCTTATATTTCTGATGGCATTCTATTATTTTCTGCTTTAGCTTCTCATCCTCTATCTGCCTTTCCGAAGGAAATGCTTTACGCTTTACCCAATTGTAGTATCCACTTCTTGAAACTTTAGCCAGATGGCAGAGCAGCTGTATAGAATGATTTGATAAATCATCAATGATTTGAAATAGAATACTAGGTTCTAAATCAAGTCCCCCTTTCACATCTTTAAAAGCTTTTTTAATAGTTCGTTCTCAGCTTCTAATCGCTTTATTTTCTTTTGAGGATTTCAATAGTAGATGAAGAGACTTTACCAGACCCACTTTTTCTTCCGCGTTTCTCTCTAAGGCCAACAATTCCATCTACATTAAACTGTTTAACCCACCGTTGTATGTTTTTTCTATGAATGTTTAATTCTCTGGAAACAGCTGAATAATTCTTCTTTTGATGATATAAATCCACCGCTTTTTTCTTAAACGATATATCATAAGTCTCTGCTTTTTTCTCCATAAAAAATACCCCCTCCTAGTAGACAGATTAATGCGCCTTTTTAAATGTGTCTACTATAAGGGGAAGCCCTTCCAAACGGAAGGGCTTTTTACATCATATAAAGTAGTTAGATAGGAAATTGAAGTATCTTCCAAAAAATAGGCAATAATAGAATATTAATCAAATCAAAATGTGATTGCTTAAATAAGTAACGTCAAACATCAAAGGTACTTACCTTTATGTAAGTACCTGTAATAAAAGTGCGTACTTACATATTTTTAGTTTAGAATTTACAATAAAAATGAAGTCAGCCTAAGGAGGAAGAAACATTGAAAACTCTTATTATCGCAACACACCCCAGTTTAGAAACATCTGTTGTTAATAAGCGATGGGTAGAAGAATTAAAAAAATATTCAAAAAAATACACTGTACACGAATTGCATAAGGTTTATCCTGATGGGAACATAGATGTGGAAAGAGAACAAAAATTGATTGAATCTCATGGAAACCTTGTTCTCCAATTTCCTGTATATTGGTTCAACTGTCCTCCTCTCTTAAAAAAGTGGCTGGATGATGTTTTCCTTTATGGATGGGCTTATGGTTCAAAAGGAGATAAATTAAAGAATCGTAAAGTTGCTTTAGGGGTATCTGCCGGGATCAAAAACGTGGATTATAGTGAAGATGGAAGATATCATTATACACTCGAACAAGTTTTACGTCCGTTTGAGACGACAGCCATCTATTGTAAAGCAGATTATCGTTCGTTCTTTGCGTTTTATGGAACAGAATTTGAGCCATCTGCAAGTGAAATTGAAAAAAGCACTCAAGATTATTTAAATTTCATTGATAACATGTAATGGGTAACTTTTATAAAAGTAAAAATAAGGAGTACCTCCTAAACAAGAAGGTACTTTCTTTTTATGCCTATTTTGTTCCAGCTTCTAGAGCTTGAAAATTATTTTCCACTCCCCACTCGCACATCATATCTAACAATGGAATAAGTGAACAACCACGTTCAGATAATGAATATTCAACTTTTGGAGGTATTTGGGGAAATTCTTTGCGTATAATAAGGCCATCTTCCTCAAGCTCTTTTAACATAACACTTAGTGTTTTAAAGGAGATAGTCCCAATACGTCGCTTCAGCTCATTGAACCTCATAACCTTATTTTCAGACAACCAATACAAAATAATCATTTTATATTTACCACCTATTAAGGATAACGTATATCCAAAACCAGTGTTTTTTAGTTCTACGCCAGTCGGAACACAGGTTTCTCTCACAATCCCCACTCTCCTTCTGATAAAAATATCCTATTAATATGAATACTTTATAGTAAACCACTATGCAATCTTATCACAAGAATGTATAGTAACTCGTTTTTATTTTCATTAATGTTTTTAATGTCATATATTGTTTCATTCTCATGCAAAGAATTAAATTGACTAAGAAAGAAATATTAAAAACTTTCTTACTCATTCTGTTTCCTCCACAATTTGACCCACCGGAGCCAACGGACCCCACTCATACGTATACCGGTTGTCCCAATCAACATTGTCTCTCATATATGAAGGTTCCCCCCGAACCAAAGCAGGATTCTGCTCTACATCTGTTAATCTGACAATCGGTAAGTCAAGACTTGCTTCTGGCAATGTTTTCGTATCACCTTTTACAAGCTGAACGAATGGAGGTATAGCACTAAATCCAACAACTACTGTAAATAGTAAAGCTATAGTCGAATTTAATCGGTAATGCATCTCCCAAGGAGCATGATGATCAATCGGTTTTCCTTCGATAAGATCCTTTCGCAAAGCACGAATAGAAATAGCTGCTTGTAGCGAAGTATAGGCCAAATATCCGATGAAGATGGTTAAAATAGTTTGTTGAATTGCCAGCCCTTCAACTAGCTGAAAAGGGATACGGAATGTAACCATACCATACCCCTTTTGTCAACAAACTGAAAGACTAAAAACTTATTAATGTAAGTAATTCCTTAGATATTTAATAAAACGGTTTATTATTTTTCATTTCATTAATCCATTTAGTTATAGTGGCAAATTCCGCATAATTAATAGGATACTTTTACACTCACAAATTTTCTTACTTGCTGGCTCTAAGTATGAGGTTTTAGCTATTACAGCTCTATCCGCATTCTTGTCTACCATATCAAAATAAAGTGCTTTTACATAAATTACACTTACTTTATTACCAAAAATAAGCGTTAATCCTTCTTAACGTTAATTATGTTATAATAAAAAAACGTCTAATCCCATATGTACCAAGGGTTAAGACATTTTCAATACAAAAATTATTTAAGCGTTAAATTGAATTTTACGCATAATTTTACAAAAATAGACAGCAGTGGCTAGGACAAAACCCTTTATAAACTAAAAAGCCTGTGAAATTTTACGGGGAGTTAAACTTCACAGGCTTTGATTCTTTTTACCTTTATTTTCATGTAGCTGGTGAGCATACCCGTCGGGTTAGGTATAACATGCTTCTTCGAATTGTGCAGAAATAATAGTGTTTTATTCACTTTGTACGGTAGATAGGGAAATATGAATGGGCCCAGCGAAATCGGATACCTCCGCCCCTTTCGGATTATGAAGACGGAACAAAAAAGCATCGCCCGATTCCGATGTCCACACGATATAATCGCTGATGCCTTCCTTTCCGGAAGCTTGAAGGTAGAGATCCGCGAAACCAAGAGGATGTTCGATCAACTCGCCACTAAAATTGGACACATCACCGAATTGACGTAACTCTTCCTTACCCGCTACCTCAAGTTGAGCCAAATCATAATCGGATGGCAGTGGTTCAATATAAACGTAATATCCTGGGTTTCCACTTAATGATAGGCGACCCGCAGTTGCGTCAAAAGTAAATTTCTCAAAGACATACAAAGAAAACCCTTTCCCCTGATGTAGAGTAGCCTCCAGTGACTGATTCCCCTTAGATGTTAGCAGTTCAAAGCTTTCAACTGCTGGACGAGTTTCTAGAGCGGTTGGCTTCTGCCCGGATGAAGAAGACGATACCGATTCAGCTTCTGAGGTTTCCTTTATCGTTGTATCGGAAGGCCTTGTTTCTCCTGTGCAAGCAGTAAGCATGAAAACTATGACTAGTACCAGTATACTTTTCAAAATGGCATATAGTCTTTTCAATTTAATCGCTCCTTTCAAAAATGATACTCTTTTTCTGCAGTGTATTTACTCTCACGTTATCCTCCTTGAATGGTTAGACGGATAAATGGTAAATAAGTTACTTAATTATTCCGCAAAATGGCCCGATTGTTGAATCGTATGTCTAGGGGTACAGTCAGGAAAGTAAAATGATAAATTATTTTCACCCTGCTTAATCTTGTTTTTTTTGGAAATTTGTTACCATAAAAAATATGGAGGTATCTTTAATATGAAAAAAATTCTATATCTAGTTTTTACTTTTGTTGTTGTTGGTGCCATTTGGTTTGGGGGAAATAGTCAACTTTCTAAAAATCAATTTGTTTTTACTGTAGCTGACGAAGATCTACAAGATAATGGAACTATCTCTGATGGAATCCATAACACATCAATGTTTTTAAGTATGTTGTTAGAAGATTCATCTGAATTTTCGGAATTACGTGGACTTGAAACCCTAAAAGGATATTCAAAGGGTGCCGTGCAACTAGCTGAAAAAAGAAATGCTGACTTAATGAGGATGTCCCAGGGAACGTTACCCCTCATAAGAATGATCGAGTTTTAAAAGCTGTAAGAAAGACTAACATTGAGCAAATATTAAACAAAACTAATAAAAAAGATTTGTAGCTATCCGCTTTTTATAAAAATATATGGAACCTAAAATTCTTTACTTAATGTAACGAAATAATATTCGCAAATTTTTCATTTTTTCTTTCTTAATAAGCTGATATGCTCTAAATAAGTATATAGATAGTAAATTAATACTAGCTGCGTTAAGTAAAGGAGGTTAGTTATGAAGAGAATCATCATTTTTTTACTTTCACTTCTCGTTTTGTTGGTTGGCGGATATGTACTAATTAGTAGTGAGGTTCTAAAAATTGATGAAGATAGGGATATCATCAAATATGACGGACGTATTTACTCTAATGCTACCGACCTTGAATGGTTCGATGAAGAAAAGAATAGGTTTCAAAAGGGACAAAAAATTGGAGAAATAAAAAGACAAAAAGACACTTCCATTTTATGGGGAAACTTTACAGCAAATAAATTAGTCAAAGGAACTGCATTGTATGGTACACATACTGGGAAAGGAGGAATAATAATAGTAGAAAAAGATAATGGAGAATTATTATATTATCTTGAGCAAATTAAAGAATAAACTCAGTTTTTTATAGAAGTTACTAGTGTTGCTGTATACAAATTAAAAACCATTCCTGCAACTTTGCAACACTAGTAAATATCAAGCAAAGACATTTAATTATTCTTTGTCTGTTTTGTTGCCTTTTCCATGAATGTATCAAGAACATTTAAATTAGAAATTTCAATTAGATTAGAAATTTCCTTTAATTTATTTTCTCCAACTGGATAAATTTCTCCTTCTTTATCAATCTTGTAATGACCTTGATGTAGACCCATTAACCTGTAAGCATCTTCAATTACAGGACCTTCATATTTCTTTAAAAACAATAATACTTTTTCGTTTTTCTTAACTAGGGGGTCAAGTTCACCGAGGTCATTTTGTAAAAGAGTAATTTGGGTGTTTCGTTCTAGAGTACCATCAGTATCTTTATATATATCTTTGATTTTAATTTCAGATTTATAAAACGGTACTCCCTCGAATTCAAATTCTTCTGTATCAGTATCGACTTGCCCTATAATTATAATAGGACTTTCTTCAGTTAATTCTTGAACATCTCCAAAGATTTCAGTCGGATCACCATTAATGAATTTCCTTTTCGATTCTTTTAACAAAAGTAAAATAAGATAATTTTTAAATTTGGATATTAAGAAAGAAGCCACCCAGCAGAAATCAAACTATAAATACTTTTCTGAAAAAGTAAAACTTGTAACTCCTACATCTCCAAGTCTTGCTCCCTATTGTTGAAGATTCAGCCAGTTAGTATTTGTTAAAGAACCTCCTTCACTATATAGAGAAAGGTGTTACTATTTGACTAACTAATTAATATTTTCCACTCAAAAGCCGAACTTGTCCTATTGTGTTATTTATTTCTTAAAACTAACGATTGCTAACCTATAAATGCGTTAATCCACGTGGGATTAACGCATTTTTTTTTTGTGGATGGTTATTAATCTTCTAATCACCCTCAAAATTTTCTTCTTCCATTTTTCTTAGCTATTAAACAATGAATGTTAGCTATTAATCTCTTTCCCAAAATAAAATACCACTGTCATCTGCAATGACAAAATAATTGCCGCTATATGAAAATCCATAGCCATACAAAAAGCCTCGATAAATACGAACGCAATTTTCATTGTGTCCTTCAACAAAACAGTCCTCAAATGCAGGCTGATAGATGATGTCTTCACAAGGGAAAAGTGGAGAAACTCTGCGTAAATGATCCCCGGATTTACTGCCGATTGGCAGAAGACTGCCACCGTACTTGCCTGCTAATTTAATCGTTTTATTTTTTAAAACGTCAAATCCTTCACAAATTAACAGCGTTTCATCTAAGTGAAAGTCTTCTGAATAATCACGAGCAATCTTTTCTGCTTTTGATAGATCGATAATTCCTCTGCCATTCGAGGATACGACAAGGCATAAATCGGATGATTCATCAAACCCAAAATATTCGAGTCCACCAACATTAAAGCTGCCCTTATAGGTCCAGCCAGCTGGACTTTTAACAGAAGGTACTTTTTCTAATATGTTCGTTATTTTATTTCTATGTTTCTCAAATGCCTCACTTTTAAAATAATCCATTTATGGCCCTCCATTCGTTCATCATATTATTCATCATAGCAAAATTGCTTCTATCTATGTAAATACATTCCTGGTTGAACCTGCTCAATCGTGGAATATCGCGCTAGGAAGTTAACCACTTCTCATCAGCAGATTTTCTAAACTAGATTTGTATAAGCATTTTTTTCGTCCATTTCCATAAAAAAAGGTTGCAAAACAGGCGATACATATTTTATATTAGAGTTTATGATTTTTTTTTAACACTCCTAAAATCATAATCAAAATTTAAGTCATCAGGAATTTTAGGAAGGATGTAGTATGATGAAGATGTATCTCTATCCCCTGCTAGTTATTATTGCAGCTAGCAGCTTTGGTGTTGTTTCTACCATTATTAAACTGGCAATGGGCAGTGGCTTTTCAGTGTCTGAGGCTGTTACTAGTCAATTTTTTGTCGGTTTTTGTATCGCCGTAATTATTTTCTTACTTACAAACAGAGCAAAATTTAGCTTTAATGGGGTTAAAATACTGATTTGTGCAGGTATTTTAACTGGGTTAACAAATATTTTATATGGTCATTCGTTGAACTTTTTGCCTGCTTCTTTGGCGGTTGTCCTTTTGTTTCAATTCACATGGATTGGCATGCTGATTTCTTGTATCTCCAAACGGCAATTACCAAGCAGAATTGAAGCCATATCCTTACTCGTATTGGTAGCTGGAACGATCCCGGCTGCTGGGTTGATTGATGTTGATTTATCGCAAATCCCTCTTCAGGGGTGGCTATGGGGGCTAGCAGCTGCTCTTAGTTATTCCTTCTTTTTATTTGTGAACGGAAAGGCAACTGCAAATATGTCAGCCTCAAACCGTTTAGTATGGGTTTCTTTTTCCGCTTTTATGATTACGGCTGCTTTTCAATCTCCGGAAATTATTTGGAACGGTACGCTGTTTAACGAAGGACTTTGGATGTATGGATTGGCATTAGGGTTATTTGGCATGATTATTCCTGTTTTCTTATTCACAATGGCCGTTCCTAAAGTTGGATTAGGGATGTCATCGATATTGAGTGCCTTTGAATTGCCTATCGCGGTGATGGCATCCGTGATCTTATTAAGCGAAACGGTTACACCATTGCAAATTGCAGGTATTGTAACCATCATTCTCGGTACGTGTTTACCAGCGTTGCTAAATAAAAATGGTTTGTTAAGAAAAAATAAAATGAAAAAACAAACGGTGTTAGGCGAACATGTGAGTTGATACAAAAGGGACAGTTCTATTGCTTCAATGAAGCATGAGAACCGTCCCTTTTCTTACATTTCTAGCAAATAAGTATATAAGACTTTTTATACACTTATCCCGTTTGAATTAGTAAGATTTTGTAAATTAGTAGAGCTAAGATTATAAGAAGCAACTTTCTTTTTCCACTGCTTAACTACAAAAATCTGATCATCCTCACAATAAACATAGAATTTCATGTTTCTTTTACAATCCTTTACATTAATGATAAATGGAATAATATTAGTATCTGGGCTTAAAAATAGTTTTTCATCCCCCGGAAAAATATGGTTTCTATCTAAGAAAAGAGCTTTATTGAAATAGTCTGTAAATCTAATTTTTTCTTCCCCTTCTAAGTACTCTCCATTAAATATTATTGAAACATCTTTGACATCTAGTTTCGGATGAAGGGCAAATTTACTTATAAGCCAATTTACAACTGCACTTGGAGGACTTGTTAACATCTTCAATGTTATTCCAAGAATGATAATAACAAAAGCAGTCCATGTCATATCTATCCACTCCTTGGGTAATTTCTGGGTGCCTTATTTTACAAATAAGTAAGTATTATTCTAGTTATCCACTTTTTTAATCATATATAATATTTCATTTTTTTGACCATCCAATCCATTACTTTTTTGACCGTCCATTTACCAAAAAATGAAGGAAAATCAAGAGCAATTCTGATTGAGTTTAGTGCTGCCACATTCTCTCTAGCAAAAATGAATCAGGCATAACATGTTTAGGATCCCATTTTGCTTAGAATCAACAACCGCTTTTGCATTAAAATCCAATATTTAACTTACTTGTCTAGCAGTGCTTGTAGTAACAGGCAGAAGTTCACAAGAAGGAGATTTTTATTTCATCACGAATTAAACCTCTAAAGCTAAAAATTTGGAGGTAATCTATGAACCCTATTTTAAATCAAATTGGTACGGTGTTTATTCCTGTAAGCAACATTGAGGAAGCTCGTAACTGGTATTGTGACATATTAGGGTTACCAGCAGATGGTGAGATATTATTTGGTCATCTGTATATAATCCCTATGAACGGAACGGGAATTGTATTAGACAGCAAGATTTATTCAGAGGACAATATTTTCAAAACGCCACCTTTTCATTTGAACACTGCCAATATAGAACAAGCATATGAGCATATGAAGAGTAAAAATGTCGAATTAACAACCGAAATTGAGCATAACCATTGGTTTAATTTCAAAGACCTTGATGGAAACCATTTAATGGTTTGCAAATGCTAACCCTATTGTATTAACGATAAACGTTAATTACGTATTGAGTGGTCTCTTTTTTTATGTAGGCTCTGTTATAACTGAATGTTGATTTTTCTGTGTTTGAAAAATAAGCGGAGAATTTCCGTTTATTTTGGTAAATACCGATATTTCCTTAAAAATAAGGGGAGTTTTTCCGGTTATAGTATCCAAATCACAGGATTTCGTCTGAATCAGAGCAATTAACCGGAATATCTCCGCTTATATCTGCTTCTTGAGCTTCCTCTCTATATATTAGCCGGAAATTCTCCGCTTATGAATTCTCATACATACATGAAAATCAAAAATGAAAAATAGCAGACATTTCTAGCAAATAGGTATATAAGACTTTTATATACACTTATACCGTTTGATTTTAGATTCTAGTCTTTTGTAATCTAAGAGAGTTAAGGACGACTGAGACTGAACTAAAAGCCATTACAGCACCCGCCAGCCAAGGGGCTAAGAGTCCGAACATCGCAAATGGAATGCTGATCATATTATATAGAAACGCCCATACAAAGTTTTTCCTAATATTGGTCATCGTTGCTTTACTTATCTTAATTGCATCCACAACTTTACTCAAATCACCTTTTATTACCGTAATATCACCAGATTCAATAGCAATATCGGAACCGGTACCCATCGCAATTCCAACATCAGCGACTGTTAAGGCTGGTGCATCATTAATCCCATCACCAACCATAACGACATGTTTTCCTTCGTCCTGAAAAGATTGAATGATTTCTGCCTTTTTTTGTGGTGTGATATTTGCTTGAACCTTTTCAATTCCAGTCTTTTTGGCAATCGACAGGGCGATCTTCTCGTTATCACCAGTTAACATGATCACATCCATTCCCATCTGCTTTAGACGAGTAATCGCTGATTTTGATGATTGTTTTACCTCATCAGCAACGGCAATAATCCCGGCAAATCGAGCATTAATAGCGACTAACATGACTGTTTTTCCTTCTTGTTCAAATCTTTTAATCTCTTTATCTGCTCTTGATGGAACGTAAAGTTTATTCTTAATAAAGTAACTTGGATTAGAAATTAACACTTCTTTCCCTTTTACAAACGCCTTGATTCCATATCCCGGAATGGTTAGTACTTCGCTTGCACTTGGAAAATGAAATACCCTCTTCTTGGATTCTTTCACAATCGCTTTTGCAACAGGATGTCCTGAAGCCCCTTCAACAGCACCTATCATTTCAAAAAAGTCACTTTCACTAAAGGATTCAACATACATGTCCGTTACTTGAGGCTCTCCTTTTGTAATCGTTCCGGTTTTATCAAGAATGACGACATTGCTTTTTCCTAAAACTTCAAGATATTTTCCCTCTTTAAAAAGAATGCCTGTCTGTGCTGCTCGTCCACTCCCTACCATTACAGAAGTAGGGGTAGCCAATCCAAGAGCGCATGGGCATGCGATAATTAATACAGCAATTACTTTTTCCAGCGCTTCACTTAATTGTCCCGGCTGGATCATGACATACCACAAAACAAATGTAAGCATTGAAATGACAATAATAATCGGAACGAAGATTCCTGTCACCTTATCTGCTATGTGCTGAATAGGTGCCTTTGAAGATTGTGCTTCTTCCACAATGCGAATGATTTGTGACAAAGTAGTCTCAGAATCTCTTTTAGTAACCTTTATTTTTAATGTTCCGTTCTGATTAATGGTCCCTGCATAGACATGATGACCAATGCCTTTTTCAATTGCTGCACTTTCTCCAGTTAACAATGACTCATCAATCATTGAGTTTCCTTCAATAACTTGTCCATCTATTGGCACCTTTTCGCCAGATTTAACAATAATCACATTGCCCGGAGATAATTTATAAACAGGCGATTGGGATTCCTTTCCGTTCAAATACAATGTGGCTGTTTTCGCCTGTAATTGGTACAGTTTCTTGATTGCCTCTGTAGTCCTCATCTTCGTTCTTGCTTCTAGTAATTTTCCCAACAAAATAAACGTGATAATAAATGCACTTGTTTCATAGAACAGTACAATTGAATGTGGACGTTCTAAGGTATTTAAATGAGTGAAAGTCAAATAATGGCTGTAAAAAAAGGCTGCCGATGTACTTAAAATGACTAAAACATCCATATTCGCACTTCCACTTTTCAACGATTTCCAAGCCCTTTCATAGAATTGGTACCCTATTATAAATTGAATAGGAATGGTAATAGCAAATTGGAATAATGGATTGATGAAAACCTCTGGAACTGTAATAAAAGAAGCCCAACTAAAATGAGAAAACATCGCCCATGCCAAAGGAAAAGTTAGCAATGCTGAAACAAAAAACTGCCATTTGAGGACTGTAATTGCTCTATGCTTCTCCATTTCTGACTGAAGGTTATTCTTTCTATCTATTTCCGCATCAAATCCAATTGTATTAATCTTCTTGATAATCTCATTAATATTTATCTTAGTATTGCTAAATGTGACACGTCCCTTTTCAGTTGTTAAATTCACATGTATTTCCTCTACCCCATCTATTTTAGAGACCGCCTTTTCTATTCTTGTTGCACAAGCGGCACAATGCATTCCTCTAATTTCTAAATGGTTTGTTTCTTTCATCCTCTATTTTCACCACTTTCTTTTTCGCCAAATTAATATAATCTATTAACAATAGATACGCTTTAGAACAATTAATAGAGAAGAGCCTTATTTTAATAAACTAGAGTTGATAATAAAAAAGAGGTATTTTTACGGACTTACTTTATCTGCTTGAGTGTCCGATCTCTCCGTTCCAAGCCTTATGGCAGCCATTAATGACATTTTATGAATGCCCAGCATAATAAATCCTGCCATTGCTTGATCATATTTTGTATTAAATGGAGGAGGAAGGATATGAATGGATATGGATTGAGAGGGCATGCAAAGAAGAGCTGTTATTTGTGTCAAGAAGGGGTTATTTGCTCCGTCTATTAAGGCGCTGAAAACGGATAATAAGCAAGCTGGCATTAATAGAACGCCACTCAGTAATACATATCGTTTCTTTTGTCCATCACATAGTCGTTGCTGTGGATCAGGTGACACAATGGGCCACCACATACTAAAAGATAATATCAACAGTAAACATATATACCCATTGTGAACCAAAGGGTGTTGTGTAAAAACAGTTAACACAACAGGTAAATGATACATCAAAAACAATACGGCAAAAACGATTAATGAAAGCTTAGGCGCCAGGAACCGTTTGCTTATTATTTTGTTAGCTATCGGCGTCTTCAGTATCCTTTGAAACAACTGACTAGGAATCCCTAATAAAAAAATGGGTGGGACAATAAAATATAAAATGCTCATTTGAATCATGTGTAAACTAAATGAGAGATGACTTATCGCAGTTAAAGGACTGCCGATGGTTAAGTATAACAAGCCTAAACTTAGGAAAAAGAATAGTGGTTGTTTATGATACATTTTTATGTCTTTCAAACGATTAACGAATAATGCATATAAAACGGCAATACCTATCACACACAATAACAATGGTTTATTCCACGTCAGATCTACAAGTAAAATATTAAACATCTAATTCCTCCTCCCCGCAGCTTGACCCCTTTGCTATTGAGAAACAATGTTCATTTATTAACTATATATAAGTATGTTTGATTATGTGATTTATAACAATAAATCTTAGTATTTAGCTGTATGCCGTAAAGTGAACGGCTCCCTATAGGGAAAGAATAAAAATAACCTACATTTGGAAATATATTATAAATAGTTCCGAAGGTGGATTATATGTACCACTATACAAACGATAACACTAGGTAGAAAGGTAGAAAACTATTTTAATAGCTTTGTGTTCATAAAATGACGGTTTTTTGAACAATTCCTTTATGTATGTTTACAGCGTTTTGCTGGTACTCCCCCTTATGAATAATATGAAATTTTTGTCGAATAATTTTGGGGTTAATTATATATACAAAAATTAGAAAAAGAATTATCATGACAGTAATGTCATATGACATTACTGTCATTTTTAAGGAGTGATGATTGGATGCCAACACCAACCTTTTTTAATTTATCTGAGAATAAAAAAATTTTAATTATAGAATCTGCAGTGGATGAGTTTTTTGAAAAGGGATACGAAAAAATGAGTATAGCTAAGATGATTGACAAGGCTAAAATTCCCCGTGGGAGTTTTTATCAGTACTTTGAAGATAAACAAGATCTTTATACATTTATTATCATCAATATCATTGGTAGCAAAAAGCATTCTTATTTTGAAAATAGTAATATTGATGAGATGAATTTTTTAGACATAATTAAGGAGTTATTCGTAAGTGGAATCAATTTTTATAAGGATGAACCTAAGCTAGCCTCAATTGCAACGGAATTTCTCAATATCAAGGATCGAGAGTTGAAAAGGAATATTCTTGGAGACAGTCAAAAAGTGGGTCATGTATTTTTAAAAAATCTTATAGAAGATCGAAAAAGGTTGGGGGAAATTTCAAAGGAAATTGACACGGAAATGCTAATTTATTTTATTAATACGATCAACTCTTCCTTTGTGGAGTATTTTATTGAACATAAGAATCTAAGTATTGAGAACAATGGTTTAATAAAATATTTGGATAAGATGCTTTTTCTATTAAATAATGGACTTCAATCAAATAAATAGAGAGAGGTTGAGTTATATATGTTTTTAAAGAAGTATGATAAAAAGGTGGCCATTATATTTGCTTTTTTCACTTTGCTATTTTTTATAGTTGCGATTACAAGCAAGGACTTCCTTGATTGGGCGTTTACTCGGCATCAAAATCAATTAAGTTGGTATATTAGACCACTTTTTCTAATTCCTTTTTGCTTTTTTGCTTTTAAGAAAAGTTGGGCTGGGATCTCAATAACTATCTTCTGCATATTTACTAGTATGTTCTGGTTTCCTGAACCTCAATCGGTGAGCAAGCAAGTCGAACAATTTTTGCAATACGAGATTGATTATTTGACTGGTGACTGGAACGTTACAAAAATTCTGATGACTCTTTTAGTCCCAATATCCCTGTTCTTATTAGGTATGGGATTTTGGAGGAAAAATTTATGGATTGGCTTATCAGTTATAATTATGATAGCATTTGGAAAAATAGCGTGGAGCATTCTTTCTGCAGGTGAATCTGGTAAGTCTATTATAATCCCGGCCATAATAGGGTTACTTATTTGTGTGGTATTAATATATGGTGGTTTTAAGAAATTAGGTGAAAAGGGCAAAACGATTAGTAAATAAATATAGATTATGAAAAAGTCTTCTTATTGGATGGAATATACACTTTTCAGCTTACTAATGTTTCCTATTGTTTAGCAAAAGGGCGCTTTTTTTTAGAGTAACGAAAAACTCCCAATTTCTCAATTTTACTGCTGAGGAATTGGGAGTTTAATATTGAGATTTCCTTAACGTTGTAAATCCACATTTTCCTGACGCTACCCCTTAAAGAAGATTACTGAGAGAAAAAAGAATTTTAAGAGAAGACTTACCAAATTGACACGATGATAAGTAGCTAGTTTAGATTCATTCTGGCCCTTGTCCTATATGAATAAAGCCCATGATTCCTTAGCGTAGGATAAATCGGCTTTGTTCATGTTGAAATTTGGCTTAGCGTATGTTTTCCGCGTTTTGTTGGCGGGACCCTTGGCGGGACCCCATATAGGGAGAATTATATTTATTTCAACTCTTATTCTTTTAAGTTGTTTTAGCTTATATATGGTTTTTTATTCGTTCAACTAATGCAATCCCACACTAAAAATAATTTGAATTTTAATTGTGGTTCAAGTAATGGGTACGTTAATGGAAAATGACGGCTAACGTTGGGAGACTTTTAAAGACGCCCACTTGCGTAAAACATTAACGATTATTTTTCTTGGAAAAACATGTGAAGCTATGTTTCGTGCAATCTAGTTCATTACCCAGGGTATGCCTTTTAGTAATTGCTTCACTTGTTCCAAAGTGTATGATTGAAGTCGTTTATGTAGCTGATTTTTCAAAATCAAAGAGCGAAATCCTCCATTCTAGTGGAAAAGAAGAGCTGGACCTTTCTCGCAGACAAAAGCTTCTTCCCCTTGAGGAACAAATAAAATCGAAACAACTAGCTTATGAAGTGAAGATCTTACATGGTGAACCAGGACCAACAATTGTTGATTATGCTAACAAAAATGGGTTTGATTTAGTCGTAATAGGGAGCAGAGGCCTTAGCACTCTGCAGGAAATGGTATTAGGTAGTGTGAGCCATAAAGTTATGAAGAGAGTAAAATGTCCGGCTCTTATAGTGAAGTAAAATTTATCAATAACACAGCTTAGAAAAAATAAAGTCTTAATTCTGGAATATTTCCAAATTAGGACTTTATTTTTTTGTGCTTATGAAAAATATTTCTACAGTACTGTTTATTCGATTACGATGAAAAGCTGCTTAAGCCATTGCTCCATCCATTTCATCATGAACTAATGGAAACTTATGAGGTCTCTTCGCTTGTTAACTCGCCAAAGAATAACTCCGTTGAATTGATTCGGGAAATTTGCTGAGGGGCGAAGGGAGATTTTCCGTCTCTTTTTCTGTATATAAAATATAGCAATCACGAAAAAGCACGGACTGTTATCTTGTGTTATTTATTTCTTGAAACTAGTACTTTTTAAAGTATAGATGCGTTGATCCGCGAGGGATTAACGCATTTTTTTAAAGGTAATTAATCCTCTAACATCTTCAGCCTGATCCACTTCCACTTCTCTCCTGCCTCAAACGAAGCAGGAGAACCATCCCTTCGCTTACACAAATCTGCCATACTCCTTCTCAAACAACAGCTTAACCATTCCAATCGGCCCATTCCGATGCTTCGCAATATCGATTTCGATGAACTTGTTGTCGGAGTTGTCTTTGTTGTAGTACTCGTCTCTGTAGAGAAGCATGATGAGGTCGGCATCTTGTTCAATGCTTCCGGAGTCACGGAGGTCGGACATTTTCGGGCGCTTGTCCATCCTTTGCTCCACTCCTCTTGATAGCTGGGAAAGGAGAATAATCGGAACCTCATAAAGTCTTGCAATCTGTTTTAACTCCTTTGTGATGCTGGCAATCGCGAGGTCATGGCGATCATATTTTCCCGATACATTGATTAGCTGAAGGTAGTCAATCACAACAAGGTAGTCTTCATCAGGAAATTCCCGCCGCGTTTTCTGGATTTGGGCTCTTAGACATGAGACCGTTTTCTGAGAGGGATCGTGAATCTGGAGATTCCATTGATGGAAGACTCCTAGAGCCGTATTTGCTTTTGCTTGGTCTTCCTCGGTAAATAGTCTGTACGGATTTTTCCATTTGGCTCCGTCAATTTTTGAGAGGCTGCTTAAGATTCGTTTGGCGAGCTGTTTTTTTGGCATTTCTAGCGAAAACACATCGACAACACCACCTTTTTTACAGCAATTCATCGCCAATGACAAGGCAAAAGCCGTTTTTCCCATGGATGGCCGAGCAGCCAGCACAATCAAATCCCCCTTGCTCCAGCCGCTTGTCATCCGATTGAGGGAGTCAAAGCCTGTATCGATCCCATTTAAGTCGCCTTGGTCCTCATACATTTCATTAAAAATGTCCATTATCAGATCGTGTTTCGTTTCTTCATGTGTCATGCCAATTTCCTGGAGTCTGATAAAGGTCTGATAGAAGCGCTCTGCCTCGGCCAATCTCCCATCATTTAAAAAACTAGCCGCTGCCCGTTTTAACTCGCGAAGCTTATAATGCTCGAGCACGATCTGCTGGTAGTCTTCAAGGTGAACGGTTGTCGGACAGCTTACGGCAAGACTTGTCAAATAGCTTACGCCGCCAATCGATTCAATCAGACTGCCAAGCTTATTGACCACTGTGACTACATCAATTCCCTGTGATTCCTGGCGCAGCTCTGTCATCACTTGAAAAATAAGCTGATTCTTCTTTTGTGAAAAATGATAAGGTTCTAGAATTAATTCAAATATGCAGTCAGGTTCTAAAAAAACAGCTCCTAGAACCATATTTTCCGCTGCGATCTCTTCACTTTCGGATGGATGGGGATAGCCAGTCAGGAGTTGGTTTCCTTCTGGCCAATTGCTGATCTCGTACAATACGCTCCCTCCCTTCCTGCTCCCATTGTTTGGTTTGCTGAAGAAAATGATTTTCTCTCTCCTGAAATACCGTAATCTCGGCCAGCACTGGCGGAAAGGGATGCTTCGCAATATGAGCGGTCAATTTTTGCATGACAAGCGTAAAATCCATTTCCTTCATCACTCTTAGCCACATGAACACCATTTCATCACTGATTTTAACTTGCGGATACACCGATTCAATGGTCGCTAACACTTGAATGAGTTCTTTCTTATCCATTGTCCCCAAACCTCACTATTGGAGGATCCCTTGCATTTCGAGCCGGGCAATGCGGTCCAGAAGGGTTTCTTTTTGTGGTTTCTTCCTTTTCCACTCAGATTTCCCAAGGCGTGTGACAATTGCTGCCTCATAATAGGCCATGCTGTTGATGCGCTGCTGTGGCGATTTTTGCTGATAGGTCGAATGAATATTCTCCATCCAATTCAGCAGCTTTTCTAACGGGACTTCCATCCTGGCGACTTTTTCAATTGCATTCATGTCCTTCGCTGACAAGGCTGCTCCACGATTGCGGAGCTGAAGGAAACGCTCCGTGATGGCATTCATTCTTGCGCTTTGGTCCATCTCTCCATTCTCTTTCGGCTGATCCTTCTCTTCCACTAACTTTTCCTCTTTCTTCTCTCTTTCTTGATTTTGTTCCACTTTCGTATCGTCCTCGTTTTCAGATGGTTCTGTCGTCGTTCCGCGAAAAGAAGGGCAAAAAAAATCGACGAATCCCTCCGATTGGATTTCTTCACAGTTTAATAAAGTAAACAACGTTCCCACATTCGTTTCCTCAACCGTAATTAACCGTTTTTTCACGAGCTTATCCACCGACCGCTTGATGGTGCTCTTGGAATACTGCTTCTCTCCTCTGCCTTCCCGGTAGCCAAGATCCTCCACTAACTTGGAAAATGCCCTTATGTATTGCCCGCGTTTTAACTTCACACCGCTTACCATCCTTCCGTCCTCTCTTGTTGCTCGTGTCAGCAGCAAAAGATAAAGCCGAAACGGAACAATTTCTTTCCATAAATCAACCTCGACCACATCTCGATTCAATTTCACCCAGCCGCACATATTTTCCCCGCCTTCCCATTATGTTTCTCCTCACCTTATACATATAGAAATGCAGCCAAAAAGGACAGGGTCATTGTAAAAAAATAAAGGGATGGGAATCCAGTTTGCTAATTAAAAAGATCAGGTGCTGTGAACACCTGATCAGCGCAGCTGTCAGCCGCAAAGTGGCTCGCTGCCTAACTATTGATTATTAAAAAAGAAGTAACCACTATAGCAGGGTTACTTCTTTTTGTTTTTGAAAAACTATGAGAATACTGCAATTTTACGTGCGATAGATTCTGTTAAACGAGAGGCTACCTTTGGAACAGCCCATTTAATAATTGGTGTTAACACCGCACCCGATATTCCACCTGCATGGACGTTCACCGTACAAGTCATTGTTGTTTTCCCATTCACTTCTTCTGCAGTAAAGTGACCGCTTCCTGTAAAATTATCTGATAAACCTTTTAGTTCAAATTTAATATTTGAAGGTTCATTCCATTCAGTAATATCTACTTGCGCTTTTATTGTTTTTCTAATCCCTTTTACATTGCCTTCAAACGTCCAAATAGATTGCTTGTCATTTAT
The DNA here is from genome assembly GCF_001420595.1 of Cytobacillus solani. Lineage (GTDB taxonomy): Bacteria > Bacillota > Bacilli > Bacillales > Cytobacillaceae > Cytobacillus > Cytobacillus solani. The sequence continues at coordinate 1,018,955 of NZ_LJIX01000006.1, read as the reverse complement.
AATTTCATGTTCTTTATAGGCAGGTACTGTCGTTGCCCATTTTTCAAGATCACTGACATAGTCCCAAACTGCTTGTACATCTACTGGAATTTCTACTGTATGTGTTCCCGTTGCCATTATGATTCCCACTTTCACTATGTATGAATTGTAAATTTGCATTCCTACAATATTATTATTACATAAAAAAGGTAAACTCACATCAATTATACATAGTGAAATATTTTTTGCTCTGTAAATGCTCCCTTTAATGGAATAACTGTAATAAGTCCTCAATTCCAATTAAAAATAAACACACATATATAAACAATTGAGCTAGACCACAGCAAAGTGACTAAAAACTAAAATAGGAGCAACGTTTTTTCTAGTTGCTCCATTCAGTTCATGTTACCCGTTATTAAATGAAACATTACTCAATCTTTGATAAAAAAAGAGAGTTGCCAATCATTTAAATGCGAAGCATGGTAAACTGCCCGCCCCCGAACAATGACTTTGTATAAGCTTTTACTTACTATTTTTTCAATCAATATTTTCTATTAACTGGTTCATCATCTCTTTATCCATAGGCCCAACTATTTTCTTGCGTACAATCCCATTGGAATCAATCAGATAACTTGTTGGAATGGTTATGGCTCGATATTGGTCGCCAACATCCCCATCTTGGTCGAGTAAAATAGGAAAAGTTACATTTCTCTCTCTCACAAATTCCTTTATATTTCCCGGATTTTTCTCTGAAGTCGTCAAATTGACGGCAAGTATTTCCACTTCTGTTTTGTCACTTGATTCATAAAAATCCTGCATATGCGGGATTTCTGCTTTACAGGGCGGACACCAGGTTGCCCAGAAATTTAAAATTACCTTTTTCCCATGCAAATCAGACAGTTTTACATCCGTACCGTTTAATGCCTTTAATTGAAAATCAGGTGCTTTATTTCCTTCCTGAAGTCCAATTTCTACTGTCTTTGTGCCAGATGTATTTACTTTCGGCTTATCCTCATTTAAAAAAAGATTCAATAAAAATGAACCACTCAGAACAGCAAAGGCAAAAACAAGTATCGACTGCAGAATCATACTGTTAGTTATTTTTAGTTTTCTGGCTTTCAACACGAAATAGATTAACGCACCAAGTATTCCTAAAATGAATCCTTTCGTTCCACCGGTAAAATACACTAACGACATTGGACTTTCAATAATTAATTTCGGCTCCAGCAGCAGCAGACTCCCTTTCCAAATCAGAAAGCCCCAAAAAACACTGTTTAATACCAGCTCAAATAATTGTTTTCCCAATTCCTTTTTTTGTGAACGCAGCAGCCATAGTTTCAGAAAAACAAATCCGATTACAATGGCAATGCCAAAAATAATCCATTTCAACATAATAGTAAAAGAACCAATTTGGATAACCTCTATTCCCGTCTTCCCCCTTCTTTTTAAGTTAATGCAATCTGTAGTTCCAAGCACTTATGCCGCTTTGACATATGACTCCTGCATCTTTATCCTTGAATAATTCCGGTTCTTACGTTTCTACTTTACTAATCTCATAACCTTTTCCGGATCAAACCCTACTACCCATTGGCCGTTAATTTCAGTTTGCGGTACGCCCAACTGACCAGTAGCTGCAACTAAACGGTCAGCGGCAGTCTGATCCATTTGTACGTTCACTTCCTTGAATGGAAGTCCTTGATCCTTTAAGAAATTCTTCATCATCACACAATATGGACAAGTATTTGTTGAGTAAACTGTAATTTGGTTCATTATAAATGCTCCTCTTCTTTAGGGAATATACACTCAATTAAAAGCTTTAAAAATCAGGTAAATGACTCCTGCCAGGAGCCATACAATTGTTCCTGGTCAGATTGGAAGCGGCTGTTTAACCTTTTTTCCATCTCCAGAAACCTTTGTCCGGCTGATTCCTCAAGAACCAGTCGTGGAGCACTCTTTGATTTTTCTTTCCTTATCGGACATTATATAACCCCCTAAATAATGATTATTAATTACCCATTAGGGTATTAAAACATTTAAAAATAAAAGAGGCGAAACCTCTTCTAACAAACATTAACATACCTTCATATTATACCTATAAGGGTATGCAGTCAACCAAATTGCATTGATGTGATTTCTTAAACTTAAGACCATTAACTTTAATCTCTATCATGTGGCTGATAACGGATTCTCTTGTTTAATTTCCTTTATGGATAAATGCAGACTATAATTTCCATATTCGAGAAGTTCATTAAGAAAAAGATTTAACTGATCTTGTGATTTAACTTTTATTTTTATATGGTAGCAGCCTTCTCCCGATACCCTGTGAACTTCAAGTACTTCATTTCGGTCCTGTACAAAACGTATAAATGAATCATGGTTTGCTGTTTTCATATAAATAATAACAAACGCAGTAAAAATCAATCCTAATTTCATTTCATCTACTAGCAGAGTGTAGGCGTTAATTACCCCGCTATCCTCTAGTTTTTTGATACGGTTCCCTACTGCCTGCCCTGTCATATGAATTTGTTGACCGAGATCTTTCCATTGAATACGGGAGTTTTCGGATAGTAACCGAAGGATCTGAAAATCAATATTATCAAGTTCCATCATAAATTCCTTTCACCATGAAATGATTTAATACAAAAGGGTTTCATCAAAGTATCGATAGAAATAACCATATTATTTATCCTTATATTGTAACAAAATTTTATGAATGAGGTGGATAATATGAGCACAGCTTTAATCATTGTCGATATTCAAAACGACTATTTTCCAAACGGAAAGATGGAGTTAAGCAATCCTGATCAAGCAGCTGCTAATGCTGCTAAAGTTCTTGATTGGTTTAGACAAAATAAGAAAGAAAACATTTATCATGTTCAGCATATCGCAAGCAGTCCAGAGTTAGGCTTCTTTCTTCCAAATACAGAGGGGGCTGAACTACATGAAACGGTTCTGCCATTAGAACATGAAAACATGATCGTAAAAAATTTCCCTAACAGCTTTTTAAAGACTGATTTAGAAAGCAAATTAAGAGAAAAAGGTGTAACCATGGTAGTCGTTGTAGGGATGATGACACATATGTGTATTGATGCAACTGTAAGAGCTGCAGTCGATTTAGGCTTTGAAACTACACTTATTGGTGATGCATGTGCAACAAGGGACTTATATTATGAAAATAAAGTCGTGCCAGCAGAACAGGTTCATTATGCGTTTGTCGGCGCACTTAATGGCATGTATGCCAATGTAATTTCAACTGAGGATTTCCTGCAGCAAAACAACTAATTCAATTCAAAAGGGAGTTTGTTTAAAAACAAACTCCCTTCGTGTATGCATGAGATTGCATAGGCGGAGATTTTCCGGCTATATTATAGAGACGAAGCTTAAGAGGCAGAAATAAGCGGAGATTTTCCGGTTAACTGCTCTATATAAGACAAAATCCAAAGATTTAGATGCAATAAGCGGAAAAACTCCCTTTATTTTTAAGGAAATATAGGTATTTCCCAATTTAAACGGAATTTCTCCGTCTATTTTCAAAAACTGTAAAATCAACAGGCAGTTGACTTATTAAATAATCGCTGCCTACCCGTTTTAATAATTTATAAAAGGTCTCTCTCTTCTCCCCTCTTGTGAATAGACCTCGATTATCTTTTCTACTGTTTCATACAATTCTTCTGGGGCAATATACACTATAGGGGTATAAAAATGGTGAAAAATTATTCCCTATCAATCTATAAAGTTTTGTTATTTTTCATTAGCTTTTGAATCGTCACAACTAGTTCATCTAAAACTTCGTCATCCCCTTCTGAATGGCGATCGACGACACAGCCCTTTAAATGACCTTCCAAAAGAATTTTAGCTACTCTATTTAATGCAGAATCAAGGAAAGTGTCCGATTGCGGAAAATAGTTATTGATTATAAACATTTATTTGGAGAATGATCCTACTTTGTTTAGTCCTAATCATTTTCTTAGCAACCAAACCTCCAGCTAAAGCTGATCCTACAGCAATTATTGGGATAAATAATGTTGTGTTTAGATACAATGCAGTGAAATAACCTAAACTAGGAACTAATACGAAAACAAATAAAAGGACAAAAATAGATTGGCGAATATTTAATTTCATTATGTTCATTTGAATCCCCCGTTCATTTTGTAATTTAAGGAGGATAGCTCTCCTTTAATCCATTTAATATGTACACCAGAATACCCTTTCAGCTATCGGTTCAATGGCGGGAACCTTTATGAAATGTAACAAAAGGTCCGTTTCGCTCGCTCCAACATATTCATTCTTATCTACATTATAATATTGAAGGACCTCAACCTTATAATAGCCATTTTCGATGTCAATCTTATAATCGGAACAATTTTGATCAGGTACATTCTGATCTTCAAACTGAGCAGCCATTGTCAGGCAGTCGTAATCCACTAAATATAGCTGATTTTCCGTTACTTCTATATATCCTGCGGCTTTCCTAAAGCATGTATGGGCTATTTCTTCTGTCCCTACTCTCACGTCTACTTTCCAAGAATATTCAATTCCTTCTTCCGTCATTTGAAAAACCAAAAGATGCCCTTGTTTCATTTCGTCTCCAAAATGCTGCAAAAGACTATCAAACTCCCAATCTTCATCTACGAATGATTTGTATTTAGCCGCATTCGCCACTCCAATAAAATTTGTATCACCAAACTTCATACAAAACCTCATTTTTTTCCCCCTCGTTTAATTATTTTTTTTGAATAAAGCAGAGGAATATAACTCTATACATAAAAAAGAGTGACATTCTTATTTTGGAGTTTCGCCCGTTCGTTTACATACAATCCTTCACAAGTTGATAGTTATACTTCTTCCAAATAGAATTTTTAAAAGATACAGTAATCCTATTAATATTTTTTTGCTAATAAATCGTTCAATCTTTGTTTAACTGACTCCCATTCACTATCAATAATACTGTAAAAAATATTGTCGTGAATGGTACCATCTGCCTTTACCCTATGTTTACGAAAATTCCCCTCTTTTGTTGCCCCTATTCGTTCAACTGCTTTTTGTGAACGTACGTTTTGTCCACTTACTGAAAATTGGACACGAAGGACCTTTAATTCTTCAAAGCAATACGTAAGTAATAATAATTTACATTCGGTGTTTACCTTTGTTTTCCAAACCTCGGGTGAAAGCCAGGTCCAACCTATTTCCACATTCCTATTTACTTTATCAATATCACCAATGCGAGTTGTCCCAATTACTCGACCAGTCCTTTTATCCTTAATAATAAAAGGGATTTGTTTACCCTCCTTTTTATTTTTAACAGCCATTATTAATACTTGTTCCAGGTCATCCACTGTGTTAATTTCTCGCCACGTATATTTCCATACTTCAGGGCTCTGTAATGCTTCATATAATAATTCCGTATCCTTTAATTCAAGAGGAATTAGTGAAACCGTCTCTCCTTCTAGAGTTATATCCTTTTCAATTTCCATCGCAGCTCTCTCCCTTTTCCCAAAATAGCCAACTAGCAGTTGTACCTGTAAATTCCATACTAATAAGAATATCTCCTTCTTTCATAAAGAAAGAGCACCATTCTTGCTGCAGAATTGTGCCCAATTGTTGAATATCTATTACCTTCTAATAGCTTGTTATACTGAACAACGTTACTCGTTTGATTGTAATCTTATAAGTAGTACACCAAGGATTATCTTCTTTTTCCTTATCAAAAGTAAAAATAGTTACTTACTGAAGCCACTCAATCGTTTACTTATTTTCTAATGTTGTCATCATATCCCACGAAGTTCCATCTATACCGACTTTCACAAATCCTTGTCTTTCATACAAACGAAGAGCGGGATTATTAGGATCAACACTTAATGATAATGAAGTGAAACCAGAATCCTTAGCTGTTCTAATCATTTCATTAAGAAGTAAAGTTCCTAGCCCTAGCCCTCTATATTCTGGTAAAACAGCCATGCTAAGTACTGGAGTGTTTTTATCAATAAATCCATACGTTTTATTTGTTTCATCAAATAAACGTGACCATATTGCACCAACTGGGTTTTCGCTTGAGTCCGTCGCGATTAAGGCTATATCCCCTTGTCTCCCCCAATTACTTACATACTTTGATAAATCAGGCTGGTTTAAAATTTCTCGTGAAGGTTTTACATCACCTTCTGCAATAAAAATAGCTTGATAAAGCATTTCCCATAAAAAATCAATATCCTGTTCTGTTGCTGTCCTTATCTTGTATCCTGTCAAGTTCATTGCTCCTTCCTATATTTAAAAAGACAAATAAAGAGCAGAAGTAAGCCTTGATAATATGGAATTGTAGAAGAGGCTATAATAATAGAAGAAAATTGGCCACTTACTCATTGACATTCATCACTATACTCCCAATTTTATTAAACGCTTTAAGTTTATATACGATTTTCTACTCTATAAGTTTTACAATTCCATCTTTGTACGCAAATAAATAATTGCCCTCTTTTTCTAATAGAACAGGTAAATATTGAGTGACCATTTCAGCAATCCCTAAGTTATTTGGATTCAATATCCAATCAATTTTTTTCCAATCAAGAATCCCTTCCCTCGTTTTTTGTGAGGGTTCATTTCCGAATGTCTTATCTACTTCGAACAAATACACATATAATCCATCTTTTTCTTCATCATCTTTCTCCCATGTAATTACACCTTTTGAATAATATTCGTTTACTGTAAAACCTGTTTCTTCTAAAACTTCACGTTTTGCACCCTCGTCAGCATTTTCGTCTGCTTCATTTTTACCGCCAACCCCATTCCACACTCCCATAATTGGCGGCTTTTCACGATTCAACATTAAGATACGGTCATTGCTCTTTAAAAAACATACATTGTATTTAAACATGAATTCATCTCCACAATTAAATTGTTTTCTTATTGCACTACAATTTGTAATTCAACTAAACTGCTCTTAGCTTTATTACTTCAACAAAAAAAGCGTTAATCCTTGTTCGATTAACGTGCCCTTTAATGGAATAACTAAAATATGGCCTCTGTCCTAAAATCACTTATCCCTTGGAGCTAGTATAGAAGTATGGACACTCCTTTCATTCTAATAAAATTCGGAATAACAGCATCATCGTATGAACAACCGTCTAATAGGGCTGGAAGGTTCTTCGTTTCTTGATCAAAATACTCCGCTTCCATAAAATCCTCATCAAAATAATCAATTTGAAAGTCCTTTTCAAATGTTGATGGGATTGCATCCCCATCTTCAGTGTAAGTAATTAAAAGGTAATTTTGAAGGTCATTATTTGATTTAAATTTACCTACCCATAATGACACAAAACCTTCTTCTTCCATCAAATACTTCCTCCCTATGTAGCTATTGAACATTCCATTCAGTTTGTCCATGCCGTACTATGTACAATGTAGTTTTTTGCTTCCTTTAATTCCTCCATTGGCTAATTCTAATTACACCTTAATATTAATAAATTAGAAAGATGAATTAATTCAATTCTATACGGAGTTTGTCTAATCTATAATCCTCAATTAGGTCGATGCTTTTTTTGTTCCTAACATAGTTTTTGATTTGCTGGTTAATATTTGGTATCAGTAAAATGGAGTCTAGTTCCTCGAGAGGAATCCACTTGACTGCCGATTGGTTTGGGTCTGGAAATTCAGGTAATCGTGGCATTGAATTATTCTTTATTTTACATTCAAAAATGAGATGTAATGCGTGTTGCTCATTGGCATTATAATCACCAGATTGTTGATGAGGAGCAAACTCGTAAATTAACGCTAATGGTCCAACATCCACTTGAGCTGTAGTTTCTTCTAACACTTCCCTTGCAACACCATCAATTATAGTTTCACCTGGCTCTAGCCCTCCACCAGGTAAATTATAATGAATCCCATTATCATCGTATTCAACTAAAAGGACAGAATTATTTTCAATAATTAAAGCGGTACATCGAATTCTTACATGCGACAAGATTTCACACCTCATTAAATAAATTTAGAATGCTATTCAATTAAAAGACATCAGGTACCCATATTAACAAATTAGTCAAACACCATAGCCAATTATATTTTTACACCATACTTTTTAAATATTTTTTTATAAGCTTTTAAAGGTTTAAGAATACCTTTAACGAATTCTTAATAATGTTACTATTTTGATACTTAGATATAGAAAGGTAGGATAAATATGGAAACACTACAAACATTTCTAAAAGATATCAATGACCAAATGCAAGTATTATTTAAAGATGTGACTCAATCAAGCTGGATGGCCCAAACAACTGGAGACCCTGAGTGGGCTGCTAAATTAAGTGAAGCTGAAACTCGATACAATCTTTTATTCTCTTCAAAAGATTCATACGAGAAAACAAAACAATTTCTAGCAACGGAAAACTTAACGGAGATCGAAAAACGTCAGCTTCAACTTCTGCTAAGCGAAATGGAAGGGAATCAACTCCCTGAAGAAGTGATTGCTGATTTATCAAAACGCTCTTCCGAACTAAATTTATTATTTAACACATACGCACCTGTTGTGGATGGCAAGAAGTATTCTGCCAATGATATTCGAGAGATATTGGTTAATAGTGATGACCAAGAATTACGCAAAAAAGTATGGTTTGCAAGTAAGGAAGTTGGTAAAGTCGTAGAAAAAGACCTGCTTGAGCTTGTGAAGAAGCGCAATGAAGCTGCACAACTACTTGGTTATGATAACCATCATCAAATGGGCTTTGCTCTTCAAGAACTTGACCGTGACGAGGTATTCGCTATTTTCAACGACCTTATTGCTCAATCAGACGAAGCATACCGCTCAATGAAGAAAGAACTAGATGAACGTTTAGCAACTCGATTTGGGATTAATTCAGAGGATATACGCCCATGGCATTATGTCGATCCATTTTTCCAAGAGGCACCACCATCTGATTCAACCAATCTAGATCCTTTTTATCAAGGGAAGGATATTGTCCAAATCACAACAGATACGTTTAACTCAATGGGAATCAAAATTGATGACCTATATGCAAAAAGTGATTTGCTCCCTAGAGAAAAGAAAAACCCAACAGCCTTTTGCACGGATATTGATCGCGAAGGTGACGTTCGTGTCCTTTGTAACTTAACGGAAGATGCGTATTGGATGGAAACGAACCTACATGAGTTTGGCCATGCGGCTTATTTCAAATATGTAGACTCTAGCCTTCCATTCGGATTACGTACAGTTAGTCATACCTTAACAACCGAATCGATCGCGATGTTATTTGGAAAAATGGGCAAAGACCCACGTTGGTTAAAGCGCTTCTTACAAGTTGATGAAGCAACAGTAAATGAGCTTGCTCCTGAATTAGAAAAGTACCAACAGTTACAAATGCTTATTGCAGCAAGATGGATTATTACCTTTGTATTTTTTGAAAAAGAACTATACGAAAATCCTGATCAAGATTTAAACGCTTTATGGTGGAAAACAGTAAATGAAGTTCAGCTAGTCACTCCTCCTGATTCAACTGATCAACCCGATTGGGCTGCAAAAATTCATTTTACACTCGCACCTATTTACTACCAAAATTATCTACTTGGAGAATTAATGGCAGCACAGCTTCTTCGTCATATTGAAACGAAGATTTCTCCTGAATTTTTCACAAAAGAAACGGGAGAAATGCTCATTAATCAATTCTTCAAACCAGCTGCCCTTTATGACTGGAATGAAAAAATTAGCCGTGTAACGGGTGAAAAATTAAACCCTGCTCACTTTGTTGATGTTTATTGCAAAACTCAGGTAAAAAGTTAATTAGTGAAAAAAAGGATAGCTTGGACTATATGAACCGAACCCTGAATAGTAGACACTTTAAAAAAAGTGGATCTATTCGGGGTTTTTTATTTGTTCTAGCTTAAAACCAAAATTAAAATATATTCCTAATATCATTCCAACCATATACAAGTTCGGAAAGTTTCTTTCCTCCAATCTCTACTTCAACAGTATCTATTCTTTTACCTCCAAGTAATTCATAAAACTTACGAGAGGTATTCTCTTCCAAGACAAGAACAACCATAGAGGTTAATCCCATTCCTTTCAATTCATCTATAACCGGTTTAACAAGGGCTGTTCCAATCCCTCTTCCCTGATATTCTTTCAATATATAAATGGCGTATAACTCCCCATCGTACCCTTTATAGTTACCGCTTCTTTCTTTACCGCCTTTGGAAAAACCAACTATTAATCCCTCATTGTTTTCTGCTACATATACGCCTCCATACGGAATGGCATTGGTCCACATCTGTTCACGGCTTTCATACGAAAGTTTATTTAAATATTCATCAGGAACAATGTTGGCATACGTTGTTTTCCAACTGTCGACATGTACTTTAGCTATTCCTTTCGCATCGGTTAAAATTGCCTTTCTAATTTTTATGAACCCTTTATCCATTTGTTTCACCTCCTTTTTCCATTATAAACCACCTGTCTCATTTTATGGTTTTATTAGAAAGTTAAACCATTGTTTTTTAATAGAAAGTCGTATCATGTTTAAAGCAAGATGTACGCTATATGTTTAAAAGGAATGTCTCAATTTTAGAGACATTCCTTTTATTCTACTAATACTATTTAATTCCTTCTTCCACAATCACGCCTGTTTGCGGAAGATTAAAATCATTACTACGAATGCTGCCTTTAGCTTGTTATTTGTAAATTCTAGGAACTCTGTGACCTAAGTTACATGCTACTTCATACGATATGGTTCCTAACATATTTGCCACTTCATCTAATGATATAAAATGATTTCCTTGATCTCCATAAACAACTACCTCATCACCAATATTTACACCTTTAATTTCAGTTACATCGATCATACAAAAATCCATACATATTTTACCGAAAACAGGAGCTTTTTGTCCGTGAATTAGAACGTGAGCTATCCCAGATAATCGCCTCGAATATCCATCTGCATACCCAATGGGAATAGTTGCAATAACTGCTTTATCTCTATCAATTGCAGTTGCCCCATATGAAACACCGTGGCCTTTCTCAAGTGTCTGGATATGGATGATTTTGGTTTTTAGCTGCATTGCCTGTTTAAGATTAACTTTTGTCTTATTCACCTCTTTAGATGGATAAAGCCCATACATTGAAATTCCGATACGAACCATATCATAGGTCATATCTGGAAATTCGATAGTTGCAGCACTGTTCGCAATATGACATAGGGGAATTGATATTTTTCGATTCTCCAATTCTTCCAATAAACTTCTCCATCGGTTCATTTGTTTTTCTGCATACCATTTGTCAGCTTCATCTGCGGTAGCAAAATGTGAAAACACTCCTTCAAGATAGATCCCATCCATTTTTGAAACGATTTCGATAAAATCACTTGCTTCTTCTGCTTGCAGTCCCAACCGTCCCATTCCTGTATTGACCTTGACGTGAACCTTCGCCTTTTTTCCTAAGATCTGCCCAGACTTTGATAAAGCTTCTGCATGTTCCATATCAAAAATTGTTTGTGTTAAATCCCAATGCACAACATCATTCGATGCTGAAGACGGTGTGTATCCAAGTATTAGTATAGGTACTTGAATATCTGATTTTCGCAGTTTAATAGCTTCTTCCAAACTAGCCACTGCTAAATAATCTACTCCACTATCAATCGCTCTTTTGGAAACCTCTACAGACCCGTGTCCATAACCATCCGCTTTTACTACTGCCATTATTTTGGTTAATTTAGGTATTACTTTTTGAAATTCACGAATATTATGTGAAATATTCCTAAGACTAACTTCAGCCCATATTGGTCTATACATCATTTCTCCTCACTTTAAGTGAATGTTCGATAATCAAGTCAAGTAGCTTATGATAAGGAATACCCGCTCCCTGTGCACTTTTTGGCAGCAAACTATTTTTCGTCATCCCAGGTAATGTATTAACTTCCATCACATAAGGGATACCATCTTTAATCATCATGTCGATTCGGGCGTAAACACTACATTTCAATGATTTATAGCAAGTCATTGCAGCTAAAGAGACACGGGTCTGTGTTTCGGGCGGGAGCTGGACCACCTCTTCAATGGTAGCCACATCATTATATTTGGAGGTATAATCAAAAAACTCACCCTTATGACGAATGGAAATCACCGGTAAAAGCTTTCCATCCAATACGGAACAAGTGATTTCCTCTCCCGTAATAAGCTTTTCGATTATCACTTCGGAATCCCATTTGAATACTTCCTCAATCGCAGGCTTTAGCGTTTCTTTGTCATATACAATTTTTACGCCTACACTCGAACCGCCTGAATTAGGTTTCACAACTAGCGGGTAACCCATTTTGTCTAGTTCACCCATTTTAAGTTCTTCCATGTTCGTAAGGTGAATCCAATCCGGTGTTTGCACGCCTTCAAAACGGATGATTTTTTTGGAGATATTCTTATCCATGCATAAGCTGCTGGACAGGATACTGCTCCCTGTATAAGGAACTCCCATGGTTTCAAGAGCACCTTGAATCGTGCCGTCCTCACCGAATTTGCCATGCAGCGCCAGTAGCGCAATGTCGAGATCTTTCACCTTTTCCACTAAGCCTTCTTTGTTCTCTAAGTGGATCGGTACAATTTCATATTTATTTTTATCTAAATGCACGATCATTTCTTCACCTGTCATGATCGAAACTTGTTTCTCGGAAGAAACCCCTCCCATAATTACGCCAACTCTCATTTTTCTAGCCTCCATAATTATTTTTTAACGTGTCCCCTATGATTTTAATTCCCTGAATAATCTCTCTTTCTTTCAGCCTAGAAAATCCTAATCGTAAAGTATGGTTTCCACTGCTGTCAGTGTGAAAAACATTACCTGGTAAAAAAACAACGCCCCTTTGATAACATTTTTCTAAAAGCTTTCGTGAATCGATGTGGTTTTCTAGTTCTATAAAAAGGTGGAGTCCACCGTCACCAGTTATCCGTTTAAAAGGAATAAATTGCTTACAATAATGAACAGTTAATTCGTACTTTTTCTTATAGACTGATTTAGCCTTTTTTATATACTTCTCAAAGTATCCATCATTCAAATATTGATATAACACAGCTTGATCTAATGTAGACGTATGAATAGTTCGAGCTCTTTTCATACTTTCTAAGTAATAAATCAAATCTTTGTCTGCTACTATCCACCCAACCCGTAGGCCAGGAAAAAGAATTTTAGAGAAGCTGCTAATATAAATAACATTATTGCCTAGTCCAGCGAAGGATGCCAACGATGCAAGATGTGACCCAGAGTAACGTAATTCTTCATTAAATCCATTTTCAACGATAGGAAGCTGATATGCAGAAAACAGATCCATGATTTCTTTCCTTTTTTTAGAGGACGTTACGATTCCAGTTGGATTATGATAAGACGGAATCAAGTATGCAAAATCATATTCTTTTTTTGATAAGAATGTTTCTAGCTGACTAACATTGACACCGTCATTATCCATTTCAATTCCATCGATTTCGAAGCCATGTAATCGAAAGAGCTTTAGAGCAGAATCATTGGTTGGATTTTCACAAATAACACGGCCGCTCTTTTTATTTAAAGAGGATAAAATGATATCCAGACCTTCCGTGAATCCATTGGTAATTAAAACATCTTTATTTCTAGTGTCTACCCCTTTAATTTCCATGTAATGAAGCAGGTATTCGATAAGTGGTTTATAGCCCTTTGCATATCCATAGTTAAGAACGATGTCACCTTCAATGGACATCCGATTTAAAAAAGCCCTTTTAAAATTTTCTACATCAAAAAGCTTTTCATCGGGTGCGATGCTATTAAATGAAATCATTTCCTTATTCCAGCGCACTCCATGCTTCATAAGGTCCAATTCATCTGCCAAAAAGGTTTGCTCGTTGACTTTTTCAGTCCAATTTAACTGGATGGATGGGGATTTGAAGGTCTCAACATGACTTACAAAGTTTCCTTTTCCTTTTACCGCATAGATTAGGCCTTCTTGTTCCAAATCCGCATAAGCTGTTAGAACGGTATTTCGGCTAATTGATAATAATGAACTGAGTTCACGAGTGGATGGAAGCTTTTGGTGCTCAAGCAAATGCCCGTTGGTTATCATTCTTTTTAAATATTCTTTAAGTTAAATATATACAGGACGGCCTTTCGTAATCTTAAAATCGTTAAACACTACATTCATCCCCTTGCTAACATTTTTACATTCCTGCACCGATTTCAAAAGGTCCACCCAATATGTATTTTTACGGTCTTGTGGTAGGGTGTGTAACTAAAAGGGTACCATTCTCTAAATGACCCGATTGTCGCATAGAATAACTGTATTATCAAAAAAGCAATGACAAGATATGATGGACACCAGAAGACTTGAGAACGTTAAGTCCACATATCTATAACCATGTAAATCCTTATGGTATCTTCAAATTGGATATGATAGAGAGAATTCCAATCGAAGAAAGACAATCAGAAATAGAAAATACTTTGCATATTTAACTATATTGCTTTTTGAGGGGGGTGACACTAAAGGCTCTATAATAGAAGAAGAGACTCTTTCCTTTTGTTTATTTATCATATTTATTAATATCAATTTGATCAAACTTTATTTTAAAGTAACATTTGGAAAACTTGAAATCTAAGTAATCATTATTACAGGGGCAACAAAGTGGAATTGTAGAAGCCGGCCCTTTCCACAGGAGAACCACCTTCTAATTTCTCCATTAGAATCAATGATAACGCAAAGCTCATCGCAGCAAGAATGAGTAAAGCATTTCCAAATATATTTCCTAATACGTCGTGGATTCCATGCGTTGACCATGATAAGAAAACAATCCCTAGAAACCCTAGAATTATGCTAACTAACTCAAACTGACTTGCTTTTTTTCTGAAGAACACTGTTAAAAGTAATAGGGTGAAGACTGGGACCATTGCGATTAGCATAGATGCAATACTGCTCGATACGTACTTTTGGCCTTGTGCAATAAAAATAAACGGCAAGATTACTTCAAAAAGTGCAATCCAAAAATATTTTTTAGTATTGGTTGTGTAGTTTTTCTTTGATTGGAACAGGCCAATCACTGATAAACAAATTGCACCGATCAGTGCTTTCAAAGCAGACAACGAAATGGAACCTACATCATTCGTTACTAATTCCATGAAGAAAAATTGAGATCCCCAAATGAAGCTTATGATTAGCAAGAGACTATATTTTTTCATTTGATTTGCCCCTTGCACCAAAATAGTTTGTACCAACAACACCGATGATAATGATAATTGATCCTGCTATGTGGTATAAATGAAATTCCTCTTTTAAAAAAATGACCCCTGCTAAAATGGTAATGAGCGTAGCAAAATTACTGAAAACACTCATTTTCGATGCGTCTATTTTTGATAAAGCATAGTTGGAAAGATAGGACGTTCCTAAAGACGATAGGATACCTAAATATAAAATGGCAAGAACAAAATCCCAGTGTCCAAAAGGTTGCATAAATTGATGGACTGTTCCATTCATTACATGGTTTGTCAGTGCCAGTCCATTAAAAGCTATAAACCCAAACAAGGTCATGATATATGTGATAGTGAATAACGAATACCGTTGTGTTAACTTTCTGGCAAATACGTTGTATAGTGAGGCTGTAAGTGCTGAAAGTAATATTAAACCAGTCCCGAGTAGACTTGTATTTGTGCCCCCTGCCCCTTTCATGTACATAATATACATCACACCGAGTACAGATAAACCAATCGCTATTTTTTGACTACGTGTAGATGTTTCCTTTAAAATGATACTTGCAAAAATCAACGTAAAAATTGGTATTGTTGCTTGAATAATACCAGCTTCCGATGAAGATGTATGCACTAACCCAAATACTTGAAAAGCAAAAAAGAATGTCGGATATAAGATGGCTAACAAGGCAATCCGCAGTACATCTTTTTTTGTTACTTTGATCGATTCTTTTTTTAACACGAACAACACTGTGGCAGCGATCCATGCAATGGTAAACCGATGAGCCAATGTATCTAACGGTGTTGCAACCGTGAATGTCACTTTAACAAACATAAATGACAATCCGATAATGATTGCATAGATAGTTGCTGCGATATATGCATTTCTATTTTCAATTATTTTGATTACCCCCTTATATTGATCCGGCCGGCACCATTTATCGTAAGGGATAATAATATCCTTTACGATATAAAAAATACACATCTGTACCGATACAGATGTGCAAAGAGGTTTAAAATGCTTAAATATGAATCAATCTATCAATCACTTATGATGCAAATTCAGTCTGGTAAATTTTCGACCGCTGCAAAATTACCATCCATTCGAAATTTAACACAACAATTTTCTTGTAGTACAAGCACGGTATTGACCGCTTTAAAAAAATTGGAGGAGCAACATATTATTTATGCCCAACCGAAAAGTGGATATTATGTTGTAGATAATCACGTCTTCAAAACCCCATTGTCCACTGACATAATTGACTTTGCAAGCGCATCTCCTACTTGGCATGCATTTCCTTATAAAGATTTTCAACACTGCATAAATAAAGCAATAGACACATATCAGGAAGAATTATTTCGCTACGGAACGCCAAAAGGTTGGCCACCACTCATAGCAGAAGCTAAAAAACTGTTAGAATCTTACCAAGTATTTACTCATAACGAACAGATTTTCATCACTACAGGTGTTCAACAGGCTCTATCTTTAGTAAGTATGATGCCCTTTCCAAATAATCGTTCAACCATTCTTGTTGAACAACCTAGCTATCATTTATATATGGAACTTCTGAAAACCTTACAGCTGCCAGCAATAGGAATTCAACGTACCGCGAAAGGTATTGATTTAGGTCGACTAGAACAAATATTTCATGAAGAAGATATTAAATTCTTTTATACAATGCCACGTTTTCATAATCCTTTAGGATCTTCATACGGTAAAAAAGAAAAAGAGGCTATTTTACAATTAGCAGACCAGTATAATGTATACATTGTAGAAGATGATTATTTAGCAGACTTTGAATACAATCCGAAGAACGATCCTCTTTTTGCTGATGATTACCATGATAAAGTCATCTATTTAAAAAGTTTTTCAAAAATTATGTTTCCTGGGTTAAGAATTGGATTGGCGGTTCTCCCTCCTTCAATTATTGACATTTTTCAAAAATACAAAATGACAACAGATATCGACAGCTCTATGATTTCACAAGCCGCATTATATCTCTATTTGAAAAATGGTATGTTTGAACATAATAAAACAAAAGTCAGTAACATCTATCATACACGTGCGAAAATTCTGCATCAATCAATACAAGATCATTTATCTACGTACGAATCATCATCAGAAATTGTAATGCATAGTCATATTGGGCTGCCCAAGCGTGTGAATTTGAAATCATTTGTTTATCATTTGCATGAAGAAGGCATATATCTGGATTCAGTTGAAAGAAATTATTTAGATGACTTTTACCACGAACGGATTTTGAAGTTGAATGTTTCAAATGTTGACGCCCATCGAATTGAAGAAGGAATTAGGAAAATTGCAAGTGCATTAAAAAATCCTCAAAACTACTTTTTATAAATTCTTTCAGCAAGGCAAAAACTATCCTTGTTCGAAAGCATAAAGGGTGAGGGGATATTAAACATGCCCGATTGTTGAATTGAAAAACAGGAAAGTTACAAAATAGTTCATAAGTTATTTTGCTAAAGCACCCGTTCGTAATATAAGGTTAGCCAGATTTTTCTGGTTGACCTTTTTCTATATGGTCATATGATTACGGTAGTCGGGGTAGAACGTCGCCCCCGTGGGACTCGATCCCGTCAGCTAAACTGTTCACCCCCTACTTGTATAAACATGTTTCAGGAGCGAAAATTTATTCGGTAATTAGCTGGCCGTAATGGATACGAATTAGACTGGAGTAAAGTAAGCGAAAAACAGTTATTTGATGCTTCAGTTAAAGCTGTTGTAAATGAAAGCCCTTTAGCACAAATAATTAGTAAATGTATAATGAATGAAAAGCCTGATCAAACTTTAAGACAATCGTTTGTTAGATTTGTAAATCGTGATCGTTTTCTTGAAAGATAAAATGTACACTACCTGATTTATTTGCTTATATATAAATATAAAATAATACACTTTGAAGAGGAACACCCTTATGCGAATCCCATTAACTATGGTTATTGGGATTCGCATAAAGGTGTTTTTTTATGGAGGGAAAAGAATGAATAATAAAGAGAGAGTTATTTAAAGTTTTGTTACACCTGTGAAGATATTGTTAACGATGAATATACAAAATGTATAAAAGTCACTTTGAGTCACATATTGTTATGTATTTTGTTTGAGATTTGAACTGTTCAGCTAAAAAAATTTCACCTATAATTACACCAGTATTGTGTAAAAGATCACAAACCAGGTTCATAATTTGAAAATATTTATTATGAATTTTCTGTCATCTTGATTATTGAGAGGAGGAGTTTCAATGACTAGTTTGTGCGCAAATAATCAATCTACTGTTAGTTTTCAGAGAAAATTGGTCTACGAGTTTCTCATTGTCGGTTTTAAAGAACCACTATCCATAGAAACTTTGCAACGTTGGAAAGACATGCTTCACACAAGTGACCTATCCGTACTTGCTGAAGGGAATATTCATTTAAATACATTTTTTACTGAGTTAAAAGAAGAAAATGTAAATGAAGTTGTTGAAAAGGAAAAAAATGAATTCTTCCGTATTTTTAACGTGTTTAATGATAAAGGTGAAATTCCTGCACCACCATGGGAATCTGTTTATGTGACAAAGGATCAGACGATGTTTGGAGAGACTGTGTTTCAATTAAGAGACAAGCTACACCAGTTTGGTTTGAGATTTATTAATGAAAATGAAGAACCAGAAGATCACATAGCCATTCAATTAGAATTCATGCTTTATTTACTTCAGTACACGGAGAAAGCGTTTGAGGAAAGACAAAAGGATGATTTTACGAAGGGAATATATAATCAATATTGGTTACTTACAAATCATCTTATGCAATGGGTTAAGCCTTTTACAAAGGATATTCACTCTTCCTCCACAAGTGTTTTTTATAAAGGAATAGCAACACTGTTATTAGATTTCATTGATGAAGAATTTGAATACATTAAGAGTTTCAAGGAGGTTCTTGAAAATGGATAAAAACTTTTTTGAGCAAATTGCTGAAAAAACATTGAAGCGGCGAACATTTTTAAAATGGTCAGGAGCAGTAACGGCACCATTATTAGTTGGAAGTGCTGTGACATCAAAAAGCTTAGTGCCAAAAGTGCTTGCAAAGTCAGAAAAAAATGATGTCGAGGAAGTCGTTATTCCAACTTGTAGTACGCTGAATTGTGGCGGAAAATGCCTAATTAAAGCACATGTAAAAGACGGACAAATCGTTCGTATTTCTACAGATAATGACGAAAGAGATGAGAATGCGGACAATGAACAGTTCCCGCAAATTCGCGCTTGTTTACGTGGCCGTGGTTATCGTAAACATGTTTATTCGCCTCATCGGATTAAAAAACCGTTAAAGCGCGTTGGAAAACGTGGAGAAGGAAAATTCGAGGAAATTTCTTGGGAAGAAGCAATAAAAATTATTGCTAAGGAAAATAATCGAATTAAAGAAAAATATGGTCCAGCTTCTCGCTTTAGCCTTTATGCAACAGGGCAAACGGGAACGGTTGGAAGCGGTGATACGGTCATTCAAAGATTATTAAGTTGTGATGGCGGGTTTTTAGGACGCTATTCAAATTATAGCTCAGGACAGCACGGTGCTGCGACACCATATACGTTTGGTACAAGCTCAGCAGGTAACAGTTGTCGCCCGTTATTAGATTCAAAGCTGATCATTTTACACGGTATGAACCCTGCTGAAACAATCATTGGCCATTTTAATATGTACCTTCGAATGGCGAAAGCAAAAGGGGCAAAAATTTATACAATTGATCCGCGGAAAACGGATACAAATGTGGCTTTTGCAGATGATTGGTTCCCTGTTAAGCCGACAACAGATAATGCGCTTGTAGCTGCAATGGCGTATGTCATGTTTACAGAAAATCTCCACGATCAAGACTTTTTAGATAAGTTTTGCGTCGGTCATGATGAGGAGCATATGCCAGAAGGTGTTCCAGCTGGTGAATCTTACCGTAGTTATGTAATGGGTGAGACAGATGGAGTGCCAAAAACACCAGAGTGGGCAGCAAAGATTACAGGGCTTCCTGCGAATCGCATTATCAAACTTGCACGTGAAGTGGCGACAACGAAACCAATGGCTTGGGTTCAAGGAAACGGCATTAATCGTCATATGAATGGTGAGCAGATGTCACGAGGCGGTTCTATGATCGCAGCATTAACTGGAAATATTGGTATCAGTGGTGGTTGGGCAGGACCAAACTTTCCTAGCGGTAAGCTAATCAAACATCAAGATTTTCCAATCCCAGAGAATCCATTAGGTATTTCAATTCCTGTGTTCAAATACACGGATGCGATTGTCCGAGGTACAGAAATGGGTGCAGAAGATGGCGTTAAAGGTCTAGAAGAGGGACAAAAATTGCCATCAAACATCAAAATGATTTTCAATATGGCGGGAAATTGTTTAGTCAACCAACATAGTGATATTAATGAAACGACCAAAATTCTTGAGGATGAATCTTTATGTGAGTTTATCGTCACATCAGATATTTATATGACACCTTCTGTAAAGTATTCAGATATTATTTTACCAACTTGTACTTTCTTTGAGCAAAATGACTTTGTTCCACCATGGAGCTTTGGGCAGCATATTTTCCTTTCACAGAAAGTTGTTGAGCCTTTATATGGTTCGAAGACTGAATATGAATGGATGACTATGCTTGCAAAAGAGTTAGGTATAGAACAAGAATTCACAGAAGGCAGAACTCAAGATGATTGGGTGAAATGGATGATTGAGGAGTCGAAAACAAAGGATCCAGACTTCCCGTCCTATGAAGAAATGCAGAAAAATGGTGTTTATAAGTATAAAGACAATCACATTGTCAATTTCAAAGAACAAATAGAAGATTTTGAAAATAATCCATTTGAAACACCATCAGGAAAAATCGAATTATTTTCTAAACAGCTATGGGATATGGATAAAAAAGAAACGATTCCTGCTATTCCGAAGCATGTGGCAGTTGCAGAAGGTCCAGAAAGCAGCGTAACTAACAAATATCCATTACAAGTGTTTGGCTGGCATGTGAAAAGACGTTGCCACTCAACATGGGAAACGAGCGAGTGGATGGAAGAGGTACAAACACAAGAACTATGGATCAACCCGATTGACGCTAAGAAAAGAAAAATTAACGAAGGCGACAAGATAAAGGTATTCAATGAAAGAGGAACGACGATTATTCCTGCAAAAGTGACAAGTAGAGTAATGCCTGGCGTTATTTGTATGCCACAAGGTGGTTGGCACACACCAAATGATAAAGGTGTTGACGAAAGAGGTGTCATTAACGTTCTCACAGGTCTAGATGCGTCACCATTCCATTGTAACCCTCAGCATACGAATTTAGCACAAGTTGAGAAGGCATAAGGAGGAGGATGAAAAATGGCACAACTAGGTTTTTATATTGATCAAAGCCGCTGCAATGGTTGTAATGCATGTGTAATTGCATGTAAGGATAAGAATAATAATTCAGTTGGGATAAATTTTAGGCGTGTATATGCATTTGAAGATGGTCATTTTACGAAGGATAAAGACGGTGCTTGGATTAATAATGTTAGAGCGTATAATGTCTCGATTTCTTGTAATCATTGTGACGAACCTGGCTGTGTAAAAGGCTGCCCAACAGGTGCTATGCACAAAAGAAGTGAAGATGGGGTCGTTGTAGTAGACCATGAAAAATGTGTTGGTTGTAAATACTGCGAATGGAACTGTCCATATGGTGCTCCGCAATTTAATGAAGAGCTTGGGATGATGACAAAGTGTGATACATGTTTAGATCTTCGTGATAAGGGAGAAAAGCCAGCTTGTATTGCAGCTTGTATTATGCGATGCATCGATTTTGGCCCGATTGATGAATTACGTAAAAAATATGGTAATAATGCAGAAATTAAAGGACTTCCTAGTCCATCTATAACTAAACCAAATATCGTTATTAATCCGCATAAGGATGCGGCTATATAAGGAGGATTCCATAATGCATGAGTGGCCATTGTTGATTTTTACCATTTGTATGCAAGCGGCAATTGGTGGAATCGTTATGCTGTCGATTTTTTACAGTAAGATGAAGAAAAACGGAATAGATCCTTTCAAAGTAATGAAGTTACCGTTGCTGGTTATTACAGTATTATCATTCATCGGACTAGGAGCTTCATTTGTTCACCTTGGAACTCCAACGCATGCTTTCAATGCGATTTTAGGATTTAGTCATTCGTGGATGAGCCGTGAAATTGTCGTTACTGGAACGTTTATTGCTTTCGTATGTGCTACTACGGGTTTAGCTTTATTACAAAAAAAGGTGAATCCAGCTTTACTTATTATTACAGCCATCGTCGGTATTATTGATGTGTATTGTATGGCAGCCATCTATTCTAATACACTCGTAAATGGCTGGAATCATGCGAATACATTCTTGTCTTTTTATGGTACAACTTTCACTTTAGGAGCGATTCTTGCTGTTAGTCTATCAATTATTTCACTTCAGAATAGCAAATTGTCTAAAGACCTATTAAAAACGGCTTTCTTAGTAGTCTTTGCGGGCATCGCCGTTCAGTTAATTGGCTTAGCAACATACTCTTCTCTAGAAGGAGAAATTCGACAAATAAGTGGTCAAGCTGCTGCCGTTAGTTTAGGAGCTTACGAGGGAACCGTTGCAATCCGCTGGATCATTGAGCTTATTGGAATCACTGTCCTAGCTTACTTAGCACTTGCACCAAGTAAAAAAGTATATTATTCATTTGTTTATCTAGCTTTACTTGCTATCATAATTGGAGAAGGCATGAGTCGTTACGTATTTTATGTTTTAGGTTCTTAATTTGAATGAAACGAATTAGAAATGTTAGTAAGCGGAAAATCTAATCTTTGCTATGGATGATGAACAAAAGATTAGCATTTTTTAGCGAAAAGTAAAATTTATGAGGCTGTCCCATAAGTCCCAAAAAGTAAAGAAACTAAGGAAAACGATCCGTTTTTCCTTAGTTTCTTTTTCATTTTCATTCCGGGTGCTATGGATGAATTGCGGTAGTCTGTTCTAAATTACATTTTTAGTTATGAAAAGCTAAAGGGTTTAAGTGGAGAATTTTTCCACTATCATTGTTAAAGTGTTAAATAGATAACTATCTCATCTAATTTGACATCACTTTGTAGATAAAAGAAAAAGGACATCAACCATCAGTAGCTGTTTGCTGCATAATGATAGATACCTTCGGTTAGGAGTATATGCAGGATTTTTTCTTATTCCATAAGCGGGCCATTATGTAGAAGACTTGAATTCGAGATATTTCTAGCAACCCCGAACTGCTTTCTTGTATATATAAAGGATTTATGAGGAAAAAGAGAATACCCAACTTAAAAATTCTAACCCCTTAATCAGCTGCCAAATCAGGTGGTTTTTTTTCTCACGAAACAGGTTTGTTATCTGATTGCCTGAATCGTTTTAAGTTTTTGTTTGAGTTTTCCCTTGACTTGAAATGCATTTCATAAATTAGATTGAAATTAAGCTAATTTTCAACCAAGGGAGTAGAAAGATGTTTAAAAAAATTAACCTTCAAAAAGATGAACATGTACTATCAACCTTTAGTTTTTAATGAAAATGAGGTAAAAATCAATTGGTGGTGAATAACGATGAAACCTAAATGGCTAGAATGGGCAAAACAGCTTCAATCAATTGCACAAGCAGGGCTAACTTATTCAAAAGATATTTATGACTTGGAAAGATTTGAATTAATAAGAAAAATTAGTGTTGAAATATTGACACAGAATACAAATATGGACAATAAAATTATAAAAGAATTATTTGCAAATGAAACTGGGTATGCAACGCCAAAAGTTGATATTAGGGCTGTTGTATTTAGTGGTAATAAAATATTAATGGTGAGAGAAAACAGTGATGGAGATTGGTCTTTACCAGGAGGTTGGGGTGATATTGGATTAACTCCAAGTGAAGTAGCAGTCAAGGAAGTAAAAGAAGAATCAGGGTTTGATGTTAAAGCGATAAAATTAATAGCTGTACTCGACAAGAAATGCCATCCTCATCCACCTTCTCCATATCACGTTTATAAAATATTTATCCAATGTGAAATCATTGGCGGGAAACCAAAAGAAGGTATTGAAACAGATGCGGTGGAATTTTTCGTAGAAAATGAACTACCAGCTTTATCAATAGCTAGAAATACAGAATCACAAATTCATATAGCATTTAAACATTTACATAATCCACAAGAACCTGTCTATTTTGATTGATATTCCCAGTTGTTCACCTAATGAGAGCTTTACTTCAAAAGGGATTTCTGCGGAGATTTTTTTTCTTCTTGTGCTAATAGCAGTTTTTCTCAAGAGTATTTTTTTACATTATAATTGTAAAATGTTTATATATTAGAAACTAGGGAGTGATAAGGAGTGTTTAAATATGTGATTTTTGACGTCGATGGGACTATTTTAGATACTGAAAAAGCTATATTAAAATCTCTACAAAAAGTCTTAAAAGAAGAAGGAAAGGATTATCAATTAGAGGATTTAAGGTTTGCTTTAGGAATACCAGGGATAGAAACATTAAAAAAATTAAATGTGACTGATCTGGAACGTGTACATCCAAAGTGGTCAGAGACTGTACTAGAATTTTCTCACCAGGTAAGTGTTTTTCAGGATTTAGAAAATGTTATAAAAACATTATCAGAAAGTCCTGTCAGAACTGGTATTGTGACTTCAAAAACAAAACAAGAGTTAATTGATGAATTTGAACCATTTGGATTGAGTTCATTTTTTGAGTACACGATTTGTGCAAGCGATACTGAAAAACATAAACCACACCCTGAACCTTTATTAGCTTGTTTAGATGGGTTAAATGCTAATCAAGATGAAACAATATACATTGGAGATTCTATATATGATATGCAGTGTGCAAAAAGTGCAGGTGTTAAATTTGCACTTGCATTATGGGGTTCTAAAACAACTGAAGGATTTGAATCAGTAGAATTTGTTTTAAAGGAACCAAAAGCTATTTTAGATTTAATAAAAATATAAAACCTAAATGGCTTGAATGTGCAAAGCAACTGCAATCAATTGCACAGGACACTTAAGAAATAAATCTGAAATTGTAATGAATTTTACTTAATCTATAGGGTGCTTTTCTTTAATAAGAAACCTTCTTTTTGTAGTGCTTCCAAATAATTAAGAGTGGCTACGATTGTTGAATAAGGAATTATAATATTGTAAGAAAAAAGGAATGTCTCCAAAATTGGGACATTCCTTTAGATTTTCTAGAATACATCTTACTTTCAATAGAGTACAACTTACTTTTTAAAAAAACAATCAATTTATAGGACTTTTAATAGACATTAAAGAACAGGATAATATACATCAAAAAAAGCATAAAAACTTCATGAAAATTGTAGATACTTTTATGTCAACCGTCAGTTTTTGTTGCTTGTTATATCATTACTCGACTATCTTCAGACTATACTTCCAAGTTACTCCTAACAACAGATATATTATTAGCTATGTTAATTTTTGAAAGGGACAAAAGAAATAACTTTTAAAGTTAAAGCAGCAAACACGGAAACTGTTTTATTTTGGCTAATTCCTACTGGTACGCAAACATGGACAGAAAGAAGACTAATAGGCTATGACATTAAGGAAAACGAAAACGATAATAACTTTTCTTTGACTTGGAACATTGATAAGCCTTACCTACATGACCATTTACATATTCAAGCAATAGGTGAAGGAATAGTAACGAATGACATAATCAATTTATCAATGAACTAAAGGCTGATGCTTCTTCAAGTAAACTGCCCATATAATTTAAGTGAAACATTACTCAATCTTTGATAAAAAAAGAGAGTTGCCAAGCAACTCCTTAGATATGTACCAGGTTCTCGTTTATATAATATTTTCGCAAGTGAAATGAGCTTACACATCCAAGCTGTTGATGATAGCCAATATTTGATGATCTGTCCATTTGCCATTAATCTTTAGATTTTCCTTAGCTATACCTTCTTTTTTAAATCCCGCTTTTTCTAATACACGAATAGATGCTATGTTGTCAGGCATAGCTCCTGCTTCAATTCTATGTAGTTTTAATTCTCTAAAAGCAAAGTCGACAACAAGTTGAAGGGCTTCAGTTGTATAGCCCTTTCCATTATACTCCTTATCTAAAGTAAATCCCGTATAACAGCTTTGGAGGTCTCCCCTGGCAATTTGAGTTAATGAAATGTCTCCGATAAGTTTATCAGTTGCTTTTAAAAAGATTCCAAAGGCGTATAATTGCCCTTCATCTGTCTTTTTTAATGCCTGTTGAAGGCGTATTTTTTGATATTCCTCTGTATAAAAATCTTCTGGGAGTAATGGGCTAACTCGTTGAAAAAACTCACGATTTCTAGTATGTAAGCTAGCTAACTCTCTGGCATCAGAAGTTTTGTAAAGTCGAAGATAAATTTGTTCCCCTACAAGCTTCATAGAACCCCTCCAATATCTTTTTACTACTATTTTATTCTAATTACTTGTACATTCTTCCTCCATTAAATGGAACTTAACATAAAAAAAGAGCACAATTCATGCTGCAGAATTGTGCCTATTGCTAAATATTTAAAAAATGCGATTTAGAGTTATTATTTTTCAGTGGCTCTATTGCCCATTGCAATAGAAATTCTATTCCAACTGTTAATTTGATTAATGATTAAAACAAGATCAACATACTGTTTCTCGTCATAGTGTTCACGAACTCGTTGATATAGCTCGTCTGGCACACCTTTTGTCGGGATTAATGTCACATGCTCTGCCAGCTCCAAAGCTATTTTTTCTGCTTCTGAATAGAATTCACACTCTTTCCAAGCACTAACACAGTATATTCTTTGTTCTGTTTCACCCATTTTTCTCGCATCTGCTGAATGCATGTTCAAACAATATGCACAGCCATTAATCTGAGAAACACGAATTTTGATTAGCTCACGAAGTTTTCGTTCGATTGCTGCTGTTTTCGTGTATTTTTCCATATCTATCATAATTTCCATACCATCAGATGCAATTTCATAGTAAGAAACTCTTTGGCTCATATAGCAGGCCCCCTTTAATTTAGTATAAGACAATTATATCCTTGCAAGAACATTTGTACCATTTTTATTGAATTGCTCCACAAGTATTTTACCTAAGCACATACAGTTCGTTTAATACTATCTATATTCCACATTTTAATTTACATCCATCTTAACTTTATCTAATTCAACAGGAATATTCGCCCTTAAAGATCCCAAGTTAACCCTTATTACATAATTGTTTAGGTTAAACCCATCAAGCTTACGAATATCAAATGTACTTCTAAATCGTAATTCATCCTTATGAATGGTTTTAACTGCGTGTTGCATGGGTTCCATATAAATATCCTTTTCTGTTTCCTTAACAAAAAGGACATCATTTCGAGCAAAATCCTTAAAGAAACCAAAGCTCCTGCCCATTTCATCCCCATAATTAACTTGAAAATCAACACCAAGGCTATGATCATTAACAGTTATCTTTTCAATGGTAACAGCCAGATTCTGTCTATCTGCCTTGATTTCAACAGGTGTTGATGCATTCAGGGAAACAAATTGATCTTGTTCATTTATTGCTACTTTTGGATGCACCTCTAAATACTTTGTTTCCCCTTTTACCGACTGTGGAATGATACTTCTTCCTTTAACAATAATATGGTCGTTTTCTTCAATCGTTTTCAGGTCGATCCCATCCATTGAGATGTTTATTTCATCCCCTTTGTCATCATAGACTTCTAGCCGCACTTGATCATGCTTCCCTTGAATAGGAAAAGTAGCCGTGTAGTTAATTGCGGTCGATGCTTGACCAAAAAGAATCGAATCAAAATGAACTTTAACACCTGAAAATTCTTCACTGCTCTCTTTATCAATAGTAACTGTTTCATACGGCAGCTGGTTAATTGGAACATCAAATCTCCAGCTTCCTTCTTTCCCCCCAATTGTTTTGAATTCAAGTGGGAAGGTAGCTTCTTGTGGTAGTTCTGATTCTGGATAACTTAATTGAATATGTCCAATATAACCATCATCTGTCGGTTCCATATGAACGAGTTCTTTACTATCTGAAATTCCTTCATCTCCATCAAAAATCTCATAAAACCCAACCACCTTGCCGCTTTCCTCAGTGTTCAAATTCCCTTTCACATTAAAAGTTACTCCTACAACCGCACCGTCATAATATGCATTGGTAATAGTGACATCTATTCCTTTACTGCTAGCTGTTTTATTTAGTTCAGTTATTAATTCTTGTGATTGTAAGCTTCTGCCAATGGCATCGTTAAACGTTTCATATATCTTTCCAAGTAAAGGTACATTCGCCATTACATGAGACATGGAAGGAGAAATAAAACTGGAAGAAACTAAAATCGCAGCAGCTGCAACCGTCGACCACACAACTATTTTGGTATTCCTTTTAGTTTTAGGAACATCAAAACTAGCCCGATTCATTCCATTCTGAATGGCTTTTAAAACATCCTCTTGTGGTACTTCAATCTTCTCGTATACCTCTTGAAATGAGTTTTTTTCCATTGTGGTTCATTCCTCCTAACAACATTTTTAACCTTTCTTTCCCTCTGCTCAAATAGGTTTTTACTGTATTTTCAGGAATGTTCATGATTTGAGCCACTTCACTTATTGGAAGATCCTGAAAGTAAAATAGAATAATTGCATTTTTATATTTTTCATTTAACTGTTTTATTGCCTCTAATAAGTCAAGACTCTCTACTCCTGTTACTCCTTTATCAAACTCTCGCTCGTTCATATTGTCTATAGGGATCTCTTTCTTACTCTTTTTTAAAACGTCATAGGAACAATTTACAAGGATTCTTGTTAGCCAAGTTAAAAAGAAATGCTCATTTTTCAGTTGGCTGATCGATAAAAAAGCTTTGTAAGATGTCTCTTGAACAACATCCAGAGCATCTTCACGATTTCTAACATATAAGTATGCCGTACGGTATAATTGATCACTATGTAAAATAAGAAGTTCCTGAAGACATTTTTTATTTCCCTTTATTGCCTTCTTAATAAGTTTAAGTTCATTCATTATTTGCCCCCCTTTCGCTTATTAGAGTGAGATTGGTATAAATAAGTTTCAACTTTTTCATTCACTTAAAAATTTCCCTTTAGGAAGAAATGAAGCACCTCTGGTTCACATAAAAAAAGAGCGTCTATTTTGACGTCTCTCCTAGTTTTATTAATCATATTATAGGTTAAACAGAACAAGGGCTGCCTAAGCAGCCCTTTCCCTTACATGACAGCTGCAAAGGATAAGAATACCTGACTGAATTTGCTACAACAACTTTATACTCGGGTTGTTAAAGTTTGCCCATGCTATATTACTGTTAATATATCTAACCATTCTATAAGCTATTGGCTTAAACCCGCACTTAGGCCAAAATGTGGAAGAAGCAAGATTTGTTATTCTCCAATCTGTTATTATACTGTTATATCCCTTTTCCTTCATAATCCTCCAGCCTTCATTCATTAGCTTTTTACCAACACCTCTTCCCATTTGAGAATAGTAAGTACCTGCAATACTTAACTCTACTCCGTTATCGGGTGTCATCAAATCTGAAGTAATAGGATAATATACTTGAAATCCTAATTCCTTCATGTCTTTTATCGCAATAAGACACGTTTCATCATTTCCCTCTGCTATTCTTTTATATCCTTCTTTAATATTCAATACAACTTCAGGTAACGCAGGCTCAAACGTAGGTGCAGAATTATGATACGATTGGATAATGCTAGACATTTCACCCATCATTTCACTATCCATTTTATTACCAGCTCTTATCTCTGCATTAGATACATTTTCAAAGGGTTTGTAATCCTCCATGTTCATTACCCCGTGTACTTGCTGGATAGAAAAGCTTAATCGTTGGCAGGCATCTAAGTACACCTGATTTCCAAGAGGTATTATCGTGTAGTGCATAAAGCAGCCTTGCTCTAGCCACGCCATTGAAACCTTTGCATATAGATTCCTTATAAGTTCAGAGGATTGATCCATTCTGATTGCTATTCCCTCATAGGGCACCCATATATGTCTGCCTCTAACGGTGTCAATCTTTATCTCTCCAATTATATAACCAACTAGTTCATTATTAGTAAACGCTCCTATCCCAATGACTTTACTATTAACGAACAATTTTCCAAGTATATCTGTTGTATATTCAGCATGAAGACAACTGTTTTTTAGAAACGGAAACACTTCACCTTCAAAATTTTGCCTATGTATTAACAAATCAGCCATTGCGGGTATATCATCCATACGAATGGGTTTGAACTCACATATTTCCATTTCTATTCTCCTTCAATAAATTTACATTATATTACATATTCTATCATAATAGATTATATTACTAGATATGTAAGAATCAATTATTAATTTACGACTCACAACTACTTATCTTAAAAAACTAATCTATCTTATTGAAAATTGGCAGCTCTTTTTCAACAATTTGACCATTTACATAAAGAAAGAGCGAAATTCTTACTGCAGAATTTCGCCCCGCTTTCTTTAGTTTGCTAATATCCTAAATACATAAACCCCTTTTATACCTGCTGAAATTTAGTTTTTTTATTACTGTTAATAATCAAGTTAACAATTAGCCATACAACTTGAATGATTACCGGGAATATAAATGCGATTAATAAAACAATAAATGATGCTAATTTTGCCTCAAGCGTTTGAATAGCACCTGTGCCATCAACCTCCCTTAGCCAAACGAAAGCTGTACCTACTGCAAAAATGACAGCCCAAAAAATGTTAGCAATCCACCAAAAGATCCATAGCTTTTTCATATTCTCACTCCGTTTCTTTCTTCATCATAACTGAAAATAATCCAAAATCGAAATTTTTATTTTATGTACATTCGTTCCACTACTTCCTTCTTTATATTTCTATCTTACAGTGCGAATGAATTCCTGTTAATGGACCTGAGATATATTTTAAGCTAGGGCTTGAGATGTATAAAACTCCAGCGTATCCTTCACTGTCACAATACACTACTCCACAAAAGGGCCATTTACATAAAGAAAGAGCTCTTCATCTATTTCTATTAATAAGCTCTAAATATTGTGAATCTCCATACCCTATTGTTGGAAACAGATCAAATAACCTATTCATTAATTCTGATGTTGGTAAATCTTTATTTTTGGAAATATACTTTACTACTGCATTATTTTCCTTTAGCAAATCTAAATATATATCTATTGCCTGATACATTACTGGAAGTAGTTCATTTGATGGTCTTTCATGATTTACCAAAACTTCATTATAGACAGAAAAAAAGTTACCTAGTTTAAGTTCCGTTTGACTTACCTTAAATTCATCCTCTCTGAAGCTATTTAAGAAAACTTTTCCATCATATCCCCACTGTTCAAGATAGGCTAGTATTGTCAATAGGTTCATTTGACAAAACATATCCTCACCAAACCATAAAACGATGCATTTATACTCTTTATTAAAAAGATTATCTAATGGGTCAATTACCTTTTTAATATAATCTTCTAATGAAACATGATGTCCCAATGCTCGTGTTTTTATAAATTCTTCATTAAAAACTTGTTTAGTGGTCGCGTTTACACACATTGCTTCATTAAATGGAACGTAATCAGAATCTCCCATTAGTTTTTTATCTTTAAACTCTTCATACATGACCTGACCATTCAATATGTTGAGTACGTCTTTGTCGAACAACTCATTTTTCTCATTTTGTAACTGTTCAACCTCTTTTTTTCTAGAAATATTCATTCTGCAGCATTCCTCTTCTTTATTAATAGTGAGTTTAACAAATGATTGGACAGGCATCTGGTGAAGTTGAAATTCTCGTGGATTTATACCAAAAATAGCTTTAAAAGCTCTACTATATGCTTCTTGCGAAGAATATTCGTAATCAAAGGCAATATCAATTATCTTTCTGTCATTTGCCAAATCTTTCGTAGATAAATACAATCTTCTAAGAAGAACATAGCGCCTAATACTTATACCTGTTACTTGGTGAAATTTAAAAGAACAATAATAAGGGGAATATCCCATATAATTAGAAAGCTTATCTAATGAAAACTCATTTTTTAAATGATCTTCAATCCAATCAATCATAAGCTGTATATGTTCATTCATTTATCTCACTCCTAAATAACACTATACGAGGTATCTATTTCTTTCTTTTGATATTTCTTGTGATTTATAAAAACATAAAAATGGGAAAACGTAAGCCCTTTTCATTAAGAAAGACGCTTTCCTTGTTTCAGAAAAACATCCGATTATGGTATAACACATATAATTAAATAATTTTAATATCCGTACTCTATAAATTCCTTTTCACTACCATAAAAAACATTTACATCTATGTACTTTTCTTCTCCACTATATCCATCTAATTGTTCTCGGTCTGTGTACTGCCAAAATGTCCACTTTCGTTTATCTGGTAACGAAGGTTGGGTAAAAACATCCCTTATCCATATATCGCATTGTTCAAAACTATTTTTTATATACAAATCATAAGCCTTTCGTGTAGTGTAAAGAATTACACGTTTTCCATAATGTTCTTCAAGCATTTTCACCATTGTATGAAGCTCTTTTTCTACTTGACTACGATTAGGAGGATTTTTTTCTTTATCACCATAAAACTCAACATCAATGACTGGTGGTAATGCTTGTTCACTAATTGGCACTGTTTTAATATAATTCTGAGCTTGAGTTTTGCCCTCACTATCATAGCTAAAAAAGTGGTAGGCTCCAATCCGTAAGGTAGTATTTTCTGCACTTTTCCAATTCTTTTCAAAATATTTATCGACAAAAGTGCTCCCCTCTGTGGCTTTAATAAAAGCAAACTTTAAGTCTTGTTCCTGAATTTGTGCCCATTCTATTTCACCTTGATAAGATGAAACATCTACACCTTTCACAGGATAATGTTTTGCACTGGAAGCATTAGGAATAATGATGCCTTGATACCACAATAAAATGGTCAAGAGTAATATACTTATTAAAAAAAAGATAGAATAAACAAATATTTTTCGTTTTCTCTTTTTTACAGCTATATTTTCAACTATCATCTTCTTTCACACCATTCTGATTTATTTTTACTTTACTCATCTCCAGAAGAGGGGATGACTCATCAATAGAAAAAAAGTCTCTTAGAGCTTATTATCTATTCTATTTGAAAGCCTCTAACTCCTTGTTCAACTAAATGGACCGATAAATCAAAAAGACACGTTCCTATATAAACGGGTTCTTTAACGGAATAACTGATGTGTCTCTAATAGCTGGTTTTTCGGAAGATCGTTGATTAAAGTATAGGCTCCAGAGATATAAAATTCATGTATATTTTCACTCCTATGTATTTTTTTCGGAATATTAAATAAAATGATCGTAACTAGTGAATTTCATTTAGATAGTTACAAACAAGGAGGCAATCCTAATGAGTAAAAAAGAAATCTTACAAAATGTAGTCAAGCAAGTTTTTTACGAAGAAGAATGATATCAGAAGCATTAAAAAATCTTACCGCTGCACAAGCATGTTGGCAACCAGAAGGAAAGGCGGGTAATACAATTTGGGAAAATGCAAACCATTTACTAACCTTTAAAGAGCGCTTACTCTCCCGCTTACTACAAGATGACACATTTGTTGCTCCACAAAATAATGATGACACGTTTGTGCAAGGTGAAGCTAATGATGAAGATGCTTGGCAAGAAACAGTGAAGCGAACGCTTCAAGTACATGATTCCTTGCAATCTTCATTAACATCCCTTCATGAAGCAGAACTGGATCAACTAAGTCCTTCTC
Organism: Cytobacillus solani; assembly: GCF_001420595.1. GTDB lineage: Bacteria > Bacillota > Bacilli > Bacillales > Cytobacillaceae > Cytobacillus > Cytobacillus solani. The sequence continues at coordinate 985,023 of NZ_LJIX01000006.1, read as the reverse complement.
TACCAGTTTGGCAACAATATCTGAATATCCTTTTGCACGATGCTTATCATACAGGACAAATTGTACAACTTCGTAAACTACAAGGTTCATGGCCAGCTCAACGCTCATATTTATAAACGATGATTACAGTTTCTTGGGTTTCGCACCCAACAAAACGATTGAAGAGCAGATCTAACTGTTACATCAAAAAAAGAAGCCTTTCGTGTTCTGGAAAAGCGCCTTTAATTGAACAAGGTCCATTAAAAAGAGGTATTACCAATTTTAAAGGTAATACCCTTTCCCTTACTTATTCTGATATATGTTTGCACTCTAAAACTTCTACCTTGATTACATCCAATCTTTGGACTATCACAAGATGGAGATACTCTTACTTTAACGAAGTCTTCTGCATATTCAAATGGTTTATTGTTACTGTCAGGAACTTGAATTCTTAAGGAAATATCATAAGAATGATTGTTGTTATAAACAATATTCTCAACCCTCCGTTGCTGCCAGCCAAAGCCAGAAGCTTCTTTTCCTCCATATTCTTTTATTACCCTTTTATCAATTGCTGGAAATATTATATCCCGAATAATATCTTCTGGTGTAACATACCAATTTTCTGCATACGATTTAATTTCCTTTTGCTCTAGAGTTTTTGCACTAACCACATTATGTATGGCAAACACTAATTAAATTGTAACTATAACAAGCATTTTTTTCATGATTGTCACTCCCACAGATCTTTACAGCTAGAATCCCCAACTCAAATAACTATTAACCAAAACAATCATTAACCCGAATGTCCGAATCGTGTTGTTTTCCAATTTGTATCAAAACCTACATTAATGAACTAATTTAAAGTTCAACAAACCTGCATTTTAAGTGGAATCATTTATAAACACTATACAAAAATGCATTCAATTTTTCTTAAAATTCTTCCTCCATTAAATGCCCTTTTCATGAAAAAAGACACTTTCCTGATTTCAGAAAAGCGCACTTTAATGGAATAACTAAAATATGAACTCAATCTTAAAATCAATTAATACTTCTTGAACTAAAGTACCCTTAAGTTCAAGAAGGCACTATATTGGAAATTTCTTTTTAAGTTCTGTCTTAGATTGAAATCCCAAAGACTTTTATAGAATTTTATTGTTTAATTTGCTATTTCTACGTCTATATCATCGGAAAAGGCTAACATTATGAAAGATCATTTATTTCAATAATGAAATTGCTTTGACGATTGTGAGGGGAAAACTAATCTCCACAATCATCCCCTCCACCATCGCTATCCCCGTTGTTAAAACCGTCAATGTCTCCATCATTATCGCCATCGTCGAAAAAATCATTTATAGAATCAATTATGCTTTTATTCTGACTTTCAGCATTCAAATGATGGGCATTAATAAAACTCTCAAACGTAAATACTTGTATAGCCTGTTGTTTGTGTCTTGAAATAAAGTAAAAACAGATAATTATTATAATAATTACAAGCAATACGATAGACAGAATCACAATTTTATTCAAAACTATCCCTCCATACTTGTCTATTAATTAATATATGAACTATCGTGTTTTAAATTACATATTTTAACAAGCACAAAAATAGAAAACGCGGTTGAAGTTAAAACACCAGCGTTTTCCTTTGTAATTTTTTATTATGAATCGGTACTACCTGTTTCATTTGAACAACCAGTTAATAGCAGTCCAATAATCCCTAGCAAAAGAATAATGATACTACGCATTAATTTCCCTCTTATCATAGTGCTTAACATTCTTTATTCCACATTATCATTAATATTCCTTCATCATCTAACTGTCTCTTTTATGGAATAACTTACAATTTCAAAAATAACTTTTTAACTCCTTCCTTATTCCACAATCTGCGATTACGGAACAAAAAATTCAGCAATACTGGATTTTTGAACAATCTTTTTTATAAATACCGACTCCAATTCAAGTCCATAACGTAACTCTATTTCCCCTCTCCTTAAACGATTATCGTAATTGTTTAAGCGCGTGATCCGTTGTAATGGTGATGTTATCTGGCATCTCGTCAATCGGGAACCACTGCACTTTTTCTAAAGCATGAGGCTCCTTATTTTTCACTTGTCCATTTGTAATACGCACGATAAAAGTAGGAGCGACATAATGAATATCTTCTGCTTGAATGATATGATTCGTTACACATAACAGTCGTGAAATCTCAATATCAATTCCAAGCTCTTCTTTAATTTCACGTCTTACCGCATCTTCTATCGCTTCCATATAATCAACCTTACCTCCAGGCAGACTCCAGCAGCCCGCTTCTGGCGCCTTTTTACGCAAGACCAGTAAGATTCTGTTATTCTCATCCAATATAACCGCTCCAACGCCAACCTTCGGTAATTTTTCTTTTTCCATTAGTGCTCCTCCATGTTCCCGCTTATTTTTATTGATGCTATTTTCAATCAGGTTTGAGACTTGTTTCTAATATACGTTTTGACTGAGGGTGGTTGATAGGTAGCAAATTGATCAAGCAAGCCTGTAGATTTCGTATCGACAAGGGCCATCGAACGATACTTTTCCTGTAGAAACTGTTCATTTGTCATATGATCAAATAATTTGATCAGCGGATTGAAATAATTATTAATGTTTAACAGTCCGCACGGCTTCTTATGCAGTCCTAACTGTGCCCATGTAAAGATTTCAAAAAACTCTTCTAACGTTCCTGGCCCACCGGGTAAAGCAATAAAGCCGTCTGCCAGGTCCGCCATCTTGGCCTTTCTTTCATGCATAGATTCTACAACAATCAGCTTGGACAAGTTTTTGTGGGATATTTCTCTTTCATCCAAAAAGCTTGGCATTACCCCGATCACATGTCCGCCTGCTTCTAAAGCGGCATCGGCCACCGCTCCCATGACACCTACACTGGCTCCTCCGTATACAAGGCCAATCCTACGCTTCGCAAGCTCTATTCCTAGCGCTTTTGCTTCCTCTATGTAAATGTCGGATGCCCCATTACTCGATCCACAAAATACAGCTAACCTTTTCATATGTATTCCTCCTTTAATGACACACTGTTATCGATTATACAGGACAACCAAATGTTTGGTAAAGTATTCCACATATAGGAAAAGAGACTGGTATGTAGCTGTTAGAGTGAATAAAGATGAACTAAAAATGCAGCACGACTTTGATATAACAGCAGGAAAAAGAACTCCGTTTGACAAAGATTGATCAAAGGAGAGCCCTTTTTTAAAAATTAGTTATCAAATTTTCATAAGAATGTTGATCATTGCGAGTCATCTTTATTTTATAAACATTTAAAATTTTTTCAAAATGGTGCGACTCTTTTATAAACAGTTAAACTTTATTTCAAACCAACATTTTCTCTACAACTTGTCCCACAATCTGGCTCGATTGTTGATTAAAAGCTAAAGACCATTCCACCACTAAACTGCTTCGTTCGTATAATAACTTCAACGAAAAATGGTATCTAATTTTTGTTCAAGAGAAACTCTTGCCATAAAAAAGGAACCTCTAAGTGTTAGATTCGTGTCTAACATTTGGGGTGCAGTTCAGTTACAGGAAAGCGCCCTTTAATGGAATAACTATATTCTGACCGCTCTCATAAAATCACTTAATAAACTAACGCACCCGTTAGTTTAAGTGAAATACTTCACATATGAAATATATTCATTCAATCTTAGACTTGATACCAAAAAAATTTTAAAAGCAATGTCGCTTATTTTCCCATCTCCATCAACATTAACATAATCTCCTCTATAACAATTTCTGGCTCATCATGATGAATATAATGTCCACTTCGACTAGCAATTCTGTACTTGCTTGACGTTGACAGCCATTGGAATTCTGCTTGGAGTCTTTGCTCAATTTCCAGTATTTCTTGAGATGGCCATCCCTCTTCATCATTGTCAGGCAAACCTCTTGTAATAATTGAGAGAGGGAGGTTGTTTTGCTTTGAATGATCAACGATTTGCTTATAGCTTTGTATTTTATCAATCTTCTCACTATTCAACATAGGATTCTCGTAATATTCCCTATTTCCTGCAATCAGATTTTCTGGTAGAACCTTTTCATAGGCAAGTTCTTTATATTCCGGTGCAGCGTCAACCAAAACCATACCACAGATGTTCAGTGGATAAAGGCTGGCATATAATCTGGCGACCAAACCACCAAAAGAATGTCCCACCAATATATAGGGTTTCTCCACTTCAAGTGCTAGCAACAATTCGTTGAGCTCCTCGACTAGATCATAGCAAGTCGTCGGGACGGATGCGACTTGACTCCTGCCAATACCCGCCCTGTTATAGGACAAGGTTGATGTTTTTTGCGATATTCGGTCTTGGACTTTTTTCCATGTCTCATAGCTATCGCCTAACCCTGCTATGAAGATTACGCTTGGAGTACTGTTACGTGAATTATTATTGAATAGTCTGCGGTTATCACAGATATCAATTATCTTTTTATTTTGTATAGTCACTTTTAATCACCTAGTTCAATTATAAGCTTCACACTATTAATATTTCCATAATAATTGGATTATTATATAGTTTTGCGAACTTTTCCATTTTTTATTTTGTAACTTCAGCTGAAACCACTTCAAAAGAAATCTGTAGAATACCAATTGATAATTTGCTTACTTCCAAGTTTTTTGTCGTTTTAAACATTTCACACTGGATCGCCTAAATCTATTTGATTGTTCTGTACATATAAATAGACCATCGAATGATGGTCTTGTTCTGCTAAAGTACCTGTTAGTAAAAATTCGAATTTTCAACTTTTTCTTTTTCTAAAAATACTTTTAACAAAATTCCCCTTGAAATCAGTATATTCATTTACTCTTGTGGAAGACATTTTTAGATAATCCAACTTAATCTCTAAATACAGTTTTCTTGCTGTTGCATCTGAATTAATATAAACAACAAAATCTTCCAATAATAAGATAGTGGAAGGTTATTTGGCAGCTCAATTATACGATTTGTGAACAAATAATATAACCGCACAGTGTAAACTGTTGATTACCTTGACCTTCTGCTCGAAAAATCCATTGATTAGGGGAAGAACCAACCGGTTGCATTTGAGTAAGTCTAACTTGATTACCGCCAGTAATAGAAAACCCAGCAGAGATCGCAATATTACTAGGTGGACAGGTAATTGTAAAGGTCGCGACACCAGCTTGTGAAGTTACACATTCTGATACTATTTGAAAACCAGTTAATCCAGGTCCTTGTGGTCCCTGTGGTCCTTCTGGTCCCTGTGGTCCTTGTGGTCCTTCTGGTCCTTGTGGTCCTTCTGGTCCTTGTGGTCCTTGTGGTCCTTGTGGTCCTTGTGGTCCTTCTGGTCCTTGTGGTCCTTCTGGTCCCTGTGGTCCTTCTGGTCCAGGAGGACAATTGCACATTTGTCCGTGCGATTTTGGAATCGGAAACAGTGGACAGCATCCTCTAAACTTTGAATTAGAGGATTGAGGCCAGGAAGGAGGAATAATATAATGTTTCATTTTATCATCCTTTCTCAATTATCTATAAAATTATATATTCAAAGATAATTAAGATGCCTGGACAGTTTTATCAAAAACAATCACTACTTCTCTAACAAAAGAATTGAAAAAAATCTATAAACTACAATTAGAAACAAGCTTTTACTAGGCATTGAATATCATGATTTGGATTTAGTCTTTGCTCAAAAAAATAGTAAACAAATCCACCCACCTAAAAATGGCAAGAAATTATCGAAAGCCCGTTGATAAAAGCGGCTTACCATATTGGCGGGACTGTGTGGGAATCCACCCCACCAGACCTGCCACGCAGGTATCAAGCAGTTTTGAAGACTGTGGAGGACAACAGTAAGCATATCAGCTTCATAATTTTCACATTAATATGCTAGTGATTTTGGGAGGGATTGTACTATTTTCATATTTGTACTATTATCCTTTTTGTACAACATATGACTTCAATTACTACAACAACATCAAAATTTTTACCACAACAAAATCCCTTATGTTTCTTCAACTAAAGCACCCGTTCGTACAACAGCCAATCAATATTGTAATATTATACTCTTATCTATAGCAGATAAAACTTGATTCTTCACTTATAGTAGTCACGCTTATAGTTGCTAAGACCATTATAATTTTATTTTTTTTCTGTCAAACCATCAGATCATGTGATACGGAAAAAATGGCCTGCAACTCATTAAAAAGCCAACTCGTTTTTAAAGAGTTGGCTTCACATAATTGTGATGATAAATCTATTGAACTATTGTGATCGAATAATATGATCATTCACAAATCCTTTTATGAAGAATAATTCATTATCATTTGGGTCTCTCTTATTATCTACCTTAAAACATTCTATAGCACTTTCTAGTGATGTGGATTTTGTAGCTTGACTTGCTGTTGTCAACTCTTTCCAATACATATTCATTTCATCTTTGTTATAGATAGATTCATGACCCAGCAAGAAAAATTCAGAATCATATTTTTGAATGTCTTTTATCATGGGCAATAACAATGATTGCTTGAAATGGAATAAAGAATTTGTATTAGTACCATAAACACTATCACCTAAGAAAATAACTTTTTCATCAGGAATATAAATGATTGTCGAGTCATCAGTATGAGTGCTTCTGATCCTCTCAAGGAAGCAAAGTTTATTTCCCAAATCAATAGTTAATGAATTTTCAAAAATTACATTTGGAGAGTTCAACTTAAAATTTTCTCTATTAGGTATTTCAGACTGTATTATTTCCTTACACATAGAAGTCATTTTATTAGTATTCACATACTTTTGAAGAGAACTATCATCGTATAGATAGCCTTGCCACTCTTTAATCACTTTATTTGTCTGACTATTAACTATAACAATAGCATCAAATTCATTCATACCTAAAATATGATCCCAATGTGCATGTGTAATAACCACATATTTAATAGGTGGTACGTTTAGTTTATCTATTTCCTGTAAAAAATCCTTAGCATGTTGTACAGAATTACCTGAGTCTATTACCAGACTGTATTTGTCTCCACATACCAACCCTAATGTTGGTCGGACTCGTTCATCTTGATTAGATAAATAATAAATACTATTACTTAATTTATTTAACATGTTATCTCTCCTCTATTCTTAAATGTTACTTTTATGAAATTTTTCCATCTGACAATTCTCAAGAGTGAAACAGATTCATAACGTTTAACTATCCTTTTGATGTCCTCTTTTTACTGCATCTTCTGATAGTGCTGTGAAAATTTGAAAGGTAACACCGAATTTGTCTGTTATCATTCCATAAGCTGGGCTAAAATGAACTTGTTGAAGTGGCATCACCACTTGACCTTCTTGGCTCAACAATTCATAAAACTTAGTGGTTTTCTCTATTTCATTGGTCGATATACAGATGTTAACGTTGTTCCCGTTTCGATAAGGCATACCAGGGAACATGTCAGCAACCATGATATTGGTCTCACCGATATTTAATATTGAGTGTGCCACCAAATCCTTCATATTTTCTGTCAAAGGAGATTTGGGATCTTCCGGTGCATCCCCGAATGTTTGGCTAAATAAAAGCTTGGCATCCAGCACTTCCTTATAAAACTCAATGGCTTCTTTTGCATTTCCGTTCATCATCAAAAATGAACTCAATTGTACAGTCATAGAATGACAACTCCTTTAGATTTTGTGTAGTATAAATACTCATATCTTTGGTAAATCCAATACTTATCTTTCATTTCAACCGGGTTATTTTACTCTCAAATACAACTATTTTTACGCTTTTTTCTTTTTCATATGTCCCCTTTATCTATTTGTGATTATACATTATAATGGTGACAACTTTTGTCACTGTTATGTTTGTTTTTAGGAGGTTTATCATGAATGTCTAAAGCAAAAAGATTAAATGAAATGATCATGATGGTTAATCGAAAAAAAAGATTTAAAGTTAAAGAATTAGCACAAGAATTCGGCGTGTCAAAAAGAACCATATTGAGAGATTTACAAGAATTAAGTGAGATGGGCGTCCCTCTATATTCTGAATCAGGTCCATATGGTGGGTATCAAGTACTTAATGAAAGAATTCTGCCCCCAATTGCTTTTAATGAAGGTGAGGCTATTTCTATATTTTTTGCAATTCACGCATTACGACATTATATTTCCCTCCCTTTTGATAGTGAATATGAATCTATTATCAAGAAATTTTATTTAAATCTTTCTGGAGACATAAGGGAAACGATAGACAAGATGAAAAATCGAGTTGACTTTGTGTCTGTTTACCAACAGGAAGAAACTCCTTATATAAAACAATTATTAGAGGTATCAATCAAACAAGAAATAGTTATAGTAGGCTATGAAGTAAATGGAAAAATCACGTATAGAAGTATTCAACCTATTGGTATTTATGCAAATGAAGGAAAGTGGTATTGTCCATCTTATTGTTTTTTAAGAAAGGATTATCGTGTATTCAGATGTGATCGCATAAAAACTATTGAACTTGATGTAAATACTGTACCTATTAATTTATCAACTATTTATTTAACTAACCGATTTTCTCTTATAAATAGAAATAAAGAAACATACCAATTACATGTGGAATTAACAAATAAGGGTGTGGATAAATATAAATCAACAAAATGGCCAAATATTGAGTTGATTATAAGAAATGATGGGACAGGTTTTTTGAAAGGAACTATCTTAAAAAGCGATACTGCCTTTTTTTCCAATTTCTTTATCAATTATGGTGAAGATGCTATGGTTAAAAGCCCCTCCGAATTAGTTGATTCCATAAAAGAAAAACTAAATACCATTTTAAAACAATATCTTTAACAAACAGTATTACTCCTATATTCAATGGAATTTATATTTTGAGCATTAATTCTTGGATGTATGTTCCATTTTCCCTTCTTTCTTCTCATTCAATTATGCTCTCCCTTAGTGTAATAATAAAAGCTGCCAAAATGGCAGCTTTCTCTATAATACTTGCGCCATTAGTTAAAGAAGTGTGTGCGTTAGTTGATCGTTTTTAAACCGCTTAATGCATGTGCATTATTTTTCATTTCACAAGAATGTATTTTTTCTGTTGACTTTACTTAAGAAAAAGGAAAGCAAGTACTAAAAGTAAACGACTAATTCCACTCAAATTCGAACCAATAGTTGAAATAAATAGACGATCGTTTCTAACATTTTTCCATCAATGTCTTACTACTAGAGATTCGTTCAAAAGCAACTAACATTAAGGTCATTAGTAAAGCAAGAACAACAGTGCCGGCACTGACCCAACTAAGATTCAATACAGATGTGTCCATTATCACAAGTCCTCCTAGTCCCGAACCTAGGGCGAATCCAAATTGAATAAATGAAGTGTTCACACTTAAGGCGATATCAGGAGATTTCGGTACCAGCGTAACTAAATATAGTTGCTGTGCTGGAGAGGTACTCCACGTAGCTATCATCCATATCATGATAACGGCAATAATGCCAACTAGATTTCCACCGATTAGTGCCAGTAAAATCAACATGAGTATTTGTAATATTAATCCAGTGAAAATCGTAAACTTTGGACCTTTTTTATCCGCAGCTATCCCTCCAATGCTAGAGCCGATGAAGCTACAGATTCCCGCAAGTAATAAAATACCACTAATTTCTGCAATTGTGAGATTTGCTGAAGCTTGTAAGAATGGTGTTAAATAGGTGAATAATGTGGAATAGCCGCCTACATAAAATAACGTCACTGCAACTGCTAACACAATTCTTTTATCTTTTAATATGGATAATTGCATACCAATCGTAACTGGTTCTTGTTCCTTAATAGCAGGAACACTCCTATAAACAGCGAGTAGTGGAATAATTGTTATCAAACCAATTAATACGAATAATCCCCTCCACCCCATGATCTCACTGAGAAATGTGCCAAGTGGTACTCCAACGACTAAGGAGCTACTTAAACCCATTAAAATGATCCCAATAGCACTTCCTCTTTTTTCATTCTCAACAAGGCGAGTAGCAACAGCCATTGCTACGACAATAGCAATCCCACCACTTAATCCTTGCAAAATTCGTGTGAAAAGAACCATTTCAAAAGAATGACTAAAAAAAGTGATAAAATTACTCAAAATGAAAATGATAAGCATCGATAACAATATTTTTTTGCGGTCAAAATTAATGGTGAGGGCAATGACAATAGGTGCACCAATAGCCGCTGAAAGTGCGAATGAAGTGACCAATAACCCAGCAACAGATGTAGATACACTTAAGTCAGTTGCTACCATTTGAATGATACCTGTGATGATATATTCAATCGTTCCTATTAAAAAGGCTGCTAGGGCAAGCAAATAGATGACTGTTTTATTTTTCATCGAAACATTTCTCCTTCGGACAACCAATTATGTTTTTTTCAAAATAAACAAACAGTAAAACTCTCTTCCAAAAATTAAATGCAGTTTACCTAATTTAGAATTTGTGAAATGAACCACAAATTCATTGGGAATTCTACTTCATAGTTCAATCGGGATTTGAATTTCAATTAATCTATCTTCTTGGTTTTCAGACAATGGTAAATAAATTTCTCTACCCGGCTGATCTTCTTTTACTCGATAGCCATTTTTTTCTATCCATGTCGCCAAATCAATACAAGCAGTTTGTGCAAAAGTTGATTTTGAACGAAATAGCAGCGTAGCCATCGTTGTTTCAGCTGGCAAAGAACGTATATATAACTCCTTTGGAAGAGATGCAATTTCACCTTTGACAGAATATCCCACTTCAAATTCAAAATCACTTTCTTTTTCAGCTGATTCTCTCCATAGCACGATTTGAGGTTCGGTTATCAAATCTCGACTATATTTTCCTAGCAAATGATTAAGGGTTTGAAAGAGAAAGGGAATCTCTTCTACTGATCCGTAAGAATGAAAAGAAATGAGGCGCTCACTTTCAACTGTTTTTATAATAACCTCCTGCTCCCTTTCCGCACTCCCTTCCCGTCCGATTAACTGCATACGTTCTTTAATACGGACTAATTTTTCTTGTTCTTTCTCCAGCAACTGTTGAATTTCGCTCTCTTTCAGCTTAAACATCCCCTGAATCTGTTCTAAAGAAATTTCTTCATGAAGGAGCTGAGCTATTTGTTTTAAGGTAAAACCTAATTCTTTGTATAAAAAGATTCGATTTACTTCAAGAAGCTGCTCTGCTGAATAATATCGATAACCTGTATCTCGATCCGTTTTCTGGGGCTTTAATAGCTCAATTTGGTCATAATAACGTAACGTTTTTACGGGAACTTTACTTAACATAGAAAAATCACCTATTTTAAACATCTTAAATCCTCCATTTTGTTTATTTGATCAGAGTATAAACCCTTTAGTAAGGGGGAAGGTCAAATGATTTTTTGAAAAATTTCCGAATAACTATTTATAAATGACAATACTACAGAACTAAATTGCAGTGCGAATGAAAAAACGAGTATAAAAAAAAGATATTGCTTTTGACACAATACCTTTTTTAATCAACATATTCTAGTTCTATAATTCCTTTAAGATCTATCACTAAAAATTATTTACATAGCACTTTATTCCCTAACCAAACTGCTTCTTCGTATTATAAGGTTAGCCAGAATGCTAAATTTTTCTGGTTGACCTTATTTATATTGGTCTTATTATATCAGTAGCCAGGGTAGAACGTAACTGCTCGTGGGGCTTCGACCCCGTCAACTAAACGGTTCGCCCCCTACTTGTAGAAACATGATTGAGGCTGGTTGGGACTTAGATCTCGTATAACAAGCGAAGCTGTGATACTGCATGGAGGAATTAGGGGTTACTGGCAACTTACTAGTTTAGGAGGAGATTTGAAAATGAATCCAGTCGTTGGTCTGGATGTATCAAAGGGAGAAAGTCAGGTTCAAGCATTTTTGGGAAAAGGAAAACCATTTCGAAAAAGTTTTAAAGTTTCTCATACTCTTGAAGGTCTTGGTTTACTTGTAGAATTTTTGGAGGAAGTTAAGAGAGCAACAGGACAGAAACCACCGATAATCTTAGAATCAACAGGACACTATCATTCCTCAGTTGTTCAATACTTGGAGGACCGTGGATATTTATTGATAATCGTTAATCCATTGATTTCTTATAAGGCTAAAAGTTCAAGTCTCAGGAAAGTAAAAACAGATGCAGCTGATGCTTACCATCTCTGCGAGCTGTTTTATAAAGAGGACTTAGAGCCTTATAAAAAGCGAGGAGTTCAACTTTTAAACCTTCGAAATCTTACCAGACAGCACGAGAATATAACTGGGGTATTAATCCAAACAAAGCTACAATTTCAAGCCATTCTGGACCAGGTCTTTCCTGAATATAGAGGGGTTTTTGGCGACTTATATTCAGTAGTATCACTGTTAACTCTTTCAGAGTTTCCCTCATCTGAAGATATATTAGAGGCAAGTGTTGAAACCTTAGCTGACAAAATCGCTCAATTATGTAAAAGCCGTTCATACAGATGGGCAAATGAAAAAGCTATTCAACTCAAAGCTGCCGCAGACCGAAATCCGTTTGATATGTTTGTGAATATGTAGATGATAAGCTAGATACCCGCTCCCCTTCTACTCTCTATAATTATGTATTAGACTATAAACTTTTTTTTGAATGGTTAATTAAAAAGAAAATTGCTAAATGCATTGAAATCAAAGATGTACCCTACTCAGTTTTAGAAAACTTAAAATTAGAACATGCCAAAGCATTTATAAGGGATCTTAATCGACGCGACATTCAAGTAAACAAGAATGAAACAAAGAAACCTGAAAAAGAAAGCGTAAATCGAAAAATTTCCGCTCTTCGATCTCTTTTTAAATACTTAACTACTCAAACCGAGAAAGACAACGGTGAGCCTTATTTTTATAGAAACGTCATGTTGAAAATTGAAGTAACAAAAGTTAAAGAGACAAAAATATTCCTTGCTTCATTCTTTGTAAGATTCCATATTGATGTTGCAGCCTTTACAAAAGAATTACGTATACCCGATCGAACATTATATAGCATATATTGAATCAATCTCTTCATTTGCATCTTTAGCTAATAATTTTTTTGTGAACTTAAGAATAACTGTATGGGTTCTATCAATCGTTTCAATTTCAAATGATGTTATTTAATATTTCACAGAGTGATTTGACCATGCTTGCAGATCAAATTAGGCACAAAACTATTGATTGCAATAGGTCAACAAATTAGTAAAAAAGTTAATCCGATGTATGGTCAATATCGTTAATATGACAGCAAACCAAAGATTAAGGTTTCTGGATCATGGATAAACGTACGGAAGTACGGGAGGCTTCCCGTCGTTCCGTACGTTTTTTGTGTTAGGCGAGCGCTCGCGAAGCTGGCGATCCTTTAAGCTGCACTGGCAGCGCGGATGAATCTGCTCTGGCTCCGATTAAGCGGACAGATTGGTTATTATCATTATGGAAACAAGTATTCGGGGGGAGTGAGCAAAGCGTTTAGTAACTTGTTAAAGTACATCGACAAATTACCACATACAAAAAGAACTAGTATATCAATGTAAGTAGTTCAGTAGTTATTGTGGAGAAAACCTAAAATAACAATCTAATTAACATTTGAATTCAATGGGCTTTATTTGTAGAAGCCCTACTTGAAAAGACAAGTTAGAGCAATCTGAGCTTTTTTGCGTGCTATTTACTGTGTGATTAACTTTCTTATACATTTCTAGTAAAAAAACATAATTCATGTATATGTTGAAATCCTACTTTCTTATATAAACTTATAGCATTCTGATTACTTGAATTGACACAAAGAGTAATAGATTTGATACTTTCAATAGTAAAGAGCCATTTTAGGGCAATAGTTAATAATTTACTTCCTATTCCTTTTCCTCTCTCACTTTCTTTAACAGCGAAAAATTCAATACTTGCTTCTCCATAGGCTGGTTCTGCTTCTACATAAATATAGCCGCATAATTGACTGTTATCTACTATTATAAAAACTTTCCTTTCCTCATTTAGTCGGTTAATAATTTGTTGACCACTATAATAAGTATTAGGAAAATATTTATCATGCAGCTGTTTCATTTCTGTAAAATACTCTTCCTTTAATTCTAAAATAGAAACCGCATCTAATTCAGTTATTCTATTCCGGTTGAATTTCAATATAGTTTGGTCACTATGTCTATTAAATGAAAGGTCTTTAGCAAGTTGAAGGACTTGTTTGTTTTGTTTATTTGGAAACATACTAATTGAATTTATTTCATCAGGTAGCAATCCAATCATTTTATTCCACAATGTATTAACAACGTCCCATTTATTTTTCTTAACAAATGGTCCCCAAATTTCCGCACTATTATTCTCCAGGTCTGCATCAAATCCTAATACACCAATCAGTTCACCTTCCTCATACACAGTCAAAAAGCTGTTATTATATGGAATATCTGATATATCTTCCCTTAATGCATGAGCTATTTCCAAACTATCTTTGCCGCAATAACCTATATTTGATTCTTCAATTTTGTTAATTTCTGAAATGAAATCAGCAACAATATCAACTTCGTTATATTTCATTAACTCTATTTCTGCCATATCCTAATCTCCCTAAATATTAATTTGATTTTATTATAACTAACAATTAAAAGATATTTCTGATTTTTTATTATGACAAAAACCCTAGTTGCTTGTTGAATTATCCTGCTATGTTAACAGAACAGAAGCAATTTTGCTTCTCTCTATTTTAACATAAATTACTTATTAATCTTTATAAAACATCAAATTACAACCTTAATTATTCCCAAAATAACGGAGTGACAATAGTTGTTATTATCCTGTTAATTGGTATGCTATTTCGCCTGTTAATTCGATAACGAAAACAGGGAGAACATTTACATATAATAAAAAATCAAGTATAAAATCTTTACGATTTAATATCCGATTTCGAATGCTAATTCTATTTTTAAGGAATCATCCATTGAATACTCGAAGATTGGTGATAAACAGTCTGTTAATGACGGTCATTCAGTACGTTTTGTGAATTGTGGTGCGTCTAGTCGACAAGAGATTATTGAAATGCCAAGCTCAGTGCTTCGTTCCTCCACTATCCAATTAATGGGTAGTGGTCTAGGAAGTGTACCAATGCCTAAGTTGCTTCATACAATTAGAAATGTTTTTGAGGCAGTTAAGATGGAAAATCTACAAGTTAATACAAATGTTGTACCACTTTCATCTGTTGAGAGCATTTGGGATAACGCTTCTGGTAAACCGCGTGTTGTTTTTACCATTAATTAAAGAGGTACCTCGGTTTCAGCAATCGGGCGCTTAAACGGAGCAACGAAAAAAGCCTAATTTCTCAATATAAATATTGAGAAATTAGGCTTTTTAATATAGGAATTTCCTTAACGTTGTAAATCCGCATTTTCCTGATGCTACCCCTTAAATAAGAAAGAAAAGAAAGGTAACGAGAAATTTATAAAATAAATAGGAGCCGCTCCCATGGAAGCGCTTCAAAATAAACGGCAAATGATTATTATTTTCTTCTTTTACCCATTTTAGCTGCAGCATGCTGTGCTTTATCAAGCTCTGGGTTATCATATAAAGCTGCAGTTGTAGTTGAGGTATGACCTAATTGAGACATTAATAGATGAATATCTTTTTCTTGGGCCATGAGATTGGTCGCGTAGGTATGCCTTAGTTTGTGTGGTGACATTGACTTATTAGACTTAAATGCCTTAGTATATTTTTTTACTAACGTTTCTACGGTCCGATTTGATAGTGGGGTAGAGGTATTTTGTGTCTTAGTAACAAATACAAATTCATTTTCATCGTCTGTTGCATTGTACCTTTGACAGCGTACATTCAGATATTCTCTTACATCGATCATTGACTCAGGTGTAACTGGTACAACATCACTTTTATCACCTTTTCTAATCACCGATATTCGATTACTTTCAAAATCTAAATCTTTCAGTTTTAAGTTTGTTAACTCATTAACTCGTATCCCAGAACCAAGAAATAGGGAGATAATAGAATAGTCTCTCTCTTTATCTCGTTTAAAATAGATTTTACTTCTAGAACCTTCACCTAATGTATTTTCATAATGATTCTTTAGATAGTCCAGGAATAAAACGTCATCATCATTATGGAATATCTTCTGAGATATCCGTGCTGCCCTAGCACACTTTGTATCAAAGTCATATTTTGAGTCTAGGTATGTATATTAACATCATTCTTCAATACAAAGAGCACCTATCCAAGTTAGAGTCAGAGATAGATGCCCTCGCTAAAGAAGTTGAAGAATATAATATTATCAAATCTATCCCAGGTATCGGTGAAAAGATCGCTGCAACGATCATTTCAGAAATTGGGGAGATAGATCGTTTTACTGATCCTAAAAAGATCGTAGCTTTCGCTGGAGTTGATCCTAGTGTATTCGAATCTGGTAAGTTCACAGCCACCAAAAACCGAATTACGAAAAGAGGCTCCAGTAGGCTTCGTCACGCCTTATATATGGCTGTTCGTTGTGCGATTCGTGACTGTCGTAAGAGCAAAACAAGCGATGAAATTATTCCTCGAAATAAGAAATTACGAGAGTTCTATGATAAAAAACGTGAAGAAGGAAAACCTTTTAAAGTAGCTGTTATCGCTTGTGTAAATAAGCTCTTACACTGGATATTTGCCCTTTTAAAAAGCAAAACGACTTTCCAAGATATAGATTATAACCTAAATTAAACCAAATAGAACAAAACCTTCCAAAAATAGACTAAAGGAAGGTTATTTGGCGTGCACATTTTTAGTATAGCATGAGATATTTTAAGTTTTTATTGAAAAATATTGACAAACTATTAGCTGGTTTAGTTAAATACAAATTTTCACAAACATTATTCTGTCAATACCATAAGTATTCAATTTTCTTGATACTCTTCCTCCGTTAAATGCCAAAATTGACCCTCATAAATTTTTAATTATTTTGGACTTACATCATATGCTTTTAAGATAATTTCCATTGATTTTTTGCCTTCTTCACCATTGATTAAAGGCTCAGTGTTGTTGTTAATAGCATCAATGAAATCTTTATAAAGCGGAGTATGACCTTTACCATAAACATTTTCAATTTCCATTTCTTCTTGCTCTTTGTCATAGTCTCTTTCATCTGCAAACTGCCATGTTTTAATTTCGTTAACAGCCAGTCCACCGATAACTACTGTTCCGGTTTCGCCGAAGATACTTAATGTTTCTTCTAAGTTCTTCGGATAAACAACGGCACTACCTTCGATGATGCCGATCGATCCATTTTTAAACCGGATTAAAATCGCACCAAAGTCCTCCATCTCGATGTCTCGTAGGAAGGTTTCTCTTTCAGCATGAATACGTTCTACCTCAGAACCCATCATCCATTGAAGAAGGTCAATGTTATGTATACACTGGTTCATAAGTGTTCCGCCATCTAGTTCAGAAGTTCCACGCCATGGAGCCTGCTTGTAATAATTGTTATCTCGAGTCCAAAGAATTCGAGCTGTTCCATTCATAATTCTTCCGAAACGACCTTCTTCGATCGCTCTTCTTAGCTTTTGAATTGGAGGATTGAATCTATTTTGGTGAGATACACAAATCTTTAGGCACTTCTCTCTTCCTAATGCGATCATATGATCAGCATCTTCTACTGATAGGGCCATTGGCTTTTCAATCAATACATGTGCTCCATCATTCATGCAGTCTATCGCATGCTTTGCATGGTAACCGCTTTCTGTTGCAATCGTAACTACATCAATGTCTTCGTTCTTTATCATTTTCATATAGTCTGTGTAAATCTTCACATTTGCATTTGGAAATGCCTTTTCATATTGATCTTTTCTTTCAATTGCTTTTTCTTCTACGATATCACATGTAGCTACTAATATCGCATCTGGTTCGTTATTTATTAACGCTTCCACATGCTTATAAGAAATTCTTCCGCAGCCTACAATTGCGAATTTTAATTTCGACATTTTTATCACCTCTGTAATATCTTTATAATAACTCATTTTGTTATTTAAAAGTTAGTTTATGCTTTGATTACACTACCATTAATTTTTTATCTTTTTTTTAAGGCTTATATCCATACTTTTTAGCTTTCACTACATTCTTTAGAATCCTTATCTTTGCTTGGTTTACATTAGTAACACAATAATGAGGTTTTCAAAGTATCCCTCCTATTATTCTTCTACTATTTAACCCGTTACTTTAAGACATTGATTCACAATCGCTTCCTAATTTTAGCACATTTTGTGTGCAACGTTATTCAACAATTTGGTCCAATTGTTGAATAACGCTATATTGTTCAACTAAAATGTTCTTAATTATATAAGCCAAATTAAAAAGCCCTTGATATAAAGACAAGTATATAGAGCATGTTTTGAAAAAGATTGATCAAAACATGCTCTTATTTTATGTAATCGATTCATTTCTTTATAAAAAAGTTTGATAATTTTATTAAACCTTGTTCAACTAACGCTTCCAATTGTTTAAGTGTATAGCTGTACAAACTATCACTAACTCATATAATGCTTTCCATTATTAATATTTGTATCTTCCTTTCCATACAATACTTTCTTTGGATTTATAACGATGAGTAGAACAGCTGCTGCTAAATATAAAAATGCGTTATACATAATTAAATCGACTAAGTTTTCGTTTATTATGCCAATAAAAAAATTAAAGGATTGGTGGATGACAATGGAGATGATTAAATTCTGATTTAAATTATAAAATGCCGCTATGATAATCGTAGTGGATAAGATTGAAATCATAAAGAATAGCATATATTTGATTAAATCAATGCCCGTATACCCTGTAGTAAACCATATTGGCAAATGCCACATCCCCCACCAAAAACCTAAGATTATCGCAGCTTTTAATGGCGAATACTTTTTTTGAAGCTCAATTTGAGCGAATCCTCTCCACCCTAGTTCTTCTCCTAATGGCCCTGACAGAAGATTTTTAAAAAAGAAATAGATTAGCATTCCCCATGAAGATTTAGTAAAAATAGAGTCCACTTCACTATTATTAGATACGAAAAATAAAATCAGCAAAAATATGAAGACTTGTATCATACTTACCGTAAAAAGCACAGAAAATTTAAGTTTATTCTTAAATTTATCTTTTACAAATTGTATAAAACTCTGCCCAGGATAGATTCTTTTAAATAACACTCCAAAAGCAAAGGTTGAGGACCAAGCAGATATACAGAGCATAATATCAAAGACCCATGCAGGAAATCCTAACATCCTTATGGCTCCTACAAGAAGAAAAAGTGGCCAAAAAATGATATTGGTTAGCAGAATAAAGCTTGCTACTGGTTTATTTAGTTTCTTTTCTCTATTCATGTATAAGCCCCCGATTCAAACTAAGTATTTCGTAAATATAATTACACTCATATTTACGAATACCTTCAGCTTATACCTAGGGGTTACTCACAGGTCAATATATGTCTGCATTATTTTATCCCGCATTAAAGAACAGTAAGAATCCCACCTCAAAATTCAGCAAAAGCCAAGATGGCAGGTGAAGATCAACTGCCCGTGAAAGCCTGATTCGTGAAATAAGAATTTTCTTTGAGCTTCAGCTCTTAGAAAAATCAATCAGACTCAGCGTGACTATAATCAGCGGGGGAGGAAGAAAACCCCCACTGATTGAAGTTTCACTTTATAGGTGCATACATTTCTAAAAATACACGTTCGAGTCCATCTTCATAAGTGGTAAGTAATAGATTTATATAAACTAGCCCCAAAAGCTCATACCCATTTACTATCGCTGCTTTTCTTAAACTAGCCTCCACGTTATCGTCAATATTTTTTCCACCAGTTGACCATCTTCCATCTTCAATAACGGTATACAGACATTTTTGATGAGATACAATTTCACGTTCAATTGCTCTATGATAGTCTTCTACTTTTCTTACAATAATAAACTTATCTTCTAGAACACCTTGATCATTAAACCTTATGACTCTTCTTAAAGAGGTTAGATTAACAGCTTTTTTCAAGCTGTCCGTGTTCACTTTAAGAGCTTCATATTCATCAAACGCATTGAAATGCCCTATTTCTCCTTTTATTTCTAAAGGCTCCATTTCTTTTATTGTGTATTCTCCTAAGAATTGTTTAATTTTTGCGCAATCTTCTTTTACAATCTGAAGCTTTTTTAAAAGAAGCTTTTTATATTCTATTTCTGCTAAAACCTCTTGTTCTTTCTCTTCTAATAATAATTTTATTCCCTCTACACTCTTGCTTTTTCTTATTTCCTGGATTTTTTTTATTTCAATATCCATCTCTCTATAGAAATTTACCGTGGCTATATCATATATATCAAAACGATTATATTTTCTATACCCATTCTCAATATTTTGCTTAGGCTTTACTAATTCCTTTTCTTCATAAAATTTTAAGGTATCTCTAGAAACACCTAAAAATTTAGCTACTTGACCAATTGTGTACATTATACTCTCCCTTATCATTGCTACATCTACCATATTATGAAGTATACCGGGCACACATGTATAAATTCTATCATTTACTCTTAAGTACAAACTTTGGAAATACTGGCTGGGTAGGTTATGCACATAATACGAGTACCGAAAAAGTCGCAAAAGCTGAGGAAAAACGGATTGTAGATGGTGATCCGACTGAATTTTTCGGAGATGTTTATGAATTAACTGAAGAAAGTCCTAATATAATTATAGGGACTTGAAATGATAGAAAGGAATAAGAAAAAAAGAAGTAATCCCTCGTCCAAGGTCGGATCTATCACCCAACCAAAAGCATCAGCGATATACAAAAAACTCATAAAACATAGAATTTTGGTGCAAGACCTCCAGTTCGGTAACACTTTAACTCATCGGGGAGCTGGCACCATTTCCTGAACGAACACTAATGCCACTCTTCAAATGTGACAGATTTGCTCAGGTAGGCGAAACTCTCTTGCTTTACCGCTCCCTTCTTTTTTCTAATAGTTTGCAGTCAATTTTGTGAGAAAAAAGAGCCCTTAAAAAACGACTTTGTCATTCGTACAAAGCCGTTTTTCTACTTTTATCGTATGTACTAACCTTGATATCCTTCAGTATAAATTTGGAAGGTTACACCGAATTTATCTTTAATCACCCCGTAAGCAGGACTAAAACCCGTTTCTGATAGTGGCATTTCAACTTGTCCGCCATCCTGTAAGGCTTCAAAAATTTGGCGAGCTTTGTCTGCATTGTCAAACGTGACACAAATGGTCACTAGATTTCCTTCTTGAGCTGGTTGACCTGGGAATGTATCTGAAAACATAATTACTGACTCTCCAACCCTTATCGTAGCGTGTGAAACAAGGTCTTTTGCATCCTCAGGGAAAGGAAAATCTGGGGTAGTAAGCATTTCACCATATGTAATAACTCCTAAATTTTCTGCATGAAATACCTTTTCGTAAAATCCAATTGCCTCTCTTGCATTTCCGTTCAACTGTAAATAAGGAATACATTGCATTTTTTTCAGCTCCTCTGATTTTATTGGGAGTATGTACTCCAAATTTTATTATAACCAACAAGATCGTGAGTTGTATTAAAATTCCGATAAATTTAATTATTTCGTGCCAGGCTATATCTTTAGTCGTTCGGATAAAGATTCTGATATGTTTCTACTGTATGTATAATTAAATCCTTTAAAACATTGGTATCGATATCAGCTAATTTATTAACATAAATACAAGCCTTACTCTTAGTGTGTTTACCAAAGCTTTCTAATAATTTTTCTCTTTCCTCACTTTCATAGGCCAAATAAAGACTAATTTTCGCCTTTCTTGGTGAAAAACCCACTAAAGGCGCATCCCCTTCATGCCCTGATTCATACTTATAGTGATAGCTACCAAAGCCTATAATACTAGGACCCCACATTTTTGCGTCGTAACCAGTTACCTCTTCAAAAATTTCTACTAACTGATAGGCATCTGCCTTCTTCTTCTCATTTTCCACACTTTCAATAAATTCAATTACACTATTGTCGGTTTCTTTCATCTTCGGTTCATACATATATGCGCTCTCCTATTCTCTGAGTAAATACTTATTTACATTATTTTCATCATTATTACATTCTAAAATACAAGTCCAATTTCCTGCAAAAAAAAATAATCTTTAAATAACCAATTACCCTATTTTACTCAAATATTTTGCAGGAAATCTAAAAGTCTTTGTTACTGAAAACACATGCAAATAACTCTATTGTCTTTACTTCCCCAATATTTTAAATGTCCCTTTACTATCCTCGGCCAATGTTAGATCTATAACAAAACCACTTTCCGGCAAATAGGTAACTGCTATTTTTTTACCTTTTTTTCTACTAACATATCCTTTTTTCATTATTCGTCCATTAGAATTCACTGGTTCTTTACTAAGCTTGAGATACCCCTATACAGAGGGGGAATACGGTGCAACTTTATTTCAAAGTCACAAAATGAGCGCTAATCCTTTTTTTTCAGGATAGCGCCCGAGTGCATCCAGTACAAAATCGTTTGAGTGAACATAACAGTACAATGACGAACAGCTTATCGGAATCAAAACTGTTCAAGAACAAATTGTGTAGTATTATGCTCTCTTTTCTAAATCCTTTGCTGTCTCACTCGTCTCTACCTCTTTTTCGTTCTTTAATGTACCAAATAATACGTCGACAAATGGAGTCGAAACACCATACCAATAGTTTTCATTTTTATAGTGATGGAGGATGTGCGTCTTTTTCACCCAATTGCCTAGCTTTGTTTTCGGCTTTATTGGCCGATGAGCAACATAATGCTTCCATTCGTATATGAGAAGCATGAGGACTGTCCCGATAATAAACGATACGGTTCCAACCACCGATTGGACGATTAAATAGAAGATGCCAGCTGCAATAAGTAAATTAGGAACACTGTACCAAAGAGGGAGGAACAATAAATGCAAGTCATTTGGATGTTTATGATGATCATAATGGAGACGTTTCAATAATTTTAGGAAAAAGGGGTCTTTGGGTGTTTTTAGGTGAAAAAAATAGCGGTGTGTTAAATATTCTGTGAACATATAAGAGACTAATCCAATTAAAAAATACAGCATGTATACCCAGGTCATTCCTTTTACGAGTACAAATGTTGTTGCTATGCCAAATACGGCAAGCATAATAAGAATATCAAAATGAAGAAAATAATCTCGATACAACCCTTTCTTTTTCATGACTCCTTCTCCCCTTCACTTTTTTTCTTCCATAGCGATAAGCTTTTTTCCATCATCGTTTTTGCAATCTGTTCTGTTCCTTCTACATTCCCCTTCAATAGGGATGAAACAAGATCATCAAAGTATTGTTTTGAGACAATCCTGTGATCTTGTTCACCAAAGTATTTTTCGGCCATGGGAATATATATTTCTGCGAAGCTATTGATAAGTAAGCGATAGATTGGATTTGGGGAGAGCTGAGCCAGATTTTGGTGTAGAGCCCAATCAAAAGCAGCATATGATTTCGCATCGTCCTGAAGCTCATCAAGCTTAGCAAATAATGCAAGGACCTTTAGCCGGTTATGCACTGCTGCCTCTTTCATATAGATCGGAGTAATCGCAATTCTTAGACCTAGCATGTATTCAATAAATACATTTGGAATTTCATCATAGCATTGCAGAATATCCACGATTGTCATTAGATTCCCATGGGACCAATAATCGTTTACAACGGCAGGCATTCCTTTACGGGCAGCTATCCATCCATCCCGTTCTAAACGCTGGAGCGCTTCTCTTATTGTTGGTCTGCCAACTTGAAATTTCACCGCTAATTCCCTTTCTGGCAACAGGGGTTCATTGATTTTATATTCTCCCTCTAAAATGGCTGAGATGACTTTTTTACAAATTAACTCTGAAGATCGTAGCTTCAAACTCTATTCACCTTCCTTCCATTTGGTCATACCAAAAATCACCTTGGTATTACCAATATATTATTGTTTATTAAATTAAGTGTCAATATATTCATAAAATTCAAAATAACAAATCCCAACTGCGGTCTTGCAGTGGGGAGTCAGTTCCCTTCTTTAAAATAGGAACAAAGGGGGGGCACTTGCTTACTGAATAAAAAAGATCAGGTGCTTAGAACACCTGATCAGCGCAACTGCAAGTCGGAAAGTGAGTGGCTCCTATGTAATGATTATTAAAAAATGAAGGAACCACTCTAACCTAGGGCAAGGAAAGCAGTTCCTACTTTTTATGCTAACTTTAAGTTTGATATTTTCCTTTGCAAGTTCCTTTGCAAAAGCCTTCACAGTAATCATCAGACTCCCCTTTTTTTAAATGGCATGTTTTATTGATATTTATGAAAAAAGTAAATCCGCTTCAAATTGCATAAATCTATTATTCCGATTTCCGAAAGAAGTTCATTTGTATTATTTCGAGATTGAGTAGTTTTTCCTTTGTTTCTCATCTTTCTTTTCCTTTGACATGAGAAATATATCTTCGAACTTGTCTTCCACTATAAGAGGATGAGTATTTCTTCAAAAAAGAAGAGTGAAAGAAGCTTTTCAGCTGGTGCAGCGGGGTTGCCATTTTCTTTACTTTATAATGCGAAATTCGTTCCAAACCATATAAAAAAGCAATATTGATAATGGTTATACGGAACGAAATAATCAATTAAAAGGCCAGTTTAGTTCAAACTGAACTCAATCGAGCTCATCGGTTCCCGTTAACGAGTAATTTTTGGATAAACCTAACTCAATCGAGCTCATTGGTTCCCGTTAGCGGGTTATTTTTGAATAAACTGAACTCAATCGAGCTCATTGGTTCCCGTTAACGAGTAATTTTTGGATAAACTGAACTCAATCGAGCTCATTGGTTCCCGTTAACGAGTAATTTTTGGATAAATTGAACTCAATCGAGCTCATTGGTTCCCGTTAGCGGGTAATTTTTGGATAAACTGAACTCAATCGGGTCTATTGATTCCCGTTAGCGGGTAACTTTAGAAGAAACTGAACTCAATCGGGTCTGTTGATTCCCGTTAGCGGGTAATTTTTGGATAAACTGAACTCAATCGGGTCTATTGATTCCCGTTAGCGGGTTATTTTTGGATAAACTGAACTCAATCGAGCTGATTGGTTCCCGTTAGCGGGTTATTTTTGAATAAACTGAACTCAATCGAGCTCATTGGTTCCCGTAAACGAGTAATTTTTGGATAAATTGAACTCAATCGAGCTCATTGGTTCCCGTAAACGAGTAATTTTTGAATAAACTGAACTCAATCAGGTCTATTGATTCCTCCAAATAAGCAATTTTTGTTCAGCGGCAACGAATAGAGTGTAATCATGCTCATGATCGAACAAAAAGCCTATCAGGAGTGAGATTAATAGAAGAAACTAAATTGTTCAAGAATCCTCCCTTTTGGGACAGCCTCTTTATCATAGAATTCCCATCCATTTAGGTATTAAAACGGCTACTAAGCAACCACTCTAACCGAGAGCAAAGAGAGCGGTTACTTCTTTTTATGTTACCTTTATATTATAGATTGCAACAACAATACCTATTAAACGAAGCGATCATCCTTTCACAAATCCCCCTCCCACAGATACTATCTCGATCCCCTTTAAATTCTTCAAATTCGTCAGCATATTAATAAAATTTGCTAGCTATCCTTCTTTAATCTGTCCTTCCTTTCTTCCAAGTATCCCACTTCTAAGAAGTGATTCGTCTCGATTTGCTTTCTCAATATTGCACCCAATACCCCCATAGTATTTTGTAGTATTCGAAGATATGGTTCGTTAAATTAAACCATTCAACTGATTATTGGAGGGATTCATTAAATGAATAAACAGGACCAACTAAATATGATCAAAGAAGATTTTATTAATTGTCAAAAAGTACTATTGGCGATTGGTGATGAAACACGTCAAGCGATCTTGTTAGTTTTAATGGGAACGGATTGTCAAACAGGATTGCGTGTAGGTGAAATCACAGAGCAAACACATCTTTCTCGACCTGCCGTGTCACATCATCTTAAAATTTTGCGAGATGCCGGGATTATTTTAATGCGTAAAGAAGGGACAAAAAACTTTTACTATATTAATGTACGTACAGAATTAGGTTTATTAAGAACGCTTGTGTTGGATATTGATAACTTCTTGCAGAACTTTTATTCAAATGATGGAATTTTGGAGGGATAAGCAATGAAAGCAATGGTTATTGATAAATATGGGAAAGTTCCATTGCGTTTGGCAGAAATGCCCACACCTGAAATTGGTGAATATGAGGTTCTAGCAGAAATTCATGCAGCTAGTATGAATCCTATTGATTTTAAGATACGCGATGGGAAAGTGAAATTGTTAGTTAAATATAAAATGCCTCTTATCTTAGGGAATGACTTTTCTGGTGTCGTTACAAAGGTTGGCGCAAAAGTGACTCGTTTTAAAGTTGGCGACGAAATATATGCACGTCCACGTAAAAGTAAAATCGGGACTTTTGCTGAATATATCGCTATTCATGAAGATGACATCGCCTTAAAACCGAAAAATTTGAGCTTTGAAGAAGCAGCATCGATCCCGCTGGTTGGGTTAACCTCCTATCAAGCCTTAATAGACATTATGCAATTACAAAAGGGACAAAAGATTTTAATTCAAGCTGGGGCTGGTGGTGTCGGTACATTTGCTATACAACTGGCTAAAGTAATGGGTGCCACTGTTGCAACGACTGCAAGTGTTGCTGGTACGAATTTAGTAAAATCCCTAGGTGCTGATGAAATTATTAATTACAAGACAGAAAAATTTGATAAGATACTGAAAAACTATGATGCTGTATTTGATACACTTGGGGGCGAGACACTCGAAAAATCATTCGAAGTGATAAAAAGCGGAGGAAAAATTGTTTCCGTTTCGGGATTACCGAATGCTCGTTTCGGCAAAGAATATGGTTCCGGATTTTTTAAAACGTTGTTGTTTTCAGCAGCAAGCAGTAAACTTACTGCACTTGAAAAAAAGCATAATGTTCAATATACGTTTTTGTTTATGAAGCCAAGTGGAGATCAATTACGTATGATCGCAAACCTTATTGAGGCTGGTAAAATCAAGCCTGTAATTGATAGAGTTTTTCCTTTTGAAGATGCACAAAAAGCGATGGAATATGCGGAGGAGGGAAGGGCGAAAGGGAAAATAATTTTGAAAATCAGATAATTATTATACGAAGCAAAAAACATTCATATGGACTATTTATCATTCTGGCACGATTGTTGAAAAAGAAAGGACATTACAGATTAGTATATAAAATATGTAATGTCCTTAATTTATTTATCTTTATTTAATTTAAGTCTTGTTCCCCATTAGTCATTTCTTATGAGACATTGCCCTAACCTAAAAGAAAATATTGGGGCGATTTCCCTGTAAATAATTGAAAAACATACACAGATTAATCCACCAAAATCTCCACCACATCATCCACATACTTCGTTGTATTATATCCATAAATCTCCAGCCTTTTAGGAACTACTTTTTCTCCAGAGTTATTATCGTACAGCTCGATATTTTGTACTGTAATGAAAAAGCGCGGCCACTCCAGTTCCACAAATGGGACAGGTGGTTGATTCATATCGTATTCCTTCCCGCTTTTATCAACGATCACTGCTTCTGTTCTATTTCCCATTGAACTCACTTCCATTTCATCCTCTGCTATAATACGGAAATGAAAGGAATCATATTGTCGATTCTTAATTTGATGATCACTTAGTACCACTTTGCTCGGGGTTCCCACCTCCACCTTGTCGATAGAGATTGTACTCCCTGCATATTCAAACAATTGAGGTTCTTCCTTTGAAGCATCAATTTCAATCGTCTTATGGTCTTCAATCCTTAAATAAATGGATCCAAATTGAACCTTCACTTCTTTTGCCTTTTCTTTAAATAGCGAGTCGAAATGTGCTTGAAGACCATCCTCATTCATGCCTTGCTGTGGATCTACATAAGAGCTGCCAAATGGATCAGTCTTTACTTTCTTCTTGTTCACTTCAAGGCTCTCAAAGTTAACAGATTCTAACCGCTTCTCTAGCTGTACATTATGAATATCATAGTGCAAAATTGTCGTAGTTGGAGCAATCGTTAGTTTATTAAATTGAACCGGAATCCCCTCGATTTCTATTTCTTTATCCAGCGAATATTCGATGGAAGGACGTTTTGTTACAGGAATCTCAAAGTTCCACTCGCCTGTTTCATATTCACTTCCCACGTACCCCCTATAACTAACAAGATTAGAGGGATCATGGATCAATTTCTGCAGTCTTGTAACCTTCAGTTTGATCGTCCCATTTTCCGCTGTGAGCGGCAGAAGACTGATCTTACCCTGATATACGTTCTTTTCTTTATTATTTTGAGCAGGGGGATAGTATTTTGGATGTGCGTTAATGTTCATGATCTCATTTTCGTTCTCTATCCAAACCCCATTTTGATATGTCATCGTATATTGATTGTCTTCATTCGTATCTTCAATTTCATAAAAAAGCAGCGTCTGAATATCATCGGCAATCACACTTTTAATTGTAATTTTCACGCCATTACTTTCCGCTTCCAGATTCAGCCTCTCACCTAGATTATGCTGAAGGTATTGGCGCAGCTCTTGATCTTCTTCCGTCCATAAATAGTAAAGATCGAAGAACCATCCAGTAAGAAAGCCAGTACAAATTAACATGACAATGACACTTGCAGATACGAGTCCAATTTTTTTAAGTTTCCTTGCCCTCAGTTGTCTATGCTTTTCCTTTTCTGCCAGCTTAGCTTTAATCTTCTTCATGAAACCTGATGGCATATGGAAATCTCCAACCATTTCCGTAAGCTCTAACATGTTTAACATGACCTCTTGAAAAGTAGCCAAATCCTCCTGACAGTTTTGACAATGATGAACATGCATCTCGAAATCTACCTTTTCCGGCCGATCGAGCGTTCTTTCTAAATAACCAATGTAAAGCTGATGATATTCCTTGCAGCCATCAAAGTGTGATCCATATCCCGACTTTTCACGAAGTGACTGGATGCCAGAAAACAAACGTGCTTTCATCTCTTCAACTGAAACTTCAAGAATATGTGCGGATTCCTCCAAAGAGATTCCTATTACATATGTAAGAACCATCGCTTCTTTTTCGGACACTTTTAATTGATCAAGTGCTTGAAAAACATCCTTCCGCTGCTCACTTTCCTCTGAAGCTTGTAAACTACTCTCGGCTGAAAGCTCTCTGCACATATGTATGAAAATAGTAGTTATCCAACGATCTAATGAAGTTTCTCTTTTAAATCGAGGCAGTTCCTTATGTATTTTTAAAATCACACGATAAAAAAGCTCTTCCATTTGCCCCTGATTCCTAAGATAGGACCAGCCAAGTGTATAGAACGATTCCTTATGATCATCAAACCAATCAACGGTGGATTCCAGGCTCATTTGGAATTCAGCATTGATTCGATTGGAATCTATTTTTATTGGGATCATCTTGATGTCCCCCCTTTTATATTGATTTAAAACTTCATGCTGGCCTTTTTCCAATCATGTGCTTTTCAGCTATCGTCCTTTCCAGTTCCACCCTATTTTATTCATCATATCATATGGGTGCACAGCCTGTAGTTAGCAATTCATCCAAGGTGATTATATATTGCTTCATTTATTTTTATTATGGATGCTTAATAACTTAGTAAGGAAAATCTATCAAATAAACAGATTGTCAAATTGTGCGAATAGTTCTATTGCACTATACTAATTAAGAAAGAATTCGTTCAGTGGAGGTACATAAAGTGAATAACAATTTTGTTAGTCTTATAGGCTACCAGCTAGAAAAAATCCATACAGGAGTCATCAGATGGATGCTTGATTCCAAGAATACGAATGTATCAGTAGAAACAAAGTACAAAATTCTTAGAAGAATGTTTAATATGACGAAGAACCCTATCAACTTTCAAATCCATGAGATCTCAGCCATTTCGTGTTTCCCTGAGTATTCTTTTGGGCGAAAAAGAAAGATTGATCTCGTAGTGAAAATTGACCTTTTTCAAAAACCAGCAAAATATATTGTTATCGAAATGAAAGTAGACTCGCTGCCATATAGTGCACAATTGGAAGGAACAAAGAATGATTTCTTTGAGTCAACCCACTGTCAGCCTGAGGATGCAACCTTTATTCTCATGTTATTTGGTTCTTCTCAAGTTTGCGAGGTGCCTGAACTTCACCAATTCCATTTGTTCCGTCTGTTTGAAATCATTGAAGTATTTAACGGTCTTCCTATAGAAGATGTCATCTATAAACAGTGGATCGATTCTCTATTTGAAGAGGAGAATAGACGCATCGACATTCTAGCTGATTTAGACGTTGCCCCAGATATTTGGAATATGGAATACTGGAAAGACAAAGGCTATAGAACCCCCTTTCCGCTTTTCTATTATCTATATGACCATTTAAAAATGAAATCAAAGAGATCAAAAGAATGGGAGATTTATAGCGGACAGAATAATCCTGTTATGAACTGGACCAATGGTGCGCTGCACAAAGATATTTTAGGACATCCTGTAAAATTTTATTGGGAATTCAACTATGATGAGTTCGTACTTAAAGTACGATTAAATGAGGATAATAAGCTTCCGCAGGATCAATTGAACTGGCTTCGGGAGGAAATCGCAAAAATTTGCTTCGAGGAAGTTCAAAGCGGGAAACGCACGAAGAAAACATACGGCAAGTTTAATTCCATCTATAAATGGAAATTCGATTTCCATAAGCAGCCGTTTGAAGCAATCATGAAGAAAGTCGATCGCATTCTGGATAAAATCCCGCCGGTGCTTTCTTCCATTTAATAAGGCAGGGAGAGAATCTAATGATACCGCTGAGCAGATTAGTAAGCTTCAAAAAAATTAGAAGGTAAAATGAATCAGCAATAAACTTCTAAATGAATAAAGGGGGAGCTAGAACGCCCCCTCATTTGGTCCTTTGTTTAAAGTCAACATAGAGCTTACTAAGCTACTCTCTGCAATTCCCCTTTCTTCTTCATCTTCCTCTTATTTTTCAAATTGATTCTCTTTATAAATCCTGCCAGCCCAGAAGGAAACACAAGCAGAACCACAATATACAAGAACCCAAGAATAATCGTCCATCTTTCAAAAATAGGGTAAGTCATCGCGAGCTCTGATAGATAATGTCTGAGGAACTCGATAATTCCCGCACCTGCAATAGCACCTGCCAGGGTTCCTAGCCCTCCGATCATCGTCATTAAGAGCGCATCCAGCGTGACTTCGATGGAAAAAACATTTGTATTGATGAACCTTAGGGACACAGCATATAGCGCTCCGCTAAAGGAAGCTGCTACTCCAGCCGTTACGCTCGCAATCAGTTTATAATGAAGCGATTTATACCCTAATGCCTCTGCACGATACTCATTTTGAGAGATGGCTTTTAACACCTTGCCAGTAGATGACTCCGTGAATAGCTTCAGCAGGATGAATACAACTGCAACACTTATGAGCGTTATATAATAGAAGGAAGTACGGTCTTTGAACACATCAGGCACACTGAATGTAAATCCGTCTCCTCCGTGTGTCAGACCGCGCCACTTCTCTGCCAGGACTAGGAACAGTTGTGAAACGGCCAGTGTCAGCATCGCATAAAAATGGCTTTTGAGCCGTAAGGATAATGAGCCAATGATATAGCTCACCAAGGCAGACAGGATGATCCCGATAGCCAAGCCGATCATAAAATTAAGCAGAGTTGCTTCTAAATGATTAAAAATGATAGCTGTACTATAAGCACCGATTCCAAAGAACATACAATGCCCAAAGGACACAATGCCTGTATATCCTAAAAGGATATCAAAGCTCATCGCAAAGATAGCAAAGATGAAGATTTGCGTTAACAAAATCAGCATGCTACGGGAGTCGTTAACAAACGGGAACAGCAGCATAAACAGCATAATCGCAAGTCCCCAATATAGCGGGACTTTATGAAAAAGACCTCTCATACGGCACTCCCCTTTTCTCCCATCAGGCCTGTTGGTTTTACAAGTAAGACGATGGCCAATAGAAGCATATTCAATGCGAGTGACAAATCAGGGATATAGTATGCCATAAATGCTCCAGCAACTCCTACAATCAGAGAAGCGAGTGCCGATCCCTGCAGGCTGCCCATTCCTCCTATGATCACCACAATAAAAGCCAATATAGCGTACTGCATGCCCATTTCCGCAAAGACCACTCCCGAATACGGCGCCAAAAGGGCTCCTCCTAAAGCAGCCAGTGCTGCGCCTAGCAGGAATACGAAGGTAAAAAGTCCCTTTACATTGATTCCAAGCGCCTGAACCATTTCCTTATCCATAACTCCAGCCCTGATCATAAGTCCGATCTGGGTCCTGCTGAGCAGCAGCCATAATGCCAGATACAAAAGCAGTCCAACCACGATTACAAATACGCGGTATTTAATGATGATGATTCCATCAAACTGATAACTACCCTCCAGCCACCCAGGCAGGTTTACCCGTATCGGATTCGGTCCCCAGAAGATTTTGATGCTTTCTGATAATACTAGCATTCCTCCTAAAGTAATCAGCAGCTGCCTGACATGATTTCCGTAAACAGGGCGGATAAGGAATCTCTCTAATACCCAGCCTAATGCCATTCCGATTACAATGGCACCAACAATCGCCAATAGGAAGCTGTTTGTCTCTTTATAAATCCATGCTCCTGAAAAAGCACCCCAGACGAATAGTCCGCCATGGGCAAAATTCAATACACTCATCAGTCCGAAGATTAAAGTAAGTCCAGCAGCCAGAAGGAAAATAAGCAGCCCTGTTGAGACCCCGTTGACCAATAAATTAATAAATACTTCCATTTCCAGCCCCCCCTTCGTTGCTTACGCTATGCCCAAGTATTTCTGGCAGGTTGCCTTGTCTTCTTTTAAGTCCTGCATCAAGCCTTTATGGACAATTTTTCCGTCATCCATAATGTAAAAATAATCACCTATTTCGCTTGCCATCAGAAAGTTTTGTTCAACAAGCAGAATCGTCGTTTTTTCCTTCATTTTTAGAATCGATTCCATCAGCTTTTCAACCATTATCGGGGACAGACCTTTACTTGGCTCATCAATCAGCAGCAATCCATCCCCATTGATATACGCCCTGGCAATCGCAAGCATCTGCTTTTGTCCGCCAGAAAGCAATCCGCTTTTTTTGCGCCAGAATTTCTTTAGATCCGGGAATAGCTCCAGCATCCATTCCATTTTCTCTTCCGTTTCTCCCTTGCTCTTTGCCTTAGCTAGATTTAGCGTTTCCTCCACTGTCAGGGCACTGAATATCCCCTGATTTTCAGGTACATATCCGATTCCCTTTCTCGATATCAGATGGGTAGAAATTCCGCTAATCCGCTGGTTGTTATAATGCACAGAGCCAGTGGTGGATGGATTGAAGCCCATGATGGAGCGGAGTGTTGTCGTTTTGCCCGCTCCATTTCTGCCGAACAGAACAGTGATGCTTCCTTCTTCAACTGACATCGACACTCCCTGCAGGATGTGATATTGCCCTAAATAGGTTTCCAGATTATCCAGTTTTAATAGACTCACGATGCAAGCCTCCTAAGTATGCCGTCTGAACTCTTTGATCCTTAATGATTTCCTGCGGGTTGCCGCTGGCGAGGAGCTCGCCATTGAATAGAACCACAAGGATATCCGACAGATGCATGACCATCTCCATTTTATGTTCGATTAATACAATCGTGTACATGCCGTCCTTCTTAATGTTCTCGATCACTTCCAGAATGGCAGGTATCTCTTCAATCGAGATGCCTGCTGTTGGTTCATCGAGAAGCAGCAGCTCGGTTTTGAGAGCAAGCAGCATCGCCAGCTCCAGTTTTCTTTTTTCCCCGTGCGCTAGATCTTGGGCCAGCACATGTTCCTTGCCATTCAGCATACACTTTTTCATGTAAGCTTTTGCTTCATCCTGTTGCCGGCTCAAAGCAGACAGCCTCGGAAAGATCGAGTAGTAATCTTTGCTTGAGGATTGGATGGCCAGCCTGATATTCTCAAGAACAGTCAGCTCAGGAAAAATATTTGTGAGCTGGAAGGAGCGGCCAATGCCCCTTCTGGCCCGTAATGGTACAGAAAGCTTTGTTACATTTTCGTTCTTAAAATAAATCTCTCCTTTTGTGGAGGTAATCTGGCCGCTCAGCAAATTAAAGAGAGTCGTCTTACCCGCCCCATTTGGACCAATAATGGAGATCAATTTTCCGCGCTCTATTTCCAGGTTCACATCTTTAATGACATCATGCTCACCAAAGGAAACGGATAGGTCTTTCGTTTCTAAAATATTTTCCATCTTGGCGATCCCTCCCTGGTGATTTATATCTAACTATTCTGTAATTTTATTTCCCATTTCTGATCGGTGGCTCTGTTTCCTCCATATTCAATTCCCTGATTAGAACAGGAACTGGATGATCCACGCCTTCCTGCTCCTCAAGGGTTACCGCGTACAGAGACTGCAATGCCTGGTGGTCTTCTGCCCGGAATTTCATCGTCCCTTTCGGTGTCTCGAACTCCATATTCTCCATTGTGCTGATTAAGCCATCTACATCTTTGTCGCCATCTGTTTTCTTAAGAGCTTCCACAATGGAAATGGCAGCCGTCATCCCACCTGCAGTGAACAGATCAGGTATTTCCCCATCAAATTTTTTCTTGTGCTGCTCCACTAACCAGTCATTTATTTTATTATCAGGCAGCGTATGATAGTAAATAGAAAAGCCGCTCATGCCAATTAAAGAATCCATTGTTTTTAAAGAAGCGATATCCTGTGCGGCTGTGGATATCTTGATTCCCTGTTCCTCCAGCTGCATATCTTTTAACTGCTTCCATGGTGCATTGGAACCTGCCCAAACAATATAGAGATAATCAGGCTTTTCATTGATAATGCTTTGAATGTTCGCTGTGAAATCAGTGGAATTTGGATCTGCATATTGTTCATTCACAATTTTGGCTCCAAGCTTTTCTGCTCCCTCTTTAAAAGCCGCGATTCCTTCTCTTCCATAGGCATTATCCTGTGCGAAGGTAGCGATTTTCACATCCTTTTCAGCGATTGCTGCCGCACCTGCAACTGCATCCTGTGAGGAGTTTCTTCCTGTCCTGAAAATGTACTTGTTCCAGTTCTGACCGGTGATGCTATCTGCAACCGCAGGCTCCACCACCATGATTTTTTCGTATTCTTCAGCCAGCGGCAATACGGCCAGCGTGTCTCCTGAGCTTGATGAACCAACTAAGAAATCCACCTCATCCTCTTCCAGCAGCTTAGTCGCCTTTCTTACCGCCACATCTGGTTTCGTTTCGGTATCTTCCACGATAAACTCAATCTTCTTGCCTGCTACTTCATTCGACCCTTCTGTTGCATACTCCAGCCCCAGTTCAAATCCCGCTACTGTTTGCTTTCCGTACGTCTCCAGCGGACCGGTTAAGGAAGCAAGGACACCGATTTTGATCGTTTCTTCATCTGAACTTGCCTTGTCGCCGGAACATCCAGTGATGAATAAAAGAGTGAGTACGACGAAGAGCGTTAATATAGACTTAAAGCCATACAACTTACACTTCACTTCCCATTCCCCCTATCTTTAATTACCTTTATTGAAAAACTGTATTTTATGAAGAAGCCCGTCTGCGATGATGATGTTCCCATTGATGTCTATATCAAGACCCTGAGGTGAGAAGAACTGCCCGTCTTCTCCGCTGAAAGAACCAAATTGTTCTATAAACGTCCCATTCTCATCGTAGACATTCATGCGGTTATTTGAAGTATCGGTCACATAAACACGGTCTTGATCATCAATAGCAATTCCAGTAGGCAAGAACAAATCACCCGGTTCTTCACCCCAATTCTCCAGCGGGTCTAGGTGGCCGCTTCCGTTGTTTGTTCCCCACTTAGCAATAAACTGGCCATTGTTATCGAATTTCTGAACACGATTGTTAATTCGGTCCACAACGTACACATTGTCTTTAGAATCGATCGCAAGCTGCATCGGCTGAGAAAATTTTCCATCGCCAGTCCCTTTTCCGCCCCATTCTTTCATGTATACAAAAAAGGAATTGAACTTTTGGATTCTATTATTTTCAGAGTCTGATACAAAAATATTGCCTTTGCTGTCTACTGCTACTCCACTTGGAAAACGGAAAAAACCGCTTAATGTTCCTAAAGAACCGTAGGCTGCCAGAAAAGTCCCTGAATTGGAGAACTTTTGAATGCGATGATTCACTGAGTCAGCCACATATACATTGTCATAACGGTCAACAGCAATTTGTCTCGGCACGAAAAATTGGCCTGCATAGCTGCCATATCCAAAAGGCCCGCCAGTACCGAACATGCTTCCCCATTTGCTTACCAGACTCCCGCTTGAATTATATTTCAAAATTCTATGATTAAACGAATCTGATACAAACACATTCCCCTTTGAATCGCTTTGAACATCATAAGGCCCTGCATATTGTTTGTCCCCATATCTGCCTAAGCCAATTGTCATTTTGTAAGAGATGCTTAATCCAATCTCCTTGTAAACCTCAATGCGATTATTGCCTGTATCCGTTATGAATAAATCCCCATCCTCATCCGGCAGGATCTGGTTCGGATACACTAAGTTAGGAAAAATCCCCGTTGTGTAGAGAAACCTGTCTGCACTATCAAATTTCATTATTCGGTTATTATAAGTGTCCGCTACATATAAAGCTCCAGACTTAGGCTCAAAGTTAATTCCTCTTGGATGGTAAAACTGATAATAGCCTAAACCAGGTTCAAGACCGCCTATTTTCCGTTTGAAGCTGCCGTTTGGATCAAACACTTGAATACGATTATTGTAAGTATCAGCAACATAAACTTCGCCTTTATCGTTTATGGCAATGCCTTGCGGGAGTGCCATCTGTCCGTTGCCTTTTCCATAGGAACCTATTGTAAGAAGATACTGGCCATCGGAATTATATTTTTGAATACGATGATTAAACTCATCCGTGATGTAATAATTATTCTGCTGGTCTATCGCAATTTCTCTCGGAAAGCCAAATTGATTATCCCCTTCCCCCTTCGTACCCCAGCTTTTTAAATAGTTGAATTGAGAATCGAACTTTTGAATTCGATAGTTTCCCGTATCAGCAACCAGAATGTTCCCTTCGCGATCAACAGCGATTCCAAATGGCATATTGAATTGTCCAGGGGAATCACCGAGCGTGCCAAATGTTTTCAGTATTTTGCCGGAAGAATCCATTTTTACAATTCGATGATTTCCCATATCAGCCATGTAAATATTGCCTGAACGATCCTTAGCCAGAGCTACCGGCGTCCGGAACTCGTTTGCAGGATCGGTCTCATTTCCCCAAGCATGCTGGAAACGATAGGATGCCTCTGCAAACCCGCCGCTACAAAGGGAAAATAGAAGGAGGAAAAGTACTAGTCGCTTTATCCTTTTCATCGTTTCTCTCCTTTCCACTTCACAACAGTCGCAGCCCATGTGTACCCCGTTCCAGCACTGACTGCTACAGTAAGATCGCCAGAATTCAGAAGTCCCTTTTCCTGTGCAAAGTGAAGGCCAATGCATGGATCAAGTGCAGACATATGGCCATGGTGATTAAGATAGATAGCATTTTCTTCAGGAAGTTCTAATGATTGTAAAAGTTCTTTGAACATTGAGCGTTTTGTATGCAGTGGCAATAGAAGTTTAATATCTTGAGGAGTATAACCGCTCTTATGAAGTGCTTTGCGAATAACATGGTCAAAATTTGAGATAGATACAGGATCCAGTCTTTCTTTCATTGATTGTGGATCTTTTACATCAATATAATGAAGATTCTTTTCGACTGTTTCGTGGCTGGCAAAATGTTTCGACCCTCCAGCCGGTGTTCTGACATCATCATGAAAGGACCCGTCTGTCAGGATGGCGCTTTCCAGTATTTCGCTCTGGGAGGAATCCCTGGTGACTAGTGCAGCCGTGCCTCCATCCGCAAAGTTAAACATAAACCGTGACCGTGGGTTCTCATAATCCACGATTTGAGATTCTTTGCATCCCCCAACAAGCAGGATGTTTTGGATTGATTGATCGGAAGCAATCATGTCCTTTGCTACCTTTAAGGCAATCGGAAAACAGGAGCTGACATTCATGATTTCAAATGCATAGGCATTTTTCGCACCCAATTCATGCTGAATTTTTGGCGCGCTCGACCAGACATAATAATCCTTATGAGGACTTCCAAAGTAAATCACTACATCGATAGTTAGAGGGTCAATCCCTTCGATCGCCTGCCTTCCTGCAGCAATGGCCAAATCAGATGCATGCAGGCTTTCATCTGCAACATGCTTCTGGACTAAACCGAACTTTTCAATAATCACCTGTTCGGGTATGCCCGTCTTCACAGCCAGATCGGCAGCTGTTTCTATGCCAGGAGGAAAAAAGACACCAGTCGCTTCTATGCCAATTCCCATTAGATTACCCCTCCATCCTCAGGCACCATCATCTTAGCGGTACCCGTCAAAACAAGTGTCCCATCCTGATTAAAGCACTGTGTTAGCAGCGTCAGAATTCGTCTTTCCTCGTCAATTTCCTGAACCGTCCCTTTTGCGGTAATCGTTTCGCCTATAAAAACGGGTGCTTTAAACCTGATGGTTTGCTCGACATAAATGGCCCCTTTTCCTGGAAGATGAACACCCAACAGCTGCGATAATAAGCTTGAAGTTAGAAGCCCATGTGCAATTCGCTGCTTAAACCTCGTTTTTTTGGCATATTCCCCATCTATGTGGATGGGATTAAAGTCACCGCTTAATCCTGCAAACAGGACAAAGTCCGTTTCTGTTATCGTTTTGCTGCAGGAGGCCTGCTGACCGATACTATAACTATTCACCACTTCACCTGCTTTCTATGAGTTTTGTTTTTTGAATTTTTCCGGTGGCATTCTTTGGCAGTTCCTTTAAAAATGTAACTTTCTTTGGAATTTTATATTTTGCCAGATTTCCTTGACAGTATTGAATGATGTCTTCCTCGGCTAAAGCGCTTCCATTTCCCTTTACAATAAACGCTGCAGGCACCTCACCCCAAAGCGGATCCGCTTTTCCGACTACGGCAACTTCATCTACACCTTCCATTTGGCTGATGACCTGCTCCACTTCGAGCGGATAAATATTTTCCCCACCCGAAATGATCATTTCTTTTTTCCTGCCTACGATAAACAGGAAGCCTTCATCATCTGTTTTCGCTAAATCTCCTGTCAGTAGCCACCCTTCTTTCAGTGCATCCTTAGTGGCATCAGACCGGTTCCAATATTCTTTCATTATATTTGGCCCTCTAACAGCTAACTCGCCAACTTCACCCTTGTCAACCTCTTTCCCCTCCGAATCAATCAGCTTGTATTCGGAAAATAACACAGGCTTTCCAATGGAGCCTCTCTTTCTTGGGGCGTCCTCTTTTGATAGCATAAATAGAGTAGGAGACGTTTCAGTCATTCCAAATCCCTGGCCAAATAAGAAGCCTCTATCAAAATAGGCATCTATTAATTCTCTCGGACATGGTGCTCCACCATTATAGAACCAGCGGACTGTACTCAAATCAGCGGAATTGAATGCTGGGCTCGTGAGCAATGCGTGATGGATGGTCGGAACTCCCATCACCACGGTCACCTTATACTTTTCAATCATTAAGAGGGCTTTTTCCGGATCGAACTTTCCGGGGATGACGATCGTTCCGCCTGAAAATAAGGATGGAAACGCGAATAGCCCGATTCCCCCAATATGAAACAACGGAAGGAGCACGATGCAGCGATCCTCTGACGTCAAATCGATAGCAAGCTTGTTATTGACGGCATTCCAGAACATATTACTTTGTGTCAGCACAGCGCCTTTTGGCTTACCAGTTGTCCCTGATGTATAGCAGATAATGTATGGTGCTTCCTCATCAATCGTACACTCAAAAGGAGCACTAGTTTGAGTCCCCTGGCATAAATCCTCCATGAACGCCAAATCTTCAAGTTCACTTTGCTCAACAAGGGATGCTGCAAACTCCGCATTTTCTTTTTCGGCATAGATGATTTTTGAGCCGCTATCATTGAGCTGGAAAATAAGTTCCTTCGCGCTTAACCGAATATTTAACGGGATCGCTACACATTCTGCCTTAGCAATAGCAAATAAAAGGATAATGTATTCCATCCGATTGTGCGACAATATTGCGATGCGCTCCCCATTTCTTCCTTTCAGCTTTTCCTGAATCTTTCTAGCAGCAGAATCTATCATTCTATCCAACTGCTTATACGACACTTTTTCGTTATCTGTAATAATTGCTGTTCGATCTGGATGTGTGTATGCCCATTTCTCAATCCAATAGGCAATCCCTTTCATCGAACTCCCCCTCTTTACTTTTTTAACCCTTGGAAGATAAGAGTCATCGCAGCATCAAATGCTTCTTCAGGAACTTCTTTCTTTTCCCAATACACCCATCTCATTCCTAGGAACTGTCCAATAGACATTAAACAGTAAGCGACTGTCTCCTGGTCAAGATTCTTAAATTCACCCGCCTCCATTCCTTGTGACAGACTCTTTAAAAATCCATTGGCAAGCTTGCCATAATACCAGCGGAATAGCTCCTGATCCACTACAACAGCCTGTTGTACAATGCTGTACAAATTGGGGTGATTTTTTACCCAGCTGAAGAAAGCGAAGAAGCCGTTTCGCTGTGCTTCCTCAAAAGAAGAGCTTCCTGCCATTCCTTCTTTAATCGCAATGCGCAAATCCCGGCTGTAGCTCCGGATTAACTCATCATAAATATCTTTTTTTGAAGGAAAATAATTATAAAACGTTCCCTGCGCAACTTTGGCTTCCTGTGAAATATTAACAATGGAAGCCTCAAAATATCCCTTCTGACCAAAGACCTCTTCAGCTGCTCTTAAAAGCTTCTCACGTGTTTCGATTCCTCTTGGGGTTAGTGCTTTTTCCTCAGATATATTATTAGTTGACACCTGAATCACCTCTCAACTTTATTATAAATAATATTCTTAAAATTACAACAATAAATTTCTATTTTTAAAATTACTAAATTAATAGGTTGATAAAACAGGGACGGTTCTCCTATTTTTTCAATTCAAAGGAATAATAGAAAAAGAAACACAGAAATTTCTCCTATACTAAAGAAACGATGTTGGAGGGAGAAAATGCTAGAGAGGAATTTAGTTGATCAAATCTAATGAACTAGTAAAAATTTACCTTTTTCAAAAACCAGCAAAAAATAATATTTAAATACAAATAAAGGGGAACACAACATGTCGAAATGTTATGTTCCCCCATTTATGTTCTATGCACCTTAAGAAATCTTATTTATTTACCGTTATATCTACAAGATTAAGAATCGATTCATCCATTGCCTTTCCAAACTCTTCTGACTCGGTCATCGCTTTCCATCTTGCGTTTCTTACAGCTGCTAAGCCTTCCTCCAGTGCCTCATCCTGTATTCCTGCTTCTTTCAGCAGGTGCAGCGCTTTTTCCATTGAATCGATCATCCGCATTGGTCCGTAGCTATGAGGCTCCCTATATAATCCTTTCGCGCTCGTTAATGTATAGGCAACATAATCTAGAAGGTCCTCTTGTAAAAGCTGGGCAGTCTTAGTATTTTCCGTAGTGTTCAAAAGAAATAACCTCCTGTACATGCTTGCTCGTTTTGGGGCGCGGCGGCCTATCAGCATAGCCTAAGCTTATAAGAAGCTCTGGTTCTATTTCAGGTGGCAGGTCAAGTATGCGTTTAATAGACTCCTTATGGAAGGAGCGTACAGGGCAGTTTCCTACCCCATCGGAATGGGCAGTGAGAAGAATGTAGGCTGCTGCTATCCCGAGATTCACAAAACGCAGCACTTCTTCCGAATCCTTCCCGCCCCGAATGAACGACTCATTTGCATTGGAGCATAAGACAACGATCGCGGCAGGATTGCCTGATAATCCAGGGGCAAACCGTTTCATGTTTTTTATTTGTCTTTCATCCTGAACGATCACAAAATGAGATTCTTGTGCATTACTGCCAGAAGGACTATTTAATATCGCATTTTCGATGTCTTTCATTATTTCCGTTGGCAATACACGCGGATCAAAGGACCTGGTACTCCGCCTTGTTTTAACGGCTTCTATTACTTCCATTCTATTCTCACTCCCTTTACCGTATCGAAAATCCAAGTTCTTCAAGGGTTTGTTTTAGATTTTCTCTTAGGCTTGCTGAAACAGCAATTGTTTCAGGGCGGGTGCATCGCCGCGCTGTGTGCTCACACCAGCCGTAATCCCCCCCATGTTTTTCGGGTTCTCCTGCTAAAGAAACTCTGCGCCCGTCATACGTTTTTCGTGAAATCATCGTTTGGTCATATTCATTTAGATAGTGATCTCTATTTTCTGTAGAATAGATTTCATCATGAACGGTTAGTTGTTCTGGAAGCCGAGGCTTGACCCCTCTTCTAACACCCTCTCGTTCAAATCCTATGGCTAATCCAGCAACTGCAAAAACACCTTCAGGCAGTTTCAATTCCTTCGCCACAGCTTTTGGATCATTCCTAATGGAACCAACAGGAACACACCCTAGTCCAAGGGATTCAGCGGCAACTAAAGCATTTTGTAAGGCCAATGAAGCATCAACGGCAGAAAGCAGAAACATCTCGAGTGTCTCAGCTGCAAATGTATAGCCTTGTTTAGCCGTTACATATTTTAAGCGATTAATATCAGCACAAAATACTAGATATACAGGGGCTTCTCTAATAAAATGCTGATTGCCTGATAATGTGGCTAATCGATTCTTCCGTTGTTCATTTTTGACGATAATGATACTGTATGCTTGAAGATTGGATGATGTGGGCGCACTGCGTGCAGAAGCTGTAATGGCCTGTAAAGCCCCTTCTGGAATAGGCTTTGATTGAAATCCCCTGACAGATTCATGGCTAGTAAGAGTCTCAATTGTTTGATTGAGACAATCATTTGCCAAATGGAGTTCTTCTAGTTCTAATCGATTGGAAGCATTGATTGGATTA
Organism: Cytobacillus solani; assembly: GCF_001420595.1. Classification (GTDB taxonomy): domain Bacteria; phylum Bacillota; class Bacilli; order Bacillales; family Cytobacillaceae; genus Cytobacillus; species Cytobacillus solani. The sequence continues at coordinate 942,083 of NZ_LJIX01000006.1, read as the reverse complement.
GATATGTTACATCCACCCTTTACTACACTTAGATTTTAAATACTCCTTTTTCCATGAGCAGTTCTTCGTTTATATAAACATCGGGCTGTTTGACTACCCCATCTATGTGCACGCCCGCTGATACGTTTCCGCCAAAGGTATTGTTGCTGCCAAAGGCAACATGAATTGTTCCGTAAACCTTTTCATCCTCAAGCACAACACCTGTAATACGGGCTTTGTTATTTGTACCAATTCCAAATTCCCCTAGAAGTCTGCCGTCGCCTTCACCTAATATCTCTAGTAACTTTGCCCCTTCCTCTCCCTTCGCCTCAACAATCCGTCCATTTTCAATAGAAAGAAGGACTGGTGATTGCAGTTTGCCGATGCCTGCAATGGAGCCGTCAATTAGGATTTGCCCATTTGCCGTTCCCTCGATAGGAGCGATGTACGCTTCTCCAGATGGCAGGTTTCCTGACTCTCCAGCATGTAAATACATCCCCGTACTCGGAATGCCATCCCGTCCCGAAATGGAGAATGAGAGTGAGTATCTATCCTTCTCAATTCTTACTGATTCCCCTTCGGTCAAAATTTCTGTCACACGATCTGTAAGTACTTTTACTTCTGCATAATCAGCGGAAATCGCTCCCTCTAAAAACATATCTTCTGTAATACCCGGCATCGTCGCTAAGCGAGTACCTGAAGCAGCGGCTTTTTTCCTTGCTTCTGTATGGGTTAAGGAATGCTCTGTTATGCATACAGCAACATCTGCCTGCAGCATGGCGGCTGTAACGGCAGCTGGCGGTTCTTCTCCTGATCTTTCTCTTTCCTGCATGACTATCAGCATGGATTCAGCCCCAAGCAGCTTTCCAGCTTCGTACAAGGATTCAGCGAGCTCCTTTTTGACATCATCTGCCACGACAAGGAACTGTTCATCTTGTTTTAGACCGAGGCATTTCGATAGTACATTTTTGCTTGTTTCAATCAATTGTTCTTTCATTGCTACCATCCTTTTCTAAATCATTTCTGAAGTTAATTTTGCCATGATTGCATTGGATAAAATGACAGGAAGTCCCGTTGCCTTTGCAATCATTTCACGCGCCTCTTCCGTGTATCCCATACAGTCTAGTAAAATAATTTCCACTTTGTTTTTTAGGTTTTCTGCCGCTTCTGCATAGCCTGTATGATCATGATGATAGGGAGAGGCTACAGCGAAAAAAGGATCTAAGCCAAAGGGAGAAAATTTTGGATACAGTGTTTCTTTTTGTTCACTAAGCGGGACGATGACCCCAAACCGACGGTCTCCAACCATCGCCTTTACGGTTGGCGGGATTACATGATCAGGTTCGATCAGATACGATGATGTAGTTGTCAGTCCTGGAAAAACGCCTGTACATAGAAGAAGTATCTGTTCAATGCCTTGCTTTTCGAGATAAGTTATTTTCTCCTGTAAAATAGGTTTAATTTTTTCACGAGACATCACTACCGATTCATTTGTTACTAAACGAGAGGTTAATACATAATCATCCTTCTCAGGGTACAAATTCTCCTCAATATACTCCTTCGACATTCCGTCCAAAACACCTACCTGCACCAATTCGGCACGTCCATCCAAGTATTTTTCAATAATAGGTGCAACATCTGTACGTGGAGCCTGGCCGATGGTGATCATTCCTAGCTTTTTCATTTCCTTCACCCCTTTATAATAGAAAAAGGAGGGCACCGCCCCCCTCTATTTATTGCTGAGTAGTTTTTTGCCCTAATGTTTGTAATACTTTCATTGAACCGTATAAATCTGTGATTCTATTAAATTCATCATTGCTGTAAAATGTGCATGTTCCATTTGTCGCTTCCTTTGCCACTTCCACCGCAAAACGAACGGCATCCGCAATGTCTGTTTCATGGCTTGCCCCTGTGCCACACCCAGGAACAATCGATTGTGCTGTAATGGCTACCCCGACAACAGGAGAATCCGTTGCTACCGCAGGCTGCAGGATTGAATTAATATGATAGAGTTCATTTCCATATGGAGTAATGTCTTGAGTTGTAATAGGGAATGTAACAGGCAGCTGACCTGTTGTCATCTCCATAATTCTCAGCAGGTCATCACTTACGCGCAGAATATACCCTTCCTTTACAGTTGGAGAAATTGCAATTCCTTTATGATTGACGACACGATTCCCTTTCGTTGTATCAATAGATAAAATGACTTCCATTTCAGGCAGTACTTCATATTTATTCATGGTTAAAATATCTACCGGTGAGTCCATGAAATCAACCGGATCATGCGGAAGTGTTGGCGCATCTGGACAGATATGGGTAGTAACCAATACATCTCCAAGGAGTGTGTCCCCTTTTGATTGCATATCAGCAAGTTTCAGGGCTGAAGCGACCGCTGCAACAGCTCCGTCTGCATCTGACACGAGACCAATTCGGCTAGGGCGGGCACCAATGCCTCCAAGACGACCTATAATACCAACTGTCGGTGCATTTCCACCTTTACTCTTCCCCTCTGACCCTGGGATAACAACTTTAACAAAATCCGTGCTTCCCTTTTCACCTGTAACAGTCTGAACCGTTACTTCAACGTTTTCATGCGGACTGAATAATTCCTTCACCTTTTCTCCAGTTACGTAAGCACTTTCTAGAGATTCCATCACTGTTAATGTTTGCTTAAGTACCATTTAAAACCTCATCCCTTCTATTTTAGAAACTGTATTCAAGAATCGATTTCTTAATGATTTCTTCTACCGGCTTCATCAATTTTTCATTTCTCATCGTGCTGCTCAAAATTAGATGTTCCTTTGGTACGGAAATGACGGCAATTTGCTGGCCTTTTTGGATGGCTGCTGAGACAATTGGTTCTGCAGTTCTTGCATCCAGAGTCATGATTAGGTCTGGAAACGTGCCAAATCTCTCGCCATTTTTTTCAATCGTCATATATTCATTCCAGAAGGTCATTTCAAAGGCATCATTAATCGTTACCGTTCCAACATCAAAGCCTCCAGTCGTTTCAAGGGTAAAATCGGTTACAAGCCCCTCTGTTACCACTTTCCCTCCAAGCTTCTGCACAACCGCATCAATCGCAGCTTCACCTGTATGACTTAGCAATGCTTGTCCAACCTCAATGGCCTGCTGGATGGCCCCTGCTGCACCATTCGCCTTTGCATAAGCGGCAGTAATTGGATTTCTCGCAACCGCTAATAAACCTCCAGCTTCAACAGAAGCTTTACGAATCAAGGTTGATGCCTTGTCCAGTGATCCAGAAATGCTCAATTCCATATAGTTGGAACCCTTCCCGCCAACAGCTGCTTGATGGGAAACATACTTCTCCTGCTCAGATAGATTCATCGAACCCATTGAGCCAGTTGGATGCGCTCTTCCATTGCAAGGGATATCCACGACTGGAATGCCTGTTATCGCGGATTGGAACCATCCATTCACTGTCGTTCCTGCACCATTTTCATTGGTGATAATTCCTTGAATCGGTTTTCCGATCTTTTGAGCAAGAATTTCAAGCGCTTTTGAATAATGAATCGGTTTCAAATAGGCATCCTTTGCCGCGGGGGCCCCAACTAGTGAAACGGTTACAAGCAAATCTTCATCCTGAACCTCATCTGCTGTAAGGAGGACCGGCTGGCCAATATCAACTGCAAGCCTGCCGATTTGGAGGCCTTCTTCAATCCAGCCTCCTCCTCCGCCTCCTAAGACTGCACCGCCATAGACGGCATATTCTACCATTTTTTTGTCTAATTGAATGTTTGCCATTTTAATTCTCCTCACTTACCCATTTTAAATACGGAATTGAAGAAGCTATACAATGCGTCACCCGCAATAAACCCTGCTGCTAAAATACTCATTGGTGTATCTGCTTCTTTTCCTTTCGCTTTTCTCCAGATGATGCGAATGAGAATCCCTGCTAAAACTGCAAAGCCTGCATAAGGAGTCAAAATTAATAGACCTGTCGCTAGCATGACACCTAACTGACGGCTCGGTCCGCCGATCAATTGAATGATTGCACCTGGGATCGCCCATAGGAGAAGCTGCATAGCTACGTCTTTCGATGTCCCTGCTTCGATCGTTGATACATACACAGCATCAATTGGCGGGACTAAGTTCTGTGCAAAATAGCCTTTGTACGTGACAACTACTGTTAAAAGCGCTACACCAAATGCGATCATGGCAGTAATGTATTGCTGCTTTCTGCCCTTTATTTCAAATTCTCTGTCTTGCCCATTTCCACGCAGGATATGACCTGTTTTAAAGTCATAGCCCATATCTGCAAATGCCGGGCCCGTTGCTGCGCTAAAACCTGCAAGTAAAGCGAGTGCTAGCGGCGGGAAACCAACCATCATCCCGATCAGGAGTGTAATGAAGGCTACTGCAAAGGCAGGGAACCAGCCGGAGTGCATGGCTGCAATACCGACAATTAATTCATGGACGAATGCTGCAAAAGCTGCGAATACTAAGAATCCGATTAACATGCCTGGAGACATATCTGTAATAATTCCAGCTGTAAGAGCGATGATCAAAGCAATGACAACATAAACGATAAAACCTATTCCTAATGTTCTTCGTGCCTCTTTAATTGAACGAGTTAAGCCAGCTTCATCTGCTGTTTCTAGTGCTGCTGCCACCTCTTTATTGGCATTCTTTGGTGTTTTTTGCTTTGAAAAAATCAGCATAGAAACTTGAACCAATGCGACGATACCCGCACCAACCATGATTCCATGTGGGATATATAATGCATTTACATCGATGCCAAACACGGGTACCGAGTATTGGCGTATCAAAAGTCCAATCCCAAACATGGAAAGCGCCCAAATGTTCCCGATAAATGCAACCCCAAACGCTGACATGGGAATATGGAGAAATGAACCTATGATCCCGATTCCTGTACCAAGACCAAGAAGTCCAGCGCGCTTCCCGCCTTTATCTCCCGCTATAATGGCTTCTGCTGTCGCAACCCCAGGCGCCCATGTTCCGGATGCAGGAAATAGCTTGGAGTCAAATATTTTATAAAGGATGCCCGCATCGACAAACATCGCTAATGCTGCACCGATTAACATTGGAACGATTAATTCTGGAGCCCCCATCAGGAAGGGAATCCCAATCGGAATTAATAAACTATTAGCCGCACCGAATGTAGCTGCTGAAATAGAGGTTTGAACCAGGTTTTGACGGTGCATCGATTTGTATCTTTTAAAAAGAGTCATCGGGATTCTAGCAATCAGCATCGCTAAAAGAGCACCAATGATAGAAGTATTCGGTGTTACACCGAGACTAGTAATAATCTGCATCCCAATGATTGCACCGAAAACGGCTGTAACAATCGTCAAAATAAAAGTAACTGGCTCAAAAATACGCGGATGTTTTTTTTCCTTCTCTTCTAGATTCATCGAAATTCCCCCTATAAAGATAGATGTTGGTTCATTTTCTAATCTACTTTTTTCAATTTCTTTTCCATTCCTTCTTTTGTTTTAGACAATGTATAGTTTGTTTGTTTTTTACTAAACGTCTTTTCTGGACAATACTTATAAGAATTCCGGTGAAAACAAATACAGCACCAACTATTTGCTGAAATGTTACGACGTTCTGGTAAATCCAATAATCAAGCATCATCGTCATTAAAGGCTGTAAATTCAGAATAACGGCAGCCTTTACAGCACCTACATCATTCATTGCCTTATTCCAAAGAATGGTCGTAAGCCCTTGTCCAATAAGAACGGATGCGACAGCAAAGGCCCATATAGAAAGGGAATGACTCCAATCAATCGTGGTACTCGATAATATAAAAGGATCAAATATAATCGCACTGATCATAAAACTGTAGGTCGTAATGATAAAGGGTGATAAACGCTTAGAAAGCAAGCGGACAAATATAAGATTGCATGAAAATGTAGCTGTTGCACCAAACAGAAGGACATCCCCAATGTTGAATGCAAATTGTCCTCTCACTGATAGAACCAAATAGATTCCAAAGATAGCGATTAAACTGCCAAGAATCATTTGCATGGTTATCTTTTCTTTAAGAAAAACAGCAGCTAGTACAGCTGTAATTAAAGGAGCTAGGCTAAAAATTAACGAAGCATTCGTAGCTGAGGAATACTTCAATCCAGTAAACAAAAAGACTTGATTGGCGACCAATCCTATTAAACCTGCCAAGCAAAAAAGTAACAGTTCATTCCGTGTAAGCCGAACATAGGATTTCGCAAGGAATGCCACAAAACAAAAGAAAAGAGAAATAACCGTTAAACTAAAGGCTGATAGAAATAATGGCGTATATTCTTTTAATAAAAATTGACGAGCCAGATAGTTTCCTGCCCAAATAAACACACAGAATAAGAGAATTAAATAGGATTTGTTCAACGAACAACCTTCTTTCAAAGCAGCAAGGCTACCCTAGCAATCAATTATTTTCCATTGGAGGCTGTCAATTGCTTATCGAGCGCTGCGGCAAACATTCCCTCTGCTTCGACTGCATCAATAATCGGGACGCCTAATTCTTCTCTTAAAACATTCGCTAATCCAATCGTCGAAAAACCAGTACATGCAAACAATATGACCTTTGCTCCCTGATTGATCAGTGTTTTAGCAGCTTCCAGCCCTTTTTTACGGCCATCAGGGCTTAATAAATCAGTTGTATTCCTTACCCCTTCTGGTCTTTTATAACCCGTATACAGTGGACCTAGAAGACTTTCTATGACTGCTGGTGGTTCATTTGTTATTCCAATAACACCAACGGGTTCACCAATTGCTAATGCGGCAAGGGCAGCTGAACTGCCAGCCCCGATGACTGGGATCGATACTTCCTTTCGAATTTCAGCAACAGCCGGGTCAGCTGCACAGCTGATCACAATCACATGGCAGCCTTGCTGTTCAAGCTCCTTGCCCAGCTTTACGATCTTAGGGATAGCCACTTCTTCTGTTTCATCATTAAAGATCCCTAACGGCTGATCCGGTATACATTTTGTTACCGTTGGAACTTCATAGGTTTTGGTAATAACATTTCCATGCTGTTCAAGAATTTCTTGATCATCAGTTGTAAAAACACGGATAATACCAATCATCCATTCGCTCTCCCCTCATTAACAAATTCGCCAAAAACAATTCTGAATTCATCCAAATCATTGAATATTTATAATTTTAATGAAGTCTATATTTTTAAACAATGTCCCTCAGATATAAAAAAAATGGGAGACTATTATGCTCTGCGCACAATAGACCCCATTCAACTAATCCTTTTTTAACAGGTAATACACAATACAATAGTAATACTCAAATCGTTTTTGATGATTATCTAAATCAATATCAGACAGCTGCTTAATTCGGTCGATTCGATATTTAACTGAATTTCGATGTATAAATAATCGTTTGGCTGTTTCTATTAAACTTCCGCCCGTGCTTAAATAATGATATAAGGTGGGCAGCAGATCCATCCCATTCTCTTGATCATATTTATAAAGATGTCCAATCCTTTTCTCTACATAGGCATCCATATCTACATATTCAGATGCATCGATTAATAAATCCAATATTTCTATTTCCTCATAGGTAAATACCCTTGGATTCAAATTCATTCTGGCCCCAATCATGAGTGCTTTTTTTGCTTCTAAATAACTCCGATTGATGTTCCATAGTTGTGTTTTCCCACCCAGGCCAAGACGAATGCCTTTCCAGTCATTCATAAAAGGAGTAAGGATTTCATTCCAGCAAAAAGACAGGTTTGATTGATGTTTTGGATCTGCATCAAGGCTTTTTGAAGCTAATAATAGAATGTATTTATCCCCTTGCCTGTGAACATGCGACTTCACACGTAATTTTTGAGACTCTAGATGAATGAGGTTCGTAACTTTATCGATGAATAAGGAAATGGATTCGCTATCTGACTCAACAACCGCAATTTCCCAATCGACCTCTGAATTAAATCCTAATTGACTGCCTTTATTGATAATGACTTGTTTAGATAGGGGAAGACCACTCAACAGTTCATCAATAAAATCCCCTCGGATTTTTTTCTCCGTTTCCAGTGCCGTTTTTCTTCTCATTAATTCCAAAGAAAATACTAGCCTTGCCTGCTCCACACAAATAAGCTCCAATTCATCTAATGCTTCCTTTTCTATAAAGAGCCTTCCTTCTATTTGTTTATCTACTGTAATATTCCAAAACTTCGTATGACTAGAGAGTTTATCTGCTGTATCTGATGGCGATTGAACAATGGTTTCTCCAGTCTTATCTACTAACCAGATTGAGGACTTTAATAATCCTGCCACATTGTCTGCAACCGCTTGAATGCCTTGATTTTCTAATACTAAAGTCGTCAATCTTTTGTATATTTCTTCTGATCGGCGAAGAAGAGAGCCTTGTTTATCAATAATCTGCTCCATAACCGCATTCGTAATATCCATATATGGAATATTGTTTGGAAGCTGAATAATAGGCAAATGATAGTTATTGCTCATTTGAAGCATTTCTATCGGCATATCATGTAAAAATCTTTCCGGTTTAATGGCTAATGCAGCTGCATTTGCCTTAGCCAGCTCTTCTACTAATTTAGGCAGTAAAGTGGGATCATGACGAATCGAGTAAGCAGTCGTCAGTAATAACTCCCCTTCTCTCAGCCACCCTTGGACATCCGGTACTTCCATAATATCCACGAATTTAACCATTCGATTTAATCCCTTTTCCCCACTAATCACCTTAGCCTCTTTTAAAACGGGAAGGCGAAGCAATTCAGATAATGTAATACCAGCAGGATTCATTTTTCTCCCCCCATTTCATTTTTTGAATAAAAACTTGTAAGCTTCTCTCTGAATAAAAATTATATTACCAAAGTAATTATAGTTTTAAATAGTTTAACATTTTAATAAGTGAAAAAATATACGATTTGAAATGTTTGGTGTTCACTAAAATATGGGCCTTTGCAAAGTTTAGTATAGAGGATTGGAATTGGACTGCTGAATAATCATCATCAGTTGGAATATTAATCAGCATTTCAAAGTCTAAGTAATCGTGCTCATTATGTAACTGAGTATTTTCACCAAGAGGATTGTCTGCAGCTTCAACTATTACTAATAAAAACCAAAACGTAAATTCATAATATTAAACAACAAATTAACATTATTAATTTTTTTAATAAAAAAATTTGATTTTATTGTTTATATTTTTATTTTCTTGTTGTATAATCAAATCAACTAAAAGGAAGGAATGTCATTATGGCTTATAAAGTAATTACAAATTGTCCTGTCTGCAGTAAAACATTGAAAATTACAAAGCTGCATTGCTCTCATTGTCATACGACGATTGAAAACGAGTTTGAATTATCTAAGCTGGCATCCTTATCAAAGGATCAGCTTCATTTTGTGGAAGTATTTTTAACATGCAGAGGGAATATCAAAGAAGTTGAAAAGGAACTGGGGATTTCGTATCCAACGGTTCGAGGCAAGCTGACAGACATCATTTCATCCCTAGGATATGAGCAGAAGAAGAAAAATGAAGTAGACGAGAAAAAAGTTGTCACCATGCTGGAAAATGGCGAAATCACACCAGAAGAAGCGATTAAGCTCTTAAAAGAGGAATAAGGAGGAATTTATCATGAAAGAGGAAATTACAAGAGTGTTAACGATGGTTCAAGAAGGAAAGATTGATGCAGATAAGGGCTCAGAATTGATTCAAGTATTAAGAGAGAAAGAAGAAACAGGTAATAAGCTTTTTGAAAAACCAACTAAATATTTAGATAAAACATTAAAAATTCGTGTGGTATCAACCGAAAATGATAACGTCACGGTCAATTTGCCTATAAAACTTGTCAGAGCAGTATTAATGGCTGGACACAGCATCGCAGCGAGTATTCCTCAATCGGAAAAATACGTTAAAGATATAGACATAAATCTTATTATTGAAGCAATCGAAAATGAATTAGATGGCCAAATTGTTGATATTAAATCAGCAAATGGGGATACCGTTTCGGTTATCATTGATTAGTGATTCGCTTATGATGCATGTAAAAGTGAAAGCAAAAGACGTTCGATTTACCATCCCCATCCCATATGCTATGTTAAACATGGTTATTTCCATTTTGTCCTCAAAATTTGTTCTGCACCAAGCAAACAAATGGACAAAAGAGCACTTCGAAAGAAAAAAATTGGACCTTGCCATTCCACAAATAGACAAAGAAATGCTAAAGCCTATCGTCCAGGAACTGAAAAATTATAAGGGGCTGGTGCTAGTAGATGTCAAAGCTAAGGACGGGACTGAGGTGAAGGTTAGACTATAGTTTATTAAAGAGTACACCGGCTACTGACAGGTATTTTGAAGAATGAGCTTAATTTCTTGCTCACCATAACGAGTAAATTGTAAAAAGACAATAAAGTTATTTCATTTTAAACGCTCAAACATGCAAAACCCCGTTCTACATTTAGGACGGGGTTCCTTTACTATACTAAATTCTTTAAAAAATCTAAGTTTTATTCAATAAATAGCGCTCTATAACTGAACAATGAAACTTCATTTCATATCATCTTTCAAAAAGATGTGTGATCTATTTTCTTGTTACACAAACCCTGAGTAAATCTTAAGAATGTTATTTTTCCTTATTTAAAGGAACGACCAGTTCTAATTCCTTTATTTCTTCCCTATAACCTTTATTGTTTATCTCAGCAGGCTTGATGATAAATGAATGAGGCATCTCATCCATTGGAGGCAGTACTAATACCATATGGTGTCCGTAATCTCCAGCCATACCAGCTTGTAGCTTTAGCCGATCATATACTTGGCCTTTATCATCGACTACTGCGAATTCAAACCATGGCCACGTATCGTTTTCATCCATTTTAGCAGGATAATCAATCGTTAAGTCTATTCGTGTTGATAGAGGTGAGAATGTTACTTTGTCAACTGTTATTGCATAATCTTTATCGGTTGTTTTCGTTTTCACCTTTGGATAGAACTCATGAATAACCCCGTCTACTTTTTCAAGTGGAAAAGCTACATTCCATTTTCCTTTATATCCAAATAAATTTTCCCCATGAACCGCAACCTCAATTTTATCACCGTATTCATTATGATTAGATAAAGTAAGTTGATGATGTTCAATGATCGTCTTTGAGTCGATTGCATCTTGGCCTGTGGAGGCAATGGCAGGCTTGACCGACTGTCCGTTAATTGTTAGATCATTTATGCCAACCGTTTCTTCTGTAAGAGAAAGCTTTTTCTGACCTGTATATTCTACTGTTACGATTAATCGGCCCCCGTCGTAAACAGCTTCCTTTACAGTCATCGTTAAGCCATTTTGACTATCTTGTTTTTCAATTTCTGTCGTAAGTTGATCTTGCTGAATTTTATCGGATGCAATGTCACTAAATTTCGCATAAATAGGTCCGATAAGCGGGATATTTGATAATGCTTCTGCCATTCCTGTTGAAACAAAGCCGGAGCCTAGAAGGGTCATACATAATCCGCATGCAATCAATAGGGAATGCCTTGTTGTTCTTCCCATTTTTTTTCTTTTCTTTGCTTGGAGCATTGCCGTCTTTTCCCTAGCAACTAGCTTTTCAAGAGGTATATCAATATTATCAATAGAATGATTAAACTTTTCTTTATTCATAAAAATAGCCCTCCTTTAAAATCGGCCTCAGTTCTTTTTGCGCTCTATTCAAGTGCGATTTCACCGTTCCTTCGGGGTAATTCATGATGTTAGCAATTTCCCTTATGGATAGATCATGGTAATACCTCAGTAAAATAATCGTTTTGTATTTAGGGTCCAAGAACTTAAAGGCTTCAGATAAATCCATCGAATGAGCTATGTAATCTGCGCTTTCTTTAGAAATTAATTCAGCAAATATTTTCTCATCATCAGTAGTAAAATGCCGGGACTCTTTTCGAATAAAATCAATAGACTTGAAGACAAGTATTTTTATTATCCAGCTTTGAAAGCTAACTGGTTTTTTTAATGTTTTCAGTGAAGTGTAGGCCTTATAAATGGTTTCTTGATAAATATCAAGGGCATCTTGCTCATTTCTAACATATGAATAGGCTGTCCGATACAATTTATTACGAACAGAACTGATCAGAAGTTCAAACGCCTCATCATTCCCCTTTTTCGCTTCTTGCACCAATTTCTCAACATCCATTTGAGTATCCCCTCCTTTTCATAATAAAGTCGAATGAGGGAGTTGAATCGTTGCAAAAAAATTTTAAATAACAATCTATTTATTTATGTAATCTCGTTGGAATAATCGTACAATTAATATTTCATGTCACCGGAGGGAAAGGGCTACACCAATTTGATTACGCATAATTAGCATATTATTGATCAATCACATTACGCACCTAATTAAATGTAGGGTTAAAATTTGTTGAGGGTATACCATCTTTTATTCCATTAACCATAAATAAGCGCCATTACTCAATAATGGCGCCCGATTATGGAGAGTTTATAATACTTCTATTTCAGAAATCAAATCTTTTAAGTTCTTTACGGCTTGGTTTATCTCATCAATATCTGTTGAAAGAAGAGAAACAATTTCATCGATTCGATTTTTGTAGTTAACAGGCTTGATTGGAAAATCTTGAATCATAGCTACAGCTTTCTTTTCATTGATACAATACATTTCATTTTTCGCAAAGAGAACTTGATTCAAACAAGACATACTTCGAAAGCAATGACCCATCACATATGAAATATCATCTTTGTTAGCATTAGCTTCCATAAACATAAGAGAAAATGAAGCTTCAAAAGAAAAATATTGAATCATCGCTTCTTTTAATTTCTCAGGATAGGGTTCCGTTTTCTTTTTTAATTCATTTAGCGTGCCTTTGGGATCAGATAATACTTTACAAACTGCTAATTCTCCCATATACATCGCATTCAAATAACCGTGTGGGTGCCCAGTTTGATAATGAATGGACACATTCCCCGATCGACAGTCATCAATGATTTTACTTACTCGCTTGATATCACGAAATAGAAAATCCACTTGGTGTCCACGTACAACTAACCAACCACCACCGTTTACCCACTCGCCCCATTCACCTAAGGAGGTGATTAATTGATCTTTTTTTTCATCATTGAGATTTAATGCCACATTCTCGATATCATTGATATTAAAGCCTTTTGATTCATCATAGTAAATACCGATATCGATATCAGAATCCGGTCTGTGCGTTCCTTTCGCTCTAGAGCCTCCTAAAACGACTCCAACAACTCCAGGCAGTCCTTCTAATTCTTCTTTTATGTCTTGAATGATATTATCAATAGCTGCCATTATGTTTCACTCCGATCTTATTCAATAAAATGGCCCTCAAATAAAAAACGAGTGCTTATTCTTGTTCCAGGATAGCACCTTTAATTGAATAAACATAACACAATCAACCTGTTTTAATTCCAAGCTTAATTGATAAATCCATTTGTTCTTTAAATACACCAGTCCCATTAATTGTTAGTAAAGTATCTCTTACATCTTGTTCAAATGACTCTACATTATTTCCCAGATAATGCTTAGATCCATACGATGTTGAATATAAATTTCCAAGTATGATTCAATTGTCCAATTAACTTCGTAAATACCTACAATTTTATTGTACCAATCGGAAAACCTGGTTGTTAACTGTCCTGTGCACACCTTAGATCAAGAAGCTTCTGTTGACCGTTTAGAGAAAACCTATTCACCAAAAATCTCACAAGTGAAGATGGATACATAGGTCTAGACTTCGAATAATACCTAGAAGCTCCTCTAAATAAGTCATTTCCATATTTGTTCAATTAATCTCACCCGTATTAGGCTAGGCATAGCCTTCTAAAAAGATCGCTCCTGTTTGCGTAACAAAAAATTCATTTATGATCGTAAGAAAAGGAGCTATTGGTAGCCCCTTTTCCGATTTTACATTATAAAATTACTTTTTCAATTCCTTTAATCATGTCATAAGCTCCATCAGTTTCATTTGAGCAAACCACAATGGTAAGATGTGTATCAGGATAATGCACAGATCGAAAGTTTACCCCAGGATCATAGCCCATTAAGATATACTTCACAACACCATTTTGATTCGTTTCCATATATACTCCATAGCCATAATAAATATCTTCTACAACCTCCGTATGAGGCGTCAATAAAGTCAGAGTCATTTCTTTCGTTAACAGCTGATGATTCATTAATGCATCCCAAAAAATAATCATATCTTTTGCAGTCACATAGGCTCCCCCATCAGATGCAGGTTTTGCTGGGAGTGAATAGACATTTGTTTTCCAGCCACCATTGGGCTTTTCAATATAACCCAGAGCGACTCTCTCAGGCAATTCATCCATTTCAAAATATCCAGAATCAACCATCCCAGCCTTCTGAAAGATAAATTGCTCGATATAATCACTAAAGATGAGTCCACTAACATGTTCAACAATAAGACCTAAGACTATATAGCCCGAATTATTATAGTGAAAAGAACTACCAACTTCTGCTTTCATTTTTCTATTTTGAAACAATGGCAAGAAATCGTGCAACTTACGGATACGGTACATGGGTGTAGACACCCAAAGTTCTTCATAATCATCCATCTCATCTTCATCAAAATAATCTGGTATTCCAGATGTATGAGTGAGTAAGTGGTGGATCGTCACCCCTTCTTCAAAATGAGGAAAGTCGATATCCAGGCACTCTTCTACTTTCGTATCAAAAGAAATCTTTCCTTCCTCAACCAGTTGGCAAATCGCAATGGATGTGAAGATTTTACAGCCAGAAGCAATTGCATATCGAGTGGTTGTTTGATTTTTGATTTTTTCGGAACGATTAGCAAATCCATAACTTCCCGTTAAAACATTCTCTCTTGATTTTGTATAAAATGTTCCAGAAAATCGAATGCCCTCTTGTACTTTACCTATTCTATTCATTGCATCATTATGATTCATTTAAAGGCCTCCTAAATGTCCTTTTTACAAGTTTTTATTTTACAGATTGGAAAAATAAGAAAAAAGTACATTTAGTTAGACTCTTCACATTTGATAACAGATCATACGCTCATCTCCTTTTATAAAAGGTAGCATAATTCCAAAAATTTTAAAAATAACAAGAAGGTGAAAATTAAAATATTTATATATCCGAAATGATATGTTTTTACTTAAAGTTACTTGAACAAACAAAAAGGCAATTTGATAAAAGAAATTGGAGTACTGAACAATGAAGTGCTTGGGTGGATAACTTTTCGTTTTGTAAAGGTAAATAAGATTAGTGATACAAAAATACTATATACAGTTACGTATGATTTATAATTCATTTTCTTTGCAAATGGATTTTCACTACTTTCGTGGAAAACCGTGTCTCTTTGCACTCCACGCAATAATCAAAGCAACAAGCAGCAAAATCAATAGCACTCCTGGAAATGACTGTACACCAACAATCTCTAACAAAGCACCACCGGCAATGCCTCCACCAGCAATTGCTAAATTCCATACAGTGGTATTAATAGGCATTACGACATCAACACCTTCTTCACCGCTTGCATCTGCAAGCGCGGTTTGCAACAGGGTGGCAGCACCTCCGAAAGTAAGTCCCCATAAAGCCACTGCCGAATAAACGATGGATTCCAATGCGGCTCCCACCCATAGTACGGAGGCTACCAGCGCAAAGCCAAGCAGACTAACCAGTACAAGCAGTCGCAACATACGGTCTACCAACAGACCAACAATCCAGATGGAGACAAGCGCAGTTAATCCAAAAACCAGCAAGACTAGATCGACATTTCCTTCGAGTCCGGAAGGCTCAAGAAACGGCGAAATATATGTATATAAAATATTGTGTGCCAACATCCAAGTGAGCACTACCATGAGAATCGGACGTATGCCGGGCAAAACAAACACCTGACCAACTGTCATTCTTTGCTCTGCAGATTGTCCAGGATAATCCGGCACCTTCCAGAGCACCCATACAATTAAAACAAGAGTCAGAAGAGACATGAGTCCGAATACGGCACGCCAACCGATTAAGTCACCGAGCAAGGTACCGACTGGCACTCCGAATGTAAGAGCAATCGGCGTTCCTACCATCGCAACAGCTAAAGCACGCCCTCTTAAGACATCCGGTACCATACGCCGTGCATAACCGGCGATCATTCCCCAAGCAGCGCCAGCAGCCACACCGGCAAAAAATCGCGCGAGAAGTGTTAAAGCATAGCTGGTCGACAAGGCTGTAATTGTGTTGAAAACTAAGAATCCCACAATAATGGAGATAAGCAGCGGACGTCGTCTATACCCGCTAGTAAACATTGCAAATGGAATTGCTGCTACAAGTGAGCCAATAGCATAAAGGGTAACTAGTTGCCCTGCCATCGCTTTGGTAACATGCAGCCCTTCTCCGATTAACGGTAGTAACCCAGCTGGGATCGTTTCTGTAAGAATACAGATAAATCCTGTCATTGCAAGTGCTAGAAGTGCGAACCAAGGAAGTCGTGCAGGGGTGTTAGCAGATTGAACCATACCCGTAGATGATGAAAAGTGAGACAAATTAGTTTCCTCCTTAAGATGAGTTGATTTATGGAACGTTCATTCCATATATTAAATTCAACCACATCCACTTGTCTAGGACTTCTGGAATGATTAATATATAATTAATAAAGGAGGTCATCTTATGCCACGAACTGGACGCCCCCGCGAATTCAATCGTGACGAGGCGGTAGTTGCCGCAATGCTTCTATTCTGGGAACACGGCTTTGAATCCACTTCACTTGCTCAGTTGCGCACTGCGATGGGAGGTATATCTCCCGCAAGTTTTTACGCTGCGTTCGAGTCCAAGGAAGCACTGTTTCGCGAAGCGATACAACAGTATATCTCTACTTACGGAAAGGTTTCGGAAAGTTTCTGCGATACGAGGATGACATCGAAAGCAGCCATCGAGCTGGGATTAAGGCGATCTGCAAGGATGCAGACAGAGAGGTCACACCCTCTAGGCTGTCTTTTGGTTTTGTCCGCTGTAAACTGTTCTCCTGAGCAACAACACATTCGAGATATGCTCGCCAAGGAGCGAGAAAAGGTTCACGATTGGATTAATAATTGTATAGAACGGGCCGTAGCAAATGGAGAGTTGCCTGATTCTACGGATATCCACATGCTGGTAACCTTATTTGAAACATTTCTTCGAGGAATTTCGACACAAGCTCAGGACGGTGTTCCATACGAGATAATTGATGCTGCCATTACTCAATTGATGAGCATATGGGATTCATTATCTGCTAGCTAAGCCAAGGGTTTAGAGGATAATTGAAGAAATTATACTAAATGACGGGCAACTTAGTTTAAAACAAAAAGTTTCATTAAAAATGTATTATAAATGATAACTTTTCGATAGAATATACCCTCGTATTTTGAAAAAAATTATATATGAGGGTACTTATTTGTTTTTACTCTTAACTGTTCAATTTTTTGGAAAAGATCGTTCTCAAGTTTTGGGTGTCTGGAAAAATAGAAGGACAGCTGTTCAACTGATTATTTTCGGATTACTCGGCATGCTTGCGGTTCAATACACGTATATGGCATCTATTAAATATGGCAATGCTGCTGTTGCAACACTATTACAATACTTAGCACCTGTAATGATTATCATTTACTTAATTTTACGTAAACAAGCTGTACTAACACGACAAGATTTGTTAACTGTTACGCTTGCTTTAGGAGGCTGCTTTTTCTTATTAACAAACGGTTCAATCTCCAGCTTATCTGTGCCGACACTTGCAATCGTTTGGGGTGTTTTATCTGGACTAGCTTTAGCATTTTACACCTTATATGCAGTTCCTCTCCTTGCGCAATACGATTCCCTTGTCATTGTTGGCTGGGCTATGATGATCGGTGGTTTTACATTAAGTTTTATCCATCCACCTTGGCAAATGGACTTTACAAACTTAACAGTAGAAGCCTATTTTTACTTAGTCTTCGTTATAATATTCGGTACAATGCTTGCATTCTGGTTTTATATAGAAAGCTTACAAAGTCTTTTACCTAAAGAAACAAGCCTTTTAGGCAGTTTAGAACCATTAGCAGCTGTTTTAACAACAGTCTTTTGGCTAAAAGAACCTTTTGGATTTTTTCAATGGGTTGGTACAGCCTGTATCATTGGGATGATATTATTATTGGCTTTGAATAAAAAGTCTTCTTCAAATACTAAGCAATCACAAAAAAATAAAAAGCCTTTCAGAATTAATCTTTTGTTATAAAAACGACCTTCATATGAGAAGGTCGTTTTTTGATTAAACTTAATTTATTTGATTGACAATTTGTCTCTTTGCCGTTATTTTTCCTAAAGACTTAATCTCAGAAGCGGTGAATGATTCTCTTTAGGAGCAAAAGGGGAAGGAATCTCTTCTCCTTTCGAATTTGTAAATTTAATAGAGGAAGGATCAGCCTTTTTGTCCAATGTCCATAGCATTATATTCTCTGCCCCTCTAATTTCCTTTACCTTATTCGTTTCAATTAGAACTTCCTTAATTTCTGTTCCAGTAAGATCAACAACCGTACCTTTTTGTGCAGAGCTTATAACAACTCTTGTTTTCTTTAAGCCTTCCCCTTTAAGGGTAGCTGATTTTTTAAGCCAAATTCCTTCGGTGATTGTTGAAGTTTTATCCATAATAATTAACGTATTGTCCTGACCGATGACAAGTTTTTTTGCTTCGAAATTGACAAGATCGTACACTTTGTCATATTTCGGCTCTTCTGGCTTAACCGGATCCTTTAGAATCGTTTGAATTAATACAGGATCATGGTCGCTTGCACGGCCATGTTCTTCCATAAAGCCGGAATTAATATGAACAATATCCACTTCAGTTGAAGCTGCTAAATTATTCGATACTAAAATATGATCTAAAACCTGTGCATTCCCTTGGTAGTTATAAGTATAACGCTCTTCAGCTGAAACTTTTTCTATCATATTTGTTAATTCTTGTCCTTTTAATGCTTTCAATGGATTAGAAAATTCAAAATCATTAAAGTCACCGAGCAATACAATATTTGCATTCGGGTCCTTTGATTGAATATCCTTGACAAAATTGTTTACAGCCGCAGAAATTTCCATCCGCTGTTTTTCACTATTTAAAACTGGAGGCTGAGTTTTTCCAAACAGAGGAAGATCCCCGCCTTTAGAGTTAAAATGGTTTGCAACAACAATGACATTTTCCCCTTTGAATTCAAACTGTGCTGCAAGCGGTTTGCGGCTTGAATTGAAAGCTGAATTCGCAGGGTCAATACGGCCTGGATTAAGTGTAAGCTTGCCATTCTCATATCCGACTGCTTCAGTTGGAGAGCCTTTTATACCATCCATTAATGATACTCGTTCAGGATTGTATAGGAAGCCAACGCGAATATTTCCACCTGGCTGTCCGCCATCTAATTTATCTACTGGAGCAATATCTGTATAAACATATGTTGGGCCGCCTAAAGACACTATTTTTGCGATTAATTTCGCCGCACTTTGGCTGGCATCAGTCGTTCCGCTGTCCGTTGGCCCATCATTATCCTGAACCTCTGTCAAGCCAATAATATCTGGCTGTTTCATATTCGTCACAATAGCTTCTGCTAGTCTAGTAACCTTTGAATCATCCGTTTTCGTTGAAAAGTTTTCTACATTGTATGATGCTATAGTCAGTTTTTCATCTTCCGGTACGATTGCTGTTGTTTCGCGTTCATTTGCCCCATGCACCAGCGGTGGCAATTTTTCTTTATCACTGAGGATTTTATAATTGCTGTAGCCATAGCTTACAACCCCCTGAATAGATCCATTGAAGCGATCCCCCATTTTAGCAACAAATGATTGATCATTAATATCAATTGTCATTCTTTCTGGGTTAAAATCCGTTTCTGTAATGCGTAATCCACCCGCTTTTGTATTTGTGGGAATATTCTCGGGAACAACGATAATTTCTCCATATTTCTGCGGTGCTACAACCTTAGGATTGTTAATCCGTACGAGCATTCCCTCAAGGCTCTCAAAAAAGTCAACGCCATCCTCCTCAGGATCAAAAGAAGTAAAACCATCGTTGTCGATCACTTCAAAAGGCGGCATACGATCTGCTCCGATTACAACAGGAGCAGGCAGTTCTTGATTGCTTTCAATCATTTGAATATTAGTTGCATTAATTTCAGTGACTGGGAGGTCCGTCTGCAGTTTTTCAGCATACCCTTCCAATACCCATTCTTTCACCTGACCACTAGCTTTTACAACATCTCCCACTTTTACATTATGGGATTTTTTATAAACTAAAATACCTTCAGAAGTGTTTGGGTCGTCATCCGGCTGCCTGTCTTGCATATAAAAATTGCTTCCATCAACTACATAAGTAACGATTCCCTCAATACCTGCCACTTTCTGATCTGCGTATGGAGAATAATGGCCGGCACCCTGAATATCATGAATACGGATAGTATCCTCCTGTTGGATGATATAATCATATTCAGTTACTTCACTGTCTGTTAGACCAGCTTTCACGGCAATCGCTTTAATAGTAACTGGAGCATTTATTTCGATCGGCTCAGTGTAAAGTGTGCTGAATTTAGCAGGCTCAGACCCATCCAAAGTAAAATAGATTTCTGCATCTTTAGTAGCTGTCGCTAATTCAACTTTTGTACCTTTAAAAACCGCACCTCCACCTGGGGAAGCAGTAACAGCTTGAACCTTATCAGGATCCGTGTCCTCGACAAATGAATAAGAAGTAGGGCTTTTCAAACCTGGAACAGCAAAGTAAGCTGCCAAAGTACCAGAAATAGTAATTTTCTTTCCTAAGTTCTCTGGGTGATCTGCTAGATTTAATGCCGTTCTAATAGAACCTGTTGGCAGCTGAACAGGCAAAATTTTTGTTGCATCTGTTTCATCTGCTGAATCTGCAATGGCAATATTGGTGGTAACTGTAAATGGTCCACTATGCTGATATTTGGGACCATTATTTGTGACACCAACAATGTACCCTTCAACCGTGGCCGAACCACTATTATTGGCAATTGCCTCCGCAACTGTAATTGTTGCCGCCGCTCTTGATGTATTCTCAAGGAACGGATTAAACAGGCTAAAAATCATTGTAAAAATCAGAATAAGGCTGAATGTCTTTTTCTGAGGTCTACCTCTCATTTGAACTCCTCCAGATTCTATTAAATTATTTATTCCTTCTTCTCATTTAGTTAAGCACGCCTCTATTATCTTCACAATTATATTTTTGTAAATTTTATATGAAATACCAAAAATAAGAAAAAGAGACTAGTCACTTTATAGGTTTAACTACTCAAATATGTACACAAAATGAAAGCCGCCAATTGACTGAATCTTCAATTGGCGGGCTTATGAACAACTATTTTTTACAGTCCTCCTGGAGTTCTAACGCTTAACGGAATGTTTTCATATTCTTCTGGGTTTAATTGGTAAATAGATCTATCTGTCACACTATTGATAATACCCATGAGGCCTGTTTCAACTGTTTTTACAAGCTGACCTCTCTTCTTTTGGCCGAAGTTTTGCGTTTGCCCGCTTACTTCGAAGAGAACGGCTCCGCTTCCATTTAAAGCAAATGCTCCTAAAGCTGTACCTGGCAAGTCGATAGTTTGGTCATACAACGAAATATTTGTAAATACAGAATTACCCTTTTCCTGAAGTGCATTATATAGGGCGAGATTTAATTGCCTTGAAAAATCATAATTATAGTTTTCTGCGTATTCAGCATATTTTTCCCCGCCAGGGCTGTTTGGATGCTTGACGAACTTTCCTGAAATTGACATTGTTACACGATCATCCGTCCCCTCTACATATGGAAATCCTTGATGGTGAAGATCAATGAAGACGTCTACTTTTCCGAATTGTTCCTTTAAATCCTTATATACATCTCTAAGTGTTTGCGCTTCAGGTGTAATATACCAGCCGTATTTATTCGATGCTCCAGGAAAATCTTCAGGCTTTGGAACATAGTTTAAGTCTGGATTAAAGTCTCGGTTCACATCAAATCCCGGGTTGAGATCATAATTATAACTTCCTGGATAATTGTAATAATTCCAGGAAGGCTGGACATTTGCTAACTGAGGAAATTTCGCAACTACCTCCGCCCAATCCATGTCATTCGCACGGCGGTCAAGCTCGGAGCCATCAGCATTCATCATTGGAATAACGACGATCGTTAATTCATCCAAAATCTTTTTCGCTTCTTTTGAATTACTTGATCCAAGATTTTGCAAAATATTTAATAGCGCAACCGTTCCTGTTTTTTCATTTCCATGAATCTCACTCTCGATTAATACAACCTTGTCGCCATGGCCAACTGTTACCTTATAGATGTCACGCCCTAAATTTGTTTTACCAGCGGATTCGACCTTTACCTTCCCTTGACTCGATTTCTGAATCTGCTCTAATTTTCTTCCTAGCTCTTCATAGCTAATGAATCCTTCAATTGATAAGTTTTCCCCTTGTTGCGGACTTGGCCCTGGTTCAGCAAAACCAACATTAGGTGCAGCCAATAACGATGCAGCTAAAGCCGTTGAACTTAAAACCTTCCAAAGCTTATTCATTCTCCATTCCTCCACCCTTTTATAAGTAAAATCCTTGAAATATTTCTATAATATATCCCCATTTCCTCTTACTTTTTTGAAAATGAATATTAAAGACTAAACAACGAAAAAACAGCTCAGTAACTAAGTATTCGTTATTTTCAGAATTTTTACAAATGCTGGTTCCGTTGAACTATTTCTAGTTACGAAAATTTTAGCTTACGAAAGATGAGGAAGAAATTGTAATGATATAATAGAAGAATAGAAAAGATTAATTCCTAAAAAACGGAAAGGATGAAGAAAGACACTTTCCTTATTTCAGGAAAGCGTCCGATTGCTGAATATTAATCCTTTTTTATTTTATTTTTAATTCTTCAACTAAGAACCGTATATTTATTATGAAATCTTTCTACCTCAATGAAAAGTCTTTACTCCGTTCAATGACTAAAGGTAACCTATTTGATCTGAATTACTGGATCATTTCTTTTAAATTCGATGATTTATGTTTAGAATTTGTACTGGAAGCTATCAAAGAAGCAACAATAGCGATTGCAACCCCCAATGCCCCAATCCAGGTAATGGAATCCAGTGATACCTTCTCTACAAAAATACCTCCTATTCCTGCACCTACAGCCATAGCTAATTGCATCATTGACTGATTAATGCCAAGCAATACACCCGATAATTCTGGTTCTATTGTAGCTAAGTGATATTGTTGCGTCGGGCCTGTAGACCATGCTGCAAACGACCATAATATTAGAATGACCAATACTCCGATATAGGAGTGGGTTACGATTGACAGCATAATCAGCATGATGATATGTAATGCCATTCCACCAATCAGTGTAAAGGACACTCCCCACCGATCGGTGCTATATCCCCCGAACTTTGACCCTACCAAACTTGCTATTCCAAATATAAGTAAAACTCCACTAAGCAGCTTGTCACTTATCCCTGAAATCGTAAGGAGGTATGGTGATAGATAAGTATAAGCAATAGAATATCCTCCTAGCCAGAAAAAAGTGATAGATAATCCAATTGCAACTTTTCGTTTCCTAAAAAGGGAAAATTGTTTAGATAAAGGCACGGGCTTATCCCCTTCTGTATGTGGAAGAATAAAGTATAAAACCAACATTGCTAGTAATCCCAATAAGGCAATTCCACCAAATACAGATTTCCAGCCAAATGCTTCTGCTGTCATTCTTCCAATGGGAACACCAATAATTAGAGAAGCAGTAAATCCCATGACTACAGTAGCGATTGCACTACCCTGTTTACCTTCTGGTGCAATCTTGGATGCGATGGCTAATGAAGTTACAACAACTATACCTGCTCCTAATGCCATAATTACCCGAGCTACAATAAACCAGCCATAGCCAGGCAGGGCATACGCTAGGATATTTCCTATAACAAACAGAAAGAGTGAATACATCATTAACTTGCGTCTATCCATACTTGCTGTCAATGCCATAAGAATTGGTGTGAAAATAGCATAAACAAGGGAAAAGATCGTAATTAACTGGCCCGCAGCAGCTAAAGTTATCCCAAGTGTATGAGCAATATTATCTAAAATACCGGAAATAATGTACTCTGAGGTTCCTACTAAAAAGCTGATAATTGCTAAAATATAAATTCTCCAAGTGTTAGACATAATAGTTAACTCCTTAATATATTTACATATCGAGAAATATAGATTTGTTTATTTTAAAAATAGACAAATCGCAATATGTCGATTTGTATGTCGTAAAAATAAACATCAAGAGATGTTTATTTTTTATGAAATATTAAATTCAATTCTCCTTAAAGTCGGTTTCATTATCATATTTCTTTTTTAAGAATGTCAGCAATTTTTTCAACGGCATTCTCATCTCTTTTGTAGTAAGTATACTTTCCTATTCGTTCAGCCTTAATAAGACCAGCTTTTAAAAGTATGGTGAGATATTGGGAAGCAGTCGATTGTGTCATTTTCAATTTATCTGTTATTTGACTAACACATACCCCTGTTGTGTTCATATCAATCCCTTCATGGGGTATAAAATGACGATCAGGCTCCTTCAGCCATTGCAAAATTTGCAACCTTGATTCATTTGATAGAGCTTTGAAGATTTCAATTGGTTCCATGAGGTTTATTATATCGTTATTTTCCGATATGTCAATATATTTGATTCTTGATCAATATTTTCTATGTAGTTTCGAGTATTCCCTTTTCTTATAGACCCATCCTGCCCATTTCTTGAATACTCACAACTTCGAATGTTCCCTTTACACTCGTTTACTCCACAAAAATCTTTATATTCGTTCAACATTCTGGTATAAAAAGCATGAGAAGCAGCAATCCAATGTTAATTATCTTTATCTACTGCACTTGGTGGGTGTTCAAACCAGCCTTTCTCAATCATAATTTTTGCTGCATCTTGAACAAAATTTGCATTTCTCATTAACGCATTACTATGCTTTAGTGCTATATCATGTCTTCCATTGACAGCTGCTGCATTTCCAAAGGATCTAATTTTAATTGTAAACATATCCATCTTATGAAATAGCATTAACTTATCAGAAAAAGGAGAAAAAGTAGATGATGTTACTAAGTCATTAAGAGAAGATGGGTAAGGCAAATTTTCATTCTCTAACATTTTCATATCTTTTTCAATATTTTTTTGGGTAATGTCTTTTCCTCTTTCAAATAACTTGCGAATCTCTTCATCCTTTACTACTTGGGCAAATGCTGTAATTAGTGCCTTGCTCGTTGTATTATTTTCAATAATATCGTAAAGATGGGTAATTTCTAATGCATGCATTGGTCGTACATGCCCGAAGTATCCATTTAAAAAATCATTATGAACAAATTTCACTTTTTCAGGAACTGGTATTAATGGAGGCTTAATGATTAGCCCTTTATACATTAATATCTCTTTAATTTGACCCATTAAATCCATAGTTGAATCCATACAGTATCTGAAAAATTGTTCTACATCTTTCCTAAATACAAGTGGAAAAGCAACGTTATAAATACTCATTCCTGCTTTTGCCGTATATTTTAAATAATGGACATAAAATTCATCTTGAAATAAACGAGGTGCATGTATATTTACGTCAGCATCAGAAAAACCATGAGGAATAGGGAAGTTCTCTTTTGTGAAAATTCCGGTAATTATTTTCAAAAATTCTTCACTTAATAATAATGCATTTTCCAATAAAGTTTTAATATCTTCATCTTCAACATGTTGCAGATAATAACTCAATATGCATTTCCCCATACTGTTTCCCATATAGGTAGCCCAAAGTTTACCCAATTCTGTCGATGTTAGTTTTTCTGTATTGTTTGTTTTATCTGTACTTAAATTAATTGGTTTAATCTTTTGCATGATACAACCTTCATTCCTTTTTTTTCATAGTATTTCCTCCCCATTCGATTACATGTACTAAGATCTTTAGGTGTTTTGAAAAAAGTTTTGAGGGCAATATGATGTAGGCTGCGGTGGATTTTCCAGTAGGAGTAGGAGTAGAAGCAGGATCATTCAAGCAAAATTTTACTAAATGCTTCGATTGTTTAAGTAAATTTCTCCACAAACACCATACTATCATTACATAAGAATTCAATTTTCCTTGAAATTCATCCTCCATTAAATGACCCTTTTCATGAAGAAAGACGCTTTCCTTATTTCAGAAGTCGAGTAGAAGGGAGCCTTTCTACCTTGCGGTAAATTGGACTCCACCCCCCTCACAGAACCGTGCTTGCACTATTAATGCACACGGCTCCTCCTAGTTATCGTTTACAGAATAGCTAATCTCTTTTCTTAAATCATATATATTCACTTTAATTCTTGGTGAAGGTAGTGGATATTTATTAAGAAATAGACTGAATTTATCCCATGTAAAGGATTTCCTTTGACTTCTTCTATTGAGCCATTTAAACAGTAAGTTTTCGATTTTGTCTTTGAAGTTGTTAACATTTTGGGTATTATCAGTGATGCAATAATAGTTGTAATAACCTATTAGTGAACGCTTAAATCTATCCATAAGCATATGAATATCTTTATTTCTATTATTCTTCAGCCATTCTTTCGTTTCTCTTAGTTTGCCTTGGACTTTCTTCCTGCTTGATTTCCGTTTCACTCGAAAGTTTCCTTGTTTACTTTTCCCACAATAGTGTGTGAAACCAAGGAAATCAAAGGTTGCTGGTTTACTCCTCCCCTGTTGATTTGCATTTTTCTCCGCAAACCTCCCGAAGGGAATAATTTTGGTTTTATCCTCAGCTATTTCTAAATTGAATTTCTTTAATCTCAACTTTAATGAATGGAAGAATTGCTGAGCTTCACTTTTATATTGAAAACAACAAACAAAATCATCTGCATATCTCACTATGTAGGCTTGTCCATTGCACTGCTTCCTAACCTTTTTCTCAAACCATAGGTCGAGGACATAATGGAGATATACATTGGCTAATACCGGAGATATTACTCCACCTTGCGGTGTGCCATTGTCTGTCTTATATTTCTTACCTTCCTCCATGTACCCACTTTTAAGAAACCTACCAATTATCCTTAGTAGGTTAGGGTCAGCGATTCGCAGTTTTAAGAACTCCATCATCCATATGTGGTCAACGTTGTCGAAGAATCCTTTAATATCTACATCTACTACATAATTTACTGACCTCTTTTCAATATAATGGTTCAGTATTTTTAAAGCATCGTGGCAGTTACGGTTTGGGCGGAATCCAAAGGAACAGTCTAGAAAGTCATTTTCATAAATGGTATTTAGTATCTTTGTAATGCCTTTTTGAACAATTTTATCTTCATGTTCTGGTATTCCCAATGGTCTTTTCTTGTTGGAATTGAGCTTTGGAATATACATTCTCCTTACTGGAACAGGACGATAGCTTTTGCTTTTAAGCCTACTTACTAAATCCTCTATGTTTTCTTCTAAACTTTCACCGTATTGCTCTTTAGTTGTACCGTTAATCCCAGCTGCCTTCTTATTGGGTAGTTCAAGATGACATTGAACTAATGCTTCCTTATTTAATAGATGAGCAAGAGATGTAAATTTCATTTTAGGATCAGATTTTGCTAATTCTGCTATCCTTAGTAGTTTTGTTTCCATTTATTATACCTACCTCTGTGTGTAGTAAATGTGTCCCTAGTAAGGGTGATAACTGGTAGCTAGCCTTTCCTCCATCGGCATTACCCAACTTCATTGGTACTACGCTGCTATCCGACTCCCTACATCGGCATTTGGTTTCCTTGCTTATTATCGCTTGTTGACCATACTCTTCTAAAAAAGAAAAGACCGGTAGGGTCTCCCGAGTTGCCGTATCATATCAATGTATAACGTGCCAAGGTCTCTGACTCCAGAGAGGTTTTACCCTTCTTGCCTTTAACGAAAGATAAAATGTAGCTTTCTGCTGCGCTTAGGGCATCAGCCCTCTCGATTTACTAACATTATGGAGCTCAATCCCTTCAACCATTTGGCTTTCGGCCCGCTATCTAACTGTCTACGCTTAAAGACTAAAGTTACCTTTATTCCTCCAAGACTCGCTACGAGCGAATGGCTAGTTCTTACTCGACGGGAATCCCACCCGCTATATGATACGACCTAGGCTCGGCCGCACAAGCACCCTTTAGTTGAATAACGATTTAATATAGCTTGGACATATAATATTGATCTTTTAATTTATAAATAAAAGCCGTACATACATAGCAACTGAAACTTATTTATTAGCTAAAAAGCAGCCAGGCATCTCTCCCGACAACTAATACATCACTTAAAGAATACTATCATAGAATTACTTCTTCTCTGTGGAAAAATATAGGATGGCAACGATTGGGAAAGCAATTCCAATCCATAATGCAGTATTCCATCCTCCCACGGCGTATGCCCATCCCCCAATTGCGGATCCGATTGCACCACCAAAAAAGAAAATAGCCATGAATAGCCCATTCAGACGACTGCGAATTTCCGGACTCAATGAGAAAAGCGCGCGTTGTCCGAACACAAGATTTGCGGATACTCCAGCGTCCAATAATAACGATGAAACGACGAGAACAGCTATTCCGATGGGTGAGCTAGTTTGGACAATAAGCGGCAACAAAAGAGAAATAACGACAATAAGAAGAGCTATTCCTGTTGCAGGTCTTGTCAAGCCGCGGTCGGCTAGTCGACCTGCCAGGGGCGCGGCTACTGCACCTGCAACTCCAACAAGCGCGAACACCGCAATGCCTTTCTGAGAAAAATGAAAGGCAGGGCTTGATAACAGTTGTGGAACTGTTGTCCAAAATAAGCTAAAGGACGCAAACACACATGCATGATAGGCTGCCCGACGGCGTAATATCGGGGTTGTTCGCAGCAAGTGCCACATAGAACTGAGTAATACTGCATAGTTTGTGTCCGTGGAAGGCTTTCTTGTAGGTAACACCTTCAAAAGTACGATAGCCAAAATAAAAACAGCTATGGCAGACATAGCGAATACAGCATGCCAGCCAAAAAAGTCAGCTGCCAAGCTAGACAAAGGACGTGAGAGCATGATGCCAAGTAACAAACCGCTCATGACATTGCCGACAACACGACCGCGTGAAGAATCGGTTGCAAGATATGACGCAAAAGGTACGAGTACTTGCGTAGCCACTGAACCTAAACCGATTACAAATGAAGCAGCTAAGAACAGCATAGCTTGTTTCGACACTGCAGTAATTGCTAGGGCAACTGCTGTAAAAAGTAAAGATAGGACAATCAGTCTTCGATTTTCAACAATATCTCCCAAAGGCACAATAAATAGCAATCCGACTACGTAACCGATCTGCGTTAACGTGACAATGAAACCAGAACCGCTTGCTGACAGCCCGATTGTTGAGCTGATTGCCCCGACTATAGGCTGAGCATAGTAAAGATTAGCTACAATGATACCGCATGCGGTAGCCAGAAGGATTGTTAACCACGTAGGGATGTTTTTCTCGATTGTCTGTTTTTTTATATCATTCATTTCGAACAACTCCTTTTAATAATGCTCTACATTTAGTAACTTCATTAGTTCACACAATTTCAATGTCATGTGGATTACTCCACATGTAAGTTTTTCTCTCCTTTCAAATACTGAACGTTTAGTATATTAAATTGATAACAATATAATATACTGAACGTATGGTTTTGTAAATAGGTGATTCAACTTTCTTTTTTTGTATATTATTGGTATACTGAACGTACAGTTTATTATTTTTTGAAGAAAGGTGATATTACGATGAATGGTAAAAGAGGCAGGCCACGTAATGTAGAAGCTCAAAAGTCAATCCTTTCTGCGTCTTATAAGTTATTGTTGGAAAATGGCTTTCAAGCTGTCACAGTTGATAAAATTGCTGATTGTGCCAAAGTTAGCAAAGCCACGATTTATAAATGGTGGCCAAACAAGGCTGCTGTGGTGATGGATGGTTTCCTTTATGCCGCCTCGGAAAGATTGCCCATGCCTAATACGGGTTCGGCATATAATGATATACTTATTCACGCCACGAATTTAACTCGGTTTTTGACAAGTCGAGAGGGGACCGTTATTACGCAGTTATTAGGCGAAGGACAGTTTGATTCAGGTTTGGCAGAGGCCTATCGGGATCGATATTTCCGTCCCCGCCGACTTGAAGCAAGGAGTCTTTTAGAGAAAGGGGTTCAACGCGGAGAATTGAAAAAAAGTCTCGATATTGACATATGCATTGATTTAATTTATGGACCAATTTTCTATCGTTTGCTTGTGACAGGCGAAACGCTGGACGAATCCTATGTGCAACAATTAGTAATAAACGCTTTTGAAGGAATCCGTTCTACCTGAGCCGTAAATTTGATTCGTCTTAAGAGGATCTAATATGTCTCCGTTTTCATCATCTCAGGGTGCGGTTCAACTATAAAGAGAAAAATCCATCCCGCCCTGATCGTTACGATCCTGTTTTCTAACCTATTATATCCAATCTAGTTACCCAGTTTTGATCCATTAAATAGCCCTTAACATACAGAAAGAGCACGATTCCTGCTACAGAATTGCGCCCTTTCGTAAAAGGGCCAGACGATTCTCTCAATCTTGCCCGTATTTAGATAAAACAGGATAAATCCAATCATACAGCTGACTCCCTGCTTTAGTATAAAATTCTGGGCTCCATATTAGCGGGTACCCTGGTAGCTGTACATAAAAAGAAGTCTTAAGATACTGAATGTACAAGTAATGGATAAGACTAATTTATCTAGTCTTTTCAAGTGTGAATTTCCAATGCTGTCGTTCTCCTAATAAGCCGATAAATCTTTACTCATGCTTCTTCACTTTCTAATGAAAACTGCACTGGCTCCTTGCTTTGATCCCCCTTTAAAAAGGAGTGAATCGCCTCTTTATTCTTCACAAAATCAATATTCAGTGCCAGCCCTACTCCCTCATATCTTTCATTGGAAAAAGAATTCTCTATTGGGATAGTCAGTGTTTCAAGTGTTTCAGGCGGGTGCAAAGTAACGCTTTGCATAATATTGAAAAGTTCTCCAGTCTGGAGATTTGTATGGATATAAGACTGTGCTGCCCCGATCAGCTTTGGTAGCTTTGCAACACCATTTACGCTTAAAAGCTCACTCTTTAGGGCATTGATGACTTGCTGCTGGCGCCTGACTCGTCCAAAATCGGCTTCTGCGTCCTTGCGGAAACGGGCATATCCCAGTAATTCCTTCCCATTCAGCCTTTGCAAACCTGGCTCCAGGGAGACGCCGATATTGGCGGACATCTTTTTCTCAACATCGATCTGAATGCCATCAGGCGCAAGGGCATCTACCATTTTTTCAAAGCCTGTAAAGTCGATCAGGGCATAATATTCAATATCCAAGTCAAAGTCCTGCTTTAAGGTTTCGCGTAGTAATTCTGGGCCGCCTAGATAAAAGGCAGTATTGATTTTATAATTCTTATATCCAGGAATTTCTGTGTAAATATCCCGCATGACGGAGATGACCTTAGCCGTTCCTTCCTTCGGATCATATTGTGCGACCATGATGGAGTCAGTCCGGGATCTTCCCTCATCCGGCCGTTCGTCGACTCCCATCAACAGTACATTAATCTTAT
Organism: Cytobacillus solani; assembly: GCF_001420595.1. GTDB lineage: Bacteria > Bacillota > Bacilli > Bacillales > Cytobacillaceae > Cytobacillus > Cytobacillus solani. The sequence continues at coordinate 910,542 of NZ_LJIX01000006.1, read as the reverse complement.
CGAGATTTTTCTCCCCGTTAAACTCATATTCCTTGTGCTGCTCTTCAGGGTCTGCCATGCTTACCCCCTCTTGATACTGGAAGGTTAAATACCCGGCTGCGGCCACAAGTACCAGAAGAAACGCTGCTGATATTTTACAAAACCTGCTTCTTCTTTTATAAGATTTTTGTCTGCTCATATTCGTTCCAATCCTTTATTTAATCATCTATTCATTTTTTTAGAGGCAGTCCATTCATCACCCAATTGATTACTAGTGCATCGTCAATATACCCGACAGCAAATAAATAATCTGGGATACAGTCAACCGCCGCTATAAAGTAGAGGAGGGCGCCCCCCATCAGGGTTAGCTCCATCTTCGAGCCACTTTTCTGGGAAAAGCTCTCGTACATTTTTTTTAAATATTGAATAATGGGCCCAATACTCCCCACTTTTTCAACTTTCTTCTCAAACTTGTTGAGAATGGTTTCTGCACCTTCCTCTGTTTGAGAAAATTGTTCATACTTTTCTAATTCCTTTTTTACATCTTCCAGCCGGAACTCTTTATCAACTAAATCAATGGATTCAAGGATGACTTGAATATCGCTAATTGAATCATTCCGGTACGATTGCTTTCGATCAACCAGATACCCTGCAGCCTCATACAAATCGATAATTGGAACGCCAAGATGGACTGCAAACTGCTGTAAATGCTCCGGGGTCGCTTTTCGCTTCCCATTGATGATTTTTGAGATGATGGCTGTATCGATCCCCGTTATCTGGCTTAATTTCCTCATGGATAAAGACCGTTCCTTCAGCAAGCCCTTTAGGCGCAAGCCAATTTCGTTACTTTTATTTTCCATACTCATTTTCCTTTCTAACTTAGTAACTCCTAGCAGGACTGCTACAACCGGCCGACAAGGGGAATTGATGATGGACCACCGCCATTCCCCAATATTCTGGACCGAAATAACTTATGAAACTATCTCATTGTCTCCTGTCCTCACTAACCTGTACATAAGTACCAATAATCATGGTTAATTCAAAAATTAAGTTTATTTCTCCTTTTTATCCTCAATATCTTCTGTTATCTCTTTCGTTGCTTTTTTAAATTCTTGTAAAGATTTCCCAAATGATCTGCCGATTTCCGGAAGCTTATTAGGACCAAATACGATAAGTGCTACAGTTAGAATTAATATTAAACCAGGTACACCTATATTTGATAACATTAGATCCTCTCCTATTTCTTGAAAGTCTTACATCCTTTTAGTCATGAACCTTTACTTAGTTAAACCTTAAAGTTTATCAGTAAAATTAAACTTCATATTTGTAGTTAATTCGTTTGACTGCAATAGCATCAACTTTATAACCAATTGGAATAATGTATATGAAATAACTTCACCAGTAAAAATAAAATAGATTAAAAGGTTACAAAGATATCAAACAAAGGGGCTGTTCTTTTCTCAACTTCAATGGTAAAGCCAGCCGTTTGTTTTTAAAAAGGTCAAAAATATGAACTTTTAAATGATCGGTAAATCTTTTAAATGTTATGTATGAGCTTTACGTTTCTCCATTGATGATCCATGAAATTGCAGCGAGCAATGTCATTATCATTAACCCCCAAGTTATCGCATTTATAAAGTACATTCTTCTGCAAATTCTTCCATAACACACCAAGTTTATTAACTACTATTCCTTAAGATACGTGCGACTACTTCCCTTCTGCTTTAGTTTGAAGTTGGCTCTTTTTGTTCGCAAAATTTGTTGTAAATCTCCAACTTAATAATTAAAATATAATTTTATATTGACGATTTGTCAACATCGTCAACGAAAAACTGTAACTATAGTTGAATAAAAAGCGATACTTCGTTATTGAAGTATCGCGCCCGGTCGTAATATAAGGTCAGCCAGTTTTTAAACAGTACCCGTTGTAAAGGACATTTTGAAAAAGGTTATGCCACGTTAAGAAGATGATTTCTGAATTCAACAGGGGTCATCTTCTTTAAATTCCATTGATATCTGAAATTGTTATAGTATTATGCTCTCTTTTAGTTGGTCTTCCTGAATTATCTTTAGATGTACTCGAAGTCCTAATACTCCTGATTCATTATAAACAGCACGCCATCTATAAGCAGCTCTATTTACCCTAACCTAACGATACCAATGATATCGATATCAAAACCATTTTCCTCAAAAATTTGTCGTGGTGATTTCCCATACTCACTTTCAGCTATAAAAATCCTTTTAAAATCATCAGTTAAGTTATTCCTTTTGAACTTACAGATTTGACATAATGCTTCTTGAATACAAAAAACATCTATCTACGCTTGAAGGCGAGATAGATGTTTTAGCAAAGCATATTAAAGAGTGTGAGATTATTCGATCAATCCCCAGCATCTTTGAAAAATAAAACTAAACAATCCAAAACTTTCCAAACATTCGATTCATCAAATTCAACTACATAGATATCATTTTTGTTGCAACTGTCTGCTGAAATGCCTGATCATGCTCAACAAAAACCATTGTGGGATTAAAACTTTGAATAAGCTCTTCAATCTGCATGCGCGAATAAATATCAATAAAATTTAACGGTTCATCCCAAATATATAAATGAGCTTTTTCACATAAACTTTTGGCTATAAGCAGCTTTTTCTTTTGTCCACCAGAATAATGAGATATATCTTTCTCAAATTGAATTCGGTCAAAATCCATCTTGCGTAGAATGGATTTAAATAACGTTTCATCAATCTCATGCAATTCAATAAAGTCCGATAACAGTCCCTTCAAATGAGAAGTATCTTGTTGGACATAGGAGATAATGAGGCCTGAACCTAAATTAATTGTGCCTGTATGCTGTATGGGATTTCCTAGAATTAGTTTTAGAATACTACTTTTTCCGCTTCCGTTCTTTCCATCAAGTACAATTCGGTCACCATGTTCAACGTTAAAGCTAATTGGCTTATTTACTACTTGGTCATCGTACTTAACAGCCACATCAGCCAAAACAATCAATTCATTTGACTGAAATTCCAATGGCTCTAATTTTAATGACTCGGTTTTTTCCATATTTTTTAGCAGTTTTGACTTTTCCTCAATCGCTTTTTGTTGCCTTGATTCAAGGTTCTTTGCTCTCTTCATCATCTTTGCCGCTTTATGTCCTACAAAACCCTTGTCCAGCTTAGAACCCGAATTTGTTGTCCCATTTTTAGATGCTTCTACTTGACTAGACCAACCAGCTGATCGCTTTGAAGATTGTTTTAATCTCCCAATGTCTTTTTGCAAACGCTGATTTGTTGCCTCTTCGTGTTCTTGTTGTCTATCAAAATTTAGCTTCCAAGAAGAATAGTTGCCACTTTGCACTTCAATATTTGCTCTATTTATAGATAAAATATGGTCCACACATCCATCTAAAAAGATTCTGTCATGTGAAATTAAAATAAACCCTTTTTTCTTACGTAGATACTCAGAGACCACCTTTCGAGCATCAGTGTCTAGATGATTGGTTGGCTCATCAATCAATAGAAATTGACCCTCATTCAAAAAAAGTGCAGCAAGCAGCACCTTTGTTTGTTCTCCATTTGATAATGTATTAAATGGTCGGTACATAACCTCAGCATCAACATTTAGATAGGATATTTCACGGAGAAACTCCCAATCTTCTGCTTGGGGACAAATTTCTTCTAAGATTTCATGTGTATACTTGTTTTTATCCGAAACTGGATAAGGGAAATAATTAAATTCTACCGATGAAATGATATTCCCACTATACTCATAATTACCTAATAATAAATTAAAAAATGTAGTCTTCCCTCGTCCATTTCTACCGATAAATCCAAGTTTCCAATCCGTATCTATTTGAAAGTTTACACCTTCAAAAATATTGTCAAAGCTACCTGGGTAAGAAAAAGTTAAGTCTTGAACTTTTATCATTGACATATAAATTCCTCCTTTGTATATCAACACGTATTACTTTTTATACAAAGTCGGTCCACCCATCTATTTAAATAACTCCGTATAAGTTTGATGGATAATAACGACTTATACGGAGTATTACATGCGTAACAATCGTGTCTGAGCTCACTTTATCTCTCCTTTACTCATTAGAAGATAGGTAAATATATGAAAAATATACTTCATATCTGCGAGAGAATCAAAAATCCTCCCCATTTTTAATTGGAAGGATTAGTCATACACTCATATTTAATAAGGCATCAACTGACTTATAAAAAAATGAATAGACTAATCCTATATTTTAAAGTACGAACGTATTCGTTTTTAATAGAATATAGATTAGTTAATCATCATTCATCCATCAGCCCTTTCATATTTTCACTTTAATAGTAACTATTTTTATATGAAATACAATAATTGCAATGTATTCCTTTAACCTCCATTAGGAGGCCTCCTACTTTGTAAACATTACTTTCCCTCAAATTACTGCTTGTCGCTCTTTTGATAATTTGCATACAACTGACCACAAGCAGCATCTATATCAATTCCAAATTGACTTCTAATAGTCACATTGAGCCCTGATGATTTTAATTCTTTATAAAAATTAACAACACGACTTTCGTCCACTTCATCAAACCATAAAGGAGAACGAACGGTATGGTTATATCTAATTAAATTTACATGATATAGACTCCCAGCTTTATATCGGCCTTTTAAAAGACTTACTACTCCTTTAGCATGATCAATTGAATCATTTACACCAGGCAGCATAATATAAGCGATGTAAACTTTTCTGGAAGTAACTCGTATATGCTCATCTAATATATCCAACACATCTAGTAATGGATATCGATTATTAATTGGCATCAACTTACTTCGTTGCTCATTAAAAGGAGAATGTAGCGAAAACGTCAAGTTAACTTGCGGATAATTCTGAGTCATTTTTTTGATGCTTGGTATAATACCAATAGTAGAAATCGTTAGCCTACGAGGGCTTAAAGCAAACAGCGTAGGATCAGTGAGTACATCTATGGCATCGAAAACTTGTACATTGGCTAATGCTTCTCCCATCCCCATAAAAGAAATACTATCAATGGAATGACCTTGTAAGTGAAAATAGAGAATTTGGTCAGTAATTTCATCTGATGTCAAATTCCTTTTTAATCCAATGTCACCTGTTGCACAAAATTTACACCCAAAACTACAACCGCACTGAGAAGATATACAAAATGATTCCCACCCAGCTTTATATTTCATATTAACCGTTTCTACTTTTTCATTTCCCGAAATTTCAAATAAGACTTTAGTGACTTGCTCAGAATGTTGTTCCTTTAAAGGGATAACATCTAAAATAGACTCCCCAAATTCTTTAACCAAAATTCCCCTTAACGATTTTGGAAGTACATTCATTTCATTGTATTTATCTATTCTTTCTTTAAAAATAGCATTCAATATTTGTTTCATTCTAAAATTAGGGCATTTATGTTCCCTTAAGAATTCTTCTATTCTTCTATATTTATTCATTTGTCTTAATTGCATGTTTCTCACCTTCCATATGACTCTCTAATCTTTTGTGAGTAAATAGAAGGGAGTTTATCTATCCTTTAAGTTAAAGAAGAATACAAAAAGCACCGATCAAATTATCGGTGCTAGACATTAATAGCAAATTGTACACAAATAAATAAGTTATTTATTTGTATTTTGTCATAGATGCAATGCTCCGATAACTGTTTTTTATATGGTTGTATAGCATAAAAAAGGACAGACTGCTCCCTTTATGTGCTAATTCATCACCAATTTTTGCATTTTTCCCAAACAAAATTCTAAAAACAGTTAACATCGCTTGCACCTCCCTTTGTCAAATTTATCATTGAGTAATTTAACATAAAAGTAAGTATATGTAAAGTATAATTCGAGAATAGAGATTACGTGTGCAGAAAGTGAGTGATTTGAACAGAGTTTTTGTGTGAGTAGAGAAGTAAAGACTTCTCGAAGAAATACGACAGCTGCCGAATTAAAGCGTTGATTCAGTCCTTCTGAGCTCATAAGTACCCCAGTGGAAGCTTCTAACTGACTGCACAATTGTGTAAGTGATGTGCTAGCAATTTCTTGACTGAGACATATGCTAAGGGCAATGAGTTCGTTTGCTTGATATTTACTAGATCGATTTACAAAGCCAACTTGTCTGGCGATGTCTTGTAGAATTTATTACCTCCCTAACTAACTCATTACATAAATTTGTTTGTCGTTTGTCCCAACAACTACTACTCCTTTAAAGAAGTGTTGAGGCTTTCATAAATGCATTGATTCCTATATGACTAATCAAAATGCCTTGCTCATATGCATATGATATGAGCATTTTTGATTAGGAGGAAGCTATGGACCGTTCAAACCACCATAAAGTGAAGCCATACTTATTGACGCGTAGTTTGTTACCGGAAAATCAGGAAACACCCATTCAATTTATTAATAATGACATGATGATTAATAATTTATTTTATAGGCGGAACCACTTTTCTTATCCAACCCTTTCTTTACGAAACTATTGGCTCCCGATTAATGGGATAGTTTCAAGACCAGTAATACTGTCCATGCAGGACATTCTTCAATTGCCTTCAAAAACAATACAAGTTGTCCTTGAATGTTCGGGAGATAAACGTAGCCTTTTCGAACCAAAAGTATTTGGAGAACAATGGGGAAAGGGTGCTATTAGTCAAGGATATTGGAAGGGTGTACCATTACGAAACCTACTTGATCTTGCTAGAATAAGAGAAGATGCAAAGGAAATTGTCGTGGAAGGATACGACTTTGGAGAAAGAACTGATCTAAATAACGAGGTTTTCACCTACGCAAGAAGTTTACCTATTAGGAAGGCCCTCCACCCTGAAACCATTATTGCATATGAGTATAATAATCAACCAATTCCGTTTAAGCACGGGTATCCACTGAGATTAATTGTTCCACAGTGGTATGCAATGGCATCCGTAAAATGGATCAAGCAAATTAGTGTTATTGATTCTAAATTTACAGGACCCTTTCAGACAATCGATTACGTGTATTACCCAAATAAAGAAAGTAATAAGGATTCCTTCCCTGTTACTACAATAAATGTAAACTCGACTATTCAAAAGCCTTTAGATTTGGAAATTTTACATACTGGTAAGCATTTTATTAAAGGGATTGCTTGGACAGGCAATGGCGTTATTACAAAGGTAGATATAAGCGTAGACGGTGGAAGTGATTGGCTCAATGCAAAAATAGAGCCTTCTAAAAATCCTTGTTACGGCTGGCAATCATGGTCTTATGAATGGAATATATTAAGGAAAGGTGAATATATGATCATGTCAAAAGCAACAGATTCATATGGTCGAAGCCAACCAACTACACCTTTATGGAATAAAAAGGGTTATGGATATAACGCTATTGATAAAATCAAGGTTAAAGTAGAATAGCCGCAATTTACTCTTTCTTTTTAAAAATAATTAGAGCAGGATTTTTTATTTCCTGCTCTAATCTATTTATGGATACATATCAAATTTGTAAGCTGTACCAATATTTGTGATACTGTTCTCTTATTGGTCAAAGTCCTTCTCTTGCTAACGCCTAATACAACAGCTAACTCCGGCAGCTTTGTGATATCCGGCATGGTTTCCCCGCGCTCCCAATTGCTGATGGCCTGGTAAGTAACGCCTAATTTATCCGCCACCCCCATTTGGGTCAACTGATTATCTTTCCTCAATTTTGCACAGTTACTTAAACAATCTGGCCCTTTTCATGAAGAAAGACGCTTTCCTTATTTTGAAGTGACCCCAAAAAGTTAGACATACTATTAAATTAAGCTGCTATGGAGGATTGAATTCGGTACTGTACCGGACTCAATCCTCTTAATTTTCCTTTGATACGTTTGTGATTGTAATATTCGATATACAGTTCAAGCTCAGAAATGACCCCTGATATATAAACTCTAATTTAAATTTAATTCTATTTCACCTATTCCATTTTGATAACGAATGTTTGCTATTGCTCCATTCACTAAGGTTATCTGTGGTGGTAAATGGCTAATGTCCACGTCATAAATAAAAGGAATGTTTGCTTCAGTAAAAATATCCTTTAAAACATCTAATAATTCATAGTCTTTAGATGCTGTATACCCACTAAGTCTTCCAATAAGAACGCCATTCGTGTTTTTAAACCAACCATTTATTTTCATTTGCCATAAAGCACGGTAAATTTCAGCAGCACTCATACCAACGCTTTCGAAATACCATACGGTTCCTACATCAATTGTATAATTCTCTATATAACTTTCAACTTTATCAAAAGGCGTTCGGTGAAGTAATTGCAAAGTATTAAGAACCCCTCCAATTAACCTACCTGAAAAAGAAGTTCGCTCTACGTTACTTTTCCATTCTGTTTTTGTATCTAAATAAAATCCTGTTGCAGGATTTTGAAATACTTTTTCCCATGATGATTGAAATTTTTCAGATGAATTTTGTTTAATTAAATACCCTTTGTTAGCAGTTAATACATCATGCCAACGGCTACTTGTTTCATCTAGCTGCGGGGCAGACATTTCATTAAAATTAATACCATGAGCTGATGCATTACCAGTGGCGGTCGTATAAACAAAATTAAAAGTACTTATGTCTGAGTATCCCAAGATCCATTTTGGAGGTAGTGTTTTTAGGTTCTCCCAATCAATTAATGGAAGAACTTCTATTGCAAACTGACCTCCCCAAGGCGGGATAATAGCTTTTATCATTGGATCAGTGTAAAATTCCATGAACTCTGCTGCTCTAATTTCTTTTGCTGCACTTCTAGCTTTTTCTTCTTTCCAAACGGTGTTTCCTAATACTACTTCATACCCTAAAGATTCAAGGTTCCTTTTAGCTTTTTCTAATAGTATATGTAGAGACTTCTCTACACCACTTGAAAGTGCTGTAACTGCAACTTTATCACCTTTTACCAACCCAATTGGATAGTTAATTTTCATTTTGAGACCTCCTTACTAAATATAAAAAACCTATCATCTCATAAGAGACGACAGGTTTTACCTTCGTGGTACCACTCTTTTTGGTTTGATACTTACATAAACAAACCCACTCTAAACCGATTACGGGGTAAACCGTTAAAACTTAGGTTAAGACAACCTCAGCCTTACCACTCCTAGGTGAGTTCAGGGATTTATTGACTGTTTTACACCAACCAACAGCTCTCTTAACAATAAATGATCCTTACTACTCCTAATCACAGCGTTTAATTATCGTTATTTCTGAATATTATAAATCAATAAATTTTAATGTCAACTGAATTTTATTCACTAACCTGCCAAGTTAAATTAAGTGTAGTACTTCACATTTTATCAAAAATAACCTCATCATCTATAAGCTCGATCTTCCACAATCTGACCCTAAAACGGAAAATAAGCGCCTATCCTTGCTACTGATAAGCGCCCGATTCTTGAATAAGCAGCTGCCTACTATTAGCTGGTTTTATTGAACTCTCCAATCTTAAAACTGTAGCCGCCGGTTAGCTACCAAGTATCACCAAGAAGGTGGAGGCCATTCTCCAATTAATTGCCGAATCAGTGCGATCTGTCCGGTATGATAACTGTTATGTGCCATAAGAGTGGTTAAAAGGTCCCCACGAGTCCTTTCCAATCCTAGGTCTTTCAGTTCCGTTAAATCTTTTTTTGCTTCGTTTTCAGCTTCCTTTAACCCCTTACTGAATAGAAGAAGTGTGTCACTCCATTCGGCTTCATTTGACGGAGCTATTTCATCTGGCCATGAGTCTTCATCATGTTCTGGATGTTTGGGCACCTTACCTTTTAGATAGGCAAGATAGAAATCTTGCCAGAAAATCATATGGTTTAGAAGCTGCCACACTGAATATGGACAGTTTGCGGGTTTACCCCCAGCCTTCTCCCAAAGTAAACCCTCAAATACCTCCAAGGGGTCAACATGAGCATTTACGCCATGTAACCCGTTTTCAAAGAAATATGATGACATAAGCATTCCCTCACTTTTACAAAATGAGCAAACTTTTTTCACTCAACAAAATGACCAATTCTTTTGGCCTTCCCACTGTTTCTCAGTCCTCTAGTGTTTTTTGTAAATTAGCCAAGCAACGGAACTTAAAAAGTATGAATTTTCCGTATTTTCATTATAACAAAAATTCAACAATCCTGCTCAATTCATTAAGAAAGGCACATTTCCTGTTCCAGAAATGCGCCTGATTGTTAAGTACGTTTTTATAAAAAAACTACCGTCTGCACACTAAATCCAGTAACAGAGGGTGACGTAAATAAAAGTCAATACTCGTTATGAAAAATTATTTCATATAATCTTCAACCAATTCAAAGCATCTTTCTTCTGTCAGATTAGCTAGCACTGCCACATATTCCAAGTGTTCTAGCGTACCGCCTTTATATTTTAGCGATGCTTCCAATGCACGATCATCTCTATATTTTATCCAATTCCGTTGTTCTTCTCTTAATTGGTTCATCTCTTCTGGTGACAGTTGCTCCTTTAAAACTCCATAAATTTCATTCAACCATTCATCCCAAATATTCCATCTATCGTTTTCCACTTTTTTCAAAGCGTATGTCGATGAATCTTCTACTTCCAATTCTTCCGTTTCATTTTTAGTATCATATAATTTTTTTAAATACTTTTCCTTCAGACTTCCTTCAGTTTGATTAGTAGACAGGCCTTCTTCTTTTCCAGGTACATTGCTTGATGTATCCACTTTTTTGTTTGTATCATTATTTTCTTGATCAATGGTATCCGTATTAGTGTTGTCGCTATTTAAGGCATTCTCAGGTGAATCTGAATTAAAAGAGTCTTCATTGGTGTTTTGTGATAAGTTACTATTTTGTGAATCGTTGTCCAACACTGCTCCTGACTCGTTAGATGAGTTTCCACAAGCAGCCAATATAACTGATACTCCTATTAATATTCCCATTAAACATTTACGATTATTTTTCATTAAAATACTACCTTTCTTCTAATATAATCTGGGTTTTAAATATATTCTTTATCGTTTTTCACCCATTCTACCGTTCCTAATCAGCTAATATTTCCTCTAGTTTTTCTTTTTCTTCTTCAAATTGTTTAGACCAATTTGGATTGTAGTCTTCAATTGTTATTTCCTTGTCCATTCTTTTCCCCTACTTTTTTTATTAAAACTTTTCTAGTTCAACTAAACTATGTTTCTAGTTTAAATACATTACTTTACGATCTCTATTTTTTTACTAAACAGTTACTAAACAATCTGTCCCTAAAAAATAAGTACTGATGCTTATTATAGATAGGTACCAAATAATGGAATAACAAAATGACTTTAGACATTTTCAACGGAAACCCTCATCATTAATCGCTTTAATTTATTTTCTGTATCTGTTTCCTCTACTGGTGTATAGATACTGCACCGTAAATCCATATCCCCTTGAACTTGGAGAGAAGTTAAGTTAAACAACATTTTGCCTGCTTTAGCATGCCTAAATTCAATGATCATTTCTGGGGCTTTACTTACTTGACTTTCTCGCCATAAATCATGGAATTCTGAATGTGAACGACTCATTTCTTTAATAAATTGGTTGTACCATTCATCACCTAAATAGTGTCCATAATAGGTACGGAAAATAGCAAGAAAACCTTTTGCAAAATGCTCCCAATTGACAGCCAATGCTTTAAATTCTTTTCTAGTGAACACTAAACGAATTAAATTTCTTTCATCATTCGGTATTTGTTCAAAATCTAAAAAAACATGAGCAGCTGCCGGATTCCAACCCACAATATGGCAATGTCGATCTGTAATGATCGTCGGACAATAGGTTAATTCAGCTAGTATTCGCTTTAAAGAAGGGCTAAGCTCTGATTGCTCCTTTTTCTGATCGGTAATTTCTGATTTTGCTTCTAATGCCAGGTCATATAAGTAGTCTCTTTCATCATTATTTAATTGTAGAGCTGTAGAAATACAATCTAGTACGATAGAAGAAACCTTGATATCTCTTCCTTGCTCTAGCCATGTATACCAAGTGGTACTAACACCTGCTAATTGTGCAACCTCTTCTCTTCGTAATCCTGGTGTCCTTCTCCGTATTCCAGCAGGCAAACCAATAGACTCTGGCTTAATTTGGGCACGCTTGTTTTTCAAGAATGTCGACAACGCTTCAAGCCTCGCTTTATCATTCATTTTTAAAACTCCTCATCTTATCAATTTAACGTAGTAGCAATTATACCAGGATAAACTCCCCCTTGTAATAGGATAAAAGAGATGTAAAATACAAGATAATGATTGATTTGGAGGGATGAAAAGTGGAAAGAGTTGTGATTACCGGTATGGGGATCATGTCTCCTATAGGAAATAGCATCCAAACATTTTGGAACAATCTGATTAACGGGGAATCTGGAATATCCACTATTGATACATTTGATGTTACGAATCATAAGACAAAAATAGCAGGGATCGTCCAAGATTTTGATGCAGAAAGCGTTTTAGGAAAGAATGAAGCTAGACGGTTAGATCGTTTTTCTCAATTTGCATTGGCTGCAGCTGAACAAGCTTGGGCAGATTCTAATTTAGAACTCGATCGTATAGATGCAGAAAGGTTAGGCGTATATGTAGGTTCAGGTATAGGTGGAATTGAAACCTTAATTGAAAATATTGATGCTCTTAGACAAAAGGGGCCAAGAAGAGTCAGCCCGACCCTAGTGCCTGCTATGATTTCGAATGCTGCTGCAGCACAAATTAGTATCAAGTGGAATGCGATGGGACCTTCTATGTCGCCTGTTTCAGCTTGTGCCATTGGAAATACAGCTATCGGAGAAGCCTTTAGACTTATCCGTTATGGAGAAGTTGACGTTATGTTTGCAGGTGGAACAGAGGCAGCAATAACAGATTTATCCATAGCAAGCTTTGGCAATGCTACAGCATTATCAACAAGAAACGATGATCCTACTAAAGCTAGTCGTCCATTTGATGAAAGTCGAGATGGATTTGTCATGTCAGAAGGTGCAGGAATTCTAATTTTAGAATCTTTATCTCATGCTTTACGCAGAGGGACAAAAATTTATGCAGAAGTCATTGGATATGGTGCAAGTTCAGACGCACACCATATCGTAGCTACACATCCGGAAGGGAAAGGTGCCTATCTTGCAATGAGATCCGCTTTAAAAAATGCCAATATAATGCCTGAAGAAATTGATGTTATTAGTGCCCATGCAACAAGTACAAAAGTCGGGGACATCTCTGAAACGATGGCTATTAAGCAGTTGTTTGGACAACAAGCTTATCAGATTCCCGTAACAGCTAATAAATCGATGATTGGTCATATGTTAGGTGCAGCTGGTGGAGTTGAAGCAATTGCTTTAGCAATGAGTTTAAAGGAAGGGATCATCCCTCCGACCATTAACTTAGAAAATCCTGATCCATTATGTGATCTAGATTATGTACCATCCGTTGCTCGCCAAGTGAAAATAAATATGGGTCTATCTAACTCATTTGGCTTCGGAGGTCATAATGCAGCAATTGTTTTAAAGAAATACAGTGAATAAATTTTCTCTCGTCCTAGATTGATTAGTGAGATTGAAGGTTTCATCACCGTCGAGATCATACTGCTAATCTTATTCTATAATCTAGTCCTTCACTTGAAAAAAGAGCTTCATTCCTACTGCAGAATTGCGCACAATAGAAAAAAGGGGAAATAACCATCGCCAATACTATTTCATTTTGAAGAACGTATACATTCTCCCATTCACCTGAATAAGATTAGGAATAAGAAGGTTCTTTTTAGGAGCCATCTGTTCTTGTTTATCACTTTTACTAATAAAGTTTCCCAAAAGAAATAATTCATTAGCTATTTTTCTGAAGGAAATAAAGATTTTGTTGAAAATAAAAAGAAGAATGGATATAATAACTTTTACAATATTCATAAAACGATGAACAGGAAAAGTAAGTCATTCCCTTTAACTAAAGAGAGCAATCGGCAGCTGAAAAGATTGTGTTAAATAATGATTGAAAGACACCTGTGAGTGTTATCCTGAAAAAAGTAGGGATAGACGGTTTGCAACCGTTAATAAGCTTTGAGGTGGCTGTGTACGCAGCAATTAGGGTGGTACCGCGAGATAAGCTCTCGTCCCTGACAAATTGTCAGGGGCGGGAGTTTTTTTATTTAAAGGAGGTGAGTGTCCGTGGATGATGATGATGATGATAAAAAAAATCAAAAGTTGAAAAATTTGGGAGGAAAAATCATGTATACAAATCTAAAACGTACACTCGCCAAAGAGTGTGTAAAAAAAGTTGGAGAAACTGTAAAAGTACAAGGTTGGGTTAAAAAAGTAAGACATCTTGGAAACATCAGTTTTTTAGTGATAAGAGATCGAACTGGTGAAATCCAATGTGTATTAGAAGGAGAACTTGCTGGATTCATTGTAGAAACAGAAAGTGTTATAGAAGCTATTGGAGAAGTGGTTTCAACAAATCAAACATCCCTTGGCGTTGAACTGTTATCAAAATCTGTGAAAGTGATGAACAAAAATAGTTTGCTGCCTTTTGAAGTAAATAAAAAAGAATTGAAGGCAGGACTTGAGAATCTTTTAAATCATCGGGTATTATCACTCCGTCATGAAAAAATTGCTTCGATTTTTAAAATAAAAGCAACTCTTGAAGAAGCATTTCGTGAATATTTAACAGACCTGGGTTTCATTAGAATTTTCACACCGAAAATTGTTTCTCAAGGTGCAGAGGGTGGAGCCAATGTTTTTACATTTAATTATTTTGGGAAAGAAGCATTTCTGGCACAATCTCCCCAATTTTATAAACAGATGATGGTGGCTTCAGGTCTTGAGCGCGTATTTGAAATTGGAGCTGTTTACCGGGCAGAAGAACACAACTCCTCAAGACATTTAAATGAATATATTTCTTTGGATGTTGAAATGGGTTTTATTGAAGGCTGTGAAGAATTAATGGAACTTGAAACTGAAGTTTTAAAATATATGTTTGAAAAAGTAAAAGAAAAAAATGAAAATGAGTTAAACCTTTTGAAAATTGAGGTGCCAATTATCACGGAAATTCCAAAACTAACAGTACATGATGTAAGTGAAATTTTAAAGAAGCATTATAAAAAAGAAATGCCGGAAGGTGACCTAAATTCTGAAGGCGAAAAACTCATTGCAAAATATATAAAAGAAACAACAGGGAGTGAATTTGTCTTTATTACAGAGTACCCGAAAGAAAATAGACCTATGTATACAATGCCTTCGGAAAACGGATTAACTAAGTCATTTGATCTCTTATTTAAAGGTCTAGAAATTACATCTGGAGGTGAGCGAATTCACGAATATGAAATGCTTGTAGCATCATTCAGAGAAAAAGGGCTTAACGAGGAAAACTTCGAAAATTATTTAAACACGTTCAAATACGGTGTTCCGCCGCACGGAGGTTTTGCTATTGGACTGGAACGTTTAACTGCTAGACTCCTTGGATTAATGAACGTTCGAGAGGCAAGTGCTTTTCCGCGTGACATGAATAGGTTAACACCATAATTGGACTATTAAGCTGTTTATTTTAGCCTGTTCAGTAACAATTAGGCCCACTTCATATAGTGGGTTTTCTTGTTTTTATAACGAAAATTCCCCCACTTTCTCCCCCGTTACTTAAATAAAATAACAGATTTCGTTAAACTTCTCTATGTGAAACAAATCAAATAAAGAAGCCCTCCCATTAGGGGGATCGTCTGAAAATAGGCTTAGCGTTGTAAATCCGCATTTTCCTGAATCCCCCCAATTCCTGCTGCTGAATAGCGCCCTATTTATGGAATACAAGAGGAAATTCAATTAGCCGGTTTGCGGAAAAAATCAGTTGTTTTTTAAAAAACTCAATGTTTCTCTAAATGTATTTTGAGCTAATTCTTCATTGTATTTAGAAGAGTATGGATCACTAAATCCGTGCTCACCCCTACATATACGTGCATCTATATTTGGTTTATCAATCGTTGAAACTAGTTCATTGACATTAAATGATTTTTCCTCATTCGGAAAAAATAACAATACCGGACAATTTGGATTTATATTTACATAGTCCCTAATACGTGAACCATAGTATCCAACAATACCATCAACATATTCTTCCTCACAACACAACCAAGCAACCGTTGCCCCTACACTAAATCCAATGATAAATATTTTTGAATACTCATCTTTAATATCTAATAATATACTTTTTATTTTATTTAATCCGTTTGAGAAACCTACATTATCCATAAAAATTTGGTAAGCTTTTTCCTCTTGAGAATAATCAAAAGGGATTTCCTGTTCTAATAAATCTGGACAAATAATATCAAAATTTTCTTCTGATAGTAATTCACATAAATCCACCATATGTTGGTTAATTCCATATATTTCGTGAACGACTACAATTAATTTATCTGATTTGTTGTTTATTTTAAGCATGCTATTCACCCCTTAAATGATATTCACATTGTTAATGATTATATCATTTCAACCTGTCCTTTAATGAAAATTCAATGTATCTTCTTTTTTATTCAAGAAAATAGCCCTTTACATAAAGAAAAGGCTTAATTCTTGCTGCAGAATTGCGCCCTTTAATGGAATATCTGGATATCTTCGATTAGCGTATTTTTTCTTTATATTCATCGTAAGCTGCTGTCAAGCTGTTTCGCCACTAATATAAAAAGTGGACCCTAATGGCCCATTAATGCACCACATGAGTCAACTTTTTCATATCAAAGCTATAATTCTTACCTATTTAACAAACTTATACATTAAGACGTCGTCTACATATTCATCATCGCAAAACTTAAACTCTTTTACTTTGCGACCTTCCTCGACAAACCCTAGTTTGTTATATAGCGCTATGGCTCTTGAGTTCGTGGAGAACGTCCCTAACGAAACTTTTTCGATCACTGGATGTTGCGCTGCCCATGAGAGGATCTCATTGAGCAAAAGCTTGCCGATCCCCTTATTTCGATAGTCTTTCTGTAGCATGATGGCGATGGATCCTGTGTGGTGCATCCTTTGTCTCTCTTGTGACAGGAACACGATCCAACCTACTACTCTTCCATTCATTTCTGCAACAAACATCGTTTCTCTATCATGCTCGATGATCTTTGTTATCCATTCTTGGTGCTCTTCCACAGTTTTATTGAACTCTTCTGAAACCGCTATAAAATAGTCCTTTTCTTTAATGACCTCACGTTGAATATCAAGTATTGCTTCAGCATCTTCTATTCGAACCGTCCGAATTATAGCTTTGTAGTCTTGTTTTGATGACATGCTTTTCCCCCTCTATCTTTATAATAAAAATAGTGCCTTTCTCTTTACTATAAATATTTCCCTTCACAATTCACCCTATATTTTAACATAAATATCCATATTTCTTTAAAGGTGTTGTTCAATTATATGGCAATTTCCATGAAGAAAGACGCTTTCCTTTTTTCAGAAACGCCATTTAATTGAATAAGCTTTTGAGCTTTTATTAGCTCATTTAGTTAATCACTTCATCTTTCAATCCCAATAACTGCAAATCCTTAACAAGCAAGAAAGAAAAACCTTTAAGAAGCAGGCTCATTTTCACATTAGAATGTGATGCATATATATTACATTATTAATGTGAATACAGCCGTTTTCCTGGTATTTAGGAAAGCGTTTTTTAGTTGGCTTAAAACTTGACTGATTAATGGGCTCGAACTGTTTATTCTGGGCAAATACTTGAATCTATGTCCTCTACGCCACAAGAAACTCCATTTTTATAACTATCCTTTTATATAAAGGGAGATATGTTGTTTCATTCAACGCCTTTTAAAAAAATTTTAGAAAAACGTTCCATAAGCTCCATTCTCTTTTTTATATCACTTTTAATAGTAAAGGTTATAATTCCATTAATGGTAGTAACTGCAATCTGACTAGCAGATTCTACATCTTCAATATTCCATTCATTTTCTCTATTTCCAGCACTAAATATCTCATAATAAATGTCAGCATATCGCTTTTCATACTCATTTATTTTTTCTTCAATATACGTTGATTCATGTTCTCTAGAATAAAATTCAATACTTGCCATTTGCAGTTGATCCATTTTAACGGATAATTCGTTAATTCGATAAAACTTTTCTCTATTGCTCTGACATTTTTTCTCTTCCTCTTGCCACAATCCAAACCATTTTTCTTCCTCAATATTTAATGTTTCAAAAAAGAGATTCTCTTTTGTTTTAAAATGATAATATGAATTCCCTTTACTTGTGCGAGCATATTCCACAATATCCCCAGTTGTAGTCGCATTGTAACCATTTTTAATAAATAGTTAAAAGGAAAGAACAAAAATAGTTGAAGCAAGTGTAGAAACAGAGGATGATAGGATATAACAGCTTGCTCTCTATGATACAAAAAGCTTTCAGTAGGTAACCAGCTATGGATATGTTTTTCTTTATTCGCTCGATAGCTGCCTAATAAATAGAAAGAAGGATATGATATGAAAATTGACTTTCCAAAAATTTCGCCAGCGTTATCTTCAAGAAATTTTCACGATATTTTTTATGAAGAGGACCCCATTCTCGAGATGTGCACAATCATCGACTCCGCTTTTGAAAATAAAGCGGTAGATAGAGTCCGGTTATATAATGCAGTGATAAAGAATTGCAAGTTCACTAATACAGACTTTAGTAATATTGATATTACAGATGTTTGCTTTGAAAATTGCGATTTATCAAATGTAAATTTAAGCAAATCTTCTGTTCATAGAGTCGAATTTAAAAATTGCAAATTAGTCGGCGTTAATTTTGCAGAATCTAGCGTAGGAAATGTTATGTTTGAGGATTCGGTATTAAACTTGGCAGGATTCGGAAACTCTAAGCTAGAGAAAGTTATATTTAAAGAAGCTTCATTAAATAGTACAGATTTTTATGACTGCAAACTAAAAAAGGTTGAATTCCAAAAATGCATTCTTGATGGAGCGAACTTTGAGCAAACATCTTTAAAAGGAATCGATATTAGTTCGTCTGCTTTTGATACACTTACTATTTCCATCGAAAGCTTAAAGGGATGCAAGGTATCATCCTATCAGGCAATTCAGTTTGCATCGCTAATGGGATTGATTATTAAAGATTAGCATGTCTGAATAAATGGGATAAACAGTACCAAACCAGAAAGAAGACATTCGAATCAACTTATTCGAGTGCCTTCTTTTTTGCGTTTGTACTGTATTTTAGCATTTCTTATTAAACTACCTCTTTAGTTAACTAACCTACTCTCAAAAACTCATTCTTTTACCAACAGGATTACATCAGCATAGAATTCACCATCTATTTCTGCCTCAAATCGCCACAAACCACTTATAGGTATTTTAAAAAAAGCAATAAAACGTTCTAAACTAGGATACCCAGAAGATGGATTAGTTATGATTTTTGGAGGAACAACTGTAATTTTATCTCCTGTCTCTTTGTGGTAGGCATAAATAGCTAATTCTTTTCTATTAAACGTTTCAAATGGTTCAGAGAAACTGAATATATAACCAAAGGATTTTCCCGCCCTCAGACTTGGATCTTCCATAACCTCTAGAATTACTTTTCCGTTTTTTGTATAGGTATTTCGTGTAATCCAATCATCTTTGTTTGAAACTTCTCTCAAACCAGGCACAATTCGTTCTTTAATAACGCCATCCAAGTCTTCCACTTTTAATTCAAGATTGTTAATCTTACTTTTATATTCAGTAAGTAATGAAGTTTGATGAAATAACGCACCCCCGATAACAACGTTCATTATTAACATTAAAATTAAAATGATGTTATAAGGTTTATTCATCTTTTTCCTCCTCATTAATACCTTGTAATCGCTCTATCGAACCTTCATATTTTTCTTAATTTACTAGAAATTTTTATAAATAAGTTTGATCACAAGAATCCATTTATACTCCTAAATTTAGTGCTTCACATCTAAAAGTAATTTTATCTCTTTTATTTGTTCTATATGTCGCTGTTCATGCAAATATATCTGTTCGATCCATTGATCAAGAGGTAATTCACCTAAGGCAGGATGCTTCACTGATTTTTCCTCCAATATGGCTTTATCTTCTATAGTACTAAGAAAAGCCATCAATTTTTTTCTCGAATTGTTTAACAAATCAATTATTTGCAGAACTTCAAATGATTCTACATCTGGTTCAACGATTTTTGGAGCTTTAATCTTTTTCGTTCTATCCAATAATATAAATTGAACATTTTTACGTTCTTTTTGAGTACGATTATTGTCTTTTAATCCCCATGCAATAGCCTTTATAGATGCCTCTTCCACTAAAACTAAGTGATGGCAAACTTGTGCTATACTCCACATATTCATATCAGGCTTACTATTAAGTTCAGTATCACTTAATAAAGTAATTTCTTTTACTAGGTTATTTCTCGTTTCATACAGATTGTCATTTACTAATTTATTCATGAGATTTCCCCCTTCATCCTAAAGTGCCTACTTAGATTTCTATTCTGCTTTTATTAATATTATAAGTTTAGTTGAATAAAAAAATCGCCCTAAATAATATATTTTAATGTAGAAAACATAACAGCATCTTTATTTTAAGCATTCCTTTCCAGTAATCGCGCCAATTTGTTAAAAAACGAAACTAACACTTGATATTATTTTTTATTAACTGGTAAACTATAATTGTTAACCGGTTAATAATAATAAAAAGTAGGTGATATACGATGAATCATATGGATAAAAAAAAAGAAGCACTGAATGCTTTGCAGCAGTTAATTAAAGAGAGAGAAGCTGCTCAAAAAAGAAGGAGTTTCAATATAAAAGAGACAGAAGACTCTATGGTGATGGATTGGACACTCACTCAGTTACACATCGTTTCCGCCATCAAGGAACAGGGATCTGCGAATAACACATCACTTGCCGAAACATTGCATGTGTCCAAGCCAGCTATTACGAAGGCTATTCGAAAAATGCTAGAGAAACACATAATTGTTAAAACCAGACAGGAAGATAATCAAAAGGAAGTACACTACCTCCTTACTGAATTTGGAGAACAACTCGCTTCTATTCATGCAAGGCTGCACGAGCAAGTAAGAAATCGATATTTGAGTTTGCTGGACGGCTTTAATACAGACGAGTTGGATACCATTATCTCCTTTTTAAAAACGATAACCGATAATCTCAAACATAATGACATGTCATTTGGAGAGTAACACATGGCAAGAGATATAGCGCAGGGAAAATTGTTTGTTTTATATGTCTTGAGTATTAGCGCGTTTTTTGCTTCTTTAAGCCAGAACATCTATACACCGATTATCCCCATAATCCGGGATTCCTTTCATGTGCCCATCAGCTCGGTGAATTTCACGGTCAGCAGTTTTATCTTTATTATTGCGGTGATACAAATCCTTCTAGGAACGGTGGTTGATCACAAAGATAAAAAAAGTTTGTTGATGGTCAGCCTTGTGTTGATAGGTGTCTCAGCCGTCATTTGCGCTTATACGGACAGTTTTGCGCTATTTCTGTTGTTCCGGATGGTTCAGGCTGTCGGGGCTGGCATTATCCCTTTGGCTGTCATTAGTATCGTGGCACAACAGTTTGAAGGTGAGGCAAGGGGCAGTGCTATGGGAACCTATCAAATTCTGCTTACCCTTGCCCCTGCCGTTTCACCTGTCTTCGGGGGTTTTATTGGGGAGTATTTCGGCTATGAGGGAGCCTTCCTTTTCCTTTTGATGATCGCAGTTGTGCTGCTTATTTTCATGGCTTATCTCCTGCCAGGCGAGAAACAGACTGAAACGGTTAAAAAACAGCGTAAAGGATTCATGGAGACATATAAAGCCGTTTTTTCTCATTACAATGGCGTCAGTATCATCATGGTTAGCTTTATAGTATTTTTCATCTATTTTGCGATTCTTGTTTATCTGCCCGTCCTGCTCCATGATCATTATCGACTGACTATACAGCTCATTGGATTGTTATATTTACCACTCTCCGTCAGCATGATTGTGGGGAGCATCTTGTTCAAAAAATTACAGAAAAATATATCGTTAAGCAGATTATTGATGCCACTTTTGATCACCATGCCCTTGTTAATCATACTGTTTGGTGTATTTCACACACAATCACTTATTGGGTTAAGCATGATTTTATTTGGATATGGAATCGTGGTAGGATTTTCAGCACCTCTTTTTTCGACGCTTATCAGTAACGAATACATTCAGCATAGAGGAACAGCTTTAGGTTTATTTAATTTCGTGCGTTATTCAGGGATGGCACTTGGAGGAATGGCTCCGGCCTTGTTTCATATCCTGCCTGGACCTGTTTTATTTGTACTGTTTGGTATCTTGCTGCTTTTAGTTTCCATATTGCCATATAAAAGCTTTCAAGACAGGAATGTTTCTTAAAATAAATAGGCAACGGGTATGAGAGAGGGGTCTAATATCCGTTGTTTGTTTTTACTTCACAATCTGACCCTTTAATTGAGTAACATGCTAGGTAATTCTGAGCAGCCACAAAAGTAAAAAGGGATTTTGTCCATCTTTTTTATAAAAGAACATACTTAATTATAATCAAGCTTTTTACATTGCTACAATAATTCAGGGTAGTAATAATCGCTTTCGAAAATTCATGAATCAAGAAAACTTTTTATGGCAGCTAAGAAGGCTGGTAAATTATCCTCATGCACATGGTGCCCGGCATTCTCTATCGTTACCAGGTCGCAATCAGGAATAAGCTTAGAGACTTCCAGTAATTTATTTTGAGGAATATGACTAGCCCCACCGCCTATAATAAGCGTCGGTATGATAATGTCGGCGAGACGTGCCCACCAATTAGGATTAGGTTCATTAAGTTGGCGTAGAATCGAAGGTACAACCAGCCAATCGAACGGCAGAGGATCAGAAGGTTCGGAAGGAATTTCGATCGGCTTATTTGGAAAAGGAGGAGGAGTGTCTTCAACAATCAACCGCTCTATCCTCGAAGGAAATGTTTCCGCGAAAAGATATGAAACTGTTCCCCCCATGGAATGACCAATTAGCGTAAACCGTTCTAAATTCAACACATCTGCAAAATAAAGCAAGTCATCACACATCAATTCAAAAGAGTATGTACTCGTTCTCGCACTTCCACCATGACCTCTTTGGTCTAAAGCTAAAATGCGGTATTTTTCTGCTAAGCTAGCAGCCACATGATCCCATGATTCTGCACTTTTTCCCAGCGCGTGAAGGGCAACAAGTGGTGGTGCAGAAGGTTCCCCACTCTCACGATATTGAAAAGTGAGTCCATTCAATTCAATTTGATTCACACGTATTTCCATCTCCGGTCAACTCCTAGTGGTTTCGTCATTTGAAACCCGATTTATTTAATTTCTATATCTATATATTCAGCGAATGTGTGAATTTTACCTTCTTAAACGCTTCTTCCCTTTTGTTGAATATTCCTTGCTCATCTTCAAAAATCTGCTCCTTTACAAAATGAAAGAGCGCAATTCTTACTGCCGAATTGCACTCTTTTTGGAAGGATCTTGACCTCGCAGGATTTATTCATTAGCCACACAAACATTGTATTGGCAAATAAGTTGACCTCCTGTCCATTCGTAAACAGAGGCTTTGTTTGTTGGTAGAGCGGAAAGCTTTTTTCTAATACTACGATTGCTCTCCAGGGACATTCACTTGGAAAGTAACGCCGAACTTGTCCTTTACTTGCCCATACAAGGCGCTCCAATCCGTCTTCTGAAGGGGCATAATGACTTGTCCGCCGTCTTCCAAAGCAGCAAAGATTTCTCTAGCTCTAGCCTCTTCTTTCGGATGAATGGCCATCTGAATCGTATTGCCTGGCTGATAAGGCATGCCTTCGTATGTATCGCTGAACATGAGGTCTGCTTCTCCAACTTTCAAATGTGCATGCATAACTCGATTCTTCATATCATCCGTCAACGGGTAATTCGGGTCTGCCGGCATATCTCCGAACGTCATGATACCCATCACTTTTCCGCCAAGCGCTTTCTCGTAAAAATGGACAGCTTCTCTCGCGTTCCCATCAAAAATCAAATACGGATTCAAACTAACTGACATCATTCAACAGCTCCTTAGTCTTAATTTCTTCAATGCTCAAGTAATTTCCAAGTAGGAGTAACTCCCAACTATTATCACCATAAACACACTTTACAATACAGAACACACGTTCGTCAATAAAAACATAATTGAATACTAAAAATTTTTAATGTTCTTATTCATGATATTCAGGCGCTATGCGGTGCTGCCGCTATATCATGCTCCTGTATCTTCTTTCTTTGACAAGCCTATCAGCGTCAATGAAAGGCAGTAGTGGCTGTACTTCAGAAAATCCCTGTTTCTCAAGCGCATCCACCGCCAGTTCTTGCAAGAACTCATTTTCAAGAAATGGGGCGATGCTGCAGAGCGAGGAGAGGCCATTACGTTCATCTCCTTATTTACTAAACATCTTGCCCTTACATGAAAAATGAGCTCTTATCCTAGTTTAGGTTAGCAAACTTTAATGATTTTTTATTTCAAATAAACGAATTAACAGTTACACTATGTACAAATATTCATTTTTAGAAAGGATACGTTCAAAAATGAAAATTAAGAATTTAATTAGGGTTTGGAATGACAATAGTCGCTAAATTAATTATTGAGGGAAGGAAATGAGAATTGAAATTAGAACGTTTGATATCCATCATATTCAAGCTCCTAAATAATGAAATTTTATCAGCTTCTAGTTTAGCTGAAGAATTCCAAGTATCATCTCGAACCATATATAGAGACATCGAAGCTATTTGTGCTGCCGGAATACCAGTCGTTTCTTATCATGGTACTAACGGAGGTTTCGGTATCATAAAGGGATACAAATTTGATAAAAGCTTAATGGGTTCCTATGACATATTGAATCTAATCACAGTATTAAGCAGTTTATCACGTATTTTTGAAGATAAGGAAGTTGAACAAACGATAGAAAGATTAAAAACACTGGATACAAGCGGCAACACTAGTGCTTTATTAGTTAACTTGGAAAGCGATAAAACAGAACCGGCTTCATTAATCGATCTGCGAAAAGCTATACAGGAAAAAAGGGTCATCCACTTTGATTATGTAAGTAAAAAAAATGAATTTACATCACGTGAATTAGAACCTGTTCATCTTCATTATAAGTTTCGCAGCTGGTATGTATATGGTTATTGCAGAGAACGTCAGAATTATAGAGAATTTAGAGTATCACGTATGCTGAATATCATTCTGAAACAAGAAAAGTTACTGCAAACTCACGAAATGAAAGGTGACTCATCTTATTCAGATTTTGATCTAGATGGATTTGAGGATGTGGTAATCCGGGTGAATCCTGATTCCTTAGCAGAAGTATTAGACCAATTCCAAAATTCATCAAAGGTCTTTAACAGTGATGGAAGTATGACACTGACAATTTCTGTTTACCAGCCTCTGCATGCTGGATGGCTTAAATCCATTCTTTTAAGCTTTGGCAGCGGGGCTAAAGTTTTAAAGCCTGTGAAACTGCAATCCATTTTATTAGATGAGGCAAAAAAAATAATGAAAGTTTATAAAGATGTATGACAAGATGCTGTCATATATCTTTTTTTATAATACAAATATCAACTGTTACAAAAACAGAAATTAAGGAGTAGATGTTAAATGAACCATGCAAAAAATATGTATAAGTATCATGTTTGGGCTAATAAGCTGTTACTAGAAAGAATAAAAGAATTACCAAGTAATGTCCTATATGAAGAGGTAAGCAGTTCATATCCAACGATTGCTCAAACGTTTAGTCACATCTATGTAGTAGATGTTATGTGGTTACAAGTACTTAAGGGAATGGATATGCAAGAAGCATTGGCAATTTCTATCGCTCTCCAAGAAAAGTCTAATTTATTTTCCGCAGATGAGTTTGTTAAATCTTATAAGGAATTAGCTTCACAATATGAAGATTGGATCAATAATCAAAACGATTTAGAACAAAAGATTCATTTGAATAATCCTTGGACCGGTGCTAGAGAAACGGCTTACTCGGAAATGTTATTTCATGTTGCTAATCATGGTACTTATCATCGAGGGAACATAACGACTATGTTAAGACAACAAGGGTACGCTTCGACAATGAATGACTACGCTTTATATTGGTACCAGAGTTAAGACAAAATAGTTTAAGAAGACAGATACAAAAAGCCGATTCCTTAGGTTCAGGAATTCGGCTTTTCAGGTTAAAATTTACTTATTCGTTAAAGAAAGGGAACTCCTGAACAAATAAAGAAATGGTTAGAACAAATAGGGAAAAAGAAAAACTCAGCTATATTTGTTGTTGAAAATGAAGACAACCTATTATTCGGTTATTTAGCTGTCATTGGTGGAGATACAATCAGAACAAAACACACAGCTTATGTAATTATAGGGATACTACTGCACCTTTTTACTTAATACCTATTACTTTAAAATTCAATTTCTTTCACAATACAATACTCCAGAATGTGGCCCTGAAAAATAAGCACTTATCCTTATTACAGGAAAGCGCACAATTACGGAACATCAACAATATTAATCAACAAAAGTACAAGTTCGTAAAGAAAATAATTAAATTTGAATAATTCTTTTTCTAAGTAAATATGGTACTGTTGATTTACGTTTTATTAATCCCTTTGAATTGGTTATATGTATGTAATCTTCTGCTTTCTGTGAATCCATCCAAGTGAGTTCTTCGATTTCTTCTGGCATTGAAATATTCATTTCTCCCCCGATTATTTTCCCTCTAAAAGTAAAGAAAATAACATGGTGTCCTCTTTCTTCGAAGAATGCTTCACTTACAGAAAAAACACCATCTATCTCTACATCTAAGCCTGTTTCTTCTTTCACTTCACGGATAGCAGCTTCTTCAAGTGTTTCTCCTGGCTCAACTGCTCCTCCAGGAAGTGTATAGTAAGAAGAGTTTTCTCCTTTATTTTTTACCATCAATACATTCTCGCCCTGATCATCAAAGAGAAGTACGTATGTTACATCTACTCGTTTCATAAATTAACTTTCCCCCATTTAAGATTGATATTTATATTTCTTTTTTTATCCAAAGTACATGCGCACTTTTCTAGAATAGCTAAAATATGATCACAATATTAAAAACAATTTCTTCTTTCTTTAACGCTGCTTCTTTATTTGAAAAAAAATTTTTTATTCTGTTATACAATCACTGACCTTTATTCTCCAAATCATATGATCATGTCCTTTGTCCCAATAATCCTTAAACAGGTAATCAGGCGCTCCAAATTTCCTTTTCCAAATTTTTTGGGCACTATTATATCCACAATCTAAACAAAATTCTTTAATCCCATTTTTTTGCATAGTATAATAAATTGCCTTCAGTAATAAATTCCCTACTCCATTCCTTTGAAAATCTGGATGAACAAATACTGTACCTACCTCAATTAGTCCTTTGTAAACATTGTTTGTACATATTTTTATGAGATCACTTACTGGGCCGTATTTGATATTCTTCCTCTAAAATAGCATAGCAATATTCATCCCACCATTGATCACCATGAGGAATGCATTTTTTAAAATAACCTTCTCTTCTCATGCCGATTTTTTCCATGACACGATAAGATGGAATATTTTCTGGCTGACATGTAGCTACAATTCTATGTAACTTTAGATCCTCAAAACCATATTTTAATATGGCAGATGCAGCTTCCGAAGCGTAACCTTTATTGTAATATTCAGGGTTAAATACCCACCCAATTTCATAAGAATGCTCTCCAAAATATTTGAAGAACTCAACATGCCCGATTAAAATATTTTCTTCAGCTAATATTACTGGAAATTTCTCAGCTGAATCACCAATATTTCTATTAATAAACTCCTTTGTATCTTTTTCCGTTAATACACCTTCAGGCATATATTTCATCACATTCTTTTTGGAAGTATACTCATGTACCTCTTTCCAATCATCTAATTCAAAATTACGTATAATTAATCTTTCTGTTTTTATATACATGTTTTTTCCCCTTTAAAAATTCCAAATTTGTTTAAAAAGAAGCTTTATTAAATAAACGCGCCCGATTCTGGAAGAAGAACTAATGATATATGTTAGCTTAATTTCTACCTTGCAAGTAATTTAGTAGTATTTCACGTTCCTCTTCAAATAGCATTTTTATTTCACTAATTTTAGATATAGGTATCCAACTAATATCTAAAATTAACTGATCTGGATCTTGAATTTTCTTTTCTCCCCCTATAAGTTGGACTTCAAAATACTTAACATGGACATCTACCTTATAAGTAATTCCATCACGTTCATGTACTTTTTTAATTACCTTAATCCTATAGCCGGTTTCCTCAAATACTTCACGAGCACAACATTCTTCAAATGTTTCATTTTCTTCTACTCCACCTGAGGGAACAGACCAAAGTTCCGGCTCATTTGGTTTTTCTTGTGCTACCATTAGGATTTCATCTTTTTCATTAATACAAATAGCTGCTGATCCTTCCCACATCATTAATACCCTCCATATTTTCTATACATCGTAAAGGTTATTCTAGAAGGATAATTCAAATCCCTTCAAAATATTAAATAAACAGGCCCTTTACATAAAGAAAGAGCGTAATTCTTGCTGCAGAATTTTGCTCTTATTCGACGTTGTCATCTATTACATCTATCAGTTGCTTGAATACTTTCCCTCTTACAAATTGATTCTACATTCCGTTCTTTTAAAAGCACCATATTTCACCAATTTGCGCTTAAACAAAACTTTTTCGATTAACAAAACCCATGCCTCACGCTCTTTACAACCCTTTATTACTCAATTAGTCTTTAGATTATAGTCTTTTTAAAAATACATAGCTTACTTTGTCATATGCCATTTTATTTTCGTAGAAATGATGGGCTTCTGTCCTTTGTACACCCGATGAAAGCGAAACAATCTTAAACCCATGTTCCTGTGACCAATCATGTACATATTCAAGCAGTTCTTGTCCATAGCCTCTTGATCGTTTAGTTGAATCGGTTACTAAATCACACACCCAGATGAACCTGCCATTATACAATGTCACCATTGGCATAAAGCCAGTAACGGCAACCACTTTTTGGTTATCGTATAGGGCAAAGAGTTTATATTCCTGCTTTTGTTTTGCCTCATTGACTAATGCTAAAAAATCGCTTTCTTCTAAATGGCTCCTTAATTGCTTCATGATTGGAAATGCTTCTCTCCATTCACTCTCATTCATTAATTCCTTAATAACTCTTCTCTGTTCGTTCATCATTTTTCATCCTCCTTTTTTCTAATTAAATCAAAAACTGGTATAATTAAAAGAATCAGATTTATGAATTTCAACAGTACCAGATAACTTAGATTTGAGGTGAAAACATATGATTGAAATAACGCCTATTTTAGATAATAAAAGTAATAAACCATTATACATTCAGTTGACAGATTATATTAAGAAGGAAATTATTGCAGGAAGAATACCTTCTAATGAGAAATTGCCATCAAAGCGCAAACTATCCAGTTATCTTGGAGTGAGTGTAAATACTGTTCAGACTGCATATGACCAGCTATGTGCTGAAGGCTATGTAGAAAGTAAACAGCGTCAAGGTTTGTTTGTTTCCATTCTTGAAGATGACCTATTCTCTAATCCATTCACGTGTGAAATTAATACACAACGCAACAAGGAATCACCAAATGTTAAAATTGATTTCAATTCAGGAAAGGTTGACTTGAAACATTTCCCGTATAATATTTGGAAAAAAATATCTATACGATCATTAAATGAAACGGAGGGGGAACTTTTTTATACTGGAGATCCTCAAGGGGAACTTGAGCTTAGAATGGCAATTGCCAAGTACTTGTTTGAATCTAGAGGAGTAAAGTGTTCTCCTGATCAAATTGTTATTGGGGCTGGTTCTCAAGTTTTGATGATATTATTATGCTTACTAATCGGGAAACAACATACATTTGCACTTGAGAATCCAGGATTCCACAGAATAAGAGCAGTCTTAAAAGATCAGGGAATAAATATAGTTTCTATTCCTCTTAATAAAGATGGAATGGATGTAAATCTTCTTAAATCTAGTGAAGCGAGTATTGCTTATGTGACTCCATCCCATCAATTTCCCGATGGAATGGTCATGCCTATCACTCGAAGAATGGAATTATTAAAATGGGCTGAAGAGAATGATCGTTTCATTATTGAGGATGATTATGACGGTGAGTATAGGTATAAAGGAAAACCGATTCCTTCTTTGCAAGGGTTGGATAATAACGGTAAGGTCGTTTACATGGGGACATTTTCAAAGTCATTAATTCCATCCATTCGCATTAGTTATTTAGTATTGCCAACATCACTCCTACGAAAGTACCAAGATCATTTCACCATTTATAAACAGACCGTATCACGGCTTCATCAACATACACTATATCACTTTATGAACGAAGGTCACTGGCAAACCCATTTAAATAAAATGAGAACACTCTACCGAAGAAAACAAAGCACCTTAATGCAAGCTATCAACACATACATGGGCAGTCATGTTAAAGTAATTGGAGAGAAGTCTGGACTGCATTTGATCATTGAATTGGACAATCAAATGTCGGAAGAAGAACTAGTTACCGCTGCTTTAAATGCAGGGGTAAAAGTCTATCCATTTTCTATCTATTATGATGGACACAAACAAACTAAGGGCTCAAAAATTTTACTAGGGTATGGTGGGTTATCAGAGACAGAAATTGAAGAAGGCATTCAATTATTAAAAGAGACGTGGAGAATTTAAGATTGAAATAGACAGGAAATTTAAATTCCTGTCTCAGATTGACGACAAAAGGCATTTAGGCATACTCATATTCCCAAATGCCTTTTTATTTTTTCCAGAATATCACTAAGGATTCATCATAAACATATTCATGTTTACGCATAAAGCCTTCCTTTGTTTTTAGTCGAGTATAAGGGAGTGCAGGGTTTTTTCTAAAAGGAATTTACAGATAGCAGGTGTCTTATAGACAGCATCTGCCTTAATAATCATTGTAAATGAAAAATGACGTAAACAAACTCGATGTCTTCGAGTTTGTCTACAGTCTGAGCCCTTCCGATTGGAAGGGCATTTAGATTCTAATTTCTCCTAATAAAATTTAAATGCCATGGTAAGTAAAAAGCATATGCAATAAAGTGGACAGGGGATGACCACAAAATATTCCAATGTCTCATTAATCCAACTCTAGTTGTTAACCATTCAAGTGTAAGTGACAAGATGAAAAATAAGATAACCAAGAACCATTTCCGTTTTTTTTCATATAAGTTTAAATATATTACCGATAAACATGAGGGGATAATTCCAAAAAGGGTTATCTCAGGTAATCCCTCTTTTTGCGGATTACCTATATCGAAAAGATCAAATGGAGCAGCTATTGTCATATCAACCATCCATACGATATAACCAATTACTCCGAAAGTAATATAAACTTCTTTCCAGCTTAATCTTTTCTTGGGCATGAAAAAAACAATTGAAAGGAGAATAATACTTAGAACTGCAGGATACCACCACCCTTGGGTTAAAGCAAAGTCAGGCTGTTTCACAGAACTCGCCACCTTT
Organism: Cytobacillus solani; assembly: GCF_001420595.1. GTDB lineage: Bacteria > Bacillota > Bacilli > Bacillales > Cytobacillaceae > Cytobacillus > Cytobacillus solani. Next base: position 879,028 of record NZ_LJIX01000006.1, on the reverse strand, counting down.
TTTTCTTATTATTACTCACTATTAATCAAATATTCACATATTAAGAAGGGGATCGAAATCCATGTTTATCTATCCTTCTACCTTGGTTAAACAAGCAAAAAAAGCCCTTCCATTTGGGGCTGTTGACAAACTAATAGGATTTACCAATACCTGTGTAGAATTTAATTATTCTATACAGGTTTTTTATTGGGGGAATTTTTATGATGGGTCGTAAAGATGAATATCAAAGTAAACTAGAGTTTATTGATTTAAATACATTTGTTCCTTCAAATCATATTCTTCGCCAAATTAATGAAAAGATAGACTTCTCTTTTGTATATAACAAAATGGAAAAATATTATTCAAAACTCGGCAGGAAATCACTTGATCCTGTACTTTTATTTAAGATGTTACTCATTGGCTATCTTTATAATGTTGATTCAGAACGAGTGTTAGAACAAGAAGTCAATCTAAACATTGCTTATCGCTGGTTTTTAGGCCTTGATTTATCTGACACTGTACCTGATCACTCCACATTTAGCCAGAATCGACGAAGGAGATTTAAGGATAGTACTGTCTTTCAAGAAATTTTTGATTATATTATAGATCTTTGTATAGAGAATGGGTTAGTGACTGGTGAAGTCATTGTTACTGATTCTACCCATATTAAAGCTAGTGCTGCAAAGGCTAAGGCTGAGAAGGTAGTTGTAGAGAAAACACCTTCTCAATATTTGAATACCCTTGAAAAGGAAGCCAAAAAAATTGAAAAAGAGCTTGAGGATAAAAGAATTGAATCTGGGAAGAAGAAACGAGGCAGAAAATCAAAGAGTTCATCTACCGAAAAGATTTCTGTAATAAAAACGGACCCTGACTCTGGCTTATTAAATCGCCCTGGAAAGCCATCTGGTCCCCACTACTTAGCACATGCAAGTATTGATACAAAAAACGGAATCATAGTTGATATTCATCCGAGTGCTGGTAACATAAATGATTGTGAGCCTTTTATAGATAGATTAAATGTGATACAAGAAAAATTTGAATTAAACATTAAAAATGTGGCAGCTGATAAAGGATATGATAAAACTAAGATTCATCATGGCTTAAAAACATTGGAAATCACAGGTTATATTAGTCCCATAGGATATACTACACCTTTCGAAACAACGTCTTATAAGGAGTTTACCTACAACATTGACACTGATACGTATACTTGCCCCAATAAAAAAACACTTACGTTTACCCATTTAAGAAAAAAAGAAACTGATAATTATTTAAAAACGTATTCTGCTAAAAGTAAAGACTGTAAAGTCTGTCCATTTCGAGAATGTTGTTTTGGGGAAACAGCAAGTAAAAGAACGATTTCTCGACCAATTGCACATGAATTGTTGGAAGCAAATACTCAGAGGGCAAAAACTAGTGAATATAAAGCATTCCAAAAGCTCCGAAGAGTTTGGTGTGAAGGTTCCTTCGGAACATTGAAATCTAAGCATAACCTGTATAAAACATATAAGAGGGGCATTGAAAAAATTTCTGAACAATGCCTTTTTTCAGCGTTGGCATTAAATTTAAAAAGAATTATAAAGGTAATGAATTAAGACAAAAATTATAAAGAAAACTAATAAATATACTCTTAAAAAGAAAATGGGAAAGGAGCAAAGCTCTTTTCCCATTTTGTCAACAGCCCCATTTGGAAGGGCTTAATGAACTTTATTAAATACTTCTTTCTCCATTTTATTAACTGCAATATCTCGTGCTTGCTCAAGTGTTCGACCTACACCAGATGTCAGATGGTTGCGGTAGGGTGGCTGGCCTTGATCATCAAGCAATAAATAGGTTTCAAATCGATTTTTATACTCGATACAAAGCCATAACATTGCTTCTTTTTCCTTGTAAAACATAAGTCCTGATTCCATTTTAATAATCCCTGGCGCGTCTTGCTTCTGGAAGATGATTTTTTCTAATGGTGATTCCATAAAAAATCCCTCCTTTCCCCATATATTAGGCAGATAGGAGGGAAATCCTTGTGACGAATTGGTGAAAAAAATCCCTTCTCTTTTGAGAGAGCTTTTAATGTCTTATTTAAGTAAAACACCAGTTAGTTGGTTAAGAAAGAGAAGCATATTCAACAATTGCGCACTTTAATGGAATAACGAAAATATGTGTTCAATTTTCATTTTAAATAATCAAACTTTGTTTTAAGTGATCCATCTTTTTTATAAAACTAAAAAAGCGCAGCTCTTTTTCTGGAAATGCCGCCCTTTTGCTGAAAATTATTGCTTAAACTTTTTTAAAAATTATGTACTCTCTACTTGACGAAGTATTCACTCAATCGCTTGTTAGAAACACTTTTCCTCTGGCTGTCTTTGAAGATTCAACAGCATCAACAGCCTTTTTTATGTTTGATAAGTCGTATTGAGAATCTTTCTTCATTAGACTCAATTTTTTATCATCTATTAGTCTTATCAAACGATTAAAAGTTTCTTGCCACTTATCTGCCGACACATCTTTATTCCAATTCCGTAAATGAAACATATTCGCATTCACCTTGGCTTTATTTACAATATCGGCCCAGTTTACTAGTACCCCTGATAAAAGACCAATCGTTAAAAAGTTCCCATTAGGGTGAACACAAAAAGCTAAGTCATTTCCAGATGAACCTCCAACGGAATCAATAGCAGCATCTGCACCCTTTCCATTTGTTAACTCCATAACTGTTTCGTGGAGTGGAAAATTAGAAGTATCTATCACATAAGAAGCACCGAGATGAAGCAAATCTTCTGTATATTTATTATTTCTTGTCACTGCAATCAATCGAAAACCTAAAACCTTCGATAATTGAGCAAAAATATGCCCAATCGCAGATCCGCACGCATTAACCAAGAGAATATCATTCTGTCCTAGTTTTAATACTTCTGTACAAACCACCCATGCTGTAATTGGATTGATATACATCTGTGCTGCCGTAAAATCATCAATCGAATTAGGGATAGGAACTGCCAATTCTGATGAGGTCTTAACATACTCTTGCCATGTGCCTTCCCCACGCAAAGGTAAAACACGCTTCCCAATAACATGCTGAGAAACGAAAGGACCAACATCTTCTACAATACCAACGCCTTCATATCCCGGAATATTTGGTAAAGAAATCCGATGAGAATATGCCCCTCTAATTGGTATCAAGTCAGAAGGATTGATAGGGCGAGCTAACATTCGAACAAGGACCTCATGATCTCTTGGGCGTTCAATCCTTTTAGACTCAACTCTTAGCACATCTCTAGGGCTGCCGAATTCAGAGAATATAATACATTTTGCATCCAAAATTATAAGTCTCCTTATACAATGAGTTTTATTTAATTATATCATTTTTTCATCCACTGACTCGTTCGTTTAGTTTTCAACAATATGGCCCTTTACATAAAGAAAGAGCGTCAGTCTTGTTATAGAATTGCGCCCGATCGTAGAAAATATAAATTAATCAATTTTTCACCATATGTTTTTGTATTAATCTTTTAATTTTTTTAGGTAAACCATCTTTCTCGTTTGACAAAGGATACCTTTGCCATTATCATCAACTCAAACTTACTTACGGGGAGAGGTAAACATGAAAATTTATGTTGATGCAGATGCTTGTCCGGTAAAAGATATCATTATTTCTGAAGGTACGAATGCTGAAATTCCTGTTGTCCTTGTTACTAGCTTTTCTCATTTTTCTCATGCGGAACAACCATCAGGAGTGGAAACCATTTATGTTGATTCTGGAGCAGATGCTGCTGATTATCGGATTATGAAGTTAGCAGAAAAAGGAGATATAATCGTTACGCAAGATTATGGTCTTGCTTCGCTTGGTTTAGCAAAAGGGTGTGCGGTCCTTCACCATAATGGGTCTAGCTATACAAATGAAAACATCGACCAATTATTGCAAACACGATATTTGAGTGCAATGGCTCGAAAAAGCGGAAAGCGTACAAAGGGGCCAAAACCATTTACATCAGAAGATAGGGAGAAATTTAAGGAGCTTTTTAAAAGAGAGATTTCACATTAAAAAAAAGCCGTTCCTTTTTAAGAAAAACTAGAAAAATAAATTGTCTTAACTATTAAACGAACCTGCCCAGCAGAAAATGAAAAAAGCGAACTCCTTAAAGGAGCTCGCACACGTTGGCTAATTAAATAATTGTATTTATTAGCATTCGTTATAATTTGGATATAAGTAACTTTATCTCTTGCTCGTTGGGTCATTTTCAACTTCCGTTTTTTTTGTACCTTTACTTTTATATGGTTTTGCACTCTTTTTTTTGTTTGCACTAGCTTGCCAACGATTCCACCCCTTCTTGTCTGTTCCTCTCCCTGTTCCACCTTTTCCTTTAGATTTACTCATCAAAACACCCCATTATTATTCCAGTTGAGTTACCTTTCTAGTTAGTGTTGATCATTTTCCTATGTTATTAACAAGCTTATTGCAATCAATAATATCCTTCCATTCACCCATACTATTGTGTAGAAACAATAAGCGAATATCGACTCCACGGAATTTCCTTTTTCACTCCCCCCATTTGTTTAAGTGTTACTCTTCTTTCAATTTTTTCATAAAAACAATCTTCTTTCTTTTTCCTTGTATTAATTTGACTCTTTCAGAGGAATATTTCGTTTGATTTGTTACCCATCTAAAAAACAGAATATGGAACATAAAAACAAGAAGATAAACAAAAAATGAGTACAATATATGCCAATTATGATATTGAAAAACATTGAAACAAGTTGAAATCCATTCAAAAAATGTACTGGAAGCAGCCCACACGATAAGGAGAATCCACGAAGGTATCATATAATATTTATCATAGAAGTAATAAAACAGATATCCGTAAATCGGATAAACGATTGAATACGTAATTTCATCTAATATTTCATGTGTATTCCCATCAAAACTATCGTAAATATTAAAGGGGCGTATAGCAATGGAAGTATCCACAGTACGGCCGATATAAGAATTTATTAAAAATAATAGAATAAATAAATGCAATGGGAAGCGTTTCGGTAAGATTATAAAAAAAAGGAATAGTCCCATTGCAACGAATAATACAAAGATTTCATTCTCATCTAAGCTTTTAGGCATTGTTAATACTTTCATTAACTATTCCTACTCTCCTTAGCAATTTTCTATATCCGAAGAGTAAAAATAAGTTTACAAATAAAACAGCTCCCCAGAAAATAATGGTAAGATCATACGACCAATGGATTAAGTTTACTAATCCTAGCCATTCATTGATGTATAAACATGAAGTATGAACTAATACCGAAATGGAAATAAGTATTATCCTGCTAATAGTAGTTTGAAATATTAAAAAATATGTTAAAAAACAAAGGGATAACATCGGCATTAAATAGATCTTACTTATGAGTAATGTGATAGCGGGTATTGGTTCATTCGGCATTTTAATCACTTTAAGATTAGCTATCGTTATGAGAATAAATTCCTCATTGATCATTGCATTTATCATCCAATATAAAACAATTTCTACAGGATGTAACACCTTATTCATATTTATTAGTAAGAGAATTGTTGCAGCTAAAATATATAAAATAAGTACAAGCAAATATCTCACCTTTCTTCAGATTCATTTACTCTGAAATAGATTGATACTCTATTTTCCCACATTTCCATTTAGCTATTCTCCTCTTTATGGAATCACTTCTAGCTTATATTTTCTCATTAACTTAGATACATAATTGAATCGTATGTTTAGCAAAATATAATCGTATTAAATCAGGAAGAACACTCTAAAAGGATGAGGTGAATACAGGTTGCCTGTGTTGTATATAGGAGAAACAAGTTTGTACTATAATGTACAGGGCAGTGGGGTTCCGATTGTTTTTATTCATCCGCCATTACTCACAAGTGCAAATTTTTTTTATCAAGTGGAAGAGTTGTCTAAGAAATATAAAATTATTACTTTTGATATCAGAGGACATGGCAGGAGTGGGTATTCGAAACATCCTATTACATACTCCCAAATTGTTGAAGATATCATATTCCTTTTGGATTATTTAGGAATAGATAAAGCGTTTATTTGTGGATATTCAACAGGTGGTTCTATTGTATTAGAATATTTGTTGAATCATTCTAGTAGAGCATTAGGCGGCATTATTATTAGCGGGATGTCAGAAGTGGACGATCTGATTTTAAAGCAGAGAATATCTTTAGCAGTAAAAATTGCCAAAACAAAAACAATCCCTTTTCTATCTTTTGCGATTTCGTGGGGGAATTCTGATAATAGAAGCATTTTTAGGAAGATGTATAAAGAAGCATTGCATGGGTATGCAGAGAATATCCAGCAATATTACCGTTATAGCTTACAATATAATTGTACTGCAAAACTTCAACATATTGATTTACCTGTTTTACTTGTCTATGGTATGAAGGATAAATCCTTTCATAAATATGCTCAAATCTTACATGAAAAGCTACCTAATAATCAATTATTGTACTTAGAAAAAGAAAAACATCAAATCCCTACTAAAGCAGCAACTAAATTAAATGAAGTAATTAATCATTTTATTAAGGATTTATTTGAAAAAAGCAGATAAACGAATTTATCGTATTAACATGATTGGAAGGATATTTGCTTGGCATCCCATATTTTAATTCGGATAAAGTAGATCTACGTATAAGGTGGATGCCCCTAAATGAATAGTTTTTCTAATAAAAAAGGAACTGATTTAACAGTTCCTTTTAGACATATTACCCATGATAAACAACTATAGCCACTCTACACTTTCATCAGCTAGTCTTTGGAATTCATTCATAAAAACACTTGCATGATAACCATCACAAACTGCATGATGAATTTGTAACGAAACAGGTAAGAATAATTCCCCATTTATTTGAGAATATTTACCGCCAGTTGTAATTGGTAGAAGATAGTCTCCACCATTATTAATATTCAAATTAAATCCAGTAAAAGAACTCCAAGGAATCATAGATATTGGAATATTATTTTCTGGTATAGGCGTCTTTGGAAACATCCTACCCGTACCATTGTATCTTTCTACATCTTTTTCATATTGAGAATAAAACTCAGAAAAAATTGTTACATTTGATGACCAAATGCTTGAAAATGTACATGTTTTTTTATCAAAAATGGTATAAGAAGGTAAAACCTCCGTCCAATACCCTAATTTCCCTTCTGAGTTAAAGCTCGTTCTGAATTCTCTATGTGCATTAACGATTTTTGTAATTATAAAAATAAACGCAGGATATAACTTAACATTCTTTTTCTTTAAGTTTTCCATAAGAATAGTAATATTTATTTCATTCGTTATACTAAATGTTGTTTGTTGCTGTAAATAGTGTTCAAAATACTCTTTTCGATGCCAATTTTTACGGTCTATCCTATTAAATTTCATTTTCAACGCCTCCTAAAATGTTCATTACGTTTTTAGGAGGCTATTTTGTCTGCTTTCTTCATCATATTCATCCTTTTGTAAATAAAAATACAGCACCATTATAGGTATATCTATTACTTTAGTCAACCTCATTCTTCTTCAGGTACTAGCATAAATATCTAACTTTTATTATTGAGTAGTATTCAAGAAAATAACCCTAAAATGAAAATGAGTGCTGAGCTTTGCTGCTGAATCGCACTCTTAATGGAACAACTTAAACATGTAACAAGTTCTAAAATCATTTCATGCTTAATCAACTAACACCCTCATTTTAACTTAAGAAGAAAGACTATTCAAACAATAAAATATTTGGGTCTTTTCCATAACAGTGGACAAGCATAGAGTGTAGTTGACCTCTGTGATGATAAACGTGTGCTAAAATCTCTAACAACCACTCAAACCTTGTGTATGTTACTTCCCAATAGGAGGTAATACTTTCTTGAAGTTCAGCTTCTGTAAATTTCATATAGCATTCTTTTAGACATTTATAATTAACAACTAAAGCATCTTTTATATCTTTTATGTTTTTAAATAGAACACTTGAATAGAATTCTTTCATCTCTTCTTGTGTTGCACCGTTTGAAATGAGTAAATCAGCTTTACAGATAATTGCAATATGTTCTAACAGTTCCCCTATCGAACGCTTATTTAAAGAAGGTCTCTTTTGTAAGTCAGCTTCTTCTAATTTATCGATTATCTCAGCAGTAGCTTTTAATGCTATTTTGATTTGATTTAATGCGCTTTTGCAGTATGTACTCAATTATATCCACCCTTCTAAACCGAATGTACGTTCGTTTTTATTATATTATTTTTTATGCCCTTCTTCAACCAATTCCCCGATAGTTTGAGCACGAACCTACATAATCTCTTCTAATTTTTAACATAGATATCCCATTTTCTTTTAAGGTGCTGTTCCATATAATGGCCCTAATATGAAAAATGAGCGCCAATCCTTGTTCTAGTTTGTAGAAAAGGTGTTGGATAAAAATATAGTTTGATTCAATTGGGCTGATAAAACCTGATTTACTAAATAGATCAGAGACTGCTTATGAAAAGATGATTGAAGCGTGCCAGAGGGGCAAATAATTAAGTGGGATTCTATGTTACTTCTTGTTTTAAAGCTATAATATGATAGGAATTAGGCTGCTCCAATACTGTAGTATTAGAGCAGCCTATTGTTATACATATCTTAACTTATTTACATTATTAAAATTAGAAAAATGTTAAAAAATAGTCGGTACCATTCCCCCATCCATACGGATGGGAGAACCTTTAAATGCGGATGCATATGGGCTGCATACAAATGTAGTTAGTCTGCCTATTTCAATTGGCTTGATAAATCGCTGTATTTCAGATTGAGGTAGGTTTGTAGTCATAAATTCTTTCTCTTTTTCTGAAAAAGTCATCTCTTCGTTAGGGTATATACCCTCAATTATTTGATGCACATTTTCAGAGAGTGTTGGTCCTGGCATGATTGTATTGACTGTAACTTCTGTTCCTATTGTTAATTTAGATAAACTTTTTGACAATGATAATAGCATTGATTTGGTCATACAATACTGAGGCATTTGCCCTGAAGGCATAATTGCTTCTTCACTCGCAATAAAGATAATGCGGCCATAATCATTTTTCAACATTTTAGGTAAATAAAATTTAGTTAATCCATTTGCTGCAAGAACATTCGTACGGAAGTAATTTTCCCATACTTCATCGTCAACGTCCTCATATTGCATCATTTCATAAATCCCCATATTGTTAACTAAAATATCAATATGGGGATATTTTTCAAACAAAGCTTCTCTTTGATGAATATCCACAATATCGGCTGTAGCATTCCCGGGAGAGGTAGCCGGGAATTCCGATTTAATTTCATTTACAATTCGTTCTACCTCTTCATCATTTCGTCCATTAATTAGTACATTAACCCCTTCTTTGGCAAGTTCAATGGCTATTGCTTTACCTATCCCTTTCGTTGATCCTGTAACTAAAGCTGTTTTATTATTTAATCCCATATCCATCATACATTTCTCCTTCTAACTTACTTATTTTGATAATAAAAAATTTCTATAAAAACCGTTCCTATTATTTTGTAATTATTATTAGGTTTTCCTCTTTTCGGCTTTTAATATAGTGATAAAAAACTACTTTTAAGACAAAATCAATGTATTGAGTTTGCACCTAAATGTTCAGTACGCCAATTTGAAGGGGTATTCCCTTCCCAAAGGCGGAAGGCACGGTAGAACGAGTTCTGGTCCTCATATCCAATCAGGAAAGCCACTTCTTTAATATCGAGCGAGGGGTCTGCCAAGTACTCTCGTGCCTGCTCATGTCGGACTTTTGTCAACAGATGCTTGAAGCTTGTGCCTTCATCAGTAAGCCGGCGCTGCAAGGTACGATCGCTCATTCCCAACTCGCTCGCGATAGTCTGAATTTCGGGGCGCCCTCCTGTCAGACTACGTTTCATGATCCACATAACCATCTCGGTGATTGAGTGGCTCCGTTGCTGCTCATCTAACGATTGATCCAGTACGGGAGTCAGAATCTCCAGCAACTCTGCGTTGTACGAGACAAAGGGGCGGTCCAGATCTTCTCGATGCAGTGTCAGCCGATTCCCATTTGCACCGATCCGGATACGGCAGCCGAAGTAAGCTTCAAGTGCCTGTACATCACCCATTGAGTGCGAAAATTCGACAAGCTTTGCCGTTAATGGTTGACCTGTGCCCCGGCGCCCTAGCTCCATAAGAAATGCCAGTGTGATACCAACTAGCATCGGTGGTCCGGGTTGCTCGGTATCCAACCAATCTAGTTCGATTGTACAATGCTCATCTTCCTCGGTGATACGTAAGCTTTCGGGAGGGCACAGTTGTTTGTACCGAACCATTCGCTTTAGAGCGTCGCGGTAGTCACGAGCATGGTAAGTCGCTAAGACGGTCGGTGGGTAATGCGCTGTTTCAAATCCGGTCGTAAGCTGGATGATTCCTTTGGCAGTGTCATCCATGATCTCAGAATAAGCCTGCCAGATCGCGAAGTATTGGGCCGTGGTGACAACTGGTTCAGTAATAATCGTAAGCGGCAGTCGTGCTTTTCGAACCACATCGTTGGCGGAAATTCCTAATTGAAGTAATCCTGCCCAGAATCCTGCTGGGATTTTAATACGAGTATGAGACGTCATAATGGGGCCTCCTTTATCTATCTACACATTCACTAGGTTTGTTTGCGATTGCGATTGCGTTCTGCCTTATTGACGGGATAGTAATTATATTACCTATTCATCATCGCTTTGTAACTAGCAAAGGGCGACATTTCACTTGCCAACTACGTCGACTAAATCAGCTAGAATAGGTGCCATTAACTGGGTTATTCGTCACGGATTACGTTCTCTAGTCAGTTCGGGAGATCAAGAAGCTCTAGGTCTATTGGAAATTCTATGAGTAATGACAAGAACAGGAGAATTACTTTTCATGAAAAGAAGTAGGGAAGAAACTAACGAAACAATTAACCAACTCAAAGAAGTAGCTAGAAAGCATTTTACCGAGTATGGCTACGCAGCTACTGTATTGAATGAAATAGTGAAGGAAGCTAAATTAACTCGAGGGGCAGTCTATCACCATTTTGGGAGTAAAAAAGGGCTTTTTCTCGCAGTACTAGAATCTGTTCAAAATGAAGTTGCGGAAAAGGTGGAAACTGAGTCAGGCAAGAGCAAGGATGTATGGACCAGCTAATTCTTGGATGCCGTACCTTTGTTACTACAGCCGTCGAACAAAAAAATAAGCGAATCATGCTTATAGATGGACCAGCAGTGCTAGGTTGGGAAACTTGGCGAAGCATGGATGAACAAGGCTCTATGCGGCTATTACACGAGCAACTCCAATTGATGCAGCAGCAAGGGTACTTTGAATCGATATCCATTGATGCGTTAACACATATCCTCTCAGGTGTGCTGAATGAATCTACTCTATGGATTGCACAAATGCCAAATGTGATGGAATCGGTGGAGGAAACGATGAAAATCATTTCTCAGCTGTTGGAAAGATTTAGAACTTGAAACGGATGGCTGCGCTGGAGACAATTCTTCAGCGCTATGATTACTGATCTACCTTTTTGTATTTAACCAAATAGGGTGTAAAAAGAGAACCGATTATTAAAATAGCAATTCCTACCCCCATTGTTGCAAAAGCATGATCAAAGGGTGAAAAGAAATATCCAAATACCAGCATTGGTAAGATCGTCAAAGATACAAATATTATCCTTCCAAGAACTGTTATTCTATGTTCAGTATTACAGGTTTCACATTCAATTGGTTTATATCCCCACCAAAAAGATTTATAAATATTAACCCAACTAAACTGCATGTTACAGTTCTTACACTTTTGCATTGAATACACCACCACACTTTCTTTTTGGGTAGCTATTCTGGCCCATTTCATAAAGAATGACGATTTTCCTTGTTTTAGATCAGCGCCCGATTACAGAAGATCAAACATTATATAAATGTTAATAAAACAACATTATATTTCTTATCTCTCCTTGTTTGAAACGATTTCTAAAAGGTTATGCAAATAGGCAATTCCCCGTACTTGCTCAACTAATGCATAATCGATATATTGCATGGATTTAAGAGCAATTTCTTTAGCCTGAGCAACATTATTTTTATCAAGTTCCGACAATACTGAACGAACGATATCCAAGGAATAAGCTACTCTTTGAATAGTGCGTATAATAAGGACTTTACGAATATCAGCTGGACTATACATTCGGAATCCACTCTCATTGTGACGTTTAGGTTTTATTAACCCCTCCTTTTCCCAATGTCTAATAGAGGAAGTAGAGACTTTTGCTTCTTTAGCAACCTCTCCAATCGTAAATGAATTTTTATTACGATACTTTGGAATATCAGTTAATTCTTTTAAATCTAGCATTTCAACAGTTCGCTGTGCAGTTTCCTTTTCTGCTTGAAGGTCAACTTGTGCCTTGTTAATTAACCACAAAGCATCAAGTTTTTTTTCATTTATAATAAGTGGCATAACCTCTCGAACCAAATCCATCCCAAATCCAGAATATAGTGCACGAATACATTGAAAATAAGCCTCATGTTCCTTTGTATAGATTCGATAACCATTTTCTGCTCTCTCAACTTTAGGAACAAGTCCCCAAGATTCATAATGCCTTAATGCACTCGTGCTTATATTTAATTTGTTCGCTATTTCAATCCCTTTCATTTGAAACCCCTTCTTTAAAACTATAATTAATAATTAAACTACATGACAACTTTTTTTAAAAAACACCTTAATTAAAGGGTTAAAAAACCTCAAACATTATCATTTGCATGAATATTGTATTATAAAAGTATACGTTATTTCACAATCTTAATGGAGGTTGAAATTTTGTGGATAAAATCATTCCAATTTTGCCATGTCAATCAATAAGGGAACAAGTTTCATTTTATGAAAAACTTGGTTTTGAAAACGTTGAGGTTTATACTCGTCCAAATCCATATGCAGTTATGAGATACGGTACACTTGAGATGCATTTTTATGGAAGTAAAAAAACAGTGCCTTCTGAGAATCCCCATATGTGTTATTTAAGAGTAGATGATGTTAATCGTGTTTATGAAACATTTACTACCGGCTTGAAACAAAATATCGGAAAGATTCCACGTTCTGGCATTCCGAGGATTTCAAAATTGAAAGACCTAAAGGATGATAGAAGATTCAATATAACGGATGTTGGCGGCAATACGATTTTTGTTGGAACGCCAAATGCCGAGTTATCTGATGATGGTACTTTTTTTAGAACCATCGAAAGCAAGGAGCATGCCAAAAACTTTGAAATACTCTATGATTTGATTTACTCTAAAGAGGATAGCACTGTTGCACATAATATGTTAATGAAGTTCTTCCCTGCAAATTTAGATTCATTGAATATTGGGGAATTGGACTTAGCAAAAATATTATTAGTTGCGTTAGAGGTTCATCTTGAGAGAAATAAGATAATAGATAAAGAAATTAATAATAAACTTAAAAAGTTAATTAATGCCTGTGATAAAAAAAGGAATGATTGGAAAAAAATTATCCAGAAATATAATGAAATGATTATGGAAAGTTAAATAAAAGAGCCTACTAACAGATGATCTCGATATTGTGACGGGGTCATCTTATTTAATCTCCACTTATTGAAGTAACCTACATCCTTCAATCCTTCATAAACTCCATACTAACGTTAAGATAAATATCCAATTTCCTTGTTGAATATTATTCCAGAAAATGGCCCTAAAATGGAAAATGAGCGCTATATTAACGGACTGACCAATGCCATTCGAGGGCTTTTTTTTCTATTTTTTTGACAAAATCGTTTTTACCGTCACCATAGCCATCAATGTCAGTGGGATATTTTTCAGCTAATTTACTTTTTAATTCTCCATATTCTTTGCTTATTTCTGGATTTTGGCGAAGATAATCTCTAAACGATAGGTGTCTTTCGATTTCTTGAATATTATCATACTGGAAAGCATGAATTTGATGTGTCCGATTATCTCCGCCTTTACGGAAGTACTTTCTTCCTTCAATTCCAAATTCACCCATGACTTCATAACCAAGATTTTCAAATTGTTCAGAGTAAGTATCTAATTCACTGATGTCTTTGACCACAAGCAGAATATCGATGATAGGTTTTGCTTTTAGACCTGGAACTGATGTACTGCCAATGTGAAAACTATTTACCAGTTCTTCTTGAAGGAAAGTCTTAATAGACAGTTCTTCTTTTTTATACTCATTGTTCCAATTTTTGGTTATAATCTACAACTCTTATATTCATTAGATGCACCCCATTCCTTGATATTTAACATTTTTCCACATAAAAATCCGAATACATATAAAGATAAACCCTTCTTCCTTTGTCACTACTGCTGATTGTTAAAACTCCTACAAGGGTAATGAACAATTCATAAAAACTATTATTTTAAATCATAGAATTTCATATCATTGACTAGTGATAATAGAGAATTGAAAAGACCGACTTGTCTTTGGTCATCCCACCCTTCTTCAAAATCTGCCATCAACCAGATTACTTCATCCAAAAAAACATGTTTTACAACATCTTGCCAATGTTTTCTTTCAATATCAGTAATCTTCACAAACTGAAAATATCCCTTTTTAAACAAGAACCATTGTTTGATATCAAATACACGGCCGGGTGCTGTATCCAATACATTGTGAAAAAGGAGTAATGTTAGTGCTAAATCATAGATTCTTGGTAAAAAGACAGCGTTATCCGGGTCAATGAGATAAGGTTTTACACTGTCATTATAAATAAGATTATCTGCCTTATAATCATAAGGTGTAGCAACTGATGGTAAATCCAAAGCCTTTAAGGTGTCCTGCTTTTCAATAATTCTTAGCATTTGTCTTCTTAAATGACCTTCATCCAGTGACAATCCTCTTTTTTCAGCATAACCTTTTATTTTTTCCAGATCCTCCATTATTTCCTGTTCTTCTAAATCAAACTCATTATAGGTTCTCAGACCTTCTTCGTTATTCGTCGATGATAAGGAATGAATGTGGCCAAGCAGCATACCAGCCTCGTATATTTCCTCATCTTTTCCTGTGTAGGACTTGCCCTTGATAAAAGGATAAACGACCCAGACTATTTCATCTATTTGTTGTGGATTGTCAACACCAATTGGAACTGGGGTAACAATAGGAACACCAAGTTTACGCAATCGCTCAACAAAACTTGCAATCCTCATCGCCTTTTCAATAGGTGCACGCGTATTCTTTACAATGTAAGACTTATCTCCCTGTTCAACCTTGTAAACAGGAGAGAATGGATAAATACTTTTTGGTTCTTCAGTTACATCAAACAGAAATGTTTTTAACACCTTCTCCCCACTCATAAACACACTTCCTTATATTTTATTGGTCTATAAATCTAACAACGAAGATGCATCATGCCCGATGGTTCGTCATTTTTCATGCCGCAGTGATTTGTATAGCGTCTGTTGCCACTGATCTTCTATTGTCCATTCAATTCAGCCTTTGCTTGATCCATGGCTGACCAATAGATTTGATAAAATTCCTTGGATTTCTGTTCTTCAGCTGGCGTTTTGCCGTACAGCCAATGACCATTTACGCTGCTCATCAGCGTCTGGCCACCAACCTTGACTTCATAGTCGTAGCCACCTTGTGAATTGATGCTAGAACTAACGGTACCACCTGCTAGTTGCGTCGTATTTTTAGTATAAATCTCGTCCATTTCATTTAAATAATCGACAAGCGTCAACTCACGTGTCTGAGTCGGTTTTTCTGCTTCATACTGCTTAATCACCCTCATAGCTTGCTCATGTAGCGCTTTTCGATCCGGTGAGACGGGCGACAGATATTGCGTATGCAAGCGATTGAACTGGGCATGTAATTGATCAACATCTTTATGATACGGTGCGTTGGCCATCTTGGTAGCTAGCGCCTTGATTTGCGCAATCAGTTCTTCTTGTGAGGGAACCTGCATCCCTTTCGTCGGAATAAGGCTCCAATCTGGTTTATTAATATCTGTCGGCAACAACAAATTCCGACTATAGGTTGCCGAAACTTCCGTCACTGAATAATTCCACGACGGCTCTTGTGTCGATTTCGTATACGTTTCGTGCTGCACCGTTTGCTGACTTTGTTTAGACTTTTTATGTGCACTATCTATAGTCTGAGACTGTATAGGTAATGAATGTGTAATTTTCATCGCGTTTCCCTCCATTGACATAGTCGGGCTTGGCAAGGATAAATATACCCCTCTATAATCGCTTGATTTAATTAGTCATCAATACATTTTATAGCTGCCCTTTGTTTAACTAATAGACTATCGAAACACTCTTTCTTATTTAAAATAATAAAGCAATCCGGAGCATAGTCCGAGATTAACTCTCGGCACATACCACATGGGCTGACAACCTTTTATTCTCTTTCCTCTTCATCTGAACATGGGTGCCTTACAGCCACAATTGTATCAAAGCCTTTTTTGCAATTGCCCCTGCATATCCTGTGATACACCCTACATATGCCTCTATATGTACTGCAGAAACTACATTTCCAAATTTTGTTCTTAACGCTGCACCAACATGGTGTCTATCATCCTCATATAGTTGAGTAATCTTGGTTTTGGATTCTTCTAGTCATTCATAATCTATTGATGTTAATGGATAAGTTTTCATTTCTCATCCCCTTTCTTTTGAATTGACTCCCATTCATCTTAACATAAATATCCAATTTCCTTTAGAAAAGATACTCCTCAAAATGGCCCTTTAATGGAATAATTAAAATATGATCTCAATCCCTAAAATCTCTTACCTTCCTATTGAACAAACGCTACCATAGTTTAAGTATTTATCTTCATAAACTTGTGATCAAAAGACCTTTTCTTCATATATGTTTATTAACACAAAAAGGGACCATTGACTGATCCCTTATTTAAAACAAGCTATTTTAGGCAATTTCACCTTATTATTTGCTTAATTGACTTTTCTACAAATGATATTGCAAAATCTTCCGGTACTTTATTTAAAGGAAATGCAAAAACATATACCGTATTATTATCATATTTAAAAGCAAATGACATGTAATTACCTGTTTTATCTTCGGTTATTTTATAAATAACGGTATGTCCTGCGATTGTTTTTTTATCACCATATAAAAAGTAATTAATTAAGCTTCTGGTACTTACTTCTCTGCTTAAAATATGGATATAAGCCTTATGTTTTTCATTTTTTATAAAATCACCGTAAAGTAACTCAATTGGTGCTCCTCCTTTTACTCCTGGTTCTGTTATTTTTTCATATTCTTTAGCATCCGCTTCATCTGCATCTAAATTGCTGTAAGCAAGACCAGCAACTGTTGGCTTTCTTTCTATTATTTTCTCACCTACAATCATACTTTCCATCATGAGAATAGACATTTTTAATGGAAGTTCCTTATGATATGGAATATATACAGGTGTTTTCAATGCATCCGAAAGTTGTTTTTCAAGTTCGGTGTATGGGGATTTAACCTTTTCATCAGCACTTTGATTATCGTTTTCTACAAAAACAGCTAAAAAATAACCTGCAAAAATGATTAATATTCCTGACAGAACAGTTGTTAAAACTGACTGTTTATTCCACTTAACTTTTCGGCTTTTAGCTTTTTCTATCGATTTTATCATCTTAGTATGGATCATACTTTTATCTTCCCCATCTAAATCGATACTTTGAAAACCCTTAAATGCATCATCGAACTTAGTTTCTTCATTGTGTTTATTCATGTACATAACCCTCCTTTAGCATTTGTTTCTTTAAGGCATTTAAAGCTCTATACAAGGTAATTTTTACTTTCCCTTCAGACCAGTCTAAAATTTCTGCTGTTTCTTGGATTGTTAACTCCTTTATTTTCCTTAGAATGATTACCTCTCGATAGGACCTTTTTAATTTTAAAAGTGAATGGTAAAGTTCTTTCTCACTTTCTCCTAATTGTGTAACTTGCTCTGGAAGATAATCGTTTGTCGCAAGGGAGGCGTAGGAATCAACTACAAATCGCAAGGGCTTTCTTTTTCGTGCATCGTCAATTGTTGTGTTCCTTGCAATACGAAACAACCAATTTCTTACACTTGCTTCACCTCTAAAACTTTCCATGCTCTTATACGCTTTAATAAATGTATCATGCGTTAAATCTTTAGCTAATTCATGATCAGCAGTTAACATAAGGATATAGCGATAAATTTCATCGCTATAACTCCAGTACCAATCGTTTAACTTTTGTAATATCAATTCTTCCTCCAAATAATTCACCTCTTTCGAACTGAATTTCTAATAAATTTTTAGTTGCTTTAATGACGTATTAAGATACAAATAGTTACACTTTTAGTTTTAATAAAACTTTTTTGTTTACTTTCACTCAATAAAAAGGGACCGTCAAAAATAACGATCTCTTAATTAGATAAAGTATCGTTTGTGGTTTTACATTAGTTCAATATCCTTTTCTTTACATATTCCGCTATTATAGTGGAATAAAAAAAAGCGATGCTTCATTATTGAAGTATCGCACCTGGATAGAGCCCTTTAGCTGAATGCCCTATCTATATTTTTCTTTGTTGATTCCTTCTTTCAAATAAAAACACTGCTCTAAATTGATATCATATACATTGGCTTCTGAAAATAAGCATTTTTCTGATCAGACTTATAGTCCTTTGCCTTATATACATAAAGAAAGAGCGTAATTCTTGCTAATTGTGCAGACTCAGATAGGTATTAAAATTTAAGTAAACTGCAACTTTAGCTCAACAAGTTTTGTTCCAGTAAATTATCCTTTACACAAGGAATCGGCGCATTTCTTATTCCAGAAATGCGCCGATTGTAGAACAAAGAAAATTGAAGTCCTTTAGAATTAATTTTGAACCGCTGTCTCAAAATTGATCCTTTGACCCTTTTAGAAAATTCTCCGCGAATGTCTATATACATTCAAGATAACTAGCCAACTAATGACAATGATTCCTACAATGAGTAATAGTATATTACTGTACAAATAAGTCGATTGATCAACGTCAATAGGTAGCAACCTTCGATCTAGTAAGCGTACAGATAATAATCCGCCTACAATCGCAATACCCGTTCCTTCTAATAAAAAGCTGGAAAAATTAAGCAAACTCATTCCAGCACCAACTTCCTTTTGTTTCAAACTACTTGACACAATTGTAGAAATTACTGTTTTTGTGAACGAAAGCCCACCAAAAACAAAAACTAATATAATTGTCATAAGCCATGGTGTGGCTTCTATAAAAAAGGCAGCGATTATAAAGCTGATAGATAAAATTGCCATCCCAATGTTTAGAACATACAAAGAACCTTTCCTATCAACAAGTAATCCTCCAATGTAACCGAAAATGATGACACTCATTGTTCCGGGAAAGATAATCCCACTTCCAATTGCTGCAGTATTTAATTGGTGAACATCTTTCATCATATAAGGAACCATAGAGACAAATCCTGCTACTGCACCAAATATAATTCCTCCACAAAGGACTCCAATCACAAAAGAAACATTTTTTCCTAGTTCAGGATCAACAAATGGATTTGGTGCTTTCCTAATATGTTTTACAAATATCAGGAAAGACAAAAAACTAATGATCAGAAAAGAAATTCTATATGATGTAGTAAACAGCATAAAAAATACAATACCTACAGACATCAATATAATTCCTGCAATATCAAATTGATTTCTTATTCTTTCTTCCTTTTTCAAGAGTTTTATAAGGAATGGAACAGTAATAATTGTCACTGTTGGAATAAGCAACAAGTACGACCAATGGACATAATGGGCAATCATTCCACCAATAGCTGGTCCAACACCTTCCCCCATAGCTACTATAGACCCAATAAGGCCAAATGCTTTACCCCTGTTTTCTTTTGGAATATAGCGTGCAACTGTAACCATCACGAGTGCTGGAAATGCAGCTGCACCAGTCCCTTGAATAAACCGGGCTAAAATAAGTATAGGAAAGAAAGAGTGTCCAACAAACCCAATTACCGATCCGAAGCAATTTACTATAATCCCAAATAGGAATAGCTTTTTGATGCCCAACTGATCAGATAACTTTCCATAAACTGCAGTTCCAACGGAAAAGGTTATCATAAAAGCTGTGTTCACCCAGTTTGTACTCGCGGGTAGTTTATTGAAATCATTGGCAATATCAGGTAATGATACATTCAAAACCATTTCATTTAGTACACTGAAAAAAGACAGAACACACAGCCAAATTAAAACTTGGTTGTGTTGCAAAGTTGGTTGTGAATAAGAAATATTCACATATTCCCCTCCAATAATGAGGGTTGACGCAGTTTATAGGGCCTTTGATACGCTTCCCTCTTTTAAATTTACCCTGTCATATTTATTGCACTTCATAAATAACGCCTCCTAAATTTTATTGATATATTTTATCACATATAGACCAAGGTCTAAACTTTTACTATTTATACAATAGTATGACCTTTACATAAAGAAAGAGCGTAATTCTTGCTGCAGAATGGTGCCCTTTAGTGGAATATCAAATACTACCCGATATATTGAAGAATTAACCGGTATAATGCTAAGCAAAGTCCTAAAATACTCGCTTTTATTTTAGATGGATGGATTCTTTTGCTACTAAACAAGTAAATTAAAACTAGTATAAATCCCAAGGGAACCCACAGTTGAAAGACACCTTCTTTTGTACTGTGAGAAAAAATTGGTGCAATGTAAGTGCTAACCAGAAAGTAAAAGTAAACCGTAAAACGTCGTGTTTCTAATTGTTTGCTCCACCTGACTAAAAAGATAATAATTATTATTGCGATAATTGTAATATGTAAAGGGGGTAGAACAATGGCACCATCTCCAATTTTGAATTCCATTCTTAATTTCCCTCCTTTTTTAAAGTATACCACCATTTATGGTAAATTTAGGGATGCATTTTATTCGAATTCATATTTTTCTCCGTAAGACCATTTAACCATATCCATTCTTCAATTAACCTGCGTCCGTTAGGTAAAAGAGAGTGTCCCTGTTAAACAATCGCGCCCTTTTATATAAAAAAAGAGACTTAAAAAACTTTCCATACTAGCGTCATCCTAATAGTTTCCATTTTTTACACAATCAACTGAATTAGCAATTGTAACCACTCTAGCATTCTAACCCCTTTAATCTGGGAATGCAGATAGATGAACAACAGAAAGTGATTTATAGGATTTTTTCTGTTCTATCTTTGGTAAGCAAAGGAGTTAATGTTACACTAGGAATAGATTAAATGGATATATAATCCAGTAATAGGGGTTGAGAATGAAGATGATGGAAGAAGTTATATTAGAAATTACTGATTTGAAGAAGAATTATGGTTCAAAGTCAGTCTTAAATGGCGTTTCTCTTCAAGTAAAAAAAGGAGAAATCATTGGGTATATTGGTCCGAATGGAGCCGGAAAAAGTACCACTGTTAAAATCATACTTGGCATTGAGGACAATTATTTCGGTGAGATCAAACTCTTCGGTCATGATATTTCTGATGGGAATATCGACTATAAAAGGAAAATTGGTTATGTACCGGAAATCGCCGAAGTTTACGACAATTTAACCGGCCAAGAGTATTTAACCTTTATTGGCGAATTATATGGTCTTGATCTTGAGCTCGCTGATTATAAAGCAAAAAGCCTAATGGAATTATTCGGGATAGGCGAAGTCTATTATTCTCGAATTGCCTCTTACTCAAAAGGGATGCGTCAAAAGCTTTTAATTATCTCGAGCTTATTACATAATCCTGAGCTTTTATTTTTTGATGAACCGATCAACGGGCTGGATGCAAATAGCGTGATGATTTTCAAAGAAATCATGACACAGCTTTCCGAACAAGGAAAAACGATTTTCTACTCCTCTCATATTATGGATGTAGTCGAAAAAATAAGCAGCCGCATCATTCTCCTGCATGACGGTAAGATTGCTGCAGACGGGACATTTGAAGAATTAAAACAGCAAAATACGAAGGGGTCACTTGAACAAATTTTCAACCAGCTTACAGGGTTTAATGAACATAAAGAACTTGGTGCAAGATTTGTATCGGTCGTAAAGGAGATGTAAGCATGCAAGACTTTCGCACGCTGAAACTATTGGATCGTTTTGAGAGAGTTTTCAGCAGCTTTGGCGTAGATTACAAGATAATGAGAAAGATTTTACAAGTTAAGTTAACGATGGATGGCCGGCGGGTGCCCACCATTTTCTCACAAAATGCGAAAAAAAAGGACCAGGAAAGCAACAATCAATATTTAAAATCTTTATGGATTTACGTGATATTTGGCCTGTTTACGATTCCATTTGTCCTTTTGGGTGAAAATTATCTTTTTCAAATGAGTCTCTTCTATGGGATATTCACCTTTTTTGTCATGACATCAATGATTTCGGATTTTTCTTCTGTTTTGCTAGACATTCGTGATCGGAACATCCTGTTTCCCAAGCCAGTTAATCGAAAAACAATTAGCACTGCAAAACTGGTGCATGTTGCTATTTATCTTTCTTTCCTTACGATAGCGCTTGTCAGTATCCCTTTGATTGTTGGGCTTGTCAAAAATGGGCTGTTGTTTTTCATAGTTTCAACCTTAAATATCATCCTAATTGACCTGTTGATCATTGGATTAACTGCCCTTATCTATTTATTTATTCTGCGATTCTTTGATGGAGAAAAATTAAAAGATATTATCAATTATGTTCAAATTGGGCTGTCACTTATGATTATGGTTGGGTACCAATTGCTTATTCGTTCTTTTCAGTTCATAGACTTATCCGTCTCGCTTGAACCGCAATGGTGGCAAATATTTATCTTTCCGATGTGGTTTGGGGCAAATATGGAAATGATCATGAATGGTTCCTATCAGCCGTTTTACCTTCTCTTTACTGCTTTAGGAATTCTGATTCCTCTTCTATCCATTTGGATTTATATGAAATTTAATGATGCTTTTGAACAAAATCTTCAAAAGCTCACGTATCATGGAAAGGCAAAAGAAAATAAACAAGGGAAGCTCCGTCAGTTGTTCCTTAAAGTGATATGCCACACGAAGGAAGAAAGAGCCTATTTTCGATTTGCCAGTTCCATGATGAAAAATGAACGAGATTTTAAATTGAAGGTCTATCCATCTTTGGGGTTTTCCATCGTGATTCCTTTTATTTTTATCATGAACGGATTTAACAACAATTTTAATGAACTATCTACTAGCAAATCCTATTTAACTATTTATTCTAGCTTAATCATCATCCCGACCATCATGATCCTCCTAAAGTTTTCAGGAAAATATAAGGGTGCGTGGATCTACCGGGTTGCTCCGATCCAACAGCTAAAGCCAATCTTTAGTGGTACGATCAAGGCGTTCATCTTTAAGCTCTATTTACCCGTTTATTTGCTTCTAAGTGTAGTATTTATCGCATTATTTGGCGTAAGGGTAATGCCCGATCTTGTGATTGTATTTATAAATGCCATTATTTATGCTGTCATTTGTTTTATGGTTCTGAAAAAGTCTATTCCCTTCTCGGAGTCTATTGATCAGTACAATCAAAATAGCAACGCGGCCATTATATTCGGTTTAATGCTATTTGTTGCATTGTTTGCTGGTCTGCATTATGTCAGCACGTTGTTTTCTTATGGAATCTATCTATATATGGTGATTGCCATCATTTGTTTGGCTGCTCTTTGGAAACAGGCTTTCCATATTACATGGGAAAAGCTTATGGGATAGATTTGTTGGGAACCGAAGCGATATACGCCATACAAGTTAGTATTGAAATCCCAAAACGGAACTGTCCCAATAGTGGACAGCTCCGTTTTAGCTTTCAAATCTTATGTTTGCGTAATTCTTACTACAAAATCGCACCCTTTAATGAAATAGCCTTATTTCTGAATCAATGTTCATTAACTCGTTCAGTGATTTTCTGGCTTGTTGTTATTAAAAACTAATTGCCGGGCAGTTGGATACCGCGCCAGCCGCTTACTTCGCATTGGCCATATTCATTATCACCCACAGCAACCACCCTGCCGTCCAATTTAAGACCGACGGAATGGGCACAACCCGCCGCTATCGCCACAATACCTCGCCAATCACTTACATAACATTGGCCATACTCATTCCAACCCACTGCCACCACAGTACCGTCTGATTTTAGGCCAACGGTATGATTACTACCAACCGCTACCGCCACAATACCTTGCCAGCCGCTTACATCACGTTGGCCATATTTATTATCACCCGCAGCCGTCACCGTACCGTCCGATTTAAGACCGATTGTATGAAGATAACCCGCAGCGACCGCTACAATATCATGCCAGCCGCTTACATTGCATTGGCGATACCGATTATTACCCACAGCCATCACTGTGCCGTCCAATTTAAGACCGATGGTATGCCAGTCACCCGCCGCGACCACCACAATATCATGCCAGCCGCTTACATTGCATTCACCTTCATTATTTCGGCCCACTGCTACCACCGTGCCATCCGATTTAAGCCCAATGGTACGACGCCAACCAGCCGCAACCGCTACAATATCGCGCCAGTCGTTTACATCGCATTGGTTATGTTTATTCCAACCCACAGCCACCACAGTACTGTCTGACTTAAGACCGATGGTATGAGCATTACCCGTGTTCGTCGCCAAATGAACATTACCAGCTGCGACCGCCACAATATCGCGCCAGCCGCTTACATCACATTGGCCATGTTTATTATCACCCATCGCTGTCACCGTACCGTCAGATTTAAGACCAACGGTATGACGACGACCCGCCGCTATGGAATCTTTAGGCCATCTTTTCACTTTTAACACCGCTTCTTTCGGTGAAATGTAATCCATGTTTTACCTCCTTGAATATTAGCAACTGTATGGTTGTGTGATAAAGAAACCATATCAAACTGTCCTTTTAGTTTATTCCATTACATAAAGAAGAGCGTAATTCTTGTTATTGTATAAAAATTTTCTTCAAATCGAGACGGATTGGCATATAACGTTTTCGCATTCAAGACCCCTGCGAGCCTGAATCTGCTTCCCTGCTTCTTCTCCTGGCGACCAAGGGGCTCGGAGAGTCCCGCAGCGTGAATGCTGTGTTATATGACGTACCCGACTTCTTCGAGTTACTTTCACACTGCTTTTCTGTTTCAATTTTTACTTCAGTAATGTATATTTCAGTAAAGGCTTTTTATAAAACGTCACTTTACTTATTTGTTACCGAGTTGTTCCGCCAAACCGATTAGAAGTCCTTCGGTTCCACGAATGTAGCAGAGCCGATACGAGTCCTCGTACTGAACCACTTCGCCAACGAGCTGAGCACCATACTTAGTGAGTCTGGATACCATTTCGTCAATGTCTTCAACGGTGAACATGACGCGTAGATAACCGAGGGCATTTACAGGAGCAGTCCGGTGATCTGATATAGTAGGTGGGGTGAGAAATCGCGAAAGTTCAAGTCGGCTGTGGCCATCTGGGGTAACCATCATAGCAATCTCTACGCACTGAGAACCCAATCCGGTTACGCGACCAGCCCATTCACCTTCGACAGTAGCTCGCCCTTCGAGGTTCAAGCCAATCTCCTCGAAGAAAGAGATTGCGTCATCAAGGGATTCTACAACGATGCCGACATTGTCCATTCTTAGTAATTTGTTTTTTTCCATAGTTTTATCTCCTTATGTGTAAAAATTTATTATCTGATCATCTTCATAATTTTTCTATTAAAAAGTTACAAATTCCTTCCAAAAAAAACACCTTGTCACAGTTCATGATAACAAAGAAAAGTCACAGTATAGGAAAATGTGAAATTAGGTTTTCGGGTATGTCATATAACATCTTGTTAACGAACAACAATTCGTAAACCCTCTACTATTGGAATATTCGCGAACCTTATTTCGTGAATGCCATCATGTTCAAATAGTTTCAAAAATTCGATACCGTACTTGCTATTCAATAAAACAACTTCGACTTCCCCACAAAATATTCCTGCCCTGTACTCCATTAAATGGCCCTTTAATGAAAAATGAGCGCTTATCCTTATTCATGGATAGCACCCTTTATGAAATAACTGAGTAGTTTCTATTTAGCTTTTTTACTTGAAAAACAATAATGAAAATAGGACTGCCGACACAGCAATCCAATTAGTTTTTACTAAATATCCTCATGAAACTAGGTCGTTCTAAACAAAGCACTAAAAGTTTTAGGTCAGTCCTACTATTTTTTATAGTTAGGTTTTGCATATTCATATAAAATTATCCACACCAAATATAACAGCAGTAAACATAAGAAGTTTCCTCCTAGCATCTAGTTATATTCAAATCCTAGCCAAAAATAGGACTCATACAGAATCTCTCTCCAAAATGCGATAGGGGATTTTCACTTTTTTTCTAGATTTCTTTATCACTAGGCTACAAGCTTGTTCACCCACTTTCGTTAGCTGGTGATCCACTGTCGTTAGTCCCAAACCGATACCCACTGGCTGATTTTCTTGACCGATAATCACTAAATCAGCAGGAACCTTCATTTGTTGCGACTTCGCATATAAATACATACCGCCAGCCACTTCATCTCCATTCGCATATATGGCTGTTGGTCTTTCTGGCAGCTGCAAAAACTGCTTCGCTGCTTCATATCCGTCTTCTAAGCATTGACAATCTGAAATATGATAGCCTGGTGGAAGTTCTCCGAAAATCTGATTATAAGCATCAAGCATTTGCTTCGTGCTATTGCTTTCTAGTCTAGCTGTTGTGAAAGCTGCTGCACGATGCCCTTTGTTTTTTAATAATTGAAAGGCATTTAGAAAAGAAGAATACCGGTCTATATAGGAACAGCCAATTTCCGTATGCTCCGTATATTCACAAGATACGATTGAACCATAATTGCTATACGGGATGATTGTTTCCCAATCATTCGCTCTTGAAGTGATAATGATGCCATCAAATAGCTTGCTTTTCAATTTTTCCAAGTACTCCATTTCCTTTTCTTTGCTATATTTTGAAGGAAGTACCGTTATCAAAAAATCATCTTCTAAAGCCTTCGTTAGAATTCCATTTAATAGTTGATCAAATGAGGGGTTGTTGTTGTATGGGATAATCACGCCTATTGTTCTTGTTTCTCCTCGAATTAAATCAATCGCATTTTTGTTTGGTGTATAGTTCATTTCTTCAATAACTTTTAAGACAGATTCTCTTTTATTGCTGGCAACATACTTATAATTGTTAAGGACTCTAGAAACAGTAGAGACAGAAACGCCTGCTAATCTAGCAATATCGTTAATATTTGTCATAACACAGCTCCTACATATACCATAAGTCAAGAAAACCTACACATTCACATTCAATTGCTGAAACATCTTCCTAAAGGTAAGGAGGTTTCCTCTGCAGATCCATCTTACCGTAATCTGATGTTCTCCTACAATGAGTGCAGAATGTCCAATATCTCTCATTTCTCCTTCAAACCACAAAGATTCTTCCACATTTATTAGATTTTTGCTTACTATATATAATCTTTTATTGGTTAAAAACAACTCTCCAAAGTAGACGTTTTGAATTCCATCAAAGATTTCAAATAGCCCTGTAAGGGCAGATAGGACATTTTCATCTTGTTGAAGGGGAATTCTTCTGTTCATCATTTTTCCTCCTTTAGTTGAAAATAGCTTACTTTCACTCTAATTTATGAAATGCATTTCAAGTCAAGGAAAAAAATTAAATTAACTCGATAATAAAAGCGGCTACTCTGAAACAGTATACACTTTGGTTAAGTACTAATGTTAGCCATTCTTAGACAATCCTACCAGATAGTTTTAGCAAAAACTCTCACTTTCATGTTCAGGAATCAAAGGTACCTTCAAGTAAGTCCCCTGCTGAAGATCAAGGATACGTTTTCAAATGCTTATAACTTATTAGTTTACCCATTGTATTTATTACAACCTCATCTTCCCCATAACTGATATGAGCACGATAATAAGGATGTACTTTTAGCGTTAATTCATATAATCCGCCAATCCCATATAACTGCTTTATCTTTAGGATTTCTGTGTCATATGATGCCCAAGTAAGACCTTCTGGTGCATTTTTGTCTTCCTTATAAATTTCAACGATTGCTTTATCAACTGGTTCTCTTAGGCTGTTTATAAGTGCATATTTTAACGTTTCACTTAAATTTGTATCAGCTTCATTTATTGTTTTTGCATTTACAATTGTATTAAAGATTACTAAAAACATTCCTACCAAAAGCACCACTACGAATTTTTTCATAATTTTCACCTCATTTTAGTTTCCTAAAAACTAAAATGATTAATGCAATATCCCAACTGTTGAGTGAAACCAATTATTTCAAAATCAGACATTCAACTCAATTTTTTTCGTAACAAAATATGCTTACCTTACTACAGATAAGCGCCCTTTAGTTGAAGATTATATTTTGTAGAGTTATTAACAGATGAATTAACTCCCATTGTTTAACATAGCCTTTTAGTTAATTTGAAGAACGCCAAAATAATAATAAAGTTAAAGATTAACCCTTCTATATAAATTTAAAGTTATAATATTTTATAAGCCATCTGTACAATCAAAAAGAACATAATTGTAATTAATAATGACTTTGCTATTTTCAATGAAACTTTAGGTAAAACAAGTATGCCTAATTGCGAGCCAATAATGGAACCTATAGCCATTGCTAAAGCATATGACCATTGAATGAATCCAGTTTGATAAAAAATGATAAATGCTCCTGCACAACTTCCAAAAATTAAAACCCTTGTTAGTTGAACAGCTTTTAAATAAGTCTGTTCTTTTTTCATGTAATACAAAATACTAAATGTGGAGGAGCCGGGACCGAATCCTCCATCATAAGCTGCTATAGAAAAGATAACGAAATATGTCCATATTCTTTTAGTTGATTCATGATGAGCACCTTGAGCCGTCTCAATCCATCCCTTATTTTTTAACGTAACAACTAAGGCAAAAAACAGAAGAATAATTGCAATCATATTCATGTTTTTTTCAGAGAGATGTGTCGTAATTAGAGCCCCTCCAACTCCTCCTAAAAATGCTACAAATAAGTTTTGAATAATTGTTTTAATACTTAGTTGCTTCAGTTGGATAAGATAGAATACACTTGAAAATGCAGCAATACCTGAGGAAAATTTATTTGTCGCAATACTAGTCTGAATAGGAATACCAGTTAACATCATCGCAGGAAGTGTAATCAGTCCACCACCACCTGCTAAAGTTCCAATAAAAGAAGAAATGATTCCGATAAAGAATAGGATAATTAAGTGATAGTTTAAGGATGAAGCACTCACTAAATACAGAGCTAAGATAAGTAAAAGTAATATAATTATTTGTTTTTTCATCATGTTCTCCTTTTTAATCGTCATTGATAATAAAAGGATATATAATGATTATTAATAAATCTAATATATATTTTTAACCAATTCATAAATAAAATTTATGAAAGGATTTCGAATATGAATCTTCATGCGTTGCGCCTCCTTATAAAAGTAGCTGAATTAAAAAGTGTTACAAAAGCAGCTGATGCCCTTTCAATCAGCCAACCGGCAGTATCCGTTCAAATTAGAAATTTGGAAAAGGAAACGGGACTAAAACTAATAGAAACAGTGGGAAGAGGGATTAAGCTTACAAAAGAAGGAGAGTTTTTGGTTGAACGTGCTCAAAACTTATTTGATATGGAAAAGGATATTGAAAATAAGCTTTTTCAGCTAAAAAATGGTGAATTACAAGAACTGCGAATAGCCTCCACATATTTGCCAGCTAATTTTTTATTACCTGTATGGCTAGCAAAATTCAAAATGGATTTCCCATCTGTTAATGTGAACCTTTATAGTGGCAATTCCAATCAAGTATTAGAAAACTTACTTCACTATAAGTCTGATATTGCTTTCGTAGTGAAAGAAGAGTGGAATAATCCTGATATTCATCTTGATCACTTAATGGATATCGATTTTTGGTTTATTGTTCCACATGGTCATAAATATGATGGACAAGAAGTTTCATTAAGAGAATTGATGACGGAGCCTTTTTTATTAAGAGAAGACGGAAGTTCTACAAGGGAAATCCTATTTTCATTATGCAAAGTTTATAGTGTCCCTATCCCCAGAATTGGATTGCAATATCATGGCCTAAATGAATCAATTCGTTCTGTCGTTGCTGGATATGGTACTATGCTAGCCCCGGCACTAGCAGTTAGAGGATATTTGGAACGAGGGGAAATAGGCAGAGTGATTGTTAAAGAAATTGAAGTAAGACGACCTGTTTATATTTGTAGCCGTAAAAATGACAAAGAATTTACCATAAATCTCAATAGATTTATTGGTTATGTAAAAAGCAGGTATGAGGTACAAAATTCTATATAAAGTAAAATTATATAGATGAAAACAGTCTGAAGCCGCATTTTCTAAAAAGAATGCGGCTTCTTTGTTATGATAATTTTATCTTAATCCAGTATATGGCCCTATAATGAAATATAAGTTGAGTATTTTTAATAGGTGATTAATGTATGTTTTCTAATTAAATCTGCAAACTCACTTTAAGTAATAAAAAAGGATGGACAATGGAAGATCGTATTTGGTCAAACTTTAACAAATTCTGTTAACTTGTTAGTTGAATATATATTTAAAACAAAAATTGAAGCCACTTATGTTCTGGTTCATGCAATTCTAATGCATACCGAAGCCATTGTTTTTTCTCATTATCGAGATAATCCTTTACAGTCATAAAGTCTTGATTATCTTTTTCTCTTGTATTTTTCGCCTTATATAAAAGGACAATTTCTGGATTCAGATAAGGAATACCTGTTTCAGAATAACTCCATACTGAATCAAGTGGGGATGAAATCCTTAAATCTCTTCTGAATTTCCAATCATTATCTTTTGTTTCATTTAGAAGTACTTCTATTTTATCGCCATTTAACTTATTCCAAGCGTGTATTTCGTGAATGGGTAACTCTAAAAACTCATTTTCCCAAGTCTGGAATTTACCTTTACTTACCTTTTTAAACTCCCATTCTTTAAGATAATCTTTAAGATTTAGTTGGTCTTTTCGGAATAAAGCGAGCTCTATATCATTATGTTCCCTTGTTTCTTTACCAATAAAAAGGTCAATTGCCCATCCACCAGCAAAGAACCATGTTTTATTAAATCCTGCCATGAATGAGGTCATACTCTCGCATTGTTCAAATGACATATAAATCCCCCCAATATTTATTATCATCGAACCTAAAAAAACTGTTATTTTCAGTTTATCTAATGCTACCCATTTGTTTACGTACAATCCTTCATAATCATAAACCATAAGCAAAAACGCCTAAATTAGTTGAGTCGGATAATTTATCAGCGGCAATTTATTTGTGATTTTTTAATCTCTTTTCCATCAATTCTGCCATTTGTTTCGAATTTGGATTTCCTTCATTTTGTAATTTATCAATAATGTTACTATAATCTGTCTCACTTCGATTTTGACTTAATTTATAAGCTGCCTGAATTTCTTCCACTTTAATCTTAAAACCAACAATCCCTTTTAGCTGAGTTTCTAATAGTTTAGGAGAAAGATTATCCCACAAAACTGGATTTCCACCCATTTTGTTCATATTTTCCCAACATTCTCTTTAAGTCTTCTATTAACTCATCTTTCTCTAAAATACTTCCTTTTCCATACATATGGATAGCCTGATAATTCCAAGTCGGAACATTTTCATGGGAATACCAGGAAGAAGAGACATAAGCATGCGGGCCCTGAAACATAACAAGCACATCTTCACAGGTTTCAAATGTTCTCCACTGAGGATTTCCATAAGCCATATGCCCAGTAATATAGTAATCATCATCCTTTTTATTTAACCCTAAAGGCAAATGCGTGGCTGTTGGTTTCCCTTGATCTGTTGTGATAATTGTACCAAAAGAGTTTTTTTGAACAAAATCCCAAATTTCTTCAGCATTTGTGATCTTGAAATATTTTGGAATATACATTATAATCCACCTTTCCAAAAAGCTATATGAGTGTTTTGGTCATTATATAGTCTATTTGCTCTTCATCACCCATAAAAAATGAGTGGGCTCCTGTTTGAACAAATCCCATTTTCTTATAAAAAGCAATCGCATTTTCATTTTTTTCCCATACACCTAGCCAGATTTTCTTTTTATTACGTTCCATCGCAATTTCTATAGCATGATTTAGCAGATATTTACCAAGCCCATGTTTTTGAAATTTATTCTTAATATAAATCCTCTCGATTTCAAGCGATTCTTCATCCATTTCTTCCGATTGAGCATCATCGGTATTAACCTTTAAATATCCAGCGACTTCATTATTAAAATAAACAAATAAGAATTGCGAAGAAATATTGGCTAATTCTTTTTCTAATTGTTTTAAGTTAAATGCCTTTTCCAAATAGGCATTCATATTTTCAGGTGAATTCTGATGCTTAAAAGTTTCATTAAATGTTTCATAACTAATTTCTTGAAGTTGGCGTGAATCTTCTAGGGCACACTTTTTAATATTTATAGTCATTTTTGTATGTCGCTCCTTTAAATAATCAATAATTTCTCTTGTTTCCCTTCTTTACAAATTCCCAGTCTTTTTCTATATTTTCTCTTACTCTCTGAAGAAGATTGAAAATGGTTTCTGCTTCTCTTTCGGAAAATCCCTCTAATGCAATATTATTGGAATAATCATTTTCTCTTTTGATAAAAGGATAAACATTATTCCCTTTCTCTGTTGGAAAGAGTTTTTTTATTTTTTTGTTATTTTTATCATCTTTTTTTTCAATAAAGCCATTCATTTCAAGTTTTTTTATAGCGCGAGATGCTGTTGTTCGATCTACTTTTATCATCTCTGCTAACTTTTCTTGTATGATTCCTGGGTTTTCACATATTCGCACAAGGTACAAATACTGCCCTTTTGTAAGGTCATATTCTTTAAATTCTATATTACTAATAGAATCTAAAGCCCTTGCTATCATTCCGATTTCACGAAGAATTTCCTTCATCATTAGCTCCCTCAGTTCGTACTTATATTGCAAATGCAACAAAAAGTGGAATATGTTTATTCTATCCTTTTTTTTGTTGCATTTGCAATAAAAAAATAATAAAGAGGTCATAGCTGCTACTGCAGCTATTCTTGCTGCAGAACTGTACCCAATTAGTTGAATAGCAATAATAACCCCTTGCATAAATGGCAGTTCAACTACACTGCGCCGCTAGCCATCCATGAAGTGCAAAAAGCACGCAATTTAGTCATAAAAAAACTGCACCCCCATATAGTGTCTAACGATCGGGGTGCAGTTCAAACGACATAGCAATAACTGCTTCTTTTGTTTTAATTAAATAACCAAACCAACAATTATAGCCGTTAAGATACTAACAAGTGTAGCTCCGTACAACAACTTTAAGCCAAAACGAGCAACTACATTCCCTTGCTTTTCATTCAACCCTTTTACTGCTCCGGAAATAATACCGATAGATGAAAAGTTTGCAAAGGATACAAGAAATACAGAAATAATGCCCAGTGTATGTTCACTCATTGACTTAGCTATTTCTCCAAGGCTTATCATTGCTACAAATTCATTCGTTACTAATTTAGTTGCCATTATTCCTCCGGCAGAAATAGCATCTGCCCATGGTATACCCATTAGGAAAGCTATTGGTGCAAAGATATAACCCAATATTTCTTGGAAAGATATACCGATTAATATTTCAAATAATGAATTGATTAAATCCATTAATGCTACGAAACCGATTAGCATAGCTCCAACAATGATGGCTACTTTAAATCCGTCCATGATATATTCTCCAAGCATTTGAAAGAAAGCTTGCTTATGCTCATCTTCAATCGTCAAGATATCTTCGTTTTCTTCTACATTATACGGATTAATGATTGAAACAATTATAAATCCACCAAACATGTTCAACACAATTGCCGTTACTACATACTTTGGTTCAATCATAGTCATATATGCTCCAACAACTGACATAGAAACGGTCGACATTGCTGATGCGCATAATGTATACATACGCTGTGGAGCAATCTTATCTAATTGTTTCTTTACAGTAATGAATACTTCAGATTGACCTACCATTGCAGAAGCAACAGCATTGTATGATTCCAATTTTCCCATACCATTTATTTTACTTAAAAGTAATCCTATCCATTTCATAAAGAAAGGAAGAATTTTAAAATGCTGCAAGATCCCTATCAGTACAGATATAAAGACGATCGGTAATAATACACCTAGAAAGAAGGGAGACTCTCCTTTATTCGCTAAACCTCCAAAAACAAATGATATACCCGTATTTGCGTAAGACAATAAATGATCAAATACATTTGTTATTCCTTTAATTAGAATATAACCAAACGTTGTATTTAGCAGTAAAGCTGCCAATATAAATTGGATGATTAGCATAATAATTATATTTTTATATTTTATCTCTTTTTTGTTTTTACTAATTAACAAAGCTAAAGCAAAAACAAGTAGCAATCCACAAAAAGATATTAAGTATCTCATAAGTTCCTCCATAAATAAACATGATTAATTTTGGGCGTTCGAATCCACGACTACAAATTCATTCCTTTCGCTCATTATGCTCCTATATCAAAAATTTGAAGAACAGCCAAAGATCTTAATTAGAATATAATTGGTCAGACGTCAGACAAACAATTTCACTATAACAGTATTTCTACTATCTATTCAATAGTTAATAGATAAAAAAGTATGCCACATAGCATACAAGTAAGACAAATACTGTATCAGAACAAAATTATCGTTTTATAAGACCTTCATAAATATGATTTCTTGAATGAACGACCTTTAATTCTCCACTCTTTTATTTCTGAAAGGACAACTAAGCTAAAAAAAGAAATAGGCCTTTAAAAACAAACTTCAATCATAGAAAATCTTTTTTTATTGTGTGAAACTTTTGAAATATTATGTCCATCGATTTAAATAAACTAAAATAGGCATAATTAAACAAACCTGCTATGAAAGTATAATAAGAAAAGGAACACTTATTAAATTGAAAATCTGTAGTGCCGGTAATTTTTACGCCTGACTGATTTATCAACAATCTTCCCCTAAAATAAAAATATGCGCTGATCCTTATTACAGGAAAGTGCCCGATTGTTAACATTGCAGATTGAAAGAAAGTTGCATCGATTTGTCTCTTTGAGATAAAATTTTCTAAAAGAGGTGTTATTAGATGACAGCAGATAAAGTTCCCCGTTAAGCCCGTGGTCCCCCTTGGCCATTAATATATTTTCTCATTAATTATTTTTATTAAAAAAAGGAGAAACGGTATGATTGGTCCAAGAAAAGTTACTAGAGAAGAAAGAATGAATATCGCCTATATAATAGCAAATCAATTGTTGGAAAAATACGGTACAGATGTTGAAGCTATTGGCATCTATGGTTCTTTAGCTCGAAAAACAGATGGTCCATTTTCAGATATTGAAATTAAATGTATTTTAAATTCTTTAGAAGATGGCTTTAGCTATGAATGGACTTCAGGAGATTGGAAAGCAGAAGTAAACCTTGATAATAAAGAAAGTATTGTAGAAGAGGCCACTACAGTAGAAGAAGATTGGCCACTTACTCATGGACAATTCTTCACTATACTCCCAATTTATGATCCGAAGGGATTTTTCGAAGAGCTAAGACAAAAAGCAAGTTCTGTGGATCACACCATTTTTAAAGAAGCGATTTGTAAAACATTAGTTGAGGAAATGTACGAATATGTTGGTAAATTGAGAAATATAAAAGTTCAAGGACCTGAGACATTTTTGCCTACTTTGGCTATAAAAATAGCAACTGCTGGTGCCATGATTTTAGGATTACACTATCAACGATATTTTACGACAGCAGCTCAAGTATTGCCAGAAGCTTTAGTATTATCAAATAGGCCGTGTGGGTTTGATAAACTTTGTCAACTGGTGATGTCTGGACACCTTTATGACTCTAAAAGGATACTTGATGCATGTGAAAACTTTTGGAATGGTTTATTGGTCTGGTCGAAAGAGAATGGTTATATTATACGTTTTTCTAACTGTGTACCCTTTTGATTCGTCTAAGAAATGGGATGCTATTAACAATCCATTATAGTACTTCCAATGAACCATTTAACAGGTAGCGTCAGAAATCACAAGATTTTTAAACCCAATTTCTTAATGTAATGTTGAGAAATTGGGTTTTTTGTAACCTAATAAAATGGCCTTAATCCTGCTTGTTAAACATCCAGACCGTTATTTTAAGTGTATAGCTTCACAATTTTGAATAAAAGCAAGTGTTTTTTCAAAGAGTTTTGGTTGAATTTCTGAATAGGTAAGATTATTAGGAAGACCATCAAATAGTTTTAATTCATCTATTTCTGAAACTGGCAATCGACCAATCTCTTTTATCCTCCCCAAATATAACCTTCCAAAAGTTTTAGTAACAGAATCATCCATCGAATAGTCGCAAATTGGAGTTAAATCAACATCTATACAACCAGTTTCTTCAAATAACTCTCTTTTTGCTGTTTCTTCGATTGTTTCCCCCTGTTCCCTATGACCACCCGCAATTTCCCACGTTTTTCTTTCTTTATGTCTAACATAAACCCACTTCCCCTCATAAATAGCACTTATTACTGCAAATTTTAACTCTATTTCATTTACAGAACCTGACTCATAATATTCGATTTTCATCTTTACACCTCCATTTTAATCATTGTCCAAGAAGTGCCTGATGAACCACAATGTTCAAATCCAAGTCCTTTTCTGGAATATAGCTATTTATGAATAACCTTCCCCGTTCTTACTATAAAGTTCATAAGCAACATATCCAAATAATAACCCTACTTCAGCTCCTAAACTAAAAATAATTAGAAGCAAAAAGGATACTAATGGAGTTTTACTTTACCACATAATCATCTTGATTCATTTCGTTATCTTGCTATTACATTCTAATAGTCTTATTTTTTCCAATGTATGAGGTTATATTGTTAGGTATCATGATTAAAGGAGAAATGAAAATGTTTCAGGATATACAAGCGAGAATAAAAAGCCTAAATTGGGAATCCATTCAAAACGAATTAGATGAGCAAGGATTTGCAAAACTTCCAGCAATTTTAACAAAAGAGGAATGCGACTACTTCATAGAACTCTATAGTGAGGAAGGGTCATACAGAACCACCATCAATATGACTAGATATCGATTTGGGAATGGAGAATATAAATATTTTTCATATCCATTACCTGAAGCAATCCAAAGGTTAAGAGAATCTTTTTATCCAGAGCTGTCCAAAACCGCAAATAGATGGTTGGGTTACTTGAAGAAACCTGCACAATTTCCAGATAACCTTCAAGAGTTTCTAAAAAGTTGTGAAGAATACGAGCAAACAAGACCAACACCTTTAATTCTAAAATATGAAAAAGGTGGATTTAATTGCTTGCACCAAGATTTATATGGAGACGTATTTTTCCCGTTTCAAGTAGTATTTGTATTAAATCAAAGAGATAAAGATTATACGGGCGGTGAATCCCTATTAGTGGAACAGATTCCACGCGCTCAGAGCAGGGCGCATGTCATTACGTTGGAACAAGGTGGCGCGCTGATTTTCCCTACTAACCATAGACCTTCTCTAGGCAAAAAAGGATATTACAAGAATACAGTTCGTCACGGAGTAAGTACGGTTACTACTGGAGAAAGATACGGTCTTGGAATTATTTTTCATGATTCTAAATAAATTTCACTATCTTGCTATTTTATCCTTTGTCTAATACGTACTGAATTTACAGGGTGTATAATGTAAGGAGAGGTGAGGTAAATGACGGACAGTGCCAATAGTGGATTTCAAGAGAACCATGATAATGGGATGATGACAGATAAAAAATGGCAAGCAATTATTAACAATGATGCCTCGTATAATAATCAATTTTTCTATGCTGTAAAGACCACAGGGATCTTCTGTAAACCGTCATGCAAATCTCGCGTTCCGAAAAAGGAAAACGTGCGTATTTTTCAAAACGCCGAACAAGCTCTCCAAGCAAATTTCCGCCCTTGTAAACGTTGCAAGCCTACTAATGAGAAGTTGCCTGATAGTGAGTGGGTTGCTCTTATCACTGAATACATTGATAAAACTTTCATTGAAAAACTAACACTAGAAACATTAGCGGATATAGCTCACGGAAGTCCCTATCATTTGCATCGAACGTTTAAAAAGATTACAGGCATCACGCCAGTTGAGTATATACAACAAGTTAGAATAAACGCAGCTAAAGAGTACCTGATTCAAACAAATATAGCGATTGCGGATATCTCCATATGTGTAGGAATGCCTAACACGCCCTATTTTATTACTCTATTTAGAAAGAAAACCGGACATACACCAGCACAATATCGTGAATTACATCGGTCAATGAAAAAAACGGAGGAAATTTAATATGAGATCAGAGAATAAACCAACACTTTATTGTTCTTTGCTAAATTATAAAGATTGGAATTTTTATATCGCTTCGACATCCAAGGGGCTAGTGTTTGTTGGTTCACAGAACAAACCATTTGAGGAATTGTCTGAATGGGCTATGAAACGCTTTCCGGGAAGTCCTCTTGTTGAAGATGGTGAAATGCTCAAACCTTATGTGGATGAACTCACCCAGTATCTCGGAGGAAAACGCCAAACCTTTACCATCCCCTTTGATTACAATGGAACAGTCTTCCAGTTGGCAGTTTGGAACGCACTTCGTGAGATCCCATATGGAGAGAAAAAGACTTATTCTGACATCGCAAACTATATTAACAAGCCAACAGCAGTTCGTGCTGTCGGTGCAGCCATCGGAGCGAATCCAGTATTAATCACTGTTCCCTGTCATCGTGTAGTAGGAAAAAATGGAGCGTTAACAGGCTATCGTGGCGGGTTAGAAATGAAGACAAAGCTTTTAGATTTGGAAAGACAGGAGTCATCTAGCAATAAGTAAAATTCTTGTACAATGATTGGAAGCGAGGTTTCCCCATGAAAAGCGAATTGTTCTACAAAAAACCAAAAACCATTTTAAATAAAGGAACAGGCTTTCTTTCGGGATATACTCATTCACTGAATCCTTATACGGGCTGTTCTTTTGGGTGTTCCTATTGTTATGTACGCCAAATGCCTGTATCTCTTTTTCGAGAAGGGGAATGGGGAAATTGGGTTGACGTGAAAATCGGAGCAGCGGCTATACTCACTAAAGAACTTCAAAGAGCAAAAGCAAAAGGGAAAGTGACGATATTTATGTCGTCAAGCACGGATCCCTATCAACCCATCGAACAGAAAGAAAAAGTCACTCGTTCGTTATTACAGGTGATAGTAGATGACCCACCAGACTTCTTATTAGTGCAGACGAGAAGCCCGCTTGTCAGTCGAGATATCGATTTGCTACAGCACTTAAAAGACAGAGTACGGGTAAGTATAACCCTTGAGACGGACTCGGAAACGATTCGTAAACATTTTACTCCAGAGGCCCCCCCTATTCAGGCACGTTTTAAGGCATTGCAAAAATTAGCAGATGCAGGAATTCCAACCCAAGTTGCAATAGCCCCCGTATTACCGAGTGGAGAATATTTTCCTGATAAATTGAAACCATTCGTCAATCGAATATGTATTGATGACTATTTTATGGGCGATGGCAGTGGAGGAAAACGCACAAAAAAACTAGAAATGGAAAAAAAATACGCTGAACTTGGCTTAGAAGAATGGTATGGACCACAAGCCTATAAAAAAGTATATAAGAGGCTTTTGGGTATATTTTCGAAAAACCAGATATATGTTAGTCAGTCGGGGTTCGAACCGTAAAGATAACAGGAAGTGATTGCATGTGTGAAAATGATGAAGAAAGTACTGTTAATAGAAATAGCAAAACGACATTCACCTTGTTAGGTTCCGATATGCGTCCATATCAGAGTGATACATCAGGTGTTTTTGGCGGTAATCGACAAAGCAAATTGTACGGAAGATTAGATTGTCCCTCAGCACTTCGAGCCATAGCAAAAGGTGGATGTATAAAACACCGTGTATTTTTCCCCGATGAACAGACGGCGATCTCGGCAGGTTTCAGGCCGTGTGCCGTTTGTTTACCTGAAAAATATGCAGCGTGGAAGAAAAAGTTTTTGAAATGATACAAAGACTTAAAACTTCATGAACCTACATATTTTTCAAGCTACTTTGATTTCTTTAACTCAATCTTCGATTCCTACTTCCTTTTCATACTGCGAATGAGAGTTTTCGTTTCCTGATCCACACGATTAGACTCCGAAATTTTTTGTATAGCTTTATTATACGTAAAATCATCGAGCGTGTTGTTTCTCAAATATTCCATTGTCGTATCAGGAAATTTCACATAACAGATAGAGACAGCCCAAGCTACCGCCATTTTGGCATAAACCCCATCATGCTTTGCACGATTCAGGAGGATTAACACCCTGTCGATATATTCAATCTCAATATAGAAGTCTAGGAGCATGACCACTCCAAATCGTATCTCATATTCTTTCTTGGAAGACAAATATGGTTGTAAAAACGTCCATACACGCTCCTTATTTTCCTTTGTAAATTTAAGACCTGTACAAAAGCTATCACATACCGACCAATTATCAATTTTTGGCACCAACGAAGCCACATAAGAAAGAATTTCTTCAATATCCGTCTTAGCATAACCAATGACCATGCCTTGCAGCATGATTTCCTCAAAATATTTATCTTCTGCAGTTGCAAGGTAAGTGCGCCAGTCCCCCTTTGCAATTTTTTTAGCTAGTTTACGAAGCTCTGGCAGCCGGACACCTAAAACATTATTTATGTTAGGGATGAGAGCTGTTGAAAACTTTTGATAATCTGGATCAATAAGTTCAAAGATTTGTTCTCTAATTGTATTTTCCATTGGATCCACCTATTTTCCTTATATCTAACAGTTTCACTATAACTGATTACCTTTTGAAAAAGTAAGAAAATGAATGTAAAAGCAAGATATCGAAAGTGTATGGGGCGATGCAATTCTTCAATAGAGATATAATCTTATACAAAAGACCTTTTTTCAATTCGGCACATCTCTCAAAATTCAGTCGCTTCTTTCTTTAGTTTTGAATACGATTCTAATTTACCTATGATGTGTCGTGTTTTCCGGACCGATAGCCTCTTGAACTCAACCATTTGAAAAAAAATAAGAAAAAAACCGAACCATTTTCTGATAGAGAGACAATATAGTGTGTAAGCCGCTTACTCAGGAGGGCCCTCTGAATGCAAAGTGAATATATGTACCAATTACTCACAAAAATGAAAGATGGTGATCAACAGGCGTTTCATACGATATATGATGCCACCTATCAGGATGTCTACCGGACAGTCTGCTTTATGGTGGATCACCAGCAGGATCGAGAAGATATCATGAATGAGATCTATATGCAAATGTGGACCTCACTTGCTAACTATGATACGAACCGTCCTTTCCACTTTTGGCTACACGGATTGGTAATCCGTCAAGTGCAGAGATTTCGGGTCAAGAGCTGGCGGAGATTCCGAATTTTCGAACGCATCCGTGGCTTCTCTCAGGAAGAATCTCATTGGGATCAACCTACTGTGTTGACGGATGGGACAAACCAACTGATATCGCAAGCAATCCAAAAACTGACCGATAAACAACGAGCGGTAATTATCCTCCGCTTTTTTCACGACTACACTCTTGAAGAAATCGCGACATTGCTCGATATTCCGCTGGGTACGGTCAAGTCCAGATATCATGCGGGACTCCAGTCGCTTCGAAAAAATAAATGGATTCTCCCCTCGGAAAGGATGGAAAAGATCAATGACTATTGAACGCAAAATCCGTGAACATCTGCACAAACAGGCAGAAACGATGGAGTGCCCTACGGCCATTTCCAAACGAATAGAACAATCCTATTCTCAATATTTGCAACAAAAAAGGAGCGAAAAAACCATGAAAAAACGATTAATAGGTGGAATAGCTGCTGCTG
Source organism: Cytobacillus solani (assembly GCF_001420595.1). Classification (GTDB taxonomy): domain Bacteria; phylum Bacillota; class Bacilli; order Bacillales; family Cytobacillaceae; genus Cytobacillus; species Cytobacillus solani. The sequence goes on along the minus strand of NZ_LJIX01000006.1, from coordinate 837,101 downwards.
CAATTTTGATTCCAACCGCTGGATTTGCGGCCCCTCCCCTGATTGAAATGCTTACAAGAACACCAATGACTGCTGAACAAGTCAAGGTGGATGAGGTTGGCGAAGCAACACTTAAAAAGCTGTATAGCGCATTTCCCGAAACAAAATCATTTGAGATTATCGATGCAAGCTACGTTCAAGGTGTCCAAACAAGCATCATACTGCAGGAAAAAGGAGGAACCGGCAAAAAAATTACCCTTCATACAAACGGGATTACGGGTGAGATTGAACACGTGAATCAAGAGAATTGGGAGCCTAAGGAGAAGCCACTCATTACTTTAACTGATCAGGAGATCAAGGCGAAAGTAGATGTTCTCATTGATAAAATGTATGGCAACATCGAAGAGTACGAGTTTGATATGGAGCAAATGGAGAACCCGGATCAAAAAACGTTTATGTTGAATTACATCAAAATGGGAGAAAAAACACCGTTCTACCAGGTATTTGTTCAGGGCAATTCAATTAGTGCTTCTCTTATCGGAGGTGAGACTGCACCTTCAAACATTCAAGTAGAAGGTTTCTTCTCATTAAATGGCAAGCCTGATTATACTGCTGATGCCTTTATAAACGATGAAAAACTCTTTTCTTTACTAAAAATGAACCCGACAGAATTAAAACAAGAATTAGCCAAAGGGAAATCTGTTGTCGAGATTGCAGCATCTAATAATGTCTCTAAACAACAAGTGATTGATGTAATTGCAAAAACACAGGTTGAAAGACAAATGCAAGCTGAACAAAATGGAGAGATTCCTAAAAATAACCAATCAAATGAACAATTAATAAAAGCGATAGAACCGAAAGTATTACAAGTTATTGAACACAAAACTGAAACACCATGGTAGAAAAAACAAGTCAATGTAAATGAGGTTTGCTAAACATCGCTTGAGAAGCTGTATTCTTTTTTTCTTCTTGGGTAGCATCAGGGATATGAGGATTTATATCAATAAGGAGTTACAATAAATAAAACCCAATTTCTCAGTGTAAAAATTGAGAAATTGGGCTTTATTCTTTACTCAATAATTACGATCTTAAGTTGAACAAGGCCGATTCTAAATAACAGCATTTTTTTGCCAAATTCAGCTATAAAGATGTGAAGAAAATAACTATATAAACTTCAATGAATTTGAAGGTTTCCATGATTTCGTCGATGGTTGCCCCGGCATTTAAGCAGCCTTCTAAGTGAATAGCAAATGCATTTATCGCAGTTGCTGACTATTGATTCCGCTAATCCCATAATAGTATAGTCACCCTAACTGGCGTTTAAATACTTTACTGGCAAAGAAGTAAGCGATGACCATGATACCTACGCACCAGGCAAGTGCGATCCAGATATCGTTGCCAACTGATCCTTTATACAAGAGGGCGCGAATCGCATTCACGATTGAAGTCACGGGCTGGTTCTCAGCGAACGCACGGACAATTTTAGGCATGGTTTCGGTAGGGACAAAGGCCGAACTAATAAACGGCAGAAAAATCAGCGGGTACGAGTAGGCTGTCGCCCCTTCCATAGACCTGGCAGTCAATCCGGGAATGACTGCCAGCCATGTGAGCGCCATCGTAAACAGTCCGAGTATCCCAGCTACGGCGAGCCAATCCAGGATATCAGCGCTGGAACGGAAGCCCATCAAGAAAGCTACGAGGAAAACCACCACGACAGTAAGCGCATTGGAAACAAGCGAAGTCATCACGTGAGCCCACAATACCGACGAGCGCTTGATAGGCATGGTAATGAAACGCGCCATCAAACCGCTCTTTACATCATTAAACAGACGCAGTGAAGTGTAAGCGATGCCTGATGCAATAGCCATCAGCAAGATTCCCGGTAATAAATAATTGACATAGTTGTCCGTTCCTGTCTCTATGGCGCCGCCAAATACGTAGACAAACAGCAGCATCATCATAATCGGTGTAATCGCCACCGTGATAATCGTATCCGGACTGCGCATGATGTTGCGCATTAAACGCCCTAGTAATACTCCTGTTTTGCTTTTCATTTACATTTCCTCCTTTTTGCCGATGATCGCAAGGAAAATTTCCTCCAATGTCGGCTGCTTCTCGATGTACTCCACTTTTGCTGGCGGGAACATCTCTTTGAGTTCAGAAAGGGTACCGGTCGTGATGATTTTTCCGCCATGGAGGATGGCGATACGGTCCGCCAGTTGTTCGGCTTCCTCCAGGTACTGGGTCGTCAGCAAGATGGTCGTGCCGCTGCTGGCAAGCTCCTTGACGGTATTCCAGACTTCAATCCGCGCTTCGGGGTCAAGGCCTGTCGTCGGTTCGTCGAGAAAAATGACTGCTGGCGTCCCGATCAGGCTCATGGCGATGTCAAGCCGGCGCTTCATCCCGCCGGAATAGGTGTCCGCCCGGCGGTTGGCCGCGTCACGCAGGCTGAATCTTGCAAGCAGATTATCGGCGACCCCGGCGGGATTGGAAGCTCCCCGCAACTTGGCGATCATCAACAGGTTTTCCCTTCCTGTGAGCATGCCGTCTAAAGCTGCGAACTGTCCTGTCAGACTGATGCTCTGGCGAACATGATCCGGTTGACGCTGGACGTCAAAGCCGCAAATACCTACTTCGCCGCCATCAGCCTTCATCAGCGTCGAGAGAATGTTGACCGTCGTCGTTTTGCCCGCTCCATTTGAGCCCAGCAATGCGAAAATTTCGCCACGCCTCACCTCAAAATCCACCCCCTTTAAGACTTCCTTGTCTTTAAATGATTTTTTTAACCCTTTTACAGAAATCACTGCATGGTTCATCCTTTTTCCTCCTTATAAAAAGTGCTTGCGAAGCTAAATTGTATACTCTCTTCTATTTAGTCTGACTGATAATCTGTATAACTTAGTACTAAGGTAAAAATATAACTGAATAGCAAATGTGCAATTCACATTTGTAACCAGCTATTCAGTCTGTATTATTTATTGAATTTATCTTTTCCCAATCGCTTCATGATACTCTGATTCAAATCTTCACGATACTTGGCAACATAGGTTTTAGCGTTTGCCACTAGTTCGTCGGCAAAGGATGCCACGTCGTCCCCAGTGATTTCCAGCACTTGTCTGCCATCCGCCGCACCGGCTTCGAACAACTCGATTAATTCATATTGCATCTGCAGCATATCCATCCCGTTGCCCGCTGTGAAATTCCACATGTAGTTTTGAATTTTCTTAAATACAAACTGGTAGTCCTCTGGCAAGGCATCAACCCGTGCCATCATCATCTTGTATTCTTTTTTATCACCAATCATTTTTTTGAACATTTCCATCATGTTATTTTCCTCCTTTTTTATAATGCTGAACAAGTCACTCCAAAAATATCGGATGGAATATCTTATGAAGCTAGATTGACTTCAAGACGTTGATTTTTGAAGATACAAAGTCCCATTTTTTCCAAAACAATTCAAGTTCCTGTCGACCCTCCTCATTAAGTGAGTAAAACTTACGGGGCGGCCCCATATCTGATGGTTTTTTTTCTATGTTCACCAGCTTTTTCTTTTCTAATCGCACGAGGATGGTGTAGACCGTCCCTTCCACGACTTCGGTAAACCCAAGCTCGTTAAGAAGGCGGGTAATCTCGTAGCCATAGGTTTCATGGCGGCTGATGATTTCCAGTACGCAGCCTTCAAGTGAGCCCTTCAGCATTTCAGTTAAATTTTCCATGTTAGGAACCTCCTCTATTTCGTCTGACTTATATTCAGTATAACTTAGTACTGAGGGAAATTTTACTTAATAGCTTTTCGCTATTAAGTGTCGCTCATTACACATACATCGTAACACTGAGTAGTAAGGATGTCAACAATATTTTTGAAAATATATTGCAGCATCACTATTCAGTGGTGTTAGTATTCAGTATAACTTACTACAAGTATACTGTAACACGCAGTAGATTGACTGTCAACTGGATTTTCTAAATATTTTTAATATCCTAACTTACAAAAAATATATTAAGTCTCTTTTTGATCTAAAAATTATATTTTTACTATAACCAAAATTAGTTTTTTTATTTTTATGGAGTTTGCTTCTTCTCTTGAGTCACCACTGCAAAAAGGCAATTGGTGCAGTCCGTAGAGACCAATATTAAAGCCCTCTATAGCTCAAATTGGAGTTATAGAGGGCTTTAACTCTTTATTCTTCACTTCGAATGAACCACGATATATACCGAAACGCGGGTACGATGGTACGAGAGATCGGAGTTAAAATCTTCTCTGCCTACTCGATTTGTTTTTATTGTAACTGAGTATTTGCAGGAGATTGATTATTTTGGTTATTTGCACCTTGTCCGCCACTCATATTTGATAGCTGGGGTATCATATTTTGCAGTTGGCCTCCCCTGCCGGTCATCATACTATATGCAGCAGCTCCGATTCCAATGGATGCAATAATTGGCAGTATTTGAATATTATTTCTCATATATAGTCACCTCTGCCTGATTGGTTTGCTCGATGAGCATTAATAGAATTTGTTAATTCCTATTAAAAATTTCATGTATTTCTTGGAGTAAACGGCAGTAACATTCATGAATAAAACCATTAATTTTTTTTTAGATTGACATAGTAAAAAATCTTCCCTACATTAAATTTCCACTAATAATATTTCTGTTGAGATAAAAAATATGATAGATCAAACTAATGAAGGCGAGGCTTGGAAAAGTTGAGAGGCTATGTTCTTTCCATATGGAGTATTATTGACCCCCTTTATATTTTTTTTACAAGGCTTACATACCTTCATAATAAATCAGGGGAAACCCAAATTTTAAGAGTGAGATTAACAAAATATAAAGGGAGACCCATTGTTCTTTCAGATGGTACGAAAATTAATAAAGGAGACATATTAGTTAAAATTCATCTCCACAATATTCGACTCTTGAAAGAAATAAGCTTGATAAAAAGCGAGGTAAAAAAAGCAAAAATTATTTACCGCTATGTTTTTACTTCTTTACCAGGAGTAGAGCAGTTTATCCGAAATAATCAGCATGCAAAGGATATTAAAGGAATTATTGGAATCACACTTTTAAACAAAGGATGTGAGCGTTTAGGGTTTGAAGTAATCGAGCCCTCTAACCGATTATATATTTGGTTTAAATGGTTCGCTTTTTTGCCAATAGAGATTCTTTCAAATCAGCATTCCATTGTACATGACCTAAAACACCGTAAACCAAAATATTTATTTATGTCAACGAAAAAGTTAGTAAGCCTATATAAAAAATAGGCTTTGTCATACCTGGCTGAAAACTGCTTCCCGGTGACGAATAACCAAACTTCCCCCATATGCTTCACAGTGGGCTTGTCAGGTTCGTTTTTTTGAAAGAAGTATTATTGATTACTGCTCGAAAATCAGATAAATTTTCCACCTAACACAAAGAAACTAAAAAAAAGCTGCAATTATGAACAGCTTTAAACATTAAATAGCTTTGGATCTTTCTTCTTGAGCTATATTTAAGGAAAATTCATGTAAAGTAATTTCAGGACGGCTGCCAACGCGTATATTTACACCTGTTTGACCAAGCCCCTCGCTTATATAATATGGTTTTCCATCCTGACTATGAAATCCTTTAGTAATATTCATTCTTGGAAGTTTTCCCATCTTCACAAGATGAAAGGCTTTAGGATAACAAATTTGTCCACCATGGAAATGACCAGCAAGCAAATAATCAAAATGATAATCCTTCATATGAAGGACAATGTTTGGATCATGGGTTAATACAAGGTTTGTTCCATCATTAATACCATTATAGGAAGCGTTAAGATTGCTACGATTCGTACTAAAATCATCAATACCAATAATATTAACGGGATTCCCATTTACAACTATTAAATCATTTTCATTTTTAAGGACTTTACAATTATGTTCTTCAAGCATATCAATTAATGTTTGTAGGTGCCGGTCTTTAAGGACATAGTCATGGTTGCCGAGTACCGCATAAATTCCGTATTTAACCTTTAGTTTATTTAAAACCTGTAAATATGGGACGAGCCTCGGGATTGTTCGTTTTCTATCAAGAAAATCACCAGTAATTGCAATTAAATCGATCTGTTCGTTTTTTAACCTATCATAAAGCTCATCGGGAGAAATGGATATATTTTCAAGATGGAGATCGGATAACTGTAATATATTTAAGACCGGACCAGGTCCGTTTATTGTTACTTTATTAAAAACAATATCTTTCGTATTTTTATATGCCTTGAAAAAAAGATAAATAAGAGTCAGCACAAAAGCTGTAAACAGAATGATCTTCATATTATCACTCCTTCCTTAGAACATTATACACGAAAAAATAAGCCATTTTTACAAGCAATAGCTGGTATTCATGCCAAGGAAAAAATAACTAATGAAGAGTTAAATGGGGGTTCATGATGAAGAAATCTATTCTTTTTTTACCTTTTTTACAAATACCTTCTGGCCATCATCATGCTGCTAATGCGTTAATTGAGGGAATTCAACAGATCAATCCAACTATACACTGTGAAAAGGTAGACATCCTTACGTATAGCTATGGAAAAATGGAAGCAATTGTTTCTAAAGTGTATTTGAATTGGATTCATGCCTTCCCGCAAATTTATAATAAGATCTATCAATTTTCAGTTTATAGAAGAATAGAGGATAATAAGCGCTATCAAATATACGAATGGCTATTCCTTCCATTTATGAAAAAACTTATTGAGGAAAAGCAACCCGATTTAATCATATGCACCCATTCTTTACCTGCCTATATGCTGAACTTATTAAAGACTAATAATGAACTTAAGATTCCCGTTATTAATGTGTATACCGATTATTTTATTCACAGTTTTTGGGGAGTCGAGCATATTGATTATCATTTTGTATCTTCCATTGCAATGAAGGAGTTTCTCATAAAAAAAGGAATTCAAAAGGAACGGATTTTTATTACCGGTATACCTATCAATCCTAAAATTTCGAAACAAATTAGAAATAAAGGGCATTTAAAGAAATCTAAATATTCTATATTAGTATCTGGGGGGAACCTTGGGATAGGGGCAATTGAGTGTCTATTTAATACAATTTCCGATACAAAATATGAACAGCAGCTACAATTTTATGTGCTGTGCGGCAAAAACTTAAAATTGTATAAAAAATTAAAAAAACTGAATAATGATTATCTAATTCCTTTTACATATATTGCATGCAGGGAGCAAATGAACCAGCTGTATAATCAAATGGATGCCATCATTACAAAACCTGGCGGGGTGACGATAAGTGAAAGCCTATTTAAAAGAATCCCTATTTTCGTTGTTTATGCTTTACCTGGTCAAGAGGAGATTAATCTTATGCAGTTAAAAGATTTAGGACTAGTATTCCATATAGAAAAAGCTGAAATAGTCGATCAGCTGATTGCAAAGCTGAATGATGAAAATACTCTTCAAGTCTATCAAGCACAAGTAGATCGTTTTCATTCACATCTAGATCAGCAAGAGCCTTCAGAAATTATTATGGAATATATTTTGTCATAGGACGAAGAATACAAAATTAAACCCCTTAAAAGGAATACTGGTTTTATTGTTGTTTTTGTTAATCTAAGTAATAGCTTTTTATCATTAATTGCTAGCAATACGAGGGGACTGTATCCACTAAGGAACTTATTAGCAAAATTTTATTGGGGTATCTTCAGCACTTTTAGGAATAACTACGATTGTAATAGCCACGATATTCAGCGCTTACCTTTAACCCTCATTAAAAGTTAACATGATTAATAAAAATGAGAATACTATAGATATGAATGGCAGATGAAAAACGATACAGGAATGGGGGATTGTATGATCCAAATATCAGGGTTCCCGTTTCAGCCGAATGAAGATTGGCAGCTAGGAAGTATTGAGAAAACCATTATTCAACAGATGGAGAATGCTCCCGATTTTTATTCTTATAATTTCGTGGATGAATTATTGTTTGAACTTAAAGTGCGCAAGAACATTATCCAAAGCGCGAACGAAATGAACAAAAGTCAAGCAGAGTTTACAATCTTTGAATATGCCCGCTGCAATCCAAGATTCTGGCAATTAACAAGGGCAGGTGGGTTCCTTTTGAGACCCGATGTGCAGCCAGCCGATGCTATACTGGATATTTATCGGAACAGTTCACTCTATGCATTTGAATGTGCAACTGCTATTCCAATCATCTATTACCATGCCATATTGAATAGTATTGGCAGTACTTTATTTAATTCACTGTTTCGAAATCTATATATTTACAGCTGGCATACAGATACAGACCTAGGTATCATCACCTTCTATTCCAATCATTTTTTACCCGGAGATGTCGTCTACGTTAATAATCCCGAATTTAATCGAAAAACACCACAGTTCAGAGGTGTTAATGCTGTTCTCCTTAATGATGGAAGATTGTTTGGACATGGATTTAATATTAGAACATCAGAAGAAATGATTCAAATACTTAATGAAAAAAGAGAACCGGGCAGTCATCAATCAGCCTATATAACAAAATTGGTTACAAGGCCATCTTTTAAATATTTATTCAGAGTGGCAAGCTGGTACAGTAATGGTAGAGCATACAAAATACATCGTCCGATCGTGCACCATAACAAAAGTTCCATTTCCTATGTTCACTATCTTTATTACTTAATGTAATTTCTTGTAATTTCTTGTAATTTCTCAAACCATGACATTTACCCATTTTTTTATAGACGGGCTCAAAACCCACCTCCGAGAGTATTATATAGAGAAATTCCTTACTCGAAGGGAAGTGTGATTAGATAATGTATTCAAACCTTAACGCCCCACCGACTCTTGGTGCAAATGTTCCTCCAAATATTGCTCCAAATGTTGCTCCATTCCCGACCTATACAGCTCCTTCTAATGGTTGTGGATATTCAGCTCCTGTTTATAGTTATGAATGCCCTAGTTATGGGAACGATTTTATCTTAATTGTAGTATTGTTTATTTTACTCATCATTGTAGGTGCAGCTTTTTGCGACTTTAGCAAGTGCTAACTTTAAGAGCGCAATTCTTTTTCAGGAATTGCGCCCGATCTGTTGAAAATAATTGTGAAACTAACCCCATTGTTTGTTTAATAAAGCACTATCATCTTTAATTCTTGCACCCATATGAAGACATTCTTTGTTATTTTTTAAGTTTCTTGATACTAAGATATTCCTTTATTCTTTAACCCTCAACAAACGCAATGAATTTAGCACAACAATTAGTGTAGCACCCATGTCTGCAAAGATAGCCATCCATAAGGTTAGCCATCCTGGAACAATTAAGATTAATGCCAATAATTTGAGCCCAAGGGCGAATATAATATTTTCCTTAATAATTCTTAATGCTCTGCGGCTTAACTGGATCGTATAAGGAAGTTTGTTTAAATCATCTGCCATTAATGCAATGTCGGCTGTTTCGATCGCAGTATCGGTCCCAGCTCCTCCCATTGCTATCCCTACAGTTGCAGTCGCTAAGGCTGGTGCATCATTTACCCCATCCCCGACCATTGCCACTTTCCCATATTGTTCTCTTAATGATTTAATGGTTTCTAATTTATCTTGAGGCAATAGATCGGCCTTTACCTCACTTAATCCTACTTGTTTTGCTATTGCTTGACCTGTCGCTTGATTATCACCAGTCAACATTACGGTCTTTTGAATACCAATATCAAGCAATTTTTGAATCACTTTTGAACTGCTGTCTCGTACTTGGTCGGCAACAGCTACCATACCGATGATATCTTGATCTGTGCCTACTAGCATGACGGTTTTACCTTGTATTTGCAATGCTTTTATTTCATCTTCGATGGAAGTGGGAAGATGATTCATCTCCTTAAATAAATTCGGACTCCCAATATAGTACAAATTGCTATTTACTATTGCTTTTGCTCCTTTTCCTGTAATGGATTTGAAATCTTCTGCTTTATAATCATTTAAGGAAATTCCTTTTTCTTCGCCTTTGCGAATAATCGCCGAAGCTAAAGGATGCTGTGAGAATGTCTCAATGGCCATAGAGATTCCTAATAGTTCATCCTCTTCATGTCCTTTTAATACTTTAATATCAGTCACTTCTGGTGTTCCTTTAGTTAATGTGCCGGTTTTATCAAAAGCAATTACTTTTAAACGACCTGCCTCTTCTAAATGAATACCACCTTTGATTAATACCCCTTTTTTCGCTGCATTTCCAATGGCTGTGACAATTGCAACTGGAGTAGAAATGACCAATGCACATGGACAACCGACAACTAAGACAGCAAGCCCGCGATAAATCCATTCGGACCAATCTCCACCAATAAATAATGGAGGAATAACGGCTATTAATAAAGCAATGAACATAATCGCAGGAGTATAGTATTTGGCGAATTTATCTACAAATGCTTGAGAAGGTGCGCGTTCTGCCTGTGCTTCTTCAACTAAGTAGATTATTTTGGAAATCGTTGTATCTTCCACTCGTTTTGTGACTTTTACTTCTAATGATCCTTCTTCATTTAATGTTCCAGCAAATACTTCATCACCAATTGTTTTTAATATAGGGATGGATTCACCTGTAATGGCTGCTTGATTAATGGAAGATTGCCCCTTTATTACTTCTCCATCCATTGCCAGCTTTTGCCCTGGTTTAATAATTAATATATCTTCTAATTCAATGTCTTCTACATCCAATTCCATTTCTTGATTACCACGTCTAATCAAGGCGGTTTTTGGAGCAATATCCATAAGAGAGCGAATGGATTCACGTGCTTTATCCATCGAATAGCTTTCTAAAGCTTCACTTAATGCAAATAAGAAAACGACAACTGCCCCTTCACTCCACTCTCCTATAATGGCAGCGCCAATAATCGCGATTGTCATTAATGTCTTCATATCAAATTGAAGCTTTGTGAGGTTCTTTAACCCCACTTTAAAAAGGTCAAATCCACCGATTAAGATAGATAAAGCAAAGATAAAGATTGTTGCCAAGTGGTCTTCTCCCAATGAGTACATGGAGGCATATCCAAAGATTAAGAAGATAAGTGAAGCAATTGTATTTTTATTTTCGGCTTTCTTCCAGAAAGGGATTTTTTCTTCTTTTACTCTTTGATTCTCCGGAAGCACTTTAATTCCATCAAAAGCCCCGGCTTCTTCTAATTGTTCAATCGTTGCTTCTCCGATAACTGTTAATTTTGAAGCGCCAAAATTTAGTTGTACATCGTTTACTGTTTGAATCTCACGAATATTCTTTTCAAATTTCGCTGCACAGTTTGTACAGGAAAGACCTTGTAAACGGTATATTTCTTTATTATTTTCTAGTGCTTTCCCCATTACTTCCACCCTCTTTAGAATGAATTAATGCGATCGATACTAATTGATGAACATGATCATCAGCTAGTGAATAAAAGACAAGCTTTCCTTCTTTACGGTGCTTGGCTAAACCCAAATCACGTAATAAACGTAAATGATGGCTTGCTGTTGCAGTTGAAGATCCGATAATATTTGCAACGTCACAAACACATAACTCATTTTCTATTGTTAGAGCATAAGCAATTTTAATTCGAGTAGAATCAGACAATGCTTTAAACAATAGCTCTACACCATTTACTTCATCTACTCTCTTTTGAATTCTGTTGACTTTTTCTTCATCAAAGCAAAATGTATCACACGTGTCATGTGTGTTGGACTTTAAATATTGTTGAGTCATTTTAACACCTCATTCAAACGTCCGTTTGATTAATAATTAATATTAGTTTATGTTAGAGTCTTAAAAATGTCAAAAATATATTCAAATATTCGTTTGAATATATTTTTTATTTTGTTAAAATAAGAACTGAAAAATATTTGAAGGTAAGCATGATAAGAAAATTATTTGTCTTTACATTTATTTTCTTCTGTATTTTTACTAGTAGTACCTTTGCTCACACTGGATTAAAAAGAATATACGGATTCTTGGATGCTATCATATGGACAAGCTTTATTGGTTAAGCATTTGCTGATTATCCCTTTATTAATGTTTGCATTCAGTCATCAATGATTGGTTTATTAGAAAGAAATTAACAAAAGACATTCACTTTAATCCTAAACCATGGGCAAAAGTAGAGAGTATCATGATTCTTACTATTTTTTCAGTAACAGCAGCACTTGGGCAAGCTGCACCTCCTCATGATATTGTGACTACTCTAAAAACCGTTGGAGCATCTAAATTATTCACTTTTATGTATCAATGGAACTTCCAGCCAGAAATGACAGTTCCATTCGGGTTAAAAATTAAAAGCTTGGCTTTTGGCACGATTTTAATATAAAAAATTGTCGTATAAATAGAACAAAATAAGGGAGAAGAGAAAATGACTAATAAAGGTAATTCTTCATTTAAATTTGTAGTGATCATCACTCTGCTAATTTTTGTAGCCTTGGCTGCATTTGTTATGTTAAAGAATAAAAATACGGAAACAAATAATGATATAAGCTATGATAAACAACCTTCCATTGAAGGACAGCCAACATTAGGAGAACCGGATGCTCCTGTTACAGTTGTTGAATTTGGGGATTTTAAATGCCCAGCATGTAAAGCATGGAGTGAGCAATATTTTCCACAGTTAATGAAAGACTATGTTGATAAAGGTGACGTCAAATTTTCGTATGTTAACGTACTATTTCACGGTGAAGAGTCAAAGTTAGGTTCTTTAGCTGCAGAAGCGATCTATAAACAAAGTCCAGAAAGTTTTTGGGTTTTTAATAAGGAGCTTTTCAAAGCACAGCCCAATGCTGACCACGATTCTATTTGGATTACGATGGATAAAATTAATGAAATTGCTGGTTCTATTCCTGGCATTAACCTAGAACAGTTACAGAAAGATATGCAGGATCAATCAGTGCTTGACGAAGTAAATAAAGATGCAAAGCTAGTAGAAGAATTTAAGGTTCAGTTAACTCCGAGTATTATGGTAAATGGTACTATGCTTGAAGATCCGTTTGATTACGAAAAGATTAAGGAATTGATAGACCAAGCATTAAAAGGTAAAGACAAATGATAAATAAAAATCAAATATATTTATATGTGTCTTGGCTAGCATCTATTATTGCGACACTTGGAAGTCTTTATTTTAGTGAAATCAGAGGTTTTATTCCATGTGAATTCTGCTGGTACCAACGAATCCTTATGTACCCCTTAGTATTAATACTTGGAATTGGAACATTCCAAAATGACTTTTCAGTGAAAAAGTTTGTATTACCAATGGCACTTATTGGCTGGTGTATTTCCTTTTATCATTACCTACTACAAAAGGTACCTGGTTTAGCTGAAATAAAGCCATGTGCTAATGGTGTTCCTTGTAGTGCACAGTATATTAATTGGCTTGGGTTTATAACCATTCCCTTTTTAGCTCTAATGGCATTTTCTATTATAATAATTCTGATGTTTTTATTAAAAAAGCCATCTGAAGGTATGAGTAAATAATTTTTTCTAAATTAACTACTAGGTACAGAAACTGAATAATGATTACTAATAGAACAATAAATAAAACGGCAGTTCACTGTGAACTGCCGTTTTATTTATTGTTTTTATTTTAAGAATGAGCTTTACTCTACAAAATTAAATTCTGCTTTGGGCATAGTATACATGTCCCTAGCTGTCACATGAGCAATTACAAAGTATTTCCCTGTCTCATTAAAGGTTTCTTTAATGTAATGATTCCCTGTGTAACATTTGCCTGCAACTCTACTTCTTTATTGATCATAATTTCTGAAGGTAATTCAACTTTTACCTCAATTAGTTCAGGCAGTTCACTTTCTTTGCTACAACCCGATTTGAATTTCATTATTTCCAAAATAATTTACTTCGTTAAATGGCTCTTATCCCAAAAACAGAGCGCCAATCCTTATGCAAGAATGGTGCCCTTTAATTGAATAACCAAAACATAATCTCAGTCCAAAAATTTCTTAATTCCTTTTTCATTATTGAATCATTTTATACAGTTATTGGTGTTTTAACTTAAATTATTTCCCCACAAAACATTTAAAACCAAAATATATAGCGTGAAAATAAAAAAATGAGTTAACACAGTTAACCCTTTCTTTTTTAATACTCCTATTGTCTGGAAAGCTATTGAGTTCATTCTTCGGAAAGTATCAGCTTTCTTAACTTCTCTGTCATTTGCGGAGAAGTAAGATAAACAGAGTCATCAGTAATATACATAAACGTACTCTTTTCATTTTCTTTCCCTAGCCATAAATGAATGCCATGTGTTGGCAATTCCCCTTCGTTTGATTCGTATTCCACCATTACATCGTACTCAGGTTCAGATATATCCGCCTTCCCTGGCTGCTTACTAGCAGTTGTTATGGCCTTTTCAAAAATATCTAAGGATTTCTTATCTTTGAAGGACAAAATAATATCTTCATTCATCCCTCCGAATCCCTCTGATTCTGAAATTTTAACCTCTGAAATTTTTTCATCTAAAAGAACCATTGTTTCAGCTTGCTGTGTTTGACAAGCTGCCATAATAATTGCAGCACATATAATTGATAATATTGAAAATATAGCTTTCATGTTGCTACACCACTTTCTTTTTTGTTCACTATTAGATATTTCGTAGCCCTTCTTTACCAAACAGATAATCTTGTTCTTGTGTCATGATCATCAGTGATGTATTGAATATTCTCAAAACCAAGTGACTTTGCATTTTGATACAACGATTCAATATCTTCTTTTTCTTTACAATAAATTGTTACATAGGCACTATCGACAATTAAAAGCACCAATTGGCATTTACTGTTTACAAACTCCTCATATGTCTCAACATTTCTTAAACTTTCTCCACTTGGAAATGCCTTTAAATCAGCAAATATTAAATAATATGTATTATTCTCCAAATAATCTCTAAGACCCATTCCAGCCATTCCGTTTAATTGTTGTGGAAAAAGTTCGTCTGCTAATTGGTCTTTCACAACCAAATAGGACTCTACATTCTCAACATGCCAATTTAATTTGGACATCTCAATAGGTTTTAATATCTTCCCAAGGAAATTTCCATATTTATTTGGTATCTCAAAACTGATTCCTCTCTTCATAATTATCACTTCTTTCATCAAACTCAACTGGAATCATAAAGAAACCCCCATTTCTGATCTTCCCTCAAGATTTCCAAAGAATACTGCTATATAATAAAGGAAAATCACTTACATGAGGTGCTGCACTTGAAACTTCTTGTTCTATTTCTTGCCATCAGGCTTTGCCTGTAATTGTCTAATTTTCTCTTGGGGGACTCTTATGGGCTAAGCCATTCCCAAGGAGTGTGATGGCAAGTGAAACCGCATCAAAAAAATCGTAGTCGTTCATATTATCGACATCATCGAAACAGAGTCATTCAACGCAAAATAAAGATTGCCAAACAATTAGAATGGCAATCCCGCTTCACAGGATATTTTGCAAAAGGAAAAGTACATTGTTCATGCTGGATGTGTACTCAGAAAACAAATAGAAATGGATATCCTCATTCGCAAATCATGCAACTGGAACGCTTAGAAAGTCTACTATGTGATTATTTTAATGAAGGAGAGTTTTAATCCTTAAACTGGGCAGGGTGATATTTCTCCCTGCTGCTCCTTTATTATCAATAAGCTAACATTTATAACTGGACCATCATCCGTTTATACCTCGATAAAAATTAATCCTTAAAACTAATTGTCCTATAATAAAACTTTAAAAATTGTAAACAAAGAAGTTTAGACAATTGTATTTTGAGATAAAAATAGTTGATACATTAAACATTCTTCATCAATAGATTTTGCAATTTCAAACGCATCTTGCTGATTTTTTTTATTGTTAATGATCTCGTACATAAATCTAATCACAAACATTAACGATGAATTCCCATCAATATAATCGTCTGGTGCTATGTAAGAATGACAGCCACATTCAAGGAATGCATTTGCTAATTTTTCTTCTCCTAACGTACATCCATTTGCAATGATTTTTATATTTTTTAAATTTGTATATCGCTTTACATCATGAAAGTCAAAAAACTCTCCTCTTGGTTCATCAGGCTCATAGACTTCTTCTCCCAATTCTGGCATACACAATCTTCCCTCATCTCCATGAAATGCCAAGATTAAATAATCACACCTTTTATCCAGCTCTTCACCAGATAAGACATCAATTAAATCATTAGGTCTCCCAATCCAATGTACTGTAACCTTTGCTCCAAAATATTCAAGTGTTGAACGCATAGCAAATACCTCCATATCACAATTAGGTCCAACAACTAATGTAATATATAACTCTGGTCTACTCACTTTATCTCACTCCTTGCTTCAAAAAGTTTTTTTACCTATGAACATAACTTTTCACCTAATCTAATTCCCCCACAAACCAAATTTCATTTTCAAACAGTTCCCCATCTTCATCCGTTATTTCTTCTCTTATTCCTAAACAGCTCATACCATGAGGAATTGATAGATCCCATTCACTTGCAATGTTCCTTTCAATGGATAAAGGGATCCACTTTTGGTAATCCTCATTTCTTTCAAAAAAACCTTTAAAATGGCTGTCTCCAGAAAAAACGATGATTTGGCTATTCCATAAATCAGGTAAATCAATTGCCACAACCATCCTAAAACTCTGGTTAGATTGAGGTTTTATTCTCTTTAAATGCTCTGCTCTATCTAGCAATGTCTGTATACATAGGCGTTTTATCGCTTTAGGGGATTTATTTGAAGTGATAGAATCTTGTGCAACTGGTAAATGAAGATGCCAGTATCCATTATAAAATTCAGAAGGGAAATTCATCGTTTCCTGTTCCATTCTGTTTACCATACTTTTCGTTTTACGTTTCAGTCCTCGGATTTTTTTGTCAGACATATTCCGTTCTCCCTATGTTTCTAATAAATCTCAATATAAGTGATATTTTTCTTTTACTAACTATATTAGGAGGTTCATCCTCCTTGTAGTAATAAAAGCCTGTTATACCGTTGAGAAGCATGAACCTCACCTCTCCTTACTCATTCAATCGTCCGTAAAATCTCCATCGCTGTTTCATCAAGCTCTTCTAATTTTTCCCCAGCTGTTGGTCTTTCAACAAGTCTAATTAATTCACTCTTTAAATCCAGCCTTACAACTTCAGGCAATCCTTTGATTAAAATTTCTAGACACCAATACTTCCACACATCATCATGTGTGGCTAAAACCTCTTTAATAAGCGGAACTATATCATTCGGGAATGTTAATAGCAGCTCTGCGACCTCATTGGCAATCGGCCCATTCATATCCTGAATCCATTCCATTAGACCTGGCAGCAAAGGCAAGAGTTCTGTTCGATCCATTTTCTTTAAGTTGTACACGCTATCAAAATCACGCTTATTCTTTGGCAGGAAATCAGCGTAATGATTCATTTTGCCCCCCATATTTTCATGCAATGATGCCTAGCCCACTCCACATAATCTGATGACTGTACTGTATCTGAATATTTCTTGTAAGACAATTCTAAAAGTTCTATTTCTATTCCCCCTCACAGTGGGAACCGTACACTATAATACCGCATCGCTTTCAAATTCCCTTCCATCTCAAAAACGCCTTTTTCTATTAGCTTTCTTAGACGATATTCGAAAAATTCATCCCCCATATATTGGTCTAAATGCCCGATCACTTCTCCTATTAATCTTGCAGATTTCATAAACTCTTCATGTTCTTTTACGCGTTCTCGCTCTATCTGAAGTTTTTTTGCCATATTGATCATATACTGGTCATAGTAGTCCTCACTGACACTCTTTATCTTTTCATTTTGCCAAACTCGCAAGGTTTCCTCAGTTTCCGCAAGATCTATCCACTCATCTTCAAGTGCCTTTCTTTCATCTTTTGACATAGATGCACTTGATTTACTTTCTTCGTAAATAACTTGTAATTTTTCTGGGATGATTTCTCCTGTCTTTATAGCTATGTATTCGATATCAGGCCGATTAAATTTTTCCGCAGCCATCTTGGTTGAATTAATCACTTTAATGTCATTTATTTTATTCTTTAATAAGTGAAGAACATATCGGAGTCCCGTTTGTTCATGGGAATTTTCAGCCACCCATATGGTTATCGGCACATCCTCTGGAATAGAAATTATTTGATTAATCGTCTCATAGAATTTCTTTTGATAATCTCGAAAATCGTCATTTTCATCATTCATAACCTTTTGCATAAAGCCAAATCTTGCTTCCTGTCCTGCCTTTTCATGTAACCTCCAGATTGGACCAACCGAGAACATGTCCCAAAAGGAAATGACCTTTTCTTCTTTAGATACACCCATTTCCTTTAAAGCATATTTTAAAGACCCTGCCGGGGAATCACCGAAAAGAATATGGATCATTTGAAAATTCCCCTCTTGACTCATTTCCGCCCTTTCTCTTGATCTATCGAAAACCATATCATATATATTTTCAATATCACTTACAAACTCTTTCTCCGAATACTCTGTTTCTCTCAAAAGATTCATTCTTAGAAGGACGTGAAAGAGCAGTGATTTCGCTTCCTCTTCTGGCAGCTCCTTGATCGCTTTTTTCAACTTATCTATTTCCATATGCTGTACCTCCTGAATATACCCAATTAATTTAAATCTATCGGTAAAATTAATCTATTAATAATCATTCTATGTTATTATTTGTTATTAAGAAAGTCATTTGTAAAATACTTCAAAATAAATACAGAGGTGATGTTTTGTGGAGGAAAATCATTATATAAGAGGCTTAAAACTAAAACGTGACAGCATCGCTTCTTTTAACAACTATCCCTTTCATTTGCCAAGCATAAAGACATTAGATGAACTATCCTTTCATCCAAATGTAACCTATTTCGTCGGCGAAAATGGGATGGGCAAATCGACCTTATTAGAAGCGATTGCGATTGCAGCTGGATTTAATCCAGAAGGAGGTTCCTTTCATTTTAACTTTACTACCTTTAATTCTCACTCCCCGCTGGAAAAACATATTAAGCTGATCAAAGGAATCGAAAGGCCCCAGGATGGATTTTTCCTTCGTGCAGAGACCTTTTATAATGTGGCAACGAACATAGAGGAATTAGACAGGGAACCAGCACCAGGACAAAAAATTATTGATTCATTCGGAGGAGTATCACTGCATGAGCAGTCATATGGAGAGTCCTTTTGGGCAACATTTGTGAATCGTTTTCGCGGAAACGGCATTTATCTATTAGATGAACCAGAGGCTGCCTTATCCCCTCTAAGACAGCTATCCATGTTAGCCCACATGGATGAATTAGTCCATCAAAATTCACAATTTATTATTGCTACCCATTCTCCAATCATCATGTCCTATCCAAATGCTAAAATTATCGAACTTACAGAGGAAGGGGCAAAAGAATCATCGCTTGAAGAAACAAATCATTATAGCATTATGAAACAATTTTTTGATAACAGAGACAGATTGCTGCATCATTTATTAAAACAATAACATCCCATTCAGCCAGGCATTTTCTACATTGCTTTCTACAGGCTGATTTTTTCTCATTGTATAGAATAGCTATTCTTCCCTTTTTTCCTTTGCTTAACTAAATAAACAATTCCAGCAGCCAAACAAAGGATCATTGCTATTTTGATCCCACCAAGATGTAAAAAGCTTTTCATTATAGCCAATAAAAAATTCAATCCCATCTACTCCCACTCTTCAAAAGATAAATTTGCATGTCACCCAATCGATAAGAAATCCTTTAAAAACTGAGCAATCATATTGCCTGCAAAAAACTTTCCAGCGATAATAGCTGCCGCAAATACGATACCCGTGACAATTCCAACCGTTTGTTTTTTTGAATTAAGCATACCATCCTTCCTTTCATAAACTATTAATCATTCTTCAAATGATAAATTGACAGGCTCATCTAAAAGGTCAGAAGAAAAATCAATGTTCGTTGTCGGTATTTGTTTATCAACTTCCTCAAATTTTAATTCATCTATCCACACTTGCCCATTTCCTGAAAGTAAAACTCCAAATGCGATGACTGCGCTATTGTCTGGCACATCCAGAACAATGTGATAATGATTCCACTCATTATTGCCTACAATTGGGCGATCACTCATATTATCAAATTGCAGTACATCCCCAAGAGAATCATCTACACGCATCCAAAATCCACAGAATCCATCAACATCTCGGGTTTTTATAAACCCTGACAGCTTTAATCTTTTGCCAAGATACTTCTCTGCCTTAAACTCCTGCATCATAGTTGCAAATTCACCTTGAGAATGGACGGTAACTGACTTTAAGAATCCCGATGCCTTCCCTTTATGAAAGATTTCTCTATCAATTCCCATCTGATAGTTAAATGGATGACTACCACTTAATGTCCACCCTTTTAATAGCTGTTCATTTTTCAAGCTAATTTCCTCCTTTTGTAAAGTCAATTTACTCATCATTTTACGATAGTGTCCTGGCGGCAATTGATAAAACTTCTTAAACGAACGAGTAAATGATTCTTGAGTTTCAAAGCGATAATAGAGAGCAATATCGATGATCTTTTCATCCGTATAAAGCAGCATATTTGCTGAGTTAGCTATTCTTCTATATCGAATATATTCAGAAGCAGTCACGCCAACCTCCTTATGAAAAATACGATGATAGTGATACTTTGAAAATCCTGCATACTGAGCAACACGTTCTAAAGATAGCTCTTCATGTAAATTCATTTCTATATACTCAATTGATTTCTGTATGATGGGACTGTAGCTCATTCCATGAACCTCCTTACTAATAAGATAACAAAAGAAAGCACATTTTTTTTGACATATATTGCTTTGTTTAGCCAATCCTGCAATTTTTTTACACAAAAAAAAAGAGAGAGTTCTTACTCCCTCTATTAGTTGAGTATACGCTACGATAGGTTTGGTAAAAAAACCACTTCCCTTATTTTTTAGGAAGTGGTTTTCGCTTTTGAAAATAATAGTTTAATTACTAAGTTCATCCATCCATTCTATTCTGCAATTAAACCGTAAGCAGAAATCTTCTTTATTCTTCGTGATACAATCATTGAGACAATGTTAGCTAAAATAAAGATTCCTGCGCATATCATTAGAATAATAGGTACATGAATGATAAAATCCAACCGTTTTACCCCTGCACTTGAAAGTAATATGGAAAGCATAGGATTAGTAAAAAAATAGCCAAGCAGCCCACCAATGACAACTCCTGTAATGATGACAGGCAGAAAACTGATTGATATTTGATTCATCAGCTGAATCGTTGAATAGCCTATTGCTTTCATCACACCAAACTCTTTTTTACGCTTTATAATCATCGTTTTAATAACCAGGTACAGAATCATCACAACAACTAAAACGGTAATTGCCAAAACCATCAGCATGACAGCAAACACGGCAGCTGTATACATACCTGTTTGGCTCTCTATATTTTCATCGATATCTAATGTTTCAATTATAATATCCCCATACTGTTCATGGACATTTTTGATAAAGTCATTGTTTGATATACCGTCTAGATAGACATAAAGGGTTGACCCTTTATAATCTGAACGTAATTGTTGCATTCCTCCCATTGTTAATGCGGCTACCTGACCTGAATTACCAATGGATTGACTGATGCCAGTTACTAAATAACTGCCTGCTTCATTCCCAAATTCTACTTCAACCGTATCCCCGATCCCTTTATTGATTTGACTTGATACAACCCAGGAGATGGATATTTCATTTTCAAACTTCGGCTGACGCCCTTCATAGACAATATTATTCTCTAACTGGTCATAATGATCAGTAACGTTTGTATAGACAGTTTGCCCATCAATTCTTGTTTCAATTAAGTCGAAAATATTTACTTTCCTTACATGATCCATTTGCTCTATGTTGCTCAAAAGTCCTTTTGTATCTGCATCTGGCTTAACAGCTATATATATATTAGCTGGTTCTGCACCGAATAAGTTAACAAATGCCGTTTTATCTGACGCTATGTTATAATAAAGAACGACTGAAAAGATGGAAGCAAAAGTTAATGCAATCATGATTAAAAGAATCATCACATTTTGTTTTGCATGTGCCAGCATTGATTTAATAGCAAGTAAGAAATGTAGACTCCCTTTTGCTTTCTCCAAAGGAAAGTAGTTTTTTCTAAAGCTGTGAGTTTGAATACCCCCACGAAGTGCCGCAACAGGAAGAATTCTTCGAACTCGAATAGCCGATAGTAATGTAACGACTACAACAGAAAATGTAACAAGGAAAATACTGACTAAGTTAATCATAATATCAACTGTTTGATGCCAGATTAATCCTGATAAGGATGAAATAATCCCTCCGAAGAACGGCATTAGAATATATGACAACGCAATCCCTGCCACACTCGCACTAAATGCAATTAAGATAAATTGTAAAATAATTGATGCTAGAATTTGCCTGCTTGTATAGCCAATCGCTTTTAGTACTCCAATATTCGCCATTCCATCTTCAATGCTATTTGAAACTCGGAATTTAATAACAATTAGGGAAACAAGCACGATAATGGCTGCAAAGGCTACTAATATTGTCGCTACGATGTTAATTGTTAATGTATTTACACTCTTCACCAATTCAACATCTAATCCCTCAATATAAGAATTGGTTTCTTCTGTTGATTGCTGAAATTCTTTTATAAGATCATTTTTTAACTTCGATGATTGAGTTTGGTCTTCCGTCATAACAGATAAGACCATACCTTCAGATTGATGGTCTAATTCGTCTACCAATTTTAGATAGGAAGGTTCGGGTAACATAAATTTCATAACGCCAATGTTGTTCGTACCCATCATCGTTGTTTCAAAGAATCCGCCAATTCGATATTCATATTTCTTGTCTTGATAGGTGATGGTAAAGTTATCACCTAATTCATATCCCCCACTTGTCTTAAAACTGTATGGGACAAAAATTTCATTCGTACTCGATGGTTTTCGTTTTTCAACAAGCTTTAACGGTCCCATTCTTCGTTTAGCATCTGCATTAAAAATAATCACACTACTAGACAATTCACCATCGCCAAAAATAAATTTAGCCATGTCTATATTAATACTCTTCTCTTCTTCTGTTTCTGTTACCCCAGGCTGGTTTGCTGTAAATTCCCTAAAATTCGAATGATAGCTTGCTTGATTCATCATAATCGTTACATGAGGATCGTTTAATTGTTCAACTTTCCTATCAAAAAACGCATTTATTTGCGTAATAACCATTAGACCTATATTTAGAAGCAGCGCAGCAACCACAATAAAAATAAATAAGGAAGCCGCAGCAGATTTACTTTTTCTAATATTAGCCATAGCCAGATACATAATATTCAACTTACCACCCCATTTCTGCAAGGAAATGTTTTAGCTTTTCTTGACGCTCATCATTCTCTTTCTCACTGTATGCACCTAACTGCAAGTCACCGCAAATAACACCATCTCGTAAATATAGAATTCGATTTCCGCGCAAGGCTGTTTGAATATCATGGGTTACCATGACAACGCTTTGCCCATTACGATTTACATTCGTAAATACATCTAAAACGCGCTCACTAGATGCTGAGTTTAATGCACCAGTTGGTTCATCTGCGAATAGTATTTTCGGGCTGTTAATTAATGCTCTAACAATCCCGACTCGCTGGGCCTCACCACCAGAAAGCTGAGCAGGAAATTTAAACCATGAGCTTTCATCGATTCCTACCTGTTTTAGCAGTTCTTTGGATTTCTTTACAAGCTCACGCTTATTTTTATTTACTAAAAGACCGCTTGCTAGTACATTGTCAAGTACGCTCATATTGTCTAGTAAATATATTTGCTGAAAGACAAAGCCGCAGTGATTTCTTCTAAAGACTGCCAGTTGATCATTGTTTAATGTTGATAAATTTTTTCCGGCAAAATCGATATCACCTAATGTTGGTTTATCCATCCCGCTAATTGCGTAAAGTAAAGTGGATTTCCCAGACCCTGAACTCCCCATTATGATCGTAAAATCCTCTTCAACTAAATGGATATCTAGATTTTTTAATACATGCTGCTGTATTCCACTGGTAGAAAAGGTTTTACACAGCTTCTCCGTTTTAATAATGGTCTTTTTCACGATTGATTGGCACTCTCCCTTTATAAAAAAAAGACTGTAAAGTAGATTACAGTCTTAGCATACAAAATAAATTCATAGTAAATCTTTAACCAATTCTTAACTAATTCTAAAATTTTAAACAAGCTTGATTTTCAAGACGACTGTAAAACCATCATTTCGGTTGTGACAGCTAATTTGTCCTTGCATGTTTTCCATGAAGTACTTTGATATATAAAGACCAAGGCCTGAACCATTCTTGCCTTCTACATTTTTCCCACGATAATATTTATTAAATAAGAGTGGCAGTTCTTCTTTACTGATTCCTGGTCCAAAGTCTAGAATGTGCAGTTCGAGATACCCCTGATTTATTTGAGACTTAATTGTAACCCTTGTTCCTGCATACTTATATGAATTACCTATAATATTGTCTATGACCTGCTGCATACGGACGACATCCATTAAAATTAGACATGGCGGGATTGGTTCATAGATGATTTGATTGTCATAATTGGCATTTTCAATGATCCCAGCAAGTACTTCACTCGATTCTTCGGTTATTGTTAATTTTAACTGCTGCAGTTCTTCTAGAGTGGCGTGAAACATATCCGTAACAAGTAAATTAATTTGCTCTGCTTTCGAATAAATGGTATTCACTTGCTTAATAACCTTTTCATCTTTTACTTGCATAAGCATCAATTCACTAACCGCTTTTATCGAAGCAACAGGAGTCTTAATATCATGACTTAATGTCGCTACAAGCTCTTTCTTGCTGCGGTTGGATTCATACTCTCTTTGGCGTGCAGCATGAAGTTCCTCACGCATTAAATCAAAACTTTCCGTGAAGGCACCAAAGTAATTGTTCCGTGTTATATTTAAAGGCAGATCTAGATTGCCTCGAGCTACATTCGCAGCAAAATTTTGCAGCTGTTGAAATGGTTTCAATAACTTTCTATGTATATAGAGAAGATATAAAATACCAATCATCATTAATAGACTAAATATCAAGCTGATAGATACGATCAGTTCATTTTTCATTTGCTGCAATAATTCTTGTTCTTCATTACGGATAATAATTTTCCCTACAATCTTATCGTTTTGCTCCACGTCTATAACTGTATCTCTATTTTTTATTGCTTCGTATAAATTGATAAAATGATTACCTGGTGTTTGATAAATCACATTTCCCAAATGATCTACGATAGAGAATGGTTGTATTATGCTGCTGGTGTTAAAAGCTTCCTCGTTAATATGTCCCCAGTTATTTTCAACAATCTTAACCACTTCATTAATGGCTACAAGATCCACTTCTGAAATATTTTTATTCTTTATTATTACTACGGAGATGCTAATTCCTGCACCAAAAACTGCCAGTATCATGACAATGGCCAATTTTATTCTCATTGACTGATATCCTCTAAAACATACCCTGTTCCCCAAACTGTTTTAATAAATTGCGGATTCCTAGGATCCTCTTCAATTTTCTCTCGTAAATGCCGAATATGTACATTAAGGGTCCCATCACCTACAAAGGAATCTCCCCATACATGTTGAAACAATTCTTCTTTTGTAATAATTCGATTTTTATTATTCACCAAATAAGACAAAAGTTTATATTCCATCGCTTTTAATTGAATATCCTCACCATTTACTCGGACACGATGAAGCTTCGTATCCATTTGGATTTGTCCAAACGCTAAAACTTCTTGCGAATTGTTCATGCTGCCACTATATCTTTTTAATACAGCTTTCACTTTAGCCAGTAAAATACTTAATGTATATGGCTTTTGAATGTAATCGTCTCCACCTATATTTAGAGCAATCAGCACATCGTCATCACTAGAACGTGCACTGATAAATAGAATAGGAATCTGCGTTGATTTACGTAATTCTTTACATAAATCAAATCCAGAAGAACTTCCAAGATTTATATCAAGGAGAATCAATGATGGCTCATTTTCCTCCAAAAAACGTTCGCACTCCTCAGCACTTGTCACAAACGCTGTTTTAACCTCAAACATATTAAAATATTCACAAGTTGTTTCAGCTAAAGCAATCTCATCATCAACAATCAAACAATCTAATTTCATAGCAAATCTCCTAGAAAAATACTATCCTACATTTATTTTCCGGACATTTACAGTATATCATTACTTTTTATAAGCAAGTGCAAATTTATGGGTCTTAATATTAAAAAAAGACGCTGATTTTTGCTCATAATACGACTATTAATAACAGTGGATTTAGCAAAATTCACTAGTAAATAAACACAAAAAACCGTTCCCCACATTGTGAGAAACGGTTGATATGACGATATTATTCACGTTAAAATTACTGATTGTTACTAAATGTTGATACCGGTGGTCGGGGTCGAACCGACACTCCAGAAGGAACACGATTTTGAGTCGTGCGCGTCTGCCAATTCCGCCACACCGGCATATTAAATTATTTCTCGGAAAGTGCCGAGGACCGGAATCGAACCGGTACGGTAGTCACCTACCGCAGGATTTTAAGTCCTGTGCGTCTGCCAGTTCCGCCACCCCGGCGTATCTATTTCATAAGCTAATGATTAGTAAATTATGGAGGCGGCAACCGGATTTGAACCGGTGATCAGGGTTTTGCAGACCCATGCCTTACCACTTGGCTATGCCGCCATAAAATAAATTGGAGCGGAAGACGGGATTCGAACCCGCGACCCCCACCTTGGCAAGGTGGTGTTCTACCACTGAACTACTTCCGCAAAATGGCTGGGCTAGCTGGATTCGAACCAACGCATGTCGCAGTCAAAGTGCGATGCCTTACCGCTTGGCTATAGCCCAATAGTTATTCATATTATATGTAACAAATGTAGATTATGTGAATCGTAATATGGGGCGACTGATGGGAATCGAACCCACGAGTGTCGGAACCACAATCCGATGCGTTAACCACTTCGCCACAATCGCCATAATCAATTTATTCATTCATAAAATTATGGGGCGGCTGATGGGAATCGAACCCACGAATGTCGGAACCACAATCCGATGCGTTAACCACTTCGCCACAACCGCCATAAATAATGGCAGGGGTAGTAGGAATCGAACCCACACTGAAGGTTTTGGAGACCTTAGTTCTACCTTTAAACTATACCCCTATAAATAAATGGTGGAGGGGGACGGATTCGAACCGCCGAACCCTAAGGAGCGGATTTACAGTCCGCCGCGTTTAGCCACTTCGCTACCCCTCCGAAAAAGTGTGAGACATGCCGGCCAGAGGACTTGAACCCCCAACCTACTGATTACAAGTCAGTTGCTCTACCAATTGAGCTAGGCCGGCACAATATAAATGGTGGCTCAGGACGGAATCGAACCGCCGACACAAGGATTTTCAGTCCTTTGCTCTACCGACTGAGCTACTGAGCCACTATATAAAAATGGCGGTCCGGACGGGACTCGAACCCGCGACCTCCTGCGTGACAGGCAGGCATTCTAACCAACTGAACTACCGGACCAGATTGCGGGGACAGGATTTGAACCTGCGACCTTCGGGTTATGAGCCCGACGAGCTACCGGACTGCTCCACCCCGCGATAATCTTATTTCCATATGTACCTATCAAGTAAATATGGTGGAGGATGACGGGATCGAACCGCCGACCCTCTGCTTGTAAGGCAGATGCTCTCCCAGCTGAGCTAATCCTCCTAATAATGGTGACCCCTACGGGATTCGAACCCGTGTTACCGCCGTGAAAGGGCG
>NZ_LJIX01000006.1:304360-806860 GCF_001420595.1 Cytobacillus solani | reverse complement strand
TAGCCCTAAAGCTATTTCGGAGAGAACCAGCTATCTCCAAGTTCGATTGGAATTTCTCCGCTACCCACACCTCATCCCCGCACTTTTCAACGTGCGTGGGTTCGGTCCTCCATTCAGTGTTACCTGAACTTCAACCTGGACATGGGTAGATCACCTGGTTTCGGGTCTACGACCACATACTCATTCGCCCTATTCAGACTCGCTTTCGCTGCGGCTCCGTCTATTCAACTTAACCTCGCATGTAATCGTAACTCGCCGGTTCATTCTACAAAAGGCACGCCATCACCCATAAACGGGCTCTGACTACTTGTAGGCACACGGTTTCAGGATCTCTTTCACTCCCCTTCCGGGGTGCTTTTCACCTTTCCCTCACGGTACTGGTTCACTATCGGTCACTAGGGAGTATTTAGCCTTGGGAGATGGTCCTCCCTGCTTCCGACGGGATTTCTCGTGTCCCGCCGTACTCAGGATCCACTCTGGAGGGAACGAAGTTTCAACTACAGGGCTTTTACCTTCTCTGGCCGGCCTTTCCAGACCTGTTCATTTACCTCGTTCCTTTGTAACTCCGTGTAGAGTGTCCTACAACCCCAAGAGGCAAGCCTCTTGGTTTGGGCTAATCCCGTTTCGCTCGCCGCTACTCAGGGAATCGCGTTTGCTTTCTCTTCCTCCGGGTACTTAGATGTTTCAGTTCCCCGGGTCTGCCTTCAATACCCTATGTATTCAGGTAAAGATTCTATCCCATTACGGATAGAGGGTTCCCCCATTCGGAAATCTCCGGATCAAAGCTTACTTACAGCTCCCCGAAGCATATCGGTGTTAGTCCCGTCCTTCATCGGCTCCTAGTGCCTAGGCATTCACCGTGCGCCCTTTCTAACTTAACCTACTTCGGTCAATGATCAACTGCGCATCTCGGCGTCAGCTCTCTCGCTGTGCTCCTCACGTACTGAGTACGTTCCGGTGCTCGCTCGGTCGCTTCCTTGATCTGCTTGTTGCTCATTGCCCTCATGGTTTACACTCTTATTTTGTTTCTAAAACATTATAAGAGAAAAAACTAAGATGGCGATTACTCGGTTATCTTCTTTAATTGCATTATCTAGTTTTCAAGGAACAAAAAATAACGAACGGATTCGTTATGTTGGTGGAGCCTAGCGGGATCGAACCGCTGACCTCCTGCGTGCAAGGCAGGCGCTCTCCCAGCTGAGCTAAGGCCCCGTTATGAAATGGTGGGCCTAAATGGACTCGAACCATCGACCTCACGCTTATCAGGCGTGCGCTCTAACCAGCTGAGCTATAGGCCCATATAACGGAATTCGGTAAATGATAAGCGATGATTATTCGGTCACTATCTTGACCTGTTTGCTTCTCATTTCCCTCATTTTGATATTAAGTTAATAAAGAGATTGCTCTCTCAAAACTGAACGAACAATGAAACGTCTTTTAATGAAGTTAGACTTCATTTCATCCTTAGAAAGGAGGTGATCCAGCCGCACCTTCCGATACGGCTACCTTGTTACGACTTCACCCCAATCATCTGTCCCACCTTAGGCGGCTGGCTCCTTGCGGTTACCCCACCGACTTCGGGTGTTACAAACTCTCGTGGTGTGACGGGCGGTGTGTACAAGGCCCGGGAACGTATTCACCGCGGCATGCTGATCCGCGATTACTAGCGATTCCGGCTTCATGCAGGCGAGTTGCAGCCTGCAATCCGAACTGAGAATGGTTTTATGGGATTGGCTAAACCTCGCGGTCTTGCAGCCCTTTGTACCATCCATTGTAGCACGTGTGTAGCCCAGGTCATAAGGGGCATGATGATTTGACGTCATCCCCACCTTCCTCCGGTTTGTCACCGGCAGTCACCTTAGAGTGCCCAACTGAATGCTGGCAACTAAGATCAAGGGTTGCGCTCGTTGCGGGACTTAACCCAACATCTCACGACACGAGCTGACGACAACCATGCACCACCTGTCACTCTGTCCCCCGAAGGGGAACGTCCTATCTCTAGGATTGTCAGAGGATGTCAAGACCTGGTAAGGTTCTTCGCGTTGCTTCGAATTAAACCACATGCTCCACCGCTTGTGCGGGCCCCCGTCAATTCCTTTGAGTTTCAGCCTTGCGGCCGTACTCCCCAGGCGGAGTGCTTAATGCGTTTGCTGCAGCACTAAAGGGCGGAAACCCTCTAACACTTAGCACTCATCGTTTACGGCGTGGACTACCAGGGTATCTAATCCTGTTCGCTCCCCACGCTTTCGCGCCTCAGTGTCAGTTACAGACCAGAAAGTCGCCTTCGCCACTGGTGTTCCTCCAAATCTCTACGCATTTCACCGCTACACTTGGAATTCCACTTTCCTCTTCTGCACTCAAGTCTCCCAGTTTCCAATGACCCTCCCCGGTTGAGCCGGGGGCTTTCACATCAGACTTAAGAAACCACCTGCGCGCGCTTTACGCCCAATAATTCCGGACAACGCTTGCCACCTACGTATTACCGCGGCTGCTGGCACGTAGTTAGCCGTGGCTTTCTGGTTAGGTACCGTCAAGGTACCGCCCTATTCGAACGGTACTTGTTCTTCCCTAACAACAGAGTTTTACGATCCGAAAACCTTCATCACTCACGCGGCGTTGCTCCGTCAGACTTTCGTCCATTGCGGAAGATTCCCTACTGCTGCCTCCCGTAGGAGTCTGGGCCGTGTCTCAGTCCCAGTGTGGCCGATCACCCTCTCAGGTCGGCTACGCATCGTCGCCTTGGTGAGCCGTTACCTCACCAACTAGCTAATGCGCCGCGGGCCCATCTGTAAGTGATAGCCGAAGCCATCTTTCAGCTTTTCTACATGAGTAGAAAAGGATTATCCGGTATTAGCTCCGGTTTCCCGAAGTTATCCCAGTCTTACAGGCAGGTTGCCCACGTGTTACTCACCCGTCCGCCGCTAATCTTTAGGAGCAAGCTCCCTCAGATTCGCTCGACTTGCATGTATTAGGCACGCCGCCAGCGTTCGTCCTGAGCCAGGATCAAACTCTCCAATAAAGAGTAAGATTAGCTCTTAAGTTTTAAAACTCGAATTAACGTTGACGTTTTTTGTTCGTTCAGTTTTCAAAGAGCAATTTGTTTATGCCGCCCGGAAGCGACTTTTTAAATATATCATGTGTTAACTTTCAAGTCAATGCTTTTTTGAAAATATCCGTCTCTGTGAAAATGTTTTTCTCACACATCGCAGCGACGGATATTAATATACCAAGTATTATTATAAAGGTCAATAACTTTTATTATTTTTTTAAGATAATTTTTTCCCAAGCTTATAGTACCGATGAAAGACACCTTGCCCTTTTGTCTCCTTCATAACTACTTCAATGATGCCTTTATCAATTAAATACTCAAGAAGCATCGTGAGATCTACACTATATAGCTGGACTTCCTTATGACAAATCATTTCATTAATGGTCCAATACTCTTTTTCAGCTAGCACATCGATTAAATGCTGAATCCCGCTTTTCATTTTGGAATGGATCAAAAACTCACTTGCTAAGAATAGCAGCTCGAGCCTTTTATCCAGCGGCTCATGACTCGTAACCAGTTCTTCATATAACTTAGTTATTTCTGGATCTATTTGCTTCACCTGCTGCCAAACAGTCACTTCAGGATGAAATCCCTGCTCAATCACTGCTAGTCTTGCCAGATGATGAAGTGAATGGACAATATGATTATAGGCATCAAGATATTGGTCATTTTCAAAAAAAGCCTTGCCATTCATATAGCGGCGAATAAGCTTGGCAAATTCCAGTCCCATCTTCAGCTTTCTCCCATAGAACGGAAACTCCATTAATTCAGTTTTAATGTTCTGGATATATTCATTGCGGTCAAACAGAATCTTTCCTTCGTAAAGCCAATCAAAGATTTTCTTATTTGAGCCAAGTAAAAGCCATTCATTCAACTGGTTTTCAGTCACAATATACAAGGCGGCTTTTTTATCATGGTACGTATAATGCTTAATTGACACAGGTGAATCGGCTTCAGTTACTAAAACAAGCAAAACTGCATCAAATGTGTCTGTAACGGGAATATCCTTTAGTCGTTTCTTTATCATTAGTACCCCAAGCGTATTCGCCTGACTTGCACGTTCTTGATAAATAGGACGGAGAATGTCTTCCATCATCATTCCTCCAAATTTATTAATAGAATATATCTTCGACAATTTTTTATTATTTTCCTCCCTCTAGTAACTTAAAATCTCTCGCTTTCTTTTTATTTATCTTCTATTAAGCAATATGATATAGTTATTCTTTAGGAGGGACATGGATGGCTAAATATACAATGTATTCAAGTAAAATTAATAAGATCCGTACATTTGCCCTGGCATTGATATTTGTTGGATTTATCGTCATGTACATAGGCATTTTCTTTAAAAATTCCCCTCTACTCATGACAATCTTTATGTTTTTAGGTTTCGTATTCATGATTGCAAGTGTCGTAGTATATTTTTGGATTGGGATGCTCTCAACAAAAACAGTCCAGGTAGTTTGTCCGAATTGCGGAAAACATACCAAAATACTTGGACGCGTAGACATGTGCATGTATTGCAATGAACCATTAACACTTGATCCAAATCTTGAGGGCAAAGAGTTCGACGAAAAATATAACAAGAAAAGGTAAAAGCTTGGCATTCACGCCAAGCTTTTCCTTTTTTCAAACGGCAAATAGAAAAGCTGACAGCCCTTTTCGGCTAGCAGCTTCATTGCGGCAATATTTATTAATGGGCTTCTTTACTAGCACAATCCGGACAAGTACCGTATATCTCCATCCGATGGTGACTGATTTTAAAACCTGTCACATGTGATGCTAAATGCTCTACTTCATCAAGTCCAGGATAATGAAAGTCAACAATTTTTCCACACTGTTCACAAATTACATGATAGTGGTGGGTTGTGACAAAATCAAAACGGCTTGATGCATCCCCATAGGTTAACTCCTTTACAAGTCCAACCTCACGGAATACTCTCAAATTATTGTAAACAGTTGCAACACTCATATTTGGGAATTTTCCTTCAAGAGCTTTATAAATATCGTCGGCAGTTGGGTGTGACATTGAGTTAATTAAATACTCAAGTATCGCATGACGCTGTGGTGTTATGCGCACTCCAGTATCCTTTAAGGTATCTAATGCTTCCTTTAATTCAATATGTGCCACCGCCATGCACCTCTTTTCTAAAAAGAATTCTTATTTTATAATCTTTATAAATAGTGTACTAATTTATTATCACTTTTGTCAACATAACAAACCAGCTAACAGCAAGTTTATTCCATTACTAACTTTTACACTCACATCCCTTTACCTATTCATTCTTCTTATTAATATATGTATGTGGTTAATGTTTAAAAACCACTTTCTTTTTTTAGCAAAAAAAAAGCAAATCTGTGAAGATTCGCTTTAAAAGTATCTGAGGAGGTATGCCCTAATAAAATGATATTCAAAAACCACTTAAACGCATGGACATACGCCTTGAAACCAAAAAATAGGCTGGAATCGAGGACTTCTTCTTATTAGGAAAGGTTGTCTTCGATAAATTGAAGGGCTTCTTCCACATGCCCCTTCACCTTTACTTTTCTCCATTCCTTTACCAATTTACCCTCTTTATTAATAATAAAAGTCGCTCGTTCAATTCCCATATATTCTTTTCCAAAGTTCTTCTTCAATTTCCAAACATCGTAAGCCTCGGCTACCTGATGATCTTCATCTGCCAACAAAACAAAAGGCAGATCGTATTTCTCAATAAATTTCTCATGGCGGTTAAGCGGATCAGGGCTTACGCCTAAAATAACAGCATTTAGACCAGAAAAACTTTCATATTGATCTCTAAAGTCACAAGCTTCGGTTGTACATCCCGGCGTCATATCCTTAGGATAGAAATAAAGGACCACGTTTTTGCCACGATAATTGGATAATTTAACGATTTCCCCGTTGCTTCCTGCTAATGTAAAATCTGGAGCAAGCTCTCCTACTACAGCTGTCATTCTTTATTCCCTCCTTATTCTTTGCGATAGCTGCTTATTATGCTACTGCTTTTTTATAAGCCTATCCAATTTCTAAAATAAAAACAACTAATCTACTTTGTCTCCAAATCAAATACGGCTTTAAAAACAAAAGCAGCTGGGATTGTATAGCCGATTAACGCTTCAAGAACAGCGATCATTCTTCCAATTCCAACGGGAGAAATATCCCCATACCCAACCGAAAACAAAGTGACTGCACTAAAATAAAAGCCCGTTTCAAGACGATTAAAAAAATTTTCATACCACGCATCCGTCTCTTCTAAAAACACATTAAACCCATTCAATTCCAGAAGTATATATATGAGACCGAACCCGAGCATCACAGTTATATAAATACAAGCCAAATACAAAAAGTTTTCAAAGGATACTTTCTTCCCTTTTATTTTATGCGGCAAGAATAAAGTGCGCAAACTCATAACCATGCAAAATACTATTAAAACCAGGGACAAATAAAACACCATATGGCTCCCTCTTTTCCCTTATGTTCTATCTATTTATACGCGCTTTCATTATTTTGTATGACAAGCTAGATGGAAGGAAAAAAAATTGTCACAATTATAAGTTACAGCATTCTTAACTTGAAAAATGGTAAGATAATAAAGGCGAAAGACTTATTGTGATTTTTCATTTTGTAAGGAGGATTTATATGCAATTCACAAATTCAGAACGCATACATAAAAAAGCACTTGAACATATCGTAGGAGGAGTAAACAGTCCTTCCCGCTCCTATAAAGCAGTTGGCGGTGGCGCACCAGTTGTAATGGAGAGAGCAAAAGGCGCTTACTTCTGGGATGTGGACGGCAATCAATATATCGATTATTTAGCTGCTTATGGACCAATCATAACTGGACATGCTCATCCGCATATTACAGAAGCTATCAAAAAAGCGGCAGAAACAGGTGTCCTTTACGGAACACCTACCCCACATGAAGTAAGGTTTGCGGAAATGTTAAAGGAAGCCATGCCAAATCTTGAAAAGGTTCGATTCGTTAATTCAGGAACGGAGGCAGTAATGACAACCATCCGTGTCGCACGGGCTTACACAGGCAGAGATAAAATCATTAAATTTGCAGGCTGTTACCATGGTCACTCTGATCTTGTGCTCGTTGCAGCGGGTTCAGGCCCATCTACACTTGGCACACCTGATTCAGCAGGCGTACCAAAAAGCATCGCTCAGGAAGTCATTACCGTTCCATTCAATGACATCGAACCATATAAAGAAGCATTAGAAAAATGGGGCGACCAAATTGCTGCCGTTCTAGTTGAGCCGATTGTTGGAAACTTCGGGATTGTTGAACCAAATCCTGGCTTTTTGGAGCAAGTGAATGAGTTTACACATCAAGCAGGTGCACTTGTTATTTATGATGAAGTGATTACCGCGTTCCGATTCATGTATGGAGGAGCACAGGATCTGCTAGGAGTTACTCCTGATTTAACAGCGATGGGGAAAATTATTGGCGGTGGCCTGCCAATTGGTGCTTATGGCGGCAAGAAGGAAATTATGGAGACTGTTGCCCCATTAGGACCAGCGTACCAGGCAGGAACAATGGCAGGGAACCCAGCATCCATTCTTTCAGGAATTGCTTGTCTTGAAGTATTAAAACAAAAAGGCGTGTATGAATACCTTGATCAATTAGGTGCGATGCTAGAAGAAGGAATTACAGCGGCAGCGAAGGAATTCAATATTCCAATAACGATCAACCGCTTAAAGGGCGCATTAACCGTTTACTTCACAGATGAAAAAGTTGTTAATTATGAGCAAGCTGAGAATACGGATGGCGAAATGTTTGCCAAGTTCTTTAAACTCATGCTGATGCAAGGCATCAATCTTGCCCCTTCCAAATATGAAGCCTGGTTCGTTACAATCGCTCATACTGAAGAAGATATCCAAGCAACCCTTCATGCAGTCAATCAAGCATTTGAAGCATTGCAAAACGAAAGATAAATGTAATCCTATTTTAGAAATATTAGTCAGCAAAGGAGCGATATATCGCTCCTTTTTCCTATGTCTTTAAACTTAAAATCCATCTTCAATGAAAAGTTCAAAAAAATGCCCATTGTGCTTCTTCGGATATCCATGTATAGTACATTAATGTCATAGACTTAACAAAAGCTAGAGGCACAATCAAAAAACTTTATTCGATTCTGTCGGATAGGGTAGTATTATTTAAAAAGAAAGGAAATATGTACGTATGAAGCTTGGCGCCCGCATATTAAAAACGGGAATCGCAATCATTTTATCATTATTATTATCGGAATTATTTCAGCTGCCTTCCCCTGTCTTTGCAGCAATTGCAGCGATTTTCGCTGTGCAGCCGACCATTTACCGGTCATTTTTGTCCATAATTGAGCAAATTCAAGGGAATTTTATTGGTGCAATCATTGCTGTAATTTTCGTTTTATTACTAGGAAATCATATCGTCATTATTGGGCTTGCGGCGATTATTGTGATTACGATTAACCTGAAGCTGAAAATCGAAAATACAATCTCACTCTCTCTCGTTACCATGATTGTTATTATGGAAACACCAGGTGATGAGTTTATCCAGTTTGCACTTATTCGTTTTTCAACCATCATGCTTGGGGTATTATCTGCTTTTATCGTTAATTTAGTTTTCTTGCCTCCAAAGTATGAAAAGAAACTATACTATAAGATTTCTGATGTAACAGAAGAAACGACCAAATGGATTCGCCTCACGATTAGGCATGCATCAGAACACCGTCTGCTTAAGAACGATATTGGAAAAATGAAGGAATCCGTTCGAAGCCTCGATCATTTATATGTGATGTATAAGGAAGAACGCAACTACTTCAAAAAAAATACATTAGTGAAATCTCGGAAGCTTGTCATCTACAGGCAGATGATTTCTACTGTAAAAAGATCGCTAGAAATGCTGAGGAGATTGCATCGATTTGAAAATGATCTTCAAGAGATGCCCGCAGAATTCCAGCATGCGGTTCAGCAGCAATTAGATTGTCTTATCCATTATCATGAACATGTCATGCTTAAATTCATAGGAAAAGTAAAGCCTAACGTGACCTTTGAAGAGGGAGACATCATTCTAAACAGCAAGGAACTGCTCAATCTCTTTTTTGCCAATCAAAAGGAAGCAAAAATTGAAGATGAAGCGACACTTT
Organism: Cytobacillus solani; assembly: GCF_001420595.1. Lineage (GTDB taxonomy): Bacteria > Bacillota > Bacilli > Bacillales > Cytobacillaceae > Cytobacillus > Cytobacillus solani. Next base: position 797,682 of record NZ_LJIX01000006.1, on the reverse strand, counting down.
CACATACAGTGCAAATTCTATCAGCAATTATCAATTATGATGAACAAGTCGTCCATCTCGATAAGCTAATCACGAGTTTCCAAACCTATCATAAGAAGACGAGTGAAATTATGATAGAAGAGTAAAAGCAGCTGATTTTCAGCTGCTTTTTCTTTTTTCATGCCTATTAATTTTTCATCCTAGGGTCAAGCGCATCTCTCAGACCATCCCCCATTAAGTTAAAGCCTAATACGGTCAGCATAATCGCAATTCCAGGGAAGAACATCGTCCAAGGAGCTTGCATTAATAGCGGCCTTGCGTCTGAAAGCATTTTCCCCCACTCTGGATTAGGTGCAGTCGCGCCTAATCCAAGAAAGCCTAGTGCAGCTGCTTCAATAATCGCTGTCGCAATAGCCAATGTCCCTTGTACTATAATTGGAGCCATGCTATTTGGAAGCACATGCCGGAATAAAATCCGGCTATCTTTCATTCCGACAGCTTTAGCAGCCATAATATACTCTTCCTGCTTTACACTTAGCACACGGGATCGGATTAACCTTCCAAAATTCGGAATATTAATGACAGCAATCGCTATTAGGGCATTTTTCAAAGATGGGCCTAATACAGCAACAATCGCAATTGCTAATAGAATACTCGGAAATGCAAGCATAATATCAAATAGACGTGAAATAATAGTATCTACCCATTTACCATAATAACCGGCCACGATTCCTAGAAAACAGCCAACGATAATCGATCCCATAACAGCAAGAAAGCCTACCCATAATGAGATTCTTGTCCCATAAATAACCCTCGAAAAAATATCTCTTCCAAAGTCATCCGTACCAAACCAATGCTCACCTGATGGAGCCTGCAATCGTTTTGAAAGCATTTGCTCATTAATTCCTTGGGGAGCAATCACCGGTGCAAATACCGCAATGACGATAAAAAATAGAACAATTAATGTGCCAATCAGTGCTAATTTATTCTTTCGAAAGCTTCTCCATGCCTCAAGCCAAGGGGAAACAACCTTGTCTTCTTCAGGTACAAGCTGTGGCTGTAAGTCTTTTTGAGTTGAAAGTTCCAAGTGTGTTCCCCCCCCTAATTATATTTAATCCGTGGATCAATTACTGCATAGAGCAAGTCCACAACTAAGTTAATCATGACGAAAATAAAGGCAATGATTAATATCCCAGATTGAATAACTGGATAGTCACGGGCATTAATCGCATCATAAATATAGCGTCCCATCCCCGGCCAGCTAAAGATCGTTTCTGTTAGGATTGCTCCTCCCAGCAATAGACCGGTTTGAAGACCGATAATCGTAAGAACTGGAATAATCGCATTTTTTAATGAATGCTTATAAACGACCCAGAACATCCGTAATCCCTTCGCTCTTGCTGTACGAATGAAATCAGATCTCATCACTTCAAGCATGGACGATCGTGTAATCCTTGCAATAATGGCCATTGGAATGGTCGCTAATGCAAATGCTGGGAGAATCAAATGTTTCACAACGTCCCAAAATTGATCCATTCTCCCTTGCAGCAATGTATCAACCATATAAATATTCGTGATGGATGTGACAGGATTTCTAACTTCTTCTCTTCCCGATGTAGGAAGCCAGTCAAGATTAATCGCAAACACCCATTGTTCCATTAATCCAAGCCAAAAGATTGGCATAGAAACCCCAATTAGTGCAAGTACCATCGCAATATAGTCAAACCATGAGTTCTGGTACCATGCACTTATGATGCCGGCATTTACGCCAATAACAATTGCGATCACAATCGCACAAAAGGATAGCTCGATTGTCGCTGCTAAATACGGCCAGACTTCTTGGCTGATCGCAGTCTTCGTCTTTATCGATTCACCTAAATCCCCGGTTAATAATCCCCCGAGATATGTAAAGTACTGAATATACCAAGGCTGATCAAGCCCCAGCTGCTTTGTTAAATCTGCTACTGCCTCTTTTGTTGCTAATTGTCCAAGGATAATCTGTGCTGGATCTCCAGGTATAGCCCGAATCATAAAAAAGACAATCAAGGATAGACCTAGCAAAACTGGCACTAAGGACAATACTCGTTTTATCGTATAGGAAAACATCTTTTTCACCTCACTGGAAGGTTGTCCAATATTCAATGGAGTTGGAATAGAAAAGGGAGTCACTGCTGAACTCCCTTTTCATAAGGCTTATTTTAATTCAACATGAGAAAGTAAGTCAGAGCCTGTTGGATGTGGCTTAAAGTTAGAAATACCAGCTTTACCCGCTAGGATTGGTCTTGAGTGAACAAGCGGAATCCATGGAGCATCATCTTTAATAATGACTTGTGCTTGTTTATAAAGCTCTTCACGTTCTGCTTGATCAGAACTAGCTTGAGCCTTTAATAATAACTCATGAACCTCTGGATTTTTGTAGTACGTATAGTTATTTGAGCCAATTGCATCTTCATCTAGAAGAACATAAAGGAAGTTGTCGGCATCCCCGTTGTCACCAGTCCAGCCAAGCAAGAACGAATCTGCTTCCCCTTTATTTGCCTTTTCTAAATACGTACCCCACTCATAGGAAACGATTTTTGCTTTTACCCCAATGGCTTCAAAGTTTGCTTGTAATGCTTCAGCTACCTTCTGGCCATCAGGCATATACGGACGAGCAACAGGCATAGCCCATAGTTCCATTTCAAAACCGTTTTCATAGCCAGCTTCTTTTAATAATTCCTTCGCTTTTTCTGGATCATACGGATAATCTTCCACTGCATCATTATAGCCTGCTACAACTGGAGGCATTGGGTTAATAGCCGGATCAGCTGCTCCAGCATAGAACGCTTCGATTAACGCTTTTTTGTCTACTGCATGATTAAGTGCTTGACGGACAAGCTTATCCTTAAGCGGTCCGCGCGTATTTGTTAAACCAAGGTAAGCCACGTTCAGTGTTGGACGCTCGAAAACTTGTAAATCTGGATTTCCTTCGATTGTCTCTACATCGCTGAAGTTCACGCCATCGATTAAATCAACCTCGCCTGAAGCTAATGCATTTAGACGAGCAGAGTTTTCTGGAATCGCACGGAAAATGACTTGATCTAACTTTGGAAGACCTTCTTGCCAATAATCAGCATACTTTTCAATCGTAATCCGGTCATTTCGCTTCCACTCTTTAAATACGAATGGACCTGTTCCAACTGGATTTTCCATAAACTTTTCCCCATGCTTTTCAATCGCAGCAGGGCTGGCAATACCGAACGGTGACATCGCTAGGTTTTTGAAGAATGGTGCAATTGGTTTATTTAAAGTAAATTCGACTGTATATGCATCTACCGCCTTTACACTATCAATTTTATCGCCGAATTGAGAATTATAGTAATAGAACTGCTCCGCATTCCCTGCTTTCCAGCGCTCAAAGTTAAAAACGACAGCTTCTGCATTAAAGTCAGTTCCATCATGGAATTTAACGCCTTCACGAAGCTTTAATGTATGTTTTAACCCATCTTCACTTGTGGTCCATTCTGTCGCAAGTCCTGGTTCAATTTCAGTATCTTGCTCCCCAAAGTTAATTAATGTTTCAAATAAATTATCTGTAACCTTAAATGCTTCCCCTTCGGTTGTAATTGCTGGGTCAAGAGAAGTGGAATCTCCGCCGCGGCCAAATACTAATGTACCGCCACCTGCTCCTTCTTCCGTATCTTTTGTTCCTTCTGTCCCAGTATCTTTCTCTCCCTCTTCCTTCGTACCCCCAGTTGAGCTGTTACCGCTGCAGCCAACCAATGCGAGAGATAGAAGCAAAGCAAAAACTAGAAATAAAATCCCTTTGCGCTTATTCATTGTTTTCCCCCTTTTTCATTTGCCAAAGGCATAATACATTTCTTACTTGCTATCTATCATTCATGCAGCATCACCAAAAGAATCGTTTATTTCTTCTTATACAAATGGCATGCCGCAAAATGACCCGGTTCAATTTCCTCTAATTGAGGCCTTTCTGTTTTACAAATGTCCATACATTCCCTGCATCTCGTATGAAATGCACACCCAGACGGCGGATTTGAAGGACTCGGAATATCACCTGTTAAAAGCTCCCTCTCCTTTTTCAATGTAGGATCAGGAACTGGAACAGCACCTAATAAAGCCTTTGTATATGGATGGAGCGGATTCTCGTATAATTTCTCAGCTTCAGTAATTTCTACTAATCTTCCAAGATACATCACACCCACCCGATCGCTAATATGCTTAACAACCCCTAGATCATGGGCAATAAATATATAGGTGAGCTGGAATTCCTCTTGCAGATCTTCAAGCAGATTCAACACTTGCGATTGAATAGAAACATCCAATGCAGATACAGGCTCATCAGCAATAATGAGCTTTGGCTTTGTCATTAAGGCACGCGCTATTCCTATCCGCTGTCTTTGTCCTCCGCTGAATTGATGCGGATAGCGTTTCGCATGGTAACTGCTTAGACCTACAACCTCCAGCATTTCTTTTACTCTTTTTTTCCGCTCCACTTTATCACCAATCCCGTGGACAATGAGCGGTTCTTCCAAAATCTTTTCTACTGTATGGCGGGGATTTAAGGAGGCAAAGGGATCTTGAAAAACCATTTGCATTTCCTTGCGCATTTTTCTCATATCCCCGTCCGATAGGTTTGTTAACTCTTTTCCTTCAAAGAGCACTTTCCCTTCCGTTGGTTCGATCAAGCGCATTAACATTCGGCCTGTCGTTGATTTTCCGCAGCCCGACTCACCAACAATACCGAGCGTCTCCCCTTTGTTAACAAAGAAGCTAATGTCGTCTACCGCCTTTACTTCTCCAACCCTTTTACCAAATATTCCCCCATTTATTGGAAAGTACTTCTTTAATTGATTGACTTCTAATAAGATCTCAGCCACTTATCGCACCTCCTGATTCATGCAGGAAACATCTTACCGTATGCTGATCAGCACCTTCTACCTTGTACAATGGAGGGGTATCTGAAAGACAACGTTCATGAACGAATTCACATCTGGCAGCAAAACGGCAGCCCTTCCTTATGGACCCCGGTTTTGGAACATTGCCAGGAATCGAATAGAGGCGTTCTTTTTTTTCTCGGACATCAGGCACCGACTGCAGCAATCCAAGTGTATATGGATGCTTCGGATTTTTAAAAATTTCCATTACTGGCGCCTCTTCCACGACCTTCCCTGCATACATAACAATCACACGTTCACAAACTTCGGCTACTACACCTAAATCGTGGGTAATTAATACGATGGCTGTATCCAGCTTTTCATTCAAATCTTTCATTAAGGCTAGAATTTGAGCTTGAATGGTTACATCTAATGCAGTGGTAGGCTCATCTGCAATAAGCAGCTTCGGATGACAGGAAAGCGCCATGGCAATCATGACCCTTTGCCTCATTCCTCCAGAAAGCTGATGAGGATATTCATGCATAATTTGTTCTGCACGCGGCAGCCCAACTAGCTTTAGCATTTCAACTGCTCGCTGAAAGGCCTCTTTCTTTCCAGCTTTTGTATGTATTTTGATGCCTTCAATCAGCTGATTGCCGATTGTAAACAGCGGGTTTAATGAAGTCATTGGTTCCTGAAAAATCATTGCTACTTCATTACCCCTAATTTCACGCATTCTTTTCTCTGAGGAATAGACGATATTCTCGCCATTAAGCAAGATTTCACCACCGACAATTTTCCCTGGCGGCTGAGGGATCAGCTTCATGATTGATAATGAAGTGACACTTTTTCCACAGCCAGACTCTCCTACAATTCCCAGAATTTCTCCTTTATTTACCGAAAAACTCACTTCATCAACTGCAGGTATTTCTCCATCCGCTGAAAAAAAAGATGTCTTTAACTGCTTTACATCTAATACTGGAGCTTGTGTCACAGTGATACTCCTTTCTAGGTGTCCACCCATTATTAAATTCCGAAAAATCGGAATTCGTTTATCGCTTGCTTTTTATTCTATTAAAAAAGTTTCTCTAAGTCTACTGATTTATTTAAATTATATGAATATATCAATAATTTTATATTTTTCGACAAAAATGAATAAAAATAGACATGTTTACTTCATCATCTCTATTATCTTATGTAGGAGTTAGGCAATAATGACTATTCGTTTCACTACTGGACAAAAAGAAAACTGACCCTATTCATAGGGTCAGCTCAAAGTTAATGCTCTAATTGCTGTACTTGGAAAAGCTTATAATAATTTCCTTGCTTTTTCATTAATTCATCATGGCTGCCGATTTCTACAATTTCGCCATGCTCTATGAGGATGATGCGATCCGCATGTGTGATGGTCGATAAGCGGTGAGCAACAATAAAGGTTGTCCGATCTTTAGCCAATTGCTCAAGTGCCTCCTGAATCAAATGCTCACTTTCTAAATCTAGTGCAGATGTCGCTTCATCCAAAACCAGGATAGGCGGATTCTTTAAAAAGATCCTGGCAATCGCTACCCGCTGCTTTTGCCCACCTGAAAGTTTCACACCCCGTTCTCCTACTTTCGTCTCATAGCCATCTGGCAAATTCATAATAAATTCATGAGCATTGGCAGCCTTTGCAGCTTCAATAACCTCTTCATCCGTTGCATCCGGTTTGCCTAATAAAATATTTGTTTTCACCGATTCACTAAATAAAATATTATCCTGCAGTACCATTCCAATTTTATCTCTTAATGAGCGGACCTTAAATGAGCGAATGTCTTCCCCATCGAGAAGAATCCTTCCGTCTGTGACATCATAAAATCGGGGAATAAGTCCGACTAATGAGGATTTTCCACCTCCACTCATGCCAACTAGAGCGATTGTCTCTCCCTTTTGCACATGGAGTGAAATATTTTTTAAGACATGCTCTTCCTTTTCACTGTAGGAAAAGCTTACCTGTTCAAAATCGATATCTCCCTTCACATGATTACATTCAATCGCATTTGGCGAATCATCGATATCGTATTTCTCATCGATTAAATCGAAAACCCTGTCCATGGATGCAATCGCCTGTGTCATCGTTGTTGAGGAATTCACAAGCCTTCTAAGCGGATTGTATAATCGATCTATATAGGCAATAAACGCCATCATCGTCCCAATCGACAGGTCTCCTTGTATCACCTGGTACCCTGAATAACCGATGACGATTAATGGGGCGATATCTGTAATCGTATTCACAACAGCAAAGGCTTTCGCATTCCATTTCGTATGGTCAATTGCCTTTGTTAAGAAGTTACTGTTTTGCTTATCAAATTGTGTTTGTTCATAATCCTCGATCGCAAAGCTTTTAATCACAGCCATCCCTTGTACTCGTTCATGGAGATAGCCTTGCACCTCAGCGAGTGCCTGTGACCGTCTTCTTGTAAGCTTTCTTAAATTGCCGAAGAAATATTTCACTGAAAATCCGTAGAAAGGGAATAAAATTAATGAAACAATTGTCAGAGTTACATCCATCTGCATCATAATGACCACTGCGATAATGATTGTTGCGATATCCAGCCAAAGGTTCATTAATCCTGTGATGACAAATGTTTTTGTTTGCTCAACATCATTGATGACTCTTGAAATAACTTCCCCTGCTCTTATATTTGCGTAATATTTAAAGCTCAGCTTCTGAATATGCGTAAAAAGCCTATCCCGAATATCGTATAAAATTTTACTTGCAACCCATTGAGCATAGTATTGACGGTAATATTCAATGGGCGGCCGAACGACAACAAATATAATAATCATAATGCCCATAATCATAAACAGCTTGCTCGTTTGTTCCGCACTGCTTAAAGCAGTATTGCCTGCTATATCATCAATCACATATTTGATTAAAAGCGGAATCATCAGCGGGATGGCAAACTTAATAATTCCAATGATGATGGTTACAATAATTTGAAGTCGATATGGTTTCACAAACTGCATGTAACGCTTGATGCTATCCAACTTTTTCCCCCTCTTATCCGTAACTGGCCCCATGGAATCTTGTTAATAGATGCGCATAATTACTATTATTTTCCCACATAAAAACCTGTTGATCTAAGGCTCAACAGGCGTTACGTTTTCGCACATTCATCCATTTAGCGTCTGTATGTTAAATATCTTTCATACCACGTATCAATAAAATCAGGAGCAAATGGGCCTTTTCTTTGTCTAATCCAATGAATCAATTGGTCCACATTATACTTCAGAATCCGGTCGATTGGCTCTGGATAATTCATTTCTTGGCGATGACGTTCATACTCATCTTCATCTAGCAGATTGAAGGTCATGTCTGGAAACACTTTAATATCAAGATCATAATCAATATACTTTACAGCCTCTCCGTCAAAAATAAATGGAGAGCTAAGATTGCAATAATAATAAATGCCATCTTCACGAATCATGCCAATTACATTAAACCAATACTGCGAATGAAAATAACAAATAGCTGGCTCTCTAGTAACCCATGTCCTGCCATCTGATTCCGTAACAATCGTCCGATCATTTCCACCAATTACTAGATTTTGCGTTCCTTTTAATATGGTTGTTTCATCCCAGACGCGATGGATGTGCCCATTGTGTTTATAACTATGAATTTGAATCGGTTCTCCTTCTATGGGTACGGCCATTCTTTCTCCCCTACTTTCATATACCCGGGCTTTGAAACCTAACTGAAATGCTTCTACTCTTAAAAATTTCTAAATCAACTGAAGGCAACAAAGTACGAATCCTTTTTCTATTTATTATAACGGTTTCAGTAGAAATTTAAAACAAAGAGCCATTGAAAATCCTCAATGGCTAATAGAAAAAATATAAACAGTTTCGAAACGAACCTTTTATACCGAAACTTTCACCTCTTGATAAGAACGAATGACTTCCTCTGTTTGGCATTCAAATACACGATGAATCTCTCTTAACTCTTTTTTCATATGAGCAATTTCAGTTTGAAGACTTTCTAGCTCTGTCTCCTGCTGAAGCGATTTTAGCTCTTCTTCAATTTCTTCACAACGCTCAAGCTCACTTTGAAGATATAATAGTTTTTCCATTGTTTGCATTTGTTCTGTTACTAAAAGATCAAAGTTTTTCATCATTCGAGTATCACCGTCCTGTTTGTTTTTTCTGTATTATGTATTCTCTCATTCCTCCGCGATTCCTTTGACTACTTCTGTTGAGCCGAGGGAAGTTTTGTCGAAAGGAACGTGGATTTTTCACATACTCATTATTGCCTTAATTGATAAAACTAAACTAAGAAAAGTACAAGCTCCTTGATTACCACTGATAAGCACAAGAATAGACTCACTGCATCCTTTTTGGGAAGGCTTGATTGAATTGCGGAGGCGACTGTTCAGAGACGACTGCATATGGCAAGACCTGTAAGCAGGTGTATTTTGCCTTCTGAAATGGATTGGCTTATGACACGAGTCAGTGGGTGCCGCAACTAGACAAGCTTGTGACCTCGAGGTCGACAAAAACGCGACGTCCTCCTAAAAGCTTCACTTTTAGTCGTGCGATGCGTTACTGACGAAGCTTTCCTTGTCCTGTCGTATTGTCAACACTAGTACGTCCTGTCAGACAGGGATGGGCCGCTTGCGCTAGACAAAAAAGAAAAAGGCACCCTTCCGAATGAAGAGCGCCTTTCTTTGCTATTACTGACCTTGAGAGCCTGAGTTTTTCGCTTTACGAGCTTCTGCTTGTTGGTTTTGTTGTCTTACTTCTTGTGCATTTGTTTCGCTAGCAAATTCTGTTCCGAATTGACCAGCACCTGCACCAGCTGATTGAGCATTTTGTTGTCTTACTTCTTGAATGTTCGTTCCAGCTTGAGATTGATTTGGTTGTTTTGCCATAGTTATCACCTCCACGCCTATTAATTTGTCCAAGCGCAGAGGAAATATCCACATATTTTTAAAAATAAATTTCGGATGGGTAGTATCAATTTATGCTAGGCAGTGGTTCTTCTATTTCTCTTGAATTTTTTAAAATAACTACTCTGAAGTCGGTTCAGGTTCAGACTCCTTCGCTCTGGATATCGACCTTCTTGTCCGAAATTGGTCCTGGTTCGGACTCCTTTTCTACAGAATCCGAATTTCTTGTCTGAAGTCACCACTGGTTCGGACTCCTTTGCTCTGGAAACCGGCTTTCTTGTCCGAAGTCGCCTCTGGTTCGGACTCCTTTGCTCTGGAAACCTGATTTCTTGTCTGAAGTCGCCTCTGGTTCGGACTCCTTTGCTACAGAACCCGATTTTCTCGTCCAAAGTCCCCCTCTAACTAGAACTCCTTTGCTTTGGGAAGCTTAAACGAGCAGTGATATTCCCCCATCAACAATGATCGTCTGGCCGCGAATCATGCTTGACTCATCTGCTAATAGGAACATGACTGCATTGACCATATCATCAATTTCAACCATTCGTCCTGCTGGTGTTTTCTGTCTTGCCTCAGCAAGCAATTCTTCACGATTAGGGAAATGCTTTAGGGCTTCAGTATCAACCGCTCCCCCTGAAACTGCATTAACTATTATGTTCTTAGGAGCTAGTTCCACAGCTAAATATCTTGTTAATGCTTCTAACGCTGCTTTTGAAACCCCAACAACTGTGTAATTTTCTAAATATCTGATCGAACCTAAAGAGCTGATGCTGACAATTTTCCCGCCATTATTTTTTTCCATTAGCTTTGCCGCTTCCTGCGCACAAAATAATAATGCTTTGCTGTTAATATTCATTGTCCAGTTCCAGTGAGATTCTTCAAGCTCCATCACAGGTCTTTGGACTCCTGATGCGGCGTTATTAACAAATACATCAAGTCTGCCAAACTCATGATCAATTTCCTCAAATAAGTATTTAATTTTTTCCACATCGCCCACATTCGCTTTTACTGGTAAAGCTTTTCTGCCGAGTGCTTCAATTTCTGCAGCTGTTTCTAACGCTGCCGTTTTGCTTCTAGCATAATTAATAACGATGTCATAGCCTTCTTTTGCCAGCCTTAATGCTGTTGCTTTTCCAATACCTCTGCTGCTGCCTGTTACTAATGCTACTTTTTGTGTCATTTGAAAAATCCTTTCTTTTATAGCGATCTCAGTATTTAAATTCTTTCTTGTGCCCATTTTAACTTTTCCATGTATATCAAGCAATCCAGTTCATAACAATAAAGATACTACTATGATTTTGAAAGGAAGTTGCTTATGTATGATGGGCGAGATATGACTGAATTATCGATGATGGCAAAGACAGATTGGAAAAATGATGAACTTGCTTTCTTTCATCACTCTTTCCAGCAAATTGTCCCCTATTTGAATGCAGAAGGTCAAGTGATTCAAAAAGAAATCGTTGAAGAGATCCAAAATCGGGGAGGATTAAAAAATCTTAAGACCGAATGAAAAGGGACACCCCCCTTTTCATTCTTCTTCACTTTCAATAAACTGCTGAAGTATTTTTTGATGTGATACCGAAAAGGAAAATTCCTTCATTTCCTCCGCAGTTACTAACCTTAAGTCCTCCGCTTCCTTTTCCATAAAGTGAACTTGTCCTTTATATGCATTTATATTCCACGTTAAATGTGAGAACACATGCTCAATTTGGCCAATCATTTCATCAATCTCTATATCTGTTTTGAATAATTCTTTTACTGCATCCTTTAATTGTTCTTTTTCATTTATGTGAGGCAGAAGCACCTCTACATTTGGAAATTCCCACAGGTTTGCTAGCAGCCCTTTACTCGGTCTTTTATGAATAAGAAATTTTCCTTCATTATTTCTGAGCACAGCCGCTACAATCTGAACATGCCGATGCTTTTTCGTTTTTGTCTTAATAGGCAAATCTTTTTCGGTTCCTTCATGAAAAGCATGGCAATGTTCCCGAACTGGACATAGTAAGCAGCTAGGTGATGTAGGAGTACAAATTAATGCCCCTAACTCCATTAATGCCTGATTAAAAAAGGAAGGATTGCTGTGAGAAATCAGCTTTCTTACTGCCTCTTCAAATACCTTTCTTGAGGATGCTTTTGCAATATCCTCCCAAATGGATAAAATTCTTGAAAGAACACGCATCACATTTCCATCAACGGCTGGTTCGGGAATGCCGTATGCAATGCTTAAAATAGCCCCTGCAGTATAAGGACCCACACCTTTTAAAGATGAAATCTCCTTGGGATCATTCGGCACTTTTCCATCATATTTCTCATGAACTTCTCTTACGGCTGATTGAAGATTTCGAGCCCTTGAATAATAGCCAAGTCCTTCCCAAGCCTTCAATACTTTCTCTTCATCTGCATTCGAAAGGGCTTCAATCGTTGGAAATTGTTCAATAAAATTGTGAAAATAGGGTATAACAGTATCAACACGTGTTTGCTGCAGCATGATTTCAGATACCCATACTTTATAGGGGTCCTGATCCTTTCTCCATGGAAGATCCCTTTGTTCAGCTTCAAACCAGCCGATTAAGTCTTGCTGAAATTTTGCTGCATCTATCTTGTTCAACTGGCTTATTTCATTATTTATCAAGATTTGTTCCTCCATCATCCTTTGGATATCAAAATGGTTTATTGGGAAAATAACTACAGTTCCTTTTTCAGTTTTTCTTTAAAAATTACTCTTTTCTTCACTAGTGTTTCAAGAGCAATAAGGCTAAAATTATAAATGAAGGCTTTGCAATTTAATATCACAAATAATTTTTCGGTCCCTTTTAGAACATCCTCTAAATGAAGGAGGTCATTCCCCTTGGACACAGGTACACATATCGTTATGGGACTTGCACTAGCAGGCATTGCAACGTTAGATCCGGTTGTTACAGAAAGCACTGCTGCAACAACTAGCGTCATGATTGGAACGATTATCGGTTCACAAATACCCGATATTGATACGGTTTTAAAATTAAAGAGTAATGCGGTTTATATTCGAAATCATCGTGGGATTACCCACTCCATACCCGCTGTTTTACTTTGGCCAATTGCCTTAACAGCGGTCATATATCCGTTTTTCCCTGAGACAAATGTACTTCATCTATGGATATGGACCTTTATTGCGGTTTTTCTTCATGTATTTGTTGATATCTTTAATGCTTATGGAACACAGGCGTTACGGCCTTTTTCTTCCAAATGGGTCGCACTAGGCGTCATTAACACATTTGATCCGTATATTTTCGGGATTCATATTGTCGGTCTTCTAATATGGGCACTTGGTGCAAATCCCGGATATACATTTATTTCAATTTACGCCATTTTATTCATCTACTATATCCTGCGTTTTGTCGCACAGCGTAAAGTAATGAAGGAAGTCAAAACGATGATTCCTGATGCAACTGAAATCATTATTGCTCCGACAATGAAATTTAAGCAGTGGCGTATTGCTGTGATGAATAAGCATCAATTTTTTGTCGGACGTGCGATCGATAGCAAGGTTTGTATTTTAGATCAATTTAATCGCGTACCCATACCGGAGACACCCGTATTAGAGGCTGCCAAAAAAGACAAAAACTTATCTGCCTTTTTATCATTTTCACCAGTCTATCGCTGGGAAATTGACGAATATGATGATTATTATGAAGTTCGTTTCATTGATCTTCGCTATCGAAGCAATGATTATTACCCATTTGTTGCGGTTGTCCAATTAAATCATCAATTAGACATTTTAACATCATATACTGGATGGATTTTTAGTGAAGAAAAGCTGCGGAAAAAACTAGAAATCATTCCGGGTTAAATTGAGCAGGCCGTCTCGCATGAGACAGCCTGTTTTAATGCAGCTTGCTTTGATCCTCAGTAAGCAAATGCTTATACTTCGGATTGTGGGCCACAAATTCATGGAGCTTGTCCCCATAATACTCAATCCATTGACTGACTACCTTTTCAGTCATCTCGCTCCCTTTATACTCTCTGCCTGCTTTTGCATAAGTCGCTTCGAAATCCTCCCATAATAGCTCAACCCAAGTTTGTGCTTGATTTGCTGAGAGCTGATCGTTTAATTCAAGCAATCGTTCAAATAATCTTTTCTGGTTGTCATTCATTTCTTTCACCCCATTTCCATTAACTATCCATCATACCTTTTTTAAGAATAACAAATACTAAATTTACGTGAGATGCATGAATGCTTTCACGGTTTTAAATGAGGGTCTAGGAGGCTGTACATGCGAAACAAAGCAAAGAACTTCCCAAACCAAAACAATAATAAATTCGAGGGCGAGCCTCGTGCAAAGGCTGAGTACAACTCCCTGAGGGCAAATGGAACAATCAATACCCATCCTCAGGAAAGAATGCAGGCTTCATCTAACCGCGACAGTGATACACCTGATTTTTAGTACATGATACATGCTTAAAACGAGGAGGGCTTGATAATGGGAAAACCAAAAAACTTCTTCCATACGAAATTCAACGCACCAAATTTTAGGCCAAAGCATGCACATTCACAGATTAATGGAGAAACACAGCTATCCCAAAATCTTGTGATATTAGAAGCACAAACGAGAAAAAGATCGTAAGAAAAGCGGAAGCGCCTTGGTCATCGCCGCACAAACTGGAGGGGCTCCGACAGAGATAAAGGAAACAAGGTGAGCGTGAGCGAACCGATGTTGACTTATCGTAGGGAGGAGACCTGAAGTTTGATAGGCGATAGGCGCTGGAGCTAGACATTTCCGGAAGAAAGAGGAATTCCCCCCCTCTTTCTTCTATTTTTTCAACATCGAAATCGGTATTGCCTCTTCCGCTTTATCCCCGTTTAAGCGGAATCCCCATGCAAATACTCCATTCATATAATCAATCTTAAAGTATGAGCCCGGATCGCCTTCAATTTCATAAAGCTCTCCTGGTTGGTAATCATCTGGATCTAATAAATAGGATTTTGCCATGACTGCCTTTCTTTCCATAACACCAAACTCATTAACCATCCCCATTTGTTCTGCTTTCCTCGCCTTTTCATTTAAACGGGAAATCTCCTGCTGCAGCTCATATTTTGACATTTCACTATATCTTTTTTCTGGCATGATCCTTCACCCTTCCCATCTTTTCCTTATAGGTGTAACATTAGAAGTAAACACTCACTATAGACTTTAAATGGACATATTAAGTATATTGAATTGTGAGCGCTTAGAAAAGCCTAAAGATTTTACATAAGGAGCAAACATATGAAATCGATTATCATCACAGGTGCAGGATCTGGATTAGGAAAAGAGCTTGCCATCCGTTATAGCAGGCAGGGTTATCATTTGCTTTTGATTGGGAGAACTTTTGAAAAGCTGAAGGAAGTTGAAGAACAAATCCAGGCTGAAAATGGACATGCCGATTCCTTTGCTGTAGATATTAGCAGCCCATCAGAAATCCAAGCATTCATAAGCCAAGCTGCAAAACAATTCACCATTTACGGTCTAATCAACAATGCTGGAATCGGTCATTTTGGACCTTTTGAACAAATGCCTCATGCTGAAATAGAAGAAATGCTTCACGTAAATGTACTAGGAACCATCTATATATCACAAGCAGTCCTGCCATATCTTGTTGAAAAAAATGAAGGATTAGTAATGAATATTATTTCAACTGCTGGCCTTAGAGGAAAGATAAATGAATCCGGTTATGCTGCAAGTAAATTTGCTGTTCGAGGATTTACAGAAAGCTTACAGATCGAGTATGGGCATACAGGTATAATGATAAAAGCGGTCTACATGGGTGGAATGGACACTCCATTTTGGGACCATAACCATTTTATAAAGGACAAATCCAGACTTCGTTCCCCTGCTGAAATTGCAGATAAGATTTTGGCGAATATCGAAAAAGATGCAATTATTATTGAATCAGAAAAGTAGTTTATTTAAAATATAAAAATCACATGGTGGCCATGTGATTTTTAAGTTTCCCTATATTCGGATAAAGTGAAACTTCCATCAGTAGAGGTTTTCTGACCATAGGACGTGCTAGTACCGACGTTGCCACAGGAAGTAGCGTTCTAAGTCGGCTATCATCCCCACTGATGGCTAGTTGAACCAATCGGGCATTTACGGGCAGTTGATCCCCCACTTACAATTTTTCGTTTCCTCGACTTCCTTGAATTGGGGGTCTTACTGCTCGTTAATCTGCGATAAAACCTGTTCAATCAATTCAAAGGCAAAGCCTTTTCGGAAAAGTGCCTGTTTCATTTTCTTTTCATACTCGAAGCCTTCAAGCTTTTCATATTTCCTATGCGCTTTTTCCGCGTGTATTCTCAATGCTGCCATTTCCTCATCCTCAGCTTTTTCCATCTCCATTTCTGATAGAGCAGTCTGAATGATACCTAAAGAATATCCCTTTCGGAAAAGCATTTGTTCAAGCTTTTGTTTCATGACCCTTGAGGAATCTCGTGTGTTTTTTTGGACAAACTTCTCGCAAAGCTTAATCGCTGTATCTAGTTCCTGTTCAAACGGATATTCTTTCAGAGCACGTTCTAAGATATTATCCGAAATCCCCTTTTCCTTTAATTCCCTGCGAATCACATCTGTACCTTTATCAGTCGTATTCATTGCTGTTCGTACAAAGGCAATCGCAAATTCCTCGTCATTTAAAAAGCTGTACTCGTATAATCGATGAATCACCTCTTGAACGATGCTTTCATCGACTTCTTTATCCTTGAGAGCTTTTCGAACCTCAGCTTCAGAGCGCATTCTTCTTGCTAAATACTGAATCGCTAAGTTGTATGATTTTCTAATATCGTCTTGATAGGCAATTTCAGAAAGTGAAAATTCATCCAGCTCCATTCCTTTTTTGAGCTGATGCTTAATCAACACATCCTCATCCACACTAAATGCATATTTTTCATCTAAAAAAATATTATATCGGTCCGTCTTTTTCTGCTGCACTGTAATTCTTGTTATCGTAGGCATTTTCTTCACCTCCCTTTTAATGTATCACATTTGAAAAAGGGTTTCTGACTAATCTATCGAAAATATATAAACAAATTAGCCAAAAAGCAGCTAGGGGGAATGGGCATGAAAATAGCAGTGACTGGTGGTACCGGTTTTGTCGGTCATGCGTTGACAAAGGAATTTGTACAAAAGGGACATGAGGTATTTATTTTAACGAGAAAAATGGATGTAAAGGAAAATAAAAAACAAGTTACCTATGTTCAATGGCTAAATGAAGGAGACCGACCATGGGAAATCTTAGAAGATGTAGATGTATTCATTAATCTTGCAGGCGAATCGATTAATAGCGGCAGATGGTCGAAAAATCGAAAGAAAAGAATTTTGAAGAGCAGGATTTCAGCAACTAACGAAGTTGAGAAAATACTTAGCAGGCTTCAAAAAAAGCCTGAAGTACTCATACAGGCAAGTGCTGTCGGATTTTACGGCATATCAGATTCGGAAACCTTCACAGAAGACTCAAGGGAAGCAGGTGATGATTTTCTTGCAAGAACGGTTCAGCAATGGGAAGCAACTGCTCATAATGCTGAAGATTTAGGCATTCGAACCGTTTATTGCCGATTTGGCATTATTCTCGATGACACAGATGGTGCCTTACCGCGAATAGCCCTGCCTTATAAAGCTTTTGCTGGCGGCACAGTCGGATCCGGAGATCAATGGGTTTCATGGATTCATCTCAAGGATGTCGTCAATGGCATTCTGTTTGTTGCTGCAAATAAACATGTAAAAGGACCTGTTAACTTCACGGCGCCGAATCCAGTGAAGATGAAAGAGTTTGGACAGACACTCGGAAAGGTTTTACATCGGCCACATTGGATCCCAGCACCTCGGTTTGCTTTAAAAATCGCACTAGGGGAAATGAGTATTCTTGTACTTGAAGGACAAAAAGTGCTGCCTCAAAAGCTTCTAGCACATGGATACACTTTTTTATATAGAGACTTAAAAAATGCCTTAGAAGATATATATTAGTTCAAAAATTTCAATTGGCTGTATCAATCCTATTTGATAAGGGAAAAATAAGGAAGATGTGAAAATGACCTTATGTGGAAAGGATGATCGCAGTGGATAAAAAAACAAAGAATAAAAAGAAACGAACATTATCAAGCATGCAAGAGGTGCTTTATGTACGTGAATTTCAGCGGGCGGATCGTGCAGGCGGTTATGTCGACAATAAATCAAAACATTAATTTCCATTCATAGAGAGATTATTAATGGCAAAAATAAAAGTACGGAACCATGGTGTTCCGTACTTTTATTTTTGAAAGGAGTTTTTATTATGGGTCGTTCACGCGGACAAAGATCTCGAGATAAAAACAAAGCATCACTTCCACAAGTTCCACAAAATATGAAATCTGATGGAATTGACGAAGAGTATTCAGCAGAGCTAGCAGACCAAGCTGATCTAGAAGCACAAGCTCGTGCAAATGCTGCCAATCAAAGAGTTAAAGGAAAGCAAAGAAAAAGTTAGATATATGAATAAAAAAGAAGCAAGCTTCCCATGTCAGGAGCTTGCTTCCTATATTATTAGTGATTATGTGCTGTATTGTTTTCTTCATTTCCTCGTTTTCCAATGAGGTTCTTTACATATGGGATGGCAAAGCGGTCAACGCCCCAGAAGTATGCTCCGCTACCTGTAAAGAGTAAGATAATGGCTGCTGTATAAAGGATTGGATTAGTGCTGACAGTTCCTGCTAATAAGAAGTTAAGGTTCATAAATGCACCTGCAATTAATGCTGGGATTGTTGCTGCTCCAAGAATTAAACCAAGTCCAACAAGAACTTCACCGTATGCAACTAATGTGCTAAATAGATCAGCATTCGGTAATGCGAAGTTTTCTAGAAAGCCTGCATACCAACCTTGCACTGCGGGATTTTCACCAGATGCCTTCGCAATCGCTCCTTGCATAAATCCACTGGCATCAAATCCATCAACGACCTTATGCCATCCGCCTTGGATCCATTGAATCCCTAGCCAAATTCGTAAAATTGTCCATGCTACCGCTGCTTGAGGAGTTTTCCACCATTTCATAGTAATCATCTCCAATAAATTGATTATATTGTGATCTTATTCACAATATGATGTAAATTTTTTTACCCTCTAAGGGTTCAAGCCGGCCAGCTTATTTTGTAGAAAGGTCTGATTCAGCTTACTTCTTTGTGAAGTGTTTCACTTTCTTTCTACACCTTTAATATACGCTATTCTTACACAATTAACAATCCACTTCACCAATTCTTCACAAAACATCATACGAATTTGTATAACTTGTGAACACAAGGTTATTAACATCTTGTGGGTAACCTAACCAACTGCTGATTAAAACGCCATTTTTAATGTTCATAACTTTGTGGATAACAGACACTCGCATACCTATCATCCTTCTTTAATTTTCATAATACTTATTATCAGCATTATGGTACATTTAAAGCAGTACTTGTCCAAAACTAATCAAGGAGGAAGCTTATGAGCACAATCAGCCTATTAAAAAAATCGGCACGTATCGTTCTTGAGAAAAGGAATTTAACAAATGTAACAGCAAGAGTCGCACTCGTATTAGATATTTCTGGATCCATGCGGCGTTTATATAAAAACGGAACTGTTCAGAAGGTAGTCGAGCGGATTCTTGCTGTCGCAAGCCAATTTGATGATGATGGATCATTAGATGTGTGGGTATATGATAATGAGTTTTCTAGATTGAAACCTGTTACAGAAATTGACTTTGAAGGATATGTGGATCAATATATTTTGAACAACTCTTTAATCCATAAGTTTGGCAGAAATGATGAGCCGCCGGTTATGGAGGATGTCATTCATAAATATACGGTAGAAGACCCAAGTTCAGATCCTGCATTTATTGTATTTATTAATGATGGAGGCTGTAAAAGCACGATCAAAAAGCCAGTTGTTTCTTCCTCTGATAAACCGCTCTTCTGGCAGTTTGTTGGCATTGGAGATTCTAATTTTGATGTCCTTAAAAAACTAGATGAAATGGATGGGCGCTTCATCGATAATGCAAACTTCTTCCATATTCAAAATATTGAAACCATTTCTGATGAGGAATTATACAATCTGCTTCTAAATGAGTTTCCAGAATGGCTAAAAGAAGCGAAAGCTAAAAGAGTGATTCAATAGAAATAGAAAAACCTGTGAAAACGATCAATTTCACAGGTTTTTCTATTTCTATCGGAATGCTCTGCATTTTTTTAGCAACTTTTATAATATTTCAAGCATTTGTTTCCTTTTATCTAGCAATTGCAGCTATTTATCTAGCAGTTCAATCAATATATCTAGCATTCTAACTATTTTATCTAGCAATTGTAGCAGTTTATCTAGCATTCCAGAAACATTAGATTATATCCCTGAAGCAGCTGCCTTCCCATGCAATTGATAGTAAAACCCTTTTTTCTTCAGCAAGGTATCATGATTGCCTTCCTCTATAATTCTTCCTTCATCAAGGACAAATATCCGATCTGCGTTTTGAATCGTATTTAACCGATGGGCAATTACAAAGCTTGTTCTTCCGTTCATTAATTTCTGCAATGCCGCTTGTATCTTCAATTCTGTGACTGTGTCAATACTGCTTGTTGCTTCATCTAATATTAAGATGGATGGATTGGCAAGAAATGCCCTCGCTATTGATAACAGCTGCTTTTGTCCTTGGCTAATACCGCTACCCTCCTGACTCAAAACGGTGTCATAGCCATCCGGAAGCTTTACAATAAAGGAATGGGCATTGGCCAGCTTAGCTGCTTCAACCACTGCATCATCGCTTGCCGCAAGTCTTCCATAGCGAATATTTTCGCGAACCGTTCCTTGAAACATGAACGAATCCTGTAATACAAAGCCCATATACTTACGTAAGCTTTCTTTTTTTACTTTAGAAAGATCATATCCATCGATAAAAATCCCCCCGCTATCCACTTCATAAAAACGGGAAAGCAAGTTAATTAGGGTTGTTTTCCCAGCGCCTGTAGGTCCAACAAACGCGGCGGTCTCACCAGGATACACATGGAAGTCAATATTCTTAACCGTCTTGCTTTCCTCTTCATAGGAAAAGGTAACGTTTTTAAATTCTACTTCTCCCTTTACCTGCGGCAGCTCATGGAGCGAGCGTTCATTTTTAAATTCTTCCTCTTCATCTAAAATTTCAAATACCCTTTCTGCACCTGCAACGGCAGATAATAGTGTATTAAATTGATTCGCAAGATCATTTAATGGACGGGTAAATTGACGGGAATACTCGACAAAGATAACGATCACACCGATAGAAATCATATTATTTAATGCGAGGATCCCTCCGATCCCAGCAATAATCGCAAAGCTCAAATTGTTCAAGACATTCATTAGCTTCGGAATAAGGCCAGAATAAGTCTGTGCCCAAAAGCCTGCCGCTTTTAACCGTTCACCCTTTTCCAAAAATTCTGCCGTGACCTTCTTTTCTTGTGAAAACGTCTTAATAATTCGCTGCCCTGAAATCGTTTCTTCAATAAAACCATTTAATTCCCCAAGATTTCGCTGCTGTTCTTTAAATAATGGTCCAGTCCGTTTCGTAATCCACTTCATTCCGAAAAACATGAGAGGAACGATAATCAAGGTTAATAGAGTCAACAACGGGCTTAGCCAAAGCATTACAGCCACTGTCCCAATAAGGGTAAGTAAGCTTGAAAAAATTTGGATGACAGAGCTGTTTAGTGTGGAGCTTACATTTTCAATATCATTTGTGATCCTGCTCATTAATTCGCCATGCTGGCGTTTATCAAAGAATGGAATCGGCAGCTTATGCAAATGCTGAAATAGCCTCATCCTCATCGTATAAACAGTATCCTGCGCAATCCCGATCATCCAGTAGTTCTGGAACCAGATCGTTAAGGAATAGAAAACATAAATCACTCCAAGACTTACTAAGAGAGTCACGAACCCATCCATTTTTCTAGTAACAATATAATCGTCTATCGCCATTCCAACTAAATACGGGCCAAGCAATCCTAGGGCAGAGCTAAGGAATACCATGAATAAGACAAGAAATAAGAGCCCTTTATTCGAAGAAAGAAAATACCAGATTCTTTTTAAAGTAGCAAAATAATTCTTTGATTTTTGTTTATTCTTGCTTTGTGAGTCCTCTATTTTCAAATGCTTCATTTTCTTATATTGAAAAGGTCTAATTATCTCTTTAAGCATAATTTCTGCTCTCCTCTCTCGATTGGGAGCTGAAAATTTCATTATAAAGCTTCGAGGTTTCAAGCAAAGAGTCATGCGTCCCTTTAGCTAATAATTTCCCATTCTCTAGAAGAAGAATCTGATCCGCTTCCATTGCCGTACTAATTTTCTGTGTGATGATTAAGGTTGTGCATGTGTATGCTTTTAGCGCCAGAAGCAATTTTGCCTCTGTTCTTCGATCTAATGCACTTGTGCTATCATCCAGCAGGAGTATTTTTGGCTGTCTAACCAACGCCCTTGCGATGGAAAGCCGCTGTTTTTGCCCTCCAGAAAGATTCACCCCTTTTTGTCCTAGCTTTGTTTCAAATTGATTTGGCAATTTCTTAATTGTTTCATAAATTTGCGCATCTTTTGCTGCTTCCATCATTTCCTCCATGGAAACATTCTCTTTCCCCCACCCAATGTTTTCTTTTACACTCCCGGAAAACAACAAAGCTTCCTGCGGGACAAATCCGATTTGCTTTCGCAAACTCTCCATCTTCATCTCGCGAACATCCATGCCATCTATTAATACTTGCCCGCTATTCACATCATATAGCCGTGGGATCAGTTGAAATAGCGAAGTTTTCCCTGAACCTGTCGCACCCAGAATAGCGACCGTTTGCCCTGGCTGAACTGTAAAGCTAATATCATCAATTGCAGAAGTTTCCGTTTCAGGATATTGAAACATGACATTCTTAAACTCAATCTTCCCTTCTTTCACAGCGAATACGGAGTCAGCATCTTTTCGATCAAGAAGATCAACCGGCGTTTCCATTACCTCCACAATTCGGCTGGAAGAAGCCCTTGCACGTGAAAAAGCCATAATGATAAAAGAAAAGATTGAGAAGGCAGCCGTTATCCGTGTGGCATAGTTAACAATCGCTACTACTTCCCCTACCTTTACTTCGCCTGTATTCAGCTGCATATTCCCAAACCAAAGAACGCCAATAATGCTTACATTCATAATAAATAACAATACTGGCATCGCTACTTCCATGACCCGTAATGCCGTGACCGTTCGATCCTTTAATTCCTTGTTTGCCGTAGCAAACCGGCTGACCTCATATTTTCGTCTGATAAAAGCCTTTATGAGACGAATGCCTGTCAGCGTTTCCCTCATGACGCCATTCACTGAGTCTAATCTTTCCTGCACATTCTTAAATAATACTCTCCCTTTATTCATCACCCAAATAAGAAAAATAAACAAAAAGGGAATTACCGCAGATAAGATCAAGGCAAGCTTTACATTAACAACGAACGCCATCATTAACCCGCCAATAATCAGCAGCGGTGCGCGAAGCATGATCCTCAAGCTCATAAAAACAGTGTTTTGAATTTGCGTAATATCATTCGTCATCCTTGTAATTAAAGAGGATGCAGGGAATTGATTGAAATTCGCAAATGAAAAGGATTGAACCTTTTCAAATAAAGCCTTCCTTACATCGAAACCAAAGTTTTGACTTACATGGGCTGCATAAAAGGAGTTAATCACTCCTGCTGCAAAAGAGATAATTGAAAACACGACCATTATACCGCCCCATTTCATTACCGCGGACAAATTGTTCACTTGGATGCCCTCATCAATAATCTTTGCCATGAAAAACGGCTGAACAAGCTCTACTCCAAGCTCTGTCAGCATTAATATAAGTGCAATGACGACTGCAATCCGGTATGGCTTTAAATAGGTAATGACCTTTAACATATGTTATCCCCCAAGCAGTTTTCCTTCGAATCCCTAAATAAATGATTAGTATTATCATATCTCCTTTTACGGAATTTTTAAATAATTTATTCAAAAAAGACAGGTGAATAATATGAAGGACTGCTTATTTCGATTCTTGATGGGTTCTCTTTTCAGTTAATAATGTTTCCATAACCTTTTAGACTATTTGATTTATATTATTTAAACTTCCTTGAATAGATAAACTCTGTAATCGGAAGTGTAACAAATGTAAGGCCCACTACAATAAGCAAAGGATAATTCTTAATATCATTTAAATTAGATACACCTTCTGAAATAAACAAAATAATACCAGCCAAAATCATTAATACAAAATACCCTATTTTTGCGCTCTGTGTTTCAATATGCCTGTCTAATTCATCTTTCTCTCCACCGCCATCATGTCTGCCCCAATTAAGCCAATTAAAAAAATACGATAATGCAAGAAAACTAAAAAATATAGAACCTCCATCTATCGTACCAAATCGCACCCATTTGTATAACGTGAAGCCTGTGAGAGTACAAAAAACAACAAAAGCTAAAACTGCAATGATTTTTCTAGACTTATCCATTCTTTTTTCCCCCATTCTCTGAATACAGAAATATATCTTCTATCGTTACTTGTAAGTTCCTTGCCAGTTCAAATGCTAACTGTAAACTGGGGTCATACTTGTTGTTCTCGATCGCATTAATTGTTTGCCGGCTTACATTACACAATTCGGCTAATTCCCCTTGTGAAAGATCGTTTTTTTCTCTGTACTCCTTAATTCTATTCTCCATTCCATATGCCTCCACATTCGCAAGGTGTAAAAAACCTTTTACATCTATATGATAAAAAAAGCCAAAGTGGATGTCAAACAAATTTGACACCCACCTTAGCTTTTACACCTATTACTAACTAGACTTCCGCCCAAGGTACGCTTCCATAATCCGTGGATCATTCAACAAATCCTTTGCTTTCCCATCTGCAACAATTTTTCCGATTTCCATCACATACCCGTAATCTGATATTTTTAACGCTTGCCTTGCATTTTGTTCAACAAGCAGAACGGTTGTACCTGCTTCATTAATTTCTTTGATAATTTTAAAAATATCTGCGACAATGAGCGGTGCAAGTCCCATCGACGGTTCATCGAGCAGCAATAGCTTTGGCCGGCTTAGGATGGCTCTCGCTATCGCCAGCATCTGCTGCTGCCCCCCTGACAAAGTTCCCCCAAGCTGTTTTTCTCTTTCTTTTAAAATGGGGAATCTCTCAAGTACTTTTTCTAGATCCTGTCCAATTTCATTATCTTTCCGATGATAAGCCCCCATCTCCAGATTTTCCATGACTGTCATGCCTGCTAATATTTGCCGTCCTTCTGGCACAAGGGCAATGCCTTTTCGTAATAGCTGATCCGGTCTTAATCCAGTTACATCTTCCCCAAGAAATTCAATCTTTCCTTGCTGGGGTTTTAATAGTCCAGCAACGGTCTTCATCATCGTTGTTTTCCCTGCTCCATTCGCTCCAAGAATAGTTACTATACTTCCCTCTTCCACTTGCAGATCAATATTTTTTAGTACCTGTATATTTCCGTAAAACGCATGAATGCCGCTTACCTTAAGCATATAGCTCATCCTCCTCACTTCCGAGGTATGCTTCAATTACAACAGGATTATTCTGTATTTCAGCAGGCGTTCCTTCAGCGATTTTCTTTCCAAAATTAAGAACGGCTATCCGGTCACATAGCTTCATCACAAGCGGCATATCATGTTCAATCAGCAGCACGGTGATCCCCTTGGATTGAATTTTTTTGATGAGCTGGAATAAATCACTTGTTTCTGTTTCATTCATCCCTGCTGCAGGTTCATCAAGCAGAAGCAGCTGCGGATCGCTTGCCATCGCTCTTGCGATTTCCAATCTTCTTTGCTGCCCGTATGCCAGATTTTCAGCAGCAACATCTCCATAATCCATCAAGCCAACAAATTCGAGCAGTTCATTTGCTTTACTGCGGATTTTCGCTTCTTCCTTCCGCTGAAATTTCGTCCCAAAAACACTTCTGAACACACCGGATTTTGTCCGGCAATGCTCCCCAACCATGACATTTTCTTGAGCTGTCATTTGTGGGAACAGCCTGATATTTTGAAATGTCCGGCAAATTCCCTTTTTCGTGATTTGATGAGATTTAAGCCCATTAATCGTTTGACCCGAAAAGATAATGTCGCCTGAAGTTAATGGAAACATGGATGTAATTAAATTGAACATCGTCGTTTTTCCCGCACCGTTCGGTCCAATGAGCCCAAAAATTTCCCCTTTATTGATTGTAAAAGAGACATTAGACACTGCACTAAGACCGCCGAAGTTTTTACATACTTTTTGTATTTCCAGTACCATGCTTTTGCCCCCTTTTCTTCCCTTTTGTCTTAACCCAATTTAGAAGATTTACATCAATCAAACCTTGAGGACGAACTGCCATCAGAATAATAATAATTAGACCATAGATCATATAGCGATATTCACTAATAAATCGCAGAACCTCTGGCATTAAAGTTAAGAAGAACGCACCGAATATTGGTCCCCAAATCACTTCACTGCCACCAAAAACAACAAAGATTAAAATTTCTACAGCCCTGTGATAGGCAAAATCAGCAGGACTTATGTAAGCAAGTACATGTGCATAGAGTGCACCAGCAAACCCTGAAAGCAATGCTCCCTGTGCAAAAGCAAGAACCTTATAATACGTAATATTTATTCCCATCGATTCTGCCGCTTTTTCGTCCAGCTTAATTGCCGCAAAGGCCCTTCCAACTCTTGATCGATGCTGTCTCCTAAAGAACCAAATGACGCCAATTGTGATGATGAATAAAAGAAGAAAAATCGATAGAAAAATAAATTGGTTATTCTGTAAACCGATAACCTTTGGATCAAACCCAAAGCCTTTTAGCACTCGCAATATTTCCCGACCAATATGCGGAATGCCTGAGATCCCCACAGACCCTTTCGTTAATGATTCCCAGTTGATAAAAACAACCCGGATGACCTCTCCAAATCCAAGGGTCACTATTGCCAAATAAACCCCTTGCAGTCTAAGGGTTGGGATTCCGATTAATATCCCTAATAATGCCGCTACCAGTGCACCAGCAATAATTCCTAATACTATGGGCAAATCAAAGTGTATGGTCAAAAGAGCCGATGTGTACGCCCCTATCCCCATAAACCCTGCATTCGCAAGTGATAGCTGCCCGGTTGACAAAGTGATATATACACTGATTCCTAGAATGATATTAATCAGAATAAAGGAAGCAACTTGAAAATGATATGGATTAATTAGTTCTGCCAGCATAGGCTCACCTTCTTACGTTGAAATTTTTTGGCCAAACAATCCTTGAGGCCGAATCAGGAGTATGACGATAATGGCCAAGAAGGCAATTGCATCTCGGTAGCCCGAATCTCCGTAAACAACAATGAAGGTTTCTGCCAAGCCAAGGATTAATCCACCTGCCATCGCTCCTTTCACATTGCCCATGCCACCGAGGATGATGATCGCAAGTCCCTTTAATCCCATTGATAATCCCATTTGTGGAGTAACAGAGTTAAAAGCCATCCCAACAAGAATGCCGGCAATGCCCCCCATTGCTGATGCAATGATGACAGTCATCGTAATCATTCTTTTCGTATCAACGCCAAGAAGGCTTGCTGTCTCAAGGTTTTCTGCAGTCGCTCGCAAAGCCTTGCCAGCTTTCGTTTTCCCTAGCCAGAACGAAAGGCCCATCATCAAAATAACTGAGATAACAAAAATGACAATTTGAACTAAGTAGATGGTAATCGAACCAATTTGAAAATTGATTTCTGCAAATGAAGCCCGAAATGGATGATTCCCTGCGCCAAATAGATGGTGGGAAAGGTTTTCTAGCAATATTGATACACCGATCGTGCTTATTAAAGGGGCAAGATGCGAAACCCCCTGCTTACTGCGTAGCGGTCTTAAAGCAAAGCGTTCCAGCATATAGCCCATGATGGCTGTGATAAGGATTGCTGCCAGAAATCCCAGCCAAAGCGGCAATTGCAGGGAGGTTGTAACAATGACACCGATAAAAGCACCAAACATAAAGATTTCGCCATGTGCCATATTAATAATGCCAAGTACCCCGAAAACAAGGGTAAATCCTAAGGCAACGATCGCATAAATGCTGCCAAGGGTTATTCCATTGATTAATTGTTCTATTAGCATGCTGTCTCACCTTCTTACACTATTTTTATCAATCCCTCGAATATGGAAAAATGACCATCAGCGAGGACTTTTTAAGACTCGCTGATGGTATCTTTATGAGAAATAACTATTCAAAAATTTTAAATGCACCATCTTCAATTACTAATACTGTAGGATCCATTACAACATCTCCCTCTTCATCGAAGGAGAAATTCCCTAGGATTCCCTTAAAATCTTTTACTTCTGCTAATGCATCACGAAGAGCATCACGATCTGCTTCACCAGCATTTTTCAGCGCCTCTGCCATAATATATAGCGCATCATAGGCTTGCGCAGCGAACTGGTCAGGCTTTTTGCCGTATTCTTTTTCGAAATTACTAACAAATTCCTTTACTTTAGGATCCTCTTTTTCTCCATACCATGGTGTTGCAACGATTAATCCATCAGCCGCATCCCCCGCAATTTCGATGACTTCTGGAGAGTTAAAGCCATTTCCGCCTACAAACGGTACATCAATGCCCATTTTACGGGCTTGATCCATAATAACTGCCCCTTCATTATAAAGAGCCGAACAAAGAATCAAATCAGGGTTTAAGCCTTTAATTTTCGTTAATTGTGCATTATAGTCAGATTGGCCTTTTTGGAACTGTTCGATTGTTAGAACTTCTAATCCCATGTCTTCTGCAGCTTCTTTCATCGTGTCAAAGCCTGACTTTGTAAATACATCATCATTCCCATACAAGATCGCTACTTTTTTCGCATCGTATTTCTCAATCGCCTTCTTCATGGATGCAGGGATCGCCAATGCTTCTGGAATGGAGTTCCGGAAGACATAATCACCAATTTGCGGTATTCCATCAGCTGTTGTTGATGTTCCCATAATTGGCACGCCGCTTAAATCTGCCTCAGGTCCGACCACATTCATTTCCGTGCTAAGGGTTGGTCCAATAATTGCCGTTACATTTTCGGAGTTTATTAGCTTTTGAGCAGCTGTTAATGCTTGATCCTGCTTACCTGCAGAGTCCTCGATCACGAGATTAATATCCACTTCTCCCTTTGCATTTATCTCTTTCTGTGCTAATTTAAGCCCGCTTGTTATCGCTTCCCCATATGCTGCACCAGGGCCGCTGATATAAGAAACGACTCCGATATCGGCTTTTACTGCTCCGCCGCTTCCGTCTTTTCCCTCTTTCTCCCCAGCTGCCTGTTCTCCCCCGCCGCTGCATGCTGACAAAATGAGCATGCTGGACAATACAGAGAACTGAAACAATTTCTTCATTTTCATTGTCAAACCCCCTAGTTTCACAAATAGTATAAATTTTCAAAATCATATAACTATTAAAGTACAAAACTATTGAAAAGTAAACAAATTCTTCTATTATTTTCCTAAAGCTATTTCCCGATAATATTAACTCTTGTCCATCCTGGAAAAATAAAAAACCCTAAACTGTCTGCGATTGGTGTCTCGCAAGCGACAATTTAGGATCTAGTATCCTTACTGGTACGATAGATGTAACGATGGTGTTCATTGTTTTATTGTTGTTTAATATATCCGATTTCTTCAACGATCCGCTGTCCTTCGGGACCTGTCATCCACTCAAGAAAGGGGGTGATCACTGGATTTGGATTGTCCTTCAAGGTAATGGCATACAAGGAAGCAGTAAACGGATATTTTCCACTTGATATATTTTCAGGACTAGGTTCTATGCCATCGATGGCAAGTAGTTTAATATCAGGATTAGGATTCATTCCTGTTGCAAAAAAGCGGAAGGAAAAACCAATCGCATGATCATAATTTCGATAATCAGCTACCTGTTCCATTATTCCCCCCATTCCAGCCGGAACTTCTTCCTTTAGCGGCTCCATTATGGCATTATCACCCATAATTTTTTCCAAAAGCGTTTGACTCCCAGAATTTTTAGGCCGTTGAAAAGCGATTATTCTTTCATTTTCCCCTTTAAGTTCTGACCAATTCTTAATTTTCCCAGAATAAATGCCTTGAATCTCAGTAACACTTAGATTATCTATTTTATTATCAGGGTTTACAAAGAACACAAACGCTTCTTTTCCAATCGGTGTCATTACTAGTTCTTTTCCTTCCCTTTCCGCCATTTTCAGCTGCTCCGCAGATGGCTCCGCGCCGAAGTATATATCTACATCTTTTGATAACAGGCGTTCGTATGCATAGATCGTATTTGTAAAGGTGACTTTTTCTCCGCTTACATTACTTTTGCTGATATTTTCATAGGTTACATTTGCAAATGCGGAATAAACTGGAAACGCAGCTTCTGCACCATCTAAAACGGGCATATCCTTTTGATTCATTATCGTAAATGCAGAAGGTGAATCAAGATTAGGCAGCTTATTATTTGGATTTGTTACTTCATAAGGTGTTAAATCTGTACTTGAATATCCCCCACCATAGTCAAAGCCATATGATGGCAATACCGTTTGACTCCGCTGCCATTGAATGGCTGCACCCGTTCCAAAACCCAAGAATGAGACGACTACAATCACCAACAATTGCTTCTTTTTGAATACTGGACGCTCTTTCCTTAAAACAATTGCCAAAAGGGCTCCCAATAAAAATGACAACTCGTATGCTGCTGGTGCCCATATAAATAAACTGCCTACTCCCATGAATGAGGCCATAAAATAGATTGGTGCAAAGGCTATATGGGAGATCGCAAAAATAAACCAGGCATCTGCTCCATAAAAACCACTGCTAATCACCATAAAAATAGCCCATAAAATAGCTGTATATGCAATGGGGATACAAAATATGTTTACCCATGCTCCCAGCTGATCCCTATGTTTCTGCTTATGTACAACAAAATAACCAATTACACTCCCACCAATAATAAGAGGTAACATTGAAGCAATCATTACTTTATCCAGCCCAACACTCATTAATGCAAATGTTAAAAACGATACGCCGAATGGAATGAAACCAAAATACAGCAGTAAAATCCAAGCTTTCTTCATTAGACAAGCACTTCCTCTTCTAGAGATAATTTAGTGTAATTTTACACAAAATAATCACTAATTACAATATTAAATGGAAGTTTCTTCAACGAAAGATAGATACTGGAGCAAAAAAATTGCCACAGATAACTGTGACAATTTCTTCGTTTTATTATAATTTATAGTAAGTTTTTTCTTAATTCCTCTGCTGATTGTGGCGACAGATACACAGGGAGCACTTCAAACACAGATTTCGCCCCAGCCTGACCTTCTTTATTTAAACGATAGGCCGCACGCGCATAAGCAACTAGCACACTTGATGTAAATTCCGGATTGCTGTCTAGGTTCAATGAGAATTCAATAATTTGCTTGTTGCCTTCCCCAGATTGCCCTCCACGAATAACAAATCCGCCATGCGGAAGCTTAGAATGCTTTTCCTTCAATTCCTCTTCGGAAATAAAATTCACTTCTGTTTCATAATCTGCAAAGTAATTTGGCATGGTTATAATTTCTTTTTCAATTTCTCCTTGATCATACCCTTCTTCTGTCACTACATAGCAAACACGAAGATGCTTTTCCGCTGTAGATAATTCAGGATTTATCCCGCTTCTTACTTTTTCAACAGCTTCTTTAATCGGAACGGTGTATTGCACAGCACCCTTTACGCCTTCAATTCTGCGAATGGCATCTGAGTGACCTTGGCTAACCCCATTTCCCCAAAAAGTATATGTTTCACCAGCTGGCAGAATAGCCTCGGCCATTAAGCGATTAATTGAGAATAGACCTGGGTCCCAGCCGACAGAAATAATACTTGTCTTGCCGTTTTCTCTCGCTGCTTTATCTACTGAATCGAAATATTCAGGTATTTTCGCATGCGTATCAAAACTATCCACAGTGTTGAAAGCTCTCGCAAATTGTGGACCTTGCTCTGGCAGATCTGTAGCTGAACCGCCGCATAATATCATTACATCAATCTCGTCCTTATACGCTTCTGCTTGGGAAATATGCAAAACTTTCAAATTAGGATTATTAACAGAGATACTTTCTGGTGCTCTTCTAGTAAAAATACCCTCTACTATCATGTCGCTGCTTTGTTCAATTGCTGAAACTACGCCTCTTCCAAGGTTTCCATAGCCAACAATTCCTATTTTTATTTGTTTGTTCATCTTTTTCCCCCCGTATCTCGATTCATTCTAGGATACTAGTTTCCTATTTTTCTATGTTACCTTTTTTTAATACTTTACTCAACAAAAGAAATTCAAAATTCTCAGCATAATTTCACTTTATTACAATCATTTAATGACAAATAAAAACGCCTGCCTAGTGCCATACATTTGCGTACAGCAAAGACAGACATTTTCGTTTACAACAGCAAGTAAGCAATCGGTGTAACGATAATAAG
The DNA here is from genome assembly GCF_001420595.1 of Cytobacillus solani. Taxonomy (GTDB): domain Bacteria; phylum Bacillota; class Bacilli; order Bacillales; family Cytobacillaceae; genus Cytobacillus; species Cytobacillus solani. Next base: position 765,425 of record NZ_LJIX01000006.1, on the reverse strand, counting down.
TGTAAGTATGACACGCTGAACCCAAATGACAACAAGCTGTGGAATTGTAAGAGGTATCTCTGTTGATACGATACATGGGACAACGGCAGAGAAGAAAATAATACTTGAAACAGACACAACAGCGATGACAAACTTTACCACTAATACTGATTCCGTTACAAGCATTGCTGGCAAGAACATTTCTGCAATTCCAAGAGAGCTTGCCTTCGCTACAAGCATTGGATCTGGCAGCTGCAGTGCCCAAGTAAATGGATAGAAGATGTAACCCAGCCAATCAAAGATCGGGGTAAACTCTGCAAGCACCAGCCCTAATAGGCCAATCGATAGGATAGATGGAAGAATGGCCATAGCCATTAGAAGACCATCTTTAATATTAACCCAGATATTATCTATTAATCTTGGAGCATCAGCAACGGTTTCTTGCGCTTCTTTCCAGGCAGACGCCAATAAATTTCCTTTCACCTTTATTTCCGGCTGTGGGGTTGAGCCTACGTAGTATTCATCTTTTATTTTGGACAAAGGCCAGATTCTAACGGTTACAGCTGTTACAAGAAAAGTCACAATGAGTGTAATCCAAAAATAAGTATTCCAAATATCCATTAATCCCAGGGTTTTCGCTACGACAACCATAAAGGTAGCTGAAACGGTAGAAAAACCAGTGGCTATAATAGCCGCTTCTTTCGCTGTATACTTTCCTTCTTTGTAAATACGATTTGTAATAAGTAATCCCAAGGAATAACTGCCTACAAAAGAAGCAACTGCATCAATTGCTGAACGCCCTGGAGTTTTCCAAACAGGTCTCATAATCGGTTTCATTAATATACCAACATATTCGAGAAGTCCATATCCAACGAGTAAAGCAAGAAAAATAGCCCCAATTGGAACAAGTAATCCAACAGGAATAACAAGCTTATTAAATAAAAACGGCCCCATATCTGGGTCAAACAGCCAGGCTGGCCCAATATTAAACACCAGCATCAGCCCAACAATCAGCCCAATTGCTTTAAAGATAGAAAATACAACATCGACAGCTGACTTTTTCCACTTTCCTGATAAAAATGGGTAGACAGCTCCGGCTGCTATCACAACCAAGGCATAGTATGGCATAGCTGACGAAGCATTTGTCTGAATATAGGAGACGATATGATCTAGCAAAATAGAATTTTTCCCACTAATTGTAACAGGTACAAAAAACATAAATGCACCGATAAAACTGTAGACAAAAAATTTCCACATTCCCTTAGAATGCTGGGTACTAACCTTTGCTTCTGACTGAAACTCTTGCTTATTTGCCATTCCCATTTCCGTTTTCCTCCTCTTTTAATAATGAGTTTATTGTCACTATTTTCATTTTATATTAAAAATTCAGAATTTTTATTATGTAATATTGTTATTTTTATAATTATCAATCATTTAGATTCTTTCCTCATAAAAAATTATGAATGGTTTCAAAGTAAATACTTAAAAATATACCACCTTCCCCTAATTCTGACATAAACTCATGACTATCGCTTTATTTTAATCTTTTAAATCGAATTCCTGATCAAAACCATGTATAATAGGAAACTGCAAGATAATAGATTCAAGTAAGGAAGTGTCATAAACAGATGGGTTGGATGTTAGGTATTTTATTCATGGCAGCTATCGTTCTGCTTGTATTATCGTTTGTTCAGACAAAGCAATCCGCTGCAAAATTAGAGCAGCATATAGATCAGGTTTCTTTTTCAATAATGGACGAAGTAAACCAGCTGCAACAGCAAATTCGCAATGTTGAATTCGATACGGAAATTATCGTGCATGAAACAAAGATTTTCGCAGATTCTCCTGAGCTTCGGACTTTATTGAAAGAAATGCTTGATCTACATAAACGCGGATATTCATTTGAAAGCATTGCAACAGAGAAACAGCTAACGAAAGAAGAGGTAGAGAACTTCCTTTCTCCTTATATAAAAACAAAGGACGAAAGGAGCAATGATGGAAATGAAGGCTGAGAAAATGCGCAGCTTTGCAGCAGGTTTAATGATTGCAGCAGGTTTGTGTGGGGCTGTCTATTACCTAGGTTCAGATGAAACAACAACAGCAACAGAAAATAAGACAGTTACCTCAAAAATGTCAGAGGACGAAATGATAAGCTTATTAGCATCAAAAGGGTTTGTCGTTCACACTGAAGAAGAATGGAATAAGCAGCTTGCTGCCGAAAAAGAAGCCGAAAAGAAACCAAATGAAGAAAAGGTCGTTTACCGGACCGTGCTGACAGTGACTTTAGGGATGACAAGTATCGATGTTGGCAAGGCACTTGAAAAAGCTCATATCATTAAAAGCGCTAAGGAGTTTTTCAATGAAGTTGAGAAACGTGGTGTATCAACTAAGTTACGTCCTGGATCTTATGATTTAGAAAGTGGAATGACGGAAGATCAAATTATAAAAACGATATTCAAATAAAAATGCAGCTGACATTCAGCTGCATTTTTTTATGCTTCTACATGCTATTACTTGGCTAGAATTAATCGAATAGGAAAAATTAATATATATATTGTATTGCGAATGGAGGATTACTTAGTGGAATTATCATGGATGGCCTTTGTTATGATTGTCTTAGCCAGTTATCGATTAACACATTTAATTGTTTTTGATAAAATAGCTGAGCCTTTAAGAGATATGTTTTTAAAGAAAACAGAAACGGAAGCTCATGAGATTAAAAAGGTTCCTAAATCAATGATTGGCTATTTATTAACTTGCTACTGGTGTACAGGGGTATGGTCCGCCATTCTTCTCGGCTTGATATACATCTTGATTCCTTCCATTGCTAAATACTTAATTTTTATTCTTTCGATTGCGGGTGGTCAAGCAATATTAGAAACATTTGTTGGTGTGAATATAAAGAAAACAGAAATGTATAATGAAAAAATTAAACAAAGCAAGAAATAGTATTTGCATATATCGCCATTTTGACCTATACAAATAACAGAATATTCATTATAATTATTCAAATGCTAGAATTTGGAAAGCTACTTCATAAACGATGAATAAAGAAAGGCTGGTGCTGAAGGGAAAACATGTTGAATGGGAATATTCGTTCTACAAAAAATGGAAAGACACTGCTAATGGTAGGAATCATTTTCATCGCTTTCACCTTAAGACCCGCTATTACTGCCGTTGGTCCTTTAGTGGGCTCCATTCGTACTGACACTGGCATATCAAATGGGCTAGCTGGTTTGCTTACCACTCTCCCGCTGCTTGCTTTTGCAATCATGTCGCCTTTTACCCCTAAGTTTGCCGAGAAAATTGGCAACGAATGGTGTGTGCTTATTGGCTTACTGACTCTAGGGACTGGCATTATCACGCGCTCCATCGAAATGCTCGGTTTTTTATTTACTGGAACGATCTTAATCGGCTTAGGCATCGCTATATGCAATGTGCTTTTACCTGGAATTGTTAAACGAAGCTTCCCTCAAAAGGTGGGATTATTAACAGGAATCTATACTCTCTCCATGGGATTATGGGCAGGAGTAGCTCCTGGGCTTAGCACTCCGCTTGCTGAAGGAATGAATTTAGGCTGGCAAGTGTCTCTTGGAGTTTGGAGCGTTCTTGTGTTCATAGCGGTTATAATTTGGCTTCCACAATTAAAGAGCAAAAAGTTCTCAGTAACACTCCCCCCTTTAGAATCAACAAACTCATCTATTTGGCTCTCACCTATTGCCTGGCAGGTCACCTTTTTCATGGGTCTTCAATCCATGATTTATTTCAGCTTCACCGCCTGGCTGCCTGAAATCCTTCATAGTGAGGGCATGAGCATTTCTGCATCCGGCTGGATGGTCACACTTCTTCAATTCTCTGGTTTACCTGCTAACTTTATTATTCCTGTTCTTGCAGACCGACTTCCGAATCAAAAGGGCATTGCACTTGGAATTGGTGCCTTTAGTTTCATTGGCTTAGCTGGTCTTCTTTCGAGCGGAAATCCCATCATTTCTACCATTAGCATCATTTTCATTGGAGTTGCCCTTGGAGCCGCCATTAGCCATTCCTTAACCCTTATTGGGCTTCGCTCGGCAAATGCGAAACAAGCTGCTGACTTATCAGGCATGGCCCAAAGCGTTGGTTATTTGCTTGCTGCCCTTGGACCATTTCTCATCGGTTATTTATTTGATTTATTTCATTCATGGACAATTCCTTTAATCCTATTAGGAGCTGTGTCCTTATTAATGACTCTTGCCGGTTTTGGCGCCGGCCGTAATCAATACGTTCTTCAGCAAAAAAGAAAAGAAGCCTCGACAACGATTGCTTAGTCGAGGCTTCTATTTATAAAAATTTAATAATTCTTTTTGCCGTCTTTTCTCCATTTTCAATACAGTCAGGAATGCCAACACCATAGTACGAACAGCCTGCAAGGGTAACTCCAGGATAAGCAACTTCTAATTTTTTCTCTAGCGTTTCAACGCTTTGACGATGGGTAATTAAATAATTTGGCATTTGATCAGACCAATTTGTCACTAGACTAGAAACTGGCTCAGCATGAATTTTCAGGCTTTTCCTAATATCCTCTAGCGCCACTTGAAGCAATTCTTCTTCATTCAAATCCATTAATGAATCATAGGCAGAGTGAACACTTTTATAAAATAGTCTTACTAATAAATGGCCATTTTCCGAAGTATGCCCCCACTTCCTGCTGGTCCATGTACAAGCATTGCACTTTAGTTCATTATCGTTCGCTGCGATAAATCCCGTTCCATCCTCTGGAAGAACATGATCAGGTACATCAAAGCCAACGTATACACTAATGAGTGAGCTATTCTCTAAAGTGGCAAATTCACTTTTGATCGTCTGGTCATCAATCAAGTTTTCAGCAGCTGAATGCGGGATAGCCAGTACGATATGGTCCGCTTCAACAACTTCTTGATTATTAAAGGTTACTTGATAACGATTGTTGACCCTTTCAATCTTTCTTGCTTCCATATTTTTAATGATTTCTGCTAGTTCAAGCTTTTCTTCAAATGCATCTATGAGTGCGCCTAATCCATTTCTAAACGAAATAAACTTTTGTCCGCCGCCGCTTTGGAATTTCTTATTATTTGCTTCAAAGCCCTTGATAATGCTTCCGTATTCTTCCTTATAATCAAACACATACGGGAGAGTAGAAGCGATGGTTAAATCACTAAGCTTTCCGGAATACACGCCGGAAAGTACTGGTGCAATTTGTTTTTCAACTAATTCCTTTCCAAAGAAAAACTCAAGAAATTCGCCTATGGAATCATTCTTCGTAAATGTTTCATTTTTCGTATAAAAGTCCTTTAATGCCTCTATTTTTCCTTCTGCAGAAATAAGCGTGCTTTTTGCTAAAGATTCTACACTAGCAGGAATGCCAAAAACAGCATCTGCTGGAATAGGTTTTATTTCTCCATCTGTGTAAATGAACGATCGGCCAGAAGCATTATAGACAATTTCACTTTCTAAACCAAGTTCTTCGATAAATGACATCATATTTGCTTTTCGGGTAACGATAGAGTCTGCTCCCGCTTCCATAAGAAAGCCGTGTTCCTTAACCGTTCGTATTTTTCCTCCAAGGTCACTTGAGGCTTCTGTAAGAATCAGTCTCACATCTGATTGGTTTTCTTTCTTCCACTTATGTAACTCATATATCGCGGATAAACCAGTTACACCTCCGCCAATGACTAAGACTGTTTTCATATATGCACACCTCTATTTATATACTGAATTCAACCGCTTCATTATACCATAAGATGTTTGATACACTTCGTGGACATTTTTTGACGTTTTCCTTATGAGACCCACACGAAAACCTGTATTGTTTGTCCTGCTCCATGCATACAGTTGTTTAAAGGAGGGATGTACATGACTACCGAATTATCAACGATTCACTTGATTCGATACTCTGTTGCCTATGTTTTTATAACTTCTGGAGTAATGAAATTAGTAAGTGATGAGCTAGGCAGTTATTTTATCAGTTTAGGGCTGCCTTTTCCTCTCTATCTGATGTATGCCGTTTCATTAATAGAGATTTTCTGCGGCATTCTTATCTTGTCTAATAATCAGGTGAAAAATGCGACCATTCCTTTAATCACCATTATGATTGCAGCACTGCTGCTTACAAAGATTCCAATCCTTCATACCGGATTCATGCTATTTGCTTTTAATGCTAGGCTTGATATCATCATGATTGTCCTACTTTTCATTCTTTATAAACGTCCATAAATACAAAAAAGCTCAGTTCTAGTTAACTGAGCCTTTTTCAAAAATATTTTAATTAAATATAGGCAGCGTAACAATCACCATCATCACAAATAAGATCGTAATATAATTAACCGAGTACAGGAAATTTACCTGTGCCCACTTCATGTCATCTTTTGTGAAAAATCCGCTTATACTGACAGCAAGCCAACCGAGATTAATTAATGTGGCAATCACCATGAATACTGTTCCGAGAGAAGCTAGGAAAAATGGCAATGGAAGCAAGCAAGCGATGTAAATAACCATTTGCCGTTTTGTCATTTCAAATCCATATACAACTGGAAGCATTGCAACCTTTGCCGCCTCATATTCTTTATGCTTCTTCATGGCAATAGCAAACGTATGCGGCATTTGAAAAATAAAGAGGATTAGGAATAAGACGATTGGAACTAAATGAAAACCAGATTCGATGGCAGTCCATCCGATCAGGGGCGTAACTGCTCCCGAAACACTGCCGATGACCGTATTTAATGTGTATTTTCTTTTTGACCACATTGTATATAATACAACATAAACGAACCATCCAATAAAAGCATAGATGACCGCTTCAAAAGTTGTAAAAAGCAAAAAGATAAATCCGATGATGGAAAGGGAAATCCCCATTGCCAAAACTACTTTTAAAGAGATATTCCCCGTCACGGTTGGACGATGCTTTGTTCTGTCCATAATCGTATCAATATCCACATCATACCAATTATTTATAATGAGAGCACCAGCCATGACTAGTGTACTTCCGATCATTGTTAACAAAAATAATGGCCAATGTTCAATAAAAGAAGTACCAGTAAAATAAAGAGCGAGCCAAAATCCGCTAAAAACCGGCAGAACATTAGCAATTAAAACTGGTGCTTTAAAAAGTGCTCTAAGATCAGTAAGCAACGATGAAGTATTTTGATTATTTGATAGAGCAGCCTTCTGTGGAGATGGCGCTATTTCTTTATTCATCTATATCCTCCCCAAAGAACTTGTTTTAAAAATTCATATACAATGTTACTTCATTTTCTTTAAAAAGTCATTTTTATTCGACTAAAAAGATGTTATTTCTATATATTTTTTAATTCCAATTTTTAAGGTGAAGATACTAGTCTATAAACTATATTGATACATTACTAGTTTATGCCTGCAGATAGGTATTCTAAAAAGAACTCTTAACACATCAAAATTTTTGTAAATAAAAAAAGCGGGTGATATAGCCCACTTTTCCTCATTATTATAAGTTGTATGCCTCTTCCAGCGAACAAACAAATGTCCCTTGAAAGTTTACTTCTTTTACACAGTTTTCAACTTGTTTTTTTAAAATCTGTGAATTTGGATTCACAATAACTAGCTTTTTAAACTTTGCTCTTAAATAAATATTTAAGACAGCAATAATATCCCCTATCACATTCTTTTCAACGGGTTCTTGTTCACGAGCATCCACTATTAATTTATAGCACGAAGGATCAATCGTATTTACCATCGTTTGAAACTCACTCATATATACCTTGGCATCTTCTTCTTTAAAGTATCCACTCAATTTTACATATATTGTATCTTTCTCATTATCAAAAGTAAAATCATACAATTTACCCAAGTCTTTTCCTCCAAAGATTACGCCTAATTTGAAATATTTACTATTATTATACATAAAACTGCAAGTTTCGACAAATTCTCCTAAAAATCTTCATAATAAAGACCCGCCATACGTATGACGAGTCATTAGTAAATAGTTATTCAGTCCCGAGTGATACACCTAGTTTTTTAAGATACTGACGATAAGCAATACTCATTCGGTCACATTTTAAAGAAAGTTCTACCTGCAGATCAAGTGGTAAATCCTCTGGTTTCTGATTTTCGACGATTGGCTTATCCTGAGCAAAAATCATATCTTGAAAATCAATAATTTCTTGGTCAGTCGTACCCGTTTCATAGTTAAATGACATGATTCCATAGGCGATAGACTTTCCTTCTGCAACCGGAAGGATGGTAAGTAAAATCGTCATCCTATTGTCCGTATCTGGATCCCTTTTTGTGAAACGAACAGTTAAAGGACGGACAATTTCATAGGTGTAGTAAACATCTTTGGATTGTCCTGTACCATCTGGGTCAGGCTGGAATACAGCAATTTCATCGGAGAAAATCCGATCTTCCTCTGTGTTCACATTGTAATCTCCAATTACCGGGTGCTCCTGTACACCAAGAAATCCTTCATGTATAAATGATAGATGACCAACATCAAGAAAGTTTTCAACAATTCTTGGCGGATTGGCATGTACCTCTTGCGGGCCCCACAATACATTGCGGTAGCTATCATCCGCAAATTCAGGATATGAAATAAACTTCGGATTGTTGTTATTGAAATTAATCCAAACAAATCCATATGCCTCTTTGCATGCGTATTTAATCGCCTTCGCCTTTAATGGAATCGATCTTCCCTCTGGCAGCTGAGGAATTTTTGTGCATGTTCCTTCAGAATTATATTCCCATCCATGATAAGGACAGACCAGATTTCCATCTTTTACACAGCCAAGCGAGAGTGCAGCTCCTCTATGAATACATAGATCCTTAAAGATATGGATGCCCTCTTTATTTCGGAAGAGCACGATTCTCTCACCCATTACGATAACTTGCACGGGCTCTTCTTTTATATCAGCAGATTTACAAGCAACAATCCAATCACTGCGTAAAACATTATCTTCTAAAATCATTTTTACCTTCCCCTCCGTAGTTCATTTATCTCTATTGTATGGAGGACAACTTCTAAAGTCAACAAAAAACACGAACGTTGAAATATTTATTTTGATTAATGTACGTAATTTATATTTACATTTACAACATCCTTATTTATAATTCAATTATAGTTTTTAACACACAAACAGTGTTTACGTTCCGATAAACGAGGTAATCTACTGTTATTTCAAGACCTAACATAGCTTCACTATATTTTGTTATGCTTTATCCCTTTCATAAATTAACCAAAACGAGTAATGGAGGAGATTTATACAGTGGAACAAAACAAGCAAAACACGAACAATCTAATAGGAGTAGACGAAAAGATTAGTTGGGGAAAGGCTTTTTTACTTGGTATGCAGCATGTACTTGCAATGGATTTATATATTGCTCCTATTATCATAGCTGGTTTACTCGCATTAGATTCAATGAATACGACCTTTTTCATTCAAATGTGTTTTCTCGCAGCAGGTCTTGCAACACTCATCCAAACAATCGGTGGCCTTCGCTTGCCGGTAGTTCAGGGACCCTCATATGTCCCAATTGGAGCATTGGCTGCAATCGGTGGCAAGCTTGGATTGGGCGCCGTATTTGGAAGTCTTCTTCCGGGTGCATTAATTATTGCCATCCTTGGATACCCACTGAAATGGTTTGCAAAAGCTGTACAAAAGATTATCCCACCTCTAGTAGGTGGTACAGTTATAGTGATTGTCGGAATTTCATTAATGCCAAGTGCATTTAACAGTATATATAGCGCACCAGGAAATATTGGACACAACGTGTTAATCGCATTTGTTTCTGCAGCAGTTTTAATTACTTGTATTCTTCTTGGCCGTAAGAAAAAAGGATATGGTACATTCTTCCGCTTGGTTTCCGTTATCCTTGCCATTATCGCAGGAACAATTACTGCTTCCTTTTTTGGCTCAGTGGATTTCTCCTCAGTTAAAGAAGCAGCTTGGTTTTCACTTCCTAGCTTCTTCCCATTCGGAAAACCTGTTTTTGATTTACAGGCCATCCTTACAATGGTATTTATCTATTTAGTTATTTTAATTGAAACAACTGGCACATGGTTTGTTGTCTCAACTGTTACTGGAAGTGAATTAAATGAAAAAAGATTGAATCGTGCATCTGTCGGAGAAGGAATTGGCTGCTTCGTCGGGTCTCTTTTCGGCGGAACACCGATGACTGGTTATTCCTCCAATGCTGGAATTATCGCTATTACAGGAGTAGCGAGCAGAATGGCCATCATTAGTGCAGGGATTATCCTTGTGGCTTTAGGCTTAATTCCAAAATTATCTGCTGTCATTACATGTGTTCCGGAACCAGTCATCAACGGAATATTCGGTGTTGTTTGTGTGGCCATTGTCATGAATGGATTAAAGGTCATTCAAAATGTAGTGATCGACGACCGCAATATGATGGTAATTGGCGTGCCAATCCTATTGACAATCGGTACGATTGTTCTTCCTAAAGAGCTTTTAAATAGTGTACCTGACTTTGCAAATTATATTTTATCTTCAGGAACAGCTGTTGGTGCGATTGCTACGGTTATTCTTAATCTGATCATTCCAAAGGAACGCGAAAAAGCGGTTGCCGCAGGTGAAATTCATTAAAACAGAAGAAAAGCGCAAGTTCTTTGATCATCCGCACTAGCGCAGAAGGGCTCATCCTTTCAATAATGGAAACACGGTTTGCGATAGCGAACCGATGTTGACGCAATCGTTGCGGAGGAGACCTGATGTTTGATAGGCGATAGGACGCTTGCGCTAGACAATTCTCTAACTCCAAAGTAATACTTTCTTATTTTTCAAGAAAAGACAAGCTTCTAGGGGCTTGTCTTTTCCATTCATATATCATCCATATTCAAATCAGTTAACACGATTACATTCGGATGCTGCAAGAGACTTGTTACTGGTATATCCTCCGTAATTACCCCTTTTAATAATGCCTCCAATGCAAATCTTTTTTTCTCACCAATGGCTATTAGCAGAATACACTCAGCACGAAGGATGGTGGAGATTCCCATCGTAATAGCCATTTTTGGCACCTCTTCAATTGAATCAAAAAACCGTGCATTGGCTTCCCTTGTTGATGCAGCAAGTTCAACAACATGTGATTCACTATCAAACGATGTTCCCGGTTCGTTGAAACCGATATGGCCGTTCTCACCCACACCTACAATTTGCAGGTTAACCGTTAATGATTTTAATAATTCTTCATAATCATTCGCTTCTTTTCGAATATCTTGCGCTTCTCCATTAGGTATAAATGTTACTTTAAACGGCTTCGCATCAAAAAGCTGCCTTTTCATATAAGAATGATAGCTTTCTGGATGCCCTTTTGGAATACCTACATATTCGTCCAAATTGACACTTCGACAATGAGAAAAATCTAATTTGCTGTTTCTTAAACACTCATAAAGCGGAAGCATTGTCCCACCCGTTGCTAATCCGTAAGTTGTTGCACCATTCTTTAAAAAATTAAAAATGATGTCAACTGCCCGATTATACAATTCTTCTTGATTTTGAATGATTTCTAGTTTTATTGCCACTCTCTCCTTCCAATATCTTGAATTAATTCATAATAGTGCTACATATGTATTCCATAATACATTAAAAAGGATTGAGCAATCAAACATGTGCTCAATCCCCTATTAGCCTCTTAATCATCTATTTTTTCAAAACTGAATGATTCCCATGGCTCGATTTGATCGAGTAAATAGCGTTCCTCGGGAACTACTTTCGCTACAACATTTGTACAGCCTGCATTTGACATAGCTTTTAAAGCGATTTGCAGCTCCCCTTTATAGCGGATGTCTAAATCATTATCTATTGTGATATCCCCTCTCTCTATATTCCGAGTATCATGAGGCGGAAAGGAACCATTTTTATATTTTACTCGCGGCTGTGTACTTCGAATGACATATTCAGATACATCGCCTCGATTAAAATGTGGTTCATCGAATATCACTTTGTTTTCTAATGAACTTGTCAGAGGGAATGTTTCAACTCTTATCTCAAGCTTATTGCGATTCAAACGCCCCAACGCCTCGATTTCTTCCCTCGAAGCATACATATTTCCAATGATTAAATCATCGATCAAACCCGTGTGCCATAGATCCTTCGCTTGAACAACAATTGGCAGGTGACGATGTTCCTCTAATGTCGGCAAGCCATATGGCGTCTCTTCCCAAGGACCAAATTTCGCATCCTTTGAAGAAATCATCGCTGCTGTCCGAATATGATTCTTCTTAAAAAGCATAGAACTTTTGATAAAATGACTGCGTGAAAGCCCAGTATACTTCCTTGGATAAAAGTTATGACAGCCAACAATATTCTCTAGATTCGGCTTATAAGACAAGACATTTTCCACGTACTTCGTCCCATTGCTGCAATTTAGTTCTATTTTCATATTCGAAGCATCCAGAGACATGAGAGCTTCCTCCTGGCCTGAAAAACCCATATCTAATCGCAAGCCATCTAGATGATAGGATTCCTTCAGCTGCGAAATTTCCCGGAAGGTTAATCCAATTTCCTCCAAGACTGCCGGAGCAACATCTGCAAAAATTTCAAATCCAAGTGTATGCGCGAATTGATTAAGCTGCTGAAGCTTTTCTCTCTGTTCATCATTTTTTAAAGACATTAAGCAGGTAAATATTCGATCAAAACCGTTCGCATGTGCCAGCTCCATATATTCCTTTATGTCATTTAACGTACCATGCTGAGAATAAATAGAAATTCCTAATCTCTTCATCTTATGCCCTCAGGTTACTAGACGATTCGATATGATTGTCTTTTGATTTTCCTGTCTTCGCAGCTTTGTTTGCCATGGCAACAAACGGCAGATAAATGCAGACCGCAACTACAATTAGAACAACACTTAATACTGCTCCCTGCCAGGATTGGGTAACTAGGAAACCATTAATGACTGGCGGCGTTGTCCAAGGTGCAGCAATGGTTGCAGCTGGTACCAGCCCCACTTTTGTTGCAAAATAAGCAATAGAGACATTAACCATTGGCGTCAAAATAAACGGGATAAATAATACTGGATTCAATACGATTGGAAGCCCAAAAAGTAAAGGCTCATTAATATTAAAAAGACCTGGTCCAGCGGATAAATTTCCAACCGTGAGATAATGTTTATTTCTTCTTGCTATTATGAACATTGCGATAATTAATGAGATAGTTGTGCCTGATCCACCCATATTAACAAAGGCATCAAAAAATGGTTTATTAATAATATACGGAGCTACTTCTCCTGCAGAAAGTGCGGCAACGTTCGCATCAATTGCTGGAAGATTAATTGTTTGCATAAATGGATCGATGATGTTAGCCCCGTGAACACCAAAAGTCCAAAGGAATGCAGGGATGAATGCAAGAATCAATGCGGCAAGCCATGTATTCGTTAACCCCATAAATGGTTCTTGAACCGCTGTATAGAATGAACCTATAATATCTGGAATATTGAAGCCTGCTGAAATGATCGTACGAACTAATGCAAATGCAGCAATCGTGATCATTGCTGGCAGCAAAGCAGCGAATGACTTCGAAACAGCTGGAGGTACACTGTCAGGCATCTTAATCAATAAGCGGCGATTGCCTGATAATCGAGAAAATAGCTCTGAAGAAAGTAAAGCAATGATAATTGCAACAAATATACCACCGGTTCCTGTTGTCAGCCCTGATAGACCACCTTCTCCAAATGTTCCAAATGTCATATAACTTGCAAAACCAATTACACCTGCCGAAAGGCCGTCCTTGTCATAGCTTTTAGCTAAGTTATAAGCAATCGTGAAGGATAGCAAAAGGGAAATAATCCCGAATGTCGCTCCCCACATATTCCCTCCCCACTGTGTCCATGTTGCATGATCCCAAATGGAATCAAGGAGGTTCTGATACGCTTTAATGGGCAGGCTATTTATTAATACTGCAAAGGAACCAACAATTGTCAGTGGCATGATTGCAATAAAGCCATCACGAATAGCCACTAAATGACGCTGATTGCCTATTCGTGCTGCAACAGGTACAAACCTTCTTTCTAAAAAACCGAACATTCCCAACACTCCTTTTAAATTTTATATGGCTAACATCTAATTAGATGTTATTCCTTTTCCAATCTTTCATATAATTCAATTATTTCTTTTGCTAAATCACGAAAAGTAATTGAATTCATCAAATGATCCTGTGCATGAATTAACATCATCGACACTTCTACTTTTTCCCCTCGAGCTTCTTGTGTCAGCAATGCTGTTTGGGAATGATGTGCTTCTACAAGTGACTGATTAGCCAGCTCTATTTTTTCTTTAGCTGCGGCAATTTCTCCTTTTTTTGCAAGCTGTATGGCTTCCATACAATCGCTCTTTGTGTTTCCGCTATGCAGGATCAGTCCCATAATTGCTTGCATTAACTCTGACTCTTCCATCTTGTATCCACTCCTTATCCAATTAACCCGAGGGCATGCTTCAAGACATTAGCCCCATTCATCATTCCATAGTCTGCCATATTAATAACATCTATTGGAAAATGCTTATCTTTATATTTTGTTTCAAAAGAACTCTTTAAATAGCGTACTTGCGGCCCAAGTAAGAGCACATCTACATCTTTACTTCCTAGGTTTTTATCAACCTCACTTTCTGAGATCGCAAAAATATCAGCTTCTATATTTTGCTCCTCAGCTGCTTTTTGCATTTTTGTTACGAGTAAACTTGTGCTCATTCCTGCTGCGCAAACTAACATTATACGTTTCATGTTCAAACGCCCCCTTGATTGTTGTAATCGCTTTCTTAGATTGAGAATATCATCTATTGGTATATACCACAATCTATTTTTCAGTATATTCATTCTATTTTGTTCTATGAAAAAATTGGACTAGTTGGTAAATGACTGTAAATCCTGATCTTAATGTGAACTGGTATAGTCCACAAAAAAAGATAAATTTTTTTGTGGTTCTAAAAATATTCATAAAAGACAGGAGGGTTAGTTGGAAGTGCCGACTTCCAATTTTCCTCCTCTTCTTTTCTTACCGGATGATTCGCATATCGCAGTGCCTCACTTACCGATAAATATCCTGCCATCATTGCGGATAATATCGTAATTGGCAATGATAAAACATGCTGCTTTTCAATCAATCTATCTTTAACAATCTCTATCTCCCTATCTTTCGAGATGTGAAATAAACATTCATTCCAGGGGGCAAAAGGATCTTGAACCCTCAAATATAATGAATGCTCATAATGCTCCCATGCATACTTCTTAAGAAAAGCATATACATCAACAATCCTAATCATTACATCCTGCGTAATTTCTTTTTTAAATTGCGGCTGGACAAATTGAAAGCCAAAATGACTCGCAGCAGAAGTTGCCCCTTTAATGGCATGCACACTTGCCTGATGGGATGATATAAAATTCCAAAGGGACTGCTCAGCCTGAATTCCATCCGTAACAAAGTCCCTAATAAAAAATGTTAAATCCTTTATTTCATAGCGAATATAACCAGCTATAGAATCTCCTTTCGTGTAATAAGCAAAATGGCTATCTGGCTCTCTTCTAGCAAGTCTCTGCCACCATGCAGCATCTCTTTGCATTCCTCCATTCGTCTTCAAGGCATGTTCATTATGAAATTGCTGGATCTTACTATAGCCTTCTTCATCCATCCATTCGAAGCTAAACCGTTTCATCCTATTTGACTGAATAGGAAATTGCGGGAAGGATTCTTTTGGTATGGAATAATGCAGTTTATCAAAAAATAACTCCCAGCCAAAATGACGGTAAAATGAGACAGAAAAGGGGGCTAAGACAGATATAGCTTGATTATTTTTCCGCATCTCAGCTAACGATCTGACAATTAGCTTCTTCATTGTCCCTTCATTCCTATATTCTGGATATGTTGCTACGAATCCCATCCCGCCCATTTTATAATTGACTCCATGCACCGTTATATTTAATGGCAATATTAGGAGCTTTCCTACCAAATTCTCCTTATCATATGCGCCTATGGCCGTACTATGCCGAACCCAATATTGAAAATCATCACGACGTGCCCCCGTATATTTAGTAGGGAAGCAATAATCTCTTAATCGATGTGCCTGTTCTTCATCTTCTTGTGATAAAAGCTTAATTTCTATTTCACTATTCAACCCATTTGCCCCTTTCGAAGCTGGAAACTCTAGCATTCCTCTCCAATTCCTTCTGTGGTTATAACTTCTGTCACCCTGTTTATAGCTGCCCCCTCATCTTCTCCTTTAGCAGATATTGTGACAAGCGCTCCCGGAGAAATGCCTTGTGCCATCACACCCATGATTGATTTTAAGTTTACAGTTGTTTCATTATGAGTAAGCTGGACATCTGATGAAAAGGATGAGGCTGCCGTCACTAACAAGGTACAGGGTCTCGCATGAAGACCTTCCTGTGCCGTAATTTTAAATCTCTTTTCCATGAAAAAACCTCCTTCTTAATCATTAGTCAAAATCAATGCGGTCTTTGTACTGATTAATTAGTGCAAGATTAGCCGATTGATTAGCTGATACGTTTGCACTCTGAAATACTGGCAATCTATCCATATCAAGAGACTCTATAACTTGGCTAAATAATGCATGCAAGATAGCAGAACCGATTACAGTAGAGGCCGGCCCATACTGTACACCTTGAAGGCTTAGTATCCCATCGCCAACTGGTATATGTGAATTTAATACGAGGTCAACGACTTCTTCTAAACGGTGCCCGCTTTCATGTCGTGTAAGCTGCTCCATGTACTCTAATGATTGAAGGGATATAACTGTAATCCCAGCTTTTTTCCCTAATAGGGCAACATCGATTGGTACAGGATTACAGCCTGAGGTTGATATAACAATAAGGACATCCTTTTTCTTAAATTCAAAGTTCTCAAGATGATTTTTTATAAAAGCCGGGTCCTTTTCATTTTTTGAAGATGTTAACGCACCATAATGAAGCATTAATGGTTCAATGGTAATTGGACGTATAGGAACAAGCCCTCCTGCTCGATAATAAGTATCCTGAGCCAATAGATGGGAATGGCCGCATCCAAATATTTGGAGAATTCCCCCGTTTTGAAAACACTCTACAATTATTTTTGAAGCGCTTTCAATTTGTCTTTGTTCCTGCTCGCTTACTTTACTCAAGAGGCGCTGAATCTCTGCGAAATAAGACTTCATACCCTTCACCTCTTAATTTCACTAATAAATTTATATCGATCGGCACGATATGTACTGCGTACCAATTCGAATGGAACACCATCCGTTAAAAAACTAGTTCTTTTAATAATGAGCACGGCTTGCGAAGTACTAATTTGTAAATATTTGCTGTCTTCCTTTGAAACAATCGCTGCCTCCATTTGCTGAATTGCATTGCCAATTTTCTGGTGCGATCTTGCCTCAATTAACGCATAGAGAGATCCCATTATTTTCTTTTCATCCAGTTCTGGGAAGATTTTCACAGGAATGTACGTCCTTTCAATAGCCATCGGCTTTAGATCCGCATTGCGTATGCGAATGACATGAAAAACATACTCATCCTGTTCTAGCTGCAGCTCTCTAGCTATATCAACTGGTGGAATCATCTTCTCGAAATTGATTAATTTACTGCTTGGTTCCATTCCTCTTGCTCTCATATCCTCCGTAAAACTAGTTAACCCATTTAAAGGCTGCTCTAGCTTCGGATTGGCGACATATGTGCCTCTTCCTTTTTCCCTGTATAAAAGTCCATTGTTCACAAGATTTGTTATGGATTGTCTGACAGTCATGCGGCTCACATTTAACTGTTCAGATAACTCTCGCTCTGAAGGGATATTTTCACCAATTTTATATTCTTCTAGATAAATGCGCTGCTTTAGCAACTCCTCAATTTGGAGATAGATAGGCACTCGAGATTCTTTATCTATCAAGTCTTTCATTCCTTTCATTGCACTTACTATTTCATTTTCATAAAGTGAAACTCAATCAGTTGAGGTCTTACAGCCGGTTTATCTGTGATAAACAATGCTGCCCCGGCAGATTGTCTTTTGTACATGTAACGCTTGATCCAAGATAACGATATCTGCATCAAAACCTTCCGCAATATAGCCTTTATTTCGAAGCTGCAGCTGTTTAGCAGCGTTAGCAGATGTCATAGAGACGAGCTCCTGTAATGAACAATTTGTAGTCTTTTTGAAGTTGCGAACAGCTTGATCCAACGTTAGAACACTCCCGGCTAACGATCCATTGGAGAGATGTGCCCCATCTTCTGTGACAGACACCGTTTGTCCTCCCAAATCATAGTCGCCATATGGGAGTCCTTTTGCCCGCATAGCATCCGTGATCAGGATGATCCCTGAAGCTCCTTTCAGTCGAAAAGCAAGATTTAAGGCATCTGGGTGACTATGCAAAAAGTCAGCAATTAGCTCAGTTTTTATCCGCTCTTCAAGCAAAACCGCTCCGACAACGCCTGGTTCACGGTGATGAAAAGGGCGCATTCCATTAAATAAATGCGTAGCTTGCCGAGCTCCTAATGCTGCGGTCCTCTCCACTTCCTCTCCTGTTGCATCTGAATGTCCAATCGATACAAGAACCCCCATCTTCCTACACGCTTCTACAAATTCAAATCCATTCCTGGCCTCTGGCGCAATCGTTACTTGCTTGATTCGATCCCCGCTAAGCTCTTGCCATCTATTAAACTGTTCAATGGATGGCTCAATAATATGCTCCATGGGCTGGGCACCAGCCCATCTTCTTGATATAAAAGGACCTTCAACATGAATGCCTAACAGCTCTGCCTCATCCGTATTACTCTTATAATAACTGATATTTTCTAACGCATCCTCAATTGCTTGAATCGATTGAGTCATCGTTGTTGCTAAAAAGCCTGTCGTTCCTTCCTTAACTAATGAGCGAGCCATGCCACGAAGTGCCTCTTCTGTCGCGTCCATCGTGTCAAAGCCTTCTGATCCATGAATATGCATATCAATAAACCCTGGAAATACGACCCATTCTCCCGAAGTACCATCCAGATGTTCATTTGCATCCACTTGTAAATCCTTTCCTACCTTTTCGATTTTGCCATCCTTAAGAAAAATACTGCCTACAAATTCTGCTTGATCATAATTTACGATTGTGACATTGGAAATGAGTATCTTTCTTTCCATTTAAACAGCTCCTAAAAGGCTAAATTTGAAAAAGGAATCCTTTAGCCTTTGATGTCTTAACTCTCCTCTAATAGCATTAATTGGTATAGTTGTCTATACCAATTATAGGGTACATCCATTAAAAAGAAAAGTCTAAATTTTTAATCTTTTAAATTTTTTTTTAGAAAATGTATATTGGATAAAGCGGTTAATGGTTATAATGAGGTTGTACTATACTGATTATTTTAGAGGAGTGGTAAAGTTGGCTGTAGAAGTCTACCTAACTTTTAATGGAAATTGTCGTGAAGCTGTAGAATATTATGCTGAGGTTTTCGGAGCTGATAAACCTCAAATTATGGCCTTTGGTGATTCAAAGCCAAACCCAGAATATCCGCTTCCAGAGGAAGCCAAAAATTTAGTCATGCATGCACGCTTAACAATAAGCGGGAGCACTGTCATGTTCTCTGACACTTTTCCTGGATCGCCTTTCACCCAGGGAAATAACATCACCCTTGCCATTGTCAGCAAGGACATCGATGAAATTAAATCGGTATTTAATAAATTGAAAGAAGGCGGGACCGTCGGCATGGAGCTTCAAGAAACGTTCTGGAGCAAATGCTATGGTCAATTAACTGATAAATTTGGCATTGGGTGGCAATTAAGCCATGACAGTGGAGAAACAGGCATGTAATCTTAGAAAAGCGCAAGCGCCTTGACCATCGCCGTACAAACTGGAAGGACCGCGACTGAGATAAAGGAAACACGGTGAGCGATAGCGAACCGATGTTGACTTATCGTAGGGAGGGGGCCTGAAGTTTGATAGGCGATAGGCGCTGGAGCTAGACAACTCTCTAACTCCAAAGTTATACTTTCTTATCTTGTAAAAAAGGAAAAAGATCCTCTCATTGAGATTCTATTTCCTTTTTTCTTTTTTTATACATTTTTGTTCATACTGCTATTTACATTCTTCACCTGAAGCAATCCCTTTTTTCACTTACATTTACCTCAACTAAAATTTCCATTTTCAAATGTATTGTCACTATACAGGAAGAAAAAGGATAAAAGTGGGTTCTTCATGCTTTTAGTACTTTTTCCTTATACAGTTTCTACTTCACGCTTTGGCTCTTTCCCTTTATCAAGTTCTGGATACACCCTTTTTATAACTGCAGGTCTTGCGAGCAAAAGGACCACTCCGATAAGAAGGGCAGCTGAAAGGATTAGTATCCATTGGGCTGGTAACACATCGTATAAGAACCCATATAGAACCATTCCCAATGGCATGAGAGCCATTGCCATTGTTTCAAATAATGAAAAAACACGTCCTTTATAATCGTCATCTATTTGTTTTTGCATCATTACTTGCAATGGTGTGTTAACAATAATAATGATCGTACCGAAGCCGAACATGAGCACAACATAATAAGCAAATATAGAAAGATTAGATAGTGACATCATTAGTGGAATTGAAATTCCAACCAATATTGCTCCCATCCCTAAAATCCCTCTTTTTGAGACAAGGAGTGGAAATTTCACTTCTTTCCTTACTGAAAAATAAAGTGACATAACTAGCATTCCCACTGCAAACGCACCTTGTGTAAGCCCAAAATGCTGTGAATTCATTTTTAACTTTTCAATAAGAATATAGGAATAGCCAACCTCAAATGCGCCTAAAAGGAAATTAACAAGAAGTGCAATCCAGATGACGATGATTAGTAATGGCTGCAATTTCAAATAATTGAATCCAGCTTTCATGCTTTGCCACATCGATTCTTTTTTCTCCCCTTCAACTTTTCCTTTCCTTTTTGCGAACAGTTTGAAGTTCATTGTTGATTCAAGAACGATAGCTATACTAGAGGCAATCATATAGATAATGAGGAATACCGGCATTGAAACAGCACCGAATAAAAGTCCCCCTACTGCTGGGCTGCCTATCGAGGCAAAAGAAATAGACATCTGGTTTAATGACATGGCTTTCTGGATTCTTGCTTCATCTACAAGTCCTGTAATCGATGAGGAAAAAGTGACACCGGAAAAGGTCGACGTAATGGATAAAATACAGGTAGTTGTATAAATGGCAGCAAGGGAGAGACCCGAATGTAAGCTAACGATAAGGAGTCCTCCAATTGCCATTGTTGTTGCAATCTGTGAGCAAATGACAATTGCCTTACGGGAATAATTATCTGCCACATACCCAACAAATGGTGCGGCGATTGTTCGAGGCAACAAACTGCAAATAAGGTTTGCAGCAAAGTTTGTTGCAGATCCTGTCATTTGCAGAATATAAAAGCTAATCGCAAATGAATACACATTAGCACCGAACGTTGAAATCAGTTTACTAATCGTAAATGTCCATAAATGATAGGTCGCCTTTTTCAGCTTTAATGCATCTTCCACAATAACACACCTTCCAAAATGTTTAATTTAATTAAACAAATCATATCACCTCCCCTCTTTCTTTTCAAGAAAAAGTTTAATATAATTAAACTATATTTAAAAATCAGGAGTGTTTAAAAGCCATGTTAGGTGAACGCATACGTAAATTACGAAAACAAAAGAAAATGACACTAGAAACGTTAGCAGGTGATGCACTCACAAAAGGAATGCTAAGTCTCATTGAGAATAATAAGGCAAATCCATCTATGGAAAGCCTAGCCTATATCGCACAGCGATTAGGTGTAGATGTAACAGACTTATTAGAGGAAATCAGTTCACAGGAATTACGGGAAGTTCTTGAAAAGGCAGAAAAGTTGTTTAATCAAGATTTAGAAGAAGTGAATGATCAATATAAGCAGCTCATTGCCCTCATTGAACCCTATGCAAGCAGACTTGCCAATGGATACGAATCAGCACGCTTATTAGATATTTACAGCCGCTCACTTTACTATGAAAAAAAGGATGGTTGGAAAGGATTATTAGATAAAGCTGTACAAATCTATGATCAGATGAACCTCACTTCACGCAGGGCATCACTTGGTGTTTTTCGTTCGGCGGTAGAGTTTTTTGCCCATGACTATGCAGAGTCACTAAACATACATGTAAATGAACGCCGTAAAATTGAAACAACTCACGCTTACATCGATCCAATGACAAGGTTATCGTTGGATTATCATGAAGCAGCATTACACTTTGCTGTCGGTGATACAGAATCTGCTACACGCGTAATGAATGAGGCGATAAACTTTTCAAAAGAGAATCGAATATTTTACTTAATTGATGATTTATATCGGCTTGCTGCTGGATATGCGATGATGTCAAAGAATACTGAAAAAAAGGCGTATTACACACAGAAGCTGAAGCAATATGAGAAGTTTGCTGATGATATGAACTCAAAATGGTTTTGTGAGCTGATAAACATTGATTCACTCATTTCTGACGAACATGATTATGCTAAAGCAATTGAATGGATTGATGCGATACTTGAAAATAATCAGAAACCAGAAGGGTATCAACCGTATTTCTTCCTTGAAAAAGGACGAGCCTTATATGAACTTGGTCATTTTTCTGAAGCTCTTCAGTGCCTTGAAAAGATTAACATCCCTTCATATATTCATCATCCGTTCGATTTATCCATTTTTTATATTGCAGACTCCTATACGGCCCTTTGTCATCTGGAACAAAAAGATTTAAAAGCAGCTATTCATTTTTCAGAAGTTGCCGTGAAAAATTTTGAGCTGTTGCCAGATACATCGTATAAAGATTTCTGCTATGCCACCTATCAAAAAGTAAAAATGTTAAAACAAGCAGAAGAGTAATTTCTCTTCTGCTTGTCACATAGTTATTCCAACTGCTTGTTATCCTGAGGAAGCGGGATACAAACTGTAACCACGGTCCCTTTATTTATCTCCGAGTCTACAATAATGTCCCCCTTATGCAGCTCGGCAATTTGCATAGCGATACTCATCCCTAATCCAGAGCCCTCCACACGTTCATCTGTACTCGTTCCTCGATAGTAACGATTAAATAGATGTTTTCTTGTCTCTTCATCCATACCGATTCCATTATCTTTAATCATGATCTTAAGCTTCCCGCTCCCACTGTCTTCTTCTATTGCTATTCTGATAGCAGTTCCTGGCGGGTTATGAATAATCGCATTATATATTAAGTTATCCATCATTCTTTCAAACCAGCGTTTCGCAATTTGAAGGGATAGGTTATGATTTAATGGATCAAACGATAGGTGATAGTCTGATAATGTCATATCCTCATGGAACTTAATCACTATGCTTGTAAGGAGCTGATTCACTTCAATCGACTGAAAATCAACAAGTGCAGCCTCATTCTTTAATCTGAAGCTTAATGAGAAGTCTTCAATAAGACTTAGCATATAAGCACTTTTTTCGCCAATTGTTCTCCCTATATCCTCAAGCTCTTGTTTTGACCACTCATACTGTCCGCTTTCCAATAGCGTTCCATAGCCTTGCATCGTCGTTAAAGGGGTACGAAGGTCATGAGAAATGCCAGCCATCCATTCCTCCCTTGTTTTCTCAAGCTGCTCCCTCTCCTTCGTTGATGCGGCTAATTTTTCTGCCATCGCATAAAACGCTTGAAAAACTTCCGCATATAAACGGTATTTCAGGCGAACCTTCCCATTTTTCCGGAAAATAAGCTTCTTTTCCTTTTCGGTTAATACCTCATTGTACTTACCAGTCCCCATCCGGCTGAGCCAGCTAGTAAAAATAAAAAGCGGATTCCCATAACGGAAGCCATTCCAAAAGGAGATCACAATGGTTACGACAAGAACAATAACACCAGATACTGCAAATGCAATAATAATTTCTTTTAGTGAATCAAGCTTGATTTCTTCTTTATTTTTATTTGGGGTATAAAGCACCCATAAAGCCTGCGTTGCTGGATCCTTAATTATGGTAGTTTTCGTCGAATAAATATCAGGGGCCACTTTACGTACAAATACATCTAACGGGAGTTCTTCATCAAGACCTGATGGGCTGCCAACCTCTTGAATTAAATTTTCACTCACATCATAAACCTTAATAAACCCATCTATTGAAAGAAGCTGATCCTCAACCTGTTTCAATTGTTCTTGCGAAATCATGCCTTCTTTTCCATAGTCACCTATAATTTGCTGAAGTATTTTACGCCCTTTATCCTCGTGTCCTAACACGAATAAATACGGCTCCTCATATAACGTTTCTAAATAGAAATATAGGGAATAGCCTTGGAGCTCATTTGTTTCCTGCATTTTATGTAAATCATGCTGGCTATATTGTTTAGGTATCGAATCTGGAACATTGCCTGATTCAATGACTTCCCCTTTATGATTAATAAGTTGTACCCAGATCCCTTCCTCAGCCAAATCCTTATCCCAGCCATCAGGCATCGTAATTTCCTTCAATGAACTTCCTGTATCCATCGAAATGCTTTCAATTTTCGTCTGATAATAGTTATACTTTGATTCATCCTTCGTTATCCAAACAATTGTTATGAGTAAAATGAAAAAAAATAGTATGATAATTGCCACTGCCAATGAAATAAATTGAAAGGAGAAATGGAGGAATAGCCGCCTTCTTAATCGTTTCATATTTGTTTTCCTTTAATAAGCTTATAGCCAAGACCCCTGACAGTGAGCAGAAATTTAGGATTGCTTGGATCTTCTTCAATCCGCTCTCTAATTCTTCTAATATGAACGGAAACTGTGTTGTCATCAACAAAGTGTTCAAATCCCCAAACTGCTTCCAGAAGATTTGATTTAGAGAGCACGATATTCGGATGTTTACAAAAATAGAGCAGCAGTAAATATACTTGTGTAGGACATGGAACTGGCTCTCCATTAACGATTAGTTCTCCAGCACTCTCGTCCAGAATAAATCGTCCAAAATCATATAGTTTAGTAGCCTTAGATATTGGCTGTGCCTTGGCAGATGGAGCTGGCATTCTCCTAAGATACGCTTTTATTCTGGCAGCAATCTCTAGCGGATTAAATGGTTTCGTGACATAATCATCCCCGCCCGTTGCAAAACCCGTTAGCACATCAAGGTCAGAAACCTTGGCTGTTAAAAATATAATGTAAGCATTCGTTTTCTCACGGATTTTCGGACAAAGCTCGAATCCGCTGCAATCTGGCAGCATGACATCGAGAATAATAATATCGATGTTTATCTTTTCTACTATTTCAAGCGCCTCGCTGCCTGAATGGGCCGTATAAATATGCTGAAACCCTTCCTTTTTCAACATGAGCTCCAGCATTTTAACGATTGCTTTTTCATCATCTACAATTAAGATGTTGTTTGTTTCCATGTGTATCCACCTCTCCCATATCGTAGCATAGCAACTTTACGAACAGTTGAACGAAATGGAAAAAATTTATCCAATAGTAAAGTTTTGTTCATTGTCTTGAAAGCTGAACAAAGTAGAGTAGGGGTATGCAGATATGAATAAAGGAGAAGGTAAGATGAAACAAAGATTAGGAATAATTGATGGGATTAGAGGATTTAGTTTAATAGGCATTTTAATGGCGAATATGCTTATCTTTCAATACGGCATTTGGGGAATGAATGAACTTGAGCACTTTAAGTTATTTGTCGGTGATGAGGCTGCGAATATATGGGTAAAAGTATTTGTGGAAGGCAGCTTTATGCCAATCTTTATGTTTCTATTTGGGTATTCGATGATCAAAATGAAGGAAAAGCTTGAAGAAAATGGCG
Organism: Cytobacillus solani; assembly: GCF_001420595.1. Lineage (GTDB taxonomy): Bacteria > Bacillota > Bacilli > Bacillales > Cytobacillaceae > Cytobacillus > Cytobacillus solani. The sequence continues at coordinate 739,695 of NZ_LJIX01000006.1, read as the reverse complement.
GGAAGGTGAAACGGCATTTTGCACGTCGTTTTTTCCTGTTAATCGTTCTTGGGCTGCTGCACTCCACCTTTGTGTGGGAGGGCGATATCCTATTTTCATATGGATGCTTAGGTTTGCTTATGATGATTTTCTTAAATCGCAAGAAAAAAACGATTTTCATTTGGGCGGTCACTTTGCTCATTTTAACTTCGTTCATTGGGTTTGGAAATATGATGGAAACTCCAGAAGAAGCAGAAAGTATAAACTCATACGTACAAAAGGCAAATCTTATTTATGCAGATGGCAGCTATTCAGAGATTAAAGATTTTCGCAATAGCGGGGAAGATCCGCTTGGCCTCCCTCCTGGTGCCTATTTCTTTATCATTCTATTAACTCCGTTTATGCTTTGCCCATTATTTTTACTTGGGATGTATGCTGCAAAAATGCGCTGGTTCACCCAGCCGAAGGAAGAACGAAAGCTGTATGTATGTTGGGCAAGTATACTCGTTCCTATTGGCTTACTACTAAAGAGCATTCCTTATTTACTGCCGAATACCGTTTGGGCAGGTGTTGCAGAAATCTTGGGTGCACCATTATTAGCGATTGGTTATATTTTCGCCTTTGCCCTACTTTATGCAAAGGGAGTAAATCCGGTTTTTCTAAAGCTTTTTGAAAATGTTGGACGTCTTTCCATGACTAACTATTTACTTCAAAGTATCATTTGTACAACCATCTTCTATGGTTATGGGTTTGGATTATTTGGGCAAATCGGCGTTATTAATGGCATATTATTAGCTATTGCCATTTATGGAATTCAAGTCATCACCAGCCACTTCTATTTGAAGGTTTGGAAAGTTGGACCTTTTGAAAAATTGATGAGAATTGGAACGTATTTAAAATGGAGCGGGAATACGAAGAAAAAGGCTAAGCCAGTACCTGATTATCCACAAGTTAAAGAACAAATATAAATATAAAATGATTGCATGAAAAAGTCAGTTCTACAATTAAATATAGAACTGACTTTTTTTAATCTATATTAATCATTCATTCCCTCGTGATTTCCCTAGATTTTGTTCATTTTTGTGAACCATCACTTGATGAGGATATGGAATTTCGATTCCGTTTTCATCAAATGCCGCCTTGATTGCCTTACGGATATCACGTTCTACTGCCCATTGTTCCCCATTCTCTGTTTTCGCTATTACACGCAGCACAACATCAGATGCACCTAAAGCTTGAACGCCGATGACATTTGGACCTTCTACAATGACAGGATTCTCTGCAGCCATTTGATCGCAAACTGCCTGAGTCACTTCAATCGCATGATCAATATCTTCATCATAAGCAATCCCAATATCAACAAGCGCACGCATACTTCCACGGGAATGATTTCTTACAGTCAGTATATCTCGGTTCGGAATAAAATTTAGTGTTCCATCAAAGCTCCGAAGCTGGGTAGTTCGTAAGCCTACTGCCTCTACAACCCCATCAATATTGCCAATTGTTACGTAATCATTTACATCCAATTGTTTCTCTAATAATAAGAAAAATCCTGTAACAACATCACTCACAAGTCCTTGCGCTCCAAAACCAATTGCTAGTCCGACCACTCCTGCACCTGCAATTAAGCTTGCAACTGGCAATCCAAATGCATTAAACAATGAAGCAGCAAGAATAAAGATTAAACTATACGATAAAATATTTTCGGCTAGCTTATGTAGTGTTAAAGCACGGCCTTCTGAAATGTTCTTCCTTTTGCTTATGTTAAGGAAAGTCCGATCTAAAACCTTACTGCCAATTTTCTTAACGATTACAAAAGCAATTAATATTCCAATAATCTCAAGAGCTTTCACTCCTGCATCTATAAGCAAACCTTCCCAATCAAAAGTCTTAAAATTTACCAAACCATTTCATCCTTCCTTTTAAAGCTTTTTCACATTGTTTATCTTAATGTGTTTCCCCTTTTCATTCAATCATTTTCTATTTAGATGGAACAATCTATTTTTTTGTTCTGTTCATCTAAAATGTTGTGTTACAATTTTTTATTAAAGTATTAAAAGAGAACTGCTTCTTTATAACCTCTTGAGCAAATCAAAAATATACATAAAGAACAGCAATACCAAGATTATTACTATGAGTATTTCAAATATACTATTATGTTATGTCCAACTATACATTCTCTCTACAAGCCTAAAAGGCTACTCCCTCTTTAATAACAGAAGATCCAACTCAAAATAAAAAAACTGAATCTATCTGATTCAGGTTAATGGAAATAGATCCAAGGTGCAGGTTCCTAGTCATAGAAAGAATTATTATGCACTAATCATCATTCCTCTATCGCATGGATTTCTGTTTATCCCGTATTTATTTCCCCCACATATTATGGGACAAGGTCATGTCCCTTGTCCTTTCTCTATTATTTCTTTTACAACGTCCATTATTGTAACGTTATCGAGTGCCTTCTCCATTGAGAGCTGGGCAGCAGAGAATATGGGGCTTATTGTTTCTTGAATATTTTTCCCAACTGGACATGATGGATTTGGATTTGCGTGAACACCAAATAGCTCTTTTTCCTGTACAACATTAACGGCCTTATAAACATCAAGCATTGTGATTTCTGAAATATCCTTCCCAAGTTCTGCACCTGCGACACCAGGACGGACTTTTACCAAACCGGCATTTTTAAGCATCCCCATGATTTTTCTTATAACAACAGGATTTGTATTGACACTGCCTGCAATAAATTCTGATGTATTCACTCCATCTTTATTAATTTCTAAAAGAGATAGTATATGAATTCCTACAGAGAATCGACTACTAATAGACATTTTATTCGCCTTCCTTCACCTTTTTCCCATAATCTATAAAGTATATACCATGTAAAATGTATAGTTACAAGTAATTGTATACATAATTAACAACCTTAATATATCCATTTTAACATTTATTGTTGACAAACGTATTAGTTGTAACTTATATTGTTACATGTAATCGTTATTATTACAACTTATACCTAAGGAGGATGAATAAAATGAAGATTGGAATTATTGGTGCAAGCGGGAAGGCTGGAAATCAAATTTTAAAGGAAGCTCTTGAACGTAATCATGAGGTCACAGCTATTGTAAGGAATGCTGGGAAACTTCAAAATCACGTTAACCTTGTATTGGAAAAAGATATTTTTGATATAACAACAGACGATTTAAAGGAATTTGACGTTGTTGTTAATGCATACGGTGCAGCCCCAGGCCAAGAACATCTGCATGTAGACGCTGGCAGAAAATTAATTGAATGCTTAAAAAATGCTCCACAAACAAGATTAATTGTCGTTGGCGGAGCAGGCAGTCTTTTTGTTGACGAAGCAAAAACGACTCGCGTAATGGATACACCTGATTTTCCAAAAGAATATTTTGCAACAGCATCGAATCAAGGAAAAAACTTAGAAGACCTGCAAAATGCAAGCGCCATTCAATGGACTTTCATTAGCCCAGCTGCGTTCTTTAACCCTGAAGGTAAAAGAACTGGGTCCTATCAAAAAGGGAAGGATCATTTAATTTTAAATCATGCAGGCCAAAGCTATGTAAGCTATGCTGATTACGCTATTGCTGTATTGGATGAAATTGAAAATCCTCAACATATGAATGAGCGGTTTACCCTTGTTTCTGAAGCTGAATAACTATTGGTTAACATCATTAGGCAGCTAAGCCTACCTCTTCTAAATTAGATGCTTGACCAAAAAACCCACTTGCCATAGGAAAGACCTGTAGCAAGTGGGCTATACTATTTTACTAATATGAAAGAGTATTCCTTTACACCTTCAATAGCATTTATCACATTTTCATATCCTAAACCTTCCAATTGCATTGCAACCTCTGAACTCTTTGTACCTGTATTGCAATATAAAGCAATTGTCTTCTCTTTTGGTAATTTATCAAGATTTTCCTTCACAGCATCGAATGGCACATTTATTGCCCCTTCAATCATACCCTCTTCTTTAACTTGCTTTTCTGGTCTAACGTCTACAAGAATAAGATCTTTATTTTCATCAATCATTTCTTGGAATGCTGCCCCTCTAACCTCCTTGTAATGCACTAAATCATACTCGTATTCTTTAACACCTTGCGCATTTGTTACATCCGTAAACCCGTTGTTTGCTAGTATTTCTGCTGCCTTTCCACTTCTATTTCCTGTGTTGCAATAGAGAATGATTGGTTTATCTTTATAGTCCTCTAGACCGCTTGAATTACGTAAATACGTATTATAAATTGAAGCAATATCATCTAATGGCCCTTCCACCCAATCATCCTTATTTGCCGATAAGGATTTAGGCGGCATATCAACAAGAATTAAGGATTTTACATATTCCAATCCACTTTTATTCAATTTCATAGAATACTCCTAAATATATAATGCTATAAACTATATGAAAACTATATCCCATTACCCTTCTGTTTTAAAAGTAAGAATAATTAGACAAAATGTTTTTTTTATAGTTAGATATAAATAATTTAACAAAAAGGGAGGCTATGGAAATGTATACAAATATTTTACGACACCCAGGACCTACACCAATACCTAAAAAAGTACAATTAGCAATGGCACAAGATATTTACAGCCACCGCAGTGGTGATTTCGTAGAACTATATCGTGAGATAAACAAACGAGTGAAGCCATTGTTTGGGACGAAGCAAGATATTTTACTTTTACCATCTGGTGGAACTGCAGCACTAGAGGCAGCAGCAGTCAATATTGTTTCACCAGGAGAAGATGTGGTCGTTATTACTATCGGGGCATTTGGTGACTATTTTGTAGGAATATGTGAAAAATATAATTTCAATGTACATAAGCTAGCGATTGAATGGGGAGAGGCTTGTACAGAAGAGATGCTTACAGAATTCCTCAAGCCTTTAAATAATATAAAGGCTGTCTTCGTTACATACAACGAAACATCTACTGGTGTTCTCAATCCGATAGACAAAATAGCAAAGGTTGTTCACGCGCATACTGATGCATTATTTATTGTAGACGGAGTCAGTTGTATCGGCGGTACACTAGCAGAAATGGATGAGTGGGGTATTGATATTTTAGTAACTGGCTCACAAAAAGCAATGATGCTCCCACCTGGTCTTTCCCTTGTTAGTGTCAGTGAAAAAGCATGGACAGCGATTGAGGAAAATAAGACTCCTTCATATTATCTAAACCTATTAAGCTACCGCAATTGGGCAGAGAAAGGAATGACACCTAATACACCAGCTATTACGCTAATATACGGACTAGCTGCTGTTTGTGACTTAATTGAGGAAGAGGGGTTTGACCAAACGGTTGCTCGGCATGCTCTAATGAGGGATATGGTCCGAGCAGCAATGAGATCTTTAAACTTAGGACTTCTTACTAGCGACGAATTCGCTTCACCAACCATTACAACAATTCTAACTCCAGAAGGATTGGATCTTAGTGATTTTCTAGGACACTTGAAAAAAGAATACCATCTAGATTTTGCTGGGGGACTAGGTCATTTACAGGAAAAAGTCTTTAGATTTGGCCATATGGGCTATTGCTTCCCGAGTAATGTTCTTGAAGCTATTTCTTTAATGGAGGCTGGATTGCAGGATTTTAACTATTCGTTTGAACCTGGCGCAGGCATTATGGCAGCCCAGAATGTATTTTTAAGTAAGAAAAATACATTGAAAACTAGATAAAGAAGTAGAACCATTAACACTATCTCTCCCACTGCCGTACGTCCGATTTCTTATACTCTTTTTAAAAAATAGTATATCTAGGCTTATAAATTTGGGATTAAACATCTTTAAAAGTAAAAAGCAGTGAATACCAAAATGCACTGCTTTTTGCTTTCGTCTTTTAATTTTAAAATGTTCTATTAAAATGGATTTGTTCCAATAAGTGTTGCAGCCTTCACATAAATTCGCGGATGTAATTTTAATTGTGACACAACAAATTCAGCTATGTCTTCAGGCTGCATATACTTCTCTTCGTTCCCATTGATTAAATTGCTTTGAACTGCAAGCTCTGTTGCTACCGTGCTTGGAGCCAATGCAGTTACACGGATGTTATTTCTGCGGACTTCTTGTGCCAACGATTCAGTTAAACCAATCAGCCCAAATTTTGATGCACTATATGCACTTGATGTAGCTGCCCCATTTAACCCATTAGTAGAAGAAATATTAATAATGTCCCCACCATTTTTTTCAATTAATTGAGGAAGAACCGCACGTGTTACATAATATGGACCCATTAAATTAACATCAATCGTTCTCTTCCATTCTTCTGGATCCATATCTAATAGAGACGCAAATTTCCCAGTTCCCGCATTATTTACGAGAATATCAGCTGTACCAAGCTCGCTTGTCAATTGTTTAACTGCTTCTTCAACCTGATCCATTGATGAAACATCGACAGCTGCGTATGCCGCATTAACACCTAATTCTTGAACTTCAGCTGCTGCCTCTTTCAAAGCATCTTCCGTTCTTGCAAGCAACCCAACATTAACTCCTTCTTTAGCTAACGCAGTCGCTATTGCTCGGCCGATCCCTCTGCCAGATCCTGTTACAATCGCTACTTTTCCTTTTAATGACTGTGACAATATAAACGTCCCCTTTCCATATATATCTTGCTCTTCTATTTCAACATTCATTATAGAAGAAGATTTATATATTTTATTCCTTCCTATTTATGTAATCAAGTAAGTTGCTTCTAGGATAAGGTTCCTGTATCCTTATCCCTCGACAAAAAGCCTATTCCCGCATGGAGAATAGGCCGCTATTTCATTCTTTTCCCGTCAAAATGTTATTGCACCGTATATCCACCGTCAACTAGTAAGCTAGCACCAGTTACGAATGAGGCATCATCACTAGCTAAGAACAATACGGCTTTGGCAATTTCTTCTGGTCTGCCTAGTCTGCCAATTGGATGCAGGGAAGCAAGATATTCTTTCACTTTAGGATCCACCTCGCTGATTAACGGTGTATCAATATAGCCTGGACAAACAGCATTCACTCGAATCCCATGCTTTGAATAAGCTGCACTCAAATTCTGCGTTAAAAGCTTTACCCCGCCCTTTGCAGCTGAATAGGCAGTTACATTTGGTAAGCTCACATGACTATGGATAGATCCAGCGTTAACAATCGCACCGCCTGTCCCTTGTTTAAGCATTTGTTCAATCGCGTATTTATCAGAAAGAAATACACCTGACAGATTAATGTCAATTGTTCTCTTCCACTGCTCATAAGATAGCTCATGAGCAATTGCATCATTGGCAATCCCTGCATTCGCATACATAATATCAAGCTTTCCGTATTTGTCTACAGCTGCAGAAATCATATGTTTTACTTCGTCTTCCTTAGTTACATCTGTTTTTACAAAAAATGTATCATACCCATTTGCATTTAGTTCTTCTGAAATCGCTTGTCCACGGTCAGAAAAATCGGCAATGACTACTTTTGCCCCTTCTTCAGCAAATAAACGAACCGTTGCCTCTCCGATTCCACTTGCTCCGCCTGTAATAATAGCTACCTTGTTATCCAATCTCATATTAATCACCTATTCCTTCATATCATATTTGTTCCATCCATGCTTGCTAAATACATATTTAGTTAAGCTTTTTTTGTTTACAACGTGCAAATACTGTTTATTGTTTTGAAAAGATTAACTATTTGTTATAATTCAATTTTACTACTCCTTGTATGAATTACTATCCTACATCATGCTGTATAATACGTAGAGGATGATCCTTCATTCATAGGGTTAAATTGTTTTAAGGAGAATGAATTCGTATGAAGCCTCAATCCAATGCATATGAAGAAATAGATTTTGAACAATTCATTATCTTTATTAAAAGTCATAGCAAGCAAATTAGAGAAAATATTACGATATATATAAATCTTGATCCTGCTATAACTGAAGAAGAGCGGATAAAAGTTGGTACACTATTAGACTCATTTATACATTTTTTGTCTCATCCAGATATTGAAGAGATCAGCAATCATTACAAGGAGCATTTAGATACTTGGCTGCAATCACAAATAACTATATTGGATACACGGATATTCCATTTTTTTCACTTATTTTTTGAAAAATCGATCCTTACATTAATGGCGAATTTAAAACAACATAGCCGCAACATTCCCATTTTATTGTTTTTATTATCCATTTTTTCTCACCTTCTCTATAGCTATAACAAATGGATGGATTCTGAAACAGAGAGTCCTGTTTCTAGAAATGCAGAGGAAAACGAGGAACTTAGAAGACTATATTTGCTAGATCAATTAAACCAGATCTTAATCAGTACTTCAGGTGTTAATAACCTTGCACATATTCTAAAAAAATGCGAGGATATCCTCCACTATAGAAGATGTGTATTTTACGCATATATTCCTTGGTCCAATCAGTTTTATGGGGTCATTGGATCTGAACTAACAAAGGTTCAGAGTATGAGAGGGCAGCTTAATAAACAGAATACCTTTTTTAATACTAGGGGACCTATATTTCTAAAAAATCCTCATAATTTTGTAAGTGAGGAACATATCAAACTGTTCAATCTCTCTTCCGTTATTTTTGTTCCCGTATTTAATCAGCAGCAATTATTAGGCTGGCTAACATTTGATCAGTTAGGGGAAGAATTTGATTGTTCGAAAGAAGAGTTAGTCTTACTCGAACAAGCCGGAAAACGGATTGGACTATACCTTGCAAGAAATAACGATGAGGTAAGCAGAGTAGCAGAGATTCGATTGACTGAACGAGAAACAATGATCCTAGACCTGCTTACCGAAGGATATGACAACAAAAAAATGGGAGAATTACTGCATTTGAGTGAACATACCGTCAGAGACTATATTAGCAGCCTTATGACAAAACTAAATGCCAAAAACCGCACTCAAGTCGTCGCCTCCGCATTCCGTCTCGGCCTGATCGAATAAATCATTCTGCACACTCCTCCTGAGGATGAAAAAGCAACAAAAAGAGCCAGACTCTGTTTAAGTCTGGCTCTTCCGTATGTTATCCTTTCAATTTGACATTCATATTAAACGTTCATAAAATCAGATTAACTAAAATAGCTATTTTAGCTAATTCGTGGAGGGTGTCGATATGATTATTAACTCAACAGAATACAAAATAATTTTGGTAAGTACTTAATGCATGCGGCACAAGAGGTTATTATTATTACACGAAACGGAACGGAACGGAAATCGCGAAGCTGACCTCAGTTAAAGATGCATCGGCAACGAATATTCCTACTATAAAAGAGCAAGTGCGTGAAAAAGCCACAGAATATAGCACTGATGGGAAAAAGGCAACTTTAGAGGAGTTTCTTCATCGTGCCTCTAATTGATTTTTCTCAATAGCAATCGTTTATAAAAGCTCATTAGATACACTCATATTTCCGATGATTCATTCTGTTCGTTTGCCTCACTAATTACCTTCTCTGCTATTGGAAGGATATAAGCTACATTGTTATCAGTAATCTTTACATTCACACTTGCTGCATTTGGTTCTACTACTATATCTGCTTCCGATACATTGTTGATTTCTATTTTCTCTTCCTTATAATTTATATCCAATTGCTCAAGAGTAGGGAGTTTTGTCATGTCTATTTCATTTGAAATCACTATAATTAATTCATCTGAATTAGAAATTTCCCCATCATTATTAACATCCTTGTATGTCATCCCAGTTGCCTGAAGTGTCATGGTTTTAGCTGCTCGTTCTGCTTCTGCACGCTCGGCTTTTACTCTTTCTTCTGCTGCTCTTTTCTTCTCTGCTTCTTCCTTTTTCTTTTGAATAGCAAGAGCCTCCGCTGCCTTTTCATCCATTATCTGCTTATAGACAAGTCCGCCTGTTCCTCCAAGAATGACCAAGCTGATCAAAATGATCAAACTGGATATCACCGTTTTTTTGTTTTTATAAATATATTTACCTAAAGCGCTAAGCTGCTGAAATTTAACCTCCTCCATTGCCTTTTTGATTATTGGATGAATAGCTTCCCATCTTTTTTCGACTCTTTTATCACCAAAAATCACCTTTGCATGCGTGTTCAAATAACGCTGGACAGAATTTTTGAAAGCAGGATCACTTACCTGGAAACCTCCCCACATTCTGATAAAACGCTGTAAAAAGACTCTCATTTCTTCCATGCCGCCATTTGAATCTACAAATGAAAACATTTCATCATAGTGATAGATAGTATCTTTTCTGTGGCCTTTGTTATAAAAACATAAAGCAATCCTTTCCGTTTGCTCTTCTAAATGGCTCGTTGGTATTAACTTTATAACGATTGCTTGAAGTTTGTCGAAATGGGAGTACTGAAAATAACGTTCTGGATTAGAGAGATACCTTTTCTCCATAATGTCATGAACTATATTAATAAGTTCGATCTTTTGCTTAATCTCAGCATTCATAAATTCCCTTGGGATATTATTGACTATGACAGCAGCTTGGTCAAATTCCTCTGGACTTAGTAATTCCATCTTTAAGCTGCCCATCACTTCTAAAGACAGATCAGTTATCATATTCTTTTTAAACCACTGAATTCTATCTGCTAGACTTCTGGTTCCACTTAAATGTTTCTGCACCTCTTGAAAGGCTCTTAATTGATTGCTTTCCTTTTGAAAAACTAAGACAAGCCTTTCTTTAGACAGACCATTAATTACTTGGTTATCAAATACCTCTGGATGCTGATCCAGCCAAAATTTAATTTCTCCTGTTACCTCTTTTAATGTTGCCATGCGATTCAATCGCATTTTCACATAAGCTTCTAGTATAACTGGCACTAATTTTTGGTTTTTCAAGATGGCAGCATTCACATTTTTAAATAGCAGAGGGTATCCCTTTATATGTTTATAAACTTGATTTAAATAATTTGAATCATTTGCTCCATAGTATAATGCCAAAATTAAATACTGATTGATTTTACCAAGATCTTTTTGAGCAAATAAGGAGGCTATCTGTAAAATCTCGACGATTGTTTCGTCTTCAGGCAATGCATTCCTAGAGATTTTTGCAGCATCATCATTTACTAGATTCACTAAAACATGATATAACTCTGTTTTTTGCGTGATATTATCACTCGTTAAAAATGAACGAAAACTTTTATATAGGGATGACTGCTTATTGTTTAAATGGTTATAGGTTCCTTCTTTAATAGAATAAAAGGCGACTAAATCATTATAAGACTGGAGTGAAGGGCTTTTATGATCACATAATGATGTTTTCGCAAACGTATAAAAATCTGCTAGCTTTGAAGGAGTTTGCTGTAAATTTCTATATACAAACTCAATGAAAGGATGATGATTTATATTTTCGTTCGCATTGATAAAATGATTAAAAGCAAAGTCAAAAACGTAGTCCTTGCTTATTAAACTGTCATTTGGACGAATGCTTCCCTTTTCAACAAACATGAGGTTAATATTCTTTTTACTTTGGGGTTCGGCAGCATAGGAAATAAACCCAAAATATTTCCTTAGTTCATGTGGAATACATTGGAATAAATAATAAGTTAAATCAAAAGCAGATTCAGTTGCCGAAATGATATCTCTAGGTAAGGACACATACACTTTTTTCTTCGTTGTTAATGAAGAAAGCAGCGCAAATACCAACTGCATAAATTGATCAGACGAAATATGACTATCGTTCAAAACAGCCTTCAACGGTTTGAAATCCCCATTTACAAAAGGCAAATGATCTAACTCTTCCAACTGGCTCCCGTTTGTAAGTTCATAGCCTGTACGGAAAGGAAGACTCCCAAAAACTGTATCGGCGGAATAAAGATACTCCTTTGCTCTTTCTTTAGGGACAATCATATTATGGGAAAAGAAGGTTTCCCTCTCTCCTGTATAGTCCGATTCTTTATATACACTTTGTCCAAAAATCAATTCCCCTGTTTCAGTAACCATAATAAGCTTTGATTTTGGATACTTTCCTTCATCTCTTTCCCCGCTATTTAAAAGTTCTTTAGGAGGATAATAAGAACTGAGAGGGTGAATCACCTTTTTAATAAAATTGTTTTCGAGCCCTTTCGATTTAGCAATCGTATCGTATCCAGGAGTGGTCGTAAAGATTCCTTCCCTCTCCCTTGTGTACATATGCTGCTGAATTTGTACCATCGCCTAGTATTCCTTTCCTTCAATATAGCCTAGCTGGTTCAATAGCCATATGACTGGTTCATCGACACGAATCGGATTTACTACTCCAGATATTTCCTTATTTACTGGATTCGTACCTAGTGCTGATACAGCAAAAAAGGCTGTGTTTGTGAAGTAAACATCTAAAGCATCTTTAAATGGGCGATCAATCTTCTCGATAAGCCTTCTAACTTCTCCATTAATATTCTCAAACTCTATTAAATTTAACGCGCCTGTATGTACATAGTTATTAAACAAATTACTGTTCGGCTGAATATAGGCACCATCTTCTTCAGCAAGTGTGGTTAATAAATCACTCTTTGTAATAATAACAGCTGTCGGAATAGCCGTTTTTCCTTTATCCTGATGACCAATAAAATTCTCAAACAAATTTAGAATCACATCTCGTGGCTCAGCATATCGCTCAGATAAATCTCCACGATTGTCTAAATGAATGAGCATTCGTTCCCGGATCGACTTAATCTGCAATGGATCAACAAGGAATAAAATCCCTGCTGAATTTTTAATGTGGGAGGCAAAGATAGATAGAAAATCCTGATCAACCATTCCTTCACCTGGAACATCAAAAAAGACTAAAGTGAGCGGTGCCTGCTTTTCATTTTTAAAGATTAATTGAAAAATATAGGGCTCCTGCAGCTCTAATCTCGTAGATTGCAGCATTCTGCCATTTTCAAAAATTGGATCTTCATATTTTTCTTTGAATTTACGGCTGACATCTGCATTTAATGGCATACAGGCTGCATTAAAATTATAAGCAGTCGTATTTTGAAGGGTATGAATTAAGGAAGTCATGTATACTGATTTACCTACCGAGGATGCTCCTACAATCGAAATAATATTGCTTGGCACCTTACCAGCATTAATAGGCAGTTCATTATGGCAGCTAGGGCAAAGGCGCTTTCTCGTAACTATCCCATGTGAATCTGTAATGGCAACGAGTACACCGTCGGCATACATTTTATCATCATCATGAATGTATTTTGGATGGAGCACCGCTTCCATCTCTGGTACAGAGTCCATCCCAAATTTTGCCCGATATTTATTCAGCTCTTCATCTTCCTGAAGTGCATAATTTTCATCATCTTCCAGATGATGCGCAGCCCGGAATACTACATCTTCTGGCTGATATTTTTCGAAGCAATAAGGACAGACGATATCATAAAATGGCGGCTTTACTTTGACTTCTTCTTTCTTAAACAAGTTCTTAAACATGCTGATCATCATACATCCTCCTATTCTGGAATGAGTTCATATAAATCACCATACTGTTTTCCATCAGTAAAAAAGAGACGAATATAGTCATCCTTATTTACTTGAATTTCCGGCAGAGAGGTTTGACCTGGCTGAAAGTCATTTACAAAATGATAAATGGACCCATCGATTGTACTTGTAGGATGACTATCCTTTTTTTTGACGTAGCATAAGGTTTCTTTTGGTATGAATATTTCAGATTTAATGGTGATTTTCACCGTCTTTTTGGGGCTGAACCATCCCTTTTTATACTTTATCGAATAATAAATCTTCGCTTTCTGTGCTTTAATGGTTATTTCATTGTGCTGATTATCCTGATTAAGAATAACTATATTCCCATCTTCATGAATGGCCGGGTAGATTTTATAAACAATTTTCCCTATAGAGTCAACAGTATCCTTGTAACCAGCATTTGATTTATATTCTTCTCTTGTATAGAGCTTCATAGGAATAGAGCTTTCCTCACCAAAGGAAAGCCCCTCCTCTTCTGCTGATTTACAAATATAAACAAATTCTATATTCTTTGGCCATTGCCAAGAAAGGATGACGGCATGATCTTGCATTCTTATCTTTGGATCTTTAATCCACTGATTGGACTCTGCATAACTCCAATTCATGTTTAAAACTCCTTAATAAAAAGTTTTGCTTGTATTTTTCTTATCAGATTCAGCAAATGTTTTTCGGTTATACAAACTAACATTCGTCCTGTTCGTTCCATTTTCAGCATTGTACATTCTATACGGGACGACAGCTGAGAACAAACTTACTATAACTGCAAGGATGATATCACTCCAAAGCCTAATATAAAATCCCTTTAAGAAAAGACTTCCGAATCCCCATTCTAAAATCAAACCCGCAATTATTCCTGCTGTTAAACCGCCAATAGCAAAGCTTTGTGCTAAGAAACGGTTATCAAACATCATCCCGAGCGCTAAACCTAATCCCCCTCCAATTAAAGAAATAAATAGGATTCTAAGGAATTTATATAGAAGCATGTATTGGGCAGAACCTTGACGTTCACCAATTAAGAGCCTATCTTGTGTATCCTTTTGGATATCCTGAAAAGCGCTGGAAAGCTTACTCGCATCATCGACGCTATAATAAGCCCCCCCTGTTCGTTCCGAAATATCACTTAATAGATCTGCACCTTCATTTTGTTTCTGGCTTAAGCCAACTGTGTTAATGACAATCTGTTTATCTTGGTATGGTTTTACAGAACGAGAGACATTCATTTCACTAAACCCATCTGATAAAAGAACAGCCATTGTCAGTCTGTCATCATTTACACGGTTAAGATATTCCATTGCATCAGAAAGAGCGAGTCCGATATCTGTTCCGCCTTGAAAACGGATTGAGCTTTCAAATTCATCTCCAGCCTGTTTTTTCTCATTATTATTTTTCAAAAAAGTAAATGATTGAAGCATCTTTGTTTGATCATTAAAGACTAAAAGTGCACTTCTCTGATTCCCATCTACTTTCATTAAAAACTCTTTAACAGCAGCAATTGTTTTATTTTCCGGATCCGTTTCTAGCATACTTTCAGAAATATCCACGATTAGAATAATATCTTCAGGGGACTTCGTATCCAATGCATCTAATTCATAGATAAATTGAAACAGGCAGCCTGCAATAAATGGGAGAATCACCATAACTGGGACAAGCAATTTCAATGAAAAAGACGCATAGGATGAAGCCCAGCGTAAACCATTTAATCTAGGATTCAATTTTTCTGCAATGAATGCCAGTAAGCCAATCCATAGTCCTAACTGACCGAAATATAGCCCTACTAAAATGCTATTAGGAAGCTCCCCTTTATATTCGGAAAGTAAAGCCTCTCCAGTAAATGCACCAATTACTCCTCCAATAGCCGTTAAAATAAAGAGAAGAAAATTAAAATTCCTTACCTTCATCAAGTGACCCCTTTCAATCAAGTTGATATGGAATTCGGTTCAGGGTGGAACTCATATCCACTTTCTTGATACTTTTCATAATATCGAATCGTGTTTTGATAAAATCTCAAGTCCTCGATAGCAAACCCACCCATTAAACTCAGCTTTTCAATCCCGCTTGCTCTATTCTCATGTATACAGCCGAGGCGGTAAGGGCGATTATCCTTGTCTATTCCTAAAACATATTGAATAAAGCTGCTCTGAAAATCACCAAGGTAATACTTCTCTTCATACTTATGTTTCTGTGTATACTCTAATAAATGAATATGGCATGCGGAATCCTTTTCTAGCAGCTGGTATAGTTCATTAAATAGCTCTTCCTTTGTCATAACCTGCGGATCACCATAATCAACCATTACATTTCCCCTTGCTAATATTTCCTGTTCGAACGTTTGATCTAGCTTTCCTGATTCGAATATGAGCCTTTGGCACATTTCTGTTACTCGATTCGCAAACTGCCCCTGGTTAAGAAGGAGGGAATAGTTTGCCAAATTCTTTTCTTCAAAGTAAAATTCTGTTGAGCGTCTTTCCTCTAAATCTTGAAGAATGGATTTAACCATCCTCTCATAATACTCAGGAATATTTTGGTTAATCTTATTTTGATAACCTGAAGTCACTTCAGCCTTCATGCGGTACAAATTTGTTTCCAAGCTATTTAGAACTTCAATTTGTCCTTTATACTCTTCATGACATTCTTCTAGAATCAAAATATAGTAATTGACCAGCTCAAGCTTTGCGTTTACTAGTACACTTTTACACTTAAGCTGGTAGATTCTATTAAGTAAATGAGAGATGAAATTCCTTGTTGTCCGCTTCTTGGAAAAAGGTGTTTTTCGGAAATTCTGCTGACCTCCGTATTCACTGTAAATAGCGTTTAACTCTTCTTCAAATAACTCAAATTGATGGGCATACTCAGAACGAAGCCGGAGCAGATATTGGACAAATGGTTCATCCGTCCATCGAAAAGCGCAATAAGCTCCATAAGTAGAGTTTTCTTCCACTCGCTTTTGAAGCAGCTTTTTTAGCGGTCGTTTTGAATAGTATCTCTTCATATTTTCAGAAAATGGGTTCAGCAGATTTTCTTGAAAAAACACTTTAGCTGAGTTCCCAAACAATAATTCTTCTGCTTCTCTTAAGGTTTGATTTTCCAACTGATGATACATATAATCAGAAGGCATTAAACCAAGCATCTCTTCTATTATTTCCATAGGAGGAAAAAAAGAAGAGACTCTATTATGAATAGAGGCGTTATCTAATTCAAGTAATTTAATTACTTTTTGATGCTCTATATTACTGGCACGATCACCGATAACAGCTTTTAAATATGTATAAAAATAATATAGGACATTAATAACAATCGCTTCATTTGGACGGCAGACTTTTGAAAATCCAGCAGTAACAAATGCAGGTATCCGTTCATCATTTTGAATATTTTTCGAGAAATGGACATTATTGTACATTTCATTTCCGGGAAAATGTTCATTTTCATTTACCTTTTTATTTTTAATTAGGTTAATCGCAGAAATAATTTCTGCAATCTTGCCTATGCTATTTTCTGTAAACATCCCACGTTCGTCTTTATCACTTAGCAGATACACAAGGTCAAATAGTGGTCCCTTTCTAGTAACAGGGATTCGAATCCTATCTTTAGTAACAAGAATCTCTTTTGAAAAGGAATATTGCTGTTCTTGCATATTCTTTAATTCCCGAAGAAAACTCAAGCCTAGCACCGAGGTGCCTTCGTCTGCTGTTCTTTCTTCCAGTAAACAGAAAGCATCTAGGTAGGTCATCGTGAATAAATCCCTTAAGGAGTGTTCAAGTAAAATAGTTAACTCAGATAAAATAACTGTAAGTGGATCATTTATCTCAGTAATAACAGAGATATTAATCTTTTGAAAGGAAGCAAATTTATTCCCTAGTTCTGCAAAACGGACATTTAATTGGCGCAAAAGCTGGTTATAATCAACCAGCTTTTGCTCATCTTGATAAAAGGCTTCATATAATGAAGGCCTACTTCTTTTTCCTGTTGCATCATTTTCAGAAGCTTTAAATGAAATAACATTTGCTTCTGTCCATGTTTCTTTCAAATAGACGTGAAAATACAAAATTCCGTCATGGTTAGCCCACTTTTTTTGATTTAGTTCATAGACAGCCTTTAGAGCAGGCAGAGACTGATCACCAATAAATAGGTAAATGATTGGATTACTGATCAGCCGTCTCCCCTCTTTACCAAGATGGCTGTTTTCAGCCTTTAGAATATAATCTTCGATGATTTTTTCTAATAACTTTTGCATTCCATTTTGGCCCCTTAAAGGTTTATCTAATCACCTTAATTAGACTATTTACCTTTTCAAGAATTTGTTTATAAAATGTATACAATTCTTCTCCGTTGACGAATTCTTTTCGATCATATTCTAATGTCGATTTAGCTTCCAAGGCTGCATCACTTAATGCTTCTAATCTACTTGTTAATACCCCGGTATCATCACTCATCGACAAATTCGTATTTCTTCGATCCGCTTTCTTATCAATAATCACTTTGCGCTTTTCATTTAGCGAACGGTAGACTTGGTAAAGCTCAAATTCAATAAACTTATTGACCTTCGTTAAGTTAAGGAAAGGCTCCCAGCTCTCTTCTTCTACATCGTGATCATAGACATAAACAGCACCTTTTTTCGTAATGGTGCCTGTATATAAAACTTCAATAAACTTCTCGATATTCACAGCTTCATCCTGAAACGATTTAAGTGAAGCTTCGAGTTCATACAATACTTCCTGAATCGATTCATATTTTAGAACTTCTTCTTTAACATAATGGATGAGGTTTGGTGTACGAATAAAATTTTCAATCGCCAAATTTTTATTACTGCTGCCAAAAATATCTCTCTTGGAAACAACAGGAAGCTGCTCTGTTAAAAGCCTGCGAAGTTCACCGATACACTTTTTCACTTCACCTAAATTAGGTTTATCTGAATGATGTTCCATTTGGTAACGGTTTAGAATTTCCGAAAGATTAAATTCTCCAGAAAGAATGACTTCAAATTTATTATTTGTATTGGCATACTCGCCCTTATCCTTGATTACACCGAATTCTATTGCTTTAGCAAATAATTCTCTTATACGGCGGTTGTAATCTTTAAGTCTAGCATTTTCATAAATGTCTCCCCATGACATTTCTGGAATAGGCGATGGAAGGTATGCCCAATTATCTTTTTCCGATTGAGAAAGGTGGCGGCCTACCCCTTCTTGTTCGAATATCGTGCGTTCATAGCTTTGTTCATAACTAGTAAGAGGTGTATAGACAAATAATGGTATACCATTTTTCGTGTTCAACCAGAAAATCCGGTTCTTTACCTCACTTTCCTTGACTGTGAAGCGAGCACCACTTACTGATGTTCTCTGGAAATCCTTTATTCCCTTTAAAATATTTGGTGCTTTATGAGGGACCGAGACAAACCCCCAAGAAGGAAACACAAGATTCCCTACACTGTTGTTTAAATGAAAAACAGGAACAGCTTCATCATTAAGCAATTTTGCAATTTTTCGTTCGATAATATGTTCAATCGATTCTTCTTCTCCGTATTTCATCACGAGAAAATCTTCCATCGATTTCGTAATTAAATCACCAAACTTTTCAGAGAGGAATTCAGAAATCGAACTGACAATATCTAAATCCTGTTCTTTTACCCAACGATTTGATTGATCTAGCAGATCTTTTGTAAAATCTGCAATCATATCATTTCCATCTTTTGTTTCCATAATTTCGGTTATTTTTTCAGCCATGTCAGGAATACTTACTACATTCCAATAATAGGTTTTGTTCCCAATCCCATCCTGAGTTTCTTCGCCACGAATTAAGATATCCCCATTTTTTTCAAAAATCGCATTTAATGTATTTAATATCTCCGTTACAACAGCGTACATTTTATTATTTTCTTCATTAATCATCGTGTGGACATCCTGATAAAAATCAATCATATGCTCCATGCACTCTTTATCTGCACGAAGGTGATATTCATCAATTTTAGTCGATATGTAGGCGTTTTTCTTTTTATCCTTTGAAAATAGCGCACTTTTTGCATCGGCAAGTCTTTCTGCTCCATGCTGGGCCATATCGTTTATTTCCATTGGTTTTCGATATACCTGTTCTTGCAAAAATTCAATATAGGACTTTATTAAATTTAATAAACTATTTCCTTTAGCTGTGAAAATTAAGCGGGAAACAAAAAATGGACCCTGCTCTGGATTTAAAAATAAACGTTTAATTTGTTCCTTAAAATTTTCAAGCAGCTCTGCAGGATATTGCTTTTTCAACTTAATATAGTTTTCCCTTGCCTTTGAAAGATACCCTTGATCAAGTTCTTGATCTAAACTGATTGTTTGCTGCTTAATTACATTGCTAAAGTTTAAGCGGTCGCTATTTTCATAGCCCGGAATCGGTTCAGGAACAAGTGAATTGAACTTTCTATGTACAGAATCAATATCAAGCCCCATCCTATTCGCAAACGTCTCAACTTCCTCTTGAGTAGGTGAAGCAGGAAACATTTTTTCCATCTTTTTAAATACTTTAAACGCTAAGTAGGTAGTCATTTCTTCAACAGGCAAAATCGCAGATGATGCCCCAAGAATGTTGTAGGAATAGTTTGCTGCATATGCTTTATGCATCTGCTTGATATTCGTGCCAATATTGCTGATATAATCGTGAATGGCAAATTCTTCTCCCGACTGCTTATCTTCATTTGCCATAAAGTTTGTAATATTTTCAGCTGTTACATTCATTGTGTAGTCATATGCATTTTCCAGCAGTTTTCCGTCGAGATTCGTCGCAGAAATGAGATGACACAGATTATATGGCGGCATTGGTGAATTAACAGTCAGGATATTTCCATACTGCTGTTTAAAACGCTCATTCCGCTCATCCACATTCATCCAATAATCAAGCTCTTTTAAAGCTGCAAACCCATTTTTCTTGATGTATTCACTTGTGTGCGTATTTAAGCTTTTATTAGATAAATTGACATCTGGTGTAAATAAGTACCCGAGAATACTCACTTTATCAACACCTGCTGAGCCGTGTTCCTTCTCCATAATGCCGCGAATAATATAGGAAATATCTAGGAAGCATCCAGAACCTGTACCCCCAGAGATACCCGTTAAGATGAACACGGACAACCGTTTATTTGTCCCTTCAGATAATACCTTTATTTTCTTTTCGATTGTTTGCACGACTTGATTAATTTTTGTGAATAATAATAATCGTCCCGCCTGTCTAACCCCTGATGCCCCACTAATTCCATCTGTAATCAAAAGCTCTGGTGAAAGCCAATCTGTAATATACGGAGGAAGTGTGCTCCGATTTTGCAATAGACTTCCAATTTCAGGATTAGAGAGAAGGACAAATTCGGTTACAGGGTCAAGTCCAATTCCTTTATATTTTTTAAACCGATCCTGTTCATTCGTTTCAAAAGCAAGGTACTCAATGTTATTTGGCTTCTCCTTTTTCTTTTTGGAGATTGGATCAGCCGGAAGCTTAAACCTTCTATTCACTTGGTATTTTAAACGGAGAAGAGCATCTATCCCCGTGCCGCCAAGGCCAATGACAAGCATTGGATTATCGATCGTATCCACACGGATTTTTTCACTTACGATTCCACCGCCCAAAGATACGTCTAACTGCTGGATATGCTCTCTAACTGTTGCTTTCATGCCGTATACCCCCTATATGAGATAATCAAGAGAAATCGATTTGTTCACTTTATTCAGTTTAGCTTTCAGCCTATCATTCTTCTTAATCGTTATTCCTTTTGATGCATCTACTGCCCGGCCAGCTTTTTCGATGATCACTTCCCCTTTATTAAATAGAGTGAGCGTGTCATTTTTGCCTGGCACAAGAATGACCGATTCAGTTTCTATCAATTCTGGTGCAAGCTGGAGAAGCTGGTGAAGTTTAATCTTCCCTTTAAATGTATTTAATTTACGATATTGTGGTGTTGTTTTCTCTCCTGTATCTTCATCTCGAATTTCAACAACAATCTGGTCGATAAACCCTTTATTTGCTTTTTTTATAAAAGAAAGAATATAGAATGCAAGCGCTGCTAAGAAGATTAAGCCTATTCCAATCATTACGTACAATAACCATGGGAAATCCTTTTTATTTTCCACTTTTTCAGGTGCAGCAGAAGCAGCAGCAGCCATTACACTGGCATCGATGATAATCGGATCTGTTTCACGGTAAAAACTATTATCTTCAGCTACAACTTTTAATTCATATTTTTTATCCTCTGGAATGGTAAATTCTCCATGAAAGCTTTTTCCATCATTAGTAAGAGAAAGCTCGCTTATCGTATTCGATGCTGTATCGCTAACAATCAGTTTTGCGTTCATCGATTGATACAATTCAGGACTATTCACCTTCTGTCCATTTGATTCAAGAAATGACAGAATTTCTATCATGTCACCCTTTTTATAGTTCGATGTCGCAGGCTCCTCTAGACGAAGCCCTAAATCATAATTAAAAACCATATTGATATCAATTTTATCTTTTTGTACGCCTTTAATTTGTACCTTCCAGTTCCCAGACTCTGGTTTAATTAATTTAATTAGTGAATAGGCTTTTGACTTTGAATAGTAAACATCAATTGATGGGATTTCTACTTCCTTTCCATCTGGTGAAAATAATTTTGCTTCAATCGGATTCCCAGATGTAATTGAAATGTTTGCTTCCATTACACTGTTGTTTGGAATCTCGATATTCACGTCTTGAAATTGGCCATTTCCTGTTAAATTTGTAATAGGTATTACTTTTAACTTGAGATGGTTTGCAAATATCTCACTCAATATTCTTGGAAGGTCATCTGCCGTTGTAGTAGTAAAAAATTTCCCGCCTGTTTCTCCAGACAGCTTTTCTAATATCATTTTATTTAAGGTTCCGTCTGCATTTAAACCAATTGTGTAGATAGGATATCCTTCTGACTTTGATTTCCTAATCGCTTCATCCAGTTCCTTGCCAGACAGCTCTTCTGTTCTATCCGAATTTGGATTTAAATAGTTATTGCCATCTGTTAATAAAATGATTAGAGGTGTATGGTCAGTTTCCTTGCCAGCATCAAGGATTTTAACCGCTTCACTGACACCAACGGCAATATCTGTATAAGCGCCAAGGGATAATGTATCTATGTATTTCTTAAAATCATTTTTATCAGCATCTGATCCAATCTTCATTAAGGCTTTTTCCCGAATAATTTGGTCTGTATAGGCGACCATTCCGACCTTATCCCCATTTTTTGAAAGCATGTCAATGAACATCTTCATTGCCTCATTACTGATTTTGTTTTTGTCACTGTCCTTCATAGAATTACTGACATCTACCACTAATACAGCATCCATCTTTTGAGCATCTGTGGATATATTCGCAGCAGCAGAATCAGTTAGAATAAGTGAATTTAATAATAATAGGCATAATAAGAAAAAAGCCGCATACTTATGCACCTTCACAGAAACATCCCCCTTAAAAAAATAAGCAATCCTCTCATATTCACCCGAAAAACAGCCATATATTGTAAACTAACCCTTTATTTATAGAAAAATCACCCTATTTTAAATATAATTAAATTATCGTATATTGTAAAGTTTTGAATATTTTTGTTAATATAGAAGGATTTTACATCCATTAAGGAGGAGGAGCTTTGATTCCATACTATTTGCCTTTACTTATCTTTATTTTTAGTTTTCTATGGAAATCGTTTCAGCTATACAAATACAAAACTACGATTATAAAACAGGAAAAGGTTGATGAGGTAATTTATGAATATATAAACAATAAGCAGGGAGGGAACTTATCACATGAGCAAAACTCCAGTCAAATTTAGCCATTTTACTCTTAATGAGAAATTGACAAACCAATTATATCTATGCAAAAGCTGCGGCGGATACACCCTGCTGCGTATGGAACATTGCAGTCACTGCTCACAAGCAAAGGGCTATCTTTCAATGGATCAATTTATCTCCAAAAAATACCGGCTTAAATTTCAGAGTGATGTTTTCCTATTATTGTTTCTCTTATTCATTGCTGCTCTCTTTACCTTTAATCCTATTTCAATAGCAATCATTGGGATAATTGGGGCTGCAGCGATTATCCTCTTCTGTATTTTTAAACTGCTCATCCGCAGCTCAGAAAAAAATTATCTCCTCATGAATCAAGCAACTGCTGATAGAGAAAAAATCAAGAGAGGGATTCATGTCAACAAAACATTTGCTGAGAAGAAAATACAAGATTACGCCTACCTTGAAGCCTATGAGATTTTAAGAATCATCGGTTTATTTTCGAATGATGACGACACTAAAAAACTAAAATTAACATGCTTAAATACATTTATTATTCGTAAAGATATGCAATTAGAAATGGATACAGTAGTTCCAACTATGTATAGTAAGGAATTTATTACGTACTTAGGTAATGCAGCAAAAGTCCAGCGGCATCTCGTCAATAAGAAGGTATTAGATTATGTCGTTACTTATGAAAATGAAATACAAGAACATTTTTCTAATGATATTTTTATCATCGTAGCGGGTGCAGCCTTAAGAATGAAACAATACTTTTTAATCTATGAAGAGTTTATTATGAAATATGCCGATGATTTGCCTAAAGAGCGAATCATTCGCTTATGCACGCTTCTGGATTCGATCAATTCTTATGAAATAGAAGAATCAAAAAAACGGGCACATCATTTATTGCACACAAAATTTAATCAGGAACCATTCGTAATGGCTCTTCATTAGGAAGGACTACGTAATGAAAAATACTGTAAGAATAAGAAACGGATTATTTCTTCTGTTTGTCATTTCGGCAGGACTTCTTGTATACAAAGCTTATCTTGGTTATGAAAAATTAACTGCAGCCAAAAAGGCAGAGCATTTTTATACGTCACAGCAATATGTAAAATCCGAAACCTTTTATAAAAATGCCATAAACAACCGTTCCATTCTATACAAAGAGAATGAAATCCAATCAACTTATACTATGCTTTCAAATAACAATAAAGAAGTTTCCGCTTTATTAGAAAAGGCAGATTCCTTATACAGGAATGAAAATTATTCTGGACTTATTAAAACTTATAAAAGCTATCTTGATCTACTAGAAAAGAAACAAAATGATCCTGTATTTTTGGATTACGACCAGCACTTTAATGTACAAAATGAATTTGATACCCTGCTTTCAAATACGAAAAAGAACTTATGTAAGCAAATGGATGCGAATGTAAATAATGAGATGTTTGAGAATGAATATTTCATTGCTATTTTAGGAGAATTGCCAAATGAGGTTTATGGGAGTGCAGATAAAAAAACAGAAGAACTAACGAGTCATTTTATTAATTATGATGAAAGGAAATATTCGTTATTAGAGAAATCACTCCGTTACAATCAGCTAAAAAAAACAATTAATCGCCAAATTTCTTCCTATCATAAAATTGGCTTAGAGGACTTTTGGCTTAAAGAAACGCTCAAGAAGATTGAAAAGGCTCATGAATTAAAAATGGCTGCTTTAGAGGAAGAACGCAAAAGGAAAGAGGAAGAATTAAAGAAAGCAATGGAAGCGGAAAAAGCAAAAGACCCTGCCTTTCAAGAAGAAATAATGACCGTAGTCAATGAGTACGCGATCGGATGGATGTCTGCCTATAATCAATTGGATACTTCCTATTTTGTTCATATTACACCCGAACTATTGAATTTCTTTCATGATCGATTTGAGGAGATCAGGCTTAATCAGACAATTTTCACGGGAGAACTTTTATACACTGAATTCGACTTAGATAGTTTTAAATATAGGATGGATGATGAAGAAGAAAGTGTTGAGCTACATGTTGTTTTAACAATGAATTCGGCTTCCTATGCTGAAGGTGAAAATTACGAAATGAAAGAAACCGCCAATCCATGGTATTACAAGCTAATCCATACGAATGATGGCTGGAAGCTAAGCGAACGCAAGGAACTTGTCCATTTCAATTACTCAAATACCAGAATTTATGAATTTGCATATTAGGGACAGGGGGACAGGTTCCTTGTCCCAAAAGTCATCGTATAAAAAAGGCAGAATTTTCAAAAGGACAAAAACGAATATCTATACGGTTCATATGATACAACAGGTTCGAAGAATATTTGAGGAAGGATGAGGCTTGACATATGTATTATATTCCATCACCTTATTACCCTGTTTATATGCCCTATAGGGATTTAAAGAGCGAAACATTAAATGTCGTTACACCATTTGTTGAGTATGGTTTAAAAGAAGCAGCATTTACATCATATTCTCATGCAATGACTGAAGTAGCAGCCATCGCCTATTTGATTGGAAAAGGATATAATCCGCAAACAGCTTATCAAATGGTTGAATCATGGGAGGTGAATGAAAAGTTTTAATTGGTGCACTTTTCATTCATAAAAATCAGATCGTCTAAACTTTGATTACTCTTCCAATGCCACAAGATATAACACTGATAAGGAGTACGAGGGGTTTCTCCTTCGTACTCCAACAAACATATGGAACCGTGTCGGCGGTTCCATATGTTCATTTGTTTTTCTTTTACCACTGAGCAGTAGGACAAACTAACTAAACAATGAAAAGGATCACGGAAACTCTTTGAGAAGTACTTCTTAGTTTATTTCACCCGAAGTCTTTGCCCAACATAAATGGTATAGTTAGCATCAAGTCCATTCCAATCTTTAATCTGTTGAATCGTGCTGCCATATTTTTGAGCTAAAGAATATACCGTATCGCCTTGTACAACAATATGGTAAACAGCTGTTGCTTTCTTAGGAAGATTAAAGCTTTTCGCAATCCCATTTACATGACCACGCGCAATGCTTTCGATAAAAGAGCTTGTCTTTAATTTAGCTGCATCATTGGCGTTATCGATAAATCCATTTTCCGTTAAAATTGCTGGCATATTAGATTCACGGAGCATATGGAAATTCGCAGTCTTTTTGCCGCGGTCAGAAAAATTAACAAGCTTCATGACTTCTGAATGAATATTGTTCTGATAGGTAGTAGTTGGTGTTCCTACACCCGGATAAACATAGTCTTCATAACCTGTTCCCCCGCCAGCATTAATATGCACAGACAATAAAAAATCTGCTCCCCAAGCATTTGCTGCATTCGTTCGTTCCGATAAAGAAACGGTTTGATCACCTGTACGGCTCATTCTAATGGATACGTTGTCATATTCATTTAAAAGAATATCTCTAATTCTTGTAGAAATCTGCAGTGTAATGTTCTTTTCCTGAAGACCATTTCCAACTGCACCTGAATCTGTTCCCCCATGACCTGGATCGATAAATATTTTTGCCATTATTAATCACCTCATATTTTTATTTAAAAATCATAAAGCTTGTACAAAATAAACCACTTACAGACATTGTTTTTAATAAAGCTGTTTATTTAAGATTGTGCCGCTCAAGAATTTCTTTCTGAAGCTTTGCTTTCTTTGTTAAGGCATACGTATTTTTATAAACAGCATATAAATTGATCCCAAAAGCAATAGCTGCAGAAATCAAAACAACAAAAGCATTAATACTGTCCTGCGTAAACCATTCAAACGAAATCCCAATCGTTCCAAAGAAGAAAAAAAGGGCTGTCAAAAAGCCCCCGATCAATGTAGCAATATCTTTTTTCATTATCTAATCGCCTCTTACAGTTTAAAATTTATGGCTGCATAAAAAATAGCCACTGCTCCTCCAATCAAGCCAACAATAAATGCGTTGGTGATCGCGCGCCGTAGCCATTTTGTATCCTCTTTTATATCCTTTAAATCCATCTGGATCTCACGAATATCCCGATCATGAATTAGTGTTTTATCCTGAAGCTGGCGAATATCCTGTTTCATGTCTTCGACGGAGGTTTTGAGTGTCACGATGTCTTTTTGGACAAGGTTTAGTTCGTTCATTTGGTGCCTCCTTTCGATAAAAAAAAGAGCTAGATTGTAGTATAAACTTTATACTGCGTTCCTATCTGATATTTAACAATACAGTAAAGCCTTTTGCTATAGATAGAATAAAATTACCGAGAAGAGTAAACTTGCACTAGTATTAGGCAAGTATGTTTATTTTTATTTCTCCTGAAAATTACATAAGGGCTTCTTAACAAGAATTTATACTATCCTAAGTGATCTGTTTTAAAAAAGCTATTCTGCTACATATACACCAGAAAAATAGAAGAAAAATAAAAGTTTATAGCTCTTTATTAGTTTTATCGGATTTGTTATTGCGCATAATCATCTAAGAATGAAATTAGACTGCGTAATATTCTTTAGTAATCTCATAATATTCATTGTCGGTTATATAACCTTTAATAATAGCGTTTTTTAAAGTTTCCTTTGTCGTTATTGTACTCTTTCCGTTATCATAAGACGTTTTAAAGTAAAAGAATAATGAACTCTTCATTTATTACACCCCTAATAAATAATTAATTACAGATTGCTGAGCATCCACTTTTTCTTTTAGTTGTGCAATTTCTTTTTCAGGAGTCATGATATTCTCAGCTTCCTGCTTAATCTGGTCTAATGCAATTTGGTAATCCTCTTGAGTGATAACAGATATATCAGTATGCGTAGGGATGTCTCCCTCATAACCAAAATAAGCAACACTTTCATTTAGTGGATACAATTGTGTACCTGTTTTAATTAAGGATATATCTAAGCCCTTATAGTCGCAACTACCATCTTGCTGAACAAGATTTTTTATCTTAACTAAAATCATCTTTATCTACCTCCTACGCATTTGAAAAGTCAAGTGTAAAAATATGAAATGCATCACCAAAGTTATAAGACTTTACCTCCAGTAGTTCATCCATAACCATTACTGTGCCACTAGCCGTACCGGTGCCACCAGCCCTAATAAGATACTTATTATTCTTATTAAGTACTGAAACTGAAAGCATATTATATGATTTAAGCATCACACCATTTAAATTATATACCCAAGTCATCTGCTGGTTATTGTACTGGAAAATGAGGTGACCATTATCTCCTACCTTGCGGTATCTCATCTCTCTATCCATATACTCACCAAGCCGTACTAGTTTTATTAGGTTTCCATTAATATCTTTTAATCTATAATGAGCACTATTATTAGGGTACTCCCAACCGTCTGTATACCCATACTGAGATGGTGCGCCATGATATGGATCTTGAAATGCTATTTGCCTAATTTTATTACCATATTTATCATAAATAGCTCCGCTGTATGAATATCGGTTATCATCTTCATCAATTGCACTGATATATAATGAACCCATATCACCAGGAGGATATAGTAATCTGTTAGAAATAGAGTCTATACCCTTAGCTAACTCAGCAAAACTATTAGGGTGCGAACCTAATATGCTACCTCCTTTGTCGATAATAGTGGTTCGCAATAACTGTTTCCCATTATCGACAGACGTAAAAGCCTCATTAGCCTTATCCATCGCCGCTTTTACTGCTTTAGGAGTAGCAGCTGTTGTTTCATCCGTACTATTTGTCGCACTGTTTAACTGAATATGTCCAGCTTTTTCTAACGACGACCTTTCCGCCAAATGCGCTACAATGTCATTTTTTAAAGTATTTACATCCTCTCCAGTCATTTGAATATATTCCCAACTACCATCTGCTCTTTGTCTCTTAATTGTAGCCATAAGCCTTTGCTCCTTTCAAAAAATGCACATTATCATCCAAATACGCTATTAAGCACTCATTGCTGCACGATCATCTAATTCCTTTTTAACAGCTGCCTTTAAAAATGTTGGAACAGCAATTTCACCAGGTTGTGGATTCTCCAAAACCCTTAATCCTAATTGTACTAAGTCAGCATATAAAGTTACCATTTTATAAAACTCCTTTCATTGTTAAGGTTTCTACTAATTCAGCTAATGCTAGTTGATTATTCACTTTATCAATTTCTTGTTTTTCTATACTTTCAGCTAAGGCTAACTGTAAAATAAGCTTTTCTTGTTCTAAGGCTTCAATCTTTTCCTCTAGAGTAGGAGGTTTAGGTTCTGTTTCCAACTGAGGTCTTTCATTCAAAAATTCCAATCCAATTGGCTCGCCTGTATCGTCTATTATTACTTTACTTTCAAACTTCCGATACTGTTCAATCTTATCAAGATCAGTCTCATCATGTATTCGATATACTCCTAATTCATTTTCAGGTTTCTCTGTCAATGAAATTACCTCGTTAATTAACCACGATACATCCTCAACACCTAAAGGGAAAAGTGAATTTGTTCCCCCATCCATCAGTACGTTTCGAGTGTTCTTATCATATATCAGTATCATAAAATCCCCCCTATCAAATAAATGCAGTATATTGATAGATCCACCCAGTATTATCATAAGGAGCTAAAAAGCCATTTCCAACAATCTTATATTGCGTAAAATAACCACTATTTAATGCCACTGTTAAATTAGGTGATATTAAAAATGCTCCATAAGTAAATTCATGGAGATACTCCATATAGACTAATTTCGGAGTTACTCCAATATTTATAGTTCTACCTGGACTCCCCGCCCCTGTGTAGCTTCCAGTAATAATTTTTCCAACACCTAAACTTGCAAGGTTACCTGCGT
Source organism: Cytobacillus solani (assembly GCF_001420595.1). Classification (GTDB taxonomy): domain Bacteria; phylum Bacillota; class Bacilli; order Bacillales; family Cytobacillaceae; genus Cytobacillus; species Cytobacillus solani. Next base: position 709,767 of record NZ_LJIX01000006.1, on the reverse strand, counting down.
GGAGAATGGTTTGTCCATAAGATGATAAAACGCCACCCTTTATTACTAAAGGATGTGAAGTTTCAGTAAGAGAATTTTCCCTAATATTAAAACCATTGCCATCAACGACTAAAAAGAATTTTTTTCCGGTATCTGTTTCACTAAACTCTAAAATAGGTGCGGTATTTTCTATTGAAAGTGTACCTGTCATCTTTCCACCAGAACGCTGCAAAGCCCCTGTTATCTTATCCTTTTCTGCTTGAGTAGTATGCTTTACTTCATCCCCCAAATGCGCACCAATCTCCCCTTTCAAACTCTCAAACACCGTCCCCTGATACGTATCATCACTAGTATCAAGCCACAGTCTTCCTTCCTTCACACCATCGGGAGGAGTCTCTTGTTGAATGATCGGATCGTTTCCTTCAAGAGCATCGGCAATCCCCTGCTCAATGCGATTGAAGTCTGCCTCCGTGGGTGTATCATCATATTTCCAGTCTGTTTTCGGCTGAAATTTCATCTATTATGCCTCCTTTACAAATATAGTCTGTGAAAGAATCGTATCTGATGAGATTGGAACGTATACTTGGTTAGAAGTAATGACATTATCCAATTCATCTTTTAGTTCAATTTGTTGAATAGTTTCGACAGAGCCAAACGGGACCGTGTATCTCATCGAAAGCTCATTTGCTGCTACTTTTTTTAGATCAAAATTAGGAATTTGATAGGTTCCATTTAATACGACCTTATTAATCTTCTTATCTGTAAAGATCGCCACTTCGCTTAAAAATTCCTCGGAAATCACTTAATGATCACCTCCTTTCCGCCTGCAGCAAATGGTGTGCTGCCGAGCTTCCATGTAGTTGAGAGCCTTGTCATTCTCGTTACTTGCCTCATGGAGATATGCTCTTTAAACAAAATCGTATTGCTTAATGCAGTTTGCTGTTGATAGACCATGCTTGCGGGCTTTACTGTCTTAATCGTGTGCTCAACCTCTTTAAAAACCTTCGCATCACCGATATCAGCTGCTATTGATAAAATGCTGGATAGCCAGTCGGCAGAGACTGCTGCTCTCCCTTCCCCTACTAAAAAGTTGAGTCTATCTTGAAGGAATCGTAAGGTAAACGGTACTTTCGTTGATTGACGGTTAATTATTCTTCGTTTTCGAAAGTCTAAACTTTCCGTTTCTGGATCCGCTTGAATTTTAAGTATCTTTTCGCGACGTTTAATGGCGTATTCGTTCGCAGTCTGCACAAAACGATTACGAAAGATTTGTTCTATTTCCGCTTCAAGCAATTGAACCTCTTTTTCAACAGTTTTAGCAATCTCCAAAAACTCAGGGATATCATGAAAAATTGGCGGCAAATGAGTAATATATGCTTCAGCCATTTAAAATCACCTGGTCTAAGAAAGGAATCTTTTCGGCATCTAGTTCGACATTTACTGAAGAACCATTAATAGTCGTATTAGTTACATCCACAATATTAGGAATCGTTAAAATCCGCGCCTCCATTTGAGATAAACGAATAATCGTTTTAGCTTCATTCTTCCAATTTTTTCGCAGAGATAGAAAATAATCCTTCAAAATCGCTTCAATATCACCCACTACTTGACCAATTGTCACACCATCCGCTAAGGTAATCGTTGACTCAATAGTTAAAAGAACTTTAGCTGCACCAGTAATCGTTACAAAATGGTTCATTGGCGCAAGTCCAAGCCCTTGTCCCTGGACAGGAATTGGATCTACTTTTTCTTGTATTTCCTGAACAAAATCAGAAGAGGGCTCATCAAAGTCGCTTGTAAGAACACAGCATTTAACAGAACCTCCGCCTTGCCATGCCGGGAAAACCTTTGTACCTCCGATGCCATCCATCGTATTGAGCATCTTTTTATAATCTGCAACATTGCCTCCGAAAGGTTCCTCATTTACTTCCTCAAAAAATCGTTCGCGCAAAGCCTCATCCTCTTCTTCATTTTCACCAGGAATCAGGACATCAGCTAATTGTGCTTCAACTAGTCCTGCAATGTAATCAACTGGTAGAAGTACACCAAACTGTTCATTCCCTGCAGCCCCCGCTGTCTCACACTTCAAAATAAACTCACCTAAACCAAGCCTGCTTTCAACTAGATAATATAAATTACCAATTGAGAAGCGGCTATTAATTGGGACATCCATCGGGGTTGCATTCGCTCCATAAAACTTTCCTTTTCTTTTCGCAAAAGTGGCAAGGTTTTTATTTATCCCATGCTCACTTGTCCCTCTCGCTAAATATTCTCCATCCGCAGAGTCAACAAAAGAAAGATTATTGTGTACATCTAAATCGGCATAAAATTCAGCAAGGATATAGGCAACTGGTGCAATAGCAGTATAAATCGGTGAGCTTTCACGTCTATCAAAATTGGCAGATACCCTGCTTAGCATGCGATCAAGTAAATATTCAGGTGTCATATGTTCATACATTCTAATTCACCTCCGTAGCTTCCTGAAAGCTTCCAAATTCTGTTACAACCGTAAATGTTACTTCCACGTTATGATCATTAAAAACAAATTGGAAATCTTCAATGCTAGTTATTCGATCATCTTGAAGAAGCGCTTCAGTTATGCGGCGAGCTAGCTCTGATTTCACATATATGGGGTTCGTCCCTATTAAATTTTCTATTTCGATACCGAAATGATCACTGTATATCATGTGCTTAAAACGTTCTGTGTGCAAAATAATAAAGACCGCCTGCTTAATTGCAGCAAGCTGATCTGTCATGCCAGACATTCGTTTTTTCTGAAAATCAATTTTATACGTCAAGCTCGGAAAAATCGCCACCAATTCAAGCTCTTCAATAAAATCAAACTGTGGGATTGTCATGTTCACACCACCTTATCAAGGACCACAAATTGCTGTCCGCCCTGCACTCGCAGCAGGATCACCTTATCACCATTTTTTAAACCAGCTCGAATAATAAGCGGCTTAGAGGGCGGTGCGGTTTCTCCATTTGCCGATGAGTGAGTATGCTCGTTCTCCTCATACCGGGTCAGCCTTTCTGTCAGTACTAAAAAATCCTCTGTGAGAGTGAATTTTTGCTCGACATTCACCTCAAGAGGATTCGATTTTGTTACCGTTCCAAATAGAATATGAACAGGGTTTTGCGCATGTATGGCGCCAACCCCTGCTTGTTTAATGATATTGATCATGCTCATTTTATATCACCTTCAAATCCAGCGACATCGTATGATCTGCCCCTTCCCAACTGTGAGTACATTCATCAACTAAAAAATACTGACGGATACCAAATTCACTTAGAATGATAGGAACGAAGCATCCTGCCCGAATCCTCAAGTCTCCAATCGCACTAATTTTTATTTTCCTATGTTCACGATTTTTAAGAGTGGCCAATTGATCTAATAGATTATTAATTTGAGCCTCATTCATTTTTTCATCTGCCTTATGAAGAAGCTGGAGACGACCCCATTTTGCAATATTGCTGCTATCCTCTGCAATATACACATCACGTTTTCCCGTCTCTTTATTATCCCGAATGATTTTGATGCGATTATACGTTTCATCATCGATAGACTTTTCGTAACTATAATCATGCATTAAGCTTTCATCCCCAATAACAACGTCTGCCTTCATGTTTTTAATATTCTTTAAAGTTAATGCACCAAAATGATCATAAAAAACATAATTTTGCGTTGTGGCGATTAATGTTAAATCAAGTGATTTACAGATCGTATCAAGAAGCTTTTTATCATCCTCTATCAATGTTGGGATTTGGTGTTTTGTATCTTCAATTACACCCAGCTTTAATTTAAGATCATTCGCTATTTTTTTTATTACTTGGGTGGCTGTTACATTCGTGCCTACATAGGTTTCATTTGTCATTAGATATCGTATTTGATCATAGGCAGTGATCTTGACCTCTTCACTTTTCCCGCTTCCAATTTTAAAAATATAGCCGTAAAACACTGGCTGATTTTCATCCTTTACGCGAATGACATCGCCATTATTACATTGGAATGCTTTATCTTGATTTGGTGAGCCTTTGATCATCGTCAGCTCCAAACTAGAAGCACGGCCGATCCTCGTCGTTTTCCAGGCAACATTTGAAACCATATTTGATATATCCCAGACATTCCCGTTTTTGTTATCTAATAAAATTTCCATTACTACCACCTACTTTGGAGGCAATTTTACTTCCAGTCCTATAGGAAGCTTTCGCAGCTCTGACTCTTTAATATTATTTAGCTTTTGTATTTCTTTATAGCGAGAGCCACTGCCTAAAAATTTTTGTGCAATTTTCCATAAACTATCACCTTTAACTAGTTTGTACGTTTTTGCTGAAGCCCGATTATCCGGACGAGGAGATGCTTGCTTGTTTGCTGCAGCTTTATTTACAACTTTCACCTTTTGAGCTGCATAATGCACATATTTTTTCAAAGACAGCTTATATTCAATATCACCAACTGCACCGCCTGCCTCTTTCCACTCAAAGGCTTCAATACTTGCAAGTGTATTAATAGAAAAAGTTGAACCTGTAAAGACGAAGCGAATCGGCTGCTTCGAAGCCATCCACTTCTGAATGTAATCCACATAGATTTCTGGTTGGAGTGCTCTTTTTGCTACCATGAAAGGATTTTTCTGAGATGGGAAAACACCTTCAAATGTATATTCAGTCAGCGATGAATCTTTTAATACATTAATTTCCCCTATTCCTGAAATATGATAGGTTTTATTACTATTAGCATCCTTGATTTCAATAGAAGAGGGATTCTCAGGCAGCTGGAATCCCTCCGCTTCATTATTAAATGAAAGCCATATTCCATAATCATTCATTACATATACACACCCTCAGCTGCAGCATAAAATTCTTGTTCCAGCTTTTGTTCAATCCTCGCAACAATCGTATTAATGTCTGCTTCTTCCCGAACGCTTATCCCTTCGACTTTTACGCTCGGTTGCAGCGACACGAAATTCTGGATCGACTTCATTTCTGCCAGCTCTCTCATCGTTTTTATGTCTTCACTGGAAATATCTACAGTATCATTGATTTTGCCTACTTCTCCAACTTTATCGATGTTCGCGAATTGGTTACCGCCATTATTCATATTAGAAAAGCCGTTACTGCCATTATTCATATTAGTGAAATTATTGCCACCTGGCATACCCGGTTTATCTTTAAAAAAGTTATTACCTGCAAAACTTTCAAGTCCATCAGATTTCCCAAGGTTTTTTACGAAATCACTGCCAGTTTTGTAGCCTTTTTGAAATGATTCAGGAACTGACTTCAAATCCATACGTGGGATATTTACGATGTTTTTATCACTTTTAGGCTCTTCTAGATTATTAACAAAGTTTTTAAGTTTGTCAGAAAGTCTACTGCTAGCACCGCTTTCAATTTTTTGGACCTCCTGAATATCAACACCTGGAATTTTGTTCAAAGCCCTAATAAGTGCATTAATTCCCCCTATTGCTAAATTCGCACCATTTACAAAAACTTTTCCCAAAATATCAGCTACCATATCAAACGAACCTGCTAATGAAGAAAGATTATTCACAGCCATTTTGACGAGATCATAAAAGAGCTTCTTAACAGCATAAACAGGGTCTATAAAAACATTAATTAAAAATTCAGCTAGCATTGCAAAGAAATTCCATATGTTGGCGATGTTATTATAAATTAGCGCAAAAAGAGAGGTAAAAACCCCTGCAACGAAACCTACAATTTGATCTGCTGTAACACCAAATTGATGAATAATAAAAACTAACAGACCCACCGCAGCAACGATTAATAAAATGGGCCAATTGGCAGCAAGCCATGCCATTGCTTGTGCAAAAATTGGCGGTACCATCCCCCAAAGTTTAGCAATTATTGAAGGGATTAGCGTTGCTCCCCAAGTCAAAAGCATCGCTGAAATCTCCGGCAAATAGGTTAAAACAAAGTTAAAAACTCGCCCAATAACATCTGTTAAAAATACGAAACCTCTTACAACAAGATCAATCCCCATCGCTAAACCGTTGAAAAGCTGCTCTCCATTTGCAGAATTTAACCAGGTAATAAAGCCCTGCATCTGTTCCGTTATTAAGCTTAATGGTCCTCCAGCCTGATTGAGATTCCCAATAAATTCAGCGAGTTTATTTTTCATAATGTTTGTTGCACCTTCAAAAGATAAAGGCATATGTTTGAACATACCATCTATTACATTGCTTTGATTTTCAAAAGCCTTTACGATCATGTCTGCTGTCAGCTTTCCTTCTTCTCCCAAATTCTGCAGCTCAGTTTCAGAAATACTTAGACCCGCTGATAAAACATCCATAATTGCAGGTGCAGATTTACTCATTTCTCTGAACCCAATATCTTGCATTTTTCCATTTCCCAGCGCCTGAATCATCAGCTGACTAACATTATCCTTAGTCCCTTTGTCTGCTCCACCTATATCAAGCGTTTTGTTAAAGCTTTCGGTAAAAGCCAGCATATCGTCATTATTCTTAAAAACACCTTTTGTAGCTGATCCAAGCGCTGAAATAAATCCTGCTGTCGACTCATAGCTAGTAGCAGTACGATTTGCAACATCGAAAACTTGCTGCTGTAACTGAGACTGCGTTCTTAAACCATCATTTATAAAAGATAAACGTGTATTAGTGGCTGTAATACCGTCCGCAAATGCCATTGTGGCATCGACAGTTGCATAAACTTTTTCTGCCGTCCCTAATATTTTATTAAATCCATTTATAACCTTACCTAATCCGCCACTGATAGAACCATTATCATTTCCTGCATCATTCTGGTTAGGGGGATTACTTTGGGAGTTGAGCAGAGAAGCTTCGGCGGCAGCAATTCTTTGCAATGTTCCTACTAGATGATTCGTGAACCGATTTATTGAGCGATTCAATTCTACGATGGCAAAATTAGTCTGCTTCATATTTTGATTCATATTTTGTAATGAGCTTGAAAAACTGCTCATTATATTATTAATTGACGTCTTCTCCACCACCTTTTCAAAAGCAGAAAAGCACCCTATATACTTGAGTGCTTTCCATTTACCTCATCTTTTATTTCGTGACATCATCCGTGCTTTTGATTCTTCCTTTCTATCTTGTTCTATTCGATAATCAATCATGGCATAGATGACTGCTTTTTCTCGTAGACTCATATTCATAAGTTCATGTGGAAGAATGCGGAGCTTATGGAGGGCATAGTATGCATAATTTGCATCTGCATCGCCCTCCTTGATTAGTTTTTTGCGTATTGAATCATTTCATTGATATCAAATCCGTTTGCTTCTTGTACCTTTTGGCAAAGTCTTGAATACTCACCTGATAAAAGCATTTCTTTAAGTAAATCCTCAGCCCCCATAACACCATAAGACTTTTGAAGATCAGGATCCTTTAAGTTAGGAAAAACAACACTTTCTGTAACAAGCTTGGCAGCGTAGGATTCACCTTCAATATTCCCTTTTTTATCACGTGGTGTATTTTTTCTAATTAATTCATTCTCTTTTTCACTCATCGAGCGAATTTTCCATGGAATTAGTTTTCCGTTTTCATCAATAAATCTCTCAGAAATAATCACATCTAACTGTTTATTAAACTTAACATTTTGAGAAAAAAATGCCTGCAGTTTACTCATCTTCTTTTCCCCCTTAATTTGTTGGTGCTACAAAACTCTCCAAAATATCCACATCATCAAAAGTGAAATTTGTTTCTTCTTCAAGAAATTCACTTTCTGTATCAACCTTTGCCATGATTACGTTGTCTAAGTTAACATTTTTTAAGACGACGGTTTGTCTGCCGATGCTTGACGTTGGATCTTCATTCACAATTTGAATATCAAAATATACATCTTTTCCGGTTTTAATATAATCAAGCATCAGCTGGCGGAATCGTGTCGTTACATAGTAAATGGTCATACTTCCTGTGCCATTCCATCCAGTCGCTTTGTGCTGCGTTCCTCTTCGGCCAAGAGCTTTCATTTCTGATTTTTGCTTTTCAACGGTTGCTTCTAGCGTTTTAACATAGAACATTTCTTCCACATTGCCATTAATGGTTGCGTAAGCTCTTCCTTCCTGTCCAGAAATCGCATCTCTTGCTTGTAAAAATGCCATGTTACTTCACCTGTACTTTCATATAAATTTTCTCAATAGAGTCTACTGGCTGTACATGTACTTCAACGTAAACACTGTCCGAATCGCTGCCCGCTTGGATTGTGACATCCTTTTGCGCATCAAAATTTTGAATGGCATTAAGGTTTTGCAGCATCAATAAATAGTTGTTCAATTCATTACGTAAAAGGTTGCGGCCATCAGCATTATTGTCTACTTTTCCAATGTAAAACTTTTCAAAGATTCGTTTAATATCTTGATTGATTCCGTCAAGCACACGAATGACACGATTCTTTGAAAAATGTTTTCCCTTCTTCGGTGTAAAGCTTTTAAGCGTATTAATATCCTGCTCGACCATCGCAAGGCCATTGCTTTGAACAAATACAAACTCGCCATTCTTTAAAGCAGCTTCAATTTGCGAATTTGTATATCGAGGCTCAGCATCTACTGCATCATCATAAGCCTGGTAGGTTAAAGAATCATTGACGTCAGCTGCCGCAGTTGCACCAGCCACCCATGCTACTGCTTGGTTAGCAGATAACGCAGTTCCATCGGATAGAATCACTCCATTTTTAACACTGATGACACCTTCCCCGTCAGCTATTGGATAATTTTCAACAACCAGCTGGACCTTAACCCCTTCATCGTTACGTAAGCGATTAACAAATGAGCTATATAGTGATTTCAGCATTGTATCGGCTGCTGTTAAGCCAATCGTGTTAAATTCAAAAACCTCAATGGCACTTAAATAATCTAAATGATCCTGATTCGTGGCAGTACCTTCTGATCCATTTGCCAATGAAATTCCTGCTGTTTCAGCTAAGTTTCCAGTCCCGCTAAAAGTTACCCAATCATTGGAAATCAGCTGCTCGATTGATTCTACAGTTTGTAAATCCATTTCAGCACCCTCAACAAGTGTTTGGACATCATATTTAGTCGCATCATCGATATTTTTCTGAACAGCAATTGTGATATCGTTTCCTCTAACCCCGCTATATTTTGCTGTAATGGTTAAGGTATCTGCAGTTGCTGTCGCCTTTATTCCTTCATTTAACCGATAAAGAAGCACCTTTTTCGCTCTTTTCAATGCCTCGCGAATAAGTAATAGCTCTGGATCTGTGATGCTATACCCTAGCTTCGCTCTAACATTTTCACCTGCTTCAACCTCAAACACTTCTTTTTCCACACCCCAGCTAAGAGGAAGTGCAAATGTAACAATGCCTCTCTCACCGAGTGAACCTAATGGTTTCGGTTCACTTTCAAAATTGATGTATACACCAGGTCTTACTTTATTCATCGCTGTATAAGTACCGCCAGCCATTATTTAGCCTCCTTTTTTAAAAAAGCGCTGATTAATTTATCAGCTTGTTCCGCCGTATATTTTTCATCATCCTTAAGTACAGTTTGTAGTAAATCTCTTTTATCGGCATAGCGATCCGAATTTAGAAACTGCTCTTTTGAAAAGCCTGCCTTATTCTTTGACTTAATCATGGACAAATTCCTCCTGTTCAAGCTTCTGCATCTTAATTTGATTGGTTTTTTCTTTTACAACATAAAAGTCGTAATCAACAAAAAAGTGAAAAACACCTTCAATGATTTCGTGCCTCATGTTTAATGCATGGACTAAGCTGCCATTTAAATCGATATACTCTAAATACCGGTACAGCTGTTCAGCAATTATATCTATTTCATCCATTGTGTTCGCTGAACTAGGCAAATAGGTGATATCAAAGGAATGGCTGCGCTTATATCGCCGATTGATTTCCCTTAATTGTTTAGTCGAAAGCAGCCTAACAAAAAAACAAGGTCCCTCTGCACCTTGTTTCTGTTCTTCATATAAAGTTATAGAAGAAAAATAAGTCTTTAAAGTGGCCATTACTGCCTTTCTCATTTCATTTATAGTGATCATTCACTCCCTCCTCTCTGTTGCATATCCATCAACTCCAAATTTATAAGTTGATTTTTAAAGATTTTTTCATTATTTAATCACCTCCCTTCAAGTAAGCTCGTTAACACTGGTCACCACTGAAACTGTCTTGTTCTTTAACGCCGACAATACTAAAACGGCAAATAAAAAAGCACCTACTCTTTTAATCTAGTAAGTGCTCTTTACATTCATTTTTATTATCACTAATTAAAACTAAGTAATTACTAAGGTATTGAATTCATCTCCTTGACCTCATTTTACACTGCTGGTTTCCTCTGTTTCAACTCGTGCGTAAAGTGGCAGGTTTGGCAGATATGGCTGATCATTTCATCTAATTTTACTAAAGCATGATTCCAAAATAAAAAGCACTTACTTTAAAATAAGGAAGTGCTTAATTCTTGCCTTAGACAATTCTTTTTACGTGACCATATTTTCCTTTTTCTTCAAGAAACGGGTTCCATTATCTTTTTATGTTACCGCAGTCTCCTTTTTCACTAAAAAATGGGTTCCGCTTCTTTTAACGACATTTCCCTACTGTTCAAAAAATGGAGTCTTTCTCTCAATTATAGTGTCAATCGTGATTACCGTATCGCCTTGATCTCATTTTACACTGCTGATTTATCCCGTTTCAACTCATGCAAAAAGTGGCAATTTTGGTGGATATGGTCGATCATTTCGTTTTTTAAGGTTCGGACTTTTTCTCTCGAAAGTCCTAAATGAGCTGCAATCGCTCGATAGCTCATACCTTCCATCATGCAATCCATTAATGTAAGCTCTTGATCATCTACTAAATAAAGCTCTGCAATCTTTTCAATCGCAAATACTTTTTTTCTATACATGTTTAAACGTTTATATAATCGTCTCTCTCTTATATCTAACGCTTCTAATTCTGCTTCACTCTTTAGTAAACTCCCTTTTGGCATGGCTGCTTCTATTCCATATTGTGTGACCCCAATGCTTTTTATAGGTACCGAAAATCCAAAAACAATCTTTTCTAATCGGCACACTTCTTTACGTAACCAATGGTAATCATAAATCAGTTTTTCGATTTCATTACAATTCATTTATATACCCTCCTTATGATAATTTATTTATCCAATCTCACAAAAAAAATATCGAAATAAGTTGACCGGATAATTTAATATTCTTATAATACATATTAGATAATAAAATTATCATTTTGGTTAAAATTGGATTATTTATCAACATTTTTTCCATATTTTATGTTTCTTTAGTAAGTAATTAAATTATATTGGATAAAAATATTATCTGTCAATCAAAAAAATGGATAAAATATTTTTCACTCGAGGTGAGACCATGATGACTCTTGGACAAAGTCTGAAAAGCCTTCGCAATAAAAAAGGGCTAAGTCAATATGAAGTTGCTGACAAACTGGGGATAAAAAGAGGGCGATATAATTCCTGGGAAAATGATATAGCAAAACCACGATTTGACATGCTAGATAAGATTTGTGAGTTTTTCAATATTCCTATGAATGAATTGATTGGACATTCTGAAGATAAACTGTATGTTTCTTCTAACCTATCGCCTTTTTCTGAAAAAGACGAAAAAGACATTGCTAAACGAATGGAAAAAATCAAAAATGATCTAACTAGTGAAGACGGGTTAAGTTTCAATGGAGAGCCTATGAGCCCTGAGGCAATCGAATCACTGTTAGAGGCAATGGAATATGCTGTTCGCCAAACACAACGGATTAATAAAAAATACGTTCCTCATAAATACAGAAAAGAGAATGAGTAGGGATGCGAGGCGATATCATTGGGATGGATCAAAACAATAGTGAATGAAATAAAGAAAAAGCACAAAACTTCTGACCCATTCGAGCTTGCATCTTTAAAGAAGATACACATCATTCCATGGGATTTACATGAGGAAATTTTGGGCTTTTATAAATATGATAAAAAGAATAAATATATTTTTATTAATAACAATTTAGACAATGAGATGCAGAAATATATATGTGCTCATGAATTAGGACACGCAATCCTTCATCCAAGGGTAAATACCCCTTTCTTGAGAAAAAACACACTTTTCTCATTAGATAAGATAGAGGTTGAGGCTGATATCTTTGCCGTTGAAATTTTAATACCAGACGAGCTGCTATATGAAAATATGAACAATACCACTACTATTTACGAGGCCTCTGCTGCTTACGGCGTACCCTCAGAGATTATTCATTTGAAAAAGTATTAAGGGATATTGGGCAAAAGATCGTAATTACAGTAATTAAAATAAAACAAAATGATAGACCGAATGGATCACGTTCCATATATCAAAAAATATCATTCAGTGCGAAACCATAAAGAAATATCGTACGTCTTTTCGTACGATATTTCTTTATGGCTTTATGTTTAATGTCGTATCTGTTCCTTCTTATTCCTTAATGCTTCAGGAATATAGACACAGAACGGTTCACTTTCTAAATAATCACCAGTTACTGCATATGCTCTTGAACGGGAACCGCCACAGACAAAGCGATACTCACAAACGCCGCACTTTCCTTTATAGTTATTCGGATCACGTAACTCTTTGAAAATGCTGGATTCCCGGTAAATTTCTTTTAATGGCGTTTCTTTAATATTTCCGGCTTTAATTGGAAGCAGTCCGCTTGGATACACATCACCTATATGTGAAACGAAAGCAAAGCCATTTCCATCATTCACACCACGTGGGGCACGTTTTAATCCATCTACCATAAATGCGATGTCTTTTGTAATCGTATCCTCGTAGCGAATATTATCTTTGCTTAAAGCCTTTTCACGCACCTTTTCTTGCAGAACCACTCGGCGGTAATGCTGCGAAGCAGTTGTTTTAATATCATAAGGAGCTGATTTGCTTAAGTTATATAGCCAGCGGAATACTTTTTCATGCTCAGCAGGTGTAATGCAATCCTTCATTTGTCCTCTCCCTGTCGGAACGAGAGTGAATACATACCACACAACCGCCTTCAGTTCCTTCACCAGCTCTGCCATTTCTTCGAGATGATCATAATTATACCTATTTATCACCGTATTAATTTGATGAGACATATTTAGTTCATTCAAATACTGAATCTTTTCAACGGTTAAATCAAATGAACCTGGGGTTCCACGGAAAAAATCATGAATCTCTGGTGTGGGTCCATCAAGGCTAAACCCCCATCTGGATAATCCGGCCTCTTTCGCCATGATCATTTTTTCCTTCGTCACATTAGGAGTAGCACTTGGAGTCATTGAAACTCGCATCCCTTTTTTCACTGCATAGTCTGCTAGCTTATAAAGATCCTCCCTCATCATACAATCCCCGCCTGTAAACACTAGCATGGGATTATTCATTTCGTAGATTTGATCAATGAGATTCATTCCCTCTTCATGCGATAACTCATCAGGATGTGGGGTTGTTTGCGCCTCAGCTCTACAATGTACGCATTTCAGCTGACACGCTCTCGTCGTTTCCCAGATTACGATAAATGGATTTTCATTGTAATCAATAATTGGATGCATTATTTATCACCATACTTTACATATAATATGATTAAATACCTATACAGGTACTATAATGCATCTTCATTGGACTTTTAATAGAGTTCACCAATTCTACTTACATACCTATGTATGCTGAAAATAATACAAATCTGACATTACAGTATGCGTAGTATTGAAAAGAGGATTCACGATTCATTCACATTTGTATTAGCATTAAAAATCACTGGATCATTTTTACATCTCAATAGATTGTTGTGAAAGGTTTCATTTTATACCGTTTTAAATCCATCCTTTATTTTTCGCCTTCTCAATCGCCTGCTGTCTCGTCGTAACCTCTAGCTTTTGGATGGCAGAAGATAAATAGTTTCTAACCGTTCCATCTGTTAGATATAAGGCTTTGACAATTTCTCTTGTCGTCATCCCTTTTTTTGCGAGACGGAGTACATCCATTTCCCGCTCTGTTAATGGATTCACCTCTTTTAAAAATAATGCTGCCGCTAAGTCCGTACTTAGTACACGTTCACCATTTTTTACACTTCGAATCGCTTCAATTAGAAAATCGATTGGTTCTTCCTTTAATAAATAGCCATCCACCTGCGTATCAATTGCTTTTTGTAAATAGCCAGGGCGGGCAAATGTCGTGACGATAATAACCTTTGATAAATGATTCTCTTGCTTAAGTTTCTCTGCAATTTCAAGACCTGACATCGAAGGCATCTCAATATCTAATAAACACACATCAGGCTGATATTCCATAATCGCATCCCATGCCGCCAATCCATCTGCAGCTTCTGCTACGACTTCTATATCATCCTCCAGCTTTAATAATGAAGTTAACGCCCCACGAAGCATTTTCTGATCTTCCGCTATTACAACTCTAATCACGGTATCCTCCCCTTCCATTTAAATGAATTGGTACCCTCAACGTGATCGTACTGCCCTTTTGTGGACTCCCATAGATTTCAACCTGCCCTTGAAGCATATCGATCCGCTCCTTAATGGACAGTATTCCATTTCCTTTGCCTTCCTTTAATTGACCATTTCCGTCATCTATTACTTGAATGCAACAATATCCATTTTCTTCAAAATGAGAAAGTGTACAATGGTTAGCCTTACTGTGTTTGACAATATTCGTAATGGTTTCCCTTACAGAAAGTGCCAGCATCGTTTCCGCAACATTCGATAATAAAGGCATCTGTTCTTGTTTCTCATGAATCATTGCAATACCAGCAGTTTGCAAAACTCTTTGTGATTGTTCGATCTCCTCTTCAAGCGAAACAAACTTCATATCTGAAACGAGTTCCCTCACTTGCTTTAACGCAAAGCGGGATGTATTTAAAATATCATCTAGCTCCTGTTTCGCCTTGTTTTCATCTTTTTCAATTAACCTCTTTGTTAACTCGCTTTTCAGTTTTATCATCGTTAATGTTTGCCCAAGTGTATCATGTAAATCCCTCGCTATTCTCTGCCTCTCCTTCTCCAAAATAAGCTGAGCGTTTGCCGTATCGAGTTCCTCTTGAAGAACATTTGCCTTTTCTCTTATAAAAATAACAACCGGCACAAGCATTTGCACAATCATAAAGGGGAAATGCAGCGTTTTGACAATTGCAAACGGGCTTCCTTCTGTTAATAAACCGAATAAAATATGCATCACTGCAATGCCAATGATCCCGATTCCAAGATCTACCTTACGCTTTGCTCTTCCAAGCAAATCAGCAAAAATAAATCCGAAAAGTAAAATCCATTTATCCACATAAACGGCTAATAGCATAAGAATGAGGCAGCCTGCAAAACTGGCTGCAGAAAGCCTCCAATCCTTATGCCACAAGCAAATATAAAAGCATATTAAATACAAAACGACTAAAAAAAGCTGCCCTGGAAGCCCTATTGCTCCATTCGTAATGCAAACTTTATAAATTAATATCACAATAGTAATCACATCAATAAGCAAATATTTTTGAATCTGATCAAAAGGATAAAGCTTTTTTAGCATTACGATAAACTCCTTTTATTTAGTTTCTACTAATCTTGAAGTATATCTCCTAGCAGCTTCCATAGGACCAAACTTATAATGCTGCAGCCAAATATTCGCAAATATGACTTGAATCGTGCTAATAAACAGCCAAATAAGAACAATCGTCACAGAATTTACTTTTCCGCCTAGACCAATGCCCCAGCCGTAAAAAACGATCGCTGAGATTAAATTTTGCATAACATAGCAGCTTAGCGACATCTTTCCAACACTTTCAAGCTTGCTCCAAAGCCAAAAGCTCTGGGTTCTTTCTACTATTTTAGCAATAAATGCTAAATAACCTAAAGATAAAATGGGTGCAAATAGATAACGCACCGGAAAATCAAAGATGCCCCCTGGCACAAAGATGAGTAAATTTAGCGGAATGCCTACATACAAGCCTAATTTTATCAATTTCTTTCTCTGTTTCTTGCCATTTTCATCAGGAGAAAAGACACCTGATCTCATTAGACGAACACCAAGCAAAAAGAGAAATATATTCATAGGAATAACGAAAATAACCTCTGTACGTAAAAACACGAAATTTAATAGACGATATTGAATCAGCTCTATCCAGCTTCCATTTTGATACAGCAATACGATTTCTTTCATATCACCAAATGATACAGTCGACGCTGAGAATCCCAGAACAATTCCTTGCACTAAAAGCAGCAGCATAAAACCGCCGTGAAGTCCGCCAATGATCTTCATCGCCCTAGCAATCACCCGATCTCCGCCCTTTACAATAAAGGAAACAATGATCGCCGTTACCCCATAGCTCATTAAAATATCGTATTCCATGACAAGCGTGAAATGAATAAAGCCCTCCATCATTAAGATAAAGGAAGTCCATATATAAACACCCGGCCAAGCATTTCCTTTTCTTAAAGCCTGCTGATATTTTAATTCAAGACCTACGCCAAACATAATGGTTAATAAACCGAGCAGCTTTCCATTCACCAAAAATAAAACAAAAATCCTGATAAAATCTTGAAAAGACTTCCACCATGCAGAATGATCATATGTGAAAATATAAGACAAGTCCCCTAAGTAGGCAAATATCCATATATTTGTACCTAATGTCCCCAGCACGGCAAATCCTCTTAAAATATCTAGTAAGCGAATTCGTTTATTGTTTGTATTCATCCATTTCCATTTCCTTTCCTGATTTGATAATTTTATTTTAACTGTGAAAATAAGGAATCAATATTCACACTTATCAGGAGTTTTTTATGACAGGTGTCATATACAAAAAAAAATGGACGTGCTCATATGAGCACGTCCATTTTAAATCAAAATCCTTTATGTAAAACTCCATTAATCAATAAAATCCGAATCTCAATAAAGAGACTCGGATCGTGGTGCTTTTAAAAGTCAACTTGAACATCCCCATCATTAGAAACGATATCTAGCTTATGTTCAGTATTTGCCTTATGCGTTGCCTTTGCTTCGAAATTATTATCATTAATTGAAATATCTCCAAATTGATTGCGGATATTGTAGCTTAGCTCTGATTCTTTATTAGACAGCTTCAAATCAATGTCCCCAAAGCTTGAATGAATGACGGAATTTCCTAGAAGCTTTCCTTGAATGTCGATATCTCCATCATTGCTTTTCATCGAAAGCTCTTGACTAGTAAATTCTCTGAAGGTAATGTCACCAAACTTATTATTAAAAACAGTTGAAGCTGCTTCTATCCCATTAAATTCCGCATCGCCATCATTCATTTCCACGTGTAATCTTTCTGTTTTCACCTTGCTTCCTGTAATATCTCCAAACCCATTTTCAATTGTTAATTCATCGGATTGCAAATCCTTGATTACAATATCCCCATCGTTCGCATAAATGTCCATTTTATCCACTATCATTTCAACTAAGCGAATATCTCCAAATTTGTTCACTAATGAGATATCAGAGAATTTTGCGTCCTTTGGAACATAAATCTTAATAGCTGGCTGCGGAGTGCTCGTTAAAGTTAAATTAAGGAAAAATTTCGGGCCAGACTTTTGATCTTCACTTGTTAGAATAAGTGTGTCATTCTTTACTTCATGTGTAATCTCTATTCCTTTTAATGTCTTTATTTCGATTTTATATTCGGATGATGGGATGATCTCTACATCTGCATCTTTGAAATCAATCTTTATATTTTTAAAGGAAGGCAAAGAAAATTCTTCCGTTATCCGATCCTCTGGTCCGATTACCTGAAAGCCATCCTTTGTATTAGTAATGGTAAACCTTGCCCCTGCAGACAAGCCAGCCACGCTAAGAATAATTCCCATAACAATCATGCAGCTCGCAATGATCGTCATTGTTTTTCTAGAGGTTTTCATTTTACATTCCCTCCTTACGTCTGCGTGTTATTTTATCGAAAAGCCTTTTCAGCCATTTAGCTAATGAATTACTTATATTCTTTGTTACTAATACAAGTGGAGGGAATAAAAGAATACCTATTCCAGAAGCTGTTAATCCAATGCCAATAAAGAAAAGAGACGTTTGCCAATGCTGTGTAATCACAGCAAACCCTGCAACTATGCTAACAATGCCTGCTAAAGCTAGAGATACATTTAGAAGGAAGAATGTTAATAGAAAGCTTCCACAAAGCAGCACTACAGCAAATACAAGACAAACAACAAGTAAAAGCAATGGTAAAGCAATCGGTGATGCGAGAATAGCTAGAATGATGAACCATACAGCTGACAGTCCTTTTTTAGCTGTGCTTGATTCATTATCCAAACCTTTTACAGCGTATTCCGCTAAAATTTGCGAGGACACAAGTGCCGGTGAACCTAGTTTAGCTATTACCTCTGCTGTATTTTCCTCACCCGCTTCATCAAAATATTCATTATAGAAATCTATGGCTGCGTTTATTTCTTCATTCGGCAATTTATTAAGCTTTTGCCGCAGCACTTTTAAATACTCTTCCCTACTCATGATTTATTCCCCCTAATAGGACTGAATCAATTTTTTGCTTATAATCTATCCACTCCTCAAGCAGCTCCTCATATTTGGAGCGACCGCTTGGAGTAATTCGATAATACCGCCGGTTTCTTCCTTGAAAAGGCTGATCATAGGTTGTTAAATAGTCACCTTTTTGCAGCCTTCGCAGAACAGGGTAAAGTGTCGATTCTGAAATATCCATAACCTCGCGCACTTGCTGTGTAAGAGAATACCCATATGCATCCTCCTTCGCTAATATGGCCAGGACACAAGCATCAAGCAAAGAGGAACCAAGCTGAAATGACATAACTGTACACCTCCATGTATTATACATTAGCACATATTATATATCGTATAGTATTGGTGTTAGACATATTATATGACGTATAATATGTTGTGTCAACGTATATTATTGAAAAATTTTCCACTTAGATTGTTTAAGGGTTAGAATAAATAATATAAAAAAGAAGCTATTGTTTAAAATAGCTTCTTTCATGGGTGGGATATAACAGAACATAGGATAGGAGCCATGTCCCCCTTTTCCTTAACTGGGACAAGGTTCCTGTCCTCTTGTTCCTGCATTTATCCTGCAATTTCAGCCGAAGTAAGATCTCCATTAATATTTCCACTTACAATGATCGAATGTCCCCAAAACATCTCCCCATCAAAAAAGAATAAATTAAAGTCACCGTCTGAATAAACACTAATACAATCTAATTTCATAAGTTCCATGAACATGTCATTTGTAATCTTGTCTATCTCTGCCTCTTCATTATCCTGAAGCCAATCATTTGCTAATTCAGTCAGTTCTTTTGCGGCATACCTTCTAATTTTCATGTTCCATTCCTCTTGATTTTCGAAAAGAGCGTAGGCTGTTTCTAACGCAGCCTTCATCCCGCTTTCATCTTCATCCCAGTCAAAATACAGATTGCCTTCTTCACCAGCCCATAATACTTTCTTTTCAAAAGTCTTCACACTTTTATCCAGTTCAAACTTACCTAACACCTCATCCGTGTAAAAAACCGGCTTTAACGATTCCTGCAGAATCATTTCCAACTCATCATCTTTATATGCTGTCTCCAAAACCTTAACAAGCATCATTGAATTCTCTGCTCTTCTTACAAGTAATCTCACAACTGTATTCTTTTTCAAAATATCTTTGGATTGTTCCCATTCTTCATCATTCACTTGCCATTCTAACCGTAACTCTTCTATTTTCGTTTCAGTAGATAATACATTTTTCCATGCAATTAATGGAATGGATGCATTCCACAGCTTAGCTCCACCACCTCTTCCTGCCCCAATTCCCGACGCCCCTGTAACAGCTGTAATTTCGATTACTTCTTCTGTGAATCTGTTCTCAAATTTACTCTTTTCGCGCGATATACTCATCTTCTTCCATTCCTTTCATCATTAATATCTTCAATATATATTAAACCTAAAATATACCATTTGGATGATTCCATTCTCCCCCTTTATCTAATAAAATCTTTGTAGCGGGAATAATATCCTATACCTTTGTATATATTTACTTATTAAAATTTCTGCCTATGAACTTTTCAATAATTTCCTTATAATTACATTATACAAATAATTGGAAACAGGAGAATGATTTATGATTGTAAGAACAAAGCCTTTAAAGGTAAAACTTAAATCAACAAATAGTCCTCTTGAGGATTTTATGACTATAAATAAAAAAGAGTCCGTTTCAAAAGAGGTTCTTTTTGTAAGATATATTGGTATTCCTGAATCCATTAAACATTACACAGAAACGATTCTAAAGATTGATCAGCACATGTCCACTGCTCCTTATTTACGTTTACAAGGGCTTGAGAGAATATCTAATAACAATGATATTAACAGACTGGCAAATGTTTGGGAGAATTGGCAAACGGTGGTTTCACCTTCTGCTAGCAACTCAAATTCTCTTTATCATGCAAATCTGTGTGCCCCATTACATAATAACACCCTTGAGTGGACGAAAAAGCTTACCTTTATGCAGGTTCTTTCAATGTATACTCAAACCCATCCGAACATGAATCCAAGTTTAACGAAAAACTTCGTCATTAAATTTTTACATTGGATGGAAATCTATTTACCTAAGCTTTTTACTAACTCAGGAACTTCCCCGAAAGTCATTTTTATCGGTGATATTAAACAGCATGAATTATTATTTTTGTATTTCTTATCTAAGCTTGGCTGTGATATCTGCTATATGAATCCGAAAGAGGACATTATCCATTTGCATCCTGAAGCCGAAACTTACTCCACATTATATAAATGCAGTAATTTCTATTCAGAGCCAATTAAGTTACCTGATTATTCAATTAAACCAAGTGCAGAGATTGCACCCATGCCTTCTAGGCCAAATATAATCTCCCAGCCCAAGATAGCCAATCCTGTAAAACAAATCCAAATCCGGGTGCCTGCTGCAGAACTGAGTTATGAACAGCTGGCTGGTCTATCAAACTCAGTTGTTATGATTAAAGTATATGATAACGAAAATAAGGTTGTATGCTACGGTTCTGGTGTGGTCATTCATAGTAAAGGATATATTTTAACGAATTTACATGTAGTTCAAGGCGGGCATCTTTTTTCAGTGCTCTATGAAAATGAAACAGAAGAATATGTAACAGATCATTTCATTAAATATCACCAGCAATTTGACCTGGCCATAATAAAAGTGGATAAACATTGCTCCCCTTTAATTGTTAAGACAGATGGTGAATTAGTTCGCGGCCAAAAAATTGTCGCCATCGGCAGCCCATTAGGATTATTTAATTCTGTCTCTGATGGGATTGTTTCCGGTTTTAGAGAAATTAATCAGTTATCCATGATTCAATTCACTGCACCGATTTCTAATGGAAGCTCTGGCGGTGCTTTGCTCGATATGTTTGGGAGACTAGTAGGCTTGATCACCGCAGGGTTTGATAATGGGCAAAATCTTAATCTAGCTGTGCCCTCACAAAAAATATACTTATTTGCCCAGAATTTTATTGAACATACGAACTAGCATAGTAAAATCCACCGCTTCAAATGATGATAATAATGAAGCGGTGGATTTATTTGTTATTGAGCAGTTGCCTTTTTCTTCTATTATATATAAGTTCTTAATTATTTATTTTTTTTCGTCTCATTAAAAGGTAGATTCCTATAATACCAATGACTAAAACGCCTCCACCCAATATAAACCATTGACTTCCATTTTGCTTATCCCTAAAATCAATTGTTTCAGTAGGTGCTCGTCCTTCGCCTAGTATTTCCAAGTCTTCCTGTGAAGATTTCAAATCATTTGTTCGATCACATATGATTGATACAAGTGTTTTTTTACCATACATGGTGGAATCATTTGCGTAAACCAGATATTCTTCTCCTTCTTTAAAATCAATTCCACAGTCACCTCCGCCTTGACCAGTAGTTATGATTATTTGTGATTGGTTTACACCCTTCCAGGTGTTCTTTACTTCAAAAAGAACAGACTTTGATCGATATCCTTTTAAACTTCCTTTTTCTCTTATATCGATAACTTTTCCACTGAAAACCGCTCTCGAATTTTCAAATTCAGTTTCTACACTAGGTAATTCTGCACACGAGCAAGCGCTGGCCATAGAAGGAAAAGTGCCTATTAATAATAAGCAAAAAATGAATGAGAGAACTGGAATACTTTTTTTCAAAAAAATCACCTCAATCTCTAGCAAAACCATACGTACTATGAGTAATATTATGTACAAAGTAATAGAATTATTCTCTTGCATCTGGAATTTTCATACTTATAATCTTTCTATACATCCCATTTAACATAATAGGAATATCAGTTTGAATGGATAGTTGCTTTACAAAAGGCTCGGATAATTTCTCAAAATTGATTCCAATATCTGTACCTAGCATGGAGATAAGCGGTCTTACAGCTTTTTTAATTGGTGATAGCTCTTCGTTCTTAGGGATAAATTTATCAAAAATTATTATTCTTCCCTTAGGTTTTACTACTCTAATCATCTCTTCCATACACTTTTGCGGATTCGGAACAACAGAAAGAAGTAAACTTGCAATTACGATGTCATACGTTTCATCAGGAAATGTTAGGTTTTGCGCATCCATTTGCAGAAATGTAATATTTATATGGGGAAATTTTTCCTTTGCCTTGTCAAGCATGTCACTAGAATAATCTATGGCTGTTATCTTAATATTATTGTATGGAACATATACTAAATCAGCACCTGTGCCACAGCCCACAAAGAGAACTTTTTCTCCATTAATAAATTCTATATCCTTAAATACTTCTTTTCTTGCTTTTAAAAACATACCTTTGTTGAAAAAACGGTCATAGAATGGCGACCAAGCTTTATAGATTATTTGATTCCATTTATTATTCATTTTGAACTCCTCTTATATAGTCTCTCTTTTAGTAACCTTATTCTTTAAAAAACAAGGAAATCCTTTATTTTCAGGAGTTCTTATTAAAATAGAAACCTTACCCCTGCATTCAATAAAAAATGGAGAGCCTGAGCTCCCCATTTTTTATTGAATATACTAAAGATTAAATATACTTACCGGCTATTATGCCTCTTTCAGTCTAGCCGCAACAGCAGCCATTTCACTGGCTGCTACATAGCCAAACACCATCGATGGACCGATCGTTGCACCAGGTCCAGGATACGTTTCTCCCATAACAGAGGCCGCACAATTTCCAGTTGCATATAGTCCTTGGATCGGCTGCCCGTTTTCTTGCATAACCCTTGCCAAATCATCCGTAACTAAACCGCCTTTTGTCCCTATATCTCCAGGATAAATTGGAATCGCATAGAAAGGTGCTTTTTCCAATGGAGCTAGATTAGGATTTTTCAAGGTTGGATCCCCGTAGTAGCGGTCATAAGCGCTTTCCCCACGCTTAAAGTCTTGATCTTTGCCATCAACGGCAAATTTATTAAAGCGTTTTATGGTTGCCGCAAGTTTCTTCGGTGAAATCCCGATGCCTTCAGCTAATTCCTCCGGTGTATGCCCTACCTTTAAATACCCTGTTTCTGCCCATGTTTTTGGGAATGATTGTCCCGGCATGATGCCAAAGACCAGGTATCGTTTTTTCACGGTTTGATCAAATATCATCCAAGAAGGAACAGTTGTTGCCTCTGATTGGTTGTTTTCATACATTTTATCAACAAACTCATGATAAGGGACTGATTCATTTAAATAACGCTCCCCTTTACTGTTCACAATAATCAGACCTGGTGTTGCACGTTCAGCAACAGGCATAAAGGCTGGAGTACCAGGTGGAATGGATGTTGGCGTTCCCCACATCTTATCCATTAAATCCAATTTTGCACCTAATTTACGGCTCGCTTCAATGATATCACCCGTTTGCCCTTCGGATGATAAGGTCCAATCTGTTTTCGTTGGCTGCGGCAAGTATTTTTCACGAAGCTTACGATTGTGTGAAAAACCTCCAGAGGCGAAAATGACCCCATGCTTTGCTTCGATTTTCATTTTCTTCCCCTTTTGTTCAACGACAATGCCTGACACACGATTATTTTCGAATATAAGATCATGAAAAGGAGTTGACAGCCAGACCTCCCCGCCAGCTTCTTTTAACGAAGTATATAATCGCGCAACAAGTGCCTCTCCAAGAGTGGTAGGCTTATATGAACTAAGCTTCGTTCGAATAAGGCGCATGCCTACTTTCAATGATGTTGTTTTTCCAATCCAAGTCCTTGTAATCATATTCACTTTATGAAATTCACTAGACTTTAGCACCATCCCTTTCGTTGGCAGTCCAGCTTTTCTCAAATTCTTTTCATCTTCTCCTAGTTTATTGAGATCAAACAGCTGTGCTTCCATTGCCCGCCCATTCGGATTTCCGCCAGGAAGCTCAGGATAATAATCAGAATATCCAGGGGTATATTCCCATCTAACATGTTCTGTATTTTCATGGAGGTACTTTATCATCTCCGGACCTCTACGTAGGTAAGCATCCTTTAAGGATTTGGGCACACGATTACCTATGGCTGCATCCATATAAGCACTTGCTTGCTCGTAGGAGTCCTCTACCCCAGCCTCTTTAAGATAGAGGTTATTAGGCACCCATACCGTGCCACCGGATTTAGACGTTGAACCTCCAAAAAGCTCTGTTTTTTCCACAACTATCGCAGAAAGCCCTCGCAATCTAGCGGTTAAAGCTGCAGTCAATCCTCCTGCTCCTGATCCAACGACTACCACATCAAAACTGGAATCCCATTGTTTACTCAAATCTTCAATCCTCCCCTACAAATGTATCCGAGCCTAATAATAATATGATATAATACAATTTCAAAAAGAGGGAAAATTCAATCAATTAAAGAAAATATAGATCCCCTTTTACCTACTATAATGTTCTAAGGTCAAATCAATCAATCAGTAAAATTCTATTAATTGTATAGATAAACAACAGATATCATAAATGTGTATATAAAAAATAATAGGAGCAGCAGACAATTATGGATAAAAATATCGATAGACGAGTACGCAGAACAAAGGCACAGCTCAAGCAAGCTTTTATCAAATTAATGGAAATAAAAAGCTATGACCAAATTACCGTGACGGACATTGTGAATCAGGCAGATTATAATCGGGCAACCTTCTACCGGCATTATAATTTTAAAGAAGAATTGGCAGAAGAAATAATCTCTGACAGAACGAGGGAGCTTATAGAAACATTTAAATATCCCTACAAAAGAAAAACACTTATTCATATGAACACTCTATCCCATTCAGACATTATTATATTTGACTACATTATGGAAAATAAAGATTTCTACAAGCTTTGGGAAAAATTCAAATCAATACCTGGATTTGAGGAATCGTTCTTACAATCCATCGCGAAATTTTTCAAAAAGGACATTATTCTATTAACACCCAATGATTCTAACTTGGATAATAATCTTTATACATCCTTTTATGCCAATGGAATTCTAGGTCTGATTATGGACTGGATAAAGAACGGACTTGAACCGGACCCAGACTATATGGCAAAGCAGCTTGTAAAAATATTAAATTACTATCCAGCAGAGTCGTTTATAGGAAACAGGGAGACGAGAATTCTCCCTTAACTTTGGTTTCATATCATGCTTTCTAAAACAATTACGATTCAAAAGGATTATAAAAACGGTTTCCGTCATGAAAGGTAACTACCATTGCAGTCACAAAGATTACTCCAAATACAAATAGTGTTACATAATCTCCTCTCTGAAAGGGGCGCGCACTATACCAGGTCCTTTTGTTACTTTTTCCAAAACCGCGAAGTTCCATTGCATTACTTATTGTCTCAATCTTATCAAGACTAGATAAAATAAGCGGAAATATTATGGAGGCAGCATTTTTTATGCGGATTGGCAATTTTTCTTTTTTGGACATATCAATCCCCCGAGCTTGCTGCGAAAGAGCAATGGTTCGAAAATCCCGTTGAACATCAGGTATATAACGAAGTGCCAAAGCAACAGCATAAGAGATTCGATAGCTCACACCAATTTTGTTCAATGAAGCCGCAAATTCACTTGGGTGAGTCGTAACAATGAAGAGTAATGCTATTGGGATAACGGCGAAATATTTTAACGTTACATTGCATTGGTAAAAAATTTGTTCGATTGTGACATTATATCTTCCAGCTATCTCAATTAAAACATGACTGCTGCCATAGATTTTCACTCCCTCTTGAGGAGAGAATAGATAAATAGCCATATTATTGATGAACAAGAAAACCAGAATAAATATAAGAACGAATGAAACTTCAGATACCTTTATTTTTGAAACAATAAAAATGACAATACTAAAAATAAAAAGAAAGGCAAGAATACGAGTATCATACGTCAGCATTGCAGCAGACGACCATACAATAAAGCAAATGAGCTTTGTTACTCCGGTTAGCTGATGGATAGGAGTTTTTCGGTCAATATACGATAGCATTTCTACTGCCATTGTCTTCTAACCTCCCGATCATATGCAATAAAATGCTCAACAAATTCCTTTGGCTCTTTTATCCCCACACGTTTCGCTAGAAC
Source organism: Cytobacillus solani (assembly GCF_001420595.1). Taxonomy (GTDB): domain Bacteria; phylum Bacillota; class Bacilli; order Bacillales; family Cytobacillaceae; genus Cytobacillus; species Cytobacillus solani. The sequence continues at coordinate 683,309 of NZ_LJIX01000006.1, read as the reverse complement.
CAATAGAGAGGTTTCCTTTAAATTCGCCTGACGCGTAATCTCTGAATCAGTCAAAATCATTGATGGCGGATCATCAGCTATGATTCTCCCCTTGTTCATTACGATCGCCCGTGTTGTATATTCAAGCATCAAATGCATATCATGCGTGATTAGTAGAATCGTCATTCCCTGGCGATTTAATTCTGCCAAAAAGTCCATCATTTCCGTATAATGCCGTAGATCTTGTCCAGCTGTCGGCTCGTCCAAAATCATAACCTCAGGCTCCAATACTAATATGGATGCAATGGTCACACGTTTCTTTTGCCCAAAGCTTAATGCCGATATAGGCCAATTTCGGAATGGATAAAGCCCACAAATTTTAAGCACTTTCTCCACTTGCTTCTTCGCCTCATTCTCAGGGACACCTCGAATAATAAGACCTAATGCAACCTCATCAAAAACGAGATGCTTCGAAATCATATGGTTCGGGTTTTGCATGACCATTCCTATCCGAAAAGATCGTTCCTTAATCGTATCACCAGTTATGTCTTGTTCTTTAAAAAGGATACTACCTGAGCGAGGCTTTTCAAATCCGCATATGATCTTTGATAGGGTTGACTTTCCCGCCCCATTTTTGCCAACAATACTTACCATTTCCCCTTTCTCTACAGACAACGATATTCCCTTGATTGTTTCATGACCGGGAGCATAACGAAAAGATATATCCTTCAATTGAAGGATAGGTAATTTTATTTCTTTTGGCACCGCTTCATTGGCTTTCTCAAACCAATCTAAAAGTTTATCTTTGCAGCTTTCTATGGAAAATGAGTGCAGTTGTGAAGGCTTCATTTCCTCTATCACATCACATCCTGCATATTTAGCCGCTCTAACATATAATGGCTCACGAATATGGCTAGATTCTAGGATTACACTAGATAAAAGCTTATCTGGACACATATCAGCAACGATACGGCCATCATCAACAACAATAATACGGTCCACATGTCGATGCAGTACATCCTCTAAGCGATGCTCAATAATAACGACTGTCGTATTCGTTTCTTTATGAATTCGATCAATTAATTCTATCGCATATTGACCAGTGGCAGGATCAAGGTTTGCAAGAGGTTCGTCAAATAATATGATCTCAACCTTATCCACCATCACTCCTGCGAGTGATACTCTTTGTTTTTGTCCCCCTGAAAGATGATGAATAGAGGATGATAGATACTCATCCATTTCTACCGTTTTTACCGTCTCCTCTACTAGATTCTTCATGATCCCTTGTTCCGTACTGTCATTTTCCAAGGAAAAGGCAATATCCTCTCCTACTGTTAGTCCAATAAATTGTCCATCAGGATCTTGCAAAACAGTCCCCACTATTTTCGACCGAGAAAAGATATCTAAACTATGCGCATCTTTTCCCATAATCTTAAGGCTTCCAGTCGCTTCACCTTTATAAGAAAAGGGGACAAGCCCGTTGATACAATGACCAATCGTGCTTTTCCCCGAGCCAGAAGGTCCTACAATTAATACCTTTTCACCTTCGAAAATAGTAATATTAATATCATGAAGGGTTGGCGCTGCCTGACTATGATACTTAAAACTATAGTTGTTAAATTCAATGACTCTCTTTTTCATTTTTTTCTCCTAGCCACTCTTTTTTAGCATTTGAAAATAATTAATCTATAATTCTCTAGTTAAACTATTGCTTCGGCTGCGTGTTTTTGCATAACCTGCTAATAATAATGTTCCAATCACACCAACTGTTACCATGTTCGATACCCCGGCAAAAAGACCTTGCAGGAAAACTTTGTTCGCTGGCTCCGCATAGATTAAAATATCCAATGCAGGTGCGACTAAAAACCAACCGAAACCTTGAGCAATAACCTGAACAATGTTAAAAGTAATGATTTTTTTTGTATTAAAAATTCCTGATTCAATATCCAATTTCTTTGCCGCCAGACCAATTAATAGTCCTACAATCATTGATACAGCCACCCAGCTCCACCAAACGGATCCATATGAAATCGCATCATTGAGTGCATGACCGATTAAGCCAATTAACCCGCCAGCAATTGGACCAAAGACAACAGCCATTAAAGCTAAAAATGCATAAGATGTTTGAATCGAGGTATTTGGAACTGGTGAAGGCACAGCGGCAAATTTCGCTAAAATAATGAATACAGCTGCTCCAATTCCAATTGCCACAATTGTTTTAATAGATAATTGATTTCCTTTCAAGCTAAACATCCCCTTTTACAAATTTGTATTTAATTATATGCAATATTCGGAACTTTTTGTATAAATATTTTCCAGTTTGCACCTGATTGGACATGATAAGCCTTTGCAAAAGATCCTTGATTCAGTGCAACGCCAATTTTATCCAGTGAATTTACATAAAGCAATGGTTCACCTAAATGACTATCCGCGAATGATCTTCCAAATGTCATAATATTTTTATACACCTGACGTGTTTCATTCTCGATCTTTACTTCGAAAGAATCACCGTATTCAATTTCCAGTTGCTTAAACAATTCGCGGTCAATATTGGTCCACAGATTACCGAATCGAATATCAAGAATATCAATGTTTCCTATAATTTTCCTCTTATTCAGGCTTGCATCAGTCACCGGCAGCTCAATAATAGAATCAACGTCAATCTCGGGACCCACTTGTTCAAAAGGAATGACCCCTGATGTAAGTCTGGCACCAGTAAATGCATACACATCACGGCCATGGAATGTATAAGACTCCCCAGATTTCGGCAGACGATTCACTTTCTCATCAATGATTCTTGCTTCAACTATGCCAATGTGCTTCTTAATCTGCGTTAGTGTTCCATTGTCAGGTGTTGTGATGTAATGATTTGTTGATGTTTTTACAACAATGCTTCTTCGCTCAGACCCTACACCTGGGTCGACAACAGATACGAATACCGTACCTTCTGGCCAATATGAAATTGTTTGGTATAAGCGATACGCTCCCTCCCAAATATTGTATTGAGGAATATCATGGGTAAGGTCAAAAACCCGAACGGAAGGATTCACAGACAGCGCAACACCATACATGGCACTTACCGCACCATCCCCCGTACCAAAATCCGATTGCAATACTAAAAAATTATTCATGTTAGCTCCTCCAATCATTTTTCTTTTAAAACTAAACATTTTTTTAGAAAAACAAAAAAACCACGTCAATATCCAACTGGATAAGGACGTGGTTTATTCACGTGGTACCACCTTACTTTACTGTTTGCTCACACAAAACAGCCTTAACAAGTACACGGGTGTATCAATTCTCCCTAAATACTGTGGTATGGATAACGAGTACCAAATCTCGTCGGAACCTACTCGTATCTTTAAATACTTTCAGCACGAAACTCAGAGGCCATTGTTCAGATAAGTATTTTTGCTTCTTTTCAGCTACCGAAGCTCTCTGTGTAAAATAGCTTAATCCTACTTTTTCTCTTCATCGTTTTTAATTATTTTCATAATAATTCAATAATTTAAAATTTATTATTTTTGATTATAATTGATACATTTAAATTGTGCAAGGAATTTTAAAAATACACTTTAAAGGAATTAAAATTTAAAACGTCCCTACTTATAAGTAGAGACGTCTTTTTAATTTACTCCTGTGATTGCGGTGAAGGCTTGCCCGCTTCCAATAATATTTTGCTTCGGCCTAAAAGAATCGCTAGTACGATCATGAATACTCCCGTTCCTATTAGCAGCCATTCAATTTTAACAAAGTCAGCGATTGGACCAAATATGAGCATGCCAAGCGGCATCATTGAGGTTGAGATCATCCCCATTACCCCAAAAACTCTGCCTAAATAATCTTCTTCTATTTTCTCCTGCAGCAGCACTGTTGCTGGCGTATTAAAAATAGGCATGGCAACTCCGAATAGTGCCATGAAAATTAAATAAATCCAAAAACCAGGAACAATGCCAAGTGCAAATGTACAGGCTCCCATTATGACACTAGCAAACCCCATAGTTTTCACTTTATTCGGGAACCCTCCCCAGGAAGCAATAATACCTCCACCAACCATCATACCAATGGAGAAGGCAATTTCGATTGCAGTCAATCGCCAGACGTCATCGCCAAAGCTTCGTGTCACCTGCAATGGTGTAAGAAAGGCTGCAGGTGCCATCAGTACAAAAAAGACAGCAAAGAATAAGAAGAATTTCTTCAGAAAATCATGCTTATTTACATATTGTAACCCTTGTTTAAAGTCACTGAAGTAACTCGTTGTTTGTTTCTCTGCTGCTTTCTCATGCACAGAGATTTTTAAAAAGGCAAGCAGTGTGACAATTGCGATGGCTGCAGTTATGACATCAATAAAAAATATAATTTCAATTGAGGCCATTCCTAATAAGGCTGCACTCACCATCGGAGATACGAACATGATAACGGCTTGAATACTGCCATTTGCTCCGTTCACCTTTGTTAGTTTATCCTTTGGAACAATTTGCGGTAAAATGGCACCAACGGCAGGCGTTTGAATTCCTGTTCCAAGGGCACGAATTGCCGCCATTACAAAAAGCAGCCAAATTGCGTCATATCCCATTAAAAAGAGAATAGCAAGAATTAATGTTGACAATGCAATAAGACCATCCGCTAACATAATCAGCATTTTTCGATTATATCGATCTGCCCAAACCCCAGCAACTGGGGATAAAAGAAACGTTGGTATAAAACCGCAAATAATATACAGCGTCATCATCATACCAGATTCAGTCTCTAAAGTGATATACCACATAATGGCGTATTGAACTAAAGATGACCCAAAAAGTGAGATCGTTTGGCTAGTTAAAAAGAGAACAATATTCCTTAGCCAATTCTCCTTAGTTTGATTACTTTTTGTTTTCATTGATTAACAACCCATTTCCTATAAAATTTTTTTTATAAATGCTTCACCTACATCCATAAGATTGTACCGCTCTAATTATGACAATAGCTTTTTAAAGACAACAAAAAAAGAGGGCAGACTCATCCCCTCTTTTTTAAATAACCGTTAAATATAGGTTTCCTTAAAAATAAACAGACCAATCCCGTTGCTCTGAACATAGGCAGAGCTATCAAGCGTATTAAATTAACGAATGATAAGTGGGAATCTTAATCTCATTGATGCTGTCAAAAGGAAAACCTCCATTTCATTTATAAGTGATTTAATCATAACAAAAGTGCCTCTTTGATACAAATATTTTTTAAATATTTCACACAAATTTTTTATCTGCCCCCCTAGAAAATTTTAGTATCACTAATTTTTCTAATATAAAGGGATAAAATTATTTCACTCCACATATCTTTTTGCAAAGGAAAATCGTTTTATAAATGATTAAAGAATTTACTTTATATAAAACTTGGGTGGAGGAGAATAGATGAAAGTTCTTATATTAGGAGGCACTCGTTTTTTAGGAAGAGCTTTAGTTGAAGAAGCTTTAGCAAGAGGGCATGAAGTTACCTTATTTAACCGCGGCACGAATAAAGAAATATTCCCTGAGGTTGAACAGTTAATTGGTGATAGAAATATAGATATAGCATCGCTGGAAAGCAGAAAATGGGATGTATTAATAGATACATGCGGATTTGCTCCTCACCAAATAAAAAAGGTTGCAGATGTGCTGGGAGATAATATTGAGCATTATACATTTATTTCAAGCATCTCTGTCTATAAAGATTGGATTCCACTTAATATTGCGGAAGACTATCCGTTACTATCCATGCTGCCCGAGGATAAATTAGCTGATGTTGAAGCAGGTAAACTCTCCCCTTACGAATATTACGGAGAGCTGAAAGCATTATGTGAAGCAGAAGCAGAAAAACATTGGCCTGGCAGTGTGTTACATGTTAGGGCAGGTCTTCTAGTCGGACCTTTTGATTATACGGATCGTCTTCCATACTGGGTTCAGCGTGTTGCTAAAGGCGGAAACATATTGGTGCCTGGACGCTCATCCCGCCCTGTTCAATTGATTGATATTAAAGATATTGCGTCATGGGTGCTTACTATGGCGGAAAAGAGAAAGGCAGGAACATTCAATGTTACTGGCCCTAAAAATATATTGACGATAGAAGAGCTATTGAACACTTGTAAAGTCGTTTCAAATAGCAATGCCCAATTCGTATGGGCAGAAGAGACATTTTTATTGAAGCACAAAGTACAGCCGTGGACAGAGATGCCGCTATGGATCCCTGAGTGCTCCCCACTAGAAGGTCAAGCAAAACCGTGGAAAGGAACTTTTTCTTTCAATATTGATAAAGCTGTTAATTCTGGTCTTGCCTTTCGTCCTCTTGAGGATACGATTTACGATATTTATCAATGGGAGAAAGTAAGGGATAGCATGGAACGAAGAGCAGGGATCTCACTTACGAAAGAGCAGGTGCTGCTTGAGCTATGTCTACAAGAAAGTAAAAAGGGGGAAATTTGAGAAGGTTCAATACAAAAAAGGAATAACCATAAAAAAAGCTGCCTGTTCCCTTGAATCTGTTGGGGACAGGCACCAATTTTTAGTTAATCATTTATCCACATTTCCATCACGGCTTCTAGTTCTTTATTTAACTCAAGCTTCCTTTCATATAGCTTATTTAGCTGTCCATAATCAATCGGATCAGCTGACATGGCTATATCAATCTCCATTATTTCTCGTTCCAGACTTTCTATCTTTGACAGAGCCTTGGCCTTTGCTGCATCCTTTTTAGGGTTGTCATAAATATTCCTTTGTTTTTTCACTTTCTCACTTTTTACAATAGGAGCTTTATTCTCTAAGATGCCTGCCTTCTCCTTCTCCAATTTAAAATGATCGTAATTACCCTGATAGCTTTTTAATGAGTGATTCTCTAAAACAATCACTCGCTCACAAATTTTATTGATAAAGTATCGGTCATGTGAGATAAAGAAAATGGTCCCGTTAAAGTCCCCCAGTGCCTCTTCAAGGGTTTCGATGGAATCGATATCAAGATGATTCGTAGGCTCATCAAGTATTAATAAATTTATATCTTGAAATAACAACATAGCCAGCTTTAGTCTAATTCTCTCTCCACCTGATAAATGTTTTACTTTTTTGAAGACACTGCTTTTATAAAACATAAACTTAGAAAGATATTCACGTGCTTTGCCTTCGACAATTGAAATATCCTCCCTAAAGGTTTCTAACACCGTATGCTCTTCATTATTAAAAACGATCTTCTGAGGCAAATAAGCACTCATCACATTTGCCCCTAGTTCAATGACCCCATCATCTGGCTGTTCTTCACCTAGAAGCATCTTCAGGAAGGTCGTTTTCCCGCTGCCATTCGGACCGATAAGGCACACTCTTTCACCAAAGGTAATGAGTAAATCTGCTTCCTTAAAAAGCATTTTTTCTTTATAGCATTTAGTCAGTCCGATTGCCTTAATCGTTTCATTTCCTGACCGAACAGCAGCATTCAGGTCCAGTTTCATATTGCGCTTTTCAAATAGAGGCTTTTCAATTCGCTCCATCTTATCCAGCTTCTTTTGGATACTGGCAGCTCTGCGAAAAAACTTATTGTTATCAGCCCTCATTGCCCAGTCTCTCAAGCTCATAACGGTCTTTTCCATGTTATTAATCTTTTTTTGCTGCTCTCTAAAATGTTCATATTGAATCCGCATATTTTCTTCTTTTTGATTTACAAATGAGGAATAATTGCCCTTATAGCATATTGACTCCATATCTTCGATTTCTACAATTTTTGTAACTACATTATCTAAAAAATATCGATCATGGGAAACGATTAAGATAATTCCCTTGTAGCCTTTTAGATAGCCTTCAAGCCATTCAACGGATTCCATATCCAAATGATTTGTAGGTTCATCCAGCAGCAAAATATCCGGATTATGAATCAGGAGCTTTCCAAGGGCAACTGTCGTTTTTTCCCCTCCGCTTAATAAAGCATAATCCTTATTTAAAAAGATCTCATCAAAATGAAGACCTGTACAAACCTTGCTTACTTTTTCTTCCCGTTCATATCCGCCTTTGACTTCAAATAATTGAACAAGGTCACTGTATTTCTTTAAGTTTTTTTCCAACGCTTCATCTTTCAAAATCTTCATTTGCTCTTCTAATTCACGCATTTGCATCTCAATTTGGTCAATATCCTCAAAGGCTAGGTTTAATACATCGATCACTTTTAAGCCTTTTGGAAAATTAGGCATTTGATCAAGATAAGCACTCGTTGCTCCTCTTGGCAAATGAATCAAACCTTCATCATATCCAGGGCTGGAGGTTTGAGGGTAACCTGGGTAGTAATTCATCGGCTCTATTCCTGCAATTAATTTAAGAACCGTACTCTTTCCGCACCCGTTTGCCCCTATGATTCCAACCCTTTCTCCTTCATAAGCTTCGAAGGTTATATTTTTTACTACAAGGGTGGCTTCAATAAACTTTTTCACACCATTTAATTTCAGTTCCAACATACTTTTTCCTTCTTTCATCCATAATGTAAGTTATATCTTTATGGATAAGCTAAAGAAGAGCACTGTACTATTTATTTTCAAAATAAAAGCTCTGTTATAATTGAATGTTGATTTTACTGTGTTTGAGAAATAAATGGAAAAATTCCGTTTAAATTAGGAAATAACCATATTTCCTTAAAAATAAAGGAAGTTTTTCCGTTTATAGTATCCAAATCTTTGGATCTTGTCTTAACTTGAGCAGTTAATCGGAATATCTCCGCTTATATCTGCTTCTTAAGCTTCCTCTCTGTATATTTGCGGGAAATTCTCCGCTAATAAATTTTCATACATACACGAAAATCAACAATGAAAAATAACAGAGCCTAAATAAAAAAGACCATAAGAAGATTATTCTTCTTACAGTCTAATATTCATAGAAAATAATTTACGCAAAGAAATTCTGATACATTCATGCGCAAATAAAGCACAATCTTATGCATCTAACTTGCGCCAGCTAAATCGAACACTGGCAGTATAAATTATCATCTCGATAGTAGAAAAGTAAGTACCTTCTAAATTGCCGTGATTCCATAAAGAGCATAACAAATAAACCTAACTCAGCTAGGTAATTATCACTCACTATAAAATCTGTATTAATTTAATAAATAAATTAAAATTAGCAATTAGTTGGTTCCATAAACTTACTTTCCCCCTTCCGAATTTTCTTTATTATCCCACTTTTTTGTTTATATGTAAATAACTGTTTCCTGTTTCTCATACGATTAAAAGAGAATCAATCATTTAATCTATGAGAGGATGTATTACTGAAATGATTACTTTTTTCCATTAAATATGTTATTCATTCTTTGAAGCTTCTTTTTAATTTCTGGGTGAATTTGATTCTCCTCTTCAATGATCAAATGGTCAATTTCATATTCTAAAAACATTTCATAAATATACCTTAGCTGGTTCATTTGTTCTGCCGTAGGCTGATTTATAACCATTTGGTTAAGTGTATTAAGTGCACTATCTAAAGAGACACTTAGCTCTGGATTCAATTCACTTGCAGTTTCAAACAATCGCTGTGCATTTCCAAGATCAACAAGGATTGGGTCAAATATTGCAGCTCGATCATGGATTTCCTGTAGATTGTTCTCACTAGCTTCTAAAGCTTGCACCGCTTTATTCGTAAAAGCTTGTTTCATTAATATGTAAGCATCACTGAAAAATGCGTAGGAAGCAGGCTGATTGTACTGCTGAAATAGATTCTCTTTTTTATACAATGTTTCTTTAATGAATCCCTTTGCTTCATGATCGTATATAAGTTTATGAACGGATTTATCAGAATGCCACATCTCTATCATCACAATGCCTGGTTTTCCATCAAAAGTTGCCGTACTAAAGTCGATGGAACCTAATTGAACAAAACCATCATAAAGAGGATAGGTTTTTTCACCGTCATTTACGACCAACAACCATGTCTGTCCATCATCCCATGCAAACACACCATTCTCCATTTTCTCTGCGTTTACATATAGTTCAATTAGTTCATCCTCTCCATCCATATCAATATCAAGAGTGATTTCCTTATATAGCGAACGCGGATAATTTTCAATGTCTTTTGCAAGAATAGTAGCGTACCCATTATTCGATGTTGCCTCAAGAGCTTTTCTTTGTTCCTCCACCGTATTTTGCAAAGCTTTATTTTCAATTGATAATTGTTCAATTTGCCTTTTTAATTTAATTATTTCATTTGCCTCGTCTGCATTTGTCTGATTGGTACAACCAGCTAGCATTGCGGTAACTATCAAAAAAACTATGCAAAGTAAAATCCTCTTCACTTTCCACTCCCCTTTACAATTGGACGAAAAAACAGGAAAAAAGCATCAAAAATTTAAATATCAAAAGCATTTAATCGTCCACAATAGATTTATATATACATATTAACACATCTTTATTGAACATTATGAATTAACAGATAATTTTAATGGACATTTCTCTATCAGGCTCTGATTTCTATTAAAATTCGCTTTCCACTAAAAAAACTGTACCTCCAATGGCAGTCAATTCCGCCAAAATTTGAAGATACAGTCAGTTTATAATTAGTAAAATTCTTCTTTATGCTACTTTTCTAATCTCAATTTTTTTCCCTTTTTTTCGCCATTCTTTATATTCAGCTGCTGCCGTAAAAAGAACGTCAGTAGAAGAATTAAGGGCTGTTTCAAATGAGTCTTGCAATACACCGATAATAAATCCTACTCCAACGACCTGCATAGCCACATCACCTGGGATTCCAAATAAACTGCACGCTAGAGGAATTAATAATAACGAGCCGCCAGCGACACCTGAAGCACCACAAGCACATACAGCTGACAGGACGCTAAGGATGATAGCTGTAGGAAGATCGACTGAAATCCCAAGCGTATGAACCGCAGCAAGTGTCAAAACAGAGATCGTAACAGCTGCACCAGCCATATTGATCGTTGCACCTAATGGAATGGAAACAGAATAACTATCTTTATTTAACCCAAGATCTTTACATAATTTCATATTTACAGGAATGTTTGCAGCCGAACTGCGTGTAAAGAATGCTGTAACTCCACTTTCCTTTAGGCACTTAAAAACAAGTGGATATGGATTTTGCTTAATGATTGTAAATACAATGATTGGATTTACAACTAATGCAACAACTAGCATACAGCCAATTAATACAGCTAGCAGTTTCCCATAGCCTAGTAATGCATCCAATCCATTTGTTGTAATAGACTCAAATACGAGACCCATAATTCCTAATGGGGCAAGCTTAATTACCCATGTAACTAGTTTAGAAACAGCATCTGATAAATTAGTAATTAATGTTTTTGTTGATTCAGCGGCATTTTTCAAAGCCAAGCCAAGCAGAATTGCCCAAGCTAGTATGCCAATATAGTTCGCATTAACAATCGCATTTACTGGATTATCAACAATGTTTAGCAATAATGTTTTTAATACCTCAACAACGCCGCTCGGAGGCGTTACGCCTTCAGCACCCTTCACAAGCGTTAAGCTCGTTGGAAAAATAAAGCTAACAATAACAGCAAGTAATCCAGCTAAGAAGGTTCCTAATAAATAAAGAATAATAACAGACTTCATATTCGTCTTTTGACCACTTTTATGTTGCGAAATTGCTGCCATAACCAAAAAGAGAACTAGCACCGGTGCAATAGCCTTCAAAGCACCTACAAATAAAGAGCCAAAAATAACAACCGGTTTGGCTGTTTCTGGGATCGTTAAAGCCAGAATAATACCAATAACTAAACCAATAATAATTTGTTTGACTAGGCTCACTTGATTCCACTTTTTCAATAAGCTTTTCATAGATGTTCCCCCTTAGTTAAAGTTGCCATAATGTTTGTCATTATTTTTTCTAATAGAGTATAGTTTCTATTAAAAAATAATATAGATAGTTGCTATACATTTACCTAGGTTATAGAGGGCTATCTAAAAGTTCAGCCTACAGTGACCATACAAATTTCTGGGATAATTCACTTTTTAATTGGTGAACACTTTTGTAACATTCCTCCCCAGAAGGACATTTGTCTTCTGTATGAATAGTATTATACTGACTTTTTTAATATATTACAATACTATTATTCAATTATGATTCATTTTAATTTATAAAACATTCAAAAAAATATAGAGGAAAGCTTTGTCTATCCACCATATTTCAGCAAATACTATTATTAATTTACATATTCATGCAATAAAAAAACAGCGCTTTAGTCTATAAAACACTGCCAATTCTCGTACCCCATTAGTATGTATTTATTTTCTAGCCTTTAGGTATGCTCAATATAATTTTCGTACCCTTTCCCATTTCACTCTCTACGATTATTTTCCCATTATGATCTTCGATGATTTTTTCACAAATTAATAAGCCTAATCCTGTTCCTTCCTCTTTTGTTGTGACAAAAGGCTATCCTAAGGTATTTAATATTTCCTTAGGAATGCCTGGACCTTCATCAGCTACATATATATGAACATGATCAATTAAATCCCTTGCAGTAACCGTTATAAACCCCTTTTCCATTGCTTCTATGGAATTTTTAATTAAATTTATTAATACTTGCTTCATTTTCATATCATCACAAGTAATTAGAATGTCACTATGGTCATACTCTAATTGAATCCCAATATTTTTTTTAACAGCCTGAGGTTCCAAGAGTAATTGGACGCTCTCTATTAAATGAAATAAATTGATTTCCTTCTTATTATCTACGTGCGGCTTTGATAGAATCAGGAATTCAGATGATATTTGTGCTATTTTTTCTATTTCCTCATTAATGATATGTAAAGATTTTTGATTCTTACTTTCAGTAGCTTCTATTAGTTTAAGAAAGCCTTTTATAGCCGTTATTGGATTACGAATCTCGTGAGCAATTCCAGCTGCTAGTTCTCCTGCAATAGAGAGTTTTTCCGAACGAATCACTTGGTTCTATGCCGCTTTTTCTAATTTAATTTGTTCCGAAATAGCTGGGAATAGGACTGGCTTTTTCTTATACAAGTTAGAAGTTGTTAAATGAGTATCAGTCATATGGTATTCATGTGCCTGTAAAATTTCACATAGAATGGAAGATGGCAGTTCAAATCCATCATAAGCACAAACAGATATAAAATTTTCTAATTCACTTACAAAGGACTCACAGCCACACTCATATAATTTCAGACAAGCCATTAAGCTATTTTGGTTTTGTTCTTTCCATGTAACAAACCCCCATGTACGTATGACTCTTTCTTTTAGATGAGGCTCTAGTATGTCCATAAAATTGGCCATCACTTGATTAATATTAAAAACATCGTGAGTTTCATAAAAAACATCCGTATCAGCAAAGATGATTTCTTTTAATTGTTTCTCAGAATAATTGGCAAGCTTAAGCTTATCAATAATATGCTTATAACGGTCTGGTTTATCAATATAAATGACAATTTGGTTTTTGTCGAGACCCTCTGTTATATAGGAAAGTGCGTTTTCAAGATAATAGTTCAAATCAGTGTATGTATAAACAATATGGCACCCTGCTGATAATTCAATATTTGTAGTGAAATTCACTTTATTCCCAATATCTATATTTTGTTCCACCTTGTCACCTTTTTCTAGTGTAGAATCATTTCCACGGTTCTTCAATTCAGAATAATCAAGCAAATTAAAATTCTTATATTTAGTCTATCATTTTTATAACACATGAACAATTTAGCCAGATACAGTACATCTATTTTAAGTTTACTTGATTGTTTAAGATCTACTTATAATCATTTTATTTAAACTTAAATTCATTCTTTAAATGATAAACCTTCTTCTTGTAAGGACCTTCTCATAATTGGTAAAGAAGCTGGTCCAATCCCATGAAGTTTTAAAATTTCTTTTTCCGTGTAATTAGATAGTTCTTGCAAGGTGTCAATCCCTTTATGAACCAATGCATTTCTAGCAGGTGAACTCAGTATAGAAAGAAATCCACTTTGAGGCTTATTCGCTTTATCACAGGTAGGACAACTTTGACATTCGCTGCTTTTATAAAATGTATGGCCTTTTTCACATACTCTTAAACTTTTTTCTTTTGCCATTACAATCCCTCCAATTTCATTCCATTTATTATTTTTAATTTTATATATGGTATACCTACTCTTTATTATCTGATATACCCTCTGCATGTCCAGATAAATCTAATCTTCTCCGTCTGAAAAAATTCTTGAATTTTTATAGAATCTCGCTCTAAGCTAAAAGTCGTTGTTGAATATGATTTAATCAAACAGAAAATACTTTTACTGGTAAGTATTTTTTATCCCCTTGGGAGGTGGAGTTTCTAAGAAATGATAATGGAATATTTTATCCTAGCAGCCATGTGGGTTTTCGGTTTTGTTGGCTTCATTCTGTTTATTCCACACAAAGATCGCCGCAAGGGATTCTTAGCACTCATGGTGTTTCAAGCATTTATCTGGCTTTGTGACATGCCTTCGTTTACATTTGGCTTATTAAGTGCACCTGTCTGGGAGTTCCCGAAAGCTACAGATCTCGCCATTACAATCAATTATTTTTTTTATCCCGTATTATTCTCTATCTATTACGTCAACCAAAAACCTCAGGAAACTAAATGGACAAGATTTACATACTTTTTTGTTTGGATCTCTGCAATCACAATATTTGATATTATTATCGAGAAATATACAGATTTATTAGAATATGGATTCTTGACGTGGTACGGGATGTGGATTTACATTGTGTTTCTCTTTTTCGTGAGTCAAGCCTGCTGTAATTGGTTCTTTAAGGACAAAGCCTTATTTCAAGCAGAACGGCGGGAGACCTAATGAGAATTGAATGGTGGCTCTTATTATCTGTATATGCATTGTCAACAGGAATTCTATTCTTCATTCCAAAAAATAAAATTCGGCTTGCGATAGTAGCGTTCTTGTTCAAACAGATTATCACTTTTCTTATAGGTTTAGTAGTCGTAGAGTTAGGGCTGCTTGAATATCCTATTCGATTATTTTCTTCAATCAATCGGACGAGCTTTACGTATGAGTATTATGCTTTTCCCGTCACATGCGCCATCTTTACTGTATGGTATCCCCATGATTGAAGGACTTTTATTCAATTGGGTTATTATATTGCTTTCACTTCTATATTGACTCTCAGTGAGGTCATTATCGAAAAAAATACCGATCTCATCAAATACATACACTGGGAATGGTATATATCTTGGATTACCATCTGTCTTTCGTTTTATCTTACTCGCTCATTTTGTGTTTGGTTTTTCGCACTTAAGTGATTGAATTCTTCTTTCTTTAAAAAAAGGAAGTGGGACAAGGTTCCTATCCCCATACCCACTTATTTTTTTAACCCCTGTTTTGCCAAGTAATTCTCCGCAACCTCAAAAGGGCTTTTCCCTTCTGCATTTACTTGATAATTCATTTCTCTCATTTCATCATCCGTTATTTTTCCAGCTAATTTATTTAAAGCATCCACCATTTCAGGATACTTATGAGCGGTTGCTTCATTTAATAAGGGTGCACCATGGTATGGTGGGAATAAGAATTGGTCATCTTCCAATACTTTTAGATTATATTGCCGCAGCTCACTATCCGTAGAATAGGCATCAACTAAATTGATCTCACCTGATTCTACTGCCACATAGCGTAATTTCGGTTCCATCGTTACGAGATTTGGAAACTGAAGGCCATAAAGGGACTGGATGCCCAAATACCCATCTTCACGGTCGGAAAACTCCAAAGTAAACCCCGCAGTTATTTTATCCTCTATGCCTTTCAAATCGGATATAGTTTCTAGCTCATTTTGATCAGCAAAATCGGTCGGTACTGCCAATGCATAGGTATTGTTATATTGCATTGGTTTCAGCATGACCATATGGAACCGCTCCAACAAACCATCTTTTGCTTGTTGATAGACTTCTTCACGATCAGTACTTTTAGCTGTTTCCTGTAAAAACTCAGAAATGGCTGTTCCAGTAAACTCTGGGTAAATATCAATGCTCCCTGATTTAAGTGCATTAAAAACAAAGGAGGTTTTGCCGAGCCCTGGTTTCAATTCCACTTGAAGATTTGTCTCCTCTTCAATTAATATTTTATACATATTGATTAAAATTTCCGGCTCTGAACCGAGTTTTCCAGCAATAACCACTTTTTGGTCTTGATGGCCAATTAAAGGATACACAATGATTATTAACGCCAATAACCCAATTGTACCAATTGTAATAAAGGCTTTCTTAAAAGATAGAAGTTCAAATTTCTTAAGTAAATAATCAAAAAGGATGGCAAGTAAAGCAGCGGGGATTGCACCAAGCAGAATTAGATTTGTATTATTTCTATCAATCCCTAAAAGAATAATATCACCAAGTCCGCCAGCTCCTATCAACGCTGCAAGGGTAGCTGTTCCTACAATCAATACCATCGCTGTCCGGATACCAGCCATAATAATTGGCATTGCAAGCGGTAATTCAACCTTAATTAATCTTTTTCTTGGATTCATTCCCATCGCTCTGGCCGCTTCCACTAATGAAGGATCAACTTCCTTAATTCCTGTATATGTATTTCTTAATATTGGTAATAAAGCATAGGCAACTAAAGCGATGATGGCTGGCATTCTTCCAATTCCGAACAAGGGAATAAGAATACCTAGTAAAGCCAATGAAGGAATGGTTTGGATGACAGATGTGATGCCGATGATTCCTTCAGCTGCCTTTTTATGCCTAGTTAAATAAATTCCCAGGGGAATAGCGATTATTACTGCAAAGAAAAGGGCGATAAAAGAAATCTGGATATGTTCCAATAATGCACGTATTAGTTCATCTTTTCTTTCTAGTAAGACTTGAGTAAACTTATTCATTGTCAGACCCCTTTCTGCAGTATAGCAGATACATATTGCATGACTGACCTGCGATCTATATACCCGATAAGATTCCCATTCTTTTCTATTGCTAGTTGCTCATGTTCATACAAGATTTCCAAAATCTCTTGAACAGGAGTTGATGAAGGTACAATAACTGATGATGCTTCCCCTATTTCAGCTACATTTGCTGTATGAAGTAAATCTTCCAATTTAATGTCATTCGTCCGTGCTCCATATTTAACACCTACAAATTCTTTTACAAAATCATTGACTGGGTGAGTAACTAGTTCATGCGGAGTTCCAATTTGAACAATTTTCCCTTCATTCATTATGCAGATTCGATCTGCCAATTTAAAAGCCTCTTGGATATCATGAGTGACAAAAACCGTCGTCTTTTTAAGATTTTTCTTTAAATCTAACAAATCATCTTGAAGCTTTTCACGGCTTATTGGATCCAAAGCACTATACGGCTCATCCATTAAAATAATCTCAGGATCAGCAGCAAGGGCACGAACAACACCGACTCTTTGTTGTTGGCCGCCAGATAGTTCAATTGGTTTTCTGTTTGCATATATTTCATGGTCTAATCCAACCATATCCATAAGTTCATGTATTCGTTTTTTGATCTTTTCCCTTCGCCATTTTTTCATTTCAGGAACAATCGCAATATTTTCCTCAATGGTCATATGTGGAAATAGAGCAATCTGTTGAAGTACATAGCCAATATTCCATCTTAACTCATGGATATCGTACTCACTTATTTTTTTACCATTAATGGAAATCGTGCCATTCGATAGAGCAATCAACCGATTGATCATTTTTAATGTTGTTGTTTTTCCACACCCACTTGGTCCAATAAGGACAAAAAACTCCCCCTTCCGAATTTCAAATTCTAATGAGTCAACAGCAACGGTTCCATCTGGGTATCTTTTTGATACATTTTTAAATTTAATCATAGAATGATTTCTCCTTGTTATTACAGGATTGGCTCCTTATTTAGAAACTCAGATTCACTAGAAAAAAATTTATTAACATACTTTTCTACCCTTACAAGTACATTTTTTAAACATTCCTTCGACAGTCCGTATTCATTAAATAGTATAGGCATTCCAAATCTATTTCAGAATATGAAATTAGAGCCATCCCCAATGCTTTTATCGAATAATAATGAAATTTTCGTTTCTCAGGCAGTTTTAATAGGAGGGTTAATTACCGAAGATTTCGGTGAACCTGGTGAACTCACACGAACTGTAGGATCGATTGTTCTGGTCTCGATCTTACTGTTTATACTTTCTTTTATTACTTCTTAGAAACCGATGGTGCAGCCTGTGCGTTAGCAGGAACAATTATGCCCCTTTCATTAGTTTTAAAAAACCCCCTTATAGTAAGGGGATCATTTAATCTATTAGAATTTACTTTTGCAGCAAGCAGTGTGAGATAAAGAAATAAATCTAACTACCCAAAAAAGCTATTCTTCTAGCAAATATTCAAAATTTCTATGATTGGTCTGTTGCCCGACGCTCTTCCTTTATAGACATTACTCCAATCAAACCAAGAATGGAGAAGAGAACTGGAGTGATGAAACCGTAGTAGTATCCATCACCAATACTACTTGAAGCATTTTGAAAATGATCCAATACCATTCCAAAAATACTCGGCAGCAAGACGGCACTTAAAAAACCGCCCGTATTCGCAACACCAGAGACTACGCCAGCTTCCTCTATCGGAAAGGTCTGACGTACAACAGCAAAGGTTAAGGCACTGGCTCCATACCCAAAACCAATTAGAAAGAAAAGCATATAAAGCATCAGAACTGGCGGATTTCCTTTAAAAAATAAAAAAGTGCACCAACTAAATAATATAGTGATATGCACAACAACATAGGGCCGTTTAATTGTTGCCAATCGGCTTGAAATCCAACTCATCAGAGGCGCACCAATAAGTGCACCGATAAGACCAAACATTATGAGCTGACTTGCAGCAGAACGTGTCATTTCATATACATTCATGCCATAGGGCACAGCCCATGAACCGATAAATCCTACATATGCGCCGACAACACCAAAATGACAAAAGAATAATGACCATGCCTGCCGATTCGAAAATATTCTGCGTAATAAAACCGACGTTTTTTCACGTGATAACTGATTTTTGACAGAAACTGATTCGCTAAGAAGAATTTGTTTTGGCTTTTGTACGAGTACATAATAAAGAAGAATTCCACAAAAACATAATAGAAGGCCCGCTGAAAAAAATGCTGCCCTCCAGCCAAGTAAATGTATCCATGCTGAAAAAGGAACAGTCGCCAAAAGGAAGCCAAGACTTCCAGTCATTCCTGCTATTCCAATTAAGCGCACAAATTCCTTCACTTTAAACCATTGGCCCAAAATTAACACCATATTGACCCAGATCGTCGCATCCCCTGTCCCCGTAAGTACTCTAGCAATAAACAGCACAATTTCATGTGTACCTAGACTATAAATGATTGTTCCTAAACCCGTAAGGATGGCACCGATAATTAGAAAAAAATTGGGTCCATAACGATCAGCCAATATTCCCATTGGAATTTGCAAACTAGTGTATACAAAAAATTGAATGCTTGTCAGTAACCCGATCGTTGATGCAGTTACACTAAAATCCCTCATCACTTGGTCTGTAATTAATCCTGGAGCTGTCCGCTGGCTCGCCATTAATAAATAAGTCAGCAGAACAGAAGCAAATACAACCCATCTAAATCGACTATGTTGTTTGTCCAATGATTTCTACCCCTGTAAGCTTTTACTCTTATATATATGGAGTTCCGCTCTAGGTAGAAATGAAGTTTTTAAAATAAATTAAAATAAAGAAAGGCGGATTATTCTAACGGTTTGGTTGAACCGATAAGCAATCTAGCCCTATGCGGCACAACCAAATCCAACAAACCCAATCATTCCAACCCCTTACAATGATTGCGTACTCGAATAAAAAGTAGTAAACTTTATATAACTTAATTAAATTAATTAATTAAGTTATTATGATAATGAAGCAAGAGAACCGTCCCTTTGCTTCTCATTAAGGAGGCAGCATAAATGAGCCAAACAGCCAATTTAACGGGTGAGTTTCAGTCGATTTTTCATACGACAAAGACTCCTAGAACCTTTTTTGCTCCTGGAAGAATTAACTTAATCGGCGAGCATACAGATTATAACGGCGGACATGTTTTCCCAGCCTCTATCTCTTATGGCACATATGCATTAGGAAGCAAACGGGATGATCAAAAGTTTCGTTTTTATTCGTTGAATTTCCCAGAAACCGGTGTAATCGAATGCAATTTAGCTGAATTAGCTTTTAATGAAAAGGACAACTGGGCTAACTATCCTAAAGGAATGGCTCTATTTATGCAAGAAGCAGGCTGCGACATTCTTCAAGGTGCTGATATCCTTTTTTATGGAAATATCCCAAATGGCGCTGGACTTTCCTCTTCCGCATCAATTGAACTGGCAACAGGTGTTTTACTAAATGGATTATTTGATTTAAAAATGGATCGGATGGAAATGATCCGCCTTGGACAAAAGGTTGAAAATCACTATATTGGGGTGAACAGTGGGATTATGGACCAATTTGCCATCGGTATGGGCAAAAAGGATCATGCAATCCTATTAAACTGTCAAACATTAGAGTACAAATATGCCCCCATTGGATTGAATGATTATGTCATTATGGTTATCAATACGAATAAACAACGAACATTAGCTGAGTCGAAATATAACGAGCGACGAATCCAATGTGAACAGGCATTAAGCGATTTACAGCAGAAACTTTCTATTAGTAGTTTAGGCGATTTAACGCCAACAGAATTTGAGATACATAAACATCTTATTCGTGATGAGATCCATCAAAAGCGCGCAAAGCATGCTATATACGAAAACGCCAGAACGTTAGAAGCACTGGAAAAACTACAACAAGGGGAGCTCTATCATTTTGGAAAATTAATGAATGAATCGCATCAATCATTAAGGGATGATTATGAAGTTACAGGTCTTGAGCTTGACACGATTGTTGAGACTGCTTGGGAACAAGATTTCGTTTTAGGCGCACGGATGACAGGTGCTGGTTTTGGCGGCTGTGCAATTGCCATTGTTAAAAAAAACAAAGTAAATGAGTTTAAATATACTATTAACGCGATTTATAAAGAAAAGATTGGCTATGACGTAACCTTTTACACTGCTTCGATCGGTTACGGCGCAAAAGAAATCTTAGAGGGGTGCTAATATGAGTGTATTCGTTTTAGGTGGAGCTGGTTATATCGGCTCCCACGCAGTCTATCAATTAATTGATCAAGGAAAGAATGTGGTTATTGCTAGCTCAGAAAAAGCAAAACTAGTATTAGGCTGGAATCCAACCCGAACCTCCGTTACAAAAATGATTAAAGATGGATGGAAGTGGCATTCTACTCATCCAAAAGGCTACGATAAGGAAGTTAACGGATGATTTACCAGTATATAACAGAACTCATTCAGAAGGCTTTAGAAGTAGATTTAATTGAACCAACCGATCAATTTTTTGTTCGTAACCGCTTGATGAGTTTACTAGGCTTGGAAAACTTTCCAGAAGCTGTCGTTTCTATCAGCATGGATACTATCCCAAATCTCGTTGAAAAAATCATCACTTATGCGATTGAGGAAAACGTGATCCAAAATGTTTTTGATGACAAGGAAATACTTGCAGCCAATATTATGAATTGCTTTGTACCAAGGCCTTCCGTTGTCAATGCAACATTCGAGCAAAAATATAAGGATTCACCAATCGCTGCGACCAATTATTTTTACAACCTGAGCAAAAACAATAATTACATCCAGCTAAATCGAATCGCGAAAAATATTTCCTATAAAGTAGATACTCAATACGGTCAAATGGATATTTCTATAAATTTATCCAAGCCTGAAAAGGACCCCGAACAAATTAAGCGAGAACATAATATGAAGAAACATGCAGATAATTATCCAAAATGCCTTTTGTGTATAGAAAACGAAGGATATTCAGGAAGAACAAATTATCCTGCACGCGCCAATCACAGAGTCATCCGTGTCCCTCTATTAGGGGAGAATTGGTATTTGCAGTATTCACCATATGTTTACTATAACGAACACTGTATTTTATTTTCCGAGGAACATCGTCCGATGAAAATAGATCGAGAGGCATTTGAAAGATTACTTGCTTTTACTGTGAAATTCCCCCATTACTTTATTGGTTCAAATGCCGATTTACCCATTGTCGGGGGCTCTATTTTAAGCCATGATCATTACCAAGGCGGAAACTATGAATTCGCAATGACTCGAGCAGTGGATGCTTTTTCTTTTGAGTTAAAGGGCTATCCAGCTATTAAAGCCACTGTCATTAAATGGCCGATGTCTGTCATTCGCTTACGGGCAACGAATATCCGTACCCTTGTCAACGCTGCTGATGACATCCTGCAAACTTGGAGAGGGTATTCTGATAGGCTAGCAAATATCATAGCATATACAGGGGATACGCCACATAACACCATTACCCCCGTCGCAAGAAATCGTGATGGAATTTTCGAGATTGATTTGGTGCTAAGAAACAATCGAACGACTTCCGAACACCCGCTTGGTCTTTTCCATCCACATGCAGATGTTCATCATATCAAGAAGGAAAATATTGGGCTAATTGAAGTCATGGGGCTAGCTGTACTGCCACCAAGATTAAAGGATGAAATATCTGATATTCAGAAAGTCTTATTAGGAAAATCCAATCAAGTCGCCGACTATCATTCTGAATGGGCTAAGCAATTGAAAGCAAAGTATGGAACTCGATCGAACAAAGAACAAGTAGATTCCATTTTACTAGAAGAGCTTGGAAAGAAATTTGTAAGATGCCTTGAAGATGCTGGAGTATTTAAAGAACATGAAGCATTTAAGAGATTCATTCATACTTTGAACAAATAGGTGGAAGAATGATGAGAATAACGACAAAAGTAACGAATGGAAAATGGAAGGAATATACATTATCAAATAACAGTGGTATTTCCCTGAATGTCTTAAACTACGGCGGTATCATTACAAAAATAATGGTTCCAGATCAAAAAGAGAACATTGAAAATGTCGTCCTTGGGTATCAAGATTATCGAGACTATGAATCTAACCCTCATTACTTCGGTGCAATCATTGGGAGAGTTGCAGGCAGAATTCAAGGTGCTTCCTTTAAAGTGGAAAATAGAACCTACCCACTAGCAGCTAATAATGGAAAAAATCATTTGCATGGGGGTCCAAATGGGTTTCACCACGTCATTTGGGATACTGTCCCCTTTCAAACAAAAGACGCAATTGGTTTAAAACTAACCTATAAAAGTGTCGATGGTGAAGCTGGATATCCTGGTAACCTAGATATGATGATAACCTATACTCTAAATAATAAGAATCAGCTTTCTCTTGATTATGCTGCAACTTGTGATCAAACGACTCCTCTTACACTGACGAATCACTCTTATTTTAATTTGAGTGGAAATTTAAAAAATACAATCCAAGATCATCATGTTACAATAGCAAGCAGCAGGTTTGCTGAATTAAATGAAGAATTAATACCTACTGGAAAACTAGTTGATGTCGATGAGACTCCCTTTGATTTTCGTAATAGTGGCCTTGTCCTAGGCACTGGGTTTAACAGTACCTTTATGCAAAATAGGATTGTCGGAAATGGGTATGATCATTATTTCTTTTTTGACAATAAGATAGAAGCGGTGGCAACCATAGAAGATCCAATCAGCGGGCGCGTGATGTCAGTAAAAACCGATCAACCAGGAATGGTCATGTATACCTCGAATGCGATGGATACGGAATGGACTTTACGAGAGGGCCCCACGCGGAAATATCTCGGTATTTGCTTTGAAACCCAAGCTGCACCAGCATCCTTACATCATCAGGGGTTTCCTAGTGTAATTGTACAAGCTGGAGAAAAGTATGAAAAGCAGACGGTATTTTCATTTAAACTAAAGCATTAGTGGTTTTTATTTCGCTATTGAACATATCAAACCAAAAAAATAGGCTGGACCCCTTAAATATAGGGTCAGCCTATTTTCCCCAATGGATCAAATAATTCGACCAACAGTAAAGCAACGGCTCCCAACAATGTCGCATCGTCTCCCAACCTTGTGACAGTCACTTTTGTCTTTTTCGCCTCAGTTGTTAAAATCCTTTGCTGAATCGTTTCGAGAAGAGCTGGCATAATAAATTTTTCACTCTTCATCACTCCCCCTCCCAAGACAATTTTACTAGGATTAACGAGATGAATTAAATTGGTTAAACCGATTCCGATCATCTCACCTGTTTCCTGTAGTAAGTGAATACAAGCTGGATTCCCATTTTGAGCACATTCAAATATTTCTTTAGCAGTTAGTTCGCCTTTCATTACCTGCTTTCTTGCCCTTTTTGCAATCGAAGAACCACTTACGAGCGTTTGCAGACAGCCTTGATTTCCACACTCACAAACGTCTCCATTTATATCAATCGTCATATGGCCAAGCTCACCAGCAATTCCTTGGGCCCCATGATATAATTTTCCATTTATGATCACTCCAGCCCCTACCCCACGTCCAATATTCACTGCTACCATGCTATCTACCTCACCATGTCCTCCAAACCATGATTCTCCCAATGCCATTGCCCGTGCATCATTTTCCACTTTAATCGTTAGGTTAAATTCCTCTTCCAGTGCTGCTTTTATTGGTATATTTCTTAAGTTTAATATCGGGGCTACAAGTGAAGTGCCTGTTTCTATATCCACTGCCCCATGCATAGCGATCCCGATTCCAATAATTTTGTCTTGATTCACATTTGATATTTGTAAAATTTCACGAATACTTTCCTTTAAAACAGAAAGAAACTGTTCATTTGTGATAGGTTTTGATAGCAAACTAGAGGTTCTCTCAATAATTTCACCTGTTAAATCAGTGAGGATACATTCGACTTTCTCCGGTCCCGCATCTATCCCTATGACATAAAAAGCATTTGTATGAATATGTAGCATAGTCGGTTTGCGTCCTCCACTTGAGTGACCAAGCATGCTTTCCCTTACTAATCCCTGATCGATTAATTCTTTAACAATACTACTGACCGTTGGGGGAGTAAGACTCGTTTCTTTCGCAATCTGTGCTCGTGAAATTGGCTCAGATAGACGAATTTTATTCAACACGATTGATTTATTTACTGACTTCATTAATTTGAATGTGCCACGCTGCATCGAAAATCCTCCAAAAAACTAACATTTCTCTTATTATAACACATACCAATAGTTAATTAATTTAACTAAGATACTTTTAAAAACGCAGACTTTTATATAATAATCAAAACAAATATAAAGGACGACGAATTACCGCCGTCCGCATTCATTATATGACTTATCACTTTCTACCCAATCCGTCCAAGCTCAACCGCTGAAGTTTCTTTACAGCAATAGAATGAAATTTTAAATGACAGTGAAAAATCTTCAAATTTACAGCGATACTTTTCAAGCTGATTCTGGCCACAGGAATTACTTCCGAGTCCATTTTGTTGACTGTCGAGATGTAGAACGACATAATCTCTTGGTTTCAAATCAATCGTATGCTTTGCCTTTTCAAGATCATGTACCTCATAATGAGATGCTTGAAAGTTAAAGGATTCATTCGTAGTGAAAATTATCCCATTTGATGATTGATCAGCAACACTTACCCAATCACAATCAGAGCGATTGCCATTTTCTTGCGGTTTCACATAATTAACAAACAAATCATTAATATTTTTATGATAAACACCTATATGATTTGCCTGTTTAGAATCTGCGTAATTTTCACCAGGCCCTCTTCCTCGCCATTGTACATCAGTGAAATCCTTATTCAATTGCAGTTGCACACCTAATCGCGGAATCATTTCTGGGGCATTTTCTTTCATCCCTGAAGCGATCCCTGAAATATTACATACTATATCGCCATCTGGATAAATCTTGTATTGGTAATGAAGTTGATAATACCACGAGCTATTTGTCGTGCCATAATAGGTATCTGTCTGCCACACAAATATGCCATCCTTCAAGTCATATTGAATATTTCTTACTCTCTCATGACCTAAATGCATGAAATATTTCGTACGGTAATCATCTATCAAATACATGTCATTATCGATTGGCGCGCGCCAGAAATTGAATTGCGGACCTTTTTCAATCTGGACCTTCCCATTTCGCGTGACTTCTTTTATCAAACCTTTTACACAATCGAATGTAACTGTAAACTTACTGCCATGTACGGTAATAAATGCTCCGCTTTTTGTTGTGTAAAGTTCTCCATCAGCATGTTCTTTTGGCTGTTTCTCTGTTTCAGATAGAATAAAGGAGGCATTTGCTAATTCATGCCCCTTATTCGCCCAAGGAGTATCTTGATTTAATCGATAGGAAAATACAAGAAAATATTTAGCCCCATTGACTTTCCCTATATCCGGCACTTGCGATAATTGAATCTCGGCTGTTTCCCGTCCTTGTATACTTGGCAGTTCCATTATTGAAGATACCAAAAGTTTGTCATCCTCGAAATAGGATAAAGTTAATTCAATCTGATCCAGTGCTAAAAAATCGTAGCGATTGATAAGTTTGAATTGACCCTTTTCTAGATTTATGCACTCTGTTTGCACAGGTTCAATGACTTTTTTATACTCTAGTAAACTAGGTGATGGTGTACCATCTGGCATAATTAATCCATCTATACAAAAGTTCCCATTCGTTGGGTCATCACCAAAGTCTCCTCCATAACGATAATACACTTTCCCATCTTCAGAGACCGTTTCAATTCCATGATCAAACCATTCCCAAATAAATCCACCTTGAAGTTTATCATACTTATAAAATAAATCCTGATACTCTTTAAGATTCCCTGGGCCATTCCCCATTGCATGTGCATACTCACATAGAATATGCGGCTTTTTGCTATTTTCTATTATTTGATCCATCGTACGCCTATTTCCATGTGACTCTAACCATGTATACATCGTACTGTATACATCTGTCACTTCACATTCTCTATCCCCTTCATAATGAACCAGCCGAGTTGGGTCCATGTCTTTCGCGCGTCTAGCCATTGACCTAAAGTTGTGGCCAAAAGAGGATTCATTTCCTAGCGACCACATAATAATACAAGGATGGTTTTTATCTCGTTCAATCATTCTCTCTATTCGGGATACGTATGCCAATTCCCATTCTGGATCATCGCTGATCCAATCATACTTTCCTGTTAGTTCAAATCCGTGACATTCCAAATCTGCTTCATCAATGACGTACATTCCGTACCGGTCACATAAATCATATAAGCAAGGGGAATTCGGATAGTGTGCCGTGCGAATTGCATTAATATTATGTTGCTTCATGATAATAATGTCCCGCTCTATCTCTTCTTCTGACACAACCCTTCCAGTCTTTGGGTTATAGTCATGACGATTCACACCCTTTATTTTAATCGCCACGCCATTGACAAGGAATGTATCTCCTGAAACAACAATGGAACGAAAACCAACATGCTGATGAATGACCTCTATCATTTTCCCCCCATTATCCTTTACTGTCATATATAAATGATAAAGGTTTGGCGTTTCTGCACTCCACTTTAAGGGAGAGGAAATGGTCTGGCAAATGGGATGATCCGCATCCTCTTCTAGTTGAAAAATGCACTCCCCATTTTGGTCGATTAATTCATATTCAATTCTCTGTCCTAACTGATTTGTTAATTTTACCGAAACATGCAGCTCTGCGTCCTGCCATTTCTGGTCAAATAATGTATTAATTGTAAAATCATATAAGCCTGCAATGGGACGAGAATATAATTCTACATCCCTAAAAATCCCACTTAGCCACCACATATCTTGATCTTCTAAATAGGTTCCATCAGACCATTGAAACACACGAACAGTAATGTTGTTCTTACCTTGACGAATCATATCTGTAATATCAAACTCTGCTTGAATACGTGCTCCTTTGCTGTAGCCCACAAATACACCATTTAAGTACAATTCAAATGCAGAATCTACCCCATTAAAACGAAGAATGATCTGCTCCCCATCAGCCTGCCGATTCCATTCAAATTCCCTTCGGTAGATGCCTGTTGGATTATCTGTTGGGACGTATGGAGGGTTAATCGGGAAGTTATACCATAAATCTGAATAATGCATTTTTCCGTATCCTTGAAGCTGCCAATTACTTGGA
Organism: Cytobacillus solani; assembly: GCF_001420595.1. Classification (GTDB taxonomy): domain Bacteria; phylum Bacillota; class Bacilli; order Bacillales; family Cytobacillaceae; genus Cytobacillus; species Cytobacillus solani. The sequence continues at coordinate 655,308 of NZ_LJIX01000006.1, read as the reverse complement.
ACAATCATATCATCCCATTCCGTTGTATCTAAATCATCTAGATAAAAGCCTTCTTCCCAATATTCGGGAGCCTCCAAATACACAAATTTCCACGTTCCATTTAAACATTGATAAAAATGTGTGTTGGCTTGGTCACCCGTTTCTGCCGCTTTGCGGGAAGGATAGCTTAAATAATGAGCACGAGCATCCATTCTATTTATTTCATCAATCTGAATATCTTCCCATCTTTTTACATGATTCATTTTTCATACTCCCTAGTTGTTATTCTTTAATCGAACCACCAAGTATTGGACCTTGCCCCTTTATTATTAAAAGATAATCGTTATCTCAATTAATCCTCCATATTACTTTGCTGCCTCAGATACGGCCGTCTTTTTTATAAGATAAAAAAGAATAACTTTCGAGTTAGAGAATTGTCTAGCTCCAACGCCTATCGCCTATCAAACTTCAGGCCCACTCCCTACGATAAGTCAACATCGGTTCGCTCTCGCTCACCGTGTTTCCTTTATCTCAGTCGTGGTCCTTCCAGTTTGTACGGCGATGACCAAGGCGCTTCCGCTTTTCTATATGTCTAGCTTCAGCGCCTATCGCCTATCAAACTTCAGGCCCCCTCCCTGCGATAAGTCAACATCGGTTCGCTCTCGCTCACCGTGTTTCCTTTATCTCAGTCGCGGTCCTTCCAGTTTGTACGGCGATGACCAGGGCGCTTCCGCTTTTCTTAAGTAAGACCGCCATGTTATACACCATTTATCTGGATGGTCAAGGAAATCTTGCTCATCCATTTTGTGGATTGTACTATTATGTGGAGCTGTTTTAACAATTTCCGGATTTTCATATGCTTCCTTTGAAATTTGCTCCAGCGCATGAATATATTCATCCAGGTCTTCCTTGGAATAGGATTCTGTAGGCTCTAACGTAAAAGGCTGCTTAACAATATATGGATGATGACTTGTCCAGTAATGCAGGCCAAAGTCTGTCATTCTTCTTGTTACATCCTCAGTCGTTACACCTGTTTCTTTCGTCATCTGCTCCCAGCTATAACGAACCTGCTCTAAACGATGCCCCTTTACATACGGTGCACTGGCTCCGCGAATAGCTAGTACTTTGTGATACATATAGTTATTATTTAAAACAGCAATTTTCGCTACTTCCTTCAGGCCTTCAGCTCCTAGTGCACGAATCCATGCATATGCCCGCAAAACTGTTTGTGCGACACCGTGGAAGGAGCGAACCTTGCCAATGGATTGCTTTAAATCGTATTGGAGTGAATACTTACCATCCTTATGTTCGACGATCGGTGCAGGCAAGAATTCCTTTAACTTGGTGATGACACCTAATGCGCCAGTTGCTGGACCTCCACACATATGTGGTGCTGCAAAGGTTTTATGAAGATTAAAGAAACACATATCAAATCCTGCTTCTTTTGCTCTCGTAAAGCCTAATAATCCATTTGCATTTGCTTGATCATAAAAGCATAGCCCGCCTGCTTGATGAACAATATCAGTAAATTCCTTAATCCTTGGGTTGAAAATTCCTGTATCCTCTGGATTTGCTACAACAAAGCCTGCTGTCCGCTCGGATACAGCCGCCTTTAATTTTTCTATATCAGGGAAACCATCTTCATCCGGATGCAAAGTAATTATTTTGTATCCTTTAACCGCTGCAGTTGCTGCCTGTGATGGATGAGAGAAAATGGTTGTGATAATTTCATTCCGCTGATCTCCTTCTCCCCTTGATTCATGATATTTTCGTACAATCGAAGCCATTGCAAACAATGCTTGTGTTCCACTGCCAGGCTGGAAGGAGAAATAGTCCATGCCTGAAATCTCCCGCATACATAAATCAAGCTTATGGAATATTTCTAGCATCCCTTGAACTGTTTCTTCATTTTGCAATGGGTGTAGCTCCATCATTTTTGGATCACGAATCAACAGCTCATTAATTTTTGGGATGTATTTCATCGTACAAGTACCCTGGCCAATTTCCACGTTAAAATCAGACCCTAATGTTTCTTGAGAAAGTCTTAAATAATGTCGAAGCACACGTGCCTGCCCAATCTCTGGGAGACCTAGTCTGCCTTTTCTCTGCATCACTTCCGGAATAACTGATATTCCGTCACCAACCGCTAATGCCACTTCTTTATTAACGGGAGGCAGTTCTACCCCTTTCTCACCCGGCTGATGGAGTTCAAAAATAATCGGTTCATTCCATTTCGCTTGGTGGAAATCACGCGTTTTGTTTGTACGGTTAATCCTTTGCATATTTAACAACTCCTTTCTATTTTTCTATCACTTCTTTAATTGATTGAACGAGATAATCAATATCCTCTTTCGTATGAACTTCTGTTACACAATATAAGGCTGACTGACCAAACTCAGGAAATTCACGTGATAGGTCTTTTCCACCAAAAATCTTCTTTTCAAGCAGGCGTTTATTCAATTCTTCTACCGAGAGTCCTGTATGATTAAGATCAATGATAAACTCCTTAAAAAATGGCGAATTCAAACAAGATCCCGTTATATTAGGAATTTGATTTAATTGCTGTACAGCATATTGGCTATTCTGCATAATGGTTTGGCCTACTTCATACATCCCATCAGGTCCTAGGAGAGCTAAATAAACACCTGCTGTAATTCCCCATAATGCTGTTTGTGTGCCAACAGATTCCTTCCCTTCTTCCCTTAAGGCAAATGATGTCCGATCATAATAAACATCTCCAAAGCCGTACTCTCCCTCTTTCACTGTTGGAACAATCCCAAACAATCTTGATGGGAACTCCTGCACAAACTTCACTTCATCACGAGTAGCAATGAAACCAGCCTGCCCTCCACTGAAGTTCATATGCATGCCTAGCGGCTGTAGATCTCCACAGATGATATCAGCACCATAATGACTAGGTGGTGCCAGTACTCCTAATGAAATCGGATCGACTCCTACTACCATTAAAGACTGATTATTCTTTAATAACTTTGAAATTTCTGGTCCCTGTTCTTCAATGAATCCAAGATAGGATGGGTTCTCAAAATATAGGGCGGCAACATCTTCCGTTAATTTTGCTTCTAAATCCTTGAGGTCCATTGCACCTGTCTTTACATCAAATTGAACAAATTCAAATTGCAAATCTGGTGTGCCATAATTGATCATGATATCTCTGCGCTCTGGTGCTGTTGACTTTGTAAGCAGCACTTTCTTTTTGCCAGTGATTCTCGCTGCCATTCGAATAGATGTAGCGGCTGCTTGCCCCCAATCAAAAGTTGGAACATTAACAACATCCATATCTACCAATTCAGCTACTAAACTTTGATACTCAAACAGTGCATGAAAGCGTCCATGGTCCTCATAAGGCTCCCCGGCATATGCCGTCAAAAATTCTGAACGCTGATTGATTTCGTCACAAACAGCTGGGATAAAATGCTGCCAGCAGCCAGCACCAAGGAAATTAAGATATTCCTTTGTACTCGTATTCTTGTTAAGAATACCTTCGATATGACGTCTTAGCTCATATTCCGTTAATGCAGGTGGAATATTCATATTTTCTTTTAGCTTTAATTCATCTGGTATACAAGAATATAACTCCATAATATTTTTAGCACCAATAACTTTTAGCATCTCTTCCTGTACTTTTGGTACCATATTTGGAATATATGGATGTACCTTTTGAACCATTCGTATAGCCTCCCAACAATCATTTAAATTTTAATTACTATAGAAGTGTTCAACCTATGCTAATCCGCCACCATCAACAGTGAGGTGGGTTCCTGTTACCCAAGCTGACAAATCACTTGCTAGGAATAACACACCTTTGGCAATATCTCTCGGTGTCCCAATTCTTTCTAATGGACGCCCTACTGCAGATGAAGCTAAGAAAGCGTCTTCCTGAAGATTAAGCTGCTTTGCCTCGCTTCTAAGTAATGGCGTATCCGTATCCCCTGGACAAATACAGTTTACACGTATATTCTGCGGGCCATGGTCAATAGCCATCGCCTTCGTTAAATTCACTACCCCAGCTTTAGCAGCACAATAGGCAGCTGCTTTGTCTCCGCCTTTTAACCCCCATCCAGAACCAGTATTAATAATGCTCCCCCCATTCGCTTCCATTAAAGGAATTAAATACTTTGATAGGAGATATGCTCCTTTTAAAGAGACATCAATCACCAGATCCCAATCTGATTCCTCTAAATCGACAACTGATTTTCTCCTTATGACTCCCGCATTATTAAAAAGAACATCCACACTTCCATAATTTTTCTCAATATATTTCTTAACATCGATACAATCATTTTTACTTGTCACATCACAACGGATGAACTCTACCTTATAAGCCTTTTCAAGTAGATTACTAGCAGCCCTTTGTCCACCTTCTTCATTAATATCCAGCATAATTACTTTCGACCCGACTTCAGCTAGAAGCTCAGCTGTTGCCAGTCCAATTCCAGATGCGGCGCCAGTAACGACAGATACTTTATCTTTTATTCCGAAATAATCTTGAGCACTCATTGTTTCCCTCCAGTTATAAAAACCCATTCAAAAATACTGTTCATTTTAAAAAAACAAATAAAAGATTAGTAATTTTTTAAGTAAAACTTTTACTCTATGCTCCACTAACACATTTCTAAATTTTCAATGTATTCAACTTAGTAAATTGCAAGTAATTCAAAAATTTAGTAATATGTTCCCTACTCCACATTAATCATATGTCCAGCTATTAAAAAAACACTAGATGTCCAAGTAAAAGCCGGGTCACGAAGACCTTTTCCAGTAAGAGCATTAAAGTTTTCTGCCATACCATATTGATTAGCCATTTTGCAAAACTTTTCAGCCGTTGTTCTTGCTAATTCTTCTTCCCCACATGTCTGCAACCCATCGATCAACAGCATGGTGGACGGAGCCCAAATCGGCCCTCGCCAATAGCCATCTTCACGATAAAAAGGACTCTTAACACTCTCCGTTGCAAAACCATATTCCGTACAAAAATGATGTCTATTTACCAATCCATCTATTAAGATTTCCTTTTGTTCATTTGCCAGCCGCCCACCTAAAATAATAGGAATATACAGTAAAAGACTCTCCGTTTCAATCGGTTCATGAGAGTGGGATATACATGCCCGGAATCCTTCTCCAGTCCAGAAATGCTCCATCATTTTCATGAACGTTTTATCTGCACGGAGTTTCCACTCAAGGGCTTCCTCCATTTTTTCGAGACGCTCTGCTATCATCGCTAGGACATCCATTTGTATAATTAAGAATGCTGATAAATCAGGTGTTTCCACTGGAATACCTTTTGAAAAAACCGTGCTATTGTCCCAGCCGCTATCATTCCCATGATTATATTGAGCAATTCCATCCAAATCATCATCCCGATGAAAAAACCACCAATTCGTCCACCGAGCAAGTGGGTTATAAACCTCTTTTAATTTTTTATCATCAATGAAATCAGAACGGTCCATCATCCATTTCAATGTCCAGCCATGGATAGGTGGTTTACAGCAATTCCATAATGCCCATTGATTATTTAAAAAATCCGGTAATGCCCCAGACTCATCTTGCTGATCAAAGAAAATACAAAATTGATCCCATGCAAGCTCTGGTTGTTTTTCGATTAATGCCATTGCATTAAAACAGTGGTCCCAGCTCCAAATATTGGTCATCCAATTTTTTGACATGTACATAGCTGGTCTAGTTAATAATCCATCTGGCTTCACAACGCTTGACCATGTTATGTATGATGCCATGTCATGTCCCTTTTGAAAAATGGCAGGCACGTTCAATGTATTCTCCTGCCATTGTTTATATTCGTTAGCTACCCGTAAGGCATTTTCCGAAAAGCTCATTTCGAGACTTTTCTCTTGTTCAAAAACAAGCTGATATTCAGAAATAGCAAAGTCAAATATTTGACTATTTGAATCTGGATGACAAAGAACAATAATATGCTTGCTTTTATCTACTTTAAAAGGAGCATCAACTTTTACGGAACCTTCTAACGGAATAATTCGAAAGCGACGTTCTTGGACAAAGCTATTAATCTCCCAAGTCTGATCAGGAAAAGGTAATGCATAATCATAAGCACCTGTAATGGCTGTAAGTTTTAAACCTACACGATGTCCTCTTATACGAATTGATGAATCTGAGCTAAAGCAGCATTCTACAATATCTCCACTGCCATCCATTGCAATCAGCTTTAATACATGTGGCTCCATTTCTACTTCATAATCAATTACTTGGTTACCACGAACAACATCTATTTTAAAAATGGCACCATTTTTCTCATCTCCACCTCGAATATGGCGAATGTATAATGATTTCTGATCACTGTCCCGTCTAAAGATAGGGGAAATGACCAAAAAGGAGCCATATCGGCTAAACGGTATTGTCATATGTTCTACTTTCATCTAATTCTACCTCCATGGATACAAAATGGATGAACCACACCATTCATCCATTTTTTATTTCAAACTAGTTGATTGTACTCCTTCGACAATTTTCTTTTGTGCTAGGAAGAATAGAATAAGCGGCACAATACTAATCAAGAACGTTACAGCCATAATCCCATTCGTATCTACATCATGAACCCCTTTAAATTGCGCTAATCCAAGTGTTAACGTATATTTACTTTGGTCATTCAAGAAAATTAACGGGCCTAAGTAATCATTCCAGGTTCCTAATATATTAAATACTGCAATTAAAACAATGACTGGCCATACTAAAGGCAGATAGATTTTGTAATAGATTTGGAACACATTCGCCCCATCCATTCTCGCAGCTTCATCTAATTCTTTCGGAATTGACATAATAAATTGACGTAATAAGAAGATATAAAAGGCTGAACCGAACCACGATGGAATAATTAACGCCTTCAGCGAATTAATCCACCCAAACATATTGAATGCCATATATTGTGGAATCATGGTTACATCCCATGGAATCATCATCGTTGCCAAAAGGATAATAAAGAGAAAATCTCGTCCTTTAAATTTAAAACGGGCAAACCCATAAGCAACAAGGGTTGAGGAAATAATTTGTCCGATTGTCGTAAGTACTGTCACAATCAAACTATTGACTAAATATAGATTAAAAGGCTGACTATTCCACGCATTTAAAAAGTTTTCAAAGTGCCAAGTAGATGGCAATAGCTTCGGTGGATATTGGTAAAGCTCATCCGGAGCCTTAAGTGCCGTTGTAACCATCCAAATAAATGGGGCCAAAAATAAAATTGATAATAAAATTAATAATGTATACACAAAGAATTTATGCAATCCTTTTTGCATTTTCACTCCGAGTCACCACCATTTCTATTCTATTTATCATTCTTCACTTCATTCTCGTAATACACCCATACACTAGAAGATTTAAATACAAGCATGGTTAAGGACAATATAATAATGAACATGACCCACGCATTTGCAGAAGAATACCCCATTTTAAAATATTTAAATGCATTTTCGTAGACATACATTGCATAGAAATAGGTCGACTGAAGGGGTCCACCACCCGTTAATACAAGTGCTAATGTCAGCGTTTGAAAAGCACCGATAATAGTCATAATCAAATTAAACAGAATGGTTGGGGTAAGCAGTGGCACTGTAATTTTAAAGAATTTATATATTTTCCCAGCTCCATCTATTTCTGCCGCCTCATATAAATCTTGTGGAATATTCTTCAGTCCTGATAAAAAGATAAGCATCATCGTCCCTTGACCCCACAAACTTGCGATGACCATCGCGACTAACGCCCAGCTTGTATCATTCAACCAATTTGGCCCTTCAATTCCAATTAAGGAAAGTAAATAGTTTAAGATTCCATATTCCCCGTCGTAAACAGTTCCCCAAATCATCGCAAGCGCAACACCTGATATAACAGAAGGTACATAGAAGAATGTTCGAAACCATGAACTTCCCTTTACCTTTTGGTTTAATAGCATTGCAAGCAATAATGCAAGAATAATGTTTAAAGGGACAAAGAAAAGCGCAAACTTCAAGGTAATCCATAAGGAAGACCAAAATAACGGATCATCCGTAAACATAGTAATATAGTTAGTTAACCCGATAAATTTCTTTTCCCCAACAATTGGCCAATTAAAGAAACTAATGATAAATGAAAATAGCAATGGTCCTAACGTGAATACGATAAAACCGATAATCCATGGGGAGATGAATAAATATGGGACTATTTTATTCCATTTTTTCTTTTTTTGGTAAACTGGGTTATATTCCGCATTGACACCTACATCTGTTTTCATAAAAACCTCCTCTTCCCCTATTTCATCTTGTCACAACCAAAAAAATTGCCACTCCGAATTCTAATGATCATTGAGGTTCCTACACACCCAATCATCTAGAATGGCAGTGACAATACATACCCTCAAACTATATGATTTTATTCACTTTTTTAATTTTTTCCACACACCTTAATCCTTTGTTAAATATTTCTCAGATTCATTTACAACCTTGTCGAATAATGGTTTCCCATCTTGTCCTACCATGACAGCATTGATCGCAGCAGATAAGTTACGGTTTATTTCATTCCAATTTTTATTTAGCAAAAATGCAGGGGAATTTGTGGCATTTTCCAACATTGTATAGAACGGCTCATATAAAGGATTCTCCATCACTTTATTTTTTTCTACGACACTTTTACGCACTGGTAGATCCGCTGTTCTCATATTGATTGCTTTCTCTGAAGAAAAGTATTTTACGAATTTCCATGCTAACTCTTTTTGCTTCGAATCCTTTGCAATGGAAATGGAAGATGAAGAAATTAATCCTTTTACAGGCTTAGAACCGAATGCAGGCATCATTACTGTTCCAAAGTCAACTTTAGCATCTTTAAAGCCCTGAATTGGCCATACCCCGCTAACAAGCATACCAAGTTTGCCAGACTTGAAAATATCACTTGCACTTTGCTGATTTTTGCCTCCAGTCAGAATAGCTGAACCTTCTTTCACCATATCTCCATAAAGTTGAATGGATTCAACCGTTTCAGTACCATTTATAAATCCTTCAATTTCTTTTCCGTCATCACTGATGAAGCTTCCGCCATTACTCCAAACTAAACCTTGCAAATCGTACGTATCAGGCTCAGATGTGACAGAAAACCCATATTGCTTCTTACTTTTATCAGTTAGATTTTTTGCAATTTCCTTAAACTCATCCCATGTCCAACCTGCTTGTGGATAAGGAATTTTGTATTGATCAAAGAGCTTTTTATTGTAGTACACAACCATTGTTGAAAAGCCTGCGGGCATGCCATATAACTTATCATCTACTTTCGAATAGTTAAAGAGCCCCTCATAAAAATCATCCATATTAATTTCCGTATCTTTCTCTATATAGGAGTCCAATGGTTCAAGTGATTGGCTATAGGTGGTGAAATCCCACATATACATAACATCAGGCGGGTTCTTTGCTCCAAATGAAGCAGCAATCTTTTGATCAAATCCATCTGCATAGGCTTCAACCTGAACTTTTACATCTTTATTTTCCTTTTCAAATTCCTTTGCAATATCTTGTTGAATTTTTAATGATTCTCCCGTATCCCAAGTTGCGAAGCGCAAGACTGTTTTCCCATCCTTTGTCTCAGTCCCTGAAGAACCGTTTGAGCTACAAGCAGACATGATAAGAACGGCGATTGATACAAGTAACGAAAACCAGATTTTCTTTTTTCTCATAGGACCCCTCTTTTCGTTTTTCGAATATTAAAAATATAACCGCTTTCATTTTATATTTTCTGAAAGCGGTTAAACACTTTTATTTGTTTTGTATTTGTCGCAATTTTTAGTTATTTATGATTATCCTCGTTATATTGTTAGCCTTTCATCGCCTTTTTGTTGGATTCGATAATTTGATGGCGGCAAACCTGTACAGCGTTTAAACCATTTACTAAAGTATTTTGCATCTTGGATGCCAATCTGTTCTCCAATTTCTTGAATGGTTAATTTCGTTCCTTTTAAAAGCTGTTTGGCAAGATGGAGTTGTTTTTTCTCAATAAATGAATGAATACTGTCGCCAATCTTTTTCTTAAACAATGTACTTAAATGACTCCTGCTCATCCCCACAGCCTCCGCAATATCCGAAACAGTCATAGGCTCTGATAAATTTCTCATAATGTGCTCCACCGCTTGCAAAAGTACGGATGGATATTGATGCAGCATTCCATCCTGCTGCTGGGCATGATGAAATGCCATAACAGACTTTATCCAATCTTGCTTTCCTATGAGCGGCCCTGCATGAATCCAATTTAAATCTTGCAGAGCAACCCTCTCTTCAGTTAAATTAGCTAATAATGTTGGATGGTATGATTCATCCACAAAGAGAAAGGTTAGATTTTTACCAAATGATATTGTAATATAATTAAAGGATTGTAAGTCAATCTCCTGAGCCATTGAAGGCATATTTTGAATAAAAAACGCATAAAACTTATGATTCATCCAACCCCATTCACCATTAAAAAGTTCATCCAATTTCTGTTCAAAATTATTATTATATCCACTTAACCACAGTAAGAAGCTTTCATTTAAGCCATCGGTTAGGAAATTTTTTGACGTGCCTGCTATTTCTTTTTGAAAGGTACTTAGAAAATACTCTAACTCTTTATCATCAAAAACTGTCTTTAATAAATATCCTGAAGCACCTAGATTTATCCCTTCCTGTGCAAATTCAAAATCTTTATGACAGCTTAATAAAAGAATTTTCGTTTTTGGTGCTTGCGCTTTAATTTTCCGTGAAAGCTCTAGTCCGCTTTCTTCAGGCATAACAATATCGGTTATGACAACATCAGGCCGATGAGCCAAAAATTCCTCCCAGCCCCGTTTTCCATTTGAAGCCTCTGCGACTACAGTCATTCCATACTTTTCCCAATTAACAGTAGCACGTAACCCTCTGCGAACAATCGGTTCGTCATCGACTAACAAAACTTTTATACATGCCTTACTCATCATAATGACCTCCCCATCTAATTGGCCAAGAAATTGAAATAACTGTTCCTTGATTAACAACTGAATTCACGTTAATCAAATAGTCGTTCCCATAATGAATATAAAACTTTTGCTTCACATTCGATAAGCCGATTCCGCCACGTACCTTTTCATTTGGCGTCAAGAATAATGTGTTCAACTTGTCCTGGGACATCCCTTTCCCATTATCCTTTAAGGCCAGCTGAAAATATCCCTTTGTCTTTGTTATTTCCAGTTCGATATTTCCTTTCCCATCCTCAAAAGCATGGAAAAAAATATTTTCTAGCATCGGTTGTATAGTCATCCTTGGGATTAACCCTTGTTCAATCCTATCATCCATCCTCAAAGAAAAGGTAAAATGCGATCCAAATCGAAGTTCTTGAATAATGAGGAAATGTTTAATTGCCTCTATTTCCTTTTTTAGAGGAATTAATTCAATCGTAAAATCTAAATTTCCTTCAAGTACTTTTGTTAAATGCAACAGCATTTTCCCAATCTCCTCATTCCCATCTAACCGTGCTTTCCACTGAATAGTATTTAACGTATTAAATAGAAGATGAGGATTAATTTGATAATGAATTGCTTTCATTTCCGCTTCCCGTTTCATTAATTCTTTCTGTCTGACTTCTTCCATTAATTGTTTGATTCTATCAACCATTCGATTAAAATGAAGACCAAGCTTACCAATTTCATCCTTTGTATGAAACGAAACCTTCTTTTCAAAAACCCCTTTACTCACTTCTTCCATTGCAAATTTTAGATTTAATATTCTTTTTGTAAATTGATTTGAAAAAATATACGAAAGAATAAGTGCTAAAAAAAATGCAACTAGAATTCCTATCAAAACGATCTTAAATATAACATTAGAAGATTGATAAAAAGCATCTCTTGGTACACGAATTTCCAATTCCCAATTATTAATGTGAGTATATTCTTTCCAGACCACGTCATCCTTCAAATCTTGTTCATCACTTTTCGTTTGATATAAAAGTTTCCCAGTTTCATCCCGTATTGTTATTCTTGAATGTAAATCTTCCTCTAATAAATTCATTGAATCAAATAAACTATCTAAATCGGTTTCAATAAAAAGAAAACTATCGTTTAACACACCATATGAAAACTTTAACGGAACAAGCAGCCCAAGGGCATATTGTAGATTATTGTATCGATAATGATTCGGTTTATAAATTCCTATTTCTGTATTTCCACTCCTAAAGCCACGCTTCCATAGTTCAAGCTCTTTAAACTGATCTACTTTAAAACTATAGTTTCCATAGTAATAGCCAGACGATGTGATAACATATATCCCTCGTATATTTGATTTTTCATGTGCTTGTAAAAGTCTCTCCAAATTATTTGCGACTTTGAAATCCCAATACGTTTTTGGTTTCTGATGCTTTAAATTAATCGATGTATTATCAGCTAAATACTGTTGGATTGCAGCAGTTCCATAATACATATCTACTAAAATTTGATTAAGCTCTGTTTTAATTTTTTCACCAGAAAACTGGTTGTAATTTGATAACTTTCCATTCACCACTTTTGTTGACTGCATATAAGAAATTACGCCTAGGGTTAATAATGGGAGCAACGCCACAATTAAAAACATAAAGAAAAGTTTCTTCTGTGTACTAAGAATATTGGTGAATTTCATATGTACCCCTACCCATATACCATTTTTTTGAAATCAAAAAAAATTAATGAAGTTTAATACATTTAGTACAGGAGCTGAAATATTGACAAAAAACTTTTTCAAAAGATTTGCCACTTTTAAAAGGAGAGGACTTTGTTACAATTCAAGAGGATTCTTATTTCGCCATAAATAAGCAATTTAATATGAGCTGGTAAGATTGAGTATGGTATACTCTTTGAACGACAATGCTTGTCTCCGTGTCTGGCAGGTCAAGACCTGTATTATGATTCGGAAAAATAAATTAGTAATAGGCTTGTACAATTCTAGTTTTAATGTCTCAATCTTAATATTTGTATTTTTGATTTTTGATTCAGTAATACTACTCAGATTATTTATAAATTTTAGTAAAAACTAACTTAGTAGAAGATTATATTATTAGTTCTCAATGTGTCAATTAAATAAATCAATTAAAACTGCGACGGGTAATTTGGAGGTTATTAAAACTAACTACTTTTTTCGGCAAACAAATAGGTGATAAAACTGTATCTAACATCAAGAAATTTGGCATTTTAATAGATTCAGTATAGTAAATTTGTTCACTAAAAAGGGTCAGTCTCTTCATCACTTTTAAGCGATGGAGACTGACCCCAAAAATGATCTTAAAATGTATCAACTCATCAATCTATTATTCTTATTCCGCCAAATCAAATACCAAAATCTGTATGTTGTTAAAATTCAACTATATAGTTAAATCCCGATTCAATTCGATGTCCATTTCAACTAAATTTAGAATTCATCTTGACACTTTTCTATTAAAACTATTGTTTCTATTTGTTTGATACTACTTCAATAACCAGATTATCAAGCATGAAATCTTTATAGCCATTAAAGTTAGCTTGTGAGTCTTTTACACCCTGAGTATCAGCAGCTTTGCTGGTAGAATAAATCCCAAACCAGCTTTGACCTGTTTCATCTCCTGTTAAAGTAAAAGAATATGTGCCAGCTTTTGCATTCTTATCACTGCTTGCTGTTGATTTTAGTTCATCCTTTGTTAATACACCTTTTTCTTCAAATGGTGCATTCCCTGTTACTACTGCGTAAGTTCCATCACTGCCTGCCTCATAATCAAAAGTAATTTTATACGTTACTCCTGGTTTAAATTTGAAGTTTTGAGGGATCGTTTGGTACACAAGTGCCTCGCGTTCCGTTAAACCATTCGTTTTAAGTGACCATTTACCGGCAATAACATCATTTACTATTTTTTGGTTCCAGCCTCTTTGAGTATATGGTGCATGTAATTCAGCAAGGTGCGTTCTATTATCTTCTACCCCTTCAATATTCCCAATGACAAACGGGTAGATCCCTTGTGCTACATTTTCAAAATCTTGTACAAATTTATTGCTGCTTACTTGGTTTTTGGCGTCATTTTCTACGATGCGAATATCATCAAAGTAACTTGCACCATCTCCAGCATCTCTAGATAAATCAATGGTTACATCAGATGCATTTTTACCTGTTTCAAAAAATACATATAGATTTTGGAAATAACTTGTGCCATCTACCGTTGAAGTCATTTGACCATCTGCTTTTGCTTGCTCCGTGCCTAGCGTATTATGTGCATAAGCTCTTACATAGTTTTTGGCGATAGATTTACCCGTACTATTCGTATATTTTTTACCATTAGAAGTAATGGTTATACTTGCTTGTGCTTCACTTCGGTTGTCTATACCAACATAAGCAGCATATTTCGTATTTGGTTTTAATCCCGTTACTTTTTGAGTAACATCTACTTTCTTTTTATTATTAGAGATTGTTAGCATGTTATTATTGCCTTCACTCTTCGTAATTGTTACTGCTTTAGAATCTCCCTTAACTTTCCAATCCTTTAAGGAATTGCTGTTAAAGCCAGTATCCACAAGATGCATGCCTTCGCTCCATTTAACATCTTTGTTAGCTTTTACTTCTTTATAAATGACATAGGCAGTAGATTTTTTTGCATCTAATGTGATTTTGCCATTTTTAATCTTAACATTTTTTACATTGTCTTTTCCTAATTCAGTTAACTCATAAACTTTAACTGTTCCTTGCCAGCCAGCTGGAACGGTCCAGGTTGTTTCTCCTCCGTTTGTGTTCCAGTGATATAATTTCTCATCTGCTGTTGATAACTTTTTACCACTTTGATCCCACGACCATGGAATTAAGTATTTTTCATCGCCAGGTTTCCCTTCAAATATTCGATTGCCATTAAATGACATTATTCTTGTTCGATATCCATCTTTATCATTAGCAAAATCATTGGACTCTCTTTCAATGGTAAGTGTATTTTCACCAGTATCATCCTTTAATACTGCCTTCATGCCTGGTACCCAGCTGTAAGCTTGTTGTTTATCATCGATCATTTCAACTGCTTTTCCATCTTCCCACTGTGTTACTTGGTAATGTTGAATAAATTTTGTTGGAACGTTTACCGCAAATAAGTTATCTAAATAGGCTTTGTAATCACTTCTGCCTTGCCATCCTTCAAAGTCTTTCATGCTGTAGCCGAATAATAATGGAGCATCCGCATCACCGCCATACTTAGGATAGTTGCCAATCCATGCATCTTTTTGATGGTTTTTAATGAAACGAGTGATGGTACTATTAATGCCTTTTAGAGTATAGCCACCATAAGTTAAATCGGCAGCCCAGTGTTGAAATGTTGAATCATATTCGTTGGCATATCCCCACTCACTGCCTAAGCGCCAGCCTAAACTATTAATTTCTTTACTTAGCTGGCGGCTTGGCCATGTACTATTATCACCTGACTGTCCATTGCCCCAAACGTCTACATAAATAAAATCTAAATCATTCTTTTTGCCGCCAAGAACATCATAAAAATCCTTGAATCGCTGTGCTCTGCCATTTCTTAAATCATAATCCGCATTAATGTTTATTCCTTGATCAATCCAGTTCCAGCCATATTTATACGTACCATCTGGATTTTTTAATAAACGATCTTCTTGAAAATACTTTGATTCCGGATACGTTTCACTTGCATTTACGTGTACGCCAAAGGTTGCACCATATTCTTTCCCCTTTGCAAGCAATGTTTTCATATCCTTTGCGCCACCGATGCGCGTGCCAATATCTGCGTAGTTTAAATGGCCAGAATCATGCCCTTCACTCCCATACCCTTTCAGCAGGATCGATTGTCCCAATCCATCGGTACTTAAGTAAAACTTCTTCACTCCGTCTAAAGCCATTAAGAAAGGATTTTGCGCTTGACCGCCAAAGTTCATGCTAATGCGGTAACCAACTAAATCAGGAACCTTTTCTGTCCCAAGAGGTTCGTTCATAATTTTTCTATAAGCAATCGCTCCATCTTGCCAGTTAACTTTTTTATCCCCATTCTCGTCAGCTGTAATAATTACCTTCACGGATGGCATTTCATCGACCTTGTTTACTGTTCCATCTTCTAGCTCCAGTGTACCATCTTCCTTACGATGCTCTTCTGATTTTTGATAAGTCCAAAAGGTACTGCTTAAACCAATTGTTTTTTGCCCTGCACTATTCGTCGTAGCCGTAGCTGTAATTCTTTGTTCATCCGTCTTTGCCGCATAAGAATCTGGAGCTAATTTTTTCGCTAAATTATTTTCTGTATTAGACCATATACCTGCACTTAATTCATCATTGGAAAGAAAGGCATACATATATCCTTTTTGCTCTTCATCTTGCGTATTTAAATCTTTATCCACCTTTACCTGTCTGTCACCATTAATACGTGTATTTGTAGACATCTGGACGCCATCAAGTACGGCATCCCTTTGACTGCTATTGACTGAAATTAAATGGTGATTAGGAATTTCAATTGTTTTTACAATTTTGTGGTCTACAATTTTTGTAATATTGAATTCTAAAATATTCTCTTTAACAACCATTTCTGCAGTAATAACTGCCGAGATATTATTGCTGGCGTCTTCTAAAGACATCTCATATTCAATTTTATCAGGTGTAACTTTTGCTTTTACTTTTGGCTTCACTGCTATGTCATTAATAAGGATTTTATCTAATGCCTCAGTCTGTCCATTAAATGTCTTCCCTGCTCCATTTCCCGATTTTAAATCGTATCGAAAGACTCTTGGAAAATTTACATCGACAAGAACATCCATTTGATTAGAAGAAATAACAGCTTGTGCACTTTGTGGAATGATTTGGCTTCCTACCTGTTTAATATCCGCTTTTCCCTCAGCTAGTATCGGGGTACTATTTGCAAACGCTGTAGCACCTACCACACTTCCAGCTAAAAGTACTGCCATTGTTTTTCTAAACTTTTTTCTTGAGTTCCCCATAAACACTCCCCTTTGTCGTTTTTCATTTGGTAATCTTGCACTTCTGGCATTGATTGTTTCTTCAAAGGTATCGATTACTTTGAAATTTGAGTTTTTGATAGAATGTGAAAACTGTTGAGATTTTTTCAAAACCAGAAGCAGTTACCAGCCCAACCTTATATTCAAGGGTACTTTTGTTAAAACGCTTACACAAGCGAGATATTGTTCTATTTTTTAGAAATATTGTTTTTTTGTAATATTCACTAAAATAGTCCTAATTCGAAATGCATGTATTAAATTTCCTTTTCATTTTATTAGGCTGTTGGATAAAAACGGATATCCAAGAATGAATGGGAACTTCATTAATGAGGACAGAGGGAGAGGAAACTAAACGAAAAATGCTTATCGTTTTTTTTTACGCTGCAGCTGATTTTTTACAGAGACCGATTTGCTAAGAATTTGTTTTGTTTTTTATGAGTACAATATATAGCTGCATTCCACAAAGACATAAAAAAAGAAAGGCAGATTTATTCTTCCTTTCCTTCTTTTTTATATAACTCCAGCCATTTATTAACCAAACGCTTCGGTGCCGCACGCAAATAGGCTTCTTGAATAAGATCATTCAACTCATCCCAATTATCCCCTGACGGATTTTGGATCGACACCCAGCCGTGATGTCCTATATATGGAGTTTTGTAAAAATACTCTTTCTGCAGCAATATTTCTTGCGTTTCCCGATCTGACTTGAACGACAGCCTAAATCCTCTTTCGCTTTCACCTGAAATTACAAAGGATTTTCCATTGATTTTAAACGTATTATGACCAAAGCCATCGACTATCTCGACACGGGCAGTGCAAGACAGATTTTTCGTACATTATCCAGCATGACAGCTATGTCTTGTAATTCCATTTGATTATTCTCCTTTGCTTAGCTGTCTATTGTGATTTTCCCAAATAGAAGGGCATCATAATATTTATCCTCTATAAAATAGTGGTCTCTTAATCGTCCTTCTAACTCAAAATTGTTTTTTTTAAGTATCCTTGCAGAACCAATATTAGCATCGACTACACTTGCATAGATTTTGTGAAGATTCAGTGATTTAATAGCAAAATCACTCATCAGTGCTACACACTCTGTGCCAAACCCCTTCCCCCAATGATCTTTATGCAAAACATAACCAATTTCTGCTTTGTTTGCTTCATGGTCAAAATTGAAAATCATAGCTGTCCCTACAATGGCTTGGGTTGACTTTTGAACAATGGACGCATAAAAATGAGTTCCTTCCAACTCCCGCTTTAACATAACTTCAATATAACTCCGAGTTTCTTTTAAATCATTCATTAAATTCCAGCCAATAAATCGCGAAACATCTACATCTGACGCGTAGCTATGTATCTCTTGCGCATCATCTGTACTTAATGCTTTAAAATAAATATTTTCCCCTTCTAATGAATGAAATAAACGATGATTCATCTGAACAGCTCCTTTGAAATATAAATTTGCATTACAGTCTTATAATTATTATACATACTCCCGTCCGGATAACGTTAAATTACTTCATAAAAATATTAAAAAGGCCTATCTCCGTGAAGGGGATAGGCCGAGAAATAAATATTACAATAAAAAACTTGAAACGGAAGAAAATAAGTACACATGAGTCGCTGTGATTCATTATTTCTCTACCTTTTTGAGAGTTACATCATTTCACTGTCCTGCCCATCAATATTCTTTCCAAAGTTATCAAGCAATACACGCACTTCATCTGTTGATTTCGTGTTCATCAATTGATTTCTTAATTCAGCAGCTCCATGGAATCCTTTGACATAAATTTTGAAAAAGCGATGAAGCCCTGTCATTGAACGTGGCAGTTCGTTCGCATATTGATCTTGAAGATCAAGCTGCAGCCTTAAAAGTTCAAGGTATTCTTTACTGCTATGCTCTTTTGGCTCTTTTTCAAAAGCAAACGGATTTTTAAAGATACCTCGTCCGATCATAACGCCATCAATCCCATATTTTTCAGCAAGCTGCAGCCCGGTTTGACGGTCAGGGATGTCTCCATTGATGGTTAGGAGCGTATTTGGTGCAATACGGTCACGTAATTTTTTGATTTCCGGAATTAGCTCCCAATGCGCATCTACTTGGCTCATTTCCTCTCTTGTACGTAAATGAATAGAAAGGTTCGCAATATCCTGTTTTAAAATATGCGTTAGCCACTCTTCCCACTCCTGAATCTCCTTATAGCCAAGTCGTGTTTTCACGCTGACAGGCAGTCCGCCCGCTTTCGCTGCTTGAATTAGTTCTGCCGCAACGTCTGGCCGCAGAATAAGGCCACTGCCTTTCCCTCTCGAGGCCACATTCGGTACAGGGCAGCCCATATTAATATCGATGCCTTTAAATCCTAGCTCTGCCATGCCAATACTCATTTGACGGAAATATTCGGGATTATCCCCCCAAATATGTGCCACCATTGGCTGTTCATCTTCTGTAAAAAGCAAACGGCCACGCACACTTTTCATGCCCTCTGGATGACAATAGCTATCCGAATTTGTAAACTCTGTAAAAAATACATCCGGTCGGCCAGCTTCACTTACGACGTGACGAAAAACAACATCTGTCACATCTTCCATTGGTGCAAGTACAAAAAATGGCCGTGGTAAATCACGCCAAAAATTATCTATCATTTCAAACTCAAATCCTCTCATTATGGATACAACTTCAAACTCCCGGTCAAAAAATATAAGCCTCATGTTCCACTTCTCTTACACTTATATCATGCTTACTAACTTATAATCAAACACAAGTAAATTCGGACGTATATCATTTGTGAAAATCGGTAATGTTTATTTTAACGAAAATCGGTCCTGAATGGTATTTTTATAAACAAAAAAGCAGATGGTATAGATATTTTCTATATCATCTGCTTTTCTATTATACCAATTCCAACAAAGTGACTGCTTCCACGTGCGCCGTTTGCGGAAACATATCCACCGGCTGAATCATTTTCACTTTATAACTAGCACTCAATACATTAATATCCTTCGCCAATGTTGATGGGTTGCAGGATACATAAACAACCTTCTTCGGCTTTACCTTCAATATTGTTTTCAATAGCTGCTCATCCAGGCCGGTTCTAGGCGGATCAACGATGATCACATCTGGCTTCCAGCCCTCTTTGACCCATTTCGGCAATAAGACTTCTGCTTTGCCAGTTACATACTTCGCATGTTTAATTCCGTGCCTTGCCGCATTTTTCTTGGCATCTTCAATCGATTCAGGGATGATATCCATTCCTCTAATTTCAGCTGCTCCATCCGCAACCCATAGACCGATGGTACCAACCCCGCAATAGGCGTCTGCTACTTTTTCTGTTCCTGTAAGAGCGGCAGCTTTTTTCACTTCATTATATAGCTTTACCGTCTGTTCTGGATTCAACTGGAAGAAAGTTCGTGCGGAAAGCTCAAATTGAAGGTCTCCAAGTGTCTCTTGAATAAAGTCGCTTCCTTCAAGATTTACGGTTTCGTCTCCAAAGATAAGAGATGTTTTCTGTCCATTGATATTTTGAATGATTGATTTAACTTCAGGCAGTCTCTTTTTGATTTCTTGGATGATGAGTTCTTTTTTTGGCAGTTCTTTTTTCGTTGTAATAAGAACAATTTGAAGCTCTCCTGTTTGAATCCCCACTCTTGCAACAATGGTCCGTACAAGTCCCTTTTTTGATTTCTCATTATAGATTGGAATCTTAAGGTCCTGAAGAATTCGTTTGACCGTTTTCGTTGCTTTATTTGTTTGCGGGTGCTGAACGGCACATTGTTCAATATTAATTAGACGGTGGGAGTTCATACCGTATAAGCCAGCTAAGACTTTTCCATCTCTGAATCCAACCTGGAATTGGCTTTTGTTTCGATAACTCCAAGGATCCTCCATGCCAATTGTTTCTTTAATCTCTAACTTGGAAGGGTCTAGCTTTGTATGTCTTTCTAATGCCTGTATGACGATATCCCTTTTTTCTTTAAGCTGCTGGTCGTAGCGAAGATGCTGAAGCTGGCAGCCTCCGCATTCTTCATAGATTGGACATGGCGGCATGACGCGGAACTCTGATTGCTTGCGAATCTTTTTTATCTTCGCCTCTGAAAACTTTGGATGAACCTTTGTTGCTTCCACAACAACCTCTTCACCAGGGAGCGCTCCAGGTACGAAAACAACCTGTTTTTTAAAATAGCCGACGCCCTCTCCATTGATTCCAAGCCTTTTAATTGTCAGCGGAAATGTTTGATTGAGTTTCAATTTATTTGATTGCTCTTGTTTCATCTTGCTTAATCACTCCATATTATTCAATGCTTCTCCATAAATAAAGAGAGGCATAGCTTAGGTAAGGATCCCAGCCCTTTGAAAATGACTCCATTTCCTGTAAGGTTGGTTTTGCCTCTAATTGATATTGCTTTTTCAACGCATTTTGTATGCCGATATCAGCCATTGGAAATAGATTCTGTCTGCCAAAGCCGAACATCAAAAAATTCTGTACAGTCCACGGACCAACACCGCGCAGCTTAATTAATTGATCAAATACTTCTTGGTCAGATTTATTTTTCAATTCCTCAAAATTAAGAATTCCTGAGGCAATTTCCTTGGCAATACCAATGACATATTCCGCTTTTCGTCCGCTAAATTGCAGCTCACGTAGATCTTCAACCTGTAATTCCGCCACTGTCTCAGGAAGCGGATAGAACCAAACCCCGTCCTTCTCAAATCCAAATGTTTTTACAAATCTCTCAGTCAATGTATGGGCAAAGGATAGATTTAGCTGCTGATGAATAATGCATTTCTGCAAGCAGCTATATGGATCGAAATCGAGAACGATCGGTGTCCCGTAATGCTGATCAAATATTCCTTTAAGATCCGTATTTTGAAAATGCTGATGGATGGTCTCTAACGGTGTATTCCATTGGAAAATTTCCCCCAGTCTTTCTGCAGCTTTATCTTGGAATGATTCCTCTATTCCTGTAATAACAAATTCCGGTGCTTTAGTTGAACCAATCGCTTTCACTTGCGCTACCATAGGTTCATTTCCAATCATTAAAGGTACAAATACGCTTCTATTTTCTGCATCAACCTGATGAAGCGGGTCGAGTGAGAGTCTGTCGAGTACGAGGTCAAAATTATAAGGTCCATCAATTTTTATTGTTTCCAATCATGATCCGTCCTTTGACATTTTCTCGTATTATACCATTTTTCACTGTTCACGTCTTTTTAAGCAGGAATAAACCCGAATTCGTGAAAAATTCGGGTTCTTTCATTATATTTAGATTACATTTTTTTATCTCGGACCACTTTTATTCTTTTACAGGCCACTTTTCAGATTTACAGGCTACTTTTACTCTTTTACAGACCACTTTTCAGATTTACGGGCCACCTCCCGAAAAATCACCAATATCAATACAGCATACTTTCCTCAAACGCCTGACTCATCATTAAATCATCCAAGCTTTTAAATGTATAGCCTCTTGCCTTTAAGTCCTTAATGACTTTTTCAAGTGCATCGGCATTGTCCTTAGAAACAGTGTGCAGCAACAGAATAGCCCCAGGATGTATTTGCTTCATAATATTATCATAGGAATATTGCCAGCCCTTTTGCTGATCGGTTAGCCAATCTTTAAAGGCTAGTGACCAGAATATATGTGTATAGCCTTCCTTATTCGCTAAATGAATCGTCCGCTCGCTGAAGATTCCTCTTGGAGGGCGCAAGTATGACATATGCTTGATCCCAGTCAGCTTCTCTGTTCCTTCACGGACTTTCTCCAGCTCTTCTGCTAGCCGTTCTCCGCTGATTCTTGTCATATCTGGATGGCTCCATGAGTGATTGCCAATAATATGCCCTTCAGCAGCCATACGCTTCACTAGATCAGGGGCACTATTTATGTAATGACCCGTAATAAAAAAAGCTGCAGGAACTTTCTCCTTTTTTAAAATATCTAATATCTTTGCGGTGTAGCCATTTTCATACCCATTATCAAAGGTAAGATAAATATCTTTTTTCGCTGGATCTCCTTTATAAAAAGCACCCAGTCGGACCAGCATATCGTCAAGAGCCTTTCCTGCATCGGCCTGCTCTTCATTTGCTCCCTTTTTAAATCCCCAATGAATGGGGGAATTAGGATAATCAGCATGAGCTGTTGTTGAAAAAAACATCAAGATTGCACTTAAAACGACCAGATGTTTGAAAAGTTTCATCTGCGCTCCTCCTCTATTTTTTTCTTATTGTTTGTGAGTGGAATAAAAACATTCGCACTTACTGATACCAATAAAAACCACAAAAAAGAGACCCTAAACAGGATCTCTCTTTTAAAAATCTAATTTAAAATACTCGCTCTTTAAACATAGCTAATTTTTCTAATGAAGATTTGTCTACATCTGCATGAAGGCTATTTCCATGTGAATCCATTGTAACAACGGCTGTAAAGCCTTCTACCTTTAGATGCCACATCGCTTCTGGAATACCGAATTCCATTAAATCTACACCCTCAACGGCTTTAATACAATCAGCATAGTATTGCGCCGCTCCACCGATCGCATTCAAGTACACACCGCCATGCTCTTTAAGCGCAGCTAATGTTTTCGGTCCCATTCCGCCTTTTCCAATGACTGCACGAATGCCGAACTTTTTCATGATGTCGCCTTGATAAGGCTCCTCACGAATACTTGTAGTCGGACCCGCAGCTTTTACATGCCAATTTCCTTCACCGTCTTTTAGCATGACAGGACCACAGTGGTAAATGACTTGACCATTTAAATCAACTGGTGCATCATGCTCCATTAGATGATGATGGATCGCATCACGACCCGTGTACATTCTGCCGTTAATTTGAACAACATCTCCAACTTTTAGGCTGCGGATTTGATCTTCCGTAATCGGTGCTTGTAAAGTAATGACTTCACTTTTCGTTTCTGCAGCTGCTGCTGTTTCCTTTTCTGCCTCTGTTGCTCCAAAGTCGATGTTTTCTCCCTCTTGGTACATCCACTCATTGATTTCTCCCGTTTCTGGATTGACAGCAACACCAAGGCGGCGGAATGCCCAGCAATTATACGCAACAGATACGAAGAAGCTAGCAGGGATACGGTTCATGACGCCAACTTTACATCCTAGAAGGGTTGTTTCTCCGCCAAAGCCCATTGTACCAATGCCAAGCTCGTTCGCATGATTCATTACATACTCTTCTAATTTGTGAAGATCTTCGTTTGGATTCACATCTTCAACCGAACGGAAAAGCTGTTCTTTTGCAAGATCATAGCCAGAAGAGCGGTCACCTCCGATTCCAACACCGATAAAACCAGCGCTGCAACCTTGTCCCTGTGCTTGATAGACTGAATGCATGATGCATTTGCGAATGCCATCAAGGTCGCGTCCTGCACGTCCTAAGCCATCAAGCTCGCAAGGAAGGCTATATTGAATGTTTTTATTTTCGCAGCCGCCTCCTTTTAAAATTAGGCGTGCATCGATATAATCTTTCTCCCATTGTTCGAACTTAATAACAGGTGTTCCGCCACCGAGATTGTCTCCGCTATTTTCCCCTGTTAGCGAATCAACTGAATTCGGACGAAGCTTTCCGTCCTTTGTCGCTTGAGCGATGGCATTTTTGATCGCTTCTTTCATTACAAGCTGATTTGCACCAACCGGAGTTTTAATTTTAAAAGTCGGCAGACCTGTATCCTGACAAATCGGAGAAACATTATCATCAGCCATTTTAATATTATTTGTGATAGTGGCTAAGCTCATCGCTGATCTCGTACCGGCACTTTCTCTTTCCTTCGCTGTCTTAATGGCGCGGCGTACATCCCTAGGAAGCTTTGTAGAAGTCTCAACAATTAGCTTGTACATGCTTTCCTGAAATTTTTCGATATTCATGACTTGCTGGTCCCCTTTCCCTTTGTTCCCTTATATATCTATTATGAAAATTATAAATTATTTAACGTATATTATTATACCCCTATCATAATAGGTTGGAAAGACCAAGCTTTGGATATCAAATTAAAAGGCTGTTTTCGCAATCGTGTTACTTTTAACTAGAAGTTGATTTCCGCTCCAGGTCGCTCGCTTTCCGCGGGGTGGGCGCTGAGCCTCCTCGTCGCTAAAGCTCCTGCGGGGTCTCACCTGTCCCACTCCTCCCGCAGGAGTCTCGCACCTTCCGCTACAATCAACGTTATTTGTCTAAGATTTTTACTCAAACCATTTATTCAAAAAACAACTATCTTTTAGAATAGAGCTAATTAAAAAGAGCCGAAGCGGCTCTTACTCTTCACGGTTATTAAATTCACGGCATTTCGTTTCAAGATCATCAATCATTTCTATTAAACGATCAATATCTTCAAGCTCTGTTTCTTCTGGTTCAATCGCATCCAATACATCAAGAAACATATTCAACCGCTGCTTCAAAAATGAAACCTGGCTATTTTTATCTTTAATCGGACTACCCAAATCGTTCTCTCCTTTCGTTACGTTACCATCCTATCGAAAAATCCTTCCATTCGCAAATATATTTTTTCTATTTGTCATTTCCCTTTATGTAACTACTCCACACTGACAAAACGAACTATTTGTTCACTGGCGGTGCTGGTCATTGCTTGTTGACAGTGCATATTGCACCCACCATTCTCCTTCTCGTTCTTCCATTTGTATCCCGTGCCAGCCTTCAGCCAGTTTTACTTGCTGAGCATGAATGTCCTGCATTTGCATAAAAATGGTTTCCTTATATTTAGGTTCTTCTATATCCTCTAAGTCTTTCACTAAAATATAACGCATACTGCCGCCATATTTTTCTTTTAGGGCTGCAATCTTCATTCCTTGAGCAAATTTATCCTTAAGACTAGGTATGTTAAAAGGTGCTACCGTACAGCAGACATAACGGTATGGAGGATTTTCCTTTGCTAACTCGTGCATGATAAGGCTCGCTAGAATTTTTTGCAATTGGTTTCCGCGGAATTTTGGAAGCACATTTGAAATCTCCTGATAAATGACCTTGGGCAATTCTGTTTCTGATAGCCCAATATCCCTTCCTAAATGCTCCTCATCAATCAGGGGCACTAACAATGCCCGAAAGGCAATTAGCTGATCTTCAGCAAATGCTCCAATCATCCACCCATTTCCTTCTAAGATGAATTGAAATTCTTCATCTGTTAGTGGCTGAAGCCGCTTTTTATTTTCCAGCTGAAGGATCACTTGGTCTTGCACATTCAATATCCCTGGCAAATCTCCCATCGTTAATTTTCTTACAGCAAAGGAGATCTGTTTATTTTTTAGTATTCCTTTGTAAATGTGACTCACACATTCTCCTCCTTTAAATAGACGCTTTCATGGAAGACTGTTAATTCTCTCATCATTTCATCGTTCACGTCCACACCAAGTCCAGGCTTATCTGTTAGTCGAATAAATGGCACATCATAGTGAAGATTGCCAACATCTTTTGAGAATTTCAGCGGACCAGTCAGCTCTACACTCGTAATTGCTTTTTTGGAAAAAGCAACATGGAAACCTGCTGCAGAACCAATGGAGGATTCCACCATTGATCCAATTTGGCATTCAAGACCTGCAAGCTCTGCTTGATGTGCCAGTTTGACTGCTGGATAAATGCCCCCGCATTTCATTAATTTAATATTCACTTTATCGGCTGCACGCTTTTGGATAATCTCAAGCATTTCACGCGGTCCTTTTAATCCTTCGTCTATCATTAATGGAAAAACAGATTTCGCTTTTATTTCAACCATTCCATCAATATCATCTGCTACAACAGGCTGCTCTACCCAGTCAAGATTACAATCCTGCAATTGTTTAAGTGCGGTTAACGCGGTAGCGCTATTTTTCCAGCCTTGATTGACATCCACACGAATCGCAATCTCTTCTCCTACCTTTGAACGAACGGCTTGAATGCGCTTAACATCCAAACTAACATTTGTTCCGACCTTCATTTTAAAGGAGCAGTATCCTTGCTCAACCATTGCTGCTGCTTCAACTGCCATTTCTTCAGGTTCTGCAATACTTAATACATGAGTAATCGGAAACTCATCATGATATCTGCCGCCAATTAGCTGATAAACAGGCTGCTGCAGTTTCTTGCCCATAATATCAAAACAAGCTATATCTATAGCCGCTTTTGCCGTCGGTGCACCATAAATTGTTTTGTTCATATGATCATGAAGTTTTTCGATTTCCATCGGATTCTTTCCCATTACAACGGGTGCAAGGGTATTTTTGAGAATCTGGTAGACTCCTTCCCATGATTCCCCTGTCACATGTTCATCCGCTACCGCTTCCCCATACCCAACAATGCCTTCGTCTGTTTCAACCTTTACAATGACAGATGGCATATAATCGTATGAATGGTAGCTGACAACAAATGGGACATGTAGCGGTAAGTGAATCGCGTAAAGATGAATAGCTGAAATTTTCATATGTAAAACTCCCTTTTTTTAATTTACAAATATTCTATTTATTTGATATAGTTGTCGTTAAATAGTCGTTAATCACGAAAAGCGAAAGCGTCTTGATCATCTCTGTACAAACTGGAGGAGACCTGAAGTTTGATAGACGATAGACCTCTTGCGCTAGACAATTCCCCACAATAAAGAGGTGAACCAATGAAAACAAGAATTGCAGTAATAAGCTCTGCTGAATTTTTCGAACGAATTCAATTTTTGGTATCTTTAATCAATGATATTGAATTAGACAGTTACATCTATCAAGATCCTCTACAGGCACCTAGTTTAATTAATCAACTTAAACCTTGTGATGTGGTGTTCTTTTCTGGAGCATTGCCCTACTATTTTTCTAAAAAAGAACGAGAGCAGCTGCCAGTTCCCACTCTTTATTTAGCACAAGATGAATTAACCATTTCTTCTTCCTTGTTAGCTGCAATCTATCATAAGCAGGTTTCCTTGGATCGTATATCCATTGATTTATTCAACTCTTCCATCGTTGAGGATGTACTTGCTTCAGTAGATATTGAAACTTTCCCTAAGCATGTCATTGATTACGAGGATATGCTTAATAAAGATAGGTTCAATTTATTCGAGATTGTTTCTTTTCACCAATCCTTATGGGAAAAGGGAAAAATTGATTTAGCCATCACAAGCATCCATGCTGTTTACGATCAATTAGTGCTTTATGGGATCCCTTCTATGCGTATGGCTGACCCGAAAACTTCAGTGATCCGCGGATTACAAGAAGCAAAATCATTTGCCATGTATAAAAAAAGTCTTTCGGCACAGGTCGCAGTTGGCTATTTATCGACAGACTTACAAGTAAAAGAAATTCAGAAACTTTTTGAAGCAATTGCACATGCCATTCATGCTTCAATTCAACAAATCAGCCCTACTAATTATTCATTATACAGCACTCGCGGTGACATAGAAGGATTACTAGAGCAGGATACTCTCCTTCAGTATTTTTCGGGTTTTCCTGGTGTATCAATCGGTTTTGGCTTTGGCTCAACCATTATGGAAGCGGATAAAAACGCACTAGTTGCTCTCCGTTTTGCCGAAAAGGATCTAAAAGAAAGCTGCATGTATATTTTAACTAATGACAAAAAATTATTAGGTCCTTACCCAAAGGAGAAAAAGCAACAGCGCTTAATCAATGATCACCCTGAATTGCTTCAAATTGCTCAAAAGGCAAAATTAAGTCCGGCGAATCTTTCAAAGCTCATCCAATTTGGAAAGGAAAGACAATCCCATCACTTTACCGCGGCAGATCTTAGTGAGTATTTACAAGTGACACGAAGAACGACCGAGCGGATCATAAAAAAACTGGCTGATCACGGATACATCAGCACAATCGGTGAGGAAATGACCTATCAGCAAGGTCGCCCGAGAGCTGTATATATACTTAATTTACCTATTTACCAGTAACTTGGTCAGAATGTAGGAAAAAGGAAAGTTCATACGAAAATGAACTTTCCTTTTTTTCTTACCCTTTAAGAACAGCCTCTTCTTCTTTTTCCAGTGCTAGCTTTTCTGTTTCCGTCAGTTTAACGATCGAAAATCCAGTCATAGCAAAGATAATTGAAATAATTGGTACGATAAAATTAAGTACAGCATATGGTGCATATTGGAATGCAGATACTCCAAGGGTGCCGAAAATGAAGACTCCGCATGTATTCCAAGGAACGAAGACGGATGTTAGTGTTCCCCCATCCTCTAGAGCCCTCGATAAGTTTTTTGAATGAAGCCCTTTATCTCGATAAGCTTTTGCAAACATGCGAGATGGAATAACAATAGAAATGTATTGCTCAGAACATGCAGCATTTGTGGCAAAGCAAGAAGCAATAGTAGAGATTACCAGGCTCTTCGCTGTTTTAGCTAGTTTCAAAATCTGTGAAACAATGGCACTGAGCATTCCTGTGTTTTCTAGTATTCCTCCAAAAGTCATTGCGACAATGGTCATTGAAACCGTGTACATCATGGAGTCTAATCCTCCGCCGTTAAATAGATTGTCCACCATTTCATTTCCTGTATTAATGACAAACCCACTTTGCAATGTAGCAACCGCGTCTGCAACATTTCCTCCTTGAATGACAATTTGTGATAGAAAACCTAGTAAAATCCCTATTAACAAAGCAGGAACAGCAGGAACTTTTTTTGCTACTAAAATAATTACGATTAATGGCACGGCTAATAGCCAAGGTGATATCACAAAGCTATCCTGCATGACTCCAATAATTTGATCAATATTAGCAGTATCTACATTCCCTTTTCCAAAGTTCCTTCCTAAAAATGCATATGTGACTAATGCAATAATTAACCCTGGAATTGTTGTATAAAACATATGTTTAATGTGTACAAATAAATCTGTATTTGTCAGCCCTGACGCTAAATTGGTTGTATCTGAAAGCGGTGACATTTTATCCCCAAAATAAGCACCAGAAATGATGGCTCCCGCAATCATCGGAGCCGGTATCCCCATACTTAGTCCGATCCCCATTCCAGCAACACCGATTGTTCCCATTGTTGACCATGAGCTTCCAATTGCTAACGATACAATTGAACAAATGACACATATTGAAACTAGGAATAGTGAAGGTGTGATGATCTTCAATCCATAATAGATCATCGTAGCTACCACTCCGCCACCGATCCAAGCCCCAATTGTTAGCCCTACGAGCATAATAATAATAACGGCTGGCAACGCGAGACGAATCCCCTTATACATCGCTTCTTCAATTTCCTTCCATTTATAGCCAGACCTCCAAGCAACAAGTGCAGCAACAGATGTCCCGACAATCAAGGGAATGTGCGGTCCCTGCTCTAGTACGACAACCGTAAGAGCCATTACTATGATCATTACAACAAGTGGTATAATGGCAACCTTAAACGAAATCTCCCGCTTCATATAAACTTTCCCCCGTTCCCAAAATATTACAATTATTAGACAATTTAAAATTGTCGTTAAATAGTCGTTAATAGAAATATAATAATCTTTCATATAGTTGCAAGTCAATTAATTTTTATCCAATTAATTTCAGAAAAGTTGGTTTTTATTATGAATAACCAGTATCTATTGACAATATTGCCCGTAAAATTAATAATATCAGATGTTACTAGAAAGGAAGAAAATTATGATAGGAAAGCTAAAGCAAATAAGCCCAAAATATGATCCCTGGGAAGCATATATGGACATGGAGGAATATGGAAAGCTTACATTGTCTAATATTGAGTTTACGACCACTGTTTTATGTAATATGAGATGTGAGCATTGTGCTGTCGGCTATACACTCCAGCCCAAAGATCCAAATGCATTGCCAATTGATTTCTTGCTTAAAAGACTTGAGGAAGTTCCCCAATTAAGATCATTAAGCATTACTGGCGGAGAACCTATGCTATCGAAAAAGTCTGTGGAAGAGTATGTGGTGCCATTACTCCGTTATGCACATAATCGTGGTGTTCGGACACAGATTAATTCGAACTTAACACTCGAACTTAGCCGTTATGAGGCAATTATTCCTTATCTTGATGTGCTGCATATTTCTCATAACTGGGGAACCGAGAATGATTTTATCGAAGGCGGTTTTGCGATGATGGAGCGCAAACCTACTGTGGATCAGAGAATGAGGCTTTTTGATCGGATGATTGAGAATAGCCGTGAGCTAGCTAAGGCAGGTGTGATGGTTTCTGCAGAGACAATGCTTAATAAACGGACTTTGCCATACCTTGAGAAAATCCATAAGCAAATTGTTGAAGAAATGAACTGTGGAAGACATGAAATTCACCCGATGTACCCTTCCGATTTTGCCTCCACATTAGAAACACTTTCTTTGGAGGAAATGCGTTCTGCTATTCATCATTTACTGGATATCCGGAATGAAGATACATGGATGCTGTTTGGCACCCTTCCATTTTATGCGTGCAGCTCGAATACGGAGGATCTAGACCTATTAAAACGCCTTTATGCTGCAAAAAATGTTACGGTACGAAATGATCCTGATGGACGTTCCCGTTTAAATGTAAATATTTTCACTGGTGAGGTCATTGTGACTGATTTTGGTGACACCCCTGCACTTGGAAATATTCAGGAGAATGCGCTTGAAGAGGTGTTTCAAAAATGGATGAAATCTGACCTTGCAGAGTCATTGAACTGTCATTGTTCTCAAGTAAGCTGTCTCGGTCCAAATGTATTAGTGAAAAACAGCTATTACAAGGATATTGATTTTTTAAAAAGAAAAGCCCAGCTTACGAACACAACACTCAGCCGCTAAATGCGGCTGAGTTTCTAATTATCTGTCCACCTATGAAGTATAAATATCTCCATGAACAGTGCATGGCACCAGTTATTATCTTGGGTGTTCAGATGCCATAAAACCGAACGAAACATGATCTTGTATAGGAATCCATGCCCCTACACCCTGTGAGGTAACGTTTTTAATAATAATCATTTTTTTATTTCCTTTAAGCATGATATACACTTCTCCATAGGTTACTTTTCCTTTTTCATTAACTGCAGGAGCATAGGCATATAAATAGCCTAAACGTTTTGGAGGAATGTTGTACTTATGATCCTTTTTCGTCCCCGCACCAATAATCGTTTCAAAGCCGAGCGGCAATCCAGACTTTTCCATGGCTTTTAACAACATCATCTTTTTAACATCTTCGTTATTTGGAACTTTTGCTGTTAGTCCTCCTCTTACAATTTTTTGAACTTCTTGAACGTAATGGATTTGATAAGGAGCCTTCCCTCCCCGGTTATCAAAGTAATTCGTATTAATCTTTTGATATTCCCAGTTTGGCGAAGTTTCAGATGACTCATAATTGAGCGGCCATTGTCCTAAATAAATAATTGCGCGATACCCAATAGCAAATGGCGTACTATTCACAGTCGTTTCATTAAGCATTCGAATGAGATCAGGGTTTTCAATTTTCACCTTCGATGTATCAATTAACTTCTGTGTCAGATCACTAGGCTGCAGTGTTGGCATATCCTGAACTGGATTCGGGTACGTATTTTCTTTCGTTATTTGTAAAACCGAATTCGGAATCGCTATTCCCTTTGGAACTTGCTCATCCTTTTTCTTCTCTTTATCTGCCCCAGCAGGATGTTGAAGTGTAAATACAAGAATTAGACCTAACAAGAAAATGGACAAGTACTTTTTCATGCTGATAAACTCCTTTCAATTCACAATCTTTTCAGGCTTGCTTATAGTTTTTTCGGAGTCCTGTAATATTATCCATTCCTAGAAATAAAATTGCATTCTATCACATCTATTTTGTAACACATTTGTAAAAATCAGAATATTTACAAATGTTAATAATTAACATATAATAAATTTACTTTAAAAGAAAAAGGAGGGCCGTTAAGTCGATTCGCTTAC
Source organism: Cytobacillus solani (assembly GCF_001420595.1). Taxonomy (GTDB): domain Bacteria; phylum Bacillota; class Bacilli; order Bacillales; family Cytobacillaceae; genus Cytobacillus; species Cytobacillus solani. The sequence continues at coordinate 622,571 of NZ_LJIX01000006.1, read as the reverse complement.
TAATAAAGGAGGATGGCATTTTTATTGAATAGAAATCATCGTTCCAACATAGGTTTTGTGGTCAAATAACAACATGAAAGTTGGTGATCAATGCCTTTTCAAGCGAGTAGATTGACATTCCTTTTTTAACCGGATGAATAGAAACGACTCTGTGATTATCACAGAGTCGTTTTTTTGTAGGAAAACACTATTTATAATAAGCAAACAACTTTTTTACATATTCTCATTTTTATTTGCAAACTCCGCCTTTTTTGCGTATTCTCATTTTTATTTGCAAATCAGCCCTCTTTATTTGCAAACACCATTTTCATTGTAAATTGAACTTTTTATAGCAGATAAAAGCCGATCCCCATTATTAAATAAGCAGCAAGCAATGTTGCCCCCTCAAACCAATTCGTTTCGCCATCATTCGAAATGATGATCATAAGCAAGGCTGCTGTGACCATCGTTATGAGCTCTGGAAGAGTAAATACTAAAGGCATTGCAGTAGGAAACATTAAGGATATTAAAACAAGCAGAGGTGCGACGAACATCGCTACTTGTAAGGTTGAGCCAATCGCAATTTCAACGGCAATGTCCATTTTGTTCTTATAAGCCATAATAATTGCTGATGCATGTTCAGCAGCATTCCCTACAATAGCAACAATAACAACCCCGATAAACAACTCTGACCAGCCAAAGGTTTCCCCAACAGTTTCAAATGTGTGTACTAAATTTTCGGAAACATATGCGACTGCTATTGTTGCAAGCAGAAGAACTGTAATGGCTTTACCTTTCCCCCACTCTGGCTCTTCCTCTTCATGCCGAACTTCGCTCACGTTATCTGTCTGGTATACCCCACGATGGGTAACAAGCTTGAAAAATAAAGCTGCTAGATACAAAACAATCAATATAATAGAAATCCCAACACTAAAACTTAATGTTTTGCTTTCGGTCATTGTCTGAGAAAAAATTTCTGGGATTACAAAAGCGACAATGACTCCAAACATGAGCAGACCAGAATTATGTCTTGCGTCAAAAACATTAAAGGTTTGGCGTTTATATTTAAGACCACCGATAAAAAAGGATAAACCGGCAACTAATAATAAATTCCCCAATACAGATCCAGTTAATGAAGCTAAGACAACGCCAATCAGGCCCTCTTTAAGCGCAAAAATCGAAATAATTAGTTCAACAGCATTTCCAAATGTCGCATTCAACAACCCGCCAATCCTTGGTCCAGCTACAATTGCCAGACTTTCAGTTGCTCTCCCCATAAAACTTGCCAATGCAATAATGGTTAAGCAATAGACAATAAATAGGATAATACTTGACCAATGCATTAGCGTCCCGATGACAGATAGCGGAACACCCGCTAATACTAATACCATAAAAACTTTATTCATTATATTGAATCATCCCTTCTAAGCAAAATTCACTTTCGGCTCAGCCATGCTCCACTCTTTTTCTCCTTAATATGTCATATTATTCTTCCCTGACAATCAATTTAAAAACATTATTTTTCTTGCCATTCCCCATTATTCTCGAGTACCATCATTAATGAGTGCGTAAAAGAAATAGAGGGATTCATAATGAATAAAGAAAATACAAGGTTTTGGATATTAGTTAGTATTGTAGCTATTTCCGGGTTTAGTCAGGGGATGCTGCTTCCTTTAATCGCTATCATTTTTGAAAATGAAGGAATTTCCTCAAGTTTGAATGGGCTAAATGCGACAGGGTTATATATTGGCATCTTACTCATTTCCCCTTTTATGGAATATCCCTTAAGAAAATATGGCTATAAACCAGTCATTATTCTTGGTGGATTTCTAGTTGTGCTCTCGCTAGTTCTCTTTCCTTTTTGGAAATCCTTTTGGTTTTGGTTCATCCTAAGGCTGTTAATTGGAATCGGTGATCATGCCCTACACTTTGGGACACAAACATGGATTACTTCTTCATCGCCTGAGCATAAAAGAGGACGGAATATTTCCTTATATGGATTATTTTTTGGCGTTGGGTTTGCCATTGGACCTTTAATGGCACCGCTTGTCAAAGTAAATGAGACTTTGCCTTTTATTATCTCATCTGCCCTTTGCCTTATTGCCTGGGTATTCATTTTCACATTAAAAAATGATTTTCCTGAACAAACGATCGAGGTGAATTCATTAAAAGAAACAATCAAGCGTTTTAAAAAAGCAACGAAATATGGCTGGGTTGCATTCCTGCCTCCTTTAGGCTATGGATTTCTCGAAGCTTCATTAAATGGGAGCTTTCCTGTATACGGGCTTAGGATCGGGCTTGAGGTATCCAGTGTATCCATCCTGCTCACCTCCTTTGCAATTGGGGCCATTGTTTTTCAATTGCCACTGGGGATTCTTAGTGATAAATATGGAAGAAGAAACATATTGATGATTATTTTATTTGCTGGTTTTTTAAGCTTTACGGCGGCAAGTTTCATGGAAGAAAGCATCATTGCTCTAACGATTTGCCTATTTATTGCGGGAATGGTTGTCGGTTCAACCTTTTCTCTAGGCATCAGTTTTATGACTGACTTAATGCCGAAGAATTTACTTCCGACAGGAAACCTTCTCTGCGGGGTTGCTTTTAGTATTGGGAGTTTAATCGGACCATATCTCGGCGGGGTTTTTATTCAATACTTTAAATCAATCAGTTTTTTTAATATTATAAGCATAATGCTTTTGTTCATTTTCCTGATCGTTGTAATTTTTGGACAAAAGCAAGCTGTACCAAATAAAGAATCATATTTTAATAGTTAATAAAGAAACATTTCCCTGTTCATTGCATTTCATATATAGTAAACTATAAATAATAATAATAAATGACTTGTGTCTACAATGATTTTTTGCTGTCGCCTTTGGGCGGCAGCTTTCGTCGTTTTATAGGGCAATTGACGTTGATTATTTTTCTCAACAAGAATAACAAAAAGTCTAAATTCATCATACAAAGGAGGAATATCATGAGTTCTGAAGTGAAAACCTTAACCCAAAGTTCATCATTAGCAGAGAACAGTACCTTATTTGAAAAAGCAAAGCCGCATGCAGAATTAATCGCTGCGCTCCTAAGCGGTGTTCTTATTGCAGCTGGCTGGCTTTTAGACAAAAATGAGCTTGCAACTGCTTCAATTGTCACATATATAATAGCCTTTATTATTGGCGGCTTTGCTAAAGCAAAGGAAGGCATCGAAGAAACAATTGCGAATAAAGAATTAAATGTAGAGATGCTTATGATTTTTGCAGCCATTGGCTCATGCCTAATTGGCTACTGGACAGAAGGTGCCATACTGATCTTTATCTTTGCAGTAAGTGGAGCCATGGAAACCTATACGATGAATAAAAGTCATAAAGAGATTTCGGCATTAATGGAGCTTCAGCCGGAGCAAGCCTTACGAATCAATGATGGATATGAGGAAAAAATCCATGTTTCCGAATTAGTCATCGGAGATTTCATATTAGTAAAACCAGGTGAACGCATTCCTTCTGACGGTAAAATCGCCAAAGGCCATACTACCATTGATGAGGCAGCAATTACTGGTGAATCCATCCCTGTATCTAAAGATAAAGAGGATGCCGTTTTCGCTGGAACAGTTAATTTAAATGGGGCGATTACAGTTGAAATTACAAAGCCAAACAGTGAAACTCTATTTCAAAAGATCATTCAGCTTGTTCAATCGGCACAAAGTGAAAAATCCCCTTCACAGCTTTTTATTGAAAAATTTGAAGGCACTTATGTCAAGGTGATCTTAACAGTTGTTGTATTGATGATGTTTCTTCCTCACTTCCTGTTAGGATGGAGCTGGATGGAAACCTTTTACCGGGCCATGATCTTACTTGTTGTTGCTTCTCCCTGTGCTTTAGTTGCCTCCATTATGCCTGCTACCTTATCAGCTATTTCAAACGGAGCAAGGCATGGGATCCTTTTTAAAGGAGGCGTCCATTTAGAAAACTTAAGCCATTTAAAAGCCATTGCATTTGATAAAACAGGTACATTAACAAAGGGAAAACCTGAAGTAACTGATATTATTGCGGCCGATTGCGTTTCTAGTGAGGAAGTTTTGTTAATTGCTGCCTCCATTGAAAGTCACTCTACACATCCATTAGCAAACGCTATTGTTAATTATGCAAAGAAGACTTTGGATAAGGCATTGATTACTCCAGAAAGGATGGAGGATGTTCCAGGCTGGGGAGTAAAGGCTTCCTTGCTTGAGGATGAGTGGAAAATTGGCAAAGCATCATTTGTTGGGCTTGAAGCAGCCGAAAACTTTTCAAATGGCGCCTTGGAACGAATGGCCTGTCAAGGTAAAACCGTTGTTTTTGTTCAAAAAAACGATGAAATAGCTGGGCTCATCGCTCTGCAAGATGTGGTTCGTGAAGAGACCAAAAAAGCAATTGATCAATTAAAAACCCAAGGCATTTATACAATTATGCTAACTGGTGACAGCCAAAAAACAGGGAAAGCCATTGCAAAAGAAGCCCACTTAGATGACTTTATTGCCGAATGTTTACCCGAAAACAAAGTGGAGCACTTAAAAAAGCTTAAGGAAACACATAGCAATGTTGCAATGGTTGGAGATGGAATTAATGACGCTCCCGCCCTTGCCACTGCTAATGTTGGGATTGCCATGGGGGAAGGCTCTGATGTCGCGCTCGAAACGGCAGATGTGGTTCTCATGAAAAACGATTTGCCTCGTATTTCTGATGCCATTCAGCTTTCTAAACGAATGAATCGAATCATCAAGCAAAATGTCGTCTTTTCTATTACCGTGATTATGTTCTTAATCGCATCTAACTTTCTTCAATTTGTGGATCTTCCATTTGGTGTGATCGCTCATGAAGGCAGCACCATTCTAGTTATCCTTAATAGCTTAAGACTTTTAAAATCATAAGAGGAGCCCGGGATTCCCCGGGCTTTTCTTAATGATATCCATTTTGTCCGTTAGCAGATCCGGATGTTTTTTGCTTCGGCTTGTTCTTGCCCTTTTGCTTGGTTCCACCGTCTTTTTTTGTTTGCTTTGTCATTTGATTGCCTCCTTTGATAATAAATCATTTCCCCCTGTCTTATTCTTTAACAGAAGATTATTTTTATCATAGGAAACTTATAGCATATTTTTAACAGTCATCCCTTTTGTATTTACTGTAGATGGCATTGATTTCTCCGCCAATAATGATGATGACCCCTGTTAAATAAAACCAGATCATCAATACAATGATTGCACCAATGCTTCCATAAGTAGCGGAGTAATTGCCAAAATTCGTCACATAAAAGGAAAAAGCGAGAGATGATATAGCCCAGCCGACTGTAGCAAATATAGCGCCTGGAATAACAGTTATACACTTTAATTTTTTATTAGGGGCGATCCAATAAAGCCCTGTAAACACAATGAACAAAATAATCGAACTTACGAGCCACCTAAGCGTATTCCATATCGACATAAACTCATCAGAAAGGCCCAACTTAGCAAATAAATAGACCCCAATCAGCTTGCCAAATACCGGAAGAAGCAAAGCAACGACAAAAACAAATAGCATCGCAAAGGTAAATAAAATCGCCATACCCCTTGCAATAAGAAAAGGACGGCTCTCCTCTACTTCGTAAGCTGAATTCAGCGCTTTAACAATTGCGTTAATTCCATTTGATGCTGACCAAATGGTTGCGATGATTCCAAAGGAAAGGAGCTTTCCGTTTTTTTGTGAGAGTTCATTAATATTTGTTTCAATTAATTTCATGCTATCTCCTGGTGCAAAATCACGGATCACTCCAAGGATATCCTCCTGAGTGATTGGCAAATAAGGCAAGAGAGTAACTAAAAATAGAAGTAATGGAAAGAGCGAGAGCAGGAAGAAATAGGCCAATTGAGCAGCAAGACCAAATAGATCATTTGCAAATATTCTTTTTACTAACCTCGGAATAAGGGTCCTGAATGCTTGTCCCATTTCAACACCTCCCCCATTTCATTTGTGCTTAATTCTTATCTTCTATTGGCCACTCTTTATAGGAATCATCAAAATCATCTTCCAGTCCAGCAATATCTGCTGTCCCATCCTTTAATTCTTCCACTTTGCTGGCAATAAAGGAAACATCAGTAGTGACTTGCTCAATCGTTGTTTTCACCTTATTTGTCATTTCTTTCACTTGACTAATCGCCTCGTTAGGATGCTTTATATAATGTGTAATCTCACCCGTTGTCTTTTTACAATTTGCTGCAACAGCTTGTCTCGTGTCCTTATCAAATAAGCTTAATGCACCACCTGCTATCGCACCTAAAAATACACCTTTCCAAAATAAAGATCTCCCCATTTTTTCACACACTCACTTTCTTATATATTATGGTTCCTGCGCACTTCTTTTAATAAATTTGTACAGCCTATTTTCACGAGTTCATATGTTTCCTCAAAATCCCCCGTAAAATAAGGATCCGGTATATCTTTTTCTTGTTTTTCATCGACATAATCAAGGAGCCTAACAATATGTGAATGAGAATTTCCCTTAATCAGCTTCTCGATATTTTGAACATTAGAAGCATCCATTGCCACTATGTATTGAAAATCATGTAAGTCACTTTCTCGAATTTGCCTCGCACAGAGGCCTTCTGCATCAATATTGTATTTTGTCAAAATGCCTCGCGTTCCTTCATGTGGTGGACTTCCAACATGCCAGTCCCCTGTACCTGCAGAATCAACATGAACCTCATGTTCCAATCCTTCCCTCTTAACAAGATCTCGAAACATCGCCTCTGCCATCGGTGATCGGCAAATATTTCCTAGACAAACAAATAAAACATTAATCATATTCCAATTCCTCCTTGTCATTATTTTCTTCTAACTTGCTATCTTCTGCAACCCATATCAATATTTCCTGTTGACATTTAATAATGAACATGGAAAGATGGGAATATTATTAGAAATGCGGAAGCGCCTTGGTCATCGCCGTACAAACTGGAAGGACCGCGACTGAGATAAAGGAAACACGAAGAGCGTTAGCGATTCGATGTTGACTTATCGTAGGGAGGGGACCTGAAGTTTGATAGGCGATAGGCGCTGGAGCTAGACAATTCTCTAACTCCAAAATTACACTTTCTTATTATTAGAAATGCGGAAGCGCCTTGGTCATCGCCGTACAAACGCAGAAGGACCGGTTCTTTCGATAAAGGAAACACGAAGAGCGTTAGCGCATTCGTGCTTGACCTATCGCAGGAAACGGAAGGCCTATAGTTGCTGGGTGCTGCAGCTAGACAGTTATCTAAAACAGAAAAAAACACTAATTTTTTTGTTACAAGCTGAATATGATAGTTCTGGGAGGGGATGTCTAGGTGAATCTTACTATAAAGTCAACTGAAAATGTAGAGTACATGATTGAAGAAATTAAGAATAAGCTTAAGGTATTAAACTTAGGAGCCATTAAACCATCACATTTCGATGAGGAAATGTACGAGGAATTAAAAGATATTTATGACCTTGTCATGAAGAAGAACTCCTTTAGTCCCAATGAAATGCAGGCATTAGTAGAGGAACTGGGCAGCCTTAGGAAAAACAAGTAAAAATACAGCCTTTTATAGGCTGTATTTTTCTATTACCTTATTTTTCTTCATGCAGTTTCATTCATTTCCTCTGTCATAATCTGAATATAAAAATTTAGAAATTCTTTAAAAAATGGATGCCTTATTTTCGGTTTTGCGTTTTCCCTTAATACTTGCAGGACAGGAAAAATATAACGGCCAATTACATTTTGATTTAGTTCATTAAGCTTGCTTTTATACTCTTCATCCTTTTCAGCATCAGCTTTTATGCTTTCTTGGATTACAGAACCAAGAAAAGCAGTAATGCATCCAAAATGATCTGGATAAATCTCTTTTTCAAGCGGATATAAGAAACCAATCTTTTCATATAAACCAATCAGACAAAGCAGATCCTTCTTCCGTTCCTCGTGTTCATCAAGCCCTTTTTTTATATAAGAGGAAAAGTAAGGCGATACAAAATAGTCACCTGGAATAAAAAAATGATTCTCATGCCATAACTTTACTTCCTCCAGATTATAGTGAGAGTGGAAAGGGAATTTCTTTATCAATTCCTCATCCATATGTCGAAAGATCCCTTCATACCGGTCCCATTCTCCAAGCCAAACACATGACATAATATTATTTAAGGCAAGTTGGCCATATCGTTCCTCTTTCGTAAGAATCATAATGATCACCTTTATATTTAGACTTTTTCAATGTCAACAAAAACATCCTGCTGTGCGGGTCCTCCAATTAAAAGATCTGCTAAATATCCTTCAAAATAACTATCATCCTTATCAGCCAGATCATTCACAGAGAATCCTTGTCCTCTTCCTCTCGAATATCCTGATTCCTCATGCATTGGTGTATTCGTATTAAATGGGAGGTGACCATATTTCTCTGCCGGTTTTATTATTTTCCCATCAATTTTTTCCTTACTTGACCCGTATGCATAGTGACCAAAGCTAAAGTTAGCACCTACGACACCTGGTTTTATTCCTGGTGTAACGAGTACCCTTGCTTTTTCCTTTTTACTATTGGAAATAATATGAACGAAATCAGACGTTTCGATTCCTTTTTTCTTGGCATCTATCGGGTTCATCCATAAATAATTCTCATCTCGCACTTCACGAAGCCACGCGTTACTTTCATTCCGATGCGTTCCCATATTTCTTGATTTCCAGTTAATAAACTGAAAAGATTTATTGGGTTTATATACCTCCCCGTTATATTTCCTAATTTCATCGAAAAAAGCCACTCCCTCAAAGAACTTACCCGTATAGGAGCTTTTGAATCCTGCAGCCTTCTCATCATAGAAATGAACAAGATTTGCCCATTGATATTTAATATGTGCCCCGATATGTTCATCTCCTTGAGCCTCATATCTTCCTCCACGATTTAGGACATATACAACCTTTTTCCATTCTTCAGGCGTAACGGAACTTTTCAGTTTATTCATATCAAAATACTTTCCTAAGGCTAGTTTTCTTGCCTTCTCAAAAATGGCTATTTCTTCTGAGCTCGCATCCTTTACTGCCTTTTTGCCATCGAAAGCAATATTTGCAACCATTTTAAGATAATAATCTTCCGGACTATTAATTGGAGACCCATCAGCTAGTGCGCTATCTCCAACACCTGGTAATCCCATTTCTTTCAAAAGGTCAATATATACTTGTTCTGTCTGCCTTGCATCTGGTACAACTCTAGTCACTGGCTGAATGACACTCGCAAATTTATATTTTAGGATTGGGAAAATGGCCTCTGTATTCCAACTCTCTAGATAGGATAAATCAGGCAAAATAAAATCAGCATATTTAGTTGATTCTCCTATAACAATATCGGAGGATACAACAAGTTCAACTACTTTTGTATCTTTTAGGAATTTCTCCTGCATATCTGACCGTGGTCCTGACATGATCGGGGATGTTCTGTTCATAATAAGAGCTCTAATCTTATATGGATAGCCTTCTGCTGAACTTGGAAGAACATCTTGAATAAGCTTGTTCCCTAAAGGATACCAAGGTCGTTTAGCTGGATAGCCCTCTCTTTCGAATAATGTTGTTTTTTCATAAGGTGTTTTATGACGAGTAACTGGTATTCCCCAAGAAATGTTTGGATTTGGCACAGAAGCTAGATCATATCTGCCTTCAGTTGTTTTATATTTTGCACCTAATGCAGTGTCTCCTCCTGCCCAGTCATGATTTCCTACTAAATGGTTGAGCATATTTATCGCGCGGCTGCTGTAATATCCATTCGTATGCATGGCTGGGCCACGATAGGAGTGAATGCCTACTTTCTTGCCATGGGAAGTAAACTCTTTGGCTATTTGGATGATTATTTCTGAAGACACATCACACTGCTCCGAGTATTCCTCTATTGTTTTTTCAAGCGCTTTTTCTTTAAAAATTGTAAAGGTAGATTTCACCTTAATCCCATTTATCGCTGTACTTACCTCTAGGTCACCATCTGCCGCTTTTGTATGTGGAACAGGTTTTCCTCTTTCAAGAACGACAAACTCATCTTCACCTATTCCTAAATCCTTTGCTCTTAAAAACGGTCTCTTTGGATCTCCAACATTAACAAGATAAGAAGCATCACTCCATGTTGGTTCACTATCTAAATGTGCAGCAGCTTCATTAGGGTTTCGCAAATATCGTTCATCATAACGATTATTCTCAATAATCCATCTGCACATTGCCATTGCAAGTGCACCATCTCCGCCTGGTTTTACTGGAACCCACATATCTGCTTTTTCAGCAGTCTTACTATATCGAGGATCAATCACAACCATTTTCATTCCGCGTTCGATTGCATTAGTAATTTGTGGGGCAAATGTGGTTGGACCACGATTAGCTGTCATCGGGTTCGTTCCCCACACTAAAACATATTCAGCCTTCTCAAAGTCAGGGATCATTCGTTTCTTCTGTTTTGTTGCATCGAAAGATCGAACATTCCCCATTACACTCGTAATTCCACAATAACCGCCATGGTCATAGTAATTAGCTGTGCCTAAGCTTTTCATTGCAAGACGTTCAATGAAATCCCTGCGATGTCCAGCCATGATCGCTATTTGATTTGACTTTGGTCCAAAGTCAGGGTGATTTGTATCGATTAACACATCTTGATACTTTTGATCAAAAGCGGATTTTTCCATTTCGCCTGCCTGCACTTTATCCCAATCGGCCATTACCTTTTCTTCTGGGACATATGCCCATATTTCTTTTAAGGATGGGGTTTTTAAATCCTTGCTTCCTTCTAGAATCTCTTTGTATGCCTCTTCCCAAGTTAGTGTTGTCCATACTCCGCTTCCACGTTCACCCACCCTCTTTAATGGATGCTGTACACGAAATGTATCATAGGCTGTTTGTATTCCAGCTTGTCCTTTTAAGCAAGTACGTCCCCCACGGAACCCTCTTCCACTTTTGGCTACATCTCCAGTTCCTTTAACCGCTTGTTCAAGTGGAGTATCATAGTTTATGTGGCCGTAAGGGACCATATTTATCGGGCTGTATTGATTCCCAGCAATTTTTCTAATAATGGATGTGTATGCTCCTCCAGCACTTCCAGCAACAATATAAGCTTTAATCGTACAAGAGGAATTACATTGCTGACACGATGTAAAAATGACATTTTCGGCTGTATAATCTTGATAATCCGTTCCAACACCATGTTCATCATCTATCCATACCCCGTTAATGACCTGTTTTACAGGGCCAATAAATGCGGGACCTATAATCGCTACCGCACCAATTGATCCCAGTGCTTTTAGAAAGCCTCTTCGATTCATTTTATCCTTACTCATGTTTACTCACTCCCTTTTCGTGAGAGTCTAGTTCATCTATTGGAAATAGTTTTTCGCCAATTGTATAAAGAATGAGACACATGGCAATGACCCCAAAAGAAGTTAACCACTCAGAAAGATTCATATAATAATTTCCATAAGGCATTCCATCGATTTTTGGCATAATTAACGTTGGTATCACCATATTGAAACGCACCCCGACTACACCAATTAGCACCATGACAGAAGCGCCTAGAATCCAATTTATTGATTCCCGTGTTTTTTTGATTACTAATAGGATAAGCGGGAACAACAGGGCAAACCCCATTTGAAAGAGCCAGAAAGACCATGAATAAGGACTGCCCATTATTAATTGAAGCGTGCCGAGTTCTTCATGCTCTAGCCCATAAAATCCAACTAAAAATTCATACCAGACCATGATGATTTCAATTCCGATAAATAGGGCGAGCATACTTCCCAAGGAACGAATCATTGAATGATCTGCCTGTTGTTTTTTCACTTTACATTTAATCACATAGATCGCAATGGATAATGCTGTGCCAGATACTAACGCAGATATAATAAAAATTAATGGGAACAGTGCAGAATTTAAATAGGGCTGTGCTTTTAGAACTGCAAAGATGGAGCCTGTTCCACCATGAACACCAAAAATAGCAAGCGGAATTCCGATAATACCCATTATTTTTAAACGCTTTTTATCCTTTCCTTTATCGATATCCGTATATTCCTGTTTATTGAAAATGAGGAATCGTGATAATTTCCCTTTAAAATTGTTGCTTTTTGCTACTTTTACAAGATCATTTCTCATAGAAAAATACAATTCAACTACTAATAGAATTAGGTAGACGATATAGAAATGAATTTCCCATGACATGGTACTCGTTACATTCCAATAGATTACAGCATTCATGACGTGATCTGGACGACCGATATCCAAAAAAACAAATAAAATACCAGTAATCATACAAACAATCGCAGAAAGTAATGCAGCTCTGCCGATTTTTTCGAATTTTTCCATTCCAAATCCATAAACTAATGTAGATAATAAGAAGGAACCAGCACTTAAACCAATAAAATATATATAAAAAGCAATCCAACCGCCCCATGGCACGATATTAGATAGATAAGTAGACTCCATTCCTTGCATAAAATAGCCGGTAATGATTGAATACACCCCTACACCAAATACAATGAATAAGGAAATCCAGTATATTTTTTCAAGCTTCCCTTTCTTATGTTCAGGGGTGAGCATATTGTTCACTAAGTTTGCCTTCGTATTCACAAAATTCACTCCTCCTTTTGGTACTCTAAATGAATGCTTACTTATCTTAAATACACCACTCTTGGTTTTGTACCTAACTCTTCTTTTAACCGAAATGCTCTAGGACTTGCGGCAAGCTTTGAAACCACACTATTCGGGTCACTCATATCTCCAAAATAACGAGCATCTCCAATGCAAGTTTCCACACACGCAGGCTCTTCTCCCCGCTGAAGGCGATGATAACAAAAACTGCACTTCCTTACTGTTTCTTCTGGAACATCTCCTTTTTTGCGTTTTCCGCGCTCAATTCCATATTCGGGACTTGTTACGTCATTATATCCGATCATTTCTTGTTCATAACTATTTCCGAAATCATAAGATCTTGATCCATATGGGCAAGCTACCATGCAATATCTGCAGCCGATACAGCGATCATTATCAATGATGACGATTCCATTTTCCATTTTATATGTCGCTCTTGTTGGGCATACTTGAACACATGGCGGATTGTCGCATTGCATACAAGGCTTCGGTAAATTTGTGATTGAAAAGTTCGGATAATCACCTTTAATCGTTTCTAGGACAACATTATAAGACATACCTGGCGGTGTTCTATTTTCCGCTTTACAGGAAACGGTACAAGTATCACAGCCCACACATTTTTTTAAATCTATAACCATCCCCCATTTGGGACCAGTTCCCGCTGAGGTTGAAGAGTTCTGACTAGTTTCACTAGGTCCGCTAGCATACTGATCACCAAATTCTTTTATGAGCGAAGCAGAATATACCCTATGAAAATCCTCAATTTTTAATTTCCCGTTAATTACCTTTCTAGCATCTCTTGCCATATTCTTCCCTAATTCCGAATCATATGGGCTTGTAGCCAGTACTTTATCTGAATTAGGAACAAATTGATCTGCCAGCTTTGAATAATCTTCAGGTTGTAAATGACTTTTCGAATGAATGGCCATATTAATAAGCTCCTTTCTATTTTGACGTTGTATCTTTTGCTTCTTTCATATCTTTCTGTACATCCTCAGTCATGTCACTTGTCAGTTCACGAGCTGACTTTTTAAACTCCCTTAATGTTTGTCCAACTGCTCTTCCGATTTCAGGAAGCTTTTTTGGGCCAAAAATGATCAGTGCTAAAACTAAAATTAGAATTAATCCTGGAATACCAATGTTTGATAACATCTCTTCACATCCTTTTATTTATGTTCATTATTACACTTGCAAGTATCATGCCAAAATGGATACCTTATATAAAATACGAGCAATCCCCTATTCTCTAAATAAAAAAGACGGAAAGAAAGAAGTTTTCTTTCTATCCGCCGTATAAAAATTGCCTTTTTGTCACGTTATGACCAATCACTATATGCCATTTTGTCATTCTTCAACTAATTTATATTGATCAATTTTTCGATATAAGTTTCTTACACTGACTCCTAAAATTTCAGCCGCCTTCGTTTTGTTCCATTTTACGTTGTTTAAGACTCCTTCTATATGTATCTTTTCCAATTCCTCTAAGGAGCATAATGATTGCAGCTTTTCTATTTGCGCAAATTTCCGGGTCGGCAAAAGTAAATCCGCTGCTTCAATTTGATCTGATCTAGATAATAGAATTCCTCTTTCAATAATATGTTGGAGTTCTCTAACATTTCCCTGAAAATCATAATTCTGTAATTCAAAAAGCGCTTCAGAAGACAGCCTTTTCCCTTGGATTTTCCCTTTATTAATGAAATAATTGATAAAGAGCGGAATATCTTCTTTTCGATCCCTTAGAGGGGGAATTGTTAATTTAACAACATTTAATCGATAAAATAAATCCTCTCGAAAATGTCCTTCAGCCACTTCATCTTCCATGTTTCTATTTGTTGCAGCTACGACCCGAACCATCACTTTTCTTTCCCTTACATCACCAACACGCCTAAATTCACCTGATTCGAGAAATCTGAGTAGTTTCACCTGGAGCAATAATGGCATTTCACCCAATTCATCCAAAAATAAAGTTCCTCCATCTGCCGCTTCAACTAGTCCCTTTTTATCATGATTCGCCCCAGTAAAAGCACCTTTCACATGTCCAAACAATTCACTTTCTAATAGTTGTTCAGGCAGTGCAGCTGAATTAACAGCCACAAACGGTTCATCCGCACGACAGCTCCAATAATGAAGAGCTTTTGCAAACAGTTCTTTCCCTGTTCCACTCTCACCTTCAATAAGAACTGGCACATTACTGTCAGCAATCCTGCGAGTGAGCTCAAGAACTTCAGTAAATATTGGACTTTCTCCTATAATTTGAAACTCATTATGCTGTCTAATAATTTCTTTCATGCTATCATTCTTATGTTTCAAATTCCTGCTTTCCTCTGCCTTTTGTATGGTGATTTCAAGTTCTGAGAGATTGTACGGTTTGGTTAAATAATCAAATGCACCAATCTTCATTGCTTCTATCGCTGTTTCAATCGTTCCATGGCCTGTTAACATTAATATCTCAGTCTCAGGCTGAATAATTTTTGTTTTTTTTAGAAGTTCAATTCCATCCATTTTCGGTAAACGAATATCGTAAATCGCTATATCAAACATGTGCTTCTTCAATAATAGGAGGGCATCTTCTGCTGTTTCTGCACATTTCACTTCATATCCTTTTCGAATAAGCCTTTTGACTAGAAGTTCCAGTAAATCTTTCTCATCGTCAACAATTAATAATCGAGCTGAATTCATTGCTTGTCCTCCTTAAATCTTGTTTCAGCCGGAATGCTAACTATTACCATCGTTCCTTTCCCTACTCTGCTCTCCACCATTATCGTACCGCCAAATTCCTCTACAATCCCATAACAAACAGATAATCCCAAACCTGTCCCTTTTCCGACTGGCTTTGTTGTAAAAAACGGATCAAAGATTTTCTGCATTTCATGATCAGGAATCCCACAGCCATTATCCTTTATTTTAAAAACAAAATTCCTATTTTGCAGTGAAGCAGAGATCGCTACAGTCCCCCCTTGATTGATTGCATCGATTGAATTATTAATTAAATTCACTAGTACTTGCATTAGCTTTATACTATCTCCAACCATAAACGGCATTTCTTCTTGTATAGATACATCTAAAAGGACATCCTTCTTTTTCAAGGAATACTCAACCAAACTTATACTGTTTTGAATTGTTTCTTTTATATCAAACTGTGATACCTTCCAATTAGACTTTCTTGAAAAATTTAATAGATTTCCTGTAATTCTCTTACAGCGATCTGTATTCTCTTTTATTTTTCTTAAGTACAAAGCCATTTCAACCTCATCCAAATCATCATCAAATTGCTCTAGACGATCAATTAAATCCTCAGCATATACATGAATCGTTGCAAGAGGATTGTTCACCTCATGCGCAAAACTTGATGCCATTAATCCTAGCGCACTAAGTTTATCTGTTTGAATCATCTTTTCTTCCATTTGCTTTTCCTCAGTAACATCTTCAATAACAATTAGATACTCCCCTTCCCCCTTAATCGCATGGGTAAGCGGAAAAACTCGATGCCTAAAAAGTCGCTCTTCACGTCTTCCTCTTTGCATCCTCAAAATTGTGTCCGCATTATCATTTATTTCAGGACAAGTTATTGGACAATTTTCACAAGGAGTATTCATACCACCAATTAATGTATAGCAAGGCAATTTAATTTCTTCTTTATTCATCCAACTCTCAAGCAATGGATTCGTCCAAGTCACTTCATAATTCTTTGTAACAAGTGCTAATCCGGCGCCAATTCCGTTAACAACGACATCCAGCCGCTCCTTTTCCTGTTCCAAGCGAAATGATTTCTCTTGGAGCTCTTGACTCATTTCATTGAAAGACTGGGCTAGCTGTCCTAGTTCATCATTTCGATTTAATATAATTGGTGAAGCAACATGTCCAGCCTTTAATCTCCTCATTTCTTTATCAAGAAGAACGATTGGTGCTGTAAAATAAAGACCAGCATAAATACTGATTAAACTCACAAAAAGTGTAACAAATACTGCAACCATTAATCCTTTCATAAACATTTCATTGATTGGCTCGTAGGCGGTTGTTTTAGGCTGTTCCATTATGATTGTCCAGCCTAGATCAACTAGTTCTTCTCTTACTCCTAACATTTCCTTGTTATCTGCTTCTGGACTTTGATGCCATAGTTTCCTGTAGTCCTGATGGGCAATTACCTTCCCTTCACGGTCTAGTAAATATAAATAAGATAAATCGTCTTGTTTTAATGATGATATCTGCCCTATTATTTTTTGTAATTGAATGGTGGCACCAACAGCATTTCTACTTCCATTTTCCATATAAACTAAAGCTATCTTCATAACAGGCTGTCCAAACTGATTAAATTCTACTTCCCCATATAGGCGGTCATCTGACTGAAAGACAGCCCACATTTCATCAGAAAACCACCGTTCATTAGATTCTGGAATATTAAGATCATATCTGGAAACCTTTTCCTCTATTCTTCCACTTTCATTTATAATGACTACTTCCTCTATTGAAGTATTTTTCATTAATAAATCATAAAATATTGGCTGCTTATCTTCTTTATCATTAATAAAAGAAAACAATTGAACTTGCTGAAAGATCTGGTTAAATTCTAATTCAATTTCACCTGTTAGATTTTGGAGCACCAATTCTTGTTTACTTATGATTCTTTCCTCAAGATCTGGTTTGACATTACTATAATAGTAATAACTGATTAATAAAAGCGGAATGGTTGACATAATAATTCCAAAAACCAACACTTTCACTCGCATAGGCTGAGAATGTAGCCAATATATGATTGACTTCATTATTATTGGCTCATCCCTTCTGCATTAGGATTAATAAACTCTGCCAAATGTATAATATCCTTATTAAGTTTAATTCCGAGCTCAGATTTTACTTTTTGATTAACGATAAATCGGATATTATCAGGCATCTCAACAGGAATGTCTGCTGGTGAGTTTCCTTGAATAATTGAACTAACAAATCTTGCTGATTGATATCCCTGGTCAAAATAGCTAGTACCATAGCTTGCTAAAATCCCATCTTCTGTTTCATTCTCATATAATCCCATTGCAGGTACATGATTCTCCTTTGAAAACTGAGCAATTTCTTTTGATAGTGACTCCATCTTAAATCCTGGCATAACTAATATCGCATCATTCACTTGTATTTCATGTTTCATTTCACTTAAAAAGTTTTTTGAATCACTTACATTCCATGGGATGATTTCTAATGAAAGTCTTTCAGCTGCTGCCTTCACATTCTCAAGACTCAGTTTACTCACTTCAATATCTTCATCATAAAGAATGTGAAATCTACTAATCGAAGGCACTAAATCACGAAAGATCTCCAGCCTTTTTCCTGATAAGCTTGTATGGTAATTATTTATGCCTGTAAAGAGACCGCCTGGTGAACGATAATCCTTAATGAGACCAATTTCCTTCGGAGCGGCAACTCCAGCAAACACAACAGGAATTTGTATATTCTTCTTTTCCATTATTTCCTTCAACTTCAATGTTTCTATTCCGCCTAAAGCTACAATTAACTCTGGCTTTTCATTTAATAAATCGTCAATTTGAGATGCGAGTGTTGCTTCTTGATCTCTCCCGCTTTTTACTAAAAATTCGGTTGACCAATCATCATATCCTAGCTCCTTCATCCCTTTTTTAAGGCCGATTAGCTTTTCATATCTGCTATCTCCAATCATAATAATGCCAATTTTCAAAGGCTTTTGATCTTTATTACCTATAAAAGGAAAACTAATAATAGAAAGAACCATAATCGTTAATATAAAAAAATACCATTTTATTTTCATAGGAAATCACCTCCCTCAAACACCCACCTTCACTATATCGAATATTTATGATTTAATACCTTGCTAAAAAGGAGAATTATATGAACCTTCCATTCTCTGACGTGCATGCAATTTTTAACAGGAGGTTTTCTTTATTAGCATAAAGGGCTAAAATAGTCCTTATATATGCAGACTCGGAGGAACACTTATGAGAGAAATTACTGTTGATCAATTCATCCAATTGAATAATGCCGTTTCAGTTGATGTTCGCTCACCAGGAGAATTTAAAGAATTTCATATTCCAGGAGCCGTCAATATTCCATTATTTACAGATGAAGAGCGGGTTATTATTGGTACGATTTATAAACAAGAAGGAGCAGATGTCGCAAAGTGGAAAGCAATGGAATTAGTCTCACCGAAGATTCCTTCGATTTTAAGTGGAATTAAGGATATTCATAAAAAAGGATCTGAGCCGGTTATTTACTGCTGGAGAGGGGGAATGCGGAGCAAGGCAGTTGCCACTTTTATCGCTTTTGCAGGGATTTCTATTCCTCGGCTTATCGGCGGTTATCGGGCGTATCGTCAATATATTCTCGAGAAAATTCCAGCCATGCTCCCAGATAAGGCAATTACACTTCATGGAATGACCGGTGTTGGTAAAACGGATGTGTTAAAGGGTTTATACAAGAAAGGATTACCTGTCATTGATTTAGAGGGATTGGCAGGTCATCGAGGATCCATCTTCGGAACTTTCGGATTGTTCCCTGGCAACAATCAAAAAACGTTTGATTCGCTTCTATATAAATCATTAACGGAAATGATTGATTCTCCCTTCTTCATTATCGAAGCTGAAAGTAAACGAATTGGTAAAGTTGTTTTACCTGATGAACTTTTAAAGAAAAAGCAGCTTGGTACCAATATTCATTTACAAGCTTCAATGACATCACGGGTTGAGCGTATTTATAATGACTATTGTTTGCCATATGCACACGAGGATTGGTTTCATAAAAAGGTCATTGAACGTCTTTCTTTTATTAAGAAACGCATAAAGAACCATGAAATTATTGCTTCTCTAGACGAAGCAGCTTCCATTAAGGAGTACAAAACTGTCATCCAAATTCTTCTCGAAGATTATTATGACCCCCGTTACGCACATAAACAAATGGAATATAGCAAACCCTTCCATCATATCGATGCTGAAAATACTGATTCGGCGGTTATGGAAATTTTGCAGCTGATTCATACAAAAAATGCTCTAGTCAATTAACTTAGAGCATTTTTGCTCTAAATTTTCAATTATACGGACAGATACTATGCAAGAAGCTCGTATATTTATGATAAAATACTAATATCTTTTCAAACCAATTGTTCTTTATATGGAACTTTCCGTCGTTTTTTGGTATGATAATATTACATATTATAGTAAGGTGTGTGAGATTGGATGATCGGTGAACGAGTTAAACTACTTCGAAAGGAAAAGAAAATGTCGTTATCCGAGCTTGCCGAACAAGCTGGTGTGGCCAAATCCTATTTAAGTTCTCTCGAAAGAAACTTACAAACAAACCCTTCGATTCAATTTCTCGAGAAAATCGCTGCAGTATTAAATGTACCTGTCGATCATTTAATTCATGAACAGCCGAATAAAGAAGAATTGGACTCTGAATGGATGAAAATTGTACAGGAAGCCATGAATTCTGGCGTTACTAAAGACCAATTTAGAGAATTCTTAGCATTTAATAAATGGCGAATTGACCAAAATAAATAAGCATTTCATTATACAAGAAGGGTCAGGGAGGCTATGTTAATTAGCCTCCATGGCCCTTTATTTCAAAATAAAAAGCATTTCTTAAATGAGAAATTTCTCACAAGAAATACTTAAAACTTGTCCCCATCAATATTCATCCTTTAAGAACTATTTCAGTAACCCCGCTATTCATAAAAAATTCCCTAATCTCATCTTGTTTGATTCCCATTTTTTTTGCCTCAATAATCAGCTCAAGCCATTCTGTATCCATTTCCCCCACAGTCACTTTCACCTCAACCACATAGTTCCCCCCAAAATACGAATCGTATTTAAGGCAACCCAGCCATCCTAGTATTTTATCCAACATACCTTAGACCTGTGACTTTGCGTCCCTGCCTTTCAGCAGGTTTGCCTTTTTCTATATCCTTTAAATAGGTAATATATTCTATATTATGTATTTTATAAGATATTTATCACTTATGGTGTTGATTTTTGTCTATTCAGAAAATTTTTGATCTACTTTTTTTATCCTTATTTCGACATGGTTCTTCCCTTCCTAAAAGCTGCTTATACTTAAATTGACATATTAAATGCCTACAAGGAATATTCATTTAAAAGTTGGTATAACAACCGTAGAAATTAGTCGAAAAATATTAATATATAATGCCTAATTAAATCATTGACAATATGATTTATTTTACACAGTTCTTTTACTAGAAAAGGTATACAATCAATGGGAACATCCATACACCATGCAATCCGATAACGATGGTGTAGACCGCTGAGGCTGTAATTGACAAGACTTTTATAAGTCGAGTCGGTGGAAGCTTCTTCATTAAGATCAATCCGAAAAGAACACCTGAGAGTAATAGCTTATATCCAAGAAAAAACAAAGGACTTATATCATATAGACCATTCATCATAGGATTGCTTTCTTCAATCATAGAGAAATGAAGACCCAAATAGGTAAAGACTCCATCAGCTATATTAACTATTGCTAGGTAAGAGAATATTCGTTTCAAATTGACCACCCTTTTAGGAGCTTTGTGGGTTGCACTTGCAAATTTTTTTATAATAAAAAGTATTTCCTAAAAAGGTTCCCCTTCTCATAGAAATACTTAAACTCGTATTTATTCTTTATTTATACATTATGATTTAAATAGTCCAAGATCTCTTGTTTCTCTATTCCTAAATTCTTTGCTTCTATTATTAACTGCAACCATTCTTTATCTATTTCTGTGACCTCTATTTTTGTCTCGACCACAATGTTCCCCCCAAATAGGAATCTTATACTAGATAATCTATTTTTATTACCATCTTTCTTTGTCTATGCATCTTTTGTTGGAAAAATTTCAAAATATGCACGGGCTCCTACTCCTACACTTTCATATAAGCATATCCTTTTCGATAGGCTTCAGCTTTTTTCCGAATGGTTGGTCGTTTAATATTTATCCTTTCCAATGTCATTGCATCAAAAAAGGGATAGTTGGTTAGATCCTGTCCACAAATTGGGCATAACCATTCACCCTTCTCACTGCTGCTATATGATGGGCGGCAGCAGCGATCACAGTTTTTTTGGTACATGATAGGGTTCCTCCTTCTTTATGGATACAATGGATAACCAAATTTTTAAAAGGCAGGAACCTAATCCCACCTATTAACATTGTTTTAGAAAACTATTTATTCGAACCATCCTGTTGTTTAGCATCAAAAGTCCATGTAAGTTTTAAAGCATCATCTTGGAATTTATTTTGATCTTCCCCATTATCAACAAACTCAAATTGGACAGTAAATTTGGCATTCTTTGCACCAGCCGGGAAATTTTTGAGGACTTGAACTGGATTTTCATTTATTTCAGCTAAAGTTTTTTGGAAAATAACTGTATCTTTACCAGATGCATTGTACAAGTACTCCACCATAATATGTTCCCCAAAGTCTTCTCCTGCATTGTCACCTTTCTTATCAGACACTTCATAAGTGGAATTTAGTAGGATTTCCTTCATATCAAGTGACCCATCATTTGAAAGCTGGAAATACCTAAAGAAACGGTCTCCTGGTTTAATGTTATCAATACTAATAATTGTTTCTTTATCAATTCCTAAATCTAATGTTCCAGCAGCAAAGGTGTTATTTGTTGTTTCCACATCGTTAAAATATGCAAATGTTCCTCCGCCAACTAATGAAATGCCTATTGCTGCAGAAGCAATTCCTAAACCTAGTTTCTTTTTAATACTCATTACTAGAATCCTCCTTATAATCTATATATTTATTTTCATTCTAAATTATTTATTATTCTGAATTTTCGTTTGTAAAAGATACTGCCTGCAACAAATAGTACACTGCCAATAAGCAGACTATTATAAGTATTCGTAGCTGTTTTTGGAAGGAGGTTTTCTCTAATTTCTGGTGAAACAATGATTGTACCCGTCGGATTGTTTGTTTCGATCACTTCATCATCTGGCTCTTCTCCGGAGTTTTCTACAACAGGTTCTTCACCTGGATTTTCTCCGCCTGGATCTCCACCACCAGTATCGCCTAAGGCTTCAGCAACAAATAATATTTCTACTTCGGCACCAGAGCTTTGAAATGCATTTCCTAAATCGTTTGGCATCGTCACTTGAAAAAATAGTGTTTCAGATTCACTTTTTGCTAGATTTCTAGGAGTAAACCCAGTAAACTGGTCCATTTTCCCGTCATACAATACTTCTTCATTTTTTTTAAC
This sequence comes from Cytobacillus solani, assembly GCF_001420595.1. GTDB lineage: Bacteria > Bacillota > Bacilli > Bacillales > Cytobacillaceae > Cytobacillus > Cytobacillus solani. Next base: position 599,756 of record NZ_LJIX01000006.1, on the reverse strand, counting down.
GATTAAATCTAGTTCTTTTAACAGTCCTTTAACAGACTTTTTCTTCCCTAATATAGCCATATATTTAAAATCCTGAGTTCCAGCATTGGATATGACGATATCCCTTGGCATCCAATCCCCAGGTTTCAAGTTTCCTACTTCAAAAAAGTAGCCGCTCGGATTCATTTTCGTATGTATATCAATTTCTTTATTTGCTGCCCTTGCACTTGTCTCTCCTACTAACATAAATATGAAAATGCCGGCTATAAATGCGATAATCTTCGGTTTTGCCAATATAAATCTTTTATTCATGGCATTACCTCTCCATCTAGTTTTTAACAAAAGGCGGGAACGAATTCCCGCCTTTTGTTATTGAATATTATTTAGATTCACCTTCTGTTTGATGAGCAGTGAATGTCCATTCAAGTGCTAAAGAATCACCTTGGAATTCGTTTTGATCTGCTTCATTATCAACGAATTCAAATGCTACATACATATTATCTGAAGAGCCAGCTTTTAAACCACTATCTTCTCCCCCTAGACCCAGAAGCTCAGTCAACCAGTGATTTAAGTTTTCTACTGCATCAGGAGTCATATTTTGAAGATCATATAAGGTTGTCTCAGAAATTACATCATTGTAATCCCCAATCACCCAGCCATCACCTGTTTTGTCTGCGTTTTCAAGGAAAAGTACTTTAATATGTTTACCAAAATCATCTTTGTTGTTACTATTTGCATCGGTCACAGTATACTTAGTAAGTAGATCAATTGTAGCAATGTCTAAAGATCCATTGTTTTCTAATTTAAATTCTCTGACCATAGTATCACCAGGCTTGATATCTTTTACATCGATAATAGTGGTTGGATTTGCTGCTAAATCCAAAGTACCAGCAGCGAATGTGCTATTCGTTACTTCAGTATCACTAAAGTATGCAAATGTTCCTCCGCCAACTAATGAAATACCTAGTGCTGCCGATGCAATTCCTAAACCTAATTTTTTCTTAATGCTCATTTCCAATTTCCTCCTCTTACCCTTTGGGTATGTATAATTTTTTTATATTGACCCTTGTTTTGTACAAGGAGTACAACCAAATTAAGTTGGCTTTTCTTCTGTATCGATGTCTGTTTTTCTCTTTTTCGGATCAAGCTCTTTAAGTCCTTGGTAAATGCTAAATGCTGCATAAGCTAAGAGCAATAATCCAGGACCAATCAGCAGTATGGCACTTCCTTCTTTTGACTGTGCAAAATCGATAAAATAACCTGCATAAGGAATTGTAAATCCAGAATAGACTGCCTGTACGTTATCTGAAAGGACTGGATCCAAATCAGCTGCATTGTTGTTATCCCCTTTTGTTTCGTACATGACATGTTCTCCGCTTGTTTTGATTCCGATGACCCTGTGGGTAATTAACCTTTCCTTACTATCTACAAAAGTAATTACATCCCCTTCTCTGAGGTTCTTCTTTTCATTCCCCTCAAGTGAAGTGACTGCTATGATAGACCCAGTTAAAAAGGTCGGTTCCATGGAGCCTGATAATACTGCTTTAAGCTGATAGCCGAAAACCTGTGGTTCTCCTCCAGAAGCTTTTGAAGAGATTACTAGAACCGCCATTATAATTAAATTAATAAATAAAACAGTTGTAATGATATTACTTAAGATTTTTCTCGCTTTTCTCCAAGTAAACTTCATCATTTCCACCTTCCTTAGATAATAGTTTCTAGAATTATAAGTTTCTCTCAGAACCAATTGAGTAGATTCCGTTCTTTGTTTCCGTTTTATTTGTTCTTTTTAAAGAACTACCATGAATTGAGTATAGTTCAAATGTAATGTTTTGAAAAAGGTTAAAATCAGTCATTTTTGCGTTATAAAGAACATTTTCCATTAATTTTCTCACGTTTTCTTTAATTATCTTACATTCTCGTATTTTTTATCGAACTATTTGTTCTTTATAATGAAAATGTATTTTTTAGGAGGGAATGCCCGGATGAAGAATATTTCTATTTTACCCGGCACTTTTACTACTGGCAGGTGCAGTTCTAATCTGCCTTCACTAGCAGGTCTTGATCATAGTTGGAGATGCCCGTATCGTTATGTATGAACTGCATTTAGAATTAACAGTGAACCCAAATAAAGGCCAATCCAAACTTTACATTTAGCAAAGAATGGACTGCCCTTTATGCAATTGTTATCGTTTACTCCAGTTCGTCCAACTGCTTTCTGAAAGAGTAAATCGAATCCATCTCTCATTTGTTCCAATTCTTTGGTACTCTTGATAGCATCCTGTAATAGTCTGGCTAATATAATAAGTGATTAAAACCCCAGAAGCTTGTACTGGCAAATTCGAATCATTAATTGCCTTTTCAGTAGTAATAGTTGTATAACGAATTTGAAATGGAGGAAAATCTTTTATAGCATTGGCAGCGTTAAATAAATTTACATCACTAATTATTTTAACTTCTTGCGGTTCAAAATTTTCTTCTGGGGGATTGGATGAGGATTCTAAAATGAGGCCTAAATCAACTCCTTTGTAACCAGCATTTCGAGCAACAGAGTTTTTTGTTAGTGCAAAATTTCTAGTTCCAGTTAGAGCTCCTGTAGGATCTATCATAACAGAGTCATAATTCGCTTCTACAATATAGTCGCTTCCCCTAATTATATTTTTATTTGTATTTATTGCTGCTAATAGATTGTTACGAATAATCGTTGTATTGGCATCAAACATCTTCAAATCGTAAACTTGAATGCAATTTGAAAGATAGCTTTTGCTTGGATATAGAATATTATTTTCAATTAAGAGATTTTCAACCTTAGCAACTATGAATATCCCGGTAAATCCACTATTAAAAGCAATGTTATGCTGAAATGTAATATTCTTCATCATATATGGCAAATTTGTTTCGCTATTATTGGAAGAAATATTGTAGCCTCTTAGTGAGTCATAGACGATATTATTTCTAAACAAAATATTTTCTAATCTCCCTCCTGCTTCTGCAGCAGTAGAAAATCCTGCACCGTTAGGTACCGTTGCAATATTATTATAAACCTGAATATTAGATGAATCTCTCGAAAAAGCATCTACATAAATTCCTACTCTGACCGTATTATTTACATAGCAATCATGGATTGTACCATTTTTACATCCATCCTTTACATCAATTCCTTCTTTGTAGCAATTAATGACTTGGCAATTTTTTATTTCAAACCGATTAACATTTAATAAAGAAATACCTTCTTGTCCTAAATTTTTGTTCGTTTCTTTTGCCATAAGATTATCAATGAGAATGTCTTCCGCAAATTCCACAAAAAAACCTGAACCCCCAGCTTTGGTAACAGAACAGTTTTTTATTTGGATATTTCTTGAACCAACTGTTGATGGCTCCTGATAGTCATCTCCAAACCCCATTCCATAAGCATTTTCCAGATGAATTCCTTCAAAAAACCAATGGGACTGCCTATTAAAGTTAATGAGCCCACCCCAATTTCCATTTCCAGTCCATTTTATTCCTGCCCCATTTATAATTGGACGATGATCAGGATACGCTACAAGCTTTATGGGCTTATCCGAAGTACCTGATTTGTTTAATTGAATACGCTCATTATACGACCCATTTTGCACATAAATAACATCTCCAGCACTTGCCGAATCAATAGCGTATTGAATTGTTTTGAAAGGCTGACTTAACGTCCCATTGTAACTATTATTCCCCTTTGTAGAACTAACGTACATTTCCTTAGCCACTTATTTTCCCACCTCTCGTTTTTGGCTTAAAATGTTCAATTCTATTGTATGCTCATTGATTTGTGGTGTTCTATTACAGTGGCCTTTTTTGCATAGAAAAAACGCAATACCTCGTTCCCTATTGAATCAAACACTGTGTTTATATGTATGGGAAAAGGTAAAAAAATCAAACCCTCCTCAACAGCTTGGAAAGCTGTGGTTTTACCACGAAACTACACCCAAAAAAAGATTATAATGAAACTTCACTTGCTTGTGGGAGGACATTTTTTATTAACTTTACATCCTCGTACTTAACCATGATTAGATCTTCTTCATACTCATTGTTTTGTAATTGATTTGTAACCCCACTAAGGTTGTTTATAATATTTTTAACAAAGTTCTGCCCTTGCAAGTGTGCGTGCAAATATCCTCCGCCAAACCGTGGATTAATTTCGGAAATAACAAATCCCCCTTTAGTAAGAAAACAATCAATATCGATTGGCCCCAACGGATTTAATACATAGACTAATCTTTCAATCAATTGCTTTAGGTCGTTATCCCTTACTGAAATAGATTTATCCGTTTCGCCAGCCCTCATCATGATCTTCTTTTTCATGAACATATTAACTGGTTTTCTAGAAAATATATCAATATAGCAATCAACACCATATTCTTGACCATTCACAAACGGCTGGATAACTAATTCTTCTGTTTCATTTTTATAAATAAGCAGCTCTTCCATCGTATACACTTTATTAATTCCAATACTGGCGCTGCCTTTTCTTGGTTTTATGATAAGCGGGAATTCCAACTTCCCCACTGTTAAATCACAGATAACCTCCTCAATATTTATATACGTTGGAATGCATGGTAATCCATGGCTTCCCAAGATTTGTGAGGTAGAATATTTATCAAAGCATGTTTCTACTATTTGTTTATCCGACACAATGACATATATTCCTTCTTTCTCAAATTCCTCCACATAATTTGCTAACAAACTTAATTCTGGATCAATTAGTGATAGAATACCTGTTATCTTATACTTCTTACATACTTTTTTCAGATAGTCTATATAGCGCAAATCATCAATTCTAGGGACAACTTCATACACATCTGCAAAGTGTAAAGCTGGTGCGGTTGAATCACAATCTACTGCTATGACCTTTCCATTTACTTTCTGAAGCTCAGATCGAAATGCTTCTACTAGTTTCACCCGTCTGCCAACACTGCTAATTAAAATGTTCATATGAATCTCCTTTTTTAATATCAAAATAGATAGAGTGCTTCATTAAAGAATTCTTTAATCGTTTCCTTCTTTCGAGCAACAATTGTTTCTCCGTCCTTGATGGCAATAATGGCAGGTCGCTCTTTAATAAATGGTGGGTTGAATACAATTGTGTATGCACCAACATTGTTGAATAACACATAATCCCCGATGGAAGGAATCGGAGTGACTACATTATGTGCAAGATAATCCTTCTCCATACAGGTATAACCGACAATACTAAACGTCTTTTGGATATTTCGGTTTCCTCCCTCATTTTGTGTAATCACCTGCATTGGTAAGTTGTTTTTATGCATGGTTGGTTTAATATTATGAACACTGCCGTCAACCAAAACAAAAGTCTTATCCCTTACATTTTTCACTTCAATTACCTTTGCAGCGAATCGGAAGACGTTAGCCACCATTGAAATTCCTGGTTCAATGATAAGGAGCGGCTTCTTTTCCCAACCGGCAAATTCTTTGATCATTGTTTCACCGATTGCCTCTGCATAATCATTAAAACTAGGTGCTGTTAGATGAAAACCCTTTGGCAACTCTCCATAAAAACCTCCACCTATATCAATATATTCAATCGTGTCTTTGAAAAAATACTTAGCTAGAACACATAATTTTTTCGTAATCAATCGGTATGTTTTGACACTGCGTGTTTTCGTTGAAAAATGACCATGTAAGCCAACAATCTTTGCATTCCTTACATCACTTAGCATATTTATAGCTGTTTGCAAGTTTCCGTTTTCAACACAAATACCGAATCGGCCTACTTCATATCCATCTTGAAGCACACTTTCGCCGCCATCTGATAGGGGAAAGTTTAATCGAAGACCTATTTTAATCATTTCTTCTGGATGATTTAAGCAATATTCCTTTACATACTCAATCTCATAAAGGGAATCGATATTCAAAATACTTCTGTTATGTAAAGCCTTAAAAATATCATCCTTGGTTTTTACTGGTCCATTGAAAATAATCCGTTCTGGATTTTCTCCTACCTTTATCGCCAAATCGTACTCCAGACGAGAAACGACTTCAGCATAAGCTCCTAATCTTGATAATTCTTTACATAAATATGGGAGATAGTTTGTTTTATATGAATACCCGATGATGCATTTAGGATATTGACTTGTAAAAGCCTCTTCTATTTTCCGGTAGTTTCCTTTCAATTTATCCACATCCATTAAATAAAAGGAAGAACCATATTCTGCTTCTAATTGAAAGACCTTTGCATAATTTAATTTCATTTGCTCATCCCTAATATGTTCTCCTAATTGTTTAGTTATCAAAATCCCCTTAACTTCCTCTCTTTAAATATTTCACATCTTTAGAAAGTGTTACTCTTTGATGAAAATAATGAATGATCGCCTCATCTGTTTTTTCTTCAAACTTCCTCGCAAAAAATTGTTCTGACTTTACTATTCGTGCTATGTCTTCACTTATTAGATCTTGCGGAGAATTTCTTTCACTTAATGTTTCTCCCCATTTAATAAAAAACAAATGATTATTCACCACATTTGACTTATATTTTGAATTCAAAATTAACGTATGAAAGAAACTTTCATCGGGTACTAAAGAGTTCGTAAAGAATGAGTAATACCATGAATTTTCCTCTAAAAATTGATTGATATATTTCGCGACATCAAAGGGTATAGAAAACCATTGGGAACCTTTGTAGAAAGAATATTCCCGCGGCCAGTAATTTTTATTAGGGAAAAGACTAATTCCCTTCCCGTATAAGCTTAATAGAATTCTACGGATTATTCGTAATGGATGGCTATTTGTATACCTTTTTCTCATAACTTTAGGCCACCTAATATTCATTAGTCCCGTGTTTCCCTGACTTATATCTCTATAGTCTAAAAAAACGCTATTCCTATTTGCTCTCAAAAAATCTTTGAACCCATCCTTTACCAATAGATCCTGCCCACTCCTTAAACAGACAAAATCGTATTCATTTCCAGATGCCAAAACTTCCTTTAATAATAAAAGGGTGGCATCAATTTGACTGATGTCACCCCATTCACAATTTACACTATTCTCTAGGATATATACATTTGGACCTTTAACTAATTGATTTTTCATTCCCTCATAACTTTTTTTATCAATATGAATATAGACATCTGCTTGTTCTTTAGCGGTTAACTGCTGGATAAATTTATTCACCTGCTGAGGGTTTTTATGAACTTGCAGTATAAATGCTGTACGGGGAGTCGTGTTCATTGCGCGTTCTCCTTTAATTCTTTCACTATGGACTTAGAATCATAACGTTGATTCCTCTTAAGCAACGGCTTTAGTCTTTTGTTTAATGGCTTTTCTATAAATGAGTAAACAAAACAACCGCAGATGACGGATATGACTATAAACAAGATAGCTATGACGATATTCGAAAGAAAGTTAAACATAGGCTGAAGAAAAATGATTGTAAGTGCTGATATGCAATAGTAGTGTGTTAAATAGATTGAAAAAGATGCATCACCTAAATACTGTGCGATTTTTGGAATCTTTACGTCCTTTTGCAGGTCAATGGAGGAAAATCCTATGATAATAAAAACAGAAGCAATCGTTGTTGCAATCTCGATATTTAATGCAGCATAACCATATTGGGCATTTATCCAAGAGAGCGGAAAAGCAGCAACCCCAATAATCACAAGAATCCATGACACATACAGATTTATCCTTACCTTCAACACGATATACGCACAAGCAATTCCAGATAAAAATATTAGATTGTAGCTGTTAAATAAATAGTTGAGGAGGATATTGGAGCTATTAAACAACTGGATGCTAAAAGCAAAGGAAATCATGGCCCAAAGGATGGCTGCCGTAATAGAAAATTTACTCTTTTTGAAAAAAGCAATCGTAAAAATCAAATAGAAAAATACTGTATGAACTAATGACCATGCAACACCTAGAACCAAATTGGATCCATTGGGAATAAGAAGTAAAGAGAAAATAATATCTTCCATCCCTTGTTGATGCTCAGGAGCAAGACTAGGAAATACAATCATAACAACTAAAACAGATATGGTCACAATCCAATAAACTGGATAGATTCTAATAAACCGACTGTACAGAAAATATTTGATCATTTCCCGATTACCAAACTTATTATGGTACAGATAATAAGCCATAAAACCTGACAAAGCAAAAAAATAATAGACACCGCCAGATTTCAGAATATCAGGGAGCATTAGAAAGTTATAATGAAAATAGACAAGCATAAATGCTTTTACATGAAATAGAATGACAAAAATCGGCACAAAAGCCCGAGAAAATTGAATCAAGTTTAAGTGCTTTCGCATAGAGACTCTTCTCCCCGATTAAAATTTATTAGTGGAATAAAAAATGCCCATAATAATGCAATAAATACTAGAAGTACTCCCACATTATCAAGGGTTAGCAGCATATATGTTATATACACAATAGGAGTAATAAACATGATTACAAGCCAAGCAATCACCAACATAACCCCTTTACCAAACCATTTCCACTTACCATTCACATAAAAATGTACATTTAAACCAATTAGCCCAAGCAACGTTGGCCAAAGAAAAATATAGCTAGCCCCCTTTATCAATAGACTCGTATAGATCGCGATGAAAACCAAAACGAAAAATGCCCCCACCGCTAAGTTATTTACAATGAATTTCTTTTGAGCTAATTTATACACTAGAAGAAATATGCCCACCATTACTAGAATCATGATAATGAATAATGGATGGCTCATTCTTAAATCTACCCCCATCGCCCAACTGTTTTCAGCAAGAATAGATAGTACCGCGCCTTTCGTTATAATGCCTAGAAAATAAGCCATCCCTATAATGAGCAGAAACAGTAACATTCCGCCTATCAAACCCAAAATGGTCAACTTCCTTCGTATAAAGCCAAGGATTGCGGTGATCAAGAATGCAACGATCACAATACACATAAATGGGATCACAAGATACTCTGGATAGGAAATAACTTTCTTTCCAAAACTATTAAAATAAACGCTATTCCCTCCCTGATCTTTGTCTACTAAATTCATGCCTCCGTAATATCGAACAAGATCAAGCATATTTTCCCCATGATGTTGTAAACTACTTAAGCTCAAATTTTCTACCGTATCATCAGCAGAATGATAGGTATGTATCGTTTCAAAAAAAGCAAAATTTAAACCAGACATCCCTGCTTTTTTATAAATAGATAAATCTGTATCATTTGGCATATTTTTGTAAATTTCACTAATAAAAGAATGTGCTATTGGATTAGTAGCTCCCTTAATGAATTCTGTTATTAATCTTTCATTTTTATTACTAGTTTCAAACATCACAGAAGGGCCACTGCTCCCCCTTGCCTCAAAGTTAAGAACAATTCCAACCTCATGTGCCCAAGGATGGAACTCTGCAAATGCTTGTGCACCTAATAAACCTATTTCTTCCCCATCCGAAAGGAGAATAATAATATCATTCTTAAGTTTTTTTGATTCAGACAATACTCTTATCGTTTCAAGAATAGCAGCAATACCCGATCCAGCATCAGCTGCTCCTGGGCTATGATCTACAGAATCATAATGGGAGGTGAGCAAAATGGCTCTCGTTGATTCCCTACCAGGAATTCGCGCTACTATATTTTCAATCTTACCGTCAAAGGGTGCTCCCCATACTGTTAAATCTTCCTTTACAACCTGTATTTCTGATGAAACTCCTAATTTCGTTAATTCAGATACCAAATAATCTCTTACATTGTCATGATTTGGTGAACCTATTGGACGTGGCTTCTCCGCAATTATCTCTAAATACTTCATCGCCCGCTCGCTAGAGAACTTTTCTTCACTATCATCATGTGCAATTACTTCTGGTGTGCGAAGTTGTAATAGCCCCATCGATATGGAAAATGAACAAACCAATAAAGTGAAAAAAACAAGTATGATGTTTTTGAGAAATAGACTGCGTTTTTTATGAGTAGATATCGGTACCTCCACTACCTCTTTCATGACTAACTCCTCCATAAATAACCATATAACCTATTATTTCACCAACACATATTCATCAAGCATCTCATTAATTTCTTTTGGCCCATTAAACATCATCACATCAATTATTGATAGTCCAGGCTCAAATATATCTCTTTTTTGAGAATATCTATTCAGATTCATTTTTAAAAAGTGAATACCAATACCAGCTCTTTCGTACTTATTCTTATCGAAGAATTCCAAACCACCCTCTGGATTCCAATACTCATCAATATTCCCAATAGAATTACATATATTTAATGCCCATTCATCTGGTGCATTTGCCTCCTCAATGTATAACCCCATTTCGGATAAAACACTAATATTTGCGTTAATCCCAATGTAATGACAGATAGCCCGCAATAAATATTCATCTAGTTTTACAATATCATCTGTCTCCAAACTTAACCCCTGCTCTAATATATCGATCGTCTGGCTATAAAAAGGGGCTCTTTTCTTATAATGCTCTAATTGCCTGAAAATCCTCGTTCTCCAATCCTGTTCCATTTGAATCTTAATATCTTTAATTTTCGTTTCTCTACTATGTTTTTTTAAAGGAACGCCTATATACTGCCAGCCTGAATTTGGTTTTAATATCCTGTTTCTCTCAATCCAGCCATGTCTAATAAACTGAACCGTATCAAATAGGATAAAGCGGTCCGTTTGTTTGATAAGACTAAAGTATCCTAGATATGGAATGAAATATGGCTGCATGATCCCTATTCTCATTTGTTCATCTCCATCAGCTTTTTTTAGCCACTTGTTCATTGAGGTAAAAATCAATTGTTATTTCTAACCCTGTTTCAAAATCAAATTGATTTTGAAAGTTTAGCTCATGTCGTAATTTTGAATCATCAATTGCATATCGAAAATCATGACCTGGTCGATCAGATACAAATTGAATCAGCTGATGATAATTGGTAATGCCTAAATGATTTTCTTTAACTGGGCATATTTTATCTAACGTATTACAGATTAGATTAGCTACGCCAATATTCGTCATTTCATTATGTCCACCAATTACATATGTTTCGCCAGATTTCCCCTCAAAAAATACTTTCTCAATGGCTCTGCAATGATCAACTACATATAACCAATCTCTAACATTATCACCTCTTCCATAAATAGGAATTAACTCTAAGGATAGCCCTCTTCTAATAATAGTTGGAATCAGCTTCTCTTCGTGCTGCCCTGGTCCATAATTATTTGAGCAATTTGTAGTCACAGCATTCATGCCATATGTGTGAAAATAGCTGCGAACAAGCATATCAGAAGACGCCTTACTCGCCGAATACGGACTATTCGGGGCATAAGCTGTTTTCTCTGTAAAAAAGCCATCCTTACCCAATGTTCCATACACCTCATCAGTAGAAATGTGATGAAATCTTGAATTCTTATATAATTCCTTATAGGAATTCACTCCATTCATCCAGTGTCTCCGAGCCACCTCAAGCAATGTAAAGGTGCCTAACACATTCGTTTCTATAAAGGCATTTGGGTTTTTTATAGAATTATCCACATGTGACTCCGCAGCAAAATGGACAACACCCTCAATTTCATATTCCTTAAAAATATTTTCTACTAGCATAAGATTACAAATATCTCCCTTTATAAAAACATGTCGTGGATCATTAATTGCTCCTTTAAGATTTTTGAGATCGCCTGCATAAGTTAATTTATCAATATTTATTATCTGAATTTCCTTATACTTCTCCAACATATATAAAATAAAATTAGAGCCTATAAACCCGGCTCCACCTGTAACAAGTAAATTCATTACACTCTCTCCATATTATTAATTTAATCCTTTTCCTTTGGACACCAACTTGAAACAGATAGAAATTCCCTAGAATTAACGGTCTTATAAATCCCTCACAATCATATAGGTATCATTTTCTGTTTCGCTTTCAATTTCGAATTTAAATCTCAATAAGAAATTCAACCATTTTTCATTTGATTTATGAACCTCTGCCCTATACTTCTCCATCCCCTTTTCTTTAGCAAATTCAAATGAAAATTTAACTAGATTCCCGATTAGGCTTCCTCCGCGGTGTGAAGGTATTAACCCGATCGTGGTAGTATAAGCAGTTTTCGTGACAAAATCATTTGCATAAAGCGACATCATGCCGATATCCTGAGCCCCATCTGTCAAAATAAAATTATACCCATTATCAATAATTTTTTTTATATATTGGAAAAGAAGCTCTTTGTTTTCTGTAGGAAATAAATATTTAGAATCTACTCCAATTAGCGCATTTTTCATTCTCTCTATATCATCTAAATCCTTACTAAGCATTATAATTTTAATGTTATTCCGTAGAAAAATATCCTGATATCTTTCCAAACAGCTTGTTTTTGTCTCCAAATACTACCTCTCCCTTTTTTACAAATAAAACTTAACGACCCGATACAGAAAAAGATGTTAAGCTAGAACTATTACTGAATTTCCCATACACTAAATCTGTTAGATAAGCACCATACTCATTCTTATACTTTGTTGCTCTCTTCATTACATCTTCTGCTGATATCCAATTATTTCGATAGCTTATTTCCTCTAAACAAGCAATCTTATAACCTTGACGTTTTTCAATTGTTTCCACAAACTGACTAGCCTCTAGAAAGCTTTCAACTGTCCCCGTATCTAACCAGGCAAATCCACGTCCAAGATTACCAACCTTTAGTTGGTTCCTTCTTAAATATTCCTGATTAATATCTGTAATTTCGAGTTCTCCTCTAGAAGAAGGTTTAATACCTTTCGCAATATCAACAACATTATTATCATAAAAATACAAGCCAGTAACTGCATAAGGTGATTTTGGATTTGTCGGCTTTTCCTCAATAGATAGCGCATTATGATCCTTATCAAACTCTACAACGCCGAATCTCTCTGGATCTTTTACTTGATAGCCAAATATAATCGCACCTTCCATTAAACTAGCAGCAATTTTCAATAATGGAGTAAAACCTGTTCCATAGAAAATATTGTCCCCTAATATAAGAGACACGTGATCAGTACCAATAAAGTCTTCTCCAATAATAAAAGCATCCGCCAATCCCCGCGGATGCTCCTGCACTTTGTATTCAAGGCTAATTCCAAAATCTGCCCCGTCTCCAAGCAAGTTTTTAAATAGTGGTGCATCTTGTGGAGTTGTTATAATTAAAATCTCCCGAATTTCTGCCAGCATAAGCACTGATAAAGGATAGTAAATCATTGGTTTGTCATAGATAGGCAGTAACTGCTTGGAAATAGCTTGTGTAATCGGATAAAGCCTTGTTCCACTGCCGCCAGCAAGAATAATCCCCTTCATTCCCTCACCTTTTCCTTTGTATCAACCTCAATTATTTATATACTTATGCACCATGTGCTTTTATGATATTCTTTTTTGTTTTCTTGAAAAGCTGAACCAAGATTTCCAAAACCAACTTAAATTCTTGATTTTTCAGCCCCCAGCTAAGAGCTATATAAATCAACATACCAAATAGTATCTGAATAACCAATTTAAAAAACAAGTTGAGTGCCAATATCGTTCCCAAAAAATATACTGATATCCCCATCACACTAGCTAACAAGAAAAAAAGTGCCATATCCTTAAGCTGCTGACGACTAGAATAATCGATTTCTTTTGCTGAATAAAACGCATTTATTAACAGGGAAACATAAGAACTAATTATTGCAGCACCTATTAATCCGAGAATTCCTAAAGAAAAAAGGAGCGAAATGACAATTAAAACTGTAATAAGGATTTTCTTAATAATTTCTAGCTTCAGGAATAAGTCTGATCTTCCTTTTACTTGAAGAATATTTAAATTAATAGCATGGATTGGATAAATCATTCCTATTAAGCATAAGAGTTGAAAAAATACGATTGATTCCGTCCAAGCAGGCCCAAGTAATATTGGAATTAATGTATCAGCAATCGCAATTAGTCCCATCATCATTGGAAACATGATAAATGCTGTTGTTCGAATAATTTTTCGAAAGGCGCTTTGCAAATGATTTTCGTCATCTTGTATTGAGCTCAATACCGGATATGTCACCCTTTGAATGGCACTTGTTGCCGAGTTTGTGATCACATCTTTCAATTTGTTCGCATTTGTATAGAAACCCAATTGGCCAGCCGAATAAAGTTTTCCAATAAGCAAGGAAAACACATTATTATATGCCGTATCTAACAAACTAGAAATCACTAATTTGTATGCAAATGAAAATAGTCTCTTGAATGACGCCATACTAAATACCAAACTAGGAACCCATTTGTTGCTAATCCAAAGCAGGAGCGTTTGCATTGTTTGCAATGTTAATGTTTGTGCAACAAGGCTCCACACTCCAAATCCTAAAAACGCAAAAATGGAAGCAACAATTCCAGCACAGATAGTAGAAGCCAAATTTATTTTTGTTTGCGTCTTAAAATTAATTTTTTTCGTTAGCATTACTCGTTGAATAATGCCTAAAGAATTTATAATAAGGGTGAAAGACAAGACTCTCAATATCATGGATAGCTGCTCATTTCCAAAGAAATGACTTATCATCGGTGCAATACTGTAAAGAATAATTGTCAAAAAAACCGAAATGAATAGATTAAAAAAGAATACAGTCGAATAGTCAACCGGACTTGTATCTTTTTCACGAATAAGTGCCTGTGTTAATCCACTATCAATGAGGGAATTGGATATGGCAATAAAGACAACCACCATCCCGATTAATCCGAAAAATTCTGGTGCCAATAATCTTGCAAGAATCATCAGAACAATAAACTGAATCCCTTGGCTTGCAAATAAATCGATAAAACTCCATACTAACCCTGTAATTGTTTTTCCTCTAATAGGGCTGATTTCTGACATATTTAATCCTACTTTTCATATTATTTTCTTCCGGTATTCAGCGAATGTTTCATTTGTACTACTTTTTGATAAATACCCGGGAAGTACATCCTTGAATACAATTTTGTTTTATCAATCTTGCTTAATTCCTTAATTACCTTTTTATACTTGTTTGTCCTCATCACTTTAAAGTTTTTTTGCAATAACAAGATTTCAAACTCTTTTTTCAAAACCTCTCGTTCAATTTCATCCGAATATCGAAAGTTTGTTTCTTGATTAAAATGATTTAACAATTGGATGTCTGACTTTTTTACTTCAATATTTTTCTCAATCATATTTGAGCCTGAATTTAGCTTAGTAGACCATGAATCAGTAATCCCTACTCGGTAAGCTGACATCATTTCGTCTATATAGTGGATGCTCCCTTGGCTTGCTGCCCACATTTGCAGCGCATAGTCACCTACATGTGCTTCTTTCAAAAGTGCTGGGAGGGGGTCTATTATTTCCCTTTTGATAACTAAAGAAGCGGTAGGACAAAATCCCCCACCGCCTGCAATCATATCTCTTATTGGACTATTTCTTGTCTTTTTGTAAGGTCTTATATATTGATTCAGTGAATCCCCTATTCCATTTACAATTTCCGCACTATGGAAACAAAGGGCACAATCTGGGTTGTTTTCCAAATAGTCAATCTGTTTTTGTAATTTATGTGGATTTATCCATAAATCATCCCCTTCACATAAGGCAATATATTTCCCCTTCGAAGCTTCCACCAGGCGTTCGCTATTCTTTTTTGCACCAACATTTGAAGAAGATGTAATTAATCTTATTTTCCCAGGAAACTTATTCATATATGATTCAACAATTTCTCGCGTTCCATCCTTGCTGCAATCTTCACCAATTAAAATTTCAAATGCAAAATTCGTTTTTTGGCTCAAAAAGCCTTCAATAGCTGCACCGATGTATCGCTCATGATTATAGGTAATGCAATTCACACTAACAAGAATGTCCATCTTCACTCTCCTAATATAGTAGCAACTAAAGTGGGATAGGTTTTTCCCCTGTCAAATTTTTCTTCTGCTAACACACGATTATTCCTCCCCATTTCCCTTCGATTATTTTCGTTCTGGAAGAGAAACAAGATTTTTTCTGCAATATCTTCTGGATTTCCATTTTCGCAATTTATCCCTGCTGAATAATTGGTTATCAAATCTCGGTATTCATGACATTCTTGCGTATTAATGACTGGCAAACCTGCAGCAGCATAATCACCTACCTTATTAATTATGCTACCTGCAGCTCCTTTTGCTATCGGATTAACAGCAATATCACACTGGATTAATTTGCTCACCATCTCGGAATAATCAAGCATTCCTGTGAACTCACAGCGAATCTTCTTTTCCCTTGCATATTGAATAAATCGCTGTTTTAAGGGGCCATCACCCATAATAATAAATTTAAAATTTGAATATCCCTTTTCTTTTAACAAATGCAGGGCATCCATAATGGATGTTAAATCATAGCTATGTCCTAAAGTTCCAATATAAGCTAGCCAAACTTCATTCATTGGTTTCATAATATTTCTACACTTATTTGCTAAGTGATCAAAATATGTTAGTTCTGTTCCAAGAAATACACTTATGCCCTTTTGGCATTTACTGTTTACATCCATTGCTCGCTTCACATATGTTTCTGAAACGGCAATAACTTTGTTAGCTACACGATATACATAATTCGCCTTTTTCATCATTGGAAAGAAAAGCAGATCACTAATGAACGGAAGCTTAAAAACCATCTTAAATGCCTCTGGCCAAATATCCTGTACATCGATAATAAAGTTAATTCCATTCCTATTTGCATATTCAGCCGCTATATAAGCTGCATCTATTGAAGGAACTGCACAATAAATCACATCGGGTTTAACTCTTTTGTCTAGATATTTTTTTAGATTTTTTCCAAAAGTGTAATGACTATAAATCCTTTTCAGCGAGACATTCTTTTTATAGCCTGGCTCTTCTAACATTGCAATTTTATAATCTACTTGCTCAAATAAACCTTGCTGAAACTCCCTATGCATCTTGCAATCGTGAGAAAAATTTGTCGTCACTATTTCAATTTTATGTCCCTCAAGTGCTAGCAGATTTGCAATATAATGGAATCTCCCATTTCCTTTCTCCCCAGGTGTTTGTGTAAAATGAGCAACAATTAGAATATCCTTCATTTAACTCATCCTTACAATTGAAAATTTAAAAACGAAGTGGCTGCACGGCCCCTTCGTTTTCCTTTACAACTTGTGAACTTGATAAATAATTTTTCGATATGAAAACAAGTATTGTTATATAAAAGAATTCATCAAAATAAAGCATTTCTAGTGAAAGCCATGGCAAAAAGTATGCCACTCCAATCATGAGTAAATACATACTATTTACAAATGATAATTTTATTTTATTAGATAAACCCTTATAAACCATTCTCCACCAGCCAATCATTAAAATGCTTCCCAATATACCAAGCTGATAAATCATTTGTATAATGGTGTTATGCGAACTATAACCATTTACATAAACGGGAGATAAACCCATACCGAAAAACAATGTATTTAAATTTCCCATAAAGTATTCAATGTACATATTTACTAATTCACTTCTTCCAGTAGTCAAGGATTGTGCATCTGAAACCATACTGAATCGAATCAAATATTGATTTAATTGTTCAGTAAATAAACTGCTAGAGAAAAATGCAATTAGGATGACAACAGAAAATAATAAGAATTTCAGTTTATACATTACACTCTGTCTAACAATCAGAAAGCAGAATAACCAAATTCCTCCCATTAAAACTAAGCACAAAATGAACATTTTTGACACTGAAAGCATACCAAAGTAAATGAGTGCAATAATGGACAGTAATTGAACCATAATAGATATGGTTTTTTTTGTGTTTTTTAATGTTAATAGCAGGCAGGCAATTGCTACTAGTATGTGTACTGAATAAAAGTTCGCATCTCCATAAAAACCACTTAACCTAGTTAACCCCATTCTCTTCCATGTATAAACATTAATATAGCCAACCATATGCGGAAGAGTCATCAGAATTTTTGAAGCAAAACAAGCAGATAGTACCCCAGTAGTGATAAATAGGACACATGTTTCAAAATTGATTTCATCTTTATATTTATGCATATACATAGGAATGAATATAATTAACAAGATAAAAAAGAAATGGGAATTACCTGGTATTATTCCATTAACTAACTTGATTGTTAATGTATAAGCACTTAAAAATAGCGGTATAAAAATAAATTTTAATTTATACTTTTTATTTTTTATAAAATATTCTAAGATTACTAGCATAAATAAACATGGGACGATCATGGAATAAAAAGAATGTGTACCTGGTGAAAATTTCAAAACAGGTGACCATGGAAGAAAAAAGAGCATAATAGGTAAAAAATACCTTTTATCCATAAAGAAAGTCATTCCCATAAATAGTGCTATTGCCATTAAGATGAGCATTTTTGAATTTACAGCATGGCCTAATGAGAGAATGAACACACATGCTACTGACAGGAATAAGAGTCTTATTTCACCCTGTTTAATTCTATACATGTCTCTGTACTCCCATTTGTCATCAATTGATTGAATTGCTTAATCGCAAGCTCATTTGTAAAGGAAATGCTTCTTAAATTTTGCTTATATTTTTCAATAAAAAAAGGCTCCTTTAGGATCCCTTTTATTGCTTGATATATGGCAGTTTCGTTATTTTCACATACAATCCCTTCGAATCCATCCCTTACCATTTCAGTAGCGGAAATGGTTTTTGTCGTTATAATTGGGACATGTAATGATTTAGCTTCCATAAAAACCATTGGAGCAGCTTCGTGTAGGGAAATTAATAGAAATAAATCAGCATTTAAAAGATATTTATAAGGGTTTCTTTGATTCCCATATAGGCTAATATAATTTTGCAATCCATAATTGGTAATCTCCTTGTTTAATTCATTCCTTTGCGCCCCATCACCAATGATGTGCCAGCAAATACTGTATCCATCTTTTATAAGTTGAGATACAATCCTTATTCCCTTAAGTAAGTCTTTTTCAGGGCTCAATCTCGCTATTGTGACAATATTTATACTTTCTTTGCTATAATTCTTTGGATCCTTCCTTGCATACTTTCTATATTCCGAAAAGTTGTGGCAATTATAAACGCAATGTACTTTCCCCGATACATCTGGGATTGCTTGAATAAAGCTCCGTTTGCACCCTTCAGACACAGCAGCAATCTTATCAAACTGCCTATAAATTTCTCTGTTTTTTATAGTGTTTCCTCCATAATTTAAAAAGTCACAATGAACAAACGTTATCTTTTGTTTTGCATCAACCCTTTTTAGAACAAATTCGTTACAGCCACCATAAAGTGCTTTTTCTTCAGCACTATGACAAAAGGAAATTGCTGCATCAAATCCAGATAGTCGTTTTTCAGTTGTTAGCAAAAATGCAATAGGAAGATGATTGCTAAAAATTTTTGTATATAACCCACATAAAAACCGGATGATATAACGCTTTAATCCCAGTTTCATTGTATGTCTTTGTGATAATCCAAGTACCCTTAGGTATGAGGATGCTTCAAGCACTTTAACACTTGGTGGAATTTTATTAATATAATCACCTGTTTTACTAAAAACAAACACTGTTATATCATATTCTTTTTCAATTTGCTTTAGAAGATTTATAAAAGCACGCTGAATTCCGCCAGTTGCAAGATTATTATTAACAATGAGGATTTTCTTTTTTGCCTTGCTCATTTCTATACTCCTTCTATTAAACAATGCTTTCTGCCAGCCAGCATATATTTAATCGCTTGTAAAAATCCCATTTCATTTTTAAATATTTTGTATTTTCTTATTGCAAATTGTAAAATTAGAATGCTTGAAAACTTTTTTGACATTGTAGCGTAAAAGAAACCTTTATCAAAAAAATATTTCTGATTAAACCCTTTAAACCATGTAGATTGATTATGATGTACAATTCCTATTTCTGCGGTATTTGTCCAGATTTTAAGTCCCTTATTTAAACAATCAAAAAGAAATAAAGTATCCTCACCTGCACTATATTTGGCTCCTCCCCCAAATAATAGTGAGAAATAGATATTTGCTTTCAATATCTTTTCTCTTCTAAAAGCAATACTATAAGTACCATATCTCATAAAGTTCAGATAATGAACTGGTGAATTTTTCAGTATTTGTGCTGGCCCAGATCTTTTTTCATTTGAACTTGGTACATTAAAAATAATCACATCGGCTTGCGGGTTTTTCAGAAAGGCTTCAATAATCAAACGTTCATACTGATCATGATAAACAACATCATCATCAGCAAATAAACAAATATCACTAGAGGCCCTCATTAAAGCGTTATTCCTGCTTAACCCGACACCTCTTTCATTAAACGAATAGAATTTTACCGTACGTTTTTCGTCCGCAATCTCATAATACTGATTCACTTGGCATTGATTAATAATAAGCGCATTTCCCTTTATATTCATTTTATCGATTAAAGAAAAGTCCACTTGATTCATTGTTGATACTAATACTTCTATACCCTTTTGTTTAATATAAATCCCTCCTATCACCCCTTGTTAGAACAGACCTAAAATTTTCTTCCTCATTGGGATAGGCTGTTCAACATGAACTTGATTTCCGTTATGAAGTAATTCTGCATTTTCTCTGAAAAAGTACATTTGCTGTATTCCATAAAGCTTCGTAATCGTTTCATAAGCCTCATTAAGCGTGAATGTTCGTGATCTTGTATTATGTGCATCTGTCGCAATAAAATGAGCTAAACGGTGATCAATTATTTTCTCAGAGAAGGATTTTATCTTTCTTCCAAATAATCCAATTATACTTCCAGATGTTATTTGAACGAGTGCACCTTCTAGAACAATATCAAATAGCAGTTGGCAATTTTCAATAAAACCTTGATTTCTTTCTGGATGTACAATGATTGGCGTAATCTCTTTAATCAATAACTCGTAAATAACTTCATGCGTATAACTTGGTACATAGGATGAGGGTAGTTCTAACAATAAGTACTTTCCATTATTAAGCGTCAATATTTCCCCTTTATCTAATGCAGTAAATAAGTCCCTATGAATTTGAACCTCTTGACCTGGATAAAGTTGAACATGGATATTTGCCTTTTTTAATTGTTCATTACATTGCTCAACATGCTTCAATATGTCATTTTTCGTGTTTATATAGTATCCATTCATGTGGTGTGGTGTGGTGTAAATAACCTTGATTCCTTGCTTTCCTGCATGCCTAGCCATTTCTAAAAAATCAGACCATGTTTTGGGTCCATCATCAATATATGGGAGAATATGACAATGCAAATCAATCAATTTACTTTATCCTCCTCTTTTTAAAACAAGATTAATATAGTTGCTGTTCATCACTTATATTCTCGGTAATATTCCTTTTTGGAAAGTTCAATCCCATTAACAACAGCACCTAGTATATGTGCTCTTGCTTGTTTTAATACATCTAAAGATTTTAGTGCTAATTCCCTATTCGTTTTCCCGCTTGCCACTACTAAAATCACACCATCACACTTATTAGCTAGAACTTGAGAGTCTGTAACTGCTAATGCTGGTGGTGTATCATAGATAACAAAATCAAACATTTCCTTTAGCTTGCCCATTAATGTTTCCATAGAATTAGAGCTTAATATTTCTGATGGATTGGGTGGCTTTGCACCACTTGTTAACAGAGATAAATTATGAATGTCCGTTTGTTTTATTGCACTATCCAACTCTACTTCCTTTGTTAAAACATTTGTTAATCCATCTATATTACTTACCCTGAACGCATAATGAATAGAGGGTTTCCTTAAATCTGCATCAACTAGTAATACTTGATTTCCTTGTTGAGCTAATACGATTGCCAAATTAGAAGCTGTAGTAGATTTCCCTTCACCAGATTGTGCTGAAGCAAGCACAATAGATTTTATCGTCTTATCGACTGAGGAAAATTGAATACTCGTTCTTATTTGCCGGTATTGTTCAGTAATTGGGAGCATTGGGTTCATATGCGCAATCAGATGTATCAGTTTTTTCCTCTTTTTTCCCTTGCTAAATTTCAACTGAATCCTCCTTTGCTTTTTGGAGCACATTATTTTTTTTTGATACCATCCCTTTTCCCGTTCCGCGTGGCATTTTTGGAATTAAACCAAGCACAGGTATTCCAAGATGTTCATCAATATCATCACTGGTTTTTATCGTTTTATCCAAAAATTCAAATAAACACGATAACCCTATACCTACCATTATTCCTATTACTATCCCAATAGCGATATTTACTATTGGTTTTGGTTTAATAGGTAAAGGTTCTTCCTTCGATTTAGCCTTGGTTAAAATACTGACATTATCTACACTCATGATGTTTTTTATTTCCTGTTGAAAATTGCTGGCAATTGAATTTGCAATATCCACTGCCCTATCAGGATTACTATTCTCTACTTCAATTAGGATTATTTGCGATCCCTCAAAACTTTTAACATTGATACTTTCATATAGCTCTCCTTCACTCTGCTCAAGCTTTAATTCTTTAATGACTTTATCAAGAATGATTGGGCTTTTAATGATTAAACGATACGTATTAATTAACTCTACATTGCTTTGCAAGCGTGTGAAATCAAGTTGGTTATCGGAATTCCTTTGGTTAACAAGTAGTTGTGTAGATGCATAGTAAACAGGTGTGATGAAATAGAATGAAATAACACCCACTATAGAAGTAAAAAGAAACGTAATAAATATAATTAACTTCCACCGCTTCAACATAATTTTCATAATGTCTTTTATACTAACGGTATCTTCCATAAATACCTCCATTTAATTGCACGAAAAAATTAATTCATCGCAACAAAATTTTACTATTATTCCATATACTTACAATGACTCTCATCTGCTCCTCTACTGTTAAACTAGAGCTTGAAGGCAAACAGAGTCCTGACCGAAAGAGCTGTTCAGAAATGTTGTCATTCTCGTTATGCTTGTAATATTTGCAACCATCGAAAAGCGGCTGCATATGCATCGGTTTCCATACATGACGTGCTTCGATATTTTCTTCTTCTAAAGCAGTAATCAACTCCCGTACTGTCACTCCCCTAACCCTTTCATCAATCATCAAGGCTGTTAGCCACCTATTTGAGAATGTATTCTCCAATTCGGGCATAAAGGTAATACCCGGCACGTTCCCAAGTTCCTGTTCGTATAGTTGATAAACATTTCTTCTTGCTGCTATTCGGCTATTCAATACCTCTAGCTGTGCACGGCCAATCCCTGCTGATATATTACTTAATCGGTAATTATACCCTTTCTCACTATGCTGATAATATGGCGCTTTGTCTTTAGCTTGTGTTATTAGAAAGCGTGCCTTCTCTAATGCCTCTACATTATCAGAGACAAGCATTCCTCCCCCGGATGTCGTAATAATTTTATTTCCGTTGAAGGAGAAGATACCAAATTCCCCAAAGGTGCCGCTTGCTTTTCCTTTATAGGCAGACCCTAATGACTCCGCTGAATCTTCAATGATTGGGACACCGTACCTCTTACAAATCAAAGCCAGTTCATCCATTTTTGCCGATTGCCCAAAAAGGTTCACAATAATGACTGCTTTTGGAAGCTGGTTGTTTTCGCACGCTTCCTGAAATGCTCTTTCCAACGCATTTGGTGACATATTCCATGTTTCTGGCTCTGAATCAATAAATACCGGTTCAGCTCCCTCATATAAAATGGGATTTGCTGATGCAACAAATGTTAAACTTGAGCAGAAAACAGTGTCTCCCTTTTTTACATTCAATAAAATAAGAGCTAAATGGATCGCCGCAGTTCCCGAGTTCACTGCGACAGCTCCATTCGCTCCTACAAAGCCTGCCATCTCTTTTTCAAAAGCATCTACATTGGACCCAAGAGGGGCTATCCAATTGGAATTGAAAGCTTCCTGAATATATTTCATTTCATTCCCGCTCATATGCGGAACGGAAAGTGCAATCCTGTTTTTTTGTATTGTTTTTATCAATCTAATCAACTCCTAGGCTCATTTAATGCAATTCCTTGTATCCTTATCTAGGCTGAATTTTCTTAAGGGAATCCCAAATGGTGTTAAGTGTTTTCATCGGGCAGCAAATTGATATTCCAATGAAAGACCCTTTCTGCGCGGAACACTTATTCACTCCTCATCTGTTAATGAGTCACTGATAAAACCTTTTCTTCCATAACTTCTTTATTCGCTAAACGCAGTAGAGTCTCTCTTAGCTGATCCCTATGAATAGTCGAGAAAGTTAAAAGCAATTCTTCAATTTCATGAAAGAATACATTGGCTGACATTTTCCCAGTATAAATTTTCGGATACACTTGCTGTTCGTGGATTTCATCCTTATAAAATAATTCTTCATATAGCTTTTCTCCTCGTCTCATACCCGAAAAAACAATCCCAATATCTCCAACAGAATTTCCCGATTGGATAATAAGGCTCTTTGCTAAATCGACAATTTTAATCGGAGAACCCATATCTAAGACAAAGGTCTCTCCTCCCTTAGCAAGGCTCCCTGCTTGAATAACAAGTCTCGATGCTTCAGGGATAGTCATAAAATAACGAACCATATCTGGGTGAGTCACTGTTACAGGTCCGCCTTCTTTTATTTGCTTTTTAAATAATGGAATGACACTGCCTCTGCTTCCTAACACATTTCCAAAGCGGACAGTAAGAAATTTCGTCTGGCTTTTTTGGTTCATATCCTGAATAATCATTTCGGCTAATCTCTTTGTTGCTCCCATCACGCTTGTTGGATTAACTGCCTTATCTGATGAAACCATTACAAATGTGGAAACATGATGAATACTCGCTGCCATGGCAACGTACAGTGTTCCAATCATATTATTTTTAACCGCCTCTTCTGGATTTCGTTCCATAAGAGGTACATGCTTGTGGGCAGCTGCATGGTAGACAACATCTGGTGAATGCTGGCCCATCACTATATTCATTTTCCGTTCGTCTTGAATGTCGGCTATTTCGGTCGTAATTTGAATACCACTTTTTTCACAAAGCTTTCTAAGTTCATTTTCAATTGAATATATGCTATTTTCACCATGACCTAATAAAATAATTTTTCCTGGTTTGAATTGGACAATCTGACGGCAAATCTCGGATCCAATTGACCCCCCTGCTCCAGTCACAAGAACAACTTTATTCGTTATGTAGCCAGAGATACTCTCTATATCTATCTCAACCTGTTCTCTTCCTAACAAATCTTCCACTTGTACATCACGAAATTGATTAACTGATAATTTCCCTGTCACTAAATCCTCTAGCAAAGGCAAAATTTGCGTCTTCACATTTGTTTTCATACATTCTTGAAAAATCGTGTTTAAATCTTTTTTATCAAGGGAAGGGATGGCAATGATTATATGCTCAATCCCTAAACCCTTTACGGTTTGTTCGATCAATTCTATACCTCCAACAACAGGCACACCCAGTATTTGACGATAATGCTTCTTTCTGTCGTCATCAATGAATGCTACAGGAAAAAGGCTGGCGGCTTTATTGTTTTTCAGCTGTCTGACAACCATGTTACCAGCCGACCCCGCACCAATTATTAACACTTTTCTTTTACTTTCTTGGCCTTTAATCAATTTATGCCTTGAAATTCGCCAATAAAATCTTGATCCGCCTACAAAACTTAATAGAAGAAGCCAACTTACAAAAAATGAGCGAAACAATAATTCTCGGAAGATTATCAATTCGATTACTAAAACGAGACCAAATGAAAAAGTAACCACCTTCAATATGGCTACTAATTCCTCAATACTTGCATATTCCCAAACTTTTTTATAAAGTTTGTATTTAATAGAGAACAATTTATAGAACATTATTTGTAGAATAATTGCGATTGCCATGACGTTTGTTTCCAACGTATACGGATTAAGTAAAAACTGACTACCCATTATTGCTGCTGCTATTAAAAATGAATCAAGTGATAATAATAACAGCAGCCTTTGATGGTATGGCATCCTAGCTCCTCCTTTATTTGTGATAACGTATAAATCAATAAAGCTTTTAACGAAATGGCTTTATTAAAACCATCTCGTTAAAAGCTTTATTTTAAAAGTGGGCATCTAACCCTCCCTCACATCACCCTTTCGACAACAAAGCATCTAAGGTTCATAAAACCCACAGGATGACCGAGTTCCTCCTTTATAATGGTAAGAATACATTACTAATATTTCCTTATAAAGAATCAATCATTCTTTATAAAGAATGATTCCTATTACAAGAGAAAAAGGACCAACCCCATTTATGCATTTAGCAAATATTAGACTTAGCCCTTATGTTTTTCTGAATAATATTCTTTAAATCATTTTCATTTATCTATCGTTTTTCCCCTGTAATCTAAGCACATTAATTTCAGGTGTATTTAAAAATCGGAATTTCATAAAGAGGATTGCATCACTACTACCAAGTCCAGCACTAACATATTGCTTTATTCCTAGATAGTCCCATAATCCCTTGACACGATCACGTGGTGGAAATATTCCACCCCATAAATAATACTGTTCAGGAACGAAGAGTGCCCCAATTAGCGGCACTCGAAATTGCCCCCCATGATAATGACCAGCAATAATTAAATCATAATTTCTAAAATTATATTCTCTCTTGCTCCTTAGATAATCAATCCTTTCATCAGGAATCGGGTAATGATTTAATGCAATTAAAATATCAGATTCATTTAATGTATCTAGGGTTGATAACTCTTTTTGCAGTTTATTTATCGATCCCTTCCTACTTTTCATTTGTCCTTTTAAGATGGAGTTTTCAAAGTATGTAAAATACAACATTGAATTCCCTTTTTCAACTTTTTGAACAGAGTTTAAAAGATTAACTCCTCTTTCTTCCATTCCTTTGATAAATTCACCTTTTTCTAATGTGGCTCCTTCATCCAGGATAAAACTCTGCGGATCTCTATTTCCAGGTACAAAAAGGGCAATTTCCTTATTTGATATTCCTTCTATTAATGTATAAAAAGGTTCATAATTTGTACTTGAAGGTTTATCAAGAATGTCACCTGTAAAAACAATAGCATCATAGTCATGTGAATTGATTACTTTTAATAACTTCTCTTGTTTATCCCCAAATACCCTTTCATGCAAGTCCGAGATTTGAAGAATGGTGAAACCTTCAAAATCCTTTGGTAGATTTTCTATTTGTATTGTTTGTTCTATGGTGATGACGCGGTTGTTGTCGTATATATTGTAAAAAGCCAAAACTAGAATAAATAGAAATAGAGTGATACCACCTCGTATTTTAATACCTGGAGAATTTAAATTCGCCTTTATAGATTTTGGTAATTTAGAATGCATTCTTTTCTACTTCCTTATACTTATCTGTTGTTACATAGCTTTGCTTACTTTTTCTCTAATTTTTAACTTTAAATGTATTGGTTCTTCAATTAATACATTTACAAATAGAAACAAGTATCCTTGAAAACTGTATCAGATTCAAGTGTCTCTTTATCTGGGACAAGCCTGCTCTCCCAGCCTTAAGCTATTCGGATCTTTCGTTTTGCCATTTAATAAATTCAATTAACAGTTTATATTGCTGTATCTCTTCTTTTTCAATCCCTAATTCTTTTAGTTCATTTAAAAAATTCACCCATTCTTTTTCGATAAAAAGATGTTTGTCAAGGTCGTTGCATGGTTTCAATAGTGTAATTAGATCTACATTTAATACCTTTGCCATTTTTTGCATAACCTCAAGTGATGGGTTTTTATTAATATCCCTTTCTATATTACTTAAGTAAGACTTAGATATATTCGCTAGCTCTGCAAACTCTGAGAGTGTGTATCCTCTTTTTTTTCTTATCCTCGCTATATTTTTTCCGATCATCTATTTACCTCTGCTCTTTTTTAGAGTCTACTATTCAATCACTTCAATACTTCTTCATAACAGTTGTTGTTCTAATGATAGAATCAACATATTTTTCAAACATTTAATAAAGAAAGAGCCAAATCGCTACAGTACGTAAACTAAATGCAACAGCTTCCTTTGCTCCAATCACATTACATACATTATCCATGACTCTCTTTTCTTATTGTTCCTTCAAAATCATGCTCATCTATATGGACGTCATCTGATCGAAGTACCCTTATTATTGTTAACAATAATATTTTTATATCTAGGAAGAGCGAATGGTGTTTCACATACCAAACATCTAGTTCAAACTTTTCTTCCCACGTTATCGAATTTCTGCCATTCACTTGTGCCCATCCAGTTATGCCTGGTCTAACTAAATGCCTACTTGCTTGTTCTTCTGAATACAATGGAAGATACTCCATTAATAATGGACGTGGTCCAACTAAGCTTAAGTCACCCTTTATTACATTAATTAATTGAGGCAGTTCATCAAGGCTGTATTGTCTAAGAAAGGAGCCAAAGGGAGTCAAACGTATATGATCTGGCAATAAACTTCCTGTACTATCCTTTTCATTACTCATGCTCCGGAATTTATACAGAAAAAAAGGGGTACCATTCAAGCCAGGCCGCTGTTGTTTAAAAAGGATTGGAGAGCCGAGTTTCCATTTGACCAAAATAGTTATCAATAACATGAAGGGAAACAAAATAATTAATCCTATTAACGCAATCATAAAATCCATTAATCTCTTCATCTCTTCACTTCCAACTCATCTGTATAAAGGGAATTCCTATTTTACAAAATTAATTCTGCTTCTTTACTAAGATATCCATTAGGATTATTAAATTGCCATTGCCATGCATCCTCACACATTTCTTTAATTCCCATTTCTGCCTGCCACCCTAATTCCTGCTTCGCTTTAGCTGGATCTGCATAACTGATTGCTACATCACCAGGTCTTGGATTTGTTATCTTGTAAGGTATTCTAACTCCAGTAGCAGATTCAAAAGCAGTAATTAACTCAAGTACACTATTTCCTTCACCTGTGCCGATGTTATAAGTTTCTACACTAGAAGAACTAAATGCTTTCTCTAACGCTTTTAAATGGCCTTTGGCAAGATCGACAACATGGATATAGTCCCTAACGCCAGTGCCATCTATAGTCGGATAACAATTTCCATAAACTTGAAGAGTTTGTAACTTCCTTGCTGCTACCTTAGTAATAAATGGCATGAGATTATTGGGAATGCCATTTGGATCTTCACCAATGAGCCCGCTTTTATGGGCACCAATTGGATTAAAGTAACGTAAAATAGTTATACTCCATTCGTCATTTGATAAATATAAATCTCTTAATATTTCTTCTATCATTAATTTAGTACGGCCATATGGATTGGTCGGTTTTGTTATACAGTTTTCTCGAATTGGCAAAAATTCTGGAATACCATATACAGTAGCAGATGAACTAAAAACCATTTTATTTACATTAAATTTTTTCATTACTTCGCATAGAATAATTGTTCCTGTTACATTGTTTTGATAGTAATGAAGTGGTGCTATTACAGAGTTTTCTACTGCTTTTACCCCAGCAAAATGAATAACTGCTTCAATTCTATTTTCTAAAAATACTGTTTCAATATCTGTTTGGTGGAGTAAATTTATCTGGTAAAATAGTATTTTCTTTCCAACAATTAATTCTATTCGTTTAATAGATTCTCTATTACTATTTGAAAGATTATCGACTATTACTATGTCATAACCCGCCTGAATTAGTTCGACACATGTGTGACTTCCTATGTAGCCAGCACCTCCAGTTATGAGGATTGCCACTACTATCACCTCCAAAAAAATATAGGATTATTAATCACTTACATAATGCTTTTCTAACCTGCATTTTTACCATCAAGAATTTATAGAAAAATATTTTTTGCAAGGATTTTCAGCATTCTAGCAACTAGGTGAATTTCCTGGTAGCCGGAATAAGTTTTTCGCGAGATCAATAATCTTTACTGGTTCCCCCATATCTAAAACAAAAATTTCGCCGCCATTAGCCAATGCTCGCATACTACCAAGATTTTTTATAAAGCTTGTAAAGATAGCCAAAAAATAGCTATAAGTACAACTAATGAATCAGAAAAAAATAAAAAGGAAAATCTATTTCTATAATCCATTCATATCCCCCTTTCAAATTTTTAAAGTCCTTATCTATAAGGTCTTCAGTAAAAACCTCATAATTAAAAACTTTAAAAAAGTGGGCATCTAACCCGTCCTCACACCATACTATTGACGACTCGCGTCTAAGGTTATTTCAACCCACAATATAGCCGAGTGCCTCCATTGATAACGGTAAGGAGACATCACCACAAAAGTATATTTAAAAGAACGATTTGTTCCTAATAAAGAACGAATTGAGTAAAAAATATATTCAATTACTTAAAAAATTGAACAAAATGTTTTTTTTCTTAATAAGGAACGAATCATCCAAAATAGCCACTAATCTGTACGTCTTATTTTAGTTCATTATAAAGAACATTTCAATGAAAAAATGTTCTTTGTTTAATAATTTTCAATTAATTCCTCCCTAATTTATTAGCCTTATTTATGGAATTATATTTTATAATGTAATCCATATATTACAAATAAAAATTTTTTTCGTTAAAAATGACTAGAAATCATTAAACCTCTCTAAATTCTCAAGATTAATTTACTTTTTTTCTACAATATAAAATTCGTTATAATGAATACCCATAATTTTAAAATTATTAAATACAAATATCGAACGCAAAAAAAGCTAGTCTAACCTTCGCTGTGAAGATTAGACTAGCCTTTATTTTAATATTATCAATTCTTTATTTCTGTAAACTTACAGCGATTCTTGAACCCACTTCTGCATTATGCTTCACTAAGGCAATATTGGCAATCAAGCTCTTTCCTTCTGTTAATTCCTTTACTTTGCTTAAAAGGAAAGGAGTCACTTTTTTACCGGCAATATTGTTTTCCTTTGCTTCTTTTAATGCAGATTCAATGACATTTGTAATAAATGCTTCGTCCAGTGCATCTGCTTCTGGAATTGGATTGGCAATAACAAGACCGCCGTTTAAACCTAGCTCCCATTTAGTACGAATTGTCGCAGCTGCTTCTTCTGCTGTATTCACACGACAATTCACATCGAACGGACTCGTACGAGTAAAGAAAGCTGGAAATGCATCTGTTTTAAATCCAACAACAGGCACCCCATATGTTTCTAAATATTCTAGTGTTAGGCCAAGATCAAGAATGGACTTGGCACCTGCACATACAACTGCCACATTTGTTTGAGCAAGCTCCTGCAGGTCAGCAGAAATATCCATTGTCGTTTCTGCTTCACGGTGAACACCACCGATTCCTCCTGTAACGAAAACTTCAATTCCTGCAAGCTGTGCACAAATCATCGTGGAGGCAACCGTTGTTGCCCCATTTTTCTTATTAGCAATTAAGTAAGGCAGATCTCTTCGGCTTGCTTTTTCGATATTCTTGCTTGTTCCTAAAAACTCAAGATCCTCGTCTGAAAGTCCAATTTTAATTTTCCCATTAATAATCGCAATTGTTGCTGGTACCGCACCATTTTTACGGATAATTTCTTCTACTTCCTTTGCCATTTCAACATTTTGCGGGTAAGGCATTCCGTGTGAAATGATTGTAGATTCTAATGCAACAATTGGTTTATTCGCTTTCTTCGCTTCTTGTACCTCAGCAGAATACTCTAAATAATTTTCCATCATGGTGTCAAAACTCCTTATTAAAAGTATTTTTTAAATGTTTCTTGCAATCGAATATGACTTAATGTGGGATTTACTGTTTCATGTGACTGAAGCGTCAGGATGGAACAAGCAACCCCAATCTTACACGCATCTTCTGTATTTAACCCTTTTAAATGAGCAAACATAATTCCAGCAACAAGGGAGTCTCCAGCACCAGTCACATCTTCTACACTGACCTTTGGCGGAAGCACAACACCTGCTTCGCCCTTTTTTGTATAATAGATTAATCCCTTATCACCACGAGTGATAACGACTTTCTCTACTCCTTTATCCATGATTTTTTCAGCCGCCTTGAAAAAATCTCCCTCATCCTTTATCTTTATCTCTGATAATGTTTCTGCCTCATCTTTATTGGCAATGAGCCAAGTGACCCCTTGAAGATCGGGTGGAAGCTTTTTAACCTTTGGAGAAGATACAGGTGTAATACAAAGCGGAATATTTTCCTCATCACAGCGGCTAATCACTTGCTTTAGCACCTTACCAGGAAAATTCGTATCCATGACAACCATTGCTGATGATGCGATATATCCCCATCTTTTTTCAATAAAATCAGTATCAATGGAATCATAAATCGCCATATCCGCTAGTGCAACAGCCATTTCTCCTTCATCATCCAATATAGCCGTATATGTACCGGTTGCCGCATTCGGTGATACTTGAGACGGGCTGATATCAACAAATGACTTCGTATATTCAAGCAGCCATTCACCCTCATGATCCTCTCCAACAATTGTCATAAGTGCGACATCACAGCCAAGTCTTCCTAGGTTCTCTGCAATATTTCTTGCCACTCCCCCACAAGATTGAGAGCTTTCAGCAGGATTGGATGTTCCTAGCTGAAGATTACTTAGCGTTTGAATTTTTCTATCAATATTTGATCCCCCGATAGAGACAATATCCTTTCTCTTTGGAAGGACATAGGCTCTGCCAAGCAGTTTCCCTTCTTTTGTTAAAGAGGAAATATAGCCAGCAACAGCTGATCTTGAAAGCTGTGTTTTCTCAGCTATTTCAATTTGTGAAATAAATGGGTTCGCTTTAATAAGCTGCAATATAAGTGATTCTTTTTCATTCATCGTTAGCTCAGCCCTATCATTCATAAACTTATGTCTATATTATAAACATATGTTTTAAGAAAATGCAATTTTTTTCTGCTTTAAACCAAAACTATTCTCCTAAAAAAACTAGACAATTTTAGAATAGAGGAATATACTTAGCTAGGTAACTAATTTAAACTAGGTGATTTTATGAACGAAAATCAAAGTAAATTCTTTCATTCTATAAACCAATTCACTCGTCATTTTTCAAAATCATTAAATGAGGTTCTCGTCCCTCTCGGCTTATATTCCGCTCAATGGACCATTATCTATCTTCTTAAAACAAAGGGACCTGCAACTCAAAAGGATTTATCCCTTTATTTAGGAGTTGAAGCTCCTACAATGACTCGTACTTTAGCAAGATTAGAGTTGGCAGGCTGGATTTCAAAAGTGCCAGGCACGGATAAACGGGAGAAAAAGATCATCCTGACAGATGCCGCCATCCAAAAATACGATGAATGGCTTGAAGCGGTCCGGTCATGCGAGAAAAATTTATTAAAAAACGTTGGTAATGAAGAAATCAGCTCAATGATGGAGATTATTGAAAAAATGAATAGGAACCTTTGAAATATAAACTGTTTGGAATTTGCTTGGCTCTGGTAAGATCTATGCAATCGGTGTCCTGCCGATTGCTTCTTTGTCCTCGTCTAACCCCTGACTTCAAGCTATCATTCACTCTAAAAAAACATCTAGTTAACAAACTAACTTTTTCACGGAGGTCATCATGAAGAAACAACCATTATGGACAAAGAACTTTCTAGGAATTTCCTTTATTAGTTTATTTTTATTTCTCGTATTTTATATTTTGCTTACGACCTTGCCGATTTATGTATTAGATGAATTACATGGAAATGAAACGCAAGTAGGATTAATTGTTGCCGTATTTTTAATTGCAGCCGTACTATGCCGTCCATTTACTGGAAAATGGATTGATGCCATCGGACGGAAAAAAATCCTGCTTTCTTCCGTTATCATATTTACCATCGCCAGTCTTTTATATGTATGGACAGATTCTATTCCTCTCCTGCTTGGACTCAGGTTCTTACATGGGATCGGATTTGGGATGGCAACAACTGCAACTGGAGCAATAATAGCTGACATTGTTCCAAATGAAAGAAAAGGGGAAGGACTCGGCTATTATGCATTATTTATGAATTTAGCGATGGTTATTGGTCCATTTGCCGGCCTAACGATTATCCAAATATCAAGCTTTAATCGCCTCTTTATTTTGTGCACTGTCTTAGCTTTCTTTGCACTCGTATTATCATTTATTGTTCGTATTCCAGAGGCTTCAATCCCTGAAGAAAAGGTACATTCTACATTTTCGATTGGCAGTTTTTTTGAAAAGAATGCCATTTCAGTATCCATTGTAGGAGGAATATTAGCTCTTGCTTACTCAGGAATCCTTTCATTTATTTCTATTTATGCAAAGGAATTAGGACTATTTAAAGCGGCAAGCTTCTTCTTTGTTGTTTATGCTATTGCCATTGTGATATCAAGACCATTTACAGGCAGATGGTTTGACCTCTATGGGGAAAATAAAATCGTTTACCCATCCATTATTTTGTTTGCGATTGGAATGGTCCTGCTAAGTCAGGCAAATAGCACCTTCCTATTTCTGTTTTCAGCAGCTATTATCGGATTAGGCTACGGAAGTCTTTCTCCAAGTTTGCAAACTGTTGCCATCAAAAATTCATCCCCTTCAAAAAGGGGATTAGCGACATCCACCTTCTTTACATTTTTTGATTCAGGAATCGGAATTGGTTCCTATGCTCTAGGTGTTATCGCTGTATATATGGATCTATCTACTCTATATTTAATTCTTGCTGTTGTTGTCCTCCTTGCTTTACTTGCTTATTATTTTCTTCACGGCAAAAAGTCAAACAACCAGAATATGCTGCATACGGAAGCTGATATTTCACTCTAAGGAAAGAGCCCATTTAAGGGTTCTTTTTTTGTCAAAAGGTTAATAAAAAATCCATTCATCTTTAGAGGCTGCAAGATATCAGCTGTTTTTTCAGGAAAATATTTATTCATTTACAAAAAAAGGCTAAACCTATTCAGGTTTAGCCTCTGTTCTTGGTAATATTAAAATTTCGACTCTTCTATTTTTTGCTTTTCCTTCAGCTGTATCATTTGAAGCCACAGGCTGGAATTCACCAAATCCTTTAGCACTGAACATTCTTGGATCGAGCGCATTATTCTTTAAAATAATTTTCATAAAGTTAATCGCCCGCATAACACTTAGTTCCCAGTTTGAATCAAAAGGAGCGTTTCCGATTGGAACATTATCCGTATGCCCGCTAATAATAATATTTCTTGGCGGATCCATAACAAGGAGTTCAGCAATCTCATTCGCAATCTTTAAATCCTCTGGTCTAACATCCGCACTTCCAGGTGCGAATAACACATTATCTCTAATGGACACCATTAGTCCCTCACCGGTTAATAACGTCTGCAGTTTCCCTGTTAGCTGGTTCTCTTCTATATACTTATTAACCTTTACTTGAATGGCTTCCAATTCTTTCTGATCTACCTTTTGCAGTAATTTCTTATCAATCTTTAACCCATTTGGATCTTCAGCCTCTGTATTCTCAGTCTCTTCATCGGCCTGTAATTGTCCCTCAGGCAATGGACTTGGGAACTCCATCATCCCTGTCCCTCCAGTAAGTGCACTGCTGAATGCTTTTGAAATTGCCTGAAACTTAACTGCATCAATAGAACTAGATGCAAAGAGAACAATAAATAAGGCTAGCAATAAAGTTAACAGATCAGAATAAGGAAGAAGCCAAGATTCATCCACATGTCCTTCATCATGATTCTTCTTCTTTTTTCGTTTACTCATCCTTCTTCACGCTGCTTTCTTCAAGAAATTTCTTTCTATCCCCAACAGGTAAATAAGAAGCTAATTTTTGCTCAATCACTCTTGGTGCTTCCCCTTCTAAAACAGATAATACACCTTCAATCATCATTGATTTAAGCTTCACTTCTTGCTTTGATTTACGTTTTAGCTTATTAGCGAATGGGTGCCATAGAACATATCCAGTAAAAATCCCTAGTAAGGTTGCAACGAACGCTGCACTAATCGCATGCCCTAAAGCATCTGTATCACTCATATCCTTTAATGCTGCAATCAACCCTACTACGGCACCCAAAACGCCTAAGGTTGGAGCATAGGTTCCAGCTTGTGTGAAAATCAGCGCTCCTGCTGAATGTCTATCTTCCATTGCTTCAATTTCCTCACTTAATACATCACGTATGTAATCTGCACTCTGTCCATCAACCGCAAGTGATAGACCATTTTTTAGAAAGGGATCATCTATTTCACTTGTTTTTGCTTCAAGAGCAAGTAACCCTTCTTTTCTAGCTAATTGTGCCCATTCAGAAATCATTTTGATTAGATCAATCGGATCCATTTGCTTTTTTTCCTTAAAAATGACTCCAAATAACTTTGGAATCCGTTTGATTTCATTAGTCGGGAACGCAATAATTACAGTTGCTGCTGTACCTGCGAGGATGATCAAGATTGCTGCCGGGTTTGCTAATGCAACCAAATCTACCCCTTTTAAAACCATCCCAACCCCAACTGCAACGAATCCTAATATTAACCCTATTAACGAAGTTTTATCCATATGCCCTCACCTATTTCTATTAATCTATGAATTATTTTTCTTAACAAGAATATTTGCTTATTCCAAGATATATTAAATGATTTCTTATTTCTTATTTCGACAAAATTCTTATAAGTTTTAGGTGAAATTATATATTTATTTCTTTTACCTGGTTTATGGCAATTTGATAAATAAAAAACAATGAAAAAGCAGGGGTTTCTCCCTGCTTTCTCATTCTTCTATTAAAACCAGCAACAGCATCTTCTGCAATGTCTTCTATTATTATCTCCAATACCTGCCACATCGTTATCTCTTCTGCAATGTCTTCTATTATTATCTCTAATACCTGCTACATCGTTATCTCTTCTGCAATGTCTTCTGTCCTCTTCCCCCAGCACAAATACTCGATTAGCACGAATAAATACATTGTCAACATTACGATCTGGTCTTCTATCATCATTATTACAATTTCTACACATAAATTTCCCCTCCTTCCCTATCAATTACTATAGAATATGTAACCAATTAATAATCGAATGGACAAACATGCCGGGAAGAGACAAATTTCTTAAAATAACGTTTTTGCCTATTCTTCCCTTTAAAAAAGTGACCCCAAATTTAATCTACATAGGTTTTTCGAATAAGGGGAAGCTACTTGAAGATATAGGAAAGGGGTGTTTATTATCGCTCGCGGTGAACATTTTAATCACAAAAGGAAAAATCATCCAGGTAATTTCCCAGACATTGGCGAAACTGAAAAACGTGCGGCAACAGAAGCACAGGAGGATGAAGAATTTCTTGTGGTTCAAGAAGCTTTCAAAAATCGTGTGGAAGAAGAGGAAGATAGGTAAAGGCTGCAAGAAGAAAGAGGGTCTATTCTATTTAGACCCTCGCCTATTTTTATAAGGTATCGATTTTTATATCCTTAAGCCATGCAGAGCAGGCCGCAATATCCTTTGAAAAGATACGATCTTTTGTGATGGAAGGTACGATCTTACGTGCCTCTTCATAAAAGCGCTTTGTTTTAGCTGCCATCTTCTCAATTCCTCGGTATTCTACAGCCTGAAGTGCACAAATTAGCTCGATTGCAAGGACATTATTAACATTTTGAACAATTTGATACGCATGTCTCGAACCAATTGTTCCCATGCTGACATGATCTTCTTGATTAGCAGAAGAAGGAATGGAATCCACACTTGCTGGATGTGCCAATGTTTTATTTTCGGATACAAGCGATGCTGCTGCATACTGAAGGATCATTCCCCCTGATTGAAGACCAGGCTCTGGGCTTAAGAATGGCGGCAGATCACTAAGCTGCGGATTAACAAGACGTTCAATTCGTCTTTCAGAAATGTTAGCGAGCTCCGCAACCGCTATTTTCATGAAATCCATCGCGAAGGCAATCGGCTGCCCATGGAAGTTCCCTCCTGAAATCACGTGATCCCCATCATCAAAAATAAGCGGATTATCGGTTGCTGCATTCATTTCAATCTCAAGCTTCTCTTTTACATAATCAAGTGCTTGCCAAGATGCCCCATGCACTTGCGGAATGCAGCGGATGGAGTATGCATCCTGAACACGGATATCACCTTGCTTCGTAATAAGAGCACTTCCTGATAAGTATTCTCTCATTCTTCTAGCAGTATCCACCTGTTGTTTATAGCCTCTAGCCAAATGAATTTTTTCATCGAAAGCATCGATAATGCCATTCAAGCCTTCCATTGTAACCGCGGCAATTAATTCACTTTGATAGGCAAGCTTCTCTGCCTCCAGATATCCAACAACCCCCATTGCGGTCATTGCCTGTGTCCCATTAATTAAAGCAAGCCCTTCTTTCGCTTCTAATGTAAGTGGTTCAAGTCCTTCTTCTGAAAGAACCTCATGAGAAGACCTTCTTTCTCCCTTGTAAAAAACCTCTCCCTCTCCTACTAACACGAGTGCAAGATGGGAAAGTGGTGCCAGATCTCCACTCGCACCAAGTGAACCTTGCTGCGGAATCACTGGATGAATCTCTTTATTCACTAGATCAAGCAGACGCTCAATAATAATTGGGCGTGCACCTGAAAATCCTTTAAGTAAGGCATTTGCTCGTAAAAGCACCATGGCGCGAGAAACAAGTTCTGGGAATGGCTCTCCTACTCCACATGCATGAGA
Source organism: Cytobacillus solani (assembly GCF_001420595.1). Lineage (GTDB taxonomy): Bacteria > Bacillota > Bacilli > Bacillales > Cytobacillaceae > Cytobacillus > Cytobacillus solani. The sequence goes on along the minus strand of NZ_LJIX01000006.1, from coordinate 561,344 downwards.
GCGAATAAGATTAAGCTGAAGATCGTTCACATCATTTGGATGAATGAGAACATCACTAAATTTTCCAAATCCAGTATTAATTCCATATACAACTCTTTCTTCATTTACGATTCTTTTTACAGCATCATGACTCTTTCTAACAGCATCCATGCTTTCCTCAGATGCTGAAATCTTTTCATTATTGAATAAAACCTTTTGAACTTCCTCTAAAGTTAACGTGTTGCCAGATAAAATAACCATTTCCTTCCTCCTCAATACATTAGTGAGATAAAGAAAAGGCTGTACTTCAAACAAGCGTTTGAAATACAGCCTTTTTGTATGAACGAGCTATTAATTGACAAGACATAGCAATCATTCCAATCGAAAATTTTCCGAATATAATTAATTTTACGTTTAGAATTTATGAATTGTCAATGAATAATTGTAAAATTTTAACAAGTTAGATTATTAGATTGGTAGTAGAGTAAAGTGCTGAAATAAAAAAAGAGAGGTCCTCCCCTCTTTTTTAATCAAATTTTAATCCCTTTAACGCCTCTGCTAATGCATTATTAATCGGTTCCTCTTGTTTATTTTGTTCCTTTAAATACTTTTGTACAGTACGTTTATCTACTTTCCCCTTAGATTCTTTTTTACGGCGTGTCTCAAAAGCCGATAGTTTTTCACGATAGCCACACTTACATGCGAAAATTTGCCCTTCTCCTTCTCCTCGGAGCTCTAGCTTCTTCTTACATTGTGGGCAGCGTGCGTTTGTGACACGTGCAACATTTTTTCGATGTCCGCATTCTCGATCCTGGCACACAAGCATCTTGCCTTTTTTACCATTTACTTCAAGCATTGGTTTTCCGCAGTCCGGACAACTCTTTGTGGAAATGTTATCATGCTTGTATTTTTTATTGCTTGCTTTGATTTCAGATACAATTTCTTTCGTATATCTTTTCATCTCGCCAATAAACACTTCTTTTTTCAGCTTGCCCGCGGCAATCGCTTCCAGCTTTTGCTCCCACTCTGCTGTTAAGCTAGGCGATTTTAGCTCTTCAGGCACTAAATCCAATAATTGGCGGCCTTTAGAAGTGATGTGTATATCTTTGCCGCGCTTTTCAATTAGGAATGAATTGAATAGCTTATCAATAATGTCAGCACGGGTAGCAACTGTACCTAATCCTCCAGTAGATTTCAGCATTTCTGCTAATTTTTTATCTCCTGTTTCCATATACTTTGTTGGATTTTCCATTGCCGAAAGTAATGTTGCCTCATTAAAACGTGCAGGTGGCTTTGTTTGACCAGAAGTTTGTGCGATTAACTTTACATTTAATGTATCGCCTTTTTCAATGCGGGGCAAAATCTGTTCTTTTAAATCATCTGCTGCCTCATCATCTTCAAAGCGATTTTCATAGACTTCCTTCCAGCCAAGCGATAAAATTGTTTTTCCTCTAGCCGCGAAGTACTCCTCACCGATTTTCGCACGGAGGGTTAATTGCTCATACTCATAGGCTGGGAATAATACAGCTAAAAATCGTTTAACAACTAATTCATAAATTTTGCGTTCTTTATCTGTAAAGGCAGAGAAGTTGACATAGCTTTCTGTTGGAATGATGGCATGGTGATCAGATACTTTGCTATCATCAACAAATGATTTTGAAACTTTTATCGGTTTATTTAAAATTTTATTCACCAATGAACGATATTCTCCGATTCCACATGCTTTCAGGCGTTCAGAAAGCGTTCCGACGATGTCTGAAGAAATATATCGTGAATCCGTACGAGGATAAGTTAAAACTTTATGCTGCTCATAAAGCTTTTGCATAATATTTAACGTTTCCTTTGCCGAGTAGCCAAAGATTTTATTTGCATCACGCTGTAGTTCCGTTAGGTCGTAAAGAGCTGGAGCATAAGATTTCTTCGGCTTTTTCTCCATTTCTGTCACAATGGCATTTTGCTTGCCTAGTTTCTTTACAATTCCATCGATTTTCTCTTTATCAAAGCTGCGGCTGTTCCCTTTTGCATCCTGCCAAGTCAGCTTTAAATGATTTGTTGTTTGCGCTTCAATGCCAAAATAGGTTTTTGCCTTAAAGTTTCTTATTTCATCCTCACGTGCAGCAATGATCGCAACAGTCGGTGTTTGTACACGGCCGCAATTTAGCTGGGCATTGAACCTAGTTGTGAGTGCACGTGTTGCATTCAAACCGATATACCAGTCAGCCTCTGAACGTGCAACAGCCGAAGCATATAAATTGTCATACGCTTTACCTGGTTTTAGGTTAGCAAAGCCTGCCTTAATCGCTTTATCCGTTACAGAGGAGATCCATAGACGCTTCATCGGTTTATTTACTTTTACTTTATCAATAATCCAACGAGCGACTAATTCCCCCTCTCTCCCTGCATCTGTAGCCACGATGATTTCATTGACATCCTTTCTAATCAACTGACTTTTAACCGCTTGAAACTGTTTTCCAGTCTGTTTTATAACCGTCAATTTCAAACGCTCAGGCAGCATAGGCAGATCTTCTAAATTCCATGTTTTATATTTCACATCGTAGCTCTCTGGGTCCGCTAATGTGACTAGATGACCAAGTGCCCACGTAACGATATATTTATCACCTTCAAGATACCCATTTCCTTTTTTATTACAATTCAGCACACGTGCAATGTCACGTGCAACTGAAGGCTTTTCAGCAATTACAACACTTTTTGCCATATTTAAAACATCCTTTCAAATTTTCCGTAAGTTAAATATAGCATACGTCTTTGATGGATTCAGTAATTCTGAATTTATACGTTTCTTTGAAGGAGGTAGTGAGGAATTTCTATCATATTGAAGTTAAGCTACTAAATGATCTGTATTCGCTCTTTTTCTTTTTTTGTCATAAACAGCCCGTCTCCTTTCATAGCATGTACTAATTCTAATGAAGGAGAGTGAAAAAATGTTAAACAGAATTGCAGACCGCTTTTCAAAGGTCGCTGAAAGATATCTTCCTGATGCGTTTGTCATTGCTGTTTTAATGACCCTTCTTGTTTTTGTCCTTGGTTTCTTTATGAAGCCATCTGAACCTGTCGAGCTTTTCAAATCATTTGGTGATGGGTTCTGGGTTTACCTATCTTTTACCATGCAAATGGTTCTATTATTAATGACTGGAATGGCTCTCGCTTCTGTGCCTATCGTTGAAAAAATGCTATCGTTTCTAGCATCTAAGGCAAAAACGGCCAATCAAGCATATGTCATGACTTTTCTCGTATCTGCTGGTGCTTATTATATTAACTGGGGACTTGCTGTTGTTGTTGGCGCCATAATTGCCCGCGAATTAGGCAAGAGAAATAATAAAGCACACTTCCCCCTTTTAGTTGCAGCTGCCTACACACCAACTGCCCTTTATACTGCAGGCTTATCTAGTTCCATTGGGTTGACTGTGGCAACAAAAGGGCACTTCCTAGAAAATGATGTTATGGGAGTCATTCCAACTTCCGAAACCATCTTTCATCCCGGCACAATTATTATTTTCCTCGCACTATTAATTACACTTCCTATTTTCATTGTTCTTATGGCTCCTAAAAAAGGCATCATTTCCTATTCTTCTCAGTCAAAAAAAGCAGAAACTGAGAATCTCAATGAAGGAGAATACACTCCTGCAGAACGATTAGAAAATACTTCATTTTTAGGCATTATAACCGGATTAATTGGAATGGTTTATGTTGTTTATGAATTTATTAATGGCAGAGACCTCGATTTAAATATCATCAATATTCTCTTTTTATCACTTGGACTTATCCTTCATAAATCACTCGGACAATATGCAAAAGCGTTTAAAGAGGCAGGCACAGCGATATCCCCTATTATCCTTCAATTTCCTTTTTATGCAGGGATTATCGCTGTACTTGGCAGTTCAGGACTGGCAGAGTCCATTATTAATGGAATGGCTTCTGTTGCGAGTAAAGATACATTTGATATCTTTACTTATTGGACAGCAGGTCTGGTTAACATTCTAGCTCCTTCTGGCGGGGGTCAATGGGCGCTTCAAGGACCGCTTCAGGTTCCAGCAGGCATCCAGCTTGGTGTCGATCCCGCGATTACTGCCATGGCTGTTGGGTGGGGGGATGCTTGGACAAATTTAATTCAACCTTTCTGGGCTTTGCCAATTTTGGCAGTAGTTGGCCTTCATATTCGTCATATTATGGGTTACTGTATTTTATTAAGTATTTGGGTTGGGATCTTAACTACTGTACTTATGTTCTTTGTGTACTAATTAACTTTCACCCAAATTGAATGTTTTGATTCCTCGCTTTTTTCAAATATTTCTTGTTTTTTCCTCAAAATTGGTAGTATGATAGCGTTATTCTAAAATGGAAATTGAGGAAACAGCATGAGAATTAGAGATTGGGATTCAAATTTAAAGGTTCGATTATTTGGGGAAGCCGCTTTAAATATTGCCTTTTGGATGTTCTTTCCGTTTTTAACCATTTATTTTGCAGGTGAATTTGGAAAAGACAAAGCTGGCTTGATGCTTATTTTTTCACAAGTATTTTCAGTACTAGCTAACTTAATGGGCGGTTATTTCGCTGATCGCTTTGGGCGTAAAACGATGATGGTTCTATCATCTTTCGGGCAGGGGATATGCTATCTTGTTTTTGCCCTAGCTAGTTCTCCATGGCTAAACTCCCCATGGATTGGGTTTATCTGCTTTGCACTTGTCGGTGTCTTCAGCTCATTCTATTGGCCAGCGAGCCAAGCAATGGTAGCTGATGTTGTTGAGGAAAAGGAACGCAGCCATGTATTCGCAATATTCTATACATCTATTAATATAGCAGTTGTCGTTGGTCCGATTTTGGGAGCAATTTTTTATACAGATTATCGCTATCAGCTGCTCCTTGCCGCAGGGATTATCTGTATGGTGCTTTCAGGCCTCCTTGCCAAAATGACAAGGGAAACAGTACCGGAACACACTGGAATCTCCCAAGAAAATAAGAAATGGTACACTGTTTTAATCGATCAAATGAAGGATTACGGCATTATCTTTCGGGATAAAACGTTTCTGCTTTTCATCATAGCTGGTGTTTTAGCAGCCCAGACATTTATGCAGCTTGATCTGCTGCTCCCAGTCTATATGAAGGAATACGTTCAAAATCAGACATTGATCCAATTTGGCGATTGGTCATTTAAGGTTCATGGGGAACAGGCCTTTGGCATCCTGCTTTCTGAAAATGGCTTTTTAGTTGCGTTGTTTACAGTAGTCGTTACAAAAATGATGATGAAATATAGAGAGAGAAATGTATTTATTTTATCTTCTTTAGCCTACGCAGTAGCCATCTTCATGATGGGCCAAACCAATTGGATTTGGGGATTAATTTTTGCAATGGTACTCTTTACTCTTGGTGAATTAATGGCAGCAGGCATTCAGCAAAGCTTTGTTTCAAAGATTGCCCCAGATCATATGAGGGGACAATATTTTGCAGCCGCAAGCCTTCGTTTTACGATTGGCAAAACCATTGCACCCATTTCTATCCCATTAACCGTGTGGATTGGCTATGACTGGACATTCATCATCTTAGCTGCACTTGCTGTTTTAAGTGCTTTCTTATATTGGGTCATGTTTGCGATTGCTGAAAAGCCTAAAAATTTAAAGGTGAAAAAGGAATCTGTGTAAGGATTCCTTTTTTTAACCGAGCATGATATATAGTGACCATAAAATTTAATAATTGACCGTAATAATTCATAAACATACCTAAATAGTATAAAACAGGAACATTTAAATCATTCGAAGTTTCTTTTTTACAATAAAAACGCTACAATGTTAATGAAGATTCTGAAAAAGGAGATTACATAATGAATGACTTTCAAAAAAACTTAGAAAAATATGCTGAGCTTGCAGTAAAAGTTGGTGTAAATGTTCAAAAAGGGCAAACACTTGTCGTTAACACGACACTTGATGCAGCTGAGTTCGTCCGTCTTATCGTTAAAAAAGCGTATGAAGCTGGTGCGCATAATGTAGTTGTTAACTGGAGCGATGATGCTGTTTCCCGCACGAAATACGAGCTTGCACCTGATGAGGCTTTCACTGAATATCCAGAATGGCGTGCGAAAGAAGTTGAAGAACTTGCTGAAAATGGAGCAGCATTCATGTCAGTCGTTTCTGCAAGCCCAGACTTGTTTAAAGGAATTAATCCCGAACGCATTGCGAACTTCCAAAAAGCAGCAGGGAAAGCATTATCAAAATACAGAAAAATGATGATGGCTGACAAAGTCAGCTGGACAGTTATCGCTGCTCCATCTCCTGCATGGGCTGACAAAGTCTTCCCTGATGCACCTTCAGAGGAAAGAGTTCAATTGCTGTGGGATGCAATCTTTAAAGCAACTCATACAAATGTTGAAAATCCAGTTCAAGCATGGAAAAATCATGATGAAACCCTTCATGAAAAAGTAAATTATTTAAACAATAAACGCTATAAGAAACTTCACTATACAGCACCAGGAACAGACTTAACAATTGAGCTCCCTGAAAAGCACCTATGGTGTGGTGCCGGAAGCATCAACGAAAAGGGCCATGAATTTATGGCAAACATGCCGACAGAGGAAGTATTTACCGTTCCTTTAAGAACAGGTGTAAACGGAACAGTATCAAGCACGAAGCCTCTAAGCTACGGAGGCAATATTATTGATCATTTTACCCTTACTTTTGAAAATGGCCGCATTGTTGATGTGAAAGCAGAAGAAGGCGAAGAAATCCTTAAACAGCTTGTCGAAACAGACGAAGGCTCACATTATCTTGGAGAAGTGGCGCTTGTCCCTTTCAACTCGCCAATCTCTCAATCCAACCTTTTATTCTATAACACATTATTTGACGAAAATGCTTCCAACCACCTTGCTATCGGCAGTGCGTATGCATTTTGTTTAGAAGGCGGCAAGCAAATGTCCAGTGATGAACTAAAAGAACATGGGTTAAACGAGAGCTTAACACATGTCGACTTCATGATTGGCTCTGCAGAAATGGATATCGATGGCATTACAGCTGATAGCACTTCTGAACCTGTTTTCCGTAATGGGGATTGGGCATTTTAATAGGCACACATAAGGTCATGCGGAATATCTCCGCATGATCTTCTATTTTTTTCGCAAATACATCCGTTCAACTTTCCCATCTTTATCTGTCAAAATTTCAATACTGTAATTTTCTGCTAGATAAACAGCCAGTTCTCCTTCATTCTTCTTCATCTCTTGATCTGGGGTTCCAAACATTTTTTTTACATTCGTCAAAGTTGTTTTCAGACGTTCCCCTGGAATGGATACAGCGTTAACGATGCCTGTAGCCTCTTCAAAATAATAGGTGATTTCAGGATATAATACGTATGGAATCCCATCCACATCTATTCCCTCATCAAAATAATGTGGATCTGATTTTTTTATATTTGAAATGCTCGTTCCAATTGGATATGGACTCCCTAAAGGAATTCCTTGCTTTGCTTTTTCAAGTACTTCACTAGTAAGTTCTATATTTAAGAATGGAAAAAAGTATTCACTTTTTTCACTCCATAGCTTGTACCACTTCTCTCCTTCTTGACCTTCCACAAGTGTTTCATCATGCTTAAATAAAATCATTGATTCTTTATCAAATCCCCACGTCGTGTATATCCAATCTTCCCCATCAACTAAATGGGCGGTTTGAATGAACTTCTGATTGATTGCTTTCACTTTGGTACCAACAATTGGCAGTATGCTCTCATTTTGTTGAACTTCTTTTATTTCTCCATCATTTATAAAATAGAATTTGGGGTGCGATTCAGAGTCAATGACTGCAATAATCGTATTTTCCCCTAAAATTAATGGATAAGCCTGGACAGCAGATGAGCTAAAGGTTAATTCTCCTTTTTGCTCCAACACTCCCTGTTTATACGCGACCGTTGAATCCTTTTCTGCCAAATACATGGAATAATGACCTGTATATAATTGTTCCCCTTTATTGGCACTATCCGAAGGAGCCTCATTCAATCGGCTTTTCTCATCATCGGCAAAGATAAAGACAGTGTATTCAAATTCGTCTGCAACTGCTTCAAATTGATAGAGTGCTTTTTCCTTTAGCCATATTGTTTCCTTCTTTTCTTTTCCTTCTGTCAACACTGCTAGTTTTTTATCACTTGATTGTTGATTATCTTTTTTTATATCAATATTTTCTATTTTAATAGTTGTATCTAGTTTCTGTGAACAAGCTGCCATGCCGGCCAGCATTAATAAAGATAGTATATATATATAATTTTTCATTTAATTCTCCCTAGTATGTCAATCACTATGTTAAGAGTGTAACAAAAGAAAAAGGATTCTACAAATCTCCCAATTTTCAAAAATGAACTAAAAAAGAGCGCAAAATCACAATAGATTTCACACTCTTTCTTTCTCAGGATAAAAGGCTTACTTGATTTGTATCCTTTTTCCCAGTTATTAAACTAACCGCAATAAATGCAATGAATGATAAAACAATCGGAAGGGTAACCGTATGCATACCGAAGGGATTTGGACAATAAAGGTGAATAATAATATAGGAACCCGTACCAATCAGCATTGATGTAATTGCCCCAAATTTATTTCCCTTTTGCCAATATAGCCCAAGAACAACGGGCCAAATAAAGGCTGCCTCCAAACCGCCAAACGAAAATAAATTTAACCATATAAGTAAATCTGGCGGACTAATTGCCATCAAGAAAACAAGGATTCCTAACACAGTGGTTACACTAAAGCTCATTTTTTTGATGGTTCCTTCACTTGCATTTGGTCTTATGTAGTTAATATATACATCTTTTACAACTGCAGAGCTTACAAGAAGCAGAAGAGAATCTACCGTTGACATGATCGCTGCCATCGGAGCTGCCAAGACAACTCCAGCAAGCCATGGAGGCAATACTTTTAGGGCAATTAACGGCATAACTGTATCTCCAACCTCTATACCTGGCAGAATGGGACGGGCAAAAACGCCAATTAAGTGCATACCTAGCATGATAAATCCTACAACAATGGTTCCAATTATAATCGCCCGATGCATCGCTTTTGAGTTTTTATAAGACATGGCACGAACTGTTACTTGCGGAAGACCGACAACACCAACACCAACTAGAATCCAAAACGAGGAAACATAGAGCGGCGTTAGCCCCCCATCAAATCCATAAGGAGTAATTAAATTCGGATTTTCAGCTGCCAAATCGCTTATGATCTTTGGAATTCCACCACCTGCAATAATAACAGCGATTAGGAGAATAAGAGTACCAATAAACATGATTGCACCTTGAACAGCATCGGTTAAGGCAACTGCTCGAAATCCGCCAATGACAACATAAACCATAACTGAAATGGCAAATATAAATAAAGCCGAAATATAACTTAAACCAGTTAATGACTCGATTAGTCTTGCTCCACCGACCCATTGGGCTGCCATGGCTGAAAATAAAAAGATAATTATACTAAAAGCGGACAGCCATACGACCCACTTGCTTTTATAACGTTCCTTTAAAAAGTCAATTAAGGTAACTGCCTGATATCTTCTTGCCATGATTGCAAATTTTTTCCCAAGGACCATGAGGACAAAATATCCCGTTACAACTTGTGACATGGCCAGCAATACCCAGCCAAGCCCTTGTGTATAAGCCACACCAGGACCGCCAATAAAACTGCTTGCACTCCCATATGTCGCCATCATTGTCATAGCTAAAATAAATCCGCCAAGCTCCCTTCCCCCAAGAAAGTATTCCTGAAGAAAGGAATTGGAGGAATTCATTTGTTTGCTTGCCCAAAAGCCTATAATAAAAATAAGGACTAAGAAAATAATTAATGGGGTAACCACTTGCCAATTCATTTTGGTTCGGCCTCCCCTTCTGCTTCATCATCGAAAGAAACTTCTTTAAAAAATAGCTTAACAGCTAAAACAACAAGCACTGACATAACTATGAATCCTGCTACACAGCTGTAAAAAAACCAAGCAGGCAACCCAAAAATAAAATGGTAGCTTTCCACACTCCCAGATCCAAGAGGTCCATACGCAAAGCCGAACCACCAAGCAAAATTAAAAAGTACAAGTCCAATCCCGATCCAAGCTTCCTTAACAGCAATTTTAAATCGAGGATCTTTCCGCTGTTTGTTAATATCCATTTCATCCTCCTAAAGTTTTCTTTTTTTAGTATTGTAAAGAAACCTCTAAATATTTCATAGTCAAAAAATATAAAAGAAATAAATATCTGAATATTCATATTAATGATTACATCATACCAAACATTCACCACAAATTCTTTCATTCTAAGTCATTTTTCACACAATATCGTCTTGCAGGAATTTCCAAATTTTAAAATTAAGTCCTTTTCAACTGGCTTCCTTCACCCACACGTAGTATAATTACGATAATTTTTTAAGGAAAGGTGCTATTAATCCATGTGGAATGAGTTTAAAAAGTTTGCATTGAGAGGAAATGTTCTGGATCTTGCCATAGGTGTCATCATCGGAGCAGCCTTTGGTAAAATAGTTTCCTCGCTCGTCGATGATATTATTATGCCGCTAGTAGGAGTGCTTATTGGTGGCGGGATTGACTTCTCCTCGCTTGCTATTCCCGTAGGAAAAGCGGAAGTAAAATACGGAGCATTTATTCAGACAATTGTTGACTTCCTTATTATTGCTTTCTCTATATTTATCTTTGTAAGAATCATTAATAGACGATTTAAGAAGAAAGAAGAAGAAGTACAACCTTCACCGAAAGTGGACAAGAAAGAGGAGCTTTTAACGGAAATAAGAGATTTATTAAAAGAAAAATAACTTTTTTGAAACCATCTTTAAGAATAACCGTATATAAACTATAGTTAAATTAATATGAGGAGAAATGAAAATATGTATGCACAACAAACAACTAATCCATATTTGCCTTCTGTTTTGAGAACATTTGCGATCTCATTGGCAATCGCATTCGCAGGAACAATGGCAGGTGTTCTTGTTCCACCCGCAATGTTTTTGCCGCTCATGATTCTTGAAATTGGCATGCTTGTATTCGCGTTTATTATCCGTCGTAAAAAAGCAATGTCTTATTCATTCCTTTTTGCGTTCACATTTATTTCAGGTATCACCACGTATCCAATTGTTTCACATTACTTAGCTACAATTGGCCCAAATCCGGTTTTACTTGCGCTTGCAACCACAACAACGGTATTTACCGGGCTTGCGATATACGCTTCAACTACTAAGCGTGATTTATCCTTCTTAGGCGGAATGTTAATGGCCGCGCTATTAGCACTGATTGCCATTTCAATCTTTAGCCTATTTTGGCCTTTAAGCTCTACAGGAATGCTTGCTTTCTCTTTCATTGGCGTACTCGTATTTAGCGGATATGTATTGTATGATTTTAACCGTATGAAGCATTATGGGGTATCAGCTGAAGAAGTTCCTTTAATGGCTCTTAATCTATATCTAGACTTTATTAACTTGTTCATTAATATTTTACGTATTTTCGGTATTCTTGGAAGCAGAGACTAAGCAGGAGGGTGACTCCTGCTTTTTTTATTGGTGTTATTTCCTAAGTCTGATTTCTTTATTCTTTTTAACGTTCCAGATATAATATAAAAACTTCATATAAAAAAGGTAGAATACTCGTTGAACTTTCTTCAAGAAACGCATGTGCAAATGAACCAAATAAAATAAATAACGGGTAAAAAAGTTAATCATACTTTTCTACCCGTTTTTTCATTTCCTGATACTTATTCATAAATTCGGACGGTTCTGCTTTAACACGATAGGAAAATAACCCCTGGTTTGTATGAAGGTAAAAAAATCCATATCCAGAACTAGAAGCCTTAAAGGAAATATCCCATATTTCTTCAAGAGAAAATTCATTTATATGGGAAGTAATTTTATCCTCTGCTAGTATCAATTTTTCTTCTCTTTCCATAAAATGCTGTTTATTCCAATCGATCGAACGTGACACAACCATATAGGGAAGGGCAGCGATAATTTTCACAATGAACCCCAAAATTTCTTTTCTGAATCTATTGAAACACAAATCATTCCTGTGAACAAACAAAAGAGGGCACACCACTTTATAGTGATATGCCCTATCAACCAACCTATTCCACGGTTACAGCCAATTCCTTAATCAGCAAGGATGGGGAACCGACATTGGACATCGAGAACTCTAAATCGGAACCGATCGCTTCAATATTTTTTAATAATTCAAAGAAGTTTCCAGCAATCGTCATTTGCTTCACTGTGTTTTGAACTTTCCCATCCTTTACAAAAAAGCCGTTAGCTGCTAGTGAAAAGTCACCTGACACTGTGTCTGCACCAGAGTGCAAGCCTGCTAAATCTGTAATGAGTATCCCTTCATCAACCGAAGCTGTGAGCTCCTCAAGGCTCTTTTTTGACGGCACCACATATAAATTCGATGGAGACACAGTTAAGCTGCCTTTATAAGAACCTTTATACGCATTTCCTGTTGACTCTATTCCAGCAATGCCTGCTGTTTTCCGATTATGAAGCAGTGTAACAAGCTTGCCATCCTTTACAATTGCTTTTTTCATTGTTGCGAAACCTTCACTGTCAAAGCTTCTGCTTAATAGACCGTCTTCTAAAAATGGATCATCAACCATTTGAAGTGCTGAAGCAGCAATCGTTTCTCCTTCCTTCCCCTTTAACAACGATCTTCCCTTCTGTGCGTTCTCAGCTGAAAAAATCTCTGAAAAAGTTTGGAAAAGGTCCCCCGCTGCATCGTTGCGCAATAATACAGGATAGTATTTACTCTCTGCCGTTTTTGCATTCAGCTTTGAGAGAGCTTCCTCCACTGCATACTTAGCAATCTCTTTTGGAACAAAGGAAGAGAAATCCTTGGTTGCCTTCACGTAAGCACCTGTTTTCGTCTCATCCCCCTGCTTAACTACAACAGAAATAAACATCCCAATATAATTCTGCTTCTCATCAAGAGAAAGACCTTTATTATTACTAATGTATCTTTCTGATTCAGCACTTTCTAGAATAAAGTAATTAGTGCCTGTAACTCTTTTATCATAAGCATATATATGCTTTTCTATTTCTTTTAGGAGCTCAATTTTTTTCGGAACGGTCACTTTTGCAAGTTCAGTAGAGTAGAAGCTGCCTGCTTGATATTCCTCACTGCCTCCGAAAATCTCCTCTTGAATTTCTTCCTCAATCAATTGCGCATTTTCCTTCGCATTTTCAACGAGATATAAGACGGAATCCTCATCTAATTTCTCTGTAAAAGCATAGCCCATTTTCCCATTGAAAAGCCCACGGAATGAACCCCCAGCAATTTCAGAAGTTTCGTAGGAGTCAATTTCACCCTTAAACAATCCACATTTAAACTTTTCCTCGCGTTCAAAATAAAGCTCCATATCCGTAAAGCCCTGCTTCTCGCCCATACCAAAAAGCTTCTGCTGAAATTCTTGGATATTCACTCTACTCCCCCTCCTTACTTCCGCCCACGGTCATTTCACTGACTCGAATCATCGGCTGACCTACATTTACAGGAATGCTTCCACTTAACGAGCCGCACATACCCGCACCATGTCCTAAATTATTTCCAACCATATCAACGAGTTGTAATGTTTCGGCGCCATTCCCAACAAGAGTTGCTCCTTTAAGCGGCTTTCCGATCTTCCCATCCTTTACAAGATAAGCTTCCATTACAGCAAAGTTATAATCCCCTGTTGCCGGATTGACGGAACCGCCACCCATATATTTTGTATAGATGCCATGCTCGGTATTGGAGATAATTTCTTCAGGTGTCGACTTTCCTTCCGCAATGTACGTGTTCGTCATTCTCGAAGTAGGTGCAAATCGGTAGGACTGTCGTCTTCCTGACCCTGTCGACTCCATTCCCATTCTGCGGCTATTAAATTTATCGATTAAATACCCCTTCAAGATTCCATTTTCAATTAATACATTTTTGCGGGCCTTTTCTCCTTCATCATCGATAGTGATTGATCCCCACTCATTTGCAATTGTGCCATCATCAATATATGTAACAACGTCCGAGGCCACTTTTTCACCAATTCGATTCGCAAAAACAGAATTGTTCTTAGCAACAGATGTTGCTTCAAGTCCGTGACCGCATGCCTCATGAAAAATAACTCCACCGAACTCATTATCGATAATAACTGGGAATTTCCCGCTCGGACAAGGATCAGCACCAAGCATCGTTACAGCAATCCTTGAGGCTTCATTTGCATAATGCTCCAGGTTTAAGTTCTCAAAAAACTCAAATCCCTTATGAGCACCCGGACCATAAAAGCCAGGCTGCATTTGTTTGCCATCAGAAGCAATTGATTGAATCGCCAGCCTGCTTCTTACCCTTTTATCTTCAATAAATTTACCTTCACTATTCGCAATTAGAACATTTTGCTCTTCGTCTAAGTAACGTACAAGCACTTGCTGAATGCTAGAATGATAGTTTTTGGCAATCTCGTATGCCTTCTTCATTACATTCACTTTTCGAGTTTTCTCTGTTTCTCTAGGGTTTATCGCAATCGGATGGGCACAAGTAATTATTTCTTTTTTTAATGGCTCAGGATGAATGATAGTCTCACCAGAGATCGCATGGGCTGCATTTCTTGCTGCCTTTAGTAAGCCCTCCTTTGAACCATCCGTTGTGTAGGTGTACACGCTTTGAAGACCCTTAAATACACGAATGCCAATCCCGAAATCTCTGCCTGATAAGCTATTTTCAATCTTTCCCCCTTGCAGAGTCAGATTATTCGTATAACGGTCCTCAAGAAAGACTTCGGAAAAGTCTCCCCCCGTTGCTAATGCCGCAGTAAGAACGTCCTCAATTACCGATTTCGCTAGCATAAGGTCCCTCCTTATAATTAGTTGTTTTTTTCTAACTATTCAAATTATACAGGTTAATTCCTTTTTTTACTAATAAAAACAGCTCCATATTATTGGAGCTGCTCACAGTACACCCGAAAATAGGCGGGCAAAGGATTCTTTAGATCTTTCAGCAAATCCTCTCTTATAATATTGAACAGGACTAATTTTCTCACTATCTTCCATATCTTGTTCGTAATGAGCAACAAGCTCACGAATGGAGCTTGTGCCATATAAGAAGACGTTCACTTCGAAATTCAAATGAAAACTGCGCATGTCCATATTTGCTGTTCCAAGTGAGGCTAAATTCCCATCAACAATGATAATTTTTTGATGGAGAAATCCCTTTTTATAGGAATAGATTTCTGCACCTGTTCTCAGCAATTCTGGAAAATAAGATCGACTCGCATATTGAGTCAAAAATCCGTCATTAACATCAGGCACCATAATTCTTACTTCTACTCCTTTTGCAGCTGCTATTCTTAAAGCCGTTCGGATAGCCTCATCTGGGATAAAATATGGTGTTGCGATCCAAATAGACTTTTCTGCACTAGCGATCATCGCAAAGTAAAAATCACACATGAGACCTTGCTGCGTATCTGGTCCGCTGGCCACAACTTGTACAGCTCCATCAAGGACGGATTCATCTATTGCTGGTTTCATTTTAGGGTATTTTTTCAAGACGCTTTCTCCACTGACATATTCCCAATCTAACAACAAAGCTGTGTGAAGAGAATACACTGCCTCCCCAGTTAACTTCATATGCGTGTCCCGCCAAAATCCGATTTTCTCATCTTCACCAAGATACTCTATCCCAACATTCAGTCCGCCAACAAATCCAATCTTCCCATCGACAATAATTATTTTTCTGTGATTGCGAAAGTTTAATTTTTGATTAAAGAATCCATATTTCAATGGAGAGAATATTTGTACCTTTACCCCTGCTTCCTCCATCAATTGAATGTCTTCCACCGCAATCTTTCGGCTGCCAGCTGCATCAAAAATGAATAATACCTCGACTCCTTGCTTTGCTTTTTCGATGAGGATGTTAATAATTTCCTTTCCCAGCCGATCCGTGCGAAAAATATAATATTCAATATGAATGTACTGTTCAGCCTCTTTCAGCCTTTCTTTAATCTCTGAAAAAGTCTCCTCCCCATTCTTTAGGACATACGATCGAGATGCAGTGCTTATAGGGGTGGGTGATCGATGGTTTGCAAATTTTGCAAAGGAAAGCTGCCCATCTTGTAAAAAAGCTAAATCTGGAGATTCGTCCTGTTGAAGGAGCCTTTTCCATTCTTCTCTATCCTTCTTTCTCTTGCTTCTAAACAGATAGCCCTTTAAATATAATTGCCCTGAAAACAAATAGAACAAGTATCCAAGCAAAGGAAAAAACACAAGAACATATATCCACAGAAGTGTATGCTGAGGGGACCGATTTTCCAGCATTAATGAATAAATACTAATCATAATTGCTGTAATGTATAGGATCAAAATCCATGTCTTTGCTGCGAGGCTTAGATTGGATAATAATATCAGCGAAAGAGAAAAAGCTAATATAAAAGCAATTAAAAATTCAACCCGGCGTTTTCTCATTCCGTCTCCTCCACATAGAAAAAAATAAAATTAAGAGGTTAATGTATATATCATACCCATAATGAAGAGCTTTAAAAGCTGACATCCAACAAGAGCCAACTTGTATTATAAAAAGCCCCTTAACCAAAGGAGCTTCTCTATTCTTATTCACAATAATTTATTTAATATAAGTTGGTGCTTTAACTTTATTAATTAAAAGAAGTCCATCATATTGGTCTCTAGGGACAAAACTTTCCTCCATAAACCCCCAGCTATATGCAAAACGCGGTTCAAACATCCATGAACTCCCCCGCTCATTTTGGCGATATCTCATATCAATAAAGGTATATGGGCTTTGCTTGCTTTCTAATAAATCTTCAATCGAACCGCTTTTTACAGGGAGAACACTCATTGGATTACGCATATTGTCTGCCGTTTCCCCACTTGCCATGTACAATCCTAACACATAGCTATATTTTTTAAATTCGACAGGTAAAAGCTCTCCCATTAGCTTGACTGGGTACGGCGAGCCCTGTACTTCTGAATGCGACTTGCGAATATGATCATTATGTCCCCAAACAATAAATTTTTCATTCGGATAGACTTCGGTTGCCAGCCATATTAAATTTGCTAACATTGCTTGATCCCGCCACTCCATGGATTTCAAAAATGATGTTGGATCATAGTTTTCCATCTCAATATTAGATTTTATATTGATTTCCACATATTCTTTAACAACTCTAATCCTTTCCTTTAAAGCCCTTTCTATCAATTTTACAATTTGTGGTTCGTCAGGATAAGCTGTCCTTAACGCACTTTCCTTCTGCTTCACCTGTGATAGTACTTGTTCATAGGTTTGAATCAGTCCTGATTTTGCTTTCTGATATCCCTTTAAATCTTTGCTTCCTCCCCAATTCATAAGCTGTTTTTCGGCTTCTGCCAACTGTTTTGCCATTTTTTCATCTTTAAGCCAGCTTGTATCGATAAATTGTCCCTGCTGTTGAATATCAAATCCTGCTAAAAGTAACGGCTGATCCGTGTTCCGGGTAGTTTTTATGTAATCAAAAAGAGGCAGCGTCTCTTGTGCCCACCAAACACCAAAAATGGAGCCCTTCATCGCCTGCTCTGCAGATAAATGGCTGATTTTCCCTTGAACATTCATTGAATTACTTATACCACTTTCAAAGGCAAGAACATTATATCCCATTTCTTCATGCAAAAATTGAATCAATCTTGTCTTTGCCAAGTTAAACTCAGCCACCCCATGTGAGCTTTCCCCCAAGAAAACAATGCGTTTGTCGTGCAGTAAAGGCTTTAGCATTTCTAAATCTTTGAATCGATCTGCAGGAATCTTTCCATTCACCGCTGTTTCAGGCTGAATGCTAGAAAGACTATATGCATGATCTGTTGTCCACTTTTTCCAATCCTGAAGTGCTTCCATGGATGTACGCACAGATTCGCTAGTTGTTACATACGCTGATTGCTGTTTCCCTTCGCCTCCCGCTGCCGACGCCACTTTTAGTTCTGTCATACCAGTAAAGCTTGTTATTATAAAAGCAAGTGAAAGTAAAACAAGCCTTTTCATACGCTTTTTCCCATCTTGAATACTCAAATACTCAACCCCAATCGATTATTTTAATATAATCATAAAATGTAAAGGTTAAAATTATGATTGTCTTTGTTTAAAATTTGTTTAAAAATGGTAGAATTGAAGAACAATTTGCAAGGAGGGGAATCTGATGAATATTAGACTTTTAACACCGAATGATTCTGACGCATATAGAAAAATGAGATTAGTGGCTTTGCAGAAACACCCTTCAGCCTTTGCGTCAAGTTACAAGGAGGAAAAGGATCGATCAGCAGCTTTTTATGGAGAAAGATTTCAATCCGAGGAATCATTTACTTTTGGTGCTTTTAAGGAAGAAAAGCTTACCGGTTCCGTGACTTTGCTAAGAGAAACAAAGCTTAAATTAAAGCATCGGGCTTTGATTGTCGCAATGTATGTTTCAGATGAATCTCGGAGAAAGGGCGTTGGAAAGGCATTAATCTCAGCTGCACTTGAGAAAGCAAAAGGGATTGAAGGGATTGAACAAATCTACTTAGCCGTCGAATCAACAAATGAACCGGCCAAGAGGCTGTATTCATCCTTTGGTTTTGAGGTATTTGGAAAAGATAAAAAAGCGATGAAAATTGAAGATATCTATTATGATGAAGACCATATGTTGTTGTTTCTTTAACATTAGCGAAAGACCCAGGCAAATGGACTGGGTCTTTCGCTATTTTATTATTAGTACCGATTAGTTTTTACATTTATCAGCCAATTAGTTTATGTATATCAGACCAGATTTCATCCTTTATCATCCAAATCTATTAATTTATCAGACAATTATTGATACTTCTTTACAATCTCCTGCAGCTTCAAAGCAAGCCCAATTTTTCCATCCACCTTTAAGCCGCCAGTCATGAATGCCATCGTTGTATTTAACTCATCCTTTAACAGTTTAGAAAAGTTTTTATCAGAAAGGCTCAGCTTCA
Source organism: Cytobacillus solani (assembly GCF_001420595.1). Classification (GTDB taxonomy): domain Bacteria; phylum Bacillota; class Bacilli; order Bacillales; family Cytobacillaceae; genus Cytobacillus; species Cytobacillus solani. The sequence goes on along the minus strand of NZ_LJIX01000006.1, from coordinate 542,407 downwards.
CTTCCGATTCAAATGGAGTCCCTTCTGCAATTTCGATTCGTCCGTCCTTTAGAACAATTTGAAGCGTGCTGCCATCATCTAAATTCACCTGAAAAACACGATCCTTTTCATTCTCAATATGCACCGGATTTTCATTCATTTTTTTCGCTAAATCCTTAAGTTCCATAATAACTGACATTTCCTTTTCCCCCTCAGCTTTCATTATCTTTTTGTTTCACTTTAAAATTCAACGATTAGGGTATCAATCCCTTTATTTGAATGAATATTCACTCATTAACATTATCTATTTAAACTCGTATGAGCACTTTTATGTTTTTGTAAATTTTCCAAAATAAATTTCCCTCTAAATCTCTGATATGTTATATTGACGAGAAATAAATCATTTTTCCAATACAAGGAGGATTACGATGAACGAATCAAAAAAATGCAAAGAATCCTTTGTGGTTAAGACAAGTATTGTGTTGCCTCCAGATACAAATGCTTACGGTACATTATTTGGCGGTAAATTGATGGCATATATCGATGATGTTGCCGGAATATCGGCTATGCGTCATGCACGAAAAAATGTTGTTACTGCTTCTACCGATTCAGTAGATTTCCTGCACCCAATTTATCAAGGGAACTCTGTTTGTTTAGAGGCATTTGTGACCTATACAGGGAGATCATCTATGGAGATATTTGTGAAAGTCATTGCCGAGGATTTACTGTCTGGAGAAAGAAATATTTGTGCCATGTCATTCCTGACAATGGTAGCCATTGATGAAAATGGAAAGCCTACACCCGTTCCTTCTGTCATCCCAGAAACCGAAGAAGAAAAAAGCTTGTATGATTCTGCAAAAGAACGTGCAGACATCCGAAAAAACAGAAGAAAAGACAGCGAATATAGAGCCAAAAAATACGGGATCAATCAATCTATTTAGGAATCCATCAGAGCAGCCATTCGGCTGCTCTTTACATCATCCATTTGCTACTAGTTCCTTTACCTTCGGACGTAATCGGTCCTTCGCACGTCTCATTCGAGTTTTAACTGTAGATATGGGCAAACTTGTCAAATTGCTAATCTCCATTAATGTTTGGTTATGATAATAGAATAAAAGTAAAGGCTCCCTGTACATTTTCGGAAGATCTTGAAGCGTAACAACCATCTCCTCCTGACTGCATTTGTTGAGAATCAATTCCTCTGGCTGTTCAATCACGTTCGAATCTTCTGCATACAGGTAAACCTTTTCCTCCCAAAACCGATTGGCTGATTTCTCCTTCCGCCAATAATCCCGACATTTGTTCACTGCTATCTTAAATAACCAATTTTTCACCTTCGCTCTTTCTTCAAAGGAAGGCAATGCTAAATAGGCGGAAATTAGTACCTCCTGATACAAATCCTCAGCTAGCTCCTTATGTCTTACTAATGAATAAATATAATTAAACAAGGATTTGCCATGTTCTAGAATACAGGTTTCAAAATATTGCTCCATTGATTGTTTGTTTTTACAGATCTTCATTTTATATTTCTCCTTAAAAATTTCATCGCTCACATTAATAGACGAATATTTCTGGCTGAATCCCTACAGCTTTTAAAAAATAAATCTTCCATTCTATTAATGAAATCTTTTTATAGGAGCTAGTAAAATCGTTACACCGATTTTTTTACATATGGTCAAGTAATGCATTAGGTACAAGACGACAGCTCCTGCATTCATCCCTATAATTACCCCATCCATCTGAAAGGTATGCAACGATCCGAGGACATAAATAACTGAGAATGAAACGACTGTCGACCAGACAAAATGGTAAAGAGCTTCCTTCATTAGACCAATACCGATTAAAAAGGCTTGCATCGGAATAATGAAATAATGCAGCAGGAAAAATGGCCAAAGCATTTGTAAATATACTGCTGCATCTGGTGAATGAAAAAATGTCCTCGTGATCGGCTCTGCAAAAAAATAGAAGAGCGTAACAGCGGGAATCCCATACAAAATTGTCACTTTAAACACTTGCTGGAGAAGAATCTGTAATTTTTGATTATCTTTATCTGCATACGCTTTGGAAACTGTCGGAATTAACATAATTAAAAACGAATGCGCAATGAATGCCGGGAAGAAGCCAATCGTCATCGCGATTCCGGCAAGCATGCCAAAATGCTCAGTGGCGACACCCCCGCTCACCCCTGCTTGTAAAAGGGCAGCTTTGATTAAGAATGGTTCGATCGCATGTGTCAGCGCATGAAATACTCTCATCGCGGTCGTTGGAATCGATACAGCCATTAAACTGTGTCGCACCGTCTTTCCACTCATCCTTTCACTAGGCTCCTTTTTTACTTGCTGAAACTGAATAATAAACATATGAAGCAAGTATAAAAAGACAACAACCTCACTGCCAATCAGTGTACAAAAAGCAATGAATACGGAAGTCTTAGTGTCAAATTGGAAAAATTGGTATAGAAATACAAGAAATAAAAGCTGAACGAGCTTTCGCAAAAAATTATACGTAGCGATTTTCCCCATCTGATTTTTCCCCATGAAAAACCCTCTCGTAATCGAAGAGAAAGAAACGATCGGAATAAACGCAATAACGACCCATCTGAGATACGGATGGTACTGGTCAAAAACAGTTAAAAACGGCATGATCAGCATCGCAAGCGGCATTAGAACAGCGGTGAAAATCACCGTCAATTTAATCACATGGTTCAGCATACTTTGATGGTACTTTTTATCCTTCTCGGCAATAAATTTAGAAATAGAAATGGGCAGTTCAAAGCTTGCAAGAAGAACGACTAGAAAAATCGTTGGCAGAATAGACATATACATGCCAAGCCCATTTTCCCCTAACTCTCTAGCCAATACCATATTTACTAAAAACTCAATGCATTCACCAGCAAAAGCAGCGACCGCCAGCAATAATGTTCCTTTAAAAAATGTATTCATCCTGTCTCCCCTTATACATCTGACTCGTTTGACCGGCTTCGCTTTCCGGTACGCATTCTATATAAGATATGAGACAAGTTGTCTAATTATTTTATTGTTTTTCTTTTAAAAAGTTTATATTGAAAAGAAAAAGGCCGGCATGGATGCCGCCCCCCTAAAAGTATTTATTTCTCTAACATCAATTTTAAAATCATCTCATCTGTTTGCCTTGTTCCTTCATTTCCGAGTTTACAAAAGCTTTCGATGCTTTTTTCGACATCATCATGAATGAATCCATCTGTGGAGCTGATTTCCTGATGATTCAACGCAAGCAATGCTGATTGGACAGCTACATTCGAACAGGTTGAAACCTTCATCGCACAGCCTGCTTTTGCTCCATCACAAATCATTCCCGAAACATTTCCAATCGTATTTTGAACAGCGGCCTTTACTTGTTGAATTCCCCCATCAAGTAAATAAACAATCGCAGCACTTGCTCCCATTCCAGCAGCTGTTACACCGCATAAAGCAGACAGACGTCCAAATTTTGATTTAATGTGTATCGTTATTAAATGGCTCAGGGCTACTGCGCGAATCATTTTTTCCTCTGATACTTGCAGCTTTAATGCCGCTGCAACAACAGGCAGTGTTACGGCAATACCTTGATTCCCGCTTCCCGTATTTGCCATGACCGGAAGGGTGGAGCCAGCCATTCTTGCGTCAGAACCAGCAGCAGCAAGAGACATGGCTGCTGTTGCCAAATCATCAGACAAGATGCCTTTTTTCACATTATCTTGAATGGTTCTTCCAACATTCAAACCATAATTACCGGAAAGACCTTCCTCACCAATTGCCTGATTTAATTCAATGCTCCTTTTTACAAGTGTTAAATCATTTATATCTGTATGAAGAACCCACTCATATATTTCATCGATCGTAAGCTCTTCAAGTTCTTCTTCATCCGTTTGGATTCCAATATTTTCACAACCGCCAAGGTAGACAGCTTTTCCATCTACTTCAATTAAAGTAATATTGCTATGGTTATCAGAAATAACAACCTTACAAATTTGCTCCTCTGTTTCAACAATGACCTCAATATAAAGCCTTTTAGGCGTCTCCGCTTGCCCTGCAGTTATCTTTCCTTCTTCAATTAGCCTGATGGCACGCAGCTCATCTTTATTCGTAAGCCCATTTAACACTTCGAGGTTTTTTGTGGGGTCACCCGCAACAGCTCCGAGTGCAGCAGCAAAATCTAAGCCTTTTCCCGTCATTCCTGGGATCCCGACAGACTTAGCATTCTTAATAATATTTCCGCTAGCCTTCACACAGATCTTTTCTATCGTTCCCTTAATATGACTCTTTGCAGTTGCTGCCGCAAGCGCAATAGCTACTGGCTCCGTACAGCCCAATGCGACAACTAATTCTTTTTCTAAAATAGACATGATTTTATTCTTTTCCATTTGACCCCACCTGCTTCTCCATAAAGTACAATTATCTAAAATTCTATCATAAACACTGTGGGATTTTTCAAAAAAATATAATTACAGCCATTTCTCCAATTGTTGATACAATGCTTCCCTGTCTTTTTCCAGATCCCCTTTTTTCTTAAATAAATTTTGCAGATTTTCTAAAGCTTCTTCACATTCCATTTCTGCTTCTACTAGCAAAAGGGCTGCTTCTAATTCCTCTATTAAATTTTCCAATTCCATCACTTTCAGCTCATTGCTTCTTTGCTTTATTGTCGGCTCTTTAAGCACTCTCTCTTCATTTATTGGACTTTCTGGAACAATAACTTTTGTTTGTTCATCTAACTTTTTCTTAGCCCAGTTATAGTCCCCAGCGAAGAGGTGAATTTTTTTATCATCGATCCAATAAATCTTCTGAAAAATTTTGTTTATAAAGTAGCGGTCATGAGATACAGCCAGAATGGTTCCTTGGTAATCCTCAAGTGCTTCCTCTAAAACCTCTCTAGATTCAATATCTAAATGGTTCGTTGGCTCATCCAAAACAAGAAAGTTTATATCCTGATACATAAGCTGTGCCAAGCGGAGCCTCATTTTTTCCCCCCCGCTTAATTGTGAAACACTTCTAAAAACTGCATGCCCGTAGAATAAGAAACTTGCAAGGATATGGCGAGCTTCCCCTTCAGTAACTGATACCTCATCACGGAACGTCTCAATAACAGACTGATCCGTTGCTTCAGAAAAAACATGCTGGGAAAGATAGCCAACCTTCACATTGCTTCCTCGCCGCACCTCTCCTTTATCAGCCTCAATCTCATCAAGAATCATTTTTATCAATGTTGATTTTCCCGTCCCATTATCACCAACAATGGCTATTCTATCTTGAAATTGGATATGCATATTTACATTCTCAAAAAGCTTCTGGCTGCCAAAAGACTTGGAAACTCCCTTCATATAGACAACATCTTTCCCACTTCGGTCAGCTGAATCTAAATCCATATTCATCTTCTTACGGTTTATGTTGGGACGGTTTAGCTTCTCCATTCGTTCAAGTGCCTTCTCCATACTCCGTGCCCGCCGATGAAGTCCTGCATTTGGCGGATTTGCCTGATTGGCCCACTCTTTTAACCGTTTAATCGTTTCTTTCATCTTTTTTATTTTTTTCTGCTGTTCTTCATACTGCTGGAATTCTCTTAACAGCCTTTCCTCCTTTTCCTTAACAAATCCTGAGTAATTGGTATGGTAGATCGTCAACTCACCATCCTCAAGATCGAGGATTTTGTTTGCTGTCTCGTCTAAAAAATATCGGTCATGGGAGATGATCACAACCGTTCCATCATATTCTTTCAAAAACCCTGCTAACCATTCAACAGCCTTTATATCAAGGTGATTGGTAGGCTCATCCAGCAATAGAAGATTTGGACTTTTAAGCAGCATATGACCAAGACAAATTTTTGTTTTCTCCCCGCCGCTTAAAGAGTTAAAATCCTTATTTAATAACTCGGCAATATTTAGCCCATTGCTTATTCGGTCGATAAAAGCGTCCATTTCATATCCTTTTTGATGAGTAAACTGCTCCTGAAGCTCCCCATATTTATTGACCAGATTACTTAATTTTTCGGAATTGGTTTCCTCCCCCATTTCCTTCTCTAACTTTTTCATATTTACTTCCATTTCCACTAAATGGGCAAAGGCTATTTTCAATACATCTATCGTCTTCATCCCGTCAGGATAACTTGGGATTTGTTCTAAAAACCCTATTTTACATCCTTTTCGCCAATGAACCTGACCTAAATCAGGTGCTTCCATTCCTGCTAATAGCTTAAACAGGGTTGTTTTCCCGCTGCCATTTCTGCCAACTAAACCAACGATATCCTTTTCATGTATTTCAAATGAAAGATTCTCAAACACAGAATTTCCGCCATACATTTTTCCTAGCTGCTGTCCACTGCATGCAATCATTATTAATTCCTCCGTTTATTCACATATACTTTAAACAAAAAAAGACCATAGGAATGCATCATCCTATGGCCCAGAGGAATAGAAAAGGAGAGCATAAAGAAGCCCTCCTTTTACCATTCCTTATATTAAGATTGTCATAAAGGAAGTTTGTCCTTCCTCATATACAACATAAGTGGGTAAAGAGATGTTTTCACTGTTTTGTTTTCATTATGCAATTGCTAAAAAAGGGCATACGTATCCCGTTAAAAGCAGCATCATGAAAAATTGCACGGCAAAGATATAAATGTTTCATTTCTTCACGTGCAAAAACAGCTTGAATCATCCCTTCTCCACCTCCAATCAAATTAGTTAAGTATATTCTAATATTTCTGCAATTCTAAATCAACAATTTTCATTTATCTCTTCGTCTAAATTTTGATACAAACTGTTCATATTTCTAACAGGAAGGTTAGACACTGATAAATAAAGATATTCAAAGTCTTAAAAGATGGCTAGAAGGAGGTGGAATCTTTGTCCATCCTATTTCTTCATCATATTTATTAAAATCTATTCTACACAAACCTGACTCACAAAAATGTCCACGGACCATGTCAGGCACTGTCCGTGGACATTTTTTATTTCCAGGTTGGGATTTGATCCGTTTCTAATATTCCCAAGGTGACATCACCTATATCAGGATCTTCCAGCAGTTTATCTCTTACTCTAAATTTAATATCATCTGCATCAGCAAGCGATAGACCTTCAGTTAATTCAATATAGCTTTCCACATGGTACTTTCGACCTTCCTGAAGAATTCTTAAGTTTTGAATATCATCAACATGTTCATCAGATAAAATGATCGCTGCTACCCGATCTTCCACTTCTTTAGGAGCGGCGACTCCGATTAAGCCCAATGTGTTCTCATAACCAATTTTTATCGCTATTCCTACTAGGAGCAAACCAATTAATAGGGTACCAATCCCATCAAGTATATATAAACCCGTAAAATAAGCGATAACAATTGATATTAGGGCTAACAAAGCACCAAAAGTGGCAATGATATCTTCATAAAACACCAATCGGGTTGGCGGAGAAGCAAGACGGACATTTTTCACCGCTACAGCAACAACGCCAAAACCTTTGGCAGTACTCCTTGATTCATGGGCAATTTCTTTCATTGCTTTAAATAAAATGAAACCATCAATAAGTACAGCAAATAACATAACAGCAACATTAAGCCAAATATCAGTTGACTCCTTCGGATGCCGAATCAATTCCCAGCCTTTATGAATAGTCTCATAGGCCATAATCGAAATAACAATTACTGCAATCAACACAAACAGATTAATAACCCTTCCAAAGCCTGTAGGAAATTTTTTTGTCGGAGCTTTTTCAGCGAGAGCACTGCCAAAAAAAACAAACCCCTGATTTAACGCATCTGCCAATGAGTGGAGAGTCGTGGCAAGCATCGCGCCGCTTCCGCTTATTCCTGCTGCAATCCCTTTAACTATAGCAAGAACCGTATTCCCTAGAGCGGCAATTCCTGAAGATTTATTGCCCTTTTTTAATAAGCTAATAAATGACATATCGTCACCTGCCTCATTATATTTAACTAAATAATGCCCTTTATATGTATGAATTAAAAAATGCACTTATTAAGTATTCCCTAAAACAAAAAAGAGCTATCATTATTAGCTCTCTTCCCTTTAAATAATTTACTTTTCCTATTTTTTCCTATTCCGCTAGTGAATGTTTAAATGCATATATAACAGCCTGGGTGCGATCCTGTACCTGTAGCTTGCTAAGAATGTTACTGACATGCGTCTTTACTGTCTTTAATGCAATAAAAAGCTCATCCGCTATTTCTTGGTTCGTTTTTCCTTCTGTCATTAATAAAAGAATTTCCATCTCCCTGCCTGTCAGTTCTTCATGTGGGAGCTGCTGTGTTTTCTGTCTCATTTTCACCATCATTTTTCCCGTTACTTCGGGCTCAAGAACAGATTGGCCATGATAAGTGGAGCGGACTGCATCCGCTATCTCACTCGCTTTCGATGTTTTTAGCATATAGCTGGTAGCTCCAGCCTCAAGAGCAGGATAGACCTTTTCATCATCTAAAAAGCTTGTGACAATAATGATTTTCGCTTCCGGCCACTGCTCAATAATATTTCTTGTTGACTCGATCCCATCCATTTCTTTCATGACTAAATCCATAAGTATAATGTCGGGACGTAATTCAAGGGCCATTTCTATAGCTGTTCTCCCATTATCTGCTTCCCCGATGACTTCAATGTCCGGCTGTGCAGATAAATAAGAAGAAACACCAATCCTCACCATTTCATGATCATCAACAAATAATACTTTAATCAATTTGCCTCACCCTCTACAATTATGTCTAGCTTAGACACTCATTCCTAAATGATCGGTACCTTCACTTCAAGACGTGTTCCGTTATTTTTCAAACTGATAATCTTCAACGTACCGCCAACTTCAACAGCTCGTTCATACATATTTTGCATTCCATATGAACCTGCTTTTGCTTCCTCTACATCAAAGCCTATGCCATCATCGACCACTCGTAAAATCACAAACTCATCTCTCTGAATGAGCAGTACTTCGAGGGACGTTGATTTAGCATGTCGAAGTGTATTCGATACTGATTCTTGCAGGATTCGAAAGAGATGATCTTCAATTCCTTTATCTAATGGAAAATCTTCAATTTTCCATTTTATTTCCATTGTCACTTTTTGTGATAATTCAATTAATAGTTCTTCAATTCCTTCTTGTAATGTCTTTCCTTTTAACGCTACTGGTCTTAAATGAAGTAGAAGTGCACGCATTTCTAGCTGGGATTGATGAATCATTTCCTCCACCATCTTCAGCTGCTTTGTTTCTCTATCATCCGTTTTTGTCTTTGCTTCGTTGATCGCAGACATCATCATTGATGCAGCAAAAAGCTGTTGGCTGACGGAATCATGAAGCTCACGAGCTAAGCGATTTCTCTCTTGAGAGATAATCTCCTGCATTCGAGTCTCCATGTCCTCAGCTTTTTCCGTTGCTAACTTCTGAGAGAGCTTTGCTTGCTCTGCTATTTGTTTTTGAATTTTCTCTACCCTTGTTGCAATTGTTTGAATTTCTGATCCTGCGTTTATTTCACTAAGTTCAAGCTGCCTTCCTTCTTCAATTTGATAAAGCCAGCCATCAATTGATTCAATTTGTTTTTTCCAGTGAATACCTGATATTAATCCAAAGAGAATACCAATGACGATGCTTAAACTTGGAATAAATATGATAAACGGAATATCCATTACATCCGTTTCCCATAATGACCGCCAGTCTGAGAGTGGAAACCGAATAAAATAGAAAACGGTAAACGACACACAAATCAATATAGAAAGTCCCGCTCCCCAAACCATTTGCCGCTGAACTGTACTCATACCCGCTTCACCTCTAAATCACCAACAAGCAATGAGGTGAAGATTTTGATTCGCTGTTCAGCCTGGTTAAATCCAGGTGTTTGCATATGAACAGATTGATTGAATATTTTATTTTCATGAAAATCAAAAATTTCCGTTGCACCTGCAATAACAGAATGGTTTACACTCACTTCCACATCATATGGGACGAGAACATGAATATTTCCAACAAAGTTCCGAATAAAAATGACTGTTTCACCTTTTGGCAATACCGTATAGCTAAAGTCGATGATCGTATCCCCAATTCCAGCTTGAATATTTATATCGCTCCACTCATATCCTTGCTCAGGTGTTTTTTGCTGCCCAAATAATTGATTGGAAAAAAGTGATTCCTTTTTAATCACAGTTTCTTTTTCAATTGATGGGCTAGACTCCTTGATTAAAGGCTTCAAATGGGCTGGACTCCGTTTCGATTGCACAAATTGAATGAAGAAATGCAATAAAAGCGCCAACAGGAAAAATTTTAATGTCATCATGTTAAAAATATTAATAATTAGAAAGATAAGTCCAAACCAAAACAGGAGCTTCCCAGATGTTTTCGGCATCCATTTTCTCCCTATGTAAATCATACCGATCGACACGAGAAGGGAGAAAATCAAGCCCCGGTTAAAAAAGAAAAATTCCAAAAGAAGAACGATAATCCCTAGCATAACAATCCAACTAACATACTCACTTTTTACTTTATTTAACATCGGACTTCCTCCCTTCTGTGAAAACCTTTACTTTATGCCAAAAAGGCGCAGCTGTCCTACGCCTTTTTAGAATACCATGTTTTCCTAATAAAGTCAGAATGTATTACTATGGAGTTAGAGATTTGTCTAGCTCCAGCGCCTATCAAACTTCAGGTCCCCTCCCTACGATAAGTCAACATCGGTTCGCTCTCGCTCACCGTGTTTCCTTTATCTCAGTCGCGGCCCTTCCAGTTTGTACGGCGATGATCAAGGCGCTTGCGCTTTCCTTATGAAATAGAATGAGTTTCTTCCTTTTTCATCTCTTTTTCTAATTGAGCGATGCGCGCATCGATTGTATTCCGATAATATGAACTGTTTACTTGATGCTCAAGGCGGTCAAGATATGACTCAATTTCCTGAAAGCGTGAGTATGATTCATTTGAATATGCATGATTATCAAGCACCTTATTCATTCTATTGTTGGCACGAGTAACATTTTCCCTGCCCATTAATTCCATTCGGCGAATATGCATATCCTTCAGTTTATGTTTCATTTCTTCATATTTTCTTTCAAGCTCAGCAAGCTGCTGCACCGTTTGATCCAATGTTGCTTTTAGACGAGAAGCTCGCTCCTCATACTGTGCTTGCTCATTAGCAGCAAAGACATATAATTCAGTTTCTCCTGCCTTCGTAGCAATTTCAGCTTGACGCTTTCGTTTGCTGGCCACCTCTTGTGCCTGATTGAATTCACGAGTAAATTCCTCTTTAAGCTGATATTGGCGCTCTAGTAATTTTCGTACCTTTTCAGTTTCTGCTTCACATTCACGTAAGTATTGGTTTAATAACGTTATTGGATTCTTTTTCTCCTTTTGGTCTAATACTTCATTGATATCTGCTAATACCGTATTTTTTATGCGTGTAAATAAGTTTGCCATTCTTTTTATCTCCCCTTAAATAAATTGATTAGTATTTGTTGATATCTGCCCATTGCTTTTCAAAGTTGACAAATGGATCCTTCTCTTCAGCTACGACTGATTTTGAGGTATTCCATTTTTTATATACAAGGTAAAGAACATATGCAGCTGCGATCCCTAAGATTGCTGGGATATTTGAAGCGGAAGCCATCAGCGCAATAAGTCCGATGATTCCCCAGCCAATCTTACCTAAAGTTGACTTTTCTTTAATAAACTGTTTGAACACAAGGTATAGGATTGCTACGCTAATCGCTAGCCCAATCATTGGACCTAAATTTGTCAGCAGCACGATTGCTGCAATTCCTCCTGCCATTAGTAATCCAAATTTTTTCATTTCGTTTCCTCCTTTCTTGATTTCATCTTACCTTGATTCCTATCTCCTTATAACGAGCCAGAGCTTTATTTTCATCTAGGACCTGAGACGTATCACATGTAAGACTAACTTTCTTATACAGAGGAATTGATTAAAATATCATTCAACCACATGAAAACAATGGACTCAATCCATACTAACTTTGGAGGTGTAAGAAAATATGAATGCAGCTTGGTTTTTCGGGTTACTTCTAATCATTCAGCCTATCAATCCTTCTGAAAATTTAATGATTGAGAATCAGGGTGAAATGATTACAAGCATAAACCGGCTTGACTACACCATGTCTTTTCCGGGTATACCATTAATTGATTTAGAAAAATACAATGCGTTTATCAAGGAGTTAGATGAACAAACGTACAAGCCGCCAGTAAATGCTTATATTAATGATTTAGGAAGAGTAATTGAGGGTGAACCGGGTAGAAAGTTATATCGAAAGGCTTTTAATGACTTGTTCTATACTTATTTTTATAAAACGAACGCTTCAAGAGTTGAGGTTCCCATGCTTCCCATTTACCCCAAAATAGACCGCGACCTATTATTGCGTATTTATGTAAAGCCCATTGGCCAATATGTGACTTATTTCAATCGCAATAATACAGCACGCAGCCATAATATTACCCTTGCATCGGAAGCCATTAATAATTATGTGATCTTTCCGGGTGAAAAATTTTCTTTCAATCAAGTGGTTGGAAAAAGAACGAAGGAAAAAGGATATATGCGGGCTCCTGTTATTGTAAGAGGAGAATTATCAGAAGACATTGGGGGAGGGATTTGCCAAGTGTCCTCTACTCTTTTTAATGCAGCTGATCGAGCGGGATTAAAAATGGTTGAACGCTACTCACATTCAAAAAATGTCCCTTACGTCCCCCCAGGTAGAGATGCAACTGTCAGCTGGTACGGACCTGATTTTAGTTTTATTAATGAATATAGCTTACCGATTCTCATCCGCTCAAAAGTCCTAGGAGGACAAATGATTATTCAGCTTTTTTCCTCAGACGAGATTGATTACGAACCACGTCAAGTTCCAAGTACGAAAAATGTCCCTCAGCAAGAAATACAAAGTGAAAAGGAAACGATTAACAAGATCTCCTCCTCTTCTTTGCATTTGTATACAAACGCTTTTGATAGGGAAAATTAAGTATAAAAAGCTTTATTACAGGAGGAAAAATATGACGTCTACACATGAAATGCCTCAATATCCAGAGTCTTATTGGAGAGAAATAAATCTGCCTTCATTCGAAAAGCTATCTGAACATACATCTGTTGACATTGCCATAATCGGCGGGGGGATTACCGGAATAACTGCCGGGTATTTACTAATTAATGAGGGATTCAGGGTTGCTATTTTAGAAGCTGGAAGTATTCTTAGTGGAACAACAGGTCATACAACAGCAAAAATTACTGCACAGCATGGCTTGATATATGATGAATTAATCAATCATTTTGGGCAAGAAAAGGCCTCTTTATACTATAACTCTGCTAATGAATCTTTAGAATTTATCCGAAATACTGTGAAAGAAAAACAAATTGATTGTGATTTTAGCCAGGAAGAGGCATATATTTATGCTACATCTGATGAGTATGCACGAAAAATAGAAGCAGAATTAGAGGCATATGAAACGATTGGCATTAATGGAGCTTTAGTAGACGGAATTCCTTTTAATATTAAAACAAAAGCCACATTAAGCATGCGGGATCAGGCTCAATTTCATCCGCTTAAATATTTAGAGCATTTAGTACAGGAATTCATAAAAGCTGGCGGGATCATTTACGAGGGCACAACAGCCACAGATATAGGCGAAGGAGATCACCCCGTTGTCATTACACGAGATGGACACCGAGTAAAATGTAAAAATATTATTGCTGCCTCTCATTTTCCCTTTGTTGATATGATGGGGTTTTATTTTGCTCGTATGTATCAAGATCGTTCGTATGTTCTCGGTGTTAAGGTTCAAGAAGAATTTCCAGGCGGCATGTATATAAGTGCAGACAACCCCACCCGTTCCTTGAGATATACGCCATACAAAGATGAAAAGTTAATTCTGGTCGGGGGAGAAAGCCATAAAACTGGGCAAGGAATTGACATGATGAAGCACTACGAAGCTCTCGAAGCTTTTGCTGAAAAAACGCTTGGTATAACTGATTTTCCATACCGTTGGTCAACACAGGATTTAATTACCTTAGATAAGCTCCCATATATTGGTCCAATTACGAAGCAGAAATCTGGCATCTTTGTCGCGACTGGATACAGAAAATGGGGAATGACGAATGGAACGACAGCTGCCTTGCTATTGAGGGATCTGATTATCGGAGCTGAAAACCCATATAAAGAGTTATTTGACCCTGCAAGATTTCAAACAGACCCAAGTTTAAAGAAGGTTATTTCCATAAATACTGACGTTGCCAAACATTTAATAAAAGGCAAGCTTGAAACCGTATCAAGAGAACCAAGCGAGTTAGAAAATGATGAAGGCTCCGTTGTTATGATCAATGGAAAACGAGCAGGTGCATATAAAGATAAGGAAGGCAAGCTTCATTTGCTTGATACCACATGCACACATATGGGCTGTGAAACCGAATGGAATGCCGGAGAGAGAACATGGGACTGCCCTTGCCATGGTTCACGTTTCTCATATGACGGCGAAGTGTTTAACGGCCCTGCAAAAAAACCATTAAAAAAGATTGATTTAGAATAAGAAAAGCGGAAGCGCCTTGGTCATCGCCGTACAAACTGGAAGGGCCGCGACTGAGATAAAGGAGACACAATAAGCGATAGCGAATGGATGTCGACTTATCGTAGGGAGGGGACCTGAAGTTTGATATGAGATAGGACGCTTGCCCTAGACAATTCTCTAACTCCAAAGGTATAAATTCTGATACGATAATATAAATAGAAAAATCCTCTTTTTAGAAATAGAGGATTTTTCTATTTGAATCATACTAGTCTTGACGGCGATTTTTTTGTTTATCATCACTGCCGGTTGTAAACTCCACCAATTCTGAGCTAGTTCGATTGCCTTTTTTCACATTCTTATTGCGTTCAGCGTTAGCATTGCCTTGTTTTTGTCTTCCCATTGTACCTCTCCTTTTTCACATAATCAAAGGTAGTATGAGCGACAAAAAGACTCCTTATGCATGCGGATTTGCTATTATCTTTGTCCTGGATCAACAATTTTTCCGCCACGCATGACTTTTTTCACTGCTTGAATCCCCATCTCATTCGTAAATTTCTTTAGGTCTCTTTCCTCCCTCTCAGTAACAACAGAAATAACCGTCCCTTTTGCACCAAATCTTCCAGTTCTTCCAGAACGGTGAACATATTGCTTTAGATCTCTTGGGAAATCCATATGAACAACATGTGTCACACCTTGGATATCTAGCCCGCGTGCGGCTACATCAGTTGCAAGCAGCATATTCGTTTTTCCTGTACGGAAGTCCTTCAAGGATTTCTGACGTTCCATCTTATCTAAATCACTATGTAGAGAACTAGACACAATGTGGTTATAATCTAGCTTTTCAGACATGACAGTCAGATTTCCGATATCTTTAACAAAAACAAGTGCTTTTATATCTGTAAGTCTTGAAATCTTCTCAAGCAGCTTAATTTTGTCTCTTTGTTCAGCAACAAAGTAGATGTGGTCAACTTCAGCTGCATCAATTGTCTCATCCTTTTCAACTCGAATAACTTCAGGATTGTTTGTCAATTCCTTTGCGAGCTTTTCCGTTTCCTTTGGAAGCGTGGCCGAGAACAGAACAACTTGACGCTCACTTAAAGTTGTTTTAACAATATTTCTAATTGTTTCTATATGCTCTGGTACAAGCAGCTGATCTCCTTCATCAAGGATGACTGTTTTTACCTCATGCATTTTAAGCTTCTTTTGTTTGATTAGCTCAAACATCCTGCCTGGGGTACCTAATGCAATATGAGGATGTTTTTTTAATTTCTCCAGCTGTCTCTTTACGTTTGCTCCGCCAATAAAGGTAGCAGCCCTAATCCCGCTTCCCTCACCCCACTTCTGAATTTCCTGCAGGATTTGCATCACTAACTCTTGTGATGGCGCAATGATAACAGCTTGAATGGCTCTTTTTTCAGCATCAATTTTTTCTAGTAAAGGAAGCAAATAAGCAAGCGTCTTTCCTGTACCAGTAGGCGATTCAGCAATAAGATCCTTTCCTTCTATTGCGGCCGGAATTGCCTTTGTCTGAATAGTAGTTGGCTGTGTGAACGCAGACTTTTCCCAAACCACTTGAATAAATGGCTGTAGTTGGCTAATTATTGAATGTGTCATCAGTATCTCCTTTATTTCGTCTAAGTAGTTGAAAAATGCATCTATATAATAATGATTAGTATCCTCAAAAATGAGTTTCGTTATTGATACTATCTTATGAACGGAAGGATGTCTAGTAGCTTAATCTTCTAACCTCATCTCATAATGAAAGTCATTTTGGCCATATTATGAATGAGGTGATGTTTTGATTAAAAAGATTGCTCTTACCGTTTTAATCACTTTCCTTTTCAACCCTACACACGCTCCTGCTCAAATGAAAAATGTCATTGAAATTTATGATATCGAACAGGAGACTGTGATAAAGACAATAACGATAACCTCCTTTATCCGAAAAGATTCGGATAAAGTACTTCAAGGAATTAGTAGTATATATAAGAAGTTTAATCCCCTTCCGGAAAAAGGACTGCTGGTAAAGATTCCATTGGATCCTGCTATACATGTGACAAATCAATGGATAAATTCATTAGTAGATGAGTTGATTATTTTTTACCCTGAGGAAGATGAGCCTTTCATTTTAATTTATGATGATGAAAATAGCACATATTTTTTTACAATTGATAGAAAGGTTCCTGAGGAAATCCTATTCACATTATTATTTCATCATTAAAAAAAGATGCTCGGCCAAGCCGAGCATCCTTCCCCCTACATTAGGAAACTTTTTCTTTTTCCTCTTGATAACCGTCTGCCCAATAATCCGCATTTTTAATACCTAGTTTTGTCGAATTAAATACAGGGTCAAGACCTTGTTTCTTTTGTTTCTCATAGTCCTTCAAAGCAATTATTGCAGGCTTCATCAGTATGAGTATGGCAATGACATTCAGCCATACCATTAAACCTAATCCAACATCTCCAAGAGCCCAAGCAAGGCCTGCTGTTTTTACAGCGCCGTAGAAGGCTGAAATTAGTATGACGAATTTCAGAATAAACATCGGCCACTTACTATTTTTAAATAAGTAAGCAACATTTGTTTCAGACATATAGTAATATGCCATTAATGTTGTAAAGGCGAAGAAGAATAGTGAAATTGCAACGAATCCGGCTCCAAAGCCCGGGAAAGCGGTTTCAACAGCTGCCTGCGTATAGCCTGGACCAGCTTCAACACCTGGTAAATGGTTCACAATCATCGTTGCTCCATCTGGACCAACCGTATTAAACATTCCTGTAAATAAAATCATAAATGCAGTTGCAGAACAAACTAATAATGTATCGACATAAACGGAGAACGCTTGAACTAAACCTTGTTTAGCTGGGTGAGATACTTCTGCAGCTGCAGCGGCATGAGGGCCTGTTCCCTGACCTGCTTCATTCGAGTAAATTCCACGTTTAACTCCCCAAGCAATCGCACTACCAACAAGTCCGCCAAACATAGACTCAGCACCGAAGGCACTCTTGAAAATTAAAGCAAAAACACTTCCAACTTCACCAATATTCATAACCATAATAATAAGTGCTACAAGAATATATCCAAGAGCCATAAAAGGAACGACTAATTGGGCTACATTGGCAATACGCCTTACCCCACCAAAAATAATTAATCCTAATAATGCAATAATAACTAACCCTGTTATCCATGTTGGAATTTTAAATGCATTTTCCATCCCTAAAGCAATTGAGTTCGATTGAATACCTGGCATCAATATAGCTAAGGCAAGTACTGCCGTAATTGCGAAAAGGACAGCAAACCATTTAACTCCCATCCCTTTTTCAATGTAAAATGCAGGACCTCCACGATATTGCCCATCAATTTTCACTTTGTAGATTTGAGCTAATGTCGATTCTACATAAGCCGTAGCTGCACCAATGAAGGCCATCGCCCACATCCAGAAAACAGCTCCAGGGCCTCCCATTGCAATGGCAGTTGCAGTACCAGCGATGTTACCAGTTCCGACGCGGCCGGAAAGAGCAATAGATAAGGCCTGGAAAGATGAAACGCCCGCTTCAGAACTTTTCCCTTGAAACATTAGCATAATCATGTCTTTAATATGTCTGACCTGTAAGAAACGAGTTAAGATGGAAAATAATAATCCTACAGCTAGACAAATGTAAATAACTGGTGTACTCCATAGAATGCCATTTAAGTCATTAACAAAAGCCTCCAAAAAAATCCCCCTCTTTTTATATATTCTGAATCTTTTACCTATTAAGAATTATAAAACAGGCATTTAAATAATACAATCATTATTTTTAACTGCTTGTATAATCCTAAAGTAGGACTATACTGTTATATTAAAGTATTATAAATCGATAACTGTATTAATACAATATTATTTTTCAAAAATTATTTTAATTAAGTATTTTCTAACCACTTGTTTGAAGCACTTCAATTTTTCCTGAAAATCCGTTATACTATTTAGGGAAACGAAATAGTCGACAGGAAAGAAGTGTGAAATACAGATGAAAAAAGATTCAAGTCGTAACTTAGTCATCATGTGGTTCGCCAATTTCTTTATTGCCGGCAGCATGACGATGGTTTTGCCATTTATCTCGCTTTACATCGAAACGTTTGGAAATTTCTCAACATCGTATGTACAGCATTGGTCCGGCTGGACTTTTGCAATTACATTTGTAACTGCATTTATTTTTTCACCGATTTGGGGAAGGATTGGCGATTTATTCGGGCGAAAGAAAATTCTCATTGCCTCTGGAATTGGAATGGGAATATCCATTTTTTTGATGGGATATGTTACATCTGTTTGGCAGCTATTTACACTTAGGTTCATGATGGGGATTTTCACGGGCTTTGTCGGCATGTCTCAAGCCTTTATCTCTACACAAACACCAAAGGAGATTGCCGGAAAAGTAATGGGAACCCTGCAAACAGGGAGCATAACTGGCTCTTTGATGGGGCCATTACTTGGGGGAATTCTTGCTGACACTTTTGGCTATGCAGACACTTTTAAATGGACTTCTATTTCAATATTTGTATCTGCGTTCCTTGTCTTTTTTACAATTGAGAAAAAATTAGCGGTTAAGGAAGGCGCGAAAACGAGTTATACAAGTAAAGAAGTTATTCTTCATATTATCCGCAACCCTGTTCTCCTAACTGTCCTGCTTATTTCATCACTTATCCAAATGGCTCATTTTAGTATTCAGCCGATTTTATCCCTATACGTCAGTGAATTGCATGGACCTGAAAATCTTGCTTTCTTTGCAGGAATTGCTTTTTCTGCTGCAGGACTTGGTAATTTAATAATGGCTAGACAATGGGGGAAAATTGCGGATCAGTACGGCTATGTCAAGATCCTTGTCATTTTATTATTCATGGCTGGCATTTTCTACTTCCCAGGTGGATTTGTAACAAGCTTATGGCAGCTTGTGCTTGTCCGATTTGCCCTTGGTGTAACGATTGGCGGTATTATTCCAGTCCGTATCGCTTATATTCGGCAAGAAGCACCCATCGCTATGCAAGGAGAGGTTCTTGGCTACAACACAAGCTTGCGTTTCTTTGGTAATATTATTGGACCAGTAATGGGGGGACTCCTTTCTGGCTACTTTGGTTTTACAGCTGTATTTATTTCGACAAGCATTCTTCTGATTCTAAGCGGTGTGATTCTTTTAGCAGCCATGTACCGACATCCTAAATTGTTGAGAGGCTCGGCATAATATAAAAGCTGTCCGAGTAAGGGCAGCTTTTATATATTATGAGTTCAATTCCTTTTCTCTGTTTGTAAAAAAAAGGTTTCCTTTTTCCCATCCCATTCAACTGTCACTTCGACTTTTTCATCTTCTCTCATCATGGCTCCATTCCCTGCCCCAGAACTATTTCCAACTATTTTTTGACTCATCTCATCAATATTCCCACTGCCCCCACCCGCTGTTGTTTTATAGTTATAAGATAGAGTTTTTCCCTGTATTTCTATTAATTCGCCTTTATATTCCATTTGAAAAACTTCTTCTGATTCACTTTCATAACCAATTTTCCCATTCCCTCTTTCAAAGAAAACACCTTTACCTGAAAACTTAAACTTTGCTTTCCAGTGTTCACTCTCACCAGAATACACATAATCATGAATAACAGTATTATTCCCATCTGTTGCTTGATTTGAAGGATTAATTGTTTCTATCGAAAGAAGATAGGAGATTGCTCCAAATGCTATCAAGATACTAGCTACACTACTTAATATATATTTCAAGGAAGAAGAAAAAAATAAGCTTTGTCTTTTTTTAGGAAGATTATGAAGGGTTTCATTTATTCTTTGTTTGACAGAATGAGGCACTTCAAGCTCCATTTTTGAAATGGTATTTTTAATATGGTTGTCAATTTTTGAGTGGTCCATTTTTTGCACTCCTCTCTTCACTTTTTGGATTCAAATAAGTTGCCAACATGAATCGTGCACGATTCAATCTTGATTTAACTGTCCCTTCTCTGATATTGAGAATAGCTGCAATTTCTTTTATTGAACAATCTTCAAAATAAAATAATGCCACGACTGATTGATATTTTTCATTTAATTCAGTTATTGCATCCCTTAGCTCATTAAATGCATTTTCAGCATCCTGATGAATTGAAATATTTTCAATACTTTCTATCGGAAAACTCCTCTGCTTTTTCTTTAAGATATCATTACATTCATTGATAAGTATCCGGATAAGCCAAGTTTTAAAATAAGCTGGTTTTTTCAGCTTGCTTATTGATTTATAGCTTTTCAAAATCGTTTCTTGAATCGCATCTGCACAATCGGAATCTTCCTTTAAAAATCCTTTTGCCACACGATAAAGGGAAGATTCACAACAATTGATTATTCTTATAAAAGCTTCTTGATCTCCACTTTGAGCCAAAAGCACATCATTCTCAAAAAGCATCACTACTCCCCTCCCTGTGCGCATTAGACTTATTTATTGAGAAAAAGTTCCATAGATGTGATAAATATTAAAACTTAATACGTATGTATACGTAAATTAGATAAGGGTTTTAAATAGAGGGGGAAATTTCAATTGAAGAAGAGGAAAGGAACAGGAAAGAAACAATTAAATTATAAGAATAGGAATCTGCCTGTCATTTCTTGTGCAGTATTACTTCTAATATTTTTGCTCCTATCATTCCTATTATGGGTTGTGGCAGAAATTATAAAAGAACAATTTATTTTAAATGAAATGCTGAATAATTATTGTGGATTAAGTTTTATGCTCTGTTTCATATTTGTTTTTTGCTTAATCTTAATTTCCACAAAGAATATCCTAGCAAAAATTGCATCCGTTTTCGTTATCATCATATTTATTAGTGTAGGAGCAGATTTTTATCATTCATCGCATCTCCTTTATAAAGATTGGATGGCTTATGAAAATAAACAATTTGAAACAAAGGTTGGTGTTCCGCTAAAGGTTGAATATGATAACCCTGATTCTGGGCCAGAATGGTTATTTGAATTAGTCTTTAAAGATAAGACCCTATTTGTCCATCACCTCCAAATTAGCAGGAATGACCATGATGCACATTTTAAAGACAAGCAACTGGAAATCCTATATTTACCCAATAGCTTATATGCTGTAGAAATAAAAGTACATAAATCGAATGAGTAAGTTTCCCGCTGCTAAAAAGAGCAGCGGAAAGCCAGTGACGATTTTACTTAAACCAAATAGGCTTTGTTAATTCAAAGTTTTTATGATCCTCTAGAATTTGATAAATCCGCTCAATCATTTCATTTAAATTCTCAGGAACGACTTTTATCGTCCAGACAATGGCAGAAAAGATACTCATCCCTAAGTAAATTGAATATAATGTCCAAAAATCCTCAGGGATTTCTTCATTAAAATAGCCATTTATCTGTCCGATTGAAAATGGGATACTAACTTCTCTACTAAACAAGCCAACTTTCAGAAAATCATGGTACGGGTCTCCCCAATCATAACGGTTGAAGTCGATGATTCCAGCATATTGCCTGTTTTCTACAATGATATTACCTACATGGAAATCATCATGCTGAATCCGACTGGGACGATTTATTAAGAGCCGCTCATTTTTATCAATAAAGTTGATAACTTCATAATCGCCTCGAATTTTCAATCCACATGACCAGTAGGCTTCAACATATTTCTGATGCTTTTTCATTATTCTGTCGTACCAATGGTCAATCGATGCTGGAGCACGAACAGCATGTATTTTTGCTAAGTCAATGCCAGCAAATAAACCTATTTTATATTGATCTTGAATACTGTAGAACGGCAGTAATTCACGTGCATCCTCCCCCTCAATATAAGAGAGCAGGTAATAACAAAGATTTAATTCTTCTACTTTGCCTACGGCAATCGGCTGCGGTGACTGGATACAATAATTTTGCAAATCGGTAATTAAATTAAATTCTGATTTTTTCCTTTCATACTGGTCAATCGCCGCTGTCCGGAGCAAATACTTTTTGCCATCCGCCATTTTAACAACATATTTATTATCATTCGAGAAACCTTTATTAATTTGTTCGATCATTGTCGAGGTTTGAAGTGATGGAATCCTATTCTTAAGCTGCTCTAATAAATTCATAAAATCCCTCCGAAATTCTCCTAGAAATAAACAATATTAATCAAAAGGAGATGAATACTAAGCTAGCGAATATAATAATCAAACTATGTAATCATTTAACTGAAAGGAGAAAATATGTTATTTACTAATAATCACTTACTCGTAAGGAACCTTGAATTAAAAGATAACCACCTATTAGCCAAATGGCTTTCTGATCCAGCTGTTCTGGAATATTATGAGGGCAGAGACAATCCGTTTGATCTGAAAAAGGTAAATCAAAAATTTTTCGATCGCAAAAACGAAGTAAACGGCTGCATCATTGAATATAACAAAATTGAAATTGGATACATCCAATATTATCAATTAGACCAGAACACAAGAAATGAATATGGTTATGAAGGAAACAGAGAAAATATTTATGGCATCGATCAATTTATTGGTGAACCTAACTATTGGAATAAAGGAATAGGGACACTGCTTGTACAATCGATGGTAAATTTTTTAATTGAACAAAAACAAGCTGATATGGTTGTAATGGACCCACAAATAAAGAATGTAAGAGCTATTCACTGCTATGAAAAGTGCGGATTTACCAAAATTAAAATGTTGCCTAAACATGAGCTGCACGAAGGAGAATATAGGGATTGCTGGCTGATGGAATATAAAAAAGGGCAGTAAATCTCATTTTGAAAGTAGTCAAATAGATTGTTTACTTACTCTTAAATGACCGTAAGACCAAAAATCCTAGTTTAATGGAATCTTTACTGGTCTTTGGTTACCGCGGAACGCTATTTCCCACGTTTACGGGCACCAATGCTTGCCTTTGGTTACCGTGGAACACTATTGTCCTCGTTTATGGGCACCAATGCTTGCTTTTGGTTACCGTGGAACGCTATTTTCCTCGTTTACGGGCATCATTGCTCCCCTTTGGTTACCGTGAAATGCTTTTTTCCTCGTTTACGGGCACCAATGCTTACCTTTGGTTACCGCGGATTGCTTTTTTCCTCGTTTACGGGCACCAATGCTTGCTTTTGGTTACCGTGGAACGCTATTTCCCCCGTTTACGGGCATCATTGCTCCTCTTTGGTTACCGTGGAACACTATTTTTCTCGTTTACGGGCACTTACCCTCCCCTTTGGTTACCCTGAAATGCTTTTTTCCCCATTTACTGGAACCAATGCTCCCCTTTGGTTACCGCGGATTGCTTTTTCCCTCTTTTACGGGCACCAATGCTTGCTTTTGGTTACCGCGAAATACCTTTTCCCTTTTACCCGCATCTAGCTGCTCAAAATGCAAATATCCAGATACCTCAACCTCTCCTATAACTCATTTGATAGAATTCCAGCGCCTCGAATAAGAATTTTCTATCATACCTTGTCTTTGAATGAATTCTTTCCACCCACTCTTCAATTGTGAGCAACTGTTCTTCTTTAAATAATCCTTCACTTGTACTTAAATAGCTTTCCCAATTACAGAATTCCCAGTGGGCTATTTCACTTTTGTAGGGTGTTCTTACTTCTAGCAGCGGCCTTGGTCGAATCTGGTTTTGGGAATATTCTGCCGCTTCCATAAACAATTTCAAATCAAGTGGCTCGGTATGATAGACTTGGCGAGATAATTTCCCACTGGGTCTGTAATAGATTACCTCAACACTACTACTAACAGGTTTAATTTGTACTTGAGCAGCTGGAAAAAATCCACTTAGTATTTCACCAGTAAAATCATGCTGCGCTGAATCTATTAATATTGGCTTTAGCCACTGATCTCCAAGATCACACAGAAATCTCCTTCCTCTTTCATCTAATGCTACTACTGCTGTATGAGCTTTTTCTGTATTTAAATAGTTGCCGATTGGATAGGCTTCAATTCCATCTTTTTCAAACTCATCAAGCAGCCAAATAGCAAGATCAAAACAATTACCCGAAATCCCATATTGTTCCCTATGTTCCTTCATTAAAGAAACTGAACGTTGTTTTCTCCTGCTTGATTTTTGATAAAACCAAGCTTTAGTTAAGGTCTCCATGGGAAAATCACAGAATTTCCCCCACGTCGTTAGAATTCCATTTGGTGGTAGCATCTCCTCATCCTCTCACAAATCTATGTTGGTACATTCTCTCCGCGTAGTAGAATTTCCTTTTTTATTACCTGCTATTTTTTAATCACAGTTTATCTATGATACATTTAAGAAATAATAGAAAATTTTTAAGGAGGATTCATTTTGGAAAACAACAAGCAAATAGGATATATCGGTACATATACGAAGAGCGAAAGTGAGGGTATTTATGCATTTTCATTAAATACGGAAACAGGGAAAATCACTGATATTAAGCTTGCTGCTAAATTAGATAATCCAACTTATTTGGCCATTAGCAGCGATAATCAATTTCTGTATTCTGTTATAAAAGAAGGAGAAACTGGCGGTGTTGCATCGTTTAAGGTCCTTGATAATAAACTAGAAATAATTAACAAACAAGTTACTGAAGGGGCACCTCCTTGTCATGTAAGCTTAGATCTCAAAACGTCTAATATCTTTAGTGCAAATTATCATAAAGGCACAGTCGAATCCTTTTTAATCGACGATAAAGATGGTTCAATATTGCCGGTAAGCTCAGTAATCAAACTCCAAAACCAAGGAGGAGATACATTCCCTCATACTCATTACGCGGCCCCGACTCCCGATGAGAAATATATTATCGCTGTTGACCTCGGAATAGATCAAATCATCATTTATGATCTAAATGAAGGAGTTTTAAAGGAGAAAAATAGTTTGTCAGTTAAACCTGGAAGCGGACCAAGACATCTTGTATTCCATCCGAACGGAAAATACGTCTATGTCATGACTGAATTCAGCTCAGAGGCAATCGCATTTACGTATGAACCCGATACTGCCAGCCTAACACACCTTCAAACCATTTCTACCATTCCCGAGGATTTTCGAGAAAACAATCAAGGTAGTGCTATTCATATCTCTTCAGATGGTCGATATGTGTACGCTGGAAATCGTGGGCATAATAGTATTGCAGTATTTAGTATAATGCAGGAATCAGGGAAGCTAAAGTTTATTGAACATACTTCAACTGAAGGAAATTGGCCAAGAGACTTTGCACTGGATCCGACCGAGAAATTTGTAGTTGCCTCTAATCAAAATTCCAATAATCTAGTTTTGTTTTCACGTGATCAAATGACAGGAAAGCTAACATTACTGCAGTCAGATATTTCTGTTCCTGAACCTGTCTGTGTAAAATTCTTGAAAACCAATTAGAAAAATAGCCCTCCATACCTAGCGGAGGGCTTTGATTAATTAAATAATTTGAAGGGTAATAAGAGGAAGTAATAGCCTAACTCATTCCCATTGTTTTTTTGAATTCCATTATCATCATTTCCTTTTATTCACCTTTTTAATTCACTCTGCTCCATTGCATAAAGAAAGAAAACTAACCGTCAGTTAAGTGCACTGCTGATGGTTAGTTTTTCTGCTAACAATTATTATCTAGT
Organism: Cytobacillus solani; assembly: GCF_001420595.1. Lineage (GTDB taxonomy): Bacteria > Bacillota > Bacilli > Bacillales > Cytobacillaceae > Cytobacillus > Cytobacillus solani. The sequence continues at coordinate 516,374 of NZ_LJIX01000006.1, read as the reverse complement.
AAGAATAATCGGTTCACCTTTTGTAACAATTAATGTATGCTCACATTGTGCTACATAGCTTTTGTCTCTTGTTACAAATGTCCAGCCATCATCAAGTTCAATGACTTCTTCGGCTCCAGTTGAAACGAACGGTTCAAAAGCAAGCACCATTCCATCCTTTAATAATTGAGAATCCCATGGCTCAAAATAATTTAAAATATGGTCAGGCTTTTCATGCAAGGAATGCCCAATTCCGTGACCTGTTAAGTTTTTAATAACCGTATAGCCATGCTGATTCGCTGTTCTATTAACTACTTTACCAATCATGCTAAGCTTTGCGCCCGCTTTTATTTTTTTCAGTCCTTCTTCAAATGCCAACTGTGCTGTTTCACAAAGCTTCTCTAGCTTTTGATCGTCTCCAACGACGATAGACAAGCCCGTATCGGCAAAATATCCATTTTTTGATCCAGATACATCTATATTCACGAGATCGCCTTCCTGAATGACCCGCTTTCCTGGTATTCCGTGTGCAACCTCTTCATTCACACTTATACATGTGAATCCAGGGAAATCATATTCCCCCTTCGGACCTGATAAAGCGCCATGCTTTTCAAAAAGCTCCCCAGCATAATCATCTAATTCCTTCGTTGTTATGCCTGGCTTCGTCATTGCAATTAATTCATCCCTTATAAGCGCAACAATTTTGCCAATTTCTTTTAAGCCGTTTAAATCTTCTTCTGTTTTCACAATCATTTTGATTTCCTGCCTTTTACTTTATATATTGTCTCTTCTATTATATTCTAATTCTTATTAAAATGAACTTAAAGCATTTCGGAACGAATTATGAATCCTATTTTCCCCATTTGCTCTGCTTCCTCTAATCGTTGAAACGCCCTGTCAAATTCGCTTAAATCAAAAACTTCATCGATTACTGGTTTCAACTGATGCCTCTCCATAAACTGGAGCATTTCTTTATATTCTTCAGCACTTCCCATTGTGGATCCTAGGAGATTTTGCTGAGCATAGAAAAATGTGCGCAGGTTAAATGTTACTTCATCTCCAGCGGAAGCACCAAATATAACGATCGTTCCCCCACTGCGAAGTTGTTCTAATGACTTATTGAATGTGGCTGCTCCGACAGATTCAATGACCAGATCCATTTTCACACCTTTTAACGCCTTACTCCAATCCTCATTGCTGTCAATCGCTTGATGTGCACCAAGTTCTAGTGCACGATCACATTTTTTCTTTGAACGTGAGCTTACATATACTTCTGCCCCAGCAGCTTTTGCGAATTGCAATAGAAAAGTGGCGACCCCACTGCCAATCCCTGGAATAAACACCTTCATTCCAGAAGTTACTTTTCCTCGAGTAAATAAAGCACGATAGGCCGTGAGTCCTGCTAAAGAAAGGACACCTGCTTCTTCCCAGGATAAATATGTTGGCTTTGGAACTGTATTTTCTGCAGGTACGACAATCTTCTCTGCAAATGTCCCATGATCAGGAAGTCCAACGATCTCAAAGCCTGCTGGTGGTGCATCGCTTTTTTCTTGCCATCCGAGTCCAGGATTAATCATTACCTCATCCCCGACTTTAACTGTATGTACGCCTTCACCTACTGCATCAATCATTCCCGCTCCATCAGACCCAATAATAAGAGGCGGATCAGACGGCAAATGGCGATTCAGTACAAAAAGGTCGCGATGATTTAGACCTGCAGTTTTCAATCGAACGCTTACTTCTCCAGCTCCAGGCACCCTTTCAGCTATTTCCCCATAGGATAGCCCGCTAAAACCTGCTTTTCCTTCATGTATTAATGCTTTCATCCAATCACTCCTCATCATATATTTAATCTTTAGACATGTCCCAAATATATTTTACCATAGGAATAAACGAAATCCTTCTGTTCTAAATTCAATAAACTGAATTTTTAAAATAATTATCCCCACTTTTATTTACGTATCCTTTATAATAAAAATAAGCTACATAATTATGAATGATATGTGAGGGGTTGCCTTGCTTTCAAAACAGCTGCTTAATGAAATTTCTCTGCCGGCATTACTTTTAGACTTAGATGCATTTGATGAAAATTGCCAAGAAATTGCTAAAAAAGCGAATGGAAAAACCATTCGAATTGCCACCAAATCGATTCGCTCTGTTTCTCTTCTAAGAAGAATACTCCAATCAAACCGAATTTTCCAAGGCTTAATGTCCTTTACCCCACAAGAGTCAATATTTCTTTCTGAAAAAGGGTTTGATGATATTTTGCTCGGCTACCCTTGCTGGGACATGGATGCACTTATTAAAATTGCTAAAATCAATCAAACAGAAAAGAAAATTATTTTAATGGTAGATTCTTCTGAGCATATCGATCATTTACAAAGGATCGCTTTGGAGACAGACGGAAAATTCTACGTTTGTATTGATGTTGACATGAGTACTGCTTTTGCCAATCTGCATTTTGGCGTCAGACGATCCCCGCTAAATAATGAAGACGCAGTCTTACAGCTTGCAAAAAAAATTAAACAATCTACTAAGCTTGAGATTACAGGCATGATGGGATATGAAGCACAAATAGCCGGTGTGGGTGACCTCATGCCCTCACAATTCTTAAAGAACACATTCATTTCTTATTTGAAAAAGAAATCGATTCCTGAAATTGCTGTGCGTCGAACAAAGGTTATTCAGAAACTCATGGATGAAGACATCCCCTTATCACTTGTTAATGGCGGCGGAACAGGCAGTCTGCATACGACTTCATTGGAAGATTACGTAACAGAGGTAACAGTCGGGTCCGGCTTTTATTCCCCGCTTTTATTTGATTATTATCAAAGCTTTAGCTATAAGCCTTCCCTCTTCTTTGCCTTGCCTATTGTAAGAAAACCAGCCCCAAACATATATACATGTCTTGGCGGTGGCTATATAGCATCAGGAGCAGCTGGAAAAGACAAAATGCCAAAGCCTGTCTATCCCATGGGAGGAAAACTCTTGCCGTTAGAGGGAGCAGGCGAAGTGCAAACCCCAGTATATTATGAGAACTTATCCCTTGATATAGGGGATGCAATCGTCTTTCGGGCAGCAAAAGCCGGAGAGATTTGCGAGCGCTTTAAGGAAATTATTTGTATTTCCAATCAGCAGATTGTTTATCTCTTTAATACTTATCGCGGGGAAGGAGCATGCTTTCTATGATGAAAACAGAGCAAGGCCATACATTGAAAAACTGGGCACATACATTTGAGAGCCAGCCTGAAAAAATTTTTTACCCAACCTCTATAAATGAGGTTAGTGCCATTGTAAAAGAAGCTGTAATTGAGGGAAAAACCATTCGAGTTATCGGAGCTGGACATTCATTTACAAGACTTGTTGAATCAGATGAATGGCTCATTTCACTTGATTCTTTATCTGGGATTGAATCCATTGATAAAGACAAGGGCACTGTGACAGTCTTTGGCGGTACACGACTATATCAAGTAGGTGAAGAACTGGGAAGGAAAGGCTTTTCCCAAGAAAATCTGGGAGACATCAATGTACAAAGTATTGCTGGAGCGATTTCTACAGGAACACACGGTACAGGGCTTCAATTTGGCAATATTTCCACTCAAGTAACAAGAATATGGCTAGTTACAGCAACTGGAGAAGTCCTGCCTATATCCAAAACAGAAAATGCTCATTATTTTAATGCATGTCTTGTATCGTTAGGGACTTTAGGCATCATTGTAAAAGTTACCTTAAAAATAATCGAAAGCCCTATTTACGAATATATAAGTGATCAAGTAGAGTTTCCAATCCTCGAGAAGAATCTTACCCAATTAATCGAAACAAATCGTCACTTTGAGTTTTATCTATTCCCATATTCAGATTTAGTACAAATTAAGACGATGAATATTTCCAATCAAAAACCTAAAAGCTTACGTCTTCACCATTTTAAAAATCTTCTATTAGAAAACTATTTGTTCTTTATTCTCTCAGAAATTTGCCGATTATTTCCGAAAACCTGTCGTTTTATAAGCAGACTTTCTTCAAAAAGTGTTGGACGCACGTCAATTGCAGCACATAGTTATCAGCTATTTGCAACACCAAGAATCGTTAAATTTAGAGAAATTGAATATTGCATCCCCCTACAGCACCTCCTGCCAGCTATCCAAGAGATTCGGGAATGCATTGAGGTGCAAAAGCATAAAGTTCATTTTCCTATTGAATGCCGCATGGTCAAGGCTGATGATATATGGCTAAGTCCTTCCTACAAAAGAGAATCAGCCTATATTGCCTTTCACATGTATAAAGGTATGCCATATGAAGATTATTTTCATGATATGGAACAAATTATGAAAAAATACGATGGCAGACCCCATTGGGGAAAAATGCATAACCGCAGTAATAATGACCTGTACAATCTTTATCCTATGCTTACTGACTTTTTAACCATTAGAAATGAACTGGATCCATTTGGATTGTTTTTAAACGGCTATTTGAAGGATTTACTGACTGAAAAAGAATTAAATTATATGCAAGAAGTTCAATAGATAATATATAGATTAACAACCTAAAAACAGACTCCGAAAATTTTCAGAGTCTGTTTTTTTATTTCTTATTGTTTTACAACGTTAGCCGCTTGAGGTCCACGAGCGCCTTCTTCGATATCAAAAGAAACCTCTTGTCCTTCATCAAGTGATTTAAAGCCTTCGCCTTGAATCGCTGAAAAATGAACAAATACATCTTGTCCTTCTGAAGTTTCGATGAATCCAAATCCTTTTTCTGCATTAAACCATTTTACTTTACCTGTTGCCATTTCTGTTTCCTCCTTGTGTATACATACACATTTTGAAATTTACTATTCTTGCTCAAAGTCATATTCAGGCGAAAAGTATCAACTTATTCTTTCCTTTCAAACCGAACAAAAATAATTCTCTAGATAATACCAAATACAGGAAGGAAATGCAAATCGCTAGTTTTCCTTTCAATAAAACCATTCCGCAAAAAGAGACAAAAAGCTTATGTTTATTTTTACGTTTTGGACATATATTTGTACAAATGACCCAATGAACATAAATGAATTCATTTTCAGAGCTACTAACAGCCAATGGATAAACGTAAAAAGAAATGAGTGAGAACTTCACTTGAAATGGGAGGTTATCCTTTGCTTAGAAAAGTAAAAGTACGAAGGAGACGAAGTTTTAAAGGCCCTTTGCCATTTAAATATGTATTATTTATTTCTTTTATCATTTTTCTCTTATTAACGTTTGGAAGTTTAATCATTATTAACAAGAATATAGAACCGACCTTAATTGGCATTGCCGAATCAAGGGCTCGTCAATTTGCAGCCCAAGCGATCAATGATGCCATTGACAAGGATATTTCTGAAAGCATCGATATCAATGAATTAATTGTTAAGCATGAAAACGCAGGGGAACCAAGCTATAGCTTCAACCCACAAATCTATAATAAAGCCATATCCGAGTCCCAGAAAAGGGTTCAAAAGTATTTAAACTTAGTAGAGGCAGGAGATATGGAACAATTAGAAAACTTTAAAAACGATATTGAAATTGATGTAGACAAGACAAAAAATGAAACAGGCATCATTTATTACGTCCCACTTGGCATGGCCACAAAAATGACCTTACTTTCAAACTTAGGTCCTAAGATTCCAGTACGATTAGAAATTATCGGAGATGTAACATCTGACGTAGAAGCAAAAATGGCTGAGTCAGGTATCAATAATACATTTCTAGAAGTCTATATCAATGTAAAGGTTCATATGAATGTCATTATTCCACTTATCGAAAGTCCGATTGAAGTTTCTAATCAGGTGCGCATTGGTGATTTGTTTCATCCTGGCAAAGTGCCTCAATATTATAATGGCTCTGGCCAGGGAATTCCTGCGGTCATTCCGCCTCCACAATAAAGCCTGATCCCTTTTTTGAGATCAGGCTTTTGCTTTGAAGATTATTTGTTCCCTTTTCCTTGATTGGATTGATAATAAAATTTTGCTGTAATCGATCCATCTTTATTTTCAACGATGTCAGTTACATGGATACCAGAATCAGCAGGTGTTGAGTTTTGACCTTTCCAGAAGTAATACGAACCTGTATGAACTTTTCCAGAAACAGGTGTCAGCTTACTGCCTGTTTTGAAGAAGTCTCCTGCATCTCCGCGATTCACATTTTTCTCAAGGTCATATTTCCCATCCGCCTGAAGAATAGATAATCCATAGTGAGTCACAACCGTTCCGTCTGCAGCTGTTTCTGATTGATTGTATTGGAAGCGCTTGTTTTGCCAATTCTCCACATTGTTCGGACGGAATCCAGCTGTTTGATAGAGGTTAATAATATTTTCATCCACATGCCAGGCGACTAATCCATGTGCATCCTCCCCTTGACGAACTAACCCTTTATTAAACCCATCCTGTTGAATATTCTCAAATAAGAAATATTCTGTTCCGTTTGATCCCGGCACTTCCATTTTAACAATGCCATTTTGGCTATTTGCTTGATTAATAGGAGGAAGCGTAATTGTCTTTACTCCATCTTCCTCTGTAACTTCCATTGGTTCAGCCCAGCCTAAGAATACCTTTGAGAATGGATCAAAATGTGTTGGCGAATTTCCAGAATAAGCCGCATGATCCGGATATCGCATCCATGAACCGCCTGCCATCATTGAATAGTTCCCAACACCTTCAGAAGTGTAGACTGTATCATAAAAGTCAGGCAGCCCTAGAGCATGTCCAAATTCATGGGCGTAGACACCTGTTTGTGCAGGGAATGGTCCCGTTTTTAACGATTCATTATAGGAATTTGTTGCTGCATCATAACCAGCAACATTGCCTCCAATTCCAGGCTGGATATTGTAGTTATTCACAAGTACACCATCATAAGTCATCTCTTCAGCAATGGTTTTGTTAATCCACTCTTCCTCACTCAAACCAGAATATTCTGGAGCCGTTATGCCAGTTTCATAGTATTTTCCATAATATAAAGCACTTAATATATTCCACTTATGCGACCAAAATTGTGCTGGATCACGGCTGAATTCCGCTCCTGTTCCTTCATGTACAACGAACACATTTGGAACTTCCCCATTCTCTGCATACTTGGAAAAATCTACTTGATCATCAGCAGCTTTAAGCAAATCTCGAATAAATTCACCTGTATGTGCATCACCATTCACGTTGCCATTTACGTACTTGCCATTTTCAGCATATTTCCCCTCTTGATCCAAATAGTACGAAGCACCATGAGGCAATTCTACCCAAACAAATTCAGTATTTTCCTTACGTACGAGATTCACTTTCCCATTGCTTGATTCCTTGTAAGCATTCTGCATTGTACGATCTGTTGGAGCCTTGACCCCGTTATACTCCGCATACTGCTTAAATTCATCTAACTCGTACGGATTATATTCCGTACCAAAGATTAAATCTTCATAATAATGGGCAGGGACTTGTCCTTTCATATCCCCTATTGGCTCATCCCCATCCTTATACTTAGCTAAAATAACGAGGACAGGAACGTCCCCCAGTGCTTTTTTATAGGCAACATGATTATCCCCGGCCTGTTGAAACTTTTTCCCATGGTTTGCCACTTTTTCGGCTGGGTCTACTTTTGAAAGGTCAATGCCTAACCGTTTTGCCTGCTCAGCAAGCTCTGGTGATACCCCTACATGGTGGGCTAAATTAATATCATATGTACTTTTGTCTTTACTAGCAGAATCTGCGGTTTGAATGCCTGCAAAAATCGTACTGCCTGTTAACGCTAATGCTAATGCTGAACTAGATAGGACCTTTAACACATGCAACACCCCTTTAAAATAATTATTATTACAACCTAAATATTAATTAATTTTCAGTATTTTCTGAATAGGGAGGAAGCACTTATTTTTATTCATCAAGCAAGCATGTCCAATGGCATATTTTTCTGGGTTTTTATAGAATTTATCCACTTCAAATGGATTCCTTTGAAATGTTTCTTAGCTCTTTCTTTACTTCTATTTCCCCCATCCATTCTCTACTATCAAGATGATCGCTTATCAATTATAATTAAATGTATAAACTATACATCAAAGGGAGTATTTATATATGATGGGACTTATTAGTGTACAAATCATTATTTCCGTTCTTTTCATCCTTTTGGGATGGGCGATTCGTTATAAGAAAGCGTATTGGCTTATTTCGGGTTTTGCCTCTAGGGCTGAACATGAAAAGGAGCAGCTAATTGCAAAGGGTTCACCGCAAAGAACAGGTATGCTGCTGTTATCAGCCGGTATCGGGATGCTAGTCTTGCTTCCACTTCTCTTTACATCTTTTACATATGCGGTTGAAGTTCAATTTGGTTTTATGCTCCTTTACTTACTGGGAGGACTGGTGTATTTATCAAAATATGAAATTCCAAGTAAACGGAAACGCAGTTATACAATAAGTACAATTCTATTTATTGTCGTTATTGGGTCATTAACAGCCCTAACTATTTCGAGCTATCAAGGTTATGAATTAATCATAAAGAAAGACCACTTCGAAATTACAGGTATGTATGGGGATGAATGGAATCTCAAAGAGATTAAACGAATTGAATTAATGGAAGAAATGCCTGAAGTTTTAGCAAGAACGAATGGTGTTGGGCTGCCTACTCTGTCAAAGGGACATTTTAAAGTAAAGGATTACGGAAAAAGTTTACTTTTTATTCAGAAAGGCTCATCGCCATATATCTATATTGAATTAACTAACAGAAAAATTTTTATTAATGATAAGGATCCAGAACAAACGAATAGATGGTATGAGGAATTACGAACAAAATGGAAAGTTATTAATTAATAAAGATTGCTCATACTTTGAAAATGGAATACTCCCGCTGAATTTAGAATAGATTTTCATGGAAAGCATCTTAAGAAAATGATTAAAAGGAGCGGGAATGAATGACATGTTTTAGACAACAAGTGGAAGTAAATGTACCGATACGTTTTGTTTGGGAATTCGTAAGTAACATAAATCATTGGGCACCACTTGTCCCAGGTTATATTGATCACAATATTATCAATAAAAAAGAGTCTACATGGTGCTTTAAAAGTGATATCGGAATTATGAAGAAAAAAATTGAATTAAAGGTTGATATTACTAGTTGGCAGGAGCCTTCTAAGGTGACCTTTAACTTGACTGGATTAAATGAAAAGTTTTCAGGGCATGGTTTTTTTACCGTTGAAGCCATTAATCAGCAGAAAAGTCTTATGACTGGTCACCTTGAAATGAAAGCCGAAGGAATAATGGCAAAAATGGCGAATGCTATTATACAGTCATCACTTCCCGAAACGACAGCTGAATTAACTGAGGCTGTCGCAGCCAAAATTCAAGATAATTATCTAATTCATACAACAAAATAACAACAAAGCCTGCCAGCACAATGAAAAAATTCATTGTGCTTTTTGTTTCTCACCAACTTTATTTTGTATATCGGTTTGCGTAACTGGATGCAACAAATGCATCTGGTTTTATTTTCGGCTCTACACCGATTGATTCCATTCTTGTCACCATCTCATTGACAAACTCCCTTGTCTTATTTCTTTTTCCCGCACCGATGTCTAGATGTCCCTCCATCGAAAAGGTTGCACCTTGATAAATATAAGGGAGCACAATATTAATCATCTCGTTTTTCCGCTCTGTCGTAAACAATGATACGATCTCTTCTGTGAGAGATGTCTCATAAGAAATGCGTTCATGTAAATGAAGCATTTTTCGTGGAACAATGTTTTTTCGTATACAAGCCCATGCCCCCTTCCCTTCATTTTGAATGACAATTCCTGTAATAAAAACGGTTCGGTTACAATGAACTTGAGAATCTGTCCCAACCATTAACCGGAAATTTCCCCGGGGATTTCTGTTCATAAACTTAAGGATCCGATTAAAGACATGCTCAAATGTCAAATGGCTCTCTTGTAGATTTTGAAACAAATACGTATGATTTTGATCAGTTTTCACCTGATATCACCACATTATGATTTGATTGGTAACAATAGCAGCATATGAACCCATTTATCTTCTTTAAAATCACCTTGGTACAATTAGTATATTGAGCCCAACCTTGCATGTTGTTTATTTTTTTCAATTCTTCGGAAAATGTATTTTTCACTGTAAGCATTTTTTAATGGATTCACCTTCGGTTATGCTACTATTAAGGGAATCTAATTAAGAAAGTAGGGGTCATATGAAAATAGAGGTATGGTCAGATTATGTTTGTCCGTTTTGTTATATTGGGAAGCGCAGATTAGAAAATGCACTAGCTCAATTTCCATATAAAGATCAAGTTGAGGTTGAATTCAAAAGCTTTGAGCTTGATCCAAATTCTCCTAAGTACAGTGGAAAAAATATTCACGAAGCACTTGCATCGAAGTATGGGATGAGTGTAGAACAAGCAAAGAAGACGAACGAAGGAATCGGACAGCATGCAGCTAGTGTTGGCTTAACGTTTAACTTTGATGACATGAAGCCAACAAATACCTTTGATGCACACCGCTTAGCGAAGTATGCAAAAGCAAAGGGAAAAGAGGCTGTTCTTACAGAGAAGCTTCTTCACGCTTATTTCACACAATCAAAGGAAATTAGTGAACATAATACATTGGCAGATATCGCAGAAGATGCTGGATTAGACCGTCAAGAAGCTTTAAATACGCTTCAAGATAAAAATGCTTTTGCTAATGATGTTCGCATTGATGAAGCTATTGCCCAGCAATATGGCATAAGTGGCGTTCCATATTTTATCATTAATCAGAAATATGCCATATCAGGAGCACAGACTCCAGAAACCTTCGCTAATGCACTGCAGAAAGTCTGGGAAGAAGAATCAGCGGCAGCACCTAAATTCCAAGATTTATCAGGAGCAGATGCAGAGGATGCAAGCTGTGTAGACGGGAACTGTGCGATACCGAGTAAAGATAAATAATGTAAAAATAAAAATGCAGATCACCTAAGTGATCTGCATTTTTATTCAGGTAAATTTTACAGAAAATTCGGAATTAAATATACATCAAATGGGTTTCTTTATTAAAAATAGGATCAAATACTTACTTTCACTGTTTTTAAGGTTAAAACGATACAAAATAAAATAAATTAAATATGGATTTTCTGTGACAAGGGTCACGCTTAATTGTGTCTAAATTTTGTATTCTAATATCGCCATAAATGGGGATATGGTGCAATTTATCTATAAAAAAGTGGAGTATTTGGGGGAGGTATTAGAAATGGTTCAAACAGTAGCATGGATTGTCAGTTTAATTTTTATGCTTTTAATCACAGCAGTTTTTGGATTTGTCGCCTTCAAATCAAAAGAAAAACGTGATTATGAGCCTATCAAAAAGAAGTGGTATAAGGCACGAACTTTTTATGGGGCAACATTAGTTGTAGTCATGCTTATTATTACAATTTATACCCTTCGCGAATTGCCGTATAACCAGCCTGTTTATGGGGCAGGAAATGATCCAACAATCGTGGATGTCGAAGCTATTCAATTCGGCTGGAAAATGAGTGAAACGGAATTTAAAGTGGGAGAACCGATAGAATTTCATGTCACAAGCACAGATGTCACTCACGGGTTTGGTATTTATGATTCAGAGTTGAATTTAATTGCTCAAACACAAGCAATGCCAGATTACACAAATAAAGTTTACATCACTTTTGATAAGCCAGGTACGTATGACGTTCTATGTTTAGAATATTGCGGATTAGCTCATCATTTAATGATCGGCAAAATCGTAATAACTGAATAAAAAGGTGGAGGTGTTGAAAAATGGTTACGACTATCAATAAAGGAGAATTTAAATCCAGAAATAATCTGATAGCGACTTATTTAATCATTGGTGGATTAGTGATTGCTGCTATGATGGTTTTTGGTATTTTAATGCTTTTGGCTCAAGGCGGCGTGCTGGATCTTCCCCCTGCAGCATTCTATCAATTCTTAACAATTCATGGAACCGGAATGATTGGGGGAGCAGCATTAGCCGCTTCAGCAGTTATGTGGTATTTCCTATCAAACTATGTTGAGTTGTCTAAAAAAGTATTCAAGTTAAATCTTATATTGTCTTTAATTGGCGTGGTTATGGTTATTATTGGTGTATTTTCTTTTAAATATGCAAGTGCATGGACATTCCTGTATCCGCTTCCAGCATTATCTGGAGGAGCTTGGGGTGTTACCGGCGCCCTATTATATCTTGTAGGTATGCTTATTCTTGGTGTTGGTTTCTTGCTTCTTTACATTGATACAGGCAGAGCCATTATTAAAAAACATGGAAGTTTAGGAAAAGGATTAGGATGGGATGTTATCTCTGGAAAAAGAGCAGAAAAAGATGCACCATCACCAACAGTTGTTGCAAGTACGATGGTAACGATTGTTAACGTATCAGCATTAACAACTGGAGCAACAGTTTTGATAATGAATATTATTAATGTCGTTAATCCCGCTTTTACATTCGATCCACTATTAGCAAAAAACTTAACTTATGCTTTCGGCCATATTTTTGCTAACTCCATTATTTATATGGGCGTTATTGCAGTTTATGAAATTTTGCCGCGCTATACAAACCGTCCATGGAAATCTAATCGACCATTTCTAATTGCTTGGACGATGTCAACGGCATTTACATTAGTCATCTATACTCACCATATGCTAATGGATTCAGTCATGCCAAAATGGATGCTCATCATGGGACAAGTATTATCTTATGCAAACGGCTTGCCAGTTCTCGTTATTACTGCTTATGGCGCATTAATGATTGTTTATAAATCAGGAGTTAAATGGGATATGGCATCAGGTTTAATCTTCTTATCCATGTTTGGATGGGTTGTAGGTGTCGTTCCTGCAATAGTCGATGCAACGATTGTTGTCAATCATGTGATGCATAATACGAAGTGGGTACCTGGACATTTCCATATGTATATGGGGCTTGGTGCTGTCGTTATGATCTTTGGATTTATCTACTATTTGTCTAAAGTTGACAGCAGCTTACAAACGAATGGATTAGATAAGGTTGGCTTTATCAGCTATACACTTGGCATCATTAGTGTAAGTGTTGGCTTCTTGATTTCTGGAGCACTTAGCACGCCTAGAAGATGGGCAACACATTTTCCAGAGTGGATGGCACCTGCAGTATTTGGTGCAATTGGCGGTGTACTCGCCGTAGTGGGACTTACAATCTTTATTATCCATTTTATTCGCTATGTAAAAGTTAGAGGTACTGCAGGAAGCGATTTAAATGAGCAAAAATTGGCGTAATACAACAGCGATTTTTTTGACTGTTCTATTAGGTTGTGTATTGTTTTATGCTGGTACAGATGGGTTTCGGGCATTTACAGCAGAAAGTGCCCGGACCTACAAACTCCTTAAGGACAAACCAAAATTTCCTGACGTTACTTTGGAAGACAGCAAAGGACGCGTGTACTCTTTTTCAGAATTTGAAGGAAAGTACATTATGCTTACCTTTATTTATACGTCATGCTCAGATGTATGTCCAAAGCTAGAAATGAATTTAGCAGAGGTTTACAGCAAAGTACCGAAAGCATGGATTGGGGAAGATATATTATTTTTAAGCATCAGCTTTGACCCCGCTCGGGATGACGTTGATACATTAGAAAAATACAGAAAAGCTTTTGAAAGCGACGGGGAAACTTGGCGTATGGCAAGAATAGCTGACCAAGCCGAACTAGATCATTTACTGGAAGAATTCGGAGTCATTGTCATTCCAGATGGAGAGGGCGGCTTTACACATAATTCAGCCTTTTATTTAGTTGATAGAAAAGGCTATTTAGCTGAAGTAATGGATTTTACAAAAATTGATGAAGCAGCAAATACCGTTGTAACGACACTTAAGAATGATACGGGGGAGTAGCAGATGAAACAAACAGGGTTAGGTATTATCTTGTACGGGATATTAGTCATTCCTCCTGTTAAAGCTTATATAGAGTCCATCATGCTGCTCCATATGCTCGTCCAGCTGCCTCTTCTTATTCTGGCAGGCTGGTTCATTGGTGACATGCTAATAAAAAAATTCCATCCTTTTTTCACAGCTTGGAATACAGACGGAGTCCCTGGCATGATTCTTGTTGTTTTTATTACAATGTACTGGATGCTGCCGCGTGCTTTAGATGAAGCTGTCTCCATTTATTATATCGAACTCTTTAAGTTTATTAGTCTTCCATTCGTTGGATTATTTTTAAGAGACAGCTGGAAAAAGATGCAAACACTAGGAAAAAGCTTTATCTTTTTAAATTACTTATCTATGTTTGCTTTAATGGCATGGCTGTACATCGACTCACCGATTCAAATATGCAATAACTATTTAGAAACTCAACAAAAGGTATTAGGCTGGGGGTTCCTTGTTATTACCATTTGGATGATCTTATACTTGCTGCAAGCAGTTTTTACTGATCACTCAGAAAAAGCAGAGTAAAAATCGACAGGTGTGGAAACCTGCCGATTTTTTTCATATTTCTGCGGTGATTGTTTTTGGTTTATCTGCCTCTCTTAACGACTCAACCAAAATTCTCCTTTTAATATGATAAAGGATTAATATAATAATGCTCATTCCACAAATAGCCAACAATATCCAGACTGGCATTTTTTCCAGGAGGAAACCAAATATTATATAACCTAGCGGTGCCATTGCACTAGCTCCTGTTTCCAGCAAAGACATCACTCGCCCTCGATACTCATCTGGCGTGCTTTTTTGCAGAAGAACCATAATTGGCATATTTACAATCATTATGAATGATGAGAGCAGAAGAACCATTAGAATAAAATACGGAAAGAAAACGGCATTCGAAATGCCCAACATCCCTGGAAAATTCGGAAGCCCTAGTAAAATGAGAACTGTAGACATGGCTATTAAGCCGCCAAAAATGGTTACGTCTTTTCTTTTTATTTCTGGTCTTGTTGATAAAATAATAGCCATGAGCATCATACCGACGGAAAAGGTCCCTTCAATAACACCTAACTGTACTGGTTCCATTTTCCTGATAGTTAGGACTAGATATGGCATGGCTACAGGAAATACTGCGAACCAAAAATTTAGAAAGACACTTAAGAAAATTAAATTCTTAATAAAAACCTGATTTTTAACGAAAGCAAAACCAGATTTTAAATCTGTAAATATAGTGCTGTTTATTTCTTTTTCCTTTTTTTCAGCAAATAAATCATACTGGATAAAAATACTGGCAATTCCTGAAATTGTAAATGCGATGATGTTGATAATCATGAAGGTTGTTATTTGAAAGAGGCCAAAGAACATGCCGCCAAGAACAGGACCTAATATCGTTGAAAGTGAAGCAGCTGCCTGGTTCAATGACATAGCTTTTTGCAGAAAATCTGGGCCGATCATGTTGTAGATGGATGATGTGACCGCTGAAGAATAAAAAGTGTTGAGGATGCTTAAAACAGCTGTTGCAACATACAGAAGCCAAATTTCCGGATAAACATAAGTAAATAAAAGTAAAACGATCATTAGCCAGACTGCACAAGCAAAGTCTGATGTAATAATCATTTTCTTTCTGTTCCAACGATCGCTGAGCGTACCCGCAATCGGCGAAAGCAAGATTCTAGGCAAAACACTCAAAATTAATGTTACAGCAAAATTAAGGCTTGAGCCTGTTTCCGCCAAAATATATAGCCCTATCGCAAAGCCATAAATAGACGAACCTAGCACTGCAGTCATTTTTCCAAGCAGAAACAAAATCATATTCCTTTTTACTGCAATCGGCATTTATTCTTCCTCCTCTTCAAGAAACTTATCTAACTGCAGAGAAACTTGATAAGACGTACGAGTGACATCTTCTTTAACTGTTCTTTTCACATATTTCAATAAAAGATTATCAAAATCTGATTCAAATTCCTTCAACTCTTCATTTGTTAGTGACAGACTACTCCTCCTTGATCGTTTCTTTTCTAGATTTGGTGTATTTTTATCTCTTAATCTAAATTTTGTCGCTTTAGAACGATAATACTTTTCAATAATCCCTTTGTTTTCCTTCATCTCCTCAATTTCCAATATCCCGCCATTAAATAGCTGCTGGATATGATAATGAATACTGCCCGCCGTCTTCCCCATTTCATCAGCTACCTGTTTTGCTGTCATTGCCTGGCTATCCAGTAAATAAATAATTTTCACCCGTATCGGGCTTGAAATAAGCTTTTGCTGCTCCAGATTGATATCCATCGGTTTTTGGTTAAAATCCATAATAATCACCTTTCTAATTTCGCTTTTCATTTTAAAATTATTATATGTTCTAATTTTTTAGAACGCAATAAAAAAATGGGATATTTTAGATTTACTTATTAATGCTACTTCAGTAGGAAAGTTCATCCTATATACAATTGTTATTTTACAATTGCAAAGTTTTATACCACACGAAAAAGCGATCCCTTTTGGAGGATCGCTTTTGTTATTAACATTCTAAAGAGATCTGGATACTTCATAGCTACCGGTTTTCTTGTTCTCCGTGATTTCGGGCTTCATGAACAAACTATGATTCTCTTTGTACCCATATTGCTTTTGTATAGGCAATCTGCAATCCGGCTCTTTCCATATTATTCTGGCTTATGCTAGCATACTTCGCTTGGCCAACAGCTAGATCACATGCTTGAAAAGCTGCATGTTGCAGCCGTTTGTCAATTAGTGCCTGATGTACTCCTTTATTTCTTAGATCAGGAATAGTCACTGATGCTGCATTCCCAAATTTCTCAATTTGTACATCCATCGGATTACCAGAAATTCCTTGGATCGCACTTAATCTTGAAGATAGAGCATCCACTTCTGATTGCTCAATACGATGGGCTAAATTTTTATCTAAAACCAGTGTCATTTTTTCCACATCCTTGTTGAATTTATTCGCTTTACTAATTCAATCATCTCCCCACTAATTCCTCCTTCTAAAAAAGCAGACCATGCAATGATCTGCTCATTTGCCAATCATTCTTCACTATTCGGATAATCGAACTCATAAATTAATTCTTTTCCATTCCATGTGATACTAACTACCTCATTCCCATCTACTGAAACAAATGTATGACTTTTTCCACCAAAGGCTTTCCTCTCCCAGCCCCTAGACGAAAGAATCGTTTCTATATATTTCGAATACGCCTTATCAGACCCTTCATCCCAATAATAGATTTCCTTATAGGAGGTAATTGAGTATGGCTTCAACCCAACTGGAAACAGCATGCTTCCATATCCATGATTGACATATAGCTGCTCATCATGACTATATGGCTTCTTTCCATCAAACGTCAATGTCGACATCGCATGAAAAATTTCTGCATATTCAAGCTTTGGATAATCAAAGGTGAAATAAATCCATTTCTCCTTGTCGGGAATAAAGAAATGGTATCTTTGTACCGTATCCATCATTTTTACATGCTCAATATACATCGTTGTTGGATAGGGGAAATGTTCAAGCTCCTTCTCGACAAACATTGGCAATTTTGCCGTGATTGTTTTCATTTCTTCTTCGGTTACTTCCTTAACTGTTCCAACTGGGACCGATTGCTTTTCCTGAAAAAGTTCCAAGCCTTCATCTGCTTTCTTACTATAGACATCCTCCAGCCCCCAACTAAAGTTCTCATAATCGATAGACGGATTTGCAGCCGTTTGCGGCTCTCCACTTTGTTGAAAAATCAGCCATAGGAAGCTTCCACAAATAAGAATAAGAAGACAAGTCGTTACGAGTCCTTTCAACGGAGGAAAAATTCTAGGCAATTTTTTAACAGGTTCTTCTCGAATCGTTTGCCAAATTCTCTGTTTTATTTGATCTTTTTCATAACTTGGAGGTTGAAATTGTTGGAGCTGCTTCCATTGGTCATCATAATGTTTGCCCAAACTGTCCACCCCCTTCTTCCTTTAGACTCATTTTTCTAAGTGAATGAAGTGCTCTTGATAATGTTTTGCGCACCTTTGCTTCAGACCAATCCAGAATGTCTGAGATTTCTTTTGTGGAGCAATCCTCAACCATCTTTAGAATAATTACCATCCGGTAGTTCGGCTTTAATTTTTGAATCTCACTCATCAACTCAATTACAGCTTCTTTATGCTCAAACAGTTGCTCCACATTCAAGGAAGATGGGATTTCCTTTTCAAATGGAAATAACTTTCTTCGCTTTCGTTTACGGATTTCATCTAAAACTAAATGCTTGGCAATGCTAAAAAGCCATGTTTTTACGCTGGAGCGCATATCAAATCGCTCTACTGCTGTATAAGCTCGAACAAACGTATCATGTACGAAATCCTCACAAAGCTGTTTGTCACCGAGCATAAATAAAATAAAACGATAAACATCATCATAATAAGATTCATACCAATCCATCACGAGATGCCTTCTCTCATTATCCAATTCCCACTCACCTACTTTTTAACTTTCATACCGATTAGTCGTACATGACGCATTTTTGTGACACTTTTTCAAAAAAATAAAAAACTGCCAAAACAAGTTTAGCAGTTCTTCCATCAAGTCTATTACAGCAAATAGCGATCTTTTACTATTCGGCGATGATGTCGTTCGTGGCCCGCTATAATATATGCAAGCGCACGGACTGAAACATCTACATCATTTGCACTGCCAATTCTAACCCAAACACTAGAATCCAAACCCTTCAACAATTGAATCGTTGATTGCCGCACAGCCCTTAAATTTTCAATATGCTCTTTAATAGGTAAGCGATCAAAAGAGGCATTAAGTACATATGGATTTTCATCAAAACCTGGCAGCGATACCGTTTCCCCACGAGCAATGCAAAGTAGACGATACGCCATAATCCGCTCTGTATCTGCTACATGCCCAATCACTTCCTTTACACTCCATTTTCCAGAAGCATATCGAAAAAGGCTCTGTTCTTCAGAGATTCCCTGTAGAAGTTGAATCGTTTCCTCCACTTGATCCGTTAATATATGTACGATATCCCCATCCGGAACTAAACTAACATATCCAGAATAATAATTCGCATATTCATTTTCCTTTGGTCTAGACTGCATATAAACCATCCTTTCATTAGAAAAAATTGAACGTCTAGTAATATTTCATTCTCTTACTTCCTGCTCTTTTCCTCCTTATATATATAATTTTTTTGAAATATAAGAAGGGGAAAGTACAAAAAGTTTTGTCCTTTCCCCCCTATATTTAAGACAATGGCTCACGATAACCAGTATTCGCTTTTACCTTTACCTCGGCATACCGTTTTGCATCCTGTTTACTGGAAACAAGCGTGCCAATAATCGACCCGATAAAGCCGATTGGAACAGACAACAAGGCAGGATTTGTTAATGGAAAAATAGGATTGCCTGTAAATAATGCTGCCCCTTCGACCGGAGAGATGACACTCGGACTAATAGCTACAAGTATAAGAGCAGACACAAGACCCGAGATCATTCCTGTCATTGCCCCCGCAGTATTAAAACGCTTCCAATATATTGTGAAAATAATAACAGGCAAATTTGCACTTGCAGCTACACAGAAAGCTAGAGAGACGAGAAATGCTACGTTTAAATTTTGAGCAAAAAGCGCTAGTAAAATAGAAAACACAGAAACACCTAATGAAGCATATTTTGCTGCCAGCATCTGTTCTTTCTCTGATGCTTTTCCTTTTTTAATGATTTGTCCATAAATATCATGAGCAAAAGCTGAAGCACCAGATAGAACTAGACCTGCAACAACAGCCAAAATCGTTGCAAAGGCTACCGCGGAAACAAATGACATTAAGATATCTCCGCCTAATACCTTCGCAAGTAATGGGGCCGCCATATTCCCAGCTGCATTACTTGCTTGAATAACATCCGCACCAACAAACGCTGCAGCTCCGAAGCCAAGGAATATTGTCATGACATAAAATATGCCAACAATCCAAGTAGCCCAAATAACGGAACTTCTTGCGGTTTTTGCATCTCTTACTGTGAAAAATCTCATTAGTATGTGTGGAAGACCCGCTGTTCCAAACACAAGCGCGATCATGAGGGAAAGAGTATCTAGTGGCACCTTGTATTTAACACCTGGATTTAAGTAGGCTTCGCCTAACGGTGTCGCTGTTTTCATGGTGGTAAACATTTCGAAAATATTGAAGTTGAAACGGGAAAGTACTAAAAAAGAAATAATAATGGTACCAAGCATTAACAGAACAGCCTTAATAATTTGCACCCAGCTTGTTGCTGTCATGCCTCCAAATAGAACATAGACCGTCATCATAACTCCGACAATTAATACTGCCAGCCAATAATCAATTCCAAACAATAACTTGATTAGAGCACCTGCACCAACTAATTGGGCAATCATATAAAATATAACAATTGTAATCGTATTTAGAGCAGCGGTAGCTCTTACTTTTTTAGCATCAAAACGTGAGTTAATCATATCAGCTAATGTGTATTTTCCGAGATTACGCAGCGGTTCGGCTACAATAAATAAAACGACTAAGTATGCAACAAGATAACCAATACTGAATAAGAATCCATCAAATCCGCTTAAAGCAATTGCACCCGCGATTCCAAGAAAAGAGGCTGCAGATAAATAGTCTCCAGAAATGGCCAAACCATTCTGCCACCCTGTTAATCCTCCCCCAGCCGTATAAAATTCATTTGCTGTATTTGTTCTTTTCGCTGCATAGTAAGTAATGGCCAAAGTCATTGCAACTATTAATAGAAATAAGACGACTACGGTAAGATTCACTTCGCTTCTCTCCTTTCCAACTCATCTTCCTTCCAGACCTTTTCCGCCATACGATCAAACATAGCAGATTTTTTCATATATATAGTTGCCATTACCCAAGTCATAACGAACAACAATAGGGCATATACCCATGCCCATGAAATATCCCCAATAGCGGTTTTGTCCAGTGCATCTGAATAGGAAATTAAAATTGGAAATAATAAGTACAGTCCTAGAAATAAAATAATTGATGGAACTAAAAATTTTTTCTTAGCAGCCATCAGTTCGTTAAATTGACTTGTACGAACCATTTTCTCAAAATCCTCACCCTTCCCCTTGCTTCGATTACTTTTTTGAACCGTTTTCCCCATTATTTCATCCCCCTTTGGTTCTATTATATTCTAAATAATTAGAATATAGATAAAATTTAATAAAATATAGGACAACTGTCAATTTTTATTTAGCAATTACATCTAAAGTCATGATACTTTCTAAATAGAGCTGAAACTTTCCTCGTATGTTATCCGTATAGTAAGGGAATAAAAACTTTCAAAGAGGTGATCAAATGGGACACATGTTATTATTTTCACTAATTATTGGATTAGCCTCTGCGCTTGTGTTAATCCCTTTTTCAAAAAATAAAAGTGAGGAAAAGAAACAGCCAAAATCAAAGTTTCTTATCGCAGTCATTATCCTTTTATTCCTTGGCGTGTTCGTCTTCTACTATGTTACAAATCTGGATCGGAACTTATCTTCGCTGTGGATATTAGCTGTCATTATTACAGCCGCAGGTGCAGTACTTGCAACTGGGAAAGAAAGAATAATTAAAGCAGTCTTATTTCTAGCAAGTCTTGCAATTGCGGTTATTTTTCTTTCTGCCTTTCTATTTAACGCGGGAGAAAAATATGAAATTGCAAAAATGGATGTGAAAACAGAAATTGAAACATTTGACGAAAATGAAACACCTGCAAGTGTTCCCCCACAATTTGCGCGGAATAAAATGAAGAAGGCATTTGGGCAAGTTCCAAATACTAGCTATTATGAGCTAGGGAATCTGCAGATTCAAAAAGTTAACGGGGAATATGTTTATATTGCACCTGTTGAATTTTCCGGATTTTTCAAGTGGCTGAACGGAGACGAGACACCAGGCTATTTTACAATCAGTGCAACTGATTCCTCTGCAAATCCCAAATTCATAAAAGCAGAGATGGTCTATACCCCTTCCTCTTATTTCAGTAAAAACATTGAACGCCATATTCGGATGCAATATCCACAATATATTTTTCATGGGGATGTTCAGTTAGAAATTGATGATGAAGGAAAACCTCATTATATTCGTTCATACGGCGAATTTGTTTCAGCGCGAAATGGATTTGAGGTAAAAGGCATTGTTGCTGTCGATCCAAAAACGGGGAATACAAAGGACTATCCTTTAAAAGATGTACCGTCCTTCATTGACGGGGCCGTTTCACCAGAAGTAGTCAGCCTGCAAAATAGCTACTTTGGTAATTATATTCATGGATTTTGGAATAGCAAGTTTGGCAAAAAGGATGTAAAGCTTCCATCTGATGAGGGAACTGAAGCAAATGTCAGCCCCATTTTTGATGAAAACGGTGAGATGTTCTACTTCACAGATTTTACAAGTCCGAAAGAAGGGGTAGACTCAATGCTTGGGTATTCGTTAACAAACTCAAGAACAGGGGAAGCCACTTACTATACAGGAAATCTTGAAGAATCCTACATGGATTCACAGGGAGCTTTGCAGATTATCGAGAAAAAGTTTATTGAAAAGAAATGGGACGGAGAAATGCCTGTTCTCTATAATTTCTATGGGGAAGCAAGCTGGCTAACACCAGTATTGGATGCAAATGGCTTTTTGCAAAATTACTTTATTGTTTCAGCTGCTAATCCAGAAATTTCTGTTTATGCCTCGACTCCAAATGAAGCATTGAAGCTGTACAAAACCGCACTGCAACGGGGCGGCGGAACGGTTGATGGCAGTTCAAAGGCCGAGGAAAAGCAAATAAGCGGAACAGTCGTAAGAGTGTATAAAGAAAGGAATGGTGATTTCACATCGATTTCCTTCTTATTAAATAACCGCCAAAGCTATGTAATTTCTTCTGAAATTAGCCCAATGGCTATATACTTGCAGGAGGGTGATCTTGTTAAAGTTAAATATCTCGATACAGGTGAATCATTCTTGCCTGCAAAGGAATTAGTGATTGAAGGATTAGAATAAATTATTAAGAAAAACACGATGGTGCTTTAATAGGCATCCATCGTGTTTTTTTACTGTCTGCCGGAAAAACATTTTTTTCACAATCACTACTAGGCAACCGTTTAGTTCTGGAAGCTTCCAAGCATATGGAAAAATTCAATTATAAATTCGTGAAATAGCTTAGCAGTAGGCAGCATTTCTCTGTCGGTTGGGATAATAATGCCGACGGTTCGAGTAACTTGAGGATCAACAACGGGAATCTTAACAGTTTGGCGCGGCAAGCTATCGATTAATGTAATTTCAGGAATAACAGTCACACCTAGTCCAGCTGAAACCAATCCCTTAATGGCATCAATATCCTCTCCTTCAAACGAAACATTTGGCTGAAAGCCTTGCTGATGGCAGGCATTCATAATAATTTCACGCAAAATATACCCGTTAGGAAATAGAACGAAGGAATCGTCGCGCAGCTGACTTAAATTTATTGATTTCTTATCCGTATGCTTATGTCTATTTGGCAACAAAGCTACCATTTTTTCAGTAAATAAAATATGCCCATGCACCTTTTTTTCTTCCTTTGGCACTGGGCCAAGAAGAGCCATATCCATTTCACCTTTGATAACCCCATCAATAAGAGAATGGTAGGATCCCTGCCGAAGCTGATATTTCACATCTGGATGCTTCCTGCTAAAGGCAGAAATTACAGTCGGCAAAGTATATGCAGCTAAACTGCTAGGAAACCCAATGCGAATCGTCCCCTTTTCTGGATCTAAATACTCGTCGACTTCTCTCCGGGCATTCTCGATAACTGTCATCGCTTCTTCCATATGCTCCAGAAATATCTTTCCAATCGGGGTTAAGCGGACATTTCTTCCCTCCCGAAAAAATAAATCAACCCCTAATTCCAGTTCAAGATTAAAGATTTGCCTGCTGACAGCTGATTGTGCAACATGTAAGGCAACGGCAGCCTCTGTCACATGCTCCCTTTTTGCAACTTCCATAAAATATTGAATCTGTCGTAATTCCAAAACATCCCCCTCTTTCTCCATTCATCTCATGCAGGCATTGATCATATCTATTATTCATATTGTTCAGATTATTTTTCTATTATAAAATTTTCTTATTAGAAAATCCAACCATTTGAGTAATTATACAGTTTCATTTTTATATTGGGGGCTTGATCAACTATGCAAACATTGGAAGAAGTGAAGAACAGCGAAACAAAAACTGCACTGGATTATGTAAATAATGTGTTTGAAGTAGTCAAAATGCGTAATCCCTTCGAATATGAATTTCATCAAGCAGTAGAGGAGATATTCGATTCACTTGTACCTGTATTCTCTAAACATCCTAAATACATGAATCATGGAATCCTCGAAAGAATCGTGGAGCCCGAAAGAGTGATTACCTTTCGTGTACCTTGGACGGATGATACCGGTAAAGTCCAGGTAAACCGCGGATTTAGAGTCCAATACAGCAGCACGATTGGGCCGTATAAAGGTGGCATCCGCTTCCACCCTTCAGTAAATTCCAGCATCATTAAATTCCTCGGTTTTGAACAAATCTTCAAAAACTCCTTAACTGGCCAGCCAATCGGCGGTGGAAAAGGAGGAGCCGATTTTGATCCTAAGGGTAAGTCTGATGGAGAAATCATGCGTTTTACACAAAGCTTTATGACAGAGCTAAGTAAATACATTGGTCCAGATATCGATGTTCCAGCAGGTGATATCGGAGTCGGTGCAAGAGAGATCGGTTATATGTTCGGACAATACAAAAGGCTTCGCGGTGCCTATGAAGCTGGTGTCCTAACAGGCAAAGGAATCGGCTATGGAGGCAGTTTAGGACGAAAAGAAGCAACCGGCTATGGCACCATTTATTTCGTTGAAGAGATGTTGGCTGATAAATGCCTAAGTTTTGAGGGAAGCACCGTCATTGTTTCAGGATCTGGCAATGTTTCTATTTATGCAATGGAAAAGGCCATTCACTTGGGTGCAAAGGTTGTTGCCTGCAGTGATTCAAACGGTTATGTTTATGATGAAAATGGGATTAACCTTGAAACAGTGAAACGTTTAAAGGAATTGGAAGGAAAACGTATTTATGAGTATGCCCTTGAGCATCCGAACGCCCAATATATTGAAGGCTGTTCCGGCATTTGGTCCATTCCATGTGACATTGCCCTTCCATGTGCAACACAAAATGAAATTGATGAATATTCGGCAAAAATACTTGTTGCCAACGGAGTAAAGGCTCTTGGAGAAGGTGCAAATATGCCATCTACATTAGCAGCCATTAATGTGTTCCTGAAAAACGATGTCCTTTTTGCACCTGCAAAAGCAGCCAATGCTGGCGGTGTTGCTGTGTCCTCCTTAGAAATGGCACAAAATAGCGCAAGATTATCATGGACCTTTGAGGAAGTAGATGAAAAACTTCGTGAAATTATGACTACTATTTACCGTAATAGTATGAAAGCAGCAGAAGAATATGGCTATCAGGGCAATCTTGTTGTCGGTGCAAATATCGCAGGATTCATCCGAGTGGCTGACGCGATGATCGTACAAGGGGTTGTATAAGAAAAGCGCAAGCGCCTTGGTCATCGCCGTACAAACTGGAAGGACCGCAACTGAGATAAAGGAAACACGGTGAGCGAGAGCGAACCGATGTTGACGCAATCATTGCGGAGGGGGCCTGAAGTTTGATAGGCGATAGGACGCTTGCGCTAGACAACTCTCTAACTCCAAAGTTATACTTTCTTTTCTTTTAAAATATCAGAATGAAAGGTGCAAGCTTTTAAGCCTGCACCTTTCTTCTTGCTTATAAATAAAACTCATGATAGCTTCTTGATAATAGCAACTTTAAGATAATCCCCTTCTTTGAATTCCTTCAGTACCTTAAAATCCTCAGGAAGACTATATTCCTCAAGGATTTTATATTTTCCGCCTGTTACTCTAAAGGCCTTATCAATAAAGTCTTTAAATTTTCTCATATCAAATGTACTGCAATTAGAAGAAGCCACAATAATCCCATTGTTTGCTGTAATTTGAATGGCTTGCTCGAGTAAGGCAGGATAATCCTTCCCCGCGCTAAATGTATGCTTTTTTGAACGGGCAAAGCTTGGCGGGTCAAGAATGACCATATCAAATGAAAGCTGCTTGCGAACTGCGTATTTAAAATAATTGAAAACATCCTCAACGATGATGTCATGTGCTTCATAATCAATTCCATTGACACTGAACTGTTCAATTGTCTTGCTTTTACTGCGATTAGCAAGGTCGACACTTGTTGTCTTCGAAGCACCGCCTAGTGCGGCTGCTATAGAGAAAGCCCCTGTGTACGAAAAGGTATTCAACACGGTTTTTCCTTCCGCATATTTGTCCCGAATAACCTTTCGTACATTCCGCTGATCCAAGAATACTCCGACCATTGCCCCATCATTTAAATAGACAGCGAAGTTTATGCCATTTTCCTTCACAATCAATGGAAAATTAGCCCGCTCCCCAGTCACGAAGTCATCATCATCAATGTAAGTACCCTTAACAGCAAAACGTTTCTTCTCATATACCCCTTTCACATCAGCCACGTTTATTAGTGCTTGAATAATAGCACCCTTAAAATGATAGATTCCTTCACTATACCAGGTCACTAAATAATAGCCAGTAAAGTAGTCAATTGTTAAACCACCAACTCCATCGCCTTCCCCATTAAAAATCCGGAATGCGGTCGTATCTTCATCTTTAAAAAGAGTCTTCCGGTTATCTATTGCCATTTTAATTTTCTTTTCAAAAAAGCTTTGATCAATCACTTCCTGCTGATTTCTGCTTAAAATCCAGCCTCTTCCTTTATTTTGTTTCCCATAATACCCTTTAGCGAGGAAACGATTCTTCTCATCAAAAAGATCAAGAAGTGTTCCTTCTTTTATCCCATTCGGAAATTGTGCGATTGCATTCTCAGTTACAAGCGGATAGCCTGCCTGATATCCTTTACTATGTGCAGATTTTACTTTTAGCTTAATAGCATTATTCATATGTTCACCCGATCTACTATTTTCATCTATAAAGTCATACTTCATCATATCAATAAATACCATAAGAGTAAAAACTTCTGAGAAGAAGTTTTTCAAAAAAAGGAACAAATTTACAATTAATCTCCCTCACATAATTATATAAAAATAATAATATAACCATCAGATTCTATGCTGGATTTATGTTTCTTTCATGAAATCTTAGTGTTTAATAACATAAGATTATGCATAATAAAACATATATTTGATTACAAAGATCACGAAAAATCAGTAAATCAAGGGTCTTATCGAAAAAAATATGTATTTTTTATTAACTTTTACCATCGCATTTTTCGACAATGGATGTTAGAATATTTATAGTTTTAATTCTATTCTAGTTATAGTTTATCTTTTAGTCCAAAGGGGGAAATGCAAATGACAGATTCAGGTCTTCAATTAATCTCTATCGGTATTTATATGGTCGCTATGTTATTAATCGGCTGGTATGCATACCGAAAAACAAGCAATTTAACCGATTACATGCTCGGCGGCCGTTCATTAGGTCCAGCAGTAACTGCCTTGAGTGCTGGGGCAGCAGACATGAGTGGATGGCTATTAATGGGATTACCCGGCGGGATCTATGTAAGCGGTTTAGCCGATGCTTGGATTGCCATTGGGTTAACGCTTGGTGCTTATGCCAACTGGTTTTTTGTTGCACCGCGTCTGCGAAGCTATACTCAAGTTGCAAACGATTCCATCACGATTCCAGGCTATTTAGAAAACCGTTTTAAAGATTCTACGAAATTATTAAGAATTGTATCTGGTATCGTTATTCTTGTTTTCTTTACTTTCTATGTTTCTTCAGGAATGGTATCTGGTGCGGTATTCTTTGAAAGTTCTTTTAACGTAAACTATCATCTTGGACTGCTAATTGTATCTGGTGTTGTTGTTGCCTACACATTATTTGGCGGATTCTTGGCTGTTAGTTACACAGATTTCATTCAAGGACTAATGATGCTGATCGCTTTAATTCTAGTACCAGCTTTAGCACTTTCACATACAGGTGGGTTCAGTGGTACTTTTGAATCGATCCGAGCAATTGATCCTACATTACTTGATTTCTTTAAAGGAACGACAACATTCGGAATTATTTCTGCTCTTGCATGGGGACTTGGCTATTTTGGTCAGCCGCATATAATCGTTCGCTTTATGGCGATTACATCGGTTAAAGAAACGAAAAGCGCTCGCCGCATTGGGATGGGCTGGATGATTTTCTCATTATTAGGTGCAGTATTTATGGCGTTAATTGGACTTGCCTTTTTCTACCAGAATACTCAGTATACATTAGACAATCCGGAAGCTGTCTTCCTAGTATTAGGGCAAATCGTATTCCATCCATTATTTGCAGGATTCCTATTAGCTGCAGTACTTGCTGCCATTATGAGCACCGTTTCTTCACAATTAATTGTTACGTCAAGCGCATTAACAGAGGATCTATACAAAACATTATTTAAGAAAAATGCTTCTGATAAAGAGCTTGTATTCTTTGGACGTATGGCTGTTTTAGTAGTTGCAGTGGTTGCAGCACTATTAGCATTAAAGCAAGATAATACCATCTTAAGCCTTGTAGCTTATGCTTGGGCAGGATTTGGAGCTTCATTTGGTCCAGTTATTCTTCTAAGCTTATTCTGGAGGAAGATGACTAGTTGGGGTGCACTCGTTGGGATGATCGCTGGAGCAATTACTGTTATCATTTGGAAGCAGGTTGGACTTGGCGACACGCTTTATGAAATCGTGCCTGGCTTTGCAATCAACTTAATTCTCTCTGTCATTGTCAGCTTAATCACATATCGTCATAATCCAGCAATTGAAAAAGAATTTGATGAAAGTGTTAGACTGCTAAAAAGCGATTCCTAATTGATTTATAAGAAAGAGCATGGGGAAAATCATTCTCCATGCTCATTTTATATGGGGTTAGTGTCATTACACTTCTAAAAAGTTTTCAATCTCATACTCTTCAAACTTCTCATCCAGCCATGTTGGATATTCCGTTTCCATCTTTGAATCAAAAAGTGCTGTTTTAATATCCTCTTTTACTTCCTCAAAGACAGCGTCTTTCGCTTCCTTTTTATCGGAAACTTTAATGATGTGGTATCCATGTTCTGTTTTGACTGGAGCACTGATTTTCCCTACCTCTAAAGCGAAGGCAGCGTCTTCAAACTCTTGAACCATTTCTCCGCGTGCGAAATAGCCAAGATCTCCTCCTGCCTCACTGTTAGATGCATCCGTTGAATATTCTGCAGCTAATTCAGCGAAATCTTTCCCTTCATCAAGCTTTTTGTGGACCTCATTAGCAGTGGCTTCATCTTTCACTAGAATATGGCTTGCCTGAACCTGTTCAGCCTGTGCGTAACTTTCCTTATTATCTTCAAAGTACTCTTTCATTTCCTTATCAGTAATATTGATTCTTGGTTCAAGCAGTTTCTTTGTTATTAAGTAATTCTCAATATTATTTTCAATAGCAGACATTTTTACTCCACTGCTTGCAAGGATTTCCTGAAAGGCGTCTTTCCCACCATATGACTCGATATAAGCAGTCATTTCTTCCTCAAGTTCTTCCTTGCTTACTTTAATCTTTTCCTTTTTCTTTTCTTGATTAATAATTTTTTCTGTTATTAATGAATCTAATGCTTCTGATCCATACTGAGAAACGAGCAGCTCATTCAGCTCTTTTTCGCTAATTTTTTCTCCATTTACACTCGCTACATTCTTTTCGGACAAAGAAATAAAAATAACTAAAAGAGCAATGGCTACAATAGCAGATCCTGATATCCAAATTATTTTCTTCATTCTCTTCTCCTTTTAATCGATTAGTTCGGAGTTGAGTTACCGGTTAAAGTAATTTCAACGGTTTCCAACTTTCCTTGTCGGTAAAATTCAATTTTCACCCTGTCACCAATGGAATATTTAGTGTATAAATACTTCCTTAATTCATTTGCGTTGGCAATTTCATTGCCCCCTATCGAAACAAGAATATCCTCTGCTTGAAGTCCCGCTTTCCCTGCAGCTGAATTTGGATCAATATTTGTGACAATAACTCCTTGTTTTACATCACTAGGAATATTTTGTAAATAATATGGAGGGATTTCTTCAAAGTTGGCTAGCCCTACACCTAAATACGGGCGGGTTACTTGTCCCTTTTCAATCAATTCTTTAATAATTGTTTGTACTTCATTGCTCGGAATGGCAAACCCTAGCCCTTCTACCCCACTTTCAGAAATCTTCAAACTATTAATTCCAACTAATTCACCAGATGCATTTATAAGTGCTCCACCACTGTTTCCAGGATTGATGGCTGCATCCGTTTGAATGACATCTAAATCCCATTCCCCTGCTGATGTTGAAACGGCTATGGTTCGATCAACCGCACTTACTATTCCTTGTGTGACTGTTCTTGATAAATCAAGTCCAAGCGGATTTCCAATCGCTAACACTTGATCCCCCGCCCTCAGTTGTGAGGAATCGCCAAATGCCAATGTCTCCACTTTTACATCACCAGCAATTTTCAAGACGGCAATGTCTGTTAATGGATCTGTTCCAATCAATTCAGCCTTTACCTTTTTCCCATCATGGAGAGATACTTCAAGTTCATTGGCATTCTCAATGACATGATTATTTGTAACAATATATGCGGTATCACTCGTCTTCTTAAAAATTACTCCAGACCCAGTACCTCTACCTACTGCCTCACTTGTTTGATTAAACCGGTTGGTTTGCTGCTGCATATTCTCAATGCCAACAATCGCCTTCGATGCCTGCTCAACCATATCTGCAATGGAATTAGCAGATACTTGCTGCACATTCAATTTACCGCTTGTTTGCGTCTCCGTATGTTCCTCTGAAACGATTGCTTTTGGCGCATCCTCGCTCGCATTTGAATTTGATAAGTACGGCAGTGCTGTCAGTGTTAAAGCAGATCCGATCATTCCAGCCAAAACAGTTGATACAGCACCCTTTAATTTGGACCTCTTCACCTGTTTCACTTCTGTACGGCTTTCTTCATTAAATTGGTCTTGTCCATTCATTGTGAACCCTTCTTTCATTTGTATTTAATCAAGTTTTTCAACTTTCGATAATATGTTTTATATGCCTTACAAGACATACTTTAGGGGATCAATGTGTCAGGAAGATGTCAGGAATTTTTTCGAAACAAAAAAACGACTGGATATTTCTATCCAATCGTTTTTATATTCATCTATTTTTTCATGCCAGCGTAAATATGAATGGCATCTCTTAAAAACTCCGCCGTCCCTGGCTGTTCCTTATCATAATAGGCAGTAAATCTCTCGTCATCCACATACATTTGTGCAAGACCTGCATGTGCCTCCTTGCTGTATTCATTCCAATAGAAGCATAGCCACTGCTTGTGCAGCTCTGCCGCCTTTAGGGCAATGTCACTGGCAGGATCACCTAGAGCAAATGCTTGAGCCAAAGTTTCTTTGACTTGCTTCTCAAGGCTTGTAACTTTATCATAATCCTCTTGCGACATATTCATCACTTTTGCATTTGATTTTTCTACCGTATCTTCCCCATACTTTTCGCGAATTTCTTTCCCATATTTTTCTTCATTTTCATCAATCATCATCTTCTTAAACCCTTCAAACTTTTCTTTATTAGACATTTTCATTCTCCCTTCTGTTAAAGCGATTGTTTTATCCACATTCGTAATTAATACATCCAATTGTTTCTTTTTTTCAAGGAGTTTTTCGCGATGCTCCCTAAGTGCCATAGCCCCATCAAAAGAAGGCGCAGTTACGATTTTTTTGATGCTGTCTAGACCAACACCTAGCTCCCTGTAAAATAAAATTTGCTGCAATCGATCGACTTCTGCTTGGCCATATATCCGGTATCCCGATGAATTTATTCTTGCCGGCTTAAGAATATTAATTTCATCATAATACCTAAGGGTTCTCGCACTTACTCCTGCTAATTGAGCTAATTTCTGCACAGTATATTCCATTCGCTCACCTCCATGAGTTAACCTTACACCTTTACGCAACGTGAAGGTCAATTGTTTTTCAGCTATTTTTTAATTAATCGAAGAAAATTATTTTCAAAAATAAGATGCCCGCTCATATAGAGCAAGCATCTTATTTTTGCATTATTAAAATATCGCAGATTAACGCGCTGTAAGCCCCCTCGTTCAAGACGTTGAGAGAACAAAAAATTCTAAGTGGGGGATCAACAGCCCGTAAATGCCCGATTAATTCAGCTAACAATCAGTGGGGGATGAAGAAAACCCCCACTGATTGAAGTTTCACTTTATCTAACTCATCATTGGCAAGGTAATGCGAAATGTCGTACCAGATGAAGAGCTATCTATGAGCACTAGATCCCCTCCTAGTGATTGAGCGATCATTTTACTGAATGGCAATCCGAGTCCAAGTCCTCTAATTTTATACTTTTTCCCTTCCCCTCTAAAAAATCGTTCGAAGATTAGGTCTTGTTCATCAGAAGGAATTCCACTGCCTGAATCCTTTATATCAAGGGTAAGCTCATTGTTCGTTTCAGCAAGGGTCACATTTATTCTTCCCTTTCCTTCAATAGCATGTCTCGCATTATTAAGCAGGTTCGTCATGATCTGCTGAAGTCGAATGGGATCAATCTGTACCATACGGTCCTTCTTAAGAGGAATAAATACCAAATCAATCGTTTCATCCTCCTGAATAACCTCCCATTGATGGATAAAATCATCCATAAACTCATTGATCGAATGTTTTTCTTTATTTACCGGGATTGCATTTGCAGCAAATGAATTAAAGGCTAGTAAATCTTCTACCATCTTTTTCATTTTGGTCGTTTCATTTAATGATAACGCCAAAAATTCCTTAGCATCCTCCCCAGTAACGACATCATCATTAAGTGCCTGCAATAGCCCGCTAATCGATGTAACAGGTGTTTTCAATTCATGTGTCACACCTGCCAGCAATTCTGTACGGAGAGTTTCCAATGTTTGCAGACGGTTAGACATTTCCTTAAATGATTGAACAAGGTCATATACTTCCTGCTCCTTCATGTCGTCCGGAAGATGAATATTATAATCCCCTGCTTGAACTTGTTTAGCGGCACTTGCAACATCTTTAATCGGATTGGCCAGCCTGCGTGAGAGAAAATAAATTGCTGCCCAGCCTAACAGGGCAAGGCTAATAATCATGATTGCCAACTGTCGGTATTCTTGATTTACACGCGTTAAGTTATCCTCTAATTCAATAATGACAACCCAGCCAAAAGAATAATCCTGTGTGACAATCGGTGCCTTCACTACATAAAAATCTCGCCCAGTTTCCTCCAATCTTAACTTTTGAACATTCTCTTCATTTTGCAATATGACACGGGGAAACTGCTGAAATACTTGCTTAGACGATCGATTGCTCGAAAGAATGGTACCTGCCGTATCAACAATATAAATAGAAGGATCACTTTCGATATTCATAAACCTTCCTCGATCGGTAAGGGATCCCGGCACATCTCCTTTAGAAATCGGACGCCCCTCACTAATATCAACAAACCGATCTGCGATTTCCTGTGCCATCAACTTAGTCATATCTAATCGGTTTTCAAGTGTTGTATGCCGAATCCATAAAGCTGAAATGAAGGCAATAACAACTAAACCAATACAAAGCGTAATTAAATAACGGCTCGTCCAATATCGCAGCAATGAGATTCGCTTATTGTTTTTTATTAACACAAAATTGATACCCCAATCCTCGAAGTGTTTTAATTTCACCATCTGACTCAGGCCATTTATAAAGTGATTTTCTCAATCTCTTAATCGCTAAATCAACAGCACGATCACTGCCGTCATATTCCCAGCCCCACACATGCTCAATCAACTGATCTCTTGTAAACGTTTGATTAGGGTTCTCTGCCAAAAACAGCAGCAAGGATAAGTCACGCGGGGTCAATTCAACCTCTTCTTCATTAATGGTTACCCGATGTGACTTGAGGTCAATTTGTAATTGACCAAAGCTTTTTACTGGTCCGTCATTCGTTTGTGAGCGTCTTAAAACGGCGTTCACTCTCGCAACAACTTCTTCCGCAATAAAAGGTTTGGAAATGTAATCATCTGCCCCATCATTTAATCCAGTTAGCCGGTAATTGACATCACCTAGTGCAGTAAGCATAATGATGGGACAATCACTTTGCTGGCGAATTTCTTTTAAGATCGCCCAGCCATCCTTTTCAGGAAGCATCACATCTAATAGAACAAGTGCTGGTTTATGTTCTTTAAATTTTTCTATTGCTTCATTTCCCTCAAATGCCTGTACTGTCTTGAAATTAGCTTTTTGTAAATATACTTTTAGCACTTGGCTAATCGGGATTTCATCTTCAATAATTAAAATTGTTTTCACAATTTCATCTCCTCACATTTAGAAAAGTGAAGTTTGTAAGTATACTATTTATGATAACTCCTGCAAATCACTATTGTCTATTGACCCTTTTCTTTTATCATAACGAGAAAATAAGTCAGCCAAATGTCAAAGGAAGAAAAAAAGACCGTCATAAGACGATCTTATCTGTTTTAGCTACATTGCTGCTGCCTATTGATTATTTAGTAATACCTCAAGAATTTCTTCAGAAACAAAAGCAGCATCATTAATAACAGCAGGTACAGCTTCAAATGATCTTAAGCTGCGATTAAGGCTATATTTCTCTTTTCCAATATAGATTTGAATAGTCTGGTTTTGTTTGCCTAATTCTACTGTAGCGTTTTTGCTATCCCATTTCACTTTATATCCTAAGTGCTCTCCAACCTTTTTAATTGGCAATAGCTTCATTCCATTTTTAATATAATAATCATCGCCAACAACCTCTTGTACTTGCTCAAATAATTTGTCTCGATTATCCCATACGATTATTTTCTTCGGTGTCGTTTGAGCTGGGATGCTTCTGGTTGAGATGTCGTAAAAGACGATTAGTTCTTTCCCCTGAAGCTCCTCTTTCTTAATTTCATCCCCTTGTTTATTAAGGAGAATCGTTTCATCAGCAATATTTAATTTAAGTTCATTATCAAGACTAACATACTGATCATCGAACTTTGAAACTTTAACTTGCCCCAGTTCTTTTCCATTTACAACAATTAATTCAGGTGTAATCCTTGGAGGATAAATCATCGTCATCGGTTTGTTTTTATCATAGTAAGCAGTGATTGTAAATCCTTTAGCTAATTCATCCTTATCAAAAGCCTTAGCTGTGTCACTATTAAACAAAAGTACCTTGTCAGATAGGGGAAAATGCATCTCTGAGTCATTTTCTTGATTTTTAACAATCAAGGTAAGCGATTCTTTATCCTTCTTCACATCTGTAATAAGCCCAGAAAATTTCATGAAATCGGTAGAATCAACAGATTGGATATCGTCTTGCTCTGTTATGCTTTTATTGTTTTCTTTTGACAATTGACTAGTTGCAAAAGCTGAACCTGTACTTATCACTAATCCAGTGATTAAAGTTGCTGTTACTAGCACTGATAGTTTTTTCATTTTTAACCCACCTTCAATTATTTTGTTTCATTGAAGTAGGCGAATAAAAAAAGAAAAAGTTACACTTTTTGTTAGATTTTATCATGATTTCTAATAGATTCTGGACGTTTTAAAAAAAGCTCCCTACAATCCAGCGAATTTTTCATTGATTGAATCACATTTTTAAGCGGCTGGCTATAAACGTAAGGATAATCTATTTCATCTAATTCACCTCGGATTGGATAAGCAAGTTTTTCAGGACTTATGCTAAATTCTGAATAAACTCCTGCTTTATTGCCGCGAGGATCCACTCGAAACCATTGATCCACATCCTCAAGATAAAGAGCATTTAAACCATGCAAAGCATAACCGGATTCACTTGTTCCTTTTCTAGTCACACGCTGATAGCAAAAACCAGCAGGTATATTCATTCCTCTTAATAATGCCGCAAGCAAATGTGCCTTAGCAAAGCATATGCCCTCTATTTTCTCTAATGTTTCCGATGCTGAAATCGTAATCTCTGTACTGTCAATATCAAAGGAATGTTGAATAGTATCCCTCACAAAAAGAAATGCCATTTCTGCTAGTTCTATTTTCGTTTTACCTACATGCTGAAATTCTGCAATCTTCTCTTGAATTAACGGATGCCGAAAATTAATAATTTTGGTTTCTTCTAAATACAACTTTTGAACTTCTTCGGTAATGATTAAATGCATACAGATCCCCCTGATTACAATTTTTGTTCATTATATATTGATAGACTGAAAAGTTCTGTGATTAGCATCAAGTGCGATTCAATGCATATTAGTTGAAAACTGTTTATTTTACTAGTATTATACATCCATAACCATAACGTTATAGTTTGGAGGGTTTACATTGGGACTGCAAAATTAAAAATTGGTGAATTAGCTGAGATAACAGGTATGACAAAGAGAACAATAGACCATTATACAAATCTTGGCTTATTAAAAGCAGAACGTTCCAGCACAAATTATCGTTATTATGATCATTCGTCAATTGAACGCTTAAACTTTATTGAACGATGTAAAAAGGAAAGTATGCCATTAGTTGAGATAAAGAAAAAAATCTTAGAAAAAGACGCAGAGGAAATTGATATTCAAGAACTCAGACTAAAAATGAAAGGATTAGAAAAAGATGTATCTGAGGTTTTAGCATCCCTTGATAAAGGGGATATAAAGAAACTTGAATTTGTCAAAAAGAATATTTCACATGAAAGTCTATCATTAATTCAGACATTACTTTTACTGTTAAACTAACTTTTCAAAATACTAGGAGGTGTACGTCTTACGAGGGTAAGACTACATATTGACAACTATTAACCTACTATTAATTGTAATTTTAATTGCTTTAACTGCTTTTTTCGTAGCAACCGAATTTGCTATCGTAAAAGTACGTACTTCAAGATTAGATCAACTGATTTCGGAAGGAAAAAAAGGGGCAGCTGCAGCTAAAAAGGTTGTCACTCACCTGGATGAATATTTATCTGCCTGCCAGCTAGGTATCACAGTTACAGCACTTGGTATTGGCTGGTTAGGTGAACCTACAATCGAAAAGCTTTTGCATCCTATTTTCGAACAATTAAACTTAAATGAATCTGTTTCACATATCTTATCATTTGCCATTGCATTTTCTATCGTAACTTTTTTGCATGTAGTAGTGGGAGAGCTTGCTCCTAAAACAGTGGCCATTCAAAAAGCAGAAACCATTACGATTCTTTTCGCTACTCCGATCATTTGGTTTTACCGGATCATGTATCCATTTATCTGGTTCTTAAATGGCTCTGCCCGTGTACTAGTTGGAATCTTCGGATTAAAGCCTGCATCAGAACATGAAGTCGCACATTCAGAAGAAGAACTGCGTATCTTGTTATCTGAAAGCTATAAAAGCGGTGAGATTAATAAGAACGAGTTAAAGTATGTAAACAACATCTTTGAATTCGATGAAAGAATTGCAAAAGAAATTATGGTTCCACGAACCGAAATCATTAGTATATCTATTAATGATACGATAAAAGATGTCGTAAATATCATTACAACTGAGAATTATACAAGATACCCAGTAATTGATGGAGATAAAGACAATATTCTTGGCTTCATGAATGTGAAGGAATTATTATCATCTATCTTGATGAATAAAGATCCCCATTTGAGAATGGAAACATTTATTAATCCCATCATTCGTGTGATTGAAACAATTCCAATCCATGACTTATTATTAAAAATGCAAAAAGAACGAATCCATATTGCTATCCTTATGGATGAATATGGCGGAACATCTGGATTAGTTACCGTTGAAGATATTATCGAAGAAATCGTCGGAGAAATACGAGATGAATTCGATGAAGACGAAATTCCAAATATACGTAAATTAAAAGAAGATCATTACATTATTGATGCAAAGTTACTAATTGGTGATGCGAACCACCTGCTTGGTACAGCGATATCCAATGAAGAAATAGATACAATTGGCGGCTGGTTTCTTACTCAAGACATCGATGCCCAAATTGGAACAGAAATAGAATTAGAAGGATATGTGTTTAAAGTCAGTGAAATCGATGGACATCATATTCAATATTTAGAAGTTAAAAAAATAATATAATAAAAATCCGATTGAACGAGCAACAGTTGTTCAATCGGATTTTTTAGTTATTTACTTTTCACACCGGAATGGCCACCCAGTGTCCATTCGATATTTCTACTAGCTTAGAATTTTTTAATTGATATTTATCTTCCTCGGTTTGCTCTTCCATTAATACTCGTTTCTTCCGTTTTTCAACCTTAGGATCTGGGATTGGGATGGCTGAAAGCAGCGATTTCGTATATGCATGCTGCGGATTGGCATAAAGCTCTTCACTTGCAGCCAACTCCACAATTTTCCCTGCATACATCACCGCTACACGGTCACTAATATGCTTAACCATTGAAAGATCATGCGCAATAAATAGGTACGTCAGTCCCAGCCGATGCTGTAAATCTTCTAAAAGCTTAACTACCTGTGATTGAATAGAAACATCGAGTGCAGACAATGGCTCATCACATACAATAAATTTCGGTTCTACTGCAAGCGCACGGGCAATACCAATTCGCTGGCGCTGGCCACCGGAAAACTCATGCGGATAGCGTTCAGCATGAGCAGCCTCAAGTCCAACCATTTCAAGTAATTCTTCCACTCTCCTCTTCCGTTCTCCCCTGCTGCTGCTAAGCTTATGGACATCCAAAGCTTGGCCAACAATATCAAGTACTTTAAATCGCGGGTTGAGGGAAGCATATGGATCCTGAAAAATCATCTGCATATGACGGCGCATTAATTTCATCTCGCTTTTTGACAAACGGTTTACAGGCATCCCCTGATATAATACATCCCCGCCCGTAGGCTCATAAAGTCGCAAAATCGCACGCCCTGTCGTTGACTTACCAGAACCTGATTCACCTACAAGTCCAAGGGTTTCTCCTTCACGAATGTGGAAGCTGATATCATCAACTGCCTTTAACACATTTCCTTTGCCCATATCAAAATGCTGCCTCAATGATTTTACTTCAAGGAGCGGCTTGTTCAAATCTGTTCCTGGCAAAATAAGCGGAGCGGGCTTTTGCTTCTTCTTCTCATCAAGACGCGGCAAAGCATGCAAGAGCTTCTTTGTATATGGATGCTTTGGGTTTTCAAATATCTCTTCCGTAGTACTGGTTTCAACAATTTCTCCTCTCTTCATGACTGCTACCCGATCACACATGCCAGCTACGACACCGAGGTCATGCGTAATTAAGATGATAGAGGTGCCAAAGCGCTCCTGCATATCCTTCATCAAATTCAATATTTGTGCTTGAATGGTCACGTCAAGCGCTGTCGTCGGTTCATCCGCAATAAGGAGTGTAGGACGGCAGGCAAGTGCAATCGCAATCATCACCCGCTGCCTCATGCCACCGGAAAATTCATGCGGATATTGATTATAGCGCACCTCGCTATTACGTATTCCCACAAGCTTCAGAATGTCTATGGCTTGCTTTTTCGCTTCTTTCTTAGACAGCTTTTGATGCTTCATCAAGCTCTCAGCAATTTGCTTACCAATTCGGATTGTCGGATTAAGAGAGGTCATTGGATCCTGAAAAATCATTCCGATATCACGGCCGCGAATCCCCTCCATCTCTTTCTCCGTTTTATCTGCAAGATTGTCACCAAGAAAAGTAATTTCCCCTTCTTTTAAATAGGAAGGAGGAGATGGAAGAAGGCGCATAATTGAACGTGCGGTTACACTTTTCCCGCTGCCCGATTCCCCGACAATTCCTAAAGTCTCTCCCTTTTTCACTTCAAAGCTCACTCCTCGAACAGCCTCAAACTCATGATCTCGAGAAAGAAAGGATACACGTAAATCTTTCACCTGTAAAATAGTTTCCACAACTCACACCTGCCAATTATTTAAATTAATACAAATAAACGAATTTCATCATGCATATATTTTCTAAAAAACGCTTGGTTAAATATATTATGAAAAATTTTCAATTAAAACTACTTATTGACTTTTATATCATCCTAGAAATAAAATATACTATACAGGTCGGAATAATGCAATTTAAAATGAAAGGAGGAAATTAGTAGCTTATGGATGCAGTGAATACAAGCCATTCACAAAAGAGGTTCAATCTATCAGCAATCATTTGCCAGTCATATAGTAAAATACAGCAGCATCCATCCTATAAATATTTGATTTTACTATTGGGATTACCAGTTCTTCTGATTGTCTTGTTAGTCTATCTTTCTAAGAAAAAGAATGATTCTTACACTTCTTTACTTATGGAAATGAAGAAAGCCTTGCTAATATCTGGATATAAAGAAGAATTGATGCTGGAATATAAAGAGCAAATCCTGCGAAAGCAGGCTTTTTTTGGAGAGAAAGCAGGTGAAAAGGATTCAGACAAAATAGCAAAGCAATGGGCAGAAGAGCAGTTCCAGAAAACACTAGTTGAAAAGACGAATTCGCAGCTTGAACAGCTAGGCGAGAAAAGAATCACTTTTGAAGATACCTTTCAAACTCTCGTACGAAACCCGCTTTTCTTAGTTATTACTTTTATCCCGGGCTTGCCTATGTATCTATTTATTCTTTTGTATAGCAACGCTTACCTTAAATACATTTTCGATCGATTAATTATGAGTCTGTTTGTCATTATCGGGGTTGTATTTCTTGTATTTACCATCTTGCACTTATCACCATTTGATCCTGCAGCAAACATTCTTGGTGAAACAGCAACAAAAGAACAAATAGCTGCCTTTAATCATTTGTATGGTCTTGATCAGTCTTATTTTTCTCAATTATGGAATGCCTTGAAAGGAATTGCGACATTTGATCTTGGAACATCCTTTACAGGAAACGAAGATGTTGCTTCAAGTATTGCAAGGAAATTCCCGATCACACTAACCCTAGCCCTGATCTCACTCGCTATGGCTATCCTTATTGCCATTCCAGTTGGAATTATTTCTGCAACAAAGCCAAATTCGTTTTTAGATTACACATTTATGTTTATTGCGCTTATTGGATTATCGATACCAAACTTTTGGCAAGGACTTATTTTCATATTAAACTTCTCCATTAAACTAAAATGGCTTCCGGCAACATTTAGTCCTGAAAATTGGTTATCTATTATTATGCCAGCTGTTGTATTAGGAACGGGATTAACAGCATCGATCGCTCGAATGATGCGCTCATCTACACTTGAAGTAATTAACGAGGATTACATTATTACGGCTAAATCGAAAGGACTAGCTCAGCGACAAGTACTTTGGAAGCATGCAGTTGGAAATGCGATGATTCCAGTTATCACCGTCATTGGTCTCCTGTTTGGAGGGATGCTCGGTGGTGCAGCTGTGACCGAGAAGGTCTTTAATATTAGTGGGATTGGAAGCTACATCGTAGATAAGCAATTTGTACCCGATATTCCTAGTATTTTGGGCGGAGTTGTGTATATTGCCATTACGATTTCTTTAGTCAACTTATTCGTTGATATCTTGTATGCGTTCTTCGATCCTCGCATCCGTTCGAAAATGAAACAATATTAAAGCAGGTGGAATGATGTCCAAGATAAAGGAATTACCTAATTATCAAAAAAAACATGCACGAAAGTTGTCATCAGAATATATGCAAGCAAGCTTTACTTCCATTGTTTCGCTTGTACTCACAGTGATTCTATTACTATCAAGCTATGATTTTTCAATACAAACGGTGAAACCTTTTGTGTTCGGCGCTTTCGCAGCATATGCACTATTTACCTGCATACAGATCGTCATCACCTTTTTGATAAAAAAAGATCTTCAACAATTTGGCTATCTGCAATCTAGAACAAGAAAATGGGGGTATATCCAGCTGCTAAGTATAGCAACCGGGAACCTCTTCATTGTAACTGCTGCCTCTCAATTGGTTAAGGAGAAAAAGACAACCGAATACACGATTGCCGTATATATGCTGATCACGCAATTCTTTATTATTGGCGTATCCGCCCTTAATCTGTTTAAGCCCTATGTAGCGGATACGTTTCTTTTAGGCATGTTTGGTCTTATTGGAATGGCCATTTTTCAACTGATCACTCTTATTCTAGTGACCAAATATATTACGGAAGGGAATCTTATTCCCAGAAGGATGGTATATATCACTATCCCGCTTATGCTGACTGCTATAACAGGAAATCTCTTTGCACTTTTGCTTGGCTGGAACCTGATTAGCAAAATCAAGAATAGCAACAAAGAAAGCACAGGGCAATGGATTATTATTTGGGAGAAAATCTCAAGGAATACAACATCCATGTTAAGTCTCTTTTTTATTGTTTTTGTATTTTCTATCTCTATATGCAGCTATTTAACTTTTGACTATTCAATGGCGGTGGAGAATAATTACAGCGCAACACTTCAATCTCCAAGCCTTGCCTACCCGCTCGGAACCGATAATTTCGGAAGAGATTTATTTTCAAGAATCGTCTTCGGGGCTCGAATCTCCCTCATTGTAGGGGTAATTTCTACAGCAATTCCTTTCGTAATCGGCGGAATCCTTGGAGCCATTTCCGGTTACTATGGCCAACGCACAGATAATATCATTATGCGATTGCTTGATGTTTTGTACGCTATTCCAGGAATTTTATTGGCAATCGTTATTATCGCTGCTTTTGGATCAAATACAGTAACGTTGATTCTTGCACTCAGTGTTGGTTCCATTCCAACTTATGCGAGAACCATGCGTGCAAATGTCTTAATGGTATCAAATTATGAATATGTTGATTCTGCTCGTGCACTTGGTACGAGTACGGGATCCATCATTTTCAAGCATGTTGTGCCAAATTCAATGGCACCAATGATTGTAAAATCCACTTTGACGATTGGAAGTGCAGTCATCGCCACGAGCAGCTTAAGCTACCTCGGTCTTGGAATTGAGCCTCATATTCCGGAGTGGGGAAACATTTTAAAACTTGGAAGCACATATCTTGAGTCTCATTCCTATCTAGCAATCTATCCGGGTCTTGCCATTATTGCACTCGTTCTCTCCTTTAATTTTCTAGGAGATGGATTACGAGATGCACTTGATCCAAAAATAGACTAAGTAAGAGCAAAGCTATATTAGCTTCTAAATATTAATAGAACCATATAGGAGGAACCTATTGTGAAAAAAACATTTATCCCCCTTCTTCTTGCTTTCGTTCTAATGTTAGCGGGCTGTGTAAACACAAAGTCAGATGTTGAAGAAGGAAAAAAGTCTAAAAATGACGGTGTCACTAATGATGATAAAGTTAAGATTGAAATCCTTGGGATGAGCAGCGGAGAAGATGACATTAACATTGTCCGTGACCAGCTTGTGAAAAATGGCTTTGATGTAAAACTGAACCTTCAGCCGGATTACGGCAGCTTTAAAGCTCAGCAGGATGCAGGAAATTATGATGTTGCATTATCTAGCTGGACAACGGTAACTGGAAACCCTGATTATGCAGTCCGCTCTCTTTTCAAATCTGGCGGTGATTACAGTATCATGGCTGATGAAGAAGTCGATAAACTCATTGATTTAGCAAGCACACAAACACCTGAGGAATATGTAGATACTTACAAGCAATTAGAACAGCGTCTTGTTTTTGATAAAGCTTATATTGCTCCTCTATATATCTCATATAAGGCACAAGGAATAAATAAAGATGTTTTAAATATAGATACAGTCAGACTTTCAAAGTCACGCGCACTTGCTTGGGAAACAATCGATTTTAATGATACAGCGAAGCGCGAAACAGATCCGCTTATTTTACAGCAATCGATTTCCACCCTAACATCACTTGATCCGATTAAAGGAAACGATGGTTCAATCAATACAATTAATACAAACATGTATGTACGTCTAATTAACTTAACAGATGACGATAAAATTACTTCCGAAGGATCATTATCACATAACCATAGCATTGCAGAAGGAAACTCAGAGTACTACTTCTTGTTAAGAGATGATATTCATTTTGCAAAAATCACAGATAAAAAAGCTGTTGATACAGGAGAACGTGTCGGTGCAGATGATGTCATCTTCTCATTAAATCGTGCAAAAGATAAAAACTCTGTTCCAGATCACCGCACATACAGTCTGCACGAGCATATTAAAGATGCAGAAGTCGTTACAGATCTTAATGCACTTGATGTGAAGCAATCTGGCAGCGACAAAACTGTAAGAGAAACACTTGAAGATGGACTTGGTGTAAAAATTTCCGAGCTTGTAGCTGATAAAACACAAGCAAATAATAAAGAAGGAAAATACCAAGTTGTTAAAATGACAACAACAGAGCCTTTCCCTCAAGTATTAAACTATTTAGCACACCAATCTGCTGGAATTGTATCTAAGAAACAGGTTGAAAGCATCAATACGTATGATGTCGATTCATTTGATGTAAACAAAGACATTCCATATGGTGACCAAAATACGGTTACTGAAGGGGATAAATACAACAATTCACTATATGCAAGCGGTCCATACATCTTATCTTATAAAAACGATTATGAAGCTGTATTTTACAAGAATCCTGCATATATGATAGGAACAGAAAACGAGCCTAAAATTTCAAACATTACCGTTCGTTTCATCCAAGATACAGATAGTGCTCTGTCCGCACTTCGCAACGGAGAAATTTATATGTACTATGGGGTTCCTGAAACAAAATACGACGTTGTCGAGAATGACAGCAAGCTGCACCTGCAACGAATTGAAAGCAACGGGGTCAGCTACTTACTTTTCAACACAGCAAATCGTGAAGTCGCAATAAGTGATGATTTAAGAAAAGCAGTTCTATATTCCAT
Organism: Cytobacillus solani; assembly: GCF_001420595.1. Taxonomy (GTDB): domain Bacteria; phylum Bacillota; class Bacilli; order Bacillales; family Cytobacillaceae; genus Cytobacillus; species Cytobacillus solani. The sequence goes on along the minus strand of NZ_LJIX01000006.1, from coordinate 471,687 downwards.
CAACCAAGATGAAATTTTAAGCTATTACCAAAACAATAAAATTAAAGCTGTTTCTACTGTAAGCCCAATCGTAAATACAGGAAATGAGCTTAAGGCTGATCCTGCGAAAGCACAGGAGTTTTTAAATAAATATAAGGCCAGCAAATAATATGATTAAAGGGTAGCCGCTTCGGCTACCCTTTCTTGTTACAAGACAATTAATAAACCTTATCTCCATTAAAGATAGAATTCTTCACAACCACATAATCCACATTGCGAATCGCTTCCAGCTTGTTACCTCCAGCATAAGAGATTGAAGATTGAAGATCCTGCTCCATTTCAATTAATGTATCTTCCAACAAACCTTTATGCTCAACAAACATTTTTTTGCCTTCTACATTCTTCTTTTCACCTTTTTGGAATTCAGAAGCTGAACCAAAATATTCTTTAAAAAGCTTCCCATCTTTTTCAATGGTTTCACCTGGAGATTCTTCATGCCCAGCAAATAATGATCCGATCATAACCATCGTTGCACCAAATCTTACAGACTTCGCGATATCTCCATGTGTACGAATGCCGCCGTCTGCAATAATTGGTTTACTTGCTGCTTTTGCACACCAGCGAAGCGCCGCTAATTGCCATCCGCCAGTCCCGAATCCAGTTTTAATTTTTGTGATGCACACCTTCCCTGGTCCAATGCCAACCTTTGTTGCATCTGCACCAGCATGCTCTAATTCTCTTACTGCTTCAGGTGTTCCCACATTTCCAGCAATAACAAAGCTTTCTGGCAAATGCTTCTTAATATGTTTAATCATCTCAATCACTGCATTTGAATGACCATGAGCGATATCGATTGTAATATAATCTGGTATTAGCTGTTCCTCAGCTAATTGTTGGATAAAGCGATATTCTTCCTCTTTTACACCAACACTTATAGATGCAATAAGTCCACGTGATTTCATATCTTGAATAAATAATATTCTTTTTTCCGGTTCAAAACGATGCATGACATAAAAATAACCATTTTCAGCCAAATATACTGAAATTTTTTCGTCAATAATTGTTTGCATATTAGCTGGAACGACTGGCAGCTTAAATGTATGCTTGCCTAACTTAACAGTTGTATCACATTCAGAACGGCTATTCACAATACATTTCGCCGGAATTAATTGAATATCTTCGTAATCAAACACATTTTCCATCTATTACACCCCTAAACACGAATATTATATTTCATTCGAATAAAAACGTTCGTACAATAGGTAATTTACATGATTATTATTCGTATGTCAAAGCTTTTTTATGTTTGCTAAGAGGATAATGTTTCCTAGCGATTGAAAAATGGTAAAAATCATTATCCTTCTCTTAATCAATGAGTCTGTATAGCTAAAGATATGGGTTAATTCAGAATATTCTTTTTAGTCATTCTAACAAATGGTAACTAAATGAGCATATTTTTATAGGGGGAGTTAAAAATGAAGGCTATTTCCAGTGAAGTTGGCATCACAAATACTATTATTATTCATGTACCATTAAGTTTAGTTTGGCATGCTTGGACCATTTCCGAACGTGTTTCCCAATGGTTTGCACCGGAGACAGTAATTGAAGCTAAGGAAGGCGGCGCATTTGAGCTATACTTTGTTCCAGGGAATCGAACAGGAATGAATACTAGAGGGTGTAAAATTATTAAGATGGTTGATCAAGAAGAGCTACAGTTCAGCTGGAAAGGACCAGACCAATTCGAAGAAATAATGAAGAATTAAAGTCTGTAAAAGTAAATCTTGTAGCGATGGATGAGGGGGCAACAAAAGTCATTATCGAACATACTGGATTTAAGAATGAAGATCGTTGGTCAGAAGCAATCAAGTGGCATCAAATGGCATGGTCAGGGGTTTTAAACAGTTTAAAATCAGCACTCGAAAAGGGCGAAGGAGAATTATGCTGCCAGCCTAACTAGAATAAATGATTTATATTAGAATCCCAGCATAGCTGGGATTTCGTTGCATAATCACTTCTTCTCTTTATCTACATTAAATAAGAAATAGGAGATTCCTCCAGATAATATGGCAGCACCTGCAGAGATAATTATTCTAATTTGCAGATCAATCTCGGAATAATCCTTTGCAAGCATCCACATAGCTAATACAGCTACAAGAACCATAATAGGGATAACAAATGTGAACTTATTCAAAATATATCTTCCCTTCACTATTCATTCTACAATAAGCATACTCCACTGTTAAATTATAATAAAATTATCCGTTTACCACTTATTTTACTATAATTTAAAAATGCGATCTTCTTTACTTACTGAAGAATCGCATTTTCATCTATTTACATACTTTTCATTAATCTCTTTGTTATCCGCAGGGACTTTGAAGAACCAATTGTGAAAGACACGTGAAATATAATAAGTAACCCATATCGATGAAAAACTCCAGTACCAACCCCATTTATTGTATGTAATCAATTTTGTATACTTCTCAATAAAAAATTCAAGGACTGTAAGTAAGGATGTATTTGCAAAATAGTAGAGAAATTTAATCCCTCTATTCCTATTCTCAGGATAGTATAAATTAAACAACGCACATAAAGATGGATAAACAAAATACTCAAAAGTAAAGCTCGATTTAGTCGCATTTTTAAAGAAAAGTCGGAATGGATATTTTATTTTACCTGTTTCGACGACCATGAGCCCAAAGAACCAAGTCATAAATTGTTTAAATAAAAATAATGGAACTGCCTCACGAAGCCTTTTTCTTGGCAAAAATAGAAGCAATAATATTGATGTGATTACCCACGTTGAAATTTCAATTCTCTTTTCGATTTTGTACCCCATAACAGTCCCTCCCCGCTATGGTTAATTTCCCCAATAAAGCTCCGAATCATGTATAAAAAAATGAACTTACAAAAAATTGGTCAGCCAAATAGGTAGACTCTTTGAGACTGCCACTGGATGTAAGTTCATTTCGTGAATCTCTATTACTCCACCCGCTTTACGTAGATTGCCAGTGAAGAGCTAGCTTTGATACAGCCAACTAAATCTGACTCTTTTAGTAATCCTAAATTTAATGCGGCCTTTATTTTCTCCTCATCCGGTTTCTTTTGGATTAAATCAAGGAAATTTAATTTTTCTAGGCGATTAACAGTGTCCTCTTGTTCATATTTTTCTGTCACTCTTACTTGCCTTTGTAATTTATAATCACCAATGGCTATGTCTCCTCTTGTGTCCTTTCCTACAGCCATGTCAAAATATTGATTAAATGCCTTCTTTAGCTCATTCAATTCTGTTTCAATCTCTTTTTTCTTAAGATTTAACTCATGATAATTAGCCAGCATTTCTTTCGTAATTAAAGAACCCACATTATTTTTCAGCATGATCCCCTCATTCCATTAATGATAGTTCATCATATTGTGTAATAAGAAAAAATATTCCCTTAAATTGGTCCCAGGTCCCTCTATGAAACAAAGTAGCAGGTAACGTTCGTTATACAGAAACACTTAACCATAAAAAAACTACCTCTTCTCGATAAGGTAGTTTCTCTTCGTAACAATTTAAGAGCTCATGCACTTAATGTATTCGCTTTTGATCCTTCTTTATTTTTCACAAAGGATAATATGATAATTGTACTTATAATACATAATGTCCCTAGCCACTCTTCGTGCCCAAAAGATACATGAAGCCAAACAACTGATAAAAATGCAGCTGATAACGGCTCAACACTGGCTAAGATACTTGTTTCTGAAGCGCTAATATATTTTAGGCTTTCTAAATAGCAATAAAAAGCAATAAGTGTTCCAAAAATGATGATAAATAGTACGGCTAAAAAGGCGTTTAACGACCATTGCCCAACAAATTTCCAAGGTGGATGAATAAGGCTAAATGATAATCCCCCTATCAACATCCCCCAGCCAATGACAAGGGCTGATCCCCATTTTGCAAGAAGCCTTAGAGGCTGCAATGTGTAGTAAGCTAAGGCCACTGCAGAAGCCAGTCCCCAAAATAAGGCAATACCTGAAATAGATAAACTGCTCATGCTTCCCTTTGTCACTAAAAGGAAGGTTCCCAAAAGTGCTAAAACAACTGCAATCAATTCTTTTATAGTCGGAAGCCTCTTTGCTCTTAGAGCTATGAAGCATGAAATCATCGCTGGAGCTAAATACTGTAAGACAGTAGCTGTAGCTGCATTAGAATGTTCAATGGCTGCAAAAAAGGTATACTGAACGGCGAGCATTCCAAAAATACTAAATAGTACTAGGCTTGACACATCCTTTTTATCTTTCCAGATGTCCCATATTCTCTGATTGCCCTTTAAACTTGCCAAGCATAAGAGAATGGTCCCAGAAACGAGCAACCGAACAACAACCAGCCATTCTGGGCTAAATCTACTGTATTGAAATAAATATTGGGCAACTGTACCAGATACCCCCCATAAAACGGCCCCTATCAAAACCATCATGATTCCCTTTGTTCTCGCAGAAGAGACCATCAATTTTTGTCCATACATAAGCTTCCCTCTAAAAAATGACTTTTAACTTTTCAGTTTGATTAATATGTAGTATATCACATCTTTTCATTTCATCTACCACAATTTTCAAGTAGCTAGATTGCACCCACAATGAAAAAAGCACCATATTTGTTTGCTCTAAACAGGCTCTTTTAAAATGAAAAAGCCAGAAGAACTTTCCTTCTGGCAATAGTTGAATTACTTATTAATTAAATGATTCATTAATTTTCTAATTTTCTCCACTAAGTTCAGCTTTATCGAATCTTCTATTTCCATTTCATTTATTGTTTCTTCCATTGTGCGCATCCAGATTCCAGCTCGCTCTGGTGTTGTTTGGAACGGGTGTCTTTCATTTACTTGTTTAACATTCTTTTCATCGTCCGCCGGTGAATCATCCGTAACCAAGCGGCTTATAAATGAACGCTGCCTGCTCTTAAGCAGTTCAATATCCACCCCTCTCTCAGCGAACATTGCACTGTAATAAGAATCCTTTATTAACTTACTATAAAAACGGTCAACTAATTCACCAATTTTTTCTTGTTCTAATGTGTTCGACATATATAATACTCCCCTATTCTTATTCGCATTTTCAATGTTATTATAGTGAATACACAAATAATATACTGTGAGATAAAACACACATTGAGCTTTAACATAGCCTAAATAAAAAGACCCTTTGTTTTTCAGCAAAGAGTCTAAATAGAAATCAAGGGGAACTTTTCCCACCTATTTTCTTAAGTTCTAGTTTACATTTTCGACAATTAATTAAATGAATGTCTCTAAAAAGAATAGATCTATATAGAACTTTCCGATTAGTTAGCGCTTCATCACGATATTGCGCTCCACAAATGCAGGCAGATTCATTCCTAACACCATGAACTTTTCCCCTTTTACATATAACAGTCGGATATATCATTATTATCCCTTCTTTATTCCAATCTACTAGCTACAGTATTAGACGTGGATTAAGAGTAAAAGGTTTCCCTCCGAAAAAAGTAAGTATTAATATTATTATAACCTTAAACTATCTCAATATTATTAATAAAAACTAGCAATTAGTATCGCAGCAGGGTAAATCAAAATTTGGCCAATTAATGTTCCAAGAAGCTTTGTTCCGATTAACATAACTACAAGTGCTTTAACATCCCCATATGGCCGTTTTTTTCTTAAAGCTTGGTCTGTAATAATTGCAGACTGCGGGTCTACCAACAACGTTAATAATATGGTGGCAACACCGTTAATCATTCCAGAAGAGCCCGCAGCGGCTAATAGAAATTCTTCGTCTACAAAGTAAGCTGCATAATAGGCAGAAATCACCCCTATTGTATAAATAGCTGTAATTACTGTGTTTAGAATTAAAAGCCGTTTTGGAATTTCTCTATAACGCAAGCTATAAAACATCTTTTTACGCGGTTTCGTTGTCTTTTTTAACATACGCTTAATGTTCGAAACGCTTAATGCCTCTACTACAATGGAAGGAACTGAACCCTTTGTTTCAAGTCTATTTACAGCGATCGCAAATAGTTTAAGAAAAGTAGGTATGAATAGGATCCCTATAAGCGTACCAATTGTTGCCGAGAAAATGACCAGTCGAATATCTTTTAAAGGATCTATCTCTTTCGCAATGCTAATTCCTATAAGTGTACCGATCAATGGTGCTTGAAACATATTGGCGGTCCTAGATACAAGAACAAAAATATTAAATAAAGACATGGAAAGTGCAAATTTTCCGCTCTTCACGGAATTTAACCGCACGGAGTAAGACAGTGTATCAACTAAATGAATTAATACTGTTAGCACCATTAACCCTAGGAGCATTTCCATTCACCCCAATTGTAAATTTCGACTCGGATTTAATAGATTCTCTTTTGATATTGAGCTATTTTTACCCTTTGCTAGTCGAGGTTTTGTATGTACGTTTTCTGCTGCGACTTTCTTGATACCTCTGGAAGAACCAAATCACCATACCAAGCCAGCACCCACTTGCAAAATAGCCAGCAATTATATCACTTGGATAATGCACCCCTAAATAAATACGACTTATTCCAATGGAAAAAATCATTAATGCACTGATAATGATTAATGTTGTTCGACCAGCTCTTGAAGGGATATGCCGCCATAGCAGAAAAGATATGACAGTATATACTGTAAATGCGTTCATCGCATGCCCGCTCGGAAAACTGTAGCTCTCGATCTCAATTAGCCGATGTAGTTCAGGGCGAGCCCGTTGAAAAGAGTACTTTAATAGTTGATTCAGCATAGCTGATCCTATTATTGCTACAATAAATAAAATCAATTCTATTCGATGTTTAAGAACTACGTATAAGAAAATAATTACAAGTATCGATAGAACAATAACTGCTTTTGTATCTCCAATAAATGTAAAAACTTTCATAACAACGGTTAAGGCTGAATTTTCCAATCCTTGTACAAATGAAATAACCGTACTGTCAAATTGAACGATTTTATTAACGCGAACAATAAATGCCATGAAGCTGAACGCTAAAAGAGAGAGTATACTTATAATAATAGGGATTGAAAGCTGAGATTTATCATTCATCCTAACAAAGTCACCTCAAATATTTATTTCATATCTATAGGGTGACAATTATCGGGTCTTTTATTTATGGCACACCTAAATTCTATTAAAAAAGTGTGCTAGTCCTTATTGTTTAACACACAATTTCATTTTCTAACATAACCCGATCATTGAACAACAGGCAATATCACTTCTACCTGTGTTCCCCTATTCAGTTCACTTTCAATCTTTATTTCTCCTTGATGGTCTTCGATTATTTTTTTCGTAACGATAAGCCCAAGACCAGTTCCATCACCTTTTGTTGTATAAAATGGAGTAAACAGCTTATTCAGCTCAGATTGATTTATGCCACAGCCTTGATCGATAAAGCTAATCGAGATTTCATTCTTTAATTCATGCTTTAAAAGAATCTTGAACATTCCACCGTTATCCATTGAATCTAGGCCATTTTTTATAAGGTTAATACACACCTGCTTAATCTGATTTTCTACACATTCAATCAATGGAATCGACTCATCCATTTCTACTGATAACGAAATATTTTTTTCATTAGCCTGTTGTTTCGTTATCGATATCACATAGAAAATAATCTCTTTCAAACAACTCTTTTGGAATTGAGTGTTTTTTGGCTTTCCAAGCAGCAAGAGATCATTTACGATTAAATCTATCCGCTCAATTTCTTGCTCCATAATTGAAAAATACTTCTGATCCTGAACATATTTTTCTTTTTGCAGCTGTGTAAACCCTTTTAATGAAGCAAGAGGATTTCGGATTTCATGTCCAATCGAAGTTGCCATTTGACCGATAAATGTCAGCTTTTCCTTATGCCTTAATTCCTCATTTGCAGAGGTTAATGCATAAATATAAGAATTGAATCGATTTAATAAAATGTAGGTAATCACAGAAAAAATAATGATTAAAGCAATCGGGATAACCACTACCATTGAATGAATAAGTAAACCTACAATAAAATATCTGGAAATAGAAACAATCGTAACAACCCAATAGAAACATTTATTAATAAAAAGGGGCGAAAATAATATTAGGATTAATTCTGCCGCATTCCCGCTTGCATATTCGCCAGATTCACTCGAAAATAGAATGATGTCACTTAGTGCCGTAAGTATCATATAAACAAGAATGTAAATATATTTTATTGCGTGCTGTTTTTCCTTTCTAACTAATAATAAGCAACTGGAATTAATCCAAAGATGATCACATAATTCCAATAGCCTAACGGGCTATTTATCCCTGTTTCTGAATGCAGAATATACTTTGGATACAAGTAGTAGTAAAAAAAATCATATAAAACTAAGGTTATATAAAAGGTGATTAAATACATTTAAGTGCCCGCTTCTCTTCATGAAGCAGCCAAGTATGGATATTCTGTTTTTTCATACATTTCCTCACAAAAATAGATTATATTTATTATAACCCTTAAGTGAGGAAAATCGACAAATCCCTACTTTTATCCCACATTTTTTTCTATTTCGAAAATTCTTTTTTCGTCTTGACAATTCCAATTATTAGATGTAGGGTAGGTATAAATAAATTAAATATGCAATTTTTCTTATCCAGAGAGGTGGAGGGACTGGCCCATTGATACCTCAGCAACAGACGATAATGTACTGTGCTAATTCCAGAAGCGTCATGCTTGAAGATAAGAAGAGCCGAAAGCGTGAATGCCAAACCTCTTCTTGTTTAAAGAAGGGGTTTTTTATTTTTAATAAAAGCCCCATCATCTAATTCTAATGAGGTGATCTGTATGTCAAATGAGTTAACGAAAGTATCAAACGAATTACTCCAAGCCATTCAACTATTAAAGGAAAAAGAATGGGTTGATTTAACCCATACATTCGGTCCTGGTTCACCGCATTTCTCAGCATTTGATTCAGCAGAATTCCAGACTTTATTTAATCATGATGATGGATTTTTCGCACAAAGCTTTAAATTTGCTGGACAGTACGGCACACATATTGATGCACCGATCCATTTCGTCCGGAATACGAGGTATCTAGATGAAGTAGGATTAAAAGAATTAGTTTTGCCGCTAGTTGTCATCGATCGATCAAAGGAAGCCGCTTTAAATAACGACTTTACTTTAACTGTCGATGATATTTATGGTTTTGAAGAGGTGTATGGGAAGATTGAAGAAGGGTCATTTGTTGCCCTGCGTACGGATTGGAGCAAACGCTGGCCGGATAGAGAAGCATTTGAAAACAAAGACGATGATGGTCAAAACCATGCCCCTGGCTGGTCAGTCGATGCATTGAGGTTTTTAATAGAGGAAAGAAAAATTAAAGCCATTGGCCATGAAACGTTTGACACTGATTCAAGCATAGACTATCAAAAAAACGGAAAACTCTTAGCTGAATATTACATTCTTGAACAGGATACGTATCAAATTGAATTATTAACAAACTTAGACAAAATACCTGCTAAAGGAGCAGTCATCTTCAATATTGTCCCAAAACCAGAAAAAGCCTCTGGATTTCCTGTCAGGTCTTTCGCCATCTTGCCTTAAGAGAGAATAGTAAAAGGGCAATGCTAAGGACAGCATGGCCCTTCAGGTTTTCCTATTATTCATTCGTATCATAATCGTAAATACTGCAACAATTAACATAACAAAGGTCAATACGATAATGACATTCTCCAGCCAATGCTTAGGTGCTTCATGAACATAATCAGCTTTATACCATTTACTTTCTTCTACCTCAACTGCAATCGCTATTTTCGGGGAAATGCCTTTGATTTCATAATACTTCGTGCCTTTTGGATACATATTTGATGCGTCACCAAAATATTCTCCAGTCATTTCATCCGTGCCTCTTTTTACTTTACCTATGACGTCTCCGATATCAGATACCTCTTCATCGGTTACTTCATATACATTTCCTTTCCATACAACGAAAGGATACGCCCAGCTAAGTGCTTGAACAGATAACTGACTTGTAAAAATGAAACACAATAGAAATAAGATGAGCTTTCTCAAATACACCCCCCCTCCCTTGCCTATTCCACCTCTAAAGCAAAAGCATAGAAAGCGTCCCCGTTGGATACATTTTCTTGCTTTTCATCCATCCACCATACTCCGTAGGAAAAATAATAGATTCCCTTTTGTGCAGGTGCCGTAAACTCATGATCCTTAACTAATATCTCCACTTCTTCCTTTTCCTCATTTATTTGTAAGAGATGTATACTATTTGGCTTTGGCTCATAATCCATTACAAGATTAATCTTCTCACCAGGTTTTACTTTTACTGGCGCTTTCCCTTCTAACATTTCCACTGGTCCCGCAGTATCGATGCACGAATTCCCCCAGCAGTATGTACCTAATTTTGTATCATATTTCTCATTGGCAATTTCAATGAAAACTTCTGGTGGTTTTGATGAAAGTAAATTACCGTTCGCGCAGCCTGCAAGGATAAAGAATACGGAAGTAATTGAAAAATATAACCATTTTTTCATATCGATTCCTCCTATTTTATAAATAGACGTTCTTTTCTAAATAAAGTTGCTTATTCACAATAAAAACAACCCATGCTAAATTTTTATTATCAGAATATAACAAATAATTATTGTTGATTCCATGCTAATAATCAGTTTCATTTCAAAATTTTCACTATCGAAAAAGAGGGAAAGCAGATGAATGGAAAATTTCAAAGTAAACACTTTAAACTTGAAGAAGTGAGCAATAGTATTTATGCAGTATTAGCAAAAGAAGGTGGAGGGGCTGCGGCAAATGCAGGTTTTGTAGATTTAGGAGGAAAAGTAATCGTTTTTGATACATTTAACACACAACAAGCATCTCAAGATTTAAAGCATATTGCGGAATCAATCACAAATCACCCTGTTACATAGGTGATTAATAGTCATTGGCATGGTGACCATATTAGGGGGAACCAAATATTTAAGGATCGGATTATTATTTCAAGCCAGTACACATACTCAAAAATGAAAGACATTCACCCCTCAAGGATTGCAGCCCAGAAAAATGATATAAGTGATTTAACAAGTTATATCCAATCCTTAAAAGACCAGCTTGTTCAAAAAACCGATACTCCATTACAATATCAGGTTTTCCGCAGAATCTAAAAATAGTAGAAGATTTATAAAACAAGTGATGAAGGGAACTCCTATCTTGCGAAGTTCCCTTTTTGCAATCTAAATGAACAACATTAGCTTAATGTTGAACCATAGAATCATCTTACCTGTTTATCCCTTCATTCCGTTAATAAAATCCGCTAATCTGTCTAATGATTTAATATTTTGATTGCATTTTTGACTATCTTGGCAAATATAATTACCTCTCTTTATATATGTTCCTTGTTCTGATCCTCTCATTTCCATGATAAACATGCCTAATTCTTCATGGCCATGACAAATTGTGCAAATTCCTTTTTTGCTAACATTTTTAAAAGAACCATGAAGCCCAACTAATTTATCATTTTGCTCAGCAACAATATATTTTTTATTTGAGCCTGTATCATTCCATCCTAAATAAGATATTTCATATCGATCTATCTGATCTAGTGAGGGGACTTTTAACTTCTTTGCCTTTGGGAATAATTTTTTTATTGAATGTTCGGTTATATCTTTAAAAGGAATCACATACTGCTTTAATTGTGATAAAAATACCTCTGCTTGATCTCTCTCTCTAATTTCAACGATCGGATTGAATATTTGTCTTTGCTCTCCACTTAGATCATCGAACAAATGTATTATCTTTTCATCCGTAAGGGTTTTCAATGCATTAAGAACCCCTTTATCATTGACGGTTGTATATCCATTGATGAGTATTTGTATTTGATTTTTAATATAGTTATATTGATCACTTCTAATGAAAGGCTCCATTCTTTTTTCACTCCTGTAATAAACATATTTCCATTTAACATTATAAGGTACGCAATATGGATTCAATGGAAAAATTGGTTAGGAATTAAAAAAGCCATATAAAATAACATTGATACAACTGTTTATTTAAAGTGAAAGTGTGTCTCTTAATAACATTTTTTTTAATTCATAACAATTACTAATTGGTAAATAATATTCCAAGAGGTGATATTGTGGATGGGAATAAACTAAAACTCACATCCTCCGAAATAGGAACGTTATGGGGAGAGTATGTGAACGGCACAATGATAGATGTGGTAAATAGATATATGTATTCTATTATTGAAGACGAGCAAATAAAATCCATTTTCGACAGTGCTATTAACACATTTGGAAAACAAAAAAAAGAAATTGTAACCTTTTTTGAGGAAGAAGGGTTTCCAGTTCCAATTGGCTTTACCGAATCTGATCTCTTTAAAGGTAAACAAAGATTGTTCACAGATATATTTTGCTTGAATTATTTACATATCATGACCTTACATGGTTTGCTCGGACATACCACTTCATTAGCGGTTTCTGTTAGAAAAGACTTGAGGGAATTTTACGATTCATGCGATAATGATGCGAAAAAAATGTATCATCAAACCATTGAGCTTTTACTTGAAAAAGGAAGTTTTCAAAGAGACCCTTTATTTTATCCAGCCAAAAACCCTGAGTTTATTTCCAGCCAAGATTTCACAGATGGATTTTTCGGAAAGGGCAGAAAGTTAGCTGCTACAGAGATCATTAGTATTTCTTTCAACCTCAAAAAAAGTATTATGGCTAAAACCCTTTCTATTGCATTCAGTCAAGTTGCTCAAACAAAAGAAGTAAGAAAGTTTCTTACGGATTCCGAAAAAACGGCTGATGGGCAAATAAAATCATTTTCAAAAATAATGCAGGCGGATAATTTGCCTGTTCCGAAATCCTGGGAAACAGAAGTGACAACTTCAACAGACTCCCCTTTTTCTGAAAAGTTAATGTTGTATCATATAGGTTTCTTATTTCAAGCCGCACAAAATTATCATGGGGCAGGTCTTGCATCCGCCATGCGAACAGACCTAGTAGCAGCTTATGAAGGGACCATTCTGAAAAATCTTTTAGTAACAAAGAAATGGTTTAATATAATGGTACAAAATAAATGGTTAGAACAACCGCCACTTGCTCCTAATAGAAATGAAATTGCAAAAGAAGTGTAGAGTGTGTTTACTAAATAATGTAAAAAACAGTGGGAAGCAATCATTTCCCACTGTTTTGGACTCAATCATTTAGAATATACGATTTTTTTAATCGTTTCGGATGAGAGATAATATTCTTCAGCTAATTGATCAATGGTTATTCCACCTTTAAACGCAGTTCTTATAGCAGAATTTCTTTCATCAATCGCCTTTCTCGTACCAGACCGCGTTCCCCATTTACGATGGGATGCTTTCTTTTTCGGGATATAAATCGTCTCACCTTGAATATATTTTTGAATTTCTATAATTAAACTTTCAGGTAAAATTGCGTTTGCTTTTACATTTTTCATTTCTGGTTAGCCCCTCATTTATTTTTTTAAAATAAGGTGCAAAGCCAAATGAATTAGAAAAGCGTACTTGGGCGATTTTTAAATTCAAAGTCTACCCCATGCAAAGTATCGCCTTTCCAAAACTAGGCTTTGCATGAGATGCTACAGAATCTGGCCTTCTTATCGCCAATTCGATCACCTCCTATACTTACTTTTAATCCCATTATAATAAAAGAACGCTCTTTATGGCTAATGGAACATTTTGATCAAAGCATTTCTGCCTATTTTTCCTTAATCAGTTCAATTACTTTTTCTAACTGAATATCTTTATTTGAAATAATTGATTCTCTTGTTTTTTGAACTAAATAGTCTGGATAAATCGCGTCTTTGTAGGTCTTGGAAAGGATATATTCTTTTGTTGATAAAGACAAATTTATCTGACTATTCGAAAGTACTCCACTGATCACCTCTCCGAATGCAAAAGGGGAATTTCCGGTAGGTTCACCAATAAGTATACCGATATTATTTTCTTGTATGACGCTCGCAAACATATTAGCTGAACTAAAAGTATTATTACTTATAAGCACAAAAGTGTTTCTTGTAAAATTCGAGTAATTATTAATGTTTGAAGGTTGTATACGATTTATAAAAGCATCAATAACTGCAGAATTCCCCCCTGCATTTTGCCGTAAATCAATAACAATATTCCCTATACCATCCCTTTTGACTTCCTTAAAAAAGTTACTTACACTTTTCCGGTACTCCCTTGTATCAATACATGCATGTAAATAATAGTATCCAATATTATTTTCGTGGTCTAAGGACCAGCCAAATGTATTTGAATCGTTGTATCGTTTATACCAACTATACCAGCTATCCTCTGCATTAGTCATTTGCGAATCAGCTACATCTTTCTTTACAAGGGGAATTCTTACCTTCCTTCTTTTCCCCTGTATGTTTTCTACAGTTACTACTACATGGTTATGTTTAATCAACGAGAGCTTCTTCAAATAATATTCATCTCTAATTAGAAAATTTGCTCGAAACTTTTTCCAGTAGGGGTTCTCCGCCGAAATGAATCCTCCTAAATCCTTAACAATTTCTTCAACTTCCATTCCACCTAGACTGACAATAAGATCCCCTTTTTCAACACCATATCCACTCTCTAAAACTGTCCACCCCTCTTCCGTCCAATCAAGAAGTAATGGCAGCCTTTTTCGATCATCTAGCATCACTAGACCCGTATGAGCATCCTCCATTTCCGCGATAAATTCTTGAAGAATAAAATAAAAGTCCGCTGCACTTTTTTCTGAATCTAATTCATTCTTTATTTCATCTATACGCTTATCCCAAACTTCCTTTGTCATATTCCTTGCAGGATCGGGATGTCTAGCTAGGATCCTATCTATTAAAAATTGAAAGTCCTCCTGCATTTCATCTGGCTTTAGCATTACAGCTGGATTTACTTCCTTTTGCCCCCATATATACCAGCTCAAAATAATAAGAAAGAATAATATACCTATTCCTGCAGAAATTCGGCTCTTATTTAGGATGCTTTCTATTTTCACCGCATCCACCCCTTAAATACACATATTCCTAATTATACCAGGGGATATCACGCAATTTTCTAACTTATATGACAAAAAATCGACTGTTCAAAATCAACAGTCGATTAATAAACATTATTATTTACTTTGTTCAGGCAAAGGAATTATTTCTCTTCTAATAAAGTTTGCAGAAACTGGCTTCTTTCCGATTTCTCTTGCCCAGACTGAAATTTGACCAATATGATGAATTTCATGAGCAATTACATGACGCATCACTTCACCCCAGGTAAAGATATCCGTTCGCCCATCTGGCAAAGAATCATGAAGGAGATTGCTTTCCATGCTCAAATCCCAATTTCTCACAAATTCTTCTACTTCCACGCGGAATTTTGCATCAAGCTCTCTTACCTTTTGCAGACTTTTATACTCTTCAAAGCTTTCCTGAAAGTCAGGTTTGCCTTGAAGAAGACGAATCCAGCTCCATTCAACATCAATGATGTGAAAAAGTGTATGCAAAATTCCTCCTACCCCACCCGTTCGGACTAAAAGAAGCTCCTCCTCTTCAACGTCTTCACACCATTGATACCAATCTTCCCTTATCAACCAATTATACTGAAACAATGCTTTCATGAAATCCCTCCATTATGTCTAAAAATTCTAAATATACGAGATACATTTTATCATAAGAGGGATTTCTCCGGCACTTATATTAATTCTTCTTTCTTTTTAACTGGTCCAATATATTTCGATTGCGGCCGAAAGATGACATTGTTTTCTGCTTGCTCTAAAATATGTGCGCTCCAGCCGACTATTCGGCTTGCCGTGAAGGTTGGTGTGAATAATTCCTTTTCCATCTGGACTGCTTTCATAATCGCTGCTGCATAAAACTCTACATTCGTATATAGTGATCTGCCAGGCTTTACCTCCCCAAGAATTTGCACGCCCAGCTTTTCTACTTTCATTGAGAGATCAAGCCACTCATCTTCACCTGAAAATGTTAGGAGCTTCGATTTCAAAGCAGCTGATCTAGGATCCACTGTTTTATAAATCCGATGTCCAAAGCCCATCAGTTTTTCTCCACGATTTAATTTATTTCTAATAACCATTTCTGCATCGCCCTGTTCATGTACTTCATTTAACAGAGTGATTACTTCAGAAGGTGCACCTCCATGAAGAGGTCCCTTCATCGTTCCAATTGCAGAGGTAATCGCTGAAACTAAATCAGACTCAGTAGATGCCGTTACTCTTGCAGAGAATGTAGAGGCATTCATCCCATGTTCCATCGTTAGGATCATATATGTTTCCAGTGCATTAACATGGGCTTTCAGAGGAACTTCTCCATTTAGCATGTAAAGATAGTTCTCTACATGATTTAGTTCAGGCTTCGGCGGGATAAATGTTTTTCCTTCTAGATGTCTTTTTCGATAGGCAATAATCGCTGGAGCCATAGAGGTTATTCTGATTGCCTGATCAACGGTCGGCTTCCAGCCATAATTCCTTCTTCCTTCAGAAGAAATGACCGTTCTCAAAACACTCATCATATCCATTTCATCGGGTAAACTGCAAATTAGGTCAATCATATAGCTAGGAAGTTCTCGATTATTTATTAATGAAGCTTTTAATTCAATTAGCTGCCTATCTGTTGGAAACTCCCCATTCCACAGAAGATAGGCTGTTTCCTCAAATGAATTTGTTTTCGTGATTTCCCCAATTTCATATCCCCTATAGATAAGCTGCCCCTTTTCACCGTCCACATGGCTAATCTTTGTTTCAGCTGCAATCACACCTTTTAAACCGTAATGGATCATTTTTCATTTCCCCTTTCCTTATTTAGGTAAATTATATAAAATATATATAATTAAAAAAATTAAATGTTTTTAAATATTTTGATTTATTTTTTTAATCATATGGAGGGATAAATGTTGGAGTTTAGCTGGATCAATACCTTTTTAGTCGCTGCTAAAAATGGGAATTTTAGAAGAACAGCAGATTTATTATATATTTCACAGCCTTCCGTAACCGTTCATATTCAAAATCTCGAGAAGGAATTAGGTGTTCAATTATTTGAAAGAGAGGGCAGAAAAATGAAATTAACAGAGGAGGGCAGGAGATACATTCCGCATGCGGAAAATTTAATGGAGATTTACCAAAAGGGAATAGAGGATTTGAAATCCTTTAGTCAAGGGTATACTTCAAAGCTATCACTCGCTATATCTCCATTGATCGCTGATACCATCCTTCCGTTTGTTCTGAAAAAATATATGACTATCCACCCTCATGTAGAGATTTCGGTTAAGGTTCTTGAATCCCTGGATATTGAAAAAGCTGTACTAAATGATGAAATTGATATTGGGCTTTCCTGTCTCCATAGCAGGAATCCAGAATTATACTGCGAGGTTTTGTATAAGGATGAAGTGAAATTAATTGCACAGCATGATGGATTGGATGCGGAATCAGCTCCGCCATTGGATGAAGAAGAAGTGCTGATGAAAAATTATCTTCTAACAGATAATCATCCCGTCTATTGGGAAACGCTAAGCCGTGAAGTAAAATACAAGTTTCCATCTGTGAAAATGATGAAGGTCTCTCAAATTCATATTACTAAAAGATTTATCGTAGAAGGATTGGGTGTTTCTTTCTTGCCTGTTTCAACAGTCAGACGAGAATTAATCGAAGGGTGGCTGTTAGAAGTTCCTTGCAGTTCTATCACACTACCCGAAGCTTATACCTACGCCATCATGAAGTACAATCATTCCAAGCAAAAGGAATTTATGAGGTTTTTAATGAATTATCGGATATAAGTCAGTCAAAATATGAACCTATATTTTTCTTTTTCTATTTATTCAATTGCTTTTACAACTATTCCGGTCAAATTTTGATTTATTCGGTCACTTTCTTTAATATTCCGGTCAGATTTTCATTTTTCCGGTCAAACTCACGAATTTTCCGGTCAATCCCAAAAATGGACTGCTCCTCATTGAAGAACAGTCCCTCTTTCCTTTAGTTTTCGAACTGAAGCTTGTACATATCATAATAAAATCCGTACAGGTCTAATAATTCCTCATGATTGCCTTTCTCTACAATCTCCCCATCACGGATAACAAGAATCATATCTGCATTCTCTATCGTTTTCAACCGGTGGGCGATGATAAAGCTGGTTTTTCCTTTTGTAAGAGTGCTAATGCCTTTTTGAATTTCAATTTCTGTCCTTGTATCAATACTCGATGTCGCTTCATCCAATATTAGAATATCTGAATCTGCTAAAATCGCTCTCGTAATGGCGATAAGCTGCTTTTGACCCTGACTTAAATTTGTTCCGCCAGATTCAATTTTTGTTTCATACCGAGCAGGCAGATGCTTAATAAACCCATGAGCGGACGCCAATTTTGCCGCGTGAATAACTTCTTCGTCCACAGCTTCAAGCCTACCATACCGAATATTTTCCATAATCGTCCCTGAGAATAAATACGTATCCTGCAGGACAATTCCTATTTTCGAACGCAAGGACTGAATCTTGTAATCTTTAATATTTCTGCCATCAATGCGGATTTCACCAGATTCCACATCATAAAAACGAGACAAAAGATTAATGATCGTTGTTTTCCCTGAGCCCGTCGGACCGACTAGGGCAACCGTTTGGCCAGCCTTGACCTCAAGACTAATATTCTTTAGTATACTTTTTTGACCTCCATAACCAAAGGAAACACCTGCAAATGATACATCTCCTTTAAATGAGCTAACTTCAATCGTCTGTTCACTATCCTTAAGGTCAGGAATTTCATCCATGATTTCAAATACTCGTTCTGCACCTGCAATGGCGGATTGAAATGTATTTATTAGGTTAGACATTTGATTGATCGGTCTGTAAAATTGCCGAGAATACGTAACAAATGATGCAAGAATTCCAATCGTTGTCATCCCGCTTATAGCCATTAGGGCACCTGCGGCAATCACGATTCCCAGCCCAAGATTGTTTATAAAGTTATTGACAGGTCCTAGAAATCCCGAAGAAATATCAGCCATCATAGCTGAATTTCGCAATCTCTCATTTGCGTCTGAAAATTTATTGTAGACTTCCTTTTCTTTCCCGAATAAAGTAATTACTTCAATACCGGAGATGGATTCCTCTACCGTTCCATTCATATCTCCTAGATCTCTCTGCCTTTTTATAAAATTACTGCTGCTGTATGTAATAATTTTATTCGTTGCAAAAAACATCAGCGGAATGACAAGCAGCGTCACAAGTGCAAGCATCCAATTAAGCGTCAGCATCGCAATCATCACACCGGCAACGGTCAGTACGGAGGAAAAAATCTGTATGACACTTTGGCTCAAAGCACTATTCAAATTCTCGATATCATTGGTCACCCGGCTCATTAATTCCCCGTAAGTCCGCTTATCAAAAAACTTCAATGAAAGTGCCTGAAAGTGATTAAATAAATCCTGCCTTAGCATTTGAATCGTTTTTAAAGAAACATTGACCATTATATACGTTTGGAGCCATGTAAACAGAGATGCAGCTAAATAAACAACTGCAAGCAGTCCCGCCATACGGATCGTTCCGCTAATATCTTTCGGGATTATATATTGATCAATAATAAACCCGATTAGCAGCGGTCCCAGCAGCCCGAGCACAGTTGAAATGAGAACCATCATTATCGCGAGAATCATTGCTGCTTTTTGCTTCTTCATATATTGCCAAATTCTTTTAATTGTTCCTATTCTGTCCTTTGGCTTTACGATTGGTCCGCTCATTCTGCCAGGACCATTGCCAAACCGTATCGATTTCTCTGTCTGAGCAGTGCTACCTTTTTGCATACTCACCAAGCACCCCTCCTTGCGTAACAAAAATTTCCCGATAAACCTTATTTGATGCAAGAAGCTCCTGATGAGTACCCATTCCTGCAATCTCACCATCATCTAAAACGATGATTTGATCTGCTTCTTTTATTGAAGAGATTTTCGATGAGATAATGATCTTCGTTGACTTCGCATATTCTTGTTTTAACGCCCTTTGAATAGCAGACTCTGAGACTGCATCAACTGCCGAAGTGGAGTCATCCAGAATCAAAATAGATGGCTTCCTAATAAATGCCCTTGCAAGGGAGAGTCTTTGTTTTTGCCCGCCAGAAAGATTCATTGCGCCTTGTGTTAATGGATGATTATACCCATCATCAAATTTTTTTATAAACTCACTCGCACAGGCATTCTCCGATGCTTGATTTAATTCTTCTGGTGTTGCATGCTCCTTTCCATAAAGTAAATTCTCTTCAATACTTCCGGAAAATAAAATCGCTTTTTGCGAAACAACACCGATTGCCTCACGAAGAGTCTTCAGCTTATATGTTTTAATATCCTTTCCATCAATCAGAACATCGCCTTTGTCCACATCATAAAGCCTTGGAATAAGCTTTGTCAGTGTGGATTTTCCGCTTCCAGTTGATCCGATAATGCCCAATGTTTGTCCATTCCTCACCTGGAAGGAAATGTTCTTTAATACGTATTCTCCATTTTTGCTATAGCTGTAACTCACATGACGGAACTCGACATCTCCGGCAATTTTTTCAGGAGCATACGGATCACTTGGCTCTTCAATGTCTAATTCCATGCCAAGCACATCTTGTACCCTTTCTGCAGAAGGAAAGGCTCTCGTAATTTGCATGAGCACATTACTGCTTGACATTAAGCCATTCAAAATAATATTTAAATAGTTTATAAATGCGAGAATGACACCCACCTGGATAGAACCATTATCCACTTTAATTACACCCATCCAAAGGGCTGCAATAATTCCTATATTGACTAAAAAGAGCAAAATCGGCATTAACAAAGCAATTAACTGCTCCGCAGAAATATTCACCCTTGTCAGCTCATTATTCGCATTGGCAAACTTCTGCTTCTCGAAAGCCTGCCTGCCAAATGCTTTTACCACTCTCATGCCGGCTAGGTTCTCTTGTAATCTCGTATTCACTTTATCAATGGCTTCCTGAACCTTTTTAAATAAAGCACCTGACTTCTTCGTAAAAAGAATAATAACGAGGATGAGTATCGGGACAATAGCTGCTAGAATCGGAAATAGCTCCCGGGCTGTGAAAAAAACAATAATAATACTTCCGATAAAAAGAAGTGGACCCCTAACAAAAATTTTCAGCGTCATCATAACCGCTCTTTGCAGAGAGGAAATATCATTTGTGACAATGGTGATTAGCTTTCCTGTTCCAAAGGCATCAATATTTCTGCTTGAAAATCGCTCAATCCTTTGAAATACATCCTTTCTCATATCAGTTGCAAAATGAACGGCAGCCCGCGTGCTATATACTGAGCACCCCAATCCGCCTGCAAGCCCAATGATTGCTGCACCTACCATAAAAAGGCCCATTTTCACTGTATAACCAGTGTTATTATTGGCAATTCCATCATCAATAATATGCTGCATCAATGTCGGCTGAATTAAATCCATTGCCACTTCCACAAACATAAAAAATGGCCCTAATATAGCAAACAGCCAATAGGGCTTCATATAAGACAATAATGCTTTTAGTGCCTGCATGTATTTCCCCTGCCTATCTATCTCCTTAACGAAAAAAACCGAAAAAGGTATTTTTATATAAGTTGATTATACCATTTTCCGGTTTTTCCTAGGCTGTGAATATCAGAGGCAACATTGTAAAACTGGTTCATTCTTCAACTGATGTTTCTTTTTTCTTCTTTGATAAGAACCAGCCGCCAATCGCGATCAAGATTAATACTGCATAGAAGGTAATTTTCCATTCTGGCGACTTAGCGAAGCCTTCCGGCAGCACAGATAATGCAGGATGTGAAAGTGTATAAACCGATAATTTCACCCCTACCCATCCGACGATAAGGAAAGCAGCAATTTCCAAGCCTGGTCTTGCATGAAGTAATTTAACAAAAAAGTTAGCAGCGTAGCGCATAATAATTAACCCGATGAAACCTCCGGCGAAGATGACTAGAAACTTTCCGCCATCTAGTCCGCCTATATTCGGCAGCCCTGAATCTGGAAGAGCAATAGCTAATGCGACCGCAGCTAGTATGGAGTCAACTGCAAAGGCAATATCCGCTAATTCCACCTTAAAAACAGTCATCCAAAAACCTGCTTTTTTCTTCCCCTTCACAATCTCCGCCTGTTCTTCTCCTTTTTTGATTATCAATTTTCTATAAATATGATTAATGGCAATAAACAACAAGTAAAGTGCCCCGATCGCTTGAACCTGCCAAACATCAACGAGGAATGAAATAGCAAATAGAGAACCAAATCGAAAAACAAAGGCTCCAGCAAGTCCATAGAATAATGCTTTCCTTCTTTCCGCTTCCGGCAGGTGTTTAACCATAATCGCTAAAACCAATGCATTATCTGCTGCCAAAAGCCCCTCCAGCGCAATTAATAATAACAAAACTCCACCGTATTCTAGTAAAATTGCTAGTTCCATGTAATCATCATCCTTCCAAATATTTATTGAATCAAATGAGTAAGTGGAAGAGGCTTCTTCAAAAAATAGAAAAAGCCTTTACCACAGTGGTAAAGGCTTCAAAAACAATAAAGACCTTTACCGAAATTGGTAAAGGTCTTGCTAACAACGAATATGTTGCCACCAAAGCCGAGAGCTTAACACTCTGAAATGACGACTTTGCTGTAAAAGCTACTCCCCTTTAGGAGTTACTATTTGATTTATTACCTTAATTGTAATCAAACCACCGTTCTATTGTCAATAAAATTATTTTTCATTAGAGCAAATTTGAAGCAGATAAACAAGCAGTAGGACCACACTGATGAAAGTTTCACTTTATATTGAATGGATTTAGGAAATTCCTATATCGCTTTAGCTTCCTTTTTTCTTTCCAGATATTTGTCATCAATCCGTTTTTCAATTTTCTCAAGCTGTTCACGGTCTCTTAAAAGCTCTTCTTTATTATTTCTAATCAGATTGGATAACGTCATTCTTTTTCTAGTCATTTCTACATCTCCTCCCTCATGCTGCATTCGTTAGGAAAATTCATTTAATTACTAAACGCTTTTCCTATAAAAAAGGACAGAAAAGGTGTAGTAATTTCTACCCTTCTCTGTCCTTTATACCTGAGAGTTTCATCCCAATAATGGGTCCCCTTTGGTGCCGTACGAATGTATACGAGCTCTCCAGAGATGCGTCCTAATTGTGGTTCTTCTACCTGAGAGATTTGTTCCAAGGGTCTTTTCGGAACTTGCCCCTTCGGTGGCCTATCATAATGCACTCTCCCACAATAGTCATCCGCTCATATTGAATTTTCATTATATTTAAAATAATACTTATTTACTGGAATGTCAAGCGAAAGGGCCATTTGTAGGACTATGGTAAAAATCCTACTAATTTAGTAAATTGACAAATAAGTTCCTCTGCTATAAAATTTAATCTTTGAGCAATGCTCACGTGGTTCGAGAACCTCCCACGGAAAAAAACTAAGGAGAGAATAGAATATGAATGTAAAAACACTTGTTGGTAATGGAATATTAGCAGCTTTATATATTGCTGTTTCTATGCTCATCCAGCCCTTTGGGTTTACTGCTATCCAATTTCGGGTATCCGAAATGTTCAATCATCTAGTTGTCTTCAATAAAAAATATATTTATGGAATGATTCTAGGTGTATTTTTAACCAATCTGTTATTTTCACCAATGAAAGCATATGATCTTATTTTCGGTGTCGGACATTCGTTGATTTCATTGCTAATCACAATTGTTTGCTGTCGTTATATTAAGAACATCTGGGTTCGAATGGCTGTAAACACAGTCGTCTTTACGTGTATGATGTGGATCATCGCTCTTGAACTTAACCTCGCATTCGGGTTGCCATTCGGATTTACATGGGTCACAACTGCCATTGGTGAGTTTGTTGTCATGGCCGTAGGAATTCCATTAATGTATGCATTAAACAAACGAGTGAAATTTGAGAAACTAATATAAGAACACATATATAGCATGTGAATTCACAAAGAATTTCACATGCTATTTTTTATTATGTATTAAGCATGATAGCTGTACACGCCTATCATTTAGAATTAGAAATCGAATAAACATTTTACAATATAATAATGATATTCTTAATTAAAATAGATGCGAAAGTGGTAATTTATACTAATCTATAAAAATTATTCTTTATTTACTGTGATGATCGACTGAGAACAGGCTTTCATTCAATTGATGAAGGACTTTTTACAAACTATCCCACCGAGAGCGGGCTTTCATATCCTTGATGAAAGACTTTTTACAAGTTAACCAGCCAATATCTTTCCTTCAATTGAACGAATCCTTAATTTTTTTATTACCAATCCATTATTCAGTACGCTATAGGGCAACTGGGT
Organism: Cytobacillus solani; assembly: GCF_001420595.1. GTDB lineage: Bacteria > Bacillota > Bacilli > Bacillales > Cytobacillaceae > Cytobacillus > Cytobacillus solani. Next base: position 447,378 of record NZ_LJIX01000006.1, on the reverse strand, counting down.
ATGGAACAATCGGTTCAAATGAATATATCGGGTTTAAATCAACCAAAATTCTACACTTAATATATGTTGATAAAAAATTGAAAAACAGATGATATGTTACAAATATGAGGTGTATATCATGAAATACAAAATTCTAATCGTTGATGATGAAATTGATATTGTACTTATGCTGAGTGATTACTTCGAATTAAATGGTTATGATGTACTTACTGCAACGGGAGGAAAAGAAGCGATAAAGAAGGCAGAGACGCAGCCTGATATTATATTGCTTGATATAAATATGCCCGGCATAGACGGGATAAAGGTTTGCATTCAAATTCGGAATTACGTGACCTGCCCAATTTTATTTCTTACCGCCAGAATTGAGGAGAGCGACAAAATAAAAGGCTTCGGCATTGGTGGTGACGATTATATCGTAAAACCGTTCTCCATTGATGAGCTTGGGGCTAGAGTAGCTGCACATCTTCGGCGTGAGCGTCGGCAAAAAAGGTCGCCAAAAATTAAATTTGACAGTGACCTTGCGATTGATTATTCTGCCAGATGTTTATTTTTCAAAAATGAGCCGCAGTGCTTTGCGAAAAAAGAATTCGACATAATCGAATTACTCTCGCAACATTCAGGACAGGTTTTTGACAAGGAACGTATTTATGAGAGAGTGTGGGGCACGGACGGCAAGGGGGACAGTGCTGTCATAGCGGAACATATACGCCGTATACGAACAAAATTCAATTCTGCTGGAATGAAACCATATATTGAAACGGTTTGGGGAGTAGGATATAAATGGGTAAAATAAAGAATATGTTTAACAATATGTCTCTTAAAACTTCTTTTATAATTTATACATTCGTTTTCCTCATGATAGCATTTTTGTTCTCACTTACCTCATCAGGATTGTGTCAGTACTGGCAAAGCTCAATTATTAATAAATATAAAGAGCAATTTGAAGATGAAATTAGGGTTGAAGGGCAAATTGTTGTTCAAGGAAATCCGAAATTCAACGATAAGGTTTATTTTTATACTGACAATTTACACTCCTTTTTTTCTTCTCAAGATGAATTTATCTACAACCTTCTTAGTTTTTTTAATTTTTTTCTTGTTCCAATATGGTTTTTAATCTGTATCATTACAGCAGGAATATTGTTTTATAAACGCAAACTGAAAAAACCGCTTGGAATTCTTGATCTTGCTGCCGCTAAGATTGCAAATAATAATTTAGATTTCACAGTAGAATATAGTAAGAATGACGAAATGGGAAAGCTTTGCTCGACATTTGAAAAAATGCGTCTTGCTTTAAAAGAAAATAATTTGGAAATGTGGAGGCAGATGGACGAGCGCAAACGGCTTAATGCGGCATTTTCCCACGATTTACGGACTCCACTAACCGTATTAAAGGGGCAAAGTGATATGTTGCTCAAATATGTACCAGACGGAGAAATGACTACAAAGAAAATAGTCTTTATCCTTCATACCATGAAAACACATATTACACGACTCGAGACTTTTGTGGATACAATGAGCAATCTGCAAAAGTTAGAAGATATCGATATACAAAAAACAGCAATTACTGCTAACGATCTGATAAGTCGTCTGAAAGAAAGCGGTGAAATTTTGCGTGCGGATAAATGTTTGAAATTCAATGATCAATCTTTAACTACAGCTGCTTTGAAAGTAGATATATCTGTCGTTATGCAAGTTTATGAAAATATACTTTCTAACGCCGTTCGATACGCTAAAAACAAAATCAGCATTGAACTTTCCAGTAATGAGGCATTTTCAATAACTGTGTCCGATGATGGAAACGGATTTAGCAAGAAGGATTTGAATAACGCAACTAAACCTTTTTACCAATCTGAAACTAATGCAAATACCTCGCATTTTGGTATGGGGCTTAATATTTGCAAAATTTTATGTGAAAAGCACGGTGGTTATATGAAGCTATCAAATAACTCAAATGGAGCAACAGTGAAGGCCGTCTTTTAACTGAATAAAATGAATTCAAGAAACTTCTGTCGCATTTTGAAGACAGGAGTTTTTTTCTTTAATAGATAAAAAGTTGAAATTTATACTTTACGATAGCTTTTGTAAGAATGGAATTTAACTTTGAAAGGAGTTTTTCATATGAGTAAAAACACAATTATCATCCAAAATTTAAACAAGTTTTATGGTAATAAACAAGCGCTATTCGATATAAATTTAAAGATTGAAAAAGGAATGTTTGGCTTACTTGGAAGAAATGGTGCAGGAAAAACAACTTTGATGAAGACGCTTGCCACCTTAATTCATAAGAAAGACGGTGAAATTACAGTCTGCGGTGTAGCAATTGAAAATGCAAAGGAAATACGTAAGATTATTGGCTATTTGCCGCAGGAGTTTTCGATTTATCCGAGTATGAGCGTTAGGGAGGCAATGGATTATTTAGGTGTACTCTCAGGAATGAATAGAAAGGAACGAAAAAAGCGTACGGAAATTTTACTTAATCAGGTAAATCTAACCGAACATGTAAACAAAAAGGTAAAAGCTCTTTCTGGTGGAATGAAACGCAGACTCGGTATTGCACAGGCACTGTTGCATGATCCAAAAGTATTGATTGTTGATGAGCCTACCGCAGGGCTCGATCCTGAAGAACGGATACACTTCCGGAATCTACTCAGTGAGGTTGCAGAAGATAGAATCGTCATTCTTTCCACACACATCGTAGGTGATATTGAAGCAACCTGTGAGAATATTGCAATTTTAAATAATGGCAGACTGCTTTATCACGGAACGGTTGACGCACTTTTAACAACAGCAACAGGTAAAGTATTTACAAAAATAGCTAATAAATCGGAACTGCCAAAGTTGAAAAAGGAATACAGCATAACAAGTATGCTTACGCTGGGAAATCAGACGCATATACGCTTTTTATCGGACTCCCCTGTTTCAGGTGCAGTGGAGTGCGAGCCGAATATGGAGGATGCATATATGCTTTACCTCTATCATAATGGAGCAACCTTTGAAAGTGTTGGGGGTGAGAGGTAATGTTCACTCTATTTCTTCGGGAGTCTAAGAAAGTCATTTTTTCCATTACCTTTCTTATATTAATTGCAGCAATGCTTTTAATGGCCCTTTCACAAGATGTACTTGATTTCAATGACAGAGAAATTGAAATGCCTTTTTCTGGACAGAGCTACGGAATGCAGACAAAGGAAATCCCCGAAATCATTATGCCCGCAGCGATTACATCATTATACAGTGAATACAAGGCCAACAGCTATACAGCCTATCCGATTGGCTTTTATAAAAATGTGAGGCTAAGCACTAAAGAGCAGCAGCAGGTGGCGGAAATTCTGTCTATGATTACAGAAATTTCTTTGGAGGAGCTTGTAAATTCAGTTAATACCACTACACATAATGGTGACAGACTAATTTTTGAAAACGGCAAAGAGCTTGCAAGTGATGACGGAGAAGTCATGATTACAATGCCTATTCCGAACAACGACAGTGATACGGTACTTTTAGTGAAGGATGAACTGACTTATGAAAAATTCAAATCATATATGAAGCAGGTGGACAAGCTTATTGGTGGTGGCTCGAACTATTCCAAAACTATGCTACTTAATTTTGGCAAAGTCCCGATTACTTATAAAGAAGCGATTGATAGTTATTTTATGATAAAAGACAAGGACCATTTTTCAGGAGCATATGCCCGTTTATTCAGTGATTATCTTGTTACCGTGCTTTCGATTCTTCCTGTTTTTCTCGCTATAACTATCAGCTTAAAGGATAAACGCAACGGTATCCATGAGCTAATTTATACACGAAAAACATCATCTGTAAAAATAATCCTAACACGATATATCTCCATTATTACGGCAATTATGATTTCAGTCATCATCATCTCGTATATTTCTAATATGTCCGCATGGTCATTTTATGACGGGATGAAGCTCGATTATCTTGCTCCTCTTAAATATGATTTGGGCTGGATTTTACCGTCAGTAATGATTTCTGCAGCAGTAGGAATGTTCTTTACAGAACTGACAAATACAGCAATTGGAGTTGCCGTTCAAGGCTTATGGTGGTTTATTGACATCAACACAGGAAAGGCTGAAATCATTAGCGGTTATTCCCTTTTCCGTCTATCTCCTCGCCACAATTCATTGCAATATACACAGGCTTTTAATGATCATTTTAACAGTCTTATCGTAAACCGACTATTTTTTATAGTGTTAGCTTTGATTTTAGTTGCAGCAACAATACTTATTTACGAGCAGAAAAGGAGAGGAAGATTAAATGGAAAATTTAAATCACTTATCAAAAAAACGTTTGCAAATATGGCAAATAGCAAAAGTAAATCTGCGGCATAATTTTCTTCCGCATTTTCTGTTATGTATCTTATTGCTGCTCCTAACTCCAGTGTTATTTGGAATATCGAGTTTAGATAATAGAGCAGCAGCCGTTCCTCTTGAGATTTTTATTTCATTGACTGGTATCCTGTTGCTTACGCCGATATTTCAGCCTGAACAAGATTCTTCTATTGACGAGATTACATCCTCAAAGTATATAAGTAATACTGTTGTTTATCTGATACGCATTGCCTATTCTATCTTAACGTTAATTACGCTAATTAGTATTTTTTCATTATTTATGAAGGTTAGTGCTTCTGATATGACTTTGCCTCTTTATTTGGGAGCAATAGTAACTGCGATGTTTTTAGGTTCAATTGGATTATTTACTGCTTCAATTTTTAGAAACATAGCAGTCTCATATATGGTGCCTATCGTTTATTATGCACTTAATTTTGGAGGGGATTTAGGTAATTTCTACTTATTCTCGATGATGGGTGGGGAATTTAAGCCAAAGATATGGCTTTTTGCTGGTAGTTTAATGTTCATAATTCTTTCAATCTATGCAAAATGGATATCGTCTGGACATTTTAAAGCTATTATTATGAAGAAATTTCATCGATAATTGATTTATTGAAAAAAATACAATACAAATAATCCTGAGCTTTTTGCTTAGGGATTATTTGTATTTTCAATTCCGGCGCTTAATGATTCCAGCATTTAGTCAGGGTTCTCTTTCTTGTTTGTTCAAATGAATCACATCAACAAACATGCACCAAACTTATACCGTCACAGCCGCAAAAAACTCCTCATAAAGTGCCCGGACCGCTCGTTTTTCATCAATTTCCTTTACTCCAAACATCATGCTGACCTCAGATGAACCCTGATTAATCATTTCGATATTAACGTTTGCATTTGCTAATGCTTTTGAAGCTCTTGCCGTTGTCCCGATATTGTGGCGCATCCCTTCACCAACAACCATGATTAAAGCAAGCCCACGCTCGATTACAACTTCGTCAGTACGAAGCTCTGTTTCAATCCGTTCTTTTATTTCCTTTTCCATCAATGGTTTGAATTGATTTTCCCTTAAAATAATGGAAATATCATCAATGCCTGAAGGGATATGCTCATACGATAATCCAAAGCTTTCTAATATAGCTAATAGCTTTCTTCCAAATCCAACCTCTCTATTCATTAAATATTTACTGACATAAATGCTGCAAAATCCCTGGTCACTTGCAATGCCAACGACAGGTCCATTGGTATTATCCCGTTCAGAAACAATCCTTGTCCCTGGCGCAGACGGATTATTTGTATTTTTAATTTGAACTGGAATGCCGGCCTTAAATGCTGGAACAAGCGCCTCATCATGAAGTACCGAAAATCCAGCATAGGAAAGCTCACGCATTTCTCGGTAGGTTAACTCCTTAACCTCTCTTGGTCGGCTAACGATGGATGGATTAACCGAATAAACAGCATCTACATCAGTAAAATTTTCATATAGGTCTGCTTTAAGTCCATTAGCAAGAATAGAACCTGTCACATCCGAACCGCTGCGAGAGAAAGTATACACATCCCCTTCTTTGCTATATCCGAAAAAACCAGGAAAAATTAAGATGCCTGAACGTTCGCGAAGAGAATAAAGCAATTCATAAGTTTCTGGAAGGACTTGGGCATTCCCTGGATCTGCACTGACAAATAGACCAGCATCCTTTGGATTTACATAATGAGCTTCCACCCCCTGCTTCAGAAAATAAGCCGCAACCAATTTGGCATGATTATCTTCCCCACTTGCTTTTACTAAATCTATGAACTGGTTTGGCTTGCTTCTGTCCTCTGCTAGCCTCCCCGCTAAATCATTTTCAATTTCTTTAACAATCTCATTTGAAAGCTGTAATTCCAATGCAATAGAAGAATATCTTTCTAGTACCCTTTCAACCCATTGCAACGGGTCATTATTTAATAAACATTGTTCTGCACATTCAATTAATAAATCTGTCACTTTACGATCAGCGGCAAACCTCTTCCCTGGTGCAGAAACAACAATAACCCTTCTTTCAAAATCAGATTGAACAATCTGGAATACCTTCTCAATTTGTTTTCCGGATGCTAAAGAGGAGCCACCAAACTTCACGACCTTCATCCATACATCTCCTAATCTCTAAAAATTTAATCTTAATTTTACTCCTATTCAGAAAATAATCAAGATTTTTCCTTTGTATAAATACATTTGTTTATTAGGAAAGGACAATAGCTTAGAGAAAAATAGGAGAAATTACCTATATCCATGAATAAAACGATATAAATATGACTTCTTCCATGCCAAACGGATTGTTTTTAAGCGTATCCCTAACGGGTCTATGTCATTTTAAAATATAATAATAGTATCTAAATCAACCGTATTTTTACATTTCATACAGGAAATTGAGAAAGGAAGCAGAACTCATGGGGATTTTAATAGTAGATGACAATCAATCAAACTTGTTTGTTATTGAAAATATTCTAAAACGTGCTGGATATGATAATTATCTTTCACTCACATCCGCAAAAGAATTGTTTGCTTACTTCCAACAAGAGTCGCCATTGCCGATAAAGGCAGACATTATATTAATGGATATTATGATGCCTGAAATGGACGGCATTGAAGCCTGTAGACGCCTTCAACAAATGCCGCATTTAAAAGATATACCTGTCATTTTTGTATCTGCACTTGAAGATTCTAACAAAGTAGTAGAAGCACTTGATGCCGGCGGAATTGATTATGTAATGAAACCAATTAATAAAACTGAGCTTCTAGCCAGAATTCGAGTGGCATTAAGATTGAAATATGAAAAGGATTGGCATATCGAACGGGATGAGAAAATTAGAAATGAGCTTAATCTTTCCATGCAAGTACAGACAAGCCTTTTAAGTGAGACTGTACATAAAGAGAATCTGTTATTAACAGCTTCCTATTTACCTGCATATAAGCTTGCAGGTGATATGTATTATTGGCAAAAGCTTGATGAGAACCGTTACGCTGCCATCCAGCTTGATATGATGGGGCATGGGATATCCGCCTCCCTCGTGTGCATGTTTATTTCATCCGTTCTAAGGGATGCGATCACATCAGGTTCAGATCCAGAATATGTCATGAAGGAGCTTAATCGGTGGATGAATTCGCTGAATCGCCGCAATCAGCAAATCCCTTACTATTTCACAGCCATCTATCTTGTTCTAGATACAAAGAAAAAGTGCATTGAATATGTAAATGCCGGCCATCCAACTGGATTTGCCTTAATAGACAACAAGGAGATAACAGAACTTGCAAGCAATACATGTGCTGTAGGATTTTTCGAGGATATCCAAATAAGTAAATCCGTTATTACCTATACTGACTCTGTTCAGCTTCTGCTTTGCACTGATGGTGTAGAAGAATCCATTGAAAAATACGAAGAGAATGGATATGAGTTTCTTAAGGAAAAAGCGGCAGCTTATTGGACCGAAGCCGAAAACAAGCAGCCTATAGATTATCTATTATCCAGAAAACAGCAAGCAAATGCAGAAGATGATATGTGTGTTGTATTAATTCAAGCAAAATAATAAAGAAGCAAATAATCTGTTGGATTATTTGCTTCTTTTTTCAGGAATATTGCTTCCTTATTTAAGAGTCAGTTCTTCTTATATATTCCTTCAAATCATCTTGAATACTTTCTTTTGCAAGTTCAACATGTGAACGGTAGGCTGCTCGATTTAACAAATGAGCGACAACCGGTGAAGTTAAGAACACAAAAAAAATACCAAGTATTAATCTGATACTCACATATCCCTCTGTTAGCAAAAAGTAAAGAAAAGTCCCAAATAATATACAAAGCACCCCTATACTCGTGCTCTTTGACGCCGCATGGGCACGAGTATATACATCAGGAAGACGGATTAAACCAATTGCACTTAGAAAACTAAATGCTGTTCCAATAAAAATTAAAATGGAGACAATGATTTCACTCAACATGTTTGCGCTCAATGACAACACCCCTTTCGATATATCTCGCAAAGGCGATAGTGCCAACAAAGGAAAGAATGCCTAATAAAAGAATGATATCTAAAAATGCATGTGTATGAAGAAGGATTGAAAGAATAGCCACCCCAGCTAGAAGGTTAATCCCAATATTATCTAATGCCATCACCCGATCAGGCTTAGAAGGGCCTTTTACGACACGATAGAGAGCAGCGATAATGGAAAGCGTGACAAAAAATAAACATCCCATTAAAAATAGTTTGAACATTATCGGGTTACCTCCTTTATGGCTTTCTCATATTTTATTTTCGATTGTATTACAGCATGTTCAGATTCTGGTAAGTTCAACCCATGAATATAAAAAATCCTATTGTTTTGAGAAACCTCCATCACAACCGAACCGGGAGTCAAAGTGAGAAGAAGAGCTAGAAGGGTTATTTCCATATCTCCTTCTAATTCCGTTTCTAACTTAAATATCCCTGGTGTTACATTAATTTTAGGTCCAATCACTTGACGAATCACATAGATACTTGACGAAACCGACTCACTAATAAACAAGAAAAACAAACTTAATATGGAAACAAAACGTTTCAAGTAAAAGGAAGCGGGGAAAAAACGTCTCATACTAAACAAAACAAGAATACCTACTAAATAACCGCCAATGAAGGACAAGATGCTCCATTCATCTTGAAAAAACATCCACAAAAATGCGATAAATAGGTTAATTAAAACTTGAATGGGCAATGGTACCCCCTCCTTTCCATGATCATCAGAAAACTATCAACTATTAACGAATGGGATCCTCGCCAATAACTGCCTCTATATACATAATCGGATTCAGCATGCTTTCCGTCGCTATTTGTACATATTCATGGATTCCCTCTGCTCCTAATCCAAGTGCAATTGTCAAGGCCGTGAGACAGCCGATCGGCAGCATGGTACTTACGTTCGTCGTTCCCTTCTCCATGTCCTTACTTATATACGTTTCTCCCCAAAAGCTATTCATAAAGATTTTCATAATCGAATAAAGAACCATTAAACTCGTAATTAGTCCAATTGCCCCAAGCCAGTAGGATCCTGTTTCAAATGTCCCTCGTGTAATGAACACCTTCCCTAAGAAACCGCTAAGCGGCGGAATGCCAGCAAGTGAAAGCGCAGCAACAAAGAACATCCAGCCCAAATAGGGATGATTGCGTATAAGCCCGCTAATTTCCTTTAGCTTACTTGTTCCAGTGAGATGAATAATCATCCCTCCTAATAGGAAAATAAGTGCTTTAATAAGCATGTCATGGATAAGATAATAAATAGCCCCCATCATTCCCATGGATGTGAAAGAAGCAAGACCAGCAATAATGAAACCAACCCCAACGATGACATTATAGGTTAATATTTTCTTTATATCCCAATAAGCAACAGCACCAATTGCTCCGAGCACCATCGTTATTGCCCCCAGAATGCCAATCACTAAATGTGTGATTTCCGGTTCATGATAAAACACGAGTGTAAACAGGCGGAAAATCGCATAAATCCCTACCTTTGTCAGTAAGGCAGCAAAAATAGCAGCGACTGCTATTGGCGGTACACTATAGGAACCAGGAAGCCAAAAGAATAAAAAAAGAGCCGCTTTCATGCTAAACACGATTAAAAACAAAAAGGCAACCGTTGTCATGAGACCGTCTTGTCCTGCCTCAGCTACACGCAAGGAAAGATGTGCTAAATTCAAGGTACCCGTTATTGCATATAAATAGGCAATAGCAAGTAGGAATAAAGAGGATGAAATGACATTGATTAAAATGTACTTGATTGACTCCCTAAGCTGGAGCTTCGTACCTCCTAAAGAGATAAGGACATACGATGAAATGAGCATGACTTCAAAACAGACAAATAAATTGAACAAGTCGCCTGTCAAAAATGACCCGCACACACCCGAAATCAGAAATAAAAACATGGGATAGAAATAATGTTCTTCCCTTTCCCTGCCAATGGATGAAAAGGCAAAGATCAAGCAGAAAAGCGCCACAATACTTGTCGTAAGGAGAAGGATAGCAGAAAACATATCAGCCACAATCGTTATGCCATATGGTGCTTCCCAGCCTCCTGCCTGAAGCGTCTGTATTCCTTCATTTCTTATTTGGTTCATTAATGATATAGACACACCACCAACTGCAAGAATGGCAAAAATACTTAACAGCCGCTGTAAACGAATATTTTTTCTAAAGATGACCATAATTAGCCCTGCTATGACAGGAATAATCATTGGCAGGATGACAGTATTATTCATCTTCCATTCCCCTTAATTTATCCATATTATCAGTCCCTAATGTTTTATACGTGCGGTAGCTAAGCACTAGGAAGAGTGCTGTAACTGCGAAATTTATCACGATTGCCGTTAAAATAAGTGCCTGTGGCAATGAATCTGTAAATGTAGTGTCATGCTGGCCTAACAATGGCGGACCGCCTGTCTTTAAACCGCCCATTGTAAGAATAAGCAAATTAACACCATGACTAATAATGGATGTTCCTAAAATGATTCGGAGCAAACTCTTCGTCAAAATTAAATAGGTCCCTATTGTAAAAAGGACTCCAATAAGAATAGACATCGATGTTTCCATTTTATCCATCCTCACTTATGCTTAAGATAATTGTTACTGCTGTTCCAATAACCGCTAGGGCAACGCCAACGTCAAATAGAACGGCAGTTGCAAGTTCTGTTTTCCCAAAGATAGGAAGATTAAAATAACCGAAAGCTTGATTCAAAAAGGGTTTATCAAACAATAAAGAGCTCGCTCCGGTAAAGATTGCAATTAATACACCAAAGGCTGCTACTTTTTTAAAATCAACGGGGATATTCCTTCTTACCGTTTCAATATCAAAGGTTAAATAGAGAAGAACTAACCCTGAGGCTACACTAAGCCCACCGATAAATCCCCCGCCAGGATTATGGTGGCCTCCGAAAAAAAGGTAAATGGAAAACGTCAATATAATAAAGACCGCTACCTTTGTTACTGAATGTAAAATGACATCGTTCGGTTTCATTTCTTCTCCTTCCCAGCTAATTGAAGCTTTATTAGTGTGTAAACGCCTAATCCTGCTATACAAAGCACCAGAATTTCTAGCATGGTATCTAAGCCACGGAAGTCAACAAGTATGGCATTAACGATATTTTTCGCACCGGCAAGTGTATAGGAATCTTCAAAATAACTTGAAATCGATTCAAAAAGCCGATGATTATTCGCTGATAATGCAATTAAAGTAACGACTGTTCCTACTCCCAGCGATACAAGCAAATTGGTTAATTTAAACGGAATACTGCTTCTTTCCTTGCGCAGCTCTGGTAAATGATAGAAGCATAATAGGAATAACGCTGCTGTCACTGTTTCAACAACTAACTGTGTTAATGCTAAATCTGGTGCACGGAAAATGACAAAGAATAGGGAGACAAGATATCCTAGTGCACCGACAGCGATAATCGCCGTAAATCTAGATTTAGAAAAAAGCACAGTGAGAGCAGCAATAAGCATCGCGAGAATTACCCCGCCTTCATATAAGTGAATGGGTGCATTATTTGATAGATCAAACGAGATATCGTTTGATAACCAAAGTGACCATCCAAGCAAAAAGATCATAAACGTAAAAATATAAACCAAATAATCTCGGACAAAGCCGGTCATATATTGTTTTGTCAATATCAGCGAGATTCTTTCCATACCTGCAAGTGAATGATTATATATTCCATTTAACGTTAGTGCTTGAGGGAAATAACCATAAAGCGGGGACCACTTTTTTAAAGAACGATACATAAGTACACCAAAACCAATAACACCCAATGTCATAAATAACTCGGTACTCCATCCATGCCAAGGGGTAATCTTCACCTCAATCCCGCCTGTTCCAGCAAATTGCGGGAGAACGGCAGTCAAAGCAGGCTGCAGTAAATGATCTGAAACGATATTAGGGAAAAAGAATATAACAATGACTAAACAGCTAAGAATGATTGGTGGGATCAGCATGCCAATTGGAGCTTCATGTGCTTCCTTATCCAGTCGTTCCGGACGGTGTTTTCCCATAAATGTTTTAAATACGAGAATCATGCAATAAATAAATGTAAAAACACTCGCTACCCATGCAATGATCGGAAATAACAAACTGAGGCTCTTCATCCCGAACACCGGTGATTCGAAAACAGTCAGGACACCTGTAAAAAACATTTCTTTGCTTAAAAAACCATTAAAAGGCGGAAGTCCTGCCATCGCAAAGCTTCCTATGATTGTTAATGTAAATGATATTGGCATCAAGCTCATCAACCCGCCTAATTTCCGAATATCACGCGTACCTGTTTCATGGTCGATAATGCCAACAATCATAAACAAGCTCCCTTTAAAGGTGGAGTGGTTAATTAAGTGAAATAGTGCAGCTAATACAGCAAAGGCATATACTGTTGACTCATCTCCATATCCAAAATATAAAGATGCCGAACCGATCCCAAGAAGGCTCATGATTAACCCTAATTGACTTATTGTCGAGTAAGCTAATAACCCTTTTAAATCCTTTTGATTAACAGCATTAACCGAGCCATACATTAATGTAATTAATCCAATGCATGATACAATCCAAAACCACTCAGATGTTCCCCCAAATACAGGAGTAAATCGGGCTACTAAGTAAATGCCTGCCTTGACCATCGTTGCAGAATGTAAATAGGCACTTATAGGGGTAGGTGCTTCCATCGCATCTGGCAGCCATATACTGAATGGGAATTGAGCAGATTTCGTAAATGCCCCTAAAAGAATAAGAATCATTGCAGGAAGAAATAAAGGATGCTCTGTTATTCGATTCACATGTCCGTACATTTCACGTATGCTATATGTGTCCGCCATCATTGAAAGCATAATCATTCCTGCTAGCATAGCAAGACCGCCAAAGATGGTAATTAACATCGACTTTTGGGCACCATTTCGAGAATTCTTCCGCTGGTACCAGTAGGCGATTAATAAGAATGATGAAATGCTGGTTAATTCCCAAAACACATATAAAACTAAAATATTATCTGAAATGACAAGTCCAAGCATTGCCCCCATGAATAACAGCATATAGACATAGAAGTTATGAAGCGCTTCTCTTTCCTTTGACATATAGTAAATCGAATACAAAACAACTAGCGCCCCTACACCAGTAATTAATAAACCAAAAATAAGGCTTAGACCATCGATATATGCGGTATAATTTATTCCTAATGATGGCATCCACTGAAGGTCTAAGCGGAGCGTTTCCCCCTTTGAAATAGAAGGAATATACTTTAATAAATATAGAAATACTGCAAGTGGAGCAGCGAGCACAAACCATCCAGTATGTACTTTTCCTGAAAACCATTTATAAACAAATGGGACAAAGATAGCAAAAATAAATGGGATGAATATCATAAGATGTAACCAGGACATCAAATTCCCCCTCCTGACGTTGAGTCTAAAAAGAAATGTATTTTGTTAAATTACCTGTGGTTGATATTGACTGAAACGAGCGCATAAGCTATAGTCATACATAGTCTAACCGTGCCACCTAAATTTCATCTAACTTTGAGGTGAGTATTAAATGAAGAAATTCAAAGGGCGTATGGACGAAAGCATCCTCGTCTGCGTCTATTATGGGCCAAATGGTGAACGTCTCATTCAGCGTGGTTGTAATATAGCACATATGCTAGATTGTCCACTATATATCCTAACCGTTGATCGTTTGCCTTTTGATGAGCTGGATGCAGAAAAATCAGATTATATCACGAGATGGAAACAGCTAGCTGAGCAACATAATGCAGAGGAATTTATCCTAAAAGATAATGAAAAACGGCCGATTTCAAAAGTGATTGCAGAAATCGCAAGAGAGAAGAAAATAACTCAAATTATTTTAGGCCAGACAGCTCAGAGCCGATGGGAGCAAATTGCTAAGGGGTCCATTATTAACTCATTATTACGTGAAATTCCTTTCGTAGATTTACATCTCATTTCCGTTTCTCGTGCACTAAGAGACCATGAGGGGCAATTCGAAAAAGGGGTCCGTGCGTATCTGACGAGAGAAGGAGAAGTCTATCGTTTAAGTTTCAACTATACGAAAGATGTTGAATTTGAAGGAATATTCTTTAAGGACCATGGCACAGATTTTAATAATGGTGTATTTAAATTTATGAGAGATAAAGAAACACTGCAAGTAAATGTAACAGAAGACATCGTGAAGGAACTAAAGCATGTTCGAATGATTGAACCGCTGGACATAGATGATGAAGATTAATCATATGTGCTCTTCCACTTACACATTCGTAAGAGGAAGAGCCTTTTTATTGTATTTATAAGTTCACATCTACTTTTATTAACTGCTTTTCGTTCTTCTCAATTCCTATATAACGTAATGTTTCTGCTGGAGTATGATGATTATAGATCGCCATTAATATTGAAATAGCAATGCCCTTACGGTAAGCGTGATAGCCAAAGGTTTTTCTCAGCGTGTGTGTACCTATTTTCCCGCTAATCCCCACTTCTTTTGCAGCTTGATTAATAATTCGATAAGCCTGCTGACGTGTGATAGGCAGGTTATTTTTTTTAGATTTAAAAAGGTAATCACAATCTTGTAACTTTGAGTTTGCTAAATACTTATCTAAAGCCATTTTTACTTGATTATTAATGTAAAAGCCCTTCTTTTCTTCACTTTTTCCATCACTTATATAAAGGAATTCTTTCGCGCAGGTCCCATCCCAAACATCACAAACTTTTAGGGATAGTAAGTCATGTACTCTAATCCCAGTATTAATTCCTAATACAAATAACAATAGATCCCTTGATGATTGGTTTCGTAAATTCTTTTTTATGGCAAGAATTTTATTTATGTCTCTTATAGGATCGACATATTCCACCGTTATTCCTCCTACAGGTTAATGTTACATAATATTATTTTATCAAAATCTAAGTAACATTACAATTACCATGAATGGAACAAAAAAAAAAAATAGAGCATAATGAAACGCTCTATTTTTCCTTATCTAATTGCAATATATTTTAGTTCTTTTTTTTGGAAGATCTTTTCTTTCATATTAAAGTCTTCAAAAAAATTCGCTTCTGTGCGAATCGATTCCTTACTTCCTAATCCGAGAAATCCATTCGCACTTAAACTTTCATTAAATAAATCAAGGACATGTGACTGCAGTTTAACATTAAAATAGATTAAGACATTCCGGCAGATGATAACATGAAATTCATTAAATGAGCGATCAGTCACTAAATTATGTTGGGCGAAAACAACCTTTTCCAGCAAATTAGGGTTTAAATAGGCATACTCACAATCAGCTGTATAGTATTCTGAAAAGGATTGCTTTCCCCCAGCTAGCATGTAGTTTTTGGTATATGTCTGCATTTTTTGAAGTGGAATGATTCCTTGTTCTGCTTTTGAAAGGACTTTTTCATTCATGTCCGTTGCATAAATTTTTGCTCGGTCTCTAAGCCCTTCCTCCTCCAATAAAATAGCCATGGAAAAGACTTCCTCCCCAGTAGAACAGCCCGCATGCCATATACGGATTTCTGGCAGCTCCTTTAAATAAGGAACGACCTCCTTGCGCAAGGCATTAAAGAAGGACGGATCCCTAAACATCTCAGTCACATTGATCGAGAAATCACCCAATATTTTATTCAAATATGCTTCATCATGAATGACCCTTTCTGTCAGACTAGCAATATTTGACAGTCTCTCTTGATTTAAACGGTTTTGAACTCTTCTCATAATAGAAGATTTCATATATTGTCTGAAATCATAGCCTGAAAGCCGAAATATGGCTAATAAAAGCAATTCAAGCTCTAATTCTTCCTTATTTATTCTTGGCATTCTTAAGCATCACTACTCCATAAAAATCGTTTCCTTTAATACAGTAACTATGACAGCCACACCCTCATCACAGATAATAGCTGTTCGAGGTTCAACGGCTTACTGATGTAATCAGAAGCACCTGATTCAATGCACTTGCGGCGATCACTTTTCATTGCTTTTGCGGTTAAAGCGATGATTGGTACCTCCTGATGTATCTCCATTCCACGAATGCGTTTCATAGTTTCATACCCATCCATGATTGGCATCATAATATCCATTAACACGATGTCAATTTTGTTTGCTTCTTCTATTATTTTTAAACATTCCATTCCATTTTCAGCCGTTTTGACATTCATCCCCTCCTTTTCGAGAGCATTTTTAGCCGCAAAAATATTACGATGGTCATCATCAACAACAAGGACTGTTTTTCCTTTTAAAACAGTTGAATTCTCATCAAAAGATTCCACTGATTCCACTGGCTGGTAATCCATCATTTGTTCAGTAAGCAGTTCATCTGCTATGGCAGAGGCAGCCTCCTCTTTCACTTTATTTTCCTCTATTGCTGACAGCCCTTCCGGCAAGCTAGGGATAAGTAAAGTGAAGCTGCTTCCTGCCCCTTCTTTGCTTTGTACTTTACATACCCCGCCTAGAAGCTGAGCAAACTCTTTTGTGATAGATAATCCAAGCCCTGTACCCCCATATTTTCTCATGGTGGCTCCATCCACTTGCTGGAAAGCTTCGAAAATTTCCTCATGTTTCTCTTCTGGAATACCAATTCCAGTATCAGAAACAACTACTTTTAGCCATGTATCTGCCTCTTTTCCAAGAGATAATTCAAGATATTCTTGCCTTTTTACTTCTTCTACTGAAACAGAAACAGAGCCTTTCTCAGTAAATTTAAAGGCATTTGAAAGCAGATTTTTAATAATTTGCTGTAAGCGCTGTTCATCTGTAAAAACAGAATGTGGTGCATTATCGATTACATTGACAGTAAAATCAAGATTTTTTTGCTTAGCGAATGGCATGAAGTGACGATTTATTCGTTCGGCAAATTCGTTAATGTTCACCTCTTCAAAATGAATATCAAGTTTCCCTACCTCAACCTTTGACAGATCCAATATATCATTAATTAAATTTAGCAGGTCCTGACCCGATGAATGGATGACCTTGGCAAATTCAATCTGCTCTTCGTTCAAGCCATGGTCTGGATCTTCTGTCATCATTTCAGAAAGTAATAAAATGCTATTTAATGGTGTCCGAAGCTCATGGGACATATTTGCTAGAAACTCAGATTTATATTTCGAACTTTGCAGAAGTTCACGTGCCTTTTCTTCTAAACTCTCCTTTGCTGCTTGAAGTTCTTCTGATTTAAGCTCAGCATCCTTCGTTCGCTCTTCTAATTGCTCATTGATCATGCGCAGTTCCTCTGCTTGTGTCTGCATTTCCTCTGATTGTGATTGTAATTCCTCTGATTGAGTTTGCAGCTCCTCCGATTGCATTTGCAATTCTTCTGTCTTTGCCTGTGACTCTTGAAGCAGACAGGCAATCTCCATTCTTCCAAGAATATTTGTTATTGCTATCCCAAGGGTTCCAAGCACTTCTTCCAATAGCTTTACCTGTGTAGATGTAAAGGCTTGTAAGCTAGCTAGTTCAATAACAGCTAACACCTCATCCTTTAGCAATATAGGTGCCATTAATATACTTTTTGGTTTGATTGTCCCCAGCCCTGTTGAAATCACCTGATAATCGTCAGGGACCTCATTTAAGAAAAATACTTTTCCATCAATTGCACACTGCCCAACAAGTCCTTCTCCTTCGAAAAAATAGTCTCTTCCTGCCTGGTTATTCACATCTGCTGCATAGGAAGCAATTTTACGGAAAATAGGCTTTTTCCCTTCTTCCTTCAAATAAAAACCACCAAGTTTCGCTTCAAGCACATCCGCTAATTTGTTTATTAATTCTTCTGCAAGCCCTTCAATTGTTACATGATGACTATAAAGATGAACAATGCTAGACGAATGAGTTGTTACCCAGTTTTGTTCAGTAATCTCCAATGTATACTGCATTTCCTTTGCACTATAAGTTTCCAACGAAGCTGCCATTGAATTAAATGCGGACGCAATTTCACCTATTTCATCTTTTGTATTTACATCTAACCTCGGGATCCTTGTTAAATTTGTAAAATCGATTTTCTTTATTCCTTTTGTTATCGAATGAATATTTCTGCTTGTGCTTCTAATTAACCAAAGAGTCACTATAATGATTAATATAAGTGCAACTGCAACAGCAGAGATGAGTACAATCACGAGCGTACTATATGTATTTGTGGCATTTTTCAATGATTCTTCCATTAACGATTCTTGATAATCTTTAAACTGGTCTAAATGAGACAATAGCTCATCCCGATTTTCTCGTTCATTATCATACAAAGACTTAAGATTATTAGTTTCCCCATTCTTTAACTCTATAAGGAATTGCTTCTCCATCTCATAATACGAACGATAGGCTGATTCAATTGTGTCTACATTCCTTTTTCCTTTTTTAGTATTTACTGATTCCTGAATATCCATGAGTCTCGATTGAATACTAGCGTGGTTAGTTTTCAAAGACTCGGAAAAAATAGGAGTATCAATTTCTTCATTATCTACAACAATTCTTAGAAGCTGACGATCGGCTTGATCAAATAATTGCCTAATTTCCGTTACCTGCTTCACTTTAAAATATCGGTCTTGGACAATTTCTATCATATTCGATCTCATCAAATTGGCCATGAATAGGATCACAAACATTAATAGAACCATACAAAAGACCGTTAAGCCCAATGCAAGAAATTGCTTCTTTTTAAAGCTCACTTATTTTCTCCTCCTCCCTGCTAAAAATAACATTCTTATTCAAATCCATTAGAATGCATTTTAGAAGGCTGTCATAAATCCCGGTGATATTTTTCAGATTTAAGGCGGAAGATAGATTACTTCCGCCGGCTCATATGGATTCAATAAAGTTTATGTCTGTTTCATAGAAATAACTTACTGATACTGATGAAGTGATTCGCCAGCTTTTGTCATCCATTCAAATTGTCGAAGTTTCAGCTGGAATAATGTTAGCGGATCTCGATAGGTTTCCGGATTCATTCTCATTTCCCTTAATGACTCTTTATTCCATTCTATTTCTTTACTTGCTTCATCTAAAGCATCATTTAATACGGAAAATGGATGATCAAAAAACATGTGTATATCTCGATCTAACGCCTTTTCGAATAGTTCAAACGGCTGAGTCAGCAGATTTGAAATCGTAACAGATACACTGCTATAATCCTCATTTTCGATATATTGCTTATACTTATTAAGAATTAAAGCCTTATTTTGAGGTATGGCGTTAAATAGTTTGCCTGCACTTTTTAATAAAAATTGGGATGGAGTAAAACGCAGAAGTATATTCATTTTTTCTAGCTGAACCGATCCTCTGGTCATCCTATCAGCATCCCGCCGCCAATCATCCAATAATTTAAAGTCACAGTCCAGCTTGATTTTCTCATCGCCATAAAGGTCATTGAAGCCTGCACACATTTCATTTAGAAAACTTTGACTCTGGTCAAACTCGGTCTTTGCTTCAGCAATCCAACTTTGAAATGCATAATGAATGTTTGGGAGTATATTTTCATCCATATAATTCTGAACTCTTTCATTCATTTCCTCATTTAGTTTGATATGAATTTTTCCAAAGTCACAGTCCTCTGTAATAAGCTCCGAGCATTCTCGCAGTAAGTTGGGAATTTCCTCTGTTACTTCTAATTTCATATCATCTACCATTTTTCGAAAAGCTCTTTTTATTGTTCGGATCTTCTCTTCTTCCAGATCACTTAATTGATTCGTTGCCCCTTTAAGCTTCGTTACCATCTCTTCATTCCATTTAATCGCATCAATAAAGCTATTTTCCATTTCAACGCGTCTTTCTAACAGATACTTAATTGTTTTACGGATATAATGATGTACTTTAGATGTACGTTCCTCTTCTAGATTTCGATTATTTTTTATTTCAGCTATAAAATTCGAGAGACCATTCAACTCAAAATCAGCAGTGGAGTTAGCAAGAATCCTTACTTTCGGGAAATACGTATGCACTTGTGCAGAAACTTGGTCAATTACCTCTTGATCGTTGTTATTGACTAAAAAATGGATAGGCAGATTTGGTGCCTTCTCTCGAATTTTCAACGCTGCCTCGAGCTCTTTCTCTGAAAAAAGTTCATCTGAATCAAGAATAAATAATAAGCTATCTGCAAGCTGCAAGTATTGAAATACTCCATTCCTGAACTTGTACTCTCCAGTCATCCTAGGTGTATTAATAATTGTAATTTCATTGTCACACAAAAAAGACATCGGCTGCTTATATTGGATAATTGCTTGCGGGTGAACGGAATGCTCTGAGAGATTAGCAAATTCTCTAAATTCTTCATCAGATATTTCCATTATTTCAGGTGTATCACTATTCTTGTAAATAGCTGGGATGGAAGATATCTCATGCATTGGATTACTGCCAATAGTTGATTGAATAAAATTCGATTTATTTCGATCATCTGTGCTAGCTAAAAGAATATGATGTGTATTCAAATCCAGCAGCTCTTTCACCATCCAGCCAAAACGTTTTCCTAATTCGATCCCATTCTTCTTTGCCCAATGTACAATAGATTCAAATAGAAGATACCCTTCTTCAAGACTATCTCCACTCCCTGCAGTTCTCTTTAATAAACTTTCTGCTTTATTGATGATTTCCGGTTCTATCCCTGAAGTGAAAATTTCACTCCATGCCAGTGTGGAAGCAGCTGCAAACAAAGTATGAGGTGAGTCAGCCAGTTTCAGCCAATTCGTTAGGTGATTCGGGATAAGGTGTGATAATTCTTTGATTAAATACTTGCCATCGATTAATTCAATATACGTATTTTGATAGAGTTCAGATAACTCACGCCATATATGTGCCTTGCTCCCGTCTTTATGCAGAAGAATATGATTAATCTCTTTAAGCCAAGAAAAATAAAACTCACCTTTCTTATAACACTTCCAAAATGACACGGTTAGTGCCTCAAACTTCATTAAATCAACTTTATATAGTGTATGAAGAACCTCATTGAAATCATTTGGCGGCATTTTCATCATTTTGCCTTGTTCAACATATGTGTGGAGAATATCGTACCACTGTAGATTCCCCGTGCGAACAGATTCATTTACCGCAAGCTCCACTGCATTATTCCAATCTTGGTACTCCTCGAAAAAGGATCGAGCAATCTCTGTTACTTCCGAGTAGTCAGGATTTAAGGTTACTGCATCTTTAATCACTTCAACAGCCCGTTCAAGCTTTCCCTGCTCTATGTATAAAGAAAACAGCTGTAGAAGTACTTCTGTTTTTAATACGTCTGAATCGGTATGAATGGATTGATAAATATCCTCCGCAGTTGAAAGCAGTTCAAGCTCAAAATAGGCATCAGCCATATTTTTCTTTGCCCATGGCTCTAGTTCATTACTTATATTCTCCCATTTAAAAATAGCCGCTTCATAATCCCGGTGATGGAAATAAACTTCTCCTTGCGAGAAGCGAATATAGGATAAATCAGATAACTCCTTCTTCTGTTCCTCCATATAAAGATCTCCGAGATGTTTCATTGAATGCAAATCCTCATTTTCGGCGATCAACGTATGGTAAAATACTTTATTATTTAGCTTCTCATCTATTGTCATCATGTTTCCCCCACGAACATTATTTTGAAATATAAACAATTTCAACAGAAAAAGCTGAAGGGTCAAGACCACGATTCAACAAATTTCTTCAACTCTTTCTTGTATTCTAACAAATTATCTATAATATTTTGATTACATTATTGTATTCCATTGTAACAATTTTAATAATAGGAAAAAATTCATGTGCTTTTCTATCTAATTATCCGCTTTTAAATAATTTGAAACAGGCTTTTAGAAAGAATTTCGTCAGCATGCAGAGTTTTTTGTCACATTCTTCCGGTGCCCGTCATTGTCCCTGATTGATTTACCTATAAGAAATCAGTAAAATAAAGAAAAAGTATATATTATAGAAAGGCTGATACAGGTTTGGAAAATAATTCATCCAATTTTATTAAAAATATTATGATTGAAGATTTGGAGACTGGAAAGCATAAAGAAATTATTACCCGCTTTCCTCCTGAGCCGAATGGATACCTTCATATCGGTCATGCCAAATCGATTATTATTAACTTCGGTCTTGCAGATGATTTTGAAGGAAAAACAAATTTACGCTTCGATGATACGAATCCATTAAAGGAAGACCAAGAATATGTAGATTCTATTAAAGAAGACGTTAAATGGCTTGGTTATGAATGGGATGAGCTGCGCTTTGCATCTGATTATTTTGAAGAAATGTATAACCGCGCGGTCCTTTTAATCAAAAAAGGAAAAGCATATGTTGATGAATTATCTCAAGAAGAGATCCGTGAATATCGCGGCACACTCACAGAACCTGGAAAAGACAGCCCTTATCGCAATCGTACAATTGAAGAAAATCTTGATTTATTTGAGCGTATGCGCAATGGTGAATTTGAAAACGGCAGTAAAGTTTTGCGGGCAAAGATTGATATGGCCTCACCAAATTTAAACATGCGTGATCCAGTTATTTACCGCGTAGCACATGCTATCCATCACAATACAGGTGATAAGTGGTGCATTTATCCAATGTATGCTTTTGCCCATCCGCTTGAAGATGCAATTGAAAATGTAACACATTCGATTTGTACCACTGAATTTGAAGATCAGCGCCCGTTATACAACTGGGTCGTTGAGGAATGTGAAATGGAAAGCAAGCCACAGCAAATTGAATTTGGACGCCTGAACATTACAAATACTGTAATGAGCAAACGTAAACTGAAAAAGCTTGTAGACGAAGGCTTTGTCGATGGCTGGGATGATCCACGCATGCCAACGATTTCTGGTTTAAGAAGAAAAGGCTTCACACCAGGAGCCATTCGGGAGTTTGTTAAAGCAACAGGCGTTTCAAAAGGCTATGGAGCAGTCGATGAGGCAATGCTTGAGCATTTTGTCAGAGAAGACTTAAAGCTTGAAGTACCGCGTACAATGGGTGTGCTTAATCCATTAAAAGTAGTCATTACAAATTATCCGGAAGATAAAGTTGAAATGCTTGATGCTGAAATCAACCCTGAAAATCTTGAAATGGGTTCTCGCCAAATCCCATTCTCAAGAGAGATTTATATTGAACAGGATGACTTCATGGAAGATCCGCCTAAAAAATACTTCCGACTCTTCCCAGGGAACGAAGTGCGGCTAAAGCATGCGTACTTCATTAAATGCAATGACGTCATTAAAGATGAAAACGGAAAAGTCGTTGAGATTCACTGCACATATGACCCTGAAACAAAGAGCGGGTCAGGCTTTACAGGCCGAAAAGTAAAAGGAACGATCCATTGGGTAGATGCAAAAAATGCCGTTCCCGCAGAGTTTCGCCTGTATGAACCGTTAATCCTTGATGCAGAAATGAACGAAGAAATTCCTGAGGAAAAAACATTCCTTGACTACGTCAATGCTAACTCACTTGAAATTGTTCAAGGGTTTGTAGAGCCTAATATGAAGGATGTTAAGCCGCAGGACAAATTCCAATTTTTCCGTCATGGTTATTTTAACGTTGATCCGAAGCATTCTACTTCTAAGAAAACGGTATTCAACCGGATTGTTTCATTAAAAAGCTCATTTAAATTATAATAACATCTATGCAATGGGAAGAAAAAAGGAGGAATTCAGGTGACAAATCAACATAATAATCAAGAGCTGCCGCCAAAAACATGTACAATCGATAAATTAGTAACGGTTCCTGAAGATATTGAAAAAGTGCTTACAGGCAAAAAAACGGCTACACGCCGAAATGGACGCTATGCGGACATCGGTGAAATTATGACTCTTAAAGGAAAAGGCTTTATCGTTGAAAATGTTTATTCTCAAGCACTTGGTGAGTTAACGGATGAACATGCTAAGCAAGAAGGCTACGAAAATGTAGAGGAGTATAAAGAATCAATTCTTTCTTTCCACCCTGGTATGCCATGGCTGCCGCAAATGAGGGTATGGGTGCATGAATTCCGTCCAGTTTCGGAGTAATGGATACACTTTACCGATTTATTGTTTTCCTTCATGTTGGTAGTGCGGTTTTCTCAATTGGACCTTTCATTATATTAATTCCAATTGTAAAAAAACTGCGTGCTGCCGATGTAAATGTTCAACAAGCCTATATCGATATCATTCGATTTTCTGTCAGACTCGTTAAACATGCTGGACATGTCTTAGTTGGTAGCGGTGTGTTACTGATTGCAATGGGCCCATGGACATGGAAAACACCATGGATTATTGCAACCTTAATCGTGATGTTCGGTTCTATATTTTTCTTGGCTCGTGCGTATACACCTACACTTCGTGTTTTTTTAGAGCCTAAACAAAACCAGCACGCATTAGTCAAAAAACTTTCATGGTCAAGCTGGCTCTATCTCATCCTTCTCATGATCATGCTTTGGTTCATGGTTGCAAAGCCAGCTCTTTGGTAAAAAATGATTATAATGGTCAGTCTCATGATGAGACTGACCATTTTTGTAAGGGATATTATTTTCTTTTTAGTAGACTAGTGAACTATAATAAACATATGAAATGACGAATTAGTTGAAACTTTTTACACATATAAACGTTAAATAACTAACTGCATTATTTTAAGGAGTGAATGTTGTGGGGGTTACTTTACGCAAAGGGCAAAAGGTAGATTTAACGAAGACCAATCCAGGTTTGGAAATGGTTGTTGTCGGATTAGGATGGGATGTTAGCGGAAGCCATTCAAATTATGACTTAGATGCTTCTGCATTTTTAGTAGGTCCTTCCGGAAAGGTTCAAAGTGATCTGGATTTCGTCTTCTATAATAATCCATCTGGCGGAAACGGATCAATTATTTACAGCGGCGATAACAGAACAGGTGCTGGTGCAAGCGATGATGAGCAAATCAAAATTGAACTGAATAAAGTTCCACCTTCCATTCACCGCATCGCCTTCACGATTACGATCCACGATGCCCAGGCAAAAGGGCAAAGCTTCGGACATGTTTCGAATGCCTATGTAAGAATATTTAACGCTTTTACTAATGAAGAATTAATTCGCTTTGATCTTGGTCGTGAATTTACGGTAGAGACGGCCATAGTTGCAGCTGAGCTTTACCGCCATAATGGCGAATGGAAATTTAATGCCATTGCAAGTGGATTCCAAGGGGGTTTAGCAGCACTATGCCGTAATTTCGGTGTAACGGTTGACGATGAGCCATCCGTACAGCCTGCCTTTCAATCAGAATACCAGCAGCAAAACAGTCCATCCTTTGGCAGCACACAAGCTTTTAATACTCAGCAAAACTCAACATACAATCAACCAAGCTATGGGCAGTCGACTCAGCAGCAAAGTACATTCAATCAACCTGTTTTTGGACAAAATGGACAATACAATTCTCCTTATAATCAGCCTGGGTTTGGTCAAGCTGGACAATCTAATTCGTCCTATAATCAGCCTTCTTATGGACAATCCGGCTACACATCAACGACTAACCAGTCTACATATGGACAGACTAACTCCTCCTCTCATGCTTATGGAGGTGACAATATCAATTGTATACGCTGTGGGTCTTCCAATGTTAGAACTGGAGAAAAGGGCTTCGGACTTGGAAAAGCAGCGATTGGCGGACTTATTCTAGGTCCAGTGGGACTATTAGGCGGATTTATTGGGAAAAACCAATTAAAGTTCACTTGTAACAACTGTAACCATACCTGGTCACCCAACCAAACCGATTATGCTCAATGGGCGAATCAGCAAAAAAGAAGGGCTCAAGAGCTATTTACCCGCTATAAGAGTCAAGACGTTATGGATGCAGTAGTAGCTGCCTGTGCACTTGTAGCACTTGCTGATGGCAGACTTGATCAAACTGAGCGTCAAAAAATGATTGAATTTGTCAACCAGAGCGAGGAATTAAGAGTATTTGATACAAACAAAGTTATACAACAATTTAATTTATTTGTGCAAAAAATTGAAAGAGATTCTATTATTGGTCGAGCCGAAGCATTCAAAGCATTAGGACGTATTCGATCAAAGCCGGAAATTGCTAGATTGGTTGCACGCTATTGTATTGCTATCGGTTATGCAGACGGCCATTTTGACCCAAGCGAGAAACAAATCGTTACTGAAATTTGTATGGAACTTGGCTTAAATCCGCATGAATTTTTGTCATAACTCGGAAAACGTAAGCGGCTTGCGCTAGACAGTTCTCAAATTCGAAAAACCTTATATTAATTCTGTGAAAAGAGGTCGATCCTTACTGGATCCTCCTCTTTTTGCAATAATATATTATATATGGAGGGATTGGGATGCAAAATAGAAAGCTAGTGATTACTCAAAACCTTGATCAAAGTCTCATAGAAAAAATAAAAGTCATCATCCCTGACTGGGATCTTGTTATTGGAAAAGAAAAAAGCATCTGGTCCGAGCACTTGAATGAGGCGGAAGTTATTGTTAGCTGGAAGAAGGAAATGGAAGGAATGTTATCCGGGCACCAGTCTAAACTATGCTGGCTGCAAGCTTGGTCAGCTGGAGTGAATAGCTTGCCATTGCAAGAATTAGAAGCTAAAAATATTCTTACAACCTCAGCAAATGGTGTACATGCTTATCCAATCTCAGAAACCATCTTCGCCCTTATGCTTGCTTTAACTCGTAAAATCCATACATATGTAAAAAATCAACAAACAAAAAAATGGGATCATGCTGGCTTAAATCTTGAATTACACGGGAAAACCATTGCGATTTTAGGAATTGGCGCCATCGGCAAAGAAACAGCGAAGATAGCCAAGGCATTTGGGATGAAAGTCATTGGCTTTCGACATTCGGGAAAACCTGAAGAATATGTAGATATCATGTATACACTCCAGCATTTAAATGAAGTGCTGTCACAATGTGACTATGTCGTGGTCACACTTCCTTATACAAAGGAAACCCATCATCTATTTGGAACAGAGCAATTTAACATGATGAAGCCTTCTTCTTTCTTCATTAATATAGGCAGAGGAAGCATCGTGGTAGAACCTGATCTTATTAAGGCCTTACAAGATGGGGAAATCTCAGGAGCAGGTCTTGATGTATTTGAAAAGGAGCCTTTGGACGAAGGAAGCCCATTATGGGAGCTTGAAAATGTCATTATTACTCCACACACATCCGGGTCAACAGAACATTATACGAAACGTGTAATAGAAGATATATTCATTCCGAATTTGAAAAGCTATATACAAAGGGAAACTCCTGCGATTAATTTAGTTGATTATAAAAAAGGATATTAATGTACCTAAGCCTTGCCGAATTTAGCAAGGCTTTCTATTATTATCTGCCGAAAAAATAAGACCCATTTCTTCCCTTGCGGCGTCTAATATAGCTGCTGTCACATAGGAGTTCCGATGGGTATTAATAGAGGACTCTTTTTTTCCTTGCTTAATTAAATCAACAAAAGCCCTTGCTTCATCATACATCCCATCCCCTTCCTGCATAGTAGAAATAACTTCTTTTTTTCCATCCCGATAACGAATTTCTACATGTCCAGGTGCTGCAATATGATCAATGATCATCGTTCCCTCCTCCCCTTGTATTTCTGAAGGCAAGTTGGAATCTGTAATTTTTGAGTGCATAATAACTGCCTCCATTTCATCATACTTTACAAGAAGGCTTCCCTCTCCATCAACTCCAGAGTCAAGCATGAAACAAGTTGCCTTGACTTCCTTTGGCTCACCAAACAAGACAACCATTGGGTAGATGCAATAAACCCCTAAATCCATTAATGACCCGTTAGAGAAAACAGGGTTAAATGCATTCAAAACGGTACCAGCCTTATAAGTGTCATATCTAGAGGAATACTGACAATAGCTTGCTGCATACCTGCGGATTTTGCCAAGCTTATACAGATTCTCCTTAATAAGAGTAAAATTAGGAAGGAAGGTTGTTCTCATTGCTTCCATCAGCAGTACATCATTCCTTTTGGCTGCTTCAATCATTTTCTCTACTTCTGCTGCATTTGAAGCGAATGGCTTCTCACACAATACATGCTTGCCATGATTTAACAAGGTAATCGCCTGACCTGCATGGAATGAATTCGGACTGGCAATATAGACAGCATCCAGCACCTCACTTATAGCCATTTCTTCAATAGATGTAAATGTATGATGAACCTGATACTTTTCAGCAAATTCACGTGCTCGATCTGAAGTCCTTGAATAAACAGCAGTTAATGAAAAGTCATTCATTTCCTTTACCGCCTGTAAAAATCGATCAGTAATCCAATTCGTTCCTATTACTCCAAAGCGTATCATTTCTTTGCCTCCATTCAGCTATCGGATGAGCAATCTGTATGCATTCCTTATATTCATTAGTTTAGGTACTTTTTCTGTTTTTAAGGCATTAATCTAATAAATTTTGTAATTTCATTCATTTTTATCTATGACAACAAAAACAGCACCCCGCTAAGGAGGCACTGCTAAATAAATCATCTAATATTTTGCTCATGGTAAGCTTGTTTATCTGCCTTAATCTTTTTTGCCTTTTTCGTCTTTGGTCCCATATTATTAAATCGTGCTTGTTCATAAACAGCCGTTCCTACGATTTCAGCCACATCCTCTAGCTTTTCTTTGCTAATTTTATCTATGGTATCTTCTGGTGTATGATACCAAGGCTCCGATGGACTATGAATGAATAATGCGGCAGGGATTCCAGCTTCTGCAAATGGAACATGGTCGCTTCTTCCACCCTGTGAATATGGAGTTGGTTCTCCGTTTAATCTCGTACTAGATGCCTGTGCAAGCTCAGTGACAAGGTTCGGCTGACCATCTAGAGTGGCCATAATTAAATCACCAGCATCCTTGCTTCCTACCATATCAAGATTAAAGTTTGCAATGATACGATTTTTTTCATCATCTGAAAGGTTTGCAACATAGTGTGTTGAGCCAATCAAGCCTAATTCTTCAGCACCAAATGTAATGAAGCGAATTTCGGAATCAGTCGGTAAATCTTTAAATACACGAGCCAGTTCAAGTGTCATAGCAGTTCCGGAAGCATCATCATTCGCTCCAGGTGCACCGGCTACTGAATCGTGATGAGATCCTACTACGATCACATTATTTGTATCCTTCTTTTTATTAGTTGGTTTTTTCGTTGCGATTACATTATGAGAAACACTTTCCCCCGTTCTTGCACCTTCAATCTTTAAAGTTGCTGTGTGTGTTTCCCCATTACTTAAGGAAGCGGCAAGGGCATCCCCCTCTGCTTTCGATAAAGACGCAGCAGGAACATATTGATCATTTGCCTCTCCAAGCGTACCGTTCATGGCGCCTGAAGCATTATTGAAAATCAAAACGCCTGATGCACCTTTATTAGCGGCATTTAACACTTTTTCAGCAAATGAAATATCCCCGCGTTTAATCAAAGCTATTTTCCCAGTAAGATCCAAACCTTCTAAGTCACTTGCTGTACCTAATCCAGCGTATACAAGTTCACCTGATACCTCTCCACTCACTGTATAAGTAAAGGAACCTGGATTTAGCTGTCCATCATAACCGTTTACATCCAGCTCAATTGTATGAGGAGGAGTATAACCATAGAAAGTAAATGGCTGCAAATCTACTTCATACCCATAGGATTCGAACTGCTCTTTGATAAACTTAACAGCCTTATCTTCTGCTTCCGTACCTGCAACCCTAGGAGTCTTCGATAAATATTCAATATTCTTATAAATATTTTCTACATTAAGCTTGTTAATCACCTTATGATCAAATACTTTAACAGGCTGATTTTGAGCAATTTCTGCCGGCTTTGCGAAAACTGCCTGTGAACCGACTGCACCAAATGCTAGTGTACTGGCTAGAACAATTGTTAATACTGGCTTTTTCATATAGTTCCTCCTAATAGATTAATAGATTCTACTTAAGATATTATAATATTTAAATAATTCAAATAAGAGTACTAAATACTAAGTTTAGCTAGTCATAAACTTCTAGTTACAAATAAATATGAACCTTACAGTCCATTAATCATAGGCAAGAACACATAAAAAAAACCAGTCTCTACCAAATTGGTATGATACCGGTTTTGAGCAAATTATTTATTTCATTATGTCATGGTCAACATATCGCTCACCATTTAATTCACTGATTACGTTAATCGCTACTCTTGCGCCATCGCCAGCTGTAATGATTGTATGCATACTTACACCAGCAACTGTGCCTGCTCCCCAGATACCTTCGATATTTGTCTTCCCATTGGCATCCAAGTCTAAGATCGTCTTAATACGCGGCTCTGTACCAGGCTTTGTATGTAAACCAATTTTTTCTGCTAGATCTGTCAGCATCCCAGTTGCAAAGATAACATGCTTCGATTCAAATGATTGATCACCCGTATGAATCGTGAAGCCAGATTCAGTTTTCTCGATATTTTCCACGGTTGCTTTTTTAAGCTCTGCGCCAAATTTAGCTGCCTGTTTTTTACCTGTCTCAACTAACTCAGGGCCAGTAATCTCCATTACTCCATAATGGTTTTCTACCCATGCACGCTTTGTAACACTTTTATCACTATCAATAACCAATACTTTTTTTCCTGCTTTTGCAGCAAATAATGCAGCACTTGCCCCTGTAGGACCAGCCCCAATAATTGTAATATCAAACATGTTCGTTCCCCCTTTGAATATTTTCTATTTATAGACTATATCAAATAATTTTAATTGTAAAACAATGTGTTTTAGAAGACGCAATTACCTTTAATCTTCATCCTTCACATCTACATCTTCTGGAATTGGTTCATTTAGGATTTCTTCTACAATTTCCTTATATTTTTCGACTTGCCGTAAATGAGTAGTAAATTGATCTTTATTGATTAAATATTGCTGTCCATCAAAAATTGCACGAATTCGTTTTTGTTGAACTAGGCCTTCAATATATGATTCTGGATAAGAGAGATACTCTGCTGTTTCTTTAATTGTCAAATACATAGTGAATCATCCTTTTTTAAAAGTATATGAGTCATTATAACAGAAGAAAATAATTCTTATCGGCAGCCTAAAGCAGAAGAGCACGTATGAATCAAATGTTTGATTCATACGTGCTTCTTCAAGGTACTACTTATTGTCATCCTTTAATTTCTATTAGCTTTTGCCTTAAATCACTTTCCATTGCTGCCAGTTCATTTTCAGCAAGACGGCGTTTATGACGGCCTTCCTCTTGAATTTTCAGCGTTTCCTCTAAGGTGGAGATCAGGCTTTCCTGTGTTTTCTTCAATGTTTCAATATCCACAAGCCCTCGCTCATTTTCTCTCGCTGTTTCAATGGTATTCGTTTTAAGCATTTCAGCATTCTTTAGAAGCAGTTCATTCGTCGTTTTAGATACTTGTTTTTGTGCCTCTACTGCATGACGCTGCCTGATTAGAGTTAGCGCAATCGCAACTTGATTCTTCCAAAGCGGAATCGCGGTCATAATCGATGATTGAATTTTTTCAACGAGCGCTTGGTTCGTATTTTGAATCAGGCGAATTTGCGGAGCGCTTTGGATAGTTACCTCTCGGCTTAATTTTAAATCATATAAACGTTTATCTAATCGATCAGCAAATTGGATCATATCATTTACTTCTTGAAACTTCATCTGGTCATTTGAGCTTTCTGCAGCTTTCTTCAGCTCTGGAATTGTTTTTTGATGTAATTCCTCAAGCTTAATTTCTCCTGCTGCAATATACACATTCAAAGCGTGAAAGTACTCTTTATTATTTTCATAGAGTTTTTCAAGCATGACAACATCTGATAATAGAATATTTTTGCTGCGTTCCAGCTTCACACTAATACGGTCGATTTGTGCCCCTGTTTTTTGATATTTGGAAAGAGTTTCTTGGATGGAACTCGATAACTTTCCAAACATCTTAGCAAAGAAGGATGGCGGCTGTGCATGTAATTCATCAGGATTGACCTCATTAAACTTTTGCATTAATTCACTAATTATTTCCCCTACTTCTCCAATATCCTTCTTCTGGACATGCTCTAACATCGTATGAGAAAAGGTTAATAGCTTCGATTGTGCAGGTGTCCCATACGAAATCATTGCCTGGTGGTTTTTCGGATCAATTTGTTCAGCAAGCTGATAAGCCTTTATTCTGTTTTCCTCTGGAATGACATCAATAAGCTTAACAGGCTTTTCCTCCTTGGTTTGCATACTCGGAAGTTCCTGTTTTTCACCAAACGGATTGGAAAGAAGATCATCCATTAAATTTGCCTGACTTGTATTTTTCAACAGGGATGGATTGTTTTCACTCATTTTAATCGCCTGCTTTCATTAAGATTTCGGGAATCTTTTATCGTTTTAATTGAATGCTTTGCCACATCGATTTCGAAATTCAGGTGATCAATATCATCTGAAATGACTTGATACAAATCTTCCTCTACTAATGAAGATAACTGTTCCAATGTCTTACGTGTCTCATATAAAGACTGATCTAACTCATATGTTTTCTTTGGCTGAGCAGATAAGAATACATATTTCTCAGATAGCTCCACCGCCGAATCCAAATGAGAAAAATAAAATTGTTCCGCCTTGTAAAATCGCTTTGGCTCTTTTTTGGTTAGACTGTATATTTTTCGTGTTGTCCGGGTAAAATCCACTCTCTGCTTAAGTGAGGGAATATGGCGAATAGAAAGCAGCGATTTATGCAATCGATTAATTTTCCCTTTCGCTTCATCTAAATTTTTCTTAATATACTGGTATTCTTTCCTTGTTAATTGATGCTTTTTCAAAAAGCGTTTCTTTAGAACCAGTCCACTTATCAAATAAGTGAGATACCCAGCTCCTAGAGAAATAGCACCCGATAGTAAAAACGTTTGATCGAATGCGAAAAAACTTAATAACCAAACAATAAAGGTCGTAGGGATGCTTAGTAACATTCGCACAATAAAGACTAAGAACTGATTCATCACACAATCGACTCCTGACATTTAATCCTTATTATTTATACGTATGAACGAAATCAAAGTTTCAGCTTAAAAATAAAAACAATTCCATCCTTACCAATAAGGATACATGATATACACAATCCCTTCCATAGACCACAACCTTAAATCCAACTAAGACTTAAGACGTATTTAAAAGTGTTCGCGATTGCCTTGCACCACTAGCGGACATTCAATCTTAATCAAGATAAAAGTGGCTTTCCTATTTACACTTTAGTAATAAATGTTATATTGCAAATCAATACAATTTATCATGTAGGATACCGGAATTACAGAACTAACAAACACAACCACTGTATTTAATGATGTTTTACAAAATAGCATGGATAATAAAGAAATGAGCCAGAATACAGAAATGGATATTCAGTTATTGTCTAATCTTCTAATAGAAATTAATGAGGCTGTTTCAACTGAGGAATTAAGGACAACAATTTCAAATTTTTAAAGCATATGGCAAAGCCTCGATAAAGCAGGTTATCGAGACTTTTTAATAAATTTTATGAAAGATTATTTTAATTCAAAACAGAACGATGAATTGCCTCTTCAAAAGTATGAATAATATCATCCACATGCTCAATCCCCACTGAGATTCGGACAACTTCTTCTGTGATCCCTAAGGCTTTACTTGCCTCCGGCGGCAACGCACGATGAGAAGTAGTGAGCGGATGAGAAACCGTTGTTTCTACCCCAGCTAATGTAGGAACAATTTTTATCCAGGAAAGTGATTTGAAAAATTGATGGATGTCCACATTCTTTGCAAGTTCAATTGATACCATCGCGCCGTATCCTAATTCCAGCTCATTAAACGGATAATAAACTTTAGCAACATTCGAGTTTCCTAAAAATGCCTCAGCTAGCTTCCTGGCATTGAATGATTGTGATTTCATGCGCAGTGCAAGTGTTTTTAATCCCCGGCATGTTAGCCATGCCTCAAACGGACTTACATTTGTCCCAAGATTCACTACCTTTGCCCGCGCTAATCTAACTAAGTCTTCCCTTCCAACAACCACACCTGATGTCACATCGCTATGGCCTCCAATATACTTCGTTGCGCTATGGATAACTAAATCAACACCTAATAGATAAGGATTACAATGAAACGGTGTAGCAAAAGTATTATCAACAAGTGTGTGAAGATTGCGTTTTTTTGCAAGATCAATAACCGCTTCTAAATTCTCCACTCTTAGCAGCGGATTTGTAATTGATTCTGTATACAAAAGCTTTGTATTCGGTTTTATCGAATCTTCAACCTTGGAAAGGTTAGAAAAAGCAACAAAGGTTGTTTCAATGCCAAGCTGACTTAATTCCTCTTTTAGCAGATGAAAGCTTCCGCCATATACATCATCAGCTGCTATAATATGATCCCCGCTTTTCACTACAGCAAGCACCCCTGCTAAAATAGCAGATAAGCCTGATGAAGTTGCAACGCCTGCTGGTGCACCTTCAATCGCTGCAACCGCCTGACCCAGTTCATCCGGATTCGGGTTCCCTGTACGAGAGTATAAGTAATTCCCTTCTCCTTGATAAAACCCTTCTAAATCATCTAAATTATCAAAAGTAAATGCAGATGTTTGATAGATCGGTGTAATCTTGCTTTTAATCGGCTTTTTTTCCTTCTTAACACTATGTAATAACATTGTTTCAAACTTTTTCTCCATTACACTCACCTTCCTTTTTAGATGCCTGCCACCACTCGAGATGGATAAAACCTTTAATCAAACGTTTGATTAATGTTTCTATTATAAGCCCATGGGCATACATTTTCATTAATGATAAATGTTTATTTCAAAAAAATAGTTGCTTTCCTCATAACCAACTGGCATGCTTAAGAGACTTTAAAGTAAAAGAAAAGCAGGTGGCATAACTATGATTGAAATCAAAACGTCCACACTCAGTGATGGAGAATTTAATAGAGGCGTATTTGCAACGCGTGATATAGCAAAGGGCGAGCTTATACATGAAGCACCCGTAATTGCATATCCAAACAAAGAGCATGAATTTATCGAGAAAACGATACTTGCTGATTACGCATTCGAGTATGGCAAAAATCATAGCGCCATTCTTCTTGGGTATGGAATGCTATTTAACCATTCATACCAGCCGAATGCCACTTATGATATTAACTTTGATAACCATACATTTGACTTCTTTGCCTACACAGACATAAAAGCAGGAGAAGAAATCCTGATAAATTACAATGGAGATGTCGATGATATGGATCCGTTATGGTTTAATAAAGAACAATAAAAAGAAGGGACATTCATATATCGAATG
Organism: Cytobacillus solani; assembly: GCF_001420595.1. Taxonomy (GTDB): domain Bacteria; phylum Bacillota; class Bacilli; order Bacillales; family Cytobacillaceae; genus Cytobacillus; species Cytobacillus solani. The sequence goes on along the minus strand of NZ_LJIX01000006.1, from coordinate 411,864 downwards.
TCCCTTCTTTTCTTCTTATATTAATTCTCCGCTAATTTTGTAGTAACTTTTTCTTCTGTTTTTTTCACCATCGGGTCTTCCGCTTGTTTTGCCCGCTTTATAAACAAGGCAAGAACAATGGCAACAGCTGCAATACCTGTTGCAACTAAGAATGCATCATTAATCCCTTCCAGCATCGCTTTCATCGCAATTTGCTGTTTCATTTCTGCTAAAACAGCTTCTGTTGGTTGTGCAGTTAGATTTTTCATCGCATCTTCAGCAATTTCAGTTGCATATGTTTCTGTGCGAGTTGACATAACAGTAACTAACAATGCAGTACCAATCGCTCCTGCTACCTGGTTTAGCGTATTGTTCATCGCAGTACCGTGTGGATAGAATCGAGCAGGCAATTGATTTAATCCGTTTGTTGAAACTGGCATCATAACCATTGACATTCCAAACATCCGTACAGAGTTTAAGATAACTAAATAAGTATACGTCGTTTCATCTGTTAATTGGCTAAAGAAGTACGTTGTTACTGTCATAATGATCAGTCCAGTAACAGCAAGAATACGTCCGCCGAATTTATCAAATAGTTTCCCTGTAATTGGTGACATGAAGGCCATGACAAGTGCTCCTGGAAGCATCATTAGACCTGCATCCATTGGGGAAATTCCACGAATCGTTTGAACATAAATGGGAATTAATAGCATACCAGCAAACATAGCCATATTTACAATCATCGTAATCGATGAGGATAATGCAAACATTGGATATTTATAAACCTTGAAGTTAAGCATTGGACGATCCATTTTCAACTGACGTAAAATGAACCACACAAGAGAAATCACACCCACGGCAATTGTTCCATAGACATAAGGACTATCCCATCCCTTGCTGCCTGCAGAGCTAAATCCGTATAAAATTCCGCCAAAACCGATACTTGATAATAATAATGAGAATATATCTAGACGGATATTAACTTTTTCCTTTTTATCTTTAAGTAAGAAAAAGCCAATTAAAATTACAATAATGGCAATTGGCGTAACAAAGTGGAAAAGCATTCTCCAGTCATAATGTTCAATAATCCATCCGGATAATGTTGGTCCAATTGCAGGTGCAGCCATTAAAATTAAACCGAACACACCCATTGCTGCTCCCCTTTTTTCAACTGGGAAGCTTACAAGCATAACATTCATTAAAAGAGGCATCATGATGGCAGAACCTGAAGCCTGAAGCATCCGACCTGCTAATAATAGAGGAAATGAATGTGCGATCCCAGCCACAAGCGTACCTATTGTAAATAAGCACATAGCTACTAAGAATAGACGACGTACAGAATATTTTTCAATTAAGAAAGCTGTTGCTGGAATTAGGATTCCGTTTACAAGCATAAAGCCGGTCGTCAACCATTGTACTGTTGATGCATCAACTTCTAAATCAGCCATAATTGAAGGCAATGCTACATTTAATAACGTATTGTTCAAAAAAGCAATAAAAGCACCAATCATCAGGACAGCTAATATCCCATACGGTGGACGATCAGTCTTTTCTATGGAATGGTCCATGTTGTTTTTTCCTCCTATATACATTAAGTTCATTATTTTGTACTGATGTTTCACATAAGGTATATCATAAACTATGAGTTCAATTTATGCAATTAAAAAATACCTTGATATTTATGTGTTTGTGTTAACCTTAGAAATAATATACTATTAATTTTATACAGGTAGTTCAACAATTATTAAAGGTGATTATATGAACGCTAGGAAAAAGCATGTGATAAAAATGGCTCACCAATTATTTATCGACAAAGGCTTTCAGGCAACTTCCATTCAAGACATATTAGAATATAGCGGCATTTCTAAAGGAACATTTTATAATTATTTTTCGTCTAAAAACGAATTATTAATCGCCCTTTTCAATACAATCTATAAAGATTTAGAAAAGGAACGGAATGAATTATTGATTGGCCAGGATCCTTCTAATATTGAAATCTTTATTAAGCAAATTGAATTACAGTTGAAAACAAATCGAACAAGCAAATTAATATCTCTTTTCGAAGAGGTTTTCGTTTCAAATGATGAAGACCTTAAGCAATTCATTAAGCGTGGCCATTTTCGAATTCTTCACTGGCTATTCTATCGGTTCATTGATCTCTTTGGAGAAGAAAAAAGACCCTATTTATTAGACTGCTCGATCATGTTCATGGGGATTCTTCAGCATAACCTTAAATATGACGCCTTGGCAAACCAATCGCATGCCAGTATTCATAAAGTAGTTCGATATAGTGTAGATCGCATCGTGAAGATAGTTGATGAAGTAGCAGAAGCTAGTGATCAGTTAGTTCGTCCGGAGCTAATTGAGAGCTGGGTTCCTGTTTGCAAGAAACTGGATCGATCTTTTCAGCAAAATCTTTATCATACGGTATTAGCTTTAAAAAAGACGCTTAACCATAATGAAGATAACTCACAGCATATTGAGTTATTAGATTTTATTCAAGAAGAGTTGCTCCACTCAAAGAGCCCACGGAAATTTCTAGTAGATAGTGCGTTATTATCTTTGAAGACAAATAAATTAATTCTTGGAAAAATTGAATTTCAAAAGATTGAACAGCTTGTTTCTGACTTTTTTGCGCAAATAGAAGAATAACATATTAAAAATTTAGGAGCCAGTTTTAGTTGCTACATTCAAAGCAGAAACTGGCTCCTAATTTAATTATTAATGAAATATCCCACTTTCATTCGACTTTTTCCTTAATTTATAAGTAATCTTGTTAATAGGCTCTTTCAAAAATACACCTAAAAGGATAGCAATAACAGCGAAGATAAGGAGGAATAAGATATCCGTTCTGACATTCTCCCATACAATCCCTCCAACCGCTTCACGCATTAAATCAATGGAATAAGTAAATGGCAAAAATGGATTGATCATTTGAAAAAATCTTGGAATTAATTGTACAGGATAGGTTCCACCTGCTCCTGCAATCTGTAAAACAAGAAGAACAATCGCCATCGCTTTGCCAACATTCCCGAATATCGAAACGAGAGTAAAGACAATAAGAATAAAGACAAAGCTAGAAAGCAGCCCAAATAAGAGGAACCAGCCGGGACTATGGATATAAATATCCTTCAATAGAAAAATATCTCCTAAAGTAACGATCAAAGTTTGCAAAAAACTAAAGGTCCAAAAGGTTAACAAACGACCAAAATAAATTTCATGACTTGCATACTCCTCATAGTGTGCTGGATCAACAGACAACAGCGAAATTAATAATAAGCACCCGACCCAAATGGCTAAAACAGTATAAAAAGGATTCATACCTGAACCGTAGTTTGGCAATGAAAATAAGAGATTACTTTCAATTTTCACCGGATTAGCCAAGAAGTTACTTTCTGAATTTGGATTATTTCGCAGGAGGTCTATGAGTTCATTAAGATTTGTTTCGTTCTGCAGCCTTTCTATCGTGTCAGTTAACTCTCCAACTTTTTTGACAATCATTGGATATTGCTTGTTCGCTTCTTGTAAAACCTTCTCCCCTTCATGGAGAGTACCTGCAGCATTATTAATGGCACTTGCTATAGAAGGAAGAGTCACAACTAATTCTTCTAAAATGCCGTTCGCCTTTTGTAGAGTCTGTTTTGTCTTTAGGACTTCATTGTTAATAACTGACTCTATTTTTTGTTTGTCCTCTTCTGTTATCTGATTCACTACTTGCTGAATATTATTAATAACAGATTTGAAACGATTCATTTGATCTAGAGAAGGGACCTCCCCATTAGCTAACATATTTCGTAATTCCAAGGAAATAGCTGCAGCATTTTTTAAATTTGTATGGATCTGTTCGAGATGGTTTATATGCCGTTGCAGATGATTCATTACTTTTTCATTTGCATTGTTATTCTGTGCTATCTTCAAAGCATCATTTACTTTCCTTTGAATAATTCCTGTAACCTCTTCCCCCTTTTTTAGAAGCGGATCAATCTCCTCCAATATCGTTTGTAATTTTTGTGGATCGATTTCCAGTGCTTGAAGCTGATTGATTTTTGTTTCTGCAGAATCAGTTACCATTTTTAGTGTTTGTATATCCTCTTTAATGTTTGGTTTGAAAGCATCTATTTCCGCTTCCGCCTTACTAATAACCTGGTTTGCTTTATCAATAAAGCCCATTCCTTCATTAGCTATTGCTTCAACCTTTGGAACAGCTTGCTGAACCTTTCCTAGAATATCATCCGCACCCTCTGCATAGGACATGGATTGATCGAGCAAAGCCTTAACTTCTGGAAGTTTCTTCTGGAGCTTAAAGATGAATTCTTCAAATTGCTTAATAGCCGGAAGCCTATTTTCCAACTCTATTCCAATCTGATTAAATAAATCAAAAATCACACCATTAACCGTTGCAACAAATTTACTGCTTACTTGCTCGGCAATGGCACTCGCTCCTTTTGAAGTTATTTTTGGAGCTATGGCGTTCTTTTTATCGTTCTCATAATACTCAATTTTTGCCTGCTGCTGTTTGTCATTAACTATCGTTGCAAGATCCTTAGAAAATTCACGAGGAATAATAATGGTAGCAAAGTAATCCCCTGACAAAACCTTTTCCATCCCGCTATTTTTATCAACAAACCGCCAGCCTAAATCTTTGTTGTTCTTTAATTCCTTTACAATCTCCTCTCCCGCATTAATTTGGGCTCCATTAATTTCAGCCCCTTTATCTTCATTAACTACACCAACAAGGATATTTTTTGTATTTCCATAAGGGTCAATCGATGCCTGAATATTGAACCAGGCATATAAGGATGGCAGCAGGATAAGACCTCCGACTAAAATAGCAGCAACCCAATTTGTGCTTGTCTTCTTCAGGTCATTTGAATAAATTCCCCAAATATTTTTCACCTGGCACCATTCCTTTCTTTATCCCCACACATTTCCAGCTATTACATTAATGTGCATCGAATAAACACTTTTATACCCAAGTCAACTCCCCTAGAATGAAAAAAGAGATTAACTTCAATAAGAAGTAATCTCCTCTCTTCCCTTTGTTTATCTAAATAAATTCTGCGATATCCTTTAACGGAATGCGCGTAGTTTTAAATGGCGGTGCTGCTGCTTTCCCTATAGCAATGAGCACCATAGGCATATAACGTTCAGACACATTAAACCTTTCGATAAATTTCACTTTATCAAAGCCTCCCATCGGTACAGTGTCATACCCCTTTTCTTTAGCAATGAGCATGAGCTGCATTGACACTAAACCAGCATCAAAAGATGCGATATTTTTCCTGACTTCTTCAGATATATTTGGGTACAGGCTATTTGCATTGTGCATTAATCGATTCACATTTTCTTCGTCCATAAAACCTGCTTCATAGCCGCTTCGATATACCTTTTCAATATTCATATACATTTCCTTATCACCTAACACTGCTATAACAGCAGAAGATGTCTCAATCGGTTCTTGGTTATTGGCAATTAAACGCAGTTCCTTTTTCACTTCTTCGTTATCAATAATGATAAATCTCCATGGCTGAAGATTACTAGAAGATGGTGCTAAGATGGCTCCATTTAATATGTCTTCAATTTCTTCTCTTGCAATTTTATAATTAGCATCATATTTTCTAACAGAGTGACGTTCTCTGATAACAGTTGATACGCTTTGATCAGTTTTAGGCGACATTCTTATTCCTCCTAGTTGTACATAACTTACTAATAGTAAGTTTAAATATAGCTTACTATTAGTAAGTTAATTGGTCAAGCATAAAAGTATTTATGGTAGAATAGAGAGAATGAAGAAATTAAATGGGGTTTTAATATGAGTGAATCAATGCTTGAAAACAATAAACAAAAGGATTGCCAGAATATATGCAATGACTTCCATAGCACCATCGAATTTCTTGGAAAGCGTTGGATAGGAATAATTATTTATAGTTTATTTAAAGGACCTAAACGCTATCATGAAATTCTGGAAAACATTCCTGGCATTTCTGACAGGTTATTAACCGAACGATTGCGTGATTTAGAAAAAGAAGGATTGATTGTAAAAAGGATTCTAACTACCCCAAAGAGGAAAGTAGAATATGAATTAACTCAGTCTGGAAAAAAACTTGAAGATGTATTTTTAACAATCGTAACGTGGACACAAGCCAAAAATGATTCATAAATTGATTCAAAAAAACCTCCTTATTGATAAGGAGGTTTTTACATGATCTATACAATTATTTCTGTTTGTTCTTCTTAGTCAATCTGCCTAATAGGAAAGCTCCCGCAGCTACGCCAAGGACTGTATTTGTCTTCTTGTTAAATACTTGCTTAGCAACAAGATTTAAATTTTGCGGTCTTTCAGCAAGACGTCTCATGAAATAGCCGTACCAGTCTTTTCCAAAAGGTACATACGTACAGAAGTTATAGCCTTCGCTTGCCAATTGTAGCTGAAGCTCTTTTCTGAAACCGTAAAGCATTTGGAACTCAAATTTATCATTTGGAATATCATTCTTCTTCACAAAATCTTTCACATGGTTAATGATATTATGATCATGAGTAGCAATGGAAGTAAATTTTCCATTTAATAAATGCCATTCAATTAATTTAATAAAGTTAGCATCAATTGCTTTTTTATCTTGATAAGCCAATTCCTCAGGTTCTTTATAAGCACCTTTTACGATACGAAGACGATAATTTTGATATTTTTGAATATCCTCTTCTGCACGGAAGAAATAAGCTTGAATCACTGTTCCTACATTATCATATTCCTTTGATAGCTCATCAAGAATATCAAATGACGGATCTAAATGGCCATGGTCTTCCATGTCAAAGTTAACAAAGATATCGTAGCGGCTTGCTTTATTTACAATTTCTCTTAAATTATTCAAACAAAAATGATAGTCAATATCTAATCCTAGTTGAGTAGGCTTTAAAGAAATATGAGCATCTACTTCATTCTCATGGATCGCTTCGATGACATTAAGAATTTGTTCCTTAGCTTCAGTTGCCTCTTCTTTTTTAAAGACGAACTCTCCCAAATTATCCACCGTACAAGAGATTCCGTGTGCATTTAATTCTTTAATGCTCTTGATGGTTTCCTCTATATTTGTTCCCGCTACGACACTTTGCGCCCCCAATTTTAGCCCGTACTTCTTCGCAGCACTATTTAGTAATTGGTTTTGTGATAGGCCGATAAATAAATCTTTCAACATAGCGATTACTCCCAACTATTTTATTTTTCAGAGTAATTATATCATACGTATTCGACAAAAATCGATTGCTGAAATATTCAAAAAATAATTATATTCGCTCTCCATTTTATGCCTTTTACTAAAATTAGGAAACTATAATATTATTTATCCGTAAATGTAAGCTACAATGTAATTATATCTTTTACCAAAAAAGGAGGAGCTATGAAAACTTTAGTACGCGGTGAAAAAATTAAACTCTCAGATCTTACGGCGCTTACTCAATTACAAATAGAAATCAATGTCACATCCAGCTTTGAAATTGATATTACTTGTTTCGGATTAAATGAGGAAAAAAAACTTCGCGATGATCGTTATATGATTTTCTATAATCAATTACAATCGCCTTCTAACGAAATTCAGCTCCAAGCCCATCGCAGTGGGGGAGGAACATTCTTCATTGATTTATCAAAGCTGCCCATTTCTGTTCAGCATCTAGTATTCACAGCGACCATTGATGGGAATGGAACAATGGGGATGGTTTCATCCGGTTCATTCATTATCAAAGCGAACGGTGAACCAATACTTACCTATTCCTTTAATGGAAATGATTTTAAAAATGAGAAAGCAATCATTATGACAGAAATTTATTTTAAAGATGTATGGAGAGTTTCTTCTGTTGGCCGAGGATTTGATGGAGGGCTGGGAGCGTTATTGAAGGATTTTGGCGGTGAGGTTGCAGAAGAACAATCACAACCTGCCCCTCAGGCAGCACCGTTGCCGACAGCTCCTTCTGCTCCAATCAGCAGCAAAAAAATATTACTTGAAAAGAAAATGGAAGTACAGGCACCTAAGATTCTCGATCTTTCCAAAAAGGCTAAGGTTTCTTTAGAAAAGGTTGGGCTGCAAAATCATAATGCAAAAGTTGCTTTATGCTTAGATATATCCGGTTCGATGTCTGGACTTTATCGATCTGGGAAGATTCAAGAATTTGCGGAACGGATCTTAGCATTAGGGACTCGCTTTGATGATGATGGATCAATTGATATATTCTTATTCGGCGCAAATGGCCATGAGGCAGGAGAACTAACCATTGATAATTTTAACGGATTCATCAATCAGCTGATTAGACGATATCCTTTAGAAGGCAGTACTTATTATGGAAAAGTAATGAAAATGATCCGTCAGCATTATTTTGGCTCAGCTAGCAAGCGAAGTCAGCCGATCTCTAAGGAAATGCCTGTCTATGTTATGTTCGTAACAGATGGAGCAACCTTTGATGAGAAGGATACGATCAGCCATATCCAAAACTCTTCCTACGAGCCGATCTTCTGGCAATTTATGGCCATAGGGAAATCAAATAAAGGACTAAAAGGCCGTGGTTTCTTCCGAGCTTTCCAATCAGACTTTACTTTCTTAGAGCAACTGGATAACTTATCTGGCCGTTATCTTGATAATGCTGATTTCTTTAGTGTCGAGGACCCTCAGCATATCTCAGACAACGAGCTCTATGATTTACTAATGAAGGAATATCCAGAATGGGTGAAAGCTGCTACTGCTAAAGGGCTTATTCACAAGCAGTTTAGCCGATTGGGGTCATGAGATTAATAAGCACAATCCCTTTCGAGTGGGATTGTGCTTTCTTGTTAATAGTTAGATCAAATCGTAAATTTTTTGATCAAACCTTTTAAATCCTCAGCCATTTTTGCTAATAAGGAAGAAGAAGAAGTTACTTCTTCTATTCAATTCGTACTATCACTCCTAATTCACAAAAAAAATAACCCTTCTAAACAGAAGGGTCTCAAAAAATGAAAACGGTCGTTTTCAGCAACTGGCTGGCTTGGTATACTCATCATACTTTAGCCCCTATAGTTTTGCGTCTCTATTTTTCAATAGATTTGCCCCTTACCAAATATCCATTACTATATTACTATATTTTATCACAAACGCATCAAAAAGGCCGGATTTTTATCAGAGGACAGAGGCGGTACAGGTCCCTTGTCCCGTTTTCTTTAAGGCATACGACCAAGCCCGTATAAGGTACAGTAAGTAACAGGTTTTGTGCCAAAAACAATAAATACTCATATGGTATTTATATGAATACTTTGGTGGGAGGTTTTAAATTATGTATTACCACATCATTAAACCCAGAGAAACACTTTGGTCGATTTCCGAGGATTATCGCGTCCCCTTTCAATCTCTTATTCAAGCAAACCAAATAGTTAATCCTAATATGATTAATGCAGGCCAATCCATTATTATTCCGGGACTGCCTAATCCCAATCAAATCCCTTATTCTATTCATGTTTCCGTCAAAAATAAAACATTGACATTAATGCGTAATCAATCTCCGATAAAAACGTACCCTATTGCAGTCGGTAAAATTCTTAACCAAACTCCCATTGGTGACTTTGTCGTAATAAATAAGGCCCCTAACCCTGGTGGACCTTTCGGAACAATGTGGATGTCTCTCTCAAAAAAGCACTATGGTATCCACGGTACGAATAATCCTTCTTCAATCGGTAAAGCCGTTTCAAAAGGGTGTATACGGATGTACAATGCGGATGTCGAAGAGCTGGCACGTACAATTCCGATTGGCACGCGGGTTCTTATTCGGTAATCTGCTAAAACAAGCGTTTCTAATATGAGTATAAATCATAGTTGTTTCAATGGAAGAATGCCCCAATTGTCTTCTTGGCATTGGTACATCATTTATTTCAGCGTGATATCTTGTAGGAAACGAATGGCGCAACTTGTGTACCGATAATGAAGGTTTACCGAAGGCTGCGGTGTATTTTTCTATAAATTTTTCTATAGCTCTTGCTGATAATCTCCTGGTCGTCCTTTGGGAACCATTGGAGCTGAGATAAGCATTGAATTAAAATAAAAAAGTAATCCCCTTAGCTTTGAACTTGGATTACTTTTTTATATCATTTATCAACCCTTAAATAGGTATATTAAGCTTTTTTTACACATTTATACAGTTTGAAGTAGTGGAATTTTGCAAATTATCAGATCTAAGATTATATGAAGCAACTTTCTTTTTCCACTGCTTAACTACAAAAATTTGATCATCCTCACAATAAACAAAGAAATTCATGTCTCTTTTACTATTCTTTACATTAATGATAAATGGAATAATATTAGTCTCTGGGCGTAGAAATAATTTTTCATCACCTGGGAATATATCGTTCCTTTCTAAGAAAGAAGCTTTATTAAAATAGTCAGTAAAACTAATTTTTTCTTCCCCTTCTAAGTACTTTCCATTAAATGATTATATCCGCGCCTACAGAATATGCTTGAACAGCTTAAGTTGGTGTCAAAACGCCTGGTATTGAAATTTTCACAAAGCAATTTGTTATTTGAATGGTCTTTATATCAAAGATTGGTGAGTAAATGAAATCTGAACCCACGTCTATTGCTGATTTTGCGAAGGTATCATCTAATACTGTACCTGTACCAACAAGAACTTTGTCTTGGTATAGATTTTTCATGTTATTTATCATTTGTAAATAACTGGTGTATCTTGTGTAATTACAAGAGCTTTAACCCCTCCATTAACAAGTGCTTCAGCTATCGATAATATTGTGATTGTTTAGGTCTTCGAACAACTGCCCCTAGTCCCGATTCTTCTAAGGACTTTAATTTTCCCCATTTTTTTCTATTTTCCTAGAATAATTAATATTTTAATTGTTAACCATTGGTTTTTTTATTCATTTTTTAGAGTTAACATATAAAAAGTAACTATATTTAATTTTTGGATTTTTAGCTCCAGTTTGGTGAATGAGATAATTCAACCAAAGCGATGACAATATTAATCATAAATATTGCAATGACAATTGGTATAAAAAGAAAAATACTTTTCCCAAACTTTAACCTAATAATTGAAATATAGTAGCCACAAAGAATTAATACAAAACATGCAGTAATAAGCATGATAAGTAAAATAATGTACATAGAGTTCCCTCACTACATTTTATAGTAAAATATTTTAAAGCATTTACTGATTTTATATGTGAAAGGTTATTCCTTAGATCGAAAATAATTGTGAATCTATTCTCACACCTAACCATTTTTTATTGTGAATGTGTATTATGGGTAACCGACTCTTCTATCATAATGAATTTAAAAAATTTTTAATCATCCACTTCAATACTTTTTTACTCATCCATTTTAATAAAAAGAAAAGAGTTCTTTTAAAACAAAAAACCGATTCATTAAATGGAAACGGTTTTTTTAAAAATTATAATGTTTTACAAAATTTTAAATGGTAATAAGTTCTTTTATTCTTGCACTTTAAGGCTATCCATTGGACAAAAGAATTTGAAATTAATCATCTATTTAATTCCTCCTTACTACCTCAGATTCATTTCCCTAACCCATACCTTTTTGATCATGTTTATAAATATAGATTCCGATTGGAAAAAGTAAAAGGTTTAAAAAACAAAATATTAGAACCCATCCATAATTTTGATAGAAAAATTGATGAACCATATTTTGAGTAAAAATAATATTCAGCATTAATAGTCCACAAAGCATAATTAGATTTACATAACTAGGCCTCATAACGCTTAACCCCCACAGCATAGACTGCGCCATTTTCCACTTTTACATAGATTTCAGGAAGCGGTCGTCTTGGCGGACCGGCAATTGGCACACCTGTTTCTACATCAAATTTTCCGTGATGACACGGGCAGAGCATTTCTCCGTCCTCCTTCTTCCAAAAAACAGGACAGCGAAGGTGGGTACAGGCATTTTGATAAGCAACATACTTATTTTCTGATAAACGAATTAAAATTGCGCTGTCATGTTCACCTGGAAAAGCAAAGTCCACCGAATCACCAATAGCAAAAGAAGTGATATCTGTAATTTTCTGCTTAGGATATTTTTTATCACCTAAATCGGATAATTCTTTTGCGGCTATTACTCCCCAAGGAAGGGATGCAACGGCGAACACACCTGCTGCACCAACCAAAGTCTTCATAAAGCCGCGTCGGTCAAGGCTTCTCTCATTATCCCGGTTTATATTATGAGTGTAATGATCTTCATTGAACGGGATATTGTTATTTTTTTCTGCCATGTGAAATCCCTCCTAATACAATTTTGAAATGCCCTGTAAAATTCCAGGGAGATTCACTTTTACATTTGTTTCTCCTTCTAAATAAGGCATACTTGTCACCCATTTACCGTTATCGAGATTAAATTTATTTTGCTTTTGTTCTATTTCTTCATCTGTCAACCATTGTAGCGTGTTGGTAGGACAGACACTCGCACACATTGGCGGGATTCCATCCTTTGAACGGTCGATACAAAGGTCACACTTATACATTAAGTTTTGTTCTGTATCAAACTTTGGAATCCCATATGGGCAAGCAATTGTACAATTTTGACATCCGATACATTTTTCAACCAACGCTGATAAAACGGCTCCCGTTTCATGGATTTGAATCGCCTGTGCTGGACAACTTCTAGCACAGGCGGGGTTTACACAGTGAAGGCACATAAGAGGCATTGTTTGTCTGTCAACAAGTGGATTCACATCGTATACATAATTTCTGTTCCGTTCTTCGTGACCACCGCATTGTGTACAAGCTGCCAAACAGGAACGACAACCTATACAGTTTTCGAGTTCAAGATACAACCTCTTTTTCATTTATTGCACCTTCTTCATTTCTAGTTTTTCAATTTGAGCGGCACAAGCCTTAAATTCCGGCATTTTAGAAATTGGATCAAGAGCTGGATTTGTCAGGATGTTTGCTGCTTGTTCAAAATCCCAATGATAGGGGACAAATAAGGTATCCTTACGTATGGCTTCAGTAAGTTTCACTTTATAAATAACTTCCCCTCGTCGTGTAAACAAACGAACTCTTTCTTCATGCTCTATATCATATTTTTTTGCTGTTTCTGGATGTACTTCGACAAATGGTTCAGGACACATATCTTTTAAAAATTGAATTCTTCTAGTTTGATTGCCTGATAGATAATGGTAAACAACCCGTCCCGTTGTTAAGTGGAGTGGGAATTCCTCATCAGGTTCTTCCGCTGCTGGAACATAAGGGAGAGCTAGTATTTTTGCTTTTCCATCAGGGAAATAGAACTTTTTATCAAGGAACATATGAGGTGTTCCCGGGTCTTCCTCTTTCGTACATGGCCAAAATACACCATCTTGTTTTTTGATTTTTTCCCAAGTAACCCCGTAGTAATCTGCTTTTCCACCTTTTGAGGCTAACCTCAATTCATTAAAGACATCCTCTGAAGTTTTTAAATGAGAAAAGTATTTTCCACGGCCAAGACGTTCCGCTAATTCCACTTGTATAAGCCAATCTGGCTTTGACTCGCCTAAAGGCATTTGAGCTCGATTGATCTTAATAACACGACCTTCAACGTTGGTAGTCGTCCCCTCATCTTCCGACCATGTTGTGGTTGGAAGAACTACATCTCCATACTCTGCAGATTCTGATAAGAAAAAATCAGAAACAACCATAAAGTCGAGCTGTTTTAATACTTTACGAACATAGTTAGAGTCCGGGGCTGAAACAACTGGATTAGAACAAAGAAGATACATAGAACGAATGACCTTTTTCTCCATTAATCCAAATAATTCAAAGGCAGATACTCCTTCTCCTGGCATTTCCTCTGGCTCAATTCCCCACACCTTTGCTACTTCCTTTACATGCTCTGGATCTGTAATCTTCCGGTATCCAGGCAAGGCGTCGGCTTTTTGACCATGTTCTCTTCCACCTTGACCGTTTCCTTGGCCAGTTATCGTTCCAACACCTGCTTTTGGACGACCTATATTACCAGTTACAAGTGCTAAATTAATATAAGCTGAAACATTATCAACGCCTTTCACCTGTTGTTCTATTCCTCTTGCAAACAAGAGTATCGCATTTGGTGCTTTCCCATATAATTCAGCCGCCTTAATAATTTTCTCCGGGGCAACACCTGTAATTTGACTTGTATATTCGGGTGTAAATTGTTTTACCAATTCTTTTGTTTCTTCAAAACCGTTTGTATGTTTTTTTACAAAATCGTCATCTGTGTGACCATTTTTGATTAATATATGCAATATTCCATTCGCAAGAGCCAAATCTGTTCCAGGTCTTAAATCAAGATGGACATCTGCTCTTCTGGCTACTGGCGTTTCCCTTGGATCGACAACAATCAAATATCCGCCTCTTTCTTGAACAGCCCAAACACGAAACATCATCGTTGGATGGCAATCTGCTGTATTACTTCCTGCGAGAAACAAACAATCCGTTTCTGGTATATCTGTCCAAGGTACGGTCGATCCTCTATCAATCCCTAAGGAACGATTGATACCGCTTGCCGCACTTGCCATACAAAATCGTCCATTGTAATCGAGATATTTCGTTTGCAGTGCAACACGAGCAAATTTCCCATTTAGATAACATTTTTCATTTGTCATGGAAACTCCTCCATATACCGAAAGAGAATCTTTCCCATAATCAGCTTGCAGTTGTTTAAACTTTTTCACTATTAAATCATAAGCTTCTTCCCAGCTTGCTTCCCTGAAACCTTTTTTTGTTCCTTTTAAAGATGCATCGTCACGTATTAACGGTTTTAAAAGACGATCTGGATGATTTGTCTGTTGATAAGCTGTAACCCCCTTCGGACACATCTTTCCAAGGGTTACTGGCCAATCGTATCGAGGTTCAACTCCAATAATTTTATTTGTTTTTGTATTTACCCTTAGATTCATTCCGCATTGCATCGCGCAATAACTGCAGTGAGTTGGGACTAGTGTTTCGTCAGGATGATTTATATTTTCAATCTCTTTAAAAAAATTATCTCTGGGATTTTTATAATTATCCATGTGCATTTTGATTTGCCTCCTTGACTTTTAATTGGTGAGTTGCAAATCCTGAAAATCTGGAAATTCGATATTTCCTGCGGCATGGCATGCACAACTCAGCAAGATTAAAGCCGTCTTTCATATTAAAATCGATATCATTGACACCAAGTACTTGAATCACATCGTTTGATTGTTCTACTGATACAAAATGATTGCTGCACACTTTACATTCTTTCATTGCTTCTTTTCCATAATGTTCACGGTAGTTTCTTGCAAATACACTCATCGGACGGAATGGAATATGGGCAAGCTTACCAAATGGTAAATAAATTAGTGTTACGATAACGGAAAACTGGTGGATCAGTGACATTTGTGGCTGCAGCCAGCCATCTAGAAAGACATTTTGAACAGTTAATAAAAGTCCTGTTATCGAAATAAATAATAATAGGAAAAGCGGAAGAAAGTCGTAAATGAATTTTTGCTCAGCTCTAGCCTGCATATTTTTCAACCGTCGGTGTAGTGCCATACAAACACCAGCTGTAACCATAATGGCTGCCACATTTAATGCATTGTAGGACAACCAAGCAATCATCCCATCTGCTTTTACCTTCATTAAATCTAAGCCCATAAGTACGATTGTATATGAGCCATTGTCATTCATTGTAAAGTACATCCAGCCAAATACGAGCGGGAATGTGACAAGACAAGCCAGGATACAACCCCAGCCGATTAAAATATGCTGCAGCCAGCGTTCAACACCCCGTTTTTTAATAAAATCAAAAATAGCTAAATGTTGAACTGCTATTTTCGGTGTTGTTTTTGTAAATAATAGTTTTATACCTTTTTTAATTAAGATTTTTGTTGGCGGTCTCTCCCCCCATGAAATGAAGCGATAGAAAAACCCTCCAATAAACACGAGCGTTCCTACCATATATCCGTAAAGATTTAAATCGATATGGATAAATAGCCTCGTGCCAATAAAAGTTAATACTGTTAAAACAACCACAGTAAAAAACATTGATTTGGCATAATGAGAAGCAAACGCTTTCGTATTGGATTCTCCGATTTTTTTCTTTAATCCATTATGTTCTTCCATAATTAGTCCCTCCTCATTTATGAAATTAGAATTCTATTCAGTAAGTCCTAAACTGTCACTTGCAATTAAAGTTTACACATCCTTAATATTGTAAAAATGTGCTGTTCTTCACATCTAAAAATGGGTTCATAGAATGTTGAAAAAGTTATTACGGAACAAATAATTTTAATAATTGGACCTTTTCAGTTGTAGTCATGTGGACTAGTTACTCGTAATACGGTTCCAACATAATTATCTTGACAATGATAGTTCATATGGATTAAATGATTGTATGTTGTTTATATTAAGATCAGACTGTAAATAACTTTTTGAAGATGGGAAACAATGGTGATAATAATGGAATGGAAACTAGATAAACAAAGTGATATCCCACTCTATCAACAGATCGCTAATTTTATTCAAAAGAGAATTGCTTATGGTGAATATCCTCCTGGAACACTTCTTCCATCTGAAAGGACTTTAGCTAAAGAATTGGGAGTAAACAGGGGGACAGTTGTTACTGCGTATGACGTTCTATATTCACATGGAACGATCGAGCGAATTAAGGGGAGTGGAACAAAGGTACATAAAGACGTGTGGGGATTAACCCGCTCTCGAATTCCTAATTGGGATCTGTATGTTGAGCGGGGATCGTTTCTACCGAATCTCCCAATATATCAACATATTCGTGGAGAAATTCATGGAAAAGATTTAATAAACTTTGCAAGTGGTGAATTGGCACATGACTTGATGCCCTATGATATTTTTAAAGAAATACTAGCAAAAAAGGAGTTTCATCAATCTCTCGGATATGAACATCCCCAAGGCAATCTCGGTCTTCGCGATAGGATTGTTAAACACTTAGAAGATTATAAAAATATAAAATGCTCCAGTCAGTCTGTTTTGATAACCTCTGGTGCACAACAAGCGCTGCATCTTGTTATTCAATGCTTGTTAAATCACGGGGATGCAATCGCGTACGAAGATCCTTCTTATGCACACTCTTTACCCTTATTTCGTTCGGCAGGTATAAAAACGTTTAAACTCCCTGTTGGGCCGAATGGTATAAATCCAGAAGATATTCTTTATTTATATCAAAGGCATAAAATTAGAATGGTTTTTCTTAATCCTATATTTCAAAATCCAACAGGCAGCATATTATCTTTGAACAATAGAAAACGTGTACTAGAAATAGCAAGAGAATTAGGAGTTCCGATTGTTGAAGATGACCCCTATAGCTTAATTTCATTTTCAAATGATATCGATACATCCACACTTAAATCTCTGGATGATAGAGGTCACGTCTTATACATTAGCTCCTTTTCAAAAATAGCAGCTTCTGGATTACGTATAGGTTGGATTGTTGGACCCGATAATGTTATTCAACGATTGGCCGATGCTAAACAACAAATTGATTTTGGTCATAGTATTTTCCCTCAATGGATGGCTGCTGAATTTTTGGATTCGGATTTATTTAGCACAAATATAAAATATTTAGTACATAAGCTAATTGAAAAAAGGGACATATTAATTTCCAATTTGGAGGAAGAATTGTCTGATCATTTATCATTTCATGTACCAGAGGGCGGAATTCATTTATGGTGTCGTTTACGAGATGAAATCAATGAATATCAATTGCTTGAAAGGGCATTACGTAATGGTGTAGCCTTTGTTCCTGGCTCTTTATTAGGTTCTAAAAGTGGTTACATACGGCTAACTTATGGACGCGTAGAGTCTAAATTAATCCAAGAAGGAATAGTAAGGTTAAAAAAATCAATGTTTTAAGATTATAAATTTTTTTATATTAATAAACTAATTTAAAAGGGATTCATGTTTTGTCCTTCATTACCTCGATGAAGGACCGTTCCTTTTTATCTGAGCAAGTTTTGGAATTCATGAGCTTGGAAAATTTGTAATAAGATTAAAATGTCCAAATCACTTTCTTTATTCCCCTCTCCCACCACGAATCTTTACAATACTAAAACCTTCCCTTCACTTCTCCTTAATAATCCCAATATATACTAATCTCGTAATCAAAATTGGGAGGGGAAAAGATGTCTATTAAAAAATTCACTAGAAAACTAGTACCTTTTGCAGTTGTATCTTCAGTTGCACTTGCTGGCTTTAATTTTTCCGGATCATTTTCAACAGTTGAGGCAAAGGAAAATAACCAGAGCAATGGGAAAGCAAAAAATGTTATTTTTCTAATTGGAGATGGAATGGGCGTATCCTATACTTCTGCTTACCGCTCCTTGATAAATGACCCTAAAACAAAATTTGCTGAGGAGACGGCTTTTGACCCTTATTTAGTCGGTCAGCAAATGACTTATCCGGAAGATCCGGCTCAAAACATTACAGATTCCGCTTCGGCTGCAACCGCTATGGCAGCTGGTATTAAAACATATAATAACGGGATTGCTGTGGATAATGATGGAACAGAAGTAAAAACAGTTTTAGAGGCAGCAAAAGAAAAAGGAAAAGCAACAGGACTTGTTGCAACTTCAGAAATCACCCATGCTACACCTGCTTCATTCGGTTCACATGATGTCAGCCGTAAAAATATGAATGCGATTGCTGATGATTATTATGACGAGCTTATTAATGGAAAACATAAAATTGATGTTCTTTTGGGCGGAGGGACAGACCTTTTTGTGCGAAAAGATCGTAATCTTGTAAAAGAATTTCAAAAAGATGGTTTTCGCTATGTAACGAGTCGCGATGAATTATTGAAATCAAAAGACGAGCAGGTTATTGGTTTATTCGCTCCTGCAGGCATGCCAAAAATGATAGACCGTGATAAAGATGTACCTTCATTAGAGGTAATGACAAAATCAGCGATCGACCGATTAAATAAAGATAAAGATGGTTTCTTCCTTATGATTGAAGGCAGCCAAATTGATTGGGCTGGCCATGACAACGATATCGTTGGTGCCATGAGTGAGATGGAGGACTTCGAAAAAGCATTCCAGGCTGCGATTGATTTTGCCAAAAAGGACAAAAATACACTAGTTGTTGCAACGGCGGATCACTCTACCGGCGGATTTTCAATTGGGGCGGATGGAATCTATAACTGGTTCCCTGAGCCAATTAAAGCAGCAAAACGTACACCTGACTTTATGGCAGACCTGATTGCCAAGGGTGCGAACGTTGAAGAGACTCTAAAAAAGTATATTGATTTAGAATTAAAGGCAGAAGAAATTCAATCTGTTAAAGATGCTGCTAAAAAGAATAATTTTACGGAAATCGATAATGCGATTGAGAACATCTTTAATAAGCGTTCCTATACTGGCTGGACAACTGGCGGACATACAGGTGAAGATGTACCCGTTTATGCATTTGGACCAGCAAGTAATAAGTTTGCAGGGCAGTTAGACAATACGGACCACGCAAAAATTATCTTTGACCTGCTTCAAGCAAAAGTTGAAATTAATGATAAATAAGTTAAGTATGAAAAGCGCAAGCGCCTTGGTCATCGCCGTACAAACTGGAAGGACCGGTTCTTTCGATAAAGGAAACACGGTGAGCGAGAGCGAACCGATGTTGACTTATCGTAGGAAGGGACCTGAAGTTTGATAGGCGATAGGCGCTGGAGCTAGACAATTCTCTAACTCCAAAGTTATAAATTCTGATACTATCAAAAAAAGTTCCCGTTGATTGCATATACCAACGGGAACTCTTTGTAAAAATGGATGGGGGTTCTGCTATGAAACAAGTTATTTATCTATGTTTATTATTAATCACATTAACTGGCTGTTCCTTTAACGATGAAAAGTCTGTTGCTGCAAAAACTAGCTCAAATAATACCATTCCAAGTTACTATGATGACTACATTCTTAATCCGCAAGTATCAGATGACAGGCTGCTTCAGGAGGTTGGGCAATTTTCACGCGATAATCGCGGCGAGCTGACGGTTAAGGCGGCAGAACATGACAGCCATACATACAAAGTCGGTTCAATCGATTTAACAATCAGAGAAGCAAAGATTCTTCACTTTAAACCTGATTACAGTTTGATTGATTTCTATCATTCCTATACACATGACCAAGAATTTGATTTCATAAAGTTTTTTGTGGAAATAAAGAACACATCTAATCAGCCGCTTAAATTTGCACCAATCGCCATTCTAAATACAAGCTCTGGCGAAAAGGTAACATTTGAGGATGATATTTACTTAGAAGATTTAAATGGGGAAATTGCGCCAAATGGAATGAAGAATGGCAATCTTGGTTTCATTATTGAAAAATCAAATGTTAATTCCATTGAGATTATGACAAGTGATGTCTTCAATGAAAAGGATGAAATGATTTATGATGGTGAAACAATACGAGTTGAATTTTAACTTATAAATAAACGTCCCTATTCCTCTTTTTATATAAGAATAGGGACGTTTTGTTTTTCCTTTATTCTAAGCCAGTCAGTGCTGCTTCATCAGCAATGATGGTCACATGTGAATGCTTCTTTAATATCGAAGCAGGAAAATCCTCACTTACATCGCCTTGCAGTAACCTTCTCATCGCCTCTCTTTTTCCTTCTCCTGAAGCAATCAGCAATATTTCTTTACTTTCCATAATGGTCGCAATTCCCATCGTAATGGCATGTGTAGGTACATCTTCAAGCTGCTCAAAAAAGCGAGCATTGTCTCTTCGTGTCGAATCAGCCAGTTCAACAATACGGGTTCTTGATTGAAATGACGAGCCTGGTTCATTAAAGCCAATATGGCCATTCCCACCTATGCCAAGCAATTGAAGATCAATTCCCCCACGCTCTTTTATTAATAATTCATATGTATCGCATTCTTTCAAAGGATCCTTCACATTGCCACGAGGAACGTGGGTTTTTGTTTTTTCGATATCAAGATGATTAAACAAATGAGTATCCATAAAGAATCGATAACTATTTTCATTATTGCCGTCAAGTCCAATATACTCATCTAAATTGAAGGTTGTAACGTTCCGATAAGAAGTCTGATTTCCCTTATAATCTTTTATCAAATATTGATACGTTCCTTCAGACGTTCCCCCAGTAGCCAAGCCAAGTATCATGTTCGGTTTGTTCCGGACCTTTTCAATTAAATAGGAAGCAGCTCGTTTGCTTAATGCTTCGTAGTCTTTCACTCTAATGATTTTCATTCGTATGTAACCCTTCCTTATCATAGGAAATTAAACCCTTGCACAATGTCATCTTCACATCGTAATTTTTATCCAAGATGACTAAATCTGCATCCTTTCCTACAGCAATACTTCCTTTTCTATCAAAAATATTTAGCTGCTTGGCTGGATTTGCCGATCCCATTTGAATTACATCTGCTAGTGTGCATCCTGTAAATGAAATCATATTTTTCAATGCGCCACCCATTTTTAAAATACTTCCAGCCAGAGTTCCATCACTTAAAACCGCTTTTCCATTTTGAACGGTTACATCTTGTCCACCTAAATCGTAGGTTCCGTTTTTCAAGCATTTCGCCCTCATTGAGTCAGTAATCAAGATAAGCCGATCATGACCAATTATTTTATATGCCAGTTTTACTATTTCAGGTGTGGTATGTATGCCATCCGCTATAAGCTCTGCTTTTAATTCTTTCTGGAGGAAAACAGCTCCTACTACGCCTGGCTCTCGATGATGGAGACCACTCATTTGATTGAACAGATGGGTAGCATGTGTGACCCCAGCATTAATCGCCTCCTTTGTTTCTTCATAAGTCGAAAGTGAATGACCAATCGAGGCGATTACGTCTGTATCTCTTAAATAATGAATAAGTTCAAGACAACCGTCGATTTCAGGAGCAAGTGTAACAAGTTTTATATTCCCATTGGATAGCTGCTGCCATTTTTTAAATAAATCTACATTTGGCTTAATAATGTACTGAATTGGCTGTGCTCCTGCCATCTTTTTATTAACAAATGGGCCCTCTAGATGAATACCCAAAATCTCTGCCTTTTTTGTAAATAACTGGGTTTCCATATACTTTGCCACATTAATTAGTGCATGTTGAATGGCTTCCTCTGATTGCGTCATCGTTGTAGCTAGGAAGCTTGTTGTTCCTTCTTTTGGAAGTGCAGCAGACATTCTATCCAGCGCTTCTTTTGTGCCATCCATAACATCAGAACCGTCCACACCATGGATATGAACATCAATTAGACCAGGAATAACAGTATAATGATCAAGCATCGCCATTTCATGATAGTCTTCAATCGAAGTCAATTCAGACATGCTGCCTATTTCTGCAATTTTCCCAGTATCTATTTTAATAAATCCATTATTGATGACCCCTGCTTCTGTATAAATCTCAATATTTTTCAGAATAAGTCTATTCCGTTCATGGCTGTCCATATTTTCTCATCCTTACTATAAGTATTGAACACAGATTGTTTTTCTTAATTAAATGGTCTGTGGTACTTATCCAACAATTCTTGTCCCGTGCACTTCATTTATCTTTAAGTTACTTTTAATATAATCTAGATTATGGTTCGTTACCCCCCCACCAGGCATGATCGTTATTCTATCAGAAGCATATTCCAAATACTCCTTTAACCGAGGAAAGTTGTTATGAATTGGTGTAGAGCTTGGTCCCCCATGTGTTAAGATTCGATTTACCCCTTGGCTTGCTAACCAGTCAATCGCTTTCAATTGGTAGTTGGTGTTAATCTGATCAAAAGCCATGTGAAAGGCAACTTCTAACCCCTTCGAACAGTCTAATAGTGTAGATAGCGCAAACTCGTCAATCCAATCTGAATCTGTCAAACACCCAAACACGACACCATCGATCCCCAGCTCTTTTAAATGATAAATATCATTTTGCATAATCTCGATTTCTTCCGTAGAGTAAATAAAGTCTCCACCTCTTGGTCTAATCATGGCCATAACCTTAACGTTATTGCTTTTACAATACTGAATCGTTTTGACGGCTACTCCATGACTAACAGTAGTACCCCCAACTGAAAGGTTATCACAGAGTTCAATTCGATGTGCTCCCCTCATAATTACTTCAGGAACCTTATTAAAATTCTCCACGCACGCTTCTAGAATCATTTATATTCACCTCATATTCTAAAGGAAATCAATTTTAGTAATTTCAAACAAGCATTTCATATTTATTAAAGAAGCTATCGTGAATGGATCATCAACCACGATAGCCTCCCTTACTATTGGAATCTTTCTTCCTGCGAACTATTCCTCAAAACTTTATCAAATCTTTTAAATGCGAAACTTTTTTACGTGTTGTTCTACTTCTGAAGAAGTTTTT
Source organism: Cytobacillus solani (assembly GCF_001420595.1). GTDB lineage: Bacteria > Bacillota > Bacilli > Bacillales > Cytobacillaceae > Cytobacillus > Cytobacillus solani. The sequence goes on along the minus strand of NZ_LJIX01000006.1, from coordinate 388,582 downwards.
AACATCAATACATGTTCCACTAGTTCAGCTAATTTTTCCTTAGACAGTTTAGATAGTAGGCTCCGTGTTTTTAAAATGGAAGAGCTGCTCATTGAAAATTCATCTAATCCTAGCCCCAATAGGATGGGAACCGCTATTTCGTCTCCAGCCATTTCCCCGCACATTCCTACCCATTTGCCATTACTATGAGCTGCATCGATTACCATTTTTATTAGCCTTAATACCGCAGGATGATATGGTTGATACAAATATGAAACTCTTTCATTCATTCGGTCTGCTGCTAGAGTATATTGAATTAAATCATTCGTCCCAATAGAGAGGAAGTCCGCTTCTTGCGCAAATAAATCGGCAATCACGGCTGCAGATGGAATTTCAACCATCATCCCTATTTCGATTTGTTCAGAAACAGCAGCTCCCTCAACCACTAGCTTCTGTTTTTCTTCAAACAATAAAGCCTTTGCTGCTCTAAATTCATCTAAAGTTGCAATCATCGGAAACATGATTTTTAAGTTTCCATACACACTCGCCCGTAATAGTGCACGTAATTGAGTGCGGAAAATTTCCGCTTGTTCTAAACATAATCGAATGGCGCGATAGCCTAGAAAAGGATTCATTTCAGTCAGAAGCTTTAAATAAGGAAGCTCTTTATCGCCGCCAATATCTAATGTACGAACAACAGTAGGTCTTCCCTCCATTTTTGTAAGGACCGTTTTATAGGCATTAAATTGCTCCTCTTCTGTTGGTAATTCATCGCGATCCATATACAAAAACTCCGTACGGAATAGCCCAATACCCTCTCCGCCATTTTCCAAAACAGCATCAACATCTTCTGGCCTGCCTATATTACCAGCAATTTCAACAGACTGACCATCAGCACTCATACTTGGAAGCTTTATGTATTTTTTCAGTAGCTCATTTTCCTCTACCAATTTCCTTTTTAATAGACGATAAGACTCGTGTATTTCTTCTGTTGGATGAACAACTACTTTTCCATCCAATCCATCAATTATAATTGGAGAACCATGGCTTATGATCTTTGTCGCTGTTTTTGTGCCAACAATTGCTGGAATCTCCATTGCTCTTGCAAGAATGGCTGAGTGTGAGGTTTTCCCTCCAATATCAGTAACAAAACCTTTCACATATTGTTTATCTAACTGCGCGGTAATAGATGGAGTTAAATCCTCGGCAACAATAATCACTTCCGAAGATATACGGCTATAATCTGGTAACTCTATATGTAATAAATGGGCAAGCAATCGCTTGGACACATCCCGAATATCTGCAGCACGTTCCTTCATATATTCATTTTCCATTGATTCAAACAATTGGGCATACATGTTAGCGATCTCATCTAGCGCAAATTCTGCATTTACCTTTTCATTTATTTTTGCTTCCAGTGCTGAAAAAATTTCAGGATCTTCAAGTATTAATAAATGAGCTGAAAAAATAGCTGCTCTTTCTTCTCCAAACTTAAGCATGGCAGAATCACGAATTTCCTCTAGTTCAAGCTTAGTTCTGCTAATTGCAGATTTTAATCGGTCCAATTCAGCTTCTATATTCGTTATTTCAAATTTTTCAAAGGACAAATCGGGTTCAACTAGACAATAAGCATTTGCTAGGGCAATACCATTTGAGGCAGCCACTCCTTTAATCTCTAACATTTTTCGCCAAGCCCTTGCGTTACAATGACTTCTTCCACTTTATTAAGTAATTCAGCTTCATCTGGACCTTCTGCAGAAATCGTAACAACTGCTCCAGCAGGTATCCCTTGAGCCATCACGCCCATAATAGATTTTAAATTAACGGACTTGTTGTTATACGTTAATTGAACATCAGCTTTATAAGGTGTAGCCGAGGATACTAATAATGTAGCAGGTCTAGCATGAATTCCCTCAGATGCAGTAATTTTAAATGATTTTTCCATTGATATAGCCCCCAAATATTTTATCTGTAATGAGGATAACAAAGTCCATATAAAAACTGTTTAATATAGGGTTTCATCCTAATTAAACAGTTTTTATATGGTTATAGACTTTTTATCCTTGTGTGGTTATTTATCTTTTTTTGCGAATTTTATTTACTTCGTCAGCAACAAACTGAACATTTGTACCTACGATTACTTGAATGCTTTGTGAACCTGTCACTTTAATTCCATGGACACCTGTCGCTTTAATTTTACTTTGGTCTACTTTGTCCATATTTTCTACCTCTACACGTAAGCGTGTTGCACAATTATCAACTGAAACGACGTTGTCGTCTCCACCTAAGCCATCATATATTTTTGTTGCCATGGCACTGAATTTATTTTCCGCTGTATTCTCAATTCCTTCTTTTGTTTCCTCTTCTGTTTCATCTTCTCTTCCCGGAGTTTTCAGATTGAATTTTGTAATTAAGAAACGGAATAACACATAGTAAATAACAGCAAATACCAACCCTTGAAGGAGCAGCATTAAAGGCATATTAGCAATTGGAATACGTAAACTTAACAAGAAATCAAGAAGTCCCGCACTAAATCCAAATCCTGCAGTCCAATGGAATAATGCAGCAATAAACAATGAAAGTCCTGTTAACAAGGCATGGACAACATAAAGGGCAGGTGCTAGGAACATGAATGAAAATTCAAGCGGTTCTGTTACCCCTGTGAAAAATGCCGCAAATCCTGCTGCCAGCATTAAAGAAGCAGCTTGTTTTTTCCTTTTTGTTTTAGCTGTGTGGTACATCGCTAATGCCGCAGCTGGTAACCCAAACATCATTATTGGGAAAAATCCAGCCTGATACATCCCCGTAACACCTTTTTCACCAGTACTGCTCCAGAAGTTTCCGATATCATTAATTCCAACAGTATCAAACCAAAATACTGCATTTAAAGCATGGTGCAAGCCAGTTGGGATTAACAAACGATTAAAGAATCCATAGAGCCCTGCACCTGCAGCACCTAATCCGCTGATCCCTTCACCAAATGAAACTAATCCACCGTAAACAATCGGCCAAATAAAAAATAACAATGCAGAAACTACTAACATTGACACAGATGACATAATTGGTACGAGACGTTTTCCACTAAAGAAAGCTAAAAAGTCTGGCAGCTTCACATGGCTAAAACGATTATACATCGCTGCCGCAATCATCCCTGACAATATCCCAATAAACGCATTATTTATTTTTCCAAAAGCCGGATCTACACTCTCAACTTCTGAACCTGTTAATAAAGCAACTGTATTTGTCGATAGCATGGTCGTCACGACTAAAAACGCGACCAAGCCACTCAATCCAGCAGATCCATCTTTTTCCTTAGCCAATCCCAAGGCTGCACCAACTGCAAATAATATCGGAATATTATCAAGAATGGCACCACCTGCTTTGATTAAAAAAGCTGCCAGTACATTTCCTGAACCCCAGCCAGTTGGGTCAATATAATAGCCTATTCCCATCAAGATGGCAGCTGCTGGCAAAACCGCTACCGGAAGCATTAATGAGCCTCCAAGCCTTTGCAGATATTTCTTCATAAACGTTCAACTCCTATTCATTATTAATTTAATGAAAAATATATAATTGCTAATCTCGTTGACTTTATCGTTTCCTCAACCGTTCAATATGAAGTGTGATATATCCAAGCTCTTGGTCAGGAAGGTTAATTCCATGTAAATTTAGTAAATCTTTTGCAATTTCTTTTGCATAATTGTATGAAACCGGAAACTTCTTTTGAATCATGACGATCATTTCTTCATCCATCGAATGAGGTGCATACTGACTCAACCTTGTTAATGTAAAACGCAGATGTGTAATTAGGCGATGATATGAAATATCGTTTTCTTCTACAGCAATGGATAAATGATTCTTTATCGATTGAACCATGTCTCTTATAATCGCTGTTTGCCGAACCGTCTGATGTAGATCACCTCCATGCGGCTTCATCGTATGCAGATGAAGAGCGATAAAAGCAGCTTCATCGATAGGCATGTCTACTTGACAAACTTCCTTTATATGTTTTAATGCCCAAAGACCAATTTCGAATTCTTTTTGATATAGTATCTTTATTTCATGTAATAACTTGTTATTTATTTCAATGCCATCTCGAGACCTTTCAATAGCAAATGAAAGGTGATCAGTTAGAACAATATGAATATGCTCATTTAATTTCGTACCCATATGTCTTTCAGCATACGTAATAATTTCTTCTGATATCGTAAAATGTTCTTCTGGAATTCGGCTTAATAATTGTTCAAGCTTGTCATTCTCTCGCATAACAAAAATCTTTTCTATTTTATTTACATTTACAATATCGTTTCGTTTCTTATTAAAAGCAATTCCAGCCCCAACAGCTACTTTTTCCTTCCCATCATCAAGTACGATAACCGCATTATTATTAAGAACCTTTTTAATTTTAATCGTAATTCCCTCCCTTCTAATTAAAATTGGATTACCTATTACTTAGGGGTAACAGTCATTAACACGGTCTCACCAGGGTTGCATTTCTTAATAGGTTCAAGCTGAATTTGTTTCTCTGCACTATTTGTAATGATAATGGGTGTTATAATGCTGGTGGCATTTTCTTTGACAAATTTCCAATCAACTTCAATCAGCAGCTGACCAATTGATACGGAATCTCCCGTTTCAACTAACGTTTCAAATCCTTTCCCATGTAATGACACCGTTTCCAAACCAATGTGAATAAGAAGCTCTGTCCCATCATTAGCTCGAATACCGATTGCATGCTTCGTATCTGCCACAAGGATGACAGTTCCTTCGATCGGAGAGTGGATCCCGCCATCCTCTGGCATGATTGCGACGCCATCGCCCATCATTTTTTCACTAAAAACTGGATCCGGAACCTGTTCTAGTGGAAGCATTTCCCCTTTAACAGGTGCGAGTATTTGCAATTTACGTTTATTAAAGAATCTTGATAGCATATTGTTTATCTCCTTTATATATCTAACTAATAGTGTGGATTGAGCTGACATAACAAAAAAAGGCATGGAGGTAAAAGAAAAAGCCTTTGGCTCTTCCAAATTTACCACCATGCCTGATCGTGTCAGTAACATGTGATCAATATAAAATTACAAATTTATAGTACCACTAAATGAATACTAACGCAATAACATAATGAGTGAATTGTTTGAATTCAGACTTAGTGGTCTAAATGCTGGATAATTTCCTATTGAACAATAAGTGGTAACGATATTCGTTTCCTGCCAATTCATATCATGACTATTTGACTAGACCTAATCTTGATAGCTAGATAATTGCTGATGTGCAGAATTAAGGGAATTAATTGCTTCTTGAATCTTACTTTTGTTTTCTTGCTTTTCTGCAGTGCTAAGTGCTTGCTGCAATGTATGAACCGTTTCTTGTACAGATGAAATTCCTTGATCCACATACTGTTTTGCTTTTGGCATATGTATCTCTCCTTTTATTACGAATCAAAAATAGTATCTGCACAAGTGGTTAGTTTCATTCCTATTCTCATCTAAAAGAATATCCTTTGAAATCGCTACTTTCATACCATAAATTGCTTCATCAGCATGCAAGCTAATTCTGTTAAATGAATTAGATTCTTAAAAACCTATTACACAGCTGCTTCTAATGATAAATTAGGTTTTAATCTTTACATTTTTTTAATCATGTAAACTTGCTCAGTCTTTGATTTAAAGCCAATTGCCTTTAAAATAGAATGGGTTAATCCACTTTGAGCAATCGGTAAGTTAGGAATGACACGATTAATATCATCAGTAAACGATCGAAACACCGCATTAATTAATGATTTTGTTATTTGCTCAGCATCCTTTTGTTCTGGTTCCACTTCACATTGATATAAAACTGTATTTATATGCTTGCCTTCATTATTAAATGTTCTCCGAAAATAAGCATACCCTATTGGATTTTCATCTGAGTCTTTTACAATCATTGCTTCTCCATCCCTTGCACTTTGCCACTGTGTCTGCCAAGGATTCATCCCTTTATAGAATGGAATCAATCCTATTTGCTGTGGAACTGCTCTTTCTATTTTGTATTTATTTAAGGAAATAGTAGAATAATTATTTTCTAATTGCCCGTTTAACCCTAAATATTCTAAGTGATCAACTATTTCATAACCCATCTTTTCATATAAGGAAATGGCTTTAACATTTTCACTTATAGCTTCTAATGAAGCATAATCTACCTTTTCTTCATTAAGGATGGATAAGGTTTCTTCCATTAACATCCTCCCTATCCCTTTTTTTCTTAGATCTAAGGCAACGCCAGTGCCTCCATTCCAGGCTAATTTTTTTCCATTAAACTCACGAATTCCATTTTTTACAATACCAATTGGCTTTTTGTCCATGAACGCAACAATGGAAAGATTGGGTGACAATCCCTCATGTACTAATCTAGTTATGAATTTATCTGCTGTCGTAGTCGCATCGAAATAATACCCCTCAAAGCCGGTATTCCATGCCTCTACGCCCTCTTCAATTGTACAATCTTTTAATCTCTTTATTTCGATCATCGCGATCCCCCGTCTCTTATTCATAAAATCAAAATGCTGTCATACAAATAGGCTTTTGTAAATGCGGGAATAATTGTTTAATCACAGCCATATCTTCTGATTTTTTTATTTTTAATCGCCCATACTGATACAATTTATCAGCACTTATTGCCCCCATAGCAAGGGAAGAAAAATCCGAGATATCAAGCTCTACTTCAATATCCGTACTTTTTAGCACATACTCATCTACTGCAAACTTTCCATTTCCATAAGACAGAAGCCATTTTTGCGGTTCATCCGAATGGAACGAGTCTTTTATCATTACACCTACCTGACAGGCTTGATTGGATAAATGATCAGTAGGAAGGTGTAATAGAAACTTCGGAACGTCAATTATTTTATACATTAGACCGATTCCTGATGTCTTCGTTTCATGATAAACACTGGGTATTAAGTGATTGCTGCCATTTCTCGATTCACTGATTAAAAACTCTATATCATCATCTTGCGTGTTCAGAATGATTCGATTCACTTGGTCAGCCTGTGTGTTTAAAAAATGGCTTATTTGAGTAAGTGCCTTTGGCGTTTCGTAAATGAACTCTTTAATGATTAAATTATTGACTAAGAAGTTTTCGTTATTGACACTTTTAAAGGTGAAGACTAGATAGCCCTTCAATTCCCCATTCTCCATAAATCCAACTAGCTTGTGATCAGGGTTTTTGAACAAGATTTCCAGGTCATGATCTGTCTTCAAAATCATGCCATGAGTTGAACGAGCATATCGGTTTGCACAGCTCTCTATCAGTTCTTTATAAGATGATTCTAAATACATTAATCCTTCTTTTGTTACTTCCTTTGGAAAACTAGCCGGTTCAATTTGGTATTGATTCATCTTTGTCCCATAGCCAAAGCCCATTTTCTTATAAAAATCGGGTCTGAACGGGTACAGCATGACGATTGATGTTCCCTTTTCTTTAAAATAGGAAATGAAATAGTCGATCAGCTCTTTCGCAACCTTTTCCTTTTTATGAAGCAAATCTACTGCAACCAGTCCAACTCCGCCAGCTTCGACTAGTTTGCCATATACATTCATCGTAAAATGATGAATTCTCATGCCACCAGTTAATTTCCCATTGCGAAACAATCCATAAAAATTAACCGTATCAACTTTCTCTTGTATGGATACTAAACTGTCTATATATTTTTGCTTAAATTCAGCAGTATTTCTCGTTGTTCCTGGATAGGCATTTACAACAATTTCTGCAAAGCTTGAAATCTCCTCTTTTTCCAGTCTTCTAATGTTACTTTCCATCACATCTCACCCCAAATCTGGTAATTTAAAAAATTTAGATGGCTGTAAAATAAATTGCCACGAATCTAACTAATTGGTTTATTTTACAGCAGCATGCCTAAATGAATTGTTAGCATTCTAAAAAGCTTAGAATCATCTGTTGATAGTTTTCTAGCACTTCAGTATAAGGGTATTCGTTATTGATTATCGTATGCAGCATAGCTCCGTCCATTAAAGTCCAAAACATATTTGCGATCACTTGAAGTTCAACGTTTCTTCGGAACTCTCCTAATCTTTGACCTTCTTCTATTATTTCTATAATCAATTGAATAAAGAATTTACGCCCTCTTTCTTTGAGAATCTTATTAATCTCATCACTTCTAGACGAATATAATGTAAATTCCAAATGTACGATAATAATTTTTCTTCTATCTTCTTCATAGGGATCCATTCCTATATAAATTCCAAAAAGATAGATTAGTTTTTCTTTAGCTGTTCTTAGATTGATTAGCTTCTCTAGTAATTTTGCATTGTTCGTTTCAGTCTGCTCACGCATTAATTCTAAGTAAATTTCATCTTTACTTTTAAAATAATTATAAATGGCTCCCTTACTAATTCCTGAACGTTTAACAATGTCATCGATTGTTGCCACTTGAAATCCCTTTTTTGCAAAACAATCTAAGGCGCTGTCTAAAATTTCTCTTTTCTTTTTCTGCTTATATTCTTCAGATACGATTGGCGGCAAATGATTCCCTCCATACTATTTAACAAAAACTGTAATAATATTGATTATCAATATAATAAACCGACTAGCCAGTTTATTTCAAGTTATTTTTTAATTTTTCTGAAATCAATAACTGGCTAAATGATAAACAATTTGCCCCTATCCATCATATAGACGGATAGGGGCATCAAATTTTTCGTATCTTTCTAATCCTGATATCCAGTTAATTGCTGCTGAGAAAAATTTAGAAAATAGATTGCATCTTGCAATTTTACTATCTTCCTTCTCTGTATGGTCAAGTGCTTACTGCCATGTATGAACCGTTTACTTTATGTATTCTTCTCTTAGAATACTGTATATTTCTAAATCGACGATTCCTTTCCCTGACCACAATGTTGCTTGCCGTAAAGTACCTTCGTACATGAAACCATTTTTCAGCAAGACCTTCTTTGAACTCTCATTTTGCGGCATGACCTCCGCTTGTATTCTATTCACATTTCCCTCCATAAATAGAAATGTTAACAAGATTCGAACAGCTTCTGTAGCAATGCCTTTCCCCCAATAAGATTCTGCTAAAAAGTAGCCGATTGTGCACATATTTACCTTTTGATTAAAATCAAAGGCTTCGATAATTCCAACCAGCTCATCATTAAAAAAAATCCCCCACTTAATTCTTGTTCTCTTTAGATAATCACGTTCAAAATGACTAATCATTTTTTTCACTGTATCTTTATTATGCTTAGGAATAATCCCACAATATTCGAAGACGCGTCCATTATTGTAAATAGCAAATACACCTTCGAAGTCATTTTCTTCTACTTTTTTTAAGATAAGTTGATCAGACTTCAAAATAGGGAACTCATTGAAAATAGTTTCCATATTCATAAACTCACTCACCGCTTTCATCCTTTTTAGTATTCATTTTCTCTTTTTAATCGGAATGTATAAATCTACCTTGCATTTTCCTTCCGGGTCTTCCATTGGGTTATTCATACAAAACTCTAAACAGGGGCGATCATCCGCATCATACTCACTATTTGGCAGCCATTGTCCAAATAAGCTTTGATAGGTAATCGCAAACTTATCTATCGTATCGTAGAACGTGTACAATGCATAAACTCCACCAGATAATTTTTTAAATTGAACCTCACTCTGATCTTCTTTATTGAAATCAATTGGAATCGTTACACAAGCATCATAGCGACAAGCGAATTCATCAACCATACTCGGATCATCTAAAGAAATGCCAATGAAGTACTGATTTGTCGGAAAAAGATTGTTTTGTTCTGCCCACTTTCCTAATTTACTCCAGGCATGATGCGTATCCAAATAACTTCCAATATGTCTGATATACGCAACTTCGTATTCGGGAAGCTCCTTAACAGAAATATTCATTTTCCAAATCCTCCTTAGAAAATCATTTTTGTTACTTTTATAGTAATTAAGAGGATTGGATAACTCTTCCTGAATTTTGCTAATTTGTAATGGGAAATTGCTATTTTCTTTAAATTCCTTCCTTACTTCGCTTGGTGTTTTGCTAAAGTGTCTTTTGAATATGGCGTTAAAGTTAGAGACAGATTCAAAACCACAAAGACTAGCAATTTCGAGAATTGTCTTATTCGTTTCTAACAAATAAACCGCGGATTTATGAAGACGTTTTTGGTTTACAAATGCAATGGGAGTAAGACCAACGATGGAAGTAAATATTCGAGAAAAATGATATTTTGAAAAGCTAGAGATACTGGCTAAATCTTCAAGGCTAATAGGCTGAAAGCTATTTTCTTCAATAAACTGAATAACTTTTCCTATTCTTTTTATATAATCGTCATTCTCCATTTAACCTGATCCTTTCATATTTTCCTAAATGTTCCATATGTAAATTATACATGGTTGAGCAATTTATTTAATAGCCCAAATTTTTAAGGTAAAAGCAAAAAAGCTCTATGCAAATGCATAAGAGCCTCTTTCAAATTTCAAATCGATAAATAAGCTACGCAAAAAAATTCCTGAACTCAAAAATACTTATAACATTCATTAGTAATATGGATAATAAGGGTAATATGGTGGATAGAACGGATAAGGTCTAGGATAAACAAACGGACTCAACAACGCACCTGCCGCAAGCCCTCCTACAAATCCACCGAAAAAAGGGCTGCCAAATCCAAAACCAAAAGGTCTGTCGAATCCAGGTCTGCCAAATCCAAAACCAGGACGGAATCCATAAGGTCTTCTTAAATCATTCATTCCATTTCCTACATGCATAAAAGCCCCTCCTTTTCTATTTATACACCAAATTATGCTTACTGGATGAATTAGGTTTAAGACAAATGCCTAATAAATGAATTGTTTATGATCTAAGTTTTATAATTTATTTGAAAAACAAAGGGCACTCAGAAATAGAAGCAAAAAAAGCTGAAAATCATGAAGTAATTTTTCTTTACTTTATGATTTTCAGCTTATTGAGCAACCTCTTCAAGTTGCTTATAAATAGTTGATACACCTATCCACCAGTTTGGATCCTCTGCATATTTTCGGTTAATCCACTGAAAAGGATCTTCTTCCTTTGGACGATCCTTACTTACATTTACAATTGTGCGTGCGGCAATTCGACTTGATTCCGAAATGTTCGTATTAAAATCTTCCCAACTATGAAATACATTAAAAGGATTATTCGCGATTTTTTCTGCATTCACATGTTCTCTTGATACAAACCCTTGCTCCTGGCCCGTAATAGCAAATAATAATAGCGGGTCAATATTAAATTCACTCGCAGCATTTATAATGGAAGAATAGTAGGGTTCTTCTGCTAAGATTGATTTCCTTCCATTCAGCCATTCTCTTAACTTCTTATCATCAACCTGTTCGTATTGCAGATAGGAAGGCAAGTTATTAGGTATTCTTTGATTAGTAGCTGCTTCTTTATTTTCTGCTGTTTGCCCTTTTGCATAATCAAGAGGTACTTGGGCCGGATTCTCCACAAAAATTATCATAACAAACGCTATGAATATGATTGCAGTTGCGCCAAGGAAAAGCGATCTATATTTTGGCCATATCCCGCTTTTAAATGTGTTTGTAATGGATATTGGCTCGTTTTCATCAATAGAAATAGGATATGTAATTTCCCTTTTTGGGTAGCTATTAAGAAAACCCGCTATGTTTAATTCTGATACATTTATATCTTTATCTACTTTCTTATATACCCATTTCGGCAGTTCTTGTTCTATTTCCTCGCGTGTTGCCAGCCCTATGCTAGATTCAATGATATCATTAGCCGAGATAGACAGTGAATTGGCAGACAGTTTCTTATTCATCAGCTCCATCCGAATCCTTCTTTTCGTTTCCTTCGAAAAATTGGGCAAGGACTGGTCTATCATTCGATGAATCGTTTTTGCTAGTATACTTGCTTTTTCTTTTGAACTTAATGTCTGATATTGAATATTTAGCTGTTCCTTTATCTCTTTAATTCCTTCTTCACTGATAACTTCTATTTTTAATAATTGTTCATTAAATGGAGTCAATTATTTCCACCCCAACTACTTGTTGTAAATCTATAGTACTATATTATCTAGTAAATAAGTTGAACTTCATACTAAATTAGTCTAATTAGTATAAAAATCAGCAATTGATAATCTTTGAAGGTTCCCCTCTTAGCGATCTCTGTGCACAATATAATCCATTAAATGCTTCAAAAAAACAATCTTACGCGGTACCTCTTCCAATGCTTCCATCGCTAGACAGTAATGATCCCACATCGCTTTCTCGGCTCCTTCAAAACCTAGGACCGTTACAAAGGTTGAATTGTTGTTTTCAGCATCTTTCCCCGTATGTTTTCCAAGTAAATTCAGGTTACCTTCAACATCCAGAAGATCATCCTTAATTTGGAACGCGATCCCAGCATGGTAGGCATACTTCTTCAGTGCATCCATCTCTAGTTTGTCTGCTTGGGCGAGAATTGCCGGCATAATGAGTGCAGCCTCAAATCCAATCCCTGTTTTATAAAAGCACATGGTATTTAATTGCTCCAAAGTCAATTGCATTCCTTTAGACTCCAGATCCATCGCCTGTCCCTTACACATATCCTCTGTTGTTTTGGAAGAATAACGAATCAAATTCAGCACCGCTTTTGAATCAAAATGGTCAAGTGATGCTTGTTCCCTCGTTGCCTTTTGTGTTAAAAAGAGTCCTGTTAATTCTGCAATAGCAATGTTATATACTTTATGAAGAGTTTGGCGTCCCCTGCGAACAGATGCATTATCTTGAGATGGCAAATCATCGAAAATTAGGGATGCTGTATGCATATACTCCAAAGATTTTAGAAGCGGCTCCATAGCCGATTGATTTAATCCATATTCATTCACACCCATAACCCATGTCATGATTGGCCGGAGCCGCTTTCCATCTCCCTCTAGGCTATAATTTGCAGCATCAATAATTGAATCGTTCATTAAAGGATTCTTCTCATTTTTTGAAATAAATAAGACGCTGTTAATCTGCTTCCGTCCTTTTTCAATTGTATTAAAAAAATCTTCCTTTTCTATCCGGTCATTATTCAGATTGGTTATCACATGATCTCGAAGAAGTTTATCAAAGAAATCCACATCATCCGCTTTTCGAACCATTTTTTGAATCAACCGATTAAATTCCGAATTTCCTGAAGCAAATATGTCCATTACTTCATCGTATTTTTTTGCTCCCATTCGTTCTTTAAATCTCTTCAATCCATTGATCGCCCGATCCAGTATGACCTCACGGGACTTTTTATCTGAGTGATAGACATGATGAATCAAATTGGAGATAACCGTCCAGTATAATTCAAAAGGATTGATCAGATCTGAGCGCTTATCATGATATTTCATATAATAGGTATACGGTGTTACCGCTCCATCCTCCATATCCTCAAACATATCCGCAAAATCATCTGCCAGCTGGTTGTAGATCCCATAATAAAATGTTCGGTTATCAATTTCCTCATCCTCAGCAGCATTAATTAAGGAACGAACGATCAATCGTGAAGACGAGGACTTTAAAATAACCGGAATATAAAGCTCTTCATTTGTATAATGCCCATTAGAAAGGTCCTTTGCGCGGTCCACTTCCTGAGAATGATAAAAGACATAGGCTTGCTCGAAAAAATATCGTCTTGTCTCCTTTTGCTGCTGGCTCTTCATATACTCAAAGGCATCCTTAAGCTCCCTATGAATATATCTGATTAGTTCTCTATTCTTTCCTGTCCACTCACCCAATTTATGCACTTTCCCTGTGACTAGAGTGTTACGGATCCATTCAGTATATTGTTTCTCCTCTTTCTCAGATAAAATCTTCGCATCCAAAAGATCATCAATGAAGGGATAGGTCAGTCCATAGGAATATCCTAGCCTAATCGCCCGATCAAGTTTCTGTGCACGCGCTTTAGGCGAAACTTGACCATCCATCTCTTCAATCTCATTCATCACCACTCCGGCGATAATTTTAATAATCTTCCGCTGAGCGTGCGTTGCATCCATCCCTTTAGGAATATTAGAGGAAACCTCTTTTAGTTTATTAATCACCCAGATGATGGTGGATTCGATGCCTTCCTTCTGGGCTCTTCTATATAACCACTTCATGCTATAAATCTCATTTGTTGTTCTTGCAGAATCAGTCAGCTGCCTATTTAAACTGTCAACAATAGTTCTTATTCTGGTCTGTGTAGTAGATGAGTGAAGTGATTTTCCCAAGTCCCTCATAAAAATATAAGAGATGCTGCGATCCAGATAATTATTTAATTTGCCAGTGTGCTCAAGCCATTGAATATAACTTTTATACCCAAGAGAATTAGAGTTCCCCTTTTTCCGAGAAAATAAAGAAAGCAACGAATGATAATGAATGTGGTTGTGCTTCCAGGATTGTATATCCTTTGTCAGAGTTGGAACATATGTCTTTTTCTTAACCTGCTCATGAAGTTTCTTAAAATACTGATTGGCTTTCTGCTCCGCTCTTCGGTAGCTAGCATTTGCATTTTTTTGTATCTCCTCATTCATTCGATCCATTCCCTCTATTTAATGATTTCTTAATATATGTATATAAATCCGTTCAAATAACTAGTAATACTCCAAAAATAACATCTTTCTATTGAGATAGCCAAATTATATATGTTTTCATTGAACTACAACAAAGATAGGTACTCACCTATGTTACCTGCTATGAATATCTTAACCTTAAAACGATATGAATGACGGGGGAATTGTGGTGGGATACTTTGTTCCTGTAGAACCAGGTGTAAATTTATTTGTGGAAGATATTAATCAAGAAGGCAGCAAGACAATCGTGTTTATACATGGCTGGCCACTGAGCCATAAACAATTTGAATATCAGTTTAACATTCTTCCAGCACTGGGTTACCGCTGCATTGGAATAGATTGGAGGGGCTTTGGCAAATCGGATAAACCGATAAGCGGATACACTTATAATAGGCTGGCAGATGATATCCGAATGATTGTTAGCACGCTTCAACTTGACAATTTCTCGCTCGTTGGCCATTCTACTGGGGGAGCAATTGCTATTCGTTATATGTCCCGTTACAGCGGGTACGGAGTTTCCAAGCTTGTCCTTATTGACGCTGCAGCTCCGACTGGCTTTACAAAAGAAACAGCAAAAGACCTATTAAAGGAAACATTAAATGACCGTCCTAAAATGATGCAAGGAATAACAGATACCTTTTTCTTTCAATATATAACAAGTTCATTTTCAGACTGGTTTTTCCAGATGGGGTTAGAGGCTGCAGGCTGGTCGACTGCGGCTATTATTAAACTATTAAGAGATGAAAAGCTGGATGCAGATCTTCCAAAAATAGATAAGCCTACCCTAATTATACATGGGATTCATGACAAAGTGATTCCGTTTGCACAAGCACAGGAGCTCGATCAAAAAATAAGGAATTCTCAGCTTGTTCCATTCCAGTACAGCGGTCATGGTCCTTTTTGGGAAGAACGTGACAAGGTAAACCAGCTATTAACCCAATTTATATAGTAAAAATCAAGGCGAGTATCCTTTGGAATCCTCGCCTTCTTTGATCTATTTTTGTAGTTCCTGCAAACTACGATAAAAGATTTTTACTTAGCCACGGTTTAATCAAAGGCAAAACCGTATCGGGCTGCATAGCTTTAGTATGGTCCATGCTGATGCCTTCTATTATTTCGACATCCCATCCTAATTGTTCCAATTCTCGTTTGTTTTTTTTGATTAAACCGACTACATCAACAGATACATTTCCAAAGTTTTCACCATAAGTAATGGTATCCTTTTCTCCTGCAAATGTGAGTCTAGGAATATACAAACGATCTTGGACTTTTTTATCATGAAACTGCACTAAGCTTTTATACATCGTCACAAATTGTTTCGTCTGATCTGGGTTCATTTGTACCTGAATATTGTCCCAATCTATTTCTTCAGGAAGAATTTGTTCAGAATGATCAGCTTCAGAACTATCTTGATTATATAATGCCTGTTCAAAGGTTTTATTCGTGACTGTCATCATTTCTTTATACGGTCCTTCCATTGGCGGAAAGCCACCCATAATTAAACATTCTAGTCTATTTGTTCTAATAGCCAATTGTAATCCAGCTAAAGCCAACCATGAATACCCATAGTATCCAAACTTTTCAACTTTCATTTCATCAGCGATCAATAAAAAGTCTTTTACAATAGTCTCAGGTGTGAGATTATCTCCATTTGGGTGTTCCATTCGATGCCCTTCATAATCAAAGAATAATACTTGAAACGTGTCAGATAATCCTTCAACAAATTTATTACCAAGCTCAGGGTCTACTCCCCATAACTTCAACGTTTCAGCAGCTTGGCCGAAAACGGATTTTTTTGCTATCGACAGCATGATTGTTTTATTGTTTGAGTTCCCCGTTAAGCCGACTTCTATTTCTGAACCGTCGTTTAATTTAACTACTTTGTTCAATACAATCACTCCTCAAGTGTTTATACTAATATCATATAACCTTCATGCAAGCTTTCAGTCTTTCCTTTTTTTCTATTGTTATCATCGTGTTTTATAGTTTTTAAGTTAACGTAGCACTTGAAGGTTTTACTTTAATCATAAGGAGTAAAAATATGAAATATACACCGGCGCAAATTGCTAATCAGCTCAATGTTAGTACAACCACTCTAAGGCGATATGAAGAACAAAATCTAATTCCAGATGTACCAAGGACACAAAGCAATCATAGAAACTATCTGCCTATCCATTTCCAAACTTTCATTACGATAAGAGCATTATTGAAAGGGTATGAGATTCCCGTTGTTTATGAAGCAATGAGAAAAATTAAAACTGGTGATATTGGGCAAGCACTCTGGTTAATAAATAACCAGCAATACAAAATTGAAGTAGAAAAACAGCGGGTGGACGAAATACTTTTGATGATAAAAAGCACGGATTTTCCTAAATATAAAAATGTTACATTGACGGATAAAATGAGCATTGGAGAAGTTGCAGAAATGGCTGGGGTTAATACATCTTCTATCAGACATTGGGAAAAGGAAGGATTAATTCATTCAGAAAGAAATAATGAAAATGGCTATCGAGTGTTCACCATTCAAGAATTAAGAAAGATATTAGTCATTAGCAGTTTAAGAAAAACGATCTATTATATTGAACATATGAAAAAACTTTTAGATAACCTAGACACAAAAAATTATACACAACTCGAACAATCCTTTCAGCTTGCAAAAGAAAAATTGAACAGTCAGCTAATGATTCAGTTTGAAGGGATAACTGAATTAATGAAATATGTGGAATTAACAAGAAAGGAGCAGGCAAAGAGAGAATAATTATGCCGGTTACATGCATTGTGTTTGCAAAAAACGATATATTCGCCGTTATCACTAATATATTCGCCGTCCATCAAAGTATATTCGCCGTTAACCTTTTATATTGGACAAACACAAAAAATGAACTTAGTAATAAACTAAGCTCATTTTTGTCACTATTGTGATTGATTTCTCTCACAGCTTGTCCTGCTACACAGTCATTTCCCAGTTGGATAATGCCAACCAGTTCTCTTTTTCTTTATAGTCGGGCATTATTTTCCCTACAAGACGCCAGAAGGAACGGTCGTGATTCAGATGGACCATGTGACACATTTCATGAACAACGACATAGTTAATAACCTCAGGGGGCGCCATTGCTAGCCTCCAATTAAATGTTAATCGGTGTTCAGAGTCACAGGTTCCCCACGTATTTTTACTATCAGAAATACGGATAGATCTTGGTTTTGTTTTAAAGTTTTTTTGATAAGATGAGATACTCTTTTCTACTAATGCCTTACACTTCTGATAATAAAATCGTTTCAATGTTTGTCTGATTTTATCTTCATCTAGCTGCTTAACATATATATTTAGCTTATCTTCTTCAAATACAATATGGTCATTCGAAATATTTATATCTTGGAAGATCTTTATCGGGTAGGTATTTCCTAAAAAAAGAAAGTTCTCGTCATTCTTATAGACCTTTTCCTTCGGCCCATTCAGTATTTCCTTCTTTTCTTTTACTTTTCGCCTAATAAGATCCCAGTTTGCCTCTAATACCTTGATTACTTTTTCATCAGGTGTTCCTTTCGGAGCCTGGACTTCAATATTTCCATATCCATCTATCATGATTCCAATGGAGGTTCGGTTTTTGTACTTTATCTCATAATGGATAGTTGCACCTAAGTAAGTATGTGTCATGTCATCACCTATAGAATCCGTTAATCCATTAACCCCTGTATTTAATAGCTAGACCTTTTAAGAAGTTTCTAGCAAAATTATCTAGGCATACTTTATAATTCTTATGTCCTTCTTTTCTTAATAACGCTCCAAGCTCTCCTTTTGTTACCCTTAATCCTGCATTATCAAAGATTTCCAGCATATCCTCAGTCGTTAGTGCCAGCGCTATTTTGACTTTCTTTAATAAGATATTATTCATATTTGGGCTACGTGTAAAAGACGGTTCTGGTTTATCAGGCTGGCCTGGTTTCGGATCTTGTCTCCCTCTCTTATAAATAATGAGCCCATTTAAAAATGCATCCAACATACTGTTGCTGCATTTTATTTGGCTGTCGCTATCATCCTCAAATTCATCATCAACCTTAGTGAGAATTTTTACTACCTCTGGTACTGTTACCTCCATATCACCAAGTTTAAATATTTCTGCCATTTCTTTATTTTTTATTTCTAACGCATATCGCAAGCGAATTAATATATCGTTATTATCCATCATTCGACCTCCTATTTTTATAAATAGTGCTGTCACCTAAAGCAATCAGCCCTAGTTCAGTCTATCTTATTTCATGCTACTCCTTCAATCTCACATAAGTGATGAAAACCTAGCTCCCTAATAATACTACAATTGAAAATAAATTAAGTATCTGTAATTTTCATTTTAGGTTTACCACACCTCTGATATATTGGACAAACACATAAAAAGTACAATGGCTCAAATACATCCACTGTACTTTATTAATAATCAGATGTTATCTGCTTTTCCTTACTCTAATAAAGCCATCAATGATGTCCCACACTAATGCAAATAAGAATAGAATAAGCAGCCATAATGTTGCTTGTTCCCAAATAATACCTATTGTCTTAAATGCATCGCTGTGTGGAACTAGTTGGCCGCTTTCTACCAATTGAGTCATGAAGTTTGGATTCCAAACGGCCGGTTCAGCAATAACAAAGATCAAACCAATAATTGAAATGATATTGACGACAGCTGTAAATAAAACAAGTTGCATCGTCCATCTGCCATAAACCATTTTCAAACATTCTTTTATAATACCAAAACCGAAAATCAGCAGGATAAATAGCAGGTAGTAGCCATAATACTCTTCATTAAAGAATGGAATTACCTCTTTAAACTTTCCATTTTCAAAAAACCATACACCAAAGTACTCACTGGAAAAAACGAAAACCGCAATACATATAATATAGAAAACGATTCCGGTTATCGCTTCTCCTCTTTTTACCCGTCCTTTTGGATGAGGAACTGGTGGTAAATCTGAGGGTTTCCAACTACGCTTTGGTTGCAGCTCTTTCTTCTTAAGATGTGTATTGCCTGCAAATTGAATGACTGCAAAAGCAAACGTCGTCCATCCAAAAGCCATTGGTAATCCAGTTACTAAAGATATAATAAATGAGATAAACGTTTGTAATATAGATGGTGGATCCAAAATGATCCCAATAATAAATGAAACACCCATGACTGCACTTGAAGCAATTAAAGCAATTTTCAACACCATAACATAATGGTCAAATAATTCTGGGCCGATTAAATATCGGTTCGTTCCTCGATATTTATTTGCTAATTTCCGTGGTTCGCCTAGTTCTAATAATACTTCTTCCACATCTTTTTCTGTTACTTTGCCATCTTGTACTCGTTCATCGAGCATATCCTCAATAAGGCTGCGAAGCTCCTTTGCGATGTCCTCTCTCTGAGATTGCGGTAATAATTGAGTAACAGCGTATACATACCGTTCGATCATCTCCATTTTATGATCCCCCTTTGTTTTTAAGCAAATTATCTAAACTATTCACCATATCCTTCCATTCAACAACAAGCTGTTCAAAAACCACCTTCCCACTATCACTCAAAAGGTAATATTTCCGGGGCCTTGTTTCATTTGTATCCCATTCACTTTCCAAAAGACCTTGTTTTTCTAGCCTGCGTAGCAAGGGATACAGCGTTCCTGCTTCCACATGAAAATCCTTTTCTTCTAAAGAGGCTACGAGAGAATATCCATATTGTGGTTCATAAAGCTGACTTAAGACTCCAATTGTTAATGTGCCGCGTCTTAATTCCTGCATTAGCTTATCTAAATGTTCATTTGCTTCACTCATGTCATCAACTCCTGTTTTTATTATACTGTATAACATACACTATTGTGAATCATTTATTATTATTTTTTTCCATATAATAAAGCAACCACATTTTAAAATTGGCATGAATATAGGAGACTGGATTCTCCAGTCTCCTTTTTGTTTACTTAACTATTGGCTGTTTTCGCAAACATTGTTGCAAATTAAATGGGGTTCTTCCCTTAATTCTTAAACTAGTGGAACTTGTGAATGTCCAATATTCGTCGTCGCAATGGATATATTCGCCAAACATTCGAGTATATTGGCCGTCAGCTTCGATATATTCGCCGCTAATACAAATATATTCGCCATTATCGTCGATATATTGAACAAATACTAGATGTCACTTGTTGATAAAATATTCAGTAATTAGTATCATTTATATCTCTCCTCATTTATAGTAACCGTATTGATACAGATAGGAAAAAGACAGCATCCACATTTATTTTTAAATATGCTACATTAAAGTATAAATCGTTAGCAAAAAAGAGGTATCCATCGTGCATTCGCAGTTAACAGCTTATATACCGATATCACGGAACTAAAAAGACTGCAGATGGAGCTAGAGCATCAAGCATACTATGATGACCTAACAAAAGTTTATAATCGTCGTGCCTTTTTCCAGAAATGTGAGCAAGCGTTTGCTGTAGCAAAGAAGGCTTCAGCGCCATTTACGATATTTTGATTGATATTGAGTATTTTAAAAGAGTGAATGATACCTATGGCCATTCTGTTGGTGATCAATTGCTTATACATGCACAGTAAAGGTTTGACAATCACAATTGAAGGAAGACATGCTGTTTGCCCGATATGGCGGAGAAGAGTTTGTTCTTGCACTAAAGGACGGAACAGAAATTGAAGGTGAAGATTTAGCTAATCAGATGCGCAAGTCTGTAGAGGCACAGCCTCTGATTACTGATCAGGGCGATATTTCAGTTACTTTAAGTATGGGGGTTGCTGAGGCTACGATAGATGCAGAGGAGACACTTTATCAGCTTTTGAATAAAGCCGATCAGGCTTTGTATTTAGTAAAAAGAAATGGACGAAATCAAGTGCAGGTCTATACAAAAATCTAGAAGCAGGTTAACCCTTATTGGGAACCTGCTTCTTCTTTTTAAAATATCAAACTATTAGATATATTATATGCGCTGAAAATCCCTGTTTTTAAACACCATACACTGTTCCACCCAGCGCTGTACGAGTTCTGGCGCGGAACCAAAATGGATATGTGTATAGCCGGCTACAAGATTATTTAATAAGAAGCCTTCTTGCTTTGTCCCTCTTGACCCAGTTGTAGTATATGCTGAAGTAAATTCCTGAGATGACTCGAAAGTTGAGTAATGAAACTCATGTCCTCTTGCCCGGTCATTCGGTCCAATTAAGTAATTCTTGTCCATTCCCGTTACATCCCGATAACCAAGTGCGGCAAGCTTCGTACGCATCTTCACCCTGCCAGGAATCATGCCAACCATCGGATATTCCTCTCCGCCAACCGTTTCAATCGATTCGGACAAGAACATGAATCCGCCGCATTCTGCTACCGTAGGCATCCCACTTTGGATAGCCTCCCGAACAGATAGGAGGACATCATTTTGCACTGATAAAGCTGCTGCAAATTCCTCCGGAAATCCACCACCAATATATAGACCATGTACATCTGGAGGGACCTGTTCCCCTTTAAGCGGGGAGAAAAAGACGAGCTCCGCTCCATAGTGCTCTAACAGCTCTAAATTTTCGGGGTAGTAGAAATGAAATGCTTCATCCAATGCAACAGCCATTCTTACTTGACTCTCTTGCTTCAGTGTTCCAAACAAAATATGCGGGGATTCCATGGTTTCTGTGCCCATTATTTGATATAGACGATCCAAGTCGAAGTTCTTTTGAATTGTTTCTGAGAGTAAGTCGAAGAAAGGCGTAAGTTCTCCGCGTTCAATGGAAGGAACAAGTCCAAGATGACGCTCTGGCATGCGAAGCCGATCATCCTTTGATAGATAGCCAATAACAGGAATTCCGCATTCTGATTCTACCGCTTTCCGAATTAACTCGTAATGACCCGCACTTCCCACACGGTTCGCCACAACCCCACAAATACTAACAGAGGGGGATAACGTTTGAAAGCCCTTCACTATTGCAGCTGCGCTTCGTGCCATCCCGCCGCAATCAACTACAAGCAGCACTGGGCTATTAGTAATCATGGCAATTTCCGCAGCACTCCCTGTATCAGAAAGCGGGTCCTTCCCATCAAATAACCCCATTACCCCTTCGATAATAGCCACATCCGCTCCTTGACACCCCCGTAAAAAAATCTCCTTTACTGCTAAGGAACTGCACATCCAGCTGTCTAAATTTCGAGATTTTCTACCTGTCACTGCGGTTTGATAAGTCGGATCGATATAATCAGGGCCGCATTTAAACCCTTGCACCGTATAACCCTGCGCTTTATAAGCTGCCATTAGGCCGATAGCTACAGTCGTTTTCCCAACACCACTCCCCGTTCCTGCTACTACAATTCGATTGATGGACATAACCATTCCTCTGCTTTCTGCTCATCATAGGCAGGAAAAAGGTCCGGATGAAGCAAAACACCTAGTTTTTGTATACCGAGTAATAGTCGTGGAGATGGTCTGCAATAAAGGGATTCCTCCATTACAATTATCTTCTCATCCTTGATTGCCTTCATTTCGGGCCAATCGGGCCGTTGTTTAAGCAATCTCGGTTTCATTTGTTTTTCCTTTACACCAACCCACGCCATCAAAATATAATCAGGATTACGCTTGCGTACATCCTCCCAATCCGTCTTAACACTTGCCCGCTCGTTGTCTGCGAATACATTATAACCACCAGCTATATGACTGATTTCCGTTAACCAATTCGTCCCACCCGGAGTGAATACAGGCTTGGGCCACCATTCCCAATATAACCGCGGCCGTTCCTCAACCTTCCGTCCAAACTCCTTATACGTCTCCAACAATCCATTATATTTATGGGATGCTGCCTCCCCAATCGCTTCTTGTCCTGTTGCTTTCCCCACCTCAAGCATATTATCCCCAATATCAGCCAAGCTCTTTGGATTAAGCGTGATAAAAGGCAGTCCCCTCTCCTGGAGGCCCGCGATGTTATTCTCCATGCCAGGCACCGATAATGAAGCAAGAACTAAATCTGGCTGAAGAGCTTCAACAGCAGCCATGTCGATATCTAAATCAGAACCTAGTCGAGGCAAACTATTAATCTGTAAAGGCCAGTCTGAATAGTTATCCACACCTACGATATTTGAAGTCAACCCCATAAATCCGAGAAGCTCGGTATTACTTGGACATAATGATACAATTCTCATCAGAACGGTTCTCCCCTTTCTTTTTTATACGCTTCTTTTTATCACTTTATCTCAAAGCTCTATACCCATAACAGCTGGTATTCCCTCATCATAATAATGCTTTGATACAGTCACGTCTGAAACAAGATCAGCCGCTTCAATGAGCTTTGAATTTGCGTTTCTTCCCGTAAGAACAAGATGCATCCCTTGTGGGCGTTGTGAAATGAGATCAAGTACTTCTTGAAGTGGCAGCACATCGTCAATGGGAAAACTATTGATTGCCAGTGCGTTATTGATTTCATCTAAGATGACAAGATCATGCTCACCTGCCATCACTCGCTCCTTCGTATATGTCCATGCATCTTTAAGTGCAGCACGATGCTCTTCAGGCGTCTTTGTCCAAGTAAATCCAATCCCTTTTTGGATCATTTCAATTCCTAGCTTATCAAAAACAAGTTTCTCCCCATACGTACGCTGGGGAGATTTAATAAATTGAATCATTAGCACTCGTTTCCCCCGACCATATGCCCTTACGGCAAGCCCTATCGATGCCGTAGTTTTTCCTTTGCCATCTCCTGTGTAAATAAGTGTTAATCCTCGTTCCTTACTTGGTTTACTCATACAAATCCCTCCTCTTATCTATAAAACGCATAACTATTAGAAAAATTCGAAGCTCACTTGTACAACTTCCAATGTATCGGACAATTATTGGATGATCTCCAGCTTTCCTACTCTCTTCTTTGCAGGGTCCTTCCGCTGGCTAATACTATCCCCCTGAAGGATAATTTGCGGTAATCCATAAACAGGGTGTTGCATCACTATAGGTGCAGTACCATATACTTCCTCAATCAAATCAGTTCGAATGATATCCTCTGGAGATCCAGTTGCTACAACTCTCCCATTATGTAAAAGCAACAATCGATCACAATAGAGGGCAGCTAAATTTAAATCATGCAGAACCGAAATAACTGTCAAATCATCCTCCAGCTGCCATTCCCGAATCCGATCCATTAAGAGTACTTGATGGCCTATATCGAGATAGGTGGTTGGTTCGTCAAGCATCAAGAGCTTTGGCTGCTGTGCCATTGTCTTACCAAGGGCTACTCGCTGCCGCTCTCCGCCGCTTAAGTTTTCAAGTTGGCGATCACTCAAATCATTCAGCCCCATTTTATCGAGAATCGCATCGATAAGCCGATCAATGTCTGTTGTTTCTTCTCCAAGCCAATTTTGAAAAGGAAATCGTCCCATCTCGATTACTTCTCTAACTGTAAATCCAATCGGAGGCAGAGATTCCTGCTGCAAGACAGCCATCCATTTGGCTAGTTCTTTTCGAGTATATTGTTCAATCGGTTTCCGATTAATTTCAATTTTTCCAGTCATTGAAGTTTCCACACCTGACAATAGCTTTAGTAACGTGGACTTTCCGCTTCCATTCGGTCCAATAATCCCCAGGCATTCTCCACGTTTAACTGAAAAGCTAATTTCCTCAAGCACTGACTGGTTGTCAAACCGTTTACTCAGCCTATCGACTTCAATAATCATCCATCAATTCCCCCCTGACATTTGCTTGTTTCTACGAAGCAAGTATGCAAAGAATGGTGCACCAAGAACGGCGGTCACAACCCCGAGTGGAATCTCCGTCGGGCTAAGTAATGTACGGGCAATTGTATCAGCCCAAAGCACGTATATTGCACCGAAGATCACTGTCAAGGGGAGTAATAGTCGGTAATCTGGTCCAACTATTAATCTCACTAAATGCGGGACAACAAGTCCGACAAAGCCAATCGTCCCAACGATCGATACTGCAGCAGCAGTAATTAAGGTGGAAACGATCAATACAACTAGCCGTGTACGCTTAATATTGACACCTAAATGCGCAGCCTGTCTCTCTCCTAATGCGAATAAATTTAATGTTCGTCCATATGATAGCAACACGACAATCCCAATGGCTAAATAAGGCATGAGCACAAAGGTAAATGACCAGCCTCTAAGAGCTAAACTCCCCATTAGCCAAAAGACGATTTCATTCACCACCTGATCGGACATGGACACCATAAAGGAAACAATGGCACCTAAAAAAGCAGAAACAACAACACCAGATAAAATGATGGTTTCTAATTTATACTTTCCTTGTACATTGGCTAATCGGAGCACAACAAGCAAACTGATTAGCCCGGTCACAAATGCAACAAGCGGGATGGTCCAAGTACCAAATAAAATTGTATGAAACCCGAATAAAATTAAGAAAGCTGCACCTACTGCTGAACCAGATGCTACCCCAAGCGTATACGGGTCAGCTAACGGATTGCGCAATACTCCTTGAAAACCAGCCCCAGCAAGTGATAAACACGCTCCAACAAGGATAGCAAGAAACACCCGCGGCAAACGAACTTTTAGAATAATTTGCTCCGATGAGGCCGCCCAGTTTGTCTCTATGACATCTTCTAAAAATGGAAGCTGGTGTAGTATAATTCCCCACACATGCGAAAGAGGCAGATTGGCTGATCCAAGTGACAAACTAACAACCACTGAAAGAAGAAGGAGAACGAAACCCGCTCCCCCCCATAGTGCTAATCTTCTTTTCATTTCTTAAACAAATCCGGATAAATGGCCTCAGCCATTTGTGTAAGTGCATCTGTTATTCTCGGACCAGGTCTAGACATTATATTCCCTTCTATTCCTGTCAAGCTGCTGTCTTGAATGGCTGTAATCTTCTCCCAACCATTTCTTGATGTAATTAGTTCTTCTAGCGGTTTGCCAGACTTATCATCAACAGTACCAGCAGTATACAAAATCACATCTGGGTTATCCTGGATGATTTTTTCTTCATTGATTGCGTTCCAGCCTTCCAAATCTGAGGCAATATTTACTCCTCCGGCCATCGTAATCAATTCATCCATAAATTCACCCTTGCCCACCGTCCAGCCTGGGGAAAATTCGATATATACTTTTTTCTTATCTTCTTCTTTAATAGTTGCAGCTGCTTCTGTTACTGTTTTAATATCTTCCTTCATTTGTGCCACTAGCTCTTCTGCTTTTTGCTGCGTGTCTGTAATGACGCCAATCTGGATAATATTGTTTAAAATATCGTCTATCTTTTTCGGCTCCGTTTTATATAAAGGAAGACTTAACCCACGAAATTTCTCGACAATATCATCTTTCATTGAAATGCCGCCTATCACTAGATCTGGATCGGCCGCGATAATTGCTTCCTCATTCGGCTTTGTTACCCCTCCAACTTTCGGCTTTGTTAACGCTTCTTTAGGGTAATCATCAAAATCTGAGACTCCGTAGATTTTATCGCCCAGGCCTAAAGCAAACAGAATTTCCGTCTCTGACGGAGAAGTGGAAACAATACGCTCAGGTGCTTTTTCAAAAGTTAATTCCAGACCCGTTGCATCCTTCACTGTAAGCGGGTAGACCGTTGCTTTCTCACTTGTTTCGTTTTCGGAACTTCCGTTATTTTCAACTTCTGACGATGCTTTTTGAGCAGAGCTGTCCTTTTCTGCCCTATCATCTCCTGACCCACAAGCACTGATAGTCATCGCTACTAGCATGGTCAATAGTAATGCCAAAAACTTTTTCATACCCATTCCTCTTCCCTTCATTTATGGTTCGAGATGAGCTTGATATCTTGAAGTCTTGTCCTGAACAACGAAAAAAGCCCTGCTTCCATTCGGAAACAAGGCATGCGAAAACCAGACAAATAAAATAAATTTATACTGATTAAGCCTATCCTTTTCCACGAAGGATTTCGTTGGCAAGCTAAATAGGCAGGTTTCCTGGCTTACGGGTAACATGACTTCCTCTCCTTCCCATTCCATATCTGGAACAGTGGTACTGCGAGGTTATCCCCGAATAACAGTGGCGGGACCGCGCCGGATTCACACCGGCTTCCCTTTTAACCTTATCCAACGACAAGGCACCTACTAGCTATGTAAGATTCAATTGGTCAAGCAATATTCTCAACTCGTATTATAGCATTGTTTTGAGTTATTTGAATATGGAGTTTAGACAAGCAAATCAAACGAGTTTGAAAGTCTTATGAAGAAACTAATATATTCGCCATGCTTTTGTGGATATTGGCCGTCATCCTCAAAATATTGGCCGTTCTTTCGAGTATTTTGGCCGTCATCTTCAATATATTGGCCGTCTTTACGATTATATCCGCCATTATCTTCATAAAGAACTAAAGTTAAAAAACGATAAGCTATCAAAACAAAATGAAAAACTAAATAAAGAATGAAAGAGATGTCAACTAAGGTTTCAGCTGTTGAAAGTGCGGAAGCTGAAAAAACGAATCTAAACAAACATATCACAGAGCTGGAATCTAAAAATAAATCGCTAGAAAATGAGGTAAGCAGCTTAAAGGATCAGCTTGCAAGTATGAATACATCAACAGCTAGTTCTAATGCTAATGAATCATCCACTAGCACAACTTCTTCAAGTGGAGGAAGCGAGTACTTTTCAAATTGTACAGAACTTAGACAAGTATATCCAAATGGTGTTTCCTCTGATCATCCAGCTTATCAGTCTAAAATGGACAGAGATAAAGATAATTATGCCTGTGAAAGATAAGAATTGCCCTTTTGGGCTTTTTTAATCAAAGCAAAAAAAAGTGGACGAATCTTTTTATCGTGACTCGCCCACTTTTCTCAATTGCCTTATAATCCTCTATCTGTTGCCATTTCATACTTTGCTGCCTTTTTCTTTAACCATGGCTTAGATAACCAGCGTCTTAGCGCAAAGATTCCACGAATCCATTCATCAAAACCTTGAGCTATCCAAATTCCAAGTAACCCTAATCCAAAGATAATTCCGAAAAGGTAGCTAAATATGACCGCGACTCCCCACATGCAAATAATGCCTATAACAACAGGGAAACGAACGTCGCCGACAGATTTTAAAGACCCCATCAATACAATATTCATCGCACGTCCAGGTTCAATAAATACAATGGCCCAGAGAACAGGGAGTCCAATCGAAATAATGCTAGATTCGTCTGTAAACACGGCTAATACTGGCTCGCCAGTAAGGGCAATTGCTAGCGACACAACTAACGAAACAACCATCGATATTTTTAATGTCTTAAGTCCTCGTTTTAAGGTTCTATCATAGTCCTTCGCTCCAATATAACGCGCAATCAGCAGCTGAGTCCCTTGTGCAATCGCCATGGTGAATAAATAGCAGAGCATAGAAAGATTAATAATATACACACGAGCCGCCAGCGCATCGTCTCCAATCATGGCAACAAAGCTTGTGATCACAATTTGCGAAAGCTGGTAGGAAAGATTTTCTCCAGCTGAAGGAATCCCGATGTGAAAGATTTCCTTAGTATCTGTTTTACTAATAGAAAAAATATCTTTTATAGAAAACTTTAAATATAAAATTTTATAAACAAAGTAAAGCAAAGCTAGAACGAGAAATATCCTCGCAATAATGATAGAATACGAAACGCCTGCAACCCCTGTTACTGGTATACCAAACCAGCCTTTAATTGCAATAAAGTAACCTGTAACACTTATAATATTCATCATGACCGTCATAACCATTGCTTCTTTTGTATGACCATAGCTGCGTAAAACAGCACTCAATGCAAGGGAAATAGCTTCAAGTACGAGCGAGCAGCCTGTAATGGTTAGAAATGTAAGAGCAAAATCATAAATCTCCCCACTTAACCCGTAAAATCGTAAAAACACATCACCAAACAATACAACAACAACAGTCATCACGACGCCAACCCATAAATTTATACCAAAAGCGGAACGCGCAAGCTGGCGTGCCCGTTTCAATTGGTTTGCACCTAAATTTTGACCAATTAAAATCATTGCCCCAATGACAGTTACATTAAAAATTAAGATAAAGATATTAATAATCTGATTAGCTACCCCAACACCCGCAACAGCCTTATCCGAATATCCACTTAAAATTAATGTCGCAATAATCCCAACACTCATATGCAGAGAAATTTCAATAAATAACGGCCATGTAATACTAAACAATGATTGATTTTGGTACTTGTTATTTTCGCTTGACAATAGTTAAACCTTCTTTTCTAAGAGAATATGAAATTTAGTTTACCTAAATTTCGTATAAAAGGAAATAGACAAGATTATTGAAACTGCCTCATAGAATGGTTCTGCAAGACAAAAGATAGTAATAGGAAAAGGAAATTGTCTCATAGGACGGTTCTATGAGACTAAAGGTAGTGATAGGAATAAGAAACTGTACCATAGAATGGCTCTTGCTTATTTTAAGCATGTTACTATTTATTTGTGGTACTTGATATTATATTTTTCATTCCAAATTATATTACCCTTTTACTTCTAATTCCTTTAACGTATTCGAGCAGATGCGTAGGTCAATTGAGCATCATAGGTAAATATTTTATTTTCCTAAAAATAAAATGGCTCAGTTTATTAGAAACTGAACCATTTTAAATCTCTCTCTTTTCATTTTTATTGCTGGAAATTCTTATAATAACCATCTTTTTTTATTTTGTTATCTGTTATGCAAATTTCTTTAAGCGTCCTACAAGAGGAACTACAATTATACCTGCTATTACGACCTGCATAATGTTTCCGGGAATAGAACCAAATGGAAGTACCCAGTTACCATAAATAATTACTTCGGTAAAATAGTAGCCAACAACTTTTATTATAAGTGCAGCTGCAACTGCTAAAGAGTTAACTAGGACTCTTTTGCCAGGTGCTTTTTCGGAAATAAATCCAGCTAAAAAGCCCATTAAACCAACAATGATAAATGTAAATGGTGCCCATACTGCCCAGCCAGATATAAGATCAAAGAATGCCATTCCAAAGGCACCTGCTATAGCACCTGTTTTTTTTCCGTAAACCAAAGCTGCTATGAATAGTGGCACGTTGCCCAGATGGATTAGACCACCGTTCCCCATAATTGGGAGCTTTATGTTAATGAACATCGTGGCTACCAAAGTTAATGCAATGAAAAGTGCATTAATGACTAAGGCTTTTGTTTTAGTTGTTTCTGTCGGAACGAATGATGTATTCATATGATAAACCTCTTCTTTTTTAAAAAAATAATATCATACAAACATATAATTAATAAATGGGAAAAACTATTAATTATTTTCATATTTGTATATTAGTTAATAGCTACTGACTTGAATCCAAATTACAGTTCTCCTGCTTTTAAAAAAAAGAAAGAAGAGCCAGCGATGGAAATGCAGACTCTTCTTCTATTTTAAGTCATTTTACAAGGCTGAATGTTCTGAATGTTTATGCCCTATTGCTACTTATGGTAAAGGTCTAGTCGGTCTATCTCCGCCAGCTTGTGCAACGGCAGCCGTTATTGTCACTGTGTTCTCACCGTATGTGACAGTTATATCTGTAATCCCAGCTGCCTTACCCAAGATAACACCATCCTTAACCGTTGCAACCTTTTCGTTGGCGACTTTATAGGTAGCTTTGGCTGTTACATCTTCTTCAGTTGTTTCATCACCAATTGTTGTTACTTCTGTGATTTTCACACTGCCTGTCTCGCCTTCATTAATGAGAATGTAGTTCTTTTCAGCCTTCAGGCTAACAGTTTTTTCTGGTTCAGGTTCACCTTTAACCACTGTCACGGCTACCGTTGCGGAGTTTTTGCCGTAAGTAATTGTAACCGTTGTTTCACCAGTAGCTTTCGCCTTAATGACCCCTGCTTCTGCAGTTGCGATTGACTCATCGGCTACTGAATATGTGGCTTTAGCTGTTACATCTTCTTCAGTAACTTCGTCGCCATCCTTCGTTGTTTGGGTTACTTTAATCGCCTCCGTTTGGCCTTCTTTAATCGTTACTGCTGATTTATCGACGGATAGGCTAATTTCTGGCTCTGAACCTGGCTCTCCATCAACAACAGTAACAGCTACTTTCACTTCGTTTTTGCCATATGAGACTGTAACAGTTGTTTTACCCGCAGCTTTTGCAGTAATGACACCAGCTTCTGCTGATGCAATTGCTTCATCTGCCACTGTATAAGTAGCTTTAGCTGTCACATCTTCATCCTTTGATTGGTCGCCATCTTTCGTTGTTTGTGTTACTTTTACTGTTGCGTTTTTACCTTTTTCAATTGTTACATCTGATTTGTCTACTGATAGGCTGATTTCAGCTGCATCTACAGTGAAGTCTGCTTTGCCTTTGTTTCCAGAAGCATCTTCTACATTTACTGTAACTGTTTCTGCTTCTTCAGTTAGTTCGATTTCAAATGAACCGTCTTGGTTTAATGTTAATGGTACTGCCGTGCCCGCCTTACCATCTTTTGTGATGACATAAGAAGCCTTAAGTTTTGTATTGAGGTCGTAATGAAGCCCATACGGTTTTAGGACATCATTGTAGTCAATGTACTTATCTGTTACTTGGCCGGTCAATTTATTCTCTGCCACTTTACCCTCAATTTCAGGTTTTGTTGATTTTACAATAATTGGGCCAACATAATCACTGAGTACGTTTCCTGATGCTGCCTGTGCATTATAGTCAATTGTATAAAGTCCATCAGGAATGTTTTCTGCCCCAGTTCCTCCCCAAGGACGATATTGTCCATTGATGCCTAATTGATAAGAGCCTGCGCCTAATGAGTTAGCTGCATGTAAGTAGCCAATATAGCCATCGCCATATTCTCCGCCCTCAGGATTTTGAATATCCCAAATTTCAATATAGTTAGCTAGGACATCTCCTGTAATGGTGAAGTAAAGCATAGCAGAATCTTTTATTCCGTCCCCATTAAAGGATAGATCTGTTTCTGTAATTCTCATATCTTTTATTTCAACGGCTGGTGCTCCGCCAAAGTCAGCAGCAAATGGCAAGGATACATGATTTTCGCCACCGTTAACATGGATATAGCCTAAGTATTCGTCTCCCGCTTTTGCTGCAGCGTTTTGCGAAGCTGTTAATGTTACGTTTAATAGCTGTTCGCCATTTGGCGCTAATGTAAAGGACGACTTGTCAATTGATAATGCTGCATCAGCAAATGACTTTGTTACGTTCACCTCCACACTGAAGTTTCCACCCGCTCCTTTAAGGTCTTTCACACGAATTTGCTTCGTAACTGAAATGTCATTGTCCAGTTTTTGCGGACCAAATGTCACGGTTCCTTTCAGGTTTGGCACAATTTCACCGCTTGCATCAAGCACAGCTTCATCCTCTGCATAAGCAAGTACACTTGGGAATGCTGCAGCATAGGCATCCACACGTCCTGCCCCTTGTGAAAAGACATCATATTTGCTTGTATCTAGGATGTTTGCAGTATTAGAAAGGGCTACTTTTACATCAAACGCATCCCAAGTTGGGTTAGCTTGTTTGATTAGTGCGGCAATTCCAGCGATATGTGGTGTTGCCATTGACGTTCCTGTAGAACGATCATAAGATTCTTCATAGCTTGCTTCAGGGAAATCCCATTTGTAAGCTGGTACAGAAGACATGATATTCGTTCCAGGTGCTGTTACATCTGGTTTAATATCAAAGTTCGGTGTGGACGGGCCACGTGAACTAGAATCATTGACTTCATCACCTTCAGAGCGCTCCTGGTCGAAGTTACCGAATGTGACAGTACCTTTTCCTGCCTTAAGTGCCTCACGAATAGCCGTTCCATCTGTTGTAGACATATCGATTGACGGAATGAATGCAAATGAATCACCTAAAAATACATCTGATACGCCTGGTGCATTCGTTCCACCTGAGGAGTTATGAATAATTGTTGCGACTGCACCGTTTTCCTTTGCATTGGCAATTTTATCAACGAATGCAATATCCCCACGGGCGATGAGAGCAACCTTTCCTTCTACATCAATGCCGTTAAAGTCAGCCTTATTACCTACTCCTGGGATAGCAACAAGCTCAAACTCTCCAGCTAATTGATTCTGTAACTCTTGTCCAAATGTTGTACCCATGAACTTCAATTGTTTAGCAAAGCTATAGTCGTTACCAACTTTAACCGTTACTTCCCCATTGTATTGCGTTTCTGGATTTGTCGAGTTTCCAACCGCAATTCCAAGACGAGCTGTTGATGGAGTTCCCATTGTCCCACGGTTTGGTCCATCGTTACCTGTTGCGATGACAGAGATCACTCCAGCCATCATGGCATTGTTAATCGCAAATGATCCTCCGTCCGTTTCTGAGTTAGGGCCACCACCAAGTGAAAGGTTAATAACATTCATTTTTTCATTAACTGCATGTTCGATGGCTGCGATAATTCCTGACGACGATCCGCTTCCATATGCTCCAAGTACGCGGTAAGCATATAGGTCGATTTCAGGGGCAATTCCTTTAATTCCATATTCATTGGCACCAATAGCAGCAATTGTTCCTGCAACGTGTGTGCCGTGATCCGTATAGAAGGCACGACCCTGTGCATTAAATTCTGGCTGGTTAGCCGGGCGCTCTTTCGGTGAAGTTTCACGTGCATCATCATCTGCTCGTTCGCGAGTATAAGTAGAGCTATTCGGAATAAAGTTTTTTCCACCCTTATAAATTCCTTGGAATTCTGGGTGGTCCGGATCTATCCCTGTATCAAGTACAGCAACTTTGATTCCCTTTCCTTTGTACCCCTTATCCCAAAGCTTCTCAATCCCTAGGAAGGAGATGCTTGTATTCATCTTTGCCTCATAATCTACTACCTTTTCAAGGTCAGATGATGAATCCATTGGCTTCTTATCATCTAATGCATGAACGATTGCATCTGGTTCTACTAATGTAATACCTGTAATTTCTAGAAGTTTTTTGAGGTCATCCGCTTTTACTTTGGCAGCAAAGCCGTTAAGAACAGTATCATAGGCAAAGCCTTTATCAAATGAGATGCCCTTAACTCTCATTTCTCTATCGACAGATGCTTGCTGTCTCGTTATTTTACTGCGGATTTGTGAAAGCTGTGAGTTTGATAGTGTTTTTCCTTTTAGCTCTCCAATCCCTTTTTCTAGTGCTACAGGCTTTTCCGATAGGTGAATGATAACTGGAATCTTTTCAGCACCTGATTTATCCTGTAAATCTTTATGCAGCTGTGGTAACCCTTCAGAGGCCTCCAGTTGTTCTGCGATTGCTGCCTTTAGCAGCATGTTTCTTTCACTCTGTTGCTGTTGCTTGAATGCTTTCTGCTCGGTAGTTTTTGTTCCCGTTTCTGTTTCTGTCGCCGATACAGGCATTACTAGTGATAAAACCATAATAAAAGCTAGAATACTACTAAATAGCTTTGTAAACTTTCTTTTCCCCAATTGACTTCCTCCTTCTCCTCTTTTGTCCGTTTTGACGAACACTATTAATCTATTCACTTCCCTAAGAATTAGAATCTATTTCATTCTCTAAAGTTAAAGAATGAAGAGATTTGATGCAAAAGTTTTCAGCCTCCCCTTCATTTTTTATTTACCAGTTACAATAATTCTCACACCTCCAATTGTTCTTCATAAAGAACACAATGGTCAAAAAAATGAAATGAACGTAAATTCGTTTCATTTAATTGAATTATACAACAATATTCCGAAAATAAAAACATTAAAACGAATGTTTTTTTCTTTATTAAGAACACACAAGTCGTATATAGTCAGAAAGACTTATTTCTTTCTTATCAGGCGCTTTTTCTTGATTTGTAACGCCAATTTTCAACACTAGATTTACTTAATGCTAATTACCCCATTAATTTCTAATTCTTGGATAGAGTATGGTTGTGTTTTTATAAAAAAATCGTTAAAATTAACATTGCGTTCACTATTAAGAACAATAAGACTTAAACTTGCTTCACTCCCCCCTTAATGAATGCTGAATATCTGAATTACAAATTAGAAAAGCTGATAGAGGAGGAAAAAGGATTTTGCAAAAGTATCATTGAATGTTCTTTTCTATTTTCCTTGAATAAAGATAATGATGGTTGTGTTTTTCACTAGGTTATTCCTATTCTCTATAGATTTAAGAAAGTGGAAAGGACCTAATTATAATAATAGGAGGATGATACAATGAACAAAAAGAAGTTAATTGGCTGCATCCTGACAGGGGTATTATCAGTTGGGATTGTTGGTGGGATGGGAGTATCGGCATTTGCGGCGGCTACTCAGGAAAACGATAAAGTGAAGCAATCTGCAAAAGATGTATCGGATACTTTAACGCAAGAAAGGATTCAAAAGATTAAGGATGAGCTTAAAGCACTCAAAATTACTTTCCCTGAAGAAGTGGATAAAGATGTATTTCTTGCTAATTTAGATCCAGCTACAAAGGAAAAATTAGAAGCCATTGCTGAACAATTAAAAAGGAATAAGTTGACATCAGGAGAAGCATTAGAGATTAGGAAACAAAGAATTAACCTTCCGAAACAAGAAAAAGGAACCGAAAAATTCACGAATATAGATGCGGAAACACAGGCAAAAGCAAAGGAGATTTTGGAAAAAGTAATAGCCGGTGCCATGACAAACGATGAAGCTATCACACAGCTAGAAAAGCTAGGAATTCCACTTCCTAATCTAGAAGAAATACGCGACCTGCTTGCTCATTTAGCTGGCCAAAAGCTTACCGATAAGACTGAAAGTTCTAAAGTTAGACCTCCAAGGCCTTAAGAGAAAAAAAGATAACCACTTGTTTTTTCAATCTACAAAAGTATTATTCCGGTTGTATTCGTTTAATTGTATGTTTAAAACTTTACACCAATAAAAAGGCGATTTCCATTTAACCAAATGGAGACCGCTTTTTTTATCCGGGGATCGAGCCGAAATTATTTTGTTATTCCGGTAGACGGATCGTCAAAAGGCAACCGCCCAGAGGGTTAGCTGCCTTTCTTTAAAATGAGTTGTGCTACACACTCCACGTGCATCGTCATCGGAAACATGTCCACCGGCTGTACCTCAATCGTTTGATACCCGCCATCTTCCAATATCCGCAAATCCCTTGCCAATGTCCCTGGATTACAGCTGACATAAACAACCTTTTTAGGCTTCATATCAATAATCGTTTGCAAAAGGGCTTCATCGCAGCCTTTTCGCGGCGGGTCAACGACTAGTACGTCTGCACTATTGCCTTCACTGTACCATTTAGGAATGACGGTTTCTGCTTCTCCCACAGCAAACTCTGTATTTGTAATGGCATTAAGTTCTGCATTTCTTTTTGCATCTTCAATGGCCTCTGGTACAATTTCAACACCGAATACTTTTTTTGCTTTTTGGGCGAGGAATAGGGAAATCGTGCCGATTCCGCAGTAGGCGTCGATGACATTTTCTTCTCCGTTTAGGTCAGCGTATTCCAGTGCTTTTTCGTATAATACTTTTGTCTGCTCTGGATTGACCTGGTAGAAAGATCGCGCAGAAATAGCGAATTTTATGTTGCCGATGAAATCGTAAATGACTTCTTCTCCCCAGAGGACATTTGTTTTGTCACCAAAAATGACATTCGTTTTTTTCGAATTGACATTTTGGCAAATCGATTTCACTCCTTTAATGCAGGAAACGATTTCTTCGATGATCTTATTTTTATGAGGCAAATCCTTTGTTCTTGTAACAAGGACAATCATCACTTCCCCTGTAACAAGTCCGTAGCGTGCCATGATATGACGCAGGTCGCCTTTATTCCTGCTTTCATCATAGGCACGGACACCATAACGGCTGCAAATTTCTTTCACCGCTTGTACGACTTCATCATTTTTTTCCTGTTGGATGATGCATTCCTTCATGTCGATAATTTGATGGGTGCGCTGCTGATAGAATCCACCGATTAATCCGCCTTCATGCTCTCCAACAGGAACTTGCGCTTTATTTCGGTAACGCCATGGGTCCTGCATGCCAAGCACTGGATGAACCTTCACGTTCTCAAGCTTGCCAATACGGGTTAACACATCTCGCACTTGCTTTTCCTTTGCTTTCAGCTGTCCCTCATAGCTTAAATGCTGGAGCTGGCAGCCACCGCATTCCTTGTAAATAGGACAGGGGGCTTCTACTCGATAAGGACTTTCTACGTACGTTTCAATTAACCGGCCAAAGCCGTACCCCTTATTTGCCTTTATCACCTTTATCCTTGCTTTTTCCCCAGGAAGGCCATTTGGCACAAACAATGGATAGCCGTCAACCTTCGCTACGCCTGCTCCTTCATGGGTTAAATCTTCAAAGACAACATCTATATAATCATTTTTTTGTACGGGTATTGTTTTATTCATTATTTTCTTCCTTTGCTTGTGAATGACTAGAGAAAGTGTATCACAAATTGGGCAGGAATACGAAATGCTGTTATTAGAAGCTTTATGTCATTTGCAAATATATTCAAGCATTTGCAAAAAGCGTCGACTTTTTGCAAAAATAATCTATTTTATGCAAAATTAATTAGGTTTTTGCAAAATAAAGTCTCCTTTTTGCAAAAATATCTTAAATATTACTTACAAAGCCAGTTTTTTCGTAAATAGTCTTCGGTTTCTGCAAGAATCCCTTTGAAATCGCAAAAAAATATATGTTTTCTTACAAATAAAAAGCCCACTCCTATTCAGAGCGAGCCTCTTCTTTTCTCCATTCATCAGGTAAATCTTGTTCACGAATTTTATTTATTGGAACGAAGACATTTAGGTGCCTGTACAAATTAACAAATTCTGCAGGCAGCAGTCCGCCAAATTCACCGTCCAAATTGAGCTGAACCTTTTCTTTTGAATGTACTTTAATCCGGTTTGCCTGGGTGTAGATAACATGTGGATCATTTACATGCTCTCCGCGTATCGCTAATGTAGCTATACGAATAAAATCGGCAAGGTTTGTCTTCTTCAATATCAATAAAGAGAATAGCCCATCATTGATCGATGAATCGGGTGCTAGTTTTTCAAATCCTCCGACAGAGTTCGTTAAGCCAACGAGGAAAAGCATCGCCTCTCCTTCAAATAGCTTTCCATCATATTCAATACTTACTTCTGTCGAACGGATGGATGGAAGCATTTCAATTCCCTTTAAATAATAAGCGAGCTGGCCGATCATAGTTTTCAGCTTGCTTGGCACTTCGTATGTTAATTCTGTCAGCCGGCCGCCGCCAGCAATATTAATAAAGTATTTGTCATTAATGCGTCCAATATCAACAGGAATCGTGTCTCCCTGAACAATAATTTCTGTGGCTGCTACAACATCCCTCGGTATATGAAGAGCTCTCGCAAAGTCGTTTGTTGTTCCAGTAGGAATAATTCCAAGCTTCGGACGATATTCTTGTTCAGCAAGTCCATTGACGACCTCATTGATCGTCCCATCTCCACCTGCTGCAATTACAAGATCGTACCTGCGTTCTACCGCAACCCGCGCTGCCTCTGTTGCATCCCCTTCACATGTCGTTGCATGACAGGAAGCTTCATATCCCGCGATCTCTAATCTTTGCAAAACTTCTGGCAAATGCTTCTTAAATAACTCTCTGCCTGAAGTTGGATTATAAATTATTCTTGCTCTTTTCATCGCCCATCATCCTATTATTCATCTTAATGTTTTTTATTTCCGTTTTCCCATCATTTAACATCATAACTAAATGGATTGAACTTATCAATTTTTATGCAATTTAACCATAAGGTGAATTATACCCTAAATTACTCTATCCATTCACTAGAAAAATACCCGAATCTTTATCCGGGTACACTTCTATTTTTTATTAATCAACAGTACTAAAACTTAACTGATAGCTATTCGTTATTGTAAGGCTATGTTCACCTTTGCCCGTTTGGAATGTCGCAAGCTTAATGACAGGCTCTTCATATGGATGCTCGCCCTGCTTTTCTTCTGTCATCTTCCACATTTCACGATTGCCATGAAATTCTTGTACGTCTGTTGCTGTCACTTTCACATCACTGCTGTTCTGAAGCTGAACAGACAAGTTGGAAGCTTGATCGATGGTCCAATCGCTTATAAGCGTACGCGGCTTGAGGGTGATTGTATTATCATTCCCATTTACTTCAAGCTTTACATCATTAGGAATGAGGAGTGTGGCAGACATATCCTCATATCTATCAAAAGGTCCAGCTGTTTCACTTGGTAAACCTTTTATCTTCACATAAAGGGTATCGCCTTTCTCCTGAATGGATACATACTCCTCTGCATTTGATAGTAACTTTTCCTTCTTCCCTAATAAAGCTCTGTATGTCCCAAACATCGAGACTTCTTTCGCTGATGTGCCTTCAATCGTTAATGGATAGTGTCCTGTATCTTCTACCACTACTCTTTGAACTCCTTCGCTCAGCTGCTTTTCAAGAGCTGGCAGATCCATCGTTCTCTCTTCTCGTTTTAGCACATCATCGATCTTGTCCATAATGCCTGTTGAACTAAGTAACGCAAAGCCAATACCAACTGTACCAAGAATACCAACAAAGAAAATGCTTAGAAAATCATATTTTAAAAACGGCTTCTCCTGCCTTGATAGAAATAAGAAAAGTAATATTTCAACCCCGAGAACAACCAATATGATTGGCCACCAAGAAATCATTACGTGCATAAGGTCCATTCCGAAAAATTGAGATAATAGAAGAAAAATTCCGAGAAAAAGGAGCGAAGCCCCCATAGAAAACGTCCCGACACGCCATGTCCTCATTAAAATCCCGCCTTTCTATATTTAAATAACTGGCATAATTCGTTGTTCAGAACTCTACTCATCCTGCAATTCAACTTTCTTCTCCCGTTTGCCAAATAGAAGCTTTAAGCCCCCGCCAATTAAGAGAATACAAACAACACCTGTTTGGAAGTAGCGATCAAACCAATATCTAATATCAATATCTATCATGTCATAAATCATCGGTGAAATAACTGGCAGCAAAATGCTTGTTGTTAAATAATATAATCCAAGCAGGACTAGCCCGATGCCAATCCACTTTTGCTGATTAATAAAATATGAAATAATTGGTGTATCGTCCATCGGCTCATCACCGTATTTAGAAGCCTTTTGCAATCCATCAAAGAAGCTATAGAACCAAATGATAGGAATTAAGAACAAGAAAATTCCTAATCGCAATACATCCAATATATAAATCGAGAATAGAAAAGCTGCCATCAGTTGTATGCCACGTTGCTGCAGTCCAAGATATAGATGACCTGCTCCTGGGAAAATCGACAAGAACGTCGCAATCGCTTTGCTTTTCTTGCCATCCTCTCTTCTCGTTTCGAAATCATCGAGGATTGTTCGGTCAACAAGCGTTTCTCCTTGCTGCTTGCGATTCAATTGCTGCATGGCATCAAAGAAGCCATACACCCAAATAACAGGCAGGATTGCTAGAAATACTAGGAATTCGCCACGATGAGTTAATGCCGTTACAAATAGTACCATAACCCCTAATCCTAGGAATGCAGTCAGCAATGTCATCCCGCGATTCATTAATCCTAGTTGAAAATGGCCAATCCCCGGAATAAATGATAAGAGGAGAGTACGGAATCTTTCATACTCGAAATCATTCGCCGGTGACGCACTAGGTTCAGCCAGCACCTTTTTATGTTGAAAAAGCTTTGATGCGGTGATGCCTGTATCAACTAAATTAATAATATAAAGAATCACTCCTAATACAAAAATGGCAAATCCCACTTCTCCCTCTCCGTTTGCAAATGCTAATAGGAAGACGGAAATCAGGAAAAATTCCCCGAACATATAAGCAATTCCCCGTAAAACTTTCCCTAAATAGAGCAGCCCTCCACCTGGAAAAAATGCCAATATAAAGGCAATAATTGGATTTTTCATCGTTATCTGCCTGCCTCCTTATTTTTCATTTCTAAGGAATCCATCCATGCAAAGGTTTTATCAACAAGACCTTGTGTCATTGATGGTTCTTCCTGAAGATTAGGATTCTGCACATTTTCAGCATATTGTGTAATTGACTGAAATACACCTGTAGTCATTAATAGAATCGTCACTGCCGCAGCAATCGAATAATGGAAAAAAGCCGATTGATAGATGGACTTTTTCTTTTGTCCCGTCTGCGGCTTCTGCGCTATCTCCATCTTTACATCCGCAATTTGAGCCATGACAAGATCAGTAAAGTCTGCCCCATTTGAAATGATTGGTAACTCATCTTCCTCCGCCTCAACCGCCATTAGATAACTTTCCAAACATTGGTCACAGCTATAAAGATGATTCTCATAATCCTCCCGGACATCTTTATCCAACTCATTCTTCACGTATTTCATCCACTCTTGCTCTGAATAATGCATCATGAAAAGTCGTCCTCCTTCCAATGCTTTTTCATCCATAGACGCGCACGGTAAAGCTTCGTCTCTATCGTTTTGATTCCAACATTCTGTTCCTCAGCCATTTGCTGATAGCTTTTTTCAGCTATATAAAAATCATAGATCACATGACGATAATTTGCAGGCAGCTCATTTAGCTTTTTATGCACAAGAGTCCGCCTTTCTTTATTAATGATTTCAGCTTCCACACTTTCACTTTGGCTTCCCTGAAAATCATATTCTACTATTTCCAGCGTGTCTTCCTGCCTTCGATCACGTTTTCTTTTAACATCAATTGCGTGATTTACGGCAATTCTTGTTATCCATGTTTTAAAGCCTTGATCCTCATATTGGGGGAGAGAGGTATAGATCTTTAAAAACACTTCTTGTGCAGCATCTTCCGCTTCTTTCTGATCTCTTAGCACGGCAAAAATCGTCCGGAACAAATCATTGCGATACTTTTCGACCAGTAAGCGAAAGGCATGGTCATTGCCGCTCTTCACTTTTTGGATAAGAACTTGGTCGCTAATCTCTCTCCCCCCCTTTCTTATAGCTTCCACCTTAATAGACGAAGAAAAGAGATTGTATCCCTACACTGAAATTAACTTTTTTATTATTTTTTTGTGCAGCTCTTTCAAACAGTAAAAAACGCCAGGAAGAATAATTATTCCTAAGCGTTTCTATCATACATTATTCGCAGTTTTCATTACTTTTTTACCCACTTCAATTAAACCAAATATAAAAACCTAATGCAATGAATGATATGATGGTAACAATAATATATATTAAAGAAAGATTGGTTGTATTTCTTTTTGAGGAGCTTCCGTAATTCTCATCTCCTCTTTTCATAAAAACAATAGTGAATACACCTGCAAGTGCCGTCAAAATAATAACTAAAATAATGGCTATTAACATCAGTACACCTCTATTACTTATATTTACTTTCTATTATACTTCCAATTTTAATTAATGCACCCACTTAACCCATAACATGATAGAATGAAGCTAAACTTACAGAAAAGCGCAAGCACCTTGATCATCGCCGTACAAACTGGAAGGGTTCTTCCTTTCGATAAAGGAAACACGGTGAGCGAGAGCGAACCGATGCTGACTCAATCGTTG
The DNA here is from genome assembly GCF_001420595.1 of Cytobacillus solani. Lineage (GTDB taxonomy): Bacteria > Bacillota > Bacilli > Bacillales > Cytobacillaceae > Cytobacillus > Cytobacillus solani. The sequence goes on along the minus strand of NZ_LJIX01000006.1, from coordinate 345,647 downwards.
CGGAGGAGACCTGAAGTTTAATAGGCGATAGGGGCTGGAGCTAGACAATTCTCATATTCGGAAAAAATATACTTACTATAAAAAAGGATGATAGGATGACTCTATTACTTTTTCTAATTGCTTATTTACTTGGTTCCATCCCAACAGCACTTCTTGTAGGCAAGTATGCATTTAATATAGATATTCGTGAGCATGGGAGCAACAATCCAGGAGCAACGAACACATTAAGGGTACTCGGAAAAAAAGCCGCCATCGTCGTGCTGCTAATTGATGTCAGCAAAGGAGTGCTTGCTGCATCATTGCCTGCTTTGCTGGAAGTAGATATTGACCCGCTATTGCCGGGACTTATCGCTGTCGTCGGCCATTGCTTTCCGATTTTTGCAGGCTTTCGCGGCGGAAAAGCCATCGCGACAACTGCAGGTGTCTTGCTTGTGACGAACATCTGGATGTTTTTAGCCGCTTATCTTGCTTTTATTTTTGTTATATTTGTTACTAAGTATGTTTTTTACGGTTCCCTTACTGTGGGACTAACCCTATTGTTTTACTCATTTTTTACACCAGGTCTCGAATATGAACTCATATTTTCTATCTTTCTTTTATTGTTAATTTTTCTCCACCGCTCAAATATTAACAATTTCATTCATCACTTAGAGCCGAAAATTAATGACAAGAGCTTGAAGGATGACCGCATCCCGCCGAAGATTAATCGAGTGTAAGTGCTTATGATTCCCGAATATTGGACTAGCCAATACTCGGGTTTTCTTATTTCTTGGACTTAAATGCCCCGCGGTATTTGGCTTCGCGCAGCTCAAATGCATAGGCTTCCCAATTCGGTAAACCCATTTCTTCTGCTATCGCTAATTCCTTTTCGACATCATAAGGGACACGAACAATTTCAATTGAAAAGGGAGCTGGGTCAGCTGATAAGTATTCACCATGCAGGATGGCATATGTTGCTTGCGGAATATCAAGAGAGTTCCCGACACTTCCACAATTGAATAATGTTTTATATGGATGAACAGGTTCAATTAACGCAGCATGAATGTCCCCATACCCAACGACATCAGGGACTTTTCCTTCTTCATTTCCGGCGATCCACTCTGTATTTTCAAACATGGCTAGTTTTTCCTCATACGAATCCCTCATCGGAACGACCCGATGATAAATACTTTTTGCAGAGGCATGATAAAGACGAACATATTTGCCGCTCATATAAAAATCATAGTGAAAGGGTAGTGTTCCTAAATAGGCGAGGGAATCCTCACTTAACTGATCCTGATGCCACTCAACCTCTTCAAACTCAACTGGCTTTTGAATAAAGTCATCCCAATTCCCCAATATTACTACATCACAAACTTCACGAATCCGCTCTACTGACCGTTGTGAATTCGGACCCTTTCCAATCAAATCACCTAAACAAAAGATAGTATGTATTCCCCGATTTTTAATATTTTCTAATACCGCTTCTAATGCAGTTAAGTTTCCATGAATATCTGAAATAACAGCGATGCTTCCCACCTGTTCTCCTCCTTAACTAATTATCTATGCTTTCTCCAACCGCTTATACTTCCCCTTTATTTTATATATAAAAAAAAGTAATATCAGTCGGCATACTGAACTAGCCTTTTTAAGGGTAGGCTTAATAAATTTGTTTCATTTTACCTTTTTCGCAAAAGATATTTTTCGTAGAGGTTAATTTCCGCTCCAGTTGCTCGCTTTCCGTGGGGTGGGCGGTGAGCCTCCTCGTCGCTGGCGCTCCTGCGGGATCTCACCTGTCCCACTACTCCCACAGGAGTCTCGCACCTTACGCTCCAATCAACTAAGTATTTTTGAAATAGTATTCATCTTACAATTGATACAAAAAACACTCCTTTTGAAAAAAGCCTAATTCTCAAAATTAGAAACCTCCTACAACCTAATCTAGTAGGTGGTTTTAAAGTTTCATTATAGGATAACAAATAATTAATAATCCGCATCTTATAATAAGCAATTTCGGTGTTTAGTACTCATAGAAAAATATTTAAATTCCCCTCCTTGAACTTCTTCTAATACTATATTAAAAGTTTTATAAGCAAGGTCATATTGTTGTTGAGTAATCCATTTATTGTTAAGTGCCTCTTCTAATTCATCTTTATCTTTTTGAATCACTTCACCAGTAGGAAATACAATTAAATCTAAAAATAAATCATCCATATAAGGCATATTATTTTCTACACCATTCTCATATGTGATATCTATGTACCATTGAATAATTTCTCCAGCCCCATTAAACATTGTCGTAATTGCATAATGTTCATTCAACGGCAATTGTTGTAACCAGGAATAATTATTGTCAACAATACAAATCTCTTGTTCTAAATGTTTAGTTATAAGTGGCTGAGATACCTCATGCATTTGAATAAGTGAAATATAACCCACAAAATCATTATCTTTGATTTCTTTTTCCTTGTAGGTTCTTTTAATAATTCTACTCCAATCTTCCCTATGCAAAAAACGTCTTTTCAACATATATTCTCCTTTACTGCCCTTTTGTTTATTAAACAACAAATCTAAGTGAAGGTTTTCAAGCCCATTTAGTTTTTTTAAGAAGAATAAATAAAGTTGATTTTTTCTAATCCTGTATATATGGTAAAATAACTACAGGCTTTTTTGCCCTATTCTATTTAATCAAGGAGACGGATTATGTCAAAAGTATTTGTATTCGGTCATAAAAACCCTGACACAGATTCCATCTGTTCAGCCATTGCTTATGCAGAATTAAAAACGAAACTAGGCGTTGACGCAGAGCCTATTCGCTTAGGACAAATAAATGGAGAAACAAACTATGCTTTAGATTACTTCAAAAAAGAGGCACCTCGTTTCGTTGAGGCCGTTTCTAATGAGGTTAGTGAAGTTATCCTTGTGGATCATAATGAATTCCAGCAAAGTGCGGATGACATCCGTGATGTGAAGATTCTTGAAGTAATTGACCACCATCGCATCGCAAACTTTGAGACAAGCGATCCATTATATTACCGTGCAGAACCAGTTGGATGTACAGCTACCATTTTGAAAAAAATGTATAAAGAAAATGGAGTGGAAATTAGTAAAGAGACAGCTGGATTAATGCTTTCTGCTATCATCTCTGATTCCCTTTTATTTAAATCACCAACTTGTACGGAAGAAGACGTGGCAGCCGCTCGTGAACTAGCTGAAATCGCTGGTGTGAATGCAGAGGAGTACGGGTTAGCTATGCTAAAAGCAGGTGCTGACCTTAGCGACAAGACACTTGAAGAGCTCATTTCTCTTGATGCAAAAGAATTCCAAATGGGCAGCTTCAAAACGGAGATTGCACAAGTAAATGCGATTGATTTAAACGATGTATTAAGCCGTAAAGATGAACTTGAATCGATTCTTTCAGATGCAGTAAATAAGAAGGGACTAGATTTATTCCTTTTTGTTCTAACAGACATCCTTAACAGTGATTCAGTTGTTATCGCTATTGGCAGCGAAACAAAAGCAGTAGAAGAAGCTTATAATGTAACACTTGAAAACAACAGTGCCCTTTTAAAAGGCGTTGTATCCCGTAAGAAACAAATTGTGCCAGTTCTTACGAAAGTATTGGCTGAAAAATAATACACAAAAATGAGGAGTAGCCAAAATGGCTGCTCCTTTTTCATCTTTCTGCCAGAAGTTCCTCCATCAATTGTTTGACTGTCGTTTCCTTCGCCATTCTTACACCTTGCCCAGCCCATAGAGACATGAATTCTGGCTGTTTCAGCATGGCAGCTTTCTTTCTGATAGAGGCTGTCAGATCATTTTGAAGTGGAAACGGCATGCTCATCTGATCAGCCATCTCATGAATAAATCGATTGCCAATTCCTCGAGCAAGTTTCCCTGAAAATGCCTTTGTAAAGGTTGTTTGTTCTTCCGTGCTATTCAAGAGTGTTTGCTTATATATCTCTGCTGCTCCACTCTCCTTGCATGTTAGAAAAGCTGTTCCAAGCTGAACGCCTTTTGCACCTAGAGCCATTGCAGCAGCAAATCCTCTTGCATCCATAATGCCGCCTGCTGCAACGACAGGTGTGTGAACAGCATCAGCTACTTGAGGAATGAGAGCCATTGAACCAACCAATCCGCTATCTTCCTCATGAAAGGTTCCACGATGGCCTCCAGCTTCACTCCCTTGAGCCACAATAATGTCCACACCGCTCTCTTCAAGCTCCCATGCTTCCTTTACATTTGTAGCTGTTCCCACAATAACTGTTCTGTTCTTCCTAAGCTCTGTCACTACCTCTTTATTTGGTATTCCAAAGGTAAAGCTGGCAACTGGCACCCTTTCCCTGAGAACTTGCTCTATTTGATTCTCATATAGGGTCCTGTAGTTTTTCACTTGATTGCTGACCGGAGCTTCAATTCCTAATTCTTTTCCAAATTGATTTAATAGGACTGTCATCGCTGTTAATTCTTTTTCATCGAAGTGAACTTCCCTCTCATTTGGAATAAATAAATTCACACCGAAGGGCTTAGCTGTTAAACTTCTAATCTGTTTGATTGCTTCTTTGATCTCCTCAGGGTTCATATACCCCGCGCCAAGATTCCCCAGTCCGCCGCAGTTTGATGTTTCGCTTATTAATTCAGGGGTTGTGATTCCTCCTGCCATCGGGGCTTGAAAAATGGGATAGGCAATATTAAGCATTTCCGTTAACTCATTTCGCTGCCAGATCAATGATCATACACCTCACAATGATTTAGCCAACTAATTTATCGCAAATACTATTTGCTACTGCATGCCACAAATTTTCGTCAACTTGATAAGATTTTACTAAACTTTTGTACATCGCCTTTTGTTTATCTGTGAAATCAGGGTCATCCTGTGAAGGGAGCTTACTCCTTTCTTGATCAACAAGGTTTTGAAGCTTCTTCGCTCTCGGTCCCCATACGGCCAGTTCTTTCCCATCCTTATTGATAAAAATATAGATCGGAATCGCACGTGATGTTCCATTCGTTAAATATTGATCCATCAATTCTAGATTTTGATCTCTTAATAAAAAGCGCACGTCCATTTCAATTTCATCTGCAATTTTTAACAGAATGGGGTTATTTAAAAGCGCATCTCCACACCAGTCCTCTGATAAAGCAATGACCTTCAATCCTTTTCCTTTAAGAGGAGCCAATCTTTCCTTTTCTTCAGCCGATAAGGAAAATTGTTCAGAAATCTGTTTCGTCCCTGCTTGATTTACACTCATTCCTGAAATATACTGTTCAGCTGTTAATCCCTTTTCAAACCATTGATTTAAATTCATAAATAACCCTCCATTTCTTATATGTATTTCTTCCTTATTATTACATATTCCATTTATTAATGCGAAGCATCGATCTCCGATTGAAGTCTGCTGCGAATTTTGTCGAAAAGAGCTGTCCTTTCCTGGGAAATAAAAGGATATTATGTAATAGGAAAAAATAGAAAGGCTGATGGAAGATCCATCAGCCTTTTAAATAGTCGGTAATAACTAACATAGTGAACAGTAACCCACCGACAGTCAATACATTCAATATGTTGAATGTATGATTAATCCATCATTCGTTTCTTAAATGTAGCATACGCCAGTAGAAAGGAAGCAGCAATCCATGCACTTATTACTGCAAGATATGTCCAAACATCTCCAAATCCCCCACCTGCTTCAACTGCCTTTGCCAATTCAACTAGCTGGCTATTCGGCATATATTCCGCAACTTTTAGAATCGGGAATTTCTCAGCTAATCCAGCAGCAAATGACCCGAAAGTAAAGATAAAGAAAAATGGCATAATGACAACAGAAGCTTCCATGACTGACTTCGTGACAAGACCAAGGAGAGTTCCCAGTCCGATATAAAAAATAGCTGACAATATCATACCAACCGCAACAAGACCCATACTCTCAGGTTGATAATCGACAATATAAGCAGACAGAACAATGATAATCATCGTAGTAATAAAAGTGAGGAGACTCTTCCCCGCCAGAATTTCTAGTGTACTAGCTGGTGAAAGCATTAAGCCACGCAGGGTATTTTTCTCTTTTTCTTCTGCTATTAACGAACATTGAACATATGCCCCTACTAAAGACAGTGTCATATTAAATACAACATAGTGCATATCAATTGTCATATTCCCTTGCCAGCCATATAGAAAGGCCATAAATATTGGGATCACCACTGTAAAAGACACATACATATTCTTGCTGACATCTTTATAATCCTTTTGAAAAATCGCCATCGTCCGCTTCAATGAAAAAGTCATGATAATTTCCTCCCTGTAATTTCTACGAATATATCTCCAAGAGTCGGTTCATTCGAGTGCACAGATATAACTTTATTTTCACTCATTAGTTGATACATTGTTTGTGCACCTTTTTCTCCTTTATGAAGAATTTCAATCTTGCCATCTGCAAGCTCTACAGTTAGCGTGTCGTCCGCATACTTTTTCCGCAGCTCTCTTGGCGGGCCAATCAATTGGATTTTTCCATTATTTAAAAAAGCAACTCGATCACAAAGCAGCTCAGCCTCATTCATATCATGTGTTGTCAAGAAAATCGTCGTCCCATTCTCTTTTAGCTGCTCAAGCCCTTTATAAATATGCCTAGAATTAACTGGATCAAGCGCAGAAGTCGGCTCGTCAAGAAACAATAGCTCAGGCTTATGTAGAAAGGCTCTTGCTAGTGTTACCCTTTGGAGCATACCTTTTGAAAGCTTCGAAACGACCTTCTTTTTGTTATCCTTAAGGTTTACCATCTCTAGTACTTCATCAATTCTTGATTCATTTACATCATATAGACCGCAATAAAGCTTCAAGTTATCCAAGACCGTTAATCTTTCATATAGTCCGCTGTTATCTGTCAATACGCCGATTTTTTTGCGATAACGAGCTTCCTTTAGCTTTGAAGCTGAAACACCGAAAACATATGCATCTCCGTCCGTTTGAGCTAATTGTGCAGTTAAAATTTTTATTGTCGTTGTTTTTCCGGATCCACTTGGACCTAAAAATCCAAATGTCTCTCCTTTTCTTACATTAAATGAAACATCCTTTAATGCTGTTTGATTGGCAAACATTTTTGCTAATCCCGCAACTTCTATAATGTTCTCCATTTTCATCCTCCTGGCAAATTTGATTTGTAAATTATCATGTATGCATCGGCACTGTATGGCGCCTCCGCTTTCGTATGATCTAATCTTATGAAACAAATCTTTGCCATGCATTATTATTTGGATGAAAAGAGCATTTAACAGACTGAATGGAGCATTATTCACATGGAGTGGAGCATTATTTAAGACCTAACATGCCCTTTAGTTCTGCCATTTTCGTCTTTGATAACGGGATAGATGACTTTTTCGCATCACCTAATACTAAAGTAAAGCTATTTCTTGTCCAAGTGACTACCTCACGAACCTTTTGCAAATTCACAATGTAAGAACGATGACATCTAAAGAACCCATATGGATGCAGGCGGTTCTCAAGTTCGGTCATTGTAAATACACTTGGATACATTTCTCCTTTAATATAAATATTGGACTGTCCTTCATTGCTTTCTATGTAATCTATTTCTGGCGGATCAAATAAAACGATTTTGTCATTCACCTTTGTAGGAATCTTTTCAAAGCGGACAGGCTGGATAATTATTTCTTCTTCAATTATTTGATCCTCAGATTTAAATTCTTCTTTTGATGGTGCATCAGTTGTTTCTTCGTCAAAAACGACATCCAGTACATGCAAACCCGTTTCGTCTAAGCGGCAGACCTTATCTGTCACTGAAAGTGCACTCTCCATGTTTCCGGTTAGTACAAGCACGCCTTTGCCTTTTTCACTCAGTTTTCTTACAAGCTTTAAAAATACTCGTTTTGTTTCCAAATCAGTATTCTGGTCAGGTTCTTCAAATATAAACAGGGCTGGATTCTGAAAAAGCAAGCGACCAAAATGAACTCGTCTTTTTTCGGAAGCGGTTAGCCTGCTAAGGCGAATATTCCGTTTAGGCTCTAGCTGAGTCATGCGCAGCGCTTCATCCATTGAAAGCTCCGAGCCATATAGTTTTTGGAAAAAGGAAAAGTGATCCTTTACACTCAATCTTTCGTATAATCCATCATCTAAAAGATACATGCCGACTTGATCAAAGTAAGCATCTTTTGATTTCGTGAGTTCTTGCCCATTTATGCTTAATTCTCCACTTGAAACAGGTAGCTCTCCTAAAAATAGCTTTACTAAAACGGTCCGCACATTCGTACTCGAATGAATAGCTACCACCTCATGCTCCGATACCTCTAAACAAAAGGCGGGAAAAACTAACGAATGCTCCTCATGTTTTTCTAAATCATTGATTTTCAAAATACTCACTGTGATCACCTAATGTTCATATAAAATATCAATAAGTTGTAAAAAGGAAAAAGACAATTTTTTACATTTTTTTCTTTTCATATTATAACTTTATTATTTTACATTTTCACTACTATCTATTAGTTAATAGGACATATTTTTGTAGATTGTTATCTTTTCCTGGGAAATATAAGAGGTATTTGTCGAAAAAGGGCTGATGGAAAAATCCACCAGCCCTTTGCTGCCTTATCTTTTCTTTATTTCCTCTAATAATATCTTGTTCACTAATGGCGGGTTTGCTTGACCTTTTGTTGCTTTCATGATTTGACCCACTAGGGAACCAGCCGCCTTTTCTTTTCCGTTTTTGTAATCCTCAATAATTTTTGGATTATTATCTAGTACTTCTGTAACAATTTTCAAGAGGGCGCCTTCATCTGAAATTTGGACAAGTCCCTTGTCCTTTACAATTTGCTCAGCGCTTCCGCCATTCTCGATTAATTCTTTGAAGACCTTTTTCGCAATCTTTGAGGAAATCGTTCCGTTCTCAATAAGTTTAATCATTCCGGCAAGACCTTCAGCAGTCAAAGCTGTTTCAACCAGCTCCTTTTGTTCGGCCTTTAAGTAGGCTGACACTTCACCCATGATCCAGTTCGACGCTTGCTTAGCTTCTGCGCCAGCATGAACAGTCGCTTCAAAGAAATCAGCCATTTCCTTTGTTACCGTCAAAACAGCTGCATCATAAACAGGTAGGCCAAGCTCTTCGACATACCGTTTTTTCCGCTCATCTGGAAGCTCAGGAATCTCCGCACGAATTCGGGCTTTCCAGTCTTCATCAATATGAATGTCTAAGAGGTCTGGCTCAGGGAAATAACGATAATCATCAGATCCTTCTTTCACACGCATCAAGATCGTCGTGTTTGTTGCTTCATCATATCTAAGTGTTTCTTGTCCGATTTCGCCTCCAGCAAGCAAAATTTCCTCTTGGCGTTTTTCTTCATATTCTAATCCTTTACGGACAAAGTTAAAGGAGTTTAAATTTTTTAGTTCTGTTTTCGTTCCAAATTCTTCTTGCCCAACTGGACGGAGAGAAATATTGGCATCACAGCGCAATGAGCCTTCTTCCATTTTACAATCTGATACACCCGTATATTGAATGATTGACTTTAATTTTTCAAGATAGGCATATGCTTCGTTTGGTGTACGAATATCTGGTTCTGAAACAATTTCAATCAACGGTGTTCCTTGACGATTATAATCGACTAATGAATATCCATTGCCATGTGTCAGTTTTCCAGCATCCTCTTCTAAATGGATACGGGTAATGCCGATTTTCTTTTTATATCCGTCCACTTCAATTTCAATCCAGCCATGCTCGCCAATTGGTTTGTCAAACTGGGAAATCTGATATGCCTTTGGATTATCAGGGTAAAAATAGTTCTTTCGGTCAAATTTCGTAATTGGAGCGATCTCACAATTAAGTGCCATCGCTGCTTTCATCCCATATTCAACGACCTTCTTATTCAGAACCGGTAGAACACCTGGGTAGCCAAGATCAATTACTGTCGTATTTGTGTTTGGTTCAGCTCCAAAATGGTTCGGGCTCGCTGAGAAAATCTTCGAATCTGTTTTTAATTCAACATGGACCTCTAGTCCAATAACCGTTTCAAATTTCATTCCTTCTCCCCCCTTACAATCCAGGCTTTTGCTTATGAAATTCTGTTGCCTGTTCGAAAGCATGTGCCACACGATAGACCGTGCTTTCATCAAAGTGCTTGCCGATGATTTGCAATCCCAGCGGCAATTCGTTTACAAATCCACATGGTATAGAGATTCCAGGTACACCAGCAAGGTTCACTGGAATCGTTAAAATGTCATTCGCATACATCGTTAACGGGTCTTTTGTATTTTCATCTAGTTTAAAAGCTGGTGTAGGTGTCGTTGGCCCAATAATGACATCATATTTCTTGAATACTTCTTCAAAGTCATTTTTGATTAATGTACGAACCTTTTGTGCTTTTTTGTAATAGGCATCATAGTAACCCGAGCTTAGGGCAAATGTTCCAAGCATGATTCGGCGTTTTACTTCTTCACCGAATCCTTCTGCCCGAGTCTTTTTATATAAATCAATTAAGCTTTCCGCATTTTCTGTCCGATATCCATAGCGCACACCGTCAAATCTGGCAAGGTTTGCGGATGCCTCTGATGAAGATAATAAATAATAAGCAGCAAGTGCATATTTTGAATGCGGCAGTGATACTTCTTCCCATGTCGCACCAAGGTTCTCCAGCACCTTTAAAGCGTCTAATACTGATTGACGCACTTTTTCTTGTACGCCTTCGCCTAAATATTCCTTCGGCACGGCAATTTTCAAGCCTCTAATATCACCTGTTAAGGATTCAACAAAGCTTGGTACAGCAACATTTGCAGATGTTGAGTCCATCGGATCCAAACCAGATATCGCCTGCAATAAATAGGCGTTATCTTCAACCGTTCTTGTAATTGGGCCAATTTGATCAAGCGACGAAGCAAATGCAACAAGTCCAAAACGAGAAACGCGGCCATATGTAGGCTTCATTCCAACAACGCCACAGAAAGAAGCTGGTTGTCTAATCGATCCGCCTGTATCAGATCCTAAAGAGAATAATACCTCTCCTGCAGCAACAGAGGCAGCTGAACCACCGGAAGATCCTCCAGGAACTCGATCTAGATTCCATGGGTTTCTTGTCTTCTTGTAAGCTGAATTTTCATTCGATGAGCCCATCGCAAATTCATCCATATTTAATTTCCCGATCGTAATCGTCTCTGCCTGGTGCAATTTATTAACAACTGTCGCATCATAGATTGGATCAAAATTCTCTAATATTTTGCTAGCACAAGTCGTGCGCAATCCCTTTGTAACAATATTGTCCTTCACACCGATAGGCATTCCAAACAGAAGCCCTTTTGATTCATCCGTTCCTAGCTTATCATCCATTTGTTTTGCAGTTTCACGTGCTCTTTCTTCATCTAAAGTCAAAAACGCTTGTACTTTTTCTTCAACCTCACTAATGCGCTTGTACGATTCATCTACTAGATCGGTCACTTTCAACTCTTTTTTATGTAATTGCTCATGAAGCTCTGATACTTTATGATCAAATAAACTCAAAACCTTTCCCCCCTTATTCCATAATGGACGGTACTTTCACTTGACCGTCTTGATGTTCTGGTGCATTTTTCAGCACTTCAGACTGTGGCAATCCCTCTTGCGGGACATCTTCTCGCATCACATTTTTCATATCTAAGATATGAGATGTTGGTTCGACACCATCCGTATTTATTTCATTCAATTGTTCAGCAAAAGAAATGATCGCATCCAATTGATTCGTAAATTTCTCTGTCTCTTCTTCCGTAATTGCCAGTCTCGCCAAGTTTGCCACATGCTTAACCTGATCAGCAGAAATTCTAGACATGTAAGCCACCTCCAAATATGTTCTTTTCTTCACACAATATGATTTATCATATCAAACTTTCATGCGTTAAACCACTACCTGATTTGACATAATATCCGATCCTTCTGCCTATTTTAACATGATTTGCAGTCATTACGCAGTTAATACTCTATATATTAAAAAAAGCTGTACCCTATTGGATACTGCTCTTTTACCGATGAATATTATAGACTCAAGTTAGAATCTGGAAAAACATCATAGCTATTCATTCAGTTCACCGCCAACTGTACCTTTTTATTTTTTAAATTAACATGAATTTTATATTTTTGGCAGTTTATTTGCAATCATCCTTATTTATTTGCAAATCATTATATTTTTTTGCAAGATTACTTCTTTATTTGCAGCCTCTAGTATATTTGCAAGTTTCCTCCTTTAGTTTGCAAACAAAACGAAAGGAGTCCTATTGGCTCCTTCGTTTAAATACATTCGAAAGTATTGTAAAGGCACCTTTTTTCTCCTTGGCCTTTTCCTGTTTTTGCACTCCCGTTTCCTTTTGTACATAAATATCTTCTTTATCAATCGCATGGTCGTATGCAAGGACGAGACCAATTTCCGAGTTATGATCTTTATTTGTTACGATTGTATAATCTACTTTGTAATCTCCCGCAGCTTTTATATATTTTGAAAACTCGCCATAGCTCATATTTCCATTCAGGTACAGATGTGCCTTTTGATTTTCTTTTAATGCCGCCTCTACCTGTTTATACATTCCTGATTCTCTTACTTGCGACTGGGTTAGCGCAATAATTATTCGTTCTCGCAGTGTTCCGAGAAATTTCCTTCGTTCATCTGGCTTCGTTTGTTTTTCCCCATAAATCCCTTGCTGAATATAATCATCTACATTTTTTGACAAAGTCACATACCTCCCATTTATTTAAGGAAAAGAAGGGCTATTACTATGTATGTATTCATTTTAACAGTTGTGCTAGTATAATCATTACCTTTTTATACAAAAAAATCCTCCCTTCAAATGAAGAGAGGTGCAAAATAGGAGAAAAAAGTTAAAATCACGATAGAATGGATAAAACATATTGAAGGCTCTGAATCCTTCATACTTTCAACATATTGTTCTTGCAAAAGGGAATTAAACCTCTTGCTTTGCAGCAGTAAATTGCTCTTCTTCAGTAGACCCTTTTAGGGCTGTTGTTGAAGAAGTTCCACCAGTAATTGTCATAGAAACTTGATCGAAATAGCCTGTCCCCACCTCCCTTTGATGTCTTGTTGCTGTATAGCCATATTCCTCACTTGCAAATTCAGCCTGCTGCAATTCCGAGTATGCAGCCATGCCATAAGCCTTGTAACCGCGTGCTAATTCAAACATGCTATGGTTTAGTGCATGGAAGCCAGCTAATGTAACGAATTGAAATTTATACCCCATTTTTCCAAGCTCCACTTGGAATTTAGCAATGGTTTCTTCATCTAGCTTACTTCTCCAGTTGAAGGATGGGGAGCAATTATAAGCTAATAGCTTGCCAGGAAACTTTTCATGAATCGCTTCAGCAAAACGTCTAGCTTCTTCTAAATCAGGTTCAGAGGTTTCACACCATACAAGGTCAGCATATGGCGCATAGGCTAATCCTCGGGCAATCGCTTGTTCTAAACCAGCCTTCGTCCGGAAAAATCCTTCAGGGGTACGGTCGCCAGTAATAAATGGAGCATCATGTGAATCTACGTCGCTCGTAATTAAGTCAGCAGCATTTGCATCTGTACGGGCTACAATTAGAGTTGGCACGCCCATGACATCGGCTGCTAATCTAGCAGCAATTAGGTTTTTTACTGCAGTCTGGGTAGGCAGAAGCACTTTGCCGCCAAGATGACCGCATTTTTTCTCTGAGGAAAGCTGGTCTTCAAAGTGCACGCCGCCTGCACCCGCTTCAATCATCCCTTTCATCAATTCAAACACGTTTAGCTGCCCGCCAAACCCAGCCTCCGCATCTGCGACAATTGGAGCAAACCAGTCAATCGATTGATCCCCTTCCATATGGTGAATTTGATCGGCACGCTGCAGTGCCTGATTAATTCTTTTCACAACACTCGGCACACTGTTTGCAGGATATAGACTTTGGTCCGGGTACATATGACCAGACAGATTAGCATCTGCCGCGACTTGCCAGCCGCTTAAATAAATTGCCTTCAATCCCGCTTTCACTTGCTGTACAGCTTGATTTCCAGTTAACGCACCTAATGCTGGAACGAAATCCTCTTCATTAACAAGCTTCCAAAGCTTCTCCGCTCCCTTTCGTGCAAGTGTATATTCAATGTCAATCGATCCTCGCAGTTTAATTACCTCTTCAGCAGAATAAGGTCTATCAATTCCATTCCACCGCTCATCCATTTCCCAGCTTTCTTGTAATTGCTGCACTCTTGTTTCTGTCATAATTAAGTTCCTCCTTTAAAAATTCCGATAGATTTTTTGTGTGAGTAACTAGCTATGGGTTCATTTAAGGAATGAACATCTTTGTTGTTATAATACAGTTATCAAACTATGTTATTTATTGTATAACAACAACGATATTTTTGGAACAGTTAATTTTAAAATTTTCAGAAATTTAATTCGACATTCTTCGATAGGAACAAAAAAAGAGTGATCTGCCTAAGGCAAATCACTCTTTCATCTATTTGTTTTCTATTAGAACATTTCAGAAGTTGTTTTCGCTTGCATGTGAAGCTGGATGTAGTCAGGTCCGCCTGCTTTTGAATCTGTTCCTGACATATTGAAGCCGCCAAATGGCTGGTATCCAACGATTGCACCTGTACATCCACGGTTGAAGTAAAGGTTACCGACATGGAAATCTTCACGTGCTTTTTCGATATTCTTACGATTATTTGTGATAACTGCTCCTGTTAGACCATATTCTGTGTTGTTCGCAATTTCAATCGCATGATCGAAATCCTTCGCTTTTGTAAATCCAACGACAGGGCCAAAGATTTCTTCTTTCATAATGCGAGCTTCTGGGTCAAGGTCTGCAAAAATAGTTGGCTTAATGAAGTAGCCTTTGGAGTCGTCTCCTTCTCCACCTGTCATTAGCTTTCCTTCTTTTTTGCCAATTTCGATGTAGCTCATGATTTTATTATATGCACTTTGGTCTATTACTGTAGCCATGTAGTTATTCGGATCAGTTGGATCCCCTTGTGTTAATTCATTTGTTAATTCAACGGCACGATTTAACACTTGATCGTACACATCTTCAACGATGACTGCACGAGAACACGCAGAGCATTTTTGTCCAGAGAAGCCAAATGCAGATGCAACGATTGAAGTTGCAGCTAGCTCAAGATCTGCTTCCTTATCGACAACGATTGTGTCTTTTCCGCCCATTTCTGCAATGACACGCTTCATCCAAACTTGGCCTTCGCTTAATTTAGATGCACGTTCGAAAATACGAAGACCAACATCACGAGACCCCGTAAAGCTAATGAAACGTGTATCCTTATGGTCTACTAGGTAATCCCCAACCTCTGCACCACTTCCAGGTACAAAGTTTAGAACGCCCTTCGGAAGACCTGCTTCTTCCATCACTTCAACGAATTTCGCAGCAACAACTGGTGTTGTAGAAGCTGGTTTTAGAAGAACGGTATTCCCTGCTACGATTGCGGCAACCGTTGTTCCAGCCATAATCGCAAGCGGGAAGTTCCAAGGAGAAATAATGATTCCTACTCCTAACGGAATATAGTCATAACGGTTATATTCATTTGGACGGCTGTTTACAGGCACTCCGTCTTTAATGTTTAGCATTTGTCGCGCATAGAATTCAAGGAAATCAATCGCTTCTGCTGTATCTGCATCCGCTTCATTCCAAGGCTTTCCTGCTTCTTTTGTTAAAAGGGCAGAGAACTCATGCTTGCGGCGGCGAATGATGGCAGCTGCTTTGAATAAAACGTCCGCACGTGTTTCTGCTTTTACTTTTTTCCACGTTTTAAACGCTTCTACTGCAGCTTGCATCGCTTTTTCAGCAAGATCACGGTTGGCTTTAGACACACGGCCAATTACTTCTGTTTTATTAGCAGGATTATAAGATACGATTTTGTCTTCTGTAGAGATGCGCTCTCCGTCGATCACTAGATCGTAATCCTTTCCCAAATAACTTTCAACTGTTTTTAAACCAGTTAAATAGGCTTGGTGATTTTCTTCCAATTTAAAATTAGTAAATGGTTCATGTTTGTATGGTTGTACCAAAGTTTCCGCCTCCTATGTATTAATACTACACCCTTTTTACCAGATGCTATCCCTTTTAAGTATTAGTATATCTCTTAAAAAGGCTCCCAATCCAACAAGCTTATCTTATCATGTTTCATTTCACTACTTCAAACATTCTGTGTAAATGAATACTATACTACACTAATAATTGGAGATAATAGTGTGATTCTTACAATCAGTCATATTATCTCCAATTTTCTTATTGATATATATGAACAAATGGCTCGTTTTGATCTGCTTTACGGACAATAAGCCCTTCTGGACCATTCACTGATGAAATTTCCACTTGCACAGAAATATAAGCAGGAAAATGCTTCACAACAAGGGCGGTCACATATTGTGTGAAGCCAATTCCTTCTGCTTTTCCATAGAATTGAATAGGAATACTAATATTAAGCTCCTGAAGTTGTCCATCTGCATAAAAAGCCTTCCCTATTACTCCATTAAAATTAGGAAAATAGGCTTCTACATCCTGTTTAAAATTGAGAAAAGCATTTGCATCGTCTCGATAGCTCTCCGATGCTTCTGTTGATGGGAATTGGAGGTATTTCTCATTTACCTTTTCCCAGCCTCCAAGATTGGCACTTCCCTTTTCTGCATTCGCATAGGTAAAGAAAGTACCCGGAACAACGGATGTCCTGCTTTGTTGTTCAAATAAAGCAATTGTAATAGGAACATCCTTTAATTTATCTATTTTACGTAATCGCTTTAATACTTCATCGGCAAGCTTTTTTCCTTCTTTTTCTAGCTCTGCATGATCAATTTTCGTTTCATACCAAGCGCCGAATTGAACTTTTTGATAATAATATACCGAGTTCAAGGCTAGACCAACAACTACTCCACCTAATTTATATTTTCCCTCTTCAATTTTCTCATAATAATCATGCTCTAAAATATGTGCAAGATATTTTGGTGTTTCTTCTTTTCCATTATCAAGAGGATTAAGACCGAGGTTGTCTTCTTCCTCTAATTTTTTTTCCTTTAATTGTGCAGCCGAATACTTGCGATTTAGCCAAAGACGTACTTGATCGCTTTCTATAAATTGCCCTTCTTGAAATACATATTTATCTGTATCATACATATTCTGAGCCACTCTCATTAGCCCTGTCTCAAATTCAGTAAGATTAAATTTCGAATTAATATTATTAACGACAAGCCCTCTTGACTTACTTGGTTTGAAAGGCAGAATTGTTTGATAGTAATTATCTGAAATTTTGTAGTTTGGTATGATCGCTTTCTCTTTTGCGTCTCCTTTATCCTGAACGACCTCCTCCTGCTTATTAAAGTTCGGCGCACAGCCTGTAAGCAGAAGAACAAGAGACAGAGATAGCATTATTATTTTCTTCATGGCATTTCCACCTCTTACACATTTAATTCTTCAATCAGTCTCTCCTCGTCCCAAATCTCAATTCCTAATTCCTGTGCTTTTGCAAGCTTTGATCCTGCATCTTCACCAGCGATAACAATATCTGTTTTCTTGCTGACACTACCAGATACATTGCCGCCTAGAGCTTCGATTTTGTCCTTTGCTTCATTTCTCTTCAGCTTCTCTAACTTTCCAGTAAGCACGACTGTCTTTCCGGCAAAAATCGATTCTGATTGCTCTATGGATACACGCTTTGGCCCGGTATATTCCATGTTGACTCCCGCAGCTTTCAATTCATCTATCAGCGCTCTTGCTTCTTCCAATTCAAAATAACTGACAATGGAATCCGCCATTTTCTCCCCTATTTCATTAATTGCCGTTAATTGTTCGTAGCCTGCATTCATTAATTCATCCATCTGTACAAATTGCTGGGCCAATGTTTTGGCTACTTTCGCGCCTACATGTCGAATCCCCAGACCAAATAATAGCTTTTCAAGAGAATTAACCTTGGAGGCTTCTATTGCTTCCAGCAGATTATTTGCAGATTTTTCACCCATGCGTTCAAGCCCAATAAGCTGTTCAAAGGTAAGCTTATATATGTCAGCTACATCCTGTATTAGATTTTTGGAAAATAACTGGCTGATTACTTTTTCACCAAGACCGTCAATATTCATTGCATTGCGGGATACAAAGTGGATTAAACCTTCTCGTATTTGTGCAGGACACTTCGGATTTATACAGCGCAGAGCAACCTCGCCATCCAAACGGACGAGTTCACTTTCGCATTCCGGGCAGTGAGTTGGCATGTGAAACTCAACTTCTTCTCCTGTTCTGCGTTCTGCTAAAACATTGACTACCTCTGGAATAATATCCCCAGCTTTTTTTATAACCACTTGATCACCCATTTTGATATCCTTCTCACGAATAAGATCTTCATTATGAAGGGAGGCACGTTGAACCGTTGTTCCTGCTACACGTACAGGCTCAAGAATCGCAGTAGGAGTAATCACACCTGTTCTGCCCACACTCAACTCGATCGACTTTAAAGTCGTGACGACTTCTTCTGCAGGAAACTTATAGGCAATGGCCCAGCGCGGACTTTTCGCTGTTGTCCCAAGCTCCTGCTGCTGATCAAGAGAATCTACTTTGATTACGATCCCATCAATATCATACACGAGGTTTGGCCGCTCGCTTGTCCATTTTTCGATAAATTCCAGGACTTCTTCTATATTTGCGCATTTTTTCCGTTCTTTATTTGTCTTGAAGCCAAGTGTATCTAATAAATCCAGTGCCTCACTATGGGATTCAACACCTGTCTCACCTGTATCTGACACTCCATATAGAAACACATCAAGATTTCTTGATGCTGCTATTCTCGGATCCAGCTGTCTTAAAGAACCTGCTGCAGCATTTCGAGGATTTGCAAAGGCATCCTCTCCTTTTTCAGCCTTCAGCTTATTTAAAGCCTCGAAAGAACGTTTCGGCATAAATGCTTCTCCACGTACTTCCATGGATAGATCTTTATTTAAGCGCAAAGGAATGGAACGAATGGTTCGTAAATTTGCAGTAATATTTTCACCTATTGAGCCATCTCCGCGCGTTGCCCCGAGGACAAATAAGCCCTCTTCATAGCGCAGGGAAACTGCTAATCCATCGATCTTCAATTCACATACATATGAAACATTTTCCCCTGCAGACTGTCGAACTCGACGATCAAAGTCCCTAAGATCCTGTTCATTAAAGGCATTTCCCAGACTTAGCATTTGAGATTGATGCTGTACCTTCTCGAACATATCAAGGATTTCTCCACCAACACGCTGAGTTGGAGAATCTGTCGTTTTCAGTTCAGGATATTGAGTTTCTATTTCTATCAGTTCTTTAAGCAGCCGGTCATATTCTGAATCCGGAACAGATGGCTGGTCAAGGACATGGTACTCATAATTATATTGATTGAGCAATGTTTGTAATTCTTTTACTTTTATTTCAGCAGTCTGAAGGTCCATATATCCAACCCTTTCTAGATAACATTAGCCTTTTGTAATCGGTGCAAATTTAGCCAGTAACCTTTTAATGCCGATTGGTTTTGGAAAAGCAATATCAAGTTCGGTGCTCTCTCCATCTCCTTTAACACTAACAACTGTCCCTGTTCCCCATTTGCCGTGAACTGCCTTATCGCCAACCTTCCAGCCGAGTTCATCCCCGCCAGTTGTATTCATCGCAGGGCGAATAACTGGCTTTCTTTGCGGCTGTCTTGAAGATGCAGTGCCAAATGATGAAGCTCCAAAAGGTGAAGCAGTTTTTTGAGCAGGCTGCACGCCGTCTAATAGTTCTTCAGGAATTTCTTTAATAAAGCGTGATGGCAGATTCATATTTGTTCGTCCGAACAATGTACGCATCTGAGCGTTTGTAATAAACAGTTCTTCCTCCGCTCTTGTGATTCCTACATAGGCGAGACGGCGCTCTTCTTCCATTTCCGCTTCTTCCATTAAAGAGCGGCTGTGAGGAAATACCCCTTCCTCTAAACCAATTAAAAAGACAACTGGGAATTCCAGTCCTTTTGCTGAATGAAGGGTCATTAGTACAACTGCATCCGCTTTTTCTCCATCATCATCTAACTTATCAATATCTGCGACAAGTGCCAAATCGGTTAAAAAAGCAACAAGGCTTTTGTCTTCACTGCCTTCTTCAAAATTTTTAGTCACGGAAAGAAATTCTTCCAGGTTTTCAAGTCGGCTCTGCGCTTCAATTGATTTTTCCGCAACAAGCATTTCTCTGTAGCCTGATTTCTCCAATATTTCCTCGACAAGCTCTGTTACAGAAAGGTATTCCTGCATTCGAGTATAACTTTTGATTAGATCTCTAAATTCAGCTGCTGCTTTTGTTATTTTTGGACTTAGACCAATTAGATCGATTGAATCCAGCGCATCAAACATTGTCATTTCATGGAGCAAAGCGAAATTGGCAATCTTATCAATGGAACCAGAGCCGATTCCACGCTTTGGTACATTAATGATCCTTTGAAGGCTGATATCATCATCAGGATTGGCAATTAAACGCAAGTAGGCAAGAATATCCTTAATCTCTTTTCGATCATAGAACTTGATTCCGCCAACAATTGAGTACTCCATATTCGATTTTAGAAGCACTTCCTCCATCACACGTGATTGTGCATTCGTTCGATATAAAATGGCGATATCAGATAGATTTCGATTCCCTTCACGCATCAATTCTTTAATTTTTCCAACAACAAATTGTGCCTCACCTTGTTCACTATCTGCTCGGTAATAGAAGATTTTATTTCCTTCCAAATTCTCCGTCCAAAGATTTTTCGGCTTTCGATTCATATTCCTTCCGATGACTTCATTGGCTGCTTGAAGAATTCTTTTGGTGGAACGGTAGTTTTGCTCGAGCAAAATGACCTGTGCATTTGAGTAATCCTTCTCAAATGAGAGGATGTTGGCAATATCGGCCCCTCGCCAGCGATAAATGGATTGGTCTGAATCACCAACAACACAAAGATTTCTAAAACGTGCAGCAAGAAACTTTACAAGCATATATTGAGCCCTGTTCGTATCCTGATACTCATCCACGTGAATATACTGGAATTTGCGCTGATAATATTCAAGTACTTCTGGCACCCGCTGAAATAACTGAATCGTTGTCATAATTAGATCATCGAAATCTAATGCGTGATTTCTTCTCAATCTTTTCTGGTATTCAGTATACACATCACTGATTACATTCTGAAAATAGTCGCCTGCCGTTTTTGCGAATTCCTCAGGTGTTGTTAACTCATTTTTTGCTGAGCTGATTGATCCGAGTATTGCACGAGGATCAAACTTTTTCGGATCAAGGTTTTTATCCTTTAATATTGATTTAATAACTGATTGCTGATCCGTCGTATCGAGAATTGTGAAATTCCGGTTAAAACCAAGCCGATCAATATCTCTTCTTAAAATTCGTACACACATCGAGTGAAAGGTAGAAATCCAAATTTCATCCGCTGCTCCACCCATCATTCTTTGAATCCGTTCTCTCATCTCTCTTGCCGCTTTATTTGTAAAAGTAATCGCCAAAATATTATAAGGGTTTACCCCTTTTTCAACCATTAAATAAGCGATTCGATGAGTTAATACTCTTGTCTTTCCACTGCCTGCCCCTGCCATGATCAAAAGGGGGCCATCTGTTGCCTTTACCGCATGCTGCTGCTGTGGATTCAATCCATTTAATAGTTTATCTGATAAATAATTCATCGACTTTCTTCACCACCATACAAACATATGTTCTTGAATTGATTCTAAATCTTCTTCTATTACGAATCAAGTTCTATAAAAGAGTTTTTTTATAAAATTTCTCACACACAAACCTAACTAATTTGTCCGAGAGGTGTACTTTTTACTGCGGGTACTGTTTTAAGTGCAGCACTTACATCTGTATATATAATGTTTCCAACGACTATGACATCTGAAGCCGCAGCCATTTCCTTCGCCTGCTCTGCTGTTTCAATCCCACCGCCGTAAAACAAAGTAGTCTTCTCTAATATTTTTTTCACTTCAGATACTGTTGCTGGATCGCCATATGTTCCACTATATTCTAGATAAAAAATCGGCAGCTGGAACATTTTTTCTGCCATCATCGCATATGCTTTAACCTCATCTATTGATAATGCTGTCTTCGCATTCGTAAGTTGGGCTGCCTTGCACTCTTCATTAAGAATACAATAGCCTTGGACTAAAATTTCTTCCCAATTCATCACTTCGCCAAATTCTTTAACTGCCTCATGATGAAGCCCTGTAATCCATTTTGTATCCGTACTATTTAAAACAGTCGGAATAAAGTAGAAATCAAATCCTGGTGTAATTGAATCAATCGCAGATACCTCAAGTGCGCAAGGAACTGTATACCTGCGGACTCGTGACATTAAATCAAGCACCTTTTCTAAAGTAACGCCATCCGTTCCACCAACAATTATCGCATCTGTTCCTGATTCACAAATCATTTCTAAGTGTTCATCAGAAATACTTTTATTCGGATCGAGTTTAAACACATGTCGCCACTCGCGGACATTATACATCCATACTTCCCCCATTCTATCATTCCATTTCACCATTATATCATTAGTATAATGATGAAAAAAGTAAAGCGCAGACGCCTTGATTTGCACTGACAATCATAAGAGGAACTGGCAGGAAGGGGTGGTTCTTTAACCTGTATGATGTACGGTTCAAGTTGGGACTTCCTCTCACTTATGAAAGACTTTTTTTCGGCGGCCTGAGCAATTTTGGTCTTCATTCCTATTATGAGTGACCTTTTTCTATGGGTTTACAAGAAAATCAAAAAAGCCTGAAACAACGAATGTTCCAAGCTTTCTTCGCTTAACCTGCTAACAGACATTTATAAACTGACTTCACCTTTGCAAGTCTGTCCTACCCATAAATTATTCTGCTGTTTCTGCATCTTCTTTCTTTATCCGTTCTAATGCCATTTCATATGCGTCATTTCCGTAGTTTAAGCAGCGCTTGACGCGAGAAATTGTTGCTGTACTTGCTCCAGTTTCTGTTTCAATTTTATGATAGGTTTTCCCTTCGCGGAGCATGCGGGCAACCTCTAGCCGCTGGGCAAGGGATTGAATCTCATTGACCGTACATAAATCATCGAAGAAACGATAGCATTCTTCTAAATCATTTAATGACAAAATTGAATTAAAAAGCTGATCGAGTTCTTTTCCTCTTAGTTTATCAATTTGCATGCATGTATCCCCTTTGTATAAAATTACTATTCCTTTACATCAAAAGAAACCGTTTGTTCAAGACCAGGGCTTGAAGGAATGATATTAATCCAAGTCCTTCCGGGTACAAGCCCTGCTTGTTTTCCATTTATGACAGGCAGAATTTTCCCATCGACATTTTCCCATTTTACTTCTTTCCATTTCCCTTTTTGAAGTAAATACGCCCTGCCGCCTGAAGTTAAATCAATCTTTCTGCGCCCTGCATTATCAATCACTTTATGATCAGTTTCGACAATAAAAATATTATCCAGCAATACTGGCTCTTCGGACTCATAGTCCTTAGTCAGTTCTCCATTTGTATACCGTTTATACTTTTCAAGCTCTTCATCATATTCATAAATGGAATTAAAAATATTGCTGTTAAAATAGGATACCATAACCGATAGTGCTTCTTCTCCATTTAGATTTTCTAACTCACTTTCATTCAAGAAAGTAAGCGCAGATGGTGCATCATCCATTTCATAGCTTCTTTTCTCTGCTCCCTTAAGGATATTTTCAAATGAAATATAAGAATTATGAGGAGCCTTCCGGAAACTTGCACGCTTAAAAAGTGTTCCATCATAGGTAATCCCATTTAAGTTATCAATATAGCCTTTATCAAGCATATCCTTCGCCTCTGGACTATACCCATGGGCAATATATAGACTGTCATACCCTTTTGCTAACTCAATATAATAATCCCTTGCGCTTCGTATAGGACCAATTTTCTCTGGCTGTTCACTCTGGTAAATAGCAAGAAATCGCGTTATATTTCCTTCCGCCAATAATTCATAAACGATATCTGCTTTCTCAAGTCCTGATTGCGGACGGGCTTTCGGATCATTATTGATCATAACCGCAACCGCTCGGCTATCCGATTTACTTTCTGTCCCAACACCAGTTAACGGAAATTGATAAGGAAGATCTTCTTCACTAGAATCCACAATAGATTCTTCTTCCGGAATCTCATTCAATTCATCTTCATTTTCAACGGCTGTATGATCATTTTTGCTGCAGCCTGCAATTAAGAGTAAGACAGCAATTGAAACAGCCATCCATCTATTAAACATAGAGCACCTCGGTATTTGATCTCGTCGTTTATTTAAGCTGAATATGTTGCAAAATTAATGAATCAATTTCATGATACGTATTGGTAAATCATCAAACTCTTTTATATTTTAACGCATTATCGTTGGAAAGAGTACTGTTTTATTCATCACATCATACATTCCTTGCTGAGTGATCCGAATATACGGCAAATGAGTGGATGAAAAAAATAAAAGTGAATAAATCGGATCAGAAAATTGATAGCCTCTTTCTCTCAAATAGACAAGAAGTTTCTTTTCTTGTTCAATTAACGTTTCAACTTTTTGATCAGACATTACACCTTTGACTTTTAGAGGAATTTCTTGAACAATTTCCCCTTTGTCAGAAACAACGATGCCTCCTCCAAGCTCCTTCATTCGATAAAAAGCCTTCATCATGTCTTCCTTGTTTTTGCCGATTAGTATAATATCACCAGTATTAGAAAACGAGCTCGCTAAACCATCTAAACGATCAGCAAATCCCTTTAATAATGTATTCATCCGCCATCGGCCATTTTTATCAATTAACACGAAAAAACATTCATCGTTCGTATCATTCAACCGATCAACTGAGGCATCAATCGATATGGAATATGGTTTTGTAATGACTGCGTTTTCCATTTTTATCCCGAATGGCATTGAGAACTGCAAATCTTCCGGATAAAGATTCCAATTTATCGTTAAAGGTTCAAACCCCTTATCTCCCCAAGAAATATCGGGATAAGCATCCAATGGCAGTCCATCCTTTTTCACCCATTTCCCCTTAGCCAGTACGGAAATGGGTGTCGGGTCTGTTTCAGAATAAAGGAAATTTATATTCGCCACTCTTCCGGTTGCAATCGCTCCATGAAGATGATTGATTTGATAATAACGAGCAATATTAATCGTCCCCATATTATAGGCATCAATCACCGGAACACCCTTTTCAATCGCAATCCGAATCATATGATCAATCATTCCCTGCTCATAGAAGGAAGAGGAAGAACCATCCGTTGTAAAAATCATTTGATCATAATAATCAATTCCAAGCTCATGCATTTCATCCAGAAGTACCGGCAAATCTGGACGGATCGAAGAATATCGTAAAGATACGGTGTAGCCTTGCATTAACCGGTTATATACTTCCTTCCCGGTCATCGCTTCATGATCACAATCTGCCCCAAGCAGCATTAATTTTGCCAACGTTTTTTCTGATGCACCCGGAAAATGGCCTTCAATTTTCTTTCTCATTCTCTTCGCTTCCTGTATCCAATGAAGCATTAAGTCATCGCCAGCTAATAATTTCGGCCAGGCTGTCAGTTCTCCTCCCTGAAGAACAGCCTCATGTTCAAGCCATGATTTTACATTCCGATGAGAAAAGATCACCTCTTCATTTTGAATTTCTGTTTGTGCATCAAATCTGCACCACCAATACATAGTTGAAGGAAGATTCCTTAATTCACTTAAAAAAGAGAACGCTCTATTTTTATCCATCTGCAATGCAAGGACCATATTATCATTAATTAGCGTCGTTGTACCAAACTGAGATGCATAGCTCGCAAACGAATGGGGATTATATAATTGAAACGGGTGGGCATGGGGCTCTATATAACCTGGAACAAGCATTAAGCCTTCACAATCCACAACTTCACAATTTTTGATGGTTACAGGCAGCATTTCCCCCACATAAACGATGCGGTCATTATATATCCAAATATTTGCCGTCATCCACTTACGAAATGCTTGATTAAGATAACGTGCATTTTTCAGTAATAGCGTCGGGGAAAGTTTTCCATCTAATACAGAAACATGATCACGTAAATATTTGTTTTTCCAACGGTAACGCTGTTCCAGCACAAGAATCCCTCCCTCTAGTTTCTTTATTTATCTGTATTTGTTATTAGTTAAAATGGCTATAAATCAAACAAGAAAGCCCTTTCATAGTTTGTTTTATATTACCATAATTCACTATTTAACGCATTAAAGAAATAGAAAAGTTTATGAAATATTCAAGAGGAGGGTAAAGGAATGAATATCAAACCGAATATCGGGATTGTCAATGCATTAATCCGCATTACTTGTGGGCTCACACTAGTGGCTTGCAGTACAGCAAAGCTTACGAAAAAACCTTGGCGTGAATCATACATGATCCTAGCATTTCTTGGAGCAATGAAGGTGGCTGAAGGAATTGTCCGTTTTTGCCCAATAACCGCTCTTTTTGAAAATAGACAAGAACTTCTTGGTTCAATGAACCAAAATGGGAACGGGGAAGATATCGAAATCAGCGATATCCTTCCATATAACCCTTCGTAAGTGTATTCAAAATAGCCCCCATCAATTGGGGGCTTCATAAAAAGGAGCGATTCATATGTTTTGGGAGTATTTAACTGATATGTCATTTGTATTGATTGCGTTGATTGGCAGTATCGTTGCTTTGCTATTTGTATTTATTCGAAAATCTAATAAAGGGCGTGCTGAATAGCCCGATGCCCAATATCCTTACGATAAAAGATGCCTGTGCAATGGACTTTTTTCAATTGAGCATACACCTTGTTTTGCGCTTCTTCCAGTGTCTTTGCCTTTGCACCAGCTAATAGGACACGTCCGCCATTTGTGAGAAAAAGTCCTAGATTATTTTTGTCGGTCCCCGCATGGAATACGTAAACATCGGAATTTATTTCATCTAGCCCTTCCAGTACGGCACCTTTTTGGTATTCGTCTGGGTATCCGACTGAAGCTGCAACAACACCAAGCATAACTTCTTCATCCCAAATGATTTCAGGTGTATTTCCATTGATAACTGCTAGCAACACGTCAGCCAAATCAGATTTCATTCTTGGAAGGATTACCTGTGTTTCGGGATCTCCAAATCGTGCATTAAACTCAATTACTTTCGGTCCAGATTCTGTAATAATTAATCCGGCATATAAAACTCCGCAAAATTCTCTTTCTTCTTGGACAAGAGCTTTAGCAGTTGGCTGCAGAATTGTTTTCACAGCCTCTTTAATAATCTCATTACTTATATGCGGTACAGGTGAATAGGCACCCATTCCGCCTGTATTAGGGCCTAAATCCCCATCATATGCGCGCTTATGATCTTGAGCAATTTCAAGTGGAATGACGACTTCTCCGTTCACAAAAGCCATAAGAGAAATTTCCTCACCTGTTAAAAATTCCTCCATGACGACTGTTGTAGAAGCGTTGCCGAATCTTTCATCTAAGAGCATTTCCTTAAGGCTATCTCTCGCTTCCTCCATTGTCATCGCAACAGTGACTCCTTTTCCAGCTGCTAAGCCATCTGCTTTAATGACAATCGGTGCACCTTTTTCTTCCAAGTAAGCAAGAGCTTCCTCATAGTTAGAAAATACCGCATACTCAGCCGTTGGAATCCCATACTTTTTCATTAATTCCTTGGCGAAGGATTTACTTCCTTCTATAACAGCTGCCTCTTTTTTCGGACCGAAAACGGTCAATCTCTCACTCTGAAAATGATCTACAATCCCAGCTAATAAAGGAACTTCTGGGCCAATTACCGTTAAACCAATGTCATTTTCTTTCGCAAAATGGACTAGCCTTTCTTGGTCACTTTCCTGAATATCCACTAACTGAGAGACATCTTCCATTCCTGGATTTCCGGGTGCTACAAATACTCGCTCTACTGTTGGACTTTCAAATAGCTTTCTGCAGATTGCGTGCTCACGGCCGCCTCTGCCAATGACTAATACCTTCATTTCTGGCACACCCCCAAAGATTCGATTAATGCTTAAAGTGCCTTACCCCTGTAAAAACCATAGCAATTCCGTACTCGTCTGCTTTTTTGATCGAATCCTCGTCTCTTACAGAGCCGCCTGGCTGAATGATTGCTGTAATGCCTGCCTTTGCTGCTGCTTCAACGGTGTCATTCATTGGAAAGAAAGCATCAGATGCCATAACCGCTCCAGCAGCCTTTTCGCCTGCCTGTTCAAGGGCAATTTTTGCAGCACCTACTCGGTTCATTTGGCCAGCTCCAATCCCAAGCGTCATGTCTGCATTATTCACGACAATTGCATTTGATTTCACGTGTTTTACGACTTTCCAGCCTAGCTTGAGCGCCTTCCATTCCTCCTCAGAAGGCTCCCTCTTTGTTGGCACAGATACGTTAGCATGATCCAATGTGTATTGATCATATTGCTGAACAAGCAATCCGCCTTCAACCGAAGTAAGTCTTATTTCTTCCTTTCCACTTGTAGGAAAAGGGATAGTTAATAAACGAAGATTCTTTTTCCCAGTTAATATAGCCAGTGCTTCTTTTGTAAAGGCTGGGGCAATAATGATTTCAAGGAAGATTTCATACAGCTTTCTGGCCGTTTCTTCATCAACCTCCCGATTAAAAGCGATAATTCCGCCAAAAATAGAAACCGGATCAGCTGCAAACGCCTTTGAAAACGCATCATAAACGGTTGTTCCGCTGCCAATTCCACATGGATTCATATGCTTCACAGCTACAGCGGCAGGCTCCGTAAACTCTTTAACGATTTGCAGGGCAGCATCGGCATCATTAATGTTATTATAGGAAAGCTCTTTTCCATGCAGCTGCTCTGCGTTAGCAATTGAAAATTCAGAACCAAGGGGCTTACGATAGAAAGCTGCCTTTTGATGCGGATTCTCTCCGTATCTTAGTGATTGCTTTCGTTCAAAAGTAACTGTAAGCTTTTCTGGCACTTCTTCGTTTACAAGGTTTGTCATATAGTCTGCAATCATCGCATCATATGCTGCTGTATGACGAAAAACCTTTGCGGCAAGCTTCCTGCGGGTTTCCTTTTCAACTCCACCTTCAGCTTTTAATTGAGATAGAACCGTTTCGTAATCTGCTGGATCCACAACTACAGTTACATGCTCATGATTTTTAGCTGATGCTCGCAGCATGGCAGGTCCGCCGATATCAATATTTTCAATCGCATCTTCTACCGTTACATCTGGTTTAGCGATCGTTTGCTGGAAAGGATATAAGTTAACACAGACAATTTGGATAGGCTCAATATGATGTTCTTCAAGCTGTGCCTTATGGGCAGGCTCATCAAACTTAGCCAGAAGCCCCCCGTGAATCATTGGATTTAAAGTTTTTACTCGCCCTTCTAGAATTTCTGGGAACCCCGTTACATCACTCACTCCGATTACAGGAACGCCACTTTCTTCCAATGCCTTTTTCGTACCGCCAGTCGAGATAATTTCATAGCCTTGCTCACTTAATTGCTTGGCGAATGCCGTTACACCTTGTTTATCGGACACACTGATAAGCGCTCTTTTTTTCATTTGTTATCCTCCTGACTAGTTGTAAATAATCGCTGCAATACTTGCGGGTATAATTTATGTTCAATTTCATGTATTTTGGCTTGGAGACTTTCAATTGTTTCATTTTCACTCAGCGAAACAGATTGCTGTGCAATAATTGGACCAGTATCCATCCCTTCATCAACGAAATGAATGGATACACCGCTCTCCTTCACCTTTGCTTTAAGCGCTTGGCCGATGGCATCCTTTCCCGGAAAGGCAGGCAAAAGAGAAGGATGAATATTAATAATCCTGCCCTCGTAGTTTTTAAGAAGCGTTGGACCGATTAAGCGCATATAGCCTGCCAGGACGACATAATCAATCTCTAATTCTTTTAATCTCTGTAAAATCTCTGTCTCGTACTCTTCTTTACTTGCATACTCTTTTGCCGTAAATACAAACGATGGGATTTTTTCTTTTATCGCTCTCTCAATGCTGTATGCGTCTTGGCGATCACAGACGAGCAGCTTAATAACTGCAGATAGCTTATCTGTCTTTACAGCATCTACAATCGCCTGAAAGTTTGTGCCGGTCCCGGAAGCAAATATGGCGATATTTTTCATAGGGTACCCCTATATATTTCAACACCTGGTTTCTCTACTACTTTACCAATGACATAAGCTTTTTCACCTAAGCTATTAAAATGAGCCATCACTTCATTTGCTCTTGCCTCATCTACTGCAATGACCATACCTGTTCCCATATTAAAAATATTGTACATTTCCTTACGATCCAGCCCGCCAATTTCCTCCATCAGCCTGAATACAGCTGGCACCTCCCAGTTGCTTTCAATCAGTTCAGCACCTAATCCCTCAGGCAGCATACGGGGGATATTTTCAATAAATCCACCGCCAGTAATATGGGCCATTCCTTTAATGGGAAACTTATCCAATGCAGATAAAATTGATTTTACGTAGATTTTTGTCGGGCGCAGCAACTCCTCCCCTAACGTGCAGCCTAATTCATCCACATACTCTGTTAATGCTATATTTGCTTTCTCAAAAAATAGCTTTCTTACAAGCGAGTATCCGTTGCTATGAATGCCACTGGAAGCTAGACCAATTAATACATCACCTGACTGAATATTTATACCATCAACCAGCCGTGATTTTTCACAGGCACCAACAGAAAACCCAGCGAGATCATATTCTTCCTCACTATACATGCCTGGCATTTCCGCCGTTTCTCCACCAACAAGTGCACAGCCCGCCTGTTCACAGCCTTCAGAAATCCCCTTAACAATGGCCTCAATTCTAGCTGGTTCTGCTTTTCCGCATGCAATATAATCTAAGAAATACAAAGGCTCTGCACCTTGTACAACAATATCATTTACACACATTGCAACTGCATCAATCCCGATTGTATCGTGTTTATCCATCTGAAAGGCAAGCATCAATTTCGTTCCGACACCGTCCGTACCTGAAACAAGTATAGGCTCCTTTAAATTTAAGACAGATAGATCAAACATACCCCCAAAACCGCCTAAACCACCAAGCACCCCTGGGCGGATGGTCTTTTGCACATGTTTTTTCATACGGGAAACCGCTTCGTAACCAGCTTCAATGTCCACACCGGCTTGTTTATAAGCATTCGCCATTATATTTTCCTCCTATAAGAACAGCGCAAGCGCCTTGATCATCGCCGTACAAACTGGAGGAGCTCTTCCTTTCGATAAAGGAAACACGGTGAGCGTGAGCGAACCGATGTTGACTTATCGTAGGGAGGAGACCTGAAGTTTGATAGTTATAGTCCGCTTGCGCTAGACAATTCTCCAACTTTATGTTTTTGCACTTTTTGAAAAGAAAAACGACATCTTGCCAATGCCGCTTTCCTTTTCATATGTCATTAAACAGTAGGAACCTTATCCTCTGAAGAGACAGGGTAGATCTCCGTTGGATACTTTCCAGTAAAGCATGCAAGGCATGAGCCGCGTGTTTCCCCGTCTTCCTTTCGTCCAATCGCTTCTACCATGCCCTCTACACTAAGAAAAGTGAGTGTATCTGCACCGATTATCTCTCTAATTTCTTCAACTGAATGGTTAGCAGCAATCAGCTCTTCTTTTGTAGAAGTATCAATCCCATAGAAACAAGGATTTTTAATGGGCGGTGAACTAATTAATACATGTACCTCTGTTGCACCTGCTTCTTTAAGCATAGAAACGATTCTTCTGCTTGTCGTCCCGCGGACAATGGAATCATCTACCATAATGACTCTTTTTCCATCCACCACACCTCGAACAGGAGAAAGCTTCATTTTCACCCCTTGCTCCCTTAACGATTGGGAAGGCTGAATGAATGTACGGCCAACATATTTGTTTTTGATTAGTCCCATTTCGTACGGAATCCCAGATGCCTCGGCATAGCCAATCGCAACCGATATGCTGGAATCTGGAACACCTGTGACAACATCTGCCTCAACTGGAACCTCGATGGCTAATTGTTTTCCAAGATTTTTCCTTGCTGTATGAACATTAATTCCATTAATATTGCTGTCAGGACGAGAAAAATAGATATATTCCATTGTGCACATAGCGATATTAGAAGCAAATGCAAACATTTCTGAACGGAATCCTTGATCATCAATAATAAGCAATTCACCCGGCAGCACATCGCGCACAAATTCGGCTCCAACGATGTCAAAGGCACATGTTTCTGATGCAACAACATAGGCATCGCCAATTTTCCCTAAAGAAAGTGGTCTCATCCCGTTCGGATCTAGTGCTACCATCAATTCTGTTTCCGTCATAATGAGAAAGGCATAAGCACCCTTAACCATAGATAGTGCATTTTTCACCCTATCTTTAAAGGAAGAGAAGCCTCCACGTTTAATTAAATGAGCCAGCACCTCTGTATCCGAGCTTGTTTGAAAAATGCTTCCTTGAGCCTCGAGCTGACTCCGTAATGCAGTGGCATTAATTAAATTCCCATTATGGCAAAGAGAAAGGCTCCCGCTTTGAGAATTGAACAGCAGCGGCTGGACATTTTCATAACCGCCGCCTCCTGCTGTGGCATACCTTACGTGTCCGATAGCAGCGTTTCCTTCCAGTTCCTGAATCGCTTCAGAAGTGAAAATTTCTGAAACAAGCCCCTCTCCTTTTTTCCCCTTCAATTTCACACCATCTGTTACAACAATACCTGTACCTTCTTGGCCACGGTGCTGCAGGCTATGAAGCCCGTAATAAGTAATTTGCGAAGCTTCAGGATGTCCCCAAACACCAAAGATGCCACATTCCTCATTCAATCCTTTTAATTCAGCAAGCATTGGATTGCTCCTTTCCAGGCTTCTTTCAATACTTCAACCTGCTCGGCAAGCACTAGCCCTTCCTCTGAAGAAATTTGAAGGACAGGCAAATCTGTGACTTCTCCAATTAGCCTAGCATCTACTAAGCTTTCAAACGCTTGCTGATGCTCTTTTTTCACTGATAGCAAGAATCTGGATTGGGATTCACTGAACAATGCAGATACCGTATTACCTGCAATATTTATATTTGCTCCAAGGCCATCCGAACCCATAAGACTCTCCGAAGCAGCAACAGCCAATCCACCCTCAGCGACATCGTGAGCAGAAGCAATCAGACCCTCACGAATGGCTTGTAATACTTGATTTTGGAACTTGGCTTCTTTTTCTAAATCAAGCTCAGGTGCTTTCCCAAATATCTTGCCATATGTTAGCTTTTGCAGTTCACTTCCGCCAAACTCATCCTTCGTTTCTCCTAACAGATAAATAAGATCTCCAGCTGATTTAAAGCTCTGAGTTGTCGCATGCTCTATATCTGCAACAAGTCCGACCATCCCAATAACAGGTGTTGGATAAATAGCTGCTCCATTTGTTTCATTATATAAAGATACATTTCCGCCAATAACAGGGGTGTTTAAAATACGGCAAGCTTCACTAATTCCATCAGCTGATTTTTCAATCTGCCAGAAAATTTCCGGTTTTTCTGGGCTGCCGAAATTCAAGTTATCCGTTATAGCCAAAGGCTCTCCTCCAGAACAAACAATATTTCTAGCCGCTTCTGCGACAGCAATCTTGCCGCCTGTTTCTGGATCTAAGTACATATAACGTGAATTGCAATCCGTTGTCATTGCTAGACCTTTCCGTGTTCCGCGAATTCGGATCACCGCAGCATCAGATCCAGGTGCAACTACTGTATTCGTACGAACCATATAATCGTACTGATCATATACCCACTCTTTGCTTGAAATCGTCGGCTGCTGAAGCAATTTGATCAGCGTTTCCTTATAATCAGCAACTGCAGGAATTTCATTTTCCATTGCTTGAAATTCACGATAATATTCCGGTTCACGGGATGGTTTATAGTAGACAGGTGCCTCTTCTGCAAGAGCATCCGCAGGAACATTTGCTACGATTTCTCCGTTATGGATAAGGCGAAGCATTTTATCATCTGTAACCCTGCCTATTGCTACCGCTTCAAGTTCGTACTTGGAGAACAGATCCACAATTTCTTGCTCCCTGCCTTTTTTAACGACAATTAACATTCTCTCCTGTGATTCAGAGAGCATCATTTCATAAGCAGTCATGCCTGTTTCTCGCTGAGGAACAAGGTCGAGATTCATTTCAATGCCTGATCCTGCCTTACTCGCCATTTCAGCTGATGAGCTTGTCAGACCCGCTGCTCCCATATCTTGAATACCCACTAGGGCATCTGATTTCACGAGTTCAAGACACGCTTCAAGTAAAAGCTTCTCCATGAAGGGATCACCTACTTGAACAGCAGGACGCTTTTCCTCTGATTGATCGGTTAATTCCTCAGAAGCGAAAGTCGCTCCATGAATTCCATCACGTCCGGTTTTTGCTCCTACATACATCACTGTATTGCCAACACCATGTGCCTGGCCTTTTTGAATATCCTTATGATCAATTAATCCAACACACATCGCATTAACTAATGGGTTTCCTTCATAGGCTGATTCAAATTGTATCTCCCCGCCGACTGTCGGAATCCCAATACAGTTTCCATACCCTGCAATACCAGCAACCACTTCTTTAAACAGATACTTCGTACGTGCATTGTCCAGCTCCCCAAAGCGTAAGGAATTAAGCATAGCAACAGGACGTGCACCCATTGAAAAGACATCACGGATAATTCCGCCAACTCCTGTAGCCGCTCCTTGATAAGGCTCGATTGCTGAAGGGTGGTTATGGCTTTCAATCTTAAAAACAACAGCCTGCCCGTCACCGATATCAACAATCCCTGCACCTTCTCCCGGTCCTTGGAGTACCTTCTCACCGGTAGTTGGGAACTTTTTTAAGACTGGCTTGGAATTTTTATAGCTGCAGTGCTCGGACCACATAACAGAAAACAGACCGATTTCTGTATAATTTGGCAGACGCCCGAGAATCTTTTCAATCATCGCAAATTCTTCATCCGACAATCCCATTTCTTTGTATACCTTCTGTGCCTTTAATTGTTCTGGATTTGGTTCAAGCATTAACGACATGTGCTTCCCTCCATTGTTTTACGATCGATTGAAAAAGTTTCAAGCCATCTGCTCCTCCTAAAAGCTCATCCACTGCTCTTTCAGGGTGCGGCATCATCCCAAGAACATTTCCTTTTTCATTGATGATACCCGCAATATCTTCTAAACTTCCATTTGGATTGCTGCCGTTATAAGTGAAAACAATTTGGTTGTTTTCCTTCAATTTAGCCAGCGTTTCTTCATCACAATAATAGTTGCCTTCACCGTGGGCGATAGGGATTGTAATCACTTCATTTTTTTCATATGCAGACGAAAACATCGTATGGTTATTTTCAACCGTCAATTCTACTTGGCGGCAAATAAACTTCAAGCTTTCATTTCTTCTCATTGCACCGGGCAGAAGTCCTGCTTCTAATAAAATTTGAAAGCCATTGCAGACGCCTAAAACTGGCTTCCCTGCTTCTGCGGCTTTCACAACCTCTTTCATTACATTGCTAAAGCGAGCAATCGCACCGGAGCGGAGGTAATCCCCGTAAGAAAAGCCTCCGGGAAGAAGAATGCCGTCATACTCATCTAAGCTTTCTCTGTCATGCCAAACATATTCCACTTCAGCACCAAGCTCATCCTTCACGGCATGATACATGTCGACGTCACAATTGGATCCAGGAAAAACAATGACCGCAAATCTCACTGAGCAACAGCCTCCTCAATTTCATAACGGTAATCTTCAATGACAACATTGGCTAGTAAACGTTCACACATTTCCTTCACTGCTTCATCAATTGGCTGATCAGACTTTTCAATCGTCAATTCCATGTATTTACCGATACGGACATCTGTAACTTCCTGATAATTTAGCGAATGGAGCGAGCTTTTCACTACTGTTCCTTGAGGATCTAGCACACTTTCTCTTAATGTGACGAATACCTTTACTTTGTACATACTGATTGGCCTCCCAGTCTGGCTAGAATATTTTCATAAGCATCTGTCAAATTACCCAGGTCTCTGCGGAATACATCCTTATCTAGCTTCTCATTCGTTTGAATATCCCAAAGCCTGCACGTATCAGGCGAAATTTCGTCAGCTAGCAGAATATGTCCATCTTGGTCTTTCCCAAATTCAAGCTTAAAGTCGACAAGGCGAATGCCTAGCTCTTTGAATAAATCAGATAACACTTCGTTTACTTTCAGTGCCTTTTCTTTTAAAATTTCGACGTCATCTTTGCCGGCAAGCTGAAGGACTTCAATATGGTCCTCTGTTAGAAGGGGATCTCCCAGTACATCATCTTTTAAATAAAACTCTACGATTGGCCTTACGAGTGGGGAGCCTTCTTCTACTCCCAATCTTTTGGCAAAGCTTCCAGCGGAAATATTACGGACAACCGTTTCAAGTGGTATAATTTCTACCTTTTTTACAAGCTGTTCCGTTTCTGAAACCTTTTTAATGAAGTGGGAATCAATCCCAAGCTCTTGAATCTTCGAAAATAGCAAACTAGTAATCTCGTTATTCAAACGGCCTTTCCCGGTAATGCTTGCCTTCTTCTCTCCGTTAAAAGCAGTTGCTGAATCTTTATACTCAATCCAAACAATACGCTGATCGTTTGTTTCGTAAATTTTTTTAGCCTTGCCTTCATATAACAATGTTCCTTTTTCCACTTGGAAAGCCTCCTATTTTAAGAAGATTGGGAATTTTATTTTTATTAAAGAGGTAAGAAATGCTCTTACCTCTTATTTTTTATTAGATACGAAAATATAACTTTGGAGTTAGAGAATTGTCTAGCTCCAGCGCCTATCGCCTATCAAACTTCAGCCCCCTCCCTATGATAAGTCAACATCGGTTCGCTTTCGCTCACCGTGTTTCCTTTATCTCAGTCGCGGTCCTTCCAGTTTGTACGGCGATGACCAAGGCGCTTCCGCTTTTCTTATAATCCTAAACGATCAAAAATGGTATCTACATGTTTGATATGATAGTTATAGTCAAAGCAATCATCAATTTCTGCTGAAGATAGCTTTGCCGTGATTGTTTCATCCTGCTCAATGAGACTGCGGAAGTGAACTTGTTTTTCCCATGCCTCCATTGCTTTAGGCTGAACAGTATCATATGCCTCTTCACGAGTTAAGCCTTTATCAATTAGTGCAAGAAGAACACGTTGGGAATAGATTAAACCAAGTGTACGATCCATATTGCGTTTCATATTTTCCGGGAAGACCGTTAAGTTCTTCACAATATTGCCAAATCGGTTCAGCATGTAATTCAATGCAATTGTTGCATCCGGAAGAATGATTCTTTCAGCAGATGAATGGGAAATATCACGCTCATGCCATAATGCTACATTTTCATACGCTGTCATCATGTACCCGCGAATGACCCTTGCCATTCCTGTCATATTCTCTGAACCAATCGGGTTGCGTTTATGCGGCATGGCAGATGAGCCTTTTTGGCCCTTTGCAAAGAACTCCTCTACCTCACGCGTTTCACTCTTTTGCAAGCCGCGAATTTCAGTTGCAAATTTTTCAATGGAAGTCGCAATGAGTGCGATCGTGCTCATATAATGTGCATGACGATCACGCTGCAATGTCTGTGTGGAAATTGGCGCAGGCTGCAGGCCGAGCTTTTCACATACATATTTTTCAACAAATGGGTCAATATTTGCGTATGTTCCAACTGCCCCTGAAATCTTCCCATATTCTACTCCTGCTGCTGCCTCTTTAAAACGCTCAAGATTTCGCTTCATTTCCTCGTACCAAAGAGCAAGCTTTAATCCAAAAGTAGTCGGCTCCGCATGAACCCCATGTGTACGACCCATCATAACAGTATGCTTATGCTCTTTTGCTTTATTTTTTAATATCTCAACAAAACGCTCTAAGTCCTTTAACAAAATGTTATTTGCTTGTTTAATTGTGTAGGAAAGTGCGGTATCTACTACGTCCGTTGATGTTAAACCGTAGTGAACCCATTTGCGCTCTTCACCAAGTGTTTCTGACACGGCACGCGTGAAAGCAACAACATCATGTCTCGTTTCTTCCTCAATTTCTTTAATTCGCTGAATATCAAATGATGCCTTTTCACGGATTTTTTGGACATCTTCCTTTGGAATGTCACCGAGTTCTGCCCAAGCTTCACATGCTAGAATTTCAACTTCTAGCCATGCCTGAAAACGGTTTTCCTCTGTCCAAATAGCCCCCATCTCTGGTCTTGTATAACGTTCAATCATGTTTTATCCTCCGATCTTTTCTGTCACATCGGCCCATATCTTGCTTTTCTCCATTTCAGCCAAAGCCTCTTCAACTGAATCACGTAAAAGCGTGACATGGCCCATTTTGCGTTTATACTTGGCTTCTTCTTTACCGTATAAATGAATTTTCCAGTCGGACAATGAAGGAATCTGATCAATGATTCCTTGCTGATGTTCTCCTAATATATTTACCATTACTGCTGGTTTTAATAGCCTCGTTTGTCCAAGCGGCCAATTACAAACCGCGCGAATATGCTGCTCAAATTGAGAAGTTTCACAAGCTTCGATCGAATAATGTCCTGAATTATGAGGTCTTGGAGCTAACTCATTAATGTAAATTTGACCATCTTTGGTCAGGAACATTTCTACTGCTAATGTTCCAACGAGTTCCAAGTTCTCTGCCAGCTGCTTAGCAGCTTGTACTGCTTGTTCCTCAACATGCCTTGTTACTCTTGCTGGCGCAATGGTCTGATGAAGAATGTTCTCTCTATGGATATTTTCTGCCACTGGAAACACAGCTATTTCAGCTTTGCTGTTTCGGCAAATAATTACTGAAATCTCCTTTTCAAAGGGAATCCATTTTTCTAGAACACATATGCCTTGATTAAGAAGCTGTTTTGCCTCTGTTATCTCTTCTTTGCTTTTTATTACATATTGACCTTTTCCATCATAGCCGCCTCTGGAAGTTTTTAATACCGCTGGAAGCCCGAACTTATCTATATTATCATAAATTGCCTCTTCCGTTTCGATTACGGCATATGGTGCGACCACTAAGCCAGCACTTTGGATAGCAGCCTTCTCTTGTATGCGATCCTGAGTAATTTCCAATAAAGCAGTTCCTTGTGGAACATAGGCATTCCTGCATAACCAGCTTAGAGCCTCTGCATTTATATTTTCAAATTCATAAGTGATTACATCACTCATCTTTGCAAGTTCTTGGATTGAATGAAGGCTGTCATACTCACCAATAATCTTGTAGTCAGCAACCTGCCCGCACGGAGAATCCTCAGCGGGGTCTAGCACAGCAATTCTGAATCCATTGGCCTTGGCTGCAATCGCCATCATCCGCCCTAACTGGCCCCCGCCAATAATCCCTATTGTTTGGCCTGGTAAAATGACCTTATTAGACAAGTTCATCACTACTTTCTAAAACTTCCTGTTTTGTATTCTCTCTTTTCTGTTCTAAACGGTCAGCAATGATAGCATCTTGTGTACCTATAATCTGTGCAGCAAGCAATCCCGCATTCGTTGCTCCAGCTTTTCCGATTGCTACCGTTGCTACAGGAACTCCCCCCGGCATTTGCACAATAGATAACAAAGAATCAAGACCATTTAATGCCTTGGATTGAATAGGAACCCCTATTACGGGCAGGGTTGTTTTTGCAGCGACCATTCCTGGAAGGTGAGCAGCTCCACCTGCTCCAGCAATAACCACCTTTATTCCTCTTCCTCTTGCACTTTCCGCATATGAAAACATTAAATCTGGAGTGCGGTGTGCGGAAACAACCTTTTTTTCGTATCCCACTTCGAGCTCATCTAGTACCTTGCAAGCATGCTTCATTGTTTCCCAGTCTGACTTGCTTCCCATGATTACAGCTACTTTTGTCACCATTATTCTCCTCCAGTTCATCTATAAATCTATCATTTTTCAATAAAGTGAAACCGGGCATTTACGGCTGTTAGATCCCACACTTAGAATTTTTTGTTCCCTCAACTTCTTGAAGTGGGGGTCTTACATCCCGTTAATCTACGGTACAATATAAAAAACCCGGACAGACTCTTTCTACAATGAGAGAAAGTAATCTGACCGGGCACAAATAAGCATAATGAATAGAGTATCCATACTTCAATTGGATAACTTTCTTCATTCGCCGGGCTTATCGACTTTCCCTCATAGTCCAATAATTTACGGTTATCGGGTAGAAACTTATGGGCCATATTCCCATTATTATACGAGGGTATTCAGTTCATTTTTAACTTCTATATTCATCTTATCAACTTTATATGAGTCATGTCAACCTAAAATCGAACATTAACAGAAGTCATACATCTATCGTTCGTGTTTTACGATTGGATAACTTTCGCTTCGAAGATAATTTGCCGGCCTACTGGTTCATAGGTTACAGTCGCACCATTTTTAATTTCTTCAAAAATCGGCTTCTCCGTTCTTTTTACAGGCATATAGCCAGCTTTTTTTATTCGATCAAGGCACATATCTATTGTTTCATTTTCCTGTACCTCAAATAATATTTTCTGTTTTTCCTTACTCACGAAACAACTTTCCTTTCTTTACTGATTTCACCCAGAAACCGCCATGAATCGTTTTAGGCTCGTATGCGATAATAAACGCCTTTGGGTCTAGCTCTTTAATTGTTTGGTAAAGCTTTAATTCATACTTTCTTGGCGTTAAAATTTGCAGAGCCATTCGATCACCTTCTAAACCGTTTGCAGCCCAATTTGTTACGCCATACCCTTTATCCCTTAACATCTTCGGAACATCTTTATCATATTCCTTCGTAATCACATTTACAGTAATATAACCAAGCGCAAGCTTCTCCTCAATCTTCATGCCAACTATGACACCAATCCCATAACCAACGGCATAGGCAATCAAATTCTTTATTTCATTTAGATTATCTAGAACAAGCCCAAGTCCAATCACATAAATGACCACTTCAATTGTGCTAATGAATGCCGCAAGATATCTTTGCCCTTTTAGTGTCAAAATCATCCTGATTGTAAAAAAGGAAACATACACGATATTGATCACAAGAATTATCACGACCATTATAAAACTATTTTCGAGCAATGAAAATCCTCCTTTTAGGGTAATGGATTCATCCTTAGCAGCTAAGGCTCAGTGAGTTCTTATTTTATAGAATAAATGGGTGTTTGCGTACCTTTTAAAAAATTTACTAGTCATATATTTATTTTAACCTGTTTTATAGCTCTTGAAACGATAAATACAAATAGAATACTTCCATCGTGAGTTACATCCCGGAAGAGTTTGTTGATGTAGGATACTCATTTTTTCATGTAACTAAAAAGTTACTTTGCTGACTCTAAGCCTTTCTATACTCGCTTTTTCATTTATT
>NZ_LJIX01000006.1:69360-301860 GCF_001420595.1 Cytobacillus solani | reverse complement strand
TGCGTGGGTTCGGTCCTCCATTCAGTGTTACCTGAACTTCAACCTGGACATGGGTAGATCACCTGGTTTCGGGTCTACGACCACATACTCATTCGCCCTATTCAGACTCGCTTTCGCTGCGGCTCCGTCTATTCAACTTAACCTCGCATGTAATCGTAACTCGCCGGTTCATTCTACAAAAGGCACGCCATCACCCATAAACGGGCTCTGACTACTTGTAGGCACACGGTTTCAGGATCTCTTTCACTCCCCTTCCGGGGTGCTTTTCACCTTTCCCTCACGGTACTGGTTCACTATCGGTCACTAGGGAGTATTTAGCCTTGGGAGATGGTCCTCCCTGCTTCCGACGGGATTTCTCGTGTCCCGCCGTACTCAGGATCCACTCTGGAGGGAACGAAGTTTCAACTACAGGGCTTTTACCTTCTCTGGCCGGCCTTTCCAGACCTGTTCATTTACCTCGTTCCTTTGTAACTCCGTGTAGAGTGTCCTACAACCCCAAGAGGCAAGCCTCTTGGTTTGGGCTAATCCCGTTTCGCTCGCCGCTACTCAGGGAATCGCGTTTGCTTTCTCTTCCTCCGGGTACTTAGATGTTTCAGTTCCCCGGGTCTGCCTTCAATACCCTATGTATTCAGGTAAAGATTCTATCCCATTACGGATAGAGGGTTCCCCCATTCGGAAATCTCCGGATCAAAGCTTACTTACAGCTCCCCGAAGCATATCGGTGTTAGTCCCGTCCTTCATCGGCTCCTAGTGCCTAGGCATTCACCGTGCGCCCTTTCTAACTTAACCTACTTCGGTCAATGATCAACTGCGCATCTCGGCGTCAGCTCTCTCGCTGTGCTCCTCACGTACTGAGTACGTTCCGGTGCTCGCTCGGTCGCTTCCTTGATCTGCTTGTTGCTCATTGCCCTCATGGTTTACACTCTTACTTGGTTTTAAAAACTCAATATAAGAGAAAAAACTAAGATGGCGATTACTCGGTTATCTTCTTTATTGCATTATCTAGTTTTCAAAGAACAAGGCTACTGATTTCAATCACAACGTGATTAAGCTTCGTAGCTATTCATCATGCTGCCTTGCGACGAGCTGAGGTTTATCTTCCTCGAACTACTGCGGCGCAGGAGCAAAATAATATGAGAGATTACTCTCTCAAAACTGAACGAACAATGAAACGTCTTTTAATGAAGTTAGACTTCATTTCATCCTTAGAAAGGAGGTGATCCAGCCGCACCTTCCGATACGGCTACCTTGTTACGACTTCACCCCAATCATCTGTCCCACCTTAGGCGGCTGGCTCCTTGCGGTTACCCCACCGACTTCGGGTGTTACAAACTCTCGTGGTGTGACGGGCGGTGTGTACAAGGCCCGGGAACGTATTCACCGCGGCATGCTGATCCGCGATTACTAGCGATTCCGGCTTCATGCAGGCGAGTTGCAGCCTGCAATCCGAACTGAGAATGGTTTTATGGGATTGGCTAAACCTCGCGGTCTTGCAGCCCTTTGTACCATCCATTGTAGCACGTGTGTAGCCCAGGTCATAAGGGGCATGATGATTTGACGTCATCCCCACCTTCCTCCGGTTTGTCACCGGCAGTCACCTTAGAGTGCCCAACTGAATGCTGGCAACTAAGATCAAGGGTTGCGCTCGTTGCGGGACTTAACCCAACATCTCACGACACGAGCTGACGACAACCATGCACCACCTGTCACTCTGTCCCCCGAAGGGGAACGTCCTATCTCTAGGATTGTCAGAGGATGTCAAGACCTGGTAAGGTTCTTCGCGTTGCTTCGAATTAAACCACATGCTCCACCGCTTGTGCGGGCCCCCGTCAATTCCTTTGAGTTTCAGCCTTGCGGCCGTACTCCCCAGGCGGAGTGCTTAATGCGTTTGCTGCAGCACTAAAGGGCGGAAACCCTCTAACACTTAGCACTCATCGTTTACGGCGTGGACTACCAGGGTATCTAATCCTGTTCGCTCCCCACGCTTTCGCGCCTCAGTGTCAGTTACAGACCAGAAAGTCGCCTTCGCCACTGGTGTTCCTCCAAATCTCTACGCATTTCACCGCTACACTTGGAATTCCACTTTCCTCTTCTGCACTCAAGTCTCCCAGTTTCCAATGACCCTCCCCGGTTGAGCCGGGGGCTTTCACATCAGACTTAAGAAACCACCTGCGCGCGCTTTACGCCCAATAATTCCGGACAACGCTTGCCACCTACGTATTACCGCGGCTGCTGGCACGTAGTTAGCCGTGGCTTTCTGGTTAGGTACCGTCAAGGTACCGCCCTATTCGAACGGTACTTGTTCTTCCCTAACAACAGAGTTTTACGATCCGAAAACCTTCATCACTCACGCGGCGTTGCTCCGTCAGACTTTCGTCCATTGCGGAAGATTCCCTACTGCTGCCTCCCGTAGGAGTCTGGGCCGTGTCTCAGTCCCAGTGTGGCCGATCACCCTCTCAGGTCGGCTACGCATCGTCGCCTTGGTGAGCCGTTACCTCACCAACTAGCTAATGCGCCGCGGGCCCATCTGTAAGTGATAGCCGAAGCCATCTTTCAGCTTTTCTACATGAGTAGAAAAGGATTATCCGGTATTAGCTCCGGTTTCCCGAAGTTATCCCAGTCTTACAGGCAGGTTGCCCACGTGTTACTCACCCGTCCGCCGCTAATCTTTGGGAGCAAGCTCCCTCAGATTCGCTCGACTTGCATGTATTAGGCACGCCGCCAGCGTTCGTCCTGAGCCAGGATCAAACTCTCCAATAAAGAGTAAGATTAGCTCTTAAGTTTTAAAA
This sequence comes from Cytobacillus solani, assembly GCF_001420595.1. Lineage (GTDB taxonomy): Bacteria > Bacillota > Bacilli > Bacillales > Cytobacillaceae > Cytobacillus > Cytobacillus solani. The sequence goes on along the minus strand of NZ_LJIX01000006.1, from coordinate 299,071 downwards.
CTTGAATTTACGTTGACGTTTTTTGTTCGTTCAGTTTTCAAAGAGCAATAACAATTGATAGCTTCGCTCAAAAGCGACTTTACTAATATATCATCTATCAATTACAGTGTCAACTATTAATTTAAATTCAATTAAATTCTTATAAGTTGTTAACGACCGTTTTTTTATAATAACACCTCTTCACATATTCAGTCAACAATTATTTTTAATTAATACTTGATTATTTTTCCTTCAACTTTCTACTCATTATAAAGCAGACACAGTATGAAAATTCCTGGTAGTAAACTATTTTAGCGAAAAAGAGAAACCAGTCATCGTAAACATGACTGGTTTCCCCATTTATATTACGCCTTGGATATAGAGATAATATCTTCCTCCTTCAATTCAACCATACCTTGCTTTTTAATAACAACACCTTCTCCTTCCTTCAAATTAGTAAACACAATAGGGGTAATAATTGAAGGTGTATGATTCTTTACGAAATCAAGGTCCACCTTTAACAACGGCTGCCCCGCTTTTACATACTCATTTTCTTGTACACTAACTTCAAATCCTTCTCCTTTTAATTTCACAGAATCAATCCCTATATGGATTAAAATCTCCCGACCGGAATCAGATAGTATTCCTATCGCGTGTTTGGTTGGAAAAAGATTTATTATTTTACCGTCTACAGGAGATACGATTGTTCCTTCAGATGGAAGAATCGCAAAACCATCACCCATCATTTTCTCTGAAAAAACTGCATCAGGTACTTCCGTAATTGGCATCACTTCACCTTTAATAGGAGAAACGAATAGGTCTTTTTCCCCTTCGTTTCGAAGTGCATCTGGATTTACTTCTTCTATTTGCTGCTTCACTCCATCCTCAGGGGCTTTAACAGCTGCGCGGGGTCTTTTTCCATTCATAATGTCTTTCATTTGTCCTTTAATCGTTTCAGATCTCGGCCCAAAAATTGCTTGTATATTTTTCCCTACTTCAAGTACCCCTGCTGCACCAAGCTTTTTCAGGCGATTTTTATCTACATTATTAATATCATTCACCGATACCCGAAGGCGTGTAATACACGCATCAAGATTTGTGATATTTTCTTTTCCTCCCATCGCCTCTAGAACTTCATATGGCAAATCTCCACCTTTACCAGAAACCACAGCCTCTTCTTCCTCCTCTGTATCTTCCCGTCCAGGTGTTTTCAAATCAAATCTCCGAATGGCAAAGCGGAAACCAAAGTAATATAAAACAGCAAATACTAATCCAACAGGGATAACAATCCATGCATTTGTCTGCGGATTAATTAAACCAAATAATATATAATCGATCAGTCCCCCAGAAAAGGTCATACCGATTTTTACATTTAATAAATGCATAGTCATAAAGGAGAATCCTGCAAATATAGCATGTATACCAAATAAGACAGGAGCAACAAAAAGGAAAGAAAATTCAAGTGGTTCCGTAATCCCAGTTAAGAATGAGGTTAGTGCCGCCGAAGCCATAAGTCCGCCAACAACCACTTTCTTTTCCGGACGAGCTTCATGATAAATAGCTAATGCAGCTGCCGGCAAGCCAAACATCATAAACGGAAACTTCCCTGTCATAAATGTACCTGCTGTTAAATTTTGAACATTATCAGTAATTTGCTTCATAAATATCTTTTGGTCTCCACGTACTACTTCACCCGCTTTTGTAACATATTCCCCAAATTCATACCAAAACGGCGAATAGAAAATATGATGAAGTCCAAATGGGATAAGCGAACGTTCGATGACACCAAAGATAAATGCTGATATAGTTAAGTTGGCATTCACCATATTTTGCGAAAATGCATTTAAAGCTGTTTGAATCGGAGGCCAAATAACAAGCAGTAATAACCCCAGCAGAACCGCTGTGCCTGCTGTAATAATCGGAACAAATCTTTTTCCAGCAAAAAAACCTAAGTAAGAGGGCAATTCCATTTCATAAAATTTATTATAAAGGGAGGCCGCGATGATCCCCACGATGATTCCACCAAACACCCCGGTCTGGAGAGTCGGAACCCCTAAGACACTCGCATAGTTTAGTCCATTCACATCCTCTGCCGTAATACCTCCCGCTGTGCCCATCGTTACATTCATAATTAAGTAACCAATTATGGCTGCTAAACCTGCTACACCATCTCCTCCTGCCAAACCTACCGCTACACCTACAGCAAATAAAACAGGCAGATTTCCAAAGACAATATCCCCAGCGTTCTGCATGATTGAAGCAACCATTTTCACACTGTTATTATCCAGAAATGGAGCCAACTCGAGCAGTGCCGGATTCTTCAGTGCCGCACCTAGAGCAAGCAGTATTCCCGCTGCTGGCAAAAGGGCAACAGGCAGCATCAACGCTTTACCTACCTTTTGTAATACACCAAATGCTTTTTTAAACATACTTAAACCTCCCTAAAATAAGCAAAAAAACAACCATTTGACCTATCATTTGCATAAATAAAAAAGCATAAGCCAAAAGAAAGAAAAAGAAGACTTTATGGGTATCTTACCCAAAAGTCTCCTAATCATTTACTTTCATTACTTATGCTTTATAGACAAAAAAACGGAGATCCTTTTGACAGGGATCTCCGTTTCGAAATTATTGCAAGAAGATAAAGTATAGAAGAAAGATGACAAAGAAGAAATACATGATTGGATGAATCTCTTTTGCTTTTCCTTTTACAATCATTGTAATCGGATAGAAAATAAATCCAACTGCTATACCCGTTGCAATGCTGTATGAGAGAGGCATTGTAATCATCGTTAAAAAGGAAGGGACCGCAATTTCAAACTTCGTCCAATCAATTTTCCCAAGAGAAGATACCATCAACACACCGACAATGATCAACGCTGGTGCAGTTACCTCTGGTGTTACAACCTTTAATACCGGAAAAAAGAATAATGATAAAAGGAAACAGCCTGCAGTTACTAAGGAAGCAAATCCAGTTCTCGCACCAGCAGCAACTCCAGCAGATGATTCAACAAAAGATGTAACGGTTGATGTACCAAGAATCGATCCAGAAACTGAAGCAACAGAATCAGATAATAACGCTTTACCTGCACGAGGTAGCTTATTATCCTTTACAAATCCAGCTTGGTTCGCAACTGCCACTAACGTCCCTGCATTGTCAAAGAAATCTACGAATAAGAATGTTAAAATAATTCCAAGCATCGTTGCTGTGTAAAATGAACTATCTCCAAAAGAAGAGAATAAAGCACCAAAGGTAGGAGCAATACTAGGCACACCATCTACTACTTTAGTAGGTACGTCAATTAGATTGAAAATCATACCGACGATAATCGTAATGACCATTCCATAAAAAACGCCGCCCTTTACCCCTCTAGTCATCAATATGACAGTCACTATAATTCCAAAAATCGCAAGCAATGTATTAGGGTTTGATAAATCCCCAATTCCAACTAGAGTTGCATCATTATTTACGATAATTCCAGCACTTTGCAAGCCGATAAAGGTAATAAACAAACCAATGCCCGCCCCAACTGCATATTTAAGCTCAATCGGAATGGCATTAATTAGTTTTTCACGAAGACCTGTTAACGTTAAAATTAAAAAGAAGATACTCGAAATAAATACGGCACCAAGCGCATGCTGCCACGGAATCCCACTTCCTAATATCACCGAGTAGGCGAAAAAGGCATTCAAACCTAAGCCTGGAGCGAGACTGAGCGGATACCTGGCAACTAGACCCATTATTACGGAACCAATCGCTGCTGACAGGGCAGTCGCAACAAATACTGCACCATAATCCATTCTAAGGGCTGCAGGCAGGTCTGGTACATCTTGCAATGTTAATGTGACCGGGTTTACAACTAAAATATAAGCCATTGCGAGAAATGTTGTCAGCCCGCCCATTATCTCCCTACGATAATTTGTTCCAAGTTCTTCAAACTGGAAATACTTTCTCACACATTACTCCCCCTAATAAGTCTATTTATTTTCTTTTAAAAATTTCTTTCATTAATGTATATTGCCGACATTGAATTAATAGCATTTGAATTCACTAAATATAAGGAATTTTCCAAAAATAATCAAAAGAATACTTACTTCCCTTATACTTCAGCAACATCCAATGGAAACAATAAAAAAAACGCTACGGAGTAAATGTACCGAAGCGTTGACAAACAGGGTTTATGTAAAATATGTAGCACCTGCCTAATGTAAGGAGATCTACAAAACTTACACTTACCTCGTAGTCAAGCCATTTACGGTAGCTTGGTAGATACTTTTGGGCCATATTCCCCAGATTATACGACGTAAAACGACAATATTTAATTCCTCTTTATTCTATCAGCAAAAAGTAAGTTCGTCAATATAAAAAGCGAACATTTTCATGTTCGCTTCAGTTATTGTTCGTATTTATATTTTTCATATGATAAAAATTACTAAGCAGGGCGCTTCCGAATTTTCTTTATTGTCTAGCTGCAGCGCCTAGCCCCTCGAGGTCATAAGCCAATCCATCAAGTAGGTTAAAGAGCAACCTTCTCGCTGGCTTATCTTATGCTTGTCGGGGCTAATCAAGGCGCTTCCGCTTTTCTTTTTGTCTAGCTGCAGCGCCCAGCGACTATTGGACTTCCGTTCCCTCCCTACGATAAGTCAACATCGAATCGCTATCGCTCTTCGTGTTTCCTTTATCTCAGTCGGGAGCCGTCCAGTCCATACGTCGCTAAGCGGGGCGCTTCCGCTTTTCTTTATTCCCACTCAATTGTTGCTGGTGGCTTGCTCGTAATGTCATAGACTACACGGTTAATGTGATTTACTTCATTCACAATCCGGGTTGAAATAATCTCAAGCACATCCCAAGGGATTCTTGCCCAGTCAGATGTCATCCCATCTATGGAAGTCACTGCACGAATGCCGATTGTGTAATCATACGTTCGGGCATCCCCCATTACACCTACACTTCGGATGTCAGGAAGCACGGTAAAGTACTGCCAGATATCGCGGTCTAGGCCTGCTTTCTTGATTTCCTCGCGTAAAATATAATCTGATTCACGAACGATTTCAAGCTTTTCCTCAGAAATTTCACCTAATACGCGAATACCAAGACCAGGACCTGGGAATGGCTGTCTCCAAACAATTTCGTCCGGAATGCCTAATTCTGTTCCTAAGGCACGAACTTCATCTTTAAATAAAGTGTTTAGCGGCTCAATTAGCTTAAATTGCATATCTTCAGGTAGCCCGCCGACATTATGATGAGACTTAATTGTCTGTGCAGTAGCCGTACCACTTTCAATAATGTCTGTATAAAGCGTTCCTTGAGCTAAAAATTCGATTCCTTCAAGCTTTGTCGCTTCATCGTCAAACACATAAATAAATTCATTGCCGATAATTTTACGTTTTTGTTCCGGATCAGATACACCTTTAAGCTTGTCCAGGAAACGGTCTTGGGCATCCACTTTGATTACATTCATATGGAACCCTTCTGCGAATGTCTTCATAACACTGTCAGCTTCCCCTTTACGAAGCAGACCATGATCAACGAAAATACAAGTCAGCTGATCGCCGATTGCCTTGTGAATAAGTACAGCAACAACGGAAGAATCCACACCGCCGCTTAATGCACAAAGAACCTTCTTATTTCCAACCGTCTGACGGATTTTTTCCATTTCTACTTCAATAAAGTTTTCCATTGACCAGTCGCCTTTGCATGAGCAAATACCAAAAACAAAATTCTTTAAGATATCATTTCCATAAACAGAATGAAGTACCTCTGGATGGAATTGCACGGCATATAAGCCCTTTTCTTCATTACTCATCGCTGCAATTGGGCAAGATGGATTTGTCCCATCAACCGTAAAGCCTTGAGGCGCTTCTACTACTAAATCACCATGGCTCATCCAAACCGTGTGTTCATCAGGAAGCTCAGCAAATAGCTTTGATTGATTTTCAAGCTTTAGTAACGCCTTTCCGTATTCACGTTGTTTTGCCTTTTCCACCTTGCCGCCAAAATGCATCGTCATTAGCTGCATCCCGTAGCAAATACCAAAGATCGGCAGACCAAGATCAAATATTTTTTCATCACAATGGAACGCTCCCTCTTCATATACACTGTTCGGACCGCCGGAAAAGATGATTCCTTTTGGATTTAACTGTTTAATTTCTTCAGCTGTAATCGTATGTGGATGCAATTCACTATATACACCAAATTCTCTAATTCTGCGTGTAATTAGTTGATTATACTGGCTGCCAAAATCCAATACAATAATCATTTCTTGATTGTTCCATTCTGTTTTCCCCGTCACACGGTTCACCTCATTATGTTAATTAAATTCTTTTAAACATATTTTTATTGTTCTCTTTTTTGCATAAAAAAATCTTAAAAACTAGCTAACCAAACAAAAAAACCAGAATTCTCCCTCACATTATGGCGAAGGCAGAATTCTGGTTCCTAAAAAGAAATAGCAAATAGAATCATCTGCCTTCATAGTCAAATCATTTACGGTGATCTGGTAGAAACTTTCGAACCATATTATCGAGGATATATGAAGGATACATTTAGTTTTTAATTATACCTATTGTATCAACAGGTCATTTTTTTGGTCAAGCTATTGTCTTTTTAATTAAATTTTCCCATAATTCCTTCGTTTCCTTCCAGCTTCCCTTTTGGAGATTTCCCCGGTAGATAAGCTGTTCATATCGAGCCGTTAACCTGCCCATCTCTCTAGACGAGAAGAACCGATCGACATAGTCTGCATAATCTCTAAGTGTTTGCCCATCCTTTCGATGCAATCCATAGCGTTCTAATTCTCTAAGTAATAGCATGTAAGCCTTTTGGAAGTTTTCATCTTTTTTCGTCCATTTGAATCTCAAAGTTAAATAATACGGAAGCCATCGGCCACGGATTTTATAGATAATGAGGGCAAGGACAGCTAATACAATAATAACCAAAGCGATCCATTTCCAATAAACCTCAAAGAAGTTTTTTATTGGAACGAATAACTTTTTAAATGAACCTTCAGAAGAAGCAGCTTGTCTCTCATTATTCTCTTTTAATTCCGGCTTATCCTTTTCCAATTCTTCAGGATTCATCACTGAAGGCTGATCATGACTTTGCGAAGCTGTGTCAAAGTTAAATTGAACACTATTTGAAAAGCCTTGAGTAGGTTCAAACGGAACCCATCCGATTCCAGGAAAATAGACCTCAACCCATGAGTGTGCATTGTTATTCGTAATTTCAAACATACGGCTTCCCGACTCACTTATTCCTTTGTACTCCCCTTCTGTATACCCTTTCACCCACCTTGCCGGTATACCGATAGACCTTGCCATTACAACCATCGAAGTCGAGAAGTTATCACAATATCCTTGTTTTGTGTCAAATAAAAACTGATCCACATAATCTTCATCATCTCCAGGTACAGCCACATCTTTCTGATCATAAGAGTACCCCGATCTACTAAAATAACTCTCTAACTCCCTTGCCTTCTCAAACCAGGAATCTTTCCCATCCGTAATCTCTTTAGCTAATTCCTGAATACGCTGAGGCAAATCCTTGGGAAGCTGTGTATACCTGTTGATCAATTCATTATTTTCAACTATATTTTTCTCTGAACTAGCTTCATTTAGAGCCGTTACACTGTATCGAGGAACAACATAATCAAGTGTATATTGTTTAATAGGAGAAGGACTATCCCCTTCTAAAGAATGAATTTTCTCTGTGGCCACTTCCAATTCAAAGGAAAAGAAGGAGGCTGCATCTATTTTCTTAATACCTAATGGGTAAACAATATGAGAATTGTTGTTCAGTGAATAAACTGTACTTGATTCCTTGACTGTTTCCACACCTGGTCTATTGAAAAAAGAAGTAATGGGAACTTGATCTGCAGAACCAAAAGGACTTCTTACTTCCCTTGAGCCTGAGGTAATCCACCCCTTCCCAGTGTACACATCCTTTGTCTCTACTTTCCAGTAATGACGCGACTCCGCCTCTACAGTGAAAACGACTTGATTGTCACCAATGAAAGGTCCGCCAAGACTAGAATCATCCAGTCCATACCCGATTTTCTGAACCCCTGTACCATCGCCGCTTTCTTTCCCATATGACGTTAAATATGGAACCGGATCAGGCCAGATTGGTTCTGCTTTCGGAGCAGCCAGGCCAAAGCCTATACTTACAACAATCATAGCAACTAAAGGGATCATCCATTTTCGTGAAAGATTTGTCTCTTTTTTGATTCCTTCTTTATCAAGAAGCCTGAAGAAGGTTAGCATCCCTAAGACGGCAAATCCTGAAATAACCGTTCGTACAATTGCCCATCCAGCATTATATGGAGTAAAAGTATCTAACACCGTAATATAGACCAATGTCATGAAAAAAAATATAAATATTTGCTTACGATTTATTAACCAATATTGGATTAAATAAGTCATCAGCCAAAGCAGAACAAAAAACAAAAAGCTTCTGAAAAGATTGCTTAAATTTGCCCAATCTCTTGCCATTACAAACTGAAAGCTTTCGATAAAATCAGTAATAAATACAGAAACCCACTTAAATTGAAAAAATGCTTCATCGATATATAAAAAGTCTAAAGCAGCGATGATAAATACCCATTTTATACATCCGCCAATTATAACAGGAGTCCCGATGAACGAAAGCAAGAGTGAAATGAAAATAAAAGAGAGGAAGACCCAAATATTCGAAGTATCTGTTAGTTGTTCCAGCGGTCTTAGCCATTCCCAAAGCAGCAAAAAGCCAAATATATACATAATAAAAGTCATTAAATCCTTCTGTACCTTCCGTGATGTCATTATCGTACCACCTCCGAAAATACAGATGAAAATTGTCCATCATGCACCATAACTATACGTAAGCCCCTTGCATTTGCAGCAGCTTTTAAAGAAAGCTCATTCTGAGAAAGGAACTCCTTTTCATTTTTCAAGAGGAAGATCGTGACTGTTCCATTTTTCGAAGTAAACCTTCCTGCCTTTTCTATTAAGCTTCTAGTCAATTGTGCCGTAATAAGCATCATATTGTTGCTTTGAAGCAGAAAGGTATGTTCCATTTCAAGCACACGATCGAACGGAACAGGACTGTTATCTCTTACCTTAGCTAAATGGTAAAATAGCTGTTGCTGCTGACTTTCTCCGCCTCTAACCGGGAAAGCAACACGCTCAGATGCAGAAGAAAGAAAGCCGATATGTGCCCCTTTTAAGAGAATTGCCTTTATGATGGATGCCGAAAAGGAAACAATCACTTCAAAATGATTGTCCGGCATACAATCCATTAGCATGTACACATCATGCGACTGTCTTTGCTCAAATTCCTTTGTCATAATATCATTCCGCTTTGCAGTCGCTTTCCAGTTAATCCATGAAAAACGGTCTCCAGGCTGATATTCTCTAATTCCAATCGCCATCGTTGTATCCCGTTGGACACGTTCTTTTGAAGCAGTCATCCCCTGATCATATTGATTTTCCATTGTCTTGTAGATAATCTCCTCATATGAAGGGTAAACAAGTATTTTATCTTCTGCTTGGAGCTGCCTTTCTTTTTCAATCAGTCCAAGGAGGTCCCCTGTCTTCATACGAATATTCCGAAAAAAATGTTCGCCTCTTGGTAACTTATCCACTTGATACTCCCAAGTGATTTCTTTACGGATGCCCGGGATTAGAAATACCTTTGATTGATTGCCCTGCTGCGAAAAGAAAAGAGGGTCGCCAATACAATCTTCTAATACTAGAAAGAACAACGGAAACGCAGATTTTCTTGTCATTGTAATCGTAACCTTTAATGTTTCTCCTGCATTATATTCACTCTTAAGGAAGGATCTCTTTGCCTCAAAATTCCTCATCGGATAAAAGGCAAGGGTAAGTGCATAGAGGGCAAATGGAAGGAAGCTATAAAATAAAAACCAGCTGACAAACCCGCCCTGGAACATAGCATAAGAAAAAGTAATCGCTATAAGCAAAAATAAAACGATTAATTTCCATACTTTTTTAATGACCGAAAAGAACCGATTCATATTATTTCACTAGCCTTCGTACTGGAACAGGTACTCTCGATACCACACGATCGACTATTTCTTCCGCTCGAATCCCTTCAAATTTCGCCTCTGATTTTAGAATAATCCGGTGGGCAAAAACAGCTGGAGCCAAATATTGAATGTCATCGGGAAGTACATAATCTCTGCCATACATAAATGCATAGGATTGTGCTGCTTTCATTAAAGCAATGGATCCTCTCGGGCTTACCCCAAGATAAACACTTGCATGAGTTCTCGTCCGACTAGCCAATTCTACGATATAGCGCTTGATTGTATCATCCACATGCACTTCTTTAATCTGTGTCTGCAATCCTCTTAATTCTATCAAATCGATTACTGGCTCCAGCTCATCAATGGGCTTTACTTTCTGCGCCCGATTTAATACTTCTATCTCATCCGCCATATCAGGATAGCCCATTTTCATTTTTAATAAAAATCGATCCAGCTGGGCCTCAGGAAGTGGATATGTGCCTTCATACTCAATTGGATTCTGAGTTGCCATTACAAAGAAAGGCTTTTCAAGCTGATGTGTAACTCCATCAATTGTGACGCTGCTTTCTTCCATTCCTTCCAGCAAAGCGGACTGCGTTTTTGGAGACGTACGATTAATTTCATCAGCTAAAATAATATTCCCCATAATAGGCCCTGGTCTAAATTGAAATTCCATTTCCTTTGGATTATAGATGGACACTCCTGTAACATCTGACGGAAGCAAATCGGGTGTAAATTGAATTCGCCTAAAGTTTGCACCCACAGACTTCGCCAGTGCACGCACCATCATTGTTTTCCCGACACCCGGAACATCCTCTAGCAATACATGTCCTTCTGCAAGCAAAGCAATGATACTTAATTCCGCTACGCTGCGTTTCCCAATCATTACTTTTTCTATATTTTTCAATATCTTATCTATCATCGGGTGAATATGTTCATGAGTCATAAAGATCCTCCTGTTATTAGCCCTATTTTTCTAAATTCATCCATTTATGTAATTCGATATTTTTTGTCAAAATCCTGCGGAAATTAAAATTCCCTGAAAGGAATTCCTCTCAGGGATATTTTTTGTATTCTGCTGATTTGCCGCAAATTCTTCAAAATGGTTTACATAATCTTCTCTTCAAATGCTTTATTATTCATTTCCATATTACTTCTCAACCCAAGCGCCCCTGCAATAATGTAAAGTACGCTTGGGACAAACATAAGAAAAATCGATATCGGAAAGGAAAGGACGCCACATGTAATCATTAATCCGCCATAAAGTTTATTGTCCATCCGATTCACCAGACAGCTCATGATTAACGCGCCTATTTGGATAATAAAAAATACAAATGTAATGATAGCAACCACCCAAGCAGCACCTGGGTCATCAGCTAAAAAACCAGCAATACTAAAAAAGAAACCGACTAAAGACAAAAGTATGCCTATTATTCCCCCGACTAATCCTAATACAAATTCCGCTGTTCTATTCATATACTCCTCCTGTTGCACACCACAATCTTAAATAAGATAATTTTCATTGTCCTATTCATTTTCCAGCTCTTTATACCACTTATCCTTCCACGCCTGAACCTTTGCATCAATTTCTTCATGCGCCTTTTTTGCCTCTGCATCTTTCTCTTCTTTAATCGCTTTAAAATGGTCTGTGCGCAAAATACGCATTTCCTCTGCTTTGTCAGAGACTTCCGTTCCATCTTCACGGCTAATCAGTTTGTTATCCTTTAAATAATAAACTGCCGTTTTTATTCTGTCAGCTTCCCGTTCAGATGCATGATAAAGGGGTCCATAAATATTCTGCAATCTTTCCATTTGATCTACATATTCATGCAGCTGGACACCTTGCGTCCCAATCAGCTGAAAAATACTTGGTTTCCATTTCTTTAAAATAACATCCTCAAACTCTGATTTATCACGAACAGTAGCATAATTACCTCCACCCGCTTCAGCAACCTGTTTTAGCTGCTTCTGCCCATCATCATCTACATCAAATCCAATAATATTTACCTTCGCCTCCGGTCCCGATATGACCGTACGCCAAAAGTGAAACATTCACATCCTCCTCAAGCTGATCTGTAAATTGCTTAATCGTTTCCTTGGCTAAATCCATCTTCACTCCACCAGCGACACTTGCTTTCATGCTTCCACTCGCATCCATTAAGATGACTACATTTGTTATCTGTTTTTTGGCTATTTCAATTTCGGCTTCTCCATTTCCTCACTTGCGGATGGCTTTGCTTTGTCTGAACATCCAGAAAGAATAAATAAACATAGAATTATACTCAAACTGCCTGCTAAATAATAACTGCTTTTTCTTAGCATTTCATATCCTCCTGATTTGTACCTTACTGTTCATTTTCCGCACGTATTTGTTCCATCCGTTCAGCCCAATCATTGATCTTCTTATCAATCCGATTGACTTCATCATCAATTTCCTTTAATTTTTGTTCTTTTAATTGATTTGTAAGCTGTTTTAATCGCTCTCCATGCTCCTCAATTTTGCCAATTAGATTCTTTTTTTGTTCCTCTGTAATTAGGCCCTCAGCAAACATGACGTTCGCAGCTCCCATGAACCTTCCTTGCTCTACATTAATTGCATCTGAAATTTTCAGTGCCATTTTATGTATATCCATATTCATCCACGCAACCGTAAAGGTTCCCTTAGGTGTGGACCACTGCTTTCCGATAATATCAATCAGACCAGGCGGCACCCATTTTTGGATAACAGTACTTTTTAGTTCCTCCGTATTTTTCGCTGAGAAATATGCTCCTTGTCCAGCTTCCGCAACAGCCTTTAATTGATTCTCTTGCTTTACATCGACATCAAAGCCAATAATATTTACTTTACGATTTTCTTGCCCTTGTACAAATTGCTTTGCTTCAGCAATAGGGTCTCCATCACATGTTTCTGCTCCATCGCTTACTATATAAAGAGTGATCTCCCCATCTAGCGATTGACTAACTTCATATGCTTTTTTAATTGCACCTGCTAATGGGGTCCAGCCTTTCGCTTCGACACCATCAACTGCTTGATAGAAACCTTCTTCTTCATACTTTTGCAGCGGATAAACTTCATCTATTGTCGAACACGATAATTGCTTATCTTTATTTTCCTGAGATCCGGCATGCCCATAGATATAGAGAGAAACCTCACTAGCTGAGCCAATTGTTTTCGCAAAGCTTCGGACAGCGCTTTTTGCGATTTTCATTTTCTGCTCACCATCTACGTTCAGCAGCATACTAGAGCTTGCATCTAACATGATAATGGCTTTTGAAGGAGCTGCATTCTCTTGAACTGTTTCTTCTGAAACTTGCTCAGGTTCTGGCAAATACGGTTCATCAAATTCAGGCTTAAATGTTAGTAACTCCTTAACCACTTGCGGATACGCACTGTTGCCAATGTAATAAATGAGTGATTGATAAAGCTTATCCACATCATCCGTTTCACCTGCAACTGAACGCAAATGCTCAGTCAGCTCACTCTCAATTCCTTCTAACGTATGCAGACTTGGCCAGGATGCTGTTTCTTTTTCATAGGAAAAGTTTGATGTAAGTTTGCCAGGCTGTGAGTTTGCAAAGTCCTCTATCGTTTTTGGGATTTTCACTGCCTCTATTTCTGTTAATATACTGTCCTTTTTTACTTCATCCTTTTTCTGAACATTTCCAGCTTCCTCTTCTACAGCCTTCTCTGGTTCTGCTTCAGGCTTTTCCTTGATTGTTTCATTTTTCTCCGAACAGCCTGAAAGAATTAGCAATAAAATAGCAATCATTGAAATTGTCCGTTTGAACACTTCCCCACCTCAATCAACGTTTTATAAAATTATATTACAGGATTCCCCGATAATTTTTCCTAAAATATACAAAAACAGGAAATAAGTTATAGGTATGGATTCATTTCTTCTAGGAAAAAAGATAGAATAATAGTTGTTGCTCGATGAAACTATTTTCACAAAAAAACCTTAATGGGCTTATTTGCCAATCAAGGTTTTTTCGATATGTCATAGCTAAGTTAGAAAAAGCCATGTCTCGTTCATTTTCATCTTGACAACATATTCTTTGGACACGCCTTCGTCTTCAACATCCACTTTCCTAGTTCCCTTTTACTATCCATACTACATTTCAATATTAGTGAATACAAAAAAAGCCCATTACCAAAGTACATAGTTATCCCTTGGTGACAGACTCCTCCAAAATTTCATTTCTATTAATTTGCGAACTAGTAAATCAAAATTTTTTATACCCACCTAAATCGATAGCACTATATAAGATATTTTATGAAGTAAGTTTTAATCCTATTGCTGCACCTAGAACCATAGCTATGAAGACCAGTCTTTTCCAGTTTTTTGATTCACCATATAAAAGTATTCCTAATATTGCTCCACCAGACGCACCAATTCCTGTCCATATCGCATAAGCTGTCCCCATAGGAAGTGTTTCCATTGCATAAGATAGAAGCACGAAGCTTGCTCCAAATCCAAGAACTAATAGAACAAGTGATTTCCAATTACGATCCCTATGAAGTTTATTTATCATAGCAACACCAAACATTTCAAATAACCCCGCTAAGACTAAAGAAGTCCACGCCATTAGGAATCAGCCCCTTCCTTAACGTCATCCTTTGTAACTAATTTCAAACCAATTACTCCCGCAAGTAACAGTAAAATCAAAAGTATTTTACTTATTTTAAATGGCTCTCCAAAAAATATTATTTCAGAAATAGCAGTGCCTGTAGTACCCAATCCCACAAAAACTGCATATACAGTTCCTACAGGAAGTTCTCGTCCCGCCCTTATCATTACATAGAAGCTTATGATAATGGATATCACTGTTCCAGTCCAAGTCAAAAAGTCATCAGCATGTTTTAAGCCAATAACCCAAAACACTTCAAAAAAAGCAGCAACAAATACTTTAATCCAGTTTGCATTCATATAAATGACACCTCCAATTTTATTTATTTTCCCCCAAAAAATAAAAAAGCCTGAGAGAAACTGATAAACAGTTTTCTCCCAGGCTTTTATCCCTCCGTGACACAGTAAGCTGTGAGTTTTCTCTCGGACCAGACCAACAGGTAGTTGCGGAACCCTAGAAAACATTTAAATTATTCATTTTTCTTTTATTATACGCACATTTAAAATTTATTCAAGATTAAAATTATGGGAATTTAGAATACAAGTTTCAAGTTTGCTTTTTTGTTTCTACAGTTTCTAGATTTATTTCTATACTCACTTTTCAACAAATTTTGGTATACTTTTAAATGGTTTGATAATAAAATATAATTGACTAATAAAATAAAATTTATCAAAAAAGAGGTGAATTCTTATGAATTATTTAGACTTATATTTGCAAAGACATCATTGCAAAAGATATGATGTCTATAAAAAAACCGGTGTGAGTCAACAGTTACTTGCAACTCACATCAATAAAAGCATTGAAAAATACTCCAGTAAAGTAATAATTGCAATTGCAGAAACATTAGATAAAACTCCGGGTGATGTACTAAATGAGCTCTTGCTTTTAGAGAAAGAAAAACCGACTTATGAAGCTTATAATCCAAATGATTTATTAGTGGGGTTAAAGTCAAAGTATGACAAGATTATTATACAAGGAGCATACTACAAAGAGGTAAAGAAAATAATGAACACTCAGCTTTCAGATAATGAACTTTTAGGAGTTGAATTGGGGAGTGCTGGTGTGTTATCCATTCTAATCTTTGCGATAGAATCCGTCATGGGCTTATTTAGTAATTCAGAAAAAATTGAAAAGGAAATAGAAAAAAGGTTACAATTGTATAATATTTTAGAGATGACTGATGAAAGTTTAGTTTTAGGTTTAAAACAATTAGATTATTAATCAAGTATTGTTTCATAATAACTTTTATCAAGTGTTCTGCATCTTTAATTGTACAAAAATAGGCTTAGCCCTTCTAAAAGGAAAACCCTGCTAAGTTCATATGATGAGTATCTTATATCAAATCAACTACCAAAAAGCTATTAAAGAATTAAGAGCCATTAACATAAAGAAAGAGCGTAATTCTTCCTGCTGAATTGCGCCCTTATGTGGAAGATTGATATTAAAGTAAAGCCACTTTGCGTAAGTACTATTTTAGTAAATAATATTTTCGACTACTTCGTAAAGTATGTCATTGAGATTAAATCATAATATATATCCTCATTAACTTTTATAGCTTTTACTTTACGACCTTCCTCAACAAAGCCGACCTTTGCATATAAAGATATTGCATTCGTATTTTCAGCGAACACCTCAAGGCAAACTTTTTCAATTAAAGGGTTTTCTTTTGCCCAAGCTAACAGTAAAGATAGCATAGCATTACCAACCCCTTGATTCCTAAATTCGTCAGCAACACTCATACCAAATGAACCTTGATGTTGTATTCTCTTTTTATGACCATTATGGAAATCTAAAAACCCAATAATATTGTTTTGATATTCTGCTACAATTGCTAACTTGCCATTGTCATCAAAAATCTGTTTTATAAATTGTTTTTGTTGTTCATAGGATACTTTGAATTCGGCTTCCGTAGTAAGTAAAAATGGTGCTTCGCTAATAATGGTTTGATTAAACCTCAATACCTTCTCCGCATCTTCAGGTAATGCCGTTCTTACTGTATATGGTTCGCCTTTATTATTGACGAAGTGCTTCGGTTG
Source organism: Cytobacillus solani (assembly GCF_001420595.1). Classification (GTDB taxonomy): domain Bacteria; phylum Bacillota; class Bacilli; order Bacillales; family Cytobacillaceae; genus Cytobacillus; species Cytobacillus solani. The sequence continues at coordinate 282,402 of NZ_LJIX01000006.1, read as the reverse complement.
AATGAACCCCATAGAATATCACTCCCTCTGTTGTTTTATATTTAATTTCTTCCGAACTGTGTGATTCTCCTTTCTCATTACCTGCATTTATAGTTGAATTAAAAAAGCGATGCTTCGTTAATGAAGTATCGCGCCAATTAGTTGAACTAGATTTGTATAATTTTTTTGTTCATTTGAATACAGGTCGCATAAAGCTTCTCTCATAACTTAGAATACATTTCGTTTCCTCAGCAAATTTAAAAGCTTCCTGACATTCGGCATCCAATGCCATCTTTCCTCGGTACTCTTCATATGCTGCTAAACTAGGGAAAGTGAATAGGGCATAAGCAATATTATTAGCACCTTCATGTGGAAGGAAATATCCTTGATGTGAACCGCCTAATTTATTAACTAATCGAATCCACATCTTACCGTATTCTTCGAATTCCTTTACTTTATACGGGTCAATAACATATTTCAGATAGCATGTAACCATCTTACTCCCCCTAAAAATCTATTTTTTTTATCATAACATAATATTCAACTAACCTCCCTCTATATAGAAAGGAAAACCTCTCGATTTCTCTTGTTTTCTCTGAATTACACAATAGTCTGTTTTAAAATTCATTTGAATATTGGAAGAGTTGCCCTAACAATTAAAAATGTATATTTCTTAGGTCTAAAGTATAGTTTTTTAATCTTTCCCCAAGCCACTTTTGCTAAGAACTAATAGTTATCAACAATCCCCCCTAAAGATGCAGCTCTTATACTGGGTTCTTTCATCATTTCTAGAATTTGATCCTTCGTCCCATAAACGACTACTCCTAATATTTCTATATCTTCTATTTTTATATTTTTAAAGGTACTGTATACTTTCTTATGTTCACTAGAAACACTCGTTTGAAGTAATTTGAGAAACCGATCATAATCATAGACTAAATCTGCTGTTGAAGTAAAAGGACTATTTGTGGAAAAACCTAAAACATCATGTTCTCTAATAAATGTTGAAGACCAGTCATTTTCTTTTGCTTCTTTTTGAAATGCTTTTACTTCCCTATTCGTATACGTATTTATCCAAAACCAAGTCATTTCAGGAAGTACAGCAAAAGGTAATTCATTTGGCTTGTATGGCTTATCAAATGAGAGCGCAACCTCATATATTTTATCTCCCTGCATTTTTTCAATCAGTTCTTCATCCTGTTTGTATTTTTTATACGTAACATTAGGATGAAAAAACATCATTTCTCTCCAGCCGTTTTCTTTATAGGAAACTTGCCAATCCTCTCCAGTGACTCCGATAATTCCTCCTGAACCTCTTGAAATCAAAACAGATGGAATCAGACCAAATGAATATTGTTTTTGTTCGATAACGAGCGATTTGATTTTCATGTCTTTTGCTACTTTATAATTGCTTATTCCTCCTAAAAAACCTCTCGAATCAACTGTTTCGCTTATATAACCATTTGGCGTACTAAGTCTGATATAAGCATCCCATTGTTTAAATGTCTTTTGGCTATAATAAGCAGAAATAGCAAAGTTTAAAATGTTCAAAATAACAAATACGATTACCGAAATGATTCCAATCGTAAAAATCGTTTTCCTTTTGCCTTTTTTAATCGCTTTTTTTATCTTCCTTTCATCAAAAACATCATCTGTAAAGTCATTCATGAAGATTCCTCCATTTCTTTTGAAAATCTTTTCTTGCTCGAAATAAATACGTTCTAATGGTTTCTTCCTTCATTCCTAGTAATAGTGCCATCTCTTTATAACTTAGTTCCAGTTCGTATTTTAATAATAAAAGCTGCTTGTAATTTTCTTGTATACAATTTAAAGTAAGTGCTATTTCTTTATTCATTTCAATAGTTAATACATTAGATTCCATATCATGGTCATTGGTGAAATTATTCCAGAAGCGATCATCATTAATCGAAATCACTTGTTCTTTTCCTTTTTTCTTTAAAATTTTTTTTAAACTCATTCATAGCAATAGAGAAAATATACGAAAGAGCTTTATGTGAAGCAACACCACTGCTGTAAGCTATAAATTTTGTATAGCTTTCTTGGACAATATCTTCTGCATCTTCATGACTGCACCCGTTCTTTTTTAAATAAAAATAGATCATTTTTGCTTGCTTTTTATATAATTCCAATAGAAGCTGAGAATCCATAGTTCCTCCTCTCTACTATCCTCTATAAGTATAGAGTCCTTTTCCCTAAAAAAGTTTACAGCAAAGCGAAAATAAAATTAGAAAAAATAAAACCTTGACAGGCTTAAGCCTGTCAAGGTTTTTGGTTAAGCTTACTTATTGTTGAGTATAAGTATGGATTAACTCCGTTTTAAAATCTTCATACATAACCTGATAGCACATGTAAACTGCAATAAAAAACTGCCATATAAATGACAGTTTTTCCAACTTCCTTATTCTCCTACTATTTTTGCATCCTTTAACATTTCTTCTGTAAGTGTAATTCCTTCCTGCTCAGCTGCAGCTTTGTTAATAACAAGCTCTAAGCTTTCTGGAAAACCTACTGGAATCTCACTCGGCTTTTTCCCTTCAAGAATTTCGACTGCCATTTTGCCAGTTGTATATCCTAAGTCATGATATTCAAAGCCATATGAAGCAAATGTTCCGCGTTTAACTGAATCACTTTCCCCTACAAATGTTGGGATATCCTTCTCGTTGGCTACAGTAATAACTGATTCAAGAGCGGAAACAACTGTATTATCCTTCGGAATATAGAAAACATCCGCTCTTCCGACTAATGACTCTGCTGCTTGTTTTACTTCAGAGCTCGCTGATATGGTTGTTTCAACAGCCTCTAATCCAAGTTCCTTTAGAGCCTTTTTCGCGTTTTCCACATTAACAACAGAGTTAGGTTCCCCAGAGTTGTAAATCATCCCTACTTTCTTGGCATCAGGAAAAAATCTTTTAATTGTATTCATCGTATTTTTAATTGCGTCTGGATGTGTATCGGACGTACCTGTTACATTTCCACCCGGTTTTTCAAAGCTTTCAACTAATTCAGCACCTACCGGATCAGTGATTGCAGTAAACAGGATAGGAATTTCCTTTGTCGATTGAACAGCTGCTTGTGCACTTGCTGTTGCAATAGCTAAAATCAAATCATTATCATCCGTAACGAGATTTTGAGCAATCGTCATGTTGTTGTTCATATCTCCTTGCGCATTCTGGTAATCTAGCTTAAGATTTTTTCCTTCCTCGTAACCAGCATCCTTCAAGGCAGCAATAAACCCTTCACGTGCCGCATCTAATGATGGATGTTCAACCAGCTGCGTAATTCCTATTTTGACTGTTTCCTTTTCTTCCTTGCTTCCCCCTGCTTCTTTGCTTCCTGATCCACAAGCAGAAAGCAATAATAGGGAGCTGCATAGCAATGCAGATAAAATCCTTTTCAAGCACTTTCCCTCCTTCGACTATTTCGTGCATGTTCTAGTTGAAGGCATAAGGATATGTACTCAGATGCAGTCATGGATAGTGTCCTTTCAGCCAATATTAGATTCATATTATTCATAATATTTAGATATTATCATATTTAGAAACATATAAACAATGATAACTTCTGCTATCAACGATTTTTTTATTAGAAATATTGAAGGTCCAAAATGTTGCTATTACAATGCTCCTAAACTGTCAAACCATTTACGATAAAATTGTAATTGTTCTGCAAGGCTAACACATTTTAATGTTTCTTCATATCCGAAAATGTGAACGATATCCTCTGTGGAAGCTGGCTTACCTAAGGTTAATTTATAAGCTAGCTCCCCGGTTCCCATAGATATTTGCATGGGGGATGGGTAAACATTTTCAGCTGCACCATTGCACAATATTTGAATCTGTTGAGCCTCTAACTGTTCTCTAAGTAATTCAAGCGATAGGAAAAAGCTTTCTCCCTGATGACTCATTCTACTTCCTTCTATTATTAATTCGATCAAAACAAGATCATCATTAACCGGTGATTCCTCAAACAACAATAGTTGTCCATTAATCAAGTTTCCCTCATTATTTATAAGTTTAATATTCTTCTCTTCTCCAATCATAACGGCTACCTCCTAAACGATGGATTTGGAATAAATTCTCCGGTTAATTTCCCTTTCTTCTTCACATGAGCTCTTACAATTACACTTGGCTTAATTCCACCGGGTATAGAATGCTCTAATTCCTTATTTAATATTTTTCAACTACATAGAGGAAAAAATATTAAATTTTTACACCTATCTACTTATTACCATCTGTTTAATATTCGGTCAATAACGCCTAACTTTCCGATATTACATACTTTTCATTTCAATAGATATAAAACAGTACTAAATCATTATTTTTACTATAAATAGCAAGAAACGCTTGGAAACTTAACCAAGCGTTTCAACTGCATTATTAATCGTAGCCCTTTCTTTCTTTCCATGCAGTAAATAATAAAGACCAGAGGATACCAAAACAACAATGCCTAAAATCATGTAAAGTGTACTATAGCCCGTAATTGGTGTGAAGAATCCCAATAGATAAGGTCCGAATCCAAGCCCTGCATCAAGAAAAATAAAGAAAGTTGATGTAGCTAATCCCATTCGATGAGGTGGAGTGAGCTTAATCGCAATTGCCTGTGTACATGACTGCATATTTCCAAATCCGAGTCCAATTAAGATGCCGGCTGCTAATAGCGTAACGCTGTTGTGAGCCAAACCTAAAAGCAGCATACCGGCTGTAAAGAAAATAAATGCCGGATACATCGCATAATTTGCTCCTTTTACATCCATTAATTTGCCTGTAAATGGACGTGAAACCAACACCGCTATTGAATAGACAAGAAAGAAAAAGCTTGCTGCGCTAACAAGGTCAATTTCAATAGCATAGAAATTAATAAAGGATAGAACACTAGAGTAGCAGAAGGCTACAACTAAAGTAATCAATGCGATTGGAACGGCCTTTGGCTCAATAAATTGAGAAAGCTTGAATCCTTTTATCTCATATGTTTTTGCTGATCCTTCCAATAACGGTACATACACAAAGAATGCTGTGATCAGACTAATGATTCCTAAAACAAGGCAAAGACTAAAAATAATTTGTGTACTAGTATGCTGGCTCATATACAGACCAACGAACGGTCCGATTGCAGTAGCCAATGTGGCACTCATACTATAATAACCGACCCCTTCACCTCTTCGTGTTTCCGGGATAATCTGAGCTACAATTGTTCCCGTTGCAGTACTCGCAATACCTAACGTAATTCCATGCAATAAACGAGTAATAAGGAGGAAGACGATCCCGAAGTGGATAAAATATAATGTTGTCGATAAAATATATAAAATTAATCCAATAAACAATGTTCTTTTACGCCCAATTGAATCGATACTGCGGCCGATAAATAAACGGCCAATTAACGTCCCCACAATAAAAATTCCTGTTACAAGTCCTGCCTGGCTTGCTGTCGCATGATATTCATCTACCGCATAGACACCTATAATGACGATTAATAAATAAAAGACTAACGTTAACAAAAAATTGATGCTGGACACAATAATAAAATCCTTCGTCCATAATTTAGGCTTACTCACTTTTATTACCCTCTCTATTAAATAGGTTCTCTTGTATTTTAGGAAGAGTGTGGAAAGCAGCCTTTTGCTCGTCTTTCGCTACCCCTTCCATCACACTATTTTCTAAATCAGTTATTTTTTTTCTGCATTCCTGGTAAATCTTATCTCCTAATTCAGTTAACTGAATCACTTTTTCTCTCCTATCCTTACCGGGAATTTGCTTCACCATTTGCAGTTCTTCCAAACGGTGAACCCTCCTCGTAATGGTTGGCTTTTCTACATTATATCTAGAAGAAATATCTACAAGTGTCGACGGTCCATTGTTTTTTATATGATAGATAACTTGCCATAAAGAATAAGAAAGCTCATAAGCGCTCAATAATTCATTCAATGTAGTAATTAGTGATCGATAAAGACTTAAATAACGTTGAAAAAAACCTTCCAACTCTTACACTTCCTTTCACAAAATATAATTACCATAGATAACTATTACCAAGGGTAACTATAAGGTTATTTAAAGAAAAAGTCAAGTTACTCTCAATTATATGGTAAAATATTCAAAGCTATAAGCTTATTGAATATCATTAAGAGAGGTGGTATTTGTTATGGAATATAGAGGATCCAGCGCCTACAACCAAGCTGATTTTTTTAACAGTTACACGAAAAGAAGGGATAGAAAGGACAGTCCCAACAATGCGATTGAAGGCCCTATCATAAAAGAACTTATTGGTGGCGTTCAATATAAGGATATTTTAGATTTAGGCTGTGGTGATGCCTCATTTGGTAAGGAATTACTAAAGCAAGGAGCAGCATCTTATACAGGAATAGAAGGTTCTGAACAGATGATAGCTTCTGCAGCTTTCAATTTATCTGGATTAAATGGAGCCCTTCTGCATGAAACTATGGAATCCTATCATTATCCTGAAAACGATTTCGATATTGTCACCTCTCGTTTTGCCATACACTATGTTCAAGATATTCTTTTACTATTTCAAAACGTGCATAGCACCTTAAAAGATAATGGAAAATTTATTTTCAGTGTGCAGCATCCGCTCACTACTTCTTCTTTTATAAGCAAGCAAAAAGGAGATAAGCGCGGGAACTGGGTCGTTGATGATTACTTTATAGAAGGAGAAAGGAAAGAACCTTGGATCGACCAAACCGTTGTAAAGTATCATCGAACCATTGAACATTACTTTAAAGCACTTACTGCATCTGGTTTTTCAGTGGTTGATTTACGAGAAGGATCACCTAAGCGTGAGCATTTTTCTAATGAGGAAGAGTTCACTAGAAGACTAAGAATCCCAGTCGTACTTGCCTTTTCCTGTACCAAATAAGCAGAAAAATTTATGTTCCTCAGTGTCATCTGCAATGGCAAAAGCCCCTTTTATACAGGGGCTTTTGCATATTTAATTAACTATATGCAATCCTCTATATTTAAGGAGCGATCTGCCCATTGCCGATAGAACTTTTCTTCATGAGAGACTAGTAATACACTGCCTTTAAACTGAATTAATGCCTTTTGTAATGCTTCTTTTGTTTCCGCATCTAAATGATTGGTAGGTTCATCTAAGATAAGAAAATTGCACGGCGAAAGTACGAGCAGGCATAACTTCACTTTCGACTGTTCTCCGCCGCTCAGTGTCGCTATTGCTTGAGTCGTATGGGTATTCTTTACACCACATTGAGCCAATCGGCTTCGAATTTCCTTCAATCCCAATTTGGGATAAAAATCTGAGATGATTTGAAGCGGTGTTTTCGTTCCATCTTCCCATGCTAAATCTTGTTCGAAATAACCAATCTTTACTGATTCTGAAAATCGAAAACTGCCTGCTACAGCCGATATACGTTGTACAAGTGTTTTTAGCAATGTGGATTTACCGATTCCGTTGAAGCCTGTAATTACTAGCTTTTCACCGCCTAGAACGGAAAAATTCAATTTAGGCAATAAGGGTTTTCCGTAACCAACCTCTAGGTCGTTTACAGAGAGTGCAATCTGCGCGGAAAGTGAGATTTCCTTAAAGGCAAAAGCAGGTTTATGAGTGAATGTTGGTGGTGCCAATCGTTCCATCCTTTCAAGCTGCTTCCGGCGCCCTTGTGCGATCTTCGTATTAACTCCAGCAATATTTTTTCTAATAAATTCCTCCGTCTTTTCAATCTTTTTTTGCTGGGCTTGATATTGCCTGACATAATCCTCACGTAAATGCTCTTTTTGACGAAGAAAATCCGAATATTTCCCAGCATACTTTTTGATCGTTCCAAACTCAATATCGCATATGCAAGAAGATACTTTTTCTAAAAAGTCATAATCATGGGAAACAACGATATAGGCGCCATCGAAAACGGCTAAATAATTGGCAAGCCATTCTACATGTTCTTTATCAAGGAAATTCGTTGGTTCATCCAGCAATAGAACATTTGGCTTTTCCAGCAAAAGCTTCGCCAAAATGACTTTCGCCCTCTGCCCTCCGCTCAGTTCATGAATTAAGCGATCCGTGCCAATTGCATTTATCCCTAACCCGTATACGACTTTATCAATATGACTGCCTATTGAATAAAAATCACTCGCCTCAAGCTTTTCCTGATAGGCTGCTGCTTGCTCCAGTAGATCATAATTACCTGTATCCGCCATCTGCTGATAGAGATCATTTATTTTCTGTTCTAGATCAAATAGATTTGCAAAGGCCGTGTTTAAATATTCAATAATTGTTTGCGTTCCCGTCATTTTGGCATATTGATCAAGATGTCCTATACGAATAGAAGATTGCCATTTGATCAAACCGTTATCCGGAATAATTTCTCCCATCAATATTTTTATCAGGGTGCTTTTCCCTGCACCATTTTGTCCTACAATCCCCATATGCTCGCCTTTGTATAAATCAAAACCTGCTTTATCATATAGAACCTTATCTATATAACTGTGGGTTAAATTTCTAACTTCAAGTAAACTCATTCTCATTCCTCTTTTCCTAAAAATAAAAAAAGCAAAGAGACGGCGTTTTTAGACGCCAGCTCTTTGCTTTGGGGTTTTGCTGCAATAGATGCAACAAAATTCTTTCAATAATCATTGAAAAATCCAAAACAAAGGGCCATAGACAAAGCATTGTCTATGGCCCTTTAATCTTTGTATCATCGGCAAATAGTCATACTCAAATAAGCATAGTACCCTACACTTTTATCAGCAAACGATTAGCCGATGAATAGAGGAAGCCGCGTGCTTCCTGATTAGGCTCCTGACACAATGCTTCATCGTATACATTTGTGCGGAGCAAATCTCTCTAATGAAAACTCGATTCTGATTATTCATTTTATGGAAGCACCTCCTTTCCTCTTTCTATATTACGATTAATTCATAAGGATGTTCTCTACATACAGCCTATAATGTCAAACCGCCATCCACAAGAACAATCGAACCAGTCATATAGCTTGCGCGATCTGATGCTAAGAAAGAAACCATTTCAGCTAGTTCTTTCGGGTCAGCATAACGGCCCATTCTCATATTTGAAATCTCTTCTGGAACATAACCGCCTTTTTCAAATTGAGTGGCTACACTAGCAGTTAGGGCTGTTTGTACCCCGCCCGGACATAGGGCATTAATACGGATTCCCTTATTAGCATATTCTAATGCAGCCCCTTTTGTAAAGCCTATCACTGCATGTTTACTTGCAGAATACACTGCTACACTGTGCTCAGGACGAACTCCAGCAGTAGAGGCTGTGTTAATAATAGAACCACTGCCTTGCTCTTCCATTACTTTTAACACATATTTCATGCCAAGGAAGACCCCTTTTACATTGATCGCCATAATTCGATCAAATTCAGATTCTTCCACTGAAGTGAATGGAGCAAACTTTTGAATAATACCTGCATTATTGAAAAATACATCTATACGTCCATATGTTTCGACTGTTTTATTTACATAATTTTGTACTTCTTCATCTTTTGAAACATCTGCTTGAACGAAGATCCCTTCTCCGCCCTGTTCTTTCACAAGCTTTAATGTTTCTTCCCCTGTTTCTTTATTGAAATCGACTAGAACAACGGTTGCGCCTTCACCAGCAAGTTTCAAACTGCTCGCTCTGCCAATCCCGCTTCCTGCTCCAGTTATGACAGCAATTTTGTTTGTTAATTCCATTTATAGCTCCCCCTTGTTATTAAATAGTTGATACATCAATTATTTTAAAACTTGCAAAGCTATATTTATTGCAATATTTTACGAATAATAGTATTTTTTTATCATCTTTAATACACAAAATAAATTCAACTAAACTTGAATGGAGCTTGTAATTAAAATGGAAATGCCAAAAGAAGAATTACTATCTATTTGTCAGTTAATTTATGAAGCTCATCAAATTCCCGTTTATTATGTCAATACACTAGGTGAGATCGAATACGAAATTTCAACAAGTGACATGCGGAGAAATCCATACGATATCCCGTTCAAGCAGCAGATAAGTGTATATTCTAATGAAGAGGATCCCATTGATTTTCCTATCTTCTTTTCGAATTCTAATTTGAACTTCTTTTTTGTTCATCTAAAAATGGAGAATCATTTTTTTGGTTCTATTATAGTGGGACCCGTCCTTGAATCGGAAATTTCAGATAAAAATATCTCTAAAATTATAGACGCCTTTAAAGGAAACGTGAATAAAAAAAGTCTTACTGACTACTATCACTCCATTCCGATTATTGATAAACAGCAGCTGCTGGCGATCAGTTTATTAATGTATTTTTTGATTTACCGTAAAAAGCTAGATAAATCATTTGTCATACAAAACAATCATGCACTAAACCTCGTTAATATTGAATCAGAGGATTTAGATCTTGAGTTTTCTAATGGAAGAAGGAATTTAATTTTTCATTCAAATCTTTTATATGAACGAGTTTTGCTCGATTATGTTAAACACGGCCAAAAAGATAAATTAAAGGACATTTTCGACTACTCGATTATCGGTGAAGCAGAATTGGGGCTATTGTCAAAACGAAATCGTTTAAGAAGTGAAAAAAATCTGATGATAACAGGAATTGCACTTGTTTGCAGAGCGGCGATTGAAGGTGGTTTAAATGATGAAATAGCCTTTACTTTAAGTGATTTCTATATTCAGCAACTCGAGGAATTAGGAAGTTTGAAAGCCATACTGAAATTAACAGAAGAAGCCATAAGTGATTTTACCAATCGTGTGCACCAATTAAATGTAGCAAAATATTCGGCACCCATAACTGCTTGTCAGAACTATATTTATAACCATCTGTATAGCGACATCTCACTTGATCACCTAGCAGAAATATGCCATTTAAGTCCCAATTACTTGTCATCCCTTTTTAGAAAAGAAGTTGGTGCGCCTATAAGTGAATATATTCAGCGGCTTAGAGTGGATGAAGCAAAAAGACTAATTGATTTAACAAACTATTCAATTGCCGAAATTGGCACATTTCTAAACTTCAACGATCAAAGCTATTTCATAAAAACCTTCAAAAAACATACCGGACTAACACCTAAGCAATATAGAGGAAGGGACAGAGGGACAGGATCATTGTCCAAGTTATGACAATGATCCTGATAAAAAGCTTCTATTGTAACCACAAGATTATGAAGAGACAAATAAGAAAAAGACTACCTCCTGATTTTTAGGACCGCAGTCTTTAATCATTTAATTTGTTCAAAGCAGCAATCTCAGGGTACTGTAAAAGTAATTTTTCATTTGCACTTTCCATTTGCTCATAATATTTCGAATATGAAACACTTAATTTTTTCATCGCAGGAATAAATACATCATAATAACCACTTGTACGATTATATTCTTTCAGTATTCTTTGCATATGATAAACCGGTGATTGTTTATATTCCTCAGATTGCTTATATTCTAAGTATTGTTCTAACATTTCCCTATTTCCAGATAAAAATTTCTGGGGATCTTCTATAGATCGTTTTGTGTTCTCTATCATGCCATGAATATCTTCTATATTGATATGTTTTGTGCTTTCAACTAAAAACGATTGTACTTCTTTAGGAAAGTCTATAGATGGTGCGTTATCCAAAAACGTGATAATTTCTTCATAAGCAGCTTGCTGTTCACTAGTTGTAATAGGTTCATTCAAAAATCGTGCAAAATGTAAGCAGATAAATCGTCCATAGTATCCTGGGAATGCTTCCAACAACTTTTCTGTTACCGTTGCACCCTGCTCAATCGTTTCCAGTTCCCTATCAATTTCAGCAAAGCTATAGCCACAACTAAGCTTATCAAGAATAGCCTTTTTAGCTTTTTCCGCTGTAAACTTAATTCCTTCTGTACGGATATCTTTTGAAGTGCAGAGCTAGTTTCATCCGCAAATATCATCTTAATTTCTTCTATTCTAAGACCAAGCTTTCGTAAAACGGAAATTTCCTTTAAGCGTTCAACATCCTTGTCACTGAAATCTCGATACCCATTTTCTAAACTGTCAGGAAAAATAAGATTTTGTTCTATATAATAGTTAATTGCCTTTTTAGTCAAATTTGCTAATCTGCTTGCTTCACTAATCAACACGTTTTTCACCTCAAAATCATCTTAAACCAACACCCAAGGGAATAGTCAATAGTTCTCTACTGAAAGGAGCGAGAACAAGAGTAACTGTCTTTTTTTATAAAAACAGTCTTTGCATAAAGAAAACCCCTTCCGAGCAGAGACTACACTTGAAAGGGGCACTTTTATTTATGCAATGCAGGAGCGGATATCACTCAGGCCGCAGCTGTTTCTTATTTCGACCATTAACAAACACATTCCCTTACACTACTTGTTCTATTTCCATAAGCATTTTATCTAATTCTTTATTGTTTCTTTCTACCAACTCTTTCTCCCAATTGAAAATGCTTTCGAATTCCTTCATAATTGGCTTTCTCCATTTTTTTACCCATTCTATATTAAAGAGCAACGCACCTGTTCTACGAACAAAGAAGTCACTAGCAGTCATAGTCATTTCATAATAAACCGAATACCGTATTAATAAGCGGATAAATAGAGGCAGCCCTTCCGTTTCTTCTATTTCCTCTGCAAGTTGAAAGAGAATCTCTGAATTTGTTCCATAAGTAGAAGCTAGGCTATAAGCCTCTTCATGAGAAAATCCTGCACGAATAAACTCTTCCGTTTTTTCTTCTACGTAGCGCCCATAGTCTGTCGGAAATTCAAATTCTCCTCCAGAAATGCGTAAATGTTTTGTTATACATGGACCAATATTAGCTCCCCGTTTTTTTAAATCTGCTGCCACAGCATCTATGATTTGTTCAGCCATTTTCCGATAGCCTGTTAACTTCCCACCCGCAATACTAATTAGGCCTGTCGGAGATATCCAAATTTCATCCTTTCTTGATATTTCAGATGGTCCCTTTCCTTCTTCACGAATTAACGGACGTATTCCTGCCCAAGAAGATTCAATATCCTTCATTTGAACTTGAACGTCAGGGAACATAAATTTAATTGCTTCTATTAAATATAGTTTATCCTCCAATCCAGCAACCGGATTTCTTAAATCACCATGATATTTAGTGTCCGTAGTTCCGACATATGTTTTGCCTTTTCTCGGAATCGCAAACACCATTCGTCCATCGGGTGTATCAAAGTAAATAGCCTGTTCTAACGGAAAAATAGATTGATCGATAACAATATGTACACCTTTGGTATGAAATAAATGTTTTCCTTCAATGATTCGATCTTTTTTTACTAAAGACTCAATCCAGGGGCCAGTTGCATTAACAATCTTTGAGCCTTGCACATTTATTTTCTTTCCAGTAAATTGGTCAACACCTACTACTCCTATAATCATATCCTCATCATAAATAAACGAATCTGCTTTAACATAGCTTAAAAGTTTTGCCCCCTTTTCAACCGCCTTTTTAGCTACCTCAATTGTTAAACGTGCATCATCGGTGCGATACTCTACATAATACCCTCCACCAATCAGACCATCCTTTTTTAGCAAAGGCTCTTTAGCAAGCGTTGATTCTTTAGTTAGCATTTTTCGCCGATCCTGTTTTTTAACACCTGCTAGAAAATCATAGATTCGAAGACCAGCTGAAGTCGAGTATTTTCCAAATGTTCCATCTCGATAAATTGGTAGCAGCATCCACTCGGGATGTGTAACATGAGGAGCATTATTATAGACAATTTCACGCTCTTTACCTACTTCAGAAACCATTTTTATTTCAAACTGTTTTAAATAACGAAGGCCACCATGTACTAATTTCGTTGATCTGCTTGAAGTGCCTCCTGCAAAATCCTGCATTTCAATAAGTGCAACAGACATCCCTCTTGTCACCGCATCTAAAGCGGTCCCAATACCTGTGATACCTCCGCCAATAATAACAACATCGAAATGTTCCTGTTCCACTTCCTTCATCCATTGCTCTCTATTCGCAAAAGAAAATTTACTCATTCTGCTCTCCCTTTCTAATATGACTAAATGAAAAAACCATACTTTAACACACCACTTCATTTTGTAGTGTGAAAAGTATGGTCTCTCATCTATTCTCTAACCAAAATTCTTTATATTTATTTTATTCTGAAAATGATATAATTGGCTTACTTATATTTACTTTTTTACATTAAAGGAGACTATTAAATATGAATATTGTTGACCTCGTAGAATCACAAATCATAGCTTCTGTTGTTGATGAAAAAGATTTAGATATCGCCTGCAGATCAAATCCTAACGTCGTATTCTTGTTAACAGGCGACCTATTAACTAGTGCAGACTACATTAAAAAACTTCAATCTAATGGAAAAACGGTCTTTCTTCACTTAGATTTTATTGAAGGATTATCGAATTCAAAATCTGCTGTTGAATATATTGCTAAGAACTTGAAACCTACTGGAATCATTACAACTAAAAGCCATGTTGTAAAGTATGCAAAGGAATATGGTTTAGTGACCATTCAGCGTATCTTCCTGCTAGATGCTGCAGCCATTGAAAAGGGAATTGAAATGGTTAAATCCTGTAATCCTAATGCAGTCGAAATTCTACCTGGAATCATGCCAAAAATTATCGATCAGCTTGTGAATCGCCTGCCGCATCCAATCATTGCAGGGGGTCTCGTAACTGAAAAGAAAGAAGTGCTATCTGCATTAAAGGCTGGTGCACTCGCAGTTTCCGCTGGAGACCATTCCATGTGGAACTATGATTTATAATTGATCAATGTATTTTACACTATCTAATATATGCTTAGGCTTGTGAATTGAATCTTCTAAAAGCTCTTTTGTCGTTATTCCGGTCATCACTAGCACGGATGACATGCCTGCTTCATTGCCCATTTTGATATCCGTTTCTAAACGATCACCAATCATGAAGCATTGATCCACAGGCATCTTCAATACTTCTTTTAATACATACTGTGCCGTAAGCTGTGATGGCTTTCCAGTCACTTGAAATACAGACTCACCAGTAACAGCCTCTAACGCTCCAATCATCGCGGCGCAATCCGGAATCTCTCCTCCTTGAACAGGACAAGTACGATCAGGGTTCGTCGCAATAATTTTCGCACCATTCTTCCACGCTTGATAGGCATTATTAATTTTATTATATGTGAATTCCCTATCCCAGCCTAACACAACATAGGATACATCATTCGGCTTGTCTGATAGCTGAATCCCCTGCTCTCTAAGTTCATCTAACAAAGGCTCTTCACCGATACACATCACTTTTTCGTCCGGCTGCAATACCGATTTTAAATAGAGCGCAGTAATATAATTCGAATTAATCACTTCTTCTAATTCCACTTGAATGCCTAAATCATTTAGTTTTCTAACGTAATCAGATCGTCTCGAGATGGATTTATTTGTTAAAAAAATGACTTTATCCCCTCTTTTTTTTAGACGGCTAATGGCTTCTGGCACCCCATCAATGACATGCTCATCTACATAAATCGTTCCATCTAAATCAAATACATAGCCTTTCACCTTATGTTACCTCCTTAATCCCTACAAGCGCTGCTTTTTCCCTATATAACTAGCAAGCCCTTGAAGCACCAAGACTAAAGCTACTAGTATTACAGACATAGCTGCTGCTGAATAGTACTCTGCTCGAAGGATATTCTGAAAGATTGCTAAGCTCATAGGCGCCCACTCTGGTGGTGCAAGTAAAATTGATATACTCGTTTCCTTTATGACAGTAATAAATACAAGAACTGATCCTGCAGCAATTCCCGGTAATAATAATGGACCAATCACAGTGATTGCAGCTGTTAAGGGTGTAGCACCAAGATTAATTGCCGCTTCTTCAATATCTTGCTTAATTGCCCGCATCGCACCCATTGTCGATCGAACCATATAAGGAAGACGACGAATGGTATAAGCAATAATTAATAAAATTGCTGTACCTGTCAGCTGCAAAGGAGCCACATTAAATGTTTGGATTAATGCAATACCAAAAGCAATACCTGGAACAACCAGCGGAATGGAAGTCATGAAATCCATTTTCGCCGAATTTTGTCTTACGACGAAATATGAAACAAACGTAGCAATAATTACACTTAATACAAGTGCACCAATTGCTAGAACAATACTATTTTGGATATTTCCTAATGATGTTGAAAAAATAGTTTGATAGTGTTTAAGTGTATAGCCAGAAGGGAGTAAATCTTTCCCCCAAGTTGTAGCAACCGACTGAAGCAATACAGATAGCATAGCAAGCAGTGGCACTAGCACAATGATAAAAGAGTAGACTGATAGAGAACGAGTCACTACTTTATTTGTAACCATTTTTTGTTGTTTCGGCTTTCCTGACACTGATCCGTAATTTTTCCCTTTTGTCAGAATATGCTGCAACCAGAAGAAAAGTGCAGCAACGATAATCATAATGACAGTTAAAATCGCCGCTCCTCCCCAGTTGAAAAATCCTGAGATTTCACGGTATGCTTCAACAACCATTAAGTTTAAGTCTTTAGGTGCCAAAACGATCGGTGTTCCAAAATCTGAAAAGCTAACTGTAAATATTAGCAGTGCACTTGAAATGATCCCTGGAATGGCTAATGGAAACGTCACGAATATAAAGGTAAACCAGTTTTTCGCGCCTAAATTGAGCGAAGCTTCTTCTAGTGTTACATCGCTTATCTTAAAAGCGGCCACAAGCGGCCAAAGAGCATACGGGAAAAAGAAAAATACTTGAACTAGAATGATTCCCGTCATTGAATAAGGATCTATCAACATTCCTTCCCCGCCGAGCATCTCATAAAAATACGTTACCCAGCCCGCTCGACCGAACATAATAATGAAAGCGTACGCTGAGATAAAAGTAGGGATAATCAACGGAATTGTACATAATGCTGAGATCGTTTTTTTGAAAGGCATATTTGTACGGGCAATTCCGTATGCTAATGGAATACAAATCAAGATTACAAGAACCATAACAACAAGAGCTAAAGACAGACTATTTTTTAATGAATCTAAGTAACCCGCATTTGAAAATATTTGCCGATAGTTTTCTAGATTAATTGCTTTTAGTTTATCGATAGTTGAACTGAAAACGGCTGGATCAGTAAATGTCCCAATAATATTAACAGGCTCATTTGTAAAGCTGATTAGAAAGACAGCCAGCAAAGGGATAATTAGGAAAAGTCCAAAAAAGGCATAAATGAATATTTTTACTACGGAAAGACCATTAAACCTTGCCTTCATATGAGAAGTACCCTCCCATGTTCAATCGATAGTTTTACCTTTCTGCCCTCTTCAAAAATGCTCGTTCCAGATGAGTACGTAGTATCAACAATCATTTCTTGATTACCAACTTTCATGTCATATCTTACGGTTGGACCTAAATAAGTAGACATTACTACAATTCCTTCTAAAACAGTTACTTCCTCATTATTTACTGCCGTGTCATATGGCAAAACTTGAATATGCTCTGGCCGGATAACAGCTTTAGCCTGTTTCTTCTCAATCGTATTTGTTGATTGAAGCAGGAAACTATCTCCTTTTAATGTGGTCAGTCCATTCAGTTGATTATGATCAACAACCTCTACATCTAAAATATTCGATGTTCCTACAAAATCAGCAATAAACGGAGTAAGTGGATTACTATATAGCTCGGTTGGCGTGCCAATTTGAACAATATTCCCTTTATCCATAACTGCTACACGGTCTGCCATGCTCATCGCTTCTTCTTGGTCATGTGTTACAAAAATCGTCGTAATCCCTAAATCCTGCTGAATGGTACGAATCGTATTACGCATCGAATGGCGAAGTTTTTGATCTAGATTCGATAACGGCTCATCCATTAACAATACAGCAGGCTCCATGACAAGCGCACGAGCTAAAGCGACACGCTGCTGTTGACCTCCAGATAATTCACTTGTTAATCGTTCTGCATGCTGATCAAGCTCAACATATTTTAAAATTTCCATTACTTTTTCTTGGATATCCTTCGGTGTACGGCCTAAACGCTTTGATAATAATCGTGCATAGATGCCTAATTGCTTAACAGGATTACTTGCATTTAACTGCTTAATATTCAAGCTATAAGCAACATTGTCAAAAACATTCATATGTGGAAATAAAGCATAGCTTTGAAAGACCATTCCACAGTTTCTGCGGTTAGCAGGGATTTTCTCTACTTCTTTATCACCGATTTTAATCTTACCTGATGTTGGATGCTCAAACCCTGCAATACAGCGCATAGTAGTTGTTTTTCCACAACCCGAAGGTCCCAAGAGAGCAAAAAATTCGCCCTCTTGGATCTCAAGGTTTATATTGTGGAGTGCAGTAAAATCGCCAAACTGCTTTGTCATATTTTCAATAATTACTGAACCCATTCATATTCCTCCTACGTTCTTACTTACTGAAACTTGTCCTTCCACTCATTACGCACACGGTCATAATTTTCATTTACCCAATCAATATCTAAATCAACTGCAACCTCTTTTACTTTATCAATTGATAATGGCGTTTTTGATTCAACCTCTGGATTAATTGGAATATGATACCAGTCTGCCATAATTTGCTGCGCCTCTTTAGAAAGTAAGAAATCAATGAACTTTTTACCGCCTTCTGCATTTGGAGCTCCTTCAATTAATGTTGCTGGATTTACAAGAACTGGTGTTTTATCCGGTACGATAAAATCAACAGTCTCTCCTTTAGCCTTTTGTTCATAAGCCATGAAATCAAAGCCTATTCCAATATGGGCTTCACCCATTGCTACCGCCTTCGTTGGAGCAGATCCAGAATCCGGTGTGGAATTTGCTTGATCTACTAATTTCTCAAAATACTCCCATGCCTTATCTTCCCCTTGCCTCATCATTTGGTCCATAACCATAAGAGTTGCTGTTCCTGATGCCGCTGGGTTCGGGAACTGAATTTTTCCTTTCCATTTTGGATCTAATAAATCTTCCCAAGTTTTTGGTGCTTCTTCTTCAGAAACAAGCTCTGGATTATATGAAAAACCAAGTACAAAAATTTCTACTCCAACATATTTGCCGTCTTCGTGCTTTAATTTGATACCGTTTTCAGTAATGTCCCAGTCAGCTGCAAAATCTGGGATATAGGATGCTAGAATGCCTCTTTCTACTGCAGCTTCAAACGGTAAAATACCTCCGCCGCCATACCAGACATCCGCTTTAGGATTTTCCTTTTCCGCTAACATTTGATTGACTAAAACATTCGTTCCAGCGTAATGTACATCTACATTCCCACCAATTACTTCTTCATACTTTTTCGCTAGCTCTTTTGTAAAATCTGGTGTTTCAGGTGAATATAAAGTGATCCTTTTGCCATCTCCTTCACTGCTGCCTCCTGACTTTTCTCCAGCACATGCTGTTAACATACTAACAGCAAGTAACATGGCCCCAGTGAACTTAAACATTTTTTTCATCAGAAATCCCCCTTAGACTATTTTTGGCAAGAAAAAAATGAATGCTAAATAGCAACACTCCAGGATTTCTCCGAAAGCGCTCCCATTTAGGCATTCATCTCAGGTTCTCTGCCTTTTTTAAACTTGTTTATAAGTATAGTAGACAGAAATTAAATTAGCAATATAAAATTTATAAAATTTAAATTTATTAGAATTATCCATATTACAAAATATTTATTTTAGTCAGACTTTTTTATATATAATCTTGTTTAATTAGACAGATACACTTGAAAGGGGTACTTTTTTATAGTGCCTGTTTTTTTGAAGATGTTGTATTGCTTATTGGTTTGTTGCTTGTCTTGGAAGTATGGATTAGCTCCCCTTTAAGTCCTTTATAGGTTGAATAACACATAAACAGCATTAATATCGCAAGGGGGATAGAGGTAGCTACAAGTGCTGACTGCAATCCTTGTAAGCCGCCTGTCACAATTAGAACTGCAGATACGGCTGCAATGACGACGCCCCAAATGATCTTTGTGAACGAAGCAGGATTAGGATTTCCATTTTCACTAATCATACCTAGTACAAAAATCGCTGAATCTGCAGAGGTAATAAAGAATATAATCACAAGCACCATGGCCAAAATACTTAAAAACGTACTCATTGGGAAGAAATCAAAAAACTTAAATAAGGCAGACGTCACATCGGAAGAAACAGCTTCTGCAATGGCTGTTTTGCCGTGATTTTGGATAAGATCAAGCGCCGAACCACCCATCACTGCGAACCACAAAAATCCGCCAATAACAGGAATAAAGACAGCCCCCATCATAAATTCTTTAATGGTTCTTCCTTTCGAAATCCTTGCAACAAAGCTTCCTACAAGTGGCGCCCATGCAATCCACCAGCCAAAATAGAATAATGTCCAGCTGCCAATCCATTTCCCCTGCTCGGCATTATACGGCTCCAAGCGAAATGACATGCCTACAAAGTTTTGGACATAATCGCCAATTCCTTGTAAAAAAATTTTTAAGATAGATTGTGTAGGACCGAGGATCAACATAAACCCTAATAAAGCAAAGGCTAATAGCATATTCAAATTGGATAAGTGTTTGATGCCAGCCTGCAACCCAGAAACAGATGAGGAAAGGTAGAGAATGGTTGTAATAGCAATGATGGCTACTTGAGCGTAAAAACTAACCGGAGTCCCCCAAAGATAATGCATGCCGCTATTCACTTGAAGTGTTCCAAATCCTAAGGAAGTAGCAATTCCAATAACGATGGAAAGGATGACAATAATATTTATAAATTTACCAAAAGCACCGTAAATTTTGTCACCTACCAATGGATAGAAAACTGAACTTAAGGATGATGGCAGTTTTTTCCTAAACTGGAAGAAGGCTAATGAAACTCCAACAACAGCATAACATGCCCAAGCGGAAACTCCCCAGTGCAGATAGACAGTTTGCATGGCAAGCTTTGCTGATTGCTCGGAATTTGCTTGACCAAACGGAGGATCTATATAGTAGGAAACAGGTTCTGCTACACCCCAAAATACAAGGCTGATACCAATAGATGCACTAAAAAGCATAGCAATCCAAGTGGCTGTTTTATATTCAGGGCGATCATCGTCATCCCCCAAACGAATATGGCCAAATTTAGAAATGCCGATATACATACAAAAAACAAAGAAAATAAAGGTGCTTCCAAGAATAAACCATCCTAAATTATTATAAATAAAATTTAGTGATGAATTCGAGAATGTCTCTAATTGCTTTGGAGCAAAAACACCCAAACTAATCAACAATAGGCTAAGTACCAAAGAAATATGAAAAACAGCTTTCTTGCTATTCATCTAACCACTCCTTATTCAATTGATTTTAGTACAGGGTTCCTTTATATATGTAAGCGATTTCTAAAATACCAATCGTAAATCGATTGAATATAGTTGTTAGTCAGAAATTAGGATTGGCAACATATAAAAGCTAGAACTTCATATGCTGCCAGTATACTTATTACTCTACCATCACAGATGGCATCAGTGAGCTAACAATCTTAGACACCCTATCGCCAACTTCAGCTGTCGATGCCGCTCCCTTCATATCCGGAGTTAGCACTTCACCTTCTAAAAGCAGCCCTTCAATAGCATCAAGAACGAGTTGACCATATTTTTCATGCCCTATAAAGTCGAGCAGCTGACTTGCAGACCAAATGGCTGCAAGTGGATTAGCTAGACCTTTTCCGGCAATATCCGGTGCAGAGCCATGAATTGGTTCAAACATTGATGGGAAATTTCTTTCTGGATTAATATTCGCACCAGCTGCAAGTCCAATTCCTCCGGCTAAAGCTGCGCCTAAATCTGTTAAAATATCACCAAATAAATTCGACGTAACGACGACTTCAAATCTTTTCGGATCGGAAATCATCAACATTGCAGCTGCATCAACAAGATAAGAAGCCGTTTGGACATCCGGGAATTCTTTTGCAACCTCTTCGAACACTTGATCCCAGAATACCATCGAATAATTTAGGGCATTCCCCTTACTAATGCTTGTAAGTGATTTCCCTGCTTTTCTCGCTGTTTCAAACGCATAGCGGATCACCCGCTCAGTCCCCTTACGCGAAAATACACCGGTTTGCAGCACGACCTCATTTGCCTGCCCCTTGAATAACCAATCGCCAGCACCTGCATATTCACCCTCGCTATTTTCACGGATAAACAGCATATCGATATCTTCACGATTCACGTCTTTCAATGGGCATGGGGCACCTTTAATCAACTTAATGGGACGGATATTAATATATTGATCAAAGCTCTTTCTAATTTTTAACAGTAAATCCCATAGTGAAATATGATCAGGGACACCCGGGAATCCGACTGCGCCTAGAAAAATAGCATCAAAGTCTTTTAATCTCTCAACCCCATCCTCATCCATCATGACACCATGCTGGGAATAATACTCACACCCCCACGGAAAATACGTATATTCAAAATGAAGCGAACCATCTAATTCGGCGATTGTATTTAACACTTTGATCCCTTCTTGAAGTACCTCAGGACCAATTCCATCCCCGGCAATCACTGCAATATTATATATGCTCATTGCTATTCCCCTCGGTTCCAAACAACTAGCTTTAATTCTGTCATTTCTTCCACTGCATATTTAATTCCTTCACGGCCGGTTCCACTCTCTTTTACCCCGCCGTAAGGCATATGGTCAACCCGGAACGTTGGAATATCATTGATCATAACAGCCCCAACTTCCAGCACTTCACTAGCAAGCAATGCTTTATCTACATTTTTCGTATAAACCCCTGCCTGCAGACCGTATCTAGAATCATTCACGTATTCGATAGCTTCTTCAACAGATTTCACTTTATTAACAATAACCACTGGAGCAAACACTTCTTGGCAGGAAACCTTCAGCTTTGGATCTACATTTGTAATAATAGTTGGCTCCAATACACCATCGTCTGTTAATTTTCCGCCGGTTAATACTTCAGCCCCATTCTGTTTCGCCTCTTCAATCCAGCCTAAAGCACGTTCTGTTTCCCTTTCAGAAATTAACGCTGAGATATAAGTATTTGAATCTAGCGGATCACCTATTTTTAATTGTTTTGCTTCCACAGTAAACTTTTCTACAAATTCATCGTACACTTCTTCATGGGCGTAAACGCGCTGTAAGGAGATACAGACCTGTCCTTGATTCGAGAAAGCACCTGTTATATGACGGTCAACAACTTGATCAACATTCGTATCTTTATCTAAAATAACAGCAGCGTTTGAACCAAGCTCCAATGTTGTTCTCTTTAACCCAGCTTTGCTGCGGATTGAAATACCTACTGCCGGGCTGCCAGTAAAGGTAATCATTGCTACACGCTCATCTCTAATTATCGCCTCTCCTACGACAGCCCCTGAACCCATCACCACATTTAACACACCATCTGGCAAACCCGCCTCTTTAAACAGCTCTGCAATATATAGCGCAGATAATGGTGTTTGTGAAGCAGGCTTCAACACGATCGAGTTGCCTGAAGCAATAGCCGGACCTACCTTATGTGCCACTAGATTCATAGGGAAATTAAATGGTGTAATTGCCCCAATCACACCAATCGGCTTGCGTACCGTATAACCGATTCTTCCAACACCGCCAGGAGAAGCATCGAATGGAATCGTTTCTCCGTGAATTCGTTTTGCTTCTTCTGCAGCGAATTTATAGGTTTCAACTGTTCTTAAAACCTCGCCTTTAGCAAATGCAATCGGCTTCGCGGATTCTTTTGAAATAACCTCTGCAGCTTCGTCAATTCTTTCTTCTAACAGCTTTACAACATTTTCTAAAATAGCTGCCCGCTTATAAGCTGGCATTTTAGAGATCACTTGAAATCCTGAAACTGCCACTTTAATAGCATCCTTAGTCAATGTTTC
This sequence comes from Cytobacillus solani, assembly GCF_001420595.1. GTDB lineage: Bacteria > Bacillota > Bacilli > Bacillales > Cytobacillaceae > Cytobacillus > Cytobacillus solani. The sequence goes on along the minus strand of NZ_LJIX01000006.1, from coordinate 258,637 downwards.
ATCTGCGAGTGCAACTTGGGCGATTTCTTCTCCTGAATACGGTGAGAATAGAGGGGCATACTCTGCCCCTTCTACATCTCCACCATTAATAAATAAATGCTTCTTCACTGATATTTTTACTTTTGTCATCGTCCTAACGCCTCCAATACCATTTCGTGAAATTGTACAATTGCCTTTTCAGATGAAGAGTAAACACCTTGGTTAAAGGCACGTGAACGGAAGCCTACTTGCTCCAATTCTACTAATTCAACATCCTCTGCTCTTACTTGTTCAGCAAATGTTACTAAGTCTTGTTCTTCTTGCGTTAAGTTTTCATCTCTGAAAAAGTAAGTATAAACCCCTAAAGTAGTTTCGTGGTCAATTGGGACCATCTGAATCGTTGCCATATTTGCTGGACCTGGATAGATGGTCACCATCAGATTTGGCCATAACCAGTAGAATTCTCCTCCCTGGAACTCTGCTTCATTTAAGTCTGTTGTACCCATTTTTTTATCTGGTTTCACAACAGATGCCTGGACTGAATAGTTTTGACAGGTAACAATTTGGTAGTTTTTCATATCTAACGTTGCGATAAAACTTGGATGGGCTACATGGCAGTGGTCACACTCTAAATAGTTATCAATAAACGCTTTCCAGTTTGCTTTAATAACCCGGGTCTTTTGGTTAATTCTCTTAAGCTCGCCTAAGAATGGGAACTTTCCTAAACGAGCAAAGAAATCACCGTACGCTTCAGCTAAAGGTGCAGCATGATCATCAAGATTAACGAAAATGAGTCCCTCTCCAATTTCCATCCTAACTTGACGCAAACAGCGGTCGCTTACACAATGGGCATCTTCACCAGAAAAGTTTGGAGCCTTATTTAATTGGCCATCTAAATGGAAAGTCCAGCCGTGATAGCCGCAGGCAAAAATTTTCTTTGTTCCTGAGTCAGCTTTTTCAAGCTTTGTTGCACGATGAGGACATACATTGTAGAATGCACGAACAACTTCATCTTTGCCGCGTGTTACAAGAATTGGCTCTCCAGCAACTTCAGTGGTGAAAAATTGACCAACTTTTTCAACTTGGCTTACATGACCGACGAGCTGCCATGACTTTGCAAACACATCATTAATTTCCTGCTGATATACCTGTGGATCTGTATATAGATCATAGGTTAATGTTCTTTTAAATATTTTGCCTGCCTTGTTTATCACTGGATTATAAGTTGCCATTGAAAATACACTCCTTCATTCACTTATTTTTTTAAAAGCTCATTCTTGTATTGCACTAAACACTCCGTTTAATTCCTCCCTAAAAAATGAGTCAGAAACAATTCATCTCGTAAATCTCTTTAACACTACAAATATAGTGTAAAGCGTTTACAGGATGCAGAATATTTAGTTAAATTAGAATAAGAGCATTTATAAATAGATAAATCTTACTGCACTTATTTATAAATTAATGCAATTATCGTGCCAACTTTTAAAAACCTTCTATATCATTGGAAAGTGTCAATCTTTCTTCAAATTTCACCAGGAATTTGAGTCGTTTTCAACTCATATGAACTAAAAACAACTCATTTAGGAAGGAGATAGAGCTCGATGTTAGATAAAATACAAATACCAGAAATTACAGGAGAAACATTAAGAAGAATTCTTGATCATTCATCCGATGAGATTTTTGTCATTGATAAAGACCAGCGGATTATTTTTGTGAATAGTGTGTGTGAAAAACATTACGGTTTAAAGCCCTCAGAAGTTGTAGGCAAATGTAACATAGAATTACTTGAGAAGGGGTATTGGAAACCATCCATTGTTCCATTGGTTTTTGAACAGAAGAAGCCAGTATCCATCAAGCAAACTACTTATATTGGGGCAGAATTAATAACAACGGCTGTTCCAATTTTAAATGAGGATAATGAAATTGAACTAGTAGTAACTACCTCACAGGAGATACAAACCTTTAAAAATATTAAAAAGAGCAGAGAAAGTAATCCTGCCAGCATCAATAGCTCTACACCAATTACAAATTGCAGCAAGATGAAAGACCTTTTAAAGGTTTGCGAAAAAATAGCTAAAGTGGATTCGACCATTCTTATTCAAGGAGAGTCCGGAACAGGGAAAGGGGTATTGGCTCATTACATTCATGAGATTAGCAAACGGAAACACAAAACATTTCTAAAAATAAATTGTGCTGCCCTGCCTGGGGATTTGCTCGAATCTGAGCTTTTCGGCTATGCCGAAGGGGCATTTACCGGGGCCAGCAAATACGGGAAAAAAGGGCTGCTGGAATTAGCAGACCAAGGAACATTATTTCTTGATGAGATCGGCGAGATGCCTTTATCATTGCAGGCCAAATTGCTGCAAGTTATCCAAGAGAAACAATTTATACCGATTGGAAAAAACGAAATAAAAAAAGTAGATGTTCGCATTATCGCTGCAACCAACCGCGATTTGGTGGATATGGTTAGTAAAAATCAATTTCGCGAAGATTTATTTTATCGCCTGAATATCATCGATCTCCATCTGCCGCCCTTAAGGGAGCGCAGGGAAGATATTATTCCACTGACCTATAATTTTTTATATAAATTTAATAAGAAATATGAGATGAATAAAATTATCTCACAGGAATGCTTAGACATGTTTTATTCATACTCTTGGCCGGGAAACATCCGTCAGCTTGAAAATGTCATGGAGAGGCTTGTTGTTACAAGCGACTCGATTATCCAAATCAGTGACTTGCCGGAGTTAATCACAAGGAATATCCGACCACAGGCCCAATACACACTCCCATCAAAGCTCGATGATGCCCTAGAACATGTAAAGAAAACATTAGTTGTTCAATCGTATAAAAAATATAAAAGTTCAAGAAAGGTTGCAAAAGATTTAAACATCAGTCAAACGAAGGCGGTAAAGCTCATTAACCAGTATTGCGGAGGGATGGTGGGAAAAATTTGATTTTGAAAAGACCTGTCTCTTTATAAAATAATGCAGCAGGTCTTTTCAATTTCAACCACAAAAGAAGCTTCCCGCTAAACGCTATGAAGATGCTAGTTAGAAGCCGTGTTCTATTAACCACTTCATAATGCTTTCCTCTCTGTTCTTACTATTTTCATACCTCCTATCGAATTTGCTCATTTTCTTCTGTGCAACAAGATTCCCATCTAACATAAACAAGACTCTTTCAGTTTTTGCAGCCACCTTGGCATCATGCGTGACAAGTATGACTGTTGTCCCTTTTCTATTAATCTCTGTAAGAATTGACATAATTTCTACTGTTGATTTGGAATCCAGCGCTCCGGTCGGTTCATCTCCAAAAATAATGTCCGGTTCATTTATTAATGCCCTGCAAATAGCGACTCTCTGCAGCTGTCCTCCAGAGCCTTGAGTAATTGTATTATTTGCAAGCTTTTCAATACCTGTCATTTTCAATAGTTTCTTTGCTTTAAGATTTACCGCATGTTTATCGGCACCTTTTGATACGAGAGCAGGAAACATCACATTGTCGATCAGTGATAGATTCTTTAAGAGGTTAATATCCTGAAAAATAAACCCCATGTTATTCAAGCGAATCCGCGCTAGTTGCTCTTCTTTTAGACTGGTGATTTCACTGCCTTTAAACTTTACACTGCCGGAACTTACTTTATCCATACCGCTTATATTATAAAGCAATGTTGTTTTCCCACTTCCCGATGGCCCCATAACCGATACGAATTCACCTTCTTCGATTTCCAGGTTTATATCTTTTAAGATATGAAGCTCATGATCATTTCCTAATTTTACCTTTTTGTTCATATTTCTTGCTTCTACTATCAGACTCATTTATATCCCCCTTGCAAACTAATAAAATTCACATCTACTATCTTAAAGTTACAGATAAATCATCTTTTACAGCTACTTTACAAGACACAAATATCGTAATACCAACTATTACAATCAATGCTAATGGACATAACAGCCAAGTCTGCCATGCAACATTAATTAATTCAATTTTTGCAGCTCCCATAAAAGTCATAGCTATACTTACTAGGATCTCTCCTAAATAACTGGAAGCGAATGCTCCAAATATGATTCCAAATACGAGTACCGTCAACGTTCCTGCCAAATATTGATGACTAATATTTTTAGAAGTTAAACCCATACTTCGCATAATGGCAATCTGAGACATATCCTTTGATAATAACATCCGGAGGAATAGTACAGTAATCAACACAATAATCATGACAGCAATGGCAATTCCCCCTAATACCATGGTGTACATTTGTTCAATAATATTTCCAAGTGTCTGTTGTGTGTATTCTTTAATATCATTAACTTGTGCAGAATCATACGTATTCTGATAGTCGTTCATTTTCTCGTGAATATCCACACCGGGCGCCACATCCATGCTCACAATATACCAAAGAACGGCTTCCTTATTTATTTCAAGACTTGCATCTGCTTTTGCTGTTTTTCCGCCATTTGTAATATCTTGATAAATACCAGTCACTCTCAACGTCTTTTCTTTCCCATTAACCTTTACTATTACCTCATCTCCAACCCTCTTGTTTAATGCGTCTTTTGAGGCATTCGCATAAGATAGTGAGATTTCTCCTTCAGCCTTTGGTGCCCTTCCTTCAAGGTATTCTAATGGGAATATGGAAAAATCCCCAATTTCAATATTAATATAGTCCCATGAATCTTCAGTATTTTTAATCTGGTATGAACTCGTGACGTATGCTGCGTTTTTCACAATCTCGGAATCATTTTTTATCTCTTCGAGCAGCTTGTTAAAATCTTCTGTTATTGTATCTGTCTTTCGAAAATCAATTCTAATATCGGATTTTTCAATGCCCATGTATGTAGAAAATTTTGGTGAATTCATGGTGTTATAAAGATTGATAGGAAGTATGATAATAAATGTACATACGATAAAAATTAAGAACAGCAGTCTATATAGTTTGCGTCGTATCCAAACATCCCTAAGTCCCATATAGATATTGGTGCTAAACCATTTATTCTTTTGCAGTGGAAAACTGTATTTGCGGTTCTTTCCACGCTCCATAATATTGGAACGTAAGGCTTCCACCACTGAAATTTTATCGATTCTTTTCAGTACTTTCTTGCAGTACATGACAATCATGAAATAAAACATAATTGGAGCGATAAGTGAAAGTACATACTTCAAATTTCCTGATAAATCTGAGGATATATAAAGTTTCATGTTACCGTTAATCAGATTAACAATTGCAAAGGAAAGCAAATACCCGATTGTACCAGCTAGTACCGACATCATTCTATATTTGTTCAGATATACCTTACTTATTTCCATTTTGGATATACCGATAGCTTTCATTACACCAATTTCTCTTATATCTTCATCAATCGTTGCTAAAAACGTAAGTCTAATACAGAGAAAACTAATAATAATCAATAGAATACTGATTAGTATAATGACCATGGCCACTGCGGTATCTGACAAAGCATTAAATACCAGGAATATTTTCCCATCTATTGCAGGACCGTTTGCTGGAAGTCCAGCTTCAATATAGGCAGTCTGAACAGCCAAGGAATCCCCGTTTTCATTTAGTTTGAATTCGATGAGATATTCTATTTCTCCTACCTGAAATTTCCGCATTTCATCATAGTCAACTTGATTCACAACAAACCGTTTCGAAGAAGTAAGAGAAGAGTTCATCTCATAATCTCTTGCATAATCGGAAATGACAAACTCTTTTTCATAGTCTCCATTTTTCACTGTAATTGTTTCACCGATTTTTAAATCATAATATTGCATGAAATAAATAGGAACCGCGACCTCACCTTCCATTACCTCAAGCTTTTCGTTGTCTAGATTTAAGATGAAGTCAAATTTTTCATTCTGAACAACAAATGAAATATCCTGTACAGTTCCCGACATCGTTTGATTTTTGCCAAAATGAATATGTCTTCCATCAAGCGTCAGAAGAACCATTGTCTCCTGCATCGCAATATTCTCACGATGTTTCTCAGTAAATTGATCAATCCCTGCCTGATCAAATTCTCCAGAATGCATCTGTGTAATATCAGCTGGCACTGCACGTTCCTGTAATTCTGACATCGATTGAATCAAATTGGCAATATTGTTGATCGCGCTAGCTGCCAAAATAACTGCCATCGTAATAAATACAAATACTGCTGTCGTTATTATTTTGGTCCTTTTAAAATCGTTCTTTACAATCTTAAAAAACATCACTTTCCCCCTGACTTTGTATTCCTCTTCTTTAGTATCCAGATTATTGAGAGAGTCATTCTAACTGCAAGCTCCCTTCATTTCCATCTTCTATTAGTAATTTCTATGTTTTTCACTAAATGGAGATCCTATATTATTCATTATCGTTGCTGTCTTCGCCACCAAACAGTTGCATGATGTACATAAGGCTTCCGCTTTCTGTACCAAGCAGCCTTTCTAAGTTGAAAACAAACGCACGTATACGTGATACTCTTTCTTCATTCGTCATCTCCACCATATCATCATCAAAAACAGTATTCATATATGCCACAACCATCTCCATGCACTCATACGGGAACGGCGTATCAAACAGTCCCTGCTCAATGCCCTCGCGGATAATACCTGCTAGTATCCCAGGAACGTTGTTAATGATGACCTTCTGTATTTTCTGATGCATAAGCGCGTTCTGCGGCTTATGCATGTGCTCCTTGATTTCCTCGCCGCTATCCCCCTTTACATTTAAAGCCATTACAACACCAATAATGCGCTCATTTACAGGTATGCTCTTGTCTACAGCAACTTCCCTTGCTGCATGTAAAATACGGTCACCATATCGATCAATCAGCGCATCCATAATAGCCTCCTTCGATTGGAAGTGGTAATAAAGCGTTCCTCTTGCAATTCCGACCTTTTCTAGAATATCTTTTGTACTTGTTCCGTCAAAACCCTTCTGACCAAAGAGCTCCTCCGCTGCATCAAGTATTTCATTTCTACGTATCTCTGCATCTTTTACAACTCTCATTTTTACATCTCCTTGTTTTATAGACCGACTGTCTGTCAGCATTAGCATAACACACCGTCGTTACTTGTCAATAGTTTGGAAAAACAGGGGATATAAAACAAAACTAAGAGGCCACTGAAAATTTCAGTGACCTCAAACAAAATGGTATTTTTAATGATTCATGACTGATAAAACTTTGTTTCATTAAGGGATTGCATGATTTATGGGTAATGTGATTGTGAATTTTGTCCCTTGCTGTAATGAACTCTCTACTGCAATCACACCCTCATGCGCTTCAATTAAACTTTTCACAATCGCCATACCTAACCCTGTTCCTTCAGATTTTTGTTCGGTTGTTGTGCCCCGGTAATAACGATTAAACAAATTTTGCTGCGTTTCCTTTGTCAAACCGATTCCATTATCTTGGATACAGATGGTTAATATACTTTGGTCCTTTACCAAGGTAGTTGTAATTGTAATAGGCGCTTCATTGTGGATTACTGCATTTATATATATATTTTGCAGTGCCCGTTTTAATAAATGAGAATCAACTTCCATCACTAAAGCATCGAGTTCCGTATACATTTCAAATTGATGTTTTTGCGCTCGCAAATCATTGCTAACATCAGCAAGCACTTGTTGGATAAAAGTAACAATATTTTGTGCTGTTTTACTAATGGGCACCAATTGTGCGCCCTCAAAACGTATGGCTAAATTTAGATCTTCTACAAGCTGCTCCATATGTGTCCCTTTATCATCAATTTCTTGAATGAAATTATGCTGCTCCTCTTTTGACCAATCATAATCCGGGCTTAGTAATAATTTAGAATATCCTTTAATGTAGGTTAATGGTGTTTTTAAATCATGTGAAACTCCTGCAATCCAATCCCGCTTCGACTCTTCTACCTGCTCACGTTCGCCCTTTGCTTTTTCTAGCTGTGAGCGCAGGTCAGAAAGCTGTGAGATCACTTCCTGATATAATCGATAGCGAATTTTCAACTTTCCTTTGCGTGTATATATTTTTTTTTGCTCTTGAAGAGTAGTATAATCCTCATGAGCAAGCTGGTTAATCCCCTTCATCACAAGCATTAAGGGACTGCCAAAATACCAGCCAAATAGAATTATGCATAACAGTGTCACAATACAAATAACAATGGGCACTATCCACTCATACTTCTCACCAGCAAGCCCGAACTTTGGTAAAATAAGCTGCATAATAATTGGTATTATGATAGCTAAAAGCAATAACCAAAAAGCAAATCCTAATAATAGGTATCGAATAAAGCGGTGTTGAACTTTCACCTTGTATCACCTGTTGGAGGAATAAACTTATAGCCAATGCCTCGCAAGTTAACGATAATCGTTGGATTTCTCGAATGATCACCTAACTTTTTACGCAGCTTTGCAATATGAATTGTGACCGTTTTCTCTTCTCCAAACACATCCTCTCCCCATACAAGCTCATAAATTTTTGAAGTCGTAAACACACGGTTTGGGTTTTTACAAAAGAAATGCAATAATTCTAATTCCTTTGCAGTAGCTTTTACTGCTTCCCCATGCACAGTTAATAAAGCCTCATCCGGTGAAAATGAAAATGTGTTGTATTCATAGATTTTCTTTTCAAATAGCCCTATCCTATTTTCGTACACTCTCTGTCTGCGCAAAATGGCACGTATTCTCGCCACCACTTCAAGTGGATTAAAAGGCTTTGTAATATAATCGTCCCCGCCAATACTAAGCCCTGTTAATTTATCAAAGTCACTAGAACGTGCACTAATAAATAAAATGGGCGCTGTCGTTTGCTGACGAATCGCTGAACATAACGCAAACCCATCACCATCTGGCAGCATGACATCTAATAAAATAATATCGAATTCTTTTTCCTCTATAGCCCGCAATGCCTCTTCTTTTGTTGATGCTGTTGTAATATTGGAAAAGTGCTCTCTTTTCAAAGTGATATCTAGCATTTTTAAAATGCCCATTTCATCATCCACAATTAAAATCCTTGCATGATCTGTCATACATTTTCCTCTTTTTATTTTCATTCTAGCATTTTTCCCCACCCCTACCCACCTTTCAAATAAAAATTTCGTACATTTTCCATTCTGTTTACTTTGTTTTTACTTTCATCTTTTAAGCTGTAAATAAGCAAGTAGAAACAGGAGGCTTATGTATGACCTATATTATTCAGACACACCAGTTAACAAAACGATTTACACTCGATCCTGTCATTACCAATGTGAACATGAATATAAAAGAAGGAGAAATTTATGGGTTTCTTGGACCAAATGGTGCTGGTAAAACCACGATAATGAAAATGATATTAAACTTAGTTAAACCGACATCCGGTGAAATCATTATTCAAAACGAGCAGATCACTAAAGATTCTTATCATTATTTAAAAGACATCGGCAGTTTAATTGAATATCCAGTATTTTACGATAACCTTACCGCCTATCAAAACCTGCAATTGCATTGTGCATATATAGGATATAAAGATCATAATCGCATTGTTAAGGTTTTAGAAATTGTAGGACTCAGGGAGATAGAGAAGAAAAAGGTAAAAGAATTTTCACTCGGTATGCGCCAACGCCTAGCAATTGCACGTGCAATTGTCACAAAACCAAAAATATTAATATTGGATGAGCCAGTTAATGGGCTGGATCCAATCGGCATAAAAGAAATGCGTGAGTTATTTATCAAATTAAAAAAACAGTATGGAATGACCATTATAATTTCCAGCCATATTGTCTCTGAAATTGAGTCCATTGCCGATACAATTGGCATATTACATCATGGTAAATTAATTGAAGAAATCACAATGACTGAACTCCGCAAGCTGCAACAGCCAATGATTGAAATGGTAGTGAGTGACACTGATAAGGCAAAGCGTTTACTAGAAGAGGCGTTTGGTGCTAAAGTACAAATCTTTAGCGAAAAAACGCTGCAGATTACAAAAATAAACGAAAAGACAACCTCTATGACAAAGCATCTAATTCTTAATGGGGTAGATATCGAGAAAGTGGAAATAAGGCAGCAAACATTGGAAGAATACTTTGTTCGCCGCATTAACGGAGGGATCACAAATGCTGCAGATCATGAAGCTTGAATGGAACAAAAATCAGATGACACGTTATTTTAAAACCTTTGTATGCTGTATTTTGAGCATCTATGGTTTTGTCACATTAATAGCAATTGACAGTGGAGATATGGGTTCGTTCCAAGAATTTATGTCACTTATTACAGTTATCTCCAATATTACATTCATTACTTTTGGCAGTGTCATTCTATCGCGCTTAATCATTTCGGAATTTCGAACGAAAACGATGCAAGTGCTATTCACATACCCAATCGAGCGAAAAAAATTGTTACTGGCTAAATTAATCCTTGCCTATACCTTTACGACAGGAAGTTTATTGATTGGTATTTGTTTTATGCAAGTGATCACATTATTTCTACAGCCTTCTATCGGACTATTTGCAGGCACAATCACTTGGCAAGAAATAATAGCCACTTTTCCCAAAACAGTCACAAACGCATTTTCAATGGGTGCGATTGCATTAATTCCATTGTTTTTCGGCATGCGAAAAAAATCAACAGCGACAACGATTACCTCAGCTGTCATTATTGGCTTTTTAGTAAATTCAACGGTTTCAGATAGTGGAAAGACATTTAGCCTAGCCGATGTCGTCATTATTCCACTGATTCTAGCGCTGCTTGGAATCGGCATTGCTTATTTATCCTTCCGTCATATTGATAGAAAGGATGTAGCCTAATGAAACGAACAATTTTAGCAGTACTATTGCTCGGAATTGTAGGCACAGCTATTTTTTTTCTATATATAAAACAACCCGCTAAAACTATAACAATTGGTGAGTATGAAGCGGTGTCCCATCTCGATGTGTCACTTGATATGTTAAATACCGAATTTATCAACTCATCTGATGATAAAATACATGTACAAATAAAAGGACATCAATTAAATAAAAATATGGTAAACATTCGAGAAGAATACAATAGATTGGTGATGGAAGAGCAGCAACAAAAGAAAAAATGGACAGATCATATTCACATTCGTCAGACAACTATTCTCGTACAGCTACCTAAAGGTCAACTTAAAACACTTACACTTCATACGGATGATAGTAACTTAAATATTAATGACTTAGTGCTGGAATCAGTAGAGGTAAGGACTTCTGCGGGCGATGTCATTCTAGAAAATATGTCCATCTCATATGCAGATATCCAATCAAAAGATGGTAGTGTGTCAATAGCTGAAAGTACAATTGAAAACCTTTCGATTACGACAAATGCAGGTGATGTTGCCATAAAAGAAAGCAAGGGCATCACTCATAAGATACAAACAGTTGATGGGCAAATTTATATAACAGAGGCAAAGGAACAGCCAAAGGTTCAAGCAAAAAGTGCTTCAGGAGATATTCGTATTCACTATAAAAAAACACCCGATTCCCTTCGATTGACAACTGCTGGTGAAGATATTGAAATACTGTTACCACATTATAATAAGAAAGCACATATTATTGGTAAAGGCGTTAACATGCTTTCAGCTGAAACGGAAGATGGTGCAGTTTTGATAAAGTAGCCCACCATTCTTTTAAATTTCACAGATTGATAATCAAACGGAATAAAGCTTATAAAAAGAACCCCCCCTCTTTCATTAGGAGGGGGTAAAATACTTAGTATGTAAATTGCGAACATGAAGATCATGTACATGTTAATACCCTTGAAAACCTTGAAATATCACGAATTGGGTCAGATTACACCATGCCGCCCGTGAAGAGAAAACTGGATGACAACTTTATTTTGACTTTTAAACGAGTACAGTTTAGTTTTTCAGTGGAATTTTGTATTGGTTGATGAATAATCTAATCCATTTGTTTATCCACTGAAATTTTTACATTAAGCAAACATAAGCTCTGAAAGGTTTTCAACAACGTAATCTGGATGTAGTTTTATTCACCTACTTAAACTTAGCTGTTGAACCAGATCTAGTTCAAGCGCTTTCAAAAGTTTCTTTTGTTTCCATTGCCCATTGTTTATTCCTTTGTTGGTTTTAATTTTATAGGTTTAGGATTGGCGCCTATTTTTCCATCATGCTTCACGCGATGCCTGCTCGCTTTGGGAAGAGATTAGTCACAGACGATGGTACGTTATCAAATGGACGCTGGCCTATAATGGAAGTACATTCTTATCTCCCCTTCTTGGATTCATTGCTACTCATTTATAAATAGACGTATTCCCGTTTGTTATCGTGTTTTATATGATTGTAATACTCATAGGTTCAGAAAAGCTCAATTTTTTAATGAGAACACGTCTTTGTATAATTGAGAAGGTTTTGACGACGATTAAGTAGGAAGCACAGGAACGGTACTAGTGTTTTTTTGCGAGGAAGCTAGAGAAGCTTCTCCATGCTTCCTCCATTTTTATTACCTTCTTCAGCTTCATCTTCCACTAAAAAACCGGCAAGGATCGACAATCACGATTACGTTGAAAGAACAAGCGCTGATATTTCCAGCCGCATCTGTAGCCGTACATGTGACAGTTGTTGTCCCCCGAGGAAAAAAGGAACCTGATGCCGGGGTGCAGACAGCTGTTGCGCCAGGACAGTTATCGATTACAGTAGGATCTGGAAAGCTGACAAATGCTCCATTACTTCCAGGATCATTAAATACCGTTATATCGTCAGAACAAGTAATCACTGGAGGTTCAGAATCGACTATTGTAACTGTAAAAGAGCATTCGGCAGTATTGCCAGCGCTATCAGTCGCAGTACAAATAACTGGTGTGATGCCTACACTAAAAAAGGTTCCTGATGCAGGGGAGCACGAAACCATCACACCAGGGCAGTTGTCGCTTGCAATTGGAGCCGGAAAGTTGACAATTGCTCCACATTGGCCAGGAGCATTTGATGTCATAATATCATTAGAACAAGTGATGTTCGGCGCTTGGGTGTCTTCGACAGTAACGGTAAATGAACAGGAATCAACTACAATTCCGGAGGCGTCTGTTAGCGTACATGTCACCATCGTCGCCCCTACAGGGAAAAAGGAACCGGAACCCGGGCTGCATGATGCAATAGCTCCAATACAGTTACCTGAAACGGTAGGAGTAGGATAGTTTACTACAGCTCCGCATTGGTTGAGATCATTTGCTACCGTGATATCGGCGGGACATACTATTTCGGGCTCACAGTCGTTGAGTAAAATCGAAATTGTGCCAGATGTAAAGTTTGTGACTGCTAGATCAACCAGTCCGTCTCCATTAAAATCGGCTGACGCTAGCGAGGTTGGGCCAAGTCCGCCACTTGAAAAAGGACTTCCAGGCGCGAGAGTGAATCCTCCCGTCCCATTTCCTAAAAGCAGCGAGATTGTGTTGTCGCTTGTGTTTGTGACCGCGATGTCTGGAATCCCATCGCAATTAAATTCCCCAAACGTAATATCACGTGTACCACCTATACCTCCGGTTGGAAAAGGACTACCAGAAGCTAGGGCGAATGCTCCCGAGCCATTCCCTAAAAGCACTGAGACAGCGTTGTTAATAAAGTCCGTGACAGCAAGGTCCAGAAATCCATCTCCATTAAAATCCGTGGCAATGATCTCTGCAAATACTGAACCTCCACTTGGAAAAGGACTTCCAGGACCTAAGGCGAATGCCCCTGCTCCATTCCCTAAAAACACTGCGATGGTGCCTGTAGAGTTTGAGACAGCGAGGTCAGCAAACCCGTCTCCGTTAAAATCGGCTGAAATGACGGCGGTTGGAGCAGCACTTATCAAATTAACACCGAAAACAAAGCTCCCCGTCCCGTTACCTATAAACACAGCGACATTGCCGTTTTGGTTTGAGACAGCGAGGTCAGGAATCCCGTCCCCATTAAAATCGGCAGAAGCAATATCGGATGCAGACAAACCTCCGCTAGAAAAAGGACTTCCGGGAGCGAGGGTGAACGCTCCGGTCCCATTCCCTAAAAACACCGAAACAGTATTGCCAATCCCATTCACAACAGCAAGATCAGGAAACCCGTCTCCATTAAAATCATCGGAAATGATCGAATCTGGACTCAGGCCGCTGCTAGAAAACGGACTTCCGGGAGCCGAAGCGAAACCGCCTGAGCCATTCCCTAAAAACACTGAGATATTGGCGGAAGTCTGATTTGTGACAGCGAGGTCGGGATTTCCATCCCCATTAAAATCTGCGACAACAAGATTAACCGGAGCAACACCACCGCTTAGGAAAGTTGATGTCTGAAATGATGGACAAGGCATAGTAAAACCTCCAAATTTGCTTTCATTGGAAAAAGATGAGGACTTTATTTGAAAAAGGAATTTCTTGATGGTGCGGGAGCCATATCTTTACATTAATTTCACTATAAAATTTTCATTGAGAACAAAAAATTGATTTTTTCATTCTACAACCTATGCTCAATTTTGAAATAAATGTAAAACAATATACCTCATATCCTGTGCTTCACTTGTAATCGGTTGTACAAATAGCCCTCTCTGTACCAATGTTTACATTATTATTGTATGGATTTTTGGATAATGAGATTGGGTTATTTATTGTTTTTAAATTAGCTTGGCTCCTGTACTTTAGTACAAGCAAATTTAGATTTTCATTATATGATATTGGAAAATTAATTAATTAATATAAGGAGGGATGATTCAAGACCTAACCTAAGGGCTATATCTCAGAGCAGTTTAAAGAAGCGTCTCTTTTTTATTTATTAATTAAATAACTTTTATAATTGTGTATTATTTATTATAATCCAATAGTTCAATTAAGAATGTGTAGTTTTCACTCATATAATTGCAGGAATATGGCCTGAAAGCTTCTACTGCACGCTTATTTGGAGACAGATTTTGTTAATAAGCCCAGGAAATATCGTTCACTCACCTAAGTGCATAATATTTTTTGAGTTTTTTTTGATCGTTATATCAGAATAAAGAAGCATAGGGGCTGTTCTTGTCTTTTTTACGAGCAAGCAAGAGCCCCGTCCCCTTGCTTCGGAAAATTTGTGGTGATTTCCGTTTTTTTGCATATTGAAAGGAAAACTAATAAGGCTTTAAGAATGTGGCCCTGTTAATGTTTGCTGTTGTTTTATAGCCTTTGGTGTACATGTTCATTTAATTTTATTCGAATGAATAACTAAATGAGTATGTGCACCAAAGGTAGTGTAGCTAATCAACAATTGTTTAACATAGCCTCTAAAAATACTAAGGTGTAATTCACTGGGACTCTCCGATTAATCTCGTTCCACAGATTGATTTTTACAAAATAGCATACATTTTTGTTAATCATACGTTTGATTAACAAAAATGAAGCTCCTCAAAAGTCTAATGACTAATGAGAAGCTTCATTTAATTGGTAAGGTGTGATTACATCATGCCGCCCGTAAGCTGAGAGTGTGTAATATCTTTAACGATGAGTGTGAAAAGTACGTTAAATTAAGATTTTTTAAATTCTGTCTGTAACATCTTTAACGGGGATTTACCGTTTTTCATAGGATTGCGTTAGTTCAAAATGTTAGCATTTTCACTTCCGATTCTGCCAGCTATGTAATCAAAATTGTAATCTATAGCTTTTAGTAACGTCTATCTAAACCATATACTCAATATGTGAGAAGTAAGCTGCGCTGTTAAAAAACGGAAGCTGTCTCAATTTTCATTTGAGACAGCCACTTATGAATAGGATATGCGATTTCGCATTCACCATCGGCATTAACAAGTAACTTTGATAGTCCCTGTATTTACAAACAAATGCCTGTTATGCTTTTGGAGGTGTTCCCTCAGCGTTTGCTACAACTGCATCGATTTGGATTAAAGCATCTTGAGGTAAAGCTGATACGCCAACTGTTCTTCGTGCAGGAATACCGCTTGGGAAGAATGTTGTGTAAACTTCGTCTACAGCATCAACATCCGCGATATCTTTAAGGAAGATATTTACTTTAACCACATCGTCCATATCATGGTTGATACTTTCAATAATTGCCTTGATATTTTTTAAGCACTGTTCAGCCTGCTCTTTTATACCACCAGCTACTATTTCACCAATTTTTGGGTCCAAAGGTAATTGAGCTGAAAGGTGATTGTAATGAGAAAACGCTACAGTTTGTGTAGATAGTGAACTCTTTGGTGCATCTTCAGTGTTGTTTGCCCATATAACGATTCCATGTCTGTCTTCAACAGCTTGTGGAGGTGTACCATCTCCGTGTGACACCACTGCTTCAATTTGTACCAAAGCATCCATAGGTAAAGCGGAAGCTGCAACTGTTGTCCGTGCAGGGACATAGGCTACAGCCCTAGCAATAGCCGAGTCTGGGAAAAATGTTGTATAAACTTCATTTACCGCATCAATATCCGATAGGTCTTTAAGGAAGATATTAATTTTAACAATATCATCAAAAGGAACGTCGATACTTTCTAAAATTGCCTTAATATTCTTTAAGCACTGTCCAGCCTGCTCTTTTACACCGCCAGCTACCAATCTACCAGTTTTCGGATCGATAGGTAATTGAGCTGAAAGATTATTGTAATGAGAGAAAGACACGGTTTGTGTAGATAGAGAACTTGTTGGTGCATTTTCCGTGTTATTTGTAAGCTTTATGAGATCGCCTGCTTGTGGTGCGTTTGGAATGGTACCTTCACCGTGTGAAACAAGTGCTTCAATTTGCACCAAAGCATCCATAGGTAAAGCTGCAACTGCAACTGTTGTTCGTGAAGGAACATAGGTTGGGAAGTATGTTTTATAAACTTCGTCTACAGCGTCAATATCTTTGATATTCTTAACGAATACAGTGATTCTAACAATATCGCTCATAACATGATCAATGCTTTCTACAATTGCCTTGATATTTTTAAAGCACTGTTCAGCCTGCTCTTTTATACCACCAGCTACCAATTTACCAGTTTTGGGTTCGATAGGTAATTGAGCTGAAAGATTATTGTAATGAGAGAAAGCTACAGTTTGTGAATATAGACCGTTACCGTTTGGAGCATTTTCCGTATTTCTTGCTAATACTGCGTTAAAGCCGCTCATAATAGTATTCCCCTTTTAGATAATTTTTTTATAGATATATGTATTAACTCATGTTTCGCACCGAAATAACCGGCTAAACCATTAAAAATGATTTGTTTTGTAGAAATGCAAGGAATATTAAGTAGTTCAACCTTGCGACTTAACTATAAAATATAGGGCATTACAGGCGAATAAAACTGTAAGGAGATACATTGCAAAAAGATTAAATTATATAAAAATACCCGTATTGCTCATTTGCAATACGGGGGTCAAAGGTTTATTTCAGATTCGGTTTCACCTATATGTCTCTAGATACTTTTCAACATATAACCAAGACCAGGGTAAGTAACAGTGTATTAGTATCTTAGAACCCCATCGGCTTTAGCCGTGGGAGTATCAGGAAAAATATGTATCTCCAAGTAACCCAAGAAATGAAAAAAGAAGCCCCCCAAAAGTTCAATGAACTTATGAGAAGCCTCTATTAATATCCTCAATGTTAGCAAACCACTCTCACCTTACTAACAAACCCAGTCATATCAATGGTTGGAGGGGCTTATTACATCATGCCGCCCATTTGTTATGAGGGAATATAGAGAAATACTACCCTAGTTTCTACTATTATATATAGCTGTTAGGTACAACCTTATCATTTAAAAATTCACCTGACGATACTGAAAAATATTAAAACAGGCACTTATTGGGCACCTTTTGGATACTACACCGCATTCCCTACTTGCTTTAATACATTTAATATTAATGGAGAAACTTGAATAAGTACATAACCCAACCCAGCATTTTGAATCATGGTCATTTAAAAATCTATGTTTTATTCAACAATTGCGCCCGATTGTTGAATATTGTTATTAAAGGAAAGCAACTCATTAGCTTAAGTAGAAAAATTCACATTCTAACTTTTTTAGATAAAAACTATTACTAAAAGTTTTATATTATATAAATATTTTAAACATGTAAAAAAGCTTACTCAAAGAGTATGCTTAACCTCTATAAACACTATCACATGTTCCAGGTTTTGGTTCATAAAAACAATGGTTTTTAAATTGACCAGTATGAGGTTGATCATACCATGTTGGAGGACATGGCGCATAGGGATTGAAATACCAAAGGGCATATCTAGCCGGATGCTGTCTCCAGTGCTTCAAATTCTGTTCTGCCAATCTTCTTTCAATACCTCTCGCTCTTTGATAAAATACATTCCCTTTTTGAACAGCTTCAAAAGCATAATTTCCTCCTTGTACTTGATAAATGACCTGTGGAATTGTTCTTAAACCTATAAAGTCTATACAATTAGCTACAAGTCGATTCACAATTACATTTCCAACATATAACATTCCTTGTTGTCCTTCACCTTCTGCTTCTGCTCTCATCATCCTTGCCATTAAGTCAACGTCTGAACTTCGGTATTTTGCTCTTGTCATTTTTCCACCCCAAAAATATAGTATGAAAAATAACCTACATTCATGTCATTATTTATGTAATATAAATACTTAGTTATAAAAACTTAAAGCTTTTAAGTAAAATGAAAACTATTGCATTCTTTTTTCTCTTTGTTCAACTAAACTCCCCGTTTGTGGAATAGAATGATTCATATTTATTAACTTTTTAAACGACTCTATTGTTAATTTTACAACTTAATAATCTTTACACCTCCTATAGGTAGATTGGGTTTTTCACACCTTCACATATCTTCTGAAGCTTTTTCTTCCGATAAGGCGTGTTTGTCACCCAAATAAGTACAAATTGTGGATTATATGTGGATAACTTTGTATATCTTTTGAATTTTAGAATGTCTTTTGCCAGAGATTGTTTGTAATCGATCTCATTAGAGTGGTGGAATTTGTTAGAGATGAAGATACGTCTGTTACGGATCACAAGAGCACTAACCATACAGAAAGAAACCTATAGGGACATTTGGTGGAATAAATAAAGCTCTTCTCAAATGAGAGGAGCTCCAACTTATAATACCGAAACTTTCATTATGTCCATAAAAGGAACTTTAGTAACATTTGAATCCTTTTCGATATGAATTAATCTTGTACGACTATCCATTTTTATAATATTTCCTTGAACAGGCCCTTTTTCCCAAACATCTAAAATTACTTCTGATTTTTCATCATTTGCCTCTACAAGTGTATTTCCAATCTCCTCTAACTCGAATTCATCCCTTGTTGGTCGTTTTCTCTTAATTTTAGCCACTGTTATGCACCTTTCCTTAGGTTTCTTACTGGCCCGACTGATAAGATGTTAGTTATTTTCCTGGTATATCATTTCTAATAATGCGCCATTTGCTGCCGCCTTTAATAATAAACTTCTCATCAATCTGACCTCCTTTACCTTCATTTTATACGAACATTTATTCGATTTCAAGCTGAATAAAGAACTAATGTTCGCATATAATATATGAAAAGGAGATGGAATAAATGATAAAAGACCGCGGAACTATTAAGTGGACTGCAATGATGCTGCCAGAGCATGTACAGAGTTTGAAAGATGCACTAGTGGATGAACATCGGGTTGAACAACCTTTATTAGACGAACAAGCCATAGAAGAGTTTGAATTGATTATTTGTGAAGCCATGGAATTTAACGAAACCTTGAACATCGTAGTTTTTGAAAATGGATTTACTAATATAATTACCGGCACTGTTCATTATATTAATAGCATGAAAAGTCAATGTTGGGGCCAATTCCGACAGTACATGGTAATCCAAAATCATGTAGTTAACTCCTAGTTTAGACTAGCAAATCCTAAATTTTCCTCCTAGTTTTCTATAAATCTTTACTCATAGTGCCTTAATAGTAAAAGTTGTACTTTTCTCTAGTTATTTCTGTACTTTTACTTTATAGTACAAAAAAATCACTCTATAGAGAGGTTTTTTCTACCTACTCTATAGAGTGATTTTTTATGTTTTACAACAATTGTCTCATTTTGCTTGAACACTAATTACGGTAGTGCCAAGTAAATTATTTTCAAGATAGGTTTTTAATTTCCATCTACCTTCTCTTAGGGGAGTAATTTTTGCTTCGAATTTTACCATTCTATCAGAATCAGGCAAACTAAGTATCTCATCTTCTGATAATTCTTGGATTTCCCCATCTGATAAGTGCATTTCTTCACCTTTATTTTTTTCACTAATACCTTTTATACTAACTTTCTTTCCAATCAAATCTTCTTTATTTTGATCCTGAGTCCATAAATACCATGTATATAGTCCTTCTGTTTCTATCCGAAATACATCTGACCTAAGAACGTAATCACCTATTTCACCTAACAAATCCACGTTTTCATTCTTAATTTGTATAGAGTTTTGTGTTGTGACATTCCAAGTCTTTAATTCCTCAGTGGATTTTTCGCTGGAGGCTATTGTATCTTGTTCATTTTCTTCAATATCTTTACTTCCTTCATTGGAGCATCCTATTAGTAATCCTAGTGTGATTGCTCCAATAAATAGTGATCTCTTCATGATTAATCCCCCTCGATTAAAAGATTTATAGTAATATTTATAATTTACAGTATACTATAAAAAATGAGATAAATATACTTTACTGTAAAAAATAAGGAAAATATGTAAAATAGTGTTGAATATTATAAATTATATGATAATATTAAAATCGTAGTATATATATTACAAAAATAGAAAATAATGGGAGATGAGGGAATGAAGAAAAAAATATTATCAATTGCTGCTGCTGTTGGAGTTAGTTTTAGTATGCTTGGACCGGTTAGTGCTGCACCAGTAGAAACTATTACTATTGCTAGTGAAGATGTTTCTACTCAGAATATTCAAAAGGGTGTAACTCAGACTAAATACTACTTAAAATCTGAATATAGTAGTTCACAAGTACCTAAATCAATTACTTATAGTGATAGTAATGGATTTTATGGTTCATTAACACTTCAAGGTAGTTTAGAAACTTGGGGTACATATGGTGAATGGTGGAAAGCTACTTATTCGGGTATTGTAACAAAGGCTGAGTAAAATTAGGGGGCATGTTATAGAGGTCGATCTACTGATCTTTATAACATGCCTTTACTTATATTTATAATTAAATTAACTTTATTAATCAGTATCCGGATGTTTTGCTCTATTTTCTTACCTTTTATGTCACTTTTTGTACATATTTTATGCATCTCAAATGAGTAATAAAATCAAAAGTTAATTTGACATCTTCCTATATTATTTTTTTAGTACCTGAAATTAAGGTTGATGCAATTTCTTTTCTACTAATTTATCTATAAATATCACGCTTATATGCCTCTACTTTTATCGTTTTTATTTGTATTGTTTCATTGGATCCTTTGATGAAACTCATAATTAAGCAAATGTTATGGTTTTTTACATTCTACAAAACTAGTTGCAGTTTCAAAAGGTGGACATAATTCTGAATACTAATCAGAAATTAAATTTCAGCATATGACGAATCTTGATTGGAAATACATTATTTCAATATCTATTTTATAGGCAAAATAAATATTTGTTATATTTAAGAGCTATGGTTCATAATATTCGGGGTTTCATTTTTAATTATGCGGAAATCCTGACTGAAGTCCGACTTATTTAAGTATTGAGCTAAAAAATTATAAATTAGAGAGAGTAAGTAAATTATTTTATTACTGCTGAGTAGTTTTTTGAAGTTAATTAAAAAAGAGAATAAAGTTATTCTATCGTGTACATTATCGTGTGCATTTTTTAGGTAACAAAATCGATGAAGGAAAATTACAGAGGACAAACGGTACGATCAGTTTCATTGTCTATTACAAAACTTGTTGATGATTATGAGATGCAGCTAGATTTATTTGACATTGATGGTTGGAAAAAACGGGAGCTTGGGTATGTAGTTGATAAGATTAGGAATAAGTATGGTTCTGCAGCTATTCTAAGAGCAGTGTCTTTTACAGGTGCTGGCACTGCTTTGCATAGGAGTAAGTTGGTTGGGGGGCAAAAAGGATAAAGCCCTCTCGTATTGAAAAGGGCTAAAATTGGTTATAATTTATTATAGACATTTTTATTCTTTTCGAATATGATGTTGTTATAAAGATCTAAGAAGTGATGGCAACCTGAATTGGTTAGGCGTCACTTCTTTTATTTTTTACAAGATCATAAATTAATAGTAATCTTCGAAGATGTGTATTAATCTTAGCCTCTCCTGCAGATACAAGATCTTTGACTTTTTTCTTAATATACTGATCAACCTTTTCAAAATCTAGCCGTTCAATATTAAATGCAATTATGCAATATTCTCTGTCAGGGACGTATCCCCAAGATAAAATTTCATCTAATTCACTCATCTTTATACGATAAGAATTTGGAATACTATTCATTTGCATATTAAGGTTTCCGTGATTTTTCAATCTTTGTCTTAGTTTTTCTTTTTCATAATCATGAAGACTAGATTCTTCAATTTTCTTATTTGATACATATTTAATGAATGGATATCGTCCCGCTTGATTCTCATTTGCTAAAAATCTCAAAACAACATCCGTAGTTAATTCGTTTGTTTCAAAGATATAATCCTCAAGATAAGATAATTTATTCGGTATTTGAAATATTACCTTCGAATCTCCCATTGCTACTACTATTTTTTCATTAAGTGCATCGTGACTATTTAGCCTTTGTTCAAGTTCATCTAATTCTATAGGAGAAATTAATACTGATCTTAAAGCACCTTCTCTTCCAGCGTCAATAACAAGTTGCTTAATAATGTGCTGATATTTTCGTATTTCTGAAGGAGCTACTCCCTGATCTATTTTTAAGAGATAATCATAAATTAAATTGTAATTATCAGTCTTTATTACAGTAAACTTACAATTTAATTCTGGATCAAAAATTACCTCTTCGATTAAACTCTTTTCATTTTCCTTCCATTCAACGATTATAAGTCTTTCCTCAAGAGATATAGGATCATCAGCGTTAAGGGATGATGCAAAATCTTTAATAAACTTTCTAACATTTAGATCCGTTAAAGAATATCCTAGAAATATGATTGGTGAATGGATCAACATTGAAATAATTTTTGCGCTAATAAGGATAGAATTTTTATCAAATAATTCATAATCTTCTTTTGTAATTACAATTGATTGTGGCTTGCTAATACAACCATGAATTTTGTAAAGTTCGGCATATCCAATGGTCTCCTCGAAAAATCCAGTTTGACCGATATATGTCTTAACACCATATTGACTAATTGAATTATAGCTGTCCTCAATAAAATTATCATAGTTAGTTGTAATCATAATTTGTGATTTTGTTAAAGCTTTCTTAAAGTTTTCTACTTCACTTTCCTTTTCACTTCGAATCAAATACTCTTTAAAAGTATTTTTAATTCCCATTTTATATGGTTCGATTCCTGTCGAATAGGCATCTTTAGTCGAAAAATCCTCAATATTTATTTCACCTTGATTAAACTTCCTATTATATTTCTTTGCAATTAATGAACTCATTTCTAGATTGCTATAAAATTCTATCTCTTTGTCGTTTATTAATCCTTTTTCACTTTTCAATTCTTCCCTTAAAATATTCAACCTCCCATAAAAATTCTTGTTTTCTTCTGACTTTTCCCAAAACCTTTCTAATAATCCATCCCAGCTAGGGAAGTCCATTAAATATCTTTTTGATATCCCCGATCCTATAAACAGTATCGGAAATTCATTTTTTTCTTTTAGCATATTCAGCACACTTTCAACCATAAATTCACCCCCTATATTTTATTTTTTATATAATGTCTATATTTCGACAAAAGATTGAAAGTCCCTCTCTAGTAAAATAATTTGAAATTAAAATCCATCAATTTGTCACAAGGACTTCCCTCCAATATTAATATCCCTAGTTCCCTTAGAATACTTATTGAGATAATCTATAACAAAATTAGGTTCCACTCTTGCCTAATTATTAGGTTTAGGAGGGATCTTTTTATGAATGAAACGCCTATACGAACAAACTTCACTCAAAAAACACTTCAAAAACTGCCCCAGGTACTTACTCTATACAACGACTACCACCAATCTGTCCAAACAATAGCTAAAGCACTTAAAATGTCACCAATGACTGTAAGCAATTTACTAAAGCAATATAGCAACGGATTACGACCTAGTAAAATTGAGTATGTAAATAAAGTAGATAGACTAGGTAAGGAAATTGAAATCATGTACTATGATCAGCTAATGTCCACACGCCAAATAGCGAAGAAATTAGGAGTAGAACCTAATTTTGTTATAGATTATCTCAATAAGTTTTCTAAGGGAACTAGGGATATTAAAGAAGCCTGTCAGCTGCGAACAAATGATGAGTACAGGAGAAAATTAAGAGAAAAACAGCTAGGGGAACTAAATAATAGTGTGAAGCTTACAGAAGAAAAGGTACAGAAGATCCGTCTAGAATACGAGAAAATGCTAGAAATTGGCTATACGAAAACGCTGGCACAATATTACCTTGCAAATAAATATAATGTTAAGCGTCCTACTATATCAGATGTTGTTTTACGAAAAACATGGAAGCATATTTAAGAATTGCCCCTCTCAATTGAGAAGGGCTTTATTATAGAACAAAATGTGAAGGAATATTGAGGAGGAAAGTGGGATTATTAATTAATGACAGAGTACTTACTCCCGAATCAATCGAGAGATAACCTTATTAGTATTAAGCAAATTTTTAGGAAGAGGTCTAGTAACTGATTCAATTATAAGTCATGGAAATATTTTAATAATTATTTGGATCCTAATAGAAAGTCAATTTTTTATCTTCTCCTTAAAAAAAATCAATTAATCTAATATTGAACTCATTCTTAATAAAAAACACTCCAGATAACAAAAAAGAATAAGATTATTAAATTTGCAATCAACATTTTTTTTATACCAAAGCCTCTAAAAGAATAGCCTAACTTATGAAATACAATATCTACTAGACTTTTAATAATCAAAAACAATAAAGCGTATAAGAAATTATACTTAGTCGATTGTTGTATTAATGAAATTGTAATAAACAGGATACATACGGAAATAAGAGAATGGTAGATGCTAAGTTGGTTTTGACTCATTTTTTCGTTCTTTTCCATTTCCACTTCCCTTTCATTATTAAAATTAAGTTAGCAATAGTCATTGTCTACTATATTATCAATTAATTATTAAGCGAAAGTACTATAATATACTTTTGTTGGACCTGCTTGACTTTTACGATTAGGATCCCAATACATAGTAACAAAAAATTGTTTTGCAAGCATTCCTAAAGATTTATGATGCCATTCTACCTTCTTATAGAAAATAGCAAAGGCATTAATGTCATTTTCCCAAGCTTCAGCAATTAGAATAGCTGACATAGCAGCTCCTACAATTGGAGCTACTAATCCAATGATTACAGCTAGTGCACCAGCTGTAAAGTTTTTAATGTTTTTCTCCAATTGTAAATTGCCGAGATAAGTGTCCTTATATTTACTATAATCTGCACTAGGATACGGAGAAGTTTCTGAATCATAATATGCCATTACCCCAATATCACCATTAGAATTAAGTGAAGTAGAAGAATCATTCTCGTCCTCTGCTGGAACTAACTCTTCGTTAATAGTAGCTAAAACTTCACCTTTTTCATCGTATAACACATTTTCTTTCAATATAAACTTTTCTACATCGCCTTCAGGACTGTGTGCTTCATATTTAACAGTTCCGTCAGTTTGTTCATTCTTATAAATTTCGTAGATTTCACCTCTAACATCTATCGATTGTTTATAATCAATATCTAATGAAGCTTCAAAATCCCTTTTATCAATAATTTTTTGACTTTCCGAACTGTTAGCTAGAGTGTTTGATACAGGACTTATTAATAAAAAGAACGCAATTAATGAGACTATTGACTTTTTAAACATATTTTCCCCCTTAAAATTGGTAGACAATGACATTTGCATAATTACAGTCTACTATAGTTCAGATATAAAAAATAGGTTATTTTTGTAATTTTTAGGTTTCTTTGTATTTTTCGTAAATTCTGATTTATAAAGTTTTTATTAGTTTTTATTTTTTATATTAGTAAAAAACTAAGCCCATCCAACTGGAAGGGCTTTTATTATTACTTATAGAATTCTGCTGCCTTTTCTAGCAAAGCTTTAGACGGTGTCTCATATTTAATGTAGCCGTCCATCTTCGTAACCCAATGACCGCCGCCTACATCATATTGTCCTTGATGCTTATCTCGATAACCGTACACCCTATACTGTTCATCTGGTTGTAAGATACGTGCCATTTCTAATTTTCCGTTAGCATCATCGGTCCATAAATTAATTGGTTTCAAAATTGTCACACGACCAATTTGTCCCTTTTTAAATTCTGTTTTACCCCACATTAGTTTTTCTATAGGAGCTGGTGGCATGCTTTCAATCCCAATAAACCAATCTAATGATCTGCTGCCAATCAATTGGTTAAGATCTAAATATCCTCCATACCAGTTCACACGGCCCTTCTCAGTGTATTGCCAGATATCACAAGCATAATCAGGCTTTATCGATGGTGTTCCGTCATTTTTCCCATAACGCGGGATCCATAGGAAATCTGCTTTTACTTTATCCATTCCATAAGGTTTGTAAAAGTGGTGCCCAGTATACAAACCAACTGGTCTATGGTCATTTGCTTTCAAATAGTCAATGAAAGCTTGTGTAGCAAGAGCCATTTCAGCTTTTGTTTTCGTAGTCTGAACCTCTACATCAACAACTAAAAATTTTGCATCTTTATCACAACGGCTTAAAAAGTCTTTTGCTTCTCGTATAGCATCATTTTTATCTTTAAATAATGTGTAGATATAATGTCCAAATGGAATCCCATACTGCTTGCAAGAAGCAACATGCTTTTTATACTCACGATCAATCGTAGAGGTACCATATTGTGTTCGAATAACAAATAGTGAAACCTCTTTAGCAGCTTGCTCCCAATTGATCTTGTTATTAGGTTGATGATGAGAAATATCAACGATTAAGTTTCTTGTCATTTTCTATCATCCTTTCCTTTAAGGACAACTATTGCACTCTTAATTTGTTCTGGCACTGGGAGACCAATGCGTCCTGCATTTTCTGTTATTGATAAAATCTCATTTACTGCGTAAAATACAATGACCATAGTCATTACCAAAGCCTTTGTTTCTAAACCACTTTCAATTAGTAATAGGTCTATTAAATGAGCAACTGCTACCATTACAAAGATGAAGACTTTCCTAGCAATCCCAATCATGCCCACTTTGCTTTTTAGATTTCCTTCAACAAAGCCAGCTGCCATTCCACTTATAAAATCAAGAATGGCTAAAACAAGTAAAATAGTCAATAAAATAGTCCAATCCCCATATAGGAATTGGACTGCTCCTGCTAATAATGCTGTTACAAATTGAAAAGTTTTCTCCATTTTCCCACCATACTCTCATAAAATTAGCCCCGATCGGTTCGGTGCAATAAGAAAAAGCACCCTCATTTGAGAGTGCTTAATCTAACTGTTTATAATTCATGATTTTAATATCACTATGACCCATTTCCCGCAGAATTATTGGTTTAAAGATTCTATTTTCTTCTTCATAAGTTGGTTCCTTACTCAATGCTGCTTCAATAATAACTGCTTCATGTTTTACATCGGATATATCTCCATGTACATATTCAACCAAATATCTCATTGATACCCTCCCTTTCATCTAGCAATATTCGACAAAAGGGAGAGTCTTTCCTTCAAATAATTGTACCAATTTCCAGGTGTCAGTTGTTGCGCATTTTTATCCAAATGTATATTAAGCACTCATTGCTGCACGGTCGTCTAACTCCTTTTTAACAGCTGCCTTTAAAAATGTTGGAACAGCAATTTCACCAGGTTGTGGATTCTCCAAAACTCTTAATCCTAATTGTACTAAGTCAGCATATAAAGTTACCATTTTATAAAACTCCTTTCATTGTTAACGTTTCTACTAATTCAGCTAATGCTAGTTGATTATTGATCTTATCTATTTCCTGTTTTTCTATACTTTCTGCCAAGGCTAGTTGTAAGACTAACTTTTCTTGCTCTAAGGTTTCCAACTTTTCTTCAAAGGTAGGCAGTTGTGGCACAGAAACATCAGGCTGGTTTTCGTCTCTCCACTTTTGAGAAGGTGTTACCAATAACTTTGAAGTAACTTCACCGTCAGAATTCTTTGCAACATGCCACTCACCCCATTCATCAATAATAACTTCATACATTTACAACACCCCGAATAACTGAATTTTTGTTCCTGGCGCAAACTTGAAATTCACATCAGGTATTGATAACTCAATTGATGTTATTTTTTCTATAACTGGCGACCTCAAAAGCACTAGTGACCCAAATTTTTGGGAACTACCTGATGAGCCGGTAATGTACTGATTATGTTTAATTCGCTTAGCTTCCCCTTGCTCATTCGAGAACTCAATTTCTGCATAAGTAGCCTCATTTGTGGTATTCACCTGACTATAGAAGTGACCAATATACAACTGTGAATCATGGTTTACATTAGTAGTACTTGAACCTTGGAATGATATACCTCTAACTGTCCCTACTCCACTTTCATTTATCTTCAAACTAGCTGGTGCTAGTCCTCCGTTTGTGTTGCCTGGAATAATAGATTTAATAATTAACTTTAGGTCTCTATACTTAGTCGGGATGCTTGATAGAACTATCGCCGAGGTTGATACGCTAGGCTCTACTGTTGCGATTAACTCGAAACCGCTAATACCACTTCCATCAGCGTTTATTACATTCCCGTCAGCATCTAACATAGCCACACCGTTTGGCTGTCCTTTTTCACTAGCAGGTATTTGCTTTACATTGTCAACATTTCCAAGCCCTATTTGAGTTTTATCTGTCCCGTGAGGATTCGCTTTATCCGCCAAATGCGTAGCAAGTTCCTCGCGGATTTGTGCCAATTCCTGTTCAGTCGCCCCAGAGTTTATAGCATCCTGCAATATCTTTAATATTCCATCTATGGTATCCATATTTGCATTGGGCACAGATACATCATAAAAGTCGTCCTGCCCAGGCTTAATTAAATTGAAATTTGTCGTATTTGTAGGCATTAATTTAACACCTCTTCCCTTAATTGCTTGTGTGTAAATGCTGCTAATTGAGCATGTGTGTACTGTGCCAATTTCGAATGCTGATTGTATCTAAGCTCCACTGATAGCACCATATTTTGTGGTGTAATTCGCTCAAGCATAACCACTACTGCATCAAACTGGCCTTTTACAGTCAATTCGATCTTTACAGAAAGTGTTTTAGCTGCAACATCTCGTTTTAACTCGTACTGGCCTTCTCCTAACAAATTATCAAGTAATTGTTTTAGGAGTTTCCATGTATATGGGGCTTGTTCCTGATAACGAGTTAATATACGGAAACGTCGAGTTTCAATTGAATCTGTAGCCGGAGTATTTATTTTTAACATCTTTTCATATCTACTTAATCCAGATCCATTTGCAGCTACAACGAACTGATTATTTAGTGCATTTTCGATATTCTCCCATATAGCTTCTAACGCTGGTTTTTCAACCTGTGCAATCTCAATTAATTCTTTAATATCACGTAAAATAGATGGTAAATAACTTAAAATATCAACATCTCTAGCCACTTACTACCCCCCTTTTGGGTATCGACTCTTGATCAAGAGCAATGTTTGATTGAGCACCATTCAACATTGTATTAGCGATATCAAGGACACCATCTACTCCAAGGAGCCGTGTTTCTATTTGCGAGATCCTAACGACCACACCAGTGTAATCATCATCGGATTCGGCCCATTCTTTTGCTAATTCATTGAAATAGTTGTCAATTGTTTGAAATACATTCGATTCAATATCAGGCCATGTCCATCCATCTTGGTAAGTGATATTAAGAGTTACATCAATTGAGGTTTCCCCTACTGGGAAAACAGTAACAATATGGTCTATTGGTGCTATCCCTACACCCTCTTCTTGTTCTGACAAGGGATCTACAGCTTCTTGTACTGAATCAACTAAAGCCTGAGATGGTTTATCATATTGTGAATTAATGATTACCAGTTTAACAGTACCTCCACCATTCCATGCTCGATAAACCCGAACACCACCAACACCTTGGAGTGCACTGACCTTGTCTTTATAATCTTTTCTGTTACCTCCAAAAGCTGTGGAGTCAAAACTATTAAAATATCGAGTACGAAAAGCTTCTGTATCCTCTTCATCCTCACCTGGTATAAGCACATCTGTTAATTCTGCACTTGTTAAACCGTCAATATATTCAATAGGGATTATGGGACCTAAAAATAAATTCCCAATACTGCCTGATGTTTCGCATTCTACTACAAACTTTCCAAACTCAACTTTCTCGATTACTACATAATTCAACTCATCTAATGAAAAACGGCTACCAATTGGAACATCGATATTAAAAACACCTTTAAGCCGTGCATTTGTTGCCTCATACGGTTTCATTCCTCTTTCTGTTGCACGACGAATTAGATACTCTCTTGGCGCAGTATCGGCAAACACTAAATCGATTTGATTTTTAAGAGTAAATAGCATTTGGATTATTTCAATACTGTTTGCTGCTGTAGCATTATAAATAAGAGATGTCCCTTCCCGTGTATCAAGAGATGGATCAACTCCAGCTAACTTTTGAGCCATTAAATCTTCATAAGTTGTATCTAAATTTAGAGGTTCAGTCATTAAAATTCCACCACCTTCTCAGCTTCGATATCTCCATAGATGGTATAGACATTAAAGGTTACATGAACCTTCCTTTTTTGAACGTCAAATACAAAGTTATCGACTGCATTTATTCGGTCATCCTGAGTAAGGCATTCAGTGATCCGTCGCTTAATCTCAGGTAAAACATAAGCTGTAGGCCTTCCAAATAAATCTTTCAATTCCACACCAAAATTCCACGAATAAATGATGTGGTCATAACGCTCGATTGAAAGCATTAAAAAAATCGCTTGTTTCAATGCTTCGATTTCATTAACGAAGCCTAAACAGCGATTTTTATTGATATATATTTTATAGTTTTTAGTAGGTGGCGGCGTAGCCTCTTCAAAATCAGCCACTAGACCATCATTAACTTGAGGAATCACTAAACCACCTCTTTATCTAACACTAAATATTTTTGGCCACCTTGCATTTTAAGGAGAATAACACTGTCCCCAACTTTAAGAGCATTGTGGACAGTAAATTTCTTTTTGCCTTTGTATCCATGTGAATGTCCTTCTGCTACTTCCGTCATATGATCTACTAACATTTCAACCTCATAATCTCGTACATTTCTTGTCAATATTAGTTGAGCAATAGATAATTCTTTCTTTTGCTCAACTAGTATTTTTAATGGTGATGTACTTGTTACATGACCAAATTGTATTGCAGTTGGATCAGCCGCCTGAATTGCGTCTACTGCTGCTTTTTTAAATGATTGAACGATATTATTCATATCACGCAATAAAATCGCCTCCAACTAGTTGTAAATCCATGAAATGATCGCTTTCTTCAAAAGTGTGTTTAACACTTTCAACCAGCATACAGTTCATAATTTTAATATCATCAAGGATTAGCCTTACGACTACCAAGTTTCCACCACGTACAAAAATGTTCCCAAATGCATTTTTTATACTTAAATTTCTTGTCTTACGATTATACAAAGACAGCAGCGCATCTGCTTTTGACTTTCCATTAGTCGATTCTTTAATAGTTTCGAAAAATTGAAGTACTCCCCAACGGTTTATATTGTTACCATCTTCTGTAATGTAAATCTCACGCTTACCTGTCTTTTCATTCTCATATGCTAGTTTAATCTTGTTATACGTATTAGAATCGATTGAGGATGTATAATCAAAGTTCTCACCAGTCTCTTCATCAATAAGAACATCTAATTTCATTTTTTCTATGTTTCTAAGAGTTAACTTTCCGAAATTATCGTAGAGGATATACATTTTTTTCGTATTATCCATTGTTAAATCTAGTGCGTTTTTAAACATTTCGAACAACTCTTTGTTATCCTCTACACGACTAGCAATTTTAAAGCCAGTATCTTCAATAGTTCCAGTGTTCATTCTAAAATCCGCAGCAACCATTTTGATAAATTCAGATGCAGTTTTATTCTCATAGACATAAGTATCTTTGTTTTTTAGATACCTTAATTGATCATAAGCTGTCACATTAACAAGTCCATCTTTAGAACGTTTCTTCGTGAAAATAAAGCCATAAAAAACATTTTGTCCATCTTTTTTAAATCTAACAGCATTACCCTCTTCAAATATTAAATCTTTATCTTGCACGACCTTAAAAGTTAGTTTTCCTGGAACGCCCCTGCGAGCAGTTTCCCATATAATCCCTTCTTCTACAGCAGGCATCATTAATTTTGATCCGTTTTGAATTATTAACTCAAAATTACTCATAACTTAATCACCTGCCCAGGGAATATGAGATCAGGATTCTTTATATCATTTTTAGCAGCTAACTCATCAGTCATTTTTTTAGTTACTTTTCCATAATATTTTTTACATAAAGCCCATAAGGTATCACCTTTAACAACTTTGTATGACTTTGGAGGAGGTGGAGCATTCGTTGTTGGCCTTGGCTTAATAGTTTTAGCAACTGGCTTTGACTTTGCAGTAGGCTTTTTAATCTCAACTATTTTCGTACCATATTCCCGGTATTGCTTAAGTTGGATTGAAACGACTACATCTAACCCATGATCGACACTCTCTTTGATTGTGTATTCTTCAAGAGATACTTTCATATCATTATCAAATAATAAATCGCCACTCGGTTTTAATCGAGAGACGATAAATTGGAAAGGTTTATTTTCAGTTTTTAATTTCTCAAGTTTATCTAAATAGAATGTCGCTGGCTGAAATCCATCTGGATAGACAGCAAAAGGATACTTTACATTAGGTAATAATACCTCAAATGAAACTTCAGTTAATCCTGCTTTTTTTAGCAAATTAACTTCGCCTTCATTGATAAGCGTAATTGTAGAATTATTGTTCTTTATCTTCATATCTAGTTTAGAAGGAGTGATTGGAAAAAGTAAATCATCAAATAAAAAGCTATATGCCATCGTTAAACACCTTCCGCAACAGAATCCAATGTTTCCACTAGTTTTTCTCCAAAGCGATCTATGATACCATCAAGATCCAATTCCGAGTTAACGTTATTATGATTAGTTAAATCAACCTTAACCTCAGCTGTAGTAAATCGGTTAATCACTTCTCGTTCAGCAATGTCACGCAGGTATTTCAAATCCTCTTCCGAAGCTTCCATCGAGTCAGCCATTTTCCCGGTGTTTCCGGCTGTTTCTTTTCCAGCGCTGCCAATTTGGTCAAGAGCTTGAGCATTATTCATCAACTCATCCATTTTAAAAGAATCTTTTACATTATCACTGAAGGCTGCACCTTTGTCGTACCCTGCAGAAAAAGCAGCTCCTACGTTTTTCATTTCCATCTTTGGAGCTTCCCAGTAACCCTCAGGAGCTTCACCAACCCAGTCATTAATACCTGATTTAAGGTTTTCAAGATCACTTGTAATGGATGTTCTGTGTGAAAATTCTGTTCCCTTACCAATTCCTAATGCACCTGTAACGCTGTCTGGTAGTAAATCAACAAGCCAATTCCAAGCTTTAATTACTCCATTTACAGCTGAGATCATCGCATTCACAAAACTAGTGGCAAAGCCATCCCAGCCTTTGGTCATTGAAATTGTCATATCAAGCACATTAGTCACGAGATTAGCAAATATTTTTTTTACTGAATACATTGGATGGTTCCAGACATTCACAAAAAACTCTGCTATTGAGGCAAAAATGTTCCATAAAAAAGCAATGATATTAAATATATAGGCACCTAATGCGAAAAAAACTCCTGCAATAATTCCTGTTGCTGAGATTGATGTTCCAGCAAATTTATTAATTATTGCAATTGCTAAATAAAAGGCTCCTATTAATGCAACAACAGCTAATACCACCCAAAAGATAGGATTTGCATATAATGCTGCATTAAGCCCCCATGCTGCACCAGTAGCGGCGAGAGTCGCTTGTACACTAGCCCATGTAGAAGCAGTATATAAACCAGTAGCTAATGTTTTAATTCCCAACCAAAACGCTTGAGCAACACTCGCAGCCTTTACTATTAATAATGCTGAGGTATAGGCTACTATAGCTGCTGTCGCAGTTCCAACAACTGGAGCAATTAAGGACCAATTATCATAGATAAAACTTCCAATAGAGGTAATTATATTGAAAACTGATACAACAACACTGGATAATGTGGTAAATGAGTTGGATAGGCTGCTTAAAAATCCTTGAATTCTTTCACTATTGGCAACCTTATTAATTGATTCTAAAAGTGGCCTAAATGCCCAAAGGGCTTCGTTTCGTATATAGGCAAAAATTTGAGACCAGGTCAGTGGCATTGAAGCAAACTTACTATTAATCTCATCTGTCGCTGCAAACATAGCATTCTTTACTATTTCAGCACTTAATAAACCTTCTTTAGCCATTTCTCTAATTTTTCCAATATCCACTTCTAAATAGTCAGCAATTGTTTGAATAATACTTGGTGCCGCCTCAAATACTGCATTTAACTCCTCGCCTCGTAATACTCCAGATCCTAGTGCTTGAGTTAATTGTAGAGTAGCCGAATGGATTCCCTCTACATTTGTCCCAGCAATACCAAATTGTTTGTTGAGTAATTCTGCAAATTGTACTACTTCTGAACTTGAATTAAATGCAGCTCCTGCATTCATCCCGATTTTACCTACCATGTCAGCAGTTTGAGAATAAGCTCCATATGATCTTTGTGCTGCTCTAAAAATCATTTCCTGTAATTCCTTGGTACTTTGTAGACCATCATTCATCATATCAATTCTAGCTGTTGAGTTTGTATATTCATCAGAAGTATTCATTAAAGACTTACCTGTTTGAAACGAGAGGTATGCTGCTACCATTGCTCCTATCTTAGATAAAAATCCATTAGCCGCAGAAGTTCCGTTATTTATACTATTATTCAAATTTTGCTGTTGCCTGTCAGCTTGTCTAATCTGCTCTTCTATTTGGTCAAATGATGATTCAGCTCTTGCTAATTCTTGTCTAGCAGCTTGAATACTAGCAGTATCAATAGCATTTCCAGATGCCCTTTGTAGGCTTTCGAAGGAATTTAGAACTATATTCATAGCGTTATTCATCGATCTAAACGCTGGTGACATACCATCATAGATCTGTATAGCTGTTCTAATGGTAGCCAAAATAAGCACCTACCTAAAAAAACACCCACATTTTGTGAGTGTTTCAGATTATTATATTTCTATTGTTTGCCTCTTTTGAACTTTATTGTCATATAAATTTACAAATAAAGAAGCATTAGGAATATTTGTTACCTCAAATGATATATATTCTACTTCATTATTTTTTTCATATGCAAAGATCAGATATTCTTCAATAACTTGTGATTTTTTTTCTTTCGCTCTTCCTCCAACCATTGCTCCAAGTGGTCCAAATAAAACATACCCACCTACAGCACCTCCAACACTACTTACATAACTTTTTTGTATTTCGATATCTGTTTTAATTGTTATATCTTCTATTTTATCTAAAATTAATTCATAAGTTTTCTCATTTCTTTCAAAAACCACTTTATTTTTACATCTGTATATAAAAGTTTCTGCACCTTCACTTATTGGTAAACCAGCCATGTGTTTTGCTTTTATACATATATCAGCGCCTAAATCTTCAATACGTGCTTTCGAGCCAGGAATAATTTTTTCAGTTTCCCATTTTTCTTGCAATAATTGTTGATTATGTTTTTGCTGTTCTTTTATTAGCTTTGGATCACTATATTTTTTATATTTCTTCACAAAAAACATCTCTAATACTACAAATACAAATAACATAATAAATGCAACTAAATAATCTCCTAGACTACTGTAACTTCCAATACTTTTAATAATTGAAAATATCGCAAATACAAGAAATATCCCAAACAAAAATGAAAGAACTAGAAATAATGCCCTTTTCATATACTTATCCCCTCCTTATCTATAAATATACAGAAAAGAAGAGGATTTCTCTATGACTTTCTACGTCGGCCTTTCCTTTTGCTTTCTTTCTCGGCTTTTTTCTCTGCATCTTGTTTTATTTGTACAGAAGCAATTACATAAGCTTTTTCATTTTTAGGTAAAGACTCAAACTCAGAAGGCCATTTATGAAACTTATGAAGGCAATAATAAGCTATGTTAGCCTCATAATCGCCTTCATTTATTAGTTTTTTGCTTCTTCAACCAATTCTTCCATCGAAGCTTCAAACCCGTTAACCTCTTGAATCTTTGCGACATAGTCTGCATACTCACCAGGAGTTAGCATTGTTTTCAGTAGCGCGTCGGCTCCCATTACCCCATAGCTATTCTGCAATTCAACATCATTAAGATTAGGGAATACTGTACACTTTGCAGCAAGTTTGCCAAGATATGCATTGTAATCCGTTTCTGGTACAAATTGATTTCTTTTACCTGGTACCGGAACTTTTTTGGTGCAGGCTTTTCTTATATCCTCATCTTCAGTAGACGTAATGCTGCAGATTTCCCATTCCATAGGCATTTTATTTTCATCTAGGAACCGTTTAGATGCAGCATACTTAACATTTTCAACCTTTACAGCATTTTGACTAAGAAACGCGCTTAATTTATTCATTCAATTATCCTCCTAAAATTGTAATAGGTATTTTATCCTTTTATGTCGAATAAAGACAAAAGAAAGGGGGTGGAAATAATGTCTAAGTTTAAAGTAAAGGGTTTAGATAAACTGCAAAAACAACTAAAAAATATGGAAAGCGCAGCAAAAGAACTTGAAAAAACAACCAGTATTTCCTTCGATGAATTATTCATTACATCATTCATGAGTAAAAACACTAAGTTTGATTCATTTGATGAATTTTTGAATGCTGGTAACTTTAAAGTTGAATCTCAGGATGACTTTGAAGCTATTCCTGAAGATGATATGGATCAACACGTTATGAAGAATACCAATTTTAAAGATTGGCAAACGATGTTAGAAACTGCTACTCAAGAATATATTCAAAAAAAGTTAGGCTTCTAATTTAGTTTCAAAATTCAATTCAAATTTATTTATTTGCTGAAGAGTTTCCTCTAATTGGTTTGAAAGAATAGTAGCTTTCCTTAACAATTTTTGAAACTCTTCTGCATTTTTTAATTGAATATTTACATTCATCATTTATACCCTCCCTATACGCAAAGACACTCTCAAATTGAGAGTGTCGTAGAATGATCATTCCTGCTTTATTGCATACCTGGTAGTAATTTGAACTTTTCTGGAATCTCAAAGTCATCAAAGGTAAAGTCTAAATCCTCATCCAAGTATTCTGCATCTGCATCAAACTTAGTAAGAATACCACCATCAATATTGCAATCTTTTAAAATTACAGTTTGACGGCCAACTCCAGAAGTAGGATCCTCATTTGTCACTTGAATATCAAAATATACATCCTCACCAGTTTCCTTAAATCTATATAGCAACTCACGGAAAATGGAAGTATTATAGTGGAATGTAGCAGAGCCAGATCCACTCCACCCTGTTGACTTATTCCCTTTACCCGTCTTACCTAGTATCGGTACTTCACTTTTAGTCTTTTCCATAGATGCTTCTAAATTAATCGCCTGCATAAAGTTATACCGATTACCTTCAATTGTTACAAAGCACTCAGCAAGAGAAGCACTTACCGCATCTTTCGAACTCATTGTTTGACCAAACTTTTGCAAGTCTAATTTCAGAAGTAAGTTATTTTTTTCATACATAATTAAATTTCATCCCCTTTCCTATGCCACTGTAACTGTCATATATAGTTGAGCCATAGCATTAACAACAGTTATCGCATCACCAACAACTACTGCTTTTTTACCTTCGCCTTTAGACACTACAACATGATCAGCATTAAAATTCTCAATAGCCTGAAGCGTTTCAAGTTCCTTATGGTGCTTCACAATGTCATTCCACAGAGATACTCTTCCAGATTCATTGTTTGGTATTTTGCCAAGATATTTGTTATTAAAGAGAACAGCAATATCATTAGCAATCTGATCAAGAACTCTAATAGTTTGATTGCTACCGAAGTCGCTGTTTTTTTCTTCTGTGAAGGTAACTAGTGTATTAATATCCTCTAATACACGTACTTCGTCATCTACTTTATGGAAAATAAACTTACCTGCCTTCAATGCATCCTCTAACGCAAATTGCGTATAATCTACATCCACTGTAAATTCACCATCATACTTTTTGTTTGTATTAGATTTATTTACAGCACAACCAGCTGCCGCACCTGTCACCCAATAGATTAAAGATTGAGGGATTGCTTCACTAACCTTATTTTCAACAGAAATAACACCTTCATAGTCTGCTGCTGTTTGATAAACTACTGTTTGAAACTTTGCTCCAACTTTCTCACGCATCCGCTTTGTAAACGCAACAAATAATGCCGTAATTACTTGATCAGTCGCTAAGCACCCAATTGTGTTGAATTTAAATGGCTCAATCTTATCCAAGAACTTTTGATATTCAGTTCCTGTAGATTGACTTCCATTAGTCCCTCCGGTAAATGGAGTACCAGCAGTTGCTGCTAAAGTTGCATCTGTTTTCCAAACTGCAAAGTCATTAGGTACTAATTCAGTTGCCTGTGCTACAGTTTGACTATCTATAATCTCTGTATCTAGCATTGTAATAACATCAAACTTCGTAGGATCGTCTATATTAGTCGTTACCACTGTTTTTAGGCTGTTGCCCCTTTCACCACCATATAGAGCCGTAGCGAAGGTATTTGAAGCTTTAACACCAGTATTTAATTTGTACAAATATGCTGTATGAATGTTTCTAAACAAATCTCTTATTCCTTTTAATTTCTCATGATCATATGGGTAGCCAAAGATTTTCAATGAAAACCGTTCTAAATCCTCAGCCTTAACAGTAAAGACTTCGTTCTCTACTCCCCAATCCAATTCCAATGCCAATGCAGCAGTGCCTCTGTCAGACAACGAAGAAGATGCGCGTTTGGCACTAATAAAGTTAATATAAGCACCCGGCAATACCTTGTTCTGAGAAGTAAATGTTCCTCCACCTAATGCCATTCTATTTCACCTTCCTTTTCATGAACTTATCAACTTCTTGATCAACTGCTTGTAAGCTGTACTGCTGGTCATCCTTTAACAAAACACTTAACAAATCTCGCCTTTCTTGATAATTCGCAGACGATAGTATTTGTTTTTTTGTAAACAAAGCTTCAGCTTTTTCTTTGGCCATTTTTATTCACCTCGCATACTTCCGTTGATTGAAAGACCTTCCATCGAGTCCTCAGGTATCGTTTCTTTTAGGACAAACATGTTATAAC
Organism: Cytobacillus solani; assembly: GCF_001420595.1. Classification (GTDB taxonomy): domain Bacteria; phylum Bacillota; class Bacilli; order Bacillales; family Cytobacillaceae; genus Cytobacillus; species Cytobacillus solani. The sequence goes on along the minus strand of NZ_LJIX01000006.1, from coordinate 219,265 downwards.
TTACGAAGAAATGAAGGACACTATCAACTAAATTTGCACTCATTTTTGTGCCTTTCAATAAATCACCATTTAAGCACTGTATATAATCCATATTGAACATGAGATCATCAACAATTTTATAAGCATTAGTGGTACTATGACCAAAATAATGAATATCAAATGGCAGTGTCCTATGAAATCGATTTCCTATCATTTGCTTTATATCCGGCTCAAGTAACGCAATAAAAAAACAAGGCTCCTGAAAGCCTTGCTCAATTGAATCTTTATAGATTGTAAAGCTATTTCCAAAGGTTTGATGCAGCTTAATTGCAATTGCATCAATAACATCATTAATCTGCATCAAATACCTCCCCTAAAAATTTTGTTAGCTTTTTCTCAACAATTTTTGGAGCTTGACGTTCAACCTCATCTGCTGAAATTGTCATCATAAAGCGCCCCTTCACCCAGCCCTTGTGATTTCTCGTTCTATGTCCATATTCGACATATGGAGCATATTCTACTGGGTTGATGATAATAATTTCGTAAACATTACCTATTTTAGTTATTTGTAGACCTTGCGCAAAGGATACTGCATTTCCTCCCTTACCACTACCACTTTCAGCTTCTGCATGCGTTTTAGCTGTCCAACCACGTCTTAATGTTCCACCCGTTTTTCCTTGCCCCTCATAGACACCAACTGGAGTACGTTTAATTACTTTCGCCAAAAATCGAGCAGCAATTTCCTTTGCGCACTCTTCACAAAACTTATCAAACTTCGCTCTTTCTAGCTTCTGTATTCGTTTTTGCAATCTTTTTAGCTGCTCATAATCAATACGACCCCACCTTGCCATTAAGCATACCCCTTGAAAAATTCAAGTACAATTTCTTGATGATCCATGTAAACAGTTGGTTCCCCACTACGGGCATACTCATTTGTTTTACCGTGTTGGCTTACAATGATTTTTGAACCAGCTTTTACAATAATTTCTGGAGCTAAAAATAACTTAGTAGATTGAGCAATAATTGCTGGCCCGTTAGTATTTGTTGCTGAAGTTTGTTTTTCGATAGATAGTTTGCAAGGTTGATTTTCAAGCACTGGGACCTCTTTATTGCTTGTAATATGTGTGATAGGGTCTTTTATTGATTGAAACTCTTTAATTGTACATACGCCCTTATACAGTCTTTCTATGGCTTTTCTACGTGCATTCACCATATCAGTACCCTATACCTTATAAAATCCACTTCATCATGTCTCAGATATTGAATAAAGGCATTAAATTGAGCTTCGGGCGTTGAACTTGCTTCCACTGCAAATGTGACGTTTGTATCACCATCTTGTACTTGTTTTTCGATTAAGCCAAAATCTAGAGAATCTATGTTCAATAGCCCCATAGACTTTTTGGAAAAAAGATATTCACCAACAACCATATCGATCGCAATTTCTTTAAGACCAGTGGGGATTTCAGATAGATTTGTTTGATTTTTTATATGATTTGTCACTTTTTCAATGCTAAATTTTATTATTACTTCATCAACATTGCTTGGCTCACTAGACACCGAAATGCCTAGTGAGTGTAACCTTTCTTTAACTTCTGTTAACAACTGAATCACTCGCTTTCTTCAGCAAGTTTTTCTTCAACAGCAGCTTGTAGCTCTTCTTTTTTCATTTTTGTATAACTTTTTATTTTTAATTCTTTCGCTTTTTCTTTTAATGCCTCAAACTCGGGATCTTGTTTAACTTCCTCTACAATTTCCATCATCTTATCTGAAAAATCCTTTTTATCAACAATAAGCTCGTCACCATTATGGTAACGAGCCCCTTTAATACGGATTGGAAATACCGAATCTTTTATTTTCACTCGAAGCTGTGTAGTCATACAGTTTCATCCTTTCTAAGCAATAGGTTGAGCTTGGAACACATTATTTGCTTCCGGGAAAGAAGGGATTGCAGTAGCTGCAGCTTTGGTCCAAGTAGACACTGGATCCAAACCTTCTTCATAAACCATAGCAATGACTTTATCAATATTTTGTACTTGCTCATTACCTTCGCGAACCATACGGCTTTCTTCTGGAGTAGGTCCATAAAGAGTTTCTCCGAGCGTACCAGCACCAAACATAACGAACTTATTCTCACCAAAGTAACGAGAAGTTGTGTAAGAACCATTGGCATTCTGCTTGCGATATTTTGCATCATTGACTGCAATCTGTGGTAAGTCATGTTGCAGTAAGAATGCATTCAAATCTTGGCGAGTAGGAATGCGGCCGGAATCTTTGCCGAATAGATACCCGATAATTTTAGAGTTTCGTAGAATTTGAGATAGTACTTTAGTAGATGTTAAAGCACGAGTTGCTTTTTCATCTAATGAATCCTGCCAACGTTCCAAATCTCCAATAATATCAGCTGCTGGATCAGTCCATAAATCGGTACCAGCTAATGTTTCTTGGTGTTCAGTAGGTATATGATAGTTAACGGTCATGTTTAGACCATTTTCATTTAGTGTGACTTTACCGGTTGTTAAAGCCTCCATTCTCATTAACTCCACTCGAGCTTTAACACCTTGAACTAATGAATCAATATCATTAAAGACTCGACTAGTTAAATATTGTTGTTCCTGAGGAGTACGTGGGAACTGCAAGGCAATTAAATCCTTTTCTGTAATTTGCATTTTACGCTTTATATAAGCAGCTTCAAGTGCTTGCTTTGCAGCTTCACGAGAACCAATTTCTGCTTCTGTATCAAATGCATGTACAGATGCTACTACTGGAAGAGAACTTGCACCTACTAAGTATTCAAAATCCAATGTATCATGCTTCACTTCAGGGAATAGGCTTTCTCCAAGCAATGGCTTATATTGACGTTCTTTTAGATAATTTAATACTGTTTTGGAATCAAAAAGTTCTAATACATCTGGCATAATTTTTGCCTCCTATCGATTAATGGAATTGTTATTATCGGAATGTGATTTTTGATAATGCATCCTTTGCTTCAGCAGCAGGAGCAACTGGTAAGCGAGCTTGAAGAACATATGCTTCAACAATTAACGAGCCTGGTTGTGGTCCATTTGTTACATCCACATCTGTATATAAAATACCTTGTGCTGTTGCATCATTCGCAGGAAGAATCGTTCCTGCCTTTACAATCTTTCGACCATTTGAATCTGCTGCAACACCTGCAGCACTTACTTGATAAGTGAAAGCTTGAACCTTTGAAGATGCTAAAAAGTTAATACGATTTGCTGTTACCACTGGTTTTACATATGGCATATCAATATCCTCCTTCTATTAACCCCACGGGTCATTTTCATTTTTTGGTGCTTGAGTTCTTTCGTTTGCCATTTTCGCGAAACCGGCACCGATATCGATCGGATTGCCATCGGAACCATTGCCTCCACTTGGAACAAATCCTCTAAAGGTTTTATCCTTTTTCTCTGGCACAAATAAAAAGGACTTTGATGTTTGCAGCTCTTTAATCTGCTCATCAAGTCCTTTGGTGACTTTTCCGTCCTCGCCTAATTCAATTTTTGTTTTGTCGATAAGACCAGTTACAAGATCAGCGTCATGAACCTTGCCAGCTAGAGCCAGCTTTAAAGCACTGGAAAGCTGAGTATCTATTAGCTTTGTTTCAAAGTCTGCTTTCTCTTGATTGTATTTTGTCTCAAGTTCTGTAAACTTTGATTGAAGCTCTTCGCTTCCTTCTGCTTTTTTCTTTAAATCCTTTAGGTCTTTATCACGGTCAGCAAGCTGCTTCTTTAAATCTTCTAAGTTAGTAGATAGTTCAGTTTGCTTTGATTTATGTGTTTCAACAGTTTTTCCATGTTCAGCCATGATTGAGTCAATCTTCTCTTTATCAATGCCAAGACCCTCTAAAAATTCCCTTTTCATTTATGATTCCTCCATTGGTTACGATAGTTTTACGAGGTTACGTCCTCGAGCCAGCTTTAATAGTTAACGTCCATAAATGCTAAGATGACGGAATGTTAATAACTTAATTAAATATTTTCTTTATTTGATACTCTAAATTGTTTACTAAATTTTCAACATCAAACTCTCCACTTGGAATAGTGACATTTACAACTGGTGTAACACAACTGCTTTTTCCTATATTTGCTAATAAGATATTTTTGGTTTCTTTATTAGATAGCAAAGTTTGAGCTTCCTCTACCGTAAATCCATACTTCTTTGATACAGAGTAAATTAAATCATCTTCAACTACAGGTTCATATGTTGCTTCAAAAAAATCTGGCTTGCAAAGATAAAATCCACCTGTAACTCCCTTAACGATATAATCACCGGGGTTGATTATCATATCACCTTCTAATGTTCTAATTACAGCTTCACAATTAGTATTTAGATCTAGGTTCTCATGACCAACAAAATCTATAATTTCTTTCATGGGTTTGCCACATTCTGTCTTAATAGCTTCAATCACAACGGACTTCTTACGATACTTTTTCATATAATAAAACGCTCCTTCCATTCAGGATACTTAATTTTACTATCAATGTAATAGACCTTTCCGTCTTTACCACGAGCAATACGCTGACCATAATCATCATCAAAATAAGGTACCGTGGTGGTCCTGCAATATGGATGAAATGGATTCGCTGTTATACCCGGCTCAAATTCACTCATTTTGAATACTTTCCCATCCATAGAATGGCATATCAAACTTGTTTTGCTATCAAGCGTTGCTACGATCTCATAACGTTCAACATTCAACTCTCCAAACGTTTCTTTTTGAGCCGAAGCACTAAAAAACGCCGATTCGGTCATTACAAGACGAGCAGCGTTAGAACGGGAAGTATTTAGTTTTTTCGATATTGTGGAAATCACTTTATCTGGCGCTTGACCTCTAGCAATGGATTGAGTTAGTTCTGTATGCAATGTATTGACTAATAACTGCTTGTCGCGCCATATCTTATCGCTGAAAGTCATTCGATCTACTGTCCATGGCTTGCTTATAATTTTTGTTAGCTTTGTTTCATCAATAGCATGCATTGTAAAACCAATTCCAAATGCGCTTTGAATTTCGAAAGCTGTGTGGAGATAAGTGCTCTGATAAGTTTCCTTCATTAATCGTTCTACAGCATTAATTTGACCACCATAGAGCTTTTCTATATGTTGTTGTAATTGTATCTGCAAGCTTTCTAAACGGCTAATATGAACCCTGACAGAAGCATTTTCAAGCTGTTTCATCCAAGCTTGGTTAATTGCGTTCTTTTCACCATAAAGAATATATTCCTCAACAGTCCACCTGAACTCATTTAACTCGTCAGATTTCAATAACCGTTTTGCTTCTGCTAGTGATATTTCATTGTTAGCAGCAAAGCGCAAATACCATTTTGCAATATCCTTTTCAATTTCAGACATTGTTCGGATATACGCTTTCTCCATATCAATTAGATACGTTTCACTTCTATTTAGCTCAGCCTCCAGTAATAATTCAAATCGTTTTCGCCAGTAATCACGACTCTTGGCCATCTAACTCACCTTTATTTTGATTGAATGTGGCATTGTACCCATCAAACTCTTCCTGAGTTTCTAAGCGCTCTTTCTTGATACGTTCTAGTTCACGTTGCACATCATCGACATAAGGGTGTTGTGAAATACGGGTTTCAAGTGATAAGTCAGTAGATTTGTTCAAGCTTTCTATTACTTCCGATTCATTTACTAATGTGTCACGATTGAAAATGAACTTTACTTTCTCCCCTTCAAAATCGCCTTTTTCTGTATTTATGAAATTTTGATTAATAAACCACAATAAATCCTCAAATGCTGCTTGAAATTCTGTTTCAATTCCATTTGCATCTAGTTCAATATCACTGTACATACTTTTTATATTCATTTGATTTGGATTATTACTCATTCGATCATCTTTAGCATCGTAACCACGGCCATTTTCAATGAGTGCTTTTTTAAAGAGCTTTAAAATAGATTCATAGTTATCTTTATTTACTTCAATATAGAGGGTTTCTAAACCACCTTTTGCACCATCGGTACTTCGAACTTTTACAGCACCATACTGAGCTAAATTCCGTCTAAACTCTCCAAGGTCCTGTCCATCATAGTTATGCAAAACTAAAATCGTGGAACGAGCATCCTCTTCCATGTTGTTCTGGAAATCACTCAACATTGAATTGATTCCATCTTGTAAACTCTTCACTCTTCGAATCAGAGGTATCTCTTTGCTATTAAACTTAAATACTATCAAGGGAATACGTTGCCAATTTAACTGCTGCTCATTACCTTCTTCATCTATTGCAGTTAGATAAGGTGAAGGTGTTTTTTCAACATCAGGTACTAATCGGCCGTTAAACCATACATAGCTTGTGATCCCATCTTTGCTATACAAATCAACACATTCTCGATTAACTTCTGTTTCACCCTCATATACAGTAATGGTGTATAGATGTGCAAATGCATCTAATTCGGTGTGCGATTTATCTCTCCAAAAAGGGAGAATTTCGAAGCTATTAAAATGTTTAAATGTAAATTCACCAGATTCGTTGTAGTAAGGATAAAGATAGCTTATGCCTGCGTTAAGTGCATCCTCACCAACGTTTCTTAGAGTACGATGAAATCTTTTATTAAATACATCTTGTAGTAACTCAAGGTATCTCTTATTTTTTGTTTCTATCGTTAGGGGTTTACCCAGCTGATAATTCACTTTCTGGTCAACCAATTTCGCATATTGATTATCTACAACTTGGTTATTCGGCAAGTTTTCTACTTTTTCTAAGCGACCGCCTTTACCTATTACCTTTCGTTCACGCTTCATTATGTCTTGGTTGCCATCATAGTAATTAATTCCTGTCTTCATCCACTTTAATCTGTCCGAAGACTTAAACTTATATATTTCCTTTTCTAAAATACGAATATCACTCAAGACTTTACTTGCACCATTTATAATTATGCTATTAAAACGATCACTTTCTGTGCTGCTTCCTTGAAACGGAAAGTATCCTGTCATGTTATCACCTCACTTAATCAAAACTGAATAGACTGCCTTGTCCAATCTTTTCTGCAATTCCAGTAGTAGCATCTGGAGCATCATCATGTTTGTTTTTACCTTCACGTTGGTACTCTGTCATTGCTTTATAATACTCTGGCCATTTAAAACGCCAATCAGCAGGAAAATAGATGTGATCCATAACCCATGTAGCATTTGATATAATACGGGCTGTTTTGTTTTTCGATTGATGAAATGGCTCAATTCGGGTTTTATTCGAATGATGCTTATCTCTTAATATCCTTTCAACTGACCGAGCATACCCTCGGCCACCATTATTCGATTCAATATCAGCCCAGTTCACTTCACCTTCATACAGCATCTTTGCTTGTTTTGGTTCAGTGATTTCCATTCCATCTTTAGTGTAGAGAACATCTAAAACATAAGCTTCATTACTAAATGTAACGCCATAATTGATTGAACATAAGTAATCTTCTCCACTATCTGCCGTATCGGTATAATTCTTTATTTCCTTGAATTGTGGCAATTCACCATCATATGTTTTAAATGAGATGTATAATCTTCCTTTTACATCTATTGGTTCTTGCTGATAGTTAGCTGCGGCGATTTCAGGGCCCATAGCTCGTATCTTACTTTCATAAGACCTTCTACTTAACACTTCTTCACATAACATGGTCCCATCATCTTGTAAGGCTTTTAGGTTAATATGCCGTACTCGTTTACCTTCATCAGTAAAATGTTCTAATGCCTTCCCAGCTAAATCCTTAGAAGCCCAACGCGTCATAATAATGATGATTTTCCCACCTTCTTCAAGACGGGATAGCATTGTGTTTGTGAACCACTCCCAATGCTTTTCAAGTACCATTTCATTGAAGGCTTCTAGTGAGTTTTTTATTAAGTCATCAATAATAAGTAGCGAAGCACCAAACCCTGTTGCTGTACCTGTAGGTGAAGTTGCAAGGTAATTATTATAACCACCTTCAAGACTCCATAAGTTCATTGCTGCGTCACCTTGTTTGATGCGTGTAGAAGGAAAGATATCCCTATATACAATTTGGTCCTGATCAGCCTTTTCTTCTGATATTCCATTTCGAACGGCTTTCGAAAAGGTAGTCGATAAAGTTTCATTGTAAGAACCAGTCATTATCTTTTCTTCTTGGTTCTGGCCAAATACCCATTGTGCAAACATTGAAGCAGTTCTTGACTTACCATGTCGCGGCGGCACATTAATAATGGCAACTTCATCATCAGAGTAATAAAAGTCTTGCATTTCATCACACATATCAATTAGATATTGCCTATTCTCTTTATAAAACTTCGGAGCAAGCAAGTGACAAAAATAAAAGAACTCACGTCTTGCAAGTTCTAGTTTGGCCATATGTTTAATCACTTCTAAATCAGTCATTTGTTTATCAACTTCTTCAATTCCTCAGTAGATAATCCTTTAAGTGGATTGTTAACTTCCATGCTGCCACTATGCTCCACGTCTTGTTTATCTCTCCACTTATCAGGTCGACGATTTTTAAGCCAAAATATTTGAGCTGTAACATCTGGAGCCACTTGTTTTTTTACTTTCTTAGTTACACCTAACTCATATTCAACAACATTTCCTTCGTCGTTTATATAGGGTTTAACTGGAACTGGTTCATAAGTGACTTCTTCAAACTCATACCCTAAAGCTCGTTTGAGGAGTGCGTTTTCAACCTGACGATCAACTACCTCTTTACCCCTTTTTAAGGTGTCCGATATGTCCGAATACTTCTTCTTCCACTCATTTAACGTAGAGCGACTAATACCTATATTTGAAGCAATTTGTTCATCTGTCAGTCCGTCACGAGCCCATCCCTCAAGCTTAATAAGGCCTTCTGGTTTAATCCAATCAAGGTATTTTCCCTTAGCACCAGTTTTCTTCTTATTTACTTTCCCAATGGCATCACCCCATTATGCTAATAGCTACATAAAATAAAAAGCACCCATAAAAATGAGTGCTTTAAGCCTTAATGACCACCAGTACCTGGATCTTTCATTTCAATTCCTCCTTTAGCTAAAAGCACCCCGAAGGATGCATATTTTAGTTACTAACTTCTTTATTTTTAAATTCCTCAAGAGCTGTAATATATGAATGTTGATTTGCTCTTCTATTTAACGTGTTGTTTACAGTTTCTCTAACTATATTTCTAGGAATATTTATGTTATTTTTAATTAGTTCTTTATTAACGTCTTCAAGAGTAAAAGACCCTTTTTTGGATAGATCATCCACTATTTTTGTTAAAAAATATTCATCTTTTTTATCTATTGTGAATTCCACAAAATAATCTCTTTTCTTGTTATAAGATAATGCTTTCATTACATTGTTTTCTAATTCAGAAAATCTTTCTAAAATATATTTTTCTGTAGTTGAAGTCTCTGTTGATTTCATGATGGTAGAAGTTTCTATTGAATTATATATTGGATTATCTGGTTTCTCTTCACTGATTGCATCTTGTATCATTTCAAATAATGTTTCTTTTAACTCCACACTGCCTTTCATATCATTAGTATAAAATATAGTTCTTAATTGACTAATATCAAAAGGAAGTTGAGTTCCAACTTCACAAATTTGCACTAATGGTTTTCTAACGGCATGTCTTACAGCAAGTTCATACATTACATTTGGATTTAAACCAGATAAATTTGCTATAACCAAATCTGATTCTATAACATTTTCTATTACTTGACGTGTTATAGATCCTCCCTTACTAATTTTATGGGCCACCACTGTTTCATATCCCATTTCATTAAGCATTGGAGAAATTACAGCTTCTATAACACCATCTGCATGCCTTCTAATACTAGTATTCTCTCCACCTATTGGTGTAATAATAAAACAAGATTTGGTCATTTCCATTTCAATCCCCTCCATCCAACTAGTTCGACAAAAGGGGCTATTTTCCTTCATAATTTTAATTTAAGCTTTCTCTTTATGGGTATGCTGTAACAGTCGTCACACACCCCGTTATTATCTAAGTACTCACGTTCATCTGTAATCTCTATGCTGCAATTCGAGCAAATCAATTTTTCAATAACCTGCTCCATTGCCTCATCTCCTTTTTACATACATATTTCGGGAGATTTGAGCAAATTCCTGCAACAAATTCACTTATTTCTAATTGCACCACGTACCCTTTTATAAATGGGACGATTAGTACCCATCAACTCAGCAAGGTCACGACTAGATAATCGTTCATTTGATTTTTTATTTGAGGACTTATCTTTATTCTTGAAGTTATTCACTTGATGTAATTCTGCAGAAGAAAGATGATCAGCAATTTTCATGTTCATCACCTATTTTCGAGAAATAAAAAAACTCCACCGTAAAGTGGAGCTCAAGAAGGGAGAATAGTTTAACAGACAGCGAGAAATTTTCCGCGCCGATCCTGCCTCCCATTTTAGCAAGCAGATTTAACTTCTGTACAAGTATCACCATTTGGAACATTTGGAACATTTGTATCAGAAAGTTGGTCTACAATGCAGTCTCTAATTCTTCTGATATGCGAATGAGATAGGCCCATATGAAGCGCGATCCATCGGTAGCTTTTCCCCTCAAGTAACCAATGTAGCACTTCCAACTCACGGTCATCTTTAATAAGATGCATACGATCTTGGATGGTGGATATTTTTGCTTCGTATTTATTAATTACTCCAAAACGTTTACCGCGTCGTACAGCCTCTCTATAAACTGGATCACTAGTTGTTCCTTGAGCTTTTGGCATTCCTGCTTGATCGCCATATTGCGCTGTTAAACCTTCTCCTGCATCTTTCATTGAATCCCTCAAAATCTTAATCGAATTCATCATCCAGTGATAATCTTTTAGTATGGACTCAACTTGTTGTTTGCTGGCAGCTTCTTTCAAGTGGACCCCTCCCGTGATATAATTGAGTGGGTAGGTCAGGAGGAGTCCTGGCTTTTTATTTTGAATTAAGGCGGGATCGTCATAGAAAAGGAAATTGATTTAACTATCGTGCATGACATTAAATTATATCCAGATAAAAACAGTGGTCGTTGCGACAATTGCGATAAAGGTCATTTCAAAAGTTCCATTAGTGAAGGGAAATTAATAAGAGAGTGCCGTAATTGTGGGATGAAGAAGAGTATTTAGCTTCATCCTTTTTTCTTATACAGCAACACTTTGCATCTTCTGTGTCAGTTCAAGAAACCACTTCTTGTCATCAGTCTCAAGCGCTAAGTCTATCAATTGTAGGTATTCACCTTTACTTAATACGACTGGTTCATCATTACCAGGAGGCGTTGTTTCCAATGTATTTTTAATAGATTTCTTTTTAATAGCATTGTGACTTTGGTTCATCAATTTCATGTACTGCATGTACAATGAGAATACGTCAAATTCTTTATTATCCATAATCTACACCTTCTATCTCTACTTAATTTAAATCAATCCATCCTTCATCATCTGGAATAATTTTATAGACCCCGGATGAAATTCTTTCAATCAAAATTTCACTTTGCATAGTTCCTGAACAGTCATCCCAGCAGTCATATTCCTCATGAGTGTAATCTTCTTGAATCCACCAAAGGTTGGCTATATCCTCTTTTGAAACAAGAAATATATCCCCTTGCTCATCTTCCACAAAAAATTTATCAGGTAAATTCAAATAATCACCTTCTATCTTTTGTTTACTTAATCTTCTTCTGGACGTTTTTTATTAGTACGATCAACTTCTGCTTCATAACATTCATCAAAGCCTACATCTACAAATTGAACACAATTAGAGCCATCACCATATGCCAAAGAATCAATAAAATCTGCGAGCTGTTTTCTTTTTTCATCATATTCGTCTGATAAATCCCAGCCTTCTTTACTTCCATCTGGTGCAACAAAGAAAGATTGATAACCATTTGTTTTACCTTGAATTACCGGGGAAACTAAATTTGAGAAAAGCTCTACTGCCTTTTCATGTGCTAAATCCAATTTTCTTTGTGCCTCTGGATAACTGTCCCCAGTAACCACAAATGAATTATGTCGAATATATCCCACTATTAAACTCCTCCTACCTTGTGTTTATTTATGATGTTTTAATTGTGGCCGCCATAACATATGGTGGTCCACTCGGTCCGTATCTCATTGCTGTAGCTACATTCTTCAACCAATCATGAGCATCTGCATCCATTTCATTTTTTGCTGGAATAATAGTCGTTGTGCAATACATTGGTTCACCAGGGAATTCATCGTGCTCTGCACGTTCTTTTTTTAAATAAAACTGAGCTGCCATAGGAAGATTTTCTCTTTTACAGATTTTAATAATTTCAGCCATTAACGGCGAAATTTCTTCGTCATATACTTTCTCTTTGTCGTACATCCTCTTTCCCTCCTAATCAACTAATCTTCATCATCATTTAGAAGATCATCTATAATTTCATAAGCCATTTGACCATCATCGTTTTCGGTTTCCCCTAAAAATTCATCATCAATAAAAGCGACATATCCTGTTGGATACAATGTAACGCAATCTTTGTGATAAAGATTATCTTCAACAATTATCACATCATCATTCCATACAAATTCATCTTCGCAAGAAGCACACTTACTCATTTACCCACCCTTTCTTAATTCACTTTTTTGCTATTGAACAAAGCTATCATTATGTTAATTAAATATTTACCTTTTGTAGATATTCCGTCTGAAAAGAACCACTAAAACCTTCGAGCATAACAACTGTATAGTCGTGTTTTGGATGATGTTTAAATTCGTCAGTTCGGCAAGTCCAAATCTTACCGTTGTGAGCTTCAGCTTCAATACAAGTGTGCATTACTACTTTGTCGCCTTTCTTTAAGGCTTTAACACTCATTCTTCCTTCCCCCTAATTAACATTTTGCTTAATATATTTAGTGAAAAAGCACATTTTTTTATAGAACTTGGACAAATCCATTAAAATTGAATACTATATAGCACAATCATATCCTCAGGTTGTAAGCTCATGAACTCCCTCTTTGCAGGCACTAGAAATGTTGTGCCTGCATTATTTATTTAAATGCAATTATTTTACTTGTCCCAGTCATTATTCGAAAATGTTTCATACAATAAACTTGTATAATAAATTCTTTTGCCATACAGTTTGCTTCGGAGCCATTATGGCTCCTTTTTTTATACATAATTACTCTTTTGTTTACTTAATCTGCTAGTATACTTATAATTATTATTACTCGTTCTTTTTCACAGGCTCATCTCCCGGGACTGGAATCTGTACAGGATAACACCTCAGTGAAAATCATTGAAAAGGGAGTGGTCGTTATGAAAGAAATGTTTACTAGCTTAAACGGTCTACAAATCTTGGTGCAAATAATTTTGCTCGCTGTGAATATTGCAATCTTTAGTAACTCCATCACTGAGGTGCCTGTGAAAGAGAATGATTTAAAATAGTGACTGCTGAAAATAACCACCAGCTGCTACTTCATTTACCCAAAGAACTTCCTGCCTTTTGGCCCCTGCTTCTGCTGCCACATCTAATGTTTCCCTGTGCCAATGTTTCAATCTTTCATCATAAATATGATGAGCGTATCCAGAGAGAATAACTGGACCGGGATGTGCATCTAATGTTTCCAATAACTCAATATGATCATCTATCGACATTTCATGCTTGTAGTGCCTTTTTGTTCGAGTCTCAATAATGTAAGGCGGATCTGCATATATTAGTACTTCTCGTCTCTTATATCGTTCAAGTAATTTCACAGCTGGTTGATTCTCTATTTGTGCTTCCTTTAATCTTTTTGCTACTAGGAGAATCTTATCAGGTAACTTCCCCCATTCCTTCGCTGTGTCTGGTCCATTAGAAGATATTAAACTTCTCCAACCAGTTCTATCCGATGTCTTAGCCCCGATAGCCTGCCAACACCTAACTAAAAATGTTCTTGCTGCTTCAATTTCACAGGATCCGGAATACTCATAACTTGAGTAATATTCCTCTCTAGAAAGTGGGGTCCAGTAAATTTTTTCTGATAGTTCCTCAGAATGATCTCGAATGACTTTAAAAAGATTAACTATGTTACTATCTAAGTCGTTTATAGTCTCAATCTGGGAAGGTTGCTTTTTGAAAAAGACTGCTCCTGATCCAAAGAAAGGTTCCAGATATGTCTTATGCTCAGGCATATGGCTGATTATCCAACTTGCCATACTCCATTTACTGCCCGGGTAATGCAATATCCTAGGTATCGCCATTCCGAATCCCTCCGTTCTAGTAAACTTAAAGATTTGAATCTAAAACCATAAAAATCCATAAATGTGTTATAATTAGGAAATTACATATGAAGGTGGTCTTGTTGCTATGAATGGAGCGTTTTTTGCTATAATTCCATTATTATTTTATTTAGCTCTTATTGGTTTCACTATTTGGTTTTGTACAAGTCTTATTACTGCACAAAAAGAGAGGAACCAGATCTTAAGAGAAATCTCATCTAAATTAGATGGAACTAATATTGGGAAAAAGGAAGAGTAAATGGCTCTTTCTTTTTTTCTAGTAAACACAATAATTCTTGTGTTTCTGCATGTTTTACTTCAATTGGTCATAAAATAAAATTGTTGGGCAAGGCACAAAACATCTTAGATACACCTAATCGTCATGTCTTGCACCAACATCAGCCTATACCACTAAAAATAATTGACATACAATGTAATGAAATCAGTTTTTCGCCATGCTATGAGCCTGAAAAGGCTCTTTTTTATTTAATGTTCAGTAACTCTGGATTCTCGTAAATGTTGCCGATGACTTCACTTGCATAAGTGTTATAATCCGAACATGAAAAATATCCATTTTTAAAAATAACTGTATGATTTTGCAAACCTAATTCAGGAAAGGTTCTTTTATAAGGAAGTGCAATTATATCCCCTTCATAAATCTCCTTGCCGTTCTTGTCTTTTAAGCCTGTAAATTCCATGTATTGAAGATGCTCTAATTTCTCGACATGCACATCATCTTCAAGACGGTCTTCAACAGCTATCTGAATATCCTTAAAACGTTCAGCTACAATACCACTACTGTCAAAATAAAAATGAATATCACCTTCCTCGCCTGTGTAATACATTTTGAAATCTACATTATCCCAAGCCCGAAACTTTATCTCACGCACGTTCATTCCTCCTTTTACGCATTAATCTTTTTCAGTACCTCGGCATAGTTATCTTTAGTCCACAGATCTTTACCATCTGATGTAGAGATAATCGTTTTATCTCCTGCATCAAGCAATGTACAGATATGCTTCGGGTTTACCGATACTCTTGCTCCACTTTGACTATCTGTAACTTCTATAAACAAAGTTCATCACTCCATCCTTCGTAATTGGTGGAATTGCGAAACATAATACAAATTCTATTTCTCAAATAATACTTTTCTTAACACAGACATTACATATGGTTTTATCCGAACTGGAACTCCTTCACGTTCCCATATATTTATTGTCTGTATGGCAATACCCATAAAATTAGCAACCTTATATTTTGGAAGATTAGTGGTCTTACAAACTGAATTAATCAACTCTTTAAAGTGCTGGGCATTCATCGGATTGTTCTTTACACCTCCACAAATTGACCATTTTTATATTTCAAGAGAGTAATTGAATCCATGTACTTTAGTTCAAAAAGCTTTCGCTTTATTGCAAACTCCTTGGTGATCTTGCCCTTTATATCAATTATTTGAGTACTGCCATCTAAATTAGTAATTTCAAAGTCTGCAATATACTCAATCTTCCGATAAGTCTTTCCGTTCTTCTTAAAACTATCTTGAAGTAGGTACCTTGGTTGCAACTTGAAATCCTTAATTTGCCTAGCGTGTTTTAAGTATTTTAGTTGGTTGTAGTAGATAGACTCTGCTTGTGAATCAAATGTGATCCCATCTACCACTGTTTTTTTATTTCCATACTTAGGTGTTGATTGCTTCTTTTTGCGATATTGCTTGTACGACATTCTTTGCATAAATTTCATCCTTTATCGACTGCTTATCAAGTAGTTCATCAATTGTTATTTGACCCTCTGGAGGACTATTTTCTAGCTTTTTTACTTTTATCTCGCATACTGGCCCAATCCCCTTGGATAGACTTTTTTTACTCTTTAACGGGCGATTGCATACTGGACAATTCATATTCCCACTTCCCTATCTTTGCCCCAGATCATTAAGCATCCAAGGCCATATCCGTGCTTTTTAAATTCACTTGCTTGTACCCAGCCACGTTCTTCGTGGGCTTCAACTACTGATTTTAATTTCCACTCAGTCAATGCATAGGCAATCTTCTTTAACTGACGTGGTTGTTGTGATTTCCATCCACGATTACTCATGAGGATCTATGTTTCACTGTATAACAATCCATGCATGTACCTTCGACAGCATATCCATTTGGTTCGCCACACTCTTTACAAAACTTAGAATAGGTTTTCCACTCGTTCTTGCACTCAGGGCATTCCATAGCAACAAGTAACTTTTCCTTGCGACGTACAACACCCTGTGTAGAACATTTCTGACATTTAGTTACTGATTTTACATTTGTTATTGACATAAAATAACTCCTCCCTAGAACCACTTATTCTGGTCGTTTTGAATATCTATTTGGCGAAATGAAGCCATTACCAGTTCATATTTCAATTCATCGTAATCAAGTTCATAGACTGAGATTCCTTGTTGTGACTCTATGATGCCTAAAGCTATTAGATCCTCAAGAATAATATTCCGTTTCATTTCTTGGTGAACGTTTACCTTTTTCACAAAATCATAGAGAATTCCCATTAAATTAACCCCCAGCCTTCATTTTTTTTAGGGTCTCTTGAAGTTCTGCCCTCTTGCGACTGATATCATCATTTGGCTGTTTAGGCTTACCGGTTTTTTGTTGATTTTCATCAAACCAGTCTGGAAGCTTTTCAGTTCGAATAGGTACAGTGCCTCTCCTTGTTTTTTGGCGTTGTTGCTGTTTCCTTTGTTCATGAATATTTTGCTCATTTTCCACATCTTGAATGGTCTTAATACCTTTTTTGGCCCAACTGTTTAAGATGCTTCTGGCATAGGGATACTTTGCACCAGCTTCAGCAGCCTTTTTAAATGAAGCACATATAACTTCTTCATTAAGGCCATCTTGATCAATAAAACTATTAATCTCTTGAATTTGAATTGGATTAGGTTGTCCACTGAAACAAAGCATATATTCATCAAAATAATTCACGCGTGTAGCAGTAGATATATTTGTTTTGTTTAATTTAGTTTCGTTTAGTTTATTTAATGTGGAACTACCCGTGACATCATCTGTGACACTATCCATGACACTACCCGTGACACTAACTGCGGAATTTATTTCCGTTGGTATAATAGGCGCGGAATTATTTTCCGTAGAGAAAAAAGAAATCAACTTATAAATTGGTGCCTTTCCTCCCTTTCTAGAAACAAAATCAATTCTATTTTTCTGTTTCAACTCATTTCTAACTTTTCGAAGGGTGCGATCTGTCAATCCTGTTTTGACGCATAACACCGATTCTGCTACTGTAAATGTTTCTATCCATCCAGCTTTATTATTTATGTGCATTAATGCATACCATAAATTAATTGCTGAAGGTGATAGTTCATTTAGTTCGAGCCAATCATAGAATGCGTTCATTTCTTTGATGTAATTCACGCCTATTCCCTCCTCTCACAAACAGCAAATTTCTTTTTAACTGATTTCACTACATAATCCGGATAACGCTGCATATACTCTAGTACAAGCTGTTTTAAATGTTCTTTATCCTTTGCCTGCTCGAATATCCAGGCAGGCAGTAGGACGTTTCTTTTAGATTCATTGTTCAAAGACTATCTCACCTTGTAGAAGATCCTCTGATTGGTCAATTGGATCCCCGTTCTGAAGTATTTGTTCAGGATTGTAATCTATAATGTTTGAATCTTCCTGTGACTCATCAGTAATGTCTTTGATTTCTGGAATTTCCTCATCTTTAGCCACGGCTGTTTGCATTTCAATTGAGAGAATCCCCCATTTAGATAACATGTTGCGGAGCACCGTCTTTTTGGCCATGGCATCAAAATCCTTTTTCCAACCAAAATCACTTTTAGAAAACTTCTTTTTGTGCGCTTCTATTTCAGCTCTAGACCAGTACACCGTCTTTTCAAAGCCATTTATCAATTTAAAATATCCGCAATATCCAACTATCTTTTCACTTGTTGCTCCTTCTAAATCAAGCTCCAATTCTTCGGTTAAACGATTCCACTTAACTAGTTCACCTTCTCGCACTTCGATAACATTAATCCCTTTATACTGCCCTGTCCTTAGAGCCAATTGGATGTATCCTTTGTACCCTAGCTGAAATTGAGCTTTTCCACTGTACGGAACAATCCATGCATAACCTAGATTTTTATCAACTGGAAGGTCCAATGTAGCTGCAACCATCGCTGAAGTTACAACAGACATTGCATCAGCTTTCTGGAGGTATGGATCTCCGTTATATAAATTGAGTAAAGATGACATAAATTGTGGAGCCTTTTTATTAAGAACCTGTTCGAATTTCTTCTGCATTGTTGGTGTATTCAGCAAACTTTTTAACCCTAATGATTGAGCAGAAACTTGTTGTGGAGTAGCATCCTTTTTATTGGCTAATTGATTTTTTAATGCATTATTAGTTGCCATTATTTCAACTCCTTAATTGTAAATTTTCGAAAGGAAGTTTCTTTTAAAACTTGCTGATAGATATCAGGGAATTTTTCTTTTAGGGTTTTAGAATCGATCCTATTCTGACTTTGGTTTTTCCAAGAAACCATATAGGTGTCAGTAATTCCGGCTTCCGCATCTTTTAGTTCAGACTTGAGTTTATTCTCAATTTCCGTTTTTGCTGTCTTGATTAATTTTTCATCATCCTTTATCTTTTCGTACTGGATGATCATGTCTTTGTAATTGCCAGGTAGAACTATTTCTTTATCCTTTTCAGCCTGAGCATATTTTTCTTTCAGATATTGTTCAGCTGCGCTTGATCCATCTAATTCAGGGGCATGTCCTTGTTGAACGTGATATTTCCAGAAACGAAATTCTGCATCAAATATCATTTCTATTAGTTCTTCATCTCGCTCTACTTCTTTCCATACAAAGCGATTTCCGCCAATTAGGACTGCGATATAGCCTTTTTCCTTACCCGTAACCCCTAGATAATGTTGAATCTGAACAAGATAAGTGGCTGGGATTTCTTCACCTTCCCATTCCTTAGCAAGATAAGCGCTAGCAGTCTTACATTCCAGTACTGCAGACTCACCTACAATAAGTCGGTCCACATTCGCTTTGATGAATTCATGTTTAGGATGGCTATACATGAAGTTTGTTTTTCGCACCTTTTTTCCTGTACGCTTTTCAAATTCCTTAGCAACAACATTCTCCATTTCATTGCCCCAATAAATGGCTTCATTATCAATTTCTATGGGGTCAACTTGCCCTGTTTTTTCAAGCCATAATTCAAAGGCTGTCCGATATTTGTTTAATCCTAAGATTATGCCGGCATCACTGCCTCCAATACCCTTAGCACGTTCTTGCAACCATTCATAACGGCTCATTGATAGGGTTGATACTGCATTTTTTGCCATGATTATCCTCCCTTTACCACCAAAGATTGATATGCTACAATGACAGTAATTAATAGTTTTCGAAATGCTGACTCCTGCCGCTAACAGGAGTCTTTTTATTTTTCAATTTCTGTTCCACAAATTTTGCAGAAATTATGATGATCTTCTATTTCTTCATTAGAACAAACTGGACATTCCATTTCTTCAGTCTGATCTTCCTCAAGTTCATACTCTTTATCCATTGGATATGGATAACCAGTACGCTCCATTTGCTCAATTACTGGATGATCACGCATCCTTTCGACCTCCTTTCTATGTATTTTTCAAAGATCAGATGCAAGTTTTATTCGCATCGCGATAAGCCAAAACGATTGGTAGAGGTGGGATAGTAGATTCCGCTCTGACTTATCACGACAGGAACAAAGGTTCTTGTCGATTCATCACATCCGTGATAAAATGAATACATACCGTAATTCTGTGCAGTTAGTTAAGTTCCAGCTTAGCTAGCTGCTTTTTCATTTTTGTTTACTTCTTTTGCAAAGAATTTTAAAAGCTCATATTTACATTGGCTATGTAACTTTAACCAAGCCCCTGCTTTAATTCTCACGTCTCTTCCCTCCTTCTAGAAATTTATGTAGGTAATAAAACCACCTATTAACTTAGTCAATGTATGAACGACTGTATTAACATCAACCCCACATAATATTGCTGCTAAAAACTCAGGCACATTAGTTACTTGGCACCATCTAGCTGCATCAGACACTTTTAATTCCATCTTGTCATTTTCTACTTTTGATATAGTACTGCGTGGCATAAACATTTTTTCTGCCATCGCTTCTTGGCTTAAACCAGAAAGTTTTCTAGACCTCTTATAAAATTCTCCTAACGGTTGCATGACTTCCATCTCCCCTAATGTTCTAATTCTGAACATGTTCTATCGTTGAACAGGCAAATTAATAGATTAGTATTAAAATTTAATATAAGAAGAAACTAGCACCGATTTTTGAGCCTGGCAGCTTCGTCGGTGCCGGACCTCTTATGAAGCTTTTCTTGGTACCCAACTATTAATGTAACGAAGGGCTGTCTGCAGCTCCTTCTTCTTGAGGTCCTTATAGCTAGCAACACCGAAACGATCTTTAATTTCTCGATGCAATTCTCGGAACAGGGACGGTCGTGAATCAGGATCATTACAAATCTCATATACTTTGGTTGCAATGCCTTTTTGTAGCCGACGCTGTTCACCAGACGTGAGTGTGATTTGTTCTTCTACCTTATGCTCTAGTTCGAGAATTTTCCTGTCATGATGACCAAGGACCTTTTGCATTTCATCCTGTCTTTCAGCTGTTTCGAGAGTTAAACGCATGGATTCTATTCGAATTTGACGGTCATCTAAAATTTTCACTTTATTGTTTTCAATTTGTTCTCGCATCCGTTTAAACTCTTGAATGAATTTCACTTTCATCTTCATGGCTTCAGGAGTTACATAAGACATTGCAACTAAAGTGAATGCATCTTCTGAAAGGTTAATTTTTCGATACTGACGACCGCGTTCATTTGTGTAAGTTGACTCGCCAAAGTTGGAGAGTGAAAATTCTTTTTCGTTTGCTAGATTTAACTTTTCAATTTGCACTTCAATATCTCTAATTACCTTGTCGTGAGATTTTTTAAAAACATCTGCAACAGTCAAACTGTCAGTAACTGCTTTGTTATTTTCAATGAAAACTAATTGCGTCATTAGATCACCTGCTTTAAATAAGTTGAATTTGCATCTATCCATTTGAAAACTAAATCTCTTGGGTAACGCCCTTTGATATTTTGTAGCCTTGGAAAAGATGGATTACTTGTTACCTTAATAACAGTTGGTGGTGCTATTTGTAGAATCTCTGCTAGATGACTATTTCTCAATACTGGCGGATAAGAGTATTTACCATACTTTTCACGTGCATCATTCACACCTTTTTCATAAGCTTCCTGAATTAATTTTTCTAAGCGATCCTTTAAAAATTCAGCTTCTAGATCATCAAAAGTAAGAGTTGTTCGCAATTTTGCACCTCCTTTTATGGTTGTGTATTATCTAAAATCTCAACGACTTCCATTAGCTTGCGATTACATCTTCAGTTGAGTACTCGTCATTTAGCATCATGGCTGATTCTAGGACTTTGAGTTTGATTTCAGCCCAGATCACTTTGTTGGTGAGATTGATGGTATTCACTCCTATGCTGTCGTTTTGTTGTGTAGAACTCTACACACACTAGTTAAAAAAAATAGATCTTCAAATTTTTTCTCGGGAAAAGCATTTAATGCACCTACTATTAGGTTTTCTCCCGGGGAGCAATATTCATTATGGTCTTCAGGTAGCTTTGCTCTCCAGAGACGACTTCGAGATATTCCCATATTCTTTGCTAACTCGGTGTCATTCCAACCATTTTTCTCTTGCAGCTTTTCGAGAACATCTACACGAAGTTTTATTTTCATGTACTCACATCCTTTCGTTTCGTTCTCTACACACTTAGTATAAATCATCTGTGTAGCTAATGCAACAGTTTTTAATTAAAATTTGTAGTGTAATACACACTTTTTTTGTTTCATAGACGAAACGCATTTGATAAACTACTATTAAAGTATAAAAAAATAGGTGAATTTATATGGATTTAAAAGAGTTTGGTCTCTACTTTGCAAAGTTAAGAGAAGAAAGTGGTTTTAAAAGCCAAAGACAATTAGCTGAAAAGTCTGGAGTTAGCAATGGGACAATTGCTCGGATCGAAGGCGGCACTCAAGAACCTACTCCTTCTACACTTAAAAGATTAGCTATTCACCTTAAAGATGTTGACTATGAAGATTTAATGAAGGCTGCTGGATATATTGAAGAAGATAATAATGATAGTTCTAATGTAGTAAGGGAAAAAACTGCTGAAGAACTGTATGATGATCCAGAGTTTCAACTTGCAATGAGAAGTGCTCAAGGCTTTTCAGAGGAAAACAAAAAGAAAGTACTAGACTTTATCGAAATGATTGAAGAGTTAGAGAAGGGCAGAAAGCCTGGAGATAAACAACCTCGACCGAGAAGATACTAGTACTCTGAAGAAACAAAAAATACTTTTTCAGAGCCATTAAGGCTCTTTATTTTAACCACAAATAGAACATACATTCGATCGGGTGATTTCATTGGAATATCAATTTACATTAATAGAAGAACACATAAAGGATTTTTACGAGAATTTGTCTATACATACTCCTTATGAAATTGATATGTACCATATTGCTAGTGAATTGGATATCTGGATTCACTATCTCAATGATGAGAGTCATGTTTATAAAAATAAAAATGGTTTATATAGCATTTTTTTAGATCAGCGTTTATCACCGCAAGAACAATGGCAGGATTTCGGTCATGAATTAGGTCATGTAATTAAGCATGTTGGAAACCAGTATAAACTTAGGCGTATGTTTAGGGAGCTGCAGGAAAGCCAAGCAAACAATTTTATGTATCACTTTTGTGTTCCTACTTTTATGCTACTAAAATACAACCTTACTAATTATATGAATATTAATGATGGCATCGAATTTGTTTCGGACACTTTCAATGTCACTAAGGGTTTTGCTAATAAACGTTTAATTCATTACAGAAATCAATGGGCACAAGCTAAATCTGATGCCGCACATAGAAAGCACATGGAATCACGATATCGGAAAGCATCTCCTTATTCTGATGAAACTAATAAAATTCTTGCTCGTGCATTAGAGTTCAAATCTGCTAAAAGAAAGGAAGATCACCTATGCCAGTTCAATATTTAGATTATCAGTATGTAGACGGAGAATTATCACCTTTTTATTATGTTTTAAAGTTGTTTAAGGGAGAAGTGGATTGGGACAAGCATACATTTTATTTTGATTTAATGGTTCCAATTAGATCGGAAGAATATAGCGAAATAGATGAGAATCTTATTAATTATGGCGTGCAAATTTCAGAATTAATTATTAATAAAGATTATCCACATAAATTAGGAATTAATCTTAGTGCCCTGAAGAAACGAATATCTTTTGACATTCATGATCCAAGTGTAATCGAACAGTTTATTCTCTATGCACCAGATGTTATGGGGGTTGTCGGTGTATTACCACAAGAGCAAAGAATGGAATTTATGATAAACGCATAAAGGAGAGAGTGTAGATGAATTTTGTCAGGAAGCTCGAGAAATTAATTGCTATATACTTCAATGGTGAAAATTACACGATTGACAACTATGAACTATCAAGAAAGGATTCTAAACTTATAGCATACTCTCTTATTCACACACTTCAACAATTCGAATGGGTTATGCAAAAGCGTAAAGAATGATCATTTATTATTTTTTAACAAATAAAGAACATACGATCCTGAAGGAGTGATTTTTAATGGCCTATATAAAAAAGTATAAAACAAAAAAAGGCGATCGGTGGATGTATGTAGTCGAAAACGGCATTGATCCGCAATCCGGCCAACGACGACGTATTGTTAAAAAAGGATTTGTAAAAGAAAAAGAAGCTAAGAATGCTCTAAAAGAATTTGAAAGAAAAACTAGTGGGAAAAATTTTGAAGATAACAATATAACATTTGAAGATATGGCTCAAGACTGGCTTGATGTTTATAGTGAAACTGACGTAAAAGTAAGCACTATTCGTGTTAGGAATCATGAAATTGGACACTTAAATCGTTATTTTGCAAAATACAAAATCAAAGATATTACTAAACGTATGTATCAGAGTGCGTTAAATGATCTGAAGAAAAAGGAAAAATTGGCTCACAACACTATATCAGGAATTCATGGTACAGGACGTATGATCTTTAAAAGGGCTCTGGAACAAGATTACTTATTAGTGGATCCAACAGAGTTTGCTTTCATTCCTAAAGATAAAAAAACTGTAGAAGATATCGAAAATCAGAAGGTTGAAGAAAAATATTTAGAAAAGCACGAGTTGAAGGATTTCTTAGAAACAGCTAAAACCTTAGGGGAAGTTGATGACTATGTAATTTTTTTAACTTTAGCTTGGACTGGTCTAAGAGCAGGTGAATTAGTGGCTTTAAAGTGGAAAGATATTGATTTTGAAGAACATACTATAAATATTACTAAGACATATTACAACCCCAAGAACAATACTAAAAATTATGAATTACTTCCACCAAAAACCGAAGGATCTATACGAAAAATTGACGTTGAAGAAGAGGTTATTGCTACCCTCAAGAAACACCAGCTGAAACAAAAGGAATTAAAGCTTGAAGTAGGTAAGGAATATTACAATAAAGATTTTGTTTTTGGAAGATTAAATCCACCATATTACGGTTATCCTCATTTTATTAAGACGATCGAGAACAGAATGGAGAGTTTACTTAAGAAGACACCTAGTATTAAGAAAAGATTGACTCCACATTCTCTCCGTCATACACATACTTCCCTTCTGGCTGAAGCAGGAGTAGAACTTCTTCAAATAATGGATAGGCTTGGACATACAGAAGATGAAACTACCACTCAAGTTTATCTACATATTACAAAAGACAGAAAAAAAGAAGCTTCTCAAAAGTTTGCTCAACTCATGAGAAGCCTCTAATTTTGAAGTTTCGGCACCTTTTCGGCACCTATTTTTAGGTGTCGAAGGTCGAAACCTTGGTATTACTGGGTGTAATTCTACGAACTACATCATGCCGCCCATTCCACCCATACCGCCCATGTCAGGCATACCCATGCCTGCACCAGCTGGTTCTGGCTTATCAGCAACAACTGCTTCAGTTGTTAAGAACATAGCCGCAACAGATGCTGCGTTTTGAAGAGCTGAACGTGTAACCTTAGTTGGGTCAACGATTCCAGCTTCAACCATGTTTACCCACTCGTTTGTAGCAGCGTTGAAGCCTGTGCCGATTGCTTCGCGCTTTAAGCGGTCAACAACAACAGATCCTTCTAAGCCTGCATTGTGAGCGATTGTGCGTACTGGCTCTTCCATTGCACGTAATACAATGTTGATACCTGTAGCAACGTCGCCTTCAGCTTGAAGAGCTGCTACTTTATTGTATACGTTTAGAAGGGCAACTCCACCACCAGAAACGATTCCTTCTTCTACAGCTGCGCGCGTAGAGTTTAGGGCGTCTTCGATGCGAAGTTTGCGCTCTTTTAATTCTGTTTCAGTAGCAGCACCAACTTTAACAACTGCTACACCGCCAGCTAATTTAGCTAAGCGCTCTTGTAATTTTTCACGGTCAAATTCAGAAGTTGTTTCATCCATTTGAACACGGATTTGGTTTACACGGCCAGCGATTTGTGCACTGTCTCCAGCACCTTCAACGATTGTTGTGTTTTCTTTTGTAACGACAACTTTAGAAGCGCGTCCAAGAGAAGCGATTGTAGCAGATTTAAGGTCACGGCCTAATTCCTCAGTGATTACTTCCCCGCCAGTTAAAATCGCGATGTCTTCAAGCATAGCTTTACGGCGGTCACCGAAGCCAGGAGCTTTAACAGCAACAGCATTGAATGTTCCGCGTAGTTTGTTTACTACTAATGTAGAAAGAGCTTCGCCTTCAACATCCTCAGCAACTAACAATAATGGTTTGCCTTGTTGAACAACTTGCTCAAGTACTGGCAATACTTCTTGAATGCTTGAAATTTTCTTATCTGTAATTAAAATGTATGGATTATCTAGGACAGCTTCCATTTTTTCCGTGTCTGTTACCATATATGCAGAAGCATATCCACGGTCGAATTGCATACCTTCTACTACATCTAGCTCAGTAGTGAAGCCTTTAGATTCTTCGATCGTAATAACGCCGTCGTTGCCAACACGTTCCATTGCTTCAGCAATTAGTTGTCCTACTTCTTCGTCAGCAGCAGAAATAGCAGCAACTTGTGCGATGGATTCTTTGCTTTCGATTGGCTTAGAAATTGCTTGTAATTCTTCTACTGCAGTTAAAACTGCTTTTTCAATTCCTTTGCGAATGCCCATTGGGTTCGCACCAGCTGTTACGTTTTTAAGACCTTCACGAATCATTGCTTGAGCAAGTACTGTTGCAGTCGTTGTACCATCACCAGCAACATCGTTTGTCTTGCTTGCTACTTCAGCTACAAGCTTTGCTCCCATGTTTTCGAAAGCATCTTCTAATTCAATTTCTTTAGCAATAGTTACTCCATCATTTGTGATTAATGGAGAACCGAATTTTTTCTCAAGAACCACGTTGCGTCCTTTTGGTCCAAGAGTTACTTTTACTGCATCTGCAAGGGTATCTACACCGCGTAGCATCGCACGGCGAGCATCTTCACTAAATTTGATCTCTTTTGCCATTTGTAAAAACCTCCTCTAGAATTATGAAAAGTTATCTTTTAGAATCTATCTGAGTATTGTTTATTAACCGATAATAGCAAGAATATCATTTTCACGTAAAATCAAGTATTCTTTGCCTTCGTATTTCACTTCTGTTCCAGCATATTTTGAGAAGATGATACGGTCGCCGTTAGCAACTTCAAGGGCTACACGCTCACCATTTTCAAGAACGCGGCCAGTTCCTACAGCAACAACTTTACCTTCTTGAGGCTTTTCTTTAGCAGTGTCCGGCAAAACGATGCCGCTTGCAGTTTTTTCTTCAGTTTCAACAAGCTCGATAATAATTCGATCACCTAGTGGCTTTAACAAGTGAAACAACCTCCTCAATTTATATGTAATATTTTTTATTAGCACTCTATCCATCCGAGTGCTAACACAATTATTATATTAAAGAAAACGAACACTATTTGCAAGGGTGAAGCTCAAATTTTTACAAAAAATATTCATAGCCAAAATTTGCTTCAATCGAAGTATTATTTTGCAATAGTTATGACTATCGAACTGTTCTATTTGAAACTAGAAGCTAATTATGAGTAAAATGAAAGATGGTAGAGAAGCGAGTGAATAATCACCTCGGCCAACCAACCTATTAGAAGGAGACAATACATTGAAAAAAGAATACTGGATCATTCTTATTGCATATATAGCCATGCAATTTTCATCGATTATAGGCGTTCCACTTCTCATGTTTACCGGTACTTTTTTTGGCAAAAGTCCTAAAGACATGCAAGTACTTTCTGTACCCTATTGGATTGTCATTAGCTTTTCAATTACCTTCATTATTACTCTTGTGCTATTACGGAAAGAAATGAAAACAGTCCGGGAATTGCGGGATGCTTCTTCTGTTCCAACTTCTATCGCATGGGCAGTTGGAGGGATCTTCCTAGCCTATTTCGCCCAAATAATGGCGGCAAGTATCGAAAACATGGTTGGCATTGAAATGGGGTCCGAAAATACACAGGACATCCTGATGCTTATCCAAACCTTCCCGGCCGTAATAATCGTCAGTTCCATCATCGGACCTATATTAGAAGAAATCGTTTTTCGAAAAATCATTTTTGGATCCCTGCATAAACGATTGAACTTCTTTTTATCAGCATTAATCAGCTCTGTCATTTTTGCCCTAGCACATGCAGAGATTGAACATACGCTTTTATATTCTGCGATGGGATTTACGTTTGCTTTTCTTTATGTAAAAACAAAGCGGATTATTGTACCGATCTTCGCTCACGTGACAATGAATACACTTGTTGTTATTCTGCAGCTTAATAAGGAGCCAATAGAAAACTGGCTGGAAAAAATAGAAAAAATACAATCTTTTATTGGAGGATTTATATGAGAAGGTCACCATTATTTTCAGGCATTATCTATATTATTCTCGGTCTCCTCTTTACATACATCGCCATTCAAAACATACAAAGGGAACAAGGATGGGGAATTTTCACTGTATTTCTAATTATTATTGCAACCTTTGACTTAGGCGGCGGTCTGCGCATGGTTGCTTTTCATTTCAAATTAAAAAATAGCCTAAAAAATAAATGAGCCTCCATTTTGAGAGGCTCATTTACTTTAATATTTTATTCTTCTTTTTCACTTTCTGTCGGGTAATGCTTTAAGAAATAAATAAGAGACTGAAGCTCTACAGCTAAATCAATATGATGAATTCTTATTGTCGATGGGACAGATAGCCTAGCTGGTGTAAAATTCAAAATTCCATTTACACTTCCCTGAACAATCCGGTCAGCGATTGATTGAGCAGCAGGTGCAGGAACGGTTAATATCGCCACTTGAATATTGTGTTCTTTAATTACTTTTTCTAAATCATCCATATGAAAAACGGGAACTTCCCCAATTTTTGAACCGACTTTATTTACGTCTACATCAAAAGCAACTTCAATTTTTGTATTATTATTTTTCAAAAAGTTATAATTCAGAAAAGCAGTGCCTAAATTTCCTACTCCGATTAATGCCACCTTTGTCAGTTCATCCTGGTCTAATGTCTTCCGGAAAAATGTAAGCAAATAATTGACATTATACCCGTATCCCTTTTTCCCCAATGCCCCAAAGTAGGAAAAATCCCTGCGAATGGTGGCAGAGTCCACCTTTACTGCCTCACTTAGCTCAGCTGATGATACCCTTTGCTTGCCAGAGGAATGTAAATTTTTTAGAAATCGATAGTACAAAGGGAGCCTTTTTGCAGTTGCTTGCGGAATTTTCACTGATTCATTCGCCATTATTCATCCACTCTCCCAAAGTTACATTATTTAGTGTCTCTTTTAAAGTCTCCATTTTTACCGCCTGTTTTTTCAACTAAATACGTTCTGCCAATGATCATTCCCTTATCAACCGCTTTACACATATCATAAACGGTCAAAGCACAGACAGATGCCGCTGTGAGCGCTTCCATCTCAACGCCAGTGTTTCCTTTTGTTTTAGCTGATGCCGTAATTAATAGGGTATATTCCTCTTGATCCATTACCCATGAGAAGGAAATATCCACACCAGTTAGCGGAATAGGGTGACACATCGGGATGATTTCCCAGGTTTTCTTGCATGCCATCACTCCTGCAACTTGAGCGACTGCAAGGACATCCCCTTTTTTCATTTTATTAGAAGTAATTTTTTCATATATTTCTTTATTTACAATAATACTTGAGTGAGCAATCGCTGTTCGGACAGTTTCAGGCTTATCACTAACGTCAACCATTTTTGCTCGGCCCTCTTGATTAAAATGAGTAAAATCTGTCATGTACATACACCTCTCTACAAAATGATACACTATTTTTATCCATTTGTATGCAATTTGTACAACCATTCACTTACGCAAAATGTATCGGTTATTGCCCATCATATATGAATGAGTTACACTAACTCTAGAATATAGAGGTGAAAAAAATGATTTTATTACAAGTAAATCAATTAATGAAAAATTTTGGTGCTGATCCTATTTTATCGAATATAAAGCTAGAAGTACAAACAAGAGATCGAATTGCCCTTGTAGGCCGTAATGGAGCTGGTAAATCTACTCTACTAAAAATTATTGCAGGGCAAATGTCTTATGAGTCCGGAGAAATAATTAAGCCTAAGGATGTAAAAATAGGTTACCTAGCTCAAAATACAGGCTTAGAATCTGAACAATCCATTTGGAATGAAATGTTAACAGTATTTGCGCATTTTCAAACCCAAGAAAAAGAATTACGCAGGCTTGAAGAACGTATGTCTGATCCCGAAGCTATGGGAAATCAGCAGGAATATGAGCGAATTTTGTCCGAATATGATAAACGTCAAGTTCAATTTAAAGAAGAAGGCGGCTATCAATACGAGTCAGACATCCGTTCAGTTCTCCACGGCTTAAATTTCCATTCCTTTAGCTACGATACAAAAGTATCAACATTAAGCGGAGGGCAGAAAACAAGACTTGCTCTCGGAAAACTATTATTAACAAAACCCGATATTTTAATCCTGGATGAGCCTACCAATCATTTAGATATCGATACTCTAACGTGGTTAGAGCAATATTTACAAGGATACGACGGGGCCATATTAATTGTCTCACATGATCGTTATTTTTTAGATAAAGTGGTTTCACAAGTATACGAACTATCAAGACTTCAAATTCGTAAATATACAGGGAATTACAGTGCCTACCTCGACCAAAAGGCAGCAAATTTTGAACGTGAAATGAAAGAATATGAAAAACAGCAGGAGGAAGTAGCAAAGCTTCAGGATTTCATTCAACGAAATCTTGCACGAGCTTCCACAACAAAAAGAGCTCAGAGCCGCCGCAAGCAGCTTGAAAAAATGGAAGTAATGGACAGGCCCCTAGGAGATGAAAAATCTGCCTCTTTTGGCTTCCAAATTGATAGACAATCGGGAAATGATGTATTAAAGGCTGACTCAATCGCTATTGGTTATCATGGAGAAGAGATTTCAAACAGTATTTCCTTCCGGATTACTAGAGGGGAAAGCATTGCCCTTGTGGGACCAAATGGGGTTGGAAAATCTACTCTATTAAAAACAATCATTGATAGATTGTCACCTATTTCAGGTCATTTTCATTATGGATCAAATGTTTCCATCGGATACTACGATCAGGAACAAGCCGAACTATCATCGAATAAGCGAGTTTTAAATGAGCTATGGGACGAATTTCCACTTAAGCCTGAGAAGGATATCCGAACTGTGTTAGGGAATTTCCTTTTCTCTGGTGATGATGTATTAAAGAATGTATCTACCTTAAGCGGAGGAGAAAAAGCTCGTCTAGCACTAGCTAAGTTAATGATGCAACAAGCAAATTTTTTGATTCTGGACGAGCCTACTAACCATCTTGATTTAGATAGTAAAGAAATATTAGAAAACGCACTTATCGATTATCCTGGGACTATCCTTTTCGTTTCTCATGACCGCTACTTTATTAACCGTATTACAACAAAAGTGATTGAGCTGAGCAAGAGTGGCGCAACTGAGTACCTTGGTGATTATGATTATTATATTGAAAAGAAGCAAGAGCAAGAAGAATTGAAGGCATTAGATACCGTACAAAATCATTCAGCATCAAATCAGCCTAATCAGGAAAAAACCAGCTATCAGCTTGATAAAGAAGCAAAAAAAATGGAAAGGCAACGCCAAAGAAGATTAGAAGAAGTAGAAAAGCAAATCGGAGAATTAGAAGTTCAAATATCTGAATATGAGCAGCAATTATGTGAGCCTGAGGTTTATCAAGATCATGAAAAAGTACTGGAGATTACGAATAAAAACAATGAGGCAAAAGGTAAATTAGACGAACTGGTCGAAGAATGGACCGAATTAGCAGATTAAGAAAAGCGGAAGCGCCTTGATCATCGCCGTACAAACTGGAAGGGCCTTGACTTATCGTAGGGAGGGGACCTGAAGTTTGATAGGCGATAGGCGCTGAATCTAGACATAAGAAAAAGGAACTGGGGATATGTACATCCTTTGTTCCTTTTTTGTCCACAAAACTATTCACAAAATATAGCCTGAAATGAAAGACTTCCACAGACTTTTCCACATTATCCACAACAAACAGCCTTATTATCCACAATTCCCACAGAAATTATCTGATTTTTCTATTTATCCACAAGAAAGTCCCCATTTTCCAATGAGGACTTCTTCCTAGCTGTTCCTTAATTGTGGATAGTAATATCGAGACCTGGATTTGCATTCAAAGCCATAGTTGATTGTATCCCTTTTTCAAATAAAACACTGCCTGCAGC
This sequence comes from Cytobacillus solani, assembly GCF_001420595.1. Classification (GTDB taxonomy): domain Bacteria; phylum Bacillota; class Bacilli; order Bacillales; family Cytobacillaceae; genus Cytobacillus; species Cytobacillus solani. Next base: position 187,171 of record NZ_LJIX01000006.1, on the reverse strand, counting down.
AGCGATCATTGCCGCATTGTCTGTACATAGGGATAACGGCGGGATAACTAGCTCACATTTAGGAAGCTTAGTAAACTCTTCCTGTAAAGCTGTACGCAAACCTTTATTAGCTGCTACACCACCAGCTAATAGTACCTGTTTCACGTTATATTCTTTTGCAGCCTTACTTGTTTTTGTTACCAGTACATCAATCACACTTTGTTGAAAGCTTGCTGCCAAATCCTCAGGCTTAATCTGGTCCCCTCTTTGTTCAGCATTGTGGACAGTGTTAATAACTGCTGACTTTAATCCACTGAAGCTGAAATCATAGGAGCCTTCCTCCAGCCATGCACGAGGCAATGAAATAGAAGGTTCTCCTTCCTGTGCTAACCGATCAATATGAGGCCCTCCTGGATAGGGAAGACTTAAAGTTCTTGCAACTTTATCATAGGCTTCTCCAGCAGCATCATCCCTAGTTTCACCTATGACTTCAAAATGGCCATGCTCTTTCATATACACAAGTTCTGTATGTCCACCCGAAACAACAAGTGAGAGCAAAGGAAATACCATCTCTCTTACAAGCCGATTCGCATAAATATGTCCAGCTATATGATGAACCCCCACTAACGGAATCCCATGAGCAAAAGCAACGGCCTTTGCCGCATTTACCCCCACTAATAATGCCCCAACTAATCCAGGTCCTTCTGTAACGGCAATGGCACTTAAATCTTCGTAACTGATATTTGCCTGATTTAGCGCTTCTTCTAGTACAATCGTAATTTGCTCTACATGATGACGAGAAGCAATCTCTGGAACAACACCGCCGAATCTTTTGTGGCTTTCAATTTGAGAGGCTACTACATTTGCAGCAATTTCTCTTCCATTTTTAATGATTGCAACTGCCGTTTCATCACAGCTTGTTTCAATTCCCATGATTAATTGATCTTTGTTTGTCATAAATTCACCCACATTACTAAAGCATCTTCTTGATTATCCGAATAGTAGTTCTTTCTAATTCCGCCATTTTGAAATCCAAGCTTTCGATAGAGGGACTGGGCAATCGAATTGGATACACGCACCTCGAGCGACATCGTCCTCGCTCCTCTCTCTGAGGCAATTTCCATCACTTGTCTCATTAATGCCTCTCCCAGCTTCCTTCCTCGAAACTCCGGCAAAATAGCAACATTTGTAATTTGCGCTTCATCCACAACAATCCATACACCACAATAGCCTATGACTTTCCCGTCTTCTTCTAAACCTAAATACAAAGCATATTGATTTGTCGTTAACTCATTTAGAAATGCCTCTCTGCTCCATGGAAGGGTAAAAGATTCATGCTCAATTTTTAGAATGTCATCTACATCATTTATATCCATAAATCGGAAGGTTAAAGACTTATTCATACTGCTACTTCCTTATCTTCTCTTTATTCGCTTTGATCCAATTAGCTTCCGCTTCTGCTAAACGGATGTAATTAGGAACAAAAGAATGTATATCTTCAGCTTCCTTATCCCTGCCCAATAATGCAAGCTCAGCAGGTCGAGGATTATGCTCCGTTATTTCAGCAAAAACGGCTTGTGTTCCAATTATTTCTTCAAATGTTTTTCGATGAAGAGGCAAATCGTTCCCAATAAAAAGAACCTTATCACTTCTCTCTTTCAGTTCAGCAGCCCAGTCCTTAGATAATACCAGCTGATCTTTATTCTTTGTGATTAAGTTCCCCTCACTGAATTGATAGAGACCCGTATATATTTGACCTCTGCGTGCATCAAATACGGGAGAGATCACACCTTCGAAATAACGGCCTGCAGATGCTGCTAATACCTCTAAGCTCGAAACGCCTGTCAAAGGGATATTCAATGTCCATGCTAACGTCTTTGCAATAGTCACACCAATTCGAACCCCAGTATACGAGCCCGGGCCTTTAGCAACAACAATCTTTGAAAGATCACTTGGCTTCACATCACAGTCTTTCATCAATGCTTCAATTGCAGGCATTACGCGTACAGAGTGATTTTTCTTTATATTTGTTATATATTCACCTATCACTTGATTTCCATCTAATAAAGCCACACCTAATGAATAATTAGACGTATCGATCGAAAGCAACTTCATATAAAAAACTCCTTACATAATTCCTCATATCTTTCACCTTTAGGGGTTACTACAATTTTTCTTGCTCCATTTTCTCCTAAAAACAAAGATATCATTAATAATTCCTGTGGAAGCTGTTCCTCTATTAAATGAGCCCACTCAACAACTGTAATTCCATTTCCCTCGAAGTATTCATCGAACCCTAAATCTTCAAATGAATCCTCGACTCGATATACATCCATATGATAAAGAGGCATTCTTCCTTGATACTCCTTAATAATTGTAAAGGTAGGGCTATTCACGTTTCTTTTGATATCTAAACCAAGAGCCAGCCCTTTTGTAAACGTCGTTTTTCCTGCACCAAGATCGCCTTCTAAAGCAATTACATCGCCAGGCTTTAAAAATTCTGCAAGCCGTTTAGAAAAATCCATTGTTTCTTCGGGCTGGTTCGAGATAAACTCAAATTGCTTCATATTAATTACTCACCTTTATTTTCATTTAAGTCCCTTTTTTCAAAAGACTGTTTTCAACAGTGTTCATTTACATAGCTATCCTTTATTAAAAAACCTTACTAGAAAAGAATCAACTTTAGATAAAAGTCCGATCTTCTTATTCTGGACAAAAAAACCTTAGGATGGATCCTAAGGAGTATCTATTATATGTATAGTCTACATGATTTTTTGTTACTGAGCAAAAAAGCATGGATAAAAATAGACAAAAAAAAAGACGAAACAATGTTTCGCACTTAACTTTTGTGTATAATGGCGGTCCGGACGGGACTCGAACCCGCGACCTCCTGCGTGACAGGCAGGCATTCTAACCAACTGAACTACCGGACCAGATTGCGGGGACAGGATTTGAACCTGCGACCTTCGGGTTATGAGCCCGACGAGCTACCGAACTGCTCCACCCCGCGACAATAATATTTTATATTAGTTAAACAGCCTAGCGACGTCCTACTCTCACAAGGGGACAGCCCCTAACTACCATTGGCGCTGAGAAGCTTAACTGCCGTGTTCGGGATGGGAACGGGTGTGACCTTCTCGCTATCGCCACTAGACCTATTTATGATGAGGTTTGTTCCCTCAAAACTAGATAATGCTAAAGAAGAAGTTGAGTAATCATTTATGGTTAAGTCCTCGACCGATTAGTATTTGTCAGCTCCACGCGTCACCACGCTTCCACCTCAAACCTATCAACCTGATCATCTTTCAGGGGTCTTACTAGCTTGACGCTATGGGAAATCTCATCTCGAGGGGGGCTTCATGCTTAGATGCTTTCAGCACTTATCCCTTCCGCACATAGCTACCCAGCGATGCTCTTGGCAGAACAACTGGTACACCAGCGGTGCGTCCATCCCGGTCCTCTCGTACTAAGGACAGCTCCTCTCAAATTTCCTGCGCCCACGACGGATAGGGACCGAACTGTCTCACGACGTTCTGAACCCAGCTCGCGTACCGCTTTAATGGGCGAACAGCCCAACCCTTGGGACCGACTACAGCCCCAGGATGCGATGAGCCGACATCGAGGTGCCAAACCTCCCCGTCGATGTGGACTCTTGGGGGAGATAAGCCTGTTATCCCCGGGGTAGCTTTTATCCGTTGAGCGATGGCCCTTCCATGCGGAACCACCGGATCACTAAGCCCGACTTTCGTCCCTGCTCGACTTGTAGGTCTCGCAGTCAAGCTCCCTTATGCCTTTACACTCTTCGAATGATTTCCAACCATTCTGAGGGAACCTTTGGGCGCCTCCGTTACTTTTTAGGAGGCGACCGCCCCAGTCAAACTGCCCACCTGACACTGTCTCCTGCCCCGATCAGGGGCATGGGTTAGAATTTCAATACAGCCAGGGTAGTATCCCACCGATGCCTCCACCGAAGCTGGCGCTCCGGCTTCCAAGGCTCCTACCTATCCTGTACAAGCTGTACCGAAATTCAATATCAGGCTACAGTAAAGCTCCACGGGGTCTTTCCGTCCTGTCGCGGGTAACCTGCATCTTCACAGGTACTATAATTTCACCGAGTCTCTCGTTGAGACAGTGCCCAGATCGTTACGCCTTTCGTGCGGGTCGGAACTTACCCGACAAGGAATTTCGCTACCTTAGGACCGTTATAGTTACGGCCGCCGTTTACTGGGGCTTCAATTCAGAGCTTCGCGTAAGCTAACCCCTCCTCTTAACCTTCCAGCACCGGGCAGGCGTCAGCCCCTATACTTCGCCTTGCGGCTTCGCAGAGACCTGTGTTTTTGCTAAACAGTCGCCTGGGCCTATTCACTGCGGCTTTTCAGGGCTATTCACCCTAAAAAGCACCCCTTCTCCCGAAGTTACGGGGTCATTTTGCCGAGTTCCTTAACGAGAGTTCTCTCGCTCACCTTAGGATTCTCTCCTCGCCTACCTGTGTCGGTTTGCGGTACGGGCACCTTATCCTCACTAGAGGCTTTTCTTGGCAGTGTGGAATCAGGAACTTCGGTACTATATTTCCCTCGCTGTCACAGCTCAGCCTTCACGCAAACGGGATTTTCCTCGCTTGCAGCCTAACTGCTTAGACGCACATATCCAGCAGTGCGCTTACCCTATCCTCCTGCGTCCCCCCATTGCTCAAACGGAGTTTGGTGGTACAGGAATATCAACCTGTTGTCCATCGCCTACGCTTTTCAGCCTCGGCTTAGGTCCCGACTAACCCTGAGCGGACGAGCCTTCCTCAGGAAACCTTAGGCATTCGGTGGATGGGATTCTCACCCATCTTTCGCTACTCATACCGGCATTCTCACTTCTAAGCGCTCCACCAGTCCTTGCGGTCTAGCTTCAACGCCCTTAGAACGCTCTCCTACCACGGACATCGTAGATGTCCATCCACAGCTTCGGTGATACGTTTAGCCCCGGTACATTTTCGGCGCAGAGTCACTCGACCAGTGAGCTATTACGCACTCTTTAAATGGTGGCTGCTTCTAAGCCAACATCCTGGTTGTCTAAGCAACTCCACATCCTTTTCCACTTAACGTATACTTTGGGACCTTAGCTGGTGGTCTGGGCTGTTTCCCTCTTGACTACGGATCTTATCACTCGCAGTCTGACTCCCATGGATAAGTCTTTGGCATTCGGAGTTTGTCTGAATTCGGTAACCCGATGGGGGCCCCTAGTCCAAACAGTGCTCTACCTCCAAGACTCTTTCTACATGAGGCTAGCCCTAAAGCTATTTCGGAGAGAACCAGCTATCTCCAAGTTCGATTGGAATTTCTCCGCTACCCACACCTCATCCCCGCACTTTTCAACGTGCGTGGGTTCGGTCCTCCATTCAGTGTTACCTGAACTTCAACCTGGACATGGGTAGATCACCTGGTTTCGGGTCTACGACCACATACTCATTCGCCCTATTCAGACTCGCTTTCGCTGCGGCTCCGTCTATTCAACTTAACCTCGCATGTAATCGTAACTCGCCGGTTCATTCTACAAAAGGCACGCCATCACCCATAAACGGGCTCTGACTACTTGTAGGCACACGGTTTCAGGATCTCTTTCACTCCCCTTCCGGGGTGCTTTTCACCTTTCCCTCACGGTACTGGTTCACTATCGGTCACTAGGGAGTATTTAGCCTTGGGAGATGGTCCTCCCTGCTTCCGACGGGATTTCTCGTGTCCCGCCGTACTCAGGATCCACTCTGGAGGGAACGAAGTTTCAACTACAGGGCTTTTACCTTCTCTGGCCGGCCTTTCCAGACCTGTTCATTTACCTCGTTCCTTTGTAACTCCGTGTAGAGTGTCCTACAACCCCAAGAGGCAAGCCTCTTGGTTTGGGCTAATCCCGTTTCGCTCGCCGCTACTCAGGGAATCGCGTTTGCTTTCTCTTCCTCCGGGTACTTAGATGTTTCAGTTCCCCGGGTCTGCCTTCAATACCCTATGTATTCAGGTAAAGATTCTATCCCATTACGGATAGAGGGTTCCCCCATTCGGAAATCTCCGGATCAAAGCTTACTTACAGCTCCCCGAAGCATATCGGTGTTAGTCCCGTCCTTCATCGGCTCCTAGTGCCTAGGCATTCACCGTGCGCCCTTTCTAACTTAACCTACTTCGGTCAATGATCAACTGCGCATCTCGGCGTCAGCTCTCTCGCTGTGCTCCTCACGTACTGAGTACGTTCCGGTGCTCGCTCGGTCGCTTCCTTGATCTGCTTGTTGCTCATTGCCCTCATGGTTTACACTCTTACTTGGTTTTAAAAACTCAATATAAGAGAAAAAACTAAGATGGCGATTACTCGGTTATCTTCTTTATTGCATTATCTAGTTTTCAAAGAACAAGGCTACTGATTTCAATCACAACGTGATTAAGCTTCGTAGCTATTCATCATGCTGCCTTGCGACGAGCTGAGGTTTATCTTCCTCGAACTACTGCGGCGCAGGAGCAAAATAATATGAGAGATTACTCTCTCAAAACTGAACGAACAATGAAACGTCTTTTAATGAAGTTAGACTTCATTTCATCCTTAGAAAGGAGGTGATCCAGCCGCACCTTCCGATACGGCTACCTTGTTACGACTTCACCCCAATCATCTGTCCCACCTTAGGCGGCTGGCTCCTTGCGGTTACCCCACCGACTTCGGGTGTTACAAACTCTCGTGGTGTGACGGGCGGTGTGTACAAGGCCCGGGAACGTATTCACCGCGGCATGCTGATCCGCGATTACTAGCGATTCCGGCTTCATGCAGGCGAGTTGCAGCCTGCAATCCGAACTGAGAATGGTTTTATGGGATTGGCTAAACCTCGCGGTCTTGCAGCCCTTTGTACCATCCATTGTAGCACGTGTGTAGCCCAGGTCATAAGGGGCATGATGATTTGACGTCATCCCCACCTTCCTCCGGTTTGTCACCGGCAGTCACCTTAGAGTGCCCAACTGAATGCTGGCAACTAAGATCAAGGGTTGCGCTCGTTGCGGGACTTAACCCAACATCTCACGACACGAGCTGACGACAACCATGCACCACCTGTCACTCTGTCCCCCGAAGGGGAACGTCCTATCTCTAGGATTGTCAGAGGATGTCAAGACCTGGTAAGGTTCTTCGCGTTGCTTCGAATTAAACCACATGCTCCACCGCTTGTGCGGGCCCCCGTCAATTCCTTTGAGTTTCAGCCTTGCGGCCGTACTCCCCAGGCGGAGTGCTTAATGCGTTTGCTGCAGCACTAAAGGGCGGAAACCCTCTAACACTTAGCACTCATCGTTTACGGCGTGGACTACCAGGGTATCTAATCCTGTTCGCTCCCCACGCTTTCGCGCCTCAGTGTCAGTTACAGACCAGAAAGTCGCCTTCGCCACTGGTGTTCCTCCAAATCTCTACGCATTTCACCGCTACACTTGGAATTCCACTTTCCTCTTCTGCACTCAAGTCTCCCAGTTTCCAATGACCCTCCCCGGTTGAGCCGGGGGCTTTCACATCAGACTTAAGAAACCACCTGCGCGCGCTTTACGCCCAATAATTCCGGACAACGCTTGCCACCTACGTATTACCGCGGCTGCTGGCACGTAGTTAGCCGTGGCTTTCTGGTTAGGTACCGTCAAGGTACCGCCCTATTCGAACGGTACTTGTTCTTCCCTAACAACAGAGTTTTACGATCCGAAAACCTTCATCACTCACGCGGCGTTGCTCCGTCAGACTTTCGTCCATTGCGGAAGATTCCCTACTGCTGCCTCCCGTAGGAGTCTGGGCCGTGTCTCAGTCCCAGTGTGGCCGATCACCCTCTCAGGTCGGCTACGCATCGTCGCCTTGGTGAGCCGTTACCTCACCAACTAGCTAATGCGCCGCGGGCCCATCTGTAAGTGATAGCCGAAGCCATCTTTCAGCTTTTCTACATGAGTAGAAAAGGATTATCCGGTATTAGCTCCGGTTTCCCGAAGTTATCCCAGTCTTACAGGCAGGTTGCCCACGTGTTACTCACCCGTCCGCCGCTAATCTTTGGGAGCAAGCTCCCTCAGATTCGCTCGACTTGCATGTATTAGGCACGCCGCCAGCGTTCGTCCTGAGCCAGGATCAAACTCTCCAATAAAGAGTAAGATTAGCTCTTAAGTTTTAAAACTTGAATTAACGTTGACGTTTTTTGTTCGTTCAGTTTTCAAAGAGCAACTTTTGGAGCGGGTGAAGGGAATCGAACCCTCGACAACAGCTTGGAAGGCTGTGGTTTTACCACTAAACTACACCCGCATTATTATTTATAAATGAAATCGAATGGTCGGGAAGACAGGATTCGAACCTGCGACCCCTTGGTCCCAAACCAAGTGCTCTACCAAGCTGAGCTACTTCCCGGATTAGATTAAGAGGTCGAAGAGGAAAGTTTATTTCATCCCTGCTTCTAACTTCCGAATTCTTATATTATAAATGGCGCGCCCGAAAGGAGTCGAACCCATAACCTTCTGATCCGTAGTCAGACGCTCTATCCAATTGAGCTACGGGCGCATTTATTAAAGCAACTTTTATATCATATATTAAATCAATTTAGTTGTCAATATATTTTTTGGTGCGGCCGAGAGGACTTGAACCTCCACGGGGTTGCCCCCACTAGGCCCTCAACCTAGCGCGTCTGCCATTCCGCCACGACCGCATTTAAATAGCGACAAAGTTAATCGTATCAATATTTTATAAAAAAGTCAATAATCAATCATGCGGGTGAAGGGAGTCGAACCCCCACGCCTTGCGGCGCTAGATCCTAAGTCTAGTGCGTCTGCCAATTCCGCCACACCCGCATATTATAAATGGTGAGCCATGAAGGACTCGAACCTTCGACCCTCTGATTAAAAGTCAGATGCTCTACCGACTGAGCTAATGGCTCTAAATAAAAAAATGGCTGGGCTAGCTGGATTCGAACCAACGCATGTCGCAGTCAAAGTGCGATGCCTTACCGCTTGGCTATAGCCCAATAATATTCTCAAAACAAAAATGGCGGTCCGGACGGGACTCGAACCCGCGACCTCCTGCGTGACAGGCAGGCATTCTAACCAACTGAACTACCGGACCAAAATTGTCATTCCATTGCATTTTCAATTAATACAAATTACCGAAAACCTATGGATGACCCGTACGGGATTCGAACCCGTGTTACCGCCGTGAAAGGGCGGTGTCTTAACCGCTTGACCAACGGGCCACATTAAAATTTCGCTGGCGGAGAAGGAGGGATTTGAACCCTCGCGCCGCTTACGCGACCTACACCCTTAGCAGGGGCGCCTCTTCAGCCTCTTGAGTACTTCCCCAAAATAAAAATGGCTCCGCAGGTAGGACTCGAACCTACGACCGATCGGTTAACAGCCGATAGCTCTACCACTGAGCTACTGCGGAATAGTACATATCATCTTTTTGACTCTTCCTATTATAAAAACCTGCCTATTAAAAGTCAAGAATGTTTTTCAAAAAAATAACCCTTTTAGTAGCACCTTATCTAAAAGACAAACCTTTTATATTTTCCCTTCATTCTTCTTAACTAATTTTCCCCTGCACTTTCCGCAAACGTATTTTTGTGTATTTATATTTCTTCTTCTATGATACTCTTGCCCACAGTTCTTACAAGAATAGATAATAATCTTCTTATCTCCATTCCTCCGATTATCCCCTGGCAGTGGTGAGCAAAAACGAGGAGCTCCAACAGCTTTCATTAATATCTTGAAATCTCGATCCTGGTGTTTATACCCTTTTCCCTCTATATGCAAATGATAGTGACAAAGTTCATGCTTTATAATGCCACATAACTCTTGATACCCTAGCTGCTCTAAATATTTTCGATTTATTTCTACATGATGGGTACTCAACATATATCGTCCGCCAGTTGTTTTAAGTCTTGAATTAAAGTAAGCCTTATGTCGAAATGGTTTACCAAATTCCACTAAAGAAATTTCTTCAACCAGTCTTTGTAACTCTAAATCATCCATCTTCCTCTTACCCCTAAGAAATATTGTCAACATGACAACCTATTATAGCATACATTATATATACCTTTTGATCTGAGGAGGTACTCATATGCCTGTATGGTTTCAAAATCAAATCCAACGTGCTTTCTACGAAAAAGATCGTAATCAAATAAAATTGTTAAACCAATGCTGGTTTTTCTACAGAAAAAAACACTGCTCATAGAAAGGCGGAAGCACCTTGATCATCGCCGTACAAACTGGAAGGGCCGTGACTGAGATATAGGAGACACAATGAGCGATAGCGAATTGATGTCGACTTATCGTAGGGAGGGGACCTGAAGTTTGATAGGCGATAGGTGCTGGAGCTAGACATCACGAAATGCGGAGGTAGCTTGTTCACCCCCGACAAGCATAAGACAAATCGGCAGGAAGGTTGTTCTTTAACCTTCTTGACGAGTTGGCTTATGACCTCGAGCCCCTAGCCACCGTAGCTAGACAATTAGAAAGGCGGAAGCGGCTTGCCCACCACCTACAAGAATGGAAAAAGCCCTTGCAAAGTGAAATATTTCCACCTGCAAGGGCTTGGCTATTGTTTAAGCCTCAACAATTTTTTTATTCATTTGGCGGGAGCATTGTTAATGATACTCTTCCTTTATTTTTATCAACAGAATCAACCCATACGGTAACTACGTCGCCTACTGAAACGACGTCAAGAGGATGCTTGACGAATTTTCGGCTTAATTTTGATATATGAACAAGTCCATCCTGCTTTACTCCAATATCAACAAATGCACCGAAATCTACTACGTTTCTGACGGTACCTTGAAGCTCCATTCCGAGATTTAAATCTTCAAGCTTAAGGACATCCTGCTTTAATAAAGGTTTAGGCAAATCATCACGGGGATCCCTTTCAGGTCTTACAAGTGCATCAATAATATCCTTTAACGTTAATTCCCCAATCCCTAACTCTTCCGATAACTGTGCAACATTCAATCCAGAAAGTGATTCCCTTAAAGCTGGACTCCCTAAATCAGCTGTTGTAAAACCAAAATTATTAAGCAGTTTCATTACTTCAGGATAACTTTCCGGGTGGATACCTGTACGATCCAACGGCTCTGTTCCATCTATGATTCGCAAGAAACCGATGGCTTGCTCGTACGTTTTAGCACCAAGTCTAGGAATTTTCTTTAGTTGTTTCCGATTCGAGAATTTGCCCTCTTCCTCACGCTTTTTCACGATGTTATTGGCAACCGCTTTAGACAATCCAGCAACATACTGAAGTAACGATGACGAAGCTGTATTTACGTTGACACCAACCTGGTTAACTGCTGTCTCAACAACAAAGCTTAATGATTCGGTTAATTTTTTTTGGGAAACATCATGCTGGTACTGCCCTACACCAACAGACTTAGGATCAATTTTTACGAGCTCTGCCAATGGGTCTTGAAGTCTGCGGGCAATTGAAACCGCACTTCTTTCTTCCACCTGCAGCTCAGGAAATTCCTCTCTCGCTAGATCTGATGCGGAATAAACACTCGCTCCAGCCTCATTTACAATGAGATAGAAAATTTCTTCATTTAGTTCTTTCAAAATATCTGAAATAAACTGTTCTGTTTCCCTTGAAGCCGTTCCATTACCAATGGCAACCATTTCCACCTTAAATGTCTTTAATAAATTAATAATTTGTGATTTGGCCTCTTTCGTTTTCGAGACAGGCGGATGTGGATAAATCACAGATATTTTAAGAACCTTTCCTGTTTCATCCACAACTGCTAGCTTGCAACCTGTTCGATAGGCAGGGTCAACAGCTAATACCACCTTGCCTTTTAATGGAGGCTGTAATAATAAATTTCGTAAATTCTCGGAGAAAATCATGATAGCCTGCTCTTCAGCTTTCTCCGTTAATTCATTTCGAATTTCTCTTTCAATGGATGGCTGAATTAGACGCTTATATCCATCCTCATAGGCTTCTTTCACAAATACAGCAGCGGGTGATTGCTCATTTTTAACCCACTTTTTATGAAGATATCTTAAAATAAACTCTACATTCGGCTTCACGCTTATTCGCAATATATCTTCTTTTTCTCCTCGATTAAGCGCTAACGTCCGATGCGGAACTATTTTTGCTAGCTGCTCCTCATATCTGTAATACATTTCATACACTTTCTTCTCATCATTTTTTTCGTCTTTAACAGCAGACTCGATTGTTCCGGTTTTTATCGTTTCATGACGAATCCACTTCCTGCTTTCTGCATCATCCGATACCCATTCAGCAATAATGTCCTTTGCCCCTGTAATAGCTTCTTCAACCGTTCCTACTTCTTTTTCTTCAGAAAGAAATTCGGCAGCCTTCTCGTTTACTGGTAGAGAAGTCGGAAAAGTAAGCAGCCATTCAGCAAATGGTTCCAAGCCCTTTTCCTTTGCTATCGTTGCCTTTGTTCGGCGTTTCTGTTTATATGGACGATATAAATCTTCTAACTCTTGAAGCTTACTCGCTTTTTGAATCTGTTCATTTAAATCATCCGTTAATTTCCCTTGCTCTTCGATTAATCGAACAATTTCCTCTTTCCGTTGCTCAAGATTCTGTATGTACTGCCAGCGTTCCATTATATCTCGAATTTGAACCTCATCTAAAGCTCCCGTTAACTCTTTTCGATAACGGGCAATAAATGGAACAGTATTCCCCTCTTCAAGAAGATTAATTGTATTCTTCACTTGTTTTAGCGATAAGGATAGCTCCGATGTAATCATCTCTAATATTTGTTCTTGCCTATTTACTATTTTCTCCAAGGTTTTACCTCCAGCTTTTTAGGTCATCATCTTATCTTATCAAAATCTTGCTCGAGTTTCATACTGCCGCACTTCAATAGCAAATAAGCTTATCTTGTTTGTAAGATAAGCTCAAAAATAAGCTTCCTGTCACGAACGCTATTCTGGATTCTTTTCCTTTGCGTTAATTGCTTCCCTTAACTTTTTTATTGCCTTTCTTTGCAGGCGTGATACGTGCATTTGCGAAATAGCCAGTCTTTCCCCTGCTTCCTTTTGACTCATATTCTCTATATACGTATATTGAATGACACTTCTTTCACGTTCAGTTAGTACATGCAATATTTTTTCAAGTACAAGAATTTGGTTTATTTTCTCATAGCCTTCATCTTCATTCCCTACAATGTCATGTAATGTTGTTGTCCCACCTTCAGAATCAGCATCAATCGAATGATCTACAGAAAGCGCATGATAGCTTTTGCTAATTTCCATTACTTCTAATATTTCCTCTTCTGATACACCAACAACATCGGCAATTTCAGCCATTTTCGGGGACCGCTGCAACTGGATGGTTAGTTCATCAATTGTCGATTTTATTTTTGGACCCAATTCCTTTATCCTGCGAGGTACATGAACACTCCAAGTTTTATCACGCAAAAAACGTTTAATTTCTCCGATTATCGTTGGTACTGCGAAGGCTTCAAAATTCTTCCCATAGGTTTCATCATATCTTCGAATCGCCCCTAATAATCCAATTAGACCAACTTGAGAAATATCTTCATGAAAAGATTTCCCTTTCGAATATTTACGCGCAATAGACTCCACCATCTTTCGATAATGGAGGACAAGTAATTTCTGTGCCTCTTCATCTTGTTCAAGTTGGAAAGCCTTTATGAGTCTATTAATTTCTTCAGGAGTTATCTGGTTTTGAGATTGTCTTGACATCCCTCTCCACCCGCTCTCCCTCAAGGTATTTGATCATGAAGACCGTCACACCCTCTTTGTTATGAATTCGAACCTCGTCCATTAACGACTCTATTAAGTAAAGACCTAAACCTCCTTCACGTAAAAACTCAACAGAATCATTCTCTTCATAACGGCCAATCCCTTGCTTAGCTGATAGAAAGTCAAAACTTTTCCCATTATCTGCTACCATTACTTCCAAACGGTTCCCATAAAGACCGAAGCCAACAATCACTTCCCCATGCTCATTATTGGTATAAGCATGTTGAATGGCATTTGTACAAGCCTCGCTTGTAGCAATCTTTAAATCTTCAATTTCATCATAGGCAAACCCCATTCGGCTCGCAATACCTGACAGTGTAAGTCTGATGACACTCAAAAATTCTGCTTTAGCAGGAATTTTCAATTCTATGTAATCAAACGATTGAATCATTTAGCTTCACCTTCAATCTTGCTGGAAATATCCATAATAGTAGACAAGCCTGTGATTTCAAAAAGCCTCATTAATCGGTTGGATAACCCTAAAAGCCGTAACTGTCCATTATTTGAACGGATATTTTTAAAGACGCCAACAAAGACACCTAATCCAGTACTATCCATATAAGTAACTTCAGAAAGATTAATGATGATAACTGATTCCTTTTTTTCTGCCAAATGAAAAAGAGACTCCCTTAGTTTAGGTGCAGTATATGCATCAATCTCACCGCTAATATCTACAGTAGTTAAATGATCCTTTTCTTTCGTTTCAATTGAAATATTCATGACTGACCCACCTTTTTATGCCAATTTGCCTATTAAGTACCCTGATTTTACAGAGGGTAAACTTGTTATTTACAATTAATTAAAAAATAATTAATTTGAATTTTCGAAACATACCACTGATAAAAAAGGCAAGCATTTTATGCTTGCCTTGGGCAGACGATCTATTTTTTATAAAAATGGTGGCTGTTTAACCAATGTTCTATTTAGCTGTTCAAGATATAAAAACGCTCTTTAGCAAGAGCGTTTTGTATTAAAATTCGATGAGACCAAGGCTAATCTGCACAGCTTCATCCACTTTTTCCATCATTTCGTCATCGAGATGGGTAATCTTATCGGTTAAGCGCTGTTTATCAATTGTACGAATTTGTTCTAAAAGAATAACCGAATCCCGTTCAAAGCCATAACGCTTCGCATCAATTTCAACATGAGTAGGCAGCTTAGCTTTTTGAATTTGAGCAGTGATTGCTGCAACAATTACTGTGGGACTAAACCGATTCCCGATATCGTTTTGGATGACAAGCACTGGACGAACGCCACCTTGTTCTGAACCAACAACTGGGGATAGGTCTGCAAAATAAACGTCACCACGTTTGACAATCAAAGGATTACCCTCCGCTTACTAGACGTTCAACTGTATGTTCTGCCTCGAATTCCGCTTGAAATGCTTCAGATGCAATCGTCAAATTTATTTTCGCCATCTCCATATAGCCACGACGCATGGATTCACGAATTTGTCTCTTTTTCCGTTCACGCAAATACATTTTGGTTGCTTGATAAATGAATTCACTCCGGTTAACGTTTTCCTGTTTAGCAAAACCATCTAACTCTGTTAATAGATGTTGCGGTAATTTAACCATTATCTCTGTTGTTGCGCTAGACTCAGCCACAAACAAACACCTCCACCATCACTACACACCATTTTATATCTACCAATTTCAATATTATCATCAAACACGCCTTATGCAAAGAGGATTTATCAATTCTTCTGTATTATCGGCTAAAAAATTAAGTTTTTATGCATAATCTTATTTTTCCAGTAAAAAACCTGTCTTTCAGCTAAATTAATTACAGTAAAGAGTTAATAATCCTTTTAACTTTTCCATTCTTTTTATACACCTTTGGTATCCTTCCTGCTACCATACATGTAATTTCATAATTAATGGTATGAAGCTTTTCAGCAACCTCATTCACAGAAATATACTCTTCTCCCTGCTTCCCAATCAAAGTCACTACCGTCCCTATAGGTAACTCAGCGGGTAGCTTAACCATGCATTGATCCATACAAATTCGCCCAACAATTGGGACTCTTTGCCCCTCGATAAGCACCTCTTGACCTTGTAATTTGCGTATCCATCCATCAGCATAACCAATTGGCAAAGTCCCAATCCATTCATCTTCGGTTGCTTCATAGGTAGCACCGTAACTAAGTCTCTCTCCTTTACTAATCTTTTTAACATGTACAAGTTTTGTATGGAGAGAAAAGGCAGGCTTCAATCTAAATGGCAGCACTGGCTCAATCTCTGGTGAAGGTGTTAGTCCATACATAGAAATTCCCATTCTTACTGCATTATGGTGCGTCTCTGAATGTATTAAAGCAGCTGCACTATTTCCTGTGTGGATAAATTCTGGTCTTGCCTCAAACCAGGAAATCATTTCTTGAAATCGTTCCATTTGCCGTTCAAAATATGCGAAATTCAGCTCATCAGCTGTTGCAAAGTGCGTGTAAACACCTTCTAAACAGAAGCGAGGATCCTCTTTAATTGTGCTTTCTAGCTCCTTTAGCTCGTCTTTATTGCGCACACCTAGTCTTCCCATTCCAGTATCAAGCTTTACATGGATGTCTAACCTAGCATTAGAAGGAAGGATTTCCTTTGCTTCACACAGCCACCGCTGTTGAAAAACGGTTAATGAAATCCGATTTTCAACTGCAATTCTGACGTCTCCTGGTCGGCATATTCCTAACACAAGGATAGGTGCTGCTATTCCTTTTTTCCGGAGAGCAAGGGCTTCATCCAAAAACGCAACAGCTAAATAGGAGGCACCTGAATTTAATGCCTCTCTAGCGACCTCTTCGTCACCATGGCCATATGCATTAGCCTTCACAACTGCAAACACCTTCACATCTTCACCAACATGCCGCTTCATTTCATCCATATTATATGAAATATGATCCAAGTTTATTTCCGCCCAAGTATCTCTATAATAAGCCAATTGGCTGTCCACTAACTTCCCCATCCTTTTAACAGTCATAAATATTACTATTATCAAACTCTCTATATAAATTTGTCAAATTAATTTATTTTTTATCTGAATATTCACAAATAAAAAAGGCTCTTTTCAAAGAGCCTGAAAGTTAATACTTATTTTACTGTATTTCCTTGGACGGAACGGGCGATTGCAGTTAATTCTTCGTCCGTTAAATCATTAGATGCAATTAAATAATCCACTCCTTGATGTGTCCAAGTAATTGTATTATTAGAAAGAGCACCAATCGTGAAACCTAGGTCCACAGGGTCACCACTTACAGATGTTAATGAAGAAGCAGTCCTTACTTCTGCCTTTTCCTGAATAAGTGTAAATGATTTTTCACCATCATATGTTAAAACTACACGCTTTCCATTTTCCGTTTTTATTTCCTTTTGATCAATCAATTCATATTCTGAATACTCAGTAGGATATTTCACTGAGAACTCTTCATCTGCTACTTCTCCCATGACAGGAACTTCTAATTGAGCACTCGTCATATTCTTTTTCATATCAAAGTCTTTTTTATCTAAAGAGGTATTAAATTTCACACCCGTAAATTCAACGGTTACAAGCGCATTTTTATCTGTATCCATTACTTTCACACTTACAGGAGATAGATCTGACTTTTTCAGTGTAATTTCTTGGGTAGGAAGCATTTGGTTATTTTGATATTTCGTTTTTGTTTCAAATATATAATGTTGTTTTGTAGCTTTAAACGTGGCTTCTTTGTCGTCAATAATATCATTTATTAACGATTCATATAAATAAGCCTGACTGCTATTTTTCGGCCACTCGCTTTGAAACTTGAAGCTCTTATTTAGCGCAGGTGTAAGGACAAACACGCCTTCATCATTCCGAAGAATCATTTGGCTTTGATCCTTTTGCGCATTTTTAAGATCTACCTTATAATACATTGGATCCTTGTGCCAAACCTCAATATCATACGTTTGTGGCTCTGTTCCCATCTGCAATGTCATCTTCGCATTTGCCTTATAGCTTTTAATTTCCTCGAGCTTCCCGCTCAACTCCTTCGTTACGTCTTCTTGGGATTTCGTTCCGCAAGCAGACAATGCAATGACAATCAATAGCCCGGCTAACAGCATTAACCACTTTCTTCTCATTCCTTCAACCCCTTTAGTCTCGATTCAGTGTATTGTCCAGCCACTGCACTAAGCCAATTCCTAACGGAAAAATCAGCTTTGATCGCGCGTTTATTGTGGAGGAGATGGAGGCAAGATTTTCAGTTGCAAAAAACCAGCCTTGTCTCTCCTATTGCACTATGAATATATGAGACAACCTTTAAGAATATGCTAAAGGGAATGACAAGCTTTTATTTTTCTTTCAGTTCTTGTTTTTCAATAACAACCTGTGCAACGGCATATTCTTTACTATGGGAAATAGAAAGATGAACACCTTCATTAAACGGTTTAGAGATAAACGGCTTCCCTTTCTTATCTTTTTCGATTTCAATATCTAAAAATGACAAATTCCCGCCTAAACCTGTTCCTACTGCTTTCGAAAAGGCTTCTTTTGCCGCAAAACGTCCGGCTAAATACTCAGCTTGCCTTTCTTCTGTCAAACTGTTAAAGATCTCCTTTTCCTTCGCGGTTAATATTCTGTCAACAAACTTTCGCTGTCTTAAATAAATTTTTCTTATTCGATTAAGCTCTACAATATCTATCCCAATACCAGAAATCATTGGACATCATCCTTCTAATTAAATTATTCTATGCATAAACAATTAAGAGAAAAGAAAAGCGCAAGCGCCTTGGTCATCGCCGTACAAACTGGAAGGACCGGTTCTTTCGATAAAGGAAACACGGTGAGCGAGAGCGAACCGATGTTGACTTATCGTAGGGAGGGGGCCTGAAGTTTGATAGGCGATAGGCGCTGGAGCTAGACAATTCTCTAACTTCAAAGTTATACTTTCTTATCCTTTAATACAGGGAGGACCCACATGTTCACTAGAACGGAGAGCTTTAAACAATTTCTGCGCTATTACCCAGTAGTTTCTATCATTGTTTTCATTCATATTGTACTTTATTTAATATCCATCCTGCCATTTCTTCCAAACACATGGCTCTTTGAACATTTTGCTGGGGTGAATTTATATATTGTAGAAGGGGAATACTGGCGGTTGCTTACACCTATTTTTATGCATAGCGGCTTTTCTCATGTACTTTTTAACAGCTTTTCACTCGTCTTATTCGGCCCTGCTCTAGAGCAGATATTAGGGAAAGGCAAGTTTATCTTTGTTTATGTAACTGCTGGGGTGGCCGCAAATGTAGCTACATTACTTTTCGAGCCATTAACTTATATTCACGTTGGAGCTAGCGGGGCAATTTTTGGGTTATTTGGCTTTTTCGCAGCCATCATTATGTTTAGAAAAGACTTGATTTCTTATGCAAATGCACAGCTCATTTTAACTATTACTATCATCGGTGTAATTATGACCTTCTTGCAGCCGAACATTAATGTAGTTGCTCATTTAATTGGGCTCTTAGCTGGTTTTCTAATCGGGGCTGGCTTACTCTCGAATAAAAAAAGACCAACCTTTTCATTTAACCGTCCCTCTTCCAATCGTTTTGGAAACCATCGTCCTTCATTAAAAGAAATCGCTCTTTCTAAACGATTGCTATGGGGCATTATCATTATTCTAGCATTAGTAGGATTTTTATTCAGATAAAAAGGGGCATTTTCAGCCCCTTTTCCAATTCATTATTTATATTCTTTATACTCATCCCAAAGTTCTCGGTTTCCCCGATTGCTTAACTCTGCTATTTGCTTGATGCCACTTTCTAACTTTTCATCGACAACACTTGCATCACTAATATGCTTAATAATCATTTCATTTGCTTCATCAAAAGTTGATCTTGTTTCTCTGATTTCATTCATTACATCATTTGAGTAGTCACGCTGCTCCTCAATGGTGCTAATAACATCCTTAACCTCTGTTTGGACATTATTAATGACAGACAAAATATAATCAATCGTACTTGTTGTATTTGTGCTTAGTTGAATTCCTTCTTCAATTAGTCCTGTACTCATTTTCGTCGATTGCAAGGAACCATCAATATCCTTTTGGATATTTTGTGTCAGCACACTAATATTGTGCGTACTTTCCGCCGTATTTTCTGCCAGCTTTCGAACCTCTTCAGCAACGACAGCAAAGCCCTTCCCGTGCTCTCCAGCTCGTGCCGCTTCAATTGATGCATTAAGTGCAAGAAGATTCGTTTGGTCTGCAATTTCTTTAATTACTTTAACAATCATTTCAATTTCTTTTGACCGCTCATTTAATTGATTCATTTTAACAGAGGTTTCATGCAGCTGTTCACCAAGCTTTGCGATAAGACCCTCTACTTTACTTACAGAATCTCTTCCTTCTTCTGATATTTTCACCATGTCTACTGTAGATTCAATTAGGCTCTGACCCTTTTCATGAAGTCCAATGGATTTATCATAAGACATTTGACTTATGACATTCACTTTATCAAATCGCTCCATGATTTTTCCAACTAAATCAGCAAGAATATTATGCTGTCCATTCACCATTTCATGCTGTTCAATTGCAATATTTATTTCATTATTAAAGCTTTCAATAAAACTATTAAGATATTCTTCATTTTGCTGAGCTTTTTCAAATATAGTCTTTAAGCGATTTTTCAACTCCGTATTTTCCTCTTGAAGCTGTGTCGATCCTTTTTTTGTTTTAAACATAGTCAGTCACTCCATTGTTCAATTTTCATACCACTTCAACCCGTTTTTCTATATATGTTATTGGAATCAGCTAGGTCTTATCCCCTACACCGAAATGGATTCGAAAAATCTGGGAGGGGCAACTCAATTTAAAACATAGTCCATTATTACTATCGGTTATTTTACCTTTTTATTTATTGATTTGAATCAAGAATTGAAGAATATTCAATAATTTTTTAATTTTTCTCGATTACTTTGTATACGAGTACCATTCATATATACCTTCTACATCCTTCTTTTCCAAATCAACCACTCTCCCACCAGTTCCACCTGAACCAGACATCACCGTTGCTTCAATCGAAGCCAATTTATTTTTATTTTGAAAATAGCTTTCTTTCATTACTAGTGATTGAATTCGATTTCTTTTCATAAAAATCGTATTTCTTATTATGGTTCGGTATCTCAAAGTCAGCTGCTGGTGATCAACCTTCCAGCCCGCGTCCATAAATTTTAAATACGACAGGAACATCGCAGGGATGACGATTAGAAGCGATAAATACCCCCATGGCCTAAAGAAAAGTACTGAAACAGCCATGATTGGCAGCATATATACAAATCCTCTAAATAAATACCGTTTTAAAGATCTTCTTGGAGCAGATAAAATGGAAGTCTCCAAATTATATTCAGGTAAATACGGAGATAAAATAGTCGTAATAACATTCCTTTTCGCGATTGGCACAAGCATTTCACGAGTACTTTCTGTATCAGTTGCAGATCCGCCAGCACTTTCAATATATACTGTACTTAATCCCAATGGCTGCCTTATGAGGTTTTCACTTATTCGAATCGCCTGAATGCGATGCAAAGGTATCGTAAGCTGCCTTTTTTCAAGCAGCCCTCTCGTAATAATGAAGTCATCTTCGTTCTTCTTTACAGTAAATCCAGCATACTTAAGCATCGTTCCAATCAGCGCAGCTGCCCACGCAACTAAAAAGCCAATAAATACAAGTAAACTGACAACAAGAACCCCACTTGAAATAAAATTCTCCAGCCCGTTGAAAACTTTTTCATAAGGAATAATTTCCTCAAATTGAAAGATAAATGCAATAACTGCAGAAATAACTACCCCTACTCCCCCGGACGTAGATGCAAGCAGAAAAAGCTCCTTCGGTGTTATTTGATAAAGAATGGTTTCTTTCTCATCTTTAACCACTTCTTGCTCGTCTATTGAGGTGCCATCTTTAGCGAAGGATAAAGCTTGTTGAATGATAGTTGCTTGACTCTTTGAAATAGCTGTTAAAACAGCCTCTGCCTCTCCACTTGAACCGGCGGTTTCAATTTTCACCTTCACTAGGCCAAATGGGCGCTGTAAAATCCCTTCTGACAAATCAAGACTTTGTATTCTTTCAAAGGGAATATATCTTTTCTTTCGTACAAACACGCCGTATTCAATCCGCAATTCCCCATCTTCTAAACGATATGTAAATCTAAGCCATGTAAGAATTCCAATGATCAATACTAAAACAATGACCCCTAAGGAGGCGAATAACTGAAATAAGCCGTTTTTGCTCCCAAATACAACAAATACTAGAAAGGGAATGATTAATTCCTTTAACTGTTTTATACAGTTAATGACAGCAGCTATGGGATGAAGCCGTTTTGGTTCAGACATCCTCATCAGCCACCCTCGCTAGCTTCGAAATGAAAAAACGCAGCTCCTCTGCTTCATCCATCTCCAGTGCCGGAATCTCATGAACGGTTGCGGCAGTAGATACGGTTATGGTTGCTAACTGATATTTCCGCAAAATTGGTCCTTGCTGCGTATCAACATGTTGAACTCGTATCATAGGAACTAATGTTCTTTTTATGATAAATACGCCATGCTGAAGCTCAATTTCATTTTCACGCACCTCATACCGCCAGCGCTTCCACCGTATTGTTGGAAGAAGCATAATAAAAAGATAGGCATACAACAGAAAGGTAAGAACGGCGATCCCAATAATCCAGCCCGGCCAATCAAAGATAATTGTAAGAGCGATCGCTGCTCCAGATACAAGGAAAGCAAAAAATGAATGCATAGCCCCTGATATCCTCCAAACGGTCAGCCCCTTCTTTGAAATTCTTTTTTGTGGTTCCAAAATCATGTGTAACCTCCTAATAATTAACTACTCTTATTAGTATACATGACCGAAAAAGGCATGTATAAACTTTAAAAGAAAACATAGAAAAAAAGAGAGCACTCTCTATGCTCTCTCTTTTGCTTAACGATAACTATTAGAATTAGATCGATTATTATTGTTATTATTGTTATTATTGTTATTGCTGTTGCTATAGCGTTTATTTTGGGATCCTTGGCGTGATCTTACTGGCGCCTTTTGTCTTCCTCTTTGACCGCCATATGATTTATTTTTGTCATCAAATCTGCGTTCTCTTTTTTGTGGCAGCGGTTTTTCTTCTGTTAACTTGACTGGCGTTGTATCAGGTTCTTTTGTTAACATCTTTAATACTGCTTGAACAATCGTTGTTGCATCTTGCTGCTCTAATAATTCTTCAGCTGCTTGTTTATAATATTGCAGATTATTCGATTCCACAGATTGCAGAATTCGTTCGATAACAGCTTTTTGCTGACCTTCTAACGCCTCATCTAAAGTTGGTGGCTTCATGCGTTCCATTTTCCGTTTGGTTGTTCTTTCAACTACCTGCAGATATGATTTTTCTCTCGGTGTAATGAAAGTCATTGCTACGCCTGTTTTGCCAGCACGTCCGGTACGTCCAATTCGGTGAACATAGCTTTCCGGATCTTGTGGAATATCGAAATTGTATACATGTGTAACACCTGAGATATCCAAACCACGTGCCGCAACATCTGTTGCCACTAGCACATCAATAGAGCCTTCTTTAAATTTGCGTAATACAGACATCCGCTTCGCTTGACTTAAATCGCCATGAATTCCCTCTGCATTATATCCTCTAAGGTTCAACGCCTCTGCCAATTCGTCAACCCGACGCTTTGTTCGTCCAAATATAATAGCAAGTTCAGGTGATTGAATATCAAGCAATCTTGTCAAAATATCAAATTTACTTCTTTCCTGTACTTCTAAGTAATACTGCTCAATTTGCGATACAGTTACTTCCTTTGTTTTCACACGGACGATTTGTGGTTCTTTCATAAAACGTTCAGCAATTTTTTTGATCGGACCAGGCATTGTTGCTGAGAACAAAAGAGTCTGGTGTTCTTCAGGAATTTGTGCAAGGATTGCCTCGATGTCCTCAATGAATCCCATATTCAGCATTTCATCAGCCTCATCGAGAATCACTGTATGAACATTTTCTAGACGTAACGTTTTTCGGTTAATATGGTCAAGCAGTCGTCCTGGTGTACCGACAATAATATGAGGACGGTTTTTTAACGCACGAATTTGGCGATTAATATCTTGGCCGCCATAAATCGCTAACACTCTTGTTCTTTTTCCATAGCCGATTTTATACAATTCTTCCGATACTTGAATAGCAAGCTCACGTGTTGGGGCAATGATAATTCCTTGAATCACATCTTGACTGTAATCAATTTTGTCGATCATCGGTATACCAAACGCTGCTGTTTTTCCTGTTCCTGTTTGAGCTTGTCCGATCAAATCTTTGTTTTCTAGACTCAAAGGAATCGTTTGTGCTTGAATTGGGGTCGCTTCTTCAAATCCCATTCTCTTAATAGCCTTCATCGTTGCAGGGCTGATGCCCAAATCTTGAAACTTTGTCAATGTGTTCATTCTCCTTCTAATCTTCGTAGAGTATTTTCCATTAATACAGGAAAGATATTTTCGTGAATTGGGTACGAGGATGATTCTTCATTTGTTTTCAATAGAGAAATCTTTACCTTACATGAAGAAACCCGCTTGAGAGGAAGGATGTGGCAAGGAGATTGGTTCCCCTTTAAATCTATATATACAAATTCACGTAATGAATGAGTGATCCGCATCCTACTTAATGCAGTATAAAAGTGAAAAAAGACATTCTCCAATTGGAGTATGTCCGGGTTTCTAAAGTGTTCCTCATGATCCTATAAAATTAATTTTATCATTTTCTATACACAATTGCAATCTGAGACAGTATTGGATTCCTTTAATTTCCTAACTGTTTTAAAAATTGGTGCACTTCCATAAAAAGGTCTTCACTTTCCTCACAATGGCAAATTAAATGCTTGGACTTCTTAAAAAATATCAGCTTTTTAGAAGTGGTTCCAATTCGATTATATAAATATTCTGCACTCTTCGGGGGAACTACTCCATCAATTTCCCCTTGTGCAATTAAAGTGGGGATAGTCACTTGAGACAAGATTGGCCGAATCGACGCAACCAATCTTCGAAACTGAATGGTTGCTGTAATAGGGGTAGCCTTGATTTTTCTCCTATATCTAATAAATAGTTCATTTTCTGTTAGCCTTCCCTTTGCTGCGTCCCTCAGGATTTCACCGATATCCTTAAAAAGCTGCTTCGGATTAACATAATAGGCAGCGGCGCTAAGCAGGACTAATTTAGCAACGGGATAATGAACAGACAAATAACTGGCAATTAGTCCTCCCATAGAAAAGCCAATAACATAAACTGTTTCACATTTTTCAATCAGCCTTTGTAATTCATGTTCCGCATGTTCAATCCATTTCTTATATTCTATACCCTTTAATTCGAGCTTATCCCCATGCCCCGGGAGAGTAGGTACAACTATTTCCCAATCCGTACGGTCCTTTAAATAGCTAGCTAAAGGCTCTACCTCATAAGGTGAACCTGTAAATCCATGTATACACATGCAGCCAATCATTTATAATCACCGCCAAATTAAGTTTATTTTGTTTTATTTTACACTAAAAGCTTTTTTCAATACTATTAATAGCACTCATAATTAAATCCCTTCAACTTCTTGTTGAAGGGATTTAATATTAATATCTCAGCCATTTTAATATCTCTTTTGGTGTAGCATTTTTTCCATACATTAAAATACCAATTTTGAATATTTTTCCTGCTAACTTCATAAACAGCCATATACTGATCAGAAGAATAATGATTGAAATAGATATTTCAATCCACGGCCAGCTTTCAAGCACAGATAGCCTCATAATTAATACAGCTGGCGATGTTAAAGGAAAGTACGAGGCTGCTTGTGCAATAATCCCTTCTGGGTCAGATATGACTGGAGAAAACAATGCTGCTGGCAGCCACGGCAATAAAAAAACAATCCCTTGGAAATTACTCGTTTGGTCCATATCCTCGAGAGTGGCACCAATTCCGGCAAAAATAGCAGCAAACAGAAGATAGCCTAAAACAGCAATAAAAACGAGCAGCAAGGTTTCTGGTACTAGCAAATATTCTAGAATCGGAAAATCATTTTTCCAAATGAAAAATGGAACAACTATTAAAATCCATGCAAAAACTTGAGTAATTCCAAGAGCAAAGTAACCGATTATTTTACCTTGCATTAATTCAGAGGAATCTACCGATGAGAGAACAATTTCAGCCACCTTTTCCTTCTTTTCATTAGAGGCGCTTTGAAAAATCATCATTCCTGTCATGACAATAGAAAAAAGAATGATACCTGCAAAAACTCCAGGAACAAGTCTTTTTAACGGATCTTCCTTCACTTCACCAACACCTTTTGATAAAGAAACAGCATCAATTGTGATTCCCTGATTAATGATATCTTTATCTTGCTGTGATAACTGAAGGTTTTCTATTTGCAAGTCTCTTAAAGGCTGCACCAATACATTCACTTGCTTTTCAAAATCTTTATCTATTTCTTCATTTGTATAAACAGTCAGCTTCCCTTGTTCCATCAAATTTTTACTGAAAGAAATATAAGCTGTATTTTCTGTGTTCTTTATTATTTCCTTCATTCCGCTTTCATCAGTTTCCGCCTCTTGAACATCCCATTCAATCCCTTGTGAGAGAAGCGTTTCTTCAACACTTTCCCACGTATTCATTTCATCCTGAATATAAACCTTCACAGGGTCAGATTCACTTTTAAACAAATCCATGAATGATGGCAATGAGGAAAAGATAATAAAAATTAGCGGCGTGATTAACAGGGAAATAATAAATGATTTGTTTTTCATATTTTTCCTATATTCCCACTTTGCTACCTTCATACTGTTACGCACTCTTTTCACCCTCTCCCAATAATTTTTTGTCTGTTGCGATATCTATAAAAATTTCATGGAGCGAAATTCTGCTTACTGTTAGCTCTTGAATTTGAATCTCTTCTGGAAGCTGCTTTAACCAAGTGGATGGTTGGATATTTGCCTCCAAGTACAATGTTGCAAGCTCACCGCTCTGCTCGACTCTTTGAACCTGAGGGAGCCTTGCTAAAATACTCTCCTCATTATTCCCGCGGATTACACATTTATAGTTAGCATACTGCGCCTTCACTTCCTCCATCGTTCCGCTGATAACCTTTTGACCTCGGTGTATCATAAATAGACGATCGCATAATTCTTCTACTACATTCATTTGGTGCGCAGATAATAAAATCGCTGTTCCCTTATTCGCTAATTCTTTAATCTCGCTTTTAATCAATTCTTGACTAACAGGATCGAGCCCTGAGAAAGGTTCATCTAAGATAAGAAGGTCAGGCTCATGGATTATCGAAGCAATAAATTGAACCTTCTGTCCCATCCCTTTTGACAATTCTTCAATCGAGCTTTTTTCCTTCCCTTCGAGCCCTAATTTCTTTAAGTATGTCAATGCTCGTTCTTTAGCCTTTTTCACAGGATAGTCCTTCAATTCAGCAAAATAGAGCAGGATATCCATTATGCTAACCTTTTTATATAAACCGCGTTCCTCAGGAAGATAGCCAATTCTATGGCGAGGAATACTTCCTGCTGAGTGGCCATGAAATTTCACTGTCCCTTCATCAGGATGAAGAATTCCCATAATGCTGCGGATTGTCGTCGACTTCCCGGCTCCGTTTGGTCCTAAAATAGCCATTATTTCACCTTTTTTAACTTCAAAAGAAATATCCTTAATAATTTGTTTATTTTTAAAAGATTTACCAACTTGGTTTACTGCCAAAACAGGTCCACTCATTTCCCATTCAATCCTCTCTCCTAATTATGATGCCTTCCCAATAAGCATATAGGTGATAATCTCTTCTATTTCTAAGTTTTTGGCACGAAGCCATTTTAATTGCTTACTTGCTAAATACGACTCTGTTTCTTCTGCACATTTAGAAACTAGAATTCGTTCATTTTTCCGTTCGATTACTCCCGGGATGGGTTCGTTTGGAAGGGAATCCTCCATCCAATATTGCTTATATTGGCTCGTTAATTCTTCTTTTTCGAATTTTCCAAGCAGCTGCCCCTCTTTCATAACAACTACATAATCTGCAAGTTTTCGGATATCCTCAGCCTGATGACTTGAGATAATGATTAATTTTTCTCCTCTTTCCATCCATTCAACAATCACATCTAAGAGCAATTGCTTTGAAGGAATATCCATATGAGCAGTCGGTTCATCAAGTATTAAAATTTCAGCATCCCTAGCAAGTGTTAGTGCAAGATTTAGTTTTTGCTGGACACCTTGAGATAGCTTTCCATATTTTTTTGTCAGCGGAATTTGGTACATCTCCACTAACTGCTCAAATAACGATTGGTCCCATGTTGGGTACCATTTCGAAACAAGCTCCCTAAGCTGGTTTCCATTGAAAGAATCACATCCTACTAGTGTCTGCGGCAAATAGGCAATTCTTTTTTTCCATCCTTCCGCTTCACTATCTATCAGCTGTCCAAATACTTTTATTTCTCCTTCATTTTGTGCAGCTAAGCGCATCAAAACCTTTAATAACGTACTTTTTCCAGCCCCATTGTTACCGACAACAGCAGTGATGGTGCTAGCCTCAAAGGACAGGTCAATTGGTCCTAATTGAAAATCATCTACATTCTTTTTTAAACGATTTATTTCAATCCATTTTTCCATCGTCATCATGTCCGCCTTTCTCTTTCAAACTAGCGATGATTTCTTGAAAAACTGCTTCTATCTGTTCAAGGGTATAATCATGGCGCAGAGCTGTTTCTACAGCTTTTTCAATTGCTTGATAAACTGCGGAAACCGTTACTTCTTCCTTCTTAGATGCCTCAATCTCTGCGACAAATGTCCCTTTCCCTTGAGTCGTTCTTATGAATCCTTGGTATTCAAGATTTTGGTAGGCGCGCCGTGTTGTGATCACACTGATTTCAAGCTCCTTAGACAGAACACGTATGGATGGCAACGGTGTTCCGGCGGGCAGCTGACCTCCTGCAATAAGTGCTTTTATTTGCTCTTCAATTTGGTGATAAATTGGCTCTCTTGATTCCTTTGAAAGGCGAATAGGAAGTTCCACTTAATCGCCACCTTTCTTATTAATCCATTAGTGTAAATAATCCACTTTATCAATTCTTTTGTAGACATAGCCTTTGTAATATAAGAGACCGATGGCAGCCAACAAAATTGAAATAAGAATTGAAGGTAGCGGCCACTCCTTTGCAGCATACATAGTCATTTCGACAATTCCTTTATTAAACACATAATAGATCACTATAAGAACAGCAAGTATCCCACCATAGAATAGGACACTGTAGACGATTGCCTTTAATGTACTAATCTTCTCTCCGACATCACTTGCCGGAAACATGGAACCGCATAATACACCAAAACTAAGCCAGATAATCGAAAATACTAGATATGAACCGACGGGCATATATGCTCTATACTCTGATGAAAGCGTATAGATAAGAATAAGCACTAATATATGAAAGGGAATTGAAATCGTAAAATAACTAATGAATCTGCTCAATACAAGTACATTTTTCTTAACCGGCAATTGGTTAAGCATGATGAAATAAGGGGAGACCCAGATATCTCCTCCCATCCTTTTTAATTGATGCTCCTTTGGTCTGAACGAGGCAGCAAGCACCCAAAAAGTGAACAAAAAGAATACGTCAAAAACAATTGGAACATCTTCCATGATCGTGATCGAAAAAACCTCTGTAAAAAAAATGGCTAATCCAAATGATAAAGCAATAAGTGTAATAATTCCTTTCAATGATGCCTTCACTTCAAACATAGCAAGCCACCGCGCTTGTTTCCACTCGCTCATAGATAAGTCCTCCTATAGCTGTTATACTGTTTATATCTATATACACACTATATGATACATGGAAACTTTTTGCAACTGATTTCTAGTAAAATAAAAAATCCCTATTCAGAAAACTGAACAGGGATTTTTACAATTCTATTGTAATGCCGAGACAACTTCCTCGAGCATCATTCCTCTTGATGCCTTCACTAATATAATTGTGTCTTCATTTACTAATTTTTTCAGCTCATCAATAAGAGGCTGTTTCTCTGTATAAGCAAAAACTCGATTTGCTGGCAAGGAGATTTTTGCCCCTTCAGCAATATGCTTTCCTAGGTTTCCAAAAGTAAAGACATAATCTATTTTATTGGAGTCAATAGACTCGCCCATTTTGCGGTGGAATTCTTCTTCTTCTGGTCCTAGTTCAAGCATATCACCAAGAACAAGAACCTTATTCTTATACCCAGGAAGATGGGCAATTAACTCAATAGCTGCATACATCGATGTCGGACTTGCATTGTACGCATCATTAATAATTTTTTCACCCATTTTTCCTTGAAGCAGCTCTGTCCTCATATTTGTCAATTTCAATCCGGTAAAACCGTCATTCATCTTTTCATAAGGAATACCGAAAAAATTGGCAACAGCCATGGCTGCCATCGCATTTAATACATTATGCGTTCCAAGGACAGGAAGAAAAAATGTTGACTCAGAAGCATTGATGACAAACGAGCTCCCAGTATCATTTTGTTCAATTTCCACTGGATAAAGGTCATTTTTGATCGTTCTTCCAAACGTCTTTGTGTCGATACTTCTTTCTAAGTTCTTTAATTGTTGTGTTAATAAAGGTTCGTCCCCGTAATAAGCAAGTAAGCCATTTTCCTGTAGACCGTTAACAATCTCCAGCTTTGCTTCCGCAATCCCTTCTCTTGAACCTAAATCTAGAAGATGGGATTCACCGATATTCGTAATAATAGCAGCCTCTGGCCGTGCTAAGCGGGTAAGAAAATCAATCTCTCCCTTGCTGCTCATCCCCATTTCTAGAACAGCCATTTCTGTATCTTTTTCTAATCCAAGAATCGTTAATGGGAGGCCAATTTCATTATTAAAATTCCCCTCTGTTTTTTGCACTTTGTATTTTAAGGAAAGCAGGTTTGCCGTTATATCCTTTGTCGTCGTCTTTCCATTACTTCCTGTAATCCCAACTACCTTAACATCCAGCTCATTGCGGTATTTACGCGCTAACTCTTGCAAGGCTATCAACGGATCCTCTACAACTAAAATAGGCAAATGCAGTGGCGGGTTAGGAACATCCTTTTGCCAAAAGGCTGCTGCTGCTCCTTTTTTAATAGCTTCCTCTACAAATCGATGACCATCTGAATTTTCCCCCTTAAAAGGAATAAACAGATTCCCCAAATTCAATTTTCTTGAATCAATACTGACACCGCTAATAGCTGAATCTTTAAATGCTGAAACGTCATTCTCAACTTTTATCATCTCAGAAATCTCACGAAGCGTTCGCTTAATCATCTATTTACCTCCTTTTCAGACAGCATTTTATTAATTGTGCATGCGTCATTATGTATAAAAGAGAGCACGCCGAAAATATCGCCGTGTCTTTTCGAATTGTCCAGCTCCAGCGGCTAGGGGCTCGAGGTCATAAGCCATCTCGTCTTGAAGGTTAAAGTACAACCTTCCTGCCGATCTGTCTTATGCTTGTCTCCCCTGGGCAAGCCCCCTCCGCTTTTCGATTTGTCTAGCTCCGGCGCCTATCGCCTATCAAATTTCAGGTCCCCTCCCTACGATAAGTCGACATCCATTCGCTTTCGCTCATTGTGTCTCCTATATCTCAGTCGCGGCCCTTCCAGTCTGTACGGCGATGATCAAGCCGCCTCCGCTTTTCTTTATTCCATCGTATGTTTAATATTTTGCTTTTCTGCATGTCTTTCTTTTGCAAGATTGACTAGTTTTTCAATCAGCTGCGGATATTCTACCCCAGTATGCTTCCAGAGTAACGGAAACATGCTAAATGGTGTAAAACCAGGCATGGTATTAATCTCGTTAATATACCATTTGCCTTCTCTTGTCAGGAAGAAATCAGCTCTTACAAGCCCTGAACAGTCAAGTTCTTTAAAGGCTTTGATTGCCATTTCCTTCAGTTCATTATATTCCGTCTCCGTAATTTCAGCTGGGATAATTAATGCTGTATTGCCATCTTCGTATTTTGCCTTATAATCATAAAATTCCTTCTTTGGAACAATCTCACCAGCGACCGAGCATTCCGGATAATCATTTCCAAGTACCCCCGCCTCGATTTCTCGTGCAGTGACACCTTCTTCAATGATAATTTTTCGATCAAATTGAAAGGCCTCTTTAAATGCTCGCTCAAGCTCTGAACGGTTTGAACATTTACTTATACCAACACTTGAGCCAAGATTCGCTGGTTTAACGAAACAAGGATAGCCAAGCTCATTTTCTACTTTATTGTAGGCATCATCCTTCGCATTTTCCCATTCGCTGCGGATAAACCATGTATACTTCACCTGTGGAAGACCAGCCTGTGCAAAAACGTTTTTCATAATAACTTTATCCATGCCTGCTGAGGAAGCAAGAACTCCATTGCCTACATAAGGAAGGTTCATAAGCTCTAATAATCCCTGTACTGTACCATCCTCTCCATTTGGTCCATGTAATAATGGAAAAATCACATCAAAAGGACCGCTCTGTTCGGATGCTTGAAATAAGTCAGGTGCTAAAGCTGCTTGTGGCAATGCTTCCGTGTTAGAAAATGCCAATTCTTTTATATTTGTCACAGGTCTCAATAATTGCTGACCTTTAATCCATTCCCCGCTTGTTGAAATATATATTGGATGAATTTCAAATTTCTCTAGATCTAATGCTTTTATTACAGCCATTGCCGTCTGCATCGAAACATCATGTTCTGCGGATTTACCGCCATATAAAAGACCAATTTTTGTTTTCATCATTTAAACAAACCTCCATTTGGAATTGCACCTACCTATTTTACCACTTACTTAATTAAGAAAGGGAGTGATTCATATATGTTTATTGAGGAATTTTTTCCCGACTGTCTCCGCCCATATTTATATATGTATGAATCACTATTAAGAAAGGAAACTTTTCTTCGTATGATTTCTATTTTACTTTTTATTCACTTAATCTATCGCTTCATACGTATGCAATTTTAAAAAAAGCTGCCTGATTTCACAGGCAGCCTTTTAATGTTGCTATTCTTCAGATTCAACCACTTCAGATTCATTATATTTATATTGCGAGCGGTCAACTGGAGTAAACCCTTCAGGCGTATAGAAACGCAATAGATCCCCATTGACAACCCTATCAGAAAGAGATAATTTATGACTCGCACTTTCCTGCAATTTTTCTGCTTCAGGTAATCTGTCTTCTTCTACTAGCAAACCAGTCTTTGAATCATAGAATTTGCCATCAATAGCAGTAATCGTTGAGCTTACAAAGTTGCCATTTCGGAAAGGAACTAGATCATCATGCTGTTCAGATAATAGATCTGTTCCGAACTGTACATAATCCTTTGTTTCTATTCCCAGCAAGTGAAGAAGGGTTGGGAGTATGTCCATTTGTCCGCCATACTCATGGTTCACTCCACCTTGCACGCCAGGCACTCGGATAAATAACGGCACTCGTTGTAAACCAGTGCTCTCAAAAGACGTAATTTCTTTACCTAGCACTTTTTCCATTGCTTTATTATGATTTTCTGAAATTCCATAATGGTCACCATACATGATAATAATCGAATTATCATATAACCCGGATTCCTTTAGGTAGTCAAAAAATTGCTTTAAGGCTTCATCAGCATAACGAGCTGTCTGGAAGTAGCGGTCAACTGATTTATCACCAGTTGTATGCGGGGCAATTGTCGCATCTTCATCTTTAATTGGATATGGATAATGATGTGTTACTGTAATAAATTTTGTATAGAACGGCTGTGGCAATGATTCCAATAGTGGAATGGATTGCTCAAAGAACGGCTTATCCATTAACCCATAATCCGCTAAATCTTCCGGCTTCATATCATAATAGCTTGAATCAAAAAATTTGTTAAAGCCAAATGATTTATAAATTTCATTACGGTTCCAGAAGCTTCCTGAATTCCCGTGAAATACTGCGGACGTATAGCCTTGCTGACCTAGAATAGCTGGTGCAGCCTGGAACGTATTTAATCCTTTTGTTGTAAATGCTGAGCCTGAAGGCAATCCATGCAATGAATTTTCCAGCATAAATTCTGCATCGGCCGTTTTGCCTTGTCCAGTTTGATGGAAGAAGTTATCAAAGTAAAGCGTGTTTCCTTCACTTGTCAATGAATTTAGAAACGGTGTTACCTCTTCCCCATTCAGCTTGTAATTAATCAGGAAGTTCTGAATGGATTCAAGATGCAAATAGATAACATTCATTCCTTCGCCCTTAGCAAAATATGCCGGATTTGGCTTAGCATAATTCGATTGAGTAAAGTTAACGACTTCTGTAATGTCATTGCTATCTGCCATAACCCTTTGGGCAGATGCTTTCGTGCTTTGAACCGCATCATAAATTGTGTAGTTATACATTCCCAAATATTTAACAATGTAGTTTCGGTCAAATCCTCTTGTTAATAGCTGAGGACGGTCTGCCTCTGCTATAGCAAGGTTTAAACTTGAAATCCCTAAAGCAAGTGATAATATAGCAGCTACCTTCCGGCGGCCAATATCTTTCACTTCAATCTTCACAAATTTAAAAGAAAGCAAGCCTATCAAAAGAATGATATCAATAAAGAATAAGAAATCATACGGTTTTAAAAGAGAGCTGATGCTTCCACTTACATCGCCAAAATTTTGTGTCTGCGTTAAAGTCGGCAATGTAATAAAGTCATTAAAGAATCGGTAAAACAATACATTGGCAAATAAAAGAAATGATAATAGAAAATCAATTATCAGCAAGAAAATATACTTTTTCCTTCCTTTAAAAAAGAAAGCTAGTCCCAAAAATAATAAAGAGGACCCTAATGGATTTAAGAATAATAGAAACTGTTGCAAGGAACTTTCAATTCCTAAGTCAAACTGTGTGGATTGAACAATAAATGTTTTCATCCATAGAAGAACAACTGCTAAAAAGAAAAAGACCACATATTTATTTAATATATTTTGATCTTTTTGAAACTGTTTATTCATTTTTACACCTTCCCCTATTCTTTGCATTACCGTATGAACATAACTAAGATCCATTAAACCGAAAACTCAAAGAAAGGTTATTTATATATTGATTAATTTTTTATCATTTTAACCGCGATAAACAATATATCATGTTTTACTAAAAAAATGAACCATTTTGATCTATTTACCAATATCCAATTTATGTTCTAAACGTTGAAGAAATGTCCAATTTTATTGAAAAAAATCACTTAATGACCGTGATTTCTATTGACCTAAAACTTCGCTCCAGCCTTAGGATGAACGGCTAATCGATCAATTAAATTCGAACTAGGTTTATTTAACCCAGATAATTGAACAGATACCCCATGAACCCTCAGCTTTAATACAATTTTATCAATCGCTGCAACCCCTGAGTCATCCCAAATATGCGCGTGGGTGAAATCTATATCTACTTCATTTACATCTCCGTTATAATCGAAAGCCGTAACAAGTTCATCAACTGAAGCAAAAAACACTTGCCCTTTAACCGCATATACTTTCTTATTACCTTCTATTTTTGAGATTACCTGAACCTTAGAGATTTTTGCGACAAAGAAGATGGCACTTAAAATAATCCCTGCAAATACCCCTTTTGAAAGATCATGAGTGAACACAGTCGTTACCGTTGTCGTGATCATGACTATGGAGTCTGTGACAGGCGTTTTAGCTAATCCTTTAATTGAAGCCCAATCAAAAGTCCCAATTGAAACCATAATCATCACACCAACTAGGGCAGCCATCGGAATCTGAACAACGATGTTTCCAAGTGCTAAGATCAAAAACATCAAAAAGGTTCCAGCAACAAGAGCAGAAAGCCTACCTCTTCCACCAGATTTTACATTGATTACGGATTGACCAATCATAGCACAGCCAGCCATTCCTCCAAATAATCCGGCAACAATATTTGCCACTCCTTGACCACGGCTTTCACGATTTTTATCACTAGCTGTATCTGTCATATCGTCTACAATAGATGCAGTTAATAATGACTCCAATAAACCTACAATGGAAAGAGCTAGTGAATATGGGAAGATAATTTTCAACGTTTCTAAATTTAACGGAACATCCGGGAAGAAAAAAGATGGGAGAGCAGATGTTAAAGTGCCCATATCCCCTACAGTTTTCACATCACTTTTTGTCATAATAGCAATAATAGTAATAACTATAATCGCAACTAATGGTGATGGAACTGCCTTCGTTATTCTTGGGAAAATATAAATGATCGCTAAAGCTCCAGCTACCATTGCATACATAACCCATGTTGCATCAACAAATTGTTCAAGCTGCGCCATAAAAATTAAAATAGCTAATGCATTAACGAAACCAATCATAACGGATCGCGGGATAAATTTCATAAAACGAGCCAATTTCAACACACCAAATAAAATTTGCAGAAGACCGGTCAAAATCGTGGCAGCAAATAAATATTGCATCCCATGATCAGCAACTAATGTAACCATTAGTAGTGCCATTGCTCCAGTTGCTGCAGAAATCATTCCAGGCCTGCCGCCTACAACGGAAATCGTTACCGCTATGCAGAAAGAGGCATACAATCCTACCATTGGGTCTACTCCAGCAATGATAGAAAATGCAATGGCTTCTGGAATAAGCGCTAATGCGACCACTATTCCAGCAAGTATATCTCCTCTAATATTGCCTAACCATTGTTCTTTAGTTGTTAGTACTTTCAAATAAACACCTCATTCTTAATCTTTTTCCAAAAAAAAAATGACTTTGAACTCGCATCAAAGTCGGGGCCGATAAAAACATATAGAATCATAACATATTTGCGAAGAATGACAAGACTCAATGAAAACGTTTACTCCCTTGCATTTTTTCAAATTCCTCCGTTTTTCTCTTAAATACTATATAAAGACTTTTAAAATAAAAAAGAGACACTTAAACGTGTCCCTAGGATAAATCACTTTTTGAAATTTGCGTAAGTGCTTGACCAGCTTTTTGATCAGCTTGTTCACGAATCGCTAGATCTCCGAGAGATACCATCCCAACTAAATTTCCATTATCTACAACAGGCAAGCGCCGAACCTGGTGCTGAGACATTAATTGTGCTGCTTCCTCTAAAGATGAAGAAGATGAAACAGTTATGACGTTATTTGTCATTACACTTTGAATCGAATCATTTGGAGCCCCATTTGTTAATCCTCTGACAACCATATCCCTGTCAGTGACCATTCCTACCACTTGGTTGTTTTCTACTACTGGCAGTGATCCAATGTTTAATGCCTGCATTTTAGAAGCAACCATGCTTAAATTATCTTGGTTAGAACAACTTTGAACGTTCGTGCTCATAACATCTCTTACTTGCATAGTGCCGTACTCCCTCCATTGGTAATAAACCTTACTGGAGTATTATTTGCAAGTTAAGCATTACTATTCAAATGAATTAGAAATTCCTATTCCTAATAAAATATTGAATGATTAAATGTGAAATTTCCCCTTAAACTCAGGACTTAACTCGCTCCAAACATCGAATAGATTACCATCTAAGTCACTAAATACAAAGTTTTTTCCTGCATGGCCCCTATCTTCTATATCTCCAACTTTTATTTGGCTTTTAAGAAACTCCCTATGTAATTCCTCTAAAGCAGATAATCCATTGACTTCGAACGTAAGTGAAAAACGTTCCTGGCCCTGATAATCATAGAAATTAGCCGTTTCATTTTCTTTTGCTCGCACTAGAAAAAAACTTTGATTAGCAAAATTAAGAATGGCTTTATCCTCGTCTTTATAGCTAAGCTCAGCCCCTAATTTACTGATATACCAGCTGGATGATCGCTCGATATTTCGGACTGGAATATAGGTTGTTCCTACTCTTAAAATTTTCCCTTTCATCTCAATCACTCCCTTTTAATAAACTATCTTCATACATTCTCTTCATCTCGTGCAAACCCTTTTTTTGCAGAAAAAAAGAGCTGCATATTTTATACGCAGCTCCTCTTAGTGATTATTTTAAAGGGATCCAAATCTCAGAATATAAATCTGGGCTTGAAGGATCTTCATCTGAATAAACTTCCAATTCAGGCGTTCCCGCATGTTCATATTGATTGGAAGGGAACCATTCTGAGAAAATTTGCTTCCATACTTTTGGCATTGCACCTGGCATAGGTCCATGCACCTCGAATACGCCCCATTTCGATGCTGGGATTTCTAGAGTTAGAAAATCCTCGGATGCATCTCCTATATGTTCTGTAGCAACCCAGTAATCAATGGATGGTTCGGACTGTGTTAACCTCTTATCTACACAGACCCCTAGAATCCCTTTAATTTCCCCATTATTTAACTCTGCTAATTTGCCAACCGTTCCATCCCCATTTACTTCATCCCACATTTTAGGGATTCCCTTTAGATTTTCCTCATTTTTTAATGAAAACTCTCTTTTAATACCTGCTACTTGAAAACTGTCTCTTTCCACAATTTTGTACCTCATCGGTTCCGCTCCTTTCAGATTCACCTGGATGACCAGGCGGTTATAGCAATTTAGCTTTCCAATGTTCTTTCTTGCCTCACTTGGTGTAATCCCGTGCTGCCTGCGAAATGCCTTTGAAAAAGCCTCAGGAGTGTCATAGCCATACTTGTATGCCAGGTCAATGATTTTGTGATCCGTATTGGATAATTCTTGAGCTGCTAACGATAATCGTCTTCGCCGAAGGTATTCACCAACAGAGACATCTGTTAAAATCGCGAAAGTTCTCTGAAAGTGAAATTCAGAAGTGTTTGCCTGCTTCGCAATACTTTCCATTGATAGATCCTCTAATATGCGTTCTTCCATATAGTTAATAGCCTTCTGCAACGATTCAACCCAACCCATATCGCTCACTCCTTAATGAAATAATAACAACCGTACTGCATTACTTCCTGTCAATTTATGCTTTGTTAAGACCGTTTTTAATCGAAAAACTCCATGTGCTTTTTTTCTTGCTGATAATACGTCAGTCTATCTTCTAAAGTACCTGTATGGAATTCAAATTTATGACCGTCCGGATCCGTAAAATAAATTGATTTTTTATCTTTTACATCTCTTTCTCGGCCTGTAAGGATATGTACATGTAATCGATTTAATTTCTCGTATACTTTCTCAAAGTCATCTTCCTCAATTGAAAAGGCGATATGTGTATAGGAATGGCTAATATCATTGCGAGGGATATCCCTTTCTTCATTCAGCGCAAGCCACATCCCATTCAAATCAAAATACGCCGTACTTCTCCCTTTTACTAAAAGCTTTGCATCAAAAACATTTTGATAAAAATCGATCGAATTCTCCAAATTTGAAACCGAAAATAAAAAGTGATTTAAGCCTTTAATATTCATCTTAAAGTCAAAATCGCTTCTAACCGGGAAACTAAATATGAATTGTTCTCCAATCTTCCCCATTTTCCGGCGGCCAGTGTCTTTATAACCGACTTTCTCATAAAGTTTCTGGGCAGCCAAGTTCCTTTTATTCACTGCTAATACAATCTCATCACACGACGGAAATTTCTGATTGACAAAATCCTTTATTTGCTCCATTCCTTTTTTCGCAAATCCTTTTCCCTGGTGAGAGTGATTAATGGAAAATGCCGTTAATAACATGGCATTCGGGTTATCAGAATACTCTTTTACTCGGTCACTTGAATGGAGTACAAAAAATCCAACTGGCTCATGATTGTTTAAAATGACAATTGGGTGCCGCTCATGAGTCATTTCTAGTGAATGAATGGGTAATGCAGTAAATTGTTCTTGTTCTTCAGGTAATTCAAATCGGCTTAACGATTCGAAGTATTCAGATTTATACAACTGTAAATTTACTTTCTTTATTGAGTGCATAAAGGAGTCCTCCTAATCTTTGGATGTTTCCTATTTTACCACAAGAACGTTTGTTTGGTACTAAGATTTTTTTAGATATTTTCCACAAAAAAGGAGTGTAAAACTTTTAGATTTTACACTCAACCACGATTCTTATTAATTATTTTTTACTGCCTTAATAATAAAACGGTCCGACCTTACCTCAATATATCCTTTTTCTTCAATTATCTTATGGATATTGTAAAGCTATGTTTCATACTTATGAATTGAAAAATCATCAATCTGCCAGGGTATAGCTTTTAAGTAGTAACAGATTGCTCCTACATCATAAAACCTTGTAAGCGGATATGCCTCTTCTTTTTCTATTATTGAAAAACCAGCTGCTTTAATATCCTCAACTGCCTTTGCTAGCTTCCACTGTATATAGCCAAAATCCATTGGGGTACCAAGGAGCTCATTCTGTTGTTCGTTATCAAGTATCCATATAGGAGGTCCTCTTATACGGTTGCTAATTATCTGTTAAAAGATTGTACATTTGTAATCACGTTACTAGTTTTCTGCCATTTTAATGCAAATATTTGAAACATTCAAATACAGATTGATACAATAGTGTACAGATAGGAGAGATAATATGACAAAAATACTTACAGGAAGAACAGTAACTATACGTCCTATTTTGGAAAATGATTTAAAACCGCTATGGGATTATATTTATGGAACAGAAAATCCAGAATGGAAAAAATGGGATGCACCCTATTTTCCTCTTGTTTTTAAAGAATATGAAGATTTCCAAAAAGATTTTATCAAGATTCCAGACAATGCCCCTGCACCAAGAATGGCCATAGAAGCCAATGGGAAATTGATTGGAACAGTAAGCTACTATTGGGAGCATCGTGAGTCCAATTGGCTGGAAGCGGGAATTGTTATCTATGATCCGCAGTATTGGAATGGCGGCTATGGAACGGACGCCCTATCCCTCTGGGTTGAGCACCTCTTTGCTTCGCTTCCACTAGTAAGAGTTGGGATCACGACATGGTCGGGCAACAAAAGGATGATGCGCGCTGCTGAAAAAATTGGGATGAAGCTTGAAGCTCGCCTGAGAAAATGCCGTCTGTATAATGGGGAATACTACGATTCCATTCGAATGGGGATTTTAAGAGAAGAATGGGAAGAGCAAAGCTGTTAAGATATGGTTTTTTCAAATACGAGACAATTCTACATTCTTGCAGGAAACAAGCTTCTTTCCATTGGTGACTGCTTTTTCTCTTTTCTGCTTTTTAAAGGCACCAATCTGCTCTATTGGTTACCATAACTTCTCATTTCCTGCTTTCTCGGTCGCCTATCAACTCTATTGGCGACCGTCGCTTTCCTTTTCCTGCTTACTCGGGCACCAATCGACCCTATTGGCTACTGTAACTTTCCTTTTCCTTCTTTTTCGGGCACCAATCAACCCTATTGGCAACCGTAACTTCCTTTCTCCACCATTTACGTTCACCAACAACTTTTATAAAAAAAGACCCGCTTCAATTACGAGCGAGCCTAACAGCAATGAGCCATGCATCCTTCCAGTACGAGCTCTTTCTCTCCATTATGAAGTTTAACAATCGTAAGGCTTGTGCCATGTATAAAAGGCGGATCCCAGAGCTGATCAATCGACGCATTTCGGCAGAGCAGGTAGAGTGTTTTAAGAACAACCCCATGTGTAACAACAAGCACATTTCCTAAAGGAGTTGTGTCGATTAATTCCTCTAAAAAGCTAGCAACCCGATCCATTACGTCTATAAATCTCTCACCTTCAGCATTTTCATACATATGAGGTTGATTCCAATATAAATCGTACTGAGAAGGAAATAGTTCCTTGATTTCATCCTCAGTTTTCCCCTGCCAAGCGCCTAGAGCAATTTCCATTAAGCGCTCGTCGGTTTCTATTGGAATATCCCTTTTTCCGCAAATATGCTTAGCTGTATCGAGCGTACGCTGACTAGGAGAGGAAATAATCCGCTCGAAAACGGTATCCTTCAGCCTCTCACCCAATAACTGTGCATCATTTCTGCCCTTCTCCGTCAAATCCGAATCGAGACGCCCTTGCATTCTTTTTTCTGTATTCCATTCTGTTTCACCATGTCTAATGATATATAAATGTAGCATTTTAACCCCTTAACTCGTAAAAATAACGCCCCGCTAGAGCCATCACTTCATCCTTTTTCCCCTCAGGATAAGCTGCGATAAAACAAGTTGATGGACCAGAGGACTTAAGCAGATTCAAGCTCGTATGAATCTCAGGCTCAGTAAATACTTTATTTAAAAATAAACCGTTCAATTCTGATAAAATCCCCCTCGATCCAACTGGCATGGTAACAACATCTGTCAGCGAACAAATTTTCTTAAACAACGAC
Organism: Cytobacillus solani; assembly: GCF_001420595.1. GTDB lineage: Bacteria > Bacillota > Bacilli > Bacillales > Cytobacillaceae > Cytobacillus > Cytobacillus solani. The sequence continues at coordinate 145,264 of NZ_LJIX01000006.1, read as the reverse complement.
AATGGAGCGGCTTCCTCTTCCCTTTCTACTAACTCATTTCCTACTAATGGAACACCGATTACAGCCAGCATCGTTTGATCCGAGTACACAGGCTCATACATATTCTCCCTCGTTTTCCCGAGAACTGTAATCCCAATTGCTGACTGGCTCAAGGAAAAATTACTCTCTGTGCTTCCGGTAATAGAAACTCCATCCAGTTCAAGTTCAGCAAGACCCTTCCTAATTCCATCTATCAATGCCTGCCATGCCTCATCCCCGCAAAAGTTCTGCAATGTAACAGCAAACGGTTCCGCTCCTGCGGCCATACATTCCATAACTGCCACTCGAAAAGAGTAATAGGAAACCATTTCATAAGGGACCTTTACAGCATCTCCCGATTTCAGACCGATTGCTCCGCTATTATCACTCGCAATGACAATAGATTCTTCACTGTTAAAAGGGATACGAAGGACGTCCCTCATTGGCTTGCCCGTTCCTTAGAAATCACTAACTCTACAATGGGAGATAGCCGTGGAACAATAAGTAAGGCGATAATTGTGTTTAAAACAGAGCCAATAAAAAGAGACGGCACAATAGATAAATAAAAGGCTTTCCCCATTAAAAATAAAAATGGTAATGGCGCAGCAAATGTATTTCCTAAAATAAAGAGAATTCCCGCCTTCCACCTTTTCCTATTTCGATAAAAGAGTGAAAAGACGAAAGCTAAGAACGCCATTTCAACGGCTACTACAAAATGCAACGGACCAAGCGGCATGCCGCCTAGAAGCGCAGACAGCAAATGCCCCATCCCGCCGACAATAGCTCCAGCTGGACTTCCTAAAAGAGCAGCAGCCAGCAAAGCCGGGAAGGCATCTAACGCCACACTGCCAATGATTGCTGGAATCTTTAGGGCTGCCCCAATAGCAGTCAGCGCAACGAGCAGGCTGATCAAAGCCATTTTCTTTGATTTCATTTATTTATCCTCCTTACGCTTCCCCTCACGAAAAACCTTTGCGCTGCGGATGTACTCGACATCTTTTTGATTCAAACGGAAGTTAATCACTCGTGCTAAAGCAAAGAAGTAATCTGATAAGCGATTGATGAACTTTAATGATATTTCAGAAACCTCAGGATCTGCCTTCATTAGGGAAACAACTAATCTTTCCGCTCTTCTTGTAACAGTTCTTGCAATATGAATGGATGCAGATGCAGGAGTCCCGCCCGGCAAAATAAACCTTTCTATCTTAGGAGCCTCTTCAGTGAAAGCATCAATTCTTTTCTCTAAATACTCCACCGCTTCCATCGTTAACTTTAGCTCACGATTTTTTGTAACATTCGCTAAATCCCCGCCGCAATCAAAAAGCTCATGCTGAATTTTCTCCAAGTCTTCCAAAACGTCTTGAAAAATCGCTGGATCTAATTGTGTCATAGCTTGCCCGACAAAGCAGTTTGCTTCATCAACTGTCCCATACGCTTCTACCCGAATATCATCCTTGTCTACTCGTCCGCCAATAATGCTTGTTTTTCCTTTATCCCCAGTTCGTGTATAAATTTTCATTCATCCCATCCCCTTTTATTTGATTTTTTGGCAGATCCCATACCAGATTAAGTCAACCTCTTCTGCCGTTTCTGCTATATCTTGGTAGACCCATCCAGTTACATCCCGCCAGTTACGTTCTTCGGCAAGCATCGGCACAATTCCTTTTGAGATATCCGTTCCAATTAAAATTAATTTTCTATGCTCCTCTTCTTTCTCCCATTGAATCCAACTTTGCAATAGTATTCGCCATTTTCCCCTTATCTCATGAATGGCTAGTTGACCATTCCATTCCTGAACCCATTTTTCAATCCCCTCAAGGATCACAAAATCCAGCCAGTTTTCTCTATTCTCTGGAACAGGATTGCCTTGATAGGCGGAAAACCATAAATGAGGAGCAGCGTTCAGCTTGTAGTGTTCCTTCACCCATTTGGACTTGCCGTTAAAGGCACCTCCTGTAACAAAATGCATCGCTCACCTCTCCTTAATCCATCCCGCGTCCAAATCAGCTCGTATCCTATGCCGTGTGGAATATTCCAATCCCAAAAGTCCTTCACATAAGGCGCATGCTTTGTTAAAAAATAACGAATAACCCCGCCATGTGTCATAACTGCAGCCCTATGAATATTCTCTTCCATTATTCTGTCAACTATCTTTTCCCAACCGCTTTCCACTCTCTGGGAAAATTCTGAAAAGGACTCTCCTTTAGGTGGTTTAACTGTAAACGGTGCATCTACCCACTTCTGATAAAAGAAATCACCCTTTAAATCAGCATAGGTTTTTCCTTCCCATTCCCCAAAATGCATCTCTCTTAGTTCGGATAAACGTTCTGGATGGCAGCTTGGGAACAGGATATCTGCCGTTATAAGACATCTGTCCAAATCACTTGAAAACAAAAGCTCATAGTTTTCTGTACGGCAAACCAGTTTCTCTTTTTCTATTGAACAAAGCGGTGAGTCCGTCCATCCAAGATAGGCATGACGCTTATTTGCTTCCGTCAGCCCATGGCGAAATAATGCAATAGCCACAGTATCATCCATAGCACAAGCTCCATCCCTTCTACACTCGCACCAAGCACATCCCCTGTCATACCGCCAAACCAGCTGATAATTTTCCTAGAAAGAATAAGCAGGAACAGTATGGATACGACTGTGAAAACAATCATTCCGAATAAAAGATGATTAAATAATATACCCGCTGCCGCAAGAAGAAGAATGACATAAATCGGATAAATGACAAGTGTTCTTTTATTCGATGCATTTTTAAACAAAGTACCTAACCCTTCTTTTTTCGCTGCTTTTACCTTTAAAAGTAAAACACCCATCACCATTTTGCTAAAAAAAGGGATCGCTGCAATAAAAAGATACGTAGCCGGAAGAGCCTTCTGCGTGATTTCATACATAAAGAAAAATTTGGCGGTGAGCAAAACAATAACAGAAAGGACACCAAATGCGCCTGTTCGCGGGTCCTTCATAATTTCTAGCCTTTTCTCCCGGTCTCTATATGAAAAAAAGGCATCGCTTGTATCCATCCAGCCGTCCAGATGAATTCCCCCTGTGATAATGATTCCTGCAAGCCAGAGAACCAGCGCTGCAGTTAACACAGAAAACGGAGTCCAATGAAGAATCGCGTAAAACAGCGACGCATAAATGCCACCTTGTATCAAACCTAGCAGCGGAAAGGTCTTAATTGCTTTTTCAAGATGATCCTTATCCATTGGCAGTTCGACTGGAACAGGAATGGAGGTGAAAAACTGAAAATTAATTAATAATCCTTTAAGCCATTTCATTTTCAGTTCTCCAGCTGAATATTATTTCCTTCAGCTTTTCCCAATTAAGATGCGCCACTAAGTGGGCGGCCAGCTCATCATATTTTTGATCCTTTAGCTTACTAATATAAACAGTTTCCTTTAATGGGATCCCCTTTGCATACCGCAGTCCATTCAGCCATTTATTTCTCCATTCATCATTATGAAAAAGGTGATGCAAATACGTACCGATGATTTTGCCATCATTCCCATAATATCCTTCTTCATTGCCATTGTTTAATAGGAGAAAACGATTTTCCTCCCCTTCACTAAGCTTCGTTTCACCTAAGTGTATTTCATAGCCTTGGATCTGCTGCTGAATGCCTGTTCGCGGATGCAAGGTTCCCTCCGCTCTGACCGTAACCTTTTCTCTTAAAAAAGTTGTTGTTGCTGGGATTAGACCTAAACCCTCTTCCATTAAACCAGCAACTCCAGTATCAGAGCCCTCATGATCTACCAATAACTGTCCAAGCATTTGATACCCGCCGCATATACCAACAATATGCCCGCCTCCGCTTTCAAATGTGTGGAGCCACTCATTAAGTCCTGCCTTCTTAAAAAACCGCAAATCGCGTATGGTGCTTTTTGTCCCTGGCAATATAACCGCATCTGGCTGACCAATTTCGTCAAGATGGCTGATCCAACGAATGGAAACATCATCTTCATAGTAAAAGGGCTCAATATCACTATAATTTGAAATATATGGCGGCTTAAGGACTACAATATCAAGGAAATTCTTCCCCCGATTTCCCGAAGAGGCTGGCATCGATAGAGAATCTTCTCCATCAATCATATGATTATCGATATGAGGGACTACTCCAAGGACGGGGATTCCTGTTCTTTCCTCGAGCCACTGCACTCCATCCTCGAATAGCGAAAGGTCACCGCGAAACTTATTAATAACAATGCCTTTTACTCTTGCTCTTTCCTCTTCAGTTAAGAGCTCTAACGTTCCAACAATGCTGGCAAAGACGCCTCCCCTATCAATATCCGCTACTAAAATCACAGGAATATCAGCCATCTGTGCAACCTTCATATTCACAAGCTCTTTTTCTTTTAAATTAATCTCTACCGGGCTCCCTGCACCTTCCATAACAACAACGTCGAATTCCTGACTTAAGTGGTGAAGGGCGGTTTGAATCGCCTTCAGTCCTTTTTCATAGAATAAATCGCGATATCCTCTTCCAGAAAATGTTTCAGTCGTTCTTCCGAATAATACAACCTCAGATTGCTGATCCGATCTCGGCTTTAACAAAATGGGATTCATCCATACGGTCGCTTTTATCTTTGCCGCCTCGGCTTGAATCCCCTGGGCCCGCCCAATTTCCTTCCCATCAAGGGTAACATAGGAGTTATTGGACATATTTTGTGATTTAAATGGTGCAACTCGAATCCCTTCATTGGCAAAAGCCCTGCAAACCGCTGTCGCTATCAGGCTTTTCCCAACATCCGATGCAGTTCCTTGAATCATGACTCCCTTCATGTCCGTCCACCCCTTTCATTCGTACCGGAATGCCTGCTTCCACAAGATAAGCCTCTTTTGCAATAGTAACTATTTGCTGGTGGAGACTGCCAAGCATTCTGCCATATGTAAAAACAAGCTCATTATTATTGATCATTTCATTAAGAACTTCATTACTTACTATAATTAGAGCACGACAGCTCTTCGCAATTTCCCCAACTCCCTCAATAATCGAACACATTATCTGCTCTTGAAAGAAGGATTCCTTCCATAGGTCTTCCTTAGTGAAAAATTCATTATTTAGTAACGTCGTTAAACAATCAAGGAGGACAACATCATTAGAAGTAAAGACTCTAGAAAGCCGCTTTAAATCCCTTGGCTGTTCCCATGTCTTCCAATTTAGCCCGCTCTTAGTTCGATCTTTTTGATGGCGGGCAATTCTCATCTCCATCTCGGGATCACTCGATTGGCCTGCGGCAATATAATGAAGACTTCCCTCTGTTTGATTCACGATATTAGCAGCAAGCCGCTCTGCAAAACTGCTTTTTCCACTCCGAACGCCCCCGCTTATAAAAATTAAAGATGACTGCTTGACCATTCTTTAATCGCCTCCATCAAACGGCTATTATCTTTAGAACCTTTGATTGCAAACCTTAGCCACTCGCCTCTAAGACCTGGAAAGTTCATTGTATGTCTAGGAATAATGCCTCTCTCAATTAAAAACTGAAACAACGGCAGCTGGTCCTTTAAAACCGGGTCCTTAAGTAAGTAGAAATTAACTTGAGAAGGAGAAAATTGAATTCCCTTTTCTTTATAAAATCCAAAAAGACGCTCACGCTCTTGTTTGATCATGCCTCTTGTTTCAATCATATGCGATTCACTTTCAAGACACCATTCACCAGCCATTAGCGCCAGCGCATTCATGCTCCACTGAGGCTGAAAAGCCGACAGCTCCTCAATTACTGATGGAGCTGCCATTAAATAGCCAAGGCGTAAGCCGGGAATCGCAAACATTTTTGTCATCGATCGAATAATAAGAAGGGTAGGAAAGTTATTTATGTATGGAACGATAGATTCATAATCAATAAGAAAATCATAAAAGGCTTCATCTACAATCAATAGACAATCATTTTTCTCACATGCTTTGATTAATTCAAGCACCAGTATTTTGGGATAAAAAACACCAGTTGGATTACTTGGATTGCAAAAAAACAGCGCATCCGCCTTTTTCAGTTTAGAAGCTATTCCTTCCTGCCACTCCCAGTTGTCAGGTTCCAATTGGTGGTAATCGATTGTACAGCCATTGATCCGGCATGCTTCCTCATATTCCGAAAATGCAGGCTGAACAATAACGACTCTTTTCCCTGCCAGCATTCTGCCAATTAGCGAGATAATCTCGGCACCGCCATTGCCAATCAATATTTGACTTTCTCGAATATCTTCTTTTATAGCAAGCTTCTTCTTTAATTGATAGCCCTTAGGGTCAGGATAATCACTTACTACATCATAAAGCTGATCCCATTTCTCCTTTAAAATCCTTGGCGGTCCAAGAGGATTAATATTCGCACTGAAGTCTATCTTTTGGTCAGGCATCGGTATTCGTAATGCTTCAAATAAATAATGCGGGTTAGCCCCGTGTGCAGGCCATTTCAATGAGCATCCCTCCCAGCCATAAAAGTAATAGAAAAATAGGAACCGTACGTGCAACAATTGTATTCGCTTTAAGTATGTGACTCTTCTCTAAATGAATAAGAGGATCCCCCATTTTTGCCCGGTTAGAGACGATGCCTTTATAATAATTAATGCCACCTAGCTGAATTCCTAGGATTGCCGCAACAGCCGCTTCTCCCCAGCCACTATTCGGACTTGGATGCTTTTTTGCATCACGCCAGACAATTTTCCATGCCTCTCTGACATTCATATATTCGGGCTGACTGCTGACAAGCATACAGATAGAAGTAATTCTGCTTGGAATCCAATTCACAGCATCATCTAAGCGAGCCGAAGCCCAGCCAAATTCTTGATACTTTTCATTTCGATAACCAACAATGGAATCACATGTATTAATTGCCCGGTACATCAGCGCTAAAGGCGCTCCGCCAATCAGTGCCCAGAATAAAGGTGCTGTAATCCCATCACTTGTATTTTCAGCAACCGTTTCAATTGCTCCTCTGACGATTTCAGGCTCTTCAAGTTTATCTGTATCTCTTCCAACAATGTATGATAGCTTCTGCCTAGCCTCTTCTATATCTCCCTTTTCTAAAGGAGCATATACAGAAAGAGCGGCCTTTTTTAAGCTTTTCTGGGCAATAGCAGTAGAGATCAAAATTCCTTCTGCCACTATTCCAGCAAGGGGATGAATCCAAAAAAATAAACGAACGATTAGAAAGGAAATTCCACCTACAATAAGCAAAACCGTTAGCAGCATCCCAATTCCTTTCGCTCTTCGTGAGGTTCCCTTATTCCAGCTTTTCTCTAGTTTATAAATCAAAGAACCGATCCAGCGAACAGGGTGCGGCCAATTCTCTGGATCTCCAATTATCCGATCTAGTATACAGGCAAATGTAATAGCAAATAGATGAAAAGTAATCATTTCTTTTTCCTTTTTCTAGACTTTTGGATGGCCATCATTGTGCATTCATAGACGCCTTTTCCAATTAATTTTCCTAGCGGTGTAATCGTTCCGGCATAGTCTTGTCTTTGCCCCTTTTGAGTGGCCGCAATTAATATACTATCCGTTGAGGTTCCTGTAGCAACGGTTCCTGTTACTGCATCCATAACTTCTAGATCATGCATCGCTTTCACCTTCGCTTCAGTAGCAGTCATAATGCTTTGAATGAAGGCTTCTTCTGTTAATTCTCCATTAACAAATACCCAGGTATTGATTGTTCCTGGTGTCTTATTAAAGGTATGCTCCTCGCTTCTTGCTGCATCAATAGCATTTCCTACTCCTGCTGTCACAACAATAAAGGCAGAAAAATCATCCGCCTGATAGAGTTGATGGCTCACATCCTCAGGATAAACGGCTGTCATCATCCCAACTGTTTCCCCAGGTTCAAAGTGATAAGATTTTAAATAATTGACCATTTCTCTTCGATGATCACTGCAATCATAATCCTTATCCACATGCCTATTCACAAAAAACTGATGCCATCCTGTTCCAGATCCGACAACGCCAGAAGACATCGTTCGAAGCGGAATCGGACACTTAAGTGCAATATATTCTTTGGATACTTCTAATAAGGATTCATCAATTGTAAAGCTTCCTTTTTCCTCAGAAAGTTCTTCTGGGAGCAGCACCATTTGCGGTGCAGGTACTTTCGGATGAGGCTGTTTCTGTATCTTCGTTCGATAAACCTTCCTAATTCGTTCTTCACGGAGGACTTCATTTGGAGTATGGTTAATATTAATTTCACCATTTTCTAATAGCAGCAGCCGATCACAATATAATCCTGCTAAATTTAAATCATGAAAGATAGAAATGACGGTTAGTCCTTTCACCTTCGTCCATTCCTTCAGCAAATCAAGTAATTCTTTCTGAAAGGAAAGATCAAGGTGATTCGTTGGTTCATCAAGAAGCAAAATTTCCGGTTCCTGAGCAAGTGCCTGAGCAAGAAAAACCCGCTGCCTTTCGCCGCCTGATAACTCATGAATAGGATGATCTTCAAAATGAGCGACACCCGTTTGTTCCATTACCTGCCTAACGATTCTTTCATCATCCGCAGACCATGTTTGAAACCAGCCTTTCTGATGTGCATACCTGCCAAGCGAAACCGTTTCCTTAACTGTATAAGAAAAGCTCTGGGATGTATGCTGAGGCAGAACAGCAACTACCTTCGCTAATTCCTTTGCCGTATACTCCTTAATCGGGATTCCTTTTAAAAGAATTGTTCCTTCGGAAAAAGGAAGTATCCCGCTGAGCATTTTAAGCAAAGTTGTTTTCCCGCTGCCATTAGGTCCTAAAATTCCGAACAATTCGCCCTGTTCCAATTCAAAGGAGACATTTTTCAAGACTGAATCAACTGAATATCCGCCTGTTAATTGCTGTACACTTAGCATCATCTACCCTCTTCTTTCCTTTCTTCTATTCATCAATATAAGCCCAAATACAGGTGCACCAATAAGTGCTGTAATGACACCAATTGGCAATTCAGTAGGAGAAATAATGGTACGGGCCACAAGATCGGCCAGAATGAGAAAGCCTCCACCTGCTAAAATGGAGAGCGGCAATAAATGCCTATGGTCCGGTCCCCATAACAGCCTTGTTAAATGCGGAATAACAAGTCCAACAAACCCAATGGTTCCTGAAACCGCAACGGCAGCCCCTGTTAAAATAGAGCCCGCAATTAATATCGTCATTTTTCTTTTTTGGACATTTACCCCAATATGCTGTGCTCTTTCTTCCCCAAAAGACATCGCATTCAATTCCCTGCTGTTTATAAGCAAAAGAAGCGAACCAATGATAAAGAAAGGAAAGATAATTTTAATATACGCCCAGCCTCTCATTGAAACACTGCCTAGCAGCCAGCCAATAATTTGTCTTAATTCCTCACCCGTAAGCGCAATCATAAGCGAAATAAGCGACCCTAAAAAGGAACTAAATATAATACCGGTTAGAATGATTGTTTCTACTTTCATCGATCGGTCAATTTGGCGGGCAAAAAATAACACCAAAAAAATAGTAATAAATGCAAAGAGAATACTGAATAACGGCAGAGTAAACATGCCTGCAACTGGAATGGAAATACTAAAGAATAATGTCAATACCGCGCCAACTGATGCTCCAGAGGAAACACCCAATGTATAAGGATCAGCAAGAGGATTCCTTAATAAACCTTGAAAGGCGGCTCCCGCAATTGCAAGAGACGCCCCAACTAAGCCTGCTAAAATAACCCTTGGCAGACGAATATTTAAAACAATATTCGAATACATCGGATCTATATTTTCATTTGGTGCGATACGAAAAATTTCTGCACCAATAATTTTAATAATGTCTATCACCGGAACAGAGACTGTTCCTATTGATATCCCAAACAGCATCGCAATGATTAGAAATGCTGCTGCAATCAAGTAGGCAACGAACTTATTATTTAAATACTTCAGGGTAAACAGCTTTTGCAAGTTCCTCTACTCCTTCAACAAGCCTTGGGCCTGTGCGGGTAACCATATCAGAATCTACATCCACGACTTCCTTATTCTTCACAGCGGTGATATCCTGCCAGCCATCTCTGCTTGTTACATTTCCAACTGGATCTTCTGTATAATATCCGTGAGTTGTGATGATTACATCCGGGTTTCTTTCAATAATTGCTTCTGGGTCCATTGGAATCCAGCCATCTTCCGTTACAATGTTCTTCGCATTAATGGTCTGCAGCATGACGTCCATGAACGTATTTTTACCAGGTGTAAAAATTTCTGGAGCAGGTGCTACTTCAACAAAAACAGTTTTCTGATCCTCTGTTTTTATTTCCTGTGCTTTTGCCTTTATTTCTTCAAGTTTTTCTTTCATGTCAGCAACAAGTGCTTCTGCCTTATCCTTTACGCCGTTTGCTGCACCAATCATTTCAATGGATTGATACACTTCATCGAAGTTTTTCGCATCATTCACTACTAGTACCGTAATTCCAGCATCTCTAAGCTGCTGGAGGCCCTCTGCAGAATTATGTGCACCAGATGCATGCGCAAGGACAAGATTTGGTTTTAAAGAAATGATTTTCTCTACATTAAATTCCATGCTGCCAATCTTTTCAATTTCATTTACTTCTTCAGGATAATTATCGTAATCGTTCACTCCAACAACTAGGTCTCCTAATCCTAATCCGAAAGTGATCTCTGTATTGCTTGGAATCAATGATACAATTCTTTCTGGCTTCTCTTGTATGACAACCTCATTATCAAGCGCATCTTTGATGGTGACTGGAAATGCTGGTTCTTCCTTTGGAGCTTGTGTTTCCTCACCTGATACATTTTCATTTTCCTTTTGATTATCCAAACTTCCTCCGCACCCAGCTAAGAAACCAACTGCCAGCAAAAGTGCAAATAATAATGAATAAAGCTTCTTCATTCTATCTTTCCTCCTAATTGAAAAAACATCTCCACAATTGATATGGAGATGTTTGAATAGGCATATCTTCAAAAGAGGTATGAAACCTGTCAAACACCCCCTATCCTCGTAGGCTGTGGCGCAAAAAGATCAGGCAGGTCTCCTGGCTCATGGTCATTGCTTTACTGCTCCTTCCCATACATCCTCGTACAGTGGCCATTGCAGTATGCTCCCATTTACAGTGGCGGGACCGCGTTGGAATTACACCAACTTCCCTTTTAAGTCTTTAAACATTGAAAGACACCTATCTTTACATATGTATAAAATTTTCCGCTAATTTCGATTATACACGATATTTTTTTGTATTGACGAATAAATTTATGATTTTGTCCAATAAAGTCAAGACAACGGCGAATATAATAGATTTTAGCGGCTTAAACATGAGCTAAACGGGCAATTCTTCTTCATTATCGGCCGTAAACTTTCCATTCACGTGATTTTTTATCAAAAACCAGCTTGGCTTCACAAGGTTCTTTTACAATGTTTTCATATTCCTCGTACATGTCGTCCATGTTTGAAAAGTCACCGATCGTCCATACTGGTATTTCTATTCTTGTACGATTTTGTTCAATATCCTTAATGGAAATAAGAGCGCCTTCTCTCATCAGCGGTTTCAAAAGACGAAGGATATCACTTGAAATTGATGGATAAGACCGTTTCTTCTTTATCCCAAGCAATGACTTTTCAACCTTAATCTGCCCCATTTTTTCAGGAATGACTTCACCTAGTAAGGAATAAAAATCACTGAAATCGCGGTAATATGTTTTATTATACCAACCATCATCATGTGCCAGGTAGACATAACGATTGCTTAGATGATTATAAAAAGGGAGCTTTAAATGTTCTTTCAAATGACCAAGGTACAGCAGCTCAGCTATGGATTGACTTGGCAGTTCATTTAATGCTTCTTCTTCTTCAAAATCAATCCAGCAAAAATCTCCATATACATAGACATCTTCTTCCATTAGCTTTTTTAATTTTTCTTTTGGCACAAACTCATGCAAGGTATGCATATTAAAATCCCCATCTTCATAGCGGTGCTTCAGCAATAGAAGATTATTTAGCGTGGCAAACAACGACTGGGCAAACTGGGCAAACTCAATACCATAAGTAATTGTATAGTGTTCACGTTCATTTATATGAATATAAATAATATCACGAACCCCTTGATTCCTCTTTTTCAATGGTGAAACCTCCGTACATTGTAAATAACTAATAATAAGATCATATCAAAGTATAGCTTATAATAAATCTAATAATGAATATTTTTATTTATATTAACCATAACACATTTTATTCCGCGGCAAAATTTTTTATAATAAGCGTGGCATTATAATATAGATAAAGGTCCGGCGGAAGGAGTGTGAGAAGTTTGATACAAAGCATGACAGAAAATCAGATTACTCTTCACATTATAAAAACATTAAAAGAGAATAAGAAAAAGGAATTTGAATTGATTCTCGATGAATTACAGCCATATGATATCGCACATATTTATGAAAACCTGCCGGAAAAGCATCAAACTCGCTTTTTACTATTTATGAATATAGATTTGATTGCTGACCTGCTCGAAGAACTGAATAAGGACCGTCAGCTTGAGGTATTGAATAAACTAGGAATTGAAAAAACAGGGAAAGTCCTTGATTTAATGGACAACGATGACTTAGCTGTTCTCTTAGACGATTTATCACCAGAAAAAATCGCCTCTCTTCTTTCCGGCATGAAGAAGAGTGAATCAGACATTGTCCAGGATATTATGAAGTATCCCCCTGAAACAGCAGGACGATTAATGACAAATCGCTTTGTATGGATAAGGGATTACTATACGGTAATTGAAGCGGTTGGGAAGCTGAAATCCTTTGCTGAATTTGCTGAAACAATCAATTATTTATATGTGATCGACCAAGACAGAAAGCTTGTTGGAGTTGTTTCTTATCGGGATCTCCTAATCGCAGAACCAGATGAACCCATTCGAAATGTGATGTATGAGCGTGTGATAGCAGTAACCGTTACTACCGATCAGGAGGAAGTAGCTAGACTAGTTGAAAAATATGATTTTCTCGCTATTCCTGTTGTCAGCGACGAAAATGTCTTAATGGGAATTGCGACAGTTGATGATATTATTGACGTTGTCATCCAAGAAGCAAACGAAGATATTGAAAAACTTTCTGCTTCAGGAAAATCGATTGACTTTGAAACGAAGGCTTTTGTTGCTGCCTATCGAAGGCTGCCTTGGCTGATTTTATTATTATTCATAGGAATTGTATCAGGCAGTATTATTAGCGGTTATGAAGATACATTACAAAAGGTTGTTGCTCTTGCTTTCTTTATGCCAATGATTTCGGGGATGACAGGAAATACAGGTACCCAATCATTAGCAGTTGTTGTCAGGGGGCTCGTTTCGAATGACATTAATAAAAATGTCATTTTCAGACTCATTATGAGGGAGTTTCTTGTTAGTTTAATCATTGGAATTGTTTGTGGAGTTCTTATTTCTTTAATTGCATTTTTCTGGCAAGGAAGTGCCATTTTAGGAGCAGTAGTTGGCATTTCTCTGTTTCTGACATTAATCATCGGGACACTTGCCGGGACAATTATACCAATCATTCTTTATCGTTTGAAGATTGATCCTGCAGTGGCATCTGGGCCACTCATTACAACATTGAATGATATTTTCTCACTTGTTACCTATTTTGGGATTGCCACGATGTTTATTAATCATTTGATGTAATAAATTAAGGAAACCATCTCCCTTCTTCTTACGTCTTATATTATGTGATTAATTTTACTTAAAAGGAAATCGAAATACATTGAAAGGCTATTTTTTCTTTGTTACGATGGTAAGAAAAGCAGAAGTGTCTTGATAATCGCCGTACAAACTGGAAGGGCCGGTTCTTTCGATATAGGAAACACGAAGAGCGATAGCGATTCGATGTTGACTTATCGTAGGGAGGGGACCTGAAGTTTGATAGGCGATAGGCACTGGAGCTAGACAATTCTCGAGCAAAGGAATTGAACGGAAATAGGTGCATGGTAAATGAATAAGCCAAAAAAAGTTGCGGAACGATTTGATTGGACACTATGTCTGTTGTTATTTTTATTTTTTCTTATTAGCTGTGTTGCTATCTACAGCGGCCAAGCATCAGGACAATATGAAGGAAACTTTGTACTCGGACAAATAAAAAACTATGCTGTAGGTATTTTCATAGTTGCTGTTGTCATGTATTTTGACAGTGAACAAATTAAAAGACTTTCTTGGGTATTTTATGGGATTGGCATTTTACTCCTTATCGGGTTATTTGTTCTTCCAGATAGCATTGTTCCTGAGAAAAAGGGGGCATCCCTCTGGTATGTCACTCCTTTAGGGCAAATTCAGCCATCAGAATTTGTTAAAGTCTTTTTAATTATTGCTTTAAGTAAGGTTGTCGTTAGTCATCATGAAAAAATTACAACCAAAACGATAAAAACGGATATTCTGCTCCTCCTCAAACTTGGTATAGTTACGGTTGTACCTCTAGGCTTGATTATTGTTGATGATTTAGGTACGGCGCTTGTTATTATTGCCATCTTGGCTGGGATCATTATGGCATCCGGCATCACTTGGAAGATTATCGTTCCGATGTTCGGAATTGGCGGGGCTTTTGCTGGAGTCATTCTATATATGGTTATTGCTTTTCCCGAAATTCTTGAAAAATATTTAAAAATTGATACGTATCAATTCTTTCGGATTTATTCTTGGCTTGATCCAGTAAGCCATAAACAAGGAGCTGGCTTGCAGCTTTATAATTCATTGCTCGCAGTTGGATCCGGACTTATTACTGGAAAGGGATTTGGCGACAGACAGGTTTATATCCCTGACAGCCATACTGACTTTATCTTTAGTGTAATAGGCGAAGAATATGGCTTTATCGGTGGCAGTATTGTCATTAGTTTATACTTCCTGCTTATCTATCACTTAACAAAAACGGCACTTGATACGAAGGATCCTTTCAGTACCTATATTTGTGTTGGTATCATAAGTATGATTACCTTCCATGTTTTCCAAAATGTCGGGATGACTATACAAGTATTGCCGATCACCGGAATCCCTCTGCCATTTATCAGCTATGGGGGCAGCTCCTTAATGGGCAATATGTTTGCTATGGGACTGATCTTCAGTATTAAGTATCATCAAAAATATTATATGTTTGAATCCGATGCAAACTACGTCGCAAAAAAAACAAGCTAATCCAAAAGGAGAAGGGATCCCCTTCTCCTTTTGGACTTTTTTATTTATTTGCTGCCCATAACCTTTTTTTCACCCTTACTTTAATAATCGATCTTATAAAAAAGATTCCAGCAAAAACTGCTAAAAGAATAAGACCAATATAGCTTAAATCCACTAGTTTCATTACCACACTTACCAATGTTGCTAAATATAATACACCAAGCAATAGGCTAATTTCTCTGTTTTCATAATATTTAATAAGTCTTACACCAATTTGTGAACCAATTAATCCACCTGCTACTAATATGAATCCAATTCTGTAATCAATAGAAATTGTAAAAGCGTAAGACAGAAAACCCCACATAACAATTAACAACACAGCAAACATACTCGAGCTAACAGCTTCTTTAGGGGCTATCCCTAAAAAGGTAATAGCAAGGGGCACGATGATGAACCCTCCACCCACTCCAAGTGTTGTTGAAATAAAACCCGCAAACAAACCGATAAAGATCATTTTAACAATGGAAGGTGAAGCGGGAGGAAGCTTCCCTTTTGCTTGATTTCTTTTTCCTTGCTTTAGCATCTTTAATGCAAAATAAGCAAGAAGGAAAATGTAAAAAATAGGAATGGCTAATTCATCCCATCCTTTCATTTCAAGAAAAAAGACAAACGGCTTGGCAATTTGTGTAGCTGCCATCCCACTGATGCCTATAATCATCCCTTCTTTCCAAAGAATACTTTTCATACGAATATGTGCTATTATGCTCGAAAGCGAAGTACCAATTGTAAACAATAAGCTTGTCGCAATTGCTTCAAGAGGAGAAAAGCCCATTAACATAAGCATTGGTGTTAGAATGAATCCTCCTCCTACACCAAAAAAGCCTGCTAATACACTAATACATCCCCCTAATAAGAAAAATGAAAAAATCCCCATAAATACTCCTAACTTAGTACATTTTCTTCCTATTGTAAGTTATTTTTCTCATACATGCCTTTAATATTAATTGAGAAGTAAGATTTTACTTGTATAAATAACTTATTTATAATTATTATAATTTAGTATTGATTTTAATATTATATCTGTTATAATGTAATTAAGATAATAAGAGGAGGAATTATGAATGGAAAATTTATATTCAGCATTAAATGTACAAGTTGCTAACTGGAGTGTCCTTTATACTAAACTGCATCGTTACCACTGGTTTGTAAAAGGACCGCAATTCTTTACATTACATGAGAAATTTGAGGAATTATACAATGAATCTGCAAGTGTTGTGGATGAAGTAGCTGAACGTCTCTTAGCAATCGGCGGTGAGCCAGTTGCCACTATGAAAGAGTACATTACCATTGCAACCATCGAAGAAACAAAAGGTGAAACAAATGCAAACGAAATGGTTTCAAGCCTTATTAATGACTATAAACATTTAAAAACAGAAATTAAGGAACTTGCCGGGCTTGCTGAACAATATGATAATGATGTCATTAATGACCTAGCAGTTGGCCTATTAGTTAAATTAGATACACATATTTGGATGCTAAGTGCCTACTTAGGAGAATAATAGAAATAGCAGAAAAAGTCAGTGAATTTTGTCACTGGCTTTTTCTTATGTTAATGTAATAAGGAAATAGTATCGGAAACATCATATTGTTAGAGTTGAAGAATATAGTTAATTAAATGTATATGAAAATAATAGAAAAGGAGAAATATATTATGCACTTTAAGCATATCGTCACTTCTGAAGACGAGCTCCGCTCATTATTAGGCACTCCTAGTAAAACAGTAGCAAATAAAACGATTTATCATCTAGACGGTCATTGTAAAGAGTTTATTTCAAAGGCTCCAATCGTATTCATTTCCACCTCAGATACCTCTGGACATTGTGACACCTCCCCGCGTGGAGATGAGCCGGGTTTCATACATATCATTGATGATCACCACTTCGTCATACCTGAAAGACCTGGAAATAAACGAATGGACTCACTTAGAAATATCATAGCTAATCCCTATATTGGCCTTCTTTTTGTCATTCCAGGATTAGAAGAAACTTTGAGAATCAATGGAAGGGCAGAAATTATAAGAGATGCAGGTATTCTAGAACAAATGGCTTCTCATGGAAAAACACCATTACTTGGAATCGCTGTAAAAGCGGAAGAATGCTACATCCATTGTGCCAAAGCATTTAAACGTTCAAAACTATGGCAGCCAGATTCTTGGCCAGAAAAGTCTGCTCTTCCCTACCCGCCGAAAATTCTTGCCGACCATATCAATATGCCCGATGTCAACAGCGAAACAATAAAAGCAGCGCTAGAAGAAAGTTATTCAAAGCGATTGTATTAAATGAGAAAAGCGCAAGCGCCTCGATCATCGCCGTACAAACTGGAAGGGCTCCGACTGAGATAAAGGAAACACGGTTTGCGGTAGCGAACCGATGTTGACTTATCGTAGGGAGGAGGCCTGAAGTTTGATAGGCGATAGGCACTGGAGCTAGACAATTCTCTAACTCCATAGTTATAGTTTCATATCTCAAAATATAAAAAGACCTGACTCCATTACAAGTCAGGTCTTCTTATTGTCTATTTTAATTCTGCCAAAACTTCTTCGATTTTTGCAAGTTCAGATTGTAAACCGCCTCCACTTAAGTACCAAAGTGGACCATCTAAGTATACGATTCGATTGTTTTTGTAAGCTTCTGTTTTCTTAACGATTTCATTTTCCATATCAGCTTTGATGTTAGACTCTCCACCTACTGCCGCAGTACGATCGATTACGAATAATACTTGTGGATTAAATTCCAAAATTGCTTCAAAACCGAAGTTAGAACCGTGAGAAGAAGATTCGATATCTTCTGTTACTGGTTTGAAGCCATAAATATCATAAATGTAGCCAAAACGAGAATTTGTTGAGAAACCAGATAATTTACCTTCGTTGTACATCGTAACTAATGAAGTTTCATAGTTGCCAGCTAATGTTTTGATTTTTTCTAATGCTGAATCGAATTTACCTAAGTATTCTTCAGCTTCTTTTTCTTTACCGAACATTTCAGCTGCCATATCTACTGAAGCTAAAAAGGTGTTCCAATAATCTTCCTCAGAAGTACCAACATATACTACTGGAGCAATTTCTTTTAATTCTTCATAGAATACAGATTGACGGCCAGAAATAAAAATTACATCCGGGTCAAGTTCAGCGAGATCTTCAAATAGTGGCTCCTTTAAAGTACCGATGCTTACATACTCATCAGCAGAATATGCTTCCAATTGAGCTGGTAAAGCAGAGTCTTTAGCAACCCCTACAACTCCTTCAACGCCAAGTGCATCTAATGTATCTAAGAAGCCAAAGTCAAATACTGCGATTTTTTCTGGCATCTTCTCGAATGTAACATCTTCAAAGGTATACTTCTCACTGCTATCTCTGCCCTCAATTGAAGCGACTGTTGGTGATATAGTCATTGGATAAGCAGCACCTTGCTCCTCCGCAGCTGAATTATTTTCTTTCGCTTGATCTTCAGCTTGAGTAGTATCTTTTGTCTTTTCATTTGAAGCTTTCTCGTCAGTGCCGCAAGCTGTAAGCATTAGAGACAAAGCTAATAGTGCACTGGCAAACTTCCACTTTTTCATATACGTTCTCCCCTTTTATGTATTAACATTTTCTTATCATTAATGATTATCATTATCACTGATAACAATTCTCATTATAGGATCTTTACTCACTCTCGTCAATACCAATCTATAAACTTTTTTGGAAATTTTTTATAATGATAAATATATCAAGTTTTATTAGCGTTTTTGCACTAATGGCCTTTTTTCAAAAAAACACCTAGAGAAAACAATTAAACTAGTAACCTTCCTCTAGGCATGCTCTTTGTAATTATATTATTGGTTTAAGCATGTGAATTAAAGTAAACACAAATGCGGCATCCATTTTGTTCTTGAATAGGAATATCCATATCGTAAATTTCGCGCAATGCATCTGAATTAATAATCTCATGTGTTGGCCCATTTTTGACTAGCTTACCGTCCTTCAATGCGACAATACGATCTGAATAAACGGAAGCGAAGTTAATATCGTGTAATACAATGACAACAGTTCTGCCAAGCTCATCTACAAGTTTCCGCAAAATTTTCATAATTTGCACTGAGTGCTTCATGTCTAAGTTGTTCAAAGGCTCATCAAGCAAGATATAATCTGTATCCTGAGCAATTACCATCGCAATAAACGCACGTTGTTTTTGACCGCCAGATAATTCATCTAAAAACTTATCCTGCATATCAGTTAAGTTCATATATTCAATCGCTTGATCAATGAATTTTTCATCCTCTGCTGTCAGACGTCCCTTCGAATAAGGATAACGGCCAAAAGCAATAAGCTCACGTACCGTTAATCGTACATTCAGATAGTTTGATTGCTTCAAAATTGAAACGCGTTTCGCAAATTCAGATGATTTCCATTTTTTCACATTACCTTGATCAAGTAATACTTCCCCAGTATCTGCTTCTAATAATCGGCTCACCATCGAAAGAAGTGTAGATTTACCTGCCCCATTCGGTCCGATAAACGATGTAATCGTACCCGGCTCAATTGTGACAGATACGTCCTCTACAACAGGTTTTTTGCCAAATCGTTTCGTTAAACCCTTGATTTCAATCATCCTGCTGCCCTACTTTCCTTTAATAATAAGTAAATGAAGTAAATACCACCGATAAAGTTAATAATAACACTTAACGTTGTACGTAATTCAAATACATGTTCAACAAGGAACTGACCACCGACTAATGCAATAATTGCAATTAAGCTTGCACCTAAAATTAATACAGAGTGTTTATACGTAACTAAATATTGATAAGAAAGGTTCGCAACGATTAAGCCAAAGAACGTAATCGGGCCAACTAAAGCTGTTGATGTTGCAATTAATACCGACGATAAAATTAATACATTCATTACCATACGGTCATAGTTAATACCAAGATTCATTGCATTTTCACGGCCAAGTGACATAACATCCAGCTTACCCATAATGCGATAACCGTAAATAAACGCAATGAATAAAATACCGACTGAAATATATAATAAGTCTGCCTTTACGTTTGAAAATGTAGCAAATAAGCGGTTTTGCAGGCTTAAATATTCGACAGGATCAATCAATACTTGTAAGAATGTCACAAAATTCCCTAAAAGCGCTCCTAAAATCATCCCTATTAAAAGGAGCAAATAAATAGGATGCTTATCAGCACGGAAAAGGAAACGATATAAAATGAGTGCAAATAATACCATTGCGATAATTGCTGCACCAAAATTCAAATATTTATTTAACACCCATACTGACATGGATCCTGCAAAGAAGTAAATGCACGTTTGTACGACTTCATACATAGAATCAAGACCCATTACAGAAGGTGTTAAAATGCGGTTATGTGTAATGGTCTGGAACACGACTGTCGAATACGCAATTGCAATCCCTGTTACAACCATTGCTGAAACACGAATCATCCGTCTTGGAAAAGCGTAATCAAAACCGCCTTTTATATCATAAAATGCGTATAACAAAATACAAATAAACGCTAATACTGCTAAAAAAATTAGCTTTGTACTATTTTTTCGCATATGCTCTCCCCCTAAATAACATAATTAAGAAGATCGCACTACCGATTACTGCCACAGTCACATTAACCGGAATCTCATATGGGTGAATGACAATACGTCCAATAATGTCACATATTAATAGAAATACAACCCCTAATATTGCTGTGTGTGGAATCGTTTTTCGTAAATTATCCCCTAAGTAAAGCGAGACAATATTAGGTACAATTAAACCTAAAAACGGAATGACTCCGACAGTTAGTACGACAGTTGTAGAAATAATCGCAACAAGGATTAGACCTAAATTTAAAACTACCTTATAACTTAAGCCTAAGTTTTTTGCAAAATCTTCGCCCATTCCTGCGACTGTAAATTTATTCGCATAAATATACGCTAAAATAACCGCCGGGACACTTACATATAACAGTTCATAGCGGCCAGCAATAACTAATGTAAAGCTCCCCATTAACCAAGAAGAAATATTTTGAAGAAGATCTGCTTCATATGCAAAAAACGTTGTAATAGATGACAAAATATTTCCATACATAATTCCAATTAACGGAACAAAAATGACATCCTTAAATTTAATACGATCTAAGATTTGCATAAAAATAAATGTACCTGCTAAAGCAAATGCGAAGCTAAAAATAATTTGCTGCGTATACGTTACATTTGTTAAGAACAGCATCGAGATTAAAATACCTAGTTTTGCTGCATCTAACGTACCAGCAGTCGTTGGCGATACAAATTTATTTCGGCTTAAAGACTGCATAATTAAGCCTGCAATACTCATTCCAGCTCCCGCCAATATAATAGCCATTAAACGTGGCACTCGACTAATTAAGAAAATTTGTGTCTCATCCGAATGCCAATCGAGCAAGTCACTTACCTTAATATCAATTGCACCTATAAATAGCGATATAAATGACAGGACTATAGTTGCAATAATTAACATCCATAGTTTCATATGTAGCCCTCATAATATGTTTATTCTCAGCATGACAATTAGAAGTTTATTATCATTCCAAGTGAAAATCCAATTTAATATATCGAAAAATCGAATATCAATCCCAGACTTTTCTCTACGTATTCATACACACTTATATTAGAATTATTCTAATTAAGAATCATTCTCACTAAAGTGCAAAAAAAATATTGATAATGAATTTCACTATCAATCTTAACTATAATTTAACTAAATTACTGGAAAAAAGTCAATATCTTATCTGATATTCATTCTCATTTTCACTAAATGTTCATAATGTAATTTAACTATATTGTAAAAATTGGGAGATTAATTGACCAATAGATGATAATGTCTGCCTTCCATCCTTTGGAACTGTTAACTGATCAATTAAGACAGCAGCATACACGTTTCTGTTCTCGTACTGTATAATCGCACAATCATGCTCAATGCCTAATAATTCACCCGTTTTATTTGCAACCTTGAATATATCTAAATCGATTTGATCAGATAACTTATTATTAAATTGCTGATTCTCCATAATTTCTTTAGCCTTGCTCGCGCTTTCATTAGATAAAATCTTATTTTGGCAGATTTCTTTTAAGCAAGTAAGCATGTCCGATGCAGTCGTATAATTATCTACCCCGTTATTCAAAGCTGTAAAATCCATCATTTTTCGATTGAGCTCCGTTTGATGCAAATTCAGCTCCTTCATCCCTTGATTAATTTGATCCATGCCGAGAAGATCAATTAATAGATTTGTAGCTAAATTATCGGAAACGATGATCATTAATGTCATTAAATCGATTATTTTTAACTTTAAATTTCCTGATAATGCCTGCAGGACCCCTGCTCCACCTACCTTTTCAACTAATGCTATTTGGATAGACTGCTGCAGGTCGAGAGTTCCCTTTCCAGACTGTCTGAAACATTCGACTAGGATCGGAACTTTAATTAGACTAGCCGAAGAAAACCTTCCTTCACTATTTATCTCTATTCGTTTATCTTCGGCTTCAATGATTAGACCTACTCTCCCCTTACATCTGGATGCTTCCGTATATACTTTTTCCCTAAGCTCGTCAAAATCTATCTTCTTCATTTTAGTACCGCCGCCTGTGGATATCTTTGGCGGCCATGGATATCTTTATAATACAAATGACAGGCTACAAAGTGATCCTTCTCTACCTCCTGCCATTCGGGCTTAATCGTTTGACATGCATCCATCGCTAAAGGACAGCGGGTTTTAAATACGCAGCCACTCGGAGGATTGATTGGACTAGGAAGCTCTCCTTTTAATATCATTCGTTCTCTTCTATCCTCTACATCCGGATCAGGAATAGGAATGGCTGATAAAAGCGCTTGTGTATATGGATGAAGAGGATTTTTATAAAGGTTAGCACTTTCTGTTTGTTCAACAAGATTACCTAAATACATGACCCCGATTCGGTCGCTTATATGTTTGACCATCGATAAATCATGGGCAATAAATAAAAAGGTTAGCCCCTTCTTTTTTTGCAAATCCTTAAGAAGGTTGACAACTTGTGCCTGTACGGAAACATCTAGGGCAGAAATGGGCTCATCAGCAATAATAAATTCTGGATCAAGTGATAATGCTCGTGCAATTCCAATCCTCTGTCTTTGGCCGCCGCTAAACTCATGTGGATAGCGATTGGCATGATCCCGATTTAAGCCTACGTCCTCTAATAATTGATAAATTCGCTCCAAACGCTCCTTCTTATCTGGATATAGCCCATGAACTTCCATTGGCTCAGAAATAATTTCTCTAACCGTTGAACGCGGATTTAATGAAGCATAAGGATCTTGAAAAATCATTTGCATTTTTCGCTGGAAAGCAAATCGCTCCTTACCTGTCATTTGATGAACATTTTCCCCTTCATATATGACTTCTCCCTTAGTCCGGTTATACAATCCAATTATTGTTCGTCCTGCCGTTGACTTCCCGCATCCAGACTCACCAACAATTCCAAATGTTTCTCCTTTCTTAATATAGAATGAAACACCATCTACCGCCTTTAATAACCGATCTTTGCCTAGAGAAAAATACTTTTTTAGATTCTTTACTTCTAATAGTGCATCCTTACCCATCCTATATCCTCCAATCATTTACCAAAAACGCTTTGCTGCGCATAATTCCTTCTCATAAATCGTATCCTTTAATTCGATTATTTCAATGCATTTTCCTGTATTAGGTGAATGAATTAATTTGCCTTCTCCATAATAAATTCCTACATGATGAATGCTTCCTTTTCCTTCTTCATAAGCAAAGAACAAGAGATCTCCCGGCTCCATTTCAGTTAGTTCAATCTCCTTTCCAGCTTGAGCCTGGTCATGTGCATCACGTGGAATGATATAGCCATTCGCTTTACACATCGAATAACTAAAACCTGAACAGTCGTAGCCAAAACTGCTCATCCCCCCCCACAAATACGGCAATTGAAGAAATTGCTCACCAGCTAAAACTATATCTTTACCGCTTCCCTTAGGGATTTTTTCTATGGAATCATAAATACATACGTCCTCTGCTCTCAGAAAACCCTCTCCTGTTGGTGTTTGAACTTGAATCCAGTTCTCATCCTTGCTAATAATCGGAAGAATCGTTTGATAGCTTAATGCAAACTGTGGTTTTCGGTAATAACAATAAAGGGCAGCTTTTTTTTCGGAAATAACAGCGACCGGACTTTTATTTATTGCCCAGTCGTCCCGCAAAATCAATTGGTCCTTAGGCATCCACCCTGGATATCCTCTATCATCTTTAGAGGAAGACTGACTCGGAACAATGACGTGAACCCAATTCCCCTTCTCTTCTATCACATGTACTTCTTCTCCGTATAAAACCTGTGACTGCACTAAGTTTTTATTACAGAGCTCTAAACTAGTCTCGTATGTTAAACTATTCAGCCATTCTTCAACATGTACAGGATGGCTTATTGCATTCTTATCGATTTCTCTTGGTGAATCATACGAAGTCCACACAGTAGCAACAGCAACATCAACTAGCCATTTAGGATTTTTCTCCAATTGCAATGCCCCCTTCGATATGAACATTCCTTATTCCTAAGCCAGGCTCCTTTGGAAAAGCAATCTTTCTCCCGTTGTATTTAATTCCTCCCTCGATCACTTCCTTGGCAAGCATTAAGGGAGCATCAAAGTCAAAACGTGTGATGTTCTTCTTACTGGCTGCAAAATGTGCCGCTGCAGATATTCCAATTCGTGTTTCAATCATGCTGCCTACCATGCATTCCATCCCGCAAACCTCTGCAAGCTGATTAATGATTTGTGCTTGATAAATTCCCCCTGATTTCATTAATTTTATATTGATTAAATCAGCGCTTCTCGACTTTACAACATCAAACGCTTGCTTAGGCGTAAATACACTTTCATCTGCCATTATTTGTGTATCTACATTGTCTGTTACTTGCTTTAGCCCTTCAATATCCCATGCTTTCACAGGCTGTTCCACCAGTTCAATATTTAAATCAAGACTTTCCATTTTTCTAATAGCATAAATGGCTTCTTTTGGCTTCCAGCCTTGATTGGCATCAAGGCGGATTTTCACCTTTTTGCCTACCCTGTTACGAATTTCACGAATACGTTCGATATCTGTTAAAATATCATCTTTTCCTACTTTGACTTTTAAGACATCAAATCCTTGCTGAACATAAGAAACCGCATCTTCTCCCATTTCCTCCGGTCCATTGACACTTACTGTAAAATCGGTTTCGATTTCATCTTTATGTCCGCCTAAATATTGATATAATGGCAGCTTGCAAAGCTTAGACAAGCAATCATATAGGGCCATATCGACCGCAGCCTTTGCACTTGAATTCCCTATCAGAATTGATTGGATTCCTTGAAAAATTTCTTCATAGTTTCTTAAACTTTGATTTTCTAAGAACGGTTTTAACACGTGATGAATAGCTGATTCTATGCTTGATAGACTCTCCCCTGTTATCACAATTGTCGGAGGAGCTTCTCCCCATCCAATCGTCCCATCCTCACATGTGATTTTCACAATAATTGAATCGGCTATATGAACGGTTCTTAATGCTGTTTTAAACGGCTTCATAAGTGGTATCGCTACCCTGTACGTTTCAATTTTGTCTATTTTCATTTTCTCCCACCCTTTTTGAACACTTCCAGTTACCGGACTCCACTATCAATAATTAATTGTTTTTCAGATGTGTCCATTTCTGCCTGAACACCTAAAGGAATGGAAATATGCGGGGAACAATGGCCGAATTTGAATCCTTTTAGAGCAGGTTTATTAGCTAAATGAGTATAATGAGAGATTACTTCGTCAAGCTCAAGTGAAAGTTCCCTTTCAGGTACACAATTATTAAAATCTCCGATAATTAGACCAGCCGCATCGGTAAGCTTACCAGCCATATGCAATTGATTAAGCATACGATCGATCGAACGCGGTTCTTCATTTATATCCTCTATTAACAGCAGCTTCCCTTTCGTATCAATTTCAAATGCTGTCCCAATGGTGCTTGCAAGCAGAGATAAATTTCCTCCAGTGATCTCCCCGCTTGCTTTTCCATCAATTAAAACTTCCAATTCCGAGACTTCATTCGGATACTGAATCGAGGTTAGTTCAAACAATTGCTTAAAATATTCCTTTGATAGAGGATCTGCATCGGCCTTTCCAATATCTGATGCAAGCATCGGTCCATGAAAAGTAATAAGACCCGTTTGCTGCCGGATAGCAGTATGCAAAAAAGTAATATCACTATAGCCCCAGAATATTTTGGGGTGATTTTTAATCATCTGATAATCTATTTGTGAAGCAATTCGTCCCGTGCCATATCCTCCACCTGCACAGATGACAGCCTTCACTTCACTATCCATAAACATAGTATGTAAATCAGCTAGCCGGTCCTTATCCTTTCCGGCCAAATAGCCATACTGGTCGTACACATGCTTGCCAAGCCTTACTTTCAGTCCTAATTCCTCTAAAAATGCAAAGGAACGCTGTAAATTCTCCTGATTTGGCGGGCTGGCAGGCGCAATGATCCCAACCGTATCTCCAATCCTTAACCTTTGTGGTTTTACTCCCATGCTGTCACATCCTTCATTTTATTGATCTTTCTTTACATCCATATTCAGTGATGAGAATAAATAAAGGTCGTCTAAATGATTATTTTTTTTAAAAGGGATGTTCAAGCGAACATCCCCATTTTAGATACATGTTTTCTTAATTTTTATCTGCCCATTTCAGTTCCAAATAGCCAACTGGGTGGCGGACAATACCCGAAACTGACTCATTTTGCAAATACACTTGATTATAGAAATGGATTGGGATGATTGGCATTTCTTCAAATAGAATTTTCTCTGCCTTATACATCATCTCATAGCGTTTCGTTTCATCTGCTTCATTTTTTGCATCTTTAATCAACTGGTCATATTCTTCATTGCTCCAGCCAGTACGGTTCATCGAATGGCCCGTTTGGAAGTTTTCCAGGAAGTTGATTGGGTCGGCATAATCAGCAAGGAAGGAGCTCCTTGAAAGCTGGAATTTTAAAGCTGTTTGCTCTTCAGCAAATACATTCCATTCCATGTTAGCTAGCTTCACTTCTACACCTAAATTATCCTTAAACATCTGTTGAAGTGCTTCAGCAATTTTCTTATGTGTATCACTCGTACTATAAGTCAAGGTCACTTCTGGTAGCTTTTCATATCCTTCTTCTTCCATCCCTTTTGCAAGCAGCGCCTTTGCTTCTTCAATATCTGTTTTCACAAGATCTCCCGCTGTTTCGCGGAAGTCTTTTCCTGCTGGATCATTAAAACCGTAAGCAACAAAACCATAGGCCGGCTTTTCTTTATTTTTTGTTACAAAGTCTACGATTTGCTGTTGATCAACCGCCATTGCAAATGCCTTACGAATATTTACATTTTGGAAAGGCTCCATTGTTAAGTTAAATCGATAGAAGTAATCCCCTGCCTGATCACCAACTTGCACTTTCCCTTCTGAGAATAGCTGCTCACTTAAATCAGCTGGTATATCGGAAACATCTAGATTTCCAGTTTGATACATTTGATATTCTGTATTTGTGTCATCCACAATTGCCCAATGGATTTTGTCTAACTTTACTGTACCTGCATCCCAGTACTCGTCATTCTTTTCCATTAAAAAGTGGCTGTCATGCTCCCATTCAGTTAGATTAAAAGGACCATTTCCAACAAATGTTTCTGCCTCAGCAAACCACTGTGGATTTTCTGTTGCAACCTTCTCGTTAATCGGGAAGAATGCCGGGTTTGTGATCACACTTAAAAAGTATGCCTGTGGACTAGTTAATGTCACTTCAAATGTTTTATCATCAACAGCTTTAACCTTTACATCATCTGCTGACCCTTTACCCGTGTTGAATGCTTCTGCACCTTCGATAAAATAGCCTAAGAAGGCTGCTGGAGAGCCTGTTTCAGGGTCTAATAGACGTTTCCATGCAAACTCAAAGTCACCAGCCATTACACTATCGCCATTTGACCATTTGGCATTTTCACGAATATGGAATGTATAGGTTTTCCCATCTTCAGACACATCCCATTTTTCTGCTGTCGCAGCTTCAGGTTCATGGTTTTGACCTAAACGGGTTAAGCCTTCCATTATATTATTTAACCCGCTCCATGAGACAGAATCAAAACCAATCGGCGGATCAAACGAGGTTGGTTCCATTCCATTATTAAGATAAAGAATCTTTTCACTCGCTGCCTCTTCCTTTGTACCTTCTTCTTTATCTGTTGGTTTAGGCTCATTTCCTGTTTCCTGTTTTGCCGTACAGGCAGCCAGAACAAAAATCAATAAGCATGTTAACAACAAAGATACATACTTCTTCACGCCACTTCCCCCTCTTTTTTTATGTTTCTAGCATTTCTAATTTCAGCTATATGATAATGGCTGAAAAAAAGAACAAACTACTTGATACTAGCAAGCATTTTTATGGCGCGCTCATCCTGCAGCCAGCAATCCACATGATGTTCCTGACTTAGACGAGTCTTAAATGGGTATTTCCGATCACAAACTTCCATGGCATATGCACATCTAGCTGTAAAAGGACACCCTGTCGGAGGTGAAAACAAATCAGGAGGTGAACCACCAATCGGCACAAGTTCTGTTTCTTCAATATCAAGACGTGGAACAGAATTTAATAAACCCTTTGTGTAAGGATGCTGAGGGTTATAAAAAATCTCCCTTCTTGATCCTGCTTCCACTATTTTTCCTGCATACATAACCACCACCCGATCCGCAACCTGTGCGACTACACCAAGATCATGGGTGATGAGAATAATGGATACGCCTGTTTTACTTTGTATCTCTTTAAATAAATCTAGTATTTGTGCTTGGATCGTGACATCTAAAGCTGTTGTTGGTTCATCCGCAATTAAAACTTCAGGCTGACAGACGAGCGCCATCGCAATAACAATTCGCTGTCTCATCCCCCCGCTGAATTGGTGGGGATAATGCTTTAAACGTTCAACCGGGTTTGGAATCCCAACAAGATCCAGCATTTCAAGTGCTGTTTTTTTTGCTTCCTGCCTTGTGACTTGTTTATGCTGTAAAACCCCTTCAATGATTTGTTCACCTATTGAGATTGTTGGGTTCAAAGCTGTCATCGGGTCTTGGAAAATCATCGAGATATCCGCCCCGCGGATATTTCTCATTTGCGGTTCTTTCACAGCTGTTAAATCCATTCCTTTAAAAAGTATGGAACCATGCTTAATTTTCCCAGGCGGATTTGGAATCAGACGCATAATACTTTGAGCGCTTACGCTTTTCCCGCAGCCTGATTCACCAACAATCGCTAATGTTTCCCCTTTGTATAAATCAAAAGTAACGCCACGAACAGCCTTGACTTCTCCACCATAAGTTTTAAAAGAAACATGGAGATTTTTTACCTCAAGAACTTTTTCCATGCTGCTTACCTCCTCAACTTCGGATCAAGCGCATCCTGCAGCCCATCCCCTAGAACATTAAATGAAAACATCGTCAGAGAAATGAAGAAGGCTGGGAAAAATAGCCGCCACCAATGTCCTGATAGAATCGTAGACAATCCATCACTAGCCATGGAACCCCAACTCGCCAAAGGGGGTTGGATTCCTAAGCCAAGGAAGCTCAAAAATGCTTCTGCAAAGATTGCTGAGGGAACCGTTAAAGTCATTTGGACAATAATTGGACCCATTGTATTTGGCAATAAGTTTTTCTTTATGATTCGAGAGGTTTTCGTTCCAAATGTTTTCGATGCAAGCACAAATTCGTAGTTTTTGATTTGAAGGACCTGTCCTCTAACAATTCGGGCCATCCCAACCCAACCGGTTATAGATAAAGCAAATATGATTGTAAACAAGCCAGGACCCATGACAACACTTATTAAAATAACGACAAGTAAATATGGGAGGCCATACAAAATTTCTACAAATCTCATCATTACATTGTCTGCTTTCCCGCCTTTATATCCAGCAATTCCTCCGTAAACGACCCCAATAAGAAAATCGATTAATGCGGCAACAGTCCCGACAAACAAAGATATTCGTGCCCCAAGCCATGTTCTCGAAAATACATCCCTGCCTAATTCATCTGTCCCAAACCAATGCTTACTAGAAGGAGGTAGATTTTGATTTGCAAGCTTTTGTTCTGCAGCATCATGTGGCGATATGATTGGTCCAAAAATAGCCATCACTATAAGGAGAATAAGAAATGTTAATCCTGCCATGGCTAATTTATTTTTCAGAAGGCGCCGCCATGCATCCTGCCAGTAGGATAAGCTTGGCCTTACAACCGCTTCCGCTTCCGTTTGATCCTTTACTTTTGGAACAAACCATTCATCAGGAATATTTGGTTCAATATGATGTTCATGCGGTTTCCTTAGTTCCATTAGCTTCCCTCCTTTTTATGCAGCTTGATCCGAGGGTCGAGGATGCCGTAAGCAATATCTACTAGAAACAGCATCATAATGAGAATCGCACTGTAAAATACCGTCGTTCCCATAATGACCGGGTAGTCGCGCTGGTTAATACTCTCAACAAAGTATTTGCCCATCCCCGGGATCGCAAAAATTTTCTCGATAACAAATGTCCCAGTCAGAATACTTGCTGCCAAAGAGCCTAGCACGGTTACAACAGGCAAAAGGGCATTCCTTAAAGCATGTTTAAAGATAATTTTCACCGGCGAGAGCCCTTTAGCCTTCGCTGTTCTTATATAATCCTGTGTAAGAACCTCTAGCATACTGGAACGGGTTAATCTCGCAATAATCGCCATCGGTCCTGTTGCGAGAGCTAAAGTTGGGAGAATCATATGCTTTGGGCTCACCCATGTGGCTACAGGCAGGATTCCCCAATTTACAGCCACCTGCTGAATAAGGAGGGTAGCCATAACAAAGTTTGGAATAGATATGCCAAGTACCGCTATCGTCATCGCCGTATAATCAAGAATCCCGTTATGACGAAGTGCAGCAATGATTCCAAGCGTAATTCCCGAAATAACTGCCACAATAAGAGTGACAAGCCCCAATTCGAATGAAACAGGAAATCCTCTTCCAAGCATTTCATTGACCGTTTGAGATGATTTTTTGATAGAAGGTCCAAAATCAAAAGTAATAACCGATTTTAAGTACAATCCATATTGGACAATTAGCGGTTCATCCAGATGATAGTATTTTTCTAGGTTTTTCTGAACGGTTTCATTTGTGGCTCTTTCCTCATTAAAAGGAGACCCTGGCACCGAGTGCATGAGGAAAAAAGTGAGTGTAATGATTAGCCAAAGAGTTACAAGCATGGCAATGAGGCGTTTTACGATGTAAGCTGTCATCAATTAACACTTCCTAACAGAATGATGTTCTCATTGCTAATTCAATCATCACAAGCATCGCTCGATACGCTTCCAAAATATCCTTCGCCTGGAAACGCACTATCGTTGTATTTCCTTCCATTTCTGTACCAGGCATTAAATGAGCCCATTCTGCCTGCCCATAGTTGGCAAATTCAATTCTCAAAAGCGGATGCTCTGGTGGAATCAGCGGTTTCACTAGATCTTTATTCTTAAATGCAGCTAAAGTCTTTTCCTTTAGAAGTTCTCCTGCCTTAGCCGGTGTCAATGATTTGACAGCTGAACGAGTAATCGTTTCCTTTACAATGGCAGTAGTCACATTCGGGATAAGCTGTTCTGCTTCCAATGCTGCACGGTCATCCCCTGCTACTAGAAGAACAGGTACACCATAGTACCCTGCAACGTAAGCATTGAATCCCATTTCACCAATTGCCACATCATTGATATACATATTTCGGACACCAAAAATCATTGAATGGGACATAACACCTAACATAGATGCCCTCGCATGATAGCCAATAAACATGGCACCTGAATAAGAAGAATCAAGCCCTTGGACCATGGAATATGGTTTCACATCCCCAACAATTACCTTTGCCTCCGGATGAATCCTTTCAATTAATAGATTATTCATTTTTGAATGGCTATCATTCACTAAAACCTCTTCACAACCTTCATTAAAGGCAGCTGCAATCACATGATTCGCCTCATCTGTCATAATCAAACGGCTTCGCTCGTAATTATGTTTGGAAGAGTCAACATGTGTATGATCAGCAAGTCCTGTGATTCCCTCCATATCAACTGAAACATATAGCTTCATTTACATCCCCCCTGTTATTTCATATACTATTTTCCTAGATTCTATTCCTACATTTTGAGTGTGAATCTATTAAATAAAAAAACCAGCTGTCAGAGAAAAAACACTAATCTCTAACAGCTGGATTTCATCTGCGATAAACAGAAAAAGCAGCTTATTATTTATTCTTTATTTGTAAATATTTAATATGAGCATTCTTAAACGCGACTATCAATGCTTTTTGCGAGGATCCAAAGTAGCGCTGCTCAATTTCTTCCGTTAACCTATCCACTTCCAAAATGGATTTTTCCACAAATAATGAATGGACAAAGCGAGTAGTTAAGTCAATGGTTGATGAGCATTCTGCATCAATAATCTTATCTGTTTTTCTATCAATGACAAGACCTACAAAAAAGGCTTTATATTGCTGCATGATAGGATTGTTGGATGAAGTTTTGCTATCCCCGATAACATAAACAGTGCCTTGCTGATACATGAACGTACCTCCTATAGAGCAAGGATATTACATGGGGTGTTCATGTGAAAAACATAAACATTCAATGTAATGCATAGCTCCTATAAGAATTGTAATATAACAGAGGTAGGCTTGACAACTACTTTATTTGACTTTTCTAAATATTTTATTAATTTATCATTAAGAACACTGGTTTTAATCCTGCTCCATATATTCTAATCCCTGATGAAATAATTGCTCTGCAGTTATCAGCGCTTCTCCTCCACCTTGGGCAAACAAATCATTTCCCCCGCCCTTCCCATTTATTAATGGCAAAAGTTTATTTGTTATTTCTTTCATGCTGCCATTCGGCGCCTTTCCTTTTGCACAAACAAATTGCAGCTTTACTTCTGCATCATTCACGAAAAACACAACAGCCTCCTCTGATAGGACTGTCACTGCTCGAGCTAGCTTCTGTACTTCCTGGATCGATCGATTTTTAAATTGTTTACTTATAATTAATCCGTTGCTTGAAGATTTTCCGTTCGTAAGGAGATCTTTCGCTTCATATGCGACAAGCTCATCTTTTAATTCCTCAATAGATTTTTCAAGCATCTTTTTGTCTTCAATTAGCTTTTTCGCCGTGTCCGCAAGGTTTTCTTCAGGTGCGTTCAGTATACTCGTCAAGCGTTTGATTTCCTTTTGCTTTTGATGAAGCTGGTTGAGTACGCGGTCACCGCAAACAAAATGAACACGGATCTTTTTCCGCTGTTTCTCCCAATCTAAAATTTTGATTGCCTTTACTTCTCCAGTTGAATGCGGATGCGTTCCTCCACAGCCGTTGTAATCAAAATCAGGAATAATCACGAGACGGATATTTTCGGTGACAGAAAGCTGCTTTCTAAGACGATAGGAAGATAGCTCGTCCATTGTTACCCATTTCGTTTCAATCGAACGGTTTTCTAATATGATTTGATTGGCTAAATCCTCTGCTTCTTCCGCTTGTTCGTCTGTTAACTCCTCAATATCCAGATCAATCGTTAACACTTCATTCCCTAAATGAAAACTAACGGTGGCAAAACCAAATTTTTCTTCAAAAGCTGCCGACAGGATATGTTGGCCTGCATGCTGCTGCATATGGTCAAATCTTCTTTCCCAATCAATTTCGCCAGTTATTTCCCCAGGCTCGTTGAACGGTTGCGCTATATAATGACGGATCTCCCCATCGATTTCCTCCACATCAATAACCTTAATCCCATTTAACGTACCTGTATCATACGGCTGCCCTCCACCTGTTGGATAAAAGGCTGTTTCCTCTAAAATAGCGTACACCCTTCCTTGTTCATCCTTTTGCTGATCCTTTAAATGAGTTGTAAATGACTTTATGTATGGATCTTGATAATATAGTTTATTTTTCAATGAAAAAGGCCTCCAGTTTATTAGTTTTACTAAGTTTTTTTTGTGAACATTCATTTTTCTGTAAATGTAAATTATCTATTTTTGCGATATCCTATTTATTTTTGCAAAATTACTGGTTTTTTTGCGATATCCTATTTATTTTTGCAAACGCTATTAGATGCCTCTCTCATAATATTTCTTCATTTCGGCTTTAGGAACCATGCTGCCGCCCGTCCCCCAAATGATATGTGTAGCCTTTTTCAATGAGACATCGAGCTTGTTATTTCCTCCCATTTGCGATTTCAACAGCTGTACAGGTCCTAAAAATCCTGCAAGGGCAGACGGTTCAAGATATATTCCTTCCGTATCAGCTAGTATAGTCAGCAAAGTAAATAATTTTTCATCTTCTACTGTGTAGATCCCACTTATTTCTTTTTCAAGGAATTTCCCCACAAAGCCCGATGGTCTGCCAACCGCAAGTCCATCTGCCTCTGTTTGGTTATCCAGACCAAAGTCTTGGACTGAAACCTGATCATGCAATCCTGTCATTAAGCCAAGGAGCATACATGGCGAATGTGTAGGCTCAGCAAAAAAACAATGCACATGCTCTTTAAAGACTTGCTTTAGTCCGAAGGTTATCCCTCCAGGTCCGCCGCCAACACCACAAGGGAGGTAGACAACTAGCGGATTTTCCTCATTAACCTGAATGTTCATATCCTCCAGCTGTTTCTTTAACCGAATGGCAGCTACAGAATATCCTAGAAAAAGATGACGGGAGCTTTCATCATCAATAAAATACATATGAGGATCCCCAGCAGCCTGTTTCCTTCCCTGTGCAACTGCCTCGCTGAAATCAGAATTATGCTCGACTACATTGACCCCTTTTGCTCTAAGCAAGTCCTTCTTCCACCTCTTTGCATCTGCTGACATATGAACATACACGTTAAAGCCTAGCTTTGCGCTCATGATGCCAATGCTTAACCCTAAATTTCCTGTTGATCCAACTGCAATGGAATAACGGGAAAAGAAGTCCTTAAATGTTTGATCCGCAAAGACTGAATAGTCATCCTTCAAGGAGATCATTTGATGCTTCAATGCTAGGTCTTCCGCATACTTTAATACTTCGTAAATCCCGCCTCTTGCTTTAATGGATCCTGAGATTGGCAGATGACTATCACATTTCAACAAAAGACGGCCTGGTAATTCAAAATGATAGATTTGCTCCAGGCCCCTTTTCATTTGTGGGACAGATATAAGAGGAGACTCTATCAATCCGCTACTGTTTTCTGTTTCAGGAAAAACTTTTGCAATATAGGGCGCAAATCGAGCTAGCCGCTCTTCAGCATCCATAATGTTTTTAAATGAAAGTGAAGACGGCTCAGAAGCTGTTTGATACATAGGGTTTGTCCAAAAAACTTCCTTAAGATCTATTACTTCATTCAATAATGGGAGCCTTTTTTTCCATTCCACAAGAGTTCTTCCTAAAATAACTTTCTCAGACATTATAGCCACCCCTATTCAAAAATGATAATCTATTAATTCAAATTTGCCTGAAAGGCGTTTATTTTTCAAGTGAAGGATAGGAAAATAAAAAACAAGCAAGCTTTTATATCATCAGCCTGCTTGTTTTTCACTATATATCTTTATATTTTAAAGCGATTTGCTAGTTTCTCCATTTCATTTGCCGTATGAACGAGCATTTGAATGGCTGCAGACACTTCTTCCATGGATCCAGTTTGTTGCTCAGATGAAAGAGCAACATCCTGCATTTGGCTAGATATCTCCTTCGAAATCGATGCGATGTTTATTATTTGAATGTTAGCAGCACTTATCTCTTCCTGAATTTCAACAGTAGATGTAAGAACATGTTCAACTTCTTCACTTAATCCTTTCGTTGATTCCTTTATTTCATTAAAAGAGTGACCTGCATTTTTTACCTTTTCCATTCCAATTTGTACAATCTTATCTCCCTGCTCAGATAGTTGAACTGCTTCTGTTGTTTTACTTTCAATCTCAAAAACAATTGATTTTATACTTTCAATACTCTTTGATGTTTCCTCGGCTAAGGTGCGTATTTCTTCAGCAACAATAGCAAAGCCTTTCCCATGCTCGCCAGCCCTTGCACTTTCAATTGAAGCATTTAGAGCAAGCAGATTTGTCTGTTTAGATACATTCATAATTATATTCAGTATTTCCTTCACTCTATCCGATTTTTCCTTCAGCTCGTGCATTGTCTTTGAGACATTCGTTGAACTTAACCGAATATCGTCCATTTGTTTAATGGATTCTCCAATAATCACATTTCCATTCACGGCATAGTCGGAGACTTCACGCGAATTTTTTGTAGTGATTTTTATTCTTTCTGCTATATCATTCGTTTGAGTAGCAATTTTTTGAAAGATAGCCTGTATATGTTCAGCCTCTATTGCTTGATGATTAGATGACTCGGCAACGTTTTGGAATGTGGCAGAAATTTCTTCAACGATGTCCACTACTTCTGAAGTATTGACGGACAGCTCCTCAGTCGATGAGGCGACTTCTTTAGAGGTTGATGCGGTTTGAAGGAGAGCGCTCTTTAAGTTTTCAACCATGATATTAAAGTTTTCATTCAGAATTCGTATTTCTCCTGTTGCTTTAATTGTAGTTGCCTCTTTGCTTAAATCACCTTCAGAAATTCTCTTTGTATATTCTGTCAAAAACTTTAATGGCAGAATCGTTTTCCTTACATACAAAATAATAATTGTTCCAGCTGCAAGCAATGAAATAATTCCAACAATGATGGTTGATGATACCATACTCCAAGTTCTTTCCGTTAGAATCTCTGCATCGAAATCAATTGCACTAATTGCAACAATTTCACCATGCATATCATGATTTTTAAAAATAGGAGCATATCCAGTCAAGCGTTTCATACCCGAATAATCGTAAACATCTGAGAAAACTGGCGCCTTCGTTTCTAGTAATGTATTTAATATATCCTCATCAACAGGTGTCATGTCCCCAACTTTGATTCCTTGTTTGTTCGATTTTTCATCAGGAACAAGCACTTGCCCCTTGATAGACATAATATACTGGTTTTCAAAAATTGGCTTATGGGCCGTAGTCCAGTCAATTTTTTCACCAAGCTCTTCAGCCTGTGAAGACGTAAGCGAATTCAGGCTGTCAATATCATTCCTTGTTAAAAGACCAGTAGTAATATTCGCGCAGCCAAACAGTTCAATTCCGGCTGATTCCTTTACCTTTAAATAGGTCATTCGATAATTCGCAAACGAAATAACCGTTAAACTCACGAATATAACAACAGACACAAGACCAATCAGCTTTGTTAGAATGGATCTCTTCAAAGTAACCCTCTTTTCCACATTTAACATAGTAAAAATTTCCTGCTCTGATTATAAATGATTCATTCTACTCGAACTGTTATAAAAGTCACTACTTTTAAAAAAATTTGGTTGTTTTTATCGGATTTTGTCGAATTTTTCAGATAAACAAAAAAACACGAGGTTGTTATTTATACCCCGTGTTTCATCATTATTTTTGATTGGAATGGCAGGCAAAGCCTGTAACAAACTGCAGCCATGCATATACACCAGTTTTGACAGTTTCTGCTACATTCGTATCCTTGCTAGGATCCAAACAAACAAAATCTATATGCCGAACTGCTGTGTTTTTTCCTATTTCAAGCAGTGCATCGAATAGCTCTATGGCAGTTAAGCCTCCTGGTGTAGATGCTGGTACACCTGGTGCAACGGAAATATCAAGTACATCCATATCCACTGTGACATATATGCGATCCACCTGCTTGGCAAGTCTCTCCAGTGCATCCTGAATCGTTTTTACTACACCATCTTTTCGTGCTTGCTTTAATGTCACCATTTGAATCTTGTGCTCTTTTGCATAATCAACTAATGGCTTCGCATTAAAATACCCATGTAAACCAATATTTATTACATTTTCTCCCTTGACTGCATTTCCATCTATCAATTGTCTAATTGGTGTTCCATTTGCCGGCCCTAATTCTGCTGGATCTCTTACATCCAAATGCGTATCAAGCTGTAAAATTCCGATTGTTTCCTCAGGATGGGCATCCTTTACTCCTCTAACAGCACAAGCAGTTGTGGAGTGATCACCGCCAATCATACATGTCAAGGCATTCGGATAGTCAGCTGCTAATGCTTGAGTTGATTCCTGAATACGCCGGTGGGATAAAAGGATATCTGTCGTATGCATGGCTACATCTCCTGCATCCCCCACCCGAATAGAGGTTAAATCGATATCCTCATCCAAATTATAAGTAGCATAGCCTTTCCACATTTTGCGGAATTCTGTCGGATAAAGAGATGCACCAGAGACACTGATTGAGGAACGTGAAATAGGTGCCCCGTAAAGAATGAGGTCCGGTGATTCAGCGAATTTATCTAATGGCTGAACCCAGTGATGAACATATGTTGGTTGCCCTTCCGTTTGATTCCATGACCATTCAGGCTTTTGCAGCCAATTCTTTTTCATAATTATCCCACCACCTGAACGCCTTTTTTCCAAACCTTTTTGACATGATTAACTCCGAATAAGTATTGTAATTCCTGATAATTCTTTACGTTCCATAAAACGATGTCCGCTTGTTTTCCAGTCTCAAGTGAACCTACCAGGTCCTGACGGTTGATGGCACAGGCAGCATTATATGTTGCCGCTGTCAGCGCCTCTGCAGGAGTTAGTCTCATCGATATACATGCTAAATTCATCACAAGCGGCATCGATGTTGTTGGCGAAGACCCTGGATTACAGTCTGTTGAAATAGCTACTGCCACACCCCCATCAACCATTTTCCTGCCTGCTGCTGCCCCTTCACGCAAATAGAGGGCTGTTGCCGGAAGCAGACAGGCAATTGTTCCCGCTTCCGCCATTGCTTTGATTCCTTCATCCGATGCTTTTAACAAATGCTCAGCTGAAATCGCTCCAACCTTTGCAGCAAGTTCTGCCCCGCCGTATGGCTCAATTTCATCCGCATGGATTTTTGGTGTCAATCCGAGCTTTTTCCCTGCTTCTAAAATTCGCTCCGACTGCTCAGGCGTATACACACCCATTTCACAAAAAACATCGTTAAATTCCGCTAATTTTTCTTCAGCAACAACTGGAAGCATGTCATTAATAATATGGTCAACAAATGCATCTTCTTTTCCTTTAAATTCAGGAGGTACCGCGTGCGCACCCATAAAGGTTGGAACGAGATCAATCGTATGTGCTTCCTGCAATCGCTTCATCATCCGCAATTGCTTAAGTTCTGTCTCAAGGTTCATACCATAACCGCTTTTCCCTTCAACTGTCGTAACACCATGCTGAAGAAAAGAATCAAGCCTTCGGGATGTCTGCTCAAATAACTCCTTCTCTGTTGCTTCACGTGTCATGCGGGTTGTAGCATGAATTCCACCGCCGGCATTCATAATTTCCATATAGGTTGCACCTTCAAGACGCATTTCAAATTCACGCTCACGGCTTCCGCCATAAACAACATGTGTATGAGGATCAACCAAACCAGGAGTAACTAAATGTCCTGCTGCATCAACAATTTCTGCTTCTTGAGCCCTTGCAGAATAACGTTCATTTAAATCCTGTGTAGTACCAACAGCTTGAATCTTTCCGTCCTCCAGCCATAAGCTGCCATCCTCGATAAGCCCTAACTCAGACATCGCTTCTTTTGAACGCGGACCATTGCTGTTTGAGGCAAGTGTAGCAAGCTGCGATATATGTTTAATCCAAATTGGTTTCTTCATTTTTACTCATTTCCTTTATTGAGCATTGGGATGTTAACCCCTTTTTCTTGAGCTGTTTCTTTCGCCAAATCATAGCCTGCATCAACATGACGGACAATCCCCATTCCTGGATCTGTAGTTAATACACGCTCAAGACGTGCTTCCGCTTCCTTTGTTCCGTCAGCAACAATAACCATTCCTGCATGCATGGAGTAACCCATTCCCACACCGCCGCCGTGATGCACAGATACCCATGTTGCTCCGCCAACTGCATTAATCATCGCATTCAATATCGGCCAGTCTGCAACAACATCAGAACCATCCTTCATAGCTTCTGTTTCTCTGTTTGGAGAAGCTACTGAGCCAGAATCGAGGTGGTCACGACCAATGACGATTGGTGCTTTCAATTCTCCGCTTGCCACCATATCATTAATGATTTTTCCAAAGCGTGCCCGCTCCCCATAACCAAGCCAGCAAATACGAGAAGGCAGTCCCTGGAATTCAATTTTTTCTTGCGCCATACGAATCCAATTGCATAAATGCTCATTATCGCTAAATTCACGCAAAATGACTTCGTCCGTTTTATAAATATCCATTGGGTCACCTGAAAGTGCTACCCAGCGGAAAGGTCCTTTTCCTTCACAAAATTGCGGGCGAATATACGCAGGCACAAATCCAGGGAATGCAAATGCATTTTCTACCCCTTCATCCTTTGCAACCTGACGGATATTGTTGCCATAGTCAAATGTAACTGCACCTTTTTCCATCATTTCAAGCATGGCTTCAACATGTTTTGCCATAGCAGCTTTTGAAAGCTTCACATATTCTTCCGCATGACTCTTCCGCAGCTCTGCCGCTTCTTCAAGAGACATTTTTGAAGGGACATATCCATTCAGCGGATCATGTGCAGATGTTTGGTCTGTTAGTACATCTGGAATGAAATTTCGTGCAATCATTTCAGGCAGAATATCTGAGGCATTTCCGATAAGACCGATAGATAGAGCCTTACCAGATAGTTTTGCTTCCTGTGCAAGACGAATCGCTTCATCAAGGGAGTCTGTTTTCACATCTGTATAGCGTGTTTCAATTCGGCGATCAATGCGAGTTTCATCCACATCAATACCAATACAAACTCCGCCATTCATCGTAACAGCAAGCGGCTGAGCTCCACCCATCCCGCCAAGTCCAGCTGTAAGCGTGATTGTATGTTTAAGTGTACCATTGAAATGCTGCTTAGCTAGTTCCGCGAATGTTTCATATGTTCCTTGCACAATTCCTTGTGAGCCAATATAAATCCAACTGCCTGCTGTCATTTGCCCGTACATCATCAAACCTTTTTTATCAAGCTCATGGAATGTCTCCCAATTTGCATAGGCAGGGACAATATTCGAATTCGCGAGCAGAACACGTGGGGCATCCGCATGTGATTTAAAAATCGCCACTGGTTTTCCGGATTGAACAAGCAGCGTTTCATCATTTTCCAACTCTTTCAATGATTTCACAATTGCATCAAAGCAATCCCAATTACGTGCCGCCTTTCCAATTCCTCCATAAACAACAAGATCCTCTGGACGCTCTGCCACATCCGGGTCCAAATTGTTCATTAACATCCGAAGTGCTGCTTCCTGTAGCCACCCCTTCGTATTCAAAACTGTTCCACGGTAACGCACAACCTTATCATTCGAAATCGCTTTCATTTCTAAATCCCTCCATTTCTATATTTTTATTTTATAATGAAATTTCGGATAATTTATTATAAATTAAGGATATTTTTATAATCTATTGCTTAACAATTTATTAAAATGACTATTATTATAAATTGATTCATTCTATTTTAATTTTAGGTGAGTTAGTATCCATGGATGGAGGATAGGAATAACATCCGTTTTTTCTTGGCTACTTATTTTCCATATTTTTGAGGAAAAGGGCAGCATGAGGCTTTTTCACCTCTTAACCCCAGTCCGAAAAGCCAAAGGGGTACTGCCTACATACTGTTTAAATTTTGCATTGAAATACGTTTGATGAGCATAGCCGATTAATCGTGCTACTTCATCTAATGAAATATCTGTTTCCTGCAGCAATCGCTTTGCTTCACGAATTCTTACTTGATGAAGATGCGTGCGGAAGGTTTGTCCTGATTCAGCCGAAAAGCGCCTGCTAAGCGTACTTTTGTTCATGCGCAGCCCTTCCGCACATGCCGCTAAATTCCATCCAGCATCCCAATAATTCGATTCAATCATTTCCTGTACTCTCTCCACTAGTGTCCGGGGACCGTCTTGTATTTGCTCCTGAACCTGAAGAAGCAATCTCTGGATAAATGTTAGAAACTCTTGAACAATTTGATAAATAACAGATTGATGAACAATTTGCTTAAAAACCTCATGATAACTCGCTTCAAGTAATATACTTTGTAGATTATATGCTTTCATATGTCTGCGGATTTGTGCGAGTACACTCGTTAATCGGATTCGAACCAATTCTGGGTCTGGATAAGGACGGTCATAAGTTAGAAATTCGAGCTCAACCCACTCTCTTATTGCCTTTATATTCCTTGTTTCAAGCATCTCAATCCATTGACGCTGCTCAAGTGGCGTAAGAAAGGGATCCATTTCTAAAGGAGCTAGTTGCTTATTTTCTTCCAAAATAATATCATAGCCCTCAAAAAAGACTCTTTTTGTTAATTGCCTCGTTTGCTGATACGTTTTCTTTAATGATCCTCTTGAAGAATCTATGTTAATAACAATTGCAAGCGGTTCATCCATTCGCTCTTTCCACCTTGATAGGAAAGAATGATAAACTTCCCTAATCGATTCTATTTTTTCATTCTCCTGAACACATAAAATAAAATCAGATAATGCAAAAAGCTTATGCTTACCTGGAAAGGAATAACGCTGTAGGGCATCATAGACAAACGGCAGTGTCTCAGGGTTCGGTGTCAAAAAGGCAACCATTGTTATCGGATAAGATCTGTTCTTATCTAACAAAAATAAATCTGGATAATCAATTGTGTAGGTATCTACTTTATCTCCGGTCTGATTTGAGAAGAAATTATGGTCATTTCTTGTTTGATAACGGATTTGCTGAATTTGTTTTTTCAAATCATCAGGTGATATCGGACGGAATAAAACATCTTCTGCACGAAAACGGAGTGCACGATAGGCAGTTTGAAAAATCCGCTCAGAGGATAGACCTAACCAGCGAATTTTATACCGTTGAAGCAGCTCACAGAATCCTTCACTGCTCTTCATCCAACCGTCCATATCCAAAATGACAAGGTCTGGTCGTTCATTTTGCACTGCTCTTGAAAACTCCTCCAGCGAATCCCATACCGTCAACTGAATACCAGGCAAATGTGATTCAATCATCCACCGAATCCCTTGAGCCTCTAACGTATCTTTTGCCATCACATGAATATTCAAATGTATCTCACCTCTAAAGATCAGCA
Organism: Cytobacillus solani; assembly: GCF_001420595.1. GTDB lineage: Bacteria > Bacillota > Bacilli > Bacillales > Cytobacillaceae > Cytobacillus > Cytobacillus solani. Next base: position 101,940 of record NZ_LJIX01000006.1, on the reverse strand, counting down.
TAACTAATCAAACGTTTGATTAATAGATATATTCTGATTTCTTCTTAATCAAACGTTTGATTAAGGGGTATGTTCGCATTTTTTACTAATCAATCGTTTGATTAAGAAGCATAGTCGCAGTAAATAGAATACTAAATTAGAAAAAAAGCACTACACCTATTGGTGAGTGCCTTTTCAATTGCTTAATAGTTTACATATCTTAGAGGGTTAACAGAATTTGATCTGCTTCCATTCCAAGGTCCATGATGGATCTCAAAGTGTAAATGCGGTCCAGTTGAATTACCTGTATTCCCCATATACCCTAACAGCTGACCTTTTTCAACACTTTGTCCATTGGATACAGAAAGGGATTCCATATGACCATAGACAGTTGTCATGACTTGTCCATCAATTACATGTGTAATCATGACGACATTTCCGTAGCTGCGATCAAAATTCGCTTTGATTACCGTTCCCGATGCTGAAGCAACAATTGGAACTGCTTCTGTTCGGCCGCCTTTACCAATATCGATCCCTGAATGCAATCTGCCCCATCTTTGTCCATAATGCGATGTAAGCCTACCTGTTGCTGGGTTCATAAATGCTCCATTGGTAATTGCCGGAGGAGCGCCCACACTGTTGTTTCCATTATTATTAGCCTGTTTTTTTCTTTGTTCCTCTAGTTCACGCTGTTTCTTCTTCCAAGCTGCAATTTCACGTTCCATTGCCTTTTCCTGTGCAGCAAGTATAGCTGCTTCATCTTCAAACTCTAAAAGTTCTTCATGCATATGTTGTTCTTCTTGTTCTAATTCTTTATATAGTTTGTTTCTTTCAGCTTTTTGAATCTCAAGCTTCTTCTTCATTCCTTCAAGATCGGCCAATTTTTTATTAAGTTCTTCTAATTGTTTCTGTGCTTCTGCTTCTTTTTTATCAAGCAACGCCTTATCTTCTTGGTGCATGCGAAGTAAATCACGGTCTGCTTCCATGAATGAAGTTACCGCACTTACACGATTAATAAAGTCGCTAAAGCTTTGCGCACCTAATAATACGTCTATGTAGTTAATGACTCCACCATTTTCTTGAATGGAACGAATACGTTCCTTTAATAGTTCGTCTCTCTTTTTTATCTGTTCCTTTAGAACGGCAATCTCTTGTTGGAGTTTCTTAATTTCCTCTTTTGCATCTGCAATCTGAGCTTCTTTTTCTTTAATTTTATTCTCCGTGTCCGCAATTGTAAGTTCTAATTTATCTAGCTCTTTCTGAACTGCTGACTTTTCTTCTCCTATTTGCACTAAGTCATCTTTCTTTTGATTAATCTCTGATTGAACATTTGAACGTTTTTCTTGTATATCCTTCTTTTTTTCCTCTAGCTGCTTATTTGATACTGCATAAGCAGTGCTTGACATAGGCATTAGTAAACTGCCGCTGCCTATTATGATTCCTATTCCTAGAGCGAGAAATTTTCTTTTCAATTTCATCCATGTCTCCTCTCTATTACTTTAAAATTATCTATGTACTTTAAGATTCTATTACTATAGAAAAGTAATCCTCATTTGTCTAGTTATGGCGAAATTTCACAGGTAATTTATGAGGTAGAATGTAAAATGTTGTATATTATTTTGGGAAAATGAGTCATATTTTGTTGTATATTCACATCTTTTATATTATAGCATTGCCATTTATAAATTTAATCCCTAAAATTATTACATTTATATTTCAGTAGATTCCATCACTTGTAAAAATAAGTAATATTTCATAGAATGATTGTAAATCTTGATTAGAGGATGGTGCCTATGGTTATTAAACCTCGTAGTGAATCAAAGGAATTAAAGCTTTATCGAATGTTGAATATGCGCATGGATTTATCAGTTGAAGAAGTGCAGTATTATGGGAGCCTTGAAAAAGGTTTTGAGGGCGAAATTCAGTTTGATGCGTGGCTTGAAAGTTTGCCAGAATCAGAGAATCGGCTGATCCTGAATGATTTATTGCTTGAATGCAATCATACTACTTTTCAAATAGATTCGCTGCTGCTAGTTGACGAGACTCTCTATGTTTTCGAGGTTAAAAATTATGAAGGAGATTTTTATATCGATGAAAATGGAAGATGGCTTACTTTATCAAAGAAGGAAATAAAGAACCCCTTACTCCAATTGGAACGAAGTGAATCATTACTCAGGCAATTGCTTCAAAACCATGGAATTAAAACACATATAGAACCCTATGTAATCTTCATTAACCCCAACTTTCAACTCTATCAAGCTCCCCTCGGTCAACCCATTATATTTCCCACTCAGTTGAAACGATTTTCGAAAAAGTTACCTGTTAAACCAGCAAACAGAAAAGGCATACAAATTGCCGAAAAGTTACTATCTATTCATTTAAAAGAATCACCATTCAAAAGACTGCCTAAATATACTTATGAGCAGTTAAAAAAAGGGAATCATCTGTCAGTCCTGTCATTCTTGTGAGTTACAATTTCAAGATCAGATATTAGTATGCACAAAGTGCTCATGTAAGGAAGATGTCAGATCCTCAATTATCCGGAGTGTGGAAGAGTTTATCCTCCTTTTCCCAGATAGGAAAGTAACTACAAATGCTATCTTTGATTGGTGCAAAGGAATTAAATCTAAGAAAGTTATACGAAAAATTCTATCAGAGAACTTTACATGCATTGGTTATGGTAAATCTTCATATTATGTAGATTAATTAATTTTATGTGCCCTCTTTTTCTATTTATTTCCACATGTGAGCGCCATCCTCTTTTTATGCGACCTCTTTTTACACTTATAACCATTAATGAACTCTATTCTCTTTTTACGTGACCTCTTTTTACATTTATAACCATTAATGAGCTCTATTCTCTTTTTACGTGACCTCCTTTTACATTTATAACCATTAACGAGCTCCATTCTCTTTTTACGCGACCCCTTTTTACATTTATATCCATTAATGAGTTCTATCTTCTTTTTACTCGACCGTTTTTTCATTTATATCCATAAATAAGCTCTATTCTCTTTTTACGTGACCTCCTTTTACATTTATATCCATAAATAAGCTCTATTCTCTTTTTACTCGACCACTTTTTACATTTTTAACCATAAATAAGTTCCATCTTCTATTCATGCATCTTATTCCCCCAAATAAACAAGCCGCCCAGTATCCACCGAGCGGCTTGTTTCCAATTTATTTACCTTTATCAACCTTCATCGTTCGTCTAAGGACTTCTATTTCCTGTTTTAGCCTCAAGTTCTCTTGTTGGATTGCTGTGATTTCATCCTGATTGTCTTTCTTGGTTGGGGGCAGAAGTGTTACCTTGTACCAGTTTTTTCCGTCTAAAGTTTCCTTTTGGAAACTTTTATTAAAAATAGCTTTAGGGTAGGTCTTTTTAATATATTCAGTTTCTTCATTAGATAAGCGTAATTCCCTAATGTGTACGCCATCTCCAAATGACTCTGACAAAAACTCCTCGAATCTCTCGACTTCATTCAGTTTCAAAAGATACCCCTCCCTCAAAATTACCTCAATCAGTTTTTCTCTTTTTTCACAATCCCGCCGGAATACTCAATCGATCTCTCGACTAGTATATCCATTGCATCCACACAGTAAGGTGTCACTTCATCATTTAATTTCAAACATGACAGCTCCGTGCAGGCTAGGATGACACAGCTGCAGCCTTCATTATGAATCAAGTCCGTTATAATTTGTTCGATTACATTCACATCGATGTCTAAATCACTTTTCACATTATAAATTGTATTCATAATTTGGTCTTGATAGACCTTGTTCGGCTTATACAACTGCATATTGTAGGCATTACAGCCTTTTTCATATATGCCGCTGCTTACTGTACCATTCGTTGCTAAGATGCCCACCTTGCTTTGATCTCCGTATGATTGATGAATTGCTTTACAAGTCTCATCAATCATATGAATAATATTGACCCCGGTCATTTCCTGCATCTTATCATAGAAATAATGTGAAGTATTACATGGAATCGCAATATTTGCTACACCAGCACTCTCAAGCAGTTTTATATCTTTTTCAACCGCATGTAAAAAAGTATCTTCCTCTTTATTCAAAATCACACTTGTTCGATCGGGCAATGTAGCATGATTAAGAATAATCATATTAATATGATCTTGATCAGCACCAGCAACTGTATTTTCAATGACCTTTTCAAAAAAAACAGATGTGGCCATCGGTCCCATTCCGCCGATTACACCTAAGCTCTTCTTTCCCATTATTCAACCTTCTCAATTAACAATTTTTAGATCTACGCTCTATTCAAGTATTTCAATACGAAGTTCATTTTTTTCCCGCAGCAATTGCAAAGCAATCTCAGCTCCGTGGTCCATTCCTTGACAGCCAGCTAGAAGGACAAGATCTCCTTCTTCCGCCTTAGCCAATGCACGGGCAATCGCATCTGGTAATTCGTCATATAAATCAACCTGGATACGTGCTTCGCCCATCACCTCTTCAAAGACGCGCTGTTCCTCATCTGTCACCTTATCCTTAGCTGTTACATGAGAGACACTCTTCGTAGCAATGATCTCATACAAACCAAGCTTCGAAGCCCATTCAACAATCGCTTCCGCATTTTCCCGGTTAACTGTTGGTCCGCGCTCCCCACGAATGGCATATACTATATGAAGCTTTTTGTAATCCATATACTTTAACGTTTGCAGCGTTACATTGATATTTCCTGTATTAGCAAAATGATCATCAATAATCTTTATATCTTCTTCATAAATAAATTCAAAACGTCTTTCTACACCAGCAAAATTTTTCAACGTATGCTGGATCGTTGAGACAGCCACACCGGAAAGCAATGCTACCGTAATCGCAACCATTGAATTGTACACTGAATGAAGACCAGGAACAGACAACTCGATATCAAATTCTCCAGGGATGTATTCAGCCCCATTCGCTTTAAATGCCTTCAAAATTTCAACTGTAAATTTAGCTCTTCCCGTTGTTAAATCTAAGTTTTTACAATGGATATGCCCTTCTGTACTGTTCACACCAAAGGTAATTACTCGTGCATTTGTTTTATTAACAAGTGATGCGGAATAAGGGTCATCCAGATTTAAAACGGCCATGCTTCTTTCGCTCGCATTTCGAATGAGACTGGATTTCGCTTCAAAATACTGTTCAAAGGAACCGTGTGAATCGATATGTTCACGGCTGACATTGTTTAATGTAACAATATCATAATCAACTGTCTCTACTCGATGAGTCTCTAAAGCAGCTGACGATACCTCCATACAAACATGCGAAACATCTTTCTCAACCATTTGATTTAGGTAATTTTGTAAATCCAATGATTCTGGTGTTGTTAGCTCCGCAGGGATTGACATATCATCAATTTTGATTGAAACAGTTCCAATTAATCCTGTTTTAAAGCCTTCATTTTCAAGAATGGCATTGATCATATAAGATGTGGTTGTTTTCCCATTTGTCGCTGTTACACCAATCATCTTCATTTTTTTCGAAGGATGATCATAGAAGGCATCCCCTAATTGGGCGAGAGCAATTCTGCTGTTTTGCACAACAAATTGCGGGATATCGAATGCCTCTTGCACTTCTTCCACCACCGCAGCTACTGCTCCATTGGCTACTGCCTGTGCAAGGTATTTATGTCCATCTGTTTTATATCCGCGAACACAAACGAAAAGATGTCCATTGGAAACCTTTTGTGAATGGTAAGAAACACCGCTAATCCTCATATCCTTGTCATTATAAACACGCTCAACCGTTATCGAACGTAGAAGTTCCTCTAACTGCATCATTTACTACCTCTTTTCTGCATCTATCGATTATTTTCTTTTGAGCATCTTCCCAGCCGTTTTCCTGAAAAAGATCATTCCAGGCTTCGGATCTTGCCAATCCCAGATGGCATAAGCTTTTTTCTTGAAAAGCGATTTAAAAACTTCGCCTTTTGTCAATTGACCCGTTCGAATATAACCCTTTATCGCTAACATATCCTCATAAGCGTACCAAAATACACGATTTTTATCTTCTTTCACTGCTTTTGGTGGAAGTGGAGAACCTGTTAATTCGCGGTAGGTAATATAAGGAAAATTAACACCAACCTTATACAACAGATTGTTTAGGTTTGTAATTCTCGCATTAATTTCGATTAAATAATACTTCCCTGTATCCGCGTCTTTCTTAAACTCAATTTCAGCAAATCCTTTAAACCCAATTTCCTCTAAAAATTTTGCTCCGATTTCATAAAGCTCAGGAACATATTTTTGCTCTGTATAGACAGAGGCACCAAAATTGATTGGATATTGACGATGCTTTTGACAGGTTACCCAGTGGGTTACCTTTGAATCTTGGTTTAAATACGCATCAAATGTGTACATATGATCATCGAAACCAGGAATAATCCGCTGAACAATAACTTCTAAGCCTGCTTTTTCTGCTTTTGCTAAAGCTTCTTCCAATTCCTCTTTATTATGAACCTTAAATATCTTTCTCCTAAAAGTGGCTACAAAGGTAGGGGAATCCGTCGGCTTCACAATACAAGGATATTTAATGATCGTATCGATTTTCTCAAAAAAGTTCTCTTCATTCACTCGAACCGTTTCTGGTACTAGCATTCCTTTTTCCATTGCTAGTGCATGAAGGGCTTCCTTATTCATAACTTGCGAATACAAGCCTTTCTTCGTTTGAGGAATTAGATAGCTTTCTTTCAGTTCATCTAAGTACTCATCGATTACTTCTACATATGAATCATGACAAGGGATAAGAACTGGCTTTTCATTTTCCTTGCTCGCATATTCCTTTAAAAATTGCACGAAAGCTTTTGTTTCTTTTTTATAATGAGGAGCAATCAGCTGCTCCGAACAATACTTCGATTCTGCCCCGTATGTATCAGCTCCAGCATAATCCACTGCAACTGTATGTATTCCATTCACACCCAAACATCGGATGGTACTCAAACCTATATAATAATTACACCCTAAAATAACTGCTTTATTCAACTTATTCATCTCCTCGAATATCTATTATAACGACATTCATCAATATATAGATATTGACACAGAAATACGTAACCATGCAAGAGATAATACGGAATTTCGAACAAATAGCACAGGTATTTTATGGTTTGAAATACAATCTTCACATGTTAGAAAATTGACTACATTTTCGCTCAATTTAAATAAAAGCGGAAGCGCCTTGATCATCGCCGTACAAACTGGAAGGGCTCTTCCTTTCGATAAAGGCAACACGGTGAGCGTGAGCGAACCTATGTTGACGCAATCGTTGCGGAGGAGACCTGAAGTTTGATAGGCGATAGGATGCTTGCGCTAGACAATTCTCTAACTAAAAAGTTATAGTTTCGTATCTTTCAAAAAGAGCACACCCATTATGGATGTGCCCTAACTTCCTGAAGAGGCGGCCGCAGTAGCCGCAGCAGTCACAGCTGCAGCCGATGCCTGCTGTGCTTGAATCATCGCATGAATCGCTGTTGTCAGTCCAGCAGACGCATCAATGTAATCCTGTGATACAAAGGTTGCGGCTACCGTAATAGCCATCTCCTTATACCATTTAAATTCCTTCATTTCTGCTAGTTTGACAGCAAGGCTTGCTGCTTCCTTAATTTTCCCTGTAAGAGCAATGACACCAAGAGCAGGATAATGAACTTCCTTCACCTTTAGACCGCGACGGATAAGTTCCTCTTTTGTATAGATGACGTCTCTCACTAATTCGTGCTGAAAGTCTCCACACATCACAAGCATATTAGCCAAGAATTGCAGATTGTTTCCCTTCCATAGTCCCTTTTCGTTCAGCCCTCGGTAATAACGCTCGGAAATCTCAATTAGTTCTTTTACCCTTCCATCCCTTTTGGCTATAATCACAGCCGCCGGGTAATCATCATAAGAAGTAAGGAAACGGTGATGCTTTTTCATTTCTTCATATATCGCACTGATCCGGCTTGCATCCATTTCTTCATCTAATAAATATGCAGCAATATATGTGAACGCAGATGAACGCATATTTGCCTTTCGTAATATTTGATAATTATGATGTAAGCGGCTAATTTCCACTTCTGGATGGCTATCCTTTGCCATAATTAGACCAGTCATTGGAAAATATATCCCTCTTAGCGGCGAAAACATAGATGTACTGCTTTTCACAAGATCAGAGACTTTAATAAAAGCATGTCCATCAATTTTTTGTCCTTTTGCAGCAAATTGAGCAGCTGTCATAAGTACAAGCCGGCGATCCATCCAATTTCCTGCTGCTCGACGCAGTACTTCCACATTCTCTACAAGTAATTTTTTCTCCAATATCCATCACTCCGATCCTTCTCTATTATTTTCATTTACGAAAAATCAGAAAAAAAGTTCCCATATTTTGAATCTTTCTGTTATACATTTTCGTCTTAAAGGTTGAAACCCATTATTTCTCAGACATTTATAAATTGCATAGCAAATAAATATACTTACATGTATACTTTTGTTTGCAAGGTTTAAAGAAAATTGAATTATTTAGTTAGAGGTGCTTTTGTATGCAAAAGTGGGATTTGAATCTAAAAAAACATATTTCCTATCCTTTTATACTCATTATGCTTGTGCTATTTATCAAAATTACGGCATTTCAAATGGTCATTTTTGATAACAAGTCTATTTTCCATATTGTTCTCATTGAATTTCCCATGTGGGCACTCATGGTAACTGGTCTTCTTCTTATTTTCAAAAAGCGGAAATGGCTTTCAATCTGGCTATTTAATCTATGCTTATCTGCACTTTTTATCGTTATTATGTATTACACAAGGTATTTTTCAACCGTTCCTTCCTATTATGATGTTAAACAAATATACCAATCCAATTCTGTAGGAGGAACAGTCGCATTGCTTGGCAGCCCATATGACTTTCTATTTTTCTTAGATGTTGTGCTAATTCTGCCGCTAATTTGGTATTTTACTAAAATGTCTGATCCGCTTTCCTTTCAATCAGCTAAAAAATGGGCTATTGCCTTTAGCTGCGCAGGACTAGTTACTACAGTAATTGCGTTTTTCTATCCATTAGTGGATGTTTCTTACTTTGCCAAGAAGCATGGTTATATTCAATCCCAATTTGTTCAATTATATGAACGTGGAATTGGTACTGCCCTTGCAAAGAATGACCATTTATCCGATAAGGAATTAGAAAAATTAAAGGGAAATGTTTTTCTTCCTCCCTCCGAACATGAAACATTCGGCCTTGCTAAAGATCGCCATGTATTTACAATTCAGGTAGAGTCCTTGCAGGAATTTGTTATAAACAAATCGATTAAAGGGCAAGAAATAACACCAAATTTAAATAAACTTCTTAAGGACAGTGCCTATTTTGATCATGTTTATCAGCAGATCGGGGCTGGGAATACGTCAGATGCTGAATGGATTATGCACACTTCCCTTTACCCTGAGGGAATGGATCCAACAGTAAATGTCATTGATGGCAGTGATATCCCTTCCCTTGTACGTACATTGGAACGTAATGGATATGGAACATCTACTTATCATGCTGATGATATTACATATTGGAGCCGAGATAAGTTATATCCTGCTCTTGGATTTGACTATGTATATACAAGCGAAGATATTCCCAACAAGAATGAAATTGGGTTTGGACCAGCCGACGAAGTATTGTTTAGTTATGTAGAAAAGCAGCTTCCAGGTCAAATGGAAAATCATCCGCGCATGTACTCAAATATTATTACATTAACAAGCCACACCCCTTTTGAAATGCCAGATGAATACGAATATCTTAACTTGCCAGATTCATATAAGGATACGTATGTTGGGAATTATCTCCAATCCGTTCGGTATACTGATGAACAGATTGGGAAGTTTATTCAATCATTGAAGGAACTGGGCATATATGATCAATCACTCATCCTCATTTACGGGGATCACTCAGGCTTACATGGGGCACCAGTGACAGAGAAGGATGAACAGCTTTTAAAAGAAATGCTTGGGCATGATTACAATTTACATGACCGTTTTGTTGTCCCTGTTATATTTAACGCACCCGGAATCTTTAACGGGGAAACACATTCCCAATTAGGCGGCCAAATTGACCTTATGCCTACGTTATTAAACCTGCTTGGAATAGAGCATGATTCGCAAATGATTGGCCATAATCTTTTTCAATACAAAAAAAATCTGCTCGGAATGCGCTATTACATGCCAGGCGGTTCATTTATCAGTAATAACACTTTATACACAGCACCAAGTGCTAAACTTCCTGCGTTATTATATAATCGGGAAACGATGAAGAAAACGAAGAACACGAAGAATATGCAAAAATATATTGATAACACATTACAAATTATGCAGTATTCAGACTTTATTAGAAAAGAACAAGAGAAGAAATAAACACCCCGTATGCAGTCTCTATCTGGAGGCTGCATTTATTTTTTTATGACCGAATGCCCACTTCCAAACAAGTAAAAATATGGTATAATCATTACAGTTTCCTTCATTAACAGCTACTTTATCTTTCTAACAAATTATGCTTTATAAAAACAAATAGATTATCATATTCATAAGGAGGTCATTCGAATGCAAAGATATCGAAGAAGAAATACAACTGCATTCACCGTATTAGCCTACTTTACGTTTTTTGCAGGCGTGTTTCTATTTTCCATCGGTCTATACAATGCCGATAATCTTCAACTGAACGAAAAAGGTTATTACATTGCTGTTATGATTCTAGTTGCAGTTGGAGCGATTCTTACTCAAAAGGTTACAAGAGATAACGCTGAAGACAATGAAATCATTGCAGAGCAAGAAAGAAAGCAAAACCTTAATAAAATTGATTAATTACGTAAGGAAGACACAAACCCATGTGTCTTCCTTTTTTATATTTTTTTAAACATTGGATAAAACTAAGTACTTAATTTCATTTAAATTTAATTTAATTGTTGAACAATTTGCTAATTTATATCATAATATATATGAGCATATATTCATATAATAAAATAGGAGGCATCAATTATGGGACATCACCACGGTCATTCACATGGTCATAATCACTCACACGGTCATACAGGAAATAAAAAAGCTTTATTTTTGTCTTTTCTACTCATTGCATCTTTCATGATTGTTGAAGTTGTTGGGGGCTTATTAACAAATAGTCTCGCACTTCTTTCAGATGCAGGCCATATGCTTAGCGATGCTGCCGCATTAGGTTTGAGCTTGTTCGCAATTAAGCTTGGAGAAAGAAAAGCTTCTGCCTCAAAAACATACGGATACAAACGGTTTGAAATTATTGCTGCAGCATTAAATGGGCTTACACTCATTGTGATCTCCGTTTATATTTTCTATGAAGCATACCAGCGTTTTTGGAATCCGCCTGAAGTGCTTAGCGGAGGAATGCTGATTATTTCAAGCATTGGTTTACTAGTTAATATTATTGCAGCATGGATTTTAATGCGTGGGGATAAAGATGAGAATCTAAATGTTCGCAGTGCTTTCCTTCACGTAATCGGCGATATGCTTGGCTCAGTAGGAGCAATTATTGCCGCTTTGCTGATGATTTTCTTTGGCTGGGGAATTGCGGACCCGATCGCAAGTGTCATTGTTGCAATACTCATCTTAATCAGCGGATGGAGAGTAATGAAAGAGTCTTTCCATATTTTAATGGAAGGAACACCAGCAAACCTTGAGATGGACAAAGTGAAATCATCTTTATTAAAGATCCCAGAAGTAGCAGAGGTGCATGATATGCACATATGGTCGATTACTTCAGGCATGCCGATGCTAAGCTGCCATATGGTTATCGAGGGAGAAGGTGTTCACGATACCATTCTCCACCATGCACAATCCATTCTCCATGATGATTTTGAGATTGAACATAGTACGATTCAGATTGAAAAAATAGAGCATGGCTGCCCGAATCATCATGGAAGCTGCAATTAATGATGATTCGCATGCTCGATCGTTTGTCTTAAAATATCCATTACATGCTCGTCATCACATGAATAGAATAGGGAAGTTCCTTCTCTTCTAAATTTAACTAAACGTAAGTTTTTTAGAAAACGAAGCTGATGGGAGACAGTTGACTGCAGCAAGGACAGTTTTTCAGCAATATCGTTCACGGAATGCTCGCCCTCAAATAACAAATGCAAAATGCGAATCCTTGTTGGATCTGATAATGCCTTAAACGTTTGTGAAACTATGAAAAGAGTTTCTTCATCAAGTTCTTTTAAATGAAAATGCTGATCTTTTTCCAAATGAATCATCCTCCCTATCCCTATTATAACAATACTTGAAGAGGAAAAAATCATGGGCTTATGTAAAACCCATGATTTTTTTATATTATTCGCCAACAAAGATTACGGACATTTCTGTTCCTTCAATTAATTCCAGGTTTTTCGGAATACGCATGTACAAATATGGACTGTTCACTATAATATGGCTTCCTTTTTCCCTAGCACCAGTAAATTGATTGATCGTAAATTCATTTTTCACTATGGAAACTTTAACTTCTCTCTCTTTCGGTGGTTTAATCGTTAAGATATTATTCTCTAGCACATAGCTGAGTGGTTCACCAGCCATATCGGTGAAATCAAGTGTATCAATTGTCAGTGCACCAGCAAAACAGAAAACCTCTATTTTTCCGTCATCCACTTGTTTTCTCTCCACATGTAGTTCAGGAACGTTCCCATAGATTGTATCAATTTCAAGTGTCTTCCCTTGATAATTGTCAAAGTTCTTTTGATTGACTAGGTACTTCTCATCAATGTCTTCAATCCTTCCCGCTCTAAGTGCTTTATGAAGTTGATTATCCGCTTGACTGATCTCCTTTTCACTGACGGTTTCTCGAGCATGTAATTTTCCATCTGCAACAAATGGTGCAGCAGCCATTGAAAGAAGCAGCACACCCACATAAGTAAAAAGAAGCCAATGAGTTATTTTCACAGTAACAAACTTTTTGCGCTTATTAATTGATAGGAATGCAATAGCAAGTGCAACCAGTAATATAGGAATGATACTACTCATCTTCTAACCTCCATCCGATTCAAAATAGCAATGGAAGTAAAAAAGAATAAACAACTGGTCAATAATATCTTTAAAAGCAATAAAAGAAGGGATGGCTCAAAAAAGTAGAATTTAAAGATACTTGTTAAGAATGGCTCCTTTTGAACACTCGTTTTAAGCAGAATAGTACCAAAGAATAAAACAGGAACGAAAAGGATAAATAGTTTACTGACTTGAACTAACGTTCCTACTAAATAGCCGAATGCACTTATGCAGAATACATATAAAATGGTCATACTTATCCCAAGCGCAAGTTCCCTAAATCCGCTCTGAAAGCTGTATAACTGCTCATTAAAAATAAAATAAGCAATAATTTTCAGCAGGTTGTTTACAAGCATAGCAGTAATTCCACCAATGATACTAGCTGTTAGTAAAAATATTATATTTGCAAGGCTACTGCTTAAACGATTTGTCACATAAGTAAAATCTTGATTTCGATAAGGCTTTGTAGTAATTATAATGGCTGTTACGAAAGCCCAAATCATTGTAAAAGCAATAACTAAGTCTGCGGAATAATACTTAACTTCAATACTAAGATAGCCTGAGGAGGCAAGCGTTGAACCAACACCGCCTAAAGAAAATAGCAAAGCTAATAATTGAATCCATATAAGTGAACTGAAAGAGTCGATATTTGCTTTTAGTTTAAAAAGATACTGTTTTTTTACAATATCCACTAAATTAGCGATCACTAAAGACATTGTCAATTCCTCCTTTCGATTCACTGGTTAAGTAGACACATAGATCACTTGCGGAAACAGAGGTAATCTTTAATCCTGCAAGACTAGCTTTCATAAGTGAAGGCTCATCGAAATCATTTTTCACCACTGCGTACAACGTATCTGCACCTATTTGATTCTTGTAAATCAGCTCTTTTTTATCCGACCATTCAAGAACAGTTGCAGTTGCGCCTTTTATACCAATCGCCCATTCTTTCAGTTCTTCCATTGGCATATGCAAATGTTTTTTGCCATCGTTTATCAGAAGAATATCTTCCAGTAAATCTTCTATTTCATCTAAATGATGACTAGAAAGTATAATTGTACGTGGAAAAGCCAGATAATCCTTGAGCAGCGCTCGGTAAAAGTCCTTTCTAACTACTGCATCCATACCTGTTGTCGGCTCATCAAAAATCGTTAACGGACATCTTGCTGCTAAGCCAACAATCATATTGAAAGTACTCGTTTTCCCCTTAGAAAGCCGCTGATGATAAGCCTTTCGATCAAAGGAAAAGTAATCAAATAGGCGTTCCGCCAAATCCATATCCCAATTTGGATAGAAACTACCCGCAGCTTCTAATAATTCGTATAGCTGCAATGCTGGTGGAAAGCTCATTTTATCATCGACAAAAATGGAGTGTGCAGACACATTTAGGCTATTAAATGGCCTTTCTGAAAAAACTTGGATCGTCCCAGAGGTTTCTTTGAGGAAACCTCCTATTATTTTCAACAATGTTGTTTTCCCTGCCCCATTTCGTCCAACCAGTCCTGTAATTTTATTTTCTTCAATAGAAAAGGAAAGTTGATTTAAGGCATTTTTCCCTATATAGGCTTTCGTTAAATCTTTACACTCAATAACCTTCATTGCTCCCCCTCCTCGTTTTGAACGGCCTTTATCATTTCAATTAATTCATCTTCACTCATTTGCAAACGAGCAGCCTCTAAAACCACTTCTTGTACTAATCGCTTCAATGTTTGGTTCTTCCGTTTGTTTATTATCATTTCTTTCGCATTTACTGAAACAAACATCCCAAGCCCCCGCTTTTTAAATAGGATGCCTTCATCAGCAAGCAAGTTAAGTCCCTTTGCTGCTGTGGCAGGATTTATCGTATACATTTCCGCTAACTGGTATTGGGAATACACCTTTTGGTCACTTTCAAAGTGGCCTTTCATAATCTCTGTTTCAATCCATTCTGCGATTTGCACATAAATAGGCTTCGTTCCATCCGTATTAAGAATAGAGATCGCCCCCTTCCGATATAGTGCATTACTGTTGTAATGTAGTATATATTATATTTCTAGAATATTCAAGTTCCCCACTCAAAATATTAGGTGCTACTATTGCGAGATGATTGGTATTGCATCCAACTGATTTTTCTGATAATATAAATTCCTTGTCACTCACGCTCCTATGTTTTTCTCCATTGCGGCTGAATTTGTAAATGGAAAGGAGATTCAAATGTCATTTCAACAACAGCACCCCGATTTTCAACATGAAGTTCAACGTCTAGACTTTACAAAGAAGTATATTGATGTCGTTATTAAGACGGCTGAAACGAGCAAGGACCAATTTCTAGAAAATATGAAAGAAGCTTTTCAAGATACGGATGCGCTCGAATCCAGCATGAGCTATTTATCCCTTTTAACCAATGCACGATTTTTTGAAATGTCCCGTGAAGAATTGAAAAATTTAAAGGTTGCGAGAAGGAAGCCATATTTTGCAAGACTTGATCTCTTACGTGAAGGCTTGGAAGAGAAAGAAAGCTTATACATTGGAAAAACGTCTTTATATTCGAGGGAGAATCAAGAACAAATTATTGTGGATTGGCGATCGCCGATTGCCAATCTGTATTATGAAGGACGGCTTGGTGAAGTTCATTACGAATCATATGAGGAAAGCTTTAATGGCTATTTATCCCTAAAACGTCAGTTCATGATTGAGGATGGGCAGCTTGATGAAATTCGTGATATTGATCTAACAACAACCGATGAGCTTCTGCAGGAATCACTTTCAAAAAGCTCAAGCAACCGACTTACAGAAATTATCTCCACAATCCAGGAGGAGCAGAATAAAATAATTCGGGCTGACTTAAATCGCCCAATTATTGTACAGGGTGCTGCTGGAAGCGGGAAAACAACGATTGCTTTGCACCGAATTAGTTATTTCATTTATCAATATAAAGAAAACTTTGCTCCTGAACAGCTGATGATTTTGGCGCCAAGCCGCCTCTTCATTGACTACATATCAGAGGCACTGCCGGAATTAGGCGTTGAGAAAGTCAGGCAAACGACTCTACAAGACTATATACAGGCATGCATTGCCCAAAAGCTGAACATTCAAGATGATGACAAGCTTGTACGCCTTTTGGAAAACTCAAATCACAGCGAAACGGAAATCGCAGCATGGGCATCCTCCATAAAAGGCTCCCCTGTCTTTCATCGAATATTAACTAACTATATTACTAGTATTTATGAATCCTTTTATCCTTCAAAGGATTTTACTGTCGATAAATTTCGGCTCTTCAGCTACAAAAAATTCATCCAACTTTTTAAGGATGACTATAATTATCTTCCTTTATATAGAAGATTGGAAAAGCTGAAAGCTGTCCTACAGAATGATCTCGCTAAGAAAAAGAAAAACATGATAGATAAAATCGAAACGTATTACGATGACCGGATTGAACGGGCAATCTATCGAGGGAAAGATCCAGACAAAAGAAGGCAATATGTATCTGATGCACTTGATAAAAAGGCCTTAAGACTTGCAGAAATAAAAAAGGCCATTAGAAGTGCCGTTTCTACTTATATGAAGCAGTTTCCAAAAAGGACGTTAATTCAATACTATCATTCTTTGTTCAATGATCCGAAGCAGCTTTACCATTGGGCAGAAGGTCAGCTCTCTGAACAAGAAACCCAGAATCTCTGCCAATATAATAGACAGCTTTTTGCAAAAAAACAGTTCGAGAGAGAAGATCTTGCTCTTTTGCTGTATTTACAGGTACACCTCTTCGGAATACCAAAGGAACTGAAAGCGAAAAATATCGTCATTGATGAAGCACAGGACTACAGCTTTATGGAGCTGCTCTCTCTGAAAAAAGCACTTGATACAGACATGTTTACACTTGTAGGCGATCTTGCACAGGGAATTCATTCCTATCGAGGACTGACATCATGGGAAGAGGTAGTGAATAATATTTTTCCGCGGGCAACATATACAGAACTGCAAAAAAGCTATCGTACGACTGTTGAAATTATGGAAAAGGCAAACGAGCTTCTGCGGCTGCTCCCCTACTCTTTCCCTGTTGTAGAACCAGTTGTCAGACACGGGGAAAGCCCAAAGTTTATTAAAAGAAAAAACGGAAAAGAACTCGTCAGCCAAATTGAACAACAAGTGACCCATTTAAAAAAAGAAAATTATAAAACGATCGCAGTCATCGGGAAAACAATGAAAGACTGCCGGCTCCTTTACAGCCTTTTCAAAGAACATTCCCATGAGTCTGTTAAATTACTGGAAGAGCAAGAAAAAATCCCTAAAGATGAAATGGTGATTGTTCCATCCTTTTTAGCCAAAGGCTTGGAATTTGATGCGGTTATGATCGTCTGTGTAGATGAGACATTTTCAAGTGAGTCAGAACTAGATATCAAGCTGCTTTATGTAGCAATGACAAGGCCTTTGCATCGCTTGTACTTTTACGGTGAACGAAAGGAAGACTTCATAATTTAGTTTTTCCTTAAGTAAAAGTGCCTGCCACTCTATATTTTTAGTAGCAGGCGCTTTTCCTATTCTTCTTCATCCTCTTCCCAAAATAAATCATCCAATGTTTTTGACAGTGCCTTACAAATAGCCACACATAAATTCAAGCTTGGATTATACTTCCCTTGCTCAATTAGCCCAATTGTTTGTCTTGAAACCCCTACAATCTTGGCTAAATCATCCTGTGATAAATCTTTTGCAACACGTGCTACCTTTAATTTTATGTTTTTCATTGCTTCCCCCCGCCTTTTTAGACTGTCATTCGTCTAAATCCTTTTCAGTTGCTTTTATACTAGCCTTCTTGGCAACGGAAAAGCCGCCAGCAAATAATACTAAAAAGAGCGGAAGATAGATCATTAGTGTGGCAAAAAATACGATGACAAAATAAAAGATGCTGTTCAATAAACCACTTCCATATACTATTGCACTTCGAATCCCAAAAAATAAACCTATAATTACACCTAATCCCAAACCAATATACACATTTTTTGAACTCATAGGGACTTTGCTGTTTCGATCATGAAGCTCCACTTCATCCGAAAAAATTCCTATGCTTGCTGCACGAACCGTATAGTAAATGCCAGACACGAATAAAATGATTAATTCAGTGGTAACTATCTTTGCATCTATCCCATACAGATAATACTTAGTAACAATTGAAATTAAACAAAGTATCATCACAATCGTGTAAATTTCCTTATAGATTTTGTTTTGCATATTGATCATTCGTTCGTCAGCTATTTTCTGTCTTTTACTTAGCCATTTCATGCTCATTCACTCCCTTAACAACTTCCTATATATCCTATTATATATTATTAATTACAAAATGCAACATATATATTACATTTTAATTTATATAAATTGCATTATCTATCCAACATAAAAAGAGTCTATTTTGTTTAAAAAACAAAATAGACTCTAAATTATTTTTTCCTTCGTATCTTCCACATGGGCTGAGGTGATTCTATTTAAATTAACGATTTCTTTAAATTACGCAAATAGTTATAGCGAATAAAGAAGAAATAAACAATCTGTGCAGCAAGAAAGCTGGCAAGAACAATGACTACCTCTCCTGCAATCGATAATGTAAAGTAGCTTTGCAAAGCCATAAACGCAAATCCGCTATGAATAAAGGCAACCACAATAGGAACAAAGAATAGCAATGCTAACTGGCGAGTCACAATCTTATTCAATTCTTGGTCGGTTAAGCCTATTTTCTTGATGGTTAAATATTGACGGCGGTCATAATCTAAATCCGCATAGAGACGGAAGTAAAGGAAGCTCCCTGCTGTGATAAAGAAGACTGCGCCTATTAATAAGGCAACAAATAACATCATCTTAAACATGCTCATTTGTATATTTAATAAGGTACCGCTGACTGTCATCGAATAGGAACTATCATCAGAAGGAAAGGCAACTCCATCTTTCACTAAATTGTTTGCAATACCTAACGTTTTCTCAATATCCTCTATATAAAATCCGGTAAATAACTCTGTACTTACTGGTGTAAGTTTTTCATATAATGGATCGCTTACGACCATTCCTTCATCATAAACAAGCTGCCAAGGCAATACAACATGCTCTGTTGAGCTTTCAGGCTCCAGCTTTATATCTTCCTGTTTTAATATAAAAGATAAAAAATTGGAATTTCCGAGGGATGATGACTTCATTTCCAGTGCATCTTGCTCTGCTAGAGGTTTTTCGGTAAAAACATATCCTGCTGCCTCTGCAATTTTTTTATAATTAGAGAAAGAAATGACAGCCAGTTCTTCAGGTGGATATAGAGCTTCTGAAGATGAAGATGCTATTTCAACTATTTTTATTGGCACTTGATTCTTGTGATAGCTCAGTTGTTTCTCTTTTAACTCTGACTCTATTTGTTCTAAATTCCTTTGATGAAGCGGCTCCTCATCCATCGCAATATAACTGATTTCCGCAGGATACTCAGTATCAATTTGCTCATTCAGCACATTCATTGAAGCAAGTGTCCCAACGGCACAAAATGCTACTGTCGAAACAATAGTAACCAAAAAAAACATCCTGGCATTATCCTTCAAACGATAGGCCAGACTAGAAATCGTAATTATATTTGTTTTATTCCAAAACAGCAATCGATTTTTCTGCACTAATTTCGTCATAAAAACTGATAGCTGGGTGAAGAAGAAGTAGGTTCCGATTATTGTCATGCCAATGACAGGCAGCATGCGAAACAATAATGAATACACCGTTGCTGTTGCAGCTAAATAATAGCTGACTAGCAGCAGCACGGCTGAAACCACTGAAAGGAATACCGATGTTTTCGGATCCTTTTTCGGCTTTTCTCCTGCCTGAAATAAATCGATTAATTTATTCACTCGGACAAGGATAGCTGTAAATAAGGATATGCAGAAGAATAAAATTAAAAAAGCGCTTATTGTTATGATTAATACCTTTGTTGATAGAATGAACGGCAGTGGTTCAATTCCAATCATTCTCGAACCAATCATTAAAAAAAGCTTCCCCGTGATTATTCCAATACCTATCCCTGTTAGAATAGATGCGATCCCAATAAGCATATTTTCCAAAAACACCATGCGATTTAATTGACTTCTCGTCATACCATGCATCATTAATATCCCAAATTCACGCTTTCGCGATTTTAGAAATGTGCTAACAGAATATAATACAAATAAAAAGGAAAAAACATACATAATCACTTCTGCCGCTACCATAAGCTGTACAGCAAGCGAGGCAGTCACCCCATTTTTAATATCAGGGTGAAAGATAAAAAGTGCATAGACAAAGAAAATGAGCACGGAGAAGGCACTGCTTAAAAAATACGCCGCATATGTCCGCTTATTACGGATGACGTTTCTAAAGACGAACTGTGGAAAGGTCATGACTATCCCCTCCTAACAATGCGAGCATATCAATAATTTTTTGGAAGAAAGCCTGACGGTTATCCCCGCGGTAGATTTCATTATATAATTCTCCATCTTTAATAAAGATGACTCGATGACAAAAGCTCGCAGCAACAGCATCGTGAGTAACCATTAAAACAGTCGCCCCATCTTCCTCATTCAACGCTGTCATCGTCTCCATAACATCCTTTGATGCTTTTGAATCCAAATTTCCAGTTGGTTCATCAGCTAAAATGAGTGAAGGTTTATGAATAATCGATCTCGCTATCGCTGTTCGCTGCATTTGCCCACCAGAGATTTCGTATGTCCGCTTTTTCAGAATTTGATCAATCCCTAGTTTTTTTGCAACTTGCTGAAGTCTAGCTTCCATCTCTCGAACACTTACACCATCAAGTGTAAGGGGAAGAACAATATTTTCCTCCACCGTTAATGTATCAAGCAGGTTAAAATGCTGGAAGACAAAACCAAGCTCACGTCTTCTGAATAAAGCTGTTTCTTTTCGATTGAGCACGTGCGGATTTTTGCCTCCAATAAATATCTCTCCCGATGTTGGACGGTCAATCGTTGCTATTAAATTTAAAAGGGTGGTTTTCCCGCTCCCGGACGGGCCCATAATCCCGACAAACTCCCCTTTTTCAATGGTGAAATTTATATTGTTAAGTGCTTTATGAGCCACTTTTCCTTCATAGATTTTTTCTATATGTCTTACGTCTAGTACCGACATACCGTTCACTCCCTGTTCATTTGTAGCATCATTGTATCTTGAAAACTGTAGCTCGTGCTATGTGGCTAACTTACAGTTAGCTTACAGACTTGTAAGGTAGCTAATCCTTAATTGTCCACCCCAGCATACATAAATGAAAAAAGTGCCTTCACGCGGTGCTGGGCATCGCGAAAAGACACTAGAAGATGATGCGTACAGTAGTCCCATGATTAACTTTTGATTCAATTTCGATTTGGTGGCCGAGTTTTTCACAGATTTGTTTTGCCAAGTACAGCCCCATTCCGGTTGATTCCTGAAAGTTCCTCCCGTTTTCTCCAGTAAAATACGGATCAAACACACGGAGAATGTCACTACTTGGAATTCCAACACCTTCATCTTGTATTTCCAATATCCTATTTTTGCCTCGACTGTACTCTCTAAAGTATACCTTTCGATTTTCCTCCACCGTATAGCGGATCGCATTCGTAATCAATTGTGTTATTACAAATGACAGCCATTTTTCATCCGAGACGATTGTTGAATGAACATCTATTTGAATGGATGGAAAAATACGCTTGCGAATAAATAAACGTTTTTGGTTTGAGGTAACCGATCTTACAATGGATTCTAAATAGAGGGTTTCTACATAGAAATCTCGTTCAAATGTTTCGAGCCGCGCAATATATAAGACCATTTCCAAGCCTTTCTTTAGGCGATCAATCTCATCAGCAATTGCCTTAAACCTTGGGTCGTCCTCTTCCTGAATCATTAAATGAATAACTGAAATCGGTGTCTTCATCTGGTGAACCCACTGATTAATGAACTGAATATGATCTTCCAGCCTATGTTTATAAGTATGTAAGTCTTTTTTATACTGACTATATTGATTTTTCAATAGCTGCTGTAAACCTTCAGTCAGTGGGGAACCTGCTCCTTGTGGTTCATTCACTAATTCGTCTATCGAAGTCAGCGTTTTTTCTAACCGCTGATAAAATCCTTTATTCCGTATATAGCGATAAATAAGGTACCCTGTAAGTAGACAGAGGCTCAGTACAGCAGCATACACACTCACTGCCATATTGCGATAACCATCGAGCCAATAAACAAGTAAGATTAGGAATAATTGCATGACATAAATAAGAAGGAGAGGCATTTGTTCCCGGAAAAATAACTTCATTCATCATGCCCCCAGTTTGAATTGAAACGATACCCTTGGCCGCGAATGGTTTGAAGTGCATTACTTATATGTAAAGCATCTAACTTTTTTCGAACACGTGTGATATACACGTTCAATGTATTATCGTCAACAAATGCCTGATCATCCCAAATTTTTTCTAATAATCGATCCCTGCTGACAACACGTTCTGATTTCTTCATTAATTCATCCAAAATTTTTGCCTCTGTATGACTCAGTTCAATGTTTTCATCATTGAACGTGAGAATCATTCGCTCTACATCAAGCTTTAAGCCTCCCACTGTAATAGTTCGGCCATTTTGAGAGGTTGCATATGAACCATATGCCCGTCTAAGATGGCTATTAATTTTAGCAATAACAATCTCAAAGTCAAACGGTTTCGTGATATAGTCATCCCCTCCGTTTTCCAGTGCCATCACTTGATCCATTTTACTATCACGTGCAGAAATAAATACGATGGGGCAAGTAGATAGATTTCTGATTTGACGGCACCAATAATAGCCATCATATTTCGGCAAATTTACATCCAGCAAAACGAGGTGTGGCTCATATTGTTCAAATTGCGATCGAACAGCATCAAAGTTTTCAACAGTCTTTACATCATAGCCAAATTTATTCAGATGCTCTTCTAATAAGCTAACAAGCTGCTTGTCATCTTCAATGATAAATATTTTAAACATCGCTACTCCCCTTTTCTTCTTTTAAAATTGTATCAAAAAAATAGAAGATAGCCTAAAAGCTACCTCCGATGAATTTGTAACCAACTATATATTTCGCTTTTTCTAGAAATGAAGCTGTAACCTCCCTTTCATTATTCATAGAGGTGCCCTGAGGTGAAAGGTAGGAAAAAAGCTGTCCCTCGTATATTAAACTGAATTTCTCACAGTTTGCTAAATCATTCGGTTTTACTAGGCTTGGGTGTTTACTACTAATTGCGATCCCGCCAGAATTTAAAATAGTCGCCACAAATTCCGAACAAAAGAAAGCTTTTTTTCTATTAATTTTTTTATTTAAAAGAACCCCAAAAAGACCAATAAAATTATATTTATACGCTTGCTTTTCAACTTCGATTTGTCTAACTCCATTAAGCATCTGTTTATATTCAAATTCTGAAACAGAACATTTGTAAACTGCACATTTTGCTTTCCTGAACAATTTCCCGTTCATATCTTCCTTTACAAAACCACCGATAAATGGGTTGTTTGCACGTTTTCTGCCAAAGCTATATGTTGTATCTAATTCTTTTGTAAAGGAAATGGAAGCATGATTTAATGGGTATTTCGTAAACCTTCTAATCATTTTAGTGAATAATGTCCCTGTATCTGTAAGAATGATATACACTTCCATTTCTAATCCCCCTTGTAGCAGCTGCTAAGCTCTCATATAATTTTAACGTATCTATTCTTAATTCTATATTCCTATAAATCCCTTATTTGCAGAACAATCGCGAGCTCTATCTTCATCTAGGACTAGAGTCTTATTATTAATAAAAACGCTTAAAATGGCATTAAAGTTTCACTTTTGATTATTTTCAGTATAAAGAAGAATATATAAAAAAAGCTTAAGAAAACTCTTAAGATTTTCTTAAGATTCCTAAGCTTTTTGATTTTCTTTTTACAATAGTAAATACTTGTATAAATGTTAGATTAATTCTCTCAAGTTACTTTATGGGCAGCTTTCTTAAATGGGTTTTATTCTAAAAAAGACTTTCGAAGTATGTTTTTGCTGCCCAGTTACTTTCTTCAGTTTAAACACACTGATGCCTGCAATCATTAAAGTAAGTCCGACCAATTTGTTTATTGTAAATGAAATAGTTTCAAATCCAAACCAACCAAATGTATCAATAAGCACTGCAATAAAAAGCTGAGCTACTAGAACAATGGAAATTGCATAAGCTGATCCGAGCATACGAATCGCCTGCATTATACAATAGACAACCCCTACCCCAAGGAATCCACCTAATAAATAGATCTTATTCACATTTCCAACAGAAAACAGCTGTGTGTCGTCCATAATGATAAAAATTGGGAAAGATGTAAATAAACCTAACCCCAAGACTAAAGTAGTTGTCGCCCACATACCAACCTTTTCACTTACTCTTGTATTAAAGACCGTCTGCAGGCTAATGAATACACCAGCCATTATAGCAAACAACATTCCTTTCATGTTTCTCTGCCTTATTCATAAATATTTCCATCAGCAAGTTTCTTCAGTCGCTGTATATCCTTTATATACAACGAACCTTTTTTTCGTTGTATAATCCCTTCCTTGCTTAGTTTGTGAATGACTCGATTTAAGTGACGGTAGCTTGTACCAATAAGATCTGCGATATCCATCAGATTTGATGTTTGCATTTCACTGTAAAAAAAGAGATCCTTCTCTTTCTGTTGACAGAGACAATAAGTAGCTTGCAAGGCGTATATCAACTGGATAGAGCATGTTTAAACTTGTGGCATGTGATTCCGTATAGAATTTTTCTGTGACAATTGCTAGTAAAAATTTCAGGAAATCAATTTGATTCGTTTCCATCCCTCTTAATTCGGCAAAATGAACACCAATAACTAGCCCTTCACTAACAGCTTCAACCGTGTTAAATACCTCTGTTCTTTTTACATATTCTATATCCCCAATTACAGCCAATGGTGTTTTGAAACGTACAATTAACGTCTTACCTTCTGGAGATGTTGTGAAAATTTTCACCTTCCCCTTCACAAGGAAATACATATGCTGAATTTCTTCTCCCTTTAAACATAAGATTTCTCCTTGCTGAAAGTGATAGAGAGACATTTTTCTTTTCACTTCTTCTGAAAAAATTGGATTCAGCCCAAACTGCTCTAGACATTCTAATAACTGATTTTTATCTATTATTTCCTTCACAATTTTCTCCTTTTTACAATTTAAATATAGTCACTCCTGCTATCATCATAACCATTCCGATTACTTGATGAATCGTAACATGAATTTTGTTCATACCGAAAAGCCCCTTCGCATCCACCATAAAGGCACATAGCAGCTGGGCGATTAACAGTATAGCAATCGCTAAAGACATGCCAAGTAGATTAATCGCTGTCATTTCTCCAACAACAATTACAACACCAAACATTCCTCCAAGCACATATATAAAAGGAACCTCTTTAAATCCCTTTCTTCCATCCCGAACAAATAAATAGATAATGGCAGAAAAAGTTAACCCAACGAGAAACCATCGTGGTTGTATGCCATGGGCTAAGCTCCTCACCTAGTCTTGAATTAAATACACCTTGCAGAGAAATGAATATCCCAGCAATAATGGCAAATAAGACACCTTTCACACTTTCTCCTCCTAACATTTCTTTCTATTAAAATACAGAAGGAGAATACAAAAAAGGACAAATGTCCCTTTGTATAATAAAAGAGGCTCCATTTCTATGTAGAAAAGAGCCTCTTTCTGCTTATCCTGCAGCTTTTTCAGAGAATTGACTGTTGTAAAGATCGGCATAGAACCCATTACCTTCAAGAAGTTCTATATGTGTTCCTTGTTCAATCACTTTGCCTTGGTTCATGACAAGAATTAAATCGGCATCTTTAATTGTTGAAAGACGGTGAGCAATTACAAAGCTGGTACGTCCTTCTAATAACCGATTCATCGCCTGTTGAATAAATACTTCTGTCCTAGTATCTACACTAGAAGTTGCCTCATCCAGTATCATAATTGGCGGATCTGCAAGAATCGCTCGTGCAATCGTCAGAAGCTGCTTTTGACCTTGCGAAATATTAGATGCTTCTTCATTTAATACTGTCTCATATCCATCTGGCAGTGTACGAATGAAGTGATCGGCATGGGCTGCTCGTGCAGCTGCAAAGATCTCCTCATCTGTTGCTCCTTCTTTTCCATAAGCAAGATTGTCTTTAATCGTTCCATTAAAAAGCCATGTATCTTGAAGCACCATTCCAAAGCTTTTTCTAAGATCTCTGCGTGACATATTCCGTGTATCAAGACCATCAATCTTTATCTTTCCGCCATTCAGTTCATAAAATCGCATGAGGAGGTTAATCATCGTCGTTTTTCCAGCACCAGTTGGTCCAACGATGGCTACCGTCTGACCTGGTGAAACATTGATATTCATATCTTTTATTAACAATTCTTTCCCATATCCAAAATCCACATGTTCAAAGGTAACAGCACCCTTTGCACTCATTAACGTTTCTGATGTTACTTCTTTCTTTTCTTCTTCTTCATCAAGAAGTTCAAAAACACGCTCAGCAGCCGCAACAGTTGCTTGAATAATATTTGCAATATTAGCAGTTTGTGTTATCGGCTGTGTAAATTGCTTTGAATAAGTAATAAATGCCTGAATATCCCCAATGGTAATGGCTCTCTGCGTCACTAATATCCCGCCGACAACACTAATGATGACATAGCTTATATTCCCAATAAAAAACATGATTGGCATAATAATCCCCGATATGAATTGAGCTTTCCTTCCTGCATCATACAATTCCTCATTAACAACATCGAATTGCTTTAACGCCTTTTCTTCATGCCCAAATGCTTTTACTACTTGATGACCTGTGTACAGTTCTTCTATATGTCCATTTAATTGACCAAGAGTCCGCTGCTGATCAGCAAAATGTTTTTGTGATCTTTTCAAAATTGGTCCGATAGCAAACATTGACACTGGTAAACTAATAATTGCAATTAACGTCAGGATTGGGCTGATTGAAAGCATCATAATAATAATCCCGATAATCGTAACAATGGAGGTAATGAACTGTGTTAAGCTTTGCTGAAGTGTACTGCCGATTGTATCAATATCATTCGTTACGCGGCTTAGCGTTTCTCCGTTCGAACGGCCATCAAAATATTTAAGAGGCAATCTCCCCAATTTTTCATTTACATCCTCCCTAAGATCATACACCGTTTTTTGAGCAACACTAGACATGATATATTGCTGCAAATAGCTAAACAAACTGCTAAAAACGTATAGTCCGGCTAGTAAAAGTAGGATTTGCCCAATTTTTGTAAAGTCAATCTCCGCTCCAGGAACCCCCTGAAACTTCCCATATGCACCTTCAAATAATTCCGTTATCGCTGTTCCCATAATTTTTGGGCCAACAATCATGAAGATTGTACTCAAGATGGCCGCAACAAAAACAGCAGCCAATTGGTACCTTCGAGGCTTCAAATAGGCCAAAAGACGTCTCAATGTCCCCTTAAAATCTTTTGCTTTTTGCCCCATCATCATCATGCTTCCGCCACCTGGACCTTGCCCCATCTGTTGGCTATCTTGAGGTTTTTTCTTCTTGCTCATGCGATCTCCTCCTCTGAAAGCTGTGAAAGGGCGATTTCTCGGTAGACATCATTCGTCTCAAGCAGCTCCTGATGTGTCCCAATCCCTGCAATTCGTCCATTTTCTAAAACGATGATACGGTCAGCATCAACGACTGTACTGATCCTCTGCGCAACAAGCAGCATAGTTGCATCCTTTGTTTCATCTTTTAGTGCTTGACGAAGCTTTGCATCTGTCTTGAAATCAAGTGCAGAAAAACTATCATCAAATATATAAAGATCTGGTTTTCGAACAAGAGCTCTAGCAATCGACAATCTTTGCTTCTGTCCTCCCGATAGGTTGGATCCGCCTTGTTCAATTTCTGACTCATATCCATCTTTCATTTGCTGTATAAATTCTTCTGCTTGTGCAATTCGAGTGGCTTGTTCAATCTCATCTTGTGAAGCATTTGAATTTCCAAAGCGAATGTTCTCAGCAATTGTGCCAGTAAATAGCATTGCCTTTTGCGGCACAAAGCCAATTTTTGATCGTACCTCGCTTTGTGGGGCTTCTCTAATATCAACCCCATTCACACGAATAGAACCGCTAGTTACTTCATAAAAACGAGGAATCAAATGGACGAGCGTTGATTTTCCTGAGCCTGTCCCCCCAATAATAGCTGTTACTTCACCCCGCTTGGCTGTAAAACTAATATCTGTCAATGCAGGTTCTTCAGCACCAGGATAACTAAAAGTCACATGTTCAAACTCGAGTGTCCCTTGCTCACGATCTGCTTTCAGTTTTCCTTCATCAAGAAATGCCGGTTTCATATCAAGCACTTCATTGATCCTTTTTGCTGATACTGCTGCACGCGGAATCATAACAAACATCATAGAAGCCATAACAAGCGCGAACATAATT
The DNA here is from genome assembly GCF_001420595.1 of Cytobacillus solani. Taxonomy (GTDB): domain Bacteria; phylum Bacillota; class Bacilli; order Bacillales; family Cytobacillaceae; genus Cytobacillus; species Cytobacillus solani. The sequence goes on along the minus strand of NZ_LJIX01000006.1, from coordinate 73,484 downwards.
TGCATAACATATTGGATAAACGCCATTAAGTCCCCTATTTGCATGGCCCCATTATCAATACGAATTCCACCAAACCAGATAATCGCAACAACAGTCAAGTTCATAACAAGCATCATCACAGGCATCATAAACGCCATTACTTTATTCACTTTAATTGAGACATCTGTCAGTTCTTTATTTGCTTTCTTAAGACGTACTTTCTCCTGTGGTTCACGATTAAACGCCCGTATCACTCGAATCCCTGTTAAATTTTCACGTAAAACAAGATTTAAACGATCCAGTCGTTTTTGAACAGTTTGAAAAAGTGGCATCCCTTTTTTAAAAATAAAAAGAATTGAACCAATCAACACAGGCATTGTGATAACAATGATAATGGATAATTCTGCATCCTTTGAAACAGCCATAATGATTCCCCCGACTAACATAATCGGTGCGCTTACAACCATACGAAGCATCATGATGACTACTTGCTGGATTTGCGTAATATCATTTGTTGTTCGTGTAATGAGTGATGCCGTTCCAACCTCATCAAATTCCTGCAGTGAAAATTTCTCCACATGATTAAAAACCTTTCGCCGAATATCACGACCAAGTCCTATTGCAGCATTAGAAGAATAATAGCTGGCAATAACAGAAGCGATAGCACCTACTGCTGAAACAACAAGCATTAAACCGCCAATCTTCCAAATATAAGGGGTATCCCCTAAAACAACTCCTTTATCCACGATATCTGCCATCAGTGTAGGCAGAAAAAGTTCAGCCATTGATTGTACAAAGACAAGTCCTAAAACTGCTAAAATAATCCACTTATAAACGGATAAATGCTTCAGTAATTTTATCAATTCATTTTCCCTCCTTGATCTGTCACTTGGGATTCTAAATAGGCTGATAGAAGCAAATGTGATTCAAGCAGTTCTTCATACTGTTTGTCTGTTAACTGCTCCATAGCAGATTGAAATAGCTGATGAATTCCTCCATCTTGAAGGTGCATCCTTTTTAAAAATGCCTTCCCTTTGTCCGTAATCTTTAACTCCATCTCACGTCGGTTCCCTTCCACTTGCTGACGGTTTAAAAACCCTTCCTGAGCAAGACCATCCACAGCATGGCTCAGCGTGCTTTTAGGAAGAAAAGTTTGTTCTCCAACTTTTTTTTGTGTCAGTTTCATTTCTTTATGTAGAGTTAGTGTCATCAATATCGTATATTGCGGGACAGATAGCCCATTCTCAACGGCAATTTTTTGAACGAAGCGCACAATATTTTTCTGCACACTCCAAAATGAACGCAATAATTGTGTTGAGCGTACTAACTTTTGATTTTCATGTTCCATTAAACATACCCCTTTCATCACTACTTGATAGTTCAATAATGGACAGTTCAATATAGGAGTATTTAAATTTACACCTTTTTATTTTTGCAGTCAAGCGATAGCAAATTCCAAAGATAAACTTTCGGTGTCCAAAAACATAAAAAGACCAGCTAACTGTTTATTAGCTGGTCTTTTATTAGACTGATTTTTAGAAATCCTTAGATTTAGATTTTGAAGGCAATATATATCCTTCTCCTTTTTCATATAACTTCAATAATTTTTGAATGAAGCTTATCCTAGGGACAACATAGTAAACAACAACTGCTGAAACAATACTTATTAATGCTCCTGCAGCGACATCAGCAGGATAATGCACGCCTACCCACATTCTTGATATTCCTACTAAGATAGCGGCTATCATCCATAAAAAGCCGTACCCTTTTTTAAAAAGCCAAAAGGTCATACAAAATGAAAAGAAAAGTATGGTATGGTCACTTGGAAATGAGTTCCCCACTGTCTTTTCTATTAATTTATTCACATTGGCCAGTTCAGCAAAAGGCTGATAGTTTGAATGGAATGTTCCTGCTAGTTTTCCTATGATTTCAGCGAAAATAAAAGTAATTCCTGCACTTATTACCATCATTCTATTCTTATACTCACGAGTAAACCAATAAACGATCGTTGCCAGTGCTAAAAGATATACTGTATATTCAGCAATGAAAATAAACGGAGGGTTTAAGAATGTGTATTCTTTCCCTAAGTCGTTAATCATTCTAAATATATTAATGTTCGTTTCTGTAAATGACATTAGCTGCTTTCCCCCCTAATTTCTTTCTTATACTACAATTATGTCCCATGCGCTGTAAATGGAAAATTTGTTTACCTTACATTTGCTTACATTTTTGTAAGGTAAGAGTTTAAACCAATAGGTTAATAACTATTGCATAGAATTAACAAAACAATTAAAAAATAGATAACTAACTATATCTCAATGACATGGTTAGTTATCCATTTTTTAAAATCGCCATTTCCTATAAGAATTAGGCTAGCTATCTATTCATAAATGATGGGCCTAAATGGACTCGAACCATCGACCTCACGCTTATCAGGCGTGCGCTCTAACCAGCTGAGCTATAGGCCCGCATTATGGGGCGGCTGATGGGAATCGAACCCACGAATGTCGGAACCACAATCCGATGCGTTAACCACTTCGCCACAACCGCCAAAATAAAATGGCAGGGGTAGTAGGAATCGAACCCACACTGAAGGTTTTGGAGACCTTAGTTCTACCTTTAAACTATACCCCTATAAATGGTGGAGGGGGGCAGATTCGAACTGCCGAACCCGAAGGAGCGGATTTACAGTCCGCCGCGTTTAGCCACTTCGCTACCCCTCCATAAGCTTTAAAACATGCCGGCCAGAGGACTTGAACCCCCAACCTACTGATTACAAGTCAGTTGCTCTACCAATTGAGCTAGGCCGGCATAGTAAATATTAGTATATTATTTAACTCCAATATATTTATAGCGTCGTCCTGATCTCAGAAAGCTTTTACAAGCAGCAGCTCGATCAGTACGCTAAAGTATTTCAAGAAGCATATTCGATCGTGCTCTACCAATTGAGCTAGGCCATCATCATATAAATGGTGGCTCAGGACGGAATCGAACCGCCGACACAAGGATTTTCAGTCCTTTGCTCTACCGACTGAGCTACTAAGCCATATATTGTTTTATTTCCTAAACATTGATTGCATTAAAAACTGTGCGGCAAAGCCCTTTGGTCTTTGTTGCAAATTGAAAGTTTTCTATTCATGGAAGCATTGCTTCGCAGGTAAACTTTCAATTCTCTACCAACTGAGCTACTGAGCCAAATACAAATAAAAAAATAGCGGTCCGGACGGGACTCGAACCCGCGACCTCCTGCGTGACAGGCAGGCATTCTAACCAACTGAACTACCGGACCAAATTATTATACCAAATGAAGTGGAGGAGGAAAGGGGATTCGAACCCCTGCGCGGTTTGACCCGCCTGTCGGTTTTCAAGACCGATCCCTTCAGCCGGACTTGGGTATTCCTCCATATTAAATAAGTAGCGGCAGAGGGGATCGAACCCCCGACCTCACGGGTATGAACCGTACGCTCTAGCCAGCTGAGCTACGCCGCCAAAATATTATTTTAAATCTATGGTGGAGCCTAGCGGGATCGAACCGCTGACCTCCTGCGTGCAAGGCAGGCGCTCTCCCAGCTGAGCTAAGGCCCCATAAATAATAAAAAATCGGGAAGACAGGATTCGAACCTGCGACCCCTTGGTCCCAAACCAAGTGCTCTACCAAGCTGAGCTACTTCCCGTTAAGAATATGGCGCGCCCGAAAGGAGTCGAACCCATAACCTTCTGATCCGTAGTCAGACGCTCTATCCAATTGAGCTACGGGCGCATTTATTCAAATAGTACTGAGAAGTGATCTAAACTCAATGGGAAATTGGAGCGGAAGACGGGATTCGAACCCGCGACCCCCACCTTGGCAAGGTGGTGTTCTACCACTGAACTACTTCCGCACATAAAAGACAAATAATGGTGACCCCTACGGGATTCGAACCCGTGTTACCGCCGTGAAAGGGCGGTGTCTTAACCGCTTGACCAAGGGGCCCATATTAAATTAGACGAAAAAAATAGCCCAACATTAGGGCCTAGCCTGGCGGCGTCCTACTCTCACAAGGGGACAGCCCCTAACTACCATTGGCGCTGAGAAGCTTAACTGCCGTGTTCGGGATGGGAACGGGTGTGACCTTCTCGCTATCGCCACCAGACTATTTTTAGTT
>NZ_LJIX01000006.1:67104-67384 GCF_001420595.1 Cytobacillus solani | reverse complement strand
GTCTCAGTCCCAGTGTGGCCGATCACCCTCTCAGGTCGGCTACGCATCGTCGCCTTGGTGAGCCGTTACCTCACCAACTAGCTAATGCGCCGCGGGCCCATCTGTAAGTGATAGCCGAAGCCATCTTTCAGCTTTTCTACATGAGTAGAAAAGGATTATCCGGTATTAGCTCCGGTTTCCCGAAGTTATCCCAGTCTTACAGGCAGGTTGCCCACGTGTTACTCACCCGTCCGCCGCTAATCTTTGGGAGCAAGCTCCCTCAGATTCGCTCGACTTGCAT
>NZ_LJIX01000006.1:0-64908 GCF_001420595.1 Cytobacillus solani | reverse complement strand
TACATGAGTAGAAAAGGATTATCCGGTATTAGCTCCGGTTTCCCGAAGTTATCCCAGTCTTACAGGCAGGTTGCCCACGTGTTACTCACCCGTCCGCCGCTAATCTTTGGGAGCAAGCTCCCTCAGATTCGCTCGACTTGCATGTATTAGGCACGCCGCCAGCGTTCGTCCTGAGCCAGGATCAAACTCTCCAATAAAGAGTAAGATTAGCTCGATGAAAGATAATAAACTTCGCATCTCTTCGTCAACTCCCTCGCTCCGCTCCTCATGTACCCTCGTACAATCCGGCGCTCACTCAGTCGTTTCCTTGACCTGCTCGTTTCTTATCTTTCTTTAAAATAAGAATTAACGTTGACGTTTTTGCTTTGTTTAGTTTTCAAAGAACTATTTTTTAGCAGATTCATAATATAACATTATATAATCTCGCTGTCAAATATTTTTTAAATCATTTATGTCTTAGCGACAATATATATAATATCAATTCTTCTTTTATTTGTCAATTAGTTTTATATAACTTTTAATAAATAATACATATTACTAATTTGTTATTTTTAAAAACGAACATAAAAGATAGATTTAATGCTATAGATTCAAAAAGGCAGATCAGTAAATACAGATCTGCCAGACAAATTAAATAATTTTCTATTCTAATTTGATTTCATTTTTTCTTCCTTTGTACCATTTATAAAACACGTTAGCCAATTCCTGCGGGACATCCTCTATTCCTGCATGATAGACAGGCTTTGCCCGGTTGATTGTCTTAATCGAAGCAAGGCCTAGAAGCTTTTGAATGATATTCCTTGAAACTCTTACTTCAATGACCTTTTCTCTTTTGGATACAAATAATGTAGTAGTCAGACTCCCTTTTTTGAATTGAACAAAACGATCATTCAGAACATATCGGGTATTATAGAAATCAAGTAATCTTGTTACACCAATGATAACGAACAGACAAGCAGATATTATCCACCATGCCTTCTCCACATTTAGAATAGCAGGTTTGAAATAATATAGGACTGCAGTTGTTATAATCCAAATCCAGCTTGGCCACAGCAAACGTACCCACAAGGATTTTTTCGGAAGTCTATCCATCTTTTCAGTTACCTCATATGTTGGCAATATATCTGAAACGATTTCATATGCACGTCTAATAGGAAGATATGGATAGAGAGAGTTGATCTCATGTTTATCTTCCTCGGAACCAAGCCCACCCGCACTGGTTAATTTTACTTCAGCTAGTCCAAATACTCTTTTTAATGTAGATTGTTTTATTTCTATCGCCTGTACCTTTTCTTTTGAAATAGAAAAGGAAGTTTCATTGATTACTCCTTTCGTTATATAGATTCGATCAAAATCGGAGGAAATTTCATATTTTCCGTATTTCAAATATGTCGAAACAATCCCAAAAGCCGCAGAAGCAATAACTAGGAATATAATGATGCCAAAAACAAGCCACCAGGAGTTCAAAATTTCGGAAATAACCCCTTCTGCCTCTTCTTCCACATGGAAGATATCATTTATTTTGAAATAAAGAGAAGCAATTAAAGGAATAAGGAGGAGAAAGCTAAACGATGTGAAAGAAGCTTTTAACGTATCCTTTTTTGTCGGTTTAAAATGCAAGACTCGAATTGAATTTACCTTTGAGTCATCCTCTTCATGGGGGAATGTTTCCATATTCGCGTCACTTTCCTGAATGGAAGGTAAGTCAACGTGTACAGTGCTAGACAAATGCGCCTCCATCCGATCGGCCTCTATCCTTGAAACGACTTCGAATTTTACCGATGCATTCTCCCCTTTAATACCTGTCTCAAAACTAATAGAAGTCACTCTAAATATCCGATGGAATAAAGCGGTATGCCGATTTATGTTTTGAATCTTTGAAAAAGGAATAGATCGCTCAGATTTACTAAAAATCCCTTTGTAAAGATAAAATGATTTATTATCAAATGCATATTTAGTGGTGAACCACTTGATAATGATCGAAATAAACGTTATTACGAAAGCTAGAATGAAAATAACCTTACCATATTTAATAAAGGCTGAATCTGAACCTGCCTTGATTACAAATAAAAAAACTACAAAGAAAATGGAGTTCTTTATTAAATTAAATAATTGAAAAAGCATAAGTAAAGGGTTATATCTCTTTGCCTGAATCACGATTCCACTTCCTTTACTTTCGCAAATTGAGCAATTTGATTCCTTAACTCAACAGCTGTCTCTTTTGGAAGTGCGGGAATTGTATGTGTAGATGCCATCGTTTCTATGGATACAGTGTAAAGGTCATATCTTCTAAGCAATGGTCCTTGGTTAGTAGCAACCGATTGAATCTTTGTCATTGGGATAAGCTGATGCTTTTCAATTAGTGCACCATATTTCAATTGCAGAAATTCTTCATCTACAGCATAACGCCATGTTTTATAGAGTAAAAATGGTCTAATAAATGACCAGACTGCAAATAGTACAGAGATACTTGCAACCCCAATTAATATCCACCCAATCCACTCTTTCCATGAAAACAAATAATCTAGATAAAATAAAACACCAAGTACGATGAATCCAATTACATTTTCAATTACTTCACTAATTATCCATACTTTAACCGCTTTCTTGGATAATTGATTTTGGGGTGAGAGGATATGAGAATTCATAAGTCCACTCCTTTCTTTCTAATCTAGCTGAAACTCTCTAGTTATATATACGGTTAAAGACGGAAATGGTTCTATTATATTTTTAAATGCATAGGAGAATTATCAAAAGTTTAATGCTGCAAAATAAAGAAGGAAGAAAAAAACGAATGACCAGCAAATCTGAATCTGCTGGTCATTCCTAGCAAGAACAAAATTGTTTTACCCTTGAATATCCCGGTTTTTATACTGTATAAAGCCCACAGCTATTATTACAATAGCAACAATAGTAAGGATGAATAGCTTCATATAATCTATTTCTTCAACAGGCACCTTCGGTATATGATTATAAGGAGATAGTGTACTCATCCATTCAGGGAGTTGAAGTAACCCTCCTAAATATACGACAAAGAAGGAATAGGTTAAGTAAGCCCATACGATGCCAGACAGTTTTGGAGCAACACCAATCAATAATGCAGCTAATCCAATCATAATCCACATCGCAGGCAGATAGACCATTGCTGCACTATAAAGTCTGCCAAAAGCAATTCCCTCCTCCATTACCGAATTTCCGACTGCCCCTAATCCAATTGCAGCAAGCGATAGCATGGCAAACCCACTAACAATGGATATAACAAAATAACTCCCCATCAAGCGGATCCGAGATACAGCACGACTTAGTAAATGTTCTGTTCGATTCTTACTTTCTTCCCCTTTAAGCTTTAACATCGCCATTAGTGGTGGAATCGTACAAATCATTGAAATAACTGACATTAACATCGTTAGAAATTGCTCCGTTAACGAAAAGCCTTCAACCGGAGGCAATAAATTTTTCATCATATCATTATCTGCGAAAAAAGATTCTAAATCTCCTAAAACGGAACCGTAAGACCCACCCAAAATAAATGTCCCCACAGCCCAGGCAATCAGCCCTGTACGCTGTAGTCTAAGTGCTAACCCAAGCGGACTTAACAAAAAGGGAGACGCCTTTTTCCTGCCAGACTTGGCTCTTAAAAACCCAGCCTCTAAATCACGAATTGCATTCAAATAAAGTGAAAGAACAACTAAAATAGATGCCACACCAACCGTTAAAAAAATTGGCCACCAGTAATTATTTACATATACCTCAGAACCTAGAATCCAGCCTAATGGAGATAACCAAGATAGTGCCTCATTGCTTACATCACCAACGGCACGAAGCAGATAAGCTATCAGCAAGATTGTAATTGAAAATCCTATCGTCCCTCGAGAACTTTCTGAAAGCTGGGCAAACAATGCCGTTATGGCTGTAAAAATCATTCCTGTTGCCCCTATAGCTGCACCATATAAAAGAGAACCTTCTAAGTCCATACTTTCAATGCCTAGAGCATTCAATCCAAATCCAACAATTAATGCTAACAGCACATTCACTCCAAATAAGACTAGGATCGTTGAATTTAAATTAGCTAAACGGCCAGCTGGAAGGGCGCGGATGATTTCAATCCGTCCATCTTCTTCATCTGCACGGGTATGGCGCACAACAAGTAATATACTCATGATCGCCACTGCCATTGCCGTGAAAAGCAACATTTGATGAGCCATCATTGCACCATTTGTATAGTTTTCCAATCCATATCCTTGACCTACCATTGCCGTCATAGCTGGGTTCCTCATGGTTTCAGCTATCGCCTGTCTTTCTCCTTCATTCTTATACAAATCCGTAAATGATGCTGCAACGATAATTGTCAGAGTACTTAACGAAATTAACCACACAGGGATACGAACACGATCTCTCCTTACGATTAACCCTGAAAGAATCCTTGTATTTTTATATAATTGCTTCGACATTACTTAGCACCTCCCACTCCTGCTTTCGGAGTTTTCCCTGCACCTTCATAATGACGCATAAATAAATCTTCTAAAGTTGGCGGTGTACTTACTAAGGATAAAATGCCAAATCGACTTACATACTTGATCACATTATCCAACTCTTCGGCATCTACTTGGAATGAAAGGGCACGATCTTTCTTTTCTACACCATGTACTCCTCTCATTTCATTTAAATTAATAAGAGGTTGTTTTGTTTCTACCGCCAAGCTAGTTCTCGTTAAGTGACGCAACTCATTTAATGTACCTGTTTCAATCATTTTCCCTTGTCGTATAATTCCTACCTTGTCACATAATCTTTCAACCTCAGACAGGATGTGGCTGGATAGGATAACACTCTTCCCTGTACTTTTCGCTTCTAATACACACTCCTGGAATACTCTCTCCATCAATGGATCGAGACCTGATGTTGGCTCATCTAATATATAAAGATCAGCATCTGAAGAAAAAGCAGAAATTAATGCAACCTTTTGCCGGTTCCCTTTTGAATATGTCCGGCATTTTTTCGATGGGTCTAAATCGAATTTTTTTATCAGTTCTTCACGTCTGCTTTTATTGTTTGACCCTCGTAACTTTACAAAAAGATCAATTACTTCCCCTCCTGTTAAATTCGGCCATAAATTTACATCACCAGGAACATAGGCGATCCGTTTATGGATATCGACAGCATCTTCCCACACATCCATGCCAAAGATTCTCGCTTCCCCTTCAGTCGCTTTCAAAATACCAAGGAGTAAGCGTATCGTAGTTGACTTTCCCGCACCATTAGGACCAATAAACCCATAAACCTCACCTTCGTTTACCTCTATATTCACCCCATCTAATGCAGTAAACGCCCCAAACCTTTTAATTAAATTTGTTGTTTTTAATACGCTCATTTCCATCCTCCTCAATTGTCTCTATAAAATTATGAAATATTTCAAATTATTTAGTTCATAATATACAAAATAGGAATCCTTGACAATAGTTTATGAACTATTTAATTTGTTTTATTTCATAAATTTCATTAAAATGAACATGAGGTGAAAAAATGGACGGGTTTGAACGACGCAGAGTACAGAAGAAAATGAATATATTAGAAGCTGCTTTAGCTTTATTTATGGAATATGGAGTTCAAAAGATCTCAATTGCTGAAATAGCCAAAGAAGCTAATGTATCCCAAGTAACGATATATAATTATTTTGACAGTAAACATAATTTAGTTCGTGAGGTTTTTCTATATTACGTAGAGAAGGCAATGGATGAATTTGATCAAATACTTAATGGGGATATTGCTTTTCCTGAAAAGATTAAGCAGATTATTTTCACTAAAAAAGAAACAGCCAATCAGATTCATGAAGATTTCTATCAATATCTAATGAAGGAATATACAACAGGGGTCAATTATATTGAGAAAATGTATGTAGAACAAATCATCCCTCGCTTAATTGATCTTTTTAATGAAGGGAAGAAGCAGGGACATGTGGATCCGAATGTATCTAATGAAGCCATTTTATTTTTTATCCAAGCGGTCCATGAATATATACAACGAGAAGATGTGTATCAAAAAATCCTCCCGCTGACTGAGGATATTATGAGGCTTATGTTTTATGGAATCGTGGGAAAAAAAGAAGATTAGCACGCAGGATAAAGCAGCATTAAAAGGAGTATGAAGGAAAGACTTCATACTCCTTTTTGATCCCTCGTTTATACTTGTGTTAATCTAATATATTGCTTATATTTTTCCGCATCAGACCTTTTGCATTCCACAATTATTTTTGTTCCATTGTCCTCATACTCACTTAACAGAATATGACTATTCTCATTAAAATAAGAAACGATCTCACCTTGCGCATAAGGAATGAGCAGCTCACATTGAATAGAATCACTAAATATCTCTTGACTGATTAATTGAGTTAATTCATTGAGGCCTAATCTATTCTTTGCTGATAAATACACACAATTTTGTTGACTGAACGGATATTCCGCTTCTGTTAAGTCTGCTTTATTATTTGCGTAAATGACAGGAATTCCTTCGATCCCAATTTCACTTAAAATTTCATTCGTCAGCCTTTTTTGCTCCTCATGATGCGGACTGGAATAATCCAAAACATGAATGAGTAAATCAGCTTCACCAACCTCTTCAAGGGTCGAGCGAAACGCCTTTATTAAGTGATGTGGAAGCTTATTAATGAATCCCACTGTGTCAGTTAATAAAAAGGTTTTGTTTTTTGTTAGCTTAATCTTTCGTACAGATGTTTCCAGCGTAGCAAATAACATATCTTTTTCAAAAACTTGCTTATCCATTGCCTCATTATATTTTTCCAGCATGGCATTCATTATTGTAGACTTACCGGCATTGGTGTATCCCACTAATGAAACAACAGGAATATTATTCTTTTTACGCAGCTTTCTTTGAGTCTTTCGCTGGTTTATTAATTTTTCAAGTTCTTTATTGAGCGCCGTTATTTTTATCTCAATTTTCCGGCGATCCAGTTCTAGCTTCGTTTCACCTGCTCCTCTATTCTTCAACCCTGCACCACCACCTTGGCGTCCGAGTGATTCTCGCATGCCGACCAGTCGAGGCAGCATATATTTCAACCTAGCCACCTCAACTTGCAGCTGAGATTCTCTCGTTTTTGCCCTGTTGGAGAAAATTTCCAAAATAAGCATCGTGCGGTCGATTACCTCACAGTCAAGCTCTGACTCTAAATTACGGATTTGCGAAGGAGACAGTTCATCATCGAAAATGACAACATTTGCATCCTTTTCTTTTAAAAGCGATAGTAGCTCTTCAACCTTTCCTGCCCCTATATAATGTGACTTATTTAATTGGTGTAAATTTTGAGTTATCTCACCAACAACTTCCACATCGCATGCCCCAGCTAAATTTGCTAACTCTCCCATCATATATTCAAAATCTGACTGAGTGCTATTTAGATTCACACCGACTAAAATGGCCTTTCTTTTCATAAATGATTTCCTCCATTTCATATAAAGTGAAACTCAATCAGTGGGGGTTTTCCTTTATCCTATCCCCCACTGATTCTTAGTTGAACCAATCGGGCATTTACGGGCTGTTAGATCTCCCACTTAGAATTTTTCGTTTCCTCAACTTCTTGAAGTGGGGGTCTTACAGCTCGTTAATCTGCGATAAAATAAAAAGCACAGGCATCTGCCTGTGCTTAATTAATAAACGGAAATGGATATGTCTAAAAAAACCACAAAGATAGCTGTTGACAAAAAACTACAACTGTCAGAACGGTAAAGTGAAAGATCCTTCACAATAAGAATGGTCCATGAATCTATCCTTAATATTCAGCAAAATCCAGGCTAAATCTTCTAGCTTAAGATCCTGCTATCATTAAAGATAAATATCATGATATTAGATGAACTATTTTATTTTAAAGACAACAAAAAGAGAGTGAGTTCGTCCTCACCCTCTTTTTACATATGCCGTAAAATAAGGTTTCCTTAAAAAAGGCAGACCAATCCCGTTTACTCTGCGCACAAGCAGAGCCTTGAACGTATTCAATTACTGGTTCAAAGTTTGGAATCGAAGTCTGTTATCTAACACTAAGGAAAACCTCCATTCATTATAATTAACATTATCATAACATACCAAAGCAGCTATAACAACGCAAAAATTCAAAAATATTCCAGAATTATAATAATCAAAAGCAATTTAAAACTAATCAAACGTTTGATTAAGATATTAGCACTGATTTATGCTTTCTCCATCTTCACCTTAAACTTGTTATTTAATGCACGTTTTTGCCATACAATCGTCGTCGCTAACGTGATCACTAGGAGTATTAATCCTAAAACAAACGGATAAACTATTTTAACATCGTACAGCAGACCAGCAAGCGTTGGTCCTAAAACATTCCCTATACTCATATAAGCGTTATTCATTCCCATAGCAAATCCTTGCTCGTTGCCTGCCAGCTTGGAGATAAGTGTATTCAAAACAGGACGAAGGATAGAAGTTGCAAGGAAAATTAATAGTGTAATACCGAAGAAAAGCACATAGCTGGATGCGAATAACGACAGTAGAAAACCGAATGTTGCTACACCAATAAACATCGTCAATACGGTTCCTTCACCAAAACGGCTTACAATGCGATCGACGATAAATAGCTGAACGATGACACTAATAATCCCAGTAGAAGTAACCATAATGGCAATATCCTGCGGAGATGCACCAAACTGATTATCAACAAATAAACCAAGAACCGATTCATAAGCCATTAAACCAAAGCTCATGACAAGTGTAATGATGAGTGGAATGAAATAAGGCATCTTTACAGAACGTACCATTTTTCTTGCCATTGATTCATCCTCAGGGATATCACCCATAGCTCCTGACGGCAGATCATGCTGGCTTTCTTTAAGAACAATGATTGAGAAAACGACCGCTACAAGTGATACGACTGCCGAGATCAAGAAGGGCATCTTAAGGCCGAAATCAGCTAAAAAGCCACCGACTCCTGGACCTATAACAATCCCAAGTGACATAGCCGCTGAAACTAAGCTATTTCCCTTAGCTCGTTGATCCATGGTCGTAATATCTGCTACATAAGCGAAAATGGCAGGTACTAGCAGTGCAGCTCCTACCCCGCCAATAAACCGAGAAATATATAGCCACCAAATAGAATTAGTCCCATAAAACACAAACATAGAAGCCGTTAAGCCTATTAGCCCGTAAATAATCATTTTTCTTCGCCCATATTGATCCGTCCATTTTCCCGCAATTGGTGAAAAGATCAACTGTGCACCCGCAAAAATAGCAATCATTAAACCTGCAGCTGTTCCGCCTTGATTAATTGACTCCAAATAGGCTGGGAGGATTGGGATGATGATCCCAAAGCTGCCGATGGCAATAAACATATTAATCATCAAAATGGTCAATTTTTTCCTTTGATCCTTTGTCATATAATAAACACCTCTTTCCCTTAAATTCATTCGAATGAGAAGGTTCCTATCTAATGTTATAATCCCTTTACTACTTTAGGAGATTGATAACATAATTTTACAGCCGCTAAAAAGAAAATATCATATCACGATATACAAATGATGTCAATACATTCAAATAAAATTGGATGAAAATATTATTCTAAATCTTTTATTATAATCAGCATTCTATTAATCAAACGTTTGATTAATAGTTATTTCCTTTAATATTCCGAAAAAAAAAGGGATTAGACCAGCCTAACCCCTCCTCTTGTTGAAACTTTTTAAGAATAATCTTCAATTATTCAGACTTTTGAACATTTAATGCACTTTGAACCTGGCTTACAGCCGTTTGTGCTTGTGCAATTTCTTCCGCCGCCTGTTTAAGCGCCTGTTCAGCTAAAGCTGGGTCTGAAGAAGATTTTTCAATTGCTTGGTTTAATAATGTTTGTGTTAATGTTACATTGGCTTTTGCTTGATTTAATTGATTGACATCCATTTGTTGAGGCACTCAAATCTCTCCTTATCAATTTGAAATTACCTCTATATCTTAACCACACATGAAATTTTTATTATTAGAAAAAAACACCATGAATTAGTCTATTTACACTTTCCTAAAATCGAGAATTATTTTTCAAAAAAAGTCACAGGAAAATGTTCCTGCGACTCTTTCCTATATATACTATTTTTTTGTTACTCTTTTCTTAATGAATAAAACAACGAATACAATAACTGCCAGCGCTAAGAACGCATAAACAAAGTTTGAATAGATATCCATGTACTCCACAATCGTTTCCCATGAATCCCCCACTGCTGCACCGACATTCACAAGAATCACATTCCAAATTAACGTTCCTAGTGTTGTAAATAAAAGGAATACACCAAAGTTCATATGTGACATTCCTGCAGGTATAGATATCAAACTTCTAATTAATGGGATTAAACGGCAGAAGAAAACGGTCCATACTCCATATTTGTCAAACCATTGATCAGCCTTTTGAATATCCTTTTTCGTCAGGCGAAGAATATGTCCCCATTTTTCTATGATTTTTTCCATTCTGTCTACGTCGATCAGCCGGCCGATCCCGTAAAGGATAACCGCTCCAGCTACTGAACCAATAGTGGAAAAAGCAACTACTCCCAATACGGTTAATTCTGAAGTAGTTGTCATAAACCCGCCTAATGTTAGAATAACCTCAGATGGAATTGGCGGGAAAACATTTTCTAATGCAATCAGCAGTAATATCCCCATATATCCGAATTCATTCATAATCTCAGTAATCCAGTTTTCCATTTATGACACTCCCCATAAAATTTCATACTCAACTAATTTATCATGATACATTCTCTTTTAACTTTCGATAAATCATTGCATCAAATAACTTATACACAAAAAACAATCCCACAAATCCTAAACTATAAGCAAACAGCATAGATTCAACAATAAGCAATAAGGTGGATGAAGCAAATAAAACAATCCAAAATACCCCTATAAATGTAAAGAAAATACAAGCTAGAATTACCCAGCCTAATAAATAGTAGTGTGCATGTAAATTAAATAGTAACGTATTTTTCGATAATGATAAAATCTCTTGGACCTTAAAATGGTTAATTGCCTCTATTGAAGCATCTTCCTTTGTCTTTCCTTGCTGAATTAAATCTTCCGCAAAGTCCTCTAAATAAGCTTGAAGCTCCCATTTATCCTCTTGGCTTAACGCAAGCTGAGCAACATAAGCATGGATATTGTTTTGTTTTTGGTACATCACATTCATTCGAATATGCCCAATATAATTGATGGCTCCCCATAAAACCGCAATGGAAAAGGAAAGAAGATAGCCAGTGGTTACTATAGCCGAATCAATCAAAAGATCAGCACGATCAATATAAAATATCAGAAAGCATAGAATTATTGATAGCAACAGAATCCAACTATACTTTATATCATTTAAACTAAACATTTTCCGCATAAACTGACTCATTTTTTATCCCTCCCTCTATATAAACCGATCAACCATCTCAACAGTTTGCTTCCATTCATATATAGACTTTTGCAATAGATTCAATCCCTCCACGGTTACAGCATAGTATTTGCGCCTGCCGCCATGGCTTTCATTGCCCCAATAAGAAGTGATTGCTTGCTGTTTTTCTAATCGTTTTAATGATAAATACAGAGTAGCTTCCTGTATTTCAAAGGTTCCTTCTGTTCTTTCCTTTATCGCCTTTGAAATCTCATAGCCATAATTCTCCTTTTCTTTAAGAATAGAAAGAATAAGAAGATCAATCGTTCCTTTCAACATCTCTTTATTCAAAATCATAACCCCCAAAATTACTTAATAAAATTAAGTACTTAACAATCATAAGTTATATTACTTAAAATGGCAAGGTAAAAGAAAAGTGAAAGCGCTATGCTTAGTGACGTATGGACTGGACGTCTCCTGACTGAGATAAAGGAAACAACACGAAGAACGAGAGTGATTCGATGTTGACTTATCGTAGGGAAGGAACGGAAGTACATTAGTCGCTGGGCGCTGGAACTAGACAATTCTCAGACCCAAAAGATACACTTTTTTATCTGCAACAAAAAATCCACTGCTCTATTTTTTAGAACAGTGGATTTTTAATGGTTGTTATTTATTTCTTGTAAACTTTGTCATCACGCATCCGATCACTCTTATTAATCTTGCGAACCTAGAACCTCTTGCTTCTGCTCTACTTTCATATTATAAATTGGCAATATGAATAACAAACCAATAATAAACAAGATCGCTGCTGATTCAAAGATGGCAACTAATGAAAATTGTTCCTTTAGAATTCCTGCAGCACTCATTGTTAATACCATGGAACCCGTGAACAGCGGACTTAATATTCCATTGACCCTGCCTATAAAAGCAGATTCTGTTCTCTGCAAAATCATTGTATTAATTCCAATCTGGATACACGGAAGCATTAATCCGTTTAAAAACTCAGCACCAAGTGTTAACCAAAGATTTGTTGATAATCCCATGACTGCCAAGCCAATGCCATTAGCAAGCATTCCAAATATTAAAAGCTTCTGTGGTGGGACTTTTTTGGCAAATATCATGACTCCTGCCCCACCGATAATCATACCAATGCCATTAGCAGTAAGTAACCATTGCAGGTTTTCCTTTGGTAAACCTAATTGTTCCGTAACAAGAAAAATAGAGAGAGGCTGAACAAAACCAAGTCCAAGCCCTGCTGCTAAAAAGCATAAACCTAATTGGCTTAATTCCTTCTTATTTAACACATATTTAATGCCGCTCTTCATTTCTTCCCATAGTGAAGTCGTACGGCTCTCCTCTTCCATGAAGCGATCTTGAGGAAGGAAAGCTAAGGCAGCAGCTGATAGCAAGAATGCTATTCCTGTAATCGCAATGGAAATATTAATGCCAAATGCTTGAAATGCAAATGTTCCAAGAATTGGACCTAACACCATAAATACAGCAAATACCGTTTGATAGACAGACATCCCCGCCTGAATTTGTTCTTCCGGCAAATGCATCTTAAACAGCTTCATCCCAGAGGGCTGAGAAAATTGCGACAGAATGGCAGATATTAATGTTGCAAAAAACACAACCTGCCATGTTCCGAACATAAGTGTCACTAATACTGCAAATACAGATATGGCACTTAAGATATCACACCAAACCATTGTTCTTTTCGGACGCCAGCGGTCAGCAAACGTTCCTCCGATAAAAGAAAAGATAAAAATAGGCGCGAACTCAGCAACAGAAATCATTGAAACTGCAAAAGGATCTCCCTTTGTCTGCTCCATTACAAACAGCAGAACAGCAAAGTTTCGTACCCAAATTCCTATCTGTAAAAACAAGCCTGACATAATAATAGCTTGAAAAACCCGATTTCCAAACAGGCTTGATGAACGACCAGCTAATTGATTTGTTTCCAAAATAAAACCTCCTGTCAATATTCTAGACAGGAGGAGAAGGTACAATACAACACCAAAATGGCATAATACCCCTGATGGAAGGGACACAATGAACATATCGTTTGTATAAAAGTGTACAGACTAATCCTATCTAGAAAAAATGAATCGTATCATAAACGAATTTTTTCTTAACAAATAGGATTAATTGTTCATTGTTCCACGGACACCCTTCCTTTTTTTGATATTAACATCATAATTGAAAAATTATGGGAACGCAAGGTTTTTCGCAGCCTATTTTTTTACATATACTCTCAATTTAAAGCTCCCATTCACACTTCATATATAATTGATTCTCTTTTAATTCTGCCGTTAGTTTCCCATTCATTTTCAGCATTAGGCTTTTCGCAATAGATAATCCTAACCCTGTACTTTTTTCTGACCGGGTTTTATCTCCTTTGTAAAACCGGTCAAAAAGCAGATGAACATCTTTTTCGCTTAATTGATGTACAGGATTACTTATTATCAGTTGAACTGTTGAAGAAAGCTGATCAAGCTGTATTTTCACATTCCCTTTTGAATGTTTAACCGCATTAAGCACTAAATTTTCAATCACACGTTTAACTGCCGACGAATCAGCCTTCATTCGAATATCTTTCTCAGGAATATGAATGGAAGGCTCTAATCCCCTTTGGTTAAATTCCTCATAAAAACCTGCTAAAACATCAAATACCAAGTTATTCAATGAGATTGTTTCAACATTTAATGGATAATCTGCAGACTCAATGATCGATAATTCGAAGAAATCCTCTAATAAATCTTTCAACCTTAGTGCCCCATTTTTAACAATCTCAAAATACGCTGATCTATTCTCTGATGTATGTTCATCAGATTCCAAAAGTTGAATATACCCTAAGATAGAGGTCATTGGCGTTCGTATATCATGTGAAATATTAGCGACTGCCTGCTTTAACTCATTTTCTGTTCGCATTTTTTCTGCATTTGCCCTTTTTGTTTCATCTATTTGATCATTGATTTCTTTTGCCAGCTCTTCAAGATCCCTATCAAACAAAGTAAGGTTAATTTTTTTTCCCGTTATTTTGTTGTTCAGTTCCCTCAATTGACGGGCTGTACTCTTTATTTCTTTTTTCAAACGATAGTAGCGAGTGAGAAATAAAAGGGCTACTGCAGCACAGATAAACAACGTAATATAGTACATATCCTCACTCGCTTTCATCGTTATTTTATTTCTTTCTTCTGAAATACCCAGCTGCCTATAAGTCCAAAAACTGCAAAGGTTATGATTGGAACAAGCACAAATTTCAGAAGGGTGCCATGACTTATGTTAAATTCGTCGATTTCTAAAAACAGCTTGAACACTGAGTAATTAAAGATTTGTTCAATAAAAGAAAACTTTTGACTTAATGCATAGAAGATACTATCAAAAAGAATGAAGAATAAAATAAGAAAACCAATTGTCTTGCCGCTGTCAGTAAATATAATTGAAACTAAAGCCATAATGGAAGCAAATGCCGCTGCATAGATGATGGTTAAACCGAGAGTCCGAACGATGTAATCTAGTGCTGGCATATCATTAAAACCTGATAACATGGCTCCCACTACCATTATGACAATTGGGAAAGTTAATGAAATAATCATTGCTCCAATAGAAAAAATCATTAATTTAGAAAAGTAGATTCGAATTCTGCTATTGCCAGATGCTCCGATACTTTTCATTGTACCCATTGAATACTCACCGGAAATAAAGAAACCTGCAAGGATACAAGGGACAAGTTTAACGATGTAATTATTGCCGCCAAGTGCCGTATAAGCATACAATTCTTTCACCGAAATAGCATCTGCGCCAAATACTCCATCATTAAAAAAGATCAGCATCGGATAAAAAATTCCTGATGCAAGCAACCCAATAATTAATGTCGCAAAGGAACGATCCTTCCTTAACTTAAATAACTCTGCCTTTACTAAATTATCCATGCTGAACACCCCCGATCCGATTGGAGAAATATGTTTCCAAATCTTCCCCCATCGGCATGAATTGCTCGATTATTAGCCCTTCATCTGCAAGTGTCTTGGAAACACGGCCGGGAGCATCCAGATAGTCGAACAGCTTAATGGTACCTTCAGGCATGACTTCATATTGAGTTGTCCCAAGCTTCGTTTCAAAAATGGCTGCCGCTTTATCTGGATGATCGACTTTCACATGAATGTACTGCTGGCATCTTTCATTAAGTTCCTTTACTGTCAATTGCTCTAACAATTCCCCTTTATGAATAATTCCATAATGGGTCGCAAGTAAATGAAGTTCGCTTAATATGTGGCTCGAAATCAAGATGGTGATCCCATACTCCTGATTTAATTTCTTCAATAGCTCTCTTATTTCTACAACGCCCATAGGATCTAATCCATTTATCGGTTCATCAAGAATCAAAAATTCCGGATCACCTAATAAGGCAATTCCAAGACCGAGGCGCTGCTTCATCCCTAAAGAAAAATTCTTTGCTTTTTTCTTCCCTGCTCCTTGAAGACCGACAAGAGCAAGCATATTTTCCACACAATCTTTTCCAGGTATACCTTTTAAAAGTCTGTGCGTTTCAAGATTCTCCGCTGCTGTCATTTGCGGATACAAGGCAGGTCCTTCAATAATTGTCCCAATTCTTTTTCTAGCCTGAATAAGCTCTTGTTCACTGCTCTTTCCGAATAGCTCAATGGAGCCGCTTGTCGGATACGCAAGCCCTGTTACTACCCGTATGAGTGTTGATTTTCCAGCGCCATTTTGCCCAATAAATCCATAAATAGACCCCTTTTTAATCGTAAGGTCAATATTATCGAGAGCAAATTGATTCTTATATCTTTTTGATAAATGATTGGTTCTTAGAACGTAGTCATTCATTTTCTCCCCTCCCTCATGTGATGCTTTTAGTATAAAAAGGAAAACATAAGAAAGGCTTAAGATGATTCTTAAGAAAACCTTAAGATTTTAAACGATAGCCCATTCCCCATATTGTCTCGATATATTCTTCATTTGGATTGGCCTTGGCTAGTTTATTCCTTAAATTGCTCATATGTACATTAATCGTATTATCATCTCCATAAAATACTTCATCCCATACAGCTTCAAATACGTTGGCTTTGGTAAACACCTTCTTAGGTGAAGAGAACAATAGAACTAATATCGCGTATTCACGTGCAGTTAATGGTACCTCTCCTCCATTCACCTTTACTGCTTTTGCTTCTGTATCAATACTAATATCTTTATGCTTCAACTCTGGATTTTTCCGTAAATCCCCTGAACGTTTATATCTTCGCAAATGGGAGTCAATCCTTGCTGCAACCTCCTCAATATCGAAAGGTTTTGTAATATAATCATCTGCTCCTGTTCTTAATGTCTCAATTTTCGTTTTCTGCTCCAATTTTGCGGAGATGATGAGGACGGGAACCGAACTTTTTTTACTAATTTCCGCAAGGATTTCTTCTCCACTCATTCCAGGCAGCATTAAATCTAACAGAACCAGATCCCACTCTTGTCTTTCTAAATAAATCATCGCTTCAGTACCTGAAAAGGCAGGCTGTGGGGCATAACCGCTCCTTTTGATTATGCTGCATAGCAATTGGCTAATATCATTATCATCTTCCACTACTAAAATGTTTATCTCTATATCCATTTATCTTCACCTCATTTCTGTGTAAAAAATAAATTGTCGGTTCTGATTAATTAAACAAACCTTTATTTATGAAGAATTAACCAGCGCAGTAAAATTAGGCAGACCGACATTTATAAACGTGGTAGTTAGCAGATGCTCTTGAAGCTTTATTGATTTTGTATAGCTATCATAATCTTTCAAACAATCCTTTTACAATAACACCCTATCTTACAAAAATGTAAGAGTCTTTATAAGGGAAAACAATATATAATTCATCCGGACTCATGTAAGATAAATGAAGTCAGACTTACAAGGAGGTTTTATGGAAAACCCAAAAGCGAACAAACGAATTGATGTACTTGATTACATTCGAGGCTTTGCATTACTCGGTATTATTTTAGTTAACATTCTTGCACTGCTTCATATTAAAATACCAGATCCGCTTACTATAGATGCAAGCTACCAGCGTTTTCTATACTTATTTGTAGAAGGCCGTTTCTACACTATTTTCTCCTTTCTATTTGGAGTTGGCTTCTATCTCTTTATTACACGAGCCAATGCAAAAGGAAAAAAAGGGCATGTCCTTTTTTTACGCAGGATAGCTGCAATGTTTGTGTTCGGAATTCTTCATTCCTTGTTTCATCCAGGTGAAGCTTTAATGGTTTATGCCATTTGCGGTTTCATTACATTGCCTTTTTATAAAGTTAATAAACATATAAATTTAGCAATTAGTATCATTCTTATTATTATATTTGGTGTCATGGGAATAAAGGTAGCTTTACCTCTGCCTCTTATTTTACTAGGACTTGCTTGCGGACAATATGAAATATTTGAAAAACTGAAGCAAAAAACAAAACAGCTTTTTATATTTACAGTAATTATGCTTATCCTTAGCATGATTGGGTTGTATATCCAATACTTAAACATGCCTGAACAGCCATTTGAAACGATGATTTTACTAAGTGAAGATGGCCCCCTCGATCAGGCAAGTAAGTTTCTCCAAATCGGGGTAACAAACGGACCGATTATATCAGCCTTTTATATAGGAATTTTGCTCTTGCTCCTACAAACAAATATCGTACAAACCATTCTTAGCCCCCTTAAATATTACGGGCGAATGGCATTCACAAACTATATTGGTCAAACAGCTTTTATTTTACTTTTTGGCAGGATATTTCATTTCATAACCAATCTGACTTATGTCCAAACGCTTTATTTATGCTTAGCTATTTATGCTATTCAAATCCTCTTCAGTGTTGTTTGGCTGCAATACTTTAAGATGGGACCGCTTGAATGGATTTGGCGTATGTTTACGTACTGGCAAACAGTTCCTTTGAGAAAAACTGTGATTAAAGAAAATCATGTTCAAAATCATGGAGGCTTATAGAATAAAAACACCATTTGTTGATAAAAAATATGTGGCAAAAGTATATTATCTCCCAAAATCAGAATAAAAACAGAACGAAAAACGGACTATCCTTTATCGGAAGTCCGTTTTATTTACTCTATACAAATCGTATCCAAATGATGTTCTAACACACGAACGATTCGCTCCTTGTCAACCCGCTTCGGCTCAAGCAATGCATGAAGAGCAATCCCGTCAATAAGGGCATACAACCTTTCTGTTTCTACAGCTATATCCAGTTCTTTCCGCAGCAGGCCATACTGATCCATGGAATCAACTAGCTTTTTTATGCCATTAAAGACACCATCATCCTTTATATTAAAAATATCTTCCCTATGTCTGGCATGGGCAATAAAAGCAATCCATACCTCCATTTCGGCCATGGTTTCCTCATTTATAGGGACCATTTGCAATAAAATGCTTAAGATCATTTCTTTTGGCGGCAAATCCTTCCTAGTTATTTCATTAATACGTACAGTTGCCTGTTCCTTCACAAGATCCATCGCGTACACAAGCAATTCATCCTGTGTAGAAAAATAATGACGCAAGGCTCCAAGCGATAGCCCTGCTTCCTTTGCGATATTCCTAACGGTCGCTCCTTCCATCCCTAGATTTAAGATGACCCGCCATGTAGCTTCAGCAATTTGTTTTCGTCTTTTTTCATGATCAACAATTTTTGGCATAGTATTATTTTATCAATGAAAAATTAATTTTTCAATTTTATAATACAGTTGTATTATATAAAATAGCATGGTAAAATACTTTTTATATAATACATCTGTATTGAAAAGAGGTGCACGTTTGAATTTCCTTGCATGGATGATTATTGCGTGTGAGATCGGCTTCTGGGTCGTTATTGCCTTAGGTTTAGTCACTCGCTACGTATTTAAGATGAATAAGCTTGGTTTAGTATTTTTAGGCTTAACACCTGTTATTGACTTAATTTTATTAGTAACGACAAGTATTGATTTATACCGTGGAGCAACTGCATCTAGTATTCATGGGATTGCAGCCGTTTATATAGGTGTATCAATCGCCTTTGGGAAAAGTATGATTCAATGGGCAGACGAGCGCTTCCAATACTATATTACAAAACAAGGACCGAAGCCGGCTAAACGTTATGGGCTGGAATATGCTAAGCATTATCTTAAAGGATGGGGCAGGCATGTCATTGCATTTCTCATAGGTGCCGGGCTTCTTGCCGGGATGATTTATTTTATAAATGACTCCTCCCGAACCGAAGCATTAAGTGGGATATTAAGGTTATGGTCAATTATTTTAGGAATTGATTTTCTAATTGCCATTTCAAACTTTATCTGGCCAACGAAAGCGAAGGAAAAGCAAGTACATTCAAAGGACCGATGAAAATAGAAGCGGATTTTCCACTTTAGGAAAATCCGCTTTTTATAATTAAACAATAAAATAAGCGATAATTGATAAACAGATAGAAGCAATCCCCATGGCAATTAACGGCTTTAATGCTTTCGTACGCAAATCGTGAAGGCTGACATTCAGGCCAAGTCCGACCATTGCTGCTGTTAAACACCAAGTAGTAAGATTCGTTACCCCGTTCGTAAACGTTTCAGAAACAGGAATCGACTTTCCTAGTACATAACTGCCAACTACACTCATAATCATAAACCCAATGAGAAACCATGGAAATTCAATCCTCGTATCAGAATTTTTATCTCCTGCGTTTTTCTTTTTCATCATGTACATAAAAATAAAACATAGTGGAACGAGCAAAAATACTCTGCCTAGTTTTGCAAGCAAGCCAATAGCGAGTGCATCCTGTCCCCCAGGTGCAGCTGCTAATGCAACATGAGCGATCTCATGTAAACTAATTCCTGACCAAATGCCATATTCACTTGCCGTTAATGGAAGGACATGACGTAAAATCGTATAGCCAATTGCAAAAATAGTACCTACAAGTGCAATAATTCCAACCCCAATGGCTGTATCCTCATCCTTGGACTTGATAATTGGAGCAATAGCCGCAATGGCAGCTGCCCCACATACCCCAGTTCCTACTCCGACCAGCAGTGATATATTCTTATCTGCTTTTAACAAGCGGGCCAGCCAAACGGTTAACAAAATAGCAAAAACAATAACCCCAGCATCACGGATAAGTAATCCAAGACCATCCTCTAAAACCGTCCCGATATTGAGCTTTAACCCATATAAAATAATGGCAAATCTTAAGAGTTTTTTTGAGGAAAAACCAATACCTGCCCGCAAAAGCTCCGGGTATCCAAAAATATTCCGGTATAAAACCGCAATTACTATTGCGGAAGCCAGCTGACCAACATGGTCAAACCCAGGTAATTTTGCTAGTAAGTAGCCTAATAAAGCGATCAAAAAAGTAAACGCAATCCCACCGACCAATCTTCCAGTTGAGACAGGTTTTTTTTCTGGCTGAAGCTGTTCTTTACCAGTTGAATCTACTTTAGCTGCTTGTGCTGACATTTCAACACCTCCAAACTGATTGTAATCTTAGCATAATGTTTTCTTTACTATAAGGAAAATAATATTTTATAATGCTAATAATAAGTAAAACACATACCTAGCGGAGGTGATGATTTGGACCAGCAATTAGCTGTCTTTGTCACTGTAGCGGAAAAGCAGAACTTTTCACGTGCAGCTGAAGAATTACATATGACCCAGCCTGCTGTCAGCCAGTACATTCAAGCTTTAGAACGTGCAATGGGCACCAAATTATTAGAACGAACCAATAAATATGTCCATTTAAATAAAGCCGGAGAAATTGTTTACCATCATGCTAAAGAAATATTAGGGCTCTATGGGAAAATGCACTATTTAATCGATGACCTTACAAATAATCCAAATGGACTGTTATCCATTGGAGCAAGCTATTCTTTCGGGGAGTATGTTCTGCCTCACTTAATTGCTGACATGCAAGAAAAATATCCACAAATAAAGCCAGCCATCACCATTGGAAATACGAAGGAAATAGCTGAACTCGTCCTTGGACATCAATTAGATATCGGCATTGTGGAAGGACAATACAAGGAGAAAAATTTAAAAATTGAGCCTTTTGCAGTTGATAAGATGAGTATCATCGCCTCTCCAAAAAATCGATTATCACACATAGAAGGCGAGGTATCTATCGCTGATATTGAGGAAGAAACATGGGTTGTAAGAGAAAACGGCTCAGGAACAAGAGAAGCGACTGAGAAACTTTTTAAACAATTTAACATTGCACCTCAAAAAATATTAGAATTTGGGAGTACACAATTAATTAAAGAATCTGTCGAAGCCGGAATTGGCATTAGTCTATTGTCTGATTGGGTCATTCAAAAAGAAAGAGAAAACGGCTCATTAGCAGTAATCGATGTGAAGGGAATTTCTCTTACAAGAGAATTTTCAGTTGTTTTGCGCTCTCCCTTCCAAACAAAGGCGTTGTCTGTATTTTTAAAACTATTGAAAGATGAAAATGAGGAAATATGAAAAAGCTGATAAACGGCTCATAAGGCAATCGTTTATCAGCTTTACTAATGATCTTTCATATGAAAACTAGCTAAAATCAGGTGATTTATAAATCATTGGTTTTCCGAAACTAAAGTCATGTTCGATCATTTTTTCACTTGCCTGATGCGGATAGAGAACAAGATTTCCTTTAAATACTAATTCAAGCTTGTTCACCGCCAATAAATCTTGAGGTGTACATTGGCTCGGGGATTTATCAAGCATTCCTTTTTTTTCATTTAAAATGGTTGCAACAAATTGAGAGCAAAAGAACGCATTTTTTCGTTTAAGATTATATCTAAGCATAATGGCAATAAGTCCTAAGAAGTTATATTTATATAAATCTTTCTTTGCTTCAATTTGTCTAACCTTTGTTTGCATTTGTTCATATTCCTCTTCTGATAGGGAATAGCTATATATCTCACATCTCGCTTTTTTAAACAATCCCTCTGCAATTCTTTCCCTTACAAAGCCGCCAATAAAGGGATTATATGGCTTCTTGCGCCCGAAGCTGAATATATTCGTTAATTGTTTATCAAATGAAATCGATACATGGTTTAATGGCTGTTTCGTATATAGCTTGATTAATTTCGTAAAAAGTGTTCCTGTATCTGTAAAAATGATATAGACCTTTTTCTCCTCCATAATCTACCTTCACTTTCTTCTAGAATTCTAATCAATTTACTCTTCTCTTCTTATAGACGAAATAATACATAGAAAGGGGCCACCATAATACACAAAAAATTGGATAAACCGCCCAAATTGTGTTTGGAGAGGAGACTGCATTCACAGTAATGAAAAATAAGATGATTAATAAACTAGCATGTACCGAGAATGTGAAAAATGTCTTTTTCAACGCATGGTATAAAGATAACGGCCACCATAACACGACAAACGCAGGATAGATTGCCCAAGGATATCCGGGAGAGATGAGTATGTTCAAGATTAAATAATATAGAATTATACTTATGCTCCCTACCCATGCAATGGACATGGTCTTAGCCCTTTTTCCTAAAATAATTAGGATTGGCCACCATAGAATAGGAAAGATGGCATACAAGGACCACGGGTGAACCGGCGAATGAATCATATTTTCAGAAATAAGAAATAGAATAATGAGTCCACTGCATAAAATAGAAAATAGTTTATGTTTTTCCTGTTTCGCACAGTACAGACCAATTGGCCATAGCAGCAAGGCTAAAGAAGGATAGATAAACCATAAATACTCGGTGCTTGTTACATAATTTACGATCATAAAAAAGAGAATACTCATAATGCTTCCAGCTACCGCAAAACCAACATCATATTTTTTCATTTATTTCCACCCCTCATTTGGAACGCTGCCATTTAAAATACATTGTTAAAGGCCACCATAATACTGCAAACGTCGGATAAACAAACCAGATGACATCAGGAGAATAATAAAGGTTAATAAAAAGAAATAAAGCAATGATTAATGCGCTTCCCCAAATTGAATAACCTAAATTTAATTTCGTCATATTTTTCTTTATTGGCTGTTTGACACCAAGCTCCTTTTTCAAATCTTCTATATCCCCAAACTCCACAATGGCTTTATTAATCGCATCTTCCTCTTCTTTTCCGTTAGCCTTTAAATCCCAGACCTTTTCTTCAAGATTTTCCAAAACCTCTTGCTTAATTGCATTTTTTTGTTCACTTTCAGGAATGTCCTTAAACAGTTCTTCCACATGATTTTTTAACTTCTTCACTTTAACCCCTCCATAAATAAATCGATGATCGCCCTTACTTCCTTCCACTCTTTCACCATTTCTTGCAAGTAAGCTTTTCCCAGCGTTGTAATTCTGTAATATTTCCTTTTTCCGCCTTGGGAAACTTCCCCCAAGTAAGATTCAATTAGTTCTTTCTTCTCAAGCCGCTGGAACACTGCATATAAAGTTGCTTCTTTTATCTGAAATCGATTGTCTGTGCGTAAACTGATTTCCTTTGAAATTTCATACCCATAACGATCCTCTTCGTAAATCAAGCGCAAAATAATCGAATCCAAATGTCCGCGAATAATATCACTTCTAATCATTCTGACACACCCTTGTACATTCACTATTCTATCTGATAGAGTAATATTAACCGAAATTACTCTACCTGTCAAAGTAATTTTTATCCCTTTTTTAGCTTTTTTTGATTTTTTTGTAAAAAACAAAAGGAACATCTCCTTTTTCTAGAAGATGTTCCTTTTCAATTTTAGATTAGACGAACAATTTGCTTTTTCTTCCACGACCAGCGGTAATAAGAATACACGAATGCAAAGGTCACAATGAATGCTGCTGGATAACCAATCCATATCCCTTTGATGCCAAGATTTGTGTAACTGGATAACCAATACGCAACAGGAACCTCGATCAGCCAGATTGGAATAATACTTAAAACAGTCGGCCATAGGACGGTTCCGCTTGCCCGCATCGTCGAATTTAATATATGTGCATGCCCAATAATCACATAACTCCATAATGTAATCATAATCAAACTATTCGCAATTTCAATTGTTTCTTTACTTGTAATAAATAGCGAGAGGATGTTTTCAGAGAAAATATAGATAAGAATAATCAAGACCCCGCTGATTACATAATTAAATAAGACCCCTGTTCGAATGACCTGGTTTAATCGATCAAATTGACTGCCTCCAATAGCCTGTGCAGCAAACACAGAAACAGTGATGCTTAAACTGATTGCTGGCATCTGTACATAACTTGCCACTTGATTCACTACACCATATGCAGCTGTTGCATCCGATCCATAGCGGTTAACAAAAGTGATTACTGCGATTTCAGAAAGTGACAGCAAAATCATACTGATACTTGATGGAATACCGAGGCGCAATAGCAGTTTAAGCAATTCTTTATCCATTCGAAGATACTTCCGAATCGAAGCATCCATTTGCAGCGGATGCTTTACTCTGTGTAAATAGAAAAGCATGACAACAAAAGTAATGATAGTGGATAGTAAGGATGCATAGGCTGCTCCATACACACCGAGCTGCGGAACACCAAACCAGCCGAACACTAACAGCGGCAATAAAGCCACATTAAGAACAGTGCTGACAATTAGGAAATAAAAAGGCGTTTTTGAATCTCCTGTCCCCCGCATAAAAGTGGTGTATACAGAATACAAAAACAATACAGGCAATGACCAAAATAGAATTCTTGCATAATGAACACTAATATTTATAATATTATCCGGTGTGCCAATTAAGCGAAGAATATCCATGGCAAAGATTCCTCCGAGGATTGCCAGCACAACGCCTAAGATGAACGTAAATGTTAATGTTGTCCCTACGACAGCCTTAAGCTTTTCTTCATTTCTCGCTCCGAATGCCTGACCAATCAAGATTGCACTGCCTGATCCGATCCCGATGGCAAAAGAAATAAGCAGAAAGAATAAAGGAAAAAAAGCTGAAATAGCAGCCAATTCATTCACACCTAGCCAGCGTCCAACAATGACCATACCAAATAATTGACCAACAGATTGAAGAATATTGCTGAGAATCAAAGGAATGAGGAACATAAGCATGGGACGCCAGACTGGCAATGGGCTCGCTCCTAGACCTTCAGATTTAAGCTTTTCCATTTTTATATTTTGCTGTGATTCCAACTTTCATTTCTCCTTTTAACGGGTCTTATCCTGGTGATACCCGCGTTCTCCGAATGGCTGTAGCTGATTCAGCCATTTTTCTTCTAGTTTCTCTAATTCTTCCTTCTCATTGTAGTAGAGATCATCCTTCTCTTTCAAAATCTCTAACACTTCCATTTCAAAAGCGTCTTTTCCGTATTCGCTCCATTCTTTCTGGAGCATTTTATTTGTGTAGGCACCATTTTCTAACGCAAATTTTGTCCCATTTAATGTTTTTAAATTTCGTGTACTGCCAATAAAGATTTTATTGTTCTTTGTATTTTTAATTTGAAATATCCCTGCTTCAATTTTTATTTCTTTATATTGCTGCTTTAGTTCTTTTTTTCTGTCCATTTTTCTCTTTCCTCCCGATTATTTTTTCAGCCAATACTTGCTGCCATCTGCTTTTCGATCTAGAAAGCCGTATTCAATTAGATAGCGTCTTAATAATACATAATCATCGAAAGCATCATTTAATATTTGATTAACTTCCTTTTCCCCGTAAAACTTTTCACTATTGAAACGATTGGCTATTGCTCGAAGAACGACTAGCCTTTGCTTTTCCTTCGGTGGAAAGGATTTCAGTTGTTCATTTGTTCCCGCAGGAAAAAATTTCTTCAAGATTTCTTCATTTTCTTCCTTCGTCACATTGTATCGGTCATCTACCATTCTTGCTGTTTTATGAATATCAATGAAGTCTGGTTTATGATTGTCTTTTTCTTTTAAAAGCTCCATCAATGTTAAAAATAGCTTAGCCTGACGCTCTTTTTCTTTTAAGACAAAGCGATGATTCCGAATGGTCGATACACTGCCAATTCCCATGTCCTTCTGCACTTCCGCATCACTCTTCCCTTCATAAAAGAGCCGCAGAAGACGATTTTGATGATCTGTCAATCCCGTCAGCTTTTTATCGAGATCAATCAGGTAATCAAACACGGATTCATGTTCGCTCTGAATATGAAGAGACATATATCTTTCCGCTTCATAAAAAACATCCTCTGCTTGATAAACAATCCCCTTCTCCGTTGACTTCCCACATAAAAGACATATATAATGACGGTCTTCCTCAATATAACCTTGCTTCAATTCCTCAATTGAGGCATTCCAAAAAATTTCTGATAAACCCATTTATAGTCACAACCCTTATTTGTTTATATTATAGTAGACATTATATGTTTTTGTTTATTCATTGTCAAACAAATTAAAATTACATCTATATAACTGAGCATTTCCGCGAAATAAAAAGAACCTGACAAAATGCCAGATTCTTTTATTGATAAGCTTCTATATTTAATAATGTTTCTAAGTCTACCATTTCAAAGCCCTTTTCCTGCAATCCTTCAATTAATTCAGGCAATGCCTTTGCAGCTTCTGTCTTCTTCGCATCAGAGTGCATGAGAATGATGTCGCCATTTCTAACATGACTCATAACATTATTCACGATATTGCTTGCCTCTTTTTGTGACCAATCAAGTGTATCTATTGACCAAAGGACAACAGAATATCCCTCCTGCTGTGCCATCTCTACAACTTGTTTATTCGTCTCACCATACGGCGTTCGGATAATGGAAGGTTCTTTTCCAATAACCGATTTAATTGAATTTCCAGCTTGCTCAATTTCTATTTGAATTTCTTTTGCTGATAACTTCGGCAGTTCTACATGATTATAGCTATGGCTTAAAACTAAATGACCACTGTTATATGCCTTTTTCACAACTTCCGGGTACACTTCTACATTTCTGCCCAGAAAAAAGAAATTCCCTTTTACCTTATATTCATCTAAGATATCAATAATTGCTGGTGTTACTTTCCCATCTGGACCATCATCAAAGGTTAAAGCAACTTGTTTTTTATTTGGACCATTTATATACACATTCTTATTCTTTTGAGCAAATGAAACAATTTGTTTACGCCATTCCTTCATGCTTTCCCATGCCGATGCAGACAGTTGACTAGATTCCCCTTTAATATCAAGTACATACTCATCCTTTGCACGTTCTGAATTAAAAACAGATAGGTGATGAACGGCTTCTTCTTTTGATATAATGAATTTTAGTTCAATTTTCTGGTCTAATTCGTAAACATAAATCTCTTCATTATTTGCTTCCCTCAAATGGTCTGGCTGACCAAAACGTTCTTCAATCTGTACGGACGTAATTTCATTAAGTTCCTTAGCATAGGAACGGACATCAAATATTTCCCCTGCCTCATTAAATCCTAACGCAAAGTTTTTATTTTGATAGGTAGCATAGAAACCTTGACCTGCTTGATCGATCTGATCTGGCTCTCCCCACTCCGCTTTTACTTCATCTATTTTACTGTCCAGTACATTGTATGGACTGCCTAAGGTCATTCCGCTATCCGCTTTTTCCATCACTCGATTTAGCAAATCAGCAGCCACATTGCTTTCTTTCGGCTGCAGTCTATCTTCCCTCTGCTGTAATTGATCTGATGAAGCGGGGGTATCCGCATGACAAGCCGTTAATAGAGTAAATAACATGCCAATAACGAGTATGCTTTTCTTATTCAAGGTCCTATGCCTCCTTAAAAGTCATTACATCTTATCTGTCGGAAGCATTCAATTAAAAGTTGCAGGAATGCTTAAAGTCAGTTCTGCAAAACATTAGGATAATGCCTTCAAACCCGTTACACCGATTACGATAAGAGCCACACTTGCAATTCTTAGCTTATTCTTAGATTCCCCAAAAAGCACCATATTTAACAGAACCGCTCCTGCTGTTCCAATTCCAATCCACACCGCGTAAGCAATACTTAACTGCAAATAGTTGAATGAAGTGTATAAAAAGGCAAAGGAGGCACCAAATCCCCCTAAATAGATGATTCCATTTTTTATTGTTTTTTTCTGGCTATATAATTTTAATCCTAATACACCGATCACTTCACTTACAGCAGCACAAATGACAAACAACCAGCCCATACTTAAGCAACTCCTTTCGATACTGTTTCCTCTTCTTTGTTATCAGCTAGATTTAAACCGATAACCCCCATTATTAAAATTGCGATAAAAAGAAACTTCCCTATGCTAAAGCTGCCTCCGAAAAGGAAAATATCCATTAGGGCTGTTCCAATTGTTCCTACCCCCGCAAATACTGCATAAACGGTCCCTGTTGGAAGACTTTCACACGCTTTTGGTAGAAAGTAAAAATCAATCAGAATAATTCCGATAATGATTACCCATTGCCACCATGTCTCGGCTACATTAAATCCATACACCCAAATTAATTCAAATAAACAAGTTAAAAAAACATATATCCATGCTCTTTTCATTTTTTTGCTCTCCCTCTCGATGACTGACTGTCATTCATTTTTAATCATAAGAATTGGAACACTCAATTTTTGCTATTCTTGAATGCCTAGTCCATACCTTAAAAATTCTAAAACCTCAGCTTTTTGTATAGAAGCTTGATCATCCTGTTTTGAATCATATAAGTAAACCTGTTCAGCTGCTGATTCTACTAAGCCGATGAATAGCTTTGCAGTACGCTCAACATGAATCGAATCCCGGATCATTCCTGAAGACTTTGCCTCGTTTAGGAATTGGCTGATCCATGAATAGAATGGCTCATATACTGTTTCCCATTCCTTAATATGTTCCGTTGATCCCATACCCGCATAGATAAGCGCAAGAATTTCCCGGTAATCACATGTGATCTTAAAGATCGCATCAACTACTTGGGTAAGCTTTGCAGTAAAAGAGGCGTCCTCTTGTACTTCATTTTTCACCGCCGCAATGGTTTTCTCTACCATTACTTCTGCAATTGCCGGCATGACGGAAAGCTTAGAGGGGAAATACAAATAAAACGTGCCTTGTGCGATATTTGCTATTTTTACAATATCGGATATTTTCGTTTTCTCAATTCCCTTTTCACGAAAAACTTCAATTGCTGCATGAACAATCTTATCTTTTTTATTCATGATTTATTGTCCCTTCAAAAATATATGACTGACTTTCATTCATTTTATAAAAAATAATACGTGCTGTCAAAACGTAATGTCTCGTTTGTAAAGTTTCAAAGGGATCACTTTAGGGAACTTCTAAGAATACAATGAAACGATAAAGATCAGAGGAGTGTATAAAAAGTGTACCCGTCTTCCAATTATGGATACCAAAAAGTATGTAAGAATCAACCTATTGCCTTTCCGCCTCAGCATCAACAAACTCAGCCAGGGCTTGAATATTTAATGGTTCCAAGACCCATATCAGAGAAACCATCCTATAAAGGATCAGGGAAACTTAAAGGAAAAGTAGCCATTATAACCGGCGGAGATAGCGGAATCGGCCGTGCAGTCTCCTATGCTTTTGTTAAAGAAGGGGCAAAGGTCGTTATTGTTTATTTAAATGAACATAAGGATGCGAAGGAAACCGAACAAAGAATTAAAGAGCTTGGAGGGGAGTGCCTCCTCATTTCTGGTGATTTAAAAGATGAGAAAATGTCCCAGCAAGTTGTTCAGCAAACATTACAGGCATTTGGAAGAATTGATATCCTAATCAACAATCATGCCATTCAATATGTAAGAAAAAGCATACTCGAAATTACTAAAGAGCAGCTGGAACAAACGTTTCAAACAAATATTTTTTCATTCTTTTACTTAACGAAAGCCGTACTTCCTCATCTGAAGGCTGGCAGCTCCATTATTAATACAGCTTCCATAACCGCTTATGAAGGAAATAAGAAACTAATCGATTATTCAGCAACCAAGGGAGCTATTGTAGCATTTACACGTTCATTGTCCCTTTCTCTTGAAAAACAGCAGATTCGAGTAAATGCGGTTGCACCAGGTCCGATTTGGACCCCGCTTATTCCTGCGACCTTTTCCGAGAAAGAGGTTATAAAATTTGGACTGGATACCCCAATGAAAAGAGCCGGCCAACCATTTGAATTAGCCCCTGCCTATGTATATTTAGCATCTGAGGACTCAAGCTATGTTTCGGGGCAGATTATCCATGTGAATGGAGGGACAATGGTGAGTTCATAATAGCGCAGGTTTTTCATAGGTACGAAGCTGCCATTTAACATACACATGTCCAGGTCGGATCCTTCCTGTAACTGTCTTCCAAGAATTTTATTCTTCGTGGTCACAAGGTACCCATGCTTGTGACCTTCTTTTCTTTTTTTCACCTTTCACGGGCACATAATGACTCTTCTAGTGACCGCGATTGCTCTTTTCCTATCTTGCTCAGGTACATGGAACCCTCACTTGTGACCAGACTTCTCTTTTCCGACCTTACTCGGGCACATGGGACCCCCACTTGTGACCGCAACTTCTCTTTTCCGACCTTACCCGGGCACATGGGACCCCCACTTATGACCGCGACTCCTCTTTTCCGACCTTACCCGGGCACATGGGACCCCCACTTGTGACCGTATCCTCCCTTTTCACTCCTTTCACTGGCACATGCAGTCCCTATTTTAATCGGATCCTCATTGTTATATGTCTTGTATAAAGAAATATCCCATTCATTCTCCGTTCATATTCACTTCTTACAATGAAGTCAACATCAAACAGTAAGGAGTTGGATTGAATGCTTAAACCATTTCGTAAGTTAGTTCAATATACAAGCAGTCAAAAGGGAGCAAAGATGACTATCCTTGCCTGGATCTTAGCAGTTGTGCTTTTTAGCCTGCTAGCTCCATCGGCAAAAGAGTACGAGGTCAATAGTAAAGAAGGAAGCATAAAAGGAGACAAGCCATCAGAAGTAGCTCAACAGATTTTAAAGGAACAGTTTCCTTCTACGGATGGGCTGCCAGCCTTGCTTGTGTTTCACCGTGACGGGAAAATCTCAGAGGAAGACATCGGAAAAATTAATGAATTAAGTGAGTGGCTCGGATCAGACGAAAAGCCGGAACAGATTATGAGTGCACTTCCCTTTCATTCATTGCCGCCGAATGTTCAAAAACAGATGTATTCTGAAAATGAATCTACACTGCTCATTAATCTATCATTAGAGCCTGATTTAGAATCTTCTGAGACACTTGCAGTCATGAATGAAATAAAGGAAAAAGCAAATAAAATCGATATGAATGGAATGCAATTTGAAATCACTGGTCCTGCCGGGATTTCTGCTGATACCGTCTCTCTTTTCAAAAGTGCAGATATCGTTCTCATGCTTGCAACTGTAGCCTTAATATTTATTCTCTTGATTATTATTTACCGCTCTCCCATACTGGCAATCACTCCATTAATTATCGCGGGTATCGTTTACGGAGTTGTCGATCGAATTTTAGGATTGGCGGGGAAAAATGGTTGGTTCACCATTGATAGTTCGGCCGTATCCATTATGCTTATTTTGTTATTTGCGGTCCTAACAGATTATAGCTTATTTGTTTTCTCGCGTTATCGCGAGGAATTAAAGAAGCAGGAGTCTAAGTATGTTTCTATGAATGAAGCCATTTTCCACGTTTCTGAACCAATTGTTTTCAGTGGTGGAACAGTTCTTCTTGCAATGCTGACATTGTTTGTTACGATTTTTGAACCTTACAATCATTTCGCACCTGTTTTCTCGGTGGCAGTTGTCGTAATTCTCATCGCTGGCTTAACACTAATCCCTAGTATCTTCGCGATAATGGGACGCAAAGCATTTTGGCCGTTTGTTCCTAAGGTTGAAGAAGCACAGATAACAACACATGGGATTTGGTCTGCGATCAGTAAGCAAGTGATGAAGAAGCCAGCTTTATTAGGCGGCATCTTACTAATAGTCTTACTTATTGGCGTATTTAACTTTACTTCCATTCAATATTCTTTTAACCTATTAAAATCCTTCCCTGAGGACATGCCGTCACGGCAAGGTTTTGAGCTTCTTGAAGAAAATTACCCTGCAGGCCAATTAGCACCTATGACAGTATTAATTAAGTCTGACAAAGAGTTTCCTATAAATGCAGAGTTATTCGAAAAAGTGAATCATCTTGTTTCTATACTTAGTGACGAAAGCAATGTTGCCTCTGTTACTCCAACTATTCAGGATGAAATGTTGAATATTCCAGAATCACTGCCAAGAAATTATTTAGCAGAATCAAACAAAGCAATTAGACTTCAATTCGTGCTAGACAGCAATCCATATGAAAAAGAAGCACTTGATACAATCCAAAAACTGCGTGATTCAGAAGCATCCCTATTAAAAGCAAGCGGCTTTTCTACAGCGGATGTGAAGCTTCACTTTGCTGGCCAGACCGCTCAGCAATTAGATGTTAATCATATGAACCAGAGGGATATGATTGTCTTATTCTCACTTGTCACTGTATTTCTTACTATTATTCTAGGGTTCCAAACAAAATCTGTTATGATGCCAATTTTGATGATGGCAACGATTCTGCTATCTTTCTTTTCAACAATGGGTTTTGGCTGGTGGATATTCAAGCACCTTATGGGCTATGATGCAATCAGCTATCGATTGCCTGTTTACGCTTTTGTCTTCATGGTCGCACTCGGAATTGACTACAACATAATGCTTGTTTCAAGAATTAAAGAGGAAGCGACAAAGCTGCCATGGAGGGAAGCAGTTGGAAAAGGGGTCGCTGTTACAGGAGGCGTGATTTCCTCAGCAGGTTTAATCTTGGCTGCGACCTTTGCCGTGTTGATGACACAGCCATTACAGGAACTATTCTTATTCGGATTTACAATGGCATTCGGGATCTTACTCGATACATTTTTAATACGTGGCATATTCCTGCCATCTATTTTAGTATTGACAGGTAAAAAGGAATAATTGAGGCCTGATTCCCAACCATTAGTTATGGGGAATCAGGCTTTTTATTCAAAAATGACATAACATCTTTCTTCTTATTCAAAAAAGCCTGTTTTCCCAATTCAATCAGTTCATCGATAAATTTAATTTCATCAAAGGGCATTTCTTCCCCAAGATCCCCATTTAATCGAAAATAGTGATTACCAAGCAGATGCTGACAATGATACGTAACTGATTCGGATGACAATTGAAGGGCCAAGTCCAGCAATTTTGGTGTCATCTTCATTGATGGAAAATGAATTGGCAGCCAATGCTTTGCCCCCCAGTATTTTTCCTTCCCAATAGTAAAATCAATATGCTGCATACCTGTACCAATAGAAAAGATCTCTATTTCCTTTATATCTTTTTTAAAATGATGAAGTGCCTCCGTCACACAAACGAGCGATGGATTATTTGCCCATAAACCCCCATCAATGGACAAGTACTGATTATTAATATTGTTAGGCGGAAAAAAAACCGGTGCCGAACAGGAGGAGAGAACAGCATCCCAAAGCTTAATAGATAAATCATCATTCTCCGTATGTCCGTAGTTCGATCGATGAATAAAGGGCTTTCCATTTGTCACATCCACTGCAGGGATCAGCAGCGGCTTTTTAATATCTGCAAGTGCCATTTCACCAAATGCCTTCCGAAAAAAACGACGTAAATACTGATCACTATATATACTTTTAAAAAGGCCCACCTTTGCTTGCCTGACAAAAATTTTCTTCCCATATAATTCATAACTTTTCATGACTTCTCTCATACTCTTCTTCAATACAATAGATGCAGATATAATCGCCCCTGTACTTGTTCCAGCCACCACATCAAATAAGTCGTCAATCGGACATTCCCACTCTTCCTCTATTGCTTGTAAAATAGAAATAGCAAATACTCCTCGAATTCCACCGCCATCAATGCAAAGCATTTTCATCTTTTTCACCTTGAAATTGCGTCTTTCATACTACTATTCCCTAAGTCATAGACCTTTAGCATGAACACGAATCGATTAATGAGTACCCTGTTATACTTGGGAAAATTCTATTTTATTTTCGGAGTCAGTATCCTCCCAGCCTTTACAAACATCAACCCATTCTTTTGCAGAGGAAAATTCAAAAATTTCATCACATGTAAGTTCAATGGCTGAGTTGGTACTTCCACAAGCAGGGAAAAGAGTCTCGAAACGTTTCATGGAGACATCTAAATAAACATCCAAATCATTCGCCAACCCAAACGGACAGACACCGCCAATCATATGCCCCGTTTGCTCCACTACCTCATCTGCTGAAAGCATGCGCGCTTTCAATTGGAAAGCTTGACGAAATTTCTTATTATCAATCTTTGCATCCCCAGCTGCAACAACAAGAATAGCTTTGTCCCCTTCTCCTCGAAATGAAAGAGTCTTTGCAATTCTTGCAGGAATGACACCTATTGCTTCAGCAGCCAGATCAACGGTTGCGCTTGATGTATCAAACACCATCATATCCATTTCACGATTCCATTTTTTAAAATGAGCTTTTACACTTTCAAATGACATCTTCATCCTTCCTTTCCGTATATTATGTAAAATAATACCATCCTTTATTGCGTTGAAGCAACAGGAGTGATGTGGAATTTAACTAAATCAGAGTACATTTCTCCTTTTTTTAGTATAACAATCCCGAATATTTTAAAATAATCTAATTATTAATACATTTATTTTTCACCATTTTTTCACTTTTCACCCATATTTTTCTGATATAATGATTTTTTGAATAGCTTTACTAAATTTAATAGTAAATAACCAATTAATAAAGGAAGTGTGTAACCAATTATGGCAACAGGATCTTATTCGATGAATGTAAATCAAGTGAAAAAGACAATCGACATGACGGTTAGTGGAAGTTTTACACCTGAAAAGGCACAAGAATTTATTAATGAATACCAGCGTAAAACAAGTGCTATTAAGGCTGATGAATTTATACTTCAATTTGATTGCCGAGATTTAAATCTAGTTACGCAAGAAATGATTCCAGATCTTGAAAACTGCTTCCGACTTTATCATAGTTCTGGGTTCAAAAAAATTGTTATTGAAATAAAAAAGAGTGCGGTCTTGAAAATGCAATTAAGCCGTTTAGCTCGCAATACCGGTTTAAATAATGTAGAGGTCACTGAAATTTAATACGATAAGTAAATGAGTAAGGCTTTTTTAGTCTTACTCATTTACTTAATACATTTATAAGACATCCATAGGAGACGTTATGACAAACATTAAAATCAATGCAATTGAGGTTTACCACCCTAATAAAATTGTTAAAAACGACTACTTTATTGATCATTTTAAACAAAAAGGCAGAGATATTACTCATTTTTTGGATGTTATGGGACGTAATGAAAGATACCTAATTGAGAATAACAGTGAAAATGGGATAACAATGGCGGTAGAAGCATCCAAACGCGTATTAGAAAAGGCAGGGTTAACAGGAACAGATATTGATATGATTATTTTTTCAACTCAAGTCCCAGAGAAAACTGTGCCTACCAATGCCATCTATGTTCACCATTCTATTAAGGGAAAAAAAGATACAATTGTAATGGATACAAACGCAAATTGTGCTGGAATGACCATTTCAATAGAGCAAGCTTCACGTTATATGTTATCTAATCCACATGTACGTACCGCCTTAATTATAGGTTCAGATAATTTTTCACTTATTGCTAATCCTGAAGAGGAAATCACATATGCTAATTTTGGCGATGCTGCTTGTGCCGTAATACTCGAGAAAACCGAAGAGAATACCGGATTTATCGATGCGATCTATGAAGTAGATTCCACTTATCGAGATAATATTCTTTATCCTGAAGAGGGTTTATCCCAGGCTATTAAAGGAGAAGGATCGATTGATTATATGAAATGGTTTCCATTTGATGGAAGCGTCTCTTTGCCCTTTACATATGAAAAAATCAAAAAACTATTAGAACGCAACCACTTAAAAAGTGAAGATATTGATAGTTATTGTTTATCACAATTTGCTCTCTCTAATATCCTAAAAATCCAAGAACATTTTAACATTCCTGATCAAAAAATAATGTATGTGGGTGACCAATATGGCTATACAGGAACAAGCAGTCCATTTATTGCCCTTTATGAAGGAATTGAATCTGGTCGAATAAAACGTGGAGATCATATCCTTTTTTGGACAATTGGCGGAGGCCACGAATTTATTGCGATGTTATTTAAATATTAAATTTCAACAAATTGTATCGGGCCATTTAAATGCATATCATTCCCACCATTTTTTATCAGTCAATTGACAAATACCAGCTAATTGTATATTGTAATAATAACTATACGCGAAAGGGTGACCCAATTAGATGAAGTTCTAATCCTATTTTTCGAAAGCAATCAATTGAAGACTGTCTTAGTTAGCAGATATCTGCTCTATTTCGTGTTGTCTTCAATCGAGGTTTTCAGAATAGGATTAGGTTTCTATAGTTGGTCCTTCAAAGGGAGTAGTCTCTTTGTGCACCCCTATGCCTCCTATTCTGAATGCAGATAGGAGGCTTTTTTGTCTCCAAGCACTTATGAAATGGGGATGATTGTATGATGCTATTAGAAGCAAACCATATCAAATTATTTATAAAAGACCGTTTATTATTAGATATAGAAAAATTACAAATTCAAAAACATGATCGAATTGGTCTTGTTGGCAGGAACGGCTGTGGAAAAACAACCTTATTAGAGGTTTTAGCAGGAGAAACATCTCCTGACAACGGAACGATCGCAACAAATGGCATATGCGAGCTTTTACCGCAGCTAAAAAGAACGGATACGACAAAAAGTGGCGGAGAGGTGACACAGGAATATATTAATGCCGCACTCGCAAAAAGCCCTGCTATTTTACTAGCAGATGAACCAACAACAAATTTGGATACGAGCCACATTGAATGGCTGGAAAAGAAATTCAAAAAGTCCCTCAGCGCACTTGTTCTTGTTTCACATGACCGTGCATTTTTAGATGCTTTATGTACGTCCATTTGGGAGCTTAATGAAGGAAAAGTGAAAGTATATAAGGGTAACTACTCCGATTACATGGAGCAGAAGGAATTGGAGCTGCACCAGCAGAAGCAAGCTTACGAATCATATGAGAAGAAGAAAAAACAGTTAGAGGAAGCATTAATATTAAAAGAGAAAAAAGCAGAACGAGCTACGAAAACACCGAAAAATGTAAGTTCGATCGAAGCGGGAAAATCCAAGCCTTACTTCGCTAAAAAGCAAAAGAAACTGCAAAAAACGGCAAAGGCGATTGAAACGCGTTTAGAAAAGCTTGATAAAGTTGAAAAAGTCAAAGATGCGCCTGTCATAAAAATGAATTTGCCTAACGAAGAAACCTTTAAAGGACGAATTGTCCTGCGAGCAGAAGATATACAATGTTCGATCGGTAAGAGATTACTCTGGAAATCTGCCAGCTTTCATGTACGCGGAGGAGATAAGCTTGCTATCATCGGACCGAACGGATGCGGAAAAACAACGCTCGTGAAAAAAATAATGAATCAGGAGGAAGGGATATCGATCTCCCCTTCCATGAAAATCGGCTATTTTAGTCAAAACATCGATATTTTAAATACAGAAAAATCCATACTTGAAAATGTCAGCACAACCTCGATACAGAATGAGACATTCATACGGACAGTCCTGGCGAGGCTGCATTTTTTCAGAGAGGATGTCTATAAGCCAGTTGGTGTCCTAAGCGGCGGGGAACGAGTAAAAGTAGCATTCGCTAAATTATTTGTTAGTGAAATTAATACAATTATATTAGACGAACCAACAAACTTTCTTGACATCCCATCAGTGGAAGCACTCGAAGCCCTCTTGCAGGAATATGAAGGAACCGTTATTTTTGTTTCTCATGATCGGCAATTTATCGAGAGCATTGCCACACGAATTTTAGCGATTGACAACCAAGAGATTCAGTTATTTGATGGGACATATGAGCAATTCAAAAACTATACACCAAAAGTTGCACACGATACAAAAGGGGATCAGCTCCTCCTATTAGAAACTAGGATAACAGAAGTACTGAGCCGCCTTAGTATGGAACCTTCTGATGAGCTGGAATTAGAATTTCAAAGACTTTTAGCTGAAAAGCGAAAATTGGCAAACCAATAACAAGGTAAAAACGGCAGAAATCGATCTGCCGTTTTTTCCATTATGCTGCGTTGATTTATTAAAAAGTGAAATTTTAAAGGAAAGAAAGCATAAAAACATTTACAAACTCATAGTCTTACTTTAGAATGTAAAACGTAATAATTACGATTTAAGCCGCTGATAGTTTCATGTACTAGTAAATTAATGAAGATTGGAGTTACACATATGAAATTTAAAAAACCTCTTCTCACCTCCCTATTTACATTCAGTCTAATGCTTTCAGGCTGCGGAAACACAGAAACAGCAAAGAAAGCTGACGGAGAAAACGTAGACAAGGATGAGGATAAATTAACTGTTTTAACAACTATTTATCCTCTAGAAGATTTCACAAAGAAAATTGGCGGAAACTATGTTGACGTTAAGAGTATTTACCCGCCAAATGTGGATGCTCATTCCTTTGAGCCTTCTACGAAAGATATGATGGGACTTGCTGTTTCTGATTTATTCATTTATACAGGAGTTGGAATCGAAGGATTTGCAGAGAAAGCAACAGAATCTTTGAAGAACGAGAACGTCGCTATTCTAAAAGCTGGTGATGGTATTGATCTATTAAAATCAACCCATGAGCATGATCACGAGGATGAAGGCGAACATAATCATGACGAAGATGATGGGCACACCCACGACCAAGGCGAACATAGCCATGACGAAGTAAGTACTGAAGAGCACCATGAGCATGAAGAACACGGTCATCACCATGGTGATTATGACCCTCATGTATGGCTGGATCCTATTCTATCAATTGAACTTGCTACTAATATAAAAAACTCACTAATCCAATTAATGCCAGAACATAAATCAGAGTTCGAAACTAATTTCTTGCAACTAAAAGGCGAATTAGAGAAACTTGACGAGGAAT
Source organism: Cytobacillus solani (assembly GCF_001420595.1). Classification (GTDB taxonomy): domain Bacteria; phylum Bacillota; class Bacilli; order Bacillales; family Cytobacillaceae; genus Cytobacillus; species Cytobacillus solani. Next base: position 25,599 of record NZ_LJIX01000006.1, on the reverse strand, counting down.
ATAAAACGGCCATCGAGAATTCAAAAACAAAGTATTTGCTCGTTTCTCATGCAGCCTATGGATATTGGGAAGAAAGATACGGAATTGAACAGATTGCTATTGCAGGCCTGTCTCCAACACAGGAGCCTACACAGAAAGGCTTGCAAAGTATTATTGAAGAATCGAAGGAACATCAAATTCAATACGTGATCTTCGAACAGAACCTATCAACAAAAGTAGCGGAAATTATTCAGAAAGAGATTGGAGCCGAATCTCTTATTCTTCATAATCTAGAAGCAATTACAGAAGAGAATTTGAAGCAAAATGATGATTACTTTAGCATAATGAGAAGGAATCTAGAAACTATTAAGAAGGCATTAAACAATTAAGGTTTGAATCCCCCTTCCCTGCCACATGAATGGCAGGAGGGACTTTTTATTTTTTTGTTTGACAAGCCCTGATTAGTCACAATAGGCTGCTTGTTAAAATACACTTATCTTTTGTAGGAGGAATTCATGAAACGCCTTTTCCATGCTAATATCATAGATATAACGGGGATTTTAATTATCGGATTGGCTTTATTCTTTTTTTCATTTGGCTCTAATATAAAAAATCTATTTGAAGTACCAGCTTCTTTTTTAAACATGAATACGATATTTTTGAGTATTTTAATAGAAGCACTTCCTTTTGTACTCGTCGGTGTCCTTATCGCAGGAATTATCCAAATTTTCGTAACAGAAGAACATATCAAGAAATGCATTCCCAAAAATAAATTACTGGCTGTGCTTATGAGCTGTATTATAGGAGCCCTGTTCCCTGCATGTGAATGCGGGATTGTTCCTATTGTTCGAAGACTTATCTCCAAAGGGGTGCCTATCCACGCTGCGATGGGCTTTATGCTAACAGGACCTCTTATCAACCCAATCGTTATCGCCTCTACATACATGGCCTTTGGAAACAACTTTAAAATTGCAGGATTAAGAATGGGCTTAGGTTTTGTCATTGCCATTATCATATCCATCGTAATCAGCCTTCTTTTTAAAGGGAATCAATTTAAAACTGCACCCCAGAAGCAAACGATCCATTCACATTCACATACAAAAAAAGGGCCTTTTTTAAATCGATTTTGGTCTATGCTAACCCATTCGATAGATGAATTCTTTGATATGGGAAAATACTTAGTCATCGGGGCTATTTTAGCTGCCTTTGTGCAAACATATATGCCAGCTAAAGCGCTGCTAGAGGCTGGGGATGGAACAGTAGCCTCATTAATAGTAATGATGGGCTTAGCATATGTATTATCTCTTTGTTCCGAGGCGGATGCATTTATCGGTGCTTCATTCAGCAGTTTATTCCCAACATCTTCTATTCTAGGCTTCTTAATTTTTGGTCCAATGATTGATTTTAAAAATACAATCATGATGCTTAATGTCTTTCGATTTAAGTTTGTTATAAGTGTGTTAGCGTTGGTCGCATCAATTATATTTATTGTCCTTTTACTACTGAGCAGCTATATATAAGGAGGAGAAAAAGTGAAATTCAATTTTCAGCAGGCTGCAAGAGCACTCATATTGTTTGCTTTTTCTGCCATGCTTTTCAAGATGCATTATACTGGGGACTTAACTAAATATATTAATCCAAAGTACGAATCATTAAGTCAATCTGCCTCTATTCTATTTTTGATTTTGTTTTTCATTCAATTAACGCGAATTTGGACAGTTAAAGAGCAAGGTCATCATTGTCATCATGCTGATCATGCCTGTACCCATGATCACGGAGATTCCACTTTTAGTATAAAAAAACTCCTCTCATATGGGATTTTAATATTCCCGCTGATTACTGGATTCCTCTTGCCACCCAAAGTGCTTGATGCATCAATTGTAGATAAAAAAGGGGGTATGGCTATCCTGTCAAATCAAAAACAATCTGCTCAGAAAAATGAGGGGACAAATTCCGATCCAGCTGAACAAGCTGATCCTTCTGAACCACTTGAACATTCTATCGACCAATCAAACCTTGATTTTCCTGAAGAAGTCTCCCAAGATGAGTATGACAAGCTAATCCAAAAGCTTGAACAAAGCACTAACATTGAGATGAATGACTATGTATTTTCTCCTTACTACGAAGAAATCAGCTTTGATGTCAACCGGTATAAAGGAAGAAACATTACTTTAACAGGCTTTGTATACAAAGAAGAGGGCTTTGAACAAAATCAGCTTGTGTTATCGAGGTTTTTAATTACCCACTGTGTTGCAGATGCAAGTATTATTGGCTTTCTTTCTGAGTTCTCTGAAGCTGCCTCCGTTGAGGAAGACACGTGGATAGAAGCAACTGGTGTTTTAGACGTAACGACTTATGGCGGAAATGAATTGCCTATTATTAAAATTACCCATTGGAAGAAAATTAGTGAACCAGCAAAACCCTACCTGTATCCTGTTAATATTAAAATTTTATAAACAATACTCTTTCTTTTTGAAAAGGTATAAGCACTTAACGAATGAAGTGCTTATACCTTTTTTGCTATTTTGTTTCGCGGTGTAAAGTATGTCTCTTTAAACGCGGACAATATTTTTTCAACTCAATACGGTCAGGATTTGTCCGCTTATTTTTTGTCGTAATATAGTTTCTATCTCCTGTTTCAGTACAAGCTAATGTAATTTTCACTCTCATTGTTCTTTCCTCCTATTTATTCTGTTTCTTCTATTACAAACGGTGGTAGCGGGTCTTTGAATGTTGACCAATCCGCTAAGAGCTCTTCCTCTGTTAGCAGACATTTCTTTAAGGATTCTTCAATTTCATCCCGGTCCATATCAATCCCTATTAAAACAAGCTCAGTTAGGCGATCTCCATATACGTCATCCCACTTCTCCAGCAGTTCAGGTTCTTCGATTAATACTTGTTTCCTTTCCTCTTCTGGATAGGCTGCTATCCACTCACCAACACCTTGCAGGATAATGGAAGGGCCAGCTTGCGAGAGAAGTGCTGCTATATTATTTCGTGTGGCTATCCATATAAAGCCTTTTGCACGAACAACATCAACTGGCCAATCCTCTAGCCATTTCATCAGCCGCTCTGGATGGAATGGCAGTCTCCGTCTAAATACAAACGAGGAAATGCCATACTCCTCTGTCTCTGGGATATGTTCATTATTCAGTTCCTTGATCCAGCCTGCACTTTGGCTTGCTTTATCAAAATCAAATAATTTCGTATCCAAAACACAATTGAGCGGAAGCTGAGCATGATCCGTTTCGATTATACGTGCTTCAGGATTTAGCTTCTGCAGAACCGCTTTTAATTCACGAATATCCTCATGTTCTACCAAGTCGATTTTATTTAACAAAATCACGTTAGCAAATTCAATTTGGTCTATCAGTAAATCAACAACCTCTCTCGTATCTGCTTCATCTGTCGCTTCCTTGCGATCTAACAAGCTTTCACCAGAAGAGAAGTCATTCCAGAAACGATTGGCATCCACAACAGTGGCCATCGTATCCAGTCTGCATAATGATGATAAATCAATTCCTAAATTCTCATCCACATATGTGAAGGTTTGCGCCACAGGAACTGGTTCACTAATACCTGTTGATTCGATCACGATGTAATCAATGTCACCTAATGATGCTAGCTTTTCTACCTCTTTAATCAAGTCCTCCCTAAGGGTGCAGCAAATACAGCCATTTTGCATTTCTACAAGCTTCTCCTCTGTTCTTGAAAATCCGCCTTGTTTGACTAAAGAAGCATCGATGTTAATTTCACTCATATCGTTAACAATAACAGCAACTTTCTTTTCTTCTTTATTTTGCAAAATGTGGTTGAGTAAAGTTGTTTTACCCGAACCTAAGTAACCACTCAATACTGTTACAGGTATTTTTCTCATTAAATTCATTCTCCTTAATCAAAATGATTACGATTTATATAATAAAAAAATTAATCTATTGAATCTCCTTTAATACAACAAACCAACAGATAACCGTCCTTTTTCACCCCCACATTTAAAAATTTTAAATAGCTTCACAATTTCCCTATGATACAAATCGTAATAATTACGATTTACCCTTTGTTACAATACCATCTCTTTTTCGAAAAAACAAGAGTAATTATTAAATAACCCACCCTATTTTATAAAAAAAGTCAAAGGAATCAAGTTCCTTTGACTCTTATCATAGTAAATTCCATTTCCTTTCTTAGACCATTAGATTAAGAATGAAGTTTACCTTCACTCATTTTCATCTCATTTTCCAATTGCGCTATCTTCGCATCAATGGAGCTGCTGTGAAAAGCTCTGTTTACTTGATCCTCTAAACGATCAAGATAGCCTTCTATTGCTTGAAATCGAGAATATGGCTTATCGGAGTTAGAAGTTGAATCCAATACTTTGTTAATTTGGTGATTGGCTCGTGTGATATTTTCACGTCCCATTAACTCCATCCTGCGAATATACATGTCTTTAAGCTTACGCTTCATTTCTTCATATTTTCCTTCTAATTCTTCAAGCTGTCTTAAGATGTGATTCAGAGAAACTCTTAGGCGTTCGGCACGGTCTGAATAATGCTGATACTCTGCTGAGGCAAATTGATAGAGCTCTGTTTCCCCTGCTTTTGAAGCAATCTCTGACTGATGCTTCCTTTTTTCGGCAAGCTCTGCTGCTTCTACTAGCTCTCTTTCAAACTCATCCTTGAGCTGATATTGACGATCGACAAGCTTTTTTACCTTTTCTGTTTCTTGTTCACATTCATGAAGAAATTGATTAAGCAACGTAATCGGATTTTGATTTTCTTTTCTTTCCAGCACTTCGTTTAAATCAGCTTTTATTGTATTTTTAATTTTTGTAAGTAAATTCGTCATGACTCACTCTCTCCTTCATTCAATTATTTGTTGATGTCATTCCATTGCTTTTCAAAATTAACAAATGGGTCTGTTTCTTTAACAACCACCTGTTTGTTTTCATTCCATTTTTTATAAACTAGGTACAGGACGTATGCTGCCACAACTCCTATGATCGCAGGTGCATTATGAATAGAAGCCATCAGAATAAAGAAACCGACCACCCCTAACCCAATTTTCCCTCCTGTTGAATCTGTCTTCAAAAATTGTTTAAAGATGAAATATAGAAGCGCAATACTTACTAGGAACCCAATCATAGGACCAATCGTAGAAAGTAATATCATCGCTGAAATTCCGCCGATTAATAACAAACCAAATTTTTTCATTTTGTTTTCTCCTTCCTTTATCTTGATTTCATCTTACCTTTATTTTTGAATTCTCATAACGAGCTTGCGCTTTATTTTCAACTAAGTCCCGAGACTTAGTGAGGGTCAGCCCCCAAAATACGAATTGTAAAATAAAATGTATTTTTCCAATATTTATTAAAAAGACATATAACTTTAAACAACTTATTTATAGTAGAATAAGAATCGCATGGGTATTTATACCGATTTAATAAAAACTGCACCTCCAAACAATTGGGGTGCAGTTCACTCAGGTAAGGTTTTTAATTTTAGTTACTTGAATCAATTCGATTATCTCACGATCGGGTCCCTCATAAAATACAGTGACCCACCCATTTCTTATGCTATAAGGTCCTTCCGATGGATAAAGTCCTTCTCTTTTCAGCTTTCTATTCCAACCCTCTATATCCTCCACTTGCCACGCTATATGAATAGAATGTAATCGTACTGGATTTTCCTCTGACTCAATTAGTTCAATTTGGACATTCCCATTCCGAAGAAAAACAATTTTTTCATCCTGAAACGTTAAATATTTCTCAAAGGAAAAACCAAACATTCGTTTATAGAACTGGATGGAATCATTTAAATTACTTACTAGAATTCCAGCATGATGCCACTTCATTTTCTCTCATCCATCGGCAGGATTAAATTCATATCTCCAAATTCATGCCATAGATACCCATCAGCTAATGCCTTTTTGTATGCCTTCATTAATAAACCTTTATCAATAAAAGCAGAAAGCAAATCTAAATGGCTTGCTTCTGGCTCGTGAAAGCCTGTAATTAAACCATCAACAGCCTTCAAAGGGTACCCTTTTTGAATATACAAACTTGTAATCCCTTCCTGTGGCTCCACATTTCCATCTGTATTGACCGCTGTTTCAAGTGCCCTTACAACAGTCGTTCCAACCGCAATTACTCGCCCATTATTTTTCCTTGTTTTATTAATCAATTCTGCTGTTTTTACTGGAACACAAAATTCCTCAAGATGTTTATTAGGGTTTGGCCAGCGATCATTGCCGTAATAACTTAAGCCAGCATGCAGCTGTATATAGGCAATGTTTACACCTTTTCCCTTCAGCATATTTAACAATCTCCAAGTAAATGCTCTTCCGGCCGATGGCATTTCTACAGATCCCGGAACAGAAGCATAGACGGTTTGATACATTTCTATTGGCCAAGGAGTTTCAATATATTCGTAATGGAGCGGCTCCCCGTATTGATAGAAGATTTCTAATAAATCTAATCCGCTCTTTGAAAAGGAAAGGACGATTAAAGGTGCCTCTGTTCCTAGCCCAGTAATAGTTGCTGTTAGTCCTCCAGGTAAATCAATCTTTTCTCCAACAGTGATAACTCCGCCAACGATAAGGGCTTCCCATTCTCTATCCGATAATTTTCTGGATAAGCGAATTTCAATCGTTTGCTTTCCTCTTTTTCCTTTTAATACTGCCGGAATGGTTCGACTATTATTTAAGACTAGTAAATCTCCCTCTACTAGATACGAATCCAATTTGTTAAAAAAATTATGGGAACAATCTCCTGTCACTGTATCTAAAGTCATCAAACGGACATGATCCCTCTGGATCCCTCGATATTCTGCTGGCATACGTGCATTTAAATATTCAGGCACTTGGAATGAACGTGCGGTACTCATCATTGTTCATCCCTCTTTCCTTGTAAAAAAGATTGTGCCTCAAACCGTTTTCCATTTAATTCAATCGAGTCATCTAATGCAAGGGTAACAAATATCTTGGCCACTTCATTAGGATCCTCTAGTTCATAATCGCATTCTGGGACAGCAACTTTATGCATTTCTGTATCCATTTCCCCTGGGTCCACCATGCTGACAGTGACTCCTGTGTCTTGTAGCTCATCCGCCCAAGTTTGTGTTAAACCTTCTACTGCAAATTTAGAGATGCCATATGCACCCCATTCTGCAAATCCTGTTCTGCCAGCTTCAGAGGTCAAATTGAAAATTCTCCCTTTGTTTCGAATCAACATACCTGGCAATACTCGCTTTGTAACGAGGAAAGGATTCACTGTATTGACCCGAAGCACTTCAGCAAAATCATGTTCCGGGTAATCAGATAATAGCGCTGGTCCGGGTCCAAATATAGAAGCATTATTAATTAATACATCGACACGTCCAAAGCCCTCTTCTACTATAGATACGAAGCGGTTTACATCCCTTATGTCAGAGACATCTGCTTCAACGGCAATCACTTCTGCTCCAAGTGCCAGTACCTCTTTCTCTATTTTGCGGAGCATCATTTCTCCTCTTGCACAAATAGCTAGCCGTACCCCTTCTTTAGCCAATGCTAATACTAATGCTCTTCCAAGACCTTTTGATGCGCCCGTAATCATTACAACCGGTTTTTTATCCATTAGAATCTCTCGCTTTCTATATTGTTCTTAACTTTATTTTAGAAAGAAAGCGTTCGCGAAGCATCGGAAGCGAGATGGAATACGGTTACTCAATTATGATGATAAACTTCTACTACTTTTGAATGAGAATTCATTTAGGACGCATAAAAAACGAAGACAAATTGGCTCCAATTTCCATCACTATTTCTTTTCAATCACTTGTATCCATTTATAATAACCTATTAATATAAGTAGTAATATCGGGTCAAACACTGCAGAATACTCCAACCTCCACCAGCCATATTCAAAATAGCCCCACGGAGGCGGAAGCTGGACAATACTTTCATAAAGTAATATGACTCCTACCCATATAGCCAAGTATAAGCATTTTTTCATAAAGGAACGTTTAAAAGGAAACCAGTTTAAAAATAGGATATTAACAGGAGGGACTAATATTGTGTAGGCAGGAAAGGCTTCCCAATCAATTCCTTTCGTTATATACCAATAGCCATGATATTTTAAATCGATAAAAATATCAAAAGTTAATTGGAATGAAATCGTGAAGAACCAGATGTGGACCATTTGATTCATAGTCAGATTCTTCTTTACAAAAAAAACGATCGTATTGATTGCTATAACAGAAAGGATTAATCCAATCATTCCAGCCCTCCTTGCCTGTTGTCCATTTATGATTTTGCATCTAACTTATATTAATAGTATTACCGATTGAACTATTGGTTTATGCTGACATTTATAAGACTAAAAAAAACGAAGATGTTACATATATAACATCTCCGTTCTCCCATTTCTTAAAAATCGATATTAAATTTATAACCTAAGCCACGTATAGACACAATATAAGGATAGTCCGAAAATCCAGCGATTTTCTCCCTGAGATTTTTAATATGGACGTCCACTGTCCTTTCGTTTATAACCTTTTCATTTTTCTTATATAATTCATTAATAATTTGTTCCCTTGATAATATCTGATCTGGATGTGTCATAAAAAGATACAAAAGCCGATACTCAAAATGGGTTAATTGAATTTCATAATCATGAAATTTTACGATCCCCTTTATCGGCTTGATTGTCAGTCCTTTAAAGCTTAGCTTGCTGCAGCGGTTAACGGTTCTTCTCAAGACAGTCTCTATTCTTATCAATAGCTCTTCAGAGTTTAGCGGTTTCACAATATAGTCATCTGCACCCATCTTCAGCCCTTGTATTTTGTCTTGGTCAGCACCTTTCGATGATTGTATGATAATAGGAACATTGTTAGAATTCTGGTTGCGAACCCAAGTACAAAAGTCTAACCCATTCATATCAGGAAGTTCTGTTTCAAGCAGGACGAAACAGGGGTCATACTTTAAAAATTTCATTTTGGCTTCTTCTCCATTCTCGGCCTCTATAATCTCAAAGCCATTTTTGGATAAATACCAATTAAGCTCAACCCGGTTTTCTTCGCTCTCATCAATAAGAAGAATCGTCTTTCCTCTCAGCTTCCCATCTTCCATAACAATCACCACATTTCTCTTATACAGTAAAACTAGCTTTATATTAAACTTCTATTTATCAGATTTCTTCTTGCCCGCTAAAGTTTCATAGGCTGCATCATCTGGTGCATCTCCATTCGGCCAGTCATGAATTTTGTTTGGAAAGTCTGGACGCTCCATTGAATTGATGTATGCTGCGATATTCATCGCTTGTTCTTCTGTAAGAGAACCTGCCTCATAATCACCTACGGGCGCCTTTGGCATATACTTTTGAATGTAGCCAGCAGCTGTTCGAACTCTAGCCATCCCGGCACCAATATTGTATGAGTTATCTCCCCAAAGTGCAAGTCCTGTTGCTCCGCCAGCACCATCTTCCCCATGACAAGTGATACATGCTTGCTGATAAAGTTCTCTTCCTTCATCTACATTCACTTTTGATAAATCGCCTTCTGCCTTTTTAAGCTTAGCCCACGGACGATCAGTCGTACCTTCTGGAACATTTGTTGAAATATAATTATAATATGCAACCATTGCCTTCATTTCTTCTCCCTCTTTAGGAAGGGGCTTTCCATTCATACTTCTTATAAAGCATCCGTTAATTCGATCCTCTATACTTACTTCTCGTCCGGCACGAGGATTATATTGTGGATATGTTTTTGAGATTCCAACTAAATCCAGAGAATCACCAACTCCTCCATTCGCATGGCAGCTGGCACAACTTAATGTATTGCCGACATACCCGTCTAAAACACTGCTTGTTTCATTATGATATTTTTGTCCTAGCTTAATTAATTCGCCTTCTTCCCCTTCTGGCACCTCTTCCATACTTGGCGGAGCATATGGATGAGTCTTTTCTTCTACTTTTGGTTCAGAACTCGCCAATTCCGTCTTTGCTGGCTTATCCTTTACATAAATATAAAGATACGTAAAGCCGGCTATCATCGTAACAATGATGGCCATTATTGGTAAGAACATCGGATTTTTAACTTTCATATTCATTCTCCTTTCGACTGCTGTTCATTTGGCATTTACTATGATTGAAATCACAAGTAAATTGTCTAAAAGGAGTGTTAAGAGTTGGTTAATTTGTCGTGAGCGTTTCGTGAACTTTGCAGTGAAAGGTATAGATTTCATATATTCTTCATATTTCAGAGCAGACTATATTTTATGCTTACTCAGAAAAATTCTGCTATATACTAACTTCTATAGAAAAGGTTTCCTTCAATCCTTTTTCACCTTTAGATGTAACTTTAATTGCTCTTGTTTTTGGTAAACGTTCTACCCAGTTTAATTCTAATAACCTTTCTAAAAGGGCATTTCCAAGTGCTCCAGCAAGGTGGTGCCGCCTTTCACTCCAATCCAGGCATTTGTGTGAAAATGAACGCCTCTTTGTCCCAACCTTTTTGAGATCAATTTGAAAATCAGCAAGGAACTCCTTTCCCTTTTCTGTAACTGTGAATTCTTTCGGTCCCTCATAAAGAATGCCTTCTTGAATAAGAGCATCTGTCAATTGCACGCCAAGTCCCCCTGCAAGATGGTCATAACAAGTCCTCGCTAAGCGTATGGCCTTATCTTCAGAAGCTTGTTTGAATGATTTAATTTCAATTGGCGGTGCAATTAATAGCAAGGATTCCATAACCTGAGCAACATCTTGATCTTGAATGCCATAATAGCGATGTCTTCCATGCTTCTCTACTGCCACTATATTTGCGCTGACCATTTTTGTTAAATGAAAGCTTGCTGTTTGTGGTTTAATTCCAGCCATATATGCTAATTCACTTACCGGATGATATCTGCCATCCATTAGGACAGTTAATATTGCTGCACGTGAAGGTTCACTAACAAGACTAGCAATAATCGCTACATTGGGATTTGCATTCACATAACCCCCTCCTTCTCATTGTATTCCATATTTCGATGGAGATTAGAATATTACTATTTTACAATAAATAAGAACATATAAGTAGGAGGAGAATAAAAATGGAAACTGCCTATCAAGCACTAAACATAGAAAGAATTCAGCCTAGCATTCTATACTATGGAACTCCCGTAATCTTATTAAATACACTAAATGAGGATGATTCCGTAAATATTAGCCCTATATCATCATCGTGGGCATTAGGGGATTGCATCATTTTGGGCATTGGTCTTGGAGGAAAAGCCATCGAAAATTTAGAACGACATCCTGAATGTGTAATCAACATTCCAAGTCCTTCATTATGGAGAAATGTTGAATCATTAGCACACTACACCGGAAAGAATCCCGTTCCCGAATTTAAGAAAAAAGTAGGGTTTGAGTATGGGAAAGATAAGTATGCCATTAGTGGATTATCACCAATTGAATCTAAGACTGTGAAACCTTCTCGAATTATGGAATGTCCTTTACAAATTGAAGCAGCAGTGAATAACATTCGGATTCCCGAGCATACCCCTGATTTTGCCATTGTGGAGACAAAGGCAATACACATACATGCTCATAAAGATATTATTATTGGAGAAAATCATATTGATCCAAACAAGTGGAGTCCAATTATATATAATTTCCGTCATTATTTTAGCCTTAGTCATCAGCTGGGAAAAACATTTAGAGCGGAGATATAGTATTTGTTTAAAATAAAGGGGAAAGTCACCCTATCCCTAAAAATAGAGGGTAAGGTGACTTTCTTTTCCCATAAAGGAGTACTTTTATAAATGATAAAACCATATTTATTCCTTTTTATAATAATCCTGTGCATGATAGGCTTTAAATCCACAAGACTCATATAATTTTAATGCGTGCGCATTCTTTGCTTCTACTTCTAGAAAAATCGAAAATCCATTCTTATCTTCATTTAAAATGACGTTTGTTAACGCTTTTCGTCCAATGCCTTTGCCTTGATATTCAGGGAAAATAGCAAATCCGTAAATCCAAGCTTCTCCATTTAGATGAGAGATCCGCATTTTGCCAGAAGAAATCCCATTCGCTTCAATGATATAAAATTGATCCGTATTTTCCCGCTTGATTCTTTCATTATATTCTCGTGCATCCTCTTCTTCAAAGTTGAAGCACTGGACATCTAATTGGACTTCTGTTTCAAAATCATCGGGACTTGATAACCTTAATACCACATCCTCTTTATAAGAGAGTTCCGTTTCTTCCCATTTCATCTGATGCTCTGAAAATGCATAAGAACATGGAATGGATTGCAGAAAGCCTTTTCCAGATTCAGAATTGGATGGAGCATTCAAGAGAATATGCGAAGTTCCCCGTTCCTTCAACACATTTTCTGCCTTGCGATAAAGCTTAGTAAATATGCCTTTTCTCCGATAATCTGGTGCAACCATCCCACAAGCTTCCACTTTATTTCCAAACCCGTACAAACCTAGAAAACCAACTAACTTTCCATCTTCATAATGAAAAAAGTCATTTCCTTCATTTTCCTCACGTGATTGGAGCATATCCCAATTCAATTTCAATTCGAAGGGTTCACCCTTCTCACAAACATACTGTAGTTCCTTAATATCTGTTAACTGTTTCGCTGTCAGCATTCTTTACCTCCCTAAATTAAGCGATAGTAACTTATTCTTTATTTCTAGCATAAAATCCTTTTTATGAGTTTGTTGACATTGTTTGGGCAATTGCTAAGGAAAATAGAAATTAAAACAGCCGATTTTACCTTTAAGGAATCGGCTGTTTTATCTGTCTTACATTTATTGTCCGGTAATTTGGATCCGTTCTGAGTGAATCGGAAGAAAGTAGGTGACAAATCAGACCTATCATTTCCTCCAAATGAAAAATAGATGAAAAGAGTTGCGAATAAAACTAAATCATAACCGGAAAACTCAAACTCCTAATCCTTTCATTTAAGCTGTTCATTCAACACACTATCTTCTAAAACCGAAAATTTATCTCCATATACTCTCGTTAAATGTGTTTCACCCCATGCACATAGTAGATTAAGGATCCCTTCTAAGCTTCGTCCATATTCACTGAGTTCGTATTCTACTTTTGGTGGAACTTGATTGTACACGATTCGATTGATGATACCATCTTCTTCTAGCTCGCGCAGCTGTTGGGTGAGCATTTTTTGTGTGATAGTTGGCATGAGCCGCTTTAATTCGCTAGTTCGTTTTTTTCCGTGAGTTAGATGGCAGAGAATCACACACTTCCACTTTCCACCAATGACTTCTAATGTCGCTTCAACAGAAATATTGTATTTCTTTTTTTGCATTCTTGTCCTCCTCCTTACAGGCACCAAAAAGTACCTATATTACTTTTTGGTTTCTATATAACTTTAAAGTACGTACTTTTCTTTATGTCCTATATATCTCATAATAACATTTGCTGGCCGATTCATTCTATACTTTCTTTCAAAATATATTATTCGCCGAAAAGAAAGTTTCCATTTGTATAACAGAAAAAAGGAGGAAATAATATGGCTTTAAGTAAAAAGCAAAGCACGTTCGCGTTGCTTGCTTTAGCAGTTAGTGCCTTTGCAATCGGAACGACTGAATTCATCAGTGTCGGGTTGCTTCCGCTTATTGCAAATGATTTAAGTATTCCGGTTACCACGGCAGGATTAACTGTCTCTTTATATGCTTTAGGGGTAACGTTTGGAGCTCCTATTTTGACATCTTTGACATCGAGAATGTCACGCAAGTCATTATTACTTTGGATTATGATTGTCTTTATTATTGGTAATACTCTTGCCGCAATCTCTACAACAATTGGGCTCTTGCTAGTGGCACGTGTGATTTCAGCATTTTCACATGGGGTCTTCATGTCAATAGGATCGACAATAGCTGCCGATTTAGTTCCGGAAAATCGCAGAGCTAGTGCGATATCAATTATGTTTACAGGTCTTACAGTAGCTACGGTAACTGGTGTACCATTTGGAACCTTTATTGGTCAACAGCTAGGCTGGAGAACAGCTTTTATAACCATTGTTATCATTGGTGTCATTGCCTTTATTGCAAATAGCATTCTTGTTCCATCTAATTTACGAAAAGGAGTAAAAACTACCTTTCGTGATCAGCTTAAGCTTGTGAAAAATGGCCGGCTATTGCTTTTATTCATCATTACAGCATTAGGATATGGCGGAACATTTGTCGTATTTACATTCTTATCCCCATTGCTTCAAGACATCACGGGGTTTAAAGAAGGAACCGTGGCTGTCATTTTATTAGTTTATGGAATTGCGATTGCGATTGGGAATATGATTGGAGGGAAGTTATCGAATCAAAATCCAATTGGTGCATTGTTCTATATGTTTATTGTACAGGCAGTTGTCTTATTTATTCTGATGTATACAGCACCATTTAAAATTGCTGGTTTAATAACGATTCTATTGATGGGTCTGTTAGCATTTATGAATGTCCCGGGCTTACAAGTATATGTTGTCATGCTGGCTGAGCGCTTTGTCCCTAGTGCGGTTGATGTAGCATCAGCTATAAATATTGCTGCATTTAATGCCGGGATTGCGATTGGCTCCTATTTAGGCGGTCTCATTACAGACTCGATAGGGCTCATCCAGACATCTTGGATTGGAGCACTTATGGTTTTAACGGCTGCAGTCTTAACTGGATTTAGCAGAGCATTAGAACGAAAAGATCAAGTAAGTAAAATATAATAAAATTTTGGAGGGTTTAAAGATGATGGTTAAAAATTTACAAGATACAACAACTTTGCATAATGGTGTGAAAATGCCTTGGTTTGGAATTGGAGTTTTTAAAGTCGAAGAGGGTCCTGAATTAGTGAACGCGGTAAAAATAGCGATTAAACATGGATATCGCAGTGTGGATACAGCAGCGATTTATGAGAATGAAAAAGGTGTTGGCAAAGGGATCCAAGAAGGTTTAAAAGATGCAAGCATATCAAGAGAAGAGCTATTTGTTACTTCAAAGGTTTGGAACGCGGATTTAGGATATGAATCAACAATTGCTGCTTATGAAGCAAGCTTAAAGAAACTTGGCTTAGAGTATTTAGATTTATATTTGATTCATTGGCCGGTTGCAGGAAAATATAAGGATGCTTGGAGAGCGTTAGAAACTCTTTATAAAGAAGGCCGAGTAAAAGCAATTGGTGTAAGTAATTTTCAAATTCATTATTTAGAAGACTTAATGAAGGATGCTGAAATCAAGCCGATGATCAATCAAGTAGAATGCCATCCACGATTAACTCAAAAAGAGCTGAAAGCATTTTGTGAAGACAACGGCATTCAGCTAGAAGCATGGTCACCATTAATGCAAGGTCAGTTACTAGATAACGAAGTTTTACAGGAAATTGCGAACAATCATAATAAATCTGTCGCCCAAATTATTTTGCGTTGGGACTTGCAAAACGGGGTTGTTACCATTCCAAAATCAACAAAAGAGCATCGTATTGTTGAAAATGCGAATGTATTTGACTTTGAATTGACGAAAGAAGAAATGGAAATCGTTGATGGATTAAATCAAAATCTTCGTGTAGGGCCAGATCCAGATAACTTTGATTTTTAATTTAAAAGAACTCGGACTCCGAGTTCACAGAGTGTAGAGAAAGAGTATTTTTTCTCTACACTTTTTTAATGATTGTCTTCAAATTGATTTCTTCTCCTTTAATTATTTTTTATAATATAGAGGTTTACTCCCGTATAACTAGTTGACATATTTGTATTATTCGAAGATAAAAAAGCCTGGAGACACCCCCAAGCCTTCAATAGTTCATATTCTCTTATTATTTAGATTCCGTATCTTGCTTCGGATCTGGCTGTTTTCCCTTCTCTTTTAACTCTTTATTCGTATCCATACTCTCCATTACTTTTCCATTTTCCTTCATTTCCTTGAAATTCTGTACCATCGTGCCGTTCATTGGTTTCAGAGTCTCTTTCATCTCTCTCTTCATTACACTCACCTCAAGTTATTATTTGATTTGATGAAAAGATTACTGAACTTTTTCATTAAAAAATTGAACAGAATATTGAGCTCCTTCACTTACCATATTATTATCCTCGATATCCCACGGATGTGGGTGTCCCCCTTTTTCAATTGGGAGATTTTCACTTTTATCAAAAGGAGTCGGCTTTACCTTTCGTTTCCAATCCCTTAGCACATCTTTAGCAAGGATTCGGTTTGGTTTAGACGATAACCATATGGCTGCCGCTGATGCTCCTACCCCTATACCTACTACCGTTAATGATTTTACAAGTGAAGCTTGTTTCATAATAAGTCCTCCTCGTCTATTATGTTTTAAGCTTTCTTAATGAATCATTCTATCTATTTCTCTACTAGATGTATTCCCTATTTCTATCAAATTAAACATTTTTCTTTTCACATGATTTCAAATGCATAATATTTATTTTATAAATATTGAATATATTATTCTATAATTATAGAATATAGAGAAATAAAATAAATGAGGTGCTATATTTGGATATTTTAAATCTTACAGGCAGAAAGAGAGAAACTTACCAAATTCAGCTAGAATACTCCCTTTTGTGGGAATGTGCATTAGGGATCGCAGCCATTACCAATACACCGCTTATTAAAACGTTAGATAAACCTCCCGCGTATTGGACTGATATTAGAAATTCTGCACCAAAAGAGTTATTGCAGCATTTAGACTTTGTCGAGAAGAATAATACGTGGAAAGCGCTACTCCAACTGCTGCATAAAAAGCCATTCATCCAGCTATCCGAATTTACAACGTATATAGAAGATCTCCCGAATATAGATTTAAAGTTTATTTGTTTGCCATTTATAGGCACCCACTATCAAGAAATCAGGCACAGTGCAGCAATCGGTGTGCAAACTGCAATGAAAGAAATGCAGCGCTTAACGAACGAACATCCTTATTTGCCTCACTATATAGCATTTATTTGTCAAGTAGATGGAAATCTCCTGAAAGAACATCTTATCTATGTCATGACAGGCTGGTACGGAACAGTTATAAATAATTGGCCTGAAAAGCTTTTGGCTATTTTACAAACGGATTATGAAGCGAAGAAATTAATGGCAGAAAAAATGGAATCTGAAGAATTCGTAGAATGGGCAACTGGCGGGGTTACTTATATACCAGAACCAAGCATACATACAGTCATTTTAATTCCACAATATATATACCGCCCATGGAATATCGAAGCAGATATAGAAGGAGCAAAGGTTTTCTATTATCCCATAGCCAATGAAAGTATCTCTCCCAATGATAAATACACACCTAATCACTTTTTTGTTCTTAAACATAAGGCATTAGGAGATGAGGTTCGAATGCGAATTATCAAAATGCTTAATGAGCATGACCGTACCTTACAGGAGCTTACTTCACAATTGAATATTGGAAAATCTACGATCCACCATCACCTTAAGATTCTTAGAGCAGCTAAACTAGTAGAAACGTTCCAATCCAAATATTCACTTAAAAGAAACGCACTCGAAGGATTAGCAAAAGAGTTAGATCTGTATTTAAATCAATGATAAGGCTATAGGTGGGAGATATATGAGGAACAGTATTTTTAAAAATCGATCGTTTGTATTTGTATGGATTGGAAATGCAATCTCTGAATTTGGCGGTGCTTTTGGGACCTTTTGCAATTCAATTCTTATTTATCAGCTTACTGGTTCCACAATGGCACTTGGGAGTATGTGGCTATTATATTTTCTCCCGTCCCTTATTCTCCAATTATTCATTGGTCCCTTTATCGATCGCTGGAGTCGAAAATGGATTATGGTCTTTTCTCAATGGGCTAGGGGGGGAATTTTTCTCATTCCGCTTGTTTCCTTACTAACAGGAACTCTCGAACCCTGGCATATTTTCGCAGTCCAAATCTTCGTAGGCTTGATTACGCCCGTATACACACCAGCGAATCAGGCAATCATCCCTTTCATTGTGGCAAAAGAACAGCTAAATACAGCTAATGCCTATTTAGATGGAACCGTAAGACTGATGACTTTTATGGCTCCAATTGCTGGAGGAGTAGTGGTGGAATACTTTGGTGTAAAACTAACTCTTTTCTTTGTAAGTGGGTTCCTTCTGGCAAGCGGTACACTATTACTATTTATAAAAGAGGAAAAGACCTCTCAAAATGAGCGAAAAACTTGGTTACAGCAATTTACTGAAGGAATATCCTACTTTTTCAAGCAGCCTATCATAGTTTGGCTAGGAATCTTTCTTGCTTTTATTCAATTTGGAGTGGGCGCTGCCATGGTCATCAATCTTCCCTACATAACTACTGAGTTATCAGGTACCTATGCAGAATATGGTTATTTTATGGCAAGCTTCCCTCTTGGTTATGTAATCGGATCTATGTTAATCGGGAAAATCAAATACAAAAGCCGGCGAGTGATCATGCTAGGATCACTGGTTATAGGCGGATTTACTTATCTATTCCTTGCCATTAATCATAGTATGTATGTTGCATATATGACAGAGGCTATTGCCGGTATTGCCATGGCAATTTTCGGAGTACATAATATATCCATCTTTCAGCAAATAATACCAAACCATTTAATGGGGAAGGTCATTTCTGTAAGGCTTTTTATTATTCGTGGTGCAATGCCTTTAGGGGTAGCCGCAGGCAGCGTATTAAGTGAGCTATGGGGGATAAGGCCATTATATCTATTAATAGGATCACTCATTTGTTGTGTCTCTTTAATAGGTATCTTTTTCCCATATTTTAAATTTATTGATAATCCAATAAAAAAGGAGATGGCTTCATAATAAGAAGCTCTATAAACAAGCTGCCGTAATTGGCAGCTTTCTAATGAATCTAATCAATCAATGCTTCATTCATACGCTCAAGAAGTTCACCAAATATCTCTTTCTCTTTATTTGACCAGTTGTCTAACATTGCATGATAGCGCTCAATTCTCATTTTTTTGTCTATTATTAATTTTTCCCTGCCTATATCCGTAAGTCTAAATAAACTCACCCTTCCATCCGTTGGATCTGAAAAACGCGAAATATATCCTTTTGCTTCAATAGCAGATGCTTGTCTAGAAAGAGTTGATATATCTAAATTAAAGGTTTCAGCCAAAGCTTTTAATCGAGATGGACCAAATTCATCTAGATGCCTTAATAATAAATAGACAGATCTCTCTAAATGCCCAATTTTTTTATCGGAAATATCTAAATAAACAGCTCGTCGGATTAATGTAGTAAGTTCATATTCTATACGTTCAACTGCTTTTTGGTTTTCTTTTTGCAATGGATTCCCCTCCGCTTATATTTTATACAATTTAATTGATGATTGACAAATCGGCATTTACTTGTATAATACAAACATATACTTGTATCTTACAAGTATATGTTTGTAAAGTAAAGGTCTTAATTATCATCATCACGATTTCACATGAAAAAGGAGGCAGCTGTTCTTTATTTAAAGAACAGCAGTATTATGAAGGGACTACAAATTATCTACCAAATTGCAATCTTATATGCTTTCACATGGATTGGAAATGTTTTTCATCATATTTTCCCTATCCCTATTCCAGGAAGTATTATTGGTCTAATTCTATTACTTATTTGTTTATCACTTAAAATTATTCCATTGAAGATCATAGAGAATGGAGCAAACTTTTTATTAGCCTATCTGCCATTATTATTTATTCCTGCCATGATCGGAATTATGAATTACCCGTCACTATTCTCTATCAGCGGAGCGATCTTATGTTTGATCGGCATTGTTAGCACTATTGTGACCATGCTGGTGTCAGGAACAGCCAGCCAATTTTTAGAAAAGAAGACACTAAAACGAAAGGATAATAAAAAATGCAGCAGTCACTTATCGCAATCATTATAATTCTTGGAACTGTTGTTGTTTACTTAGCAATGGCGAAAATCTATGCAAGGCTTCCCTATCCGATTTTAATTCCCGTCCTTACTGCAACAACGCTCATCATTCTGCTTCTATTACTTACTAATATTTCGTATGATGAGTATATGATTGGCGGTAAGTGGATTAATTCTTTATTAGGACCAGCAGTTGTTGCATTGGCCTATCCACTTTATAAAAACCGCCACATATTAATAAGCTACATCTATCCAATTATCGTTGGTGTTCTAATTGGATTGTTTTCCGGTATGATCAGCGGAGTCTTAATTGCAAAGGTTTTTGGAATAAATCGTGACTTAATTCTATCCATAATTCCAAAGTCAATTACTACACCTGTAGCCATTCAGATTGCTACAGATTTGGGTGTTGAGCCTTCTATGACAATGGTATTTGTCATGATTGCCGGTTTTTCTGGTGTTATTCTAGGGCCATTATTTTTAAAATGGAGCCGCATTAATAGCTCTATTGGCAGAGGGATTGCCTTTGGAAGTGCATCACATGCGCTCGGCACCTCGAAGGCATTTGAATATGGCGAACTGACAGCGTCCATCAGCTCTGTTTCTATGACATTATGTGCTGTTCTTGGGTCCATATTTGGACCCATTGTTGCATGGGCTTTTCATATTTAGAATCTCTGAAAAAGGAGACATTAAATGAGGCAATTACCGAACAAATTTGTACAAACAATCAAGTCTGTCCACAAAGAGAACGGTGAACAATGGCTGAAGCGTTTTAATAAGCTCATTGAGGAATGTGAGGAGCGCTGGGACATCCAGATCATGCCTCCATTCCCTTTGTCTTATAATTTCGTTGCGCCTGCTGTGCAAAAGGATGGGAAAGAAGTCGTTGTTAAGCTTGTCATTCCTGGTGAGGAATTCAATGCAGAGGTTTACACGATACAGCAATTTAACGGTCGTGGAATGGTGGGGATCATTGATGTGGATCTCAAAAAAGGAATTCTCATTCTTGAACGACTAACTCCAGGAAAAATGTTAGCATCCATAGAAGATGATGAAGCAGCGACACGTATTGCTTCAAGAGTCATGAAAGCATTGTGGGTTCCAGCATCGGATACTCTGCAAATTCCTACTAGTGAAGATAGGGAAAAAGCTTTATTAAACATATTGATAGAAAACCCTGAAGGAATTGGTCCCATTACAAAAGAGACGCTTCAGGAAGCAGCTAAAACATTTACAGCATTGAATAGATCAATAGAAAAGCCATACTTGCTTCATGGCGATCTTCATCATTACAATATATTGAATGCTGGCAGCGATTCATGGGCAGCCATTGACCCTAAAGGATTAATTGGTGATAGAGAATATGATGTCATTCAATTTTTATTGAATCGGCTGCCTGCAGAAAATTTGTCAGCTTTGATTGACAAGCGTATAGCCCTTTTAGCAGAGGAATTAGATCTCGATACTCATAGAATTTATTCATGGGGATTTGCCCATTCCGTTTTAGCCACATGTTGGTCTATTGAAGACCATGGGAATTATGATGAAGCTTTTTTTCATTCGATACAATACTTTTGGGACCATCGCCGACCTATTTAAGGGATCGGGTAAGATGGTCCTTTTTAATGACTCCGATTAATAAGCTTTCCTTCCTTTGGAATCCTCCCTTCAGCAATCCAGTCTTTAATGATTTGATTGAAAAAGGCCGGATTTGCGAGAGACAGTCCATGTCCTATATTTGGGATAATCATGCCTATACAATTTGGATTCCTCTGCACAATATCGATTGCTGACTTCTTCATTACGGCTTTCTCTTTTTCACCTACAGTAACCAATATCTGCGCCCTTGCTTCATGGAAATGATCGGGTATCTCAAATGACATATTTTCCTCTAGTATTCGAATCAAAGTATCAGATTTCATTTGACAGGTTTCTTTATAATAGATTTCAAAATTATCCTTCCCAATATAAAGTGTTCTTGCCTGAATTCTTGAAAATGACTGATTTTTGATAAGGGGAAATGTAAGTTTAATAGAGGGGCTGATCCACTTTTTCACCCAAAGCATAGGCCTTACTAGCGCACTATTGATCATTGCATAATCGATTAATTCTGGTTTCATGCTTAACATTTGAATGGTTACCTGAGCGCCTAATGAAAATCCAATTACAATCACTTGCTTTCCATCTGCTTTTTCTTGAACTAATTCAATTAGTTTTTCAGCAGAGTTTTTTATCGAAAAGTACGTTCCATCATCGCTCTTCCCTTGCTCAGGCAAATCTGGGACAATGCAATGATAATGCATGAAGAATTGAACCTGCTTATCCCACATCCAGCCGGTCACTCCTCCGCCATGCAAAAAAAGCATTAATGCGGCTTTTTTATCTCCGTATTCTTTATAATGCAATCGTTAGATCCTCCTTTAAGTACAGAATAAGTACGTTTGTACAATTCCAGGGTTTGCTACTTGTTTTTCTATTGCCTTTCCAGCCCATTTTTTTAGTTTTTCATCGTATACTCCTGCTTTTTTTAATAAAGGGGTTACTTACTATTTCTACTATATTTCAAATCATCCTTCTTTTTATGGCCTAGATATGTGAAAAGGGACATGGTGACTTTTCACCTTGTCCCTTTTCAACCCCTAATTTTCTGATGTGTATTTGATTTTAATCTTTTTATCCTGTTCAGGGGCTCGGATCGAATCAAAGCGCAAGTATAGTTTTTTAGGGTCTGCAAAGTAATGGCTTTCCAAATAGATAATTCGCTCATTCTCACTTATCCATGTATCCCGAACTGTATTCCTATTCCAGAATTCTCCTTTTTCATCCTCCAGCCTAAGCCGGAAAAGTCCTGACGAGGCGATTGAAGCCTGGAATAATATTAAAAGACTTTCTGGGAGTAATAAATATATTTCCTTATAAAAAGTAGTTGTGTGAAAAAAAAGAAACACGGAGGGATGTATATGGATAAGATTGTTTATACGATTCAGCCCCCTGATAATTTTTAGGGATTGTTGAAAATATATGAATCATTAGGTTGGAATTCTCTAAAATTAACTTTCAATGATTTAGAGAAAATGTGTAAACAAAGCTGGTTTGCAGTGTACGCTTTTGATGAAAAACAGTTAGTTAGGATAGGATAAGTTATTTCTGATGGTGTTATTACTGCCATTATATGTGGAGTTTGTGTAATGCCTGGTTATCAGTCCATGAGAATTATAAAACAGATTGTGACGGGGCCACATTGTAGTTTGGGTTATATAATTCTTCTTCGATTGCAGCATCGATCTCAAATCAATGAATAATTTCAGTGAATGTTGCTGTAAGAGTGAATCGGCCGCACATTGATTGCTAACACCTCAATGATCTATTTTGAAATATTGTACCAAATTAACAGGCAGCAAAAAAGGATAGCTAACCATACTAATGCACTATGGTCAGCTATCCTTTTACTTATTATTTGAATTACTTTTTTACGCGCCTTAGAGGATTCGAACCTCTGACCGTACGCTTAGAAGGCGTATGCTCTATCCAGCTGAGCTAAAGGCGCATGATATATGTATGGCGGAGAAGGAGGGATTTGAACCCTCGCGCCGGTTACCCGACCTACACCCTTAGCAGGGGCGCCTCTTCAGCCTCTTGAGTACTTCCCCAATTATAAAAATGGCTCCGCAGGTAGGACTCGAACCTACGACCGATCGGTTAACAGCCGATAGCTCTACCACTGAGCTACTGCGGAATAATAAATCATTTATGGTGGGCCTAAATGGACTCGAACCATCGACCTCACGCTTATCAGGCGTGCGCTCTAACCAGCTGAGCTATAGGCCCATTATATTATAAATAATGGAGCGGGTGAAGGGAATCGAACCCTCGACAACAGCTTGGAAGGCTGTGGTTTTACCACTAAACTACACCCGCATATTAAAATTGGAGGCAGCAACCGGATTTGAACCGGTGATAAAGGTTTTGCAGACCTCTGCCTTACCACTTGGCTATGCCGCCTTAAAAAATAATGGCTGGGCTAGCTGGATTCGAACCAACGCATGTCGCAGTCAAAGTGCGATGCCTTACCGCTTGGCTATAGCCCATTGAAATTTCATCATCAATTACATCATTGAAAAAACTACATGATCTAACCAATTCTACATAAATTACACAAATGGGGCGGCTGATGGGAATCGAACCCACGAATGTCGGAACCACAATCCGATGCGTTAACCACTTCGCCACAACCGCCATATTTAGAATGAAAATGGTGGAGGGGGGCAGATTCGAACTGCCGAACCCGAAGGAGCGGATTTACAGTCCGCCGCGTTTAGCCACTTCGCTACCCCTCCATATTGAATGAAGGTTAAAAAAGGATAAAAAAAATGGTGGCTCAGGACGGAATCGAACCGCCGACACAAGGATTTTCAGTCCTTTGCTCTACCGACTGAGCTACTGAGCCACACAATAAACTATATATTAACAGTAGGTCCCTACTGGAAAAAATATGGCGGTCCGGACGGGACTCGAACCCGCGACCTCCTGCGTGACAGGCAGGCATTCTAACCAACTGAACTACCGGACCATATTGCGGGGACAGGATTTGAACCTGCGACCTTCGGGTTATGAGCCCGACGAGCTACCGAACTGCTCCACCCCGCGATAGTAATACTATAAATTTTTAATTATGCTATTATCTTACAGTTAAAATAACCGCCCCGATTTCGGGAAGATTATTCAAGCAGCAGCTCAATCGGTGCGCTGAAGTAATTCCTTCGAAGCGTTTTCGATCGTGCTCCACCCCGCGATAGTAATATTAAATTAAATGGAGGAGGAAAGGGGATTCGAACCCCTGCGCGGTTTGACCCGCCTGTCGGTTTTCAAGACCGATCCCTTCAGCCGGACTTGGGTATTCCTCCGAAAAAATAAACAAAGCAGCTAAAATAGAACTGCCTATTTGAAGTAAGTGCCTAGCGGGATCGAACCGCTGACCTCCTGCGTGCAAGGCAGGCGCTCTCCCAGCTGAGCTAAGGCCCCATAAAATATGAATGGTCGGGAAGACAGGATTCGAACCTGCGACCCCTTGGTCCCAAACCAAGTGCTCTACCAAGCTGAGCTACTTCCCGTTTTTATGGCGCGCCCGAAAGGAGTCGAACCCATAACCTTCTGATCCGTAGTCAGACGCTCTATCCAATTGAGCTACGGGCGCTATTTTTTAAAGTGGTGCCGAGGACCGGAATCGAACCGGTACGGTAGTCACCTACCGCAGGATTTTAAGTCCTGTGCGTCTGCCAGTTCCGCCACCCCGGCAAATAATTGGAGCGGAAGACGGGATTCGAACCCGCGACCCCCACCTTGGCAAGGTGGTGTTCTACCACTGAACTACTTCCGCAAATAAAATGATGCGGGTGAAGGGAGTCGAACCCCCACGCCTTGCGGCGCTAGATCCTAAGTCTAGTGCGTCTGCCAGTTCCGCCACACCCGCATTATTTAAATGGTGAGCCATGAAGGACTCGAACCTTCGACCCTCTGATTAAAAGTCAGATGCTCTACCGACTGAGCTAATGGCTCCAAAACGAAATTTTATTTCCTAATCTTTGATATCAGTCCTAATTGTGTTCCAAATCCCTGCGTGATTTGTCACAGATTGCTACAACTTGCTATTCAAGGATGAATGCTTCGACCTGCAAGTCTCCGCAATCCTCTACCGACTGAGCTAATGGATCTTTTTAGGAAACATGCCGGCCAGAGGACTTGAACCCCCAACCTACTGATTACAAGTCAGTTGCTCTACCAATTGAGCTAGG
>NZ_LJIX01000004.1 GCF_001420595.1 Cytobacillus solani | reverse complement strand
GAAGTTAAGCTTCTCAGCGCCGATGGTAGTTAGGGGCTGTCCCCTTGTGAGAGTAGGACGTCGCTAGGCAAATGAAAAGAGCACCTGTAAAGGTGCTCTTTTTGTGTTATTTACGAGAGCTAGGACTATCCATGTATAAACTCAATAGGCTAATACAATAGTTGTCTTTCTTTCATTAAAAATTGATAAATCAAGAAAGGACCTTTCCTAGATGTCATATTAAGAAAGGATAGAATAAACGGATAATCAAGATTTGGCATTATTTTTATTGTCTCACTCCACCATTCTGTTTCATAGCGTGCAATCATACTTAAATTATATAATAGTAAATAATGGATTAATAATTCAGGAAAGTTGTTTAATGCGCTTTGTCTTAATGGAAAAGCAAGTTGATTATCTTCTAAAGAAAATTTTAAAGGGAGAATTTTGTCAATATGTAATTGAGGATATTTAAAGTTAATAAAATCTTCGTTAGAATCCTCGAATATAATTTCTGAAATTGATTTTGTTTTCCAGTATTCAATAAAGCGAGATTCAGTCATGTGGTATTCATCTAAAATACATTTCGATATTGATAATAGATCTTTTTGTTTATTTATTTGTAAAAAAGTATTTTTCCCTTCGAGTCTAGAAAAGAATGAATTTAGTTCAGGTATTTGCATAAGTAATTCTTCCATTGTCGCTTT
The DNA here is from genome assembly GCF_001420595.1 of Cytobacillus solani. Classification (GTDB taxonomy): domain Bacteria; phylum Bacillota; class Bacilli; order Bacillales; family Cytobacillaceae; genus Cytobacillus; species Cytobacillus solani. Next base: position 14,960 of record NZ_LJIX01000004.1, on the reverse strand, counting down.
TTCCCCTTCTAACTGTTTCATGTGAAACATTTTCTCAGCCATGTATGGAAAAAGCCCGCTTTTTTGAATCTTTACTTCATCCTGAAAAAATTGGTATTGTTGTTTCTTTTTTTTTCTTGTGGAAACACCGTGTGCCAAAACCGATGTTGTTTCAGGATAGTTAGGATCAATTGTTAATATACATGCTTTGATTAAATGAACAAATCCATAAAAAAGAAGGATTGGCTGTATGATTAATGGGGCTAATTCTGCTTGTTTGTAATATATTTGTCCATGTTCAAGATAATATATAAAGGGATAGCTTTTTTCATAACTATTAATTTCGGCCCTCTCAAGATTTCGTTGCTGATAACAGTTCTTTAAATAGTCTTGAGTAGAGCTTGCCGAAAAAAAGGGAAGAAATGAGTTCCAATTTGTGTATGTAGACATAAAAAATATCCCTCCGTAATTATTAGAAAAATCTAACATATTAAAGTTATCTTGACAGTATTTTGTCCAATTGATAACCTACTAATAATATTTTCGAGTCTAGGGGGTAAAAAAGATGTGGGAAAGTAAATTTGTAAAAGAAGGTTTAACATTTGATGATGTATTGCTTGTTCCTTCCAAATCAGAGGTTCTTCCAAGAGATGTGAATTTAAGTGTCCAATTAACGGAAAATGTAAAGCTTAACATCCCGATTATTAGTGCAGGAATGGATACAGTTACTGAAGCGGATATGGCAATTGCAATGGCTCGTCAAGGCGGACTTGGCATTATTCATAAAAATATGTCCATTGAACAGCAAGCTGAACAGGTAGATAAAGTTAAACGTTCAGAAAGCGGCGTTATCTCAGACCCATTTTTCCTCACCCCAGAACAACAAGTTTTCGATGCAGAACATTTGATGGGGAAATACCGCATCTCCGGTGTTCCGATTGTTAACAATCAAGAAGAGCAAAAGCTTGTTGGTATCTTAACAAATCGTGATCTTCGTTTTATCTCTGATTTCTCAATCATTATTTCAGATGTAATGACAAAAGAGAATTTAGTTACAGCTCCTGTTGGTACAACATTAGCTGAAGCTGAAAAAATTCTTCAAAAGTATAAAATTGAAAAGCTACCTTTAGTAGATAGTAATGGCATTCTAAAAGGGTTAATTACCATTAAGGATATAGAAAAAGTCATTGAGTTTCCTAACTCTGCAAAAGATCAACATGGGCGTCTATTAGTGGGAGCTGCTGTTGGTGTTACGAAGGATACAATGAAAAGAGTTGAGATGCTTGTTAAATCTCAAGTTGATGTGATTGTACTTGATACTGCTCATGGACACTCAAAAGGTGTTTTAGATACAGTTCGTGAAATCCGCAGCACCTACCCTGATTTGGCTATTATCGCTGGGAATGTCGCTACTGCCGAAGGGACAAAGGATTTGATTGAAGCAGGAGCTGATATTGTAAAGGTGGGAATTGGTCCTGGTTCCATTTGTACAACACGCGTAGTTGCAGGTGTAGGTGTTCCACAGATAACGGCTGTTTATGACTGTGCAACAGAAGCGAAGAAGCATGGAAAAACAATTATTGCTGATGGCGGAATTAAGTACTCAGGCGATGTTGTTAAGGCACTTGCTGCAGGCGGACACGCGGTAATGCTAGGAAGCTTACTAGCTGGTGTATCAGAAAGTCCTGGAGAAACGGAAATCTTCCAAGGCCGTCGTTTTAAGGTATATCGTGGAATGGGATCTGTTGCATCCATGGAAAAAGGTTCTAAGGATCGTTACTTCCAAGAGGATAATAAGAAATTTGTTCCAGAAGGAATTGAAGGCCGCCTGCCTTACAAAGGCCCTCTTTCAGACACGATCTATCAACTTGTTGGCGGATTGCGTTCAGGAATGGGATATTGTGGTACAAAGGACTTAACAGATTTAAGAGAAAATGCTCAATTTGTAAAAATGACTGGTGCAGGATTAAGAGAAAGTCACCCACATGATGTGCAAATTACGAAAGAAGCACCCAATTATTCAATGTAATCATATGAAAGCAGGGGAGAAATTTCTTCTCTGCTTTTTTATTTGTAATTAAAAAAAAGAAACTATCTAGCTCTACAAGGAACGCCTTGATAGCATTGCACGAGTATGAGCGCTCAGCGTCTAGTACTCTTCACTACACTAAGAAACATGGAACATTCGTGCTCTTTGTGTTTCTTTTACCATCAAATAGTGAGGTGACTGTTTAGCCACGCAGCAGTCCATCTTATGGCCTCGAGCTAGGAGCCGCAACTGGATTAGAACCCTCCAGTCCATACGCCTCTATGCGAGACACATCCGCTTTTCTAAATAGGTAATTCATCTGCCTATTTTTTATGGGTGAGTTATGTTAAAATAACAAAAGTGTACTAATATGTTGGAGGGCTTTATATTGAAAATAAAACAATATCGTAAATATGTTGCTAGTTTCCTTGTGTTAATAATGGTATTAGGAATTTTCCCGAGTTTAAATAGAGCGCATGCAGAGGATATATTAAATATAAATGCAGATGGTGCTATTTTAGTAGAGGCAGAAACAGGAAGAGTGCTGTATGCTAAAAATCCCGATCAAGTACTCGGCATTGCTAGTATGACAAAAATGATGACTGAGTATTTGCTGCTTGAAGCGATTAAAGAAGGACGTGTAAAGTGGGATCAGGAATACGCAGTAGATGAATACGTTTATAAAGTATCTCAAGATTACCCGCGTTTATCGAATGTTCCATTACGCAGAGATGGAAAATATAGTATTCGTGAATTATATCAAGCAATGACAATTTATTCAGCAAATGGGGCAACGATTGCGATTGCTGAGACAATCGCTGGTTCAGAAGCCAATTTCGTTAAAATGATGAATAAAAAGGCAGAACAGTTAGGATTGCAGGATTATAAATTTGTTAACTCTACAGGATTAAACAACTCAGATTTAAAAGGTTTTCACCATACTGGAAATCTTGAAGATGAAAACGTTATGTCTCCTAGAGCGACAGCAAAGCTAGCTTCACGTTTGATTAGTGATTTTCCAGAGGTTCTTGAAACTGCAAGCACACCAAAAATGAAATTCCGTGAAGGTACGGATGACATGATTCAAATGGAAAATTGGAATTGGATGCTTCCATCTCTTATTTATGGCTATGAGGGTGTAGATGGTTTGAAGACTGGAACGACTGACTTTGCAGGGCTATGCTTCACGGGCACTGCGGAGAGAAATGGTACGCGCTACATTACCGTGATCATGAATGCCAAAGATGAAAAGGGAAATAACACAAATAAAAAGGTTCGTTTTGATGAAACAAGAAAAATGTTTGATTATGCTTTTGGCAACTATAGTAAAGAAGAATTATATCCTGAAAATTATCAGGTAAAAGGGAAAAAAACGTTACCTGTAACTAAAGGGAAAGAGGATAAGGTAAAGATTCAAACAAAAGAACCGATTACAATGGTTGTGAAGAATGGAGAAAAAGAAAATTATAAGCCTAAGCTCGTTTTAGATAAAAAGAAGCTAAACGATAAAGGTGAGTTGACAGCACCAATCAAAAAGGGAGAAAAGATTGGTACATTAACAATAAAAGCAGAAGATGGACAAGCATTAAACTTTTTAACTGAAGATGGACAAAAAAATATTCAAGTCGATGTTGTCGCTGCTGATGATGTTGAAAAAGCGAACTGGTTTGTGCTGATGATGCGCGGAATAGGCAGCTTCTTCGGAAATGTCTGGGGCAGTATTTCTTCAACAGTAAAAGGCTGGTTTTAACAAAAAGGGTTTCCTGTCTTGACAGGAAACCCTTTTTGTTGTTTATTTTCATTAGGGAAAGGTAATTATTCCGATTGATTTAATGAAATATTTTCCTTGCCCGCATTTTTTTATTGAATCACCCATCCATGGCTGATGGTATAAGACAAAGGGGGAGCACAATGAAGACAGGAACAGATCGAGTAAAAAGAGGAATGGCAGAAATGCAAAAAGGCGGCGTCATCATGGATGTCGTTAATGCCGAGCAAGCGAAAATTGCTGAAGAAGCTGGTGCGGTTGCAGTAATGGCATTGGAAAGAGTTCCATCAGATATTCGTGCAGCAGGCGGCGTAGCGAGAATGGCTGATCCTCGCATTGTCGAGGAAGTTATGAATGCAGTCACAATTCCAGTTATGGCTAAGGCACGTATTGGTCACATTGTAGAAGCGCGAGTACTTGAGGCTATGGGTGTAGATTACATAGATGAAAGTGAAGTATTAACTCCAGCAGATGAGGAGTACCATTTAAATAAAAGAGAATATACTGTTCCTTTTGTTTGTGGATGCCGTGATCTAGGTGAGGCTGCACGCCGTATCGGTGAAGGTGCAACTATGCTTCGTACAAAAGGTGAACCAGGAACTGGAAATATTGTAGAAGCCGTCCGCCATATTCGTAAGGTAAATGCACAAGTTCGTAAGGTTGTAGGAATGAATGAAGATGAGCTTATGACAGAAGCTAAGCTGCTAGGAGCACCGTACGAGCTTCTTCTTGAAATTAAGAACCTTGGGCGTCTACCAGTCGTTAACTTTGCTGCAGGCGGCGTAGCAACCCCTGCTGATGCTGCTCTTATGATGCAGCTTGGTGCAGACGGAGTCTTTGTAGGGTCAGGTATTTTTAAATCAGAAAATCCAGCTAAATTTGCTCGAGCAATTGTTGAAGCAACTACCCATTATCAAGACTATAAATTGATTGCAGAGCTTTCAAAAGAGCTTGGGGCTCCAATGAAAGGGATTGAAATTTCATCATTAGCTCCGGAAGCTCGTATGCAGGAGCGCGGCTGGTAAGGAGAGAATACTGAATGATTAAAATTGGAGTTCTTGGCCTTCAAGGTGCCGTAAGGGAACATGTAATATCTATCGAGGCATGCGGTGCAGAAGCTATTGTCATTAAACGTAAAGAACAATTGGATGAAATAGACGGTCTAATTCTCCCTGGTGGAGAAAGCACCACAATGCGTAAATTGATTGATAAATATGACTTTATGAGGAGTCTGAAAGAATTTGCTGAGTTAGGCAAGCCAATGTTTGGGACTTGTGCAGGCTTGATTTTATTAGCAAAAAATATTGTCGGTTACGATGAACCGCATATTGGTGTTATGGATGTGAAGGTCGAAAGAAATTCATTTGGACGTCAGAAAGAAAGCTTTGAAGCTGATTTAGATATTGCGGGTGTTGCAGAAGATTTTCAAGCCGTCTTTATCCGCGCACCGCATATTGTACAAGCTGGAGGAAATGTGGAGATCCTAGCTAAGCATAAGGAGCGTATTGTGGCTGCCCGTGAAGGAAATATTCTTGGCTGTTCATTTCATCCCGAATTAACGGATGATCACCGTTTAACTGGTTATTTTATTAACATGGTTAAAGAAGCAAAAAAGTAAATATTTGAATAATATGGTTGCAAATCGTTTATAATTGTAGTAAATTATGAATTACTTAAATTCTAATAGTTCAAAGCAATGAGAGGAAATAGTAACAGGTTATTCATTCTTTAGAGAGCCGATGGCTGGTGGAAATCGGTGAATGCTGCTTGTGAATCCATCCTCGAGTAAAGTATGGAAAGCCGCTTTAGGTTAGTAATTACTTTCGGTTAAAACCGTTATTATTTTAAGGTGGAAAGCTTATGCTTTCAACTAGGGTGGCAACGCGGGTAACTCTCGTCCCTTTTTTGGGGACGGGAGTTTTTTGTGTTGCTGCGGATAATTAAATTAGGGTTTTTATCGAAAATGGCATGATGATTTTTTATTTAAAAAGGAGGAATTATTTATGTTAGACATTAAGTATTTAAGAGCAAATTTTGAAGAAGTGAAAAAGAAGCTAGAGCACCGTGGAGAGGATCTTGGGGATTTAGGAAAATTCGAAGAGCTTGATGGAAGACGCCGTGAATTAATTGTAGAAGCAGAACAGCTGAAGAGTAAAAGAAATGAGGTTTCACAGCAAGTGGCGGTCTTAAAGCGTGAGAAGCAGGATGCAGATCATTTAATCACGGAGATGAGAGAAGTAGGCGATGAAATAAAAAAGCTTGACGATGAATTAAGGGAAGTAGAAGAGGTATTAGAGCATTTAATGCTAAGCATCCCAAATATTCCGCATGAAAGTGTACCAGTTGGGGAGACTGAAGATGATAATGAGGAAGCTTGGACATGGGGAGAAATTCGCGAGTTTGATTTTGATCCAAAGCCACATTGGGATGTTGCCGATGATTTAGGAATTCTTGATTTTGAACGTGCAGGGAAAGTAACGGGAAGCCGCTTTGTATTCTACAAAGGGCTTGGGGCGCGATTGGAACGTGCATTGTTCAACTTCATGCTCGATCTTCATACAGAAGAACATGGATATAAGGAGGTCTTGCCGCCATACTTAGTGAATCGTGCAAGTATGACAGGTACAGGGCAGCTTCCAAAATTTGAAGAGGATGCATTCCTGATTGAAAATGAAGACTACTTCTTAATTCCAACTGCCGAAGTACCAGTTACAAATATGCATCGGGATGAAATCTTAAGTGCTGAGGATCTGCCTATTAATTATGCAGCATTTAGTGCATGTTTCCGTTCTGAAGCAGGATCTGCTGGACGTGATACGAGAGGGCTCATTCGTCAGCATCAATTTAATAAAGTAGAACTTGTGAAATTTGTAAAACCTGAAGATTCTTATGATGAATTGGAAAAGCTAACCAAGAATGCCGAAAAGGTTTTACAGCTATTGGGTCTTCCGTATCGTGTGCTCCGCATGTGTACAGGTGATCTTGGCTTTACTGCCGCTAAGAAGTATGATATTGAGGTTTGGATCCCAAGCTATGGCACATATAGGGAGATTTCTTCTTGCAGTAATTTTGAGGCATTCCAAGCAAGGCGTGCGAATATTCGATTCCGCCGCGAGCCGAAGGGCAAGCCTGAAGCTGTCCATACATTGAATGGGTCTGGCCTTGCGATCGGCCGTACGGTTGCCGCTATTTTAGAAAATTATCAGCAGGCAGATGGAAGTGTAATTATTCCAGAAGTATTACGTCCATATATGGGAAACAGGGATGTTATTAAACCGGAGTAAGTATCAGTTCTGAGCGGGTCAAACCCGCTCAGAAAATATATTAAAAATAACGTTGACTTCGTATTAATTTAATGATATAGTATTTCTTGTCGATACGGAGGAATACCCAAGTCCGGCTGAAGGGATCGGTCTTGAAAACCGACAGGCGGGTCAAACCGCGCAGGGGTTCGAATCCCCTTTCCTCCTCCATTTAAATTGACATCTAACATGCGCATAAATTGGAGATAAAATCGTTACAAGAGCTGTAACGGTTTTTTTATTCTTTTTTATGCTTAATAAAGCAAATAGTCGCCAGTAGTGGCGACTATTTTTTTAATAATTGTGTTTGCCGTAAAAAGTCTGAGATCCGTTCGACAACGGGTTCAACTGAATCTTCATGATTGATAATATCATAATCATTAATATTAAGCCTTAGTACAGGGCATGCATTAAATGTATTAATCCAGTTTTCATAGCGCTGATGCATTTCTTCCCAATAGGCAATCGGTGTCTGCTGTTCCATAGGACGGCCTCTTTCTTGAATCCGAGAAAGGATATCGTCCAAAGAACCTTCAAGATAGATAAGGAGATCCGGATGTGGAAAATAAGGCGTCATAACCATTGCGTCGAAAAGGCTTGTATATGTTTCGTAATCAGTTTTTGACATGGTCCCTTTTTCAAAATGCATCTTAGCAAAAATGCCTGTATCTTCATAGATGGATCGGTCTTGAATAAAGCCTCCTCCGTATTCAAAGATACGTTTCTGTTCTTTAAAGCGCTCTGCAAGGAAGTAAATTTGCAAATGGAAGCTCCAACGGTCAAAGTCAGCGTAAAATTTATCTAAGTAAGGATTTGTATCAACCTTTTCAAACGATGTGCGAAAGTTAAGGGCTTTGGCAAGTGCATTTGTCATGGTAGATTTCCCGACCCCAACTGTTCCAGCAATGGTAATCACTGAGTTTGCCGGGATCTCATATTTATTTCTTAAATTCATGATTGAATGCTCCTCTTTTTCAATAATGTGGATAGCGTATCAAGTATATAAGATAAGTCATTTTTATTTTTTACAAAATTCAGATGATCGCCATTGAATCGCAGTACTGGAATGTCCGGGTGTTTTGCTTCAAAGTCATTTATAGCATTATCATAGTCAATGGATAATTGCTCTAAATATAAAGGGCTAATATTTTTTTCAATCTCTCGTCCTCTAAGCTTAATGCGGGTTAAGAGTGTTTCAAGGCTGGCATGCAAATATATGACCACATTTGGCTTAGGCATATCGCTTGTTAATATTTCATAGATTTTTAAATATTTCTGGTATTCGACTGTATTTAGTGAACGACCAGCAAATATTAAATTTTTCAATATATGATAATCTGCAACAACAGATTTATTTTTATTTAAAAAGTGATTGTTTATATCACCTAGCTGTTTATATCGGTTGCAAAGGAAAAACATTTCTGTTTGAAAACTCCATTCTTCAATGTCCTCATAAAATTTCCCTAAAAATGGATTCTCATCAACAATTTCTTTTAATAATGCAAATTGAAACTGTTCGGCTATCTCTTTGGCAAGAGATGTTTTTCCGACACCTATTGGCCCCTCTACAGTAATAAAAGGTGTTCCCCCCATAGATTGCCCTCCTACTCTTTCGCTTTTTACTTTTCTATCTAATAAAATTGTATCCGTTAGGACTCTATCGTTCATTAATGACACAAAAGATATTTTATCACACTATTAGGTGGGAGGGATATGGAATTTCAATGTGTGAGGGCAATGAAAAAAACAGCTGTGCGTATGGCCAGCTGTTAGTAGGGAAGAATATTGTGATTTTTGTTAAGCTCTCTTTACCACGTTGAAATTTTCTGTGATTAAGAGCCAGTTTTGCGGAAAGGATAGACCAAGCTTCCAATAGCTCATTCCTCTTAAGTTGAGTTCTTTCACCAAATTAAATTTAGCTTGAATGGACCTAGCATCTTCAAACCAAACTTCATGCTGCTTTCCTTCACTGTCTGTATAGCGGAAAAATGGTGCTTGGGCTGTATAATCATATTGGATAGCTGCATTGTTGTTTGCTGCAATCTGAATTGCCTGCTGGGGACTGACTGCTCTAGCTATTGAACCTTGCACAAATGGCAGTGTCCAATTATAGCCGTATAAATTTTGCCCCATCATAATTTTTGTAGAAGGCATTTCACTTATTGCATACTCGATTACATCTCTTACTGGTCCAATTGGAGAAACAGCCATAGCTGGACCCCCGCTATACCCCCATTCATATGTCATGATAACAACAAAGTCGACAATCTCTCCGTGTGCTCTGTAATCATGTGCTTCATACCATTCTCCAGGCTGATCTGCTCTTGTCTTAGGTGCAAGAGCTGTAGAAATCAGCCACCCCTCTTGCTGGAAGCGTGCTTTTGCTTTTCGAAGGAATTGATTATACGCTTCCCTGTCTTCTGGGCGCAGAAACTCGAAGTCAAAATGGATATCCCTAAAACCGTATTTCTTTGCTGTAGTTACGATATTGTTTAGAAATCGCTCTTGAATTGGCATATTGTTTAAAAGAATTTGCCCAAGTTCAGCATTGAATTGATCATTCTCCTGATTTGTAATGACCATCATTAATACATTGTTATTTGCACGAGAAATAGCAGGGAAATTGTTAAGAAGTGGTTCCTTCAGTGAGCCATCACGGAGCACTTGGAAGCTGAAGGGTGCTAAGTATGTTAAATGCGGTGCAGCTTCTCTTGCACTAGCTTCTAAATTAGGAGCAACCGTTGTACCTCTCGGTTCTACATAGGCATTGAACTCTGCTTCTGTTTTCGGGCGGGGAGGAATATAAAGCCGAAACCCAATTTGAAGAGGCTGATTAACAGAAATGCCGTTAACAGCAGCGAGCTGTTGAAAAGAAAGGCCGAATTTTCTAGAAATTGAATATAAGCTATCACCAGATTGGACCCAGTAAAATTGGCCAATAATTGGAATAACAAGAGTTTGACCGATTACAAGATTGTTTGGATTCGGAAGTTCATTGGCTTCTACAATATCACTAACGCTCGAACCATAGGCTTGTGCAATCCCATATAAGGATTGGTTTGGCTGAACAACATGAATTTGCAAGTTATTCCCTCCTAGATTAAACCGAATGGGGCAGCAATTGAATAAATGGTCTGATCAGAAAATAGTCATTACAACATTTTATGAATGAGAGAAAAAAGAAATGATATAATTTATAGAGGAATAAGCAAAAGGAATGAGAAGGATGCTGCAAAATGTAGACCAAAATGAAACATACATGATAGAAGCAATAAAAGAGGCTAAAAAAGCACAAGAAATAATGGAAGTTCCGATTGGTTCAGTTATTGTGCTGAATGGGGAAATTATTGCACGTGCACATAATTTAAGGGAACATAACCAAAGCTCGATTGCTCATGCAGAACTGATGGCTATTGATCAAGCATGTCAATCACTTGGAACATGGAGACTAGAAGATGCCGTTTTGTACGTGACACTTGAACCTTGCCCGATGTGTGCTGGAGCTATCATGCTTTCTCGAATAAAAAAGGTAGTTTATGGTGCAAAGGATCCAAAAGGCGGATGTGCAGGCACATTTATGAATTTGCTTCAAGATGATCGGTTTAATCATCAGAGTGAAGTCGTATCTGGAGTGTTAGAAAAAGAATGTGGCGAGCTTCTATCTGCTTTTTTTAAAGGACTGCGTTTGCGTAAGAAAGAAGAAAAGAAACAACGAAAGAAGCAATTGGAGATAGATGAAGGAATTAACAATGGTTAGGCATTGATTTTTACAAATGATATTAGTATACTTATATTGTGTCACTCGGGTGACACCTAAATATGGTTTCAACTTTGCCGTGCTAGGTGGGGAGGTAGCGGTGCCCTGTACTCGCAATCCGCTCTAGCGAGGCTGAATCCCTTCCCGAGGCTGATGTCCTGTAGGGCCTGCCTTAAGTAAGTGGTGTTGACGCCTGGGTCCTGCGCAATGGGAATCCATGAACCATGTCAGGTCCGGAAGGAAGCAGCATTAAGTGGACACTCTCATGTGCCGCAGGGTTGCCTGGGCCGAGCTAACTGCTTAAGTAACGCTTATGGGCGTCAGTCGACGGAAGGTGCACGGCAGTTTAACTATTATAAATGAAACTCATCTCATTTGAGATGAGTTTTTTATTTGTTTCCTTTTAAAAAAGAACAGGGATACGTTATAATGGTTGGAGAGTGCACAGGAAGGGGGCGTGTCGATGAGTTATCAGGCTTTATATCGCGTTTGGCGGCCACAAAGCTTTATAGATGTTGTTGGACAGGAGCATGTAACGAAGACATTGCAAAACGCCCTGCTTCAGCAAAAAATATCGCATGCTTATTTATTTTCTGGTCCAAGAGGAACTGGAAAAACAAGTGCGGCGAAAATTTTAGCAAAAGCCGTTAACTGTGAAAGGGCCCCGGTGAATGAGCCGTGCAATGAATGCGCATCTTGTAAAGGAATTACAGATGGTTCGATTCCAGATGTGATTGAAATCGATGCCGCTTCAAACAATGGTGTAGAAGAAATAAGGGATATTCGCGACAAGGTGAAGTATGCACCGACATCAGTGAAATATAAGGTCTACATTGTTGATGAAGTACATATGCTTTCCATTGGCGCCTTTAACGCACTGTTAAAAACACTGGAAGAGCCTCCAAGGCATGTCATTTTTATTTTGGCTACTACAGAGCCGCATAAGATCCCGCTTACGATTATTTCTAGATGCCAGCGATTTGACTTTAAACGCATTACGGCACAGGCAATTGTAGGCAGAATGCAGCTAATTGTCGAGGAGACTGGTGTTCAATGTGATGGGCAAGCCCTTCAAATTGTAGCTAGAGCGGCTGATGGCGGGATGCGTGATGCATTAAGCCTACTCGATCAAGCCATTTCCTTTAGCGAGGATCGGGTAACTGTTGAAGATGCTTTAACTGTCACAGGTGCTGTATCACAAGGTTTTCTTAATAAGTTAGCAAATGCAGTTCTTGAAAGGGATGCTGCAGCCGGTTTGGAATATCTTGAGGAACTGCTTTTTCATGGAAAAGATCCTGCCCGATTTATAGAGGATTTTATTCTTTATTATCGAGATATGCTGCTTTTTAAAGCTGCACCAAGATTAGAAGAATCGTTAGAAAGAGTCATGCTTGATGATGAATTCCAGACTCTTGCAGAAAAAGTAAAACCAGAAGAGCTTTATAAATTAATCGATGTATTAAATAAGGCACAACAAGATATGCGGTGGACGAATCATCCACGAATCTTCCTTGAAGTTGCAATTGTTAAACTTTGTCAGCTTGAAGGAGGATTACAGGCAACACCAACTGGTGATATTCAACCATTACTGAATAGAATTAACCAGCTTGAACAAGAGATAAGCGATTTAAAAAGAAATGGGCTTACTGTGAACGATGAAGCCCAACCGGTTGTTCAAAAGAAACCACAAAGAAGCTCGAGAAAAGGATTTCAAGTTCCCGTTGGTAAAATCAATGAAATACTAAAGCAAGCGACAAAAGATGACTTGAAGGCTATCAAGAGTCAGTGGGGCGATATGCTCAATCGGCTTGTTCATAATCAAATGCGATCACAAGCAGCCTTATTGAATGAAGCGGAGCCTGTAGCAGCATCTCAAAGTGCCTTCATTATTAAATTTAAATATGAGATTCATTGCCAAATGGCGATGGACAATGCAAAGTTTTTAGAAACATTAGCAAATATAATGCATGAGATATTAGGGAAGCGAATGCACATTGCAGGGGTCCCTGATGAACAATGGCAAAAAATCAGGGAAGATTTCCTTCATACACAGCACGATGGCGAATCTGATGGTAGTATAAACCAGATGGAGGAAGAACCTCTGATTTCAGAGGCTATGAAGTTATTTGGAGAAGGTTTAATAGAAATTAAAGAATAATTATTGGAGGAAAAGACGATGCGTGGAATGGGAAATATGCAAAATATGATGAAGCAAATGCAGAAAATGCAAAAAAAGATGGCAGAAGCTCAAGAAAAGCTAGGTGAAGAAAGAATTGAAGGAACAGCTGGAGGCGGAATGGTTACAGTTGTTGTTTCCGGACATAAAGAGGTGCTTGAGGTAAATATCAAGGAAGATGTTGTAGACCCTGAAGATATTGAAATGCTTCAAGATCTTGTTTTGGCTGCAACTAATGATGCTTTGAAAAAGGCAGATGAATTAACAAATAATACAATGGGTCAATTTACTAAAGGGATGAATCTCCCAGGAATGTTCTAAGACTGAATTGTCTAGCACAAGCGTCCTATCGCCTACAAAACTTTAGGTCCGCTCCCTACGATAAGTCGACATCTATTCGCTATCGTTCATGGTGTCTCCTTTATCGAAAGAACCGGCCCTTCTGCGTTTGTACGGCGATGACCAAGGCGCTTACGCTTTTCTAGGAGGAATAGATATGCATTATCCTGAACCGATATCAAAGCTGATTGACAGCTTTATGAAATTGCCAGGTATCGGCCCGAAAACGGCCGCTCGTCTGGCTTTTTTTGTACTAAGTATGAAGGAAGACACTGTACTCGATTTTGCAAAGGCTTTAGTCAATGCAAAAAGGAATTTAACGTACTGCTCCGTTTGCGGTCATATCACAGATCAAGATCCTTGCTATATATGTGAGGATCAAAAGAGGGATCGAACGGTTATTTGTGTGGTTCAAGATCCAAAAGACGTGATTGCAATGGAGAAAATGAAAGAATATCATGGTTTGTACCATGTTCTTCAAGGAGCTATCTCTCCGATGGATGGCATTGGTCCAGAGGATATTAATATTCCAAGTCTTTTAAAGAGACTGCAAGATGATACAGTGCAAGAGGTTATCCTTGCAACAAACCCTAATATTGAGGGAGAAGCAACAGCGATGTATATTTCGAGACTCTTAAAGCCATCAGGTATTCGTGCCACACGTATAGCCCATGGTCTGCCAGTTGGAGGAGATCTTGAATACGCTGATGAGGTGACACTTTCAAAAGCATTAGAAGGAAGAAGAGAAGTTTAAGAATAGATGGAGGCGGAATAGATGTTATTTCGCAAAAAAGGCTGGCTTCGGAAGGAATTTGATGATCAGCTATTAGAAAAAGTGAATGACTTGAAGAATTCTTGGAATAGTCAGCGGCAGCTGCTAGAAAAAAGCTTCGACCCGTCCGCAGAAGCAATCAGCCAGGCAAAGATTGCTGAAGCGAAATATTTCTTTCTTTTTAAAGAAGTGAGGAAAAGAAAGATAACGATAAGAAAATAAATAAGCATGTCCTTCTTTCTAGGTCTTATTTGTACTTGCATATCATAATATGAAAGTACAAGTATCTTGAGAGGAGGACTTTTTGTTGGAGCCTGTTGTAGTAATCTCCATATTAGGAGGATTAATTATTTTACTTTTATTTATTGGAGCCCCTCTAAAGCCAGTAAGATTTATTGGACAGGGCGTAATTAAATTACTTATTGGCGCACTTTTTTTGTTCTTTTTAAATGCGTTCGGCAATCAATTTGGCATCCACGTACCTATAAATCTCATTACATCTTCTATTTCCGGTTTTTTAGGGATTCCTGGTTTATTTGCATTAGTAGCTATTCAAACCTGGGTTATTTAATGGACAGCTGATTTTTTAATGAGCTGTCCAATTTTTTATAAAAAAAGTATTGACTGTATAATTACTAGGTGGTAATATATTAAAAGTCGTCACCACGACATAGTTGAAATAACTTTAAAAAGTTATTGACACTAGAAATGATAAATGATATATTTGTTAAGTCGCTTAACTGCGAATAAAAAGAAGTTGTTCTTTGAAAACTGAACGAACAAAAAACGTCAACGTTAATTCAAGTATTAAAACTTAAGAGCTAATCTTACTCTTTAT
>NZ_LJIX01000009.1 GCF_001420595.1 Cytobacillus solani | reverse complement strand
CGAACAAACATCCCCAGGATCTGCTCAAAGGGGAAAAGGACAGTTGACCTCGGTCAATGTGGACTCCTGGGGACAATCACTGGACCACCTCAATGTGACCAATTCCTAGAATTTTCGGCCGATTTAATTATTGAGAGGCGAGAAGGAAGTGATGTCTGTTATCCTGGGAAATTCGTGAATGAAGAAGCTCTGAGGCAAATTCTCAGAGAATCAGGCGGAATTGACAAGGAAGCAATGGGATTTACATACAATGGAATAAGAACTAATGGAGTAACCAGTGCATGTAGGAGATCAGGATCTTCATTCTATGCAGAAATGAAATGGCTCCTGTCAAACACAGATAATGCTGCATTCCCGCAGATGACTAAGTCATATAAAAATACAAGAAAAAGCCCAGCTATAATAGTATGGGGGATCCATCATTCCGTTTCAACTGCAGAGCAAACCAAGCTATATGGGAGTGGAAACAAACTGGTGACAGTTGGGAGTTCTAATTATCAACAATCTTTTGTACCGAGTCCAGGAGCGAGACCACAAGTTAATGGTATATCTGGAAGAATTGACTTTCATTGGCTAATGCTAAATCCCAATGATACAGTCACTTTCAGTTTCAATGGGGCTTTCATAGCTCCAGACCGTGCAAGCTTCCTGAGAGGAAAATCTATGGGAATCCAGAGTGGAGTACAGGTTGATGCCAATTGTGAAGGGGACTGCTATCATAGTGGTGGGACAATAATAAGTAACTTGCCATTTCAGAACATAGATAGCAGGGCAGTTGGAAAATGTCCGAGATATGTTAAGCAAAGGAGTCTGCTGCTGGCAACAGGGATGAAGAATGTTCCTGAGATTCCAAAGGGGAGAGGCCTATTTGGTGCTATAGCGGGTTTCATTGAAAATGGATGGGAAGGCCTAATTGATGGTTGGTATGGTTTCAGACACCAGAATGCACAGGGAGAGGGAACTGCTGCAGATTACAAAAGCACTCAATCGGCAATTGATCAAATAACAGGGAAATTAAACCGGCTTATAGCAAAAACCAACCAACAATTTGAGTTGATAGACAATGAATTCAATGAGGTAGAGAAGCAAATCGGTAATGTGATAAATTGGACCAGAGATTCTATAACAGAAGTGTGGTCATACAATGCTGAACTCTTGGTAGCAATGGAGAACCAGCATACAATTGATCTGGCTGATTCAGAAATGGACAAACTGTACGAACGAGTGAAAAGACAGCTGAGAGAGAATGCTGAAGAAGATGGCACTGGTTGCTTTGAAATATTTCACAAGTGTGATGATGACTGTATGGCCAGTATTAGAAATAACACCTATGATCACAGAAAATACAGGGAAGAGGCAATGCAAAGCAGAATACAGATTGACCCAGTCAAACTAAGCAGCGGCTACAAAGATGTGATACTTTGGTTTAGCTTCGGGGCATCAT
>NZ_LJIX01000008.1 GCF_001420595.1 Cytobacillus solani | reverse complement strand
GGATATCATGCAAATAACTCGACAGAGCAGGTTGACACAATAATGGAAAAGAACGTTACTGTTACACATGCCCAAGACATACTGGAAAAGACACACAACGGGAAGCTTTGCGATCTAAATGGGGTGAAGCCTCTGATTTTAAAAGATTGTAGTGTAGCAGGATGGCTACTCGGAAACCCATGGTGTGACGAATTCATCAATGTACCAGAATGGTCTTACATAGTAGAGAAGGCCAATCCAGTCAATGGCCTCTGTTACCCAGGGAATTTCAACGATTATGAAGAATTGAAACACCTATTGAGCAGGATAAACCATTTTGAGAAAATACAGATCATCCCCAAAGATTCTTGGTCAGATCACGAAGCCTCAATGGGGGTGAGCGCAGCATGTTCATACCAGGGAAAGTCCTCCTTCTTCAGAAATGTAGTATGGCTTATCAAAAAGAACGATACATATCCAACAATAAAGAAAGACTACAATAATACCAACCGAGAAGATCTCTTGGTACTTTGGGGGATCCACCATCCTAATGATAAGGCAGAGCAAATAACGCTCTATCAAAACCCAACCACCTATATTTCCATTGGGACGTCAACACTAAACCAGAGATTGGTACCAAAAATAGCCACTAGATCCAAAATAAACGGGCAAAGTGGCAGGATAGATTTCTTCTGGACAATTTTAAAACCGAATGATGCAATCCACTTCGAGAGTAATGGAAATTTCATTGCTCCAGAATATGCATACAAAATTGTCAAGAAAGGAGACTCCACAATTATGAGAAGTGAAGTGGAATATGGTAACTGCAACACCAGGTGTCAGACTCCGGTAGGGGCGATAAACTCTAGTATGCCATTCCATAACATACACCCCCTCACCATCGGAGAATGTCCCAAATATGTGAAATCGAACAAATTAGTCCTTGCGACTGGACTCAGAAATAGTCCTCAAAGAGAGAGAAGAAGAAAAAGAGGACTATTTGGAGCTATAGCAGGTTTCATAGAGGGAGGATGGCAGGGAATGGTAGATGGTTGGTATGGGTACCACCACAGCAATGAGCAGGGGAGTGGATACGCTGCAGACAAAGAATCTACTCAAAAGGCAATAGACGGAGTCACCAATAAGGTCAACTCGATCATTGACAAAATGAACACTCAGTTTGAGGCCGTAGGAAGGGAATTTAATAACTTAGAGAGGAGAATAGAGAATTTAAACAAGAAGATGGAAGACGGATTCCTAGATGTCTGGACTTATAATGCTGAACTTCTGGTTCTCATGGAAAATGAAAGAACTTTAGACTTCCATGACTCAAATGTCAAGAACCTTTACGATAAGGTCAGACTACAGCTTAAGGATAATGCAAAAGAGCTGGGCAACGGTTGTTTCGAGTTCTATCACAAATGTAATAATGAATGTATGGAAAGTGTAAGAAACGGAACGTATGACTACCCGCAGTATTCAGAAGAAGCAAGATTAAAAAGAGAGGAAATAAGTGGAGTAAAATTGGAGTCA
>NZ_LJIX01000002.1 GCF_001420595.1 Cytobacillus solani | reverse complement strand
GTTGCATCTGCAAGACCCATTGGACATGGCCCAGAACAAGAAGGCAGCAAACCCCATTGCAATCACAATAGATGAGGCAACAGTCGAATAAATGGTGAGGATTTTGTAAGTTCCTTCAGATTCCAGCTTGACCCCCTCTATTTTCTGTCTTTCTAATTTTGACTCCTCTTGATATTTCCTTCTGTTGTAGGTCCCGTTCCGAATTGTCTCCATGCATTGGTCATCACATTTGTGATATAGCTCGAAACATCCTTTCCCATCTTCCACCGCATTGGAACCCAACGCCCTCTTTACTTTATTATATAGATTGTTTACATTTGCGTCATGCTCATCGAGTGTTTTCTGGTTTTCAAGCAGGACTAGTAATTCTGCATTATATGCCCATATATCTTGGATTTGATCATCAATCTTATTATTGATCATGTTAAGTCTAGTTTCTACCTCACTGAATTCATGATCAATGATTTCATACTGCTTGTTCATTTTGTCGACTATATTATTCACTTTGGATGTTATTTTATCAATTGCCTTTTGGGTTGAGTCTCTATCTGCTGCCATACCAACCCCTTGGTCATTTGAATGCTGGAACCCATACCAACCAGCAACTAGTCCTGACCAACCTCCCTCTATAAACCCTGCTATGGCCCCGAATAGCCCTCTACTAGATCTAGAAGGCACATTCCTCAGACCAACTGCAAGTTTGAGACTCTTTATGCCAATGTATTTTGAACAGTTTCCAAATGCATACTTACTTACATTTTGGAATGGCAGTGTTGTGTTTAAGCCACCTTTCTCTGTCTGACATTGCACTGTGCAGCTACCTCTTTTTAAATCAGTCTTCAGAATTCTTCCATGGCTCTCTCCTGAAAGAATGTGTCCATACCATGGAGCTATTAGATTCCCATCAGATTTTATTCGCAGTGTTTGTCCCGGTTTCAATACAGACCAATAATAATGAATTCTTCCCATCAAACCGTTGACAAGAGGCCTTGGTCCTATCAATGGTTTGAAGATCCTATTTATTTCTTCTGTTGCCACACTCGTTGTTGTGTCGGTTCTCGTGTACAGATCTCTCTGCGTAGTATCGGTGGGTGGGTGATTTATGCCCCACATGAAAAGAATGTTCTTCCCTTGATTATTTGTGTATTGAGCGTCTTGGATAGGGTAATCGCCGTTCTTTCGAGTCAACCATCTCATGCTTCTGTAGAATGAACCTGAGCATGCTGTGCTTGTCCCATCGTAAGACACATTCCAGATTGTGTCTGGGAAAATCTGGATTCTTTGGTAAGACCTAGCAGAACTAAAAAGTGACCTTAGCTCTTCTAGATTTTCTACATTCCCGGGGTAACACAATCCGTTAACAGCTGATGGTCTCTCGACGATATAGGACCATTCTCTTCCTTCCAGCGATAGATCACAAGAAGGATTGCCATAGATTAGCCCTTCAATGGTGCAGGTGTCCAAAATAAGAGGTTGTCCCAAGCTTGTTGCACACAGCATCCCATTATGCTCTGTGTGGAGCAGTTCTTTGGCATGTGTCACAGGGACATTGTTTTCTGTTAGTGTGTCCACAGTTTCTGTGGAGTTTGTTGATTGATAGCCGATGCAGATTTTATCTGCATTGCTTGCTGTTGCTACTAGT
>NZ_LJIX01000007.1 GCF_001420595.1 Cytobacillus solani | reverse complement strand
CTTCTTCTTGCAATAGTTAGCCTTGTTAAAAGTGATCAGATTTGCATTGGTTACCATGCAAACAACTCGACAGAGCAGGTTGACACGATAATGGAAAAGAACGTCACTGTTACACATGCCCAAGACATACTGGAAAAGACACACAACGGGAAGCTCTGCGATCTAAATGGAGTGAAGCCTCTGGTTTTAAAGGATTGTAGTGTAGCTGGATGGCTCCTCGGAAACCCAATGTGCGACGAATTCATCAGGGTGCCGGAATGGTCTTACATAGTGGAGAGGGCTAACCCAGCCAATGACCTCTGTTACCCAGGGAGCCTCAATGACTATGAAGAACTGAAACACCTATTGAGCAGAATAAATCATTTTGAGAAGATTCTGATCATCCCCAAGAGTTCTTGGCCCAATCATGAAACATCATTAGGGGTGAGCGCAGCTTGTCCATACCAGGGAACGCCCTCCTTTTTCAGAAATGTGGTATGGCTTATCAAAAAGAACGATGCATACCCAACAATAAAGATAAGCTACAATAATACCAATCGGGAAGATCTTTTGATACTGTGGGGGATTCATCATTCCAACAATGCAGCAGAGCAGACAAATCTCTATAAAAACCCAACCACCTATATTTCCGTTGGGACATCAACATTAAACCAGAGATTGGTACCAAAAATAGCTACTAGATCCCAAGTAAACGGGCAACGTGGAAGAATGGACTTCTTCTGGACAATTTTAAAACCGAATGATGCAATCCACTTCGAGAGCAATGGAAATTTCATTGCTCCAGAATATGCATACAAAATTGTCAAGAAAGGGGACTCAACAATTATGAAAAGTGAAGTGGAATATGGCCACTGCAACACCAAATGTCAAACTCCAGTAGGAGCGATAAACTCTAGTATGCCATTCCACAATATACATCCTCTCACCATCGGGGAATGCCCCAAATACGTGAAGTCAAACAAATTGGTCCTTGCAACTGGGCTCAGAAATAGTCCTCTAAGAGAAAAGAGAAGAAAAAGAGGGCTGTTTGGGGCTATAGCAGGTTTTATAGAGGGAGGATGGCAGGGAATGGTAGATGGTTGGTATGGGTACCACCATAGCAATGAGCAGGGGAGTGGGTACGCTGCAGACAAAGAATCCACCCAAAAGGCAATAGATGGAGTTACCAATAAGGTCAACTCGATCATTGACAAAATGAACACTCAATTTGAGGCCGTTGGAAGGGAATTTAATAACTTAGAAAGGAGGATAGAGAATTTGAACAAGAAAATGGAAGACGGATTCCTAGATGTCTGGACTTATAATGCTGAACTTCTAGTTCTCATGGAAAATGAGAGGACTCTAGATTTCCATGACTCAAATGTCAAGAACCTTTACGACAAAGTCCGACTACAGCTTAGGGATAATGCAAAGGAGCTGGGTAATGGTTGTTTCGAGTTCTATCACAAATGTGATAATGAATGTATGGAAAGTGTAAGAAATGGGACGTATGACTACCCTCAGTATTCAGAAGAAGCAAGATTAAAAAGAGAAGAAATAAGCGGAGTGAAATTAGAATCAATAGGAACTTACCAAATACTGTCAATTTATTCAACAGTGGCGAGTTCCCTAGCACTGGCAATCATGGTGGCTGGTCTATCTTTATGGATGTGCTCCAATGGGTCGTTACAGTG
>NZ_LJIX01000012.1 GCF_001420595.1 Cytobacillus solani | reverse complement strand
TAGGTTAAGTTAGAAAGGGCGCACGGTGAATGCCTAGGCACTAGGAGCCGATGAAGGACGGGACTAACACCGATATGCTTCGGGGAGCTGTAAGTAAGCTTTGATCCGGAGATTTCCGAATGGGGGAACCCTCTATCCGTAATGGGATAGAATCTTTACCTGAATACATAGGGTATTGAAGGCAGACCCGGGGAACTGAAACATCTAAGTACCCGGAGGAAGAGAAAGCAAACGCGATTCCCTGAGTAGCGGCGAGCGAAACGGGATTAGCCCAAACCAAGAGGCTTGCCTCTTGGGGTTGTAGGACACTCTACACGGAGTTACAAAGGAACGAGGTAAATGAACAGGTCTGGAAAGGCCGGCCAGAGAAGGTAAAAGCCCTGTAGTTGAAACTTCGTTCCCTCCAGAGTGGATCCTGAGTACGGCGGGACACGAGAAATCCCGTCGGAAGCAGGGAGGACCATCTCCCAAGGCTAAATACTCCCTAGTGACCGATAGTGAACCAGTACCGTGAGGGAAAGGTGAAAAGCACCCCGGAAGGGGAGTGAAAGAGATCCTGAAACCGTGTGCCTACAAGTAGTCAGAGCCCGTT
>NZ_LJIX01000011.1 GCF_001420595.1 Cytobacillus solani | reverse complement strand
TATAAAACTCCTTTCATTGTTAACGTTTCTACTAATTCAGCTAATGCTAGTTGATTATTGATCTTATCTATTTCCTGTTTTTCTATACTTTCTGCCAAGGCTAGTTGTAAGACTAACTTTTCTTGCTCTAAGGTTTCCAACTTTTCTTCAAAGGTAGGCAGTTGTGGCACAGAAACATCAGGCTGGTTTTCGTCTCTCCACTTTTGAGAAGGTGTTACCAATAACTTTGAAGTAACTTCACCGTCAGAATTCTTTGCAACATGCCACTCACCCCATTCATCAATAATAACTTCATACATTTACAACACCCCGAATAACTGAATTTTTGTTCCTGGCGCAAACTTGAAATTCACATCAGGTATTGATAACTCAATTGATGTTATTTTTTCTATAACTGGCGACCTCAAAAGCACTAGTGACCCAAATTTTTGGGAACTACCTGATGAGCCGGTAATGTACTGATTATGTTTAATTCGCTTAGCTTCCCCTTGCTCATTCGAGAACTCAATTTCTGCATAAGTAGCCTCATTTGTGGTATTCACCTGACTATAGAAGTGACCAATATACAACTGTGAATCATGGTTTACATTAGTAGTACTTGAACCTTGGAATGATATACCTCTAACTGTCCCTACTCCACTTTCATTTATCTTCAAACTA
>NZ_LJIX01000010.1 GCF_001420595.1 Cytobacillus solani | reverse complement strand
AAGCTGATTCTGCCACTTTGTCCTCTCACCCAAGGTCTGCTGCCAATGTTGGGCACTATACTTGTTTGACTAGTTTTGGTAGATACAGTGACCCTACCAGGATTGTTCTTGTACAGGTTGGTTTGCTCGGTGTCCGTCGAAGGGTGGTGAACTCCCCAGATGTAAAGCTTCGCATAATCACCGTTGTTTACTTTTGTCAAATTCTGGAGAGGGTATGCATTCCCGTCTGACTTCACGAGCCAATTCAGCCTGTTAAAGAAATCGTTCACATTTGCTCTCTTGCAGGCCCCAGATTTGCCATTTTGCTTCACGGTGCTCCATTGGAATTCTTCAGCAATGAACTCGAATTTCCCATTGTTGGCGAGTATGCTCCTTAGGCTCTGATAATCTGGCACATCAAATGGATAACAAGTGTCCACCGCATTGGGCCTTTCTATGAAAATGTCCCATTCAGCACCATTCAAATGGTCACATCCTGGGCTTCCCAAGGCCCCATTGATGATATCACAGGTCTGACCATCGACTAGTCTTAGAGGACTCGGGCATAGTTCTGGGAGGTTCTGTGATTCTACCAGTTCCTGTGCAGTGACCACTTCCACTTGATCATCAGTGAGGGTCTTTACCATAGTCCCATTTGCCACAGCATGATGTCCCATGCATATCACAGGGTTTCCTGTGTAGTTTTGAGAAGAACTCTCTGCAATAAGCAGAAACAAAATCACAATTGATAGCATTGTTTCCCCTGCTTTTGCTGATCACGCGT
>NZ_LJIX01000005.1 GCF_001420595.1 Cytobacillus solani | reverse complement strand
TAGCTTAATGTTGCAGATTGGGAACATGATTTCAATATTGGTCAGTCATTCAATTCAAACAGGGAATCAACACCAAGCTGAACCAATCAGAAATACTAATTTTCTTACTGAGAACGCTGTGGCTTCAATAACATTAACGGGCAGTTCATCTCTTTGCCCCATTAGAGGATGGGCTGTACACAGTAAAGACAACAGTATAAGGATTGGATCCAAGGGGGATGTGTTTGTAATTAGAGAGCCGTTCATCTCATGCTCCCACATGGAATGCAGGACTTTCTTTTTGACTCATGGAGCCTTATTGAATGACAAGCACTCCAACGGGACTGTCAAAGACAGGAGCCCTCACAGAACGCTAATGAGTTGTCCTGTGGGTGAGGCTCCCTCCCCATATAACTCGAGGTTTGAGTCTGTTGCTTGGTCAGCAAGTGCTTGCCATGATGGCACCAGTTGGTTGACAATTGGAATTTCTGGTCCAGACAATGGGGCTGTGGCTGTGTTGAAATACAATGGCATAATAACAGATACTATCAAGAGTTGGAGGAACAACATACTGAGGACTCAAGAGTCTGAATGTGCATGTGTAAATGGCTCCTGCTTTACTGTAATGACAGATGGACCAAGTAATGGACAGGCATCATATAAGATCTTCAAAATAGAAAAAGGGAAAGTAGTTAAATCAGTCGAATTGAATGCTCCTAATTATCACTATGAGGAATGCTCCTGTTATCCTGATTCTGGCGAAATAATGTGTGTGTGCAGGGACAATTGGCATGGCTCAAATAGGCCGTGGGTAACTTTCAATCAGAATTTGGAGTATCAAATAGGGTATATTTGCAGTGGGGTTTTCGGAGACAATCCACGACCAAACGATGGGACAGGGAGCTGTGGTCCAATGTCCCTCAACGGGGCATATGGGATAAAAGGGTTTTCATTTAAATACGGTAATGGTGTTTGGATCGGGAGAACCAAAAGCACTAATTCCAGGAGCGGTTTTGAAATGATTTGGGATCCAAATGGGTGGACTGGAACGGACAGTGAATTTTCAGTGAAACAAGATATAGTAGCAATAACTGATTGGTCAGGATATAGCGGGAGTTTTGT
>NZ_LJIX01000001.1 GCF_001420595.1 Cytobacillus solani | reverse complement strand
GACCATTGGCTCCATTTCATTAGGGTTGGTTGTATTCAATGTTCTACTGCATGCCGTGAGCATCATATTAACGGTGTTAGCCCTGGGGAAAAGTGAAAACAATGGAATCTGCAAGGGAACTGTAGTGAGGGAATATAATGAAACAGTTAGGATAGAGAAAGTGACTCAATGGTACAATACTAGTGTAGTCGAATATGTACCGCATTGGAACGAGGGCACTTATATAAATAACACCGAACCAATATGTGATGTCAAGGGCTTTGCACCGTTTTCCAAGGACAACGGGATAAGAGTTGGCTCCAGGGGACATATTTTTGTCATAAGAGAGCCTTTCGTCTCTTGTTCACCTGTAGAGTGCAGGACTTTCTTCCTCACTCAGGGAGCTCTACTCAATGACAAACACTCAAATGGAACAGTGAAGGATAGAAGCCCATTCAGAACTCTCATGAGTGTCGAAGTGGGTCAATCACCCAATGTATATCAAGCCAGGTTTGAAGCTGTAGCATGGTCAGCAACAGCCTGTCATGATGGCAAGAAATGGATGACGATTGGTGTAACAGGGCCAGATTCTAAAGCAGTAGCAGTAGTCCATTACGGAGGGGTGCCTACTGATGTTGTTAACTCCTGGGCAGGAGATATATTAAGGACTCAGGAGTCATCTTGTACTTGCATTCAAGGTAATTGTTATTGGGTAATGACTGACGGTCCTGCCAATAGACAGGCGCAGTATAGAATATACAAAGCAAATCAAGGCAAAATAATTGGCCAAACAGATGTCAGCTTTAGTGGAGGACATATTGAGGAATGTTCTTGTTATCCAAATGATGGTAAAGTGGAATGCGTGTGTAGAGACAACTGGACGGGAACTAACAGGCCTGTGCTAGTTATTTCGCCTGATCTCTCTTACAGGGTTGGGTATTTATGTGCAGGATTGCCCAGTGACACTCCAAGAGGGGAAGATGCTCAATTTGTCGGTTCATGCACTAGTCCCATGGGAAATCAGGGATATGGCGTAAAAGGTTTCGGGTTTCGACAGGGAACTGATGTGTGGGTGGGGCGGACAATTAGTCGAACCTCCAGGTCAGGATTTGAAATAATAAGGATAAAGAATGGTTGGACGCAGACAAGCAAAGAACAGATTAGAAGGCAGGTGGTTGTTGATAATTTGAATTGGTCGGGATACAGTGGGTCTTTCACTTTACCAGTAGAATTGTCTGGGAGGGAATGTTTAGTTCCCTGTTTTTGGGTCGAAATGATCAGAGGCAGGCCAGAAGAGAGAACAATCTGGACCTCTAGTAGCTCCATTGTAATGTGTGGAGTTGATCATGAAATTGCCGATTGGTCATGGCACGATGGAGCTATT